>SJPJ01000001.1:4421025-4569011 GCA_007859835.1 Novipirellula herctigrandis | reverse complement strand
GCTGTGTCTGCTGTGTCTGCTGTGTCTGCTGTGTCTGCTGTGTCTGCTGTGTCTGCTGTGTCTGCTGTGCCGATTCGCTACGAAAGACGGTTGGCGGTATACTGACTTGCCGCGAACGCATTGATAGTCATCGGTTTTTGAACTTCGTGGCGAGATAACGATAAATGAGCACCGACAATCCTTTCGATCCAGGCGACTCGGAAAGCCCGAATTCGCAGAACCCTTACTCGCCTGCACAGGACCCATCGGTGGTTGTCAGCAGCAGCCCAGGAAACCTTTCCGATGTTGTTTCGCGAGGCATGGTAGGTCAAGTTCAGATCTTGGGCGTCTTGATGATCGTGCAAGGCATCTTGATGGCATTGATGGCCGTTGGGATTGCATTTTATGCGTTTTTTATGCCTAGCATGCTTGAAGCGATGCAGCAGCAAGCGGCGGCACAAGGGGGAAATGCCCCAACGCCAATGCCCCCCGAATTTGGACCGATGATGATGATCGGCGGTAGCATTTTGGGGACGTTGATCTTCGCCCTTGGGGCTGCAACCGTCTATTGTGGTTTTCGCACGACTCAGTTTCGAAACCGTATGCTCAGTATGGTGGTGCTTTGTGCCGGACTACTCACCGCGTTCACCTGCTATTGTTTACCAACGCAATTGGCGTTAGTCATCTATGGACTCATTGTGCTGCTCAACGGACCCGTGGTCGAAGCGTTTCGTTTTGTCGACCAAGGTCACTCGGCACGCGATGTTCAGAGTGCTTATTTGTCGCGACCTTAACCCATTTGAGACAACTCATGGAATCTTCCAATACGATTGCGGCGCACGAATCACAACCGATCGTCACATCGGATGGTCCGATGCTGCGACCGCTTGGCGTGACCGTTGTCGGTGTATTAAGCATTCTTGGTGGCGCACTTGGTTTCATGTCGTCGTTTAGTGTCATCATTCAAACCGTGGCCGCACCGTTCATTTCGGATTTGTTCAGCCAGGGAGGTCCGTTTCAGGGCTCACAAGCGGCGATGCAGAAAGAGATGTTTGATGTAGTTTCAAGGTACGCGATTCCAAATTGCCTCATCGCAGTCGCCGGAATGGTACTCACCGCGATGATGGTTACGGGCGGAGGTGGTTTGTTCATGAGAAAGCCGTGGAGCCGACAACTGCTTCGCCGTACCTTTTTGTTCATGATCATCTGGGAATTCGTTCGACTAATCCTCAACGGTTTTATGCAGGTCGAAATCATCCCGATCAACCAAGCCTATTTTCAGTCGACCGCTGCTGGTCCGGGTGGCGGTGAAGCAATGGCCCAATTCGCTTCGATCATGACCTATGTCGGGCTGGTTTTCTATGTCGTTTGGGTACTGGTCAAGCTCGGTTTGTTGACCTGGGGTCGAAAGTACCTTGCCAAACCGCACCTCGACGGCTACTGGAATTCTCCGCAACGTAGCTGAAAACGGGTCGCTCGTGACACCGCGGCAAAAGGCTCGTGCTCAATCGCAGCGAGCAAGCCTGAATGGGGCTCGCTGCCAAGCACGTTCGCCGTCATTGCGCGGTGGCTTCGGCAACCGCCTTTCCTGTTGCAGAACCACTTGATCGCCACGGTGTCGTTCGTAACGCCATCCGCTATGGCACCGAAATCGCCGACGTCAACGTCAGCTGATAGGCCAACCAAGTCGAAGCAACTGACAAGCGTAAAAACAACAACGATGCGTAAAAAATCCCTCGCTAAATCTACTTTCCAATCGATTCGGCTAGATCTTTTGCATTGTAGATTGATCGCAGTGCTTCGAGGATGCCGACGCCTGAAACGCTGACCGCCCGAGCCTGGTCGTCGCTGTAAAGATAGTCGCTCGTTAGACTTTGAATGTTTCCATCAAAGATCAATCCAACCAATTCGCCTTTGCGGTTGACCACAGGCGATCCACTGTTGCCACCGATGATGTCAGCCGTACAAACGAAGTTCAGTTGGGTATCCAAATTGACTTCTGCTTTTGCTTTCATCCAAGACGGTGGCAAATCAAAATCAGGCTGCCCTTGGTGTGCTTTGGCATGATCGTAAGCACCGGCGAAGTTCGTGGTTGGATCAATCGACTTTCCGTCTTCGTTGTACCCTTTCACGGTCCCAAAGGCTAATCGCAGCGTGAACGTCGCATCGGGATATCCGCTGGTCCCTTCGATCGCCGTAATTGCCTTAGCGACTTTTGCGTAAGCCTGTCGCTCACGCTCTCGGATCTGTTCGTTCTTTTCGCGAAGACGACGATACTCTGGTTCCAAGGTTCGAGCCAGCACGACGATCGGGTCTTTGCTTCCGAACACCGCGTCATGACCGCCATCGATCAATTCACTGCGGTAGTCGACGTCATCAAGTTTGGTTCCCTCAATCAACGCTGCTGCTCGTTCCCGTGGACCTTTCCCAGTAAGGATTTCCTGTACGAGGCTATTGTCGGCACCTCGCAAGACAATCTGTCGCGAAATCTCGTCCGCCAATTTGACTTGTTCTAAGTCGCGATAGATTGGTGCGGTGCTTAGCAGTTCTTGCATCAAGGATTCGCGTGACGAGTCCGTGAATTCGCGAAGTCGCTCTTCGTTCGGCTTCAAGTCTTCACGAGTGAGCAACACAATCTGAAGAGCGAGATCAAACAGGGTGCTACGCAAACTGACTGATTGATCGAGCATTTCGCGTTTGTCATCTTGAATCGCTTTGATGTCGGCCCAGGCCGATACCAGATCCGCCATTTCAGGATCCTTTTTCAAATCGCTCAAAAGCCGGTCTTCGCGACCTCGTTTGGCGACAAAGGTTTGCGGATCTTGCAGCCCACCTAGCATTCCGGTGTAAGCTTTTCGAGCGTTTTGGATGCCAAACAATTCATCGCGAGCACGTCGTGCTTGTTCGGTCCCTTCGAGCCCAAATTGCTGCATCAAAATTTCTTTACGACGCAAATAGTCGAGCGTGTAGGGAATCCGGTCATCTCGCAAAAACTTCAATGCGTCGACGGTAAAGATTCGCTGGGTCCGGCCGGGATTTCCACTGACAAACACAAGGTCGCCGTCGGCCAGCGGGTCTTGGCACCAACGCAAGAAATGATCCAACTTGGCCGGTTTGCCATCCTCGTATACTCGCATGATCGACGCATCGAGGTTGTAACGCGGATACTCAAAATTGTCGGCGTCTCCGCCAAAGAATGCTGCTTCGGTTTCCGGTGCCCAAACCAATCGCACATCGGTGTATTTTTTGTAGCGGTAAAGGTGGTATTGGGCACCGCCAAAGAGAGTCACCACATTGCTTCGCAATCCCGTTTCATCGAACGATTCTGCTTCGATCGTTGCGATCACCGCGCGACGCTGTTTGACGGCATCTTCGCTTGTCGCGTCCGCCGCAACGGCCCCATTGACCCGCTCCGTGACGTTTTCGATTGCCACAAGTTGATTCAATTCCAAGTCGGGTGCCTTGAGTTCCTCGTCGAGCGTCTTGGCCAAGTAGCCGTTTTCAATCAGGTTCATCTCAGGTGTGCTGAGTTTGTGGAGCGTGTCGCTAGCGACATGATGGTTGGTCAGTACTAACCCATCGCTGGAAATGAAGGAGCCCGAACCACCAACATTAAATCGAACCGATGCTAAACGAAGTTCATCAGCCCAGGCAGAAGTCGCATCAAAATCATGCCGCTGCTTGAGTCGTTCGGTTGGTAACTCATTGAATAGGAACATGCCTTCGTCGCCACGTACTTCGACCGGTAGCGATGCGTTGGTGGTGAAAATAAACATAAGAGGGATCAGCAGTGATGGGATTTTCATGAAGATTCATCAATAGGAGGCATAGGAAGCGAGGGAAACCGACTGGTTCAAACGCTGCAAATTCGGCTCCATTTCAAAATAAGCAACCTGAAATGATATCAAACTTGCATCTCTTCTTTTCTGCGGTTCGCCGTATTCTAGCACTCTATGCGAGCTTTTTAACCAGTCCGAAAGCTGGAAGTGGGTTATTTCCGCCGTCGGTTTCACGATGCGGGGATCACTCTGGCATTGGAGAGGGTTGAAGGATTAGACTCGCACAACGAACCGAGTTTCTCAGGCGAAGGATCGCAAGAATGTCAAATGCCCCAGAATCGTCAACCGTGCCGTCAATCAATCGGTCAGGTCTCCGAATTCTAATTTCTCGCATGAGTGCGATTGGTGATGCGATTTTGACGCTCCCGGTTGCCTGTGCACTGCGGCGCGAGTTCCCCGATGCCTACATCGGTTGGGTGGTCGAGAAGAAATCGGCACCGATGGTGCGCGGTCACCGGACGCTCGACGCTGTGATCGAACTCGAGCGAAAATGGTTCACTTCTCCATCGGGAATTCGTGACGCCCGGGCGAAATTGCGTGGCCATGAATTCGATATTTCGATCGACTGCCAAGGAAACACCAAGTCGGCGTTGGCTGGTTGGATTGCGGGGGCATCACAGCGGATCGGGTACGCGGGTTCGCATGGCGGTGAGCTGAGCCGATGCTTTAATAATGTCCGAGTGGCGCCTGCGTTTCGGCATTTAACCGATCGATCTCTAGAACTCCTTTCACCTCTTGGGATTCATTCGCCAGGCGTGCAATGGGATTTGCCGATTTCCGACGCATCCATTTTATGGGCAAACCGGTGGCGACGAATGGTCAAGCATCCACGGTTGGCTGTCCTGAATCCTGGCGGAACTTGGGCATCCAAATTATGGGAAACCGATCGGTTTGCTTCGACAGCCAAATACCTTCGCGATCGTTACGACTTGAAAAGTGCCGTGGTTTGGGGAACACCCGACGAAAAGAAAATGGCTAATCAGATAGTGGCGCGAGCGGACGGTGCAGCGATTCTCGCACCGGATACTGACCTGCATCACTTAGCCGCATTGATCAGTACATCCGACCTGTTCATCAGTGGTGATACCGGGCCATTGCATATGGCGGTCGCAGTTGGAACGCCTACGATTGGTTTGTACGGCGCGACCCGGCCGGGTGACAGCGGCCCGTACGGCCAAATTGCGTTACAAAAGGCTTACGAGCGAGGTTCACGACGACACCGTCGCCGCGCCGATAACTCGGCCATGCGAGCGATTGGTGTGGAGCATTTGTGCGCCGCGGTCGACGAACTCGAATTCCAGCGAAAGCTAGCCGAGAAGGTAGCTTAAGGTTCGACCGGAATGCGTCGTGGTGGTGTCCTCGAACATTCTATTGCGGATCACCACGACCGATTTGATCGGGTTCGACAAGAACCAAAAAGACGGCTCACCAATTCAGAGCCATTGATTCGTCGCCCTCGGCCATCTTCCCTGGGGCACGGAGCTCGCTTCCGGTTCGCTTGGTTAGTTTGTCGCCGAGTTCCTTGCGAGCTTGTTCGGCAGCAGCCATCAATTCCTTGACAACCTCCGGGTATTTTTCTTTCACATCCGTTGTTTCCGATATGTCGTTGTCGAGATCGAACAAGGACAAAGCCGTTTTGTTCATTTTGTATGAAATCGGTAGACCATCGGATCGACCCTCACGACCATCCAAAGTTCGGTAGGCGTGCGGGAACATTAGTTTAAATCGCTCGCTCCGTACTGCTTGCAATTCCCCCCCTTTGTAATAGCACCAAAAGGCATCATGAGGGGAAACCGCATCCTGTTCCCCGAACAACAATGGGCGGATATCCTTTCCGTCGATTTTCTTTTCGGGTAACTCGGCTCCGATTAATTTTGCGACCGTTGGCAATAGATCGATCGTGCTACAGAGTTTGTCGCAAGTCGTGCCTGCAGGGATTTTGCCTTTCCACTGCATGATGGTTGGCTCGCGGTAACCTCCTTCGAACATGGTTCCTTTTCCTTCACGCAGTGGCGTTGCGTGGCCTGCATGTGTTCCATAAGACAACCATGGGCCGTTGTCGCTTGTGAAGACGACGATCGTATTTTCAGTCGCTCCGATGTCTTCGATCGCTTGAACCACTTGGCCGACTGACCAATCGACTTCCATCACAACGTCGCCAAACAAGCCTTGTCCACTCTTTCCGCGAAAGGTTTCCGAAACGTACAGCGGTACATGGACCATCGGATGAGGCAAATACAAGAAGAAAGGATGATCGTCGTTCTGGTGAATAAATTCGACCGCTTTTTCGGTAAATTGGCGCGTCATTTGTTCTTGGTCGGACGGCTGGACATTGTCATTGACAATTTCGTACCCATGATCGCGGGTCGACGAGATCATTGGCAAATCAGGCCATGGCGATTTGGTGTTTGGGTTCTTCGCTCGGCGAGCTAAGTAATCCGGGTGCAGTGGCCACATATCGTTGCTGTAGGGGATGCCATAGAACACATCAAATCCGTGCTGGGTTGGCAAGAATTTGGGATGATGCCCAAGATGCCATTTCCCAAAGATGGCTGTCGAGTAGCCCTTGGATCGACATACTTCGGCCAACGTCGTCTCGTCCGCATTGATGCCGATGTTGGACTTAGGGCCAAGCGCACCCGAGATGCCGATGCGTCGGTGATAACAGCCGGTCAGCAGTGCTGATCGCGACGCGGAACAAACGGCGGACGAGACGACAAAGTCGGTAAATGTTCGACCATTGGCAGCCATCGCGTCCAAGTGAGGCGTCGGATACTTGGTTCCACCAAATGGATTGATGTCCGCGTATCCCATGTCATCGATGAAGATGACGACAACATTCGGTGGTGAAGTTACTGCTGCATAACTATCAACGACAAAACAATGTGCAACAAATAACGCTGCGATCAAAACCACCGTGGGCCGCAGTGTCCATTGGGAATACCGCAGTGTCCATTGGGAGTACCGACGAGATGCAAGACAGCGGACGATTTGACGTTTCATTTTGAAAAGCCTAAAGGGGAGTTGTTGGTGGCTAGGCATAAGCCGCCCAATACGTTGGCCAGCTCAATGTAGATAGCACCTAACTCGCCCTATTCTACATCATTGAGGAAATCGATGTTCCCCGTGACGACATCATACATCGCTCCGGCGACCATTAGGCGTCCCGCCTCAACGGCTTGGCGGATTCCTGGGCTTCGCTCGATGATTGCCGAAACGGTATGCATCACGTTTCGTTTTGCGACGTCGTCAATAAGGCTCTTGGTCTGCTCTTCGTCTTGTTGCTTCGGTATCCAGCATTTTTCTCGATCTAAGCAAGGTTCGATTTCGGAGATGATGGCGTGCAGATGCGAACACCCCGTGGCCTGCTCGGTGTCTTGATTGTCACAGAGTAGTTTGACTGCGGAGGTAACGGCGCCACATCGAGTGTGACCCAGGACAAGTATCAATTTCGCACCGGCCACCGTCGCGCCGTATTCAATGCTTCCGAGCGACTTGGTGCCGATCACATTTCCCGCGACACGAACGCTAAATATGTCACCGAGTCCAAGATCAAGAATCAATTCAGCCGGTACTCGCGAATCGATACAACTGAGGATCACTGCTAACGGGCTTTGTCCTTCCTTGGTCGCTTCAAGTTGGCGGCCGAAGTCGCGAGTCAGTCGTTGGCCGGTGCGAAAACGTCGATTCCCTTCTCGTAAAAAATCCAGCACTTGTTCCGGTGTGACTCGGTCCTGTAGTTCACGGGTGGAATAGTCTGCAAATTGGATTTCATCATGAAGCTGATACTTCGTGCGAAATCCTTTTAAGCTCACTTTCACACCGTGGACGTCAGCCGTTGTGGCTTTGAAGTCTCGGATCAAACTGAGCACATCCGGATCGATATAATCCGTTTCGGATGCGTCAATCAGGACATGGCTGCCGCGCGGCGCTTCACTAAAGACTTTGTCGAGTGCGGCACGATTTAGGAAACTCACTTGATTGGCCAATTCAATATGCATGATGTCTCCGTCGACGTGGGTTTCGACAATCCGTCGAATCGGACGTCGCAAGTTACTGTTGAGGATAAACAGCAAACTGATGCCAAGTCCGATCAGAATACCGACGAGCAAATCAGTAAAGACGATCGCAACAACCGTAATAATGAACGGTAGGAATTGGTAACGGCCCTCGCTCCACATTTGTCGAAACAACGTGGGGCTGGCAAGCTTCAAGCCGGTCGCAAACAGAATGGCCGCCAATGCGGACAGGGGGATCATGTTCATATAGACGGGAAGCAGGATCACGCAAACCGCCAGCAAGATGCCATGGAAAATAGCGGACATCTTGGTTTTTGATCCTGAGTTGACATTCACGCTACCACGGATAATGACCGACGTCATTGGTAAGCCGCCTATCAATCCCGCGACAACATTGCCGACTCCTTGTGCGAGCAATTCGCGGCTGGGAGGTGAGTTGCGGCGCTGTGTGTCAAGCTTGTCAACCGCTTCGAGGTTCAGCAGTGTTTCGAGCGAGGCGACAATGGCGATCGTTACGGCCGCGAAATAAACCGCAGGATTCAATATCTGAGAGAAGTCCGGCAACATCAGAAAACCAGTTAACTCACTCATCGACTCCGCGATCGGGATTTGAACCAAGTGGGAAACACCAATTGCCCAAGGGCCTCCGATACGTTTGAACAATAGGTTTAATACGACACCCAACACAACCACCACGAGCGGCGCCGGAACACGGGAATTTTTGAGTGGTTTATATTTTTCCCAAAACAGCAAAATGGCGAGCGACACGATTCCGACAACGAGTGCGCCAAGGTGAATATCACCTATCATCGAGACGAATTCCGAAAACGTGTTTTCATTGTCGACTTGAGAAAACGCCAAGTCTCCTTCCGGGTCCGTGTCATGGCCCACGAGATGTGGAATTTGTTTCAGAATAAGCGTCACACCGATCGCCGCTAAAAGGCCCTTGATGACACTCGAAGGAAAAAACGCCGACAGCGCACCGGCGCGAGCGATTCCAAGTCCAATTTGCATCAGCCCGGCAATCAAAACGGCTAACAAGAACGCTTCAAAGGAACCAAGGATCGCGATTTGGGCTGCAACGATCGCGGTCAACCCGGCCGCCGGACCGCTGACGCTGGTATGCGAGCCACTGAGCATGCCCACGACCACGCCACCGAGAATTCCGGTGACGAGTCCCGAGAACAACGGCGCGCCTGAAGCCAAGGCGATGCCCAGGCACAATGGAAGGGCGACCAGGAACACAACCGACCCCGAAAGCAGGTCAGCAGGGAGCGTTGATAGTGAAAATACTGAATCACGTTGGTCTTGCAGCGGTGTCGAGGTCATAAACTTGCTGTGGGGAGAGGATGGAATCGTACGTTAGAATACAGTAGTCTCGGGTCAATGAGTAAAAAGTCCTCTTGGTTCAGCGTACGAGAACAATCATGATAGAGAGTGTCGTCTTTTTGCCGTGCTGAGCACACTCGCGTTACCATAAAGGGTTGCCGTTGTCGTTCCAACCATTTTCTGTCGAGTGTTTGACCTGTTCAAGTCGGCTGCGGGTGTCCGACCCGTCATTGGTGGGTACGATCACAAGTTGCCCAAAATGCGGGTCAATGGTGCAAATTCAACCGCCCAGCGGCGAGGTGGATGGTTCGCTGCCTGCGGCGGCTGGACAAGTTGCCGTCGGTAATTCGAATGTTGATAGTGAACAAATCACTCGCGATGCAATGTCAGCGGTCGACATCGATTCACCGGACAACACGGCGGACTCACACGTGCCGCCTACCGCGTTCCAGGGTGCCGAAATTGTCGCCGCCGAGACGATCGAAGATGTGGCTCCACCGATCGCCGGTGAGGGTTGGCAAAGTGATCAAACACGGAAATCCCGGCAAATCGCACTGGTCGTCGCCGTTTCGATCGCCAGTTTACTGACCGCTGCGGTCGTGTTCGTCTGGTTTGTGCGTTCAAGAAATCCAAAAGCAGATATTGCCCAAGGGGATGATACTGCCCAAGTAGCCACCGATGCTGGTCCAGAGAATGACACTCACCCAGGGGAGATGGGGGGTACGGGGGAAGACGGTATTTCAAGGAAAGGTATCGCTACCGATCCAACGGCAGTCGCGCTGCTTCCCGAAACGCCCGAAGTGGTGGAAGTTCAACCCGACGCGGGTAATGGCGACCCGGGTAATGGCGACCCGGGTAATGGCGACCCGGGCAATGTCCAACCTAACGCAGGTGAATTGACAACACCCCAAACGCACGGGATGGTCACGGACGCGACGGAGACTCCACCCTCCACCGAGAAGCTTCCACCTTCGATCATTCCCGCTGATTTATTACCGAAAGATCCGCTTGCATCGGATGCAGATCTGCCAATGAATCAGCCACCGGTGATTGCGTCGCCTGAAACACCGCCGGCGACCGACAACGAGTCACCAAGTCCGAGCCTACAACAATTGCCGCCCGGGCTAGCGAAGTTCACACAGTTGCTCGATTTGGGCGGGGATGCCAACGAAGTCAAACCGACGATCGAGGCGCCGCCGACACTCGCACCCGTCGCGCTTGATGCACCTGCCGAAGAATCGATCGATCCGATGATGATCGCAACGCCTCCACCGACGATCAACACCAAGCGATCATTGGCGATACCGTTTGCGTTCGATTCCAAGGGGTATCCATTGGGTGATATGGTGTTGCTGTTAAGTCAAATTACGGGCGTACCGATTCAGCTCGATTGGGTGTCACTTGACATCGCAGGGTACGATATTGCCAACCGAGTCGTGCCGGAGCGAGGTTTCCTGTCGGCGAAGGAACACGTCGAGAAAATATGCGAGTCGTTTCAAGGCGAAATGCGAATCGAAGAATCTTTGATCGTCTTAACAGTCGCCGACGATGCTTTCTCACAGCGCAGCGACACCATCACGGAGATGGCCGATTTTGGTGAAGGTCGTTCATCAGCAATCTCCGTCGTCAATACATTTTTGAGTGAGCCCGACGGCGAGGATGCTACGGAATTGCCCGTCAGTGATTTACGGCCCGAGCAACAATTGAAATTGTTGGCCGTCGATTCACTTCGCCGAATGCGAGGGATCGAACCGAAAATTGATGACGCGCATTTTCTGCGTTGGGCGCATCCGGCTGATGCAGCTCAATCACAATGGCCGGTGCTAAGCGGAGGTGACTCCGTTCCCACTCTCGATGCGCCGATCACCATTGGTGGACTGTTGCGGCGAGTGTCGCGGAAAAATGGAGCGACGTGCGTGGTGAATTGGTTCGATGCAAACCGCAGGCAAATGTCGCCAGAACAGTTGATGATGACCTATGCGAAAGATGACGCAGGCCAGTTGTTCGAGCGAATCTTGGCTCCGTTTGAAGTTCAGGTGCGAACGGTCGACAAGCATTATTGGTGGGTCGGTACCGAGGCGTCGTACGACCGATTGTCCGCGATCGTATGGACGGAGCCGCTTGGTGAGAATCGACAAGCGTTTCTAAGTAATATCCACGAAAAGATGGCGGGCCAGACACGCGATGTTTTTCGAATTGCTTATGACCAACAAAGCGATCGCGTGCTCATGATGTTGCCAAGATTCATCGTTCGGCAATTGCCAAAGTTTCAACCAGCCTTGGCCAACAATTCAGCGGACGGTCGATTGCCTCGTCCATGACGGCGAACCCAATCCTCGAAGTTGACGAAGCATTTGGTTGGGGGTCACCACAGCTGAATGTTAACCACTAGGCGGCCGCTTGTTGTTTATCGGCCACGGGCAGCCGAATCACGAACGCGGTTCCTCGACCGACGGTACTCTCGACGCGGATGCGACCGTGATGCGCATCGATCACTTCTTTGCATGCCGCCAACCCAAGCCCAGTTCCCCCTTTGCCTGATTCGTCCGGTCCCGTCTTTGTGGTGTAGAACGAATCAAAGATGCGCGGCAATTGATCCCTTGGAATACCGCTTCCTGAATCACGTACGGTCAATTCGACCCAACTTTTTTCAGCCGAAGGATGCAATTTAATCAAAATCGTTCCGCCATCGGGCATCGCTTGTCGGGCATTGATCAAGAGGTTCAAAAGTACTCTTTGGATCTGGTTACCGCTGGCCATCGCATGCGGCGTTTCCTCGGCAATGTCCGTTTCGATGACAATGCGATATTTTCGCATTTCCCGCTCAAGTAGCACCAACGAATCGTCAATGATCGAACCCAAATCGGTTGGTTCGAGCGATTCACTACGGTTGCGTGCCTGGGCCAGAATCGTGCCGGTGATCTTTGCGGCTCGCTCAGTCGAGGCCAAAATCTTGCTGAGTGCCTTGTCGCGGCTGGCGTCGTCCCGGTTGCGAATCCCCAATTTGGCGTAATTCAAAATCGTCATCAGCACGTTGTTGAATTCGTGCGTCGCCGTCCCCATCAACTCCCCAAGTGTGGCAAGCGATTGCAGTTTCCGCATCTCGCGACGCAAGTATTGAATTTCAGCATCTTTGTCGTGAGCTGAGTTGGTTCCAGCAGGGCAATCCACGTGGTGCGAATCCGATATTGGCGATGGCATGGTATGACGGTATGGGGTTTGTCGTTGGTGAACAATGAGAAGCGGCGGGCTTGATGTTTCTACCTGATCTATCGTCGAATCCGTTGGATTTGCTACACCCGGAACAATCGTTCCCTCATAGTTTGCCACAGCCAGCGCAACCGGCTAGAGAGACGGCAAACTGTACCGATTGAATCGTTTTTCACCTTTTCCGAACGGGGCTTCCTGTGGCCGATGCATCAAGATTTTTCCGCAGTGGCGACCGAACCACCCGCGAGCAGATGAAGAGTGAAGAAAATGTGGTTGAGCGTCTAAAGCGACGTTCGGCGGAAGCGAAAAAGCTTGGGTTTCATCTTCGAACCGAGCTGCTCGATGGGGAACAGGCCACTTGGTGTATGATCGGAATGAAAAAAACGATCTTCATCGATTTATCGCAAACTGCTGCCGAACAACTCCGTACGCTTGACGAAATACTGGCCGATTTCAGAAACGAAGCGAAAAAGAGTCAGCCTGCGAGGCAAAAGTCGCCTAGCCAAGCTGCATAACGTGGCAAGTTCTCCTACACTGGGAAGCGGCCCCTGTTTCGCTCCTCTTTCAAGGCATGTCCTGCGTGTTTTCTCGCCGAATGAAGCTCTCTGCCGCTCAAGGCTTTTGCTATCGCTTTGGTACAGGCATCAAAGCGGGAGCCGATCTTCTGGTTTTGCTAAAGAGCGAAGCTGGCTACGGTAGCGATCGACAACGCAACGCGATGCGTTCCCTTGGCGAAGGGGCCAAATCGGGAGAGTCTCTCAGCAAGTCGATGGAAAAAGAGGCTCCATTTTTTCCACCATTAATGATCGCGATGACACGCGTGGGCGAGGTGACGGGGCGGCTCGAACGCTCGTTATTGTCTCTCTCGCAGCTGTACCAACATCGGATCCAGCTTCGCCGCAAGTTCCTGGGTTCGATCGCATGGCCCGGCCTCCAATTATTTGCCGGATTAATGGCGATCTCGTTGTTGATTTGGTTACTCGGCGCGTTAACGCCTGCCTCCGGTGGCGAGATGTTCGACGTGCTCGGTTTTGGTATGAAAGGAGTCTCAGGCGTCCTGAAACTTTGGGGATATGTCGCCATCGTCGCCTTGATAATCGGTGGGATGATTTGGGCTTTCTTTCGCAATCTCGGCGGTGTCCAAAACATCATTCCGATTCTTTACATGATTCCCGTGATGGGGCCAGCGCTGCAAACGATCACATTGTCGCGTTTTTGTTGGACGCTTTCTCTGGCCCTCGACGCGGGGCTTGATCCCATTCGTTCCATTGAGCTTGCGCTCGACAGTACCGATAGCGACTATTACCGCAGCGGAGCCGAGCCTGCGAAGGCCGCGATCCTAGGTGGTGAAACCTTGGCCGGTGCATTGAAGGCGACCAATTTGTTTCCGGAGGAATTTTTGACGCGAGTTGAAATCTCGGAAATTTCCGGGACCGATGCCGAATCGATCGATATTCTGGCAACCGAATACGATGGAAAAGCCAAGGTCGCCGTTGGGACCATCTCCGCGATCGCCACGGGATTGATTTGGCTTTCCGTTATCGCCATTCTTGTTTTCTTGATCCTTCGGATGGCAATCAGAATCTTTGGCGGGATGTACGACGTGACTCAGATTTAGTCGACACGTTGGATTCCGGCTATCGGACGAGGTGGATTCCGAGCGGCAATGATTCACCAAAAATCACCGCTTCTTCGTCACTTTGCAGTGCGCCGCCTTTGGTTAATAGCGTTATGTAGTGCTCGGGTGCGTCAAGTAGTTCGAGTTGTACTGCCATCGCTTCACGCCGCGGTTGCGAAAGGTCGCGGTATCGGTCACCCGTTTGCCGTGCCATTTGGACGATCGATAACAGCAACATGTTTTTGCTTTGGGTAAGATCGTTCTCTTTCGCAAAATCCAATAACTCCCCTGCCCATCGTGACGCTTCTTCAACAGGCAAGGTGGCGTTGAGTGGGCCGTAAGCCGGTTGGCGACTTCCGATTCGACCGAGTGCCCACAATAATGCCGGCCGGATCTTTTTGTTCTTTTTTTGTTTCACTGCCGCGAGAGCTACCAGCCCAAGATCGATCTTTTCGCGGACGGACAACCGTTCCATTGACCCTAGCAGTCGCCACACTTCGGCCGCTTCATGAGCCTCGATCCGTCGAGTTTTGTTTTTCAGTGCGCTGATAAGCGGTGCGGCTAATTGTTCTTGTTGACCGCTGGTCAATCCGCCTGCGATTCGTCGCCATAGAATCATGGATTCGGTTCGCGACGAAGCGGCCGCAAAGGCCAATTTTCCGTGGACGGCTCGCCAAGTTTGTGCGACCCGCCAATCGTCGACGGCAACGCCGTAACCCGGCCGCAAACAGAATCCAACAAGGTTCAACCAACGAGCTTCGTGTTGTGCCGACTTTCGACGTCCCTCTTGGTGATCCAATAGCGATTGCCATTGATCACGCAGGAGTGATGGCGGCCACTGGTTACGGTGCAATTCCGTCGCCGATTGCAGCTGTTTGACAATCACGCCCGGTTTTTGTTGCGACTCCGACGGAACAGCACCAAATACGTTGGCGATCACATGGCCGCACGCTTCGGCCGTTTCCGCGTCGACGATTCCAGCGGCTTCGCCAGAACCTTGGTGGGCTTCACGATCGGTTTCGAGGGTGCTGCGAATGTCAAATTCTAGTCGCCATCGCTTGTTTGTCGCCGAATCGACACAAAATAATCCGATCGTACCGATCTCGCTCAATTCCGCTTCGATGACCACTTCGATTTCCGCATCGACATGTTTTTTGCCTTGTACCAATGCGGTACAAATCGGCGGTAGAGGTGACGCTTCGGTGCGATCAATTGGAACCAAATCGCCCACCGAATCGGCCAACCGCGTACTGCTGACCCAAAGCGGGAATTGTACCGGTGTGCCAATCTTTAACCGCAGTGGATGCGAATCGGCACGGAATCGTTGTCCCGCTTCGGCCTTGCCTGGGATCAAGCACAATCCACGCGGCGGGTCCGATGTGACTTGCATGTAATACGAACGCCCCAAATTCGCCGCGATACGAACGCCTTGTCCGCGGCGGACCATCGCATAGTAGGCAGCGCCTTGTGCGACCGCTAAGTCCAATCGAGGCGACGATAGAACGATGGGTTTCCAGTCCGTAGAGCCATCGGTTGATTGGGCAAACCATTCTGATAATCGATTGACGATACGCGTCCGAATCGCTGGCGCGGCCATCACGCCGCCGTTGAATAACACCAAATCAGGTCGATCTGCGGCGTCCTTTTCATCAGCCTCTAATCCACTGCGGCGATGTTCGCGTAAGAATGCCGCCAAGTGCCGCGTGATTGCGGCATCGGCTGCGTATGGCAAACCAAATTCTTGGAACCCGCTTTCACCGAGCGTCGGTTCGTCACTCAGGTCGACATTAGGAAAAAAACCTTCCAACAAGGCTTCGTCGATCTGGTCCGCCGTCAATTGCATTTGAATCGAACCGCCGATCAAGCGTGATCCTTCCGATGGCAGATTGATTGTGTAAGTATCAGGCCGATCATCGCCAAGCATCGCTTCTTTGACCGATCGCGATACCTGAACCAAACGATCCCACTGGGCCGGTGATAGCGATTCGACCGATCCCGAGGCGGTAATTTCTGATTCAGCTAGTCGGGCGACGGCCAAATCCAAGTTGTCGCCACCGAGAATCAAATGCCGACCAACCGCGACACGATGAAATTGAACTTGGTCACCTTTCTCACCAGCGGTGCGTACACGTATCAACGTCAAGTCGGTCGTTCCGCCACCGATATCACAAACCAAAATCAATTGGCCTGGCGTGACTTGCGTGTGCCAATCATCGCCTTGGCGATCGATCCAAGAATAAAACGCCGCTTGCGGTTCTTCGATCAGATACACGCGTGGCAGCCCCGCCTGTTTCGCGGCTGTGACGGTCAATTCGCGAGCGACTTCGTCGAACGAAGCGGGCAACGTGATGACCACATCTTGTTCATTGAGCGGATATTCGGGGTGCGCATGATCCCAAGCGGCACGAAGATGGGCCAAGTACCGCGAGGATGCTTCGACGGGCGACAATCGAGTGACATCGGCATCGCCGTGCCAAGGCAACAAGTCCGCCGTTCGATCAACCCCTTCGTGGCTGAGCCAACTTTTCGCCGACGCAGCCCGACGACCGGGGTGCCGCGTGCCGGAATCGCGAGCAAGTACACCGACGCAATGCTCGGTCCCCTTTTTCTGCCAAGGCAAACGATGGCCTGCTGACTTTTCATCGGATGTCAATTCGTAATGGAATGACGGCAGCGTTTCGCGTGTTTCACGTTGACCAAAATCGACCCATTGAGGAATCTTGAATGTTTTGACCGACCAATCCGCATTGTCGGTATCGACGTAGCACATCGCGCAATTGGTGGTGCCTAAATCGACACCGACAACATAGCGGCTAAGTGCATTAGAGGGATCGTCGGCGGTAGGGTTGGATTGAGGCACAGCTGGGTTATGTTTCGCGAGCGTTGAATTCCATCTTCCATTTGTCCTCACTACGCGTGCTATGGCACCACAGTTCAAACATCCCTAATTCAGTGATGCGGCTCACGAAGCGAACGGGCACGAAAGCAGACTCGCCGCTTGCCGATTCCGATGTCAAACAAACGCTCACCGGTTCAATTTCGACGAGTTCATCCTTTGTCCATCGATCGAGCCTGGTTCCGGCGGTGTCATCGGCGCGAATTGCCGAGCTGAAAAAACGGAACTGGGCCGGAGTCCCCACGATCACGCCCACCTCTTCGCCGGGGACTTCTGATTCGGTTCCTTCTTCCATGCCTCGTGGGGCAACACAAACTGCTCTCAGCGGACGCGGTACGCCCGGGATCGCGAGGCCTGCCGTTTCGATGCCAACGTAGTACGATCGAGCGGTGCCGCCACGTATGCGAATCCCACCGCTTTGTTTGCTCCATCCGTAATAGGCTGCACCAATGGCGACCGACGTGTCTAAGTCTTCGGGGCCACCCAAGGTTTGTGGGGCGTTTTGGCACCAATCGTCGATCGTCTCACGCATCCGCAACCGTAGCGTCTCGCTACGGAATACGCCGCCGTTGAAAAGGACGTGAGTCGGCGAGACGGTATTGGATTCTTCGGCCGATTGATCTGCCAAGAAAGTCGCGACATGTTTCGTGACCGCAGCATCGGATTCATACGGTAGTCCGATGTCTTGAAAACCTGATGCAACGTTGCTTTGAGGGCGATCGCTTGCACCACATTTCGGAAAGAAGCCTTCGACGATCAGCTTTGCCGTTTCCTGTTTGGTAATTTCGGTCGATACGGTGCCACCAATCAGTGAACTGCCGCGTCCCAGAACCGAGATGGTCTGTGTTTCAGGACCATCCGGTGCGAGCAGTTGCTCTTTGGCATTGCGGCATGCGTGCCAAAGAGAAATGCTTTGCCACGGATCGAGATCGTGGCCCTGCTCGGCGAACCGCCCACTCACGAAATGGGCAAGTGCCAAATCCATGTTGTCACCGCCAAGCAATAGGTGGTTGCCAACCGCCAAACGGCGCAGATTCAATTCGCCCTCGTGTTGCGATACGGTAACCAAAGTTAAATCGGTCGTTCCACCGCCGACGTCGACGACCAACATCACGTCATCGGGCTTCAGCGATTCACGCCATTGGTCGCCCCGAGCCGCGAGCCATCGATAGACGGCTGCTTGAGGTTCTTCAAGCAGAACAAACGATTCGGGCAAACCCGCTGCGATGGCCGCTTGGCGTGTCAGTTCACGAGCCGCAGGTGCAAATGATGCAGGAACCGTCAACACCACTTGTTGATCGCGTAGCGGCGCGTCGGTGTGTTGCTCGTTCCATGCGGCGACCAAGTGAGCTAAAAAACGTTGAGTACATTCGTAAGCGGATACTTTGGGAACTTCCGGCGGTGATTGCCATGGCAGCACTGCATCGGTACGGCCCACGGTACTATGACAAAGCCAACTCTTAGCGGCCACAACCACACGCTGAGGATTCTCGGCTGCTTGGGTTCTTGCATACTCACCGACAACGCCGCTGGCGGGATCAGCGTCGATTTCGGTGCGCAGCGAATCGATTTCGCCTTCGCGAGGCAAATACAGGAACGATGCCAGCGAAGCAAGGGATTCGACTTGCCCAGGCTGGACGATTTGCGGAATCATCAACAGCTGCAAATCGGTTTGGTCCGATAGCGGTGAGTAGGCGACGACGGAGTTGGTGGTTCCGAGATCAATGCCGACTGAATAACGAGCGTTCATATTGGATTTTTTTACGAGCGTTGGACTTGTGCGGGGGCAACGGTATTGGCGTCGGCGTCATCACCCGTCCACTGGGGTAGTTCGACCTTGGAAGCGACCCATCCGTGATGAACCAATTTTCCTTGAGTGGACGTTCCTTCGCCGATCCATTGGTATCGAGCCGCCGATTCATCGGCACTGACTTCGATCGTGGCTCCTTCGCCGGATGCATCCACCGGTTTGAGCTCGAATAGTCTCGCAAGAGTCGAGGCACATTGCAGCAGACAAGGGCGTGCAGCCGCGCCGACTTGTGCGTCGGAGAATTTAGCTAAATCTTCTTGAACCAAATCAATCAGCCGTGATTCTCGTTGTAGTGCTGACAGCAACGTCACCGCTTCACTGCGAGCCGATTTTTTCGTTGGGGCGATCGCTTTGGGTTTGGGCTGGGCGGGGGCGGGCAATTTCGGTTCCCCTGATCGCGTATCGTCCCCATCGAGTACTTTACGGAGCTTGTCGGCGGTCTGTTGATTGAACAGAGCTGCTGAAAATGCTCGAAATGCGACGCCTAATCCCATGCCGTTTCCCTCAAGAATGATGGTTAAAACCACCAGCTTGGCACACCTTGTCTCAGCGTCAAGCGGACATGCCCACTCAGCGGTTCAAGCGGTCCAGTAAGGCCCCAATCTTCCAGTGTGTCGTCGTTTTGGCAGCCACAATCATCCATTGGCGTCCACGCGCCGGGTAAAGCTCCATCGTCGAAACGCCACCAAGGTATTCCCACGACTCGGGGTCCACCATATGCGTGATCATGCTGATGATGGTCGGATCGTCGGAATAAGAAACGCTTGGGTACGTGCTTGTTGCCATTGGTTGGATGTTGGGCCCCATCAGTGGAGTGACGTCGTAAACGCGTATGGGCAACTCGTCTTCGGCACTCTCGACGGTGGTGAGAATCAACTGCCCTGAACGAATACTCAGCGTCAACTCTTGTTGCGATAGCAGATAGATCAAGCGCGCTGCGGTGCTGATTTCAGCGGTGTTTCGGTTTGCCGCCATTTTTGTCGGCGCGCTACGACGCCACCAGGGTGTGACCGTTTCGGCGTTCGCCCTCTCGGTAGTGGTCACGACGTTCGTGCGGCTGGCAGCACTGGCACTAATATCAGCATGGTCATTCGACGGCTGACCAAAGGGATCCGCTGCCGGTGGTCGTTTTTGACTTTTGGGATTCGATTCCAATTTCGGTACGAGAATGGCATCGCTGCGGATTCCGAGTTCTTCCAATGCTCGGTCTTCGATCACAGTGGGAAACAGGGTCAATAGGTCGCGATGGACGTCTCGCAGCGTTGTGCCCGCGCTCCAGTCGAACGGACAAGGTTCCTTCAGGTGTCGCATGATGATTTGTTCTTGTTGGTCCGTCATCAAAGGATCAACACTCCACGATGCAATCGATTGTCCAGCGATCGAGGTCCGACTTGAATAGCGAAGGCTGGTGACGACATCGGCTGGAAGAATGCTTTGTGCCGGACCATCGCTGGCAACACAAACGAAACATAGCACCATCAACGGTTTGTCCAAGAAGCGATACGAAAAAGAGTGTCGTGACATGTTGTGGCCTTTTCGAAGTTGTGACCTGCTTATTGCGATGTTATTTGGTCGATAGGAGCAATTGGCATTCCAAATGCATCGAGCCCTAGTCGAACGCCATTCTCGTCGTGGATGGCGTCAATCGGCTGAGCAAATCCGATACACATGTTGCAAATTACAACGTGGTACAAGCTACAAAAGGAACTTCCCAATGATGAATCGAACAATTCCTGGAACAAAATGGTTTCTGGTCGCTGTAGGGCTTGGCATTTCAGTCGTCGTCGCTGCTTCTACACCCGCTCAAACACACGGTGCCGAAATATCGGCGGATCAGTACACGAAGATCGATTCAGTAACGCTCTACCATAACGAGGCTCGCGTGGTTCGTGAGATGCAACTGCCTGCTTCCAATGAGGTCCAGCAAATTCGTGTTCCACATTTGCCGATCGGATTGATCTCCGGTTCGGCAACCGCGGAATCCGATTCAGCCACCACCGTCCGTTCATTGCGAATCCAGCCGGCCGGAATCGTGGATGATGATAAACGAGAGAAATTGGACGGACTCAACCAACAGCATCAAAGTTTGTTGGACGAACAATTCACAATGGAGGCTAAGTTGGCAGTCATCGAACAAGATTTGTTGACGATTGAGAAATTGGTCAACTTTTCATCCGAAAAAGTGCAACAAAACCTCGACCGTGCCACCCTGGATGTCGATTCAGTGACATCGCTCGCCGAATTCACGATGCAATCTCGACGGAAACTTGCCGCAGAGCTTCACGGGATGCAGCGAGATACCGAATCGCTTGGCAAGAAGATCGACGCGAATCGCTTGGAATATGGACGGCTCCTGTCCAAGCAAGACAAGCGCGGCTTCGAAGCACTCCTTGCGGTTGTTTCCCCGCAAGGGGGTTGGGTGCGGTTTGGCTATGTTGTCGGCGATGTTGGGTGGAAACCAAGCTACACGCTTCGTGCAACCACAGCCGGTGACGATGCGCCAACATTCCGTCTGCAATTCGATGGCGAAATTCATCAAGAAAGCGGCGAAGATTGGAACGATGTTGCATTGGTGCTTGCGACTTCGCGACCCGATGCACAATCCACAGTGCCTATTTTAACTCCGCTTCGCATTAAAACATCCGCCGCGTCGGAAGCTCAATCCGAATTTGGGGCCTCGTCGACGGGCGGCTCGTTTGCCACGAACATACCGGCGTGGCAAGACCCCGCAGTTTGGCAACGTGACTTGTTGCGAAATACCGAAGCGGGCAACAAACAGCTCGACGAGTATCGCTCCGCTGCGCAGGTGCAACGTGATATCGCAGCGGACGCGGATTCACAAATTGCGGATGAAACTTACCCTGTCCAAGGCCGCATCGACCTCGTTTCACAGCCTGAACCACAAACGGTCGCCATTACTGCCGATCAGCTCACAGGGACGCTGTACAACGTCGTCACGCCACTGCTGAGCAGTTTTGCATACCGTGAAGCCGAATTTGAGAACACGCTCGGTCGAAATCTGATTGCGGGACCCTTGAATGCTTATTTGGACGAAAAGTTTGTTGGTCGCACCGTGTTGGCACCAACGGCTGCTAGCCAGAAACTGTTTGTTGGCTTCGGCGAAGACCGTCAATTGCGAACGCGTCGAGAGTTGCTGTCGCGTGAGGAGACCATTCGCGGTGGAAATCGTCAAACCGAATTAGAATACCGGCTAGTGGTCTCTAACTATCACGACAAGGCCGTCGACGTTCGACTCTACGATCGTATTCCCCTCACTGCTAAAAACGGCGCGATCACCGTCGTCTTGGCGACGGAAGCAACGGAAAAATTGTCCCCCGACCCGTTGTACAAACGGATGCAGCGTCCGACCGGCATTTTACGATGGGATTTGTCCATTCCGGCGAAGCGATTTGGCAGTGATGCGTTCGACTTCGAATACCAATTCTCGCTTGAGCTTGATAAAGAGCAAACGGTCGTTGGTGATGCAATGATCGAAAAAATGCGAGCCGATTATCGCTTCAAGCATTCAAGCGGCGGCGGTGGGTTTGGAGGCGGAATGGGAGGCGGAATGGGAGGCGGGCAGTTTTAGTCGGATCGGCTACGCGTCGTGTGATCATCCGTTATCATGGGGTTTTCGATTGATTAAAAATCATGAAAGCACCCAAAGGAACACACGATGCAAAGCCTTGTGGAATGGTTGTCGAGTTTGCAATGGGAACGCTTGTTTCCGGAATTCATCGGCAAGGCGCTAGGGTTTCTTGCAGGGTTTGCAGCGAGTTGGTTCTTAGTGTTTCGGCAGCGTCTCAATGCGATCGCACGTATGCAGTCCGGTGATTCGGATGATTTTATATTCCAAATGCATCGTTTGTGGGAACTGCCTCATCAAGCGAATGATTGCGTGCTGCTATTTCGCAACATCGCCCCCAAAACCACGCTCAATGATCTATACGACAACATTGCCGTTCGGGAATTCTTGAAATCGACTGCGGAGACGACAACACTCGAAAATCCGATCCTTCATTCCGAGGGGACCCTTGGGTTCGAAGTGCTCAACGATGCGATGGGGCATATCGCTGGGTTGGTTGCGACGACGCCTTTCAAACGCGAAACGTGGTTGTTTGCAATGACATGCGAAGACCGCCAAGTGGTGCGAAAAAAGTGCATTCGTTGTTTTTTGATTCGTCCAGATGATTTGGAACGCTTTTTGGATTGGCAGTGGTGCCAAAAACATGTCCTGGTGGAAAAACCTTGGCATTGGTTCCGCGTCGTAGCACTGCATCAAGTCGCGTTGGCATGGAAAGCAGAGCAGGAAATGGCGGTTCAAGAAGCTATCGCGTCGCGTGATCAAGACATGCCACTAGTCGACAAACAAATTCGTCATGATCGCATTCGAATGTTGTCGATTGGGCTCAATGATGGCGAGCGTCCGATCGGCGAGCCATTTCGGATCGAGTGGGCTAGCCATGTCGCGAAATTGGAAACGATGGGGCTGGAATTGGCAGGCCCTGATGTTGAACCTGACGAGAATGATGAAGCCGCAGCAGCACCCGTCGAATCGGTCGCCGAGTAGCCCGCTCAATTGAACGCGGGCAAGATGCTAGACTTCACGAGGCCCAAAATACTCACTAGACACTGTCCGGTAAAGCAACCGTGCGAAGCCTGTTGAATTCGGCCTGTTGATTTTGGCCCTGCAACACACACTCGAAACCAGTTTCACTTTCCAAAATGCTCCAAGAACCCCCTGAATCCCAATACGATCTCCGTTTTGAAATCTTTGGTTTCCCCGTTCGGGTGGCATGGTCTTTTTGGCTAGGAGCAGTGATTTTTGGCTATAGTTTGGTCGATTTGCTCGATCGGGTAGGTGCCGATAGTCCAGGTCGATTACCGCTACTGATGCTGTGGTGCGTCTGCATGTTGGTGTCCATTTTGATCCACGAGCTTGGTCATGCGTTTGCGTTTCGCCAATACGGAATCAATGCTTCGATCGTGCTGTATCACTTCGGTGGATTAGCAATTCCAAGTAGTTCGTTTACACCGGGACGATCGTTTTCGCGGTTGAGCGAAAAACAAGACCTATGGATCGCTTTAGCAGGGCCATTGGCGCAAATTGTTTCTGCGTTTGTGCTGATCGGCGCACTAAAGGTATTAGGACTCGGATTTAGTGAAGGGCAGTTCTTTCTAGTCGATTTAGCGATGCCTCTTGGGCTGTCGAGAATCTTTAGCGTGCTCGATGGCGAACCGATCCAAAGTATTGGTCTGTATGCGATGGTTTTATTCTATATCTTCCCAAGTGTCCTATGGGCGCTACTAAATTTAGTCCCTGTGTGGCCACTTGATGGTGGTCGCATCATGAACTCGGTTGTGTTGATTGGTGGTGGTCGTCGCGATCAAGCGTTGTGGATCAGCGTTATCGCTGCAGGATTGCTTACCGCGTATGGTTTCAAGAACGGCCAAACATTCTTGGGCATCTTATTTTTATCCTTAGCAATCTCGAACTATCAGGTACTTCAGCAAAACAGTACGTGGCGTTTCTAGTTCATTTTTTTAAGTTGGTTTGCGGTGAATGATCGATCTGTTTCAGCACGTTTGAAAAGCGCAATCAAACGTTTTGAGCGCGAGAGATTCATTGCTTCAAAGGTGATAAACATCCAATCGATGATGTGCGTAGCAAAAAAAAAATTTGTTTGCAAGCACTTTTTTGCCAAAAAGATGTTGCGAAATTCTGAGAAGCGCGTACAGTTACGCGCAGTTTCTAAACGGTTGAAAGCAAAAGTAATGTTGAAGGACTTTAACAACGCTTTGAGATTCAACTTCCATTGTGACGATTGGTGAGCCGTGGCCGGTGACTTTTGAGACAACGTGTTTTAAAAAGTCACAAGGACTCGCCAGCGTTTCCTTTCTAGCGGAGGAAAACATGGCCAAGAAGAAAGCAACGAAGAAGAAGGCAACCAAAAAGGTTGCAAAGCGAGTAACCAAGAAGAAGGTTGCTAAAAAAGCAACTAAGAAAAAGGCTGCTAAAAAAGTAACCAAGAAGAAGGTTGCTAAGAAGGCGACCAAGAAAAAGGCTGCTAAAAAAGCAACCAAGAAAAAGGCTGCTAAAAAAGCAACCAAGAAAAAAGCAACCAAGAAGAAGGTTGCTAAGAAAAAGGTCGCTAAGAAGCGTCGCTAATTAGCTAACTTGCTCTTCTCTTTGAGATTGAAGCAACGATTTAAAAAAAGCCGCGTCAGAGTTCACTCTGGTGCGGCTTTTTTTCGTTGATTTTTATCGTCCGAGGGTCGTCTTTAGATACGAAAAAACCTCGCTAGAATGGGCTGGGCGTGCCAATTTGGCAGTTTTGTGGTTGGCGTCGTCTGGCTCACTTTGTGACAACTTCCGCGCCTTGAATCACGACTTGAGTCACAGGGACATCCGCCATCAAGCCACCTGGAATTGAGGGATCACGAATTGGTTTAGTAGGTGTTTTGGCAATGCGGTCAACGACATCTTGGCCTTTGACAACTTTGCCAAAAACGGTGTAACCAAAACCGTCTTGCGAGTTCACCCGATCCAACATTGAGTTCTTGACGGTGTTGATGAAAAATTGGCTCGTTGCACTGTGCGGATCAGGCGTGCGCGCCATTGCGATGGTGTACTTGTCATTCTTCAGCCCGTTGCCTCCTTCGTTTCGAACCGGAGCCTTTGTCGATTTCTTTTTCATCGACGTATCAAAACCGCCTCCTTGGATCATGAAGCCATCAATGACGCGATGGAAGACTGTATCCTTGTAGTATCCCTCTTTGGCATAGCTAAGGAAGTTCTCGACCGTTTTAGGGGCCTTGGACGCATTTAATTCCAAGACAATCGCTCCTTCGCTTGTGTCAAGCTTAACCAAGATCGGTTCACCCTCTTGTTGAGCGTGAACCGGTCGACTGTGAAACGCCAACACGCCGATGGCTAATCCTGCAATCAAAAACAATCGGGAAACCATGCTGTTTGTCCTTTTCTATGTTTGGGTGAGAACCTCTTTGGAAAAAGGACGTTACATCCCTTTTCCATCAATGAATTTTTTCCAGCAGTACGTTTTCTGAACTGCGCTTTCGTCAAACCGTACGATGTAAAGGATTTGGCTGTTCGCCGTAAAGTGCGGTAAGTCCCTCGGCTCAATCGCTCCATTGTGGTATTCACCCCTATGGCCGATTGCGAACCGTAGTTGTCTCAAAACGAAACACGGTGACTCAAGAGAGTGATTCAACCAAATTCGACACGAGCATCGTTGGTGTTTTCGCCTTGCGGCGCGGGTTCGGCATCGACTAGGACGCCGATTCGGCTTGCCAAACTCTCCAATCTGGAATCGTATCGTCGGCTGCATGCAAACTCAGTCTTTTTGCCTGATGGATCAACCACTTCCATGGTGTGCATGATCCAACCTCGTCGCATTTTTGGTGTCGAAGATTGGGCGATCTCGTGCCGAGTGCTGGGCATCCACCAATTGGCTTCGCAAAGTTGCCAGCCCTCTCCCGATGGGGCACGCTCAAGTCGCAAACGACTCTTCGCGGCAAAGGGGCCGAGTGCTTCTTTGCAAAATATGATCATCTCAGGTTTTGTCGGGTCACCGTATTTGCTCCAAAGTCGTGAAATGATCGGGTCCAATACCATCGTTCGATAGTAGCGTACGTGGCGACTGATCCAACGCAGAACAACTGCGGCGACACACAGGATCGTCAGGTTCAAAATGGTTGCGATCGTGGGGCTAAACGCATAAACGGTCATCAGTGCAGCGCAAAGTGTTTTGTTGCATACTTCGAAAATCGCATCGATCGCGGGAATCGGTGTTAACCAAACCATGAATTCAAAGAAAAATTTGACACTGTTTATGACCAAGACGTTGATGATCATCGCAATCGCCAAAAGGGTGTCCGCCGTAAAGCTGAACACGCCCAATTGGATCATCGCGACGGGGGCTTGTTCGACACTCGGAGTCTCGATCGAGGCAATGATTTTGATTGCCAACAGGATCACGATGACGGCGTAGGTTTCGAGCCGATCCGTCGCCTGAGCAAACGGTTTGCTGACTTTGGTTAGCCGCGGAACGCTGGTCAAAACCGTTAGCGCCAAGAAGACGAAAAACAGCGTATGGCTCTTCAGCGGCCCCGACGAACCAAGCAGCGCGTTGTTGGTAATGGATTCAGGGCCCCAAAGAGCTAAACCGGATAAGCAGGTTACTCCGAAAAAGGGAGACAGAGCCACGGGCGCAAGCGGCCCGAGCCAATCGGCAAGCCCGAGCGAATCGGCCCACGACGTGGCCGCTGCGATGTCGGTTGTATCGAAATCGCCTTCGAGTTGTTCTTGGACAGTTTCGACACTCAGAGTTCGCGATGATTCCGCCGGCGTTTTTGTAACGGCCTCTTGAGCAAAGCTAGTGGAGAACGTCGCAACGACGAAGCCAAATAAAAAGAAGAGTCGAACCATCAGGGAATTCTCGCGTGAAAAGCCGTAGGCCTCACCCATGAGGCCTGACACGCTAGTTTACGCGAAAATGGTCGCATCTGCCCGCCGAATCGACTACACGTTTGCTGCGGATGGTACCTCGAAACCTTTTCGGTACTCGCGGCTGAGCATTGCATTGGCGTCATCATTGCCAATGAACCGTTCGGCTTCCGGATCGAACTTCAGTTGGGCTCCGAGTGAAAGTGGCGTCTGGTCCAACTCAACACCATTTTCAACGAGGTGGTCGATAGTGCGGTCAAGTGTCGCATCGTTGTCATCCAGACTCTTCACTTTTGACAGCACGTTACGAAGTTGATCCGGCGAGACGTGATGTTTTTCGCCAAGGTAGTAGGAAATGTTCCCAAGATGACTTACTCCGGCCGACAAATGACCCGTCAATGCATCTGCGTTCAGCGCCGATGCATCACGTGACCGACAGGAGTCGATAAAGTTTGCGAAGTGTGCATCGCCAACGTTCTTGGCACGAAACTCTTGGATCACGTTCATATCGAGGTCATACGCGGTGCACTGTGCGTAGGACGTTTGTGCCACGTAGCCCTCGTTGCCATAAAAGATCACGCCGATCTTGTTGCTGGTTTTGTTGCCAAAGAAACGCTCGATCTCCGGGCCAGACGTCGTTTTGCAGTCGAGCCCTCGTGTTTCAAACACAATGCACTTGTCGCCGTAATCGTAAAGTGAGATTTCGGTGTTTCCCGTATCGCCAGCATCGACGTAATTAGGGTCTTTTTGTTCGGTTTGGTATCCGAGTCGTCCCCCGTAGGTGAAGATTGCATTGGGGTGTCGGTTTAGTCCGAGCCCCCATCGCGCGATGTCGGTTTGGTGAGGGCCTTGGTTGCCGAGGTCGCCGTTACCGTAGTGACGTTGCCAATGCCAATCGTAATGAAAACGACGGCGAGTCACCTTTGGATCCGTGTACGTGGCGGGACCACTCCAAAGATCGAAGTTCACTTTTTCAGGAATCGGATAGTCACCAAGTGCTCCAATCGACGGACGTCGTTTGTAGCATAGTCCGCGAGCAAAGTTGACTTCGCCGATGCCTCCGTCGGCGATCAATTGCATCGCATCTCGAACTGCACTACTGCTGCGGCACTGTGTTCCGGTTTGGCACATGCGGCCATACTTTTCGGCTGCTGCCACGAGGGCACGACCTTCGTGGAGGTTGTGACAAATCGGTTTTTCGATGTAGACATCTTTTCCCGCTTGCATGGCCCAGATGCCCATCAATGCGTGCCAATGATTTGGAGCGGCGGAGGTGACGATGTCGATGCCATCCATTTCGAGCGCTTCGCGTAAGTCCGTAAAGAATTCAGGCTTGCGGCCTTGCGTCTCGGCGATCTTTTCCACGCGTCGTTGACCAACACTTTCGTCAATATCCACAATCGCTCGCACTTCGGTCCGAGGGTCATGGCTAAAGCCTCGGATATGCTCTTGCCCACGACTATTGACGCCTGCGATACAGACTCCCAATTTCTCATTTGGGCCGACCGCAATTTCATTTGGCTCGACCGCATTTTCATTCGAATCGGCAGCAGAAAGTCGTGACATCCTTGTGGACGCGATGGTCGCTGCGGCTGCGGCTGCGAATTGACGACGATTTAGACGTGGCATGTCTTATGTCTCTCAGGAAGGGAAATGGGGGGATTGGTACAGAAATCAAGGCAGGATCGCGTCCAATTTTAGTCAAACCACCGTCACATGCCCATCATGGGAATCGAAAAAGGTCGCTACAATGCCGCGATGAGTGAATGGCTCCACTATATTCCGTTTGTTTGCGTGTTGTGTCTGGGGATGTTTGTCCAGTCCGCAGCGGGCTTCGGCGCTGGACTATTGACGATTCCTGTGTTGATGTGGCTGGGTTATTCGATCCCTGAGGCCCAAACGTCACTATTGGTCGCAACGGTCCCGCAAAACCTTTGGGGCGTGTGGGTGCTACGAGATTCGATCCCCGTGTCGAAAGTGGCGGTGCCGGGGTTATCGCGAATCGCATTTGTCCCGATCGGGATTGCAGCGTTAAAAATGCTCGAAAGCCTTTCTGCTGTGGTGCTTCGCCAATGCGTCGGCGGCATTGTCTTGGTCGTTACCATCACGATCATGGTCTTCAATCCCAAGCCCAGGCACAAATTGCATCCGGTGTGGGCTTGGTTGGCGTTTCCTACGTCAGGTTTCTTGCAAGGAATCGTTGGCATGGGGGGGCCGCCGATGGTGTTTTGGGTCCAATCCCATGATTGGAACACACGTCAAACGCGCGGCTTTCTTTTCGCAGCCTATTTGATCAGCCTTTTCCCCGCGTTAGGGTTGTTGTATTACAGCTTTGGAAACCGCATCATCGGTCCAGGCTTGGCTTCGATAGCGACCACACCTTTGTTGCTGCTTTCGACCTTTGTGGGATTGAAGTTCGGAACATGGCTTGGCCGCAAACGGCTGCGACGGATCACCCTAGCGATGTTATTGTTAGTCGGACTTGTCGGACTAGCCGCACCGCTACTGAGTCAAACCTAGAGGAGAATTCGATTCATGTTATTTGCATCGACTGCGGCAGTTGCCGAAGGTGCGTCGCTCTATTCGATGGAATCGCTGATTGCGATTTTGGCGCTGACCGCGATGGAAATCGTCTTAGGGATCGACAACATTGTCTTCATCGCAATTATCACTGGCCGACTTCCGCCCGACAAACGCTCGGTCGCTCGTCGCGTTGGGCTGTTCTTGGCCATGGGGATGCGGATTCTACTTTTGCTGATGATTGGTTGGCTGATCAGCCTCGAAGATCCGCTATTGGAACTATCGCACTGGATGCCGATTGAAGTGTTTTCACAGCAGCTGATCGATACACCTGAGATCAACGAAATCTCTGGTCGCGACTTGATTTTGCTATTCGGCGGCTTGTTTCTGCTCTATACCGCCGTCCGCGAAATACATCACAAAATCGAAGGAGACGAAGAAGAGGCGGATATCGGTAACATGCCCGGTGACCAAGGGGGGGCGAGCGATGGCATCACACCGGCCGCTCAAAGCAAAACGGCGATCACCATGAGTGGGGTACTGATTCGTATCGCATTTATGGATGTGATTTTTTCACTCGACTCGGTGATCACCGCAGTCGGGATGGCAAACCATATCGAAATCATGATCGCCGCGGTGATCATCGCAGTGACCGTGATGATCATTTTCGCGAACCAGATCAGCGACTTCGTTCAAGACCACCCGACGGTGAAAATGTTGGCGTTGTCGTTCTTAATGCTAATCAGTGTCGTTTTGCTAAGCGACGCGGTAGGCACACCGATCAACAAAGGTTACGTCTACTTTGCAATGACATTTTCGTTAATTGTCGAATTCTTGAATCTAAGAATGAAAGCCAAACGCTATCGCCCTAGCCAAGGCGAAGGTGAGATTGGAACGGTGGAGGCATAGGGGGTTAAGTTGAACTCCAACTCGGATGCACGTTGACATGCGTCCTCCAACATCTAGCCTCGCGATAAAATTGGATCGCGGCGGCATCCGGGTTTGGCGAGGAGCACGTGCGACACCCCGATTTCACGTTCCTCAAACCCCGCTTCGCAGTAGCAGAGATAATAGTGCCATGTGCGAATAAATCGCTCATCAAACCCGAGCTGTTTGACTCGGTCAAGGTTGTTCCAGAAATTCTCACGCCATCGAGCAATCGTTTGGGCGTAGTGAGATCCAAAATCTTCCGATTGGAGAAATCGAAAATCGGTCGCTTGTCCTACGCACGTTGACATTGCTCGCATGCTAGGCAAAAAACCGCCTGGGAAAATGTAGCGTTGAATGAAGTCGACTGATTTGCGATAGCGATCGTAGCGGTGGTCGGGAATCGTGATCGCTTGCAAACACATCATGCCGTTGGGTTTGAGTAGCTGCGAACATTTCGCGAAATAGTGAGGCATGTACTTTTCGCCCACTGCTTCGATCATTTCAATCGACACCAATTTGTCGTATTGGCCCGTCAAATCGCGATAGTCATCTTTCAACAGGGTGATTCGATCAAGAAGCCCCGCATCACGAAATCGCTTTTCCGCATATGCATGTTGCTGATCCGATATCGTCGTGGTCGTGACGCGGCATCCATATTCTCGCGCAGCGTACTCTGCAAACCCACCCCATCCGCCACCAATCTCGATCACGTGATCATGCGAGCTAAGTTGCAGTTTTTGGCAAATTACATCGTACTTTTCGATCGAAGCGTCTCGCAGCGTTGAGTTCTTGGTCGAAAAAATGCCGCTACTGTAGGTCATTGTCGGATCTAGCATCAACGAAAAGAATTCGTTGCTTAGGTCGTAATGAGCCGCGATGTTTCGCTTGCTTCCGGAGCGAGAGTTTCGGCGACGATAATTCAGTGCCGCAAGAGCTGGGCGTAGTAACCTCGCTGTCCCATTTTCCACGCTTGCGATCATCTCTCGGTTCTTCACTAAGATTCGAAGGGTGGTCGTCAGGTCGGTCGAATCCCAATCGCCACGCAAATACGACTCCGCGGCACCGAGCGCGCCTCGAAGGCTGATGGTCCGATAGAACCGCCGATGATGAACCTTCATTGTTGCTGTTAATCCTGAGTCGCCGACTGTTCCGAATTCATATCCGTCACTTCGATCGACGAGGGTCAATTGGCCGGTATCAAGCCGACTCAATCGTCGCAATACCGCGCGACGAAACCAACAATTGGCGTCGAGCCAGCGTAGTCGGCGCGAGGTGACTAGCCGGCCTTGTCGTTGATTTTCGACAATACCTTCGTCGTCGTGCTGGCATGGGATGCCGGTGGGCTCACCTCTTTGGGATGAGGATAAAACGGGCATTTTTTCCACCATAGTCTCAAAGCCTGAAAGTAAATCGCCACACCAATTCGTGCGGTCATCAAAAAGTAACGAGTTGTCATTCGACGAAGTTCGCGTTTGGTGAGCTCGCGACGCTGGAGCGTCATCGAGGCGTCAAACACTTTTCTTGACTCTTGAAAGTTGGACAATTGGATTGTCGCATGCTTCGTTGGCGACGTCACTCGCCATTGGTATTGCATGTCCATTTGCATAAAAGGCGAAACATGAAATGTCTTCGGATGACAGTACCGTAGTACGTTGTCTAGCGTTCCATTGTTTTTGTCATTGTCTTGGCGGTTCCCTTCCCAAAGCACATAGCAATGTCGTTCTTTCCACGGCGTATTGCTGACTTCGGCGACAATCGTTTCCACTCGAGAGTCCGTTTCGTCAAATACGTAAAACAAATTCAATGGGCTGAAATAATACCCTAGGTAACGCAATTGACTCAGCACTCGGATTGGCCCCAGTGGAGTGACCCCCGTTTTTTCCTGTACGATTCGGCGGACTTCCGATTCGATTGATCCAGACGAATCATACAAGTGGTCACCGCGCAGCAACGAACGGCCCGCAATCTTGCGATCGGAGATTATCTTGCCTGGGCCCACCAGCGATGGCAATTCAGCGAGATCCAAGTAGACCATGAAGAGTCGATACCTAAACTGATGAATCACAGGCTCGTGGCGGCAATGCGTGACGGTTCCTTCGTAGATGCAACTGTGCATGATTGAAATGGGATTCCGAAATGTTTGGCGACGCTAATCGCGCTGTTGACGCCATCCTCGTGAAAACCATAGCCCCAATACGCCCCGCAATAATGCGTCCGATTATGGCCGCTGATGCTGTGGAATTGACTCTGCGCAGCGATCGAATCGCTCGCGAAAGCCGGATGAGTGTAGGAAAAGTTTCGCATGACTTTTGACGGGTCAATGCTTTCGGTCTCGTTCAAGGTTAGCAGGATCGGCACCGGCGATGCATGGTTTTGCAATCGGCTTAGATCGTAGGTTACCGATGCAGCGGAGGATCTTCCTTTGGGGATATGGTAATTCCAGCTCGCCCACGTTCTCGGCCGTTTAGGCAAAAGACTTGAATCCGTGTGTAGCACCGCTTCATTCAATTGATAGGAAAATGCCCCGAGGACCTTTCGTTCGGCATCCGTAGGGTGAGCCAAAAGTTTCAGAGTCTGGTCGGCGTGGCTTGCCATAACGATTTTATCAAACCATTCGCGATTACCGTCATTTGTCGTGACCACGACGCCATCTGTTTTTCGCTCGACTGCGGTGACTGCCTGATTCAAACGTAATTGGTTTTCAAGGGGCGCTAGCAAGGCAGTCAAATAGTGTCGGGAACCGCCGAGGATCGTTCGCCATTGAGGACGATCGCGAAGTTGCATTAGTCCATGATTTGCAAAGAAGCCAATCATGAATTCCGCTGGGAAGCTCAGGATGGATTCTGGCTTGCTCGACCAAATTGCCGCTGCCATTGGGACCAGGTAGTGCTGCACAAAACGTTTGCCAACCGAGCACTCGTTGAGGAAATCACCCACGGATCGCCCATCTTTTAAACAGCCACTTGCGGCTGCTGCCATTCCAAGTCGATTAAAGCGGACAATATCTCGCAGCAGTCGCAAGAAGGAAGGGCGAACCAAGTTGGAACGTTGGGCAAACAAGCCATTGAGCGAACTTCCTTGGTACTCGGTTTGACTGTTACTGCAGCGAACGCTGAAACTCATCTCGCTCGGTTGCGATGGAACCGCGAGCCATTCCAGCATCTTGCAAAAATTCGGATACGTCCGCTCGTTAAATACCATAAACCCCGTGTCGACGCTGTACGTTGTTCCATCAAGCGATATGTCGACCGTATTTGCGTGCCCACCGGCATAGTGATTTGCTTCGTAGACAACGACATCGTGCAGTGATGACAGCAGACGCGCGACTAAGCTGCCGCTGATTCCTGTTCCGACAATGGCAATTCGCATCAGTTAACTCGAAGCAGAGCTTTTTGAACGAGGAAGCGGGAAAAATGGACTTGTTATTCTTGCATATTCATCATAGCCATCGACGCGGCTGCGAAGTGAGTTTTCCAGTAGTCGCACTCCCGAGACGCGAAGCAGCAGAAATGTCATCAAGATCGGGCTGAGGATCGTCCACCACCATGATCCGCTTTCAACGGCGGTCAGGTAAAAGCCCCACCAAACGCAAAAGTCACCAAAGTAATTCGGGTGCCGAGTGTAGTGCCATAAGCCACGATCCATGACTTTGCCTTGGTTCGACGGATCGGATTTGAAGCGAGCCAATTGATAATCGCCCACCGATTCAAAAAACAACCCGATTGACCAAACGATCACGCCAAACCATACCACAGGATGCCAAGGAATCGATTTCAGAATCGCCACCTGAATTGGCATCGAGATGAACCACATCAACAATCCTTGAAGAGAAAAGACGGTCACAAGACTGACGATTGGGAACGCGGAGCCATGCTTTTCTCGCATTGCCGCATACCGATAATCTTCTTTCTTGCCCCAATTCCGTCGTCCGAGGTAAATGCCTAACCGGGCGCCCCAGATTGTAACCATCATCACAAGTAGCATCGTTCGTGTGGACGAGTGACCGGCCATCCACTGAGAAAACCAAGCGATGAAAACGAATCCGAGCCCCCAGAAAATGTCGACGATGCTGACATCACGAATTGCCAAGCTGATGCCCCACAGCACAAAAATAATCCCAGCGATGGCTGCTAGGCTCGGTAGGAAATCAGCAAACTCCATCGTAGTGCGTCTGGGGCAAGTGGCTCGGATTTTTGAGGATGTCGCAGTCTTTGGACTTCTCAGGAACGTAACATAGTACCACCGAGGAAAGTCTGGCATCACTGGAAATGATAAAATGAACTTAATTGAACTTGCTGAGTCAGGTCTCATCCCCGATGCGCTGATTCGCATTGGGATTCGCCGTTTGTTGGCTAAACGGTTGCAATCCATTGGAACGCACGGCCCCGATGCCACAGCAGCGTTTGCTCAATCGCTTCGTGCGAGTCCGTTAGCGATCGCCACCGACGAGGCAAACCGCCAGCACTACGAAGTCCCTGCCGAGTTTTACGAGCACGTTTTGGGTCCGCGTTTGAAATACAGTTCCTGCTTTTACACAACGGACGAAACGACTCTCGCCGAAGCCGAAGAGGTGATGCTTGAAATGACATGCGAGCGAGCCGAACTTCAAGACGGCATGCGAGTGCTTGAACTCGGTTGCGGATGGGGATCGTTGACCCTTTGGATGGCAGAAAAATTTCCTAACTGCGAGATCACAGCAGTATCCAATTCCGCCAGCCAGCGAGCGTTTATTGAGAACAAGGCGGCGGAGCGTCAACTTTTGAACATCCGTGTGATCACCGCGGACATGCGTTCGTTCGAGTTAGCCGAAACATTTGATCGAGTCGTTTCGGTTGAAATGTTTGAACACATGCGAAACTATCAGTTGCTGTTTGAACGAGTCGCCGGGTGGCTTGAGCCGAATGGGAAGGCATTGGTTCATGTTTTTTGCCATCGAAATTCGCCTTACCTGTTTGATACCGAGGGAGTCTCGAATTGGATGGGGCGTCACTTTTTCACTGGTGGCCAGATGCCCTCGGAAGACTTGTTTGGCTATTTTGATGAGTCACTCGCAATCGAGCAGCAATGGCAAGTCAATGGCATGCACTATTACAGAACGAGTCAGGATTGGCTCGCGAATTTGGATTCCAATCGCAGCGTGATTCTGGATCGATTTAGTCAAGATTTATCACCGTCCGAGGCAAAGAGGAGCTTGCAGAGGTGGCGGATGTTCTTCATGGCGTGTGCGGAATTGTTTCGCTATCACGAAGGCGCGGAGTGGTTTGTTGCTCACTATCGTTTTAAGAAAGTCTGACAAAATGAATCGCACTCAGTTGGTTCTCTTATTCAGCATGATTTTGATCGTGATGTTGGCCGTGACGACCTACGCGTCGCTCGACCGAAGCGTCTTGAAGGTTGGTTCCGAAATCCTCTTGGACCGTTGGTTTATCGCCACATTGTGTGATGCTTACCTTGGTTTTTTGACGTTCTATGTTTGGGTTGCTTACAAGGAAACAGCCTGGTGGAAACGCATCACTTGGTTCGTGCTGATCATGTTGCTAGGAAACATCGCGATGGCAATCTACGTTTTGATTCAACTATCAAGCTACGACCAATGCAAAGGAATCGAGTCGGTGTTGCTTCGCAAGTCTACTTGTTCCGTTTGATTCTCGGCGGAGCCTCTAGCCGGGCTTCGCGCGCTTGCATCGCGCCACTGTAAATCTCGTGGGCGGCTAAGGTGATCATGCCAAACAACAGGGGCAGCACGTAGTACAGAATGCGGAAAATCAACACTGATGCTAAGACCGAATCTCCGACCGTCCCTTTAAGCAGCTTCACCAAAATGACTTCCAAGACGCCGAGGCCACCGGGAACTTGAGTCAGTAATGAGATCGAGATAGCACACAAATATGCTGCTAAGACTTGGGCGAACGGCACGGTAGCGTCGTTCGGCAAAACCAAATACAGCGCCGTCGCGGAGATCAACAAGTCGACCGCGGCAACGGATGCTTGAACCGACATCAGCCCCAATTCGGGCGGACGCAAATGGAGCTCACCGATTGGCCACGGTTTTCGCCATAGCCAACAAACGACCGCATACCCAATCGCAAGCGTCAACAAGATCACTCCGAGGGCTTGTGTGCCGAACGGCAGGCTCAGTTCCGGTGGCAATTCAATCGGCACGAAAACCAAAACCGTCCCGCCGAGGAACCACAGCCCACTCCAAAAAGTCAAACCACAGATCGAAATCAGGACGACGATTTGACGCGGAGTTAATCCCCACTGGGTGTAGAAGCGAAACCGAATGGGTGCACCTGCCATGAGCGTGCCCAAGTTATTCCCGAGCGTGAACCCCAAAAAAGAAACCAGAGCGACTCGGCGAAGGGGCAATGATCGGCACACATAGCGAAGTGCAAGCAAATCGTAGGTGATCAATAACCCGTAATTCAGCGCGATCAGGAACGCTGCGATCGCCAGATAGACGGTTGGAACGCCCGTGAAACCAGCTTTGAATTGCTCCCACGTGACCTCATGTGCCTCTCGCCAAAGCAACTTCACTGCCAAAGCGAAAAGCACTGCCGCAAACGCGGGACCGGCAATCTTGCGAATTTTCGTCTTTGACAAGGTGTACTACCGCCGGAAGTGGCGAGGGTTCGGGTTCTGTGGAGCGGTGCAATTGTCCCAGCTGACGCCAGTTCGGCAAGCCCATATTCCACTTGCCCCCCTATAGCCTAACTGGGGCTCCGTTTGGCACACTGGATGAATCTAATTGGCATTCGCATCCTCTTTCTTGACGCAACAATCACCGATATGAAAACCGTTCGACATGAATTAGTGGTATTAGGTGGCGGACCCGCTGGCTACGTCGCAGCCATCCGAGCCGCCCAACTCGGTATCGATGTTGCCTGTATCGACGAAAATGATCGATTCGGCGGCACATGCCTGCGAGTCGGATGCATTCCCAGTAAAGCGTTGCTTGAATCGAGCCATTTGTATGAAGAAGCACAGCATCGGTTCGCCGAACATGGATTGAAGATCGACGGCGTCCAATTGGATCTTGATGCAATGATGGCTCGCAAGAAGAAGATTGTCGACGCACTCACTGGCGGTATCGACATGCTATTCAAGAAGAAAGGCGTCACCCCCTATCGTGGTCGAGGCCGTTTTCGTGATGTCGAGTCGATTCAAGTCGAAGGCCAAGACAACGTCTTGATCCAAGCCGACCGAATCTTGATTTGCTCCGGCAGCCGTCCATCGAAGTTGGGTTTTGTCGAAGAAGATGGCGACAGAATCGGTAACAGCACGACTGCTTTATCGTTTCCCGATGTCCCAGAACGGTTGGTCGTGATTGGCGGCGGTTATATCGGTTTGGAAATGAGCAGTGTTTGGAATCGGCTCGGCAGCAAAGTGATCGTGCTTGAGGCACTCGACCATATTATGCCCGGGATCGACGGCGAGCTCGCACAGATGGCTCATCGCATTTTCAAAAAACAAGGTATGGATATTCGCACGAAGACGTTTGTGGAATCCGCCAAGCGAGATGGCGATGAGTGTGTCGTGGCGATCAAGGATGCCGAGCCGATTCGATGCGACCGTGTGTTGCTGTCTACCGGGCGAACCCCGGCGACCGATGATCTCGGGCTAGAGGCGATCGGATTGGAAACGGACCGACGCGGATTCATTCCCGTCAACGCCGAGTTTGAAACCTCGGCTGATCATGTCTACGCTATCGGTGATTGTATCGGCGGAGCCATGTTGGCACACAAAGCGATGGAAGAAGGGATCGTTTGTGTCGAACGAATCGCAGGTGTCAAGAGTCACATGAATTATGATGTGATTCCCGCGATCGTATACACGCATCCAGAAATCGCGATGGTTGGCAAGACCGAGGAGCAACTGAAAGAGGAAGGAATCGAATACAACAAAGGGGTTTGCCCGTTTGGTGCAAACGGCCGTGCGCGAACGCTTGGCGAATTCGAAGGACGCGTGAAAATTCTTGCTGACGTTGAAACCGATCGCGTGCTTGGTGTTCACATTCTTGGAGCACGCGCAGGCGACTTGATTGCGGAAGCCGCTTCTGCGATGGAGTTTGGTGCCAGCAGCGAGGATATCGCGCGGACCTGCCACGCGCATCCTACGCTGTCCGAAGCCGTCCACGAAGCCGCGTTAGCCGTCGATTCCCGAGCGATTCATACGATTTAGTGGATCGATTAGCGGCCCAAGAAGGTTGTTCTAACATGTTTTCTGGTCTGTGGAGGATCGGAAAACCATCGTGAATTGTCAATTCGAATCCGCGTTGGTCTCGTCCAAATTTCTTAACTGCCGGCGGGCCTCTTCGACGGCCGGCGTCGCCCAGGCTTCCCCTTCGTGTAGCTGGACGATTCCCTGCAATGTGTCGCGTGCCGATTCTAGAGGTGCCTTTTCAATCGTGTCGATGATACGCTCAATCAACTCCGTCGCACGCGGATCAATCAAGATTTCGGGGGAACGCTCGACCAACTGGATAATTTCGTTCTTTGCTAAGACGACCATTGCATCTAACTCTTCGCTCGACGCGATCGTGTCAGCATCGTAAATTGCGAGCCACTGTTTCAATCGCTCGCTTGCCGAAATCGGATCTTGTTCGCGGCCTGTCATTGCATCCAAAAATCCTTGTTCGGCCGCGTTCAGTGGCGTGATCCCCAACTTGTTTTGCACGGTCAGACGCCGCAGGGTTCGCGTTAGTTCTAATGCAAAGTTGAGTTGTTTGATTTCTTCAAAACGAGAGTCATCGGGAAAACGTCTAAGGAATTGATCGATCTCCGTTTGCGCTTGTTGCACTTGGTCCGCTTTGTTTTTTTGAACGACGGCGCGGTAAAGATCATCCGCACTGGGTTGCTTGGTCGCTTTGACGAACAAAACCAGACATGCGATTAGAACCGCGCTCATCATCGAAATCGAAATAGCTTGTTTCCACCGCTCGGCCGCAGTTTCCTTGTCGGAAGTGGGCTCGGTTCGGATATGTTTGTCTGATTCAACCGATTGGAAATGCGTTTTTCGTTCGCCGGGTTCGCCGGGTTCGCCGGCGTTGTCTTCACTCGATCCGCCATCGGTTCGACCGCCTGCTTCGGTACTGCCCAACTTGACTGTGGCTAGCGTTTTCGAGGTTGGGCGAGAATGGAGGTCCGATTGATCCTGACCTGGAACGTTCGCTGCGATCGGTGTGACTTCTTGGTCCGCTCCAGCCGACTTCTCGACGCTTGCTTGATCGTTTTCGTTTCCTCGCGAATTTTTTGGATGCGAACTGGTCGGCGAATCACCACGATGAACGGTTTCTTGATGAAGTAGACCCGCTCGCATGGCCTTGAGTCGGTTCGTTACCGACAGTGCCGTTGGCGGTCGTTTTGCGGGATCCTTCTCGAGCAATTGGTGAACCAATTCAACCAGGGCTTCGGGCAGTTCCGGGTCCAAGCGGTCGAGCGGAATCACTCTGTCATTTCGCAATGCCTTGATGACTTGCGTGACATTTTTTCCCGTGAAGGGTGGTTTTCCCGAAAGCATTGCGTACATGACGCTACCAAGCGCATACAAATCGGTTCGGATGGTGATTCCTTCGCCATCGGCCTGTTCGGGAGCCATGTAGTCAGCGGTGCCCAGCACCGAGCCCGCCATGGTTTGTTCACCGAAACCGAATAGCTTTGCGATTCCAAAGTCGACAAGCTTGACCGAATGATCGGGTGTCAACAACAGGTTCGCAGGTTTCAGATCTCGATGGATCACACCAATGTCGTGAGCGTGCTTGAGTGCCTCGCAGATTTGGATCGACAGGTCGATGGTTGTTTGCCAATCGAGCTTTTTCTCGCGGCGTATCCGTTGTTGTATTGACTCGCCGTCGATCCGTTCCATCGAGTAGAAAAGTTGTCCTTGTTGTTCGCCGTACCCGATCAAGCGAACGATTCCTTTATGACGCAGTCGCTTGAGCATTTCGACTTCGCCAGCAAATCGTCGCCTGAATCGAGGTTCGTCTGCGATGTGTTGGGAAATCAGCTTGACTGCGACTTTTTCACCCGTGCGTTCATGGACACCTGCATAGACGGCACCCATCCCACCACGCCCGAGAGTCTCTCCGATACGATACGGTCCAAGAAACTCAGGTGAAGTCATAACAAGCCATTAGTCAATCGAAATAAAAACTCGTGCCCAATATCAGCGAACACACGATTTTATCGCACCGCAGCCATGAATACGCCACCCCTTGGACGATTCTCCTATTTGACATTCTCGTGACAGCCGTCACTTCCTAAGATTGCCACATGAATTCTAACCACAACTATTTCGACACATCGACCGAATACGGCCGATATTTTTTGGTCTGTCTCGCCTGTCTGCTGCTTTGGGCATCGCAGCCGCCATGGGGTCTGTGGCCGCTGTCGATCGTCGCGTTAGTCCCTTTGCTACGGTTGGTGGAAAGTCCATGCGGATTCTCGCGACGTGATTACCTCGGCTTTGGATTGGTCGCAGTGGTTTATTGGCTCGTGACGTTGCAAGGTATCCGGCATGCGCATCCGGCGATGTATGTTTGCTTGTTCGTTTTGGCTAGCTATTTCGGTGTCTATATCCCGCTGTTTATCGGGCTCGGGCGGCACCTGCGAAAACGAAATTGGCCGCTCGTCTTGGTTGCTCCTGTGGTATGGGTTGGGCTTGAATGTTGGCGAAATTATATTGCGACTGGCATTTCTGCCGCGATGCTTGGACACACTTGGGCCGACGTTTCGATCATGATCCAAATTGCGGATCTGTTCGGGTCCTATGGCGTGAGCTTTTTGATTGTCATTATCAATGTCGCATTGTATGCATTGCTTGCCCGCTTTTGCTGGAATTCGTCAGGGAAGAAAGTTGGTGTTTCTGTCTCTCTCTCTGTGGCGGCCATCTTGGTTGTGGCAACTTTCTTTTACGGCCAATACCGGTTGGGCCAATCCCTTGGCGAAGAGCTTTGCACGTTTGCGTTAATCCAGCGAAATGAACAGGTTGAATACCAGCAAGAGGCGGGACGCGCCGACGAAATTTTCGGCGCCTACGCACGCCAATCCATCACGGCTTTGGAGTCTTCACCGGAACCTGTGGGTGCCGTCGTTTGGCCCGAGTCAATGTTCACGGGTGGCTTGCCTTACATGCTTGCAGACGTCAACGCGGTCGCTCCGCCGGAGTATCCGGGGGATGCATCCGAGTTTCCGATGGTGGTTGATGAGAATCGACAAGCGTTTTTGAGTCGAGCCGGAGATGTGCTTCGAGTCCTCGAATCGGTCAATCCAAATGGAGCGATGCCGCACTTGGTCGTTGGTTGCGGCGTGGTTCATTACAGTGATGTGCCTCGTATCTACAGCGGCGTGGTTCAGATCGCTCCCGACCAAACCGTTCCGAATTGGTACGGCAAGAATCATTTGGTCATGTTCGGTGAATACATCCCGATTATCCGCTCGATCCCAGGGCTTCGCAGCTTCGTTCCTGATGGCTTGATGGTGACTCCTGGGGCGGGGCCTCAGGTATTAAAAATCGACGACACCCAGGTGCTGCCATCGATTTGCATTGAAACGGCTGTTGAGCGAGTGACGATCAACCATCTTTCCAAATTGGTTTCGCAGAAATCTGGTGCCGATGTGATTGTCACCGTCACCAACGATGGATGGTTCGACGATTCAAGCATTATCGACCATCATTTGCGGTGTGCTAGATTCGTTGCGGTTGGCGGGCGACGACCAATTTTGTCATCCGCCAACAACGGGCCGACCGCTTGGATTGATAGCTGCGGACGCATTGTCGGGGCGTCACCCGTCGGTACCGACGGTGCGGTGATTGCGACGCCTCGGCGAGATGATCGAACGAGTTTGTACGTGCGAATCGGCGATTTCCCGGCCAAAGTACTGGCAATGATTTGTTTGGTTGCAGTGATGGATTGGTGGATTCGTCGGAATCGCGATCGGAAATTTGCTTCAAAGCAGGCCGTTCTTGATGAAAGCAAGTGATTTCACCGGCCCGGAAGCGGCCCGTGGGCTTTTAGTTTGTCATCCGCTTACAGACAGGTCATACTGAGATCGCGTGATTTGGTGCGGCTATTCGTTTTTATTGGGTGATCGCTTGGGTTCCAAGATCATTTTTCTCTTCGCAATACTTGCCGTTCTTGTGAGCGGGGTGTCGATCGGCTCGTTCTTTTTAGGGCAAGAACTTTTTGCTCAGGAAGCTTTTCAAGCTAAACATGGCATGCCGATGGGGATGCGTCCATCGGGACAACCGGGCGACCCCGGGGTCGAAGCAGGAAAAGAATCCGGTGGCGAAAAGGAGAAGGACGGCAAGAAAGAGGGTGAGAAGGATGGCGAGAAAGGAGAATCGCCGGAACCGAAAGTAGTGCGGCGAGACCAAAATATTGATGATGATGCGAACGCAGATGAATTGAAAGCGACGGTGGGTGAAGATGGCCGCGTGGCATTTCAATTTCGCAATCAACCTTGGGTCGAACTGGTTCAGTGGCTCGCGGAAATTTCGGACAAACCTCTTGATTGGTTGGAATTGCCTGGTGACCGGGTCAACCTTTCGTCGCCTCGACGCTATACCGTTGCTGAAACTCGTGACTTGTTCAATCGATATCTATTGGCTCGCGGTTATGTGATTTTGGACCTCGATGGTGGATTGACGGTTGCGAAAACGAATGCGATTAACTCAGCGATTGTTCCACGTGTTGATCCGGAGGAACTCGAATCAATCCCGCCTCACACGTTTGTTCGTACTTCTCTTGATGTCGCTTGGTTATCAGCCGAGAAGCTCGCCGAAGAGCTCAAGCCAATGATCAGTTCGAATGGACAACTGACTGCTTTTTCGACAACCAATCGAATCGAAGTGATGGATGCTGCGATCAATGTTCGACAGGTTGCCGAGCTGCTTAAGCAAGAAGGTAGCTCCAATAGCCGTGAAGCACTTGCGCCCGAATTCAAACTTCGTTATGTCCCAGCCGAGGAAGCGAAGCGAATGCTCGAAGAGTTTCTCGGTGTTGCCAAAGAAAAACCTGCTCCACTTTCGCCCGAGCAAATTCAGATGATGCGCCAAATGCGAGGCCAGGGTGGTGGACAGAAGCCACAGGCTGAGAAAAAGGTCGAAATATCGATTGTTGCTAATACTCGGCAAAACTCGGTGATCATCCGAGCTCCGGAGGACCGTGTTGCGATTGCTGCCGAATTTGTCAAACGAATTGACGTACCGAGCAATTCACTCGCATCGTTGGCCGATGTCGAAAAACGGGTCGAGGTTTTTCGGCTGGCGTCACTCGATCCAGAAAAACTGGTCGAGATCATTGGCGAGATGAATATCCTTGAACCGGCGACCCGCATGCGAACGGACAAAGACAATAACGCTTTGATCGTTTCCGGGTCTCCGGCGGATCGGTTTATCATCCAGTCGTTGATCGAGCGGCTTGATGGCAGTGGGCGGAGTTTTCATGTTCTGCAACTTCGCCGGCTCGAGGCGAGTGAAGTTACCGAATCGATCGCTTTCTTGATGGGGCAAGAGAAAGACGACAAACAGAATAATTCACGTCGGAGCTATTCCTTTTGGGGCGGTTACGGCGACGACGATCAGGACAAAGAAAAGGATGAGTTTCGTGTTGCTGCGAATAATCGGTATCGCCAAGTCCTGTTGTGGGCCAACCCGATCGAAATGGAGCAAGTCGAATCGCTGCTGATCAAGCTCGGCGAATTACCACCACCAGGCGGCAGCGACCGGACCGTGCGAGTGATCGATGCCTCAGCAACCCTCGAAACGCTGGAGTACCTGAAGCGACTCAAACAGCAATGGAATCAATTATCACCGAATCCACTCGAGCTTCCGGATCCTGACGAATTTATTGATCCGAGTGCTGATGCTGATGCTGATGCTGATGCTGATGCGGCGCCCGATCAAGGCAGCGGCGATGAGTTCACGCATGCCGATAGTGCCGATTCCAATAGTGCCGAAGCCTATCAACTTGCGATCATGCAGCCGCCCGGCACCGAGGCTCCCGTTGCGCCAACGGAGAAGTTGCCTGAGATTCGGTCGCGTCGCGAGTTTGATCGTTTGTTTGGAAGCGATGACCCGAGCGAGTCGAAATCCGATAAGCCGCCCGCAGCGATTCGGATTGAACTCGATTCGTCAGGGAATTTGGTGTTGAGCAGTGCCGACACGAAGGCACTTGACCGGCTTGAAAATTTGATGCTGCAAGTCGCGCCACCAAAGAGGCCCTATCATGTGCTCAAGGTTAAGAACACCACGGCCTATTGGATGCGTCTGAATCTGGAAGAGTATTTCGACGAAGAGGACGACGACAATTCCGATGATTCGTTCTATCGTTGGTATTGGGGAGAGGACAACAGCGACGATGAAGACCCCGCAGGTTTGGGGAAAGGGGCTAAGTTAAAGTTCATTGACGACATCGACACCAACACCATTGTCGTCACCGGGGCGTCGACGGACCAACTTCGTACGATCAAAAATTTGATCGAATTGTGGGATGTGGCCGAACCGGTCAACCAGCGAAAGGCTCGTTATACAAAGTTGGTGCCGATCAAATATGGCAAGGCGGATAAGGTCGCCGAAACGGTCAAAGAAGCCTACCGCGATTTGCTAAGCAGCAACGACAAGACATTTCGAGGTGGCGGCGGAGGCGATCAGCGTCAACAAAAGGAAGCATCCCGAAATCGAGACGGCAACGGTTCCGGGTTGGTCGAATCGGAAGGGGGCCGCGACGCGGGTGGAGCGGACTTTTCATTCAAGGGCAAACTTTCTTTAGGAGTCGACGAAGTTGGTAATTCGCTGTTAGTCAGCACCGAGGGAGAACCGCTTTTGGAATTGGTATGCGAGATGATTTCGAAGTTGGACGACGCAGCGAAGCCGAGCGGTGAAGTGGAAGTGATCAATTTGCCAGGTGAAATCAGTGCCAAGTCGCTTGAGACTGCACTAAAGGCGTTCGGTGCGGTAGAATCAGTGGGTAACGATAATCGTGACCAACGCCGTCCCAATCGAGGTGGTGACGGTCGCGGTGGCGATTGGCGAAGAAATTAAGGCGGGAATTCGCTTGAGTTAGCTTCTTTGATGTCTAGGCCTGCGCCGTTCGAGGCGTATAAATTGTCCAGCGACTAGATAGTTCAGCGACCGGACGCAACGAGAGGCTGTGGACCAGTGCGTGATTTCCAAAATGATTCAACCTTGAAGGTGATCTAAGATGGCGACGGTATTACTTTGTGAAGACAGCCCGACTCACATGGTTTTGATGCAAACATTGTTAGAAGACGACGGGCACGAAGTGCGCTGCGCAGCGGATGGTCGGCAAGGGCTTGAGCAAATTCGCCAAACGATGCCGGACGTGGTTGTCACTGACTTGCGGATGCCTGAAATGAATGGCTTGGAATTGGTCCAAGCCATCGCCAATGAATACTCTTCATTGCCAACCGTCGTGGTCACTGCGCGTGGTTCGGAAGACTTGGCGGTTGACGCACTTGCGCTCGGCGCGGCAAATTTTGTACCGAAAAATTCGCTAAATGTTCTCTTGAACCCTATGGTTCGCCGGGCGATTTCGTTTGCCAAGTGTGACGCGTTCTACCAGGCCTTCAAGGGACAACTCCATTCACCCGAGTTCTACTACAAGCTGGGAAACACGATTGATGCGATCAATCCAGCGTCCCAGTTTGTTATCGAATCACTCGCAGCGGCTGGTCAATTGAACCCGACCGACCGGATTCGCATTGGAATGGCGGTCGCCAGTGCCCTATTCAACGCAATTTGCTACGGCAATTTAGAACTCCAAGACGAAGACCCTAGAATCGCCGAAGCGATTGCGGGCAATGAAAGCAGCCGCGGTGAATTGATCGAGCATGCAAAGAGTCCGACATTTAGCAAACGACACGTTCATTTGAAGGTTTCGGTCGGCGATTGCGATACTCGCATATCGGTGGCTCACGATGGACCAGGACGTTTGGCTAGGTTCCATCCAGCACCTGGGACCGCCGAATCGTTTGAAGTCGAGCAGTGCCGTGGCATGATGCTGATCACTAGCTTTATGGATAACATGATGTTCAACTCAGACTTTAGCGAAGTCATTATGGTCAAAAACCACGCAGCGAGTGAGAACCACCAATTGTTGCCCGTGTAGAGTTTGACGCGGCTTTCGAGACGCATGGAGTGCAGAATCCAAGCATCCTTTTGGCCGAATGCCAAAGCCTCAGCACGCGTCTTTAACCGACTTGCGCATTTTGCCTTTGGGGGCACCAATGCGTAGGATTAGCTACCAAACGCAGCGAAAAGGCCCTTTTGGGGAATCCGCACGTTTTTCTCGCTGGTGGTGACACTTTTCTCTCTGTTGAACGTCTAAGGGGAAAAGTGAACTCGTCAGGATGACTCTGCGTAGGAGTTATCAGTAGAGACTCCAAACTCTGTGGGAAAACACCGATCACGCGATCACTCAAATTTAACCGATTCGTGTTGGTTAAGCCCACATTGACTTATCTTTTGGGTGGATGCACACATGCGTCGCTCGGGTTTGATCGATAATTCGTTCGGACGGATTTTCGGCATTTAAGAATAAAGGCGAACAAATGGTTTCCCTCAACTCTGATTATAGTGACACTCTCGCAAGTGAAAGCGGCGAATCGACGGATTTGCATCTTGGTAGCAAAGGCATGCATTCCAGCGAGGAACTGGCTGACACGCTCGGCACGTACCTGAAGCAAATGGGCCGGACTCCACTGTTGTCGTCTGACGAAGAAACCGAGTTGGCGACGAGGCTCGATTCCGCCAGGACCCAATTTCGAGAGGAACTATTGCGACTGCGGTTTGTTGCCGAGGATGCCGTGTCGACGTTGAGAGGGATTCTCAGTGGCGAGGCCCGAGCCGATCGCACGCTGAATTTTTCCGTGTCTGACGAACGAGCAAAAAAGAATATTCTCAATCGGCTTGAGCCAAATGTCCGAACACTCGAAGCGTTATTGGAATTGAATCAACGCGACTTCGCAACGATTCGTGATGAGCGAGCATCGATCGGGCTACGTCGTGAGGCGCGGCGGCGTTATGTACGACGTCGCGAATCGATCGTTACACTAATTGAAGAGCTGGGTCTGCGGTTGCCGTTTCTCGAGCAACATTTCAATCAGCTTGTTCTGATGCGTGATCGAGCGGTAAATCTCCGTAGCCGACTTGCGGTGGTATCGGCCGACGAGGCCCATCAGTATGAACAAATCATGCAACGGACCCAGCATTCGTGCCGTGGGTTGGACCAACGTGTTAAGCAACTTCAGAAGGCGTACGAGGCCTATACGGACGCGAAGCAAAGACTTGTCGAGGGAAATCTTCGCTTGGTCGTTTCCATTGCGAAAAAGTATCGCGGCCGCGGGTTGGCGTTCTTGGATTTGATCCAAGAAGGCAATTCGGGGCTGATGCGAGCGGTAGAAAAATTCGAAGCCGACAAAGGTTTCAAACTATCAACCTATGCAACTTGGTGGATTCGCCAAGCGGTCGGGCGCGCCGTGGCTGAGCAGAGTCGCACCATTCGAATTCCGGTCCATGTAGTTGGTGAAATGAATGAGTTGCAGCGTACAATAAGCGAATTGTACCAGCAGCTCAGTCACCGTCCGACTCACCGCGAAGTGGCTGATTCATCAGGTATGAGCGACGAACGATTGGTCGTTCTTGAACGATCGCTCAGTGCCAGCTACAGCTTGGACCAAGCTGTCGATGCGGAAGTGCCAGCGAATTTGCGAGACATGATTCCTGAGCAAAACGATGAACCAGCTGGTGAAAGCGTCGACGCCACGAGTCTTCAAAATCGGCTTGAACGTTTGATGAAAAAGTTGGATGACCGCGAGCGATCCATTGTTCGAATGCGATTTGGATTCGACGATTTCTCGTCGCGAACGTTGTCGGAGGTGGCCAGTGTCTTCAACATTAGCCGTGAACGAGTACGTCAGATCGAGCGCAGGGCGTTGCGAAAACTTCAAGCCAGCGAAGACGCGGAGAAGCTCGAAGGGTTCCTGGACTAAAGCTTTCTACACTCGTAAAACAATCTTCCCCGCTAAGGATCCAACTGGTCCTAGCGTCGATGCTTCTTGTAGTCGGTGTGATTCGGCAGCATCGTCAAGCGTAAGTGTTTTGGCAATGTTGGCGCGGAGCTTCTCAGCGGCCATCCAACGATTGAGATCTTTGGCGGCAGCGGACAATTCGGCGTTGGTCGCTTTGAACATTGCGAAACCGTGCAGTGAACATTCTTTGACATAAAACGGTCCGACGGGGAATGGCGGTCGTGCATCTCGCCCCGCCATCACTATCATTCGACCGCGCGGCGCAAGCATTTCGATTGCTTCATCAAAATTGGGGGTACGACGCGTTTCCCAAAAGACGTTCACTCCCTTGGGTGCTTCGCGAGCAACCGCCTCTTGTATCGATTCGTTTTGGTAATTGATTGTGATGTCGGCGCCGAGCGATTTGGCACGCGCGCACTTTTCGTCGGTTCCGGCGGTCGTGATTACTTTTGCTCCCGCGATTCTTGCCATCTGCATTACCATTGAGCCTACTCCACCGGATCCTCCAATGACAAGAATCGTTTCGCCGGGTTGAATGTCCGCTTCGCGAAACAGTCCGAGGTGAGCGGTAATTCCGACGAGCGCACACGCTGCTCCTTCATCGCATGACACGTTTTCCGGTAACGGGTAGCAAGTGGCGGCATCGACCGCGATTCGTTCAGCGAAGGTGCCTTGGCGGCCCAGCAATCCTTGGTTGGTACACCACACTCGGTCGCCGACCGCGAAAGCGTTTACATTTTCACCCGCTTGCTCAATGACGCCCGCTGCGTCACAGCCGATAATGTGAGGCGCAGGAGAGTCAAACGTGACGGTGCCAGATCGAACGTACGTATCGATCGGATTAACCGAGACGGCATAAACGCGAATGACCACTTGGTTATGGCCACAGGTTGGGTCAGGAAGTTCGCCAACCTGAATCACATCAGGTGAACCGGGGGATTCAAAGAAAGCTGCCTTCATCATTGTGGCCAAATACCGAGAGAAACGACGACCGGGGGGCGTTGCGTCAAAACGCGACAATGCCACTAATTTACCCGCCGACAATGGTTACGACCACGGGCTCGGTAAGACGCCAATGAACTAGAAGGTTTCGGGATAGATCACGAGCTCGATACGTCGGTTCGCCGCTCTTCCCGGAGCCGTTGTATTGGGTTGTCGCGGATTGTTCGCTCCCTGAGCAACCGTAAAGAGTTGCTGCGTGGGCATGCCAGCACGTCGGGTTAGAAACTCAAGCACCGAAGCGGATTGGCCCGCAGCCAATTGGTGGCTAGTGGCAACTTGGCCACCATAGAGAGGTGCGTCGTCCGTGTAGCCTTCGATGCCGATCCGTTGACGCGGAAATAAATGGCGAAGCTGACCTGCGATCGGGTCGAGGACGGTGGCCGCTTGCGGCAATAACTGCGTTGTCCCAGGCTGAAAAAGCTGGTCCGCAGGGATCACGATGCGAATGACATCGCCATTCTTTTCAACAGGAATTCCGCCCAAATTGAGTTGGTTCGCCGATTGAATTAAGTTCGTATTGGCTTGGATGGTCGCTCCGGCACGAACTTGGGTTGATGCCTGAAAGCCTCGAACGCGTTTTTCGGCTTCTTTCGCCGCAATTGCAGTCGATTCGAGCCTTTGTGTTGTGTCGGATAATTGACTACGGACCAAGTTAAGTTCGTCGCGATAAACTTGGGATTGCTGCTCGCTTTGAGCCAATTGGGTATGCAATTGGCGGTTGTTATCATCAAGTAATTGAACGCGACGGTTTAATTCGGCAACTTGTGCGTCGGCCGGATTGACAGCGACGCTTTGCGGCAATTGCCAAGTTCCCCCTGCTGTATTGGCTAAGTAGGGGTTTTGACTACAGCCCTGCAAGCCCCCGATGATCGCAAGCAGCCACGTCACCGCCAGCAGGTGGTACCTGCGGTTCTGGGTGGGGCTCGGGCTGCTACCTGTAAATGACATGACTCGTTTCCATTACCGGTAAACGCGGTTAACGCGGGTGGTATTTGGGGGCGTCGATGTGAAACGAACGGACACTAGAAAAAAGATCCGCTTGGTAGCAAGACCAAATTTTTGCAGCCGCAATTGCGCAATTGGGTGCATGACCGGGCTGACCGGGTTTGCGGCAAGGATTGTGCTCGGCTTGAAATTGGTTTGGATTTACAACCAGAGGCGTGCAGTTTGGAAGGCTGGGAGTTTTAGAGGACACGCGAAGGTGAATTGCCATGGAATCGGCCCGAAATAGTCCCACCGCAGACGAAATTGCTAGCCTCGTTGTTGAGCGGTTGCTGGTCAGCGGTAAGCTGCCCGATCTCGCTAACGCTAACCTGATGACCATCGAAGAACTGACCATCGAGCAGGTCGATCAGGTCACTCGGCTGGTCATGAGCGAGCTACTCGCCAAACAGGCCCGGCAAGCCACTGTCCCAACGATGTGCGAGAAATGTAGTGGGCCGATGCAGGAGCGAAAGCCGCAGCATCGCTCGCAACCCTTCTTACGCCGAAGCAAGTCGCAGGCTGGAAGATCTTGCCGAACTGAAGGTCTCAGTCAAGCAGTGTAAGCGCATCGCCATTCGCATCGCCATTCGCATCGGCAGCGAGCGACGCGACGAACAGCAGGAGCGCATCGACGCCTACACTTCGGCCAGCATCCGCGATCAACAACACGGCCAAAGCGACGATGCTCCGGCCAACGCGTGGGACAACCGCGTCGCGGTGATTCAGTGGGATGGCGGACGGGTGCAAGTGCGAGACGACTATTGGGGCAACGAGAAACCGGCCAACAAAAAGCATCGTTGGTGGCGAGAAACCCAGACGGCTGTTCTGCAGACCTATCGATCGACTCCCGGCAGCGAAGATCCCACGCCCGAGGTGCCTGAGTGCTTAAAGGATTCTCTGTGGGGGGTACCAAAACTTAACGAAATCCACCGGCCTCACACGCCGGCTGGCTCCGCCGAAGAAGGGGAGGAGAGTTCGCAAGTGAGTCCGACAGAAATATCCAAGCAGACCGCTGAAGAAACGAAAGACGATTCAGTGGCGGGGAAAAAAACGATCTTAGAAGCCACGTTGGAGCGGCGGTGAGCCATTGGTCAAAACGATTGTTGCCACTCGTCGCGGTTACGATCACTTGGGCGAGGCGATGGCTGGCGAAGCGTTCGCTCGGGGGTTCAACAAGGCGAAGTCCAAAGCGTTCATAGCCGACGGTTTGAAAGTGAACTGGTCGCTGTGGTCCACTCACTTTTCACACTACACGTCGATCACGGATTTGATGCATGCGTTGAGCTACGTAGATGGTGCGGCGATCGCTTCTCATGGACGGATCGAAGACGGTTGGTCGTTGTATCTGGATTGGCTTAGCTGGGTATGGTCTGGCGATGTGGATCGGGTGATCGCTGCGCTCCAGAGAATCGCAGTTGGGCAAGAAGAAGTCCCGGAAGCCATTCGCCGAGCGATCACCTGTCTGAGCAACAATGCCGAGCGATTGAAATACGCTGAAGATCGCAAGTCAGGGCTTCCGATCACAACATCGCCGGTGGAATCGACACAGAAACAAATCAACAAACGGATTAAAAGGACCGAGAAGTTCTGGCGAGACGAGTCACTCGAACCGCTGCTTCAACTCAAAGCCGACGACCTGAGCGAAACGCACGGCCGCGGAGCTTTCTAAAAACGCCGAGGCGTCCGAAATGATGGCTTCCGCCATCGCCGCCGTAAGACCATACTCACCCAATCCTAGCAAACCTTGTCATGCACCCCTTCTTGCCCCAGGAAAGAAACAAAAAATCAAACCGCAGTGGTCACAGCTTGTTAGTCGGCAAAATACGGAATCCCCTCGGTCGACTCCTTAGCCGAGAGCCAACGTCTTTTTTGCGTAAACCGTAGCGCGAGACCACGGCGTCGGCATCGGCCAAATAGAGCTCCTATGCTAAACAATGAACGCCCTACGACGTGCCAAAAGCTGTCATTCAAACAGCAAAGCGAGGTGTCCGTTGCCGACGATTGATCGATGCTCTCGGCGCGCGACCTTGGTGGAAGGTGTATCAACCCGGGCGACTCCGCGCGGGAGGCGTTGAATTAACAAGTGGCGTTATTCGTTTATAACGACGACTTCGCGAGCGAACTGACCCCGCTTTCGAAGTCCTGCATCGACAAAGCGAAACTGCTCCAAGATCAACAATGGGAACAACTTTCGTGGAGCGAACGGTTCCTCAAAATCGCAATGCGACTTGCCAGCCCGCTCTTATGATTCCGTGCGCACGACCATAAAGGTTCACAACACCGAATGTTCACATAAACGCAACCGAATGTGTTACGATTACGAGAGCTTGCAATTTGACGGCTTGGAAGACGAGTTTCTGAACACATCCCAAGCCGCTTTTCGAAATCAATAGGACAAGTTCATGCTAGATATCTTTGCTCTCATTGTTCTTTTGGTTCTATGTGCTGCAGCCGTCGCGGTTTGGGTAATCGTTGGCATGCTACCTGGGCGAATTGCCCGTGAGCGAAACCACCCTCAAGCGGAAGCGATCAGTGTCTGTGGATGGTTTGGGGTTTTGACGATGGGACTCCTTTGTCCGATCGCCTTTATCTGGGCCTATACCAATGCGTCCGATACTACCAAGACGCCCGATACGAATCCCAATTTTCAATAACTCGACGACGCGGGAGTCTTTTTTCGATGATTGTCTTTCTGACGCTCCTCTACGTTGCTGCATTGGCCGGCGCGGTCAGGTTCGGCTTGATCAAATTGAATTTGTTTTGGAAGCTCTCGCCATTAATTTGGATGCTGCTGCTGTTCGTCGCTCTGTTCCTGCCGATGCAATGGGGAGCCCCCGGTGGGAATGTGAACGTTCTTCAACCGGTCGTTGAAATTGTCCCTAACGTAAGCGGTGAAGTCATTGAGGTTCCTGTTGAGCCACTTGCCACCCTAGCCCCCGGAGACGTGCTGTTCCAAATTGACCCGGTGCCCTACCAAGCCGCCGTTGACCGCTTAAATGCTCAACTCGGCGCTGCGATTCAGAATGTTGAAAGATTGGAGGCTTCTGCCGATGCCGCTTATAATGCGGTCAGAAAGACCAACGATGAAATCGACATCCGAAAGACCGATATCGAAGCATCGACGGCTAAGGTCGAAGTCGCTGAAACAGAGCTGCAGCAGGCCCAGTCGAAACTTAGAAAAGTGACGCAGTTGGTTGCAGACCTAAAGGTCCAAGTCGCCGCGGGAGAGCGGGAGTTGAACCGACGAAAAGAATTACTTGCTCAAGACGCGGGGTCAAAATCGGAAGTGGATCGGACGGAAGTACAATACACGGGACTATTGAGCCAACTCAATTCAGCGGAGTCTGACCAGCAATCCGCCGAGCAGAACCTGTCAGGAGTTCGTTCCAAATTGGACGCAGAACGGGCAAATGCCAGGGGAGTGAATCTGCAACTGAAGCAACTGGTGGACGCGGAACTGCCGCGTGTCATGGCGGTTGCACTGGAGGCAAGACTTGCAGCCGATTCGATGATTGGCGACGAGCATACCAGTGTAGCGGATGTGCGAGCACAGCTCGCTGCTGCTCAATATGATTTGGACCAAACGACCGTGCGGGCTCCATCCAAAGGGCATGTGGCCTACGCGACGCTGCGTCCTGGACAACGTGTGGCCAACTTGCCAATGCGTTCATGGATGGCGTTCGTTGACCATGAAAAGATCGAGATTGTGGTTACTGTTCAACAGTTCGCGTTGCGACATGTCCGTCCAGGACAAAAAGCAGAGGTCACTTTCAAAATGTATCCGGGAAAGGTTTTTGACGCTACGGTGAATCGCGTCGTCAACATTACATCATCCGGTCAAATACAACCGTCGGGGCAAATCTCGCCGCTCACGACTAGCCAAGAGGCAGAACCTTTCGGCGTTGTTCTCGATATCGAAAATGACTCGATTGATCCCGTGATGCTAGGCGGCGGGACAAAAGGAACGGCCGCAATCTATACGGATTCGATGCAACCCACTCACGTCATTCGCCGTGTTATGTTACGTATGGACGCATGGACCAACTACATCCTTCCCTAGCTCGGCGAGCCGTGAAATCACGACGAAATCGATCTTGGCTCGCTTGCTAAACGCCATTGCTTTCACTGCTGGGCCGATTGCCTTGTCCACCGGACCGCAAGGAAACAAAGGGCAGGAGGCATCATTGATCATCTTGCGCCGTAATGTCCGTCGTTTGATCCAAGGTCGCTTCCACAACCACGGATGACTTCTGCGTCAACGTGTTATTGGCATCCGCTTGAGAACCGCGTTCGTGTCGGCCCCACCAACGGTCACCATCGGCGATTGACCATTGCCCGGCTGCCGTGCAGGCGGAAAGCAAAAGTGACAAATCCCTCGCAGTTTGCGGCCGCTTCGCTCGTGATTTTTCTAAACAACTCATCAGAGCGTCCTCAAGCTGATTTGATACTTTGATATTGCCTCGCTTCGACGCAGGAACAGGCGACTCATCAATGTGCTTTTGACACAGATCAACAAGGTTCGAAGCCTCGAAGACCGGATGACCTGTCAGCAAGAAATAGCCAACCGCACCAACCGCGTAGATATCTGATCGTGCATCGACCGACAGAGGGGCTTGGATTGATTCAGGCGACATATAGAGCGGCGTTCCCGTTAGCGACCCCTCGGCAATATGGCGAGCGTCCTCAGATTGTTCAATCGCTTTGACTAAACCAAAGTCGAGTACTTTCACGACGTCCGGTTCACAACCACGGCGATTCAACATCACGTTCGCAGGCTTGATATCGCGATGAACCAACCCTTGTGAGTGAGCTTCGTAGAGCGAACCGCACATCTGCAACAAAACATGAATCACCCTGGCTTCGGATTGTGGGCCGTAGGTGTTCACAAGATCCTGTAAATCAATGCCATCGAGATACTCCATCGCGTAATAAAAGACACCTTCGGGAGTACGCCCGTAATCATAGATCGCGATCGTGTTGGCATGATTGAGTTGACAAGTGATCTGTACCTCGCGTTCGAAGCGTGCGATGGATGTCTCGTTTACTTTTTCGGCATGCAACAGTTTGATTGCAGTTGGACGTCGTAGCATCGAATGATGTCCCTTGTAGACAACCCCCATGCCACCTTCACCAAGTTTCTCTTCAAGAGTGTATTGGCCGAGTTGCTGGGCTTCGATCACCGCCTCGCGCGATAGTCGTTGCAAGCGAGCGACAATCAACGTAAACACAAAGATTGCGATGGCGCTGAGAATCAGCAAACTATAGATAAAAAGGAATGTTCTTTGCAGAATAACCAAGGGGCGGAACGATTGTGCCGTGTCAACTTCAATTGCCACTCCGATTTTGTATTTCGGAAGCCAGCGCCAAGCTCCGATCACCGGAACACCACGATAATCACGATAGCCTTCAACATTGACGTTTTCGTTACCTGCGATGGCGTCAGAAGCCATGACCGTCAAAGGCAATTGCGATCGCCGTACATTAGGACGAAATCCTTTGGTCATATCATCGCCAGGATCGCGAATCATCAACTGAAGCATTGATCTAGAGCTGGGTTGATCAGGCAAGAGGCCAAGAAGAATGAGTGATTCATCGAAGCGGCTATTGCTGACCATTACCCCTTCGGAATTGAAGGCATACGTTTCGCCTGAATCGCCCACTTGCCCGAGCTGCAAAATCTGAGTGAACTCGCGTTCTGGTCGAACTTGTAGTGCCAATACAGCGATCACTTGAAATGACTGATCTCGCACCGGAGAGCAAGCGTACATCGTGGGCACTCCCATCCGCGATCGGCCATCCGCATCCTTCATCATCACGACACTCGAAAATGGTGGCGACACAAATGATTCGCCGTTGAGTGCCCGTTCGGTAAAAGACTCGTACTCCGGAACATCCTGTTCGCCAACGATTGCTGCGTGTGACGAAGCTACCACTCGGTTTGCTTTATCAACCAATAGAAAGCCGGCAAAGTCGTGAGCCGAGAGGGCAGGAGCGAGTTCGTCTGCGAGTTTTCGCTGAGCTTCAAGTTTTTGGACCTTCGTCCCCAACTCGGATGTTTCGTCTTTCTCAAGCAATGCGTAGACCGTGTTACGCACCGTTGCATCATTGGCCAAAGACTCCGCTGTCGATTCCTGCACCATAAACCATTTTTCAAGCATCTCTGTTTCAATGTTGACAAAACTCAGAAGTCCAGCATGTACATTGCCCTTGATCGTCGCTTCGATCGCATTTTGCACAAAATAGCCGATCGTCGACAGCATTATGACGGCAACAATTGGCCAGACCCAAAGCTGTTTCTTCAGGAACAATCCCGTGCGAGCAACCGTCTTTGCCACACTTCGCGACGCCCAGGTCATGTGAGCATTCGGGTGGTCGGTCTTGCGGCGAGACCGGCGAAACAAGTTGAGTGGGTTCATGATGGGCAGCTGATTTGAAGAGTGGTCTCTGAGTAACCCCCTATCATAATCAGTCGTCGCTGCAGTTCGAGACGCGAGTTCTAATTGGTCGAATTATATCGAAGATCCGATCCAATATTGCCTCCCTTAGTTTGGTTGATTGAGTTCGATTTCAAAGACGCTCATTTCTGTATGGGTGCACCGCTCTGCATGGGTGCACCGCGGAAAAACACAATAACCAGTTTCGGTCGCGCCGGTGCAGACTCATTATTGCAATGCCACCACATGCCAACCAAACGATGCTTGTTCCAAATTCCGGCCGCCGTCCTCAGCAAGTCCCCCCCCAGCCTGAACGGTAGTAGTCGGGTCATATAGTCGAGCAAGTCATTACGCAATCGCGCCTGGGGCAAGGGTGTTGCGGAGTCGCCGCTTGAGATCCAAGGCGTTGATTCGGTGTCAAAAAATGGCAGAGACGGTTGTGCCCTCGATCCGCGCTGAGTGGTTGAACATTTGATTTGTTAGAGCGTTGGACAACATCGCCTCCATTTTCAATCACTCCTTATAACATCAACCACCAATTTTGCATGATACCAAGCCAAGTTAACGCAACCCCCGATACAGAAACCACGCGTTGCCAATCTTACTTCCGTTTTGAAGCTTTCGTCTGCGGTATCCATTATATCGACACAACCTCAACCCCCGCTCGCCCGACGAAGGGGACAACGCCTGAGAAACCAATGGCATTGGTAACATCCTATCACGTGCGAATTTGGGGGACGGCCGATGCTCCCGGACACCCTCTTCTTCGAGCACATGAAATCGTTTGGCAACCCAAAAACGATGTGCGGTTTTGTCGCAGCCTACCGACGAATCCAATGCAAATGAGTGGCCTATGCTTCCAATAAGCGGACGCTCAATCTAGGCATAAGACCTTCGATTGAGCGTCGTGATTGACAAAACGAACACACTTTTTTGATTTCAACTTGGGGCACTGTTGCGATGAAGATATCGACGAAACTGGTTTTGATGTTTGTAGGATGCGGACTCATACCGATTACGCTAGTCGGATATTTAAGCTACCGCGTTGCTGTGAAGGGGATGGAAAACGTTAAGGAGACTGCTGCAGAGGGATTCAGTGAACGGGCACAATCACAGCTAGTTGCTCTTCGAGATTTAAAGAAGCAGCTTATGGAAAACTATTGTGACGATCGACAAAGGGATATGGATTCATTAGTCGACACGGTCGTCACCATGCAAGCAGCAGCGGAACAGAAAATGAAAGACGTTCAGGACTCAGCAAAGAAGGAGGTGGAAGCAGAATTCAAGCAAGTAAAACTGGATATGGATATGCTCGCATCTAGCTCTGACCTGTATGAACTGTTTGACAAGTTGAAAGAGTATCACGATGAAATGGAGACCGGAGCAGACGAATCTTACGACACTTCAACGCTCCAATATCAAGAGCTTAGCGAAAGCTATGGAGCCTTACTTTCAAAGTATGTTTCCGCTCGCGGCTATGGTGATGCGTACGTCATTTGCATATCTCATGGCCACGTCATGTATAGCGTCAAAGGTAACGCGGACTGCGGAACAAATCTGGCAGAGGGAAAATTCAAACAAGAGGGGCTTGCGAATCTTTGGCAAAAGGTCAGAGACACCAAAGAGACAGCTTTCACCGATTTTGCTCCCTACACCCCTTGCGACGGACGGTACGTTGGTTTCGTTGGCAGCCCAATTCTCAATGATTCCGGAGAAGAAATCGGCATGGTGGCGCTGCAAATTGACGCAGATCGTCTCAACAAAATCGCACAGCGCCGTGAGGGCTTAGGGAAAACGGGCGAAACCTATTTAATCGGAAAAACAGCTACCGGAAGCAGTTACCGTAGCGACCGAGTCATCAAATCAGGCCGAATCGGCGACGAAAAATCCGACAAATACATCGAACTAGCTTTATCCGGTAATCGTGGCACGCTTCAGAAGACAGGCAGTACCGGAAACCTTGAACTGGTCTGCTACTCGCCGCTTGAAATCCCAAACAACAACTGGTGCATCATCACCACGATTTCGCTGCTTGAAGTCATCAATCAGGAGGAGGCAGGCAAATCCGATTGGTTCGCAAACTTCAATGAAACATACGGCTACTATGACTTGCTCTTACTGTCTCCGGAGGGGCATTGCATCTACACCGTTTGCCGTGAATCCGATTACGATACCAACATGCTCACTGGCCCATACAAGGACTCCAATTTTGGTCAGCTTGTGCGAGACATCATTCAAACGAAAGCGTTTAGCTTTTCTGATTTTGAACCTTACGAGCCGAGCAACTTTGACCCCGCCGCGTTTATTGGCGCCCCAATCATGAAAGATGGCGAGCTGAGCTTGATTGCTGCCCTGCAATTAACTCAAGAGCCGATCAATGAGATCATGTGTGCCAGGACCGGGATGGGCGAAACGGGTTGTACATACCTTGTTGGCCTTAACCGAGACACAGGGAAGACAACATTCCGAAGCGACTTGACGGCCATGGATCCAAAGTACACGCTTGGATCGGAGATTGCAACGGATTACATCGCCGAAGCATTTCAGACGCCTGATGCTATTGGGCAAGGTGTGTGGAAAGACTCGCACGGCAACGACGTCGTTGCTGCCTACTGTCGGTTTAAGTTCTTCGACAAGGACTGGGGATTATTCGGAAAGCAAAATGGCAGTGAGGCGTTTGCGGCAGTCAACGAAATCACCGAAATCGGCAACAAAGCTTCAAACTCGATGCTCGCGTGGACAGGGGGCATCTCAATCTTCGTGACATTTGTTGTCATAGGCATCGGGATTGTCGCATCAATCATGATCGTCCGACCACTCAAGAATGCCGTTTCAATGCTGAAAGACATCGCGGAAGGCGAAGGCGACCTGACACGAAAACTGGACGATTCGAAAAAAGACGAACTTGGCGAACTTGCTTATTGGTTCAACGAATTTGTTGGAAAACTGCGTGTCATGATTGAAAGTCTCGCCGGAAATTCGAAGAGTCTTGGCAAAGCATCAAGCATGCTTGCATCGACTGCAAACGAATTGACCGGGGGTGCAAAGGAAGCAACCGCTCAAACCACAACCGTTGTAACTGCCACAGAGCAAATGAGCCTTAACATGAACTCGATGGCAGTCGCTTCGGAGCAAATGACGGGCAATGTCCGATCCGTTGCCTCCGCAGCAGAAGAATTAGCAAATTGCGTTACTGAGATTGCAAACGCAGCGGAACATGCATCGTCGGTCGCAGGCAATGCGGCGGAACTCACTCAATCCAGCAACGACACCATCTCGGTGCTGGGTGACTCGGCCAACGAAATTGGGCAAGTAATTGAAGTGATTCAAGACATCGCATGCCAGACAAACCTGCTTGCATTGAATGCAACGATCGAGGCGGCCCGAGCTGGAGCAGCCGGACACGGTTTCGCAGTTGTTGCCAGTGAAGTGAAAGAGCTTGCCCGCAAAACGGCTGACGCAACCGAGGAAATTCGCCCTTTGATTACGGGAATTCAAACTTCGTCGTCTGACGCTGTGGATGCAATCAACAAAGTCAGCGAAGTAATCGATGAGGTCAAGGAGGTTTCACGCACGATTGCGTCCGCGGTAGAAGAACAAACCATCACCACTCGCGAAATCGCTCAGAATATCACCGAGACATCCGAGGCTGCTGAAACCGTTGCAAGTGGCGTTGGAAAATTAGCAAACGCGGGAACTCAGATTAGCGAAAGCATTGCTGGCGTCGACAAATCCGTACGTCACACCTCTACTGGAGCCGTGCAAACACAAAACGCGGGTGATGAACTCCATCATCTTGCCGACGAGCTCAATGGACTTGTCCAACGATTTAAGACTTGATTCCGTAAACCCGCACGGCAGTCACGCAAGGTCAGAAAATCGGTGTCGCGATTCCAGTCGAATCCACTTGCCATGGCGTCCATAGAATAATGGGACCAGTGACTTTTAGATCGCTCTTTCGCGGAGCGATGACGGTGGTGTCGAGTTCCCATGTTTTGACATCGTACTTCTCGCCAAGAACAGCGATTTCACTTTGAAGCTCTTCATCCAACTGAGTCATCTCGACAGCCAGTGATCTCAAGGTTTCTTCGGCTCGCGCGATATCTCCGCGTTGCTGAACGGCTCGGCCCGCACCGCGTGCGGCCGTAGACACCTTCGAGACGTTCGTACGGCTGGCAAGTTTTCTGCCTAGGAATGCGCCGAGGATCGATGCACCAAACGAAACGACCGTCGACAATTTGGCTTGCTCGTACTGGTCTTCCTCAACCGCCACGCGAGCCTTGGCGGATTGAAGTTTTTTGTCGAGTGTCTTCATTTTCTTCGCGTATTTGTCTCTCAGTTTCTCGGTTTCTCGATCACGTTCCTCGCGTGCACCCTGTTCAAAGAAAATCCTTGCATCGCCTTCGTTGCATCCTCCCGGTGCATAGCTGCCAAGCAACGAACTCTTGTAGAGCGTGATTGCATGATGGCGATATAAGTAATCCTTGAACTGTTTTGCATACGTCTTAAACTTCGACGCGTTACGAAGTTCGTTGGGCAAATCGCTAAACGTGAAATCGTCATCGCAGTTTTCGGTCAATTCGGCATCGATGTGAAGCGGTTCACTCAATTCCCATATGTCATCTGGAATTCCTGCACCACATCGGGCCATTCGCTTGGCATCTTCCCATTTATCTAAATCCGCGGAACTTCGAACGAAGTGCAAAGTGCCTTCGGCATAGATCGCAGGGCGATAGACAAGACGGTTACCGTCGGCGGACATTGAGATTGCGGTTAAAAAACGTTCATCTATCCCGCTGGGGACGACCGGTCGGGATGACGCTGCTGGTTCATTCTTGACTGACTCGGATGCCGGTTTGGTGGAATGATCTTCAAGTCGCTTTTTCCGATCGGCCATCAACATTTTGATCTGATCGCGCGCAAGTGGTCCGGCTAAGAACGACAACGCCCATCGCGTTTGAAAAATACTCGGTCCGTCGTCGTGAACATTGTTCATCACAAAAACTCGGTTACCAAGCGACGCAAGCGTTTGTTCCATCGCCGCTCGATCAAACTTGGCTCCCGATTGAGAAGCGGCTCCTTCAAGTCCTTCGAGTACTCGCGCTTTATCGCGTTCGGTTTGCAGACGGCCTAAAAACCAGGTTCCGATGTTGGACAAACCTTTGTAATCCAAATCAACAGGATTCTGAGTCGCCAACATGATCCCAACACCGAATGCTCGGGCTTGTTTCAGCAGGGTCAACATTGGCGGCTTCGAAGGCGGATTTGACACGGGCGGGAAATAGCCCGCGACTTCATCCATGTAGAACATCGCTCGTAGCGAACTCGTTCCACTTTGGGTTCTTACCCACGCCAATAGCTCATTGAGCAAAATCGTAACGAAGAACATTCGCTCCGAATCGCTCAGATGGGCAATCGATAGGATCGTTAGCCGTGGCTTTCCCTCGCTGGTGTAAAGCAGATTCTTGATCGACAATGGCTCACCATCAAGCCATGTTGAAAAAGCGGGCGAGGCGAGCAGATTATTCAACTGCATCGCCAACTTCGCGCGATCGTTTGGCGGCATGAACGAATCCAAGTCCAACACGCCCACTCGTTCGATTGGCGGGGATTGAATCATTCCAATCAAGTCGCCGATGTTGACGTTCTTTCCTTCACGCCAACACGTGGCGAGAATCGAAGAGATTAGAATGTGCTCACGTGAAAGCAGCGGATCGGCATTGATCCCCATCAACGTTAGCAATCCTGACGCCGAGCCGGTGATCCGTTCCCGCATCGCGTCGGAATCATCGAGCAATGCCGCGGGAGGCGCATCGAAACTTTTTAGCACTGTCATCGGAATACCGGCGTTGCTGCCGGGCGTATAGATCGCGACGTCAACGCTCTCTTTAAACTTGGCGATTCGCGATGGCGATTGTCCCCAAGACTCAATTCCTTTCCGCCAAAGCTTCGCTTTCTCAGCCGCCAAACCGTCGGTCGTAACCCCTTTGCGAGTTGCTTCACCAGCATCGACCCAGGGCTGGAAATCTTCGGGACGCAGCTCGGGAAACGTCAACATCAAGTTGGCGAGATCCCCTTTGGGATCAACGCAGATCGCGGGAATCCCGTCGATTGCGGCTTCTTCGAGCAGTGACAAACAGAGCCCCGTTTTACCGCTACCAGTCATCCCAACGCACATCGCGTGCGTGCAAAGATCCTTCGCATCGTACAGCAGCAAGTCGTCTTGGAGTGCCCCTTTCGCCAAATCGTAATGGCGGCCCAAATAGAACGAAGCGAGCTTTTCAAAAACATCAGGCGAAGGGACAGACATAATCGAGCGGAGTCCTTGAACGGGAAAAGCGGTTGTCGAGTGGAGTCGCAATGAGAACGGCGTGGTGACGAATTAACTCGAATCCGTTTTGTATCTTAACCGATTCCGCCTCGTATGCGGACACACTCTCCAAGAGTCGTTATCATACCGAAGTGTGGGTGCGGCTTAACAGCGCACTAAGACATTCATGAAACAACGAATTGAAACATAACTTGCAGGGTATCAATGTTAGACTTGTTTGACAAAATCGAAGACGCTTCTAAAAAAATCAAAAATGAGTTTGCATCGGTACCAAAAGTCGGTATCATTCTTGGCACTGGTTTGGGAGGCTTAGCCGAACAGATCGAAGTCGAAGCAACCATCGATTACGGTGACATTCCTCACTTCCCAACTTCGACAGCAACAAGTCATAAAGGACGATTGGTTTGCGGGCAACTCGCTGGCGTTCCAGTTGTGGCCATGGAAGGCCGCTTTCATCAATACGAAGGCTACCCGTTAAAACAGATCACACTTCCTGTGCGGGTTTTCAAAGCGCTCGGCGCAGAGCTTCTCGTTGTCAGCAATGCCTGTGGCGGATTGAATCCCTACTTCTCCTCCGGTGACATCATGGTCATCGAAGATCAAATCAATTTGATGGGTGACAATCCCCTTGTCGGCATCAATGACGACCGTTTGGGACCGCGTTTTCCCGATATGTGCGCCCCGTACGATCCCTTTTGGATCGATCGTACGATCGAAATTGCGAGACAAGAAAGTATCGCAATTCACAAAGGAGTTTTCGTTGCCGTTACCGGACCAAACCTGGAAACGCGTGCCGAGTATCGCTTCCTAAGAACGATTGGCGCAGATGTTGTCGGAATGAGCACGGTACCGGAAACGATCGTCGCCGTGCATGCCGGCTTGAAGGTCGTCGGATTAAGTGTGATCACCGACATGTGTCTGGCCGATGCACTCAAGCCAGCCGATGTGGACGAGATCATTGCGACAGCCAATGAAGCCTCGCCTAAACTGATCACCCTTGTGCGCCGAATTGTCGCAGAATCAGGCCAAACTCGCATTGCCTGAACGAGACCTCGCATTGCCTGAGTGAGACTCGGCCAATGTCGATACTCAACGTAGCGTGCTGCGAAGTAACGCCATGTCAATTCATTCCATCCAATTTCACTTCAATCCTCACGCCGACGCTCGCGCAACGCCTACGTGATACCAACCTAAGCAATCGAAGATTGAGAATGCAAATCAGTGAGACAGCCGAGTGAGCAAGAAACCGACGACCACGGATGTGCAGCAACGATCGATTGACGAAGCTTGTGATTTCATTCACAGCCGATCGACCATGAAACCGTTGACCAGCATCATCCTCGGCAGTGGACTTGGTGGAGTAGCAGACAAGATCGAAAAGGCCGTCGCGATTCCTTTTAACAAGATTCCCGGGTTTGCGAGATCGACTGCCGGTGGTCACCGCGGGCAGCTGATTCTTGGCGAACTTGAAGACACACCGATTGTGGCGATGGCAGGTCGCTTTCACCGCTACGAAGGATGGACGATCGACCAAATCACGTTTCCGGTTTACGTGATGGCGTCGCTCGGCGCGGACCGATTGATCGCCAGTAATGCTGCGGGCGGAGTGAACCCGAAGCTTCGCGTCGGCGACATTGTGGTGATTCGTGATCACCTGAACTGGATCCATGGCCCCAGCCGGATACCGAAGGCACAAACCAGAAACTTACTGGGGCGCCGTGGCAATCTCTATGACCCTCCAATGGCCAAACTAGCCATACAAACATCACTTGCACGGAACTTCACGGCTTACCAGGGAACCTACTTGGCAACCCTTGGACCAACCTACGAGACGCGGGCAGAGTACCGGATGATGCGGCGAATTGGGGTTGATGTTGTGGGCATGAGCACCGTGCCGGAAGTGTTGGCTGCGTCAGCCATTGGAATGCGAACTTTGGGGCTTTCGATGGTCAGCAATGTTGCGCGTCCCGATGCCCCCATCGGAGAAGCGGGGGCGAATCACGAAGAAGTCCTCGCAGCGGGAAAAGCAGCTGAAACAAAGATGGAATCAATCGTCAGAGCCATCGTGAAAAATCGGGCATAAGTTGGTAAACTGGGTTCCAGCGGCAACTTTGGCCGCCCGTTTGAATGTGGAACATTGAGGAGAATGCATTGGAAATCTGGCCCGCGATTGATCTTCGTCATGGAAAACCTGTTCGGCTTCGCCAGGGTGACTATGATCGCCAAACAGTTTTTGGTGACGATCCAGTCGAGTTCGCGATTCGCTGGCGCGATGCAGGAGCAAAACGACTGCACCTTGTCGACCTTGACGCCGCCCGTGGCGATGACCCTGAACGAAATCGCGACGCGGTAAAAAAAATCGTGGAAGCAACGGGGCTTCAGTGTGAACTTGGTGGCGGCGTTCGAGACGAACAAGCGATCGAAGCACTACTGGCCCTCGGACTCAGTCGATTGGTTGTCGGTTCGGCTGCCCTGAAGGAACCTGATTGGTTTGCCTCGATGTGCGAGAAGTATCCTGGGCAACTAGCAGCCGGCATCGACGCCCGTGACGGAATGGTAGCGACCGATGGTTGGTTGGAAACCAGCAGCACTCCCGCAGTTGAATTGGCCAAAGATCTTCGCAACCGAACCGACAAAATTGCTGCGATTATCTACACCGACATTGCACGCGACGGCATGATGCGAGGCCCGAACTTTGAAGGTCTCGCCCAGATGGCCGCCGCGACCGATATCCCGCTTGTTGCCAGCGGCGGGGTAACGACGTTGGACGACGTTCGTAAATTGGTCAAAGTGGAAATGCCTGCGGCTATCGTCGGACGATCGATCTACGATGGCGCCATGCAGCTTGAAGAAGTACTCGATGTTGCTGGCGACCGTTAGACCACGGGCGAGCACAACCGAGTTGAGCATTAAAAAAACGGTGGCTGTTAGCCACCGTTTGACACAGACGACGAATTTCACAACGGCAGCCAGTCGCCATCGCAACGAAATTGGCGTTTTCAATACGGCTTGCCTACCGTTTCGACAATCGCCTAGCCAAGGCTTTCTCTGACAGCGGCATGATCTCAGCGGCACCGCCAGGATTGAAGATCAAGTCATCGCGGCTAGGGGTCGCATCGGTGTTTTCGTACTGAACTAAGTAAGCACCGACCTGCATCCCACCATGCTCGTAAACGGGTGGCCAAAACTCTTCACCCCGAATTGCCAAAGTCTTCGCCAAAAGTCGAGTCGCGCGACCTGAAAATCCGCTGAGCACCATGTCGAGTCGGCCAAGAGCTTCACGGTAAATGTAGAATACAAGCGCTGCGTCATTCCCCTTACCACCGGCGTACGCCCAAGTGCCGTCGTCTTTTTCGTAATAGAAACCTGGCTCGGGTGCATCCTCGTTCTTGCTCAATCGCATTCCCGCCGACGCGGCCCCCGGTTTCGGATCATTCTCGCGGTAACGCAAAAAGAACGGGCAAGATCGGGCCGAAACATCATCGACATCGTCTTCGGTCACAAAAGGAGTGCATCCGAATGCGTCGGAGAACAGCAATTCAACTACGGGATTGCTTTTCACGCTGCCAATACAAACCATGCCTCGATCGTTTTGGGCTTCGACGAAACCTTCGAATACTTCCGAAGCTCGTGAACGAGCATCTTCGAGGGAGACTTGCCCGGGACTCCACACAAGCGTTTGCTGCAAGCGGTCTGGCATTGGCAATTCAATTGCCTTTCCATCCTCACCTTCGGATCGCGTCTTGTGCTTGGCAGCTCCACCGAGGGTGGAAACCCCATTGAGTAACTCACCAAAGAGTACCGAATCGCTGGCGACCACTGTCGCGTTCTCAGGCGAACTCTCCCCTTCGTTTTGGCGAACGCCAATCACAATTTCAATATCGCTTCGCCGAGCTAGCAATTCCCAAAAATTCTCAGCATTAACCGCAAAGAGAGCCCCAGGTAGTTGGTCCGCAGTCGCATAACCATGGTCGATCAAGTAGTCACAAAGCCGCGAAAGGGCATCCAATGGTATATACTTCGCTTCGTTTTTTAGAAGCGATGCGACCTGATGCCGGTCAAGACCAGTGTGTTCGACGATTGACTTAATCGTTCCCGGTCGCTTGCGTCGGTCAGGGGTGTGGCCTAGTAATTCCGCCAGTCGGAATGCATATCTCATATTTTGGATGTCGAAGAATATAGGAGTAAGTTTGAGTTGGACGTACAGAGAAATTGTAGCACGAAGTGAGCCAGCGGTTGGCAATCACCGCCCCAATACATTTCATGCTAAACTCCCTCTTTCGTTCCAAAAGAACCATACAAGATTAGAATTGTCCACGATTTGGCAGCCTTTGTCAGCTCCACTCGAATTGCAGGTTGACGTTTGTCGCTTATTCACGGGCGATTATAATAAAAGAAATCTTTTCTTGGATCTCGTTTTGCGAGTCACATGTCGGCATCTACCCCCACTTCGACCCGTCCTTTAACCGGAAAACCACCCGGACGGGGTGCCGCAAAAAGGTCGTTTGATGAAGTCGCTTCGCTGGTCGAATCGCGAATCCATGAAGCACAAAATGCACTTTGGTGGGCAGAATTGGTCCGCAATTCGCTGAAGGTCATTCTGGGGGTCGGCACAGCATTGTTGGCCTGGGTGATTTTTGACCAATGGATTTACTCTCCCGGGATTTTGTTTCGCCTCGTTTTTTGTGTGGCACTACTGGGGTGGATCAGTTGGATGCTGGTCAAGCGAATTTGGCCCGTTCTGACTGGCACGATCCGTCCCGAATATGCCGCCAGATCGATCGAGCGGGACAACCCCGAGATGCGTCAAGAACTAACCAGCTTCGTCACACTTCGCGACCAGCAAGACGATTCCGGTCTTCGAGGCAAAGTCATCCGATCAGTGGGGGCTCACGCCGCCGCGCGGCTTCGGAAAAATGACGCCTTGCCCGCCGAAGCAACCGGAACGATGGCTTGGTGGCTCGCATCGATCGCGATGCTAGCGGTTATCGGCGCGTATGGGTTTGCATCGCCAAAGAACAGTTTGCAGTCGGCTAGGCGGTTGCTCATGCCGACCGCGTCGATCGATCCGGCAAAACGAGTTGCCATCAAAGACGTGAAACCGGGGAATCAAATCGCGATCGCCGGCCGCACAATAGCGATCTCGGCCACCATCTCGGGCTTGCCAAACGACGAGCCGGCTTGGTGCCGATGGCAATTGCCGGATCGAGCCGTTGAAACTGAAATGCTTCGAGATCAAGAATCCGAACGTTACGTCGGAGAGATCATTTTAGACCACTCTACCGCTGGCGAGGTACCTTATTGGATCTTCGCCGGAGACGCGCAAGCGGGGCCGTTTACACTAAGAGTTCAAGACGTCCCCGTTGTTGCCATCGAGTCGGTGGCCTACCAACCACCGGACTACACAGGCTCAGAACCTCACACTAGTAGTAGTGCAGCGATCACAGCAATCGATGGCACTCGGGTGACCATCCGCGCGAAGGTCAACCGGCCGGTGCAAAACGCAACGATCCAATTCAACCCCAAACCTCTCGGCGATAGCGTTCGTGCAACCGCGGGCAAAATGGAAATGCAAATCGATGAATCTGGGACATTCGCTTCGGTGTCGTTTCCCGTTCGTCATGTGCGTCAACGGTCCGCTGCGGTTCAACTTGAAAGTTATCGCGTCGAAGTACAAGACGAGACGGGACAAACCAATCCGGAACCGATTGTCTATCCGATTCGTGTAATCGCCGACCTTGCGCCCGAGGTGACAATCGTGATGCCTCAGCAGTCGCCGAAGAATATCCCGATCGACTCGCAACAAATCATCGAAATTCATGCAGCCGACCCTGACTTTGGACTCCGTCGAATCGAAGTCGAAATCCGCCGCGGAATCGACGTTCTGCCTCGCATCACACTATGGGAAGAAACAAGCGGAGCCACTGGGAATCAAATCGCCGAATATCGCTTTCGACCACTCGAACATTTTTTGCGAGTCGGTGATTCAGTTCAAGTGATCGCAATCGCGACCGATAACCGACTTGACGATAACGATCCGCTTGTCGAAGCGAATGTCACAATGACCGATCCAGTGGAACTGAACATCACGATGAGTAGTGGTTCACCAAGCGAGGAACCCGAGTCAGGTGATGGGATTTCTGCACCCGATGAAAGCCCCGCCACTGACTCAACAGGGCAACAACAATCCGAAGGGGGCCAAGGAGGCTCATCGGGTGGAAGTGGTGAGCAATCAGGTGAAAAACAAGAGGGCGATTCGGAAGGCTCTGGGGGAAGTAGCAGCTCCGGTGGCGAAGGGGAATCACAAGAAAAACAACAAGACGGTTCAAAGAACGACTCGCAAGGTGGTGCCGAAAGCGACTCACCGTCCGGGGATCCAAAAAGCAACGGGAATGCGTCCGACTCTAATCAAAACCAGCAGAATCAACCGCAGACGGGAGACAACAATGCCAATGACGGCATGAACCCCTCTTCTCCGAATGGCTCACCCGATACGAACAACCAGGGTAGCGAGGCACAACCGCAACAGGGGCAATCGTCCGAACAAACCGGGACGGAGCCAAGTGACCCCACTCAAAACGGTGAGCCTCAACCCGACGGTGCGGAGGCAAGCGGTGCGGAGGCAAACGGTGCGGAGACAAACGGCGCTGAGACAAACGGTACTGAGACAAACGGTACAAATTCGAATGGAACAGAGTCGAAAGAAAGCCACCAGCAGCAGCGAGCGGGGACCCGCGAGGGCCAGCAAGGTACCTCACAACAAGGCCAATCGAGCAACCAGCAAGGAACACCGGAGTCCGAAAGCGGCCCGCCACAGCATGACGGTGAAGCATTTGAACGCATTCGTGATTACCTTGACAAAAAGAAGAACGAACAATCGGGACAAGGATCACAAGGCAAACAGACACCCCAGAACGATCCCCAAAACAAATCCGACCAAGCATCCGAGAACGATTCGCCCCAAGGTGACGATGAGCAAGACTCAGGGAATCAGCAGGACGACGAAAACCAACAATCTGCAAGTGGCAAACAGGGTGCCGAAGAAGGTACCAGCCAACCAGAGGGCTCTGGCAGCGATCAACCTACTGGCAGCGAACAGCAAGGCAGCGAACAGCAAGGTAGCGAACAGCAAGGTAGCGAACAGCAAGGCAGCGAACAGCAAGGCAGCGAACAGGGCGATTCAATAAACCAAACAGGCAGTGCCGAGAAACAGTCGAGCGACGGCAAGCAAGGAACGGACTCACAATCCACTGGCGATAAGCAATCCGGCCAAGAACAAACAGGTAATTCGGGTGAGCAAGGAAAGTCTGGAGAGCAGGGCCAGTCATCCGATCAGCAAGGCGACAGTTCAGCGCAACCGGCCAATGACGGATCGTCCGGCGAAGATCCCCAGAGGAATGACGCAAAGACAGGTAGCGATGCACAACCGAGCGAGTCGAAGCAACCGTCCATGCAAGATTCCTCATCCCAATCGCCTCCACCGAACGGTTCAAATCCGTCGTCACAAGCCTCAACCAATCCTTCATCTGCATCGCAAGGGTCTAGCGGCGATGCAACAGGAACGGACATCGGGGGCGATATTTCGGAGCCACCCACGACGCCCAATCCGGTTGACCTTGACTACGCAAAGAAGGCAACCGACATGGTTCTCGACTATCTCGAAGAAACCCGTGACTCACCGGACCAAAATTTGCTTGATGATTTGAATTGGAGCGAGAACGACTTGCAGCGCTTCGCAGACCGGTGGAAAAACGTGCGGCAAATTGATAACGTCGATTCAGAGCAGCAACGTGATTTGGCGGAATCGCTTGAAAGCCTCGGTATTCGCCCTCCAACCCAATCGACCACTCGCCGCCAGGAACAAGCCGATGCACTGCGAGGACTGAGGGACGCGGGAAATCGCACGCCACCACCCGCAGCCTATCGCGACGCGTTCGAATCCTTCCGTCGTGCCATCGGCCGCCAGAACCCATAAGAAAACACGGTCGCGGCCCTATGACGGTGCGCGGCCCATTGCCGCCTTCGCTAAGCGGACGCCTAGCCGGATGGCAAGGAAGCTGGCACGCAAGGAAGCAGAATCGGAAACCCTGATGTAACCTTAAGAAAAACAAGTCCGGGTGACTTCTTCGGCTAAATCATGAGCAAATTCATCTGGTTTGATCGGCTTGGAAAACCAATGATCGACACCTTGGTCGCCAGTCGGAACCAGTTGTTGCTCCGCTCCACTGACGGCGAACAGCTTGATCCCTTCGTAATCAGGGTTGCTGCGGATTGCGGAAACGGTTTTCGGCCCATCCATTCGTGGCATATGCATATCCAAGAGCACAATGTCGGGACGTTCGTGAGTTTCCAAGTACTCCATCGCCGCGACCCCGTCCTCGACCGCATCGACCTTGTAACCGCAAAGCTCCAAGAAACCAGCCATCAATTGACGCTCGTTGTCGTTGTCTTCGACGAGTAGCGCCCGGCAAGTCCCATCCACTTTGAGTTCTTGGCGAGTCGATACTGGCTCGGCGGCCAAACGGTCTAGTTCCGCCAGCGATTCAACTGCGCGGACAAGCGTTTGCTCGGCATCGCTAATCCGGCCAAGATCCAACTGACGCTGCAACAAATGCAAAGCCAAGTTTGCCGTGTTGAGCCGATTGCGAAGTTCATGCCGTGCATGGCCTTCTTTTTCAGCGGCCAGCTCCGCTTCCGCCTTTTCTTGTTCAATGTCCTCTGAATCAGGCAATTCACCGCGAAGAATGCGAATATCACGAGGAGCATCTACCCCAACTCGCACCGTTTTGCCATCGACACGAAGTATTTCGATCGTGATGTCAAGGTTGGGGAATCGTAGACTTTGATTTTTTTTTCGAGATAGGACGAGCATGGGAAGGTCTCCATTCTGAAGAGCTCTTAAGGAATATGCCCCTGTATTTTGAGCCCAGAGATGCCTGTTGACCCTCGCCATCGACCTCTATGACGAAGTCGTAGGAGATAGGCTAACGAGGCAAGCGTCCGACATCTTGTCGAACACGTCCACGAGACGCACAATTGATTCCGTTCGAGCAGCTTGCCCTCTAGGTTGGGAAGATATCGCAGATCGAAAGAAACACAAACACCAGTTTGGAAAGAAATCAGTAAAATGAAATGCTAGCAAAGGCCGTGAACTGGAAAAAAGGCAAGTGGACAATGTTGTGTGGGCAATGTTTTGCAGCAGCAGTTCGCCCACTTGCAATTGGTTTCCACTTGAATCCCTAGACATCAAAGATTCTGATCGTTTTCGAAGCCCTTAGCGAAAGTGCCTTGATCGTTGGTCGATCGAGCCAGCGTCATCATCAAGCTCGGCAATGCGTCCCACAATCACGTGAATGACGCCTTCACGGTTTTCGAGTTTGCCATCGACCAGCCACGCAGTTCTGGATTGGGCGATCGAATAAAATCGCTTCCAAACCGCAGGAAAGAAGACAAGATTCATCGATCCTGTTTCGTCTTCAATCGTAACAAATGTAATTCCTTTCGCCGTTCCAGGACGTTGCAATACGAGCACTAATCCGGCGACTCGCACATGACGACCATCACGTAGTGTCGGCAAGTCGCTGGCTCGAACACATCGCATGGTGTCTAGCTTATCACGAACAAACGATAGCGGGTGAGCCTTCAAACTCATTCCGGTCGTATGGTAATCCGCATGGACCTCCTCCTCCGACGTCATCACTTTTAACTCCTCAGGAATCCATTCTTCGTCCGTTTGCTGCTCCAACAACGGTCGCGACTGGGGCTTCTGCTCCTCCGCCAATGATTGCCAAATCGCAAGCCTTCGATCACCCGCAATATCATGTAGTGCATCTGCATCAGCAAGGGTCGCGACGGTCGACTTCTTGATTCCAGTGCGGCGAACTAATTCTGCAATGGTTTTAAATCGACCGTTTAGGACTCTTTCTTCAATGACGTGCTGAGTCGGTTTTTGACCAAGTCCGCGAATCAGGTGCAACCCCAAGCGAATTCGTGGCGTTCTGCCATTGGTTTGGTCTTCAAGCTTCGATTCCCAATCGCTACGGTTGACGCACAACGGCAATGCCTCGACGCCATGCTTTTTTGCATCAGCGACCAATTGGGCAGGGGCATAAAATCCCATGGGCTGACTGTTTAGAATTGCAACACAGAACGCAGCCGGATAATGCCGCTTCAAATAGCAAGACGCATACACCAGTAGCGCAAAGCTAGCCGCGTGGGATTCCGGAAAACCGTACTCTCCAAAACCGCGAATTTGGTTGAAGACATGTTCTGCAAATTCGTCCGTCAATCCGGTTTCACGCATGCCATCAAGCAATTTAATGCGAAACCGGTCGATTACCCCAGGCCGACGCCAAGCCGCCATCGCACGCCGCAATTGGTCTGCTTCGCCCGGCGTAAAACCAGCTGCAACGACTGCTAATCGCATCGCTTGTTCTTGAAAAATGGGAACGCCCAATGTTTTTTCGAGCACACCCCGAATCGCTTCATTCGGATAAACCGCGGATTCAGGATTTTCGCGAGCCTTCAAATAAGGATGAACCATGTTGCCTTGAATCGGCCCTGGACGAACGATCGCCACTTCGACCACTAGGTCGTAGTAGCACCTCGGTTTCAATCGCGGCAGCATGCTCATTTGTGCGCGACTTTCGATTTGAAAAACTCCCACCGTGTCGGCAGCACAAATCATGTCATAGGTTGCAGTATCATCAGGCGGAATCGTCGATAGCGATAAATTTTGCCCATAATGACGCGATACTAATTCGAAACATCGCCGAATTGCCGAGAGCATCCCAAGAGCCAGAACATCCACTTTCAAAATTCCAAGATCGTCAAGGTCATCCTTGTTCCACTGGATAACCGTTCGCGCATCCATCGCCGCATTCTCGATCGGACACAATTCACACAAGTCGCCTTGCGTCATCACCATCCCACCAACGTGCTGAGACAAATGCCGTGGAAAACCAACAAGCGTTTGCACAAGATATACAAAGCGTTTACCAATCTCGCTCTCGCTGTCGAAGCCCGCTTGAACGCATTTGTCAACGAAACTTGATTCCCGATCGTAGCCACGAGCATGCTTGGAAAGCGAATCGAGTTGGTCAGGCGACACGCCGAGAGCTTTGCCTACTTCGCGAATCGCACTACGGGTGCGATAGGTTGTCACTACCGCTGTCAAGCCGGCTCGATGACGCCCGTATTTCGCATAAAGATACTGGATTACTTCTTCGCGACGTTGGTGTTCAAAATCGACATCAATATCGGGAGCTTCGTTGCGTTCGCGACTAATAAAACGCTCAAACAGCAGATCGCTTTGACTGGGGTCGACACTGGTGATCCCCAAACAATAACAGACGGTTGAATTGGCTGCCGAACCACGACCTTGGCACAAAATATTGCATTCGCGTGCAAAGCGGACGAGATCCCAAACGGTCAAGAAGTAGGCCTCATAATCCAAATCTTCGATCAATCTCATTTCATGGCGAATCGATTCGATCATCTTTTCCGGGACTCCGCCGGGCCAACGCTGTTTAGCTCCTTCCCACGTCAATCGCTTCAAATGCTCTATCGGCGTTCTACCTTCGGGCGCCAATTCGATCGGGTATTCGTAACGTAGTTCATCGAGCGAAAACTTGCATTGATCAGCGATCTCGACCGTACGTGCAATTGCGTCGGGCGTATAACGAAACAGGTTGGCGATGTCCGCAAGAGAGCGAAGCCCGAATTGGCTGTTGGCTAACCGCTGCCCGTGAACCTGATCGATCGTCGTTCCGGTCCGAATCGCAGTGACACAGTCATGCATCAGCATCCGTTCGGCTGAGTGATAGTAGACGCCACCGGCAGCGACCAACGGCACATCGTTCTTTAGCGATAATTCGGCGAGTCGCTTCGCCTTTTCGCGGTCATCGACACCAAGGTGCATCTCTAACAAAAGGTAGGCACGATCTGCGAATGCATCGCGAAGCTTTTGACGCAAAAAACGCCCCGAACATCGTTCGGTCGGCACTGCCGCAGCGATCGTCCCTTTGCTATGCTCGGCAATGTCGTTCCAACTCAGGTCGCAATGCCCTTTTTCCGCCCGCATGCGACCAAGCGAGATCAAGCGGCAAATTTGTCCATAGGCAGCACGGTCTGTAGGCCAAAGGACCACCGGTGGCCCATCGGACGGTTCGATTTCGGCCCCCACGATGTACTGGATACCGGCTTCTTTCGCGGGAATATGACCACGCACGATTCCTGCGAAGGATGCCTTGTCGGTCAGCGCGATTCCACGATATCCAAGCTCCGCCGCTCGCTCGACGAGTTCATCGGGATGCGACGCCCCTTCTAAGAACGAGAAGTTGCTTTTGCAGTGAAGTTCGACGTACTGCATGGTTACAAACGATGCCTCGTTGTTTCGGTGAGCAGACTAAAGTAGATCAAGCTGAGAAAGCCAGACAAATCCCCATGAAGCGATGCTCAATCCGTTGATAAACGAAGCGGCGATCAACCGACGTCGCGAAGATGGAAACTTAAATGCACCGTGTGGAATCGTAAGAGTAAGGTAAAGAGAATAGATGTTGACCAGGGGCGGAAGCATCAAGAGTCCGATGATCGACGAGTAAAACACGCGCCGTGTTTCTTCTTCAATTCGCTCGCTCCGCTCCGAGGAAAAACGTTCTCTTGCCAATTTGGACAAGCCTTTGTCAGGAACCACCGCTGGCGGTGCATAGGGATTATCAGAGCTGCCCATAGGAGACGAGTTCGTCTGAGGAATCGTGAAACCGTTCGTGGCTTCTGACTCTCCGAAGCCTTGATTCTGGTTTTCTCGATCAAACTTCTCTGCAATTCTACCCTGGCTATCTTCATCGCTACGATGTTTATTGCAGCTCCAACAGACTTCAAACGCAGGTTCATTTTGCTCACCGCATCGTGAACAGATCCACGGACCCGCCGTAGACAGAAGCTGTTCGTCGTTTTGCAGAATCTCGATCGCTCGTAAACAATCCGATTCCGCCACTTCGACGCGAACGAGTCGGTTGGTCGCAGCACCACCAAACCCGAGAGCAGCAACCGGGTCGGTACCGGTAATCAGAGCCGATATCCCCTCGTTCGCTAAGCGAATGCGGATCGTTTCGGCCAGATATGCATCGGCACATTCGCGGACGACTACCCTCGATTGCTGCAATTTTTTCTCTCCGAACAAAAACAAATGCGACTACGTAACCATCCACTCCTCTAATTGTAGCCAAACCGGCCAATCGACGTAGTACGACGTGTCACGACAACGCCAGTGTTTTTTTCTGACTGGATTAGCAAAGGTGGGTCCACATAAACCCTCGTTGGAAAAGCAAAAATTGATCGCAACATGAACGACTAACTTCCCTAGAGATAAGGTCAGTCGCTCATAATCAATCGAGTGCGACACACTTGAATCCTTCACTTGACCCAAAGTACTTTTCGTAAGCAATCGCATTAAGATCATGTCGAAGTAATTTGGTTAGACTAATTGTCCAACTAGGATTTTATTCGCGGGTTTTTAGCGGTTTTGACATCGATCGATCATTGAACTACTCGACGTAGGCCTTTGCAAACCCCTATATTTGCATGTATTGGTCGTGCAGTGTGCGTGGCTCAAATGTTCGGGGGAAGCAAAGCGTTTTCACTTCGCATAGATGTGCAGACGACTGAGGTTTCATTTACAAGCTGGGAAGAAAACATGTCAATCGATTTGATGGAACTTTTGAAGAGTCAAGTTGTGGGACAACTCGCAGGGAAAATCGGCGGTTCGTTGGGTGAAAGCCCGCAAGCAACCAGCAAAGGACTGGAAGCCATTTTGCCAACCGTGCTCGGTGGACTGATGAAACAAGCATCCGCGCCAGGCGGCGCGGAAAAAATCAACGAAACACTCGATCAAGATGACTATGACGGTAGCTTGCTCGATAACATCGGTGACATGCTCGGTGGCGGTGGTGATGTCAGTGCGGTTAGCAAGTTAGGTTCCGGTTTGGTTGGCATGCTTTTTGGCGACAAAGTGGGTGGTGTCGTGGATATCATTGGGAAGCTTTCCGGCATGAGCGGAAAGAGCACGACATCGCTGCTCGGTTTAGCATTGCCGCTCATCATGAGTTTCCTTGGCAAACAAAAACGAACGATGGGACTCGATGCCGGTGGCATGCAAAATTTGTTGATGTCTCAGAAAGACAGCGTGGCCAAAGCGTTGCCGGCCGGTATTTCAGACACACTCGGACTTGGGTCGCTAGGACTCTCGGCCCCCTCCCCCTCACCTGCTCCGGCACCCACACATTCGGCACCCGAAAGTAGTGGTGGCGGATTGATGAAGATCCTACTCCCACTGGCAATTCTCGGTCTTCTTGGATGGCTCGGCCTTTCGATGTTCAAAGGTGGAGCAGAGAATGAAAATATCGAATTAGAAGATCTGGGGATTGAGGCGGGCGTCCCTGAAGTACCGGGCGTCCCTGAAGTACCGGGCCTCTCCGAAATATCGGGGATGGCGGATCTTGGTACCAACTTGACATCAAGTGTCGACCAATTGAGTGCGATTTTTGGGAAAGTCAACGATGCTGCATCCGCAGAAACCCAGCTTCCCGAACTAGAAAAGATTAACGAAAGTTTAGGGGCCTCTGCAAAAATGTACGAGCAGGCACCGGACGCTGTGAAGTCAACGGTTGGTGGTATGATTGGGAAACTGCTTCCAGGGCTTCAAGAAAAGATTGACCAAGTCCTGGCAATTCCAGGGGTCGGTACGATTTTGAAACCCATTGTGGATAGCATGATGGAGAAATTCGCAGTCTTTTCAGCCGCGTAATCAATATAGTGGTGATTCGACGACGACCATTAACGGCCGTCGCGAAGCATCCGACCGACGGCCATTGGGAGACATCCATGGATTCCTCGAAGGTGTAATCGATGGATGATTTCCATTTACATATCGCCAGCACACTCGGCCTGCTGTTAGGCGCATGCCTAGCCGCAGGCGTCTTTGCTGACCTGCTGCATCTACCCAAGGTGACGGCTTTCTTATTGGTCGGCTTGGTCGTTGGCCCAAGCATGCTCGATTTGATCCCGATGGATCATGTCGACGGTTTTGAACCGGTGCTTGAATTTGCGATGGCAGTGGTGTTGTTTAATCTCGGTTGCGAATTCACGTTCAAAAAAGTTCGCCGAATCGCCGGGCACTGCCTAACCATTTCTGCTGTCGAAATCCTCGTCACCTGCGCCCTTGTGACCATCGGATTAAGAGTCTTCGGTTGCTCGGGCGGCACGGCGATTTTGCTCGGATGTCTTGCGGTGGCAACCGCCCCGGCCACAACGGTTTTGGTGCTCAAAGAGTTTCGTTCCGAAGGCCCGGTAACCGAGAGCACCGGTTTTCTCGTCGCGATGAATAACTTTGCCTGCATCATTATGTTTGAATTCGCATTCTTGGCGATTCATTTGATCCAAGGCAAATTGGATGTTTCGCTCGGCAGTCAGGTCGGCGTCCTGCTGACCGACATTGCGGGCTCGGTCATGCTTGGGTTGGCTGGTGGTTTGATTGTCAGTTATGGTTGCGGCTTACTGCGGATGACGCGCTGGTTGGTCCTTCTGGTCGCCACCACCACGTTCTTGCTTGGCGTTTGTGAATCGTTTGACATTCCCTACATGATCACGTTTTTGGTCATGGGAGTCACGGTAGCAAACACATCCGAAATGAAAGGCAAGATTGTTGATGAGTTGGACCACCTTTCAGGCCTTCTCGCCGTTGTTTTTTTTGCTGTGCATGGAACACAACTTGACATCAGAGCCTTCTTAGCTGCCGGCATGATTGGCGCGGTTTACATTCTGCTGCGAATGTCAGGAAAGTGGGTGGGTGTCTACGCCGCCGCCCGTGCTACCCGTCAACCGCTCGAAGTGCGACATTGGCTCGGCAGTTGTCTTTTCGCCCAAGCCGGTGCCGCAATCGCACTTTCATCGATCGCGGTATCGCGTGACCCCGAGCTTGGCAAACCGATCCAAGACATCATCCTCGGATCTGTGGTATTGTTTGAAATCATCGGCCCACTCTTCATCCGCCAATCGCTCTTGCGAACCGGCGAAGTTCCGCTAGCTCAAGCGATCCATCACACACACCGAACACCATCGGAACAAGTCCGCGAATTGGCCGATCGATTCCGCCTCGGACTCGGACGTCATCACTCGCCAAGCGAAAACAAGTCGGAGCGTGGACGCAAGGTGAAAGTCAGCGATTTGTTACGCAAGACAAAAGGAATTCATCAATCGGCCGATTTCGAAGCAGTCATTTCTCACATTGAACATAGTAACGACAATACCTATCCTGTCGTTGATGATAAGATGCGAGTAGTGGGTGTGATTCGCTATCCGCTACTAAGCAATGTGATGTTCGACGACAGCGTGACGCAATTAGTCCGAGCCGAAGACTTGGTTAGCGAAACCGATTCAGTACTTTTTCCCGATGATTTGGCGGCGCGAGCGTTTGAGTTATTTGAAGCCGAGACCGACGATTGCATTCCCGTGGTTACCCGAGGGGAACCAAATGAATTGCAAGGGGTCGTTCGTCGCAGCGACGTGATGCACGCACTCATCACGCGCCGCCGAAAAACGAAGTAAATCACCGTTAGCCGTCCGGCTATCATTGCGAGACTCGTGAATCTCTGGCACTCGAACTTGGAACCAAACTCAGTTCACGTCCTGGATCGCTTCGGACAACTGACTTCGTTTGGCTTGCCAAGAACGGAGACGTGCAGCGATAGGTTCGTACGCTTGTTTGGCCTGGTTGGCGGCGTTTTGAGCTTTGGTTAATGCCTCGGCCAGAGCTGGAAGCCCTTCGGCAAGTTTCGAAGCTTCCGCCAACTTGGCTTCGGACAATTGGGCGTTCGTCTTGATAGCCGCTTCCGAAGCGATTCGTTCTCGACGCAGGTTTGCTAATTGATTTAGCTCGTCGGCGAGCAATTGCTCCGATGTAGCGACGACTTCGGCATTTGTTGCCCCTTCCTTCGCCTTGAATCGAGCCGCGATGACCGCGTCATGCTTGTCTCGCGACGAATCGGTTAACGTGCTTAGCTGGGTGTCAAGCTCCGCGATCCGTTTCTTCGCGGATTCGCCAGCGACGGTTGCTTTGTCTGATTCCGCTTTTGCCGCAGCAATTTTCGCGTTTAATTCGTCAATCGGTTTTTGGGCTGCCTCAACCGCATTCGTTGCGGCATCCATCGCTAACTTCACAGGTTCAAGTTCGGCTTGAACCTGTGCGATACGAGCGTCCGTGTCCTTGATTCGTTGTTCCACCGATGGCGGGTTCGCTGGGAGCGGTTGCCGCGTCGCTGGATTGTCGGTGAGAGCACACAGGACTTGCCCCGTCCAATCGCCATAGACCACTCGCTTGCCGTCGTAACTGATCGCTGCTTCGAGTACGACTTCAGCATTCGGTTCAAAATCGCGAATATGGTTGCCGCTTGGATCCCATAACTTCACCCGATTGTCTTTCCCTGCTGTAATCAATCGTCCGTCATGGTCGAATGTGACATCCGTAACGCCGCCGCCATGGGCATTAAACGACTTGATGACGTTACCTTGGTTGATATCCCAAATTTTGACCGTGCCATCATCACTCGCACTTGCAAACACATTCGAATCGTCTCGCCACGCCACCGCGTTGATCGAATCTTTGTGTTCGTTCAGGTCCATATAGAGTCGGCCGGTGTCGGCTTCCCATAAACAAAGTCCCGCTGATCGATCACCTGATGCAATCAGCACCCCATCGGGGCTGTAGGCGACTGCGTAGATCCAATCGGTATGTTTCTTTAAATCGAAAACCAATTCGCCATTGGTTGCATCGTAAACCCGCAGCATCTTTTGCGGTCCACCCAACGCAACTCGCGTCATCGAAGCATTGATGTCAGCATCAAAAACGACATCAAGTTCATCGCCGACAGTGGCCACTCGCTCTCCCGTCTTGACGTCAAAGATCGCTACGATTCCCTGTAACGCATGCGTCCCTCCGCCAGCGATTAAAAAGCTTCCATCGCGACTAAATCGCAATGATTGGGCGATCCCTTCCTCAAACGGTAACACACCAAGCAGTTCCGCCGTATCCGTGTTGTACAACGAGATTTGATTTTGGCCAGCGATTGCCACCAGTGGCGCCCACGAACTTGTTCCGATCGCGGTGATCGCAGACGCACGCTCCGTAACGACCGGGACCCGTTGAGAAATCGACTCAGGCATCGCCGCCGGACCCTCGGGTTTACCACCGGTACTAGCAACAAATGCCAATGCGTTCTTCTTTTTCTCCTTCGCCTTGGAACCTGAGTTTTCAAGCACGCCACCTTCGATCCACTGCTGCACTAACGCCAATTGTTCCGCAGGAATTTTGTCTTGATTGGGGGGCATGATCGGCGTGTCGTCATGGTTGACCAACTGCCACAGACGGCTCCCCGACACATCGCCATCGTCGTAGACAATCTCGCCACTTCCTCCACCTTCGATCAATGCCAAATAAGAATCGAGAGCAAGCCCTCCCTTTTTCTCGCCCTGGTTATGACAACTAAAGCAGTGTTGGCGAAAGACAGGCTTGATGTGTTCCTCATAGGTGATCTTCGCTTCTTTATCTTGGCCAAAGCCAATAACAGACAAGCCAATGAAGAGAACACAAGAAACAAACATGCGATTTAGAAACGGTCGGATCATGGTAGCAAACGTCAATGGTTGAATGCGAATTCGCGGCTATTGAGTACCGCCCAAAAGATATCTGTTAGTGCTGGCAAGGGATCACCTTGATCTGGGACCGAACCGATAAGTTCCTGCTTCTCATCGGAAGTCGGTTGCCTTGACATGCATCGGACGTAAATCCGATCAATGACTTGTTCTTTACTAAGTTTTTCGTCTCGTACCCATCTCTGAAGAACCTTGCCTTGGTTGATTTTGTTACTGACTGAATTGCCGTTCAATAGATGCAATGCTTGGGACAAGGACGGCGCCGTGGATGCTTCGCATTCACAAACGGTTGCTCTTGGCGAGCGTCCGAAAGCATCAAGGAAGTAGTTCGACGTTGCCCCGTCGGCAATCTGAACCGCGGTAGCCCCCAACGGCAATCCGCGAAACTTGTCAGCGGAGTCGGTCACTTGGCACAGACAATCGAGCAAGTTCTCGGCAGGAATCCGACGGACAACGGCATAAGCATAGTTGCGGGTATCATGAACATTCGACTCATTCGGTTGACTCGATCGTTGATAGGCCTCGCTATTACAAATATCACGAACTAAGGAGCGAAGATCGAATTTATACTCGACCAATTTTTTGCCCAATACATCGAAAAGTTCAGGATTACTCGGCGGGTTACTGACACGAATGTCGTCAACTTGGTCAACGATTCCGACTCCCATAAAGTGAGCCCAAACTCGATTCGCCACTGAGGGCGCAAAGAACTCGTTATCGGGACTCGTTAACCAATTAGCGACGACTTCCCGGCGATCTTTCCCTTTTGTATTGGGTGCTTCCCCGCCAAGGAATTTTGGCGGGAGTGGTTTTCCGCTCAGTGGATGCTTTACTTCGCCACTAAATCGATTAAAGACAATCTTTTCCCGGTAATCTTCAGCTTGTTTGCGGCCAACTTGGGAAAAAAACGAAGCAAATCCGTAGTAATCATTTTGGGTCCAGCGGTCGAACGGATGATTATGACACTGCGCACACTGCGTGCGAATGCCCATGAAAACCTGTGCCACGTTTTCAGCGGTCTTCAATGTGTCCGGTTCGATTTCGTAAAAATTAGTGGCCGGCGACGCGAACGTCCCGCCCGTGCTGGTCAACAATTCGCGGACCATTTGGTCAATCGGAACGTTGCGTGCGAACTTATCCGTCAACCAATTCGCATACAAGAACGCCGATTTATAGCTCACCTGATTCGTACTTTTAATCATCAAGAGTTGGGCGAATTTCATCGCCCAAATTTCGCTGAACTCTTTTCGCTCGAGCAATTGATTAATAACCGCGGCACGCTTATCCGCAGCAGTATCCGCAATGAACTTGGCGTACTCATCTTCGGTTGGCAGAAGTCCAGTAATGTCGATCGTCACTCGTCTCAAGAACTCTTTGTCCGAACACCGACCGCTAGGCAGTATCCGCAGCTGCTGTAATTTCTTGCCGACAAGAGTATCGATCGTATCGCCCTCGATCGGTGGGGCAGAATATTCTAAATCATTTGGCAAAGCCAACACTTGGCTTCCGACCGTATGCGTATCAAACCGAGCCATCACGAAGGCCTCGCCGCGACGCCCCGCCGTGACGACCCCAATATCGTCGATCGCTGCGGTACCCGAGTTATTCGAATTGAATGCGGCAAGACGCGTCACATCGCGAGTCGTCCCGTCACTGTAAGTCGCCACTGCAACGAATCGTTGTTTTGCCCCTTCGCCCTCAATCACCGCTTGCGGCGGAAAGATTGCGAGCGACGCAACCGTGGGCGGACGTGCATCCGCGGCATCACCGTTGCCGCCCTTTTGAAGCCATTCCAATATGGTCGCGTAGTAATCCGAAGCGGGATTAAACAGTTTTCCACCTGTGTGCGGGACCGCTCCGATTGCCTTTTTCAGAAACAGACTCTCTTCGGGAATGGCCAAGTTAATGCGGCGAAAACCGATCTCGCGAGTCACGCGAAAGTAATCTCCATCGGGATCAAAACCGAACAAACTCAATCGAAACCCATCTTTCCCTCGTGCCGCCCCATGGCACGAACCCGTATTACAGCCCGACCGAGTGAGCACGGGCATGACGTCTTTTGTGAAACTAACATCCGGCCGCAATGTTGCACCGGAGACTACGATTGGAATCCGGACTTCGGAACCCGCGTATTTGGCTACCAATTCGGTTTGCCCATCCGCAACAGGAAACAGCACAAAGCCCTCGCGACGAGCCTTCGAAGGGTCCGCGATCGACCAATCGATTCGCTCGCTAGCGTCTTCGGTGATGCCATCGTCGCGTCGAAGCACAGCAACGAAGGACTGGAAATCACGCGCCGAGCCAAGCTTGATCTCTTCCGGATACACCACGATGTCAGGTTTCGCAGTAGCGTCACGGATCGATGTCAACGACTCCGGACCCTCCGCCAGTGCGAGCAAGCAAGGCACGGAGAATACGCTTACCATCGCCGCTACAACAAAGCAAAGTGACTTATGCAAATGTGTGTTCATCTTTGTTCCTTCTTCATTTGTCGAAGTTGCTCAATCCGCGTCAACGGTTTGGCTTGCACAGGCTTCTTTTCGACAGGCTTCGGAGCCTCTTTGACTTTGGGGGCTTCTTCGACCTTAGGGGGAAGCGGCTTATCGACCCGAAGTTCACCGGTACCAACCGTTTGAACAATCACTTCGTCGCCCACTTTCACCCTCGCTTGGCATACCAAGGTTTTGTGGTTACCAGGCTTTGCATCCGCAGCAACGACAATGGGGAAAGTAAGCGACGTGGTCTCTTTCGTGACTTGTTGAACGGCGGCGGGACTTGTCACGCCGTTCGGAATTCCGACTAACTGCACTTCGGCTTTGCCAGGCAAATCACCGAGCACTTCAACATCCACCGCAACAACCGCTTCGGTTCCCAATTCCGCCGTAGCACGAGGAAACTGGAACTTAAAAAGCTGGCTTTGGATGTCCAACATAATCGGAGGCGTCGCCATTTCAGCGGGGCCATTTTTCGTCGAATACTTTGCGATCATGATCAATGGCCATGAACCGATTGCGGCACCACCGTTTGCCGTAATCGGAATTTCGACTTCCGTTTTACCTTTGGCGATTGTGCGACTGTTGTTGATCCCGATGCCCGGCGGATTGTAAAGCGTCTTGAAAGAGACAGCCTCATCGAAGCCATCCTTCTTGTTGATCCTTACGACCAAACTCTTGCTTCCATTTCGAACAATCGCCGTTTTTGGTTGAACAAATTCAATGGAAAAGGGAGCCGCATCCGTAACTGCAACGGCGGCTCGATCGGTCGTGTAGCCCCACATGACGCGGCGATTTTGCCCAGCGACCAACTTGTGCGTCTGGCCAAGCTCACCGATGACGCCTGGATTCTTTTCGTTACCAACGGCGGCGATTTCAAACAACGAAGCGGAATGCGTGGCGTCCGAAGTGGCGGTCAACAGAATCGGGATTTCAGGCCGCCCAGCCGGAATCGGGTAGGTTGTGGGTGTCACCTTATCAGGAAGTCCAGCCAATTCCATATTGATCTCACCATTGTATCCGCGCCGCGCCGCAGTGACCATCATCGCCATTTGACCACCAATTGGGACCGAGACGACTTGTGCTTCATCACGTCGAAGCTCCTTAAGCGATAAATCAAACTCGGGATTCGATTTGGTCACTTCGATTCGATATTGATGACTTGGGCCTCCGCCTCGCAAATGATCAAAAATACGAACAGTGTGCATTCCGTCGGTGGCAACGTTTAGTTCAAGAAACGGATCCATTTTCCCAGCAATATCATCAGAATAAAGAACCCCCTTATTGTTTGGATCAAAGACGTTGACAACGGCATCGAGCGGCGAGCGGAGCACATCTCGCGAGAAAACCGCTATCCGGTACTTCTCGCCCTTTTTGCATTCGAACCCGAAACAATCGAAATCATTTGCTTGATCAACCGTCCCGCAAAAGGCTGCGGGGACAGTGAACACATTCGGTTTTCGGGAATCGTTGTTCGGTTCTTGCTCGACCATCACGGGGAGCGAATTCACGCGAATCCAATTTGGCGATGGCGAGATACCGTGTTCGTTTTCTGTGACAACAGGCCATCTTTCCTCTGGTTTACTGGGCAAGAGAACCGCTGCGTCCGAAGAATCGCCATCGAGTGCGATGAGTTTTGCGTTGAGCGTTGAACCAGGAAGTCCACCGCCGGGAATCGCTGCAACCGGTCGCGGAAACGTGCCGACGTGCAGGCGATAGCCGCAAACCGAACTACCGCCGAAGGAACTGTCTCGGACCAACACCGTGTAGGTACCCGCTTCGGTAGCGGTGAAAGAACAAACGCCGTCTTGGCCGAGCAATGCGGAATCGTCACTTGAGGCGACTTCAAAACGACGTTCATCCAAGATGGCAATGTAAGGATCGAGAATGTTTCGGTTGTTGAGCGAATAGGCAAGCCGAATCCCTTCGATCTCGGCGTTGAGTGTTTGGCCTGCAGCAAGTTTCACTTGAAAGTGATCGACATCTTCGCGATCAATGACTCCTTCAACGGTTCGATTCAATTCGATCGGCTGTGACTTGTTGAAATCGCTATTCGGTTCCGTTTCGTTGACGATTGGCATCGTTCCGACGCCCAACAGTCTTAGATTCGCGATTCCCCCCTTAGTCACCAACCGAATCGGGTACAAACCAGGTGCAAGCGTGGCATCCGCCTTCAATTTCACTTCGACCTTTTGGTTATCGATCGGCTTGACTTCGATGATCGTAATACCGGACAAATCCGTCAGGACTTGGTGGGCATCACCAACACGCTTTCCTACCAGCGTGATCGTCGACTCTTCCCCGCGAACGACCCCAAGCGGGCTCAGTCGTTCGACAATCGGAAACGTCGCAAACGCGTTGGAAGAAGCAAAGCAAATCGCAACCAGGAAGATCGCTGTGTGCCGGAAGCTTGGTTTCATAGTCGTGGCAGTTGGTTTGGATTGGGGACGAAATGCAACCGTGCAAAACAGATCAGCTTCCAATGCAGCCTCATACCGATGGGCTTAGACCATCAGCGGTTCGATCAACTTTCCACCATCGACGATTTCGATAGGGCGATCTCCGGGAGCCATCAATTCTTTGTCGGCAACAATACCGAGTAATCGATACATCGTGGTAGCGAGGTCGGCGGGGGAAACCGCGTTCTCTTCGGGTTCGGACGACGTCGAATCAGATGCTCCATGAATCATGCCTCCTTTAATGCCACCACCAGCAAGCATCACGCTAAAGACTTTCGGCCAATGGTCCCGACCGGCATCCGCGTTGATCTTGGGCGTTCGACCGAACTCGCTCGTCAACATCACCAATGTTTCATCGAGCAGACCTCGCTCGGACAAATCATCGAGGAGTGTGGAAAGAGCAACATCGAGCGCGGGCATTTGTCCGCGAATGCTCGCAGTAATATCGGTGTGCATGTCCCAGCTTCCGTATGTCAACGTAACCAGCCGAGAGCCGGCTTCCACCAAACGCCGAGCCATCAACATCCGTTGTCCAGCCTGGTTACGGCCGTAACGGTCTCGCATTTTGGCGTCCTCTTTGGAAATGTCGAACGCCTCCTTCGCAGCAGGCGTGTCGAGCAAATCGTAGGCGCGCTGGTAGAACGTGTTCATCGCTTGGACATTGTCTGCCGCCGACGTCGAAACGAAATGACGATTGACAATTTCCAACGCATTCTTGCGCTGCACGAATCGCTCTTGGTCCACTCCGCCGGCTAAGTCCAAGTCGCGAACCTTAAAATCATCGCGCGTCGGGTCTGCCCCCAACGAGAACGCTCCGAAACTACTCGGCAAATATCCGGTACCGGCGAATTCGTTGGGGACGTTGGGGATGCAAATGTACGGAGGCAAATTGTTGCGAGGGCCATATTCATGACTGACCACCGAACCAAAACTGGGGTACCGCAGTGCGGGACTCGGCTTATAGCCGGTAAACATATTGTGAACACCACGTTCGTGCGCCGCTTCGCCGTGCGACATCGACCGAATGATACTAAACTTATCCGCTCGCTTCGCTAGCTGGGGAACCGTCTCGCAGAACTCCTCGCCGGTGTTCGTCTTGATCGTTCTCAGTTCACCGCGGTATTCCAGTGGACTGTAAGGTTTCGGGTCAAACGATTCTTGTTGAGCGAGACCCCCAGGCAAGAAAATATGGATGACACTTTTTGCCTTGGCTTCGACAAAGTCGTACTGCTTCTGCTCAGCAACGGCTTGCCGCATGAGCAATTCGGGCAACGTCAGTCCAAGGCCCCCGAGGGTGCCCGCAGCGAGAAAGCCGCGACGACTCAGTGGGTTTCCGTAACAACGCATGGTGGAGATTCTCCGAAATGAGAAAGCGGTAACTTGATTTTTGCGGAAATAATGAGACCGAGGGAAGTGTTTCATCCCATCGACTTTTGAAACGGAACCTGCAACAGTGCTGCAAGCCATGGCTGCGAAGCCGAAAAGGAATTCCGTAGTCGATTGTGAGGCAGGTTTGATCGGGCGGGCAAAATCGGCGAGGGCGAATTTTTCAAGTGGACATTACTAAATCGCCTTTAACTGTGACATTTTACCGCAGACAAAAAGGGCCGTCAAATGCTAAAAAGGGCACAAACGACCACATGCCGAGCGTTTCGAGCTGTTTTTTGCAGTAATTCAGCCGCTCTGTCACTATTCAGGATTACGCGAGTTTCGAGCTCAATTCGCGCAATGGTCACGTTCGGCGCCATCATAATCGCGTTGACGGCTATCATTTTTGGATGTTCCAAAGACTTCCAAACCGATTGCCCGCCTCCAACCTTTCGCGTTTCAGGCCATTCAATGGCCCCCACCTTCGTAGGTGCACATCTTGAAATGAACTGCACTGAATGTGGTGTCACGTTGCCGCTGCCCACTGAGTTCAGACGTCACGAAGTGCCTTGTTGGCATTGTGGAAAGCCTCATCCACGCAGCCTTGTCCAGGGCGAGGCAGTCACAGTGGAAGGTGATTTAATCAAAATTGTGCCCACGCCGACCGAGCTGCAGCTTGGAGACATCATTGCCGCCAACATCGACGAGCAGCCTCGTGTTAAACGGATTCTCGGCACGCCAGGCGACACAATCTCAATCGAATCTTTGCGACTGCTGGTCAATACACAGCGACTCGAAGACATCCTCGCGGCTGCCCCCAACAAATCAGTAGCAACGCTCCCCGTCGACTACGATTCACATCGCAAACAATCGCGATGGCAACCACAACTGTCGCGTTCGGGATGGACCCGTAGCGAAGGCAAATGGAGGTTCACCCCCCCGAGTGCCTCCAACGCAAACGATTGGCTGATCTATCATCACCAAGCGGTTTACGACCAAATGCGTGCTGCCGCTGTCATGGACGATGTTCCAATCAATGTAGACGAATCCCGGCGAATGGCATTTGTCGACCGAATGGCAATCGGCATCACGTCGAACGCCCATTCACATGCCACCGTCGAAGTCGCATTTTTCATCGACGGTGAAACCCGTACGACCAACCCAGTTATCATCGGCGAATCAACGATCATCCGTTGCGACCAAGCAAGCGTGAGTCACGGCAATGCAGCACTCGAACTGGCGGACGTAGCCCCCATGGCGGTTCGCGTTACGAGCGGCATTGCATCCTTCGATGAATTGAACCTATTTCGGTCCGTCGAGTACCGTTTACGCAAATACGATGACCAAAGCGTCTTTCCCATCACCCTAGGCCCAACCGAATACTATATCGTCGGCGACAATGTGCCGGCCTCTGTCGATAGTCGAAACTATGGACCGATTGCGGATAGCCAAATCCTGGGCATCATCGAACCATGATGGCTGCGAATCCGAAGGCGACCAAGACGCCCTAAATGATCAATCGTTGTCCTGTCGTTTTGTCTCGCATGCCCGCTAACTAGCCCCGTCGGCAAGTTCACGGTCATTTCTATATCGATTCGAAACGTTTCCATCTCCAGATTGAAAGTATGAAGTTACTCTACGTGATAGGGAACGCGGTTTCCGTTTCGCTAATGTACCAGTAGACTGGGGGCGCTGAGGCATTCTTTTTTTCGACTAGAGGAACCGTGATAGATGAAATCGATTGGAATCCTAACGAGCGGTGGTGATTGTCCTGGGCTTAACGCGGCCATTCGTGGAGTGGGCAAAGCGGCGATTGACGAGTTTGGCATATCGGTCCTTGGGTTTCGCGACGGGTTTCGTGGCCTTACACAAGACCGAGTCTTGCGTGTCGGTGGCGAACAACTGGCTGGGATTCTGACCGATGGCGGAACGATTCTAGGAACCAGTCGAGACAAACCGCATAAGATGCCTATCGGCGATCGAACCGAGGACATGACTCAAGCCGCCGTCGACACTTACAAGAAGCATGCACTAGATGCAGTAGTTTGCATTGGAGGTGGTGGAACGCAGAAAAATGCTAGGCGAATGGCCGACGCGGGATTGAATGTGATCACGCTTCCGAAAACCATCGACAATGACATTTTCGGAACCGATACTTCGTTCGGTTTTGACACGGCGTTACAAATTGTGACCGAAGCGATCGATCGACTGCATTCAACGGCGACAAGTCATCACCGGATCATTGTGGTCGAAACAATGGGCCATCGAGCCGGATGGCTTGCCCTAGGTGCGGGTATTGCGGGAGGTGCGGATGCGATTTTGATTCCTGAGATTCCCTATTCAGTCGAAGCGGTCGCAGCCGCGATCCGCGAACGAGCTCGTCGCGGACGACGATTTAGCATTGTAGCGGTTGCCGAAGGTGCAATGACGGACAAGGAATCGAAGACCATCGAACGTTTGGCGCAGCAAAATAAAGAAGCGGATTCGAAAAAGGAGCGCAAGGAAGCTTCAGCAAAGCTGGCGGAATTCCACGAGAATCACGTGGGCCACACACTCAAACTGACGAAACAACTCGAGGAGCTGACCGGCATCGAGTCGCGTCTAACAATTCTCGGGCATTTGCAGCGCGGCGGTACTCCATCGGCAGCGGATCGAATTTTGGCGACGCGTCTTGGAACCGCGTGTGCCGAATTGCTACACAACGGAATTTTTGGCGTGATGGTGGCCGCGCGCGGCGACGGCAGTGAAGCGATCCCGCTGAAGGATGTCGCAGGCAAGAAGAAACTTGTCACACTCGACCACCCTTGGGTCCGAACCGCAGAGTTGACCGGAGTTTGTCTAGGGAAGCCCTAACAACGAATTCCGCCAAGCGAAAGATCGGTAGTTAACAAACAGTTGACGAGCAAACGACTGCGGGACAATCGTTGAGGCAATCGCGTTGCGTTGGCCTAAAGAGCTTGCTTACGTCCAAAGATCGCGATCTAGACTGCGATAACCGATTGCTTCAGCAAGATGCTCTTGATCGATCGAATCGTCACCAGCAACGTCGGCGATCGTTCGAGCGACTCGCAAGATTTTGTCGTGGGCGCGTGCCGACAGGCCCATTTCTTCGACACTGTGCCGAAGCATGTGTTGGCACGATTTGTTTAGCTCGCAAAATTTGCGGACTTGGCGACTACTCATTTGAGCGTTGTACTGAACATCACCATTTCCGAAGCGAGCAAGCTGGGCTTCGCGTGCTTTGACAACATCGTCACGCATCTGCTGGCTCGTCGTTCCCCCAGTGCTGTTGCTGGAAAGCTCTTCAAACGGAACCGCAGGGACTTCGATATGAATGTCGATTCGATCCATCAACGGACCCGAAATACGTGACATGTATTTTTCAACCGCAGTTGGCAGACAATTGCAACTGCGTCGCGGATCGCTTCGATACCCACAGGGGCAGGGATTTGCAGCAGCGACAAGCATAAAGTCACATGGAAACGTCGTGCTGCGAAGTGCTCGCGAAATGGTTACGACACCGTCTTCGAGCGGTTGCCGCATCACTTCGAGAGTCTTACGGTTGAACTCAGGCAATTCATCCAAGAACAAGATCCCGTTATGAGCTTTGCTGATCTCACCTGGCGACGGCGGGCTTCCACCACCAACCAATCCGGCGTCAGAGATCGTATGGTGCGGGCTGCGGAACGGGCGACATGCCAATAGTGGTTGTCCAGACGGCAATTGCCCCAACGCACTGTAAATCCGTGTGGTCGCGATTGATTCAGATGCTGTCAGCGATGGCAGAATCGTTGGCACTCGTTTTGCTAACATCGTTTTTCCACTGCCGGGCGGCCCGATCATAATCAGGTTGTGATTTCCGCCGGCGGCAAGGGCCATCGCACGTTTAGCTGACTCCTGCCCGCGGACGTCGCCAAAGTCGAGATCATAGACACTGAATTCCTTGAACAACCTCTCGACACAACTGGGAACAGGATCAAGTTCAACTTCGTCTGCAAAAAAAGCCACCGCTTGAGCAAGGCTTTGCACCGGAATCACTTCAATGCCTTCAACGACCGCCGCTTCGCTGGCGTTGGCAGCAGGGACGACGATGCCGCGTAGGTCTGGATTCTTGGACGCTTCAATCGCCAGCGACAAGACTCCTTTGATTGGACGGGTCAAGCCTTCAAGGGCGAGCTCGCCGACAACCGCATACTTTTCCAAGCGATCAAGCGTCAATTGACCACTGCCGGCCAAAACGCCCAGAGCGACTGGCAAGTCAAACGAAGCAGCTTGCTTGGGTAAATCGCCGGGGGCAAGATTGATCACAATTCGATCATGGGGACGAACAAAACCGCTGTTGACGATGGCACGTTCAACCCGATGTGTGCTCTCTTTGACAGCCGCATCAGGTAATCCAACCAAAATGGTTTTCGGCATCGCAGCTGGCGAAATATCGACTTCAACGTCGACCGGCATTGCTTCGATACCGAGGAGAGTGAATGTTTTTAGTCGAGCCAGCATGTCTCTCGTCACCTTTTCCCATAGCGTTTTCTATCGACAATCGTGACAATATGTTCATCCCAGGTCAACCTATCGTTTCGGATTCCCCCGGTCGGGGTGCATAGGGAATGCCGATGCCGTTATATTCATGAGTGCCCGGCCATCACTTTTTCACCGCGTCGCCAGTACGGTTCTCTGCATATGGACACTCCCAACGATAGCTCTCCCTCCACATGCAACGATCCCGGCATGGTGATCGTGACTAGCGGTCAGAGCGACATCGGCCAAGTTCGTGACGTCAATCAAGATCGATTTTTGATCGCAGAGTTACGGGGTGCCGTAAAAGTATCCTCGACCAACCTAGCAATGAAGCCAAGCAATACTTTCTATGGTAACTCGATCGGGGAAGCGTTGTTTGTTGCCGATGGGATGGGGGGTCATGCAGCGGGAGAGCGGGCGAGCCAACTCGCCGTCGAGTTTTTGGCAGAGCATCTTATCGAAGCGGTCCAGCCCAGTTTTGCGAACGAAGTGAAAAGCCTCAATGACGCGAGTTCCGGAAATGGGCATCCACGCGAGTCCACGTTTATCAATAGGCTTGTCTGGTTGATGCGTCTGGCTCACGCCAAGATTCTACGTGAATCGGAGACGAAGTTGGAGCACCGCGGGATGGGAACGACATTCACAATGGCGTACATCGAGTTGCCTCGCATGATCGTGCTGCATGCTGGCGACAGTCGCTGTTATTTAATTCGAGACGGAGAGGCCAAACCAATCACGACCGATCACACGTTGGCACACAAAATGGTGGAGTCAGGAGAACTCGCCCCTGAGGACGAAGCCAAAAGTCGATGGAGCAATGTGCTGTGGAACGTGCTCGGTGGTCAAATCGAAGGCGAGTTGGTTACTCAGGTCGAAACCGTCGACCTTTGCGATGGCGATGCCGTGGTTCTTTGCAGCGACGGATTACATCGATACATTGACGATGCAATGTTAGCAATGACTGTTGCTGAAGGAGACGATCCGGCATCGATTTGCGAAGAATTGGTGCGATTGGCAAACGAAGCCGGTGGCGATGACAACATTACCGTCACCGTTTCACTCATTCGACAAAGTCGCAAAAGCACTGGGCAAACGACATTGGTCGAAGATGGGACGATCGACGATACAGCGACCGGACATGGCGAGTTTGATTCGTTCATCTTAGAAGAGGGTTTCCTCGGTTCACTTGGCGAGATGGACACGACAATGGACGATACGATTTCGGAGTAATTGATCTCCCAAAAGCACGTTCAAAGGCCAAGATGAAAGTAACTCGCCCGCCCGTTGGGATGATTGCGGCCGTCGTTTGCGGCGTGACTGCAGCGGTGCTCTACACATGCTCGAACATCGCGCTACGGGAAAACGTCGGACTCGATCCGTTTCTTGTCGCAGCGATGAAAGCGTTGCCGACGATCGTCGTGCTCGGTCCTTTCGTTCTTTTCATGCGACTGACAGGACAAACGATTGCAACGAACTTGGCGATGATTCCTCGCTTTGCCATAACAGCGTTGCTTGCCCAAGTAGTTGGCAATGGTGCATTCCAATTCGCTCTTGGTTCCATCGGTTTGGCTGCTACGGTGCCAGTGACATTGGGCATGTTGATTATCGGAGGTGCCTTGTTAGGGCGATTGATTTTGAATGAACCGGTGAGTGTGCGGACGATGATTGCGATCGTGGCACTGATCGCTGCGGTCATCGTGCTGTCATTACCGAATGCGACCGAAACGCCGATGCAATCGACGACGGCCCTTCCAGTGTGGGGCGGAGTACTATGCGCGGCCGCATCGGGTTTTTCGTACGCTCTTTTCGGGGTCGTGCTGCGGAAAACGCTTAACGCTGGCGTCTCGGCGCCGGCCGCGATGCTGGTCAGTGGTATCGTGGGGGCGATCTCACTTTGGTCAACCACTTTCTATCGAATCGATCTTTCCTCGCTTGGTGAAATCACGAATCACCAGTGGTTGTTTCTAGTGCTCGGCGGTGCTTTTAACCTCAGTGCTTTTGTGGCGCTTTCAACGGCGTTAAAGGCATTGCCGGTCGTTTCGGTCAATTTAATCAATGCCTCCCAAGTCGCGATGGCTGCAGTGGCGGGCGTGATACTTTTTTCTGAGCCGATTACGAAGCCGTTGCTGCTGGGGATTTCACTGACCTTCACGGGTTTGCTGGTTTTGGCGTGTGGACGCAAACCGCGAACTCATCGCGATCCCACTTCGTAATCGATCTCATCGCGACCTAGGCTTCATCACCCTATTCCATTGCGGTTGTGGTACAACATATCGGTGCAAATTTAGCACACACTTTGGATCTTCCCTTTTTCAATAGAGCAATTCTGCGATCATGGCGACTCTTACTTTTTGTGGTGCGGCAGGCACGGTGACTGGATCTTGCTCGCATATCCAAAGCGGCGACAAACGATTTTTGGTCGATTGTGGCTTATTCCAAGGAACCAAAACCACGCAAAGCTTGAACTACAAGCCCTTTCCATTCGATGCGACAAAGGTCGATTTCTTGGTGCTCACGCATGCCCATATCGACCACAGCGGGTTGCTACCGAAACTTGTCAAAGGGGGCTTCAAAGGAAAGATCTACGCAACCGAAGCGACGTGTGATTTGCTTGAGTTCATGCTGAGGGATTCGGCCTATATCCAAGAAACCAATGCCGAACGGCTCAACAAAAAACGTGAACAAAAGGGAGAGCCACTGATCGAGCCGATCTATACGAAAGCGGATGCGGAACAAGCACTGCGTCAGCTTGAACCAGTCGACTACGAACAATGGTTCACACCAGAAGACGGAATCCGATGTCGGCTGTGGAACGCAGGGCATTTGCTGGGGTCCGCTTCAGCAGAAGTACAACTTGATGATGCCGATTCGGGCAAAGTCATTCGAATGTTGTTTTCAGGCGACCTTGGCCCCGACGAAAAGGCGTTCCATCCGGAACCCGATGCGCCAACAGGTTTTGATTACGTGGTTTGCGAAAGCACTTATGGCGATCGAAATCGTGATGACTATACGCTGGAAACACGGCGTGAGATGCTGAAAGAAGAACTAACCACCGCACTCAAACGAGGTGGCAATGTCGTGATCCCTTCGTTCGCGGTGGAACGTAGCCAGGAATTGCTGCACGATATCGGCGTGCTGTTGACCAACGGAGAGATCCCGGAATGCAACGTGTACCTCGATTCGCCATTAGCAAGAAAAGTGACAGAGGTTTTCATCAAGCATTCTGCAACGCTTCACGACATCGAAACCGATGAGGAAAAGATCTTTCGCCATCGACGTTTCCACCTTGTTGAAAGTGTCAACGAAAGCAAGGCAATCAATCATGTCTCGCAAGGAGCCATCATCATTTCTGCTAGCGGAATGTGTACCGCCGGCCGAATCAAACATCACTTGAAGAACAACATTTGGCGTCGCAATTCCACGATCCTGTTCGTTGGCTACCAGGCACCCGGGACGCTTGGGCAGATCATCACCAGCGGTGCCAAACGGGTTCGAATTTATGGTAAAGAATACAAGGTCGAAGCGGCAATCCGACGGCTGGGCAATTATTCGGCACACGCCGACCAACAGGAATTAATCGACTGGGTGGTCGAGCGTGGGCCGGTCCAAACCGCGTTGTTCTTGAATCACGGCGAGGATGAGCCTCGCGAAGTCATGCGTGGACTCCTAGACGAACACGGAATCGACGCAGCGAAAGTTTTCTTGCCCCAATTTGATGAGAGTTTTGAATTGGTGGCTGGAGAACAGCCGGTTTTGACTGCGGCTCCGGAACCACGACTCGACCTGTCACAAACCCATCACGATTGGCACAACGACTATGCTCAATTTATGATGGACCTCAGCGGCAAACTCGGAGAAATGGACGACGACCTGCGAAAGCAAACTTTGATGCGGCGACTGGCCGAAACATTGCGTCAATAACTCTGGGGCAAAGGACCATTTACACAGTTTGTTCAGCTCATTAAGCTTCGTTTTATCGGTATAAACGATTCGCCCGTGGTGTCTCAATTTTTTCGATTAACATGAAAGACAATCCTCAGCGTATTGAACGCATTTCTGTTTTTGATTCTCACACCGCTGGCGAACCAACACGATTGGTTGTCTCGGGCGGTCCTGATCTAGGAAAAGGATCGTTCGTGCAGCGCAGCCATCGGTTCGAAAACGAGTTTGACCACTATCGCAGCGCGATCGTCAACGAGCCTCGTGGAAACGATGTCCTCACCGGCGCACTTTTATGCAAGCCGTCCAATCCTGATTGCTGCGCCGCAGTGGTCTTCTTTAACAACGTCGAGTGTCTCGGTATGTCGGGTCACGGTGTAGTTGGTGTCGCGGTGACACTCGCCCACCTTGGCCGTATCGACCCGGGGCATCACTTGCTTGAGACCCCCACCGGCACGGTGAGATTTGAACTCGACGAAGATTTGCACCGTGTAACGTTCGAAAATATGCCAAGTTATCGATACCGAAACGGTATATCAGTGGACGTTCCCGGGCATGGCACGATCGTGGGCGATATCGCGTGGGGTGGCAATTGGTTCTTCTCGGCACGAAACGAGCCAGAACAAATTCGCCCTCAACATCTCGAAGAGTTGCTTTCGTTAACGCGTGCGATTCGTCAATCTCTCGAAGAGCAAAATATTACCGGTCATGGTGGCAAGATGATCGACCATGTGGAATTGTATTGCGAAACATCGCCTGTCGATGGACGCAACTTTGTGCTTTGCCCCGGCGGTCAATGGGACCGTTCACCATGCGGGACGGGCACCAGTGCGAGAGTAGCTTGCTTGGCGGCCGAAGGAAAGCTCGAGCCAGACCAAATGTGGCGTCAAGAAAGTATCATCGGAACCCATTTCGAAGCTCGCTATCGATTGCCGAAAGAATCTGAGTTGAAATCACTCCGAAGCGTGGGACTCCATAAGGATGAGTCACTTGCCGCCAACGTTGCCGCATCCAACGGGATCATTGTTCCGAGTATTACAGGAACAGCCTCGGTCACTTCCGAGAACCAATTGATCCTCGATCCTGATGATCCATTTTGTTACGGGATTCCCGTTTAGAAACGGCAATGACGTCACGCTGTAAAGGATCAGAAAATCTGCCGAATGGCGAAAAAATGTGGTAGGTTTGAAGGCACGCACTTTGCCCCCTTCCACCACAAAGCTAATCCCACCCATGTTTCGCCTCGGTTCCGTTACAAACCTCAAGACCGGCGCATCCCAACTTCGTCGTTGGCGTTGCGGACGGATCGTGATCAAGGGCGGGAAATTCGTCGAAGTCCAACATCGTTTGACAACCGGCAATGTCTCGGTCGCCCAAGTTTGGTGGCAAGCCAAGTACGGCCGGATGAATGACGACATCTGCTGGCTCGATTATCACCAACCGCTGGGAATGCCCGCGTTCTTGACACTCGATTACATCCGCAGTGGCTACCAAGCCGGATACAAGTCGGCCGTAGGTGCGGTGGAGGTTCTTTACGAGATCACGCGACTGCGTCGTGCGTCCGCGATCGTTGCCCATGTCAGCAATGCAACGATCAGCGATCGAATACTCGTGCGACAGGGCTGGCAGCGTCATCTTGAACATTGGTCAGGCCGCCATTGGATCCGTCGTTTCTATGACGGCTATCCCGAGTCGCGGCTTTGCCGATACACCGGCGTTTAAGAGATACCGGCGTTTAAGAGATACCGGCGTTTAACTCGACAACAACGCGTCGATCGGTTTCCCTTCGCTTCGAAAAATCGGACGACCAACATTTGTGTAGAGTTCTTCGTCGTAAGGAACTCCAAGTGCGGAAAGAATTGTCGCGTGCAAATCAGCGACCGCGACCACGTTTGTGATATCGTCAGTCGGTTTACTGCTATCCAAACGAGGATCGGGCGATGTTCCGCCGTAGACTGCCCCACCGCGAATCCCGCAACCGGCAAGCAATGTTGAGAATCCGTGCGGCCAATGATCCCGACCACCACCCGGATTGATCGAAGGGGTCCGTCCGAATTCGCCACCACATACTACCAACGTTGTCTCGAGCATGTCACGCTCCTTCAACCGCTCTAGCAACGACGCCAATGCAGGGTCAAGCTTCTCACATGCACTCGATTGCAACGAGTGATTATTAATGTGCGAATCCCAACCGCTCAATGTCACCTCGACGCAACGAGCCCCCGCATCGAGCAAGCGTGTTGCGGCTAAACAACCACGACCGAACGCATGGTCACCAAAACGACTCAGCACATCTTTTGGTTCACTTGAAACATCAAAAGCATCGAGCTGGTCGCTCGACATCATTTTCAAGGCAGCATCCGTTGCTGTCGTGTGAAGCGTCCGTTCTTTTTCCAAATTCGCCAATCGACCGCGCCGGAACTCGCTTTCAACGACGTCGTACAAGTCATCTAATCGGCGCTCGTAGCGATCCTCGTCGACGCGTCGGCGGATATCGGGAACTTTGCCCGCAGGGTCGCCGATTTTGAATGCGTCGAAGGCTGCACCGAGGTAGCCACCACGACCGGGTGAACCACCAGGAACGATCGAGATATGCCGAGGTATATCCGACAAACTAGGTGAACTGTGGCAAAGGGCAGCACCGATCGACGGATGAACGATCGTGGTGGCAGGACGGTATCCGGTCTTGATGTTATAAACCGCTCGTTGATGGTCGCCTTCCTTACTAGTGACGCTGCGAACTAACGAGGCCAAGTGCATTTGCTCGGCGACGCGAGGTAGCGTGTCTGCTATTTGGATGTTGCGAGCGGACGTAGGGATTGCCTTGACATCGCCACCGATCGCAGTCCCGGGATGGGGATCAAATGTTTCCAATTGACTCGGGCCGCCTTCGAGCCAAAGCAGAATCACGCTCAGCGGCCGCTTCGGATCGGTAACCCCTTTTTCGTCCGCCATCGCTAATGCGTGAGCGATTTGAGACATCATCAATCCGCTCGCCCCGGCACCAAGAAGCGTGCGGCGCGAAAAATGGGCCGCATAGTCGCAAAGTGACGGCGTAGCGGCCGAAGCTTTTCCAGATAGATTCATTTCAGTGGTTCCACGCTAATTCGGTGCTATTGAGAAGGACCCAAAAGATGTCTTCGATTGCTTGTCGACGAAATTCCGCATTGGAAATCCGTTCGCCAAAATGAACTCGTTCGCTTTCGCTGGGTCGACGATTTAAGACACTCAAGTAAGCCATCTCAATTGCCAAATCATCCGTGGGTGCGAACAAATCGATGTGGCTTGAAGCATTCATTATGGGATTATCGCTGATCGATTCCTTAAGCATGTTGCCGTTGAGCATGACCAAACGTTGGGTAATCGTAACGCTTTCGTTCGTGAATTCGTCTTCGCCAATATCGCCATACCGCTTCACGAAATCGTTCGTACTACCAAACTTTTGCAATTGGGTAACAAAAGAGGAATCACGGTCGATCGTCTTAATGCGTGAACTTTGAATCACACACGCAGCAACTTGCTCGGGCCGTAACCGCGTAAGCGGAAAAACGGCGTTCGCCTTTTCATGTTCGTCCGTGACCAAAAAAACCGCGCGGCTCGAGACACGAAACGCAGAAGATTTAACAATCAATCGAATCAAATGCCGAAGATCAAATTCGCTCGCGATAAACTCATCGGCCAACGCTTCAATCACCTCGGGTGCGGATTGATCGAGCGGCAAATTGTCAACGGATTCAGTGGCACTTCGCCCAAACAACAATGCCCACACGTGACTGACCGCTGCGCGAGCAGCTTGGCGATTCTCGGGATGAGTGATCCACGCGGCCAACCGACTTCGGCTGGATCCTTCGTCAGGCAAAAGTTCGGGTGAGTAGGGAACAGCCGGTTCAACATCGACATCCTCATCCGAATCGAGATACTGGTAACGATAATCGGCCTCTGATTCCTGGACTCCTTGAAAGCCATTTGTTTTCGCGGCACTGAAAAATGCCGCCAACTGATGAAAATCACTCTGTAATCCTTCGCGAGGTGATTCGATATCACCAAGGCTGACATTGCCCAAAAAATCGTCGTGGCATTGGAGGCAATCGATGCGAAGCCCCAAAAATGCACGTGAAGTCCGTGCTGCCAATCGAACCGGATCGGGCTGACCATCGTTACTGTCGAAGGTAACGGTCAAGAAATTCACTTCGGGTCGATCGGTCCATAAGCCTTCGGCGTTGACGAGACGACGAACAATCTCGTCATAGCGACGATCCGACGCGAATTGCTCGTACAACCAGATACGAAACCGACGTCGACGGTAAACAAGAAAGGGCCCTTCGTCGGCACCAACAAGAAACCGTGACCAGCGCTCGGACCAATAATGATGAAAACGCGAATCGAGAAGTAACGATTCGAGGTGCACCGATTCCCGTTGATCCTCAGGCAAAGATTCGAGAAAGCGAATCTCCTCAACCGACAATCCACTGCCGACCATCGCGAGCGACATGCGACGGCAAACAGTCAACCAATCGGCATACTCAGTTCGCTCAAGCCCCTGATTCTCCCACGTTTTGGCAAGAATGGTTTCGACATGATTTAAATCCTTCAGGGACGCGTCGCTTAGCTGTCCGGAACCTTGATTCTGCAACTCATTTTGAGGCTCTGACAATCCGGCTGCGAGATACCCAAAAGCAAAAAGGACCAGCAAAGTGAGCCAGCCCCAGCGAACGATCGCATTGACAATGGTTTTCATGCGGGGCATTGGATCGGCCTTTGAGAGAAGCTAAATGGACACGTCGTTCATTTTATTCGGTTGCCATGCCGTGATCTTGGCAAAAGACGGCGAAATTTGTTCCACCAACCTGTCATTTGTCCTCGCGCAGCCCGTTTTTGCTTAGCGCGAGTCAGATCGGCGAGCACACCGGGTTGTTCCCTTTTGCCTTGAATTACGTCGTCGATCATTTTAGCGACCGCCATGTTGACGCTGTCATTGGGCTGGAGAGATACCGCATAAGAGATCGTTTTTTTCGCTTTTTCCAATTGCCGGTCTAGCAGGTAGGCAACAGCAAGGTTCCCGAGCAATTCGACATCTTCCGGAGAGACTGCCACGGCTTTCTCACCCACTCGGCAAGCCTCGGCCGTTTTTGCCATCTCGAGACAGGTGCCGGCGAATTCTTTGAGCACCGTTGGATTCATTGGTGCTAGACTCGCCGCTTGACTCAAACAGTCGTAAGCTCGTTGGATCTCATCAATCGCATACCAAGCTTTTCCAAGAAACAGAAACGCGTTCCAGGCGTCGGGATGTTTTGCCGTCAATGTTTGCAATTGTCCGATCGCCTGACGAATCTCGTCATGCTTATCCGTTGGGGCAGCAGGCGTCCCTGGATGACGATTGTATTGCCAAACGACGGCGTAAGCCTTCTGGAAAATCTCCTCATCGGTCTCATGCAAACGAGTATGGTAGAGCAGTTTCCCAGTCTCTTTGTCGCGATAGACATCGACCTTTTCCTCACGCCGCACAAACTCCAAACGCTCCTGCACTTCCTCTGACGACAGATGCTGCAACTTCGATTCCTCGCCCGGTTTCCACCAATCGGGGGCAATGATCGTGCTCGAATCGTTACCGCGCATCGTTGCAATCACATGGCCTTCGTATTCAAACAGGACCAACCAATCACAATCTGGTTCCGTCGATTGGTTGTGCGTATTGACGACCACAAAGTCAGGAACAAATTCAAAAACTTCGGAATTCCGCTGAAGCCCACGCAACTCCAAACTCTCAGCGTACAGCTGCGCGTCGTGAGGCGACATAAAGCTTGCTTGCGAAACACGTTCATCGCCATAGCAGACTTGGTGGGGAGCGATCGAGATAAAATCAGATGCACCCCCAGATAAGCAACGGTCCAGTGCGTCGTTGCGGATCACAATCGCAGTACCTTGAATCAGCAATGGCATGTCACTTCCTCGATGTTGAAAAGGACTAGCGAGTGATTGTACAATAGCAGCCGACGCAAAAGTCTATCATCCCCCCAATCGAGTCCAAAACGTGAATCCGCCAAACGAGCGTCGAATAGTACTGAGCTGCAAGATTTTCGAGCGAGAAATTGAACAAGCACTTGAGCGGGCAAAGGGGAATATCGACGTTGAATACTTAACCCTCGGGTTGCATTGTGGCACCGCCGACGAGGCTCGTTTGGGGATTCAAGCAGCCGTTGATTCGGTCAGCAGCGAGGCTTACGACACCGTGCTAGTGGGCTACGGATTATGCAACTTTGGAATTCGCGGACTTGTCGCACGCGATTTGCCGTTAGTGATTCCCCGATCTCACGATTGCATTTCGTTTTTGTTCGGAAGTCGTGATCGCTATATCGCATTTTTCCAAGAGCAACCTGATTCGTATTTCTTGACTTCGGGATGGGTCGATGGGATGGCCGAAGGAATAGTGGGCCCCGACAAAACAGTCCTCGGCTCTCAACTTGGACTCAACGGGGAACTATCCGAATTGATCGAAAAATACGGCGAGGACAACGGACGCTATCTATACGATCAATTGAAACCACGCCAATACGCTCAACGAGTCTATGTCACCAGCGGCTGCGAGAATGAAGAGGAGCTAATCGAACGTGCTCGCGAAGAAGCCGAGCAACACAATTGTCCTCTGCAAGTCGTCCAAGGTGATACCGTGTTGCTTGAGCGATTTTTAAACGGCCCATGGGATGAAGAGAATTTTCTAATCACGCCACCAGGAAAACAAGTTGCCGTCGTCCATGACGATCGGATGATTGACTGGTCGGACCTTGATTAAAACTCGTCACCATCCTCATCGTCGTCGTCCAAGAATCCTTCGTCAAAGTCGCTCTCGTCCATTTCCTCCGGTGCATTGCCTCGCTCCATCAACTCCGCTGGCGGCTCGCTACCGTTTTGCGGAATCCATCGAATGGTCGACCGTGGTGGATCGGACAATGCTTCTTCGCATTCCATCGCCAACCAATTAATGTCGCCGGGACCGTCCGCAGTATCACCGTCTTCGACTTCTTCGTCCGAAGTGAGCATGTAGAGCGAAGCGTTTCGCAAGAACCGTTCGATGTCAGCCGGTTCAAATTGGTCGGCCCGGTAAATCGCTTCCAAGTCTGGCAAATCCAATTGGCCATTGCCAACCGTGTCCATCAGCGACCACTCTTCGTCGGCTTTGAAAATTCGCACGTTTGTCCACATGTCGAGCGCTGGCAATTCATGGTTCCAGGCATAGTTTAGCCCTTGCCGAAGTCCCGATTGGTCGCGTAGGACTTCGCCACCGGGGTTGAAGTAGCAGATTGCTTGTGGCAGTTCCAATAGTTCGGTGACCGCGCGAGTGATGAATAGCATCTCGTTCATCGCGTCGTATTCTTCCGGCACCAGCGGAATGTCTTCGTCTTCATCCTCTCCTTCGACTTCTTCCATCCCGAGCACGTAGCTGATCAACAACCGGATGTGGGCCGTATGGGTCTTGACCGCTTCGGGAGCTTCTTCCCATCCCCATGATTGCTCGCCCGCACGCTGTAGGCACCCTGGAAAGGCCAGCGGGCCAAATTGGCCAAGCGACCAAGCGACAAACCGTTCCGGTGACTCCTCAGGATCGCCCATATCGTCCGGCCAGGGGGTGCGGCAGGGGGTCACTAGCAGGTGGCCTCCGACGTCCTCGCGGTACTTCAGCACGATGGTTTCAGGGGCGTCATCGTCTTCGATCGATTCATGGTGCCCGGCAACTTCGAAAGCCGACAGCTTTGCCTCCAATGCTTCGATCGATACCGGTTCGCGCAGCAGGACGCACATCCCTTGAGTGAACAATCCTTTTGCCATGTCGAACTCTACCCCTGTCTCACTTGCGATTCGTAATCTACCGTTTTACCGCAGCTTGTCGCTGTTCACGAGGGGATTGGTTGATGCAGAATGCAAAAGGAGGTCCTTCTAATGATCACTTTTACGTCCGAATCGGCGAATCGAAGCCACTACCCCTTTCTCTACAGACAGGTTCTTCTTAGCGTGGAAGGTGAATCGGGGTATTTGCAGACTTGAAAGGTACAATATCGGGCATGGCGACGAAGGAAATCACAGTCAAAGGTGCTCGAGAGCATAACCTCCAAAACGTCGATTTAGCACTGCCCCGCGGCGAGCTGATCTGCTTTTCGGGCGTAAGCGGGAGTGGGAAGTCTTCGCTAGCATTCGACACGCTCTACGCGGAGGGCCAACGGCGGTATGTCGAAAGTTTGAGCAATTATGCCCGCCAATTCATGGGGCAAATGCCCAAACCCGATGTTGATTTTGTTGGCGGACTGAGTCCATCGATCTCGATCAGCCAAAAATCTTCCGGAAATAATCCGCGCAGTACCGTTGGTACGATCACTGAAATCTATGATTTTTTGCGAGTCCTTTTTGCTCGTGTCGGTACCGGCCATTGCCCAGCCTGCGGCTGTGAGATTACTGCCCAATCTCGTGACGCGATCACTACACGAATATTATTGCTCCCCACCGAAGCGACGTTATGGGTGATCGCTCCGCTGATCCGTGGGCAAAAAGGCGAATTTCGAGATTTATTCGAAGACCTAAGAAAACAAGGTTTTTCACGAGCTCGCGTCGATGGCGAAACGATTCATTTGAACGCCCCCCCCACCTTGGATCGTCAACACCGTCATCATGTCGAGGTCGTTGTCGACCGCATCGATCCTGATTCACGAGATCGTGGCCGAGTGGCTGAAGCGATTGAAATCGCCTTGAAACTTGGCGAATCAACGGCGATGGTGTCACTAACCGAAGCCAACGAAAACGCCACGGCAAAACCTGTCGAAGATCTACTGTACTCGTCTAAATACGCCTGTGGATCGTGTGGCCAAAGTTTCAAACCACCGTCACCCCAATTGTTCAGCTTCAATAGCCCGCAAGGCATGTGCGAAGCCTGTGACGGGCTCGGCCACCTCTACACGTTTGTCCCCGATTTGCTAATTCCGGATCCGACAAAATCGGTACGCAAAGGGGCGATCGATCTGCTGGGAAAATGGGGCGATATCGGCCGATATCGTCGTCACATTTTCAAAGGGGTCGCAGACGCAATCGACCGCGAAATGGATCTGCCAAAGGGCACCATGCTCGAAGGCAAATGGCAAGACCTATCGGACGAATGCAAACATATTTGGCTATGGGGGACCGACGATGCGTTGGAATTCACATGGCGAGGCGGTCGCAAAGCGAAGAAGTATTCCGGTTCGTTCGAAGGATTCATTCCGGAGCTGCTGACGCGATACAAAACCAATCGCAACAAGATGCAGCAGAAGCAATTCGAAAAGTACATGAGTACGATCGATTGCCTCGACTGTCACGGCAAGCGACTCAATCCGCAAGCCAGTGCAGTGACTTTGACGACCGGCAGCGATTCATTCACCCAAGAGCATGGCAACGCAAAGCTCACACTACCTGAACTATGTGAACTGCCGATTGACTCGCTTGTCGAGTTTTTCGGCGAAATCAAACTCGGCAACACTGACGCCAAAATCGCATCCGAAGCGCTCAAAGAAATTCGCACACGGCTCGGGTTTTTACTCGGTGTCGGCCTCGACTATCTGACGCTCGGTCGTACCGCACCAACGCTCTCCGGCGGTGAATCCCAACGAATCCGTCTGGCGGGACAAATCGGTAGCGGTTTGGTAGGCGTCCTCTACATTCTCGATGAACCATCGATCGGTTTGCACCCCCGTGACAACGATCGATTGATCGAAACGCTTGTCCGACTTCGCGACCGTGGCAACACCTTGATCGTTGTTGAGCATGACGAAGACACGATGCGAGCGGCCGACCAAGTGATCGACTTTGGCCCTGGACCAGGCGTCAAAGGTGGCGAAATCGTCGCCGCAGGCAATGTTGAAAAGATTGCTAAATCAGCCAGAAGTGTCACCGGTCAATTCTTGTCGGGAAAACGCAAAATCGAGCCCCCGGAAACGCTTCGTGTCATCGACTCAAAAACCAAACTCACGATCCGTGGCGCAACGTTTCACAATTTGAAAAACATTGACGTTTCGATTCCCCTTGGCACCGTCACTTGTGTCACGGGCGTTTCGGGCAGCGGCAAGAGCTCGCTGATAGGCGGAATCGTTGAACCTGCCCTTCGTTGTGCGCTCAACGGTGCGAGCTGCGAAATCGGGGATCACGCTTCCATCGAAGGACTTGAACATCTCGACAAAACGATCGCCATCGATCAATCACCAATTGGCCGCACTCCGCGTAGCAATCCCGCTACCTACGTAAAAGTCTTTGACGAGATTCGCAACCTTTACGCGAAGCTGCCCGAAGCAAAAACTCGCGGGTACACGGCAAGCCGGTTTAGTTTCAATGTCGACGGTGGACGCTGCGCCGCATGTGATGGCAATGGAGCGACGAAGTTGGAAATGGACTTCTTGGCCGACATCTGGGTTACATGCCCTGTGTGCCAAGGTCGCCGCTACAACCGCGAAACACTCTCGGTTCAATTCAAAGGCCAATCGATTGCCGATGTCCTCGAAATGGACATTTCCGAGGCACTAAAACTCTTCGAGAACATCCCGAAAGTTGCCGAAAAGCTGAAGACACTCGTCGATGTCGGGTTGGAATATTTGAAACTCGGCCAACCTTCGCCAACGCTCTCCGGTGGCGAAGCCCAGCGGATTAAATTGTCGCGTGAACTCAGCAAACGCGACACCGGGCGAACGCTTTACGTGCTCGACGAACCGACAACCGGATTGCATTTTGCCGACATCCAATTACTGCTCAATGTGATTCACGGATTGGCCGATCGCGGCAACACGATCGTCATTGTCGAACACAATACTGACGTGATTAAAACTGCCGACTGGGTTATCGACCTTGGCCCTGAAGGAGGCGAAGGAGGCGGTTTGGTTGTCGCCGAAGGTCGTCCGGCAAAGATTGCGAAAGTCACTAAGAGCTATACCGGTGTAGCCTTGGCGAAATCCCTTGGGATCAAACGCCGCAAGACCAAATCGCTTGTGGATCGCAAATCGCTTGGCACCGAAGTGCAAAACTCACACACGCACGTGACCGTGGAAGGAGCAACGGAGCACAACCTGAAATCGGTTGACGTTGAAATTCCTCGCGACGCGATGACAGTATTCTGTGGGCCGAGCGGCAGCGGAAAGAGTTCGTTGGCGATGGACACGATTTATGCCGAAGGCCAACGTCGCTACGTCGAATCGTTGTCCTCGTACGCTCGACAATTTATCGGTCAAGTCCAGAAGCCCAAGGTCGAACGAATCGAAGGACTGTCACCTGCGGTTGCATTGGAACAAAAAAACCTTGGTCATTCGCCACGAAGTACCGTCGGTACCGTGACCGAAATCTACGATTATTTGCGAATTTTGATGGCTCGGCTGGGCACGATGCATTGCCCCAATTGCCAAATCCCGGTCGGAACACAAACGCCCGACCAAATCGTCGACAAAGTCATGTCGCTCAAGAAGGGAACCCGCGCGTTACTACTCGCGCCGATCGAAGTCCAATCAGGTCCAGCATCCGAAGACACTTGGCAATCGCTCCGGAGTACCGGCTATCAACGTATCCGCATCAACGGCGTCACGGTCGCGCTTGACAATGCTCCCATGCTTGACGCACGTCAACGACATCAAGTCCAAGTGGTCGTTGACCGGATCGTGGTCCAGACATCTGACCGTTCACGTATCAGCGATAGTATCGAACAAGCGTTGTCGCTAGGTGTCGGTGTGCTGCAGGTCGCCTTGGCCGATGCGGATCGAGCTGAAACCGATTGGGATGTGACGACGCATAGCCAGCACTTGGTGTGTGGAGATTGCGGACGATCGTTCACGAATTTGTCGCCGCATCATTTTTCATTCAACTCGGCAATCGGTTGGTGTCCCCAATGCGAAGGGCTCGGAACGCAAACCGGTACAAATCCAGCCGCACTCATCGCCTCGCCATCGTCGACGCTTTCCGAAGGCGCATCACTGCTTTGGCCGTCGCTTGATCAGGCCGTTTCGCGTTGGATGCTTCGAGCAATATCGCGGCATGCCCGCATTCCTATCGACACGCCGTTTGTTGATTTGACCGTGACTCAGCGGCGGATGTTGTTCCACGGAACCGGGGACGCTTGGATCGAAGTTCGCGAAAGTGACCGCGAATCCAATCCGAAGAAAAAGACAAAAAACGACACAGTGCTTTTCCGTTACCAGTTCAAAGGTTTTTATCCTGCGCTGGCCGAAGCGGCTCGTTTGACCCCAGGACTGCGAGGCAAACTGGAACAGTTCGTCGACGAAATCGACTGCAGTGCTTGTGATGGATCACGACTGCATGAGGACGCCGCTGCGGTTCGTTTCCGCGATCGCACGATGGCCGACTTGGTTCACATGCCACTCGGTAAACTGGCCGATCACGTTGACTCATGGAAGCTCGATAAACGTGAACAAAAAATCGCGGGTGAATTGGTTCGTGAAATCACGTCACGAGTCCGGTTCTTGCTCGATGTCGGTCTCGATTACTTAACACTCCATCGTGGCGCGGCAACACTCTCGGGCGGCGAAGCCCAACGGATTCGATTGGCAGCACAATTGGGCAGCGGACTCTGTGGCGTCCTCTATGTGCTTGATGAGCCGACGATCGGTTTGCATCCGCGCGACAATCATCGGCTGATCGGCGCACTGCATCGGCTGCGCGATCTCGGCAACACACTGCTTGTCGTCGAACATGATCATGACGTCATCGCCAGCAGTGACTACTTGTGCGATTTTGGTCCGCGTGCAGGACGATACGGTGGACGTGTTGTCGCGCGAGGGGAACCGAAATCGGTTGAACCATTCGATCAATCAGTGACGGCAGCCTACATCCAAGGCAAAAAATCGCTCGCCATTCCATCGGCTCGGCGACCTGCGTTCAGCCCCAAAGGCGATCCTTACGTCAATCTTCTGTCAATCAAAGGTGCACGCGAAAACAACCTTCGGGGGATCGATTTCGATCTGCCGCTCGGTGTCTTGACCGCTATCACCGGTCCAAGCGGCAGTGGAAAGAGTTCGCTGATTGAAGGAGTAATCTATCCGGCGCTTGCTCGTCGACTTCATCGCGCCCGTGTTCGCCCGGGACGCTATGAGCGGATGGACGGCGTGCGGTTTATCGATAAAGTGATCCAAGTCGACCAATCTCCATTGGGCAATAGCCCGACTAGCAACCCGGCGACCTACACCGGAATGTTTGACTTGATTCGTCAATTGTTTGCCGAGATCCCCGAAGCGGCCGAACGACGATTTACGTCGCGCACCTTTAGTTTCAACGTGTCCGGAGGTCGATGTGAAACGTGCGAAGGCAGTGGGCAACTTAAGATCGAAATGCACTTCTTGCCCGACGTTTGGGTTCCATGCGAAGAATGCAATTCACGTCGCTACAACTCGGATGTGTTGGATGTGAAATTCCATGGCAAATCGATCGCCGACGTGCTAGAGATGCAATGTGGCGAAGCCCTCGAACTTTTTACCGATTATCCAAAGATCTCGCGCATTCTGCAAACGATATGTGATGTCGGACTCGACTATGTCACGCTCGGCCAACCCGCCCCGACACTATCGGGTGGCGAAGCGCAACGTGTGAAGTTAGCTGCCGAACTCGCTCGCCCAATGACCGGCAAGACGCTCTACATTCTTGACGAGCCCACCACCGGCTTGCATTTTGATGACATCGAAAAATTGTTGGTTGTGATGCAGCGGTTGGTCGAAATGGGCAACACGATGGTTGTGATTGAGCACAATATGGACGTGATTAAGAGTGCTGATTGGATCATCGACATGGGACCAGGCGCCGGAATCGACGGTGGACAGATCGTATTTGCGGGCACCCCAGAGCAAATGGCGGCATCGGCGTCCGAGGCAAACCACAGCGTCACCGCGCCCTACTTAGCCGAAGTGCTTGCCTTTGGAAAGGCGGTGAAACCGAAATCGAAAGTCACTGTCGATGGCAAAGCGACGGCCACGAAGAAAGTAACAAAAAAGGCAGCCAAGAAAGTGACGAAAAAGGGGGCGAAAGCGACCAAGAAAGTCGCCTCGGCAACCGATCCGTGGCAAGCACTTGGTCGTCGGTGGCATTCGTTACCCAAGGGATTCCCAGATGACACCCAGCCACAGTGGCCGATCGAATTGGCTGACAAAATGCTGAAGCTGCTCGAGCAAGTCGCTGGCGAAAATTCCCTCCGCTTCGACGCACCCGACCGAGTGGTCGTCCGGCCGAAGGGCCACCGAAAATTCTGGGCGCAAGTGGAAACCAAAACTCCCGAGTCGCTGCAGGTGACCTTGGCTGGCCCGCAAGAAGCGATCGACCTGGAACAACTCAGTTCGCTTGGCATGAAAAGCCCTGTCCGGCCCAACGGAAATTCGCGGACCGAGGTCACGCTACAACTGACCGAGCTAAAACACGTTCGTAGCAGAAAGCTAAAAACGTTTTTGAAAAACCACCTTGAGCGGACGATTGGATAGCGTGAATGGGTCGGTTTAGATTCATGTTGACACCGAACCTTTCCCCAACAGGCGGTTCTTTGCATAAAATGGCATCCTTCGACGGTGGTCCATTTTGGACAGGAAGATTTGCTTCTAGGAAAAACCGGGATTGACGGTTCACTAGGAAAACAATCATTCTTTGCCTCTTCGATCCATGCCTCCGTATCGCATGGACAATTCAAAAAACGCAATTCCTAGTGAAATCCGCCATGTCGACTGCATCGTCCGCGACCATCCAAGTTCAACTTCCTGATGGAACCATCGCCAAACACCCCGCCAACACCACCTCCATGGACATAGCCCGAGGGATCAGCGACGGGCTGGCTCGCAGCGTCATGGCTGCCGAGGTTTGCGGGCGAATCGTCGATGCGAACCGCCCATTAGGGGAGTTAGCCGAAGACGATTCGCCGATTCCGCTACGACTTTTGACTCCCCGTGATAGCGAAGCACTCGACGTTCTCCGTCACTCGGCCGCTCATGTGATGGCTCGCGCCGTCATGCGACTCTACAAGGGGGTATCGCTCGCGTTCGGCCCAACCACCTCCGGTGGCTTCTACTATGATTTTGATATCCCTGAGAAAATCAGCGAAGACGATTTCCCAAAAATCGAAGCCGAAATCAAGAAAATCATCAAAGAGAAAGAACCTTTTGAACGGTTCATTCTCGATCGCGACGAAGCAAGAAAACTTTGCGATGATTTGGACCAGGACCTTAAGGTCGAACACATCGACACGGGTCTAGGTGATCAAGCGACCGTCAGTTTCTATCGCCAAGGAGAATTCGTCGACTTGTGCCGTGGCCCCCATATTCCCGACGCCGGAAAGATCAAAGCGATCAAGTTGATGAGTATTGCCGGGGCGTACTGGAAAGGGGACGCGTCGGGACGCCAACTACAACGACTTTACGGCACCGCTTTCTTTGACAAAAAAGAACTGGCCGCGTACCTGGAACTACTCGAAGAGGCTCGTCGTCGCGACCACCGCGTCCTCGGCAAACAACACGGACTCTTCGCGATCAACCCGGAAGTCGGGCAAGGCCTATGCCTTTGGCTTCCTAAGGGCGCCCGCGTCCGCGCAACATTAGAAGATTTCCTGCGCAAAGAACTTTTGTCACGTGGTTACGATCCCGTTTATAGCCCTCATATCGGTCGCGTCGAATTGTATGAAACGAGTGGGCACTTTCCCTACTACCGCGAAAGCCAATTCTCACCCTTGTTCGGCAGCGAAGCGGGTGGCATGATCGATGCGTGGATGCAGCGACTTGAAACCGGCACGCTTGACGCCGACTCCGAAGAGAAGCTGATGGAAGCGGCAAAGGTACTCGGTGCCGAGATACCGGATTACAAACAATCGGCCACAAACGAAGCGAAGTTGGAAGTGCTACATCGTTGGCAAAAGGTTCACGAGCGATACTTGGTAAAACCAATGAATTGCCCGCACCACTGTCACATGTTCAAAGCACAACCGCGATCGTATAGGCAATTGCCGCTGCGACTGTTTGAATTCGGAACCGTTTATCGTCACGAACAAACCGGCGAACTGAACGGGATGCTCCGCGTCCGTGGACTCACCCAAGACGATGCCCATATTTTCTGTACTGCAGATCAAGTCGAAGCAGAGTTCAAAGCGACAATTGATCTGACCAAGTTCGTTCTCGAATCCGTTGGATTGAAGGACTACCGCGTACAACTTTCGTTGCGGGACCCAAAGAGCGACAAGTATGTCGGTAGCGAAGAGAATTGGAACCATGCCGAAAACGCATTACGAGGCGTGATGCAAAATTCCGGTCTGCAATTCAATGAAGAGGCCGGCGAGGCGGCATTTTACGGCCCCAAGGCTGACTTCATGGTCAGCGATTGCATTGGCCGGTCATGGCAACTCGGTACCGTACAACTCGACTACAACTTGCCCGAGCGGTTTAAGCTCGAATACACCGGTAACGATAACTCAACGCATCGCCCTGTGATGATTCACCGTGCTCCGTTCGGCTCGATGGAACGATTCACAGGAATGTTGATCGAACATTTCGCCGGCGCGTTCCCAATGTGGTTATCGCCCGAACAAGTTCGCGTTTTGCCGCTCAGCGACAAGTCGATCGATTATGCGGTCGCGGTTGCCAAGCAATTTGATGAAGCGGGTTTCAAAGTGACGATCGACAATAACGACGGAAAGGTGCAAGCGAAGATTCGCAACGCTCAACTAGATCTGGTTAACTACATGGCCGTTGTCGGTCCAAAGGAAGCGGAATCAGGGCAAGTAGCACTTCGTGACCGTATCGATGGCAACCTTGGATCAATGCCCATCGCGGAAGCAATTGCGAAACTAAAGAAAGAGACCGACGATCGAACCGTTCGCCAAGCGGTCGAAAGCAAGGTGAGTGCAACCGCCGTTGATTCGGGTTCAACCGGGCATGAGTACTAAGATGTAGCGAGAAATCGCCGTCTGAATAATACTTGTTTGAAAGCTGTCGGGCCGGATCCCTCGGGCTGAGTCCGCTAATTTGCCACAGACGGCCGGTTGGAACCGGCCGTACTTGTACCATGGTTGCCTACCACGCCAAGTCGCCTGCGTGTTTGGGGACTTTGTTATAGACCGCGCCGAGAAGATTCGCGTGGGCTCGGCGGAGTCGCGCCGAAGTGCGTTCGGCAATTTTACGGTCCACCCGATCCGCCTCGACAACCATCAATGCACCATCCATCCTACTAGCCAACAACGCACCGCTGGTCACGTTATTGGATGGTGGTAGATCGAAAATGATCCAACGAAACGTGTCTCGCCACTCGTCCAGAAGTTCGTCGATGGACGAGTTACTGTAGAGAGCCACTTCGCCATCGGCCAGTTTCCCGCTCAGGGTCAGAGAGAGACCTTCAAAGACAGTTGGCGTGATGCACTCTAGCGGCGAATGACCGCCCGACAGAGCGTTCTGGAAGCCTATTGTATTTTTGAGACCGAACACTTTATGCAAACTTGGACGCAGGTCATTCGCATCCACCAATAACACTGGACCAGACGCCATTCCGGCCACCGTCAACGCAATGTTCGCAGCAACGGTCGTGGTTCCTTCACCCGACAGAGAACTGGTAACTCCCAACACGCGTGAATCATCATCACGCTTGAAGGGATCCGACGCAGTAACCTGCCGGACAAGCGCCAAATAACGCTCGTCCAGATCGCCAATAGGAATGCGACTCGATCGCTTCGTTTTCTGTTCAACCGACATGTTCTGATCAACGGACATAGCTTGCACTTTTCGCGAGTTTAGAAATTTGCAATGGACGTGACTCTCGGGGCATAGCCGCCAACACCGGAACCCCCGTGACAGCCTCGACTTCGGCAGGGGACTTCAAATCGTTGTCGAGGTATTCCATTACAAACGCGAATGGAATTGCACCTAGGATCGATGCCAGTAAGCCACCTAGTGCCAACAGCATCCGCTTCGAATCCATCGGCTCACCCTGGAACGTTGCCGGTTGAGCAATATTGACATTGCTAATCTGCTGCTTAGTCAACGAGTGACCGATTCGGGATTGTTCAAGGCTATCCGAATAGGTGTCGTAACTACGCGTCAAAAACGCGACGTCTTGTGTTAGTTGGTCTAGTTGATTGGCCGATAGGTTAAGCGACTCCATTTCTTTGAGAAGACTATCCCACTGCGAATCGACCACTTGCAATTGCGATTGCAGGTCGGCAAGTTGCGATTGCTGCTGCTCAAGTTCCAAGCCCAGGGTATCGCGACTCAGGTTTCGCCCGTAGTGAAGCTCGGTACGGTCGGTTTGTTCTTGCTTAAAACGGTCTCTCATTTCGGCCAATTGGGCACGAATCGCCATCAAACTCGGGTGGTCGTCTTTGTACTGCATCGACGCTTTGCCCTCAGTGACTTCAAGATCGTAGAGTTTTTGCCGTATCCCATCAGTCGCCGCGTTGGGCATCCCCTCGTTTCGCTGGGTCAGCACAACTTCGTCGGCGGCATCAACGGCCTCTTTGAGTTTATCCCGTTTCGCGATCGTTCCGGCGAGTTCTCGTTTGAGCTGACTTCGCAGGGCCGCGACACTTGCTTTTTCATCTTCAAGGCGTTTGTATTCAGCTTCGACAGTGCCGATCCCAAGCTCGGTCCGCAGCGAATTTAATCGGGTCCGTTTTTCTTCGAGTAGATTTCCAATGCGTTCCTTTTCGGTCCGGAAAAAATCCTCCGATCCGGCCGTACTATGCAGCCGCATGTGTTCCTTGGTGTAAAGCCCGACCAAGCTCGACACGATCGACTGCGACAACTCAGGAGAATGAGTTTCAGCGGATATGGAAATCAACGTGGACCCTTCCTTCGAACCCACGCCAACGTATTCATTGATTGCCTTAATCGCTTCTTCGCGGCGACTCGCATTCCCATCCAACTTTGACGATCCGCCCGATGGTTCCATCCAACCTTTGATGGTCTCTTTAATGTTCTTCTTCGTATTGACCACCGCGCTCTTCACATGGTCAAGCGGCCCAGGGTTTTCGGGTGGCTGCAAAATCGTTTCGGCACCGATTTCGTCCACCACCTTCGATATCATCACTCGGCTCTTTAGCAATTCCGTGAGAGTGATGATCTCGGATTCGCGTGAAGCTTGCATGTTGAGCGTCTTTCCGGTCGCGACGACCGGGTCAAGCGAAACGCTCTCACGACCGACCAAAACCAACAATTTTGCTTCGGAGTTGTACTTACGGGGCAACAAGACAACGGCGACCGCAGTCAAGAAGACGACCGAAGCCATGAACAACAGAACTTTTTTGCGGTGCCGGAGCACCACCTTGACCATCTCTTGTAAAGAAGGTTCTTCGTGTGATCGGATCGCCATGACAACATCACCCTAGTCGTGATAACTTGGTTGTAATTAAGCGGTCCGCGTTTTCGGTCCGCGCTATATGAGATTAGAAACAAACGCGTAAAACCGAAGTGGAGACTGCCACCAATACTTCGGTTGGTTAAGCTAACTATAGTGGAAAAGTGCTGATTTTCTATTAGCATGGCTTTGGAAACGGTCAAATATTGACAAAATGGCCCGCTAGCTTGAATTTAATACGGCGGTCGTTTTGTTGGTTTTTCCGCGTGTATATTAGTCACCTTGGTCTAATCTCCATCGCAAGCAACCCATTCACCGCAAGAAACGTAGCGCACCGGTGCATCCCAAACGAATCTGCTTTGTATCCAACAATGTGTACGCTGCGCTGGCCCAAACATCGGTCCCCTTAATGGGCGGTGCGGAACTGCAACAGGCGATTATTGGGCGATGTCTTCAAAAAAACGGGCACGAGGTCTCGTTTGCCACGACAGTTTTTGACGGCCGGCGCGACGATGAAATAATCGATGGGATGAAGATCTATAAGACATTCGATTCCGAAGACGGACTCCCAGGACTCCGTTTGTTGCACCCGAGATTGACAAAGCTCTGGCAAACGCTGAAAAAGGCCGATGCCGACATCTATTACCAACGATGCGCCGATCGAGTGACTGGAATTTGCGAGCTTTTTTGCCGAAGGTACGGTCGCACGTTTGTCCATTCCGGAGCTCACGATTCCGATTTTTCCCCTCGACCCGATCTCCGAATGCGAGAAAGAATTCCCTATCAATGGGGGCTGCGCCGTGCCGATCTTGTCCTGGTCCAATCCGAGCAACAAAAACGATTGCTGAAACAAAACTACGGCAAGGACGGATACGTCTTGCCGAATGTATACCCCAAACGGTCGCTGACAACCTGCGAAGGTTACGTTCTTTGGGTGGGCAGCATGCGGGATTTCAGACGACCGATGCACTGTTTGGAAATCGCAAAAAGATTTCCTAATGTAAAATTTATCATGATCGGCGGCCCCGGAAACCGCGGTACCGCAATTTATGATCAAGTGCATCTCGAGGCCAAGAACCTACCCAATGTCGAGTGCCTTGGGTTCCAAACGCTCGAAGTGACCGAGCGTTATTTCGACGGTGCCAGTCTGCTGCTCAACACTTCGTCCGTCGAGGGTTTCCCGAATACATACCTACAGGCATGGTCGCGAGGCATTCCAACCGTAGGATTTTTCGACCCCGATAATATGATTGCCAAGAACGATTTTGGACGCGTGGTTTCCGAAGTATCCGAGTTTGGTGATTGGCTCGATTCGCTTCGCAATGCCCCACTCGATCAACGTCAACGCATCCAAGTGGGCTTTGAAAACCAGTTCACTCCTCAACGCTATGTCGATGGGTTCATTGACTTGCTGGATCAATTGGACCAACCGTCTACCGCAGATTCCTCGCTCGGTATGAACTGCGCACGATGACCAATTTCTCTACCACCGCAGCGTCCTCCGATGCAAAAAATCCGGACGCGGCACACATCCCGCCATCAGGCTGGGGACAACGAATCGGCGATTTACGACGCAGTAAATTTGTCAAGGATGCGATCGGCCTAACGACAGGCAAAGGGCTCAACTTGGTCCTCGGCATGCTGTCGACTTTGATCTTCGGCATCGTCTTTGCCAAACCCGAAATCGCGATGATCAGCCTATTCGAGATGCTTGTCGATTTGGTGATGGCGTTTGGCGTCAATTGGTCGGCCGCCGGAATCACGCGATTTGGCAAAGACGAACTGCATAAAAAACAAAGCCTGGCCTACACGTCGTCGACGCGGTTATATGTCCTAGTACCCATTGTCGTTACCGCAGTAATACTACTTTTGTTTTTCCGAACGAGCGTGCTCGACTACCTCGGGGCCGCCAACCCTGTTTTGATTTGGTATTTGATCGGCAGCTTAATTGTGTCGCTTCTTCACGATCAATTGACGACCATGCTTGCGACTCGCGAAAAACATTTTGCGAACGCTCTTTTTTACGTCGCCCAAGGAGTCGCGAAGCTCGTGATCCTGGCAACATTCTTGTCGGGGATCATTGAACCGAGTGCCATCGGATACGTTTCTGCGTTAATGTGGCTTAATGGTTTAATCCTATTGCTCCGTTTGCCATCATGCGGCAGTTCGTTTCTCTATCCTATGCAACGGGTTCGCAGCGAAGACCTACAAGCGTTCGTTCGTTATGTGGTACCCCAACTCTACGGCGTTGCTGGAATCTATGTCGTCAATTGGGTCGACGTCTATTTCATCCGAAAATATGGAACGCTCGACGCTCTTGGGGCTTACCAATTTCTGTATTCGATCTTTTTGAAATTCGCAGTATTTGCGTTTGTTGCAAATTCGATCCTGTTTCCAAGGATCATGGCTTGGAAAATCGAAAATCCCGATGCGATCGCTCGCTTTGCCCGAAAAGTACCTCATCTGGTTTTGATCGTAACTATCCTATGTTCCGGGTTGCTACTCGTACTATTTCCGCCCCTTTTTGACGCGTTCTTTGGAGACAAGTACGTGATGGGGTATGTTTCGTTTTCGCTGTTGATTTGCTCGTTGCCGTGCTACTTTATTAGCTACCTATTTATACCGGTTTTAAATAGCTATGACCGCGTCCGCTATGTCCAAAACATTAACATTCTGTCGGCAATCTGTAATTTAGTGGTCGACTATTTATTAGTTCCCAGGTTCGGGATTATTGGCGCGGCATTAGGTACGTTTGTGGCATACTGGGTCAAGGCAGTGCTGCTGATGATGCCTGTGCATGAATTGTTTGCATTAAGATGGCGATTGATTTTGTTCCTACACATTGTGTTGGCAGGTTACGTTGTATTTCGTTTTGTGGCGGCGGTAACTCTCTGATATTGCTATGGTGACTTTAACTCTGCTTGCCCAATTCGCCATCTTGTATGTGCTAATTGTCTTCGTCTGGCGATTACCGATTCTGTTTCGCTTGCTACTTGGTCTCATCATTACGTGGCCAACCCTTGGATTGTATGGTGAACTGCCGCTACCAGCAGGTATTCCCGACTTGAATTTTCAACGCGGTTACGTCGCGGTGTTGGTATTAGGCTATTTCATGTCGGTCGTACTCGAAAAGCGACAGTCGGCAAAGTCTCCCATCGATCAAACAGAGGCCCCACGCGATGTCGGAGTACCACACTTCTATCAGGACGTGAGTCCAACTTTCCCAATCTGGGTTGCTGCCTATGTCGGTTTAAAAGCGGTTTCGGTTGTCAATGGTCTCGTTTTTGGCACCGGAGGCTCGACAAGCATTACCGGATATATTGAAACGACACTGATCGCCGTGGTGGCATACTTTTTGGTCAAGCGATTTGTTGATTCGCGTGAACGATTGATGTGGCTACTCGGTGCAATCATTCTTTCTGCGTTGATCATTTTGGGCACAGGGGTGTACGAGCGAGTGTTGAACCTGGACGAGAGCATCTTCCCGGTCTCCGCTCACAATGAAGCTGGAAACACGCGAACGATGGATGTGCCCGGCGGGCGGGCGGCAGGAGTGATTGGAAATTCCGCCGTCTTTGGCGGGCTAATGGGAATGTCGTTGCTTGCCACATTGTGCATTGGCGTGAATGCAAAAAAAACTTGGCTGAAAATTTCGCTTGGGTGTATTGCGATGATTCTGGCCTACGGTGTGTTTGTGTGTTTCACTCGTTCCGCATGGCTGTCCGTTGCGATCGCTCTTGGTTTTTCCCAGTTCTACTTTAATGGGTTGTGGAAATTGACCGTTCCAATTGGGTTTGTCGTTACGTTTGCACTTTTGATTGTCTGGGGCTCACTCGCGAAAAGTGACGTGGTCCAAGGGCGACTATTGAACCAAGAAACCGTAACCGGTCGCGTCGAGCGTTTTGTTTGGTCGTGGCAACGATTCTTGGAACGACCGATTATTGGTCGCGGTCCTGGCTCTCTCAACAAATTGATGCAAGCCGAGTACAGTGAGGATGGTTTTGACACCTCACACAACACTTACATGACGATGATGGTCGACAACGGCGGGCTCGTGTTTATCTGTTTTTGGGGTGTTGTTTTTGGATGGTTATCCAAAGCGAAATCGATTCTCCTGTTGCAGGATCGCAAGAGTATTTTCTTCACTTCGGCTGCGTTTGAACGCAGTGTCGTAGCGGCGATGGTTGGATGCATAACCATTTATCTTTTGGCGGGCATGAGTCTAGAGATCAGCTACTTTTCGTATTACACTGTGATGTTTTGGATTGCCGGCGCGGTAATCGAACGGATGGTAGGTGCCACCGGTACCACCAGCGAGAAAACCGCATTGGAAGGTACCGCAAGTGCAGATCGATGATTCCCAGCCTCGTCCGCCATACAACCTGCACGACGCAAAGGTAGACGCCCCCCGAAAAACAAAGGTTGTCTTCGTTCAACATTCACTGCCTCGAGCTGGTGGTGCCGAACAGGTTCTTTACGATCTCATCTCGCGTCTAGACCAACAAACCATTGAACCTGTGCTGTGTTGCCTCTATGAACTAGGCGAACTCGGCCAACGCCTAAAAGACTCTGGTTGCAAAACGCACGAACATCTAGTCACGCAAAAACTTGATCCGCGAAATATCGGTCGAATCGCCAAAATCCTCAAACAAGAAAACGCTGACATTTTGTACGTGACCGATGCCTTTCACAACATGGTCGTCGGTCGACTTGCTGCATATTTTGCTGGCACGACCAAAACCGTGCTGGCGTTTCATTCGTTCGATACCGTGCTTCGTGATGGGGATAAAATGCCCTTTGCACGAAGACTCGTTCAGGGGTCCGCCGATCGAATGCTGCACCCAACCTATCATCGAGTGATCGCACTAGCAGAAGGCCATAAAGAATATTTGGCCTCGACAAAAAAAATCGCTGAAGAAAAAATCGCGGTCGTACATAACGGGATCGATCATCATCGGTTTTGTGTGACTCGTGACAAGAGCGAAGCACGTACAAAACTTGGACTACCGACCGACAAGCAGATTGTCGGTATCGTTGCTGCCCTGCGACCGTGGAAATCTCACGATAAGTTTCTCGAGTCGGCATCGAAAATTGCCAAAGAAGCTCCCAACACGCTGTTCCTAATCGCCGGACAAGGGAAAGAACGCGAAAACCTTGTAACGCTTACAAAGAAACTTGGGCTCGAAAAGAACGTTCAATTCATGGGGCAAGTATCCGACGTACCAACCTTTCTTCAATCGCTTGACATTTCTGTTTTGACGTCCTTTCACGAAGCCTTTCCGTTGTCGCTGCTCGAATCGATGTCTTCGGGATTACCGGTCGTCTCAACCGATGTTGGCAGCGTCAACGAAATCATCGATGACAGTGTGACCGGCTACTTAGTACCCTTTGGCGACACCGATCTCTTTGCGCAAAAAGTGGTTAGTCTGTTGCAGAATGGCGAGTTGGCCAAGCAACTTGGAGATGCCGGCCGTAAAAAAGTCGAAGACATGTTCACGGTCGATCACATGGTGCACCGAATGGAAACGATTTTCCATGATCTAGTAGCCTCTGACCGGGAGTCACGATGATGCAAACCGATCAGTCGATCCACGTTGGTGCCGTTGCATCGGTAAAACATGGCTTTGAGCACTTTGTCCATCGAGAACTTTCCTTCTTGGAGGATCGTGGTGCCACCATTAGTGTTTATCCAACGAAGTACCAAAATGGGCTCTACGGTCCTCGTGAAACTTGGAACGTCTATCGCTGGAATTTTCTTTCGCTGTTTTTCGCACAGTGGATAGTGCTGTTTTCACATCCGGTCAAGTATGTCCAGTTGCTCATTGAAGCGATCCGATATCGATCGGTGATTGATTTTGTGATCGCGGTTCACTTTTCAGGCAAGATGAAAGATGTCGACCTGATCTATGCCACCTTTGGTGATCGAAAGCTATTCATTAGCTACTTCTGCAAACAACTTCTTGGCAAGCCACTAATGTGTACGATTCACGCGTACGAAATATACGACAACCCTAATGAGGCAATGTTTGCTCGTGCAATCGCTGCGTGTGACCAGATCACAACCGTCACTGACTACAATCGCAACCAGTTACAACAGCGTTTTGGCATTGCCCCCGACAAGGTCGAAGTCGTACGACTATCCGTCGACTTGGAAACCTATCGACCGGAGGAAAAGTTCATCGTCCTGATCGTGGGTTACTTTGCCCAGAAGAAGGGGCACCGGATTCTGTTTGAAGCAATTCAAAAACTCAACGATGAACGATTTGAAGTATGGGTTGTGGGGACGGGCCGTGATTCAGTTGACTCGGTAGATCTAAAGGGTTTGGCGAAGGACATGGGCATCGAGTCCCAAATCGCATTCTTTGGAGGACTTTCGAATACGGCTTTACGAGCTGTCTATCATGCTTGTGATGTGTTTTGTTTGCCGAGCCATTTCGATGAGTTCGGTGCCGCTGAAGGTTTTCCGACGGTCATCATCGAAGCAATGGCGTGCGGCAAACCGGTCATCAGCACTCGCCATGTCGAGATCCCTGCGATTGTCGAGCAGATTTTGGTCGATGAGAAGGATGTCAATGGATTGGCGGATGCGTTGCTGCAGGTCTATCAATCGGAACCCCTACGACGTCAGATGGGAATTCGCAATCGTGAGATTGCCGAAGAACGTTTCTCACCCAACAATGCGAAACGAACCGAAGCGATCATGAAGTCACTTTGTAAGTAAGACCCTTGGATTCTCAATGAAATCGTCTGTGAAGCCGAATCGTATCTTAATGCTGCTGGAAAATCAGAGCTATCCTGATGACGTTCGCGTGATGCTAGAGGCCGAGTCATTGATGGCGGCTGGATACGATTTAACCGTGATTTGTCCAACCGGCGACTCGCAGAAGTGGGCCGAACGTGTTGCAGGCTGCCGCGTGTATCGGTACCCCCAGCCTTTTGAGGCACACGGTTTTCTCGGCTACGTTTTAGAATATGGGTACAGCTTAACCGCATTATTCTTAGGGTCTGTCTATGTCTTTGTGCGCCACGGTTTCGATGTGGTGCATGTTCACACACCGCCTGACATGACGGCCATGATCGCGATCTTTTACAAACTGCTGGGGAAATCGTTTGTATTTGATTTGCATGACCTCTCTCCTGAACTCTATTTGGCTCGCCGTGACGATAACCAGCCTAATTTCATCTACAAAGTACTCCGCTTTTTTGAGCGATTGGCGTGCAGATCAGCAAACCGATTGATCGCAACGAACGAAAGCCAAAAAAGCGTACAAGTCGATCGATGTGGTGCTAAAGAAGAACATTGCTACATCGTTCGCAACGGGCCGAATCGTCTTTTCCTGAATGACGTTCAGCCCAGTAAAGACTTGTTGGACCGTGGTAAAATCCTGTTGGGGTATGTCGGAGCCATCGGCATCCAGGACGGAGTTGACAACGTTATCCGAGTCGTGAAGGAATTGAGAATCGCTCACGGTCGTGATGATTTCCTGGCCGTCATTGTCGGCAATGGGCCAGCATTAAAGAGCCTCAAAGACCTAGCGGTTGAGTTGGACGTACAAGACTTAGTCCATTTTACCGGCGGCATTCCATTTACATCGGTTCCCTCGCATATCGCAGCGTTCGACATTTGCCTAACCCCAGACCCGAGCAACGCATACAACGACAGCTGTACGACGATCAAAACAATGGAGTACATGGCACTACGAAAGCCGACAGTATGTTTCAGCACGCGTGAAAACCAACTAACCGCAGGCGACGCGGCCTTCTACGCCCACAAAAACGATGTATCCGAGTTTGCCGATTTCGTTATCCAATTGATGGATGATCCATCTTTACGAGCGTCCATGGGCGAGATTGCTCGGTCGCGAATCGACAACGGATTGACCTGGAAGCATCAATCGGTGCACCTTGTCGCACTCTATGATGGTTTGTTCGGTATCGTCCGGTAGACAACGAAACGCAATTTTCCGATTTGATCGGTAGACCTCATCTACGCGAATCAGTGGCGAATCCACTGTGGTTTGTTCCAGTCCGAATTCTCCAGACTCACCCCAACGACGAGCAGCTCTCGCTGACCACCAGGCGACTGTCCTCTCGATGGTGAGTCCGTTTGGAATACGCGAAAGCTACGTATTGTATCGGTACAGAATCTTGCCAGCGGTTCGGCAGACGATGGATGGCGTGTGGCGAATCGTTGCTCGTGCGAACGTCATTGCCAGCGAATCAGAGCGATTGATGGCGACATTTCCGACAACGCAATCATTGAAGAGCGGATACTCCGTTGCACCCCATTTACGCTTGAATCGACGAAGTCCGGTTTCGACCTCACGGGAGGTACCGAAATCGAATGTGTCGAGTGAACGGTCCACCGCATCACAGATAGCGTTGCCGACAAGAAAATCATTGGGCCGTAAATGAAGGGCTGCTAATTCGGATGCTGCGTACTTGAAAACCATCGTCTTCCCGTAAACCAGAAACACGCCCACCGAAACAGGATCGCCTTGATGGGATACTGTCGCCACAAAACCGAGACCGGTCGCTATAAGTTCCCGATAGAGGCGATTGAAGAAGCTTCTAGGCTGGACGGGAATACCTAACCGATGCCGTGTCTTGACATGTATTTGATAGAAGGTATCAAGTGCCGCTGCATCTTGGCTAACACTGAACTGAAGGTTTGCTTTTTGACCCTTTCGAAGATTCGATTTCAAACTTCTGGCATAACCCCGTTCAATTTCTGACATTGATCTTGTTAGATCGAGTTCGTGCCGAACAATGCCACTGGGTGTGCAGCTAAATCCAAGTGGTTGGTCGGTTTTATTGACGACACAGTAATACGAAGAGAAATTGGTTGCTTTGAGACCATCGCGCAGAGCCAGCAGACTTTCCGCATCGGAACCAAGCACCCGCAGATTGTCGGTAAAAGGAAGCGAGACAAGTTTTCTTTGTCTCCGCAGCGTACTCGTTCCTAAGAACGGAAGACCTGCCATCACTTCACCTGCTTTAACCCAAGCGTAAATGTGCGCTGGGAATTTGTACTGTTTGCTGATCAAACTTAACCAGCGTGCGTGATGAAAAATGGTTCTCTCAGGCTGCGTGTTTACAAACTCTTGCCACCGCGCAAGTGGAATACGTTCGAGTGAACCTCGCGGATTTGGCATGTCCTCGACAGGATCATTGCGTCTGGATTGTAATTCAATTTGTGTCATTGCACGAACGATTCCTTGACTCGTTCCAACGAAACGCCATTCTGAATGGACTTTTCCGGCACACCCCATTGGTGCGGACTCAAACGACGCTGAACTTGACTCGCCAAATCTTGGACATACGGTTCCATCAACATCCCGGCGGGATAAACATCTAATTCGACCACCTCAAGATCATCAACGAGTCCGTTTCCCCACCCCAGCGATGGATCTTCGTAACCGGCATAGGCTTTGCATGGTCTAAACAGCGTCACTCGGCCACCATAACGTTGCGGAACGTAAGACTCATTTGCTTTGTCATTGATCCTTTCCAACAATTGCAGCGGCGGGTTTTCACGAAGTTTCAATGCACACGCGATGCTTGAATAGGAAACCGCCGTTCTACGAAACAACCGACTGCGAAGCTCAGCAAGCTTACCCCTCAGGAACGCATAAGCGCCACGGGGACCACGGCGGACCAAATTCGCGGCATGAAAACCAATGTTTTGCAGTCGTCGGTAGTTTGCTGAAACAAAGGTCTCTTTGAACTGTTCCGTCGTGGTGTCAAAGAGCCCAAGCAGTTCGATTTCTTCACCCTCGGCCGACAATTGTTGCGCCATTTCATAAGCGATCGCTCCTCCCAGACAGTAGCCGCAAAGATGATAAGGGCCGTTGGGTTGGACTTTGCGAATTTCCTCGACGTACTCCGAAGCCATATCACGAATCGTGGTGTGAACGGAAAGCTCTCCATCAAGACCTCGCGACTGCAATCCATAAACAGGTTGATCATCGCCAAGTCGCATCGCCAATTCACGATAGAGCATCACATTGCCGTGTGCTGCATGAACACAAAACAGAGGCGGTTTGTTGCCGCGTTCTTGTATTGGCACCAAACAGTGCCATCTTGGCCTCCAATCTTTCCGCTTCATGAGCTCGGCAAATTGTCGGACCGTTGGCGCAGTCAACAAAGTCGCCAGCGGTACCCGTTCTCCGAATCGTTTTTCAAGTTCGAGCATCATTCGAGCGGCGAGCAATGAGTGGCCACCTGCATCAAAAAAGTCGTCATCCCGTCCAATCCGATCCAACTTCAATGTGCGTTTCCAAATATTGGCGATTTCCATTTCCGTGTGGTCTCGCGGAGCCGTGTATCCGACTGATAATTGCTCACGATCCAAAACTGGCTTAGGCAATGCACGGCGATCGACTTTCCGATTCGGCGTCATCGGCAACTCTTGCAACATGACAAAGATCGACGGGATCATGTATTCAGGCAACGTTTGACGTAGAAATTCTCGTAAATCCAATGGCGATGGCGACTCCGAATGGGGATCGGGTACACAATACGCCACAAGCGATGCGTCCTCACCATCCGGACTAACCACAACGACGGCCTGGTTTAAATCGGGATGCTTCGACAGTTCATGCTCGATTTCATCGAGTTCAATTCGGAAGCCTCGGATCTTGGCTTGATGGTCGAGCCGGCCAAGAAAATCCAATGTGCCATCAGCCCGATATCGAGCTTGGTCGCCCGTATCATAGATCCGCAACTCCGATTGATTCCGAAACGGATGGGCGATGAACTTTTCGGCGGTGAGTTCAGGTAAATGTCGATACCCGTGTGCCAACCCTGATCCACCGATAAACATTCTCCCTGCCACTCCAATCGGTACTGGTCGGTGGCGTTCGTCTAAAACAAAGATTTCCGTATTCGCAATCGGATGTCCGATGTTAACCGTTTCACTCGACTGAATTTGACGAACCGTCGACCAAATCGTCGTTTCGGTTGGTCCATACAAATTCCACACCGAATCACCACGATCAAGTAATTCGCGAGCAAGCGCATTGGGCATCGCTTCACCGCCACACAGAATTTTCAATCCTTGCTTGCCATGCCACCCCGAATCGATGAGCATTTTCCAAGTGGCCGGCGTCGCTTGCATCACCGTCGTTTGTAGTGCTTCAATGTGCTGACTCAGACGCGGGCCATCCATAGCCTCCTCACTCGAAACTAAAACGACACGTGCACCGCTTACAATCGGCAAAAAGATCTCCAATGCCGCGATATCAAAAGAAAGCGTCGTGACACTCAATAGAACATCGTTCTCATTCAATCCCGGTTGATGCTGCATCGAGCACAGGAAATTCGTCAGCGAACTGTGACCAATCTCCACTCCCTTCGGCTTTCCCGTGGAACCAGACGTATAGATCACGTAGGCGACTTGGTCTGGCGAAATAGAAACTTCAAGGTTTGCAACATCCGCTGCAAACGATTCATGCAAATCCTCATCCACTAGAATGCGATTTGCATGCGGAGCGATCTCAGCAGTAGGAAGCGACTGCTGAGTCACAATCACGGACAACTCCGCATCTTCCGCCATCATTGCAAGTCGTTTAGCGGGGAAGTTCGGGTCAAGCGGCACATACGCCGCCCCCGCTTTCAAAATGGCGAGGGTTGCAATGACCATCCACTCGGAACGTTCTAAATGGACGCCAACAAGATCCCCGGAGTTCACGCCAACGGATTGAAGATGACGGGCCAGCCCATTTGCGAGTTCGTTGATTTGTTGGTAAGAAAATTGGCGATCATCAGCAACCACAGCAACTCGACCTGGTGTCGAGTGAACTTGTTGCTCGAACATATTGTGAACTGGTTTTGCATTAGAATGGACAGTATTCGTACTGTTCCAATCGACAAGAATCTGATGACGTTCATGGTCACTGAGCAGACTAATCTCACCCAATGACTGCGACGGATCTTTCGCAATCTCTTGCAACAATGTTTCATAATGCCCCACCCATCGGCGAATCGTGTCTTCGTCATATAGGGCAGTACTGTAGTCGAGATATAGCTCCAAACCATCCGCAGTTTCGTTCAAGTTAAAGAACAGGTCGAATGTTGATGCTCGTTTGACCGTTTGTGCAACCTCGACTTCCAAGCTTGGAAACTCTAGACCCATTCCATCGCGGTCAAAGTTAAAGTTGATCTCGACCAGTGGCAGTCGACTGGGATCACGCGGAATCCGCAACTCGCGAACAATCTTGCCAAGCGTACATTGCTGGTGGTCGAAGCCGTCGAGAACTTGTGTTTGGGTAGCAACCAGGAATCGATCAAACGAATCGTCCAACTTGATTTGCGACCGTATCGGCAACAGATTCACGCAGTGGCCAACAAGACATTGATTCACCTGCAAGACTTGACCTGCGGTGGGAATTGAAACAACGATATCGTCCTGACCGGACAACCGAGCAAGCAGGACGTTTAGTACAGCAAACGTCATCGAAAACAGCGTCACCTTTTTCTCCGCTGCTGTTTTCTTCATCGCCTGATAGGTGTCATCCTTAAAATGATGGATCAACGTACTACCAGCAAAGCTCTTTACAGCGGGGCGAGGACGGTCAACGGGCAATTCGAGCGGGGCTGGCGGGTCGCGGTATTGGTCCCTCCAATAAGAGAGCGCCTCGGTGGATTCATCCTGGGCCGCCAATTCCATCGCTGCGTAATCGCGATAGTCAGCAGGTTCGGCCAACTGAATATCACGCTGTTCGGCAGTCGCCGTATAGGCCTCGGCGATTTCCGACAACATCAAGTTTGTCGACCAACCATCACTAACGATATGGTGCGCAGAAACGAATAGGATGTGCTCGTCATCGGCTAATTGGGTCAATGCCAAACGGATCAGCGGTCCCGCTGAAAAGTCGAACGACTTTGAACCAAGTGTGCCAGCGAATTCGGCGAGCGAGGTGTTTTGCTGGTCCGATGGGATACCGCGAAGATCGTGCCGGTCAATCGTGACTGGCTGTGGATTATGTACTTCTTGGTATTGCCCATCCGCGGCAATGCGATAGTGGAGCGTCTTGTGTCTGGCAACAACTGTTTGAATCGCATCACATAGAATCGCACAGTTCAACTGGCCCCGAAAACGAACCGAAAACGGTTCATTGTATGAACACGAAGCCTCATTTCCCATTTGAGACGTGACCCAAATTTCAAGCTGGGCTTCGGTCAGCGGGAATCTCAGACACTTTTTTTTTTCGAATAGCGGCGATTGCGTCGTCGCTGAACTTTCGATTTTCTGAGTATCGGAAGACCGAGGGTCGGGCAAGAAACCACCTTCACGAATCTCATTGCAACTGTCTTTTACTGCTTCGATAATCCGCTCGATGTCCGTATCGCTGTGTGCCGTCGACAAGAAACAATTATCACCCCAACCGCGTGTAAAAACACCTCGATCCAAGAGGTGGAAGTAGAGCAAGTCCGCATATTCCATCGTTGGTGGAAACATGAAGCGAAATAGCGAAGTGAACTGGGCAACGCGAAGGGGATAGAGTTCTTTTTCAAAGAATTGATTCAGCGAATCGACAAGGTAGGTTGTCTTTTCAGTAAGTCCCTTTTGGAGCTCTGGGCCTGATTCTTTCACCTTCATTAATACTTGGTGTGCCGCAGTGATCGCGAGCGGGTGTCGCACAAATGTTCCGGCATAGAACGTCATATCTGCCGTTGGTTCGGAATCGTCTTCGTAGCGCCAATTGCCGCCATCAAGTGCATCCATGTATTTGGCGGAGCCTGCCAACGCACCGATCGGCAATCCGCCACCGAGGACTTTCCCATAAGTTGCCATGTCGCCCCAAACGCCAAACCATTCCTGGGCACCACCCGGCGCGGCTCGAAACCCGGTAATGACCTCGTCCATGATCAAGGCGATGTCATTTTCCTCGGTGATCTGCCGAACCTCCTGCAAGAATGCCTTCGGCTTCATAAAAGGATTTGCACTCTGCACAGGTTCAACCAAAACAGCAGCAATGTCATCAGCGTTGTCACGAATCGCTTGTAACGCTTCGTCGGTCCCATAATCAAGGACGATTGTGAGATCGGCTAATGGTTGCGGGACGCCCGGCGCAGCGGGCTGCGAGCGTCGCTTGTTACCCATCGTTATCGACCGAACAAGAACCTGATCAAAATTGCCGTGATAGTCTTTGTTGAAGAAAACGATCTTTGATTTGCCTGTCACAGTTCTGGCTAAACGCATCGCCGCCATCACGGCTTCGGAGCCAGTGTTGCAGAACGAAACGCGACTCTTTCTTGAAAAGTCACAGAGCAGTTGGGCAACTTCACCAGCAAGTGGCGATTGCGGGCCGACTTCGACACCCTTTGCTAACTGCTTCGCAATCGCTTCGGTGATAAAGTCGGGTGACTGGCCGAATAGGTTCAACCCAAAGCCCATGGCAATGTCGATGTATTCGTTTCCGTCGATGTCCCATAGCTTGCTGCCTTTGGATCGGTCCACGGAAATTTGATAAACCATCGCTTTCCAAATCCGTCGATAACCAGCGACGCCGCGCGGGTCGGCAAAGTGACCACGGTGTTGCTGCGCATGCTTGCGCGACTTGGCAGTGCGATTTGTAAAACGAGCAATCAAGTTATCGAGATGACGCTGTTGTTGGTCAGTTAGCCCACCATCGGGCGCACGACGAACCGGTTTGAACGGTCCAAATCGCTCGAGAATTTGCGTCTTGGGAGCGGAGTCGAGCGGTGCGGACACGACGGGCTTTGTCGAGCCGTTTGGAGAGGGGCTTGCCGAGCTAATTTGCGAGCTGCTTGCTGAACTGCTTACCGAGGGACTTGCCGTTTGGGAGACCTGCGGCGCGACCGCGGATGCTCTGGTGGAGGGTGTCGGCGCAGCAGGTCTTGCCCCAGCGAGGAGTTGCAACTGCAAACTCATCAATTCGTTTTGCTGTGCAATAATTTGCGACAGACTCGCTCGATCCTGAGCTGCACTTGGTCCGGTGCCAATCGGCATCGGTGGCAGCGCCGCCGCGGCTTGCACGGGTAAATTCCGAATATCGGGTGGATTCGGAATAACAGGCGAAGCCGGATGAATAGGCGGAGCCGAAAGATCAGCAGACGCCGTGTTTGTGGGCTGGCTCGAATCTGCTATCACCGATGGTTCGTTGACAACGATCGGTTCGGTAGCGGGCGTTTCAGCAGGCTGTCCCCCCACGACAAACTCATCGGGAAGGCGCTGAGCGACATACGCAATTAACGCGTTGATCGTGGGGATCTCTTCGATCAGCTGACGAAACGTCACTTTTACTTTTAGCTGACTCTTGATCTTCTGGCTGAACTGCACAAGAAACAACGAGTCGAGCCCCAGTTCCGCAAAGGAAGCTTCCTGATCAAGTTCGCTGAGCTCAAAACCCGACGCCTCACTCAGCAATGATCCAATCGCAGATTCTGCTGACGCTTTTCGGTCGCTCGTTCCAGTAAGAAGTTTTCCCAATTTTGTGTCCCTAGCTGTTCCAAACTGCAAGTTGTTGCTTCATCAAGTGCAATTGTTGCTTGATGACTTGTTCGATGATTTCATCTTGTTCACCATCTGTAACGCGATTATCAGTATCTCGATCCGCTTGATCGTTCACCATTTTCGCGGCTTGCGGCGTTTCCGGCGGACTGATTTCAACATTAGTATTATCACCTTGAGTGTTTTCATCAAACCAAAAGCGTTTTCGTTCGAATCGATAAGTCGGCAGGTGAACTCGCTTTCGCGGCACTTCACCGAATAGCGATTCCCAATCAATGTTGGTTCCTGATTGCCAGAGGCGTCCGAGCGTCGACATGAAGTGAGTTGCCGCTGAAGCGGATAGCTTTGCGTGCGGAAGCGATGACAACACGGTGCGTTTAGCAGGAAACGCCGGATGCTGGCGAGCCAACGTACTCAACGTTTGTCCTGCGCCTACTTCCAACAACGAGCTTTCACTTTCTGTTAATAGCCGCTCGACCGCATCGGTGAACCTAACGGTTTTACGCAGGTGCATCGACCAGTACAATGGATCAATCGCCTGTGCAGACGTTAGCATTTCGCCTGTAACCGAGGAAACAATGGGGGTTTTTGGCGGGCTTAACTCGAGAGCCCTCAACAGTTCCGCCATTGGCTCGACCGCCGGTTGCATCATTTCCGAGTGAAATGCGTGGGATGTATGTAGCGGCCGGCAAACGACTTCATCGGATTCAAGCTTTTCCCTCAGTTGCTCGACCGCCTCGCTCGGCCCCGCCACAACGCAGAGCGACGGGCCGTTAATCGCAGCCAATTCGACATTGGTTCCGACAAGCCGCTCGGTGATTTCGGGCTCCGTTAAACGAACCGCCAACATACTGCCGGCCGGCAACGCCTGCATGCTCTTGGCTCGAAATGCAATGAGCCGCAACGCATCCGGCAGCGAAAAGACACCAGCCAAGCAAGCCGCAACAAACTCACCAACGCTATGTCCAATCATTTTCTCGGGAACGATCCCGAGGTTTTCGAATCGTTTCGCCAATGAATACGAGACCGTAAAAATTGCTGGCTGCGCGATTGTGGTTTGATTGACTTCACTACTTGCAGCAGCCGATTCCGTGACAAACAGCTTGCTCTTTAAATCAAACCCTATATGTGGCTCAAGCAGTTCGCAGCACTCATCAAAGTGTGCTCGGAAGACACTGTCGGACTCATAAAGTCCGCGGGCCATGTTGACGTGTTGGGCTCCCTGGCCTGGGAACATGAACGAAACCGGCACGCCGCGACGCACCTGATGTCGCGTGAAAACGGAACCGCTCTTGAGTTCACACAATAATTCCTGAGCTTCGGCGAGAGTATCGGCCACAAAAATACGTGAATAGTTCTGTGCTTTTCGACCGACGGCGAGCGTATAAGCAACATCTGCCAGATTGAGTTCCGGTTGCTGTTTCAACGCACCGGCTAAATCCGCAGTGATCGCGTCGAGAGTTTCTTGACTTCGTGCAGAAAGCATCAACAATTGCGGCCCCCTAGCGGGAGCGGATGGCTGTTCCACCGGCGCTTCCTCGAGAACCACGTGGGCGTTGGTTCCCCCGACACCGAACGAACTGAGGCCAGCTCTTCGTGGTGTACCATTCGATTTCCATTCTTGTTGTTTGGTGGCAACATAGAACGGCGTGCTTTCGAAATCGATATTCGGATTCGGTCGATTGAAGTTCAGACTCGCAGGAATCTTTCCGTGATGCATGGATTGGCAAATCTTGATGATTCCCGTCACGCCGGCAGCCACATCAAGATGCCCGATGTTGGTTTTGAGAGAACCAATCGCACAATATTGATTACGATCGGTTGTCTCGCGAAACGCCTTCGTTAGCGAAGCCACTTCAATCGGATCACCGAGCGCCGTTCCGGTTCCGTGAGCTTCGACATAGCTAATCGAGTCGGCAGAAATCCCAGCCTTACGGTGCGCCATTCGAATGGCTTCGGATTGCCCTTCGACGCTAGGCGCGGTATAGCCCATCTTTGAATGCCCGTCGTTGTTGATTCCCCAACCACGGATGACGCCGTATATCGGGTCACCGTCGGCGACTGCATCCTCGACTCGCTTCAACAAGACGGCGCCGACCCCTTCGCCAAACACCGTTCCGCGGGCGTCTGCGTCAAACGTCCGGCAAACGCCGTCGGGCGAAACCATACCACCATCGCTGTAGAGATAACCTCGTTTTTGCGGCAGTTTCAACGTCGAACCGCCCGCTAATGCCATTTCGCATTGGTACAATTGCAGTGCCTGGCAGGCTTGAACCACTGCGACGAGCGAAGTGGAGCACGCCGTTTGCACCGTCATGCTTGGCCCACGCAGATTCAATAGAAACGAAACTCGCGTCGCCAAATAATCTTTATCGTTGCCAAGTTCCGTCAGCAAATCGCCACCGTGAAACGAGTTCGCTAAACTTTCAAGCAGTTTCGGGTTGCTCGCCAAACTTGCTAACGTATAGGTGTTCATATAACAGCCCGCGAAAACTCCAACCGAAGCATCGACGGCGTCAGGACAGTAGCCCGCATCTTCCAACGCGTGCCAGCAAGTTTCAAGCATCAAACGATGCTGTGGATCCATCACCTGAGCTTCCTTGGGAAAGATCCCAAAAAACCTCGCGTCGAACTTATCGGCATCGTTGACGGTCGCTGCTTTTCGCACTAAGCCCGGGTGTTTTCGCAGCGGGCTATCCGGCGGAAGATTGAGTTCCTCATCGGATATCTCCGTTATCGAATTCACTCCATTGATTAGGTTTTCCCAAAACTGAGCAACATTGTCCGCCCCAGGAAATCGGCCCGCCATCCCGATCACTGCGATTCCGTCCGAAGAATTGCGATGTTGCGAATCGTTCTGTGGCATCGACAACGCCGGCGCAGGTGAAGTCATTCTGGTTTTATCTGTACCTTGAAGACGATTGGCGATCTCGCGAATTGTCGACAACGTATAGAGTTCGGTGATTGGGATTTCCGTACCAAGCTGTTGAACAATCTGACTATGGATTTGCACGACATGTAGCGAAGTGCCTCCGAGGTCGTGCAGAGAATCGTCCGTTCCCACTTGGCAAATATTGAGCACTTCCGAGCAAATGCGAGATAGTTTGGTTTCAATCTCATTCGCTGGAGTGACGTACGAAACGCTCAAATCAGGTCGCGGTTCGGCAAATGTTGCCAAATAGTTTTGGATTTGCTCAACCGATTGGAAGTCGGTCGCAATTCGGCTTAGAACTTCCGAATCTCCGCTGCTCGGAGTTGAGTCAACCGTGGCAACCGAAACTGCAGTGTGCTGCCCCTCGCTCTGTCCCGACTCCGCTGCCGACAGAGGATCGAGTTGCCTAAGCAATGCCGATGGGAAACAATATTCAATGCCTTGCAGGCTCTGGGAACCGAAACCCTCGCCAAGACTTTCCAAAAAGATTGCTGCCGGTGTGTTACGTTCACCAGACACGAAGGGAAAGGTCACCTCGCTTAAATTCAATTCAAGTGCAAGCTCGCCTAATCGACGCATCATGTGATGTTCGACACCACGACCGAGTGCACGGCAACTTAGCAAGAACGAATCCACCAACAGACTTCGTTCTTGTTGTCGACAGAGCATAAGACCGACAAAGCCATAATCGCCGAACTTGTCCGACACATCCACTGCGAACGCGAAATACTCAGAGGAAGAAACCAGGGCGCGAAGTTCGGGACCAGTTCTTCGAAGAAGCGAACTATTAAATTGGTTCGTTCGCTGGGTCAACTGAGACATACGCTCCAGATTTGTTTCGTTGACTTGCTCAAAGCGGACCACTAGCTCTAAGTCCATCAAGAATTGACGGAGCGACACGGAGGATTGACGCACATCTCGGCGTTGCAGCTCCGCCAAATAGCCGTCTGCTCGACCACGATCGTCCGTTGTTATCTTCGGACGGTCGAGTGCCCAAACATGTCGCAGGAACGACGGAATCCGATTCGGCGAAGGAACCTGAATAGCCAGAACGGAAGGGCAACGCGAACGAACTTCTGCGATTTCAATGTGGTTGTCGTCAAGCAACAGGAAGCTATCGAGACCGAGGCCAAGTTTGCTAGCCAATTGTCGCAGGTTTTCCGATTTTGGCTTCCAATTAATCTCGGATGCAGCGATATGCTCACGACGGAGCAGCATGGACGGGTTCTGTTCAAAAACATCCCATACATCTTGCTCATGGTTCTTGCTACACAGTGCAAGAAGCATTCCGTTGGCTCGCAAGTCAAGCATCTGACGTTGGAGGTTTCGGAACGGCTCCCCCACCTCAACGCCACGACTACCGAGTTCACCGCAAGCTCCACTCCACAGGGTGTTGTCACAATCGAGCACGACAACCTTCGTTGGCGGGCGAAGGATTGCATGAATACGCCTGGTAATCATCGTTCCCAGCGAGGCGTAGAAAGGTCGAGTGTATGGCACATGGCCCGTTCGATCGGCCACTTTGTCAAAGTAGTCGTTAACGGGGTACGTATCCATCAACTCCCTGGTCGACGTCAGGTAAAGCCCCACAACATCCGCCAACTCGGCCGTGATTTGAAGCTCGACCTGTCGCGTGATTTGCGACACTTGCTCGGGTGCATCCGGCGAGTCTGGGCAAAAACAAATCAGGGTCGGGCTCGAGCTTTGCGTCGCAAACTCGCGCACCTTTTGGCTGAATTCGTTGCCTCGTTCAACCAATCCTTCGATTGATGACTGCGTCCAATCCTGTAGCCTTATTAGCAGTACATTGAATCCCCCTGCGTCTTTAACCAACAGACTGCGAGGATCGATCAACGATTGGATTACTTGGTTGTAAGCTGCGAATTTAACCGTAAACGGCTGATTCAAATCGCGCAACCACACCGACAGCGGCAAGCGGATAGGCTCGGCTGTGAATGTTGCAGAAATGGCGAGGACAGCTTCATTCAAGCGAGCTTCCATTAATTATTCGTTCGACTCTTAAAGACACGCGGGTATATACATAAAAGCGTAAGCCGACGTTTGGATCCGAAACGGATAATCCATACTATCTTAGAAAATGGCGGAAGCAAGCAAACACGCCTTGAGTAACAAAATGATTCCACTAAATTGCTGCTTTTCGCATAACGAAGTGGCCTTCGCGGCCCTGATTTCTTAGCAACAAAACGCCTCTGTTAGCTTTGATTGGCGGAAATGCCGCTAGGAATATCGCATTTACTGTCTAATCTAGGCGATCAGCAGTATAGTCGGTGTCTATCGTAGAATAGCTTTCCCTACCACTATGCTCGTGAGTCTTTCCTCGTTCTTCTCCCAACGATGATGTTATTTATCCGGATCCGTCCTGTAGGTTCCCAACAGTCATTCGCGCGTTTAATCGTGCCAAATTCAAATCGCGGCCTCCGTCGATCCAACCCATTTCCGGAGGTACTATGAAAATGAGTGACTCCGGTGAAATGCCAACAGCCAAGCTTGGTCCCTCGTCCACCGGAGTGCGTTTTGCTTTCGGGGGCCGCGCGGGCCAAGTGCTACAGGACCATTTTGAACGAGATGTTCACCTTGCGGTGCTGTCCGCAAAATTCAAGCTCTATTATCGGTTACGTCCTTTTATCCCGATTCCACTGCGGCAATGGCTACAGCGCGGACGCAATCAATCGATTGAGGTTTCCCAGTCTTGGTACTTGCCAATCGACTTCTTGAATGATTTCCAAACTGCGATTGAGAGGGAAGGTGACGCAGTTGCCATTCATCCATGGCCCGATGGATTCCAGATGGCGGTTTCGTTGACCCATGACATCGAAACGGCGCAAGGAATGAAATGGATTGACCAGTTAGCCGCGATGGAAGAAAAGCTCGGCTTGCGTTCGTCGTGGAACGTGGTTCCTTACAAGTACAAAGTCGATCCATGCATCATCAAAGACTTGCAACAGCGGGGCCATGAGGTTGGCATTCAGGGATACAACCATGACGGTCGCCTTTACGAATCACGGCGGACGTTTATGCGTCGCAGTGGTTCCATCAATAAGGCGATCGCAAAATACGGAAGCGTTGGTTTTCGTTCGCCGATGGTCCATCGAAATTTCCAATGGCTCCAAGACTTGGACGTCCAATACGACGCGTCGAGCTTCGATACAGATCCATTTCAGGCGATGCCTGGTGGAGTTGGCGGGGTGTGGCCATTTATGGTGGGAAAGTTTGTGGAGCTACCCTACACGCTTCCGCAAGACCATACACTGATGGTTTCACTTGGTGAGACAACACCTCGGATTTGGCTTAAGAAGCTTGAATTCCTACGAAGCATGGCCGGTATGGCGATGGTGATTACCCATCCCGATTATCTCGACTCGCCGAAGCGGCTTGAGATTTATCGTCGATTCCTCGACCACGTTGCCGAGCAGACGGATTGCTGGAAGGCATTACCACGTGACGTGGCAAGTTGGTGGCGGCAACGAGACGAACTCGAAATCGTTGACGATCGAATCGTAGGCTCTTTGGCCTCGCGGGCTCGCTTGTGGCCTCTGCATGAGTTGGCCGCTATAATGCAGGTCGCCTCTCCCACAAGCCCTTCTGTCTCCACACCCGATGCGCTTTCACTATGCAACGAAGACACTTTCTAAAATCAACTGGTGCAACCGCCGCTGCAACTGTACTAGCAGCGACGACCTTGAATGCTCAAGAGGCGGCTCCGCCCGCGAAATCAACGAACACATTCAAACTTGGCTATGCGCCACATGCCGGCATGTTCCGCAACTTGGCGGGCGACGATGTCATCGACCAAATCAAGTTTGCGGCGGAGCAAGGCTTCACCGCTTGGGAAGACAACGGAATGCCAGGCAAACCGCCAGAACTACAAGAGAAAATCGGCAAAACGCTTGATTCACTCGGAATGCAAATGGGTGTCTTTGTTGCATACGGCAGTTTTGATAAACCGACCTTTGCACGTCCCAAGAAAGAAACGACCACTGAGATTCTCGATGCGATGAAGAATGCGATCGAAGTCGCTAAACGCGTCAACGCAAAGTGGTGTACCGTCGTCCCCGGCAGCGTTGATCAACAACATGCCGATGACGATTGGAATCGCTATGGTGGCGGCCGATTAGCAGAAGGCTACCAAACAGCGAACGTGATCGATATGCTTCGCCGATGCACCGAGATCCTCGAACCCGCCGGATTGGTAATGGTACTCGAACCACTCAATTGGTACGCCAATCATGGTGGTGTTTTCTTGCAGCGAAGCGATCAGGCGTACGCGATTTGCCGAGCGGTCAACAGTCCTTCTTGCAAGATCCTCTTCGACATCTATCATCAGCAGATCACCGAAGGCAATTTGATTCCGAACATTGACGCAAGCTGGAGCGAGATCGCGTATTTCCAATCGGGTGATAACCCGGGACGTAAAGAACCGTATTCAGGCGAAATCAACTACCAAAATGTCTTCAAGCACATCCATCAAAAAGGTTTCAAAGGCGTCGTCGGAATGGAGCACGGATTAAGCGAACGTGGCAAAGAAGGGGAACAAAAACTGATTGCGGCGTACCGGCGAGCGGATGACTTTTAGTATTTGGTTTCTCTCATCACGAGGAAATTCTCCTTATATTTATCCGACCAACTTGTAATGCGCTAGGCTCGATTCCTTGTCCAATCACGGTTTCTTTCGAATCTCAACCGCTTCACCCACTGTTCACGTTGCCAATCCAGCAGCCAATGCGGCAGCAATAATGCGGATTATCGACCAAGTCCATTCCGAGTTGATCGTCTTTCCAGAATTGGCGATAACCGGATACACCTGCGGTGATCTCTTTGCAACCGATTCGTTGCTTTCCGCAACATTGGATGCATTGCAGCAACTGGTTGACCACAGTCGCTCGCACCACCGTATCGTGATTGTTGGATTGCCGGCAAGCATCGACGATTCTTTGATGAATGCCGCAGCGGTAATCCATGAGGGTGAAATTCGCGGAATCGTCCCGAAATCATTCTTGCCAACCTATCGTGAGTTCTACGAGGGTCGACACTTTCGGCCTGCATCGGACACGGACCCACTATCGATTGAAATCAACGGGCACTCGGTTCCGTTTGGCACCGACCTGCTATTCCGTTTTGGCGACGCTTTGATTGCCATCGAGATATGCGAGGATCTCTGGACGCCGATACCGCCATCGAGCAAAGCGGCCCTTGCAGGAGCGAACCTGCTGGTGAACTTGTCGGCAAGCAACGAGACGATCGGCAAAGCAGCGTGGCGACGCGATCTACTTCGCAGCCAATCGGGACGATGTATCGCAGCGTACGCCTACGCGTCGGTCGGGCCTGGTGAATCAAGCAGCGACGTGGTATTCGGCGGCCATTGCCTGATTGCCGAAGCAGGAACGATCTTGGCCGAAGGTCGCTCCATTCTTGACGATGCATCCCCCACCAGCGAGACCGAAATCATTGTTTCCTGTGACGTTGATCTTGGAAAACTTGCTCACGACCGCCGCGTGATTGGATCATTCGATGATGGAAAACGCTCACTCGACACAAGCTACCGAACGATCCATCTAGCATCGCATGGAAATCCGAACCGGCTCCAGTTGCGAAAACTGCTTCGGACGATCGACGCTCAACCGTTTGTTCCGAAACAATCGAGCGAGTTGGAGGCTCGTTGCGAAGAGATCTTTGCGATTCAAACCGCAGGACTCACGAAAAGGTTGTCTCGGTTATCACCGACCACTCCTCTATCAATCGGCATTTCCGGCGGGCTCGACAGCACGCTTGCGCTTTTGGTTGCACTGCGGGCCTGTGATGCGATGGAGTTGCCTCGCACTCGCATCCACGGCATCACCATGCCTGGCTTCGGCACGACGAGTCACACCAAAACGAGTGCGGATTCGTTGATGGAATTGTCGGGGATCACGAATGAAACGATCAACATTCGCCCACTTTGCCTTAATACGTTTCTGGCAATTGGCCATCGACCGCTCGGCATCCACATCGACGCATCGACGACTCCGGAACGATTACAAGAATTACTGCAAGACGTCCCTATGGACCAAGCGGATCTAACATTCGAGAATGTACAAGCTCGCATTCGCACGATGCTGTTGATGAGTCGCGGATTCGTGCTTGGCACCGGCGACATGAGCGAACAAGCGCTCGGTTGGTGCACTTACAACGCCGACCACATGTCGATGTACAACGTCAACACATCTATCCCAAAAACGCTCGTACAGTTCTTAGTTCGCTACGTTGCCGACCACTACTTCGAAGGCGAAATGACGGACGTTTTGCACCGCGTCGCCGATACTCCGATTTCACCAGAATTGATGCCTCCCGCTGCAGACGGTTCAATCCGCCAAGAAACCGAAGCATCCATCGGCGCGTATGAGCTTCACGACTTTTTTCTCTACAACTTCGTTCGCTGCGGATTTGATCGCGAGAAAATCCTCTTTTTAGCGAAGCAAGCTTCGTTCAGCCAACCGTTTTCGGCCGAGACAATCGCGATAACATTGGCGACGTTCTTTGATCGATTCTTCAAGAACCAATTCAAACGCAATTGCGTTCCCGATGGCCCGAAGGTCGGCTCGGTCAGCCTGTCACCACGAGGTGATTGGCGAATGCCAAGTGACGCCGACAGCGATGCTTTTTAAAGAGTCAGCGGACCTTTGACTAAATCCAATGTGAATACATCAAAATCGCATTGGTCTTGGAAGCCAATTGCGGATCCGCTGGGCAACCCCATGCGTTTCATCGGGAGCCACTTGATCCGTTTCGGCGTTGGTGGGTGCCTTTACTTTGGCAACCGATGCTGTCTGTATGAGCACACGTGCCCAACGGTTTTTTAGCAGGCGAGCGGAGGGCTCAAGGTTTCCTCGTTGCAATCCCTGAACGGCCAAAAATGCCTGCGTCTGCAATTCGGTTCGTTCTTTGCTGGTAGGAAAAAAGTCGTGCAACCGCACGTCGTCAATCCATATTTTCCCCGGCGACAAACTGTCGATCGTGATTCGCAGTGACTCCACTTTCGATGCATCCAACGAAGCGGCTTCGGAAAGGATTTTTCGTGGCTGCCATTGGCCATTTCGAGGCAATTCAACCTCTTGGCTATATCGGAACGATGCACCCGAGTCAGTCCCTTCGACCGAGACCCTCAGTTTGTGCGGTGTGGTGACCTCACTTGCTTTGGCGCGGCACGCCATCGCCACCGCCAATCGCCCGGACGCCGGTGGTGCAATTGTCTCGCTAACCAGCCAAGTTTGCGAGGCAACCTGCCCATCGGTTGTCATGCACAACGATTGCTTGCCTTCGATCGATTCGTGGCTATCGGTCGTGACCGATCCGGCCGGATACTGGGCATGCATCCAACCCGTGATCCCAACTCCGCCAGCGTCTTCGAAACCGCCGTTGGACAACGCATCGTATGGTTCGCTGTCGGAAAGCGTTCCGAGTTTTTCGACTACCGTGGTCACGTCCGCTTTGATTTGTTCGATCCCTTCCGCGCCACCTTGGACACGTGACGACCATGCTAAGACGTTCTCGGGGAGTTCGGTCTGTGCACTTCGCACCACCTTCAACTCCCCCGTATGCAAACCGATACGCGTAACCAAATTGTCATCGCTCATGGCAAACGACTTTTGCAAATCGCTCGGATCTTGCCAACGAACCGGCTTGCGACAACGGAGTTCAAGCTCGCTCGGCCAAGGAGCGTTGTTTGAAATAAGCAGCACAATGTGGCCGTTTTCCATTCCCCATTGGACACGAACGGTTTGTGTAACCGGATCCGCTGATGCGAATTCCTTCATCGGCGATGATGACAATTCGCCCATCACAAACATCGCCGTACGCAGGCCATCGGACAAACTGGTTTGAATCGCTTCGTAATCGATGACGATCAGCTTTGGATCCAATTGGTTGATCGCATGATTCAAAGTCACTCCCAAGATTCGATCAACCATGGCCGACGTAGGGTAATCAGCCGAAGTCGAACTGCGAATCGCGACGCCAATCCGACCGGAAAGGGGCTCCAGCGACGTGGTTTGTTGAGCGACGAGTTTCTCTGTATCGAGCTGCTTTGATAAGGACGAGTAGGCTCCTCGAAACTGCGTTGCAACGGGCACAATGTTTGAATGAGTGGAAGCGTCTGGCCATGAGGAATCGACCATTGCAGACGCGTTGTTGGTCACAAGTTCCGATTCGGGCAGGTCGACCAACCAAAGTGCCTTTGCGTCACAGCGGGCTGCTATCGCTTCATAGTGCTTCCGCGTCAAATTAATCGCCCAATTGCAATAGGTTTGGAACCCCGTTTGGCTGATCCACGTTTTTAGTTGTTCTAGTGTGAGCGATTCTTGGTCAACCGATTGCGCAAACGCTTGTAAAATCTCATCATTCGGAAGCGACGTTGTCGGAATTGGGCGGCAATGGCTTCGCTTTCCGCACGATATCGCCATCCCACCAAAACAACGATGCGGTTTTGCAACCGCAATCATTTCATCAGTGATTGCAAGGACTGATTCTGAAACAATCGGGTCCACAAATCGGTAGGCCCGTGAATGGCTTTCACCACTCGTTTCCGCTCGACGGAGCGTCATGTTCGGTTCCAACGCGATAACGACTTGGCACCCGAATCGATCCATCAAACTGAGCACCACGTCAAGGTATTGGTCCTCCAAATCGCTGGACTTCTTGGATGAAGCGAATTGTGATGTAGGGAACCATGTTCGGCCATCTTCGTTTGCGCTGACGAGTAGCGTATCGGCACCCAGAACGGCAGCATATTGGCTAATCCGTTCCGTAGCCACGTACAACCGATAAAGTTCTATTGATTCAGTCGTAAGACTGGAGTGTTCCAAAGTGTCCGAGAACGAATGAACCCAGTCGAACCCGTTCAATCGAATCGCCGACGCTCGAGCCGCATCTTTTTCCGGAGAAAAATTTGACGCCGCCAAGTTCGCAGGACCACTTTTAATCTCAATGGACTCAATCGCTGCAGAATCACTGGGGTCGATATTGGACACTCGAATCCGGTCTTGCCCCTGAGGGTAATACAGAATCGATTGAGTCAACCATTTAGGATTGCGGCTCCGTTGTGGATCAACTGCATGACGCTCGTCTTGAATAACATAGTCGGTATGGCACTCGTGGAATGACTGACGACGATTGGCAATCTGGATCCGCAAATGGAGCGACTGGTTCGCGGGATAGCGGATCGTAATGTGGTGAGGGTAACCAATCCGCAGGTTTTTCAAGGCCGTTTCAAACGAGTTGCTTGGCGGAATCATGGTTGTTTTTTCCCCCTCATGCATCCCTTCGGGGAACTCTGCCGGTTCGCTATCCAACCTAGTCTCACTGAGAGTCTTGTCGGGCAACAGCGGTGAAGGAAGGAGCGGGATGGTTCGGAAGGAAAAGAATTGGGGTACGGCCCAATCGGTCGTGTTCGTCAATTTGAGGTGGCTAATCGTTGGCCACGATTCAAAAGCGATCTCACCACCCACAGGAGTCGTTTCGGGAAGCACAACGATGGGCCGAGCGACGCGAACGACCGAATCTTCGCGGCGCCGCAAACGTGACCACAATCGGTCTTCGTTCGTTACTTCATAACGCAGTTCATACACACCCGGTTCGGTTGGGCAACGATTCGCTACGGTAACTGGTTTTGAGTTCCCCTGCGAGTCAATTTCAAATGGATCGGTTTGTGTCGAAACAACCTTCCCATCGCTCGCCCGGATAATCGAACTGACCAAATGAAGAAGCTTTGACTTGCCTTCCACCAATGCGTTACCAACAACACGAGTTTCGATCGGCGTACCCGGTTGGCGAATGATCGAGGGATCGGCAAACGAAACGCGGACCGAATCATTGGCGACACGGCGGAGAACCCATGTGGGATCGGTCTGGCTGTTGACGGTCTCGGAAATCAGTTTTTGCAGCGGTATCCGAGTGACCATGCCAGTGGACACAGATTGCGAATCATCGGGGGTTGTGGCGGCGTCAAACGAGTCAACTCGAACGACCAATTCCGCCGCATCCGAAGCGGTCACTTGGAAACGGGCCCCTCCATTGCCAGTGGCGAATCGCGGTGAAAACGTCCATGATGATGCGTCATCATTCAATTGAAATGCACCGCAAACGGTTGGTTCTTGGCAGCGATTTTCGAGTTCCGACAAAATCGCGGTGCCGTTGCGATCAACGACTTCGACTTGGATTCGCCATCGGTTAGCGAGTTCGGTAGTCCAACTCAGTTCCAGTCGCAAATTGACAGGGGGTTGCAGTTCAGTTTCCGCCGCCTTGAGGGTGCAAGCCAAAAGGCAAACCGAAGCGCAGCACAAAAGAATCGCCCCAAAAAGATGGGTGATTATTGCGTTAGGCCGGCAAAGACGTCCGTGTCTAGCCATGACCGCCACTTGGGCTACCAATCCGTAAAAATGCCAAAATCGTGGGGAACAAGAGGGCAATAACTCTCGGATCACCCACGATACGATTGTGTCCGGCCTGCAGACTACTCAAACCGAAGAGCTCAGGTAAAGGCAGATATTTTTTGCCTCCAGGTTGTCAATAGAGAGGCATTGGCCATCCAGCCCCCCAAAGAAGAGTTGTCAGCGTGGTTCTCCGTTGATCGTGATGATGGCATTGCGACTACTGGCCCGATCGCGGTGCTCGCATAAATAAATGCCCTGCCAAGTCCCCAATTGCAACCTGCCATTGCGGATAGGGATCATCACACTGGCTCCCATCATGGACGCTTTTACATGAGCGGGCATGTCGTCTGGGCCTTCGAGGGTGTGGGCATAGGGAAGGGATTCGGGAACAGCGTGGTTCATTGCGGTCTCAAAATCAACTCGCACGTCCGGGTCGGCATTCTCGTTGATGGTTAGCGAGGCACTGGTGTGTTGTACGAAGACTTGCATCCACCCGACATGAATACCTGCTAGTTCAGGAACCGCATCGACAATGTGGTTGGTAATCAGATGAAAGCCACGACGTGCAGCGGGAAGCCGCAAGGTTTGCTGGATCCACATAATCGAAGAACTCTGTAGAGGGAGGAAATGTCGAAGGGAAAAAACTTTTTTTCTCATCGGAATTAACGGCCTATTCTGGCGTGACCGACTCGTTAGCCTAGTAGTTAACAATCACGCAATCGTAGGAAACACAACAGGCGATTGCTTATCAAGTGCCCCTTCGGACCATCAAAGGATCGCAATGTGGAAGTAAGCCCCCTTGACAATAGCTTGCAAATCGAAGAGCCCCAAATCCCAAGCTAGCACTTGGGTGCGAACGGGGCCGTTCCAGCAAACAAAACCTGTCTAAACTCGCATTGGCGGGGAGACGCCACGGTAAATGTTTGCACAATTTTCTTGACTCTTTTGCCTTCACGTCAATAATCAAGCCGTGCAGACATCTGTGTTGTTCATTGGATTTGGACATTGTTGAAAGTTGGATTGTTTTGGTGCCGCACTCGGCAGGATCGGGTGTTCACCGTCGGGAGATATAGAACGAAGAATGAGTCATTGTAAAAACGTATTTGAAGCGATCTTACGATACGGGCACGATGAAGATTTCGTCCCGCATCAAGATGAGCAATTTGAACCTACGGATGCCCCCGCGGGCAGTCGTGAGAAAATCGAAGTGCTCCGTAAACGTGTCGAACTTGGACAACCCCTTTGGCACACCACCGACCGAGTCGACTATAGCGGTTTGACTGGGGCGATTCGCCCACGCGAGTAAGCAGCGAGTAAAGTAAGCAGCGAGTAAACGAAGCACTCGCCGTGAAGCTCTTTTCTACGGTGGGTGGTTCTCGAGAATCGAGGCAATGACCCCGCAAGGCTAACCGAAGGTCGGTCCCTTAGCCCGCAAGGCCAGCCTTTTTTTGTGATGTGAATACGACCCAGACGCCCTCCGACGTACTTTCGGAGGGCGTTTTTTTTTTGTGTTCAGCGTTTTTGTGTTCAGCGGTGGCAAACACCCAGCCATGATTTCCCCCCCTTTTTTTCACTCCAATTTGGGGTGGTATCGCAGGGCACTTTGAAACGAAATGGTTGTGAAATCAGATCGACGGTGACGAAACAAAAGCGCCGAATGGCAGTTCGCAGGTTATCGAACGACGGGGGCTCGTCGTTTTTTGACATCAAACATAGACTTTATTCAGTAGACTAATGCATTCTCATACTCCGACTCGCTTCCCTCTTTGATCTGAAATGTCACCCAGCGAACACGATATCTACGAAGAACACGTTCTCGACCATTACGAAGACCCTTACCATCGCGGCGCTTTGGATCATCCGACACATTGCGACGAAGGGAATAACCCCCTTTGTGGTGACGTGGTTCATATTGACTTGCGATTGACTCCTGATGGAAAAATTGAGCAGGCATGGTTCGACGGCGATGGGTGTGTGATTAGCCAAGCGTCCGCATCGATGTTGGTCGAAAAGATGGAGGGCAAGACGCTTGACGAGGTCAAAGCGTTTTCGGCCGATGAGATGCTGGAATTGTTTGGCCCCAAATTGACACCTAACCGACAAAAGTGCTGTTTGCTTTCGTGGCGTGTGCTCCAAAGTGCGGTGCATTCGCCTGTGGAGCATGGCGACGACGACGGTCCTCAATTTGGTGGCCCTAGCTTGAGCGAAGAATCGTAATGACGACTGCACCCAGGGCCGAATCTTCATTACCGCTCGCCGTTGACAACTATCGACGTGACTTTCCAATTCTGACTCGTACCGTGACTGGCAATATGCCGCTGGCGTTTCTCGATAACGCCGCAAGTAGCCAACGCCCTAGCGCGGTGATCGATGCAATGTCGGGCTTCTATGAAACGTTCTATGCCAACGTGCATCGAGGCATCCATACGCTCAGCGAAGAATCCACCGATCGCTACGAGCAAGCTCGCGGTGGTGTGGCTTGTTTCTTGAATGCTGAGGACAACTGCGAAGTTATCTTTGCATCAGGTTGTACCGCAGCAATCAACACCGTCGCCCGAACATGGGGTGACGCGAATATCGGGGCGGGCGATGTTGTCTTGCTGACGATTGCCGAGCATCATGCGAACATCGTTCCATGGCATCAACTCGCCGAGCGGACTGGTTGTCGAATCGAGTTCTTACCGATTGACGAAGCATGCTTAATTTCGGACGACGTGGTGGTCGATGCACTCGATCGATGGAAACCGAAACTGTTTGCCTTCACCGCCGCCAGCAATACGCTTGGGACGGAGTTCCCTGTCAAACGCTGGACCCAATTCGCCCACGATCACGGCACAACGGTTTTGGTGGACGCTGCTCAAGCGGCTCCCCATTGCCGAATCGACGTTCAAGATTGGAATGTCGATTTCTTGGCGTTTAGCGGCCACAAGGTT
>SJPJ01000001.1:4268512-4420970 GCA_007859835.1 Novipirellula herctigrandis | reverse complement strand
GGGGGGGGGGGGATGATCAACCAAGTGACTACGCAAGGCTTTACGACCGCAGCGCTACCAGACAAGTTTGAAGCGGGAACACCGCCGATCGTCGAGGCCATTGGATTGCATGCCGCGACCGAATATGTTTCCCAGATCGGGCTCGATGCAATCCATCGTTACGAAAAGGAAATTGGAGCCTATGCTGATCGAGGGCTTCGTGAACTCGAGGGCGTTCGGATCATTGGGCCCACTCCTGAACACAAATCGGGCATCGTCAGCTTCGTCATCGATCATGCGCACGCACACGATATTTCCCAGAGTCTAGATACGTATGGGATCGCTGTTCGTGCGGGGCATCACTGCACGATGCCGCTACACAAGTCGCTTGGTTTGTCGGCAACGACCCGTGCGAGTTTCTATTTTTACAACACTTTTGAGGAAGCGGATCGGTTGATCGAAGCGGTCAAAGCAATCCGCAAGCGTTTCGCACCGAGTGGCCGAAAACGCCAACTGCGCTAAGAACGGCCCAAAAAGTGAATACAGAAAGCTTTTTCCGGTTCTTTCTACGAAACTTTCCAGACCAAGCTTGGTTCTATTGATTGTTAGCTGATTGCATCAGCATCGGCGTCTTTAACCCAAGCTAATTTCTATCACTCTGTCGGGGAATCACTTCCATGAAACGGAAACTCTTTGTCTTTAGTCTTTTTGCTGCTGCTGCGATTGCATTAGTCGCTGGTGACGCTTTCGCCCAAGGTGGTGGGGGCCGAGGGGGTCGACCTGGTGGTGGATTTGGTGGTGGTGGATTTGGTGGCCGTGGTGGCGGTCCTGGAGCTGGACCTGGTGGAGGAAACCAGATCATTGGTTTACTAATGATCGAAAAGGTCCGTGAGGAAGTCAGCCTTGACGATGATCAAGCAGCGGCATTGAAGAAGGTTCGCGAAGACAGTCAATCGGAAAGACCCGATTTCGACTTCCGAAATGCCAGTGAGGAAGAACGATCGAAATTCTTTGAAAAGATGCAAAAGGAGCGTGCCGAACAAGCTTCGAAGGTGCAATCGCAGATCGAGCAAGTCTTGCTGCCCGATCAAATGGATCGATTGAAAGAAATCTCGCTACAAGTCCGAGGTGTCATGGCGTTGAGTGATCCCGATGTTCAGAGCGAACTCGGCATCACAAGCGAGCAAAAGGAAAAGCTCGAATCCGTTCGCAATAGTGCTCAGGAAGGGATGCGAGACAAAATGCGCGATATGCGTGATTTGTTCCAATCAGGTGATAGCGAAAAAATCCAGGAAGCTGTCGCTAAAGTTCGCAAGGAAATTGACGGCAAGGTCATGGACGTGCTCACAGGCGAACAAAAGTCCAAGTTTGAAAAGATGAAGGGCGAGCCATTTGAAATGCCCGAAGATTTTCGAGGCGGGGGATTCATGGGCAGAAGATCTGGCGGTGGCGGCCCCGGAGCAGACGGTGGTGGTCGACCCAGTGGTGGACGTCAAGGTGGTGGACGTCAAGGTGGTGGACGTCAAGGTGGCCGCGGCACTGGCAATCGTCCAGGTCAAGAAGCTCCTGAAGGCAACTAGCTGCCAACGAAGTCAATTGCGATTGCAGGCGTGAAGTGCTAATCAAACGAAAAGGGAACTCCAATGGAGTTCCCTTTTTTGTTTGCCCAGCGAAGCTGGCAAACCCTATCGGTGCTTGTCACCGACCAAGCCCTATTCATGGGGAATTGAATCCGATTCGCAAGGGTTCCGTGGGTGACTGCGTGTCTAAAGGAAGCGATAGGGGGACGATGGAACGTAGCGTGAGCGAACCCGATTCGGCTGGTTGCTCGGACGAGCCTGCAAAAAGTGGCGATGTCCGATTTATGAACATGAGCAGCAAGTGCTTGGGGACGTCATCATCGTCAGGGAGCCAGCAAAGTAACTGGGGAGACCTGGCATCATCCATCGCCGCGTTAGCTTCCCCATAGGCGAAGCGTGAGAAGCAGGTAGGCCGCGTCAAGAGGCAACTCAAGATGAGGCCGATGTGGTGTCAGGGGTCAGATGATCCCGTCGTAGTGAGTAAGTCGCGGCCTTCAAGGCGAAGGTCAAAGCGATCACACGCAAGACCAGCCCGGTGAACTTGGAGGAGGTCATCGCTGACCTGAATCCGGTTCTACGCGGCTGGGGGAGCTACTTCCGAATGGCCAACTGCAACACGCTTTACCGCGAGTTGGCAGCGTGGATTCGGCGAAGATTACGGGCCAAACAACTCGCTTTGTGGAAGAAACCGAAGCGTCTGATCCGCCGGTTGCGGCAGGTCGGCGTCCGCGGAGAACTTCTGAAGATGCGAATGGCCGCGTGGCGAACGTCGCGTAGTTCCTACGCCAGCATGGCCATCAGCAATGACTGTCTGGCGGAACTTGGCCTGTTTGACATCGCAAAGTTAGAGACCGGAGTCCTTCCCGAGGTAACTTAGGCAGGTAAAACAGGAGCCGTATACGGACCCGTACGTACGGTTCTGTGAGAGGGTTGAGTCAGCGGTCGCACCACTGCTCACCCTGCTCGATAGTGAGCTTGAAGAGCGAATCCAGGGCCCTGTCTGAATCGTTGTGACTACGATGCGGGCACAATTTTGGGCATCACTTTGCGTGAAGGCCTACGCCATGGCGACGGTTTGACTCTTTTGAGCCAGGAATTCTCGGACGCCCGCTCCCACACGTGCCACCTGTTCCCGATTCATTTCGGGATACATTGGAAGCGATAGAATCTCCTCTGCGATTTGGCGACAAACCGGAAGCCCCATGGGGACGGTTGGCGAATCGGACAGTGGCGTAGCGGTGGAAAGCGGATTGGGATAGTGAATCCCAGTGGCGATTTTCTTTGCCGCTAACGACTCAGCCAACTCATTACGGTGTGGCGTCCGAATAACGAACAAGTGATAAACGTGACGCACGTCCCCACGCTCTTGCGGCAGCACCAAATCGGCATCCGCTAGTTCTTCGCGATACCATTTTGCAACCGTTTTGCGTTGTTCGGTCCATTGCTCGATATGTTGCATCTTCGAAAGCAGCACGCATGCTTGAATCGTATCAAGGCGACTGTTAAACGCTAGCAGGTCATGTCGGTTCTTTTGCTTTTGGCCGTAATTTCGGAGCAAACGGAGTTTTTCTGCCAGCTCCGGATCATTCGTCGTCGTAGCACCGCCGTCACCGAACGCACCTAGATTCTTTCCTGGGTAAAAACTAAAGCAACCAATGTCACCGAACGCACCACAGCGGTGACCATTGATTTCAGCCCCATGACCTTGGGCCGAATCTTCGATGATTCTTAAGTGGTGGCGATCGGCAATTTCGCGGATCTCTTTCATCCGAGCTGGTTGACCAAAGAGATGCACAGGAATGATTGCTTTGGTCTTCTCGGTGATCGCGTTTTCGATTTGCGTAACGTCAATGTTGAAGTCGACTGGATCAATATCAACAAACACAGGACTCGCACCAGTGTGTGCGATTGCAAAACCGGTGGCGGCAAAGGAGTTCCCTGCGGTGATCACTTCGTCGCCTGGGCCAATGTCGAGAGCTCGCAGTGCCAAGTGAATCGCTTCGGTTCCGTTGGCCACTCCAATGCAGTGATCGGTACCACAATAATCTGCAAACAATGCTTCGAACTCCTGGACTTCTTGCCCAAGGATATAACGAGCGGCGTCAATCACTTCACCCATCCGGCGAAGCACGTCCGCCTTGATTTGGCGAGATTGAGTTTGAAGATCAACAAGGGGAATTGGGGTTAAGTCAGCGTTGCTGCTCATGGCAAGAGTTCTCAGATAAGGTGATTGATAGAGTTAGTTTAATGAAGTGTTTTTAATACGTCGGCTTGCTGTTTCTCCACACTCGCCGCAATCCGTGTTGGAAAAATGCCCCGAAAGCTTTTTTCCACAGGAGCAAACGAAACCGACTTGACGTGCGGGAGAACCCATGACGAGACTGTGTGGCTCGACTGGTTTCGACACGACGCTGCCCGCTGCGACCATCGCAGAAGTTCCAATGTCCGCGCCTGGACAAATGACTGCACCGGCACCAATCGAAGCTCCTCGACGCACGGTTGTGGTGACGAGCCAATTTGATTGATTCGAGTAACGCTGCTTGGAATGAGCCATACGTGGAGACCGCGGATATTGATCGTTGGTGAATATCACTCCGGGGCCGATGAAGACATCGTCTTCGATTGTAATTCCGCTCCAGATCAGAACACCATTTTTTATCGTGACATTATTGCCAATAATGGCGTCGTTTTCGATAAAGGCGTGGTCGCCAATATTGCAGTGATCGCCAACGGTGGCTCCGGCCATGACATGCGCAAACGCCCAAACGTTCGTTTCCGCACCGATTGCTTGAGTATCATCCACTAGGGCTTTTGGGTGGATCATCTTTGGCTTATCGCGTGGATTGCTGAGCGACGAGTTGGATCGATTCGGCGAGCGAGTCGCGGCTGAGTGATCCGTCCCGAACGCATGCTAAGTCCACACGTTGACCATTGTTTTGTAGGGAAAGATCTGCGGCCTCTAACACTTCGACGACCTCCAATCCATTCACCCCGTCGGTCAACGGAACTTCGCCTTCATCAATGCACCGGAGAAACTCGGAGCACTCGGTCTTCAATGGCTCATGTTCCTTGATAAACGGGCTGTAACTGCCACCGTAACGGTAAGCGAGTTGGAACTCGGCAAAGTCACCATTGGTTGATGTTGGTTTGTCGATCCCCTTGTCAAATACCTTGATCTTCTCTTGTTCCAAGTCGTCGTAGACCGCCATGCGTTTGTCACCAACCACTGTCAATACTCGTTCTTTCCGTGGGTCTAGCCAGCTTACGTGGATCATCCCCATTCGATTTCCTTCGAACATCATTGACAGGTTGCAGACGTCATGAATCCCAGGGTTCAAATGGTCAAAACCACAACATGTCACCGAGATCGGTTTCTGGCCGAGCAGGTATAGCATCATCGAGATGTCGTGCGGTGCAAGATCGTACAGAGCGCTGACATCTTTTCGGACAGGGCCAAGATTCAACCGGCGACTGCTGATGTAATTAATCCTGCCGAGCTCATTCGATTCAATTAAATCGTTGAGTTTCTGGACGGGCGATGCATGCAAGAAGACATGGCCAACGAACAGTACTCGGTTTCGCTCGGCCGCTGTTTTTACCAATGTGCGAGACTGCGCAGACGTTTTTGAGAGTGGCTTTTCTACGAAAACATGCAAGTCATGCTCAAGCGCCTTCATCGTCAATTCATAATGAGTTTCCGTCGGCGTCGCGATCACAACTGCATCAATAAGTTTTTGCTCAAGCATTTCCTCAAGTGATTCACACGGACGCACCTGAGGAAAGCGATCGGTGATGCGCAGCAATTGATTGCAATCTCGGTCACAAACGGCCGTCACTTTGCAATTTTCGAGTTCCGAGAAACAACGAACCAAGTTGGGGCCCCAGTAGCCCAAGCCAATAATTCCAACACGTATCATGAGAGTAGATCTTTGTAGAAAAAGTTAAAAAATATGTCGTTCAATCGTCATGATCACACAAGACGACACGAACCGTTTTCGCGATAATCTGTAAGTCTTGTGACAAAGCAAGACTGTCGATGTATTCGATGTCGAGGTGGACCATTTGGTCAAAGGTAAGGCGATTCTTGCCGCTGCATTGCCACAGTCCCGTCATCCCAGGAAGCACCTCGAAGCGGCGCAATTGCCACGGCTGGTAGTCTTCGATGCGAAGCACATCCGGTCTCGGTCCAACTAGGCTCATGTTGCCAATCAGCACGTTAAAAAGTTGAGGCAGTTCGTCGATTGAAAATTTACGAAGTAGGTTTCCGCCACGAATCAGGTCGGCTTTGTAATTCGGTTTGCGAATCTGTGAATCGGTTTGGGTGTAGCCAGCAACAAAATCGCGGTGCCTCGCATCTCGACTGACCGACGGAACGTGCATGGTGCGAAATTTGATGATTCGAAAATCACCTCCACCGTGCCCCACACGCGATTGGACAAAAAAAACCGGACCTCGAGAAACGACTTTGATGTAGCAAGCTACCAGCATCAGAAGTGGAGAAAGGGCCGGCAGTAACACAGCCACGCCGCAGAGGTCAAACAGTCGCTTCCACGGGGGATTGGGCCGACGTTGGATCGGCAATGCCACCACCGGCAGTATGGCACGTTCTTTTTCTTGCAGTATCACGTTGAAGACTTGACTCGATGCGAAACAAAAGTGTTTTAAGAGCAGAAAAAAATCCCTTGAGGAGGACGAAATCCCGTGGCCGCTTGAAGGGCAGTATAACTTAACCAATCGCTACGACCATTGTATTTTGAAAAAGAACTTGCCGGTGTTTGATGTGACAAATCATACAAACCGCAAGATCGCCTATCTGCTCAAGATAGGACACGCGTCATTGGAGGCTGATGCCCGCCATCGGTAAGATTGTGGTGTCACGAGGATCCTTTCGCTGATCCTTTCGCTCTCAATTCACACGCACCTCTGGTGAGGGGGTGTCAGCCAGCAGGAGTCGATCATGCCTCCGCCTGTCATCCCCCAAAATTTGTTCCATTTTCTTGACCAATTGATGCGGAATCGCAACCGGAATTGGTTTGCCGAGCACAAGTACGAACACGAGCGTTTGGTCCGAGCGCCAGCGGTGGAATTGGTGCGACAGATCGAAAAACCGCTAGCGCGGATTGCTCCGATGCTTGCTGCGGTACCGAAAGGCCATGGCAGGTCGGTAATGCGAGTTTACCGTGGCACTCGGTGTTCTGATGACAAAACTCGCGGCGAAACCAATGTCGGCATTTCGCTTCGCCACCAAGCCAACCGGGATATCCATGGGCCCAACCGGGGTATTCATGGGCCCAACCGGGGTATTCATGGGCCAGGTGCCTGCATTCATTTGGCAACCGACGAATGTTTCGTCGCTAATGGGTGTTGGCGACCCGAGCGGAGTGTTTTGGCTGCAATTCGCAGCAAGATTGACAGCGACCCCGCGAAAATTGGGAAAGGGCCCGCGGAAATTGGGTGTTCCTGCAGCATTTCCAGTTGGCGGGGGAGGGTCTCAAGACGGGGGCGCGGCGCGGTTATGGCAAAACGCATTCAATGATCGAAGATCTGCGGCGGATCGACTTCATTGCAATAGCGTCTGAATCGCGAGGGAGATTGACCGGAGGCGACGTGATCGGGTTCATTGTGTATCGGGCTCATTGTCGATCGGGTTCGAGCCGACCGGCCTGTGGTGCGATTTTTGTGCGAGGCGATTGCGTCGCCGAATAAAAAAATGAAAAAAAGTGGGTTTTTCCTGAAAAAATATAGGATATTTTCGAAGAAATATCTGCGACGCCTGGATGCGGAACATTGCGCAGACAGCTAGGGCAGACTAGCCGTCAAACGCCAGAAAACTTTTCAGAACAAGGGTTTGCGCTTGGTCTAAAAAAGCGGTGGTGCGACGAACTGCCACTATAGCATTATTCGGGCCAAAATTGCAGAGTTGCCCTTTTCTGGTTGTCGCCAATCTGTTAGTGTTCCAGAGTGATCACTGGCCTAGCTGTTGCGTTTCCGCGTCCGAATCTTCCCCGTTTACCGCATTCCTGGTGTTGTTGGCCCAGGAAGAGTGGCAATTTCTTGTTTCCTCAGTACGAGTTTACTCGCGCCTGAAGGTTTGCGCTCAACGTCTTTGCTGGCCCTCTGTTCGCTATTTGCTACCGGTACCGTTTGATTTTTTTACACGTGCGAGCTGAGCTTTTTCGTCACTAAGCTTTCTGACAACTCGATCCATTCTCATGCGGACCGCCAACCACTGGTCCTCCTAAGGAGCACTCACTCAAGATGGCAACTACGACCAAACGTCGCCTTGAACCTACTAGCGTTCGTCACTTCGGCACGGGCCTCTCGTCCTTTGAACTTCCTGACCTCACTGAATTGCAAACCAAGTCTTATGCTGCGTTTCTGCAGGAAGACGAGGATTCGCTGAAACGGGATGCGGCAGGTTTGGAAGGCGTTCTTCGAGAGATTTTCCCGATCGCCAGCTATGACGGCAACATCACGGTGGACTATCTCTACTATGAACTGGGCAAGCCTCGCTATACCAGTCAGGAATGTCGCCAGCTTCGTTTGACTTACGGTCGCCCCTTGCGGATTTGGCTGCGGCTTAATCGTGAGGAACCGGTCGAGGAAGAAGTGTACCTGGGCGACTTGCCGATCATGATGGGTGGTGGCGAGTTCATTATCAACGGTGCCGAACGTGTGGTGGTGAGCCAATTGCACCGCAGTCCCGGTGTCGACTTCGTCTTGGAACAAGATACGACGACGGATCGCAAATTGCCAAGTTGTCGCGTGATTCCCGAACGAGGTTCGTGGATCGAAGTGAATGTCACCAAGAAAGACGCGTTGACAGTCCGTATTGACCAAAGTGGTAAGTTCGCAGCCACAACGTTGCTTCGTGCAATGGATCCACGGTTCTCCACCGATGCTGATTTGTTATCCGCGTTCTACGAAACGGCGACGATCAAGATTAGCAGCGGCAAGAGTGCGGCAAAGATCGAAGGCAAGATTGCAGTTGACGATGTGGTCTATCCCGGCGATTCAGATCGAGCGGGTGAGATTATCGTCGAGGCGGGCCATAAGATCACCAAGGAAGTTGCCGAAACGGTCTGCACCGCAGGCGTGAAGAGCGTCGATTGCATGGAGTCGCCTAAGATTCCGCTGATCTTCAATACCTTGATGGATGACAATACGGCGAGTCATGAAGAAGCTCTGCTTCGGATCTACCAGCGGCTTCGCCCTGGGAATCCGCCGCAGCTTGAAAAGGCTCGTACGTTGTTCCAAGAGAAGTTTTTCGATTCGAACCGTTATCGCCTGGGCAAGGTTGGTCGTTTTCGACTGAATCGTAAGCTTGGGATGGATATCAGTGAAGCGGAGATGACCCTTCGTCCGGACGACATGATTTCGGCGATGAAGTACTTGATCAATTTGTTCGACCCCGATTCAGGGGCCGAGATCGATGACATTGACCACCTTGGTAACCGGCGTTTGCGAACGATCGACGAATTGGCATGCGAAGAGCTTCGTAAGGGCTTCTTGAAACTTCGCCGAACGGTTCAGGAGCGGATGAGTATCAAGGATGCTCAGGACATGTCGCCTCGTTCGTTGATTAACCCCAAGAGTGTTTCTGCGGCGATCGATTTCTTCTTTGGTCGTGGCGAACTTTCACAGGTGGTTGACCAGACGAATCCGCTGAGTCAATTGACTCACGAGCGTCGTTTGTCGGCATTAGGGCCAGGTGGATTGAACCGGAAACGAGCGGGCTTTGAGGTTCGCGATGTTCATATTTCGCACTACGGTCGTATCTGCCCGATTGAAACGCCTGAAGGTACGAATATTGGTTTGATTAGCTCTTTGGCGATTTACGCGGGTGTCGATAGCTACGGCTTCCTGATTACGCCTTACCGTTTGATCAAAGGTGGCAGCGTCACGGACGAAGTGAAGTGGCTTCGTGCGGACGAGGAAAGTGAATCCTATGTCGCTCCGGCTGATACCGAAGTTGTCGATGGTTCACTCGTTGCCGGGCCGAACATGATCGCTCGGTTCCGAAGTGACTTTGAGATCGTTCAACCGGACCAAGTGGATTACATGGATGTTGCACCGAGCCAAATGGTGGGTGTGTCGGCAGGCTTGATTCCGTTCTTGGAGCATGATGATGCGAATCGTGCTTTGATGGGGTCCAACATGCAGCGGCAAGCAGTGCCGCTTTTGGTTGCCGAACCGCCAATCGTGGGAACGGGGATGGAACGAGAAGTCGCAAGAAATAGTGCGATGGTCGTCCGTGCTCGCCGCGCTGGCAAGGTGACCTATGCTGATTCGACGCGCATTGAAATTGGCAGCGATCGTTACGACTTGAAGAAGTATCAAGGTTTGAACGAGCGGACTTGCTTGAACCAAAAGCCGATCATCAATGTCGGTGACAAGGTAGAGAAGAATCAGATTATCGCCGATGGTGCGGCAACTCGAAACGGTGAGTTGGCGTTGGGCCGAAACGTGCTCGTTGGCTTTATGTCGTTCGATGGGTTTAATTACGAAGATGCGATCATTATCAGCGAAGAATTGGTTCGTAATGACACTTATACTTCGATTCATATCGAAGACTTTGATGTCGAAATTCGCGAAACGAAACTCGGGCGTGAAGAGTTCACCCGCGATATTCCGAATGTCTCCGAAAAAGCTCTTCGCAACTTGGATGACACGGGGATTGTCAATGTTGGGACCTACGTCAAGCCAGGTGATATCCTGGTCGGTAAGGTCAGCCCTAAGAGCAAGACCGAACTGACACCGGAAGAAAAACTGCTTCATGCGATCTTCGGCCGCGCCGGTGAAGACGTGAAAAACGATTCGCTTGAAGTGCCTTCGGGCATCGAAGGGATTGTAATCGACACGCATAAATTCTCGCGACGAATGAGCTTGTCCGAAGACGAGCGGAAGGTGTTCGAAGCGGAACTGAAGAATGTCGAAAGCGAGGGGAACGCCGAAGTGGCCAGCGCTTTCGAATCGCTCGTTCGCGAGCTCGAAGAAGTTGCTGGGTTGAAGCTAACCGATGCGACCGGTACGCCGCTTGCTGATGGCCAAGATCCAAAGTTCGTCGCTGAAAGAGCTGTCAATTTCCGGCTCGATCATATCCTCGACCAAGTCAAGTCGGAGGATAAAAAATCGGAAGTGCAAAAGGTCTATGACCAGCAATGGACGAACGTGGAAGCGGCAATTGACTCGCGTGACCGCCGATTGAACAGCATGAAGCGAGGTGATGAACTACGCTCGGGCGTGCTGCAGATGGTCAAGGTTTACATTGCCACCAAGCGAGTGATCAGTGTTGGTGACAAGATGGCCGGTCGTCACGGTAACAAGGGTGTGATTGCGAAGATCCTTCCGATCGAAGACATGCCGTTCTTGCCCGATGGAACGCCTATCCAAATCATGCTGAATCCTCTCGGCGTTCCTAGCCGTATGAATGTGGGTCAGATTCTGGAGACTCACCTTGGGTGGGCAGGTGCGAAACTTGGTTTCCAAGCGATTACGCCCGTTTTTGATGGTGCAAGCGAAGGAGATATCAACAAAGCGCTTGCCGAGTCGGGTCTGCCTGCTCACGGGAAGATTCGTCTGACCGATGGGCGAACTGGGATTCCGATGGAACAAGAAACGACCGTCGGTTACATCTATATGCTTAAACTGCATCACTTGGTGGATGACAAAGTTCACGCACGAAGTACTGGGCCTTACTCGTTGATCACGCAACAACCGCTCGGCGGAAAGGCCCGCTTCGGCGGTCAACGTTTCGGCGAAATGGAAGTCTGGGCACTCGAAGCTTACGGTGCCGCTTACATCCTTCAAGAATTGTTGACGGTCAAGAGCGACGATGTTGAAGGCCGTACGAAGATCTATGAATCGATGGTCAAGGGCGAGAACACGCTCGAAGCTGGAACGCCGGCGAGCTTTGACGTATTGACCAACGAGATTCGCGGGCTCGCGTTGAATATGCAGCTCGAGAAACGGCCGATTTAGGTGACGTTTGCGTTAGGTTTTCGAGCCTGACAAACAGTGAATCCGGTCAGCCGAGAAAGGCTGACGTAAGAAAAATTTGCCGAAGTCATCCGACTTCGGCCCCGAACACCAAGCCAACACTTCCAGCAGCCAATACCTGCCAACAGCTAACAGCCATAGCTAGGAGCCTCAATAATATGTCGATTAGCGAAACTAGCAACTACGATCGCATTAACGACTACGCATCGGTCCGCATCTCGCTGGCACGACCGCAAGACATCAAGAGTTGGTCCTTCGGCGAAGTTAAGAAGCCGGAAACGATCAACTACCGAACCTACCGTCCTGAAAAAGACGGTTTGTTCTGCGAGCGAATTTTCGGCCCTGAAAAGGATTGGGAATGTGCTTGCGGTAAATACCGCGGCATGAAATACAAAGGGATGATCTGTGACCGATGTGGTGTGAAGGTTACCCACAGTCGCGTGCGTCGTAAGCGCATGGGGCATATCGAATTGGCCGCTCCTGTGGTTCACATTTGGTTCTTTAAGGCGATGCCCTCGCGGTTGGGTAATTTGCTCGATATGAAGACTAGCTCGCTAGAGAAGGTCATCTATTTTCAAGATTACGTCGTCATTGATCCGGGCCAAACGGAACTCGAACCACGGCAATTGCTAACCGAGGAGGAGTATCGTGCTGCTCGAATGCAGTACGGTAACGATGCGTTTGAAGCTGACATGGGTGCCGAAGCGGTGCGCAAGCTTCTGAACCAATTGGACTTGGTTACATTGTCGGATCAACTTCGCGTCGACCTGCATGAAACGGGTTCGAAGCAAAAGAAGAAGGACTTGATCAATCGGCTGAAAATCGTCGAGTCGATTCGCGACAGTGACAATCGTCCTGAGTGGATGGTACTCGACGTGATCCCCGTGATCCCGCCCGATTTGCGTCCGCTTGTCTTGCTCGACAGTGGGAACTTTGCGACCAGCGACTTGAACGACTTGTATCGTCGGATTATCAACCGCAATAATCGACTTCGGAAACTGGTTGATTTGAATGCGCCGGAAGTCATTATTCGTAATGAAAAGCGAATGCTTCAACAATCCGTTGACGCATTATTCGATAACAATCGCTGCAAGCGGCCTGTGCTTGGTTCGTCGAACCGTCCGTTGAAATCTTTGACGGACATGATCAAAGGGAAGCAGGGACGATTCCGCGAAAACTTGCTCGGCAAGCGAGTCGACTACTCGGCACGTAGCGTGATCGTGGTTGGTCCGCGTTTGAAGCTACATCAATGCGGCTTGCCAAAGAAGATTGCGTTGGAGCTTTACCAGCCGTTCATTATTCGTCGTTTGAAGGAACTTGGGCACGCTGATACGATCAAGTCAGCCAAGAAGATGCTTGAGCGAAAAGACGAAGAGGTTTGGGATATTCTCGAACAAGTGATCACCAACCATCCCGTGCTACTGAACCGGGCACCAACGCTTCACCGGATGGGGATTCAAGCGTTCGAACCGACGTTGGTCGAAGGTAACGCGATTCACTTGCACCCGCTCGTTTGCAAAGGCTTCAATGCCGACTTCGACGGTGACCAAATGGCTGTCCACCTGCCGCTTTCGATCGAAGCACAAGTGGAAGCTCACACGCTGATGATGAGCACGAATAACGTCTTTGCACCATCCAACGGTAAGCCAATTATGAGTCCGTCGCAGGATATCGTGATGGGTTGTTACTACATGACGATGGAATTGCCCGATCGTAAGGGTGAAGGGATGGTCTTCGCGGGCTACGACGAAGTCGATCTAGCGACCTCACAAGGCATTTTGAATGTTCACGCGAAGATCAAGATTCGTTTGCCGAAGTTCCAACGACTCAAAACGAAGGATGATTCGGGCGTCTATGGCGCTGTGATCGACACGACCCCTGGACGCGTTCGCTTCAATGAAATGCTTCCCACAGGGATGGATTACTACAATTATCCGATGCGAAGTGGCGATTTGGCCAAGGTGATTAGCGACTGCTATCAACGCCTCGGTCGAAAAGCAACGATTCACTTGCTCGACGACATGATGCAAACGGGCTTCCGCGAATCGACTCGCAGTGGTCTATCGTTCGCAACCGACGACTTGGTCACGCCGGACACGAAGCAGCAGTTCATTAAGGACGCTGAAAAAGAGGTCATGAAGCACAAGAAGGCTTATGACCGTGGGTTGATGACCGGTAAAGAACGCTACAACCAAGTACTGGACGAATGGACCAAGGCTCGTGAATCGATTACGGCCGACATGATGTCTGCTATGGAAAACGACATCCGTGAAGGTGGCTGGTACGTTAACCCGGTATTCCTTATGTCGCACTCCGGTGCTCGAGGTGGTATCGAGCAAATTCGGCAACTCGCGGGGATGCGTGGTTTGATGGCCAAGCCTACCGGCGAGATCATCGAAACTCCGATTAAAGCAAACTTCCGTGAAGGTTTGTCGGTACTCGAATACTTCAGTTCGACGCACGGTGCTCGTAAAGGCTTGGCTGATACGGCACTAAAAACCGCCGACTCGGGTTACCTGACTCGTAAGCTTGCCGACGTTGCCCAAAACGTGGTTATCACGATGGACAACTGTGGGACCACGCAAGGGATCACCAAGGGTGTGGTTTACCGTGGTGAAAAAGTCGAAGTTAGCTTGGTTGATTCGATCAATGGGCGAATCAGTCGTCAATCGATCGTCAATCCGGTAACGGACGAAGTGATCATCGCAGAAAATCAGATGATTACGCCTGAGATTGCTCGTAAAATCGAAGCAATGGGCTTGGAGAAAATTCAAGTTCGTACGCCGATGACCTGCGACGCCCCACTCGGTGTTTGTCGACGTTGCTACGGCATGGACATGTCGACCGGTTCAATGGTCGAAGAAGGCATGGCCGTCGGTATCATTGCGGCACAAAGTATTGGTGAACCGGGTACTCAGCTGACCATGCGTACGTTCCACATCGGTGGTAGCGTGAGCAAGCAGATGGAAGAGTCGGACATCAAGAGCAAGAAGGCTGGTATCGTCAAGTTCACTCGTATGCGAGCGGTACGAAACACCGAAGGCCGAAATATTGTGCTAACGCGGAACGGCGAAATTTCGCTCGTGGATGATCGCGGTCGTGAAATCGAAAGTTATCCCGTGCCAACTGGTGCGACGTTGATGGTTGAAGAGAACGACAAGGTTAAAGACGGGCAAATTCTTTGCGAGTGGAATCCCTACTCGATTCCGATTTTGTCGGAAGTCGAAGGTAAGGTTCGATTCGAAGACATTGTCGAAGGCGAAACGATGCGGCAAGAACGTGAGCCGAGCGGTAATATCCGTATGGCGATCGTCGATCACAAGGGTGACTTGCACCCGCAAATTGTGGTCGAAGATGCCGATGGCAAGGCACTTGACGTTCAATACCTGCCTGAACGTGCGACGATCATGTCGAAGGAAGGCACGATGATCACGCCCGGTATGGTGTTAGCAGAAATGCCGCGTGAAACGGGCGGTGTTTCGGACATCACCGGTGGTCTACCGCGAGTCACCGAAATTTTCGAAGCTCGTAAGCCAAAGGATCCTGCGGTTATTTCCGAAATCGACGGCGAAGTCGAAATCCTTGCGGAAAAGAAACGTGGTAAGCGAACGATTGTCGTGCGTAGCGAATCGGGTATCGAACGCGAACACTTGGTGCCGCACGGTAAGCACTTCCAAGTTCACTCGGGCGACATCGTCAAGGCGGGCCAAGCGCTTGTCGATGGACCGCTTGTTCCGCACGATATTCTGCGAGTTTCGGGCGAAGAAGCAGTCCAGCAATACTTGCTTCATGAAATCCAGCAGGTTTATCAGTCGCAACGTGTTGAAATCAACGATAAGCATTGCGAAATTATCATCGCCCGTATGCTTCGTAAGGTGAAGATCGAAAACCCCGGCGATACGAATCTGCTTCCCGGATTGGTGATGGACCGATTCCAGTTCCGCAAGGCGAACCAGGATTTGGCGAAGTGCATCAAGGTCGCGAAACAGGGCGCTACCGACTTTACGGAGGGAACCATCGTTCCCAAGGAAGTCTTTGAAGAGACGAATGCCGAAGCGGAAGCGAAAGGTGGCGAACCTGCGAAGGGCAAGAGACCAAAATTCGCAACCGCAAGTACTCAGCTGCTTGGGATTACCAAGGCAGCCGTCCAGTCGAACAGTTTCATCAGTGCTGCGTCGTTCCAAGAAACGACTAAGGTGCTGACCGAAGCGGCACTGGCGGGTAAGGTCGACAAGTTGGTTGGTCTGAAGGAAAACGTGATCCTCGGACACTTGATCCCCGCGGGTACCGGTTTCCGAATCTTCCAAGAAGGTGAAGTCAACTATCGCCGCGAAGCATTGGAAGAGTTGTCGGCTGCTCCCGTGGCGAGCTTGGAAGAGAGCTTCCCACTGCTCAACGCTGGCGAGGAAGTCGGGGGCGATTCGAGCATCGCAGAGCCCGGTATTGCAGGCTCCGGCAGTGCTGAGCCTAGCATCGCTGAGCCAACTAGTACGGGACCCAGCAGTGTAGAGCCAAGCAGTTCGGGACCCAGCAATGTGGAGCCCAGCAGTGCAGAGCCAACCATCGGTGAGAGCGGCGAGACGCCTGCTCCCAAAGCCGGCGGTGATACGCTTGACAGCATGTTCGGAGCGGGCGGCCAAGAATAGACCCATCGCATTTGAGTGCAAAGACAAAACGCCAGCGGACGAATGTCCGTTGGTGTTTTTGTTTGCCCAGCGAAGCTGGCAAACCCCGCCGGTGCTTGTCACCGACCAAGCCCTGTTCATGGGGAATTGAATCCGAATCGCAAGGGTTCCGTAGGTGACTGCGGGTTTGAAGGAAGCGATAGGAAGAATGGGGTGCGTAGCGAGAACGAACCCGATACGGCTGCTTGCTCGGACGAGCTTGCAAGAAGTGGCAATGTCCGATTCATGAACAAGAGCAACACGTGCTAGGGGGCGTCATCATCGTCAGGGAGCCAGTGCAATAACTGGGGAGACCTGGCATCATCCGTTGCCGCGTTAGCTCCCTCAAAGGCGAAGCGTGAGAAGCGGGTAGGCCGCGTTCGAGAGGCAACTCAAGACGAGACCGATGTGGTGTCAGGAGTCAGATGATCCCGTAGTAGTGAGTAACTCGCGGCCTGAGAAAGCTGGCAACAGTCTGGAGGAGAAAACCGCGATGACATCCGGCAAACGCTTGGCGGTAACCAAGCCGAGTTCGTGTGGACGGCGATGATTCAAAAGCTTACCACCGGATGCGAAGGGGTGAAGTTTTTGCGAGCAGACTGGAAAGAAACGATTTGCACCGACAACCAGTAGCCGACACAGACCCGAGAGATTCAAGGCTCGGGGGAACGGTCCATGATGGCGATCCGGGGAACCGGCCAGCTGTTCGATTCGTCCGTCGGCGTGGAAGTAACCCGCTAAACGTTCAGCTGCCATTGTCCTTTATTGGAATAGCACACGACTGAGTCGGCGAGCCAAACGAGCCACCCTGCTGACCGCTTCGGAGCGAACCGCACGACTCCAGCGAACTTCGGACCAAGACTTACCAGCCCAACCTGTTCGTCGAGTTTCGATCCCGAAACCTGACGGTGGCGAAAGGCATCGCGAAAGTACCGAACGGCAGTATGCGTTACAGGAACTGGCACGGAATCTCGGTGGGCCTATCGCGAGGATCTCTGTACTTGATGGTGACCTGGGAAAGTCTGGCACTTCGACCACCGATCGTGAGGGCTTCAAAACGCTCGTCGCCGATGTATCACTTGGGAAGGCGGGGACTGTCTTGGCGATCGAAGCGTCACGACTTGCCAGGTCCAACGCCGACTGGCTGTCATTTGGCGCCCGAAACAGTACCAGCCGTTTGCACTTCAAACGGTACCAGTTTGGGACGGGGACTTGCGGCGGCTGAAAGTGGTATTGTTTCAGGCCGAGTTGCATTTCATTCACGCTCGCCTACAAGGGCACAAGCTCAACACGGCGAGCAAGGGAGAGCTGCGATTTCCGTTGCCCGTGGGTTATGTTTTCGATGAACTCAATACAATCGTCGAAGACCCCGATGTGCAAGTGCGTTCTGCGATTAAGTTCGTGTTTGATTACTTGGAGCAAGGCGGCACGGCATATAGCGTCGCGCAGCGTTTTGCCATGGAAAAGCTCGGTTTTCCGAAACGAAGTTACGGTGGCACGTGGGCGGGCAAACTAATTTAGGGACGCCTCTGCGACGCGTGTGTCACCGCGATATTCAAGAATCCCTCTTACGCAGGAGTCTATGCACTCGGTCGGTACCGTACGGTCAAAGAGATTCTGGCTGACGGAGCTGCTTTCTCGCCGGCCGTGAGCGAGCGTCTAGTCACCATGGCCGGTGTCTGTGCATCGTTCAAGGTGGCCGCCCAGATGATTGAATTGCTCACTGACTTGACGTAGCCGAAGTGATCGGGATGCTGCAAGCAGAGCGAGCAGAACAAGCAGAGCAAGCAGAGCGAGCAGAGCAAGCAGAGCGTGGCGACGTGACCGCTGATACCCCCGAAGATGACCCGCGCCGGAAGTTGGCCGACACGATTGGTTGCCTGAGTAAGAATGTTTCACGGATGGACTGCCCGAGCGATCGCACCGCTGGATTACCGACGATGAGCTGTCTGATTGAGTCGCAGGTGAAAGAGATGAATCATCGTGTCAAAGGGACCGAAAAATGTTTTGACGACGGCGACTGGGGTGAGGCCATCTTGCACGTCTGGGCGGCGCTCATCAGCGATGGATGTCAACTGAATCGCCACATCGCTGGCCGCCCAGGAAGCCATTGCACTCGGCGGATCAAGAAAGAAAGGCAAATTGCGATAACCGGATTCCGATTCGCGTGCCTGCACCCGCGCGTTCTCGAAGCAAAGTATAGGCGTCGGAACCGCCCCAACTTGATGGGCGGCGTTATTTTCTGCTCGGGCCAAAGGTGTGAGATTGCGTCACTGTTGGATCAGATAATACATCGTGTCGGGGCGAAGTTGGATGTTGTCGGCTGTGCCCAGCTTTTCAACAGCGTAGCCATTAGCATCGAGTGCGATGACTTGCATTTGTTTCGCATCGACTCGCTTCAACTTGACGTATCCGCTTAGGTTGCGAAACAACCATGGGTCTTGGCCAATGCTCTCAATTCGACGAGTACCATCGCCAACGGGTGTCGATCGGAATTGATTGTTCTTTTCTTCCGACATCACTTGCAACAACATCTTTTGCGAGTTGCTGATTGGTTTTGCATCCAAGCTGACTAACGCGATATGACCAAGTTCCATCTCGGAGCCAACGACGATGTCTCTCAGCGAAACATCGCCTGCATCGGACAACATTCCGCTGACTGCTTGGGCAGCCGGTGCGTTGACAAACAAAATTCCTTTGCCGTAATTTAGTAGCACCTCTCGCGTGCTGCTAATGACGGTCTGCTTATCTCGGTTGATAAGTTCGTCGAGTCGTGCCATTCGCGACTTGGTGGGCTGATCCACAAAGTTAACCACCGTCCGTCCGGCATAGTGGATTAGCGGATCGATGACATTGCCCGATTTGATATCGGTACCCTTGGGGACATCCGCTAATCTCAAGACATCAAACGACGCACCTTGTGGCAACGGTGTCCCCTGCAAATGGAGCAGGCTCTCCACTTCAAGGTTTATCTCCGCCAGCACGGCCCCGGGAGTCACCAGTCGATGGCGGTAGATCATTGCGGCGGCGGGGAATTGGCCCATCGTGGCGGGTGACATTAGAGTCCAGGGTTGCATAAAAAATCCGGGCTTCACAGCCCACTGCGACCCATCTTGCGCGAAATGGACGATGCCGTTTCCCGCTTGAAGAGAACCGTAGACGGCCAAATACAGCGGGGCTTCACTGCGGTAACGATTTGGACGGTTCCAAGCGGTTTCGGAAATCATCGACGGCATTCCGTCGTACTTCGGATCCATCACTGGATGAACAAACTGCTTCTGCTGCGTAGCATTCTCACCCTTGGGATTCTCCGGCTCAAACCGCAAAGCGCTACGGTCTACGTATGTATGTCCGTCGCGAATCGACCAAGCGGAGTTGTCGCCGCGGTTTTGGCAGCCAAAGTAGCCATGACGATCGATGAAGTCGGTGACGGTGTAAGTGTACTTTTCTAATGGACCGAGCACCTCCGCGTCGGCCGTAGCCCAGTTGGACGCGGTGATGACGCCTTTGAATCCAAGTTCGCGTAAAAACCGATAGGTTTGTTCGTAAAACGATCGCTGTGTTTCAACCAGGAATCGAACGGTGTCTTTGTCGCGTAGCGTCTTGTCATTGACGATATTCCAAAGTCCACGAAAACCAACTCGCCCCTCGTCAAACGCATCTCGCGGCGACGCGATATCCTTCCATTGCTTCTTGGTGGCATCGAGCGATTCGTAACGTGTTATCAACCAATCGGCAAACTGTGATTCCAAAATCCGCAACTGTGGATCAGGAATATTTTTCGCATCGAATGTCCAGAACAGGAATGAATCTTCGTTCTGTATTTCCAATCCCGCGAGGGCGGGATCATCGATCAATCGTTTTCCGGTGTGAGCGTTTGGAGTCAACAGCAACGCCTTCCACCACTGGCGATAGGTGGCTTGAAATTTCGGGTTGAACATCAACGAAGCAAACGGATACTGCTTGCCATCGTACCCGTCCAACCACTCGCTATCGGCGGGCGGGGTCAGCCAAAGGGGAAAGTAGATGGAAAAGTGAGAATAGATCCCTTCGGCTTTCATTGCGTCAACAACTTCGTGAGCATGCGTGATCGCTTCCATTTTGACGTTTCCGCTATTGTCAAAATACCCACCATGAACTCGGACAAGATTGACGCCGCGTTTGGCAAGCAATTTCGCTTCGCGTCTCAATCCATCAACGTCCTTGCTCGCTGGACCGTTTACGGCCCAAAATCGGATCGGCTCTGCCGTTCGCTGATGGACAAATTCGCCATCTTTCACGCTGATATAGCCACCTTCACCGGCGACAGATTCGTTCAGGAAACGCAAATCCAAAAGAGCGGAATTGTCGAAGGGATCGTGTTTTGGACGAAGCGGCACCCAGCCTTCATTTTCTTTCGCTGCAGTCTGTATCGCCTTTTCAATCTCGTCAGGCTTGAAGATTCCTTGCGGTATAAAGCGTTCGGTCGTCAAAATCATACAGTCGATGGAACCGTGATTGCTCAATTCACTGTCGATTCGAAAACGCAATGTCACGGCACCCTTGGGCAAATCGAATGCCCCCACGTGCGCCCATGCTAAAAACCGCAGGTCGGGCTTGTTGTCAGACGCTATATTCACATTGCCAATGCTGGAATCGCTTACATCGATCTCCTTCCAATCCGTCGCTGCCGTATCGCTATCTTCCAATTTGTACGACAACCGAGTTCGAACTGGATTTGCTCTCATCCAAAACTCATACTTGCCCGCAGCAGGAACATCGATTTTGTACTCAATTTCCGCAGCATCTTGATCGTTGAAGTGGCTCAGGAAATCGCCTCCCGATAGCAGCTCGTTTTTTACATCCGCATACCAAGGATGACGGCTTGCATTCGATTCAGTTGCCGATTCGCCTTCGATCCAAACCCACTCGGCGGAACAATATTGTGGTGTGATGGTGGCAAATAAGAATGCGACGATCCGTAGCTTGTGACGCAGTTGTGAAAAAGGCATCGGAATTAGCCTGTCATGAGGAAGGGGGTATTTGAATGAGCGGTCCTCTAGTCTAATAAATTCCGAAGGCGGATGAGAGCATGTAGAAGTGTCGTTAGTGGGCGACGCGGATGTGGTCGCCCCGTCGAAGTTCAGTTCGAAGTCCAATTTGCCATAATTCAAGAAACAAAACACAATGACGAATGACTAAAGCCATTCGACTTTTGACAAAATCTTGTTCCTTCGGTTTAGACTTAACCCCTTCTCCCTTTTAACCTGTCAATGTCCTTCTCCCAAATCACGATGACCGACCCTGTTTGTGGAATGCAAGTTTCCCCCGCAGGGTCTGCGAAAAGCGAATTCCAAGGCCGCACTTATTTTTTCTGTTGTAGCGGCTGCAAAACCAAGTTCGATGCATCGCCTAGCGAAGTGTTGGCCCGACATGCGGAAAGACAATCCAGCGGCGAATCAGCATGCGGCTCGCACGGCAGTTGCTGTGGCGGTGACCATGCAAAAGCCGACTGGGATCCGGCCGATGTCGCCGACGATGCAATCTTTACCTGCCCAATGCATCCGGAAATCGAGCAAGTTGGCTTTGGTGACTGCCCGATTTGTGGGATGGACTTGGAACCGAAATTTTTGGATGTCAGCGATACGGGCGATGACCCGCAACTGACCGACATGAAGAGGCGGTTTTGGATTGGTGTGGCGTTGTCCTTGCCGCTGCTATTTCTAGCGATGGGGCCGATGCTTGGATGGAGATGGCTCGATTGGATGCCGTCACAAATTTTCGGTCTTCTGCAATTGGCCTTCGCGACGCCTGTTGTTTTCTATTGCGGTTGGCCGCTGTTGGTACGCGGCGTCAATTCGTTTCGCACGATGAACTTAAACATGTTTTCGTTGATCGTAGTTGGATCACTTGCCGCGTATTGCTTTAGCGTCGTCGTGACATTCTTACCGAGCGTGATTCCCGAAGCGTTCTTTGAAAATGGCACACCACCACTTTTCTTCGAAGCTGCCGCAGTCATCATCACGTTGGTGCTAATGGGCCAAGTCCTTGAACTTCGCGCACGCCAACAAACCGGTGGGGCGATTCGCGAACTGATGAAACTGACGCCGGAATCGGCGCATCGGATCAGTAACCCATCGGAAATGGGCGAAACAGACAGCGAAGTGTCACTTGAAGAAGTCAAGAAAGGTGATCACTTGCGAGTTCGCCCGGGAGAAAAGGTGCCTGTCGATGGGCGAGTCTTGCGTGGGGAAACGACGGTTGACGAGTCGATGTTGACGGGCGAACCGATGCCCGAAAAGAAACTTCCCGGCGACGATGTCACGGGCGGAACACTCAATCAATCGGGATCGATCGTGATCGAAGCCGTGAGTGTCGGAAACGATACGGTCCTGAGCCGGATTGTTCAAATGGTCTTCGATGCACAACGTAGCCGAGCTCCGATTCAAAAGCTCGCCGACACGGTGGCAAGCTACTTTGTTCCCGCAGTCATTGCGTGTGCTGTGTTGACTTTTATCGGTTGGTCATTGTTTGGGCCGGATCCACGATTGGCTCATGCATTGGTTGCTGCGGTCGCTGTGCTAATCATTGCATGCCCGTGTGCACTCGGACTCGCTACGCCAATGTCAGTGATGGTGGGCGTGGGTCGTGGAGCAAAAGAGGGCGTGTTGATCAAGAATGCCGAGATGCTTGAGTTGATGGAGAAAGTGGATACGGTGATCGTGGACAAAACGGGAACGTTGACACAAGGTCGTCCGGAACTGACGTCGATCGAAACGATGGGCAATTGGGACGAAGCGGACGTGTTGTCGCTCACCGCAGCCGTCGAGAATCAAAGCGAGCATCCCTTGGCAGACGCGGTCGTGCGGCGGGCCAAAACAGAAGGAATCCCGATCGGCGAGGCGACCGATTTCCAAAGTGTCAGCGGATGTGGTGTCGAGGCAACCGTCGACGGCCGCAAAGTGCGAATTGGAAAAGCGAAGTTTTTGGCCAACCTGAGCGTGACTGCGATCGAGGACGCTAAACGCATCGCAGAGCCGCACCAACAATCGGGAAGTACCGCGATCTTTGTTGCAGTGGACACAGAGCTTGTGGCTGTAATGGCAATTTCGGATCCGATCAAGAAAAGCACCTCGCCCGCGTTACGGACACTTCACGACCTCGGTTTGAAAATCGTGATGTTAACCGGTGATGCCGAAGCCACCGCCAAAGCGGTAGCGACGAAATTGGGCATCGATGAATATCACGCTGGCGTCTCGGCCGAAGAAAAACACGACTTTGTTGCAAAGCTGCGTTGCGACGGACACGTTGTTGCGATGGCGGGCGACGGAATCAATGATGCGCCCGCGTTGGCTCAGGCAGATGTTGGTATTGCAATGGGCACTGGAACTGGCGTGGCGATGGAATCAGCAGGTGTGACGTTAGTCAGAGGCGATTTGCGGGGAATCGCAGCAGCGGAAACTCTAAGCCGAAAGACGATGAAAAACATTCGTCAAAATCTATGGTTCGCTTTTCTCTACAACTCACTCGGCATCCCCATAGCCGCAGGACTTCTGTACCCCGTTTTCGGCGTGCTGCTTAGCCCCATGATTGCGGCTGCGGCAATGAGCCTTAGTAGCGTTTCGGTCATCACCAACGCCCTACGGCTAAGAAACGCGAAACTCGTTAATTCCTGATGCGTTTGGATTCCGGGTGGGTAACCGATGGTATGGTTGTTTGTCCGCAGCTAGCTACGATAGGATTTCTTTGAAACTCAATATCTCCAAAATTCCCCTTCCTTTGAAAAGTTCTTTTTTCATGCGTATTGCTTTTTGCCTAATCCTGGCTCTGCCTTGTTTCTCGGTGTTTGCCGAGGATGCCACCGCAACAACTGCCGCCCCATTGACTCACCCCGACTCGACGGATTCTTGGGCGAACCTGTTTGCTGATGATTTGTCAGACGCAGAGAAGCCCGATGGCGTATGGTCAGTCGATAGCGATGGCGTTTGGACGGCCACAGAAGACCAAGCGATTTGGACTTCGGATGATCGTGAAAACTTCGCTTTGGATCTGGAATTCAAAACAGCCGAGGGGACCAACAGCGGCGTGGTTGTCTATTGCACCGACACAGACAATTGGATTCCCAATTCGGTCGAAATCCAAATTGCCGATGATTTCGCAGATGAATGGTCGTCCAAACCGCGGACATGGCAATGTGCGGCGATTTTTGGTCATTTGCCTGCATCCGAATCCGTTGTTAAGAAACCAGGCCAGTGGAATCGGATGACGGTCTACTGTAAAGGTCAGCAAATCGATGTCGTTCTTAATGGTAAGCTTGTCACTTCGATGGACATGAGCAAGTGGACTTCGGCGAAGCAAAATCCTGATGGCAGCGAGATCCCTCCGTGGCTCAGTCGCCCTTTCAGCACACTGCAAACCAAGGGAAGAATTGGTCTGCAAGGCAAACACGCCGGAGCCCCCATTTGGTTCCGAAACGTGAAATACAAACCGTTGGGTGCGTGAAACTCGTTATTTCTTAGTTCTTTTGAATCGGCCAATAAATCGACGTTGACAGTCCATTGGTTAGGGTGCTAATCCAACTTCTAGCAATCACTTGTTTAGGAACGAATTCAGACAGTGACACCCATCAACCTTTATGGAACTTCATCGTTGGCGAACGCATTTGCGGGAATCGTTCGCTGGCCTCCCCAACGAGTGTCGGAGTAATTTCGGTTTAGCACGACGGTTTCTGGGTCAATCGTCTCGTTAGGCTACTCCACGATGAAGCTTCCACCTACGCGCCGGGGCGTTGTGAATAAGAAATCGCAATCGCCTCGGTGCTTTTTTTTTACCCTGTTCTTGATCCACTCCTTGCCCCATAATCCGCACCATGGAAGCGCAATCGCCCCAATCCGAGTTGCCTAGAAACCCTATCGATTTGGATTCCGAATCCCAACCCGAAACACCGGATCTTGAAACGTTAGATTCCGCAGTAAAGGAATACAATTCGCTACCGGGACAACGGCGGCGGCGATTCGTGTTGGTCGTTCTATTGGCGATTTGCTTTTTCGGTGCTTTGGCTTGGACCCACAATTCGCTTATTGAAACCGAAATTGTTGAAAAGGTTGAATTGCTTCCCTCGGTTAAACTGAAACAACAACTGCTACGGGTTAAACGAGAAAAAAGCAAACAGCTTCATATTGATAGCTTTGTGGTCAGTGACGAAATGCTCCAACAAATTGCTGACCACCCAGACCTCGAAACCGTAATATTGGATCAAGGACGCATCACCAACGAGGGGTTGGCAGTCTTGCAGTCCTTGCCAAAGCTTCAACACCTTCGGCTGAGGCTTTCGCCCATCGGTGACGATGGAATGGTAACGCTCTCCGGCTGCAAATCACTTTGGTTCCTCAACCTGCCACACTCCGTGTGTACGACCAAAGGGGTCGCAGCCTTAAAGGCGATCCCGGAACTTCGACAACTTCGACTTGGTTCGAGCAACTTGGGCAACGAGGTGACTCGTGAAATCGCGGAACTTAAGACCCTGCGTGGCGTTCACCTAATCGACATTGCGATTTCCGATGAAGGGCTTAAAACGCTAACAACGCTTCCCTATCTCGAATCACTTTACCTTGATAACAGCGCCGTGACCGAATCAGGATGGCGATGGCTCTACACCCAGCACCCGGAATTACACGTGCATGTGAACCAACTGCATCATGACTACGACCCCAAATACCACAAACATCGCTAACTCTATGTCCACCCGCATCGACCGACTTCGGCCCGTACTCGATTCACTCGAAATTGATGCGTTACTTGTTACCGATGAAATCAATGTTCGTTATCTGTCTGGGTTCACGGGGGATAGTTCCTACTTATTGATCTCCGACCTTCGCACGCAAATGCTCAGCGATGGTCGTTACGCGATTCAACTTGCCAGCGAATGCCCCGGCATGGAAACGGCCATCCGTCCACCAAGCCAAATGATTCTGGATTTGGTGCAAGACGTCCTTTGCAATTCGACGTACAAACGGATTGGGATCGAAGCGGGCCAAATGACGCTCGGGCAATACCGTCAACTTTGCCACAAATGCCCTGATGTCCACTGGGTCGAAACCCAATCGGTTGTCGAATCGTTGCGAATGGTCAAAGACAGTGAGGAAATCGCCACGATTCGAAAAGCCGTGTCGATCGCCGAACGAGCTTTTCAATCCTTGATTCCAATGCTTTCCCCCAAATGGTCCGAACGGGCGATCGCTCATGAGCTTGAAGCGAAAATGCGATTTCTCGGTGCCGATGCGGCAAGTTTCAAGCCTATCGTGGCGTTTGACGCTGCCGGTGCATTGCCGCACTACCATCCAGCAGAAGTTTTTTTCCCCGCCTCAGGGACCGTCCTGATCGATTGGGGAGCCAACTTTGAGGGGTACGCCAGCGATTTGACACGAACAATGACCATTGGCCCTATTTCAGACACTTTCAAGCGAGCTTATCAGGCCGTACTTGAAGCTCAATTGGCGGCCATCGAAGCGATGAAACCGGGAGCTCACGGGAAGGAGATCGACCGAATTGCCCGAGAAAGCTTGGGAAAATCGGGTTACGGCCACCTGTTCAATCATGGGCTTGGACATGGAATTGGCCTCCAAATCCATGAATCGCCTCGCATGTCCGCCAGCTGTGAACAAACATTAACCCCAGGAATGATCATTACCGTCGAACCGGGAGTCTATTTGAAAGACGAATTCGGAATTCGCATCGAAGACGATATTTTGGTGACCGAATCCGGCTGTGAAGTCCTCAGCGGCTTGCCAAAGGGTCTCGATGATTGTCGACTAGTGCTGTAAAACTTGCATTCGCGTAAGATTTATGGGTTTAAGCGGGGTATGCACCTCTCTTTCACCGGCGGATCAATGGAGGGCAAAGGGCCCATTTAGCCTTTTTTCCGCAACTGCAACCGCGATCAACCAAGGGTAAGCCCCACTTTTTAAACCCAAAGTCACCCTTTTTAACCATGAACGTCAATCTTTCTGACGGTGAATCAAATATGAGTAAAGGCGGAAAGCCGAGCCAGAACGTGTTCGACATTGAACGGCTACGGACGATTATCGAGTTAATGGAAGAACACGAATTGTCGGAGGTGGATCTCCAACAAGGCGACGAAAAAATCAAACTCAACCGAGGCGCTCCGGCCGCAAGTTACGCGGCACCGACGCCCGCGGCCCCACCGGCTACCGCTACCCCCGCAGCACCGCCGGAGGATATGCATGCCGGTACGATCACGATCAACGCGCCGATGGTGGGTACCTTCTATTCCAAAGCGACACCCGAATCCGAGCCGTTCGTGAAAGTAGGCCAACGCGTTAACCAAGACACGATCGTTTGCATCGTCGAAGCGATGAAGGTATTCAACGAAATCCCGGCCGAATGCAGCGGCACGGTTGTAGAAATTCTCGTCAACGATCAACAACCGGTCGACTTCGGCAAACCCATGTTCCGCATTGACCCCAACGCGTAGCCAACATCCAGTGATCAAAAAACTTCTGATCGCCAACCGTGGCGAAATCGCATTGCGAATTATCCGAGCATGTCGTGAAATGGGCATCAGGTCTGTCGCTGTCTACAGCCAGGCGGACGCGGATTCGATGCACGTACGACTCGCCGACGAAGCTTACTGTATCGGTAAACCACGAAGCAACGAAAGCTACCTCAAAATTGATCAAATCATCGCAGCAGCCGAAGTCGCTGGCGTTGATGCGATCCACCCCGGGTACGGTTTTCTCGCCGAAAATGCACACTTCAATGAAGTTTGCCGAGCGAGCGGCTTTGAGTTTATCGGGCCGAGTCCTCAAGCAATGGAAAAGCTGGGTGATAAGAATACCGCTCGCAAAATGGCGATTGCCAACGATGTCCCCGTCGTTCCCGGTAGCGAAGGGCTAGTCGAAAGCAACGAGGACGCGATCGCGGCAGCCGCCAAAGTCGGCTACCCCGTCTTGATCAAAGCGACCGCAGGCGGTGGTGGTAAAGGGATGCGAGTCGCCGAAAGCGAAGAAACGCTAGCGACCGCGTTTAGCCAAGCTCGCACCGAAGCCGAAGCCGCTTTCGGTAACGGCGGTTGCTACATCGAGCGCTACGTCGGATCACCACGACATATCGAAGTCCAAGTTATCGCCGATACGCACGGCAACGTATGCCACCTGTTCGAACGGGATTGCAGCGTCCAACGGCGACACCAAAAACTAATCGAAGAAGCCCCAAGCCCAAGCTTGCCTGAACACCGCCGAGCAGCGATTTGCGAAGCGGCAGTCCGAATGATCCGAGGCGCTGAATACTCCAACGCAGCAACGGTCGAATTCATCGTTGATGCCGAAAACAATTTCTACTTCATCGAAGTCAATGCGCGCATCCAAGTCGAGCATCCGGTCAGTGAAATGATCACCGGAATCGATTTGATCAAAGAACAAATCCGGGTCGCTTCAGGCGAGAAGCTGTCGTTCTCGCAAGACGAAATCGAGTGCCGCGGCGTTTCGATCGAATGCCGCATCAACGCAGAAAACCCTGAGAAGAATTTCCAGCCGAATCCCGGTAAGATTCAAAGCATCTTCATCCCAGGCGGATTGGGGGTCAGATTCGATTCCCATGTCTATGCTGGGTACACCGTGCCAGCCTATTACGATTCGATGATCGGAAAATTGATCGTTCATCGCCCCACGCGTGAAGAAGCAATCGCGACGATGCGACGAGCTCTTCATGAATTACAGGTCGAAGGGATTTCGACCACCGCTGCGTTCCATGACAAAGTGCTTCAGCACCCCGAATTCGTCGATGGCCTTCACGATACAAAATTCGTCGAACGCGAATTTGTAGATTAGGCGAAAAATCCGCCGGTGTCTTGCCAGAGCGGGGACGTGAACCCGCTTGGATGCGACCAAGGCCAAGCTCCCGCTTTTCTTCACATTGTCGTGCGACCCATTGCAGTCAGGGCCCCCCCACATAGGCTGGCCCCATTGTAGGCTGGGAACTGTGCTTCGGCGCCGCGATCCCAGACGGATCCTGTCGCACCAACTAAACGAAGCTCCATGGATCCAGCCGAAACGCCATAATTGCCCCCCCCCCTCTTCTGGTCCTATCGGTTGCTGCGCGGTCGTTTGCCTGGCCGCAACACCGTCAGATCCGAACCGGTAAAATAGAAGCTCCTCACCCTTTGTCCCTAACGCTTCAGGGCTCCCACCATGAAACTCTCACGTCGTCAATTCAATCTCGGCTCAACGGCCTCTTTTGCCTCCGCGATCACATCCTCGTTTCATTCAAATAGTACTTGCTGTGCCCAAAACGCTTCATCAAAAACAACTGGGAAGTCTTCGGTTCCCACTCACAGGGACACGTTTGCGTTGATCAAATCGGCCGGCAAGATTCCCGTCATTTTCGACACTGATATCGGCGGTGACATTGATGATACATGGGCACTTCTTTATCTACTTAAGTGCCCTGAATTGGACCTAAAGCTACTTGCGACCGACGCCAGACTGGGCGACTACCGAACCTCACTAGCCGCCAAGTTTCTAACCGAAGTAGGTCGCCAAGATGTCCCGCTTGCAATTTCCGTAGGCCGTCGCGACGGCAAGGGCAATCAACAGGATTGGGTAGGCGATTATCATTACTCCTCGTACGAGGGACCGATATCCGAAGATGCCGCAGATGCGATTATCCGAACCATCAAAACGTCACCGGTACCGGTAACACTGATTTGCGTTGGAGCCGTACCCAACATTTCCGAAGCACTACGTCGTGATCCGTCGATCTGCAAGAACGCTCGATTCGTCGGAATGCATGGTGCAATCCACGTTGGCTACGGCGGACACTTGCCGGTGGTCCCCGAGGCGAATGTAAGGAATGGCATCGAGCCTTTGCGCGACACGTTTGCGGCCGACTGGGAATGTTCGATCACACCGCTTGATACTTGCGGGATCGTAAACCTTGATGGTGACCGCTACAGGACGATCTACAACAGCCCGGCGCGTGGGATCAAGGAACTAATGGCAAACTACCGCGCCTGGTTGACACGTGTTCGATGGCTAAATGCCAAGCCGAACCCAACGACCAAGAGCACGACCCTGTTTGACCTGGTCGCTGTGACGATGGCGTATTCAGAAGACTTTATGGAAATGGAAACACTGTCGCTATCGATCAACGATACGGGAGTGACCTTGATCAATGAGGTCGACGGTCACGACGTTCGTTGTGCGATGAGGTGGAAAAACCTCGATAAGTACAAAGACCACATCACGGAGCGACTCACGTCCAACCTTTAGCTGAGTCAACGGCAAAGCAATCGCTGCGTGCTTTGCCACACTCTAAAGGGCAAACTCGTTGATGTTGATAAGGTGGCGTGTCTAACGCGCCTTAGCCTTCTACCACGATGCCCATACTACGGGCAGTGCCTTCAATCATGCGGGTGGCGTGATCGATATCGCGGGCGTTCAGATCTGCCATCTTCTTTTGGGCGATTTCTTCGCATTGAGCCCGAGTCACCTTGGCAACCTTGTCCTTATTCGGAACACCGCTTCCCTTAGCGATCCCAGCGGATTGCTTTAGAAGCGAAGCCGCAGGAGGGCTCTTGGTCACAAATTCAAAACTACGATCGTTGTAGATTGTGACAATCACAGGGATCGGAGTCCCGTTGTATTCTTTGGTCCGGTCATTAAACCCCTGGACGAATTGTCCGAGGTTGACGCCGTACTTACCGAGCGAAGTACCAACCGGAGGAGCGGGAGTTGCTTGTCCGCCAGGGACTTGAAATTTTGCGACCCCAGTTACTTGTTTTGCCATCGTTCTATTTCTTCAGTTATACGTTTGATTGAATCGTTGTTTGTCTAAGGATATTGGTACTAAACTCAGCACCGTTTAAAGCGGTTCCACTTGCCAATGATCCAATTCCATCGGAACGCTTCGTCCGAAGATATTGATAATCACGGTCACGCGACCATTGGCTTCGTCGACGGCATCGACATCGCCTTCTTGGTTCTCAAAATTGCCTTCCTTGACTCGCACTCGATCACCGATTTTGAACGGGATTGCGGTCTTGATCGGTGCTTCGTCTTCATCATCGAGTTCTGGCTTGTTAACAAACCGTTCGATGTCAGACGGTTCCATCGGCATCGGTTTTCCTGCCGAGCCAGTGAAGTCACTGATTCCGCCCGTTTCACGGACCAGAAACCATGTATCGTCATTGATAATCATGTTTGCCATGATGTATCCAGGAAGCAACTTCCGCTTGGTGACGCGACGTTTTCCGTCTCGAGTGAACGTAGCAACGTCCTCTGTCGGAACGATAATCTCACCAAAGAACTCGGACATGCCCTCCATTTTGACTCGTTTGCGAAGTGCATCCGCAATCGAATCTTCGCGATTGAAAGCAACCTTCAAGATGTACCAATCCATCTTTGCTTCGACCTCTTCGGCCACATCCACTTTCGGCTTGGCAATTTTTGGCTTGGCCGCAGGCGGCGGCGGAGCCGGCGCAGAGGAATCGTCGTCCTCGTCACTTCCGGCGAGCGGTTCCATTACCACATCGGCGTCCGTTGGAGTTGACTCGTCCGATGGAGTTGACTCGTCCGACACAGGATGCTCCTGCGCGTCTTCGGGCGTGGTGGTTTCGTCTTTAATGGGATCAGCGTCGTTCACGATTTTGCCGGAAAGTTTGGTTGCCGGTATTTGGTTGCCGGTAGAGTGGTAAAACGAGGTTGCTTGGTGAAGGAACCGCCTCGATTTCCACCGAGACTTATACCGCCAATGCGGCTAGCTAGTTACACCAATGAAGTTGAATATGAATTGCCATATCACGTCGAAGGAGAACAATGCGATCGCAAGGAAAAAGATCGTAAAGATCACGACGATCGACGCTCGGATCAATTCATCCTTGCTCGGCCACGTGACCTTGTTCATCTCCGCTTCAACCGCAATCAAAAAGTCCGCGAATTGCGGCCAATTCACTAAACGATAGCCGATCCAACCACCGATTGCGGCTAACGCACCGGCGATTGCCGAAGCGGCGTAGGAGGTCGATGGAAAATAGCCGCGCAGGGTGGCGTATAGGCTCCAGCAACCGAGGGCGACAATCACCCAAATGGCTAAGCAGGTTACTTGCCGAACAATCCGTCCTTGGTTTGGCTTATAAACCGAGGTATGGAACAATTCGCTGGTCAATGGAACGTTTCTCGTCCCGCCAAAGTCTTGTGACACCGTTTGCTCCTAAAAATAATCCCTGGCGTTACCGATTGCTGGCGAATCCTTCGCTAGCTGAAAATCGATGCGTACTAAGAGGACGTGTTTGATAAAAATGATCGCTTGATGACGAAAAGCAGGGGCGGAGGGACTTGAACTCTCAACCGCTGGTTTTGGAAACCAGTGCTCTGCCAATTGAGCTACACCCCTAGGTAATTTTGGGCCGATCTTCCGAAGCATCCGCGATTGATTCTTCAGTGATTCGGCCACCAATCGTGGAATCCTAACGAATTCACGCAAAAATGCCAATGGCCAACGAAGGCAGAAACACCCCGTTGGCCATCAGTTTTTGATTTTCCACAAAAGCGGGTTCTACGAAAGAATCTTCGTTACAACACCACTACCAACCGTACGGCCACCTTCGCGAATCGCGAATCGAACACCGTCGTCCATTGCGATGGGCTTGTGAAGCTCAACTTCGACCTTGACGTTGTCCCCAGGCATGCACATTTCAGCATCAATCAAGTTAGCCGTTCCAGTCACGTCCGTTGTACGGAAGTAGAACTGAGGGCGATAACCGCTAAAGAATGGCGTGTGACGGCCTCCTTCTTCCTTGCTCAAGCAGTAAACTTCTGCTTCGAACTTGGTGTGCGGGGTAATCGAACCTGGCTTGGCCAAGCATTGACCACGTTGAATGTCTTCACGCTTAACACCACGAAGCAGGCAACCGACGTTGTCCCCGGCGCGACCTTCGCCCATTTCCTTGCGGAACATTTCGACGCCCGTGCAGGTGGTCTTCACAGGTGTGTCGCAAAGACCAACGATAGCGACTTCTTCGCCAACCTTGACTACACCACGCTCGATACGTCCGGTAGCAACCGTTCCACGACCTTCGATCGAGAATACGTCTTCGATTGCCATCAAGAATGGCTTGTCGTCTTCGCGTACAGGCTCTGGAATCGCCGAGTCAAGAGCGTCCATCAATTCACTGATGCACTTGCTCTTCTCTGGATCCGCAGGATCGTTGTAGGCAGGAAGCGCCGAACCGCGAACAACAGGAACATCGTCGCCGGGGAAGCCATACTTGCTAAGCAATTCGCGAGCCTCGAGCTCCACCAATTCCAGCAACTCTTCGTCGTCGACCAAGTCACACTTGTTCAAGAAGATCACGATGTAAGGAACGCCAACCTGGCGAGCCAACAGGACGTGCTCTTTGGTTTGAGGCATAGGGCCGTCTGCGGCCGAGACCACCAAAATCGCTCCGTCCATCTGGGCGGCACCGGTGATCATGTTCTTAACAAAGTCAGCGTGGCCCGGGCAATCAATGTGGGCATAGTGACGACTTTCGGTTTCGTACTCAACGTGAGCAACCGCAATCGTTACCGTTTTGGTTGAGTCACGCACGGTACCGCCCTTGGCGATATCAGCGTAACCCTTTGCTTTCGCTAGACCCTTAGCAGCTTGCACTGCAAGGATAGCACCAGTCGTGGTCGTTTTGCCGTGGTCAATGTGGCCAATAGTGCCGACGTTGACGTGGGGCTTTGTCCGTTGGAAAGTTTCCTTAGCCATTGTTCTAAATCACCTACACTCGACCAACACGTAACTGATTCGGGGCGAACATGCCCGTCCTCAGCCTGAATTCCGACGACCGCGTTCACACCCACGGTTGCTCGTCGACTTTTCAGCCGCATGGCCACTCGTTCAACAAAGAAATCGAAACGAAATGGAAAATCTTCGGTGCTCCACCGCGGAGCACGTGTCATACCTACAGTTCATAAGGCATTTTTTTGCCGTCGGTCGCTTTACAACCTAAAGCAGCAAACCCGGCACACCAACAAAACCAACCCAAAAGTGGCCGCGGTGCGACAAAGTTTCCGTAGTTGTTGCGAAAAGTATCGCCGCTTGCAATTGCCGAAACGAAAAAAACAGCGTTTCATTGCCATTTTTTTCCCTCAAACCTCTCTACTGCGTCGCGATCGGCTCTCGACGAAAGCTGCTGATGGGATTTGAACCCATGACCTCATCCTTACCAAGGAGGCGCTCTACCACTGAGCTACAGCAGCAAAGCTAGGCTGTAGGCTGCTGGCTTTTAGGATCGTAGGTAAACCTAGAAACCGAAAAGCCTGCAGTCCAAAAGCCTAACTCAGAAGCGGGTGAAGGGAATCGAACCCTCGTATTCAGCTTGGAAGGCTGCTGCTCTACCATTGAGCTACACCCGCGGGAAAAAGTTGAAGATGCATGGATGAAGATGCGATTGCCTCTCATCCTTCCGCCTTCATCCTTTTCAAAGTGGGGGCTACAGGATTCGAACCTGTGTACGCATAGCGAACGGATTTACAGTCCGTCTCCTTTAACCACTCGGACAAACCCCCGAATTTCTCGTTTTGATCGAGCCTAATCTTGGCTCATCAAACTCGCATTGTCGAACCCCCAATGGAATATGCCAAGTGGGGGCAATCGTTTTCTGTTTTGGTTTTCCTGTTGTTGTTTTGTTTTGTAGGCCTTTTGCTTCTGACAAAAGCCAGCGGAGGGATTCGAACCCACGACCGGCTGATTACAAATCAGCTGCTCTGCCAACTGAGCTACGCTGGCGGTCGACCCAAAAGAGGCTCGCTTGACAGGGCTGTCCGTCAAAGGCCAACTTTGGAAGGGCAAAGTGTAGCGATCCCGGGATATCAGGCAAGACGAAAACGGACGTACGAGCACCAAATCACGGCGATTCGGACGATTTTTTCCATTCTGGCCCCAAGGTTTGCTAGTGAATGCGACAGCCTCAAGCCTAGCGTGGTTCGCATCAACGCTAACCGGCTGGCATTTTGACGCCTTTCACAACGTCACACGAACGTGTTCTGACGCATTTCCTCTGTACGCAAGGCGACTCCCTGTACGCAATGCGACATTATCGCTTCGGAAACGCCGCTGGCTGTCCATACCAGGGTGGATAGGCACCCGCCCGAACGGCCAGCAGCGATGCTTTGCCATGCAAATGCTCAGGTCCATGTGTGTAATCCCACTCCAAACGCTCTTCGTATCGCAATACCCTCAAACGACTCTTTGGCTCACACGCCCACGAAACCAATTGGTTCGGCGAAAAATAATTGATAACCGCTCCCGCTGTTTCGCTTACCGGCGCGTCGCTAAAAACCCCGGGTGGTTGATCGCTCCCAGGATCTTCGGTCGTATGAACTTGCACGTAAAGCACGCCCTTGTCCGTCAATGCCTCGGTCATGCGATCCCACAGAATCTTGGAATCTTCGGGCGAAATGTGATCCAGCACGGTTGTTGCCACAATCGCATCAAACGAATCCGCTGGCATTTCGACATTACGAACATCCACTTCATGCGTCTCAACACGATCACGTACCCCGGCACTGGCCGCTCGCTGAAGGACCCGCTCGAGCCCGCGATTGCTCAGGTCGACCGACAAAACGTGATAACCAGCCAAGGCGAGTGCGATGGAATCGCGACCTGCCCCCGCTCCCAAATCCAATGCCCGACCGCTGCCATCGACTTGATTCAGGTAGCTAATGAGCGCAGCCGACGGCTCCTCGCCATAGGCAATGTCTTCACGGTCGTAAGGTTCAAAAAACGGATCTTTCAACATTTTTGCTCCAACAGGGTTTGCATGAATGATCTTAATCGGAACCGCACTGGCAACTCAGGTAAAACACTGGCAACTCAGGTAAAACAAGTGCGACGACAGTAAATTGCTTTGGGAATTTGCGTTGGAAAGGCTTTCCCTACGGACTCTCGACTGCTTGAACAATTGGTGCTGGACCTTCCTGGCTATGGTCATCGTGGGCATGGCCGGGCAAATTTTCGATTCCGACCGCCAACGCAACCCCAAGAAGCAGGGCAGAGGTCAGCTTCAATCGATCATGGTCATGAAAAGCAACTTCGGGCAACAAGTCCGAAAGCGAAATACAAATGAAGAAGCCCGCTGACACCGCTAACCCCCACCCCAGGAATTCACTTTCTGCTGACATCTGACTGGCACCGAAAAAGAACAATAACGCGCCAATCGGGCAAGCCAACGAGAACGACATATTTACCAAGCTCTGCTGCACTGGCGTCCAACCGCCGGATTTCATCACCGACGTGATCGCAAATGCATCGAGAGGCTTGTGGAGCATTACCGCCAAAAAGGTCCCCAGGCCCGCAAGCCCCAGCCAAGGCTGGTGAGGCGCTTCGGCCGCAATGCTGGCAGCAAGTGCAACTCCGTCCATCAGAGTATGAAGCCCAAGCCCGAACAGCATTCCCAGCCATCCCAAATGCTTCGCCGACTCATGTGAGTGCCCATGATCATGCGAGTGTTTATGGTCGTGCGAATGGTCCTGCTCACACGCTTCCTCCTGGCCCCCATGAGCATGAGCGTGAAAGGCTCGCATTAGCAAAAACATTGCCAAAATTCCTGCCAAAGCGGCGGCCGAAGTGCGGAACGGGGATCCGAGCAGTTCGGATGCATGAGGCAGCATATGCAGCATCGCTATCCCTAGCATCAACCCCGCCACAAAGCTCATTAGCATTTGGGTCCGCAAATGAGTCATTCGCATGATCGCGGGCAACCACCCGCCCGTGACCGAAGCAAGTACGATCAATACGCAGTAAATCGCAAGAAGGGATTCAGTCATGGAACGGCAAAATTATCATAAAAAAGGTGAACGCCGCTTCGAACAAAAAGCGAACCCCAATCCTAGGGAATTGCAATCCGATTGCAAGTATCCAAAACCAAGGAACTGAATGCACTTGCAATAAATGTGCATCTGCGTAGGATGAAAGCAATCCGTTCTCTCATCTACCCCTCCCAAACATGAACGATCGCGCAAATACGATGCTTTCGACCTTTCCGGAGATTCAACAAGCAATCCGCGATGCGGGACTGCGTGCCACTCCTGCGCGGACCGCAGCATTGAGGATATTGCGTGAATCCTCGTCCCCGTTGACTCACGCTGACGTCGCCCAATCGCTATCGAAAATGGGCGTCGACAAAGCGACTGCGTTTCGCAACCTGAATGACTTGACCGATGCGGGACTGCTACGCCGCACTGAACTTGGTGACCATGTTTGGCGGTTCGAAGCGATCGACCCTGATTCGCAAGACGAAACAAACCACCCTCATTTTCTTTGTGTGGATTGTGGTTCGGTAACCTGCTTGGCAGACGTGCAATTAACTGCCAATAGCCGCCGAAAAAGCGATTCGGTTGGCGAGGTGACGGAAATCCTACTTCGCGGACACTGCAACCAGTGTCGCGAATAAACGCGGCTTATCGCCAATGCGTTATCGGCGTCCTAAAGACCAAGCCCGCATTCAGATTTGGCCCCCATTCAGATTTGGCGATCGAGTAATGCGCGATGCACCAGACACTCAGAAGCAAGGCACTCATTGCGAACCGCTTTAGGGTTGTGGCTCGGCATTTTTCTTTTCGAAAAGGTCAAGTTGGCGGAGCATCTGCGGCGAGTGAGGCATCAGCCGAACCGCTTTCAATTGTGTACTCAGAGCGTTTGGGTAATCGCCTACGGCATAGTGGCACCTCGCCAGCGTATCAAGGAGTTCGGGATCATTCGGAATCAGTTCCAGCGACCGTTGGCTGTAACGCAGCGCCCGCTCGTAGTCGCCTTTGGTGTTGCCGACCAACCAGGCGTAACTATTCAAAGCCCCTGCTAACGCCGAATCGCTGCGAATAATGCGGCCCGGGCGATTCATTAACGTTTCGATGTTGTCAATTGTTTGCTGGGCATTTCGCACGCTTTGCTCGAGTTGAGTTTCGACCATCTTCACCCACTCATCATCGTTCGGATCCAAATGGTACATGGCGATCAAGATATCAATGTTGTCGGGATAGAGCCGAAACGCTTTTTGAATGAGTGGCTTCGCTTCGGCAATTTCGCCTGCGTCGACCTTCGCTAAGGCAGCATGCCACTGGATATCGCTTCGCATACTGTCGTAGGTGAATCGACCGGTATTCAGTTCACTTTTGAATTGGTCGTCGTTTTCGAGTCGCTCAAGCAATGGCGACAAGACATCGACAACCTCTTGATGACGCTGCAACTCGGCTAGCATTCTCGCCAGCAATTCACGAGTTCTTGGCGATGGGGGCATGACGATGTCAAGGTTGTCAATGATCAAGCGGTATTCGCTTTCAGCCCAATCAAACAAGCCTCGCGATTGAAGTTCCTGGGCAATTTCACGATGGGCCTGAGCGGTTTCAGCCAACTCATTGGGAGACATCGCTTCGCGTTCTTTTTCGGAGGATGGGAGTGGGCGGATCGCAAGTGACTTATTGGCCAATTGATTCGCCTGGTCATCGCTGCCGCTGGCCCGATGTGCTTCGGCAGCGGAGTAGAGCAGCATCGGCTGCCCCTCAAAAATCGAAGCGTGCCGTTTTTGAAGTTCCAAGACAATGGAATACAATCCGGTCTTGATCGCCCAGCCACATGCTTCGCTTAAATCACGCGTGGTAGGTTGCACGAGGTCTAAGTTTTCGGAGACCAACTGAAAAGCATCGTCGGCTTGATGTTGCAGCCAAGCATAGTTAGCACAAACACGGACCAATTCGAGGACCGAGGCTCCAGATACGGATAGAACCGATCCAGTGTCGACTTGGCGCCGTTGCTCGTTAACCAGTTTTCGCCATCGCGAGGCATCGTAGGAATGGCTGACAAGGTCATCAGCGTAGGCCGCAAGCCAAGCCACAGGTGCACGCCCCCCCTCACCGAGGCCGCGTTGAATTTCTTCGGCGTTCTGGCGTCGCACAGCATCGTCGTCGCTGGTCGCTTGCCGCATCAGCGATAACGCGGCAACACGATTGAGTGCCAATGAGGGTTCGAATCGAGTCAACCGAACAAGCGCCGCCAACCCAGCTCGCTCAGGCAAATCGGCCAGGATCGAAATCCGACTGCGCCGTTCATCTTCACTTTGTGCGCCATACTCATACAAGACTTCGCGAACTTCTTCGATGTCCGTTTCTTTGGACCAACTGACCGATAAACTGCTGACCAAATGACGCGCGGTCATCGCGATTTCGCTGTCATCGTGATACAGAGCCAAATGCAATTCGTCAAATGCTTCGAGCCCCAGCCTCTGAAGCGACTCACGAGCACGCATGCGCGTCGCATAGCTTTCGCTGCCTAGTCGTTCGATAAGCTGAGAAACCCGCGTTTGCTGATCCGAGACTTCTTTAAGGGGCTCGCTATCAGCATTGCTTTCTTCTCCGAATCCGAAGGACGAGGAAATCGCGATCAAAATCGCGCCGACCAGCGGGGCAACCCATGCAGAAAACCAAGATTGTGAGCAATTTGGACGAAAGGACATGGACATGCATTACGGGAACAGCACAGTGAAAATGCTCGATGAAAACGCTCAGCGAACCGTCAAGACACTCGACAATATTCTAAAGGATGATCGGATTCCGTGCAGTCCGAGTCGAGAGCCGATTTGCTTCCAATTCCTCACTTTGGCGTCTCTGCTTCCAAATTGCCACCTTTCGCTCCGCGAAATCACCGCTGTGGACGCTCTTTTGTGGAGTCGGAGACCTGCTAGAGTGAACGAATGAAATCGAAGTTCCGTAAACCTAGTAAAGTCGCTAGGATGCTTGTTTGAATACCGCCTCTGTTTGCCCCAAACTCCCTCAATCCTCGATTCGCGTTCCCGAAATCCCCCCTATGAGCCGAAAAAACACTACTGAATCCAGCTCGGCAACAGATGCGAAGGACGCCAAGGGGCACCGCAGCCCCGCTCAGGTTCGTGCCGAAACCTTCCGCACGGCCGCGCAACGCGAAACGGTCGAGGCGTTTGTCGTCGCCTTTATATTGGCGCTATTGTTCCGTGCCTTTTTGGCCGAAGCATTCGTGATTCCAACGGGTTCGATGGCCCCAACTTTGATGGGCGCCCATAAAGACATGTTCTGTGACCGTTGTGGAGCCCCGTTCCAAGTCGGTGCCAGTTTAGAACGGCGCGGCCCAGTCACCGAAAATGCCGTGGTTGCCGGGATTTGCCCAAACTGTCGCCACATCAACCCGATGGATCTAGCGAATATTGCGGACCACGGCACCTTCAACGGTGACCGGATTTTAGTCAGCAAGTTTGCCTACACGATTTCGGAACCAAAGCGATGGGACGTGATCGTTTTCAAGTTCCCTGGCAACCCAAAACAAAACTACATCAAACGGCTTGTCGGACTGCCCGGCGAAACATTGACGCTCCATCACGGTGATGCCTTTACACGGCCGACCGGATCAAACGATCCAGACAAAATCTTGCACAAGCCCGCCGAAAAAATCTTGTCGATGCGTCACTTGGTGCATGACACCGATTACCAATCGGAGGTGCTAGTCAAATCAAAGTACCCTAGCCGGTGGCAACCTTGGAGCGAAAACGCGACCAGCGTTCCGCAAGATTCGTGGCAAGTCAACCAATCGACCGATTCGATGACAGCAACGCTTGGGAGCGATGCAGCGGATCGCGTGAATTGGCTTCGGTACTATCACCGATGGCCCAATGAACAACAATGGGAACGTGCGGACAAAGGCTTATCACTCGCCGATGTTGATCCCTACTCAAGCCGATTGATTACCGATTTTTATTCGTACGACTCTTACATTCATGTCCCAGCAGACGTCTTGTATGACGAGAAACCGTCGGCGATCCAACGACGTTCGCTGAGTCGTCCTTGGTCGATGCTGACGAGCTACTCACAGGGCGTTTTGTCGAATTCATTTCAATCGGGAGTCGGCCCGGAGCAATTCAAGCAGCGTGCCATGTTTGGAAACCAAGGATTGTCGCGTGACGGCATCCATTGGGTCGGTGACCTGATCTTTGAAGCGGAAGTCGAAACGTCGACTGACAGCAAAGAACTGCTACTGGAGATCGTGGAAGCGGGCATTCGGCATCAATGTCAAATTGATTTAACAAGCGGAACCGCAGCGTTGACGATTTTGGACGACAAACCTTTGCCGTTCGACAGTGAAACCGAACGGCTGAATTTGCACCCCACCGCCCAAACGATCGTCAAAGCGGGTTCACGGGTCTCGGTGCGAATGAGCAACTGTGATGACCAGATATTGCTTTGGGTCAATGACGAGTTAGTCGCATTCGATGCACCGACGACGTTTGACGCTCGAAAATTCCGATCGGACGACGAGGCCTACCCTCGGTACATCGCTGCGGTGCACCCGATGGACGCTTCACCTTTGGGAATTGGTGTGCGAGGCGGCGACAGCACCATCCATCATTTGCGAGTTGATCGCGACAAATATTACATCGCAACCGCTGACAGTAGCGAAGGAATGTCTGACTATGACATGCGCCAAGTTTGGCAAGCTGCTGGTGGTGCGGTTACGGATTTTGACATCCAAGACATGATGGGCCAACCCGAAACGTGGGCTGAGTCACCAGTTTGGAAAGCGAGACGCGAGGTCACGTTTGAATTGGAAGAAGACCAATTTTTCCCGATGGGTGACAATAGCCCGGAGAGTCTCGACGCTCGATGTTGGGCGGGAACGAAGGTCCGCTTTGGCATGCCCGAAGATGCCGACAAGTGGTCGGACGCTTCGTATGTGCCCCGAGATCTGCTTGTCGGAAAGGCGCTGCTGGTGTTTTGGCCTCACTCGTGGAACTCGCCGGTTCCCTTTACCCCAAATTTTCGCCGAATGAAACTGATCCGCTAGTCACGCATGTAAAAATCGGCAAAACAAAAGAGTACGAAGCATGGATGCGATCACCGAAACGCAAACGATCCTACAAGCGATCGATCTACAAAAAACCTACGGGCGCCGGCGTGTTGTCGATGGCGTGAATTTGCACGTCAATGAGGCGGAAATCGTTGGTTTGCTGGGCCCCAATGGAGCTGGCAAATCGACCTGTTTTCGGATGATTTGTGGAATGATCCAACCGGACCGCGGGCGTGTGTACGTGGAAGGACAAGACGTCACTGATTGGCCGATGTTCCGCCGAGCTCGGGATGGTCATATGGGATACTTGCCACAAGAACCGAGCGTATTCAAGAAGTTGACTGTCGAACAAAATATCTCGGCCCTATTGGAACTTCTCGGCATGGGGCGCAAGGAAAGGAAGGTGCGAACCGAGCAATTGCTTGAAGAGTTCAACATTACCCACATTCGCAAGAGCAAGGCCGCGGGGTTGAGTGGCGGTGAACGAAGGCGACTCGAAATTGCTCGTTGCCTCGTTTCTAATCCGCGGATCGTGATGCTCGACGAACCCTTCGCGGGAATCGACCCGATCACCGTTCAATCGATTCAGGGTGTAATCAAGCAACTCCGCGATAGTGGAATCAGTGTCCTCATTACCGATCACGCCGCTCGTGAAATTCTCGGTACAGTGGATCGGTGCTATGTGATCTATCAGGGCCAAGTGCTGATCGATGGCAGTCCCGAGGAAGTGAAAGAACATCCCAAGGTGCGTGAGGAGTACCTCGGCGATTTGGACGGCGCGGCGCAATCATCTTCACAGCGCACCGAAACATCAACTCGAAGCAGCGGAGTCGTTCCGAGACCTCATTTCCATCCGTCTGATGGATCCCGACGAAAATCCGTTCGCCGCGTGACAGATGTCTAATTAGCCAAAGTGCCGTCGTTGCAGTCGACATGCACAATGATTATTGCTTTGCTGCTTTTTCTTCGGCGGCACTGCCCCGAAGGTAACGTGGGATCAATGCAAACGGGTCACTCCATTGGCCAAGGGTCGCCGCGCGAAACCCCAACAAGCCAACTCCGACTGCATCGGCTTGCGACCGACTTGCCATCGTTACCGATGACTTACTAAACGGCTTCGCATCGCCAGCAAACAAAAGCGCCTCACCTTCGCATTGCCCAAGCTGATCATCCCAATGGTCCATGTCGACCATCGCAATGCCATCGGGATGACTGGACCAACTCTGCGACAATTTTTCCAATGGAGTCAACAATTCCATCCGACGGAGTTGGCCGGAAAATATCTGACTGCGGTATGCATCAAGTGCCACCAACACGGCGTCAGGCGTCTCGATGCTACACGGTTGCTCCGCAAAAACCGTTGCCCCCACCGCAGCGACCGAGTCAACCGCCACTAGAGGGGCCTCAATTGCATAGCTGAGCATTTTTGCAGTCGTGATGCCGATTCTCAGCCCTGTGAAGGAGCCTGGACCATCGGCGACGGAAATAAATCCAATTGAATCCGAAAGAGCACGGGCAATCGAAATCGCTCGTTGGAGTGCCGGCCCAATATCTGCTGCAGCACGCCGATTGAGCCCCAAGGTCTCTTGGTGGATGACTTGTTCGGCACTCAATACGGCGATCGAACCGGTACGTCCGGTCGTCTCGATCGCGATTTGAGTGACATTAGCGAGGGGGAAAGTACTCGCGATTGGGTTTAGGTCTGACATGGCTCTGCTTCTTTTAGCTAAAATAAGGAGCGGAGCAAAGCCACCAGACAAAGCTAAGCTGCCTTTTCCCGCTATGAGCTTGAAATAATGGCTTATCTGTTTGCGGTGGGATTGCCGTGAAAAATTGGTTCCCCTTACAATCCGGTTGCACGCATCTTCCATAAACACTTCGACCCACCATTGACACTTTGACCCACGGGACATTTCAGTGAAACGCGCGTTGATTAGCGACATTCACGGAAATTACGACGCGCTCACTGCAGTGCTGGCGGATATTCGTACCGTAAATGTGGATGACATTTACTGCCTCGGCGACATCATTGGCTATGGGCCGAATCCATGCGAATGTCTCGACTCGGTAATGAAGGAAGCCAAACTTACGATTTTAGGCAACCATGACCAAGCGGCTCTGTTCGATCCGGAAGGATTCAACCCGATGGCCCTGCAAGCGATCTATTGGACGCGGGACCAACTTGATAATGGCCCAGGCTCTCCGGACCAAGTGAATGCACGTTGGGACTTCCTAGGTGAATTGCCGCGCCAGATTGACGAAGGCGAATACCGTTTTGTTCATGGTTCACCACGAGATCCGACGAACGAATACGTCTTTCCCGAGTATGTGTTTGACACCCGAAAAATGGAGATTTTGTTCGGCAAGATCGAGCATGTTTGCTTCATGGGGCATACCCATTTGCCGGGCGTCTTTACGACAGAGTGTGAATTCATTTCCCCCGATGAATGTGATCACGTTTACCAACTCTCTCGCGAGAAAGTGATGATCAATGTCGGCAGCGTGGGCCAACCGCGTGATGAGGATCGCCGGTCCTGCTATGCGATTTTAGATACCGAAGCAAAGACGGTGACGTTTCGTCGTGTTGACTATAACATTGATTCGGTTGCCAATAAGATCTATGCGGTCCCTGATTTAGCCGATGCGTTGGGCGACCGACTCAAACATGGGCGATAAAGAAGCCGGATTGCCGCTTGGTGGTCCGAATTCTTTTTGTTTGAGAGCCCGTATTTCCGAACGCCCGTATTTCCGAACGCCCGTATTTCCGAACGCCCAGAGCAAACCGACGTGACGCGAACTGCGATTCTTAGTGACATTCACGGCAACCTTGCCGCCCTCCGGTCGGTGCTAGACGATGTTGCGACTCAAAAGGTCGACCGAGTCGTCTGTCTCGGCGACGTGGTCGGCTACGGCCCACAGCCGTGTGCCTGTTTGGACCAAGCGATGAAATTCGATTTCTGCGTGTTGGGCAATCACGACAGCAGTGCGTTATTCGACCCCGAAGGCTTCAATGTCGCGGCGGAGCAGGCGATTTTTTGGACAAGAACGCAGCTGGAAAGTGGTGCCGATGGGCCCGAAGCGAGTCGCCAGCGAATGGAATACTTGTGCAAATTGCCACGCACTGTCCGTGAAGGAAGTGTTCTGTTTGTCCACGGATCACCGCGCAGTCCCACCAATGAGTATGTCTTCCCAGAAGACACTCAGAACGGCAAGAAAATGGAAAAGCTGTTTTCCATGATTCCCCATTTATGCTTCCAAGGCCACACACATGTGCCGGGGGTGTTCACACCTGAACTAAGATTCATCCGCCCTGTGGATTTAGCAGGCGGCTACGGCGTTTCAAATCCATCATTGAAGTTGATGGTTAATGTTGGCAGTGTCGGCCAACCGCGTGACGGCGACCCACGAAGTTGCTACGTCATTTTTGACCAAGAGATGATCGAGTTCCGGCGGGTCGAATACGACATCGAAGAGACAGTCCGTGAGATTGAAGCAGAACCGGAACTTGACAATTTCCTAGGTTACCGACTCCGCGATGGACGATAGCAGCAGGAACACCTGCAATAGTCTGCTCTGAATAAACAACCAAAGCAGCGAATCATTGGCAACGTAAAGGCTGAACCGCAGCCTATCCACGTCACTCAAGCTCATATTCTTCGTATTCCTCGTCCGCTTCTTCGTATCCACCCTCTTTGTCATCTTCTGCGGACTCCTCGGAACCCTCTGGTTCAAAGCCCTGCATCTTTTGCCATTGGTCCATCGTCATGATCACCTCGCGCGACTTGGACCCATTATATTCGCCGACAATCCCATCTTCGGCCATGAAGTCAATCAAGCGGGCTGCTCGTCCGTAACCGATTCCTAGGCATCGCTGTAACATCGATAGTGAACCGCGTCCTTCACGAATCACCACTTCTATCGCACTTTCATAAAGTTCATCACGGTTCTTGATTTCCCCGACCTTTGATCCATCGCCTTCACCTTCTACATCGACTTTCAAACTCATCAACTCATTGACGAAATTCTGCTCTCCCATACCGCAATGATCGACGACGGCATCGATCTCATCATCCGACAAGTACGTTCCCTGACCACGAATTAACGTACTTGTTCCGGGCCATAGGAACAGCATATCTCCGTTACCAAGCAATTTGTCGGCGCCGTTTTCATCAAGAACCACGCGGCTGTCTGTCTTACTCGCTACTTGGAAGCTCAAGCGTGCCGGCAAGTTACTTTTGATCAAACCGGTGATCACGTCGACCGTTGGTTTTTGAGTCGCAAGGATCAAATGGATTCCGACCGCACGACTTTTTTGGGCCAATCGAATAATATGCGTTTCAACCTCTTTACCAGCGGTCATCATCAAGTCTGCCATTTCGTCCGCGACGATGACAATGAACGGCAATTTGTCAGGCACTGCTTCAGCATCATCACCCTCTTCGATCTCCAATCGACGCAGCACCTCTTCGCGTCCTAGATCGTTGTAGCTGTTGATATGCCGAACACCGGCCTTCGCCAATAGCGAATAGCGTTCCTCCATCTTGTCGACAGCCCATGCCAATATCGCTTCGGCCTTCTTCATATCGGTGATCACCGGATGCATCAAATGCGGTAATCTTCCGTACCCACTCAACTCGACCATTTTGGGGTCGATCATCAGCATCCGGACTTCATCAGGTCGGCACATCATCAAAATCGAAGTGATGATCGCATTCAAACAAACCGACTTACCGGTACCGGTACGACCGGCGATCAACAGGTGAGGCATCTTCTCGAGCCCGACCACCATCGGATTGCCCGAAACGTCCTTGCCAAGAAACACGGGGATCTTTGCTTTCGATTTGCTCATGTCCGATTCTTCGATCACGTCACGCAGTCGGACCACTTGTCGGATCTCATTTGGCACCTCGATACCGACCGTGTTCTTGCCTGGAATCGGGGCTACGATTCGAACGCTTGGAACACGCAGCGCGATAGCCAAGTCATCCGCCAATGCACTGATTTTGTTCAGACGAAGCCCTGCTTCCAGTTCAATCTCATACTGGGCGATCACCGGTCCAAGGGTGATGTTTGACACGCGAACGTTACACCCAAAGCTGCAAATTGTTTTCTGTAACAAATCTGCTTTTCGCTCCGCCTCGGCTTCAAGTTCACCGTAGTCGAATCCATCACTACTTTCCAAGAGCGTGAGACTTGGCAACCGATAATCCATGACACTCGCATCACTCTTATCACGCACGGCGTTATCGAGCTCTTCTCGCAAATTAATCTTGCGAGGTGAATTGATTTTCGGTCTTTGAATTTCGTGACTCTCGTCTCCACGCAGCGAAACGGTTTCTTCGTCGATTTCAATATCGCGTAGCAAAGGCTCTTCGACTTCTTCCTCTTCTTCCCATTCTTCTTCGCCTTCCTCTTCGATTTCTTTTTCGGTTTCGGTTTTGCCGGTGTCGGCTTTGCCGGTGACTGCCGCAGCAAGCTTATTGGCCGCTGCCATACCTGCAGCAGCTAATCCTGTGGAAGCAACTTCACCGACATCCTCCGTCTCGCTTTCTTCCGCCGGTGGTTCTGGTTTGCGGCGCGGACGTTGGACGCGAAACTTCGGTTTTCGGTCGTTCCAAAACTCGCTCGGTGTTTCGCCGGCCGCTGGCGTCTCCGATGAAGTTTCTGTTTCCGTGGTCGCGTCGCCATCGATCCGAATGGGTTCTTCTAAGTCCGTAAATGGTTGCCGACGGCGACGCACCGATATCGGGATTGCCTTGGCCGCTCGCTGCATCCCATTGCGTGAAGCTGTGGCACCGCGACGCATGATCGCGCGACCTGCGTACACCAAAGCGTAATCCGTTGTTAGCAGCAAACCGACAGCCAAAACGGTCATCGAAAGAATCCAAGCACCCGCCGGCGCAAAATGTTCTAACAAGAACGTCGAGCCCATCGCTCCTAAGTAACCGCCATTGCCAACCACGGGCATGCCCTCAATCTCCGCCGGTAATAGACCCGCTGCGGTTGCAGCCCCAAGGATCACGATCGTCCCGCCAAGTGATCGCAGTACGGGGGCATTAAGCTTGCCACGATGCAACAGAGCCGTCGCAACCCCGCCCACCGCCGCAATTAGCAATGCACTTGATAACCCTAAGGCATCGAACAATGCTGATGAAATCAAGGCGCCCCAATAGCCGCACGCATTGGTCACGGTCGAGTTGGCCGGATAGACCGAATTGTTCGGTGAGTAAATTTCGCTGACAGGCCAAATCGGCTCTTCGATCGGGTCGGCGGGACTACGCGTGACGATCGAAATGACGGCGATCAATGTCATTGCGACGAGAACGATCGCGACCACATCACGAACTAAGTTCGCCTCGCGAGCGTTATCACCAGATGGGGCAGCAGCAGTACTCGACATTGGACGCGCAAAACGGATGCAGAAAAACGGATAATTGGCTATCCACTCGTATCGACACCCCAATGCGTCGCCATCCAACTTCCGCAATCTCGACCCTCGCAATCGCTACAACCGGACCGATGGTGCCGGTCCTAGCGATGATTAGACCGTTTCAACGGCCCCTACCGGCGCGACAAAATCGCATTCATGATCGGTGGCGAAACGCGATCACCATAAACCAGTGCCTTTCCGGCAAGGCTGCAAATCACCTCGCTACGACGCGCTTCAATCGATGCAAGCGTCGTCCGGGCTACCCGTATCGGTGGCCAACTACCGATGCTTTTCGAATCATTCCCCGCATCGGTCTCGATCAACTTTTCAAAAAACTCGCTTCGCGTGGTGCTTGGGCTCACCAATGTCACTTGAATTCCATCACCGGCCAGTTCTGCTCGCAACGAATCGCTCCATCCATGTAGCGCAAACTTGCTCGCACAATACTCGCTCTTATCCGGAACTGCACGATGCCCCAACACGCTGCTAATGTTGCAAATCACCGCTGCCCGACCAAGGCGAAGCGAAGGGATCATCACACGAGTCAATTCCGCGGGTGCAAAGAAGTTGACTTCCATAACACGTCGAAGTCGATCAGGCGAAGCGTTCGCAAACGGACCAATCGCGCCGATCCCTGCATTGTTCACAAGTAAATCGACACGAGATTCATTGACTCCGTTGGCAACCTCGACGATTTGGTTGCGGACGACTTGATCGGTAATGTCACCCGTAACTGGAATAAAGTGTCCAATGCTCTCTCGCGATTCCAGTTCCGTCAGCCGATCCGCACGTCGCGCCACCCCCACCACGGTCGCACCGCGGTCGATAAGCAATTCGCACAAACAGCGTCCGATACCGCTACTTGCACCGGTGACAACCGTGACAGCCCCATTCGCTTTCCAACGCATTTTCATTGCTCGCTTTGACCTGAAAGTTCCTGCCATCCACCTGTCGCGGGCGCCTTGAAGAAACCTTCTACTTCGGCGAGAGCAGGCGGCGGACGATTCTCGTTCAATGCGTCCACATTATCACAGCATGGGAACATGAAATGGACCACTTCGTCCTATGGGACCACGCGGTTCGGATGACATCCCGCTCACGCCAATCGGTGACGCATAATCCGCTCGATCGTTCGCCCCAAATAGCTTATGCCACTTCGCTTGGCAAACCATCGTTAGCATGATGCGATCCCGGTGTTGGTCGAATAGCAGCGGCGTCACGACGGATGGGGCCCATCGCGCCGGCAGGAATCCGGGCGTGAATCGTCACCATTTGCTCGCCATATTGACGCGACAAGACTTCTGCTTTCGATTCCAAATAGGCTAACAACTTTCCATCGCCAGGAAGAACATCGACTTCGATATCATAGAACTCGCGACCGAGAGCCTCACCCACCGCTTCCTCTAGCGACACAAATCCTTTTTTGCTTTTCGCACTCACAGGAACCGCATTCGGGTAACGATCCAAAACCCGGTTCAACACCGAAGGATTGTCGATCGCATCGATTTTATTCAGAACCAGCAGCGTGTCTTTTTCTTCAATTCCTAACTCTTGAAGCACTTTGTAGACCGCACTAATTTGATCGAATACCGTCGGACTACTTGCGTCGGCAACATGCAGCAACAAATCGGCCTGACGAGTTTCTTCAAGCGTCGACTTAAAACTTGCGACCAGCGTGTGAGGCAGGTCACGAATAAAACCAACCGTGTCACTTAATAAGACCATACCCCAGTTTGGGATTTGCCACCGCCGCGTCCGTGTGTCGAGAGTCGCAAAGAGTTTATCTTTTGCCAGCACCTTCGCGTCGGTCAACGCATTCATCAACGTGCTCTTGCCGGCATTGGTATAGCCGACGATCGAAACCGTGGGAGCTTCCTTACGCGCGGCCACTTGTTGTTCACGACGACGCTCGACTTTTGCAAGTTCTTGCTTTAAATCAAAAATTCGCTTTTGCGCCAAACGACGGTCAACTTCCAATTGCTTCTCCCCAGGCCCACGCATACCCACTCCCATCGCTTGACGCGACAAGTGAGTCCACATGCGTTTAAGTCGCGGAAGCGAATATTCAAGCTGTGCCAATTCGATCGCCAAGCGGGCTTCGTGAGTACGGGCACCTGCCGCAAAAATATCCAGAATCAACTCCGTTCGGTCCAACACTTTGGCATTGACCGCTTTCTCAAGATTTCGCACTTGGCCAGGCGACAAGTCGTTGTCAAAAATAACCACATCGGCATCGTAACGCTCGACTATCAAGCGAAGCTCTTCCACTTTTCCTTTCCCGAGAAAAGTGGACGTTTCGGGACGAGACCGCCGTTGAATCAGTTCGTCGCAAACTTCGATTCCCGCGGTAATCGCCAATCCGTGTAATTCCTCGAGCGGGTCGGCCTCGACGGTTTGGTCGGGAAGAATCAGCCGAGCCAAGATGCTTCGCTCGGGCGAATCATCTCGAAGTTGGTGTTGATCTCGCACGATTAAAAGAGCTGCCTCCGAATAAAGTGAACGGGTTTATACACGTTCATTATAGTCATTCGTTGACAAAATCGAAGGGCCACTTATTAGGCACTCGAAGCAAGTCCGTTGTCCCATTTAGGTGCCATAGGCCCATCCCAACCCGATCTTTCGCAAGAATATCGCCGAAATGCTTCGCAAAAGCGTGGGGTTAGGTTCTAGCACTGTGTGAACGGCGGATTAGGCCGGACGATGGATTTTTTTTGGGCTATCGCATCCACAAAAGCGAATTGCTTACAAGTCATTCTTTAGGGCACCGGAATCGCGTCTAAGATCATGCTAACAACATCTTCGGAAGTTTTTTCTTCCGCCTCCGCTTCGTAAGTGACCATCACTCGGTGCCGAAGCACGTCCATCGCGATCGCTTTAACATCTTGCGGCAAAACGAATGCACGTTGATTCAAAAAAGCGTTCGCTTTGGCTGCCAATGTCAAATCAATCGTCGCTCTTGGTGACGCTCCAAATTGAATCCAAGGCCCAATTGACAATCCATAGGCCTCGCATTTTCGCGATGCCATGACAAGATCGACGATGTACTCTGCGATTTGTTGATCCACAAACACCGCATCAACCAATTCGCGAGCGGCAATGATTTCATCGGTCGTCGTGACCGATTGAATATCCACCGATGGCCGACTTCGTGACATCCGGCTGAGAATGACCAATTCTTCATCGCGTGTCGGATAATCGACTACGACCTTCATCATGAACCGGTCCATTTGCGCTTCCGGCAACGGATACGTCCCTTCTTGTTCAATCGGGTTCTGCGTCGCCATGACCAAAAACGGATCAGGCAACCGGAAGGTTTCGCCACCGATCGTGACTTGGCGTTCCTGCATCGCTTCGAGCAGTGCACTTTGCACCTTTGCCGGGGCACGATTGATTTCGTCGGCCAGAATCAAGTTGGCAAAGATCGGACCTTTTTGAACCACAAATGCCTGTTGCTGCGGTCGATAAACTTGCGTACCGATCAAATCGGCTGGCAATAAATCGGGCGTGAACTGCAATCGTTGAAAATCGGCATCGATCGCTTTGGCGAGCGTTGCAACCGCCGTCGTTTTTGCCAACCCCGGGACCCCCTCGATGAGCAAATGCCGTCCCGTCAATAGACCGATGAGCAGTCGGTGAACCAACACATCCTGGCCAACCAGCGTTTTAGCAATTTCATGGACCAATCGCTGCATCGGCTCACTATGGGCCGCGATCTGAGCTGTCAAATCAGGATTTGGCAAATTTGGTTCATTCATGGATGGAGGTTTCTGAATTGAAAGGAGAACGTCGGTCACAATATCGATTATCTTGTGTAATGAGGAGCTTCTCTTCAAGCCAACTACATCCGTTATCGCGGAAGTTGATGTTATCAGCACCCGATTCTAGCGACCAACGGGGAGCGGGCGAACGCAATCCGAGCGGTAGCTCGCTTCGCCTGCGGTCGTACCGCACTACGATCACAATCAAGCAATCGTTCTTCTCCTTTCTCCGAAAACCAACCCAGCCATCAACGACAACCATGAACCTCACGCTCGCGATCAAACCCAGCCTCCTACGACGACTTTCCGTTGCCTTTTTTCTTGGCATGGCTTTCTTTCTTGGCACGCTCGAGAACGGCTTGCCTGTGTCCGGAGCGGACTTGGCACCGGTCAAGTTGATCTTTGACACTGACATTGGCAACGATGTCGATGATGTGCTCGCTCTTGGAATGATCCATGCTCTACAAACGCGAGGCGAATGCGAATTGCTTTGTGTCACCATCACAAAAGACAACGATCAAGCGGCCCCCTTTACCGATGCCGTCAACACATTTTATGGACGCGGCAATATCCCCATCGGCGTCTGCCGCAGCGGCGTGACACCTGATGCGGGAAGATTCATCCCACTCGCATCGATCAAAGACGATGACCAATACCGATACCCTCACGACTTGGTTTCCGGCAAAGACGCGTCCGATGCGGTAACCGTCCTACGGCAAACGCTCGCAGCGGCTTCCGACAACTCGATCGTGATTGCCCAAGTCGGCTTTTCCACTAACCTCGCAAACTTGCTTAGATCCGAACCCGATTCGATCAGTGACCTTGGTGGAATTGAATTAGTCAAACAGAAAGTCAAGTTGCTTTCGATGATGGCCGGTGCATTCCAACAGATCACGCGTGCGTCGGGCCCACCCTATGACCACAAAGAATATAACGTGATCAAAGATATCGCTGCCGCCCAGCGGATAGCCACCCAGTGGCCCACACCGGTCCTTTGGAGCGGATTCGAGATTGGACTTGCACTTCCCTATCCACACCAAAGTATCGAGAGAGACTTTCGGTATGTTGATCACCATCTGTTGTCAGAAGCCTATATCGCCTACAACCCGCCGCCGCACGATCGACCGACGTGGGATTTGACCAGTGTACTGCAAGTGATTCGCCCCACCCGCGGCTATTTCGACTTATCACTCAAAGGGACCGTGACCGTTGCCGACGACGGACTGACAACGTTTGTTCAAAATGGAAACGGCAAGCACCAAATATTAAAAATCAGCGAAGAGCAAAAAGCCCGCACAACCGAAGCGTTGATGCTGTTATCGAGCCAACCACCAAAGTAGTCTTTTCAAATTAAAATCTCACGATGCTCGAAGAACCGTCTACCGATGCGAATCCTTACTCGCCTCCCCATCAGGTCGAAAAAGAGCCTTCGGAATCGCAACCTTCCCAATCGGAGCTTTTGATTTCCGGTTCAGCGACACCCACGGAAATCGCTCGTGTTCTCAACAAACCGATTCAAGGGACGATTATCATCATCGGCGGTTCGATTGTGGTAAGCAGCATCCTATTAGCCGTCCTTTTTTCGTATCCCTATACGCTTGGCGATCTATTGGTTTGGTCCTTGGGTGCTGGGGTCGCTATAGGGGTGACGTACGCGGTCTTTGCCGATTCCTCCGGATCGATCCGTGCCAAGCGAATCCTCAAACGTGCACCTTGGTTATGTGATCCAGTGCGAGGTTCCTGCAAGGGCAACGCAATGCATATAGAATACCCCACGATCGGCCTGTGGACAACGTTGGTTTCCGGACGCAGTGAAATATGGACGTGCGGTTATTCCGACAATATTTGGGGAAATCCAATTGTGTTGACAGACAACCAATTCGAAGCCCCGCTGTGGTGGCAACGCGTTACGTATTCGCGCCGAAGCCAGTTACGGGTCGATGCACCAACCATTCCCGACGGGGCATTTAATGTGACGGCATGTCGCCTCGGTTCATGGACACAGTCCATCCTTTCAGGCAATTCGCGGCATTGGACCACGATCGCAAAAATGGTGTCTGGCGGCATAGCACTGGGAATTGGTGGATGGATGCTTTATTTCGCTTGGGATCTGTATCGATCGATCACATGGACTCCGTATTGGACCAATTATTACAACCGCGTTGCTCCGTGGTACTGGATCTTCGGTTGCCTGTTGACTTTTGCGGGAATCATCCTTGCCGGACCACCAATCATGGGAATGTGGTTAAACCGAGCGGCAGCCAAGTTTCGCGGTGGTATCGTTGACCAAGCATCGATGATTATGACCGATGCGTTTCTGTTTCTCCGGCATGACAATGCAGCGATACGTTGCCAATGGTCACATATTAAGGATGTCAATATCAATCGACATGGATTGGGATTTCGTTTCCAAAACAACCATCGCTTCTTGGTTCCTCGCATCGCGTTCGCCAACGAAAGCGAATTCCAAACGGCCTGCGTCCGTGCTAAGGCTTCCGTTAAATCCGCTTAGCCGACTTCGCAAAAGTGACTATCCAAGTCAACCAACGTCTCTAATCTTGCCAGCGTGATCCCAAGTAGCTGTTTTCGGCTATCCCACGGGGTTTGATTTTCTGACGGCGATCTTTTTTTGCCCCTAATTGCAGTACGTGCGTTTGATCGTAAGAGCGAATTTCGTCCCCTCATGGCTTGCTGCTGGTCAATGAGCCCCAGCGCTCTGTGATAGCGAATCGTCTTTCGTCTGCGGTGCAGGAGCCACCACCGTCCGCCGTTGTCTCTTGGAAAAACCGCGTAGGATCCGTCCTTATGCGGCGCGGTCATGTTGCAGTGCTCACAACCGGATTTGCCGGCCTGTTGTGGCAGCCCGTCCGGCAACGCCGCCACGCTGGAAAGACGGACGTAATTTTTTCTCCCGAATCGTGATTTTTGGCCTGCGCCACTAGCAGAGATTTATTCCCTCATCATCATTCGCACCGCTGTTGAAAACGCCAATTCGCTTCGATTGATTGCGGCTTGGCAGCAAGGGTCCGGATACTTCATCTCGGACAATTTCTGTTCACAATTTTAGTACTGGAGTTAACCATCAAGGATGGATAGCTCGCTTGCTTTGCTCAGCACCACCGGCTCGCTTGTCGGCCTCGGATTGCTCGAATCGTATTTTCACCGCCGGCAACTTGCTGCGATTGCAACGCGGATTCATGTTAATGGAACACGTGGTAAGTCCTCAGTCACTCGATTGATTGCCGCAGGCCTACGTGCATCGGGAACTCATACTTGTGCAAAGACCACTGGAACGCTGGCAAGAATGATCTTGCCTGACGGGGCGGAGTACCCGGTATTTCGCCCAGCCCGCGCGAACGTGATCGAACAAATTCGGATCGTTCGAGCTGCAGCCGTGATGGAATCCAAAGCACTGGTGATCGAGTGCATGACGCTGATTCCCTACTTGCAATGGCTGTGCGAGTTTAAGTGGGTTGACGCCACCCACAGCGTGATCACCGACGCTAGGGAAGACCATTTGGACGTGATGGGGCCTTGGGAAAAGGATGTTGTATGGACGTTGCTAGGAATGGTTCCCAAGGACGGCAAACTCTATACCGCCGAACAACGTCACTTGGACGCGTTTCGAAAAGTCTGCGATGACCGCAAGACCGAGTTAATTACGGTGGGTGACGAGGAAGTCAAAGGAATTCCACCTTTGGAAATGGCACAATTTTCTTATATCGAGCATGAAGAGAACGTTGCGTTTGCACTGCGAATCTTGAGCGATCTTGGCGTGGATCGATCGACCGCGCTTCAAGGGATGTGGTCAGCCAATCCCGACCCAGGAATCATGACCGTTGCAGAGCTTAACTTCTTTGGCCGTGAAATCACCTTTGTCAACGGATTTGCTGCGAACGACCCAGAGTCGACGGAGAGAATCTGGAACATGGCATGCGACCGTTTTCCGGATGTGACTAAGCGAGTGATGATCTTCAATTGTCGATTTGATCGACCAGACCGTTCGAAACAATTGGCCGAATGTTGTGCAAAACTAACGTCGACCAACCCCAACATGGCTGCGGTCGTGGTGGACATGCTTAAAGCAGCAGGCGTAGGGAAAGGTGACTTGGTCGCGGTTGGCTACAGCGGTTCGTTTCCAGGAATGAACGTCTCCGTTTTAGCTGCGTTAAACACAATTGGTGCCAGGCCAATTATCTTGGCAAACGAGCCTACAAACCGGTACTCAATCGATCGGCGTCCCGTCGTTTTTTAGAAATCGACTCCATCATGACTCGATTCATGCGCCAAGATATTCCCGTGATCCACTTGGTTGAAATGGATCAAATCGCTGTAAAGTACGGCATGCATCTCAAACCGCAACAACAATTGGCGGTGGGCGAAGGTGGCGTTTTCAAGCAAACGCGTCGGAGCCGACTATGGATGCTAATCGTTCTATTCTCGATCCGCGGGTCGTTGCGAGTATTCTTACTGACGGACTTTGGGCATCGCTTTATGAAGGGGGCCGGTCCACGCAAAGGAAGCGGGCAACCGGAACCGATGGTTTAGGTACAAAAGGTGGAATGGGCTGCCAAATTTTGCTTCTGTAACCCGCTGTGCACTGACCAATGATCGGTGCACTGCACAATGATCGGTGCGCTGCACAATGATCGGTGCGCTGCACAATGGTCTTGCGCAGGGATTCCGAAAACAATCACTGAAACGTGCTCGAAGCACTATTGGTCCACAGGATCCGATACAATTGGGATGTACCCATCATCCGCCGCATCCCCAATTCCTCGAGGCCAATCATGTCGAACGTCCCCCCGGCCAGTGATCCTTTTTCAGTTCCACCGTCCCCTCAGGTTCAACCCCGGTCTTCTAGCTCCGCAACCATTTGGATCATTCTTGGCGTTGTCGGAGTGATGATGTTATTTTGCGGCGGAATTCTCGTCGCACTTTTGCTGCCGGCGATCGGTGCCGCACGCCAAGCCGCACAACGAATGCAACGCTCGAACAATGCAAAGCAAGTCGCTTTGGCGATTCACAATTATCACTCTGCGTACAAGCAATTACCGTTTACGACCAACACCAACATGGCAGGCGAAGAAACAATCGGTTGGCGAATCGCTGTCTCGCCTTTCACCGAAGGTCAACGTCAATGGGAAATGATTGACTCGACCCAACCTTGGGACAGCCCAACGAACCTAGCCATTTCCACCGACCCGCCGATGGCCTTTCAGGCAATGAAGGGAAACCCAGGTGAAACAGGAGTTTTCGCCATTGTTTCCGAGGAATCCATGTTCCCACCGACGGCCGACACCAAAGTCCGATTCCGCGACGTGCTCGATGGATTGTCCAACACAGTGATGATGATTGAACTCCCCAATCGCACCGCGGTGTGGTCCTCAACACAAGACATGACACCGGACGAAGCATTTGCGGCGATCAGCGAGCTCGATGGTGCTGAAGCCGGTCACCTCATCATGGCGGATGGTTCCGTACGAGCGGTAACCAATTCGCTCGACCGTACCACATTCGACGCCTTGGTGACGCGTGAGGGCAGTGAAACGATAGGGCCAAATTTCTAGGATCCGTATCTGACCGCGACTTACGTATAGCGAACACCTTGATGTTCCGGCTCAAAGAAGACAGGCAACATCCCGTCGGCTCGAAGCAATCCTTCGCGGGTCAGCCGAATCGTGTTGCCGTCGATCTCCACTAGGCCCTCGTCGACGTAGGCGTCCCACGGCCCGCGCCAATGGTCGAGAATATTGACGCCGAATTTGTTTTGGAAGTAGTCCACTTCAAGATGGCCTCGCTTCAGTAACAGGATCATTTCGCGGACCAATCGTTGATGATCCGTTGGGACGAACCCTCGCCCGAGCGGCAAGTTGCCCGATTCGACCGTCGATAGATATTGCTCTAACTCCGCCACATTCTGATAGTGCACGCCGCTTGCATGACCAAAGCTGGCAATTCCCGTCGCCAACAAATCGGCTCCTTGCCACAGGTTATCACGGTACGAAAAATTCACTTTGTTCGGATCTTTGACGACCGTGTAGGCGCTGCTGACACGGTAGCCGGCGGCAAGGAATTCGTTGAACGCATAGTCAACCCAGGCTCGTTTAGTATCCCAATCCGCAACGGGACTTTCCACTTGATTGCCGAGGATATCTTTGCTGTAAACGGTGTTAAAGGGCAATTCCATCTGATAAATCGTGACACTCTCAGGTGACAGTTCAAGCGTCCGCCGGACGTTCTCTTTCCAATTGTCCCATGTCTCGCCGACCATCCCGGAAATCAAGTCGATATTAACGTTCGGGAAATTGGCTTCGGTAATCCAATCCCATGCGGCGAAGACTTGCTTACTTAAGTGAGCCCGTCCGTTTTCTTCGAGGATCTTATCGGAAAAGTTTTCAATGCCCAAACTGATGCGTGTCACGCCCAAAACGTCTCGAAGTGATTTGACTTTCGTTTCGCTCAGCGTGCCTGGTTCGCATTCAAACGTGACCTCTTCGGCTCCGTCCCATGAAATGTGCTCGCGCAACCGATCGGCAAGTTTCGTGAGTTGCTTGGGGGACAAGAAGCTTGGTGTACCGCCGCCAAAATAAACAAACCGAAATGGTCGATCGCCCATGACAGCCAATTTGCTAACCATTGAAATCTCGCTGCAAAGTGCGTCGACATATCGCTGGACTTCGGCGGCATTCACATCCGTGAACACTTTGAAGTAACAGAACTTGCAGCGTTTTCGGCAAAACGGGATGTGTAAATAGAGGCCAAGCGGTGTCTCTTGCTTTGGCGGGCTGTCGAGCGCCTCGTGAACCGCAGGCAATTGATCCTTGTTCCACTGGCTGTAGGGCGGGTAGTTTGAAATGAAGTAACTACCGACGTTGGTTTTCTTATCGCTTGCAGCCGAGGACATAGGAGTCATCTGGGGATGAAGGGAAAGGAGTGAGAAGCCACCGAGGCGGTGGTGGAGGCAGAACACCAGCAACTTGTATTATTTGCTAAAGCAACGCACTACCCCATTATCATCGGCGGCAAACAATTGACCACCGGCGATAGCGGGCGAACTGACAAAGGAGCCGCGAATTTCGTAGACCCAACGCTCGGTTCCCTCGTCCAAAGACAGACGAATCAAACGTCCATCGGTCGCGGCAATCCAAACGTCATCCTTCGAGATAACTGGCGAAGCGTCCGCACGCCGTTTCATAACATACCGCCACTTGGACTTTCCTGTCTTTAGCGAAATCGCTTCGACCTGTTTATTCTGGCTACTGACGACCACCGTATCGCCACTGATCGCTGCACTACTGCGGTATTCTTGTGGTCGATTCGGGTCAACAAAACGCCATAACTCTTTTCCCGTTTTCCAATCAAGCGACAGCACCGCTCCATCCATGATTGGCAAAATCGCGACGTCACCATCGACTGCGGGCGTGCTGCCAGTCGGCCCACCAAGCGGAATCGGCTCGCTTGCCGCTTCTCCGGTCTCGAGGTCAACCATGTGTAAACGTCCATCACAACCTCCAAGAAACGTGCGATCACCTGCGATCGTTGGACTACAGCGAACTTGATCGTCGGTTTGATAAGTCCACTCGATCGCTCCATCATCGCCCTTGAAGCAGTAGAGTTTTCCATCTTGGCTGGCCACCAGGACGTTTTCTTTAAAGAAAGCTGCCGAGCCATTGATCTCGCCTTCAGTCGCTTTTTGCCACGTGACTTGGCCCGTTTCGGCCACGATCGAATAAAGGTTTCCTTCGATATCACCGATCACTAAGTGGTCACCACGAACCGCAGCGGCAGCGACAAAACCGGTATCAAAGTTGTGACTCCAGATTTCCTTACCCGTTTTGCGGTCGATCGCGTAGAGTTTTCCCATCACATCGGCAACAAAAACCCGATTCCCAGCCACGATTGGAGTCGCTTCAATCGCTTCGTCGGCTTGAAATTCCCATACCACCGAAGGTTGATCCGGAACGCGTGATTTTGTCGCACCCGTTGATTCGGGGGTCCCACGTGCAAGGGCCCAATCGTCACTCTCCGCAGCGGAGACAGATGGCGTAACCACCCCGAAAATCCCGAGAAAAAACAGCGTCACAAAAGTGCAAAGGCGGTTCAGCATCAGAAAAAAGTCGCAAAAGTGGCAGATTGATACCGTCGAAAACGTGATACAGCAACCAGGGCGAACAAGTCGTCGAACTGGACTATCATTAGACTACCTGGCTGACTCATCGAAAATGCCGGCCTATTTGGCAGAAAACTTGCCAGGAAAACAGGTGTCCATCGACTTGAGCGATGGTCTTTGAAGCAAGAGCATCTAGGATAAGCCTAGTAGTCAGCGTCGGTTTTTCAAGCGATTATAGGGCGGGTGCCGCACGGGCTGCCCCATTATAAGCCTAATTCCTCTTTCGGTTTTTGATTCTTTTTCATGATTTGTGTTAGCCTCGGTCGCGCCCGCCACAAACGGATGATCGCCGAACATCAATACCTTGTCGACCAAGGCGCCGAACTTGTCGAATTGCGACTCGACTTCATCGGTCGGGCTGTCAATTTGAGGCGGCTGATCGAAAACCGTCCTGGTCCCGTCGTCGTGACATGCCGTCGTCGCGAAGATGGCGGTCGGTGGATGAAGAGCGAACAAGAGCGATTGATGCTGCTGCGAAGCGCCATCGCCGCTGGGGTCGAATATGTCGATATCGAAGCGGATGTCGCCTCCCAAATCCCCCGCTACGGAACCACCAAACGGGTGATCAGCTATCACAAGTTTTCCGACACACCCGAGGAAATCGAAGAGATCGCCGCCGCGATGGCAGAAGAGGATGCCGACATCGTCAAGCTTGCAACGATGGCCACAACCTTTTCGGACAATATCCGGATGCTCAACATGGTCAAGAACGCCAAGCAGCCGACGATCGGAATCTGTATGGGCGAGATTGGCATGATCACGCGAATTCTAGGCGAACGCGTCGGTTCGCCCTTCACCTATGCCACCTACAGTGTTGATAAAAAACTCGCGCCGGGCCAATTAAATTGGAAGGAAATGACCGAGCTTTATCGGTACAAGCAGATCAACAAAGATACCGAATTGTTCGGAGTGATCGCCGATCCGGTTGCAAACAACTATAGCCCAATGATTTTCAATACGGCCTTCTACGACCAGGAGCTCAATGCTCGGTTCTTGCCGTTTCGCGTACCGCATGATGACCTTCACAAATTCATGCAAAGCATTCGCGAATTACAAATTAGTGGCGTTAGCATCGCTAGCCCGCACAAAGAGCCTGCGCTTGAATATTGCACCCAAGCCGAATCGAGCGCCAGCGGGATCGGGGCGGTCAATACGATGATTTCGCAGGGCAAGGACAACCTCGGTTACAATACCGATTACCGCGCCTCGATGGATTGCATCTCCGAAGTACTCAATCTAAAAAAAGATGTTGAAAAACCGATGCAAGGCGTTTCGGTGTTAGTGCTCGGGTCCGGCAGTATTGCCAAGGCAATCGCTTGGGGACTTCGCCAACGAGGCGCGGATGTGACTCTTGCGGCTCGCACCCTAGACAAAACGCAGGTCCTTGCAGCTGAGATTGGCTGTCGCGTCGTTGAATGGAGCCAACGCCACGAAGTCAAAATCAATTTGCTTGTCAACGCCACACCGGTGGGCATGCATCCCGATGTCGACAGCTCTCCGTATGACGCGGCAAAGATGAATCAATTCTTGGTCGTGTTTGACACCGTGTTCCACCCCGAATCAACGTTGTTGGTCAAGTACGCGAAACAAAATGGGTGCCGTCTAATCACGGGCGTCGACATGTTCGTTCGCCAAGCGGCCTATCAATACAAATTGTTCACTGGACGCGATGCGCCGATTCCGGTGATTCGTAAAAAGATCAAGGACGCAACGAGTTCCGTTCGCTGGAATTAATCTAAACAAGAGCAGGGCCCCATTGTGACGACGGATCAATCGCAATCCCATCTACCGTTGCCGGAAAACGTGGCGATCCGGCAAGCACTTCCAAGTGACGCGGAGGCAATCCACGCGCTGCTACGACCCTACGTCGCTCAGCGATCTCTCCTGTCACGAACGGAAGCGGAAATCATCGAATTGACGCGGCACGGTTTCATGGCCGTCCGAACGGTCAAAAATCAAAATGGTCAAGACAGAGAACAATGCATTGGCTTTGCCGCGATCGAAATGTATAGCACCAAGATAGCCGAACTCCTCAGTCTGGCCGTTCATCATGAATACCGCAACGCCGGCGTTGGCAAGTCACTAGTGGATCATTGTGTTCAGCGAGCACATGACCTAGGAATCATGGAAATTATGGCGATCAGCTCGTCGGAGGATTTCTTCCAAAGTTGTGGTTTTGGTTTTTCGCTTCCAGATCAGAAGAAAGCCTTCTTTCGTCAGCTTCGCCCCCGTCACCCAGAGTAGGCCCGTCACCCAGAGTAGGCCCGTCATCCAAAGTGGGCCCGTCATCCAAAGTGGCCCCGTCATCCAAAGTGGCCCCGTCATCCAAAGTGGCCCCGTCATCCAGAGTGGCCCCGTCATCCAGAGTAGGCCCGTCCGTCAAAGTGGGCCCATCAAGCGAGTCCTTTCTTTTCCGTCGTTGTTCCTCCTCCTGCGACCGGAACGGCTCCCGCAACCACATTGGGCTCACCAAAACGATCGCCGATGCGATCAAGACCACCGCTGGGGTGCTATCGGTACTTGGCCAAAACCAAGCTTCTTGGAGCCATCGCCAAAATACGATATGGAGCGACATCGTGATTGGAATCGCAATGGCAAAACGCCCCAGCGCATCGACTGAACTTGGAAGCACACGTCTTAGCAGTACCGCAACAACGGACGCCACAATCAACACGCCTGCTATCGACTGCCAACCAACCACGATCGATGGCACCGCAATGATCGCAATCAAATCCATCAACCGAGCGGTGGACTTGCCCAGAGGATCCAATTTGGGATCCGCTTCGCGGCATAGCCCCCGTGTCAAACAACGTGCGAAGAATGCGGCACTGACCAATCCCGTGATCAACCGCATCGAGGCATCCAAATAGCGTCCGCTAGGCTGCCAAATCGCCTCCAGTCGCATTGGCCAAGGGACTACCATAACGGCGGGGAAAATCAACATGCCGCCGATTAAAATCAAGAATGCAGTGACTTTCAATTTGGCTGGTAGCGTATGGCCGTCAAAGCGGATCAACCCAAACGCCCATGACAGCGAAATTGCTAAAATGTGGTACAGCAGCGTTAATAGAACCGTCGCATCCGTCAGTGCCGATAAGGGGACGCTGTGCCACGGGACTGTCTGAAAAGGCAATGCAAACCGATAGACTTCGCCGATGCCAACCATCGTCAATGATGCCCCTACAACCGCCTCAACGATTGGATAGCGGGGCGAAATCGGCAAGCGACATGTTCGACAACGTCCACGCAAAGCCAACCAACCAAAAACGGGAAAGTTGTCGCGGGCTTTCAACTGCGTATGACAACGCGGACAATACGATCGGCCATTCACGCTTTCACCACGAGGCATTCGCCAAGCGACCACATTCAAAAAGCTACCAATGGACGAACCGACCCAAAATAGCCACAAAAAAATCGTTACGTCGATCAGCCGGGTCATATAAAAATCAGCCGGCGAAAGCACCCGCGTGCCACTGGCTTGAAAAGCCGAAGTGCCAAAAATGAAGGCAATGCACGCTAGCAAGATAACCGCAAACAGAATGGTGGAGAATCGGATCGGTCTTCGCTTTCGGCCCAAGTTCTTTTGCCCGTTTACAGATTGGGGATAGTTCGGTAATCAGATTGTCGTACACTGACGCCCATCATGACAGCCCCAGTATATCCTGACGTTCGGTCGAGCCAAAAGTCTCATAGGAAGTGTATTTTGCATCGTCGTTTTGCGGCAGCCCTATTGGCAATCACGTTCGTTCTTCCTTCACTACCTGCAAGGGGTCAGACGACCGAACCGCTAACACTGAATGATCCCCGCGAATTGTCGGATGAGATCACATCTCATCCGCCTGTCGATACGGTCGAAGTTGATAGCGAACCCAAAGTAGCACTTGAAGTGCCCGCCGTTCCGAACGGTCCGACGAAGGCCGATATCGAAACGCGAATCCAGCAAATTGTTGCTTCGGTCGATCTCGATGAAACGCTCAAAACGCAAGCAACCGATCTCCTAAAAAAGACTCTCACTCGTTTGGATGAAACGGCCCATGCGACCCAGCGCATCGAACAACTTGAGCGTCAATCGGAAACTGCGCCGGAACGGATCAAAAGCGAGCAACTGAAGCTCGAAAAGCTCGCCGAAAAAACGTCCGAAGACAGCACCGACTATTCCAAGCTAACGCTCGATGAATTGCGTAATCGTCATCGCCAAGCGTTTGCCGATTTAGCAACTCTCGACCAGAATCTCCGAGCGCTCAATGAACAAGTCGAACGGTGGACCAAACGGCTTGCCGAATTGCCGGCCCTTTCCGCGACCGACCGGACCGCTTTAGCCGAAGCTGAAAAGCAATTGGCGGAAATTCCGGTAGCACAGACCAAAGATTCGGTCACGGCGGCCCGGAAATCACTGCTTCAAGCACGCGTCAACCAATTGCAGCAGGGATTGGAACTCTATGAAACCGAGAACCGTGTGGCCGAGGACGCTCAGCGGTTGTTGTCGATGCAGCGTGACACGACCGGACGTGAACGATTGCTTAAACAGAAGCAAGTCGAAGCAATGCAAACGGCTTTGGCCGAAGCAGAAAAAACAGCGGCGAAAATGCAGGCCGAACAAGCCCGAATTGCCGCGGCACTGATGGACGAACCGATCAAGGGCCAAGCCGAACAAAACTCGCAACTCGCCGAACGGAAAACTCAATTACTTGAACTGCTAGAAACAGACCGTATCCAAATCGTCAAACTTCGAGAGGACTACACGGGCAAGGAAGCGTTGTTCACCGAAACGCGAAAACAGGCCGAACAGGCACAATTTTCGAAACAAATTGGCCTGGTACTTCGGACGCAAAAAAACGAGCTTCCAAACGCTTCAAAATATCACCAAAACGCCATCGAGCGACGCGTCCTGGTGAGTGAATTGACGGTCGAAATTTTGGAGTGGGAAAAGCAACGTCAACGACTCTTGGACCTCGATACCGCCGTCACTGAAACGTTGGCGAATTCCCCCGAAACAGTGCCTGAGTTAGATCGTGAACAAGTTGAAAGCCAACTGCGTGAAATATTCAACGACCGATTGAGCTTGTACCGAGAATTGACCGACATCGCTCGGAAACGATTGAACCGGTTGATGAACCTCGAATCCGAAGAACAACGACTGGCCCAATTGATCGACGCTCATGCGGAATTCGTATCCGAGCATGTTTTGTGGGTTCCAAGCACCACGCCGATGACGTACGAGTTGGTTGCGGACGCGGCTGAAGCGACCATTGACATAATTAAGCCATCGTCGATTCGCCCCGTCTTGGTGATTCTTTTTAAAGACATCCTCGAAAGGCCGTTTCCAACTTTGGCTGTGTCGATTCTGTTTGGTTGGCTGATTTTTTCTCGAGGTCGTATCAAGCGAGAGCTAAGTCATTTGGGCGAAGAAGCGTCGCGTCCCAACGCGACTCGTTTCGCCCCCACGGCGAACGTTGTGATGCTAACCGCGTTGATCGCTACACCCGCTGCGCTCATCTTCTTTTGGAACGGATGGCGTCTAACTTGCGCGTCACCACTAGGAACGGATTTCAATTTTCTCGGAAAATCAATCTTAGCCGGAGGATTGTTTCTCTATGCAACTAACTATATTCGCCATGTTTTCCGCTCCGATGGCTTAGCACAAAATCACTTCGCTTGGGATTTGGCTGCTTCGCACGTATTGAGGCGTGGCCTAATTTGGGGGGCGCGAATCGTTGTTCCCTGTGCAATTGTGGTGATGTACACCGAACTCATTGCTGACGAATGGAAAATCGCGTCGCTCGGCCGCTTTGCATTTGCCATCGCCATGATCGCTTCGACCATCATTTTGTGGACTTGGGTCGGTCCCCGAAGCGCAACCATGACTCGCATCGGTGCGAACTCCGAATCGTGGCTCGCGCGGACAGGCGTGACACTCGTCCCGTTGATAGCAGTTTTCCCAATCTTGCTGCTCATCGGTTCGGTCGCCGGATATCACTATGCCGCAGTGCAATTGTCGTGGCGATTTGCTGTGTCAACCGGTATCGTGGCGATCTTGATTTTCAGCCGCGCACTACTACTTCGTTGGCTGTTGACTACCTATCGGCGCGTCGCAATCGCTCGAGCAAAAGAACGCCGCGCTGCGATCGCGATTGCCAAGGAATCGACCGCTGAAATGCCATCTGATGCAGCCGAGATGATCGAAAGTGCGGGGCATGTCCAATTATCGGACCTCAATCGCCAAGCTCAAAGCTTCCTACGACTCGTTCCCATCGTGCTCGGTGCGTTCGGATTGTATTTAACGTGGAACGAATTCGTCCCTGCTTTCGGGGTCATCAATCGATACGAGCTTTGGCCCAATTTGCTGCAATCCCCCAATCCCGATATTGGGCCGACCTACGTGACACTCGGCGACCTTATTTCCGCGATGATCGCAGGCGTTTTGACAGTGGTTGCAACACGGAATGTTCCCGGGCTTCTGGACATCACATTGCTGCAACGATTACCACTCGACGCGGGTGCGAGGTATGCCGCCAGCGCGCTGACGCGTTATACAATGATCATCATCGGCGCCGTAGCCACGTTTCACTTTCTCGGTGTCAGTTGGGGAAGTGTTCAATGGCTCGTCGCGGCGATGAGCGTCGGTTTGGGATTCGGCTTGCAGGAAATTTTCGCCAACTTCGTCTCCGGAATCATCTTGCTTTTTGAGCGTCCGGCAAGAGTTGGCGATACAGTGACGATCGGCGACATAACGGGGACGGTCACTCGAATTCGTACTCGTGCGACGACGATTCTCGATTGGGACAACAAGGAATTAATTGTGCCAAACAAGGAATTCGTTACTGGCAATTTGGTGAATTGGACGTTAAGCAATTCAAGCTTGCGACTGGTAACGACGATCGGTGTGGCCTATGGAAGTGACACGCGTTTGACAACCAAACTACTATACGAAGTCGCCGGAAAAAACCCGCTGGTGATGGCTGACCCCGAACCGGTGGTAGTGTTTTCGAAATTCTCCGATAGCACACTCGATTTTGAATTGCGCGTATTCACCAATGGCATGACAAATTTTCGTCGCCTTCGACATGATTTGCATATTGCGATTGATGATGTATTCCGCCAACACAAAATTGAAATTGCATTCCCTCAACGGGATTTGCATGTGCGATCCATCGAAGGAATCGACATGCTGAAGTTACAAAATGATTCTTTCGCGGTGAGCTGAACGCATTATGCCGATCCCTCGAATCCGACACTCGCATGCGAATGACCATGCAACCCGAGAACAGGGAGATTACGTCCTTTACTGGATGATCGCATTTCGACGACCGCGGTATAACTTTGCCTTAGAGCATGCTGTCGACCGTGCAAAGCAATTTGGCAAGCCTCTGCTAATTTTTGAACCGCTGCGAGTCCGCTACCGGTGGGCCAGCGATCGGATGCATCAGTTTGTTATTGAAGGAATGCGAGACAACGCGGAAGCATTTCTCAATAAACCAGTAACCTATTTCCCGTACGTCGAGCCAACACCGGGTGCAGGATCGATGCTATTGCACGCGCTCGCCAAAAAGGCCTGCACCGTGGTAACGGACGAATACCCATGTTTCTTTTTGCCGCACATGATCAAGGCGGTCAAAGATCGTATTCCCTCGCGATTAGAACTCGTCGATAGCAACGGGGTGATGCCGCTCAGGCAACCGGAGCGGACGTTTACCGTTGCTCATAGCTACCGACGATGGATGCAGAAAAACGTTCTTGACGTGCTCTTAGAGATGCCAAAGCGAGACCCGTTGCTGCGAATCAAACTGCCAAAACTTGACCGTTTGCCGGCATCGATCACCAAACGTTGGCCTATGGCGAATCTGGATTCGCTACTTCAAACTGACGGATTGAAATCAATCCCAATCGACCATACTGTCCCGCCAAGCGATTCAATCCACGGGGGCGTGAAGGACGCCGACAAGCGATTGAACCGCTTTATCAAGAGCAATTTGGCTCGCTACAACGACGACCGCAACCATCCCAACGAGCAGGCGACAACAGGACTGAGCCCACATCTCCACTTTGGTCACATTTCCGCACATGAAATGGTTGTTCGTGTTTTAGATCACGAGCAATGGACGCCCGACAAAGCGTCGCCGGCCAACGGCAAGAACCACGGGTTTTGGAACACAAGTGCCCCTGGCGAAGCGTTCTTGGATCAAGTGCTCACTTGGCGTGAGATCGGATTCAATCGAACCTTTCGTGAGCCCGATACCTATGACAAGTTCGAAAACTTACCACCGTGGGCGCATGAGTCGCTGACAAAACATCAATCGGATCCGCGAGGCGAATTGTATACACTCGAGGAATTCGAAAACGCAAACACAGCGGACCCGATTTGGAATGCCGCACAACGCGAAATCGTGCGCACCGGTGTGATGCACAATTACATGCGAATGTTATGGGGCAAAAAGATACTGCATTGGTCCAAGTCGCCTGCCGAAGCGCTGCGGATCATGATCGAACTGAATAATAAGTACGGGCTCGATGGCCGCGACCCCAATTCTTACAACGGCATCTTTTGGGTGCTGGGACGGTTCGACCGGGCCTGGGGCCCCGAACGCCCGATCTTTGGTAAAGTGCGTTACATGACCAGCGATAGCGCAAAGCGAAAGCTCCGCATGGACGATTACCTGAAACGATTCGCTGCACAACCGAATGGCGAGCTTTTCTAAATGATTGAATTTCGTTTGCGGCGGCGAATGAAGCCTACCAATCCGACTGAACTTATCGCTAACGCACCGAGGCTTCCCGGTTCGGGAACTGCGCTCACGTTTAACTGCAGCGAAGGTGTCGCGACATTAAGAAAGTCAAAACCGGCTCCATTGTCGCTAAGGATAAGTGCGTCCGCCACAATCAGATCGTGACTTCCAATCTCGAGTGCACTTGTGTCGAGGACGATCGAAAACCAAGGTGTAAAGGACGCTGGCAGTGGTTGTTGGAAAACACCTGGAGCCGACTCACTGAACTCTTGATTGATGTCGAATCCAGGCACATCAAATATTTCTTCGCTGAACGGGTACACGGTGATCGGCGATCCAATGGGTGCTTCCAAAATACCGTTACCGAAATAGGTGGCATTGTCTAGCCCGGTTGTGTAGCCCGTGACCATATCATACTGCGGAAGATCGAACACCACGGAAATACTAGCAACCGTTTCGCTGGCATCACTTCGGATAAAGAAGTCCACCACCTGATTGGGGCCTTGGAAGACGGTCGCACTGGTAGATCCGTCGCCTTGTACGGCAACGAGGACATCCCCCATGACGGTACGCGAATTTCCAAATGCAGTAAAAGCGGTGAAGCACACCCCCAGAATCGCTACTTTGATTTTCATAATAGTACTCCTGTGTCCCTACTATAATTCCCGAGAAGCCAAACGCGACTCAAGATCAGATCGAAGTTCACTGAAAAATTCATCCACGGCCTCAAGCGACCGATCGGTGTTCGAGCGTCGAAAGTCAATCAGCCGGCGACGAATCTCAGTAATTGCTGCACGAGCCTCCATTCGGTCGGTTCGGGCATACTGGGACACCAAACGGCGGAGCGAAGAATAGCCTCGGTAGATCGATCGGACGTAGACGCGAACGGTCAATTGGGGACGCGGTGACGGCGGGGCAATTGGATCCGCTTCGCTGGCCGGTAGAACAACCGCGGATGTGGCGACCGAGGGGACCGATTGGGCGTTCGCTACCACTGACGAACTCTGCACGCCCGCGACTTGAACCGGAGCAGCAATCATGATCAATCCCGTTCCGCTGACTTGGTTGCCGCGCACATAAAGCGTGTCTGCTGCATTAACGTTTCCGCTGCGATCAATGTCGAAATTATTAGCAATATCGACCGAACGCGGCCGAGTCGATTGATTCGCCCGAACGAAAAGGGTATCCCCCGCATTGACCACCGCACGATTGCGGGAAACAAACCCATCCACATCGCCGACTTGGTTACCAAAATAGAAGACATCATCACTTGCCACTTGTGCATTCCCAGAGGCGAGTACGGTGGTCTGCAGCCACTGGTTGCGGATTGCGCCATTCGCCCATGTAATAATCACTCGCGACGAACCATCGACGCCACCACTCGGCACAACGGAAATCGAATCGGGAGCTGGAGCATCACTCCAACTCGACACGTCCGAGGCGTTACCAACTTTAAACTGAAAATCAGATAGTGATAGTTCTGTCGCAGTCAAACCCGCGATGTCGATCACGATCCGGTTGAGGCCACGTAGGTAGCTGGTATAGTTGGCAAACGTGGCAGTTTGACCGGGACGAAGTGCAACGATGTCCGGCGCAATGTCTTCGGAGCTAAAGTTTCCTGCGGTCGCATTTGCGTAGGCAATGCCCCGCGTCATTACCGTCGACACATTCGCAACCGCGACGATGGTTTCGGCGATTGACGAAATGGCGGGCGTGCCATTGTCGGTGACACGGACAGCAACCCGTTTATTGCCGCCGGTTGCAAAGTTAGTTATGGGTGTTTGGCCCGTCGCATCGACACTAAAAGTCGAACCGTCATAGCTAAAGTCCCATTCGAAAGTATGGGTTTGGCCCGCGTCCACATCGGTCATTGACGCCGATAATTCAACCGGCATCCCACGAGAAGTTGAATAGGGGCCACCCGCGTTCGCGAGAGGAGCTTCGTTGACGTCTTGGACTGTGATTACGAATTCATGGTCCAACGTCGCTCCTTGGCTATCGGTGACGCGGATGGTGACCGAACGTGTGCTACTCGACTCGAAATTGAGCCCTGTGGATCCGACTCGCAGTTCATCGTTGACGAAGCTAAACATCGCCGAATCGCCACCTGGGAGCAAGCTCATCATCGTTGTCTCGAAGTCGTCGGGATCGTCCGCAGACAGAACCGCGACCAAATCGCCGGGCGAGTTTTCAGAGACCAAGCCGCTCCCTGGCAGTACAACATCGGGTGCATCATTTTCCTCAACGCCGGGCGTGCCGCCATCGACAAAACTGGGCCGCCAATTGGTTCCTAGATTGTAATCACCCGCGGTGCGAATGATCGTCAATGACGGACCTTCGCCGTCGGCCGCGGAATGCCAATCGCCTCCCTTGTCATCATACGTAAACGATTGTATTGTCGAACCATCGGCTGCGGTGACTTCGATCGCTTCACCGCCATTGCTCAATGCAGTCCCGTTAAAAAATTCGCCCGCGATCGGAAGATCAGTTCCATAGCGAGCTTGCATGGCTGCCGTATCTTGGACAATCAGCGCTGTCGCTCCGGACTCAAGCCACTGAATCGGTGAACCATCGAACGAGAAGGTGACTCCTGAGGTAAGCGTGACACCGGCGAGTGAGATCGTTTCGCCACTGATGTTTCTTAGCTCGACAAATTCGGTGTTTCCATCGCCATCGACTGGATTGAAATGCAGTTCGGTGACACGAAGATTTTCCGATGAAGCCGGTGTTAACTCAGGAACAAAGTCAGCTCTTTCAATCGCCGACCAAGTACCATCAATATCGCGAAAACGCGCAGCGACTTGGATCGGCTTTGTAATGGCAATCGACGGAGCGATTTGCTGAGTGATAACTAGGTTGGCGTCAAAGGCAAGATCGCTACTGTTCTCAACAAATTGATGAACTTCGACGGCAAGCGTGTTTCCGCCATCTTGCAACAGGGCCGGATTGATTTGAAATTCGAAGAACGCATCTTCGTTGGCTCCACCAACGACAACGAGAGCCTTGGTTTGAGAGGTAATTGTTCCGGTCGGTAAATTGGAACGCACCGCTTCAACGCCATTGATATAGACGGCCGCTCCGTCGTCACGTTTCAGTCGCAACGTCGCATTGGTGACCATTCCGTTTGACATGTCGACACTGAATGTATTCCGAAAATAGCTTGTAATGTATTTGTTGTTTGAATCGGGGCCGTAGGAAACCTCGGTGGCTTCGTCGCCATCACCGTAACCCAACTTTGCCGCCCCGGCGGCCCACCCTGAATCATCAAAACCAACGTTTTTCCACGCAGTCCCGGCATCAACCCCCGTGTCTAGGTATCGCCACACTGCTTGCTCTGGAACAACCGTCGAGGTGGTACTCGAAACGCTGTAGCTGAGTGCGTCAGGATGAAGTTCGCCACCGAACATGCGAGGGTCTGACCCGTCGAGCATGTAATAAACGACTCCATCGGACGAAGAAAAATCGAGCTGGCTACCCTGAACCACATCGCCGCCATGTTGCGCAGTACCATTGACCAGGAATTGTGGCGCATCGACATTGGGAAATAATGGTGCAGGCACGACGACGTTGTATTCGCCATTGGCGTCTTTGAGAACCAAGTTTGTGTTTCGGAACTGGTCCAACACAATGGCGTTTCTCTGTGGCAAATAGTTGTTAACCAGGCCCGCAATTGCATTGTCAAAGTCATTGATGCCAAGCGGGGCGTCGGGACGTTGAGCATCTCCCCAACGGACCGATTCCGCCAAAATAGCAGGATGGATGATTGCGGCTTCGGCGGTGACTTTGTCAATCATCGCTTGGGTGCTTAGAGTGCCATCGTTGAAGAACGCTTGTTGAACCTTATCAGCGAACTGAATCCGATATTCTTCGTTGGCCATCAATTGTTGATGCAGCCATTGTGGATTGAAGAAATCGACACCACCTTCATAGTTAGGTGAATTCCATGGTCCATTGCGGTTTTGGTTCACGTTTCGCATCGTGTGTTCGCCGTCATGCTGGAAGAACCTAAATCCTTCGCGTCCGGTGCGATCACGGATTGCAAAATAGTTATTGGGTTGGTCGTTGCCGAGAAAATTGGAAATCGGGGCATCGAGATTGCCGCCACGAAGCGTTTCAATCATGTAGGCAATGACATTATCGGTATCCAACAAAACGTCGTACGCCGGATTGTCCGTTCCATCAAGGTTCTTGCCTTGCGCTTTTAAGTAAGCCGCATTGTCAACGAAAGCAGGCGTCACTCCATCCGCAGCACGAGCGTTGGATTGTTCCCACAAAGCTTCGTAGGCGTCGAAGTTACCGTCGGTTGCAATGTTTCGGTAATCGCCTCGTTCGGGCTTGATCACGTCGTAGTCGGCAACATTACCGCCAAAATACGAAACCGCGTAATTCGCATCCGCTCGTTCTTGGGTTTGGTATAGCCCCCAATATTGACCGTTCAGATAGAGATGCATCCAACTACTGCGAGTGTATGGTTGCCCTAAATCGCGTTGGTTGTAGCGCGCCAACACCTCGGCAATGAAGTTATTGCTTGCGTTCCCCCCGGAGCTCCAAGAATAGTTCTGGGCCGTTCGTAAATCGATTTTTTCAAACTCGGTGGCAGCGTCGGTACCGTGAACGGGATAGTTCAACGTTGAATCGCCATAGGACCCGCGAAAGAACAATTTTAGTGCGTGCTTTGGGTTGAAGTCGCGACGGCTATAGCCGCCACGAATCCGTAGTCCCGCGTTGACTTGAAATCCCGCGGTGCCGTCAGGATTAATTAGCTCGACGGCTGCGGGTCGTTCCCAATCACGCCCATCTTGAAGTGCGTTGGAATAGATTCCGATCTCAGCATCAAACAAATTGTCCAAATCGGTTGAAATCGACCACGTTGGTAATGCAAGCAGTGCATCTTTTACCGCCTGAGCTCCTTCGGCAGTAATGACGTCGGGATCCATTCCATAATCGACATCGTTTGTATTCCAAGTACTCGGCCATCCTGCTGGGGGCAAGCCATCATTGGATTGGGTCAAAACATCATCAAGAAACAAATAGGTTCGCGTGACGCTTGGCAATGAAACGTAGTCCGTTGCATAGGCATTGGCCCGTAAATTGGTGGTCGACGAAACGTTGATCGGACCTGTGTAGACGGTGCCGTTGGTCACCGTTGGTTCGCTGCCGTCGGTCGTATAGCGGATCGTCGCCGCGGGCGAAGCAGTGGGAAGCGAGATCGTCACCGTTTGAGCTTGGGTATAAAAACCGGCGGGGACATCCATTGTGACTCGATCAAGTACGCCCAACACCGCATCCGTATTCGCGGCCCCCGGCGTTGGCGTCGCAAAGTAACTCGGTTGACTTTCAAGTAGCTTCGATCCAGTGAGTTCCGGGAGGACCAGGAAACTGGCGTCACTGGCGAAATCATTCAGTCCGTGGATCGCGAGCACATTTGTTCCATCGACTAACAATCCAATGGCAGCTGCATCAAGTACAATTTCATCTGCGGTTCGGACTGACGGAATCGGTCGAGAATTGGTTGCGGCGGTATCAAAACCTAATACCGCAGGAGCGTTTTGGCGGGCGACTTCGACTCCGTTCAAATAGGCCACAAAGCCGTCATCATAACGCATCTTCAAAACGAGCGACTCGACTGGCATTGCGACGTCGTACGTGAAGGGAACACGTACGTAGGCCGACGAATTTACGCCATTCATTTCACTTGAAATGTCGGTGTTGACTACGTCGCTTTCACCAACGACGTAGGGTAAGAATGCCCCCAACCCACCAGACGCCGTATCGCCGACGAGAGAAAACGAACTATTAAAAGAAGTATGATTCCCTGCTGCGGCGAATAATTCGGCGCTCGACCCTCCGACACCTTCGAACGTAACCAAGTTCAACTCATAGATTCCGGCTTGCAAGTTAAAGGTTGCAAGCGTATCCGCAGCACCACGCGAACCGGTGTATTGGGACGAGAAAACATCCGCGCCGCGTGTTAACGTCAAACGAAAACCATCGTCGCTGTTAACGCCGAACGACCAATCGCCATCCGCTGGGATCGCAATCGACGCAGTGGCCTCGATCACAAACTCGTTAATATCGTCTCCAGCCGATTGGGTAGGAAAAGGAGAGTCAGAGCCGAAATTGCCGTTGCGATCCGTGCCATGGAAATTAATCACATCATAGCGATCCTCGGTAACGAAGGACTGAAAGGCTTCGTCGCCAAGCACCAAATTCGCCTCTGTAAGATTATTGATGTGGCCATCAAATCCCGTCGCCGTTTTCGCTTTCACATAACGAACGTTGAACCCCGGTTGGTCAACACCATAGCCGACACCAACGGTACCGCTTGTCCAACCGCTATCGTCAAATCCATTCGACATCCACCCGCTTCCATCGTTTGCACTGGAGGGCACCAATACCGTCGCAGCAGAACCTTGTTCAACGAAATTCTGTACGTCGAACTCGATTCCGTAGGACACATTCGTCGCTTGCTCAGGGAACGAGGGATCGAACTGGCTAGCGATTTCTCCACCAGGCTTTACAAGTGCAAGGTACTCTCCATCACTTGAAAGCTTGAAGCCAGTACTCAGTTCTTCGCCCGCAATCGAGCGGTCGATACCGGAAGCAAATACGACTAAGTAATCATTCGGCTCAATCGTTACGGAAGGGAACGTCCATTTGTCGAGTTCGCCAGCGTCATCAGTCAACGTCCAGCCGTTGAGGTCAACAGGCGAAGATGAAGGATTATAGATTTCAAGCCAATCGCTTGACTCGCCATTTACATCTCTGAGGCCGCCTGAGTTGGACGCAACGAATTCACTGATGATCGGATTTGCCGCCAGCACAACACGGGCTTCGAGCTGTTCAGCAAGTAACCGCCGATGACGACGTGAGTAGCGAGACTTGCGACGACAAGAGGAGACGTGGCGAGAATCGCCGAACAAGAGACGTTTCAAAATTAAGTCCGCAAAGGCCGAAAGGAAATATTGATACACCACGTAAAAAAGTCGTGTTGAACGGGGCAGCCATCTCAGGGCCACCTGAGTTGCCCCAAGGGGCCCCAGGACAACACTACAACCAGCACGATGGTTGCATGTTAGACGCAGTTCCCGAGTAACGCAATCTTTACCTCTCGGCTACCACGTGAAGGGGGTGTCGAAGCGGCCCAAGCGGCAACTTTTGTGAATAGAAATATCGCCAGTTCAGACTCTGTGGAGGGGGGCTCCCACGAGTTGCGGTCGGCAGATTTTAGCCAGGATTAGAACAGAGAAACCGACAAGTCGAAGTGAGCCGAGATTTCGAGATCGATTGCGCTGTCCATCGGATCGAGCGGGAAGTCGCCTTCGATTGGAACACCCGCATCCGCTGACTCCGTGCGTTCGGGAATCCGCGCGTTCGGGAATCCGCGCGTTCGGGAATCCGCGCGTTCGGATAAGGGAGCTCGCTGCGACTCCGAGGGGGGGCAACCGCCAAAGAGAAACTATTTCTTCGCGAGATGTTCTTTGACCGCTTCGATTGGAATCGGGATACCTCGCAGGACGCCGTCGACCACCAATTTTCCATCGACAGCGCCTTGGAAATTGGCCACAATCATCCGGCCACGGCGAAGCTTCTTAAGCTCGATCATCAGAATCAAGGTATCGCCAGGTTTCACGATGCCACGAAAGCGAACTTCATCGAGTCCGCCAAAACCGACCATCTCGGTCCCAAGCAAATCGTGGCGTTGGGCAAAATAGCTAGCCAATTGGGCGACCGCTTCGAGTTGAATCACACCCGGCATGATTGGCATTCCAGGCATATGGCCTCGAACCCAAAAATCGTCCTCGGTGATGTCTTTATAGCCCGCGCATGCCAAACGACCGACATCCTCGCTGAGAATCGCGGTCACTTGGGCCATTTCATAACGCTGGGGAATTAGCTTCTGAATTGCTTCGGTATCCGCAATCGGATTATCAAAGTCCAGAATGTCTAAATCGAAGATAAATTCGCTTTTCGCCACTGTTTTCAGCTACAAAAATTAGGTCTTGATCTTTTTACGCTTTGCTTTTCGGGCTTTCGCACTCGCAGGGCGCTGTCCGTGGTTCGCTTTTTTCAATTTATGTTGTGGTTTAGCCATGAATCAATTGTGATAGATAGAGGGGATGTCAGCTCGGACTTGGATTCACGATAATCCCCAAAGGGGCCATCGCCCGAGCGAGGGGAAGAAAATAGCATATTTTGGCACGAGGTGGTAGCCGTTTCCAAACGATTCCGGGGACAGTCTTGAAAAGGGCCAGCCCCGCATTCCTATCGCCAAACCGACCGTTCTCGGCCCAATCGGTCCGCCTGGCCCTGTAATTGGTCGAGCCGAATAGAGCTCGTCGCTGCGTTAATCGCCGGGTCCATGGCAGGGCTAACTGCTGTGTCATGGTTGGCATTTCTGCCTTCGGCAGCGGGTGCGACCGCAGCTTTTCGCGACATTGATTGCTCTGGCTGGGGTTGCGCAGCGGAATAGAATGTGTTGCGAACCGACGGCGGCATCAACCGGTCCGACGCCATCTTGGAGGGTTTCACAGCGGTCGCCGCTTGCGATGGTTGGTCGAGCCCGGCGGTTCCCATTTTTCGCCTCATGTACCAACCACCCGATTGAGAGCCTGGCTGGATGCTCGCGAGTGCCGTTGCGGGAGCGATGCTGTTGCCAAGTGCTTTACCAGCGGGCCCAGATGTTCGAGTGGAAGCGGCTGAATTGCTGGGGGGATCGTTCGCCGGGATCTGCAAATCTGCCAGGGCAACCGGCTGGTTGTTTGCTGTGGAATTGGCTGCCGCCAACGCAATGTCACCGTTCGGGTTGTCCCTATTGATTTTCGCAAATTGAGCCGATGGGCCACTACCGGCGGCCACCCACGATAGCCAAAAATCTTGGAGCTCGGCGAGCGACTCGTATCCGTAGTGCTTTCGCACATTCCCGGTCCAAGATGGATGCTGCATATAGTCGTGCAAGAAAGCGATAAAGGTTTGCGGGCCCTGTTGATCGATTAGAAAACGACATACGGAATAACCTTGGGCATACATTGGCAGCACGTCATTTGGATACTCCGTCAACAAAAAGAGCTTATTCATGGGGATGCCGCGACGCGTGCGGAGGAATTCACGCAATTTATGCTCGTGCTTTTGCCGCTCCGAATCATGTTCGACGGTTGTACAAATCCCCTCGTCCGCCCAACGGGGCAGCGGCCGACCGAAATGAGTCGCCAAGATCGTGTGAGTCACTTCGTGCGGCAGAACGCTATCGAGAATTCGCTCGGGAGTTCCGACGACTTCCATTTGAAAATCACGTACCGGCGAGCGGTTGTAGGTCGTCACCCCCTGAGCAGCCAATTGCGGGCCTGCGACAACACGCACAGGGCAGGGAGTCGGCCATGATGGCAATGGCTGGCCGGTCCAATAGACTGCCAAATCGTTTCGATATCGCTCCGCCGCTTCACCCACTTGGCGAGCCAATTGAGCGTTGGGCGCTTGGATGATGAAGTTTCGAGTTCGAAAATTGGCCCCCTGGCTAGGGACGGCGACTAGGGCTGTCAAAACGCACGCTATCAAGGCGCCGATTTGGCGACGCACAATTATTCCGGCTTCCATGCCGCGGCACTCCCGCTCGTTTTCGTAGTTTCACAACGAATGATGACTGGCGGCGCGAAACATCCCGCTTCGGCCGACACCCTCGAAGGGGCAGTCTAGGCGAAGAACGGCTTGGAGAGAAAGACGAATAATTTCGGATGCTTCTTGCCTTCTTGCGCGCAATTTGTTCCCTAGCTAGTATCCGTCCGGAAATTGCTCGAGTGGCTGATTTTAGCGGATTTCACGTCCGCTGAGTACTTCGAAGATTTAGCTCTGGGGCGGTTTTAGTGGCGAACAACGCTCGTTTTCTACGCCGTTTTCGCCTGGCGCGCAGACCGATAGCCTTCCGTTGCTCCGATTCCAAAGGAGTATTTGCCTACGCCGCTTGGCGATCACTCTGTGCCGAGGCGCTAATGGCATGATGCTTGGCAAGTAACAACTTGCCAAGCGTATGTAGGTTGCGACCAAGTACCGCCAAACCAAAGTAGCGCTCAAAGCCGATCTCACTACGATCACGACAACGTTTCAGCCCGTTGCCTCGCTGTAAAGCACCGATCGCTGATTCCACACCGCTGTGACGTAGACGTGTTTGATGAAACTTCACGCTTCCGTTTTTCAATCGTTCGGCGTACTGATCGGGAGCACGTGGTAAAACACAAACGTCATCAACGATCTCTTGCAATGCCGTCTCATTTTCATCGCTGTGAAAGCCTCGGTCAAACGACGCCGTTTCGATCTGACCCGAATGTTTTCGCTGAGCAATTCGTGTCTGCTCAACGACAACATCTTGGTCTTTGCTGGTGCGGTCCATCAAATGATAGTGACTGATGAATCCTGCGGCGTCTTCGTAGACCAAGACCAAGCGTCCATACTGATTCGGTTGCCCAGCTTTACCGCGACGGTACAACTGCGTGTGAGTTTCAAAAAGACTGAACAGCTTCTCGCTATTGGGAACTCTTTCGCCAAGGAGCACGCGACGACGAGCGGTGTCGCAGACCTGCCGAGTTAGTTGGATCCATCGCTCGATTGCCGCGATTTTGGAGACAATCGCCGTCGAGAACAACTCCGATTTCGCCGTTTTTACCAACTCGTCGGCTCGCGTGAGCAACTGCTCGGTTCGGACAAGCAGATCCATGTAGAGCGATTGCAATGCGTCTTTCTTGACCTGACTCTTGCTCGCGGCGATGCGTCCCATGTTCTGTTTGAGCTTCTTGATCTTCCTCGTCAAGTGATCGGACTGACGCCAGCCATCAATCTCAAGCATGCCAGCCAAGTCAGCGCAGAGCGGAACAAACTTGCGTACCCCATCGAAGATCAAACTACTTTCGGTCGGATGATGAATGTTGGTTTCGACAACGAACGAATCGGCACGAACCGAAGCGGCAGCCTCAGGTGCAATCTCCTGTCCGGAGGTGACGATGACTTGATTAAGCTTCTCGATCGTTGCAGGCTTGAGTTTGCACAACGTGTCGCGAATGCGTCTGAAGGTGAATTCGTCGGCGTCCTGCCAATCGCCAATTCCCATGATGCCTCTGAGCGAGCGATGGTTCTCGACTTGGTCTTGGAGTTTGTCGTAATCGAAGTTGCACCCCAACCGAACAGCCGCCAAAACAACGACGTGCCAGTCATCCATGCCGGGCCTGCCGATATCTCGACGAGAGTCTTCGTTGAGATCGGCTGCGACTAACTTGACAGCTTTGTGACGAAGCTTGTTGTTGGTATAAAGGAACTGCAGACCCGCGAGGATCGGAACGATTTCGTCGCGGCATTCCAAGTTGAGTTGTACTTGTGCGACAGGGCTGCAATCGAAGCGATGCTGAGATTGATAGTGCTTTCGGACCACGTTCACTCCTCGAAGATTTGCGTTTGAAATTGCTTTTAGTCAACAATTCCAACGCCCGAACCTGCTTGCGGGTTCGATCTTCGGGGAGCTTTTTCTCAAAAAACATCGCAGTTTATGCGGCCATTCAATTTTTGGACGGACACTAGCTATTGTTAAAGCGTGATTTGTTTGATTCGCTTGAGATTCGTTTTCTGGCGGCTATAGTTGTCCGCAACCACTTTGGGCTTCCAATCTTGCTTTCCCAAAAGGATTTCGCTGCCCTGAAAAACACATTGCTTGTCTTCTTTGTTCTCTGTTTTTCAAGTCTTGCTTATGCCGATCTACAGCGACCCAACATTGTTTTGATTATCTCGGACGACCAAGCATGGGGTGACTATTCATTTATGGGGCATGAGGCGATACAAACCCCTCACCTCGACCGACTTGCTCGCGAAAGCCTGACTTTCACTCGCGGCTACGTCCCCACAAGTCTTTGCCATCCTTCGTTGTCCAGCATCATCTCGGGGCTGTATCCGCATCAACATGGAATCGTTGGCAATGATCCGCCTTGGGACGGAATGAAATCCGGCAAGCCAAAGCCAAATCGCAGAATACCGCCCTATTTGGATACCCGCAAAACGTACCTCAACCACCTTGACGCCGTGACGGCGTTGCCCAATTACCTGTCCAAGCTTGGTTATCGATCGATGCAAACCGGGAAGTGGTGGGAAGGCAACTTCCAGCGAGGTGGTTTTTCCGATGGGATGACGATTGGCGATTTCACCAAAGATGGTCGACACGGCGATGCAGGTTTGAAGATCGGTCGTGACACAATGGAACCGATTGAAGACTTTTTGGATTCTTGCACCAAGGATCATTCACCGTATTTGCTTTGGTATGCGCCGCTGCTGCCTCATGAACCCCACAACCCACCGCAACGATTGCTGGATAAATACAAGAACAAGACCGACTCTTTACCGATGGCAAAGTACTGGGCGATGTGCGAGTGGTTTGACGAAACATGCGGTGACTTTGTGCAATCGATCGGCGACCGGGGCGACGCGGAAAACACCATCATTGTTTACATCACCGACATTGGATGGATCAACAATCGTAACAAGAGCGGCTATGCACCCCGTAGCAAACCAAGCCCGAACGAAGGAGGGGGTCGGACACCGATGATGATCAAATGGCCGAAAAGAATGTCGCCGAAATTCGACCAATCTACCCTGGTTTCTTCTATCGATATTGTGCCGACATTGTTAGCGACTGTTGGTGTGAACCCCGACCCTAATCTACCGAGGATTAACTTGCTTGATGAGAAGGCAACCCAATCGCGACATCGAATCTATGGCGAGATATTGGATCATGACATTTAATCGATGGATGATCCGATCGCGAGTCTAAGATACCGATGGGTCATTAATAATCATTACAAACTGATCGAACCCTCGGCACGCATGGTGGGTGAGCATCCACAGTTGTACAACTTGAAAAACGACCCTAATGAGGAGACGGATTTAGCAATGCTCAAACCCGATCTCGTCGACGAACTTGCAGACCATTTGCGGGCAGACCCCTTCTGGAAAAATGCAGCAATCCCACACCCCGTGGGTTCCAACTAAACGCGATGTACCAACCAAGTTCCGAATGGACTTGCGGGTATCACATATCGACAAGTGGGTTGGGTTGCGTATAGTTAGGATTGGAGGCACGCACTAGCTTACGCTACTCTTTTCATTGAAGTGAAGGTCATGGGTATCATCAAATCGGTAAGGGGTTTCACGCCTCAATTTGGGAACAATTGTTTTATTGCTGAAACTGGCGTCGTGGTTGGCGACGTCGTGATGGGGGATGACTGTTCAGTTTGGTTCGGGGCGATTGTTCGCGGCGATGTCAATTCGATTCGCATCGGTAACAAAGTCAACATTCAAGACGGTTCGGTACTTCACACCTTGTACCAGAAGTCCGTTGTTGAAATTGATGACAATGTCTCCATTGGCCACAATGTTTGTGTTCACGGTGCCAAGATTGAAAAGAATTGCTTAATTGGAATCGGTTCGGTCGTGCTCGACCATGTCCATGTAGGAGAAGGTTCGATCATTGGTGCGGGGTCGGTTGTGCTGCAAGGTACGAAGATTGAACCTGGTAGCCTTTACGCTGGCACTCCCGCCAAACGGATCAAGGATGTGGATCCGGAACAGGCGAAAGAAATGATCGAAAAAATTGCCAACAACTACGTGTTTTATTCGAGTTGGTACAAGGATCAATCCGGCGTATCCAAGTAAGGGTCTTGCCCGATTTCGCGTTGCATTTTCTTGCGTTCTTTTTCGTGGTGCATCAGCACCATACGGTCGCGGAAATGTTTGCGTTCGACTTTGCGTTGGGCCTTGCGAAAGAGATTTGCTTGCTTGTCGGCTGATCCCTTTAGGACTTCGCCTTTTGTTTTCAACTTTTCGGCTTTGTCTGGGCCCAATCCGCTTTTGAGGATATCGTCATCGAGCGACAAGTATTGGCGATAGGATCCACGGTCACCTTGTCGACCGCAACGTCCGATCAATTGGCGGTCGATTCGCGCCGCATCATGTAGTTCGGTGCAAATGACGTGCATCCCACCGAGACTTTCGATTTCATCGTCAAGTTTAATGTCGGTACCGCGGCCGGCCATGTTGGTGGCGACGGTCACTTTTCCGCGTCCTCCCGCGGCTGAGACGATTTCGGCTTCTTTGGCAACATTGTTTGCATTGAGCACTTCGTGTTCAATGTTCCGCTCGGTCAACATTTGGGAAAGAATAACACTCTTGTCGATGGAACGGGTTCCGATCAAAACGGGCCGGCCTTCGGCGTTGACATTTTGCACTTCATCCGCGACCGCTTCATACTTCGCCAAAATCGTTCCAAAAACTCGGTCGGAAAGCCGTTCTCGCTTGGGGGGGCGATTGGTTGGTACTCGGATTACGGGGGTGCGATAGATTCGCTTCAGTTCGCTGGCGCTCGTGGCTGCCGTACCGGTCATACCCGCCAAATGCGGATATCGAAGAAATAGATCTTGGACGGTGATACGAGCCGCTTGGCCGGTGGGAACGCTGATCTCGATCTTCTCTTTGGCTTCGATCGCTTGGTGGATCCCATCGCGCCATTTACGTCCTTCGGCCAAGCGTCCGGTAAACTCGTCAACGATCACGATCTCGTCAACGCCCTTGTCACCAGGTCGGACAACGTATTGTCGATCAAGCAAGAACTCGAGGTACACTTTTACCGACCGCTCAATGTATTCGTACAAATCGACCAATCCCATCGTGCGAACCAAATCGCTCTTTGGCAACGCCCGAACCTTTTGACGTCCGCGAGATGTCAATTCGTATTGTTTGGTTTCGTCGTCAATTTCGAAGTGCTCATCTTCTTCAAATTCCGGCGCATGCTCGGATGCCCATTGGTACGTTTCGACAATTTGATCGCGTACTGTATCTTCAATGCTGCCGATGATTAGTGGCGTACGAGCTTCATCGATGAGAATACTGTCGGCTTCGTCAACCAAGCAGAAGTGCATCCCACGCATGACTACTTCGTCACCACCACCCGAAAATCCTCCGCCACCATCGCCGAGCATTTCGGTCTGCAACCGATTTTGGGCTCTGAGGAGCAATCGGTCTCGTAAGAAATCAAAGCCAAACTCTTTGGCCGTTCCGTAGGTGACAGCGCAGCTATATGATTTTCGCCGATCTTTTTGTTCGTCCGGAGTTTGGATGATGCCAACATCCACTCCCAATGATTCGTACAGTGGTCGCATCCATTCGGCGTCACGTTTGGCCAAGTAGTCGTTGACGGTGGCCAAGTGGGCCCCTTTGCCGACCAACGCATGCAGATACAACGGCAAGGTTGCCGTCAAGGTTTTTCCTTCCCCTGTTTGCATCTCGGCAATGCAACCTTCGAACAGGGCAATGCCACCAATCATTTGCACATCGTAATGACGCATCGCCAACGTGCGGCGACCCGCTTCACGAACCAGTGCGTAGCCTTCTGGAAGCAAGGCGGAAAGCTTCTCACCCGCCATTGCTCGATAACGAAGTGCCAAGGACCGTTTTCGAAGTGTCGTATCGTCTTCGGTTTTGAGCAACGCTTCAAGATTGTTGATTTGAGTCAGCTTTCGTCGCCAACGAATCATCCGCGGACTGACCCCTTTGCGTGAAAAAGGCGAAAGGGCTTTATGAGTTCCCCCAATATGCCGTTCGCTCGTACCAGGGGTCGCCGGTGAGAGCGATGGCGAAGCGACATCGGGAATTTCCGCATCGATCAACTCACCATGCATCGGTTCCTTCTCATTGCCTGGGGGAAGGATAGGGTCCGCTGCGGGCGGTGGTTCCGATGGAGCATCCGACTGGGTTTCTCCGGTGGCCATATAGGTTTCTTTGCGTTTTTTTTCGGTCATAGAAATGCTTGCACGACAGGTTCACGCGCTCAAATCGCGTGAAACATTCATTCTAGCGTTTAATCCAGCGATGTTAGTGAAACTTTGCACGCTTTCTGCCTCAAGATAGGCAGGCTAGGAAGACTATTCCCAGGGTTCCGGCGGTTCTGCATCTACCGATGAATTCAGTCGATTCAGTTATACCAGTCAATCCTGTGTTCCCGGACTGTACGAGTACTAACAATGAAAATGAATTTACGAGGCCTGGCCCTATCAGCGTTGTTGCTGTCTGCCTCAAACATGAGCTACGCTCAACAGGGTGCCACATCGACCGTTGGCGATCTTCCTGGATACGACGAAGACGCTTATTTCGCGGACGAGGCAACTTTCCAAGAACAGGTGAGCGCGGTTTCGAAGGTGTCGCATTCCGACAGCTCCGATTCCAGCCAGGCCTACGCACAATCCTATGTGGGTGAGTCCGTTGCGGCGACGGGGGCTTCTCCGTCGTACACTCCGGTTGCTGCGAGCCAATTACAACCCGTTGGCTTCCTTGACGGACAGCTTCTACGCGGTCGCAGCAGCAGCAGTTGTGATGGTGCTTGCGATGGCGGCTGCGATAGCTGCGGCGGGGGCAGCAGTTTGTTAGGCTTGGGCAAAATGTTCAGCTGTGGCAGTGACACTTGGGCCGTTTCCGAGTTCCTGATGTGGTTCGCACCCGATCGTGACATGCCAGCATTGGTAACGATGGGTCCTGCGGGTGTCATTCCGTTTGAATCCGTTTCGCAAACGGTATTTGGTGATGACATCAACGGTGACATGTCCGTTGGTTTCCGAGGCGACTACGGAAAATACGTTTCCAAGAACATTGGTATTGGTGGACGTTTCTGGATGATGACAGAAAACGAAGACTCCTACTATGCTTCGGGCAACGGTACCGGGCCTTCGATCGGTCGTCCTTTCTTTAATACAGACATTCCTTCAGAGGATGTCATATTGGTCAATGGACCTAATGTGCTGGGAGCTGTTTTCTCGGGTGAAGTTCAAGGCGAAAGCACATTGAACATGCTCGGTGCAGAAGCCTACGCACGAATCAACCTTGGTTGCAGCAGTACACACAAGCTTGAATTGATCGGTGGTTACTCGCACTTCAACATCGACGACGAATTGTGGATGTCTAGTACTTCCGTCCAAACAACGGGTGTCGGCGCTGGAACGATTACAAGATTCCGCGACGATTTCGAAATGGAAAACCGCTTCGATGGTGGCCAAATTGGCTTTGAAATGAGTGCAAAACGTGGTCGCTGGACCGCTCGCTCGCTGACCAAAGTACACTTGGGTAACATGAACCAACACGCCAACATTCGTGGCACGACGACACGTGGCCCTGCCGGTTCGCTGGTTAGTGGTGTTGGTGGAGCATTGCCTTTCGATGGCTATGTAGATGAAGAACGCGACGTGTTCGCCTTCATCCCCGAAGCGAATTTCAAGCTTGGCTACCAATTCCGCAACAACGTGGCATTGAGCGTCGGCTACTCGTTCTTGTACTTCGACAACGTGGCACAAGTGGGCGACGTGATCAATCCGCTACTCGACGGACCATCGCTAGCCGATCCAGTCCAATTCGGTGGCCAGCCATTCAAGTTTGACGATTCGAGTCTCTGGGTTCAAGGAATTGACTTGGGCGTTGTCATCACTCTCTAAGAAAACGAGAGCGATGATTCAGTACAAAGCCTGATATCACTGTTGGCCCAGCGGCTCCGGCAAAAAGACTTTGGTCCGGAACACCGCGTCGGAGTCCGCTAGAAGAGTCAATACGCAAAGGGCGTGAAGAATTTTTTCTTCACGCCTTTTTTTCGTCTTTTTCGTTGATCGAAACGCTCGCCTTGATCCGGTGACGAGCCTGGGTCACAATCAAGCGATGAACCAAAACAAACCTATCGCCCTTGGGCTTTGGCCAATCGCAGGCGTTACGACAATTGGCGTCACTCGTGACGACGCTTTGGCCACGATCCAAGCGGCCATCGACAACGGCATTACTACGTTTGACACAGCATTCAGCTATGGCTATGACGGAGAAAGCGACAGGATTCTTGGCGAGTTTTTACGTAAACATCGCGAGCGGTTTTACGTGATTGGCAAAGTCGGCCAGCGGTGGACCGCGTCGCACGAGCGTGCCATTGATGGCTCCGAGAAACAATTGACCGCCGATGCCGAGGAGTCACTGAAACGGCTTGGAATCGATCAATTCGACCTTTTAATGTTGCATATGGTTGATCCCAACATCGACATCGAAACGTCCGCTGCCACGATTGCAACGCTACAACGCCGTGGTCTATGCCGAGACACCGGTGTTTGCAACATTACTGCGGACCAACGCCGAGCGTTTGCCAATTCTGCGGCTTGCAATGCCATTCAAACGCCACTGAATCTATTGCAGCGCGAAGCACTCAATGAATTGGTTCCTGAATGTATTGTTGATGACTGTAATGTCTACGTTTATTGGACATTGATGAAAGGATTGCTAGCCGGGAAAATTACTCGCGACCACCAATTTGCCGAAGGTGACAGTCGTCCGAAGTATCCCATCTTTCAAGGTGAAGCGAGACGTCGGACGCATGACATACTTGACGCACTGCAACCGATCGCCGATGCGAGCGGTATGACGATCGCCCAACTTTCGATCAGCTGGGCAGTCTCGCAGCCAGGCATTACCGCAGCTTTGGTTGGAGCACGACGACCCGACCAAATTCTTGAAACCTGCAATGCTGGGCGACGGTCCAAGGAAATTGTCGATCAGATCGACGCGGTTGTTCAGCAGCACGGCGGGTAGCGGCGATTACAACGTCGGCAGCGTCGGCTTCGGTGGGTTCTGTGCTGCTTTGGCAGTAATCGTTCGAACAAGGGCTTTTGCAACCGATTCAAGCGGCGCTTGTGCAGTCGCATTTTCGGCGATCATTTGTGCCAATTGGCCTTCGTCGCCTGCGGTTCGAAGATCGATGTTGATTGGCAAATCGCCTAAGAATGGAACCTTCAACTCTTCTGCCTTCTCTCTGGCTCCACCTCGACCAAAGATGTCATAGGTCTTATGGCATCCGGGACATTGGAACCCGCTCATATTTTCCACCATGCCAAGAATCGGGATGTTCACTTTTCGGAACATGCTGATTGCCTTGATCGCATCAAGGAGTGCCACTTCCTGCGGCGTGCAAACGACCACGCTGCCGGCAAGCGGCAACGCCTGAGAGAGCGTCAGTACGACATCACCGGTGCCAGGTGGCAAGTCAATCACCAAGTAATCGAGTTCACCCCAATTGGTTTCGCCGAGAAATTGGTTGATCGATCCATGCAGCATCGGGCCACGCCAAATCACCGCCTGATCGGGCTCGACCAAGAATCCCATCGACATCACAGGCATCGGTGGTAGCGAACTTGGCTCGGTCAGCATGATCGGCTCGATCTTCTTTTCGGCGCTGACCGACGGGCGACCTGACAGTCCAAGTAAATGCGGAATGCTCGGCCCGTAGACATCGGCGTCCATCAAACCGACTTTCGATCCCAGTTGCCGAAGCGTTAGTGCAATCGAGGCAGCCACGGTGCTCTTTCCCACTCCTCCTTTGCCGCTACCGACCGCGATCACGCTTTTGACTCGCAAGCCAACCTGGCCCAGGCGAGCAGGTGGCCGTGGATGATCGACAAATTTGACTTCGACTTTCGTCCCCGGAATCACTGCGACGATTTTGGATTCAATGGCGTCAGCGACTTCGTCAGCAATGGGCCGTGAGTGGGACGTGATTCCAAGCGTGATGGTCGCGGAATTGCCCTCAACGACGATATCTTTGATTTGTCCCATCGACTCGAGTGTCCGACCAGTTTCAGGGTCGGGATGAGAAGCGATGGCCGCGTGGATGGATTCGGACGTTAGTTCTGACATTCTATTTACTCGCTAGCGCGTTGGTTCCTATTGATTAGCTTCGCTGCTCATTCCACAGCGACAACAATTCCACTAGATGCTCGGTCGCCTGGGCCATTTCGTCAAGGCACGCAAATTCAGTCACGCTATGAATATTGTGTTGACCACTCGAAAGATTAGGGGTTGGCAAACCTTTTTCGGTCAATTGGCTTCCATCGGTGCCACCACGGACAATTTCTTTGGAGCACTTTCGTCCAAGATTTTGGAACGCTTGTTCCGCAAAATCGACCGCTTGAGGAAGCTTTTCGAGCCCTTCGCGGAGATTGCGGTATTGGCGTCGCACGTCCACCGACACTTTTACGCCTTGCGTCTTTTCGGCGGCCGCGTTGGCGGTTTTTCGAACCAAGTCAGCGTAGTCGGCGAGTTCTTTCGAATCAAATGACCGTAAAATCAATTCCACCGTCACGTCGCCCACACCACCATGAATTGAATGGGGATGAATGAAGCCTTGGCGTTCGGAAGTTGATTCCGGTGATAAATGCATGCGAGGAAGCCCGGCTATAAAGTCGGCAGCAGCTCGCATTGCATTAACCATCACCCCTTTGGCGATCGCGGGGTGAATATTGTATCCAGTGAAATGCACCGTCGCCGCGTCCGCCGAGAAGGTTTCCACATCGACGATGCCCGCTCCACCGCCATCGATCGTGTAGGCAACCATGGCGTCCACTTTTGCCAAATCGATTTTGTCCGTCCCGCGTCCAATTTCCTCGTCACACGTGAACAGCACACGCACCTCACCGTGCTGTAAATGGGGGTTCTCAATGAGTGTTTGTGCGAGTTCCATGATGATCGCGACGCCAGCCTTGTCATCGCCGCCAAGCAGAGTTCGACCGTCGGTGGTGATGAGCGTTTTGCCAACAAGCGACTCAAGTGCGGGGCAACCCGCGAGTGTGATTGCGTTTCCCGCCGGCAGTGAAATGTCGCCCCCTTGGTAGGCTTGGATCACTTGAGGCGATACCGAGTCACTGGGAGCTTCCGGCGACGTATCGACATGAGCGACTAACGCTACCGTAGGACTGCCGCCACCATTGGTTGCCGGAACCGTGCCCCACACCAAAGCGTTTTCGTCGATATGCGCGTCCGTGATGCTCATCGCTGCCAATTCATCCGCTAGCAGTTCAGCCAGCGTGCGTTGTTTATCACTGCTAGGATAACCGTCGCTGCTAGGGTCCGCTGCGGTGTCGATGCGGACGTAACGTAGGAAACGCTCTAGTAACCGTTTGCGATTGATGGTGACATGACTTTGTGGATTCATGGTGCGATGGTAGTGATAGGAGTGGACGGATGATGCGATAGCACCGATTGTTTGCTATCCTAGCGGTCTACAGCCGGACAGCCTACCTCGCGTCGAACTTCGCGATTTCAATACGATCCGGCCAAGATCCAAATTGAAAAGGATTCCGATGGCCGAGAAAGTTTCTCATTTAATCTTCGACGTGGAAAGCATTGCGGACGGTGAACTCATTTCGGCTGTTCGCTACGGCGGTCAAGGGTTGACTGCCGAACAGGCCATCGCGACCTACCAGGATGAACTGGTCGAGCAGAACGGAACGACGTTTATTCCTTACACGTTTCAGATCCCGATCTCGGTCGTGATTGCCAAAATTGCACCGGATCTGCGACTGATTGATATCGTCTCTCTTGACGAACCTGAATTTCGGCCGCACGTGATTACCAAGCATTTTTGGCGCGGCTGGGAATTGTACGGCAGACCACAGTGGGTGACATTCAATGGTCGCTCGTTCGATTTGCCGATCATGGAATTGGCTGCATTCCGGTACGGCATCTCGATCGGAGCGTGGTTCAAGTCCGACGGTTATCGTTCGCCGCGAAATCGGTTCAGTACCGACGCTCACTTGGACTTGCAGGAATTGATCACCAATTTTGGAGCCGCACGATGCAATGGAGGCCTGAACTTGATTTCCAAGTTGATCAGCAAACCAGGGAAAATGGATACCACAGGCGACCAAGTCCAACAGCAAGCCGACGAAGGGAAATACATGGCGATCAGTGACTATTGTCGTTGCGATGTTCTCGACACCTATTTCGTTTTTCTTCGTGCGATGGTGATGATGGGGAAAACGACGCTAGACAAAGAAATCCAATTGGTCCGTTCGGCAAAGCAATGGATCGAAGAACGTGCCGATGCCAGCGAGGCCTACGGCGCCTATCTAAACGCGTGGACCGCGTGGAAAAATCCATGGGAAGAAGCAAAAGAGGCGGAAGCGACCGGCAAGAAGGATGAGGCGTAACGTCACGAACCTATTGCTAGTAAAACCACGTGGGGTGCCACATTCTTACCTTGACACTTGCTTTTCCGTTTTCCTAGCATTCAAACGAAAGAACACGAAAACGACGAAGTTCCCACCGCGAGACCTCCCTTTCAAAGAAAGCCGGAAGCAAGGATGCATCAGGTTCGGCAGCATTATCGATTCCTATTCCCCATCATGCTAAGCATCTTGCTAGGCGTCGAATGGGGCAGCGCACAATCGCCCAAAGCCCCGACGACCGCGCCCAAAGTCCCGACGACCGCGCCCAAAGTCCCGACGATCGTTTCGTACGCAATGCGACACAAGACGCCGGCGGAAATCGAGACGGCATTCTCTCCGTTGGTCGAAAGTGCCCCAAATGTTCATATGCAGTCAGACAACGAAAACGGCCGACTGGTGCTCGAAGGCCCGCCTTGGGCGCACCAATTGTTGGCTCAAGTGCTTCAGCGGCTCGATCAAGCACCTACGGTAGATACCGTGCCCGCGAATGTGGCGAATTCCGATGCGGCGACATCCAACTCGCCCTCCTCAAGCACCGTTCGATTACTGCCTCCGAAGGCGCAGCCCGGTTCACCCGTTCGGCTTCCCGATACGCAGCAAATCGAAAAGTCACCTGTTCCCGCCAATGTGGAAAGTGTTCGCCGCATACTTCCCCTTCCCACAGGCCAATCCAAAGCGATTCGCGATCATGTGTTGCGGCTCTTTGGTGAACGGCTTCAGGTCAGCAATGGGCAAACCGCTCAAGGCTCCAATGGAATAATTCCCGGCCAATTTTCGATGACGACCTCATCGGGAATCTTGCGAATCGGATTTGATCTTGACCGAGAAGATGTCTTACTCGACGGCCCCGCCAACGTCGTGGACCAATTTGGACGCCTGCTAACGGCGATTGTCCAGCGGTTCCAACGTCAATCGACGGCGCTAACGAACCAACCTCAACAGCGAGTGCTGATGCTTCGCCGTGAAGTTCAGCCCGGTGTGAAACAACTGATCGATTCGTCACAAAACAATCGCTCGCCATCACAAGTTCCCGACACCGATGGCGCGGCATTAGGTGACCAGCGTTCGAGGATGCTATTCCGCTTAACAGGGATCCAACAAGCGAGCACCCAAGCGGCCCAAGATCTACCACCACCAACGAGCAATCCGCAGAGTGATACCAATCGTTCGGAACCTGCCGCGCCACGCCCAATACCTCCTTCCCTGCCGCAACTCGAAGGCGTGGAAGTGGAAACGTTGCCCGATTTGGATGCGATCATTTTGCGTGGGCGCGACCAAGACTTAGATCAACTATCCGAGATCATCCGCGAATTGGAATTGCTCAGCCGGCAAACACAACCTGCGATCGAAGTGATCTATCTTCAGCATACCCATTCGCAGGGCATTTCCGATTTGATCGAACAAACGCAAGAGAGTTTGCTTGGAACACGGCAAGGTCGCGCGATCGTGACACCACTCGGTAAACCGAACGCGTTGTTACTGCTCGGTTGGGGTGACGCGGTCGCGGCGCTCAAGGAACTCATCGCGAAATTGGACCAACCGGTTCCTCCAGAGAGTCAATTCAACCTATTTCGACTCAAATATGCTTCGGCAGCAGCGCTTCAAAGAACCATCAATAGCTTCTTCGCTCGCCGCCAAGGCGACCTAGCACCACAAGTCATGTCGACGATCGATATTCGCACGAATTCATTGATCGTCCATGCGGCTCCTCGCGACATGATCGAGGTAGCTCGCTTGGTCGAGCGGCTTGATACGATCGACGGAGAGACCGTCCAACGAACGCGCGTATTCGAGATTCAAAATAGTCTCGCGGCCGACGTTGCTGAAACGCTTCGCAACACCATCGACGGTACAAATTCCGCGGCAACATCGACTGCGATGGAATTAATGCTTGATGACCGCGGCCAATCGATTATCTCGGGGATTCTGGAAAACATCCAAATCACCGTGGATGCGAGGAAGAACAACTTGATCATTTCAGCTCCGGCCGAAAATTTCGATGTGATCGAGGCCTTGATCGAAAAACTCGACTCGCCCGGCATGGTCGCCAAGATCAAAATTTTCCCGATCCAAAATGGCGATGCAGCAAGCTTGATACAAACGCTTCGCTCGCTACTGCCAAGTCGGGCCGGGGCGGACCCCGTCACGTCGGCTCAATTGTCAAGTTCACCGGGTGAATCGTCGTTGGCACCGCTAAGGTTCACCGTTGATATTCGCAGCAACAGTATCATTGCAACGGGTTCGGACGGTGATTTGCGAATTGTCGACGCCTTGCTTTTACGATTGGACGAAGCCGATGCAATGCAGCGTCAGAACACCGTTTATCAATTGAAAAATTCGCCGGCGGTGGATGTGGCTTTGGCCATTAACGAATTTTTGCGAAACACACGGCAAGTCGAGAACGCTTCACCGGCCGTGCTGAACCCGTACGCACAGCTTGAAAAGGAAGTCGTCGTCGTCCCCGAACCTGTATCGAACAAATTGATCGTCAGCGCAACGCCTCGCTATTTCAACGAAGTGCGAATGATGATCGAAAAGCTCGACGAACAACCGCCACAAGTGATGATCCAAGTATTGATCGCCGAAGTGTTGCTAAACAATACCGACGAATTCGGAGTGGAATTGGGGATCCAAGATTCGGTCTTGTTCGACCGTAGTTTGCTTGGTGACTTATTGACCGTGACCAGTACAACCAATGTGACTTCGCCTGGCGGCGCGGTGACATCAACGACGCAAGACAATGTGATCTCCGCGACGAATGAACCTGGTTTAAATTTCAATAGCACCGATCCACTTGGCAACAGTGGCTCAGCACAAGCGATAGCGAATGCAGCAAATATTGGTGGCCAAGGGATTTCCAATTTTGATCTTGGACGCGCTAATGCGGAACTGGGCTTTGGTGGTTTGGTTTTGTCGGCTAGCAGCGAAAACGTCAGTGTGCTACTGCGGGCTCTCGAAGAATCACGTCGCTTGGAAGTTCTTAGTCGGCCACAGGTTCTGACGCTCGACAACCAACCCGCGTTTATCCAGGTTGGGCAACGCGTGCCGCGAATCACCGGATCGACCATCAACCAAATTGGCCAGCAGAACACGATCACACTGGAGAACGTCGGTTTGATTCTTGGCGTCACTCCGCGAATCAGCCCCGAAGGCAACGTGACGATGGAAATTGATGCCGAGAAGTCAGAAGTAGGACCTGAATCCGAAGGCATTCCGGTATCCGCGACTGCCGATGGAACGGTCGTCCGTAGCCCGCGAGTGAACGTGGCCAGTGCCCAAGCGACAGTGAGTGCCGCGGATGGCGAGACGATTATCCTTGGTGGATTGATCTCGAACAATCGAAAACAGCATCATCGAAAAGTCCCATGGCTTGGTGACCTGCCGCTGATCAAACACTTGTTCCGCTACGATTCGGTTTCGAATCGTCGCGCTGAATTATTGATCATCCTGACGCCTCACATTGTTCGTTCGCCTGCGGACATGGAACGCCTCAAACAAACCGAGATGGCTCGAATGAGTTGGTGTGCATGCGACGTGTTTAACTTGCATGGCGAAATCGTCAGCGACCCGACAACCGAATCGTTGTTCTCAGGGAACTACCAGGATTTCGGTGTCGACGTCATTTATCCGCACGATGACCCGCGCGGTCAGAACATGGTAATGGAACCGAGTGAGATCCCAAATGAAATGAGTGTTCTGCAGCCAGCTCATTCCTCGATGCAAAATCCGGTGATCAACGGATCAGGCAATATTATGGATAACACAATGGAAACGACAGTGGAAAACCTTGCCGATCCAATATGGTCCGCAAGCCCAATGCCCGACAACACGCTGCCGCCCGGGCGCCTCTCTTCACCCGATACGATGTTGTCCGCACCAAATGCGATAGGAAGTGGTTTGTAATGAAGGACACAAACAACCACCGATACACCTCTAGTTGTCTTTGCACGCTGATTGTCACAATCGTTTTAACAGCGGGATGTCAATTTGTTCCCGACCGAGTGAAATGGTCGCCGGACTTTTTCAACAAGGAAGAAGAAGCGGTCGTTCCAACTCGGATGATGGTGATTTGGACCGACACGGTTTTGCATCAACCTCAAAAGCCAGGCGTGCGAGGATTTGGTGGCCGTATTTATTTCTACAACGAAAACGATCCTGATCCCGTTAAGGTCGATGGCGGGTTAGCGGTCTACGCATTCGATGCAGATGACTTGAACCCCACGACCGCGAAACCGGAACGCAAGTTCGTCTTCACGGCCGATCAGTTTGCCGAATACATGAGCCGAACGTCGATGGGTGTTTCCTATAGCGTTTGGTGTCCGTGGGACGAAGTTGGCGGGTACAACGAACAATTGAGTTTGATCGTCCGTTTCGAAGGTCGCGGTGGCGGCGTCGTCATTTCCGATCCGACCATCAAGTTGCTGCCGGGACTGAATCGCCCCGCCAGTGTTATGGAAAAATCAAACAATACCAATAGCGGCGTCACGCAAGCGGTCGTTTCGAGTGACACGAAGTCATCCAACCAAATGGTCAGTTTCGAGACCGACCCAACACGAACCGTCAAAGCGAAGGCACCGCGACGCAAAACCGAAACGATCGATTTGCCACCAAGTTTTTATCGACATCTTCGCGGTCCCTCCGTTCTGGATCAACCGTTTGAGATGACCAACGAAAACGCCGATGCGACCAATGAGCTAAGCACGCAGCCCATTGTCGACGAATTGCAGATTCCGGACGTCGAATTGCAACAACAACAATCCGTTAGCAGCGATAGGGAATCGAATGCGAGATGGGCTCAGTACCCTTCCCGAACGCTCGGTTTTCCACGACGGTTCGAGCCTCATGGGACTCGCCAAGAACCGATACCGGCGGGATGGATCGAGGAATTGCCTCGGACACCGCGTTCCGGCTATCCCCATTCGCGGTCGATTGCGGAAGAAACCCCGTAGCGTAAACCGGTCGAATCGGTCAAATTCGTCCGTACTGACCGATTGATACACTGCGTGTGGAATTTCGATGGACGATCTCTCAAGAATCACCTTCGACCTGTTGATTGTGTTGACCGCTGGTTTGATCGCGGTTGCGACCTGCAAACGGATTGGCGTGTCGCTATTGGTCGGCTATTTGGTCGTGGGTGCCTTGATCGGACAAGGTGTATTGGGGATTGTTTCCCAACAGAACCATGAGCTTGAAATTCTGGCGTCCGCCGGTGCGTTGTTCTTGCTGTTTGCCGTTGGAATCGAGTTTTCGCTCGATGAACTGGCTCGACTAAGCCGCTATTTTTTGGTCGGCGGTTTGACCCAAATGCTACTCGTTGCAGTTCCGCTCAGCGTGGCCTGTTTGGCGTACGGTTTTACAGCCAACGTAGCGATATTGATCGGGGCGGCCGGCGCGTTAAGTTCCACGGTACTCGTCTTTAAGGCTCTTTCGGAATGGGGTCAAACCACGACCCCGCATGGAAAGCGTGCCATCGCAATCCTTTTGTTCCAAGACGTTGCACTAGTACCTTTAATGCTGCTGTTGCCGCTGCTGACCCACCAAGGGGAAGCACCGACAATCGGCATTTACGGGTTGCTTGCAGGCAAATCGCTCACCTTTGTTGTTGCGATTTATTTGCTGCGAAGGCTGGTCGCATCGATGCTCGTCGCATTACTGGTCAAACTTCGCAGTGTCGAGTTGGTCATCTTGTTCACGTTGTGCTTGCTTGGTGGGGTTTGTTGGGGTGCGGTTTGGCTTGGCTTACCAGCCGCTGTCGGGGCATTGGCAGCGGGAATGATCCTCAGCGGCAATCGACTCAGCAAACAGATCGACACGGTGGTACTGCCGTTTCGCGAATCGTTTTCAGCCGTCTTTTTTGTGACGCTTGGGACGCTGTTCGATCCGGCGGTCTTTTTTCGAGAGCCGCTGCTGCTCTCGGCATTGTTGGTCGGCATGTTGCTGGTAAAGGGAATCGCCGCCGCCATCTCGCTACGGCTTACCGGATTGAAATGGAAACCCTCGATCGGGATGGGATTCGGACTTGCTCAGCTTGGCGAATTCTCGTTTTTGCTGTTGGCAGGAGGTGTGAGCCAAGGGTTGGTGTCGGCGTCTCAATACAACCGGATGCTCTTTATTGCCCTTGGGACGTTAATTCTCACGCCCCAGCTTTTGAAGTTTGGGCTTCAATGGACCGATCGATTGGCCATCGAACATGATCGTGATACGAGCGTCGTTGTCGATGACAAGGATTCCAAGCAAGCTGTGGTGATTGGTTTGGGTGTTATCGGACGCCAAACCGCATCGCGGCTCGAAACAACGGGGCTTCATGTTTGCTTGATGGACATTAGTCCCATCAACCTTTACGCATTTGCTCAACATGGTTTTCATACCGTCACCGGTGACGCACGTGACGTCATGGTGTTGAGAAGGGCAAACGTTCAAGATTGCGCTTTGGCCGTTGTCACAGTTCCCGATGATAACGCTGCCCGCCAAATTGTCACCGCGATCCGCTTGATCAACACAAAGGCATCGATTTTGGTCAGGTGCCGATACCTGGGGAACGTGCCCCGAATGAAAAAGGCAGGTGCGAATGGTGTGATTAGCGAAGAAGCCGAAGCATCGCAAGCGTTAATGAAATGGTGCGAGCAATTCATGGCAAAGTGAGCGAATCATGTCAATGCGAGCGAGGCCGATCCTATTCGCGCGGTGGCAGCCAGAAACAAATCGCCTGTCGGTCGTTGCGGACGATCAAATGCCGACCGGCGACCGTGGGAATGTTCCATGTCTTCGCACTCATCGCAGGTAACCGCAGCAAGATGCTGTACTCCGTCGGCGTCGCGCGAACCAACACCACTTCCCCCGGTTCGGTTTGCATCACAATCGTGTCTTCACAAAGCAAGATTTGACCTTGAGCCGCTCGGTCACTTCGCGGTTGTTCCCAAAGACGTTTTCCATCCTCGACTCGGACTGCTTGCAGTGCTCCATTACTAATCGCGTAGGCGGTTGCGTTGTCGACACACGCATGCGTGAACTTGGTTTTCAATACTCGGCCCGACATCCAAACTTCCTCGGCCGTCCAATTTCCTTCGGCATCCTTGGATACTTCCACTAAGGCACTGCCGCCACCGTAACCTTTGCCGATCAAGAATCGGTTCTCGCCAACGGGCATAGCGGAGGAACAAGAGGCATTCGCGTTGGACCGGCCAGGCCAATCGAATGACCAAAGGAGCGAACCGTCCGCGATTTCGTGTCCCGACACACTCGCTTCGTTTACCGTGACGATTTGCTGTTTTCCTGCCAACGTTAACACGACGGGCGAAGCGTAACTGATTTGGTCCTCGCCAGCAGTCCATCGTATTTCGCCCGACTGAGCATCTAACGCGATTAAGCTGCGGCCTGCTGTGGCAAGCTCCGACGGTGGAATCGATGCGTCCGATGCAGGGCCGCCAAACGGAATGATGCACAATCCATCGACCAGTAGCGGTGAGGCTGCGCGGCCCCATGAAATCAACGCTTCAGATGCTTCGACATCCCAACCGGCTAGTTCCACAAGATCGACCGTCCAGACCACGTCACCGTTTTTCAAGTTCAAACACCACAACTTACCTGTCGCTCCGAGTGCATAGACTCGATCCCCGTCGATGGTGGGTGTGGAGCGAGGGCCGACGCCGCCGAGCGTGTCTTCATGCCGCGCGGGATGTTCAACAATCCACTTAAGATGGCCGTCCCCTAGTCGATAACAACTGACACATTCAAGGTCGTCGCGTTGTTCAAGCGTCACGGCCGAGTCATTCGATACTGCGAACGCAGACCACCCCTCGCCGATCCCCTGATCCCAAAGGATTTCGACTTGCTCGGCATTTTCAGGGACACCAAAAAGCCGCTGTGGAATCACGCCCGTACGCGAGTTCCCAAGAAAGCCATTCGACGGCTCCAAGGCCATGGCCGCGTCAGAGATTGGAAGCGATTCCCTGGCCTGACTGCTGTCAATCGCGACCCGTGGAATCTTTTCTTCACCCCAATACCGGGGCTTCCATTGAGGCACCATCTCGCCACTGAATCCATCAAACTGATATAGCCATAAGAACAGCGCAATCGGTGCAACAGTCAAGAGTGGAACGGTCCAAACCGATCCGCCAACTGCGGAAACGTAGCGATGCAGTTTGTAGAGAACGAACAGGATGCCGAATTGCGCGATCGCAAACGTAGCGAAATTGGCCATCTGATGATCGGTGCTCGGAGCGAAACTCTGCGCAAGCCAAACCAGTAAAATGGTGACCAAGCAAGCGAAGCCAGCCCGCCAAAGGTAGCGAGACGACTTCTTCCCAGCACGCACTAATTCGTTTATCTCGGCATGCTCCGTAGGAGATGGCGACGGTTCGCCACCGAAAACCTCCCCGGATGCAGCGTCAGGAAGACCACCGTCCTCTGGAAGACCACCGTTCTCAGGAAGACCACCGTTCTCAGGAAGACCACCGTTCTCTGCTGGCGACGGTGAGTTTTTGGAATCAGTCAAAGTCAGATGAATCCTTACGATCAGCAAATAGTGAATTAGGGGGGCACAAGGGGCGACTTTTGGTGAAACCAGAACTCGCCCTCGAAAATTTTGTTACCTCGTCAAGTTCGATATCATAGTGAACAAAGCTATGATCCCGCCGCTCCGTGCGAGAAAAAAGATTCCATCAGCATTCGATCCCCAATTTTGACGAATTATCTGTGGTTTTGGCAGCCGATTTAAACGGAATCATGTGATCACAGAGTGACTCCTGCGGATGCTTCGTTATCCTAGGTGCTTGTCATTGTTATTCTAATCGGATCACCACCCCCTTGTTCGGGTGGTGCTGTCGAGTCAATCGATTCCAGGCGGTAATTACGTTCGTGGACCTAAAACGATTTTTTGGAAACGAGATCCCACCGCGAGACCACTATGTCTCGATCCTGCGTCATTGGGCGGAAAACCGTGCTGATAATGTCGCGTTTGGCTTCACTGATGGTGAATCGGTCGAACAGGAGATCACGTACGCCCAACTTTGGAACCGCGTCCGCGGGCTGGCTGGTTATCTTCAAGATCGATGTCGGATTCGTGCTGGCGACCGACTCTTGCTGCTTTATCCACCTGGGCTTGATTTCATTATTGGATTTTTCGCTTGCCATGCTGCTGGTGCAGTAGCCGTTCCTGCTTACCCACCACGGCGAAATCGCAAAGCGTCCCGAATCCGATCGATCGTCGTTGATGCCGATACACGGTGGGCGTTGTCAACCAAATCGGTGGTCGAACAATTATCGAGCGATCAGAAATACGATGACCTCGTCGGCGTTCAACTGCTCGGGACGGATGACCCTGACTGTCAACGGATCGACAAATGGCGGATGCCAAAACTCGATCGCAATTCCCTCGCAGTACTTCAATACACGTCCGGTTCGACGGGTTCGCCTAAAGGCGTCATGTTGACTCAGGGTAATTTGGTCGCCAACAGTGAATTGATTCTGCAAGCGTTCGAGCCCAACCGGGCAGTCTGTGGAATGACATGGCTTCCAACCTACCACGACATGGGCTTGGTCGGCGGTGTGTTGATGCCAATGTTTATTGGTAAGACAAACGTGCTGATGAGTCCGATGACGTTCCTGCAGCGACCGGCACGTTGGCTTCAAGGCATTTCGAAACACCAAGTTTCGATTAGTGGCGGTCCAAACTTTGCCTATCAACTTTGTGTCGACAAGATCGGTGACGAAGAGATGCAGGGAGTCGATTTGTCGACTTGGGAAATTGCGTTCAATGGTGCCGAACCGATCCGCGCATCAACGCTCAATACTTTCTGCGAACGATTTGAGCGTTACGGTTTTCGCCGCAATGCGTTTTTACCATGCTACGGGATGGCCGAAACGACGCTGTTGGTCACAGGTGGACCACGTGAAACCCGACCGGTCATCACAACTTTCAACGGGAAGGAACTCGACAAAAAACATGTCGTCACCGTTGATTCGGACTCTGACTTGGCACGACCATTGGTCGGCTGCGGGCGGGTGCTCCCGGAAGAAACGATCCTAATCGTTGACGCCAAAACCCTGATGCCCCTCGCCGACGACGAGATCGGCGAAATTTGGATCCAATGCCCATCGGTTGGTAAAGGTTACTACCAGCGTAAGGATGCCACCGAACAGACCTTCTATGCACGGACGGCCGACGATCAAGGACCGTTCTTGCGAACCGGTGACCTTGGTTTTTTACACGACGGGCAACTTTACGTCTCGGGTCGCTTAAAGGACATGATCATTGTCCGCGGTGTGAATCGGTATCCGCAAGACATCGAAGCGACGGTCGAACGGGCCAGCCATGCGGTCCAGGCAGGCTCGGTCGCTGCGTTTGCGATGGAATACGATGGACGCGAACAATTGGTGATCGTGGCCGAAGCGATCCGAGCACGCGACCTCGATTGGGACGCTCAGCTTCAAGCGATTCGCCGCGCCGTTACCGCCGAACACGAATTGCCGCCTGACGCAGTTTATTTGATCCGAAATAGCAGTGTCCCGAAAACCAGCAGTGGAAAGATCCAACGTCACGCCTGTTTGCACGCGGTCCGCGATGGCGATTTGAAGTTGATCGCCAAATGGGTGCGACGCGAAGAAGAATCGGCAGATCGCGATGGCAGCGATTTGCAGCCGATGATGCAGGCCGCCGCAGCCAGTGGACATGACACTACGATCAACGCCGATGACCTGAACGATTCGGTCATCGAAGCGATTAAGCAACATATCCGCAAAGTCGCAGGTGAACGAGCGAGCCACCTTGATCTCGAGACCAACATCGTGCTCGACCTCAGTCTCGACAGCCTCGAACGACTCGAAATCGCACGTAACTTGGAACGAACTTTTGGCGGTCGTTTCCCCGAGCAGATTCTCGACGAAATCGAAACCATCGGCCAAACCGCCCAAGCAATTGAGCGTTACTTGCCGCCCGGCGGTGAGATGCGCGCGGTGGCGTTTCTAAACGGCGCCGTCCCCCCATCGATCGCTGCAGCAGCGGGCAATGGTGCGGTCGCCTATGCTATGCCGACTGTCGAACCGGAAGACGATATCGCGCAATTCGCCGAGTACCGTCGACTGAAAACAATGATGCAGCAAATGCAGATGACGGGCTGTCCAAATCCCTATTTTACTGTCCACGAAGGAATCGTCCGCGACATGACCGTCGTCGGTGGCAAACCCTACATTAGTTTCGCATCGTACAACTACTTGGGGATGAGCGGACATCCACGCGTCACCGAGGCAGCAGCCGAAGCGGTTAAGAAATACGGAACGAGTGTTTCAGCAAGCCGTTTGGTCTCTGGTGAGAAACCGATTCACAATGAACTGGAACGAGCGATCGCCAAGTGGATCGGCGTCGACTCATCGATCTTAATGGTCGGTGGTCACGCAACCAATGAAACCACGATCGGGCACTTGGTCGGATCAGGAGATTTGATCCTGCACGATTCGCTTTCGCACAACAGCATCGTACAAGGGGCGCTGTTGTCGGGAGCTCGACGACGCCCGTTCCCGCACAACGATTTTGAGGCCCTGGACCGCATGCTAACGGAGATGCGGTCTCAGTACCGTCGCGTGTTAATCGTGATCGAAGGGGTCTACAGCATGGACGGCGATTTTTCCAATGTTCCTGAATTTGTCAAAGTCAAACGCAAACATCGCGCGGTGCTAATGGTCGACGAAGCGCACAGTTTTGGAACGATGGGAAAAACCGGCCGCGGAATGGCCGAACATTTCGGCATGGACGCGCGCGACGTTGATATTTGGATGGGAACGCTAAGTAAGTCGGGTGCGTCTTGCGGTGGCTACATTGCCGGCAGTGCAGCATTGGTGGAATTGCTCAAGTATACCGCGCCTGGTTTCGTGTTTAGTGTGGGCATGCCACCTGCGCAAGTCGCAGCAGCGCTGGCGGCAATCCAAACCTTAGACGACGAACCCGAGCGGGTCGAACTGCTGCGCAAACGAAGCCATTTGTTTCTTTCGCTTTGCCGCCAAGCGGGACTCGATACCGGTGATAGCGAAGGGACCCCCGTCATCCCCGTCATCACGGGCAATTCGATGGTCGCACTTCGCTTGTCAAATCGGCTCAAAGGGGATGGCATCAATGTCCAGCCGATTCTTTATCCAGCCGTCGATGAATCGGCTGCGAGACTGCGGTTCTTTATCACATGCGAACATAGTGAAGAACAGATTCGGTTCGCGGTCGAACGAACCGCCAAGCACTTGACCGATCTCGGCTTTTGCCGCACTACCGAGCCAAAGACGCCCGAAACCGAATCCGCGCAAACCGAATCCGCGCAAACAGCACCGGCCCAAATCGACCCTTAGTCTTTGCGGAAAAACAGTTCAAGCGGTTACCGAGCTTCGTGTTTTCCCTCTCCTGCAAACGGGCACGGCCAGGTATTGAACCAACTTGCCCTTAGCCATGTTTCATGGCCCCTACAAACGCGAACACCTGCACAACCGACACGCGACTCGGTTTCGAATTGCGGTTTTGGAGTATTTCTTGCCAAACATAACCTAGGCTTTCAGTGGTTCCCTGCGTTCACTTAGGTAACCATGTACACCTTCTGTGTTCCACTGAGAAACAGGTCATGCCGAAGTCGTCAAAACGAAATAGCAATCGAAACGCGCCGCCGCGCCCGCGCGGCAGTTACTCGATACTCTTTGGATTTCTACTACTGCTCTGGGGCACCACGCTCGCCATCACGTCCGGAATTCCGATCGGGCATCGATCATTGGCAATGAAAGCGTCACCACGCGAAGTGGACTATGCAACCTTGATCAAAGAGGGGCTTGCCGACAATGCACATGTGCATCTGACCAACGTTAACTTTGACCGTAACGAAAAAGCAAGCCAACTTGAACAGATCGCAAAAAGTCTGAGCAAGGTCAGCGATCTCGGATCTCTTAGTAGCGACCCCGAAGAAGTCAAACGACGCGTCGCAGCAATGCAAAAAGACCTCGCCGGTTCGATCGACCCAGCTCAAATTGGGAAAATTTTGGCGGATTCCTTCGAGCCGATCAAGCTCTACCCTCAAGACGCCAATCCAACTTCGCTTCCTCACGAACTCTCGTTGATTCGCACGAGTAATGCGGTTGCGATGGCTGCAAAACAAATTGATTCTTTCAATAAACTTCGTGGCTATCTCACGATTGACACAACTGGCCAATCCCGACAAACGATATCCATGCTTACGAAACCTGGGGCGATGGATCGCGATGCAACCGCTTGGGTTGAAACGCTTCAAGAGCTTCAAGCATCGTCGACAGACTCGCCAGTAAGTTACATCATCGAACCGATGAACGAACCTCCTTCTCGTGTTTATGCCATGGGCAGACTGCTGGTATCGCTTCTATCCATTCTGATTGGATGGTTACTGATCGGTAGCGGCACACCGTCGTGGTTGGGATGGATATTCATGCCGATCCCGTCGCTAATCGCTTTGGTCGGTTTTCCGCTTCGTCAAGGACGAGGCGGTCGTAAAACAAGCATGCTGTACATGATTATTGGTTTAATGATGGTCATCCTCGGCGGCTATGAAATGTTTGTGGAGGGCCATTTTGCACGCGTCGGCGGCAATTCGCTTCATCAAGTTTTTGGGTTTCTAATTGGAACGACTGGATTGGCTGCTGTCGTCGCTTCTCGACTGCACTGTCGGGCGTGCCAACCGCTTGAGAATATTTTGCCGCCACCATCGGTTGCCGAGCCGAGCGAACGAAAAGTCCTCAGCTATCGGTCATCGTTCGATCAAGCCCAAGATAACTTGGCTGGACGTGACAACACAAAAGAACCGATGATTTACAGCGACCCTCGGTTAATCGCGACGATGGACGATTCGTGCAGTACGATCATCATCGACGCTGTCGAACGGTTAGCAACGATCAGCTTTTCGAATCCCTCTTATGTTCGCCCAAGTGATGACTTCAACGTTTCAGCGATTGCATTGCAATTTGGCTGTGACCACAAAGTCCTTGCCGAGATCAGCGACAAAGGCCCCGAACCAATGATCCGGTTCACCAGTGTGTTACATGATGGGTTAGCGATCATTACAGTCACGGACAACATTGATCGAACGCGCCGTCCCCAATTCGGCGACAACGGCATTTACCAAACAGGGAAACTCGATTTGATCGAGGAACTATTGGCAAACCATCTGCAGCAGACTATTCGGATGTCCGACAAACGCGACGCAACGGTGGTGACGTTTGGTCACGAAGAGAAGCTTGAAGTTTGCCTCTATTCACGCCGCGTCTTTACCGACGTTCAGCGACAATTCAATGGGACCAAAATCGAAGTCGGCACTGCGAATTACGACCGATTCCAGTTCCCACCTCAGCAAATCGAAGAGTTAGCCGAGATAGCGTAACGTCTTAACATCGAGACCTTTTTCGCCGTGAAAGGTCTCTATCCTCTCCAAAGACCAAGCGCTGGATTTTGGACGTAGTAAAACTCACTGCCGTCGACGTCGGTATGGAAACCGTTTTCGAGCGTTTCAATATCGTAACGCTTCATCAACTCGGCAAGATCACCCGGCGTATAGCCCACGCTGTGGATTTCTTCGTCGCTGAGTTTACCGGCAGCGTAGACCACTTCAAAACGGTCTTCTGATGAACCGTGGATCAAGTGCGCTGCTGCCGATGGGTTAGCTGCCAAGTCTTCGTTGGCGTCAACCAATTCCATCACTCGTTGTTTGGTTTGATAACCGTATTTCCGAATCAGTGTATCGATTTGTTTGTCTTCGCCAAATTCTTCGACGGCGGGACCGAGTACCGTCAATCGCCCTCCGTCAGCAATCGCAAGTCGTGTGCGATAGATGGATTTGTTACCTAACCACGTACTTTTGAATTCACTGGGGTCGAGGTAAGTAACGACATGCTTTGGTTTGTGAGGCAGGTCTTTGATGTTTACTTTTTCGGCTAACTTGGCCGCTTGAAAAAAGGTCTCATGATCATCGCCGATGTACAATCCTCGCGTGTGCATCGTGCCATCAGCCATTTGTTCAACGACCGTCAATGCGTAAAGCAGCGGCATCGTTTTGCAAAAATTGTCTTGCGCATAGTTGAGAATTTGTCGAAGGGGCGTGTTCGCTTGCCCGAGAGTCTGTTCGATGCCATAGACCGCACTGAGGTAATGACTCTCGTTAATTCCATCCTTACCGCCAGTGCCAACAAAGATGTTCTTGTTATAGTTTGCCATCCCGATGACCTCGTGAGGGACAACTTGGCCGATTGAAAAAATCAAATCGTGCTCACCATCGCGAAGCAGTTTGTTTACTTGTGCTTGCCACGGCTTTTTGTAAACCCCACCGGTAACCTCCGAAACATAATCGGCCGGTACCGTTCCAAGCGTCACGACATCGCTACGCCAAAGATGAGGCCGAAACAAAGCGTGCGGTATGCCGGGGAACATATGGTCGAGTTGATTGGGGGCCATCGCCGAATGCGTCCCCAAAGCCGGCATGATGTCCGACACACGATCCCCAAGGATGTCTCGGCACAGAATCGTCAATTCGCCTGCACGGCTAAAAAAACGAGTTCCATCGGGGGGCAACAACAAGGCCCGTTTCGGCGCTCCGATCGCGGCAAAGGTTTGATTAAGTGCTTCGCGAAAATCATCACTCGATAGCGAAGTCGTGGCCGAACCAGCAGCGAAATAGGTTGTCATAGAAAAAGAATCCGGCAAAAAGACATTGAGAGTGTTAACGGCAAATGGGGATGAGTGCCATGTTTCGGAGCGCCTTGCCGCTCACGACGCGACCCCGTTGAATCCACACTCTACAAGTTACAACCAAGCACGCCCGGTTGAACAGGTCGGCTGGAAGAGGATCTGGGCAAATTCGATGTCCAAGTGAGGGCGACGGATAGACTCATCCTCGCTCGCTGTAAAAGCATAAGAATGCCATGATGCCCGGTTAACGCTTCCGGATGGCTGTTAGCACCACTTGAAAAACTGACTTTGCCCATGAAAAGCAAAGGTAGTGGAAGCCGGGTTGACGAAATGCGGCGTTTTCGCGTCGAATGGTCCGCGAAACACGCCTTCAAGACTGCGAGTGCCGACGAGATGACTGCTGAGAAAATCGAACGAATGATTCCGCATCGCAGCCCCATGCGTTTGTTGGACGAAATCGTTTCGCAAACCGAATCGGAAATCGTCTGCCGGAAAACTTTCCACGAAGACGAGTTTTTTATCCAGGGCCATTTTCCTGGGCATCCAATCGTCCCGGGGATCATTCAATGTGAATGCTGCTTACAAGCCGGAGCGATCTTGTTGGCGGAAATCACATCGATGCAGTCGGCAACATCGATGCAATCGGCGACGGTTCCTGTCGCCACACGCATGGACAACGTCAAGTTCAAACAGATGGTTCGGCCTGGTGACACGGTCGAAGTCCATGCGGTATTGAAGGATCGCGTCAGCAACGCGTTTTTCCTGACGGGAAAAATGATCGTCAACGGCAAAATTGCCACGCGACTTGATTTTGCTTGCTCCGTCGCAACCCTAACGAAATGAAATGAATCAAAAACCTTCTCACGAACCAAGTCTCGATTTTTTGGGTCTACGCGATCGTACAGTCCTTGTGATGGGTGTCGCGAACAAGAAAAGTGTCGCCTACCAAATTTCACGCATTCTCAGCCAAGCGGGTGCCCGTGTGATCTACAGCGTCCGAAGCGAATCGCGAAAAGAGAGTTTGGCTAAGCTTCTCGATGGAGAGAAGATGATCGTTTGCGATGTCGAAGATCAATCGCAAATTGATGCGCTGGCGGAACAGATTGCGTCCGAAGGGATCCGAATTGACGGTTTGGTCCATTCGATTGCCTTTGCTGATTACCCGGAAGGTATTCGGCCTTTCCACGAAACAACGCGAAAGCAATTCTTGCAAGCGGTCGACATTTCCGCTTATTCGTTGATCAGCGTATGCAATGCGTTAAAGGACCAATTTTCGGCGGACGCGTCTATCGTAACGATCGGCATTAGCACCACTCGCATGGCCAGCGAAAGCTATGGCTTCATGGCTCCGATCAAAGCAGCATTGGAATCATCGCTTGCGTTTTTGACCAAGTCGTTCAGCCGGTTTAGCGAAGTCCGGTTCAATGCGGTTTCGGCCGGACTGCTAAAAACGAGTGCTTCGGCAGGCATCCCGGGCTATGTTGATTCGTACCTCTATGCGGAAAAAGTAATCCCTCGCGGCCGTGCCGTTTCGACCAAAGAAGTGGCCAACACGGCTGCGTTTTTACTCAGCCCACGAAGTAGCGGGATCGCCGCTCAATCCATTGTGGTTGACGCTGCGATGGCAATAAACTATTTCGACTCTGCCGTCATTCAAGCAGTCACGGCACAAGACATTGACTAACCTCTTTCCCCAGCGTTGTTACGCATTATGAGCCAAAAAATATATATCAACGGTGAGTACTTCGATCGCGAAAATGCAAAAGTCAGCGTGTTTGACCACGGTCTACTCTACGGTGACGGCGTTTTTGAAGGGATGCGGATCTATGGCGGCAAGGTCTTTCGTCTCCGCGAACACCTCAAGCGATTGTGGGATTCGGCGCAAGCGATCGCGCTTCCCATCCCGATTTCGCTTGACCAGATGTCAATCGACGTAAACTCGACCGTCGCCGCGAATGACCTTGAAAACGGCTACATCCGATTGGTCGTCACGCGCGGTGTCGGACCACTAGGCCTCGACCCGTTTAAATGCAGTAACCCGCAAGTGATCATAATCGCGGACACCATCAAGTTGTATCCCGAGGAATACTATCGCGATGGTTTGCAATTGGTCACGGCATCGACAATCCGCAATCATCCCGCCGCGTTAAGCCCACGGATCAAGTCGCTCAACTACCTGAACAACATCATGGCCAAAATCGAAGGCTTGAAAGCAGGGTGTATCGAAGCTTTGATGCTGAATCATAAAGGAGAAGTCGCCGAATGTACCGGCGACAACATTTTCTTGGTGCGCGATGGCGTGTTGATCACACCACCAATGGATGCCGGAATCCTCGAAGGGATAACTCGTGATGTGGTTCTGGAATTGGCGGAGCAAGAGAAAATCAAGGTCCGCGAAATTCCAATCACCCGCTACGACGTCTACGTCGCAGACGAATGTTTCCTAACGGGCAGTGCCGCTGAAGTGATCCCTGCGGTTAAGATTGATGACCGCACGATCGGCAATGGAAAACCAGGTCCAGTAACCAAGAAATTGACCGAAGCTTTCCGAAAACTGATTCGACAGTAGCGCACGCTGGACTTCGTCCTCCGAACGTCAAGTGAGCGGTTCTTCGACCGCGTGAACTTCACCACCATGCAATGGATCAGCCTCGGCCGCACTTGACTTCGCGGGACCCGCATGACCGTGAGGCGTGTTTCTCGCGACGATCACCACGCCGATGACCGTGACCAACATTCCGACCCACAACATCGGACTGACCACCGTTGCCGCGTGCAACCGAAGTACCGAAACCAAAGCGGTAATCGAAACTGCACCGCCAAATACAATCGGCATGATCAGTAACGCATTGCCCCGACTTGTCATCATCGCAGTGGTCAAGCAAAGCGCTCCGCCCGCACCGAGCGTCCCCGCTAGGAAACCCCACTTTGCTGTGGCAAAATGCGATCCGCTATAACTAAAGGTGTCCCCTTTTACCTTCATCATTATCAAACCGCCTGCAATGGCGATGACCAAGTAGGCGATTCCAATAAACACGTAGGGTTTAAAAGGAGTCCAGCCCTCCGGTGGAACCATCGGACGGCCATCGATACCGCGGGGTGATTGCGCGTTCCCAATCGCAGGTCCATAGCACCCCCAAAAGATCGCAGTGCCCAAGGCAAATAGAATCGGTATCAACATTTTATTCATGTATTTCTCGGGAGGAGTGGAACCAGCCACGGTGGCTTCTAGCCGCCATGACCGAGCCAAAAAAGGTTTCTGAAACGGCAGCAGGGCACCACCGTTTGGGAACGACGCTTGTCAATTGGACGTGCTAATTAGACATTGAAAAGGAAGTGGCAAATGTCACCATCTTGCATGACGTACGCTTTGCCTTCGACACGCAGTTTACCCGCTTGTCGAATCTCTTTCTCGCTTTTGTATTGTTCGAGATCGTCAAGCGAGTAGATTTCCACTCGAATGAATCCACGTTCGAAATCGCTGTGAATCACACCTGCCGCCTGAGGCCCGGTTGCTCCGATTGGAACCGGCCATGCACGGACTTCTTTTTCGCCTGCGGTAAAGTAACTCTGCAAACCAAGCGTCCGATACGCCTCTCGTGCGATCTGATTCAGTGCCGGCTCCGTCAATCCCAAATCGGCCAACATTTCGCTCCGGTCCGATTCGTCGAGCTCAGCAATCTCCGCCTCAAGCTTCGCACAAACACAGACCACGCTGGCCCCCGCCGACTCCGCGTATTCGCGAACTTTCGCCACCAACGGATCCTTTCCTTCCAAGTCATCTTCACCGACATTGGCCACATACAACACCGGCTTGGCCGTCATTAAACCGTAACTCGAAATCGCTTCCTGTTCGGCTTCGGGCAGCCTCAATGTTCGCAGTGGCATATCCTTTGCCAAATGCTCGTTGCACTTTTCGATCGCAGCCACTCGCAGTTTCGCCTCTTTGTCACCGCTTCGTGCTGAACGTTGAGCTTTTGCCAGCGAGTTATCGAGCGTCTGAATGTCAGCCAACATCAATTCCGTTTCGATCGTTTCGATGTCCGACAATGGGTCGACGGTTCCCGAAACATGAGTCACGTCCGGATCTTCGAAACAGCGAACCACTTGGACGATCGCATCGACTTGGCGAATGTGGCTAAGGAACTTGTTCCCCAATCCCTGCCCCTCGCTCGCGCCTTTGACAATGCCCGCAATGTCGACCAACTTCAACATCGCCGGAATCGTTTTTTGCGGAACGATGTACTGCGTGATGCGAGTCAAACGGTCATCAGGGACACTCACAATCCCTTCATTCGGCTCAATCGTGCAAAAGGGATAATTCTCGCTTTGCGCCGCTCGGGAGCAAGTGAGTGCGTTAAATAGTGTGCTCTTGCCAACATTCGGCAAACCAACGATTCCAGCTTCCATATACCAAAAACAATACAGGTGAAAATTTGCGACGCACTCGTTCGGTTGACGATCCTGCCAATAGGGCCGTCCGAGGCGAGGGGAAAATCGTATCACGCCGAAACCAATGGTCGTAGGGCATATCAAGAACATTTGCCTCGAATCACTCGACTGCACAGACAAGGAATCCCAAAAAATACGGCCGTTTTGTCAAAAACCACTCATCTACACCCCCACTCGAAGCCGATTCCTCACTATTGCAAGATGCACATTTGCGCCGTCGATCGATTCATTCGGTCTCGCTCGCAGGTGATTTTCACGGACGAAACTGGTGATTGTTTTAGAACCATTCTCGTTTGTGAGTCGTGTCCCTTGCGAAATCTAACTCTCGGCGTCCTGATCGTTTCCGCAGGCACTTTGGCCGCGTTACCTTTCCGCCGTCCTCCCTCACCCTCGGCCGACCTTGTTCCGGACTCGACGGAGCTATCGGATGCCGCCGCAACGCAACCCGTTCCCATCCCGAGCGCCACTGCCATCCCTGCCGATCGGAATGCAATTGCCGCTGCAAACGCCGCCGCAATCGCCAAACACGCTGCCGAATCGGAGTTGGCAACCCAGAAACTCGAAGCAGAAATGCGTGCGATCGACACGTTTGCATCCGGTTCTTCCCCCTCATTCTCTTGGAACCAGAACCTTCACGCCCAAAAACAACCGTCAGCGCGAGGTCGACAATCCCTTCGGCCGCTGACGTACGAAGACCTCGCCGTTCCGCTGACCCGGCCCGCGATTGTCGAAGACCGCTTTAGCGCCACCGTATCGGTGTACGAAAAGACCAATCAGCAAGCTGCCTCTGTCCCCGCCGACTCCATACCCGTCGACTCCCTTGCCGTCGGCGCGATTGCCTCCATGAAGCCGATGAACTTGAAGGTACCTGAAATGGCTTCCCAAACGCGGCCTTCCGAACAAACACTAAACTGGACCAACCAAATCGCTCGCGGTGTGACTTCTGCAACGCAGAAAGCCAGCCCCAGTGCGGAACGAACGGTGCAGCAAAACGCGACCTTTGCCAGCACCCCCTCGCGCGAAGTCGACGCGCCACTCCCCACATCGCCACTCCCTGTGTCGGCGGCAGACGATCACCCACGAGAGCGGTTCTGGATTCAGCAGCCCCAGTAGAAACCAATTCACCTGCGAATCGCGTTCTTGTCCATGCAGGTGTTCTACCGCATGCAATTGTGCTCACAATCGAAACCGTCGAGAGCGATTCAGATAGCGAATCGCCCTGCGGGATGGTATTCTAGAGAAGCACGTTGGTAGCCAGCCCGATATCGCAGTTCGCCCCTAAACCGACAATCGGGCGTACACTCAATGCTTTGCATGTGAAGCAGCCGAAAACCGGGCTCCCAATATTTAGCTTGAAAAGGCAACTACGACTCCTTTGCGACTCCTCCTCTTAGGTACCTCCTCATGAGCCAAGCAATGAAAGAATTCACTGATTTGCTGCTAAAAAAGGGCATTATCAGCCTCGATCAACTCTCCGAAGCCGAGGAAGTTGCCCAAAATACGAAGACCGACGTGGGCGATGTGCTGATCCAAATGGAATACGCGACGCCCGAAGAGGTCGCCCAAGCACTTGCCGAACACCACAAAATCCCGTTTGTTGACCTGCGAGCCGAGCGGGTCCCGGAATCGGTCATTGAATTGGTCCCCGAATCGGTTGCTCGCGAAAATACGATCCTTCCCTTCAGCGAAGATGACGGTTCGCTGCGAATTCTCATCTCCGACCCCTTTGACCTTGAAACGATCGAAAAGCTGCGGTTCATTCTGAATCGAAAAATCGAAACCGCCCTCGCCCCCAAATCCGCCATCCTGGGGGCGATCAACCACTACTACGGGCAAGTCGAAGGGGAATCGGCTGACTCGATGCTGCAAGAATTCACCGACACCGCGATCGACTTTACCGAAACGTCGGACGCCGATTCGGACTCGATGGACGAAACCGTCGACGACAGCAGCGCGCCCGTCATTCGTCTGGTCAACCTGATGATCCAAGAAGCGGTCCAACTGCGAGCCAGCGATATCCATGTCGAACCCTTCGAAGAGCGAGTTCGCATCCGTTATCGGATTGACGGCGTTTTGGTCGAACGCGAAAGCGTCCCCCGCCGGATGCTGTCAGCGGTGATCGCCCGTATCAAGATCCTGTCGAAAATCGACATTTCCGAAAAACGGCGTCCCACCGACGGGCGGATCAAAATCACCGTCGGCGACAAGCAATTGGACCTCCGCGTCAGTATCATCCCGACCAATCACGGCCAATCGTGCGTGATGCGATTGCTCGACAAGGACAACATCAAAGTAGGTGTACGTCAGTTGGGTCTTTCCGAGCGAGACTTCCGCAACTTTAACTCGCTGATCCGCCGACCCAACGGCATTATCTTGGTCACCGGCCCAACGGGATCGGGAAAGACGACCACGCTGTACGCTTCCCTTAATGCGCTGAATCGCCCCGACCGCAAAGTCATCACTGCCGAAGACCCGGTCGAATACTACTTGCCCGGCATCAACCAAGTCGAAGTGAGGCACAAGATTGGGCTCGACTTTGGGCTGATCATTCGCGCGATGCTTCGCCAAGCTCCAAATATTATTCTGGTGGGCGAAATGCGAGATCACGAGACTGCTTCGATGGGAATCCAGGCCTCACTCACTGGACACCTGGTATTTAGTACGCTCCACACGAACGATGCGCCCAGTGCCATCTCGCGGATGGTAGACATCGGTGTACCTGGCTATATGGTGGCAAGTAGTGTCATCGCGGTCTTGGCACAGCGATTGGTGCGGACGATTTGTCCCCGCTGCAAGGTTAGATATACACCGCCCGAAAGTGTCATTAAGGATTCGGGGTTGCCGCCCGAGATGGTCAAGCAGGCGGAGTTCGCACGGGGCAAAGGCTGCCCATACTGCGGACGCAAAGGCTACCGCGGTCGCATTGGCATTTACGAGCTTATGTTGGTCAATAACAAGCTACGTGAACTTATGTTCAAGGGCAAGGATACCAATGTTATCCGCGCCGAAGCCATAAACAACGGCATGTCAACACTTTACGCCGACGGAATGCTGAAAGTCATTCGCGGTATCACGACCTTCGAAGAGGTCTACCGGGTCGCCAAACGGACCGAACAAGAAGACTTGGCGTTGCAGCATATCGTCAAAGATTTGGATTCGTTGTAGGCCTGCAAAGCAAGCAATTTCGACGCACATCTAAGGGCCGTTCCCACGCCCAATGGGTCACCGCTGAGCCATGGTCGCTTGGGAAGCAAACGCCTCCCAAACAGCCCCCAAGGGGTGGTGTTATCTAGCTCGCCCGCACACACCTGACCAACGGACCGGCAAGCGCGGAATTGGGTCGCTCAGCGGTCCCGCCAAAGGGTGATTTGCGATCTTTTCTTGGATTATCCAGCGCAACTGGGGATAATGGTGGTGCCGACACAATTATTTCCATTCAAACGGCATCTTTTCTAACGATCGCAATTATTATCGTCGTTGATCGCGTCCTTAATATCGCTGCTTTTTCGCCACCCTTTGCGTTGTCGAGAAAGCCTCGGTAGTGAAACGCGGCTGTCGCAGAGCGATAGGCGACATTACACCAACGACTAACCATCAACTATTCCTGGGAGTGCCGAGTGGCCACCCTGCTGATTGACAAACTACTGCACGCTGCGATCAAGCAAGGTGCGAGTGATATTCACATTGTGGTGGGCCAACCACCGGTATTCCGGCTCCATGGCCGAATGCGAAAGCTGGACACAAAGACACTTGAAGCCGAAGACACGGTCGGATTGATGAAGAGCATCACGCCCGAACGCTGCCAACGGGAGCTCCAAGAAACGGGAAGTGCCGACTTTGGATTCGCGTTCGGCGATGCAGCTCGGTTCCGTGTGTCGGTTTTTAAGCAACGCGGTTTCATTTCGATGGTACTGCGTCAAATTCCGAACGACAAATTGACTCCGGAACAATTGGGGCTCCCCGAAGCAGTGGTGAAACTGGTTCACCGGCCTCGCGGTCTATTCCTCGTTACGGGTCCGACCGGTTCAGGGAAAAGTACGACGTTAGCCAGTTTGATTAACTTGCTCAACGAAAACGTGGACCATCACATTATCACGATCGAAGACCCGATTGAGTTTTATCACGACCATATTGAAAGCACGATCAATCAACGCGAAGTAGGCGTCGATGTGCCAAGTTTCGCTGAAGCGATTCGACGTGCGTTGCGACAAGACCCGGACGTGATTCTCGTGGGCGAGCTTCGCGACTTGGAAACGATCGAAGCGGCGATCACGGCGGCGGAAACCGGACACGTCGTTTTCGGGACCCTGCACACCAACAGTGCTCAAGGAACGGTTAACCGAATCATTGACGCGTTCCCGGGCAACTTGCAGGACCAAATCCGCACCCAACTAGCCAGTACGCTAATCGGTGTGGTCGCACAAACGCTGATCCCACGGCTCGGTGGTGGGCGAGTGGCCGCCTACGAAGTGTTGGTTGTGACACCTGGGATTGCGAACCTGATCCGCGAAAACAAAACATTCCGGATTAACAGTTCGATGCAAACCGGAGCGAAGTTCGGAATGCAATTGATGGACGATGCGTTATTCAAGCATTGGAAAGACGAAAAAATTTCGGTCGAAGACGCGCTTTCCAAGGCACATCGTCCCGACGACTTAGCAAAACGCATCGTTCAATTCCGGCATGGAGAAGGCGACGGCCAAATTCCTGTCCCAGAAGACGAAAGCTAAAACACTGGACTAAGGGATTGGGCGAAGGCGTAGGAAAGTGAAGAGCAAGGGGAACAAGGGAATCGTGGCAAGAGATCAAGAGATGACGAACACCAAATGACAAACTTCGAGTAAAGCCCCACGCGTTGGCAAGCCTAGCTAACTTTGCCAGCGCGTGGGGCCAAACGACATAAACCACGCTCGGGCGGGCGTAGCTTTACCAAACCTTCAAACATCACCCTTCATAACTCAAACGTTTCATCATGGCCCAACGTCGAATCGGACAGATCCTCGTCGACCTCGGTTTCCTCACCGACGAGCAGCTCGAGATTGTTCTTGAAGAACAAGAACAGCAACCTGGAGCATTGTTTGGGAAAATCGCCGAGGACATGCAACTGATCACCGACGAGCAGCTCGTTCAGGCGCTCGCGGAACAAATGTCGATGCAAACGGTGTCGCTTGAGGAAGCGGACATTCCCGAAGAGGTACTCGCTCAGATTTCCGAAACCATGTCGCAGCTTTACCGCGTTGTGCCGATCAAGTTCGAGGAAGATGCAAATCGGTTGACCGTGGCGACGTGTGACCCGCAAAACTTGACGATCCAAGATGAGTTGCGGACGTTCCTCGGTCATGAGATCGCGATGGTCGTGGCGACCGAGCGCGATGTGATGCAAGCGATCACCAAGCACTACGACTCGGAAACCGAAAGTGTCGAAAAACTCGTTGCCGAGCTTGCGAACGACGAAGAGTTGAAACGAGTCATCTCGGCATTGGAAACGGAAAAGTTCAACATTACCGACGCCGAGGCACTCGCCGATTCAGCACCGGTTCGAAAACTTCTCAACATGGTTTTGTTGTTGGCGATCAAGGATCACGCCAGCGATGTTCACTTTGAGCCATTTGAAGATGAATTCCGAATTCGGATCAAGGCCGAAGGCGTGTTGTACGAAATGGTCCCGCCGCCACGTCACTTGGCTTTCGCAATCACGACGCGGATCAAGGTGATGGCTAGCTTGGATATTGCCGAGCGTCGGATGCCGCAAGACGGACGGATCGAATTGATGGTCGGGGGTCACCCGGTCGACCTTCGTGTGAGTGTATTGCCGACGATCTTTGGTGAATCGGTAGTCATGCGAGTGCTCGACCGAAGCGTTGTGAACTTGTCTCTCGAAAACGTCGGAATGGACGAGGTGACGATTGGCAATTTCCGCAAAGCGATCGATCGCCCCAACGGCATTGTCTTGGTGACCGGACCGACGGGTAGCGGCAAGACGACGACGTTGTACTCGGCACTGACCGAACTGAATGACATTCAAGACAAATTGATGACGACCGAGGATCCGATCGAATATGACATCGACGGCATCATCCAAATCCCGATCGACACCGACGTCGGGGTGACCTTCGCCGCCTGTTTGCGAGCAATCCTGCGGCAAGATCCTGACACGATCCTGGTGGGTGAAATCCGCGACTTGGAAACGGCAGAAATCGCGATCCAAGCCGCACTGACTGGTCACTTGGTGTTTAGCACGCTGCACACCAACAGTGCTGCGGCAACGATCACGCGTTTAAAGGATATGGGCATCCAAGCATTCATGATTTGTGCCACAGTGGAAGCGATCTTGGCCCAGCGGCTCGTACGCCGCATTTGCACGAAATGCCGCGAAGAGACTCGCGTCAGTAGCGACATGCTGTTCGATTTGCGTCTCGAGCGAAAAGACGTTGAGAAGAAAAAGTTTTACAAAGGAACCGGCTGCGATGCCTGTAATAACACAGGCTACAAAGGTCGCATCGCCTTGTTTGAATTAATGGTCATGAATGACAAGATCCGCGAAATGGTAATGGTCAACGCATCGACGGACGAGATTCGTGACGAAGCCGAACAAAATGGAATGATCGCGCTGAGAGAATACGGAATGGCTCTCGCCTGCGATGGAATCACAACACTCGACGAAGTCATTCGAGAAACCGTTGAAGAATAATAAGTTCTCAGTTGATAGCTGACCGTTCTCAGTAAGAACGAGCCGTAGAACGGCTGAATTACAGAGAACCGAATGCTATCGGCGAAGAACGAAGAACTGACATTCTGATAACTGACAACTGTTAACTGAGAACTAATCCCATGCCTATCTACCAATTCGAAGCGATGGACGCGGCCGGACAAGAGATCCGGGATGAAATCGATGCAGCCAGCGAAGAAGAGGCGCAAACCACGATTCGCCAGATGGGATACTTCGTCACGAAGATCTCCGTCAAAAAGCAAGCTGCGGGCCAAAAAGGTGGTGGCAAAAAGAAGCGTGGGTTCGCGATCGGTGGTGCCAAGACAAAACATATCTGTGCGTTCACTCGGCAATTATCGATTTTGCAAGACGCGGGGCTACCGATTTTGCGGTCGCTAAAGATCCTGGAGAACAACCAAAAACCAGGCAAGTTGAAGTTTGCGTTACAAGACGTGTGCGAAGAGATCGAAGGCGGGGCAACACTGAGTGAAGCGATGAGCAAATGCCCAAAGGTCTTTAGCCGACTGTACGTCAATATGATTAAAGCGGGTGAGGCCGGTGGTGCACTCGAAACGATTCTACAGCGGCTCGCAGAATTCCTCGAACGTGCCGAATCGCTAAAGAAGAAAGTCAAAGGGGCGTTGATTTATCCGTGCGTCGTCGTCACCGTCGCCTGTTTGATTTTGACGTTCATTATGTTGTTCATCGTTCCAACGTTTGAAAAGATGTTCGACGAGTTTGGTTTGACGTTGCCCGCGCCAACGATCTTGTTGATCGCGATGAGCAGCTACATCGCAAACTACTGGTTCTTATTGATCGCGATGCCCGTGACGTTAATGATCTTTGTCAAGATGGTTCGCAAGTTCAAACATGGACGAATCGGATTTGACCAATTCATTATTAAAGTGCCAGTCTTTGGTAGTTTGATAGAAAAGAACATTTTGGCACGGACCACACGAACGCTCGGGACTTTGGTCAGTAGTGGTGTACCGATTTTGGAAGCGATCAACATCACTCGCGAAACATCGGGCAACGCGATGTTTGAAAGGCTGTTTACCAAAGTCAATGAACAGATCCGCGAAGGGGAAGTCATTAGCAAACCGCTGCGAGAACACAGCGAACCTGGATTCAATGCAATGGCGATGTTCTTTTGGGCCTTGTTCGCGGCGTTCCCCGGCATGTTGGTCTTTAGCGTCGCGGTCACCGCCAAAGGGACCAAGATTGACGAAGGAGACATGATCAACACATTGATGATGATGTCGGCTTACCTGATAGGCGGCGGAGCTGCGTTGGCATCATTATTTTACTTAACCAAAATCAAATCCCGTGTCGTTGATGACCTAGTGGTAAACATGGTCGACGTCGGGGAAGAGACGGGCGAACTTGACACGATGTTGTACAAGGTCGCCGACACCTATGACGAAGAAGTCCGGACTTTGACCGATGGTCTGACCGCGATGATGGAGCCGATCATGATCGTGTTCCTTGGTTTTGCAGTCGGTTTCATCGTGATTAGTCTCTTCATGCCATTGGTCGACCTCATCACCGGATTGAGTTAGCCCATAGGCGATAGACTTTCAACTTCAAATCGCAACGGAAGTCGCAGAGACTTCCGGACTGAATCGTTTTGAAAGCCACCGATCGCACGGATTTACACGAACCGAATGCCTCGAACCGAGTCATCGCAACACTTCCAGTTCGCTATTCGTGTCGATTCGTGATATTCGTGGCAAATTACAAACCTGAAACATTTCCTGAAGTGATCGTCTCGACGACTTTCGTTCTGAAAACTGTCAACTGAAAACTGTCCCCTGAGAACTGAACTCATGCGAACCGAAAAACGAAAAACCGGCTTCACTCTCGTCGAAATCCTCGTCGTGATCGTCATCATCGGCATCCTCGCAGGGCTAGCGATTCCAGCGGTGACAGGCGCATTGCGAACTGCCAAGGAAGCAGCGATCCGACAAGAGATTGATGTGCTTAGCCAATCCCTCGAAGCCTATCGACTCGATCGTGGTTCGTATCCTCCGGACTTCTCCGATTGGAACGCTGTCGAACGCCATTTCCGTAAAGCGTTTCCAAACATGAACGACAATGAACTTCGAATCTTGTCGCAATTCACACACTACAACTCAGGGCTTGCTCAAACGGATGTCGGCGCCGTAACCGATCCAAGAACCTCCGCTGCATTCGGTCACTACCCTCATGCGATCGATCGTGCCGAAGCACTTGTGTTTTGCTTGGGAGGTTTCAGTAGTGACAAGAAACGTCCTTTCACTGGGCAAGGCGGTCCATTGGTTTTGGCCAGCGGCTCCACAGACCCTTATACAGCGGGTGCATCGAGTAGTGACTTTTTGAAGTACCAATACAACACGGATCGAAACCAGGGCCAGTTTCCATTCAAGACCCAAGATCTAACGATCGCGTTGCTTACCAGCCCAACGGCTTACGCTTACTCCAATGACGAGGGAGCAGGGGGCGCGGGTGGTTCGTCGACTGCGAATTCGCTGGGCGCGACAGTTTACGCGGATCCGTTTCCTGTATTCCGACCGAATTCAACCGAAATGCCGATCGCCTACTTCAACTCGTCCACTTACAACATCACCTACGGAACCGACCCTAGCGGTTCGAGTGCTCCGGCTTGGCTAACCACAGCAAGATACCTTCAAAGTTTGAATGTCTATTGCCCACCAGGCGATCTAGCGGACGTCGGAATCGCAAGACCTTATGCGTCGAACGTGATCGACACCACACCTCCTTCAACCATTCGTGGCTTTTCGGTCACTTTGGCAGTTGCAGAGTTCGCGGAAAACAAACGGTTCCAACTCATTTCTGCGGGACTCGATAACAACTACGGTGGACTCGTTAGCGTGTCGGGATCATCGCTTCCGAGTTCGGGGTGTCTTTACATCTACAGCGTCGGTCGTGCCTACAACCCATTTGCGACGACCACACAAGCGACAACGATGGAATCGCTCCAACGTTATCAGGACAACGAGACGGCTAAGGCTTTTGGCGGCTCCGAGGTTTATATCTCAAACCCACAACTTGACAACGTCACCAACTTCTCGACCCGAACTTTGGAATCCGATTTGGAATAGACAATTTCCTTTCCCAACGAATTCTCTTTACTGCTTGTCTAGCTAACTGAAACGTCATGAATACAAAATCCAATCGAAACGCTTTTACGCTCGTCGAGATCCTCGTCTCGATCGTCGTGATTAGCATTATTGGCGGGATGGTAGCCACCGCGATCTCGGGTGCAAGTCGACAAGCTCAAGAAACTCGCGGCAAAGCTTACATCAATCGATTGAATCTGTTGATGATGCAAATCTACGAAGAGGAATCGTATCGACGGGTTAATTCGCCACAGAACAACTTCTCCGCCCAGACGCGTGCGCTTTCGGAACTGATGTGGAAACGCGACTGGTTGCGGTGTGCATTACCAGAACGACGTGAAGACATTTCTTCGGGACCTGTTTACGTCCCCTATCCCGAAGCCGGTGGAACTTTCGGTAGCTTAGATGCTGGAATCCCGCTGGCCGTTCCTGGGCCCGCTTGGCCAAGTGGCACTCGAGCCCAAATGGTCCAGCGTTATCGTCAACGTATTTTCCAAACTATCAAAGCAACTTCGCCTAGCTGTGCGGATTGGGGCGAGGTTATTGACGGCAATGCGGCAAATGGTGAGTGGACGTCGAACTATCAATCGGCCGAGTGCCTTTATTTGATCTTTGCATCACGCGTTGTGAATGGGCAACCAGCCTTGGACACCTTTCGCCCTCGGGATATCGGTGACTTAGATGGGGACGGGATGCCCGAAATCCTTGATCCTTGGGGAGTACCGGTTGGATACATGCGTTGGCCGGTTGGCTTGAAGCTAACGCCCAAATGGAACGATCCACCGGAAAGCCCTGCGTCTACCTCGACCCGAGCAAACTGGACGGAGCTTACAACACTTGTAAAAGAATACGGGCGAGACAATCTCGACCTGCTCTATTCGGACCCCCGATATACAGACAACACAACCTCAACGGCAGTCAATCTGGAAGCGGAAGATCCTTTTCCACTGATACCTGTCATTGTGGCGGCAGGACAGGATGGCGAGTTTGACCTTTTCGGACTCGATGATCCTTCGCTAACTACACCGCCGGTAATCAACTACACGCTTACGGATTTCCCAAATACGTCACCGACCTTCGTCCAGCCAACCACTTTCCCCGCGGCGTCTCCTTTTGTCGATCCGTATATGGATTCGGTTATTGTTGGCAATCGTTTGGGAGCACGGATGGATGTCAATGGAAATGGCACCGATGAATCGGCTGACAATATCGTGCCCACCTTCGAGATAGGCAGATAGATATGAACTTTTCCTTTTTCCGAACAAATCACAATCCCAAGTGTGGCTTCACGCTTGTTGAGTTGCTCGTCGTGATTGCGGTGATCAGCTTGCTGACGGGCATTTCACTTCCCGCTATTAAGAATTCACTTCGTGAGCAGCGAGTGGTGCGAAGTGCATCGTTGGTGCAAGCTGCGATTGAAGAAGCCCGCGCCCGAGCCATTGCAACCGGCGGCGGCGGAGTGATCATCGACCGAGTCGGCGTCGATTCGCTTAACGAACGATGCGAGTCAATTCGCCTAAGGATGGCCGACGAGCCACCAAGTTATTCAGGTGATTCACCCGACGCGAAAGCCATTTATCTGTATGAGCCGGATACAACCAATGCAGCAACGAGATTGAATCCGTACTTGGATACGCATTACTTGCTGTTCGATAACGATCAATTCCAAATGATTCGGTCTGCGGATGACATTGATAACCTTGCAGTACCAACATTGATCAACATTGGTGATGTGATCCGACTTGGCGATGCGAAGTTACCGGTTCAAATTCTAAATATCGTCAATCTTGGAGACTTAACGACTCCGCCCGCATGGTCAAACTGGACATCGACCTTGGCCCCTGTTCCGCAGCCAACCGGGTATCCAAATGACTTTGTTCGAGTTCAGGTTGTTCCCGTTGAAGACAATGTCGATTTGCGTCGGTTTGATCGCACCCTACTTTCGTTTGATATTCGCCGTTCGCCACGGCCATCGATCGCAATGCCGATCGAGTTGCCGAGCGGGACTTCGATCGATTTGACCTCTTCGGGACTGGGGCGATTTGGCAACGAGTTTTCTCCGATGGGAATCGAAGGCAACTACATCACTCAAACCAATCGACCGTTTACGCCCAACCCGTTGGACTATCGATCGATTTGGATTTTGTTTGGACCTCGCGGCGAAGTTTCGCGAATTTTGAGAGGTCAGTATGAGACCGCATCCGCATCGATCGTGCTACAGCAGGTTCCCGTCACCGGTGACGTGCATTTACTGGTGGGTCGTCGCGGTGAAGTCAAAACGCTACCGACCGAACAGCTCGAAGATGACGACCCGAATCCATTGGGGGACGAAGCGAAAGATGGCACCACACCGCTGCTGGATGCAGAGAGCATTTGGGTCACGATTCACGCCCGAAACGGCGAAGTCACGGCGACGCCATGGATCAACCCGACCAATGGTGTTTCTTTGATTCCGGCCAGTGGAGCGGCAACCAATGCGGCTCAACAAGCCAGAATTCAAACCGTCATCGGTCGCACCCGATCTGCGGCGGTCAGCGCACTTGATATTGGTTCGCTGTAATCCTTTTGGAGTGAATATGTTTTTCTTATCAAAACTTTGCAGTGAAGATCGCAGAAGCGTCGGCCATTCCTATCGGTCGGGGCCTAGCCGCGATGCAGTCACGTTGATGGAAACGGTCTTTGCGATCGGCATCATCTTGACGGGGCTAGTCGGCCTCGCTGCGTTGATACCGATTGCGGCTGACAATGCAAAGGCAACCATTGAGTTAGATCGAAGTGTGAGCGAGTCGACATCCGCAGCAGCGATGGGCCGTGCGCAAGATTTCACAAAACTCGATGCAATGGTCATCATGGATAAGGCTGCCGCTGAATCGGGTGCAGCCTTTGGATTTGGCGTTCGACCAACAACCAATCTACAAACGATTCAATGGAAGGTTTCGACTCAACTGCAAGGAACGGGAGGGGCTGTCCCTACGGATCCGATTGGAAAACTCGATTCGCCTGGGTATGGCCATACCGCATTTGGTGACGGCTTAGCGGCGGGGATTTGCTTAGACCCACTTGGAGTCCCTGACCCAGTATTGATCAACACATCGACGGATTCTCCTAACTTTACTACGGCAGTTAATTCGGCGGACACCGCGTTTGATTACAGTCGCTTTCCCTACTACAACGAACGCTATCGCATCTTAGCCGCTCCGAACGAATCCATTGATGGAAACGGTACAGTAGCCGCTAGGCCTCTTTGGCCAATGTCACCCAGAATGTGGCGAGCCACACTGCGGTCGCCCCTTTATCCCGCTGCATCTCCCGTCGGTCGATCCCAGTTGATCCAAGCCAAAACGGCCGAGTCGGTATTTCGCGGTTTCGGTTCCGTGTTTGGCGTTGAAGGTTTGGAGGACGAAGACCCCGAGTCGGTGCTCCTGTCTCGATACCGAATTGGTAGCGCACAGTATGATTCGGCGCGTGACGCATCAAGCAACTATAGCTGGATCATGACCCTGACACCTCCGTTCCTTGGCACAACTAAGTTTCGCCAATCGATCATTGTCATCAATCAACGCGAAAATCCTGTTCCTATACGTGCGAACGATCCTTTAGCGCTTCGCAAAGATGCCTACACGATTTCGGAACGCGAAGACAATCCATCGGGCGAGCGACTAACGTGGGTGAGTCGTGGAATTGGTTTCTCAGGAGGAACCGGAGGCGAAGTGTTGCTGTATGGTTCCGATGCAATTAGCGACAAGATCAAAACCAATGAATGGGTAATGTTGTCGCGGCAACCGCACACCGTAGCCCCCGCTAGCCCAACCGGCGCTGCAGTACATCGATGGTACCGAGTGTTGAATGTTGGCGCCCCCCAACTGGGAACCATCACCACTGACTTCGCAGAGCCGAATTGGGGTGGCGCGGATTTCCCCGTATGGCGGCGTTGGGTCACTTTGGCCGGGCCCGATTGGGCGTTTGAAGATGGAGTGCCCGACGCAAGAGACGATACGTTTTGCACGATAGTGTCAGGAGCGGTTTCGGTAATCGAATCCGAAATTGACCTACAGTTTTAGTTGACCTTTTCGATCGAGTTTATTGGTCGAGTGTTCGAGAACGATTGCCGCCAGCTGACAGCAAAAACTGCGCGGCACCAAAGTCCCTTTTCTGTGAAGGATCTGCGTCAAAGCAGACAAGTACTATGACTTACCTTATCAATCAACAACGATTCATGGCGGCAAAGACCATTTCTTTGCCTCGTCGGCGTAGGCTTGATCGACAAGGCATCGTGCTACTTGTGGTTTTGGGCATGCTTACTCTGTTTAGCATGTTGGCGGTTTCCTATTTGGTATTTACCAGTCGCCATCGCTCGGCCGCTTTTAATATCAGTCGCAGTGAAACGGGGAAACTTGACGGCGCGCAATTGGTGGATGATGCCATCGAAAGACTTCTGGTCGGTTCGAATGGCCCCGACTCCTCTTTATGGGGACACGACTTACTCGGTGACCTTTATGGAATGCGAGACGCCATCGAAGGTGATATTTCGACTCCAGCCAATTTCCCGGGCAACTCGATTGATAGCGCACCGGAAGTTCTGATTCGAAACACCACGAACGAAGGGAGCCAATTCCTGCGGTTTCCTACGGAGCTGTTTCGGAATTTCACTTATCCCCATCGCCGTGAAGACACCGATACGAATCGGCAATACCCTAGCGTCGCTTCACTGCGTCCAATCGAAACGGATGACGTGCTCAACGGTCGATTGATCACCTTCAATGCCGGTCCGCTCGAAGGGCTGACCTTCCGTATCGTTCGTTCCTTTGGTGACCACACCAATATCCCAGCGGCGATTGCTGGACGCGAAACTTTGTCCGGACAACTTGTCATTGACATTCGTCCGCATCTGAGCACGACGGTTGAAATTGATGGCGATGCAAAAACCATTTCGCAGTGGTTGACCGATGGTTTATCACCTCATCGATTCTTCTACGACCGCGTCATCGTGGATACGACAACGCCAGCGGTTCCGTACGGCAATTTCTATGTCAATGGACGCATGCTTAACGGCCCTGGACTTGGTTGGGACCTTGCTCGAACTGACTATACAACGACATCGGGCACCGACTACAACTTGAACGAAGTGATCGCAACATCGTTGAATCCGGTCGCTGTCGACAACGGATCGTTTACAGCCGCCAATGGCAATCCCGTTCGGGACGTAGCGTATGAAACGGGCGACACAGGGCAAGACATTCCGGTGTCTTACCAGGGCCATTATGCCTTGCATCGTTATTCGCCCGGGTCTGCTGCGAACGCAGTACAGGTTTTCTTAAACGATCTTCCGCCGGGGGATGTGGACGAACCTTACGATGCGCCCGATTACAACAATTTATGGTTAAGCTATTTTCCGAACGATCCGGAATTGGGCGAGCCAACGCCTTCATTTGTTCGCCCCGCATTGGTCAATTGGATCTTGAACCAACAGACGTCAACGTCTCTGGAGTCACTTCCAGTGGACCGTTTGCGAAACATTCTCTATGCCCTCCAACGATCAACGCTACGGCCTTTGCCTTTTGTTAATGACCCACGTGTACCCAATTCGATTCCGAACCGACTTGATGGTGTTTTGAAACTGCGGTACGACGCGTTCACCGGCAGCAACTTAGCCGTTGGGCTAAATGGCCCGATTGACATCGCGTCAACGGATACAACCTATTTGGCAACGAAAATTTTGGATTTAGCGTGGGCACTTGCCGGGCGTGACGACAACGGGGACGGGGTCCTCGACAGTTGGGATGTCGATAATAACGGCGATGGTATTGCCGACAGTTTATGGGTCGATGCCGGTATGCCGTTGCAACAGGATGCACAAGGGCGACTGTTCAAGCCAATGGTCAGCTACATGGTGGAAGACCTTGGCGGTCGTGTCAACGTAAACCTTTCTGGCAACCTAGCGCAAGCACGCAATGCGATTGCTCCGACGATCAAAGGCGCGGTCCAACATACCGGCGTGCAGCTTCGCCCGGCGGGAACCACGACTTGCCCCGTTCCTCTGCCGAATGAGTTTAACGATACGGATCTGCCCAATGGATTTGGATTCGGGCCGGCCGAAGTGGATGTTCGTGGGTTATTTGCTCCTTATTTCGTGATTGGTACCCCAGCGTTGCTAGGGCCACAGCGTTTGGTTGGCCAACGGCTCAACGTATGGTCGTTAACCAACGGTCGTGAACCGGCTACCAACGTCTTGGCAACGGGAACCTACCTTGCACCCGGAGAACTTTACGATCCGATCACCGCTAATGGAAATGATTGGTATGGTGCGATCCGAAGTCCGGGACGAGCGAACCTGCAAAATTATCAGCAGTCACAGGGATTGCCGATGGATGCCTACGGACGAACTTCGGTGGCGTTGGCTGTTGACGGCAGCCTTGCAGTGAGCCGAGCCAGCGAGCCGGTCGGGTACGCCGGAGCCTCGGCAGGCGACTCGGTCGATGACCCGTACGAATTTGATGAGAACAACCTCGGTGATCCGGATGCCGCCTATCGATACAGCGAGCTTGAGTCTCTGCTTCGTTTCGACGGTCTCGATCGCGATTTGGTCGCAAGTCGGTTGATGGATTTGATCGATGAGTATCATTCGCAACAAGCGTCGTCTCGCGCTGAACAAGACCAAATCACGTCGCTTCGTCGGTTGCTTGCCGATTGCATGACAACGGATAGCAATAGTGCAGCAATCACCACTGGCGCATTGCCTTCGGAATGGCGTGACAATGCGATTGAATCCACGGCGGCAAGCCCGCCACAACGATTGTTCGAAGAAGGCATCGATTTACGGTTCCCCACTACCGGACATCCAGCCGTTCCAGCGGTTCAGCAAAATCAAGTCCGCAACGCCTGGTTATGGGAATTGCTTCCCTGGGAGGTTCGATCCGGACGAAAACTCAATTTGAATCGACAATTCGGAAATGGTCTCGACGATGACGTGGTCGGAGCACCTGGCTATGGTGTGATTGACGATTTTTACGAGGTAACTCGGCACATCAACGGAATTGATGATAATGGGGATGGCAACGTCGATGAAGCGGCTGAATACATCGATCTCCCTTATAAGCTCAACACAGGAACGACACGATGGTCCTCGACACGAGGTGACGTAACACCAGGGGAACCTGGTGCCTATAGCCGTCGACTCTTAGCACGCCATTTGTACGTGCTTGCAATGTTCTTGCTTCGCGACGGTGATGCGAACACCGACTTTGATTATCCGGTAGACCCCACGATGCCGTTTACTCCGTTACCGACACCGTATAACCTTTCGGTTCAAGACGAATATCGAGCATGGAAAGTCGCGCAGTGGGCGGTCAATGCCGTCGACTTCCGTGACGCGGACGCAACCATGACACGGTTTGAATATGATCCCTATCCCTTTGATGGTTGGGACATCGTTGCTCTCCCAGGACCTCCCGTCGTTCCACAAAGTTACCGTGTGGTATACGGCATGGAATTCCCGGAATTAAGTCTAGAAGAATCGCTGGCGTTCCATGATCGCCGAGTGCGTGATACTGCTGTCGATGACGGCCCGGCCGCGCGGCGACTTGATGGTTCGGGATCCGTCGGTGCCGACCCGACGCCGGACCAATACCGTCTTCCACAAGGTTCACTTTTCCTCGAATTGCGCAGCACACGCTCGCCGCAACCGCTTCGGGCTCCTACGACAACACCGCTTGATACCGACCCGGTTGCCAACCCGATGGCGTTTCCGGCTGAACTTTATCGCAACGTTGGTACTGCGGCTAATCCACAATGGGTTCTCGATTTATCGCGATTGGCTCCCGACAGCAATCCTATTTGGCGCGTGGCTATCTCAAGTTATCACGACGAATCAGCCGCGACCCGGGAATTGTCTCCCGACTTCTTGCTTCAACCTGATGGAAGTGGAGCCTATAGCTCGACCCCGATTGGTCGTGACTCGGTAACACTCGATCCACAGCGACCTCAATTTTTTGCCAACACTGCACCAACGGGGCAAAGGATTGATCGTGTGATTTGGTTCTCCAACCAAGATCCCGACTCGGACGATGACGGCAGAAACGACACCTGGGTTGCCTCGGACACTCCCGCTGCGGGTCAAGTCTTCTATTGGGAATCAGGCACGCAGCTTATTGAACCGGGACAAAGCATGGTCGTCGCTCCTCGCATGGTAACCTCGCTCGGCGAGAACGAAAACGATGGCACCACCGTTACGCGTGACGCGAATGATGCTCCCTTGGTAACCTATGACAATTTCCAATCGACTCAAGCGATCCAAGTGACGGCCAATGGAATCGAGCACACCGATATTTCGAACACCGTCACGACTCCCCTGATTGACGATGCGACCACACCGGTACCGTCGGCCAACATTCGCCCGGCAGCAGTCCTGATTGCCTCGTCGCAACGTCCGGCTGCGTGGACCACAGGCGGACGCATCGGCGTCAACATTTCGGAACCTTACGAAGTGGTCAACGCAACAACGCCACCAAGCGGAATGGCGGCTTTCCCACCGCGATCGTACTATCGTGAACCAACCGAAATATTGAGCGATCAAACTGGTGGCGGGTACGTTTACCCTCTCGACACGTGGCGCAATTTCTCGACGAACACCGGCAATTTGCCCGACACACCTTTTGACCGTGCGTCTTACGCCGAACTCGAGCGAACACTTGGGCCTGTGGGTCAAAAAACCGGCACGACGCAACAATTCAAAACGGCCTACCTACAACGTCTCGCGGATCCGACGTTGCCATGGAATGAAACAACCAACCCTTACATCTCGGTTGACTACATTTCATTGGACTTAACCGTTTTCAACGGAAGCATGGACAATTCACAATTTGAAACCCCAACGGCGGGTCCTGACTTGTGGGTGGATGACGCGGATGAAGCTCCTTTCACAACCGCACCCGATGAACAGTTTGCAAGTCGCTACAAGACCGGCATGCCCATTCATTTGGACATCACATCCAATACGCCTGTGAATTTGAGGCACAGCGTCAATACGTTCGCTCCCGTGGACACGAATAGGCTTGCAGCGGCCCCCGTTCCTCCACTTGCGGATCCCTTTTTCCGGGTCAACCTAAGTACGTCGACCGACGTTAATACGTATCCCCAAGCGGATCCAAATGTGGTGTTGGCAAGACAAATGCATTGCACAACATTGGGCTATACGAACCAATCCTACGGTCAACGGTGGGAACAATCCGCCACAACCCCTGCGGCAGAGTTTGTCCCGTTTGTTGGTTTGCCAATCGATTGGCAAACCAATGTCGCTTGGCTTAACCGACCATTTGTATCCGCCGAAGAATTGATGTGGGTCCCAACGAGTGCCCCCGGTCGCTTCGCGTTTGAATTTGGCAGTGCGTCGGTACCGGGCGGCTTACCGGCTGCTACGGATCCATACGACGACGCCAACAATGCAGCACCCGGTTCCTATACGGAGACCACGCAACGCCGCTTTGATTTCAACCAACGTTTCACGCATGTTTGGAACTATTTGTCGTCGAACAACAACGACTTCTCAACGTCCCCGAACTACTTGCGATTACTCGATTGGGTAGGCGTTCCCACGCCTTATGATTCGGACACCAATTTTGTATCGCCCGAATTAGACATCACCACCACTGCGGAGAACTCAATCGTCGCACCGACGTTCAACTATTCCACCTTCTTCTTGCCACCGACCGCTGGATCGTTCACCTCGGGCAATCCACTCGAATGGACATTGGCAACACCACGTGCGGCCAGAGATCGAACTTACAATCGCAATACTGGAGCTTGGGGACCTGACCCTGGCAACAACGGTATGACGAACGGTTTTTGGACGGATCACGTTTCCATGGAACCGTTTCGACCACCATTTGGTTTCCAAGACAACGACTTCCGACACGGCTTGATCAACTTAAACACGGTCAAGAATAACCGAGTCTACAAAGCGTTGATGTACGGATTTTCCAATTCAGCCGAGCGAGGCATTGTTGGTATGGGGTCGTTTTGGCAGTCCTTTACCGACAGCCGACGCGGATTCAGTCTCGCAGCTCACCCCGGTCCGACAATCCCCACGACTGCTGGAAACTTGCGAACCCTCTTAGACCCCAGCCTGCCGACCCAGATGCACGGCGTCTTTGCACCCTCATCGGTATCGGACATCCATCCATTGGTCACAGGCCAAACTCGCCGTGACCCGATTGAGTCCACTCGGCTAAGAGCCGATCCAACGACAGCAACATCGCCGATCTTCCAACGGGCCACGGCCCCCTCGGTGGCCCAGTCGCATGATCGCAGCGTGGTCCATAACCAACTCGGCCAGACACGATTGTCGAACTTGGCTTCGGATCAATCCAACGTGTTCGCAGTCTGGGTGACGGTAGGCTTCTTTGAAGTGGACGGTGGAACGTTAACCGTTGGAAATGAACTTGGATTGGCCACCGGAGAAGCCCAACGCCTCAAAGCGTTCTACATCATCGACCGCAGCGTTCCAGTGAAGTATGAACCTGGCAAACGCAACAATGCATTTGACACGATTCGCTTCTCGCGAATTCTTGAATAAGGGAGAAGACCATGAATCGAATAAGACTATTTCACGCTCGACGACTGCCTGCTTTCACCTTGGTGGAATTATTGGTGGCAATGACCATCACCTTGGTGCTAATGGCAGCTCTGGGACGTTCGTTTGCGTTCATCGGCCGCAACATGAAAGAGGGCCGAAGCAAAGTCAGCCTGAGCAGTAAACTACGAGGCATTAGTTTCCGTTTACGGTCTGATCTGAGTGCTCGTACCGTAGACGCGAAACCACCGATTTCGTCGCAATCGGGAAAAGGATACTTTGTCTATTACGAAGGTCCTTTGACGGAAAGCACGTTTGGAACATACGCTGACGAGCCCGTTCGAATTGGAACCGATGGAACCGTATACCGAGCATCGGACACCACCGACACAGACACCGATGGAACAACCGATTACTACGACCAAGACATTGAAAAGGGCCCGACATACAAACGTCATTCGCGGATCGGGGACTTTGATGACTATGTTGCATTTACAGCCGAAGCACCTGGTGATGATTGGTTTACCGGAAAGGTGCCTGCCTATTTGGTAGACGACTCCGCAGCCGATCCGATGGAACCTCGGATCATTCGATCCAAATACGCAGAAATTATCATGTGGGCCTCACCGCAGTGGGATGTGGATGCGGCGACCAACACGCTTCAGTATGAGGCTCATCCAAGCGCGATGCCAAAGTACCAGGATCAAGATATGGACGGTGTTCCTGACCGCATCAAACTTCATCAGCGAGTGCTGCTGATCCGCCCTGATCTGAATGTGCGCAGGACGCTTCCCTATGCAGCACCATTAGTTCGAGTGGAAGCAAATGTTCTACGCCCACTGAATAACAGTACGAATCCCGATGCGGTCCCTACTGCACTTCAACGGCTCTATCCGATTGGCATTAATAATGGTGCCGCGGCGACTCCGCCAACTCCGATGTTCTCGAATTACGTTGATGGGACGACGGCCACTGACAATACACAATTCTTCAATAGCAATTGGCTAGTGGGAATGACGCCGCTTCACCATTTCTTTGACCTTTCCTTGCGCCGGGTCGTGCATCCAGTGACCGGGGAACCAACGCCATACGTTGCAGCAAATTCGCTAGAGGACCTCGTACAGCCACACAACCGATTTGCACACGTACGGTATCCGGGCAGACATTTCGGACGTGGAACCACAGGATCCGACTATGCAACTTCGATGCCCCTATTGGCGTTAGGAACCAACAACACCGTCTTGAACGCAGCTAGCCCCTGGGTTCCTAATGGTCACCATCCGAACTTAACAACGGTGAATGCTCTTGGGGCACCCGCGACGCGATCTGGGTTGTTCAATGGATGGCTACTGCCTCAATTTGAACTTGGAGATGCAAATCCGCCTGCTACCGCTGGCACGACCGATCATTGGCAACGCGGTTACTTGGTTGCAAACGACCCAAGATGGGATCGATCGGGTGAAGATGTCATCGCTGCCAATTTGTTGGCTTTTGACATCAAGGGTTTTGATCAAACCGCGCCGATTTTTCTAACCAGCGGGCTCGATGGCGCGCCGGGACGAGAAGGCGTTAATGATGATGGAGTTCCCACATCAGGTGCCGATGCAATCGATCAAACGGCTATTTACGGTGGCCAATACGTTTCAGAATTAGGGGCCGTTGGAAGTGATGATGAATTGGTTCATATGGGCGATGAAGGCATCTACAACATTATAAGAGACGGAGTTTTCAGCCCTGACGTTGCGGGCACAGGAGGCTTTCACCAGCATATGTTAGCTTCACGCGGTGACTTCGTAGATCTCTACTACCCCTATCTCGCAGGCGGTCCGCTACGTGATTTGATGCAATACACAGCCTCAACGAAAACCCCTGCGATTACAGCACCGGCGACGCCTCAACCTCGCGTTGCGTTTAATTACACCAACTTCCTCGTCTCCCAATTTTCCGGTTACCCAATCCCCGTCGCCACCCTTAACGATATCAAACGCAGTGGCAAATTGGTGCATTCGTCAGGTACTGGTGATATCGCTTTTTTCCAACCGACATACGACACATGGACTGACGGTTATGAAACCGATGGATTCGATCAAACACATCGCACGAGCGGTGCTGTGACTGGAGGCCAGATGGTTGGAACAACCTGGGTACTCAATGATGCGGTCAGTACCGTCGCGGGGCGCAACGCTCGCCTGCCAACGCCGGCGGCCACGCCTCTACCATTTTCAGTGGACACAGGGAATGTGATTCCAACCGATCCTGAGACTTCCGCTCCGATTAATGCGCCGCTACCCGCGATAAGTATCACGATCCGTATGGGTGATCCAGCATCGAATCAGATGACCCAGTTTACAGTGATTGAAAGCCTCGATTGATGCGACGCTTGTCATTGCTCATCGGCGTTCTAATGATTGGCCCCGTTGTCATCCGTGCGCGGTCGATGATGGATGCCTCATCGCATCGATCCGCAGTCAAGACTGCTTCCTCGCCGAAAGAAAACGGCCTTCCGCAAACACCTTCACGCCACTTCGATCCCGATGCGGAGGTGATTTTATTTGCGGGGGCCGATGGCTTGCCGGGACGGGCCGAAATCGATGATGATTTTAATGGCATCGTCGATGATCCATCCGAACTCGGAGCCTTTCGCAGCGATGATGTTTGCCTGACACCAAACGATCCGACCTATTTATCGGTGCGAAGCGGTCAGGCGTCTTGGAAAGTAATTAGCCGCGGCAGTTCCGTGATCAGTAGAAAGTCCTCTGTAGACCCTCTCGAACTACTCCAAAAGCGTTCAAGCCATTAGCCGGTGATCGAGCGAAGCGAACACCACTGGAATACGGAACACAGCTTCTGGTTCGACCGCGAAGGGTATCGAGATACGCTATTGCCGCTATCGGACCGTAACTGCGTTATCGCGACCTACGGCTAATGGCTGACATCCCTTTGGGATTAAAACGGAGAACCGAATACGGACCGCCATCTTCGCGGCGATCTGCGGTTCGGCGGCTGAAAAGTATGCGGCTGAAATAAACACGGTCACCATCGTCATTGGGTGATCGGCACGTTTTCTTGCCAATGGTTTGCCCCGAACAGGGATTGCCCCTGTCCGAAAGTCTCGCCAACTTCTGTTATCGAATTATTTCCCTGGACCGATTCGGTAGAGATAACTGTCACTGCGCAGAAGCACCGCTCCGCCAGGCAGTGGGACGGGCGCGGCGTTGAAGACGGAGTCGTCGCCTTGGAGTTTGGTATGCGCGAGCAATTCAAACTTGGGGGTTGCCGCGACCACAAAGATCCCGTTTTTGCGGCTGACGTAATACAACCGACCATCGGCCAATAATGGCGACGCGTAAATCAAATCACTTTTTGGATCAAGTCGTTCTTCGTATTTGATTTCGCCCGTCGCAGCGTCGGCACAGTACAAGATACCGCCCTTTTCCTTGGCCCAATAGAGATTTCCTTCGTGGTAAACGGGCGAGCAAACATTGGATCCTTTGGCAACATCCCAAATCCGATGCGAATCGGTCACGTCACCGCTTCCGCCGCTACGAATCGCAATCATGCGACTACGACGACCACCACCCGCGTAGAGTACGCCGTCCTGAACCGTGATGTGGGGACAAATATAGTCATCGATACCATCGCAATTCCAAAGTGGCTTGCCCGTATTGGGATCGAATGCCAGGATCTTGCCCTTGATCGATACGGCTAACTCATCGTTGCCACCGAGTCCTTGATAGATCACGGGTGTGTTCCACGCTTGGGCCATCCCTTGTTGTCGCCACACCTGGCTACCATCGGACTTCTTCAACGCAATCAAATCGCCACTTTCGACACTGGCGTTCACGATCACCATCTCTTGGTACAAGACAGGTGAATTTCCTGCACCAAACGAGTGCGTTTTCGAGCCCACATTGACTCGCCAACGCTCGTTTCCTTGGTGGTCAAACGCGATCACCCCCGTGGCACCAAAGAAGACATAGATGCCGGTATCGTCGACCGCAGGCGTACTCGATGCGTATCCATGAACACCGACTCCCCATGTGTTGAAGTCGTTCTTGTCTGATTTTGCCGGAACCGATTTCTGCCAAACGATTTTGCCGTTTTGGGGATCGATACAGAGCAGATGTCGCACCAAGTCACTGGCGTTTCCAGGATTCCCCGGATCGATTCCATAACCCGTGTAAGCGGTCAAATAAATACGATCTTCGAACACTACCGGACTGGATGCGCCACGGCCCGGCAGGGGCGTTTTCCAGTTAACACCATTCGAATCCCAAACTTCGGCAATGTTTGTTTCAGCTGTCCGCCCGTAATCCGATCCAAGATATTGGGTCCACTGTTCGGCTGGCAAAGAGCGATCTCCCAAAAGAACAAAAACACCTAGGCTGAGGATCTGCAGTCTACTTTTGGGCATGTTGGTCTCTATAAAAAATGGGTAAAGACGAAAGTCACCACTGATACGAAGTGACGGAACACATGCAGTTCCGCAATGCTACCGCGCTGCCGCGGGACTCGCCATGGCTTACGGACCTCGCGTATGGGAATGCATTTGATCAATTTGGGTATTGTAACTCGGCGGTCTGAACGGAGAAATCACGATGTAGACCGCCATGCCAAAATTCATTGCCCAAGTCATTTTGAAATACAGATTTGCTCGGAGTGCGGTGCGAGGCAACTAGGAATCCCCATCTTCACGAACTATGATTTGCGTTATCCATTGGGACCGGTTCGTTGGGACGAGTGCTCCATCCAGATTTAGTTGTGGAGTAGCGGAACTCGTCAAGAGTTTTGGACGGCCCCGTAATTACCGAAAGTCTTGACGACTTCCGCTACGGCCGGATCCCAAAGTTGAAGGTTGACCAAGCACTAGGTCTGTTTTTCTTTTTGAGCGAATACGATGTCGTTGCTTGTCGACAAATCGATTGTCATCATCGGTGGAACCACGGGACTTGGACTATCCGCGGCGAAAACATTTGTCGATGAAGGTGCGAGTGTGGTGATTGTGGGACGTGATGGTGCGAATGCGGCGGCGGCAACCGAAGCGATCGGTGGCAAAGCTGTTTCATTCGTGGGCGACGCAATCGAGTCGGACACCGCGCCTTCCGCCATCGGATTGTCGCTATCGAAGTTCGGGCGTTTCGACGGGCTGTATCATGTCGCCGGTGGCAGCGGTCGCTCCATGGGAGATGGTCCACTGCATGAAATTACCGACGAAGGTTGGCAGTATACGGTCGATCTGAATTTGACGAGTCTATTCAAATCGAACCGTGCAGCGGTCGTGCAATTTTTGAAACAAGGCAGCGGCGGCAGCATCTTGAACATGGGTTCGGTGCTGGGACATCGCCCGTCACCAAAATATTTTGCCAGCCACACTTACGCAGCCACCAAATCAGCGATTAACGGATTCACGCGATCGATCGCTGCTTACTATGCCAAAGACAACATTCGAATCAATGTCTTAGCGCCGGCACTTGTGGAAACGCCAATGTCTCAGCGAGCATCGCAGGACGACACGATTCAAAGTTTCATTGCCACAAAGCAGCCGCTCGACGGTGGTCGAAACGGCAAAGCGTCGGACCTCGACGCAGCGGCAGTTTACTTCATGAGCGATGGTTCTCGGTTCACGACCGGCCAACAACTCAACGTTGATGGAGGATGGTCGGTGAGCGAAGGCCAGTGGGGCAGGCTGCAGTAAACCACCCACCGTTTCTTGACAAAAATCTCACCGTCCCAACTACCAAATGCGGACGCGTTCTTCCGGCTCTAGATACAGCGGGTCGTTCGGTTTGATGTTAAAGGCTTCGTACCACGCGTCCATATTTCGCACGATGCCATTGACGCGGTATTCGCTCGGGCTGTGCGGGTCGGTGATCAATCGCTTTAGCAGCTCTTGATTGCGATAGAGCCGACGCCAAATTTGCGACCACCCCAGAAAGAACCGCTGGTCACCGGTCAATCCATCGATCACGTCCGCTTCTTTGCCATCGAGTGACAATTGGTAGGCCTCGTACGCGACGCTCAGTCCGCCAAGGTCACCGATGTTTTCGCCGAGAGTCAAATCACCGTTGACAAAGTTTCCTTCGACCGGCTCGAAGGTGCTGTATTGATCCGAAAGGATCTTGGCGCGGCGTTCGAATTCTTCGCGATCCGAGGGCGTCCACCAGGAACGCAGATTTCCACGCCCGTCATACTTGCTCCCTTTGTCGTCAAAACCGTGGCTTAGCTCGTGGCCGATCACGGCACCGATCGAACCGTAATTGACCGCATCGTCGGCAGCCATATTGAAAAACGGCGGTTGCAAGATCGCTGCCGGAAACACGATCTCGTTCATGGTCGGGTTGTAGTAGGCATTGATTGTCTGGGGCGTCATGTGCCATTCGTTTCGATCAATCGGACCGCCGAGTTTGTCGAGTGCCCGTTGGTCTTCAAAATTCGCAGCCGCAATCAAATTGGATGCTAAATTGTCGGACTGAATACTCAGCTTGGAGTAATCCTTCCATTCGTCGGGGTAGCCAATTTTGGTCGTAAACAGGGTCAACTTCTCAAGAGCTTGCTTCTTTGTCCCTGCGCTCATCCAGTCACGTGATTCGATTCGTTTTGCGAACGCACGCTTCAAATTTTCCACTAATTCGGTCATCCGATTCTTGGCCGCTGGCTTGAAATGACGCTCGACATAGACTTGCCCAACCAATTCGCCGAGCACACTGCTAGTCGTGTTGACGGCTCGTTTCCAAAGCGGTTCTTGTTCGCTTATACCGCTCACGGCAGTACCGTGAAAATCGAAGCTTCGTTGTTCTAAATCTTTGGTTAGCGAGGACGCGTAGCGATCTATCAAATGGAATCGCAAATAGGTTTTCCATGCATCGATATCCGTTGATGCAAACAACTTGGCAAATGCGTCGAGATAAGTTGGCTGGCGAATGACGAGCTCGTCTTGTTGGATCAGGCCAGCGGTTTGTGCGTAGGCTTGCCAATCGAAGGCGTCAAGCTTTGAGCCAAGAGCCTCGCTCGAAATCGCGTTGTAGGTCTTTTCAGGATCGCGGTTTTCGGTCTTACTCCACTGGGCCTCGGCGATTTGACGTTCAATCTCGTAAACGGATTCGATTTCCTCGTCGCTAATCGGGCCGCCGTTGGGTTCGAGCTTGGCAAGCATGTCGCCGATGTAGCCTTTGAGTTGTTTACGAAGTTCGATGTAACGAGGCTGGTCTTCGATGTAGTAGTCGCGATCGGGCAACGTCAAGCCGGTTTGAGTGATGTAAACGGTGTATTGGTCGCTGTCTTTTGCATCCACATCAATGTAAGCAGCGATAGGACCATGGACCCCATTCCGCCCAAGTTCGCCAAGAACTTTTGCGAGGTCTTGTTTAGATTCGATCGCATTGATTTTTTTAATCAGTCCGTTGATGGGCGTGATACCGGCAGCGTTTCGAGAATCTGTATTCATGACGCTACGGTACAGGTCACCGACTTTCTGTGCTGCCGATCCTGGGTCGTTCTGCTGCTTGGCCACTTCCTCAATCAGCTCACGCACTTGCTCGCGAGTTTCATCGTTCAGAATCGTGAAAATTCCGTAGTCCGATTTGTCAGCGGGAATTTTGGTCGTGCTAAGCCATTTATTATTGGCGTATTCGTAGAAATTCTCGCCGGGATCGATCGTGTCACCAAACAGCGACTTATCAATCCCCGAGACTTTTGTGGTTGTCCCTTCTTGGCCGTCCGCTGGCTTCGAAACAAGAGAGAGGAGGACAAACGCGGTCGAAATGGATAAAAAATTGACGGCAAAACGTGGCATGCGTCGCTGGCTCCGGCATCATTGAGAGAGGAGAAATTTGTGTTTGTCGATTGTAGGCCAGAAAGCAAAGGGGAACGAGTGGTGCCTACCGAATCACACCGAAAGAGGCGAGGCAAAAGAAGTGAGGCACTGCCGGCAAAAGGTGCATCATACCGATCAGCCGAAACGCGTTTACGTCCCATGTCCCTCACAAAACGTGCTTGGACCATAGGCTAACGCTTGTCGGCTGATTCGCAGCATTTTGCCGTAACGGATAAGCAACGTACTTACCCGCAAACAGGCTAGTTGGGCAGCATCGCTCAGGTGAAGAAATGCTGCAATTCACAACAATTTCAAACTCAAAAGCGGCATGGCCTTCGCGGTTGGTTCTACCTGCGATTCCACTATCACTTGCTCTTGCGCAAGCAGAAACCTGCGTTTTTTTTCAAAATGCAGGCCTGCTCGTTGACGCTCCGAATGGGCAAATGCTAGACGTTTGGTTCCGACAACTTAACTTGTCTGGAAAATCTCGGGCGCCCTATATTGCCGATGGATTTCGTTGCACTTTTGGGGTGGCAAACGAAGGCCACGGGCTAGTTCACCGAGGTATTGCGCCTCTTTGTTTTCATCAAGGTCCATTGCCAATAGCGAGACCGAATAGACTTGCTCTTCGAGGCCTAGCGGGACCGACCAAGCCAACTCTCGGACGTCGATTGGCTTGGCAAATTCGGCTCGCAAGAAAGCAACCTCATCCTGCGAAACTTGGCCGAATTGCTTCAAGATATTGTCTTGTTCGGCTTGATCAATTTGACCATCGGATTTCGCGGCGCTAATCATCGCTCGCACCAAGACCTCCGATTGAGCGTTCATTGGTGCATCCGCCGCGGGGGCTTGGCGACTGCGTTCGGGCAGTTGTGCTTTGGGCATCGATGGAGCCGAAGGTGCGGATCGCGATTGGGTTCGAGTTTGATGGCGTTCGTTGGAAACCCCGAGAATATCTTCAAGCGATTTTGCCGCACCATCAATCGTGTTAGGGCGTTGCATTCGTGATGAAGTACGTGATTTAGGAGGCGCCGGAGCAGGCCGTTTGCCCCCGCCGAGCATATCCTTGAGGATTTGGGCACCCGCGCCGCCTTTTTTTGATTTTTGGCCAAGCAAAGCGCCTAGTACGTCCATTGCATCCATCGTAAAGAACCTTCCGTTAAGAAAAATGTAGTGAAAAGGGAGTGACTGTTTGCAGATCCGAATCCCAACCAACGCTAGTGACCACGCGACCACCACCAGCGATTTTCATCGCCTGTTAAGGCCCTTTCGGATCGCTTGAAGCTGAGTTTTGATGCACGAAGGAATCAAAATCGTGAAGCTCCATCGAGACTGCTGCCTCGTCCTGGTTGGCCGCAACGGCAATCGCTGCGATAAAAGAGTCACGCGGATAACAGGAAAAAAACCGCCAATTCAAATTACTTTCTAGCTCTGGGCTGAGCATTCGAATTGTTGGTGAAGTGGAGTCGATATTCTCAAACGCGAAATTCGCGAGCGGAGTGTGCAGTCCCGTTCCAATTGCCTTGATAAATGCTTCCTTCAGCGTCCAGACTTTTAGGAAGGCGTGGTGGCGGCACGTCTCGTTGCTAAACGAGAAGACATATTCAACCTCCGGAGCCGAAAAGTACCGGGCGGCCAATTCCGTATCGGTTCGGCGGTCGAGTCGTTCGACGTCGACCCCCAATTGCAGGTGGTGCTGGGGGGCAATGCCGCACAGCACAAGTCCGTCCGTATGAGCGATATTGAACGGCTGGGCTGCCTCGGGAGGAGCCTGAACGATTGGCTTGCCGTGCTGCAAGCAGGAAAATTCGATCGCGTCGGGCGTGACCTTCGCCGATTGGGTGGCATGACAGAGTAAATGCCTGGCCATTCCCCGACCAACGATGTGTTGATTGCGACTCGTCGGCACTCGGAACCGAGCGGCTCGATCAAGCTCGATTTTGCTTAGCCCTTGTTGGCAAAACGATTCGACACGTCCGGGGGCAGACGAGGAGCTCGACGCGTGCCAAACTCGTACGGTCCCGTTGGTTTTGTGTGGTGAATGGTCGGCAAACAAAGCGGTTATTTCGTTAGATTCGGAAGAAACAGACAATACGACAAAGAGAGACGATGCGTTAATGCTGGGGCAAACCCAATTGATTCAATTGATAGCCGGAATCGAGGGGTGGAATGCCGATTCTTTCAAGAAGGGGAAAGCGTCGGCCATTGCCGCCGACTCCTATTGTTGCCGAAAACCTTCGCTCGTGCCTACTTTGGGGAAGCAAAAGATGCTGTTTCTAGCCGAAATGCAACAGGCTCAACTTTGGATGGTCGCCGGTTTCATCTTGTTAGGGTGGGTTTTAGCACGACGGACGATCCGGATGCGAAAACGGGTCAATACCGACGCGCGGGCCGCCAATAAAGCAATCAAGGCCATTCGCGAACACAAAGAACCATCGGTTCCACTTTGCGATGCACCGCCGGAGGTCCAGCGTTGGCAAATTGCGATGTACGAGGTTCAGCGTGAATTGACCGCCGAGTTGGACACACGCATTGCCATCGTCCAATCGCTAATGCGTCAAATGGATGCGAGGATCGAAATGTTGGGAATGGTCCCACCAACAGCCGCTTCACCGATCACAACTGAGCCGATCCCCAATGAGCTCATGAAAAGGGAACCGATCGCGGAGCCGAAGGCTGAGAAATCGAGTCGCAGACCGCATTCGGCAATTTGGAATCACATCCGGTCGATGGCCAAAGAGGGACTAACGGCCAAACAAATCAGCGAGAAGCTAAACATGCCACTTGGCGATGTGGAACTGATGCTAGGATAGTTGCCTTATCGTTTCGCGTCCTTAATGCTGCATCATCCGTGCCGCGTTACGCATCTTTCTCGGAACGGAAGGCGTCCATCGTTGGGCGGGTCTCGGCGGCTAGGAAAAACGATCCGCAAACAACCACGACTCCACCATCGGGTGTACTTGCTTTCGCTTGCTCACAAGCTTCGACGGGGTCTTCGATCACCATCGCGTGCGTTTGGTACTTGGAACTCAGCATCGCAAACAATTCCGATGGGTCGCGGCGACGCGGATTATTTTTGTACTGAGTCAAATATAACCGGTGAGCGATCGGCGCTAATTGTGCCAACATCGTTTCGGCTGCTTTATCGCGACTGGTACCGAACACGATCGTGATCGTCCGATTTTGAAATCGCGAGTTCAAAACTTCGACCAACGCGGCGATAGAGTCCTCGTTGTGCGCGGCATCGAGAATCGCCGTGATGCCTCGTTCTAAATCAAATCGCTCGACACGAGCGATCGATTGAACGTCGGCCAGTCCTGCGGAGATATTCGCTTCCGAAATCGTTTGGCCGGTCGTGCCTAACGCATCACGAAGGACATCGGTCACTGCGATTGCAACCGCGGCATTGGCCGCTTGGTGTTTCCCTTCGAGTGCTAAATGCGCCTTGGCCATTGTGGACAAAGGGGATCGATTTGCGGTGTAGACTAGCTCGCTGCCCCAATCCGGTTCGGGGCTCGATTGAATATGAAAGTCACGTTGGTATTGATAGATTGGCGATTGCCCCTCGGCTGCGTTACGGTGAACCACTTCGATCGCTTCGGGTCGGACGACGCCTGAGACGACCGGGACAACCGGCTTGAAAATCCCTGCTTTTTCCGTTGCGATTTCAGTAATCGTGTTACCAAGCACATGCTGGTGGTCGAGCCCGATACTGGTGATCGCCGTAACCGATGACGCAAAAACATTGGTGCTGTCGAGTCGCCCACCAAGCCCCACCTCTAAAACAATGGCGTCGCACGATCGAAGATGAAAGTGGAGCATTGCCATGGCCGTGGTCAGTTCGAAGAACGTCGGCGCCAACCCACGGTCCCGATCCATTGTTTCGACGACGGGGCGTATACGTTCGATAAGGGCAATGAATTCGGCCGGTTCACAGGGCACCGAATCGATCTGGAACCGTTCTTCGAGGTCATTCAAGTGAGGCGAAGTATAAAGCCCGGTTCGCAACCCAGCGGCCGTCAGGATTGACGCGACCATCGCCGCGGTGGAACCTTTTCCCTTGGTCCCCGCTATGTGGACTAGCGGTTTCGGAGGAGCATGGCCGTGTGAGTCGGCTTGGTAAAGGTAGGCTCCGATCCCAAGACGTTCGACCAATTCAGCCATCCGGCGGAGCCGAAAAGGATACCGAGAAGTCGTCACCACTCCTTCGTAGTTGATCCGATCGTATAGAAAGCTCAGTGCCTCTTGGTGGGTGAGGTTGCTTGGGGAAGATGCTTGGCTATGTTGAGCGGCCAGCAACTGGGAGGCCGTGCTCGGGCGATCGGGGGGCTTCGGATCGGATGGCAAATCGGTCAAAACGATCGCTCGCAGGCTAAACATCGGCGGAAGAAAGAGACGTTTTGTAGGCTGATCGGGTACGATTTGGCAATGCGTCTTGATGCGTCTTGTGGGGTCGAGCCAGGCTACTTACCACCTGAACCCGTCAAAAATCCCCTCCAAACTGGGGCGTAGACAAAAATCCGAACCGTTTGCTAGACCTCGCCGTAACGTAAAGACCCTGTAATTATCATCTTCGTCCCTTCTCTACAACGGAAGCGTTTGCTCGTGGATACCGATGCTACTGCGGTCGCCGAGTCAACTGACCCGACCGCCACCCCAAACCCGACGACCACCGATTCGGGTGTGGTGATTGAAACCCGAAACTTGAGCAAGATTTTCCGCGACTTTTGGGGGCGGAAAAAAGTCAGCGCTCTGAAATCGCTCGATATTGAAGTGCGTCAAGGCGAAATCTTCGGTCTGCTCGGCCCCAACGGCTCGGGTAAATCGACGACAATCAAGTTGATTCTCGGATTGCTGTTCCCCTCAAGCGGCCGCGTGCTGGTGTTTGACAAGGATGCGTCGGAAACCAGCAAGAACGAGCGAATCGGTTACTTGCCCGAAGAGTCGTATCTCTACAAATTTTTGACCGCCGAAGAAACACTCGATTTTTACGGGCGGCTATTCAACATGTCGGGTGCCGACCGGAAAAAGCGGGTCGACGAGTTGATCAAATTGGTAGGCCTCTCAGGGGCCAAGCACCGTCAACTGAAGGAATACAGTAAAGGGATGACGCGACGGGTCGGTTTGGCCCAAGCGTTGATCAACGACCCTGACTTGATTTTGCTCGACGAGCCGACCACGGGTTTGGACCCGATTGGGACTCGAGAGATGAAGGACCTGATTTTGGCTCTTCGCGACCAGGGCAAAACGGTACTTTTGTGCAGTCACCAATTGGCGGATGTCCAAGACGTTTGCGACCGAGTCGCGATTTTGCACCAGGGCGAATTGAAGGAACTCGGCCGCGTATCGGATTTGTTGAAAGTCCAAGATGTCACCGAAGTTCACGCTCGCGGGCTCAACGATGCCGCAAAGTCCGAAATTGCCGATGTGATTCGTCGCCACGGCGGCACGGTCGAATCGATCGACAACCCAACCGCAACAATGGAAGACTTGTTCTTGAACATTGTCCGCGAAAGCGAAGCGAGACCAGGCGCCAGGCGTGTTTCGGCAGACGGCCAAACGTCGGCGGACTCGTCGTCCGAAGATTCTGATTCGGCGGGCAACAGCTCGGAGGATGCTGGTTAATGACGCTGCAACCCGAAGATTTCTGGTCATTCTACGAGTGGCTCGTTCGCCCCAATGCGTTTCTTGAAAGTGCATTACTTCAAGGAATCGTCCTTTTTGTCTTAGCAATTGTGCTTGGACTCATTGCTGGTTACGTCATTTCCGCAGCCCGCTACGGACCGAGTGAAGGTTTTTATGCGGTTGCGCGAACCGTACGCGATTTGGTTCGATTTGACCTACCCGGCACTTCGATTCGTCGCGTTATCGCCCTAGCACGCTTGGCGTTCAAGGAAGCAATCCGGCGGAGAGTGTTGTTTGTTGTCGGCTTGTTCGTCGTTGGACTTCTGCTTGCCGGCTGGTACCTCAACCCGGAAAGTGATGATCCGGCGCGACTCTACATTAGCTTTGTATTGACGGCGACCAACTATTTGATTCTAGCGCTCGCTCTGTTCATCAGTGCGTTTTCGTTGCCTGCGGATATCAAGGCCAAGACGATTTATACGATCGTGACCAAGCCCGTACGACCGACCGAGATTGTGCTGGGCCGGATGCTTGGATTTGTCGCTGTTGGCTCGATGATGCTTGTTCCGATGGGATTCGCAAGTTATTTGTTTGTGACACGTGGAATTCGCCACACTCACTTGGAAGTTGCTGATGTTCATGAACTGAGCGACGGACGACTCGAAGGCAAAACCGACTATGTTCGCGGACACGAACACTCGTTTTCAATCGATCCCGATTCGGATGGACGCGGGTTGACCGATATGGTTCGCGGACACCGCCACGTGGTCACACGCGGTGAAGATGGCACGTTTACGATCGGCATCGTGACCGATGCTCTTCGTGCTCGAATTCCCTCGTACGGCGACGTTCAGTTCTACGACCGACAAGGAAATGAACAAGAAGCCGGGATCGACGTTGGCAACGAAAAAGTCAATGAAGGTTACGGTAGCGCCGGCATTTCACGATTGGTCGGCGTCTCGAAAGGGCCTCGTCGCGCAGAACACGGTTATGTTGAAGGAGGAACTCTCGGAGTCGCTGAATTTACATTTCACGATGTTAGCGAGGCTCGGTATCCCAACGGCTTGCCTTTGGACATGTCGCTTCGTGCGTATCGCTCGTTCAAAGGGGACATTGAAACGGGGATTCGTGGCTCGATCACGATGAAGCACCCTGAGCAGTCGATCCGCAGTAACCCGATCACCTTTATCGTGGACGAGTACTCGGTTGACGAGAAATTACTACCAACGGCGATTGAAGGAACCGACGGCAACGAAACTCGAATGCTCAACGTATTCGATGATTTGGTTGATAAGAACGGCGACTTAATCGTCCAAATTCGCTGTCTCGATAGTAGCCAGTATTTGGGTGTCACTAAGAGTGGCGTCTATTTACGTGCTGCTGAAAACAGTTTCGCTTGGAACTTAACCAAAGCTTACATTTCGATTTGGCTTCAAATGACGATGGTCATCGCATTTGGAGTGATGTTCAGTACTTTTTTGAGCGGTCCCGTCGCGATGGTCGCCACGTTCGTCTGCGTGCTGCTCGGCTTTTCTGCCGAACAAGTTTACGACACACGCTACTACATGGATGCTGGAATCAATCGCGGTGGCGGACCAATCGAATCGATGATCCGGCTGCTTAAACAAGACGCAATGACAACCCAGTTGGACGTCGATGCGGTAGCAGGCAAAGTCATCACAACGCTCGATTCGGGGATTGTTTACACGTTAGACGCGATCGCAACGGCACTTCCCAACTTGCCGAAAATGGTTGGAACCGCGGAATACGCCGCGAGTGGATTCGATATTTTCGGCGCCCTTTTAGGCCGGCATGCTGCCGCGACGTTGGGCTACTGCATTTTGGCATTCATTGTCAGTTACTTCTTCTTGAAATCGCGTGAGATCGCGGCATGAAAATTACAGCACTTGGTCGAAAACTCATTTACTTGGTTGTCATGTTGGCAATGCTGGTTCCGCTCTACATGCTGGGTCAACCCAGTGGTGGTTCGGGGGATTCCGGCGGACAACTTGCAGAAATGCGTGATAAGTTCAACATCGCTGAGAGTGACTTAGGCGAAATCAGCCCTGCGAGTGAAACGATGAAACTCGCTTCGCTCGGACTTCGTGGTGTCGCCGCTACGCTGCTTTGGGGCAAGGCGCACCATTTCAAGGTGCTACATGAATGGGATCGCTACAAGGCGACATTGAACCAAATTTCGTTGCTGCAACCTCACTTTGATAAAGTCTGGGAGCATCAAGCGCATAATTTGGCATACAACGTGTCGACCGAGTTTGACGATTACCGCCAACGCTACGAAATGGTCCGCGAAGGGACGGAGTTCCTCACCAAGGGCGTTCGCCAAAACCGCAATGCGCCTCGATTGATTTGGTATACCGGATGGTTCTATGGTTCCAAAATGGGAACGTCCGACGAAAAAACTCAGTTCCGCCGACTTTTCGCCGACGACGAAGTGTTGCATAAATCGTTGGTCGAACAGGGAATCAATGTCGACAGTCCTGAGGCTCGAGGGCCATTCTTTAAACCAGACAATTGGCTCGTCGGACGATTGTGGCTGAACCACGGATACGACATGGTCGATTCGGGAGTCAAAATTCGGCGCCAAACTCCACTGAACTTTTTTGAAACCGGCCCGAAGTGGCGTATCAAGCACGCCGAAGCGATCGAAGACGAAGGTGTCCTCGATGAACGCGCTAGAAACGCATGGGAGTTGGCTTCGGAAACCTGGCAACAATTCGGCGAACGCAGTGTTCCGACAACCTCGCCGTTTACGATCAAACTCGGGCAACTTGATGAGCTAGTTCGGTTAAAGGCATTGCGATTGGCGGAGTTCCGCGAATTGACCGGTGAAGAGTTACCTGGAATTGAAAACCAATGGCAACCGGACTACATGCCCTTTGCAAAGAAGGCACCCGATGCTGATCGGATGCGTGCCATTGAGTTGGCCGGCGAGCTGAAAGACATCGAAGAACGCCGCGTGAAGACAGACGGCTATCGCAAACAGATCAACTATCCTTACTGGGATATGTTGGCGCAAGCCGAGCAAGAACGGCGAACAATCAAAGCCCGCCGTTTGATCTATGAAGCTGAAAAAGCGAATGAAGCTGCGGAACTTGACAAAGCAATCGAGAAATACGAGGAAGCATTTGCGATTTGGGCCGAGATCTTCGACGACTATCCAATCTTGACGATCGATGATTCCGCCCAAGATTTGGCAAAATCGATTCGCCGTTATTCGATTGCGATCGACAGCGAAGACCTCCCCGAAGATTTCCCATTACTGGCGTTTGTGGAAATGATGGGAGAATACGGACAAGTCGATGCTGTGTTGTACGAGGAAGTTCGGAACACACAGAAAGCGAAGTTAGCCGAACGCAAGAAGGAACTCGAAGAACAAGAACGCGAACGCGAACGCGAAGCGGCTGAAGAAATGGAACGCGAACGCAAAGCAAAGGCCGACGCAGAAGCCAAGGCCGCAGCAGCCGAAACGGAAGATTCGGAAGCCGAGCAATCCGAGCAGATGGAACAAGAGGAGCAAGTGGTGGAGGAAGCTGAAACCACGTCCGACGAAGCTGCACCAACGGAGTCGGAATCCGAGCTGAACGAAACGCCTAGCGAAGAAAGCACCGAATCGGGCGAGATTCCGGAGCAGTCCTCAGCAGACGAAGCGACCGAAGAATCGACCGCAGCATAGTCGTTTATTGCCCGCCTTTCGGCTGACGGTAGCAGCCCGTCTTCAAACGCTTGGCAACGGGGGTTGCCGTGGACACGATTCACAGAAGCTCAGGTGATCGTCCGATCAACCATCAGTGCCGCGACAATTCCACCGGGAAATTTTCCACATCGTTGGGTTCGAAAAGCCTGATTTCCTCTCCAGCCCTATGGCGAAACAATGGAGTCTCGGAGCTTTGGCTTCGGACTATTCTTCGGATTGGAATGGGGGCGACAGCCCCAGAGACTTCACCATGACCCGATTGCTGTCGCTCCCATTCAGTCTTTGATGTTGGCTAAAGCGGCAGTCTTCAAGCCATTGTGTCGGTGTGTTTAGGCCGCTCGCTTCTTAGGTGGCTGATCATTATCAAGGTTTGGCATTGCCACTCGCGTGCGGCGCAGCTCGCGTATTTTTCCTGCATGATCGTGAATTTGCGACTCTAAATCACGGATGCGATTCTCCGCTTTCACATTCGCTTCGAGACTGTCTTCGAGCTCCGCAGTGGCTTCCTTCAAACGCTGGATCAATTCAGCAATTTTCGTCTGAAGCGATGCATTTTCAGGACGCAATTTTTCGAGGCTTACCAAATGAACTTGCATTTGGTGGATCGATTTCTCTTGGTCGGCTATCTGCGTTTGCATTTCCGATCGATGGCGATTGGTTTGTTCCAGTTGCTTTTGAAGGCTTGTTGTTTCGGTTTGCAATCGTTCGGTGGCAGTGCGTGATTCGATCAAGGAATGGTTCGCTTCTGCAAGGTTGGATTCGAATTGGTCCCGTGCTTCGATCACGATGCGGCGATCTTCAATGATCGACCGGATTTGCTCTTGCGATGCCTGGTTGGCTGCTTCGAGTTGTTGGCGAATTGCCGTTAGCTGTTTCAATTCAACTTCAAGCTTTTCAATCTGCTCCGATTGGCTGGTGACTTGCAACCGACGTTGTTGATTAACGGTTTTGAGTCCTTCATATTCATTGGTGACTTTTTCAATCTGCTCTTTCAGTGATACTGCTTCGGCAACCGATGGAAGCAGTCGCTCGACTTCGCCCCTCAATTCTGCCGATTGCTGCTGCAGTACGGCAATTTGTTCTCGCTGTACGCTGACCACTTCTTTCGCTTTCTCGAGTTCGTCCGACGTGGCCTCGAGCTGGTCTAATTGAGCGTGCAATTGGTCCGCGTCGGATTGTTTCAACTCGATCGAATTACGAAGCCCAGTATTTTCATCCGAGATCACTTTTATTCGCTCGGCTGACTCATCAAGTTTCGATTTCGCTTCAACAAGCTGCACTTGATATTCGGCCAAGCGATGGTTCGCGTCGGCGAGTTGTTCTGCAGTACTTTCCGCCTCTACCAACTGACCCTTTAGTGTTTCAATCTCGGCGTCTTTATGCTGAGACTCATCCCTTGATTCATCAAAGCCCGATTGGAGCGACGCCAATCGCTGCTGCATTTTCAGCAATTCGCTTTGCTTATCAGCAACGACGTCTTGCAGTGGCGACAAATCTCCGATTTGTTCTTGCAAGCAAGCAATGTCAGCGAGATTCTGTTCAACCTTTGCCTGCAGTTCGCCGTTGGTATCTTTTGCCTCACCTAGCTGTTGTTGTAAGACTGCAATTTCATCTGCTTTTTGCTGGATGGTTGTCTGAGCTTCGCTGTGGGCTTGTCTCGCTTCGCTGTGGGCTTGTTTTGCTTCGCTGTGGGCTTGTTTTGCTTCGCCAAGTTGCTCCTGCAACAAGGCACTTTCTTCGAGTCTTTCTTCGATCGTCGCCTGCAATTGGCTGTTAGTTTGTGTCGCTTCGCTGTTGGTTTGTTTCGCTTCACCAAGCAGCTCTCGCAAGGCGGTGATTTCATCGACATTTTGTTCGATCGCTGCCTGAGCCCCACTGGTGGTTTGCTTCGCTTCGCCAAGCTGTTTATGCAGGAGTGCAATTTCTTCGAGATATCGTTCGATCGTTGTTTGCAATTCGGTATTGGTTTGTTTCGCTTCGTCGAACTGTGTCCTCGTTTCTGCCAATTGCTCGCGCAATGGCAAAAGAGCTTCGACTTGTTGACCAAGTTCTCCAAGTCGACTTTGTTTTTGGGTGATGTCGTTGGACAGGCTATCGAAGCGTTGCTTTTGCTGATGGACTTGGCTAGTCGATTCGGCCAATTGTTTCTTGAGTTCAGCTAACTGAGCATCGCGGGCATGAAGGTCTTTGATTCGATCCTGCAGTTGTTCTTGAATGTTGCGGTTGGCTGCAACCGAATCGTGTTGGCTATTCTTGAGCGTCTCGATTTCAATTTCGAGCTGTTGAACAGTTGCCTCACTGGACTGAAACGCTTTGGCTTGTTTCGTTACTTCCGCTTCTCGCTGCTCGACTAACTGTGTCGCCGTTTCGTGTTTCGCTTCGACATCCGTCTTTTGCTTTAAGACTTCTTGGAGCTGGTCTTTTAGCAATTCGCTCCTTTTTCGTTCGGCCGCTAATTCCGCGTTTGCTTCATCCCCACTGCGCTGGTGGCCTTCGGATAAAGCATGAAATTTCTCGATTGCATTTTTCAATTCCTCGTTCTGATTTGCTAAGTGATCGCAATCAGACGCTTTCTTTTCGAATTCAGCTTCTCTCGTTTTGAGCTGGGTTTGAAGTTGGGCGAATTGCTGCTTGCGTTGGCGAACGACGCCGCGCGACTTCAAATACCGATCTTCGCTTTCCCGCATCTTCTTGCGTTCACTTGAGGTGTCGCGATACCAAAGCAAGTGCCCAATCAAGACACCTGCAAGGACGAAAAGCAAGATTGAAACGGCAGGAAGCCCAAATAACGCGTTCATCTTCTATTCCACAATCGGAACGGACAGGAATGGGAAATGCACTGTTTTTTGAGCCCTGGCGATTGACACTCCCTTCACAGGGTGTCTATCGCAAAACTCGTGCACACGGATTCATCTGTCTCTAGCAAGATTCGCGAGCCGATGTCGACCTCGATATTCCCCCCCTTCCCTCTCCCTAGACCAACCCCTCGTGCGGGGCGCAGGCACGCTAATCGGCGAAGGTCTGGTTGTTTGAGATTGGGAGTGCAATTTCCAGGTTTGAGTCTAGAATCGTCGCAGGATGGGTAGGTTTGGTGATCTAGGAGGGGCCCTGTGGTGTCAGAAACTGTCGAAAAACGCCGCTCCCGGTTCTCGCCTAAAGTATTGGATCAGATGCAGGAGCTCGGGCGGATGATCAGCGCCGAGACCTATGGAGAGAACGGCCCGCCGATCGAGCTGACTTGGAACGAAATCGAAGAGCGCGGGCACGAGATCGGCAAGCTCACCGCCACCGAATTCGACCAGACCGAGCAGCGACCACAAGCCAAAAGGTTCGACGAGGCTCGCGCGTGTCCCCAGTGCGGTAAGCGGTGCAGCGTGAGCGTGAAACATCGCGATCTTGAGGTTCGCGACGGCCCCGCGGGTTTCTCCGAAGCCGAGTTCCACTGCGTTTCTTGCGAGCGTCTAGTCACCATGGGCGGTGTCTGTGCATCGTTCAAGGTGGCCGCCCAGATGATTGAATTGCTCACTGACTTGACGTGGCCGAAGTGATCGGGATGCTGCAAGCAGAGCAAGCAGAGCAAGCAGAGCA
>SJPJ01000001.1:3942622-4268502 GCA_007859835.1 Novipirellula herctigrandis | reverse complement strand
GAGCGTGGCGACGTGACCGCTGATACCCCCGAAGATGACCCGCGCCGGAAGTTGGCCGACACGATTGGTTGCCTGAGTAAAAATGTTTCACGGATGGACTGCCCGAGCGATCGCACCGCTGGATTACCGACGATGAGTTGTCTGATTGAGTCGCAGGTGGAAAGAGATGAATCATCGTGTCGAAGGGACCGAAAAATGTTGGGACGACGGCGACTCGGGTGAGGCCATCTTGCACGTCTGGGCGGCGCTCATCAGCGATGGATGTCAACTGAATCGCCACATCGCTGGCCGCCCAGGAAGCCATTGCACTTGGCGGACCAAGAAAGAAAGGCAAATTGCGATAACCGGATTCCGATTCACGTGCCTGCACCCTCTATCATGTAACTGGCTGCTTTGACGTCGTGCTTTACGGAGTCGACCAACACGTGGTGCACACGCATGTTGCGAAGGGCGAGCATTGAGAATCTTTCTTGGCATCGATTGGCATTCGGAGTCTCAATACTCGCATTCGTAAACCGCCACCGGAACTCCGGATTCAGGCGTTCGCATTCAGGTAATAAGAAATTGGGGGCAATGGCGCCGGCGACTTCGCAAATCCCTTGACGGGTAAAATGTGGTAAGATAGCGCGCCCATGGGACCTGCGGTTTAGGCCTGGACAAGTTACGTGGATTTAGTTGTGGCTATCCGATTTACTCGCTCAACAATGAGGAATCACGATGATTTTAGGTAAGTTTTGGCGTTCGATTGCAGCCCAAATCAACAAGTTGGCTAACTTCTTTTGGACCGCCGATCCGATTGCTCAAATGCAGTACGAGTACGACAAGGCGGTCGAAGAAATGAAGGCTGGTCGCGAAGGGCTTGAACAATACCGGGGTTTGGTCGAGCGAGTGTCGCGTCAAGTGACCGACGACAAACGTCATCTCGATAAATTGCAATCCAAAGTAAAGGCTTATTTAACGGCGGGCGACCGCGTGACAGCGGGCAAGTTTGCGGTCGAGCTAAATAAGGCGAAAGCACAGCTTGCCGAAAACGAAGAGCAATTGGCCATGCACGAGAAAGCTTACGACAACAATGTCCGTAAGGTGAAGAATGCGATGGGCAAACTGAAATCGATCCGCGAAAAGATTCAGGCTTACGATGCAGAATTGAAAATGAGTCGCGCCGAAGCCGAAATGGCTGAATTGGCGAAAGACTTCAATTTTGACGTCACAACCGACTTTGGCCAAATTGAACAAGTCATCCAGGAAAAGATTTCGCATAACCGTGGCAAGGCTAGAGTCGCAGCCGATTTGAGCGGCGAGGGTATGGAAGACATTGCGCGCGAGGAAGCGATGGAAAATGCGATGGCCGAAGATGCACTGCGAGGTTTTGAAGTCGAGTTAGGTTTGGTTACGCCGCAAACCGCTAAGATCACCGACGATGTGAAAGAGCTAGGACCTGGCACCAAAACCACGCAATCAAATTGATCTGATGAGCAGCCCTTCACCGATGGATCAACCTTCGCGAAAGGTCTCGGTGCCCGACTGGTATCCCGGTTGGGCTCGCGAGATGGCGAACCTCTATTTTGCTGCGAACACTTGCGTGTTTGTTCTGCATGGCAACGTCAATGATCTCTATCATTGCCGAGTGACCACAAAGGGAAAGACGGTTGATCAGTTTTGTGGCCTGACCGATTTCTTATCGCTGCAAATTTTCGGGGCATGGGATTTGGTCACCTCCTACGACATGGGGCAAGGTATTCAGGCACAAGCCGGTGCTGACCAGCAGCGCCACCGCGATATGATGGCGATTCTCGCCACGAACATCGGAAGCCCAACCACATGGACTCGTTCGCCCGATGATGTGTTGACCAATTACCAACGAATGATCCAGAGGAATTTGCTTGAAGACAGTCCTGCGGATCGTAAACGGATCGCGTTTCTATTTCCCTACGCCCAATTCCTTGTCCCCGCAGCGGCTCAATCGAGTATCGCTAATACGCAAGCATCCCATTTGGTTCGGTTTCTGTCGTGGGCACAGAACCCCTATATTAAACGGGTCAATATGGCGATCTGTTTGATTACCGAAACGCTCAACGACTTAAACAAACGGCTCGTCGAAGATCCCCACGTCGCGACGATCGATATCCCTTTGCCAAGCGATTCGACGCGCCGCGTGTTTATCGAAACGTCGTTCGACATGGAGGATTCGGAAAGTGCAGATGCCGAGTCGGAGAACCAGCAGAATTCGAAGGGGATGTCCGTTGCCTCCATCACGCAAGTTTCCAACGGACTTAATTTGGTCAATTTGAATGTGGCGATGTCACGTAGCAAATTGTCAGGCAAATCAGTCGATGTTCGCGAGTTTCGGCGTTTGAAGAAAGACCTGATCGAACGCCAATGTCATGACTTGGTGACGTTCCTTGAGCCAACGCATACCTTGGATATGGTCGTTGGTCACACGGCAGCGAAAGATCGCTTAAAGCTTGACGCCAAATGGATTGTCGAGGGACAACTTGATTCGGCGCCGATGGGTTATCTGATATGCGGACCTGTGGGCACAGGCAAAACGTTTATCTCCGAATGCTATGCTGGATCGATCGGTATTCCTTGCCTAGTTTTGAAGAATTTTCGCTCCAAGTATGTTGGCGAAACCGAAGGTAATTTGGAAAAAGTGCTTAGCACGCTTCGGTCGCTCGGTCCGGTAGTGGTGATTATTGATGAAGCCGACGCGGCACTTGGGAATCGGGAATCCGGAGGCGATTCTGGGACTAGCAATCGAGTGTTCTCGATGATTGCCAGCCAGATGGGGAATACGCGGTTCCGTGGCAAAATCATTTGGATGCTACTCACCAGTCGCCCCGAACTACTGCCGATCGACTTGAAACGCCAAGGCCGCGCCGAAGTTCATATTCCATTATTTTATCCCAAGGAAGAATCCGAACTGAAGACAATGTTCGCGATCATGGGAAAGAAGAACAAGGTTGTGATGGCTGACGATGCGATTCCCGACGTATCGATTGATCGGGAATTGAGTGGTGCCGATATCGAGAGCATTGTGCTCGGAGCCAAGCGTGAGATGATGGCCGAAAATCGAACCATGCTGACACGTGCTGATATGCAATTGGCGCTCGACAGCTTTATTCCGTCGGCGCAGGGCATGGAGAAACAGTTGCAAGAGTTGGTAGCGGTACTGGAATGTACGGATCGGCGATTTTTGACCGCCCAGTGGCGAGAGGAACTGAGCCTTCCAAATGGAAGAGCGGTGTTGCAGAAGAAGGTTGCTGCGATACAAGAGTACTTGGGTAGAGACTGATGAGACATAGCCTAAAACACGACAGGAGAACAAAATGAGTCGAAAAAGTTGGATGGATGAACAGGGCGAAACCACTCTGATTGATGATTACGCGAGCCAATCGACATCGTTTATTGATGCAATGGCCGATGGCAAAATCGATGAATCCGAAGTCCAATCCCAAGAAGCGAAGTTGGTCGCTTTGATGAAAAAGATTGAACCGACACTCGATGACAAACAGCATGCCGAAATCACGGAATTGCTTTGCGAAATGTCCGTTTACAGCGTAATGCAACTGCTCCATACCGCTTATCAAGCACGCATGAGCCAAGGCGTATCAGGGCTCAAGCTTTAATCAAACATCTTGTTCTAACACACACACATTATCACCGGAGAGTTTCGATGCCTGGTAAACCTACCCCGTTATTCTATGTCGCGACAGTCGCCGTCATTGCCGGTCTGATTGGATTCGCAGGCTACCGAGCCACGCGGCCTGCCGACGATGGCATTCCTCAACCCATTGCCGCTAATGGTTCCGGTAGTTCGGCGTCAGGCAGCGGTGAGAACGATCTTGACCTGAGCAAAATCACGGGTGCGGAGTCTCCTGACTCGGTTGGCATTACCACGGTCAAAGAATACGAATTCAAGCCCAGCGAGCGGTTGCCAGAAGTGAAAGGCACGGCTGCTTACAAGCAGATGGAAGACAACACGGTTCGCTTTGCCTTGAACGTCTGGGCCGGATGGGCACCAATCATTCAAGCCAACAACGGCTTTAGCGCGGGCAAAGTATGGAAGACGCCATCGGGTGAAGAGTTCAAAGTCGAATTGGTGCTAATCGATGATCCCGTCGCGATGCGTGACGCTTACACCAGCGGCGAAGTACATATTGGTTGGTGTACACTCGACATGATGCCGTTGTTGATGGAAGGTTTTGTCAAACGCAATGGTGATCCGATTGATAGCCGTGTGATGCCGCGAATTTTCCAACAGGTCGATTGGTCCAACGGTGGTGACGGTATCGTCGCTCGCGGTGGCATCAAATCGATTAGCGACCTACGTGGCAAGAAGATTGTTTTGGCTGAAAATTCGCCCTCGCAATATTTCATCATGAACATGTTGGTTTATGGTGGCGTGCAACCATCGGAAGTCGAGTTTGTTTACACCGCGGATGCATTCCAAGCTGCGGCCGCTTTCAATTCGCAAAAAGACATCGACGCGGTTGTTTCGTGGGCTCCAGACATCTACACGTTGTCGGAAGTCAAAGGGAACACCATGATCGTTTCGACCGGAACGGCGAACAAACTGATCGCGGATGTTTGGTTCGCGCGTGCCGATTTTGCGCAAGAACATCCTGAGATCTGTGAAGGGATCGTGCGAGGCATCTTTGATTCGATGCAAGAGCTCAACACCGACGAAGGGAAACAAAACGTGGCGACGTTGATGGCGGATGGCTACGGTTTGCCCGCCAGTGACGCACTTGGAATGTTAGCGGATGCTCACAGCACGAATTGGGCTGAGAATTACCAGTTTTTCTTGAACAAGAACAACCCCGCTAATTTCGAACGTGTTTGGAACCAAGCTTACTACATCTATCGCCGCATCGGCAAAGTCACGCATCGTACGGTCAAGTTTGATAACGTGATGGACTTTTCGATTATCGAAAAATTGGGTCAAGAAGATAAGTATGCCAATCAAGTGGACGAGTACACGGTTCCGTTTATCAAAACGACAACCAGCCAAGTCCGTGGTGCCGAAGAAATTCTAACCAACACGGTCGTGATTCACTTCTTCCCCAACAGTTCCGAGCTATACAAGAAGATCACCAAGAAGGTTAACGACAAAGATGTGGAATCGCTGTACGACCCGAAGGTCGATTTCGTTTTGGAGGAGATCGCGAAATTGGCAGGCCAATTTGGGACGGCTCGGATTGTGATCGAAGGTCACACCGATAGCTCGATGCGAGGGCAAGCGCCGGCTAGCTTGGTGAAAGAGCTGTCACAGTATCGAGCCGATGCCGTGAAAAATGCGTTGGTCAAGAAGTTTGAACTCGATCCAAATCAGTTCAACACGGATGGTGTCGGTTGGGATCGTCCAGCTGACCCCGAAGACGCGATGAACCACGCCCTGAACCGCCGTGTGGAAGTGAAGATCTACCCGGCCGAAGCGATTGAGTAAAGGGTTCACGCCGGCGGTTAGGATTTCCGCATCGACGGCGTGATTGATGCAATAGGGAACCCCATTTTCATTCATTGAGCAAACGATCGTTGAACGAACCAACTGACAAATCGCCTTCCGAAACGACGGCTCAACCGGACACGCCGGTTCGTCGCAGCAAGCATCGATGGTTTCCCATTCGAGGTGAGATTGGCTTGGTCGTATCGATTGTGCTCGGTGTTTCGTGCGTTGTATTTCTCTATGGAGCATGGTGGTTTCTGACACGTGGCGAGATCGCCGAGGAACGGATCATCGGCCCCCAAGCTTTGCCGAGTCCTTCGGAAACCTTCGAAACCTTCTCGCTGCTTTGGACGGATCGCAAGTTGTTGCTCAATACGTGGACGACGCTTCGCCGAGTGACGATCGGCTTTGCGCTTGCCTCTCTGGTTGGAATCCCGATGGGGGTACTTGCCGGTTGCTTTCCACCTGTCAAAGCATTTCTGACGCCAATGATTCTGTTCGGGCGAAATATCCCGATCGCTGCATTGGTGCCGTTGACGTTTTTCTTTTTTGGCATCGGCGAGTACCAGAAGATTATCTTTATCTTTCTCGCTTGCGTGGCGTTTGTCGTAGCCGATACGGCGACTTCGATTAGTAATGTCGGCCAGCAATATTTGGATACGGCCTACACGTTGGGCGCGAATCGTTGGCAATCGATTGTCAAAGTCTTGGTACCACTCGCGATGCCCGCAGTGTTTGATTCCCTACGTTTACTTTTTGGATTGGCGTTTGGCTACATTATGCTCGCCGAAACCATTAAGCTAGGTAGCGAATCGGGTGGACTAGGGAACTTGATTTTGACGTCACAACGGATTGGCCCGCGAGCACATATCTACTTGATCATATTGATCATCCCCATCGTGGCATTTGTGCTCGATCGATTATTGTTCCTGGTTCAAAAGGGGCTTTTTCCACACAAATACGGTGGCAATGGATGGGCATTGTATGGCGTGCGAATGGTTGCACACGGTCTAGATGACTTGAAGGGATTGTTCTTTAGACCATCGGAAGAAACGGAGTGGCGATCGTGAGCGATTCGAATTCGAAATCAGGCGAAGCCCACGTTGGCGAGAAGGTAGGTGTTGGAAAGGTGGTGGACGTCACGTCGCCGCCTCATCCGGCGACTCCGCCGGTGGTGGAGTTTGATCACGTTACAAAGACCTACAACGATGGACAGCCGAATGCCTTTACTGCGATCAAGGACATCTCGTTTGTCGTGGAGGACAAGCATAACCACGGTGAGTTTGTTGGTATTTTGGGACCGAGCGGATGCGGTAAGAGCACCATTTTGAAACTGATCGCAGGGCTGGAACCTCAGCATCCAGCGACGCTTGGCACCGTGTCGGTGTTAGGCAAGCCCGTTACCGGACCGGGGGCGGATCGTGGGATGGTGTTCCAAGACTACACCAGTTTCGATAATCGTACGGTGCTAGACAATGTCACGTTTGGGCTTGAGTGTCGTGGTATGCCACGGCGAATTCGCGAAGAACTTGGTCGGCATTGGATCGACCAAGTGGGGCTCGACGTCGAGAATGACCAGTACAAATTTCCGCATGAGTTATCGGGCGGGATGCGGCAACGCGTTGCGATTGCACGAACTCTGATCTTAAAACCTCGGGTAATTTTGATGGACGAACCGTTTGGGGCACTCGATCCACAAACGCGATTGAATATGCAGGATTTGTTAGTTAGTTTGTGGCGGAAAGTGGAGGCCACGGTGTTCTTCATTACTCACTCGATCGAAGAGGCGGTTTATCTCGGCGATCGTGTCTACGTTTTAAGTAGCTCTCCTGGTAGACTAGTGCAAGAATTGGAAGTCGAACCGCCCGACCGGCCGGCCGCCGACATGCAACGAGAGCCAGAATTTCGCGAAACGGTTTATTACGTGAACGACTTGATTGCGGCGGAAGAAGCCTTGAAACAAGCGGGCGCAGAGTAAGGGTTATCTGTGCTGAACTACATCAAAACAGCTTTTTTGAATCAGTGGAATCTGCTGTTGTTCGCGGGCGGGATGGGCTTTGCGTTCATCTCCGGACAACCCGATGTTGCAGTGCCCGTGGTGATCGCAGCGGAAACGGCCTATCTCGGTTTGCTAGGGACACATCCGAAATTCCAAAAGTACGTCGATGCCCAATCGGCAAAAGAGTGGCGCAAAGACTCTAGCGAGAAGAACCAACAGGTTCTTGATCGAATTACCTCGACGTTGCCGAAACCACTGCTCGACCGCTACAACGGTTTACGTCGACGCTGTCAATTGCTAGGTCAAATCGCTAGCGATTTGAAAGAACCGTTGGTGTTCGGAAGTCATGAGCAGCTTGAGTCAATGCAACTGCGCGGGCTCGACCGATTGTTATGGGTTTTCTTGCGTTTGTTGTTTGCCCAGCACCAATTGGAGCAGTTTCAAGAAGCGGTGTCCGAAGAGCAGATTCAAGCGGATTTGCAGCGAATTGACTCGCAACTTAATCGTCTTGGCAATACCGATACGTCAAGCGATGTTGCGAAAATCCGACGTACGTTGCTGGATAATCAGGCAACGTTGAACGAGCGACTGAAGAACTATGCGCAAGCGAAAAGCAATTATCTATTTGTGAAATTAGAGCTTGATCGGGTTGAGAATAAGATCAAATCGATATCGGAGTTGTCTGTTAATCGCCAGGACCCTGAATACATCAGCGGCCAAATTGATGCGGTTGCCAACAGCATGAAAGAAACCGAACGCACGATGAACGACCTTCAATTCGTTACCGGAATCGGCAAACTCGATGACGATGCCCCTGAATTGATAAGCGGCAGGCAAGCTCAGGTTGAGTGAATCTTTGGCGATCGAGGCCCGTTGAGTTGTGTTTTTCTCGCTATGACGAAAGCACTTGATGGAGGTACTTGCCGGTTGGGGTTGACGGGTTGGTTGCGATGGTTTCAGGTGCTCCCTCGCCGATAATGTGTCCGCCTTCGAGGCCGCCCGTGGGGCCGAGATCGATAATCCAATCGCATGCGGCAAGTAAGTCGAATTGATGTTCGATGACGAGGACCGTATTGCCTGAGTCCACAAGTTGTTGAAGCACTGCGACGAGACGTTCGATGTCTTGGAAATGAAGCCCCGTGGTTGGTTCATCGAGCAGGTATAGGGTTTGACCGGTGGAAACGCGAGCCAATTCGGTGCCAAGTTTGATTCGCTGAGCCTCGCCGCCACTAAGCGTTGTACTTGATTGGCCTAAGTGGACGTACCCAAGCCCGACCGATTGTAGCGAGCGAAGTTGTCGTTCAATCCGAGGGACGTTCTCGAAGAACGTAGCCGCGTCGTCGACGCTCATCGCTAGCACGTCTGCCACCGACGCTCCTTTGAAGCGAACTTGTAGCGTTTGTCGATTGAACCGCTTGCCGCCGCAACGTGTGCAGGAAACAAACAGGTCACTTAGAAAGTTCATCTCGATTCGTTCGACGCCAAGTCCTTTGCAAAGCTCGCAGCGACCGGCGGCGGAGTTGAACGAGAATCGGCTTGTTGTAAAGCCGCGTGTTTTGGCTTCACGCGTGGTCGCAAACACCTTGCGAATTTCATCGAGCACGCCACAGTAGGTCGCCGGGCAGCTTCGCGGGCTCCGCCCAATCGGGGATTGATCAATCAAAATCAATTTGTCGATGGATTCGGCACCTTTTAACGAACCGAACGGCCCTGGTGCGTTGGCTTGTAATCCCAGGTGGGCGGCCAAAGCGGGGGCAAGCGTGTCGTTGACAAGCGAACTTTTGCCACTGCCTGACACCCCGCTAATCCCCACCAACATGCCGAGTGGGAATTTCGCAGTGACGTTCTTTAGATTGTGCGTTTTGACATCGGCAAGCTCAATCCATTGTGACTTTTTGGGGACGCGACGCTGCTTAGGAATCGGAATCCGTTTTTTTCGCGACAAGTATTGGCCGGTTAAGCTCTTCGTGTCCTTTTCGACTTGCTTGGGCGTCCCTTGGCTAATGATCTTGCCCCCATGGCTTCCAGCACCTTCGCCCATATCGATTAGGCAATCGGCTGCTCGCATCGTCGCTTCGTCATGTTCGACAATGATCACGGTGTTGCCTTGCTTGCGAAGATCTTCGATGCAATCGATTAAACGATCATGGTCCGCTGGATGAAGTCCAATCGATGGTTCATCCAAGACATAGCAAACGCCGACGAGGCCGCTGCCGATACTTGTTGCCAATCGTACGCGTTGCAGCTCGCCGCCACTTAGCGAATCGGCGGCGCGATCAAGGGTCAGGTATTCGACACCGACACGCTGAAGGAACGACAATCGCTTGATCACTTCGGCCGTAATCGGAGCAGCAACTGCGGATTGGAGTGACGAAAGGGATTTGTCGATGGTAGCCATCCATGAAGACGCATCCCCCAACGGCATCGCGGCGAGTTGATGGATCGCGGTATCCTTGATCGTGACGCTAAGAGCTTCTTTGCAGAGTCGCCCACCTCCACAATCAGGACACGTTTCTTTTTGGTCCGCGTTGTTGATGTGGCCAAGGCCGTCGCACGTTCGGCATGCACCGTAGGGACTATTGAAACTAAAGGTTCGCGGTTCGATTTCCTCGAAGCTGGCTCCACACTCGACACACGCCATTGCGGTCGAATAGATCGCTGCTTTCCAATCCCCCGAATCGTCTTGGATCAGCGACGAGGCCAGTCCGTTGCCCAGACGCAATGCCAACAGCACGCTTTCACGTAGCCGGGAATCACCATCTTGATGGCGGCGTTCGTCATCTGAGCGGATCACCAAACGATCGATCACCGCTTCGATAGTATGGTTTTTTCGCGGTGCCAATTCAGGCACTTCGTCAAGCAAGTAGGTTTCACCATCGGTGCGAACTCGAAGCAGTCCTGCTTGGCGGATCGAGTCGAAGACTTCTCGGTGGACGCCGCGTCGACCTCGGACCATTGGGGCCATTAACACTATCTTGGTTCCATCGGGAAGGGAGGCAAGTGATTCGACAATCGCATCGGGGGACTGTTGAGCGATCGCAGAATTACAATTCGCACAATGAGGTGTGCCGACGCGAGCATAGAGGAGTCGCAAGTAGTCGTAGATTTCGCTGATGGTCGCGACGGTGCTACGTCCGTGCGTCGATCCTGGCTTCTGGTCGATTGCCAACGTCGGAGCGAGCCCATCGATCGAATCAACATCAGGCCGAGGAATTTGGTCTAAGAATTGTCGAGCGTAGGCCGAAAGGCTATCGATGTATTGCCGCTGGCCTTCGGCAAAAAGGGTATCAAAGGCCAGCGAACTTTTTCCGCTGCCCGACACGCCGGTGATGACCGTAAGTTTGTCCCGAGGGATATCCACATTCACGTTTTGCAGGTTATGCTCGCGCGCACTGCGGATTTGGATACAGGAGGCTAAGGCCTTGGTGCTGCTCCTCTTCCGTGCGGGCTTTCGTTTTGTGGCGGCCTTGGGCAAAGATGGGTCTCCTGATCAGAAGTGGTGGGATCAAATTGGGCGAGTGGTGGAATTCGCGATGAGTCACTAAGATTGCGGTCGAGAAATTGGACATCACCCTTCCCGACCCTGCAAGCGTGTTACTTGCCCCATGAACTCTATTCGCTTGTACGATCAACGCGAACATTTACTGCTAGCAAGCTATGCAATGCACAGCTGCGATACGGAGGGGCGTGTGCATGCCGAATCGCCTCACCCATACCGGGGGCCTTTTGCCAGGGATCGCGACCGGATTTTGCACAGCAGCGCGTTTCGGCGACTGAGTGGGAAAATGCAGGTGTTCACCGGTGAGATGGGGATTTACCATCGTACTCGGTTAACTCACTCGTTCGAAGTGGCGTCGGTCGCTCGAACGATGGCTCGTGTATTGAGGTTGAACGAGGATTTGACCGAAGCGTTGGCGCTCATGCACGACATCGGCCACCCGCCGTTTGGCCACTGTGGCGAGGATGTGTTGAGCGAGCGGATGGAAGATGTAGGGGGGTTTTCGCATAACGAGTTCGCGTTGGTGATTGTAAACGAACTTGAACAGCGTTATAGCGCGTTCACCGGTCTGAATTTGTCGCGTGAAACATTGGCTGGCCAAGACGTGCGGGCACATAAAGCCGAAGCGGCTGTCGGACGTGCTCCGTTGTTGGAAGTCCAATTGGTCGATGCGGCAGATTCAATAGCCTATGACGCTCATGATGTCGACGATGCCCTGCAAATGGGATTGTTGACAGTGGATGAGTTATCGGAATTAGCGATCGTTCGCCGGGCGATGGAGGCGATCCGAGCGCGGCACGGTATGTTGCCGATCCGCGAGTTGCGGCAATCGCTGGTTCACGAGCTGATTGATTTGCAGGTCAGTGAACTGCTTAGCGTGGCAGTCGAAATGATGCGTCCGCTTGATGGACGCAATCATGAAGACCTGCAAAACCTAGGCGTCCGATTTCATCATGGTGATGTGCTGAGGAAAGAACGTCGCGAATTGGAGTCTTTCTTGTTTAACGCCGTCTATCGTCATCCAAGGCTGATCCCGGTACGTGATTCGGCGGCTCGTCGGTTGAGCGAGTTGTTTGAACTTTTAGTCGCAGATCCCAATCGATTGCCCCTGCGGTTTCGCCAACGTCAGCGGACCCTTCCGCTCGAAAAAGTCGTTGGTGAGTATTTGGCGGGCATGACCGACGCGTTTTGTGATCACCAGCATCGCTACGCAACCACAACTCCGCGCGGTCCATTGGCGGATTGGTGATGCAAATCTCTAGGCGATAAAAAATGCCGATTAGGCAAGGTTTGCTTATCTTGCGGGTTGTGACGGTCCGATGAATAGGAGTGGAGAATCGCTATCGATTCGGCCGCAGGGACCCTGCGCCGACGGTTTTCGGTCCACTTTCGCACGACCTTCGAGGGGCAAAAGCAATGCAATCGCCAATGAATCACTACCACCCAAATGCTGTGCTAGCAAAACCTGCGTCGATTCGACATGCTGTAATTTTTGGCGTTTTCGCAACCTTTCTAATGGCAAACGTGGTCACCGGTCCGAGTGTTTCCGGCGTTGAAAACCAGTTGCGATCAACCAATCAAACGACTCCATCTGTGGATGAATCACGCGTCAGTTGGCAAGCGAAACGGCCGTCGCCGATGCAATCTACACATCGCGGTTCGCTCGTGTCGCAAGCGGCGCACGGAAACGTGATTGATGACATGCCACCGGCGAAATTGGTTAGCGGCAATGTCCGCCAAGCTGGTTTCTATGATGGCGGCTGCAATTGCGATGGTCCCGTCTGCGATTGTGGTGGCCCGGTTTGCGGTGCAGAACCGAATTGTGGCATGGAGTACATGGTTGAACCAGGCTGTGGGATGGAAGTGGTTTGTGGTGTCGAGCCGACTTTCGGGTATGAGCCCGGTTGTGGTGCCGAAGTCTACTACGAAGGTCCAACTTGCGGTTCAGAAATGGCGTGCAACCAATGTGGTGACTTCTGTGATGGTGGTTGCGATTCAGCGTGCCAAGTTCAAACGATCCCGTTGTTTTTGCCACTACTGCGAATTGATTGGCGCCGTTTCGACTTCTTCGCTGGAGTTCAGGGCTTTAAGGGGCCAATGAATTTCGCGAATACGGACGGCACCAACGGCAACAGTCGTGTCGGTTCGGGAAGCTTTGGCTTCTATGAAGGGTTCAACGAAGGTCGCTCATTGAAACCGCTTTTTGGCTGGGATATGGCGATGCAAGTAGGTGCCCGAGCGACTCAGTCAAACCTTTCAGGCGCAGAGTTTACTTCCGAGACACGAAATCAGGTTTTCGTCACTGCCGGGTTATTTCGCCGAGTCGATTACGGTTTACAGTACGGCGTCGTTATCGATTACCTGAACGACGATTGGTATTTCCAAAGTGATTTGACCCAGCTTCGCGGCGAGTTGAGTTGGAAGGATCAAGGTTGCCACGTTTGGGGACTGCAATTCATGGCGGGGCTTGGCGATGACACTTCGACGACGTCGGTCCGCGATGCGACCGGGGCAATCGTCTCTCCGAACATTACATTTGAACCGACCGATCAATACCGATTGTTCTATCGACGACTCCTACACAACGCTGGTTCGTGGGACGCATTCCTCGGATGGACCGATAACGATGACGGAATTATTGGCTCCAACTTGAACTTGCCCCTTCGGCAAAACTTATCGCTGGCTACTGGTGCGACCTTCTTAATTCCGAACCAAGGGTCTAACAGCGGGGGATACCAAGAGGAATCGTGGAACATCGGCCTTGGGTTGGTTTACCGTCCTGGTGGTCCGAAGGGATGTGGGCGATATTGTCGACCGTTGTTTGACGTTGCCGATAACGGCACGTTCATGGTGGATCGATTGTAGCCCGTTCACGGGTTGAACAATCACGGGTTGAACAATCACGGGTTGAACAATCAGGGGTTGAACAATCACGGGCCGAACCCGCCAGAACCGCACTGCCAGAGTAGAATGGTTCTACACTAAAGGGAAATTCGATCCGTTGACCAACTTGATTTTGATTCCAACCGAACTTGAACGCCAAATCATCGAGCCGATGATATCGGGAGCGATTTCAAATTCATCCGGCATCATCGAGCTATGCGGTTTTGGCTTGGTCGCTGCGGCAGCCCGTTCAGCTCAACTGATTGCCCAGCATGCCCCGGCGCGAGTTTATTTGATTGGCATTGCGGGATCACTTTCCGCTTCATGTCGAATTGGGTCAGCATACGAGTTTGGCCAAGTTCGTTGTGATGGTATTGGTGTAGGCGTCGGCCAAAACCATCGGCCAGCGTCGGAACTCGGGTGGAAGCATTTTGGCGATATCGATGATTCGCTTGCACTCGAATCGACTTCCTCATTAAGGCTCGTTAGTGTCTGTGCCGCATCGGCAGCGTTTGCCGATGCCCATCGTCGCGGTAATGCCGATGCCGAAGACATGGAAGGTTACGCTGTGGCGCTTGCCTGTAAGCTAGTCCATACTCCTGTTGTCATCCTTCGTGGAATCTCTAATCAAGCAGGCGATCGCGACCATTCGCGTTGGCAAATCGAGCACTCCCTTCGTGCCGCTGCGGAATTGTTCCTCCAAACCCAACGTGTAAGCGAGTGACGACAACCATTCAACTCGGCATCTCGACCTGTCCGAACGACACGTTCGCGTTTCATGCGTTGATGAATCGGTTGGTTGATTGGCGAGGACTCGATTTTCAGATTCGTTTGCTCGACATCCAAGAACTGAACGAAGGATTGTTCGGTGGCGATTTTGATGTCGCCAAGACAAGCTTTCATGCGGCCCTATTATTGGCAGACGAAACGATTGTGTTGCCGTCGGGTTCGGCAATTGGTTTTGGCGTTGGGCCGTTGCTTCTCTCGTCCTCCGCCGATCAGCAAGACGCGCCAAAGCATTCCGGTCAAGTTGTTTTGTGTCCTGGTGAGCATACCACCGCGACGCTTTTGTTTCGTTTGTTTTATCCGGACACGGCGACGGTTGAGCAGTGTGTTTTCTCGGAGATCATGCCAAGGCTAGCTCGTGGCGAAGCGGACTATGGCGTTTGTATACACGAAGGTCGGTTCACCTATTCACAAGAGGGACTTGGTCTGGTTGAGGACCTCGGGACGCGATGGGAATTGGAGACAAGTTGCCCACTTCCGCTTGGCGGATTGGTCGCTCGGCGAAGCTTACCTGCGTCCACGATCGGGACCATTCAATCGGTCGTTCACGATTCGATCGAGTTTGCTCGCGCGGCCCCTTCCGCTGCATTGCCGACGATGCGGGATTACGCGCAAGAATTCAATGACGATGTCTTGATGCAGCACGTCCATCTTTACGTGAATGATTGGACGGTTGATTTAGGGAGCGTCGGGCGGCGAGCACTTGCCGAGCTGTCCTACCGCGCCAAGATTGGCCGCGGTGGAATTGAAGTCTATAGCCAACGACTATGACTTGCCGAGTTCGCCTCGGGCGTGACGAGCGAGCGTTTCTTGGTACTTTTTCTTGCCCTCTTCGACGCTCGCGCGAATTGCCTTGGTGCTCTCTTCGCTCTCGCGACGTAGGTCGGCAATCATCTCGAGTGACTCGATTTGGAACCCACTGATAGCGTCGACCAATTTTTGTACCGATTCGGGATTGATCGTGCTGCCATATCCAGCTTTCAATGCCGCTCGTTCAAGTGATCGGCCAAGTGTTGCGACATCTTCGAGTCCCTTGTTCACGCCGTCCTTCATCGCTTCGGTCGCCTGCGTGATTTCGTTCAACCCGTGTTGGCTTGTGTAGACCGTCCCGAGAATTGTGAAGACATGCTCGTTGGTGGTAAAGAACGTTACCGCTCGACGATAGACGCGTTCCTTGACATCGTGCGTTTGCTTTAGTTTTGTGATCAGTGTTTCACCGACGTCGTAACCAATTTCAAGGTTCTCGGCGATATCTTTTAGCAATTGATACGTTTCGTCTTCTTTTTCGAATTTGAAACGAGATTCATCACGCGAGAGTTCGAGTTTGCTCTTAATACCTTCTTCGGTACCGGTGTAGGAGTCCAGGGCGTGTTGTGCCTCTGCCAATCCGTCTTTGGCCTGTTGCAACATCGGCGAATGCTTGTCGAGTAGTTCTCGCGATAGCACTTCGGCTTCCTTCAAAGCAAAACGGAAGTCGATGTAGGCTTCCATGATCGCTTCTTCTTTCGTGAGCGCCTCTCGGGTGTCTTTGGAGACGTCGCCATAAACTTCAACAATTTTTTCAAAACGATCGTTTGGGGATCCTCGGCGAATCTTCATCCACCAATTCGACACCTTCTCGGTGCCGCTGATTTTGCCATCATCCAATTGTGAGATCAAACGCTTGCTGTCCTCGCGAACGGAGTCAAACATCTGGGAAATGTCCATGTAGCGGTCACCAATCTTGATGCTTTCGACATTCTCACGGACGAGCGAGTTGAATTCGCTCATATGCTTGATCACGTCCGCGATCGCCACCACCTTGGCTTCATCGATGTAACGGACCTCTTCGAGCAGCGAAATCAATTCTTGAGGGGCGGCATTCTTGTTTTCGCCACCAAATTTTTTCAGGACAACCATTGCGCGATCGAGATACTCACGCATGGAGTTGGTGTCTCGTTCCGCAGCTTTTTCAACGGCAGTTTTAGTTTGGGAATCAGCAGGTTGCGATGCAGACGCTTGCGCTTGGTCGGACATACCGAGGAATCTCCAAGGGGGGTGGCGTAAAGCACGCCAAAAAATAGGAATCGTTTCACCTCTTTAGATTAGGGCCAAAGGAGGGCCAAGGCAATCGTCCCGGTGACGCATTTCCGGCCTCTGGCGGTTCAAATATTGTGAAAAGGTCTCAAATCTTGGGACCTGTTCTTTGCAAAGAAGGCAAACACTGTAGGCAAACGGTGCCAACGCCGTAGAATACTGAAATCAGCGCAATTTCTTCACAATCCTGTTTCCTCGCAGCCCTGATTTTCGCTTCATGTCGAATGCCTCCCAAAGCCAACAAACTGCTCCGCCGCCGCAGCAGAGAAAGTCATTGTCGGAGATTGAGTTACCAGGACAAAACCTGTCGCTTGAGGAGACGCTACGGGTGATGGATGTCGCTCGAGAGCTTCGTAACCGCCGCGAAACCGCTGAGGAAATGTTTCGCCGCGATGACATCCGTTCGGGGCTTCGTGACAAACTGATTCAGACTGCAAAGGTCACTGGCGATAAAGTGACCGCAGCAGAAATCGATATGGCAATCGATCAGTATTTGGCAACCGTGAACACATACGAAGACCCCAAGCCGGGCATGCAAACCTTCTTGGCGCATTGTTGGGTTTGGCGCGATCGGATTGCATTCACAGCCGGATCGATTGCGGTGGTTGCCGGTGGCTTGTGGTTTTTCTTTGCTTAGGATTCATTAATGCCCATATCTGGACCCGTTGTCCATCGCCAATTAATGGACGCTTATTCCAACGCCCAACAGCGGTTGGAACAGGAACGTACACAAGCGACTTCGCATGAGGAACGAGACAACCTCGAAGACCATCGTGGCGAGGCGCTCGTTGAATTGGCCGAGCACTATTTGCCCGAGCTGAGCCGCGACGCAATTCTCAAGACGTGGGTCGACGTGCGCAGCCAATTGGCTGATGTCCTGCGTCGAAAAGAAATTCAACGGCAACACGTCCAAGATCAACTTGAACGAGCGAACCAACAGCGAAAGGAGCTTGAGTCGGCGCTGTTGACGATGAACGCCCAACGAGATGAAGTGAAGGAGGCTATCGAAGAAATCGCCAACCAAGTCGAAGCGGAATTGCGGAAGTCCGCTGAGTTTGTGACCTTGTCGGATCGAGCGGCGATCGCCGAAGCAGCACTCGAGCGAGCGGAAGCAAACTTGAAAGAAATCGAACAAGACGCTGCTGGGAAGCTGCCCTCGTACGACGAAAGCACACTTTTTCAGTACTTGCGCGAACGAGGGTTTGGGACAAGCCAGTACAAGCATCGCGGCTTGACTCGCCGAATGGATCGATGGTTGGCCCGTTACATCAACTACAACAAAGCAAAACAGGGTTACGACTTTCTTCAAAAAACGCCTGAACAGATGCGAGAAATCATTGTTCAAGATCGCGCAGCGTTTGATACTGTGATGGCCGAACTGGAAAAGCATCGTGACGATGCCGCCAATCGTTTTGGGTTTTCTAGCAGAGTCAGCGAGCTACAACAGCTTGAGCAGCAACGCAACGCTCAAATCAAGTTACTCGACCAAGCGACAATGCAAACACAGGGCATTGAAGCGGAGTTGACTGATCTTGAGGGAACTCGAGGTGCGTACTATCGCGAAGCAATCGTGATTTTCCGCAAGATGCTTGAGCAAGCCGACACGCGGGAGCTCGATCGCCGAGCGGCTCAAACGCCGGAATTGACCGACGATCAAATTGTTTCACGCCTAGCCGGTGTGGATGTGGAAATCGGGAAATTGGAGGAAGCGGCAGAACAGCGACGGCAGAGTTTGCTGCACATGCAATCCATGATGGATGCTCTTGGCCAATTGATCCAACGTTTTCGGGCGTTGGAGTTTGATTCGGCGCAATGTCAATTTATCGGAACGCTTGATGTGACCGATGCTTTGTATCGTGCCAAGGGTGAGAGTGATGTTGAATCGTTGTGGCAAGAAATTCGATCCTCGCAGCGATGGGGACCGACGGTGATGGACAAGGTCACGCGTGTTGCCACACATCCGATGACACAAGTGTTGGTTAACGCGATGGCTCACGCAGCCGGTGCAGCCTTGGAATCACACGCCCGCCGAGCTGGCGAGCGGCACCATCGCCGTCGTTGGTAGCCAACGGTGTCTCCTTCGATGCATCTAGACGGAATGTGATGATGGCGAGGACGAGATTTGTGCGAATCCACGCGCATTTTCGTTACCCTTTGCCTAACTAGGACGTAAACTTTCAACGTCAAACTCGGAGCGTTGGGGACTAGGTTAGGAATAAAATGATGAGTCGATTCTTTTTGGTTGCGGTGATCGCTTGCTCGTTTATTTGCAGCAACGCGGAGGCTAAGGGTCGACATTACAATCGTCATAGCCACCATCGCAGCTCCCCTCAAAGCGGCTTTAGCATCCGAATTGGCATCGGAGGGATTTCAGGGTTTGGCTATTCGGGCCACCAATATTCGGGCCACCAATATTCGGGCCACCAATATTCGGGCCACCAATATTCGGGCCACCAATATTCGGGCCTTGGGTATTCTGGCCATCGCTATCAGGCCTATACGTATCCGGTGTATGGATATTCCACGGTCGGCAGCGTCGCTCCGTACGGGCTCGGCTACATCAACGATCCCTATCAATCGGGTAGTTTCAAGGTGCCCGATCTTCTGGACGACCCGCTCTTCATCGAGCAGCACCGTCACGAAAGCCGCTTCCCAGGCCGCCGGCATCGTTGATAGCGTTAAGTCGAACCGGCCGTCTGCAAGGCGAACCGGTCGTCTGCGCTCTTGAAAAGTCGCTCCATGATGCATTTTCGCAAAGTGCAAGACGGCACTTGCGGACGGCCGTCACACCGACAATAAAAGCCGCCGCGTCTCGCTCTATTTCTCAACGGTGACTCTTCTTGCCTTCGTGGGTTCTCTACGCCCGCATGACCGCCCCCAGTTTTCCTAGTTTAGGCAATTTGTCGCTATCCATTGGGGTTCTGCACAGGTTTAGGTATAACGGCTAAACTTTCGTTCCTAGCATCGATTCATCGAGAGTCTTGACGACTTCTGCTACGAAATTGACCCATCACCGGAGCACCGATAAATGACCCCAGTTAAATCACTCAACCACGTCGGCATTGCCGTCCGCTCACTCGACGATCAACGCTCGTTCTACGAAGGCACGCTTGGCGCCCAGTACGAAGGGACCGAAGAAGTGCCGAGCCAAAAGGTTCGTGTTGCATTCTATTTGATCAATGATGTTCGACTTGAACTACTTGAGCCGACGGACCCTGAGAGTGCGATTGCCAAATTTATCGAAAAACGGGGCGAGGGGTTGCACCATTTGGCCTTCACCGTCGACGATATCAAAGCTCGAATCGCCGAATACAAAGAAGGCGGCGTTCGGATGATTGACGACGTCCCTCGTCCTGGGGCCCATCAAGCACAAATTGCATTTGTTCATCCGAAAAGCAGTTGTGGCGTGCTGACCGAATTGTGCCAACCGGCTCACTGATTGGCGTTTCGTGGTGGCTTTGAGTCACCAAGGCAAACGACAAACTTGTGGCGGCGAAAAGCGGCCACTTACGACAATATCACTTCTCCCTTTGAGGCAATCGATGTCGACCTCCAAATTGTCTGTTAAAGACGACTTTCCCACCGTCGAGTACGAAACGTGGCGTACGACGGTCGAAGAGACCCTGCACGGTGCTCCGTTTGAAAAGAAACTGGTCTCGCACACTTACGAAGGGATCGACATTCAGCCGGTCTACACGCGGCGTGACCAACTAGAAGGGTCAAACCCGACTGGGTTCCCTGGTTCCATGCCGTTCGTCCGTGGTAGCAAGCCACTTGGTAGCGTTCTCGGTGGCACCGACCTTCGTCAAGAACACGCTCACCCCGACATCGCGGTCGCCAACAAAGCGATCCTGGCGGACTTGGAAGGTGGCGTGACTTCCGTCCTGGTCAAGCTTGATCCTGCCGCTCGCCAAGGTCTCGAGCCAAACAAGGTTGGCGACACGGTCGGCCAAGATGGTGTGATGGCTTATGATGTCGAAGACTTCGATGCGATGTTGAAGAAAGTGGGCCTCGATATTATCGACGTCACGCTTGACTCCGGAGCCGCGTTTCTTCCTGCAGCCGCGACATTGGCGGGGCTTTGGGACAATCGTGGCGTGATTCCCGCAAAGGCTCGTGGAGCGTTCAATGCCGACCCGCTTGCGGCACTCGCTCGCGAAGGCAGCTTGCCGGTTTCCGCAGAAACCGCGTTGACCCAATTGGCCGACCTTGCGAAGTGGACGTCACAGCATTACCCCCATGTAACCGCCGTTAGTGTTGACACCGCACCGTATCACGATGCTGGAGCAACGGCAGCCCAGGACATCGCGATGGCGATGGCAACCGCTGTCGAATACCTGCGGGCGATGACTGATGCAGGCATGTCGATTGACCGAGCCGCAAACCAAATCTTGTTCCGTCTCAGCCTTGGAACGCACCATTTCCTCGCGATTTCAAAACTGCGTGCCGCCCGCCAATTGTGGGCCCGAGTGGTTGAGGCTTGTGGGGGATCGCCTGTTGGGATGAAACTTCACACGCGAACCGGCAACCGCGTTCTGACACAGCGTGACCCGTACGTCAATTTGCTGCGAAATACAGTCGCTGCATTTGCGGGAATTATCGGTGGTGCGGATGCCGTTACTTCGGTTCCGTTCGATCAAGCAGCTCAACTGCCGAACGAATTTAGTCGGCGAATTGCTCGTAATACGGTGCTGATTCTCGACGAAGAATCACATCTCAACTACGTCGTCGACCCGGCTGGTGGAAGCTGGTTCATGGAGAAGCTAAGTTCGCAGCTTGCCGAAAAAGCTTGGAGCATTTTCCAGGACATTCAGGGTGAAGGCGGCATGCTCGCTGCTTTGAAGAGTGGCTCGGTGGCATCGCAAATCGATGCCGCTTACGCACCCAGGGCCAAAGACATTGCGACGCGTCGCGAAGGGATCACGGGCGTCAGCGAGTTCCCTAACTTGGCCGAAGAACAGCTTGATCAGCGGCCCGTCGATGTGGCCGGACTTCGAACCGCTGCGGCGAAGCGTCAAGAATCCAAAGCGGCAGACATTGCCGACATGTCACTCGAAACGGACTTGTCGTCAGCCTGTTTCAAGGCTGCTAGCGAGGGCGCGTCGATTGGCCAAATCGCCCGAGCACTTGGCTTCCACAAAACGACGACCGATATCACCGCGATCGAACCTCACTTGTTTGCTCAGCCGTTTGAAGAGCTGCGTGATGCAAGCGACGTATGGTGCACGACCAAGGGGCAACGCCCTCGAGTATTCCTGGCGAATATGGGCCCTGTTGCCCATCACACGGGCCGCGCCACGTTCGCCAAGAACTTCTTCGAAGCCGGTGGCTTCGAAGTGATTTCGAACGATGGTTTCAAAGACGCTGACTCAGCGTCAGCCGCGTTCAAAGAAAGCGGCGCAAATATCGCAGTCATCTGTTCAAGTGACAAACTTTATCCCGAAATGGTCCCGTCGGTGACGCCTGCACTCAAGGCGGCAGGGGCACGATCAATTGTTCTGGCCGGCCACCCAGCGGACAACGAGTCGGCTTGGCGTGAAGCGGGAGTTGATCGTTTTATTTTCATCAAATGCGACGTGTTGGCCACGCTACGCGATCTGCTTACTGACGAAGGAGTACTTTCGTAATGAATGCAATCCCTAACTTTACCGAAGTCCCACTGCAATCCCCTTCGAAGTCTGAGGCTTCGCTCGAATCGTGGAAAAAGGCGGTCAGCGAAAACGAAGACCGGCTGAGCTGGAAAACACCCGAACAGCTTCCGATCAATGCGTTGTACTCCGAAGAAGACCTGAAGGACTGCGACCATCTGGAGACGATGCCCGGTTTCGCCCCGTTTATCCGTGGCCCTTACGCCACGATGTACGTCATGCGACCGTGGACAGTCCGTCAATACGCCGGTTTTTCGACCGCGAAAGAATCCAACGCTTTCTATCGCCGCAACTTGGCCGCTGGTCAAAAGGGCCTCAGTATCGCGTTCGATTTGGCGACCCACCGTGGATACGATTCGGATCACCCGCGTGTCGGCGGCGATGTCGGCATGGCAGGCGTGGCGATCGACAGCATCTACGACATGCGAACGCTCTTTGACGGCATCCCGCTCGACAAGATGAGCGTATCGATGACGATGAATGGTGCGGTTCTTCCTGTGTTGGCGCTTTACATCGTTGCAGCTGAAGAGCAGGGAGTTAAGCCAGAGCAGCTTTCAGGAACGATTCAAAACGACATTCTGAAAGAGTTCATGGTTCGTAACACCTATATCTATCCGCCGGAGCCAAGTGTTCGGATTATCGCCGACATCTTCGACTACACTTCACGAGCGATGCCGAAGTTCAATAGCATCAGTATCAGCGGTTACCATATGCAAGAAGCCGGTGCGACGGCTGACTTGGAGTTGGCCTACACGTTGGCTGATGGGCTTGAATACGTCCGAACCGGAATCAAAGCGAATTTGAATGTTGATGCATTCTGCCCTCGCCTGTCGTTCTTCTGGGGCATCGGCATGAACTACTTCATGGAAGTGGCCAAGATGCGAGCGGCTCGATTGATTTGGGCGAAACTGATCAAACAGTTTGATCCCAAAAATCCGAAGAGCTTGTCACTGCGAACGCACAGCCAAACGAGCGGATGGAGCCTTGTGGCTCAAGACGTTTATAACAACGTCATCCGTACGTGTGTCGAAGCGATGGCAGCGACGCATGGTCATACGCAATCGTTGCACACCAACGCACTTGACGAAGCGATCGCATTGCCGACCGACTTCTCAGCCCGGATTGCTCGTAATACGCAGTTATTCTTGCAGCAGGAAACCGATACCTGCAGCGTCGTCGACGCCTGGGGCGGCAGCTACTTCCTTGAAAAATTGACTCACGATTTGGCCGAGCGTGCCTGGGGGCACATTTTGGAAGTGGAAGAAGTCGGCGGAATGACCCAGGCGATCCAAGCCGGCATTCCAAAGATGCGAATCGAAGAGGCGGCCGCTCGAACGCAAGCTCATATCGACTCGGGCAAGCAGCCCGTGATTGGGATGAACAAGTATCGTTTGGAAGTCGAAGACGAATTGAAAGTCTTGCAGGTCGACAACACGGCTGTTCGCACCGCACAGGTCGAGAGTTTGAAAAAGCTCCGTGCCGAGCGGGATCAATCCGAAGTGGACGCGAAGTTGGCTGCCTTGACGGCGGCTGCGAAAGACAAGTCGGGCAACTTGCTTGAATTGGCAGTCGACGCGGCACGTGCCAAGGCAACGGTCGGCGAAATGAGTGCCGCGTTGGAAGAAGTCTACGGTCGTTACGAAGCACCCGTGCAAGCCGTCCGCGGTGTCTATGCGGGGGAAATCAAGGGACACGATTCAATGAAGAGAGTACTGGATCTGGTTGAGCAGTTTGAAAAGGCTGAGGGCCGACGCCCCCGCATCATGGTCGCAAAAATGGGCCAAGATGGGCACGACCGTGGCCAGAAAGTCATTGCATCGGCGTTTGCTGACCTTGGTTTCGACGTTGACATCGGCCCGCTGTTTCGTACTCCTGGGGAAACGGCCAAACAAGCAGTTGAGAACGATGTTCACATCGTCGGCGTTAGTTCACTCGCAGCGGGTCACTTGACGCTCGTGCCTGAGCTAAAGGAAGAGCTTGGCAAACTTGGTCGCGACGACATTATGATTGTCGCCGGTGGAGTGATTCCGCCCCAAGATTACCAATCGCTCTACGATGCCGGTGCCGCAGCTGTGTTTGGCCCAGGAACGGTGATCAGCGACGCGGCAATCATGCTTCTGCAAAAGCTGGCCGACCAATTAGAAATCTCGCTAGCTTCGGCGTAATGGGATCGGGCTAGTCGCCCAGCGTTTTTCTCGGCCCCATTCCGTGGGCCGAGGTCCGACTGAATTTAAGATAACCTAGGGCCAGCAGGCTCGGCCGTTTGCATCGCGATGAGTGCGACGGCAAACGGGCGAGGCTGCTGGCTCTTGCTTTTGTAGTCTCGTTCAGTCACTTGGCTAGTTTGAATGGTTGTAGGTGAATGCATAGGACGCTTCCCCTCCTATGCCTAAGATTTGTATGTCCACGATTAGGAAATCTCATGTCCACAGGCGCAACTCGCCGACCACAATTGACCGCTGACGATTACTTCGTTGGCGTCCGCGATCGCAATTTGTCGGTCTTCGCGCAAGCGTTGACGGCAATCGAATCGAGCAGCCCGCGGCATCGTCCCATTGCCGAAGACCTGCTTACACGTTTGTTGCCGTATACTGGCAACGCGCTTCGCGTAGGAATCACCGGCGTCCCAGGAGTCGGCAAGAGTACTTTTATCGAAGCACTTGGCATGCACTTGGTGCGTCGAGGTTTGCTCGTTGCCGTGTTAGCGGTCGACCCGTCTAGCGGCGTTAGTGGCGGTAGTATCCTCGGCGATAAGACGCGTATGAACGAGCTGGCTTCCGAAGCGAATGCTTTTATTCGACCCTCGCCTGCCGCAGGAACGCTCGGCGGAGTTGCCAATAAGACTCGCGAGACAATGTTTATCGCCGAAGCGGCCGGTTACGACGTGATCTTGGTTGAAACAGTCGGTGTCGGCCAATCCGAAACGATGGTTTGCGACATGACGGATTGTTTCTTGGCGCTAATGCTTCCTGGTGCCGGTGATGAGTTGCAAGGCATTAAGCGAGGCCTGTTGGAGCTCGCCGACGTGATCGCAGTGAACAAAGCCGATGGTGAAAACCGCAAGGCAGCCGAGTTGGCCGCCCGGCAGTATCACACTGCCCTCGAATCGCTCACCGGGCATGATCGAGAAAAAGCGCCGACGATTTTAACTTGCAGTGCTCGGGACGACGCAGGGATCGAATCGGTGTGGGAAGCGATCGAAAAGAAATGTGAACGACGCCGTGAGACGAACGAATTTGTCGAACGCAGGCAAAGGCAAAATTTGCGTTGGCTATGGGCGCTGGTCGACGAGCATTTGCGGCGGTCGATTCAAACGCATCCGGTGGTCAAGCAGATCTACTGTGACATCGAGCAGCAGGTCCTTGAAGGCCAAATGCCCGCTGCGGCCGGAGCGAGAAAGATATTTTCGGCGTTGGGGCTAGAGTAGCCGCCAAGAACAAAAAAAGCCTAAAGGGAACCGGTTGGGTTCTGCCTTTAGGCCAGGGGAATGCGGCGTATTTACTGCCTGGCTGGTCGCAACTTCGGGTTGAATTCCAGGGTTAGGCCCGAATGCCTAACGGGGGCTTTGACGATATTCACGCAGCGTTTCTGCTACGACAACATCGATCCGGTTTTCGCCAGGTTTTTGTGCAGGTCAAAGCAATGTTCAAGGTCGTGCTTGATATGGCTGTTCCGCGAATCCTTGACATACTGATGCAAATACGAACGGTAATCGGGGTGAGCACACTTTTCGATGATTCGCTCCGCTCGTGCCTCCGGTGCAAGGCCGCGAAGATCCGCTAGCCCTTGTTCGGTCACCATCACCTGAACCGAGTGTTCGTTGTGGTCCACGTGGGTGCACATCGGAACGATCGTTGAGATCTTTCCGCCCTTGGCGATCGAGGGACAGAAGAAGACGGACAGGTACGCGTTGCGAGCAAAGTCGCCGCTGCCGCCGATGCCGTTCATGATTGCACTGCCACTGACATGGGTCGAGTTGGCGTGGCCGTAGATGTCAGCTTCGAGGGCCGTGTTGAGCGCGATAACACCAAGTTGGCGGACCGCCGCAGGGTTGTTGGAAATCTCTTGCGGACGCAAGATCATGCGATTGGCAAAGTAGTTCATGTTGTCAGCCAGTTCAATCATTTGCTCTGGCATGAGCGTCAACGCACAGGTGCTTGCACCGCGAAGTCGTCCGCTACGAAGCAAGTCGAACGCAGCTGATTGCAACACTTCGGTGTACATCAAGAAATCGGGAATGTCGGGACTATCGCCCATGCTCTTTGTCACTGCGTTGGCGACGTTACCCACACCACTTTGAAGCGGCAAAAACTCGGGCGGTATGCGTCCGTCACTAAGTTCTTTGCTCAGGAAATTGACGACGTGGCCTGCAATCGCTTCACTCATTTCATCTGGTGGAGCAAAGCCGCCTAGTTCATCGGCTTCGTCGGTTTCAACGACGGCGATGATCTTGCTCGGATCGACTTGCGCATAAGTCTTGCCAATTCGTTGTAGCGGATGTTGAAGACTCAGTGCGGGTCGATGTGGCGGTGGTTCGGGGATGACAATATCAGCCATGTCGCTAATGCGACGACTGGGGCGTTTGTTAAGCTCGATGATGACCTTATCCGCGGTTTTCAAGAACGTCGGTGAAGCCCCGATCGAGGTCGTTAAGAAAACTTTGCCATCTGCGGTAATCTCTGAAGCTTCGATCACCGCAACGTTGACCTTGCCGAAGAAGCCGAACAAGACCGACTGAGGAACGTGCGACAAGTGCATGTCAACGAACGCGACTTTGCCGGCATTGATCTTTTGACGCATCGCCTTTGACGATTGATAAGGCGCTCGCCAACTAACGGCATCGGCTTCGGCTAAACGATCATCAAGACTCGCACCGGTGGAAGCCCCAGTGATGACACGAATTTGAAATGGTTTGCCTTCTTCATGTAGTGCGGTTGCGCGTTTTGCGAGCGCTCTTGGAACCGCCTTCGCTGCTCCCGCAGCGGTAAAGCCACTCATCGCCACAAAATCGTTGTCGTTAATCAACTCCGCCGCTTCCTCTGCTGTTAGCTGGGGGAAAGCATTGCTTGACATCTCAATTTCCTAATTAGAAGTATATTTGCGTATTCGAATTCGATCGTAGGTGGGTGAGTGCGTCCCAAACACGCTCTCGCCGACGATTCTAGTCAGTGCTTTTCAATTGATGAAGGAGGCTGCCTTGATGTGTTTGAACCGAGCCGGTACCTGGATGCGAATCGCGGTCAATGGGTAGTCATTGAATCGACCAGTCATCGATCCTAGTCTCCTGTTTTCTAGGGTTTGGCATGCGGATTATTGACGCAGGATTCCGCGAGAAAAACTGGGTTTTCTGTGCCATTTGTGCTTTGGCCTCGTCCAAGGTGAAGGGTGTGTAAACGGCTTAGTGGCGTCAAAGTTTCCACGAAATGCCTGCGAGGCAAGAATGCCGATCCTCGGTCCGCTTCGCGTCTTCAAGATCACAAATCGTGATTGGCAAAGGTACGCCAGTTGCCACAGTTGCATTCATTAAGTATTCGATGGAAAGATGCCGAAATGAGTAGAACGCACCACTATTCATATTCCATTGTTTGAGTATCGTTATCAGTCGAGCGTGCTGATTCGGGAGGTTTTGGACGCTAAATATCCCCCCCTATTGAACCCGAACGACACAACGCATACTCTCAGAACTGCCAATTGTATAGGACCCTTTGGAGGTCCGTTTCTCGGCAGTCCACCCTAACGTCAGAAATCGAAATGACTATTAAGCAAGAACTGTTAGACGATTTGGAAAAACGCCAAAAGGCGGCCTCATTTGCCGGTGGGCAAGAACGTATCGATAAGCAACATGCCAAAGGGAAAATGACGGCTCGCGAGCGTCTGGATGCTCTCTTTGACCATGCCACGTTCCAAGAATGGGGCATCCATGTTCAACACGGCTGTCACGACTTCGGCATGGAAAAGAAGGACTTGCCAGCCGACGGTGTCGTGACGGGGGTCGGGCAACTTGATGGGCGTCCGGTCGCATCCTTTAGCCAAGACACCGCCGTGGGTGGCGGTGCTTTGGGGCAGCGTCACGCTAAGAAAATCTGTGACCTGATGGACTACGCTAGCCAATGCGGTTTGCCGTTTGTTGCCATCAACGATTCCGGCGGAGCACGGATTCAAGAAGGGGTCGATGCTCTTTCGGGATACGGCCAAGTTTTCTACCGCAATGTGGTTCTGTCCGGCTGTGTTCCTCAGATCGCAGTGATCGCCGGCAACTGCGCAGGTGGTGCGGCCTACTCGCCTGCTCTGATGGATTTCTTGATCATGACTCGCGAGAACGCGAACATGTTCATTTGTGGTCCACAAGTGATCAAGGCGGCTACCGGCATCGACACGACGATGGAAGAGATCGGAAGCGCTGCAGCGAATGCTGGAATCAGCGGAAACGTTCACTTCATTGCTGACAATGACGAACATGCGCTGTCGCTGGTGCACGAACTGCTGAGCTATCTGCCGTCAAACAATGTCGAAAATCCTCCGCACATGCCGACCCCGACGATCAGTTTGGAGCCTGATGAATCGATGAACGCATTGGTGCCCGAAGATTCCAAGGGCGTCATGGATATGTACGAGGTGATCCGCCGAGTGGTCGATAACGGCCAATACTTGGAGGTTCATCAGCAGTTCGCCCAGAACATGATCGTCGCATTTGCTCGCGTCGATGGCATTGTTGTGGGGGTGGTTGCGAATCAGCCGAAGGTCAAAGCGGGAACCATTGACATCGACGCATCGGATAAAGCGGCTCGCTTCATTCGGTTCTGTAACGCTTTCAATATTCCGCTGCTCACGCTCGTGGATGTACCTGGATTCCTGCCCGGCGTTCAACAAGAGCAAGGCGGAATCATTCGCCATGGTGCGAAGATGTTGTTCGCCTATTCGGCTGCGACAGTGCCAAAGATCACGGTGATTTGTCGTAAAGCCTACGGTGGTTCTTACTTGGCAATGTGTAGTCGCGACCTCGGGGCTGATGTTGTTCTTGCTTGGCCCACTGCGGAAATCGCTGTCATGGGAGCCAACGGTGCGGTGAATATTTTGTACCGCCGAGAAATCGCCGCTGCCGAAGACCCGCAAGCGAAGCGAACGGAATTGACCGATGAATACCACGCTCGTTTCGCATCCCCATACATGGCTGCATCGCGTGGTATGATTACCGACGTGATCACCCCTGCGGCCACTCGTGGTGCTGTCTCACTCGCTCTACGCAATACATTGATGAAGAGCGAAACGCGTCCACCAAAGAAGCATGGTTTGATTCCTCTGTAGGCGTCTAATCGCTCCCACTGTTGAGCGGCCTGTTTTGTTGAACAGAATTGTATTGTTTAGTGGGCCTGCCTTTTTTAGCTGGCCTGTCTTATCCGCAAAACAGCCCGTTCTCGTTCCATCCAACCCACGTTGATTTCCTTGAAAGAGTATTAGAATGAAAAAACTGAGAATCACGATCGGCGATAAAGCCTATGACGTGACAGTGGAAACACTCGAATCGGACCCGCACACACAACCTACAGCGATTCGTCCTGCGGGCCCAGCGCCAACGATCGCCCCTGCTCCGATGAAGGCTGCGGCGCCGGCTGCACCGAAGCAGGCACTTTCGCGTGGTTCGATCACGAGCCCAATGGCGGGAGTGATCTTGTCGATCGATGTCGAAGAAGGTGACAGTGTTGACGATGGTCAGTTGTTGCTAGTCCTCGAGGCGATGAAGATGGAAAACCAAATCATTGCTCCTGCGGCTTCGACCGTGAAGAGCATCTTGGTTGCTGTTGGTGAATCGGTTCAGGACGGTCAAGTGCTCGTCGAGCTCGAGTAGACCCAAACAACTCAGAAGCTCTCGCAAGTCGAAATCAACACCGTTTGGTTACCCACGCACGATGATCACTACCATGTTGCACCCGTTACCATTTTCTGTCATGCCGCTGATTGCATTGAATACCGATGCTCTTTTTGAAGAGACCGGTTTGCCGCTTGCAGTCATGGGGATGTTTGTCGTCTTCTCGGCACTGTTGATCTTGATTGGTTGCGTCAGTTTGTTGCCGCGTCTGATGGTGGTGCTAGACAAGATTATTCCTGCTCACGGCCATCATGGGGCTCAGCCAAAGCCAAAGCCAAAGCCAAAGGCCAAGGCCAAGAAGAAGGAAGCAAAGGGGGCTGAGGTTGGTGGAGTGCCCGAAGAAATTGCGGTTGTCATCGCTGCTGCAGTCGCCCAGGTCATGGATCAACCCCATCGAATCGTTCGGACTCGGCAATTGACGGCATCGGAGTTGGCGTGGACCCTGCAAGGACGAATTCAACACCATGCTTCCCATAAGTTGAAACCTCGAAACCGTTAAGAACTTACCAGACAAACACAATCGTTGATCGCGCTGCGGTCAGACGAAGAAAACCATAGGCCTTCACCCAACAAAGCGATCGCTTTGTGTGACCTATGCTTAGCACGAAATCGAATTTTGCATCAAAGGAGCCTCTCAGGTGTTATTATCTGGGTATCTATTCACGAAGCTGCAGCAGCTAGTCGACACCACCGCGTTTCCGAATCTTGAACTCGGCAACACGATGATGATTATCATCGGGCTCATTTTCGTTTACTTAGCGATCGCAAAGGATTACGAACCACTACTTTTGGTTCCAATCGGGTTTGGGATTGTCGTGGGGAACATTCCTGCAGTGCCCGGCATGCCGCTGAGTGTGTATGACGAAGGGAGTGTGATGCAGTATCTCTACTTCGGTGTTTCGCACGGGGTCTATCCGCCACTGATCTTTCTCGGGATCGGTGCGATGACCGACTTTTCGACCATGATGTCGAATCCTAAATTGATATTGCTTGGTGCTGCCGCTCAAATTGGCGTGTTTGGCACCTTCGCCGGTGCGATTGCACTTGGCTTTTCACCAAGTGAAGCGGGTGCGATTGGAATCATTGGCGGTGCGGACGGCCCCACGGCGATTTTCCTCTCTGCGAAATTGGCTCCACAGTTGCTTGGTGCGATTGCCGTTGCAGCTTATTCGTACATGGCACTCGTTCCCGTGATTCAACCGCCGATAATGACGCTGTTAACGACCAAAGAGGAACGCGTGATTCGGATGAAAGCAGCACGCCAAGTTTCCACGCGTGAACGTATCCTGTTTCCAATCATCGCGTTTTTGGTCTGTACCCTGTTGGCACCTGGTGCGATCGTCCTGATCGGCATGCTGTTTTTTGGCAATCTGCTAAAAGAAAGCACGGTAACGGAACGACTTGCGGTAACCGCACGAACGGGAATGATCGACGTCGTCACGATCCTCCTCGGATTTTGTGTCGGTGCCAGCACCAGTGCTCCCTATTTCTTGAATTGGGACTCCATCAAAATTTTCGGACTTGGTGCATTGGCGTTTTCGGTTGCGACAGCGGGCGGGGTCATTTTTGCGAAGGTGATGAACTTGTTCCTTCGTGAAAAGATCAATCCACTGGTCGGTGCAGCCGGCGTTTCAGCGGTCCCAGATGCTGCACGCGTCGTGCAAATGGTCGGCCAGAAAAACGACCCACAAAACTTCCTGCTCATGCATGCGATGGCACCAAACGTTGCTGGCGTGATCGGTTCGGCGATCGCCGCTGGTGTTTTGTGGTCGCAATTGGTCAAGTAGGGTTGCCCTGGACCAGTAAACGGGTATTAACGCTTCTGCCGAACATGCCAGCAGGGCGTTTTAGCTTGTGGATCACTGCCAAATCCAAAACGCATTTTCTGCGTGCCAAGTGAGCCGGAGTGAGGGTGTGGTTTTGTGCACACTCTTGGCGAGTGTACGAACTGCGCCGGAACATTCGTTAAGACCGGTTTTGTGATCAGCGATTCATTCAACGTAACCGTCTGATCTTCTCTGCATTTGCGATAACGATGCAGTAGCTTCTAATGACGGGCCACAAGGTTCGTTTGTTTACAAAAGTTACCTTCGGTCAATCAAAATGAAAAAATACGCAATCGCCATTCTGGCCACGGGTTTGGTCCTTAGTTTTCTCGGAACCGCCCAAGCTCAAAACGTGGGGCTTCGAAGCGCTCCTTATTACACAGCGCCAATTGGAGATGTGTATCCGACACCGCAGCCTATGTATCGCTACTCTTCTCAACCGGGTTGGGGTGGCAATACGGTGCCGAGTTATCGCAGCAACTACCCGACATGGTCGACCTCATCGCCAGTGCAGAGAGGTGGCTTGTTCAGTGAGCTGATGGAACTTGAACGTCGAAAGAACGCTTGGCTCCGCCGAACCTTTTTAGGTCAATAGATCTTGATTCTGAATCACCGGTTGCGGTGTTGTGGATTCGATTTTCCGCAACAAATGTCGCCGTGTCAGCGAGCTTGTTCGATCGCGTATAACTGCTCTAGCGTTGCAACATACAAGACCCCGTTTGCTGCAACGGGGGTGGATGCGATCGGAGCATCAAATTTCTTATGGCTTAAGACCTGCTTCTCTTTAGCGGCAGCCACGATCCAGAAATCCCCGGCTCGTGTTCCTACGTAAACTTTCCCATCGGCCACCAAGGTCGATCCCCATACGTCGCGGCCAAGGTCAATTTTCCAGTAAGCTTCTCCTGTCTTGGCATCGACACAATGAAGCTTGCCGCCACAGTCAGCGACAAACACCATTCCATTATAAATCGATGGAGTACTGCAAGCGTGGTTTTCGAGCGGGTAAGTCCATTGTCTCGCTGAGTGCGTGATGTCGCCCGATTGAGTCGCATCAATGCAGACTAACCAAGCCTTCTTTTTCCCCCACCAAATGTCGCCACCGCCGGTGACGTATAGCCGCTGATGATCGAGTACCGGCATACTCTTGATATTACTCGGCCCTTCGCGACGATTTCTTAGGTAACTGTGAATATCTTTCTTCGGCGCGGTGGGATCGAAGTCAAATCGCCAACGGCGTTCGAACTCAACTGGCACGCTGGTTCCTTTTGAGTCGAGCGCGTTGAAAGCGTATAGAATGCCATCGCCACCGGCAAAGAAAACGAGTCGGCGTCCATCAATTTGGCCCATCGCCGGTGATGACCAAGTGGAATGGAAAATTTGCGGGCCAATGCGTTCAGTGTCTTGACCGACTAGCCGCCCCGTTTGTTTGTCTATCGCAATCAAACTTGGGGCATCGGGAGATCGAATCACCGCGTGTGTGTTGTCTACGCCGTTGCATGTATTGACGTAGAGGTTTTCACCGTCGAGCAAGATGCTGCTATGTGCACCGTCGTGAGGATACGCACCGACTTCGGCTGGCATGTCAAAAATCCAGAGAAGGTCTGCGTCGATATTCGTTATTTCCATTGGCTCGGGATCGATCGATTGTTTGCCTGATTCCTTTAAAGCCATATGCATGCCTTCATCAACGTAAGGGCCATCATTGCCGTTGGCTTGGCCTTGAAGGTCGAGGCATGCGACTTCGAAGCGATTTGTTACCGTATAGACACGATCGCCTTCGACCGTCGGTGGCGAGCACATGCCGATATTCGGCCAGTCTTTGTAGATGTCACCTCCCTCGATTCGGGGCACCGCAAGTTGCCAGCACAAACTGCCGTCATTCTCGTTCAAGCAAAGCAGCACACTTCGGTCTCCCACATGCCGAGCGTCTCGGGGAACAGCATTGTTGGCACCGATGAGCACCTTGCCAGAAGCAATTACGGGGGAACCATACGCATTTGTTCCCAGGGGAGCAGACCATTTGATGTTCTCGCCTGTCTCTAAATCAAAGTTGTCGGGCAAGTTTGTTTCGTGCGAAATCATGTTGCGAGTGTGCGGTTGTCCCCATTGTAGTTGGTCTGCCGCTTGACTCGGCGCACCGAGCACAAGGCAAATTGTGGACATACATGCAAATAGATTGAGGTGCACAGAATTCATAATCGATCACCCGATCGGGTGTTATTTGGGGGGGCAGTGAGAATCAGACGCGTGAAACGAGTCCTGCGCCAGCAGTGTCGATTCCTTTGAGTAGCGAAATTAAGGCTTCGCGGTGCGGTGCATATTCAATTGCTACCTCTTTCGAAATCGCTCCTGCATTGACGAGTTCGCATAGCGAATACGTAAAGTTACGCATCCCTTCGTCATGACACACATTTAAGATAGCAGGAATATCGTCGTCTTGAGAGTTTAGGATTCTCTCTTTTACCAGCGAATTGTTCAACAGAACTTCCGTTGCTGGAAAACGTTCGCCCTCGTTTGCGCCCTTTACCAGGCGTTGGCACATGATTGCTCGCAGACTATTCGCTAATGATGAGCGAATAAACGCGTGTTCTTCTTGCGGGAAGAATTCGAGAATGCGACTGAACGATTGTTCGGCGTCGCTACAGTGCATTGATGCGAGTACTAAGTGACCGGTTTCGGCTGCTTGGATGGCCGCCAAAATGGTTTCTTTGTCACGAAGTTCCCCAATCAAGATACAGTCGGGATCTTGACGCACGACGTAACGAAGGGCATGAGCGTAGTTGGGGACATCAATCCCAATTTCACGCTGCGAAATGATTGACTTCTTGGATTGGAACCGAAATTCGATTGGATCTTCAATCGTGATCACATGCATGTTTTGGTGCGTATTGATGTGATCGAGCATCGCCGCCAATGTGCTGCTTTTTCCACTTCCGGTGACACCGCTGACGATGATTAAACCATCGTGAGTCTTTCCGATGGTCTCTTCGTAGACACTTGGCAACTGCAATTCGGCAAAGTCAGGAATGATGTGTTGGACACGGCGCAGGGCCGCGTGCATTTGGCCATCCGACCGAAACGCATTGACTCGAAAACGATCACCACTTTCGGCCAAGACTGCAAAGTCGGCACTGCCGAGTTCCTTGTACTCTTCAAGCCGCGATTTCGGCATGATCTCCGCCATCATTTCCATGATGTACTCAGACGATGGAAGGGGGTGCACATCGAGATGCCGCAATTGTCCGCCGATGCGAATGAAAGGAGGCAAGCCCACTTTCAGATGAAGGTCCGACGCTTCGTTTTTGCTAACGAACGCTAATAGCAAACGAATCTCGTCGCGAGGGGCTTGAAGCGGTGTCATCGGCACGGTCTCCAGAAAGGCACGGTCTCCAGAAGGAGGCCTGCATGCACAAATAGAAACACTCGGGGCAAACATGTTTGTTCATCCCGAGTGTATTGTAACCGCTTAAGGCCGGTCGTTGTGGGGCAAAACCACCACTTAGCCTACAACTCAACCACGACACGCCCTGTGACACCGCCGGCGAGGATTCGCTCGACCCATGCCGGGGTTTGTTCCAAGGGGACCTTCGTTGTCAATGATTCGATGCCATCGAGTTTCCACTCGCCTGATAGTTTTTCCCAAATCTCTTTTCGTTTGGGCATCGGGCACATTGCTGAGTCAATGCCGCACAGGGTAATGCCGCGGAGAATGAATGGGTGGACAGTGGTGTGCAATTCTGCTCCACCAGCCATACCGCATGCCGTGACACAGCCTCGGTAAGAGATCGACTTCAAGACGGTTTCAAGCATCGAGCCACCAACGGTATCGATGGCTCCGGCATATTTTCCGCTCAGCAAAGGTCGGTTGCTCTTGTCGACAAAATCAGATCGTGTGAGCACCTCATCAACGCCGCGATCGAGTAGGGACTGGTGTTGTTCTTTCTTGCCTGTGACTGCGATGGTTTTGTAACCAAGCTTATTGAGGATTTCCAGTGAAATACTGGCAACGCCTCCTGTTGCGCCAGTCACGATGACGCTGCCCGAATCGGATGTCACACCATGACTGATCAAAGCTTGTACGGATTGTGCAGCCGTAAAACCCGCGGTTCCAAGCGTCATCGCTTCGAGGGGCGACAATGTTTTCGGGAGAGGCAAAACCCATTGACTTGGTACGTCAATCATTTCTGCCCATGCGCCTAAATGTCCCACCCCCAAATCGTTGCCGGTCACTATGACTTCGTCACCAATGGCAAACGCGGCATCTTCGCTGGCAACCACGTGTCCAACCGAATCAATTCCCGGAATGTGAGGGAAGCGGCGTACGATTCCCGGATGCCCGGTGGCAGCTAAAGCATCCTTGTAATTTAGTGAGGACAAATTGACGCGGACCCGAACGTGGGGCGAGTCCGTTTTTGATCCGGATTTAGCGTCATCGAGAATGGAAATCGGTTTCTCGGTGACCGAAGTATTGATTTCGCCCGATTCGGTTTTCTCGACCCAAAAACATCTCATCGCATTATTCACAATGTTTCCTCTGATTTCATAAGTAACCGTTTCCATTTTGGAAGGCCCGGTTTGATTTAGAATGGTAGAATAATATGAAACCTTCCATGAACGTCAGGGGGCAAACAAGGTCATTTGTGGATCCCCACTTAACATCCCACCTAACGGCAATTCGAAGCCCGCTGCGAAAATCGTTGCACTTGATTCGCTGTAAGTAGGTAAAGGATTGATGTGATGAATGAAAACGCCTCCCAACCTGAAAGCGTTACGGCAAGTTGCCCTTCGGGTCATCACGTTCGTGGGGGCAAAGAATTGCTGGGGCGAATGGTGCGGTGTCCCAAATGTGCAACGGAGTTTTTGTTTGAGGTTCCAACGAAGCCACCGATATCCGACTCAGGAGTGATGGCCATTCTTGGCGACGTTCCCCCGCTTCCGCCGCCTCCAAATAAACGCCCAACCACGCGGCCGTGTCCGCAGTGTCAAAAGCTCATCCCCGAATCATCCCACGTATGTCCGCACTGCAGTTTCTATGTTGCAAAGCTGCCGGGGTTCTTTCCGTCATCGTAGAACAGTGCAGAATCCTTGATTTGGCTTTTCGTTTCCAGCATGTATTCGCATTGGCGTCGTACTGTAATGCTTCGTGCAACGCCTAGGACGAGATTTCCGGTGGTTGCTCTCCACGGTAGCGAGCTTCGGCAAATTGTCGATACCAATTGGCCGTGTTTGTTGGCCACTCAGTCGCGTCGACTTGTTGATTGACGTAGCTGTTTTCAATTCGGTTTGCAAATTGATGCATCGTTTCAGAACTCCCACGAACGAGCGACAATCGACGCATTCGGCGGTCGACTCGCCGTAGCAACTTTCGACTGCGAATGTCCTCTGGGTTTTCCTGATTTGCCGACGGCGAATTGTAACGTCGCCAAAGCATCACGGTTATCAGCAAGAACAATGGGGCTTGCGCGAATTGAAAGAGAATCAACACAGGGTTGCTTGATCGAACGACCGCCATGAATGACCAAACTGACGACAACCACGAAGTGTCATCCGATTGTTGATTAATCCATTCTTCTGAATTGACCGCCGATGCCAAGTTTTGCGTGTTCTCCAGTGAAAGTGTTTGATAATGTCTGCCGGGTGTGGATTCAACTGGGAACCACGTGCGAGAATCGTGGTCATAAGCTTCGACCCAAGCGTGAGCATCCCGATTTCTGGCGATCCAGTAACTGTCGGTTGGTTCCCATTCATCGGCAACGTAACCCGTAACGTAACGAGTGGGTACGCCTGCGCAGCGAAGCATCATCGCGGTGGCGGTGGCGAAGAATTCACAGTGAGCTTGATGCCGTGTCTGAAGAAAATAGAGTAGCGGATCTTCTGAGCTTGGTGCCTTTGGATGTTCGAGTGAGTACGAAAAATTCGCTGCGAAAAATGACTCGATTTGTCTTGCTTTTTCTCGCGGTGGGCTTTGCTCGTCGCAAATGTCATTGACGATAGGCTGACAGGCGATCCGGACTTTTTCGGGAACCAGTAGCATAAGTCTTTGGCGATCTTGTTCCAAAGTCTCGGGCGCCGGTCGACTTGCTACACCTGCTACATAGGGATAATTGACGTTGATGCCATGGAGCACGGTTTGTTGGTGAGAAAGTGAAATACCGATGCTGCTCGCTTCGAGCCATTGTGTGCCTAAGGGGAAAAAAATGGTCGAACCCTTTAACGGAACATTGCGGACTTCGATGGTATTGTTCGCAGTGTTAATGGATGGGAAAAGATTGAAACGTTTCAAATGAAGTCGATTGCTTGAGACGATTGCCGTCGTTGCAGGCCCATTCGGTCTAACGGTGTAGTGATTGATCGTGGAAGACTGGAAGTGTTCCAGCGGTTGGTGTTCAGGATAAGTTTGCCATTGTCCAGATGCGTAGCTGTCAAAAGCATGCCCTCGCAGGTAGCCAGGCGACGAATTTGAAAAGACGCGTAGTGCAATCTCATTGGGATTGGCTAGCAATTTTCCGCGGATTGAGCCAATTGTTGCGCCGAATACATAGCGAGTTCCCGTTAACGCTTGACCGTTGACCATTTGGTCGAGCGAGTTTTTCAGTTTGGAGTGAACTATTTGTTGAATCTGAGGAAGCGATTCGCTGGTAGCGCGCGTCAGCAATCCGGTGCTGATCAAGATCGCCGAGAGCGTTAGTGTCGACAAGAGCATTGATGTGCGGTTCCAATTCCCTAGAACGGAAAACCCCGGCGAAGCACGAGGGCCAGAACGACTTTCGCGATGAAGTTCGAGATCCTGGCGTCCTAAAATGATTTGAGATGCAATCAGGAAACCGGTGCAAGTACAAAAGGCAACGGTGGTTTGGCCACGGATCGATTGGCTTGATCCGCCAGCGGCTGCACAGAACAACGTGGCGGCAAGCGCCAACCCAAGCATTGCAGGATGGCCTTGCCCGGCGCGAAGGCCCAAAAGAATTAGGATCGTTGTTAGCGCGGCGTGCGACAAAACATCGGCGCCTAAGTTGAGTGGATTGAAGTTCGCGTTTTGCAGGTACGGGACGGCTCGTGTAGAGCAAACCAACAGCACTAGGCAAAGCCCAAAGATCCAAACGAACAATCGATGCACTAGAGAGGGTGCGGCAGGCCGCGAATCAGAGGCGACGGAACCTTGCTTTGCCGAAGTCAAAGCGATACCAAGTAGACTGAGCGAAAGCAGCACAAGGATTGCCGGCCAAGAGCTGAACGAGTGCCCCACAAAGGCTGCCAAAAGCAGAGTCAGCCAAACGAGCATCCATCTTGGTCGCGAACGCATGGTTGGGATTTCCTCAGAGAATCGAAATTGCATCGTTGCCTTTGGCACTCGATTATTGTATCAGAGTTGCCAATGGACAAATGGCTCCGTTAGTGCAATCGGTGCAGTACCATAAACCCGACTGTCGGGTGCTTTGCCGTTTAGCGAAGCATCGTTTGGCGGCAAACATCGGCGATCAAATCGGCCGAAGCTAGGTGAAAAGTGGGGATTCGGCCAGCAATCATTGGCCCTGCAATTGCGGAGTAGTCGTTGATGTCGTGCGTGTTGATAATCACAGCGACGGCCCAACCGCGACGGGCTAACCCCAAGATCGCGGCTAATGATTCGGGTGGACACATTTGCAGTATGATCAAGACGGTCGTTTCGCTTGAGATTTGCGATTCGCTTTCGGTCAGCAGCTCTGCTAAGGTCAATCCGTCGGTTCGTTCCAACCGAGCGAACGTCCCTGTCATTTCGCGAAGCGCCACCGGGCCTCGCGACGCCGGTTGAAGGATCGGCCGCAATCGATCACTTTCGGATTGCATGGAAGCTGCTGCGGTGACCTCGTCGCGGACTCGATAATCGCCCACCCATCCCTCGCTACGGATTCGATCGGCGGCGTCTCGGCCGTTGGTCGCTAATCCAAATGGCTCGCCCGCATCGTGAAGTGCATGTGCGATCGAGGCTGCCGTGGTAATCGCCAAATCAGTTCGAACCGGCTCGTGCTTTATCGGGTTGGTATCAGCGTGCAGATCCAACACCAAGGTCGCGCCCGCAATCGACGAAGGTTCATAGATTTTGCTATGTAGCGTGCCGGTTCGGGCCGTCGCGGCCCAGTGAACGCTGCGCATGGGATCGCCGGGTTGCCAGCGCCGTATCCCGCGAAGTCGCGTTGGATCATCCATGACATTTTCACGCATCCGAATTTCGCCAATCGGTCGGCGTGAACCAATTTCGTAAGTCGATAGTGGGACGATGCTGGGCAAAACCGTGACATATTGGGGTGTGGTTCCAACACGATAGCGGCGATACAAACCCATTAAGTCGCCGGTTTCCAAAACGGTCGGACCGATTTGGTAATAGCCTCTTCGGTTGCAAGTGATTTCGTAGCTGAGCGTCTTGGTTTGGCCGCCCCACAGCATGACCACTTGCACACGCGTCCCTTCAATAGCCAATGCAGGCGGGTTAAAGATCAGTGCTTGGCGCGGCAACAGATCTTCAACCAAAACCCAAACCACTGGCAAACGACTTCGGTTGGTGAGTTTGATTTCGACATCGATTCGCGAGCCCATTTTTCGTTCCACGTCACCTGTGTTTCGTGTTGCGATTACCGAATCGGACCAGATCCGTGCTAGACGCGAATTGACAAAGACTAAGATGCCTGCGGCGATTCCGGCTAATACCCACAGCGATGCACCGAATAGCATTCCCACCAATAGCAACGTACAAACGCCAGCGAGAAGTCCGAAGTTTGGACTACCAGACGGCGGCGATTTTGTATCGGGTGAGCGTTTCAATAGTCGTTTTCCATCGAACCTACTTCGCATCGATTGTCGGTACGGCGATTTCGCTGACGATTTCTTCGAGGACGTGTTCTGCCGTTACTTTGCGCAATCGACTTTCAGGCCGCACGATCAAGCGATGATTCATCACCGGTGCAACGATTCGTTTTACATCGTCCGGCAACACGTACGTTCGGCCGCGAATCGCCGCCATCGCTTGCGAGCAACGAAACAACGAAATCGTTGCGCGAGGGCTGCCGCCGAGTGCTAAGTCCGAGTTCAATCGCGTTTGATGAACAATTTGAAGCAAGTATTGACGAACTCGCGGGTCCACATGAACCTTTTTGATTTCGGATTGGGCTTGAACCAATTCCAATGCTTCGGCAACTGGTTTTAATTTGTCGACCGGGTGTTTGTCTCGTAACAGTTCGAGCATTCGCAGTTCCTCTTCCATCGACGGGTAACCAAGGGTGAACCGCATCATGAATCGGTCCAACTGAGCCTCGGGTAACGGAAAGGTTCCTTCATGGTCGACCGGGTTTTGTGTGGCAATCACTAAGAACGGAGGATCGAGCGAATGAGTGGTGCCATCGACGGTGACGCAAGCTTCGGCCATCGCTTCGAGTAGCGACGCTTGGGTACGCGGTGTCGCTCGGTTGATTTCGTCCGCTAACAAGATTTGCGTAAAGACGGGACCGGGGCGGAACTCAAATTGAGCGGTTTTTTGGTTGAAAATCGACGTGCCAGTGACATCGGTCGGCAACAAATCCGGGGTGCATTGAACGCGTTTAAATCGGCATCCGACACTGACTGCCAATGCGCGGGCCAACATTGTTTTAGCGACGCCTGGAACATCTTCTAGCAGAATGTGCCCACCGCTAAGCCAGGCGACGAGCGAAAGGACCAATTGTTTTCGTTTGCCTACGATCGCCAACTCCACATTGCCGATAATCCGTTTGGCCAATTCTGCGACCGCCGCAGCCGCAGCGGCCGACTCGTTGCCAGATTTGGACGCTGGCGGGCGGGGTGATGCGCCCGGTTGTGGCGATTTTGATGGCGTTTGTGTCACGGCAACCTAGTTTGGATGGCAAAGGGGCTTTTCGGTACCAAACTTGCTGGCGGCACCGAAGTTGCTCATAGTATAATCGTTTTCGATTCGCCTGCCGTCGTGGCAGTTGTCTGCGGAGGAAAAGTGAATGATTGTGCCCAATTTACTTGTGATCGATGATGATACGGCGTTTCGCCAAGTCGTTTGCGAGGGCTTGTCGCGCCGAGGTTTCGAAGTGGAAGAAGCCGTTGATGGCCACCAGGCACTTGAGGTTATCCGAAATAAACAATTTCATTTGGCACTGGTGGATGTCCACATGCCACGAGTGACCGGTTTGGAATTGCTCCGTCAATTGCCGGAAACTCCCAACCGGCCCGCCTGCGTTTTGATGAGTGCCAAATTGGACGAGGCGATCCGTCGTGAAGCCGAATTGATGAAAGCATATCGAGTACTTAGTAAGCCGATTCGGTTGGCGGCACTTTGTGATGTGGTTCGAGCGGCGCTATTGGAATTTTACGATTGGCGCCCCACAGCATGAGTGAGCAACCGATCCAAACGAAACCGAAGCCCCGAAAACGGCTATACCTTCTTCTCGGGATTCTCTTTTTGACGGTCATCGCCGTTCTTGCCTACATTGAGTTCTCTCTTTCGCGGCCGATTGGCGAAGGGCCTGCGGGGCCGACCGTCGATGCAAGTTCGTTTAGCGATGTTTGGTCCGAGGCAAAGGTGCAAGTGATCGGCGTGGGTGATAGCGTCACTGCCGGCCTTGGAGCAAAGTCGCCCAGTCACACCTTTTTTAACCGGCTCTTGAATAACCCATCGGACGAGTTCGCAGACATGGAAGGCGTTTGTCTTTCGACAGTGCTGCCTAATTTAACGTCTGAAAATTTTGCGATATCGGGTTCCGAGTCATCGGTTCACGCCGACGTGATTGTGGAAACCATTCCAGACTACGAAGACGCTTTCGGTATTGTGCTGATGACGAGTGGTGGCAATGACATCATTCACAGCTACGGCCGCAGTAAGCCACGCGAGTGTGCGATGTATTCGGCATCGCTTGAGCAGGCGTTGCCATGGATCGAGAATTTTCGCACGCGCTTAGACAAAATGTTCGAAGATCTTACCGCGAAGTTTCCGCTTGGGTGCGAGATTTATATTGGTGACATCTACGATCCGACCGATGGTGTTGGCGATGCTCCGAGTGTTTTCTTGCCGCATTGGCCCGACGGTCTTGCGATCCATGGAAAATACAATGATGTGATTCGCAGCGTGGCGGGCAAATACGATCATGTCCACGTTGTTCCTCTTCATGCGACGTTCTTGGGTCATGGTTCCCATTGCCGACAATTTTGGCGATCAGCCTACCATGCCGAAGATCCCCACTATTGGTTCTTTACCAACATCGAAGATCCCAATGACCGTGGGTACGATGCGATTCGGCGAGTCTTTTTAAAGACGATAGTTGAAAAGACATCTTTATGAGTGAGATCCGAATCGGCATCGTGACAGTGTCAGACCGAGCCAGCCGTGGTGAGTACGAAGACCGCGGCGGTCCAGCGATTGGCGAATATTTGCGAGATGTTTTGTCAAACCGTTGGGACGCGGTGACTCGAGTCATTCCCGATGATGTTTTGACGATACAAGAGACGCTGGCGAATTTATGTGATACCGAGAAGTGTTGTTTGGTTGTGACCACTGGCGGCACGGGGCCAGCGAAACGAGACGTCACACCCGAGGCGACCGAAACGGTGTGCGAGAAAATGATGCCCGGATTTGGGGAGCTTATGCGCAAAGTGTCGCTTGCGAAGGTTCCCACGGCGATCTTGTCGCGGCAAACCGCTGGGATTCGCGGATCAAGTTTGATTGTCAACTTACCAGGTAAACCGTCAGCGATTGCAGAATGTTTGGATGCCGTTTTTCCTGCGATACCGTATTGTATTGATTTGATTGATGGACCGCGACTTTTGACTCGCGAAGATCGGTTGGTTGCGTTTCGTCCCAAAAAATAGACTTGTGTGGTGTTTGGATTTATCAATTGCAACAAACCGATTGGGATGACGAGTCGTGATGTGGTGAATATTGTGACAAACCGAATTCGACCTCATAAAGCAGGGCATGCCGGGACCCTCGATCCGTTAGCAGAAGGGGTGTTGGTGCTTGGTGTGGGGCGAGCATCGCGGTTGGTTTCATATGTCCAAGATTGTGAAAAACAGTATTCTGCGACGTTTCGTCTGGGGGCCTCGAGTGCCTCGGGGGACTTAGAGCAACCGTTGACCGAGCATGCGGAGGATCCACGGCCGAGCCTCGCGCAACTGCAACAAGCAGCGGAGCAGTTGACGGGCGAGATTGAACAAGTTCCATCTGCTTTTTCCGCGATTTGGATTGACGGGAAACGAGCCTATGAGCGAGTTCGGCGTGGCGAAACGGTGGAGGTTCCACCGCGAAAGGTGACCGTCTACTCGTTGAAAATTGTTCGCTATGAATATCCGGTGTTGGATTTGGATATTGTGTGTGGCTCGGGGACGTATGTTCGGTCGCTCGGCGTTGATTTGGCACGGTTAGTTGGTGCCAATTCCGTAATGACGCGGCTCTGTCGAACTCGTGTGGGGCCGTTTCGGATTGAAGATTCCGTGGATGCCGATTCCTTGAAAACGCCCCCGCTCGATGGTTACGTTGAACCGGCTGTCAAAGGAATCGAGCATTTACCAAAGATGCAGCTCGATGGAGAGCAGGATTGGCGAGTGATCAACGGGCTCTCGGTTTTGATTTCCACCGACCCGCCGATCGACCCATCCGAGGGAAAGATTGCCGCCGCGATCACCGCCAGCGGCGAATTGCGTGCGATCATGCGAGGGAAAACCAAACAGGGCGGGCTGGCTTGGTATCCCGAGCGAGGGTTCCCACCGACGTAACCAGCAAAGTCTGCTGCGGGGATTGCAAAAAGATTGTTCTTCGGGCTCAGAACAATAGGCAATCTGCTGCTTGTTCGTATAGGATAGGCGGGACTGATTGCCTTCCATTCTATAGCCTAGTCCTTCGCCATGAAAATCAAGTGTCCCGGTTGTTCGAAAGCCCTGAATGTCCCTGACACGGCAGCCGGAAAGATCGTTCAATGCTCGTGTGGAAAGAAACTGCGAGCCCCTGGCGGTGCGTCAGTTCCCACGTCGGCGGCGAAACCAGGGGCGGCAAAACCAGCCGCACCGAAACCAGCCGCACCGAAACCCTCTGCGGCGTCACCCGCAGTGGCAAGTGGTGGCTTTGGTGGGTTCGATCCTGAGATGTTTGATGAGTTGACCGAAAGCGATTTGGAACCGGTCGCGGCGGTAGTAAAACCTGGAGTCGCTCCCAAGGTTCAGCAGTCAGCCGCAGGTGGTAATGCCTTGCAAGAACACAGCGGAGGCGACTCGGGGGGGGCGTCCAAACCGAGCCTTCCCATTCCAATGATTGTGATTGGAATCTTAAACGGCTTGGTTACGCTCGCTTTCGGCTTCTTTTGCTTGGTCATGTTTGGCTTAGTTGCAGTGGCAATTCCTCAGCTTGAGGAACAGCCAGACGCAGCGACGACTGGGGTAATTGGAGTCGCCCTCGTAATTGCACTCATGATTCCGTTTGCCTTTTCATTGTTGAACACCATCGCGTGTTTTGTTTCCAAGCCGATCTGTTGGTATTTCTTGGCTTTCAGCTATGCCTTTTCGGTAAGTAGTCTACTGATGACGTTAATTGGTAGCTTCTCAGGGGAAGCTAATCTCTTCTTGATAGGGCTCGCCTCGATTCGGATTCTGGTTGGCGGTTCAATTTTGGCATATTTGAATGTAAAACAACCTCGGCGCTTCTTTCGCGTCGATATGGAATCGTTACCGAAGCATCTTGCCCCGAATATCGCTGGCGCTGCAATCGGTTTCGGTCTCGGCGTTGTTTCCCTGCTCCAGTGAACAGGCTTTTGTGAAAAGTCTATCGTTTCTACCTTCTTTACCAAACCAATCGAGTCTCGCCACGGAGGCGCTCTTAGAATGTGCTTACGCATATTGTTTTCGACCATCTTTCTCAGTTTTGTAACGTGCTTAAACGCGCAGGAGAAACCGGCGACTGCGGCACCATCAACCCCAGGACAAGCGGATCGTGGTGACGAAAATTCGAAGCCAAAGTTTGTTCTTTCGGATGATGTTCGCGAGGTGCTTGAGCCGCTTTTTAAGTCGATTGCCGATGCGGACGTTTCGCGCGCTACGGTCGAGCTTTCTTCGGATTCCGTCCTCGCCGGTCAAGTCGTCGAATCAAAAACGTCGACTTATCAAATCGCGTCGCGCCATCCAAACAAGTTCACCATCTATTTAAAGGAACCTGAGCAGCGGACGCGAATTTATGAAGATGGCGAAAAGATGACGGTCGCTTTAGCACCCGACGCCTACTACACCATTGACGAATCAATACGGCTTCAAGAGGCAGTAATGAATTTGCCGCTGCCGATGGGGCCTTATCCAGAGCCCGTGTTGGCGCTGACGCTCGCAGGCGTGGACCCTTCGCTGACGTTTTTGGGCGGAATGAAAAAAGTCGAAATCGTGGACCGCAACAAGTTCCGTGGCCGTGTGGCGGCGATCCATTTGCGTGGCGAACAGAACGATGCAGTTACATGGGATTTTTGGGTGACACAGGAAGATGTCCCAAAACCTCTCCGTTTGCTCTTCGATTTGACTGCGATGTTAAGAGCGACCGGCCAAGTCCGCGTGCCGCAAGGTTTTGCCTACCAATTGCAATTCGATTTTTTATCTTGGCGAGTCACTGGCGAAGTGGAAGAATCCTTGTTCGCCTTCAAACCGGCGGCGGATGCCAAGGAATATGAATCGCTTGAAGATTACATGGATTCGATTGCCGGTGCCGTGACCGAGCATCCGCTACTTGGTAAACCCGCACCCGACTTCAAAAGCGTGACGCTCCGCGAAGGAACCGTGTCGCTGGCCGATTTGAAAGACAAAGTCGTCGTGATCGATTTTTGGGCGACATGGTGTCCTCCATGCGTTGCCGCAATTCCAGTTATCAAAGAAGTCACCGACGAGTACAAGGACAAGGATGTTGTTTTCTTAGCGTTGAATGTGGCCGAAGGTGAGGAGTTAGTGAAGGATTTTGTGGACGAAAAAGAGTGGGATTTGGATATCGTTTTGGACGTCGACGGAAAAGTCTCCGATGCATTCAAAGCGGATGCCATCCCACAAACAGTCGTGATCGGAAAATCAGGGATCATTGAATCGGTGCATCTGGGATTCGCTGGCGAGAAAGAACTGAAACAGCGATTAGGCGATGAACTGAGCGTTTTGAGTATCGGTGGGCGAATTGAGTCAAGCGTTCCCGAAGAATCGAAATAGGTGATGGTGTCCTCGTCAACTACCCAAATTCAAATCTAGGACGAACACTGCTAGAGGGAGCACAAAACGAGAATCGTTGAAGTTGCCGAGCCGACAGAATTGGTTGGCAAACACAGATCGCTGGGCCAACGGAAGTCGCTGAAATCGAGTAAGCTAACAGATTAAATCTATTGCGACTTTTACACGGGGGAAAAAACGGTGAATCGATACTCCAAGCTTGCTGCATTGAGTGTGGTGGTTCTTGCGGTTGTCATACCAGCCTGTTCGAGTGAAAAAGCGACCGATGCGACCGATGGCAACAAAACTCCTGTAATCGCGTTTGTTCAAACCGGGGCTGACAATGATTGGCGAAATGCTCACACCGAATCGGTCAAACAAGCTGCCGCCGACCATGGCTACGACCTTCGTTTTGCCGAAGGACAATCAAAGCAAGAAAACCAACTCAAGGCCCTCAGTTCGTTCGTCAATCAAGGCGTTGACGTAATCGTGCTCGCGCCGATTGTCGAGACTGGTTGGGACAATGCTCTTGAAAAAGCCAAACAGCGTGGCATTCCGGTCGTGATCTTGGATCGCCAAATCAAGACCGACGATGAATCGCTTTATGTGACTTACATCGGTGCCGATACATATACCGAAGGTCAAAAGGCAGCCCAATGGTTGGCCGGTAAAACCGAGGGAACGGCAAAGGTTGTTGAACTTCAAGGCAACCCGGGTGCTTCGCCAACGATCAACCGGTTTAATGGCTTTCGTGATGTTATCGAGGATCACCCAGGAATCGAAATCATCGCATCGCAAAGTGGCGAATTTCGACGGTCCAAGGGCAAAGAGGTAATGGAAGCGTTACTAAAAAAACACGGCAAAGAGATCGAAGTTGTTTACGCACACAACGACGACATGGCGATTGGCGCGATCAGCGCAATCGAGGATGCGGGCCTGAAGCCGGCCGAAGACATCATCATTGTTTCGGTGGATGCCGTTCGTGCAGCATTTGACGCCATGGTCGCAGGCAAGTTGAATTGCACGGTCGAATGCAATCCACTTCAAGGCCCGTTGGCAATGGAAGCCGTGGCAAAAATTCTTGCCGGTGAAGCCGACTCGCTCGATAAAAAAACACTGATCGAAGACACTGTCTTTGAAATGGAACAGGCGAAAGACTTCATCGATTCTCGCAAGTATTGATTTTCGTCATCATGGATGAAACCTCGACGCCCACTGCCTTGCTAGTCATGCAGGGAATCTCGAAAACATTTCCCGGTGTTCGGGCGTTGTCGGACGTCGATTTTGAAGTGCGCTCAGGGGAAGTGCACGCATTGATGGGCGAAAACGGGGCGGGCAAATCGACTTTGATCAAAGTTCTAACGGGAGTCCATCGCCGCGATTCGGGCAGCATGACACTGGATCAGCATGATATCTCACCCCAAGCACCCATCGAAGCCGAACGACTCGGAATTAGTACGGTCTATCAAGAAGTCAACTTGATTCCGCAATTGAGCGTTGCCGAAAATATTATGCTTGGTCGCCAATCGACGACGGCGGGATGGATCTCGTGGAAAGCGATTCGTCAGCGTGCACAGCAAGCAGTGGATCGAGTCGATTTGTCGGTGGACATTGATTGCGAACTTCGACGTTGTTCGACGGCGGTTCAGCAAATGGTGGCAATTGCCAGGGCGGTGGATCTCGATGCCAAACTACTTGTTCTCGATGAGCCGACATCAAGTTTGGATACGAAAGAGGTTGAGGAGCTATTCAAGGTTCTGCTTCGATTGCGTGAAAGCAACATCGGCATTGTTCTGGTTACTCATTTCTTGAACCAAGTTTACCGCATTGCCGATCGCATTACGGTGCTCCGCAATGGCCAACGAGTGGGTACCTATGCTACCGAGCAATTGCCGCGAATTGAGTTGGTCGGCAAGATGCTAGGCAAAGCGCCCCAGGAAGTGGCTGAAATCGAAAGCCGAACCGCGACGGTTTCTGACACGACTCCGTCGTCCGAGAAAATGCTTGAAGTGAGTCAACTTGGCCGGAAAGGAACGGTGGAACCGTTCGACCTCGACATTTGCCGCGGAGAAGTCGTTGGCTTGGCGGGATTGCTTGGTTCAGGACGCACCGAGGCGGTTCGTTTGCTGTTCGGGTTAGATCGAGCGACAACGGGAAAATTGAAGGTCGATGGAAAGCGGATCGACAAACCTACGCCACGTAAAGCGATTCGCGCCGGTGTTGCATTTTGTCCAGAGGATCGAAAACGCGAAGGCGTGATCCTTGATTTATCCGTGCGCGAAAATATTATGCTTGCCCTACAAGCAAGCCGTGGTTTGTCAGACGCATTGTCCTACAAACAGCAACTCGAATTGTCCCAGCACTACATCGATGCACTTAAGATCAAGACACCCTCGACCGAAACACCGGTCGGAAATCTTTCGGGCGGAAATCAGCAAAAGGTTCTGCTGGCGCGGTGGTTGGCGATGAATCCGAAAGTGATGATCCTGGATGAGCCAACTCGAGGGATCGATGTGGGGGCAAAGGCTGAGATGGAGACGTTGATCGAGTCGCTGCGAAAACGCGGGATGGCGGTTGTCCTGATTTCGTCGGAACTTGAGGAGATGGCTAGGACGTGCCAGCGAGTTTCGGTGATGCGAGATCGAATGAAAGTTGGCGAACTTGCCAATGAAGATGTGACGGATCAAAAAATGATGGAGATGATTGCCCAGCATCATGACGATTGATCCCCCCAATCCGATCCGACGCATCACGACGTCACCCCTATTTTGGCCGCTGTTGGGGTTGGTGTTGTTGCTGATCTTCAATGCCATATTCACTCCGTCGTTTTTCAATCTTGAAATTCGTGACGGGCATTTGTATGGCAGCATGGTGGACGTGTTGAATCGTGGTTCGATTGGCATCATCATCGCGATCGGTATGACTTTGGTCATCGCGACGGGGGGAGTCGACCTTTCGGTCGGTTCGATCATGGCCATTTCCGGAGCGGTGGCAGCACTCATGTTGACAGAAAGCAACGTAAGTCTCTGGGGCGTAATTCCCTGCGCCTTGCTTGCCGCAACGATTGCGGGTTTGCTCAATGGATTGCTTGTCGCAGTCGTGGGAATCCAACCGGTTGTAGCGACATTGATCCTGATGGTTTGTGGGCGTGGCATCGCTCGGTTTCTGACCGGTGAAAAGGTGATCGCTCTGGTGGACGACCATTTCAGCGCCGCGTTTGACTATCTTGGCAATGGGCACTTTCTTGGTATGCCTTTTCCCGTGACGATTTTTGTTTTGCTCGTGTTGGCGACGCTTGTGGTTGTGCGCAAAACGGTGCTCGGACTTTTCATTGAATCCGTCGGATCCAACGAAGTGGCCAGTCGCGCGGTTGGCATTCAAGCTCGCACGATCAAGATTGGTGTGTACGCCTTTTGCGGGTTTTGTGCCGGTATCGCTGGTTTGATTGACGCGTCCAATATTAATGCTGCTGACACGGTCAATGCAGGCGTCTTCACTGAGCTCGATGCGATCTTCGCCGTTGTGGTCGGCGGAACGGCATTGACCGGCGGTCGATTCACCCTTGTTGGATCCGTTGTTGGTGCACTTCTATTGCAGACGTTGTTAACGACGCTCTACACGTTTGGATTTGCATCGGACACCGCACCGGTTCCCAAGGCGATTGTGATTGTTGGAGTTTGTTTGCTGCAATCCGACGCGTTTCGACAAAAATTTCGTCGGAGGTCGGCCGCATGAATCGGATTTCAGAGCGACACGTTATGTTGGCGGTAACAGCAGTCGTCTTGATGGTGTTGTTCTTTGGAGCGTCGATGCGATTCGATGGTTTTTCGTCGCCGTTTGTAATCGCAGATCTGTTTAACGAAACGGCGTTTCTAGGGATTACTGCTGTTGGAATGACGCTGGTGATTATCTCGGGCGGCATCGATTTGTCCGTGGGATCCGTCATTGGCTTTACCACAATTTTTGTGGCGACGATGATCTCTGACAACGGGATGAATCCGGTGCTGGTGTGGGCAGCGGCCTTGGCACTAGGCACAGGCTTCGGCTGCATGATGGGGGCGCTGATCCAAGTGTTTAAACTTCCTGCGTTTTTGGTCACTCTTGGCGGATTGTTTTTTGCACGTGGCATGGCGTTTTCGATCAAGAAGGAATCGGTGCAGATTGATCATCCGCTATATGACGCGGTCGGGGATATTGCGTTGCCGATCGGTGGCGGTGCGTCTTTAAGTTTCCCAGCGATTCTTTTTTTGATCTTGATTGCGATTGTCGTTGTGATCGCGCATCGCACCCGTTTTGGCCGGAACCTTTACGCGATTGGCGGCAGCGAAGATTCTTCTCTTTTAATGGGGTTGCCCGTTACCAGCACAAAAATCGGAGTCTACACTTTCAACGGCTTTTGTTCGGCGCTGGCGGGAATTGCAATGACCATTTACATGGACTCGGGCAACCCCATCAACGCAGTTGCACTTGAACTCGATGCGATTGCCGTGGTCGTGATCGGCGGCACGCTGCTGAGCGGTGGGACGGGACTCGTCGCAGGAACGTTGTTGGGCATCCTGATTTACGCGACGATTTACCAGATCACCTATTTCGCAAATTTGCCAGCATCGCTCGCCACCATCTCAATCGGGACGCTGCTGCTGATTTTTATTCTTGCGCAACAATCGCTGCGGCGACTCCGCTAGCACCATCGAGATGTCCGGTGCTACCTTCGGTAAAAGAAATTTCCATTTTTCTTATTCGGCGTGACCAGACGTGTCACGGCCCTCTTTGACAATGCTCTTCACTGTTACAGCAATCGCTGCTGTGACGCGTGAAGGTTTCTCATAATTGTCGAGGGAGTGCTTACTGATGACGACCTGTCTACTTGAACTAGCTCTGCCGGAAAATTCATTGCCGGAGAACTCACCGCCGCTCCAAGCTACGCAGCAAATGCCCGCGTTGAGCGGAGCACGATTTTCCCCTGATGCACTGGCGGGATTTTCCGTCGGTGTCCACGGTGCACTTCGTGCAATGCTATCGGTTTGTGATGTCCAACCCCGTCCCTACCAACAGCGTATCATCGAATCGGCGGTGAAAATGTTTGGCGGCACGTTTGTCGGACGCAGCGGCCAAGTCTCGCCGATGGCATCAAGCGTGTTGGTCGAGAGTCCGACCGGAAGTGGGAAGACCGTGATGGGGTTGGCCACCGCCGCCATGATCCAACGTGTTACCGGCGCGAAAGTCGGATGGGTGGCAATGCGACGGAATCTGCTCGCCCAAGCGGAGGCTGAGAATCATGTACGACGTTTTGGCGTTCGTATGGAAACGATTAGCATGTTCGAAAAGTCGCCTCCCAAGGTCGACTTGTTGGTTGTTGACGAAGCCCAGCATGATGCGGCGACCAGTATGGCAAACCTGCATAGCCAAATCCAACCAACATGGACACTTGGCTTGTCGGCAACACCGTACCGGAGCGACCGAATCAAGCTTTGTTTTGATCAAGTGATTCGCGACGCGGGCATCGCATCGCTGATTTCCGATGGCTATCTCAGTGCGTACCATCACTACACGATCTCTGAGTATTCGCCCAAGGAAGTTGCACGGCGAATAATTGCAGAACCCGATCGGTGGGGCCGTTCTTTGGTCTTCTTTCATCGACGCAGCGAATGTGATTTGCTCTACATGCTGCTTCGCCAAGCGGGCATTACCACCGAAGTTGTGACGGCCAATAGCAATCGCGAGCAGCAAATCGACAATTTTGTTGCCGGCAAGACACAAGTGCTGGTCAATATGGCGATTCTTACAGAAGGCTTCGATTGCCCGGAGTTGCAAACGGTGTTTTGTCGTCCAAGTGGCAAAGGATGCACGATTCAAATGGCCGGTCGTGTGTTGCGGACGAGTCATCGTGTGCCGGTGAAGCAAGTGGTTCAGTGTCCGCGAACGCCGCACCCGATGCAACGAACCGCAGCGGCGGCCGAGCAATACCTTTGGACCGAAGCGGGTTGGCGAAGTATTCGCACCAACTGCAAACTCGACAAAATGGCTGCGGTCGCTCGTAATCGCGTTGCTCAGGCCGAAGTCTCGCTACCCAATTTGGTCGCGATGAATCGGAACAAACGCGCGGCCCGTTGGTTTTCGCGTGCTCAATAGTCCCCATTCTCAATAGTCCCCGTTCTCAATAGTCCCCGTTCGTTCCCTTCGAAACGAATCAAGGTCTTGTGTTCCCCTTTGACACCAATCCTAGGAAGATTCCTACTATGACTACTACCATCACTCAGCCTGCAAATGAAACGAAGGCCACTGCTCAAACGAGTACACCTTCCGCTCGATTTACTTATGGGCATGCAACCGTTGCTGATTTGCGAGTTCGAAAAGTTGATCGTACCGCAGGCGGTCGTGTAATGCTCCGCGATCTCGAACTAGGTGGGCGACCGGTTCATGCGACGAAGCGTTTTTGGCGTTCCTTCTTTACTCGATTTGGGATCGCTGAAAATGTCTTTCGCTATTTTTCCCCTGCTGAAGTTTTTGGACGCATTGCCCAAAGCAGTGCGGACGATGCATTTCGATTTTGTATCGCAGACACAACCGGTCGAAGTGGTAAAGCGACGGGCGACTTGTTAGCGGTGACCAACATCAAACGCCCTGTGATTCGCTACGAAGAGATCACGGAATTGATCGAGCACTATGGTGGCTCTAACGTGAAGTATCATGAAGGTTTGGTGATCAGCACGCACGAACCTCGCGGCGGTTCACGTGAAATCCAAATTGGTGGCGATCAGTTCCATGACCGTTTTTGCTTGGAGACGCCCGTCGACGGGTTTGGCCATCCGAAGCTGTTTTTGTCGATGCTACGACTGATTTGCCAAAATGGAATGATCGGCTATGCCCGTGCGTTCCGAAGCGACATTCCGGTTGGAAAGAAAATGGATTACTGCATCGCTCGAGCACTCGAATCGTTCGATAACGGTGATGGTTATGCAGCGATTCGCCAGCGATTCGAATCGAGCCAGCGGTCTTGGGCGTCGGTCCACGAGTGTTTGCAATTCGGATTGCTTTTGGACCGCGTGCAGCGTGAAAATCATTTGACGGCCAAAGGCTTGATTGGCCGATTTCGCACGTTGGCAGGGAATTTGAGCGAGCTTTACGGGCTCGCGAATCTCGAAGCTCTTAGCGACAAGCGGCGACGGATTCTGCCTAGCAAGGCTCGCGTCTATGATCTAATCAACTTCGCAAGCGAAGTGGCGACGCACCATGCAACCCCAGAAGGCTCGAAGCGAATCCAAGCTCATCTGGGTTCATTGATTTCGGAAGAGTATGACTTAGAAGGAACCGCCGATAACGCCGCCGATTTCGATGCGTTTTTCATCGACGATGATAAATCTGCGGTTCGTCAAAGTTTGAACTAAGCACGCAGGTGCTTTACTCGATTCCGAGAAGTTCGACTTCAAAAATCAGGACTTCGTTCGGGCCGATCGCTCCTTGGCTTCCACGTTCGCCGTAAGCCAATTCGGAGGGAATGTAGAGCATCCACTTGGCGCCAACTTTCATTTTTTGCAGTGCCATCGTCCATCCCTTTATGACTTGGCCTACGCGGAACTTGGCGGGCTCCCCACGAGCGACCGAGCTGTCGAATACCGATCCATCAAGCAGCTTGCCGGTGTAGTGGACTTCCACTGAGTCCGATGCGGAGGGCGACGCGCCGTCCCCTTCCTTGATCACCTTGTATTGAAGTCCTTCTGCGAGTTCCTTGACGCCTTCTTTCTTGGCGTTTTCCGCGAGCCACGCTTTTCCTTTTTCTTTGTTTTGCAGGATCATTTCTTCTTGGCGTTTTCGAAGTAGAGCTTCGATCTTTCCTTGAACACTCTTGAGTTGGTCGTCGCTCATCGCAGGTTCGGTGTCGGACAATCCGTCGGTCACTCCCGCGGCAAGGGCTTCAAGGTCAATGTCTTCGGCTTGGAAACCTTGGGCTCCCATTTGTTGGCCCACCGAGACACCAAGAAAGTATCCGATTTCTTGAGAAGGTGATTCGTATTTTTTCGCAGCGTCGTCTTGTGCCATGGTGATTCCTGTCATCGAGCAGATCGAGACGAGAGCGAACCCGCCAAGAAAGTAGTGGAGTGAACGATTCATATTGGTTTCCTAAGTTAGATATGCGATATCGCGGGCGAAAGTATACATTCCAATGCGGTAGGGTATCCAGTGCGGGCGGATTGTCGCTCTTTGCGATACCAACGTTTGCTTGCCAATTGGCGATTGCCAAGTGAAAGGTGGGGGAATCCGCTAGTTTCGGGATCCAAGCAGGGTTGCGGCAAGGATCACGCCGCCGATCAGTGCCGCCAGGGCAACCAATCGGCTCCAACTTACTTGCGGCTGTTCACGGCCATGGAGGCGATTGGAGATTTGCTGTTTTAGGATTTGACGTCCTTTTTCGGTGACCGCATCCGCACCAACATCGCACGATTGACCATCGGCCCCCACTTCTGCCTTTAAATCGTATTTTTCCCCCAATTGCAGCATGACGGCTTGCACTGTCCGTGCGTTGAACGGCCGATTTTCGGGGTCCTTTTCAAGTAATTGGTCGATGATGTTGTCGAGTTCTTCGGGACACTGAGGGACCAATTCTCGGATATGTGGGGGGTTTTGACGCAAATGTTGTTCAAACAATTGTGCAAAATTTTCGCCCAAGAAAGGCTTCCGCCCTGAGAGCATTTCAAACAAACAACACCCCAAAGCGTAGAGATCGGTTTTTCCCGAAATCAACGCATCGCCAGTGATTTGTTCAGGCGACATGTATGCGTGCGTTCCAACCGTTAGTCCCGCTGCGGTCAAATCGCTGCTGTTTAGGTCGCGGGCAATGCCAAAGTCACCAAGTTTCACTACGGCATTTTTGGTGAGGAACAAGTTGCCTGGTTTTAAGTCACGGTGGATCACGCCGTGGTTGTGAGCACATTGAAGCGCGGAGCAAATTTGCCGAGCCACATCAACGACAACTTGCCATGGCAAATGGCCGTTGGATTCGATCATTTCCTTCGTGGTTCCCCCTTCAACAAGCTCCATTACGTAGTAGAGCAGTCCATCATCGGATTCGCCGCCGCCGTAGTAGGCGATGATGTTTGGATGGCGGAGTCGTTCCAAAATCGTCATCTCACGCTGGAATCGAGCACGGATCAACTTGTCGCTGCTAACGCCCGGGTGCAACTTCTTGATTGCGTACCGTTGCCGAGTGCATTTTTCGGTACCTTCGTAAATGGTTCCGACGGTTCCGACACCGAGAATGGCCCCGATTTCGTAGTCAGCGATTTGAGACGATGGCACGTCAGAACCTCGGTGGTTGGATATAGAAAAATCGCCTTTCGCTTCGCAAAAGCAGCGTATTCAACGCACTTCTGTGGAGCGAAAGGCGACAATGACTCAATGCCGCCGTTCAGTTCAGCGAATGGCGGAAGTTGCTCTTCAAATTTCAGACTTGATTTCGTCGTAGAACTTCACGAAGTCGTCTTTTGTATCCGATTTGCGATACTTGATCGCGTGTTGAGGATGCAAATTCAGTTGGCCAGTAATATTGAATGGAATCAATGGCCCCCATTCGACCGTTTCACGAATGGGGATAATGTAATCTTGAAGCAACTGAATTACCGGTCGTAGCGAGAACTTTGGATTCCGCAAGAAGCCGAGCAGGATTTCCATCGGACAGTTTCCTGCACCACGGCCCAATCCCATCATGGTCGCGTCGACGCGGTTGGACCCAAGAATGATCGCTTCGAGAGTATTCGCAAACGCCAATTGCATGTTGTTGTGCGCGTGAATGCCGATCTCTTTTCCGGTTCCTTCCATCGCGGCGGCATATTTCTTGTAGAGACGGTCGATTTGTTCGCGGTAGAGGTGACCAAAACTATCGACAATCACCATCGTTCCAGCCGGTGTCGGCGCGATTTTTTCCAGTACCGTATCGATTTCGGTTTCGGTAATGTTCGATACCGCCATCAGATTGGCCATTGTTTCGTAGCCGAGTTCATTGAAGTGGTGAATCATCTCGACCGCTTCGGAAACTTGATGGGCATAGAAAGCGACGCGAATCATGTCGAGCACGCTTTCGCTCGCAGGAACCACTTGTACACGCCAGTCGCTTTTTTCGGCGTCCGCCATCACGGCGAGTTTCAGGCCCGTTTTTTCGGTGTCATGGTCGCCGACGACGCGGTTCAAATCCGCTTCGTCACAGTGTCGCCACGCCCCGAATTCAGACTTGGGAAATAAGCGAGGCGAGTTTTTGTAGCCGATTTCCATACAATCGATGCCAGCGGCGATACAAGTATCGTAGACCGCACGTACCATCTCGTCCGAAAATTGATGGTTGTTGATTAGCCCCCCATCGCGAACGGTGCAATCGAGCACCTTCAATTCGGGGCGGTAAGTAATCCAGGGAGCTTTTTCGGACATCAATTGACCTTTCGTGCCGCATTTTTACAGGTAGAAAGTACCATTGTGCTCTCATTGGGTGACAAACTCAAGGTCCGTGTCGGCCGATTCCAAATCGAGGGGCTTAATCCAAATGTTTCGGTAGAGGACCTCGTGCCCTTCGCACTGCAATTTTAGACCGCCGGGTGCGTCTGTGATCCCGTTGCCGTTTTTGTCGTTGTCACCGTCGATGCCCGAATTGGGGCCGCCCCAGACTCGGGTAATCGTTTGGTTCTGATGAACTTTTTGACCATTAAAATGCATCGTTACCATTGCCTTTTCGGTTCGCTTGTTGTCCGCGAATCGAGCGGCTCGGAAGACAATGTCATATGAATTCCATTTGCCAATTCCCGCATAGGCTTCGTAGGGCGATTCGGTTTCGTTGATTACCGCTCCCATCCCATGCGGGGTTTTATCGCCATCAAGAACCTGGATTTCATAACGGTTCTGTAGGTACACGCCGCTATTTCCACCTGGTTTCGTGATCAGGAATTCAATGTGCAAACGGAAGTCTCGGAACTTCTGCTTCGTGACGACATCCGCCGTCCCGTACAATCCACCCGCTGCAACCGGATCGTCGGTCATTAATACCGTACCGCTGTCGATCGGATCGTCCACGATCTTCCACTTAATGGGTAGCGAGCTGCTAAATCGCGGTCCTTCCCAATAGGTCCATTTTTCGTCCAATCTCTCACGGGATCCATCGAAAAGAATTTCCGCACCCTCGATCGGTTCGGCACCCACTCCTGCTTTTCCAATTTCAATTTGAGTATCGCTAGTGGGTGAATCCGCATAAGCCGTCAACCCGCAGACAAGCAACCCGCAGACAAGAAAACAACTGATAGCGACGAGACGCGATAGGGTGACCATAGGTGGGAATCCGGGGAGGGGAAGAAGCGTGAAACAAAACGCAATGTGGACGCATCCTGCGTGCTGCAATTGTAACATGCCGGGTTCCAAGATGGTGAAGCGCCCGCATATGTTGGCCAATACGATGCATTTACTTCTTCCACTCCTGGCGAGCATACTGTTCGTTTGCGGCTTGATTTTCATCAAGCGGGCAAGCGAAGCGAACGTTGGTCCGGCCACGATCATGTTTCTTACCAATATGTTGGCGGCCCTGTTCTTTTCCTTTTTGTGGTTGTTTGGGGGATCGAGCCAGCCCACTGCAATGCTTTGGCAACCGGCTCTTGTTGCGGGTTTCTACCTAATGGGGTTGGGGTTAACTTTCGCCGCTGTCGAACGTGGCGACGTGTCGATTGCCACCCCGATCTTTGGCGTCAAGGTGATCTTTGTTGCTCTAATGTTGACGATCACCCGCGCCGAGAAGTTGCCGGCATCCGTTTGGTATGCCGCATTCCTTGCTGCTGCGGGGATCGCGTTGATCCAGTGGACCGGTCGCGGGCACCGTCGTCGGATGGTGATGACGATTCTATTGGCATTGGGGGCTGCGGTGTCCTTTGCGACCTTCGATACACTTGTCCAAAAATGGACTCCGCAGTGGGGGTTCGGTCGCTTCGTGCCGTTGCTCTTCTGGATTGTCGCTGCGGTCTCGATCGGACTAACGCCCTGGGTCGAGTGGCATCGATTCAAAGAACCTCAAGTTCGCCGGAGCGTATTGCCCGGAGCGCTATTGATCGCAATGCAGGCAGTATGCATCACGTCGGCTGTGTCGTTCTTCGGCGATGCTGCTCGCGTGAATGTCGTTTACGCACTACGAGGTTTGTGGGGAGTGGTATTGGCGTACGCAGCAGCGCGAATTTGGGGCGGCGCGGAAGCAGATCACAGCCGATCGGTGATGATCCAACGAGCCGTTGGTGCTGGTTTGTTAACCGCCGCAGTGGTGCTAGCGATCGTTTCTCGGTGAAAGCAAGGGCTTCGTCTCTGGACATCTTCCCCACAAGCGTGAATTTCGTCACACTTTGGTCATGAAATCGATCGCTGAGAATTTGTTGCCCTACCCGTCACATGAGCTGACTGTTGGTCCGCACACTCTACGCTATTTGGACGAGTGTGGTGATTGCGACCGTCATTCGGATCGCCCGACGCTGCTATGCGTTCACGGGAACCCGACCTGGAGCTTTTACTGGCGACGCATTGTCGAGCGATTTCGTCCTTCGCATCGTGTGGTAGCCATCGACCATCTTGGCTGCGGTCGTAGCGATAAACCGCCTCGTGGGTTCGATGTCAAACGAGGTGAGTTTCCCTATCGACTTGCCGATCATCGCGACAACCTGATCAAACTAATCGATTCGCTTGATTTGCAACGGATCACTCTGATTGCTCACGATTGGGGTGGGGCGATCGGTTTGACATCGATGTTAGAGCGACGCGAACGGTTGGACCGCATTGTGCTCTTGAATACTGGAGCCTTTCCCCCGCCTTATATGCCTTGGCGGATCGCTGCGTGCCGATGGCCAATTGTTGGGACCCCTGCCGTCCGAGGTTTGAATGCATTCGCCCGAGCGGCGATATCAATGGCCATGTCACGCAATCGACTTTCAAAAGAAGCGGCTGAAGGCCTGCTTGCCCCTTACGACAATTGGGAAAACCGAGTCGCTATTGATGCGTTCGTTCGTGACATCCCAACCTCGAAGCATCATCCGACCTATGAGACCCTTCACCGTCTTGAAACGCAACTGCCGTCACTCGCCGATGTCCCGTCCCTTTTGGTTTGGGGAATGAAGGATTGGTGTTTCCGACCGGAATGTTTGCGTCGATTTGAGCAAGCTTGGCCCACGGCGAAAACGGTGGAGATCGCCGACGCCGGTCACTATGTGATCGAAGATGCACCCGACGAAACGCTTGATGCGATCAGCGAATTTCTGCAAACGCCAAGTGGTAGTGCCGAGTGAGTCGTTCGCTCGATTCGATCCGTCGCGGGATTCGTTCCGGCGCTGACGCGGCACGGTGGGCATGCGTGATGGAGGCAACCGCCCCCAAAGTGGGGAACGTTCACCCAGGTCAATCGTTTTGCGATTTGAGCTACACCGATTTTATTGTCGCGGCCTGGATTGCTGCAGACAAGCTTCAATGCGCCAATACGGATACGCCGTTCAGTTGCCTCGTACTTCAGACGATTCAAGAAACGCGGCTTCAAACACGATCGAACGTCAACCTTGGCATTCTACTGCTGATTGGTCCATTGGCTCAAGTCGTTCGTCAACATTCGGTTGGTTCGCGCATTGATTGGCTCACCGAAGTCCCCCGTCTTCTGGCTCGGCAAACTCATCAAGACGCACTGAATATTTTTGAATCGATTCGCATCTCCTCCGCAGGAGGGCTTGGTGAAGTGGACACGATGGACGTGCATAATGATCCCGGCGATAATCGATCCGAGACCGAGCTTGACTTGATTGAGGCGATGGATACCGCTGCGGGGCGTGATGCGATTGCTCGGCAATATTCCAGCGGTTTTTCAGATTTTTTCAACCGAGTGGTTCCGATCGTCCACCAAGCGATCGAGAAGCAATCCGATATTCTGATGGGAATCGCTACTGCACATATTGAGTTGTTGCGCAGCGAGCCCGACACACTGATTGCTCGCAAGTGCGGATTGGAAGTCGCTTGCGAAGTCCAGCGACGGGCTAGACAACTTGATACGCTGTCACCAGAAGCCGTCGATGAGTTTGACCAATTTTTGCGTAGCGATAAAAACCGGTTGAACCCCGGAACGACGGCCGATCTAATCGCTGCGGCTTTGTTTGTTTTATTCATCGATCCGCGATACGAGACAAGAACATCATGAGTCATTCAAGTTACCGAGTCGAAGTTGCGAAAGAGCAGTTCGTTTTTTCGGCGGCCCATTTTATTACGTTCGCAGGGGATATTTGCGAACGTCTTCATGGGCATAACTATGGCGTTCGCGCGGCGGTCGAGGGTCCGCTTGATGAGAATCGTTACGTCGTCGACTTCATTGCCTTGCGCGACGCGGTTCTAAAACAAACGCAAGCACTCGATCATCATGTGATCTTGCCCGAGCGTCATGCTGAGATCATCGTGTCAAGCGATGAAAAAGAGACCACCGCCACGTTTCGCGATCGGCGTTGGGTATTCCCGAACGAAGATTGTGTAATCTTGCCGGTAATCAATACGACCGCCGAAGAAATTGCTCGCGTCATTGCAGAGCGTGTGATCGAGCAGACGAAAGAACAATTCGGCAGTGCCATCACGCTGCTCGAGATTGGTGTCGACGAAAATCATGGCCAATGGGGCGTATTCCGAATGTCGATCTAATCGACCAAAGGCAATTCGTCGTCGCGGTGGGTTGCCATGCCGTCTTTGAAATGGCGCCGACAAACCGAAATGTAACGCTCGTTGCCGCCGATTTGTATTTGCTCACCATCTTTGAGCGGTTGCCCTTTCGCATCAATGCGAAGCACCATTGTCGCTTTTCGCCCACAATGGCAGATTGTTTTGATCTCAGACAAAGTGTCCGACCATGCCAACAAGTGTTCGCTTCCTTCAAACAAATGGCCAAGAAAATCGGTTCGCAACCCGTACGTCATCACCGGGATGTCGAGCGAATCACAAACGTCGCTGAGTTGGCGAACTTGAAGCTTTGTCAGGAATTGAGCTTCATCGACAAACACCGCATGCAGCGTTTGCGATCGATGTTCCGATGAAATAACCGAGAATAGGTTGTCGACCTGATTGAAAGTGATTGCTTCGGAGGAAAGGCCAATCCGCGAAGTCACCTTGCCAACACCGTCACGATGATCGATCTCGGGAATCAAGATCAACGTGTTCATTCCACGTTCGCGGTAATTGTAACTGGCTTGCAGCAAGACCGTTGACTTGCCCGCGTTCATCGCAGAGTAATAGAAGTAGAGTTTTGCCATTGGTGGGTTACGCCAACGCGTCCATTTGTTTGGTCGTTAGCCCCGCGATTCCCTTGCGAGCAAGCCGCAGCAGTTCCGTTAGTTGGGCGTCATCGAACGTCGCCTCTTCGCCCGTACCTTGGATTTCCACAAACTTGCCTGAGCCGGTCATGACGACGTTCATGTCGACATCGGCGGCCGAGTCGAGTTGGTAGTCGAGATCCAAACGTACCACATCGTCAATCAGTCCAGCGCTAATTGCCGCAACCGAGTCACGGATCGGGCCGTCGCCTACTCGGCTTCCGGGGACTGCGGTTTCGACTGCTTTGGCCAACGCGATGAAACCTCCGGTGATCGATGCGGTGCGAGTTCCACCGTCGGCTTGTAATACATCGCAGTCGACCGTAATCGAATTTTCACCAAGTAAATTCAAGTCAATGATTGCGCGAAGGCTGCGGCCAATCAGTCGTTGGATCTCCGTCGTACGGCCATCAATCTTGCCGCCACGGTCACGCGATTTTCGTGGACTCGTACTGCCGGGCAGCATGTTGTATTCGGCCGTCACCCATCCTTTTCCTTTTCCTGCCATCCATGGCGGCACAGAGGCCTCAAGCGACGCGGTGCAAAGAACAATCGTGCCACCGGACTTATAAAGAACGCTAGCGGGATTCGATGGGATATAGCCAAGTTCGATTTGAACGTCGCGAAGTTGATCGGCAGGCCGAGAAACAGAATTCATGTAGTTGGTAGGGTTAGAGAGTGATTCGAGAGAACAGAAGATGAGAGCTACTTAATGTTCGCATCAATCCATTTACGGTTTAATAGCCACACGAGAAGACCTTTTTGCGCGTGCATTCGATTGCCAGCTTGGTTGATCACGTCGCTTTGATCGCTGTCAATCACTGCGTCGGTAATCTCTTCACCACGAACGGCCGGTAAACAATGCAGCACGCGAGCGGTCGAAGGTGCCTTAGCCATTAGCGCCGAGTTGACTTGATATTTGGCGAATGCTTCGCGGCGTGCCGCCATCTCGGCTTCTTGCCCCATACTCGTCCATACGTCGGTGTAAATCGCATCCGCATCAACGACTGCCTTGAGCGGATCCGACGTGGTTTCAATTTTGGCCTTCGGGTACTGTTTGGCAACGCGTGCAAGCCAATCGGAATCCATTTCATAGCCGTCCGGGCATGCCAAAGTAAAACGCATGTCCAACATGGCCGCAATCAATGCCAACGATTGTGCGACATTGTTTCCGTCACCAACAAACACAAGGTGCCGTCCGACGTAGTCGCCGAAAGCCTCTTTGACCGTGACCACGTCACCCATCGCTTGGCAAGGATGGCATAAATCGGTCAATCCGTTGATTACCGGCATCGCGTTGAATTGGGCCAACGTTTCCACGTGTTCGTGTTTCTTTGCACGGCAAACCACTGCATCGACGAATTGGCCAAGTACGTGCGCAAAGTCAGATGCGGATTCTCGTTTTCCCCAACCGACTTCTTCGCCGAGGAATAGACTGGATCCACCAAGTTGCGCCATGCCGGTTTCAAAGCTAACGCGAGTTCGGAGGCTCGGCTTTTGAAACAGCAGGGCGAGTACTCGGCGCTCGAGGATCGGCGGACGGTCACCCAGAGTCAACCGTTTTTTAAGCGTGAGTGAGGTGTCGAGAATTCGCACCAATTCGGTTGGGTCAATTTCAAATAAGGTTAGTAAGTGTTGCATGGCAACGGTCTCGGTCGGTAGGTCAATTCGAATGGATTCTGTTTCAATGTCGATTTTCGCAGGGCAATGATCGGCAATGTTTACACGCTAAGCTCGGCGGAGTTCTGTTCCATCGTATTCATGGTCTGGGTCAGCCGGTCGAGCAGTTCGTCACGATCACTTGGCTCGACCAATAGAGGTAATTGTAGCAGGATGGAGGTGTCTCCCGATGCTTCGATTCGCAAGCCGTTTTCGGTGGCTATTTGCACTAATTCCTCAGCTGCCAAATCGGTTTCGATGCCGACCGTCATCCCAGCGGCATGAATGTCGCGAATGAATTCAAAACCCGCAATTTTTTCGGCTAACGTTACCGCAAAGGACTGGGCTTCGTCGGAAACGGATTGCGGTAATCCGAGTTCGTGCATTTGCATCAGTGTTGCCAACGCAACATTGGTTTGCAGCGGATATTGTGCCGCGTTGATCGTTGGCGTTCCTGTGAATTTCGACGACGCAATTAGCATCCCGCCGGGTAATCCAGCAAAGAGTCCCGCCGAAACGATCACGGCATCAGGCACGATGTCGCTAATTGATTGGTAAGTAAACAGTCGCCCGGATGCTCCGATGCACAGTCTTGATTCGTCGATCAAGAGGAACAGGTTATGTTCGTCACAAAGTTGGCGGGCTGCGACCAGGAAATCGGCGTCAAGCGGTTTGGCGCCGTCGCAAAGATCAAGCGGCGATAGGAGAATCGCGGCGGTCGAATCATCGATAGCCGCTTTCAAATTCGCGATTTGGTTTGGTTTGATGTGGTCAAATCCAGCCACCATTGGGCCAAACCCAGCATGCAGTTCCGGCCGTCCACTGGCGGACCGACACATCGCAGTGCGGCCATGATCGCTGCCGGACAAGACGATCGTTCGGTATCGTGAATCCGTGGAACTGGTTCGTGAAAACGCCAATCCGGACTCTACCGCTAAATCTGCCGAAGGATGAAGAAGGATTGATTCCGCTAAGAAATCGCCTTCCGTTCCTAACACGTTTGCAATCGCTTCCGGCAATAGGGCGTCGTCATCTGACGTCGCAAAGGATGTCGCAAAGGATGTCGCCAAAGCGTCGCCAAGATAATCGTTCGCCGTTTCCTGAATCGCACGCATGATGCTTTGGTTACCAAACCCGATCGCGCATGCTCGTCCGGCAAGTGCATCGATGCACGCGCGGCCATTCCGGGTACTTCGGCGGATACCTTGAATGTTTGTTAGCTCCGGCGAACTGCTTTGAATTGGATTTTGTTCCAAATCGTCCATAGGGTCTCCTCAACGAAGGCAGGTTATTGATGGATTTCGGTGCCGACACCACTGGTCGTGTAAATTTCCAATAGCAACGAATGGCGAAGTCGACCATCAATAATGTGGACTTTCTTGACGCCGCGACCGAGTGTCTCCAAACAGGCTTCTACTTTGGGGATCATCCCGGAATCGATCACACCGGTTTTGATTAAATCGCGTGCTTCGTTCGACGAGAGCGAATGGATGATCGTCGACGGGTCATCCTTGTCGCTACGCACGCCATTGACGTCGGATAGAAACACGAGCTTCTCGGCCCCGAGAGCCTGGGCGACTGCCATGGCGGCGGTATCTGCGTTGACGTTGTAATGTTCGCCATTTGGGCCTTCACACATCGACGGCATCACGGGGACTTGGTCGGTATAGGTTAGGCTTTCGATCACGTTCCGGTCGACTCGAGTCACTTCGCCGACAAATCCCAAGTCTTCATCTTCGGGGGTTTCGAGTTTTCGACCAAATAGGACATTGGTGGTCAGGAACGACAAATTCATCGCTCGGCCGCCGAGTCGCTCAATCTCTTTGGTCAGCGCGACATTCAAATCCCCTGCCAAAACCTTTTCAACGGCTTTCAAGGTCGGCCCATCGGTCACCCGACGACCTCGTTTGAAATTCGGTTCGATACCGGATTCGGCCAATGCTCGGTTGATTGCTTTTCCGCCACCATGCACGATTACTGGACGCATTCCCACCGATTCCATGAAAATGACGTCGAGCAGAATGTGCATCAGAGCCAATTCGTCGTCTAATAGACTGCCGCCTAGCTTGATAACCGTGGTGGTTCCGCGGAATTGGCGAATCCAGCCCATTGCTTCGATCAGCGTGTTCGCTTTGGCGATCGCTTCTTCCACGATTAAGTCTCCGGTAAGGACGGTTTTCAAAAGGGGTGGTCTTTCCAGCAACGGAAAAACCCATCAATTTAGAGGCGGCTCATCAGGGGGTCAATTGATGTGGACGAAAACTGGTGTCAAACCGAGCATCTTTCGGGAAAACTCGGACGTTTTAAGGGAAACCATGCGAAATAAGTGTTTAACAGTCGTCGGTGGCGGACAAATGGCCCGTGCGCTGCTTTGCGGGATGCTCGATAAAGGGGTGATTGCCGCGTCGGATGTTCGCGTGGTCGAACCGAGCCACTCGGGTTGCGACTGGTGGGCCAAAAACCGCCCTGATGTGCCGGTCGGTGACAATTTGGCGAGTGATGTTGCTGAATCTGATATCGTTATTCTGGCCGTGAAACCTTACGTGATCCCAAAAGTTGCCAACCAATCGGCCAGTTTTTGGGATGGAAAATTGGTCATCTCCATCGCAGCCGGAGTGACGCTCGAAACGCTTTGTAGTCTGATTGGCCACGACCGAGTCGTTCGAGTAATGCCGAACACTCCAAGCCTTGTCGGTGCCGGAGCGTCGGCGTTTTGTGTCGCTGCGGATGTTGCAGCGGATGATAAAGCTTGGATCGAATCTTCACTGCAAAGCATTGGCGTTGTTGCGGAAGTCGAAGAAAGCCATATGGACGCAGTCACAGCGGTTAGTGGTTCAGGGCCGGCATACGTTTGCTTGATCGTCGAAGCAATGGCCGATGGAGGCGTTTTTGCGGGGCTGCCACGTGATTTGGCGATGAAATTAGCGACGCAAACGGTCTTAGGGACTGCGAAAATGATCGCCGAAACAGGCCGACATCCCGGGGAATTGAAAGACTCGGTCGCTAGCCCTGGTGGAACAACCATTGCCGCATTGAGAGTCCTGGAACAGAATGGATTAAGACGCGCTTTGATCGACGCGGTGGTGGCTGCTGCGAACCGAAGTCGCGAATTGAAATAAACTCTTGAGAATTTGTAGAAACTGATGGATGCACCGATCGTAAAAATCGACGACAAGCATGTTCCTCTTTACCGAATCGTTTGGGTGAGTGATGTGCCCCATTTTTGTGGGGAGCCTGATTGTTTGCATGAGGGTGACTATGAAGTTCGGCTTGATGTCGACGATTCGCTTTGGACCAATGCGATGGAACGGGATGCTGTGGTTGCGTCCTTGAATCGTTGGTGTAGTGACCCGCGAGGCGAGGAGCGTGGCGAGGAGCGAGGCGACGACTCGGATTGGTAGTCACTAGGCTAGTTCGATGCCTTCTCTTTCCCAATCACAATCGCTTCATCGACGACCATGCAAGCGATCCCGTCGCGGATCGGGTAGATCTCGCTCCCCCCTTGGACCATCAGTCCTGCGTCGATGGATCGGAGAACTTTCAGGTCCTCGCGATCGCGTGCTTCGCCCCGAGCAATTTCAATATTGACTCGCTGAACGAGGCGACTTTCCGCCATAATCAGCGGTTTGCCATTGAGCGGACACCGTAAGATCGCGAGTAAATTTTCGGCTATCATTTTTTAGACTCAGTATCGCCCCGTCCATTTTCCGAAATAGAGGTTAGAGGGCGAGTTGCAGGGCGGGCAGACGCTCAATTCGCTCTGTTTTGGTGTTCGTTGAGTTGGGTTTCTGACGCACTTTAGCGAATGTTCGTTCTTTTCGTCTATCCACTTCTCGGCGAGGGATTGCCATGAATTATCGAGTTCGCTCGTGGTTCGCAAAACCGTTGTTTCACCGTTGTGTTAACTTGACCGCCTCAATCACCGTTGCGTCGATTGTACTTGGCTGCGTCACCGCTTCGGCGCAAACTTCCCCGGGTTATTATACTGATCCCACCACGGGTATCGTGTACCGGCAGGTGACAAAGACCATTGAGCGCCCGGTGGTCGAAACTAAAACGGAACAAAAAGAGCAAACTGTTTTCCGTCCGCAAACCGTCACGGAAACGAAGCCCGAGTCACGAACGGTCTACACGCCAGTGGTCGAGTACAATTGGGAACCGAAATTAGAAGGACGTTGGAATCCTTTTAAGCCACCGGTGGTTGCCTATCACCACGTCCCGCGAACGCGATGGGAAAGTCGCAGCGAAGTTGTCAATCGAGTCAATCAACGCGTTGAATGGGTGGCTGAAAAAAGAACGGTAGCGGTTCCTCGGCAATTGGTTCGAATGGAACGCGAACAAAAGATTGACTACGAACCTGTCGGTCGCGTTGCTGCACCACCCCAGACGACGGAAGCGGCAATTGCGTCTCGGCTACGTCCTCTCGATTCGAATGCAAAAATCGCACCTCTGGCGACATCGGTTGCTCAGTCGCCGCCCGTTTTCGCACCACCGCGAATTGCCGCGTCGACAGTCGGTAAAATGCAGAGTGACCCACCACGTCGGTCGCCCAGCCAATCAGGTATGCCAGCCAGCGATTTGTATCCAAATTCGGGCGGCTACGATGCACCGCTGCCGCCCTCGAGTAGTGGTAGCGGCGTCGCAGCATTGCCATCGCTGCCCCTTTGGCGCTAAGGTGGTTAGTATCCACGGTTAGGCCATCGCGATGCTTGCCGCTTCGTCGATTCCTTGTCGAATGATCTCGGCACGGTCGCTAGTCGGTTTCCAGCCGAGCATCGTCTTGGTTTTTTCGCAATCAAAGATCGCTTTCTGGGTTCGCGATTCCCAGTCGTGATAGCTTGGCATCCGTCGATCGGGATGCTGGACCATGGTTTTGACAACCCATTTGGCCATGTCTGTTATATAAAAATGCCAAATGTTGGTCGGGCGAACATCGATGCTAACGCCCGCTGCACGTTGAAGTTCCTGCAAATATTCGCGTCCACTTAAAACCGGTGCGTCAATAAAGTTAAACGATTCGCCGGACGCATCGGGGTGATCCATCGCGAGGATTAATCCATTGGCAACATCGTCAACCAAAACCAACGGTAGCTTGTTTTCACCATCACCCCATACCTGGCAAAAGCTTTCTCCCGTCCACATGCCGATGCCCCAGTGGAATGGAGACCCGCCGCGACCGATCACAATCCCCGGTCGCGTAATCACCAAATCTAAGCCTTGCGTGGCATGGATGTCGCGAAGTTCGGCTTCCAAAACCGACTTCGACTTTGCATAAAGATTGCGTCGTTCAATCTTAGGATCCAATTTCGTTTGCTCGGTGATCTTGCCTGCTTTTCCGCCAGCGTAGTATGAATCAATCGAGCTGGTGTAGACTAGTCGCCCAGCCGATTGCTTGATGCACTGCTCGGCGATCTGCTTGGTAGGGAAGACATCCATTGCTTCGTAATCGGGCCATGTTTTTCCCATTCCGCGAGCCAAATGGAAGACGCCATCGACTTCCTGCATCGCACGAGCCACATCGTCGGTATTGGTCATGTCGCCGCGGAATAATTCCACAAGCGGATGCCGAAGGGCTTCCGGTACGTCACTGGGGCGTCGCACAAACGCTCGAATCGGACGTCCCCTATTGATTAACGCCCGGACAAGTGCTTGGCCGATAAATCCGGTGCCACCAAAAACCAAGGATGGCTGCGAACGATTTGGGGATTCTTGTTGCACGTCGTCCCCACTGACCGTAGGTACAAATGGCTTGGGGATATCCGATATTGCAGCTTGATAGGCTGCGGACGCTAAAACGGTGCTTCCCAATTCTTCGCACAATCGAATGGCCATTTGCCCCATGTCGCCCGACAGGCGTTGTGGTAGCGAATCACTTTTTAGCGATCGATAAAATGCTTCGACCGCGTTGGCGATGCTTTCGCCGTAAGGATTCCCGTGCTTGCTGAGTCCCACTTTACTGCCGATATAGCTCATCAATCCTGATCGAGCTTGTCGTTTGATCTGTTTGCTTGTCGATTTGAGACGATGGAAACGATCAAAATCAACCGAGTACTTTGTCGCGCGGTTGAGCGTGAACGTATTTTCTTCGATATCGGCAACCGCACTGCCATGAGTCCCGCGAACGTGAATTTGGAACTCACTGATACCACTACCGAGGGACAATCTCGCCTGCACCGCTACTCGACCTGCGGTCATGCTTAAAGCCCAATTTCTCATGGCCAACTTGCCTGTCGGCATTTTAGTCGGATGCGTCGCCACCCCGGTGATATGATTTGGATATTCCGCCAAATCCAAAATGGGGCTGACCACGTGTGGCCCTAATTCCAGCAACAAATTCGACGGTTCGCGTAGCATCCAAATCGAATAGGGGCCACACCACAATTGTGGTAACGGCTTGTTCCACGAGATATCGATTGCGTCGAGTTGCCCAATTTTTCCATCGCTGACGCAATCGCGAAGCTCTTGGTAAACACGCGAAAATAGAAAGTTGTGGTTGATCCCTAACTGAATCTTATATTGGCTGGCCTCCTCGATTAGCGAGCGGCATGCTTGGGACGATGTCGCCATCGGCTTTTCAAGAAACACATCCAACCCAGCCGCCATGCATTGGCGAGTTACGGAGGCGTGAAAATCAGGAGGAACCAATACGTGCACGAGATCAATTTTCGTTGCATCGTTGTTTGCTGCCTCAAGCAGCGCCTCCACACTGCCGTAATATTTAGGAATTCCAAATTCATGGGCAGCCGCTTTGGCTCGTGATTCACTAACATCCGCGATGGCGACTAGTTCTGCGCCACGTGTTTGCTTGACCGCAAGTGCATGCCACTGAGCAATATAGCCTGCACCAATCAGGCCGACGCGAAGTGGGGTGTTCGATTTAGTGAGAGCCTGAGTCATCTGTCTAATGTGGTTGAAGCCTATATGGGAAAGGCACTATTTGTATTCGATAATTTGCGTGTTGGATCGAGTGATCCTACGCCAAAAATACTTGCTCGCCCCGAGTAATTCAGGGATTTTTGAAAAAACACAGCTCGTTGCATAGACCATCGATTGCTTAATCGGCAATCCACGTCGCATCACCGAGCGAGTCGTTTTGAGCCATAGTATTCCATAGGCCGCCGCTAGAAACAGCAAGCTGATCGCGTGCGAGGGCCAACAAAATACGATTGCCAAGAATGGTAACACGCCTCCCCAAAAAAGGACACTTCGTAGCGGTTTGACGAAATGGCGTTCCGGAGACGCTCCATGCATCGCGAAGCCTTGTGCGTAGCCATGGCCGCAGCGAACCGCCCGCTTCCACCACTGACCAATCGTGTGCATGTTCGCATCATGAAGCGTCATTTCTTGATCAAGACGATGAAGTGTCCATCCTTTTTGACGCATCCGGACACATACTTCGTCGTCTTCTGCGGCGATCACTTGATCATTGTACCCGCCAACGCTCGACAAAGCCTCGCAGCGGATAATTGCATCGCCGCCACAAGCACGCGTTTCACCAATCGGTGTGTCCCATTCAATGTCACAAATGCGATTGAAAACGCTCGCTTCGGGGTGACGCTCCCGGCGTCGACCGCAAACGGCACCCTTCTGAGGATCGGACTCCAAAACGTCTCGACCATACGCCAACCACCCTGCAGCAATTTCACAATCGCCGTCGACGAATTGAGCGTACTTGATCTGCGGGACCCATTGTGTCAATCGTTGAAAGCCTGCGTTGCGACCTCTCGCGGCCGAAAACGGTTTGGACATGTCAAGCGAAACCACTTCGGCACCAAGTTGGTTTGCCATCGAGACACTGTCGTCGGTCGATCCCGAGTCGACATAGACAACGTACTTGGCGTCGCGCATCGCCGATTTGAGGCAAGCTCGCAATCGAGACCCCTCGTTGCGTCCAATCGCAATTACACCAATGTCGTTAAACACTAATACGCGCCCTTGCCCGACAATACCGCAGGAATGGTTTTGAATACTAGTTTTAGGTCAAACCACATGCTGCGTTGTTGGATGTAATCCAAATCCATCTGGACCTGCTGCTCAAATGGAATATCGCCGCGACCGGACACCTGCCAAATGCAGGTCAAACCTGGAAGGACATCAAAGCGGTAAAGGTCCGACGTAGCGTACTGGTCCACTTCATTAGGAATGGTTGGGCGCGGTCCGACAATGCTCATGTCGCCAAACAATACATTCCACAGTTGAGGTAACTCATCGATACTCAAGCGGCGAATGATTCTGCCGGTCAGGGTCGTTCGCGGATCTTGCTTTAATTTGAAGGTGCGATGATCATCGTGCTGGTTCATCGATTCGATGCGTTCTTTTAGTTGGTCAGCGTTCATTACCATCGAGCGGAATTTGATGAACTTGAATCGGCGACCGCCTACGCCGACTCGCGAGGATATGTAAAAAATATTTCCGCCATCCTCAAGCTTGATGGCCAATGCGACCAGCAGAAGAAGCGGTGACAGGAGAATCAGGGCAGCACCCGAACCAGCGATGTCAAAGATCCGTTTGCATAATACGTAAACGCGAATTCCGTTGGTCAACGGAATTCCTGTCAGCGGGTCATAGTTGACGTCTGCCGTTTGGGGATTATTCATGTCGTGCCACTTGCTCAACGGTGGTTTTAATCTTCGCTGCAAAATCACTGCAATTCACTTAAACCAATCGGGCAGAATCAATTCGTCCGACAAACTCATTTGTATCACTCCGGTGCTGTCATTCGCATCATCGGCGAGGGCGTGTCGCCTGGGGACTCTGTTGAGGCAAAGTCGGCGCCGTTCTTGGTCGCATGTCCTTGAAATAAATGAGAAAGCTTTCTGGCCTCGCGTCGGACATCGTGTCGTTGCCGGACTCGTGCCGCACCGGTTTGCCCAAGTTGTTTTAGCTCGTCGGCGGATGCGGTCAATGCTTTCTTCATCGCTCGCGATAGCGACTTTACCGACCCGGCTGGGATCAACCAACCATCAACCCCGGTGCGTATCAGCTCTGGGATCCCTGCGATCGATGTCGAGATCACTGGTCGACCCATCGCTAGCGATTCCATACAGGCAACCGGCAACCCTTCGGCAAAACTTGGCATCACCAAAACGCGGCTCTCATTGAGCAAGCCCTGGATTTCCGCACCCGTTTTCCAACCTGCTAATTTGACGAATTCACGGAGTTCATGTCGATCGATCATCGATTCAAGCGTGGGGCGAAGCGCTCCGTCACCAACGATGGTCAATTCAAAATGGATGCCTTCGGCCGCTAATTCCGCAGCTGCTTGAATCAATAGCGGCATCCCTTTTTGCTCGTGTAACCGGCCAATCGCTAGCAGGCGTGGTGCCGATGGTGGGTCGGTCTTTGGATAATCAAAGTAAGTCGCATCTAGACCACATCGAACCACTTTCACTTTTGGCCAATCTGGAAAATCGGTCCACCGGTAAAGTTGGCTGCGGCCAAAACTACTGACGCCAACGACAAATTCGCTCAGCGCAATCTTCTTGGAAAGTCCAAGTTGTTCGGGTCGGTCGAACTCTTCGGGGCCGTGGACGGTGAAGCTATATTTGGGCCCACCGAGCACGCGGCAAAGTGTGGCCACAGCAGTCGAATTGGTGCCGAAATGGCAATGGATGTGTTCGATTCTGTCTCGCTCGGCCCATCGTTTCACCACCGTGGCTTCGAGCAAGTAAATGAGACTTCGGATCATCGCCCCACTGCGTTGGCCAAACCAAACCGCCGTTCGTAGGGCATCGAAAAATCGCAGAGGATGAAGCATAAGGGCGCCGCCCAATGCTACAAGGATCGTCATGAACGAACTGTCCAACACGTATTGTGTCGCTTGCTCTTCTCGCACGTCGATCTCATCGACAACGGCAACCGCAGGCCGACGAACGCTGTAGCGAGAAATGGGGTGACCAAGTTGTTCGAGTGCATGAATTTCTCGGCGAATAAACGTTCCGCTGATTCCAGGGTACTGGTTCACCAGGTAAGCAACACGAAAATCGGCTGGCTTTGGCGTGTTCGGCATCACTGCGACTCCAGCGTTCGCGTGTAAGCCAATGACAAATCGTTTTCGTCAGCGGGCGAGGTTGATTGCTTTTCCGCTACCGAAACGACTTTCGCAGGGATCCCCGCCGCCAAACATCCAACAGGAACGTCACAAAGGACAACGGCATTGGCTCCAATCGAGGCATCGTCACCGATCGTGACCCCACCCAAGATGCAAGCGCCAGCACCAATATTGACACGGCGACCGATCTTTGGGGCGTCAAACGGTTTGTCGAGGTACCGATTGCCGATTGTGACCCCTTGCCGAATATAGGTTCCCTCACCGATGACAGCGGCACCATGCAGAACGATTCCGTGTTGATGCTCGATCACCACGCCACGGCCGATCACCGTTGGATGCGGTAATTCGATGCCGTAAAAATTGCGGCAAAATCGAAAGAGCCGATGATGGATGAAGCTTAGCGGCTTTCTTAGCCATGGATTGCGGATCGACATTCGGTAGTTTCCGAAGCGATGCACCGCGAGTGATTGGAAACCGGGTTTGGACCAATCGCATCCGTGGTTCCGGTAGTCTTCTGCGATCACACGAAAAAGTTCACGCCATGATTGCGGTTGCATTAGCCGGTCCCTCGCACAAAAATACTGTGAGAGAGAAAATCACGCCACAGTCTCGGTGGATCTTCGGCTGGTTTTCGCTGCAATACAGCTCTTACGTTCCATGTCACTCGGCCGCAAAGCCAAACGGCATCAGCCACAGCGGTTTTGAACACGCCATGTTTGGACAGAAAATAGCGCCGCCGCGAATCAAACCAGTAAGCGGGCCGGCGCCGCAATGTGGCCGATTGTCCTGTCACACCCGAGGATTGGCCGACCAAGTGAACGACGCGGCTTTCGGGTTGATACCAACATGAATATCCGGCACTCTCGGCGCGGTGACAAAAGTCAACTTCTTCGAAATACATGAAGTAGCCATCGTCAAGCAAACCAATTTCGTCAAATACTTCCGTCTTGATGATCAAACTTGCTCCGGCGACCCATGGGACCGCACACGCCTGGGCCGGAGGGTCAGACGAGACTTCGTAGGCGGCAAACAATCGACTGATCACACCACATCGCACCGAGTCGACCAATTCGCTCAGGATTGTGGGATAACGGAAGGTTGAAATTTGAACTTCACCATCGCGATGCTCCAAACGGCTGCCGACTAATCCGATCGACGCATCGGCATGAAGCGTTTCGACAAGGCTATTGAGTGCTCCGGTACGAACAATCGTATCGGGGTTGAGTAACCAAATCGCATCCGGACGGTTTGAGCGATCAAGCGCCGCTTGGATGCCGACATTGTTGGAACCGGCGAAGCCTTTGTTGTCACTCAGTTGCGTGAAGTGAACCCAAGATTGCCAATGATGCTTTTCAATGGCTTGCGAGAGTTGTTCGGGAGAATCGTCAGCGGATCCGCCATCGATCAATTCGACGGAAAACCCAGGGTTCTCATTGGCAATCGGCTCAAGTGATCGCAGGCAATCGATCGTGAGATCGGCCGTGCGATAGTTGACGATAATAGTGACGATATTCATGAATTGAGAAAGTTGATTGAATTGAGGGTCGCGGCTCCATGCTAATCAGGTCGTCAAGGTTCACAAGCGATGAGGTTATGCGGAAACGAGTCTCGCTGTTGGGCAGGGTGATTTTGAGGCTGTATGAGGTCTTGGGATGGCCTCGCAAGTCCATTCGGCACGACGGGAGTACCAAGTTTCCATTGACTGATCAATCGCAGCACGCCTGGCATTAAGCGAGATGTCGTGCAACTGACCTCGTTGGAGATCAAGTTCTGCGATACGCATTGCTGCGGCTGTGATGTCGCCACAGGGCAATAGAATGCCTGTTTTGTTTCGTACCAATTGTTGGCGAATCGACGGTTGGTCAAAGCCAATGATAGGCAAGCCGGCCGCGTAACCTTGCCAAATCGCATTGAACACTTTTGCGGTTGTCTCCGTTTTCGGATCACTGCCAAGCGGAGTGATGAGCATCGCATCGTAGTCGTTAAGCCGAGCAACGACTTGTTGATTATTTGCGTAACGGTCTTCCGCTAAATTCTGTAGCGGCGCGTTCAATCGGACCGAGTTGGTCAGGCCAAGTTTAGCGATTTGATACTGAAGTTCGGATTTTTGAAGACCATCGCCATAGATGTCTAAGGTGACATTCGCACCGTTGGATCGGGCTTGACGAATGATCGCGATCGCATGACCAAGGCCATTTTGGCGTTCCAGGGGAATACTCGAAACAAGCCGCAGAGATGAAATCAGCGAGTCACCACTCAGACGCTTCCTCAGGCTTGCTTCGTCTAAAACGTCCGCGGTCGAGATCACAGGAGCTGGAAACAGTTTTGCATTTCGAGTGAACCCAGTATATTGACGCATTGATTGCTCACTGTCGAAGAGGCTCAAATCGGCGTGGCGAGCCACTTTAACGCAATCGCGAAAGAGTCGATGGCGACGAAAGCGGAAATGATGATGCCTGAATCGTGATTTGCTAGGCAAGGGTTGAACAACAGGTGCTGCGGTACTATGTAAGAACACCGTCGGTATTGATTCGTCCAATACCTGACAAAAACCATTCGCAAAATTTGGGTCCATGCCCTCATCAATCTGGGCCTGCAACACGGAACAGTTTCGGCCTAAATCGGCCACGGTCTTGACCCAGCTTTGCAATTCCTTAGTCGTACTGCTTTGGTCACATGCGTTCGCGTTGAAGGCAGGAATAAGGCAAATGTCTTCTGCGGCGGCATTGAATCGCTCGACGGAACTCGGGGGCACGCAACTCTCGCAACAAGAGGGAAAGGCCGGGGCAACAATCGTTATTCTTCCATATTGGCCTTCGAGCGAATCCCGTAAAAGCCGTAATGACCGTGCCCATGCCGTCGGAAGCAGCGTTTCGCTACCGCGGCGAAAGATGGGGATGTTTGTGGGGATTAGGTACATCGCGTATCAGTCAAACTGCAATTACAAATGGAATATTCTGACAGTGCTCTTTGGCTAACTCCGGTCGGTCCGAATCCACGAACGCTCAGGGCGAAACAGGAACCTCGTATACAGCGGAAGCTTGCGAAAAGCATAGGCCGGAATGCCTAGCAGCATACGAAATGTCGCATTGCCAGGCCGATGTTGACACCAAGCGGCGATTAAACTGACACTGGCTGCCGCTAAGCTGATCGCCAAAATTGCCATGGGCCAAATGTTTAATGTTGTCAAGTAAACCACCAGGTTAAAACTGCTGACCACGAGTGAAGCGGCGACAAGCAGTGACAGTGGGACGATCATCAAATCGAGCGCTGCGACGACGGTGTACCATCGCGGGGCTCGCATCCAACTGCCGATCAGCCTTGGCAGTTGCGAAGTCGCCAATTGCAGATGCCCATGTTCCCAACGACGATGCTGAGTATCAGCCGCTTTGGTTGACGTTGGGAACATTGCCACCAACTTCGCATCAGGACAGAACCCGACCGGCCGGCCCGCCAAAACCATGTCAAATGTCCAACGCATGTCTTCGACCAAATGGCCGCCGGGGCCCGTCAAACGGCTAACTAAATCCCTTGGAAACGCCATTCCAGAACCAAATAGAGTGCAAGCACCTCCGAGTCGCGACACACCGAGGGGACGCACATGATTTTTGATCGTGAAGGCAAATTCTAACAAAACGCGGCTTGCAGTCGCTGGCAAGTGCGCCGGTTGTCGCATCATGTAACTTGCTTGAGCGGGCCGACCAGTACGCGCGACCTGTGATGCCAAATGATCGATCGCATCCGCGTCGACTTGGCAATCGGCATCAACAATCATAACAACGCGATTTGCGGTGTTGGCATCTTCTTGCGTTTCCGCATCGAGCACATCAAATGCGCACCGCAATGCATAGTCCTTTCCACGGTTGGCATCATCGAACCGTTCGAGCAGATATAACTGCACCGGCGACTCATTTGATTTAGCAAGCTTTCGGGCGATGCTTGCGGTGGCATCGGTGCAATTATCTGCGACCACATAAACCCGATCGTCATCACGAAGTGACGCGAACAGCGAATTCAGAGAGCTCGCCAAACCTTCTTGTTCGTTATGCGCCGGAACCACCACATCGACACTTGGGCGAGATGCTTTTTCGTCTTTTTTTAGCCGGTCGCCACTGCGTCGAATTCCACTGCGTCGAATGCGGCTGTGTGATGGCGAAATGGCCCCGAGCAAACATTCGAGTGATAATAGGCATAGTGGCACTGAAATCGCAATCGTCGCGATCCAAGCCAAAATACCCATTAGAAGCTGAATGTTCGTCATGAAAGTCCAATAAATCTCAAGGTGTACGTACGTAGCTATCAAAAGCGTATTTAGGTCGAAATAACCGCACCTAGGAAGCGTGCATCGAAGTCAATTAGGTCGTTGATCAAATTCGTCGATTCCAATGATGCGGCATCACGCTCGAGCGAGACCACGACTACGGCGTCGGCGCCCGCTGAAACCAAACTTGCCACCGACGGGTCTTGGGAGCTAACCCCACCGATTAGGACATAGCGATAGGCACGGATGCTTGCCGACAATTCGTCCCAAACTTGGTTGCTCATCGCATTGCATAGCAGTGACGGATCATTGATGATCAGGCGGTCCACCGGGCCGGTGGTTCCATGTTCCAAAGTCTGTTCTTGAACTTGTTCGGTAGTATGTTCACCAGGAAGCGGAACCAAGCCGGTTTTGCCAATGGTTTCGACAATCAAAACGCGACTGCCTTCCTCGGCCAATTGACTCGCCGCACCGTAGAGCATTCCTGTTGGACAAGGCTGTCGTCCAGTGGATACCAATGCAATGGACGAACCCACGGGCAAATTCAAACGCTGGATTCTCGATGCCAATACTCGCGAGGTCGTTCCGCCCGTGAATCGACTCGCGGACTTACGATCGATGCGGCCAATAATGGGCAAACCATGCTTGCTCGCCAAACGTTCGTACTTGCTCGGTGTGATGCGGAATAATTCAATCAAAAAACCGGGGATCAGCAGCAGAAGTGATCCGGCGCCAAAGCCGGCGACCAACATTTTCTTCTGGTTATTTTTTACCGAATGCATCGACGGGTAGGCTTCGCTGTTGACGGTCAATGTATGTCCATCCGTTGCCAAGAGTTGTTTGATGGCATCGGTTTCTTGCCGCAAAATTTGGCGTTGTTGGTTAAACCCATCCATTTCGTCTTTGAAATCTCGGATTTTCGGTGTCACATCGACCAATCTCTCGTACTCGGCTTCCATATATTTCAAGTGAGCACTGAAGTCTCGCAGTTCATTTTCTGCGATCGCCAATGCTTGCTGTTTGTTTTCCAACTTGTCAGCAAGTCTCGCTAAGTACTTCGCCCGAGCAGATGAGGCAAGGTAGTCGTTGGAGTCCATCTTATCGCGAATTTTTGAAATCGATCCTTCAAGCCGATTGATCGTCTCGTCGCCATTTGACTCGAGCGTTAGAAGTTCTACTTGGCTTTCGACTTCTTGGACTTCTGCCTGAGTGACAAGGTCGCGTGCGAGCAGCGTCTTGAGACGTTGGAGTTCGCTTTGCTTGGCTGATAGTTTTACCCGAGCGGCCTCACGCTGGCGATGATCAACCAACTTGTCTTGCAAGATCGCGTGCCGGGAAGTATCGATACTTTGCTTGACTTCCTCGTCAAGCAGGTCCTGCTCATCCCTGGGGATATTTCCGCCGCGTGCCTCCACGATTGTTTGCTTTATGTCATCGATCGTTTCACGAAGCAGGTTGCATACGATTGTGCGGTGTGCGACCAAGCCGTTGGTTGCCGCTCGGTCGTTTTCGTTCGCTTTGAACTGCGCTTCTAAATCATGAGTATTATACTTCTTGCACAATGCATCGTATTTCTGTTCGGCTTCCTTTTCCTGGTCCTCTAACGCATCGGTGCGCAGCTTGAATTGTGCGAGGTGTTTTTCGATGGCCACATCGCGTATCTCTCGGGACTGTTCGCTGACGAGGACAAGCAATTCATTTAGGATCGCTTTCACCTTCTCTGGTGATTCACCTTGCATTTCGATCATCATATCACTCGAGCCTTGATAGGCTTCGACGGTGATTGAATCGGCCGTCGCTGACTCATCCCCTTGAATATCAAACTCTTTGTGCAGAGTGCGGATGGTTTGAGGCGAATCGACATAGCGGGTGTAGTCAACGGTGGATGGAGCCACAAGAAATGGAAAGCCTACTGAACTCGGTTCCAATCGAAGTTGGCCCGTGAAATAGTAGGTGTCTTTCGCGAAATGTGTTGCGACATACCATGCCATTGCTAACCCTATCACCGTCGCGAGAATCACCCACTTGATCGACCGACGCATGAACTGGCTGAACAAATCTGAATCCATCGCGCCGCCATGTCGCGAAGACTGTGCGTGGTATGAGCGACTCAATGCATTTTGAATAGCATCACTTGAATGCTCGTTTACATTGGGGGGGATACTTAACATAAGCTTGGTTTCCTTTTCATCCTACCAATAAGCGTGTCGAACACGAAAATTCCGCATTCCGATTCGCTAGCCGCCGGGCGATGAAAGTGCTGTTAACTCAGTGTTGTAGGAATTTAATTCAATAGGAAAATAGCGTTGAGGGACACAAATTTGGTTGTGAAAACTTCCTGCTTACCGAGTACTATCATTCGGGTTAGATTCGATAGAAGCAAATCAGTTGAACCCCTTTTTGTCAAAGGTTTGATCAGCGGCGTTTGGAAGACTCTGTGCTTTTCCATTCGCATCGAAAGAGGGCAAGGGGCGGCCAAACAATTGAACTCGTTTTGGCGCTGTTTCGGTTAGCCCGCGCGCGTACCCTAGCAGACCAGCGATCAGGCCAATATTCAATAGAAAAACAAAACTAAATTCCGAAGCGAGCCATACTGTCAGCAAGATTACCGATGTGCCTAAGACAGCGGAGAATGATGCGACCGTAAAGAATTCGGTTTCACCCTTTAGTTGTCCCGCATATCGTCCAAATATCACGAAGAGCCAAACAAGCATAATAAAGAAAGTGGTGGTTCCCACCACTCCCGTATTTAGGTAATGCAGTAAGTATTGGTTGTCGATCGAACCAAATAGACGTCGTAGGTCAGGGTGGATATAGCTGATGTGTTTGGCGGACGTTCCCCAGGAGCCAAACCCAAGCCAGCCCGCATCTGCAATCGCTTCTTGATAGACCGGGAACAGCAAGTAACGATGTCGGCTTCCAGAATAGACGTACGTCTTTCCTTGGATTTCAATTTCTCGGATGTCATTAGATGACTCGACTGATTCACCCATTTCAACCAGTGATGGTAACATGACCGCAGCCATTGCTATTGCAATAATTCCCGTGTAGACGATGGGAATTCGAATGGGGCGATAGTAGTAGAACGCGAAGCCACCAATCACACTCAAAAAAACCATAAATGGTCCTCGGGAAAGCGTTGCACCGACTCCTGCCGCCACCATAAACGGAGCCAGAAGCCAAAACTTAGAGCACCCCTGATAAATTGCCTGATAAGTTCGCGTGAATACCCAAGGCGAGCTTATCGCCAAAAAGAGTCCCGCACTGATTGGATGGCTAAATGGCCCCTCGGCTCGGGTCAACCCAAAACGCTGTCCCGATTGGCTCTGAAGAGAACCTTGGTGTTGTAACACGGCGTTCCATACATTGAGACCAGTCACGCATTCGAAAACGAAAGCCATAGCCAAAAGGGTTGTTAGCGCCGCAGCAATTGGAATCAGCTCGCGCAGGTCCTCGGGACCAGTCACCATCAATCGACCAAGAACGTAGGGGGAGACCCACAAGAACGCCAATTTTGCCACCGTGGTTGGACCGAGCGAATCGTTGTAAGCGATGCTAATCGCCGACGATGCCATCAATGCCAACGGTACTAAGTCAAACCAACTGAAGACCGGAAATTTGAAGCGGGATGGACGTAAAAAGATGACCACCACCGCCAATCCTGCGACGACGGTTTGGCTATTGATTTCAGTTGCCCCCACGTACCGACAAATCCAAGGAGGCACCAGCATCGTCAGTGCCCACCCGACGCGCGCGGCTTGACCGGGCGACGAAATCGTCGCGATCGCCAGCATAAACGCAGCGACCATACCGGATATAACTAAAATCATGCCACAAAAACCTGCGAAAAACGATGGTGACTGAAGCTTGGGGCCGCTAGCGAAATCCTCGGAAAATGTGGATTCCTGTTCGTCCCTGCTCAATCTAGCAACGCATTCCTCGTCGCTTTTCAACTTTCAACACGCGATCCCCACCATGCAAATTCATCATGATATTTAAGCGAAAATTATCCCGAATCACCGAGTTGGGGGGCGATGAAAAAGTCGAAACTTGATGTAACTTTAGTCACCTCGAGGATGGGATTAAAGGACATAACGATCAGATGTCCCTAATTGGTCTGATGAAATGACTTGTAACCCTACAATGGCGGTTGGTCGCGCCTTGGAGCCCCAAATGACACGTCTTTCGACAGATAGGCCTAGACGTGGCACGTTGGTCTAGTAGTCTCGTGCCATTCTTTCATCAGGTATCTGACCCCGTACTTTTGCAGCGTTTGGAATCGACTTCGACACGTGTTTTCACATTATTTCAACCTGTTTTTCTCGCGGATACGCAACAGTCCGGCGACTTTCGCTTCGCTGACAACGGTTGGTCTCTTTGGTGCTAGCCTCATCCTGAGACTTGGTAGCAACCTCGTGCTTTCGCGCTTGGTCATACCCGATGTGTTCGGATTGATGGCACTTGTGACGATTGCGATTATCGGACTTGTTTTGCTTTCCGATGTTGGACTCGCCCCAGCGGTGGTGCATCACGAAAAAGGGGACGACCCCGATTTTTTGCGGACCGCATGGACCGCTCAAGCGGCCCGAGGTGTGTTGATATGGGGCGCGTGCTGGATCGCCGCCCCAGCGGTCGCGTGGTTCTATGGCGAACCGATGCTCACGATTCTGATTCCGATTGTCGGCATGAGTGTGGCAATCGAAGGCTTCTCGTCGACCGGCGTGATGACCGCACAGCGTCGGCTAAAACCGACGGCGATGATTAGTTACAACGTCTTGAGCCAACTGCTTGGGACGATCATTACTTGCACAATCGCTTGGTTCTATCCCAATATTTGGGCGCTAGTGATAGGCACCCTGGCGGGTTCGTTGCTGCGAGCAATAAGCAGTTATCTACTACCTAGTGTGATCAAGCACCGATTCCGATGGCATCGTGAATATGCGTGGGAACTATTTCATTTTGGCAAGTGGATTTTCGTTTGTACGGCCGCCGGTTTTTTCGCGATGCAGATTGATCGTATCGTTTTGGGAAAACTCGGCAGCCTTGAAGTACTCGGCCTGTATAGCATCGCCGCGACGATCGCAATTTTGCCCGTCAACTTAATCACCCACATCGGCGACTATGTGTTGTTCCCACTGCTTGCGAAAATGGCTCGCGAAACGCGCGAGACACTACGTCTCGAATTGGCTCCGGCACGAGGCCGTATTCTGGGTTTTGGATTGATTCTCAATACGGGGGTCTTTGCGACTGCACCGTTGTTGTTCGACCATCTCTATGGTGCGGAATACCAAAGCGCTGGTGCTTTGTGCCAATGGCTTGTCCTGTCGACTTGGATTGGCATCTTGGTGACAGTGTCGGTTCAAACACTGAAAGCAGTCGGGGATGTCCAGTCGATGGCATTTGGGAAGATCCTTCGCTTTCTTGCAACCATCCCGCTTAGCATTGCGGGCTTTCATTATTACGGTTTGGAAGGGTTTATTGCCGGTTTTACACTCGGCTGTGTTCCTGAGCATGCGTTAATCGCATGGCAACTATGGAAGCAAGGTCTCTTTTTGCCGGTCCAAGAGATTGGTTACACGTTGGCATCGATCGCCTCAGTGATCGCGATTTATTACTTCGGGACGTCATTCTGGGCGATTGCAGCGTTAGTGGTTCTGATCAGTGCGTTGACCCTTTTCGCTGTCTACCATAGCGAGGGGCGAGGAAAACGAGAGGTAGCAACCGCGTCCTAGAAGTGGCAAGCAACTATCGTCGCGAAGTCGCCCGGATCACCATTTCGCGGCTAAATTGCTTTTTCGCTAGTCCGAGTGTCATCCAGTGATATCGCTTGCAACCATCGGTAAGTCGCAACTCGATCGATGCATCGAAACCTGCATCACGGAACCAGTCCCTCACAAGCCTAGGTGTCGTAAAATGCAGGCCTGTTTGATTGTAAGTCCACGGACTCTCAAAGCCCGTTTGCGATTTCATCGATTTCGAGGTGTCGGGATAATTCCACCAGCAGTCAAAGTTTGGAACTGTCGCGACGATCGATCCGCCATCGGTGAGGCAGCGATCAAGCCACTCTAAAAGTCCAACCGGATCTTCGAGTCGTTCGAGCATATGGGCGACACAAATCACATCAAACGATTTTTCGTGAAGTTCCTTTTTTGCCTCGCTCCAAGAAGCCGATGTGACTTTGACACCGATCGATTCGGCCGACGCTGATACGATACTGTCGAGAGGAATCCCGGTGACATTGTGGCCCGATTTCACGAGGGCGTGTTCGGCGTCGGATCCGCTCGCACCGAGCCATAGCATCTCGCGCGCCGCACCGTCCGACGGTTCTAAGAACACTTCCTCTTCGGTTTCATCAAAGTTTTTATCCCAAGTAGGCGATGCTAAAGCGGTGAACGGTTCGAGCAATTTTTGGGGTGTTTTTTTTCCGTCTGCGGTTTCGATCAATGCTTTGATTTGCGCATCAAACAAAGCTCGTCTCAATCCAATTCGTTGTTTGTGAAAACGGTTTGCGAGATGAGGAAACAAGAAGTCGTCGATATGGCTGACAGGAATCACTCGACGAAGCCCGCATTCTTCGAACAGTTGCGTCGACGCCCTTTCGATCAATTGGAAGACTCGAGTGGGCGAAAAAATATCGCAAAAATGCGGTGACGCCATCGCGCAATCTAGATGTTTTTGAGTAAACATTAGCACGGCCGCTTGCAGATTGGTTAGCTCAGCGAAAACCCAATCGCCGAATCGCGTGGGACTAAATGGATCCCACGAAAAATTGCGATGAACGGTATCGATATGAACCGAACCATCGGGCCAATGCTCCCAGCGTAAAAAGCCAGGCATGGTTTTTTCGTCGCATTGGTTGGACGCTTCCACAAATGCCCGCACATGGCGTTCTTCGATCGGCGTGTCGTCTTCAAGACCGATATAGACATCGTATTGACCCGCCTTTTCCGCGAACAAGCGGCGTGGCAACAGTGGCATGTACAGCGGTCCTTCGTCGGGAACGCCGATCCGGACCTCCACATCGCTACCAAAATCTTTTGGGCGATCGCAGAACAAGACGATATCCTTATCGATTGAAATGCTTCGCAAATCGCTCAGTACTCGTTCGAGATAGTGATCGTTGGCGGTGCCGTAGTTGACGATGCCGACCAGCAGTTTCATCTGTTTCTCGTTCATCTATCAAGCCGAGTCCGCCGGAAGCATTTTTGCTGGCACGCCAACGGCGGTTGATCCTTCAGGCACGTCCGTGATCACCACCGCGTTCGCGCCGATTTTTGCGTGGTCGCCAATCGTGATACCGCCGAGGATCTTCGCTCCGGTGCCGATATCAACATGCCCGCCAATTTTAGGTGCGCCTGAGGGCCCATTTCCGATGGTCACACACGAAGCGATCCAACAATTGACTCCAAGTGTTGCATCGGGGTGAATGACCACGCCCGTTGGGTGAGCCAAAATTAGCCCCCCCTCAATTTTGCAGTTCACTGGAATGTCGGTTGCCGTGATGACTGACCAAAGGTGATGCGAGGCAATCGTCAAGTGTCGCCGCAGCCAAGCGATCGGCCCATGTTTGTCTTGGAGTCGTTGGAATTGGCGAATCGAGCGAAGCAGTCGCCGAGGCGGATCATAGAAGCTTGTTGGCCGTTCACGTTCCCAATCAGCAACCGAAGCCGAGATAGATGGAATAAAGTCAGAAGTGTGCGTCAAGGCCGAGCCTCTTCCTGTGGCGAAGCAGAAACCGATCGGCTTCTGAGCTTAGTTCAAGCGCGGCCGTTTTCAAGTCGTTTCAATTCGTGCCTTGGCCGTCTTTCTTGTCCATCCGCGCTATGCTATCCGAGCAATGAAGCTATCCGAGCAATGAAGCTATCCGAGCAATGAAATCAGAATCCCAGCGGCGACCGCGGAGCCGATAACGCCGGCGACGTTTGGCCCCATCGCATGCATCAGCAACAAGTTTTGGCGATTGTATTGCGCACCGACGACCTGGGACACGCGTGCTGCCATCGGAACCGCCGAAACGCCGGCCGAGCCGATCAGAGGATTGATACGACCACCCGATACTTTGTTCATGATTTTTGCCATGAGAACGCCGGCCGCTGTGCCGACCATAAACGCGGCGCAGCCAAGTACCACAATCATCAGCGTACGTGGGTTCAAAAACGCATCGGCGGATAGCTTCGTTCCCACCGCCAAACCGAGGGCGATGGTGACAAGGTTGATCAATTCGTTCTGAGCCGTCTTGGACAATCGCTCGGTTACACCGCTTTCTCGCAGGAGATTGCCGAACATCAACATGCCGATCAGGGGTAACGCGTCGGGAAGTGCCAGCAGGCAAAGCAGAATGACGACGATGGGAAACAGGATTTTTGCATTTTTGCTGACCGGTCGTCGCTGTTCCATCATGATTTTCCGCTCGTCGTCATTGGTGAGCAGCTTCATGATCGGCGGCTGAATAATTGGGACCAAAGCCATGTAGCTATAGGCAGCCACAGCGATGGCACCGAGTAAATCGGGGGCCAACTTGCTTGCCACGTAGATTGATGTCGGCCCATCGGCGCCACCGATGATCGCGATCGCACCGGCCTCTTGCATCGTAAACAAACCAACCGAAGCGGCGACCAAGAATGTACCGAAGATGCCGAACTGGGCTGCCGCTCCAAGCAATGCACTCCATGGGTTGGCGAGCAGCGGGCCGAAATCGGTTAGGGCTCCGACCCCGAGAAAGATCAATAGTGGAAAGATTCCTGTCGTGATCCCATAGAAAAAAAAGTAATAGAGCAGGCCGCCGTCGTTACCAACCGGACTGGCCGGAGTCACCATGTTGGCACCGATGCAATTGACGAAGATACATCCCATTGCAATCGGAACCAAAAGCAACGGCTCGAAGCCCTTTGCAATCCCGAGATAGATCAGCACCAAAGCGACGCCGACCATCAAGTAGTTTCCAAAGCTCCAACCGATCTGTGCCACGCCGCTGGAATTCCAAAGCTTGCTCAATCCGCTGCTCAGCATCGATCCAAGGCCTTCGCTTTCGGCGATGCGTTTTGGTCGTGGCACCGAGGAATAGCCACGGGCCTGATAAAGTGAATCGAGGCGATATTGAAATTCATTTGCTACGGATTTTCCTTGGTTCGGAATCACCATTACGAGTGATCCGCTCGGCTTCATCATTCCCTTGCTCTCGACCGTATGAGTAAACAACGGGAACTCAAAGGGCACGGCATCATCGACATCAATTTCTTGGAGGTCCTGACCGGTTGCTTCTGCAAAAGCATCGAAAATGGGTTTCCAAAGTTCGCCATCTTGGGACGGTTGCGTGGGATCAAGGTCGCGTATGCTCGGCACGCGAAATTGCGGATCGCCCATCGCGTTCAGTTCGTGGATCAGATCGCATGCCAAGGAATAGTCGCCGGGAAGGTAGATGAGGCTATAACTATCACTCGGCTGAAGCATTTCGTTTGGTACGAGTGGTGCACTCGGCGCGAAATCGGCCGCTTGCAGCACGGTTGACCATAACAAGACGAAGAAAATCGAGATGGGGCGCATGATGTTCTTTTGCGATACGAGTTTTTTGAAGGGCATGGTTTTCGATAGTCCCTTCGCTTCGAAAAATCGAGCTCTGGGCGGTGTGGACTTCGCTAAGGAATTTAGCGAAGCGTGTACAACGTATCGCCCACTGCGATGGCATCCCCTTCCTTTACATGTATCGCCGCGATCGTGCCGGACTTGGGAGCGACAACTTCGGTTTCCATTTTCATTGCCTCAAGCGTCATCACCGTTTCGTCGGTGGCCACACTGTCGCCGACACCTTTGACCAATTTAATGACGTTACCGGCAAGGGTTGCCTTAACCGCTTCGCCGGTGGACCCGGATGCGGCAGCAGGTGCTTGTGCCGCGTTGGAGGCGACGGGCGAGGCGTTTGTAACGGCGCCGCCTTCGCTAACGGTGACCTCGAATGCGCTGCCGTCAACGGTTACGGTGTAGTTGCGAGGCCCACTTTTCGCGGCGGGGCTGGCTGCGGCGACGGCAGGTGCGGCTGGTTTTTCGGCAGCAGCGGCTTGCGGGTCCTTGCCTAGGTTCTTAGGTCCTTCACTGCGAGTCTTGAAGAACTTCGGTGCAACCTGAGGAAACAGTGCGTTGGTCAGTACGTCTTCGTCGGAGCCATTGAATCCTTCTAGCGACTCCGCCTCGCCTTTCAGCTTGTCCCATTCATTGTCAAGTAAATCGGCGGGGCGGCACGTGATGGGATCCTTGCCAGTTTGTGCTTGAGCGATTTTGACAACCTCAGGGTTGTATTCGCCACTGGTCTTGCCGTAGTAGCCAAGCATCAAGTCCGCAAATTCGCCGGTCAACTTTTTGTACTTGCCCATCATCACGTTGAAGACCGCTTGCGTCCCAACGATCTGAGACGATGGCGTCACGAGTGGCGGATAGCCGGCGTCTTTTTTGACTCTCGGCACTTCTTCGAGGACCTCGTCTAACCGGTCGCCGGCGCCTTGTGCCTTGAGTTGGCTTTCCATGTTCGAGAGCATGCCGCCGGGGATCTGGCTTTGGAAAATATCGGTCTTCACGCCCGTGAATTTGGTGTAGAACTCGCTGTAGCGACCCTTCACTTTTTGGAAATGCTTGTTCGCACGGGCAACTGCGGCCAAATCAATGTTCGTGGTGTATCCGGTTCCCTCAAGCATCTCGACAAAACTTTCAGTCGGGTTGTGGCCTGTGCCCAAGCTCATCGCACTGAGGCTCGTATCGACTTGGTCACATCCCGCTTCAATCGCTTTCATCAGAGAGACCATCGTCACACCGGTAGTGGCATGAACGTGCAAGTGGACCGCCATTTCGTCGCCGCAAGCCTGTTTGATCGCTTTCACTAAATCATAGGCTGCTTGCGGTTTGATCAGTGCAGCCATGTCCTTGATACAGATCGAATCCGCTCCCAATTCTTGGAGCCGCATCGATAGTTCAGCGTACTTCGCATTTGTGTGGACCGGGCTGACGGTGTAGCTGATGCATCCTTGGGCGTGCTTGCCTGTTTTCCTGACCGCGTCCATTGCCCGCTTCAGGTTCCGAGGGTCATTCAGTGCGTCGAAGACACGGAACACATCCATCCCGTTTTCAGCAGCCTTATCGACGAAGCGGTCGACTGTGTCATCGGCATAGTGTCGATAGCCAAGTAAGTTCTGGGCGCGAAGCAGCATCTGTGTTTTGGTATTCTTCAAATGCTCTTTGAAAGTACGAAGCCGTTCCCAGGGATCCTCATTAAGAAACCGGATGCAACTGTCGAAAGTGGCGCCACCCCAACACTCCAATGACCAATAGCCCGCTTGATCCAAATCGTGCAGGGCCGGGACCATATCCTCCATCGCCATGCGGGTAGCCATCAAACTTTGATGTGCGTCGCGAAGAATGACATCGGTAACTTGAATAACTTTGTCGGACATCGAGTGTGAATCCTATGGTGAGGGGAGCCTACGGTGGTCGAGCTAGCTGCGACGGTCAGCTTCGAATGCAGTGACTGCTGCTTGAATGACTGCGACAACCTGCTTGTCGGACCTCTGTGGGGATGACAGAGTATCGCCGGCAGAAACCGGCTGCTTTTCCGATGGTGGAAAAAGATGCGTGATCAACTCAATCGCCCCAACCAGTACGGACAGGAAAACGTAGACGCCTGTCATCCCGATAAACGCAATCATCAATTGTTCCATCTTTCCTGCCTCGCAAGAGCTTGTTTGATCATGCCTTGGTGGAGTGTCCGCCCGGGGTAACCCCGGAACAGCAAGCGTCACCATTGACGTTTCTTACAGAACTATGTTAACCCGCAATCTGCTGCAGGTATACAAGGCTGGTAATCTCGTCGTTAGCGATTTCCTATGTCTCTCAGGTTGTCGTTGAGCTGGGTTATTGTCGTTGGTGGGCTGACGAAGAGTGACGAATTGCGAATCAGCGGGTAACGTCCGGTCTTGCCAGAAGGTTTTTGGCATCGGTGGACTGGGGCCGAGCGATGCTCGTTTAGGCAGCAGGTTGCATCGCGTCGTCCGTTTCCTGGCGGAGGGAGGGCGTTTCCAGGCGTAGAGAGAACGCTCGCGTGGCCCAAAACGCACTGAACGTGCGATCAAGCTATGCTCGTTCGGACCCGAGGGGGCTATGTGGTGACTGCCTTGGAAGTTTTGGTCGGACGTCCTTGGGTTGCCGAAATTCGCCAGTCAACCAAATGAATTTCTACTTTGCGGAAGCCGCGGAATTCGTTGATCACTGGGCGATAAGCGATTTCGATCGGGCCCTTGATTTCGTTCAGGACCTCGCACCAATCACCCGCTCCAAACGCAACGCCTCGGACGGTTTTAGTCCCTTGTTTCAACTTGACGCTTAAGTGACGGTCGCCGCCGCCCATGCGTCTTGCTGGTTCATCAAGTTCGATCCCACCGCAAAATAAAATTGGACGAGGATTGCCGGCACCGAATGGCGCCAGCATTTCGATATGCTTGGCTGTTTCGAGATTCAACTGACCAAGCGACGCTTCGGCGTCAATCACAATCTCCGGTTCAACTTGCCGTTCTTGCCATTGGCGAGCGACCGCTTCGCAAAAGTCTCCGCGAAAGGAATCGATTTGGTCTTCGAGAATCGTTAGCCCGGCGGCGGCTTTGTGGCCTCCGAAGCGAACCAAGCGCTCGCTGCATTCGCTAAGCGCTTCGTGCAAATTGATATCCGTTCCGCCTGCGCGGCCCGATCCGACCGCTTCGGGTTTACCGGTGGAGTCGAGCGATAGGATGAACACGGGCTTGGCATACTTTTCCGCCAACCGGCCAGCGACGACACCGATTACCCCGGCGTGCCAACCGACACCGGCGAGTACCAACGCCGCGTCGTTGGTTGGGTCGAATTCTTCTTTGGCTTGCTTTTGTGCCGCAAGCGTGACGCTCCGCTGCAACGTGTCGCGATCGCTATTGAGCGAGTGGATGTACTGGGCTAGCGACACCGCACGCTCTCCGCCAGGCGTGGTCAATAGCTCCACGGCCAATTGGGCTTGGCCGAGTCGTCCAGCGGCGTTCAGTCGTGGTGCTAGGGTGAACGCGATACTGTCCGAAGTGATGGATGCGGATTGGTCTAACTTGGTGACTTTCATCAACTCCGCCAAGCCTGGCAGTGGTGTGGCTTGGAGCGTTTTTAATCCGTGCTCGACCAACACGCGATTTTCGTCCAGCAGTGGAACGACGTCAGCGACCGTTCCGATTGCCGCCAGCGATAGTGATTGCATTAGGTAGCGGCGCATCGGATCGGTGACTTTGTCGCTACCGCAAACTTGTTGGCACAATGCCCAAGCCAATTTGAACGCGACACCCGCACCGCAAAGTTCGCCGAACGGATAGGTGGTGCCAGGAAGCCGCGGGTGGACGATCGCATCGGCGCAAGGAAGGTCACCGTCAATCGTATGGTGATCGGTGATGATGAGCTTGATGTCTAAATCACGACAAAGCTTTGCATGTTCGCGGCTGGTGATTCCGCAGTCGACCGAGATGATGAGTTTCTTGCCACGATCGGCGAGCTTGCGAATTGCCTCCTCACCGAGTCCGTAGCCATCTTCGAGTCGGTTGGGGACGTGATAGCTAACATCGGCTCCCATCAATCGCAGTCCGTTGACCAGAATCGCTGTGCCGGTCATGCCATCGGCGTCGTAGTCGCCATAGATCGTGATGGGCTGTTTCGCTTCAATTGCCGGTGCGATGATCTTCGTTGCTTCGACAACCCCTGGCAGTTCACGGGGGTCGCGAAGGTTGGTCAGCTTCGTCGACATGAACGCAGCAGCGTCGTCGGCAAGATAGATGCCGCGGCTTACCAATAATTGAGCGACGACGGCTGGTAAGCGGGCGGTGCGCACGAGTTGATCGACGCGCGAGCCATCATGAGGAATGATCCGCCATCGACGCTGCATCCATGAACTCCGTGAAAGAAAAGAGAGGCGGTAACGATGCCGACACCATTGCAACAGGCGTGCTCGCAAAAGGCGTCATCGACTCCGCAGACGCTATCGCCAAGAGCGGTGACCGGAAGCCACTGTTTCGAACTACTTCTTCTTTTCGGTGTGCCAAGTGTGCTTGCGCAGTCGAGGACTGTACTTCTTTAAACGGAGCTTTTCGCCCCCCGGTTTACGTTGAAGCGTGTAGTTGTAGTCTTGGGTTTCTTCGCATACCAAGAAAATGGTTTCTGCTTTTTTCTTACTTCGGCCGGCCATCGGAATCTGCTCTCTAAGCTTATTGGTGCACTAAACGTGTGTTCATTTCGGGGTGTTTGCCCTTTCGGGCAACCCGCGATTATGACAGGGGACAAGCGGTTTCGGCAAGCCTCTTTTGTCTTGCTTTGCCCTACTTGGCGGCTTTTTCGATTTGCGGGAATCGCCAAAGGTCGCCCGTTGGCTTGTGAACCGAATTGGTTAATCGCCATCCATCACCGCTTCTTTGATCGCTGTGACAATGTGGCGCCGGCTGCTTGCCGTGGCCGTCACGCGGTTAACGTCGAGGCCGAGTGTCTGGGCGATTCGCATCGCTAAATCGACATCTCGAATCCCTTGGTATTGGTTTGTCAGTTGGTTTTTTACGTAAATTGTCTGGCTGTTACTTTGGAAGCCTGATTCATAGTTGTCGGTCAATTCTTCGATCCAACGTTGAGGAACGCGGCGTTCACGGCAGTGTTGAACGCTCCAAATGTCGTCGCCGGTGCATTCCGACAGGAGTGCCAGGGCGCGGTGCCGGGCGATTTCAATCATGAGACGGTTTCCTGCAATGCTTTCCGTGAACTGATGTGTCGTCGAGTAATTGGTCGATCTTGGCAGCCATGACAAAGTCATTTTCGCTAAGCCCGCCAATCGCGTGAGTCGTCCATTCGACCTGAAGGTAGCGATAGCCGGTTAAGTGGAGATTCGGATGATGCTGTTGGGACTCCGCTATGCTCGCGATCTCCCGAATCTGTTCGATTGCTTTTGCGAAGGTTTTGCAGTTGATCTTGCGCTGAATCGATTTCCCGTCTTCGGACAAACCCCAGTGTGAGAAAGACTGGATCATGGTGTCGATCGACGGGCGATCCAACGGCGGTACCCCGCCTTCACAGGGGACGCACTTGGATTTTGCCAAATTGGATTTCGCCAAATGATTCGCTGCTTTGTTTGCTGGCTCGTTCATATCCGTTTTGATCGTTTGTGGTTCGTTTGATCGTCTGCGGGGGCTAGATCGATCGTTTACGCGTGCCAAATGAAGCGGTTCCTTGAGAATCTTACAAAAAAGTGTGCCAAAGGGGATGGTTTGCCGTTGACGACTCGCACCGGATTGGCGACATTCTCCCGCTTCGCAACACTACTGCTTGCGATAAAAATAAGTGGGAGAGCTTGCCGCCGAGGCAAATCGAAAGCGTCTTTCGGTTTTACTCGGGACAGAGTGAGACTCGCCAAACCACCCGACAACCACCTAAGTCGTGACCAGATATGGGAAAAAAATCAAAGCGTTACCGCGCGGCACTCGAGAAGCAGCCCGCTAAGCTCCTGCCCCTCCAAGAGGCAGTCGAGACGCTAAAGAAATACGATGCGACCAAATTTGACCAAACGGTCGAAATTCACATGCGTTTGGGCGTTGATCCAAATCAAGCGGACCAGATCATCCGCGGCAGCATTGTTTTGCCTAACGGAATTGGCAAGACCCAACGAGTGGTTGTGTTCGCCAAAGGCGACGCAGCGAAAGCCGCCGAAGAAGCTGGTGCGGACGAAGTTGGCCAAGAAGACCTGGCGAAGAAGATCAAAGACGGCTGGACGGACTTTGATGTCTGTATCGCCGCTCCCGACATGATGGGCCAAGTGGGGCCACTTGGTCGTGTCCTTGGTCCTCGCGGTTTGATGCCGAGTCCCCGAGCGGGAACCGTTACACCGGACGTCGCAAAGGTCGTTGGTGAATACAAGGCTGGTAAGGTTGAATTCCGCAACGACAAGGGCGGAAACGTCCATGCAATGGTCGGCAAATTGAGCTTCGACGCTCCGAAGCTAACTGAAAACATCACTGCATTCCTTGATTTCGTCATCGGAATGAAACCCAATACGGTCAAGGGCACCTACGTCAAGGGCGTTGCCATTTGTGCGACGATGAGCCCAAGTGTAAGGATCGCGTTGTAAAGAGGCTGGCTTGGTCATCCACGGGTGGCCATGCACGTAGTCAATCGAAGTGATTCCCAAACACCCAAATCGATCGCACCTAAGTGAACTTATACGATGAGTAAATTTGTCAAAGAATTGGTAACACGCGACATTCAGCGTGAACTAGAAGGCGTCGAAGACGCTGTGCTAGTCAACTATGTCGGTTTGGACGCCAATGCCACCAACGAACTTCGCGGCGAATTGGATGCGAAACAAATTCGCATGCTAGTCGTCAAAAATTCTCTCGCGCGACGAGCGATTAAGGGCTCTTCGTTGGCACCTGCATTTGAAGATGCCAAGGGCCAAGTCGCAATCTGTTGGGGGGCGAGTGATTTCGTCTCTCTAGTAAAAGAGGTCGTTCGTCTTGATAAGGACAGCGAGAAGTACGAGGAATTCTCCGCCAATGGCGGGGTCATGGACGGCGAGAAGCTTGATGCGGCGAAGCTAAAGGAAGTTAGCAAATGGCCAAGCCGCGAAGAACAAATCTCGATGCTGGTGGGCCAGATCCTTGGACCTGGAGCTCAGTTGTCGGCTGCACTGCTCGGGCCCGGTAAGAAGCTCAACAGTCAAATTAAGAAAATTTCAGAAGGCGACGAGTAGTTGCTCTTTTGTTAAGCGTTACGTAGCAAATCACCAACTGTTTTTGAGGTATTAGAAATGTCCGAAGAAGGCACTGCAGTCGCAGAATTCAGCGCCGATGCGAAAGAACTCGGCGACAAGATCGCCAACATGACCCTGAAGCAAGCCAAAGAGCTTAGCGACTACCTGAAGGACGTGCATGGCATCGAGCCAGCCGCCGGTGGTGGCGTTGTGATGGCTGCTGCTGGTGATGGTGCCGGTGGGGCTGATGCGGTTGAGCAAACCGAATTCGACGTTGTCTTGACCGGTTTCGGCGATAAGAAGTTGAACGTTGTGAAGGTTGTTAAGAACCTGACCGGTGCTTCGCTGATGGAAGCCAAGAAGATGGTCGAAGGCTGTCCAGCCACCTTGAAGGAAGCCGTATCGAAGGAAGATGCGGAGAAGGTTAAGGCCGAAGTCGAAGAAGCAGGCGGTACCGTTGAACTGAAATAGTTCGAACGCGTGATAGCCACTCCTTTCCATACACAAAAGCCCTGGTGTTTTTCACCAGGGCTTTTTGTCGTGTTTGTATAGGATTCGAGGGGGAGGCGGTTGGACACTTGATGTGATTTGCGACTGTGCGCGGCTCTGTGGTATTTGCGGCTCCGTGGTATTTGCGGCTCCGTCGAAACCCAGAATGCCGGCGCCAACAAAGTCGAGCGTTTTTACAACAATCCGGTTAACGGCCCATCGCCGCAATAGTCCGGATTGCCGAATTTCTTTTCTGGGTAGCCCATCGCTTCGGTGATGCTCAGCAACAATCGGTTGTGGGCGACTCGGTCGAACTTCATCGCTCGGCCCATGTCCCATCCCAAGCCGCTACCGACCATCACGAAAGGAATGTTGTCGCGAGTGTGCGAGTTTCCTTTGCCAAGCTCGTTTGTCCACACGATCGTGGTGTTGTCCAGAAGTGATCCGCTGCCACCGGGCTCGGGTACTTCACTAAGCCGCTTGGCCAAGTAGGCGACTTGCTCGGCGTACCACGTGTTAATCTTGATCAACTCCTCGTAGGCCTTTTCGTTGCTATCGGGTTCATGCGACAAACCGTGGTGTCCTTCATCGATGCCAAGCCATTTCATTCTTGCGTTTCCGACGCTATTGGTGATCTGGTAAGTGGCGATCCGAGAGAAGTCGGACGCGAAACTGTTGACCAATAGTTCGATCTGCATTTTTGCAATCTGAGGCATATTGTCGTTTTCGGTTTCCACGTTCGGTGGCATTTCAGGAACAGCGTGGCCGAGGTCAGTCGTTTGGGACTCTTCAGCCTTCTGGGATTGGGCCAATTCAGTCTTCAGTTCTTTTTCAACCGCTCGGACCATCTCGACATGTTCTTTGAGAATGTGACAATCTTCGCTGCTAATCAGATTTTCTACTCGCTTGAAGTCTTCGCTCAAATCATCCAATACGCTCGCAAGCAATTGGCGGTTTTTTGCTTGCCCGTACAGTTTGTCAAACATCTGATACGGATCGCTAATTGGTGCCATCGGTTGATTGGCACCTGCATACGACATGCGTGTCCATGTGTCCGCACGATCCGGTACCATCACGCCGAACTCAAGCGAACCGAATCGCGTTTGTTTTTCTGGGTCGCTTTGAAATTTGTTTTTCAAATGTTGGTCAATCGAAATTCCCATCGACCATCCGGCGGGCGTGTCCGATCCGCCTTGGATATCGCCAGGGAACAACTCTACACCTGTCAACAGGCAGCCGATTCCTCGCATGTGCCCATCGCCATCCCCTTGGATTTTGTTGCACACGCCATGCAGGGTCATCAGTTGATCTTTGAAACTGGCGAGCGGCTCGAGGATTCGCTTGACGTCAAAATCGCGTCCTTGGTTGTCGGGCCAGAAATGCTTTGGGATCACGCCGTTGGGGCTAAACAGGAAAACGATCCGTTGCTTGCGTGATTGCGATGCGGCCCAGCCAAGGCTAGGCAATCCGAATAGGAATTGCCCTGCTGCATAGCCAACGCCGAGTTTCTTCAAAAAGTCGCGTCTTGATGGGGGCTGTGGATTCATGATCACTTCAATGCTTCGGATTCAACATTTAACGGGTTAGATGTTCAAGCTTCTTCTTGAGTCTTTAACGGTTCCGTCGCCGCAGTCGCTGCGATTGCGACAAGGAGGTCTCGGACCTTAAAGCCGCTGTTTCGGAATTTATCTGTGAGGCGGTCCAACGTATCGCTGCCATAGGCGGTGACAGGTTGTTTGACAAAGTATTCGAAAGCCGCTTCGACAAAGGCCTTGTGGCAATCATCGCTTTTGGCCAAGTAATTTGCCAAGTCCGACGCACCTTCAAAGGTGACCGTTTTGCTGTCGCGCGTCAAGTAATTTCCGCTGGCATTGACCGGACGATCATTCTCTGTCTCTCGCCAACGACCGACTGCATCGAAGTTTTCGAGGGTAAAACCAAGGGCATTAATTCGTTCGTGACATACTTGGCAATTTACGTCCTCGGTCTGCAACGAGACCCGTTCTCGAGTCGTCAATTGCGGATGCAAGTCAGGGTTAAGTGGGGCGAAAGCGGCATTCGGCGGGCGTAGGGTTCGGCCCAAAATGTAGCGGTTCAAAAACACGCCGCGGTGGATCGGTGATGTCGTTTTGTAGTACGAAAGTGAGCTCATCACTAGCGGATGGTTCAGCACTCCCATGCGGACTTTCGCATCGCTGACACTTCGCCTTAGTGGTGGCCCTTCGGCTTCAACCGGTTTCCATGCATCGCCATAGAAGGTAGCCAAGCGGTCCGTCGTGAAGGTCCAATCCGCTATGAAAAATTGACGAAAATCACTCGTTTCGCTCCATACGACCTCATCTACAAACGCATTGAACGAAGCTCGTAAGTCGCTGACGACGGCTTGATCGAACCCGGGATAGGCTTCGCTGTCTTTGGGGATTTCATCGGTCCCGCCAACGTGGAACCAATGGTACAGGAACGATCGCATTTTGCCTTGCGTGCGGTAGTCGCTCACCATACTCCAAGCCGTTTGGTTGGCCTGTGCTTCGGTTGCAAGTTCGTCCTTTTGGATTTTCGCTAAGAGCCAATCATCGACAGGAAGCGAATCATAAAGAACCAATGCCAAGCGGTTTGCGACGCGTCGTGAAGCAGTTTGATTCGAATCGAGCGTTGGGTAAAGGAACCGCGGTGACTTAAGGGCCAACAAGCAAACGCGGCGAATCGCTTCCCTATCATCCTCGGTCGCGTCGACTTGTTCATCGATGTAGAGCTTGCGAGCGATCTCATCAAGCGAGCCCCGAAAGGCGGTCTCGGCTAGCTCACCGAGAAACGTCCTTAGCTTCGCACGATTCTCGTTGGAATCCTTTTTGTGTTTTTGTTGATACAGTGGCCAAAGTTCATCTCCCGCGAATTGTGAAAACTCAACCGCTGCTTGCGTGGTTGAGTCGTCCCAAATGCGGCTGATTTGAGTGCCCCGTTCGTAGCCATAGCTACTGTCATCCGGAGGCAACTTTGTCTGTAACGAAAACGCTGGCGGAAAACTGGTGGCTAACAAATTACGCTGCGGGATAACCTCTTCTACACCTCCTGGTGGAACCCAGCAAAACGAAACCAACGCAGGCGGTTGGTCCGTTTTTCGTTCTCTTTGGATAAACGAAAGTTCAAACGGGTAGCCTCGGCCTGCGGTCAAACGAATCCGTTTGCGAAACTCAGTACGTCCTTCCGATTGAACATGGTTGTCGATCAACTTTCGCTGAGTGTGGCCAAAATCGAGCGTGCAAGAACAGGTGCTGCGAAGTACAAGCTCGTAATCACCGGTGCGGTCTGCTTTCAGGGTTCCGGTCCAGTGGATATAGAATGATTCAGGTTCGATTCCCTCTCCTGGGCTGTCGTGACCGAAATCAAAATCAATCACCGAGTCGACTCGCTCGATTTTCCTTTTCTTGTCATTCCACCTGTCCCCATCAAAATAGATCGCATTGACGCCATGGTCTTCGTGAGCCCAAGTGTTCCCAGCAAAGGAACCGTAAAGGTCGGCCAAACTTTGACGCAGTTGTTCACCGGTCAATCGAGCCAAAGCAAGTTTGGGAGGGCGGTTCCGTAGCCGGGCGGCTTCGCCGTAAAACGCGTGATGGATGTAACGGGCAACGGCAACCGCATCTTCGCCCACGCAAAGATCGGGATCCTGTTCGGGCATCGTGTCGCTAATGACCTCAGCCAACTCTCCTATCGACGCATCGCCAATGAGAGCGGCGGCGTATTCACTTTGAACTCCCTCGCCCTGTTCCCCATGGCACTCCGCGCAGCCCTGGGAATAGATCTTGGTTCCCAATCCAAACTCGGTGTCCTCAGCACAGACCGAATAGGACGGTATCAGGATCAAGGCCAACAAGAGTGTTGATGACAGACTGAAAAGCGGTCGAGCGGAAGGGAGCAACATCGGTGCTTTTTCGTGGCAGCGCGATTCCAGAAGACCAAGTGTCGGCAAGGTAGGAATGACGCTAATGGGGAGGGATGCTTGGAAGGTAAACCGTAATCAATAGTAGCACCTTGACAATAAAAGGAAATGGACAAGGCGTACCCCCCCAATTGTATTAGGAAAGCTCGATCAAAAGTGTTCCCAGGACCTTTGAAATGCACAATCGAGGACGCATTGGGTTGAGTTTGCGGGCAATACGGCAAATGCGGGTTTTCCAACTTGGATCGCGCCGAATTAGTAATCCTAGGTAACCGTTGCGATCCGACGGTAGGACCATCCATTTCTGCTTTAACGAGACTAACTAATGAAGAGGCTACTTCGACGAGGGGTTACTGGACTGACCGCCACCACCTTGATATTCACAGGGTTGTTGGGCGCACGTTCAGTATTGGGGCAAGGAACCCCTCGTCTTACTTTGCCAACTGAAACCGAGGCCGAGGCCGCTGAACGGGACGAGTGGATTGATTTGCTTTCCGCTGAGTCGATTCACACTTGGAACACTCAAAATGCCGAGCAGATGCAACCGGGCGTGCAACAAGCGAGCTACACTCCCGTGTGCGCGCCGAAGTGCAAACCGGAACCGGACGGTCTAAAGGTTGGAAAATTCAGATTCGTCCCTTACGGAACGATATGGGCCGATGCCGCTTTTTCCACGGGTCGAACGGTTCCCGGCCGGTTCGCTCTTTGGATTGCGTCCGAAGAACAGCAAGGAGAATCGGCGTTAGAATTTGATGCGCGCCGTAGTCGAATAGGCGTCGATGTGTTTGGGCCGGATATTGCATGCTTCCGTAGTGGTGCAAAAATTGAAGTCGACTTTCTCGGAAACTTTGTCACCGACAACCAGCCAGACGTTCGGCTTCGCCACGCCTATTGGGAAGCCAAGAACGATAACGCACGGTTTTTGGTAGGCCAAACGTGGGATGTCGTTTCTCCACTGTTGCCAAACACGGTCAGTTTCCCCGTCAATTGGGCAGCAGGCAACATCGGTTTCCGGCGGACCCAAGCTCGCATCGAACGCTATTTCGATCTCGGTAGCAACACCACATGGACGCTTCAAGGAGCGGTTGCCCAGAACATCATTCAAGACTTGGCGAGTGGTGCTAACGCCGTCGGTGTAACGCGAGAAACGGGGAATTGGCCGATGGTACAAGGTCGCTCCGCAATCACGTTTGGCAACATCGCCGCAGGTGGCCAAACGTTGGCGTTTGGCCTATCCGGTCACATCGGTGAAACAGGCTTCGATTTTTCTACCGGTCATGTCGCCAATCCCGCACTTGGCCCTGAGGACGATGTCCGAATTGAAACATGGTCTGCAAACATCGATGCCAAGATTCCGCTGACCGAGCGATTGAGTTTTCAGGGTGAGTTCTTTACCGGAGCCAACCTTAGCAATCTACTCGGCGGGATTGGGCAAGGTGTGTGTCCCTGTTTACGCGTGCCGATCGATACCACCGGTGGATGGGGTGAATTGTCATACGTGCTTACCAAAAAGGCGACGGCGCATATGGGCTACTCGATCGACGATCCCGATGACAACGACAGTTTGCTTGGCCGAACGAAGAACCAAGTGATCTATACGAACATCTTTTACAAGGTTACTGATGACTTGACTACCGGTTTTGAGGTCTCGTCGTGGCGAACGGATTATCACAACCGAACCGATGAGCCCGGTTACGTGTACCAACCAAACGCTCCCACCGAACCTGGTAAAGCGGTGTTGTTTGATTGGACGCTACGGTACAAGTTCTAGTAGCGGTTCTAGGTCTGATTTAGGCCTGGACCTAGCCTGCGATGATCCCACGTCAATGATGAGCATGCTTTAGCGAGCGAGTTGGACCTGGTAACTACCGCTGTTGTCTGATCGATCGCTTGTGGCGTCGTTGATCTGAAACACCAGCCAGCTTTCGGTAGTGCACTTGAGTTGAGTTTCCGAATTGATCGGGACGATCTTTAGCGGAGCGTATGTCGCCCCACCGGAACGTTTCGTTGGAACCAAGCACGCCAAAAGTTGTCCGAGTGGTTTACCGTTAACGTATCGAATCGTCACGCCTGGTGGTTCGCTGATCCATTCATTTGTACTGCGTGTGGTGTTACTGCGTTGGGCGTTGCTATGGTTGGCAATTGTGCATCGCCCGCTCGCGCTGACTTGAAACGTCGTCGAGGCTGGAATGCGAACACCTGACGACTGCCAACCTTGCGACGCATCGACCGGGAAGGATCTCTTCGCCCCGTTCCAAAGTGGATCGGAAACGTCGATGGCAACACGGTTAGCATCCCAATTGTATCCATAGTCGAGTTGGTTGCACATCAACCGCCACCGAGCTACCACGGCGGGCCACTGTGGAAACAAGCGTTGATAGAGCTGGCGAGTGAACTGCGAGCTATTGTCACGCCCTTCGCGAGCCGCCGCTTGGTAGACACTCCGGTACTCAGGGTACTCGGACAACAACATCACTGCTGCCCAGCTCCAACCGTATGCCTCGGGGTCCGCTTTCAAGTCCGCCGGATATCGCATCACCGTTTCAATCGCAGGGATATCCCCCTCGGTTCGTCGCTCCGACATGACTTTCAACCGTCCCCAATAGGGAACCGATTCACGGTCCACTGGGACCCCACCCACTCGGGCATCACTTCCAACGAAGCGGTGGGTCGAAAGGACTTCGGCGGTCCCTTCGGCGAACCACGAGGGGCCGGTGCCGTCGAATCGATCGATCGCCAAGGCATGAACTCCCTCGTGAAGAAGCAAATGCCGTGTGTAGTACTCGCTCGGTTGAGCAACCACCCAAACGGTGTTTCCCAATGCGTAGCCTTGCGAAAATTCCGGAATGCGGCCGCTGATCAGCCCCGCTTCGATAAATGCTGATTTGTCACGCATCACAAAGGCTTCGATCTGCCAATTCGTTTGACCGGAATTTGGCAAGTCAAAGAATTCTTCCCACTGCGGAACTACAGCATCGAAGGACTCGACAAGTCGGCTCGCTTCCTCATCGGACTCGATATCGGTTGTCAACGTGATATGCTTACCGGAATATTTCGCGAAATCACCAGCGACCGCAAAGTGGCAAATTGCCAAACCGGTCCAAAGCCCAATTAGAAAGTGTAGAGTCCGTGCAGCGTTCATCCCCTCAGTTTAATCTGTTTTTCCGTTTCATGGCGATGCCGATTTTCAGGGCGCCGATTTTCAGGGCGCCGATTTTCAGGGCGCCGATTTTCAGGGCGCCGATTTTCAGGGCGCCGATTTTCAGGGCGTTGATTTTGATGATGGTCGTTTTGTCATCCTCAAGCGGTTGCGTGCAGCGATCCGAAAGTGACGTCGTCGTCTACTCGGCACTTGACGAAGGATTCGCCACACCGATCCTCGACGCTTTCCAGCGGTCGACCCAAGGCGAAGTGAGCGTGGTCGCGAAGTTTGATGTAGAATCGACCAAAACCGTGGGGTTAGTCAACCGCATCATTGCCGAAAAAGACTCGCCGGTCTGCGATCTATTTTGGAATAACGAAATTATGCACACCGTTCGGCTTCAGAAATTGGGGCTTTTAGAACCAAGGTCATGGGATGTTGAAGGTGGATGGCCCGCCGACATGATCGCCAGCGACGGATCGTGGTGCGGGTTCGCCGCGCGGGCGCGAGTGTTGATCGTGAATACTCAATTGGTTCCCGATGCGAACGATTATCCGTCGTCGGTTTCCGATCTTGAGGATCCAAAATGGAAAGGCCAATGTGCGTTTGCCAGGCCGCTGTTTGGAACCACGGCGACCCATTTTGCCGTCCTGCGAGAGATCAACGGACGCAGCGAAACGCTCGATCAACTTCGTCGAATGAAACAGAACGCCGTTGTCTTGTCTGGCAACAAACAAGTCGCCTTGGCGATTTCCGCTGGAACGGTAGCGTGGGGATTAACCGACACCGATGATGCGATTATCGAAAAGGATTTGGGACGCCCCGTAGCAATCGTCTTTCCCGATCAATTGCCTGACCAACCGGGTACGTTGCGGATTCCAAACACCGTCGCGATTTTGAAGAATGCACCGCATCGAGCTGCCGCGGATCGTTTGGCTGACTATGTGGTTTCACCAACGACCGAAGATCGTTTGGCGATGGGTGATAGTAGCCAGTTGCCGATTTCGCAGACGAGCAAATTTACGCCACGCGTGCTGCCGTCAACTCCGGTGCGATGGATGCACGTTGACTTTGAAACGGCCGCCGAGGGTTGGGAGCAATGGGCCGAAGAATTGTTGAAGGTCTTTGCAGAGTAAAGCCAACGGTTAAAAAACGTACTCGAGTCCAAAATGAATTCCATGGACGTAGAAGGTTTTGTCGCTCAATTGCCGCGATGGACGTAGCGGATCGTCGACGGGATCCGCCAAGTTGGATGCCAATTGGGGATCGATCAATCCCGACACTTGAACGGCATCGGTCATCGCGATGATATGGTACCCCACGGTCACATCGAATTGTGGAAATTGGTGCCATCCAAGCGACAAGTCCAATTCGGGAACCCAGCCAAAAGTGTGATCGGTTTCCGTCCCGTCATTGGTGCTGCGTACCAACAAACCGTTGGGGTCAACCACGGTTGTGACATTGCTGATTTCGGTACGGCCGGACAATGCGGATCGCCGTGTGAGTTGGCCAAATGCCACTTTCCACAAACTGCGAAATGACCAGCATCCTTCGCGGTAGCGGCTTGCGAAACCAAGTTGTCCACCGTGGAATTCGTTTTCCGCTTCGAACGAATCCGTAATCGAGATCACTGACCCAAGTGGCAATGCGTTGCTGGCCCCTGCCGTTGAAGTGCTAAAGGTTCGTAGGCTGTCATTCATTCGCATGTATTGGTAGCCGTACAATACGTCAACTGTGCCACCGAATCGAGAATAGGCTTGTTGGCGAATTGAAATGTCGGCACCGTGGACTTCGTTCGCCGCGTGGACCGTAGCAACGCCGACGGTGGTAAAATCCGGTGTCGCGATGACTTGCGTGTCTTGGCTCGCCGCTTCGCCCGTGGTGACATTGAAAAACGGTCGCGTGATGACGGGAGTGCGGCTTTGATCCGTTTCAAAGTTAAACGTCTCGTCGCCCGTTAGCCAACCACGAAACACCATGCTGCGCAAATGGCAATCATCAAGCCAGGTGCCAAGTTGCAATCGTCCGCCAGCAGTCATTTCGTTCAGCACGCTGCTGTTGCCGACAAGTACGCTCGTCCCTGCGGCTCCGATTTGACCCGGATTGGGACTGGTTGTTGGACCCGTGGTTAGTAGAGGTGGCAAGGTGTCTCCGCTGCGAAACATCAACAACAATTCGATGGAGCCAAACCAACGATCCGGAGTAAAGCCAAGTCTCGCATTCGTCCACGATCCCGGACCACATTGGCCATAGGAATCACATCCATAGCTATCGCACGAGTCGCATCCACAATTGGGCTCATGAATAGAATCGGATTCGTAATATTCGCCCTCGGTATATTCGCCATCAATGACATTGCTCTGATAAGCGTCGTGGTAAATGACATTACCGTCACTTGGTAGATACTGCGCTGGCATTGGCCAAGATTGAAGTGCATCTTCGCTATGACCGACTTGCTTGATGGACGCTTCGCGACGCAGTAACTGAACCTCTTCATCCTGAGGCAATCCTTCGATGGCGTTGACACCGGACGCCTCTGTCACAGACGCATCGACGAGGAAATCCTCGGTCGATTTTGTTCTTTTCGACGGAGTGACCATAGGAGGTTGATAGACCCCGCGATCCGGTTTTTTCGTGCGCACTTGGCCGTTTGCGGGCAGGATGTTGATTGTGACGCTTGCAAACATGGCCAGCAGAGCGAGCCAAAGGGTGGTTTGTGCGTCGTGGGCGCGTGGCAATCTCATCGCGGTATTTCCGGCGTTTGGAACCATCAAAACGATTTCTGGGGCCTGAAAAGGTCCCTGTACGTATCATTTTTCGACCATTCCAGTCATGCGGGTTGAGTAAAACTGGCAAGCTTTGCCGGTTATCGCGAATGTGATGGCTGTTTCTCAAGCAAGGAAAGGCGAAAGGAAACCGACAAGCTTGGTTTAGAGTTCAACGTGTTGTCTATCTGAGTACATGTGGTCCTTTGGGGGTAAATTCGAATACCTCTAGGCTAAGTGTCCATCCTAGCCAATGTAAGCCAGTTATTTGCGTATTTCGTTAGCCTTGTACCCATTTTTTGGCGATCACACGTGGATCTTAAGCCAGATCGGCTCGGAGACTAATTTTCCAAGAAAGTTGATTTCATGACCCCCATTAATATAGTCGCCAAGTATCCACCAGAGGGGGTGTGGAGTGCGTTTACTTCTGTGGGTGTTGGGGTGGAAGTCGGGGTTTGCGAGTGAAGTGATTTGCCAGTCTCAGGGATCCCGAGATTCAGAGATGACGCCAACGCACTTTTCACGCTTCATCACGGTCAGTCGTCAATTAAGAAGAGTTACCTAGAGACACGCGATGGCATTGGCGTTTGAAAAACTATCCGCAGTCCGCTACGAGACGTTCTTGCCTTTGGTTGGAGACGTGTTTTTAGTGAACGGTGGGTGGCAATTAAAACTGGTCGAAGTACTTCGCTATCCCAATGCATCCACGGCGTTGGGCTCATCTAAAGGTCCTTTGCGAGCGCCATTTTCATTGTTGTTCGAGGCCACCGACGCGTTTTCCCTGGGGACAGGAATCCATTGTGTTGAACATCATCAGTTGGGCGAGCTTCCTCTCTCCATCAATCCCGTTCAAGTTCAAACCGATGGGTTGAAAAGCACTTGCGTCCCATCTCACTACGAGTCCATTTTTGCTTAGCTACTTACAGGAGAAACCCGCATGTCAGAACCTTATCTAGGGCAAATACAGATGTTTGGATTTAACTTTCCGCCTCGCGGTTGGGCTCAGTGTGATGGTCAAACGCTTCCAATATCTCAGAATTCCGCACTCTTCTCTCTGCTGGGAACTATCTACGGTGGTGATGGACGAACGACTTTTCAGTTGCCTGATTTGCGCGGACGCGCACCGGAGCATCAAGGACAGGGTCCTGGGCTTCCAAACGCGCCAATTGGCGGTCGCAATGGGGCTGTGACACATCAACTGACGGTGCAGCAATTGCCGTCGCATTCTCATAATTTCCGAGTCGATTGCAACACGGATGAGGGGAGTACCGACAATCCGCAAGGTGCTTACCCAGGTCCATCCAACGAAGATGTCTACTCTCCATCAAAGGATGACAAGATGGGCGGCATGACGACGGATGCGACTGGAAACGGCAGCGCCTTCGACATTCGTGGACCACGCTTAACGGTCAATTTTTGTATTGCCCTTCAAGGGATTTTTCCGTCACGCAGCTAGGGTTTTTCTGATTAGGCGACACGATGGATCATCGATCGTTACGATTGCAGCGAATTCAACGAGCGGACCACGAGTTTCTATTCGCGGTCTTTTGTGGTACCCGGCCCGATGTAATGCAGGCTGAGCTTTCGCCGAGCCAAACTCTCCACTTTCTAAGGATGCAGTTTCAGGCACAGCACAACTATTATCACGAAGCATTTCCGAATGCCGATTATTCCGTTGTTCTGCTTGGCGATGTTGGGTCGAGACATTCGAAGATTGGACGGCTTTATGTGGATCATCGGTACGATGAAATACGGATTCTAGACATCGCGTTATTGCCTGAGTTTCAATCGAGAGGCTTTGGCACGGCTATCGTCCGGGCCGTCATTGATCGGGGGTGGGTCGAGCGAAAGCCGATTCGGATTCACGTTGAACTATTCAGTCGCCAAATTCGGTTCTACGACAGGCTTGGGTTTCAGAAGATCGGTGAGATTCCCACGCATCAGTTGATGGAGCATCCGATCGAAAACCAATCGGCTCTTGCGTTTGCCGAAAAAACTTTCCGTCCTGTTCACTCTTACTCACCATGACCGCTTACAGAGAGGTATTTTTGATGTTTCGAAAATTGTTGATGGCTACATTCTTAACTCTACTAATATTCACCGAAGGTTTTTTGACATGCGACCTTTCCCAGGCGGCACCCGTAACCTTGATGTTGGAAGACTTTGAAGACAACACGGTTCACTTTTCATCGTCCTCCGCCTTATTCCATGACGGCAGTAACGACTATTTTACGATCACGCCTCTCAACGGAGTTTCGGATCCGATTGACGCTTACAGCGGATTCGGGGGCAATAATTATTTTGCTGCCGAGGACATTGATGACGGGGCGACAAGACCGAGTACTGCTACGTTAAGCTTCAATATCAATATCAGCAACTTTGAGAGTTTGACGTTTGATGGGCTCTTTGCTGTTGGCGGTAATGGGGCTGCTATACCCACGTATGATGACGAGGAAAGTGTTCTGGTCCGTGCGACGATCGACGCTGGTCCGACTCAAAACTTGCTCGCGTTTGAAGCGGTGGAGCCTGGCGGTGACGTAACAAACAACATTGTTCGTCAGGATACCGACTTCGATGGGATTGGTGATGGTTTCATGCCAACGTCTACCTTTACAGCCTTCAATGATCTTGTCATCGTCGGCGATGGGGCCAACTTACTGCTCGAAGTCGTCGTTACAAGCACCGACGGTGGTTCTGAATTTGCATTTGACAACTTAGCCGTTCGAGGCATTTCATCTGTCCCCGAACCCTCGTCGTTGGCTTGCTTGTTGGTGACTGGATTTGTTTGGACGAGTCGGCGAAGAAAGCAGGCTAAGTCCTAAACATTTAATGTCGTTTTCACGAAATGTAACCTCACTCTGTTAAGACGCCACTGATGACAAAACTAAATCGATCTCGTCGCTTGCTTCTCAAAAATGCGTCGGTGTGGACGATCGCAGCGACAGTGAACTCGTTTCCTTGTGCATCCAATGCTCAGGAAATCTCCGATTTCGATCATGTTCAAAAACTCGATGTCGGTGTTCGACCGCAGTTGAATTCATGTGGAGTTGTCATTTTTGAAGTGAATGATCGAACGTTCGTCACCTTTGAGGCAGAGCAGCGAACCGAAGACTCGGTCGAATTTGGTACTGCATTGATTGAGTTTGAGGGGCTGCTAACGCATAAGACGCGGCATGGCGGTTCAGAATCCTTCGTCGATCATACCGTTGACATCGATGCATTGGATTGTTGCGAGATTTTTGAGGTCTCTCATTCAAATTGGCTCCGTCGTTGGGAGCCCTTGACTTCGTCGACGGATGCTCAGCCTCGGCATTTTATCATCACTTTTCTTGGCATGAACTCACTTGTTAGCCGAGGGGTGCATTTTGAGTGTCTGGCCAAAGATATTCATGTTGATTTTGTGAGCGTCAAGTCATTCGAGGAGGCGGTCGCCTTTGCGAGTCGTCTTCGTTAGCACGCATGATTCCAAGGATGGTTTCCAAGCGAGCGAGCAAACCATGACTAGCGTCATTTAGACAATCGGCCTTGTTCGACCACCAAATATATTGGCCGTCAGACCTTAGGCCGTGAAGCCAACGAGGTTTCTTCTTCACCTACAACTCGATCCGATTCAATGTTTTGTATGTTGCCGCTCAGTCAAGGATTGGGTGGGCCAGGATCGTGCCACTTGATTGCTTCCCCAGGCATCGCTTGCCTATCGTTAGATACGTAAGCCGGCGAAGAAGCATCCGCACGAGAAAACCACTGTTGCGATAGAGATGCAACATCGGATAGCGAGTCGATTACTACTCGCCCCCGGTTCGCGCAGTAAGCGAAGTTGTCGCCACCCATTAGGCGCGTCACACCAAGGCATGTCGTGCCAAAATTGGTTGTTGCCACATGGAGGTACCCCTTCGGCTACAATGGTGATGAGGACAGTGATTGCGGCCTGAAGGAGCCCACAGTGAGAACGACATTCGTGCCCGCTACGAGTGCGATGGCTCGTTGGAAAAGGTGTGGTTCCGTTGGTCGGATGGAGGCAATCCCTCATTTTTCTTTCACCCCAATTTGCCAGTGATATTGATGTCCTTGCCAAACCCATCCACTCATCCTGCTCGTCCCGATGCCTTGTTGGCAAAAATCGATTTGGTTCGTCAATCGCTTCAATCGGTGATTTTGGGGAAAAGTGACGTGATTGATGCCGTGCTGACGGCTCTATTGGCAGAAGGCTCGGTGCTGCTTGAAGACGTTCCGGGCGTCGGTAAAACCACGCTTGCGAAATCACTTGCCCGCTTGATTCACCTCGAATTTCAGCGAATTCAGTGCACGCCCGACCTTTTGCCCGCAGATATTCTTGGCAGTAGCGTTTTCAAGCCGTCATCGGGAACCTTCGAGTTTCGAGCGGGACCGGTTTTTAGCAATTTGCTGATCGCCGATGAGATCAACCGTGCATCACCACGAACTCAAAGCGCGCTGCTTGAGGCGATGGCTGAATCACAAGTCACGATCGATGGAACTCGCTACTCACTGAAACGACCCTTCATTGTCTTGGCGACTCAAAACCCGTCGGGCTTCGAAGGAACCTTTCTGCTACCCGAATCCCAGCTTGACCGTTTTTTGATGCGATTGTCGATGGATTATCCGGATTCAGAAAGTGAAATTGCGTTACTGCTGGAACAGTCCTCAAACGATCCTGCCGAAGAATTAACTCCGGTGATGAGCCAGGAAGAGTTGCTCGCTTTGCAATCGTTTGTTCGCAACGTGAAGGTCGATCGTAAGGCGGCGGCCTATATTGTTGCGATTGCAGCGGCGACTCGTACCGACACTCGGTTGCGAGTGGGTTGCAGTCCGCGAGGATCGAAAATGCTATTGCGGGCCGCACAAGCTCGGGCGGTTCTGCTAGGACGCGACTTCGTCTTGCCGGATGACATCCAAGTGTTGGCTCCTTCGATTCTGTCACACCGAGTGTCGCCGCGCAACGCACTGCAAACGTCGATGGAAACGACACAAACGATCCAAGATTTGCTGCACACAATCGAGGTGCCGACGTGAGTGCCGAGTTGGGAACCACGACCATCGCAAGCAACGAGAAACCGAATCGTGGATGGTTCTACTTCGGTAAATTGCTGCGTTTTCTGTTGGCGGTGATTGTTTCGCCAATTCGAACGGCGCTGGCGATTCGACGCTCGGCCACTGCCGCATCGGTTTCCTTGCTGCTCATTGGCATTGTGACGCTCAATATTTTATGGGGCTATCCATGGATCGGCTTATTCGCTGGATGCGTTTCCGCGATGGCGATTGGATTAGTCGTCAATCGCTTTCTAATGCCAAAGTTAGCAATCGGATTTTCCTTGCCGCGAAGTGTCGAAGCGGGGCAAGCGGTACCACTGCGAATGCATTTAAAGAACCGGCGTCCTTTGCCTGCACTGCAATTGCTCGTTGGATTTGACTCCAGAGAAACACGATCTCTATTTCGAAAACGGACTTTGTTTAGTCGGAAACACTCGCGATCCCAATCAAAATACCGAACCTATGAAGTGAAATCGGACGAAGTGGCGGTGTCGTTGATTGGACCTCGTGAGCGCGTATCAATTGAAGCCTCGATCGCGTATTCTTATCGCGGTATTCAAAAGTTGCCTCGTGTGCGTGTTAAATCACTCTTCCCGTTTTGTTTGTATGAGTCGACGACTGTTTTCCCGAGTAGTACAACTATCGCAGTGACACCGCGGTTGTTGGCCGAAGGAGACGATGCGGTAGCCGGTGGGCAATTGTCGGATTTGTCGAATTGGGCGCGTCAATTTAAAACCGCTGAAGCCTGCGATTATTTTGGCAGCCGAGAATACGAAACGGGGATGCCCGTACGACGTTGGGATTTCGCTTCCTGGGCTCGTTTGGGAAAACCAATTGTCCGAGAGTTTCGATCACCAGGCGTTCGTACTGCGGTGATGTTGGTCGACACGGCTCCCGAGACCGATGTGAAAAACAAGCATGCCATTGCGCAAGATCGCGATGAAGGTGTGGAGCGTGTTTTGTCGTTGGCGGCGACAGCGATCACGGAACTTCGCCAACGCGGGATTGGGGTTCAAATGATCATTACAGGCGAAGACCCCGAACGTTTGCAGGAACAGAGCCGATCATCGAGTCACTCGAGTGATTTAGAAACACTCTTGATAAGATTGGCTCAAGCCAAGAACACCTCAATATCGGATGCGGACAAAGCATGTGACGAAGTCGTACAAATGATGCCAGGCACGCCGTTTTTGGTGCTAACATCGCGAAGCCATTTCTCGGCTGAATTGCACTCGGCAGCGTCGAAAATTTTGCGAGTCGACAACGCTCACGAACGAGGCCCCCACGAACGAGGCCGTCACGAACGAGGCCGTCACGAACGAGGCCGTCACGAACGAGGCCCCCACAAGGTTGGACCCCGCCAACAAGGCTTGCTATTGGGCTCGCCGTTGCACGAATCGACCGACGAGCTAAAAGGCGAGCGGTGCTAAGCTTTCGCGGGCAACTTCGCCCGAGTCAACTGGAAGTTGCCGAAATCGCGCGAGAGCATTTGGCCCAAGGCAAACGTCGACTCCATGTGGTCGCACCACCCGGAAGTGGAAAGACCGTCATTGGGCTCTATATCTGGGCCGAGTTGGTTCGTCAGCCCGCGTTGGTCTTGTCTCCCAATTCAGCGATCCAGGCTCAATGGGCCGCGCGAACGAGTTTGTTTCAGCGCCACGATGTGGAGGATTTGCAGTCGTTGGTTAGCACGTCGGCGAAGTTGCCCGGTCTGCTCACGTCGCTGACCTATCAAGCCGTTACCATGCCGGGACGAGCCACAGAGCACTTTCAACAGCGGGCGATCGATTTGTGGATGGCAAGGTTGTTGGAAAAAGGCCAAGCAAAAGATGTCGTTGAAGCCGAAGTTTGGATCGAAGGCCTACGCCAGCACAATCAAGATTTCTTCAACGAACGGCTGGCACACTATCGGAAAAAAATTCGCGAAGAGGATGCTGCCGGAGGGTTGGCGATGACCCTCTTGCATGATCGATGTATCGATGCACTAGTTCGCCTCCGAGAATTTGGTGTTGGGTTGTTGATCCTCGATGAATGTCACCATCTGATGGGGCATTGGGGAAGCGTCTTGGCGGAAGCAAGTGAATACCTCGGAGATCCGATTGTTTTGGGACTGACCGCCACGCCACCCGATCGCGAAGGTCGAAAACCAGAGGCGGTCGAACGATACGATCGTTTTTTTGGGGAAGTGGACTACGAAGTCCCGGTTCCTGCAGTTGTCAAAGATGGATTCTTAGCGCCCTACCAAGACTTGGCTTTTTTTGTACGGCCCAATGAAAAGGAGCTCGATTTTGTCGCTAGCGCAGACACGCAATTCGATTCCTTGATCGAGGCGTTGTGCCAACCGCGAGAGACAACGGAGTCGCTCGAAGCGATTCGCCCTCGCGAGTCGCTCATCGAGTGGCTCGTGCGCGTATTGCGGGACCGACAATTGCCAATTGGGCAAGCGAAGGATTGGCGTCGTTTCTATGCTCGGGATCCAAACTTTGCGACAGCAGCTGTCTCGTTCTTGCAGTCACGTGGTGTTGAAGTTCCAGCCGGTGTGCCGCCATTGTTGGCACTCGAAAATGACGACCAACCAATGGACGACGAAACCTTGTTGGTCACTGTCATTGATCGTTACACACGCCATTACCTACGCCGTTCACCACACCAAGCAGACCATGCCCTTGCACGTAACGCAGTGGATCGATTGCGGATGCTTGGAATCCAAATCACTGACACGGGGGTGCGTGCGTGTGCGTCGCCAGTGTCACGCGTGATTGCGTACACTCGTAGTAAAACCGAGGCGGTCGTTTCCATTCTCAAACAGGAAATGGAAACGCTTGGAGCGAAGACGCGTGCGGTGGTGATCGCCGATTTTGAAAAGTCCTCCGCTATTTCAGCCGACATTGCACATCTATTGGATGAAGAAGCTGGGGGGGCTGTTGCGGCGTTTCGAACGTTACTGGATCACCCCGCGACCAACCAACTTGATCCAGTGCTGCTGACAGGTTCGACGGTGCTTGCTGATGCGGACTTGGTAGTGCGTTTGTTGGACGAGTCAAACCGATGGATGGCGGAACGATCGGTCTCGGTTGATTTGTCTAGCACACCGCAAGGCACCTTTCACGAAATCACGGGCCGAGGAAGAGATTGGTGCCCGAGAGTTTATGTTGAAATGATCACGGAACTGTTCCAGCAAGGTTTTACACGATGCTTGGTCGGTACACGCGGTTTGCTCGGTGAAGGTTGGGATGCAAACAAGGTCAATGTTCTGATTGATCTTTCGACCGTTACGACGTCGATGACTGTCAATCAATTGCGAGGCCGGTCAATTCGGCTTGATCCCGATGAACCGCGAAAGGTTGCGAATAATTGGGACGTTGTGTGCATTGCGCCAGAGTTCACCAAAGGGCTTGACGACTACCACCGTTTTATTCGCAAACATAAAACGATCTATGGCATTTGCGATGACGGGGCGATTGAAAAAGGGGTGGGGCACGTCGATCCCGCGTTCACCGATATGAAACCCGAATTAGTCGATAACCGTATTGACGAACTTAACTCGAATATGCTCCATCGATCCGCTCGACGTCGTGAAGCGTATGATTTATGGCGAGTCGGAAAACCGTATAGCAATGAACCCATTCAGGCGGTTGAGATCGCCTCGCGGCGAAGCAACTTCACGCATGGCTACCCACCGTTTCCAAAGAGTAAAAAGTTTTGGACGCTCGATTCATTGGTGCAGGAAATTAGCTGTTCGGTGCTCGGGGGACTGTGCGAAACAGGTCTTGTTTCTTCAAGTGGATCGGTTCGTATTTCAAATCGTAGCGGTGGGTACGTTCGAGTTTACCTGGAACACGGAACAGCCGATGAAGCCAACTTATTTGCGGTGGCAATGCGCGAGACGCTTTCACCGTTGGCAGACCCGCGTTACGTGATCCAGCGGTTTGTGGATGTCCCCAAAGATAGCTTCGTGCGGCGGTTGTTGCCGTCGATGTTTAGCCGGCTATTTGAACGGCGCGTTCGAACGCGGGTTATGTTGCACGCCGTTCCGAGCATGATGGCCTCGAAGCGAGACACGGTCGAAATTTATCGGCAGTATTGGAATGCGCATGTCAGTCCAGGCGAAGCAGTGTACGTCAAAAACGAGAAAGGATACCGGCATATCGTCAGCGCCATTGAGCAGGACCAAACTCCGACGACGATTGTGCATCAAAAAGAGTTGTTTCTCTAAGACCACCACTTGTCGACTTATTGACCTTGGCTGCGAAGCACTTGATCCCCGGTCAATAAAAAAATTCTCGCCAAATATTGTACGGCGATTTTTTTGAGTGTGTGAAAATCGCTACTTGACGATTATTACAACCGTTGTGGTCAACCGTTGTTGGTCGTCTTTTTGGTGATGGCCCCGTAGAAGCGGGGGCATCGATCTTGGAAGCGGTCGATCACGTGAGCTCCGGGAGTGCGTTCGATTCGCTTATTTCGGGCTTGTTCCAAGTCGACGTCGGCGTACAAAATCGTCGGTTGAGCGTCATGGCTTTGTGCCAAAATGACCCCATCCGGGCCGCATATGGAGCTGTGTCCACAGAATTCGAACCCACCTTCGCTGCCGATTCGGTTCGCCGCTGCGAAGAAAATATGATTCTCCATGCTTCTGGCGGGCGGTACAATTTCGGCGGTCCGCTGGGCGGCGCTAGGCCAATTGGTACCCAATGCGATAATGTCCGCGCCCTCAAGGGCAAGCACACGCATTGGTTCGGGAAACGAGGAGTCGTAGCAAATTGCGAGTCCAACCTTTGCCGGACCTGCGGAAAATGGCTGGTAAGCAAAGTCGCCGCGATCGACAAACCGGTCGACCCCCAAATGCGGCAAATGAATCTTGCGATATTGACCGGCAATCCCGGCTGGGCCAATCATTACTACCGAATTAAACAGGTGATCGTCATCTTTTTCGAGAAAACCAAAAGTCACATGCATATCGTACTGTTTTGCGATTTCGCCAATTTCCGAGAAAACGGGATGATGGACCGAGATCGCTTGTTCGATTGCTTCGGTACGGCTTTCGTATGCATATCCGCTCAGCATACATTCGGGCATAACGACCAAGTTGGCCCCCTTTTCGCCCGTTTGATGCATCCATTGGACAAGCTGGCGGCGGTTTTTGTCAAAATCAGCAAACGCAATATCGGTCTGGACGCACGCGATTAACATCGTACAACATTCCTTATTCAGTAATTAAAAGCGATTTGGTTCCGCTGGATCATCCACGAGAAACGACATCCCCAAACGACCCGTTATGAACGATTCACAATTCGACTATGACCTTCTTGTTCTCGGCTCCGGCCCCGGCGGCGAAGGAGCGGCGATGCAGGCAACCAAAGGCGGGATGCGAGTCGCCGTTGCGGAAAGATATACGCAAATTGGCGGTGGTTGTACCCATTGGGGCACCATCCCTAGTAAAGCGCTTCGCTATACGATCACTTCGACGATGAAGACGCTGCAAAGCCCTATTTTCCAAGAATTGGGTGTTCATGTCAGCCCGTCGCTTGCCCAATTACAGCGTGGCACCCAAGCGATCATTGCCAAACAAGTGTCGATGCGTCAATCGTTTTACGAGCGAAACAATGTTCCGGTGCTCCGTGGCAACGCTCGATTCCTTGACCAGCACACTATCACGATTGGCGGCTGTGATCCAATCCGAGCTAAGCATTTTGTGATCGCAACCGGGTCGCGTCCATTTCATCCCGAGGGAGTCGATTTCGATCATCCACGGATTTTTGACAGCGACACCGTTTTGAATATGCCTCCGCAACCTGGCTCGATGGCTATTTACGGTGCGGGAGTCATTGGCACGGAGTACGCGTCCATGTTTCGAAATATGGGCATCAAAGTCAACTTGATCAACACTCGCGCAAAGCTGCTCGAATTTCTTGATGACGAGATCATCGATGCGCTGGCATATCATCTCCGTGACCAAGGAGTCATTCTTCGTCACAACGAAGAAATGGAGCGGATTGAAGGAACCGACGACGGCGTCGTGTTGCATCTGGTCAGCGGTAAACGACTCAAAACGGACACGCTCCTTTGGGCCAACGGTCGGACGGGCAACACGGATGAGTTGGGGCTGGAAACGATACCATTGGAAGCGAACAGTCGCGGGCAATTGGAGGTTGACGAGCAATTCCAGACTTCGGTGCCGCACATATACGCGGTGGGGGATGTAATCGGTTTTCCGGCGCTCGCGAGCGCCGCGTATACCCAAGGCCGGGCCGCAGCGATGCACATGCTTGGGAAAATCGACGGCAATTTGCGGATCAACGACATACCGACCGGGATCTATACCAGTCCCGAGATTAGTTCGGTTGGAAAGACCGAACGAGAATTAACTGCTGCCAAGGTTCCTTACGAAGTTGGCCACAGTCTGTTCCGTTCACTCGCCCGTGCCCAGATTACAGGTGAAACCACCGGCATGCTTAAGATCCTATTTCACCGAGATACACTCGAGATTCTCGGGGTTCATTGTTTTGGTGCCAACGCATCCGAAATCGTCCACATTGGTCAAGCGATCATGAGCCAACCCGAAGGGCGAAACACGTTAGAGTACTTTACCGAAACAACATTCAATTATCCCACGATGGCCGAGGCGTACCGAGTCGCAGCTCTCAATGGAATGAATCGATTGTTCTAGAATCAATCGCAAACGCCGAGGTCACTTTCAAGTGCTTCAAGAATCAAATTTAATTCCAGTTCTTCGTGGGTCTGGAATGCTCGGATGAATGCATTGTAGCGTTTCAGAAGCCGAGCAATTTTTTCTTCTTGGTCGGGTTGAAGTTCTGCCGCCGATTCGACTAAGTGTCGGATCGATTCGAACAATTCAGAGTGCTCACTGCGAAGCGATTCCGCTTTGGTGCTTAACTCGGGAGCCGTATCGACTGCTTCTTCAAAATAGCCATAAGCTTCTTCGAGCGAAAAATGGAGAGCCAATTGGTCCCGAAGTTCGGACAGCAAATTGATCAATTCTAGCCAATGATTGCCAGCAATTTTTTCATGCGAAACCATCGGGCTAATTTTTTCTAGCAACACCTTCAAATGATGGCTATCATCTTTGATGTCTCGTAGAAACGCTGCATTGACGGCTAATCGCCTAGTCGAAGTTCGATCTTGGTTCATAACGACTTCTCTCAATAGTGGTGAAGAGACGATTCATTTTAACCGCTGCAATGGAACTATGGGGCTGATAATGGGATTGTGCTAACGAAATCCGCCTGAATAGTCAAAACGCCTGACAAGTTATATGACTCAAGACCGTTCAATAGGAAATGGATGGACTTTATCGATTGATTTGGTTTTCGTCTTTACCATTAGCAGGCGGTCCACTCCCATCGCCACGCCCGTTGATGGGGGCATTCCTTTTCGCATCGCGGCGACTAAACTAGTTTCAATCGGAATCGGTTGACGTCCACTTTCCACGCGGCGATGGTTCGTTACGCGGGACCGGTCGAGTAGTACATCGGCATCGAGCAATTCGTCATAACCGTTAGCCAATTCGACGCCGTCAGAAAAAAGCTCAAACCTCGCGGCACATTGCGGATCCTTTTCACATACTCGCGCCAGTGCAGCTTGGCTTAGCGGATATTGTTTGACAATGATTGGAACGTCGATTCCCAATTCTGGTTGAATTTTGTGCGTGAACAACAAATCCAGTAACGCGTCGCGGTCATCACGGAGTTGAATCGACAACTCGTGGTCCACTTCGGAAGCCTTCGATGCGAGTGAGTTAAGCGGAATCGAAATCGGATCGAAACCGAGCTTGGCCTGGAAAACCGTTCGATAAGTCACGCAGTCAAACCGAGTCGCTCCGAGCACTGTGGCCACCAATGTGCCAAGTGTCTCGATGCCTGATTCCATATTGGCGCCGACGTCATACCACTCCAACATCGTGAATTCGATGTTGTGTTGTTCCCCTCGCTCCCCTGCACGAAACACGGGCATAACGCTATAGATAGAAGGTGCCCCAGCGGACAACATTCGCTTCATCGACAACTCGGGCGACGTTTGCAGATAAAATCTAGGTGGCAAATCGAGGCTGGGAATCAAAAACTGGTCTGCGTCAATCGTGATTGGATCTATATAGGGGTCGACAACACAGTCGCTCGCCAAACAGGGTGGTTGAACTTCGAAGAAACCACGGTCGTCAAAAAACGTGCGGATGCACCGGAGTAAAGCCGCGCGCTGGCGAAGCAACGTAATGTCGGGTACTTGGTAAGAACGCATGGAATTGAATTAACGAGACGAAAAGCGAGTAAGAATGCAGGGTTCTAACGACGATCAAATCACAGATGATCGACACTCCGGTACAGGGGATGCAAATGGTCGATATGCGCGTCAGGTTCAATTTGGGCCTGTTGGTGTATCGGGCCAGAGCATGATATCGCAATCGACCGTCAGTGTCTTGGGATGTGGTGCGCTCGGCACCGTCGCCTGCGAGATCCTCGCTCGTGCCGGGGTCGGACACTTGCGGTTGATCGATCGTGATATTGTTGAATGGACCAACCTGCAACGGCAATCCCTGTTTGACGAATCTGACGCGACACAGGGACGCGCCAAGGCTCAAGCGGCTGCCGAGCGATTGGAGAGCATTAACTCGAAAGTCGCCATCGAACCACTTGTCGCCGATGTCACCGCCGACAATATCGATTCGCTTCTTCAAGGGTCTGATTTAGTAATCGATGCGGCCGATAACTTTGCTATCCGTTTTTTGCTTAACGATTGGTCGCTCAAAAACACCACCGCGTGGGTCCATGGTGGTTGTGTCGGTGCATCAGGACAGGTTCGATTGTTTTCGGGAGCGGGAAGCCCCTGTTTTCGATGCTTGGTGCCACAACCACCTCCCCCCGCCTCGGTTGCTACATGCGACACCGCCGGCGTGATTGGCGCCGCAACGCACGCGATCGCCAGTTTGCAGGCAATCGAGGCGATCAAGTGGCTTTCGGGAAACCAAGATTCCGTTCACAGCAAGGTTTGGTCCTTTGACTTTTGGCAAAACCGGATTCGTGAATTGGCGATCGATCCTGCGTTAAGTGAATCTTGCCAGGCGTGCAAAGAGCGTGTTTACGATTTTCTCGACGCCACTTCGGGATCCGCCACTTCGGGATCCGCCGGCGGTTCAACGATCGTGCTGTGCGGTCGCAACGCTGTCCAGATCACGCCGGGTTCAAAGATTCGTGTTGATTTGCAATCGCTCGCTGAACGCTGGCAAAGTCAAGGCAAAGTCCAGCAAACGCGTTTTTTTGTTCGGCTTCAGTGGGTAAGTGAACCACGGCAAGCCAGCCTTCGTTTGACACTCTTCGCCGACGGCCGTGCGGTGATTGAGGGAACCGACGACCCAAGCCGCGCCCGCACGTTTTACGATCGCCTCGTTGGCAGTTGACGCAAGTCGACCGTTTCGTCGAAAGTTGGTAGACTCAAGGCAGCAAAGCTTCCCACCATTGGATCCTTTTACCTTCTATTTCGCGGAACATTAAATCATGCCGGAGACTTCCGAAAACATTCATGGAATCGAGCTTGTGCGTGCTGCATTCCTTGGTGAAAAAACGGCTCGTGCCCCATGGGTTCCTTTTGTCGGTTGCCATGCTGCGGCACTTATTCCTATGCCGACTTCGGATTATCTGCGAAGCACCGAAGCAATGCATAAGGGGTTGAATCTAGCCATCTCGCGGTATCGCCCCGATGGAATCCCCGTTGCTTTCGATCTGCAAATTGAAGCGGAGACGCTGGGTTGTGGACTAAATTGGGCGGAGGAAACTCCTCCATCCGTAAGCTCGCACCCACTTGTCGAAGGAGTGACACTCGGCGAGTTGCAGGTCCCCGATGTTGACGCCGGTCGCATCCCGCTCGTACTTGAAGTAGCACGCCGGCTTCGCGCCGAACATCCTGATCTAGCGTTGTATGGGTTGATCACCGGTCCATTTACTCTTGCGCTACATTTGCTCGGGACCGACATTTTTATGCGGATGTTTGACGACCCTGAAGATGTCGAAAAACTTCTCAGCTTTTGCAGCGACGTTGGTGTTGCAATGTCAAGTTATTACCTCGATGCCGGTTGTGATGTGATCGCCGTCGTTGATCCGATGACGAGCCAAATCGGCCCTGACCAATTTGCCCAATTCGTCACACCATACGCCAAGCCAGTGTTTGATTTTATTCGTGAAAAGGATGCTCTCGGGTCGTTCTTCGTTTGTGGTCATGCACAGCAAAATGTTGAATCAATGTGCAAAACGGGGGCACACAATCTTTGTGTCGATGAGAATATTCCGCTCGATTTTGTTCGCGACGTTAGCCGAAAGCACCATGTTAGTTTCGGCGGAAATCTTCAACTCACCACCGTGTTGCTATTGGGTAAACCCGAAGATGCGGAGAAGAACGCGGTACAGTGTTTGACGATTGGCGAGAACCACGGTTTTGTCTTAGCGCCGGGATGCGACATTGCGTACGACACGCCACCTGAGAATTTGGAGGCGATTGGAAAGCTCGTTATTGATCCCTATCGACAAGAAACGGTCGCGACGTTGGCTGAGACTCGTTCGCTCGATGACATCTTTGACATGTCGCAGTACGGGCTGACCGACAAAGTGATTGTCGACATCATAACACTCGACTCCGAAGCATGTGCCCCATGTCAATATATGGTCGAAGCGGTTCAAAAAATCACGCCCGAATTTGAGGGGATTGTTCAGTGGCGCGAACACAAAATCAAGTATCGGGAAGAGATTGTCTTTATGACCAGTTTGATGGTGAAGAATGTTCCTACCATTTGCATTGATGGCCAAATCACTTTTGTGTCACAAATTCCGCCGCGTGACGAATTGATCGCGGCAATTCAAAAGCGGATCAATCAAAAAATGCGGGATCGAATCCAAAGTCAGCGAGCATCGGTCTATGTGCTCGGCGATACCGAGGAAGCGTGCGAACCGACTCGACAGCAAGTCGATCGCGCGGTCATGGAATTGGGTGCCGACGTGAATGTTTCGGTGGTGACGGATGAGTTTGAAATACGTAGCTTTGGAATTCCACTGTCTCAGACGCCGGCGATTGTAACGGCGAAATACCGAGTTCAATCGACTCGTGAGGTGCCGGAAGTCGCAGTCATTAAGGAATGGATTAAGTCGCTACAATGATTACGATTCCCGTTTATCTGTTAACCGGCTATCTAGGGTCGGGTAAGACGACGCTTCTGAATCACTTGTTGTCTCAGTCCGAATTGAAATCCAAACGCGTAGCGCTGATTATCAATGAATTCGGCAGCCTTGGTGTTGATGGGCAACTGATTGATCATGTGAATGACGGTATTTTTGAACTCAATCGGGGCAGTCTGTTTTGTGCCTGCATTCAAACGGATTTCGAAAAGACGTTGCGACGCATTGCTAGTGAGGTGAAGCCCGAATTGGTGATTGCCGAAGCGACGGGGATTGCCCATACGAGCGATCTTTATAAGTGGCTGGATATTGGAGCAGATGAGCATCGCTTTGAAGTCAGGGCCAACGTTTGCATGGTCGACTTCATGAACTTCACAAAAATCCTTCCCAACTTAAAATCAGCATCGGCACAAGTGACTGCGGCTGACGCGATTTTGATCAACAAGGTCGATTTGGCTCCTTGCCAGGAACACGTGGATCGATTGTCGGAAATATTGTCCGACATGAATCCAAGGGCGGCTCAGTGGCGAACGGTCGAAGGTCAGCTAAAATGGTCGCTGATTGAATCCCTCGAACATCGTGCTTGTCAAACGCCACCGGCTATATCGCCGCCTGAAGAGTTGGCGAGTTGTTCGGTGCCGGGGCGTTTTGTCGATCGTGATCGGTTTTACGATGCTATCGCAAGTGTCCAAGGGAGCCTCTTGCGATTGAAAGGGGTTGTCGATTTTGGGCAAGGGTTGGTGTTGGTCGAGTCGGTCTTCGATTCGCTTTCCGAAAAAACGGCACCCGATACCGTGAAGCGGTTCGGCTTGACGGTGATTGGATGGAATACAACGGCCGAGCATCTAACCAGTGTTTTTTCTAAAGCGTTTAAACCCGTTCCGCCTTCGGCCGAAGGCATTGTTTCGATCACGTTCGGATCGTAGCAATAATCGTTTTATTTACCGACCAAAGAGTTTGTCGATACTTTTTCCAAGTTGTTTTTGCAGGTAGTTCTCGGCGTTACTTTGAACCGCTTGGATTCCCAATTGCGTGACTACTTTGCGAACTCCGGATGAATCAAGGCTAGGCCGTGATAACGTTCCATCGATTGGTAACGTCACGGGTTGGCCAGCCAGTCCTTGCAAATCGCTACCTAACCAGCGAGCGTCCAAGGGCACTTGAGCGTCCAAATCCATTCGGCCATCGAACGATACGTTGCCACTGGTAATCACCGTCGCTCGGTCAATGTCTAAAAATAGCCGTCGGTGAGTGACGACGCCGTGGTCGACCATGAAGTCAACCGTTTGTGCAGGCATGCGAATCAAGGTTGATGATTGATTGGGGGCGGTTTGTGGAAGCGATGCTTGTGAAAGCGCCTTCAATTGCTGTAGGCCACCGATGATTTGGTTTCCTAGTGGCCCCGCATTCATATTGACCGATTCAATATTCAATCGCCCCACCACACGACTTTGTTGGGGGTTGTCGATCACGATGATCGCTTCGTCAAGTTCGGCACCGAGTGTTCCGTCAATGCGCGATGCTTCGGACGCCAATGGTGCGAGATACTTGAGCCATCGATCGGTCATTTCGGGGGTGACGCGGATCGATTCTGCAATCCGTCCCGGTTCCACGCGCATCCAAAGGGGACCCGGTCGGTAGTTGACTTCGCCCGCTAAGTTTAGTCTTCCATCGCCAACGGGAATCGTTGACGGCGAAACGAACACCGTCGTCTCCGTAAGACGAACGGGAACTGTGGAGTGGCCAATTTTGACTCCAGCCACTTCCGCTGAATCCCAGCCCAAATCGCCGGCGACCGTTATCGCGATGTGCCCATCCGACTTTCTATTGACGTTGATTTGAATCGGCGTCTCTTGAATACCTTCGGCAAGGATCGTGGTCCCAGTCAATTGGCTCAGTCGCTTCGCCACTTCGTCCATCTTGATTCTTGCCGGTCCCTTTACGGACAAATCCGTTTGCATTTCATTCCAATTGGCATGCCCCGTCAAACTGCTGGCGAACCAATCCGAAGCAATCTTGATTGAATCGGTGACGACCTCGCCCGCGGTGGGGGCGACCTTTAATACGCCATTGATCTTCAGATTCGGTTCTGACCAAACCACTTGCGCGGCTCCCAGCGGTTGGCCATAGCTGGATGGTCGATTGGGTATTGGTCCCATCATCTGCGAAACCGCACTTGCTTTTGGGGGTTGAACCAGCGCGACGCGTTGTCCATTAAATTCGGTATCGACGTTGTACGATTGGTCGTTTCCCGTGATGATAAAGCGTCCATTGCAATCTCCCATCACCAACCAATCTTCGGTTTTTGGAGGTGGGCCGGTTTGGTAACCGACTTGCGTGATCGTGGCACCTGGTCGTGAGACAATGCGACTTTTGACGCTCCCTTGGATCCGTTCAAGAATTGCTCGCCATGCGATTTCGAGGTCGGTCGACTGTTCGGTTATTTCGCCTTGAACAGCTGCCGAGAACGCATCGCCTGTGACCGTCATGGAGCGGCACTGCATGTCGGAACTCGTCCAATCGTATTCGCCATCGAATTGCATTCTAACATTCGGCTGCGAAAAATAGCGATCTCCGTACGCAACGCGCGGCTGAGTCAATTCAGTGGTAGCTGCGGTCAACCGACCGATGCCCGACGCGACCGACACTTCGGCGCGAGCGTTCATGGTGAAACCACCGTCAATGTCATGCAGGTTTTTCGGCAGCCATGGTCCAAGTGTTCCGGCGAGCGTTTCCAGGCGGCCTTCCCCTTGGATACGAATTGGCAAAGCCGTTTTTGTGGAAGGGTTTCGAATCCCTTGAACCAATTCTGCTCGGATGTTCAAGCCTGCGCTAGACAGTTTTGCATTGGCCACCGACAATAGATCAAGGTTCTGACCGTTCCACGTTCCCACCGCGTCGACGTCGAGTCGCAGCGATGGATGGCGAAGTTGGTTGCCACTCGGAAAGCTCAGCAATAATTCGCGGGCATCGGCAAATCCAACCAATCGCCATTCGTTTTGGCCCGATGAATTCCATTGGATTTTTCCTTGTGCCGATCCGGCAAACGCCGAATCCGAAATGTCGATAATCGGCCGCAGCATGGTGACCAAACGCCCAAAGTCGACATCAATATTGGTCTCGCCACTACGTAAATCTCCGTGTCCCGACGCCGATGCAAAGCTGCTCTTTAGATCAAATCGCTCGGCACGAATTTGGTTTTGATCGCTCGAAACGATCGCGGAAAGATCAATTGGTTCTAGCATCACTGGGCGGCCACTTGAACGCGCTCGAATCGAATCGCTGCGAATACTCAAGCTGCGACGGCGAAGTTCGTGTGACGGTAACGACTCGATCGATGCAATCACTCGGCCTGATACCAATTCCGCTTCTTGTCGAAGTGGCAATACGCCTGGCATTGCTCGTTCGAACGACGCTAAGTCGACTTCCGCCGTCGCGGCACCTTCGAGCGCATCAAGCCATCGAACCGGATTGTCGCTCGCACCGACCAAAGTAATCGATCGGGAAAAAGCACCATTGAGCGTTACGCGTGCAAAGTCCGTTGTTGCCACCAAGCCTTCGCCGATAACTCGATTGCCGAGTATCCGCAAACGGCCATCCAGGGTCGCCAGTTGGTTGTTCCATCGCCGCAAATTCTGAGAGGGGCTTGCAGCAGCCAAGTTGCGAACTTGAAATTGCCGCACGACCGCATCAATGGATCCGTCGACGCTTCCATAAACTTCGATGGCGCCCGTCGCGTCGCCACGCACTTCGGCAGGAATATGATCCGCCAAATCCGTGATGCGACGACGTACCAGAGAGACAACCGAAAGCGGTAGCGAATCGCTAGTCAGATCCAGATGCCATGCGGAATCGTCCGCTTTGTTGCCCGATCCAAATTCAATCGTTCCTTGGAGTGACCCCTCGCTGCCGCGTGGTTCGCTCAAAACTCCACTGAATTTGCTTTGTATGGAAGTCGCCAATAGCTCGACTTCTGTGTTTGCCTGAGATAACGTCCATGTTTGGTCATTGGCCGTCTCTTTGACTCTTACGGTAAGGTCGTGAAGGTTGATTGTGCCTGTGGTCGTTTGGCCGCTACTGGGTTGGTCAAAAAAGTGCTTCAGGTCATCTTCAATCGAGCATCGTCCATTTTGCATTTCGCAAGCAGCATCGACACCGCGCAGCGAGACGGCTCCGAGGTGATTGGTTTCACCTTGAAGCAAATCGAGGATCGTCAATTCGGTGTCGAGCTGCTCGATCGTGACCGTACTGCCTGCTTCGCGTCCGGTAATCGACAAATCGTTGATTCGTAGCGGCGTGATCCACCCAACGCGAAGTGAGCTCGCTGAGGCATCGATGCCAAAACCATCGGCAGTGCTAGCGATGATCGATCGCCCCATCGGTGAATGGCTGACCAAACTCGGGCCGGCTAAAAATAGAAATGCGACTAGTAAAATGCTGCCGAGCATGTAATAACGCCGGCGCCGACTTTGATTTTCGCGGCGGCGCAATGTTTGTTGTTTTTCGGTTCGCTCGATTCGATCGAGGTAGGAATCGTCTGTCTTCACGGAAACATCCTTGCCGCGGACCACACAAATATGAGAAGAGAGGCAAGTGTGGAGTGTAACCAGAAACGACCGGCGAACCCAAGACAGATTTACAGCGGGTTTTGATAGCATCGGCGATGCATATTCTGCTAGATTTGAGGTAGTCACCTCTCGCAGAAGAGGATGACGCCTGCACTCGCGCCAGGATTCCTGGCAACTCATCTGTTTGTGGCGTTGAATTTGAACCGAACTCGCTCTGCCGCTTTGATGACGATTCGTTGGCCGGTCGCATTGCAACTGGTCACGCTCTTTTTAGTGCTACATGCAACCCTTTGGTTCTGGTCCATCGATCCGACCGAGCCGGTTCCGTTGAGAGAAACTGACGCTGCGCTTGCCTTTTTCTCGCTGGGGCTCGCCACCGGTTACACGTTGGTAGCACACGTCATGATCGTCTATGCCACTTGGTACGGCATCAAAGGTTGGCATGGGCTCTTAGCATTACTTGTTATCTTGTTTGGCTTTCTCGGACCCCACGCAGCGGGAGCGCACAACGTGTTCGATTCCTTGATGCAGCATGGCACGAAACGGCTTTACTGGTTCGACGAACTTCTTTTCCAATGGACGCTGACATTTGCGATCGCGATTTCGCTGCGTCCGTTGGTCAATGGCTTCTTGGTGCAATCCAAACACCGTCGCCAAATCGAGCTCGTCGACCTGTTTTGGGTAACGCTTGGCATCGCGATGGCTTGTTTTGGATGGCAGCGTTTGTCACTACAACCACCATCACATTGGGGCGTCATCGTGGCGTTTTCTCAATCACTAACGGCCGCGTCAATGGTGTTGGTGTTTACATGGCAGCGAAAACGATTGGCCATCATTCTATTGGCCATCACATTGGGCGTTTGGATGTTTGCCGCGTCGACGGTCGCCCCGGCAAATGTGTTTCCGGATCCATTTTCGCCATCCCCCGGCGGTCAGATGGGTGGCGGTGGCATGATGTAGTGACAGTTCACGGGGCTACAGTTCACGGGGCTACATTTCAGTGGGCTACATTCGACGAGCGTTGTTTTGCCTGTTGATGGCGTTTGCCGTTTCGTTTGTGAGCGAGCCAGCGACCCGGGCAATTCATTGGAAACAGCCAGAACACCATCACCCAAAAATATCGATTCCAACATCATCGCATTGGGCTCATGCGCGACTGAGTTCGCCCTCGCCCCACAAACTCGGATCTTCCAAGACAGGATATTCGGGGCCGAGTGTCAACGTTTGCCACCCCAATTCACGGTCAATCACTGCGTAATACAAACTGATCCGAGGTTGGTCGACTGGGTCGTATCCCGTGAGTGCTTTGGCAGGAACAAAGCCCGACATTTGATAACCGTCGTGACGAGGGCTTGCGGCGATCTTCAGTGCATCGGGTGCAACCGGTTTCGGATTCGCTCTGGCTCGGTTAATCGGAATCCAGGCCGCGACCGGGGTCTCTCGTTTCGGTCCACCACCAGCCGGCATCCAAAGAAAGCGATGACAAAACTGAGTCGCGCGGTGAATCCCAGGACTGCAACGTGTATCAATCCAGAGGTGGAATCCGTCGCTGTCGTCAAGCCGCGAATCACGGCACCACGGCAATTGACGCTTTCCCGCTACGCTGACTTGAATGCCCAATCCGGATGCGTTCCAAGCCATCCGTACATCTGCGAACACATTTCGATCAGCAAGAGCACCGAACGAAGGCAGACGGCAGCTCTCAGGAAGTGACAAACCTTTGGTGGTCCAAGCCAGATCGTCTTGAGTCAACCGAACTTCGAACCGAAACAAGAACGATGGATCAATTAGCGATTGGGGTTTCGTTTCGTTCAACTTGGGACGCACCTTTGATAGAGCCAACATATTTGACAGCAGCTATAGAATTATCCGTATTGGCTGTTGATGCGAAAGGGCAGCGACAGACAATCGGGCCAGTTTCGATTACATTGAAGAACCGTTGATCCACTCGAAGTTGAGGACCTTTTTTTGCGATTTTTACGCCCGCAAGCCAGCTTGCTAGTTTTTTTTATCGTCTATTGGGGCATTTTAAATGTTCCGCAAGCGTCGGCGGGTATCGTCCCCGAAAATGTGATTGTCGTCGTCAATTCCGGGTCAACCGAATCGAGGACATTGGCTAATTATTATTGTGAACTTCGCGACATTCCAACTGGAAACGTCATCTTTCTAGAGGATGTGCCAAAGCGGTTGACGATTGAATTGGGTGATTTCAAGTCCAAGATTCTGATGCCACTGCTTGAGACGATTGACAAACGCGGGCTTGCCGGGCAAGCAAAGGTGATCGCCTATTCGGCAGGGTTTCCCACTTCGGTGACGGTGAAAGAGCACACCGCTCGGCTCACCGACACGGCGGCAAAGAAGTACCAAAGTGGTACCGCATCGTTAACCGGTTTGACATTCTTTTATCGCTTCATTCTTGCCGACGAAGCGGGCTATTTGGGCTGGGAATCCAACCTCTATGCGCGTGGAACGTTTCAACGAACCTTTCGCAATCCTTTCTCGGGCGAAGAGGCCGAGCAGTACGATAGTGCCATCGAAGGTTTGGAAAGTGACACTGCGAAAGCGTCCGCCGAGTCGCTGAAGGCCCTTTTTGAAACGCATCCAACCCTTACTGCATTGGCGATTAAATCCGCCGAAGCTTACTCTGCCGCCGACGATCCCCAGGCTGCAGCGGAGATGTTGCGAAAAGCGATCGCAGGTGGATGGGATTATGCTCGCTACCTGAAAGAAACCAAACTTCTCTCTGCTCTCATTGAAGACGAGCCAATCGCATCGGCGGTGAAGGCGATGAACGCCGCGCCGCTTAGCATGCAAAGCCCGGTTGGCTTTTCGAGTCTACGTGGATGGATGGCATCCGGTGAAGCGGTTCCCGTCAAAGATGGTGGGATCTCGTTCTTGTTAAGTTGCATGCTTGGTACGGTCCATGCACACGGCAGCACGATCGATCGCGCCGTCGAAGTGCTTCAACGGAGTGCTACCGCCGATCGAACCTATCCGGATGGCGAATACCTATTCACGCTCACGGGCGATGTGCGAACCAAGACAAGGCTTCCGGGGATCGCAAATACGCTGGTTTATCTGAGCAATCAAGGTGAAATGGCAAAGATTGTTCATGGCGCATTACCAAAAGACTCCGTCAATGTGTGTGGACTAATGCTTGGTGTGGCGACGTTTGACTTGCTAACACGTCGGTGGAAATTTGTGCCCGGCGCGATTGCCGATAACTTGACCAGTCATGGGGCCAATTACCACACCGCCTCACAAACTAAGTTGAATGCCCTGCTGCATGCCGGGGCGGCGATGAGTAGTGGCTCCGTTGCAGAGCCCTATTCGCTGCAATTCAAGTTTCCGCATCCGATGATGTATGGATATTATGCGGATGGCGTGACCGCAATCGAAGCGTTTTATTTGTCAATTACCTCGCCGTATCAAACCTTGATCGTCGGCGATCCATTGTGTCAACCGTTTGCTCGTCCACCAATCGATCAAGTCGAGATGGCGATGAAGTCAACGGTTGGCTCTAAGGCTGAGTTGATCAACGTGGTGGGAATTCGGCGGAGCGCGAAAGAAACCGAATCCCCCACCGCTCAGGCTCACCACGCGGAGTTGTTTGTCAATGGGAAACTCGTTCAGGCTGCGCCGGCGCTCGCGAATTACAACCTCCGATTCCCCGACAAACTCTCGGGTGAGTTACAGATCACGTTGGCGGTTGTCGGAAAAGATCCTACCGAGCCGATGATGCGATACGCGAAAACCTTTCGTGCGCCCGGGCGATACGATGCCCCCGTTCTAAAGGTGGAAGTGACCGAAGCGGGAAAAGCCGACGTTTCTGTGTTGTGTAAAGAAGCCCAGTCGGTGGAAATATTCTGTTTTGACCAGTCGCTCGTCATGATCCAAGGCGATAGCGGCACCTCGTCGATCGACCTGAGCAAACTCGGCGACGGCCCGCTCAGGTTGCAAGCCATTGCTAGCTTTGCCGACGTCGACGGCGAAGTGGTTGCAAAAGTGCGAGGCGAGCGAACTGTCATCGAGTAAGTCGGTGACAAAGTAAGTCGGTGACAAAGTAAGTCGGTGGCAAAGTAATCGGTGGCAAAGCTAACGGGGGGGCAAACGAGACGAGTCGATTCCCGGATCTCTCTTGCCGTCGTGGCGAAAAAGATGGCAGACTTGGGCCGGTGCGGCTACTCCGTCCTGATGAAAGACTCTCTAAACGCCAACGGTTCGTGACGTGATGAAACCACTGCTTTCGATTTTGCGAGCGGCTCACTGCCGAAGTACGCATCACTATTTTGCAATCGATGCCCTTCCCCTTGTTCAAACCGACAGCGGCCAACGATTATCGAACCTACTGCTTCAGCACCATGACCGATATTTAACGGGCGCAAAAGACCCCGATACTCGGTTCCGTGATTTTCAAAACCATGTCGTCCATGTGAACGATGGCTATTGGGGCGGCGCCCCGAGAGTGGCTCATCAATGGTATGACCGACTGATGAAATACCTGCGAACGGATCGCTTCCGCGACGCGGCTCATGCGGCTGGCGTACTTAGTCATTACTTCACGGACCCGATGATGCCGCTGCACACGGCCCAATGCGAACGTGAAAAGGTGTTGCATCGACCGATTGAATGGAGCGTCACAAAATCGTACCACTCGATCTATCAAAATTGGGTCGATGATGAGCTTCGAGTCGTTTTCCAGATGTCGGACCATCCCGGATGGCTCGGAGAAGCCATTTTGCATGGAGCCCGTTTTGCCAACCGAAAGTACCAATTCTTGATTGATCACTATCGATTGGATGAGGGCGTGAAAGACCCGCAGGCCGGTTTTGACCATGACACCCATGCGATGCTCAGCGAGCTTTTTGGATTGGCGATTACGGGGTGGGCTCGCGTGCTCGAGCGAGCCTCGCTCGATGCGGAGTCGCTTCGTGCAAAGCCTTTGCCCACTGGATCACTAACACTGCCGATGCTGATGTCGACGATCAAGGTGCCAACTCGTTTGTGGCTTCGCCGAATTGAATCGAAAGTTCAAAAGATCAAGATTGAAAAGCTATTTGGTGAGTACCAACGCACCGGCGACGTTCGCGAGCATTTGCCTAGTGATGTTGATGTGGTTCACCGTGTAGTCAAGGTGCACCGCGACGAGCTTCGTTGGAAGGCCCAACGCAAGCGGCAATTGGAGTCGACGGAAACGAAGATTGCCGTGACGGCGGCGGATTCCGACAATCCGTTTGCAGATGTCGATCCGTTTGCAGATGTCGATGTCGACGCGTCCGAAGCGGCCCAGACCACCGGCACTTCGGTGCGATATGATGAGCGCGGGAATCCTGTGTCGATTGCGATGAATCGCCCATCGCCGCAGCTTGGAAGTCTTTCGCGGCGAGATGCGTTGGTCGATGCCCCGTCGATTGGCCCCAAAACGGCTGCTCGATTCGAGGCGATCGGGATCCACTTGGTCGGTGAGTTTCTCGACGCGTCTGCCGAAGTGGTTGCCAAGCAGCTTGCGACCTATTGGATTACTGACGAAACCGTCGCATTATGGCAAACGCAGACGACGCTGATGTGCGAGGTCCCTGGTTTGCGAGCCCGCGATGTGCAAATGTTGGCTGGCGCAGGTTGTCGAAATGCTGCGGATTTGGCAAAGTGCGACATCAGTTTCTTGCATCAAGAGGTGCTTCGCTATTCCACCACCTCGGCGGGACGGCGTTACCTGCGCGGAGCCAAAGCCCCCAGTCGTGCGGAAATAGCTAAATGGATACGAAGCATTTCCAATATCGCACCGGTGCACGAAGTCCGACGCTCGGCGTAGGATTGCACTGTAAGGTATTGCACGAAACGGGATTGCAGGAAAGGGCTGACATCTGTCGCTGCTCTTAGGGGGACTTCCAGTCGTGCTATTCTATTGCATGATGTTTTTTTCTTCATCATTGGAGTGACCGATAGATGCGAGCGTTCGAAGCAACCCAAATCTTTTTTGATGCCGCGGCAGAGCACTTGAAAATTGACCCTGCCATGCGTGAAGCGTTGCTGATGCCGAATCGCGAAATCCAAGTCCAAGTTTCGATCGAAATGGACAATGGGCAATTAGCCAACTTCGTTGGTTTCCGCGTTCAGCATGATAGCGCGCGTGGGCCGATGAAAGGTGGTTTGCGATTTCATCCAAAAGTAGACCTCGACGAAGTACGTTCGCTTGCCTGTTTGATGACTTGGAAAACGGCTGTGGTGAATCTGCCCTATGGTGGTGCAAAGGGCGGGATCGGAGTGGATCCTACTCGGCTATCCGAACGAGAAATCGAACGATTAACGCGTGCCTTTGTGGACCAAATTCATGATGTCGTAGGTCCTGATTCTGACATTCCTGCTCCTGACATGGGGACCGATCATCTGGTGATGTCTTGGTTTCGCAATCAATGGGAAAAGTATCACGGGTTCAATCCCGCTGTGATTACCGGAAAGCCGGTCGAAGAATACGGAGCACGCGGGCGAGAAGAAGCAACCGGTCGTGGCGTCGGAACATTGACCGTCAAACTCGTTCGTCGGCTTGGGATGAAACCGGAAGCCACAAACATTGCCATCCAAGGATTCGGAAATGTGGGAACACATGCAGCAAAATTTCTAAGCGAAGCTCAATTTCCAATCGTCGCGGTCAGCGACGTCACCGGTACCTATTACAATCCGGAGGGATTGGAGGTGCGGGAATTGTTGCGTCACACGATGAAACACCCCAAGGGGTTCATCGAAGGTTTTGAGCCATGCGAGGTACTTCCGCGGGATGCGTTGCTAAACCTCGAGGACGTTTCGGTCTTGATTCCGGCAGCGCTTGGAGGCGTGATCACCGAAGAAAATGTTGACGATATTCGTGCCAAGGTGATCATCGAAGCTGCGAATGGCCCGATTTTGCCGCAAGCAGACATCGTGCTACAGGAGCGTGGTGTGATCGTACTGCCCGATATCCTAGCCAATGCAGGCGGAGTAACGGTCAGCTATTTTGAGTGGGTTCAAAACCGTCAGCATTACCGTTGGTCACTCGATCGGGTCCGCCAGGAACTTGACCACACGATGAATGAAGCGTTTGAAACAATATGGGAAACTGCGAAAAAACACAATGTTTCGTTGCGGACGGCCGCCTACATGATTGGCATCGCGCGGGTGCATCGGGCGACCGAGTTGGCGGGAATGATTTGATAGCCGTGGGCGGATGAGTCGTTTTGGAATTACCTCAATCGATTGTTCGATGATACAATAACCGAGCGGCGTTTCCTTTTCGTGCCGCGATTCCACCAACCGCAATCAGATCAACAACCGCAATCAGATCACCATGCCGTCCAAAGATCCAAGTTCCCCGTTAAGAGATTCGGCGTTCATGTCGAATGGGGTGACGCATGCTTTCTCGATGGTTGATTTGTCCGACGAGGAACTTTGTCAACAAATCACAAAGGTGCCCGCTAGCGAATCGGACGAAGAGTTAACCAAAATTCAAGTCCTTGGTGCGAGCGGCCAGCATGCTGCGATGATGCGATTAAATCATCCGGTTCGTATCCATGTTGAAGGGCATTTAGGCGACTACTCTTTCGCCTACAACCGCCAAGCCGACATTCGGCTGAGTGGTAACGCGGGGCACGGAGTGGCTGAGGGGATGAGTAGCGGCGCGGTGCGAATTAGCGGCAATGCGGGTGCGGGGGCGGGCGTTGCAATGACCGGTGGCACACTTGCAATCTTCGGTTTGGCCGGTGACCGATGTGGTGCGGGGATGCGTTCAGGCAGTATCTTCGTGCGTGGTAATGTAGGGGACGAAGCAGGCGTCGGTGCACTCGGAGGAATGATCGTAATCGGTGGCGATGCAGGCAGCCGGCTGGGTGACGCAATGAACAATGTGACAGTCTTCATTCGAGGCAATGTCAAGAGTTTGGCCGATGGTGTCACCGAAGCCCCGCTGCGAAAACGAGAAGAGCTGCGTTTGGGGTTGCTGCTGATTAACGCATCGATTCGTGGCGATGCGAAGGAGTTTCGACGAATCGTTCCCGAAGCAATGTTGCGAGCCGAAGCAACGCAGCGCGGCGAAGTGGTGCCCAATTGGCGTTAAAACGATGAAACAGCGACTCTCTCCATTGCATCTATTGCCGCCGCCGACCAACACACCTTGGACCGGTGGGAGCCTCAATCCCGTGCGTAGTGAGATACGTCGGAAATTTGGGGCGTCGGTTCCGCTGCCTTTGCCGCTGTTTTGGTACGATCCGCCGTGGCACGAAGTGACAGCCGATCAAGCGGACAACCTAGCCGTCGGTGTTGGTGAACTTGGCGTGTTGGTTGCTGCATTGCGGAGCGACTTGGCGGGGCCTGATTGTGAGCCCGTTTTCCATAGCGGCCGAGATTCAGAGTCGGTTGACGGAGAAGACACGACGGTGCATCGCAGCTATCCACGTATGTTGCCTTATCGCTCGGAACGCTACGGTTTGACCGTCGGGGACTTTGACGGCTCATCCGTCGTGGATCTTCGGCTATCAATACAGCGAGACGTATCCGGACGATTTGCCTATTCGCCATCGCAAATACAACGATGGGAAGCGACGCCGACGACATCGCCTGTTGCGGGCGGCAGCTGGGTTCCCGCGGCGACCTTTCCGCCCGATGTTGTGTCGATCGAACACCTCGAAACCAAAGTCGAGCAACTTCGTCGACTCGTGGATTCTGCGGCAGTCTTCATTTCATTGGGGCCTTACCGATTGGAAAAGGAATTGCCTGCGATCGTTGCCACTCATCCCGATGGCATTATTCTGCGACTCGATGAAATATCGCTTGAGGGACTCGAATTAGCCGCATTGACCCGCCGGGCACGTTATGTGATGGACGCAGCCAAAGCCAATACGGTTCCGCTGTGGGTGGTTCCCGGGAAAGTGTCACCCGATGATGCCGTCAAGCTCATTGCTTTGGGGGCGTCGGCGGTCGCCGTAGATTCATGGTGTAACGAACTCATTCACGAGACACACATGACCGGCAAGGATGCGACATTAAGTTACTCTTCCCCGACCTCCCATCAATATGATCCGCGTTGGGGTGAATTCGCCAAAGGTAAACTTGGTGAGCGAATCCAGCGTGTTGAAGGGTTGTTCGAGTCGCTTCAGAGCGTTGCAAACAATGAACGGCTGGGCAGCCTCAGTGCGACGTGGGCGAAAACGCTTGGTGTTTTGGCACTCGGCTAGGCTTTGGCGGATAAGAAACGTATCACAATAGGTTATGAAAAGCTTGGTGCCAGGTGCGGCGCTACATCGGTTGTCGCTGAAATTGATGTGATCATGACACGATTCTAGCGGCCAACGGGAGCGGGCGAACGCAAACGGAGCGGTAGCCGGCTTCGCTTGAGATCGCACCGCACTACGAAATGGTAGGATATGTCGCTAAGCTGTGCGGCCAGTCACACTCATTTTCGTTTCGCGTCTCTACGAAGTTGCTTTGAATTATCCGCTTCTGTTCCGGGTGCTCGGCACCATTTGCATGCTGATTGGCGGCTCGATGAGCTTTGCCTTGCCGTTCGCGTTTCCTGCAATGGCGGACCGGACTTACTTACCCGCGGCCACTGCGGTGGAAACGGCGGCGGTAACGGGATTGCTTCAGAGCATGGCGATCAGTGTCGTCGTCGGGGCGATTCTTTGGATGATTGGCAGACGTCATCGCGGCGGCCCCCTTTATCAGAAAGAGGCGATGGCGATTGTCGGATTGAGCTGGGTATTGGCGACGGTCCTCGGGGCGCTTCCTTTCTATTTGAGTGGAACGCAAATCGCGAGTGGTGAGCCGATTACGTTCATTGAATCAATGTTTGAATCGCAATCGGGTTTTAGCACGACCGGGGCAACCGTGCTATCAGATCTGGAAACACCGGGGCTTGTTCCCCATTGCATTCTGTTTTGGCGGTCATGGACCCACTTCCTTGGTGGACTTGGGATCGTGGTCTTATTCGTCGCCATTCTGGGGCAAGGTTCAGCGGGCAAAGCGATGATGCGAGCCGAAATGCCGGGGCCAACCAAAGAGGGCAGCATGCCGCGGATGCAGCACACCGCGTTGGTTTTCGCCGCCATTTACATTGCACTCAACGCCATTTTGACCGTCGTGTATTTGGTCGAAGGGATGTCGCTATTTGACTCACTTTGTCACGCCTTTGGGACAATGGCGACCGGTGGGTTCAGTACCTACAACCGCAGTCTCGGTAGGTTTGACAGCCAAACGATCGAATACACAACCATCGTGTTCATGATCTTGGCGGGGACCAACTTTACGCTGCTTTATCTGACGCTGATTGGTGGACCGAGCAAGTTGTTTCGTGACGTGGAATTCCGAACCTTTGTTGGTGTCATTGTTGCGGTCACGGCGGGAATCGTATTCTTTGGCATGCAGTCAGGGGATGTTGGGTTTGGCTCGATCGGTGATTCGGTTCGTAACGGAATGTTCCAAGTTGTCTCGATCATCACCACGACCGGTTACGGCACAGCCGATTTTGATGGTTGGAACAATTTTGGGCGTGGCATTCTGCTGCTGCTTATGTTTGTCGGCGGATGTGCGGGCAGCACCGGTGGCGGTTTGAAAGTCATTCGCCATGTTTTGTTCTATAACATTCTTCGCCACGAAATCGAAAAGGCTCATCGTCCGCGAGTGGTTCGTTTGCTGAGAGTGGGCGGGGTGACCGTGGATGATCCGAATTTGGCACACGGCATCTTGGTCTATTTCACGATGATTTTAGCGATCTTCGTTCTCTCATGGCTGTTACTGATCACGTTTGAACCCAACAGCACTTGGGGGGTAGTCACGGAGCAGGCGATAACGGAGTTCGAAGCGTCTCAACCCCAAGAGGCGGTCGAGCGAATCGAGGAATCGAAGGAAGAGATTTCAGAATTGATGAGCGAAGGGACGATTGATGAAAAATTGCTCGATTCGGCCAGTGCGGTCGCGGCAACGCTCAATAACATCGGCCCCGGATTGGGGGTCGTGGGGGCAACCCAGAACTATTCGCGGTTCAGTCAGGGAGCGAAACTGCTGTTCGTTTGGTTAATGATGCTGGGCCGAGTCGAGGTTTTTAGTGTCCTTGTGCTGATTTTTCCCAGTTTTTGGCGACGTATTTGACAATTTTTGGTCACTTTCGACAGGCAATTTCGGCTCGAGGCCTGTACTTGAGCGGGCTTGGTCGATAGACTACGCCGCTCGATTAACCGCTTACTGACAGAATCTTAAGAGTATAAATATGTACGCTATCGTTGTTGATGGTGGCCGCCAATATCGTGTTGAACCAGGTATGGAGGTCGATATCGACTTTCGTGACCTTTCCCAAGGCTCGGAAATTACCTTTGATAAGGTACTCGCAATCAGCGGCAGTGATGGGTTGAAACTCGGTTCGCCAACGGTGGATGGCGTGACCGTGACCGCTTCGGTGATTGGGCCCAAGAAGGACAAGAAGATTTACGTCCAAAAGTTCCGTCGACGCAAGCACAGCAAGAGTCGCACAGGACATCGCCAAATTCATACTCGCGTTAAGATCGAATCGATCGCGTAGTTGAGCGTCCTTCGGATTACTGATTGCCCCAAGATGGTTTGGCACTCAGTCGTAAGGCGAGTGATGAATACAAGCTCGCCGTCGCTACGGTCATGAGGTGGACATGCCTTCTTTGGCCAATGACATGTTGATCGCTTTGGTCGCTGTTGCGACCCCATACAGGGCGTCGCCTCTCAGCCTATCGAGCGTAACGTTCGATCATCTGCATGAATTCGGCGGTCGGCTCCGCGACCGTCATCACTTGCGATTGATTCGCTGGATTTCTTCGGTCCCGGACAATCACGATCACTTCTTGATCGGAGTTCTCTGCGATTGCCGACGGCTGCATCGCTGATAGGGGAAGCCCAGCAGGCATGACGGAGTCGTTGGGCAAACTGACCATACGCTCTGGTGGTGCTGATTGCCCTTGTCCCGAAGTTTGTGCTGCTATCGGGTCTGCTTTGGGGCTATATAGATGGGCTAGGTTCACTCGGTCGAATTGCCAATGAACGGTACCAGGGCCAGCATAGATGCCGACATCGCCCTTGTAGTCTGCTGCATTGCAAACGCCGATCAAACGTCCTTGTTCGTCAAATAGACCGCCACCGCTTCGGCCATCGATCGGTGCTCCTTGAATTTCAAGATTCGAAACGCCTAGGTGTTGGTTGTACTTGTCAACGCCGGTGATACGGGTGTCTCGTCGTGAAGGGTCGTCGCCACGATCACAACCAAAGCTGAACGCGGTTTGCCCCGTACTGACCTGGGTTCCGGATGTGATAACTTGGACCGGTTCAATGGGAAAACCAGGGCGAATTGCGACCAACGCGATGTCACGGTCCTCGGCATCATAATCGATGACTTGGCCGAGTACCGTGCGAGTTTCGCCACCGACAAACAGGTCTACTTCGATTTTACCCTGTCCTTTGGTTTCACGGAACAAATGGCCGCAAGTCAATACAAGTGCTTCTTCGCCATGGGTATCAACAATGGTTCCTGTGCCAGCACCGTAGCCTCGTCCGTCGTGGACACGCAGCCGAACGGTTGCGGCTTGGGCTCGTTCGACAGCATCTGCCAAGCGGATGCTTGGCATCGTTTCTACCGACGGTGATGCGCCCATGGTCGACGCTGCAGTGAGTGTTTGATTGGATGGGGCAAACGCGCCCATTGGTGCCAAGCGAGTCTGAGGCGATGGGAATTGTTCAAATGATTTTGCTTGTGATCGGGTTGGAACCAAGGGGCCACCGGGATTGGTTGCCAGTGCCGATTGCAGATCCTGTAAAGATTGCATGCCGACCAATCGCGTGACTTCTTTGCCATCGGAAACGACAACAAAGGTTGGTGTTTGGCGGATGCCGTAGCGTCGAGCAAGGTCTTGCTCGGTTTCCACGTTGACGTGACGTACTGGAACGCCCGATTGTTCGAGGCGGCTGATGATCGGTTGCATCGCCCTGCAAGGTGGGCAATGTGCAGATGAGAAATCAATCAAGATCGCGTTGGCTGCCGATGCACTCGGTGCATCCGAAACAGCAATTGCAAACACTATCGCCACAGCGAATAAAGCCTTCTTCACGAATCGTCCCTCCATGGACGTTTGTGGAGTTTGGTGGAACGATGGGTTGTCTCGCGCTTCCTTGCCCGATCACGTCGTTCCCTTAGCGTCGACCATCGTGCGTGAAATGGCACTGTGATGGCAAGGGCAATGGTGTTTTAGAGGACCGAACTTGAGTTTTTTTTCAGTTTCACGGCAGTTTTTCTAGAAATTGTTGTTTCGCAAATGGAGGCTGATATAAAGGTTGTTCCCTCCCTTTTGTCGCTACTCCTACCGGGAAACATTTCTATGATCCCCTCAAACCGTCGTGGATTTCTTCAGCAGCTTTCGTTTGTTACCGGCGCAATTGCATCGGTTTCTCCGCTTTGGGCAGGTGAATTGGATGCGGCAAAAGGACGTCAGTTCACGATCGATTTAAATGCTGGCGCGATCGGTGTGAATGGGGGGCTCGAGGAATTGATTGTCTTGGCTAGCAAGCATGGGTTCGAAGCGGTTGACGCTTGGTCGGGGGCCTTCACCTCGCTTTCCGACGATGAGATCGCTGACTTGAATGAGGCTCGAAAAGAAGCCGGGCTGGTTTGGGGGGCGGCGGGATTGCCCGTTGATTTTCGTGGTGGCAAAACGAAGTTCAATGACGGTTTGAAGGAATTGCCATCGCATGCTAGTGCGTTCGAGCGAGCGGGCTTCACGCGAGTTTCCACTTGGCTGACTCCCGCAAGCAACGAGCTAACCTATTTGGCAAACTTCAAGCAGCACACGGACCGGCTGCACCAAATTGCCAAGATTCTCGATGATCACGGGCTTCGCCTTGGGCTCGAATACGTCGGGCCCAGGACCTCGCGAGCCTCCGCACGCTACAGTTTTATCCACACAATGGCTGAAACCAAAGAATTGCTCGATGCGATCGACGTACCGAGTGTCGGCTTGGTCCTAGACAGTTGGCACTGGTACACAGCCGAGGAATCGGTTGACGATATTTTGTCGCTAACCAATGGCGAAGTGGTGGCTTGCGATTTGAATGATGCTCCGGCTGGGTTAAGTGTGAGTGAGCAACGCGATTCAGCTCGCGAACTACCTGCTGTGACGGGAGTCATCGATGTGAAATCGTTCTTGAACGCGCTGGTTCAGATCGGTTACGACGGCCCGGTCCGAGCCGAGCCTTTTAATAAAACGCTTAATGCGATGGACAATGAAGCGGCAGTGGCGGCAACGGCCCAAGCGATGAAGAAAGCATTTGCAACTACGGTTTCAAGTTAAATGCGCCGAAGTGGATGCCGCTCGGTTCGTTGTATCCAAATATTCCACCAGGTGCGAAGTACTTTTCAAATTCATCGTAGGGAGGCAATTGGTTTCGCTGCAATAATTCAGCGAATTGGCGGGCGACAACATTGTTTTCCCCTCTGCGACGAAGGAACGCGCGAGAGTCTTCGCTCTTTGCCAACTCGTAAAGAAGTCTCAAATGTTCTGCGCCGCGAACAAATGAGATCATGAACGGTTTCTCTCCATCCAACTTGCCTCCTAGCTCGCTGGCGACCAAATCAAAATCAGGTTCCTCGGCCAACCGAGGCAATCCACCCTGTTTGGCTTTGACTGCGCGTTCAAGCATGGGCCGGCTATCGCTAAGCAACAACCAATTGTCGACGATCGCAAATCCCGGGGTCGGCTGACGGAATCCCTTGGGCATGTTTCGCCGAACGCGTGTAGGACTGTAAACGACGATGCCCGAGACAGTGTCCACCTTGAGTGCTTCCGGTTTGACTTCCCGGAACCGTGCGATGGCACTCTTGGCTACTTCAGGGTCGTTAAGTTCAAACCCATAGGCAACGACTTGGCTATTCAGTTTTACGGGCGGTTCCAACCACGTGGCACTGGCGTAACGTCCGGTCAAATTTTCGATCACGTCTGCTTTGACATTCAACCGTGCTGCTTTTTCGAGCGGGTCTTCAACAAAACGTTTCAGCGGTTCCTCGCCTTGAAACTTGGCGATAATCTTGTCGAGATTTTCGTACGCTTTGGCAAAGTCCCAATGAACGGTCGAGTAGGCGGTCACGTCATCGGGGACCCAGTCTGGTGGTGTGATTTTGCCGGTTTCAGGTCGCAGTACCCCGAAGAACCCATCACGCGGCGTGTCAATCAGGATATGTAGATGGTTGATGTCCTCGAAGGTTTCGCCACCACGGAACGAACTGCCCCCAATGCCCCGGATTTTGCTTAGACCGAGATCTTCGAGCATGGGCCAAACAAAGGCTCCTGCCCCACCCCGTTTGACCAATCTTTCAATCACGTGATAGGGATCAGCGTAGAAAGTCATTTGCGGCCGAGTCGATTCGGCGCCAACACATCGGCTCATGACGTTGCCAAAGTTGGCACTGTCGGCCAACGTCCGCTCCTCACTACGCTCAAGCCAATGATCGAGCACTTTGGATGCCGTCAAATGGCCAATCCCAAACACGATCGTTTCTTGGTGCTCGAAGAATTCGATCTCGGGTCGCCCACTTCGTGGCGGCAGTAAACGAACGAGGTCAACTTTTTCGATTTGGCTTGCTCGACGAACGTATCCTGATTCAATAAGACGCTTTTCCAATCGCTCGACGATGGTTCGTAACTCCGAAACATGGTCCCCAGCGTCGACGATGAACAAACCGGCGAGCGAATTTTGCTCGCGCCGTTTTTGTGCAATTCGTCGTCGGATCGCTTCTTCGGAGTCGTCGTCATCGGCCTGTTTGGCGTTGCTTGACTCTTCATCAGGCAGGTTGCCCGGCATCATCGCTGCGGCAACTTGGCCGCTTGGGATGGCGAGTAAATCGTCAAGCGAAACGCCCACCTCGTCACTAATTTCGGCGAACAAATCAGACAACGTTTGGTAAATGTCTCCAGCGAACGGTTTTAATTGCGGGTCGTCAAGCATTTTGCCCAACGAAGAATCCTTCATCCCCTCACGCAGTTTGTCGGCATTGTCAATGCGAAGGTATAGCAGGGTATCTTCGGGAATCAGGTGGGGAGCACCGGGAACGTCGGCCTCTTCGGCCAATGCCGAAGCGGAACTAAAGGCGAACCCCAATGTGGCGAAAGCCGCGAAGAACAAAGGGCGCAGAGGGAGCGTTTGCATGGGTTTTCTCGTTTGGGAGGGCAGGTTGCACAATGTTTTATTCGAGAATGCTTGGAAAGTCTTGGGTGCAACTCAAAAAAAGCTGCTCGTTGGTCGAACTCGATTACAATGAAACGATTCGTATTCGTACTTTTTTCACCGCTTTCTTGGTATATCCAAATGATACACGTTCGCTTGGGAGCTATGGTTTTCATCGGCGGAATGCTCGCTGCTCTGCCTGTACATGCTCAGACAACGAATGATCCTGCGAGTCAAACGGGCGACCAAACCACTGGTATTGCAGGCGCCCTCGATCCCAGCACCGCTTTTTCGGCTATCCAGCGTGGCGATTCGATCGGTGATAGTTCGGACTCCAGTCAAGGTTTTGGACTCGGTGCGGTCTCGGGCAATAATACCGGAGCCGGCGGCGGGTTTGGTGGTGGTTTCGGCGGCGGGCTTGGCGGGCTCAGTGGATTTGGCAACTTATTTGGAAACAATGCCGGTGGCGCTACTACTCCCGCGATTCGTACTCGGCTAAGAAGTGCAATCCAGGTACCGCCGGTGTCGCCCCTTCGTACTCAGCAGCGATTGACGCGGCAACTTCAATCCCTGCCAAGTCAAGGTCGTTTGCCGAATGTGAACGTCAATATGAATGGTCAAACGGCAGTACTAAATGGAACAGTTCAAAGTGAACGCGAACGCCGTATGAGTGAATTGCTGATGCGATTGGAACCCGGCGTCCGGATGGTTGAGAATCGAATTCAAATCCAGCCGTGAATTTGGTTTTGTCAGCTCTGCATTTTTGGGGAAAAACAAAACGTTGCTAGCCGAGTAGCAGTGATTCGATATGCTTGAGGGCTCGGTCAATGCTGTGGAACTCCGTCACATAGCGGCTTGCGGCTATCGCTCGATCGTCAGCCTCGCCACGGTGGGTCGCAAATTCAAGAATTGCTTCGGCAAGCGATTTGGGATCATTCGGCTGGGCCCATAAAATGGTCGGTTCGTTGTATTGCAGTTCCACCGTCCCCCCAGCTCGCGTGGCGATCACGGGTGTGCCAATCGCCATGGCTTCTAGAACGACGTTGGGCATCCCTTCAAAGATCGATGGCAACACGAGACCGTCGGCCGCCGCGATTGCCTGTGCCGGATTCGAGTCAATGCCCACAAAATCAATCGCGTGTTGATGTACCGTTTCGCGGGCGAGCGTTTCAAGGTTTTCGCGAAGCGGCCCGTCACCGATCATGGTTAAGCGCAGCGGCGGTGCAGAGTCCGGCCAAGTCGATTGGGTCAATGCAACGGCACGTATCAAGTCGGCGTGCCCTTTTTCAGCCGTCATACGGCCAACGCAAACCAAAGCAACATGATCTTCTGCTTTGGGGGCTTTGACTTCGCAGCTGTTCCGCAGCGACTCGATATCGACTGGATTGGGAATAACTCGAATGACCCCTGGCGGAAGTTTGTAATAAGTCTCCGCTGACATGGCCGCGATCTTACTGACCGCGACAATGGATCGTGAGGCTCGGTAAGCTTTTGCCAACAACGCTCGTTTCATGCCGACGAACCGGTGTTCGACCATCGGCAATGCCAATTCCGGCGGGCTGACAATCGTCGAGACCCGCGGCACGTTGACTTTCTGGCATGCAGGGCCAGCGATAAAGCTCATGTGAAATGTTCGATCGTAAACGGTTTCGATTTGGTTATCGACCAAGATGCTGCGCAGGTGTGCGGCTTGTTGACGATGAATCCGTCCCGGGAAATAAAGTCCCCCTGGATCTTTGAAATCTTCAAACGAATGGATCGGCACATCCGTGGGAACGTGGCACAACAAGTCGCCGGCTCGGTCGGTCAGATATAGGTGCGGCTCGAAGCGAGTCCGATCGAGATGCTTTAGCAGTAGCAAGGTTTGTCGTTCGCTGCCGCCTCCACGCATCGAACTGATCATCAATAGCACACGTGTTGGCATGAAGATTTCTTGGGGAATTGCTTAGGGGATTGCGTTAACGAAGCGGATTTCTGAAGTTGTTAGTGTCAATGACTGACGGCCTAGTCTAACCTTTTTTGAATTTCCACGATTGCTTGTCAAATGAAACCCAGAGTGAGTCCGCGTGCGATCCCTCCGATGGAGTTGCATCGATACCTTGGCGCCCATGCGTATCTCGACGCCCACTCGGTTGGGCCTCCGAAAACCCGGTTCCTTGTTTGGGCGCCATTGGCCGAAACCATCGAAGTGCATCGGGTTGGTCTCGATTCGTCGTTCGCTTTGACCAAAGACAGCGAAGGCTACCACCTTGGCGTGTGGGACGCCTGTGGGGATGGCGATCGCTATTTCTTGTCCGTTGACGGCGGGCCACCACGCCCGGATCCCGTTTCGCATTACCAACCGCTTGGTGTGCACGGGCCGAGCGAGGTTACGAACCCCGATTTTGACTGGACCGATCAAGACTGGGTTCCACCGGCGGCAGACGACCTGGTGATTTACGAGCTTCACGTTGGTGCCTTTACCGCCGAAGGAACATTCGCAGCTGCGATCGAAAGACTCGATGAGTTAGTCGAATTGGGGGTCACTGCAATTGAATTGATGCCGCTCGCGGAATCGGCTGGTCGATGGAATTGGGGATATGATGGCGTCGGATTTTTTGCCCCAAGTCACAATTTTGGAACGCCACAAGAGCTGAAGCGGCTTGTCGATGCGGCACACTCCAAGGGTGTCGCCGTGATCGTCGACGTGGTCTACAACCATCTTGGCCCCGAGGGGAACTACTTGGACGATTTCGCCCCCTATTTTTCGAGTGACCATACGACACCCTGGGGCGAAGCACCCAATTTTGACGATCCTGATTGGGGGATTGATGTTCGCCGATTCGTAATCAGCAACGCGATCTATTGGCTCGATACTTTTCACTTTGATGGCTTGCGAGTGGATGCGATTCATTGCACTCGAGATGAATCCGATCCACATGTGGTCGCGGAAATGAGCGACCATGTGACTCAGTGGTCCGAGGCGAACGATCGGAAAGTCTTTTTGATTGCCGAGTCCAATGTTTATGATCCTGAAATGTTGGTCCCGCGAATCAATGGCGGAGTTGGTTTTGATGCTGCATGGTGTGACGATTTTTTGCACAGCGTATTCGCGACCGTTCGACCCGGCGAACAATTGTCGAACCGCACGTATCGTCCCGAGACTGATTTGGCGCAGGTGTTGGCAAAAGGTTATGTCTACCAAGGGACGTTACGCAAAGAACGCCGTCGCGAAACGCCGAATGAGCGTGTGAAGACGCATGGGCTCGTGTACTCAATCCAAAACCACGATTTTATTGGCAATCATCCGCTCGCCAAGCGGTTTCATCAACTGACGTCAATCGAGACGCAAAGGGCGGCTGCGACGTTGCTGTTGTTAACGCCCGCGATTCCGATGTTATTCATGGGCGAAGAATTTGCGTCGAACCGACCGTTTTTGTTCTTTGTCGACTTCGGCGATGAACGACTTCAGAAAGCGGTCGTGACGGGGCGGCATGAGGAGTATCCACAACATGATTGGTCGCAAGGCATGCTGCCGACCGATCCAACGGCGTTTGAATCATCAAAGCTTGAATCGAAAGAGGAGGGGAACTTGGCCATGTGGCAATGGTACCAATCACTCATCCAATTGAGAAAAGAGCTGCGCAGTGAAGGGATCTTGTGCGACGAGGCGATTCATACGCAGTTCGATGCCGGCCAAGGGATTTATCGCATTGATTATCGCAGTCCTGATCAAGTGGTCACGGTTTTCTCGCGGCTCGCGCCCGCAACGGTTGAACCAACGACGGCAATCATCGAGGCATCCGGTGAGTTGTTACTCGATTCGCGTCCTGGGGCGACTCAAGAGAACGAATTGCTCGTCAATCACGCAAAGGTTTTTCGGGAATGCTTAATGGGTTAGCCCAGTTCGGCTGAGTCGGTTCGGCTGAGTCGCCGACTGGCTTCCGCAAGCGGCTGAAGCACGAATCCTCGCTTAGTCGGTTTTGCTAATTGTCCCTTCGATGCACCACGTCTCGGCTGTTTTGAAGATTCGTTGTTTGAATCAATTGGGGGTGGCTTCGGGGGAAAATCCGCAAAATGGTTATAGGCGATGTTGGGATTTTGGATTACGATTTGCGGTCAAATAGGGTATGCGGGTTCGATTGACGACATATCCTCTCCCAATTTAATTCCCCTTTTCTCATTTTGTGCTGCTATGACTGCTTCATCCAGTTCAGGTTCTGTGCAACGCTTGGCTACGGTTCCCACCGCTCCACCGGATGCGATTCTCGGATTGACCGAGGCGTTCAATGCGGACAAAAACCCGAATAAAATGAACCTTAGCGTGGGCGTATATAAGGATGCGTCCGGAAAAACGCCTATTCTGAATTGCGTCAAAGAGGCCGAACGGCGGTTGGTTGATGACGAATCGACGAAGGGATATTTGGGCATCGACGGTTTGCCGTCTTATCGCGAACAGATTCGTGCGCTGGTATTTGGTGATCAATTGCCGGCCGATCGTATTGCGGTTTTACAGACGCCCGGTGGAACGGGAGCCCTCCGAGTTGCAGCGAATTTCTTGGTCACGCAGCTTTCGCCAATCCGAATTTGGATGTCCTCGCCGACATGGGCCAACCACCCAGCGGTCTTTTCTGCGGCCGGGTTGCCGACCGAGACGTATCGGTATTTGGGAAGCGACCGGACTTCATTCGATTTAGATGCAATGCTTGAGGACTTGAACGAAAAAACATCTCCCGGGGATGCAATTTTGCTTCATGCTTGTTGTCATAACCCAACCGGGATCGATCCGACGGCGGACCAATGGAAAGAGATCGCTAAAACGGTTTCAGAGCGACGATTGTTGCCATTGATCGATTTTGCTTACCAAGGTTTTGGTGACGGGTTGGATGAAGACGCAGCCGGACTCCATACGATTCTCAGTACGGTGGACGAAGCAATTGTTTGCACCTCGGCCTCTAAGAATTTCGGGCTCTATAGCGAACGTGTTGGTGCGGTCAGCTTGGTGGCTGGGGATTCCGCTGCGATGAAAGCGTCACAAAGCCAATTGAAAGCAATTGTGCGTGCGAATTATAGCAACCCACCACGTCATGGCGGGGCGATTGTCGCAGCCGTACTTGAAGACGCCGAGTTAACAGCTCAGTGGAAAGTCGAACTTGAAGAAATGCGGCAACGGATTACTCGACTTAGGAACCAGTTCGTTGAAACGATGAAGTCGACTGGTAAAGGACACGATTTTTCGTTCCTATTGCCCCAGCGTGGAATGTTCTCGTTCAGCGGTTTAACACGGATGCAAGTCGACCAATTGAAGAACGAATTTGGAATCTACATCGTCGGTAGCGGGCGAATTAATGTCGCTGGCATGAACGAGGAAAAGATGCAATCACTTTGCGATGCGGTCGCGAAAGTCTTGGAATCGTAGGTCGATGGTCTGAGCGTAGTGGATCCCGCCAAAGGTCGATGATCGCATAATTCACCTTGTCGCGCCGGTTACATCAGTGCTAAACCATTCTTTGTAAACGTCCTGCCTGATCTTCTGCCAATGTTATTTCGTGATGTTATTCCCCCTTGATCAATCGACCTCTCCAACGGTCAGCCATTTGGCGTTTGCCGTTTGTTTGATCGTGAGTTTGGCTAACTCGATTGGATGTGGGACGACCCGTGAACGGGAAGCGACCGAGCAATTGGTCCTCAGCAATGCAGTGGACCGAAGCGTTTCGGCAATTGATTTCCGGCCCTTGTCTGGGAGGACTGTCTATTTGGACACTAGTTACTTGAGGGAAGTCAAAGACCTCGGGTTTGTCAATTCGGCTTACGTCACCAGTGCTTTGCGTCAACAGATTGTCGGTGCTGGGTGTCTGCTTCAGGACACCACCAAAGACGCTGAAATCATCATCGAAGCCCGCATCGGCACACTTGGATCCGATGACCATCGAGTCACATTTGGGATACCTGAAAATAATTCGCTATCGACTGCGGCGTCGTTAATTCCGAACAGCCCCTCGATTCCTTCGATTCCAGAAATCGCCGTTGCGCGTCGTGATGCTCGAGAAGCGGCAGCCAAGATTGCTGCGTTTGCTTATAATCGTGAAACACGCAAAGCCGTGTGGCAATCAGGCGTTCGCCAATCGTCTGCGACTGCACGTGACACTTACGTTTTTGGTGTCGGGCCTTTTCAGGCGGGAACCATTCGCGAAGGAACGAAATTGGCTGGCAGTCAATTCGTGCGATTCGGCAAGGATGATGCGAAACACTCTCCGAAGGATCGGTTTGAGCGTCCGCCGGTCGACTATACAGCCGAGATTCGCTATCAGGACGGTTGGCCCATTTTTGATACGCGCTCGATCGCTGCTAACATGCTCGACGAAGAAGCCCCCGTCAAAAGTTCGAATAGCGAAACATCCATTGCCACTCTTCCCGATGGTTGGGAAACCGAGAATCGTTGATCGCCGATGGGATCAATCATTTTCAAGCGGTAAGATCACGGTGACCGTTGTCCCGGATCCCGCTTCACTACGAATCGAAATGGTGCCGCCGTGGACCGAGACGATTCGCTGGCAAATCGGCAGGCCAAGTCCCGTTCCTGATTGTTTCGTTGTGAAAAACGGTTCAAAACTTTTTCCCACGTTGTTTTCGGGCATTCCGGGGCCATTGTCGGACAACTCGATGTACTGAACGGGTGATCCCAACACATCCATGTCGGAGATGCGAGCACGAATGATTACACCATCGGGCGATGCCGCCATCGAATTTTCAATCACATTGCGAAACACCTGAATCATTCGGTGCGAATCGCATCGTATCGCCGACGTATCACGTTGCTCGATCTCGAGCCGATGCGTGCCTGTGGGGTACTCGCACAAGACATTGTCAAAAGCGGACTCGATCAAATTGGCAATTTTCGCGTCGTCGCGACGCAAATTAATGGGAGCGGCATATTGTCGAACCTCCTCATAATTGTGTTGCAAGTCCCCGAGCGCCTTGCGGACGCGTGCGGTGAGGTCGAGTTGTTCGGATTGTCCTTCCAGGTCCAATTCAAGCAAATCCAAACAACCACGTGCACGTTGCAGCGCGTTGCGGCTTTCGTGTGCTAGGCCAGTGACCATTTGGCCAATTGCCGCCAAGCGTTCGGCTTGCACCAATTTGGCTTGCGCATCATACAACTCGGTGATGTCGGTGACCAACCAAACTTCATGGTGATCGTAGCGATGACCGGCGATTCGGATCTCGCGTTCGACGCCATCTTTTCGAATGATCTTGAGCACACATTCTTCGCGAAAGCCCAACTGTTTGACTGCATTGTATTGTGCAAATCCCACCTCGTGGTTTTCGCCACAAAGGACTTCGAACCAATCGTTGACGGTGCGTATGTCGGTTGACAAATAGCCCGTCATTTTTTCGATCGCTCGATTGAAGAAAAGATTTTGTTGGTCAACATAGACCGCCCCGGCAGGTAAGTTTTCGACCAAGAAACGCATCCGACTTTCACTCAGACGGAGTTCTTGGCGAACGCGATACAGTTCGGTTTGAAAACGTAGTCTCGAAAGCAATGCATCTTGATTGATCGGCTTGATTAAGTAGTCGTCAGCTTTCTGGCAGCTCTCCGCCAAGTTGTTGTTAATTTCGGCATGCGTTGTGATAACAATGATCGATGTGTCCGGAGCCCGTGTGCGGAGTTCCCCAATCATTTCGCAGGCGTCACCGTCGGGCAGGTTTTGATCGAGCAGGATGGCGACAAAATCAGATAAATCGTTTCGCGACAGGGTGTCACGACGAGATGACGAAGACTCGACGGCGGTCGCGTCGAGCGAAACGATACGGTGGATGGCCTCACAACTGGCTTTGTCGTTGGAGACGAGCAGTAGCGGTGGATTCGGTGTGTTCGTCTTAGGCGAATTCACTTTCGGCAGCATCGCTTCGCTGCGCCGTTGTTCGTCTTCGGCACGCCGGCGTTCTGTCGCGTCAATCACATTGGCGAGCACCATAGGATCGCCATTGACCTTAATCGGACGCAAACTGATATCCACCGGAAAGACCGTGCCATCTTTTCGACGTGCGAGGAAATCGGAGTTTTTAACCATCGATCGAGAACGAGGATTAGCCATATAGTGATCCCGATGACCTTTGTGGCCATCTCGATGGGCCTCGGGAACCAGTTGCTCAATGCTCTCGTTGATTAGATCCCCTGTTTCATACCCAAACATCGCTTCGGCCGACGGGTTTGCGAGCACGATTTGACCGGCCCGATCCGCAATAATCATTCCTGCTGGGGAAGCGTCCACGACAAGGTGGAACAGTTCGTCGTGGTCAGCGAACTTCTCTGATAATGGCATTGATGTTTTATCCGCAACGAAAGACTGACTGATGGTCCGATCGAGCGTGAAGGCTTTCGGTGAAAGGACCAGTGTACTATCGTAGGCTCTTCTCCCCGCGTTTGCACGGCATTGTGATTTTTGTGGGGCTTTGATGGACCAGAAAGAATGTTCATGAACCTGAACCAACGTGCTGAAGAGCTTGCGAGCCGACTGGCTGATACTCACACTCAGGTTGTTTTTGCCGAAAGCTGTACGTCGGGTTTGGTCGCTGCGGCACTCGCAGCGGTCCCCGGAATCTCGGAGTGGATGTGCGGTTCGGCAGTGGTTTACCGCGAGGAAACGAAAGCCGTGTGGTTGGGGATTGATCGCGAGGTGTTAAAGGAACACTCGGCTGTCAGCGCACAGGTCACTCAAGATCTCGCTGTTGCGGTGCTAAAGAAAACACCCGAGGCTGATTTGGCGGTTGCCATCACGGGGCACCTTGGCCCCAATGCGCCCGCGGATCTAGATGGAGTTGTCTATATTGCGGTCTATTGGCGGGGTGAAGTGATTGAAGATGTCGTCGCCAGTCAGTTTCGACTTCTTGCCCAGCAGCGAGTTGAAAGACAACGCGAAGCAGCGACACGAGTCCTCAGCGAAGCGACTTCATCGATCCATCGACGCTTCAGATCAAACGGTTAGAACTTGTAAAGCAGCAATAGCGAGTAGTAAACGTCGTTCGCCAAGGCACCTTGGGGAGTGCTGTCGTAGCGATCGGTTGCGGCCAATTTCAAGCTCAGGTTTTCGCTTCCGTCGAGCAAAATTTCCCACGAAAAATCGCTCACCAAACGATAGTCGGAAAAGTCTTCCCATGCGGGGAAGTAGTCGATTTTTGCCTTCAGCTTTTGACGGCTGGTGAGTTGACGCGAAGCTTCAGCACCAAAGACTGCTTCCGGTGTCCACTCGTCAATCGGAGCACCGATTTCTCGCGATGCACCCGCACCAAACCGAGTGACCAAGGTCGTGTCGTCGGTTCGGATCCAATGGTAGCCAGCACCGCCGTTGATATTCAACCGCAGATCAAATGCTTTGAACTTATCCCATTCCATGCCGTACTTTGCGAACAAAGACCATTTGGAATCGCTAAGCATTCGGTCGTAGTCGACATTGAATCGTCCGTTGTCCTCGGTCGTTACCCGTCGGCTCGTAGCGTTGCGGTAATCAACATCAATGGCGAAAGTATAGTCGTCGGTTTGGCGTTTCATTTCCAGTCCCATTTGTAACGCTAGCGTTTCAGCGTTACCGCTGCTGCCGTCCAGACCGAATTCGGCATGACTGTCCCATCCATGCATCCATTGGACGGGGTATTGATACCAACGAAGGACCTCCTGTTCCAGCGGCGGTTCTTCGATGGTCATCGAGTGAGAATCGATCGTATTCATTTCTTCGGGAGCGGACGTCGCCAGCGGTAACGTGTTTTCGGAGGGTGGCGTCGCAAGTCCTTGCCCGATCGGTGCCGACGGACTCCAAAACTCAGAAGGTTCCTCACCAAGCATCTCGAAATCGGTCACTGGCTCCGCGAACGTAGGTGTGCTCGCCGAGTTTGCGGTGGAAAACGCTGGTGACGGTTGGGCCGACGGTGTTGTGATCGGTCCCGACAAACTGGGGGGCGTCAGGTTGGCGGCAATTGTGGCGGCGGGATAAGAAATACCAATGGCTTGCATCGACGGATCGAACGGGACGGTATATGGCGGAGTGACAGGATTGGGCGTGGTCGGAACGACGGACGACGAGTGAGAAACTTGCTCGATATTCAATCCCGTCTGGGCGTGCATGCCGTCTTCGGCGTGACTCACGGGGTTGGCAACCGAATTTGTCGCAGCCAAAGAAGGGGATGGATGGCTATACCCCGTCCCGTTCCACTGCGCGACGCCTTGTTGCCAAAGCGGTACTTTCGGCGTGCTGAACGTCTCTGATGCTGGATTCCCAGAGTCTCTCCATGAGATTTGTGGTTCGGATGCGTTGACGGACCATGCAAACCATGCGGGGACACCAAACCAAATCGTCCAAATAAGCCACTTTTTGGCTGCTCGGAGAGGGGTGAAGGATTGGACCACGAGAACACCTGCAAGAAAATGATGGGAAACCGGACGGTCGTTCTTTAACAAAAGCTGTCCGCTGGTGTCACGGTGGATTTGCAGTTTCTCGATTCGCATGGGCAGGCAAAGTTTCGCGAGAGCGACTAAAAATGGCTATTCGCGATTCTTTTTCGCTTCTCTGGCTAAAGAGCGAGCGGGATAGGGTCCGATAGGAACCTCATAATCGGATCGTGCTTTGAAGAACTTGCATACGCACGATCTTGACTAATCCGCATACATTTCCTAATTTGCGGGCTTATTGAAGGCGACGTGGCCAAGTGGCTAAGGCGAAGGATTGCAAATCCTTTATTCGTGGGTTCGAATCCCACCGTCGCCTCTGACGCATTAAATGCGATTTCTTTTATAGCCGAAAACATCTTTTTCGTGCGATTTCTACCTGCATTACTTTGGATCTGGTTAAGCTGGCGGTAGAGTAAGCCCCTGCGGTATCCACTTGGGCGATAGGGGCCCAAGAAAGAAAGCCGTCCGAGATTCAGGGCAAATTCGTAAATTGGTCTACAAGATTGTTTTGATTCACAACAAAAGCAAACTTCTCCCGTTTAGCTATTGCGAGCATGAAAAGCAAATATCCAACCGATGACTAACTGGTAGTTGACTTGGCCAATGCATAGCCTGAAAATCGAGCTCTTTCCCGCCTTCGCTAATTTTTGGAGCACCCATGTCGGATTTGTCACAATTGTATGATGCGATTCTTGTAGGAGATGCGAAAACGGCTTTTGCGGTGACACAAACTGCACTTGACGAGGGAGCGGATCCTCAATCGCTTGTCGTTGAATACATGACTCCGGCGATGGACGAAGTCGGTAAGCGATTCGAGAATCACGAATACTTTGTGCCCGAACTACTTATCGCGGCTCGGGCGATGAAGGGGGCGTTGGAACTCATTCGCCCACTATTGACTAGCAGCGGAGTGGAACCGGTTGGACGGGTCGTGATTGGGACCGTAAAAGGTGACTTGCATGATATCGGCAAAGGGCTCGTCGCTTCGATGCTTGAAGGGGGCGGATTCGAAGTCGTCGATTTGGGCGTCGATGTCTCAGCAGCCGCATTTGTCGAGAAAGCGAAAGAGACCGGAGCGACGATTATCGCCGTTTCTGCCCTATTGACCACGACGATGACCGGCATGAAAGCGGTTGTCGATGCGGTGACCGAAGCTGGGCTTGAGGGCGTCAAAGTGATGGTCGGCGGAGCCCCCGTCACGCAGCAATATGCCGATTCGATTGGTGCCCATGGCTATAGCAATAATGCGAATGCCGCGGTCGCGATCGCCCGAGAATTGGTTGCATCCTAGCAACGGGGTGCGTCGCAGTATGCAGAATACAGCCGTTTGAAGAACACGTCCTCTTAGCGAGTTGCAAGACTACTCTTGGGACGCTTGGGTGGTCGCTGATTCGTCGTTCGAGGTGTCGACTTTGTTCCCGATGGTTTGTTCGTAGGTGCCGTAGGTCCATGTGACGGTTGCCGGTGGAACCAACATCACGCTGCCGATTCCCTTGTTGACGTACTCATCGTTGACCATGTAGGTCCATCCCTTTGTCGATTCGGTTTCGACACCATCCATCTTACTGACAAATGCGGTTACGCCTGATCCGTTGATCGTGATCGGAACCTCTTCAATTGATCGCATCACGGATTCGACGGTCGCACCAGGCAACACGTTGTCCACCTCGGTTTGACGTTCGCCCTCACTTGATTGAATCACGACGGTGACAGTGCCCGCTTCGGTAGTGATTTCTTCAGCAGATGGTTCAACCGTGGCACGGTTGCAGCCAGCGATCAAAAAGGAAACGGATAGCAATACGATAAAGTGTGTCTTGTTCATGCCTTCATTCTACTAGCTGCATCCAAGGTTCGGCTATTCCCCTTTTCGAACGCGTTCATGTCTGCTACGAATGACTCGCCGAGGTTTTCCGTGTTCTTCGCCGGCGGTACCAGACCAAAGCAGCCAAACCGATAAGGGGGGCTCCGATGATTGCTAACGCTTGCCCCCATGCACTCGAAAGGACAATTTTATTTACAAGTGAATCGTGTTCCGAAGGTGTTTTGGGGACCCCGCCGGTGTACGCGGCCACGTGATGCAGCAGGCTTACCGCCAACGAAGCTTTGGGGATTTCCTTGTGGCACGCCAAGCACGTTCCTTCACGGCTGATCCGATTGAGTTCTTCTTGATTGAACGCTCGTGACAACTTGAAGTGATGCCCAACGGTCGCGACTTGATTTCCTTCTTGATCGACGACTTGCGACCAATCGTGATCCAAATTCTCGACCGCCGACATTTGTGGCTGTGTCTTCTGTGGCAACACCTTTCCATCGACCGTCTCTAAATCGACAAGATGCTCTTCATTCCAAGGTCTGGTTCCCTTAATGCCCAACCCTAATGCCTTGTCCGAAGCGTGGCAAGATTCGCAGGAACGGGCATTTTTAGTGGTTGTATGAGGCTGCGTCGGACTCATGTCGATTGACAATTGACCGTCATCACCGGCGCCCTCCGAATCAGCTTGTGTTTTGTAGATGTGATTAAGTAACAGCGGCTTTCCGTCTTGACCGATCACGGTCACCGACACTTGGCATCCTGGCGCGAGCGGCGTGACGCGGCCTTCGCCATTGATACCGAGCATCGGTTCTTCCCATCGTTCATAGCTGCGTTGTTCACTCACTTTTCCTGGGATGATCGTGTCATAGCCTGTCTCGCCACGATCGGTTCGGAACTCATCTTCCCCGTGAGCCCGTCCTGCGCCGACCCAATCAAAGCCCATTTTCGACTGCTCGCATTCGGGGCATTTGTCCTTTTGCGAAAAGTCGATTTTGACGTGACAACCATAGCACTGGGGCGTCCAACTGGTGTGGCAAGTGTAGCATTCCATTCGCTCCAAGTGGGATGCAACGCCTTGCATCGCGACACGGCCACGCTCGCTGACCTGTTCTTCTTCGATTAGTTTCTTGAGCGGCTTCATGCGAATGTCAGCGCCCGCAGCGGTGTAGACGATCACTTCGTCTCCATCGCGAACGACGTTTTCATACGGGTTGCCCCGAGCCGTCAGAAGGTAGCCATCGAGTGGTTCCAATTCGCTTCCTTGAAGGGTGTGGGGCAGCAGTTTATTGGTCACGCCACGCATCTCACCCGTGGCAGGTGATTCTTCGAATTCATCCATGAAACCGAGAGGCAATTCCCAAGGGTATTTGTCGGGCGTCCCGTGACAATCAGAACATTCGATTTGTACTGCAGCCAAATTTGCACCCGTTAGAAAACCATCGCCGTGCACATCAAGTGAAGTGTGGCAATCTTGGCACGTCATTCCTTTTTGGTAGTGGATATCTTGATCCATCGCGATGTAATGCTTTGTATGGAGCTTCGGCTGATCGCTACCGTCGGCCGCATAAGGCGAAGTGAATGGTGTTTCCATTAAGCCTTGAAACGAAACGCCAATTCGTTTGCCGCGATCATGGCACGTCGTGCATGTTTCCACAGGAATACCACTATAAGTGGTGCCGTGAACAGTCACTTTCGCTTCGCGGGAACCTTGAATCGAATGGACCAGTGGGTGGCCGGTTTCGGACGTTGGGATCGAAGGGTCGGCTCCTTCATAGATGCCTTCGTTGCCGTACGGGATGTGGCATGAAGAGCATCCCATCCCCCGAAAGTCACCTCGTTCTTGGCGTCCTTTCACCGCATGATGACAACGCTGGCATTCTTGACGAATGTAGGTGAATGCGGATAGCGAAGGATCTTCGTCGAGGCGACCAAGCTCGTCCTTCTTGAGCGCATCGGGCAACGCTTCATGGCGATCGACGAAGACATTCGGCTCCCTTGCGGTTAACACTTCCATGTATGCCCGATAAGCATCCGTTCCGAGACGGGCTTTGGGGTCGGTCGGATTCGTGACGGCATAGTTGGCCCAACGATGTTCGTAGCCAGTCAAGGAACCAAACGCCCAACAAACGCCTTGGATTTTGCCCGCTTCGGTCATCATTAAACTATGCCACTGTACGCGTACTTGATCTGCGTGGCATTGGCCGCAGGTTTCCGAGTTGACCCAGGGGCTGCCAGGGTCAGGAAAAAAATCCTCGCCTCCATGAGCTATTTCTTTGTCAACCGTTTCGGTTGCATCCCCGTTGTGGCAAACCACGCATCCGGCCGGGTCACCAAGTTCGTCACCAAGAGCCATGATTTGACTGAGCATCTCGGAGCCGACTTCACGGATCGGCTCAATCTCGCCATGGCATTTCATGCATCCCGATTCCGCAGCTGAGGGGTAGTGATCCACCAAACGATCGGCCCCGCTGGTGGATGACGTTGCAACGATTGTCAACAGAATCGTGACAATACCGGCGGCGGATGTCAGGGGGGGATTCGAATCAGATGCACTCATAGCCATCGAAAGCTGTCTTGGGGTGTGGTTCGCAACTCGATCCAATGTACCAGTCTCACGGTGCGTGACGCCTCAGTGAATCGAGGTTGTTGTCCTTATTTCGCCCCTTCGTCAATAGTTCAGACGGGTGTGTGGTCGTGTGTTCAGTTGTTTCGTGTGCTGAATCCTCCTATTGTGCCTTGTGTGACGAATTGACGCACTTCGGGGCTGGGGAAACTTCTGATAACGGAAAGTTTTTTTCCACATCCGAATCGATTTTGTACGATAGTTATTTCGTCGAGGATGAGTCAGCCCCACACTTTCCTCGGCACCGGGAGTCATTGTCGCTTGCGATAATCCTCCAATGGACCACGCGGTCACCGAATGATTGCCCCCATTCGGTGTCCGTCGTGGTCATTTTTCTTTTGATGATGTGAAGCAGATCGCTATCGCTAAACATCGGGTGCAATTGTTTGTTGCCGATGGGAATCCTGATCGTGGGCTGTTTGACTGAGGGATTCAACCAATTTTGCGAACTGACACTGCATGTCTTCCCATCTACCTCCCCTGCCCCATCGAGAAGACGGCTCATTTGCTCAAGAAGTGAACTCGATGTTTGAGGGATTGGTAGAGGCCTTTCGTAAGAATTGCTCACTCCATGGGGCCATTGCTCACGCGGTTGATTCGGTTTATATCAAAACCGTGGACAATCAAATCTTGGTTACCAACACCGTGTATGAGCAAACCTTTTCCGGGCCGGTGAGTTCGGTCGGTCGCTTCGGTGAGGATTTTTTGAATGAAACGATCATGCCGATCTCGTCTCGTTCCGATGCATTGCTTTTGTCGGGATGTTCTACGGTCGAATTCGAACACGCAGGACGAGATTCCCAAGGGCGTGCCATGCTACTGCGAACAATCAAACGTTCATTGCTAGGGAGTGGTCATCCGCGAGCAGCTATTTTAGGTGTGACGCGTATCATTGAAGTCAAAGAGAGACCAATCAACGAACCCCAATTCGTCGATTTGGCAGTGATGTGGGATCGGTACAGCAAGCTAGAAGAGCGAGAACAACAGGTTGCAGTGATGGTTTCCAAAGGCGAATCGGTCAAACATATGGCCAAGGTCCTTGGGGTATCCGATAAGACCGTCGAAAACCGTCGCAATGCTGCGCTGAAAAAATTGGATGTGGACAGCCAAGCGGCACTCATCCGGTTGATGGTCAGGTTGCAGGACAACGGCTACTGTGATGTCGGTCTGTAGCTTGACCTTGACCATTGCCTGCCCATGAACTTTCCCGCTACAGAATCGCCAGCGGATTTCGTTTCGATTCGAGTGTCCCTCGTGTGACGCCGAGCCGATTTGTCGCTTGCAATTGTTTCCAAACCTCACTGCCCGACACCTCACCGGCAAGCAGTTTTCGATAGAGGTTAATCGTATCGATCGTCTGTTTTGCATTTTGTTCAAGCATTTCGATTCGGAACCACTGGAGACCTCTTACGATTAAATCGGCGACAATCTCCGAGCCACTCTGAGCGGTCGCGTTGTAGAGGGTGTTTCGGCATGCGACATCGGCATGCAGAGGATGTTCCGCGCCGACTCGGTCACGCAATTTGACAATGTGCCGATCACACGGTCGGCCGCAATTCGTCTTGTTCGTTCCAGGTGACAGAACACTGCAAAAAACGCAGTGCTCCATATGGAACATCGGCATGTGTTGATGCACGACGACTTCCAATTCACTGACCCGAACCGAACCGACCAAATCCATCAATTGATCGCGGTTCAAGTCGTACGAAGCGGTCACTCGTTTCACTCCCAACTCGATCAACCATTCGGCCGATCGATGGTTGGATGTATTGAGCGAAAAATCGGCTACCAGCGGTTTACCAAGCTTCGAAAGATAATCGATGGCTGCGAGATTTCGGACCAAGAAGCAATCTGCATCGAGGCGCCGAAGCACTTTCAAAAGTCCCATTTCACCCGGTTTTTGAATCCGGACGTTCGCGATTCCAATTTTTGCGTTTTCGCGATGGGCGATTGCGACCGCGTCTTTGTATTGCCGAACATCCTGCAAGTCGGTGTAAACCAAATCAACGTTTCCCTGTGATGCCGCTTCGACTTGCTCAAGCGTTCGGCATAAAACCGCAAGCCGCGGTGTGGCCTGTAAATCGCTGGTCAAGGAGACCGAATCCAGGGGAGCCAGTAGTGCCCGCCCCGCATCCGTATGAATGTGGCGTTTTGGCGGACGATGTAGTTGAGTCGTCAATGCATCACTCAAATCTCGACGCAATTGATTCAGCACGCTCGCCGGTACCATCGGACCGCCAACGATGTTTGCATCCAAATTTCGCAGTTCAAACGATGTGCTTCCGAGTCGGCCAATTTTTTCTCGAAGCATCGTTTCATCCGCAGGGTGTTTGTTCGCTTTTTCGAGAATCGACTCGCTGATAACCTCAGCGGTGATGTTTCCTGGCAACGTCGCTGACAATTTCAACGGCTTGCCAACTGCGGCGATCACGGTAATGTCGATCGGCTGACGTGTTTGTGAATCCTGGCCCGCAAAACTTTGACGCAGTCGCCGATTGAGCTTCGGGTCATCATTTTTGAAAACGGCATTGCCAAGATGAACCGCTTGCCATTCAATTTCACCTCGGCCAAAACCAATCCATGCGAGAGTGTTTTCGGGTACGGATTCGAGGCGTCGCTTCGAACCGCTTTCAAGAGAGTAAACGCGACCACCTTGAACCTTGTTGCCCCCAGCCGAATTTTCGACTTCGATTGCCAATCCATCGCCAAGAGCCACCGGTGCATTGACTTGGACTAAGATGTGATCGGATTTCGTGTCGAGCACTTCGCCGAGCCGAATGCCTCGTTTTGCACTGTGGTCACCGGGGACAAGTCGTTTATGATCGTTTCCTTCGATCCATCCAGGTGAAAAACCTCGCGAGAACGATAATTCCATTTCGCGACGAGCAACCTCATCGATGTGGACCTCGCCCGTGCGCATCGCATCGTCGATTGCTTTTCGGTAGTGCCCGGTGATGTTGGCAACGTATTCAGGCGTCTTTAAACGACCTTCGATTTTTAGCGAGGAAACACCGGCGGCGATCATATCGGGAATCGCGGCGTAACCAGCGAGGTCTTGAGGACTTAGCAGATAGCGAATCTCGCCGAGATCCCGGTCTTCGCCATCGACGATCAATTCGTAGGGCAACCGGCATGCTTGAGCACAATGCCCTCGGTTGGCACTTCGACCACCCAGCGATTCGCTGGTCAAACATTGGCCGCTGTAGGCGACGCATAGCGCACCATGAATGAAGCATTCGACGGGCATGTCGGTGGCAGCGGTGATTTTTCGGATTTCGGCAATCGACAATTCTCGCGCCAGCACGACACGAGAGAGCCCAAGGTGGCGGGCAACTTCGATTGTTTCACTACTGCTCAAACTCATTTGAGTCGATGCGTGGATTTCGAGTTCCTCGCACACGGCATGGACGATCCGGGCGACTCCGAAATCTTGCACCAATACCGCGTCGACACCGGCCGAGGCGACCTGTTCAACAATGTCAATCAGGGGCGGTAATTCCGAAGGGAATGCTAACGTATTCATCGTCACGTAGCCACGTACACCTCGCGTTCGCAGCCAACTCATCAAGTCGGGCAAGTCGGCAAGTCCAAAATTTTGGGCTCGTACCCGCGCGTTGAAGCCACAATCGAGGCCAAAGTAGATCGCATTCGCCCCGTTCTCGACAGCCGCGCGAGCACATTGCCAATCGCCAGCGGGGGCGAGAAGCTCGATTTTTGGGTGTTTCGCTTGATGGGGGACTTCTTTCATGCCCCAAGTATGACCACCGCGAGGTAAAAGCGGTAGCGGAACTTGTCGAGAGTTTCGAGTCGCCGCGAATGCTTAGGTTCAACGCGTCCGTGTTCTTCTACTACATGTTTGGGCGGACCCGCATGACCAAATCGTCTATGTAATACGATACTCCGTCGGCCGATTGCGAGCTGAAGCCGACCCAACGCGCGTCGGTCCAGTCGGCGTCACAAGGCAGGTCGTTGGCGACTTTTTGGGTTCCATCAGCGAACTCGAACATCGCTTTCCATGTCGCGTCTTGCTTACCTAACGGTGCGGTGACGGTGACCTTTATCCATTGATCCGTTGGTATTTCCACCAATTTGGCTCGCCTTTTTGAATTGACAACACCGCCGCCGAAATGCAAGTTTGGACCCGTGCGGTACGGATTCGTCTTGCTTCGCCATTCACAGCGAACATCTGCTCCCGGTTCCAATCGAATCCGAAATGACATCGTCGCAACGCCGTGAGTGTACTGAGGATCCCAATAGAAATGTGGGTTGAAACCCGCCTTAAGATCAGCGGCGTCTTGAACTTTCAAACATCGCCCGTCCCCATCGGGTTCAGCAGCGAGTTGGATTAACGCATCGCGATCCTCGTCACTGAGAGTCGCGATTCGCAGCAGTGACAGAGGCGAGTCTTGGTCAAAGTGATCGCTTAGATTCATCGCTTCAGGTGGCGGAACCACGTATGGCTCGGGGAACACGGGTGATGCTGCGAGTTCCTTCCACGCTTGGTCACCATTGACCCCGGCTTGGGAGTAATCAAATTCGATAAATCCAATTTGCTTGACTGGCGAATCGGGCGAGAGACGAAAATCGTAGTTGTCAGGATCGACGAAGTGGGGGTTAGCGACAATCGAATTTTGATCGTTTCCGAGTTCACGCCATTGTGCTAACTCTTGGCCGGCGAAGTCGAATGGCTTACCACCGGCACGCCAATAGAGGTTTTGGTTCATTTGAACCTTGACTCCGTTGCGCCATCCCGAATGTCCGAGCAACGTCCCTTGGTCAAAGTAGACAACGTTGCGTTCAAACGTGAAAGATTGATGTGGTTCGGCCCTGGTTACTGCAATTTGTCCCTCTTCGCTAAACGCGAAAACATTGTTTCGGACGATGTTGTCGCGGCCGTAATGTTGATGGAAACATCCGTCACGCACGTTGTAGACCAAATTGTTTTCATAGAGGATGTTCGAACTGCCTTCGTCCGGGTAAAGCCCCCATCCACCGTAGCGAGTCGAATAGACATCGTGAATCACGTTGTGACGCACCGTTGTGCCTTCGGATGGTCCGAGCGTATAAACGCCACCCATGTCACTAAGGATTCGATAGCCCAAGTGATGCAAGTGATTGAACTCGATTTTGTTTCGTTTCGCGCCGCTTTGGTCATATCCCCATCGCCATCCAACGGAGATGGCGGTGTAGAAAAAATCAGCGACGTCGCAGTGCGTAATTGCGTTATCGCTGCTGTGGCCTATCCACACTCCCACAGCGTGCGGTGTAATTCGTCCGCCGCTTTGCAGGATGCAGTTGTCAATCGTGATTCCCCCGGTGCGAACGGGTTCAGGAACGAGTTTTTCCTCGCCGATCCGGATCGCACTGATGCCACAATCGAATACTCGCGTACGTTCCACACGGCAATCGTGGCACGCTTTTCGGAACCAAAACCCTGTGGAACCGATATGTTCTAACGCACAATCGATAAAGGAAATGTCGCGGCAACCGTCCAATTGAACGGCGGTCGCATCCACATTCATTGCTGCCTGCCAAGACCGAATTCCTTCGTCGGGGATGCGGAATTCAGCATGGCGTAGTTTCAGTCCCTCGAACCGGAGGTGTTTTACGGGGTGGTTTCCATTTTCGAATTCCCCTCGCACTTCGATCAGTCGTTCGGTTTTAGCTGCCACGACGTCGGCCGAGGTCATTTCTTCGCCATCACGGCACTGATAGTACAGCCAACCGTCGCGATCAAGGAACCATTCACCAGGCGCATCGAGAGCTTGAAGATAATTTTCGAAAAAGTACAAGCTGTCGCGCGTCATCGGGTTCCAACTTTTCATGTTGTCGCCAACGGTAGTAAACCCGGTTTGATCGGGAAGTATTTCTTCGAGGAATTCACGCGTAGTATCCCATTTGTGAAATGCCAACACTTGGACATCTCGCAGTTCCTCTTGGCTGAGTGCTTGCAGCGTTTTGAGTGTATTTGGATTCGTGGCGAACGTGTGTCGGAACCGTTTGGGTTGTGTCTTGACCGGTTCTTCAGCGACGCCAAGAAGACTGAAGAATTCCCAGTCGTTTGGTGTCCGAGCTCGTATTGCTCGACGTCCATTGACCCACAATTGATTGAAACGCCAATTGGTATTGTCAGCGGATTTCGGTTTTCGGATGCGCGTTTTCCATAAGCCGGGAACGCCATTGGCTTGTTGCCAATCGTTGATCGAAACACCGCCGGATAAAACGACGTCGCCACCGGGAAGAGCTCGATACGTTACCGGTTGATCAGGGGACGCACCGGAGTCCTCAGGGGTAAAGACTAGCGTGCGGTCGAGAGTGTACCGTCCTGGAGCAATCATTACCGTGACAGGTTCGGTTGGGTGCTCGGTTCGTGATTTGCGAACGGCCGTTTGAGCACGCTGGATCGATGCGAACGGTTGCTCCATCGATCCGATGGAATCATTGGATCCATCCGGCGAGACGTAGAACTCGTCAGCATTCGCTTTGGGAAAAAATACGAAAAGCGAGGTGGCGATCCAAAGAGCGCACGTACAGAAAAGCTTCTTCATCAGTGAAGCCTCAGGAGGGGGAGGGAGGGAGGTGGGGAAGGGACAGCGGAGATTATACTCGCTATCGTGCCACGACGCGATGAAATCGCAGGCAGACTTCACGATCAACGACTCGGCGTACGCCTTCGACCAAACAGGCAGGCTCATTCTCGACTTCGCCAATACGCATCACGTCTTCGAGTCGGGTACCTGGTGCGACCGAGAAAGTGCGTTGATTAATGGTTTGATTTCCAGCGTCAAGTTCGGGGATGATGAAGTGACACGTCGCGCCGAAGGTGAGCATCCGAGCGTTGTAGGCGTTGTGGTAAGGACGAAAACCGGGGAAACCTGGCAACAATCCGTGATGAAGATTAATGATCCGTCCACCCGCGAATTGCCAACAAATCGATGGTGGCAAAATTCGCATGTACCGGGCCAGCACCACATAGTCGACATCGTAATGGTCGAGTGTCGCCACCATCTTTTGGTCGTCGGCGATCCCTTGGGCATCGCCGATCACTTCAAACGGAATGTCGTACTCCTCCGCAAGCGACTTTAGCTTCTTGCGATTGGAGATCAGCACGGAAACGTCAGCGTGAATCACACCCTGTTTGACTGCTTCGAGAATCGCACGCGGGGTGTGTTCGAGATAAGTGCAGCAAACGGCTAAGCGAGGGCATTCTTTGCGTCGTTCCGCACTCCATACGCGAATTGCCAAGCCGGTCACTTCGCCGATTTGCTTCATCGCATCGGTCAACATGTCCAATTCAGTATCAGGCACATCGATGCGGCAGAGCATGGCGAAGAGTTGTTCTTCGTCATGGTCATACATTTGAATTTCGGAGATTCTTGCACCACGTCCGGTTACATAGTGAATGATCGGGTCGGCAAGGCCTGAGTTGTCCGGCCCGAGCGCTGTGATGACGACTTTCATTTGTATCTACTCCGAATCGAGTCGCACTCGCGATTAGCGGCTTTCAAGCATTCGAGCATGAGCCATCGCATCCTCAGCTTTGGCGATATACGTTTGCTCTTGGGTGCCTGCCCAAGCGCGTTGGTAGGTGACGCTTAGGGCGGTAAAGTTGAATGCATCGTCAGGTTCGATTTCGCACGCCTTTTCGCCATGTTGGATTGCTAAATCGTGTTGGCCTGTTTTCGTGTAGACGCGAGCGAGGGCAAGATGACCGAGGACATACGATTCCTCTTCCTGGACGATCTCGTTCAAACCGGTGATTGCTTCGTCGAATTTTTCGGCATCGATTAACTTTTCAACTTCGTTGTACTTGGTATGAATATCTGACACGAAAGAGGGCTCCGGAATGTGTATCGTCATTAAGGGTGGGGGAAACCAACGGGTACATGTGAGTTGTATCACGCTCGGTGAATCTTTGGCAGTCGGGGCCATTTTGGCAATCTTGCCACTCGTCGGTCGACCGACGAGTGGTTGATTTTGTAAGCTGACCCGATTTTTGTGAGATGGCTTTACCGACGAGCGGTATCAATCACTAATTGTGGCGATGTCGGCTTACGGTGTCGTTTGGCCAACCACGGTGTCCACTTGGGATTCGGGCTGCTGCGTGCCTCGTTTGGTGAAGAAATAGAAGAGGGACGCGATGCGATCCATCAGCATTTTTAAAGGCGTGCGACGAACATGGCCGTGCAAGTCGACTTGAATCATATCGTTGCCGGTCAATTCCACCGCTGTTAAATATCCACCGCCGAAACAGTAGGTGTCGATGCAGACCAGATGTCCGAGGTTCAATACGTCGCCGTGAGCTTGTGGAGTGTGGCCGACGTAGACCCGTTTGCCGCTGAAGTGCGGTGCCGGATAGGGGTAGTTTAAGTGGTTCCAATAACGGATCGAATCGTCTTGGCTCGGCATCGATTCGTCTGGCGAATAGGAGGCGTGAACAAAGATCGCTTCGTCAGTTTCGTAGTAGGCCCGCAGCGAACGAAAAAACGCCAAGTGTTTTTCGGGGATTTTCTCGATCGAACCGCCATAGCTGGCGATTGTTGTTTGGCCACCACTTTGGCTCCAAATCGCACTGTCGAGGCCTGCGGTGACTACCCCCATCAACATGATCTCGTGATTGCCGCGAAGGGCAACGACTCGGCAGCGCGAATGCAATGCGATCAATTGGTCGATCACATCCTTGCTGTCCGGCCCGCGATCGATGTAATCACCCAAGAAAATCAGTTCGTCGCCGCAAGTCGGATCGATTGTTTCAATCAGGGTCCGCAGCGCTTTGCTGCAACCGTGAATGTCACCAATCACAAACTTACGCATGCGGATTTCTCAGGTTTTCTGTTCGTGTTCGAATTTCGGCTTAGTTCATGTTCGGATCACCAAACCGAACACCGGGCGCCATGGATGTCAAAATGTCGTGACCGCATCGTTTGACCGCCGTTTCCCAAACGGTGTCGGCACTACCAAACAAGATATCTGAATCCGCGTTGCCTACTAACCACCCACCAACACGCAATTCTTCGTCCAATTGTCCCGGTCCCCACCCGCTGTAGTGAGCAACGTAGCGAACGTGGGCATCGCGACGGGTCAGCAAGATTCGCAAATGATCGTCATCGCCGGTAATCCAAGCAGGTGGATTGCCGAAGTCGATCGACATGCTTCCATACGGATCAGCGGGATGGTCATGAACGGTGAACTTTGGGCCGTCGCAATTGGATTGGCTCGGTGCGTCACTTTCATCGGAAAACGGGGGGCCAAAGTTCGTCTCTGTCGGTCCGCACGGCTCTCCAATCCCTGCTAAGTCATGGATTGCAAGCAGGGGGCCTTCGACTGGCCCGCCGCGATAGATGAAGTCATCCTCGCGGGGTTCGCCACCGGTGCTGGACAATTCAACCAGCTCTCGGAACCGTCGCTCGGTTGGGCGGTTGATTGCTAAGCCGAACGCTCCCTCAACATCATGGCGAATCATGAACACGACCGAACGAAGGAAATTGCCGTCGTTGAGGTAAGGCGATGCGATTAACAAATGTCCCGATGTGTTTCCGGGTCTAGCATCTTTTGCCATGTTGCCCCCCCTACAAAAAAAGGCGTGTTTGAAAGCTTTAGCCGGTTGCCCATTTGTCTTGCCAAAGACAGCCAGCCCACGATAATCCGACGCCGAAGCCTATTAGCATGTTAACCGAATCGGCGGAAAGTTCACCTCGATTTCGCAGACGATCGATCAAGATGGGCAATGTACACGATACCGTGTTACCGACATCGCTCAGTTCGATGGGAATCCGTTCTGGCGCGACACCCATGCGGTTAGCCAATTGGTCGAGCATTTTCCACGTTGCTTGGTGCATCAGATAGCGGTGGATTCGCGAATCGTCTAAACCATTTTCTTCCAAAATTTCGTTGATTAAACGCGGCACCGCTTCGACAGTAAAGTTAATCAAGCTCGGCCCATCCATGTACAAACGACTTTTCCATCGTTTTCGGTGGCGAGGTTTGATGGCATCCTCGGTGGGGCGGCTGCCGCCATCCCCGACGATCAGCATGTCACCGCCACTGCCGTCGCTGCCGAATTGGAAGCCCCACAAGCTTTTTTCGTTTTCGGCCGTGACCAGAGTGGCTGCGGCGGCGTCACCGAAAATAGTCCGCAAACTACGATCGTCGGGGTCAATGTATTTGCTGTAGGTTTCCGCTGTTAGCAACAAGATTTTCTTGGCAGCACGACTTTGGATTAGCCCATCGGCCATCGCCAATCCATAAACAAAACCGCTACATCCAAGGTTAAAATCGAGGGCACCGCATCGTTTTGGCAATCCGAGCCGATCGTGGATCAAGCAGCTAGTCGTCGGGAGCGGGTAATCGGGAGTTTGGGTGCAGAGCAGAACAAAGTCGATTTCGCTGCGGTCGATCGATTGTGACTGAAAAAGCTGCTCCGCTGCGGCGACCGCCAAATCGCTTGCGGTTTCCGACGGTTCGGCAATGTGACGCTGGCGAATCCCCGTTTTTTCCGCAATCAGATCCAAATCCCACCTGGGATATTTTGCTTGCAACGCGTCATTCGTCTCCACTCGCGACGGTAAATGAATGGCGATCGGACCAAGTTGAGCGTGCGGCACGAGAGAATCCATGGATGGCCGAGAATGAGGGGATAGAAATCAGCTTTGAGAATAACCACAACATCCGTTGCGGGGGAGTGGGGAAAACGGCAGATCGAAAATGCCAATTCCATCGAAAATGCCAGATCCGAAGTCCCGCCGGATTGGCTCCTTGGATTGGACTGTATCGATTCCATCAATTTCTTTTGCAGACATGCCTTGCAAACTTTTTTCGCTCGGTATAATCTCTCGCTTTACGAAGCATTTGCGGCTGTAGCTCAGTTGGCAGAGCACAACGTTGCCAACGTTGTTGTCGTGGGTTCGAATCCCATCAGCCGCTTTTTCATTCTCTTCTCAACCGTCATGCTGGCGATTCCTGACGCGAGTCCCCCATTTTCAAACCATGGGACCGCAGGTTAAACTGTCGGACTTGCATTCCCATGAAACTCGGGATCGATCGCCGTTGGTCGGTTGGTCATATTTTCCCGATTCTCCCTGCTCCACGATCAAGCTGAAAGACGAGAGGCCTTAAGAAGGATGTCCACCTCCACTGAGCCCGAAGCGACGCAAGTCCCCGAAGAAAAGAAACCCATTCAGCTCGAGGCCAAGGTCGAAAGCCCTAGTGCGTGCGTGCGTGAAGTGATCGTGACGATCCCCCACGCCGAGGTCGAGCGTTATTTGAAAGAGGCCTACGACGAAATCGTTCCAGAGGCGAGTGTCGCTGGTTTCCGTGCTGGACGAGCGCCGCGGAAATTGGTCGAAAAACAATTCAAAGACCGAGTTCGCGATCAAGTCAAGGGTTCCTTGCTAATGGATTCGCTCGCCCAAGTCAGTGAGAAGGAAGACTTTTCGGCGATTGGTGAACCTGAATTCGATTTTGAATCAATTGAATTGCCCGAAGAAGAAGGTGACTTTAAGTATCAATTTAGCGTTGAAGTCCGTCCCGATTTCGAGACGCCAACTTGGAAGGAGCTTGAGCTTACCAAGCCAGTCGAAGAAATCAGTGACGACGATGTTCAAGCCTCGCTCGAACGTGTCCTCAGCCGATACGCCACTGTGGAAGCGACAGACGAACCGGCTGAACTTGGCGACAAATTGGTCGTCGATATCCAGTTCAAGGGCGACGCAAAACTTCTTTCCAAACTCGAAGAAGAGCGAATCACCTTCAGCTCTCGTTTGAGCCTTTCCGACGGCGTGATCGAAGAATTCGGCACGCTGATGAAGGATGTAAGTGAAGGCGAAACTCGTTCCGGCAAAGTCAAAATCGGCGAAGGTGTTGCCGATGAAGCACTCCGCGGAAAAGAAATTGATGCTGAGATTCACGTGGTCGAAGTGTTAAAGAGCGAATTGCCAAAGTTGACCGAATCGTTCCTCGAAGAGTTGGGCGATTTTGAGTCCGAAGACGAGCTGCGAAGTTTCGTCCGTGATTCGCTGGTCCGCCAAGCCGATTACCGTGTACAGCAAGTTTTGCGTGAAGCGGTTGTCGAAAAATTGGCTGGTAATGCCGACTTTGAACTGCCCGAATCCTTGGTGCAACGCCAAACGCAACGCGAATTGCAGCGGAAGGTGCTGGAACTGAGAAGCAGCGGATTTGATGAAGACAATATTCGTCGCTTCGTGAACGCTTCACGTCAAAATGCGAAAGCGTCAACCGAAGCATCGCTTCGCGAACATTTTATTCTCGAGAAGATCGCAGAAGAAGAAAATGTCGATGCGGAAGCAGCGGATTACGATGTCGAAATCGCAAACATCGCCCAACAAAGCGATGTGCCGGAACGAAAAATCCGTGCTCGGCTAGAAAAGAGCGGCCAAATGGACGCAGTTCGAAATCAAATCGTCGAACGCAAGGTGATCGAGATGATTGTCGAATCTGCGAAGATCACCGAAGAGAAGGTCGACAAGCCAGCCGACGAAGCGAACGCAGAATTTGCGGTTTACCACAACGTGCTTCCGACTCGCGATGAAAACGCGATTCCTGAAGCAAAGTACGAAGACAATACGCCGAAGTCGGCTGAGAAGGAAGACGAGAAGGAATAGTCGTCCCGAACGTCTCCGTTGAACGATCTTTGTTGATCCACTCCAAAAGTCTGCATGCGTTAACGCGTGCAGGCTTTTTTGCTTGATGTAGGCCAATGGCCCTGGCATTGCAGCGCTTGTATGGGGCTGAGCCTACGGTGATCCCACCGTCAACGATAATCCCCACGTCAATGATGAAAATACTCTCAGCGGCGGCCGAGCATGCGATGTGCATTGTCGATGGGAAACATCCCTGACATTGCTTTGCCTAAAGCCCCTGTGTTGCCTGTCTTTGCGGGCCGGGTTTGTCGTTTGCATTTTTCTTAGCAAAAAACGTTTTGTCGTAAGTCCACTGGCAAAAGCAGCTTATTGATGTGCCCATTTTCGCAAGTCGGGAAAGCCAGCCTGGATTGCCAAGTTGCCCCCTTTCGCCAAAGTGGATGAAGCTGCGACTCTTATTGGATCGTTGGTCGGCGTGGGGTGTGAACTCCAAGCGGATCTCGCTTTTCAGCTATTCAAACATGCGAAGTCAAAGGAGAAATCGATGCTTCGATTCACATCATTGACCGTGGGTGCGGTTATCGCTCTTAGCGGAGTTTTTGTTGGAGAGTTGCCAGCTCAAAATATCGTTGTGGCGTCCAACCAATTTGTTTGTCCGAAGTGTGGAAAAATTCATTCGTCCAGTGGAGTAACGCAAAATGGGGCTGCGGTGATGCAGGCTTCGGCAATCAGCCCAATTTCGTCTGTGCCTAGGGCGTCCTACTCGTCTACGATAGTTCCACCCTCGGGAGTGCAATCCGGTGGCGGAGTCTCGAATGTCCTTTCAGCGCTGAATGCTCAGCGTGCTCGCAGCGGCATTGGTGCCCTCCGATCCGATCCGGCGTTGCAGGCGGTGGCTCGGCAGCGTGCGTCATTGATGGCGGCGAAGGGCATCAAGGGCCATCCGCCAGGATCGTTTTCCCCGGGGCGTTACGAAGGCGTTGGATGGTCTAGTTCCTACTCACCCGCGGGAGTGTCGGCTTGCTTCACGAACGATTCGCGTATGATCGCCGCCGGTGCCGCCATGGCTACTGGGCGAGATGGTGTCTATTTCTGCGTCGTCTATCGGTAGGCGGTTGGCAAATCGTGGATCTCATAAAGCCGCAGGGATTGCGGCTATTCTTGCTACTGGTTTTTGTCGCGACGTTTGTAGCATTATCATCGCCGACCGACTCGGCCGAACCTCTGGCAATCAGTGAGTCGCAAGCGCGCGATTCGGTCCAGTGGCTTGCAACGATCGCGATGCGAGAAGTGCCGCGTAAGTATCAAGGCGACAAGGATTGGGGTGAAACGAAACAAGTTTGGGCAGGCGTCCGTACGCGTCTCGATGGGTTTAAAATCAAAACCCACCGTCGCTATCGTGAACTTGAGCATGGTCGATGGATCCAATATGAGATCCAATTGCCGCCCGTAAACTCACCAACGGCAGCGAAGACGGTTGTCCACGCAGTCACTCGCTCGGAGGAAGACCGTTGGAAGATTGCTTCGACAACGGAAACGCCGCTCACGTTCACTGCACGTATCCAGAGATGGAACTACGGCGTGAAATGGTATAGCGTCACTGTTTCGGGTAGGCTCACGGTAAGTCTCCGGCTCGGATCGAGCATTGGATTTGCGGCCGACTATTTAGAGGTTCCGCCAGCGCTGGTCATCGACCCGAAAGTCGAGACGGCGGAGTTATCACTTGTCCGTTTTGAAGTGGATCGCGTCAGCCATATCGGTGGCGATGCCGCAGAAGCATGGGGCGAAGTGATGCAAGAAGTGATCGTGGAACGCTTTGTTAACAAACAGAACGTTCGAATCGTTTCAAAGTTAAACAAGGCGATTGGCAAAAACCGCGACGATTTGCGTTTTTCGTGGTCGGGGTTCTTTTCGCAGGTCTTGGCCGCTCCGTAGCGACATTGGTTGATTCGCAGCGAGTGGCAGACATTGCTAGCAAAGACTTTTGGCATTGCTTTGTGCTTCTTTGATTTGATACCGGCGACCTTCGTTATTGGCATTAGATCGATCATCCATCGCTGTCATTGTCTCCCGTGCAACCGGCCACTGCTGACCAACCGTTCGTTTTTTCTCCTTCGGGCGCGGGCCCAGGATTAAACGCTGCGCCAGCCCCGGATCCGCTCGTCGTCGATACGCGTCGCGAGATTGCCGATATTGTTCGCGAAATCGCCTCGGCGGTTCGAAGCGATTGTTCCCGAAGTCAATTCTTGAGTCGATTGGCCGACCGTGTCTTGCGCGCGATGGCCGCCGAAGGGGTTGTGATTTGGCAAGTCGATCCAGCGGGCGAAATCCCCTTTTCTGTGGCTCACCGAATTGGAAGAACGACCGACCGATCGATTTTGGCCCAATCCCAATCCACTCACTATCAAATGTTGGCAGAGGTCGTCGCGGGTGGACAACCCGTCGTGGTTCCATCGACACCGGATGCCGTTGACCCAACGGCTGCGGCCAATCCGGCGGCAGTTCCGGCGGCGGTCGTTCCGATTCATAGTGACCCGCTTTCAGCGCGAGCATCGTATGTCTTGGAAGTGTTCCTTGAATCGGATTGCGGCGTGGCAACTCAGCGAGGCTACTTGCGATTTGTCGCGCAAATGGCTGACTTAGCGGGCGAGTTTCTGCGTAACGACCAACTAAGGGAATTGCATCGAAAACACAGAATTGCCCAACAAGTCGATACTTTTTTGGCCACACTTCACACGCTCTCGACAACACATAAGATTGAAGCCTACGTGGTCGATTCGGTCGCTGACTTATTCGGCCTTGATCGAGTGGGGATGTGCTACGTTCGAGACAGCGATGTAAGGTTGGTTGCGGTCAGTCATTGCAACGTGATTGACCGGCACGGCATCGGAGCAAAGCAAATTGAATCGGTCGCGGACGAGCATTTTAGGCCGAGCAGTTGCGAGATTTTCGAATACAGTTCGGAGTCGGGCGATTCCGATTCTCTCATTCCAATCACGGTTGCCTCTTCGGATGAGCATGAGGGCGTTTGTATCGTTGGCCTTGGGAACGAGCATAGCCAACTGGAAACTGATTTGATCACGGAACCTTTGCAGCGGATTGCCTATCACGTCGGATTAGCGATTCGCCACCGACGGAGTATTGAGGCGATTCCTGGCGGCCGAGCGATGGTAGCTATGGCCAACCAGCTAAACGGCTCGGCACGTCGACGTTGGCATGGTCCGCTCATTACGGTCGCCTTGATGACGATCGTTCTTGTCATTGCATTGTTTCCCGTTCCGATGGTGGTCACATCCCCGGCGGCGCTGCGTCCCGCCAACGTGCAAATGCTGTTCGCTCCGCGTAGCGCCGTGGTCGATGCGATTCATGTTTCGCATGGCGAGTCGGTTCATCAGGGACAGAAACTGCTGACGATGAGCGATCCTGAATTGGAACAACAAATCACCTCGCTCGTCGGACGCCGCGCCGTGCTAACGCAAAAGCAAGCCGCCTTTACGACTGCACTTGTTGATGCCGCATCGTATCGTACCGACCGCAGCGAGCAATTGCAGGGTGAACGAAGTTTGTTGGCAGAAGAGTTGCAAACGATCGATGACCAGCTAGCAGTTTTGAAGCGTGTGCAAGATTCCTTGGAATTAAGGGCTTCGTGTGACGGCGTGGTTGATGCTTGGCAAATCGAACGTCGGATGCTTGGACGTCCGGCCAACCGCGGCGATGCACTGCTTGAAGTGATCGCAAAGGAGACTACGTGGTTAGTTGACGCTCGCGTGCCTCTTGCTCGAATTGAGTCGGTGCGCCAGGCAGCTAAATTGAAATCGCTTCGTGTGGCGGCGGTTATCGAAGGGACCGATGGCGAAAGTTTACCAGCGTCAATCGATTCAATCGGACCTGCGCTACGAACGTCCACAGAGGCAAGCGATTCCAAAGCTGTCGTGCTGAGACTCGATTCATTCGTTAGTGAGTCCGGTTCGATTGACTCGCTTGACGATTCGGGCCCGGTTTCGGGAGCACCCGTGCGAGTATTGTTTCGCTGTGAATCGTCGCCGTTGGTGAGTGTTCTGTTCCATGATGCGATTGACTCGGTTTACTCGATGGCAGGACTTTACTTCTCCACGGGCTCTTCCAATGACTTTTCTGACTCATCCACCGAGGGCATTCATCATGACAACCAATAGTCGGCGATTGCAATGGCATGGTGTCGCCATCGTGTTGATAAGTTTCGCTGTGCCTGTTCAAGCCCAGCAAGAGAAGTCGATTGAGGTGACTGATTGCGTGGTTCGGTTCGCGGATGAAGTTGACGTCCCGAGCATGGTGTCGGGCCGCGTGTCGGAAGTCGCGATTCAATTAAACCAATCCGTTGAACAGGGTGAGTTGATTGCCCGTTTGGATGACCGTTCGCAAAAAATTCGCCGTCGCGCGTTGGGCCTGCGACTCGAACATGCGCGTAGCGAAGCCAATGATGATGTGGAGTTGCGTTACGCTGAAACCGCTTTGGCGGAAGCCAAGGCAGAACTCGATTCTAATCGATCTATTTACGATGACGTTAGTGGAGCGGTTCCACTGTCGCACATCCGCAGGTTGCGGTTGGCAGTCGAGCGTGGGGAGTTGGAAGTCGCTCAGGCAAAGAAGCGGCGTTTGGAAAACAATATGGAAGTGCAGCTTCGCGAAGCTGACCTTTCAATGCTTGACGATGAAATTGCGAACCTGCAAATTGCGAGCCCTCTGTCGGGAGCCGTGATCGAAGTGAGTCGTTCGGCGGGCGAGTGGATTGAAAAGGGGCACCCGATCGCTACGGTCGCACGGTTGGATCGCTTGCACGTGCATGCACTTCTTCGAGAGGACCACTTGTCACCAAGTTTATGCAAAACGTTGCCGGTCAGTGTCCATTGGACCGACGCGGTTAGCGGATCCGAGCGTGTGCTACGAGGGACCGTAATGTCAGTTGACCCACAAATGTTACCGGGTGGAAGGTTTCGAATGCATGCAGAAATCGTCAATCGTCGTGATGGTGATTCGTCGAATTGGATGCTGCTGCCCGGCACCACGGTTCGTATGAAGGTTTACGTCAGTGAGGCGGCGATGCAAAACGCTCGCTCGCAAGGCCAATCGCGCGTCAATCACTACTAAAGGGTCGATGTGAACGAAGCAGCGATCTCCAACGAAAGAGCACCTCGCTTTTTGCGGCGTGATCTCCGCACGAATCGAATCGACGGTGATCGTCGCGTCTATCGAATGGTGATTGACGAGGTCAGTGGTCGTTTTTCGCGGATTACCGAAAACGCATGGCAACGAATATGCCAAGCGGATTGCGACAACCAGCCCAGCGAAGCATTGCTCCACCAAGCCCGCGCGGCTGGTTGGACTCGCGAGCGGTTCGAGGCACCGCCCGTTCGGTTCTCTCCTCTTGCGATTCGCGTGCCTTTGGGCAGCATTGATTGGGTCGCAAAACGACTAGCGAGAGTGAGCGGTGTTTTGTTTTCACCCACGGCCATTGTTGGTTGGGCCCTTTTGATATCGGTTGCCATGATCTTGGTTCTGACTCGATTGAGTGAATCGATGGCTGGGATCCGATTGTTGCCGACCTATTTGAAAAACGCGAACCCGTTCTGGATCGCAGCGACGTTTTTGTTGACCAAACTCATTCATGAGATGTCGCATGCGGTCATGTGCCGACGAATGGGGGCACGAAGCAAATCCGTGGGCCTCTTTCTCTTTTGCGGAATGCCATCTCCGTATTGCGATGTCACCGACGTGTGGCGGTTGCCATCATCGGTGCGACGAGCTGCTGTGATGTTGGCGGGCATCTACGTCGAGCTGATCATCGCAACCATCGCTACGTTGGTTTGGGTTGCCGCAAATGATCCGGTGACACGAATGGTTGCGATGAATTTGATGTTGGTTTGCGGTGTGAGTACGCTTGTGTTCAACGCCAATCCGTTGATGCGGTACGACGGTTACTACGTGCTGATGGATTTGCTTGGCAGTACCAACTTGAGACGCGAAGCAAGTGAATCATTCATGGCGACGGTAATTGCACCGATTGCAGGAAACTGTTTTGGCAAGGCACGTCGGCGTGACCGCCGAGCAGTTGTCTTGTCAATTTACCATGCTTCTTCGATGGTCTATCGAGCATTGGTTTTAATGGCGATTGCCATGTTTATCGTCAATCTTTCTGCTGCGGTTCACATCGCTCTGTTGGGTGTTGCCTTAGTGATATTGATATCCATGATGTTGATGGCAAAGCAAACTAAAAACTACATAGGGTTGTTGAGAGGGAAGGGACCGTGGGCGAAAGTCCCCTTGCTGCGTCGCTTCACGATTGGTTCGCTGATCGCCGCTTTGGTGGCAATGATCTTGTTTGTCCCGCTTCCTCGGTATCGAGAAGTCAGCGGTGTCGTGGACGTTGCTGAAGCAACCAGCGTCTTCTTGCCCACAGGGAGTCAAATCGAAAAGGTGGAAGCGGAGTTTGGACACTGGGTTGAACAGGGCGAATGGATGGCCACGTTGAATGGCGAGATCGAGCAAATCGAGATTTCTCGCTTGCAAGGCGAAGTCCGACTAGCCCGATTGCGAAGCGAGCTTGCCCGCCGTGATTCTCTTGATCGCCCCGAGGTTGCTGAGCAATGGACAACGCTTCACGCTGCCGAGCAATCGGTCGAGACGTTGCTGGACAAGGCGAGCGAGCGGCTTGAGCAAACGCGGGTGCGGGCTCCCGAGGCGGGTTTTGTCGTACCACCGAAGTCGCAAACAATTTCGGGTGACGCAAGCGTCAATGTTTGGCTTGCTAGTTCAGTCGGTTGTGTTGTTCACGCTGGTGGACGATGGAGCGAAGCTTGGTGCCGGATCGCAAAAAGAGAAAAGCGTGCAGCGGTGTTCCTGCTCGACGCGAAAGATCACCAATGGATTACAGTGGGGACGCCGATCCGCGTCGCGGTGGACCATGCGAACGATCAGGTAGTTGAATCGGAGGTTCAGGCAGTCTCCAAGATCGTTAGTGACGAAACTTCGGTGACGCGTGATGCTGTTTATCAAGTGATGTGCTTGTTGCCAGCAAGTGAGGAGCCGATCCTTCATTCGCTCGGGTGTCACTGTACGGGGGTGGTTCGTTTGCCGTCGCGAGCGTTTGGTGCCGATTTGGTGGACTGGCTAAGTGGGTTTGTCAGTGAGCGAATCTAAATCATCAAAGGGCTTCGCCGATAAGGGTTCAGGCGAAAAGCCAGCCCAGGCGGAGATGCCTGCGGTTGCTGATCGGACGCCCGTCAATAGTGTCGCTGGTCCACACTTCGCTTTGCTGCCGATCGACACGTTGCTTTCCCAGTGCGAGTTGCGCACTCAAACACGTAGTGGGCCCGGTGGTCAGCATCGCAATAAAACAAGTTCGGGCGTTTTTCTGACTCATCGCCCTACCGGAATCGTCGGGGAGGCGACCGAGCTTCGCAGCCAAGCCGGCAACCGTGCCGTTGCACTGGAGCGACTTAGGTACCGGTTGGCAATCGAGGTTCGAACCGTATCGGCCTTCGATCAGCCACCTGAAAGGATTGAAGCGGACGCGATCCAAGCAGGATTTCGTCACCGTTATCGCAAGCATCTAAATCGAATGAACGATAGCAATCCGGACAAACCCGCTATTTTGGCGCTGCTGTTGAATGACTTGCACGCCACGGGTGGTCAACCGAGTTTGGTGGCCAAGCAGTGGGGAGTCAGCACGACATCGGTCGTGAACTTAGTTCGATCCGTTCCACAAGCCTTTGCGACCGTTAACCGATTCCGTGCTCACCACGGTCGGTCCACCCTTCGGTGAGACTCGGCTCTGTTCGACTGGAAACGAAAAAACGGCGACATGCTGTTGGCACGCCGCCGTTTAGGATGATCAAATGATCGTTTTGAAAAACGCTTACTTGGCTCCGACGAGTTGTTGGCGTTTCTTGTTTTCGATGATTTCTTCTTGGACATTCGATGGAGTTTGGCGGTAGGTTGCCAATTCCATCGTGAAGGTTCCTTGTCCTTGCGTCATGCTGCGAAGGTCGGTTGCGTAGCCAAAGGTTTCCGCAAGGGGGACTTCCGCTTTGATGACACTGTTGCCTTCAAGGATGTCGTTGCTGGTCATGATTCCACGACGACGAATTACGTCACCAACAACCGTTCCTTGGAACGATTCGGGGCATTCGATTTCGACGTTCATGATTGGTTCAAGCAGCTTCGGATCGGCTTTTTTGAAGTACTCTCGGAAACAACCGGTTGCTGCGGTGTAGAACGCTTTTTCCGACGAGTCGACTTCGTGGTAAGTTCCGTCGAGCAGCTGGATCTTGGTGCCGACCACGGGGAATTCTGCGATCGGACCCTTCTTGAGGCTGTCTCGGAAGCCCTTTTCCACAGCCGGGATGTACTGTTTGGGAATGCGGCCGCCGGTGACCTTGTCTTCGAATTCGAAGCTGTCTTCGCTGTCCGAGGCGATCGGCATGAGTGCACCCTTGATATGAGCGAATTGCCCGCTACCACCGGTTTGCTTCTTGTGCTTGTAATCGAACTCGACCGTTTTGGTCGGGCTTTCGCGGTAGCTAACCTTTGGCGCACCTGCTTCGATTTCCACGCCGTATTCACGGCGGATTCGTTCAATGTAGACGTCCAGGTGAAGCTCACCCATTCCGCTGATCAGAATTTCGTTCGTTTCTTCGTCGGTTTCGACTCGGAAGGTTGGGTCCTCTTTACGGAAACGTTGCAGGGCTTTGCCCAACTTGTCACCATCGGAGCGTGTCTTCGGCGAAATTGCGATCTTAATTACGGGTTCAGGGACAAACATCGATTCGAGCGTGCAGAAATCACGCGATGCGGCATAAGTATCACCACTGGCAGAATCGATCCCCATCACGGCGATAATGTCACCCGCCGATGCGACATCGATTTCCTCACGTTTGTCGCTGTGCATTCTTACGATGCGGCTGAATCGTTCCGAGCGACTCGTACGTTGATTAACGTAGGTTTCGCCCTTCTTGATTTGACCTTGGTAAACTCGCATAAAGGTCAATTGGCCGAACGGGTCATCAACGATCTTGAACGCCATGCCGACGAAGGGTCGGGCAAAGTCAGGGCGCAAATCGATGTTTTGGTTTTCGTCCGAAGGGTTCTTGCCGCGAATTTCGCGGTCAAGCGGGCTCGGCAAATACCGGATTACAGCGTCAAGCAGAGGTTGAACGCCTTTGTTCTTGTAGGCTGTTCCCATGTAGACCGGGGTTGCCCCTCCAAGAACCGCATCACGAGTGACTTTGTATATCAATTCCTTCGGTACTTCTTCTTCACTGAGCAGAAGTTCCATCATTTCGTCGCTGTACATTGACAACGCTTCAAGCATTTGGCCGTGTGCTTCCTCGACCTCGTCCTTGATGTCTTCAGGAATCGGAGCATCAACAACTATCTCGCCTTCTTCACCTTCGTGCAGATAGGCTTTCATTTCGATCAAGTCGACAACGCCTTGGAAGTTTTCTTCCTTGCCGATCGGATACTGCATCATGAACGCTTCGGCGCCGAGCTTTTCGCGAAGTTGCTGAACAACGCGGAAAGGGTTCGCACCGGTGCGGTCCATCTTGTTGATGAATGCCACGCGAGGAATGCCGTAACGTTTCATTTGGCGATCAACGGTGATCGATTGGCTTTGCACGCCACCGACGCTGCAAAGGACCAATACCGCACCATCGAGAACACGCAGTGATCGTTCCACTTCGACGGTAAAGTCAACGTGGCCGGGCGTATCGATCAGGTTGATCGGATGGCCTTTCCACTCGACGCTGGTAGCAGCCGAGGTGATCGTGATCCCTCGTTCTTTTTCCAATTCCATGTGGTCCATGGTCGCGCCGTCACCGCCACCGCGAACTTCTTCAATTTTATGAATCCGTCCGGTGTAGAACAGAATCCGCTCACTGAGGGTAGTTTTACCCGAGTCGATGTGGGCACTGATTCCGATGTTTCTGAGTTTCTCCAGCTTCATTTATCTTCTACCTAGGCAATGCGCACGATGATTACGATTCGTTTGTCGAATCTTCATTTGTTCAGGGACATGATCTACAAATCACATCACGTTCAGACAGGACCTGAAAAAACGGATCGCGGCCTTTTGACGTTCACGTATCTAACGAGTTGGGGGCCGCACCGATCGCTATCGGGGACAGCGAGCTAATGTGGATTCCCCGCGGGGAGCGAACCGGTCGACAATCTTCTTTACGCGAGTGGTAAACGCTCGCTGGCTTCTTTACGCGAGTGGTAAACGCTCGCTGGCCGTCGATCGAGACACACAACAACCGCAAGGGGTGATTTGCACCGATCGCGGTCATAGAGGCTATTGAAGTCACTACGATTCGCAGTTTGCTTTCTGACGCGCAGAATGCGATTGGAAAATATGGCAAAGGTTGGCAGGCAGCGAAAGGGCAAATTGCCTGGGAAATCCCCTTGCGGACATCTTTTCTTGCCGGCATACTGGCGTGCTTCCATTTTAGGCGAGTCGGCGAACACGTATAGAGTCGCCGGCCAGATTTGTTGTTGCGGGAAATTTTTGCCCTTAATCTTGCCCGCTAGACAATAGAGCAGACCGTTCGCCCCCTTTTTTGAATACCAGAGCACCGAATGCCACCACGTCCAATGAGCACGCGAAGCCGTGCCCGCAAGCGATCACGAGTTCGTACCCGTACCAAAAGAAAAGATCCAATCTTCGTCGATGGCCAGCGTCCGCGGCCGATGTACGTTGATTACAAGGACATTGAATTGCTGAAAAAGATGGTCAATCGCCAAGGTCGGATCGCCGGTCGCCGTAAAAGTGGTTGCACCGCAGCGAGCCAGCATGCTGTTTCGGCCGCTGTCAAGCGAGCTCGCTTTATGGCTCTGATGCCTTACGTCGGCGAATAAGAGCCGCAAGTCATTCGAAGGAATTGAAGGCAGGTCCCGCAGTTGGGTCTGCCTTTTTTTCGTGCTCACTTTGTTGAGTTTACGTGAATATCCTCAAATGCTTGACTTGGGCTGCGGGCCTGAATGCGAGCCTGGGGTTGGGGTCTGGGCCGCAGTTTGGGGGCTGAACGCAAGTGTTCCAGTGATCGTTAGGTTGAGTCGGGGATTCGGCGGATCCGGATATTTCAATGCTTGCCGTCCTGGGATGATGCTTGCCGTCCGGGGATGATGCTTGCCGTCCTGGGGTATAGGATGCAGGCATAGGATTTTTGTCAGGCAAATGAAGGAAATGGGAAGTTGATGTTCCGTACCCAGCGTCGAATTGAATTTCGGGACACCGATGCGGCAGGTATTGCCCATTTTTCGGTCTTTTTTCCAATGATGGAAGTCGCTGAGCACGACTTGATTCGCTCGCTCGGGCTGTCTGTTTTGTCGGAAGCAACACGCGATCGTGAAAATAGAGGGGGCGACAATCCAGGGCCGCAGGTCACTTGGCCGCGTGTTGCCGCGACATGTGATTACCAGTCTGTCGCTCGTTTTGAAGACTTGCTGAACATTGACGTGACCGTCTTGAAGCTGGGCAGCAGCAGTGTTCAGTATGGGTTTCGGTTCACTCGAAGCGACGAATCCGCATCGAGTCGAGGGGGATCGCGTCCAGGGCCGCTAGACGCATCGGCCGATCGGGAAATCTCGGTCGCAACGGGGACTTTGACCGCCGTATGCTGTGAACTTCTCCCCCAAGGCGTGTTGCAAAAGACTTCGATCCCAGAATCTGTCCGCAACTTACTCGCCAAGCACCTCTCCAAGCAAACCTTTTCGGCCGACCCCGCGTAGTAACGCGGTCTAGCGAGGCAGCGCGAGCCTATTCGTGTTCTTGGAAACGCCCTCGATGGACGTGTTTTACCGCCATGATCTCAGGTTTTTTGCTCTAAGTCCCCCCGTTCGGATTTAGGTCCCTGTTCTCGATTTGCAGTCCCAATTTACCGTTCATTTCTGAAGGCCGGCTCGACATGACATCCTGCGTTGACTCCGCACTTGCCCAATTCGCTCACATCGGGCTCACTGATATCGGGTTTGGTTCTTTCGAGCATGCCCCACAAGTTGGTTTGATTGTTGGGCAAGTTGCCCAGTGGCTTCCGACATGGGTAACACCTGTATGGGTGCTTTCAGTCGGGCTTCTGCTAGGGCTTTTGCTCTCGGTCGCCGTCTATGGTTTGCTGTCGCTTCTTTCGTTTGTTCCGCCGCTTGGTCATTTAGCGGACAATTCCAAAGTTGGCATTACCGCTTCGCTGATCCTTGGCGGACTCTTTTCCGTGGGGCTTTGTTCGGCGTATGTGCCTCTTGGTGGTGAGTATTCGAGCTCGCTATTCATGCCACTGATCTGCATGGGCCTCATTTTGGGTTTCGCGGTTGTTTTCGGAATGTGGCATCGGACTCGGGCGGAATGGCGAGATATGTTGAGCGAGGGCGTGGTCCCTTACTTGTTGGCGACCGCAGGTGTTTTTGCCGTGTTTGGACTTGCCTGCACCCCGCTGGTTGACGAACGTGCTGGGATTTTGGATTCCGTCCAAGCGGTAAACCTTGTTGGTGATGGGACCAAGGTTGTTACGGTTTCAATTCCCGCGACGCCGGAAATTGCAGGTGAGGATTCACCGTTCCATGTTGCCAATATCGACTACCAATTGAGGAATGTTTCTGAGTTAACGATCGAAAGCGACCGAACGATCATGCTCGGCGACGCCGAAGATCCCGCTGGCTTTAACCGTACACCCGTGCGTGTCAACGAAGGGGAGTCGTTGGTGTTCCGGTATGAAGACCGTGACGTTCCACCAGTCCCTTCGGACCCAACTCGGCTGCATATCCAAAACCGTGAAATTGACCCCGCGACGGTCGTCTTCACTTTCAAGAACCAGCCGCTCGTCCCCGAGGCAAGTTCGATTGTTTGGGTGGCTGGGGCGTTTTTCTTGTTGATCAGTTCATTGGTGGTTTTTCGGCAAGCGGCACCGCGAGTCTGGGCATTGGCGCTATCGACAGCAAAGAACGAAATGGCCCAGCCGCTCTATTTGCTTTTGTTGTCGATTGGTCTGTTTGGGATTTTGCTTTTCGGGATCGTTCCCTTCAACACGCTCGGTGACGATATCCGGCTCCTGAAGGATTCCGGGGTGACTCTGATCATGGTGCTTGGAATGATCCAGGCGGTTTGGAGTGCGGGGACGAGCGTGAGTGATGAAATTGAAGGAAGAACCGCGCTGACGGTTTTAAGTAAGCCGGTTAGTCGACGAGCGTTTATTTTGGGCAAGTACGCTGGGATTATGTTGTCGGTACTGGTCTTGTTTGTAATCTTGTCGGCTGTGTTGACGGTGGTGATTAGCTACAAGCCGATCTTCGAAGCGAGAGAGAACAGCCAAGGGGCGCCGGTATGGCAAGAAGGTCATCATGAGATCATGACGACGCTCCCGGTGATCGGCTTGTACTTCATGGAGACGATGGCGATTGGGGCTTTGGCGGTAGCGTTTGCCACTCGATTGCCGCTGCTCGCAAACTTCATTACCTGTTTTGTGATTTACGTCATTGGTAACTTGACATCGCCATTGGTGGCATCGGCGCGAGACAACAATGAATTGGTCGGTTTCGTGGGCAAATTGATAGCGGTGATCATTCCGAACTTAAATGTTTTCAACGTCCAATCGGCGCTTGACGCCGGCAATCCGATTCCGGCGATCTATTTAGCAGGTGCATTTAACTACCTAGTTTGCTTTGCGTTTGCGATTTGGATGTTAGCCATGTTGCTATTCGAAGACCGCGACTTGGCGTAGTGCGGTGCGACCACAAGCGAAGCAAACGAAACGTACGCAATCCCAGTTAGCGCTCGGATCGTGTCATGGTAACATCGATTACATCGATAACGGATGTAGTGGAAGTCTTGACAGGGCCACTTCTAGGTCACGACTCGATCCCGTGATGGCGTTCAGCTGATGTGCCCGTGTTGTTGGGGTGTTGTCATCGGGGCGGTCGTCGCGACGGAAATGCGATTCTCCTAAGCAAAAGTCTCGTGTTCGTTATGCAGGCTGCTCGCGGTTTGGTGTAGAATCATGGTAGCTTTCGCTTGATTTTTCGGGCCACTTTTCGTGGCGGGGGCATTTTTTAGCGGATATTGACAGCAATGCGGCCCGCTTTGACGACACCATGAATTGCTAACGACGACTTGCTAACTACGATGATTTGCCGACGAGATATTTGCCATGAGTAGACTTGCCGCACCGCGACGTGAATCGGAGGCGAGTGGTGTATGGACAACCAACGTCTGGACGCTTTTGGCAGGGCTTCTCGTTCCTGTCCTGATTGTTCTCGTTGGGTTGATTGCGACGCTTCTGAATTCCAGCGGTTTCAGTGCCTCTCATGTTCGCTTGGGTTCTTACTTAGCGGTCGATATTCCCGAGCAATTTGTGGCCCAACGGCCGTTGTTCCAATTGTTAGAGTTGGTGCTGATCTCCTTTGGTGTCGCTGTCCTCTTTTCATTTGCCATGTGGATGCAGCGGCGTCATGCCGATGCGCGAGCTCGAAGTGTGGTCAAGTCGCTGCATCTCAAAGTCTTGCGTCAGAGCTTGCGACGCGCCGAGGTCGAAGGTGCGGCGGCGCAGTACGTTCGTGCTGAGCAGTTAATTGGCGTCCACCTCCCGCTGGTTCAAGAGGGGTTGTCGATGTGGTATCGCGCAATTCCGCGAAGCGCGTTAATGTTGGTTGGTTGTGTTGTGGTTGCTTTGCTTGTCAATGTTTGGCTGGCGGTCCTGGCCGTGATTAGTGGAGTATTGCTGTGGCTGCTTTATCAGTGGCTGCGAACCAGCGAGGGCGACGAAGTGACTCAGTGGGAAGTGCCTCGGTCACGAAATCGGATGGCCGAAATTGTCGGTCAAGCTCCCCTGTTGGCTCGCCTGCGAACCCAAGGGTTAGCGGATCGTGCATTTGAAGCCGAGTTGGATTCGCTTTACCGAAATCTTGCGCTCGAGGAAACTCGCCATGGTCGTTTGTGGCCTGCCCTGTTTTTGGCCACGTCGGTTGCCGTTTCGATTCTTGTCCTGGGGCTTGGCGGTCACTTGTTGATGGGTGATAGCGGTTTGAGCGTTCCATCCGCGTTGGTTTTAGGTTTGGCCCTTGCCGCAGCAGTCGCCAGTGCCGGTCGGCTTTTCCGGTTGTCAAACCAATTGAAGGTCAGTGACGAGTCGTGCGATGCGATTTACTCGTACTTGCAGCGGAGTGCCGATGCGCCGGCCAGTGAGAATCGCGTCGGACTGGCAGGGCTTCGCGATTCGGTGAATATCGAAGATGTCACGCTGCAAGATTCCACAGGTAAAGCAATTCTGCGGAATTTGAGCTTAAAACTAAGCCCGCGCAGTATGGTGGCGCTGATGGGCACGGAGACCGTTTCGACGCGAGCATTGACGGAATTGATCATGGGGTTCGGTCGTCCGAACGAGGGGATGGTTTCGATCGATGGGATTCCGCTGCTTGATGTGCACCCGCAAGCACTTTCGCGAACCGTCATGTGGGTGGAGCCAGCAGGGCCGCTGTGGGATGGCACGATCGAAGAAAACGTGCGAGGTGGCGATCGAGGGATTAACAACAGTGATCTCGTGGAGACGCTTGAGCAGTTGGATATCTACGAGAGGCTACAGCGACTGCCCGAAGGCTTGAACACCTATGTCACGATCGGCGACACCCAATTGCATTCGGAATTGACGTATGCGATTGGAATCGCGCGGGCGATGCTTCAAAAGCCATCGGTGTTGATCGCGATGGAACCTCCCCCCCCAGCGGAACATTTGCCAGAGGATCCCTGCTTGGAATGCCTCAAGAAGCTTTCCGAATCAGGTACCCTGGTTGTGATGCTTCCCCGCAGGCTACAAACGCTTCGGTTGGCCGATCGGGTGGTGCTACTGAACGGTCCGAGATTGGCTGGCGAGGGCAAGCATGCAGAGCTATTGGCCAGCAGTGATTTGTATCGGCACTTGAATTACCTGCTTTTCAACCCGTATCGGCACCAACGGGCGGATTAGCCTCTTGCCAAAACGGCGGTTTCCAGGCAAACTCTCCGGCTTATCGAATTCGATGCGTGAACGACCGGTCTGTACTGTTACAGGCTTGGTGGACGTTTGTTTGCCTGTTATGGCCGAGTGTCCCAACCTGCGGATCACGCGAAAAGGTAGTTGGCTTGCTGAATTGAACAGCACGCCGGAATCATGACTGCCGCCTTCCCACTTGCTCGTGGCGTTGTACGACGACGCTACCAAAAGGAACCGATTTATGGCCCGTTATACTGGACCGAAAGCACGAATCAATCGTCGACTTGGCACTCTGATTTACGAAACTGCTGGTGCTGCCCGAGCCCTTGACCGCCGCAACACGCCTCCGGGGATGCACGTTCGCGGGCGCCGCCCGAGTAACTACGGGATGGCTTTGATGGAAAAGCAAAAGATCAAGCACTATTACGGCTTGGGCGAGCGTCAATTGCGTCGTTACTTCGATGCCGTTGGTCGCAAAACGGGTAACACCGCTGAATTGCTTCTGTTGATGTGTGAGCGTCGTTTGGACAACGTCGTTCGCCGCGTAGGTTTCACCAAAACACGCCCCCAAGCTCGTCAAGGGATCACCCACGGTCATTTTCGTGTCAACGGCGTGAAGGTGACGAAGCCAAGTTTTTTGCTCCGCCCCGGCGATATCGTCGAAGTGCGTGGTCGTGAAAATTTGAAGAATCTTTACCGAGGCGTTATCGCCAATGCGTCGCCCGACTCACTCGATTGGGTTACGTTCGATAGCGAAAACCTGCAAGCCACCGTGTTGGGGCTGCCTGGGCCAAGCGATATTAGCTTGCCAGTGGACGCGAACGCGGTTATCGAATTCCTGTCGCGTTAGGTTTTTGCTGTTACGTTGTACGTCAGTCGTTTCAGGCTGACAGAGCGTTGTTGGAGTTCCAGTCGCTGGGGCTGCTTTGAATGCGAGGCATTTGTTGCTTGCTCGGTCATTCTCGCCCCCCGATGGCGAACTCCGACGTAGGGCTAGGTATAGGTCTGGCTAGGCTAACTCTGGCTAGGCATAAGTCTTACGTGCTTTGTAAGAATCGTTTCTTTACCCACTTATAGCAATCTTCTCTGATGCACACTCCACTTGTTGTTCTTGGTGGTGGCCCTGGTGGCTACGCGGCCGCATTTCTTGCCGCCGACGAAGGTCTCGAAGTTACGATCGTTGAAGCCGAGCCGACTTTGGGTGGCACCTGTTTGCTGCGTGGGTGTATTCCCAGTAAGGCGCTTCTTCACGTCGCCAAGATCATCAGCGAAGTTGAAGAGCTGAAGCAAGATTGGGGCGTCGATTACGGGGAAAAACCGAACGTCAGTATCGACAAGGTACGTGCACGCAAGGACCAAGTGATCTCGACGCTCACCGGCGGTTTGGGCCAACTTGCGAAACGTCGCAACGTCACCATTATCCGGGCTCGTGGTTCCTTCCTCGATTCAACTACATTGAAACTTGAGGGCGATCACGAATCGATCCCAGAAGGTGGCCAGCTCACCTTCGATCATTGCATCTTGGCAACCGGCAGCGTCCCTGCGATGCCGCCAGTTTTTGACATCGGTTCGGATCGTGTAATGGACAGCACGGGGGCCTTGTCGCTTCCCGATATCCCAGAAAAATTGTTGATTATTGGTGGCGGTTACATTGGCTTGGAAATGCTGAATGTCTACGCCGGTTTTGGCACCCAATGTACGGTGGTCGAAATGGCGGATCGGCTTTTGCCAGGAGCCGACGAAGACTTGGTCAAACCACTTGCCAAGCGGATCGACAAGCTTTGCGATGGTCGCGTTCTTGTGGGAACCAAGGTTGGCTCGCTTACCGAAGTGGACAACCAAATCGAAGTCACATTCGAAGGGCCGAACCATTTTGGTCACGATCGATTTGACCGCGTTCTCGTCAGCATCGGACGTCGCCCGGTCACAAAGGGATTGGGCCTAGAAAACACAAAAGTGCTTGTGACCGATCGCGGGTTCGTTGAGTGTGATTCTCAGCAGCGAACGGCGGATACTCATGTTTTTGCGATTGGTGATGTTGCCGGTGATCCGATGTTGGCTCACAAAGCGACTCACGAAGGACGCGTCGCAGCCGAAGTGATCGCCGGTAAGGCGAGCGTGTTTGACAAGATTGCCATTCCTGCGGTCGTCTTTACCGATCCGGAAATTGCCTGGGCAGGGCTGACCGAAACGGATGCGAAAAAGGAAGGCCGTAGCTATCAGGTCGAAGCTTATCCATGGGCAGCCAGCGGGCGCGCCCAAGCACTTGGCATTACCGACGGATTGACCAAATGGTTAGTGGATCCCGAAACGCATCGGGTGATTGGATGCGGAATCGTTGGTACTGGCGCAGGCGAGTTGATCGCCGAAGCGGTGTTGGCGATTGAAATGGGATGTGAAATGCATGACATCACCGACAGTGTCCATCCGCATCCGACGCTCAGCGAAACGCTAATGAACGCCGGTGAAGTATACTTCGGCACGGCGACCGAGATATTCAAGCCACGAAAGAAAACGACTCGATCCAACTAAGGATGGAATCTTCTTTTGGTTGGGCTCCGCAGTTTGTCGGCCTGCTTTGGCGAACGATCATGCTGCCCCACGCCGAAGGCCTTCTTGATTGTCTTGTCCTTTGGATTGAACCATTTGTCCAATCCAATTGGCGGCTTTGGCGGTGGCTCCACCACCTGCGTGCTCGCGACACAGGTCCTCGATTTGGTGTACTGCTTGGCGATAGTAGAATTCGTCTTGTAAAAACGCCGTCGTGGAATCAGTGAAGAAATCGATTGCCGGTTCCGGCGAACCAACCGAGACAAACTCGGGAAAGACTTTGCGGTCGGTCATCAAGTTTGGCAAAGTGATCGAATCGGTTTGGACTACCATTTTCGCGAATGCATACAGCAAGCGTCCCACGCGGTAAGCAACGGATGCCGGCGTTCGGCGGGCCATCAATTCGAGACTCACCGAGCCGCTAACCATCATTGCACAGCGAGATGCTTCGATGATCTCACTGGTTCGATCCACATAAAATTCGATCGGCAGTTTCGCATCGTCACTCGTCAATTGTTCGCGGCACCACAAGCAATGTCGATCGCGATAGGCAGCAACCAAGAACTTCGCTTGCGGTTGAGTCACGCACAGACGCCGAATGGATTCAAGCATCACGGGCCAAGTTCGATGGACTTCGTGAGTACGTGAGCCAGGCAATACGGCGACAAGTTGTTGCCCGGCGTTTGTTGCCTGAGAAAATCGTGAAAGCAAGTGAGTATCCAATTGGGAATCAGCGACCGCGTCAAAGAACGGGTGGCCGACGTAGGTGCTTGGGACGCCATGCCGGGTAAAAAATTCCTGTTCCACTGGAAGCACGGCCAAGACGTGATCGATCAGGCGTCGCATCTTTCGCACGCGCCATCCCCCCCACGCCCACAATTGGGGTGGGCAATAGTAATAGACCGGAATCCCATAGCGTTTGGCTCGTTTGGCAATATGCCAATTGAATCCGGGGAAATCGACCAGCACGACGGCGTCAATGTTGCCTGATTGGAATACTCGCTCGGCTTGATCGGCAAAGCGAAAAAAGTCGCGTAGTTTGGGGAGTACTTCAAGCAGTCCGACGACAGCATGTTGGGTCAAATCGAGGTGCAAGTCGCAGCCAGCGGACTGCATTGCGGGTCCGCCAAACCCAACCGTATCGATCTCGGGGTAGTCGCGATCAAGATGCTTAATCAGGCGGGCAGCATGTTGGTCGCCACTAGGCTCGCCGACAGAGAAGAAAACGCGTTTGGTCATGGCAACGCTTTTCGCAGTGCGTGAAGGGAGAGATGGAAATGCAGAACCTCAACCTTCTAACTACTCGATTGATTGCGGATGGGTCAATGCAGGTGTTCTGCAGCATGGTTTTTTGGGTCGCAACCGACCATCCAAGAATGTTGCTAGCGTCGCCCAAGGAAGTTCGACGTGCCTTCAAAGCCTGTGTTTTGTTGGGCAGGGCCGCGAGTTGGGCAGGGCCGCGAGTTGAGCAGGGCAGCTGAACAGGTGTGATAGCAAAAAAAAACGACCCGATCAGGGGAAATCCCCCGACCGGGTCGTTTGGGTCACGTCTGAAAGGTTTCAGTGGACTACATAAGCATATTTCAGCGAACGTAGCTTGCACTGGCCTGAATGACGCGACGCTTGGTGGTCACACTTGCACTTGGATCAACGATCGGTGCTGGTGGCATTGGAGCGACTTCCATTGGAGCCGAGTACTGAGGAGCAACGCCACAGCCACAGGCAGGAGCAGCAGGAGCTCCACATCCGCAGCCCATGTCGCATCCGCTATCGCAGCAGCTGTCCTTTTTGCAAAGGCTCAAGTTGCCGAACAGCTTTTTCAGCAGGCCACAGCTCTTAGGAGCACAACCTGAATCGCAGCAACCGCTGTCGCACGATGGGGCTTCGCAGCCACATTCTGGCTCGCAGCCCATGTCACAGCATGTATCGCAACCAGAGTTGCAGAGGCTGCATTTGTGGCTGAACAACTTCGAGAGCAGTCCACCACGCTTGCTGCTGCAAGGAGCACAGCCGCTGTCGCAGGAAGCGATTTCGCAACCGCATTCTGGCTCGCAAGGAGCTTCGCAGCCACAAGTCGGTTCGCAAGCGATTTCGCAGGGAGCTTCGCAGCCACAAGTAGGTTCAGCACATCCGCCTAGTTTGCTGAACAGTCCGCAGCCCTTCGGTGCACAACCACTGTCGCATCCACAAGCAGGAGCTTCGCAGCCACAGGTGGGTTCGCAAGCGATTTCGCAAGGAGCTTCGCAGCCGCAGGTAGGTTCAGCACAACCGCCACTTAGGCAGCTACCGCTTAGTAGTCCACAACCTTTGGCTTCGCAGCCACAGGTGGGTTCGCAGGATACTTCACAAGGGGCTTCGCAGCCACAAGTAGGTTCGCAAGATACTTCGCACGGGGCTTCGCAGCCACAAGTGGGTTCTTGGCAGCATCCGGTATCACAGCTGCTTGAGCAGCAGCCTTTTACGCCGAGCATCCGGTCAAGTAGGTCAAACCCGAAGGATTGAGTACAGATCGAGCAGCCCAACACGAGAGTCAAAGTTAAGATAGTCCGCTTCATTGGAGCCATATCTCCCTTATGCAATTTTGCGGGTAGTGGTTGAGATGTTCCAAACTTGAAAATACATTCTTCACCGTTCAGGTTATAGGTGAGATCCAGTCGCCGAACGAAGTCGCCGGCGAGCACACCTCTGAATTCCTCTGTTCGATAAGCTCCAACGGATTCGGGTGCGGACACCCGGCCCGCCGACTTCGTTCAGCTTAACGTTCTCCCTGACACCACCCCAGTTTCGGCTCAGTACAGCCTTGCCAAACGGGATGCGTGTAAAGGTTCTATTTTCAAATGGATTAACCATCCGTTTTGTCTCGGCATCCGATACCGAGACCATTTTGGGTCGTCTCACCCTTTTCTGTACAGCTTGTTCACTTGCGTGATCAGGGCATACTTGGGGTGAGACAATAACGATATCGGCGTAGATCTCCGTTTGAATCACTGTTCCGGGCGATTTTTGATCGCTTGGAAGGCTTTGACGGCTGGGTAAAAAACACCTGTTTTTCCTGGCAATTCGGTCGCACCCATTCTGCGCCTAGTTTGCTGACTACAATCGGTATAAAATACCAACTCGAGCCTATTCTGCCCCTCTGACGAAGTATTTGCTTCCCTGTCCTGTCACCTCTGACGAGTCCCCATATGAATTTTGTGTTCTGTCGATCGCTACAGAGTTTGCTGTCAATTGCTATTGGAATCGCCTTTTCCTTCCTGTGTTTCTCTTGCGCCTCGGCCCAAAATGCAGATTGGCCCTATTGGCGTGGTCCAATGTTCAATGGCACCGCCCAGGCGACCGGTTTGCCGAGTGATTGGGATCCGGGCGGCGGTGAAGGAAGCAATTTGCTTTGGAAAAGTACCGAGGCCACTGGTATCTGTACACCTGTCGTTATGAACGGGCGGCTTTATTCGATCCAACGTTCCGAAGAAGACACGCCACGGGAAGGCGAAAAGGTCGTTTGCTTGGATGCCAAGACAGGTGAGTCCCTTTGGGAAAACCGCTACAACGTCTACCTGTCCGATGTCCCAGCCGAACGCGTGGGTTGGACGAGCCCGGTCGCTGACGTCGAAACGGGCAATATCTATGTCCTCGGTGCCTGTGCTCTTTTCAAATGTATCAACGGCGAAACAGGCGAAACGGTTTGGGAAGTCCCGCTGCATGAAGAATTCGGAATGCTGAGTACCTACGGCGGGCGAACCAATTTTCCGGTGATCCACGAGCACCTCGTTATCATCAGTGGCATCATCATTAATTGGGGTGACTACGCCAAACCGAATCACCGTTTAATGGCATTCGATAAACGAACGGGGGAATTGGTTTGGTTCAGTGGTACGCGCGATCTGCCCGAGGACACGACCTATTCCGCACCGAGTCTCGTTACGATTGATGGCCAGCGCCAATTGATCCTTGGGGCCGGCGATGGCTCGATTTGGGGCTTCCAGCCGCGAACGGGGAAGCCACTTTGGCATTACGAGTTGTCCCGGCGAGGGATCTATGCGACGCCACTCGTCGACGGAAACATGGTGTTCGCGACACATAGCGAAGAGAACACCGACGGACGCTCGATGGGAGCGGTTGCTGCGTTGAGAATTTCGGGAACCGGCAACGAAACGAAAGTCGAAGAAGTTTGGAAGCGAAAAGAATTGATCGTCGGCTATAGCGAACCGGTTGTGATTGGTGACCGCTTATACGTCGTGGATGATCGTTGCAAGATGTGGATCTTCGACAAAATGACCGGCGAACCGATTGTTGAGCAGAAGGGTTTCGTAAGTAGTCGTCAACGAAGTGCGCTGTTGGCCGCGGATGGGAAAATCTATGTTCTCAGCGAAAACGGCCCGTGGGCGATCGTCGAGCCAACCGAAGATGGGTTCGATGTGATCAGCAAAGGGCGAATTCGTGATACTCAATTTGCCGCCTCGCCGATTGTGGCCGATGGGCGGCTCTATTTTCAAAGCACCTCAGCGTTGTACTGTGTTTCAAACGAGTCCGCGACTCAGGAAGCGGTCGATATGGCTTCATCGATGGGGCAAGAAACGCCGGTATCCCAAAATTCTGACGTCGCACAACTGCTGATCGTTCCGGCCGAGAAGATTGTTCAACCAGGTGAATCGATCGACTTGACGATTCGTGCCTTCAATCGAATCGGCCAACAAGTTGAAACGCCCGATTCGGTCATGTTCGATGTCAGCGGTCCCGGAGCGATTACAGGAAACACGTTCACTGCGTCATCGGATGTTGCTCACACCGGCGCGACGATTACGGCCCAAAATGGCGGCGCGTCCGGATTCGCTCGCGTTCGCATCATTCCGCCGCTGCCGTGGAAATTCACCTTTGATGGTTTGAGTGATCCACCGTTATCCTGGGTTGGTGCTCGCTATCGACATGTGATCCGCGATGTCGATGGTTCACCGACGCTTGTGAAAGTAGTGACCATCCCCAAGGGAGCTCGTAGTCGCAGTTCGATGGGGCCAAGCAATCTGTCCGAGTACACGATTACGGCAGATGTTCGTGGTGCGCGGATGGGAGATAAGTTGCCCGATATCGGCGTGACCGCTCAAGGCTACGCCTTGGATATGATGGGAGAGAGCCAAAAGCTGCAAATCCGCACTTGGGATGCTCAGTTGAGGATGGCGAAAGCGATCGATTTTCCTTGGAAGGAAGATACTTGGTATCGCATCAAGCTCCGTGCGGAGATTGAAAGCGAACCGCCCGCGGCAGTCGCTATCCTGAAAGGGAAGGTTTGGCCGCGTGAGGAACAGGAGCCAAAAGAGTGGACGATTATCGCAAGAGACGAATCGCCCAACATGAATGCTAGTCCTGGTTTATACGGTAACGCGAAAGATGCAGAAATCTACATCGACAACGTCGAAGTGTTTGCGAACGAACCGCCCGAGTATTAACGCGTATTAATTTCCGGTTCGCTCGCCTTTCTCAGCCTGATTCAACACAACCTACAACGCACCAATTAATCGAATGAAGAAAAACGAAATGTCCGCATGGGCCTTGATTTTTGCAGCCACCTTTAGTGGCAGTCTGATGTCGCTTGCCCTGAGCGGTTGTCATCCTGCGACGGTTGCGCAAGCAGATTCACCCGAGTTAGCCTTGGTTTCAACCGAGACTGCATCGGCGGAGGTCCAAGAATTCAAGAAGCCCGAAGCGATACTCGAAGCAGGCGATTCGTGGCCACAGTGGGGTGGAACTCGGCTACGTAACAACACGCCCAACGTGACCGGCCTTACCGATATGTGGGACATCGGTAACTTTGACCGCAAAACGGGCGAGTGGGATAAGGAATCATCCGAGAACATCCGCTGGGTATCGCAGCTTGGTAGCCAAACGTACGGTAACCCTGTGATCTCCGATGGAAAGGTTTTTGTTGGTACCAACAACGGGGCTGGCTATCTAGATCGCTATCCTTCGACCGTGGACTTGGGATGCTTGTTGGCATTTGACGAAGTGAATGGTGATTTCCTGTGGCAACATAGTAGCGAGAAATTGATTACTGGCCGCGTTCACGATTGGCCTTTGCAGGGCGTGTGTTCAGCGTCGATGGTCGAAGGAGATCGCTTGTGGTTTGTCACGAGCCGTGGTGAAGTGCGTTGTTTGGATACCGAAGGTTTCCTCGACGGTGAAGACGACGGTCCGGTTGTGAACGAGCCTGCCAATGTCGCGCAGATCATGAACGCCGGTCCGGGGGCGAAAGCTTACGAGGCCACGATGGCAGCGTTGACCAAGGGTGCACTTTCGGACGAAGCAAAACAGACGCTCGAAGAAGCTGGTGAACCGCTCGATGGCGATGCGGAAGTGAAAACAATTAGTGAAGGAAAGGTTTGGACGTTGATGGGCAAGTTCGCGGGCGTGGACCGTGTCATCACTGTCAAAGCGATCGGTCCGCGGCTGATGTTCATCAAAACCCTTGGCACAAGCGACCAACGCGATGCGGATACCGTCTGGGTATACAACATGATGGAAGAGCTTGGCGTTAGCCAACACAACATGGCGTCGTGCAGCGTCACCGGCTATGGCGATCTCTTGTTCGTCAATACCAGCAACGGAATCGATGAGTCGCACATCAACTTGCCCGCCCCTGACGCTCCAAGTTTCATTTGCATGGACAAACACACGGCCGAAGTTTACTGGACGAATGATTCGCCCGGTAACAACTTGGTTCACGGCCAATGGTCAAGCCCTGCGGTTGCTGAGTTTGGCGGTGTGCCGCAAGCTTTGTTCGCTGGTGGAGATGGATACATTTACAGTTTCAAAGCGGATAAGGGGATTGATGGGAAACCGGAGTTGTTGTGGAAGTTTGATTGCAATCCGAAGGAGTCGGTCTGGAAGCTTGGCGGAAAAGGGACCCGCAATAACATTATCGCAACGCCGGTTGCTTATGATGGACACGTTTACGTCGCCGTCGGCCAAGACCCCGAGCATGGTGAAGGCGAAGGCCACTTGTGGTGTATTGATCCAACCATGCGAGGCGACGTTTCGCCGGAGTTAGCAGTCAAAATTGAAGACGATGGAACGCGAACACCGATTCCTCACCGTCGAATTCAAGCGGTGATTCCAAAGAATGGCGAAGCAGCAGTCGACAACCCCAATTCAGCCGTCGTGTGGCACTACAGCATGGCGGATCAAAACGCGGATGGAGAGTTTGACTTCGAGGAAGAGATGCATCGCAGCTGTGGCACGGTGGCAATCAAGGATGACATCCTCTACATCGCCGACTTTGCCGGTTTGGTGCATTGTTTGGATGCAAAACCGAGCGAAGAGGGAAAGCCAATTGTCTATTTTACCTACGACATGTTTGCCCAAAGTTGGGGCAGCCCGTTGATTGCCGATGGACGCGTGTATTTCGGCGATGAGGACGGGGATGTTGCAATTTTCGAATTTGGCCCAAAAAATAATGAGCCGGTCGATGAAATTAACATGGGAACCAGCGTTTACAGCACGCCCGTTGCTGCTAATTCAACGGTGTATATCAGCACCAAAGACAAGCTTTTCGCCATCGGAAGGTCCAAATAGTGACATGATTTGCTGAGCATTCGGTGCTTGTCAGCCGAAGAGTCTTGGATAATCTCCTTGTACGAACTCCTTTTTCCTCGATTTTTCGATAAGTGCCCTTTCGGAAACGAAGCGGCGATAAGATGGCGAAATTATTAGTCGACTGTGGCAATTGTGGCCCTGATTTCCAAGCAATCCGCCGGATGGCCTCGTCGCATTTCCGAGCGTCGGTGATTCAAACGCACGGCCTCGACGATACAGTCGAGGCATTACGCACTCGCAAAGTGGATTTGGTGACCATCAATCGAAAACTCGACCGAGACTATACGGACGGTTTGGAAATTCTTGCTAAAATTAAGGCCGATGCAGAATTTAGTGAAATTCCCGTGATGTTGGTGACCAATTATGAAGAGCACCAACAATCGGCAGTGGAGCTGGGCGGCGTCCTTGGTTTTGGTAAGCTGACGCTCGAAGATGAAGTCACGCGAGAGTTGCTAGAGCCCTATTTGGCCGAAAAGGTCATTGAAAAAGCAGAATAGACGTATGTCAGCCTTTCTCCGACTGGCTGGGCAACCCCCAATGTTAGGCTAGAATTCTATCGTATCTTTTAAGCCTGACGTACAAAAAAGTGACGATGACAGGACCAACTCGAAAACTACTCTCGGCAAAAATCCATCGTGCCACCGTAACGGGGGCCGATGTCGATTATGAAGGCAGCGTCACCATTCCGCCGGAATTGATGCGGGCTGCGGGAATATTACCCTATGAGTCGGTCCATGTTTGGAACACCACCCGGGGAACGCGACTGGAAACCTACGCGATCGCCGGGTTGCCTGGATCCAGTGACATTTGCATGAACGGTGCGGCCGCTCATTTGATGCAGCCGGGCGACCGAGTGATCTTGGCGACCTATACTTTTGTTCCGGAGTCTGATGCCGTTAACCATCAGCCGAAATTGGTTTTTGTGAATCAATCGAACCAGATTATCCACTCAGGCCCCGAAATCGCTGGTCCCCAGCGGCGTGAGCCAGTGCAAGGATAGCGAAAAAGCATCCCAAGGTTCATGTTGGTTAGGTAAGTCCGGTTGAGTGAATCGGTCGGGAAAACTATTTTATGGCACTCGGGTGGCCATTTTCATGCTGCACCAGATTGACCTAATTCACGGATTCCATGAAGTACCGACAACTCGACAAGATCATTGCGATCGAACCTGGCAAGCGAATCACGGCTGAGCGAACGCTTCGGGCCGAGGAAGAGTGCTTGCTTGACCATTTTCCACGTTTTCCCGTCATGCCGGGGGTGATGATGCTTGAGGCATTGTACCAAGCGGCGATATGGATGATTCGTACGGGAGACGATTTTCAGTACCCATTGGTCTTGCTACGCGAAGCGCGAAGCGTCAAATTCGGGGATTTCCTTGCTCCCGGTGAAACGCTTCAGATCAGGGCCGAATCAATCAAGACCGACGGCCTTTTAACCACTGTCAAAGCTTCGGCAACCAAGCAAGGTCGAACGACCGTTTCCGCCCGACTGTTATTAGAACGGTGTAGCTGTAACGATCCAGAAAGATTACAAACCGACCAAGACGTGCGGCAGCGTGCGAAAAAACAGTTCCAGGAACTCTTTGGACCTCTGCTTTCGACTTAGTCGCGACGACGACATCGTATTACTGTTTAACTTCCATCAGCTCCATTTACTAAAAAGAAAACCGAAGGATTCCCGCTCATGGCCCTTTCTCAAGACGACATCTTTGCAAAAGTTCAAGAATCACTCGTAGACGCTCTCGGCGTGGATGATGACGAAGTAACGAGTGATGCGACCTTGGTCGGCGACCTGGGCGCCGAATCGATTGACTTTCTGGATATTGTCTTCAAGCTCGAAAAAGCATTCGACATCACTATTCCTCGCGAAGAATTGTCGCCCGAAGATGTTTTGACCAACACCCAATACGTCCAAGATGGCAAAGTCACCGCCGACGGTTTGGTGGAATTGAAGACTCGCATGCCTTGGGCCGACTTGTCGGAGTTCGAAACCGATCCTCGCGTTGAGAACTTTGGCAACTTGTTGACCGTTGGCGACTTGTGCAATTACGTCCAAACAAAGCTTGGAGCCTAGTCCGCCGATGCGTTGGTTCTGGGTCGATCGTTTTACCGAATTTGTTAGCGGCAGCCACGCTCACGGCATCAAGAATGTGTCGTTGGACGAAGTGGTTGTGGACGAATACCAGCCTGGGTTTCCCATGTTGCCACCAACATTGGTGATCGAGGGCATGGCCCAGTTGGGTGGAATATTGGTCTCTGAACATTTCGCGTTTGAAAAACGATGTGTTTTGGCGAAAGTCGGTAAGGCACAGTTTTACTGTCCCGCGATTCCTGGGGATCAACTCTCCTACAAAGTGAACATGGAGTCGGTGCACGACACAGGTGCAACCGTGACCAGCGTTAGCCACATTGGCGATAAGCGACACGCGGAAATCGATTTGATGTTCGCATTTTTAGAAGAGGGCCGGTTCACCGACGGCCCGCTATTTGGTCCCGGTGACCTCGAAGCGATGTTACGACTGATGCACTTTTTCCATGTCGCGGTCGACTCGCAGGGCAACCCTGTTCCCAAGTACGCTAACCTTTAGCAAGCCCCTTTTTCCCAATCCCTTTCAACATCAATTACAGAAGGTTCCCCCATGCGTCGCCGAGTCGTCGTCACTGGTATCGGTATGATCAACCCGATGGGCCATGACGCTCAAGCCGTTTGGTCGGGCCTAAAGGAAGGCAAAAGTGGTGTCGCCAAAACGACGCTGTTTGACGCCAGCGGTTTTCCAACAAAGATCAGCGCCGAAGTCAAAGATTGGGATGTCACCAAAGTTGGCGAGCCGTTGGAAAAATGGGCCAAACGTGGCCGCCACACGCGTTTTGCGATTGGTGCAGCCAAACAGGCGATGCAAGATAGCGGCGTGATCGATTCGATAATTGATCCGACGCGATTTGGCGTCTACATGGGTAGTGGCGAAGGCAACCAAGACTTCATGACGTTTAGCAAGATGATGTCGGCGGCGCTCGAAGATGGTGACTACGACGCAGCGAAATTCATCGCCAAGGGAATCGAACTACTCGATCCGGCAAAGGAGCTCGAGCAGGAACCGAACATGCCTGCCGCACACTTGGCAGCTCTTTTCAACGCCCAAGGACCCAATCTCAACTGCTTGACCGCCTGCGCCGCCAGCAGCCAAGCGTGTGGCGAAGCGACCGAAATTATTCGCCGCGGTGATGCGGATGTGATGCTTGCCGGAGGAACGCATAGCATGATCCATCCACTCGGTGTGACCGGCTTTAATTTGCTCACGGCGATGAGCGAAAGCAATGATGAACCTACCAAGGCAAGTCGTCCGTTTGACCGACTTCGCAACGGGTTTGTTCTTGGCGAAGGTTCCGCGATGATCGTTCTCGAAGAACTCGAAGCGGCAAAGAAACGCGGCGCCACCATTTATGGTGAAGTTGCCGGATATGGTTCGACTGCCGATGCATATCGCGTCACGGACATTCCGCCTGATGGTCATGGCGGGATCTCGGCGATGCGAATGGCGATTTCCGACGCAGGACTAAATCCCTCCGACATTCAATATGTCAACGCGCACGGTACCAGCACGACGGTGAACGACAAAGTTGAAACGAAAGCGTGTAAAGACGTTTTTGGCGAAAATGCTCACAAGGTTCCTGTCAGTAGTACGAAGAGCATGATGGGGCACTTAATCGCCGCCGGTGGTGTGACCGAGTTGATTGTTTGTTTATTAGCAATTCGCGATTCCGTTTTGCCACCCACGATCAATTACGAGAATCCTGATCCCGATTGCGATCTCGATTACGTTCCCAATGTCGCTCGCGAAGCGACCGTGCAACACGCGCTGAATAATAGTTTTGGATTTGGCGGACAAAACGTCACGCTCTGTTTGCGTCGATTCGAGTAAATGGCCTTTCTATGATTCAATTCACCGATTCGGAACTTGCCGCGTTTCTTGACGAAGCATTGCCGCCGAACCGGAGTGCGGAGCTAGAGCACCGTTTGCGGATTGACGCAGCGTTACGGAAACGATTGACGGAAATTCAAGGACGCGAATCTGCGGGGCTGCACACGATCGGTGCGATATGGCGACGCGAGCGTTTATCATGCCCAAGTCGATCGGAGCTTGGCCAATACGTCTTAGGTACGCTTGAAGAAGAATCGGCCGACTACATTCGTTTCCATATCGATGAAGTCGGTTGTCGTTATTGCCAAGCGAACTTAGTCGATTTACAACAAGCGTCGGTCTCGGACCCTCCCACAGACGAACGTCGCCGACGCTATTTCCAAACCAGTGCCGGTTACCTTCGGAAATAGGCATTTGCTGAGGCGAACCTGCGAGGTTGCCAATTGGAGTGCAGCCGAGCAACCAACAACTGCGATGCCTTTGAAAAGGGCGAAAGGCCGAACTTCAACCGTTTGGTTTCTGCTCGGCAACTATGTATCCGGAAGCTGCGGATCATACAATCATGCCGCATGGTGCATCATTTGTTCGAGCCGATCGAGGGTGGCGATCATGCGATTCCACTCATTCATTACTTCTAATGTGGACAAATCATTTGCATCGCTGCGGTCATAGCCACGTTCGCTAACGGTCATCCGTTTGGTCAACATGATCACGGTCCGAGGCGGACCGTCTTCGTGGCTTGGCGTTTCGGAGAACCGAGTTTCGTCGATTGGTAACACTTGTTGCATCGCTTGGTGGACCGCCCAAATTGCTGCCTTTCGGCTTGATTCGGCTTGGACGATCGTTCGCAAATTTCCGGATTGCACGTAATACTTGGCCATGTGAACTTCCCTATTTCGATACGGTGTTTTGGTAAATCGTTTAATGCCCCTGGGGCTACTTCATCTATCGCAGGCTCTGTGACAAGGTTGGTCACAGCGGTAGAATTTTCAGAAAAGAATTCCGGTCACTCCAAAAAAATCTGTGAAACATGCATCAGTCAGCATCTGCACCTGACGCTTGCGACGTAGCAATCATTGGGGCGGGGCTCGCGGGACTTTCCTGTGCGGTTCGCCTTTGTGAAACGCCCGGCGCGTCGAAACCAACCGTGCGGTTGCTCGAAGCGACCGATCGTGTGGGCGGGCGGGTGCGAACGGACCACATCGATGGCTTCACGCTCGACCATGGTTTTCAGGTCCTGTTGACCGCATATCCGGCGTGCCGCGAACTGCTCGATTATGACGGATTAAATCTTCAATCATTCGATCCCGGAGCTTTGGTTCGGCAAAACGAGTCGTTTTCGCTGTTGAGCGATCCTTGGCGACGGCCGCTCGAAATTCCCTCGACGGCGTTTAATCCCGTCGGTTCCATCAGTGACAAATTGCGGATTGCAGGATTGAGGCATGCAAGCAAGCGAGGTTCGCTCGACGAACTTTACCATCGGCCGCAAACCACAACGGTCCAACGGCTTCAAGCCGACGGGTTTTCTAAACGGATCATCGACCAATTCTTTCGTCCGTTCCTCGGTGGCGTTTTTCTTGACGAGTCGCTCAGAGTTCCGAGCCGGATGCTTGAGTTCGTCTTCCGAATGTTCAGCGAAGCAGACGTTGCGATACCGGCCGCGGGCATGGAAGCGATCCCAAAACAATTGGCCCATCGATTGCCCGGTGAAGCAATCGAACTGAACCGCAGTGTGTCGGCAATCGAAGCGGATGGAGTCCGATTGACAGATGGGCGAAAACTTCTTGCCAAGACCGTCGTCGTCGCGACCGAAAGTGGTGCGGCGGCACGTTTGACAGAGCTGTCGTCACTAGCGACCGATTGGTTTGGAACCACGACGGTTTACTATGCCGCAGCGAAAGCTCCTAATCACCACAAACGATTGATCCTTCGTGGGGACGACAACGGGCCGGTGCAAACGGCAGCCGTGATGACCAACATTGCGAGTAAGTATGCACCAGCGGGGCAACATTTGATTTCCGTCAGCACGAAGTTGAGTCATCATGACGATATTGACAAGCTTGATCATTCGCTTAGGCAAACGTTGACGCATTGGTTCGGTGAATCGGTCGCGTCATGGCGACGAATCCAGGTCTATCATGTACCTTATGGCTTGCCCCAATTGTCGTTAGACCCTGTGGAGCGATCGGTTCGGCTCCGAGTTGATTCTCCTCATCCCCATTTGTTTGTTTGTGGTGATCATCGCGAAACACCTAGCATCCAAGGGGCGATGAATAGCGGCTTAAGAGCTGCTGCCGAAATTTTGACTTGTGAAACACCCTCTCACTGATTGCCATTTGATGCTCGAAAGCCATCCTTTTCCTTCGCCTGAACTTAAAGCACTTGATGCTCCCTCCGATTCCTCGGTCGACGTGTTGATCATCGGTTTGTCGGCTGATGAGGACCCACCGCCAACGTTGGACCGCGTCAACAAGACGGCTCGGGGATGGATCGATCGACTTTGTGAGCGCGGGTTGATTTCGTCGAAATGTGGTGAAGTCAACAAATTGGCATCTCCCCACTCCGACGGTCCACCGATCGTGGTCGTCGTCGGTGTTGGTGATGGTTCGCAGCGAGATCGATCGAGTGCGTTCGACTTGGCAGCGACGGCGATCCGAGCGATAAGCAGTCAACCGCATGCGGTGGTCGACATTGCCTTAGCCGAATCATTTCCAGCTGAAATGCATGATTCGATTGTGGCGGGTGCGGTGAACGCATGCGAAAACCAAGCAATCTATCAATCCGACCCAAAGGCTTTTGTTCCCGAGGCGATTCGTTTTTCGGCTGTCGATGAGGATGCGATCACAAGGGGATCGATCATCGGTGAATCGATCATGCACGTTCGTCGCTTGGTCAATGAACCTCCGTCACGAGTCTACCCGGAAAGCTTCGCGTTGATGGCCACTAAGATCGCAGAGCAAGCCGGATTGAAGGTTGAAGTTTGGGACGAGCGCCGATTGGAGGCCGAGGGATGCCGAGCGATCCTAGCCGTCGGCGCTGGTTCGGTCCGCCCGCCTCGATTGCTTACGCTGCGTCATCTCGGTGGCGGAAACGAGCCGCCGATAGCGCTGGTCGGCAAAGGGGTTACCTTTGACAGTGGGGGATTGTCGCTAAAGCCAAGCGAATCGATGGTCGATATGAAATGCGACATGGCTGGGGCGGCGACGGTGGTTGGTGTGATGAACGCGATCGCAAAACTAGGTATCAAGCGAAATGTGATCGGGTATTGCGGTTTGGCCGAAAACATGGTCAGCGGCAGTAGTTACAAACTCGGCGACGTCATTGAAACACGCAGTGGCAACACAATCGAAATTCTAAATACCGACGCCGAAGGTCGCGTCGTCTTAGCCGATACCCTTGATGTTGCGATCCAAGCGAATCCGTCGGCGATGGTTGATTTGGCGACCTTGACAGGCGCGTGCATGGTAGCATTGGGGACCGAAGTGGCTGGGCTAATGACAAATGATCAGTCGCTTTGTGATCAAATTTCAGCAGCAGCAAAAGTCGAAGGCGAGCCGGTTTGGCAGTTACCGATGTTCAAGCTCTACGACGAAAAGGTCCAAAGCAAGGTTGCTAATATCAAGAACGTTGGCGATGGCCGATGGGGCGGCGCGATCACTGCGGCGAAGTTCCTTGAAAATTTTGTAGGTGATACGCCCTGGGTCCACATCGACATCGCAGGCCCCGCGTTTGTGGATTCGCCAAAATCCAACCGCGACGCAGGTGCCACCGGTGCCATGGTCCGTTCGCTGTTGAATTGGATCGAAGTGCGTTAACGCAAACCGAGCACGCTTTCGTTCAATGCCTAAGCGTTTGGTGTCGGAGCGTTTGGTGTTGGGGGCAAAGTGATGTCACACCGCTTGGCAATGATTTCCATGTGGTGTTGAAGGTGTCCTGCTGCGATCCATGCAACCGTTCGCACGGAAACCTGTTGGCCGTCCGCAGTGCCCATTCGGTCCCATGCTTTTGGGGTAATGCGCCGTAGCAATAGTAGATTTGCTTGACGGAGTGATCCAATTTCACTGATCAAAAGGCCGAAACTACCAAGTCCAAATCGGCTGTTCGCATAAGCGTTCTCATCCCAACCAACTAGCTCCGTGGAGTCCCCTGCGGCGATTCGCATCATTCGATAACCAAACACGCGTTCCGCGTTAGCGCAATGCTCAAGGACTTGTCGGATGGTCCATTGATAAGGCGCATGAACCTTGTCTACTTGTTCTGGGCAAATATTGCTGGCCATTTCGCATAGCGTATACATTTGGGCATTTGAGGCCTCAACTACGCACTCACCCTCGACTTTGTCGATCAACTGACGCTGGTATGGCGAAGTGGGTTCGCATTCGTCCGGTCGCCGACTAACAGATCGATTCATAATATGGATTCGTGAAATAAAAAGCAAAAAAAGAGACGTGGACCATTGTACCGTTCGGCAAGATGTGCGTAACTAAGCACCGGCGGGTTTGGAAAAGTACACAGCTGTACCTCTACCAAGTCGTTTCGTGAATTGTTTGCGGTGGTACCACCGGAGAGAGAACTTGCTTTCAACTGTCATTTTGATTGTTGCCGCGGTGCCTTGCTTATCGCTGGCTGCATGGTTTTGGACATACCGGTCGATTCGCAAGCTGGAGGGCCGAGGAAACGATGTCTTTCGCAATCTTGTTGAATCGATCGCGAAAGAGCACCTGATTATCGGTCACTTGACGGATTCTCTCCCTAAGGATTTCGAGATCCAACAACAAAGTCGAATTAAACGCAAGAGTCAGCAGGCGAACAAGGCCTTGCAAGATCTTTGTGAGAAATCGAGTGACGTGGAGTTAGCGGCAGCGTTTTCGTCAGTTCACGGCGAGCTATGGATCACCACAGAGCGATTAGTCAAGATGATCACAGCGGACCAGCGGATTGCTGAATTAGCCACCGTTAAAAGCTGTTTGGAAGGACTGAAAGAAGCCCAAGAAAGATCATACGCAGCGATGCAAATGTACAACCACTCGGCGATCACGATGTCCGCGTTCGGTGAGTTAACGATTCCGTCGCTGGTTCGCAAACTCGTCCATCACTCACCCGAACAATGGCCTCTCATCGACTGGACTCCGGACATAACCACGTAGGACGGTGCTGGACGGTGCTCCCCCCCATTTACGAGCTTGTGCTCGGTCAATAAAAGATTGCACCAACCAGTCATCCGTCTGGTGACGGATTGAGGACCGGCTATGCGTTCAAGTAGTCGGCTAATGTTCTAGCGGGTGCAGGTAGTTTCAATAGAGGCGCGAAATCGGCTGTGGACTCGTCGACTTCTGCGAACAAATCGGGCAACGTCGTGCCACTTGTGTCCGTTAAGCGTTCGAATCCGCTGACAAATTCGGCTTGTTCGTGCCAATCCGATTCGCTGCATGAAGGTAGCAAGGACGCAAGTGCGACACAGGCACTTCCTCTGGTGGCATCGCCTTGGTCAAGTAGTTCGTCGATCTGAGTGTGCATCGCAATCAACTTGACGAAGTCGTCGGGCAGACTCCAGCGCTGGGCCAAGAGAGCGGCGGCTTCCGCGTGATCCCAGCCGAACATTTCCTGTTCAAGCCCACTCAAGCGGCGTCCTTCAAGCGCCCTTCGTTCGACCAGACTTTGGTATTGCTCAGGTAATTCCTTCAACAGCAGTGGAATCGCCATGTCTTGCAGTAGTGCCCCGGCGAACAAATCTTCGGCGTTTTCCACTTTCAAGTTCTTGCCAAGTTTTCGCGCGAAGATCGCCCGGCGAAGTGAATCTTGCCAAAGTGATTTCAAGTCAAAAGGACCGAACTTTGGATTCGGAATGACGCTAAAAACTGCGTTCCAGAGTGCGAAGTTCGTGATCGCTCGGCTACCGACGAGGGTTAACGATTGTTGAACACTCATGATTTCGCGACTAAAGCCAAAGTACGACGAATTGACGAACTTGAGCACTTGCCCCATCAATCCAGGATCTGCTTCGATCGGCTTGGCGAATTCCGCAGGCCCGACATCGGATCGCTGCGAAAGTTGCAGCAACGCGATTGCACTATGCGGAAGCGCAGGCAGTACTTCCGAATGGAATACTTCTTCAAGTGTGGTCGGGTCGATTGTCGTAGCCATAATCTGATTCGTGATTCGAGTTCGGGACAGCTTGCGAGTTGATTACCGTTATCGGATGAAGAACAGCGCAAAGCCGCCATGGCTCTCCCAATCATCATCCGTAAAAAAATAGGCCGAAAACCGATCGGGTGCAAAACAGATTCGTTACGGAACAGCAGGCATTCATGAGAATCGATGCCGATTATTCGGTCGCTACAGTCGCTGTAACCCGATTCATATGTCCTAGTGCTGCCTGCGGATCACTCCCCTCGATCAATGATGACATCGTCCACCATACGTTGTGTTTCGTCATCGTGGCGATGTTTCGTTTGGACAACGTCGGAAAAAAATATGGAACTGCATTGGGTCTGCTAAGTCCTTTGAATTAAATGGTTTAGGTGATTGCTTGGCAAGCTGCTGTGCGTCTCGGTTCATAAAATGCAACCGTTGACATTCCCTATGACTCAACTTTTACTGCACCCTGACGATATCAGCCAACTAAAGCGTTGGTTATGGATCAACGTAAAGTGTGTTGTCGTGGTCGTTGTTCTTTTCTTGCTTTCCGGAGTCCGCGGCTCGGGCTCTTCCGCAGACGAACAACTGCGGGGTCAAGTGAGTTTGGAATCGACGCTCGCGTTGCCTGTGGAGACCGAACTCAGGTTGCTCAATGCACATCAACCCCGCCCAATCCCGCCAACCGGATGGCGGCGAACCAATCACGGCTGGGAGCATACTTCGACATGGCCAAGCGATATCGTTGCTGGAGAGAAAAAATCAATCAGCGAACTTATCGCAATTCAAGAAGCTCGAGAACCAATGTGGCTGCAGGTGACTCTCGGTAAGGTGAGGGGAGTCCCGCCCCTGATGATCGCGCTGATTCAAATCACTGCAATCGCAGTGCTGATCAGCATTGGCCGACATAAGCGTGTTGAGAGCTAAGAATCACTCTGTCGACAGCGTTGTGGATTCAGCAAAAACTTTGGCGTGAATATGTTGGACGTTGCCGTCACCGTAGACAACATAGCCACCTGATCCCGGTACGCCAGCCTCGAATGCCAATATCGTGTTAGCATCATCCGTTTTCTGATCGCTTAGCTTTCCACCGTACATTACGATAAAATCGCCTTCCATCAGTCGTGACCGTAATTCATCTTGTGCGGTGTTCCCCTCCTCGTTGGTTTCCGTTTCAAGTGAAAGGGAATCAACAAAAACTTGTTGGTCTTTAGGGGGTTCGCCGTTCTGCTGTTGATAAGAACGGTAACTCGATTCAATCTCTGCAAGACAGGCTTTGCGAGTCAGGATCTCTTTTGCCGCTGAATCGTCACCACACCCGATGGATGCGGCGACGATAACCGTCGCAATGAGATTAGTTGCTAGAAAACCACGTTGGACGAATGCCAATCGAAGGGCGTTTTGGGAAGTCATTTTCCGTTTCTCGGCAAAGGGGCGTGGTTGGTGGTAGGACGTTTACGATTGGATCAAGGTTCCAATCGCGTCCAAATATCGCTGGACCGATTCGGCATCAATCCGTTCCCATTTGGCAGTTTTATGTCGAAGGACGGCTAGCTTCAATGACTCAATCGCATCGGCTAGATCATCGGGCAACTCGGGAAGACCTGCAAACGGTTGGCTGACGGCTGGTTGATCAGGGTCTTCGACTTCAAGGCCCGAAGCATCGCCTTGGGGCCGGTTAGCTTCAAGCGATTGGAATTCTTCGGTATCGCCAAAATCAGGGTCCTCGTGACGTGGTCCTGCGGCAACGCCGTCGGGGTCATCACCATATTCTTTGGTACGTCCGCCACCCTGCGCTGGAAGCACAACGTCTTCGTCCGTGTCGACTTCGACAATCTGGCTGCTAGTGGGGCGTTGCGATTCGACCGCGCCGGTCGCTTCCCAGCGTTTTTCACGCATCCCCGACACGCTCCATGATTCTTGGACTGCACCTTCGAGCCACATCGCAGCATCATCCCAATCGAGCGCCGCCAAGAAATGACTCCAATACAATGATTTATAAGTGGCGTACGTCGATCCGAACCGCTCAAATACCCGGCGCAGTCGACCGACGTGCGGCGCTGTTACACCACCCACGCGGCGAGCCCAAGCATCGTCGGAATATTCGGTCGACGGTGCGCCGGAATCGATCAATGCGTGACGCCAATTATGGATGATTTCTCCTTTCTCCCAATTGGTTGTGCTAATCAACGTATTCCATTGCCCAACAAACGGCTCGGCCAATTCGGCTAGTTTGGGATCGTCCTCGTCCCAAGCTTGGTTTGCTTCGACCACGTCAGGCTCAACCACTTCCTCACCCGATTCGTACGGATCGGTCGTGGCTTCGACCTCGGTTAACTCGTGGTGGGAAGGTGGGTTCTCGGTTTGTTCAGTCGAAACCTCGACAGCGTTTTCGTCTGAATCAGCATCATCGATCTGGAATGGGGTTTCGTGAGAATCGTCAGGGGTCATCGGCATCCATCGCTAAGAAAAAGGGTCAAAGATCAAGCCCCTGAGAGGCTAACGAACGATGAGCAAACGATGAAGCGGCAGAGCCGAAAATCGACCAACACTCGCCAAAACGCGGTGCGGTCGAGGTGTTCAGGTAGAAGATCCGATGTGGAAAAAGTGTCACGGATATGCCGTTTTTGCACGCGGGGCGGTTTTCTGACCCAAGGCAACCGTTGCAAAACCCCTGGGCGTCGCCTAACACGGACCCCTGGGCGTCGCCTAACACGGACCAAATCGTGTCTGAATCGAATGACGTGCGACTTGGGCCCAGCTTTCAGGAATCGCTGTTTGATTAGAGCGGGGCTATCGGGGGACGACTGAAATTTCTCATTCCGAGAGCATTTGAATGGATGCAGTTCCCCCCGGCAGGGTGTATGAGACCTAGCAGAGCATGACGCCAGGTTTCACCCTTGCCCCACGAAATAAATGGAAACGCTTTAGCCTTACAAGGCTCGATTCAGTGGGCAAGTTTCAGAAATGGCTTCTCCACGTCGATAACGTGAGAGAAGCTCTTTGGAGCGAGTCGCAAGCATGCGGCGAACTTCACGTCGCTTTCCCTTCACGCGCGGAATGCTCATGGAATCGTAGGCCGTTGTTTGATGACGCATCCACGCGATCACAGCAGCTTCTGCGCGCTGCTCGACCGAGATGCGTTTGGTTCGGGCCACCGTGCCGCTGCCAACCGGAGTGGCATGATCGGTGATCGCACGAGCCATTTTCGCAGCTACCTCGGCGTACGGAGAGGCAAAGTCTAAATACGCGAGCACCGACTCGTAGAACTCGTCAACGTATGTAGCTTGGGCTTGGTCGCGACGTGCTTTGTCGGCCAATTTGCGTTTGGCATACGCTTCGGTCGACCGCTCGGCCTCCAAATCGCCTCGAATTCGCTCAATCGTTGCTGACGATGCCCAAATCCCTTTCGAAAAAGTCCGCCGACCCTTCTTTTCTTGGACAATCCAAAAGTCACCTGCGGCTTTTACGCGGCGTGTTAGTCCCGCGTCGCCCGGTGGCAAAAGTGCCCAATCAGGTGGTGGCGTGAGAGTCTTACCGTCAGCATCGCGAACCGTATCGGCCGTCGGGCCGGGGAGATATGTCGAATGACTCATGGGATGGTTGCTAAAACAAGATTCAGGGGACCGATCCGTAAGTGACTTCCAAACTGAATCTTTGCCGCCCACAAGCCGGGGCCGTTAGGCCCCGGAGAAAACGATCACGCGCACGCTGTGGCACGCATTCGCGAGTCACGATTAGAAGTCCTCGCCGATGACTTCCTTGGCGCCCCTGGTACCAAGTGCTCCCCACAAACCGTACGGGCTGGCTTGGCCTGGTGCCCGATTGTCCGTTTGACCGAATTGCACGGTTCCGTTCGAGGATTGCCCCGCCTCGATTGAGTCGGTGATGAATTTAACGGCACCATCGGACATAAGGATGTGGCATCCACCTTGATGGCGGCTGCTAGGCGGAACAATTCCCCAACCTGTATCCCCGTAGCGAACGCAAGTTTCCTTGTTCGGGGGAAGGATGGTATTGAAGCTGGTGAAAATTGCGTTACCGTTCGCCCAGCGGTATCCTCGGCCTTCGTTTGCTGCAACGAGCGTTGTCACATTGGGATCCCAAAATTGGGGGCGTAACGCGTCGATGTCATCACGGCAATCAGTTGGGTTGTTGTGAATTCCGCTTGAGCTCGTGCCCGTATTCGTAAGTGTGCGGATATCGCGATCACCCAAGTCCGTTGCGATCTCGCCACACATGATTGAATTGGCAAGGCCATCAAGAATGTCACGGAATCGAATATCCGTACGTGCCCTGAAGACTCCACGACCTGCCGCACGAAATCGTTCGTTACGGTAGTTGTCAAGAGTGAGCCTACTGCCAAAGGGTCCGGAATCCATATAGCTCGTTGCATCGCCGATACAGGCTGCGTAGTTTGTTCGACCCATTGCCGGCAACCCGACACCTGGATCGCTTGGGCAGCGAAGCGTTGCAACGCTCGTCATCCATGGCTGATATGCCGTATTGACCGAATTGGTCGAGGGTGATTCGTTGACGTCTTCGGTTGCCGTCGGTCCCATCGCGGGCCAAGGAATGACACGTGGAACGCCCGGGGTCGAGAGGTCCGTCGAGTTCGGGTTGCTGATTTGTTCCCACAACGCCTGTTGCTCGATGAAAGGAGTGATGCCGATGAGAAAGCTACTCGATTGGTTATTGGTTCGGTCCGAGGCTTTGTAATAAGCGTCTGATCCGCTGAGTGGTCCGCCGCTACCGCCCAACTGTGTGGGCAATTGGTTGTATGCGGAATGATAGTTGTGTAACCCCAAGCCGATCTGCTTGAAGTTATTGCTACAACTCATTCGCCGTGCAGCCTCGCGGGCCGCTTGAACCGCCGGAAGCAACAATCCGACCAAGACTCCGATGATTGCAATCACCACCAATAATTCCACCAACGTAAATCCGCGGGCGGTTCGTACGTTCGACTTCATTTTCTGCTCCTGGTTAAAAACGAAAAGGATAAGTTTGATTAGAAAGTAGGAATCGTTTGCTTGACGGTTTCGGGGTTGTGCAGACTTAACGGCGGTTTTCCTCTTCTCGCTCGCGGTCGTTCTGCTCCGCATTCTTCTTTTCAATTTCCGTCATCTGATAAGGTTCGCCTGGTTCGATGACCGTGTTTCCATCACGCCCGCACCCCGGAAATGATAGAGAACAGACAATGACCGTGATGGACAAAAACACTTTATGACTTTTCATCTTTCAAATTCTCTCTACGGAAATGAGCTATCGGTCCCACCAAAAACAACGCGTCAACTGTCGACACGAAACCGTCCTGTAAAACGAGATTTTTGCGGTGAAAACTCGCTTGTCCAGGTGCCTGTATATGAAGATTCTGTGAAGTTAAGGCCCCCGCTCCGTTAGAGACGTTTTGTGGTGACAGAATTCCTCATTCGTTGGTCTGTCGAGCGTTGGGTGATGCAAAGAAAGATTGTGCTTAGTTGTAACGCCTAGGGAGACCGCGATGTTGAAGTTTTTCTGGCAACGATAACCGCTACAAATCGGAGAAATCGGATATAGCTGAGGGGAACATGCGTTGAGTTATCGAAACCCAAGGCACCAATGGCTTCCACAAACAGGAACGGCAATCATGCATCGATTCGAATCCTTCATCAAGGATTTTTGAACTTCGACATCGAATCTATTTTCGTTTTCCAACGATGCCCAACCGGTGGAATTTTGTTCCTCGTCCAAACCGGAATGGTCGTTTCCACGTGATTCCCGAACCTAAGGTTTAGACGGTAAACTCACTCGTTTGCCTGGGATTAATCGGACTGGGCCGAACAGACCGGACTTGCGCAATGGGCAATCTTTCCACGCCACCCCATTGTTTCCGCTGATGTTGGTGCGTGTGACGCGATGGTCCGGCGCCAAGGAAGCATCGCCAACGAGTCGATTGTTCCAGGTGTTTGCCACTTCGATCGTTAGTGTGTTCTTTCCTGAAACAGCGGCAGAGCAAATGTCGACGACAAAGGGCGGTTTCCATAGCGTGCCGATCGAATGCCCATTCAGTTTGACTGTGCCGATAGCCCAGAGTTCGCCAAGGTCTAAGAAGATGCGTCGCTCGTCGGTAACCCAACTTTCGGGCAATTCAAAATCGATATGATGGGATCCAATGCCGGAATAATAGCGAAGGCCTTCGTCGTCATTTTCGTTCCAGGGTACCAGTCGATCCATGGTGAGTGTCGGCTGGACTCCATCAAGTTTTTCCAACGTGATCGTCCATGGCCCGTTCAATGTAAGTGGCGCAGGAAGATCCGAGACGACGCATTCGCGGGCATCCGTGCTGCCCTGGACGACGTGATGTTCACCATTTTGGAAAACGGTGAGTTGGGTTTCTGTTGTGTCATGCGATTCAATACGCGTTCTTGGCAAACCGAGCGCCTCGTTAGGTTCGGTTAGTTTTAGGCCGCCGTTGAATGTGTTTGCTGTATGGTGAAACACAACGAAGACGGAACCGTAGGGAGCCAGTTGCAGCGGTATTGAAGTGCGATCCCCCAATGGTTCATGCGGTACAATGGCCTGCGTCGTGCCGGTCGCTGGGTCCCAAAGTTCGGGCACGCCAGATGCGCGAAATGCACAATCGGCATTCGTCCAGGTATCCTGTTTGTTGCGAATAAAATAGATGTCCGATGTGTTGGTTCGACGATGGATGAAGTCGAGGTCCGAATCGTGCTTCGAGGATTGAAACGTAAAATCCGGACCGGCGTTCATGTTCGCTAGAATCTCGCCAAGCGACGGGCCGCATCGCACACGCCCTTTTCCGTATCGATGTTCGGTCGATTTTTCGCCATCGCAGTCGCCCCAAATTTTGTCCGCGAGTTCCCTAACGGATAAATCTCGCTGCGGATAATCGGTCAATCCATTGGCCTTGGTTGGCTTTGCTCCAACAACCGTTGCGCCGTCTCGAATAAGTGACTCAAGCTTCCTCAAGACGTCAATGTCGATGTCTTGGCGATCGGGCAAAACCAGGACGCCATAGCTCATTCCATCGGCCAGTGTGATCCGCCCTTGATGAACGCTCATGCGATTCAAAATCACTTCGCGATTGACAACATCGTAGTCATATCCCTGTCCAAGGGACGGATCAACATGCTTCGGGGGCACGAAGTTGTAGCCTTGATCGCCGTAGTAGTAGACGACGTCAGCAACGAATTTTCCTTGCTGAAGCATGAAAGAGCATCTTGCCAGATAGTCAAGAAACGGCTTCGCTTTGGACCACCAAACTCGATTCGTATTGAGATGGGTGCCGGCACCGTAGACCCACCCCGGTTGGCCCGACTCAGGCGGCAGATGGGCTGCGGTGTGCCAGACCATATGGTTTGCCCCTTCACAGAAGGCACGATCCGCAGAGGGCTTAAGATCAAAGGGACCGTCCTGCCAATGGTGCATGCTGGTGAATGCTTCCATGTGAATCACTCTTTTGCCGTAGGTGTGACCAGCACAGGCGGTTTCCTTGACGACCCAAAGCTGATCGGCGTGGGGACGCTTGGGCCAAAACTCGCCTCGAATCTCGTCGATCGCGCCTTGAGCTTTGAGTGCATCGACGGGCACCTGATGAATCGGAGGACCGGGACCACCCGCTTCGGATTCAATGCCGATGCCGGCTAGGTGAGCCGTTTCAGCAGCCGTTCGATAATAGGCGTCGACAAGAAGGTCGCCGAGTGTTTTGCGGAAGTCATATTGAAAACGTTGTGTGATCTCATCATTGACAATGATGTGTCCCAAAAGTGCAGGCAAGTAGCGTGTCATATCGTAACCGCGATACGATTGAAACTGCTCAAGCAAATCAGCAGTCCATATCCTGCCTCGCACCTCATAGCTGGCAAGATAAAGTTGTTTGAGCGCCGTATCGCCAAGGGGGCCTAGCTTGTTTTGCAGTTCTTGGATCTCCTTATCAAGGAACGTGATCGTCGCCTCACGATTGAGATGATCGGTAGCGAGACCGTCTGAATTTGGGCTTGGGACCTTGAGTCGTTCGCCTGTGTTGGCACAGACAAATCGCATGATGATCCACTCGCCATCGGGCACGTTCCACGTCAGGTGGCCATCGGCGTCAACCCTATCAGTCAGGTCAATAATGTCTTCGAGTCTATCAATCACAAGTGGCGGGAGCCCCGTCGAGGACCAACTTCCGCCAGCGCCTGCTTTGGATCCATCAATGATGTTTTGGGCAGTCCAGACGTTGACGTTTTCGCGCTGGTCACAGTAGCCAACCAAATCACCGCCATCGCGGCTTCGGTCAGCCTCATGCGATGCGACGACATTGACCCCCTGTTCGTTGTAGAGTTCGAATTCGGCGAGCTGAACGGCGTCAAATTTTGTGTTGTGTCCTTGGCCGAGTCGTAGCCGAACGTAGCGCGCCTCTGTCGCGGGTATCGTGAACGACTGGGCGTCGGTTGTCGCCGCTAATGATGATGATAGTACTTCATGGAATGCATCGCTTGTCGGGTCGGTTGTGGAAACAGCGATCGAAAAATCCTTCGCAAAAAGATTTTGGTCGCCGTGCCGTTTCGGATTGTCGCTTAGTGTGTTGTACAAAACTGCCCGATGGATCGTGTGAATTCCCGGCGGATCCATCCGGATGATGAAGTCATGGCCGGGCAAGCGTTTCTTTATGGGCACCGCCAACACGGCGACGTTCTTTAGGAACAACGGTTTACCATCGTCATCCTTTGGGGCCTTAGTAGGGAGCGATGGTAGCGGTAGCGGCTGGTCGAACTTTGTTGGGCCCATCGTCGTTAGCGTCGATTGAAAGAGTCCCATGCTGGCGTGTTCAGGTTTGACCCAGCTTCCGCCCATGTCCCAGCTGCTAGAGACCGAGAGTTGAACATTCAAGTCGAGTTCTCCCGCAACACGCACCGCGTGAGCAATGTCGTCGACCGAGTGTTCGCTCATGAAAGCAGGTCCGTTTGGTGGCATCTTCTCCTTAATACCGCGCGCGCCCATGTCGAAGAGGCAAACGCCACTGATTCCTTTATCGCGAAATTGTTCTAGCTCGCGTCGTACGTGTTCCCGATTCACGTATCCATTAAGCCAGAGCCAATAGGTAGATGGCCGGGCCTCTTTCGAAGGTGAGATAAATCCTTGAAGTAGCGTTTCTCTGCCTTCTGGAATTTGAGCGGTACAAATTCGGCAACTGAGGATGAGGACAAGGAGACAAAACGTTGTTTTGCACGTTAGTGGATGCGACATGGCGAGGTTTCTTTCCAGCTTGATTCAACGAGAAATCATCTGCGATTTTTCGACTAGCAGGTGAGACGCAACTTGCGTGGTGAGGTGAGGCGTGATTCTGGTGTCCGGTTCAACGACCGGACGTACTAACATGATGGAATCCTAGAACGCCCCAGAATAATGCATTCGCGCGCCAGTTGTTGTGGAACCCCCAATATTCGAAGGACAACTTGGATGGAATTGGGGGGCCGACGTTGCTTAGCGGGATTTCATAAAGAAGTAGAAGTCAATTCATCAGCGACGTCGAACGTGCATAGTGTCGGAGTAGGATCTCAGCAATCGGCAGGTTGCTTGAGCGACTTCGCTAACGACAATCGGGTTCGGCAAGATAGATCGCTTGACCGCTGAAGCGACTTAGGAATTGCTCGTTGGACCAAGTGACGAGTCCAACCGCAGGATCGCTGATTTGCCAATCTCCGTCGTCGGTTTGACCGAGTACGACGACGGCGTGGCCTTCACGATCGTCGCCAAAGTTTGTCGAACGAAAGAACCCACTCCACGTTTCCGTTGTCCAACTTGATTGACCGGCCCGAAAAGATTGACCGGCCCGAAAAGATTGACCGGCCCGTAAGCAAGGTTCAAATGTTACCAGTGCAATTGCCGGCAACTGGTTCTCCATCGACCACTGTTCCGGTGACCGCTTCGTAACCGACGGCCTTTTTTGTGTTAGACGTGTTGCGGCGCAGACTCCCCGGAACAAACCCAAAGGGCTGGTTCCGTCCTGACCGGTCAGGCATTGGTGTGCCATTTCCCGTTCGGTCGTCTCGATACCGTGCAATTTCAAAAGTGTCGCGGCCGAAGCAGGACAGCAAGTCGATTCGTGAGATTGGAGGCAATGTCCTTTTCGCCATTGGGCGATCTCCCACCCCGTCAGTGGCCTAACCGCAGGACGAGCAACCGGGCCAACCAAACTGACCATCGCCATGACAGAAATTGGCAAAACGACCAAGCCGCGTCGGAACAACGATGTCGAACGGTTACCAAAAATCGTTCCTGCCGCTATCGCCAGCAAAACGGGAGCCAAATTCGACCACACAATCGCACTGCTGACGGGAATCAAGTTTGCCCACCAAAGCTGTTCCGATAAATACCATGCAAACATAGGGGCACCAAGCAGACCGAGTGCGCAAAGAGTGGTTGCGGACCGGTGGTGGTGCTGACAGAGAAGCCAGCTTCCAAAAAATCCTAGCGAGGCGACCACGAATACGCCGACGCTCGCAAGAAGCAGGTCGTAGAACATTTCAAACCCTTCCGTCTTTGAACCGGAAGCCAGGTGTCAACGATGAAATCCGTTAGGTTTACGTTAACTTAGTGTGAAGCTTTGTTCTAGATCAGAATTCGCCTTTAGCCCTTGATCGACATATACCGCGACAGTAAGTACCAAATCTTCGATCAAAACGGGGCACCCATTGTGAGTTCCCCTGCCTCGAGAACCTAGCTTGAGAAATGAGCTAGTGCAGCAATTGCCTGTTCGCCAGTGAGCGGTGTTTGGCAGGTGAAATGTTCGCATTGATAAAGGGTTGGGCTTCCTTCGATCACGTTGCGGTGCTCGTTGAGGGCGACCACAGGCCCTGACGGCGGTGCTTCGCCAACCACCCATGAAAGGGTAGCGTGCGGCCGGAAGCGGCTTAAGAAGACCGGCCGAAGGCTGTGCATCGCGTCGTTGTCAGGCACAGCCAACACGAGTTGCATCGAATCGTTTCGGTAACGGTCCAATCCAGAAACCAGGGCACCGCAGGCGGCCGATTGGGTTTCCAAAATGCCTGATGCCAACTGCAGCGTCCGTTCCGCCGCACGACGGTAATCACTGCGATCACAGAGTTGCGACAGTTTTAACAGCGTCATGACAGCTGACGCATTGCCGCTTACCAAACTGCCGTCGTGCCAATCTTTGGTACGAGTGATCAAGCGTTCCGAATCATCGGCGGTGTAGAAAAATCCGCCTTGTTCTTTATCTTCAAACTGTTCGATCATCGTGTCGGCAAGCTTTACTGCGCGTCCGATATAGCGTGCTAGGCCAGTGGATTCGAACATTGCGATCAGCGCTTCGATCGTGAATGCATAATCGTCAACGAATCCATCAATGTGTGATTGTCCTTGGCGAAACGCATGTTTCAACCGTCCACGATCGTCCATCATTTGTTCGAGAGTGAACTTGGTCGCACGCTGAGCAATTTCGATGTAGCGCTGACAATCAAGCACTCCGCCAGCGATGGCGAAGGCTGAAATCGCAAGCGAATTCCATGCTGTTAGGATTTTGTCATCCCGTCCTGGATGAACTCGGCTCTCGCGGACGACGCGAAGCTTTTCTCGGTCGGACGCCAATTGCTCGGCTAAATCAGGCATTGCTAGTTCTTCGGCCCAACTTTCGATGGACCGCGGCAAGTTGGCGATGCTGTTTCCTTCGAAGTTGCCTTGCTCGGTGATGTCATAGATGCGGCAAAACTGATCGCCTGCCATTTCACCCAGAATCTGCTTCACTTCTTCGGGGGTCCAAACGTAATACTTTCCTTCAACCCCTTCGCTGTCAGCATCCTCACTGCAATGAAACCCGCCTGACGGGTCGGTCATTTCGCGATCGAGATAGTCGAGGATTTCGCATGCTACGGTTGCATGACGCTCGTTCCGTGTGACTTGATAAGCGCGGACATAGACCTGCGCGAGCAACGCATTGTCGTAGAGCATCTTTTCAAAATGGGGGACCAACCATTTCGCATCGACGCTGTAACGAGCGAACCCGCCACCGATATGATCGCGAATACCACCACCGGCCATCCGGTCGAGCGTCAATTCCGCTGCCTCGGCCAATTCTCGATTTTCGGTTGTCGCGGCGCGGCGAAGAAGCAAATCTAAATCGGTTGCGTGTGGGAATTTTGGTGCGGCACCAAAACCGCCGTCTTCGCGATCAAACACATGTAACAGATGCGATGTGGTTTTGATGATGATCGCATCTTCGGAGATGGACGTAGAGGATGTGTCGGTTCCGATTGCAAGTTGCTCGAGCGAATCGGTCATCTTTCCCGCATGATCTTCGACTTCATCACGTCTATTTTGCCACGCCTTGGCGAGCGCATCGAGTACCGTGGAGAATCCAGGCATTCCGAAGCGTTCATTCGGTGGCCAGTAGGTGCCTGCATAGAAGGGCTGTTTGTCGTGATTGAGAAACACACTCATTGGCCAACCGCCGCGGCCGGTCATTAACTGAACCGCGTTCATATAGATTTGGTCAATGTCGGGACGTTCTTCACGATCGACTTTGATTGACACGAAGTTCTCGTTGAGAAACTTTGCGATCGCCTCATTCTCGAAACTCTCATGCTCCATCACATGGCACCAATGGCACGCCGCATAGCCGACAGACAAGAAAATCGGTCGGTCGGTCTGGCGAGCTCTCTCGAATGCCTCGTCGCACCAGGGATACCAGTCGACCGGATTGTCTTTGTGCTGGAGCAGATAGGGACTAAGGGATTCGGAAAGATGATTCATAAGAGGCTAAACATCCAAATTCCGGACATCGAGAGCGTGTTTTTCGATAAATTCGCGTCGCGGTTCGACTTTATCACCCATTAATAGCCGGAACATTTCATCGGCAGCACCGACGTCGGCCAAATTGACTTTTACAAGCGTTCGGTTTGCCGGGTCGAGTGTGGTTTCGCGGAGCTCTTCGGCGTTCATTTCACCAAGCCCTTTAAAGCGTGTTAGCTGCAACCCTTTTTCACCCGCGGCACGAACTTCAGCGAGTAATTCTCGCAAATCCCCAAGCGGACGGCGAATGTCTTCGCCACGAATCAACTCAAATCGCGGCGCTGTCGCTCCTGTGCGTTCGATAGGAATCAAGTCTTCCAGACCAAAGCCAAGTGGTTGTAGATCCTTTAGCCCGCTATTGATCGTACGAACTTCGTGAAGCTCTGCCAAATGTGCCATTACTTCGGGATTTTCTGAATCGGTTTTGGATTCCGCGTCCTCTTCGTTGACCCCTTCGAGTTCGTCGTCATCATCCACTTCGTTATCGAGTCGCCAACCCTTTTCGTTTAGCAGTGTTTCGACTTCGTCTTGCGAATGGAACCAATGTTCTTCGTTTTCATACGTCAACAAGTGCGAAGGCAGCTTTCCGGAAACGGGGTCAAGCCGGACAGCATGAATCCGTAAGCTAATGCCGCGTCGTTCGAGCGCAATGATCGCGTCTTCCATTGATGCGAGTGCCGTACAAAGTTGACGCATCGTTTCGCCTTCGGCTCGACGCCCATCTTCGGATTCAAAAAAGGTGTCGTTGAGTCCGCGTTCAAGCAATTGGCCCTTCATCTCTTCTTCGCTTTGGACGTAGTATCGCGATTTGCCATGCTGAACACGGAACAGTGGCGGTTGGGCAACGTAGACATGCCCACCGGCGACGAGTTGGTACATTTGGCGGTAGAAGAAACAAAGCAGCAGCGTTCGGATGTGGCTGCCGTCCACGTCCGCGTCAGTCATGATGATGATTTTGTTGTAGCGGCGTTTGGTCAAGTCTTGATCGGCACCAATTCCGGTTCCGAAAGCTTGGATCATCGATTGGACTTCTTCGTTGGCAAGGACTTTGTCTTCGCGGCTCTTGTAAGCGTTGATGATCTTACCACGTAGCGGCAAAATCGCTTGGTATTCGCGCATCCGGCCACCTTCGGCCGATCCGCCCGCCGAGTCACCTTCCACCAAGTAGATTTCGCACTCTTCCATATTCTTGCTAATGCAGTCGCGAAGTTTGCCAGGCAACCCACCGCCCCCAAGGGCGTCTTTTCGCTTCCGCAGCAAATCTTTCGCCTTCCGAGCGGCTTCACGGGCCTCGGCGGCAAGCAAACCTTTACGAACGATCGTTTTGGCGATACGAGGATTCTCTTCCATGTATTTCGCCAACTGCTCGCCGACGCCGGTGTTGATGATTCCTTCAACATCGCTATTGCCGAGCTTCGTTTTGGTTTGCCCTTCAAATTGAGGATGGGGGACTCGGACGCTAATGACCGCCGTTATCCCTTCGCGAAAATCGTCGCCACCGGGTACGGTTCCCTTGAATAGGTTTTCCTTTTTGCCATAGGCATTCAGCGTACGCGTCAGTGCCGAGCGGAAACCGGAAACGTGCGTTCCTCCTTCAATGGTGTGAATGTTGTTCACATAGGATTGAACGTTCTCGGTGAACTCGGTGCTGTATTGCATCGCGATTTCGTATTCGGTGCCATCCTTTTCGCCGATGATTTGGATCACATCGGTGTGCAATACGTCGCTAGCACGATTGAGGTGCTCGACGAATTCAACGATCCCACGTTCGTACTGGAAGTCGCCACCTTCGCCGTTGCGTTCATCAAGAAATTTGATGTGAACGCCACTATTGAGAAACGCCAATTCCTGCAAACGTTTGCTGAGGGCGTCGAAGTTGTATTTTGTAACGCTAAAGATTTTCCTGTCGGCTTTAAACGTTGTTTTGGTGCCGGTGCGTTTGGTGACCCGTCCTTTGACGACGGGGCCGGTTGGGACACCTCGCTCGTATTCTTGCGTCCATGTGTATCCATCGCGGCTGACTTCGACTTCGGCCCATTGGCTCAAAAAGTTCACGACGGTCACGCCAACGCCATGCAGACCGCCGGACGTTTGGTAGGCACCTTTTTCGAACTTGCCACCGAACTTCAAGACCGTCATTACCCCTTCCAGCGTACTGACTTCTCGGTCGAGTTCTTCGGAAAGTTGGTCGTGACGTGTGACGGGAATCCCACGGCCATCGTCTTCCACCGTGACGCTGCCGTCGGTATGAACGGTGACCGTAACCGTATTGGCAAACTTGGCCATCGCTTCGTCAATCGAATTGTCGACGACTTCGTAGACCAAATGGTGCAGCCCGCGCGTAGAGGTGTCACCGATGTACATCCCCGGTCGTTCACGAACGTGTTCAAGGTCCGACAAGTGTTGGAGGTCTTTATCAGTGTATTCGGCCTTGGCACTGGTGCGGCCGGCTTCGACCGCTTCCCGAGCTCCTGCGGCGACAACTTCGCGAGCCTTGGCTGCGGCTGAATCTTCCGCTTCCACGGCAGCTCGGGCTGCAACATAATCGTTGACCGATGCAGCAACCGGTGGGGGAGTGGTTTGGCCAGCGGCATCGTCGCTAGAAACGGGAGTCGAATCGGGATCCGAAGGGGTATCGTCGCTCATGAAAAATCCGAGTGAACATCGCTATGGTTAACACGAGAAAAAACGGTGAATTCACGCCGTTTTGGGAACCGAGAAGTTTACCATTTTTCGAGACTTTCCGCGATGGTACGTCGGCTACGGACCAGGGCAACTCAGTTTTTGAATCTGGATAAGATTTTCAGTAGGTCGCTTGGCTTGGTTGCGAAGGTCCGAAGGGTGGAGGCGACGACCTTGTGGCCCGGATCACGAAGAATCGTTAGGCTTGCGTTGCGAAGGCACGCCAAATTGACCGGACCATGATCTGTGCGAGCACGACACTTATCCTCGCCCATCGTTACGTCGCGAACCCAGTGCAAACAATTTTCGATGCCCCAGTGACCGCGTCCCCGATCCAGAATGTGCGTCGCATTGGCTCGGTCTGGCCCCAAGCTTGTAATCGCATTTGAGGCGTCGGTTACCCGCTCTTGGCCGATGATCCGCGTTCGCTCAATGCGAATCGCTTGGGCGAAGCCTGCCCAGTCAAGATAGCTACCGAGTCTGCTGCTGGAGAAAAGATGGCGAACTTCGCTCGCCCGTGTCCCTTGTCGACTTCGCGAACCTCATCAAGCTGCTGACGGCGAAGGCGTTCGCTGTAGGGGGGGAAGGCCGGGATTGAAATCCGACTTGATCGTCTTATTCAACTCCGGCTGATTGTCTTTGACAGTGATGAGATAGTCACCGCCAGAATCGATGATCTGTTGGCAAAGTTTCTTTTGGCAGAACATCGCGTGCCCCGTGATCACCATGCCGTCAACAACCAACGACTTGAGCAGCAACATGGCGGTTCGATGCTCGTTGGTCTTGGGGTTCATTTTTAGCTGAGCCAGTCCACCGCCCGATGCGTGCTCTAGCAGGGAAATCAGATGAATGCTTTGCCGGTGTGGTTGCAGTGTTCCGCAAAGCGTTTTGCCATCAATCTCGCCCCACGGCGCTTCGTCGTGGTAGGTCTTTCGCTGAGCAGGTGTTGAACCCACTTGGAGATGGCATTTTCAAGAGCCTCCGGTGGAAGGTCGATCAATAGTGACCGATAACAATTCGCTGTCGGACGCTTTCGCCTGAAGCCGATCGCGTGCCAAAAGCTCGGTTCTTGATTACTAATCCACTAGGCAATGGCGGTGCAACCGGTCGCGCCAGTGAGCAAGCCGCAAATAGTCGCCGCCAGCATGGCAGCTAAAGGATGGCGTCGTCCCAGTCGCCGTCGAGGATCGGGAATCGCGGCCAAAATGGCCAGCAATTCCCCGTCTGCGGGGATGGTCACGGATCGATCTCCGGAAGTTCAAATGCACTCCGTTAATGCAACAGACTCATATCTACGCATCAAACTACCCAAAATCAAACAATGAGTTGCCCTGGGCTACGGAAGGAATAGGTGTTCAGCCAGTCGCCGGGGCCCGGAAGATTCGTAAACCGCAGATTCTCACAGCCCGATTACTCGAAGCGATAAATGCATTCCCCCCTGACGCTATTGGTCAAAAAGTAGACCTCGCCCGACGGATCCTCGCCAAACGCCAATACTGGGAAACTATCCGAAATGACTTGTTCGTTTCGTGTCGCAAGGCCTGTTTCGGCGTCGTAGGACAATGCCCAAATGGTGCCAGCAACGTAGTCGGCATACAAATACTTGCCATTCAGTTCGCTCACACGATCGGATCGGTAAACGCGGCCCCCCGTGATCGATTTTCCGATCCCATGGTCATATTCCCAAACCGGCGTGATTGGGTCGCTCCGTTTTTCGTTTCTCGGGCGATTCCCAAACGGATGTGTTCCTTCTCGCACGCTCCATCCGTAATTTCCGCCTCGGACAATCACATCGACTTCTTCCCAAAGTTCTTGACCAACATCGCCGCACCAAAGCCGACCAGTTTCTTTGTCAAACGCGATTCGCCACGGGTTGCGAATCCCAAAGGCATAGATCTCGGCTTGAGTCCCTGTCACGTCCACAAAGGGATTGTCTGAAGGGATGCCGTAAGGTTTTCCTTCGCTTGATTGGTCGACATCGATCCGCAGAATTTTGCCGAGGATCTGGGATAAGTCTTGCCCCGAAGCCAAGGGATCGTTTCGGTAGCCACCGTCGCCAACGCCAACGTACAGGTAGCCGTCGGGCCCAAATTCGATACATCCGCCATTGTGATTCTGGTAGGGCTCATCAATTTCGAGTAAGACTTGTTCGCTATCAGGGTCAGCTTGGTTAGGGTTGTCTTTGGAAACACGAAAGCAAGACAAAACTGATTTGTTCTCGCTCCGATGCGAGTAGTACACATAGAATTTTCCGTTCAATTCAAATTCGGGATGCATCGCCAGCCCAAGCAAACCTTGTTCGTTGGCTCCCGTGTTGGCCCAACTTTTCACTTTCCCGCGTAAATCAAGGAACAAATGCGATTGGCTAACATCCGGTTCGTTTTGGAACGTCCAAATCGCGCCAACTTGGGAAGCGGCAAACAATCGATTGGATGTATCGTTGGCAAAAGTTAGCTCGATCAAACGCAGCGCACGGACTTGTCCTGCATCGTCGATTCCTTCCCATTGATCCCAGACCAAATTGGGAAACGCCAGACGGCTTTTGCGTCGGAGGTGTCCATGAATCGGCGCAGGAACCGACTCGTCTTTGCCTAAACGGCGGACCTTGATGTTGCGAAACGCGACTTCATCACCGTGATCTTGTAAGCAAATGTGGCCGGACCCGGCTTTTCCAAATTGCGGAAAGGCAGCAAACTTGCTCTTGGCGACGCGTTGCTGCCACCTGTCATCACCGATTCGGAAGTTGTAGTAATGGTTGCCGTTCAGGCAAACGAGGGATCCGCTCGGAGCGACACGGAGGTATATTTCGTTCCACTGACCCGCGGCACGCGTCGCATCGATCGTCGGCTTGTCTTTCATCCAACTTGGTGGCGTCGATTGATAGAGTTGGTATAGCCAACCTGCTTTTTGCGGATCATGCCCGCCGACGTTGTCTTGGATTTGAAGTTCGGGACCAGTGTGCCACGGCGGCCCATCGGTTTCGACGACATGGAACATCACGCCGCTATTACCCCCGGGGCTGATTCGATATTGCAATGACAATTCAAAGGCATCGAACTTCTGCTTTGTGATCAAATCCCCTGCACCACCCGATTGGCGGATGAGGTTGCCGTCTTTCACTCCCCAGCCGTCGGAGACTTCGGTTTGGTTGTAATTACGCCACGAGTGGGTCGATGTGCCGTCGAAAAGCAATTCCCATCCACTGAGCCTTTCCGATTCCGTCAATACGTTTGCGTCCGGAGCGTCTGCCATCACGGCGGTTGGGCCACAGGAAAACGCCAGCAGGCTGATCAAACCGAGAGGCAATCGCATGTTTTGATTCCATTAAAGACGAGGGAATTAGGACGAGGGAATTAGGACGAGGGAATGGAGACAAGAGAGTTGTTTGTGGCCGTGTTCTTGGCGGTGAACGGTTTTCGGACGAGCATGGTAGCGGGCATCGAAATAGCCGCAACCGCCAAAATAAGTATTGTTAGCGAGACTTCTGTGGGCAATGAGCGGAATTGGCGATGGCTAGTGATTTCATAAGGCGTCTTTTTTTTGCCTTGGATGGTCTCGCGAAACGACCATTCTGCAGTTCAAGCATGTTAAACTAGACACATCCGCAATCGCTTCTGTTTTCAACCGATCCGATGACCTACGAGTTGTTGTCCTCGTTGCTATTTCATGAATACGACCCAACAAGCCTACGATTTTCTCGCTCCCCCATCCCAGCCAGGTGATTTGGGGATGCTCGGCGCCTATCGCGTCATTAGCGAATTGGGCAAAGGAGGCATGGGGTTTGTTTTTCGCGCCGAGGATACTCGTCTCAAGCGGACGGTGGCGTTGAAAGTGATGAATAAAAAGATCGCGGCGACTCCAAACAGTCGGACGCGGTTTATCGAAGAAGCTCGAGCCATGGCTGCGGTCCATCACGACAATGTGGTGGTGATCTTTGAAGTGGGTGAGAGAAACGGCACGCCATTCATGGCCATGGAGCTGTTGAAGGGCCGAACGCTTGATGCGGTAAACTCAAAGAAAGAGCAAATGCCCTATGGCAAAGTTCTCGATTTCGCGATCCAGATTACTCGGGGTTTGAACGCCGCTCATTCCAAGGGGATTGTGCATCGTGATATCAAGCCTGCCAACATTTGGGTCGAAGAGGGAACCGATCGAATCAAAATTCTCGACTTCGGATTGGCGCTGGCGCAAACGCCGGTTGATCGGCTTGCGGGAACGGGATCGGTGATTGGAACGCCCGGCTATTTGTCGCCCGAACAAGCACGCACCGATCCGCTGGATGATCGAAGCGATTTGTATTCGCTCGGAGTTGTTCTTTACGAACTCTGTACGGGCCGTTTACCTCTTACTGCGTCGACAGTCTCAGGCCAATTGGTTGCCATCCTTTCTCATAAGCCCAAGCCGATTCACGAATTGAATCCCGATATTCCGGCGCCACTCGCCCGTTTGATTCATCGGCTATTGGCAAAAGAGTCTCGGGATCGTCCCTCTTCTGCTGCGGTGCTCGAAGAGCTACTCAACAAGGCAGCCGTCGAGTGCGAAGCGAAAAGCGAAGTCGCGTTGGCGATTAACAAGTTACAAATGGGCCTCAGTGAAGTTGTCAGCAAGAAAGAAGGCGATCTCTTTGAAGTTGTCCCAGATGTGTTTCCCGAAGCGGTTGAAGATCCGTTGGCGGTTCCGGATGCGCCAGTCAATGGTGGGTCGGGATCGATTCCAAGCATGCCTGCGGCGATGTCTAGCCCGATGGCAAAACCGATGGCAAAACCGATGGCGATGGGAAAGGCCGCGAACAAGCCCACTGGGGCACCAAGTTGGTTGATGCTGTACGGACCGTTTATTGGCGCTGGTGTTGCGGCGGTGATTTTGATTCCACTGGGCGTGTTCTGGTTTACCGCTTCGGATCATTCTGGCCTCGCATCGCAAGGCAATGTAATCATTGTGCCACCATCCAACGGAAGTCTCGCAACTGCAACACCGCCCACGCCCGCTGTGACGCCCCAGCAAAATAAACCACGGAAAAAAGAACCCAAGCCCAAACCAAACAATACAACTTTGTCCAACGTCCAATTGGATCCCATTGATCGATCGGATGGGCAGCAAACGCAGGGGCAGCCAGCAACGTCGGCGAGCGTGCCAACCGAGTCGGATTCCGTGCCTCCCGATTCGGAATCGATGCGCGATTCAATGCCGCTCATCGAGCCCGAGCCTGGACCCGAGCCCGAGCCCGAGCCTGGACCCGAGCCTGGACCCGAGCCTGGACCCGAGCCTGGACCCGAGCCTGGACCTGAGCCCGAGCCAAATCGCCAGCAAGAAACGATACCCTCCCTCGAAACCGTCGTGATTACGACCGCCGAGGGCAATGGAGCAGATTCGTCGGTGAGTCGTACCGGGGGTAAAGATCCGCTCGGACAGAATGCAACGATCGCTGTGCGAATGCGGAAGGGAAAAGAGCTTGAACATGCCTACATGCGATTTGATTTGTCGTCGCTGGGTAAGTCCAGGGACAGGATTCAAGATGCCGAGTTGGTGTTGGCGCTGACGGGCGACGAGAAGCCTGCTTTGACGCTGCTGCGGTTGTACGGAACCGATAATCCGCTCGCAGAAAAGTGGGGCGAATCAGGGCGGTCCGCGATATTTTGGCGCAATTCGTTTTCGAAGGTTGGCCTTGGTTCTCTCGGCGTTTTGGATGAGAAACGCTTGACTCCGGGACAGGACAGCAGCGATACGCAAATTCGCTTGGGCGGCGAAGCGTTGGCAGAATTTCTTCGCAATTCGAAGACGAAAACGGTGACCTTGGTGCTGTCCGGAGGTCAAGCAGACGATAGTTTGCTAAGCTTCGTCAGCCGCGAAGGGAGTGCGGGGCAACCGCCGAGGTTGGAAATTAAACTTTCCGCCAAATAACCGTTGTACTTGACGCCTTTTTCCCACGGTGGCTCTTTTTAGACGTGATACGAAAATGAGAACCTATTGACCGCTAACGAATCCGAGTCACCGCTAGGACGCCCACAACGGCAAGCTGCAATCGCGTTTATCCTGCTGACACTTTTTATTGACATTTTGGGTATCGGTATTGTCGTTCCGGTGTTACCAGAATTAGTGCAAGAATTGATCCAAGGGGATCAGTCACAGGCCAGCTTCTACGTTGGTGTGATCGGTGCGGCTTATGCCTTGATGCAATTTTTGTTTGCTCCGATCCTGGGCGCGCTGTCGGATCGTTTTGGTCGTCGCCCCGTCTTGTTAGCGTCGCTATTTGGTCTTGGGATCGATTTTTTAATTCAAGGATTTGCACGTAACATTTGGTGGCTGTTCGTCGGTCGGTTGCTTGCCGGGGTTATGGGGGCCAGTATCACAACCGCCAATGCTTACATTGCGGACGTTTCCACCGATGACAACCGAGCTCGCAACTATGGTTTCGTGGGCATGATGTTTGGTCTCGGTTTTACGATTGGTCCGGCGCTGGGCGGTTTCCTTGGCAGTGTCGATTTGCGGTTGCCGTTCTTTGTCGCGGCCGGTTTAGCACTGGTGAATTGGCTATACGGCTTCTTTGTGTTGCCGGAATCACTGCCGCAGGAAAGCCGCAGCGATTTTCGTTTGTCCAGTGGCAATCCTTTTGGGACCATGCGTCAATTGAAGGCCTATCCCTTTGTCACCGCACTTGCGATCGTTTTTGTTTGTAAATCACTTGCCCAACGAGGTCTCGAAAACGTCTGGGTTCTTTACACCGGATTTCGTTTTGATTGGGATGCGGCGGCAAATGGAAAGGCGTTAGCACTGGTGGGAATCACTGCGATCATCGTTCAAGGGGGAATGGTTCGGCCCTTCATTAGACGTTTTGGTGAACGCAACGCTGTGATGTTTGGCACCCTGATTTCAGCGGTTGCGTTTGCAGGCTATGGATTGGCAACCGAGGCATGGATGATTCCCTGTGTGATCATTGTTGGCGCGATTGGTGGTGTCGCTGGGCCTGCGGTCCAGAGTTTGATTGCCGCAACGGTCAATGAGTCGGATCAAGGAAAGGTGCAAGGAGCCTTGGCGTCGCTCGTCAGTTTGACAAACGTGATCGCGCCGATTTTTTTCACTGCTGGATTGTTCAATTATTTCACGAGCGACATGGCACCCGTCATTTTGCCAGGGGCCCCATTTTTAGCCGGTGCGGTAATCTTGATCGTATCGCTGATTATTGCTTACCGCGTTTTCTATCGATTTCCGCATGTTGGTTCGAGTGAAGCAAACGTAACAAAGGGCGCCGAGTGAAACTTGTCTGTGCAAAGCCGAGCGATTGGTGGCTGCCGCGGATTTGGGCGTTGATGTTGTTGGCTTTGGTTGCCGGTACCTTCCCGTTATGGCTTGGTGGTCGAACTGTGTTGGCAGTGCCAATGATCGGTTCGGCGGCAAACCTCCCCACTTTGTTGCATGGGTTGCCGATGATCGTTTTGGTCGTTGCCTGTGTTGTTGCGGTAGTCGGGGGGCGATACGTTCGATGCGCATGGTGGTGCGTTGCGTTGTCGCTTTGCCTCTCCTTTTTATTGAATCAACATCGTTTGCAGCCATGGGCGTACCAAAGTGCAATCTACGCAACGGTGTTTGCGACGATGGATCGCTTATCGGCAAGACGATGGTTGATTCCGATGGCGGCCAGTTTGTATCTCTATAGCGGATTGGGCAAACTTGATTACCAATTTGCTCACACGGTTGGGCAAGATTTTCTCAGTGCGATTGCATTGCCGCGAATTGGTTCGCCTGTGGATTGGTTTGAACATCACACATTGGCTTGGTTGGCGTTTGTTTTGCCAGCCTGTGAAGCGGTGATCGCAGTCGGATTGTTGATCCCCAAAACACGCCGATTCGCTGGCGGACTCGTGATCTTGATGCACTTAACCCTGCTCGCAATTCTCGGCCCCTGGAATCTTGGGCACAGCCTCGGTGTGCTGCTTTGGAATACGCTACTGAGTATTCAAGCGTGGTTTCTGTTTGTGGTTGCACCGGATGAGGCTCAAGAGGCAAAGACCCCCAATTCCAAATTGACTTGGATTCCAATCTCATTGTTGGTCGTTGCCATTGTGATGCCCACAACCGAGCGGTTCGGCATTTGGGATCACTGGCCTTCTTGGGCACTCTACTCACCTCATAACAGTCGCGTCGATGTGGAGATACATCGCTCGTCGTCGGAGCGATTGCCCGATGATATTGCCATCCATTTGAGTGATCGGGACGGCGATGGGTGGAACCGATTCGATATGGCAGGTTGGTCCCTTGCGAAACTTCGCGTTCCGATTTATCCGCAATCGCGATTTCAGTTGGCAGTCGCTAGCCAATTGGCGAGCGAAAACGGACTGGGACGATCCATTCGCGTTATTGTTCGAGGCGTTTCGAATCGCCGCACGGGACAGCGAACCGAGCAGCCATTGTTGGGGAGTCGCGAAATCGATGTGGCACTGGACGGCTATTGGCTCGCTTCGCCATCGATCGGGAACTAAAGCTGTTAGGAATCTCACTTTTGTCAACTTGGCGAAATGGAATGGTGATGGCTAGAATGGCCCGCACCAATCAATTGCCTCGATTGGTTTCCCGATCCCAAATGAAAACAAGCGAATCATACAGTGAATGTTTCAGCATTTCTCGAAAAGAACTTTCGTCACTTTAATGCCCGGGAACTCCTCAGCGCCGCGAAAAGCTATCGCGATTTCGTGTCGGCGGAACAAAACGGCAAGATGATGGTGACGCTTGCCGGGGCGATGAGTACGGGTGAGCTTGGTATTTCGCTGGCAGAAATGATTCGCCAAGACAAGGTCCATGCGATCACCTGTACCGCGGCCAATTTGGAAGAGGATATTTTTAATCTTGTCGCTCATGACGAATATCGAATCATCGAGGATTGGCGAGCGTTGTCGGTCGCCGATGAAGTCGCATTGCGTGACGAAGGGTTCAATCGCGTCACGGATACATGTATCCCCGAAACCGTCATGCGACACATCGAGCGAAAACTATTGAAGCTATGGCAAAAGGCTGCGGAGAACAAAGAGTTCAAAATGCCAGCCCAATTCATGTTCGATTTGCTTGACGATGACGATTTGGTTCAGCACTACCAAATTCCGCGAGAGAATAGTTGGTTGGCGGCTGCGAAAGATGCCGGTATTCCAATCTTTGTCCCAGGGTTCGAAGACTCGACATTGGGCAACATCTATGCGGCACGCGTGTACGAAGGGAAAGTCGCAAACCACCAAGCGATCGCATCGGGCACGATGCAAATGGAAAAATTGATCCACTGGTACAAAGAGACTTCGCCGAAAAACCCGATCGGTTTCTTTCAAGTCGGCGGGGGAATTGCGGGAGATTTTCCCATTTGTGTTGTCCCGCTGATGATTCAAGATTTGAAACTGGATGTTCCTTTGTGGGCGTATTTTTGTCAAATCAGCGATGCGGTTACCAGCTTCGGTGGCTACAGCGGTGCGGTCCCGAACGAGAAAATCACTTGGTGCAAATTGGAACCTGAGGCACCAAAATTCATGATTCAAAGCGACGCGTCGATCGTCGCGCCGTTGATCTTTGCTTATGTGATGGGAATGTAATCAGGTTGTGTATTCCGAGTTGAAGCGGACATAGTCCGTCGTGAGGTCGCTGGACCAATAGGTTGCAGTTCCCTTACCGTCGCCGACACAAAGATCAACCGCCACTTCGTTATTCGATTTCATGGTCGCACTTAAAGACGCCGCATCGAATTTTCGTGGTGATCCGTTTTCATAGATCAATTCCTCGCAAACACGAAGCGATACTTTGGCCGGTTGCATCGGTTCACCGGCGTAGCCTGCTGCCGAAACGATTCGGCCCCAATTGGGATCGCCACCGGTGATAGCGCATTTTACGAGTGGGCTGGCCGCGATCGTCTTCGCGATGGTCTCTGCGGATTTGTCGTTCGAAGCACCCGATACGTGGATCTGCATCACATGCGTTGCACCTTCACCATCGGCAACGAGTTGTTTGGCAAGGTGGATCGCCAATTCGGTCAACTCTTTTTCAAACAAACAAAGGGAATCTCCCGACAGCGGCGCTTCATCGCCACTGGCCAAAAGCAGTAGCGTGTCGTTCGTGCTGGTGTGGCCGTCCACGCTGACGCGGTTGAAGCTGGCGTTTGCAACACGAGTGAGTATTGCTTTGGCTTCGTCTGGGGCGATTGAGGCGTCGGTGCAAATGACCGATAGCATCGTTGCCATATTCGGCGCGATCATCCCGGCTCCTTTTGCCATCGCTGCGATGCGGATGGTTTTGCCGTCAAGGTTCATGTCGCGAGATTCTGTCTTGCGAGCATTGTCGGTTGTACGGATCGCTTCGGCGGCTTCAACAAAGCTCGTCTCGTTGCTCGCCAAGCGGCCAAAACATTGATCAATGCCCGATTTGACCTTTTCCATTGGCAACAATTGACCGATCACGCCTGTGCTCATCACTAACACATCGGTATCCTCGCACCCTACCAACGACGCGAGTTGGGAACACATGGCTTTGGCGTCGGCGTCACCTTGTTCGCCTGTGCATGCATTGGCGTTACCGCTGTTTGTGACGACCGCCCGGACGGTCGCCGAGGGTGTTCGCGAGCGAGACAAAACGACGGGAGCGGCTACAATTTGGTTAGTCGTATAGACGCCCGCCGCGACGAGTGGTCGATCCGATACAATCAGACACATGTCGGGCTTTCGGCTCGCCTTAATGCCACAAGCGACGCCAGCAAAACGAAACCCGGTCGGTAAGAACATCGACGAATTGGACACAGCATGCCTCGTGAACAGAAACTCTTGCACAGAAAACAGTGAATTGACTTTGGCAAACAATAAGGGGCACAACGCTCCACATCAAGCTACCGGCGACCAGGACGACGAGGTTTTGTGTTGCGAAGGGTTGTCCAAGCGATACGGAGACTTTGACGCACTGATCGACTGCTCGGTTCGCATCGCGCGAGGGGATATTTTTGGGCTTCTTGGTCCTAACGGAGCTGGGAAAACGACTTTGATCCGCTTGTTGCTCGGGTACCTACACCCCACCGGAGGCCAATGCAAGGTATTGGGGATCGATCCGGTTGCCGATAGTGTCGAAGTGCGTCGGCAAGTGACTTATTTACCCGGCGATGCTCGCTTGCCGCGTCATCTGCGAGGTGATGGTGTTTTGCGGTTTTTTGCTGAAATGCACCCGCTCGGTGATTTACATCGAAGTCGTGAAGTTGCTGAAATCTTGGAACTCAATACAAAGACTCGTGTCGCATTCATGTCGACCGGAATGCGACAAAAATTGGCTCTCGCCGTGGTGCTCGGCCCGCAAACGCCGCTGCTAATCCTTGACGAACCAACTGCAAATTTAGATCCCACGGTGCGAGCGGAGGTGTTGCGATTGGTGATCGAAGCGCGTGACAGCGGACGCACCGTAATGCTCTCATCGCACGTCTTGAGCGAAATCGAAGACATCTGCAATCGAGTTGCCTTCTTGCGTCATGGGCGGTTGGCTCACGAACTTCAAATGAGTGATCTGTTTCAACGACACCGGATGACGGCAACGACAGTTGGTGAATCGATCATGGTGCCCGATGCTTTAGCGGATCAAGTTGTCGTTCGGACGACGCCATCGAAAACAGGTCGAACGAGAGTGCAAATTGATACCGCAGGTGACCTCGGCCCGATTTTGACTTGGATCGACTCGCTTTGTTTGACTCACATTCGGTTTGAGCCGTTTGGCTTACGAACGGTTTACGATGCCGTGCATGATGGCCAGTCATTTTTGGGTGCAAAAAAGACGCTTCCTGATCGGGTTAGCGATGAGGTGTCGTCATGATGAATCGAGTATTGTTGAAAAAATACATTGGGCAATCGTCGCTGTTGTTCTTCTCGTGCGGCTTGGCTCTGTTTGCGTTTTCGTGGATTCGAGTGTGGGTCGTTAGCCTGATCGATATGGGGCAATTTCAAACGATTGTGGAACAATTCCGCGAGTTCGAAAAGTTTGCACCAATCGAGTTTGACTCGCTGTTTACCTACCCCGGTCGCGTCGGGATGACATTTGACGAGCCGATTGTGATTTTGTGTATCGTTATTTGGTGCGTCGCTCGCGGCAGCGACGTGATTAGCGGTGAACTCGGCCGCGGAACATTAGAGATGGTTCTGTCGCAACCCGTTAGCCGAACTCAATTGTTGGTGTCCCATGCGGCCGTGTCCATTCTTGGCTTGGCTTTACTATGCTTGTTGGTTTGGGCAGGCGTGGGGGCGGGGGTATACGCGACGACGGTCGAAGAAACTTTGCCACCACCGACGGTCCGCATCCCTATTGTGGGGATCGATTTACCGCTATCGGTTGATGACCCGCAAACGCAGACACTGCCGCTTCGTGATCGCGTTGACGTACGAGTGTTCGCTGCGTCGACGTTTCATTTGTTCGCGTTTGGTTTCTTCGTGCTCGGCTTGGCAACGCTGTTTAGCAGCACCGATCGTTATCGTTGGCGAACGGTTGGCTCCACCGTCGCGTTCTACATTTTGCAGATGGTGATGTTCGGATTAGGGAAGGCAGCCGAATCGCTTGAGTATCTGTTGTATATCACCTTTTTCAGTTGCTATAAGCCGCAAAAAATGTCATCGATTGTGGCAAGCGAAGGCTTGGCAGCTCCGTGGAGTCTGACGCACGTTTATTCCAACATTTGGCTTCCGCCGATGGTTTACCCGTTGATTTTGATTGGTTTAGGAGTGGTTTGTTTCAGTTTGGCAACTGTTTGCTTTAACAAGCGAGACTTGCCGGCACCCTTGTAAGGCTGTCATTTAGCAGGACTGCAATTTCGCTGCGTTATTGCCGCGAGATATCCAACACTGCATCAACGACGACTCGGTCTTCGTACTGGGTCAACGTCGCGTTGCCGCCTCGGAACCATTTTAGGATGGGCGGCGTGTAGCCGACCGGAGGGTTCGTTGGGGGGCGATTGTTTTGCCAAGCAGTACTCTTCCAATGATTGATTTCCGGGGCGAATTCGTATTCTCCACCAAGTGTGCATTGAAGATCGGTGGCAAAGATATTCGAAGTCGCTGCCATCGCGTTGGTTGGATCGACTTTCAACTGACGTGACAACATGCTCAAGAAACTGGCTCCTGCGTCACTTGTCTTTGCCGACCGTTCATACATTTGTTTCGTTACCCAGCCTTCCAATTGACTGCCGAGCAAATTCCCAACACGTCCTCGTATCTGTGCTGCATCGTCGACTTCGACCGACACTAAATACGGCAAACTAGCGTTCAATACGTCGGGATAGAACGACAGTACGCTGAATTCGCCACCCGTGTATCGATACAAGCCACCGATGAGTCGGCTCATCCCCGGGCCAACTGGTGTTCCACGGCCAATGCCAAGTGGCAAGCGATCCAAGATACCGGGCAGCGGCCATGCGCCCAGGTAGCCTGGTAATTGGCGAAGAGCTCGGTACGAGTTTAACAGTCCATCGAAGTCCTTTGGGTCGGGTGGCACGGAATCTTTGATTGCAGCAAATAGGTGCGTCGGAGGCCCAAGGTACTCCGATGCGACATGAGCTTGGACAGCAACGATATCGTCCGGTGCAAACCGCATCGCAACGCGAGTCGGTGGGCCAAGTTGCTGAGCCAATTTGCCATATTGGACTGGTGACCATGGAGCGATTTCAGCATGGATCGACAGTTGTTCGACTCGCGGGGTGTCGCCAGATCCTTCGGCGACGACTTCACGATGAACGCCTGCCATAATCGGATCCATATGCGAAAAACGGCTCGTATATGTCGCCGCAATTTTTGAGTACCAAGCTGCTTCTTCGGCCGAAACTTGCTTGAAGTCTACATCCGCGATTGGTAAGAAACTGCCTCGTGCGCCTCGCCGCGTATCGATCAAGTCGTCACCAAGCGAAACGATTCCGCTGCCATCGATCCGGTGGTTGAAATCTGCAGGCAAATACCCCGATTTCACGAGTTTATCAATGGATTGAATCGGTGTTCCTTCGTTAGCAGCTGCTAGCCTTGCCAAATGGACCAGCGCGATATCGGATTTCGAATCGAGCCGTCGACGTAACTCAACCAAGTACTTAGGCGAAACCAAGCCTTGTAGCATTTGTGGGGAAACGTAAGCGAAAACAGTGTCGTCACGTTGAAGCGGCATCAGACGACGGGCTAGTTGAAAATCGAATGTCTTTGCCAGCGATTGGCCGGTTTGGGCGACTTCCAAGAATCGCTTAACCATGGTTTCGCTATTGGTCACCAAGATGGTGTCGCCATCCTCTGCAAGAAACGATCGAACACGGTTGTCAGCGCTACGGAGGAACGAGACCTTTTGGCCGGCAATCGTCACGTCGTTTAGTTCAATGGCATCATCGTTTCTAGCACGCGTGTTGCGGTCGCTTTGCAGCGAAGTGCGAAACAGGAATGCGTTCGCGACTTTGAATAGGACTCCAAAGGTCGCACCGTCATTGAGGAACAAATCGCGACCGATCAAGGCTTGGTCTTGAATAACCGTTGGGCCGATCATGCGAGACATTTGCGTCATTTTTAAATTTAGTTGCGATTCGATCGAAGCGGTGGATTGGCTGCGAAAACCTCTTAAGGTTGCCATCCGTGTAATGTCACCACCATATTCGGTCGACAAATCGGTGAACCAGAGATAGTTTTCAAACGATCCGTAACGCAGATAGAAACACTCCGGTGGGACGCTGTCGGCAAGCGGTTCGGTTTCCGGTGCATCCGAATCGGAATTCAAATAGGCGGTCGAGGGGGCCCAATTCGGGCCACTCGGTATGGGGACCAAGTCGGTGTTACTTGCAGTGGAAGAAAGATTGCCTGCGGCAGCGCGTCGGAAGATCACTTCGCTTTCGTCTTCTGCACCGGCGATCAGCTTCAACGTCGAAACCAGCGTATCCTCTTGGTTTGGGTTGATCTCAAACCATCGAGGTAAGGGCAAATGCAAACGGCCTGACAACATCGCGACCAAATAGGTTTCCACCCAGGGGGGATAGTCGCCTCTTTCCACTTGGGTTTGAACACCGGTGGTGTAGTCGCCCCACCATCGCTCGAGCAATTGCCCGTGGGCGAGCGGATCCGATTGGGGGACCAGATCATAGGTCCCAATTGTGCCACCAATATCACTCACCGTTACGCGGATGGGTTGGTCCGATCGAAATAGGAATGAGACACGGCGTGAGACAGTGATTTCTTTGTCTTTGTCATTGCCGGTCAGTTCACGGATTAGCCCACCAAGCCGGTTTAGCAATCGACCGCGGCCTGGTTCGGGTACAGGACGCTCCGATGGCGGAATGACTCGTTGTCGAGTCTCGTTGGCGACTGGATACAGGACGCGACCGGCCGAATCGGTTGCGCGTAGTGGCGGCATTGACCCTGCATCCACGCCGGTGGCCAACGGAACTTCGATCGTTGCGACACCAAACGGTTCGCCGATTTGGGCGGAAACCATCGCATCAGCAGCCCTCCAATTCGGGGCTTGGCCGCAAACGTCGATTCCAACGATCAGCGTGGATAGGAACAAGACAGTTTTGACGAATAATAAACGGTTTGGCATTCGATTAGTCTATTTTAAAGCTGGGGTCGTCAGGGGCGGTGATTGAGGGATAATAGTGACGCGTCACCCCATTATTCAAATCGATCGCCTAACAGGATAGTCATGGCTGCGGATAGTCCATCACGAAGTGGTGTTTTTCAAGCTCAAACCGACAAACGACTCGAAGCCTTTGCAGAAAGCATAAGCTTCGATCGACGCTTGTATCATCAGGATATCCGGGGGTCCATCGCCCACGCTGAAATGCTCTGCGAGCGTGGTATGTTGTCGAGTGATGAGTTTACAACGATTCGAGACACTTTAAAGGAAATCGAGCTGGAACTCGATGCGGATACCTTCCCGATCTCGTTCGAGTTGGAAGATATCCACATGCACGTTGAGCAGGCTTTGATCGACCGTGTCGGCGATGTCGGGCGAAAATTGCACACCGCACGAAGCCGCAATGATCAGGTGAGCACCGATGTTCGTTTGTGGGTTCGCGAGGCCCTCGATGAGGTGGATCGCCGATTGTTGCGATTACAGCAGGCCTTTTTGTCTCGGTGTGACCAAGACTTTGACGTGATTTTGCCCGCGTATACGCATTTGCAGCGTGCCCAGCCGGTCGTCGCACCGCATTATTGGCTGGCCTACGTCGAGAAGCTGCAGCGGGATCGGAGTCGTGTTGCCGATTGTCGCAGCCGGTTGAATGAATGCCCGCTAGGAGTCGCCGCAGTCGCTGGGACCACGCTGGGGATCGATCGTGAGCAAACCTCCAAGGCACTCGGGTTTGACCGTCCCACCGCCAATAGTCTTGACACTAGCAGTGATCGTGACTTCATGCTTGAAAGTGCATTTGTCTTATCTGTGGTGGCATCTCATCTAAGTGGATGGGCCGAAGAGTGGATTCTTTGGAGTACCGTTGAATTTGATTTCATTAAATTGCCGCATGAGTTTTGCACTGGCAGTAGCATTATGCCGCAAAAGGTTAACCCCGATACACTCGAATTGACGCGTGGCAAATCGGCTCGAGTGATGGGTAACCTGCAAACGCTAATGTTACTCGTCAAAAACCTACCGCTCGCTTACAACCGCGATTTGCAAGAGGACAAGCCACCGCTCTTCGATTCGTTTGATACCGTGATCGCCTCTTTGGAATTGGCGGTGCCGATCGTCGAAGGATCGAGTCTAAAGCGTGAATCGATTGCCGCCCGTTTGGAACGCGGGTACCTCGACGCGACGACTTTGATGGAATGGATGATTCGTAAAGGCATGCCACAACGTCGAGCACATCACTTGGTGGGCGCGATTGTTGGCGAAGCGATGAATCGAGAGCTGGCATTGAGCGATTTGCCTATCAAGTCAATGCAATTGCACGCACCGGAGATCGACGAAACTGTCTATGCGATTTTAGGAAGCAAAAATGCGGTCGCAGCATTTGTCAGCTACGGCTCGACGGCGCCGGATCAAGTTCGCGAGCAAATTGATCGGTGGAAGGTGGCGTTAGCGTAGGGTGTGGTGCGATGATGGTGCGATGATGGTGCGCTGACAAAAAAATCCGCGACCCTAAGCGGTTCCGGTTTTTGACGAAACCTACTCAGAGTCGCGGATTTGCCGCGTCGAATTCGACGAAATTGTGCTCGCGTTCTTTAGAACATCAACCCAGTGGTAAAGGAAATGCCATCGAACGAAAGCGTGCTGTGTGAATCGACTGGTCCGCCGACGTCAAACCAGGCTTGCGTTTCGTAAGCCGATCGCAAAACTAAATCCATTCGCTTCGTAATTGGCAATTGATATTGCAAGCCAAGTTGCATTTCCAATGCCGTAATCACTTCACGTTGAGAAGCACGATCGTGGAGCGTTTCATAGGTGTCGGCAGTCGCACCGTTGTTGTCCCAGTCAGCGTAGTAACCGTTCGTGATCGTTTGATCGGTATCGGCCATTAACAACGATCCACGTAGTCCGGTGAAGATCGAGAACCGTGAATCCCAAAGGGGACGCAGGATTTGGAGCGATGCGGTCGGTCCAACCCCTTCGACTTCCAAGTCGTTGCCGACGGTTGCCAACAATGCGTGGTCGAAATCACGAGTCGCTTGAGCTCGCATTGACTGGTCAATGTTCGCATAGCGAAGTCCAAGTCCCGCGAGGATTTGGAATTTGCGGCTACAGAACGCTTGCGTCAGTTCGAAGTCGTAGACATCCAAATCCAACGAATGCGAAGCGGTTAGGGTTTGATCGCCGGTAGTTAACGGATCAGCGTCATGATCGTCAAATTCTGCTGTTGCACTTCGCGACAAGTTGCCCCCTGCGCCCTGAACGGTAACGAAGATCGGTTCGAAAACCGCTGTCGACGTTGCCGAGTAAGGACCAGCGTCATCATCGAAATTCCAGACGCCAAATCGGAAACCGGCACCACTGCATTGATCTTGCCAACCCAAGAATGCACGCGCGCTGAATTTGTAATCGTAGTCGTAGGTTTCAATTCGATTGCCAGTTGGCGGGTCGATTACAAATGTGATGTTGTTATCGAAATGGGGGCGAATGAACAAGAAGTCAAAGCCACCATAGATTCCGGTTGGTTGAGGAGCCGGTTTGCACGAAGCGGCCGAGACAACCGTGCCGTACCCCGATCCGCCGTACATGGATCCGGTGTAACCAGGAGCGCCGTAGCCGCTGCCATAGACGGCCCCTGTGCTATAGCCAGGGCCTACGTAGGTGCTGCCGCCGGACATGACTCCGCCCGAAACGGCTCCGCCCGAAACGATTGCTCCTGAACTGGCACCGGCCCAAGTCGATGGCCCTTGCCAATTGCCACCTTGCCACGCTCCACCGCTTGGAAGCGGGCCGACATAGCCTTCGGTTGCCGTCCCTCTATTCGCCGATTGATCAACGACGGGCCCTGAGAATTGAGTGCCGCCTTGAACGGCTCCCTGGGCGGCGCCTTGCGCCGATCCGATCGCCTGGTCGCTTGGCGAGGTCGTACCAACGCTCGGTTGCGATCGCGTGCCTGCTTGGCTTTGACCGCCGGCACGACTTTGTGTTGCTGCTTGCCCTTGCGCTTGAGGAGCGGCCACAACGGGGCCGCCCATCACTTGGCCCTGTCCAACAACGCCGCCCTGTCCAACAACGCCGCCTTGGCCAACAACGCCGCCTTGGCCAACAACGCCGCCTTGGCCAACAACGCCGCCCTGTCCGACAACGCCGCCTTGGCCAACAACGCCGCCTTGGCCCATGTATTGGCCTTGGTTGTAATTCATGCCTTGGTTGTACGCGGGGCCTTGGCCATAGTATTGACTTGCACCAGTTGCACGACCTTGTCCGTAATATTGACTGCTGCCCTGCATGTAGCCTGGACCCTGAGAGTAGCCTGGGCCTTGGTAGGGACCCGAGTGTCCGTATTGTGCAGCCCCTGGATACTGCAGCCCTGAACTTTGGCCGGGGCCGCAGTTACAAGGGGCTTGCGCACTGACAACGCCTTGGCTCGAGATAGCCAAGAGTGCTGCTAGGGACCAGGATCCGACGCGAAAGCGGCGGCAAGTTTGAAGAAGTAGTCGGCGTTTCTGTTTGATTGCTGGCGCTACGCCGCAATCAACCTCGTGCTTGGCGATTGGCATATTAACTGTCCTTGTGGTTCATTATGACGATTCCGTTCCTCATCCTTGAACGAGGTATCGGATTCATCGGAATCACAAGCAAAAATGGCGACAATGGTTCTGTTTCGCAGGCGAATCATCATGACCGGTCTATCTTTACATCCAACGCAATCGTCACGTCCCAATGTAGACAAAACGGCCACATTCCTGATGTCGTTTACGCGTCTAAATGAGCTTCTACGCACACGTTCCAGTGATTGGTAAGTGCCAACGCGGTCTTCGATCGTTCTTGGTAACCGAGAATAGGGTGAAAAATTTGGACGAATTTTCTACGAGAAGAACTGGATTGGATGGGCTTACTGCGAAGCTGTGACGATCGAATAGAACTTGCGGGCTGCTCGATGCATCGACAATCCCCGCCACTCGGCAGCATGTTTCCGCGGGATCAAGCCGACGCACAATGGTGGGTCTTGATAGAGTGCCTCCAGCGTCGCAGTGATCAAATCGGAAGGGGCGTTTTCACGCGTCGCCAAGAAAGCGGTTGTTCCCACCGTTGCGATACCTTGGGTAGGCAACGGCACATCGGGATAGTCGCCTGCTTCGATCGCCATTGGCCTGAGCGTTGGATGCTGCAGCGAAATTTCGATTGCGGAAGGAATGGGAACGAGTTGCCAACGACCACTCTTTAAGAAACTCGACAACAGCGGACTGCCTCGCCCGATGCATAATACCGCAGCATCAGGTGCATCGTCGCCAGCCAATTCACGCCACGGAATGACTTCGCGCGGCGAGACATTTGGCGTCAATTCAAGCGAATCGAAGACCATTTCTGCGGTCGCTCGCGACCCGCTGCCGACCGGCCCCACGGCAACCCGGTGGCCCGCCAATCCAGCGACCGATCGAATGTTCGAATCATGTCGGGCGAGCACATGGACCGCTTCATAGAACAAAGGAGCCACGACTCGTAACTCATTGCCGCTGATTGCTGACGCTTGCATCGGTGCCAAGTCCACCTCGCTGAGCAGCAGTCGCTGGCGATTGTCGAGCGAACCGTTGCTCGACATGACGGCCGCAGTCACAGAATGGTTTGCAATCAATCGTTTCGATATTTCAGCCGACACATCGTTGTAAACGCCGTCTTCGAGTCCGCCAGCGATGGTCACTCGTGAAGGCATCGATTCGCTGTATTGGTTTTGCAAAAGCGATAGCCCCACCGCGACGACCGGTAGGATGACCAAAAACGCCAGCATTGCTGCTTGAAAACGACGATGCGAAACCGATGTGCCAACGATCCGCCGTCCTGACAAAGCCGCGATCAGTGGTACCCCTTTCAACCATTGCCAAAGCTTGATCGGAAGCGACCTTGGTCTGGCCGCGATCGGGCGACCTTCCAGGAACGCATCCAAATCATCCGCCAATGACGATGCCAATTCATAGCGTTCGTCAGACTGTTTTTCCAAACATTTCGCAACAATCGTTTCCAAACCCTGGGGCACGTTTGATCGAAGCGACCGCATCGGTGGCGCCGGGTCATGGATGACTTGAAGCAGCGTTTGGACGACCGTTTCCGCCATGATTGGGGGCCGACCGGTGACACAAGCAAACAAGATTGCACCGAGCGCGTAAACATCACTTTGCCGCGTTGCTTGGTCGCTAAACCCGCCTGCTTGTTCGGGCGCCATGTAATGAGGCGTCCCCACGGCTGTTCCACTTCCCGTAACGCTGCTGTCGGAATCCATGTGTTTGGCCAAGCCAAAGTCAGTCACATGCACTTGATCTTTCTCGTCAATCAAGACGTTCGCGGGTTTCAAATCGCGGTGTAGCACTCCGTTTTGGTGTGCGTGATTGATTGCGCGAGCGACATCGCGGACATAGCGAACGGCTAGACGGAGATCGAGTGGTTCTTCCTTGATTCGACGTTGTAAGTCGGTGCCACGAATATAGGCCATCGAAAAGAAATGGTGCCCCGCTCGCTGGCCGAACTGGTAGACCGGGACGATCGCCGGGTGACTCAGTTTGGCTGCTGCTTGGGCTTCGGTGTAAAACCGCCGCACGTCTGATTCATCCGCCAACATCCCGCCACGGATCATCTTCACGGCAACCAAACGTTCCAACTCTGTTTGCTTTGCCAGGTAGACGATCCCCATGCCGCCTTTGCCGAGGATTTTGAGCAACTCATAGTCGCCAAGATCAAACGGTAGCGTTGGGCCATGGTCTCCTTTGCGGCGATGGGCCATTGGCAACGTCGCTGCGGGGTCGACATTCGAGTCATCGCCCGTTGCCATCGAAGTCGCGATTGTATCGGCACCGCTCGCAACGGGAGCTCGTCTGTGCGTGGCATTTTTCGACGACGCAGCATTCGTGACATGGTCGACCAAATCGGCCGCTTCCATCAATTGCTTTAGCTGATCCGCAAGCTCGGGAAACTGTTTTAGAAACTCATCTCGGCTGGTCATCTCTCCCGAATCACAGCATCGCAAATAAGCGGCGAATGCGGAATCAAGCGGATCGTCGGTTTCGGGAAGTTCGGGTTCTGGCATCAAGCGAACAGGTTCGAGAGACGGGATTTTGACAATGGGCTTTGAAATCGGGACTTTGAGTCAACGTGATTGCTTAACAGGCTCAGAACTAGGTTGTATGTGGGCGAGCATTTCTTCCTTTTTTTTAGAACCAGGGACTCGTATCCGCTTTTAGGGTCGTTCGCAACTTTTGCAGTCCTCGCTTTAGAAGCCCAGCGACGGCTGTATCGCTTTTTCCCATTCGCTCGACAATCTCCGCTAGGGTCAGCCCTTCCATGTAGCGAAGGCGGATTGCTTCGGCTTGCGTTTCGGGTAATTGGTGCAGAGCTTCCAGCAATGCCAAGGTTGCTTCATCACGGATTGCGGCGCCGCTTGGGCTGGTTGAACTGCCGGGCAACAATGTGATCCATCCACCACCGGCCGAATCGTTGTTCGCTGGTTTGTCCCCTTCGACTTCTCGTTTGAGTGACCGTTTTTGAGTCGTGATATGTCGCGTGACCGAGGTGGCAACATTGTTTTTCAAAATACCGCGGAGCCAGCCTGAAAATTCCGCAGGTGTGTCGCCCCGAAACGACTCTAAATCGCGTTTGGCTTCTAAAAAAGTCAATTGAACAATATCGGACGGGTCGATCCGGCGACGCAACCGTTCGGACAAATACCGATGGGCCAGCATCAGCAAGTATCCGCGATACTGTTCCAGTAACGCACCAAACGCCTCATTGTCGCCCCCTTTCGATGCGACGACAAGCTGAGTGGTGGAACCAATCGGGTTGGCAGGTTTGTTCGAAATTTTGTCCACAATTAATCGCGAGTGGCCAGGGATGGTTCTTGGGCAATGACGGATAAAATATACCGGTGATGCCGTCACTCGGCGGTGCGAATTACGGCGAAAGCCCACGCTAAGGCGAGCCTAATAAGGATCGGCGAACCTCGTTAGGATCTCATTGGCGGCTCACCCTCAGCGCATTCCCAGTATAGCGACTCGCTACTGCGGTTGCTGCAAGATTTGACGCAAACCTTCTACCAGTTCCTCGGGGGCGTCATGCCGGTATGTCACCTGGCTGGACTTTTTCGTTGCCAACACTTTTAGTTGACATTCCCCATCGGTCCACTCTTGGCCGCCCGCGATGATCGCAACAGTGAACCCATGCGCATCGGCGTATTTTAGCTGTGCCCCAAGCTTTCGTGGTTCAGGGTAAACTTCGACCTTTAACCCCGCAGACCGCAAATTAGTCGCTAAACGCAAATAATCGTCTCGGTGATCTTTGTCAAAGTAGGCAATGAAAATCGGAGCGGGTGTTGATGCGGTCGGCAGCAAATTGAGTTGCTCCATTGCGGCGATCAAGCGATCAAGTCCGAGCGACGCACCGATTCCAGGTAGGTGCTGTTTGGTATAAAGCCCCGCCAAATTGTCGTACCGGCCACCGCTGCAAACACTTCCGATCGATGGCAAATCATCGAGCGTCGTTTCGAAGATCACGCCCGTGTAGTAATCCAACCCGCGAGCGATCGAGACATCTAAACGCAACCGTCGCTCGGGCACGCCCGAGGCCAAGGCCCCTTCGTAAATGTCTCGCAATCTTTCGATACCAGCGTTTGCTTTTTCGTTCCCGCTGGTGATCTCAGTCAATGTTGCAAAAACGGATGTTGCATCTCCGGTGCAATCGGCGAGACGAAGTACCGCGTCCGCTTGTTCCGCAGTAACACCGGCGGCATTGATCATTTCTTCGGCTGTTTTTTCACGGCCGATTTTCGCCAATTTGTCTAAGCTGCGAAGCACTGCAACGCTCTTGTCTGCCAATCCGAGATGCTCAAGAAGGCCAGTCAGGATTGCTCGATTATTGACGCTGATCGTAAACCGGTCGAACCCAATGGTTTCTAACAAGTTGTTAATCACGGCAACCGCTTCAATATCGGCCAGCACCGATTCGGTCCCAATCGTATCAAAGTCACATTGAACGAATTCGCGGTAGCGACCATCTTGCGGTTTTTCACCTCGCCATACCGGTGCGATGTGATATCGCTTGAAAGGTGTTCCAAGTGTCGAAATGTGCTGGGCTGCAAACCGAGCCAAGGGGACGGTCAAATCGAACCGCATGCCAACGTTGCGACCCCCGTTATCGGTGAACCGATAGATTTGCCGGTCCGTTTCATCGCTGCCTTTGCCAGTCAGGATTTCGAGATGCTCGAGAGTCGGTGTGTCAATCGGCGCAAAGCCAAACGAACGAAAAACTTCACGAGCGGTTTGCATCAGTTGCTCACGCGGAATCATTACCGCGGGCAAGTAGTCGCGAAAACCTTTGAGCGTTCTTGGTTGGATCAGTGACATTTTAGGTTTTTGGATGTTATGCAATCGGAAGTGAGGTCGGTCGGCGACTACGCAACGAATCTTGTTTCTTGGTGTCGGGGTCGGGAAATTGACGGCCAAACAATGCGTCGGCGTATTCGTCAATCTGTTCGGGCGTTTCGAAGTACTTGTCGTAAACCCAATCGTCCTCGAATTCACATTCGGCGGTCGTGTAAGTGCGACATATCGAAGGACGTGTTTCGTAGATGCCACATCGATGATCGTCTTGCAAGTGTTTGCAGGTCGTGTGGACGAGCAAGTACCACGTATCGTCTTCGACAAATACCGTCGCATGCTCGTGCAGTAAGTACCAGCGAATGAAATCGAAATCTCGTCGATTGACCGGTTCGTCGATATTTAGCGCGAAGTAGTGACAGCACTTCGCCGTACAGTATTCACAAAGATTGGCGTCTTTGGGGTAATCCAGGCGGCGTCGAATCGTCATCGGTAAACTTGCGGAAGACATCTAGGTATTTCTCGATCGCGGGTTAAGACGCACTGGCAGGGGTTAAGACGCACTGGCAGGGGGTAAAATGCACTGGCACGGGTTGTGATGCACGGCGTCGTTTGAGTCTCCGAATTCGCCCTAGAAACTACCAAAGCGGCCGGGGTTAGTGTAGGCCCGCTGAATTTGCCTAGGCACCCCATCGTTGAGGCGCCGGTACTCTCAAACGCGATCCAAGATAGACCAAGGCGGCACAAATGCAAACGACGCCCACGGTGGCAAACAACGCCGCAAAACCGTAATGTTGGCCAATTAATCCCAACAGAGGTGCGCCAATGATCATGCCTAGGTCCAACGTCATCAACGCAAGTGTCGAGCCCGTTCCATGGGCCGCGTGAGGAAAACGGGTTAAGGTCAATGTGATCATTGTATGGAACATCAATGAATGGCCTACTCCGCCAAGCAACGCTGGGACCACAATCATCCACGGACGCTCCGGTGAAACGATGGTAAATGCGAACATGGCCATCGACATAAACACGGTACCAGCAACCAGAACTTTTGCAGGCCCAATTACGTCAGGCAACCGACGAAACCCCAATCGGACTAGAATCGCCAAGCCTGCATAACACCAAAAGAACACTCCGATGATCGATACGCCAGGTGTTTTCAAATGCATCGTATCGACGAAGCTAGCGACAAAGATCAATGGCGCGGTAATGCAGATGCCAAAGGCAAAGTTGACCAGCAAGATGGTGCCTGGCCAATAGCGACGTACCGTCTGGACAAATTCCCCCAACCGAGCTGGTCGCTGGTCGCCGACGCTTTTGGGGGCGTGCAAAAACAGCAGCAAGCCCGCAGGGATCGCGTTGGCAATGGTTGCAGCAGAAAATAGCATTACGAAGTCAAAGCGAACGCGATGGTCACTGCCAAGAAACAAGTCGCCCAGCGCAGGGCCCAAAAGCATTCCCATGAAACCACCGACCCCCAAAATGCCAATCGCTTCGGCGCGGCGGTTCGAAGGTGCGGTTTGCGAGACAAACGTTAAACCGCTTGCGAAGACGATCGCACCACCCAGTACGATTCCACCACGCAGCAAATAAATTCCCGCCGATAAATCATAGAGCGCCAAGTTTCCGATCGAACTAATGGCAAAGACAAAGTAGCCGACGCCCCACATCGCGCGAGCACCGATGCGGTTGATCCACTGTGCCATCCAAGGTCGAAGCAGCAACCCGAGCAACGCAGCGGAACCCATGATCAAGCCAACTTGACGTAAGTCGCCACCAAGGAATTCAATCCAACGTGCGTAATGGGCCATCAACGTATTGGCCATCACAAAACAGGTTTGGCTTGCGACGGCGATTAGGAAATCGCGATCGTAGAGACGGTGTTCCTGTTTCTCGACCGCCGACGCCGTATCTGGATGGGTGCACTCGTCAACGGACCGATCGCAAACGGACGAATTGTCGATCGGACAAGGGGAAATGGTGGACGACATCGGACCGGTGTTGGAACCTGTGAGGGAACGAAAGCGAGTCAAAAGAATAGCGATCGGCTAGACGGCTGACACCATGCCTCTTTACCATGGGTAATCTGATCGCCCTCAAACCTAAACGAAGGAATCCAAGCGATGCCAAATATTGGTCCCATGATTGCCGCCTCCGGTCGCCTAGGACTCGGATATGCCGAACGATTACTCACAGACGTGACGCCAAACCAGTTCGCGCGGTTCGCTCGAATCGGCGACACGGTGATTCAATCCAATCATGCGGCATTCAATTACGGCCATTTGAGTCTCTATGCCAGCAAGATCATCGAAGGGGTTGGTGGCGATCCGAGCGTCTACCAGCCGAGTGAAGCTTTTGTAGAGGTTTTCTCGAAAGATGCCACATGTGTCGACGACCCCGATGGAGATATATACCCATCGATGCAAGAAGTGGTCGACGCACTGGTGCGGAACTACACCGCTGCGATTGAAGCTCTCGAAGCGGCCGACGACGAAGTTTTTATGAAACCGAATCCAAATGTGTCGATGCGAGAGCGTTTTTCAACCACCGGCGCGATGCTCGGATTCTATATTGGCGGTCACTTCATGATCCATATGGGGCAAACGAGTGCATGGCGTCGTGCAATGGGGCTTGGGTCTGCATAGCGTGAACCCCATCGATACGCACGATTTGCCTGTTGCCGATTGCTTGCCAGCGATCTTAGAGGGGGTGTCGGCCTCTAAGCCGGTCGTTTTGAAGGCGCCCCCGGGTGCTGGCAAAACCACACTCGTGCCTCTGGCACTGATGCAATCCGGCGCGGCCATCGAAGGACAAATTCTACTCATTCAACCACGACGGTTAGCTGCCCGTGCGGCTGCGATTCGGCTTTCGGAAATCGTGGGTTCGCCACTTGGGCAAACCGTTGGCTACCATGTTCGCTTTGATCGGCGCGCATGCGCGGACACCCAAATCTTGGTCCTAACCACCGGCATGCTGCTGCGTCGACTGACCGACGATCCTCTTTTGGAATCCGTCGGATGTGTGATTTTGGATGAATTCCATGAACGCAGTTTGGAACTTGACTTGTCGCTAGGCATGATCGAGCGTGTTCGTACGACGCTAAGGCCCGAACTAAAACTGGTCGTCATGTCAGCGACCCTTGATGCCGAACCTCTTGTCAAGTTTTTTGCACAATCGGACTTGGCGGCTGTCGCCGTGGAATCGCAAGGCCGCGAGTATCCAGTCGATGTTCAGTATGCGCCATCGCTTGCCCAGCAACCAATCGACGAACGAGTCATTGATGTTTTGCCGCGAATTCTGAGGCAAACTCGCGGTCACGTCCTGGTGTTCCTTCCAGGCGTGGGCGAAATCCGACGAGTCCATCGTGCGATCGAAAGGCATGCGTTTGCGTCGGAGTGTTTGGTGTGCGAATTGTACGGCGAAATGTCCTCATCGGACCAAGATGCCGTCGTGCGAGTCTCCAATAAACGCAAAGTGATTTTGTCGACCAATGTTGCAGAGACCTCCGTTACGATCCCAGGTGTGACCGCCGTGATTGACAGCGGGATGGCTCGTGTGATGACGTTTCGCCCGCAAGTCGGCATGCCACGATTGACGCTTCAGCCGATCTCGCAAGCGTCGGCCGAACAGCGAGCTGGTCGAGCTGGAAGAACCGAACCGGGGATTTGTGTTCGACTTTGGCCTCAAGCCGCTCATCGTTCGCGGCGAGAAAACGATTGTCCCGAAATCGAACAAGCTGATTTCTCTTCTGCGGCACTGTTGCTCGCCGCTTGGGGCGAACGTGACACGTTTGCATTTCCTTGGCTTACACCACCGAGTCGGCAAAGTGTCGAGCAAGCCGCGCGTTTGTTGTTGCGCATGGATGCGATCAATGAAGGAGTTTACTTGACCTCGATTGGAAAACGGATGAGCAAATTACCGCTACATCCACGAATCGCTCGGTTCATGATTGCGGCCGAAGACTCGAACGTGCCGATGCAAGATGCCGCGATTGCCGCTGCGCTTCTAAGTGAACGAAGCCCATTGGCCAATCGATCCGCCACGCGTGACTTGATAGACCAAATCGACGCCATGAAACGCTTTATCGATGGCGACAAACGTGGCGACCTGCTTGTTTCTGCAGCGAAACAGGTCTCGCGAGTTGCGAAACAGTTGCTTCGTACGATGCGAAAAAAGGACACCGGCAAAGCGACGCCGACTGCTCTTAGCAAAGCATTCTTGGCCGCTTATCCCGACCGTGTGACCAAACGTCGTGAAGCGAGCAGCGGGAAAGGGGTCATGGTTGGCGGTCGAGGTGTCGAGTTTCAGGGGCAAAATGGGGTCTCGGATTTATGCGTCTGCATGGACGTCGACGACAAAGGAACTGATGCGATCGCCCGAATCGCTTTGCCGATCGAACCGAGTTGGCTCTGCGAGCATTTGATGAAGCGGGCCGATCAACACGTCTATGACCCGAGTCGCGAAGCTGTCATCGCTCGGCGTCGGGAATACTACGATGACTTGCTGCTCAATGAATCGCCGATCCAATGTGAACCAAGCGAGGCGGTCGCAGCATTGCTCTATGAAGCCATCTATCCGAAGCGAATGGAGTTGATTGGTGCGGCGAATCGAGAGGCATTCGAGTTTTTCGTCCGTTCCAACTTGCTCGCCCGATGGATGCCGGACCTCGATTTGCCGAGGCTGGATGACGAGGCGGCCGACCAAGTGTTGAGAGATTTTTGCCAAACCAGAACGTCGATCAACCAACTCCGATCGGCTCCATGGCTTGCGATCTTTAAATCGAAATTCGACTACGGTCAACTGCAACAGTTTGAACGTTTTGCACCGCAGCGATTAACCGTACCAAGTGGAAACTCGATACGCATCGAGTATTCCGATAGTAGTCCGCCTTCGATCGCGGTGCGAATCCAAGAATTGTTTGGATGGACACGGACACCGACGATTGCAGGTGGAAAAGTCGCGATTCAATTGCATCTTCTCGGCCCCAATCATCGACCGCAACAGATCACCGATGACTTGGAGAGCTTCTGGAAGAACACCTACGTGAGCGTTCGCAAAGATCTTCGACGCCGCTATCCAAAACACCATTGGCCCGAAGATCCGTTATCGGCAAAGGCAACCCATAACGGCCTCAAACCCAAGGGGCCCTAAGAGGAATCCGCATGGGGGCTGTCCGTTTGGTTTTCATTGGGGGCCACTTGGTTTTTGGGTCTGGCCATCAGGTTTTTAGGCGGGATTACGGTAGAGTGTGATCAGGCGTGATAGAATGTTCGGCAGAGACACGCGTCTCTTCCCGCCAAATCCCCTCCCCCCCGATAGGCTCTCGACTAGGAGTCCCCCACCATGTTTGCGTCTCATCTTGTAGATGTCCCCGTGCGTCATCTGGCGATCGGTATCGGTGTCCTGCTGCTGCAATTGCTGGGAATGGCTCCCAGCGTCACGGCGCAGCAGCCGATTCGTTTCGAAGCCGAAACAATCACCGAACCGTCATCAGGGTGGCAAATCAACCGACACACGGATCATCAGTGGAACCTATGGTCAACCGATGTCGATGCGGATCGGAAATGGTCAGGTGGCATCGTGTTGCAGTCGCCCGTTGTCAAAGCCGACCGTAACTCGCCCGAGGACGGTGCGCCGCCGCTGCATTCGATTGTTCGGGACATTGCACCTGGGAAATATCACATTGACATTGGTGGCGTCGGTCGGCCGATTGGGATTTCGCGTGATGGCGTGACATGGGTTTCCGTCGACAGCCGATCGGCTCACTTGGGAGTGGTCGAGATCGGTAGTGAAGGGTTTGAACTATGGCTTGATGATCGATTTGCATCCAAGACAAACCCAGGTTCGTGCTACTATGACTATTTGGAATTCACGCCGCTTCCGGATCCAAACCGAAAACCGAAAGTCGATGGGTGGGCGAAGGTTCGCGTTACCGAAAAATTGAGTCGTTCCGTTACGGTACTGCCGACCGGGGGCGGCCAAGTCTATGTGGGTTGGCGGTTACTGCGCAGCGATTCCGATCAAGTTGCGTTCAACGTTTATCGACAAGTGGATCACGGAGCTCCGGTTCGTTTGAATGAATTGCCGATCACGCAAACGACCGATTACGTTGACGACAGTGCAATCGCAGGAAAACAGTACGGCTATTGCGTCGCCACGTTGATCGATGGCAAAGAAACCATTCGCACCAAACCTGCCAACGTGATCGCAGGTGGACCCGCCCGAAACCATATTACGATCCCCTTGGATGGTCCCTATTCGTTCCGAAAATGCGGGATTGCGGATTTAAATGGTGATGGCAATTATGATTTCGTTATCAAACAGCCTGGTGGGAACGTCGATCCCTATGTGAATTATTGGAAGCCGAGTCCGAGCACATTCAAGGTCGAAGCCTACTTGGCCGATGGCTCGTTTCTGTGGCGACATGACCTCGGTTGGTCGATTGAACAAGGAATCTGGTATTCGCCGATGATCGTTTACGATTTGGATGGCGACGGCAAAGCCGAGGTGTGCTTGAAAGCTGGCGAGGGAGACCCACGAGATGGGGATGGAAGGGTTGGCGCGGGGAAGGAGTATCTGCTGATTCTCGATGGGATGACTGGAAAGCCAAAAACACGCACGGATTGGATCCCGCGTGATGCGTTTTCGGCGTACAACTATGCATCTCGCAACCAAATGTGCGTCGCCTACTTGGATGGCAAAACACCTTTCTTGATTGTCCAGCGTGGAACATACAAGCGAATGCATGCCCAAGCCTTGGAACTCAAAGACGGCAAGCTTCACGAAGCGTGGAAGTGGAATGACGCCGAGGAAGGCGGGAATTATCGCGGTCAGGGAGCACACAGTATGCACGCAGTGGATATTGATGGCGACGGTCGTGATGAGGTCTTCCTTGGTTCATCAGTGCTCGATGACCATGGCGTTGGATTGTGGTCGACGGGCTTTGGTCACCCTGATCATCACTACGTTGGTGATATCGATTCTTCGCGGCCTGGATTGGAGGTCTACTATGGAATGGAAACTCGGCAAACCAAGAACGGATGCTGCTTGGTAGACGCTGCCAACGGGGAAGTTATTTGGGGAATCGATTTTCCTACGCGACATGTTCACTCCACCGGAATGTGCAGCGACTTGGACCCAGACGTTCCCGGATGGGAGTGCTATTCGTCGGACACCGACGAGGAAAAGAAGTCAAACAAACGATGGCTGTTCGATGTGCGTGGCAATGTGCTTCGCAGCGATTTGGATTGGGCCACCGGACGGCGAGCGTTCTATTGGGACGCGGATCCTCAACGAGAATTGCGAGGTCGGCACGGTATTGAAAAATACGATGGCACTCGGTTCCCGACGAAAGTAACGGGCAATCTCGTTGCGTTTGCCGACATTCTTGGCGATTGGCGAGAAGAATTTATCACCAGCGTTGATGGCGAACTGCGGATCTACACAACCACCATTCCCGCCACGGATCGGCGAGCGTGCTTGATGCAAGATCCACTTTATCGCATGGACGTGGCTGCGCAAGCGATGGGCTACACACAAACGCCGATGCTTAGTGAAGGATCCGGATTGTAGTTGAGGTTACAAAGGCCGTCGGAGTCCAAGCCTGTTTGTCAATCGTTGGACTCGATGGATGCCGAATGCCGTTGCCCGTGCTTTCAAAAACACCTTGCATTGTTAGGTTTGCCGCATCGTTCGACTGGCCGGTAGTCCGATCGTTTGGGTTGTCGCGGTGGAGACGGCGGCAACGGGTGCTACTCATTGCTCCGTAGAATACGGTCGATCTGTGTCGTAGGGACTATCGCGATAGCATGGCTAACGCGTTACCAATGGGTTTTACGGAGGCCATGGATGGCACTGCAAACAAAACCGCTGGCGCTCCGCCGTTTGTTGGTCGTATCAATCGTGACAGTAATCGCGATCGGGTGTCAGTCGGCTCGACCATGTTGTGATCCGAATCTGGTTCCACGAGAGTTGAACGAGCGAACCGGTGCGACCGCCCGTGATTCTTCCACCTCTGTCTTCGCTGAGTCGTTGTTTGAAGATCGGTTTGTGGTCTGACACGCAGACACAGATGGACATGACGGTTTTGACTAAATGGACGATCCGTCCACGGTTGATGTCGATCGCGGGGGTGGCAAACGTCGCAGTGTGGGGCGAGAAAGAACCGCAGTTGCAGGTCGTTGTGGATCCGGATCGTTTGCGAGCGAACAATGTGACGCTGGATTCGATTTTGCAAACGGTGCGTGATGCCACCGCGGTCGGCGCAGGCGGCTTTGTCGATACCGCAAACCAAAGATTGGCACTGCGTCACGTGCCTGCGGTTTATACGCCTGAGCAGCTCGGCGAGATCGTGATTGGTTTCCGTACAGCAAGTGCCGCCAAAGTAGCGGTAGCGAACACGCCGCCGTCGCCCGGCACGCCGCTGAGAATCAAAGACGTCGCCGAGGTTACGTATGACTACGCACCGCCGATCGGCGATGCGATCATTAATAGCCGTCCTGGACTGCTATTGATCGTTGAAAAACAGCCTTGGGCAAACACGCTTGATGTGACTAAAAACGTCGAGAAAGCGATGGCGGAGTTGAAACCTGCCATGGGGGAAGTCGAGTACGATACGACTGTGTTTCGACCAGCGACGTTCATCGAGCGAGCACTCAGTAACCTCAGTCATTCGATGTTGCTAGGTTGTGTTTTGGTTGTGATCGTGCTGCTGTTGTTCCTGTTCGATTGGCGGTGTGCGGTCATCAGTGCGACTGCGATACCCTTGTCGTTATTGGCGGCTGTGATGGTCCTCTATTACCGAGGTGGGACCGTCAACACGATGGTGCTAGCGGGACTTGTCATCGCGCTCGGCGAAGTCGTTGACGATGCAATTATTGACGTTGAAAACATCATGCGTCGCTTGCGGTTGAATTCGCAGTTCGAAAAACCCCGCAGTGCTTTCACCGTCGTGTTTGATGCGTCGATGGAAGTTCGTAGTTCTGTGGTCTATGCGACGGTGATTGTGGTGCTGGCTTTCTTGCCCGTGTTTTTCCTCACGGGGCTTGCCGGTGCCTTCTTTCGCCCGCTGGCGGCTGCCTATATCTTGGCTATTCTGGCATCGTTGTTGGTCGCATTGACTGTCACGCCTGCAATGTCGCTATTGTTGCTGCCGAAGTCGGCTGAGCGTCATTCCAGCGATGGGCCATTGGTGCGGATGCTAAGAAGAATTTATCGATCGGTGCTTGGCTTAGCGTTGCGTTTGAAATGGGGGACTCTCGCTGTCACTGCTGTTATGTTCGTGACTCTCATCGCGACCATTCCGCAATTGGGCGAACAGTTAATGCCCAAATTCCGTGAGACCGATTTTTTGATGCACTGGGTCGAAAAGCCAGGTATCGGAATCGATGCCATGGACCGTATTACGCTTCGTGCCAGTGACGAATTGATGGCGGTCGATGGTGTCCGTAACTTTGGATCGCATATTGGTCGGGCGACGGTTGCGGATGAAGTGGTCGGCCCCAACTTTACCGAGCTTTGGATTAGCATTGACGATAACAAGGACTACGATTCCACCGTCGCAGAAGTCCAAACGATCGTCGACGGTTATCCCAGACTCTATCGTGACCTATTAACGTATCTAACCGAACGCATCAAGGAAGTGCTGACCGGAACAAGTGCTTCGATTGTGGTTCGGCTGTACGGTCCTGATCTTGAACAACTGCGATCGACCGCCGTTGAAATTGAATCGGTAATCAAACCGATCGAGGGTGTCACGACATTGAGGGTCGAACCGCAAGTTTTGGTTCCTCAGATCGCGATCGATTTGAACGTAGATGCAGCATCGCAATTCGGGTTGACGCCCGGCATGTTGGTGCAGAGCGTCACGACACTTGTCAACGGAATGCAGGTGGGGGAGATGTATCGGGATCAAGCAATCTTTCCGGTCGTTGTGCGCGGAGCGGAATATTTGCGAACCGACTTGCGGACGCTCGGCGATTTAATGATCGACACACCGTCGGGTGCCCAAGTGCCGCTTCGCAGCGTCGCGAGTGTGACGATCGTACCGGCCCCCAATGTGATCCAGCGTGAAGGAGCGTCTCGTCGTCTCGATGTCACTTGCAATGTCGCAGGCCGTGATTTGGCTTCCGTTGCGACCGATATTGAAAACGCCGTGCTTACGAGGGTTGACTTCAAAACCGGCTATCACCCAGAGTTTCTAGGAGAATACGCCGAAGCGAAAGCGTCCCGTCAGCGATTGTTCCTTCTGTCGCTCGGGTCCATTCTTGCGATCACCATTATTCTCTATATCGACTTTGAAAGTTGGCGCGTGGTGCTGTTGATCTTGTTCGCTCTGCCACTCGCACTTGCCAGCGGGTTATTGGGTGTCTTCGCGGGTGGCGGCATTATCTCGCTCGGATCCCTGGTCGGGTTCGTGACCGTGCTCGGTATCGCCGCTCGAAATGCAATTATGTTGATCAGCCACTACCGTCATTTGGCGACGGAGGACCCCGACTTGACCGGGCGTGCACTCATTATACGTGGAGCCGAAGAGCGTCTTGCACCAATATTGATGACGGCACTGACGACTGGCCTCGCACTCGTCCCGCTGATTGTCACTGGTGAACTTCCTGGGCAAGAGATCGAATACCCAATGGCGCTAGTGATTCTCTACGGCCTTGTTGGCGCGACACTGGTTAATCTTCTCGTTCTACCCGTGTTATACAGTTGCGGTGTCTCGAAAAATTCGGCCATTTGATAATCGACATTCCCAATGGAGATGGCGAACCAATCGGGCGATCGGGGGCTTTGGCTATAGAATCGCGTCGCCAATGACAATCAGGCCGACGACTGCGGCTCCAAGGCCGGCGACCAGGACGGCGGCAGCGGCTGTGTCCAATACGTTGCCGATTACTTCGTCGTGCTCGGGATGCAAGCGTTTGCATAACCGCTCAATCGCCGTGTTCATTAACTCTGCCGAAAGCACGATTGTGATCATGCAAACCAACATGGCCCAACGCCATGTTTCGAGGTGCAGGAACAACGCGATTATCAAGACGGCTACTGCAATTGGCAAATGAACCCAGAAACTCGACTGGTCGCAAATCGAAATGCCCAGTCCTCGAAACGCAACGGCGAATTTGTGAGCCCAGCTACTCCGTCCGTTCATCACTCAAGTCCCTCAACGCCAGGCGGTGGGATCATTTGGCCACCGACGCGACCGAGCCGCGGTGATGGCCAAAAACGTGGTTCAATCGTAAACCCGAATCCAACGTTGTCTCGACCGCGGTCGATGTTGATTCCCAGACGCACTAGCAACGATTCACCAATTCGCGTTAGACCAAAGGATTGGCCAACATTGCCGGCTTCGCCAAAGTCATACGTCGTGGCCGATGACCAGATCCATTTTTCATTCAGCCGATAGTCGACCATGCTGCGGAAGACCGTACTGCTAATCGGTCCCTGCAGCGACAAAAGTCCAAAGTAGACATCGCCCACACCGGGCCGGCTTGTTCGCACACCGGCGCTGAGGGATCGAAGGCCCGAATCGAAGAAGTCAAAATAGCCGTCACTCAAAAGACTGACGCGATCTCCAATGTGATAGGCCATGTCATAGGTCGCCGGACCAACCGTTTCGCCAAAATTGTCACGATCGGCATCGGGAAAGATCAACAGATCGGTATCGAATTGAAACAGATCGACGATTCGTTCTCGTCCGGGCAAGCCTCGTTTGGTTTGCCAACGCTGGTTCAAGCCAAGCCGAATTTGCTGCAAGTCGTCGGCAATCACATCGCTGCCACTGGTGATGTATTTTTGCGTTCCATTGCGCAACGCGTACGTTCGCGGGTCAAATCTCGCTGGCAATATGCCGCCGTAGTCGCTCACTATGAACCTGCGCCGGAATTGTTGCTGGGCGTGATCGTCTAGCGGATCGTATAGCGGTAACTCTTCGAAGTCCGTATTGCTGTCGGCATAGAAATAGTCGGCGGTCCATTCAAGTTTATGCGCGAGGCCGCGAATATTCAGCAGGCTACTTTGGATCGTGGGATCAACACGTGACATCGGCAAGCTGGCCCTGACGCCACCTTGGCCGAGTATTCGTGTTAGCGGAGTACCATCGGCCGCTTCACCGTACCGAGCCGCTTCGCCGGAAACATAAGGGACCACTTTCACTGGGCCTGCTTGAACCGGAAGAGCCAATTCTTGCCGCGTACGAGCGATGATTCCTTCGGCATCCATCTCGCCCGGCAGCATCGTCATACCGGCGGCCTCGGCTGGATTTGTCGCCGTGTCGGCTGCGTTTAATTTCGTGTAGCTAATGTGATTATGTGCTGACCATGTCAGCCAATCGGCGAATAGCGACCCGCCGATCAAATAGTGATCGAGCGCCGGAAGCTGCTCGGTTTGCTGAAAGAAATCATTCGTTTGAGCTTGGGCCGACAGCTCGAACAGATTGCTGTGGTAGTATTTTCGGAGCCTTAGCGAGGTGTCTTTGTTCTTATCGCGGTCCCATTCGTTTTCAAAATATTGTTCTTCGAAATTGCGATCACTAATCCAGCCAAATTCTGCGATGAATTCGTAGCCATTTTGCATTTCTTGTCGATGTCGGAAAATCGCCCGTCCGCGATTGGACGTTTCCGGTGGCAAGTTCCTGCGATTACCCCCGAGCGTATCGGTCCCTTTGTCATTTATGAACCAAGCGTCGAGGGAGCCGTTGGTTTTTCCAGGAATACCGAATAGGCCTGGGAGTTGGTAGCTCAGCAGTGTTCCGAGTGCCGGCCCGCGGTCACTCAGATAGTCGGTGGAAAGTTCCCATTTCAAACCTGGTGGTGCATTGTCGACTCCAAACAGTTGGAGCAAGTTCCAATCGACTAGGGCTTGCGTTCCAAAAATACTATCATTGCCAACCTTCAGATCGCTGATAAAGAGGTTTGGATCACGCAGGGAACTCGAAAAACGGGGCCAATATAGAATGGGCATACCACCAAAGTAAACGAAGTTGTCGCGGCTGCTCACGAACGGATCGCGTCGGATCGAGGTCGCACCAGTTGCTGGATCGATGACGGAGGTATTGCGGTCGTTTAATTGCAAGCGTTCGCTTTGAAGCCAATACCGTGGCACTCCCATTCGGCTTGTTGTCACGGCGGCATCGAAGGCGACAAAATTGCCTCGCCCCACTTGTTGCAGGACGTCCGCTTTCAATCGAGCGATTCCCTGGTACTCAGGAATCGTGGTGATGGTTTCGGCTTCCAAGACGACACCGACTTCGCGAGTAACGTTGTAGTACATCGCGTCGGCGTAAATGATCCGTTCACCTTGCCGGAAAACGATATCGCCTTCGAGATAGAGTTCTCCCTCTGCCTGGCTCAACGATTCCGTCCCGTTGAACAAGTTCGTCGTGAGCGGTAGCCAACCAACGATGCGATCAGCGGACAAGGAAATCGTTCCAAGTTGCATCACTTCGCCGCTGGGCATTTGCGCCGACACGTCGCGGACCAAAATCGTGACGCCCCCACGCGCGACAATTACCGATTCGCCCGTTTCCGGTCGGTTCGACCAATCGATTTGCGGTGGCATCGACGCGCCCCGTGCAAGCAATTCGACACTGCGATTTCCACCGTCAACAAAGAATTGGAATCCACCGGTGGTTGCGCCATCGGACATGGTGATCGGAGAGGCCGGCATCGGCGGCGCAAAACTTGTCTGCGGGATTTGGTTCGTCAGTGGATCTTGGTTGGGTGGTGATATAGGCGAATCGATTGGCGAAGGGTAATCACCGATCATTCCATTTGGATAATTTGGCTGCGTTTGGTTAGGTGATTGGGGCGGATACGTTGGGTCGCCGTAGATCATCGGCGTATTGAGTACCGGGGGAGCAAACGCCGGTGAATTTTGCGTCGGGGATCCAAGCGAATGGGGGACGACCGTTTGGGGATCTTGAAATTGCACTTGGGCGATCGGATCGGTTGCCTGCCCCAATCGTTGCGGTTTCAAGTAGCGCAGTAGTGCCGGTGGATTTTCGGGCTCACCTCGGTAAAGCGGTGCTTGGATTTCAGGGTCCGCCAAGGTTTCGAACCTGAGTTGCTTTGGTCCGGTCTGCTGCCTGTCTACCATCTGCACGCCTTCGGCGACGACTTCGGTGTGCACTCGTCCAATATCGCCACTGACGACCAACAAGATCGATCGGGCCGACAATCGTTGGCCAGCATGCTCGAGCGTGCAGTCGCCTTCGAGAAGCGATGCCTGAGCGTTACCGATTTTCCAGCGATAGATCACGTTGCCGCTGACACGCAGCGGGTCGGAACTGATTTCCACTTCATCCGCATGCAACATCCAACTGCTCAAGGAAACGACCAGCATCGCAAAGAATAGAAGGAACCGCCGGTGCGCAGCGGTGAATTCCGAGATTCGCCCGGTGGACGTTTTCTCGGTCATTCGTCTATCAGCGGTGGCGTCCATGCCGACCAATTGCGAAGGTTTCCTTTGAGTTAGAGTCGGTCGGAGTATACGAATCGATTTCTATTGATCACAACCGAGAAAAGCCCCAGAGTGGCGAAGAAATTGCCGATTGAGGACAAAAAGTTCGTGTGGAACATGACGAATTCGCCGTGAAACCGAAACGTGATCACCTTGCTCGGCCCCTTTGCAGTCCTCATTGAAAGTCGACAATAACCTGCATCACCCACCGCTTCTCTATTTGCTTGTATTAATGTCTCAGCCTGAATCCTCCGAATCGTTCGATCAACTCGCTGCCCTCGCCACGGAGCGTTTCAAGTGGCAGTGGGACGAAGTTTTGATCGCCGACCAGCCGTATCGGCTTGCCGTCGCCGCCGATCCCGAGGGGATGTTGATTGAAGCGTGCGAGCGACAAGACGCTGGCGAAGAAGGGGTGATCGATCCCTTTTGGGCGACCACATGGCGAGCCGCATCGGGTTTAGACCGCTATCTGGACCGCATCGTTTTGGACGACGTCCCGGTCCTCGAACTCGGCTGTGGCACCGGACATGCTGGCATCGCGGCGGTCCTCCGCGGTGCTCGTGCGACGTTAACCGATGGGGTCGACGATCCACTTTTGTTGGTGCGGATGAGCGTTTTGAATCTGTCTCAGCAGAACCAAGCGAAATGCAACGTCCAGAGACTACGATTTGGAATCGACAAGATTGAAACCAAGTTTCCCGTGATTTTGGGAAGCGATGTGACGTATTTGAGGACGCTTTGGCCGGAGTTGGACCATTGCCTTCGAGATCACCTCGCCGACGGCGGCGAGGTGCTATTGAGTGATCCCTATCGCATCATCGCGAACGAGTTTCGCGGTTGGATTCAGGATCGCGGTTGGCACTACGTCGAGCACAAGATCGACTTAGCCGACGATCCCGAGCACCCGATTCGGGTGATGCGATTAACGTCATTAAAATGATGTCGCGGAAAACGGCAGAAGCATTCAATGCTACTTTCACCAAAAGGGAAGTCTCTGCGACTTCCCCCTCTGCCGCGACGATTGCCGGCGAAAAGGATTACAGCCGAATCACTTGTTCTTGGTGGATTGTTTCGGTTTTCTGCTCACACGTTGCGGCCATTTCGATTTGCACTACCCAACGCCCTTCGGCGTCGCCGGTGACAATCCAATGTGGTTGGACGCATACACTCTGATGAACCAATTCAAAACCCGATTCACTTTGGCTGACCGTTGAAATCGGGAAGGCCCAAACACCGCTTGGTCGATCGATTTGTAATGAGACGTCGATACCGAGCCAACGATCGGATAGGTTTAGTCCTTGTACATCTTGCAAATCTAACTCTTCGCCAAGTTGTCCAAGATGATTGCCGTCAACGTCCGAGAAATAACGGTCATCGGCGCCCGATGGCATACCCGCAAAGTTCATTTCAATCGCAAAATGCAGCGGATTGTCTTGAGGCAAATTCTCTAGCAAATAAGTCACCAACAATCGGTCACTACCGGCTTGTAGTGTGACCGCTTTGGTCAACGTGATTGGAATTCCCCAGGCGTTGCCATCACGTCGCATTTGCACTTGGACTCGATCCGCACCGCGGCGCAGTTTCGTCTCGTAAGGCAAATCGACAAAGTCACCACGCTCTTCTGCTTCGCCGCGTGAAACCGCTTGAAGGCCCGCGTCATTATCGTAGAAATGATCCATCAAGCTCTTCCGAGCGTAACGGTCATACTGCAATCGTTGATCCAAGTCCGCTTGTTTGAAAACAACGCGGTCGTGGATGCTGGCGACTTCATCGCCACCGGTGTTGGGCCCTGCAAGTACTTTGCGGTGGTAGTTTTCGGGGCGTCGTTGCAGTGTGGCAAGCAGATTATGCTGGATTTCGCGAACATCAAGCTCGTACATCCGCCCGCCATGCCCGGGGGCGATCCATGCGCACAATTGGTTGTTACTGAGTTGAACTTCTTGAAGGCCGTCGAAGTTGTAGTCATCCGCTGTGGCGGCGACGGTTTGATCGTTTTGGCCTTCCAATTCGCTGAGGCGATTGTCGGCGGCGATCAAATGTTGATAGATTGCATTACGAAGGTGAGGCAGGTAAATGCCTCCAAAGGCGCCGTGCCAATAGGGGCAATTGCACTGACCGCGGTATAGGTCGTCGCGAATTTGGGCGATCACCCCTTGGTCGGTCGCCGTCGTTTCGGCTTTTGCCAATCGGCTGCTGACGCTCATCATCCGAGCGTACATCTCGTTTGTTTCGTCGTATTTTGACTTAAAGTTCCGCCAATATCCACCACGAATGAAAGGTTTGAGGTCGGCCCATTGTGGGTGATCTTCCATCGAATGGGTGACGTCGTCGAAGCTCTTTTGCGATTCGACCGGCAGTGCCCATTCGGTCATTTCGCGGTAACTGCAATCGGGCAAATACACCTTGCCCGCCGAGGGGGTTTGGGCGACCGCATCGGCAAGCGAAACGGTTTTGAGCCAATCCGTATTTTCGCTCAGCGCGGTGAAAAACGAACGTAGCCATCCTTTGTCGTAAACGTGAACTTTCGTATCAGGCCACGTACCAAATTTCTCGCCGTCGTCCCCGAAGGTTAACACCGCACCAGGCGATTGTTCGGCGAATTGGCGGCAATGTGCAACCGTTTCGCTGGCCGGTTGAAATGGGATTGTGTAGCGCAGACGTTCCGAACCGGGGAAGACTTTCAGTAGTCGCCCATCGTCTTCGGTTAAGAAATAACCGGTCAATTCATGGTCGCGAAGACCCGCGGCCCGGAAATGGAAATCGTCGAGAACGGTGTATTCAATCCCAGCGTCGACCACGTCACTTGTCAGCGAGGATTCCCAGACCCGCTCAGGCATCCACATTCCTCGCGGTCTTACCCCGAGCGTGCGTTGCAGCCAATTGCTGTAGGCTTGGATTTGGCCAATCCGGTCGCGACGCGGCAACATCGTCATGATCGGTTCATATTGTGGCCCACCGACGATTTCGACTCGCCCCGATTCAACCAACATTCGCAATCGGTCAATGTATTCGGGATGCCGATCGGCCAACCACATCATCAAGGGGCCAGAAGTGTGGAGCGAAATTTGCAGCTTTTCAAACGGCTCAAACACTTCCATGAACGGCAAATAGCTGTCCTGGTAGGCTTGCTCGAAGACGCCATCAAAGTTGCCAATAGGTTGGTGGTTGTGCAAAACGAGGCACAAATATGCGTGTGGCGTCATATTTTGTTAGTAGCGGGAGTGGAATGTTGTGTTTAGAACGTGAACCGATGACCCAATTTGGGCGACCGCTTTTTTGTTACTATCGGTCCAATCGCTGCAAACTGTTCACCCAAATTGTAGCCATCTAGGGTGAGGCGGAAAGTCTCGCACCGGGCCAAAATTCTCTGCACCACTAGCTGGAATCAGCTATAGAACGCGGCGTGGGTCTTCGGCTTTGGCACATTCACGGTACTTTTCCGTGGCAACTTCCGGAAGCACCGTGTTGATCATGGACTGGCTACTCCATTCAAAACCCGCCAAACGGCTGATTCGAGGGAAAAATTCCAGTGACCAATGGAATGCTTCTTCGTTGGCCGATGATCCGGGGGGCCGGGTATGCAGCAGGACATTGTACGCGGCATCCGGAATCATAGTCTCAAGCCATCCGGTCATCCGCTGTAGCAACCGAGCCAGTTCGTCGATAACGGGGAGCGAGAGGTTGTCAAAATCATTCTGATGATCCTTGGTCGTCACACGGACCAGCATCGGCAAACGGCTAGCATAGGGGCAATAGGCAACCAACGAATCGGTTTGAGCAACGATGCGAGCCTTTTGTTTTAGTTCGGCACGAACGATATCGCATTGCAAACAACAGCCTGTCTTCGCTTGGTGAGACCGCATTCGCTCGGATACTGTCTCGACGTGGCTCGGGATTTGATCGGTTGCAATTAATTGGCTATGACTGTGCTGAAGTGACGCCCCCGCATCGCCACCGACATTCTTGAACAAACTAATGTACTGAATCCCGTTTTGGTTTTTCCAATATCGCAGGCGTTGTTGATAAGCGTACAGCAGCAGTTTGGTTTCCGCTAAATCGAGTTCGCTGATCGATTGAACATGATTCGGTGATTCAATAATGACTTCATGGCCGCCGACCAATTCACGCGATTGGAATAGCGATTCTGCTCGGTTTGCTCTCTGCTGAAATGCTTGCTTCTTGGCGTGTTCGATGTCTGTGTCACGGTTGCTTGAGCAGTCGGTGACGACGGGATACTTGTTCGGTACCACTCGGACCGACCAATCAAGGGCATCGACATCCGTCGGGTCACCGAACACGAGAAACCGATCATTGCAATCAATTCTGGCGGCCCATGATGCGGCAGGCGTTAATTCTTCTTCGCCCGCACAAAATGGGCACGTGACAGCGGTCTTGTTGACGACCTGTAGCACTTTACCAAATTGGTTAGGACGCGAAGTGCGATGCGGTGCAAAGATCGTCCAATCGCCGGAAAACGGATCGAGTCGTGATTGAGCGCCACTCTTAGCTGGAACCGCTAAGGATTTGGGAGCAACGTCGGTTTGGGTTGATCCATGATCGGACAGCGGACGTTTATGCGAAGCTGATGGATGAACCGGAGTGGTGTCGTACGAATTACGACTAAGCGGCTTGACGTTTTCGATCACGATTTTTTTTCACGTTATTGACAGTACCCGATGCTAATGCGTTGCAAGTCCCAACGCATGTCCGCCGCGCTGATCGTACAGTATTTTCGTCATGGATTGCAAAACAAAAAGAGCGAAAAACAACGGATACTTCGCGCGTAGTCAGCGGCTTTTATCAGTGATTCGTTTTAAGGGTCACTGTTTTTGCGTAAAGGTCAATATACTGGGCGGCGCTCTTCCGCCATGAGAAGTCTTGCGTCATTCCCGTTTGGATAATTTGTTTCCATTTTTCTTTGTGGTGATAACGAAGTTCGAGCGCTCGTCCAATGCTTTGGTCCAAAGCCACTGCATTGGACGTAGGTACGAAGAAACCAGTAGCAGTTCCGTTTTCAAGTGTTGTTGTGGTGCAATTAACCACAGTGTCGGCAAGTCCGCCTGTTTCGGTGACAACAGGAACGGTCCCATAGCGAAGGCTGTAAAGTTGGTTCAGGCCGCAGGGTTCGTACTGACTTGGCATCACAAAGACATCCGCGCCGGCTTCGATTTGGTGCGCCAATTCATCGCTAAAGCCGAGGTACAACGCGAATCGATTGGGGAAGGCTTTGGCAAGGGCGCGCAGCTCGTTCTCGTAGCGTGGTTCGCCGCTGCCCAAAACGACCCACTGAACAGGGCGATCCTCGCTCAAGTGCCATTGCAGCACTGGAAGAATGATGTCCCATCCCTTTTGCGATGCTAGTCGACCGACGAGTCCAATCATCGGAATTTCATCACTTTGTTCCAAGCCGAAACGCTTTTGCAATGATTGTTTGTTCGCATACTTTCCTCGCTCAAAGGATCCCGAGTCATAGTTGGCGACCAACTTCGGATCAAGCTCGGGGTTCCAAACCGTTTCATCAATACCGTTGATGATCCCCGCCAAGCGGTCAGATTTGCTTCGCAAAATTCCATCAAGGCCACAGCCTTGTTCGATCGTGCGAATCTCTTCGGCATATCGAGGGCTCACGGTACAAATCATGTCCGCAGTGACGATGCCGGTCTTGAGAAAGTTTAAATGGTTGTAAAACTCGAATTTGTCAGGCGTGAAATGTGACCAATCGAGTCCAGTCCAGCGAAACGCTTCGGACCAATATTGCCCTTGGTAGGCGAGGTTATGGATCGACATCACCGTCGACGCACCCGCGATCCAATCGTGAGCGGATGGGTCAGCAGCCATCAACCCGGGAACCAGTGCGGATTGCCAATCGTTGCAGTGAACAATATCGACGTCCCATCCGAGGCAGGCGATCGCTTGCATCGCCGCTCGGCAGAAGAAAGCAAATCGCTCGGCGTTGTCGGGGTAGTCACCTTCGCCGGTACCGTACAGTGCATCGCGGTCGAAGTATTGAGGTTGGTCGATGAACCAAACCGGCACATCCTGATCAGGCAATTTGGATTTGAGCAGTCGAGCGCCCACTAACTTTTGGTCCGACATCGGAACCGCGAATGAGATATCGGTCGATTCAATCGGTAAACCGGCGTGGTGGATACTGCGAAATGCAGGCATGATCAAAGCAGTCTTGTGCCCCATGGCTGCAACTTTCGACGGCAACGTGCCGCATACATCGGCCAATCCGCCAGTCTTGGCAAACGGGACAGCTTCAGTCGATAGATAGACGATATTCAAAGTTTGGCTCGGTCGGTAAAGGTGCGTCAAAGGTATGCAAAGTCTGCATGGAACGTCGAAATTATGGATTACAGCGATTCACTGATACGCGGCACGGCACATGAATTTCTGTGCGGCACGGCGCAATAACTTCTAATGACTTTGGGACTCCGTTAGACTGTAGGTCAAAATCCGTGGTTTCTCTTTATGAATGATGTTTATCAATGGCGGTCGCACTAAGCGAGTTCTGGACGAGGTTGGTTCGCAGCGGATTTACCGATGCGGCTGGATGTAAGCATTTTGCGGCCAAGTATGCTCAAGCGTCCGCAGGTACGCCACCCGCAGACGCATTATCGCTTGCGCAGTACCTCGTTCGTTCAGGGGAATTGACCGAATTTCAAGCCAAAGCATTGCTGAGGACCGAGCTGAAATCGCTCTCGATCGGGCCTTTTCTGCAAACCGAATCTGTTGCTCCGGCACCTTTTTCCTCATGGATTCGGGTGCAACGTAGACAAAAGTCCATAGACAAAAAACGAATCGGCGTTTTGTTCAGAGCCACTGCCGAACGCCTTAGTGGCGGTCGAGACCAATGGTTGGCGGCCCATGCGAAAGTTCAGGCTGAATCCCTGCAATCGATCGAACTTGAACAGGTCCAAACGGGAATCATTGTTTTCTCCGAATTGCCAAGTGGTCAAAACCTCTTTGAAATACTCGCGAACAAACCAGCACGCAGTACTCAGCGGGTCTGCCGAATCGGGATTGCGATTTGCGATGCTCTCGCGGCATTGCATGCCGTATCGCTGTGGCACGGGGCGATTCGCAGTGACCGTGTTTGGATCACGCAGTCGGGGCAATCCCTTTTGCTGCGTGATCCTTCGGGGCCCCCGACCCCGCCAAACGCGGCCAATCGCGCCGCTTGGTTGGACACATTGGCATCACCGTTGAATTACGCCGCGCCTGAGTTCGCCACTGTTGCGACGCAGTGCAATGCCGCGACCGACATCTATAGTCTCGGTGGTTTACTGTATGAACTTGCCACAGGAAAGCCACCGCATCAGGCCGCATCCGACGAGGAACGATTATCGCTTCATGCGTCCGAGATCCCCACACTGATCACCGAGGCTGTGACGAAAGGGGAGTCGGGAGATCCACTCATGCGAGTGCTTGCCTACGCAATGGCTAAGAATCCAAACGCTCGCTTCGAGTCGATCCAACAATTCGCCGATGCGCTTCGAGTGGTTGAGTCGGTTACCCAAACACCCGCCACCTCTAAACCCGCCACCTCTAAACCCGCCACCTCTAAACCCGCCACCTCTAAACCCGCCACCTCTAAACCCGCCACCTCTAAGCCCGTAGCAAAAGTGGTGGAGACTGACAAACAGCCCGTTCCCCCCAAGAACATTCCTGTTGTTGCCCCGGAACCGCTACCGACACCTGAACGGAGACCCGAACCAACACCTGTCTTAGAAATATCGGCTCCTCCGCCACGACCACCGGTGGTCGAAAGTCCCGTCACACCAAGCGAACGAGAGCCTGTACCTCGAGAGCCTGTACGGCGACGGAAAAAGAAGCGGACCAAAGCACCGTTAGTGCTCAGCTTTCTCGGCGCAGCGGTGCTTCTGTTGGGAATCACATTGCTTGTTCGTGGGCCAGCTGAACCGACGACAACTTCTTCCAAGAATCGGCCTCGCCCGACGGTCCCCGATTGGGTCCCGCCGCCAACGAAACGGACTGTACCCCGCGAACCCGAAACTGCAACGCTCTCGACCGAAGTGTCGGGCTATACTTTGGTCGATGACGATCGATTGCTTTGGGCCCCGCCCTATCGACCCGGTGACGCAGCGCCGTTATCGATGCTTCCGCCCGGTCCCGGCATCCTGATCACCGTTGATTTGGCATCGCTCGATTCCAATTCATCCTCGCGGGAATTGCTTGATGCGTTTTCCCCTGACTTGACGAATCTGCTTGGAAAAGCAGCGGCACGTGCTAAGGTCCAAGTTGACGAGATCGAACGATTAACGGTGGCTTTGCATAAATCAACTGCTGCCAAATTGCCTGTGGGTTGGCCTGAGGTATCATTGGCAATCACGCTCCGGCAGCCCAAGTCACTTGGTTCGCTAATCGAAGCGTGGGATGTTTCCGAATCGCGAACCCCCGAAGGAAAGACGATTTACGCCGGCGATGCTATTGACGCCGATGCGTTCTACGTCCCCGCAGACGTTGGTACCGACATCACTCGGTTTACGTTAGGTACAGTTGCCAGGGTCCGCGAGGTTGCCGAGATGGATGGTGCCGATATTCCATTGCCACGAAACATGCAATCGCTATGGAATGCCACGAGTCAAGAATCGCTTTTGGCAATGTTAGTGACACCAAATTTCTTGTTCAGCGATGCTCAAGGAATGTTGCAAGATGGTGCACCGCGATGGTTGCCATCGTTAAAGGAGTTATTGATTCCCAATGTGGCCGCAGCGATGTTCACAACCTCTTTTGATCAAGGCAATCTCTATGCCGAAGTTCGACTGGCACCGAGTGGTGGAATCAGTGAGTCGTCGTTAAAGCAATCGCTTGAACAATCGATCGAGAACACTCCCGAATGGGCTGAGGGTTTTATTCTCGACGCAGTTCCTGATCCATCATGGCGACTTCTTGCTAACCGATTGCCATCGATGATGCGTTTTGCTGCCGCGCAAACTCGCTACGGCATTGCCGACCAATCTGCAGTCTGCAATGTGTATTTGCCCGATCGTGCTGCGTCGCAAATCGGGCTCGCCTCTTTGTTCGCCATGCATACAACCGAAACGATGCAAGGGAGTGTGGCAGAGAGCCCAGCAAAAGCCGTTTCGCTCGAAGAATTGCTGAGCCAAAAAATGTCCGTCTCGTTCGATCAAGAATCCCTCGAATTCGGTGTGAACATCATTGTCGATCAATTCGTCGAATCGTTGCCTGCGTCCGTGGAAATGCCTCCGGTGCGAATTGTTGGTAGTGATTTGCAGAAAATGGGGATCACCCAGAATCAGCAGATACGCGATTTTTCGAAAATCGATCTTTCTTTTCGGAGAGTTCTGACGGACTTACTTCTCGGTGCGAATCCCGACAAAACCGCGACCGGTTCACATGACCCCAAGCAATCACTCATTTGGGTCGTTGTCGATGACGCGGAAAATATTGGAAATAAGGAGATTCTCATTACCACGCGCCAAGCGGCAGCAGGGAAATACGAATTGCCCGCGGAATTCGTGACGCCCTAAGAAGAGCGTAATGTTCCAGTCATGAACGGGTTGGTTGGGTTGTAGCAGTTAGTTGGCGTGGTCAGGCAAAGAAGTGGCGGAAATCTGCCATGGAATTTCTCAGTGGTGTAAATCAGCATCCTACTGTTAGTTGGAGGACACGCCTCTGTAAGTTGGAGGAGACGCCTCCGCAATCATTTCAAATGAAGTTCCGTGAGCGGAAAATGTTAACTGGGGATTACCTACCGATCAGCGTTGCGACGTTGCTGCCTGCGAAGGCAGTCGGGTTGAACCTGTTTCAAAAGGAACAGGAAACCGATCGATTGATGCTTTATCGCGGTGCGGACTATCCACTTCATATGGAAGATCTGGATCGGCTTCGTGATCGTGGGGTGCATCTGCTTTATATCGCTAAGGATTCAGGTGCCCGGTACCAATCTTACCTGCGACGGTTGCTCAATTCGTCCCCAGATTCGCCAAGCGTGACGCCTCAGTTAAAAGTTGGCGCACTTAACGAGGTCGTGCTCGATGTTCTTCGAACTTCGTTCGGCAGTCGCGATGTTCTCGATGCCGTTACTTCGATTGCCGCGTTGGGGACTCTGACGGCTGACATCATCACTCGTGACGAATTTGCGGTAAGTGACCTTTTCCGAGTTTTGCATCACGACTACGCAACCTTCACTCATTCAACCAATGTGGCGTTCTACTGTGGCATCCTCGCTGCGGGACTCGGCTATTCTCATGAAGAGATTGAACGCATTACGACTGGGGGGCTGCTGCATGACCTTGGCAAACTTGATATCGATGAGCGAATTTTGGCCAAGCCAGGCAAGCTTGATGAACTCGAATATCGCCAAGTTAAACGTCATCCATCCCTCGGTTTTCGAAAGCTTGCTGAGCGAACCGATTTGTGCGAAGGCCAGTTGATGATGGTCTACCAGCACCACGAACGACTCGACGGAGGTGGGTATCCCGTTGGAAATGTTGGAGAGAATCTACATCCCTGGGCAAAAATTTGTTCCGTCGCCGATGTGTTTGAAGCCTTGACCAGTCAACGTCCTTATCGCCAACCCCTAACTCGAAAGAAAGCAATCGAGATCCAGGAACGCGACAGTGGAAAATCATTCGACCCCGAGATATTGGAATGTTGGAAATCGATTATTCTAGGTGCCTAGCCGAATGGTGCGACAAAGTGGTTTGGGACATCCAGCTGCCGCAGCAGTGGGATACCTACTTCGCAGGCAATGGTGAAAAAGCAGCCCTCGTCGCGTCGGACGAACGAAGCAACCAACGAGTTGGGATTCGTACCAAGGCACTGCTTTGGCCCGAAGATACGCTGCCCTTTTGCAAACGTGTCAATGAACCAGTCGGAATCTATACGCGAGATTTTTCTAGATCCGGTGCGGGGTTCATTTCCTCGATCGAGTTCTTTCCTGAAGAGCAGGTGCGGATTGTGTTACCCAGTTTTTGGGTGCGAGTTCAGATTGTCCGCGTTCGCCGCGTAGCCGATTCCTGTTTCGAAACGGGGGCAACGCTGATGCAAAAATTCGAGCCAAGCCCTGACGCGTTCACGCATCCCGCTGCCGCGTAAGACAGAATCGCAATGGTATGGACCATTCGCGGTTGCTCGAAGCCAATGTCACTATTTCACGTTGGTTGCTACTCAAACTCTGTTTCGCGAGCCACTTTGACCATCGCCTGAAGGTTTTTTAACGGTGTACTGCGAGGCACAATGCAGCCAGAGCCAAGGATATACCCGCCTCCTTTGGATGCATCGGCAATGCATTTCTGGGATGCTTCGCGGACTGATTCAGGCGTTCCTTGCAATAAATCATTCACGGTATGAATATTGCCTTGCAACGTGACGCGGTCGCCAATTTTTTCTTTGGCAACAGCCAAGTCGACCACGTTGTCAATCTCAACGATTGCTGCACCGGTGTCCGCATAAAGTTCAAGTACCTTGGTGCTGTTACCGCAAATGTGGAGTAGTCCGCCCGTGATACCGTGATCTTTCCATGCTTTGAAAACTCTCTTCTGATAGGGCAACGCAATTCGCTCGTAGGTTTTCGGCGAGATCATGTCGCACGATGATAACGAATCACCGCAATGGATCACGTCGGCTCCCGCATCCCAGCACGCTTTTCCGAATCGGATCAGCGATTCAGTAGCGACTTCCATCGCGTGATGGATTCCCGCTTCGGCTTCGTCGTTCATCCCCGCTTCGAACATACCAACTTCGTAAAGCCATTGTTGGGAACCAATCAAGTAGGACGCCAGTGCGAATGGCCCCGTCCCAGGCGAGCGTATCGCCACTGCATTGCCCACTGCTTTGCGAGTTTGCCGGATTGCTTCGGTCATCACATACATCCGCCCATCCGTCGCCGGATCGACCGGTTCAATCTTAAAGACATCCGCAAGTGATTCGACGGCTGGTTTCGTCAATGCGGGAAGCTCATCAGGGTCGCGAGTCGTTTCGCATCCGAAACCTTCGGCAATGTAAAAGTTATCCGATCCAATCGCGATCACATCTTGGCCAAGCTTATCGTGCAACGCCAATTGAGCTTTCACCATGGCTTCGGGCTTGGTGTAGAAGTCCAACAATGATCCGCCAGAAATTTCGACGGCGACATCGTACATGTAAGGTGCAACACCGATGCAATCGGTTGGTTCGTGCCGGATGCTGCAGAGAATTCTTTCACGGGAAGTCAATGTCATGATGGCAAGGCCTTCGGTGCTTCGACGGTGTGGTCGACGGTGTGGTCGACATTGCGAGGTTGGAAACGAAAGTTGTCACTCTGCGAGAAAAATTCGATCGGATTGTCGTAAACGAGTTTTCGGATCAGTGACTCGTTGTGCCCGCGGCGACGTAGTTCGAAAATTAAATCGGGCACGGCTGTCGGTTTACTCGGCCCCCAATCGCCCGCAGAATTGGCCATTAAACGCTCGGCACCGTAGATTTCCACCATGTCCGCCGCTCGCTCGGGCGTGCATTTGGAGACCGGATACAATGTCATGCCGGCCCAAAAGCCTCGGTCAAGCACCGCGCCAATCGTGTGCTCTTCGACATGATCGACAAGCACACGTGATCGATTGATTCGCGAATCGTCACAGAGCATATCAAGCGTCATTTGCGTGCCTTGGAATTTGTCTTCCAAGTGAGGTGTATGAATCAGTATCGATTGGTTGTATTTAATGGCAAGCTCAAGATGTTCGAGAAAGATGATCGATTCGTTCCTCGTGTTCTTGTTCAGCCCAATTTCACCAATGCCAAGCACATTGGGATGGTCTAAGAATTCGGGGATCATGGCGATCACATCTCGCGAGAGCGAGACATTCTCTGCCTCTTTCGCGTTGATGCAAAGCCAACAGTAAAGTTGGATTCCATAGGTTGCCGCGCGTCGCGGTTCGACTTCGGTCAGTTGCCGAAAGTAATCTCGAAAACCATCGACACTGCCGCGATCAAAGCCAGCCCAGAATGCCGGTTCGCTTACCGCGACACAGCCCATCCGTGCCAATGTCTCGTAATCATCGGTGATTCGAGAAACCATGTGAATGTGGGGGTCAATGTAGTCCATCAAAAGAGATCCTTAGGTTTTGGTGTTGGATCGGAGCAACGCTGCTATTAAGAATCGATTGCCATGTCGGTGCGCCAACCAGGTGCATACTTTCGCGAGAACAGCAATTGAATTCGCTCGGCTCGGTCGGGGCGTTCACTTAACAGAAGTCGAATCGCGTCGTCGATTTTGTCGCGTCGGATCCTGAGGTCTTCATCGAGTGGTGGGCCGTCTTCTAATGCCCGGTCGACGCGATCGAGTGCTGCACCGATTTCAAGGATCTTTGCGCGTACACTCAAAAAGGATTCGTCGAGAACGGTGCTGGCATGTCGCTGGTTCATAAGAAAGCACTCAAAATTGAATCGGATGCGATGAAGGTGGGACGTGGGCGATGGTCGCCAAATGCAGGAAACTACTTTTGGATTTTGGCGCCCATCGCAAATACAGACTAATTATATCTTGCCATGGAAATGCTTACATCCCGAACCCTTTGATTCGTTCGCCGCGATCAAGTGCTTTCGGCGTGGGATGGGGAATCTCACTAGGGCGAACGTGGCTTTTGTCCGTCAACAATTTCATGCTGTTGGCGGTGAACAGATTCGGAACGACGATTTCGCCGCGACGAAGCCGATACAAAATACAACCTTTTCGCCGAACGTAATACATCCCATAGACCTCCGCGACGAAAAGGTCTCGTTCCATTGCAACGCCGATCGTTTCAACCGTGTCTCCGACATCAATGCCATCCGGTTGGACTTTTAGCCACATGCAGGGCTTCATCCGAAACTGCGTACTGCCATAGCGGTAAAGGTAATAGGTGCCGTCGAACGAATCGCGACGGAATACTCTTTCGCTTGGAATACGTCGTGAAACGATCTTCAAATCTTCAGGATGAATAAAATCATGGCCGTTCTCGGGCCACCGAGGAAAGCATCCGTAATCAGGCAACTGAGGACGCACGTCGAGTCTCCTAAGCTTGAAGTGGAAGCGTTCTCTTTAAAGATCGCTTGTCTTTTGATCCTTCGAACCAAACCATCGTGAATCGCAATACAATATATACCGCCCGCCACGCGGCCTCTTGGCAGCGCGGTCTTGTTGCCAGTGGATTCGTGGGAAATGCGGGTTCTTAGGAGATGCGGGATGTTGGGCAGATCGGGGGGGATGGACAGTCGGGTTCCCCCCGAATGAACTAGGTGTGGTCTGGAGAGGCGATCTCAAATGGCGACTCCTGCTGCGGTGGATTGGGCGACGGAGCTAGGCGGCAATCCCAGCATCCACGGCCAGGGTGGCCGTGGGGCCGCCCTTAAGGGCATTGATGGCGGTCCCAGCAGCGGTTTTCCTCGTAATAAACGACGATAACCCCCTTGAACCCACGATGCTGGGCTTGTGACCTTTTTTTCGCTTCCATATCATGCCCCATTCGCTGCTGCGTTTTGAAGCGGGCCCGGTCGATCAAAAGCTCGACCTGTCGATCAAAAGGCCGAACTGGAAGGCTATGAATTCTTGATTCTCGAAATATTCTCTCGGATCGTTGTCCCCATTGATGTACTGGGGTTCATTGTGACCAACGTGTTGGCCCAAGACGCCGCTGCGCCTGAGCCGACGTTTGTGGAAAAGCTATTCAGCAATCCGCTGCTTCCGATCATTGTGATCATCTTTTTCTTCTACACGATGTTGTTGGCACCGGAAAAACGCCGTAAAGCGGAAGAAGCCAAGCTGCTTAGCTCGCTGAAGAAAAATGACCGAATTGTCACTGTTGGCGGGATCCACGGGACTGTGGTTTCGGTATCGCCCGATAGCGACGTGGTGACGATCCGCTGTGACGAAGGTGGCAACACTCGACTGAAAATTAACCGTTCGGCGGTCACCACGATCGTCAATCCGAACAAAGAAAGTAAGGAATCTGGCCGCAAGGATGCGGATTCCTCCACGAAGACCTAATATACCCCTCCAGACAAAACGCAGAAACGAACGATGGACTGCTTCAATATTTCTCAAAGTCTCTTTGGCTTGGCACCTTTGGGCGAATCGTCGCCCGCATCGGTGGCCAGTTCGCTTGGTAATGCTATGAATTCGATGCTCTTTTTCGCACAAACTCAAGAGGTGGCATCGAGTGTCACTCAAGGCATTTCGTGGGAACAATACGGTGCAATGGCGATCGCCTTTGCCGTGTTGATTCTGCCGTTTGTCGTCGGCGGATTTTTGGCCAAGACCCTTAAAATGCCCAATTATAGCACTCGTTTCGGTGCGATTTTGTTGGCAATTACCGCTTCTGCGGTCGTCTTGGCGGCTCGCCGACCCGGTTTAGGCGTCGACCTTCGTGGTGGAACGATTTTGGTCTACGAAATTGACCAAAGCAAAATTGAAGCCGAACGGGGTGGCCAACAAAAGATCATTTCCGAAGACTTGATCGAACCGCTGTCTCGCCGAATTAACCCGAGTGGTACCCAAGAAATCGTGATTCGCCCCTACGGCGAAAGTCAGATTGAAATCATCGTTCCCGAAGTCGACCAACGCGAAGTTGACCGAATCAAGGAAGTCATCGATACAGCGGGGATTTTGCGTTTTGCGATTCTGGCCAACCGGGCTGACCATCAGCGGAAAATTGACCTCGCTGTTGAACAATCCGAATCGCAATCGCAAGCCGAACGAACTCGGCAATATGTCAAAGATGTCGACGGAGAAACGGTTGGCATTTGGGCTCGTGTGGACCAGGAAGAAAACGCCGTCAACGGAGTTCGTCCATTACGAGTCAACGTCGGCGATGCGATCGTCCGAAACCCTCGAACCGGACAATTGATCGATTTGCCGATGGATGTTCGTGGCGACAACGGCGAATTCAAAATCGTCGGCTGGCTCGCCCAGCAAGGGCTGAAGAGCATCGAAACATTGATGATCATCGACCCGCTGTTGGATATCAAAGGGGAAGACCTTGCATTTGCGTCGAGCACATTCGACCAAAACGGTTCGCCTGCAGTCGCATTTAATTTGACGGACGCGGGGTCAGGCAAGTTTTTTGCACTGACGACAAACAATGCACCGATCGGAACGCGTCAACGTCAGCTTGGGATTATCTTGGACGATGCGTTGCTTTCCGCTCCGAACATCCTTCAACCAATTCGTAAAGAAGGCCGCATTACTGGTAACTTCACTCGCGAGGAAGTCGACCAATTGGTGCAAATTCTCAAAGCCGGTCAATTGCCTGCAGCATTGACTCCACAGCCGATTGCGGAAAACCAAATCGACGCAACGCTTGGTGCCGATACGATCCACAAGGGCGTGTTCGCAATCGGAACGTCGCTCCTAATCGTGTTGATATTCATCTTGTTCTACTACCGATTTGCAGGCGTGGTCGCTTGTATCGCATTGGTACTAAACTTGGCGATGATTTTGGGCACAATGGTTCTGATTAACCAACCACTGACTCTGCCAGGTTTGGCCGGTTTGGTTCTGACCGTTGGTATGTCGGTTGACGCGAACGTACTGATTTTTGAACGCATTCGTGAAGAGTTGAAAAAGGGGGCCGCAGCCCGCATGGCGATTCGCAACGGTTTCGCCAAGGCGACCGTCACGATTGTCGATGCGAACTTGACAACATTGATTACCGCGATCGTGTTGTACGCGATCGGGACGGACCAAATTCGTGGATTCGCGGTGACTTTGATTCTTGGTATCGTCTACTCGATGTTTACAGCGATCTTCATGTCGCGAACCTTCTTTGACCTTGCGGAACGTCATGGCTTCTTGACGCTGAGTATGTCCGACGGAGTCAACGCGCTTCGGTCGATGGTTTCGAGTAAGGAAACTCTTGATTTTATGAGTAAGGGCAAAATCGCCTTGGCGATTTCAGGCACTTTGATGGCCATCGGAATTGCGTCGATTTATGCTCGCGGCGAAAGCATGTTCGATATCGACTTTGCCGGTGGTTCTTCGGTCCAATTTCGATTGGACAAACCGACCGAGACCGATACCGTTCGGGAAATTGTTAAAACAACGATGATTGGCGAAGACGGTAAGCCCGTTCAATACACCGTCAACGGCGTCAGCATGGACGAGATCCCTGACAACACGGTCTATAAGGTGGATTCTTCTTTCCCCACTGTTGAATTGTTGAAAACGGCGGTTGCAGAAGCGTTCAAAGCGGAGGACTCGGTCCACTTGGTGACTTACAAGATTGACATCACTCCTGCCGACGTGAATGAGTCATCGAGTATGCGGCATCGACGTCGATCGGTGGCCGATGACAATGGTGTCATGTTGGCCGTGATGTATCCTCAAGCATTGCCCGAAGCAACCACCGATAACGAAACCGTTCCTGGAACGCTCATCTTCAGCACCGCAATGGTCGAACTCGGAATCGAAGGCCAGGATTCGGGGGCGAACGTCAATGCACCTACACTCACCGAAGCGTTGGTGAAAGCGGCTGACGCCACGGGCGCGTCGCTCAATGCCCGGTCGGTTGAATTGACTCCCTATGGCGAAGGTGTCGAAGATTGGAATCCAGAGTCCTCACTTGGGTTTAGCAAATGGAAAGTTCGCATACCGCTTGAGCACGAACAGGCTGACAAAATTATGGCAGAGGTCAAAAAGACGCTCGGCAGCGATCCGGTGTGGATCAGTAGCAGTAGCGTTGGTGGTCAAGTCGCCGGTGACATGATCGGGCGTGCGTTCGGTGCTTTGTTCGCTAGCTTGCTTTGCATCATCGGGTACATTTGGTTCCGCTTCCAACGCGTTATGTATGGTCTTGCTGCGGTTGCAGCTTTGGTTCATGACGTGGTGATCACGCTCGGTGCCATTGCAGTGAGTTATTGGTGTGCCGACGCGTTAGGCTTCCTGTTGATTGACCCTTTCAAAATCAGCCTAACGGTGGTGGCGGCACTATTGACGATCATCGGTTACTCGCTAAACGATACGATCGTGGTGTTTGACCGGATTCGCGAAACCAAGGGTAAGGCACCTAAATTAACCAGCGAAATGGTTAACAGCAGTATCAATCAAACGCTAAGCCGAACCTTACTGACGTCGTTGACCACGTTGTTGGTTGTAGTGCTGCTCTACGCTTTTGGTGGCGAGGGGATCCACGCGTTTGCGTTCTCGTTGGTGGTAGGTGTGATGGTTGGTACCTACAGTTCGATCTTTGTCGCCAGCCCCATTCTGCTTTGGCTGATTCAACGAAACGAACAACCAAAGACCGCCTCTTAGAAAAATCGGGCATCGCTTAGTAAGAATAACGGATTGCCAAAGTCGAATGACTTTGGATCCGTTTCGGCAGCGTGACTCGTTCCACTATTGCGATCCGCTCGCGAGCGAGATCGGCTGCTAAAAAAGTAAGCTTTGACGAGGAGTCAAATCCCCATTTGTTGGAGCATGTCCGCGATGCGTCCGAGCGTGTTGGTAAGCACCGGATGTGACTCTTCAAAACTGCGAGCCGAATCGGTCACCTGTTTACTTAGCGTTGTGGGCCCATCGGCTTGCTCGTCGATCACGGACTGAATTTCTTTCATCGTCGCCCGAAGCCGCTCGACATCGGATGTGTCGAGGTTCTCTGCCTCTTCCAACTCTTGATGGACTATGTGCAGTGCCTTGATCAAATCATCTTTTGGCATCAAATGGTTTCCTGTTGATGAGACGGGTTTACGAAAGCGACGCGGAATGCCTAAACATTCTTCCAGACTCGTTCGTTGGCACTCGATAATATGGCATCGCAAACCTTTTGAGTTTCCAGTGCGTCGCGGAAACTGGGGTGAAACGCTTCGCCTGTTTCGAGTGATTTCAGAAAGTCAGCGACTTGGTGGATGAACGTATGCTCGTAGCCAATGTTCAATCCTGGTACCCACCAATTGCCCATATAGGGCATGTCGCCGTCACTGATATGAACACTTCGCCAACCACGAACGATTGAATCATCGCGATGGTCAAAATACTCAAGTCGATGCAGGTCGTGTAAATCCCAGCGGATCGATGCATTCTCGCCATTGATTTCGAATGTGTAAAGCGCCTTGTGGCCACGCGCGTATCGAGTGGATTCGAACAGTCCAAGCGATCCGTTGTCGAAGTGGCAGAAGCAACTGCATGCGTCATCGATTTTGACGGGTTTCTTCTCGCCCGTGTCGGCGTGGACGCGTTCTTTCACGAAGGTTTCCGTCATCGCGGAAACATCCTTGATGCCACCGTTGAGCCAAATCGCGGTATCGATACAGTGGGCCAACAAGTCGCCCGTCACACCACTGCCAGCGGCCTCGGCATCGAGTCGCCATGTCGCCGCGCCACCTTGAGGCACGTCGGCGTTGATCGTCCAATCTTGCAGAAAGTTCGCTCGGTAATGAAAGATCTTGCCTAGCCGTCCTTCGTCGATTAATTGCTTCGCCAGTGTCACCGCAGGTACGCGTCGATAGTTGTACCAAACCATGTTCTTTACGCCCGCTTTTTCAACCGCTTGGCACATTGCTTCGCCTTCGGTTTGATTCAGGGCCAGCGGCTTTTCGCACAAAACCATCTTGCCAGCCTCGGCGGCGGCAATCGCAATCTCTTTGTGCAAGTTGTTCGGCGTGCAGATATCGACTGCGTCGATGTCGTCTCGCTTGAGCATCTCTCGCCAATCGGTTTCGACCGAGTCATAACCCCACACGCTAGCGAATTGTTCGGCCTTTTCTTTGTTGCGAGCACAAACCGCTTTCAATACCGGCTTGTATTCAGATTCGAAAAAGTGGGGTGCTTGGCAGTAACCATTGGAATGGGTTCGTCCCATAAACCCATATCCAACCATTCCAATATTGAGCGGTTTCATTGTTAGTGGTTTCCTTCGTGTTGAGCAAGTTGAGATTAGGTGGCGTGGTTGCCGTCTTGGATGTGGGAATCACGCACGTCGATCATGGTTTTGAGGATCGTGTTCCAGGTATTCGGATTTTCGAGCGTCGCATTGGGGAACATGCATCCGTCCCAGCAAATGTGCTTAATTCCACGTGTTTCGGCGTCCTTGAGCCAATGTTCCGAGCATTTTACAATGTCTAATTTCCCGTTTGGATCATCTGCGGGGCAATGCTTTCCGGTCTTGTCATGTGCTCCAGCACCGTGGACTTCGCCGTCATTTTGCGCAACATGGAAATCAATCGTCCAGGGACGAAGTTTGTCGGTCATGGTTGCGTAGGCGGCATAAAATTCATCCTCGCTATAGCCTGCGTGAAGCAAAGCGTGCTCGGGGGCGTTGTAGCCCATGAGGTACAAATAGGTGTGAGCTAAATCGGCTTGAAACCCAAGTGTTTCGGGCATGTCGACCGCATCTAAAAGGTCAAGCATGTCTTTCCAACTATGCATGCCGGCCCAACAAATTTCTCCTTCGGCGGCGAGCCGTTCGCCATGATCGGCTGCGATTTTTGCAGCTTCTTTAAACGTCGCTGCGATCTTTTTTGTGTTCGTCTTGGGGTCTTTTCTCCATTCATCCACGCCAAATTCGGCGCTGTCAATTCGGATGACACCATAGTTTCGAACGCCATGTTCATTGAAGATGCCTGCGATTCGGCAAGCGACTTTCACCGCCGCTAAAAACAACTCTCGCTGCTCGGCATTGCCCATCGCAGAATCGCCCACGGTTCCAGGCCAAATCGGAGCTACAAGCGAACCGACGGCAAGGCCCCGATCGGCGATACTGTCGGCAATTTTGCGAAGTTCGTCATCGCTTGCGTTGGGATCGGTATGCGGCAGGAACAGGAAATAATCGATGCCGTCAAACCTTTGCCCGTCGACTTCCGCAGCAGCGGTTAAATCGAGCATCTTTTCCAAGCTGATCGGCGGTTCTTGTCCTTCATCGGTACCCTTGCCGACCAAACCAGGCCACATTGCGTTATGTAGTTTCATCGAGAGATTTCCTTATTCGAAACGGTTAATTGCCAGCTTTGGGCAAGTTGTCGTGAGTGGCTGGTCCAAAGTATCGTAGGCCAACCAAAGGTTCAGTTCCAAGGTTTTCGATTTCGACACCACCGGTTGCAGCGACATGAGAGATGAATACTTCATCGGTTGTGTTTTCACCAAAGCGAATCATTGCAGGTGTTTGCAGGTCAAGTGATCCGATTCGGCCACGTCCTTGAACCGTGATCCAACTGCTCGCACCAGGGTCTTGAAGCGTACATTTCGCACCTGGTTGGATGGTTAATTCTTTGGCACTGAAAAGCTGCTCACCATCGACGGTTCCGTAGACAATCCAGAGGTCCTCGTATCCATCACCGCTGCGCGTTTCATCGCGGATCGGTTCGAGGTAGTTGCTTTGTTTGAAATGGGTATCGACGTTCTTTTCCCAATCGAGTTGGCCGATGATGAAGTCGAGGTCTTGATGCTTGTCCTCGGGCATGTCTTTGACCAGAAGTGACCAAGGAACATAGCGTCCTTCGACGATCGATTGATACATCCCGAACACGTCGCTACCCCACTGAGGTTCGTACGTGCAAAGCGAGCCGGGGGCATGTAATACGCCTGGTGGGATCAACCATCCGGTGCCCCGTTTGAGTCGGTAAGCTCGGCTAAGATCGAGCATCCCATTGTCGCCTTCGTTCCAATTTTCCAAACATCGGCGAGCCTGTTCCTTGGTCGTTCCCGGTTCGAGCCCCATGAACGTGTAGGCAAAGTTATTGTCAACATTGTTGAGTTGCGGCGGGAAATAGTAGCTCTCCGGCTTCCCTTCTTGGCCGACGAGTGCCGCGTCATCAAAAGTTTGGTGCATGTGATGGGGAATGGGCCCCATGTTATCAAAGAATTTTGAGTAGACTGGCCAGCGATTGTATTTTGAAAAAGTCGCTTCGCCGACCAAGTCGTTGCCTCGTTCATCCACCGCGTCGCGAAGCAGAAACTTCTTGCCTTCGAACAAGCAGAAACTCAGACCTTCGTGCCAAACGCGGCCTTCATTAGCGGCTTCGGTGGTACTGCCGAACCACCGTTCGTCGATCCCCCCGCGGTCAGCACCGAAACGATAATAGTCCGATGGATGCAACTTGATACGTCGCCCTGGATGAAGAAAAGACCGAGGGACCCAAGTTGGGGTCAATCGTAACAAGCCACCGTTTGAGTCGAACGCCGAATCCAAAATTCCCTTGACGCTGTCGCCTCTAATTAGACCACTGTCCAACTTCACGCTACTCATGATTCGATGTACCCTTTGTTCTTGCAGATATAGGACGTGGCCAGGCTGACACGCTGAAGTTCGTTTTTTCGGGTTGTGCGTCAGGTGGGAAGACGTCTGGTGAGATGAAAATTACTGCGTTTAATGGTCGTCGCAGCAACTATGTTGTATTTGCTACGGCACCGCGCGGCAACAGTGCCGGGGACGAATTGCAGAAAAGACGGGTCCTTTGTCAGGACGCGAAACTCACGATCTTCGTGGTTGAAAAACGAAAGTGAACAAGGAATCAAGATACATGACCGAAACAACGACGCATCGAAGTTGGAATCGACGCGAAGCGGAAATCAAGTGGGATGATAAATCGCCGCTGACGATATCCGTGGAAACTCGCGAAGGAGTTATCGAAACACGCCATGGTCGATTCGTGGGGGGCGCTGCGGACGGTGTCGAAGTCGTCGAGTTGGATACCGGGGTAATGCGAGTGATGGTATTGCCGACGCGTGGTATGGCGATTTGGAAATTGGAATCCGAAGGCGTCCGATTCGGTTGGGATTCCCCCATTTCGGGCCCCGTTCATCCATCCTTGGTTCCCACTTTCGAACCGAGCGGATTGGGTTGGCTTGAAGGATTCGACGAACTTGTCGTGCGATGTGGATTGGAAAGCAACGGTGCTCCAGAGCACAATGAGCAGGGCCAATTGGTCTACCCGCTACATGGACGGATTGGCAACTTGGCCGCAGATTCGTTGTCGATTGAATATGATGAAGCGTCGGGGCGACTGGAATTGATCGGCGAAGTGATCGAGGCTCGATTGTTTTTCAAGCGATTGAGGTTAAAGAGCCGATTGCGGGTTCATGCGGGTAGCCACCGTGTCTACGTGATGGATGATGTCACTAACGAATTGTCGACACCATCGACGATGCAATTGCTTTACCACATCAATATCGGTTTGCCTGTACTGGAAAATGGTGCCGTATTGGAAGCTCCGATAGAGGAACTTGCACCGAAGAACGATCTGTCGGCAGGCGAGATCGGAAGCTGGAATCAATTTGGTGAACCGGAGGTTGGGTACCAGGAACGAGTCTATTTTGCCAAGCTCTGTCACGACGATTCGAATGAGACGACCACGATGATACGGTCGAAGGATCGTGCGAGAGGCATGGCGGTCACGTACAACGTTAGCAAGTTGCCGCATTTCATTCTATGGAAGAATACGGCTGCAGAAAGTGATGGCTATGTGATCGGGATGGAGCCCGCGACGAACTTTCCCAATCGGCGTTCGTTCGAATCGGAACAGGATCGCGTTGTCACGATCGAGCCAGGGGAAACAGCCTCGTTTCGGCTCTCCCTGTTGCCGCTGATCAACGAAAAAGCGGTTGAAAAAACAAGCCAACGAATCAAGGAATTATCCGAGCATGCTTCAGTGGTCATCCACGAACAACCACGACAAGGATGGACCGAAGGTTTGTAGGGTTATCCGAGTTCCCTGAACGTCGGTCCTCACCGGACTGATTCGCCCGCGATTTTGAAGATGGAAAAATGGCTTGCGCCACCCGGGCCGATACCGCCTGGGTATTTGTATTTTTCGGTGTCAATCTTGAACTTGCCTTCGACGGTAACGGGCCTCGTGACAAAGTCCGTCGTTTTGCCGGGAACCATTTCAATGATGACACAATCAAACAGGGCCGCCCCGGGACCAAAGCAGCATTCTTGGTTGTCTCGCACAAGCACGAACTGCTCGATGTCAGTCTCTTTAAACAACGTGCTCGGCAGAATGTAACCGCGCAGTTTGACTTTCATCCCGTTTAGCTTTTTGACGTCTTTGGTCAACAGCGACTTTTCAAACACCGCATTCTTTTCGATGTCGAATTTCAAATCGTCGAACGTGATGTCGCCTTTCGCAAGTGATGCTTCACTGCTCTTGCGGACTTCAACCGGTTTGCGAGTTTCCACTTGCTCACTGGTTCCGGTTTGAGTTCGTGATTCGGGCGGGGCTGCTATCAAGGAACTAGATATCGATGCCGTTAGTAGCAATCCAGCGAGCAGCCCAGTGAAGGAAAACCCAGTGAAGAGATGCCTACCGACATCAACACAAGTCTTTGTCGATTGAAGCGGTTGACGTAGAGTCATGCGGTTCCGTTTGACGCGTGGATAGGGTGTGAACTTGATCGAGTTGCCCTTTTGTTCCGAAATGTTATTCCGAAAAAGTGCGTCTCAATCAGTCGTTCCGCAGAGCGAAAAATGGCGTTCGCTTACTTCACGAAGTTTGCTTTTAACCGATAATAGACGATGTTGTCAAAATCAGTCTTTTTCTGTGGAATCCGGTTCAATATAAATTTGCCTGCCAATTTACGTTTCATCATACTTCCTTCGGCACTCTTGCCTCCCGTTAAGGTAACTTCGATCATGTCGCTACTCTTGGGCTGGCCGCCGAAACAGCATGTGCCAAGATCGGGAACGAGAATGAATTGACGCAGTAGCCCGCTGCCGGACGACGGATGGATATAACCTTTGATGAAAATGTTCTCTCCATCGATGTCGGCTGCGAAAGCGGTCGGCATATCAGGCCCATTTTCGGGTTGCTGGAGTTCGTAGAACGGAATCCTTGTGTAGCCGTCGGGGACTTCGGTCAAGTAAATGTAGGTGTGCAGACAAAGTCCGCCAACTAACAGTAATGCGTTGGCGGCCATGCCGAACGTCGCCAAGCCTCGACCACTGTATTCTTCGGGATAGTTCCGGATTGCCCGCACTCCCACGATTGCCGCTCCGAGGCCGACTACTGCGAGGAACAGCATGGGGGCAAAGGTCGGAATGAGACCAGGAAGGGCGAGGACGAAAAAAAAGAGCGACGCAATCGCCGCACGACTGACCGCTCGATACGGAAATTCTACCGCATCCGCCGCTGTCGACATCTGTAGTTCCGCAGACATTTCTTTCTTGGTGACCTAATGCAACGAGGATTGTCGGCTACAGGCGGTCGGTTTCCGGCCCGCCTGACAAAAGCAAGAATTGTCCAATCATGATCGTGGACAGTGCTAAGGAAACTACGTAAACCAACCGCCAAGGGTTCGCTGCCTCGACCGCAGGGGATGAGGAGGCCAGCGGACTAGCAATGAAGGGTTCGGCGGATGCCGTGGGGCCACCCACGCTCGGCTTGCGATTGGAGTCGAAATCCGTCGCAGCCGCGATTTTTGCCTCGTTTTTCTGCTTGATCGACGAGCTCGAACTGCCCGTGTCTTGCGCAGGTACGGGAATCGAAAAGAACGAATTCGCCCGTTTCACGCTATCTGGATCCACTTTTTTGAGCTCCTCTAGGGCCATTTTGGCCTCGAGAAGCGGACATGCTCGTAAGTAGTTGACCACGGGAACTCGGACCCAGTTGTTATCGGGATCCGCTTTGAGGAACAATTCCTTCATCCTCTCAACCTGGCTCCAGTCGGCCCAACGTGCCAGATCAGGAATCACCAAATCGGCCAAGTCCCGTCGGTCCAGTACATGATGGAGCGATTCGACCAAGGCGCTTCGTGGGATCACATCCCCTTCGGTCCCATGAAACCGAATTGCCATGATTGCCGCATAGGTATCGGCATAGGAGGCCTTTTTGTTATTCAGAAAGAGCTCGTTCACGACCGGCAGCCCTTCTTCACCAGCCAGCGTCAAATAGCATCCAACCAAGGCATCCAATCCACTGCGCGAGCTCTTTTGTGAACTCCGTAGCATTTGCTCGAGAATGGGTAAGTCAGAATGGTCACCAACGACACCTAGCATCGTCAAATACAACCGTTTGCGGTCGACGCTGCATTCAGGATCGGTCAGCCACTCCATCAATTTGGCATGATCGATCGCTGGTTTTAGTTCTTTCAGTGACGCATAGGGAGCGATCGCAAACTCGTCGTAGGCGTCTCGCGAAAGCATTGTTTCTTCATCTTGAAGATAGTCGTAGTAAAAACGCAATCGTTCTGATTCGGAATCGGGTAGTGAAGTCAGCTTGGCGACGTACGCTTCGGCCCGTTCACTCAGCGGAAGGCACGACCATTGCATTTCCTCGGGGTCGACACCGGAAAGCATGAATCTCCGCCCCGGTAGGACATCACCATAGTAGATGGCGTTAACCTCCTGCCCTTTTTTGACAAACTCCCCTCCTTTGAGGACCTGCTCGATTCGCATGCGGACTTCGCCGGTATCGGGGTCCCGCGCCGCGTCACCCGCGACCGAAGTTGCGATCACGACCGCGTCCATGACCGACATTTCCTGTCTCAGCGTCTGGCCTACCGCACTACAAAACGGGCAGGCGACGGCGTGGCTTTGGAAAAAAAACACCGTAAATGTTGCGGTGAGGACTGTAAAAATGAGCAGCACGCTTCCGAAGAACTGGCGAATCGACATGCGTTGAACCAACAAAATAGGGGACATTTGGGGTGAAAGCGCGGATTCCTCCGCAATCTCGACTTATGCATCATAGGTGGCAAAGGTGGTTTGTGAGAAGTCACTTCTTTGCCCCACTTGCCGGATGGACTGAATTTTCACTCACAATTCGTGTCATGAACGACTCAACCGATGGTGCTGAATGTGCCGATAGTCCTGGTACGTTCCTTTACGACCAACGCTGCGGGCGTGCGAATCGGCGCTGGCCAATGGCCTTTTCCGCAGCACCAGAAAACCCGTGACTGAAACCCCGAGTGGGAGAATACCGGATGATCCGCCATTTACTAATTGCTGCTGTGGTTTCTTGCAGTTGCCTCGCCCTTGCAGAATCCGCGTCTGCTGAGCAACGTGCCTACGGCCAGAACTGGGGCGGCCAAGCCAGCACCCGCGACTGGAATCGCTTTTACCACTATCCCTACGTATACTATCCACAAAACTTTTATAGCCAGCAGTATTTTCAGAGCAGCGATAGCATGTACAACCGCTATCCCCCAGAAATGCAGATTCCGGTCTATAACAAGAAGTGGCACAACTACTATCCAAGTAGCCGTCGTTTCCACCAAGGCCACCATTTCATCTTGGACGTCTTTTAGGGGCTGGCGGAAGTCTCTTTGGTTGCCGCCACTGCATGCGTAGCCGACACTGTTTGCACCGCAGGCACTGTTTGCGTGGCAGGCACTGTTTGCGTGACAGGCACTGTTTGGCAACCAAAACGATCACGACTTCCGATTGACACGCTCCATGACCGCTGGAACGAAAATCCGAAATTTGATGCGTCTGTTTGATGCATCCGACGCACCCGTTTGGGCGATTGGTCCCGACGGGAAACTCGTTTATTTGTCGGCTGCCACGGCGGTATGGCTCGGCATCGATGTGGAAACGCTGCTCGACCGTCGCGCGGTCGCCGGCAGTCCCGTCTCGGATGATCCAATGGATCAACTTGCCGCAACGCTCTCGGCTCCGCCTGGGTTATTGGCACGAGGAACCGCATCGCTGCGAGTGCAACCTCATTTGCCCTCGAAATCAGGTTCACCAGCGGTCCATCGAATCGAGTCGTTGGATGTTCGCTTTGTTCGCATCGGGCAAAACGAATCGACCATTGTGTTTGCGATCGGTGGTGACTTCGACGATCGCACCACCAACGAAGACCTCACCGACGCTGCGTTGATTCGGCAACAGCTTGATACTTGGCGAAAACGACACTCGTCGATAGCAACGATCGCCACCGTCGGCACTTCGCTAGCCTCACGTCGCACTCGATCAAGATTGCAAGTTGCTGCATCGGTGCGTTCCCATCTTGGATTTTTTGGGCCAACGGGGTCTGCTTCTGAATCAATCGCTCGCCACATTCACCATGCCAATGCTGACCGCGAGCCGCTCGTGATGGTCGACGGGCCGTTGATGGACCCCGAGTTGCTCGATGCGTCGATTGTCTCGGCGATCAATCAATTGACTGATTCACCCGACGCATTGGCGACGGTGATCGTCCGCGAATTGGATGACATGCCGATCGACGCCCAGCGTCATTTGGTGCATTTGGTTGATCTGTTCGACGACCGTTTTCGTGTGATTGGATTGTGTTGCGATAAACCAACGATCCTCAACGAGGCTCTTATTGAAGAGCGTGAACTACCGCACAAACTTTCGATTGAAACAGACGCAGTGCCACGTCAACTTATCTCTGATTTGGTGGAAATGGTCGGCGCGTTGACGATTACGCTTGAGCCATTAGCGTCGCGTGTTAAAGATATTCCGCTGTTAGCCTCCGCGATACTCGATGCCCGTCGAGCGGCCGGTGAGGGGCGTGCGGAACGGATTGGCCGCGCGGCGATGGATTCTTTGGTTGTGTATCCTTGGCCGAGCAACTTTGACGAGCTTGACGCCGCGATTCGACATGCGATTCGAATCGCGCCTGGCGATTCCATTGGGCCCGAGCATCTGCCTCTTGCGATTCGATCTTACCACCCCCATGCGAAGCCCCAGTCAGAAAAGGTCACAACGATCTCGCTCGATAAGAAGCTCGAAGCCTACGAGATGAAGATGATCGAAAGTGCGTTGGAGGCGACTGACGGAAATCGAGCCGCCGCAGCTCGCGCACTAGGAATCACTCGGTCGCGGTTAATCCGTCGCATCGAAGCGGAGCTGAAAAGCAAGGATGAGAAGTCGTCATGAGTGAACGGGCTTCAACTTCGCTCGACATTTCACCCGAAATCGTATCACCTGAGGTGGTCTGGATTGTTTGCGAAGACGGTAGCCGTTGGGTAGAGACGGTTCGATGTTTTTGCCTGGGCGGTGCTACGAATTCGGTTCGGGTATCGGTTCGAATCGCCGATGAGGATGAAGTCCTAGGTTTGGTTAATAGCCTGTTGCGGCGACCTAAACGAACGGTGTTTGTTGTTTGGGAAATGACGCCTAAGACCTTGGCCGTAAAATGCCGGGCGATCACGACGTTAGCGTTGACGGCGCCGCAAATCCTTCAAATCGCTGCAGTGACGGCGATTCCGATGCGATACCGATCGATTTTGTCCGAATTCGGTGCGACGCTACAAATTCGGCAGCCCGAAGAGATGCAGGCAATCGCGCTCAGGCTCAACGAACAAGTGCTGCCCGGTTTGGCTCGACTTCGATGATTGCCTCAATCGCGGGATGTCCGTATTGGGCCGCTCCTGTGTAAACGGTTAAGTTCTCCGCGAGTTTGGCGACGCCATCGTGATGAGTATGGCCACATAGCACCGTCCAATTGCATTCGGGACGAGCGAGGCAGGCATCCATGAGCATTTGGCCAATGCTTCCGCAAACAAAAAACGGTGCCCAGTATTCGTCGGTTGTTCGTCCCTCGTACCAACACGCTTCAGCGAACGGTGGAATGTGAGTGGCGATCAATACTTCCTTCGCATTTTGAGGTACGGAAAGGAGCTTTGTTCGAAGCCGTTCCGCAGAGTCAGCACCTTGTTGTTGCAGCAAACTTTTTCGCTGGTTGGATGTGGCCATGCGAAAATCATCGATTTGCTCAAAGTCGCCAAGCCGAATCGGTGACGCTTCGTAGTTGCCGATCGTCGCATCGCCCCACCCATCTTCGCCGACCAGGTAAACGCCTTCGCTGAGTTGGATGGGGCCAATGTCCGTGAGATAGTGAAGGTGTGTTTGGTCGCGAGTGAGCGACACGGCGCGTTGCCGCGTTTTGCCAATCGAACTCTTGTAGAAGTCGTGGTTACCCAGGACAAAATAGATGGGGATCGTGAACGACGAGGCGAGTCGCCGGAGTTGCACGAACACGTCATCGCCTTCGGAGAGATCCCCCGTAATGATAATGCCATCGGGTGACCGCGAGGCAACGTCGGCGAACCACCGATCAAATTCATCCGCATCGACATGGTCGAAATGCGGATCGGTGGTCCACACAAGTTGCACAGGGATTTCCTTGGTCGTTAAGGCGGCATAAACGCAGCGAGTTGGAGTTCACGCTTTCGAGTGCTTCGACACACTCCAAGAGTGGAGACTCCAACGTCAAACGTGCGTTAAACCTACATCCGTTATTGCTGGAATTGATGTTGTCATGACACGATTCTAGCGACCAACGGGAGCGGGCCAGCGCAATCCGAGCGGCTGCTCGCTTCGCTTGCGTCGCACCGCACTACGCGGTTGCCACGGTGCTGGCCGCTTGGGCCAACGCTTCGGCTTTGTCCGTTTTTTCCCAAGTAAATGCATCGCCTTCGCGACCAAAGTGTCCGCCTGCACTGGTTTGCCGGAAGATCGGACGACGAAGTTGCAAATGCTCGATGATGCCTGATGGTGTCAGTGGGAAATTTTCACGAACGAGTGCACAAAGCTTGTCGTCACCGATTTTGCCCGTTCCTTCGGTGTCAACGTGAACGCTAACAGGCTCGGTTACGCCGATTGCGTACGCTAGTTGAACCTCGCATCGCTCGGCCAAGCCGGATGCAACGATGTTCTTGGCAACATAGCGGGCCATGTATGCGGCACTGCGGTCAACCTTGGTCGAATCCTTGCCGCTAAACGCACCACCACCGTGACGACCCCATCCACCGTAGGTATCCACGATAATCTTGCGTCCCGTCAAACCGCAGTCGCCGTGAGGTCCGCCGACCACAAATCGGCCCGTTGGGTTGATGTGGTACTTGATGTCGCCCTTGTCCAATTCCGCAGGGATCGAAGGCTTAATCACGTTTTCGATAATGAACTCGCGAATGTCTTCGTTCGACACATCGGGGCTGTGTTGAGCGCTGACGACGACCGTATCGATACGAACCGGAGTCGATCCTTCGTATTCCACCGTCACTTGTGACTTGTTGTCGGGACGCAACCAATCGACTTCCTTGGCAAAGCGAGCTTCGGTAATACGGTTGATGATCCGATGCGAAAGCGCGATTGGTAGCGGCATCAGTTCGGGCGTGTCTTTGCAAGCGTAGCCAAACATCAAACCTTGGTCGCCAGCGCCGACGTCTTTGCCCGAAGCACCATCTTCGTTGACGCCTTGTGCGATGTCGGGGCTTTGCGTGTCGAGCGAGACCAAGACGGCACAGGTGTTGCCACAAATTCCCATTTCGTCATCGGTATAGCCGACTTCGTTGATCACTTCACGGATCACGTCGGAGTATTGAACGACGGCCTTGGTCGAAATCTCACCAGCAACAATCGCCATGCCGGTTGTCACCATCGTCTCGCATGCCACGCGGCTGTTGGGGTCTTTCGCAAGCAATGCGTCAAGGATGCCGTCGGAAATACGGTCGGCCAGCTTGTCGGGATGGCCCATGCTGACAGATTCACTAGTAAATAGGTATCGAGCGTTGCTCACGAGGTTTTTCTCCGCAGGGTAAAGCGATTCAGTTATCTTCCAATGTAGCCAAATGTCTTAAATGACGACCAAGTCGGCTCACCGGCATGATTCATGCTGGCGGACTGCACTCAAGTGGCGTGATAGCGTTAGAATAGGAAGGCCCATTAACCTAATTGCCCAAGCCGAATCTGAAAAGTGACGCATTCGGGTGCAAGGCTCAGATCCGAGCGAAAATTCCCGCTTTTCCCCCTTTTTTCAGCCAACTGACCCGCATGCCCGCTTCCCCGATTCAATCGATTCCCCCGTCGTCAGATGCGGTGGAGTTAGAGTTGCCCGAGCGAACCTTGCCGGCGATGTTGCTTTCGGTTGTTTTTCATGTCGTCTTGTTGACCGTGATCGGGCTAATTTGGTACCAAGCCCCATCCGGAACCGGTTCCGAGGTCGACCGTCCGGTGGGGATCGCCATGGTTCATCGCATGCCGAATCGAGACCGTTACGTCGATACAGCGGAACCGATTAAGCCCGAAATGACCAGCGATAGCACTTCGGCGACCTCCTCTGACTCCGCCTCTTCTGCGGCGCCACCCGCGGATTTGTCGCCACCGATTGATTTGGCCGGAATTCTTAGCGAAATGAAACGGGCTCCCTCACCCATTTCCGGCACAGGGTTGGCCGGCAAAACCTCGCTCGATGGCGACGCATTCGATTCCAAACGTCCGCCCGGCACGGAGGGAGATTCGAACAACACCACAACGACCGTTTTCGGCGTGTCGGGAAGCGGTTCTCGGTTCGTTTACGTTTTTGATCGCAGCGACAGCATGAATGGCAACGGTGGCTTGCCACTGCGAGCGGCGAAGCGAGAGATGATCAAGAGTTTGAAATCTCTTTCCGAACGCCAACGTTTTCAGTTGATCTTCTACAACCAACAACCAAGGCCATTTCAAACCGAACATGCTGGGCTTGGGTTGATGGTCGGTGAGGAAGCGATCATCCGTCGAGCGATCCGGTATGTTGAATCCGTCAAGGCGTTCGGCAGCACCGAGCACGAAAGTGCATTGAAAATGGCGTTAAAAATGGGACCTGACGTGATCTTCTTTCTGACCGATGCGAGAATTCCACGATTGTCGGGGTCCCAGCTAGCCGAGATTCGGCGTCGTGCTCAGCAAGTGGGAGCAACGATCCATGCAATCGAATTTGGTACCGACCCGGTCGCACCAAACAACAGTTTTCTGATTGACTTGGCCTCGCAGAATAACGGCCAATATCACTACGTCGATATTCGATCGTTAGGGAAAGCAAGTGAACTCCTCCAGGAGTCGGCGCCATGAAGCCATTTGTCGTCGTCGGTTGCACTGTTTTCGCATTCGCCTCGCATTCATCGGCCGCGCAAGAACAACAGCAAGTTGACAAAATTTGGCTGCAGTCGCAGCGGTCAGCGTCGGTTCAAAACAGTTGGTACCCGCAAGCAATCGAAGTTCTGGAGGGCGAAATTACCGAGTTTGACGCCAAACGGATCACCATTCGGTTCGCCAAAGATGGCAAAGAAAATTCGTTTTCCGCTGCTCGAGTGCTTTGGATTGAACCTGGCAACGTCAGTGAAAAGCAAGCTGCGGCGATGGCTCAATTTGAGCAGCGTGAATTCGACAAAGCGCTGCTTGCTTTGCTTGATTCGCTGAAGGAACGTCCGCCGATATGGCGACAGCAATGGTTGTCGATGATGGCGGCTCAATCAGCATGGCGAAGCGGTCGAAGTGCGATCGCGTTGGAGTTGGTCGGACAACTCGATCGTCGGCCCTTGCCCGCGATGGTTCTAGCGTTGTTGCCGGTGGCATGGAAAAGTCGCCAAGTACCAGCGGAAACGATCAAGTCAGCACTTGCCAGGCTTGAAGATCCATCACCAGCCGTCCGCTTGGTAGCCGCCAGTTGGTTGTTGTCATCGGGAAGTCGAGCGGAAGCGACACAGGCACTCAAAGGACTTAGCCGTGACAATGAACGGCCCGCGATCGCGAGGTTAGCCGAAGCAGTATTGTGGCGAACGATTCCGCCACCGGATGTTGCTTCGCTGATGACTCGGCTCGAAGAAAGAGTCGATGCTTTGCCAATGGTGGTGCAAGTCGGACCGACGGTATCGCTAATCGAACGGCTCGATTCGGCCGGTGAATCGGAGGCTGCGAAACGGTTACAGTTGTCACTCGAAATCACGCCGCCCCATCCGCATCCCGATTTGCCTTAACCGGGTGGCCACTTTGCCTTAACCGGGTGGCCACTTTGCCTTAACCGGGTGGCCACGTCATTTGGCGTCCACCCAAAATGTGGAAATGCAGGTGCGGCACTTCTTGGCCTCCGTCGCTACCACAATTCACGACAACTCGGTATCCAGCGGCCAGCCCTTCGCTGTGGGCCACCTTGGCGGCGACCAAAATACAGTGCCCGACGATTTTTTCATCTTCGTCGGTCAAATCGGCGAGCGAAACAATTTCTCGCTTTGGGATGACCAAAATGTGTGTTGGTGCTTTGGGGGTGATATCGCGAAATGCCAAACATTCATCATCTTCGTAAACAATGTCCGCTGGAATTTCGCGATCGATAATTTTTGTAAAGATCGAAGGCATGGTTAAGTCCTCTACTGTTGTTTCCCCGCTCGTAAACGTAAGAACGCATCCAAAAAACCTTGTAACTCACTTCCGTCCATGACGCTGTTGAAATTGCCAACGTAATGGCCTGTGCGAGCATCTTTGACGCGTTGGTCCGGGTGCAAGAAGTAGTTGCGTATTTGGCTTCCAAACCCGGTTCTTGCCTGCGTCGCATACTTTGACGCTTCTTCGGCTTCCCGTTTCTCTTCTTCAACGCGTGCCATTTTTGCACGCAGCATTTTCCAGGCCGTATCACGGTTTTGGTGTTGGCTCCGTTCGTTTTGGCATTGCACGACCGTATTGGTCGGGACGTGTGTCAAGCGAACTGCGCTGTCGGTCTTGTTGACATGTTGTCCGCCCGCACCACCGGCGCGGTAAGTGTCTTCGCGGACGTCTTTCTTTTCAATGTCAATCTCGATGGAATCATCAATCTCGGGCGAGACGCTGACGGCCGCAAAACTGGTTTGCCGTTTGCCCTCACTGTTGAATGGACTGATTCGTACTAACCGGTGCATCCCTTCTTCGCCCTTCAAATAGCCGTAGGCCATCGGGCCGCGAACGGCGATGGATGCGTGATTGATTCCCGCTTCTTCGTTCTCTTGCCGGTCGAGCAGTTCGATTTTGTAGTCGCTGGCGACCGCCCATGCCGAGTACATTCGTAGCATCATATCGGCCCAATCGTTCGCGTCGGTTCCGCCGTCCCGAGCGTTGATCGTAACGATCGCACCGGCTCCGTCGTTGGTGCCGTTCAACAGTGCTTTGAGCTCTAATTCGTCAAGGATTCCCTCGAGCCGATCGACCTCGGCAGCCACCTCGTCGGCGATCGATTGGTCCTCTTCGGCCATCTCGATTAAGGCGGCCAAATCGTCAACCGAGGTAGACAATTCTTGCATTGGCCCGACAATGACCTTTAGCCCCTTCAACTGAGCGACCGTTTTCTGGGCCGATTCGTTATCGTCCCAGAATGTCGGTTGGCCCATTTGACCTTCGATGGCCTTGATTTCATCCTGTTTGCCAGCGTAGTCAAGAGAGTCTCCGAGTTGGACCAGACGATCGCGGATCTTCTTGCTGCGTTGAACTAGTTCCGCATCCATTCTTTGGTTCGACTCCAGGATATGATCAAGGGTGAAGGGGTAATCGCTTAGTTCATTCATCATATCGACGACGAGAGAAAAAAAACATGGCACGCGTGGTACTGGCAATGAGCGGCGGCGTCGACTCGAGTGTCGCGGCTCACCTCCTGCTCAAAGCGGGCCACGAATGTATCGGCGTGTTTATGCGACATGGCGAGGAATCAGCCCGGGTTTGCACGGTGGACCCCCGCAGCGAAGGTGCCGGCGAGGCAAGAAATCAGAGCTCTTTACCGGTTTTGGGTGGATTGCAGCAAGCTCGGGCCGACCATAAACAGGGGTGTTGCACCGCTTCGGATGCCGCCGATGCCCGGCGAGTCGCCTCGAAAATGGGGATTCCGTTCTATGCACTCGATCTGCAAGAAGACTTCCGCCGGATCGTCGATTATTTCGTCGACGACTACCTTAGCGGCCGAACCCCCAATCCTTGTGTGAAATGCAACCACTGGATCAAGTTTGGTCGTTTGTTTGATTATGCCGATGGTGTGGATGCCGATTTCGTCGCGACCGGTCACTATGCAAGGCTTCTTCACGGCGAGGATGGCCCCCAACTGCATCGCGGACTCGATGGCAACAAAGATCAGTCATACGCCCTGTTCGGAATTGGTGCCGAACGACTGAAACGGATGATGCTACCAGTCGGTGGGTTTGATAAACCAACCATTCGTGAAATCGCTTCAAGTTTGGGCATGGGCGTCGCGGGTAAAAAGGACAGCCAAGAGATTTGCTTTGTCACACAAGGACACCACAGCGACTTTGTGAAAGCACGCCGCCCCGAGATGGTCGGAGCGACGGCGGGCCAGGTCGTGACAGTCGACGGGAAAGTCGTCGGTGATCACCAGGGCTACGAAGCGTTCACCGTCGGGCAACGCAAAGGGTTGGGCGTCGCAATGGGCACCCCTCATTTTGTCATTCGCATTGAAACCGACACCAATCGCGTCGTGATTGGGCCACCCGAATCACTTCTGCGTGATCACTTTGCCGCATCGGAAGCGAATTGGCTCGTCGATCCCCAGTCGATACCCTCTTCGGTGGCAATCCAAATTCGCTACAACGGGTCACCGCTACCGGGCCGAGTCACTTTGGCCGAAGACGACCCAAAGAGATTTAGCGTTCAGTTCGATTCACCACAAAAAGCAGTCGCGCCGGGACAAGCCGCTGTGGTCTACGATGACGAACGAGTGCTCGGCGGCGGATGGATTCAGTGACCAATGGAATATCAAAGACTACTAAAAGACCAATTTGGACTTGATGAGTTCCGCGAGGGCCAAGAAGCGGTTATCACGCGATTGCTCGAGGGCAAAAACGTCGCGGCTGTGTTTCCAACCGGCGGTGGCAAAAGCTTGTGTTACCAATTGCCGAGCCAGATTTTTTCGGGGACGACGGTCGTCGTTTCGCCATTGATCGCGCTGATGAAAGATCAATGCGATGCATTGCAAGAACGAGGCATCGCTGCGGCGCGACTCGATTCCTCGATGCCGCCATCCGAATTTCGGAGTGCAATGAAAGGGATTCGCGACGGCAGTATCAAGTTGATGTACGTTGCACCAGAGCGTTTTTTCAATGAACGCTTCATTGCATCGCTAAGCGAATTGAAGATATCGCTGTTCGCGATCGACGAAGCCCATTGCATCAGCCAGTGGGGGCACAATTTTCGTCCCGACTACTTGAAACTCGCCAAAGTTGCGGAAGGTTTTTCAGCCCAGCGTGTTTTGGCGCTCACCGCAACTGCAACCCCATCGGTTTTGCAGGACATTCAAGCCGCGTTTGCAATTGCGGATGAAGATGCGATTCGTACGACGTTCTTTCGATCCAATTTGCATCTTCGCAGCATCGTGCTTGATCAAAGCAATCAATACGCTCATTTGTTGAAACAACTCCGAACTCGCAAAGCGGGTTCCACGTTAATCTACGTCACCACGCAACGAGCAGCAGAAGAGATCGCGGAACAACTAACCGAAGATGGGATCGTGGCCACCGCATACCATGCGGGATTCGATCCCGATGAGCGAATCAAGATACAAAACGAATTCATTCAAAGCAAATCAGGCATTGTCGTTGCTACGATCGCGTTTGGAATGGGCATCGATAAGTCAAATATTCGCTATGTCTACCATTTTAATCCGCCGAAATCGCTTGAAGCCTACGCTCAAGAAACAGGCCGCGCCGGTCGCGATGGCAAAGATGCAATTTGCGAAATGCTAGTTGTTCCCGAAGACCGAATCGTGCTCGACAATTTTTCCTACGGCGATACGCCCTCACGCCGCAACATTCGGCGAATGATCGAAATTCTCAGCGGCCATAGCGACTCGTTTCATATTTCACATTACCGACTTTCTTCGGAGTCCGATATTCGAATTTTGGTGGTTCGGACACTACTCACCTACATGGAACTTGACGGTTTTTTGCAGGCGACATCGCCACGCTATGAAAGTTACAAAATCCAACCGCAAGTCACGTCGAAGCATATTCTCGGCAAACTTAGCGGCTCATCACGTGAGTTTGCTGCGTCGTTGTTGTCGATGCTAACGAAAGGTCGGACATGGTTTACGCTTAACGTTACCTTGGCGACAAAACGACTCGACACCGATCGAGATCGAATTATCAAGGCAATCGAATACATGGCCGAAAAGGGATGGTTGGAGGTGAAGGTAAGCGATTTGACTCACGGCTATCGGTGGGTCAAACGTCCGCAGTGTGCTGAGTCGCTGGCCGAGGAGTTCGCCAAGCGAATGCTCAAACGCGAAGAAACAGACGTTGGACGTTTGGATCAAGTATTTGAGCTTGCCGAGGCTCATTCATGTTTGGCCGCTCGACTGTCATTACACTTCGGTGAAACAAGCCAAGCATGCGGGAGTTGTAGTTTTTGTCTTGGTAATGGTCCCTTTTCGCTTCCCGAGACAACGCATCGATCGATTGGTCGATCCGCCAAGATCGCGATCGACGAAATGGCTGAAAAGTACCCCGAGCCACTTGCTACTGCCCGCGATCGTGCCCGGTTTCTATGTGGCTTGTCGTCGCCTGCGATGGTTCGAGCACGCATGACACGCGAACCTCACTTCGGCGTTTGTAACCAAATGCCCTTTGCTGATGTGATCAAAGAAGTCGGCGGCGAAGCCGATTGAAGTTATGCATGCCTTGTGCCGTTATACTAACGGGCGATTCGTGAGACAGGTTTTTCCATCATCGCGTAAGCAAACGTCATGGAACCAACGCAAGCAGAACATCGACGCCGCAGTTTCATCAATACCGTATGGATCACGGTCGCGATTTGGGTTGCCTATTGGGTAATGCTGCGTCTGTTGTATTTTGCGATTCAAGGAGTGACCTTCTCGCACACGAGCTTCCTCACGGACTTGCTTGGCGGTTTCGATGCTGCATCGGCGGGGCTCGAATTGGCCATCGCACTGCAAGTCGCCATTTGGTGGCTTTGGCGAGAACCGAATGAGTCTCGGCCATTAACACTGGCTTGTCTCTGCTTTCTATTTGCCATTCCCGTTTTGCTTCAAATTCTTACTTCATCACTACTTGCCCTTTGGGTTGCCCCTAATCCCCATTTTCCCGTCGGTCCTTTGCCCAAGTTAATGTGGGCCATTTGGTTGATTGACTCTGCACTAATCGTCCCATGGTGTCTGGTGACACTCTCGCTCTTTTCGCCGCTTTTGCATTTTCGCTTGATTGACCGACAAGCATCGGATGATGCCTCTGCCAGCCCCAGTGCTTGGACGATCAAGGGTTTGTTGTTGGTGACATTCTTGATCGCTGTTGGCATTGTGTTGCGGCAAGCTTCCAGTCGGATCTTGGAATCTCACTTTTTGAATACCACAGTCAACTTTGAATCCGGCAACGACTTTTTGTTGTTGATCATGAAGCCGATATCGTTGGCGATCATGTTTTTCGTCATGGCGGCTGCGGCATGGTTCACGATGAATGTTCAGGCATCCTGTGCCAAAACGAAACGTCCTCGCAAGATACTCGTTGCCACGATACTCTCGTTAGCCGTCGTCGTAGCGGTCGGTGTCGAATTGGGGCGCCTGGTTTTTACAGGAACAGGGTTAGACGAATATTTTTGGTGGTCCGCCACATTTCGCCCGATGGTCGTTCGGCACCTCTTCGAGCTTGCTACAATCTATGGGGCAAGCCTGTGGTTCTTTCGTCGTTGGCAACAAGCGGGCTTTCGCATCGACGGTTGGTTGATCGGTTGGGGGCAGTTGTCATGACGATAGCCTCGCTATCTGTGGGTTCGCCCCTCCATACACCTGCAGGTTAGCGCACCTGTAGGTTCGTGAACCTCTTGAATCGCATCGTTTCCAAACCGTCGTGAATTGCGGCTCCGTATTTCAGGTCATCTAAAATGGCGTTTTCAGGTAATAATGTTGTGCAACACATCGCCATGGACGTCGGTTAGTCGAAAGCGGCGACCTTGATACTTGAACGTCAAACGTTCGTGGTCAATTCCCATCAAGTGCAAGATGGTTGCGTTGAAATCATGCACGTGCACTCCATCTTCAACGACGTTGTAACCAAACTCGTCCGTCACGCCATGCGTGATTCCCGGTTTGATGCCACCGCCAGCCATCCATGTTGTAAAACATCGCGGATGATGGTCACGACCGTAGTTGTTATTGGTCAGCACGCCTTGCGTATACGATGTGCGGCCGAACTCACCGCCCCAAATCACAAGTGTGTCATCGAGTAAACCACGCTGCTTCAGGTCTTTCACCAAAGCCGCCGACGATTGATCGGTTTCCTTTGCTTGTCCTTTGATTTGCTTTGGTAGATTTGAGTGTTGATCCCAGCCCTGGTGGTACAATTGAATGAATCGCACGTCACGTTCCGCCAACCGTCGGGCAAGTAAGCAATTAGCGGCAAAGGTTCCCGGAGTGCGAGCATCTTCACCGTATAGCTCAAACGTGGACTCTGGTTCGTCCGAGAAATTAGTCGCCTCCGGTACGCTGGTTTGCATTCGATAGGCCATCTCGTACTGGGCAATCCGCGATTCAATCTCGGGGTCGAGTTCCTTTTGGAATTGATGTTGGTTGAGTGAGCTGATGGCATCAAGTTGGGCACGGCGACGGGCCGAGGACACTCCTTCGGGATTGGAAAGATAGAGCACCGGATCCTGGCCACCACGAAATTGCACGCCCTGGTACTTGGAATCGAGGAACCCGTTACCCCAAAGACGAGAGTATAGCGGTTGTCCTCCTTGTCCCGCTGAAACCAACACGATGAATGCAGGCAACTCTTCGTTGTCGCTTCCGAGGCCGTACGACAACCAAGCGCCCATCGAGGGTCGGCCGGCAATTTGTGACCCTGTTTGGAACATCGTAATAGCGGGATCATGATTGATCGCCTCGGTATACATCGACTTGACGAAGCAAACGTCATCGACGATCTCACGATGGTGCGGCAACAATTCGCTTAGCCAAGCTCCCGATTGACCATGTTGAGAAAACTTGAATTGCGAACCCGCCAATGGCAATGAGGATTGATTGACGGACATGCCCGTTAACCGTTGCTCGCCACGCACCGTCGCAGGCAATTCTTTGCCATTCATATCATTGAGCAGCGGTTTATAGTCGAATAGGTCTTGCTGGGCCGGCCCTCCGGATTGAAACAGATAGATGATCCGTTTTGCCTTCGGAGCAAAGTGGGTGCCTGGATTTGCCGTTGCTGTAGCGGCTGCGGATTCGCTGCCGAGCATGCTGGCCAATGCGGCTACGCCGACGCCGGTGCAACTGTTTTTGAAAAAAAGTCGTCGATTGACGGAAAGTGGATCGTTGGGGCGTGAATAGCTCATCATTATCGTTTCCAAATGGTGGCATCGAGATTCAAGATTGTTTGGCAAACCGTAGTGAATGCTGCGAGTGATGCGACATCCGTTCCAGGGTCAACTTTTTCGTCGCCGAACGTGACAAAATTCTGGGCGTCCTGCTTATGCTCGCTGTAGTATTCCAATTCGTCGGCAAAGAGTGTCCGAAGTATCTCCGTTTCTTGGTGATCACAGCGGCGCCCCGTCAGCCTTAGAAAGGCTTCGTTGATTCGACCATCGTCGTCTTGGATCGACATCAACCCTTGCGCCATGACGCGTGCTGCTTCGACGAACTGTACGTCATTGAGCAAAACGAGTGCTTGAAGCGGCGTGTTGGTTCGTGAACGTTTTACCGTGCAAACTTCTCTGGATGTCGTGTCGAATGCCGACATGTTCGGCAGCGGAGAGGTTCGCTTCCACACCGAATATAGCGAGCGTCGATAAAGCGAAATGCCAACGGATTGCTTGTATGGCGGCGACATACTGTTGGATTCTTTCCACAAGTCTTCACCAGGTTGGTAGGGCGACACCGGGGGACCTCCGATCTCCGAGTTCAATAGTCCGGATGCGGATAACGCCAAGTCGCGGATTTGCTCAGCGGCGAGTCGGTGCGCGGGACCGCGAGCAAGCAAGCGGTTCGTAGGATCTAGCTTCAATTGTTCTTCCGTCGCAGCTGAGTCTTGGCGGTAAGTTGCTGACAATACCACGTTTTTGCAAAAACGTTTCACATTCCATCCCCCGTCGATAAAGTCCCGCGCCAGCCAATCGAGAAGTGCGGGATGAGTAGGCAATTCGCCCTGTAGCCCAAAGTTTTCAGGGGTTCGAACCAATGGGGATGAGAAGAAGTTGCCCCACAGTCGATTTACGGCAACGCGTGCCGTCAGTGGATGTTGAGGGTCGGTCACCCATTGGGCAAGTCCTCGGCGATCACGTGGCGCCCCTGCGGGAAATGGAAAGGAAATTCCGCTCGGCGTGTTGCGTTCAACGCGAGTCTCGTCGTTCTTTGGCGCGTCGTATTGCCCTCGGGCCAACAGATGCGCCGCTCGCGGTTGGTAGGTTTCTCTCATGATAGGAATCTCATTCATGGCCTCTTCGGCCATTACGAGTTCCTTGCGAGCGGAAGTCAATGCGTCGAGCGCAGAACGAGTTGGTTTATCGATAGCAGACCAATAGTATTCTTGTGTTCGCTCACCTGAGGTGCCTGTCGCAAGAGATTGCAATTCGGGCACGGTTAGTTCGCGAGTATAGAGACGCACGTCGTCGATCAATCCGCCAGCGAATCCCCGACTACGAAACCGTTGCCCAATCACAAACTCGCCACCATGATCGACTTTCACATTGCAGCTTTTCTTGAGCTCATCTCGCAAAATGGTCGTTTCGAGCAACTTACCTCCCACGAAGATTTTCAGCCCCTCCGCTTTGGAGGAACCATCATAGGTCGCCGAGACTTGGTGCCAAACATCAACAGGAATCGGATCAACGGTGCGAACGCCGATCGCATTGCCTGGCCAAACGCGATACATCCGTGACTCAATGTGCCCGTCTACCATCGTCAGGTCCCAACCGTTGTATCCGCAATCGGTGCCGCGTGTATGGTGGGCGATCAGGCTGCGAAGCGGCGAGCGTTTTGTTTCTCGCATGCTGATAACCACGGTGAACGGTGTCCATCGATCCAGTGGTTCAATGCCTTTTGTGGTTACCCCACGCTCGCCGTCCAATTGCAATGCTTGTCGTGGTTGCGTCGACTCGCCTTTGTCAGCAGCCAATTGCATATCGAGTCGAGCGATCGGTGAATCCGTCACATCAACCAACTCAGGCATTTCTGTCCACGAACGATCGGACTGCGACGGGTGATAGATTTCTTTTAACGAATTGTCAAATCCGCGATCAAAACCCAACGCGATGCGAAGATCAGGGATTTCGAAATCTTCGGGGGAATCCGACTTCCAAGCGTCCCATCGTTTTCGTGATTCAGTGAGTTCACGTTGATAAGCATGTTCGGCTTCGGCAAGTTTCCGCTTTGCCTCATCCAAGTTTCTTGATTGCGCCTCGGTTGGCAGCAGCATCGATGGACAAGGGACTTTTTCGGTACGGTCGTACACGCCACTTTCATCGATGGAATTGAAGAAAGCGGAAAGCGAATAGTAGTCTCGCGACGGAATCGGGTCGTACTTATGGTCGTGACAACGACAACACTCTAGCGTTAACCCCAGCACAGCGGTTCCAAATGTGTGAACGCGATCAGCCACATTCTCGATTCGCCATTCTTCATAAACGGCTCCGCCTTCATTGTTAAGGCGGTGGATTCGATTGAAGGCCGTGGCAAGACGCTGATCTCGAGTAGGTTCGTCTAACAAGTCACCCGCTAGCTGCCAGGTAAGGAATTGGTTGTACGGTAGATTGTCGTTGAATGCTTTGACGACCCAGTCGCGATAGGGCCACTGCGTGTTGAGTTTGTCGGATTGATATCCGTACGAGTCGGCATACCGCGCAGAATCCAGCCATGCGACGGCCATGTGTTCACCGAAGGCTGGCGAATCAAGCATGCGTTGGGCTGCTGCGTTGTAAAGGGAATCAAGTTCCGATTCGCTCGCTGTGCTTTCGTTGGCAATTGCTTTTTCAAATATGGCGATCTGACTTGGACTCGGCGGCAAACCAGTTAAGTCGAACGCAGCGCGACGTAGCCAACGAAGCGGGGCGGTCGCACGATTTGGTTCAAATCCCGCTTCGCTGAATTTAGCGAAAACAAATCGATCAAGCGTCTGACGGCACCACCTAGGGTCACCAACCATCGGTAGCGCTACCGCCTCAGGAATTGACTCAAACGACCAATGGCTTTTGTACTGCGCACCTTGGTCGATCCATTCCCGGAGCATCGCTTTGTCTTTCCCGGTGAGTGATAATTTTGAATCGGGCGGCGGCATCAAAACGTCTGGATCATCGCTCGTAACACGGTCGATCAATTCGCCAGACTCGATGACATCAACGGCACCATCATGAGAGTCGAGTCGCAGTCCTGCTTCTTGTGTGTTGGAATCCGGGCCATGACAGAAATAGCATTTGTCCGAAAGAATTGGCCGGATGTCGCGATTGAATTCAATTTCCTCCGCCGTTGTGACCCCGCCAGTAAAGCCAAATGCAATCACAAAGAATGCAAATAGATGAAAACATGTTTTCATAGTGTTGTCTGTACTCGATGGTTCTGGTTGACCCGAAAAACGGCATCACGCTCGGTGGGAACTAGCGGACAATCGGGAATCAATCGATACCTCGTCCGCCGTCCCTGTCTTCGATGATGACTCGCAATTATGGCCTAGACGATTGAGTGAGTCTTGCACGTGAGCATCATAGTTGTGTAAAATTAACGCATGAAAAATGCCAGCCTTCGACGTCGCTTTTTCGAGCGTCTTGGATCCTATGAGCAAGTGTTTGGGCTGCTTGACCATTTGCCCGGTCTTTCGTTTTTTGTCAAAGATCGCCAAGGCCGATTTGTTGCCTTGAATCGGCGCGGTTGTGAATATTGTGGTATTGGATCAGAGGACGATGCGATTGGGAAAACGGATTATGACTTTTTCCCAAAACAGCGTGCTGATGAATATCGAGCGGACGACTTGGCTGTGATGCAATCTGGCGAGGCGATCCTAAATCGTATGGAGAGCGCACCCGAGGCGGAGGGGTCACCGCGTTTGGTGGTAACCACAAAGATCCCATTGCGAGACAGTCGGGGGCGCGTGATTGGTGTCGCCGGACTTTCACGACAAGTGGAACAGCTTCGCGAGCAGCCTCGAACGGCAACCGCATTTGCGGATGTCATCGAATATTTGCACGCTCATTACGAACAACACCTGACAACGAAGGAACTCGCCAAGAAGGCGGGTTTATCGGTCAGTCAGTTCGACCGACGCTTTCGAGCGGCGTTCGGTTCTTCGCCGCATCAATACATTATGCGCGTGAGGGTGGAAAACGCTGCTCGATTATTGATTGAGACCGACCAAACCGTTTCGGAGATCGCTCACACTTGCGGTTTCTATGATCACGCCCACTTTAGCCGCAGTTTTCGTCGCATCATGAATGCAACGCCAACGCAGTACCGATCGCGGTAGCTATCGTCCAGGGCGATCCCCCACATCCACGCCCGAACGTCCCTTGCATAAGAACCAAGTTGGTAGGCAATGCTTGTCCTATGGATGGAACGGTTGTATTTGAATCAGCGATCGGCTTGGCCGGCGCCGCCTTCGAGTTTCTCCTTCAGACTCTCGAGCTCTTTCGTGACGGCGTCGCAGCCCTGTTTTTTCATTAACCATCCGAATAGGAAGAACATGATCTTTGCAAAGCCCTTGCCACGCACGGTGGACTCCTGGGTCACACGGGTACGGCCTCCCAAATCTTCGAAGCGGTATTCCGCCTCGATGTCGAATAGCTCTCCGGTCAAGCTAATCGCGGACTTGGTGGGTGGTTCCCAGAGCGAGGTGACGCCTTGGAATTCCATGCGGCGACCCTTCTCCTCGGTGACACAGCGAAAAGTCGATCCGACGCCATGCTTGTCCTCGATGATCTCGTTCTCGACGACGGTCAGGCTCCAATCGGCGACCTTATCGTTGGTATAAACGAAGACTTCGTCGATAGGGCGGTCGGTCTCAATGCTGGCGATGCTATGCATGGCGTTCTTTGGAAGTGTGAGTCGAATGAGCTGTTATCGGAGGGGCTTTGCGTCCGAACCGTAAGCGAAGCGACTCAGATTCACGCGGTAGTTTACCAACAATACCTCCGGTTGTGAAACAAGGAAGGTGATCGCACTGCGACTATGTTCAAGAAACATGCTGGGCGTCACTCGCACTAGGCTACTGTCGTCAATCGTTCACAGGTCTTGCCGTAATGTTCCGTAATCACTAGATCATCATTGGGCCAAAACGACGAACCCAACGGGCGTTATTCTTGGAGGGTACGCAGCCGGGATCCGTTGGATGATTGGTGGTAAAAATATTGCGACTATCCATGAATTCGATTTGCTCTCAGGAGCATCCCCTTTGAGGATCGTGAAGTTTACGAATTCATGGGTTAAGTCTCTCAAAGGGAAGCGTGGCCTTCGCCACGCCTCGCAACAAGAAAACGGTGGAAAGGGCAATTCAGCGTGGCCGAAATCTAATGAGTTTGAACAGTGAAGCGGTGACGGTACTGTGCGGCAACGCCATGTTGGCTGAGGGGGCCTCCGCGTGACTTTACATCGAGTTGTAGCGAGGCCTTCACGGCTTACGGAACAGGTACATGGCCCAGCCCAGGCAGTCACGTCCCCATCGCAGGTAGGCGTCCCGGTTCTTGCGCATGGTCCTGAGAAGCACCTCCACGTCTGGGTCATCGGGATGGGCGGTCGCGTACCGTTCGGCCGCTTGCCACTGGAGTCCCTCGTAGCGGTCCCAATCGTCATCACTGGATACGACGGAGTACAAAAACGTAAGACCTAGGTCCACACCGATTTGAACGTTGTTAGGGTGAGGTTCGTATGCATCCGCCTCTTGTTCGGTAAGTCTTAGGTACTCGGGGTCGGGGGCGATCTTCCAGAATGGTTCGCCCACGAGTACGAGACCGCCGGGTTTCACCATTTTGCTCAAGGCCTTGAGCGTTCTCTGGTGGCCCTGGTAGACCCAGGAGGCGCCGATGCATGAGGCCATATCCAAACTCTCCTCTTGATCTGGCTCATACTTGCCACCGTCCATGTTCAGCAGTTCGATGCGATCGGTCAGTTCCCGAGCGGCAACGTTCTTTCGAGCCTCCTTGAAGGTGATTGCAGACAGGTCGAGCCCCATGCCGGTCACCTTGTACCGCTCCGCCACGAGGCAGAGAAACTCGGCCTTACCGCAGCCCACGTCTAGCACCCGCGCACCGTCAGGAAGGTGCAGGAGGTCGATGAGCTCCCTCGTCTTGGCTAGGCTCATCGGGTTCATAACCGTATGGTCGGTGTGGGTGATGCCAAAGTATTTCCACATGTCCATGTCCATGTCCATGTCTACGGGTAGATCCTTTCAGACTCTCGCCTAACTTGGCAAATTCGCTTGCCGGATACGTAGTTGCAGCAACAAACTCGTCGTTTGTTCATCGGCCCGACAGCCAACGGGGCTTTACGACATCGTCCCAACATTGGAAAACGGTTTGCACCATAGGCAAGTTTACCACCCCAAGGAAGCTGGAACAACAAACGGTGAAGTTGTGCCTGAAGGCCTCTGCGTAAAAACATGTTGTGGGACGCGGAACCGCCTTTTAGGCATCCATCAGAGATCGACCGCAAGCGACAGGGAGCATTCGGTCAACCAGCAATTGGTTCGTTGAAGTAGTAGCAAAGCCCGTCCGGGGCGACAACAAAGAATACGTTGAACTTCTCACCGTCGCGTTCGTCGACGCGGATGTTTGCAACACCAACGCCATTGGATTCGAGTTGTGCCTTGATGCCGTCAATGTCATTGACACGAATTGCAGCACCCGCTTCAGATGGATCACCACCAATGATGGCGAAACCGATCTGGACGCCATCGCGTTCAAGGATGACAGCGGGCTTCGGCGCGTCTGGGCGTTCGATTTCGGTCATGCCAAAGTGTTTGCAGTACCATTCTGAGGCAGCATCAAGATCAGAAACGGGCAATGCGAGAACGTCATTTTTGTAAGGTGATGCGGATTCAAATGAGGGTTCGGACATGACGGGCCTGCAATCGGAGAAACCTGCGTCGCACAATGGAAGGTTTTTTTCGACACCGCCCTGCACGAAGCGAGCGAGTCTGAATTACCGGAAAGTGTATCAATGTCAGCCCGCGTTGCCAAACTTGGAAAGTGTGCCGCAGGCCTAGCGTAAAAACCATGTTAACCGCCAGTCGCGTTGACATTCAGTTTCCACGAGACACCAAAACGATCAATCACAATTCCATACCACGAAGTGAATTTTGATTCGGCGAACGGAACCACAACCTGCCCTTGATCGGCCAGTGCGTCGAAGGCGCGTTTGGCAACGACCGGCGAATCCATCTGCAACGCAAGAGAGAAGCCCGCGAACGTTGGTTTAGAGTCGGAGTCTTCGTATCCGACGTCGCTTGCCATGATGACTGTGTCCAATACGCGAAACGTTGCGTGGAAAATCAGGTCTTCCATGCCAGCGCGTGTGTGTGACTGATCTGGAGATTCACGAAACCGCATCAAGAAGAGAGTTTCAGCACCAAGGGCGTCTTGGTAGTGACGCAGCGCTGCTTCGGTATGCCCCATGAGGTTGAGAGTTGTTACAACGGACATTGGCGGCTAACGGCTAACGGAAGGTTTTGCGTCACCGCCCTGAACGAAGCGAGCGAGTCTAGACTAACAGGAATTGTACCAATGCCAGCCCGCGTCGCCAAACAGGAAAGGTGTGCCAAAGGCCTAGCGTAAAAACCATTTTAGGCGGCACGGAACACCAGAGACAGGTGAAGAATTGCGAAATTGCCTCGAACTTCGTTGACACTCATTTGCGTGGCGTGCGATCGGTTCTACTCGTTCTTAATCCGGTAATGTGGTGTGCCTTTGAGCCATTCGTAGTCGGCATACTGATAATCATCTTCGCCGCCGCCCGTCCCCTTTTTCCACAACGGTGGACTGTTGGATTCGTTCCAAGTTTTCCAAAGTGCCAACATCCGCTCGGCGCGTTGCGGTTGAGCGCCGGCAAGATCATGGGACTCTGTCGGATCGTCTTTGATGTGGAACAATTCGACATCGCCGCGAGTCACAATCATCTTATAGTCGCCTTCACGCAACACTCCAGTGATGTCCTGGGGACGGCGGCCGGTGTGCCAGTAGAGTGCTTCGTGGGGAGGTTTGGTTGTATTCCCTTTCATATAATCGGTGATGTCGACCCCGTGCAGACCGGATTGTTTGACGCTGCCACCTGCAAGAGCCATCGCCGTTGCCCCGATGTCGAGGGAAGTCACTGGATGATCCAGCACCGTTCCCGGCTGCACTTGCGACGGCCAGCGGACCACAAAGGGCACTCGCAATCCGCCTTCGTAGGCATTGCCCTTCGCGCCACGCAGCGGTCGATTGTCACTGGTTCGTTTTAGTCCCCCGTGGTCGCTCAAGAACCAGACCACCGTGTTGTCGGTAAGGTCCAGCTTGTCGAGAGTTTTTGTCAAACGCCCGATGCCCTGATCCATCTCGTCAACCATGGCGCCGTAGACCGACCGGCTCTTCGGAAGTACGCCGGGGACCTTTGTCATCAATTCCGCTGGATACTTAGCGATCGTTTCCTCCGGTGCTTCGAGATATTCATGGGGTGCGTTGTACGACATGAATAGAAAAAAAGGTTTCTCGCGGTTCTTTTCGATGAATCGAATGGCACCATCGGTCAGCTCGCGCGTCAGGTACTGATCCCACTCGACTTGCGTGCCATTGTGAAGCAGCGGCAGCGTGTGATGCATGTCACGTACACCCCAAGGCTTTTTCTTTTCGAAATAGCGGCCGTTATATGATGAATGATCAAGCGGGAAGTACATCAGCCCGCCGCCATAGAAGCCAAACCAATCAGAGTATCCCATTACGCGAGGGAGTTGATGATTCGCAGTTCCCATGTGCCACTTGCCGACACCGCCGGTGACGTACCCCTGAACCTGCATGTCATGTGCAACCGTTTTGATCCCGGCCGGCAAGCCCTCTTTCGGATTGAGAGGTTGACTGGCATTCACGTAATAGCCAAACGTTGACTGCACACGACCGGTAATAAAGCCAGCGCGAGATGGACCGCACATGCATCCAGTCACATAGCCCTGCGAGAACCGAGCGCCACTGGTCGCAAGTTCGTCTATGTTCGGTGTTGGAATATCCTTGCACCCCTGGAAACCAACGTCGGCATAGCCGAGGTCGTCGGCCATGATAACCACGATGTTGGGTCTCCCCTGGCCACTTGCCAATGCAGGAGTCGTGAGCAGGCACGACGCTAGTGCAAATAACATCACTGTCAACAATCTTCTATTCACTTCGCTACCAATACTCCAGATCGACTGTTCACGATCGCGCAGGTTTTGATTTTGAACATTGTTTATCGAGGGTCACACAACGGAAGGTTTTGACGCCACCGCCACTCCATTGGTGAACGGCTTGAATTGCGAACAAGTTTACCACCCCAGCGAGCGCCGAACAACAAACGGGCGGCGTGCCGAAGGCCTAACGTAAAAACCGTGTTGTCCGGCGATTGCGGCTGGGACTACCAGAAGAACGGCCGGGGTTGCATTGTTTCACCCGCAGAAATCCGATCAAGTGTTGACCTGCGTTTATTCTCCACGGAAATCGCTGACGCTAGGTCTGTCGCGGATTGCCGATCAAACGCGTTTACGAGCAACGCGACATCGGTCAGCGCACGAACAACGCGCCAATGCGAATCAGTTGCGATGGATTTGAGTGCAGCAATTGCGGGTTCTGCCGTTTGCAAGCTGTGTGGAAGCACCGCGTTTATTAGAAGTACGAGCGCCTCAGCATGGCTGGCAGCCGGGTGAACATCGGCGGCGAGCTGTACGGCGGTTTTTAGCAACGGCGGTATCAGGTTCCCATGTTCCGTTTCATGTAACGCGCGTAGCGGCCATGCCAACGCCATCGTGTCTGCGTAGAAGTTAGTTGAAGTTCCAGCAGTCTTGTCAGCGGTCGCGACCACACGGCGGACGTCGGCGGCAGGGGCATATCGGGCAACCCAGCCGAGCGATTGAATTTTCTCGCGAACGTCAGTGATGCTGCAGGCGAGTTTGAACGCAGAAGCGAAGTCCGTTTTCGCGAGTTTTGTGACGCGATCTCGCTGGTTCATGGAGAAGACTTCGACCGGCCAACGGAAGGTTTTTACGACACCGACGCAACCGAAGCGAAGGTGGCTTGATAAAGATTTCATTGTATGATGAGAGCGAGGCCAGCACCACGTCGTAGGTGTGCCGAAGGCCATTGCGTAAAAACCATGTTGTGTGACCCGGCAGCGCCGGATGGAGGTTAGCCATGAATGTACAGCTTAGCCCGGATTCAATGCAGTTCGTAGAAGGTTTGGTAGCATCTGGGAAGTTTGACTCGCCAGAAGCGGCAGTTGCTGCTGGAGTCCAGCTGTTAAAGAGTCAGCAACAGTTGGCCGCGGAAATTCAAAAAGGAATTGATGAGTTGGACGCAGGTAAGGGGATCGACGGGGAAGTCGTATTCAGCGAATTGCGGGCCCGGGCGAAGAAGGGATTGGAGTCAGCTGAATAATGGCAACGCTGATCATTGCACCGGCCGCACAACAGGATTTGTCGGATATCTACGATTACATCGCACGTGACAAACCGATTGCAGCGGCGAATTGGGTTGAGAAGATTGAAGAGAAGTGCAAGCTCATCGCGGAGACTCCAAAGTTTGGAGAGCGACGTCCGGAATACGGTGCAGAGATTCGCAGCAGCGTTGTTGGTCGTTACGTGATTTTCTTTAGGCCAATCGAGAACGGTATCGAAGTCGCACGCGTCATCGCAGGTGATCGAGACATCCGTTCACTCTAGGGTCACACACGGAAGGTTTTTACGACACCGTCGCAACCGAAGCGAAGATGTTCTGAATTTGATTTGATTGTATAATGGAGACGCGGCCGAATCTACGCCGAAGATGTACCCGAAGGGGCCTTGCGTAAAAACCATGTTCTACGACCGGCAACGCTGCCAAGCCGGTCAAAATCGAGATAGTCATGACAACAGAAATCCCAAGCGATTTAGTCCCATTCGTACAACGAATGGTCTCCGAAAAGAGGTTCCTGAACGAGTCCGATGTGCTTGCCGAAGGGTTGCGTCTGTTGCAGGCAAGGGAAACGCTTCACGCTGAAGTACAAAAGGGATTTGATCAATTGGACGCCGGAAAGGGTGTTCCAGCCGAAGATGTCTACCGCCGCGCGGAAGCCCGAATTCGAGAAATTGAGAATGGCAAAGACTAATGGCAAGTGTCATCTACGCACCGGAGGCGGACGACGATCTATTCGGCATTGTTCAGTATATCGCGAGGGATAAGCCAGAGGCAGCACGCAATTGGTTGCGCAAGATTCAGGAGACGTGCGAAACAATTGCGACCCAGCCTGCGATGGGCGAGCTGCGGCCAAGATTTGGTGTGCTAGGAGCCCGCTCATTCAGCGTTGGCAACTACGTGATCTTCTACCGCGCGATCGAAGGCGGCATAGAGGTGGCTCGCGTCATTCACGGCAATCGTGACATGCGAAACATCTAGGTCGTAGAACGGAAGGTTTTTACGACATCTTCGCCACCGAAGCGAAGATGGTCTGAATAGGGATTTGATTGTATAATGGAAACGCGGTCGAAACCACGCCGAAGATGTCCCCGAACGGGCCTTGCGTAAAACCATGTTATGTGCCCCGGCCCATTGGAGTGAAGAGATGAATCTCAATTTGCCAAGTGACATCAATGCTTTTGTCAAATCGTTAGTTTCTGACGGTCGATTCGATTCAGAAGAAGCGGCGATTATTGAAGGCATCCGGATGCTAATGGGACGTGAACAATTGAAAGCCGAAGTCCAGCGTGGCATTAACCAGTTGGATAAAGGTCAGCATTTCGATGAAGAATCGGTGTTCGCCGAAGTGATCGCGGAAATCGACAGGGTGGAATCCACACAGCAGGGAAGCTGATATGCCGAGGCTTCGGTATTCCGCACAATCGAAAGACGATTTGAAACAATCGCTCGATTCATTGCCAACGATAAGCCTGACGCTGCACGGCAATGGGTTTCCAAGCTTCGCGAGAAATGCCGTCTCGCGTCACAGCACCCAGAGATCGGAGATGAGCGTCCAGAATTGGGCGAAGGAATCCGGTCCACCTATTTTGGCAACTATGTGATATTCTTCCGACGCCGTGATGGGTTTGTGGAAATTGTGCGCATCATCCGAGGCGACGTTGACAATCCAAGAATCTAGTGGCACCTAACGGAAGGTTTTTACGACACCGTTTCTCAACGAAGCTGAAAACGTCGCACACCAAACATTGTACCAACAGAACGCACATTGCCAAAGATCGTAGGCGTTCGCGGGATTACACCAGAGGGAACACGACCGAAGCGATTGATGTTTGCCAACCGAAAGACTCTCCAACGACGACAGCCGCGACCTTGCGTAAAAACCATGTTGTGCGGCTGCGCTACCGATCAGTCCAATAGATCGGCGATCGCGACCCATGGGCGACGGCGATCACAACAACATCGTCGTGAACTATGCGATAGATGACACGAAACGGAAAACGGCGCAAAAGGAAATACCGATGTCGAACATCGCACAACGGAAAGCGTTCTGGATCATTGGCGATTTGAGCCAGTGCCCGATCAAACTCCGCGTCGAAATCGTTAGCGGCATCAACGCTACGCGCCGCGTACCAAGTTAACGATTCGATGTAATCGACCTCAGCAGCTGAGCAAATGATGACGTTAGCCATCAAGCCCAGCCTTCCGTCGGGCGCGCTCGCGAACCTCAGCCCAAGGGGCACCGGTCATTTCATTAGAATCGTACAAATCGCTTCGGCGATTGGCCTCGGTAACCCACTGAGCATCGGGCGGTACCCAATCGGTAGGCGAAACGTCATCCCAAAGGGCAGCAATCAACTGAGCACGCTGCGAAGATGGGAGCGACTGTGCAGCGGTCAGGATTTCATTCATTGTGGTCATGGTTCAATTATACCATCTAGTCCGCACAACGGAAGGTTTTTACGACACCGACGCAACCGAAGCGAAGGTGGATCGAATTAGATTTCATTGTACAATAGGAGCGAGGCGAACACCACATCGCAGGTGTGCCCGCAGGCCTTTGCATAAAAACCATGTTGGACGACCGTCGCGTTTCAGGTATCCAATCGAGTGAGCAAGATGGACATCCAATTACCGCAAGATCAACGATCAGCTATTGAGGCATTGGTCAGCACTGGCAGGTTTGGTTCAGTGCAAGAGGCCGTCTCCGAGGGCGTACGTTTGCTGGTGTCCAACGAGAAGCTGCGCGAAGCCGTTCAGATTGGAATTGACCAAGCCGATAACGGCGAACTGCACGATCATGACACAGTGTTCGGACAATTGAAGGCGATGGCTGCAAAAGCGGCAGGTGAATGAAGAAGCCGCTATACACCACGGCGGCGCAGCAGGATTTAGTGGGCATCCTGCGGCATATTTCCCAGGACAAGCCGGAAGCAGCCGTGGCATGGGTCGAAATGATTGAAGAAAAGTGCCTTCTAATTGCGTCGCAGCCAGAGATGGGAGAACGTCGTCCGCAGTTGGGAAGGGAGGTGCGTTGCAACTTCGTTGGGCGTTATGTCATTTTTCATCGCAAACACGACGACACGGTGGAAATTCTGCGAGTGATCACCGGTGACCGCAACGTCACCAAACTCTGAGGTCGTCTAACGGAAGGTTTTTACGTCGCCGACGCAACCGAAGCGAAGGTGGATTGAATTAGGATGCATTGTATAATGGAAGCGAGGTCTGCACCACATCGAAGGTGTGCCGCAGGCCTAGCGTAAAAACCATGTTGGACGTCGCCAACTCCGGAGGACGGTATGAGCACAGATATCCCGAACGACTACGGAAACCAAGTGCAGCAGTTGATTGCACAAGGAAAGTTTCAAGACGAGCAAGCAGTTGTCAATGAGGGCATTCGGTTAGTGATTGCTCGCGAAACGCTGCATGCAGATATTCAAGCCGGAATCGACGAGCTAGATCGTGGTGAAGGAATTGATGCAGATGAGGTATACGCTGAAGCCCGTCGGCGTATCAAAGCCATCGAAGAACGGCAGTCATAATGGGAAAAGTCAGATACTCCAAGCTGGCGTCGTCTGATTTGTACGAGAACTCAGAGTTCATTGCACGTGACAAGCCGGAAGCTGCTTACCGCTGGGTAGAGAAAATCGAAGCAGCGTGTCAGACGTTGGCGGTGAATCCAGAGACGGGCCAGCGGCGGATTTCCAAGAATCACGGAGCGTGTCGCAGCTTCAGTTGCGGTAACTACGTGATTTTCTTTCGAGGGCTGGGCGATGAGGTCGAGATTATCCGCATCGTCAGGGGCGAACGCGATCTGGACAACATTTAGGCTGCGACGTCCAACGGAAGGTTTTTACGACCCCGTTTCTGATCGAAGCGGAAAGCGTCGCACACCAAACATTGTACCAACAGAACGCTCGTTGCCAAAGATCGTAGGCGTTCGCGGGCTGGCACCAGTGGGAACGCGACCGAAGCGACTTAACTTCTCCCACCGAAAGATTCTCCAACGTCGACATCCGCGACTGTGCGTAAAAACCATGTTGGCGGTCACTGTGCTGCCGAACGGTCTGCCCAATATCCCGGTCGCTGACGTTCGTGTGCAACCGCGATAATTTCAATGCGGACATTGGTCACGCGGAAGACGATGAAGAACGGAAACCTTTTCATCAAGTATCTCTGCGTACCAAACAGATAAGCGGGCCAAGTCTGTGGACGACGTGCAATGACGTCGCGTGATCGCTCAAGTTCAGCCTCGAAATCTTCGGCTAGTTCTGGACGCACCTCGAAATATCGATCATGAGCAGCAAGCACCTCAGCGTCAGCATCGAGGTGAAACCAGAACGGAAGATCATCCATTTCGGCGCTGCCGCATTTCCGAAATCACGTCATCCCATGGCCGCAATTGCGCCGTGCCGTTGTCAATCGACTCAACGCGGCGCTGGATTTCAGCCGCCCAAGCGGCGTCAGCCTGCGGATCATCAGCAGGGTCAAGGCTCCTCAGGAGTGATGCGGCCAGAGTCGCGCGATCAGACTCTGGCATGCCAAGTGCGGTAGCCAGCAGTTGTTGTGGTTGTGTGTTCATATCTCCATTGTAGCGTATCAAAGACGCTAATCCATGCTTGTGACCGCTAACGGAAGGTTTTTACGACACCGCCCTGAACGAAGCGAGCGATGCTTGAACTACGAGAGATTGTACCAGTGCCAGCCCGCGTGACTAACCAAGGAAGGTGTGCCGAAGGCCTAGCGTAAAAACCATGTTGGGCGGCACCTACGTGCCAATCAAGCGATCGTACTCTGCGTGATTGCCGATCCAAAACCAAAGAAGACCGTCGTCAGTCTCGACAGCGAGTGCACGGAAATCTCGCCCAACGCGAGCAGATCGGTAACGGCCGACCTTCTTGAAGTGAAGGGACGGATGATGCGGGTCAGCCTTGAGGAGTGTAAAGTTCTTGTCGGCCAGCGTTCGGATCGCATCCGGGAGTTGCTTGTAGCAATCCCAGAATGCCGGGCTTGCTGAATGATTCATAGCGGCGTCGATTTGCCAGCGGCGTGGTCACGTAGCGCTGCGTCAGCAAGCGAATCCAAACGCCCGTCGTGTGCGTCAGTTTCGATGCGTTTGTCAAACTGCGCGGAATCAAAATCCAGAAACCACTCGCGAAACTTCGCGAGTTCATCCGGAGGTAGTTTTTCGATCGTGTTTTCGAGCTCTTGAAGTGACATAGCGGATTGCCTTTCGAGCGGTGCCGCCCAACGGAAGGTTTTTACGACACCGCCGTTGCGATGCCATTCAAGTTTGAACAACGAGTGATTCTACCAGCAGAGGGAGGATCGAACAAACGACAGCGGTGTGCCGGCAGGGCAACTCAGTGTTTGATTTTAGGTTATCTGATGCGTAGTATTGGTTCGTTGCATTAACGGAGTGCATTTAACCTTACGGAGATATCTCAGTGACCAATCCCGCAGACGGGGAATTGCTCGCCATTTTGGCGGCGATTCCAGATCCTCGCGGGCGGAAGGGACGACGCCATTCTTTAGCTGCCATGCTGGCGGCGACTATCTGTGGCCTGCTCACCGGCGCTACCGGTTGCACCGCCATTGCGCAGTGGATTCGCAATCAAGAACCCAGCTTTTGGCACGCGATCGGTTTTGGCCGCAAGCCTCCGACGGCCAATTGCTATCGGTCGTTGCTGATCGACCTTCCACCGGAAACGCTAGAGAACGCCATCTCTCAGTGGGCTCAGCATCGACTCGGTGAAAAACCGACAGCAGAGAAGCACCGTGGAGTCGCGATCGACGGCAAAACGCTGTGTGCTACGCTGCAACCACATGGACAGAGCATTCACCTGCTTTCCTTGCTCGAACACGCCTCCGGCGGTGTGCTGGCTCAATTGAAAATGAATCCCAAAACAAACGAGCATCGAACCGCCATGCTGTTGCTTAAGTCGTTGATTGTCGATGGCATGGTGATTACTGGTGACGCCATGTTCTGCCAGAGGAAACTCTGTCAGCAGATCATTGATTCTGGCGGCGACTATCTCATTACTGTCAAAGACAACCAGCCGGAGTTGAACAAGACTGTCAAGTCGGACTTCAATCCCGGCCTTTCCCCCCTACAGCGAACGTCTTCGCCGTCAGCAGCTTGACGAGGTTCGCGATGTCGACAAAGGGCATGGGCGAATTGAGATTCGCCATCTTCAGTCCAGCAGCCGACTCGGTGGCTTTCTTGACTGGCCAGGCTTTGCCCAAGCGATTCGCATCGAGCGAACGCGGATCACCGGCGACGAACGGGTAACGGAAGTTTCTCACGCGATCACCAGCCTGGGACCCGATCGAGCCAATGCGAAGCATCTTCTGGATTTGAATCGCGGCCACTGGGGCATCGAGAATCGATTGCACTGGGTGCGTGATGTGACAATGGGCGAGGACAAGTGTCGTGCCCGCACTGGGCATGGTCCGGTAAATCTGGCATGCCTTCGCAACGCCAGCCTGACGTTTCTTCGCGACGCGGGACACAGTGGGATCGCCACCGCCCTTCGAACCTTCGCCACCAAGCCAACCGATCTACTAAAACTCTTATCCAGATTCAAAAAGTGAGTTGCCCTGGGTGTGCCGGAGGCCTAGCGTAAAAACCATGTTGTGCGAACCCTACCCGGGTTTATCCGCCAGCCATTGGTCTAATCGACGCGTGGCATCTGTGTTGTCAGGCTCGATTTCAACCGCGCGTCGATATGCATGCTCCGTCCGCGAAAAGTAGCCCATTTTGTCGTATACATCACCAAGGCACCAATGCGGACATGCGATGTCCGGTAAAAGTTCGGCCGCCCGCATGAAGTACGTTTCGGCGTCATCGTAGCACGAAAGCGCGTAACAAAGATTGCCGAAGTAGAGATGTGTCCAACCGTCCTCGGGGTCAATTTCAATCGCCCGTGAATAGTAAACCCGCGTTTTGTCGAGTTGCCGAAGTCGTAGATAGTGGCGACCAATCAATACGAGAAGGTCAACATCTCGGGGCGATTCCCGTTCGGCGTCGAGAAGGCCGTCCAAGTCGAGAGTCTCGTAGTGGTCTATGCGTGCGTTGCGTTCGTCACTGAACATGCGAGAGTGACACCATTTGGATACGCTGGGTTCGCACAACGGAAGGTTTTTACGACACCGCCCAAAACGAAGCGAGCGAGTCTGAATTACGGTTGATTCTACCAAGGCCAGCCACTGTCGCCAAAAAGTGAAGGTGTGCCGTAGGCCATTGCGTGAAAACTATGTTGGGCGACCGGGGCGCTACCGACCGCGCCAATATCCGGGACGGCGTTTCGCATGGGCAACTGCAATAACAACGATGCGATCGTCGATAACCCGATACACGACTTGAAACGGGAACTTGATGACACTACAGGACTGGTGCCGATCATCAATGTGGAAGAACCGTTTGGGATCGTTCACGATGGACGCAATCGCAACATCGACCGCCACCAAAAAGTTGCGTGCGGCTGTCGAACTTCGTTCGGCATACCAATCGGAAGATTCGGCAAGTTCGATTGTCGCATCAGGGTGAAAATCAACCTGCATCGCGGACACCGTGTTTGGCGAACAATCGTTCGCGGATCGCTGACCAGCTTTCGGTCTCGACAGTGCCAGTGTCAATTTCATTGCTGCGGCGGTCGATCTCAGCAAGCCACTCAGGCGAAAGTCGCGGCGGGTGATCGTCTGGAATCGAGGACGCCAAATCGTCGATCAGTCGAAGACGGTCGTCGATTGGTAGTTGAGTGGCGTTTGTAAGAATGTCTTGATACTGGGACATGGCTAGGTCGCCCAACGGAAGGTTTTTACGACACCGCCCTGAACGAAGCGAACGATGCCTGAACTACGGAAGATTGTACCAAGGCCAGCCCGCGTTGCCAAAGATGGAAGGTGTGCCCGAAGGGCCTCAGCGTAAAAACCATGTTATGCGGCAGCGCCAGAGTGGAGTTCGATTGGCGTGACAGTCCCATAATCATCGTGGCCAACGACTACGACCGGAATATTACATTTGATGTCGCCAAAGGAGTGCCAGACGGTTTGCAACCATTTCGCGGCGCAATCGACCACGATGTCGTTGACGGGATAATCCACGTCAAAGCAGTCCACGATTGGAATTGGGGGCTGGACGCCATCTTCGGTGTATTTCGCGTCGAAAAGGTCGGCGTGTGCGTCGATGGATTTGTTGATGACGTACAGGTTGGGGCCGTCGACCGAGGCGCGAACCGTGAAAAAGCCGTCGCCGTCCTGTGCGGGGAAGATTTGCAGGTCGAGGCGTGTTGCAGCGTCGGGCAACGATGCAAGCAGCAGCGGAATCTGAGTACGCGCGGCGTCAGATTGCCCGTCGAGGGCACCGGTTAGCTCAGCGATGAATTCGGATTCGGTCATGTCCGCCTAACGGAAGGTTTTTACGACACCGCCCTGAACGAAGCGAACGATGTCTGAACTACGAGAAATTGTACCAAGGCCAGCCCGCGTTGCAAAACATGGAAGGTGTGCCGAAGGCCTAGCGTAAAACCATGTTAGGCGACCGGTGAACCTGAGCTTGGTCCACCATCCCAAACGGCAAATTGGAACGCGGTATACGCCCCCAATGCTGCACCCAGCGCAGGTTCGAGATCTAGCCCGTCAGTAAACAGCAGCGCAATGGCCCTGAGCGCCGCCAATCCAAGATAGGTGGCAACCAGCCATTTTACTGGACGAACACGGAACCAGATCAACGCACAACCGATTGGTAACGTTGCGACCAAGAAACCGAGTCCGAACTTGCCGTCCGCAAATTTACTATAGGCGAGCGGGGTTGCCACGAGGATGTACACAACAGACCAAAATGCGATCGTGCCACCCGGATACTTAATCATTCGATAGGTCGCCTAACGGAAGGTTTTTACGACACCGCCCTAAACGAAGCGAGCGATGCCTAAACTACGAGAGATTGTACCAATGCCAGCCCGCGTGACCAACCAAGGAAGGTGTGCCGAAGGCCTAGCGTAAAAACCATGTTGTGTGACCGGAGCCTGACCAAAACTAGCCAGCAGCATTTGCGACCGGAATCATGTACGCAGCAAGTTGAAATGCAAAGCTCGCAAATAGAAGAAACAAGCCAGCGTACAGGAACTTAGCATCGAATTTACGCGCTCGAGCAATTTGCTTGTCGAAGCCGACGACGACGGGAATCTCGCGTGCCGGGTCAGGGTCGTTCATGCATTCAAGCGTCAGTTCGTGCATCTCGACGGCAGCCGAGAGCATGGAGAGAATGCGACTGACAGCAAAGGCGAGAATTGCGGAACCAAGGAGTCCAGATATTACACTGAGCAATGAGAGTGTTGAATTCATAATCGGCTAGGTCACACAACGGAAGGTTTTTACGACGCCGTTTCTGACCGAAGCGGAAAACGTCGCACACCAGACATTGTACCAGCAGAACGCCCGTTGCCAAAGATCGTAGGCGTTCGCGGGCTGGCACCAGTGGTAACGTGACCGAAGCGATTGACTTTGCCCATCGAAAAACTCTCCACCGACGACAGCCGCGACTAGCGTAAAAACCATGTTGTGTGTCGCTGAAGCACCAATGCGGTCAACAACGCCAAGAGACATCCGAATCCGTCAGGTTGAGCATGACCTCACCGAACAATTCATCGCCGTCAACATCGCGGATGGACAGGCCGAGATCAAAGATCGCATTGAATGCAGCATCTGATTCCGGAGTGTCGTATTCGTCGCGATCAGTGAACGATTGGGCCGCAGCGAAAAGCGGGGCGAATTCGGCGAAGGCAGGCGAGGGTGTGAATGTGCCGTTGCGCCACGGGTAGTCGGAATCGGTCTGAACGATGGTGCCCAACACGGTGTCGCCACGAAGCAGTTGCCAGTTTCGGCCGGATTCTGTCATTAGCCTGCGATACACAACGGAAGGTTTTTACGACACCGCCCTAAACGAAGCGAGCGATTATAAACTAAGAGAAATTGTACCAATACCAGCCCGCGTGACCAACCAAGGAAGATGTGCCGAAGGCCTAGCGTAAAAACCATGTTGGTGGACACGGACCATTCGTTTAGACGCCATAGTATCGGCGGTAGTCAGCGAGCCAGTCAGGAGGCGTGAAGTCGTTGAAATCGCCAGTTGTAATGCATTCGCGAATGTAAGTTGCCGCTGCCGATGCAGGATCAGTTCCCAAGTCGTCAAGGTAGACCAAGGTTTCGTCCACGCCGGCACCGCAGAGCAGTTGAACGTCAATTGAGCAAGACATGTCGAAACTGCACTGTTTCGCATTCCAGATAACCAAAGAATCCGCAATATCGCCCAGCGCGAATAGCTGGACGCAGGTGAGTTTGATGAGCTCTTGGTCTCCGTCGCCCTGCGACTTCGATTCCAAATCAGTTTGCGCGGCAAGAATGCGGCGAATTTCCGTCGCGGAATTCGGAGGCGGCGTGAGCCCCAAGCGTTCGAGGCAGTCGTCTTGGTTCATCAATCAGCTAGTGTCCACCAACGGAAGGTTTTGCCGACGCCTTGTTGAACGAAGCGAGCGACGTTGAATTACGAGCAGCTAATGATACGCCGCCGCCCGTGAATTACCAACGTAGGCGTGCCCGAAGGGCCCTTGCGGCAAAACCATGTTATGCGGCAACGTCAAAATGCCAACTCGACGCTCCAACGCCAAGCCAATACTGCAGCGGCCGTAACCGCGACGCCGGTGGACTACCGCCAAGTCGACACGCTTGAAACCGGAACCGACGAGACGCGCAACATCGACTTGACGATCGCAGCAAAACCGATCCAAAACCAAATAGCCTCAAACGTGAGTAAGCCTCGACACAGCATCCCAGCAACCGCCCCGCTCACCAAATTCCAGCACGCGTTCACCCGACGTGGCACCCGTCCAACAAACAGTTCTCAAGCCGCATAACGGAAGGTTTTTACGACACCGCTTCTCTCCGAAGTCAAAAAGCGTCGTAACACCAATCAGTTTACCAAAAGAAAGCCACGTTGCCAAAGAGGCGGTGTCCGCGGCGTGGCAAACCATTCCATGTTACCGAAGCGAATGACATGGCAAACCAAAATTCGCTCCACCGACGAAGCCGCGGCCTTGCGTAAAAACCATGTTAGGCGGCACTACGCGCTGTCGTCAGCGCCGTTCTCGCAGAGGATTGCATTGATGCGTTCCGCGAGACTGTCGGATGGATTGTGTTTGAGGAAGAAGATTCGGCGGTTCGGTATCAGGACGATATCAGCACCATCACGACCGTGGCGTTTTTCGACGCCGAGTTCAACATTTGCAGAATCAACGCAACATTCAAAGGTGACTAAGTCGACGGTTCGGCGCCCATGAGTGACCGTGGTCTCATCGGTTCGAGCACAGGAAATGCCGTGAGATTCAAGTAACGGCGAAAGGTGTTCGATCAGAGCGTCTGGCGCGGCTAGAGCACTTGAAAAATTGATGTAGGTGCGTTGACGGAGATCGGTTAATTTGACGTTTTCGCCAACACGGAGGTGTGACTGATGAAAGCGTTGGACATGGATTTGCGTGAACGAATCCTGGCTGCCATTCTTGAAGGGAAGGAGAGCATGCCGAAGATCGCCGAGCGGTTTTCGGTCAGTTACAAGGTCGTTCAGAAACTCAAGTACCAGTGGCGGGATCTGGGAACGCTGGAACCTCAAACGCATCACTGTGGTCGCAAACGAGCGTTCAGTGAAAAGCAGAGCAAGAAGCTCGATCAGTTGATCCGTGAGAATCCATCCTGGACGCTCGAGCAGTTGCGTCAAAAACTTCGCATGGACTGTACAATACAGACAGTCTGGAACGAAGCTCGAAGGCTTGGCCACTCATTCAAAAAAAACGTTGCGAGCAACTGAGCAGTGTCGCGATGACGTTCGCCAGCAGCGTGGTTGCTGGAAGCGACAACAGAAGCGGTTGAATATCGAAAAGCTTGTCTTTCTCGACGAGACCGGCGCGAAAACGAACATGACGCGGCTGTATGGTTGGGGGCCGAAGTGTCAGCGAGTCGAGGATGCGGTACCGCACGGCCACTGGGAAACGACCACGCTAATTCACGCCATTGATTGTCATGGCAGCCGAGCATCGATGATCACAAACGGCCCGACCAACTCGTGGGTGTTTGAGGGATTCGTCGATTGGCTTCTTGCCCCGGCGTTGCGACCTGGCGATATCCTCGTGATGGACAACCTCTCCAGCCACAAGACCGCATCAGTACTCAAAAAGATTGAGCAGACCGGCGCGGAAATCTGGTTCCTGCCGCCATACTCGCCGGATCTCAATCCAATCGAACAGATCTTCTCAAAGATCAAGTCCCATCTACGCAGAGCCGCCGTTCGCACCGAGCGGAAACTCTACAACGCGATCGCCAAAGCCATTGATGCCGTCACTGCTGAGGATTGCCTGAACTGCTTTCGCAACTCAGAGTATGTCGCATGAAAAATTTTAAAATGCTCTAGTAGGTATCCATTGGCCATTAGATTGTGCCGCCTAACGGAAGGTTTTTACGACACCGCCCTGAACGAAGCGAAAGATGTCGAATCGCCAAACATTGTACCAACGGATCGCGGCTTGAACAAAGAGCGAGGGTGTGCCGAAGGCCCATGCGTAAACACCATGTTGCACGACCACTATGCGCTGGGGAATCGCCAGAACGCGCTGACCAACCAAAGGGGAAGAACCATGGCACACGAAAAAATTATCACATTGGAGCCAGCGAACAGTATTGGTGCCGGTGTTATGAAATCGACCCATCGCTGTGTGCTATCGTCGTACGATTCGAGTATGTGGAATGCTGCCGGAACCGGGAACGAGTATACGCGGACTGTTGGAGCGGCGAGGTAGTCAAAGAAAAAGCCGAAGTAGACGCCAGTACAAGCACCAGCGGCCATGAGGGCGAAGAACGCCGCGAACCACCCGCGCGATGCGCCACGCCGCTGAAGCGAGCCATGGGCAGCAAACGCGGCCCAGCCTAACGCTACGATCGCGAGCGGGATTAGGAGTATGGCCATCTACCTGTGGTCGTGCAACGGAAGGTTTTTACGACACCGCCCTAAACGAAGCGAGCGATGCCTGAACTACAAAGGATTGTACCAAGGCCATGGCCCGTTGCCAAAGAGCCAAGGTGTGCCGAAGGCCTAGCGTAAAAACCATGTTAGCCGCCGACGCGCTGGGTGTGTGGTAACCAAAACGGACAGGCAATCAGTATAAGTTGTGCAATGACCGCTGGAATGAGGCAAACCCAAGAAACGGTGATCCGAGGGTTCGGCATCGAGAATCCCCAGTTTGTGAACATTAGGGAGGCAACCAGAAGGACACCGGTCAAGAACGCCAGATTTGCAGCGGTAGTTTGACGGGCGACAAGCAGTGCAAGAAACGCGACAGCATTGCAGGCCAAGAGCGCAAGTAACGTCAACAACAGCGGGAGTGTTGCGAACAATGCGACGACAGCGACAAATGGAATCGCGGCCAACCATCGCCGGTCGAACGATGTTGAACCATCCACTGCCGTCCCTGCGGGAGCATCGTACGGGTTGTGCTCCATGTTTATCGAGCGGCTAACGGAAGGTTTTGCCGACGCCGGTGATGACCGAAGCGAGCGACGTTGAATTACGAGCAGCTAATGATACGCCGCCGCCCGTGAATTACCAACGTAGGCGTGCCCGAAGGGCCCTTGCGGCAAAACCATGTTATGCGGCAACGTCAAAATGCCAACTCGACGCTCCAACGCCAAGCCAATACTGCAGCGGCCGTAACCGCGACGCCGGTGGACTACCGCCAAGTCGACACGCTTGAAACCGGAACCGACGAGACGCGCAACATCGACTTGACGATCGCAGCAAAACCGATCCAAAACCAAATAGCCTCAAACGTGAGTAAGCCTCGACACAGCATCCCAGCAACCGCCCCGCTCACCAAATTCCAGCACGCGTTCACCCGACGTGGCACCCGTCCAAGAACGAGTTCTCAAGCCGCATAACGGAAGGTTTTTACGACACCGCCCTAAACGAAGCGAACGATGCCTGAACTACGAGAGATTGTACCAAGGCCAGCGAGCGTTGCAAAACGACGAAGGTGTGCCGAAGGCCTCAGCGTAAAAACCATGTTGGCAGACACTGAACTACGGTTGATTCTCAATCTGGGCGAGGCCGAGCTCCGCGCGCCGGTACAGTGGGTAGTCGACGGGAATCCAACGCAACCGCAACCATGGGCCGCCATTGCCACACGTCCAACGCCGGTACGAGACGTTGACGACCACCGAACCATCATCAGCGGGATCGAGGTCAACACGATTACCGTACTGTTCCATATCTGACTGCAGATATTCAGAATCGAATTTCGCGATCAAGGTTCGACCGTCGCTAAGCGTTATGCGATCGGCGTCAACTGCGACGACATCCAGCGGCGCGATTAGAGGGTCGTTGTCAATCACGTTGTCGTAGGTGAACGAAACGAACCCACCGCCCACAACCAGCACGGCCAAGATTGTGACGACGACCAAAGGTTCGATGATTCGTGTTGCCCAACGCTTCACTTGTGTCT
>SJPJ01000001.1:3932151-3942349 GCA_007859835.1 Novipirellula herctigrandis | reverse complement strand
AGTTTCGGTTGGGATTCGCCACATCAATAACTTCGTGCGTGCAACGGAAGGTTTTTACGACACCGCCCTGAACGAAGCGAACGATGTCTGAACTGCGAACGATTGTACCAAGGCCATGGCCCGTTGCCAAAGAGCCAAGGTGTGCCCGAAGGGCCTCAGCGTAAAAACCATGTTGTGGGACGCGGGGAGCTACGAAACACGTAGCCATATCGAACGACTCGCGAGTCATTGCTGGTGGGATGTCCGTGCCCGCCGCCTTGCCATCCAGAATCCAGTGAATGCGCCGCCGAAAACGAAAATGAGAAACAACGAAAAACCGATCCAGCGATCTGCTGGGTGCTGCACGATCTGCGACATGGCAGTTTCGCCCGTGATCGTGCTGCGTATTGTGTAGAACTGCCAGTCCTCCATGTTCGCGAGAATCGTCAGGAAAACGTAGCCAACAAAAGTGCCGCCCAACCCGAACAACACAGTTGACCACCAGCGCGGTCGTCGCCACGTTGCGAATCAGAGGACGGTGGATCGTACGGATTTTTCAATCGGCTAGCGTCCCACAACGGAAGGTTTTGCCGACGCCTTGTTGACCGAAGCGAGCGACGTTGAATTACGAGCAGCTAATGATACGCCGCCGCCCGTGAATTACCAACGTAGGCGTGCCCGAAGGGCCCTTGCGGCAAAACCATGTTATGCGGCAACGTCAAAATGCCAACTCGACGCTCCAACGCCAAGCCAATACTGCAGCGGCCGTAACCGCGACGCCGGTGGACTACCGCCAAGTCGACACGCTCGAAACCGGAACCGACGAGACGCGCAACATCGACTTGACGATCGCAGCAAAACCGATCCAAAACCAAATAGCATCAAACGTGAGTAAGCCTCGACACAGCATCCCAGCAACCGCCCCGCTCACCAAATTCCAGCACGCGTTCACCCGACGTGGCACCCGTCCAAGAACGAGTTCTCAAGCCGCATAACGGAAGGTTTTTACGACACCGCCGTTGCGATGCCATTTAAGTTTGAACAAGGGTAGATTCTACCAGCAGATGGAGGCTCGAACTAACGACAGCGGTGTGCCGAAGGCCTAGCGTAAAAACCATGTTAGGCGACCGGCGGCATTAGGATTGATGTCGACGCAGCATTTGGTCGGTAAAACTGCCCGCGACAACCTCAAGTGGGCGTCCGTCGAGGGAAACATTGAGTTCAGGATTGTACTGCTGAATCAGCGTGCCAGTTGGAAACGTTACCCAACCGAGAATCGCAGGCCGACCAAGGAAAAGTTGGAATAGCGAAATTCGTTGCAGATTGTCTGCGTTATTGTGGTTGCAATCCGGATCGGCACATCCGACAAACCACCCGGAGTCATTGTCGTCTGATGGAGCCCCACGGTCCATGATGAATCCATCACCAAGGTTGTAGCGATAACATGCGATGCCGGACTGACGAACAGATGGGATATCCATTTGCTCGCGACCAATCGAGAAACTGTCCAGTGTGAATAGTTGTAGCATCATGTGGCGAACCGTTTCGGTTACGCCGGGAACGAATTTAATCGGCATCGAAAGCATGTCAGGTTCGTGAAGCGTCAGCGAGCCATCGCTAAGCTCTTGGATGAGAGTCTGCATCCAGCCATGCTGAAAGGTCTGGTCCGCGCGAAATACGCTTCCGGAATGGACCATGGATTCAAGGTCTGCCAACAGCGACACAATGTGAGAGTCGGCAATGCCATCGGGTTCCACCAACAGTGTGAATTCCGGGTGATTGCGTTCGTGGCAGCGGGAAGTTGAGAACGTCTTCACTGGAGTTGGACTAGGTCGCCTAACGGAAGGTTTTTACGACACCGCTTCTCTCCGAAGCCAATAAGCGTCGCAACACCAATCAGTTTACCAAAAGAAAGCCACGTTGCCAAAGAGGCGGTGTCCGCGGCGTGGCAAACCAAGTGATGTCACCGAAGCGATCGACATGGCAAACCAAACGATGCTCCAATGACGAAGCCGCGGCCTTGCGTAAAAACCATGTTGGGCGACCTATGGGTCAACGAGAAGCGTCCACGGCGTTGGCCGAATCGGTTCATCGTTAACAACCACCTCGGTCCAAGTCTGCGGATCATCAGTTTCATGATCTTCGACGAGACGGTACTCAGATGACGGCGTCGAGGTCTGTGTCATCGGGAGTTTGGTCACGGTTGCGTTGCCGTGAATGCCATGGGCCGCGCAAAGCTGCAGCGCCGCGATAGCAGCATCGACATCGCGTTTTCGGTTAAGAGCTACCGATGAGTCGGGGGATTCGCGTAATTGAGCAACGAGCGAATCTTGGAGATCGCTTAGCTGCTGCAGTGTGAACGCGAAATCCGGCATTGGTTAGGTCGCCCAACGGAAGGTTTTTACGACACCGCCCTGAACGAAGCGAGCGAGCCTGAACTACGCACGATTCTACCACCAGAGGGAGGCTTGAACAAACGACAGCGGTGTGCCGAAGGCCTAGCGTAAAAACCATGTTGTACGGCACGCCACGCGCAACTAGCGGAACAATCGAGGTGTGCCAAAGCGAACGCCCGTTGCCCCAATGGAATCTAGTGATTGTCGGAGATCACTACGAACGTAGCAGTATGCAAATCTCGATGGTCTGTACAAGCGAAACAATGCGCAATCGGCGATGCACGACGCGGAAACGGTTGATTCGGCATCCAATGTGGAAGCGTCGGCCGGTATGGATACGTCAGGATGCGGAAGGTGGAGCCAAGAATAGCCAGAGACAGAAGAGCCGCGATGAGTCACGGGTAGATCATAGAAGCGGTGCATAGGAAGGTTGAAATCCGCCAGCAACGCCCGAACCCGCTCGCTGACGATAAAGCCGGAATTGCGAATCGGAGCCGAACTAACGAAATCGGTCAGAATCGCGGAGTCATCAACGATGACCGTGTTGAAGTTGGGCGTGAAATCAACGAGCGAGTCGAACGAAAGGTTGTAGACCGAGTCCGAGGCGTCGTAATCGTACGAGTCGCCCATGGTTTGGTGCTGGGGAACAACGCCAACGCCAGCGAAGTGAGTATCAAGTGTGAATAGTTTCGGCGGCAAAATGATCTCGTGCCGTACAACGGAAGGTTTTTACGACACCGCCGTTGCGATGCCATTCAAGTTTGAACAACGGGAGATTCTACCACCAGAGGGAGGCTCGAACAAACGACAGCGGTGTGCCGAAGGCCTAGCGTAAAAACCATGTTGCACGACCCTACGCGCTGGGCGCACCAGATTCCGGTATGTGCTTGCGGACAGCGTTGATGCGAGTCGGTACCCAGTCGTCGTCGGCGTCAAATTTCGCGAGATTTTCGGCGACATAGTTGGTGATGTCGCGGATTAGGTAAACCACCGTGGGTGTCAGATCCGGGCGACTGCAAATGCAAGAAAGAGACGTCATGACACCTGACGCAATCTCCCAGTCGTCATCGGAATCCGTGCTGCGCAGGTAGGACAGCGCAGCAGGAAGATAGTAGTCTAGCGCGACCAACGACATATATGTGATGTCTTCGCAGTAGAGAGACCCGCCGTCAGCGAACATCTTGTAGGCGTCGTCAAGCGACTTGCCGCTCCAATGTTTTACGACGTATTGCTCGTCGAGACCATCGTAGTCGGTGAGTTGGTCTTTGGGAGGAACCGTCATTCTGGGTCGTGCAACGGAAGGTTTTGCCGACGCCTTGTTGACCGAAGCGAGCGACGTTGAATTACGAGCAGCTAATGATACGCCGCCGCCCGTGAATTACCAACGTAGGCGTGCCCGAAGGGCCCTTGCGGCAAAACCATGTTATGCGGCAACGTCAAAATGCCAACTCGACGCTCCAACGCCAAGCCAATACTGCAGCGGCCGTAACCGCGACGCCGGTGGACTACCGCCAAGTCGACACGCTCGAAACCGGAACCGACGAGACGCGCAACATCGACTTGACGATCGCAGCAAAACCGATCCAAAACCAAATAGCATCAAACGTGAGTAAGCCTCGACACAGCATCCCAGCAACCGCCCCGCTCACCAAACACCAGCAAGCGTTCACCCGACGTGGCACCCGTCCAACAACGAGTTCTCAAGCCGCATAACGGAAGGTTTTTACGACGCCGGTTTTGATCGAAGCGGAAAACGTCGCACACCAAATATTGTACCAACAGAACGCAGTTTGCCAAAGATCGTAGGCGTTCGCGGGCTGGCACCAGATGGAACGCGACCGAAGCGACTGACGTTCAATCACCGAAAGATTCTCCAACAACGACAGCCGCGACTAGCGTAAAAACCATGTTATGTGACCGCGAGCATGGGTCGAGCATGGGCTGCGGTCAGTGGTTTGACGCGTTTCCGGGCAGGATCACGTCACAATAGTCAAGAAGTTCGTCACCACGATCGTCAAGGCAGATGTCAGGTTTGGGCAGGAAGCCGACAAAACAGTCCGCGATACCAAGTGACGTAGCAACATTGCGCGAGTAGTCGCCGCCGCCACGGCTCCAGCAGTACAGCGTGTGACCATCGGCGTGCATCCGGCGCACGAAGTCCGCGCTGGCGGGCATGGGAATCTGCGTGGTGCCAACAGTGCGGATCAACGTGTCATCGACGTCAATGTAGATTACGCGTTTACGATCCAACGAGCGCCTCGGTCACATAACGGAAGGTTTTTACGACACCGCCCTGAACGAAGCGGACGATGCCTAAACTAAATGGAATTGTATCAAAGCCATCGCCCGTTGCCAAAGAGCGAAGGTGTGCCGAAGGCCCTAGCGTAAAAACCATGTTAGGTGACCCGGGCCACTACGGTTCGGCTGCAAGCACAGAGTTGATTGTCGCGGCATTCTCGTCAGAGCGAACCACAATCGTAACGGTTTCAATCTGGAAGCGTCCAACAACCGAGTCCGCGAATGCGCGGGCGAACGCATCAATCGTCATTGGGCCGTACCCGGTAGCCAGCGTTGGCATTGCGATAGTTCTAGCGTTGAGCGAAACAGCAAGGTTGAAAGCAGCCGTTAGCGTGTCAGCGACAATCTGGTGCGAGGAATCGTAGAACGGGTCGATGGCAACCGCGTGGATGATGTGTGAGAACGGCAAATCGCCAGCGGAAGTACGGACGACCGAGCATGCAGGGATCGCGGTTTCGCCGATGGATTCAAGGTGAGCGCGGAGTTCTGGTTGAATGCCGGGCTCGCGTTCACGGATCGCGCCGTTTACGCCGCCCGACATGTTGAGCCAAGGGTTGGCAGTGGAAATCAGGACGTCCGCCGCAGCGTCGAGTACGTCACCAACGGTCACCACCACATTCATCTAGGGTCACCTAACGGAAGGTTTTTACGACACCGCCCTAAGCGAAGCGAACGATGTCTGAACTACGAAAGATTCTACCACTAGAGGGAAGCTTGAACAAACGACAGCGGTGTGCCGACAGGGCAACTCAGTGTTTGATTTTAGGTTATCTGAAGCGTAGTATTGGTTCGTTGCATTAACGGAGTGCATTTAACCTTACGGAGATATCTCAGTGACCAATCCCGCAGACGGGGAATTGCTCGCCATTTTGGCGGCGATTCCAGATCCTCGCGGGCGGAAGGGACGACGCCATTCTTTAGCTGCCATGCTGGCGGCGACTATCTGTGGCCTGCTCACCGGCGCTACCGGTTGCACCGCCATTGCGCAGTGGATTCGCAATCAAGAACCCAGCTTTTGGCACGCGATCGGTTTTGGCCGCAAGCCTCCGACGGCCAATTGCTATCGGTCGTTGCTGATCGACCTTCCACCGGAAACGCTAGAGAACGCCATCTCTCAGTGGGCTCAGCATCGACTCGGTGAAAAACCGACAGCAGAGAAGCACCGTGGAGTCGCGATCGACGGCAAAACGCTGTGTGCTACGCTGCAACCACATGGACAGAGCATTCACCTGCTTTCCTTGCTCGAACACGCCTCCGGCGGTGTGCTGGCTCAATTGAAAATGAATCCCAAAACAAACGAGCATCGAACCGCCATGCTGTTGCTTAAGTCGTTGATTGTCGATGGCATGGTGATTACTGGTGACGCCATGTTCTGCCAGAGGAAACTCTGTCAGCAGATCATTGATTCTGGCGGCGACTATCTCATTACTGTCAAAGACAACCAGCCGGAGTTGAACAAGACTGTCAAGTCGGACTTCAATCCCGGCCTTTCCCCCCTACAGCGAACGTCTTCGCCGTCAGCAGCTTGACGAGGTTCGCGATGTCGACAAAGGGCATGGGCGAATTGAGATTCGCCATCTTCAGTCCAGCAGCCGACTCGGTGGCTTTCTTGACTGGCCAGGCTTTGCCCAAGCGATTCGCATCGAGCGAACGCGGATCACCGGCGACGAACGGGTAACGGAAGTTTCTCACGCGATCACCAGCCTGGGACCCGATCGAGCCAATGCGAAGCATCTTCTGGATTTGAATCGCGGCCACTGGGGCATCGAGAATCGATTGCACTGGGTGCGTGATGTGACAATGGGCGAGGACAAGTGTCGTGCCCGCACTGGGCATGGTCCGGTAAATCTGGCATGCCTTCGCAACGCCAGCCTGACGTTTCTTCGCGACGCGGGACACAGTGGGATCGCCACCGCCCTTCGAACCTTCGCCACCAAGCCAACCGATCTACTAAAACTCTTATCCAGATTCAAAAACTGAGTTGCCCTGGGTGTGCCGAAGGCCTAGCGTAAAAACCATGTTGTGCGACCGTCACGCTCGATCTCGGTCGGAAGCGAGTCCGCGCGGGAGCGACAATCGAAGCGTGAGAAGCCATTCGCCATTCGGTTTTGCAAACCAAGCAACATGGTCATGTTCGTCGTCAAAGTACGACCATTGGAGCACCGGCTCGCCAGCGCGGATTTTGTGTTTCAGGCTGTCTTGCAGTCCCCACCCGCTTCCAGCTGGAACCGTAGTGTCGTCGATTTCATGAGGCGCGCCGAGCAACGTCTCAACGTCGGTTGGCGACATGTCGGGGACCAGAGTCTTGAATTGGGCGGAAAGCACCATGACGGTAGGTCGCACAACGGAAGGTTTTTACGACACCGCCCTAAACGAAGCGAGCGATGTCTGAACTACGAGAATTGTACCAAGGCCAGCCCGCGTGACCAACCAATGAAGGTGTGCCGAAGGCCTAGCGTAAAAACCATGTTGCACGTCACTGCCCCGCCGAGAAAGCCTGCAGCATGTCCTCCGCGCTCAATGCGCCAGGGTAAGTATGGAGCTCGCCAGTACGCTTGCAGACCAGCACAGGGTTGTTGCTCATGAGCGCAAAGTTAATGTCGCCCGTATCCAAGAACCGCTTGGAGTTATAGGGAAACACCCATGCCGTCTCGTCCTCAAGCACGTATGGATCGTTGATGACGATGTCGTCGATGCCAGAGAACATTGGCGCAGCGTGTTCGAGTACTTTCACGGCTGCTTGGTCTCTGGTTAATGCATCCATTGGTGAAAGTCGTGACGTGCAACGGAAGGTTTTTACGACACCGCCGTTGCGATGCCATTCAAGTTTGAACAACCAGTGATTCTACCACCAGATGGCGGCTTGAACAAACGACAGCGGTGTGCCGAAGGCCTAGCGTAAAAACCATGTTGTGCGACGTGCGCTACGAGTGAGCCTGCGACCGAGAACGGAACCAGTAGAACATTGCGACGAGGATCAATCCCACAACGGCGCCAAAGACGACGCCCTGAGTGAGCCCCTGGCCGATACCGACAGCGACCGGATCGAAGTTGGGTGAATCTCCGTTGGAGAACACGGAACGGTAGTAGCCGGGCGCGAACGAGCCCAAGGCTGCGCCGAGGCCCAAGCCGATTGCGCCACCAAGGAATGCGGAACCGAAAACCGCACTAATCGTCCAAGTCAACAGTGACAGCGACGCACCACGGTCAGAGTGCTGCGGCGAGTTGTACGGATTGTCCGAAGTCATTGATTTGAGTCGCACAACGGAAGGTTTTTACGACACCGCCGTTGCGATGCCATTCAAGTTTGAACAACCAGCGATTCTACCACCAGAGGGAGGCTTGAACAAACGACAGCGGTGTGCCGAAGGCCTAGCGTAAAAACCATGTTACGCGACCGTCGCGCCACGTTAGTCGTCGTGCAAACCGGACCGCCAATCGAGATAGTCGTCGGTAGAATCGCAGTCGATAGCGAGATCGTCGATCAGTTGCCAGAACTCAGCTGGCAGCGTGTTGCCGTCGCGTTCAAAAAGCCCCGCAAGGCGGACAAGATTGAACAAAGCCCCGCTGTAGATTGCGTCGTCTTGGAGGTTGGTGAAAGAATTGTGGAGCGTCAAGTAGCGTTTGTCAGCGAATGCCCCGCGCACAGACCGCGGGAGCAGGTCATCGGCGCGATCCATTTTGGCGTGGACCGCTGGATCACGTTTGTAGTCGTCGGTTGGCAATGACTGAGGTCGCGTAACGGAAGGCTTTTACGACACCGCCCTAAACGAAGCGGACGATGCCTGAACTGCCAGAGATTGTACCAAGGCCACCCCACGTTGCCAAAGTGGGAAGGTGTGCCGAAGGCCTCAGCGTAAAAACCATGTTGTGCGGCGGGCGCTACGAGTTGGCGTCAATCTCAGGATAATCCCAGCCCAAGAAGTGTGACGTGTCGTCGACAGCGCTGTGAGCGTGTCCACGGACATGGCCGTCGGAATCAGTCAATGCACGCTGGATGATGGGTTGAATGGTTTCACGATCGAGAACGCCGCAAGTTCGCGAAAGATGCGCAAAACCGAGTACGGCGTTGCCGCGAACGGTCGGGTCAGCGTGAGACGCGAGTTGAATGCAGATATCGGTTGCCCATTGGCAATCCGGCGGATCGAGGGAAATCACGATCGGGACGTAGAGCAACTCGGAGGGGTCGCCACGTGTGATGACAGCGTCAACGTCAGATTGCAGCCAGCCATCACGGAATGGACCCATTAGATTCGTCCGCACAACGGAAGGTTTTTGCGACACCGCTTCTCTCCGAAGTCAAAAAATGTCGCAACACAAATCAGTTTACCAAAAAGAACATGCGTTGCCAAAGAGGCGGTGTCCGCGGCGCGGCAAACCATTGAATGTGACCAAAGCGAACAGCGTGGCAAACGAAAAGATGTTCCAATTACTAAGCCGCGGCTTAGCGAAAAAACCATGTTATGTGCCGCTTGCACTAGAGGAGATGTTCAATTTGTGTGCGGTTGCAAGTGTCCGCGCATCACGAGTCACCTCGCAATGCCATGACGCCAAAGCCAACGAGAAACCAGTGTAGACCTCCGGTGTCCAACGCGGCACAAACAACGCCAAGCCAAAAGAGCCACGGAACGTGATAGATGAACGGAAGGCAGATGAATATGACAAGCGAACCAACGAGAGGGTAGCCGGACATCCATTGATAGTCGTCCGAGGTGCGTCCGCGCAACCGGTGCACCGGATAACGCAGAAAACTGAGGTAGAAGTTGACGAGCGAGAGAAAGCAACCGAAGGCGAGCATGATGTACGCAATGTAGGTCACGATCAGAGATTACCTGCGGCACATAACGGAAGGTTTTTACGACACCGCCCTAAACGAAGCAAGCGATGCATGAACTACGAGAAATTGTACCAATGCCAGCCCGCGTTGCCAAACATGGAAGGTGTGCCGCAGGCCTCAGCGTAAAAACCATGTTGGACGTCACTGACCCGCGAGTGAAGTCACCACATCGGCCATTGCAGACTGGACAGATCCATGCACAGCATGAACCGTGTAATCGTCAGCGACACATTCAAACGAAGTGTCGTGGAACGTCAGTATAAAGTGGCGTTTCGATTGAAGGGCCTGATCTCTATTACCGGATTCCAGTTGGGCAAGTTTGCGAACCCAAGACGAGTTTGTGACCTCGTACGCGTTGTAGGGGTGAAGACCGCGTGGGGCGAGTGGGTGTTTGGAGAACGTGTTTTCATCGGGGAACCAGCCGAAGCGTACATCAGCACAGATTTTGAATTCGACGATGATCACGGGGCATTCACCGGAGTCATGGTTGAGTACGTTGACGTATTGGCCGTGCCAGTCCTCGGGCATTGGCTGAGCAGCGAGATAGCAAAGCGCCGTGTAATGCTCAGTGCCGACGATTGCAGGAAGCGGAGCGCCGACATTGCACGGCGGCAACGCTTCAAGTTCGACGAGTTTGTCAGCGGAGTCAATTGTGTACAAAGGCTGCCTTAGTGATCGCTGTGACGTC
>SJPJ01000001.1:3929716-3930360 GCA_007859835.1 Novipirellula herctigrandis | reverse complement strand
TGCGTGTTGTCTCGAGCATGGAATCGAAAGACCTCGTCCCGACAACGGAAGGTTTTTACGACACCGCCCTGAACGAAGCGGACGATGTTTGAACTACGAGAGATTCTACCACCGGATGGAGGATTGAACAAACGACAGCGGTGTGCCGAAGGCCTAGCGTAAAAACCATGTTACACGCCCCGGCGAGCTACCGAGACGCGTTCCATTCGTTGAAGCGTTCGGTGATTCGATCGCAAATCGTCGCATAATTTTCCGGTGTGTCTTCGACATGGTAGGTCGTTGGAAGCCCGCCACACAACAAGGCCTCGTAGTCCGCGAGATATTGGCCGTTGGTCATGTCAAAGTAGTGCGCGGCGAATGCATTACCGGTGTCATTCATCATGTCGTCAACGAGTGCGCCATCGGTGATGATGAACAGGTCGCGAGCAGAAATTTTGCGAGTGCGGAAACGGGCGATATCATCGTTGAAGTCGTCGAGGAATTCGGCGTCAACCAAGTCGTGTTCGACGATCCAGCCGAAAAAGTAACCAGTGTGGGTGTAGGCGTAGTCTTCGTCGAGGTCAGCGGGGTAGTCACCACCAAAGTGCCACTTTGCCTTGTCGTAAACGGTGACGTCGGTCATGGAAAAGAAACCTAGGGGCGTG
>SJPJ01000001.1:3927519-3928016 GCA_007859835.1 Novipirellula herctigrandis | reverse complement strand
ATCAAGGTCGATTGGCTTGCCGCATTCAGGGAAGCGTTCCATCTTGTGTCCGCCAACGGAAGGTTTTTACGACACCGCCCCAAACGAAGCGAACGATGCCTGAACTACGGTAAATTGTACCAAGGCCATGGCCCGTTGCCATAGAGCCAAGGTGTGCCCGAAGGGCCTCAGCGTAAAAACCATGTTGTGCGGCGTTACGATGCTCGGAATCGGTCGAGTGCATCACTGTATATTTCGCTCAATCGCAAACCGAATTTCTTACCGGAGAATTCACGGTCGTACCAGTTGATACCGTACTGCACCGCACTCAGCGAGTGTGGATCGCCAGATCGCAGGTAAAGAGGGATGTTTTCAGTTGCCTCCATGAGAGCCCAAACCTGCTTGCGGTCAATCTCGTTGTAAGTGCGAATGTGAATGGCGACGCGATGCAGTAGTTCGCAGTATGCAAAATGTTCGTCGGGTTCAACGGCGGCATGGTTCACTGTGTTCGTCCGCAC
>SJPJ01000001.1:3923688-3924738 GCA_007859835.1 Novipirellula herctigrandis | reverse complement strand
TGAAAGTTTGAACTAGAAGAAGTTCCGCCGAAGGAGTCGAAAGGCTAGCGTCGCGTAACGGAAGGTTTTTACGACACCGCTTCTCTCCGAAGCCAAACAGTGTCGCAACACCAATCAGTTTACCAAAAGAATACCACGTTGCCAAAGAGGCGGTGTCCGCGGCATGGCAAACCAAAATGCGTCACCGAAGCGAACAAACAAGGCAAACCAAAAGACTTTCCAACGACGAAGCCGCGGCCTTGCGTAAAAACCATGTTAGCCGCCGCTTGCAGCGGGTTTGACGTTGAAATCATCACAGGCATGCAAGGTCCGCGCACCAATTTGGTGCAGTTTGCATACGCCAACATGCCCACGCCCCATGTCGATTGCCATACCGGACATTTGGAAGTGTTCGCAGTTGGTGCACGCTTTAAGCGTCAAGTGTTGTTTGAGGATCTTGTTTTCGAGATTGCGAACGAACCAATAGACAGCGCGCGGGAGGTCGCGAGCGCATTCGATGCGGTAGTCATTGCCGTCAATGGATACCGTCACGTCGTCCGAGTCGTCAATAACCGCCCATGAGCCAACCAGCGTCGATTGGTCGTCGCGAATGAGCGTAAATGGTCCGTGATCTGGAGTCATCTGGCGGCGGCTAACGGGAGGTTTTGCCGACGCCTTGTTGAACGAAGCGAGCGACGTTGAATTACGAGCAGCTAATGATACGCCGCCGCACGTGAATTACCAACGTAGGCGTGCCCGAAGGGCCCTTGCGGCAAAACCATGTTATGCGGCAACGTCAAAATGCCAACTCGACGCTCCAACGCCAAGCCAATACTGCAGCGGCCGTAACCGCGACGCCGGTGGACTACCGCCAAGTCGACACGCTCGAAACCGGAACCGACGAGACGCGCAACATCGACTTGACGATCGCAGCAAAACCGATCCAAAACCAAATAGCATCAAACGTGAGTAAGCCTCGACACAGCATCCCAGCAACCGCCCCGCTCACCAAACACCAGCACGCGTTCACCCGACGTGGCACCCGTCCAACAACGAGTTCTCAAGCCGCAT
>SJPJ01000001.1:3923573-3923678 GCA_007859835.1 Novipirellula herctigrandis | reverse complement strand
CGCCGGTGGACTATCGCCAAGTCGACACGCTTGAAACCGGAACCGACGAGACGCGCAACATCGACTTGACGATCGCAGCATTACCGATCCAAAACCAAATAGCCC
>SJPJ01000001.1:3912399-3923497 GCA_007859835.1 Novipirellula herctigrandis | reverse complement strand
ATCAAGGTCGATTGGCTTGCCGCATTCAGGGAAGCGTTCCATCTTGTGTCCGCCAACGGAAGGTTTTTACGACACCGCCCTAAACGAAGCGAGCGATGCCTGAACTACGAGAGATTCTACCAAGGCCAGCCCGCGTGACCAACCAAGGAAGGTGTGCCGAAGGCCTAGCGTAAAAACCATGTTGTGTGACGCTGAAGCGGCAACACGGCATCCATCAGGAATCGCCCGCAAGAATTGGCGCAATCCGTTCGCACAACCATCGGTAGTCGGAAATCAATGGGCCAACCATAGGCCAGCCACCGTCAGTGAATTTCTCCGCGATGCCACGGGCGAGATCATTGATCCGGTTCTCTGTGGTGTCGGCAATGTTAGCATTGCGGCGCGGATAAGAACTCCAGCGACGACGAGCAATCGCGGCCATTTCGGCAGCAACCTTCGCGTCACGCGCGGCAACCGGGCAACCATCGTCCCAAGCCCAGCGAATTTTGGCGGCAACGAGTGCCTCAACGTCCGCATTCATGAAAGCCTGCGTCACACAACGGAAGGTTTTGCCGACGCCTTGTTGAACGAAGCGAGCGACGTTGAATTACGAGCAGCTAATGATACGCCGCCGCACGTGAATTACCAACGTAGGCGTGCCCGAAGGGCCCTTGCGGCAAAACCATGTTATGCGGCAACGTCAAAATGCCAACTCGACGCTCCAACGCCAAGCCAATACTGCAGCGGCCGTAACCGCGACGCCGGTGGACTACCGCCAAGTCGACACGCTCGAAACCGGAACCGACGAGACGCGCAACATCGACTTGACGATCGCAGCAAAACCGATCCAAAACCAAATAGCATCAAACGTGAGTAAGCCTCGACACAGCATCCCAGCAACCGCCCCGCTCACCAAACACCAGCAAGCGTTCACCCGACGTGGCACCCGTCCAACAACGAGTTCTCAAGCCGCATAACGGAAGGTTTTTACGACACCGCCCTGAACGAAGCGAGTGATGTCTGAACTACGAGAGATTGTACCAATGGCAGCCCGCATGACCAACCAAGGAAGGTGTGCCGAAGGCCTAGCGTAAAAACCATGTTAGGCGACCGGTGAGTCTGCGTCCCGGTTAAGCAATGCATATCGAAGCCCACAAAACACGCAAACATGAAGGCACGCGATTCCCGTCCATCCCAGTATCTCGTTGAGGACGTTATTGGGCGCGACCGTAAACGTAATTGCGGCAGCCAGAAGAAACACGGATGTGAGCAGGAAAAGCACCACCGCGAGTGTGCGGTAGCGTTGCGCCTTTGGGTTGCGCGCGGTTTGCTCAAGCGCCTCGGCGGCATCAAGTGCCTTTTGAGAGGACCCAGTTACGAGGTCAAATGCGAGATTGAGTAGAAACGTTAGCATTGAGGAAAACTTAGGTCGCCTAACGGAAGGTTTTTACGACACCGCCGTTGCGATGCCATTCAAGTTTGAATTACGGAAGATTCTACCACCAGAGGGTGGCTTGAACAAACGACAGCGGTGTGCCGAAGGCCTAGCGTAAAAACCATGTTGGGCGACCGGCGGCGCATCGAGTTAGTGCCAGTCGTGACCACACCAGAGGCATTGTTGTGCACTTGGCGATTGTAGTATCCGATTGCATTGAGCGCAGCGATGAATGTCAAATTCACGATCGCCAACGGCAGCGTCCAAGCTTGCCGTCTCGATGTCGGCTTGGATGCGTGTTACGAGAGATTCAAGGTCAGGTGGAAGCGGTGCAGGCGAATCAGATGAACCGATCGCGTTGTAGTATCGGCGGAATGCCTCACGGTGGTGCTCCGGGAGAGCGGCCTCGACAGCGTCGGGATGTGGGATGCACTCATGCGGCCTGACAGCATCTGGGAAGTGTCGCCAAATGTAGCGTTTGCGTTCTTCGTTTTCGTCGTAAGGACGCTCGGCCATTAGATTGATCTAGGTCGCCCAACGGAAGGTTTTTACGACACCGCCGTTAACGAAGCGAACGATGTCTGAACTACGAGTGATTCTACCAAGGCCATGGCCCGTTGCGAAAGAGCCCAGGTGTGCCGAAGGCCTAGCGTAAAAACCATGTTAGGCGACCCTTGGCGTGGGTGTTAGCTCGGCGATTTGTTGGTTCTGACAGAAACACGATTGAGGCGAATCATCAGGAAGATCGCGGAAAAGATGATGACCAACCAAACGATCATGTCAATGATAAAGGGTGTAATCAAGAAGTCACGCTCCAAGTCCGTGGGCGGCCAGCCGTCAGCAATGCGCGACGGCCCCATAGTACCGTCCGCCCACTCAAAGACGTGCAAAAAGGGGAGTGGCCAGCCTTGCCGCATCCTAAGTGCGTCACCGCGACCTGCTGCCGCGTAACTCACACACGTAATCTCGCGGAAAGTGTTGAGCCAAAGAAAGAGTGAAACGATTGCGGTCAGAACGAGCAGTTGCGTTAACGAAAACCGAAAGTTCGACCGGCGATCTGTTTCCATCTGGGTCGCCTAACGGGAGGTTTTTACGACACCGCCCTGAACGAAGCGACTGATGCCTGAACTACGGAAATTGTACCAATGCCAGCCCGCGTTGCCAAAGTGGGAAGGTGTGCCGAAGGCCCCAGCGTAAAAACCATGTTGTCGGGCGATGAAGCGGCAACTCGGCCTCCACTGGTCAGTCGCCGAGTTTGTCGCACCACGCTGACCGGTTAGACGCAATATTGGATGCGAGTGTGGCTGCGACGTCGAGATCAGTAGTTGTGTAACGGCTGCCAACGCGTTCGATGCGGTTGAGGAGTAGTTTCAAGTCGCGAAAGTCTTCGGAAGTCCCGCCGAACGCGAATCGGATATACGCGAACAATGAAAGCCGATGGATTTCGCCCTCAGGGGTTTGTTGGTGTTCGGTGATGAAGCGAAACAAGTCGAGCAGGTCAACGCCACTCAACGCGCGGCGGCGGAGAGCGTACACCAACTCTGCGTCCGGAGGGTCCCCGGCAATGCGTGTTGTCTCGAGCATGGAATCGAAAGACCTCGTCCCGACAACGGAAGGTTTTTACGACACCGCCCTGAACGAAGCGAACGATGCCCGAACTATTAAAGATTGTACCAAGGCAAGCGATCGTTGCCAAATACGTAGGTGTGCCGAAGGCCTAGCGTAAAAACCATGTTGTCCGGCCCGTGAAGTGTGTGAAAGGTCTCAATCAGAGGAGCCAGCAAGTTTTGCAGCACATTCCGCCATGCACTCGGCGAAGGACATGGACTCGCGAGCGTCAGCACCGATATTTGATGACAGAAGATCGTACGATTCGCGATAGTGGTCCATGGCTAGCGCGAAATCGAATGTTACGTGTTCATGAAAAAGTGCACTGCCCGCAAGCGCGGATTGCAATTCGTGCCACGGCAGTGATGGATCACGAGCCTCGGTGACGGACTGTGCCATCAGTTGGATCGCAAGTTCGCGGTCACCACGACCATTGGCCTCACGCGCGGCGAGCTCGGTTTTGTGCCACTGGAGATCGCCACGCATCTAAAGCTCTGGTCCGGACAACGGAAGGTTTTTACGACACCGCCCTAAACGAAGCGAGCGATGTTTGAACTACGAGAGATTGTACCAATGCCAGCCCGCGCGACCAACCAAGGAAGGTGTGCCGAAGGCCTAGCGTAAAAACCATGTTGGGCGTCGCATGCCCTACGATTGAGCTTCAATCTTTGCAAGGGTCTTGGTGGCCATTTCTCTAACTGATTTGTTTTGGTCGTGGGTTGCCGCAGTCAATATTTCGATTGAATCAGCGTCAGGAGCATTGCAGGAACCAAGCCCACGAATCGCAATCCGCCGAATCTTACCATTGGTATGCGCGGAAAATCGGTGAAAGCAATTGATCGCATCGCGTGAACCTTTGGCGATATCAACGAGTGCAAGTAGCGCGGAATCCAGCAGCAGATCATCGTCACAAGCGGCAATCAACGCAGGGACAGCACATTTGGTGTCATGCGTCCCAATGCAGTGCAAGACACCAACGGAAACACGGCGAAGCAAGTCGACGTCTGACGAAAGATGGGCAACGACCAGCGGAACGAGTTCCGCGAGTGCATTGGTTTCGTCGAACGCACCGCGAATACGGCCTGCAGCGTTCATGGCGCGGTGGAGGATTGCAGGGTCAGGGTTGGACAGCAGTTCGTTGAGCGAGTCCAAAACGGCGCGGCGGTGGTCTGGTTCGTGGCGACACCGATAGAGCGCGGCCCAGTTGTCGTCTTCCAGTTCGTCGAGCGTTTCGGCCGGATTCATATTTGATCTGCGACGCCCAACGGAAGGTTTTTACGACACCGCCCAAAACGAAGCGGGCGATGCCTGAACTACGAGAAGTTGTACCAATGCCAGACCGCGAACCAACCAAGGAAGGTGTGCCGAAGGCCTAGCGTAAAAACCATGTTGTGCGATCACCTGCGCTACGGTGCGGTAGGATTGTTACCGCAGCCGCCGCAAGTGACACCGCCCGCGACCGGAACGCCACAATGCTCGCAATACTGGCGGGCATCCATACGCAACAATTGACAGCGATCTTTGGGGTCTTGCTGCTGCCCAATTGTTGTCGTGTTTGCGCAAGTCGCGATTCCAGCGCCGCGGGTCGCTGGGCCACCGCAGTCACGGCAGAATCGGGCGTCAGAGTTTAGGTTTGTGTTTGTGGCCATATGAAAGACTGTGATCGCACAACGGAAGGTTTTTACGACACCGCTTCTCTCCGAAGTCAAAAAGCATCGCAATACAAAACAGTTTACCAAAAAGAAACCACGTTGCCAAAGAGGCGGTGTCCGCGGCGTGGCAAACCAAAACATGTCATCAAAGCGACCGACATGGCAAACAAAAACACGCTCCAATGACGAAGCCGCGGCCTTGCGTAAAAACCATGTTGCACGTCAGCGAACTGCGTTTGCGGTCTCAATTTCCGAAGCGAGCATGTCCATCTGCGTTGTGGGGAAGTCCCAGCTCCATTGGTTGTCGGCGATCGCAGCACGGACCGCCGAATCCACCGCACGCAGAGCACGCCAGATTTGTGTAGCGGTGGCAACACAGGAAAGTCCGGATTGGGAAATGTCGCAGCCCGGCTGAACCAGCCGAACGTCGATGTCACTGTTCGCAGTTTTGGTGACGGTGAGCGTGCAGTATTCCGGTTCGAGATGAAATTCAACGTCGCGCGAGCCAAGTTCCGCGGACAGAAGGAAACGAGCGAGTGAAACCAACGGGGCGATGGGGTCAGCGGGGACGTCAGATGCGACCACGAGCGCGTCAGAATCAGCGATGCCAAAGGTGATCGGCAACCACCCATGGGAGATGGTACCGAAGCGGACATTCAGCGTGTGAATTGCCATTAGGCTCTGACGTGCAACGGAAGGTTTTTACGACACCGCCCTAAACGAAGCGAGCGATGTTTGAACTACGAGAGATTCTACCACCAGAGGGAGGCTTGAACAAACGACAGCGGTGTGCCGAAGGCCTAGCGTAAAAACCATGTTAGGCGACCGTTTATCTACAGTTCCGCGTCGCCAATCTGTTTTGCAAGCGAGAGGATACGTTCTGAATCGACGAACTCACCGGAATCCTCGTCGAACAACAGTCCGTCCGTGAGTTTCGCAATCGCACTGGCAGCGTAGAGGGCGCAAACAAGTTCGCGAATGTCGGAGTGCGTCGCAAATGTTACCGCATGAGTGCGATCCCCGAGCGCATCGGGGCGGTCACCGAACGCGTTTTCTGCGGTATCGAAGTAGAACTCGAATCCTGAGGGTTGTTCGTCGAAAACGGCTGGCAAGTAACCAGTGAATGCAGGCAAGTCGTCAACTTCCGGGTCGAGCTTGATTTTGAGGCCAGCAGCGTCGAGAGCGGCTTGCCATTCGCTGACCGTCGGCAGTTGCTCACGAACAAAGAGAAAGGTGTCAACTGACATTCGATGAGGTCGCCTAACGGAACGTTTTTACGACACCGCCGCTGCGATGCCATTCGAGTTTGAACAACGACAGATTCTACCACCAGAGGGAGGCCTGAACAAACGACAGCGGTGTGCCGAAGGCCTAGCGTAAAAACCATGTTAGGCGACCGGTTAGTACGCGCGATTCAACGAAACGAGGGATTGAGACGCAGTATCGACCGCGAAAAACCAATCAAGTTCGTTGCCAGTGGACACGCAAACGACCGCATGCTCGTGATTGATGTGATGGCTCAGGTAGTAGAAATGTCGATTGGGAGGAGCCGAAAGATCGACCACAAGTTTGCCGGATGAATTATAGGCTGCCAAGCGAAGGGTTGGGGTGGACTCGCCATACAGCGCAAGCACGCGCGGTTCAGCAGAGCAAACGAGAACGCTGTCCACGCACGCAGGTAGCGTAATCTCAGTGTCATCCCAGCGAATCGTGGCGTTGCCTTTGAGCCAATCAACATTCAACGGGTAGGTCGCCTAACGGAAGGTTTTTACGACACCGCCCTAAACGAAGCGAACGATGCTTGAACTACGAAAAATTGTACCAAGGCCAGCCCGCGTTGGCAAAGTTGGAAGGTGTGCCGAAGGCCCTTGCGTAAAAACCATGTTACACGACCGGCACCATTATTGTGCGTGTAGCCGAAGTCGTTCAAGCACAGCAAATACGTCATCTGGAGATTGTTGTGCGAAGTATGTGAAATGCAATCGCAAGGTGCCGTCGGTTAGGTCGAGGCGATTTGGATTGGGTGGGAACTGCGAGACAAGTTTTGGCGACGCCCACTGTTGCGCGATGACAGCAAGCGGAACACCGGACGACAGCGCCCACGATGCATCCCCACCGGCGATCGACGGAAGTGGGGAGGCGGCAAGACACGCAGCGACAATTTGGGAAACGTCAGCGTCATCGGGAACCGACGAGTTGCGAGCGTGCGGGGCATCAACGTCATCACCGGCGGCAACACTGTCACGGGTGATGTAGAGCTTCATCGGCGTGAATCACCAATCGATTAGGTCGTGTAACGGAAGGTTTTTACGACACCGCCCTAAACGAAGCGAGCGATGCCTGAATTACGAAAGATTGTACCAATGCCAGCCCGCGTGACCAACCAAGGAAGGTGTGCCGAAGGCCTCAGCGTAAAAACCATGTTGTACGCCACCACGCCCCTCGATCACAGTCCAGCGCTGTATTCCGGAGATTCGCCAACGAACGGCTTGGCTTCACCATCAAAACACATGGTGAGAATGTGGTTTACATGTTGGCCGATTACCGGCGTGGGTGACAACGGCGGAACCCAAATGCGCAGCGGGCGTTCTGGGTTCTGTATGCCGGGGAACTCAGGTCCGTGTACAACCAGCAGACTGGAGTCACCGATCAATAGGTAGCCAACGATAAACCGCTTGTCGTCAGATGCGATCCGAAGGTGGACATCACCCTCGATCCACCAAACGAATGGGCGGCCATTGAAATCGAACTGTGCTCGCCCTTTTTTGCGGATGCCCATTTTCTCTGTGGCGTACAACGGAAGGTTTTTACGTCACCGCCATGAACGAAGCGAACGACTTTGAGTAAGTGAGATTGTACCAACACGAACGCCCGTTGCCAAAGAGCGAAGGTGATCGCGAAGCGACTAGCGTAAAAACCATGTTATGCGGCCGGCAACTACTGGACGCCGGGGAGGAGAGCGATGAAATGCGCAAACGCGATCCCACCGTCAACGCACAAAACCAGCAATCGCCGAGCGGGCGACAGGGAAGACCGAAATACACCGACAAGTAGTAAAGCAGGGCAGACGAGAAACGCGAGCATCCCGACCGTGAGGAAGACTTGGAGAACCGGTTCCCATCGGTCAGACCACACCCACGTTGCGGAATCGTGAGCCATGGCGATCGCTGTTAGCACGACGGCGAGCAAGTGGCCGTAAAGCGTGAATCGGATTAGACGTGAACTGCGTTTTGGGGCGGGCGCGGCGACAAAGTCGTCGGATGTCGAGGCTGGAGTACGGTATGGGTCGGAAGACAATCGAGCGTAGGCCGCATAACGGAAGGTTTTTACGACACCGCTTCTCTCCGAAGTCAAAAAGCGTCGCAATACCAAACAGTTTACCAAAGGAAAGCCGCGTTGCCAAAGAGGCGGTGTCCGCGGCGCTGCCAACCAGAACGCGACAACGGAGCGAATGAATCTGCACGCCAAAGGATGCTCCAATGACGAAGCCGCGGCCTTGCGTAAAAACCATGTTGGGCGACTCTGAGGCGGTGGTCGAGTCAGACATCGAGAGGGTTGTCGCGAAGACATCGCACCAAGTCATCGCGTTCGAGGCCGGGAGCGTCTTTGGCGATCCATTTCTCGAAGGCGTCGCTGTGCGATGGGCGGTAGCGCCCGTTGTGCCAACGGCCGTCGTCGTTAGTATCGACACCAAATTCGATCAGATATAGGAGGTGATGAATCGCGAGAGTCCAGAGCATGTGGGAGTCTTCCGAGTCAACGGCAGAAGCCTCCGCTTGTGGGATTACGCAATATTGCGACGTTCCCATCAGCAAATCGTGTAGAGATTTTGGGCGTTCTTTTCCGAGCCTGCGAATTGTGAGCGCATCTATTTGCATGAGTCGCCCAACGGAAGGTTTTGCCGACGCCTTGTTGACCGAAGCGAGCGACGTTGAATTACGAGCAGCTAATGATACGCCGCCGCCCGTGAATTACCAACGTAGGCGTGCCCGAAGGGCCCTTGCGGCAAAACCATGTTATGCGGCAACGTCAAAATGCCAACTCGACGCTCCAACGCCAAGCCAATACTGCAGCGGCCGTAACCGCGACGCCGGTGGACTACCGCCAAGTCGACACGCTCGAAACCGGAACCGACGAGACGCGCAACATCGACTTGACGATCGCAGCAAAACCGATCCAAAACCAAATAGCATCAAACGTGAGTAAGCCTCGACACAGCATCCCAGCAACCGCCCCGCTCACCAAACACCAGCAAGCGTTCACCCGACGTGGCACCCGTCCAACAACGAGTTCTCAAGCCGCATAACGGAAGGTTTTTACGACACCCGTCCCCAGCGGAACCGAAAGATGTCGAATCAACCGAAATTGTACCAAGGGATCGCCGCTTGAACAAAGAGCGAGGGTGTGCCGCTGTCTCCATCAGAGAAAAGTGTCGCCGAAGCGATAGACGTTCATGGCCGGAAGATGCTCCAATGGAGAGCGGCCTAGCGTAAAAACCATGTTAGCCGACCTCCGCGCTGGGGATACGGTTTGCGAATTCGATGGCGTCAGATTCGATTGTGCCATTCCAAGGCGAAGTCATTGCAGCAAATCGAGAGCGTTTCGCGAGAAAGTCGTACCAATCACGTTTGTCATCGACGTAATAGTGGAATCGTGCGCGGCAGTCGCCAACGGGCATATTGATTGTCCAGCGGCGATCAGTGTCTGAGGCACCGTTAACGTACCCGCGAAGGTCAAACGCAATGCGCGCACCCGGCGAAAGCACAAAATCGTCAAGAGGTTCTGAGACCAAGTAACGCGAGCGCCACTCGTCGATGATGGCGTCGGAAGAATCGACCAAACGGATTCCGGTTACTTGAGGGTATGGCAGCAGAATACGCGAGTCAGCGTTGGAAAACGCAACGCGAAAAGTGTGAAAGTCGGGACCTTCGGTTACGTGTTCCAGTTCGATGTTGAACGTTGTTTCGGTCTCCATCTGAATAGACTGAGGTCGGCTAACGGAAGGTTTTTACGACACCGCTTCTCTCCGAAGCCAAAAAGCGTCGCAACACCAAACAGTTTACCAAAAAGAAACCGCGTTGCCAAAGAGGCGGTGTCCGTGGCGTGGCAAACCAAAACACGATATCGAAGCGAGTAACGTGGCAAACCAAACGACGCTCCACCAACGAAGCCGCGGCCTAGCGTAAAAACCATGTTGGCAGACGCGGGCCATGCGATTAAAGCTCGAACCAGTTTATCGACTGCGGCATTTCGCAATTGGCAGCAAATTCGAGGACGGCCGAAATCGCTGTGTCGGCATCAACCAATGCTGAAGCAGGCAAGTCAAACGCCCCAGCCTCGGAACCATCTACGTTGAGAAAGTGCAGATCGTCACTGACGCCATGTGGTGTCATGCCAGTCGGTTGGTATCCGGGGTGACCGTCCGACGGGAAGTAGTGGATGTACGCGATGTCGCTGTTGAAATGCACGGCGATGTAAGGGTAAGCGGAATCGCCAGCGACGAAGAAAGCGCAGTGCACGCCTTTGCGAACCGTGCGAAGGCGATCGGTGATCTCGGCAGCGTCATCGGTCTCGAACGTGCCTGAAAGGTCGTGAATCTGCATCGACTAGCGTCTGCCAACGGAAGGTTTTTACGACACCGCCATTGCGATGCCATTCAAGTTTGAACAATGACCGATTCTACCACCAGAAGGAGGCCTGAACAAACGACAGCGGTGTGCCGAAGGCCTAGCGTAACACCCATGTTGTGCGGCGTTACGACACCCAGTTGCCCTTGTGTTCCTTAATCGACCATTTGCCATCCTTCTTCTCCACGACGAGTGATCCACCGCCACCGGCAAGTGGACCACCGTAAATCCCGTAGGAGATCTCGGCGGTGTTTTCATCAATCCAATTCGTTACGTGTGCGTAGTAAATGTAGCTCCGTTCTCCGGTGTCAGGGTCTTCGACGCCACGAAAGCGATTCTCCGTTTCCATTTCCCCAGATTTTGGCAGTCGAGCTGCCGAAGCAGGACGCAGCGAATGGCCTGCCGAAGCCAGCAACGCCAGAGTAGCCTCCGGAGGATCAATCCACCCTTTGTCAGAACGTCCTGTGGAAATAAAACACGTTTTGTCTGTGTTGGCGTTTCTCAAACGCCATTGCAGCACAAACGTGGTCGCATCCAAGGCGTCATCGGCGCGAGGATCAACGACCGGATCGGGATTGGCAGTCTCTGGAGTTTCATCGTGAGCTCCAGGCTCAGCATTGGGATTCGATTTGTCCGAGACCTGCGCACTCGGGGCTTGGGTCGCCTGCTGATTCGAGCAACCAAACAGTGCGGCGAACGTGCAACATGCGAGAAGCAAAAGGTGAATACGCATTGGATGAGTCCGCACAACGGAAGGTTTTGCCGACGCCTTGTTGAACGAAGCGAGCGACGTTGAG
>SJPJ01000001.1:3907079-3912228 GCA_007859835.1 Novipirellula herctigrandis | reverse complement strand
CAAACGTGAGTAAGCCTCGACACAGCATCCCAGCAACCGCCCCGCTCACCAAATTCCAGCACGCGTTCACCCGACGTGGCCCCCGTCCAACAACGAGTTCTCAAGCCGCATAACGGAAGGTTTTTACGACACCGCCCTAAACGAAGCGAACGATGCTTGAACTACGAAAAATTGTACCAAGGCCAGCCCGCGTTGGCAAAGTTGGAAGGTGTGCCGAAGGCCCTTGCGTAAAAACCATGTTACACGACCGGCACCATTATTGTGCGTGTAGCCGAAGTCGTTCAAGCACAGCAAATACGTCATCTGGAGATTGTTGTGCGAAGTATGTGAAATGCAATCGCAAGGTGCCGTCGGTTAGGTCGAGGCGATTTGGATTGGGTGGGAACTGCGAGACAAGTTTTGGCGACGCCCACTGTTGCGCGATGACAGCAAGCGGAACACCGGACGACAGCGCCCACGATGCATCCCCACCGGCGATCGACGGAAGTGGGGAGGCGGCAAGACACGCAGCGACAATTTGGGAAACGTCAGCGTCATCGGGAACCGACGAGTTGCGAGCGTGCGGGGCATCAACGTCATCACCGGCGGCAACACTGTCACGGGTGATGTAGAGCTTCATCGGCGTGAATCACCAATCGATTAGGTCGTGTAACGGAAGGTTTTCACGACACCGCCCTAAACGAAGCGAACGATGCCTGAACTACAGGAAATTGTACCAACGCCAGCCCGCGTGACCAACCAAGGAAGGTGTGCCGAAGGCCTAGCGTAAAAACCATGTTGGCCGACACTACGCGCTGGTGAGGTGCGAAAGTAAATCGCCGTAGTCGTCGATGTTACCCGACAGCGATTTCGCGCGTTCAGCGAGCAGGTCGAGTACGGCAGCAGGCGATTGACCGTCGGTGATTGCAAAATGGTCAATAATGAATTTCAGTGTGTGTCCAAGTTGTATTTCGTGAGCCTTGGGCGGCAAGGCCATTGGTCGAAGTTGTATTTGGTCGCCCGAACGCGAAAGGTCACGCACCCACCATGCGAGAAACTCGAGTGTGAGCCACCCGTTGGAGTCAGCGGTCAACGTGAATTCAGTGTGAGCCCACGCCTCATTGGGCAGGCCACCGTCGGTCCGTCGAAGTAGAGTGTGGGGAAAATCGCCGAATTCGCCGGGAAGCGAGTAGACGGAAGTTTCAATTTCGTCGACGGCCTTCAGCCCAGTGTCAACATCGCGAACCGCAACGAACCGCTGGAGCGCATCGTGAAAAGCCTGAACCTGCGATGGATACTCGGACATGCAATCTCTGTGTCGGCCAACGGAAGGTTTTTACGACACCGCCGTTGCGATGCCATTCAAGTTTGAACAGCGAGAGATTCTACCAACAGAAGGAGGCTTGAACAAACGACAGCGGTGTGCCGAAGGCCTAGCGTAAAAACCATGTTGCACGCCGTACGCTACGGTTGAGTCTCCACTTCGTGTTGCTCGAACTGGGCCTCCAGAGCGCGCAGCATGTTGTAGGTCACAGCATGATCATCAGTGTCAACCGGATGGGAAATCACGCGAGACATCTCGATTGCAGTGCGTCCAACTGGGCGGCCTGCGCTTTCCCGTGCAGCAACAAACTGAGTGATAGCGGATTCGATTGCGGTCAACCAACGGTCGTCAGCGGAATCCACCCACGCAGTAGAGAGCGTGATGCCATGTGAAACCTCGGCCGGAAGCAGGCGGAAATCCAGCCAAGCAAAAAGTGGTTTGCCGCCGTCGATTTTGAGACGGTGCTCCACGTCAGTTTCGGTTGGGATTCGCCACATCAATAACTTCGTGCGTGCAACGGAAGGTTTTTACGACACCGCTTCTCTCCGAAGTCAAAAAGCGTCGCAACACCAAACAGTTTACCAAAAGAAAGCCAGGTTGCCAAAGAGGCGGTGTCCGCGGCGTGGCAAACCAGTAAATGTCACCGAAGCGAGTAAACAGGCAAACCAAATGATGCTCCAACGACGAAGCCGGGGCCTTGCGTAAAAACCATGTTAGGCGTCCCGGTGGCGCAGTGTATCGGCGCCTGTTTCGAGATACAGTTTCCACTTGGCGACATGATCGGAGTCGATCGGGAAGTTGATTTCAGGGGTAGACCAATCAATTGCAACGTCTGCGACGCGAGCGCCATCGTCGCAATCAGTGTCATAGTCGAAGTTGTCGGACGCGACGATACAGAATCCGATAGCGCGGAGATCGTCGTGATTCAAAGAACCGGCGAGAAAGGCGTCGCAGATACGGGCAAGGTGGGACGAGAGGACGACGAATTCGGTGTCCATGTCAACAATAGCGTGTCGACGAACGCCGTGGCCATCGTCGGTGATCGCACCGTGGAGATCGGCGACCAGTTCTTGGAGCGATGCATCGCCAGAGAAGAAATCACGGAGTGTGGATTCATTCATCTAGGTACGCCTAACGGAAGGTTTTTACGACACCGCCGTTGCGATGCCATTCAAGTTTGAACAACAAGAGATTCTACCACCAGAGGGACGCTTGAACAAACGACAGCGGTGTGCCGGAGGCCTAGCGTGAAAACCATGTTGTGCGAACCGTTACACTGCGTAATCGGCATCCGTTTCAGTACAGACTATCAGCAGTTTGTGATCGTGCGATTTTAGGTGGTCGGATTGCCGCGAGAAGAACCCCATCCAGTCACCATCATGCGGCGAGATCGCAATGGATAGACCGTATGCGTCGAAGACCGATGCTGCACTTGTGTTTGGGTATTTCGCAAGTCTTGTTCGCAAAACGTTTAGGTCGTGCTGGTCGAAAAGTCCCAAGAATTGAGTGCCGGGCGCGCAGGCAACGCGGGCGGTGCGCAGTGACGAAATTCGGAACTCTGAAGCGAGCCAATCGACCAAGGCGTCAACCATCTCGTGGTCATAGCCAGATAAACGATCCACCTCAATGCCGTGTTCGTGAACGATGTCCCAGAAGTTCGGGTCTGTGCAAGAGAGTTGGAGTTTTGTTGATAAGCGGAACGAAATGGTGCCTGTTGGATTCTCCATTCGGATTGAGTAGGTTCGCACAACGGAAGGTTTTTACGACACCGCTTCTCTCCGAAGTCAAAAAGTGTCGCAACAGCAATCAGTTTACCAAAAAGAACAAGCGTTGCCAAAGAGGCGGTGTCCGCGGCGCGGCAAACCGAGGCTCGTCGCCGAAGCGAAGGACATTGCAAACCAAAGGATGCCCCAATGACGAAGCCGCGGCCTTGCGTAAAAACCATGTTACCGGACGCGTGAACTACCAGAAAGTTCTCCATCCGAATGAGGTCGCAGGGACAGCGCAACGAGCATAGAGAACCGCGAATGGACGCAAATAAACGCGAATAGCTGAAATCGCCAATGGTCCGCACGGCCGCGACAACATTCATGCTCCAACGCAATTCAGGGCTCGATATCGCGCGCCGCTGCGCGGAGACCACCCGATCGACGCTCCAAGGCCACAGAAGCATAAAGGGAGAAAACGCGCGACCAAAGGAGGTCAGCGCCGTTCGGCGAGCGTCCGGTAACGGAAGGTTTTTACGACACCGCACTAAACGAAGCGAGCGATGCCTGAACTACGAAAGATTGTACCAAGGCCAGCCCGCGTTGCCAAAGATGGAAGGTGTGCCGCAGGCCTAGCGTAAAAACCATGTTGTACGCCGTCGCGCTACCAAATCAGTCTCCATCGAGTAGCCCCGGACAATCGCCGTCCTTGATACCATCGAGTTGGCGGCATTTTGCAGCATGCCATTCGGAAAATGATGGAAATGTGAAGCCGTCATCCTGCGTGAGATTGTCAGCGACGGTGTTGTCGGGATCAATGTAGACAATGAGGTAGGGAGAACAACGAGTATCGTAGGCGAAGTAGTCCCCGCAGCTGTTGGACGCAAATGCGATCAGGAAGTCAGGCCACGGGTCGCGACGATCAGAAGATCGCAGGTCAATGTTGGTATCTAGAAACCGTAGAAGTTTGTGCGGCGAATCGACAACGAGAAAGTCGCAAGCGTTGTGGATTGGGTCGGACGCATCCAGAAGTGCCTCGCGATGCTCATCCGGCAACTGAAACGACAGCACGGTTTCGATGTCAGTGATGCCCATTGACCTGAGGCGTACAACGGAAGGTTTTTACGACACCGCCCTAAACGAAGCGAACGATGCTTGAACTACGAAAAATTGTACCAAGGCCAGCCCGCGTTGGCAAAGTTGGAAGGTGTGCCGAAGGCCCTTGCGTAAAAACCATGTTACACGACCGGCACCATTATTGTGCGTGTAGCCGAAGTCGTTCAAGCACAGCAAATACGTCATCTGGAGATTGTTGTGCGAAGTATGTGAAATGCAATCGCAAGGTGCCGTCGGTTAGGTCGAGGCGATTTGGATTGGGTGGGAACTGCGAGACAAGTTTTGGCGACGCCCACTGTTGCGCGATGACAGCAAGCGGAACACCGGACGACAGCGCCCACGATGCATCCCCACCGGCGATCGACGGAAGTGGGGAGGCGGCAAGACACGCAGCGACAATTTGGGAAACGTCAGCGTCATCGGGAACCGACGAGTTGCGAGCGTGCGGGGCATCAACGTCATCACCGGCGGCAACACTGTCACGGGTGATGTAGAGCTTCATCGGCGTGAATCACCAATCGATTAGGTCGTGTAACGGAAGGTTTTTACGACACCGCCGTTGCGATGCCATTCATGTTTGAACAAGTGTAAAGCTTACCATCAGAGGGAGGCTTGAACAAACGACAGCGGTGTGCCGTAGGCCTAGCGTAAAAACCATGTTGTGTGACGCTGAAGCGGCGTAGAGGTCACGATTCGTGAAAGGCCACAAAAGCAGCAGATTCAAGGTCACCATCGCCAGTGATCGTTGCCCCAGATTCGTCGCGAAGATCATACGATTGCTGGACGTCGCCAATCGAAGCACCGCCGTCTAGCGCAACCAACAGGTTGTACATGGCATCAGTGAGCGCACCGTCGAGAATCTGGCGCAAGGTTGCAAGCCGTGCATCGTCAAGGTTGAGCGAGCCTATCAGCGTGCCAACCGCAGTTTCGGCATCGGGATCGAAGAATGCGGCGACCATGGCGTCCTTGTCGGCGCGACAGAGGCGCGCAAAATTGTCAGCATTCATAGGAGCCTGCGTCACAC
>SJPJ01000001.1:3907002-3907069 GCA_007859835.1 Novipirellula herctigrandis | reverse complement strand
AGGACTTGCGAACCACACTACGGTCCATTCGAGAGTGCTCTGACATTGGATTAGCCTTGAGTCCGAC
>SJPJ01000001.1:3683436-3906072 GCA_007859835.1 Novipirellula herctigrandis | reverse complement strand
CCGGGTGATTGCGTTCGTGGCAGCGGGAAGTTGAGAACGTCTTCACTGGAGTTGGACTAGGTCGCCTAACGGAAGGTTTTGCCGACGCCGGTGATGACCGAAGCGAGCGACGTTGAATTACGAGCAGCTAATGATACGCCGCCGCCCGTGAATTACCAACGTAGGCGTGCCCGAAGGGCCCTTGCGGCAAAACCATGTTATGCGGCAACGTCAAAATGCCAACTCGACGCTCCAACGCCAAGCCAATACTGCAGCGGCCGTAACCGCGACGCCGGTGGACTACCGCCAAGTCGACACGCTCGAAACCGGAACCGACGAGACGCGCAACATCGACTTGACGATCGCAGCAAAACCGATCCAAAACCAAATAGCATCAAACGTGAGTAAGCCTCGACACAGCATCCCAGCAACCGCCCCGCTCACCAAATTCCAGCACGCGTTCACCCGACGTGGCACCCGTCCAACAAAGAGTTCTCAAGCCGCATAACATGTTTTTGGACGACAACCCCTGTTAGATTGGGGGGCTGTCGAAGTTTGTTAATCGCTTGATGGTATTGGATCTCGATGCTTCGCTCAACTGTTTTTGCGATAATTCTACCTATTAATCTTACTGGATAATCTGATTTGCCGTTCTAGAACCGTTGCGGCGCAATGACGCATTCCTGGGCCAAACCGGCCAAGTTCTTGCACTGGTAAGAAACTCACTTCGGGTTGTAGCGAACTAATCGGGTGAATCGCTGAGCACCTTTTGAGTGAGGTGGTATTGCAACGTCTCGTAAAATACCGGGTCACGAATCCGGGCTGCTTGCTGTGCGGGCAGCTTTTTCAGGATGGGTTGCCATGATTCGAGTGGCGGCAACTCGATGGTTAAGAATCCTGGACGTGCGACTCGGCAGCGGATGCCGGTTAGAAACTGGCGACCACTGGGGTTATTGATCTCAAGCGTGACCTGAATGTCAGCTGACCTTTCATCTGGGGCCGGCCGCGTGTGAATGCGTAACGAACCTACTGGATGTACGGTTTTCGGGTCGCCAATGATTTTTTGTTGGGCGTCTCGATCGACCATGTCTTGGTTGGCCGATGTCGGCAGCCGGTCCAGCGGACTGGGCATTTCCGTGCGACCTTTTGCAACTTTGACATAGATCGTGGTCGTTTCCAAGCGAACATGGCCCAGTACGGTTTGGATGCGGCGTATATCGCAACCGTCTTCGAAAGAGTGGGTTGCGAACGCATGTCGCAAGGAATGAGGCGTCGCCTTCTTTTTAATCCCTGCGACTTCACAAGCATTCTTCATTACGCGCTGGACCGTTCGCGGGCTGAGGTGTCGGCCGCTACGCCGGTCGCTCAGCGATTCACTGGGGAATAGAAATTCGTCACCCTGACGATCGTTTCCCAGTTCACCAAGCAGTTTTCGATAGCACTGCGGCAATCGCACATGACGATCCGCTCGGCCTTTTCCTTGACGGATGAAAATTTGGTTACGATCAAAATCGATGTCCTGCCAACGGACCTTCACCACTTCACTCACACGCATGCCTGTAGCGTACATCAGTCCGATTAGCAGGGTATCTCGCATCGAAGGCGCAGCTTCGAGCAATCTGCGGATCTCGTCCCGGCTCAGCACCACGACTCGCTGCTTCGGTTTTCGCGGTGTCGCAAGTCCAAGGGTGATGTCTCGAAAACAGAATTTGTCGAAAATAGTTCGGATCGCTGTCAACTGAACAGCGACATCCGACATGCTGTGTTCGCCATCGACAAGGTATTCCAAATAATCACGAACATACTCGCGGTCCATATCGCCTGGTCTGCCGCCGAACCATCGCAATAAGGATTTGATTGCACTGAGATAATTGCGAATCGTGCTACGAGTATATCCGCGAATCTTAAGCTCTCGATGGATCGATCGTACGAAACTTGATGGCGAGGGGTCAAGTAAATCGAGGTCCACCACCGCGATCGACGTAGCTAAATGGTCGATAACTCGATCACGGTCAATAAACCTCGGCGAGGGATGGCGATAAGGTTGGCCGTCGATATAGCGATGGATGGGCGACGTGGTGGTTTCGGAAAATGACATCGGCACTCGTTCCTCAATACGCACGTTGGAGGTGCGGGATTGAACATGGTTTCGCATCATCGTTGTGACGTGACAAGAACCAATGTCAAGAAACTTTTGCATATAGTGATGTTGTTCCCCTAATGCACTACCCACAGTGCTAGCATCCAACGCAGCGAGATTGAGGTAGGCCTAGCGTTTCGCGTCCGCTGTGATCCTCTTTTCACATCGCTGGGGGGATACTTTAATGGACGTGCCGAGCGGTTGTGCGAATATGCTGACACGTAGTTCTTCGAGCATCCAACGTACTTCGGACGTCATTTGCATATCTGCCTGTTGCTCGTTTTCAGGGAGCGAAGCGAGCCATTGTTTGGAAAGCGACTGTATCGTTTCGCTTCCTTCGCGATCACGGGCCGCGGCACCGCTTCGTACTTTATCGAGTCGGTAGGCGATTGCCGAGAAGTAACGTGGATAATGCCGCAGCCACGTCCATGGCGTTCGCGACAGAAATCCATCGATGGTGAGCCATTTGATCTGTTCGGCCACATCGCTGAGGATTCCTCCGAAACGGTTGCCTTTCATCGACTCGATTTCACGACGCGCCGAAAAGTAAGCGTCGGCCATCGCGGGTAGAACTTGGGCGACGCCCACGGCCGCTTCGGCGATCCGGCGTGCTCGTTCGCTTCGTCGCTTCTCGAACTCGGCTTTCGTTCGAACACTCGGTTGATTCTCGATGAACGCGATCCGAGCCAGCAGGTCCACCAACTGAGTTTCGATCGTACTGGCGGAAACGATTGGGCTGAGCTTGATTTTTGCCTGCTCCAACGACGGCAACCACCGAACTTGGCTTCGCAGTTCCTTTTTCTCCGCAATGGCGAATAGCCGCATCATTCCTTGTTCGTTGGCGGCTGCGGCGGAAACTTGATCGGCCATTAAACGCGTCGCCGCAACATTGCCGAGATCGACAATTGCAGGGTACTGAGCCACTTTCACTCCGCCACGATTGCGAATGACTTCCTTAGGCAATTGATCGATATCAAACGTCACCATCGATTCTCGCGACCATGACTCGTCGATCGGTTCGGGCTCCACTTGATCCATCGGTATGGCGGCTTGCCCAAGTTTTTCTTTTAGCGGTTGGACTTCGCGTCCGCTCGCGACGGGTTTGCCACTATCATCGACCACGGTGATCAAGAATTGCAGATGGTCGCCGAGTTTTTCGGATTGGAAATCGCTTCGTGTGATCGGCATTTCAGCGTGACGGGACAGGGCCTCGCACACGGCTTGCATGAACGGTACTTGGCCATAGAGATGACCTAGTTCGCGGCTAACCGCCCCAGCCACGTCTGCGGCCGGTACGAGGTTTCGCCGAATTCGTTTTGGCAGCGATTTGATCATCGCGATGAGTTTCGTTTCAAGGAGTCCCGGAACGAGCCATCCAAGCCGCTCGTCACTGATTTGAGGCAACGCCGCTTGGTGGATCTTCAACTCGATTCCATCGTGCTCGGATCCTGGTTCAAAGCGATAATCAAGCGGCAATCGAGAACGACCCACTTCCAATTCATCGGGGAAATCTTCCTTGGTGATCGCTTCACTGGTTGCTTCAATCAAATCCTCAGGACGCATGTAGCAGGTCGGAACGTCGCTTTGTTGTTGCGGTTCGATCGGTGGTGGAGATTGAAGCCATGTCGAAACGTCCGCAGCATCGCGGAGCTTCTTTGACCACGCAGGGACTTTGGTTTCACGATCGTATTTTTCCAGACTTGCCCGATCACAAACATGTTGAGGCAAATTTGATTGGTAGAATCGCTCGATCGAATACGGATCGACCACTAAGTCACGTCGGCGTGTTTTAGCCGCTAGTGACTCGATCGATTGTTGTAGGTTGCGATTGTGTCGAACCAATCGAGCGGTCGTTCGCAGTTGTTGCTCGACCAAGCCGTGCTCAATCAGTAAATCGCGAGCGGTTGTTGGATCAATCGGTGTGAGCGGAACACGGCGACCGACCACGACGGGCAATCCGAACAGTGATACCCGCTGGTAACAAAACGCGCCACTGGTTTTTGCACTCCAATGAGGGTCACTGTGAGATTTTTTAACCAGATGGCTACCGATTTTCTCGATCCATTCCGGCTGAATCCTGGCGACGGTGCGAGCATACTGTTTGGCGGTTTCGACAAATTCCGCCGCCACGATCCACTTGGGTTTACTGGCGATGACGCCACTGCCCGGCCATAGATAGAGACTTAATCCGCCCGCGCCGGTGTACTCGTTCTTGTCCTTCAGCATCGCCACGCTGGAAAGAAGTCCCGATAGCAACGCTTGATGGACTAGGTCGCCAATGTTTTCTTCGACGACTAACGACGGGTCATCGGCATAGCGAATCGCACCGATTTTTGTGCGTTTTCCTTTTCGGCTGCGGAGCGATGTCGCGGCCATCTCTTTGAGTTGGCGGTAAACGTCGGACCACTCTCGCATCCGGTTGGGCGATAGGAACTGTTGGCGCAAAACGCGGGTTAGTTTGCTGCGCGAATGATCCGAGCGAGCTTGGTCGTAATATCGCCACAGTTTCAAGTAGGATAGGAAATCACTTTGCAGATCCTTGAAAGCGGCGTGAGCTTCATCGGCGGCTTGTTGTTTTTCTTGTGGCCGATCACGCGGGTCTTGGATTTCTAGTGCTGCGGCGATCGGAAGCACTTCGGCCAACACGCCGAATTGGTCCGCAGCCAAGATCATGCGTCCCACTCGCGGATCGACCGGTAATCGGCCGAGCGTTTTCCCAAGCTCCGTTAGCTCATGTCGATCGTCGATAGCACTCAATTCGGTCAAGGTTCGCAAACCTTCGCGAATCGCTTCTGGGCGTGGCGGATCGAGTAGAGGAAATTGTTCGATCCGGCCCAAATTCAGCGTCTTGGTTTTCAAAATCACCGATGCCAAATTGGTGCGACGAATTTCGGGAGTCGTAAACGCGTCCCGGGAATCGTAATCATCCGCAGCATAGAGTCGGACACAAATACCGGGACCGATTCGACCACATCGGCCAGCGCGTTGATCGGCACTGGCGCGACTAATCGACTCGATTGGCAACCGTTGCACCTTGCTCCGCGGACTGTACCGACTAATCCGCGCGGTCCCCGAATCGATGACCGAGTGAATTCCGGGAACGGTCAATGAACTTTCGGCCACATTGGTGGCGAAGATAATTCGTCGTTTGCCCGCATCGGGATGGAAAATGCGTTGTTGTTCTTTGGTCGGCAAACGGGCATACAGTGGCAGTAAGTCGACTCGCCCGCTCATTCCCAAACGTTTGTAATGGCCGGCGACTCGGTGAGCCACCTCGCGAATGTCGCGTTCGGTCGGTAAGAAGACCAGCGTGTCACCTGCATGGCTTCGTGCGAGCGATTCGATTCCTGCGATCACGTGCTCGGCGAGATCATAGCTCCGGGTTTCGTCTTCGGTAATCTCTTCCCACGGCAAATACCGCATCTCGACCGGATACCCACGACCTTCAACGTTCACGATCGGTGCGGGGGACGTTTCGCTGCCAAAGTGCTCGGCAAATCGTTCGGCGTCGATCGTCGCCGAGGTGATGATGATTTTTAGGTCAGGACGTTTAGTTTGCAATCGTCGCAAGTAGCCCAACAGGAAATCGATATTCAATGATCGCTCATGGGCCTCATCAATGATGATGGCGTCATAGGCATCGAGAAAACGATCCGATTGCGTTTCAGCGAGTAAAATGCCGTCGGTCATCAGTTTGACGAGTGTATCGGGGCCGGTTTGATCGCCAAAACGAATTTGAAAACCAACTGCTCCGCCAACGGCACAGCCGAGTTCTTCGCCTAATCGAGTCGCGATACTGCGCGCGGCAAGGCGTCGTGGTTGAGTGTGCCCGATCATCCCAGAGCGACCTAGTCCGGCATCGAGAAGCATCTTCGGCAATTGTGTACTCTTGCCGCTGCCGGTTTCACCACAAACGATAATGACTTGGTGGTTGCGAACCAGATCCAGGATCGAGTCGCGATGAGCACTGATAGGCAGTTCGAGGGGATATTCAATCCTCACGCTCATCGCTTTACGCGATTGGTGCCGCTGGATCGACTCCGCCAACTGTTTTTCGAATTCCGCGTTTGGACGGTGCTTTTTCAAACGGCGCAGCCGAAACCGATCGACACGCATCGCATCATCGATCGACTTTTTTTCGGTCAGTAGCTCGCCGGACGGCGTCTTTGACGGCACCGTTGGTGGCTCGTTTGGCGAAGTCGATTGGGACGTGGGAGCGGGAGCGGGCGATAACGCGGGGCTGCTCGGTTTGGGGTGATTCGAACTCGAAATGGGAAGGCCTCGAACGACGCGGACTTGAAAAAGGTCATTCTAACGAAGTGAAAGATTTTTGTAGGTGGTGAGTCTGGCGCCTTGCACGACGAAAGGTTGGGCACTCACTTTTGCTTAGACGTCACCAAATTGCCATACCGATTTGTAGGCTTGGTGGTCTTCGAAGTACTTCAGCATGGACGCGTAAAAGTCGTTCGTTGCCAATGTTGCACTGTCGCCAATCATCACCAATTTCCGGCGTGCTCGGGTCATTGCTACGTTGGTTCGCCGCGTGTCGGCCAAGAAACCAATCTCGCCGATTTCGTTACTGCGGACCATCGTCAGTAGCACCACTTCTTTTTCTCGTCCTTGAAAACCGTCGACTGTATCAATTTCAAGATCGGGGAATTCGAGACGTGATCGTAGTAATCGGACCTGCGCGGCGTAGGGTGCGATGATAGCGATTTGATCAGGCTCGACTCCCACGTCCATCAGTTCGCGGACGATTTTGACGATGAAATTCGCTTCCTTTGGATTCAACTTGCTCGCACCATCGGGCTCTAGCTGCTCATCGAATTCGGCTCCGGCCGTATCGATATACTCGATCGGCTCGCTCGTGCTGTCACATCTCACCACATTTGGCAAGTCACAAAGACGATGCGACTTGACCGACGCGTCCGCCACCAAGCTGCCGTCATAAAACGTGTCGGATGAAAAGTCCATGATCGCTTCGTTCATCCGGTATTGAACGGTGAGTCGCCGAAAGATCGATTCGCCTTCACGTTGGATCAAATGCTGCATGAGCGAGTCGCGCATGCCGGCTTTGGCTGCTTCGTCGCTGAGCACCGTTGGTGGCAATTGGCAATGGTCGCCGGCAAAGATGATTCGATCGGCTCGCAAGACTGCTTGCCAAACGCTTGGCTGAGTGCATTGGCAGGCTTCGTCGACAACGACCAAATCAAAGTTACGGTCCCCAAGCAAATCGTCGTCGATCGTGGTGGTTGTGCAAACCACGTCCGCGGAATCAAGCACGCTTTGAATGATGGACCGTTCGAGCGAACGAATTTGGCCTCTCAATTTCCCCGCTTCGGAATAGACCTCTCGTTTTCGTCGATAGTCATCACGGCCACGAGGTTTCTTGGACGCTTCGCGCATTAGTTGTTCGAGTTCTCGCCGCATGTCGCGGATCACTCCGGTTGACGGATCCGCATCCACCAATTCATCAAGCGTGTGGCCTCGTAATGATTCGAAGACTCTCGCCGGATGGCCAACTCGCACAACGTTGGGCATGATCGCGACGAGTCGCTCGAGAAGGTTGTCGACGGCGGTGTTGCTCGGGGCGCAAGCTAGCACGCGATCCCCAGCGGCGACGGCTTGGTAGATCACCTCGGCAATGGTCGTCGTCTTGCCTGTTCCGGGTGGGCCGTGCAAGACGGCGGCGTCTTGGGCCGACAAGGCAAACCGAACCGCGTCCTGTTGCGGCGGGTTGAGGGCAGTAAAAAAATCGACTTTCGTAGGTTCGCGAAAACGTAGCGGTCGGAAACCAAGAAGTGCGTCGCGAAGACGACCGGTTCGTTTTTTGGACGATTCGGCTTTTTTCATCGCAGCCAATTGGCGACGACGAGTTGTTTCGTCGGGTGAAAGATCGATACGGAACAACGAACCACTCGGCCACTGCTCGGTAGCGACTTGGATAGTGTTGTGTTTCCGTCGACTGACCACGCCGGGCACGCCTTCATCGGACGGGTCACCCCAATCGGACACGACCACGGGCGAACCAACCTTTAGCCGATTCATGGGCAGCGGTTCGTGACTTGGTTTGACAAAATCAAGTAGCAAACGGCCCGCTAGACCCGTTTGATGGTCAGCCATTCGCAGCGAGACGATCGTTTCGCCAGATTTTTCGACATCACGTTGCGAACGAATTTGGCGGCGCAGCGCTAAGCGAGCACGTTCGGCTTCCCCTTCGAGGCTGAGCCAATGGGCGAGCACGGCAAAGTAGTCTTCTGGTGAGATACAATCTTGCAGTACCCTAATTCCGCCACCGAAACTAGCTGAACGAGAACGTGGCGACATGAACTGGCTCGAATGGGAAAGTCGGAAAAGGGAAAAGTCGAAAAAGGATCTTATTGATGACAGCAGTCAACATAGCAATCGTTTTCGCGATTTGGACAGGCCTTGCTAGTGCGATCACGGCGGTTTTGTATGCGTTTGACAAAAACGCGGCCAAGAAAGAGGTTCGTAGGGTGCCCGAGCGAACGTTGTTGGCGTGGTCCGCCGTCGGTGGTTGGCCAGGCGGATGGATCGCCGGTCGAATGCTTCGCCACAAAACACAGAAGCTTTCCTATCGCATAAAGTTCGCGATCTGTGTGTTATTCAACGTGGCGGTGGTATTCGCAGCGTGGCGGTGGTATTCGGAGCGTGGATGAAGAGGGGGGAGTCGTTGGCCGCAACCAGTGTGGTTGTCCTGTCCGAAGACGATTTGGGCGTTGGGCTGTTTGTGTTTCAGCGAAGGCGAAGTCCAACGCCGTCACGTCACCAGGGTTGGGATAAAGCATCACTCGGAGCGAGTGACACGTTAGTCCGAGCTGGCGGATCGGCGTGTGGTGGCGTTTTCTTCGCCTGAAGTGGGCATTCCCAGTTGACGCATTTTGCGATACAGATTCGATCGATGCAGTCCAAGTCGGCTCGCGGCTTCGGTCATGTTGCCACTACACGATTCGATCGCCCGGTTAATCTGCAGCACCTGGAACACTCGCGTTGCATCACATAGCGTTGGAGGGAGGTCGTTTAAGAATGCCGCGTCGTTCGCTTCACTGATTCGGCTTTCGGGTGATCGATTGAGCATCAAATCCGCGGCCGTAATAATGTTTTCCGTCGTCAAGTAGCTGACGCGTTCGATCGTATTACGAAGTTCGCGAATGTTGCCTGGCCACGGATGGGCCATCAGTGCTTGGCGAGCTGACGGGTGCAGTTCCGGCACCGGTCGCCCGATTTGGTGAGAAAAGTGGATCAAAAAATGCTCGGCCAATAGAAGAACGTCTTCTCCACGATTCGAAAGTGGCGGCAGTGTCAACGACACCACATTTAAACGGAAGTACAAATCTTCACGAAATCGCTTTTCTCTGATACGAGTTTCGAGCGGCTGATTGGTCGCTGCGATCACGCGAACGTCCACGGGAATCGTGTGTGATCCTCCGACGCGGACGACGACTTTGTCTTCCAAGACTCGCAGCAATTTCGCTTGCCCACCGGCGCTTAGGTCGCCGACTTCATCAAGAAATAGCGTTCCACCTTTGGCGAGTTCGAATTTGCCTGAACGAGTCTGTGAGGCGTCGGTGAACGAACCTTTTTCGTGGCCAAATAATTCGCTTTCGAGCAGCGATTCCACCAACGCGGCGCAGTTCACGGCGATGAATGGGCCATGACGCCGAGTGCTTTGGTAATGGATCTGTCGGGCGAGAACTTCTTTACCCGTACCATTGCTGCCTAAAATCAAAACGGTCAAATCGGTCGAGGCCACCTTCTTGGCACTTTGGCGAACGAGTTCCACGGATCGATGTTCACCCAAAAGCGGTGTGGCGGACGCCGCGTCGTTGACCAATCGATCTCGTGATTCGGTCAGCGATTGACGCGTTCGTTGGCTTTCGATGGCGACAGCGGCGTGGAGGGCCAAGTCAGACAAAACGGCCATGTCCAAATGGTCAAAACCTTTGCCGTGATGATTGATCGCTTCGAATACACCGATGGTTTCTTCGCGTTGTTGGTCGCCCCGCCGACTGATCATTGGGACGGCGACCAGTGAGCGAGTTTGGAAATCAAGCGATTGGTCGACGGTGCGATTGACTCGTCCCTCATCATCACTGCTGCTGGCATTCCATATTTTGGAATCGCCACTGCGGAGTACTTCACCGACGACTCCGACCGAATCGTCGACTTCCAGTGGCCGCCCTTCGACGCCCAGTGCGGGCCGACCAATCAGTTTTTTTCGCCGACGATCCCAAAGAAAGATACTGGCCCGTTCGCATCCCAATAGCTGAGTTGCGGTGCTAGCAATCCGTTCAAGCAGCGTCTCGTCGTCGGCGATTCGTTGCCATTGGGCTGCCGCGTGCAAAACCGATGTGAGTTGTTCGATTCGCCGCACGCTTCGGTCGTGGCTGTCAATGCGGTCAAGCGCCGCTGCCAACAATGCGACGGCCGAACGAACTTGATTGGCTGCTTGTGCGGACTTTTGGTTACTCGAATGAGAATCCAGCTTGAAAACCAACGCGGATGACGACGAGGTGATTGTCGAGCTGTCCGACTGCAATAGCTGGCTATCGAGCGGAGCGGCGAACCACCCTTCACTGCGTTTGGGGGAGCCATGGTCGACCGCTTCGCTAACCAAATCATCGGGGAAAGCCGTTTTTTCCCCGATCCAGCATTCGCGATCCCATTTCCCCAATCTTTGACTTACCAAGCCCCCGGTCTCGCTGCCGATGGAATGCAGGACGCCAGGAAGGGTGGAAATTAAAAATTCACTTCGGGAAAAATTCGATTGGAGCGTCTTGAGGATTTCTAGCGACAGATCATCAGAGTCAGCACGAGAAGATTCGGGTGGCTGAGCAGCAGGTGTCATGAAGGAAGCTCCTGAAAAACAATAGATATACAGTGTAACACCTGTTACGGTCGCACACCAATGAATGCCATTTGAAAACAGGCAAAGATTGAGGGTAAGGACGTCTCGAAAGGTGGTTGACCAGCTGAATTAAGGGAAATAGACGAACAGGGTGCTTTGGCGTTATCCTGTAGCCTGCGATCCCTCACCGGGTAGGGTGGACGCCAAGCTTTTAAGGAAAACGAAACGATGCAATTTGCAGGCAAAAAAGGTCTGATTCTCGGCGTAGCCAACGATCATTCGATCGCGTGGGCAATCGCCAAACAAATAATGGAGGCCGGTGGTGAATGCGGTTTTACGCATTTGCCAGACCGGCCCGGTGACGATCGTCAACGCAGTCGCCGACGTGTCGCACGATTAACGGATAAGTATGAGAATGCAAAATTTCTGATACCGATGGATGCGCAGAAGGATGAAGATATCCGCAGTGTTTTTGAATACACTGCATCCGAATTCGGGAAAATCGACTTTCTGCTCCATTCCATCGCGTTCGCCGATCGCGATGATTTGTCGCGTGATACGGTCGAAACGAGCCGCGCTGGTTTCAAATTGGCGATGGACATCAGTGTCTACACGTTGCTGGCATGCACAAATGCCGCTCGGCCGCTGCTAAATCCCGGTGCCGCGGTTGCTGCGATGACCTTCTTCGGTGGCGAAAAGTGTGTGCCTGGTTACAACGTCATGGGAGTCTGCAAAGCGGCGCTTGAGGCAGCCGTCCGCTATCTGGCCTTCGAACTCGGACCGCAAGACGTTCGGGTCAACGCCTTGTCCGCTGGCCCCATTCGAACTCTCGCGGGCCGAGCTGCGGGGGTCGACGGAATGTTAGAACTGTACCAACAAATGGCACCTTTGGGGAAAAATGTCACCCATGATGAAGTGGGCCGCACAGGGGCTTTCCTGCTTAGTGAGATGAGTAGCGGTATTACTGGCGAAATCCTGCACGTTGACGGTGGTTACCATTCGATGGGAAGCCCAGGCAGGTTGCTTGACCGTTTGAAATAGTCTCGTGAAAGAACGTTTCGCGGGCATTCCGCTGTTCCAAACTCTAACCGTTAGAACACTTAATCATGGTACGAACTGCAAGCACGATGTTGCCGCTGGGGACGTTGGCACCCGATTTTCGACTTCCTGATTGCGATGGCCACATCGTTTCCCTGTCGGATTTTTCGGATGCGAAGGCGCTGTTGGTGGTGTTTATGTGCAACCATTGCCCGTACGTCAAACACGTTGCCGAGCAACTGAAAACGCTTAGCGACCAGTACATCTCGAAGGGGGTGGAGGTGGTTGGGATCAGCAGCAACGATGCCGAAAATTATCCCGATGATTCGCCCGCTGCGATGCAGCAAGAAAAATTGCTCCGCGGTTACGCATTTCCCTATCTTGTGGATGCCGATCAATCCGTGGCCATCGCTTATCATGCCGCCTGTACGCCCGATTTCTTCGTGTTTGATAGCGATCGAAAACTTGCGTACCGAGGACAACTGGACGGTAGCCGTCCGGGAAACGATTCCCCAGTGACCGGTAGCGACTTGCGAGCGGCACTCGACGCGGTGCTCGCTGGCCAAACGCCAAGCGCAGAGCAAATTCCGTCGATTGGCTGTAATATCAAGTGGAAGGTCGGGAATGAACCAAGCTACTTTAATCCGCAAGGGATGGCGTGAATGAACGCGGCACACTCGTTGAAAGTGGATCACCTCTCGAAGTCTTTCCCCACGGCGACGGATCCTCTGAGAGTTCTGCTGGACGTTTCGCTCGATCTCACCGGAGGTGATTCGTTAGCGATTGTGGGGCCGAGCGGCAGCGGAAAGAGCACTTTACTGCATATTCTCGGTACGCTCGATCATCCCGACGGCGGCAGCGTGATGATTGACGGTCGCGATCCGTTTTCGTTGAGTGAAAACGAATTGGCCGTATTTCGCAACGAGCATATCGGTTTCGTCTTCCAAGATCACCACTTGTTGCCACAGTTGACGGTGATCGAAAACGTTCTTGTTCCTGCCTTGGCTCAAGGCAAACCGAGATCAGAAGTGTTTGGTCGAGCCGAACAATTGCTCGAATCGGTTGGTTTGGCTGCGCGTATCGGGCATGTGCCAGGCGAATTGTCGGGTGGTGAACGAGAGCGTGTTGCGATCGCTCGCGCCCTGTTGATGCAGCCGTCTCTAATACTCGCGGATGAGCCGACCGGTAATCTTGACCGCCGCACGGCTGACGCGGTCACCGAATTGCTGCTGTCACTACAATCCGATTTTGGAGTGATTCTCATCGCAGTGACGCACAGTGATTCACTGGCTGCAGCAATGTCATCACGACGCGAGTTGCAGGATGGAAAACTCGTTTAGGAGACCCGTTCGACCTGTTCGACCCGTCCGACCTGTTCGACCTGTCCGACCTGTCCGACCTGTTCGATGCATCGGCCAGCGTCCTTGGCTACTGCTTTGCCTTGGCCATCCCTGGCCAAAATTTCTTCCATTTGCTTGTCGCTGTATTGGTTTCCGCCTGCTCATGATCGCTGTGGGCTTCGTGTCTGTCTTCGAGCTTATTTGCCAAATCGTGAATCGCATGCGTGATCGCAGCTTTGGGAGCCTGCGTAATTAGCGGAACGCCGTTGTTGCGAACTTCGACCATTGTGCGATAGTCGTTTGGCAATAGTGCAAACACGTCTCGCCCTAGCGTCTCTTTTGCCTTCTTCAAGCTGATTTGTCCCGAATCCAAACCAGCACGGTTTACAACGATTTCAACTCTTTCGTGCAAGTTGTCAAGTTCTTCAAAACTCATCATCAACCGGACAACATTGCGCAAGCAGGGTAAATCCAATTGAGTCACCAAGAGAATTCGCGTTGCATTGTCCATCGCCGCCAAGTCAACTTGGCTGTACGTTTTGGAGAGGTCAATGATCAGGTGCGTGAATGACGCCTTCATTAAACCGATCACTTTGCGAATGCTCTCGGCGTTGATTGATTCGGTGTCATGCAGTTCGACCGGGCGAGGCAGCAAGTACAGGCCGCTGTTGTGTTTGGTCAGCGATCGTTTTAGCAGTTGAATGTCCAATCTCGCAACATTCTGAACCACATCGGCGAGGGTGTAGTCGGGAATCGAATCGAGGAACACATCGGCATCGCCGAGGGCCAAGTCGAGGTCCAGCAATGCGACGCTATTTTGTGATTCCGCAGCCAACACGCAGCCGAGATTTACCGCGGTGCTTGTCGTGCCGACACCACCGGTGGCTCCGGCGACTGCGATCACTTCACACGGTCGCGATCCTCCTTCGCTGGTACCGTACTTTTGTTGGCTGATGCGATCTAACGTGCTGGCCAGTTCTTCCCTGGTTAGCGGCAGGGTCAAGAATTCTTTGGCGCCAGCCCTAATGGTGCGAAGGATTTGATGGCCATCGGTGCTCTCGCTGACGGCGAGAAGCGACGTGTCGGGTGAAGCCCCCGACAAACGTTGGATCAATTCAATCGCTTTGTCCGGATTCGTGTCGAGCGCAACGACCCCCACATCGGGCGAAGTTTGTTCGATGATATCCGGATAGAACTCATATCGAGAGCAGTCCGCTTCGAGCCATACCGTGTCGAGTCCCACAAGCATCCCCTTGAGTGACTCTCGGGTTGCGTCGTTGGGGTCGACAAGTGCGATTCTCAGTACGTTACTCATAAGGGATCTTCTACCGAAGTAGAATCTTTGTAAAAGGTTTCAGTCTTGCCAAATTCATCACCGATCTTCGACGCCAATGACGCCATCAACATGGGTGCTTAGTTTTGAGGTGTCATCACGGTTACGCCATCACCCACTACCATGGGATCCGTTCCCGGTACGATCGCACCGGGTGGGTACATTCCGCCTTGGTTGAACGCAGGGCCTTGGTCGTACATCGTTGCTTGGTGTTGGAGCCCGCCCATTGCTTGAGGACCAAATGGCATGCCGTTCGGATTTTGCGGTTGGCAGTTTTTATCCATGGGACTAGGGCCATAGTTCATTGGCTCGGGGCTGCCGCAATCCATGCCGTTCAAGTTGGGCACTTCAATGAACCCTCGCCCAAACAATTCACAGTCGGTTGGCGATGCCGAGTTCAATCCGGGGCCACCACAAGGTGTCTCGAATGGATCCATGGCGGCCACCACTTCCGGTGTTACCGTCACAAGTAATTCAATGTCGTTGCGTTTCTCTTCCATATGTCGGAACAGAGCTCCGATGTAAGGAAGCTCACCGAAGAACGGAGTTGCGACACGTTTTGACTCCGTTCGACTTTGAAGTAAACCGGCAATCGCGAAGGTTTGGCCAGCTTGCATTTCGACAGCAGTTTCGACATAGCGATGAGTAAATGCATACACCTGTGTACTGCCTTGAATGATGGATCGAGCCGTGTCGACCTCGCTCACTTCGGGACGAACTTCCAGACGAATGCGACCTGGGCCTACTACGAATGGCAAAAAGTCGACTGCCGTACCATATTCTTCATAGTTCACCGATATCGATCCATTTCCCGTCGGCACGATGTACGGGACTTTCCCGCCGACGATGAACCGTGCGGGACGACCATGGGTCGCGACAACGGTCGGCTCAGCGAGCAATTTCAACAGGTTGTCTTGGCGGAGCGCACGAATCAAGGCGTCAAAATTACCGGTGAAGATGCGAACATTCGCTGTGTCGCCTGCGGTCAGGTTAAACGGCGGGGATGTGGCAACGCCGGAAGCAGACAGATTCCCAAAGCCTCCCGGTGTATTGATAAAGAGGTTTCCGTTACTGAGTACCGAAATGTCGACACCAAGTTCGCGAAGTTTTGTACGCGACACTTCCATGATCTTGGTGTGTAGCAACACTTGTTGAACCCCAACCACTTTGATGTTGTTGACCACGGTGGGGTAAAATTGTTCGACGATTGCTACCGCACGGTCGACATCATCAACGCTGGTGACGGTTCCAGAGATAATCGCACTGGTGTTAACCGGCATCACCTTCAAGGATGCATACGGCAGCTGAGAAGCCAGGATTCCTTCGGCCTCGCGTGCATCCGCGGTGACAGTGACATCGACGGTGTAGAGTTTGTTGTTCGTATCCCAAAGGTTCAATTGAGTCGAGCCGGGAAGTTTGGCAAAAATCTGAATTTGATTTTGCGATACCGGCGTCGCTCCAATGACTTCTTCATTGTGAACTTGGAATTTTGGAATGCGTTCTTCGAGCGTCAAGATGCGGCTACTCTTGACCAGCATTTCTAATCGCTCGACCGACTGAGAAATGCTGTGGCTTGCGGTTGATTCGGTTGACGTTAACCTAATTGGTTCTTCACCCTTAGCGGATGTGCCGAGGCCATTGATGGCGAAGCCAAGTACAAGCATCATTGATGCAACAGACTTAGCTGTTAGTCGATTCGTATCCATCGCGAAAGCATCCTTGCGCGGCCTATTGGTTTTTCGATGTTTGCAAAAGCAGCCGTGCTTTCACGCCCATCCATCAGGCCGTTGCGGGTAACAAGTACAGGGGCAATTTAATAGGTTAATGGGTCGGTTAGACTAGTAACCGTGTGGCGGAACAGCACGTTCGGTTGGTGGTTGAAAGAACGGACTGTTTTCGCCATTGAGATAACTATAGTCAGGTTCCTCAGCGGGAGTCCCCGACACAGGAGTGATTTGGGGGCTATCGGTCGCGTTGGACGGATCCTCGTTGGTGGGTTCCTTCGTTCCTGTGCGATTCAGGATCACAGGCAACTCATTATCGACGATCCAATATTCGATCATCTCGCCCTCGACCATCTTCAGCATTTTGAAACCTTCTTTCTTAGGCTTCGGTGGCAAAACCGGAGTTTGCTTGACAACCGTTGGTGCCGGTTGCAATAACGCTTTCCGTTTTGCCTCTTGCGCGGCTTGGTAATCCGCCAACCACTTTATGAATTCTTTGCCCGCTTCACTTGGGCCCTCTTGCTCGACCGCTTCGTCGTAGTCGCCGGGGTTGCCAAGACTGAGTCGGATCTTGCCAAGTTCGTTTGCGTACGTCCAAGCATCGACGTCACCACTGTGAATCAACAACTGAACCGTCCGAGCCATTTTCGGGCGGTCCTCTTGATCGGCGATGCGGTCTGTGTTGCCGTCCATCGCAAAAATGCGGACGCCGTTGAGGACCGTTTTGGTCATCGTTTGGGGAATCAATTCGCTCTTCTGAAAGTAAGCCATCACGTTAACGCGGTCGCCCGGTTGAATGAGGTTTGAGATGCTGTTCTCAGCATCTGCTTTCATCGACACAACGCTGAATCCCTTCGGAATGGTTGCGGCATTGGTGTCCATCAATTTGACGGGCATAACGGGTTCGCCAGCGTAAAATTTCTGTTTTGCGTATTTGCCTTCCAGCTGTTTTAGGTCACCGACGGAACCTTCGGGTATGCGGTCTGCTGGCCAAGGTTCTAAGCGGATTTTGTCCGGAGTGACTTGTTCGCCAAGATCGATCGCTTTCGCTGCGACAAAGATTTCAGCTGTCGCAGTCGCACCGCCACCGGTGTTCCGAGCCTGCATCCATTGGCTAATGCCGATGGCTGCGACGGTCCCGCAAACGATCGCGAGAAGCAAGATAAGTGATTTATTTCGCATGGCTATTTCGAAGTTCCGGTTGTTTGGAACAGTTTGTCCCGGCAGAACGTGTGAACCGTATCGGATTCGGTACTGTCGGACCGTTCCGATTCATAGGGGTTTTCGGTGTATGCAGAGGCATCGCTGCAACCCGCATGATTGGCAAGCTACGGACACCGCAATCGTTGAACATGACGTAGTTACTCAAATCCCCCCAGTCGCTATCGTTTACCATCGTCGAAAATGGGGGTGCGTTTTACATCCCCGCTTTCTGCTAGGAAGCTCGTCAAGAGTTCCCTTCTTTGTTCTGAATTGCTAGCAGTCGCTTAGAGCAGCATGCCAGCAATTGCAAAGTATGCGATCGAGCCAATGGCCATCGGAATTCCATAAGGCAGTAGCGTCATGGTCGGCTTTCGCTCACGAGCAATCGTGGCAAGTTTCGAAGGATTTCGAACCGTTTTCCACTCGTGCAGAATTTGGTGAGCCATCGCAAAATGCTTGTGCCATTGTCCGCTTGCCAAAATCATGATCACTGCCATCACGCCCCCCACGATGGCGGTTGCTGCGAAAGCCCATAGAGTTACCACGGTCCCGAGCCAAGCACCGACACCAGCGAGCAGTTTCACGTCGCCAGCTCCCATGCCGCCAACGTTGCGAAGGACCAACAGCAACATCATGCCGACAACGGTTCCAAGCAGACTCCATCCGAGTCCGCTAACGCCATCTTGCATTGTCCAGTGAACCCAACCACAAAGAATGAACGGAAAAGTAAGCCAGTTGGGGACTTTCAGGATCGCGCCATCAATCACTGCGGCAACAATCAGCACGGCTGTTACGAACCAAACGGTCCAATTTTCAGTCATCCCTTGAAGTAAAGTTTCCATTTGTTCGATCCCCGTAGCGGTAGGTTAAGTGAGTGGCCACCGCTCGTGTGCAGTGATGGTGGCAATGTGTGTTTTGTATGGTTTTGGGTTTCTAGGCAGCCGCGTTTTTTCTATCGCGGTCCGACCATCCAGCTGAACATTGCGAAAAACAACGTCACCAAACAGCAGGAAAGTTGCCAGGCGTAGGCGGCTGCGTCGGTTGGAATCAGCGGGTAGTTCATGGTTTGATTTGCAACATGCGGATGACACGTAACGGAACAGAATCGTGCAGCCGGCACAGACCGCCGAAGCGATCTGTGCCGGTGATTGCAGCGAATTCAAAAATAGTGGCCACTACCGAAGTAGCGGCGATCGATTAGGATCCACCGCCGATGGTGTCAGCAACGGTTTGGAACTTGGTCGATGCGTTGGTTCCGATGGCGCCAACAGCACCAATGCAAACAACAACGATCAAAGCAAGCATGACGGCGTACTCAACTGCAGTTGGGCCATCTTCTTCCTTCAGGAAGTTAACAATACCTTCAGCAAAATTCTTCATGTCTCTCTCCTCGCGAGTGAGATGCGGATCGTCTAGGTGAAAGACCCACGACGATAGACTAAGTAGGAAAGATCGGTCCAACATGAACCGACCTCAACGAATAGCAGCTTCGTCTCCGACGTTTGTCCAACGCTCCTTGGTCAACCTCGTTCGATGAACCATTGGCTCTTCGCACAAGATTTTCCTCGGCAGCCCGGCTTTCCTGAAGCTTGGCCTGTTCATCACAAGTAAACTCGTTACTCATAACTCACACGGTTCACTCACGGACCCGTAGCTTTGCGTCCCGTCCTCTCGAACGGTTTGCCTTTGTCGAAGGAGCAAAACTGACCAGCAATTCCACCGAGCACACACATGCTCGCCTTGCTACTGGCAGCGGACCGGACTCCGATCCACTCACTCTTTCTACATTGAAGGTACGACACCTTTGGCAACAGTCAAAAAACGCCGGCTAGCGAACCCTTAACGATTGGGAAAAATGCCCGATCGTAACAGTTGTCACGATTGTCCGGCCCTTTTCAGGCGAATGCTGGACTAGCATGGATTCGCCTTGATTAACGATGCCCTTTCGTCCGACTTCCGCAGTCGCTTGCATGCAACTTCAATACGGCACACAATGCATTCAAACCTTAATGCAATGCCGCTAACAGACGTGGAAAACTCAGATGAACGGACCCTCGTGGCGAGAGCAATTTAGCCGAACCGCTGGAAACCAACCGGCGACGCTGATCGCCATTTGTGACGCGTTCCTCCAAGAAGTGCCGATGCTTGTCGGCCAGATCAAACAAGCGGTCAAGTCCAACGACGCAAATTCACTGCGTATCGCTGCTCATACGCTCAAGTCCTGCTTGCGCTACGTTGCGCCGGCGGACGATGTGAATGTGGCATGGGAAATCGAAAAGAATGCGAATTCTCCCGACGCCATAACGGAAGCTCAAGTCGATGACATCGAGCGGATCGCGACCCATTGGTGCCAGTGCGTTAAAACGCTCCAGCAGGAGACGGAACAGTTGTAATGCTAGGCATCCGTTAGTAGCTGGATTTTGTTGGGTGCGACGATTTTTTCGTCGAGCAAAAAATCGGTATTAACGGTTGTGCCGTTTTATGGGAATACGCTGCCCAGTCGATCTTGGAATAACAGGAAGTCGTCGTTGTCGACATCACTATCGCTATCCAAATCGGCATTACCACTTGGGCCGAGTAGTGAGAAGAAATCATCGAAGTTCAATCCCGGCCCTTGGCGTAGACGCGAATTGAGCAGACCCCGTTTGCTGATCACGCCGGGGCGGAGTCCGAGTTCCGTGAAGAAGTAGTCTTCCGCTTCCACGCCAACTGGTAAAACGACTTCCAACGAATCATTCACGATTTCGGTTCCACCACTCGTGCCGATGTACTCGTCATTGTCGAGAAACAGTGACGGCTGCGTTTGGGTGACTTGATACGTTCCGGCCCGAAGCAACTCGAATAGATAGTTTCCGGATGCGTCGGTGGTGGTCGTCAGTAGAACGGGGTTGCTCAGGTCGTCAATGCCAGTCAGTGTGATCGTGACGCCTGGCAGCAGAATCTCGCCCGCTTCGGCGATCCCATTGCTATTGGTATCGACCCACGAAGTTCCGGCGATACTTGACCTAGCCAAAATCAACGTCGGTTCGGTGACTGAGTCATTGGACGTATCGGTATCCGTTTCGGTCGCAGTCACGTTTGCAGAATTGGTGATGGACCCCTCCGTTGCGGGGGCTGTCAAATCAATTACGATCGTTGCACTCTGGCCCGGCAGCAGCGTTCCAATGTTTCCGGTTACGACCAAACCTGAGACGGTCGCGGTCCCAGCGTCCGAGGATGCCGTGATGCCGGAGACACCCGCTGGCAAATTGTCGGTCATCGTCACGCCCGTCGCTGTTGATGGGCCATCGTTAGTGACAACGATAGTGTAGGACAACGGAAGTCCAATCACGCCCGGGTCTCGGCTGTCCGCTTTCGTGATGCTCAGGTCAATTTCAGGAGCGGTTGTCGTGAACGTCGCCGGATCATTATCGGTATCGTTTCGGCCGCCTGGACCAAGCCGATTGTCGTATTGAAGGTTCGAAGTATTCGTCACAACCGCGCTACCACCCGCCGATGGATGAATGATCGCGTTAAACGTAATCGTTACCGTATCGGTTTGTGATAGCGAATCGATCGAGATAGCAATCGTCGTATCAGCCGGATCATTCCCCGTGCCCACGGTGCCGCGATTGGTGACGACCGAACCAGGAACAAGACTCAAATTCGAGTCTGCTATCAAGTCTGAAATTGAGATGTCATAGGCATCTGCGGTCGAGCCAGCAGTGTGGGCGATTGTTAGTGAGTAAGGTACCACTGTGCCAGCAGGTCCCGTTGTTATCCCCGCCACTTTCGAGATCGACAACTCTGGTTCCACCACTTCCACGTCACGGGTGGATACCGAAGTCGCCCCGCTGACATTGATGGTTGCCGAGTTGGTCAACACGTCGCCATTGACGTTGGCTGGGTCGTCGACCACGCGAGCGACCAAGATGATTTCGACCTCGTCGTCTGTGTTCGTCAAACCGTCCGGTGTATTGACGACGGTTCCAAAGTCGACCACCACGCGGTCATCGATCGTATCAATGTCCGAATCGCTAACCACAATTGTTGGTGCGCTGAAACTCAGGTTGGCACCTTGGGCACCAAGCGAAGCAGAAACAAGCTCAAGTCGATCCGCACCGGTTTCAAGTTGATCGGTGATCACAAGCGTGTTCGTCCCTTCGGGTAATGTCGCGATGATCGAATAGGTGATTTCTTCTCCAATCGCGACATCATTGGTCGCCGGATTGTATTCACTCGATCCAGTGTCGGCCCGGTTCGTTGAAACGATGGTCTTCCTCGACTCGGGGGCATTGGTGGTCACGGATCCATTGTCGCTGCTCAAGTGGTCGTTCGTAGCAGCTCCGGGGTCACTGTTGTCGCCGGTTCGCTCGACGGAAAGCGAATGGGATGAAAGTGCAGTCGTCACATCGCCCGGTAAACTCGACCACGCAATGTCGGCGCTGTTGGCCAAGTTCGTTGATGCCGGAGCCGACGTTTGGACCACGGCATCGAACGTGATTTGCGCTGTCTCGCCGACTGGAATTGAACTCCATGCCGCAGATAGATCACCGCCCGTGTCCGATGAAGTGTCGAGAACCGCTCCGGCCGACGTCACGATATTGACCGAAGCTGGGTCATACTGCAAATGGTTGGCAACCGAATTGATCAAGTTTTGTAAGCTTACATTGAATGCATCGGCGTCACTGCCAATGGTGTGAGCGACATCGATTGTGAAGGTTACTGTGTCTCCCGCATCCGCTGTCGCCGGGACGCCGTTGGATACTGTGACGCTCAATTCCGGTTCCACGATCGTTAAATCAGGTCCGTCGAGTGAAATGGAACCGGTGTTCCAATCAACATCCGCTGTGTTGTCACGCACGTCGGAGCGATTGTTGAACGATTCATTCAGCACGATTGCTCGGTATCGGATGGTGATCGTTTCGGAGTCCGAGTCGGTCGCGGCGTTGGTGATATTGCCAAAATCGAATGTGACCGAAGATCCGTCAGCTGGAATCGTTCCGGTGGCGGTCGTTTGGATGGCGGCCATCGTACCAGCCGATGATGTGATTCCTGTTGACGGAGTGATGGAAACAATGTCCATGATCGCGAGTCCTGCATCAGGCGTGTCGACCACTTGGACGTTGTTGGTTGCACCTTGAGGAATCGTTAACTCCACTTCGTAAGTGACGATCTCACCGATGGCGACGTTGCTCGCCAAGGTATGCGATCGATCGGTTCCGAAAAGTGTCTTGGTCGCGGTAGGCTGAACAACGGTGACCGCATCGGATGCGTTTCCGCGATAGTCGTTCTCGGTTCCGCCGGGATCGCTGGTCAAGCCGGTTCGCTCGGTACTGTTGGTGTCGCTTGATTGAGCGCCCGTGACATCACCGGGCAGCGATGACCACGCGATTGTAACTGGGTTAGTAACCGTGGTGCCCGATTCGACACCCGGTGCAAGTCGAGCGAGGTAGGTGAATGTGTTTTCCTGGGTGAGCGTAAGCGAGGACCAAGTTGCGGTGACGACACCGCTGGATTCATTCAGGATCGGTGCGGTGCCCGAAGTGGATGACAAGCTACCGTCAAACACCAGTCCCGAAGGGAGTGTATTGCTAAGTGCAACTTCAAATGCATCCGTGTCGCTTGGTCCGGTATGGTCGACCGTTACCGTGACCGTAAAGACGTCGTTTGATTCGCCGCTTGTGGGTGAAATGGTCGTTGACACCGATAGTTCTGGTTCCACGATGGTGACGTCGGGTCCATCGACGGGGACACTGTTGGCTGTACCCCAAGTTAAGGCACCCTGGTTGTCGCGAGCAATGCCGCGATCGTTGCCGCTGCTATTGATAACCACCGCGGTATAGGTCATCGTGATCGTTTCGGTAACTGACGAATCAGCGTTGTTGTTGGTCAAATCTCCAAAATCGATCGTCACGCTCGTGCCATTTGCCGCAATCACCGCTCCTGCAGCCACATCGGGAAACGTGCCGATGGTAGTCACCAAGTCGGTTGAATTGGCGACCACCGATGTCACATTGGCGATCGAGAGTCCCGGGTCAGGCGTGTCCACGAACTGTGCGGAAGGCATTGTTCCGTTAGGCACTTCGAAGACCACTTCGTAGGTCACAATTTCGCCGATCGCGACGTTCGTTCCACTGGTATGTCCGGCGTTGGTCGCGATAATTGTCTTGGTTAACACAGGGGCGATCACTAACACCGAATCGCTATCGGTATCGTTGTAGTCGTTTTCCGTGGCACCGGGATCCGTGGATGCCCCGGTTCGTTCCACGCTCAGAGGGACGCCCGCAATGATGGTCGTTTGGTCGCCTGGCAGCGAGCTCCAAAGCAAATCGGCATCGTTGGTGATGGTAGCACCGGCGACCACCGAGGCATCGGCGATCACATCGAACGTGATCGTTGAAGTCGATCCGTCGTCAGGGAACGAATTCCAAACGGCCGTGATCGTCCCGCTCGATTCAGCTAATGAAGTCGGAGCCAGCCCCGAGGAGGAGAGCGAGCCGTTGTAACTCAAACCAGTTGGCAATACGTCGGTCAGAGACACGTCGAACGCGTCGGCGTTGGAAACCGCATCATGCGATACCAATAGGGTTACGGTAAAAACGTCCGCCGCTTGACCGGTGGCCGGCGCGATGGTTTTTGCAATGTTTAAATCGGATTCCACGATCGTCACATCGGGGCCATCGATATTAATGGAACCGGATGTCCATGTTACCGCCGCGGTATTATCGCGCGCCACACCACGATCATTCCCGCTCGCATTGAGCATGATCGCTCGGTAAGTGATCGTGATTGTATCGTCGACAGCGTTATCATGGTTGGCATTGGTTAGAGTTCCAAAATCGATTGAAACGTTGCTTCCGTTTGCGCCGATCGTTGGAGTCAGACTTGCAATGACGCCATTCGAAGACGTGATGTCGGGCACATTGGACGCTGCGATGCTGTCGACACCGATGATGGCAAGTCCGGGATCCGGCGTGTCGGTCCAAATCATATTCGGTGAAGTTCCTTCGGGAACCGTCACCGTGCTGGTGTAGGTCACGATTTCGCCAATTGCGACGTTGTTGCCCGTTGTGCTTGCTTCACTTGTGGTCGAAATGGCCTTCGCGACCATAAGGGTAGCGATGCGGGTCGACGCAGGATCGATCAAGTCTTCGGTTGTGAAATCAGGTCCCGCTTCGACTGATGCATAGTTGTAGAGGGTGGCGTCGGACGTTAGCAGCTGGTCGGGAACTGCGGTTGTCAAGACTTCCAAGTCATACGTGATGATCACGATGTTCCGGCCATCGGTCGGATCGTACTCGTCGAGCGAACCCGAATTGGTTCCGTCGCCGGCGTCTGCGGTTGCACCGGGATCGACAAGTTCAATCCCTCCGACGGGGTCAAATAGTCCAGTGCCAATCACGTTGGTCGGCATTGCCGCGCCGGTGCCGTCCGAGACATGCATGTTCAATCCGCCACCCGGGATTTGAAAACCGGCCGGTAATGCATCTCGTATGCGAACGTCAAACGCCCCTTTGCCACTCGACCCGGTGTTTTCAACCACGATCGCGAATGTTACTAAATCACCTGCATCGACGAGACTCAAATCGCTATCAATCGGTGTCGTGGCTAGCCCGTTGCTATTGATTGTTCCTGCCCACCGATTGCCGGCTGTCCCCGGAACCGTAAACGCGACCGGACCCGTTACGACGGGTAAGTAGACATCGTCGGTGTTTGTTGTGGCAACAATCCCTTTTTTGATATTTAACTCAGGTTCCGCAAGTTGGATTTGAATGATCTCATCATTGACGAACATGCCTTGGTTAGTCGAATCTTGGTTCCGACGAACTTGGTTGGTCAGGTACAATCCATCGGCGAACGGATCATTACTTGCCGTGACCGTAAACAGTAAGTCGACCACGCTCGATTGGCTCGGTTCGATATCAAAGTCACCGTAGTTGAATAGCAAGACATTGCTGGTTGCGTCGGAGGTGACTGTCGGGCGGTTGGTCGCATCGATCGAATTGACGTAGATGCTGTTGAACGTATCGCTTGGCCCGAATTTCCATTCTCCCGCCGGGGGTGTTGTCGCCCCGGTTGCGTCAAACGACGTCACTTCGGTAGCGTCCAAAACCGGAAGCGGCAAGTAATCTTCCAGCATGAAATCTTCGATGTCACTGTTGGGCAGCGCTGAATTGATTCGGTAAGTGATCGTATCGCCTGGTGTCAAAACCAAAGGCGTTGGCAAAGTCGTGTTGCCGTTGATTGCGTAAATCGCCTTGCTCAACGTTCCACCCGCGATCATGAAATTATCGTCGCTGATGTCGGCTTCTGTTTCCCCCGTTGCGGTTGTGTTGGTGTAGTGGAAAACATCGCCTGCGATCGTGACATCGTTTTCAAGCAAGTCACCTTCGTCAACTGACGGGTCGCCCGACGGAAATTGAATCGAGAAGTCATCTTGGACGATCGCGCGAAAGACGATCGTTCCTGTGGTTGCACCGAGGTTAGGCGAGGCACTCGGGTCAGCGCCGAGGGTCCCACCAATGGGTACTTGTCCGCCAAGGACTAAGGTGTCTGCGGGAACACCGCTGCGAAGCACTAGTTCATCACTGACACGAAGTCGGAATTCTTGCGTACCTACCGTCGTCAATGGAACGCTAAAGTTATCTGTGATCGTATAGTTCGCTGGCGAGACATTTCCCGAGGACGCCAGGCCATGCTCGGTTACTGACAAGGTAGGAGTGAACGTAGTGTCGAATCGTTGGCCATCGGACAAGACATCATCAATGACAATGTCGTCGAAACCAAAATAGTCCGAAATTTGGAATTGCAGCGTGTACTCGACCGTATCGCCACCGCTGTATCCACCGCCGCCAGCATCATTTTGCAGGGCGACTGTTTTCTGGATGGCAATCGATTTTGACTCAAAAGTCGACTCGGGGCCCGCTTCGTCAACCGAGACATTATCGGAACCTGACGGATCGCCTGGATCGAGCGGCGTCCAATCGCCTAGCAAGGATACGTTGTTGGGCGAGGTTCCATCGTCACCCGAGGTCGGGTCAAGGACGGTTGACCCATCCGCATCGCGAAACGGAACGTAGTAGTTGAACGTCACCGACGCATCCACAGCAGCGGTTGTGCCAGAGATCGAGGGCAAATTGAACGTCAAATTGTTGCTTGGCGCGTTTGCAGGTGTGGTTGGGGTGTTGGTGGTCGTGCCTGAAGGCGTGATCGTCACGCCAGGCAACAATTCAATGTTGTTTGGCAGTAGATCGGTCAAATCGACATCGGTGATGGTTTGACCGTCTGCGACGTTGATATTGATCGTAAATTGACGAGGAAAGTTTGGGCCCGTTGCCGTTTCGAATTCGGGGCCGACGTAGAGCTTTTCTAATTGGATCAGCGTTGGCGTGACTGCTGCCAAGGGAGTCCATGTTGTCGCAGTCGGGCCTTGACTCAGCAAGCTAGGGTCACCGGGCGAGCCGATCGGGTTGTCGAGTGCATCATTGCCAAATTGGAAGCCACTGCGAGCCCGTAAAGTTAAAGCCGTACCAACATCCGCATGCGAGGACAGCGTGGTTTGGAAGTCGATCGTTGCGCCAGGTTGGTCTGCGGTGAAAGAACCAAAAGGCAATTGAAAGACAAGAAGTTGATCACCTTGCGTTCCGGTGACTTGTAGCGGAGTACCGGTGTTGTCGACCGCATAGGGGTGGTCAATCAAGCCCGTTGCATCGAACGTAAAAACGGTGGTTGTTATCGGCGCACCGAGATAGTTTGCCGATCCATTTATATATTCAATGCCATCGACGTCGACACCGCTAACCCCATCGGCACCGTTACGAGGCAAGTAAACATCGATAAAAGGTCCAAAGCCAACGTCGCTCGCATCGGTGTTGTCGAACGTGACGCTGACCGGCACATTTTCACCAATGAAGACTTCTGCAGGCACATCCATCGTGACCGCCGGAATGGCAGCGAAGACAAGACGTTTTTCGAGTGGTTCCGCGATCAAATTTCGTAACGTATTCCGCGTGCGATTTTTTTTACGCGTCTGTTTTTGACGAGAAAACAACATCATCCGTTCAAATTCCTTTTTGAGCGTATTGTCGTAGCTGTGCTTGACTAGAAGTTGAACTGTAAGCCGATATTGAAACCATGAACCCAGAGCGGTTCGTCATTGAACGCGAAGACGGGATTCGGACCGGCGCCGGGCAATTCGGGAGGAAGGTTTCCTGGGTCAATTGCCGTCGGCAAATGATCAACCGCTTTCACTGCGTCATGCAAATAGATCACGGTGTAGCCAAACTGGGCTGACATCTTGTCAGTCAATCGCCGTTTCATTGAAGCGTTGATTTGTGGAACCCATGCGAAACGTGTTCGATCGTGTTTGCCACGGTTGGTTTGTAACGCCAAGAAGCCCGCGTTGTGGGTTTCCGCAGGGACGCCACCAGCGAATGCCTGCGTACTGCCTTCGATTTCGACTGTTTGTGAAACAAAGCCAAACCCAATGTCGCCGCGTACATTCCAAATCCACTTGTTGCGATTTCCGCTGTAACTAAGCCCCAACGGCATTAGGTGATAAGCGTTCGTTGCCGTGAACGTGTCATGGATGTTGTAATAAGTGTCGGGCGCGATCAGCCCACCCGCAGGGATATCTACGTGTTCGCGGATCGAGATTTTGTCGCGAAGCCAAAAAAATCGATACCCCGTGTAAAATTCCCACCAACGACATTGGCCACTCTTTAGACAGAAAAAGATTAATGGATCGATCCCGATCGCCTTCCGTTCATAATCCGAGTCAAAGCTTCCGTCGGCAATGCCGGGAAAGCTAATGATTTGTGCATCGTTCGCTCCGGTATCGGAGTTGTAAAACGGCCGAGCGAGAATCGGATCACCGCCGCTTGAGGAAGCGCCAAACGAATCGTCGTTCTCGAACAACTGTAGAAGGTCAATTTCCAAACGCGAGATTCCGGACTCGTTCACAAAACGCCCGAATCGCATACGGAATCCGACGTGGGCCCAATCGCCGACCGTATCGTTGCCATACAATACGCTCGTGCTTGTGCTGCCGATCAAGCCAGCGTCATCGATTGGTGTTCCGGATGGATTCGTCGTAAGAAGCGAGGGCAAACTCGAATCGCCTGCCCACCACAATAGAAGGTCAGCATCGAAGTAGCGGCGAGGGCGAGAGGGACGCCACGGGTTATAGTCAATGATTGGGGGTGGTTCGGCAGCGGCTGCTACAGCGGCCGCTGCGGCTGGCGAAACCACAGGTAGGGTGATTGCCGATGGGACTGGTGTCGCTGAAACTTCGATCAATTGCCCTTCGGCAACGTGCAGGTGGCCAAACGCTATTGCCACAGAAACGAGCATTGCGCACTTGAACGCAGCAGAACGCTCAAAAACGTGTCCGCAAAACCATCGCCACATAATATTTCCAAACTTTTTCATTTTTCATTAAAGTCCGCATGTGTACTAACAGTCCGTTCTTTTAGGTGTCAATCCGAATAGTGGTGTAAACCCCTATTCCAGATTTGCCAAATGAGTTTCACGGCACCTGAGGCGTTCTACCGATATTACGACGATCCGTTTAGAATCACGGAGTCTGAGAAATTGTCGGTCTGCGTACCGATCAGAAACGGGCGTCGTGGATCTTGCCAATGATTCTGAGCCCTGGGACGTGCTGCCACGCCCACTACTAAGATGTAGCCGTCAATGATCTTTTCATGTTGCCAACTGCGATCCCCCTCTTTGCTCGATAACCGACTTGGGACCATACACCTTAGGAATTGCCTGCCGTGGAACTCGGTAGCTCGGAACTCGGTAGCTCGGAACTCGGTAGCTCGGAAATCGGTAGCTCGGAAATCGGTAGCTCGGAAATCGGTAGCTCGGTATTGCTGCGCGGTGCTTCCGCGTTTGATGCTCCTTTGTTTTCTGGGTTTGCAATCGGGTTGTGATCGTGGTTCCGTTGAACCGATGGGCGACGAAGCGATTTTGATGAAGTTGGCTGCCGCCGCTGAGAAGAATCGGCAGGGAAATTTCGCGGCAAGTCTTCAGTTAGCGGAAGAAGTCTTGAAGGCGGCTCCGCAAGACCGCGAAGCGTTGGCGATTTGTTTGGATGCAAATCTCTCGCTCGGCCAAAGCCGCGTTGCGGCGGATTGTGCGAGGAAGCTTGCCGAGATCGATCCCGAGAATGCGGCGACGCTGCTCGTGCGCGCTTTCGATTGGCATCTCAAAGCAGGTTTTCCCGAGGCTGCTGAAACGGATCTTCGTCAGTGGATTGACTTGAAACCGGATAACCCGTCGCCCTATCGAATGCTGGCCCAACTACAGAGTGCTCAGGGGCGTCGCTTCGAAGCGAGTGAGCAAATGCTTGAGGCGATGCGTCGCGGCCCAATCAGTCGGCATGAACTGCTAAGTCTTATTGATCGGTCTGGCCCCTATCCGTTGGTCTCTTACGAAGGTGTTGTCGACATGTCGACTTTGTCCTTGTTCAACCTTGGTGAAGCGAGGACATTGTACATTGCGTCGGCCGCAGAAGTGGATGATGTATTGCCAATGGTAAGGCAAGTTCGGGCAGCGTTTCCCAATAACGCTGCCGCAGCTGCATTCGAGGGACGGTTGTTGGCCGAAGATGCACGGATGGATTCGTTTTCGAATTGGTTTGCAAGTTTGCCGTCTGGCATCGACGGTCATCCCGAATACTGGAACGCACTTGGCCGGTTTTTATCGTTAAAAGAAATGCACGAACAGGCGGTTCGCTGTTATGGCGAAGCGATTCGACTCGATCCGACCGATCGATCGTCGCTGCGACAGATGGTCCAATCGCTCGATGCCTTAAAACGCGAAAAACAAGCTGTTGCATTGCGTGATCGCTTGAAAGACTTGGATCAAATATTTCGGATCGCAAAAAATGCGGATTCCGAACAAGCTCGATGGATTGCAGAGCGGATGCAATCGATGATGCGGATGTGGGAATCGACTTCCTGGTCCGAGCTCGCCCGACTTGGCGATGCAGCGGAATTTGGTAGTCACAGTGATGCGCTTTCACTCCATCGCGAGCAGATCCGCGAATGGGAAAATTCGTCAACGATAGCCAAGATCGAAGAGCATCGACTCGGAAAATTGCTTGGATTCCAAATCGATACGTATCCTCTTCCTGCCATGGGCTCGCTCGCAACGCTTGATCCTGCGACCATTGCAAAGTTGGAATCCGAACCGGGAGAGTCCTCGTTGCGATTGGTCGATATCGCTTCGGAAGTGGGTATCGATCGCCGATTTCAGAATGATTTTCCTCTGCATGGTGAATTAGTTTCGCCATCGGATGTCAACGGTGGTGGCATCGCTGTATTGGACTTCGATCTCGATGGCTGGTGCGATCTCTATTTTGCTCAATCGGGTGGCAAACCAGTGATCCGCGACGGATCGGCGCCCAATGAACTATTTCGTCATCTTCGTTCAACATTCGCCAAGGAAAAACCAGCCGTTGCCGGAGGCCGTTTTGTCGACGTTACCGTTTCTTCGGGGACCGGTGATCGTGGGTTTGGGCAAGGCGTTTGTTCGGGCGACATCAACCAAGATGGCTTCCCCGATTTGATCGTTGGTAACTTTGGCCCCAACGTGATCTATCTCAATCAAGGCGATGGAACCTTTGTCGATGTCAGTGACCGTGTGTTTGACCGAGTAGACCGTTGGACATCGAGCGTCGCAGTTGCCGATCTTGACGGCGACCATTTACCCGAGATCATCGACGTCAACTATATCGATGATCCGCGAGTGCTTGAAGTGGAATGCGTCGGGGGCGATTTGCGTTGTCAACCGCAACAATTTACTGCGGCAACGGATCGAATCTATCAGAACCAAGGAAATGGGGAGTTCCGGGTTTGGTCCGGTGCGAACCGACTTTCCGAAACTCGCGGGCGTGGATTTGCAACGGTGATTGCCAATTTTGACCGCCAACATGGTAACGATGTTTTTGTTAGTAACGACATTGGTCAAAACCACTTTTGGTCGAGCATGCCCGATCGAAAATCGGACTCGGAAAACCAATCGCGGTTCCAAGTGGTTGAATCGGCCGCCATTCGGGGTTGCGGCATCGGTCCGACCGGCGACACCCAAGGATGCATGGGAGTGGCATCGGGCGATTTTGATCGCAATGGCATGTTAGATCTTCATGTGACCAATTTTCACCATGAAAGTGTGAATCTGTTTTTGCAGAACCGGCTAGGCTATTTTTCGGACGAGGCTTTAAGGTTTGGGTTGTCGAGGCCGTCCTACACGACCCTCGGCTTCGGCACCCAGGGAGTCGATTTAGACAATGATGGTTGGGTCGATTTGGCGGTTTTGAACGGACACGTTTTCGACGAACGGGGTAGCGACGTCCCCTTTCGCATGCCGCCCCAAATTTTCCGTGGCAGTCCGACCGGGATGACTTTGACGGCTGCCACGGATGTTGGACCATTTTTTCAAACACCGACGCTTGGTAGGACGCTGGCGATGCTCGACTGGAATCGAGATGGCAAAGTGGATCTCTTCGCCAACCACTTGGATGCGCCAGTGGCTTTGCTGCAAAATGAATCGGCCGAAGGTCATTGGGTCCAATTCGAATTGATCGGAACGACGAGCGAGCGAGATGCGATCGGAGCCGAGGTCGTTGTTCAGGCAGGCGATGTCAGCCTAACAGGTTGGCAAATTGGTGGTGACGGATACATGTGTACCAACGAGCCGATCGTTCATTTTGGGCTCGGCACAGTCAGCGCGATTGATGATGTCACGATTCATTGGCCTAGCGGCCAAGAAACATCGTTTGGTTCGATTGAAATGAATCGCCGTTATCGCGTGATCGAAGGAAGCTTGAATGATTCGCCGGAACCTTCAACAAGCAAATAAGATTCACTCGATTGCAGCTTCCCAAAGTGTTCTTCGGTTCCCGATGGCCATTGAACGACCACGTCGGCTGATTCGCCCAAGGTTCCTGTTCCGATCGTGATTTGTCGTTCATTGGTACACATATACCCGTCGCCGGCGGTCAATTGAGCGGCGAAGTTGCGATCGCCTAAATTGGCTTTGACGACCGCACCGATCGCATCGCGTTGGGTGGTTGTTGCTTTGAGTTCGATATGGATCGACTTGCCTGCGTCAGGAGTATCGTTGACTAACAAGGCAACCGGATCAAAGAGGTGCGTGATGGCGACATCGGTTCGTCCATCACGATCGGCGTCGAGCAGTGCCACGGCGCGTCCCAAGTGTTTTCCTTGGAAGTACTCACCAAGTTGCGCCGGTTCGGATTCTACCCACCGTCCACTTGGTTGTCTTTGCAGCAATTGTGGCGGCATGCGGAACGCGATCTCAGGATCGTCAACGATGTCAACATGACCGTTGGCGACAATCAAATCCAATGATCCATTGTTGTCAAAATCGCTCCATTGGGTCCCAAAGCCAAGTAGCTTCATCGAGGTTTGGGAAACGCCAACTTGATACGAACGATCGGCCCAAATTCCTGGAGCGACTTGCTCGTAAAAGGTGTTATGGTCTTTCGCAAAGTGGGTTAGGAAAAAATCGAGATCGCCATCGCCATCAGCATCACCACTTGCCATTCCCATCGATGCTTGGGATATCGAACGCGCGTCAAACCCGAGTCCGCGAACCGAACCGAGATCCGTCATGTGAAAATTCATCGCTTCTTTGCCTGACAATGGATCCCCCGACCACAAGTGATTGACCGACATGTCATTGGCGACGTAAGCATCGAGCCCTGGTCGCTCGTCAAGATTCCCCACGATGATTCCGAGTGCGCGGCCGGGCGTCGTTTGTTCGATCCATCGATTGCTTACGTCCTCAAACGTACCGTCACCACGACCTCGCCAAATTCGGTCCGCTTGGGCTTCGAAATTTAGCGGCGTGCATGTGACCGTCCGCTGATTGTCCTTGTCGCGACATTCGTATTCATAGGGTTTCGTGCCTGCGGCGTAGGCAACGGCCATTAAATCGGCGTATCCATCGCCATCGATATCTGCGATCGCCGACGATGTACTCCAATCATTGTCGGCTAAGCCCACGACGTTGGACACATCGGTGAACGTGCCATCGCCGTTGTTACGGTACAGACGATTGGATCCGATGTTCATATCCAATAAATCGGGGAAACCGTCGTCGTTGTAATCGCCTACCGATATCCCCTGGGAAAATCCGTTATCAAGGTATCCCGCTTCGGCGCCGACATTGGTAAACATTCCGTTATGGTTGCGGAACAGATGATTCGGCGAGGAATCTGTCTTTAGCGGTTGCCCATTGAGCATCGCGCATGACAAATCTGGGAATCCATCGAGGTCAAAATCAATCACCCCTACGCCACCCGCAACCGTCTGGTAGATCCAGTGGCCTTCGCTTTCGGCGCTGGGAGCTACCGCAGTGGTGTGAATCCAACCTCGCTCGGCTGCTTGTTCAGCAAACCGTATCTGGCCGATCGCTTTGTCATCGGCAAGTTTCGTAGTGGCATTGCCCGATCCCCATACCACCTCAGGCAATTCGCTCAGGTCAATTTTTGACGCGATATTGGAGCCTGGATTTTTCCATGGCGTTTCGACTGTTAGCTTCGCTCGAATCGCCATGTAACGTTGCTTCAAATCGCGAATCGGATCCTTGGGTAAAGTTGTCGACAAACGAGCCCAGCCTTCGGCTTCCCAAACACGTCCAAGGTCAAGCATCGCCTCACCGACTCGCATTGCGGCTTGCTGAGATTCGCTTTTGCGTTCGATATGCGTCTTAAGCGAATCTCGCATTTTGCTGTGTTTACGGATTTGATCGGCGACTTTTTGGGCATCCTCTTCACGTCCGAGTCGGTTCAAGCTAAGCAGCAGTGGCAGTAGCGTATCCGGGTAAGTCACATCGTCGATCTGAAGCGATTTCCAAAATGCGCGAGCGGCTTGGTTGTCATCACCGCGAGCTTGGGCCGCATGGCCCGCAACGATCCAGTATTCCGGATGCACCGACGCACCCGGGGGCAGCGCCAGGTGCCACTTTGCGATTTCGTCGAACCGGTTGGTCTCAACCAAGGAGACTCCCAGAAGCAAATGGGCGGGCAAGAAATCGGGATGCTTCTCGATGACACGCGCTAGTCGCTCGATCGCTTCTTCCCACTGCAGTTTGGATACATCAAGTACGGCTAGGCTGTATTGAAGCCGAATATCGCCTGGGTTTCGCTCAAGATACCGCTCGCACATATCGCCATCGGGCATCACCCGACCGGGTTCCGCGAGTACGACCAACTGTTCCGCATCCCCTTGGTTGTGTTGGTTAAGCCATTGCAGATCCTCGATAGTCATACGAGGCAACCCGATCATTGCCGCCAAGCCAATCAAATCAAATCTTGCTTGCACGTGCGTTGGGTACTGATCGATTGTTTGGCGAAGGGCATCGAGCGTTTCAAAGGGAAACGCAGCCCGCATCAGCGATTCCACCCATTTGTCCAGTAGTGTCACAGTCGGCTTGTCAGAGTTTTCAACGGCGGTCTCGTACCAATTGATCGCGGCGGCATTCTCTTGCATTTGAACGGCGATGTCGCCGGATAGTTCGAGTGCTGCAACATCATCGGGCATTTCGACTAGTCGTCCACGTACGGATGCTTTGGCAGAGTCCAAATCATTACGTTGGAACGCCTCGACCGCCATCGTCATTCGATCCACAGGTGTTGCGGACAATGCGGCGGAGTCGTTGGTGGTAGCCGTAGCCATTTGCGAGTGGCTTTCCAAATCGGCATCTCGCAACGATTCAGCATCTCGCACCGGGGAGTTACTCACAAGTCCGTTTTCACTTGAGTCGCAACCAACTTGCAGGATCCAAAGACAACACCATCCGATGGACAACAGTCGTGCCGCCCCCAATGTCCGTCGCTTTCGCAGACGCAATGTTGATTCCGATCTTAACTTTTGCCTTTTCATGACGGGGTGATAGCTGGGGTTATTTGATAATCGGATGGATCGTGTAACTAACATTGTTAACATATTCAAAAGACTTGACGGCCATCCGTCGTTCGCTCAGACTTTAGAAAACTTCACGGAAGTCTTACCGTGAATTCTAAACTCTGGTTCGGTTCATCGCACAGACTCGTTGAATGTCTTCGTTAGAGACGAAGTGTAAACGGTACCGATTCGAGTTCCTCCTTTTCAATATTCCCTTTCGTTCTAACCATTTTGGAGTTCCCATGCGTCATTTGTTACTTTGCTTCGCCTGTATTTCTTGCCTAAGTTTTTTCTCAGGATGCGGTGACACGAACCAACCTGCCGAGTTTGAGCCTGTGGCAGCGCAAACCGAAGAAGAAAAGCAAGAATCGGCGGATTATTCGGAAATGATGAACAATCAAAAGAGACCCGGCCAAAAGTAGTCGCATGATGAGATCGGGGCACGCGATTGTAGCTGCAATTCTCTGGTTCAACCTATTGGGTTGTCGGAATTCGAGTGCTCCTATCGCAAATCGACCTTCCGACGAAGAACAGGCTTCCCCTGCCGTGGCGGATTTGCCGGCTTCAGCGTCTGCGGCAGGTTCACAACGAACCGATTCGCAAGTTGCCCCGCAAATTACAGAGCAAATTTCAGAGCAAATTAGTCTCGCGAGCGAATTCTTTCGGCGTCGCGAGTATGAGGCGGCCCAGCAAGTGCTTCGCCCTTTGCTAGTCGCTCACTCCGATCACTTTCAAGCGATTTTCTTGCTTGCTCGATGCCAAGCCGAGCTAGGCCAGCTTGATTCGGCGATTGAAACGCTTGCTCAAATTCCATTCGATTCACCACAAGTCAAGTTCGCCGTACTTGGGCAATCCGCTGATTGGTTTATCCAATTAGAACGTTACGACGAGGCGCTTGACCGACTGCGTCAGATCGTCCATGCCAACCAAGATATCGCGATTGCCCATCGTCGTTTGGCACATATCTTGGACCATTTGGGCCGTCGATATGAAGCCGCACCGCACCTGCGATCTTTGGTTCGGCTAGGAGTCGCAACCGAAGATGAACTCGATGCGTTGGGCATGCTTAGCGAGCCTCATTTGCATCCTACCCTGGTTGATCACCCCGATGAAATGGTGGAAATACCACTAAACGCACTTTCGCTTGCCAAGCGAGCGTGGACTTGGGGGAACCATCGAGAATCGGAAGTTACGATGGAGCAGCTGGTCGTCGAGATGCCCGATTCCGTCGCGACGGTGGCATTTGCGATGCGCGTGTTTTCCCAATTGCACGGGCAGCAGCCGTTACTGGATCTGCTTAGTCTCCTTCCGAATGGTATCGAAGACTCTCCTGATTACTGGTACGCATTAGCCCATTTTTATCAAGATCGCGGCGAACACTCCGTCGCCATTCGTTGTTTTCTAGAAACGGTCTATCGCGACCAAACCGATCGTTATGCATATCTCGGACTAGCCCGTTCTCTCGAATTGAACGGGCAAGAAGCAGTCGCCGAAGGTGCCTTCAAACGCTACCGGACCCTAGATCATTTGGCTTTTTTGATGACCGAATTGAATCGGTCGGCCGAGATTTATCAGGGGATTGCGTCGACGCTCCGACAACTCAACCGTGACTGCGAAGCACTCGCTTGGGAACGAATCGCAGCGAAAGATGCGTCAAATGCTCCGGAATCACTCTGTGAATCACGCCCTACAAGCGATCTTGAAGCGACCGCTCTATGCGGCCTATCGCGTTCCGATTGGCCACTTCCCGATGCGCTGCTTGCTGGTTCGTCCAAGGCGATCACGTTGCAGCCATTCGTCGATTCCGACGCCGCCTCAAACACTGCGATCGCGCTGCATGATGTCGCAAAATCAACTGGATTGAACTTTCAATATCGTCCTGGCCCGACCAATGACATCGAATCGTTGGCGATGCACGAAACCAACGGTGGCGGAATCGCAGCGGTGGATTTTGACCTCGATGGTTGGCCGGATCTTGCGTTTGCCCAATCCGGTGGCGTGCCACCAGGGGCCGATGGAAAAACGTCAGTCGCTTCCCAGCCAAACGCGTTGTTTCGAAACCTGGAGGGCAAGACTTGGGTCGACGTTGCCGCACTCGCAAGTTGTGATGATCGTGGTTACGGCCAGGGGATGACAACGGCTGATTTGAACCAAGATGGTTTTCCGGAAATCCTGGTTGCTAACTTTGGGACAAACGCCATCTTTTTCAATAATGGCGACGGCACTTTTACTCGGAGTGATTTGATCATTGAACCAGCCGAGCTTTCCGAGGATGACCGAAGCAGCGATCGGCTTGAAAATTCGCTCCCAGAAAATGCACAGTGGACCACATCGATCGCGTGTGGGGATCTAAACGGCGATCATTTGCCAGATTTAGTCGAAGTGAATTACATCAACGACCTTCGTATGGTCGAGACACTTTGCAGTGGCACTACCGAGCGGCCCCAGTGCAATCCTCAGCAGTATCGTGCCGCAGAAGATCGGTTTCTGCAATTGACCGAAGATGGAACGTGGAAGCGATTGGAGCTCAAAAACAAGCCGCACACCAACGGCTATGGGTTCGCAGCGATGATTTCCAATTTCGACGAACGTGCAGGCAACGACGTTTTTATCACCAACGACACCAACCTAAACCACTATTGGCTTAGCGAGCGATCTCAACCACCTCTTCCGGCGAATCAGAGAGCAGTGCATCGTGCCTTGGGGGAAACGCCCAAATTGCCCGCGGAGCACGTCGCATCAGCCCCATTCCAACTGGCCGAGCGTGCCGAGTTGTACGGCTGTGCCTATGGTGTCCAAGGAATGGCGCAGAGCTGTATGGGGGTCACAGCAGGTGATTTTGATCGCAATGGACGACTCGATCTGCATGTCACCAACTACACCGACGAGTCATCGGATTTGTTTTTGCAGGGCGATTCCGGCGTATTTGCAAACCGTGCGGTCGCATCCGGGCTCGACCAAGAAACCCGTCGCGTTCTCGGATGGGGGACACAAGCAGTCGATCTCGACTGCGATGGATGGCTTGATCTTGTGATCCTCAATGGACACCTCTACAACCATACCGCGGATGGGGCTGGCTACCGAATGGCGCCCCACTGTTTTCGTGGTGGTCGAGGCCCTTTCGAACTTGTTTTGCCTGATCAACTTGGAGACGACTATTGGTCCAAGCGGACACTTGGGCGTGCCCTTGCTACGCTTGATTGGAATTGCGATGGCAAAACGGATTTGGTTGCAGGACACCTCGATGCACCCACGGCATTGCTTGAAAATCAATCAACGACTGGAAACTGGATCCGAATCACGCTTGCTGGGACGATTAGTGAGCGTGATGCAGTTGGGGCGAAGGTGATTGCTAACGTTTCGAAAGGAAAAAGGGGGCAACAACAAGCATTCTCGTCTATTGCGACCTACCAAATCGGCGGTAATGGTTATCTATCTAAAAACGAAAATTCTCTCACGATCGGGTTGGGGGCGAACGCCTCTCTGGTATCGCTGGAAATTCATTGGCCTAGCGGCACGATCTCTCGTTTTTCCGAGGTAGACGTAAATGGTTCTTATCTGGCTGTAGAGCAAGGCACTAGGAGAAAGGCAGACAATATATTTCAATTGACTCGCTAGCCTGCGTTTTTTTTGAAATCGTTGTTGAATCGCGCACTTCGGTCCCCTACAGTTTGAGGCATGCGACAATTTGTCCATTCTCCTTTTTCCTTCTCTTTAGCGAGTATTCAACATGAGAACTTCTTCAGTTCGACCGCGTGGTTTCACGCTTGTCGAGTTGCTGGTGGTGATTGCAATCATCGGCGTTTTGGTTGGCCTATTGTTGCCAGCGGTTCAAGCGGCACGTGAAGCAGCGCGTCGGATGCAATGCAGTAATAATGTAAAACAGCTCGGTCTTGGCCTTCATAACTATCATGCGACTTATGGCAAGTTAATGATGCAAATGGGGGGGACGTATGACGTCGGGCGTGGCGATGATTGGGACAACCGGCTCAGTTTGAGTTATCTCGTCGGAATGTTGCCGTTCATTGAGCAACAAGCTCTGTGGGAAAAGATTTCGAATCCGTTGGGTGTTGACCGAGGTGGTAATCCTCGAACCCCACCATATCCTGCGATGGGACCTCAGCCTTGGCGAGATGACTACCAACCTTGGATCACGCAAGTTCCAACTTACCGTTGCCCGAGCGACCCGGCGACCAAGGTTCCGACCAGAACGGGGATGACGAACTACGTTGCGTGCGTGGGCGATGCATTCTACGAACAACATCATGGTGGTGTTTGGCAAAATGGCGACCCGAGTACCGATGGTAATTGGGGTGACACTGCAGGCAGCCGTTGGGCTCGAGGCGTATTCCGTGCTCGTCACTTCACCCGTTTCCGCGATATCGCTGATGGATTGTCCAACACGATTGCAATCGGCGAAGTTAATATTGACCAGCAGAAACGAGAAATTACAACGTCGCCTCTTTACGATGGCAGTGCGGAATCTCGCCCTGCGAATTACTGGGACACACCCACGAACATTGATCCACTGCGACCGCAGTTTTGGACGCAAACCGCCAGTCTCGATTCGGACTACAACCATGGTCGTGGTCGACGTTGGGCGATGGGCGGTCCTCAATGGACCACCTTCACGACGATTCGCCCGCCCAATGGGTACAACGTAATTGTGGAACACAACAGCCGTGGTATTTTTAGTGCGTCGAGTCGTCACCAAGGCGGGGTACACGTTTTGATGGCCGACGGTGCGGTGAAGTTCATTACCGAATCGGTTGACGCTGGTGATCAGTCTGTCATCCCGTTTGGTCGTGATAACCAGCAGCCAGGAGCCGCCAGCCCGTTTGGTGTTTGGGGGGCAATGGGGACCAAGGATGCTCAAGAAACGGTCAGCTACGATTTCTAGCCGTTTTTCTGTCGCATAAAAGAAATTCGTGAACGGGAGCCTCCGAAAGAGGCTCCCGTTTTTCGTTGGCCCGTTTTTCGTTGGCCCGTTTTTCGTTGGCCCCTTTTTCCCGCGGCACGTTTTTCCCGTGGCACGCGTGTGGGTTCTTGGTGATTCTGCGATAATGCACACCTTGATTGAGTGAAATCACACGGCGAGTCGATCGGCGACTCGTAAAACTTGGCTTCTCGGAGAGATGCCGATACGTGTTTGGCCACAAGGCTTCCAGCAATCTGCTTAACACGACAGGGGCAAGTGAAAGAATCGATGGCATTTTCTTGGTGGAAACTCCGACACAGCGAACCAGCCAACGAGGACGATTATGCGAAACAAATTGACACGCTTCGCCAAACCGTTCCGGTCCCCTCTATTTGGCTTTTTGGCAAAACCGGTAGCGGCAAAAGCTCGATCGTTCGATTTCTGACGGCAGCCGAAGAGGCGATCGTGGGCGAAGGCTATCGGCCAGAAACGAAAACTTCGCGTCGGTTCGATTTTCCCGATTCGTTGGAACCGCTGCTATCGTTTATTGATACTCGCGGCATCGGCGAAGTAGCCTATGATCCCTGTGATGACATCGATCGGTTCTCGGGCTCGACCCAGTTGATGATCGTTACCGTTCGTGTTTCCGACCATGCACTTGATTCGATTATCACACCGTTACGTCAAATTCGCAAAGCAGAACCTGAGCGACCGGTCCTGTTGGCGTTAACCTGTTTGCACGAGGCCACAGGTTCGCTTGACTTGTCCGAGGGGCCGGATCCGTTTGAAGAGAATGGAGAAATTCCCGAGACGCTGCAACTACTGATTGACGAAAAGTCAAAGCAGTTCGCCGGGCTGTTTGACAATGTCATTCCGATTGATCTGACGCAAATCGAAGATGGGTTTGCAGAACCTAACTTTGGTGGCGGTCGATTGAAGCAAGCGATTCTCGACAAGCTGCCTCATGCCTATCGACAAGCCCTTTTGGCGCTTCACGATTCCACGGGCGAACCGATGTCGGCTCGTCAGCAAAAATCGTATCGGCAAATTTTGGCATCCAGTGCCATGGCGGGGACCGCAGGGGCAATTCCGGTACCGTGGGTTGATATTCCTGCTGTGGTCGCCATACAAGCTCACTTGGCCGTGAAGATCGCAGGTCTCTACGAACAAGAAATTACCCCCAAGCATTGGGCTATGCTAACAAGTGCCGCGGGAACACGGATCGCGATTCGTTTTGCAATTCGCGAGGCGTTGAAATTTATCCCGGTTGTCGGATTGGCGGTCGGGGCGGCTAGCTCGTTCGCATTCACCTATGCATTGGGCATGTCGTGGGATTGGTACTTTGCTGATTTGCGAAAAGGTAACGTCCCAACTACCGAACAGTTACAAGACGTTTTCGCAGAGCAACTCAAGCGAGGCCATACACTATGGAAAGCCCAATGAGTTTGTTTCGTGCCCTGCGTCCGCGAATGGTGGTGTTGTTTCTGCTTTGGGTGTTACCCCTATTGTGTTACCTCGCGATTGGTTTTGTCGCGATGTATCAAACCGGTTGGTTGGGCTGGGTCGTTTGGACATTGCCATTTCTATGGTTGTTGGCGTGGGGTGTGGGGCGACTTTGGCCGTCCCCCAAACTGAGCCAAGTCAACGAGGGCAAACCGCTAAAGGCTCCGGATTTTTGGACGCCGACCGATGCGGCAGCGATCGCCGTGGTCGAGCAGTACAGTACTGAAGTGAACGATGTTGATTCAAAAACGGTTGCCGATTTCAATCGTTTCATTGGCGATGCCCAAGTTCTAGCCGATCGATTGGCCAAGCATTACTACTCTGATGGGACTCTCAACGCGTTGCATCCACTGACGTTGGTTGAAATATTGGCTGTCGTGCATTTGGCGGTCGAAGATTTGGAAGCCTGGGTCCTCGAAAGTGTGCCCGGTAGCGACTTGGCAACGATTGGCCATTTTGGGAAGGTTCCAAGCGTTGTCGGTAAGATCGATACGGTTCAAAAGATTGTCTACTTTGCTTCCGCGGTTGCGAATCCGTCGAAATTATTGGCATATCCATTGTGGCGAAAATCAGGGCAAGTCGTGGGGGAGTTGCAAAACGAATTGGTTCGAAGTTTCTATCACAGATACCTTCGACAAGTGGGGTATTACCTGATCGAAATGTATAGCGGGCGATTGCGTGGTGGGTCGAAAGCGTATCGCATGAAGTTTGGGAAAATGGCTGCTGCAGTTCATGAAGTAGGTGGCGATACGACTCGGCTTGAATCGCTTGAGGATACTGAAACGACGATCGCCGTCATGGGGCAAGTCAAAGCGGGAAAATCAAGTTTGATCAATGCGTTAACGAATGATCAAGTTGCGGCGACGAGCGTGCTGCCCGAAACACGTCTTGTGAAGCGATACCAGTTTTCACTTCCGGGTTCAGTGAACAAGGTCACGTTGCTTGATACGCCCGGCTACGATGAAGCAGATGTTTCGCGTAGCCAACAAAAGGAAATTCAAAAGGCGATCGAGGCTGCGGATATTGTGTTGTTGGTGCTGGACGCACACTCACCGGCAAGGCAAGCCGATGTCGCGATGGTTCAAGCATTGGCGGAGCACTCGAAGGCCAATGCGAAACTGCGTCCGCCAGCGGTCATCGCGGTTTTGACTCACATCGATTTGCTTCGACCGGTTCGCGAATGGGAGCCGCCATACGATTGGCAAAATCCACATCAATTGAAAGAAGAATCGATTGCCGCGTCAGTTGCCTACGTCAAGGAATTGCTCGGGCCTTCCATTGACGGCTACGCGTGTGTTTACACCGGCGATGAACATCCGGATGGTACAAGCGTGATCGATGAAGTTGTGCCGCAGATTATTGCTCACCTTGATGCCGCAATGGCGGCAGCGATTTTAAAGGCGTTCTACAAGCAACTTGACCAGGAGCGTCTTGCCCAGCTTTCAAGCCAAGTGATCGGGTTGTTCAAGACGGTACTAGGTCGTCGTTGATGGTTCAACGGTTCTGGCGGCGATCGGCCCTGGGGGCTTGGGTGTGACCTTGTGGGACAGTTTCAGCAACGGCCGCAGCAGCGGCTTGGTCGGCTGCACGGCGGCCTCCTTTTTGTAGAAAGTCGGTCCAGCGTCGACCGCGTCGTGTCTCGTTTGGTCCAGGTGCGATCAAGAACACCGACCCGAGTCCAAAAAGTAATCCGGCGGTTGCCGATCCCATTGTGACCAAAAAGCCGCCTGGGCCGATTGGGTTTTCAGAAACTTGCGGTGGTCCAAGTTCAGCCACGAGGTTGGTCGACAGTGCAGCAGTACGGCTGGCGTGTGCTTCGGCCAGGGCTCGTTCGGCTTCTTCAAGTAGCGTCGTTCGGTGGTTCACTTCGGCGTCTACTTTTGCATAATCCGTGCGGGCAGCCGCAAGTGCTTCGAGTCGTTGGACGAGTCGGTTTTGCTTTTCGGTTAAGCGCTGCACGCGGGCCTGCTCAAGTTTTAGAACCGGCTGCATCGCTTGAACTACCGTGCTCGCTTCTTCTTGCATGCGTTTGCGAATTTGTTGTTCAGTTGATCGAGCATTGATGACCGATGGATGCTTGGCGGTACGGTTGGCCGCCAATTGACTGCTGGTGATTTGCGCATCGATCAAACCATCCTTGAGTCGCAACAGCGATGGTTGGAGGGTGAGCAGGTCGCTGCCGCTAACGAGTAAATGATCAGGATTTTTCGATCCTGCGATCAGAAGTTCGTGTAGGGAATGTAGTTTTTCGAGTTCTAGTTCGGCGATCTGCAACTCATTGGCCGTCTGTTCGAGCGTTCGTCGGTTGGTTCCATCACCCGCGATCGCGTCGTTGAGGTTTCTTAGTTCCCCAAGGTCAGCAGAAAATTGCACTTCAAATACTCGCATCCGGTCAGCGGCTTCATTGAGGTTCTCTTCGGCTTGGTCACGAGCATACGTCAGTTCGCGAATGACGCTGTCGGCACGAACTTGGCGAATGTTCCGTAAGTGTTCGGTCAGGTTATCAAACATCGCTTCACAAAAAACCAACGCTCGCTGTTGATCCGATGCTTTGACTTGTAGATAGACCACTTCGGTATTGCCAAACTCGGATCCGTGCGGTGCCAACAAGTTGACTTTGCCATTTGCGACCGAGTCGATGACTTCGGTGCTAGGCCAATTGGAGTCTGGTTTTCCAGAACGAGGACCGATTTGGCGAAGCGCACCCGCGACGACTTCGGGATTTTGTGTCATCTCGAGAATGGTTTCCTGAGCAGCCTTGAGTTCAGTTTGGCTGCTGAAACGTCCCATCCGGTCGACGCTGCTGGTCGCTTCGTTCCGCACCACAAGCGGTTGGCGGGCCGAGTAAACGTCACGTCTCAAAAGGCTATAGGAAACGCCAAAGAATGCAAACACGATCGTTGCACCAACCCAAAGGGGGGCAAAGACGACAAGGACATTGCGAACGTGTTTCCACGGAATCGGAGCGGTAGACATGGCAAAGCTGCAACGGCTAGGAGTTTGGGGAAGATACCCTCAAACCTAGGTTGCTCTTTTATGCACCCTTACCAAATTCATAAGGGGTAATCCTTTGAGCGCAGGGTCCCCCACGCAACCGGACGCATTGTGCCGGTTATGACAGTCACGCAGGCAACAGCACCACAAAGGTGCTTACATGATTCCACCGTGAGTACGGATAGGGGTCATGTGGCTAGGCGAATCGAGGAACCAGAAGCGTTCCCATTCAGCGACCATCGATCGCAAATCCTCGGACGTGTAGAGCAATTGTTGCACACGTCGTTCCGGACGAGCCGAGTAGATTGGGACAAAACAACCGACGCTGGTGGTGATTGCCGCGGCCAACACGGTCAGTTGTACGATTCGTTGCATCGTTTTACGAGTCGTTTTAAGCATCGAACGTTCCTCCATGAACGGTCTTGCTTCGTTTGATTCCGTAGAAAAATCAATCGAAGCAGTGGGATGGTTTCGCCGATCCTAACTCTCGCCCCACCGACCGCTTGGGGCGCTTGGTGGTAAAGAGTCCGTGTGATGGCTTGGTTTTTTCGTCGTTGGTGGCGGTTTTGAATCGCCGGGTTTGGAAGTTGAGGTGTCGATTCGAGATTCGTCTAAATCGCGAACCTTCGCTTCCATGTATTTTCCTGGTTTGAACGTCACGACATGCTTGCTAGGCACCTCGACCTGTTGTCCAGTCCGAGGGTTTCGAGCTTTCCGTGCCGCCCGCGGTTTGACTTCGAACACGCCGAAGTTCCGCAATTCGATCCGTCTTTCTCGTACCAAGCATTCGACGATCGCGTCAAATGTCTTTTGGACTATTTCCTTGGTCTGTTGTTGAGTCAGTCCAACCTCTTCCGAGATCGTTCGCACGATATCTTTTTTGGTCACTACTGACTCCCTGCTATGTCCCGCATGGTTTTTATCATGCTTGTATTGTGCTGTTACCGAGTTTGGTGATCGCTGTAAACCCTTTGCTGCTTTAAACTTAAACGCTCTAGGGAGTCTAAGCCGCCAGTGCCGGGCCGTCAAGATCGCCAACAAGAAAACAGGACAGGAACTCGCCATGGCAGTTCGTCCGAGAGGTTTCATCGGCCCAGAAAACCCGGATTCTTAAGCCAAACGGAATAATCGGCATAAAACCACCAAAAAGAATTTATCATTGCTAGCGTTTCCGAGTCTTTGCGTTGCTTCGGTTTCGCTCGCAGCACCCTGTCGTCTACCCAAGTCTATTTGGTCAGCAATCCGCTATACTCGGGGCTAGGTCGATTTTCGTCCCATCCAACCAGCTAAACGTCCCATCCAACTTGCTAAATTCGATTGAGTACCCATGAAACACGCTCTCCTATCTTCGTCAGTTATTCTGTCTTTCGTCCTGTTCTTGATCCTGTCGCAGCTTCAGTCTGCCCCGCTTCAAGCTCAGGTGGCGGCAGGCGACGAGACGACCGCGGAAGAAGCCGCCGACTTAGCAGCGACTGAATCCGAAGAATCGGCTGAAAAAGCGACCGCTGATGAAGAGGCCGCTGATGAAGAGGCCGTAGAAGCGGTAATCGAGACACTAACGATCGGCTCGGTGGCTCCGCCACTTGATATTGAGCATTGGATTCACGATGGAAACGGAGCCTTCGGACATGTCACCACGTTTGAGCCGAACAAGGTCTATATCGTTGAATTCTGGGCGACTTGGTGCGGCCCATGCATTTCGTCGATGCCCCATATCGTTCAGATTCAAAAAGACTACGCCGACCAAGGGGTCCAAGTTGTCAGCGTCAGCAATGAACCGGTAAAAACGATCGAACGTTTTCTCAAGCGAGACGTTCCCGGGATGCGGGTTCCCGCTGATGAAGACGACACTGATGAAGACGACACTGACGAAGACGACGCTGATGAAGACGACGCTGATGAAGACGACGCTGATGAAGAAGGCGACGAAGGCGAGGGCGACACTGATGAAGGAGGCGACGAAGGCGAGGGCAAGGGCGATGCTGATGAGGGTGACGAAGACGAAGAGAGTGACGACGATGGCATGCGTGCGGTCACCTACCGTGAACTGACTAGCCAGTATTGTTTGACATCCGATCCGGATCGATCCACATCTGCTGATTACATGCAAGCTGCGGGCCAAAACGGTATACCTTGTGCGTTTATCGTTGGTAAAGATGGGCATATCGAATGGATCGGACACCCGATGTCGATGGACGAGCCGCTCAAAAGCATTGTCACCGATCAATGGGATCGCGAAGCATTCGGCACCGAATTTGTCGAAGGGCAGGAAGCCGATGTGGTCTTTCGCAACTTCGTGATGGCGATGCGGAAAGGCGATTCCGAAGGTGCTTTGAAGATTATCGACGAGTACATTGCCACTGCGAAAAATGAGTCTCGTGTCAGCCAGATGCGAATGGCAAAATTGCAAGTTCTTTCGAGTGACGATTCGCTTGCGGGCGAGATGATTGCTTATGCGAAAAGTGTGATTGAGGACGAGGATTCAGATCCACAGTTAGTGAATCTCGTCGGTTGGACTTTGTATCGTAAAGCGGTCAGCGGAGACTTGGACGATAAGGACTTGCTGAGTGCTGTACTTGAAAAGGCTCAAGTGGCAGCTGAGACAATCGGGGAGATGAAGCCATTCGTATTGGACACGGTGGCTCATCTGCAACACCAGCTTGGCGACAAAGAGGCGGCCATCAAAACGCAACGCGAAGCCGTGGAATTGGCTGATGAGAGAGGGAAGGCCCGTCTACAACGGTTTCTCGACAATTTGACCGCCGAACCCGAAGAAGAACCAGAACCCGAAGAAGAACCAGAATCCGAATAGGAGCGTATTCGTTGGAGTGCAGCCATTTCGACTGCAAGAGCTTTGAGCTTCGTTGCATCAGTCGAATGAATGTCCACCACCTGTTTACTGCCGAATTACAAAAAGAGCCTGCAATGCGTTTACTTTCCACTGTCACGTTGGTCGTGGTATCCGGTTGTTACATGGCGTTCGTCGCCGGATGCAAACAAGAGGTACCTTCCCCGACGCCGGTTGCCGAACACGATCATGACGGGGCCGATCACGATGGGCATGATCATGATGAGCACGACCATGATGGGCACGATCATGATGGGCACGATCATGATGAGCACGATCACGCAATCCATATCGATGCCGCTGAGTTGGGCCTCAGTACCGATGACCTTGTTAGCCTTGACGAGTCAATACACCCTGACAATTTGAAGGATGCCGTCGCCGTCCTCCAAACCATGCATGAAACCATCCGTGATGGATTCGCAAACGATGACGTTGATGCGGCACACGGGCCACTGCATGAAGTCGGGCATCTGCTTGAAATGATCGAATCGACACTCGAGAGTGCGTCTTTGTCGGACACACAGCAAGCATCGGCAAAAGAAGCCGTTAAAAGTCTATTCGACGAATTCGGCAGCATTGATGGAAATCTTCACGACGACAAGCCAGCGGACTACGACGCGTACGCCGAGAAGATTGATGCCGCCATGAAGAAGCTGCTCGAAGTTTCAAGCGATACCAAGGACTAAATCATGAATCGCCAAAGTAATTGTCGAAAGCTATCGTTGTTTGCAATCTTCACCCTGGCCACTGCCACGTTTGTTGGCTGTGAGTCGCAAACCCAGTCGCCCGGCGAGGAAACCTCGTCGGAGTATTTGTTGTTGAGCGAACCAGCGGACGCAAAAACTCCGACTGAGTTAATGGAGTCGCTGGCCGAACCCACGATGGTGGTGGTAGCCGGAAGCATCGATGCGGGTGATTTGGAACCGTTCGAAAAGGGAAAGGCGACCTTTGTCCTCTCGCAATTGGCGGACGAAGAGCATGCCCAGGGTGATCCCGATCACGCCAATAAGTGTCCCTTCTGCAAGCGTAAATTGGAAAGTGCTCCGAAGGTGGTTGTTCAATTCGTGGACGATTCCGGTAATGTCCTCAGTCAAGACGCCCGTGATTTGCTGGGGGTCAAGAAAGGTAGCGCCGTGGTGGTCAAAGGGACGGGTGTCTACGAGGAACCGATCAATATGATCAATCTAACCGCCGACGGGATCTTTGTTCGTACCCCATAGTGGCGATTGCAGAGTTTATGGGCCCGAAATTCCCAGGGCCCTAAATTTCAGCCCTCGAAACGCTCTTCCGTTCTTACGGTCCTCAATCTTGTGCCCGTGGATACGAACCAAGCACTTCGAGGCGGTCCGCTTGCATCTCTAATCGCTTGATCGCTGACGTGACGCGAGGGTCTTCACGATGTCCATCGACTTCAACAAAAAAGAAATACTCGTTTCGCGTTTGAGGTGATGGGAACGATTCGATCCACGTCATGTTCAATTGTTGGTCCTTAAAAATCGTCATCGCATCCGCGAGCGCCCCGGGTTGATGACGTACTTCAAACAGGAGGGATGTTTTGTCGTTTCCTGTCGGGGCTGGTTGCTCGGTGCCTAGCACGGCGAATCGTGTAACATTATTCGAGTTGTCTTCGATGTTTTCAGCCAATACATCGAGGCCGTAATGCCTTCCTGCTTCGATGCTGGCGATTGCGGCAACGCCGTTCTGGTTTACGGCTAACTCGGCTGCCGCTGTGCTACTACCGCTTTCAACGATCCTGGCTGCTGGGAATTGCGAGGCTAACCATTTGCGGCACTGGGATAGCACCTGCGGCTTGCTGTGGATCTCTGTAATCGATTCGCGGCTGCTTCGGGAAAGCAACGTGTGATGAATCGGTAAGATGACTTCACCGCAAATTTGCATCCGTTGCCGAACGAACAACCCAAGAGTATCGACGATCCGTCCATCAGTGCTGTTTTCAATCGGTACTAAACCAGCGGTCACATCCCCGCGAGTGACCGCTTCAAAGACGGCCGCGATAGAGCCGACGGGCGAGTAATCCGCACCATCTCCGAAATACTTTAGCGAAGCCAAGTGGCTGTAGCTGTACTTTGGTCCTAGGAAGGCGACTCGCAATTCGTTGACTGACGCCAAGCAGACGCTCGCGATGTGCTTAAGTATTTTCAATCGCGACGCATCGTTGATCGTCGAGCATCGATGGGGGGCGTGTGCAATCGTTTGTTCAATCTCAGTGGTTGCCGCTGCGATTCGGCCGACTTTCACATGGTCCGGGTCCTGTTTGATCTGCTCACGAACCTTCGCAGCCCGCTGGTCGATAAGGGCGATGATTTGCGAGTCGATCGATTCAATTGCGTTGAATTCGATGGAAGATGATTTCGTCATGGAGTGTGAGTTTGGTTTTCGAGAGACGAAAGGCCGTGGGACTGTCATTTTGACACGCGAGCGTGGGGGCGCGTAGGGTCGACTTTTGGCAGCTGCCAGAAAGTCCGGTGGCAAAGCAAATGTCTTAGGCTGATTATTCGCTTTTAGCGTTAAATACGGGGCGATTTGCGACTGCCAAGAAAAAAACGGTGATCATGCAAGCCGTTCGGCACGGTCTTTGCCAAAGTCAGTATCGTCCCTTGGAAAACTGACGAATCGACAATGTGTTTTTTCGGAGGCATTTTCAACTTTCACCACGAAACCCCAACCCGCGCAAGCGTAAACCAAATTCGTTGTTCGTTCTAGCCGACAATGGATTCACCGACGCCAAGCGGAACAATGATTGAATCGAAACTTAGGAGACTCCTACTATGGCGCAAGGCGAAAAGATTATCGGGATTGACCTCGGCACGACAAACAGCGTGGTGGCGATTATGGAAGGCAGTGAGCCTAAGGTAATCCCCAACCCCGAAGGTAACCGGTTGACCCCAAGCGTGGTTGCATTCACTGATAAAGAAGACACGATCGTTGGCGAACCCGCTCGCCGCCAAGCCGTCACGAACCCCAAGCGGACTGTTTACTCGGTCAAGCGGTTTATGGGGCGTCGGCACAGCGAAGTGGAATCCGAAGAAAAGATGGTCCCGTACGGTGTGACGGGCGGAGCCGGTGAATACGTCAAAATCAAAGTAGGGGATAAGGAATACACTCCCCAAGAGATTTCGGCAAAGGTTCTGCGGAAGCTAAAGGAATCCGCCGAGTCGTACCTTGGTCACAAAGTCAACAAGGCGGTGATCACGGTTCCGGCATACTTTAACGACGCTCAACGCCAAGCAACCAAAGACGCGGGTCAAATTGCGGGTTTGGAGGTTGCTCGAATTATCAACGAACCGACCGCAGCCGCACTTGCATATGGTCTCGACAAAAAGAAGGATGAGAAGATCATCGTCTTCGACCTCGGAGGTGGTACGTTTGACGTTTCTGTCTTGGAAGTTGCCGATAGTGGCGATGAGGAGCAAGAGAGTCGCGTATTCCAAGTAATCAGTACTTCTGGGAACACTCACCTCGGTGGTGATGATTTTGACGAAGCTCTGATTCATTATGTGGCAGATGAGTTCAAGAAGGAGAGCGGCATTGATCTACGAAACGATCCGATGGCGTTGCAGCGGTTGCAGGAAGCTTGCGAAAAAGCCAAAAAGGAACTGAGCACGCTGCCAGAAACCGACATCAATTTGCCCTTCATCACCATGGACCAATCAGGTCCGAAGCACTTGACGATGAAGATCACGCGAGGCAAGTTCGAAGAGTTGATCGACTCGTTGGTGGAAAAGGTGAAGGGGCCTGTTCTGCAAGCACTTAAAGACGCGAATATGTCACCGAGCGAAATCGACGAAGTCGTCTTGGTCGGCGGTAGCACGCGAGTGCCTAAGGTTCGCGCGGTCGTCAAAGAAATCTTCGGAAAAGATCCTCACCAAGGTGTGAATCCAGACGAAGTCGTCGCCGTCGGGGCTGCGATTCAAGGTAGCGTTTTGTCTGGCGATCGTACGGATGTGTTGCTGCTGGACGTTGCACCGCTGACGCTTGGGATTGAAACCGAAGGTGGTGTGATGACCGCTTTGGTCGAACGCAATACGACGATCCCAGTCGAAAAGAAGAACGTCTTTAGTACCGCTGCGGACAATCAGTCGGCTGTGACCGTGCGAGTGTTCCAAGGGGAACGAAAGATGGCTTCGCACAACCGATTGCTCGGCGAGTTCAACCTCGAAGGCATTCCGCCACAACCTCGTGGTGTGCCTCAGATTGAAGTGAAGTTCGACATTGACCAAAACGGTATTTTGAGCGTTTCGGCCAAGGAACTAAAGACGGGCAAAGAAGCATCGGTCCAAATCAAGGAAGCAGGCGGATTGAGTGAGGACGAAATCGACCAAATGCGAAAGGACGCCGAAGTCAATGCCGATGAGGATCGTCGACAATTCGAATTGGTCGAGGCACGCAACAAGGCGAGTCAGCAAGTTTATCAACTTGAAAAGCTGATGAACGAGAATAAGGACAAGTTGACGGAGTCGGACACCGAGCCGATGAACAAAGCAATCGAGAAGGTCAAAAAGGCTGCGGAAGGCGAAGACACCGCCACGATCAAGCAAGCCACCGACGAACTCGACGCAGCGTCGCAAGCGTTCAGCAAGGTCCTTTATGAAAAGACCGAAGCGGCGCCATCCGAAGGCGGTGACGCTGCAGCCGCAGCCGGTGCAGGAGCCGGTGCTGCAAGCGAAGATGACGACGCGATTGACGCTGATTTCGAAGTCAAGGATTAGGTCATGGAAGAGTAGCGGTGGCTGTTAGCCGTCGTTCAGTTTCAATGCAGTTGCGGAGGCGAGATGTCACCGCTACGGAATGAGGGCACCGTAGTCCCGCGGCAATCGTCGTGGGACTACTTTTTTGGAGTGAACAAAAAATGGCATTTCGATTTGAAAAACTAACGACCAAAGCACAATCGCTCGTCGCGGAGGCTCAGGCACGTGCCGCATCTGCTGGCAATCCGGAAATCACACCGCTGCAATTGTTGTCAGCGATGTTGGACGAGACAGATGGGATTACACGTCCGCTGCTCGATAAGATCAACGCGGATACGGCCAAACTGAAAGGAATGGTCAGTAGCGAAGTTTCGAAACTGCCGTCGGTTTCGGGCGGTCGGCAGCCTCAGATTGCGCCGTCGCTGCAAAAAACCTTTGACGCTGCTGCCGATGCCGCGGAGTCCTTGAAAGACGAATTTGTTAGCACCGAGCATTTACTGCTAGGGCTCACTCGTGCGGATAGCAAAGCGAAAAATTTGCTGAAGTTGATCGGCGTCACCGACAACGATGTGCTCAAAGCGATGAGTGAAGTTCGTGGCTCGGCTCGCGTGACCGACCAAAACGCCGAAGACACTTACCAAGCTCTTGAAAAATACGGTATCGATCTGACTCAGCTTGCATCGCAGGGCAAACTCGATCCTGTGATCGGGCGCGACAATGAAATACGCCGTGTCATCCAAGTCCTTTCGCGACGGACGAAAAATAACCCGGTCCTGATTGGACAACCCGGTGTCGGTAAAACCGCCATCGCCGAAGGGTTGGCGCTGCGTATTTTCGAAGGAGACGTGCCGCAGAGTCTCAAGAATAAACGCGTGATCTCACTCGATATGGGGGCCTTGGTCGCAGGAGCCAAATTCCGGGGCGATTTTGAAGAGCGCTTGAAGGCCGTTTTGCGGGAGGTGAAAGATTCAGGTGGTCAAGTGGTTCTGTTTATCGATGAACTTCACTTGGTCGTCGGTGCTGGGAAAGCGGAGGGGAGTGCTGATGCGGCGAATCTGCTGAAGCCCGAACTGGCACGTGGGACGCTGCGATGTATCGGAGCGACGACGCTTGACGAGTATCGTCAAAACATCGAGAAAGATGCTGCACTCGAGCGGCGGTTCCAACCGGTGTACGTCGGTGAGCCGACCGTGGAAGACACGGTTGCAATTTTGCGAGGCTTAAAGTCACGCTATGAATCCCATCACGGTGTGCGGATCACTGACAGCGCGATCGTTGCGGCGGCGACGTTGTCCAACCGGTATATCGCCGATCGTTTCTTGCCAGACAAGGCAATCGATTTGATCGACGAAGCGGCGAGTCGTTTGGCAATGGAAAAGGAAAGTGTTCCCGAGCCAATCGATCGGTTGCAGCGGAGGTTGCGTCAATTGGAATTGGCTCATCGTCAACTTGTCGACGAGCAAGAAGAATCGGCGATCGAAAAACGCGAAGAAATCGAAGCTGAAATGGATTCGATTAATCGCGAATTGGCGAGTCTCCGCGAACAGTGGGACGCCGAGAAAATGGGACTCGATGATGTGCAATCGGTTCGCCAAGAGATCGAGCAATTGCAGCATCGGTTTGCAACGCTTGATACCGAAGCGAAACAAAAGCAACTGCGCGGCGAAAGTCCTGAAGATGTTTATCGCGAGATGCTCGATGTGCGCACCCAATTGACGAAGTTGCAAGAACGCCTTGACGATGTCGAAGAACGCGAGGCGACGGTGCAGCAGGAAGAATCGACGCGTGAAGAGAAGCGACGATTGCTTCGCCATGATGTGACCGAGGACGAAATCGCGGAAGTTGTCAGTGCCTGGACGGGCGTGCCGCTGAGTCGAATGCTTGAAACCGAGCGAGCGAAATTGTTGGTCATGGAAGAGCGGTTGCACCAACGCGTGATCGGCCAAGAGGAAGCCGTTGAGGCCGTTTCCGATGCGGTTCGTCGAAGTCGCAGTGGGCTGCAGGATCCGAATCGACCCATCGGTTCGTTCCTGTTCCTTGGGCCAACGGGTGTTGGGAAAACCGAACTCTGTAAAGCCCTGGCCGAAGTGATGTTCGACGACGAACAAGCGATGGTGCGGATCGATATGAGTGAATTCATGGAACGACATAGCGTCGCTCGGTTGATCGGTGCGCCTCCCGGATATGTTGGCTACGAAGAAGGGGGTAAGTTGACCGAAGCGGTTCGCCGGCGTCCCTATTCGGTGCTTTTGCTCGACGAAATGGAGAAGGCTCACCCGGACGTTTTTAATGTTTTGCTGCAGGTTCTCGATGATGGTCGGTTGACCGACGGTCATGGCCGAACGGTCGACTTTGCCAACACCGTGATCGTGATGACCAGTAATGCGGGCAGCCAAGCCATCCAACGGGTAACCGAGGATGGAGGCACCGAAGAGGAAATGCGAGAGGCGGTTCAAGAGTCGCTCAAGGCAAGGTTCTTGCCAGAGTTCTTGAACCGAATCGATGACATTGTGATCTTCCATCCGCTGGCTCGCAGCGAGATCCGGCAAATCGTTACGCTGCAATTAAAGTCGTTGTCACATCGGTTGGAGCAAAATGGTTTGCACTTGGAAGTTACTGAGATGGCGATTGATGAGATTGCTTCGACCGGATACGACCCGGCGTATGGCGCCAGGCCGTTGAAGCGAGTGATTCAAAACGAGATCCAAAATCGGCTGGCCACGGCGTTGTTGAAAAGTGCGTATCCGGAAGGGACGACGGTCGTGGTCGACTTCGTTGATGGCGAGTACCGCTTTGCTGCGAAGGGGTAAACGGCAGGTTCTGCGTCAACTAGGTTGTTGTTGATCCTGAATCGTTAAGGCCGCGCATTGAGCGGCCGGGGCGTGGCCTTTGTGGTATTCACAAGGCCATGTCTCCGATCGCCCTCGGTTGATGGCGCGGCGACGACGATTCCTCTATTCGTCTTCCTGTAATTTCGCAAGCACGCTTAAATCTTCGAGCGTTGATGTGTCTCCTGCGATTTCTTTTCCTGATGCAATGTCTCGCAACAGCCTGCGCATGATCTTGCCACTGCGAGTTTTCGGTAGCGTGGCAGTGAAACGCAAATCATCAGGCTGGGCGAGCGCGCCGATCTGTTTTCGGACATGCAGCAACAATTCCTTGCGAAGCTCTTCGTTGGGTTCGCGGTCACGAACCGAGACAAATGCGGCGATCGCTTGACCCTTTAATGCATCGGGACGACCGACCACGGCCGCTTCGCAAACCGCTTCGTGACTGACGAGTGCACTTTCGACTTCGATTGTGCTTAGGCGGTGCCCTGAGACGTTGATCACGTCGTCGATCCGGCCCATGATCCAGTAGTATCCGTCGCTGTCCTTTCTTGCATTGTCACCCGTCAGGTACTTACCAGGCACGGTGGACCAGTATTGCTGGACGAATCGATCGTCATCGCCCCAGATGCCTCGGAGCATTCCCGGCCAAGGTTTGGCGATGCAAAGCATTCCGCCATGTTGATCGTCCACTTCCTTGCCCGTTTCATCAACGATCGCAGGGATAACCCCGGGAAGTGGGCGAGTGCAAGAGCCGGGTTTGGTGGCCGTGATTCCAGGAAGCGGGCTCATCATGATGCCTCCCGTTTCGGTTTGCCACCAAGTGTCGACAATTGGGCATCGTTCAGCCCCGATTTTTTTGTGGTACCACATCCATGCTTCTGGGTTGATCCCTTCGCCTACAGTGCCCAGTAGTCGAAGGCTCGAAAGATCATGCTTTTCGACATGCTCGTCTCCCCATTTGATGAAGGCGCGAATGGCCGTTGGAGCGGTATAGAGAATGGTAACTTTGTGCTTTTCGACCAGCTCCCAAAACCGATCTTCGGCAGGGAAATTCGGAGCACCTTCGTACATCAAGCAAGTCGCTCCGGCCGACAATGGGCCATAGACAATGTAGCTATGTCCGGTGATCCATCCGCAATCGGCAGTACACCAATAAATGTCATCCTCGCGATGATCGAAGACCCATTGAAAGGTGCGTTTGGCCCAAAGGTTATAGCCAGCGGTCGTGTGGCGAATGCCCTTCGGCTTTCCGGTGCTGCCGGACGTGTACAGGATGAACAGCGATGCTTCGCTGTCCATCGGTTTGGCCGGTAACTCACCTGGTTGAGGGTCGACCACATCGTGCCACCAAACGTCGCGTGGTTCGACCATCGATACGTCTTCATTGCCGACGCGACGAAGGACCAAACAGTGATTCACCGTTGGGGATTTTTCGAGTGCTTCGTCGACGGTTGCTTTTAGCGGAAGTACCCTTCCACGACGATACAAACCATCCGCCGTGATGACCAATTTGGCGCCTGCATCATTGTTGCGATCAGCGATCGATTCGGCACTGAAGCCCGCGAAGATGACCGAATGGACCGCACCGATACGGGCACATGCCAACATGGCAATCGCAAGCTCGGGGGTCATCGGCATGTAAATACTGACGACATCGCCAGCGCCGATGCCAAGTTGTTTCATTCCTTCGGCGCACTTGCAGACTTCCGTGCGAAGGTCGCTATAGGTCAATGTTCGTTGGTCCCCGGGTTCGCCTTCCCAGAGAATCGCTATTCGGTCACCGAGCCCGGCTTCGATGTTTCGGTCCAAGCAGTTATAGCTGGCGTTCGTTTTGCCACCCACGAACCACTCGGCATGAGGTGGATTCCACTTGCAGACTTCCTTAAATGGCTCGAACCAATGCAAATGCTCGTTGGCTTCACCTCGCCAGAAGTTGTCGGAGTCTTCGGCCGCTTGGTTGCACATCGTTTCGTATTGTTCTTGTGTCGAGAACACTGCGGTTTTTGTGAATTCCGCAGGTGGCGGAAACAAACGATCTTCGATGAGTACGTGGTCAATTTGGCCAGAATTGGAATCAGTCATAGAAAACGTTTCCAGAGTTGAAAAGCTAGTAAGGGAATCGATCCCGGCATTGTAACGGAATTGGGGGCGTGAAACACAGTGCCGTTAATCGTTCGGAAATCAAAAAAACAAGCCGACCTCGAAAGGCCGGCTTGTTCGATACTGGATTGTTCAATCGACGGTTTGATGCTAGTTCAGCATGCCTTCTACGTCGCTCATAATGCCTGCGACATCGATGTCTTCGGCGGCGAAGGTCTTCGTCGATACGATCTTGCTGTCGTTGGCAACCACAATGGTGATCACAGCGTCTTCACGGATCTTGTAGTTGAGAGGTCCGGTCTTGGAATCTTTCGCGACGACCAAAGGAACGTTCTTTGCCGAACTTGCCTCAGCCAATTTTTCAGCATGGGCTTTCAACGAACCCGCGTCTTCACCAAGTAAGGTGACCAAGCCTTTTAGTTTTGAATCTTCGTGAGTGGCGACGGCGGAATCAATTTTGCGAAGCAATTCGGGAACTTTTCCACCGGTATCGCGAGCGAATACCATGACCATTGGTCGCGAGCCATATCGGCATCGATAGCATAGTTCTTGACCTTGATCGACTCCGTCTTCTTCTGCGCCGGCGATTTTGGTCACATAGAATGCGCCAATGGAATCGCCTTCTTTCAATCCATCGCTGCAGCAACTTTCGGTGCAAGTGCTTGGGCAGGTTCCCACTTTTTCCTCTGCGGTGGCCTCGTCGGCAATAGCAGGTGAAGCGATTAATGCGAGCGCAAAAATTGAACCATAGAATAAGCGTGACATACTGAAGTTTCTCCGATTTACTGAAAAGTAGAGTTAGGGCTTTTACAGACAAGTTTTTAGCTAAATGATCAATGGCCGATGTCGATTTCGATCCGCCGAAGATCGTGTCGCCGCTGAGCGATATTATTGCGAACCGAGTCTCTAAACAACTGGACAAAAGGGTAGGGTCTCTCTCTCGAATCCAAGTTTATTGGGTTTGTCCCTAGGCGTTGGGGTGGATTGTGGTTACACTCCCCCTGAACGCTGGCGGTCCCCTGGGGGCTGATTCCAGCAGAGGAGGTCGGAAAGAAGCGAGTAACATTTCACGAAATTCCACACGATTGGTGCGAACGAAGTGTAAATGTTTTCCGGCGAAATTGGGGGTTTCTAACAGAGTTACCTGGATCCTCTTAATCCCTAATTCAAATCGCAGTGAGTTAATTCGCTGCACCAGTTGCTGCCTACTATCGGTTGTGTTGACCGCTCTAGAAAGCCGCCACGCGTCGTCAAGGACGCAATAAGGTTCTGAGACTTTCTTGTTTGTCCAGAATCGCTGTGACGGTTCCATTGCTTGTAGTTCCGGATTTTTCGGTTTCGATGCGCTTGGGTCGTTTCAGCCTACTGAAATCAAATGCAGTCATTGAATTTACGAAGCAATCGCCGATTCCTTATGCATTGATTCTCAGTTTGGATCCAGTAAATAAATACACATACTGCCCCAGAGCATTCCCACGCTTGAACGTCGTTACGACGACACTATTGGTTTGCGACCAGGGGCGAACTATATCACAACGACAGTAGGAAACACCCTTTGAAGACTTTTGAAGAGATGGATCTGATCGAACCGATCAAACGATCCTTGAAAGAACAGAATTACACGACACCAACACCCATCCAAGCTCAAACAATTCCAGCGGCGCTCGACGAGCGAGACATTCTCGGTGTCGCACAAACCGGCACTGGCAAAACCGCTGCATTCGCATTGCCGATCCTAAACCAATTGGGCGAACGTCATCGCAAAGCATCGCCCAATCGCCCGCTTGCACTTGTCCTTGCCCCGACGCGCGAATTAGCAATCCAGATCGGTGAAAGCTTTTCGACATACGGCAAGCATTTAAGGCTTCGCCACGTTTTGGTTTATGGTGGAGTGAGCCAAGGGAATCAAGTACGAGCACTCAAACGCGGTGCGCACGTTTTGGTGGCTACACCTGGCCGGTTGCTTGACTTGATGAATCAAGGGCATATCGATTTAGATCGATTAGAGGTCTTCGTTCTCGATGAAGCCGACCGCATGCTCGACATGGGTTTTCTTCCTGATTTGAAGCGGATTATCGAGTGTTTGCCCGATGATCGGCAGTCTTTGTTTTTCTCGGCAACGATGCCTCCAAAGATCCGAGAGTTGTCCGAGCGTTTGCTAGAAGACCCTGTGGCAGTGAACGTCACGCCGAAAACGACAAGCGTGAAGCGAATCGAACAGCGAGTGGCATTCTTGGATCGGAACTCGAAAATGCCGACGCTGCAAAAATTGCTTTCTGGCAAAAATACCGATCGGGTGATCGTCTTCACACGGACCAAGCGAGGCGCAAATGTGTTAGCCGAAAAACTCTCGCGTCATTCCTTTAAAGCGGTTGCTATTCACGGAAACAAATCCCAGAACGCTCGTCAAAGAGCACTTGATGCGTTCAAACGCAACCACGTGCAAGTATTGGTCGCGACCGATGTCGCCGCACGTGGAATTGACATCGACGGAGTGACTCATGTGGTCAACTATGATATGCCCGTTGAACCGGAAAGCTACGTGCATCGAATCGGCCGAACCGGACGAGCGGGGGCCGAAGGGATTGCGATTTCGTACTGCACGCATGACGAACGAAGTGAATTGCAGGCGATTGAAAAACTGATCGGGCAAAAAATTCCGCTCGATCCGAATCATCCAAAACCTGATGCCCGCGACATGGCTAGTCCGCCACGCGATGCAAAGCCGAAGAGCGGTCGCCGACGGTTTGGATCTCAGAAATCCGGCTATAAGCCAGCTCGCAAGAACCGGTCCACCGGGACCGGTTCGACGGACCCACAAGGCCAACGCAACGGAAAGAGACCGTCGCGAAGCCGGAAGTCGAAACGCCCTCAGCGGGCTGCTCAGGCGTAAACGAATCATGCTCGGTGGGGGAAGTCGCAGTGGATTTCGCCTGCTTCGGATGGCAGAATTGAACAAGTTTTCCACAGAATTCACCGCGAGTTCTGCGGGCTGGAACTACTTTTTACTAGGCTCAAGGAGAGACGCTATCGCAAAGAATCAAAATACTTTCGCCAAACGACAACGCGAAATGGAAAAAAAATACAAAGCGGATGAAAAGCGAAAACGGCGTTTAGAGCGAAAGCTGAATGCGGAAGCAGTGCCGGAATCCGAGCAGGCAATGGGCGATGACCAGCCCGGTGCCGCAGATGACCTCGAAGTATAAATGAACCATTTGGCTACCCAATCGGTGCACCAGTTCGTATTGGGGCTCGTTTTGATAGCCTTTCGGAGCCATAGCCAGCGTTGGTTGTGGTATAGTTAGCCCATCAATGTTTCTTGTCGCTTTCACGGCAGCATGTAATATTGAGGGATATTTAGTAACGGGATTGTTTCCAGCAATCCCAAATGTCGCCAATTGTTGGGTGAACGTTTCACATGACAACGGCGCCATTCCTGTTTAGAGAGTATTGGATAGAAGAGATGGCAGAAGGCAAGATTAAGCGGATTACTGACAAGGGTTTCGGTTTTATTGAAACTGACACCGGCACCGACATGTTCTTTCATAGCTCGGCGCTTGAGGGCGTTAACTATGATGATCTACGTGAAGGTCAACTTGTTTCGTACAATGTAGGCAAAGGTCCTAAGGGACCACGCGCTGAAAACGTTCAAGTTGTCGGAGAGTAGTCAAGCGAATCGGCCCTCAAGCTGATTGATTTGATTCCTTTAAGATAAGATCGCTAAGATGATCGTAACACCGGGCCCCACTTGTGGGACTCGGTGTTTTTTATTTGCTCTAATCGGACCGCGCATGGTCGGTGCGGACGCGATTCGCATCGGCATTTTTTTACATCATTCAATGAATGACAAACGGTGCCGACCGCAACTGTCACGCAGAAGACCAAACTTGAGTTTTTCTTGGAGCCGTAGCTTGCACTTTCTTCGCATCACTGTTTCATGCGTTTTGTCAATTGTGTCCAAACACGCCAATGGTTTTCGGGTACTTACCCTTTTTCAAAGCCATCTCGTCCACAGAATGGTGATCTGGAAATGATTGTCCACCTAGGAGCTGTAACGAATGCTTTTCGATTCCTTCCTGTTGCATGCCAATAAATGTCTCTTGGTGATCGTCGCCTTCTGTGTGCCAGCGATATTTGTAGGCTCGCTGAGTGCGAACGGTCAGCCGACCGGTTTGAGGGCTGAGGGACACGATTGTCGTATCGATCTAGTTTGGGATCGTGCAAGTGATTCCGATCAAGATCGCTTCAATGTCTACCGTGCCGATCATGCCAACGGCCCTTGGATTAAGCTCAACTCGCGTCCACACGCGATTCATGTTTACAGTGACTTCATCGGAGAAAACAACAGAACGTACTATTACCGAGTTACCCAGTTAGCGGCCGAAACAAGGGCCAAGTCGAGAGGCGTGGCAAAGGACCGTTCAATCGAGTCAGCAGCATCGGAAGTGGCCATCGCGAAATCTCGCGAAATGAATGATGAAGAGTTTCTTGACTCGATGCAAAAAGCTTGCTTTCGATACTTCTGGGAATTTGGGCATCCGATCAGCGGATTGGCTCGCGAAGGGTTCACGCATCCGCGGTCGACCACAACGACCGGAGGAACGGGTTTCGGTATGATCACGATCATGGTTGGAGCCGACCGTGGTTTTGTCACCCGAGAACGGGCTGCCAAACGCCTTCTGAAAATGGTCACGTTCCTTGAAGAAAAGGCCGAGCGTTATCACGGACTATGGCCGCACCATTTGCGTGGCGACACCGGTGAGACGATTCCCTTTGCAGGACGGGAAGACAACGGTGGTGATATCGTCGAATCCGCTTTTCTTTTTGAGGGGATGCTTACGATACGAGAGTACTTTGATCGCGAGTCCCCACTTGAGAACGAACTTCGTAAACGTATTACGCGGCTATGGGAGCAGGCCGAGTGGAGTTGGTATCTTCAGCCGGGCGACAAAATGCTCACTTGGCATTGGTCCAAAGAATATGGCTTCATCAAAAATCACAAGGTCAGCGGTTTCAACGAGTGCATGATTGCATATTTGTTGGCGATGGCGTCGCCTACTTATCCAATCCCCGCGGACTGCTACTATTTAGGTTGGGTTGGCAATGCAAAGCGGTACGTCAACGGCAATACTTACTATGGCATCATGCAACCGGTGGGCAAACCGTATGGTGGGCCGTTATTCTTCACGCATTACTCCTATATTGGTCTCGATCCTCATCAACTAACGGATGCCTTCACCAATTACTACGAAAACAACCGAGCAATCTCGTTGATCCATCAACGTTATGCGATGACCCATCCAAATCAGCGTCGAGGCTACAGCAAGCTTGTTTGGGGGCTTACAGCAAGTCAGAATCCACGGGGTTACAAGGCCCACGCACCGGGATTCAAATCCGATCGGGACGACGGTACAATCGCACCGACGGCGGCGATTAGTGCTTTCCCTTACACGCCTGACGAATCGATGGCCACTTTGAAGTATTATTACTACGAGATGGCGCCACAGATTTGGGGGCCGTTCGGTTTTCATGATGCGTTCAATCGTGGCGACGATTGGGTGTCGTCAAACTATCTGGCCATCGATCAAGGACCGATGGCTCCGATGATTGAAAACCACCGCACGGGTTTACCGTGGAAGATGTTTATGAAGTCCGACGTCGCCAAAACAATCCTTGAAAAAATCGAGGAAGCCCATTTGCCGTAGTGGGTGTTAAGCGAAGCAGTTCCTTCGCGTTTCTGATCGATGGCCGAGATTGAAACGCTAGACGATGGAGTCAAGCTCGCTAGAGGGATCAGGTGTTGAGGATAAACTAGTGGTTGGAGAGTCGTCACGCGAACGGCCCACAAGCGGATTGATTTGGAAGAGAGATGGACCCACCAAAGCAAATTTTGTTGCTCGTCGAAACGTCACGCGTGTTTGGTCGTGGCATCATTCAAGGGATTTCTCGTTATGCGAAAGAACGCGCAAATTGGCTCTTTTCGTTCGAAGACCGTGGTCTACTCGAAGAACTGCCACCGTGGCTTAAGAATTGGCAAGGTGATGGCGTTATCGTGCGAAGCCCGACGCGAAACTATGCAACGGCGATCAGCCAAATGAAGTGTCCCGTCGTTGAATTGCTTGGCGACGGAAAACAGCGATCGGCCGAAGTCAGAGTTGACGAGCGGATGACGGCTGAGATGGCGGTGAACCATTTGGTGCAGCAGGGATTTGAGCATCTGGCGTTTTATTCGTTTGCCGGTTCTTGGTGGTCCGATGCTCGTCGTGATGCCTTTGAATCAATCACCAAGTCGCGAGGCCTTTCCAGTTGTATTTTTCCTGGCGCTTTCGAGGGAGATGATTCGGCCTATCCCCCGTGGAAACAAGCCTATGAAGAATCGCTGGTTCGTTGGCTTGATCATTTGCCAAAGCCGGTCGGTATTTGGGCTGTTGCCGATTCCCAAGCGATCCGAGTCCTTGAAGCGTGCCGTAAACTGAAACTCCATGTGCCGGCCGACGTTGGGATCTTGGGGACGTCCAATGAAGATATTGTTTGCAGTATGCTTTCGCCGTCTCTCTCTAGTGTGGGGTTGAATGCTCAAGAGGTTGGCTACAAGGCGGCATCGCTTTTGAATGCGAAGATGAAGCGAAGTGGTAAACCAAAAGCGAGTCGAAAACAAATTGATGAACCGGTGATGATCACGCCATCGGGAGTCGTGATTCGAAAGTCTACCGATCGTATCGCGGTCATCGACCCCGAACTCGACCAAGCGGTGAAGTTGATTGAGCAGCAAGCATTGAATGGTTTGACGGTCGAAGCATTGGCAAACGAACTAATGGTGTCACGCAGCACTTTAGAGCGACGCTTTCGAGCCTTCTTCAAATGCTCACCTGCTCAAGAAATTGATCGCATTCGTATTGAGCGTTCGAAGGCATTGCTCCGTGACACGGCGTGGCCAATCAGTATTGTTGGACAAAAGACCGGGTTTGGGTCACCGGAGAATTTTGTTCGTTTCTTTCGGCGGATCGTTGGGAAAACGCCACGTCAATATCGCAACGGATTCTATGAGGATTAGCAGGCCGTTTGGATCAGTAGTGCAAACTTTCTTTCGTGCCGGCCCTTTGCCGTTTGTCCCAAGAAGTTGAAGCTAATAGTCGGCGACCAACGCATCAGCGGTGATTAGTCCAAATAGGGCGTGCCGTCGAGCATCAGCGTTATCCGGTCTCGCGAGTCGATTATCTCCACCGCGATTTGTGTATGCCGAGTCTCATCGGAATCGATCAACGGATAGGATAAATTGGGTAACATAACAGCGACAACAACCAACAGTAAACTAGCAAATGCGATGGCTTCTTGCCGTGAGTTCCACCGTTGCGACTCGGCGAGAAGTGCATGATGGTGGAATACGGATCACCGGTTCGATTAATTCCTTTCCGTCCACCTCACGAACGGTCAAGGGCAACGAACCATGTTGGGACCGATGACACCACGACGTGTCGGATGCCCCGGTATCCGCTCGTGAACGGCAGGTTGATGAGTCCAACGGTTGCCAGGTACAGTAGCGAAACTCGCTCGACCCAATCGCCAGTGTTGTCGGTGCTGCCATCGACAATAACGATAATTTGGCGGTCATCGGTGATTTGTTTGAGTGCATTGCCGGGCTCGGTGATCGCTTTGACAATCACTTCGATTTCTTTCCATGCAGGCAGGACGAGCGAGATCGCAGGGGACCAGGCTAGCACAACTGCGGTGCTGCCGAAGAAGCCGGGAAATCCAACAACTTCAACATGCAGAGCTATTGGAATTCGTTCTGATTCTCTCGGCGAAAAGCGAAGCGGTCGCGACTCTGCAACGGGCACCCATCGATCGATGTCGATCGGTTATTGAGCGTCGTCACGTCCGCGGTGAATGAGCTCTCGTGCGCCACGGTTTGCTAAGTTTTCAGTCGCTTGGTTGGCAAGTTCCGTGGCCACTGCTTGCCAGACGCTTGGATCGAATGGTGCAGATCGTTCGTCTTCGAGACGCTCTTGCCCATCGGTCGATAGCACGATCGCACGTAACGATTGAACGCCGTTTTGGATGTGGCTGTAGGCGGCGATGGGAGCTAAGCAGCCACCGTTTAAGTTTGCTAGTAGAGTTCGTTCGGCGGTGATTGCAGCACGCGATTCAATGCTATTTAGGCATGAGGCCTTTGTGATCACGTCCGAGGCGGATGCCAGTGTTTCGATGGCTAGGGCACCTTGCCCGGGTGCCGGTAGCATTTCTTCGAGCGGCAATTCCACTCGTGGAACCGCATCCATTTTCAGTCGTGTTAGGCCTGCGCTAGCAAGCATGATTGCGTCGTATTCGCTTGAGTTTAATTTTTCGAGTCGCGTTTGCAAATTGCCACGGATCGGCTCGATTGTCAAATCGGGGCGACGGTGTTTCAATTGTGCGGCTCGGCGCCGACTGCCGGTGCCGATGCGAGCTTTTTCCGGAAGCGAATTGATCGAGTAACGATGGAGTGAAACGAGGCAATCGTTAACCGCTTCTCGCTTGGGGACTGCAACGAGTTGCAACCGGGGGTCCTGTTCAGTGGGCAGGTCTTTGAGTGAGTGGACGGCGATATCGGCTTCGTCATCAATCAGGGCTTGTTGGATTCGCTTTGTGAACACGCCAACTTGGCGAGTGGAATCGATGGGGCGCATGTCAATGTCTCCGCTACTGACAAGCGGCACGATTTCGGTTTCAAAGCCAGCCTGATTCAGCAGCATCGCGACATGTTCGGCCTGCCACATCGCTAAGGGGCTGTGCCGCGTCGCGATTCTCAGGACACGGGTTGGGGGGAAATCGGAAGTTGTCGATGAGGGGGCGGATGGCGACAAAACGGGAGTCCAGAATAAGAATCGCGGGAGTGCAAAAATAATATCGAAGCGTGTCAACAACAATGACAGTTAGAGTCGGTCGGAAAAACGAGGGGATTCACTGTGGTTATGCGACATTAAAACCGCCCTAACCGGCACTCTTTTCGGGAGGCGGAGTGACATCCGAGCTGATTTCTCAAGTCGACTCACGCAGCGACCGTCTATAATAAGTGATTGTAGACTTTTCGAAACCGTCCTTTTCTTTCTCGTTGGCCACCAAAATTGTCTGAATCCTCCTCATCCGATATGACCCCCATCGAAGATCAGCCCACCTGTGCTGGGGAGATGGTCAGCGATTCGGGAATGGACATTTTGTTCTCGGAGGGTTCCCAAGCAATCAGCCTCAAAAATGTGCATTTTGATGGCGAATCGGCAGGCGACCAAATGCCGACTCAACTCGGCGGTTACACGATCAAGCAACAAATCGGCTCTGGCGGTATGGGCCAAGTTTACCTCGCCGAGCATGTTCGGATGCAGCGAACAGTGGCGATCAAGACCTTACCGAGTCAATTGATGCAAGATCAGCGGGCGGTCGAACGATTTTACGAAGAGATTCGCAATGCATCCCGAGTCCTTCATCCCAATATTGTCGCTGCCTTTGATGCGGGCGAAGACCATGGCGTCCATTTCTTGGCGATGGAATACGTTGACGGAATGACGTTAACGCGGTTAGTCGCCCGAAGCGGTCCAATGGCCGTTGGGCAAGCAGCGTCCATGATCCGGCAAGCAGCGATGGGGCTACTGCATGCTCATCGTACGGGAATTGTGCATCGAGACGTCAAACCGGGCAATTTGATGCGTTCCATCGACGGCACGGTGAAAGTCCTCGACCTTGGGTTGGCTCGGTTTAGCACGTCAGGGTTAGCGGTTGGCCGCCAAGCGACAACTCAAACATCGGAGTCGAACAAAGACGGCCAGATTGTTTCGGGGGCCGAAGAGGGGAAGCCGAACAAAGGCCGTTTGATCGGGACCTTGTCCTTCATGGCACCGGAGCAACTTGAGGACCCCGACTCGGCCGACCCACGCAGCGACATCTATTCCCTTGGCGCGACGATGTATTTTTTGTTGACGGGCCAACCACCATTCACCGGTGAATACCTTGACTTGGTTTACGGGCATCGTCACGGCGAGATACCTGACTTGATGCAAATCCGCCGCGATGTCGATCTGCAATTTGCCAATGTTTTTCGTCGCATGATGGCCAAGACCCCCGATGAACGCTACGCATCACTGGACGAAGTGATCGAAGATTTGGCAGAGTACGCAGACCAAGCGAATGAGCCTCAGTGGTTGTCGGAATTTGCGAGCCATCAACCGGTCAATGAAGCGTCCACGTTCGCGGGCGGGTCTACGTCGGGTCAAGTGGCCAATGTGTTGGCGATTGATTTTGGGATGTTCTTTTCTGCAGCTGCCGAAGCGTCTCCGATGGGACGCGTCAATTTGCTGTCGGCCGGTGGCGACGGGGCTACTCTTTTTCGTATGGCGTTAACCACCCAGGACGGCGAATTGCTGTATGGCGAAGACGCAATGCGATTGCGGACAAGCAACTCCAAAAAGTTGCTCCACTGCATTCCCATGTACATTGGAAAACAGGTGGTAGAACGCGATATCGCAGGCCGGCATTGCCCACCCGAAGTTCTATTGGCGATGTTGATCCGAAAGTTAACGCGAAATGCTTGGGAACTTGACGGAGCCCCCGCGGCAGTGGCCTTAACAGTGCCGGCAAGTTACGATCAATTGCATCGGCGTGGCATGTTGCAAGCGGCTCAAATGGCAGGCCTCTCGTCGGTTCGGTTGGTTGACCGCAGTGTCGCCGCGGTTCAATCGCTGTTGTTTGATCCAGCATTTGATTCCCTTCACATCGATGCCTCGATTGAAACAAACGAAATTGGTGAAGCAAATGGGCCGATGGTTGAGTCGGCACCGGACCAGAAAATCCTGTTTGTAGGGCTGACGGGTCAGGGGACCGAAACGGTGTTGTTCCGTCGTGAAGGTAACCGTCTAAAGCAGGTCGCCACTGCTGGGCATTGGCATACCGGTACGTTGCCTTGGCTTCATCGATTGGTGGATTTGACCGCTGAGATTTTCATGGAAGCGTTTGATGTCGATCCGCGAAAAACGGGACAAGCGGCAGGCTTGCAGGTGGCGTGTGAGAACGCAATGAACGCCCTTTTGATTTTGCCTTCAGCGAAAGTTACGATTCCGATTCATGGAGAAAATCAATCGATCACGGTGCGTCGCGCTCAATGGCTCGATCGGTGCAAGGATCTACTCGAAGGGATCCGCAGATCTGTCAAGGTCGCGTGCAAACGTGTTTCGCTGTCACGTCGCCGGATCGATGTGGTGGTGACGCTCGGGCCACTGCTCCGGATGCATGAGGTTCGTGCCGAGCTTTTGCGAGGGTTTCGGAAAGATGTGACCATTCAAACCGTTGACCGAAGCGATGTGGCGCGAGGAGCGGCAGCTAGCTTAGCGGGCGAATTGCCCGGCCGATCGTCGATGGCGATGCCGCATCAATCGATTACGACTCAGACGATTGGTATCTTGGTCGAAGATGGACGCGGTCGCCGGCGGATTTTGCCGGTCATCCCCGCAGGAACGGTGATTCCCGCGCGAGCGAATCGTCGATTGACCGTGGGGGAAAATCGCGAAACGATGGCACTTTCTTTAGTTGAATCGTCAGGTGTTGAACGAGAAACTTGGCATTCACTGGGCCGATATGATTTCGAGATTGACGAGGGATCATACGGCAGCGAAAGTCGTGCGAGAATGATCGGATTCGAGATTAATGTGAACGGATTGCTTACCGTCCGCGTCCAAACGCCCGGCACGCCTGGTAGCGTGAGAATGGACACCTTGCCAAAGCCGAACCTCAGTGACGAGGAAGTCGTTTTATGGACTCGTTGGATTGATAAGCTCGATAAACTCGATTGACGTGATCGGCCGAATCGATGTTGTCGGATGAATTCCCACCAAGCTCGCATTTGCGTACACTACAGGAAGCCCTTTCGTACACGGACATCGTCGGGTGTGTCCTTCTTCCGCAATCGACAATGACTATCTTATGGAATCTATTCCGCCCGATCCTCGAATCACTCCGGACGGGGCCGATGCGCTGACCCCATACTCAAACCCGTATGCTTCGAGACCTGAGCATCCGGATAGGGAGCCAATCTCAGTGGAATTGGTGTCCGAACTAGAATCTTCCGAACCGATCCTGGTCGCGTCTTTGCCGAGACATCCGCGTTGGTGGACGCCTATCGCTGTGATTTGTGCTTCGTTGGCGATCTTCATTGTCGTCAGTACTGCGGTCGTGTTTCTCGCTTTTCTTTTGGTTCACGGATCGTTTGACCCCGCGATGTTCCGCGACCCAAAAGCGTTTGACGAATTGTTTCGCTCGCGAATTGGCATCGTGTTGATGATTTTGATTCCACAAATGGCGATGATCGTTCCTTCGATTGTGGCTGCGAAATTGTCGCCCGTGCAAATGCGGAAACGTTTGTCGCTCGTTCGAGGTCATTGGCCGGTTTGGGTCTGGGTCGCTGCTGCGTTCGCCACGCCGCTGGTTGGATTGATTTCGTCGGTGATCGTCGGGCTTTTTCTTGAAGACAGCGAGAATTTGAAACAGATGTCCGAGGCGTTTCGCTTTCATGGAGCGAATGGCTTTTTGATTCCGATCGCTCTGTTGATCGGAGCGACACCGGCGATTTGTGAAGAACTGCTTTTTCGCGGCTATGTGCAAACCCGATTGACGAAGTCGTGGGGTCCGTTTTTTGGGATTTTGCTGTCATCGATCCTGTTCGCTGCGTTCCACATGGACATCGTTCATGTCATCGCGGTGTTCCCTCTGGGGGTCTATTTAGGGTGGCTGTGTTGGCGAAGCGGTTCCATCTTTCCAGCGATGTTGGCACATTTTGTGAATAACGTGATTAGCGTGGTTGCGGTAACATTGGCACCGGCTGACCAATCCCAAGTTTTGGGAGCACCAGGCGTTGCGGTCACGCTTTCGATCCTCGGATTTGGTATCCTAGGAGTGACAACGGTCATCATGGCATCGATCTATTTCGGCCGGCCTGATGAATTGGGTGATGTCGCACGCGATGTCGCACCGGCGTAGTAGACGTCGCATCGGCGTAGTAAAGAAATGATTAATAGCTAGTGACAAATAGCGAATGATAAATCGGTCTGTTTTTCCATTCCCCACGCCCCGTTTCTTTTATGCTTCCCTTTCGACTCGCGTTCGATCATCCCGGCTACCTTTGGTTGCTGCTTGGTTTGCCGCTGCTTTGGTGGATCGGGTTTAAGTCTCTTGGCGCGCTTGGGCGTTTCCGTCGCGCACTCGCTTTGCTGTTTCGCACCGTCGTTTGGACGGGGGTTGTCTTAGCACTCGCTGGGGTTCAACTGGTATGGGTCAGCGACCGAGTGACGGTGATGTACCTGCTCGATCAATCCGAGAGCATTCCACGAATCAAACGTCAGGTGATGCTGGACTACGTGATTCGGAACGTTCGCCGGCATCGGGATAGCCAACGCGAAGACCGTGCCGGGATCGTTGTCTTTGGGCGTGACGCATCGATCGAAGTTCCACCGTTCGATGACGATATCCCCCCGCTACGTCGGTTGGAAAGTTTGCGTGACCGAACCGATGCGACCAACCTAGAATCGGCATTGAATTTGGCTCAAGCCTCGATGCCCGAAGACACGTCGCGGCGAATCGTGATCGTTACCGATGGGAACGAAAATATCGGCCAAGCACGAAAATTAGCTGCACGAGCCGCCGACTCAGGGATTGGCATCGACGTGGTCCCAGTGCTGCTTGATGCGAAGAGCGAGGTGTTGGTCGAGAAGATCGATTTGCCCGAAAATATTCGCAAAGGCCAGCCTTTTGAAGCTCGGGTGGTCGTCAGCAACTACTCGGATGCCGCGGTAAGCAACCCAGTCGAAGGGAAATTGCGGGTCAAGCAAAACGTCGCTGGCGAAGAGTCCTTGTTGCTTGAAGAAACAATCCGTTTGCAACCGGGTAAGAATGTTTTTCCGCTACGGCACCAAATTGAACAACCGGCTGCCTACACCTATGAAGCCGAGTTTGTCCCCAATGCCGACGATGATGACGGCATTCGTCAAAACAACAGTGCGACGGCTTACACCTACGTTCGCGGGAAAGGCCGCGTTTTGGTGATCGAAGAAAAAACGCGACTGGGTGATTTCGATTTGATGATCGAAACGCTTCGCGACAACAATATTGAAGTTGTCTCGATGCCAAACGACGAACTGTTTAGCTCCCTAGCGGAACTGCAGGCCTATGACGCGGTCCTGTTGGCCGGGGTGCCGCGTTTTTCAGACCAATCCGGGGATGTTGTCAATTCGTTTTCGGACGAACAAATCAAGATGCTCGTTCGCAATACGCAACAACTCGGTGCAGGACTGCTGATGATCGGCGGTCCCGAAGCGTTCGGTGCCGGTTACTGGGCCGGCTCGGAACTTGAAAAAGCGATGCCGGTGGATTTCAAAATCCGCAATAGCAAAGTCGAAGCGGTCGGAGCGCTGGCGTGTATTATGCACGCCAGCGAAATGGCCGAAGGAAACTATTGGCAGAAGGTGATCGCGCGTGCTGCAGTGGAGCAACTTGGTCCATCGGACTATGCCGGAGTGTTGCACTGGAGTATGAACGGCGATTCATGGCTTTGGGGTGGCAAGAACGGGCTCTTGGAAGTCGGCCCGAATCGCAAAGCCATGCTGGCGGCGATCGGACGCATGACGCCCGGTGATATGCCTCAATTTGATCCCGCAATGAAGATGGCTGTTGCCGGGTTAACACGCACCAATGCGTCGATCAAACATTGCATCATTATTAGTGACGGTGACCCAAGCGACCCGTCGCCGACGACAATCAAATCGTTCAAAGACAATAACATTACGATCAGCACCGTCGCAGTGGCGTCACACGGTTTGACCGAAAGTCGTCGACTGCAACAAATCGCTCAGGCGACGGGTGGCAAGTATTATGCCGTTCGAGATGGTCGAGCATTACCGAAGATTTTTCAACGCGAAGCCCGCCGTGTCTCGCGACCGCTCGTCTATGAACCGCCCGGCGGTGCTTTTCCCGAGGTGATTTTTCCTCATGCCTTACTTGATGGCGTGGATCGAGTCTTGCCGAAATTGACCGGGTTCGTTCTCACGCAAACCAAAGAAAGTCCACTTGCTCAGGTACTGATTCAATCACCCAAACCTGATTCAGCCGAAAACGCGACCATTTTGGCCGTTTGGACCTACGGACTCGGTCGCACCGCGATACTAACGACGGATAGCGGAAAGCGCTGGGCTGGGGATTGGGCTCAGTGGGGCGGTTATGAAAAATTCTATTCGCAATTGGTCCGATGGATCATGCGACCGACGGGCGATACAGGAAAATTTTCGGTTGCCACGCAAGTTCGCGATGGCGAAGTCCAAGTGGTTGTCAGTGCGCTTGACAAGGATGATTCGTTCTTGAATTTCTTGGACATGAATGCCTCCGTGCTTGACCCCAATCTGAAACCGGTGCCGCTACGAATGCGTCAAACCGCGCCAGGGCGATACGTTGGATCGTTTGCCTCAGACGAAGCGGGAAGCTACTTTGTGAATGTGATCCCGGGACCGGGCGCCGCACCGTTGACGACCGGCGTGACGGTGCCGTACAGTGACGAATTCCGCGTCCGCGAAACGAACCAAGCGTTGTTGCAATCGCTTGCATCCATTGGGCCACGAGGCGGTAAGCCGGGCGAAATCACCGCGCCGCTGGAAGATCAATTGAGTGAAGAATTGATCGACGCTAATGCGTTCCGTGGCGGTTTGGCATTGGCTCGGAGTTTTCGTGATGCGTGGCCATGGTTCCTGCTCGCCAGTTGCGGGCTGTTTCTTGGCGATGTGTTTGTTCGTCGTGTTTCGATTCGTTTCGATTGGGTTGGAAAGGCCATCGACAGGATTCGAGGTAAGCAGGATGATGCGAAATCGACAGCGACGGTTCGGTTGGATGCGTTGAGAAAGAGCAAAGAGTCACTGAGCGATTCAATCGAGCGACGAAGGACGAGTGTGCGGTTCGAACCATCGGCGACAGGGGACTCAAGCGAGACGGTTGACGTAATGGATGCAACGGCATCGAAGCCCGCGGCGAAGAAACCGTCAATCGAGCAAGAGCCAGATGCGGGCCCAAGTTACACGGAACGATTGCTCGAAGCGAAACGCCGAGCAAAAAATAAGGAAAAGGAATGAAAAAAGTTGATTTGTTTACTGACGGTGCATGCAGCGGAAACCCCGGGCCAGGAGGCTGGGCGTTTATTTTGCGATGTAGCAAGACCGATAAAGAACTCGAACGGAGCGATGGTGACCCAGAAACGACCAATAACAAAATGGAGTTGACTGCTGTCATTCGCGGACTCGAAGCACTCAATGAACCATGTGAAGTCACGCTGCATGCCGATAGCACTTACGTCGGCCAAGGCATCAGTTCGTGGATGAAAGGATGGAAGAGTCGCGGTTGGAAACGCAAAGAGGGTTCGAAGCTGGTACCCGTGAAGAACGAGGAACTGTGGCGAACGCTCGATAAGCTAATCCAGAAACACAAAATCATTTTTAATCATGTCAAAGGGCATGATGGCCACATTGAAAACGAACGATGCGACAAGTTAGCAGTCGAAGCTTACCAAAAATACCTGCAACGACGGGCACAGTAAGGGACTCGCTCTCATGCGAGCACATTGGTAGTCATGACTACTGAATAGAAGGTCGTCACTGCCCGCACGCGACTCACTTCGAGGCTTGCGGATCGCGAAGGATCAACAGTTGCCCTGCAAAGAAGGTTGAATTGTCCGGCAGCTCACTAATCGTAACCGTGGTTGTGTAGTTCCCTGCTTTGAGGAATGTGCGTCAAACTGATGCGAGTATCGATCCAGTTCACCGTCAGTGAGGCTCCCTCTTTGCTGCACTTGATCGAGTCACTCAAAATTTTGCCTGTGCGGAATTCATCGTTGCAATTGACAGGAGTCGTTTTCTTGTACACTGATTTCCAACCGTCGCTCGTCTAGGCAACGGGCAGGGGAATCAATGTTGCGTTTCCGAGGCGTTGTTTTCCATCGGAGGCGAGATCGATCGAGGGCGTGCCACATTGTTCGCTGTCTTTTTCTGAAGGAATGCTGCTGATTACCATTTGCAATGGTGTTGAGCACGCAACTCCCGATCGTATGAGACGTGGCTCACGGTGTCAGACCAATGTGGTGCGATTAGACGCTACCAATAGACGCCGCCATAGTAGTACGGGGTTCCGCGGTAATAGTAATACCAGTGCGGATAATACTGGTACTGGTATCGATAATACGGATATCGGTAAACCCGACGATACGGCAGTCGATAGCGATATTGGCGAGTTTCGTTGTTTTGGTTTCGGTAGCGTGAACCAGTCCAGTCGTTGCTAATGTTGGGTGGAAAACCTCGGCTGCTGTCATATTGAACCAGGATTACAGAGCCCAGTGGATTCGCTTGGCTTGGTTCAAGCTGTGAAATGTCATCGTTGGTTGCCGCCGATTTATTTAGCATAGTGGCATTTGACACGGTATCGTCACCATTTTTCGCAGGCAGCGTGCTTCGTTTCCATTGGCCCATTTCCTTCGGAAGCAAACGCATTTGCCTACACATCTCGTCCTTCGTGTCGAGTACGCAAACGTCCTGTTCCGGGCAGGCTCCCACTAAGACGCCGAGCTGCAGCGAGCTTTGATCCGTATGGAGGTCTATATCATCAACTTGTGCGGCTAAAGCCGTGACACAAACCACCGCAGAAAACAAACCAACATAGCCTGGATTAATAAGTTTCATTGGAGTTTTTCCTTATTGAGCAAGTTACCTATTTGAGTAAGGAGAGGCAGCAAATTCGGGGCCAGAACCCGCTTCGTTTCCATTGCTGAGATCCACCTTGATATTCTTGGCTACCGAAGCACATTCCAGCCCTATACCGCAGCATGTCTTTTTATTCAGCAAATGCTCAGCGAGATGGAGACGACGGAAGATGGGGCGTTTCTTCGCTTGATCAGTTTGCATTCGGTGTAAGATGTCGGCCAGCGATTGGACGGCTTCGACGATGTTTTCACCCTTATGGAGCATCACGCATTCGGCACGCGATCCCATTCCCGCATCAGTTACTTCAACGCGAGTTGGCAACCCTGATTTTGCTAGTCGCTCGAGTACTTGAGTGGCCCAGATGACGGGAACGTGTGCTGCTTCGCACATCCACAGGATTTCTTCTTGCACTTCGACCAACCGCTCGAACCCGCATTCCATTGCCAGGTCTCCGCGGGCGACCATCACTCCCGTAGCGAGGCAGTGCATGACTTCTAATAACAACAGTGGAAGGCATCTCAAAGGCCAGCCGGGATATGATGGAATTGCGTTTCCGGCGTCATGTAAGTCGTCTGTCTCGATTCGATCCAGACACATTGCGAGCAGACGTGGAAATATTCAATTGTCTGGCTCTGCCAGCAGCAACGAAATCGTGCACCAGTTGAATATCAACCGCAGCACACCGGTCCATCGTGACCATGATCGATGGACGTGTGTTGCCAACATGGCCGAGCAACGCGTTTGTGTTTTTGCGGAGCATCATGTTGCCTGTGTTGAAATTGACCGGAATGGCTGATTCCGGTAACAAGTCAGCGGTCATATCGCCAACCGCAATAAGGTTTGCTAAAGCAAACGACTCACATCGCCCGAGCGACGAGAGACCTCACGACACTCACTCTCGCTACTTTTGCTCGAATGTTCCCATCAGTTTTGCTTGCGCCAGAATATGTCCTTGCATCGCCGCAAGCAGCGATTTTTGGTCGGCCCGTTTCGCTGGCAAGTCGATTTGCTGATCGAGTGAGTAAAGTGTGAAAAAATAACGGTGCGGGCCGCTTGCTTTGGGCGGCATCGGGCCGCGGTAGCCTACGTTGTCTCTGGCGAAGTCGTTTGTGCCTTGATGAGCTCCCGCTGGATCGGCGGGTTCCGGCTTGCACGCGATACCAGCGGGCAACTGCGACTCATCAGCCGGGATGTTGTAGATCACCCAATGAATCCAAGGGCCCTGTGGCCGGGGATTGGCACGACTGGGCACATCTGGGTCATCACAGATCAATGCGAATGATTCGGTCTCGTTGGGCACTTTTGTCCAAGAAAGCGGCGGAGAAATATCTTCACCGACTCCCGTGTACTTCGCAGGAATTGGTTTGCCATTCGTAAAGGCAGTGCTGGTGATCTGCATCACTATCATTTCCTTGTATTTCGTTGGAGCGTCTTGTCGTTGACCAGAAAAATTTTCGGAGAATAGTAACGACGTCACTAGCAGGGGGAATCCCCGAATCAAGTTTGACATCTTAGGTTTCTGTTGAATTTGGTCACGAGGCAGATGTCGCCAAGACTTCTGAATCTCAAGCACAAACACATGGTCTTTGGCGAGTTCCGCAGCTGTCTCTTTAAGAAATTCGAGCAAAGCGTGTACCGAAGGTTGTGTGCTGATCTGCGCACTCTCGTTATGCACGCGTGTGCATTTGCACCTTGCCGAAATTCAGAGACTAATTGGAAGCATTGTTGTAGGACGGATTTCCAGCGGTCAGTTGTGTTCCGATGCACGCTAGGTTTCTTGGACACGTTAGGTGCGAATCTCGCCACTATCACAGTCGACACCCTCTTTTCGGTCGGTCCTTCGCAAGCTTCCACGGCACACAACTTGCAGTTTACTGAACCGTGTTTGCGAGAGTCTCCATCCGAACGCGGAATATGTTAACCCACAAACACCGAAGAAAGGTAAACGGTCAGATTCAACTTTTGTTGGGCAAATTAGTTGAGTCGCTTACAAGATGAAAGAGAGCGATTTCGGGTAGGCGTGGAGTCTGCTGATCAAAGCTAATAGAGTTTCTTGGTAAGAACGTTATTCACAATAGGCCACGGAAATGAACACACTCGACCATCGACAATTTGATCAACTTCTGCGAAGTGAAGGTGGACCACATGTGTCGATCTTTTTTGCTGCTCCCCAAGTACCACGCGATTCCGAGGATGATCGTATTCGGCTCGGCAATCGGGTTCGGGAGACACGCGAAACGCTAGTTCAAAATTGGATGCCGGCGACCGAAGCGGAGGATTTTCTTAAGCCGCTACATGACCTAATGACGTCCAGTGAATTTACGATGGATCGTCGTAGCGGAATGGCGATTTTTCTTTCTGACAGCGTGTGGAAGGTGTTCCAAATTTACGAAGACGTTTCTCCGCGACTCGTCGTCTCTCGTTCGTTTTTCCTTCGGCCACTCGTGTCGATCTTCGATACTGTTCCGCCATTTTTCGTGCTAAGAATCAGCAAAAATCACGTCACGCTATTCTCGGCTTCCGCGACCTCCATATCCGATGTCAGTGACATTTCGTTTCCCGAAAGCTTTAAACAGCAACACGCGTCGGTCACTGTGGACTCAGGATTCCAAGTGCATTCTGGTAATACACGGACGCCTGGAAAAGAGAGAGCCGTATACCACGGACAAGGCGGTGTTCCGGATACCGGAAAAGCGGAACTGACTCACTATCTGCGACAATTGGACGATGTCGTGTACAAGTATATTAGCAATAAACCCGGCATGGTGATTCTCGCCGGCGTCGACTACGAGACAGCGATCTACAAACAAATTGCTTCAAGTGATCGAGTCGCCGAGAAGACAATCACAGGGAACGTCGATCAGTTCTCGCCCGAAGAGATGTTGCAAAGAGCCTTGCCAATCGCAAAAGAATGCTTGGGAAATCAATTGCAGGAGGACGCTTCGGAAATATGCGACCGCCGTCACCACAAAGTCGCGACCGACCCCGAACAAGTTCTCATTGCAGCGCATGAAGGGCGAATCAACGTTTTGTTTTTTGATAAAGACTCCGAGTTGAACGGTAGCTTTTTCGAGGACACGCGAACATTGCAAGAAATTCGCACAAAGCCGACTGGTCAACCCGGAGACGCCAGTCGCGATTTGATCGAGATGGCGATGGTGCAAACGCTGCTTCACCGGGGGCGAGTCCACGGTGCAGCGAAAGACGAAATGCCCGTTGATAAGAGAATGGCAGCAAGTTTGCGATATTGAGCCTACGAAGCTTCCCCCTCAATAACCGCAACACGCAAACCGCTAATTTTGCTTGCTTCTGGCTTTGTCAGCATTGACTTGGCCAAAATCAAGTTGAGGGAATTGCTTGCGGAGGTGTTGGTCGAAGATTTTGATTTGCGATCATGGGTACCGGGTTTGCCTAGTGAGTAACGCAACCGAATGATCATTCACAACTCATGCAAGAACAATGAGTTGTCAAACCGGATTTGTTCTCCGTAGATTCCGTTTTCGGCACGCTTCCCAGCAGAAACGACCATGCAGATTTCTGCTTGTCTTGGCAATTCAAGCAACTTGCGGATGCGAGTTGCGTCCATTCCTTCCATCGGACAACTGTCAAAATCAAACGCTCGCAGCGACAGCATCAAGTTCTCGCATGCGAGCGCCGTTGATTTGTGCGCCCACACTCGCATGTCCGACTTGCTGGCTGGACCACGCGGCATTGGTTTTCGTAGTGCCATCAAATTCATCACCAATTTCTTCAGCGGTGCAAATAGATAGAATGGCCCATGAGCACATGCCATCGGCACGATCTTGTGATAGTAGTCCAACATTGCCTGGGGAATCTTTGCATCCGAAGCAGCCAATGTTTGTAGCATGATTTTCCGGTTCCTCCGCCAAGTATCCAGTCTGGCGACACAAACGATTAGCTCCTGTGCTGTGGCTGCCGCTGGTTGGTTTAGGCAAAACTGTACCAGTTTCTTTTTCTTATTCGGATCGCGGACCCAGTAGAATTCCCAGGGCTGCAGATTTGACGAATTTGGTGCGAGAATGGCCAATTCAAGGCACCTGCGCATGACGTGCTCGGGGATCGGATCGTCGTTATAGACTCGTACGCTGCGCCGTGATTGGATCACCTTTTCGAACTCGCCTTCGTTCATTGGGACCGCCGGTTCCGTGTAATCGAATTTGGGGATCGCTTGAATGAACTCACTTGTGCTCGACATGGTTTTCGCTCGTTTCTTAACCTTTGGCTCGACGCAGAAAAATCATTGTAACGTCGTAACAAGAGCCATGTGTATTGGATCGCACGCGGGCGGTTTTATTGTCGCTTCAGTTGTTTTTTGAGTGACGCAGACGTCTACATTGCAAACGAGATCAGAGCAACACGAACGATCATATCTCAAAAGCTGAAACGCCTCGCCAGTTTTGACGTCACAAGGCCGAGCGAGAAAATCACTGATTGAATGCGGCGCTGGAAAACTCGATCCGCATGTATTCGTCATCGGGCGACTGTAGAATGGCTTGAACTGAGGGGTCAATCAGGTTTTCTAACCAATCGCCGGGTGATACGTCGTGCGACCGTAGATCGAATTGGTCGAATGCATTGAGAAACACTTCTTCGACGATGTCGGAAACGGAAACTGGCCATTCGAATTGGGTTTGGATTTCGGGGTACTTTCCCAACCAACGAGCAATTCGCTCGCTTAACGCCGGTTCAAACAGATCGATTTTCCGTCGGAATTCCAGGTAGTCATCGTCTTTGACGGTTTTTACCAACGCACTGACATCAAGCTCTGCGATCGGCTCGACGGTCTGACGTGTTCCCTTGGCCTGCTTGATTGAGTCTTCACCTATCCGCATTTCATGTTTGTAGGCGCGGACCTTCTTCACTAACTTGCGCAGGCAGCGTTCATATGCCGGATGCACTTTGGCATGACGGTCGCCAGTGAAAATTCTTCGATCAGGAAGCGCAAGGGTGGTTCGAACGTGATAGTCACCGCCACGCGGGTGATGGACCACCGTCACGTGCAAGTCAGAAACGGGAAAGTCAGCAACTAGCTCGCGCAGCGTGTGTAGATCTTCCTCCATGTGTTCAATCTCGACCGACGACAATTCGCAATCCTTGGTGTCGAGCATGATTCGTAGTGCATGGCTTTGGTTTGAAAATTTCATCGTTCATTATCCTCTGGATTCATGGCACCGATGACCGATGGCTATTTAGCAAGTCGACGACCCGCTGGTCGGTGATGGAAAGAAAACTATCATAAAATTGTCCGACCGCCACAAAGTTGGCTGGCGCGGCGAGGCATATGACGCGGTCGCATTGCTGCTGCAATCGATGCAGCGTATGGGGTGGTGCGACCGGAACAGCAATGATCAACTCATGAGGTTGCTTTGCCTTGATAACCTCGATCGCTGCGAACATTGTCGATCCGGTTGCGATTCCATCGTCGGTCAAAACAATCGATCGGCCGGCGATGGATGCGGCTGGTTTGCCGGATCGATATAGTTTTTGACGACGCTGAATTTCATCGAGTTGTGTTTGCTGTTCTTGTTTCAGGTAGGTATCGGTCACACCGACGACTTCGCGAGCGACGTGATTTAGGTAAATACTGCCGTCTTCGCCGACGGCGCCAAACGCAAGTTCGGGTTGCAGCGGCGAACGCAATTTGTGAGCCAGCACGACGTCCAATTCAGCATGGATAGCATCAGCAATCACCGCTGCCGGGATGATGCCGCCGCGAGGAATTCCCAACACCAGTGGGTCCAGTAATTCAAACGTAGAAAGTTTATCTGCAAGTTGCTGTCCGGCGTGTTGGCGATCCGCAAACATCACTTTCACCTCTCATTCAGATTGCAAATGGACTCGGAACCAATCGCTAGCCAATTGGGCAACTTGCTCGAGCGCGTCCGGTTCGGAAAACAGATGCGTGGCACCGGGCACAATTTCTAACTTCGCCTTACCGGGAAGCCGACACAGTGCTTGTTCGTTCAGCTCGATCACGGTTCGGTCCTCACCGCCAACGATTAACAATGTTGGTGCCTTGACATGCGTAAGATTGCCAGCCAAATCGGGGCGTCCACCGCGAGAAACGACGGCTGCAACACCGCTGTCAGGCTGAGCGGCAGTCATCAGCGCCGCTGCGGCACCCGTGCTCGCGCCGAACAGTCCGGTTGATAACCCGGCGGTCTCGTTTTGTGAGGCTAGCCAACGGATCGCGTCAGTCAATCGTGTGCTTAGCAGATCAATGTCGAATACATTTTGGGGATTTTCTGACTCATCTTCCTGCAATAGATCGAACAACAACGTCGCCATCCCATTTGCTTGTAAGTGCCGAGCCACCAATTGATTTCGAGGGCTAAACCGGCTGCTGCCGCTGCCGTGTGCGAAGACGACCACTCCGATTGCGCTATCTGGCACGGTCAACGCGCCTGGCAACCGTTGCGATCCGACTTGTACAACAGAAACCGCCATCGGCGTCTTAGCGTGAATATTCATCGACGCACTCCCTTCGCTCGTGATAAACACGAACACTCCTGGTACTTTCGCTTCGCATCGAGACGCTGGGTCGAGATCAAACGCAACTTGTGTGCCAGCGTGAAACATTCCCAAGGCATTGTGGCTTGGCACTGCAATTGCATCCAAGTCATTTCCACGCGGGCATTCATCGTTGTGATGAAGTTGCCAGAAGAGACTTGGTACCGACGTGAGGAATCATCATGCCTTGTTTTGCAATCATCGAAATCGACAATGGATTTGAAGTCGTCGAATTTCTGTCAGGGCAATCGGCCGAAGATGCCGCGGCTGCGGAAGGCGGTGAGGTGGTCGATCCTGGACCCTACTACAGTTACGAGGACGCTAGCGATGCACTCGATCAACTGGAAATCTTTGAAGAACGTGAGTAGCGTTAGCGAGCAACTTGGCATCACCGCTAAAGTCGAATTCCTGCAGCGGCCGGAAAGCTATCCTGAGCCGACTAAGTTGGTCGAAGTGATTGAAACGCATCGGTCATTGATCTTCTTGACGGATCACTATGCGTACAAGCTCAAGAAACCTCTTCGCAGCAAGACGTTTGACTTCAGCACGCTCGCGGCACGACGTCAAAACTGTCATCACGAAATTCGCCTGAATCGACGGCTCGCCCAAAGCGTCTATCTGTCGATCATTTCCATTACGGTCGATCACGAAGGTCGGTTGTCTATGGATGGCGACGGAGAAGTTGTGGAATGGTTGGTGCAAATGCGCAAACTGGATCGTGACCGGATGTTGGATCACTGCATCGTGAATACGACAGTGTTACCAGACGAGATCGAGTCGGTTGGCCGATTGCTCAGTTGGTTTTATCGTCAAACACCCCCGGCAAATTGGTCGGGGGCACACTATTGCCATTGTCTTGCGGACTCGATTTCGGAGGCAAGATTGGGGCTTCTGAGACATGCCTTCGGTTTGCCGTTGACGCAAATTAATGACGTCGCGAACGCGTTGGCGGATTTTATCGAGGTCCATCGTGCGGAAATGATCCAACGTGTGCGTAACGGCCGGGTCATCGACGCGCATGGCGACTTGCGGCCCGAGCACATTTGCCTGGAATCGCCGCCCGTCATTATTGACTGTTTGGAATTCAATCAAGACCTTCGCATTTTGGATACCGCATCCGAAATGTGTTTTTTGACGCAAGAATGCGAACTCCTAAATGGGGACTTCCCAGGTGACGCGGAAATCGGACGGCAACTTTGGCGTGTTTATGTTCAGCGCACGGGCGATCGGGTCTCCGAAGAACTGCGCCTTTTCTATTGCGGCTATCATGCTTTTCTTCGGGCTTCGCTTGCTATCGCGCATCTTCGCGATGAGGTTGTCCGCCAACCGGAGAAATGGAAGCCGAAGGCACTGCGATATTTGGACGCCGCATCCATCGCACTGTCGTAGCGGAACTCGCCAAGAATTTCATGTTTCGGAAGGAGTCGCAAGTCTTGGCAACTTGTTCTATGTTTGCAACTGGATGATCGATTCACCCCAATTGATACATTGAATCGCACTCGCAAACAGCGGTGTGGTATCCACGATATCCAACTTCGACGCGATAAACTCATTGGATAGACGCCATGGCGGGACCGTATCGGTAACAACAATTCTATCAAACGCTGAAGCGGACAAAATGGATTCGGCATTCGATGAAAACATGCTGTGCGTCGCCGCAGCGTAAATCGTTTTCGCGCCGTTGGCTCGGCAAGCCGTCGCGGCGCGACAAAGTGTCGTCCCGCTGCTGATCAAATCGTCGATGATAATGACGGTTCGGTCCTTAACATCGCCGACAAACGCACCTGTCGTCACGATTCCTTCGCTGCGTTGTTTTTGCAGAAATCCCATCGTGATTTGCCGTCCGGTCTTATGCTGTAAGGCTTGACGAAACAATTCGGCGCGTTTGACGCCACCTACGTCCGGAGAAATCACAGCAAGCTCGTCGTCGGAATTTAGAGCGCTAAAATGATCGACAAACAGATGCATTGCCTCAAGGTGGTCGGTGGTCGTTGACCCAAATGCGTTCTGAAAAGCAGCTAAGTTGTGAACGTCCATCGTCAGCAAATGGTCCGTCCCCACCGCCTCGAACATCCGAGCCACATAACGTGTCGTCACTGGATCACGCGGTTTGGTCTTCCGATCCTTGCGGGCGTAGCATAGGTACGGCACAACTGCGATCACCCGTCCAGCGGATGCATCATGCAAGGCACCGATCAGGAACAACAATCGACACAACTTATCGTTGACACTCAGTTTCGCATCCGCATGCAACGAGTCGATGACAAACACGTTTTGGTTGCGGACGCTAGCCAGCGGGCGAATCTTGTGTTCACCATCCTCAAATCCGCGTTCCTCGTGCGGAATAACCTCCTCGGCAACATGCGAGGCAATTCGATTTCCGTACTCGCGGCTTGCATTCATCACGATGAGAAGCGGTTTTGAGTCGTGCATTGATTGCTCCCTGGTTCGTGTCGCTCGCGTTATGTAGCAAGCGGAGTGCCAAGAGCGAATAAAATGGATGCACGTAAACTGCAAATTCGAGTGGAGAAACTTGAGATGAAGCTTCTATGGTCTTGGTTGGTATCCACCTTGGCACAGCGGAAGTAACCGTCATCGCGGAGCGAGTGGTTTTTCCATATTGGTAATTACTTGAATGAGTTTCGATTGAGTTCGCCATTCGTGAGGCGTGTTGATCGATTGGGGAATGCCTGTTTGTGATAAGGCATAGGTCGCCAACTTTTTAGGGAAACTCCAGCCCGAAGTGGATGAACGCACAATAGGTAGCGAACGAGCAGGATTTGAGCGTGGCATTTCAGTTCCTGTCGGCCAGTCTTCACTTTTGGATGTGGCTGGTCCCAAACATGCCATGTTTTTAAATAAGACACGCGGTGCTGAGGATATGGTTCGGTCGGTGGCCATCGTTCCTGTTAGACTGGAGCGACGGGATGATCAAGTTTCTATCCCAATCAATTTGAACAATCGACTAATTCCCGCCCGCCTTGCCAATCGTTGGGGCACTGCGAGTATCAATCGACTTCTGCTCACGGGGTGTCCGGCGATGGGTCATAGGCTAGAGCCACTGCTGAAGGAAATCAGAGCTTTAGAGACACTCGTTTCTGACAAGATTCACGATGCAACGGAAGCGATGCCGTTTCACTTCGAGAACGGGAAACCTGTCTTCGGTTTAGATACGCGGCGTCATCATAGGACACTCATAAAGCGAACTTGGAAGTTCCTTCGCGAAGCACCGTTGCTTGCCATCTTGACTACGCCAGTTATCTACTCCTTGCTGATTCCTATCTCACTGCTTGACCTATTGGTCTGCGTCTTTCAGTGGATATGCTTTCCGATTTATTGCATTCCAGTTGTTCGGCGGGCTGACTATGTTGTGCTCGACCGACATCGGCTCGCCTATTTGAACGTGATTGAACGAATCAATTGTGTGTACTGCGGTTACGCTAATGGCGTGCTTGCGTTCGCACGCGAGGTTGCCTCACGCACCGAGCAGTATTGGTGTCCGATTAAACACGCTCGGCGTGTCAACGACAGCCATGACCGACAGAGTTGGTTCTGTGAATACGGGGATGGTGATACATTTCGACGCGAGTATGAAACGCTGCGACAGCAGTTTGACGATGTCAAAGCAGTCAGTGACAATTCACCAGCGGACGCAACGCGTGACCAAGAATGATCTCAATGGATTGTCAATACGTTGCATTCAAAACGAATGAGACTCTGCCTCTAATGAATCAGTTGAATATGTTGAACAAGGCCCTTCCTGTCGTCTTTAAGAAATTGAAAATGGACACTCCAAGAAAACGCATTCAAGTGGGACGGGTGCTCGTTGCCCTGTTCTTCCTTGCGCTGACTCCGCCTCCGCCTGCGAACGCAAATGATGCGGATCATCCCCACGTCCTGTTCATCGCGGTTGATGATTTGAATGACTGGGTTGGCTGCATGAAGGGGCATCCCCAGGCGTTGACACCGAATATCGATCGGCTTGCAGCTCGTGGAATGCTGTTTGCGAATGCCCATTGTGCCGCGCCCGCATGCAATCCATCTCGGGCGGCGATCTCAAGCGGCCTAATGCCGAACGTGACGAAGGTCTGGTCAAATCCCTCCGGAGCGATGAGCAAGGTTTATCCCGGAGCGAGACAACTTCCCACGGCGTTTAACGAGGCTGGCTATCACACTTTGGGAACGGGAAAACTGTTTCACAAGAAAGCTCAAGCTCAGTTCCATGAATATCAACGCTATAACCAACGCTGGAGTCCGTTTGCCGCTGACGCCGTCGAGTACACCGACAACGAATTACCCAGCAAGGGTACCAATGCCCCGCGTCATGTCTTGAAGGACAGCAAAGGCTGCCAAGTCGTCCTTCCCATCAACCGCATGCCATCGGATCGGCGGCCAAAGGAGAAGGCGGGTGAATCGTTCGACTGGGGCGGGTTTGAGCTGCCCGATACCGATTGGGGCGATACGCTTTGCACGAACTGGGCAATCGAGCAATTGAATCAACTACACGACAAGCCGCTGTTTCTTGGCGTCGGATACTACCGGCCGCATATCCCGTTGTTTGCTCCGCAAGAATACTTTGAACGGTTCAAGGATGAACGTGGACAACTGCCGCCTTATCGCACAGACGATCTCGACGACCTCAGCGACATTGGCAAGCGTTGGGCGGTCGAGGCGGATACGGCGGGATTGCACTCGACGGTGGTTGAGCACGAACAGTGGCAGGCCGCAGTCGAAGCCTACCTCGCCTGTGTCACGTATGTCGATCACGAGATCGGTCGGTTGCTCCGTGCGCTCGACCGATCCGACATCGCGGACCACACCTTCATTGTTCTGTGGTCCGACCATGGTTGGCATCTAGGTGAAAAAAACCACTGGGGGAAATGGACCGGTTGGGAACGCTCGACCAAAGTGCCGCTGATCATTGTGCCGCCCAAGAATCAGGCAGACGAATACGCTCCGCCAGGCTCCGTCTGTGATCAGCCTGTCGGGCTGATTGATTTGTTTCCGACATTTGTCGAAGTGTGTCACATTGAAGGCCCTGCCGTGTTGCACGGCGACTCATTGACGCCATTGTTGCGAAATCCTGAATCGTTATTCCGGACGTCGACTCTTACGATGTTTGATGAAGGTAACGCGTCCGTTCGCGACCGCCAATGGAGATACCTTCGGTACGCCGATGGTAGTGAAGAACTCTATAATCTGAACAATGATCCGAACGAGTGGACCAACCTTGCGGGTAACGAAACCTATCGTGAAGCCCAAGCGATAATGAAAGAACAACTTGACGGGCACCTTAGAAAATTCAAAGAAGGAGCCAATCATATTTCCGCCTCACGGCAAGCTCAAATCAAGAAAGAAAAACCGTGAGCAAACCTTCTTTGTTCCACAGCACGCTGTTGGTTCTTTTGTTCGTTTCGATAGCCAACGCACAACCAGCAACCTTCGATCTGGCGCCACATTGGGACGCAACCATTCCGTTAGATAATCCACACAAAGGCTGGTATCACCACTACTATGACAACGCCTTAACCAAATACTTGCCGCGGAGCGACGCGGATTTGCTTGAGTTTCCAGGCATGGACCACATTTATTTGCGTTTAGCCTGGAGCTACTTGGAACCCAAAGAGGGCGAATACCATTGGGAAGTGCTAGACAATGTTATCGATAAGTGGACGGCACGCGGAACGAAAGTATCGTTTCGGATAACGTGCAAAGAAACCGGTACGAAGCCGATTGAACAGCAATTTGCAACACCGCGATGGGTGATGGAAGCGGGTGCCAACGGCGAATACTACCGCAATGGGGCACAGTCAGGCGACCCAAGATGGCCTTGGGAGCCGGTTTACGACGATCCTGTCTTTTTAGAAAAACTTGAGAATTTTGTTCGTGCGTTCGCTCAGCGGTACGATGGCAAACCATGGTTGCGTTACGTCGATATCGGCAGTCTGGGCGACTGGGGCGAAGGCCACACCGGCGCCAGCAGTAGGATTCAGTACGATTGGAAGACCAAACTGAAGCATCTTGAAATCCACACTCGCTATTTCAAGAATACGCTGTTGATGATCTCCGACGACTTCGTGCGTGAAACGCCAACCAAAGAAGGTCAGGAGGAATTGAAAAAGTACATCGTCGACCACGGCATCTCCTATCGCGACGACAGTATCCTGACCGACTTCAAAGCGGTGCGATACCGATCTACATGGTCCGTTTCGAATCCCGAATATTATGAAGCGGTCTATCGCAAGACTCCCACCGTTTTGGAAATGCAACATTTGCGTTTTTACGCAGCAGACGGCAAGTGGGAAGGGGCCGAAGGCAGCGTGACTGGTAAGGTGAACGCCAATGTGCCGGATTACATGCGTAATGCTATCCGCCTGATGAAGGCAACCTATATCGGTTATCACGGGCCAGCCGATCAATGGTTGGCGTTGCCGGGCAATCCCGCACTTACTGAAGAGCTGTTGAACACATGCGGCTATTGGTTCTTCCCACATCGCGTCATGCTGCCTGCGGCCACGAGCGACGCGAATGATTCCGTCGTGATTGTCGATTGGGAGAATCGTGGCGTCGCGCCGGCATATCATCCCTACCAAATCGTCTTTCGCTTCATCGGCCCAGAAAAGATAGAGGTGACTCTTGATGCCGGGAACATGCGATGGATGCCAAGCGACGGAGAAGCAACCCACCGAGAAAGTTACCGACTGCCGCAGTTGGCGAGCATCAAAGTTGGGAAATATGATGTTGCTATGAAGCTGTATAGCCCCCAAGAAAACCGACCGGTATTACTGCCACTGCGTCCGAGCCTACGGGACGAACACGGCTTCTACAGAATTGGATCGATCGAATTACGTTAGGCAAGTGCGGTTTTCATAGGTTCCCTCATCGAACGGATCCAGATTCAACTCCGCGAATAGACAGAAACGATCGGCTTAACGGTTTTCCACCATGTCGCGTAATGCGTTTTCATATCTCTACTTTTCCACAACACTGCTGCTTGCCCGTAATCCGGAAAATCCTTGGCCGACCATTGCACGATCAGCTTGCGACCAACCAAAGATGTTTCTTTACTGGTCAAAAGACCTGCTAAGCTCGTGCCGTCAAATTTTTCCAGCGTGGTGCTATCCGCGTCAAGATTCGTTATGTCGATCAAGGTAGGAAGGGTATCCTGAACCTGAGTCAACTCATCGATATCACGCGGGTGCCCGAAGTCTCCCTTTGCCGAACCGTTAATCCATCACTTCGTTCAGCGTTCTGCGATACTCGCTGGGTGAACATCCTTTGGATCGGCGAAAGTATCGGTTGAAGTGAGATAGATTTTGAAAGCCGCTATCGAAACAGATGTCGACAATGGGCTTCTGCTCGTTCGCCAAAAGTCCACATGCGTGACCAACACGAAATTGGTTCACATATTGCGTCAGTGTTAGTCCGCTCATTCGTTTGATGTACCGGCCGAGTGAGGATGGATGCATCTGTGCAATGTTTGCCAGCTCGGCAGCCGTTATGGGTTCACGAAAGCGATCCAGAATGTATCGATTGATCTCGGACCAGCGAACCATGTCAACCGAAGCGGGAGGCGAATAGCGTTCACTGGCCATTGGGTGCTTTTCGGGCGACAAAGCAACGTCAACAAGGATCTCAAGAAGAGTCAACAATTGCCTCGCACCTCGTTGGTCAGGTAGAGCTTCCATCCGTGCCGTCGTACGTGACTTTAATTCGCCACGCAGTTGTATGCCTCGATTTGCCATCTGATACATCTTGACAACGGGATTCATCTGAGCGAGTCCTAGAAAATCTGGGGCAGGGAATCCGTCCGCAAATTGGACGGTGATTGCCTTTGCAAGATTAGTCGAATTCGATTCTTCGTTCTTCCAAACGTGAGGAAGTTGAGGCCCGATGAGCAATAGGTCACCGGCTGCGAAGCTGTCGATCGAGTCGCCGACAATGCGCGTGCCGTGACCTTCAACGATCAGCGTCAGTTCAAAGAAGTTGTGCAAGTGCCAAGGCATGGAAAACGTTGACTGCGCATAACGTTTGACCCCGAATAGAGATTGGGCATCGGGAAGCTGATCGACAAGAATCGGTTCCATTTGTCTTATTTCACCATAAAGGCACCGGAATGGCGGCTCGCTGCAGCTGCTTGGGTTGATATTGTACCATTTCGGGTTGTGAATGTCGTAGCAACTGGGGGCCGTGAATGCTTCAATATCGACAACATCACAGCGTTCATGTCCTGGTAACTTCACCGTCATGGGTGGATTGTCTAGTCGCCTTACGAAGCACTTTCTATGACACCGTTTGAGCTTAACAACAGGCTTGCCGTCATCACTGGCGGCGCGACCGGCATCGGGCTGGGTATCGCCCAGTCATTCATTGCTGCCGGTGCTCGCGTCGTGCTTTGCAGCAGGTCGGAACAGACACTCGCCAAGGCATCTCAGCAACTGGGCCCACAGGCTGCCTATCGTGTGCATGATGTGAGCGAGTCTGGAACGTCCGAATCACTCGTCAGCGAGATCGAGGAGAACATTGCGCCCATCTCGTTTCTGATCAACAATGCCGGTGTGCATCTGAAAAAGCCGTCAGTAAATGTCACACGAGAGGAAACGCAGAAGGTGTTGGACGTACATGTGCTGGGGGCTCTTGAGCTTACGACATCAGTGGGGCAACGTATGCTTGACCGTGGTGACGGATCGGTTGTGTTCATTGCGTCGATGACGTCATTGATCGGATTGCCACAAGTGGTCGCCTACTCGGCGGCGAAGTCGGCCTATCTAGGGATGACTCGTACTTTGGCGAGCGAGTGGGGGCCAAGGGGCGTTCGCGTCAACGCGATTGCGCCAGGATGGATTGACAGCCAGATGATGCGAAAGGCATTGGCTTCGGATCCCAAACGAGAAGAAAAAATCCTCCAGCGGACGCCACTGGGTGGATTCGGACAACCGGAAGACATCGGATGGGCTACCCTGTTTCTGTGTAGTCCCGCAGCAAGATTCGTCACGGGCGTGTGTTTGCCCGTTGACGGTGGCGCTTCGATCGGATTTTAAAGGAGGCTGGGTCGATGAAATTAGGGTTTGGACTCTACAACCACATGCTCAGTCGTGAGAATTATGACTTCGCGGTGCAGTGCGGCGCGACTCATGTTGTGGTTCACCTAGTGAATTACTTTCATCAGGGATCGGCTGAACACAACCATGACCAGCCGGTCGGCAATGTGGAACTTGGATGGGGCTTGGCGGGTGGTACCCCTGATGAAGCATGGTCCGTTACGAGTTTGAAGGCACTCAAGGCAGAGATCAACGATGCCGGTTTGGAACTAGAGGCGATCGAGAACTTTGATCCGGCACACTGGCATGACATCCTGCTGGATGGTCCTCAAAAGGAAGCTCAGATGGAGCGTCTCATGGGGATCATTCGCAGTGTCGGCGAGGCGGGGATTCCCGTGTTCGGCTACAACTTTTCGTTAGCGGGCGTTGCAGGGCGGCATTCATTCACCGACGCTCGTGGCGGAGCAAAGACCGTCGGCATGCGGGGCATCGACCAAATCAACAACACTCCGGTTCCCAACGGGATGGTTTGGAATATGGTCTATGACCCAAACGCGCCGGTGGGAGAACTGCCACAGATTAGTCACGATGAACTGTGGCGACGGCTTGAATGGTTCTTGAAGGAATTAGTGCCGGTCGCCGAGCAAGCCGGTGTCCGCTTAGCGGCTCATCCGGATGACCCGCCTTTGGACTATGTTCGCGGTCAACCGCGTTTGGTCTATCAGCCGGACATGTATCAGCGGTTGCTGGACATTGTTCCGAGTCATCACAATGCACTGGAGTTTTGTTTGGGCACTCTTTCTGAAATGACCGAAGGTGACATTAACGAGGTCTGCGAGCGTTATGTGAAGCAGGGCGATGTGGCCTACATCCATTTTCGTAACGTACGAGGAAAGGTTCCGCATTACACCGAAACCTTCATCGACGAAGGACAGATTGATATGCGCCGCATTATGGAGATTCTAAAGAAGAATCAGTTCGAAGGCGTGATCATTCCCGATCACACTCCACAAATGAGTTGCCACGCTCCCTGGCATGCCGGCATGGCTTTCGCCATGGGCTACATCAAGGCATTGCAGGGATGAGATTCTACAAGTTCAGCTCGCAGAATTCAGGAAATTGAAACAGTTATCATGAACAGCCTACGAAGGAAAATGAAATGAATAGAATCTTTGGCGGATTGTTTGTCCTATTGGTTGGGGCATTGGTGTGCATACCGGATCAAGCCAGCGCAGCAGATCCATCGGTAGGAACTGAAGTAGAAATCCTGGTTTCCTCGACAGCGACCTCACCCGAACAGGTCGCGGCAAACGAACTGGTGTCGTTTCTTACCAAACTCTATCCGGATTCTCGGTTTGAAATACGGTCGGACGCTTCGAACACTTCCAGTTTTACGATCAAGCTGGGTACGCCGGAGTCGGCGCCCGGTCTCGTCGAGCAAGTCGGCCGCGAGAAAGTCCAGCATCCAGAAAGCTATGTGGTGACCACCGACGGGGAAAACACTGGCATCATCTTGGGTGCTGATCCACGCGGCGTCATGTATGGCGTCTACGGGATCCTGGAAAAGCTTGGATGCGGTTTCTACCTGACAAGCGACGCTTTGCCAGAAACGTCTCTTGGTGATTTTTCCTTGCACGAATGGAGCATAGCTGATCGGCCCTTGGTGTCCAAAAGATATGTATTCAACTGGCACAACTTCCTCAGCGGTTGCACTGGTTGGAATTACGAAGATTGGGAGTCCTGGATTGTGCAATCGCAGAAGATGGGCTTCAACACGATCATGGTGCATGCGTATGGTAACAATCCCATGTTCACTTACACGTTTAATGGAATCACTAAAGAGGTCGGGTATTACGGTTCAAGTCGTAAGGGACGTGACTGGGGACGACAACACATCAATGATGTAAGGCGGATTCCCGGGGGGGATATCTTCGATGGTCCCGAATTTGGATCTGATGCGGCGCTGGTTTCTGATGAGCAACGCATCGAAGCAGCTCAGTCGATGATGAAACGTGTCTTTGAGTGTGCCGAGCGGCGCGGCATGGATATTTGCTTCGCAATCGATATCGATACAACCTCGGTGCTGTTGCAGGACATGATCGAGACGCTTCCGTCATCAGCCAAATTCAGCAATGGCAGAAAATGGCTTCCCAAACCGGACTCGACCGATGGCAGAGCCTTCTATCAAGCGCAGGTGGAATCCCTGCTAACGCTTTATCCCGAAATTGATGACGTGGCTCTGTGGCGCCGTTCGCACGCTGCGGAATGGGGGGCTTTGACGAAACGAGAGCAGTTGCCGGTGGAATGGCAGGCTGAATACAACAAGATCATCGCGAGGAAACCGGAAGCCGCGGATTATTACCAGTCGGTCTGCAGCTTTGCGATCAACAAAGTCGTGACGGCTTATCGAGAGTCCCTCGACGCAATGGGGCGAACTGATGTTCGACTTAGTACTGGCAGTTGGAACACGGAATACATCCCCGCTTTGGTGACGTTCCTTCCCGAGGACGTTACGATCATGCCGCTCGATTCGAATTGCATGCCGCGTTACCGCGCGGGGTTCTTCTTTGAGGTGCCAAAGTCCTATGCCGATTTGGAAGTCGCCAGTGGGCGCGTTATGCCGATCATTTGGGCGCATCACGACGACGGCGAATACATCGGCCGCCCGATGAAATCGCAGCAGAACTTTTGCGATACACTCGAAACGTTACAGGCTCGTGGATACGGAATTATCCACTGGATGAAACGACCATTGGATCTGCATTTTCGGAATCATGAAAAACAGGTATGGGCGACTACTCGAAACGAAAGTTGCCAGGAAACCTGCCGACGAGCAGCCCTGCATTGGTTCGGTGAAGTCAACCAAGAAACCATGTCCGCGTACCTGTACGACTGGTGGACGCAGGCTCCCATCTTTGGGCGAGTAACAGGCGACCAGTTTTTCAAAACAAGGGAGTACATTCCCGAGCCTAAAGAAGCCGTTCAAGGTTGCCGAAGGCGGTTGGACCTATTGTCGGGCGTTGATCTCTCGAAAATGCCGCCGGAAGGCCGCCACCGAGTGGAATATTTCAAGGAACTGGAAGCAACAATCATTTCTTTCTGTGAGGTGCAAGAGTTTGCCTTTCGGCCTGCCGTAAAAGCGATCGAGAAGGGCGACTACGCCACAGCACAGCGATTGCTGAAGTCCGCGGATCCACGGGAAACGATGCGTGCTTTTTCACGACTGTCACAGCTCGACGGTGGTGACCGGACCGAAGAGGCGATGGTACTTTCGTTGGGAACACGCTGGTTGACTGACTACATTGCCGCGTGCCAGAAAGTTGGACTGGAATCATTGCGTATCAATTTCGGTCCGACTCATCACGAAACGCTTGCGCAGTCGGGAGGCAAGCACACATTCTTTGTCGATCCCGATGGCGACTATTGGTCGGTGCGAGGCGAACGAGAAACCAATGGAACCATCGTCTCATGCGATCACGAAGTGGCGGGTTCAGTGCGAGACGCGGGATACGTGATCGAAAAACCTGTCACGATTCCACTGTCGGCGATCGTTCCGGTCGGCGGTCTGTTTCGCCCGGGGCAGTATGAGGCGAGTCTGTGGTTGGACGGTCCAGGCGAAGGAGAAGCGAGTTTGATCGAGTCTGGCAGTTCAACGTCACCAGTGATTTCTTTTGCACCCGTTCACGCCTCGCATTTGCGTCTGTCATGTAAAGGCAATTCGCAAAACGCGTGGAACAGCATTCACCGAGTCCGTATTGAGACCCTTTCCGACGCAGCGCCCGAGCAAGTGGTAAAGGCGAGTGCATCGGAGAGAGGCTATCCCGCCACCGCCGTGCTTGATGGCAATCCCAACACACGTTGGGCCACCGAGGGCGAGGCCTGGATTCAGTTCCGTCTGGACCGCGAAAAAGAAACGGACTCCATTGAAGTTGAATGGTATGGCGCAGAAAGCCGCAAAGCGAATTACAGCGTCGAGGTCTCCGATGACGGGAAAAACTGGCGTCACGTTGAATTGCGAGAATTGCCCATGTTGTCCCCGTCGATCGTCCCATTTGCGATCCAGGAAGGAAGCGACCGCGAGCTGAAAATACTCGGCAGTCTGAGCAAACCAGGCCAGCTTAGCTTGAGCCTGAATGTCAAGAAAGGAAAGCCGATTCTTAGTGGCGTGGTGGTCCATCGTGTGGAAGAACACTCGATTGAAGATGACCAATCCGCTAATCTACAACCCGTTCACGTAACGGAATGACGAACGACGAAATGAGCATCAAGAACAAGCTGTCTGCTCTTTTGTTCTCGCTGACGCCAGGGATATTCCTGATCGGTTACAACATCGGAACCGGCAGCCTGACAGCGATGAGTAAAGCCGGTGCGAATTTTGGAACCGACCTGCTCTGGGCAGTTGCACTCAGCTGCCTGATTACTTGGTACCTGATCAACTTCTTTAGCCGGTTCACGATGGTAACTGGCCTGACAGCAATGGAGGCCTACCATCGGCATATCCATCCTGTGTTTGCCTGGATTCTATGGAGTGCACTGGCTGTCATTATCCTATCGGCGTTAATGGCAATGATCGGCTTGCTGACAGACGTCATCCTCGTTTGTTGCAAGGAGGTCTGGTTAGTGGAGGGAAACCGCGTCGTGATTGGTATTATCTTGGCGTTGATAGTCTATGGTTTGATCCTACTTGGAAACACGAAGCGTTTCGAAGCGATGCTGAGTGTTATGGTGGCTCTGATGGGAGTCGCCTTTATCGGTTCCGCGATTTGGTTCTTTCCTGGATTCGAAACAGTAGCGAAGGGTTTTGTTCCGAAAATGCCCGCGGTTGCCCGGGGCAGCGACAACAATTCGATGGTGATCCTAGCGGGGATGATCGGAACAACCGTTTCGGTGTTTGCTTTTCTGATTCGCAGCGGCCAAGTCAAGGATCATGGTTGGACGATGGCTGACTGGGCGATTCAAAAACGCGATGCAATGGTTAGTGCCTCGATGATGTTTGTGCTCAGCGCCGCCGTGATGATCACCGCCACTGCAACCCTCCACGAGGAAGGGCTGAAGATGAATCACATTAAGGAAATGATCCCGATGCTGCTGCCCGTTTTTGGTCCTGCCGCACTTTTTGTATTCGTCATTGGGATCATGGCGGCAGGCATCTCCTCGCATCTGCCGAACATGATGGTAATTCCTTGGCTGACCGATGATTTGTCGGGGCGACCGCGAGAGACACGCACTTTGAAGAAACGCATCGTGTTTGGCATCCTAACGGCGGTCAGCATTCTCGGCGTTTTCACAGCGCGGCCGGTATTCCTGCTGCTGTTATCACAAGCGGGGATTTCGCTGGTGATGCCGATGGCATTGCTGGGCCTGATGTACCTTTCCAGCCGGAGCGATCTGCTTGGTAAGTTCCGGCCGAACAAGATCGAGTGGATCGTATTATCGTCGATCCTTTGTTTCGCGTCGTTCATGAGTGCGCAAGCTTTGCACGGACTTTATCAAGACCTAGGAGCAGTATTTGCCACGAACTAACAGCAAGCAAAAAACATTTCTGCTACTAACAGCCAGTGTTGCGAAGCAGCTGCCTTAGATGCAGGCAGATTGCAAATTGTTGCATTGAGATATTCTTTTACTAATTTTTGACGCGGTCGGCGTTTTCATTGCTGATTCTGTTGAGCTGTCGCTTGCTTAGTCCTTGGCGAAAAAAAACGTCGGGTTTATGCTTGACGCGATGCTGTTTCATTTCTGGATCGTGTTGTGCTCGGGGCCATCTTTGTACACCAGAGCGGCAACGCCTTTGCGAAACGGGAAGAGCGGCGTTTCATGCCCCGAGGTTATCACAGGATTCAACGGATGTTTTGTGAAAGGACCTAGGGGATTGTCGGCCGTGGCTAATCCCTGCATGCGTACTAGGTCAGGCTTTTCTCCAAAGTCGGATTTGTAATCGATGTAGATGCGGCCGTTGTGCACGAGTGGGTAGGGATCATGAATGGAATACTGATCCCATTCACCTTTGGCGCCATTGGGGATGACGATTTTGTTGTGGGCTGTCCAAGGACCATCGGGTGAGTCGGCAAAGGAGACCGCGGCACACGGGCGCTGCGCAAGATCGTAGGTAACCAAACCCTACGTGGATTAATCCACAAATCAGCCCTTAGCGATATTGTAGATGTCGCCCGCGCACTCTTTCAATATTTTCTCAAGTTGAGGATAAGCGTCTCCAAAACCATTGAGCAAACCAGAGTGTTGCCGACTCGCTTTCCGTGGCACCAAAATCGGAGCGTCAATCAATCCGCAATAGTGCCAGCCAACGAAGTCCGGTCGCTCGAAAGCTCGGTGAAAGAACTCGGCGGTCCATTCGGCTCGCTGCTGCAAGTTGTCGGCGACGGGACCGTACGGACGTGGCATGATGTCGGTTGTCATTGTGAACGCGGAATCACCATTGATAAACGGTTTGTCCGTTAGCTTTGACCAGCGATCCAAACCGGGTTTTTGTACCTCGTAGCGGCCATACATTTGATAGAAAATCAGATCGGTGTACTGGCTGGTGATCGGCAGAACGGTATCCAGCGAATCGGTGTTCGCATTGATCTTGTCACCAACAAACATGTGGTGCGTGTCGTAGCGGCGAATCGCGTCACGCGCTGTTTGGTAGTATTTGCCGACGCAGCGTTGCAGAAACTCGATGTTGTCGCGAGTTTCATTTGCGTTAGACAACTGCGTCTGAGGACGCCAGTGCTCAGCAGTCGCCAAGGCATCAAAGGAATCAAACGGCGTGCCATAAGTCGTATTAAAGTCGCCGATACTGTCGCGATAGAGATTCCGCATGGTTTGGACGTAGGCCTTCTTTCCCGCCGCCTTTGCTCCCATGTTCCTGAGTCGACGAGGCCAACCAACACGCGACTCTCTTCGCTTTCCTCCAATCACGTCGGGGCGTTCACGTAGGTCTTCTTCGGTAAACAGCGTACAGTCGGTCATGGTGTAACCGAGCAAAAAGGGATCATCTTTGATCGGCAGAACCATTTTTTTCGCCATGCCGTCACAGTGCGAGGCAAATTCAGGCGAAAACAGATCCATGAAGTTGCTATCTGGAATGTCGGGTTTCCAATGTGGAAGATCAACAAAACGGATCGGCTGCATGTAAGCCATTTGAGGCTGCGGCTGGTTGACAATGTTCAAGCTGGTATGCACACCCACGGTGTTAAAACCAAACCGGTCACAAATTCCCATGAACCACGACCGGAGCGCAGCGTTGAATTCCGGTCCATACAGTTTCTGTAGCCCCAGTGTTTTCTGCCAAGCCTCGCGGTTGTAGTCCTGATTCCACAGGTCAGGGTGAAGGTGATTTATCCCCCAGCTCAGAAACGCGTTGCCCTCCGGCGTAACGAGCCACCATCGATCGGCCTTCTCCACACGGAAGAAGCCCGTGGCGTCGAACTTCTTCGCGGTCCAACCACCAAATCGGTCAAGCTTTACGGTGGCGTCGGCAGCGGAAGTGGTGGCCATGCCGAATAGCCCAGCGTTTAGGGAACTTGCTGCACCTAGCCTGACGAATTCACGCCGTTTCATCGTGGTGTGGTCCTGTGTTGTTCATCACGTTTCGTTATTCGTACTCAAATGCCACCGCGCAGTGACAAGAGAATTGTGGGATGGTCACGGTTAGCTTTCCATCCTTCTTTGTGATCGGTAACTCTTTCATGGCCGGAACCAAAACCGCTTTCTTCACGTCAACAGGGAGATTCACGGTGAGCGGTACGTCGTGAAGCGTCGGAAGATCTTCGATCACTTCGCATTGTCCTCGCGTAATGGGTGGTCCGTAGAGCAAATGCGCCACGTACCGTTTTTGTTCGGCTTGGTGCAGCAGGCTGACACGGCCGGCGCTAGGAAGCTTGGTCTCGACCATCGGCCTTTTGTGCACAAGTTTCAGAGCGTTTGCAAACAGGTCGCGATGAAGACGTGCGCCGTGGATGAAGTACATCCTGTCCAACTCGTGAGCAAAGAAGATGACGTTGCCGTTTCGAATCACACCGGGATGCGGAGCGTCTTCCAACTTGTAGGGCGTGTTTTGGTGAGACGTGAACTTTTCGTAAGTTCGGCTGAAGTATGGCTCGCGAATCGAAGCGAGAACTTCGGTACCCGACGCTGGTTTGATCCGTAGCCCTGGCGTGTAACAAAGAAAAGGGCTGTTGACCAATCCGTCCTCGATCGAGTCGCCCACGACCAAATAGTCTCGGTCGTACGTTCCCGAGCCAACGAACTCAGCACCAATATCCAGCAACAGCGTTTGGCGTGACCGATCCATGGCACCTTCGCCGATGACCAGTAGAGCCCCGCCAGCTTTTGCATATTCGTTCAGTCTCGCAGCGTCAGCTTCGTTCAAACAGGGAACCCCTGGGACAACGATGACATCAAAATCTGTCAAATCTTCGTTGCCAACATTGGCAACATTAAAATTGACGTGCGATTCCAAAAGCATTTGAGTGACGCCCTCGTCATGGTCGGAGTCGAAACTGCGCCAAACTCCGACCCGTGCCGTCGGCAACCCGCCAACGCCAAAGTCTTCGATCTTTTCGACGTACTCGTACGCCACGCCGATGTTCTTGTAAGTGTCCATGTCCATTAGACCGTTGGGATGCAACTGATCCCCAAAGTTGCAATTCGCACCCCAGGAAATCATGGACGCTGCCTCGTACTTCAAAGCGTTAGGATGCTTGAACCCACCGAACTCGCCCCAAGCCTTATGGAATTTTCCACTCATCGCGGTCACAGGATAGCCAGCCTTGAGGAAATACTTTGATTGGATCGGTAGCTTGTCATAGCCACCCCACGTTGTTGGCAAGTCCTCTAGATCCTGAACCGTATTATTCTCGTACAACTTCAGGGTAAAGTTGGCAGCACCACGACTGGTTGACGTGACTCCGTTGAAGTAGATCGTGGCTTCCGGGTGACGATTGCGGATCAGTTTCGAAAGCTCTCGTTGGTGCTTCTTGAACGACTCGCCTTGAAATCGCTGAACGTCTTGCTTGTTTCCAACATTGAAGCCTTGTTCCTTCATCCGTTTTTTACAGGTCTCGCAGTAACAGAGACGATTGATTTGGTAAATATCAAACCAGAACCCATCCACGGGATACATTTCACAGAGCTCCTCGACCTGTTTCATCATGTGATCGTGGTAAGGAGTGTTGCAACACATGTTGATCCATTGGAAATTCGGCTTTGGGGTATCCGGCTTTGCATCAAAATTGTATGACGATGTCGTTATCATCGTTCCGTCTTGATTTCGCGCACACCATTCGGGATGTCGAGTGGCATCCGTATGCGACCAACCAAATGTAAAATAGAACGGACACAGTACGCCGATCTCATGGCATGCTTCGATTTGAGCACCCAGTAAGTCGAAATCGAGATTCGGATGTACGTGACCGACCTTCGTCGGATAGTAGCTCCAGCTATGATGCCCCTTTGCAAAGATGTTGATGGCGTTGACGTTGGCTACCTTCAGGGCCTCTTGAAATTGTTCCTTCGAAAAATCCGCGCCGATCTCCGGAAGGTGTTCGGAGGTATGGAAGTCGAGATGGATTTGCCGGGTACCGATCTTTTGCTGACCTTGGATTGGTGACATCCCAATCAATATGGTCCCAAGGATCAAAGCTAGGTTAGTGGTTTGCTGACCCGATTGCATTGGATAATTCTCCCGTTGAGACGTGACGCATGATTGCCTGCGCTCAACAATTTGGTGATGGAAACTGACACGTGGCGATAATCAGCACGGGGGGCTTTTTAAAACTTGTTCACCACTGGTAGAGGCATGTGTAGGTAGTGATGGTCAATAGGAACGACTTAGGCGGGAAAGGACAATTGGTTGATTCGCATCGCTGCGGATTTTCTATGGCAGGTCACTATGTTGGGCGAGCTGCGGGGACATCGGAAATCGTTTTTACGCGAGACGTGGTGGGATGAAACAGGCTGAGACCTTTCTATAACCACTTCGAGTCGCCGGTAAAAATGAGCAAGGCCTTAGGATTATACAATATGCGACTCAAGGATGTGCTTCGAGAGTGATAAAGGAAAAGAACGATGTGCGGTATTACCTTTCTAAGCCCATGGCGACTGGGTTGTCCTGTTATTCTGCTGCTGACGCCGGCGTTTGCTGTTGTTGCACAAGACCCTGTTGCACCTTCGGTATCGGAGATTGCCACGATCGAGAGTCCATTGGATGATCAGGATGTCATTTCTTTTCAGAATCCTGCTAAGGTTTTTCATCCGGAGACTTGGTTCCATTTCATCGGCGGAAATGTGGCCGAACAAGGTGTTACAGCCGATATAGAAGCGATTGCCAATGCTGAGATTGAGTGTGTCCAGTTCTTTCATGGTCAATCCGGTGGACCATGGCCAAGTGTCGATCCTCAAATCAAATGTTTGAGTGAATCTTGGGACGACGCGGTACGTCATGTTGCTCAAGAGTGTCAACGCCTCGGCTTACGTTTCACGATGCAGAACTTTCCGGGCTGAGCGATGTCTGGCGGACCCTGGTTTACTCCCGAAAAGGCAATGCGACATCTCGTGTATTGCCGCTCAGAGGTGAGTGGTGGTAGTAACGTCGCGTTGCATTTGCCATTGCCTCAACCCAGCGAAGAAGATTGGCGAGACTATCAGGATATTGCCGTCATTGCCTTTTCTACGCCTGAGGGGGATTCAGGCAAAGCATTGGTGCCGCTCTCTGTCACCAGCAACGCCGAAGATCAACCGTGGGGAAAATGCCTGAGAAAAGAACCTGGCACAACGATCCGTTTGGATCCAAGCGATGAACCGGTTTGGGTCGAGGCGACGTTCAGTGGACCCGAAATGATCCGTACGGTCGAGTTTCCATCGGTATAAGGGTTCAACCACAATGAGTGTTATGCCCCCCGGTGTCACGATTACTATTCATGCCGTCTCGTCAGATGGTATGAAAGAAGTAACGCATCATCCGATTCCGCCAAGCAATTGGCAAGGTGATAAACTCATCTTGTTAGCTTGTTCAGAAGTCGTGGCCAAGACGGATCGAATTACGATCGAAAACGAGCATACGATGACGTTTCTCTAAATCCAATTTTTCGGCTGTTCCAAAACATAGAGGGCTCAACGGAACCGCGTGTTTTCGTGCCACAAGCCAAGTTGAGTTGTGGAACCCATTTTGTTGGGGCCAGTGACTGTGCGCGTGGGACAACTGCTAAGCACGAAAAAAATCGGGACGTAGAGAGGGATTCGGATGAGTTAGTTGCTCGCATTAGAGCATCGTTGCCGGAAACGAATTCAGCAGAGCGGCATCACTAACGGATCCTCGCTGGATCGCGACGGTTCAACGTTATCGACACGGATGACAAGAGTCATGCGAATAGACAACTTGGCTCCCAATGTTTATCGAGCATTCTGTTACTGTTGGGGATTATCAAAGGCTGCGATTCGCGTTCACCGTGGTACGAAACGAGAACCAAATGTGATCGAGTTTTTAAAATCATGGGAACTGACTTACGACTCGTTTCCTCGGACCGCGGACATCACTTTCAGTGATAACTGATGTAGGCTCGATGTCTAAACTTGATCTTCTCTATCTCGCGAGCCGGTTTGCTTTTGAGACCTTACTTGGCCACTTCGTGCAGATCCGGCGCTTTGTTGTTGACCTCTCGAATCACGTCGGTCCACTCAGTGTGGGGGGTCTCAAAGGGATCCATGAAGCCGTTCTCGTTGCGGGGCGAGTCGCCTCGTTCGGCATCGTCCCACTGCTCCATGTAGCCACAATGATGCCAGCCGATGTAGTAAGGCGTCGCCATCATGCCACGCAGCATCTGTTCGTACAGACTCGCGACGTCTTTGAGCGACTTGGCGCCGGTGCGGAATCCCTTGACGCCCCACTCCTGCTGGTTTGGTCCTGCCAGACCAAAGCAGCCGTCTCCGTTGAAGATCGGTTTCCCGGTTGCTTCGTAGATCATGTCGGACAGCTTTCTGTCTTTTTCCCACGGCCCGTATGCCTGCACACAGACAACATCGACATGCTTCTTCACCGCTGGCAGCATGAAATCGTAGTACCACATGACCATATTCTTGTCGCCAAGAATCAGGTGGTTCGGGTCGTGTTTGCGAATGAGTCGTTCGTGCAGTCCGTACCACTGCTCCGCAATGATTGGCATGAATGCCAGCATGTCTTTCTTAGCGGCGGCGACGTCGGTCGCGTTTGACCAATCCATTTGCCGCGCCATTTCTCTCCATGAAATACCGTACGTCGGGCTGACAGGCATGCCCCACACCTTGGCGGCCACTTCTGCGTTTGGGTAACGCTGCTTCAGGTGTTCCAACCACCGCAGTTTCCCTGGTGACGATTCGCCCAGTGGCAGGATCGCATTGATCCAAGGATAAATCATCGTCGTATCGTTCCGCTCCATCTGGTCGGCGCGACCCATCACCCAACTGGGCACATCGGTGTACAGATACCCGATCAAGTTCCGTTGGTTTTTGTGCAAGTCGGTTACTTGACGAACTCGCGCTGCGACATGATTCTCGAAGTCGACTGAAAACACATCAGGCCTCGGCCCGCGACCGTGTTTTTCTTGCCAACCAGCAAGCGGAGCGGTGTCGAGCGATGCGATGTAGTAGACCTTTTCTTGGTAGAGCTTCGGATCAATCGCAGGGTGAGTGTGCTTGCCGAAGGTGTTAAAACCAAGCTCTCGAGTGGTCTTTACTTGGGCGTCGATCCACTTCTTGGCGGCATCACCGTGCGTGTTGAAGTGGCCGTCTGGGTTGATCATATCGCTGCCGTACTTTTTCAGCGTCGCCGATTTGTTATACGGAGCAAGCCACATATGCGGCTCGATGTGGTTCACACCAATGCTGACAAACTTCTCGCCATCCGCGTTGATAAACCACCAAGCGCCGTCGATTTGTTCAACACGAATGAACCCGGTCGCGTCTTCGGCGTGCGTGATGCAAGTTTCGACAGACAGGATGGCTGCAAGTAAGATGATGTATTTCATAGTGGGATAGGCATCCAGCCTGTCAAACGAGAACAAAGAATGAAAGAATAAATGAATGGAAATATGACGACAGGCTGGAAGCCTATCCCACCTAGCGTCCGCGGCGAATGCTGTGTTCTTTCCATTTGCCGAACAACTCTGTGTGCAACCCTTCTAGCTCCTCCGGCGATGCTGGATCGCCCGCGTGTTTGTAGACCGCCCCGTTCAGCTCCGTCACCACTTCAATCAACTTCTCTCGAGGCTTACCGTCGAGCGAGTAAAAACCATTTTGGTTGTTCTTCGCTAGAGTGTTGCCGCCCTGATCGTACATGCAGGCGCAATAGGTTACGCCCAGGACTTGTGGGTCTTTGAAGTGCCGCATCAAGTTCGCGTAATAGACCTCGCCACGTGCTTCGTGTGAAACCAGCCCCGCGTGCAGGCTGCCAGTCTTGCCGGGATAGTGGAACCCAAAGTAGTCGTCGGACATGATGATCGGCAGGTTGGTTGCATCTGCAATATCATTCACCGAAATGAATTCGTTGACGTGCTGGGGTGCGATCATGTCAACGTAGGGTGCTGTTTTCTTCCACGAATCAATTGATAACGCCCATTCCTTGATGAACGAACCGAGGATCAAGTGGTTGCCGTCCCAGCGACGAATCGACTCGTGGCCGATCCGATAAAGTGTCACGCACATGTGAGACACAATCGCTTCAAAGTCGGCAAGTTTTTGTTTGTCTAGTGTCTCGCCAACGCGGGGATAGTTGCGGCGTTCGTATTCCTTTTCATACACTAAATCAAAACTCGACTTCAATTCGGACATGTCCTTCAAAGAAGTGCCATAGGCAGCATTGAACTTTTTCACATCGGCTGCGTATCGCTTGATGAGCAAGTCAGACAACACTTCGCGGCCGGGACTTCCCTGCGGTAGCGACAAGTGATGATTGACCCACTGGTCGGATTGGTTGAACGCTCCGAATCCATAATAGTAGCCCATGCACAGCGGATCGTCTTTGTAGCGAGGGCAGACCTGGGCAGCTCGCGATCGGATCAGCTGCTCATAGTCGGGATGAAAGATATCCGGCAGCGTTTCGCCGTCCACGAATTCCCACGGGTGCTTCAGTAAGATCACGCCAACCGCGAACGGGAAGTTCGCTTCGCGAAACAGCTTTTCGGCTTTGGGAACATCAACGAAGCCGTTTAAGTTTCGTTCCGGACTGGTCGCACTACCGAGCGCACAGTTGAAGCCCATTGCGCGAGCCTTTTCGAATGAATCTTTGAGCCATTTGTCCGCATTGCCGCCGTATACATTTTGGCATGCGACATCGCTTTCGCCCGAAAGCATGTGACTGAGTGCAACGGCAAAGAATGCATTTCCTTCTGGCGTGATGAACCAACTACGTCCGTCGATCTCTTCAACGTGAAAGAATCCGGTTGCGTCGCCTTTGATGGCTGTCGTGCCGCCGTATTTGTCCAGCTCAGCAGTGGATGCTGTGCCTGCGAATAGCGGTAGCCCGATGCCAATCAGCAATACGCAGATGGCTGGAAAACGGAATGACTGCATGGAAAATCTCCGGGGGTAAATAAGTGGGATCTGCTTCCAGCCTGTCGTTTCTAGGATGACAGGCTGGAAGCCTATCTCACCTGTCACAAGGGAATGTCGCGAACATCCAAAATGTAAACCAGCGGTCTCCCGCTAACTGCTATTTACCAACGATTTTCAACAATAGCTCGTCGAGTTTCTTCACCGTATTCACGTTTTCGGGAAGCTCCGCAACGTTCTCCGTAGCGACGTCGGACTGCGAGTGATCGTGCAACTCACGAGCAACGATCTTGCCGTTTTCTCTTGCCACCGCGTGAAACGCCAATTCCCGCTGCGAATCAAATACCCCATGCCGCCGCAAGGATACTGGCTCAGTGCGGCTTGCTTTCCCGGAAGTGATGGATCGGCGAAGAGTGGCAACAGATTCGCGCCCTCGCATGACTTCGGAGTCGTCAATCCGCACCATTGGGCCAAAGTCGGGTAGATGTCGAAGTATTCGACCAACGCCGTTGATCGCTTTCCGGTTGGGATGCCCGAACCGCTGAAGATTGGTGGAACGTGCGTGTCCAATTCAAAGTTCGTGTGCTTGCACCAGTCACCGTATTCGCCAATCTATCCATGATCTGCCTCCGCGTGAATCATTCCTGCGTCGATGGGGATACCAACATCCATCAGCCCTAAGTCTCACGCGGAAAACGATTTGAGTAAATATCAATTTGTTCACAGCAGTGGGTAAAGAAGACATACCCCAGCAGTGATAAAAGGGGGGGCGCTAAGGTGTGTTGTCTTCTGCGTGTAATGATGGCCAATTCCTCTTTCCCGGCTGCGGTTGCGGGAATGTCCAAGTGCCGCCGTCAATCTTCTTGCCATTAATATTGGTAACTGAAAACGGTCGTTGTTTGCAACTTACTATGCGTCTGCAAACAGGCGATCGCATCACTCACAAGGAGTGAAAAACGAGGGCGACGGCCCAAAACGAAGAGAGTTCGACGCACAGTCAAGACGCTGCCAGGACTGCGCGAAATCGATATCGGATCCCAGACGGTTTTTGCGTGGAAAGTGTTCCACCGGTTTTGCCCAACTCTTTGCATTCCTCCGGGATAGTTGGTCCCGATCGGGATCGCAGCGATTGGCCCTAGGTTGCGGGAACGCACCTGGGGGCCAGACTAGATCTCTTCCTTGATTTCTTTCCCGATCGCTTTCTGGTCGGCCTTGATCTGCTTCTTGATGATTTTCTCGGCTGCATTCAATGTACTCTCTATGCGCGCGCCGACATCGGTTGCGGCGATCACAATCAAGCCCGCTTCGCCCATGTCGAGACCTTCACCAAGATCTTTTCGATCATTCCGGCTCATGCCGGCGACAGCATGTCCAGCGAGTGCACCGATGGCGGCACCGGCACCGGTCGTAACCGCCAATCGTCCTGTACCAATGGCCGTAGCGGGGAACAGTGCGGCTACCAATCCGGTCGTTAGCCCCCAGCCGGCACTGAGCCAAGCCCCATCACGCGTCGGTTGTTCGTGTTTATGAACGATTTTGACTTTGCCCTTTTCGTTCTTCCGAATAACCGCAGCATCAAACGTATCCATCAGATCGAGTTCATGATACAGAGCCTTGACAAGTTCGAAGTCCGACTCGGCTGCGTCCAGATTTTCGTAAGTTGCCGCAAAAAACTGTCATGTCTACAAAGTCACTCATGTATTTTTCCTTCACCTAACATGTTGAACACAAAAAATTAAAACCTGAGTAGAGCTTATTTCTCGTCAAAACCTCCTCGCAATCTGGCTTCTTGTTCGTGGGGCAAGTTCGATTTAGTCAGCGCGCCGAATTGGCCGTTTAGTTCTTGTTCGACTTTATCCAAGGTCACTTCTCCGGTCAGTATGAACAGAGTCGATGTACCTTGGGTTACCTAGTCACGAACCGAACTGATGAAGTCGTCGTCAATGCCAAAGTCGCCCAAATGACCGGACAAGACGTCCATCGCGGCGCCCACGGCCATACCAGAGAAGGGGACGAAGACGATCATCCCAAACAGCATCCCCCAAAAATACGCCGCTGAGCGTTCCCGCTGTGGGCAGGTCGGCGGCGTGTCCCGTTTTGGGTTTCTTTATTCCTTTCGGCCATTCAACGATGGCGGCATCGGCAATTTCAATGAGTTATTGTTTTTAGAGTTCTGTCATTTTGGGCGAACGCTTCACCAGCGTCGGTCGCTGATTCAAATTTCTAAACGGTTAAAGCTGTCATGTGTATGTTCCATCTTTATGAAAATTTAGAACTGGATTCTTATCTGTTTGCGTGATGGGCAAACGCCAACGCGGGCGCCAACGGCGCCGCGGTGTTGTGGTCATGCATCTCGATGAAGCCCGGCGCCACCACGTGCTCTTTATTGTCGATGGCTTCCTTGCCCTCGATTTTTTACTTGCTTAGTCTTTCAGCGTGATGGTCACCTTTTCAATCTTGCCGGTGTACTTGCTACCCTCGCGGTCGTACTCTTCGGAAACGGTCGTTTCCATGTCGATGCCGACTCCGGCCGATTCGTCGGCTGAGAAGACTGAAAATTCCGTTTTGGGAACCTTCACGGTAGCCACGGACTTGTCGTTGACGTACAGAGTCGCCGTGCCACCGGCACCGGGTTTCTCTCCACCGTCGTAGGCAAAGTTCATCTTTACCGCTGCCTTGCCGGTGGGCAATTTGGCAGTGCCCGCGGCGACCGAGTGCTTGAGGCCGAGATAGTTGTACGTGTATCTCGGCACTCCGTCTTTCACATGCAGCGCCCAACCGCCGAAGCGTCCGCCCTGAGCGACGATGACCCCGTTGGCCGGTTTGTCTCCGCTGTCAACTTCGGCCACGATTTCAAACGACGTGTTCTTGATATTGATGAAGTCATTTTCGAGCAGTCCGTTCATGCCCTCGTATAACGTCAGGCTCTCGCGTCCGAACATCAGATCAGGGCGACCGGCCAGTTTGGGGTTGAACAACTCCTGCCGTCGATCGTCCAGTGGCAACACTTTGTATTTGACCGCTTCGGCCAGAAAAGCTTGCTGTAATTTGGCCAGGATGTCGGGGTGTTGTCTGGATAGATCTGTCGACATACTGAAATCTTCGGCAACGTGATAGAGCTCCCAAGTGTCCTCGGTGAATCGCGTTTCGGGGTTCGCCCACGGCTTCATGTGCAACGTGCCAGCGAACCACCCGTCGAAATAGATTCCGCGGTTCCCGAACATCTCAAAGTACTGGATCGAATGCTGACTTGGCGCATTGGGATATTCCCAGGTGTAGGCCATACTGGTTCCCTCGATCGGCCGTTGTGGCGTGCCATTGACGATTCGCGGTTCCGGGAGGCCAGCGGCTTCAAGGATGGTCGGCGCAACATCGATCACGTGGTGCCACTGATTACGGATTTCACCTTTCGCTTTGATACGATCCGGCCAGGAAACCACCATGGCGTTGCGAGTACCGCCATAATTGGAAGCGACTTGCTTGGTCCACGTGAACGGCGAATCAAATGCGACTGCCCAGCCCGCTGCCATGTGCGGATACGTGGATGGGCCACCCCAATCGTCGTAGTGCTTCAACATGAAATCGATGTCCGACCCCTGTGGTTCTCCATTGAAGTACGTCATCTCGTTGTACAATCCGGACATCCCGCCTTCGGCGCTCGTGCCATTGTCACCAGCGATATAGAAGATCAGCGTGTTGTCGAGTTCACCCATATCTTCGATTGATTGAATCACGCGCCCCGTTTCATGGTCGGTCATATCCAGGAAGGCAGCAAAGACTTCGGCCTGCCGGGCGTAGAGCTTTTTCTCTTTGGCCGAAAGATCCGCCCAGTCTTTGATATCATCCGGCTTCTTCGCCAGCTTGGTGTCTTTAGGAATGACGCCCAGCTTCTTCTGTTGTTCGAAGATTCGCTCGCGGATCACGTCCCAGCCTTGGTCGAAATTACCCCTTTGTTTTTGGATGTAAGATTTTGGTACGTGATGCGGTGCATGCACGGCTCCCGGGGCGAAGTAAACGAAGAACGGCTTGTCCGGCGTGAGTGCCTGCTGGAATCGCATCCACTCGATGGACTTCGTGGCCATGTCATTCATAAAGTGATAGTCCGGGTCTTCTGGCGTCTCGACACGGTTGAGATTGTGATAGACAGCCGGCGACCATTGGTTGGTCTCACCGCCCAAGAACCCGTAGAACTCATCAAAGCCTGTGAAGTTTGGCCAGCGGGTGAACGGCCCTGAGGGACTAATCTCCCAGACAGCTGTTTCATGGTGTTTGCCATACGCAGCGGTGCTATAACCGTTTAGTCGCAGCGTCTCGGCGATGGTCGCGATGTCGTTGGGCAGCATGCCGGTCGCGCCGGGAAAGGCGGTCGCGACTTCCGTAATCTTGGCCTGGTTGCATGAGTGGTGATTGCGACCGGTAATCAGAGCTTGCCGAGTCGGTGAGCAAAGTGCCGTGGTGTGGAATTGGTTGTACAGCAATCCGCTCTTGGCGAGCTTGTCGAATTGTGGTGTTGGCAGGATACTTCCCGTCGCGCCCGTTCCGCCGAAGCCAAGATCATCAAGCAGGATGACGACAACGTTCGGTGCATCCTTCGGTGCTTTAACCTCGAACACAGGCGGCGCCTTGGCGTCGCGGGCGTCCAAGGTGGTGATCGGCGGATACCACGGCGCCTTGATCGGCAATTCGGTGCGGTCAACTTGTGCCTTTTCCTGAGCCATGACGACCGTTGTCGTTACTCCAGACACGAAAAGCATCGCGACGAGGACTATGATGTTGACGCCGCTAAGCACATCTACTGTGCGTACAACGTCTGTCCTGTCATCATCCAGTGCGAGTGCGTTCGGATGCGTTTGTTGTCTTATTTTCATACTGACGTTCTCCCCGAGTTCCATTTGTTTCAACTTTCAATAACCCGGTCATTATTACCGAGTTGTCGTGACTTGTCACTTTTACGATGACGTTTCGTGATTGGCGTTTGGTTGGTTACATGGTGAACCGTTCACCGACAGGATGTTCATGTGCGGTTGGTACAGGGTATTGAGTATGCCAATGAGTTCGGCTTGATCTCGCACTTCACCATTCAGGATCGTGACCGCTTGTTGATCGTCTTCTATCTGGCTGGCAATCCGCATGCCGCTCAAGCGTCCAGACCATTTTTGCTCGTCCAGGCACCCCTGAACTGCGATGCGGTAGCAGCCCGGCTTAGCCGGTGCAAACTGTGGCCGCTGTTCGCTTGGCATCATCAACGCCTCCACCCATTCACTGCGTCCGGTGTTCCTCGCCCTAATTCAACGTTCATGATGCGACTGTATGAAGAAGATCGCATCACTCACAACGAGTGATAAACAAGGGAGTCGGCGAAAAAGAAGGGCCCGCGTCGTCGACTTTCGCGCGTGCAACCGCTATTTACCGCGAAGCGGTTACAGCCATGAAGGTTTCGCCCTCGAAAGGCCGGCCTGATGAAAAAGTATTTGGAGTAGGATTCGCGTGACCCGTAGTTTATCCCGAAGGGATTAAAAGCAATTAGCCCCGGATCGCGATAGCGCATCCGGGGACGCCTGTGAAACAGAACGCACGTCTACCCCGGAGGGGTTGCAGCGATCGTGCTGCGACCCTTTCAGGGTCGATGGTTTGATGTTTCCTGCACATCCGGTGGTGGCGCTAGCGCTTACCACCGGCTAATGGCTTGCAATCCCTTCGGGATAAAAATGTGGGTTTGACAAGGCTAATAGCTGCGACGCCCTTCGGGGTCGACATGCCCACGTTTCCTCGTCACCGGTGGTGTTCGCTCGCGCTCTCACCACCGGCTAATGGCTTGGATCCCTTGGGGATGAAAATGTGGGTAATGGCAAGGCCTATTCGTTGGCAAAAAGTTGTGGGTCGACTTCAGCCAGGAGTTCTTTTAGTTTGGGAATCGCCTCCAGTGCCGTCGCTGCGCCAGTGGCCGCCATTTCGTCGGCCCGCACAAACTCGGCAAGGTCGAATTCGGTCACATCCGGCTGAATTACAAAGTCTGCGGGCGCGACGCCGACCGAATTCATGTTTACATTTTGCACGACATAGGTCCTCAAAATTGTGTTGATCGCCGATGCCGATTTCATGTTGGAAGTTGGGGTGTCCGAACGATTCTTGGCAAATTGTTTTTCCAAACTTGCGGTCACACTGGCGGCGATGACAAAATTGCATCCGTTGGCGACCAACAGGTCAGCCGGCACGTTGTTGACAATCCCACCATCAACTAACGACCTGCCATCACGATTAATGGGTGTCGAGAGTACGGGCAAGTTAATACTTTCGGTAATGGCATGCACGGAGTCCCCTGCCGCACGTACAACCGGTTGTGCACTGATCAAGTCGACGGTTACCGATTGAACGGGAATCGCAAGTTGTTCCAGGCGGCTGTCTCTCAAATACTTTCTTAACATTGGATCAAACTGTCGGCGTCGGTATTTATAGAGGAGGTACCAGTATCCGCCATTGGGAAGATGCCGGAATAGCCAGCCAGGTTTCAAATCACTGACAAAACAGTCGACGTTGTAATCGGGATCCAATCCTGACGCATAGAGGATTCCGGTCATGGCTCCCACACTGGTGCCGGCAATCATATCGATGACGATTCCGTTCTGTTCTAGAACTTTCAGTACGCCCAGGTGAGCCATGCCTCGCGCCGCGCCACCACCGAGCGCGACGCCGATCCTGATTCCCCTTAATTGATGGATGATCCGCTCAAAACCGTTGTACAGTTCTCGGCTCTGATTTTTCGGTGGCTCTTCAAAAGAGAGCTTGAAGTTTCGCTTGGCAAGGTCGTTCAAATCCGGTGCCAAAGGAGCAAATCGACAATCTCCGGGCAGCAGCCAGACGACATTAATTTTGTTTTTCCATCCGGGCGCATGTTCGACGATCGCGTTAAGTCGAGTGACGGAATCCCGCCAATTTTCTGGTGTCACGCACCAAAAGACTTTTTCGCAAACCTGGAAGACTTTGGTTATTCGTTCAAAGTCCAGCGCGGCATCGACATCCATAAAGGTCCGCTTGGAATCCGACCACGAAGCGTATTTCTGTTGAATCTCGTTGGTCGGCAAAAAGTCTCCATCTTTGGTCAGGCTGAATTCCGGGACGTCATCGATGGACTGCCAATCCGATTGATCCGTCATGATGTGGGGTCTTTCTCCCAACTCTTTTAGTCGCTTGATCAATCGACCTGTCAGCGGGCGGGTTGCCGATGATTGATGAAATATGCCGACCAGTGTCGGCTTAAGTTGCTTGCGGTCTTTCATGATCAGATGCATCACGGCATCCGCAATCATTTTCGAGTAGTTCTGTCGAAAACCTTGATGCTTTTTTGTCAACCGAAGGGCGACTTGATAATCCATGCTAAGTAACGTGGACGGTTCCTCGGCCACGATATCCAACGGTGCCGGTTCGCCCAAGGCACATGCCAGAGCCCCGATTTGAGCACCTGCAGTTTGGTGTCGCTGCACCATCACATTGCCGCGAAAATCCAGGACCGATTGGTGAACACGGCCGTGAATAAGGAAGTACACGGACGTGAACGTTTCTTTGGCACGATGTAGATATTCACCTGGTTCGAGCCTATTCAATGTACATTGGTCGGCGATTTCGCGCGCGACTTCATCGCTTAAACCTTCCGAGCAAACATGCCGTTTCAGCAAAAGAAATTTATCGTCAGTCACTTCGATTACTCCGCGCGTAGTGTCGTATCGTCCCGCTGTTTTTCTAATCGAAGCATATCATAAAATCCATTTTGACATCGCAAGGCGACACTTTTTGGTGAGCGAGTCTGGCACTTGGGTCATGCGAAACGGCACGAACTGACAATGGGAAGACATTGAATATGACAAAACGTTGAGTCATCCTCATTGACGAGTGGTAGGGCCGTTTGAATTGCTTTTTCGATCGTAGGTTTCGGATAACATAATAGTAACCACGCGAAATCCTTGAGTAAGCAAAACAAGCATGCCGACCAAGAGCAAAGGCGATTTTCAACATGAATAATACGGTGACCAAACGATCGAAGCTGCTGCGGTTGGCGATGTGGTTACTGTTAATCGGTGCCGCGCTGGCTCCCGTGTGGCTGATCTACGAATGGTACGACTTCGCAAAATCGATGCCCGATCGAGGATGGAATTTTCAAGTCTATCGCATCATTGGGCTGGTCGTTGCGAATCTTATTTTCTCGGCCATTCTGGCGACGATGGCAATCTTGTTTTTATGGGTGCGATTGGCGAAATCACTACCCGATCTACAAGGCTGGCATCTTCAGAAACCGGAATCCGAATTTAGGGCGTCCGACGCGATCGACGGGTATAGCTTTAACGACTACCTTGCACAGGAAGATCGCGTGTTTCAGGAACTTGATGCCTATATCAACGGGCCCTGGGCCAGTCATTCGCCCGGGGACTATAGTCGCTATCATCAAGATTCGGTTTGTAATCCAGCAACGATTGCTGATCGTAACTGGAACCGATCCCATGTGCTTCGAGCGGCCAACCCGATTGGCGGCGTGCTGCTGATACATGGATTGAGCGATTCACCCTACTCGCTGAGAACGCTGGGCCAGAGGCTTCACGCCGAAGGATATACGGTAGTCTGGCTGCGCGTCCCGGGTCACGGTACGAGCCCCAGTGCGCTTGCCAAAGTGGTTTGGCAGGACTGGACCGCCGCAGTTCAGGTCGCCATGCAGGGTTTGCGCGCCGAGCTGCCGAAGGAGTGCCCATTGATTCTGGGAGGTTACTCCAATGGTGGCGCTTTAAGTATTCATTATACGCTTTGCTCCCTCGAAGACAGTTCCTTACCCAAAGTAGATGCCATCGTTTTGTTTTCGCCAATGATCGGAATTAACCCGATGGCCAGGATCACCCGTGTTTACCACACCGTCGCCCTGGTTTCACGGAACAAGAAAGCACAGTGGTCGAATATTAGCGCTGAAGTTGATCCTTATAAATTTAGTTCGTGGCCAATGAATGCCAACGTCCAGGCATGGGCGATGACGAAAACGGTAGAGAAGAAACTTGCCACGCTGGAGAAATCTGGCCGCATGGCTGAAATGCCACCGGTGCTCGCGATGCAATCGATGGTGGACTCTACAGTTGTCGTCCCCAAGTTGATAACCGTATTGTTTGATCGCCTGAAATCCGAGTCGAGTGAGTTGTTTCTATTCGATATTGATCGAGTGGACAGGCTTAGCAACCTGTTTAATTTGTCGTTCGAAAAGAAAATATTTCCCAAACTCAAGAGAACCGACCTGCCGTATACGCTTTCCGTGTTGAGAAACTCAAATCCAGAATCACGGCAGGTCCTGGTGCAGACACGAGATGGGGAATCATGGGAAGAACAAACGACGGATATGTATTGGCCAGAATCGATTGTTTCACTTTCCCATATCGCTGTACCGATTCCATCGGACGATCGAATTTACGGAACGTCTGAGGCAACTGCCGACACCGGCCTGTCACTGGGATCGCTAACTTTGCGCGGCGAGCCGAGTGCATTGCTGTTGTCCAGTTCGCTGTTTGTTCGATGTCGTCATAATCCGTTCTACAGGTTCATGGAAGACCGCGTCGTTGGCTGGTTGTCCCAGACAATCCGTGAGCAGACAGGCACAAGGAATCAGAAGATGCAGGTTTGAAGCAAGGCACCGCTTTGCAGATGATCTAAATGCCTGATAGTCGATAGTCGTTTTTTGAATGATGCGATTTGACGACACCGCCCGAAAGTCGATTGATTCCACCACCACGAATGGTCGCGATCAGCGGCATCGTGTTCGCGGTGCTAATGAGCACATCGAAAGCTACCGATTTGGCCGAGGCATGGCCTACGCCTTGATGAATACCTTTAGCATGCGAATGGCGGCCGTGTTCATGTTCGTGACTTCGACGATCGGGCTGCGCACTCAGGTTCTTTCAAAATGGATATCGGTGGCCGGCTTTGTGTTTGGATTGGTTTTACTGCTAGCCATCACCGGTTTTGCGTGGATCGCATTGCTGTTCGGGTTATGGGTTTTGCTGGTGAGCACGTATGTTCTGTTCGTTAACGTGACAACAAGACCGGACGCAATCAGATCACCAAAACAAGGAGTTCAGAACTGAAAAACGGTCATAATACTAGGTAAGGGTTATCTGCCGCCAAGCGTTTTCTCTGTCGTGTCTCGGTTCAGTCCGTTCTTGACTTCCTGTCGATGAATTGGAACATCTTGCGGAGCTTCGATGCCAAGACGAACTTTCCCACCCTGGATTCTCGCCACAACGATCGTGATGTTTCCATTGATGACGATTGAATCGTTCTCTTTCCGTGATAAGACCAACATGACTGCTCTTCTTGGCTTGGATACCGATAGTCAATTTTCTGTTTCTTTGGCGATATCGATTCCGCAATCCCGACGGCGTTTAGAGATTGACTTCCGATTCGTTGCAAGGATCACAAATCACCGACAGGATGGTCATACGCATTTGGTGCAAGGTATTGAGAACACCGATCAGGTTCGCCTGATCTTTCACTTGACCTTTATGATCGTGATCGGTTGATTATCTTGTTGCTCGCTTGCAATCTGAATTCCACCCAAGCGACCCGAACAGTGTTGATCCAAATGCCCCATCACTCACAAGGAGTGAAAAACGAGGGAGACGGCCCAGGAAAATGAGATTTCGACGGATAGTTAAGACGCTGTCAGGACTGCGCGGAATCGACATCGGAGCCGAGATGGTTCTTGCGCGGAAAGTGTTCCACCGTTTTTGCCCACCTCTTTGCATTCCTCCGAGATAGTTGATCCCGATAGGGATCGCAGCGATTGGCCCCAGGTCGCGGGAGCGCACCTGGGGTCCAGTCGCGCCCGCGCCACGCCGATCCCGACAGGGATCGCAGCCGTGCGGCTGTCATCCCTGAGAGATGAATGAATCGTTGAGGTCACCGTATTCCGGTGGTATTCGCTCGTGCTCGAATACCGGCCAATGGCTTGGATCCCTCCGGGATAGTTGATCACTGGCAAGCGTCTCGCTCTCGAGTCACTGGTAGCGTTAGGGTCACGGTGCAGCCCTGGCCCGGAGCCGAGACAACTTCCATTGAACCTGCCATGTCCGCCATTCGCTGCTGGACGCTGAACAGGCCGAAGCCGGAACCTGCTCTTGCTTTGGAGAATGTCTGATTTTGGTCGAATCCGATGCCATCATCTTTCACGACAAGACAGATAATGGTTTCGCTCTGCTGCAGGGTCACCACGACTCGCTGAGCCTGGGCGTGTTTGATAACATTCTTTGCTTGCGTGCTTTGGCTTTTCCGCGTAGCTTATTGTTCACTCGAAACCCTTGTTTGCGTGCGTGGATTGAAGTTGTGGTAACCTCTAATACACGCGTTAGGCGCCGAGGGTTTTCGAGTTTTTTCAATTGTTTACAAATCAAGCTTCGCTTGATTAAGGTCTAGAGCGGCTATGGGCTGACCTGACGGAGAAGAAGATGTACATCACCGGCGGCGTGAGCCCTGTTCACAAAGGACCGGTCACGCGCAGCTTCGTCGAAGGCGAGCGGCAGGTTTGTCGCTGGGAACCTATTCACGAAGGAATCACCACGCCGTACGATTTGCCCAATCACAATGCCTACAACGAAACCTGTGGGATGGTCGGTAACATGATGTGGAATTGGCGCATGCTACAGGCTACCGGCGATGCACGCTACGCTGAGATCATGGAGCTGAGTTGGTACAACTCGATTCTTTCCGGCGTCGAGCTTGACGGCGCACAATGGTCGTACACCAATCCGTTGCGCTGGCATGGCAAGGAACATGAACTCTGGAGCCATGACTACCACGAACGTCATGTGCCGGGATTAAGGCATATATGCTGCCCGACCAATGTCTTGCGTCACGTCGCAGCCTATCAGTGCTATCTCTTCTCGACCTCCGAAGACACGCTTTGGCTGCATCATTACGCCAATTGTGATGCTACTCTGAAAACGTTGGGGCTGAAGTTCAAGGAGACCACAAACTATCCGTGGGACGGCAAGATCCAGCTGACGATTCAAGATGCTCCTGATCGTGCGCTCGCTTTGAAGCTGCGGATTCCAGGCTGGGCCAACAAGGCATCCATCCAGGTCAATGGCAAGTCGATGTCGCTTGCAACGAAGTCTGGCAGCTATGCCAAGGTTGCGAGAGAGTGGAAAGCGGGCGATACAATCGAGCTCAACCTGGAAATGAAGACGCGTTTGTTGGCGGGCCATCCACGTACCGAACAGATCCGCAATCAGGTTGCCGTCAAACGAGGCCCGGTTGTCTACTGCCTTGAGTCGAACGATGTCAAAGGCGATGTCGCTTTCGAACCGATTGCGATGGATGCGGACGCAAAGTTCGGACCCGAACTATCGCGATCAACGTTTTCCCTCGCTAACGCATCGGATTTCCAAAGAAGTAGTATGCGGAGCTTGAAAAATTGATTTGCCGCGGATGCAAAGGAACGATTCACGTGATTGAAACGGAAATGAAGACGCTTTCTGACAAAATCCCCCCTCATTACGTCACGATCCATGAGATGCGTCTTTGTATTTCGTTTCTTTCCATTGCCTGTGTTGCCCTTGGCTTGGTGGTCCGGACAGGTGAAGCGTTCGCGAACGACCGCCCTAACATCGTTCTGCTGCTGGCAGACGATCTTGGCTACGGTGACCTCTCCTGCTTTGGGAGTCCCGCAGTAAAAACGCCTCATCTTGATAAGCTTGCCATTGAAGGGATGCGATTTTCCCGGTTCTACGCTGGGTCGGCAGTCTGCTCTCCGACGCGAGCTTCGGTGTTGACTGGTCGATATCCGCTGCGGTTCGGTATCACGAAACATTTCAACGACGTGAATCGATGGCTGCCCAAGTCGGCGACGACCGTTGCCGAACTTCTTAACGGCGCTGGCTACAACACGGCGCATGTGGGCAAGTGGCATCTGGGTGGCCTGCATGTCGACGCACAAGGGAAGCGACTGGACGATCAGCCTGGCCCGCGCCAGCACGGTTTCAACTTCTATCAAACGCAGATCGAACAGCAACCTGTTCGCGGCCGCATGGGCCGAGATCGAACGCTCTTTCGACAAGGCGGAACCGTGCTCATCCGAAACGACCAACAGGTCAACGAGGATGATCCCTACTATTCAAAACACTTAACCGACGCAAACGGCGACTATGCGATCGAGCTGATCGAAAAACTCTCTGCCGACCCGAAACCATTTTTTGTCAACTTGTGGTTTTTGGTTCCCCATAAACCCTATGAGCCTGCTCCAGAGCCGCATTGGTCTGGTACCGCAGTGGACGGCATCAGCGAGAATCAGCATTGCTTCCGCTCGATGGTGCAGCACATGGACGCCAAAGTCGGCCAGATCCTGGGCAAGCTCGACGAACTGGGAATCGCCGACAACACACTCGTTCTTTTCACGAGCGACAATGGAGCAGCGTACGAAGGATTCATCGGCGAATTGAAGGGCGGCAAGGCCGACTTGCATGACGGAGGACTTCGCGTACCGATGGTGGCACGGTGGCCGGCGACGATTCCAGCCGGCCAAACATCGGGTGCGTTTGGCCACACGAATGATCTGCTGCCCACGTTCTGCGAAGCGGCCGGAGTTGAACTGCCGAGTGAGTTGCCGATCGATGGACAAAGCCTCTTGCCTCACATGAAGGGCGAGCGTCCGCCAAGCGTCGAAGCGCGAGGAACGGTCTTCTGGCAACTCGACCTGTATAAGAAGGTTCAACGCCACTATCCAAAACCCAAACCGTATGCGACCGAAGTTACCATGCGAGGGAAATGGAAATTGCTCGCTCTCGGCGGAAAGGCAGTGGAGCTGTTCAACATCGATGCCGACCCGAACGAGCAGCGAAACGTCATCGACGACCATCCTGAACTGGTCGCTTCGTTGACTGCTGAACTTAACCAGTGGCTCAGCGCCCCACGAACAACCAAGTAGCTTAACCTTACCCGTCGAACAGTAGCATAGGCACGATCAACAAATGAACGAGAAACCAACATACCCATTGAACCTTGTCGAGAGTTCCTGCTGTGGAGAAACAGATAGTTGTGCGCCGCGGTCGATCGGACGGCGTGGATTTATCAAGGCGACGGGCCTGACCGCTGGCATGTTGATGGCGGGTCAAGCGAGCGTGATGGCAGGTCCCTTTGCCGCGGAGGATTTTGAGAAGATCATTCCCTCTGACAAAAAGTTGGGCAGTGATTGGATCGCCAGTCTGTATGCACGCGGCGAACCGTTAACCGCGACCGGAGATGATCTCAAATTCATCGGAATGCCCATTAACGGCATTTGCACCGGTCAAGTTTATCTGGGAGGCGACGGTCGGCTCTGGTATTGGAATCTGGACGGCAACAGAGATGCAAAACATACTGGGAAAGGTCCCCGGTTCACCGATCCCGATACGATCCAATCCCCCATGAATCAGGGCTTTGCGTTGCAAGTCGACTGTGACGGCGAACAGCGAGTCTTCACGCTGGATTCCAACGGCTTTGAGGATGTGGTCTTCACGAACCGGTATCCGATGGCGAGGGTGACCTATGCGGATGCGGCGTGTCCCGTGGACGTTGAACTGGAAGCGTACACCCCCTTCATCCCGTTGAACCGCGACGATTCCAGCTATCCGGTGATCGTGATGCGTTACACGATCAAAAACAACTCGGACCAGATCCAAAAGACGGCCATCGCGGGTCACGTCGAAAACTTCTCGAACTTCAGAAGCGGACAGGGGAAAAACGGCATCCGGTTAAGTCGGTATAGCGAACAAGATGGACTGTCTGCTGTGGAATGTTGGACGAAACCTGCTGACATGGATAACCGCGGCGAACAAACCGAGGTGTTCGCCGATTTTGAAGGTGACGATTACGGCGACTGGAAAGCGGAAGGCGAAGCTTTTGGCGATGCGCCGGCCTTAGGCGGTCGCACGATTCAGGTATTGTCCGGTTTCAAAGGCAAGGGCTTGGTCAATTCTTGGACTGGTAGCGATGAACTTCAGGGCAAACTGACCTCACCTGAATTTAAGATTGAAAAACCCTTCATCAATTTCCTCATTGCCGGCGGACGGGACGAGAAGTCACTGAATATCAGCTTGTGGGTCAGTGGAAAGAAAGTTCGCTCCGCGGCGGGCAAGCAATCGGACGCCATGGCATGGTCCACCTGGAACGTGACAACACTGGTCGGCAAGCAGGCGCACATTGAAATCCTAGACGCATCGTCGCGTGGATGGGGACATATTGACGTCGACCACATCGTGTTCTCTACAAAACCCACAAACCAACAAACGGAAGCGCCGTTTGAAAAGGCAACGGATTTTGGATCCATTGCGTTGGGGCTATTGGGTAAAGAAAAGCCGGACATCGTAGACATCACACGATCGGAGCCAGGCACGTCTGGGCTTTTTATTCCAAAGCAACACAGCGAGAAAGACGACGAGGTTTACAAAAGCCCCTTCAGCGAGAGGGGATTTGCCTCGATCGGGCGCACACTGACGCTTGAGCCCGGCGAAGAGGAAACCGTTTCCTTTGTACTGTCCTGGCGATTTCCCAACGCAAGATATGTCACGGCGTTCGGACGTCGTCCGGGAGCACCCGACATCAACCATTACTCCACGTTGTGGCCGACGGCGACGGATGCGGCCGGGGTCGTGGCTGTGCGGGATACGGAACTGCATACAACGACCCAGACATGGGCCGATACCTGGTACGATTCCACGTTGCCTTATTGGTTCCTGGAGCGAACGTTTATTCCCATCAATTGCATGCAGACTCAGGTGGCCGAACGGTTGGCTCTGCAAGGCGGCATGTACAACCTGGACGAAGGTGTGAATTGCTGCCCGGGCAACTGCACACACGTCTGGCAATATGCCCAGGGGTTGTCGCGAATCTTCCCGGTCATCGAACGTGAATGTCGTGACAAGGTCGAATACGGCAAGGGGTTCAGGCCTAGTGACGGCGCGATCAACTTTCGTCATTCGATCGGTAAATTCGAAGATGCCATCGACGGTCAATGTGGAACGATTCTGCGTGTCCTGCGCGAAAGCCAGATGACCACAGACTATCGGTTCCTGGAAAGCATTTGGGACCGTACGAAGCTATCGATGGATCACGTCATCCGCAAATGGGATCCAGACGAAAACGGACTGCTTGCCGGTGCCCAGCACAACACGCTGGACGAGCCCTGGTTCGGGCAAGTGCCTTGGCTGATCAATCTGTACCACGCCGCGCTCAAGGCGTCAGCAGTGATGGCGCGACAGATGAAACAGCCAATGGTGGCCCAGCGCTATGAACGGATCGTCGCGAAAGGGGCTCCGGCGATGGTTGAGATGCTCTGGAATGACGACTTTGGCTACTTCATCCATAAGCCGGGAAAAGCAGAAACGGAGAAGCACGGCTCCACCAACGGTTGCCACATCGATCAGGTGTTTGGCGATTTCTGGCTACGGAACGTGGGCCTCGACCGAATTCTACCGCAGGACAAGATCCGCCGGGCGCTCGACTCGCTTTGGACATTCAATTTTTCACCCAACGTGGGCGACTTTCGAAAAGTTATGACCGATGGGCGGTGGTATGCAGTCGAAGGCAACGCGGGACTGGTGATGTGCTCGTTCCCCCATGGGAAGATCGAACCGAAGAGCGGCAAAAAAAACTATGCGGGCTATTTGAATGAATGCATGACCGGCTTCGAATGGCAGGTCGCCGCCCACATGATCTGGGAAGGGATGCTCGAAAAAGGGTTGGCGATCGGCAAGGCGATTTACGACCGCTACCTGCCGCGCGACCGCAACCCGTACAACGAGATCGAATGCAGCGATCACTACGCTCGCGCCATGTCGAGCTACAGCGCCTTCATGGCCGTGCTCGGGTATCGATACGACGGACCAGAGGGCAAACTCGCCTTCGGGCCACGCATGCAGCAAGACAACTTCCGCGCCGCCTTTACCACCGCGGAAGGCTGGGGGCGTTTCAGTCAGACCGTCAAAGCCGGTCAGCAGAAAAACACTATCGAACTGCGATACGGCAAGCTTCATTTGACGGAGTTAACCCTTGACGGTGCGCCAGGAACCCATGCCAGCAAGATCGTAGTCACACTTGACGGCCGCGATATCGATGCCCGAATCCAGAAAGACGGTCCAAACACCGTCATTGAATTTCCGCAAGGACTTGACATCAAAGCCGGCCAAATCCTGAGTGTGCAGCCTGTCTAGCACTACGTTGAGAGAAGTAACCAGACGCGTAAGAGGACCGTTTCCAGCGAAATAACCAACTGTTGCTTGGACGCCTACGGGATAGACTTGTAGGCTGTCATGATTCACGCCATTTAATCTCCCTGCGTCCACGCAGACGCAGGCTGGAAGCCTATCCCACGACTAAATCGACAAGCCGTTGTGACAAGAACGAACCGAACCTCCATGATTGGATTCCAATGAACAAAATTTGCAACATTAAAAGTTTTGCGTGGTGCTGCCTAGCTGTAACCGCCTTGGGCTTCTCCGCAGTTCGTGCCGCCCAGCCGGTATCCATCGAATCTTTGTTGAACGAAATGGTTGATCGAGACTCGGTTGCTCGGTTCCCTGAGAACGATTTTCGGCTGAGACAAGACAGCAGCTATAATCGGGCGTCCAAAACTCCGGAGGATACCGAAGGTTGGTTCAATAACTTCGATCGAAACACAGATGACCGACACCACAATTTCATCCGCATCGAAGAAAATCATGGCCGTAAGGAATGGGTGGTGATGGAACATGAAGGCCCCGGTGTGCTGACGCGATTTTGGGCACCGTGGCGGAGTCAAACAAAGGCAGAGACCAACATCACGCTCCGCTTCTATCTCGATGGTGATTCCGAGCCTGCCTTGGAAGGGAATATGTTCGATCTTTTTCAGGGCAACGGACTGATCCCCTTTCCATTGGCCCATCAGTCCCTGCGATCCGCCGTCTCGTTTTTTCCGATCCCCTACGCCAAAGGGTGCAAGGTGACGATGTCCGATCACCCCTTTTTCTTTCAATTTACCTACCGCGATTACGCCGATGACGTAAACGTAAAAAGCTTCACGATGGATGATTTTCACGAGGCGAAAGCAACGATCGACTCGACATGCAAGTCATTGCTCGATCCGCGACTGCCTCGGCAGGGCGAGCCAATTTCATTCAATCAGACGCTCGCTCCGGGAGCCGAGCATTCGATCGATTTACCTGGCAATTTACACGGCAGCGAAGCTGCGATTCGCAAGCTGTCGTTGAAACTTGCCGACGACGACGATCCTGCGGTCACTCGGTCGGTTGTGCTCAAGATTAACTTCGATGGCAAAGAAACCGTCTGGTGCCCGATTGGCGACTTCTTCGGCAGCGGCATTGGCCTGAATCCGCTGGAGGGCTGGTATCGCACGGTCACTGACGACGGCACGATGACGTGTCGTTGGGTGATGCCCTATCAGACATCCGCAGCGGTATCGTTGGTCAATCTCGGAGAGATGCCTGTCGATGCTCAGTTGAATGTGAACGTCAGCGATTGGCAGTGGGACGACCGATCGATGTATTTTCACGCAGGCTGGCGCGGTCAATACCCCGTCGCGACCCGACCTTACTCGGATTGGAATTACATCACGACCAAGGGACGAGGCGTCTACGTCGGCGACACGCTCACGATCATGAATCCGGTCGAAAAATGGTGGGGTGAGGGTGACGAGAAAATCTGGATCGATGGTGAGGAGTTTCCGTCCATCTTCGGAACCGGTACGGAGGACTACTACGGCTATTCATGGGGTGGTGTCAGTACCGATTTTTACGAGCATCCGTTCCACGCACAGCCACGATCAAACGTTTACAACAAATTAAACCGAAAAACAACGAACGAGAGAAACACCCAAGGCTATAGCGTCGAGACTCGAACCCGATCGCTCGACACGATTCCGTTTGCCAGTTCACTGCAACTGGACATGGAAGTCTGGTCCTGGAGCGATTGCGACATGGGCTACGGGGTTGGGGCCTATTGGTATGGCTTCGCGGACACAACGTCGAACCGCAAGCCGGACGCGGCCGAGGTTCTCAATGTGCCGCCACTGCCGGACACCGACGCTGCACAGACCACCAGCACGTTTAAGAACGCAGTGGAGATTAACGCCGAGATTGTTATCTCCAAGTCCGATAACATTGTCCTCAGGCCGCAAAATTTGAAGCGGTTGAAGCTCAAGGGATCATGGAACTTGGACAATCAATTGTTGTTCAAGAATGCCCAGATTGGTGATGTAGTGGAGATCCGTATTCCGGCGTCGAGTACCGTGCCCGCAAAGAGTCCAGCGGCCGAGACGTTGACGCTGCACGCCACAAAAGCCCAGGACTACGGCATTCTAAATTTTTCGGTGAACGGCAAGCCGGTCGGGAAGAACGTGGATTTTTTCACTGCCGAAAAGGCTACGTCTTACCGCCCCATCGTGCTCGGAACGTTTAATCCTGTGGATAGCGTCTATGTACTTCGAGTGGAGGTCGTCGGGAAGAATCCGAAAAGCAAAGGCGCCCTTTTCGGACTTGATTGCGTCAGCATCGGCCCGGCTGACGGCCCGGCTGACGGCCTAGCTGACGGCCTAGCTGACGGCCCGGCAACTCCGCCCAAAGAGTAAGCCGACACTGATGTCAACATCAACTGCTGTGCCAACCATCCACCGTTGGGCAATCAGATGCCAGAAAATCAGCATCGACCCGGAGTCGACGTCACAGTCAACCTATTGATCCGTTGTTCGTTGATGCCGCAAATGGTGACTTCCGACGGAGGCCTGATTCGCCGGCACTTGAACTCGGTTTTGTGACATTGGACATGCCCAAGATCCGCCTTGTCGAAAATTTTGCCATCGATGAAACGCAGACCGAACACCCAAGCAAGCCAAGAAGCGCGGCCGATGATAGCACGACGGCTCGCGACACAGGTATCCAATTCAGCACCAACCACGGCATGTCGCAAATTATCGCTACGGTGTCGCATTTCAGACTTGAACGCGAGTCATGGCCGGTTAAAATCATGACCTCCTCCCGCCACGGGGTCAGCTGCCGTGCGATTTTGCCTTCACCCTCATGGCGGGCGGTGAAGAGAGGTCTAGCAGTAGAAACATGAAAGGCCTTGGTCGCGCGGGCCCTCCCTCAGGCTCGTTCCTCGCCTTCAACCCTCACGGAGGGAGCGTGACCGTGACACCGAAAATGCATAGACTCATTGGGCCAAGAAACGTCGACCTCGTTCGCGTGGAGGGGCTGCGGCAAAAAACAGACCTCGCGCCGGTCTTCACTCGATTGGAGTGATGCTATGGGTCCGATCAAGCCGAGAAGGAAAGAAACGCGTCGATGGAGGTTGCCGATGATGCAAAGGAATAACGGCGCATCGTCGTGCAGTAACAAGCGGCTTCGCAACAACTACAGTCCCCTTTGATAACAACACAGATCATCATGCAGAAGAAATCGAAACAGGATCTGCTAAGGCTAATCAGGGAAGCCGGCGTGATCGGGGCCGGTGGTGCCGGTTTTCCAACTTATAAGAAGTTGGACGCCACGGTCGAACACGTGATTGCCAACGGGGCGGAATGTGAACCCTTGTTGCAGAAGGACCGCGAGTCGATGCTCCAACGCCAGGACGCCTTCTTCCGCGGACTGCAAATCCTGCGCGACTTGACCGATGCCGCGACCGTTACCGTGGCCGTAAAAAAGAAAAATCAAGACGTGGTCGAGAGCTTCCAACCGGATTTGGAGTCGAATGGCTTTGAAAGTCTCGTCTATCCCGATGTCTATCCGGCTGGTGACGAGTACATACTGGTGTACGAAATCTCCGGACGATTGATTCCACCTGGAGGAATTCCGCTGCATGTTGGTTGCGTCGTGGACAACGTCGAAACGATTGTCAATGTTGCCCTCGCCGCCGAAGGGAAGCCGGTGGTCGATAAGTTCGTCACCGTTTGCGGCGCCGTCGCGGAACCGTTGACAACGGTCGTTCCGATTGGAGTCTCCATCGCTGATTGCCTCGAATTGGCAGGAGGCCTAACCGTAGACGATCCGTTGATTCTAACCGGCGGAATCATGATGGGAGGTGTCACGACGGACCTATCCATGCCGGTGGGCAAAAACATGGGCGGAATCATTGCGTTGCCACGCGATCACTATTTGGCGAAACGCAAAACTCAATCGCAGGAAACGTACACGCGGATCGGTCACGGGCAATGCGACCAGTGTTCATTGTGTACCGAGCTATGCCCGCGATACATCATGGGCTATCCGATCGAACCGCATCGCGTCATGCGGACACTGCTGATGACCGGCGAGGCCAAACAACGAAGCAGCCTGTGGGCGCAATACTGTTGCGAGTGCAATGTCTGTTCAATGATTGCCTGTCCGGAAATGCTCGACCCTAAAAACATCTGCGTGGATGCCAAACAGGTACTACGCGAAAATGAGTTGGGACGCACTGAACAGGAATTGGAAGTTCTGTTCCGCGATCCCCACCCGGCCCGGAAAGGCCGCGAGATTCCTATTCCGACACTCATCACTCGGCTGGGGCTGGCGTCCTACAATCGCAAGGCCCCCTTCGTCAGCTTCGATCATTGGCAACCGCAACGTGTCACGATTCCATTGAACTCGCACATCGGCGCACCGGCAAAACCGGTTGTGTCCGTAGGTGACACGGTCCAATGTGGCGACGTCATCGCCACCGTTGACGAGCAACAATTGGGGTGTCCAGCACACGCCAGTCTGGACGGTCAAGTGACGGCAGTCAAAGCCAACAGTATCGAAATCACAGTTTAACGAACGGCAAATAGATGGAAAACGGCAACGCAATTGGCATCGTGGAGACCTCCAGCATCGCGCGCGGATTTTTGATCGCGGACACGGTGCTCAAAACCGCAAACGTGAAGATCATTGTCAATCGGACCATCTGTCCTGGCAAATACATGGTGCTGATTGGCGGAGGCGTTGACGCCGTGACCTCGGCTATCGAAGCCGGCGCGAAGGCTGGGGCGCATACGGTGGTGGATCAGTTCGTGATCCCCAACGTACATCCCTCTGTTTTTCCGGCCATCAGCGGTATAAGTCACTTGCCCGAACTCAAAGCGCTCGGCGTCATCGAAGCATTCAGCGTGGCGTCGGTCATCGAGGCAGCCGATGCGGCAGTCAAGGCGACGCCAGTTCAACTAATCACGATTCACTTGGCCATGGCGATCGGCGGCAAAGGTTGGGTCTCGCTGACCGGTGATGTTGCGTCCGTTAGTGAAGCCGTCGAAGTTGGCGGAGCGGTGATCGAACGAAAAGGGTTGCTGGTAGACAAGATCGTCATTCCTGCTCCGCGTCCCGAGATCATTCAAGAGTTCGTTTAAGACGCACCATGCTCGTGCTTTATAGCATCTTGGGTGGTTTCCTGTTGAGTGTCGTCTAACTCCCCGAGCCGTAGCAGGCTCTGTTGCTTTCACTTGTGATCTACGTTGCTTTGCCGCTTGTTGCTCGGTATCGGGCGCGACGATGGTCGATCGCAGCCCAAGCTGCTGCATGTTTTGACGCCAATGACGATCACCGACTTACTAACGGTCGTTGACGCTCTGATGGAAGTTCCGCTAATGCTGGTCAAGGTTTGTTTGCGGACGCAGCTTTGGTTCGCGTCCGAATCGTCTCTCGCTACCGACAAGGGAAGGAGCGATTCCATGAACGCGAATCAATCCCCAGAATGTTTGGGGAGAGGTTTCCCGATGGCTTGCGATGACAGACAAACACGCCCAAATTGTGGCAAGAGTCACTGAAGCGTCCCGCGTTTTGAATCAGTAGTAGGTTTGGTTGTCACACGCATCCATGAATACACCGGATGGTGAATCGACTTCCATGATGTCCATGACGAATTTTTCGTCCAGCGACGAAATAATCATGCAATGTGTTTTGCAGAACCTGCAATGTTGCAGGCTGTATACTATCATGCGGATGGCTCTCACTTTTCGATCACTCCATCAGCATTCCTCGAAGGCGGCAATGACTTTTCAATCACTCATCCACATGACCATTCTCGGCATCATCGTGGCGTTGCCGGCGACGAAGTCATTCGCGGCGTCTGATGAGACTGCATCGCCAAACATCATTTTGCTGATGAGCGACGACCAGGGATGGGGCGATGTCGGCTTCAACGGCAACGATGTCGTGAAGACGCCTCACCTTGATGCGATGGCAGTCGGCGGGGTCCGATTCGATCGCTTTTACGCCGCAGCGCCGCTTTGTTCTCCGACGCGAGGAAGCTGTCTAACCGGGCGCTATCCGTTTCGTTTTGGCATCCTGGCTGCGCACACAGGTGGCATGCGTGTTGGGGAAATCACCATTGCGGAAATGTTGAAAAAACAAGGATATGCGACCGGCTTCTTTGGCAAGTGGCACATCGGATGGGTGAAGCCGGATGAAGTCGGCACACGAGGTTTTTATTCCCCGCCGTCCCATCATGGTTTCGACGAGTACTTCGCTACAACCAGTGCCGTGCCGACTTGGAATCCCACGATCACGCCCGACGATTGGAACAGTTGGGGCGGCGAACCGAGCGGTCCGTGGAAAGGTGGCTTTCCCTACGTTCACAACGGTCACGAAGCGAAAGAGAACCTGTCCGGTGACGACAGTCGCATCATCATGGATCGTGTGATTCCATTCGTCGAAGCGAACCAGGCCCAGCCGTTTCTCGCGACGGTTTGGTTCCACGCTCCGCATGAACCGGTGGTCGCCGGTGACGAGTTCAAGAAGCTCTACCCCAAAGCGGGGACCACGCGGAAAAACTACTACGGTTGTATCACGGCAATGGATCAGCAGATTGGCCGCCTACGAACCAAGCTGCGTGAGCTTGGTATTGAGAAGAATACGGTGATCTTCTTTTGCAGCGACAATGGTCCTTCCGACGGATTAACGCAGAAGGGTGTCGCGTCGGCGGGACCTTTCAAAGGCCATAAGCATACAATGTACGAAGGTGGCGTGATGGTTCCGGCCTGTGCTGAGTGGCCTGGTAAAATTCCGGCCGGAACCTCAACGGACGTGCGATGCAGTACAGTGGATTTCCTGCCGACGGTTGCGTCGATTGTGGGAAATTCGATGGTAAGAAAAGCTTCTCGGCCAATCGATGGTATTGATTTGATGCCGGTGATATGCGGCGAAGCCGGGAAACCAGATCGAAGTCTGTTCTTTGGCTATCGCAGGTTGCACAATGGTATTGATGGTAAAGCAATCATCTCAGGCGACTGGAAACTGCTTCAGGAAGCCAAGAAGGACGGCCGCATGCGTCTGTTTGACCTTGCGAAAGACCCGTTCGAGAAAATCGATTTATCCAAAACGTTGCCAGATCAGGTAGAAATTCTCCGTGAGCAATTGGCCGAATTGGAGGCGAGTTGCCAGCGGAGCCGCGATGGAGCAGATTACCGATATTGACCTGGTGATTAACACTTAGAGAGACAAACGATGGTTAAACTTTCCGCGACCCTGCTTATTTGTTTCGGATGCGTTTCCACCCACGCCCTGGCGAACCCAAATCAACACGATGCCGCCAAAACAAAGTCGACAAGCCAAACCACGAACGACCGCGCCAGTACGGGTTACGATCCATCGATACCCGCAGTGACAATTGCCAACGTTCGCTACGGTGATCACTCGCGACACACTCTCGATTTTTGGAAGGCTGAGTCTGACGAGCCGACGCCCTTGGTTTTCGTTATTCACGGAGGTGGTTGGCGTGGAGGCAGTAGTCAGCAAAAGCTCCACAAGCTTGTTGACACGGCACGCTTGCTTGAGAACGGCATTTCAGTCGTGTCGATCCACTACCGGTTGATGAAACACGCGCAAGATGTCCAGCCGCCGGTTAAAGCACCTTTGGAAGATGCGGCCATGGCACTTCAGTTTGTTCGTAGTAAATCGGCCGATTGGAACATTGACAAGACGAGGATTGGAGCAGCCGGCGGATCAGCGGGTGCATGTTCCTGTCTTTGGATCGGCTATCATAAAGACCTCGCCGACCCGAATAGCGCGGCTCCAGTCGCCCGTGAGTCATCCCGGCCGAATTTCCTGGCTGTGACGCGACCGCAGACAACGCTCGATCCCGTCCAAATGAAAGAATGGATAGCCAACAGCACATACGGCGCGCACGCCTTTAATTTGAATGACTTTGAAGCGTTTATCGCAGCCCGCGACAAAATTCTGCCATGGATCAGAGAGTATTCACCCTACGAACTGCTAACATCCGATGACCCGCCGACCTACATGATCTTCACTGTCGCACCATCCGAGAATCGAGTCGAAAAAGATCCAACTCACTCAGCAATCTTTGGTGTGAAACTAAAGGAGCGGTGCGATGAACTTGGCGTCCAGTGCGAGGTGTGCTACCCCGGTGCGCCGAACGTGCAGCACAAAAGTCCGACTGAATATCTGATTAACAAGTTGCAATCACCGGAAAAGTAGACGCGGGGAACATGTACAGACCCGTTCGAGAAAAACAATCTATCGGCAAACAACGGACGGACCTTGAGGCGAGTTACCACAGAGTCGCGATAGGCCGACGACCGATATCAAGCTGCACCCCTGCGACTTGTCGGCGGCGGATCTGACAATGTTCACACAACAAAGGGAACTCGGGATGCTCCAGACTATTTCAGCAGCGACATACGGCACGGTCCTGGACTGCGTCGCGACCGCAGACCGTTTGTGGTAGTGCTAGGATTTGCTTCTGAATTCCCGGCGTGCCAGCATGCCGACGGTTTTTTAGAAAGACGTGCAAGAATCTTCGGGATTCCAAGTGGCCCGACTTCCCGTCGCGAGGAAAAAACAGGCAAACAGTCAATCGATAAACGATACGTTTCATTTTCATGTTCATCTTTTGTGCTTCAGACACTATCATTAGTTGTTCCGCCATTCTTCGACGGAGCATTCATCACACTAGGGTGACAAACTTAGCAGTCTTGTTTCCTCTGGATTGACCGTTGTGGTCAGTGTCTGCATGTTTCAGGCGTTTCCCTCCCCAAAAAGCCCCCCCCTCCATGAGCAATTCGATGAAAAGAACCAACCGACGTTCGTTCCTGAAAACAGCCACTGCCGCGTCAGCCGCGATCAGCTCGTATAACATTCTTCCTGCAAGCGGGGCGGAGTCTAGCGACAAGGTCAACTTGGCCATCATTGGTTGCGGTGGCCGAGGCGCGAGTATCGGCAACGAAGCGATCAAAACGGGCATGACGAATGTGGTTGCTCTTTGTGATGTCAACCCTTCACGCACCGCGCGATTCAAAGAGCAACACCCTGACGCCAAAGTTTATGACGATTTTCGCACGATGTTCGATGAAATGGGCGACAAGATCGACGCCTGCACGGCGGGAGTGCCTGACCACGGACATTTCCCCGTAACAATGCGTGCGATGGCCGAGGGAATTGCAGTGTATGTTGAAAAACCGCTCGCACACACTTTCGAAGAATGCGAACTGTTGATCGCCGCAGAGAAGAAACACAACGGTATCTGCCAGATGGGCAATCAGGGTCACTCATCGTCGCAGCGAATGCAGTTCAAGACTTGGGTCGAGCAAGGGATCATCAAGAACGTGCGCCGTGTCGACGCCTGTATGAACAAGGGGCGCCGCTGGCATCCTTGGGGAAACGTAACCGGTTTTCCGGCGGCCGAACCAATGCCCGCCGAAATGAACTGGGATGTCTGGACGGGCACCGCGCCCATGCATGACTACAGCAAACGTTTGGACGGAGGCAATTGGCGAGGTTGGTATGACTACGGCAATGGTGCTTTCGGCGACTGGGGCCCACACACGCTCGACAGCATCCACCGCTTCCTGAAGTTGGGCCTTCCGTACGAGATCCGCGCCGACAAGCTAGAAGGCCAGAACGACTTTATCTATCCGATGGCGACAACCATCGCGTTCGAGTTCGCCGAGCGTGGTCCGGGTATGCCAGCGATGTCGATTAACTGGTATGACGGAGTCAACAACAAGCCGCCACGTCCGGATGAACTCAGCTCAGGCCAAAAATTGCCCGCATGTGGCAAGTTAATCTACAGCGACGACTTGACGTTCCTCGGTGGTACTCACAGCGGGAAGCTGAGCGTTCTTTCGGATACCGAAGCAGAAAATGAGTTGCCGGAAATTCCATCGGGAGACACCAATCAGAACCACATGAAGAACTTCTTACTCGCAGCGATGGGCAAGGAAGAATGCAACTCGAAGTTCGCCGTATCAGGACCTCTCACACAGGTCTTCATGCTAGGCTGCATTGCGCAGCGACTTGGTGGTACGCTCAAGTTCGATACCGAGAAGAAGCAGATCACCAACAACGAACGGGCCAATCAACTGCTCAAAGGGCATGCTCCTAGGAAGGGTTGGGAAGAATACTACACCATGTGAAATTCTCCTACGCGACGACGACTAGGTGTTCATCGATGTTGTAGATGATATCCGCCCTTCTTGTGGTTCCGTGTATGCGACACAGGCAATACACGAATCGATGCCATCAGGGAACCTGAATGGCCATTCAGAGGAAATGATGTTTCGAACACTGTGCGTTTTAGCCGTGGCCGGTCTGATGACCGGTGCGGCAGCCTCTGAAAACGGATTTTGGACCGACCGCTACGACATTGAGTGGACGAGCCCAAGCCAAAACGTTTCGGGCAACATGCCGGTCGGTGCCGGCGATATGGCCTGCAACGTTTGGGTCGAAAAGGCCACCGGTGACTTGATGTTCTACATCCAGCGCAGCGGTTCATTCACGGAAATTGGTGAACACATCAAGCTGGGACGAATACGCATCACACTCGCTCCCAATCCGCTGAAGGACTGCACGGACTTCTCGCAAAAACTGATCCTGAAGGACGGTTACATCGCCATCAGGGCCAAAGGGAAGGACGAAGCGGACTTTGAAATACGGATCAATCTTTGGGTCGATCAGTTGACTCATTCGGTGAACGTAACGATCGATGCCGATCAACCAGTCAGCTATCGCGCAGCGTACGAAAACTGGCGCACCGAAGATAAGAGTTTGGTTGAAAATCCAGAAAATATCGAGAAAGGAAAGATCGGGACAATTCGCTTCGGGGCGTTCTCCTACGTTCTTGCTCCGTTCGAAGTCATCAAACTGAAGGACGAAGGATTCAAGCACGACGGGGATTCCATTCTTTTCTATCACCGCAATCCCGCCGAGACGATGTCTCCCAATTTTGGCATCAAACAGCAAGGGCTGGAACAGTACAAAGACCAACTGACCAATGTGATCAAGCATCGCACGATGGGTGGCAAACTCTTTGCTGAAGACGCGTTGAGTGATGGGGCAGGTGAAGGCCGATATTACAAGACTGATTTCAAGTCCTTGATTTTAAAGAGCCGATCACCGGTGAAGAATCACCACATCTTCGTGGCGACCCACATCGCGCAGCGCGACGATGTGGAAGATTGGGTTTCAGAATTGCAAGCTTCGTGTGAGAAAGTTTTCGAGACGAAAGGAAGCTTTGCCAAGAACAAAGACTGGTGGCAAAAGTTCTGGGACCGCAGTCGGATTGTGGTTAGTCCCGATCAGAAGGACGAAAAGTCACCCATTTGGCAGATGGGGAAGAACTATAACTTGATGCGTTATCAATTGGGCGGTAACGCTTACGGCGAATTCCCAACCAAATTCAATGGCGGCAATCTGACGTTTGATGATAGACCGGGCTACGATCCGGACTGGCGGCGCTGGGGCGGAGACTTCTTCACCGGCCAGAATCAACGTCTACTTTACTGGCCGATGCTAAAGTCCGGTGACTTTGACATGATGCCGCCGCAGTTCGACCTGTATAGGAAAGCACTCCCCGGTGCGATGATTCGCGTCAAGGATGCTTTCGGACATGGCGGTGCGGCGTTTTCCGAAAACACGGACGCTTCTGGGATACACATTCCTTTTTGCTATGGCTGGGATGACCCGACCAGCAAGTACCGGCGTGGTGAAGCGATTCCTTTCTGCAGCCCAGAACTTCGCGCATACATGGGACACGGTTCTCCTGTGGAAAAGGGCGTCATGTGCAATCCTTCGGTTGCTTGGTACTACCATCTGCAACTTGAATTCGCGTACATGATCATGGAACGCTACCGGTACACCGGCGAAAGCTTCGAACAATACATGCCGCTGATTCGCGAGTCGCTCAAGTTCTACGATGAGCACTATCAAGTCCGAAAGAAGAACCGCGACGGAAGCCCGCTGGATGAAAACGGAAAGCTCGTCATCTATCCATCGCAGGCATGCGAAGCTTACAAGGGTGTTAAGAATCCGGTTGACGCGATATGTGGTCTTCGAGCGTGCCTCGACTTGCTGATCGAAATCGATGAACCCTACCTGTCGCCAAAAGACAAGGCTTACTTCCGTTCGTTTCTTGACCGCGTGCCCGAACTGCCCTTTGACGAATTGGAAGGACATCGCGTGATGAGCCCAGCGGAAGACGCCGAGCTTTACAACAGCAGCGAAGCGCCGCAGTGGTATCCGTTGTTTCCGTACAACCGTTTTTCGCTTCTCGACGACGAAATGCAGACGTTTCATAACACTTGGAAATACGACACTTCGATGCGTCGGACCCATGGCGGGTGGAACCAGATCGGCATTTTCTTGGCCCGGATGGGAATGACCGAAGAAGCACTTGAGTACCACAAGAAGAAGTTCGCCGATGATACGCGGCACCGCTTCCCGACCTTCTGGGGCCCAAATTATGACGGCATCCCGGACCACAATCACGGCGGTGCCGGCATGATCGGTCTACAGGAAATGCTGATGCAGTGCTTCGGCGATAGCATCCTTGTTCTTCCCGCATGGCCGAAAGATATCGATGTGGACTTCAAGCTGCACGCGCCAAAGCAAACGGTCGTTGAGGTGACTTTCAAACTAGGGAAGATTCAGAGCTTGAAAGTTTCCCCCAAAGAACGGGAACAAGATGTCATTACAGAATTTCAACGACCTTGAAGCACAGCGCAAATGCAATCAGGTCAGAGCAACATTCGCTATCTCGAATCCAAGCCTTCCCAATGGGACGGCGTCTTTTTTTGTTTGAATACTGGCGCACGTCGTTTGTAGTGCCGCCTTCCGTCGGATGGGCCGCGCTTGCGGAAAAACCGCCTAGAGGCGAGACAACGAAAAAAGTGGTATTCGCGTTTGCAATCCCTTCGCCGCGTACCGGTGAGTAGAGCGTTCGACTTGGCGATGTGCTTTATGTGGAACACCACAAATGGCACTTTGCGCCACGAATTCTGTCAACAAATGGATGGCCGTTCCAGCGATCTGTGTGTTGTTCATGATTGGCTATTCTGCGGCTGCCGAATCAGCGATCCGGAGCTATGACACCGGACACACGATCATTCATGTCCGCACAGGCATACTTAGCGGCCAGAGTGTCATTGGCGGCGCCAATTACGAAGACGCGATTTCAGCTATGGATTTCGATGGCAAGACTCTCTGGGACAAACCGAACCCACTCACTGGATATATGGTACGCGACCTCTGGTGTGGTGACGTCAACAACGATGGCGACAACGAAATCTTGGCTGCTCTCTCTGACGGCAAACCGCGGTGGGTGAACATGCGACCGAGATCGCCTTTAAACAAGACACCATTGTCTACATCGTGGCGACTATTCATTCGCGACATCGCCGTCAGCGAATGGGACCGTCAAGCCAGAACGGTGAGCGGTGTTGTAACGATCATTCAAGATGGAAATCCCATCGGCGAATTCAACCGGATGCTTGGCTGTGCCGTCGACCGAAACCGGGTTGTTGTTCTGCCCCGCCGCAACAATCCCAAACCATCGCGATGCCGACGTGGTGAGCGTCCCAATCGGTCCGTTTCCCGCCAGAGCATTCATACCACCAACGGAAATTGCCATGGCGATTTCGATAGTTTTTTCCTTTGTCGCCAGCACCGATCAATCCAAACTGCAATCGCTCGCTCGCTGACTTGACGACCGCTTGCGAAGTCATGAAGTGATCGGGGACCGTCGCGGCCGCATCGTCTGTCGTGCTGGTTGTTAGAAATTGGCGACGTGAAGTTTGCTTGGTATCCGTTTCGTTTCTCGGTTGGTCTTAGCGCCGAATGCTTTGGTCCGGAGGGTGAGAACCACGGATGGACGTAGATGAACACAGATAGCTTGAAAAGTATAAGCGAACAATTTCTAAATCGGTGTCTTTTTGTGTTTATCTGGGGTGATTCTCTCGCTAGCGAACGTGGGGTTTGGGACTGCGGTGCCAATTCGTTGATAGTGCGGACATTCAAGATGTCAAAATCAATGGTTGCCTATCCCTTTTTTTTCATTTTCTTGGGCGGAAGATCAACACCCGGTGCATCCGGTTCGGTGTCGAAGAGATCAAATCGCGGCAGGATTTCGTTTAATCTGTCGCGTTCGGCTTGGTGCTGCTCAGACGCTTCATCCCAGTTGGTGATTTCGGGATAACTGATTAGGTTAGCGGGTTCCTCGGAGACGTCCCACCAGCGATCATTACCGTCCTTCATCACTAGATCTCCACGAATGAGTTGTCGCTCACGGCTGTAACCGTAGATCCAATCGCGGTGCTTGACTTTGTCAGTGTACAAGAACGGCACCAAACTTTCGCCGTTGCACGCGTAGTCTTCAGGAATCTCAACGCCAACAAGATCGGCGATCGTCGGTAACATGTCGGACATATTCACCAGCACATCTTGCTCGCCATGCTTGGTCATCCCTGGGGCGTAGATGATCAGGGGAACGTGGACGCCCTTTTGTTTTTCATGGCTGTTCTTGCCATAGCCAGCCGTCCCATTATCAGCACAAAAAATGACGACGGTGTTGTCTTCGATGCCCATCGCTTTGAGTTTATTGCGATAGAGCCACATTTGGTAATCGAGATAGTTGATGTGATGATGGATCCCGGTATCGGTCACGGTTCCGTGCGGATCGTAGTCACCGTTGTCGCCGCTGATGTTGGGCTCCGTTCGTGTATAGCCCGCTCCGTCCCAATGGATGATCGGTGTGCCAGGAAAGCACTGGCCGTTCTCGGTGTTGAGCCAATCGAATGCAGCGTGCCCCAAATGCGTGGTGTGGTACACGAAGAACGGTTTGCCGTTTTCATGCTGTCGGTCCATGAAATCAAAAATGAAATCGAGTTCGACATCAGGACCATACGTACCCAGCCCGAACGAATCGATCGATTTGGGTGTGTTGGGCCACCACTGGAAATCCTTGTCGTCGTGGTGCATTAGGCGAACGTGCGGATAGAAATACCAGCTGTGTTGCGGGTAGGTGTCAAACGGCTTCCCGGTATCCTCATTGATCACCAACTTTTGGCCGTCCACTTTCTTGCTGACCATTTTAAAATCGGCAAACGGATTGTCTTGATCGGCGAGATTACCAGGGGTGAAACAGCCTTGATCAAATCCGAACCGTCGCAAATCACCCGCCATCTGCGTTTTGCCGGCCCAGTAGGTCGCATAACCGCCTTGCTGAGCAACATGTCCGATTTGCAACGGCGAGCTTTCGTACAGCGGCCACGTTGTCACATTTCCATTTTGGTCTCGACTTCGCCCCTTGTACGAGTTGTTCCACCATTTGTGCAGGTGTGCGTAGCGTCCGGTCATCATCATGGCGCGACTCGGTGAGCACACGACCGAAGCCCAAGCCGTTTTCACCCAGCAACCTTCCTGTGCCATTTGGTTCAGCACCGGTGTCTTGGCACGTACGGACAGATCGGAACTATCGTCGCCTCGATCCTTGGTCCAGGTGGAAGACCCGTAAACCGGAAGCTCGCGGGCACTGATGTCGTCGGCGAAAACAAGAATGATGTTGGGACGTTGCGCGGCGTTCGCTCGATCTATCCCGCCAAACAGCAAACTGACAAATAGTAAACCGGCAAGCGTCAAAGCGATTGCGGTGAGGTAAGTCGGTCGTCTCAAGTGCATCGTATTGTTCCCAGCCCTTGCGAGGCGTGTCCTTAAGCTGTCCGTTGGCGGTTTCGTTGTTGGTAATGTATTTTGGTTCGGCGATCGAACTGCACATCGCCACCATCGTGATGGGAAAAGGTGAACCGTCCGGCAGCAAAGCCAGTGTAGGTTGCTTACTTGGCCATGACGGTCAGCGGCAGTGTGAAGTTTAGCGTTTGAGGTCGTAAGCATTTCTTATCGGTGCAGGCCTGGAAGCGGATGCTGCCACTGATCTCCGTGCGGTCAACGGGCGTTTTGCCGAGCCGGATCACACGTTGGAAAGTGGCGTCATCGCCAAGATGTCCATCTACCGACCTAGGAACCTTCCATTCTCCGACAAATTCCATCCCCGCTGGTAGATCGACTTGGATTTCCGTCGGTATGTTTGTCCCGTTGTCTTCGGTCGATGAATAAAAGTGCCAGCCATCTTTCACTCGGGCACGTATCACCAAGGTGACCTTCCATCCAGCGTATTGGTAAGCAACACCCTCAATCGTATGAAGTGCCGCCAAACCACGTTGAAACAGAACTGGTGACACTTCGGTCAATTCTGTCTGCGATTCACCTGTGTTATCCAGTGCTTGCATCACCTTGGCAGGCGGCGTGTCTTTTGGCCTGATGACGTACCGGTAGCCTTGGTCTTCGACAAAAACCAGCTGATCTTTATTCGATGCAAACCACTCACGCCATTGCTTTGGCTTACGGCGAATGCGCTGCCGCGTGTAACGCTGGAGCAGCCCGAACGCCAACTTGGATTGATCGCCATCTAACATGTCAATCCATTTCTCGATGGACGCTGGATCTTGGATCGGGGTTCCGAGTTGCTCCGCTTCGCGGTCGATCTGCAGCAGCCCGCTGCCGGTCGGCACGTGGACAAAGTCCATCCGGTTCGCGAAATGGTTGCGGATTGCTTCTTTGTCGCCGCTTGCTTGCTCGATCAGCGATTCGGGAAACCAGCGAGGTAGGTTTTCGGCGCTCACATAAGGACTTTCCAAAACACTCTTGATGGTGTTGCGGTCATGAAGGCCCGCAAATTCTCGTTGAACCTCGCCGTCAAACTTGTGAATCCAAGCGAGCGAGTTGACGAAGACGCGGCGTCCTTCTTCGGTCATTTCGATTGGCGGAGCCACAAAGCCCCACAAAAATCGGTGGGCTTCGCGGACCAGCGGAACACCACTGACGCCCTTCATATTCACACCGCCGGAGATGATTTCCGAATCCTTGGCGGATGCAAAGTGTTTGCGGCTGGAGACGAGCCCCGGCGTCTTCTGCGGCTCTTCCACTTTCCAAGCCTGAATCTTCAGTTTGGAATGCGGACAGCGTTTTTCGACCAACGTGGGGCTGACAGGAAGCGGTCCTTGAAAGATCGCATGCGAAGTGTTGACCGAGTAGGCTTCGTTGTCCAAACATTGACACAACCAGTCAATCTTGGAACCGTAGCGTTCGCCGGTCATCGCCGCAGACGACCCCATCATCAACATCGCCTTGGTGCATCCGTCGGGAAGCGAGCGAACGACTTGGTCCAACAAAAGAACGTCGGCACGATTGACCATTTCGAGTGTTAGATCACTGGCATTCGTTGCCGCCACCGAAACAAAGTGCTCCGATAAGAACGACAGGAAGTCGTCGGCACGTGAGCCAGCTTTTCCGACGTACAGGACTTCGAGCGGAATCTTACCGTTGCCTTCGTTTGCCTGCGTTTTCTTGGACCATTGTTCGTCGAGCCACCCGATCGCCGCGCGAGTCGTCTTGGGCGGCGAGACCGAATGACCTCCGGCGAAGCAAAAGTGCTTGACCGAGCAGTTTCGTTGCTTTAGCGTTTTGGTATCAATCGTTACCCAGCCGCTCGCCCCCAGATCACGAACACCGGTCACCATGGCGACTGACATGTTCTCGCGATACGGCGCGTCCTGATAACTTGGGCCTCCGAGCCAGCCGCCAAAGGCCACGATTCCCGCGTAGGGTTCGGCACGGCGCGCAGTGATACCGTAGGCTCGCATGGCGCCACCGGAGAAACCACCGAGATAGATGCGCTGCGTGTCGTGCGGCACATGCTTTAGCACGTCGGCAAGAATCTCGTCCTCGATTTCAATCTCAAGATCATCGTCGGCCATGCCGTTTCGTAGCTTGTCACAACCCACCAGCAGCCAACCAACGGGGTCGGTAGCCAGCTTGAGTTTCTCCAACAGTGCTTTGCCGTCACCGCCGGGACTGAACGCGATCAAGATCGGACGCGCGGGCACATCCGGGTCAAAATCGGCTGGTACGTGGACGTGATAGGTCGCCGCGTGCTGCCCCTGGGCAGTCCTCGTGACCGTACGGCCGGGAACCAGCTCAAGCGTTGAGGCGGCGCGGTGAGACGCTGCCGCTTCCAAGCCTGCAATCGGACGGTTCTCCTGGGCATTGCCATGAGCCGCAACAGCGACAAGCAACAAGGAGGCGGCCAGTGATTTTGCATTCGCCATCGCATAGGAACAGATCAAAGTCGTCACTTTCATTGGTCGAAGGGTCACTGAACGGGGACCAATTGAACAGCATCTGCGTGTACGTCGCCGCCAGCACCTTCGCTGGATAGTTGGACAATAATTGAATCTCCCTCACTGAAATCGAACTGACCGATGCTGTGGAAACCGTCTTCTTGGGGTGGCTGTTTCATGTTCACGGTCATGGTCGATGACTCTTTGCCGTACTCAACGACGACGGGCACCGTCGAACCGCGATTCAGGTGCGGATGATAAGCAATGCGTATTTCGTAGCGTCCCGATGCCGGAACTTTTACGGGAAATCGAATCGTGGCTGCGTCACTCTCGCGAGCGTAGACGTACCCGGTTCCCACGAATCCCGGCAGGGCAAATGCGTCTCGCCAGCGTTTGCTCTTGTCGGCATCACGGTCATCGACAACGACGCCTTTTAGCGTGCTTGGGTCAATCCCCTTGGCTTGCCCACGTCCATCCGCCTTTGCCAATGAGTCGTCCGGAATCGCGAACGAATCTTCGACGGTTGGGCGATAGGCTTTGCCGGGTAACTCAAGCAACTTTTCCATATCGCTCCAGTAGCGCTCGTAGATATCGCGTGGCTTGCAATTTTGAAGCACGCAAATACTGGCCGCCTTTCCGACGACTTCGCCCATCATCCCACACGTCTTCATTACGCGCGTGGTGCCCAACGCTTTGTGAGTGACGCTGATGTTGCGCCCCGCCATAAACAGATTGCGGATGTTGCGAGAATAGAAACATCGATACGGAACCGGATAGCCGTACGCGCGATCAATCCGTCTGTCGTGCTCGGCGATCGAAATGAAAGGATTCTCGGAGAATTTGTCGGCATATTCTTTCTTGGGATAGTGCAAGTCAATCGACCATGTGCTGGGGACGCAACCGTCAATGAATTCACGTTTCTCAACAACGTCATCGCCAGTCAAAATCACGTCCCCCATTAATCGCCTTGACTCGCGTGGGCCACCGATAAAGGCGATCCAAGTCAGGAACGCAGTTTTGTGATCTGCCGCGCCATCACGATTTTTCATCGCGTTGAATGCGCCGTAGACGGCTCGCAGATTCCAATCGCGGATTCCCTCAGCGTCGCCGATCGCGTCCTTATCGAAACCGCTTTCCCAGAACCATTGGCCGTGATGATCACGAGGATAGGGGAAATCTTCCATCGCCAAGTCGAGTGCCCACGGCGTTTCCGGGAACGCCGCGGGTGCGTCGCCTTCATCCCATGCCCACATATTGCTCATTCCCATGCGGCCATCGGGCGTCATGTCCCAATCAGCTTTCGCCAAATAGCCAACGGTGCCGTGGCCAGTGCAATCAACAAAGAACCGCCCAGAGAAACGCTTGCGTTCATTCGTGTTTGTGTTAAATGCATGGACCGCAGTGATCTGTTTTTCTTCGGTCTCTACCTTGAAAGCGTGATAGTTCAGGAATAAATCGATATTTGGCTCGGCACGAACGATACGTTCTTTCTTGGCATCTTCAAACTCTTCGAAGGTGCCGGGCGATTTCGTTGCACGGTCGCAGAACTCTTCGACGATCTCGCCGATCCGGGGATATTTGCCACGACGAATGTGTCCCATCGCCCACACCCGAACTTCGCTGGAACCGTTGCCGCCGAGCACTGGACGGTTCTGCACGAGCGCGACTTTGCACCCCATTCGTGCGGCGGAAATCGCAGTTCCCATGCCTGCGTAGCCGCCACCGACAACCACCAAGTCATAGCCATCCATATTGGTGGGCGTCGCGTTCAAGCCCAGCAGTTCACGACGCCAATTGGGTAGAATGTCCGAGGTATTGGGCGGCGGAGAATCGTTCTTCGTAAACAGGATTGCATCACAGCGTCCGTCGAACCCGGTCAGGTCGCGAATCGCCACAGTCGCATTTTCGTTTTCAATCTGAACCGTTCCGCCATCGTGCCAGAACCACTCAACCCCCTTAGTTCCGAAGGTCTCTTGGAGCGGCGTTCCATCCACGATGAGTTGAAATCGTCCGGGCTGCCCCTTGGCTTTCCAGCGTGCCACCCAATCTTTTGTCCGCACGAACACGCGGTACTCGCCCATCTCGGGAAACGCCACTTCGGTGGTCGCATCCTCCACTGGTCTGCCCAGTCCATGAGCGAGCAGATATGGCGATCCCATTGTATCGATAAACTGTGTGTCGAGCTTCCAACCGCCACGCGAATCAAACGATTCGGCTTCCACCAGCACCTGTTGAGCGTGTGCCGGAGCGGTAAATGCGATCGCCGTTAAGAATAGAAAACTGGCAAAGCGTTTCATTTGGAGGTCCTGTGTCCTGCGTAGCATCGTAAAAAAAATAGTATTCATCGGTGGTTTCTTCAGTTGTCACTCGTCAATTATGTCAAATTCGAGTGTAGGGCCAACGGCGGATGGATGCGAGTGCGAGGCGAATGTGTGAACCAGCACGCGTCCGTCACCGGGGATTTGCTTCGTTTCTCGAACGACGACAAACGTCAGTGGCCCATCACGATGACTGCGAACAAATTCCGCCAACTCGTTCGTTTCCAAAACGCATTCGCCTGACTTGCGACTGCGAGGAATCTTGAACTCTCCTACCAACACGCCGACGTCCGGCGAGGGTGTTTCGTCCCAGGTCGATCCGCGATCCCACGATGCTTGGGGGATATTCGGTACCGCGTAGACCTGGAACACGTTGATCGGGGGAAGGCGGTTGGCAAAACCTATCTCACTTTCCACTTGATTCAACCGCAGCCGAATCGCGACGGCCGACGCGATTTCGACGCCGGACGCATCAAACGAGAAGACGGCTTTGCGATCATACAGATTGTTCTTCCAGCTCGATTTCACCATCAGCAGTTGGCTCGCCCCTGCACTGGTACCACCCCGAACGAAGGTCGCCTCGTTGCCGTCCGTCCCGATCCGAAAACGGGGCTTCATCTGCTTTGTGTTTCCAGTGTACTCCGCCGTCGAGGCTTCGGAGATACCGAAGCAATCGACAAATACTGCTTCGTTGTCTTTCAACAAAACTCGTTTGCACTGGTTTGACATCCCAACCGAAATGCTGCCCTTGAGAACCTCGAATTCCGATGTCGCCTTTGCACCGTCCACGTTGACCGCAAAACTGGTTCCAAGGTCAATCGCGTCGCCCGAGGGCGTTGTGACAACAAAGCCAATCGCGGATTCGGACACTTCCAGGACCGCCGAACCATCGTGCAAGAAAGCTCGCATATCTGTTTGCAACTCAAGACGAGCCGGGGCTTCTAAAATCATCGTCGCACCCGAATCGAAACGCAGCGTTGCAATTCCGCTAATCAACTGCAATTCACCCGCGGGAAGCTCTGACCCTACGGATGTCGGCAGATCACTCACCCATGCGGCATCTTCGCTACTCACCAACGTCGCGACGCGAGCAGGTGGCGACGAGAACAAGATCCACCCTACAACCAACAGCAGCGATGCGGCAAGCGTAACGATCACAGGCCAACGGATTAGATGTTGTCCCCAACCGGTATTCGCAGAAATCGGTACATCCGCCTGGCGGAGACCGGCAACGTCTCGCAGGTTGCAGTCGAGAACCAATTGGTTCGCGAAGAGCTTTCTGAAATCGTCGTCGGCGCACAGTTTCTCGTTCAAATGTGCGACACCGTCTTTGTCAGTTTTGCCGAGCAAATACTGATGGATTGACTCTCGATCTTTCATAGTGCAAGTCCTTCGCCCGAACCGTCCGCCTTTAGATTCCGTTCCACACATTCGGACAACTTCGCGCGAAGCCGGCCGAGTTGTTTGTAGAGTGCGTTGGCCGACTTGCCGACCCTCGCAGCGATGTCCTGGACTTCGATCCCATCACGGTACGGCGCCAAAACGAGGTCTCGTTGTTGCATTGATAGTTTTCCAAGGCAACCTTGCAGGACATAGAGGTTAGCTTCGTATCGATCGCGATCCACCGAGTCGATCTCCACGGCGAGCAACCTGACGGCTTCCTCCGACAACACCAAACGACTTCGACGCGAGGAATTGATCGTGGAATGGCACTTCAAACGCACGATGACTCTGGCCCAGGGCAAAAAACCGTCGGCGTTTTCAAGTTGACCGATCTTCTCCCACATGGTCACGCCCGCTTCCTGCAACACGTCATCGACGGCCATCCAGTCTGCCAGCATCGACCGCGCGACGCAGCGCAACACCGGCTCATGCTGGACAAACAGCCGCATGAACTGCGTTTCGTCAAGTTTTTCGTCGCCGGAAACCTTGTTCGTCATGATTATCAATGCCTCGAAAATTACCCACCTGCCGCATCATTCTGAATTTATCCAACAAACCGCGACAAGTCACTGTGTTGGCAAGCATTTAGGCTAATGACCGCTCAAGTAATTGAACCCTAAATGCTATTGAACCCTAAATGAGTGTCATCGGAAATTGAACGTCATCGGAGTTCGGGACGGGATATCATGACTACAAGCCTCGTAACTCTCGCTTGCTGGACCGACGCAGATTTTTGCATCCGCTTCGCCCGCGGAGCCGGGATAAACAAGATTCCCCAACGCCAATCTGCAAACAGTAGCTTGGTGGGGAACGTGTCTATCCGCCGACCGTCCGTCGTCGTCAAGACGAGGTTCGGCAGCGATTGCGAGTGTCCGGTCCTGCGGCAATTGCAATGAGTGCCGACGCAAACCAAGACTCGGAAATTCGCTGCAAAACGGATGCGTTACTGGATATCAGACACTCGTACTCGTGTTCGTTAAGATACCCCACGCGAGGCAGACTAGAACAAGCAAATGCGATAAAAAGCTTTGCGTTTGCGACATCCACGGAGTCGATCGCTTTTCTGATTCGACCATGTTACCGGGCTCGTGCGTCCAAGCGGTAGCGTAGCGGCGTCCGATTCGTTTCCGTTTTGAATTCCGTTGCTATGAATTAAAGACCTTCAATCGCCAAGGCTTCGGTGGATCTTTCGTGTCATGCTCTCGAGGAGGGCGAATCGAGAAGGGCGAATCGAACACATTACAAGCCGATATGCCCAGAAGGTGAAAGAGTTGGGTGTTGAGGACAATCCCATCTTCTGTATTCGCCGGATTGCGGAACGTTGGGCTGTGGAAAAACGAAGGTGATCCAGCAACACGGGATCGATGTTCCGATGATCGGCTATGCCCCGGGTATGGCCATCAACGGCGAACAGGATGTTCTTGTCCCTTTAAACGAGATGCTGCCTATCATTAGCTGATATTTTGGGAGTTCGGATTCCTGCGAATGACAAACAGGATGGCGAAAGCCTCTGGCCTTACCTGACCTCCGCTAGACATGGCCATCGTAACTGGCTTTTCTCATATCGCCATGAAAACCGAATGATTCGCAGAGAACTTGTGATGCATGATGGCGACGGAATAGGGTGGGGTGTTAGAATACTTCCGAAAGACAACACACGTATTCCGCAGATGTCCAATTGGGGTCAGGTATTCGAACGCACCGGGATGCGCGTAAAAAAGCTCAGAAAGCTTTTCCCCAAATTTGACCTCGATGAAACAGAACATGACGCTCCCGCTCTTGCATAACAATCGATGCGTAACTCAAGATAAAAATCATGAAAACTCTCCTACCGATCCTTCTTTTCGCCGTGCTGCTCGTTGGATCAGTTGGCGCCGCTGAAAAGCCGAACATCGTCTTCATTTTGGCTGATGACCTTGGTCTGGGTGATGTCAGCTTCCATGCCCGCAACATCCTGCGAAAAGAACCTCTGTTTGAGACGCCGACGATTGATGCGCTGGCATCTCAGGGTCTCTGGTTCACCGATGGCCACTCAGCAACAGCCTTGTGCGCTCCGACACGCTATGCGGTCATGAGCGGCAATAACAACTATCGTTCCTACGCGCCGGCAGGTGTCTGGAGCACCTTCGCCCCAACAGCCTTCAAGCCCGGCGAGCTGACGCTCGGCACCGTCGTTCGTGACGCTGGCTACAGCACGGGTTTCATCGGCAAGTGGCACTTGGGTGGCGACTTTTATGTTCCGGGTACAAAAGAGATCTACCGGGGACCGAAAGCCGGCGACCTGACTGGCAAAGTGGATGTGACCCGTTGGATCGACAGCGGCCCGAAATATTGCGGATTCGACTATGACTTCACGACACCTTGTGGCATTCAGGGGCCTTTGTATCTGTTCTATGAAAATCAAAAGTGGTTCCCGTGGGCAGAAGATTCCGAGATTGTGTTTTTCAACAAACAGAACGCCAAGAACCCCAAGGATGTCAGCGACAAGGGGCCGGGGCCGGGAGATTCCAATTGGAACACGCGTGAGGTAGGCAAGATTCTTTCGGCCAAGGCGGTGGACTTCATTCAAACTAGCGCAAAGAAAGACGAGCCGTTCTTCCTCTACTACTGCAGCCCGATGGTGCATCTACCACACTGTCCGACCGATGAATTCGACGGCCGGAAAATCAAAGGCAGCACGGTCTCGCCACACCTAGATATGACCGCGGACCTCGATATGCAGGTTAAACGTATCGTGGATGCTCTGAAGGCCACCGGTGAGTTTGAAAACACCCTTATCGTTTTCTCTTCCGATAACGGCGGGCTGAGGGACGGAAAGGCAACAAAGGAAATCGGATACCAACCAGGCGGCGGGTGGAACGGTTCGAAGAACTCGCCGTTGGAGGGCGGGCACCGCGTCCCAACCTTTGCGGTTTGGCCCGGGCACATTCAACCGAGCACCAGTGGCGAGCTGGTCGTCAACCAGGATATGGTCGCAACATTTGCCGCGCTCGTGGGTGCGGAAATCCCAGCGGGACAGGCACAGGATTCGAACAATCTGCTGCCACTCTTTACGGGGCAGGGCAAGTTCCAGCCGCGAGAATACTGGGTCAATCAAGCCGGCGCGAATCAGGAACTGATGCTGCGTGAGATGCCTTGGAAACTGATCATCCAAAGTAATTTCAAACGCACCAGCTTCGAGCCGAAGACCCTTTTTAATCTCGAAAGCGATCCACAGGAACAGCAGAACCTGCTCAAGAATCCAGAATATGCCGAGCGTGTAAAGCAGATGTTTGCACAGTACATGGATATCGTGCAATCGGGCCGACCGACCGCTCCAAAAAACTAACTGATGAGGAACTTGTTATGAACAACAATGCGAAATTCTCTTTGTTGATCGCGTTGGTCTCGATTGTGAGCCATACGTCCAATCTGACTGCACAGCAACTGAGCCAAGAGGGTCAGAATAGAAAGGCGATCCACGACTTCCTGTTCGACTCGTTTCTGCAAGGGCGCCAAACCGTCTACACCGGCACGGGCCGTGATCGTGGCCTGAAAGAATTGACGGTTCTGGCCCAGACACATGAGATCGGCGACGGAGATGAGATTCTGCTTCCCGAGGGAGCCGAGCGTATCGCCGAACTGTTCCGACACTTTGCGTTTCATGGAGCAGACCTGCATCGAGTCGCCGAAGTCCGCATTTTTCCTTTCTCTCCTGATAAGGCTCCGCCGCGCAGCAAACAGGTCGAGGATTTCTATCGCGTTCAGATGCCTTCGATCGCACTGAGCGATGGTCCAATCGGGCGAATGAAAATGCGATTTTTGATGAAAGAGAAAGGCGACGTCTGCCGAGTCGACGATCTCGTCTTCATTGCTCAAAAGGCGATTCCACCAGAGTTCGATACGATTCCGTACCGCGACCTCGGATCGGAGTTTCCACGTGAGCGTGTCGAAATTCACATCGATACCGATCATGAACTCTCGATCGGTGGAACAAGTAAGCTTCTGCGGGATCGTTGGTTTCGGATGCACGAAACACCCGGCACGGTCGATAAATCATTCGAAAACTGGGCGGCCGAGCGAGGTTTCCTCACCGGGCGTGGGGCCTTCAAATTCCATCCCGGTTTGACGGCCGGGTGGGGCGGAAACGCGAAACTGAAGGAACGTGAAGACAAACCCGGCGCAGCTGATCTGACGCTCTTTGATAACTTCGACGCCGGCACGCGGCTCCGCGAAGCGATCCCCTTGTTTCAAGAAAAACCGTTCGCGTGTTGCTTCAACGATTGGCCCGAATTCATGTCGGTGCCGCTGGTCGGCCGAGGCACGCCGCGGCCCGAGCACTTTGATGATGCCGCGGAACTCGCCGCCGCCTATGTCGCTGAACAAATCAAAGACGCTGGATACTCGGCTAAGTGGTGGGAGGTAAAAAACGAGAGCAGCGTTCAATCGGAGTGGGCTCACCATTGGCAAGAAGGCAAGGGCATCGATGGCTGGGGGCTGCTTGCTGATTTCCATAACCGCGTCGCTGATGCTGTGCATCGCCGTGCTCCGGACACCGAAGTCGGCGGCCCTTCCTCTGCTTACATGCAGGTTCAAGTGAAAGACTTTGCACTCTACCGAAACCAGGCTCGTTTCATCGAAGAAACACGCGGGCATATCGATTTCTTTTCTCACCATTTTTACGAGAACGCATTGATGCTCGGCGCTCATGAACGCCGCGGTATGGGCTATTCCAACTATCTACTCGGTCGATACGAGGCGATCCTCGATATGCTGCGAGCCCACATGCATAAAGTCGACAACGTCCTGCCGATCCTAATCACTGAATGTGGGTCGCTACAGAACGGACGAAAGCCGTCTGACAACTGGTTGCGAATGTATGCTTGGAACGCATACCTGAACAAATCGATGCAGCGGCCGGATCAGATCGAACTGTTCGTGCCCTTCATCTTTCTACATATGTCGTGGAACCCGAACAGCGGCGATGCCGCGTTCAAACCCAAGTCCGACCGCGAACGTCATAAGACGATCGAAGATTTTGACCGCACCACGGTCTCCCATTACCTTGATCTGTGGAGTGACTTCGACGGCAATCGTCTACCAGTCGCGTTCGACCGCGATTGGTTGGACATTGTTGCAGTGCATGATGGAAAGCGGATCTCATTGGCCGTGACCAATATGGGCGGTCGACAACTTGCTCTCGACCTGTCCGGCGTCGCTAAAAGGGTCGGCGCAACTTCGGCAATCCAGACGCGTTTGAACTATCACAAGGGCGAAGTCGTCTTCGAAGCAGATCGTACCGTTGACGCGGCTGCGGTTCCCGTTGATGTGAATGAAACAACGGTGATTCGACTGATCATGGACACCCCGCTGGTTCCATCCGATACGCTTGAACTCGATCGATGGTACGCAAGCGAAACAGCGATCAAGAGTGATGGCAAACCAGTATCTTTCGATGTCAAAGTGGATGCACCCGAAACCGTTAAGCGAGCCCGACTGGTCGTTGGCGTCCACCGTGGCGGAGGCGTGACAGAACCTCTGGTCGTGAATCTCAACGGAACCACGCTCAATGTCGACACCGGTGATGCGAGTGAATTCTCTGAGTTCTTTGCACCGTTGGATGCCGACATCGATGCTTCGTTGGTTCAAGCAAACAACAAGATAGATGTCATCGCCCAAAGCGGAACAACGATCACGTCCGTTCAAATCGTAACGCACGGCAAAACGGATCCGAAATAGAAGCCACGTAAACGATGTTGCTTCCGCAATCCCAGAAAACCAGCGGCTTGCGATTTCAAGTCTGGGGAAACCTATACCTTGATTGTGTCCAGGCGTTCGAACCGTTTCAACCTTGATCGGATTGTCCTTAATCATGAATCAGTGAGTGTGAACAACGAATCGTTGGCGATGCTCACTGAGTCCATTACGAATGCGGACGGTATGATCGATCCGCACGCGCAGCCGACGTCGCCGTAGAACGGAATCTCACGATCTGTCAATGGATCGATTCGTCATCGCGAAAAAGAAAATATTGCCCCCATTTCCCTCCATTCTCCTAGAATTTAACGCATGAAAAACCTACTCTATCTGGTCGTGTGTCTGGTCACGACAATCTGCCAAAGCTCAGAATGCACTGCGCAAGAGGCTTTCCCTTTCCTGATTCCCGCCGAGAAGCCGGACCGGCCATTGAGTGCCGCCGTGGAGCGAAACTACAACGCTTACACGTCGATCCGTCCGGAGCAAAATGAACTTTATACACAGTTCAAATACACCAAACTTAAGGGTTTTGATTACAACGGTGGCGATGGCACGGTAACCCGCCGAGACCCGTCAAAGGTGATCTTCGCCAATGGCAAATACTACGTTTGGTACACCTGTCGCAAAACGCCCGTTAAGCCCGTGGGAATGGCGCGAGCCGCAGAGGCAACCGATGTCATCCCTTCATCTGATTGGGACTTGGCGGACATCTGTTACGCCACATCAAAGGATGGTTTTACATGGGCAGAACAGGGCGTCGCTGTACCTCGTCCCCCCAAACCCAATCCTGGTTGGCGATCGGTGACAACCACAGACATTCTAGTTTGGAAAGGAAAATACTACCTGTACTACCAAGCCTTCATGGAAGCCAGCGGAACCAGAGGAGACTTCTGCCCAGTGGCCGTTTCCTATGCTGATTCTCCGGATGGACCATGGACTGCGGCCAATCAAGTCGTCATCCCCAATGGCGCCGAAGGTGAATGGGATCAATATTCGATTCATGATCCGTATCCTCTCGTCCACGACGGAAAGATCTACCTTTATTACAAGTCGGATTTTGATAAACGCCCCGAGCTGAATCCATCGAAGATCCGCATGCAAGGTCTAGCGATTGCGGACAATCCTCTGGGGCCATTCAAAAAGCACTCGCTGAATCCAGTGATCAATTCTGGACACGAGACCACGTTGTTCCCATTCAAAAAAGGAGTGGCAGCACTCGTGATCCGAGACGGCATGGAACGCAACACGATTCAATATGCCGAGGATTGGGTGAACTTCAAGATTGCCTCAATTGTCGAGTTAATGCCTGATGCCGGTGGCCCGTTTGTTCCGGATGCATTTACGGACACCAAACAAGGAAAAGGCATCACCTGGGGTTTGTCCCACTTCACGAATGCATCAGGAGACTGGAATAGGAACCATTCCATACTGACCCGATTTGACTGTGACCTAAGCCAGGATATTGTTGACCCGCAGATGAAAGGGCATCACCTCCAACATTCTCCAGAGTTCCATTACAAACATGGACTGAGCGGGAAGCAGCGAGAACGCATCACAAGGGAAACGGCTGCGTTAAAAAGCGATTGAGAGATCAAGACGACCATCTTCTACCTCGTGCGTTAGATCATGTGGCTGAGATAAAGCACCTAGAGGAATCGTTGGTCCATCACGGTTTAGTGTGGGGCTGCTAGAATTGTCCGTCACGGAGAACTGCCATGCAAGAGAAAGATTTTTGCCAACAGATCCTCGGCCTGGAGTCATCCTGGTTTGTTGCTGAAGTAGAGGATCGATACCGTCAAGCAGCAACGGGCGATGCCACGACTCGGAATCGACGAGAAGTCATTTGTCAAAGGGCAGAGCTACTTCGGGAGCTTTGGCACCACGAGACGGTCGCTCAGGCAAAGGCCTATTTCGACGCTTGGTACCGCAGTGTGATTCACACCAAACTTGCTCCGATGAAGAAGTTCGCTCGGACCATCAATGAGCGACTGTCCAACGTGGTCAGCTACTGCACTCATGGATTTACCAACGCGTTGGCCGAGGGAATCAACAGCAAGATACAGTCCGTCAAGCGACGCGTCGGTGGCTATCGCAACAAAGATAACTACAAAACAGCGATCTGTTTTTACTTCGGTGGACTGGATTTACACCCACACTAAACCGTGACGGACCTAGGCCTGACCCATTTGGTGTCTGCTGACCCATTTGATTTCGAGGCTAGGCCTCAAGGCTAGGCCTCAAGGCTAGGCCTCAAGGCTGGGCTAACTTACTGCAACGCTCGAACGCAATTCAACGCAGATTGACGAAACAACGTCGTAAACGTACTAGGAAAGACGTTGAACGCCATATCATCATGCTTTTTACGAGCCCGTCGAGCAAAACCGTGGTACCCAACGTCTGGATTCTTCGCCTTTTTTAGGTAAACTAGGCTTCGTCTCAAACCGTCGGATTCATCCCCTTTGACCCGACGGCGCTAGATGCAGGCCTCCGTTTTGCAGCGTTTTTTTTCGCAAACGTCCGTGGCTCGCACCGTTGCCTCACGTTTTGAGACAAAGGCTGGTTGTTATCGTGGATCGGCAGTCAGCCTCTCATCACTCCTCGTTACCTAATCACAAGACAGAATCTCTAACACGCCGACACATCAGTGCGTTCAACTAACGATCTGGCATTTATTCGCCAGTCGAATCATCGTGGACCGGACGGCACCAATGCTAAGAAAGGCAAAACGCGTGACGAATTTTTCTATTTCGACACCTAGCATCATTGCGTTGTTGGTCGCACTTGCTTCCCCAGTGCAATTGGCGATGGGACAGACGCTGAGCGGATCAGCGGGGTCCCAAGATCAACGAGAAAACGCGGTCAATGTGGACTGGACTTACAACTGGGGAATCAATCCGAAACATGATGTGAGTCAGGCAAACTTCGAGTTTGTTCCGATGATCTGGAGCGCAACCACAGCAGGCAATGGATTGCAAACCCAGATTAACCAGGTGCTTGACCTGGAATCAAACTATGGAATCAAAGTCAATTACCTACTTGGATTCAACGAACCGGAACTCACTGACCAGGCCAACATGACGGTGCAGAAGGCGCTGGACAGTTGGGACGTGATAACCAATGCCTTCGAAAACACCGACATCAAACTGGTCAGCCCGGCCGTTTCGGGAACCAGTGCACGCGTTTTGGATGAATGGCTCTACCCTTTCATGGATGAGGTGGTAGCCCGCAACGCAGATGCTGACCCGACGAACGACCTGAAAGTTGACGCAATCGCTTACCACTTTTACACGCCCGCCTACAATCCGCAGGCCGAGGCGACCAAGCTACTCAATGCAATCGACACGATCTGGAACAAGTACCAATTGCCAATCTGGTTGACCGAATTCGCTGGAACGAGCTTCAGCTTGGACAACCCGGTTCACTCCGTCGAAGAACGAACCGCGTTCAATGCGGAGTTCCTGGAAACGCTGATCCCGGAATTTGAGTCCCGAGAATACCTGGAGAGGTACGCTTGGTGGCAATTCGGAGCGTTGGGTCAACCCTATTCGGCACTGTCTACGTCTTCTGGCGGAATATTCACCCCCACAGAACTGGGTGAAATCTATTCAGGAACAACGCTTCAATCGGGGCAAACACATGATTTTGCTGACGGTGATTCGCGACCTACTGACGTGCATTACCTCAAAGGCGGAACGCTGACAAATACAGGATCAGAATTATCAACAGCGCTGCGAGCGATAGATGCAATGGAGGGAGACAGCATTTTGGGGGGCACTTCCGATTTTGGCTTTGAAGTTGCCGAGGATGCATTTGTCCGGGTTCGTACGGGCGCGACGTTACGTAAACAAGGCACCAACACCATCACACTCGATGGCACGTTGGTGGAGAATAGTGGAAGTTTGCGAGTCGAGGCGGGGATGTTGCAGTTGCAGGGCGGAGTGTCCGTTGGTGGCACGGGGATGCTTCATGTTGATGGCGGCACGTTGAGCCTCGGGGCTGTCGGCGATGCAGCGGGCTCGCGAGTTGATCAGGCTTTGCAGCTTCATGGTGGAACCGTTCAAGCGAATTCACTGGCCAATGGTGGGCAAAACACCATCGCCGGTTCAACGACGCTGCAAGCGACGACCACCTTTTCGGGCGAGGGAAATCTGACCGCAACTGGCCAGATCGACGGCCAGGGAGGAATCACCAAGAATGGCTCCGGCTCGCTCTATCTGACCGGCGACAACAACTATCTTGGTACGACCAGCATCCAAGACGGAAAGCTGTTTGCCGTCAATGACTCCGGTTCGGCAACCGGAACCGGGGCCGTCAATGTCATGTCCACAGGAACCCTCGGTGGGTATGGTCGAGTTGGCGGTGCGGTAACCGTTCACGACGGAGGCGCCGTTGCCCCAGGCGTTTCCGTGGGCAATCGCGGTTCGATCACGCTGCCGGCATTCGAGGAGGGCGTTGTGGTGAATGCGCTCGATTTTAACTTCCAAGGTGTGCAAGATGACGCGCCGCTCACGCAAACTTCAACACTCAGCCCGGCCCTCGAATTGGTGTCGGGGCTCGATTTTGGTGCTGGATTGAGTCCCCGAGGCGCTGCAAATAATGGGAATGAATTCAATGTCATGGGATTTTCGACTGGGACCACTTGGGGTGATGCAGCCGCTGCCAATGACTATCTGACGTTTACGGTGGATCCTGTTCCAGGTCTTTCGATGTTGCTCGACGACGTAACCTTTGAATTACGTCGCAATGGGGCTGGAGCAGCGACTCACTACCGTATCTTCACCTCGATTGACGGATTTGATCAGTGGAATGCTGGGCTGAGTCCATTGACTCTCGCGCTCGACACATCCGATACATCAACCCAAATCTTCACCGCCTCGTATACCGGCGATGAAGCGGTTTCAGGTCCCGCCGAAGTGAGACTCTATGGTTGGAATGCGAGTAGCGGCTTTGGCAATACTCACATTTATGGTGCGTCACTAGACGCCAGCTTCATTGCGGACTCGGATTTCTTCGCCGTCGCACCCACAGGTGTACTCGAATTGGGCGGCGACTACACACAGTTGGACTTCGCTACGCTTGAACTTGAGTTTGCTGGAATGCCAAGTTCTGGACCCGACAATACCGATCATGACCAGCTATTGGTTCTCGGTGATGTGATGCTCGAAGGGATTTTGGATCTGTCATTTGTTGATGGATTCACCTGGACCACCGGACAAACTTTCGACATCATCACCGGAAACTCAATCTCAGGTGAATTTGACATTGTGATGGCGCCAGAGGGCGTTGAGGCGGTCGTGAGTTATCTTGATTCGGTCGTCCGTGTTGAATTTAGCGACGTGATTGCCGTACCTGAACCCAACTCGCTCGCTCTGATCCTCGCCTGTAGCACTTTCCTTTTCAGACGCAGGAAATCGAAAAGGTAACTGTTTTTACTTCGCAATCGAAAACGCGTCTAATACGGAGAACCTGCCTAGCGCAGGGTTGAATCAGGCGGAAAACCCGGACTTCCGTCGGATCCGCAACTTCAGCGCGTGGTTTTCGGGGCATCGTGATCTCCTTGGTTTGGAAAACACCGCAGGTGGAATTCAAGGAAAACCGAGGCAATTCGGCAGTTGTTTTATCGCCCGTATCAATCCCTTTCACCGATTTTCGCAGATTCTCGTCATGCCCAGACGCTCGCAAAACATGGGGTAATTGGGCTAATTGCTACGTTTGCGTCGTCGCGTACGATTGATTATACTAAACACACTTTACTAAGCCCAATGTTGAGTTGTTTTTGATTGCATCGTGATTCGAAGCTGTTAGCTCTCCCTTGGAACATCTGGCGCCCGCCTGCAATTTGATTAGGTATGAAAATGAGACCGATCAACCTGTTTACATGGATAGCTTTTACTGCTGTTCTGACTTTGACTTCAGCCGCCAATGCGGACGTTACGCTTACATTTGATTCGACGACCCAAGGTTTTGCCCTCGATGGCGGTGCTCCAACGGGCAGCACGGTTTCATGGGAGTCCGTCGACGGAGATGGAAAATTAAAATTGACAGCCCCCGGCGGCTGGGCTGGTTCGATGTCGAAACTAGACGCCACCGCTGCAGGCACTACATGGGGATTGCTTTCGCCTGAGATCAACACTGCGTTAACAAACGGCGGCACAATTTCATTCGATGTTCTGGTTCGACGCGATGACCAAACGTTAGTCGGTGATCAGTCGCCCAATTGGTTCCAGGTCGTCTTGATTTCACAAGGTGAATTCAGCGGTTATGATTCCGAGACACTTTCCTTTGACTTGTGGGATAGCCAATGGGAAACAGGTGGTCAGCTGGAAAATCCTGGCAGTTCCTTTACCGCGAATGTAAGCGTTCCTCTCGTCAGTGGCGTTGTGTCGGCGGGCGGCAACGGAGAGGCTCAATTCAATCTCTCCGACACATGGCGTAACTTCCATCTTGGGTTGAATAACGACGGTACCGGTGTTTCAAACGCTGTTGTCTACCTCGACAATTTCACAATATCCGCCAATGCCGTTCCTGAGCCAACGGGTCTCGGATTCCTGGCATTGACTGGCGTTGTAATTGCATCGCGTCGCCGCCGCTAGACCTGAGATTGACTTCAAAAGAATCTTGATGAAGCCGGTATTTGTTGCCGGCTTTTTTGTTTGAATGTTCTGAAATGTTAGGGGAATGGAGTGAGAGCCAACCAAATCTTGGGGGCTCTTTGAAAAAGCACGCTTGCGGCTTATTGCCTCGCGGCATCCCCCACGCAACCATCATTTGTCCTGCAGTGAAGACGCAGGTTATGTCAGCCGAGCGATTCGACTGACATCGCAATTGGGTTCTCGGGTCCGCACTCGCAACCTTGACCGTACTGAATGGCTTATTAATGCAACACTCGAGCGAGTAACGCGCCGACAATCGCTGCACCAATTTGTCGCGAACTCACATGGCGTGGTTCGTATCGCGAATCCACACTTGAATCGGCTCGCGTTACGCGTACGACCTAACCAGTACCCGACGGAATTGATGCCCCCGGAGGAGGGGGCAGGGAAACTGGCAATCTGAGCCTCGTCCCTCCCGCCCGGCAATAACGGATAGCGATAGCGTGCCAAGCCTCGATCTGTTATTTACCAACGAAGATCATACAAAACCGGCGGCACCGCAGAATGGCATTTGGTTCGATCCGGTATCTCAATTCCTAGATCTTCCGACTGGCCGAATGTTAGTCGTCCACGAATCTAGTTTCTTCGAAGAGCGATTTGAACTCTTGATGTATCTCCGGATGTTTCTCCGATAGTTCGTCACTTTCACTTGGGTCCTTGTCGATCTGGTACAGCTCCACGCGTGCATCGATCCCGTAGCGGACGGCTTTCCAAGGTCCGGCAGAGCATCCTTCAGCCGAAAAAGCCACCACCCCGCCAGGAAATAGCAGAGATAAAATGGCTCGTCCGGATAGTATTGTGAAAGAAAATCGGGGAATGCCCCCGAAAAACCGAAGGGGTTCGCCAGCGACCAGCCAACAAACCCACGGGCGTGAATTAATGCAGGAAGCGTCACAAGTCCCAATGCAAATGCCAGAACGTTGAAGCGAGCCAACGTTTTGCCGATACCATCAACCTTGCTGGATGATGAACGCAAAATCAACTCAGATAACACCGTTGCAATCAATGGTCCAATCGTAACGAAGATCAGCAAGTACCACAGGAACCAAAGATGCTCGAGGCTGAAGTAGCGAGAATACTCACCAAACAACCGATCAGCCCAGTACCGAGAAGGAATTTTTGGCGCTACAAACGGTGGTGCGAACGCTTGCTTGCCAAATCCGCTCGGCGTGGTTCAGGTCTATAATAACGCCTCACAGATTTCTGCCGTATACTCCTAGTTCCAAGTATGCTCTCTAAAAATCGCTTTTGATTAACACCAGACGAGAACCTGACGAAATGACGACGACGCACAATGCAGTGATGTGGTGGGTATTAGTACTCATTAGCTCTAATTTTCTATTACAAGCAGCGGAGACGACCAAGGCTTTTGATGACTCGTCCACCGGGACCGTCAACGAGCAAGTTCTCAATGACGCCTCATTGAAGAACACGGTCGGCTCGAGATTCAAGATCGGTGTGGGCGTTAGCCATCAAGTGATAGAAAATCCGGACGATGCCGCCCTAATCACACGGCACTTCGAGATTCTCACGCCGGAAAACTGCATGAAGCCGCAAGCCGTGCATCCGGGCGAAAATGTGTGGAACTTCGAGAACGCCGATCGTTTTGCCGATTTCACGCGAAAAAGAAAACTGGAGCTTGTCGGACACTGCCTCGTTTGGGCCAAGGACGATCGTACGGACCAGTGGATGATGCAGGAAGACGGAGAGCCCGTTTCTCGCGACATACTACTGCACCGGATTGAAACCCACGTCGACACAGTGGTTGGGCGTTATGCCGACGTTGCGACGATGTGGGACGTCGTGAACGAAGCTATCGGTGATAGCGACGGAGATCTCTTGCGGGACTCGATCTATTCCCGCACCACCGGCATGGACTTCATCGTCACTGCTTTCAAAGCTGCACATGCTAAGGACCCTGATGCGCTGCTGATCTACAACGACTATAACTGCCACAAACCGGGCAAGCGTGAAAAGTTGATCAAGCTGTTGACTGAGCTTAAGAAGAAGGGAGCGCCGGTCGATGCCTACGGCATGCAGGGTCACTTCGAACTGGGCGACGATTCGATTCCTCAACTTCGCGAAACGTTCGCCGAACTTCGCAAGCTTGGTATCAAGGTCGTGGTCTCCGAACTCGATATCGACGTGGTGAAACGAGGTCGTTGGTGGGCGGAGGATGGAAAATACCGCGAAGAGTTAGCTACCTACGACCCGTACAAAGACGGTCTTCCGGAAGACATTCAACGAAAGCTGACCCAGCAGTACGTGGAGATCTTTCAGCTCTTCAGCGAGAATAGCGACGTCATCGAGCGAGTCTCATTCTGGAACCTTCACGACGGCGAAAGTTGGCTCAACGACTTCCCATGGAAGCGGGTCAACTACCCGCTTCTATTCGATCGTGATCGCCAACCCAAGCCTGCGTTCTTTGCCGTCTGCGAAGCACTCAGCAACCGAAATGCGACGAGGAAAAAGCCATCGAAGACGCACGCTGCTTGGGAGCGTACCGATGAAATGTCACAACTCGCTCACGCTGAGTTGCTCAAGAAGACAAAACAGGGAACGGTCGATATTTACTTCCAGGGCGATTCGATAACACGGCGTTGGGGTGCGACTGACTATCCCAAATTGTTGGCACATTGGAAAAAGAGCTTCCACGGGTGGAATGCTGCCAACTTCGCGTGGGGCGGCGACAACACTCACCACATTCTATGGCGGATGCAAAACGGTGAACTCGACGGTGTTGCTCCAAAGGTGATCGTTCTTCAAGCTGGAGCCAACAATCTGCCGTGGACCGATGCAGGTACCCCCGGCCACGTGGACGATGTAACCGAAGGCATTCAGGCGATCATCGCCGAGTTCCGATCTCGGTTCCCAGAGACTCCCATCGTGATGACCGCAATGTTCCCTCGCGATCAGAACATAAAGCTAATAGACACCATTGACGCCATCAACAAACGTTTGGAAACCATCGCCACCGCTGACAAGACGATCCATTGGGTCAACATTAACAAGCATCTGCTTGGCGCCGATGGCAAATTGTTGCCACAGGTTTCGTCCGATGGCATACACCTAGAAGAACCGGGCTACGAACTCTGGGCTCAGGCCTTGCGGCCAATCTTTACGAAACTTCTCGGCCCGCCCGAAACAACCGATACGTCGCCTCCACCAACAGGCATCCCGAAGGCGAGTTCCGCCACATCCGATGACACCGGACTCAAACCGCCACTCAAACCGCGAGTGGTCGTATTGACAGACGTCTCCACTTGGGAAACCGACGACAGCGAGTCACTGGTGCGTTTGCTGGTGCATGCCGACATGATCGAAATCGAAGGTCTGGTTTTCACAACGGGTTGGAGCCTCGATAAAACACGCGATGACTTCATGGGCTTAATTCACAAAGCAACCGATGCTTACGAAAAGGATCTACCCAACCTTCGCAAGCGTTCCAACCAGCCAAAGCATCGGCAGGACGAGTCTCGACAAAATCTTGGATACTGGCCGAGTCCGCAGTACTTGCGAGAACGAACGATGTACGGCAGCAGGAAACGCGGCGCCGAACACATTGGCGAAGGAAACGATTCCCCTGGAAGCAATCTGATTATCAAACTCGCCGATGAAGACGACAACCGGCCGGTGTGGGTCACCGTCTGGGGAGGCGGCAATACGCTGGCCCAAGCAATTTGGCGAGTGAAGCAAGACCGCACAGCAGCGGAACTGAAAACGTTCCTCAAGAAGTTACGCGTCTACACCATCACCGACCAAGACCGAGGTCAAAAAACTCCGTTCAGCGATAGCTCTCATCAATGGCTGCGTAAAGAATTCGAGAGCGACCTGTTCTTTATCTGGGACGAGTGCGCATGGAAGTATCAGAACGGCACCGGCAAGAAAAATTGGACACAGTATGAATCGCACATCCAAAACCACGGCAACCTGGGCCGCGTCTATCCGAAATACAAGTACGGAGTCGAGGGTGATACGCCCGCAATCCTGCACGTGATGCCGACCGGCCTAAATAATCCTAGCGAACCAACTCAAGGCGGCTGGGGTGGATATTTTGCGTTTGGAACGGCCCCAGACCAGGAAACGTCATGCTTCACAAACCACCAGGGCGCACAGTACGAAACTTGTCGCGAGCTCGAAGACCACTTCTACGCGGCAACCTTCAATAACTTCGCCGCCCGGATGGACTGGGCCAAAGATGGAGCCGGAAACCGCAACCCGATCGCAGCTATCGACAACGACAAGACCCTGAAAATCCTCACAAGAAGCCCTAGGGAAGGCACGACGGTTAAACTCGACGCGTCCACGTCGCAAGATCCCGATGATGACAAAATGACGTTCAAGTGGTGGGTCCTGACCGCCGCCGGTACCTACACTCAGGAAATCAAAATCACCGGCAGTGACTCGAAAGTCGCCGCGATCGAAGTTCCGCCCGGTTCCGCCGGAAAGACCTTCCACGTGATTTGCGAAGTGACCGACGACGGTACGCACAACCTGACTAGCTATCGCAGAATCATCTTTGAACCGACGAAGTAACGTCCTGGTCTTTCCCTAAAGCGAAAGGCTGATTCACGGTCGAAATGGTCGGCGACATTGCTAGTTCTAGGTCAAAAACGGGCGTATTTGAAAGGTTCAACTCTCATGATTCGATACATCGCGGTATTCCTTGGTCTTCTCTCCAGCCTGTCGGTGTTCGCCAATTCTCCGATCAACCGTCGCGTGGTCGTACAGAGGCATTGTCCGGTCCTTGACGAGCACGATCCGCTGGCGCCGCTGACAGTCGGAAACGGAGAGCTGGCGTTTACTGCTGACATCACCGGACTGCAGACATTCCCGGAATCCTATCGCGATGGTATTCCGCTCAGCACGCAATCCAACTGGGGCTGGCATGCATTTCCGAATCCAAAGAATTTCGGGCTAGCCAGCGCGATGAAGGAATACGATGCTCAGGGGCGAAAGGTTGCCTACGCTTCCATAACCAGCAATGACGCAGGCAAGTGGCTGCGCGAAAATCCGCACCGCCTAGGACTTGGGCATGTTGGCTTCGTGCTGACAAAGGAAGACGGAACGCGCGCGACGATCGACGATTTGCAGTCGATGGAACAGAAACTCGACCTCTGGTCGGGCGTGCTTCACAGTCGCTTCGAGTTGGAGGGACAGTCCGTGGAAGTCACAACCGTCTGTCACCCGAATTCGGATCTGCTGGCGGTTCGCGTTGAGGCGCCCCTGATTCGCCTCGGGCGTCTGCAAGTGGCGTTTCAGTTCGCATACGGTTCAGGCCGTTTTGGGAAAGAACCAGAGGACTGGACTCGGCCCGACGCCCACGAAACGCAAGTCGTCGAGGAACGCGACGGAAGCATGCAACTGCTCCGTACGCTGGACGGCGATTCGCACTATGTACTGATCACGCATCCGACGTCCAGCCAAGCCAGCTAGACTTTGAGATCACTGAAGGACTACTGATTGGCGATGTTGCCGAGGCAGTCTATAAGTTGCATCTGATTAAGGAGTTGGGTGTCAGTATCAGCATCGATGACTTCGGGACCGGGTATTCCTCACTCTCCTATTTGCGACAATTCCCGATCGATCGGCTTAAGATTGATCGTGAATTTATCAAGGACATCCCCGACGCGGATGATGGCGTGATCGCATCGAGCATCATCGTTCTTGCTAAAGCTTTAGACCTCAAGGTATTGGCCGAAGGCGTGGAGACAAAGGAGCAGCTCGAGTTTATTAAGACGCACGACTGTGATGAATACCAAGGCTACTTCTTTAGTCCTCCCGTAGAGGCAGACGAAGTCACTAAGTACTTTTGCCGGGATAAAGGGAACGTAACCGCTAGTGGGAAAACACGCAGAATGCCCTTAAACCCGCGTCGATGCGGCATCGACGTTCAACGCTGGCCAAGAAAACACTTGTTGTCACTCTTCTTTCACTGGTTCATCCGGGATCACTGGTGTGTCATCTGACCAACGCAGTTGATCGGATGTCTTCCACTCATCCCAGTTTGAACCCCAGCCCGCATACGTCACTTTAAATCGCTCTGCATCCACCTCGATGACCTCACCGTCCCACCACTTGTTTCCCCATTCAATTCGGACGGTATCGCCGATCACTGGAAGTCCGGCAGCACCGGTCGAGTGTCGCTCTTCATTCTGACGCCGATACCAGTCCTTGGCATAGTCTTGATCTTCCTCGGAGATAGAAGCGTAAGGAATCGTCACCCTTTCTCCATCGGCTCTTTGCAGCCGAATCTTGGTTTCGCCATTCTCACGATCGACACCTACGATCTTTGCATCAATCACGATCCCATCGGATCCGGTATTCCATGGTCGCGTGTCCCGAGTGTCCGTTGAAATGCGATTGGAGTTCTCCGTGTTCGAAACCGATTCAGATAGCGTCTCCGGTTCTTGATCCGTTGCGAGCGACTGCGAGATTGGTAAACGACCTGTATCAAAAGCGGGCGTAACTTTTTCATTCGGCGTCTTGGCAGAGGGCCGGAAGATAGTCGACTGTTGCTGAGCGGGTGGCGCAGGGGCCTTCTCTCCTTCTTCGGTGGATGCCACTATCGCAACAGGCTTGTCAGGAGTCGCTTGGACGGCATGAACGATGAACCCGACCAACTTGACGAGACCAAAAACCAGAAATCCTGTCACCAACAACACCGCCATCAATGCAACGATCGACTTTAGAACAGGAGGATCGGGCTGGGGCAATGTTGATTTCCCGTGGTCGTCGCCACCTTCGTAGCGGAGTTGAATCACTTTCCCTTCGCGACCAAACGCCGACTTTGTGTGAAGCACCAGGATGCGTTCCGTTTCGGATTCCCCGAGTGTATTTCCATGTTCGAGGACAGGACCATTCTTCAGCAAGTAGTCGCAAATCCCATCGATTCTGTCTCGTATTTCATCGGGCGGTTCAGGTGACCCGATACATTCGATCTCCATCAGATCAAAAGCATCCATTCCGCTTGTCAGCGCTATCGGAGGTGTATCCGGATCGCTTGGATCAGCGATGACGTTGATATCGATCCAGAGTGATGTTGGTAGTTCTTGGGGCGCAAGGGATGCAACGATTTCTCGAAAGCAACGCGACGAGAGTTTTAGGCCATGCTTATGCCAAAGAACACCAACCGCAGCGGAATGAGAACGCAGAATGGCATCGGTGACATGAGTCAGCAGCAGAGCTTCGTTGACCGGTGAGAGTTCCGAGCATGCCGTCGTGACGATCCAATGACATTGATTGCTTGCGAGCTCTTGTTGAGCAAGTGGCCAGAGTGGTGAACCCAAATCTTCTGCATCGATTTGCAATGGAGGCATCTTCGAGACAAAGACCGTCCCCGGATCCAGTTTGTCTTTCCCGGAGTTCTCAAAATCAATCTGAGAGATATCTTCGCTATTCTTTGTGACTTGAGAAACTCGTACACCACCCGGCAATGGGTCAACAAGTTGGCTCATCCAACGATCTTGATCGAAGTCTATGTTTTCGGAAAACACCACAAAGCACACCATCGTCATGCGATCACCTCGTAGTGTAAAACGGAGTTGCCTGATTCAGACTCGCTAACCATTCAACCAATCCTCTGTTAGCCCTTTCGGGGATATTTTGTGTTGCCACAAGGTATATCCGAAATCGACTCGAAGGGATGGCCCAAAAATAGCCGTCGCCGTTCCCGTCGAAAATTCTCGAGTGCCGATTGTAATGAACCAAAGCTGGATTATGTGCTGAAGACAGCACTTCGGGTTTAAAAAAAAAGATCGACCGACCACTCGACACTGAGAAATACAAACTTTGAAGCATTCTATTGATGCGAATCTGCCGAGCCGACGCGATTAGTCTCGTCCGAAATGTCTGCAACCGCTACAAAACCAAAGGCGAATACCTATATGCGTACGTACTTGCGTGGCCACCAAAGAAGCGACCTGAGGTTGAGCTTACGTTTCTTGCGTCTGGCAACACCCGGATTGGAAAGATCGAATCAGTGGAAATGCTCGGACGCGATGGCGACGTACAATGGGAGCATCATCGGGACGGTTTCCGCGTGACATGCAGCACAAGTATCACCCTGACTTCATTTGTATCGATCTATTCTACGAGGGAAAACCTTGAGAAGCTTTGACTTCAATTTGATTGCTATAGTTGTTCGAACGCGTCTTTCATCACGCAGACGAGCGTTTTGGAGTGTTCCAGCGTTGTTTGCTGTTTTGATGCTCACAACGTCCAACAAACCGCTGCAGGCGACGGAGTACTTTGTTTCCCCCGTTGGCACCGATCAAGACGATGGGAGTAAAGCCCGTCCCTTCGCGACGATCCAACGGGCTGCGATAGAAATGGGACCCGGTGACATTTGCTGGCTGCGTCATGGGCACTATCGGACCGAAGCGATCTTAAAAGGGCTCAAGGGACTGCCCGATAAGCCGCTGGTATTCAAAAGTTATCCCGGAGAGCAAGTGGTATTTGACGGAACGATCACATTGCCGCCCCAGTGGTCACCTTGGAAAGACGGAATCTACCAAATCCAATCGGGTGAGCCGGTTTGGCAACTTTTTACTGATCGCAAGCTCGTTGATGTTGCACGCTGGCCGAACGCCTCCTTCGAAGACGGTTCGATTTGGCAGATAGAAAGTTGCATGCGTTTCACCGATCGCGTTTTTGCTCGTGGCAAGACAATCGGAAAAACAACCGATGGACTGATCCATGACCGAAATCCAATCTCTCGCGACGCCGATTCATCGGAAGAAGGTTCCGAGGCACTGACAGTCAATGAAGGAATCAATCAAGTTAGCCTCGGCGAAACGGGTGTCGATTTCACTGGCGCGATCGCTGTACTGAACCTGCATCATTGGTTGACTTGGGCGCGACCGATTACCGATCACGACGCGGGACGCAACTGGTTTCACTACGACAATCAGGGCACGAAAATGAAAAAGTATGTTGCTTACTACATACTCGGTTTACCGGCTCTGGATCGGGCTAACGAATGGTGGTATGACGCTGAGTCGGAGACGATCTATTTTCGACCAGCAGACGAGATTGACCCGAATCAAGTGCAAGTGACCGCAAAAGTGCGAGACTATACGCTTCGGTTGATTGAATGTGAGCATGTTGTGTTCCAGGGGCTTGAGTTCTTTGCAAGCACGTTTTCCATGACGGATTGCGAACACGTTGTGGTCGAGGATAGTCGTTTGCTTTATCCATCGACCAACAAATTCATGCTTGGCGACTTTAGTTGGTTCAGCTCCTCTGCGGATCCTGACAAAATGCACGGGAAGGATGCGAAGGGGAAAACGAATCGAAATGTGATGACGCGTATTGTCAATCGCGATAAGGGGGTTCATGGCAATGTGATTCGCAACTGTGAAATCGCCTTTGCCAATTCACCGGCAATGGAGGTCCGTAGTGCTGGTAGTGTCATCGAAAACTGCTATATCCATGACATCGAATGGGACGTGAACTCCAGCGGGGGCAGTGGGACGCTGTCGGGCGGCGGCGGTTGCATCATTCGACGCAACACCATTCGTACCGCTGGAAATTCCGAGGGAATCCGACCGGGGCCCGATTCGATTGTGCAATACAATCGGCTCTGGGATTTGGGAAAACTGCAACACGACGGATCGGCGATCAATATCGGTACGGATGCGCAGAAAGGAACCGTGGTCCGATACAATTGGGTTCACAATACCAATCGCGCGGGCATCCGTTTTGATTCGACGACAAATCGCATGGGGGAAAGTGGCTGTGTCCACCACAACGTCGTATTTAATCTCAGCACCCACGGCAGCAAGTTCAAGGGCGACCGTCACTTGTTGTTCAATAACACGTTCTACAACAGCTATTTTTCGATCCCGAACAGGTTTGGCAACACCGACGGCCACAATCGAAACACGCTGGCACGTAATAACTTGGCCGATACAATGGTCGCTTGGAGTGTTCGACGACCAGAAGAACCGATCTCGGCGCGGATGGAGAACAATCTTCACGGAGAAGGCGTGGTTGTGAATCAATTGCGTGATCCTGCCAACCTCGATTTCCGCCCCAAGCGAGGCTCAAGGGTTATTGACGCTGGCATCGCTGTCACGAAAGCTGACAAACCAACAGATGATACCAACCTAGAGCCGCCGTCTTTCATCGGCAATTCACCCGATATTGGTGCCTACGAAAGCGGGGATAGAAGCTATTGGATCCCCGGTCGCCTGCAGAAGAGAGCCTCGACACCGATTCCACCCAACGGCGCACAGGAAGTGCAGCAAGACGTTAGCCTGATGTTCCTCGAAGCGTACGGTGCCGATCGACACATCGTCTATTTCAGCAACGAAGAAAAAAACCTTCACCACCAAGTGACGTTGGACAGATCAAATATTGTGAATCCCGGAACACTGCAACCGGGACAACGCTACTTTTGGCGCGTCGACGCAGTAATGCCAGACGGACAGATTCTCAAAGGCGAGCTCTGGTTTTTTTTCGTGGAGAACTAGTTTGGCAAATCCTGTATGAAACGTTTCGCGGTTTCAAAGGATATTTCAGGTCCACGTTTTGCATAGCAGTATGGTAACCTCAAAAAATACCATAAGGAGTGAACGATGAAGAATCCGCTGCCAAAATACTTTATTGCTACGATCGCCTGTTGAGCGTTGTCGTCGATGGTCCAGGACCAAAAAGTTGCTCAACATTCCGTGACCGCGCGCGAACCAATATGAAAACTCGAAATTCATAAACGGATGCGATAAGATATTTCATGCTTAGAAAGCGAGATGAAGCCTGGAATCACCCGAATACAATGGAGAACCGTGTGGCTAAGAAACAAAGGCGACCGTCGATAAAGAAGGTGGATCCTTCAGCAATCAGTCTCCGATCGGGATCCGTCGGTTGGTGCACGTTAATGCTCGATGAATCAAATCTAAAAAGATTGAATGATGCCAAATTCAATCTACTCGACGTGGCTTGGCGAAAGAAACCAAAATCGAAATACGATAAGATTCGACGATGGGCTGGTCGGGGAACGTGGATGGCAGTTGACTCCCACCCGGCAATAACGGATAGCGATAGCGTGCCAAGCCTCGATCTGTTGTTTACCAACGAAGATCATACAAAACCGGCGGCACCGAAGAATGGAAATTGGTTCGATCCGGTAACTCAATTTCTAGATCTCCCGACTGGCCGAATGTTAGTCGTCTACGAACCTGAATTCTTCGAAGAGGGATCTGAGCAAGAAGCTGATCACTTCGAGATCAACTCTCGCAAAGACGAAAACCTCAATAGCACGGCCTACACTGAAGCAGCCAGCTACGTTGTCAGGTGCGAGCCTGGGTTCTATCGCGCCACCGCGTTCACTCGATTTCTACATGAAGATCTCGACAAAGACGTTTTTCCACAGCTAGCGATTTTCCTTTCACACGTGAAGAAGCCAACATCGTTTCGCATGTCCGATGCGATATTGCCAATCCATCCTCCTAGTCAGGATTTTGATTTGCTGCGGCGTGCCTCAAAGGGGCTTCCGCCGAAAAAGAAACAGCCAAAGCAAAAACCAAAGTTGTTGAAAAATGGTGAGTATTGGGGAAGCGTTCGAAGCGACTCTTTTACCACCGAGATGGAGATGCCAAAGAGCCTTCAAAACAATTTCGGTCTTCATCCAGGCTTGCTGGTGAGTCTGCAGATCGACGAAATGGAACTGACGGGGGTGATCATCGAAGGAGCAGTTCCCGATCCGACTTCATGGGATTTAATTGAAAAGGAAAAACGCAAGGCGAAGAACTTTGCGACCTTTCGCCCCATCGAAGACTCGCTGCAAATTGAATTGATTAAGAAGTCGAGAAAGGCTCCGTTCAAGCTTTCAGAACATGAAACCGTAACAGGAACTTTGCGTATCTTGAAAAATGAATCCGGTGAGGCGCGATCCATTGCTGCGAAACAGTCCGCGATTGGGAACCCCACGGCGATGGAGATTCCCAAACAGATCGGCAAGCCTGGTGAATGTATTGCGAAACTGATTCCGCAGATGGAAAAGTGTTTTGCCTGGACGCAGTCTTGTCTTTTCGAAATTGACGGCAAAACGATGATAGGGGCGGTCAATGTCAATGCGCCCTTCAAACCCAAAGACTCGAACAACAAGGATCACTCGATGCCAGCAGAAATCACCGCGAGTGTCTCAGAGTTCATCAACGGCGGGCCAGCGAACGAAACGTCCAAGCATTTTCGAGGATGGCCCGACGGAGTTGGCCGAGCTTTTCTATGGGTTGCCAAACAGGGCAAAGGAGGATCGTTGTGGAGCAACCGGTTTGAATTGGATCTCAATTTTTGGGGCTTCGACGAAGAGTTGGTGACACAAAAAGACGCCCAAAAAGATGCAATCGAGGCTTGGAAAGAAATTTTCGGATTGTTATAGCCCTAAAGTTTGGACTCGCTATTTAACTTTTAATTGCACGATTTGCGAGGCTTTCATGTACTGCATGACGCGGCTTTTCATCAACGGTTGACTTCTCTATCAGTTCGATCTGGCTCGCCTAGCCCCCGATGGGATCGGATACTGAAAGCACGCATAAGAAGACGATCCCTCAAGCCCTCCTCGTTGATGTTGGTGCTATGGGCCGTGCGTTTTATTGTGGAAGTTGTTTTTTGAATTCGAATGGAATATCAAACTAGAATTTGGCGTCTAACCCTTGTATTGCTCGAAGAGGGATACGAACTCTTGATGTATCTCCGGATGTTTCTCCGATAGTTCGTCACTTTCACTTGGATCCTTCTCGATCTGGTACAGCTCCACGCGCGCATCGATCCCGTAGCGGACGGCTTTCCAAGGTCCGCGACGGGCAGCTTGAAAGACCTCCCCGATGACTCCTGAATTGGGGTCACCCGCTTGCTTGCCAAATTCCCAGTACAGCGTACGCTCGGGTAAAACGAGCGGACTGTCGTTCAAGCGACTGCGAATGGAAACTCCGTTGGTCCGTACACGTGGAACGGAATTTAACGGAACGCCAGCGATGTCAGCGAACGTTGGCAAAACGTCTGCAAAGGCCCACGGTGTAGAATCAACTCGGCCGATCCTGATCGCAGCAGGCCAATGGACGATCATCGGAACATGAATCCCGCCGTCGTAAAGATCCCGTTTCATGCCCTTGTATGGTTCAGATGCTTTGAAGAATCTTGGATCGCCGCCGCCTTCATCGTGCGGACCGTTGTCGGACGTGAAAACAATGAGGGTATTGTCGTCGATGCCTCTCTCTTTAAGCGTGGAGACGATTTTGCCCACGTAAGCATCAAACGCCGTCACCATGCCAGCCAGCGTGGCGTGCGGTCGCTCAACTGCTTCGGGATAGTACCAAGCGTATTTGTCCGCAGGCGTTCCGGTGGCCATCCCTGTGTAGGGTATTTCGGTGAACTCCTTTTCGTAGGGTCTCACAAATTCCTCTGGTGCGCCCAATTCGGCATGAGGCGAAGAAAAGGCGAGCATGATAAAGAACGGATTGTCTCGGTCGCGCCGGATGTAATCGATCGCTTCGCCTGCAAACAGTTCTTGAGCGTAAGCCCCTTTCTTACCGCCCTCGTTCGATTCAATACGCACCTTCTTTCCGTCCCGCCAAAGGACATGCGGATACTGTCGATGACCTTCCAGGATCGAATACATACCGAACCAAGTATCGAAACCCATTGCCAATGGGTCAGTAACTCCCATTTGCGAACCGATGGAGTACTTGCCAAATAAGGCCGTGTCATATCCCGCATGCTTCAGCACATGAGCGATGGTAACATCGATAGCTTCAAGCTGGACGGTGTTGGAGTTGTTGTCCATCAATCGACCGTCGCGGCCAGTAAACAGAGAAACACGCGATGGTGAACAGACCGTGTTGCCGGCGTATGCTTGTGTAAACCGAATGCCATTCTTTGCAAGAGAATCAAGGTTCGGCGTTTTGATCGGTGTGTCACCGTAAGCGCCAATTTGATTGAATCCCAAATCATCGGCGAGGATGAAGATGATGTTCGGCTGTTTATACTCAGAGAATGCTTCCGCACTTGTTAAAACCACAAAGACACAGGCGACGACGGCGGAAATCGATCGAATCATAAGATGCATCATGGTATCTCGCATAATAATGGTGCTGCATTGCATAATCATTGGGCTATCGGCGGAAAGAGTTTGGAAACGACGATATCGAAAACGCAAGTCGCCAATAAAGGAATGTTGCTAAGATTGTAAAACGGTTGTCGTGCACTGCCGTAAAAAGGCCTGAGACAAAGTGTTCTTTGCTAAGGTGTCTCCGCTGAAGATTCTACCAAGACAGTCACTGGCCCGAGCAGGCCGGCCGGCAGCAACGGTGACGCCGGCTTGTAATGTTGGTGGGTTACGAAGGAAAAACGCCCCGCTGAAAAAGTCTTGCCATCCAGTAAACCTGATTTCCATGTCACTTCGCGAACTCCCCGATCACCCTCCTGCAGATCGCCGATCAACCGGTTGGCCCAACCGTTGACCACGTCAATCTCCAACTGGTTGTCGGAAGGTTTCACCGCGGAAGCAATGTCGACTCGCCATGGTGCAGTCCAAACGACCCCGAGATCATGACCATTGAGGCGGACGCGACAAAGGTCATGCACAGTGCCAAGGTCTAAATAGAGCCTCGTGTCGTCCGAGACGTCTGGCGTTGAGAGATCAAAACGTTTGCGATAGGTGGCCACGCCCGAGTAATAGCGAACGCCGGATTCCGGGTGTTTTGTCCAATCCTGCAATCGATCAAAAGTGACATCCGCTGGACCGCCACGCACGGGATCGAAGGCAACGTCCCAGACTCCATCAAGCTGCAAGGAATTTTTCAATGTTGGGAAATTTTCGATGGCAACATTTGCTCGATCATTTCCAGAGTTGCTTTTCGGAAAAACGACAAAGAAGCTCTGGTAAGGTTCGAAGGAGAGCGGAATAGTTGTCATCCCATCGCGTGCTTCATAATTTTCAAGTTGCCGCGTGGTTCCGGTAACCGGATCCCACAGTTGCGGCTGACGTCCTTCGATCCGAAAGATCCCCTCGGTGTCGACCCGCTCTTCGGTGCGGTTGGCAACGAAATAGAAGTCGCGGTCTTCCGTTTGACGATGGATGTAACGCAGCTTGCCCGAGGGCGAGGAGAAATCTTCAGGAAGTCCCAGCCCGAACAAGATTGATTCGGTGGTGAGGTAGCTCGGAAAGAGGCCCGAACTAGGCGCAAGGGCTCCACCCCAGAACACCTCGCCCTTTCCTCGTTCGATACGAGTCACTTCCTCAGGAACTTCAGCGCCACCCCAAATCGACTCAGCCAGTCTGGACACCTCGTCGTCACACGCCGGATAGTCTACTAGGCTTGGGGACTTGACCGGCGGGTTACCGATCACAGTGGCCCCGGCTTCCACCAACTTCTTGATGGTTGCAAGTGATTCGGGAGTCATCGCCGGCACGTCGGGCAATACCAGGACCCGATATTTACTGCCGTCCGGAAAGGCGATTCTGTCGCCTTCGACCCGTGCCCGCATCGCAAGGATCCGCGGCGTGACCGCATCGAAGGCGTACCCCTTCTTGTCTCGCATCCTTGTGACTCCCTCGGTGGCATCCTCGGGGGCCTCGAAAATGTGCGGGGCGCCTTCGGGCGTGAGGTAGAGGATGTCGGCCACCGCTTCGCCCTGCCGCAAAAGATGCGAACAGCGCGCCAAGTACTCATGATAGGCGGGCAGGAATCGCCAGAACGTTTGGTTACGATGCCACTGAACGCCATAGGGTCCCATGGTCATCCCTGGCTGCTCTTTGTCGCCGAGCGTTTGGTGCTGATAGGTGTGGAAAACAATGCCGTTGATGCCGATCGCGAGAGCCCAATCGGTTTGGTTCTTCATATTAGCGGGATGCTTCGCAAAGGCATCTTCACTCGACGTAAAAGCCTCTGCCTTTACAACCTGAGGTCCCATCGTGTGCGAGATACTGACTGCTTCGATGCAGCCGTACTGCGTATCATGGGGAGCGTTCCAAAACTCACACATGGGTATGTCGGCAACGGAGCCCAGATCGATGTCGCCGGCCGGATTCATGTCGTAAGGCTCGTTCGAGTACAGCAAGCCATGCTCATGGGCGATCTGTTTAATCACGCCGGCGTACTGCTCTAGCACCAATTCTTGTGAGGTCTTGCGCATGTCCCACAAGAATCTCTCGGTCCGCTCCAAGCTATCGACGACTAGTCCGGTGTAAGCGGGATAGAAGGGCTGCGGATCGTATCCCCGGCGTTTACGAAACTCCTCGCGAAACCCCGCAGTCCAGTTTTGAGAACTCATCTCCCAACTGTCGAGGTGAATGGTTGTCAGCCCCGTGCCCGGCTTGAGCGGTCCACCCTTGGCGTCGATTTTCTTAATCAGTTTGGCATGAAAATTTTCCCAATGCCGTTGGTAACTTTCGCGATCAAACTTGTTTGTCTCGAATCCGTGGCCGGTCTGTGGAGCAGGGCGTGTGGTTTGGCCGGTGCTTCGGGAAACGAATCGCATCACCGTCCACTCGCCTTTGGGGACACTCCAGCGGATGCGACCGTCGGGCTGCATCAACGAAGTTAGATCAATGACTTGGTTCAAATCGATCACGCTGGACTTATCCGGCTCGGTGTAATCGGCGCGAGACGCGACAAACCGCTGGAGAGTCCGGCGGATTGAGTAGGGCTGCACATCCTTCAAGGTCTTGATGTTGATCTGATCAATGGTGGCTGTTTCCTCGGCAGGAGTCGGAAAGGCGATCACGGCCACATCCTCGTGCCATGCATTACGTTCGGATTCATGGACTGCATTCATTCCGGCGAAGTGGTTAGCCGGATGAGGTGGCGGGATCTCCAAAATTTCGTCGAGCATTGCTGGCCCGGTGACTTTGAGGCTGTTGCCAACCAGGTGCTTCATCGAGTCCTCGGCTTTCACCCATGACCCTCCACTGCCGCTCCAGCCAGGCCCGGTGCCGAGAATCACTTCCATCTCCATTCGTCCTGCTTCGGCAAAGGCATGTGCGATGTTGTCCTGCCACGGTTCGGTCATGAACGGTATTGGACCACGCGGCATCCCCAGATCGACTTCCAGAAACAGTACGCTGCCGATGCCGACCTCTTTCATGGCACGCAAGTCGGCGATCATCTCGTCGCGATCCTGGTTGCCGTCCATGAAGTACCAGTAAACACCCGGACGCGACGCATCAGGCGGATTCCGGAAGGCATCAACGAATTCGTCGGCGCGAAGGCCTCCGGCGATAAGTGTCAGTGCAATAAAAAGAATGGATGTGGGTTGGTTCATCGATCGGTTTCGCAATGTGTTGAATCGTATCAGGACTTCATCTTTTTCGTTGCCTGAAATTCGTCCGTTTGTGGTGAGACTTGAGAAAGGCCAACAGTTCCTGGGTCATCCTCTCGCGTGTCTCCAAGTGGACCGAAGGAGCCGAGTACAGGTCACGCCACTCTTGCGGATCATTGACCAAATCAAAAAATTCGCCACCGATAATGTCGTTTGCCGTGTACGTACTGGCGTCGTCGTCGACTCTTCGTTTCATCCTGAGAATCAGTTTGTGGTCAGCAGTTCGCCACATAAAAGCGGCTTCGGCCTCTCGTTCATGCAGGGCACAGAACGATGCCGGCCTTTTCTGACGGTCCAACAGATTTAACCCGACCGATTGTTGCGGAACTTCTATCCCGGTGGCGCTCAGCAAGGTGGGATAGAGATCCACCAACTCGGCGGCCCGATGATCGCGTGTCCCACGCAGTTGCTCGGGAATCGCGGAACCAGCGAGTACAAGAGGGACGCGGACGCTTGATTCGTAAAGACAATACTTGTTGAATCGATAGAAGCGTTCGCCCAGCATTTCGCCGTGATCGCTACAAAAGACAATGATCGCGTTGTCCAGCACCCCCTTTCGCTGTAGAGCCTTCAGGGCTCTTCCGAACATATCGTCAATCCACGTGCAGTTCGCCCGATATCGCATGGTCATCAACCGCCATTGCTCGTCCGTTGCTTTGCTCCAGTAGTCGATGTACTTGTCACGGCGATTGACACCGGCGGCATGTGGCGAGCGGTCCTCCGTCCATGGTGGCTGCGACGCGTACTGAGTGTCATTCACGTCATAGCGATCTTCGTACCCGGCAGGAACGTTGTGACCGGCGTGTGGCTTAAGGAAAGAGAGATACAGAAACAATGGTCGTTCGGGATCAATCTCGCCGTCGATAAACTCGAGGCATTTATTGGTTACCCAGCCGTCTCGGTGTTCTCCCTCCGGCAATGGACTTGTGAACCCGAGATACCCGAGGTTGTCCTCCTCGCCAGGGCCCATCGTTTTGCTCTCGGCATCGTATCGCTGTTTGGCTGCCGGTGCATCGTCGATCATCATCACGGCGTCATTTTCAAGGCACTCTGCGATATATCGGGTTTCAAAACCACGAGTCCCACAAACCAAACCCCAATGGGTTTTACCAAAGCCGGCGGTTTGGTACCCGGCGTCTCTGAACAGTTCGGGCAGCGGGCGGGCGGGCAGTTGTGCGTCTGGCATTCCGTGACCATTACGCAGTACACCAGTCTGATTCGGATAGAGACCGAACATCATCGAGTTACGACTGGCAATACACATCGGCGCCTGGCAGACGGCCTGATCGTAGAGAATGCCCGATTTTGCCAGGGCATCCAGGTTCGGCGTCTTTACAGCACCATCCACCACCCCGAGCGCGTCCCAACGGTGTTGGTCGTCCATCAAGAAAATGACATTCGGCCTGCTTTTGTCAGCAGCAAAACCGGTAGCAGGTGCGCGTGCGAATAACGCTGTGACACATAGGAGCCATAGCAGTAGCTTGTTTATCATCATTTTCAATTCCGGGTTCATTTGCCTTCGATATTAAACGACGGACGTCCACAAGTTGGATTCATGGCCGTAAACTCGATTCGAGAACGGAGGTGAACTGGTAAGCGCCCGCGTCGACACTCAACACCGCGCGCCCGTCTTCGATGCGCAACAGCGTCACACCGTCAGCATCGCGAAGAGACCTCCCGCTTTCGGACACGCGCTGCGGATCGCGCGTTGGAACGTAGACAGTCGCCCGGGAGTTTGGAGGAATCATGATATCCAGCGTGAGCCGGGGTCCGTTTCGTTCCCAGCGACTGGTGATCTCGCCGTAAGGAGATTCGGTAGAGGCTTCGGCAAAAGTCAGGTCGCCCGCCAAGACGGGATGAATAATGAAGGATTGGAAACCCGGCGCGTTAGGATCAGGGCGAATACCAGCAAGGCTCTTGGTCATCCACGACGCTACGCCGGTATAGCAGGTGTGGATACGACTGGGCACATCAACGTTCCAGTATTCGGGCCAAGTAGTCTCGCCGCGATCGAGGAAGTATCCGTAACTTGGCTGTGTCGTCATCGACAGCGCATCAAAGAACAACTCGCTTTGGCCCGATTCTTCGATCATGAACTTGAACAATACCGGCAATCCAGAACTGCCCATGTCAAGGTAGCGATGCACTTCGGTGAGGTCTTTCTCGATGTTCGCCATCACGGCTGGTCGGAGGTGTTCTGGCGTGACCCCCGTCATCAAGGCGAAAGCCTGCTGGACCTGTGTTCCCGCCGAATAATTTGACGTGGTTGGATCGAAGAAACGTTCGTGAATTGTTCTGCGTAGCAACCTCAGCCGCTCTTTGAAACGTGCCGCATCGTCGTCCTTTCCCAGAATCCTCGCCATGTCAGCGACGTTCGCGAGGTTCATGGCATAGACACAGTTGTTGAAATACTCTGCCTCCGGCGTGTCACCAAACTCTTTGCGTTGACCGGGAGCGGCCCAGTCACCAAGGAATCGACCGCCGTGCGTCGCGTAGTTCCTCAAACGTCCGCCTTCGACATGGGCGTTTAGGAATCCCAACCAGCGTGTTGCAGACGGATAGATAAGTTCGAGGATACGTGGATCGCCGTGGTGCTGATAAAAGGCCCAAGCGATATTGAGTCCGGCGCTGCTCCACATCGGCCCGCCGTAGTGCTTGTTGATTTGAGGCGCGGTGTGGTGGATCCAGCCGTTTGACTCTTGGACATCGGACCAGTCTCGCACGTGTTTGGTGTAATACGCACCGCAGTGGTAGTTCGGCAATCCGATCGCCCAAGCGTTGGCAAAGGCGACCTCGCCGTAACCGAGACGTTCACGGTGTGGGCAGTCCATTGTGAAGCCTTCGACAGTATTGGCGCGGAAGGTCCAAAGGTCGGCTTCGTAGATCTCGTTGAACAGCTCACTGGAGCAAGAAAACCGCCCCACTTGCTGCAGATCGGTCGCGAGCACCAATCCGGTGATCTGTTCGGGTTCCGGTTTGCGCCGTAGGCCATCGATTGTGACGTACCGGCCCGCGATGTAGTTGAAGCGATTTTGAAACGATTCGGTGCCTCCGCCCTTGCAGATGTACTCATTACGCTGTCCGAAATCCTGCACCGTCTGTTCATCGTCCGCGACTTGGATTTTGATCCGGTCACCGGGCTTCTGGTCACGCATGGTGATCTTCAGCCAACCGGTAAAGTTCTTGCCCATGTCAATTTGGTAGGCGCCGTCACCCGAAACGCTCTTCGCCGAAAAGGTCTCGATGATGCGTGTCGGTTCCATCATTTGCGAAGACAGCTGGGCACCAATCTCCGTTTCCTCCGCCCACGACCAAGCGACATCGTCAAAGCCAACCGCGTTCCAATCAGCGACGAATCTACCAGCGTCAAGAAGCTCGCCACCATTGTCACCGTAGCGAGTGCCGCCATCGTTTCTGCTGTTCGCCGGTGCACAGCGCCAATTAGAGCCTGTGGACAACGAGAACCGGTTGTTGTCGGCGTCCGAGCCATCAAGTTGGACGCGCAACGCATGATGCATTTTGAAAAAGCTGTATCGTGACCAGCCAGGGCCTGTCCACAACGCAATCACGTTGTCGCCCTGTCGCAGCAGATCCGCAACGTCATAGGTGACGTACAGCACGCGCTTGTCGAGTCGGCTCTGCGCCGGGGCGAGCACACGGTCATCAACCTTGTTGCCGTTCACGTAGAGTTCGTGGTATCCACACGAAGCAACATGCAGGAAAGCCGTCTGGGCGGCGGCATCAAGCTTCAGATTGTTGCGGAACCAAAGATGCTGTTCGACCGGTAGTGTCTCGCCGGAACGAACCGCGGCCTCGGTCGCTGGGGGCATCCCAGGATGCTTGATCCACCCCCCTTTCCAGTCGCTTGGATCCAGCAGCCCCATTGAAAAACTCGCCGGCTCGCTCCAATCGCTCGCCTTCCCATCCTTATCAAAAACACGGACCTGCCAGCAACAATGCTGGTTCGACGCTAATCCCACACCCTGATAATGCACCAGAACAGATTGCGCAGACAAGACCTTTCCGCTGTCCCAGAGATCACCTTGTTCGTTCTCCAGCATTTCGGGTCGGCTCGCCACAAGAACGCGATAGCCGGTCTGCACCTGACCGCGAACCAGGGACGCATCCGTGATCTGCCAACTCAAGCGCGGCTCGGCCACATCAACGCCAAGTGGATCCTGAAGATACTCGCAGCGCAGCTTCTCGACTTTCACGGACCCGGCAAGGGCGGATGTGGAAATCATGGCGAGGGTCAAAACAAGGAACAGTTTCAGACAGCTTTTGAAAGGTTGCAGGTTTGTCATTGAGCATCTTTCGCGTTCGGTTCATACCACAGTGATTACTTCGATCTCCAGCAGCTTTCCGAGCTTGTCGATTTTGTCTGCGATGTGGCCAACTCCGACCGCACAGTGGTGTGCTGGGCCCGCCGCATTCCAACGGTTTACAAACTCTCTAACGCCGCAATCGAACCGATAACGGCTGTTCGTGTTGCCAATCTCCAAAATCGGCCCGGCTACTGACTCTCCCTCGGCAACCAGCAATGCAAGTGTTCCGCCGGGCTGCTCGACAATGGACAACAGTGTCACTGGACCATGTTTGACGGCCATCTCCACCGAGACTCCACGCCCGACCTTGCCGTGGTAGACGTTGAGCGGACGCACTTTCGTTTTTCCTTCTGCGATCGCAATATGGCCCGGACCATCGTGCCCCATCAGCACGACGTCGTCGTTGAAATCCATCGCGTAGTATTCTGTGAATGAACCACCGACGCCAAACAGGTCCATGATCTTCATCGCTTGTACGTTTTTGACTTCGTACTCACCGGCGACCGGGATACCGCGGCCAGTAAGCTGCGATGTGCCGAGTATGATCGAAGCGAGCGCTGTTTCGTTTTCCGAAACCCCCGTGCCTTTGTAGTAGTACGCCATCGATCCAAGTCGATAATCGTCGACAATTGCATCCAAAGCCACAGCGGTCCGTGCTGCTTCGGACAAGTCTTCCGCTGAGCAATCCGATTGGACATCAAAAACTTCGTGGAACTCTTCCACTCTTGCCACAACCTCACTCTGCGTTACGTCGCGACGCCGAGCACCCAACTCATCCACTTCCAACAACTCAACGTGGGTACCAAAGACCGCGCACTGGAGTGTCATGTCGGTATAGATATCAAGCATTCCGCTGTAGTAATGGCCCATCAAACCGAGACGGTTTTCCGCCATGACCGCAGCCACTCGTGCGGCTTCGACCCAGGCGTCGATCTCGTCCCAGCACACGGGATCGTCATCAAGTACGCCTGTGACCTGATGAAAGGGAATCCCTGCTCTTTGAAAGACGTTGGCGATCTCCGGCACAGGACAGGCGGAACAGTGTGCTAGCCACTCGCCGGTCATTTTGGTCCGGTCGCCAAGTGAGTTAAAATGCGCGTAGTCGATCGCTGCCTCCGGTGCAAGGTTCAGTACGATCACGGGCACCTTGGCCCGTCGCACTACCGGCAGCACGGTTGAAGACAGCGCGTAGGTCGTGACGTGCAGGAAAATCACGTCCACATCGGCGCGCCGCATCTCTCGCCCCGCCTGATACGCCCGCTCAGGACTGTCCACGAGTCCAACGTTGACAATTTCAACGCCCGGACGTGCAAGTTTCCCTGCGACCGAGGTGAGGTATGCTTCGAGTCGTTCTTTCAGCCCTTCGAACTGTGGCCAGTAGGTGTCGAGTCCGATTCCGAATAGTCCGATGCGTAAAGGTGAGTTCTTCATAGTCCTAAATTTAAATCTCGCTGGTCAAAATGGAATAGCGAGGATGGCATTTAGCATATATAAAATGATCATCGCCATGAAGAACTACTTTCGCTACATCCCGACCCCACCTGAACTCCTGAACTGGGGGTTGGCGCTTTCCGCGGCAGGCTTCACTCGCATTCCGCCTCAAACACCCTATCCGCCTAACAAACACCCTGACGATCATGATCTGGACTGGCAACATGGGCGCGTCATCGAAGCTCTTCAGGTGGTCCTCATTCTGGAAGGCAGCGGCCTGCTCGAAACACGCGAGGTACGAGAGCGGAGAGTCGACGCTGGCATGGTGTTTTTGATCCTCCCCAACAGCTGGCACCGCTACCGTCCTAATCCCCAAACCGGCTGGGTCGAAAGCTGGATCGAGGTGCGAGGTCCCGTTGTCGACAAACTGCTTGAAGAAGACACGTTTCCAGCGAATTCGGTGCTCCGACGCGGTGGTTTTGATGCCGGCATCGAGGAAACACTCAATCGTATTCATCTTCGGATCGGAGACGACACGGCCGGTAGCCGACCGGAGCTCGCGGCCCTCGCGTTGCAGGTTCTTGCCCAGTGCGCTTGCATTGGAACCAGCCCAGCTCGGCTATCGAACATTCAGCGTGCAGTCCATCGTGCCGAACGATACCTGAGCGATCATTACCGCGAGGCAATTCAAATGGAATCGCTCGCAGCTAAGTTCGGCGTTGCCTACTCACACTTTCGACGAGCTTTTCGCGTCCACACCGGTCTTTCCCCCTGGCGGTACGTCATCCACCTGAGACTTACCCGCGCACGAGTGCTCATGGCTTCCAGCAACGCCACGCTCGATGAGATCGCTGCCCAAACCGGCTTCAGTTCCGGCTTTCACCTTTCTTCTTCTTTTAAACAGGCGTACGGGCTTGCTCCCAACGCATGGCGTAAATCTCTTGCGACAAAATCAAAAATCCCGTCAGCAAGCTAGAAGACCATGCTTGAATAGCCGATGCCGTTGTCGATTTCAATTTGGGTTGATGGTTTCGCTCCAGCAAACTCGACATCTTCTGCTTGGTCGCCGCGGAAGTCCGGGTTGAGGCATGCAATCTCCCAAAACAGCCCGGCGTCGCTGACAGAACGTTCTTCAATCATCATGACGGCATTCCATTGATGGTCGCCTTGACGGTCGTTCTCAACGGAATTGAATCCTTAGTCTCACTTGAGCTTGAATCGAATCATGGCGCCTTCGCGGTTCAGCGTAGCTTTCTTCATCACGATTTGACCTTCCCGTTCTACAGTGACGTGATAGTCGCCCAAGAATCCTCGAACCTGACAATTGCCGGCGGCGTTGGTTCTTGCAGTCTCGTCGGTCCACCATTGTTTGGCAACCAAATCGACGAACACCTTACCCGACGGTTTGAGACTCCAATCAGCACGCCATAATGCGGCTGCGGGCTTCCAATGAGCCTTTTCCCAAAATCCCCACTGGACGATTGAAACGAAGTTTGGATGACTGAACGTCGCGATCATCACGTCGCGAAAGTAATCTGCTTGCAACTGTTCGTCGTCGCCAGCTTCGACATCAAACTCGCTCAATTGCAACCGCGGAGCGATCTCGGCGAAACGATCATACACCTCGAGCAATTCTTCTGGCGGCGTAAGCGTCATCAGTTCAAAGTGCCCCATAAAACCAACGGTGTCCGGTGCCTGACCTTGTTCATTCAAAAAGCGAATGACACGCTTGTAGGGTTCGCGTTTGTAGCCGTCGGGCAGCACCTTGCCTTCATTGATTGCGTGGGTCGCGTTAGGGGCCAGTCGCCGAGCCTCCTTCATGATGTCCGCGTAGATCTGCATCCCACCGTATTCGATTTCATAGGTGTGCTTGCCCCAAGCGATAATGTGGTTGATTGTGTCCCACTCGGAAACAAAGAGGGATGTCTTGCGCAACACGTCAGCCATGTGCTCCCACAGCCATTGACGGTGAGCATCGGGGTTGCCGATAAATTGCTTTTCCATTGCGTTAAAATCCATCGCTGCCCAGGCTAGGTAGTGCCCACGGATGTCGACATTGTTGGCTTGTAGCCACGGAATGGCTTGCTGAGTGAACACCTTGTGCAAGCTGTTTCCGTCTGGTGTGCCACTCATTTGCTTTTTCCAAACGTGTGGCCTCAACTCGCTTTCAAAGGTTACACAGTTGAAGTACTTCTTGACGATCTCGCGGTACTTCTGTGCGTCCGACCACGTTGACGTCACGCTCGTTCCGTTGCGAACCTTTGCGTAAGGAAACATGCTCTCGTTGCCACCGAGAAGATAAGCATTGACCGCGTTGCCGAAGCCGAAAGCGTGTCGCTGCATTTGGATTGTTACTTTGGCGTCTTGAATCGGATTGTCGCGGGCGTCGACGACTTGGACGGTTATGTCCGCCTTGCGTATCTTCTCGATTCGTGCCAATGCATCTTCTCGCCACTGCGCGTCAAACTCACGGCCCTTATAGTTGACCGTGGAACGGGGAAGCGTTTTGATGTCGTAGTCTGCTCCATAGTTGATCAGCCGCAGTTCAGCAATCTGGGCGATGGTCCCCGCTTCGCCCAGTTCAAAAATGGCGTTGCTGCTGGCTGGATCACAATCGGCCGTCGCCACAAACGAGCGGACGTGCTGCTTCCATTCTCGATACGCTGACAGTTTGTATTCATATTGCGATTGTTCCGTTTCGGACTGAACGGAAAAATACACGTTGTTCGGCTGGCCACCTGCTCCAGGCCGGCAAATCCAAAAGGAGAGCAACATGACGTCCCCCTTTTTGATCGCGGCGTCGATTGGGACAATCACCTGCATGTTTTCAGGGGCGCAAAATCGGACGTCGGATTCAACCTGATAAATGGCCTCCAGCGGCACGTCCTTCACTTGCGTCCAAGCCGCCGTCGCCTCCACATTCGACTTGTGAAATCGGAGTTTGCTGTCACGTTGGAACGACAAAAGGTCTTGACCGCCCGGCGGGGGCACAATCGGATCGTCGGCGTATGTGATGCTCGTAACGAGCATCATCAAAAGTGCGAACAGAAACGTCCCGTTCACTTGCTGATTGGACTCAAACATTCTAGCGTGCTGCCTTTCGAAAAACTCAATTTCAGGGAGGAGAGCATCAGAACAGATCTTTCCTGAGGGGAACCGTGTGGTATCTGAAAAATTTGGGCTTGCGTTTTCTATTAGCACAATGGTTCGATCAAAGAAGCTGCTTGTTAGTGGGCTGAAGCTTTGAGCTGAGCGAAGCGTTTGCGCATTTCAATCAGTTTGTCTTTGTGCATCGGATTGGCCGCGAGGTCATTCTCCTCGATTGGATCATTCTTCAGATCGAACAACTGCTCCCGATCAAACTCGGGCCAGTAAAAGTACTTCCAGTCCTTTCGCACCAATGCTTCGGAAGCGGGAATAAAGTCGGTGCTCTTGAGCATCGGATGCTCATAGAAAAACTCGTCACGCCACTCGGGTTTCTCTTCTGAAAGATAAAGTGAGCCTAGGTCCGATCCTTGCATCGTCTCAGGTGCATCGATCCCGGCGGCGGCGAGAATCGTGGGTGCCAAGTCCACGTTAAGAGTGAATTCATCCTTGGTCTGACCACGTGTGCTCTTGGTCATCCGAGGATCGTTGACAATCAGTGGAACGCGAATGCTTTCTTGATGCGGATACCATTTGTCGGCTAGGCCGTGCTCGGCGTGGTAGTAACCATTGTCCGTCGTGAAGATGACCAGCGTGTTGTCGGCTAATCCCTGTTCTTTCAATTCCGCCAGAATACGCCCGCAAGTCGTATCAACCTCGGTAGCCAAACGGTAATAGTTCTTCATCATCGACTGATATTTTTCAGGCGTGTCGAAACGCCAGTGCCAGCGGTTTCGACCTTCGTTTTTCTCGTTGCCTACAAACTCAGGCAATCGTTCAAATGATTCCTGTGTAGCATTCACTGCGACCGGAATCGAGACGTTCTCGTACAGTTCCATACTTTCGGGTTGTGGCAGAAATTGCAGTGGATTGGAGTCTTCGGCATGCGTTGCAAAAAACGCGACCGTCAAACAGAAAGGTTTATCGGTTGGCCGAGTCCGTAGGAAATCCATCGCGTCATTCTCGTTCTTTTGCGTGACGTGAACCTTCGACCCGTCAGCCTGTTTGAGCCAGTGTTTCCCGTAGTAGGATCGGCTGAAATCAAAATTTTCGGCCGGAAGTTTGCCATTGTGCCACTTGCCGACGTGACCGACGTAATAACCGTTTTCACGCAACAAACCTGGGAAGGTTTCTGACCAAGCCGTCTGCCACGGCTTAAACGATCGGTTTCCATGCCGCGACATCCACTGCCCCGTAAACAGCGAAGCGCGACTAATTCCACAAATAGAAGTGGTGACGCAATTGTGAGTAAATCTCACTCCCTCCGTTGCCAATTGATCGAGCGTTGGTGTTTTTACGACCGAATTGCCGGCTACCCCAAGCGTGTTGTGCCGCCAATCATCGGCGTACAGCAAGAGGATGTTCATCGGAGTGGGTGCTGTCTGATCATCGCTGGCAGCAAACGCTTGGCTTGAGTCAAGCATTTGCTGCGCAGTCAGTATCAGAAGGGCCAAATAGGCAAAGTTCAGTTTGTTCATTTCTGTCTTTTGAGTTTCGCGATATTTCGGTTTCACGTTTGGTATGAGATTTCCACTAGGAAAGCAAGCATGCAATGCGTGCAGCTAAGCACGCGCGAGCTAATCCTGAATCGGCTTCGCAGATCCCACCATTGCCATCGTAAGTTTGTATTGGTGCTTTCCAGCACCGACGATTTCGCTTTGGCGTCCATTGGGGAATTTGATTGTTGCCGTCGTGTTAGGCGGAACCACCACTTCCATCGCGAGCGAATTCCCGTTCAATTCCCAACCACTAACCGCTTTCCCATAGATGGTTTCCAGTTCGGCGCGAACCGATGTGAGTGGTCCACCGATCAGGGGACGAATGAAGAAGTGTTTGTATCCGGGGTGATTTGGGTCGGCAGCCAGACCGGCAACCCGTTCGTACATGAACTGGCCAATTGCTCCGTAGGCATAGTGGTTGAACGAGTTCATGCCTGCGTCCCCAAATCCCTCCGCATGACTGTAGCTGTTCCAACGCTCCCACATCGTCGTGGCTCCCTGATTGATCGAATAAAACCATGATGGGTAGCTTTCTTGAAACAGCAGCTCGAAGCAGATCTCAGGGTGCCCGAGTTCATCAAAAACAGGAGCCAGCAGTGGAGTCCCAAGGAATCCCGTTCGTAGATGGCGGTCGGCTTCCTCGTATTTCTCCAGCAGTGTCGCCGCAACTTTTTTGCGAAGCTCGGGCTCGACCAGTTCGTAAGCTAATCCCATCAAGCAGGCGGTCTGTGTGTTCGCTCCCTCGGCAACTTCAGCGCCGGCAAAATACCGATTCGAGAACGCACTGCGAATGTCAGCGTGCAGTTTTTTGTAGCGTTGAGCGTCTTCCTTCTTGCCCAATGCGGTGGCTGTCCAAAAAAGGATTCGAGCGTCACGACCAAAGTAGGCCGTCGCGATCAAATCCTGAGCCGTATCGCCCTTGCGATCACCCTTGGAAAAGGGCTGTAACCAGTCACCAAAACCTTTCAGCGTAGGAATCAGACTTTCGGACTCTCGCTCGTAAACGCCAACCCACTTCTTCATCGCTTCGTAGTTGTCGCTGAGAATCCGAATATCGCCGGTTCGTTCGTAGACGTCCCAAGGAGCCGTCACCACGACGTCGGCCCAACCGGGGCTTGCGTACCCAAAATTTGTTGCCGGCACAGTATGTGGAATCTTGCCTTCCGGAGTCTGATCGTCGCGAACGGTTTGTAGCCAGCGGGCCCAAAACGAATACACGTCGTAGTTGAAGAAAGACGTGGGCAGAAAGACTTGTGCATCACCGGTCCAACCGAGTCGTTCGTCGCGTTGGGGGCAATCGGTTGGAATGTCGAGGAAGTTACTAATTTGGCCCCATCGAATGTTACTCTGCAGTTGATTCAGCTTCGCATGTGACGAAGTGAACTTTCCGGTCGAGTCAAAGTCGGTGTGATAAACGTGTGCCGTCACCGATTCAGGCCTTAGTTCTTCGCCTTTGGACAATCCGCTGATTTCCACATAGCGGAATCCAAAGAACGTCAGTGATGGTTTCCAACCGATTTGGCCGTCGGTCGCCGCAATATAAGTCGCTTGCGAACGAGCGCTTCGATAGTTGGTGGTGTAGAGCGTGCCATCTTGTTCCAGCATTTCGGCGACACGAAAAGTAATCTTTTCACCCTTCGCAACGGGCAAAGTCACTTCTGGAACGCCCACTAGGTTTTGTCCAAAGTCAAACACGTACTTGTCCGGTTCGGGCTCGGTCAATTTGACAGCCGCCACTTGTTTCATGCCCCGAACCGGCGGAATTCGCTTTGGTACGAGCAGAGGTTCCGAAGATACGGCTGTTGGCTTCACTGCGTCCCATGCAGAGTCGTCATATCCCGCGATGCTCCAATGTCCAAGTTCAAGTGCCGCGTCGTAATCTTCACCGTGATAGAAGCCGCCGGCTCGGATGGGGCCTTGATCGGTGCCGCTCCAAAATTTGTCGGTGTTGATCGTTTCAACTCGACCGTCAGCGTAAGTCAACTCCAGCTGTCCGAGCAGCTTTGGTGTTAATGCTTGAAGTTCCGTGGGTTTGCGGAGCAATAAATTCCCCGCATACCAACCTTCACCCAACAGAGCCCCAATCGCATTTCCACCATCACGAATCATTGATGTCACATCGTACGTCAACGTCTCAACGCGTTTGGAGTACGTTGTGTAGCCGGGACTCAGCAAATCATTGCCGACTCGTTTGCCATTGATTTGGAATTCGTAAATCCCGAGGGCGGATGCGTACAATCGAGCTTTAACGATCTTTTGCTCGACATTGAAATCGCGGCGAAGATAGTAGCCGGGGTGAGCCGTAAACGGTGGATATGGATTAAAGGTGCTGTTTTCCGGAACTTCCGCCTGCTTTTTAACGCCGTTGACTTCGTACTCAACCCACAACGTTTTCGGTGTTTGCGGCGCAGGGTCACCACCAAGTCGAGCATTTGTGACGCGAATCGGCATCGCTCCGTTGGTGATCGCACGCGTCAGTTTATCGGCGACGTCAACAACCTTGGGTGTTGCGCCCGTTCGACTTCCGTACTCGGCCTTTAAAATTCTGACATTGCTGCTTGCCGTTAGTCCACGATCGACTTCGATCCAATCGGCTTTCCAGTCGGAATTGGAAAGCAGGCCCATTTCAATCTTAGCTTCATTGCTCCACTGCGACTCACGGCCTTGGTTGTCCCAGAACTTGATCCGCCAAAATGCTTGCTGCCTGGACTCGAGCGAAGGTCCTTTGTAAGGCACCCAAACCGATTGATCCGATTCAACCTTTCCGGAATCCCAGAGTACCGATGAACTAGAAGCTGATTGGGTTTCGCTTGTTACCACGATTCGGTAAGCCGACTGCGCCAGCACGCCGTCCATCACTGGCAACTTCCACGACAATACGGGCAATGGATCATGGAATCCAACCGGGTCAACAAAGTCTTCACCAACGCGAAGTGAATGGGGTTGCCACTGTGCGGCGGTTGTTGTTGTAGAGCAAACGCCAATTAACAAGGCAAGCAAAAATTGGAATCGTACTATGTTCATGAGCTGTTTGGTTTTTCGAGGAATTCGTTTTTGCGAGAGGAACGGTTGAGCGTGACTGCATATTTCTTAGAAGCGATAATCCACAACATTCAGTGCCGAAGGAAATCCATCGACCGGCTCTGGTCGTTCGGTACGGATGAGCCTGGACGGTTCTTCTTGGCTGTAAACGGATAACACGTTTTCCGCCTCCCATCGCGGCAGATCCACCAACGCTTCACCGCAGATAGAATGGGCCTCAGGCAACTTGACCTGACTCCAACGCCAGCGAGTTTGGCGAGAATCAGGCAACCCCTTGGCGATAAAGAGCTCTCCGTCGTCGTTGTAGACCAGAACGAGCATGCGATCTTCGGTGCCAACCAGCTTTGGACGTTTTCCAGTGAAGGGCAGTATCTCTTGTCGCCATGCCCCCGTTTGGCTTCTCCAATAATGGTGATAGCGGCTTTCGTAGCAACCCTTGGCACGGTGCCTCATGACGATGTGAATACTACCATCATCGTAGGCATAGTGTGTGTTTTGATTCGCCACCCTAGCCTCAGGCGGAATGGGCACTACGATCAAGCCCGGCGAATCAAGATGAATGTATTTCTGACCTGTTCTTCCGATGATTTTTCCGGCCGAATTGCACCACGTTCGACCATAATCGTCGCTGTAGGCATAACAAAGATCGTGCTGATTCGCGGGATTGGTTTTCTCAAATCGATCTCGCCATACCCAAGACGCGTGCAAACGCTCACCGGCGAACGAGAGTGAATTCATGTAAGGACAGCGACAGGGACTGGTTCGGCCCCTTTCGGTAAATATTCCGATGTCACGGGCAATGAACTTTCCAAGGCCAGGCGTCCAGCCATGCTTTTCCCCATCATATTCCTCAATCATCCCGTCGCCGTTACCCGACGTAACGGCCCGGTAATAGAGCATCAGATTGCCATTCGGGGCCGAGAAAAATCGTGGGTAGGTGACTCTTTGATCCGGAATGACGGCCCCAAGCGTGTGCGTTACACCACCAAACAGATCCGCATTCCATTTCACCGAATCCGGTTGGTGCGCAGCCCCTATTTTTGAAACGCGATAGTTTAGTTGCGAGGCATGGTGATCAAAGGCCAGATGAATCGTTCCGTCACGATCACAAATGCCAATGACAGCTGTATTGTGCGAATCATTCGATTTGAATTTGTGGTCTTTGAACGAAATGACCTCCCAGGAACCACTTGGCAGTTTTCTGCGGCCGATACAAAAGCACCGATCGGAATCGACATAGGTTGCGTATTGATAACCACGATAGGTTGTTAGAGCGTCTTGTTGATGCGTGCGCCCATTGACCGTAATAGCGAAACTCGCCGCAGGGCCGATCGCAAACGTCAATGCATTTTCTTCCACCGTGGTTTTGCGAATCAGTTCAAGCTCGCTCGCCTGTATGAATGAGTTGAAGAAGACGGCACCTAAGCTCCAGAGGATGAGGGTTCGAGCCAAAGACGTTGAATTTGTTCTCATTTTCTGTTCTGCCGTTCAAGACCACGACGTGCGGACACAATTTGTTCTTTGCTCGCGGACGCAGCAAGAAACGCAACTCCAAGCCAACGCCCACGGCTGCATTCGTTGCCATCCGCTGAGCCTAATGTTGAAGTAACTTTGATAGGTTTTATTGATCCCTTGGCAACTACTGAAATTGCGTTTGCTGCCAAGCACGTAAACATAATTAGGAAACAGGACGTATTTCATCGTTTCTTGATAGTTCTTACTCGAACAATGAGAATATCAACTTCGTGACGATCTCATGTCCCTTTCGATTGGGGTGATTGGTTTGCGATAGAAACGCCGACAAATCAGTTCCTTCGGACACCAGCTTTTGAAATGCAGCGTAGGAGTCGACTACCGGAACACCGAATTCATTTCCCAGGCGACGTACCGACTGAGCGTGAGAGGCAAGGCTGGACTTAGGATCCAAGATGTCTTCGTGTGAATCTGGTGTTGGCGTCAGCAGAACAACCTTCACTCTGCTATTTAGCGTCCGCCGGATCATTGTTCGCCAATATTCCTCGGCTGCTTTGACACCGATCGCTCGATCGTTCAGGCAGTAGTCGATGAAAACCACATCTGGTTTCAGCGTCAATACGTCCTCTGCAAAACGCTGCGAACCGCCACGCGAATTTTCTCCACCAATCGCAGTCGTGCATACGTCAATCACAGCGGTCGGGTATTGCTTGCACAAGGCTTGATGGAACAGGACTGGATAGGAATCAAATCGTTGAACCGTAGGAGTTTGGAAATATCCAGCAGGTACCGAATGACCATGAAACACGAATCGCACCAAACGGTTTTTAGGCCAAACCAATTGCATTTCGTGTTTTAGATCGTCGAATGTCTGACGCTTGCGGATGTAACCTGACGATGAAACGACTGAACGTTCAATGATCGGCACAATTTTCCCGACTTTTAAACTCACGTTGCGGCTCAGTCCGGAGAATTCGATCTGCGAATCTCGCTCGGGAGCCGAGTAGGTCCATGTCTTGCGGTCCGGCATTGGCAGTGCTGCGTCATAAACAAGGCGGTTGTGCCAAGTATTGGTGACAGCTATCGAGAGAGTGTTCGTTCCCTTTTGCAACAAAGCGGTGACATCTTGGCGGAATGGCGCGGCCCAGAGCACACCTGCATCTTGTCCATTCACTTTGACACTAGCGATGTTCCCGACACGTCCCAGGTCAAGCACCAATCGATCGTCGTTATTGAGTTCATCAAGTGTGAAGGAGGTTTGATAGGTTGCCGTGCCAGAAAAATGTTTTTGGGCTTTGTCGGTTAGTCCCGACCAAGGTTGCACTTGGCCCAAATTGACCGACTGTGGTGTATCCCAGCCACTTGGAAATGAGAGTGTCCAGCCTGATTGCAGTGGGATTGTTCTGGTGCCAACAACATCGACGGAAATTTCTTTGCCACCGGATCCACCGAATTTATAATTGCCATCTTTCCAGACAACCAGATTCTGTCCACCATCGATGACGCCATAAACCAATGGCTCAGGTTCAATCCATGGTTGCAGCGGTTCGGATCGAGAGAGGCCGTAGGCGGGAAACCTTTCCGCAGTGTCGACACGTGCTTGGTCAGTCGCGTCGACTAAGATTTCACCGTTCAGCGAAATCCGCTGCAACGACGACTTGGGTTGTTCGGGACGAAAAACAATGAACGTCGATCCTGCAACTGGCAACTGCACGGGAATCGTTGTGCCTTGGTTTGTCAAATGAAAGACTGGTACAGGTTCAACGCTACCGTCGACTGGATTCCAAAACTCAGGCTTGCCCTTTGCACGAAAATGCAGATTGGCGTTGAGCGATTGCTTTCGATCGCCAATTACAAAGTAGATATCCGTCTTGCCAACACGCTGATGGCACCATCGTTCTGGCAGGGTTCCGCTGACGTCCGGAGCAATCCCCAACTTGGCGAGCGAGGTTTCCAGATCATCACCCCAAAGCAAACGTCCTTTGCCGATACGCCGATCTCCGTTGGCCAGCGTGCCGTCACCCCAAAGCTCTTTGACCAGCGCATTAAACGTCGTTTCCGAATCGGCACCACCGCTCAACGATGGATTCAACTCTGGTGCTTGACCGATGACCGTTGCACCGGAAATGAGAAGTTCCTTGACTTTTAAAAGCGTTTCAGGCGTCAGTCGCCGACACTGTTTCGGTGAAAGCCAAAGGACTCGCCAGCGTGTGCCCTCGGGATTGACCAAATCGCCGTCATCGACTTTGAGACGCGTGGTCAACACATCCGCGTTCAAATAGTCGAAATGGTAACCACTCGGAAATGGTGAATCCTGCCTTGGCTTGTGATCGACGTCATCCCCGAGGTACCACAACACGTCGGCAACCGGCTTGCCCTGTTCCAACATCGAACCGCATCGCGCAAGATACCGTGTGAAGTGCGGCATGTGCTTCCACCAAGTTTGGCCACGCAGAAATGGCGTGCCGATTCGACTGCCGAACGAAGTTCCCGGCACTTGGTCGAGTGGATTATGCGTGTAGGTATGGAACACAAGGTGCGTGACGCCGAGTGCGAAGCTGCGGTCGGCAAGATTTTTCAGCGCGAATGGATGCTCACGCCAATCCAACGGGATACTGGTGAAAGATTCTGCCGCAACGCGAGGTTTTCCGTAAAGGTGCGCGGCCGAAGCGGTCGTTGCGATGGGCTTCGTTTCCAGTCCTCCATCGTGTGGATCATTGGGCTGCCAAAACTCACACATAGGAATGTCGGCCGACTTGTAGTACTGCAAGATGTCGCCAGGTGACACGTCACCTACCGCCGTTTCAAACGACAGCTCCAACCCACGTTCGCGTCCCAGTTCGGCCAAACGGCCAAAGTAGTTTTCGACAATTAAGTCGCTGATCGTTGCCCGCCAGTCTCGCAGGAACCGTTCGCTTGAGCGGTGATCATTCACCACCCAACCGGCAAGCGCCGGCATCCAAGTTCGAAGCGAGTATCCGCGGCGTTTCTCAAACTCCTGCGCCATCGCCGGAGTCCAAGTTTGCGTATAGCATTCCCAACTGTCGATTAGCATGCCTTTGAGCCGACCATTATCAGCGGCCCCACCCGGTTTGGACAGCCGACCGATATACCCAGCAAAGTGTTGCTCGGCGCCCACTGGGGAAAGCTTGTCACATTCGAAACCCGTCGCCTCCGGCGGTGCAGGTTTGTTTTTCACGCCTGTATTCACATGACCGAAACGAACAACCGTCCAATTGCCTGCTGGTGCATTCCAAGTCAGCCGTCCTGTCTCATCGACGTTTTCGCTCAAGTCAACCACAGAGTCGCGCCCGACCCAGGCTTTGGGGGACTGCTCAGGTGGCGTTGTCCTTTCCAAACTTCGCAACGCGTAACCGGCCTGTGCCCGCCAATCCTGAATCCGTGCGGCGGAAGACAAGCGAAGTTGCGAGACCTCCATCTCTCGATTGTTGTGGAAGATGATTCGGTACCGTTTGGACATCGCATCGGGAACCGCCATCACAAACGGCACCTCCGGCTGGCGATCTTGCCAGGTTCCGCGTGGCACGACATGCGTGACCAGGTCTTTCCAGCCGCTTTCACCCGCGGCTTCAATGGTGATCCTTGAGTCCGGATCGAAGTTGGCCCGTTTCATCAAGTGTTCGATCGGCGGCAGTTCGATCGACCGAAGCGTCACCGGATCGGCAAACGTGAACTCCACCCATGCTGGCTGATCGCCAACCGCGGGGACTTGGATTTCCACGTCTTTGCCTGCTAACCAATTGTCCCAGGTCGCGTTTGCCATGTTGCTGTGCACGGCGACTGGCTGCAGCCACTGGCCGGTATCATCCGCCGGGGTCGGAAAGGAGAGCACGGCGATGTCTTTGTAGTCACGCCACGCTTCATCACTTGGTTGAGGCTGTTCCAAGTTGATCGAAACAGGTTTGCCGCCCTGAAGATTCTTGCGACTGTAGATCAAGTGCCGCATCGCTTTGTCGGGAGTGATCCAAGGTCCACCGGACATCGCCCAACCAGGGCAATTCTGCATCGTGAACTTTAGGCCCAGTCGTTTGGTCTCGTCGGCTACATGTCCGATCAGAGAGTCCCAAGTCGGGCTAAGCGTTTGAATTTGCGGTTTCACCCCAGGCCACTCTCGGCCCTTCCCATGAAACAACTGGATTCCACCAATACCGGCATCGGACACAGCCTCCAGATCCATAGTCAAAGCTTCCCTGTTGACGTTACCACCAATCAAATGAAACCACGTCTCGGGGTACGACCGTTGTGGTGGCGACCTGAACTCCTGCGAAGTCCGCGACTGGTCCGGTGTTTGAGCCGACGTCGGCCCAGCGATGAAAACAACAAACAGTCCGGCCAAGAAGACTTTGGTCGACGAAACGTGGATTGATCGACGAAGGCAGCGTTGGCAATCGACTCTCTTAAAAGGCACGGCAAACATTTGGGGGTTGGTCTTTGAATTAGATTGAAATTGCGGGCTCTCCAGTGCAGCATTGCGCATCACAACGCTGTCAGTCACTCTTCGCCACCAGATTCACAATATAGCGGTCGATCACCTTCTGGACACTATTCCCATCTGAGCCCAACTGCAAAATCCACCATACCTCTACTGTATCTGAGAAATCGAGAAACTGAATTCGCTTTTGGGGAATTGGGTGAGCCTGTATGATCTCATTTGCCAATCGCCAGATCGCGAGATTTTTATTATTGCGATCATCAGCGCCGGTCACGATTTTAATCAGAGACAAGGTCTTATCCTTATACGCGGGTGTCCGATTCGATGAATTTCCATCATCAATTTTGAAATAACTCGCATTCTGCTTGGTGTATTGAAGGTTTCCTGGCTCCGTTCTGTCCTCATTGACCTTGCTGTGCTGGACAACGACGACATGCCGTCGAAGGATCTCGCTATCCACCCCCGATTCACGCAGTGCTAGTAACCACTGCGCTGTGTAGTTCGACGTGCCAGCCTCAGCCACCCAGACAATCCCACTTTGATCGAGAACACGCTTGACCCTTTCAGCTACTCGGTTGATTGTTGCCTGGGGCCAGACGAACTCGGTCTCATCAAAGTCCTTGTGTATATTGGTCCAATTTTCACCCTCGACACCGAAGGCAAACGCCATCACCTCGTCAGACCGAGGAATGTAAGGCTTAGTATCCAATTCGCCAAAATGATAACTCCCTAGGACCAAATGGTAATTCACGTCTGCGAAGTCCGGGTGCGTTAGCATGCCCGCTTCCGTCGCGATCGCCATGATGTCGTCAGGGTCTGTTTTACAGTCGTGCTGCAATAGCAAGAGGTCGGTGCCCTTGTCGAATGATCGCACTTGTTTTCGATCCTGCGCGGTTACTGCCGAAACGGGTAAAGCACAAACCATCGCTAGTACGACGAGAAGCAGGTTTGATCGCATGGTTATTTACCTTGGATGATTTAAACTTTGTGGTTGTTCGAGCTTGCCCTGCCGTTTTCGGACCAGTACTACGGCGATCGACGGCAAGGCATCGTGAGAACGCTAAGCAACGGAGATCTCGCAGCAGACCTTGCCCAATTGCTTGGCGGGAAATTCCGCGATGATCGGCACCGCTTCCGCACCCGGCACCATGTTGAATATGCGTCCCTTCTTACTGGCTTTGATCGCCAACGGGACATTCGATTGGACGATAACAGTCCCGTCCGGTTTTGTGATCTCAATGCGTTTTTCCGATACCAGACGGACTTCTTCGCCGGAGTGCGAAATGATAGGAACGACCAACGCAACTCGATCCGATCCTGATGTTGCGCCAGAGGACGATGTTGCGTCAGAGGACGATGTTGCGTCAGAGGACACTGCGGAAATCGTCACTTTCTCGCTATCAAACTGATACGTGACGTCATAACTTGCTGCCGCATTCTCAACGACTTTCCGATCTTCATCTTGCAGGGTCGTCTTCACATCGAACGTAATATGATCATCATGGTTTTCAACACTTACATCGGCCTTCAAGTCATAGATGTTGGTGAACCAGCCATCGGCGTTGCGAATTTCAACCCGTGTGGTAAAGGGGAAATCTTCACTAGGCTGAGGCTGTTGGTTCAGCGGTTCGACTAGAATGTATCGCGCCATGCTGGACGCCAGTAAAGTGCCCACCTTCATGTGATACAGCACCGCCAACGATCCACCGGTCGGTTGCTGCAGATGGACTACTGACTTGGTTTTGTAGATCGAATCGTAAGCAGACACCGTTCCTCGCCATGGCCCTTTCGCTGCAAGCCAAACGTCGAGTTCAGGAAAGTGCTTCACTCCTTGAGCGGTCCTGCGAGGTAGTGGCGTAATTGCGTCTACCTTGGGCATCCAATGCATTTTGTCCTGCACCAGAGCCATCACCTTCGCGTGTGCAAATGTGTGGTGGATACAAGGTTTGACACCATGCGAAACGTAGTGCGGGCCACCATGCAGCAGTCCATCTGCGGTACACCGTTGCAGTAGTTCTGCATTCCTAATCGCGGCTGTCCCAAACGCTGGATTGTAGCCTGCCATCAGACTCAGCGCAGGCTGACAGCCATCCGACGTCCGACTGCCCCAGTAGCTCCACTTGGCTGACCGAGTGCCCCAACTGTTGTCCCACGCACCGTCAGGCAACATGAATTCCAAGTGGGCGTTGAGAGATTCAACCAACAGGTCCAACAACTCCGTGTCGTTTTCTTCTAAAGCGTATAGCACGACGCCGTTGAGTGATTCCTCAACGTTGTACCCAAGGTCGACTGGCAACAGACCTCGGCCGCTGCGATTGTCATTCGGTTTGCCTTCGCCCCAGAGCAGCTTATTCGGTTCTGTGAAGAACTCTTTGAGCCGTTTCGAGAATTGCTCACTTCGTTCCGTGTACTTCCGTTTTCCTAGGACTCGACCGAACAGTTTAAAACCGTAGACGCCGGTCATTCCGTAGTTCAGATTCGTGAAATCAATCTTCTTGAAATCCCGATACAAATAGCCGCCGACCGCATCGTCGAGCCGTCTTGTCCACGCCGCGCGGCGATCTTCGTCCAGCACTTCGCCGTGATAGTGCAGGGCTTCGGCAAGTGCGATCGCGCCAAAGATTGTCGTTCCACGCCACGCTTTGGGGTTGATGTCATTGGTCCAGCTGCCATCGGGCTGACTAACGTTGTTCTCTGCCCAATCGTAAACATTGATCGCAGCGTCAAGATATTTCTTCTTGCCCGTTACATGCGCCATGTGTAAGAACGGATACAGCGCATCGGAACACCGGCCATGAATGTGATCACAAGCCGGACATGCCAAGGCACCATGAAGCTCGGCATTCCCCGGATCATTGATCTGGCGCCGAATCATCCCGTCACACCATTCCGAAAGCAAGCTTTTGGTTAGTGCGTCAAAGTCGCTGTTGCCAGGTTCTTCGGCAAACGTTTGCGCATTCGCGACTGCGCCACTCGCAAAGAGCGTGGCGCATGCATAGCTCGACGTCAGCCCCCCTATGAAATCTCTGCGATCCATGTTGTCTTTCTCTCGTCGGATGTAACCAGTTGCGTGTAAGTTTTCTCGATGGAACAAATCGTGAAATAGGACTCCAGCCTGTCGTTTCCAGCAAGACAGGCTGGAAGCCTATCCCACGTTTCAAATCCAACGGCGTTTTCCCGCTTGATCCTTAACGGCGGGGTGGGCTTGAGTTTATGACCGACGTGTTGTTACCGACCCAAGCATCAAGGATGCCCGAAAGCTTCTTGACTTTCTCTGCCTTCAGCGATGCCAAATCGTTGCGATCGTCAGGGTCAGTCTTCAAATCGTATAGCTCATCGCGTTCGGGCCGAGCGATCAGTTTATCCCAACCGTCGATGACCACACGCGCCATCAAGCCACTTCCAAGATCATCGAGCTGATCCAGATCGCTGTCGTGCTCATAAACGTCGACAAAGACCCGGTTGCGTTTTTTAAGTTGTGTCGGATCACGAAGATCAAGTCCGGTCATCGCTGATGGCGGTTTGATTCCACAGGCCCGCAAAATGGTCGTAGCAATATCGATGTTGCTGGCGAGAATTTCCGTATCACGCTGCGGCTGAATCGTTTTGCCGTGAGTAATGAAGATCGGTGTTCGGATCCCTGCCTCGACCGGCTCGCGTTTCGAGCGGATGCTATTGTTGAGTTTGCCAGGATCCTGCACCCATCCGTTGTCGCAGGTGTAGACGAATATCGTGTCTTCGTAGAGCTGCTTTTTCTTCAAATAGTCAATCATCTGGCCACAACCTTCGTCCAGCCACTCCACGTTCGCCCAGTAACGCGCCGTAGGCTCATCGGGGGCGAGATCTTGGTACTTGTCCAACAGCCGATCAGGTGCATTGTGTGGTGCATGTGGCAAGAAGACGCCGTACCAAACGAAAAACGGTTGATCGTTCGCATTCGCCTTGTCGACGAAATCATAGATGGGCTTCATCGTCTCCCGACCAATCTTTAACCCGTCGTCGCCGTGCCGTCCGCCACGAAAGTGGTCTCCATGAGTCATCGCGTCGGTGAAGCCATGGTCAAGCGGATTGCCCTCCCACCATTTTCCCGTTTGTAGCGTTGCGTAACCATTTTCTTTGAGTGTCCTGATGAACGACGGGTGCTCCATCATGGGCGCGGTCATTCGATTGCGCAACTTCGCCGAGAAAGGCTTGTCTTTCTGGCTCCTGCGACTTTTCCCGATCGGAAGAAGTGGGTCATTTCCGCGAATACCGGTCTGATGGGGGTAGAGTCCGCTTACGAGACTAGCCAATGAGGGTCGACAAAGCGGCGCCGTCACATACCCGCGTTCATAGAGCAGACCGGACCGAGCCAAAGCGTCCAAGTTTGGGGTTTGAACATACGGATGCCCCATAAACCCATAGTCCGTCCACCCCTGGTCGTCGCTCAAGATAAACACAACATTTGGTTTTGCAGCCTTAGCAGCCTGACCAGCCAAAGCGAACAACACCACGGAAAGCCAGATGGAGACGCAACAAAACTGCCTCATTTCAATTTTCTCGATAATGCTTGAATTGCAAGTTGTAAAAAACGCTCATCGTCTTCTAGGAACCCAGGTTTCGGGAGCATTTAACATGAGCGGCTCATGGAAAACAGTCAGCGCGTCGCCCTGTTCTTTCATCCAGCCGTTCAGTTCTGTCAGCAGATCTCGCTGGACTTGTCTCCATTCTGGTTTACCGGCGAGATTGGTTTGCTCGTCCGGGTCTTCCTGCAAGTCGAACAACTCGTACTCAGGCCGATCGTAGTATCTTGCCACGACTTCTGCGGCATGCTTGTCGGTCTTGGCCCGCTGCGTCCACTGCTTGCAGTAGTCACCCGAGGTTTCTCGAAGCAATAGGTCGATGTAAGACGTGAACGCGAACTCGGGGTGCGGGTTGTAGATCAGCTTGTATCGATCCGTGCGAATCGAACGACTCAGATAGACATTCATCTTCAAGTTGCCACTGTGCGTCGTGAAGATTCGCTTCCGATGAGTCTTGGTTTCGCCATGCAGAACCGGCAAAAACGATCGGCCGTCTATATTCGCTGGCACATCGCCGCCGCCGACGAACAACGCGAGCGGTCGCATCCCTCTGATTCGATTCATGGTGGCGCCATGGGATTGTATGGTTGTCATGTAACTACCGGCGTGCAATCACGCCCTTGCAGCCTGTTCGACGAGTGCGAGGACGCCACGTTCACTTAACTTTGATCATCACCGAGCCGCTGACTTCATCCGTCAGGATCCATCGATCTCCGGCCTTTGTGGTTGCAACGGATTCACCATTGACCAAAACGCCTGTGGTCTCGCCCGTCGCCGGCAGATCGACTTTCGCCACCATCCCATCAGGCAATGTGAGTGACATTTCAAACGTGGCCTCGTTCTTCCAATCGATCGAAACCGGTCCGCGTGGCGTCGGAATTGTGCCGCGAGCATACGCCAGACCGCCGGGGCACGGGCGGATCATTGCGGTCGTCCATCCTGGAGCATCTGACTGAGCGCCTAGCACGAAACGTGGCAACAGGTTCGCTGGGGCGGCACCCCATGCGTGATTCCAATCTTGGTTGGGTTTGTATTTCAGATCCCAAGCCTCCCAACTGATCGTCGTTCCGCTCTCGACCATGTGCTTCCAACTACGATCACCGTCGGCAATCATCAACTCAATCGCCTTATCGTCAAGACCATTTTCGAAGAGTCCTTCCATGAAATACTGGGCCGCGTAGACGCTGCACTGCATGTCACGTTCCTTAAGCCATGAAATCACACCAGCAAGTTTATCGTCCGGCACCAGCCCGAAAGCCAAAGGAAAGAAGTTCGCATGAATGCTGCTGTGATCGGTGCCGACACCGTCGCGGTAAATTCCTGAGGTTTCGTCGAACAGAGTCCTTTGGAAGGATGCTTTGGCAAGTTCGACTCGGGATTCAAAAGCGTCCGCCTCCTCGTTCTTTCCGATCGCACGAGCCATTTCGGCCATCTGCTTAATTGCCTCGATGTGAAACGCATTAACGACGGTGTTGATCTCGGTGAAGACATAACCGTCGCGTTCCTTTTGCGGCCAATCGACAATGTCATGCCTTTTTCGATCCATCTCGGCACTACGAACCAGCCCGTCTTCGCCGCTGCGATGCATCAACGTTTTCGCTTTCAACAATTCGTAACGTTGCTTGAGCCACTGGATGTCGCCGGAATACATCCACTCGGCGTGGGCCATGAACACCATGTGCGGCGCCCACTCGGTTGGCCACGTACCATTCTCGATCAGCCAATCGAACGAAGTCGCGGCCATCTTGACGTCGTCGTCGGTGTAGTAGTGACTCAGTTGGTTCAGATACGCATCGGCTTCGTACGGAATGCGTTCACGATCGCCATCAACGTAGACCCCGGCGAACGTCGTTGCTTTGATACTGTATTTGCACAAAGCCCAGATCTTATTCAGCGTTTCGTCGGAACACTCAAACGAGCTCGCCTGATCATTCCAGTCCGTGGCAAAGGCAGCCCGGCGAACGATGTATTCAGGTTTGAACTCACCTTCCCAGCCTTCGATTTCGACCCAACGAAATGGCATAACAGGCCGCCACGTTTTCGGCGTCAATACGGCTGGCGGATGGGCTCGCTTGTTGCCTGCCTGTTCTGTGTTTCGAGAATCAACCGGAGTTGGAATCACCCAATTCCCTTTCAGCGCGACTTCCTTGCGAATCCGGGTCTCGCCATAACGAACCGTTCCAGGTGGATTGCGATCAATGCGACCATCTTTCAACTTTTCACCGAAGTGGAAAATGGCTTCTCCGCGTCCAGTATCGGGAACCCGCGTCTTGAGATTCCCATAAGCCACTTTGCCGAAGTCAACCAAGATTACCTCGTCATTGACTTTCTTGACTGACACTGGCGCCTGCTCCGTCAATGAAACGGACCTCTCCGCAGGAATGTCCGGCAGCTCTTTGATAAACAAGTTTCGAAATCGGTAAGTCTGACCGTCTTCTCCATGGTGTTGGATCCCGATATAGCCATTCGTGTCAACCGCGTCACGGAAGCTTGTGGTTGGAACTCCGTTGACTTCGATAGTGATATAATCCTCAACGCACGTGACCACAAATCGATTCCAGCCGTTTCGATTCAGCGCGTTTGCAATCGTCGGATTCTCAAATGCTGCTTTTGATTCCTCTTCGTGTTCAAGGAACTGAGCTTCAGAGCGTCCCTTGGTGCTTGGCCATATCCACCCACGTCGTCCTTCATCGTAAAGCCCGCCCGACCAACGTCGGTCCGAACCGTCGCATTCCGCTTGATAGCCATAGACTTTCTTTTTTGCATCGTCATCGACATGACAGCGGAACATTACGCCCGAGTTGGCCTTCCCCTCAGGCAAGTGAATTTCAACGCTTAAACGAAAGTCGGCGTATTTGTTTTCTGTGACCAAAAAAAACTTGTCGTTCGCCAGCAAGTGTATCTCGCCATCAACGACCTTTGCTTCGCCATGCGAATAGGGGTTCCGCCAACCTGCTAAGTCTTCCCCATTAAATAGCGGCTTGTAACCGCGACTAATCATCCCCTGAAACTGAGTGTTGGCGTCAACCGCTCCGGATGATTGCAGGCTGGAACTGCTGGACGATACCTGCCCAAAGCTGCTGCCCATCGCGAGGACCGAGGCAAGGAGGAGAGAAAGCGATCGAATCGTCATGGAGTCATCTGGGGTGTTTAGCGGAGTCTGGGATTCTTGACAGAAGGTGCTTTTCTTGCGAAACGTCACCATGCAACATAGGGACTCACCAGGGCCCAGCATCACCACTATTCGACTTGACTTTCATGGTCGCATATTTTGATCCCGGACATGGCCTCATGATCAGCGATGCCGTCGACTTGAGGGCAGCGAGCGGCGAGGCTAAGTCGCCACTTGCTTGCCCAATACTTCGTTAGCCAACCTGGCCTCTAACTAAGCGGCTATTGCCCTAGTTGGTTGCTCTCTTCGTCTGCGGCCAAATCGCCCTCGGCTTCCGCAATCAGCCTTTCGTAGTTGTCTAAATCTTCTTGTGAGGCACCTTCCGTAATGTTCGTTGTTGCGGATGAAGAACAACCGACGAGCACACACATTGGCACCGCAAGGGCCAGAGCAAAAAAGAGAGACTTCATTTTATTCCTAAACATAAAATTACACCGGGTAATATTCGCTGTCGATCGAGACAGTCCGATAGAGTTTTGATTGAAAAACGCAAGGCCCCACTCTTGTTAACCAAGAACGGGGCGATGCGATACTTAAGAAGGCCTTCGTAGAGCCCAGGGACAACATGAATGCCGGTGGCAGCGGAAACGACAGAAACCCGCGTCACCGCAACACCACCTCGGCTTCCTAAAACTCTTCACTAATAACTTCTTTACTCGCTCTTGTTCCGAGCGCACCCCATAGGCCATAGAAGCTAGCAGCCCCTGCTGCAGACGGTGGATTATTGCTATAGGAGACCTGCGGATGGTTCTTATTGCCCGCTTCAATGGAATCGGTAACGAACTTAACCGCTCCGTCCGCCATCAAAACGTGGACTCCACCCTGGTGACGGCTGGAAGGTGGCAGCACACTGTCATTCCAGCCTCGGCCGCCAGAACACATCGCGGAGTTCGGACTCAAAATTGTGTGCATCTGGGAAAACGTTGGATAGCAATCATGCCAGCGATACCCACGGCCTTCAGTCGGGTTAATCCCTGCCTGAGCAGCTGCGACCCAGAATTGAGGACGCTCTGGATCAACATGCTGTTGATTCCACGCGGGATCCCTAAAGCAACGGTCCCGCCCGCTAGCCGCACGGTCGGAATAATTGTCATTTCGCGGAAGCGAGGTTCGTGCATCAAAGTCACCGAGGTCTGTCGCAATCTCACCAGCCACGATTGTGTTCGCTAGGCCATCAAGGATGTCACGAAACTTCATCTGCTTGCACAAGACAAACGCTCCCCTATGAACTTTCCGAGACCGCTCTGCTTGACGGGACTCGTTGTCAGAGTAGGGAAGCGTAGCATTCACTTGACCATTCGAGTTTCCGCTATTTGTTTCATCAACGTTGATCGCAGCATCACGGGTCATGATCGACGAATCCCCCATGCAAGCGGCATAGTTGGTGCGTCCCAATGCTGGCAGCCCGCGACCAGGGTCGCTGGGGCAGCGATAGGTTGGGTTCTCGGTCACCCAAGGACCGTAGTTGGCGCGAGCGGGGCCTGGCCCCATGGCTTGCCACGGCGGAGACTTCGGTGATCCGTCGGCGTTAACAGCCAAGGGATTTGAAACTTGCTCCCAAAGGGCTTGCTGCTCGATGAAGGGAAGCAAAGCAATCAGAAAAGACCCTCGCATATTGATTGAGTTTTGGTCGTTCTGACCATCCCAAAGGTCATGCCCCTGCCCACCACGCGTGCGATAGGTTCCGCAGCCATGAACCGGCATATTCTTGTAGGCAGAGTGGTAATTGTGAATTCCCAAGCCAATTTGTTTGAAGTTGTTACTGCAGCTCATTCGGCGAGCTGCCTCACGGGCGGCCTGAACCGCTGGTAGAAGAAGACCGACCAAAACGCCGATGATTGCGATCACCACCAGCAGCTCGACCAATGTGAATGCCAAACGATTACGTTTCATTCGAAAATCCCAATAATAAAGGAGAGAAAAGAGAGCGACCCCGTCCCGTTACATGCGTCGCTTTGCCGCACTTAAGGTCATGCAGTGGAAGTATTCCCAACTCTATTGCTATTCTTCGCGCGAAATCTCGCTTTTTTTCCCGAATTCCAAAAGCCATTTTCATGGCAAAAAATCCCAAGAAAATTCGCAAAAACACATGCTGTCAGTGGGAATATGTTAGATGTGTAGCAGTGCTACCGCAGCGGCGGTGCCTAAATTGGCTTCATTTCCCGCTCACTTCGGACAGGGCTCATGGCAACGGAGGACTTGTCGCAAGACGATTTTGTTCAACTACTTGCGATGCACTCAAGCAAGATCATGTCGTTCATTCGTATCCTCACGATGAATCGCCAGGATGATGCGGAAGAGATTTTTCAATTGACTTGTATGGTTTTGTGGCAAAAGTTTTCAAAATACGATTCCTCTGGCAACTTCGCTGCCTGGGCGTGTCGCATAGCGCACTACGAGACGCTGAAGCACCGGGAATCCAAGCGCCGCATCAAGCTCTTGAGTGATGAAACGCTCGCATCGTTGGCCGAGGCGGCCATGCCCATCTCCACTGAGTTGAGCGAGCGTCGAACAGCTCTATCGAACTGCCTGAATAAGCTACAAGCCTCGGATCACAACTTGATTCGCGAGAGGTACTTTGACGGTTTGAGCGTCGGCCAAATCTCGGAGCGGGCTGGTCGCTCGACGCATGCGATCTACCGAGAGCTAAGTAAGATACACGGCATACTTTCGCGTTGCGTCGAACGTTCAGCTGGCGAGGTGCTTTTATGAACGCGGACAACCACCAATTCCAAACATTACGTACTTTGATTCTGAAATCGCAGTATGAATCACTGAACGAATCAGAGATCGCTGAACTCAACACATTGATCCAATCCGATGGGGGCGCCCAAGAGGCAGCAACTCTGATTGATCAACTTTGCGCCTTCACCGACTCTGGGTCATTGGACTCCTTACCAATGGCTAAGATAATGTCCGGAACATTCCGAAATGGAGTAACCGAGGGTACGCTAGCTGCTTCAGCAGAGCCAAAGTCCACAAATACTGCGCCAGTGACTTTGGCTGACGCAAACGCGGAATCGCCGCGGCATCGAGCGTTGTATTCCACGCAGTCTACTTATTGGACGAAGGCCTATTGGCTAGTCGGTATCGCTGCCAGCCATTTGTTGATCGCGTCATTGGCATGGTCCCTTGCAAAGACCTCATTAACCAACACTCCTGTCGCCGAAATCACTCTCGAAGCAACGCCACCGCAACTCCTTTCGATGACTGCATGTGTTTGGCATGCTTCGGGTAGCACCGTTCCAACGATCGGTGAGCCGATTCATACCGGCGATGTACTCAACCTAGTTGAGGGCGTTGCCGAACTGAGGATTGGCGAAGACACCCCCAGCGAAGCGCTGGTGCGAATGGAGGGCCCAGCGAGCATTTTCATACGCGCGGATGGACAACTTGGATTTCGCCACGGCACACTGACCGCCAAGTCGATCGGGACCGGAATCGAAAAGGTCACCATTGAAACCCCGATCGGTGAAGTCCTCATCGATGGACAAAGCTCAATCGGCCTTGTGTCGCATAACACCGTTAACGAGGTCCACCTGTTTGCTGGGCGAGCATTGGTGAGACCCACACGGGTAGACTCTACGGCTACTAAGTTTGTCTTAGAACAGGGAGACGCGGTTCGATACACATCGAAGCCAGGGAACGAGTTGGAAACAGTCAAGTTTGAAGCTTCTCTCGCCAACTTTGCCTCGTCGCGGTCCAACGGTTTTGACCCACTAAGACTGGACGAGAATTACGTTGACGCGGTGTTGGATTCCAAACCGAGCATCTACTGGCGATTTGAAGAACTAGCGGGCGAAGCTCCTCATTACGTGGTAAACCAAGGAAGCGCACCAAATATGGATGCGGTTCCTATTGGGAATCCGGGTTGGCACCAATATGGCGACAACCGGGTTGCTGAATTGGGTGGTTCGGCGACATCTTCAGCATTCCAAGCCTTGCAGCCTTGGCCTGAGAAGCCTCTCGATGAGTACACCGTGGAGATGTGGGTCAAGCCGCAGTTGTTTCACCACGGCGAAGTGATCTGTTTGCATGAAATTAAAGCGTTAAAAGATGGCCGTCATCAACACACAATGATGCTCGAAACCATTGCACAGCACTATTATACGCATCGACTGAAGGATTCTCCGCCCAACCGATTTCGGTTTGTCCACCGTTCACTCGGATCACGCGACCCGATAAGTGCCACCAATATGTATGCTGAAAATCCATATTTGGCTCGGGTATGGCAACACGTCGTTGCGCAAAAGCAAGGGGACCGTCAACTGTTGTGGATCGACGGGCAATTGTCGGCTGAACGGTTCAACCCGGTTCCGCTAAGTCAAAACGCACAAATCCTGGTTGGGCAAGTTTACCCAACGTCGACCTATAGACGATTCGTCGGGCAAATCGATGAAATCGCCATTTACGATCGTTGCCTTTCGCCACAAGAATTGCGAAAGCACATCAAGGCTGCTGGTCGATCTGTCGCTCCCAAGGAATTGGGTTTATCCGCAGTGACTAAACGGCGTCCTTCCCAATTACAGGCGGAGGACGAATAAGCGATCAATCGATTTGAAAACCAACTGGCGAAGCGACATCCAATTGGCACAGCAGCTGGATCGGAATCCGTTACGTGGATTCACTGAATAAGAAGTGGAAGAAAACGTTGCTGATGATTTTTAAATCTAACTCGCAAGCTACGGTGACCGTAACTTCGGGATTCGCTTGCCTCGTCTGACCTTTTACTTCCTGCAAACCGTCACGGTAGATCAGCACAGGTGCCTGATCATCCACGCCGTCGTAATTGCCTCTGCGATCGGGTCGGCATTCTCTGCTGCCGAGCGTTGGTTCTAATTGGATACTAATTAGCCGACCCAAGTTCAACTGCAACAAGAGATGCAATACACGGGTCCCCTTAAAACCATCATCGCCGATCGCAACGTCAGGTTGAAAGGGTGCTTGCTGTTGCCAAGGACTCCTGCACATCGCCTGCTATCGCTTGAACCGTACGCGTCCCAGGATTATCAAGCGAGATGTCATCACGAGGAAATTCGTCGACTCGTAACATTCCTACAAAACGCAGTAGGCATCAAAACAAAGAGTGCCTGAAAAGTGCTTGGGGAATTGGCTAGATCTGCGTAGCCCAACTCGGATGCAATTCTCATTACCGAAGCGGTCGCAGTTGCCGACAATTCAACAGCAGACTGCGAGCAAACTTGGTCAACGAACCTCGACAACGTCAATCCGAAATTTGGCCAACCCGCCGATCGAAAAGAGTAAGAGGAATCACTCGTCACTTGGAATTGGGTGATGAGTGATATGCCTACTCGAAAAGATGCGGAAGGTTTGAGACAACAAAATGAACGGTGCGTTGCCGGCGCCATCGATGGAGGGGGAGGAACCGTTATATCCATCACAAACCGCACGCCAAAACAGTCAATTCGTGCCGCGACACATGGGTGTCTGGTTAGCCTGCAAAGCTCCGACCGAAAAAAAATTCTAGCGGGCCAAATATGAACATGGTCCTGCGAAAGCCTCGTCACGCGTTTGAAAGGATTCGTTCGATGTCAAGGATTTTCTGGATCGCCGCATTTCTGGCGTTCTTTGTCGCAACTCAATCGACACCGCTTTTCGCTCAATGCGATCTGTGTGGCGCAGGCAACTCGTGTTGGATGTGCGAGCCTAGTTCAGCATGTGACTCGCTCGGCGCGTGTGATTCACAGCGAGGTGATTGCGACGCTTGCGGCTGTGCTTCGTGCAAATCGTGCCTGGGCGGCGAGCATCTGCTTGGCGACTGGGGCGGGCTGCGAAGTCGTCTAGCCCAGCGTGGTGTCGTCACCGATATCCGCGCGACTCAGTTCTATCAGGGCGTCAGCAGTGGCGGTAATAACGAGCGGTTCCGGTACGGCGGCAAGGTCGATTACAACTTTGCCTTTCTTGGTGAACCGCTAGGGCTAAACAAAGGCTTCACGTTGCTGATGCATGCGGAGACACGGTTCGGCCAGGACTCGATTCTTGATGCCGTTGGACTCGCACCGTCGAATGCGAACATGCTGATGCCGACACTTGAGAACGAGACTGCCATCACGGGCTTTCAAGTCCTTCAAGCTCTCAATGAGGACTGGGCCGTTACGTTCGGTAAGATTAACGTGCTGGACCTATTCAACACAATCTTTCCTCAAACAGGGCGTGGTATTGATCGTTTTATGAATGCCTCGTCCTTCTTTCCACTCACCGTTGCAACAACCGTTCCACTTTCATTTAACGGAGCGGGTGTTTTGAAAATGAACGAAGGAAGAATTCAAGGCGGGCTGTTGGTTCTCGACAGTAACAACATTCCGACCACCAGTGGACTTAGTCAACTGTTTGACAACGGCGCGAATATTGCTGGGCTGTGGCGATTCTTCACCAACTTTGGTGGTCAGCCGGGTTCTCACTTGTTCCTTGGAACCTATGGTACCGGAACGTTCAACTCGCTCGATCCGAACGGTTGGGCATTCGTCCCTGGAGAGGGACTGGTCGCCCCGAATGCAACAGGAAGCTGGAGTGCAACTTATTTTCTGGAGCAACAATTGTGGGCGGATCACTGCGACGCAGATCGCAACATCGGACTCTTTAGTCAGTGGGGACTCGCGGATAAAGAGACATCGCCTTACCAGTGGTGCATGAACATTTCGCTGGATGCGATGGGTCTTGTCAGAGGCCGTCCGCAAGACCGGATGGGCGCCGCCTATTTCTACAGTGGGCTCAGCAGCGATTTGAAAACGTTGGCTGCACCGCTCATTCCATTGGATGATGTGCAAGGCGCCGAACTGTACTACAATGCCGCGATTACCCCTTGGTGCTACTTGACGACCGACTTACAGATCGTTGAGCCGGCCAATGAACGCAACGATACGGCGACCGTGCTAGGGATGCGGCTCTCGATTGATCTGTAAGGTCAATCATGGTGGTGAGGGTTGTTAACGAAATCCAGTTTTTCCCAATAACTGGATCTGGCAGTCTGGCCACAGTGATCTCGTAAAAGCAATTTCTATCTTGTCTTCATCGCTCGCCGGATCGGTTGGCCAGGGTAGAGGCGTTTAAGCACTTTTGAGGCTTTGAGCACGACGGTGCCGTTGACGCCGACATCGGGAATTCCGGTGAAAGACAATCCGCCATCTTTGATGGTGGAATTTGATTGGGAAAACGTGCGGGGACAAACGTAGAAACAACATGTCTTTCGGCAAGCATCGGGGCCAAGTTCGATTCCCTTTGAGTCGAGCCGGTGACCATCTACACCATTGACTCGCCACAGTTGCGTCTGTTGTTCAATGCGTCCAGCAATTCCTGATGCTTCCCCATCTCTTCGTAAAAGTATTATCAGATTTCAGATTCGGTAGATCGACCTCGCCCGCGAAGGAGCGTTTGCTTGGCATGATTATTTCACGCAATCGCGGTAGCGATTTCGAATGTCGCTTGGTCGCAAGGGCAAACCAAAAAGGTGTCCTTAAAACCCTTCATCGAATTTGTCGGCCGTCAAATAAGTGTTTTTGACGGTTTGCCTCCGGACGCTTCACCGCGCCCTCTTGGACGTGGTTGCTTCCGCACGTTCAATCCCTTTCGATTGTCGTCGGCGCCGGACCCATTTCTCGAATCCCACGATTGCGTATGTTGCTAGCCCAGTTAGTAGAATTCGCCACCAGGCATCCCAGCCGATAGGTGCGCTGTGGAAGATGCGGTTCAGAATAGGTGCGTACGTAAATGCCAGTTGCAGCGTCACCATCACTGCGACGCCAACGCCGATCCAGCGGTTCGTCAGCAACCCCAACTCAAACATCGACTTCGTCAGCGAGCGGCAAGTGAAAAGGTAGAACAACTCTACGATGACAAAAACATTTACTGAGACGGTTCGCGCAACAGCGTCGCTGTAGCCCCTGCCTAGTGCCCACTCGAACGATCCGAATGCACCGACCAACATAACGAGCGAGACGAGTAGAATTCGGCCGATCAACTCGCCTGTCAGAATCGGCACACTCGGATCGCGTGGCGGGCGACGCATGATGTCCGGCTCTTTGGTTTCAAAGGCAAGCATTAATCCCAAAAGCACCGCCGTGGTCATGTTGATCCACAAAATCTGCACGGGCAGGATAGGCAATGTAACTCCGATCAAGATTGCGGCGAGGATGACGAACCCTTCGCCCATGTTCGTTGGCAGTGTCCAAACGATGAACTTCGTTAGATTGTCAAAGACGCTGCGGCCTTCCTCGACAGCGGCCTCGATCGACGCAAAATTTTCGTCTGTAAGAACCATATCGGCCGCTTCCTTAGCGACTTCCGTCCCACCAATCCCCATCGCAACACCAATATCCGCCTGTTTCAAGGCGGGAGCGTCGTTGACTCCATCCCCCGTCATTGCCACGATGTGCCCGTGAGCCTGAAGAGCGCGGACAAGCCGTAGTTTTAACTCAGGTGTGGCACGAGCAAAAACGGCTACTTCCTCGACAATTTCAATCAGTTGTTGGTCCGTTGTCTCGGCAAGATCATGAGACGTTTTGACCACGAGTGTATGCGGTTCGCTGAGGTCAGCTCCATCCAGACCAAGTTGTTGTGCAATGGCTTGCGCCGTACGCGCATGGTCGCCCGTGATCATCTTGACGCGGACCCCGGCGGTTTGGCACGCCTTGATCGCGGCCACAGCCTCGGTCCGTGGCGGGTCGATCATGCCCATCAAGCCAAGAAATACCAAGTCTCCGAGATCTGCGTGCGTAATCGCATTCCTATTGGAGGCGAATTGCTTGCTGGCAAAAGCCAGCACTCGCAATCCTTCGGCCGCCATCGCAGCCATCTGTTGAGTGATCGCATTCGCGTTCAAGGGTTGGGGTTCTCCGCTCGCACCCAATGCAAAGGCGCATTTGGAAATCACGACCTCGACAGCCCCCTTCACGTATATCTGCTTCGACGGATCGGATCCCATGCTATGCAAGGAAGCCATGTACTGATGTTGTGACTCGAATGGGATCGAGTCCAACCGAGTAAACTGTTCGCTGATCTGCTTAGCATTCAATCCCGCTTTCCCAGCAACCGCAATGAGAGCGCCCTCCGTTGGGTCACCTTGAACTTGCCAACGCGATTCTGCCTCTACTAACTGCGAGTCGTTACACAATAACCCCGCCAAGAGGGATTGATGTGCAGCCACGTTCGACAAAACCTCGCTCGCCTCGTCGTTGGATGTGTTGATCTCGCCGGATGGTTCGTATCCCGTGCCGGAGGCTTTGAACGCCTGTTCGCCAGCCCAGATTTCCCGCACCGTCATCTGGTTCACTGTCAATGTGCCAGTCTTGTCCGAGCAGATCACGGTCGTGCTGCCGAGTGTTTCGACGGCAGGCAATTTGCGAATGATCGCTCGACGGCGCGCCATTCGGGAAACTCCGATGGCCAACGTGATCGTCACAGCCGCTGGTAAGCCTTCGGGAATCGCCCCCACCGCTAAGGCCACGGCCGCCATAAACATCTCGAACTTCGCTTGCCCACGCCACACTCCGACGGCAAAGGTCACAGCGGCAAGAACGAGAATCACGACAAGCAGCCATCGGCTGAATTTCGCAATCTTCCGCGTCAAAGGCGTCTCAAGAACATCCGCGGTGGAAATGAGTTCGGAAATGCGTCCGACTTCCGTTTTTGCGCCGATGGCAACAACAACACCGCGTCCTTGGCCATATGTCGCCAACGTCGATGCATACAACATGTTGCGTCGTTCAGCCAATGCCGTCTCTCGCTGAAGCTCCGTTGCCATTTTTTCGACGGGTACCGACTCACCCGTCAAAGCCGACTCGTCTATCTGCAAATCCCGAGCACGAAGCACCCGCAAGTCGGCAGGTACCTTGTCACCTGATTGCAACAGCAAAATGTCGCCGGGAACCAATTCAGTGGAAGGCACATTGCGGGTCTCGCCACTGCGGACAACGCGTGCTTCGGTCAGCGTCGTGCGAGCTAGAGCCTCTAGTGCTTTTGCGGCTTTCGATTCCTGCAGAAATCCGATGGTGGCATTCACCAATACGACACCGAATATCACAGACGCATCCACCCACTCACCCAAAAATGCCGTAATTACCGCCGCTGCCATTAGGATGTAAAGCAGCGGTTGATGAAACTGCAGTAGAAAACGAGCCACCGCTCCTGGTCCACTTTGCACAGGAATCGCGTTTGGCCCGAAATGCCGTTGGCGCGCCTCCACTTCAAACCGATCCAACCCTTTTTGCAAGTCGGTAGCCAACAGCCCAACCACATCACCAGCGGGAGTGTGATGCCAGAGTCGTTCGATCAGCGTTTCCATCGATTAATCCAATTCGCCTATTAATTGAATCTGGTTGGTCACCGTATAAGTTTACTCGTCAGGCATTCGCAGCGCCAAATGAGGTGATCGGTAAATCAATCAAACGTTGTCACCGCAAATGTCGTACCCGAAAAGCCAACCCATTGGTTCGAGGGACTCGGATCGCAGTGTTTCTGCGTCGGAAATTATGAGTGTGGATGACGAAGATCGACGATTGGCCTTGTCAGGAATGCTGACGAAGATCGCTCCGCGCCAGTACACTCCCGACAAAATCGCCAAGCTGCCGATACTATCGCTGAACGAACCGATCAACCTTTCACGGCGATGTTTACCAACACCGCTCGCACACGTGAGGTGAACACGCCCTCAGAGATGGTCTTTATTTTCAATGTCCCGCGATGAAACGATTCAAACCACCGAGATCTTGGACCGAAGCAAAATCACATCGGTTCTTTAGTTCGAAGTCTAACCCATGAAGAAAACAGTTCATCCAGTTCTTACGCGAAAGTGTGCTTATTGTCGCAAACGCGGATCTGTACGGATTGTTCTTTCGTATCGCGTTGGCGTCCAATCGCCCGGCGTTGCGGTTCGGCGGGCCTCGGCCAATGGCGTTCTTGTCATGAACCGATGGCAGCGAAGACGGTTCATTGACAGACCGTTTTTCAGTTCGTCGTTGCGTTGCTCACTGCTGCTTCGGTCAGCGAAGTCCGTCGGCATAGATCGCCCTAATTTCACTCGCCGTCAACGGCTTACCGAAGATTGTCAGTTCGTCGATTTGGCCGTTGAAGTTGCGGATTTTTTGGGGACTGTATTTTGCGGGAGTTCCCCAGTTTCCGATTTCCGTTTCGCCGAATCGAAGTTTGAAATTGTCGGTGGTGATGGGCGACACGCCAACACTTTCGCCGTTGATGTAGTGAGTGACTCGGGCGGAATCACTGTCGTAGACTGTGGCCAAATGGGTCCAACGACCGAGATGCTTGATATTCAGGACCGGTTTAGAATCATAGGCGACATGACCACTGGGAGTCTGGATGCCAAGCAACAGGCGGCCATCGTCTCGCAGTTGCCAGTGCGGCTCACCGACTTCATATCCGTTGGTCAACACGAGCGCGATGAACGGACGATCGAGTCCGTCGATGCGAACCCACGCAGAATAGGTCAGTGAATCGAACTCGCCCGGAATCTGCAACCGGACGCGGTCACCGGGATGCTTGAACTCCAACGCATTCTTTCCTAACCAGCGACCCTCGGTCCACCGGCAACCGATGATGGCTCCATCAAGTCGCAGGCTATCGGAAGCGTGACTGCGTAACAATCGACTGGATATTGGGTCCTTCTCGAACGAGTAATGAATCGCAACTCGGGGATCGTCGATCAGCGATTGGCGTTTCGACTTCCACTGCTGAAGCCGTGCGGTGTTTCGCGCCGATGCCAACTGAAGCAACTCCGATGAGGAGACAAATTCGACTAGCTTCGTCTTCGATGCGACGATCTTGCCGCCTGCGGAAACCAACGCACCTTCGGTTTCCGTGAATTCCTGACGCGTCTCGGCGGACCGATCTGTCCCGGACTCGTAAAGCTCCACCTTGCCATCGAACACATGCACCGATGCGCTGCCGTCATCGGCGACATCCATACCAAACTCGGTCCCAAGGTCCACCAATTCAACGTTCGGCGAGACCACCGCAAAACCTTCTGCTTGTGGAGGAACGTGGGCTCGCAGACGCCCACGTCGACAGATCAGGCGATCCGCATTCACGAACTCCAACTCTGCCGGGCCTTCAACGACAACAACAGCACCGCGATAGAATTCCAATTGGATCAAACCGGACTGAAGCTCTACCTTTCCCGGTGAAACACTAGAACCAACCTGCAGTTGAGTTTTGCCTGTCCACCGAGTGTCGTAGCTTTGCGTGACGACTGCAACGCCTTCGTCGAACAGTTCAACGTGAAAGTCGTCCTCGACGCCTTGAGGTCTTGCCCACAGCATTGCAAAAAGAATCGTAGCGGACGATGCCAACAAGATCATCGCAATCGTTCGAAAGCGGCGTGTGTCAGCAAGAGTATTGCTCGTCGACTTTGAATGTGGCACAGGCTGGACGCCGGTGAATTCACCGACCACAGGCTGGAAGCCTGTGCCACTTATTGCTCCCGCGTCTCCTAACATGGCCGATAGGTGCATCGCCTCCGCAAAACGTCGACGCGCGCCGGGCTGAGTCTTCAAAAGATTTTGAAGTTCGACCGATTGGTCGTCGGAAAGGCTGTCATCGCGCAGTGCTCCGACAAGTTCTTCCAACCGTGTTTCCCAGTTATCAGATGACTGATTCATAAAACACCCTCCTCCTGCACCTTTTCGTTGATGCAATCCAACAACAAGGACTGAATCCGATTTAATCGTTTATAGATTGCCACTCGACTACGCCCCAATTGCTCGGCGATGGACGCAACGCTTCGAGACATCTCGAATCGCGACGCGAGCAGTTCTCGACCGGAGGCATCGACTTTTTGCAGGCACTCTCGCAGAGCAACCTGCCGAGATTCATGTTGACAACTGACTGCAACCGCCTCGTCGGCCAGTAGTGCGAACTGCTGGTCATCGAGCGGCAAGGGAACCTTCTTTTGCTTTCTCCGCCAATTGAGGATCGTCAATCGCGAAACAGCCATTCCCCACGCAGCAAAATCCGTCCCCGGTTCAAACTTGTCGAACTTCTGCCATAGCAGCGAACTGACGTCCTGCAGAATGTCATCGGCTGCGGCACGGTCATGAACCAGCGTTAAGATAAAGCCATACAGCCGCCGTTGATTCGCGACCAGTAGTCGTGAAAACTGTTCGACTTTTTCGTCGTCGTGCGTTGAAGGTGGCATCTGCTTCCAGCCTGTGAAATGTGAAAACATGAATTGCGGACGACAGGCATGATGCGTATGCCACGAAGCCGATTCTCGGCAAAAGTCGAGCCGCGTTCCAGCGAATAGGTAATGTCGCCGTCAGAGACATTGTAAACCCAGAAGCAGAACACATTGGGGAAATCTTACTGCATGTCCCGTGATCGCGGTTTCCAAACTGTGTCTGCTGACATTACCACGTTGTGAGCTAACAGAATGACTTTTCCACGCCCAGGCACTTTTCGCACAACATCAGCAGGGTCCGCTGCTCTTCAGTTGACAGGCTCAGTGCAAGATTATCCACGGTTGAGAGGAGAATTCGACATCGCCCAATTGCACACGTGTTACGGCTGAACCAAGGCCCTACCCCTTCGGCTCATGCGTCGCAAAGTTAAATCCTATTTGGTTGGCCCTGTTGTGTCGCCCTCTTCATTCAGAATGGCTTGTTCCTCAGGTAACGTTGAAAACAGCCAATCGACGTAGGTGCGGCTTCGCCCGGGCCTTGGAGATCTTCAGCCGCACGGCGGCCACGTCGACGTCGGTGAAGGTCTGAATCCTTTTATGTCCGATGCATTCACCGGAACACAGGGGCTGCCATTCTCCACCAGGCATGCGCCCTTCGAGTGTGTATTCGCGGACACGTTCACCTTCGGCAATGTCTTCCATGGCGATCATGTGGTTGATGCGTTGGGGAGTTGGAAGCTTTAACTCAATGGAATCTCCGGTTCCCGATGTTTCCGCGATGGATTTTCCGAACCGGCGTTGGATCTCCTTCCCGAATTCGGCCAGCCGGTTGATGTCATGGTCAGGCACCAGACCTTCTGATGTGACAACCTCGCCAAGAAGCAGGTTGCAGTTGTGCCCGACTGACCCGTAGTACTTCTTCATCAATTCCTGAAGCGACCACACTTTGTTGTCCTGCCCCGGCTTCCAGAACCAGTTGTGGTTGCGCAAGGGGACGTCAGCCATCCCCGGCGCCCAGACCGAGCCATCGGCGACTCCCTGAGACAGGTTCGGTTTCCAATCAGTGTGGTTGTGCCCGACGGAGCCGTCTTTGCCCTTCGGCATCGTGGCCCAGCAGGGGTAAGGCACGTGTCCGTGTTCGTTCCCTACCCAGCGGACATCGCTCCGCCGGGAGCTGTGATAGAAAACGGAATTGGGCTGGTACTTTTCGAAGATCGGAAGTGAATTGGGACCGTCCTCGTGCGGCAATTTCGTACCCGCGTCGTACCAGATCTGAACCAGCTCCCCGTATCTCGAACAGAGCTCTGTCAATTGCGCTTCCGCGATCTGGTTGTACGCTTTCTGCTTCTCCGTTTTACGACCCTTGCCCCAGTCTACATAGTGCCCCCACACGGTCTGGTAAACATTGCGGTGGGTGCTGAAGTAAATACCGGGGCGGATACCGGCCTTTCGGCAGGAGGCCACGAAATCGCCAACCACATCACCCTTACCGTTTCGCCAGGTCGCCTGCTTGACGCCGTACGGGTAGAGGTCACTCTGCCACTGCATGAATCCATTGAAATGGGTCGCGGTGAACACGGCGTATTTGGCCCCGCAGGCTTTCGCCGCCTCGATCCACTGATCCGTGTCCAGTTTCTTCGGGTTGTACCGCTTTGGATCGAAACGCTCTCTGTGAGTATTATTTCCGGCAAAATTCCCGGCCGCGATAGAGAGGTCGAAATGATACACCAGGCCGATCTCGCAATCCTGCCAAGACATCTGCGCTCTCGTTGGCAGCGGCAGCAGCGTGTCATCAGCCGTTTCCGCGCCGAGAGATAAAGAGGGATGCAGTGCCATGCCGCCGAGACATGCCGTGCCGACCTTAAGAAACTCTCGTTTAGTTATCATTCCAGTGGCCCTCTCATTCGCTGTGTCAGTGTATCAAAATGTTGCATCTGCTATTGAGTACTTTCCTTTTCAAGGCTAACCGGTTCGTTCCCTCGCTGCTGTTTCTGTTTTTTCAACCGACGCGATTGAGCATCTTCCTTCGGGGTCTTTGGATCCCACGGCGGGATCGTCGCCATCGCTTCCTTGAGTTGTTGAATTGTGATGAGATCCTGTGGTTCAGTCGATCCAGCCAAGTCCGTTCTTTCATCCGGATCGACTTTGGTGTTGAACACGCGACCATCGTGATAGAGCTTATGCGTATGGTTCCGCACCCAGCGGCCTATATAGTCATACTGCGGCGCTTGTCCGGGGTCATGCTCCACCAGAATCCATTCACGCGGCGTTCCCTTCTCACCTTTAATCTGCGGGAGAAAACTTACCCCGTCGGTATCCGCCGGAGCTGCCACGCCAGCGGCCTCGGCCAGCGTCGGCATGAAGTCCGTAAAATCGATCAAATCACCACACACCTGGCCCGCTTTCATGCTGCCTTTCCAATAGGCCAACAGAATGGAACGGGTGCCGTCATCGGTTAGATACATCTTACCGGTCGTCAACGTTCGCCCATTCAGTGAACGATTCAACCTGTGGTAGGTCCCATTGTCGCCCGTAAAAAGAACGAGCGTGTTGTCCAGCACACCTTCGGCCTCGAGGAAAGCAAGCAAACGCCCCATGAGCTTATCGACGTAGGCGACCATATCCTGCTGGTTCTTCTCTTTATCCGTACAGGTTGGATCCTCAGAATCCGGTGTTGGAATGAACGGCGCATGGGGCAGCATCATCGGGTAATAGATAAAGAAGGGCGCCTCCTTTTTGCGACGGATAAAGTTGCAGGCATAATCCATTAAGACATCGGGACCAAATCTCCCCTTCAACTCCTCATCGTAGCGCAAGACCTTCCCATTCTGCTCAATGACGGGTTTATGAAACTGATCCGGCGTGGTGTTAAAATCCAGTTTAGCATTCCACATGCAAAACTCATCGAACCCATTTTTTGAAAATCGCGGCCAGCGATCTTCCGCCGGAACTGCATATTTCCCATAGCCGTTCAGCTGGTGCTTTCCAATGATCGCAGTCGCATAGCCCGCATCTTGCATCAGGTTTCCGATCGTATAAATGTTCGGGTTCATATAGGCGAACATTTCATAGTTGCGGAAGTTATAGCGCCCACTCATCAGCTTGACCCGCGTCGGAGTGCACATCGCATTCGAATAGGCGTCCGTAAACATAACCCCCTGTTTCGCCATCCGGTCTAAATGCGGCGTTTTATACGGAGCACCTCCATGAACGGAAAGGCACTCAAACCCCATATCGTCTGCCATCACTAAAATCACATTCGGCTTCGAGGCGGTGGCTGCAGAGCACGTCCCCACCGCAAAGGCGCAGATTCCAAACAATACAGAAGACATCAGAACCCACCCTCGCTGATGGAAGAAGAACGGCTTTCCCAATCCAACTGCGTGACGGAGTTGGCTCGTTGGGAAGGCTGTTCGGACGGGAGTCCTGTGATCAAGGTTTCCTGTTGATTCAATCATGACTGGTGTTTTCCGTGAGCCTTCCGTTGGAATAGGCAATGATTCAGTGGAGCAGGTCGATGTCACAAAAATTGATCGTTTCCATTTCGTAAGCCGATTCGCTCTTGACATCTTACTTGGCCGCTTCATGCAGATCCGCCGCTTTGCTGTTGAACTCTCGAATCACGTCAGTCCACTCGGTGTAGTAGTTCTCGAACGGATCCATGAACCCGTTCTCATTCGAGTCCACATCACCTCGCAAGGCACCGTCCCATTGCTGCAGCATTCCGCAATGGTGCCAGCCGATGATGTACGGCTTTGCCATCATGCCATCGAGTGTCTCTTTATACATGGCTGACACGTCGGCGAGGTCCTTCGCATTGGTCCACCAGCCCTTGACCTTGTACTGCTGCTGGTTCGGATGAACGTACGCGTAGGAACCGTCCCCGTTGAAGATCGGTTTGCCGAGCTGCTGATAGATCCAATCGGTGGTCTCGGCGTCTTTCGACCAGCGGTTGTAGGATTGAACCACAATGACGTCTACATATTTCTTGAGCGATGGAATCAGGAACTTACGGTACATTTCGATCATCGTCTTGTCGCCGAAGATCAGGTGATTCCGGTCATGCTGCCTGATCGCATCATGGTGCAGCCGGTACCACCGGTCGGCGATGAGTTGCATGAAAGACTCCATGTCCTGCTCGGCTGCTTCCGCGTCGGACGGGTCGAACCAAGTCTGCTGATGTGCCAGTTGCTCCCAGCTTGTGCCATAAATCGCCGGTGCGGACATTCCCCATACCTTGGCCGCCGCCTCCGCCGTGGAGTAGCGGCTTTTGAGATGCTCGATCCATCGTTGCTTGCCGGGACTGGATGCCCCCAGCCGAACGATTGTATTGAGCCAAGGATAGATCATCACGCGCTCATTCTCGCGACGTTGGATATAATCGGGCATGACCCAATGAGGGATATCCGTGTAGAGGTAGCCCAAGAGGTTACGGCTCTGCTTGTGCTGGCTCACTACTTCAGCGACGCGTTGATTAAGGTACACCTCAAAATCGGAAGAAAAGATGTCCGGCATCGGGCCTTCGCCAGCCTCGTGTCTCCAAAGCGCGAGCGGCGCGGTCTCCAGAGAAGCCAGGTAGTAGACTTTGTCTTGGTAGAGTGACGGCGAGATCGATGGATGCGTATGTTTGCCAAACGTGTTGAAACGGAGATCTCTGCAGATTTCCACCTGGCGGTTAATCCACTTCTCGGCGGCCTCGCTATCGGTGTCGAATCGACCTTGCGGTGTGAGCATGTCGGCCCCATATCGCTTGAGAGTGGCCTCCTGGTTGTAGGGGGCCAGCCAAAGATGCGGTTCGATGTGGTTCACGCCCAGGCTGACGAACTTCTGCCCGTCGGGACTGATGAACCACCAGACGCCGTCGATCTGTTCGACGCGAACATAGCCGGTGCCTGAAGCCGCCGTGGCCTGCGGCGTAAGCAAAGCGGCGGCCACAAGCAGTGACGCGATCAGTATGGTTCTTAAGGAATGTGTTTTCATGCTTGTTTCTTACTTTAGCGGCGTTGGCGCCCCCGGTCCGTCCTGGGCACGCACGACGTTCTCTTTAGAAGTCAAAGTCGATTGAATTCAGGGTTATCGAAGTTCCCGTGGATTTGGCGTTCTTTGTTCCCGTACTCCTGATCGTGAATGTGTGAAATCCCTTCTTCATACCCTGCTTCGAAAAGCCACTGACATTCACTCGGAGTGAAGGGCTGTAGAGATCCACGGTGCCTTGGCTCTCTCCGTCGAGCAGAATCTCTACGATTCCCAAATCCGGTCCCATAATGCAGCGATAGTCGACGCTCGTGCCCGTGAAGCAGGCGTTGATGTCATAGCCAGGAACGTTCACGAGATACTTGTAATAGACCCCTTGCGTCGCCTTCTTGTGTCTCAACATCTGGTAGTGGCCGCGGGGTAACATTTTCGTGACTTGATCTCTTAGAGCCAAGTCGTCGCTGTTGCGATAGCTGTTGTAATTGAAGGCATCCCAATCAAGAGTGACGGACTTCCCATCGGGGTCTCGCATGTAGATATCGTGAAATCGCGGCTGGTACTGACTGCGATTTAGCACGGGCTCCCACGTCGCACCTCTGTCTCGACTTCGATGGATTCCCGCGAGGGACGCGGCAAAAATCGTTGCGTCCTCATTGTAGGCAGGCGAAAAAGTCAAACCGTCGTAGAGAAACCTGCCTCGTAATCCTACTTCTTTCCACGTGCGACCACCGTCGGACGTCTTGATCACACCGTCTCCAAGGGTGCAGACGTACAACGTATTGTCTGACTCATAGTTCGGAGAAACGGTGATGTTGTAAACATAACGACCTTCCAGCCCACTCTCCAAAGCCCGAAATGAGCCGATATTTCCACTGTCCGTGGAATAGATAATCTTGCCGGTTCTCGTCATCGCATAGACGGTCTTGTCGGTCGCGTACGTTGGTGAGATCAGAACGTTGTCGATGGCCTGACCAGCAACCTGAATCCAGGTGTCCCCACTGTCGTCGGAAGCGAACAATCCTTCCGTTGAACCACAGAAAATCCTGTTATGGCTTGGATAGGATGGTGGAAAAGCGAACCCGGTGATGTAGCCAGTTCCGCTCCCTACAGATACTTCTTTGGCGACACCTGTCTTTTCCGAATAGGTAAAGACGTGCGTGTCATTTCCTCCCAAGATGTACCTTGGCAAGACAAACAGTAACAACAGTCCGTCATGCTCGAAGTTTGGCGAGATGGCGAGTTCTCGATACAGCAAGGGAAGGTATTTACCTGCCTGATTTGGGTCAGGAAGGAGTTTGGAAAGCGTTTCATTTTGCACATACGACTGACCGCCGTCGGTCGACTTATGAACTCCCGAGGCGATGTCCATGACGAATAACGCTTTATCCTTGTCGTAGTTTGGCGAGACGAGAACGCCATTCGCGAAAAGCAACTCGATTCCCTCGGTAATGGGCAACCAGTCATTTCCACCATCTTCCGATTTGAAGATGCCTGCGTTGTAGGTGCCGAGGAAGACGTTCTGTGACGTGCTGTAGTCCGGAGCAATGCTTGCGAAGAATCCCCAATGGACAGGCCATACCGCCACGTATCTCCAGAAAGCTGCATTGTCTGTCGATTTGAACAAGCCCTCGGTCTTGCCCAGGAATATTGTGTTGTCTCTCGCGTAGCTGGGTGAGAACTCAAGTTGCGTAACATGGATATTCTTATGCTGTATCCATCGATTCAGACCGTTGGATACCAACGTCCAACTGGCACCCTGGTCGGTTGACTTGTAAGCGTATCCGTTCGCAGTTCCCATGATCATGGTTCCGTCGTTACCATAGTTGGGAGAGATTCGTACTGTCGCGGCAAAATCGCCCTTCAATTCATAGGTTGGCGTCCATGTGTCGCCCCGATCGTTGCTGGTCATGATCCGTCCATCTGTAGAGGAAGCGATCATCGTCGAATGATCAGAGTTTGCGGCGACATCGAAATCCGCAACCACCAAATCCTCCAGTTCGCTGTTCAAGGACGCCCAGGAGCCGTTGGCGAGATCGTAAACGTGAACCTGCCCTCTCTTGTAGGTAATGACCTCCTGCCCGTTTACGAAGGGAGGTTTGTCGTAATAAGCAGTGTGCACATAGAGCGAATTCGATCTCCGGCAGAGTCGCCCTATTCTCGCGGCAGCGGGAAAGGTCTTGAGTGTCTCCAAAGACGCTCCATTGCGTTTGGACAGATACAAACCCGATCTTGTTAAGACATAGGCATCTTGGGTCGCGGAGTAATTGTCGTCGAGCCAAATGCTGAGAATGGACTGTTTCCTGAGATGAGGTTGCCGTTGCCAATTGATCCCTCGATCTTCGGACTTGTAGTATCCCTGATCAGTGAAGAGATAAACGACTTTGTCGTTCTTGAAATTGGGCGAGAATGTCATGCCCGTCGCGAAGGCGCGAGTCTCAAGTCCACCATGGGCTTCCGAAAATGTCTCTCCGTGATCGGTCGATCTCAGGATGCAGACTCCAAACTGGTCAGCGCTCGCGAAGACCAAGCCGTCCGACTCATATTCTGGGCTGATACCGAGGGCGCGAATGATGTCATGGGGCACATGCCCGTACAGCGTGCTCGACACAAACATCGAAGCAATGACAAACACGCCGCACCCGCGTCTGCTTAACATCGTGCATTGCCTTCGCCATTTGGTCTGTTTGTGCTCGCGGCCAAAAAAGCGGGAACCAAGCGTCGGCATGGGGATGTCCTTCAATCACTAATAGGTATGACGGTTCAATCGTGCGACGATCGTATTGACCAACGGATCACGACAGATTGCGACCTCGCTGCCGAGCCGCCACTCTTGGGCAGCATGTGGCCATCCGTTTCTGTCACGACCTGCCTACATGTAAATGTCAATTGGGGCGGGGATGTAAACCTTCGTTCAGAGAAATCCTCAGAATTCCAACCAGGTTGTTCGACGGGCTCGTCCTGGGCTGTCAAAGAGTTGGTATTGTCAGCGATTTACTGAGGCTCGTTTCTATTCCGTGGCTTGGCTAACATCCCTGTCGGGATTGTTGATCCCAACGGGATCGCAGCCGGACCGCTGCCATCCCTCCGGGATGAACGATCGTTAGGGCACGACGCATCCCGGTGGTGTCGCTGCGCTCAACCACCGGCTAATCGCTAACATCCCTTCGGGATTGTTGATCCCAACGGGATCGCAGCGATTAGCCCCCGGTCGCGTTAGCGCACCGGGGGAAACGGTTCCGCCCA
>SJPJ01000001.1:3660766-3683426 GCA_007859835.1 Novipirellula herctigrandis | reverse complement strand
CGATGAGCCCCCGGTCGCGTTAGCGCACCGGGGGAAAGGGTTCCGCCCGCGCGACGCCGATCCCAACGGGATCGCAGCCGCACCGCTGCCATCCCTCCGGGATGAATGATCGTTAGGGCACGACGCATCCCGGTGGTGTCGCTGCGTTCAACCACCGGCTAATGGCTGATAGCCCTATCGGGATAAAACCTGCGCAAAACCGATTGCCCACAATCCCGAATTTCTAACAGGCCAAGCTCGCCCTGGCGTCGGGGGGATCGTGCAACTGGCGGTCGTGCTGCCGAGGGTGTTTCCGCCGAGTACGCTCGGCACTCAAGTCGCCTTGAAGAATCGAAAATCCAGCATCGTTCATGAGACGTCCCTGGAAATCACCGTCAACAACTAGAGTCTTCGCCAAAAGGGATTGCGGCATTCATCCCGAAAAAACTTCATCGACGGTTTACAAAACCGGTTTGTCTGACATTTACTACTACATGAGGCTGAGAATACAACGCGGAGCGGAATAACACCGGCCTTCGTCGTGCTCGTCGCCATCAGGTGGAGAGGAAATTACCGTCATGCCGACCGGAATAGCGTCGTCAACAATTGAGAAAATGAACACATGGATACAAAGCGAGCGATGACCCACCTTGCGCCGGCTCTGATTCTTTTAGGGATGGCGACATTAACAATGGCTGAGGAACTGGATGCCTATGGTGGCTTACGCAGCATTCAGGGCGAAAGGACTGGCTTCTTTCATCTCCAGCAAATTAACGGTCGTGATTGGTTCATCACTCCTGAGGGGAATGCGTTTTTTGCGGTCGCTCTCAGTCATCTTTATTCCGGTGACAGCGATCTGGCTTGTGCCAATGTCTATGAGGGAGACGTCGATGCTTGGCTGGATGGTTCCTTTAAGAAAGCAAGGGCTCTCGGGTTCAACTGTGCGCTGGGAAGCGCCACTAGCCCCGAACGAAATCTGAACGGGTTCGTCGATCTGGAAAAGGTGGAGGCCGTTTTTCGCAAGAACAACTTTCCCTATTCCGTTGGCGTCATTCTCCTGAAGCATCCTTGGGAATTCGTCGAGGGAGAGACCCTTCCCGACATCTTTGAACCCGCCTACGAAGAGATGATCAAATCCCGTGCTGCCGCAGTCTGCCCGAAGTACAAAGACGATCCACTTGTCATGGGCTATTTTTACGGGTTCGGTGCATTCAATTCGGCGGCCACGTGGGTAAATCATCATTTGTCCTTGCCGGCTAGAACAGCAGGACGTGAGACGATCGTGAATCTACTGATCGAGCGATATGACAACGACGCGTCGCATTTCAACACGATCTATGGAACGAGTCTTTCAGATATAGCCGAATTGAAGAGTTCTGCTGTGCTGAGCTACGACGAGATCTATGAGCATCGCAATTACCCCGATGTGCGGACCCTCTTGAATCAGGAGATGCTGGATGACTTTGAGGCAATCATCTCGCTCATGTGCACCAGGCTCTACAAGATCGGTCATGACGCGATTCGCCGATGGGACAAGAATCATTTGATCCTCGGTTCCTTTGTCAAAGAGTGGGCACTTTCGGTTGACTCCTGGAAGGCAGTCGCTCCCTATGTTGACGTGATTGCGCCGCAACACCTCAATCGTGACATTTCTGTCAATGCGCTAGCGAAAGCCGTTAACCTGCCGATGATCATTTCCGACGATGAAATCGGATTTTGCTACGACCCCGGTCCCGGATACTGCTGTGTCGAATCGCATGCTGCCCGCGCGGAACTGTATGAAGCGAATCTGATGCGCAACTTCAAGGATCCCCGGATCATTGGAGCCAGCTACTGCGCGTGTATGTATGACCAAGGCGGAAAAGCTCTGAAATACAATCAACAAGCTGGGTTCTACGATCGACAGGGAAACCCACGCCCCCAACTGATTCGCACGGTCACGTCGACGAACAAGTCGGTCTATCTTCACTCGACCAATTCCGGTGACCAGCAGGAGCTGGATTCCCTCATGGAGCGTTACTTCTCCAAATGGGATCAATACAAACGGCTTTCGCAGTGGGAACTTAATCAGATCAAGCAATTGAACGAACTGAAATTACAGCAACAGCAGAAACGGGAAGCGGTCTCCGTCCCGAAATAGGACGACGAGAGCTGATCACTGCACACGATCGAGGACTATCCATGGACAAGACCCGCTGCACGATGGCGAGCACGGTGGCACTTTGTTGCCTTCTGGCACCCGTCGTTTCATTCCAAGCATTCGCTCAGGAAGCGCCGACGACGATTACCGTCCCTGTTGCGGAACAGGAAGATAGCGCCGGAGCGTTTCCGGGAATCATGCCGCTCCACAAGCCGACCGACCGACCGCTGAGCTCAGCGATGCAACGGGCGTACGATTTTTGGGGGATTGAAGCCTTGGCTTCCACGCACGGAGATTCGCAGAATGACCGAATCGAGCTGTACAGCAACTTTCGTTACTCTCGTTTGCAGGGATTCGACTACAGCCACAATACGTCGCGGCGCGACCCGACCAAGGTGCTCAAGATCGACGGAACGTATTTTGTCTGGTACACGCATCGCAAGACCGCGGCTCCACCAAGCGGTGCGGCCAAGGCGACCGACGTGATTCCTTCGGCGGATTGGGATCTTGCGGACATTTGGTATGCCACCAGTCAGGATGGCTTTACCTGGCAGGAACAGGGAGTCGCAGTCGCCCGGCCGCCAAAACCGAACTATGGTTGGCGCAGCGTGACCACGCCGGACGTTCTTGTGTTCGAGGGAAAGTACTACCTTTACTACCAGGGATTCAACGATATCCCTCTCAGCGGAGGCGGCGATATTGCTGCCGTGACGGTGGCCGAGGCCGACTCTCCGCGGGGACCTTGGCGTCAGCTTGGGCGTGTGGTTGTTGATTTTGGCCGCAGCGATGAATGGGACGCCACCGCCATCCACGATCCTTTTCCGATCGTTTACAAGGGCAAGATCTATCTCTATTACAAAGGGCAGCCAGCCCATGCGCAAGGCGATTCATCCGGTATCGAACTTGTTCGCGCGCAAGGGGTCGCGATCGCAGAGAACCCACTCGGCCCGTTCACGAAGCATCCGCTGAATCCCGTGATCAATTCAGGGCATGAGACTTGCCTGTTTCCATGGAAGGGAGGAATCGCTGCGATTACGAGTCTGGATGGACCGGAGAAGAACACCGTGCAGTTCGCTCCCGATGGCGTGAATTTTGAAATCATGTCCAGCATTGAAATGCCACCACTCGCGCCGGGGCCGTTTGTGCCGGATGCGTTTGCCGACAACGGGGATGGCCGCGGCATCACTTGGGGACTGTTCCACATCCCGCCACCGCTCGACCCGAACAATCCCTGGAAATGGACGGACGACACTCATTTCACGCTGGCCCGATTCGATTGCGATTTGAGTCGCGATATTCATCGGCCGGAATTCAAACGAACCTACCCGGGGCGTTATGACGAAGCCGCATTCTTCTCCTCACGCGCCGGCCTTTCAGGCGGCCTGTTGAACCGGGTCAAGAAGGAGCAGCAGAAACTCGACCGGGATACGATTATTGAGCGGAAATGAACCGTCAGCGACGTGAAAGGGATGGGCACCTTTTTCACGATTTGGTGACCGTCACGACGGGGGCACAAGGGGGCGATTTTTCGGGAGTTCCGCCGAAAAAATATCAATTTGCCGTCTCGTGGTTTACAAGTTCACTTTGTGGGACATTCCCTGAGCATCAACGAACCGTTTTTTGAAACTCCACCTGCCACAACCCGGTAGTCCAGAAACGAGAGATGCGATGACACGCTTGCTCACACGAAAACGCACTAGACAAATTGCGACAATCGCAATCTTCACAACTCTCCTGCTTACGATGGCGACGGTGGTTCGCGCGGCGGGCGGCGCCGAGTTGGACAGGTACGGCGGATGGACCGGCATTCAGGGCGAGAAGACTGGGTTCTTTCATCTGGAGCAGATCAACGGGCGTCACTGGTTCGTTACGCCTGACGGGAATGTCTTCTTTCCCGTTGCACTGAGCCATCTCTATTCGGGCGAAAGCGACGTTGCATGCCAGAACGTCTACGGAGGCGACAAAGACGCCTGGATGAAGGATTCCTTGGCCAGGGCGCGGACGATGGGTTTCAATTGCGCGCTTGGCAGTGCCACCAGTCCAGAACGCAACCTGAACGGTTTCGTCGAAATCCCTAAGGTCGAGGCGCTCTTCCGAGAGGATAACTTCCCATTCGCCGTGGGCGTGATTCTGCTGAAACATCCGTGGGAGTTCGTCGAAGGGGAAGACCTTCCAGACATCTTCGACCCCGCCTATGCGGAGATGATCGAGGCCAGGGCCAAAGCAGCATGTGCGCCCGTGAAAGACGACCAGCTCGTAATGGGTTACTACTACGGGTTCGGCGCCTTCAATCATTCCGAGATTTGGGTGAATCAGTACCTTTCGCTGCCAGCGGGTAGCCACGGTCGCAACGCAATCGTCGATCTGCTTGTCACGCGTTATGAGAATGATGTCAAAAAGTTCAATGAGGTGTACGGCGTTTCCCTGAACCGGATCACCGACTTGAAACGAACGGAAGAACTGGTTTTCGATACGCGCATGGAACGTCGCAACTACGCGAAGGTTCGGAGTCAACTTGACCCCAGGCAGGTCGAGGACTTCGAGGCGATCCTGGCGCACATGGCGATTACGCTCTACAAGACCGGCTACGATGCAATCCGTCGCTGGGACTCGAACCACTTGATCTTCGGTTCGTTCGTCAAGGAGTTCGCCCTCTCAGCCGAGACCTCCAAGGCCATGGCGCCCTACGTCGACATGGTCGCGCCGCAGCATATCAATAAGGACATTTCCGTTCATCAGCTTGCTGAAGCGGCCAGCCTTCCGATCCTCATCTCCGACGACTACTTCGGTTGGCACTACCCTGGCATGGATAACCGCCACGCTGGCCTCGAATCCCATGATGCACGAGCCGAGGTCTACAAGGCCAACCTGATGCGACACTATAAGGACCCGCAGGTTTTAGGCGTCTCCTATTGCGCCTGCATGTTTGACCAGGGTGGCGCGACGCTGAAGAAGAATAATCAGAATGGATTGCATGACATCCACGGCAACCCGCGTGTGAAACTGATCCAGGCGATCACCGAAATGAACCACGCTGTCTACTCGTACGCGCCGCAGCCCGCCACGCCCGATGAATTGAAGCTCCTTGACATTCGACTGTATGACACGTGGAAAAGGCACCTGCGAGGCAACACACTTTGGGGGCATTAGCAGGGTGAAGTTAGAAGTTTGAACCAGGAACGGTCGCAAAGAATCAAGATAGACATTCGCTCGATGCTAAACGCAAACGTGAGCGGAATGACACCCAAGCGAACAATTCAACCACCTACGTTAAAAGAATAACAATGCGAACACCTAGCCATTATTCGGTTGCGATGCTCCTGGTCCTCGCCGGACCATTGCTCCTCGCCCACGCAGAAGAACGTCGACCGAATGTGATCGTAGTGATGGCCGATGATATCAGCGCACGGGATTTCCCGATCTACGGCTCCAACAAATGCTACGGCGAGCGAGCATCCACACCCGTGATTGATCGATTGGCCAAGGAAGGCTGCTTTCTCAATACGGTCTGGGCTTCAACGGTCTGCATGCCAACTCGGGCAATGCTAATGAGCGGCCGCTACGCGCATCTCACCAAGTGGTGGGACAATGGACAAATGGGAAAGCTCGCCAGAGGCGGCATCTATCAAGTCCCCGACAGTTCTCCACTGATGATTGGTCAGGTGGCAAAGCAAGCGGGGTATCAATCGATCTGGGCGGGGAAAACTCATGTCACTTTCGGAGCGAGCTACACGCGGTTCGGATTCGACCAGTGCGTGTTTACTCCGGGGGAACCCGACGTCCGCGGAACGAGTCCCTACGAACACTTCAGGAATGTAAAAAACAAACAATTCTGGAATTCCGATTCGTTCTTGTGGTGGCCGGAGGTTCAAGTCGCGAATCATCCGAGTCATCCGGACGAGCCTTTCTCGTGGCAGAAAACGGAGATCAGTGACTACGGGCCCGACATCGAAATGGATCACATCCTCGACTTCATGGAACGAACAAACCAGCAGGACAAGCCGTTCTTCGTTTATCACACCTCGCACCTCGGACATCAGGCGGTGGACATGGCAAGTCCGCGGCACAACATGACGTGGCCCGGCACACCAAAACTCACTTGGGATGCCGAGGCACAAACCTACACACGACACGAGCCAAAAATCACAGCCAACGGCCCTGTCAATACGCTCAGCACAACCTACAAGAAGGAAAACATTACTCCGGACGAGCTGAAATATCAGATCGAATATCTCGATTACCAGATGTGGCAATACATCACAAAACTAAAAGAGATGGGCGAGTTGGACAATACGGTCGTCATCTTCTTGTCGGACAACGGCACCAAAGGATGGAAAGCGTCGGTTGTCCGGCAACGCGGCATGCACGTTCCGTTTGTGGTCTACGCACCTGGACAGCCCGAATTGGTTCAGGGCGCGCAGAATGTTGTCTCTGACCTGTCCGATATGCTCCCGACCTTGGCGGACATCATGGGAACGCAACTGCCGTCGCAAGAAGAGTACGAGCTCAGCGGCAAGAGCCTCTGGCCCTACCTGACAAAACAACAGGACCACCATCGCGACTGGATCTACGGATTCAAGGGCCAGAACCAAATGGTCCGCGGCCTGCACTTGATGCGTGATGGGAACGGGGATTGGTGGGACGCGAGCCAGATACCTTCCGACTTGGATCAGTTCCCACAGATCAAGGACTTCTCGAATCTTTCCGCACTGCAGCAGAAAGAAAAGGAGCAAATGGAACAGGTGCTGGCATCGTTCGCCCGCGAAGATGTTGGCGGACCAAACTCCTTCCATGCCGATTCCTCCAGGAAGCTCACAGAACAGGAAATAGAGAAAATGCGAGCCAAAGCAGAGACCCTCAAGAAGCACTTGATGCAATTCGAGTAAGGGGCACTCTATCAATTGTTGTCTTACGGTGGCGATTTGGTAGTAGCGGAACTCGTCAAGAGTTTCGTCCCGTTTGAATTGCGCGGCCCGAAAGTCTTGACGACTTCCGCTACAGTTTGCGGCAAAGCCGCCTTACAGAAATAGAAATTCCATCAAAGGTCGATTTACCGTCATGAATAAACTACGCCGAGTGACATTCATTGTATTCACTGTTGCGTTGACGTCCTCTGTAATGTCTGGGTACGTCTACGCTCACGTACCGCATGACATTATCTATTCTTTGGATCCGAGTCCTGATTATGCCGAGACGGGTATGGTCTTGGCTTCGTCGACCCAGTTCGGCGAGGCACATCTGATCTCACACAGCCATGGCGAACTTTTTCAGGAAACGCACGCAGGCATGGGCCGGGTATTGGTTACCGGACATACCTATTCGCCCGACTTTAAGAACGACGGAACTGTCTATACGGTTTCTTCAAAAGGCTATTACAAATCGTCCGATCGCGGTGAGAGTTGGGTGCTGCAAGAGCAATTTGCTGAAGAGGAAGTGCTGCATATCTGCACCGCACCCGATTACACCAAGTCGAAAGATCTGTATGTCCTAACCACTCAGGGCATTCATCTCGTCGGGAACGAGGGCCGGGATATCAGGACCCTGCTACCGAAGGACAAGGTGACGTTTGGCAAGCTGATCGTTTCCGGCGGAAAGCTATACGCCCATGCGGTGTACTATCAAGAACAAAAAATGGTGAAGGGCATGGAACACATCGACTATCTGTCGGGAACGGTCGACGTCATGGATTTGAAAACGGGAAAGTGGGCGGCGCTCAGCCCGGGTTTTGCTCAGGAGATCATTTCTGATATCGATGTAGCGAATAACTCAGACGTTCTGGTGGCGTTGAAGAATGGGAACGTTCTGCTGAGCGAGAATGCGGGAGCTTCCTGGAAGGACATTTTTAAGCACGATGGCGATTATGTCGCCAAACTTCGTTTTTCGCCGGACTATGCAAACGATAAAACGATGGTGGTCGGAACCGCGAAGGGCTTCGTATTCTTTTCCGACAGCAAGGGCCAGAAATGGGAATCTCGCTCGAACGGGCTCAGCCGCTGGGTGCATCATACGAACATCCTGATGAAGAGCATTCGATTCTCACCCGATTATAAGAACGACAAGACGATCTTCCTAGGCAAGACCACCGGCATCTACAAAACAACCGATTGTGGCGAGTTCTGGCGGCACATCAATATTTGGAACACCAAGTGGACCTACTATGTGCATCCCGCTCCCGGGACTTCCGAACTCTTCACGGCCACCTATAACAGCGGGATCTCCCGTTCGCCGGACAACGGCGACACCTGGGAGTCGGCGAACATCGGTATCACGGCGGCCTTTGCCAACGGCATGGTGCTCTCGCCCAATTATGAGAACGACAACTCGATCTTTGTGGTGGACATTGCCACTGGCCCCTATCGATCAACCGATTCCGGTCGTTCGTGGTCCCGCATTCCCGAGCTGAATCCAAGAAAAATCTATGACAAGCCATCGCTGTTTCGCGAGTTGGGTGTTTCCAACAACTTCAAGGACGATGGCGTCATGTTGGTGTTCTTGGTCCCGCGTCATGTGCTCGGCGTGAAGGATAGAAGAATGGTCTTTAAGTTCAACGACAAAACCAAAGAGGTGAAGCAGGTTTATGTGGAACGAGGTGACTGCTACGTCAACAGCTTTGCATTCAGCCCCAAAACTTCCACGCAAGATCGAATGTACTGCGCGTCCAGTTCGGGCGTGTCAATGTCGACCGACAAGGGGGATACCTGGAAGAACATCTTTAATAAGGTCGGCATTCAACAGATGTTCATTTCTCCCAATGTGGATAACGACGGGCTGATCTACCTGATGGACAAGGACGGTAAGATCCATCGCTCCTCCGACAACGGAGAATCTTTCACCCAAACCGACATGAATCTGAACGGGCAGTATGTCAACAACCTTACTTTTTCCCCCGACTATGCCCGTGATCAGACCCTCTATGTGACAACCTTCGGCGAAGGCGTTCTGAAATCCACCGACAATGGTGCGACCTGGAGCTATTTTGGTCTCAAAGGGAAGTTCCTCTACACGGGGCTGGCCTTTTCTTCCAACTACACCAAGGACAAAACCATCTTCGCGCCGACCATCGACGGCGTCTTCCGTTCTACCGACAACGGAAACAGCTGGGAAGATGTTTTTTATCAGACCCAGTTCCTGGCCAAGGATGTGTTCTTCAGCTTCAAGGATCCGGCGGGTCGGGAAATTCCAATCGTTTTCAACACTTCCAAGCTGATGAAAGATTACGACATGTACGACGATGAGGTTTGTCCCGAAATCTTCATCGCGAAGCCGAGGCAATACGCAAAAATCAGCAGTCCGAAGGCCTACCTTGGCACCTACTACAAGTTCAATGGGGGCGCTGGATACGCGGTGGAAGTGCCTTTCTACGGCACTGCAATCGAATACAAAACGGTAACAGGCCCCGGGCTCGGCATCGCCGACATCATTCTCGATGGAAAGAACGTAGGTCGTTTGGATCTCTACAGCGCCCAGCAGGAATTTGACGTCACCGGATATACGGGCGGCGAGCTCGAAGCCGGCGCCCATACCTTGCGGATCGAGGCAACGGGGCAGAAAAACCCCAAGTCAAGTGGAACGGCGATCACCTTCAACGCAGCGAACATCCAGAACTAATCAGCATACACTCGATCATGTCAAATCTGCCCTCAGGGAGTATAATTGTGTTAGCGAATGGCTACGGGATTACCGCGAGCGTCACAGGAGCAACGTGTTGCAAACGAGGGAAAACGCCGGTGGCCAACGCCATGCAGCTAACGATTGCTGGACTCCGTCATGTTGTCCTCGCTCTCGTGTTCACCACACTCCTGGCATCGGCGCGAGCAGCCGACCCGTCAGGTGCTGGCTTGCCGAAAGGATTCGCTGAGCAATGGCCGTCGCTACGCGGGCCCGGCGGCTATGGCGTGGGGAAACCGGCCAACACGATGACCCAGTGGGATGTGCAGACCGGTGAGGGAATCCTGTGGTCGGCCAAGGTACCACTAGCGGGAAACAACTCCCCGATCGTCTGGCGCGACCACGTTTTCATGTCGGGTGCAGACGAGATGCGGCAATCGGTATTTTGTTTCGATGCCAATACCGGCAAGCAGCTTTGGATCAAAGACGTTGCGACGTCGGTACAGCGGCCCAAGGTGAATAAAGATGCTGGCCTTGCAGCACCGACGATGGCATCGGACGGAACGCGGGTCTTCGCGATTTTCGCCACAGGAGACCTGGTCGCTTTCGATTTCGATGGCAATCTGGTTTGGAAGAAGAACCTGGGGTTGCCCAACAATCCGTACGGCATGGGATCCTCGCTGATCAGTGATGGCCAACGACTATTCATTCAATACGATCATCGCGAAACCCAGAAAGTGATCGCGTTGGAATGTCATAGTGGTAAGCCGGTTTGGCAAAAGGCGCGAGAGCATATTTCATGGTCGTCCCCAGCGTTGATTAGGGCGGCGAAGGGTCTGCAACTCATCCTCAACGACGAAAAGAATGTCACCGCCTACGATCCCGTCACCGGAAAGCAACTGTGGCAGATCGAGTGCCTCGGCGGAGAAGTGGCACCGTCGCCCGCTTTCAATGGGAAAGACATCCTTGTCGTAGCCAACGAGTACGCTCAAGCCACGGCGATCAAGCTGACGGGTGAATCGCCCAGGATCATGTGGCACTACGACGACTATTTGCCCGAAATTGCCAGCCCACTTGCTGCGGGAGGCTTGGTCTTTATCCCAACTTCGTACGGTGATGTCGCCTGTCTTGATGAGACGACTGGCAAGGAACTATGGGTGCATCACTTTGATGTGGATCTGCTGTCCTCACCAATCCAAGTAGGAGACCGAATCTATCAGATTGACTTTGAAGGCACCGTTCACATTTTCAAAGCGGCGAGGTCGTACATCGAGGTAGCCACGATTGAAATGGGCCAGCAAGTCTATGCGACGCCGGCTTTTGCGAATGGTTGCATCTACATTCGAGGGGAGGAATCGCTTTACTGCATCCGCAAACGCAAACCCAGTGAGAATCCGTTTCAGCAGGGTAGCGCAATGGCAAAGAATACAGCGACCAAAAACGCAGTTCCCAACAAACCAGCGCCATGGACGCCGAGACCGGGTGACGACCAACTGGCAACAAACATGTCTTGGATGCCGTGGGATTTACACGAAACGCTCGATGGCTCGCTAACCGTTGGGCAACTGCGTCAGTTTACCGCTCTACCGTCCTTCAAGGCGTGTCTGGCGATCAGGGAAGACATTCAGTCGCGGGGATGGGGCTTCTTTTCGCTCGAAGGCAATGACTTTAAGAAGAACAAGAGCGACTACTACAAACAGTCGAACGAATTTATGAGCGCCGTTTCCAAGATCCTGACGGACGAGCAAATGGCAGGATTCGAGCAGGCCTTTGGCCCGGGCGCCGCCGCTCTTAACGCAGCACCGATGGCAAAGGCGGTCGAGAACCGAGTCGCTCCGAATCAGAACACTGACTTTCCGGGGACCAACTGGGCACAGTTCATGGGGCCAACTCGCACCGGCAAATCGGAAGAGAAGGGCTTGCTGAGGAAATGGCCAGAGAACGGGCCGCCGGTCTTGTGGACGGTCAACGTAGGAGACGGCTATGCAGGTCCAGCGATTGTCGGCGACAAAGTCTACTTGTTGGATCGTGAAGAAGCCGAGCAGCGGGATGTTTTCAAGTGCTATGACCTGAAGACAGGCGATGAACTCTGGCAGCACGCTTACGACACCAGCGGAAAGATCATCTATCCGGGGTCTCGAACCGTCCCGACGATCGAGAATGGCCTCGCCTACATCTGCGGCGGGTTCGGCCATCTGCATTGCATCGACCTCAACACGCAACAGGTCGTTTGGGGAAAGGACCTCTGGAGCGATTTCAAGGGAGGGGAACTTCCCGCGTGGGGCGTGGCGCAGAATCCTTTGACTTACAAAGACCTCGTGATCGTCGCGGTCCAAACAGACATTGTTGGAGTTGTCGCATTTGACAAAAAGACCGGCGACGTCCGTTGGACCACTCAACCACTGGGCGACTACAGCTATGTGAATCCCAGCTTAGTCACGATCGAGGGTGAACAACATTTGACCATGGTTGCCGCTGCATCCAACTGGCGAGGCGAATCCAAAAGCGACTATCAGGGCGTCGTTGGGATCGCACCCGACTCCGGCGAGATTCTTTGGAACTACAAGAACTGGGACTGCGGCATCCCGATTCCTCCGATTGTTGATGCCGGGAAGAACCGGCTGTATGTCGGGGCCGGATACCGGTCGGGCTGTGCGTTGTTCGAGGTCAAGAAGAACAAGGATGGGTTTGCCACCGAGGAGATCTTCAAGACCATGGACTTCGGCACGCACATCCATCCACCGATCCTTCACGATGGCCACTTTTACGCCCATTGTTCCGACAGTCGAGGCCGACAAGATGGGCTAACCTGCATGTCATTGGACGGGGAGGTGAAGTGGCAAAGTAAAAAATCGCCGATCTTCAACAAGGGCGGATTCATCATCGCCGACGATTTGATCATCAGCGTCGATGGCAAGTTCGGCATTCTGTATCTAACCGAAGCGAACCCGAATCAGTTCACGATTCTGTCCAAGGTTCGACTGCTTGACAAATCAAGATGCTGGGCACCGCTGGCCCTTTCACGCGGCAAACTGATCATTCGTGACGATAAACAAATGAAATGCCTGTTAGTGAAATAGGTGGGATAGGCTTCCAGCCTGTCGACATGCTCAAGACAGGCTAGAAGCCTATCTCACCTTAAAACTGTCTCGCATCCTTCAACAACTCGCACAAAAGTAAACTTGCATGGTGAGAACAAGATATCTCGTACTGGCGTTCCTGTTAGCCCTCACACTACTCCGGCCGGCTGCTGCTGATACGCCCAATTTCGTGTTCTTCTTGAGCGATGATCAGCTGAAGGCGGACTACGGTTGCTACGGGCTACCAGTTGACTTGACGACAACGGTCGATCGTCTGGCGAAAGAGAGTTTGGTTTTTGACAAAATGTTCACGCCGCAAGCCGTGTGCGCTCCCAGTCGTGCCGTGCTGTTCACGGGTCTGTATCCGATTCGCAACGGCCTATTCGTCCAGCACACGTCATCGCGTAAAGGAACGAAAACCATCTTCGACGCGCTTACACCGCTGGGCTACGATGTGTCATTGATCGGAAAGGTGCACGTCAAACCAACGTCTGTCTTTCGCTGGAGCACTCCGACCAGCAGAAATGATAAAGCGTTGCCTCTCGATGACGTGGATGCTTATTTTTCCAACCACACCGACAAACCGTTTTGCTTGTTCATTACGTCCCATTACCCGCATGGGCCCTATCCTAAAAAGCCAAAGTTCCCGGCCGATCAGGTTGTGATTCATCCCTACATGAAAAAGACTGGCAAGAAAGGTTTGCCAGGTTACTACGACCACATCGCAAAAAAAGAAAGCGAGCTTGCCGACGTGCTGGGGCTGCTCGACAAGCATGGGCTCGACGAGGACACCGTGTTCATTTATTCATCCGATCACGGCAATGGTATGGGCGCGAAGTACACGGTTTACGATCGCGGTCTCAACGTGCCCTTCATGGTCCGTTGGCCCGGGAAGATGAAGCCAGGGAGAACGTCCGCGTTAACCAATTACGCAGATGTTCTGCCAACCTTTGTTGAACTTGCCGGCGGACAATCGGCGGATGACATTGACGGAAAGAGTTTTGCGAAAATCTTGAAAGACCCGTCGGGCACGCACCACAAATACGTTTTTGGACTGATGACGCAACAAGGCGTCTTGGGGACGCACGTGTTCCCACGACGCTCTTCGCACGACGGGCGATACCACTACATCCGCAACTTCAACACGCTTGAGAAAATCAAACGCGACGAGTTGGCAGGCAAAGCGGTTGATCCGTTTCATCGGCTTGGGGCGCATTTGCACCCCGACACGACCGAGGAAGAGTTGTTCGACACGCAGACGGATCCCTGGGAACTGACGAACATTGCCGCCGATCCCGCTTACGCAAAAATCAAAACACGTTTGAAGCGGGAGCTCTTTTCATGGATGGAGCAGCAGAATGACTTTCTTACCGAAGCTGGCGAAATTCCATTCCTTGAGTCGAAACATCCGGTCGACCAATCTGGAGAGAAGTACACGTGTCCTGCGGAGTTGATTGGGACGGTAGATTCTTTTGCCGATCCGCATAAACTCACCGATCCGATTCGAACCAAATAGCTAGCGCCCATTTCTGGTGCGATATGGTGTTGCCGACCTGCATCCCCTGAATCAGTATATTTCGCCATTCCATTTTCGAGACAGATCAAGAATGACATCGACGTTACGCGCAATCGCGATATTGTTTCTTCTGTCCGGCGTGAGCGGCGCTCAAGATCGCAGCGAGGCGTTCAGGCGTTATGCGGCAAGCGACCTGGAGTTTGAACTCGAAAACACGTTCTTTCCGAAGTTCAACCATAAATTGGTCACCGGGCTCGGTTACAACGCCGATCCGGCGCAGGATCCGCTCGTGCAGAAAAAAGTGGCCGTTTACCGCAAGGATCCGAAGACGGTCTATCACGTGCGTCTGCACCACCCGCACCAAGAATTGCAGGCGGCCCATCACCTGCGGCACGCGCTCGACGGTTTCGTCGAGAACACCACGTTCCGCGATCCGACCAGCCCGATCCGCGTCGGCGACACCTACCACATCTGGTACAGCAAGTCCTGGGGCACTCCACCGGTCGGCCAGGAAAGCGGTTCGCAGGAGGCCTGGCAGGACATCAAGGGCAAGTGGAAACGCATTTACTCGTGGGACTTCGTCTCGATCTGGCACGCCACCAGCAAGGACGGATACCATTGGCAGGAGCAGGGTGTGGCGCTCGAACCAGGCCCCGCCGGATCCTATGATGACCGTTGCGTCTTCACGCCCGACGTGCTCGTCGCCAACGGGAAGTACTACCTTTACTATCAGGTGGCCACCTCGCCGCATGTGTACAAGGAAGGGCCGCACAAGATCGCGTTCGCCTGGGCCGATTCACCCCAGGGGCCGTGGCACAAGTCCAAACAGCCGATCCTCGCACCCAGCGAACCCGGTCACTTCGACTCCGCCAAGGTCCATGATCCGTGCCTGATCGTCAAAGGCGGGAAGTACTACCTCTACTACAAGGGACACGGGGCCGACACACAGTACGGAGAGCCGTTCCATATCGGCTGGGGCGTGGCCATCGCCGATCGTCCCGAAGGTCCGTTCGTCAAATCGAAGCTCAACCCCGTGGTTTGCGGCGGGCACGAGGTGATGATCTTCCCCTATCAAAGCGGCGTTGTCGGATTCGTCCGCCAGGGGCCCGAACTCTATTCGATGCAATACGCCGAGGATGGTCTGAACTTCCGTCTGGTCTCGCATGTGACCGAAGTGCCGCATGCCGGTGCCTTCTTCCGCAAAGGACACTTCAAGGATATCGACAAGCATCCGGCCGAGTTCCCGAAATGGGGCCTGGCGCACGACTATCGCCTCGGTTCAGGCGAGGCGTTCCTGGTTCGCTTCGACCTCTCCTTTCCCGCCACGACTGAGCAGCTGAAGGGACTCTCACAATGAAGTCTCCCCTCCTTGGTCTTTTGTTCGTTCTACTGGTCAGCACGTGCGCGTTGAGACCACGACATGAAACTCAGTGCAAGGCAATGGAAAAATTCACTCGTTTTCGTCTCAACGAAGTCGCGGGCAAAGTTGTTTTAGGGATTCTCGCATGAACAAACAGCAAACCACAACTCGGACGTCCACTTCCATCATTCCAGGTTTTCGAATGCTTGCCGGTTCTTTTTGTAGCACGCTCGCTCTTGTACTGATCACACTGCCGTTGATGACATTCCCGTCGTCGGCGCAAGCACAATCGCTGCCCGCTACTGGTCTGCCGGAGGTGTTCGCTGACCAATGGCCGTCGCTGCGCGGGCCCGGCGGCTATGGCGTGGGCAAGCCAGCCAACACGATGACCGAGTGGAATGTGAAGACCGGTGAGGGAATCCTGTGGTCGGCCAAGGTACCGCTGCCAGGAAACAATTCCCCGATCGTCTGGCGCGACCGCATTTTCATGTCGGGCGCAGACGAGACGCGGCAAGCGGTTTTCTGTTTTGATGCGAATACCGGCAAGCAACTGTGGATCAAGGACGTTGAGACTTCCGTCGAGCGACCCAAGGTGAATGAGGACGCTGGTCTTGCAGCACCGACGATGGCATCGGACGGAACGCGGGTCTTCGCGATTTTCGCCACAGGAGACCTGGTCGCTTTCGATTTCGATGGCAATCTGGTTTGGAAGAAGAACCTGGGGTTGCCCAACAATCCGTACGGCATGGGATCCTCGCTGATCAGTGATGGCCAACGACTATTCATTCAATACGATCATCGCGAAACCCAGAAAGTGATCGCGTTGGAATGTCATAGTGGTAAGCCGGTTTGGCAAAAGGCGCGAGAGCATATTTCATGGTCGTCCCCAGCGTTGATTAGGGCGGCGAAGGGTCTGCAACTCATCCTCAACGACGAAAAGAATGTCACCGCCTACGATCCCGTCACCGGAAAGCAACTGTGGCAGATCGAGTGCCTCGGCGGAGAAGTGGCACCGTCGCCCGCTTTCAATGGGAAAGACATCCTTGTCGTAGCCAACGAGTACGCTCAAGCCACGGCGATCAAGCTGACGGGTGAATCGCCCACGATCATGTGGCACTACGACGACTATTTGCCCGAAATTGCCAGCCCACTTGCTGCGGGAGGCTTGGTATTCATCCCGACTTCGTACGGTGATGTCGCCTGTCTTGATCAGACGACTGGCAAGGAACTGTGGGTGCAGCACTTTGATGTGGATCTGCGTTCCTCACCAATCCAAGTCGGTGACCGAGTCTATCTGGTCGACAGCCAAGGCGTCGTCCACATTTTCAATGTAGCGAGGAACTACCGTGAGATTGCCACCATCGAAATGGGTGAGCCGGTCGATGCCACGCCGGCTTTCACCGGTGGCCGCATCTACATTCGAGGTGAGAAGACTCTTTACTGCATCCGCAATCGCAAGCCCAGTGAAGATCCGTTTCAGCAAGGGACTACTGCGCCTGGGGCCATGGCGAGAAAGGAGCAAGGAGTGCCAAGCGATGATGGGGACCGCGTGGCTGAGAATCTCCCCTGGCTGCCGATGGAGTTACACGTGCTGGTCCCTGACCTGACCGTGCGGCAGCTGAAGGCAATCAAGTCGCTGGAGTCTTACCGCGCCATGTCGGCGATCAATGACAAGATTACCGAGCTGGGTCTCGTGTTCTGGGGGGCCGAGGGTTATGCCTATCGAGAAAACAAAACTAGTTGGGGAAAACACCAGCATCAATTCCGGAAGAAACTTGCAGGCATTTTAACGGACAAGCAAAAAGGTCGTTTTGATTATGAGATCGACCCCGAGGCGACCGCCGCAAATTGGAAGCCTGTCAAGGTTGTGGAGAATCGTGTTGCCCCCGGTCAACAGATCGACTTTGAGGGAACCGATTGGGCTCAGTTCATGGGCCCACATCGAAATGGGATCTCGGACGAGACCGGACTGTTGCGCGAGTGGCCTGAAAACGGGCCGCCTGTTCTGTGGACGGTTCCTGTCGGCGGCGGTTTTGCAGGCCCGGTGATTGTCGGGGACAAAGTCTATTTGTTGGATCGAGAAAAGGAGCGCGATGTCTTCAGGTGCTACGACCTGAAAACCGGCGAGGAGCTGTGGAACTACGGCTATCTAACCGAGGGCAAATTTATGCGGGAAGGATCACGATCCGTTCCCACGATCGATGGCGATCATGCCTACATCTGCGGTGGGTACGGTGATCTGATCTGCCTGGATCTGAATACGCATGAAGTCGTTTGGAGTGAAAATTTCTGGAACGACTACAAGGTCCAAAGTAAGCCTGCATGGGGTCTGGCACAGAATCCCCTCATTTACGGGGACCTTGTGATCATCGCTCCACAAACCGCGCAAGTTGGCGTGGTCGCTCGCGATAAGAAGACGGGACAAGTTCGCTGGGAGTCCCCGCCTCTCGGTCACTATGGCTATACGAATCCCAACGTGGTCAGTATCGACGGACAGGATCATCTAGCCATGGTTGCATCACCCTTTGACTGGCAGGGCAAGCAATCGGTCATCCCCTATCAAGGCGTGGTCGGACTCGATCTCGATACCGGAGAGATACTTTGGCAGTACAAAGATTGGCAGTGCACGGTCCCCATTCCTCAGGTGGTCGATGCTGGGCAGAACCGCCTCTACATCGGTGGCGGGTACAAAGTTGGATCTGCACTGTTTCAGGTGAAGCGTAATGGAGACAGGTACCTAACCGAAGAACTTTACAAGACGAACGATTTCGCGACGCACGTCCATCCGCCCATCGTTTACCAGGGACATTTTTATGCTCAGTGTTCGGACAACTGGGGCCGACAGGACGGCATGACCTGTTGGACCATTGATGGGGAAGCTAAATGGATGACGAAGAAAGACCCGCAGTTTGACAAGGGAGGTTTTATCCTGGCGGACGGCATGATCATCAGCGTCGATGGCAAAAAGGGTGTGCTCTATCTCTTGGAAGCAACTCCCGAACGATTCAACGTTCTCTCGCAGGCCCAGTTGCTCGATCGCTCTACCTGCTGGGCTCCCTTGGCACTGTCACGGGGCAAGCTGATTATTCGCGATGACAAACAAATGAAGTGTCTCCTGGTAAAATAGTCCTTTTCGGTTTACGAATCGGCTGCCGACGACATTTCCTGTGATGAACAATAACCCATTCAAATTCTTGATTTAGCAAACAGAAATGAATAAACGGCTATCGTGTCGAATATGCTACTCGACCTTTTTTGTAATCAGTTTCATCGGTTTGACTGCTCTGCTTCCCATGACGAATGCGGGCGCGGACGACTTCGTCAGTTTGGATGTCAACCTCGATCAACGCCAACCGCTTTCGCAGAACCTCTATGGCGCGAACAACGAGTGTCTTTTTCGCCCGGTTTGGTTCGACCACCCGGCGTACGCGGAAAAGTACATTGCGGCCGGTCGGCCGTTCTTTCGATTTCCCGGTGGAACCGGATCGAATTTTTACAACCCCTCTACCGGTTTCTATGACGATGATTCTCCGTCGACACGGGACTACAGCGGGCACAACAAACAGATCTCTCGATTTACCGATGGCAAAGGGAGAACGCCAGACGCGTGGCTAAAGTGGGTTAAAAACCACGATGTGTCGTACAGCCTGGTTTTGAATGTTTGTACGCAGACGTTCGAGCAGAACAAGTCTTGGATCGAGAAGCTCAGTCGTGAAGGCCACAAAGTCGCTCGTGTCGAGATCGGTAACGAGGTTTTCTACGGCGGCTACAAGTGGGCGTTCGCCAGCGGAGCGGAATACGCCGAGCGGGCGAAGAAAATCACCGCCGTCATTCGCAAAGAACTACCGGAGACGGAAGTCGGTGTACTGGTCCCAACACATTTGTATCAGAACAGCGACTTCCTCAGTGACGATCGACCCTCTGCGATGAACCACCAGTATGGCTGGATCACGGCGCTCAAGGGCGAAACATTCTTCGACGCGGTGATCATGCACGTCTATTCCTTGACTGGCATGAACAACCAAACTAAACCCGCCGATTTTATTCCGCATTTAGAAGGTTATCAGAACTGCGAAAAGTATCTTGATGAGGCAATGGATCGCTCGCTGGCTTCGCTGCAGGAGATGTTTCCCGGTAAAGCGATTTGGATGACGGAGTTTGGCGTGGGGGGCTTCGGAGGAAGCTTGAAACAATACGGCTTGCGATACTCCCACTTGGGAGCGCTTCATACCGACTTGATGTTGCTGCGATTCATCAAGCATCCCGCAGTAAACGTGGCACATTGGCATTCTTTCCAACACTTCTTTGACTTCACTGGCGGAAAGCAAGGAATCGGCGACCACGAACACTTGACTTACACTCACTTCTCGTTGTTTAAAGACGCAATCCGCAACTGCAACGCTGTGGTCCCTGTGACGTTTGAGGGCGACGGCAAGAATACCCTCAATGATATCGAGGCAGTCGCGATGGCAGGGGCGGACAACACTTATGTCATCCTGCTCAATCGGCAGGGAAAAATCCGGAAGATCAACACGATTCGCATAACGTCGTCGGACAAAGCATCCACACTGACTCTGCTCGAAGCAGTTCAATTGACTCATCGCAGCGACATGGATTTAGACGATGCGATGCAGGACACTGAGCGCTGCGAGCGGGTTGAACTGGGCTCCACTCAGCCTTTGACGCTACCGCCCTATTCCATCACTCGATTGAAGATGGCAAGTGGGATAGGCTTCCCGCCTGTCAAAGAATGAACCCGTAGACTTAGATGAAGCAAATGGACCGAACAATGAAACGATAGCAAACACGACAGGCTTCCAACCCACTGCTGTGAACATCTTGATATTTGCTGAAATCGTTTTCCGCGTGAGACTTAGGGCTGATGAATGTTGGTGTTTCCATCGACGTAAGAATGATTCACGCGGAGGCAGATCATGGATGGATTGGCGAAAGAAGTTTGCAAGCGTTTGCCGTTTGCCGCGCGCCGCTCGTCAATAGCAACCAGAGTGTGGCAGTTACGACAATCTCAGTGATGCGAAAGGATATCTCAATCCCGCTACATCGTTGGCGGGCAAATTGCAGGCTGAATCGTATCGGACAAGCTGACCTTCCGTTGGGATGCGGTGGCCCCTTGGTCACCTATCGTCTTTTCGCTAAGTGAAGTTATGACGATAATGCAAGTATCTCGAAGAGCGAGTGGGGCAGGCGGGGAGTTTTCTGTCTGGTGATCCGGCAGGATCCTGGCGGAAATACCGCTGTCTAGCCGAATCCACTTGGAATGATCAAGCGGCGTGGGAACAATCGCTCCGCCGCCATCGTCCATCCCAACGCCTCACTCGTTTAGCCCTCTTTATGAGCGATGTGATGTCGTGGTTTCCACCTGCATACTAAAGTAATCACCGCACGGGCAATGCAATGGCCTTTCCGTGGTCACCCACACCGGGATGTCAAGCGATTCTGCAGCAAATTTTTGATGCCTGCGCTGTGATGGGAGACGAAACGCAATCGCGGATCCTGCGGCTGGCACGCAAGCTCGGGCTTCGCGAACGTGCCGAGTAAACGAAGGTGAAAAGCATGTCCGAGTATCAAATTCTAACTGTTTTCGCCGCATTCGCGTTTGCATACAGTCTGATTGCGTCGCGGCTCGAGAAGACGCCGCTCAATGGTGCGCTTGTTTATGTCGCAATGGGCATGCTTTTCGGGCCTCAGGTGCTTGGCCTGATTGACTTGTCGGTTGACGGTGAGGCCATCAGCCGATTGGCCGAATTTGCGCTCGCGATTTGTCTTTTCACCGACTCTTCCAATGCCAACCTGAGCGTCTTACGGCGTGTCGAGGCAATTCCCGTGCGTCTCCTGCTGATTGGCTTGCCACTGACCATTGCTCTGGGGCTCGGATTGGCTTGGTTGATCTTTGGTGATCTCAGCTTCTTTGAAATCGCGCTGATCGCAACCATGCTGGCGCCCACGGATGCGGCGCTCGGGAAAGCGGTTGTCACGAATCCAGCCGTGCCTGCGAAGGTGCGGGAGAGCCTGAATGTCGAGAGTGGTTTGAATGACGGCATCTGCGTGCCGGTGATCTTGTTCTTTATCGCACTGGCATCCGGTTCGGTTGAAGCTGCCGAATCGTCTGGGCTCTTGATGCAATTGCCATCGCAAGTCATTGGGATCGGAGTGGCGATTGGTCTTGCACTTGCGCTGGTGGGCGGCTTTGCTCTGCGACACTGCGCGAGCCGCGGTTGGGTATCCGACACTTGGTTGCAGATGCCGGTCATTGCCCTCGCCCTGCTCTGTTTTGGTTTGGCGCAGTGGCTGGGAGGCTCCGGATTCATCGCGTCGTTCGTTGGAGGTCTGACTTTTGGAGCCTTAACCAAGCAGCACAAAGAACAATTCTTGGATGCCGCCGAAGGGACGGCCGACGCGGTCACCATGGTGACTTGGTTTACATTCGGGACCGTGATCCTCGGTCTGTTGCAGGCGGGGTTCAGTTGGCAAGTATTGCTGTACGCACTTCTCAGCCTGACCGTTATTCGGATGTTACCTGTCTTCTTGTGCCTGATCGGAAAAGGTTTCCGCCAAGACACGTTGCTATTCATGGGCTGGTTTGGGCCCCGGGGACTGGCCAGTATTGTATTCCTGGTGATGGTCGTCGGCGAAAAGTTACCGGGCAGCGATACGATTGTGGCGGTGGTGGTCTGGACGATCGTTTTGAGCATCGTGTTGCACGGACTGTCGGCCAATCCACTCGCGGCGAAGTACGGTGCTCGCGTCGACGCCCGAGGCGGAACGATTTGATGCAACAATCGTGATCGTTACCACCGTCAGTGGAACTGCCGTAGGTTCGTTGGACGGCACCAGCGGGAAATGACTTTAGAACCCCTCCCAAAGGGAGAGGCTGTTGGCGTCGCCTCGATCTGGGAGGAGTGACGAAGACTCGCTTCGCTCATCGTATCGAGTGTTTGCGGGAAATGGCTTTAGAC
>SJPJ01000001.1:3398793-3660691 GCA_007859835.1 Novipirellula herctigrandis | reverse complement strand
GGTTTTTGGCGTCGCCTCGATCTGGGAGGAGTGACGAAGACTCGCTTCGCTCATCGTATCGAGTGTTTGTGGGAAATGGCTTTAGAACCCCTCCCGAAGGGAGGGGTCGAGCGAAGCGAGGGGGAGGGCAAGCATGGATTTATCTACTTTGGTCTTCAGCGATGTCGATCCCGCTCGATTCGTTGGCGATCAGCTACACTCGACAAACCGCCGGGGCGTTTGCTGTACTCGTATTCCAAGTCAACTTGCCGATCATCCCGATCGCGACGCTGACCACGCATCCCCAGCACGGTCGCCGTATCGTTACGCTCGTTTGCTGGCTCGACGAGTTGTCTGCATCACACCGCCCCTTTCGCCGTTTCAAACCTTCAGCGTCATTTCATGGGGACCGATTACTTCTATCTCGTCCATTTCAGGTGATGAGTGATTCCTCTGACTTTTTTACTATCAGTGGGGCGGCAAAGCGAAGTGATGCGGAGTTCGTAGCAACTCAACCGACGCAATCGTTCTTGACCCTGAGATAACCATGGAGCTTTCAAACGACTCACCATTGGATCAATAACCACCCGATGAGGATTTCGGTTCATCCATGGAAGGCCGCGCGTGTGGGGTCAAACGACAGCATCAAAGCACTGGAGTCATTGGCGACATGGAGCGGATTTTAAAATCGGCAGTGCGATAGTTCGCAGAGAAAAAACGCTGAGACGGAAAGAAGAGCTCGGATTTTGAGACGGTGAAGCGGCGAAGAGAGTGCGACCAGACGTGGCCGCGACCTCAAAACGCCCCAGATATGGTGTTTTTCCATTGGCCAAGCATGGCCTGTGATGACTCTCAAGTTTCGAACTGGCGGGGCATTGTGTGCCAGCCCAAGTTGTACCGGTCTCGATGGAATCGTCTCTTTTAAGGCTTGGTACACTGTCGAGTCGCACGAATTGTGACTTAACTCCAGTGGATAGACCGATTGTGATCGGCTCGGTTATGATCGTTGGGTCCGACCAAGAGTGTGTCTTGCGGTCAGAACCGACAGGGGACGTGTCTGAGTCAGGGACAATAGAATACGAGTGTTTCGAGAAGCATGGACCATCCGCCCGCCGCGACGACGATCCTTCGAACCAAGCTACGACCACCGGTGGAAACGCGGGGGCTCATCGCTCGTCCGCGACTACTCGGGCTGTTGGAGCGGAATCCTCGTCGCCCGCTGACGGTCGTGTCGGCGCCGGCAGGTTATGGAAAAACGACCTTGGTAACGCAGTGGTTGGAGGACATCGAAACCCAGCCGGCCTGGCTGCAATTGGATGAAGACGACAGCGAACTGAGGACGTTCCTGAGTTACTTCATAGCCGCAGTCCAAGTCCGCTTTCCAAAAGCCTGCCCTGCTACTGGTGCTGTGCTGGAGGCGGCGCAATTGCCTCCGGTGTCTCTGCTCGCGGATACTTTAAGCAACGATTTGGATTCAGTGCCGGAGCCTTTCGTTCTGGTGCTGGATGATTACCACCTCGTTTCCAACGCCGAGATTCATGAATTACTCGATGCCCTGATGCGGTATCCTCCCCGCCCGCTACACCTGGTCCTGGTGACGCGACACGATCCGGCAATGTCTTTGGCGTCGCTGCAGGCACGTGGCTGGTTGACGGAAATTCGGCAGGATGATCTCCGTTTCACGAAAACAGAAATGAAGGCTGTCCTGCGCCAGATGGCGGATCTATCGGTACACGAGGCGACGTTGGACCACCTGGAGGAGCAGTTGGAGGGGTGGATTGTCGGACTGCATCTCGTCGGTCTCGTGCTCCGCAACCAACCGGCCCCCGAAGCATTTCTCATTGGTTTGAAAGGTGGCTTTCAGCAGGTCTATGAGTATCTTTCCGAACAAGTGCTCGGGGGACAAACAGCGGCTGTGCGACAAGGCCTGTTGCAGACGTCCGTGTTAAACCGCTTTTGCATTTCCCTTGTCGAGGCCGTCTGCACTGACGCAGAAGACCCCGCCGCGACAATCTCTGGTGAGGACTTCATTCAACAAGTCCAACTAGCCAATCTGTTCGTCGTCCCCTTGGATTCGCATGACGAGTGGTTTCGCTATCACCATCTATTTCAGGACCTGCTTAAACGTCAACTCGAGCGATCTTATCAACCGAGTGATATTGCAAGCTTAAACTCGCGCGCCAGCGAATGGTTCGAATGCCAGGGATTGATCACCGATGCAATCGAACATGCGTTGTCGGCCGAAGATGCTGTACGGGCTGCCGAGATCATCGAGCGATATCGGGGAGAAGAGTTCGCAGCTGATCGCTGGTACACGGTGGAGCATTGGCTCGCGATGCTTCCGGCGGACGTCCGACAACAGCGACCTAAGTTACTAATGACGGAGGCGTGGATCGCGATTTGTCGATTCCAAGTCGCACGCATTCCGATGATTATCGAGCAGGTCGACGTCTTGTTGCGTGAGCAGAAGGTGGAGCCAACCGTCTTGGGAGAACTCGCCTACTTCCGCGGTTTTCTTGAGTATTGGCAAGGGCATGCCGAGTTGAGTCAGCAGCACTTCAACGAGGCACTGTCAAAGCTCAAGGGCGAGAAAACCCCTTACGAAGGTGAGGCTGAGTTGTTGCTGGGGCTGGCGTTTTGCATGGAGGGGAAAGAGAGATTGGCTGTCCAAAGATTGGAAGAGAAGATCGAGCGGCTCGACCCTTCCCAAAACCAGCTGAAATCACGTCTTGTCGGCGGCTTGGCTTTCATTCATTCGATCTGCGGTGACCTGCGTCGCTCTCGACTTGACGCACAACGTCTACAGCTTGTGGCCAGTAAACTCCGCATACGCAATACCAAGGCCTGGGCCTCTTACCTGCAGGCTTGCAGTCACCTGAATGCCGGCGAACTTGGTGCCGCGACCAGTTGTTTCGCAGATGCCGCAGAGTTGAGATACGTGTTGGAAGCCAGGGCGACCGTCGATGCGCTGGCAGGCTTAGCCCTCTGTCAACAACTTCGACAATTGGAGGACGAAGCCGACGAGACGGTGAACCTGTTGCAGGAATTCACCCGGGACTTGAACGAACGTCAATATCTGTCGGTGGCCAACTCAATTCAGTCCCGTCTTGCACTGTTACGGGGCGATTCGACGCAAGCCTTGCAGTGGGCTCGTTCTGCCAACGAAGAAGCGATCCCCTCAACGCTGTTCCTCTGGTTAGAAGCCCCACCGATGACTCAAGCGAGAGTCTTGATCACCGCTGGATCGAAGCGAGATTTAGCAAGAGCGATTCAATCCCTGGAAGCGATTCGTGCAGTGAGTGAGTCTTGTCGATTCACCTGCCAGACGATTGAGGCTGCCGTGCTGCAGTCCGTCGCACTGGACAGGCAAGGACTAACCGAAGACGCGTTTGACGCACTTGACGAGGCGCTGGCACTCGCCGAAAAGGGAGGATGGGTCCGGCCCTTCGTCGAGTTGGGCCAGCCGATGGCTAGCCTGCTCCAGCGGGCACCCCTGGAAAACGTCTCAATTGAATTCGTCGATCGCCTAATGGACGCCATTCCGGAAATCCCGAAGGCAGAGGTGTCCAAGTCATCGGGCCAGGCGAGGACGAACGCTGCCGTCGTGCCATCGGTTCCTGCCGGCGCGGAGGCAACGTCGGGCACAGATTCTTATGTTGAGCCGTTGACTAATCGGGAACTTGAAACACTGCAACTGCTGGCCGAGCGGCTTTATGACAAGGAAATCGCCAAGGCACTCTCGATTTCGGTGTGGACGGTCAGGACGCACGTGAAACATATCTTCGAAAAGCTGCACGTCAGCAACCGACGGCAAGCAGTTGTCAAGGCCGAGGAACTTGGTCTGTTGAAGTAGGGTCAACGGCACCACTGACACTGAGTGTGGAATCCTGCGCCTTCGTCGCCGCGCAGAAAGGCCTAGTCGGCGTTCTTGAGCCACGAAAACTTAGACACGGTCAATAGCGGGGGCGTTCTGCGCGGTCGCGCGACGGACACAGGTCATTTGCTTCGATTAATGAACTGCGTCCCCTTACTTTTTCCCGTCCCTTACTTTTCCCCAAACGAACCTTGCAGAGTCATTTTGTGAATAATCCAAATGGATTTGTCGCGCCAAACAGAAACGAAACCATCGCTGGCGAACCAGACTCGGCATCCGCCTAGCCGTCCCGATCGGCCAATTCTCGCCGCCAAAAATAGAACGAAGCTTCGGAGAACACCCTCGCCGACAAAACACCCGCGCCGACAATCCACTGGCCGCGTGCGTATCCACGACCAACCGCTAAAACTCTTCCTTCTCTACCGACCACTGCAAGCGTGCCATCATTAGACTCCCAAACGAAAGGAAACAAATTCCTCCAATCTAAGCCACCCCGCAAGATGCACTTCACCGTACGCTCACGTTACAGCAACTCCTGGGACTGGACGGAAATGTCAACAAGTACCAAATCACCTCGGTGCGCGAACAATTCCCGTCAACTTTTGCACGAACCCAGAAAGAAAACACTGAAGTTACGATGCGCTCACTTGGGCAAGCATCAGTGTTTCTATCTCAGGGAATTGAAGTTCCTGATCGCGACATCAAATGTGGAGCGGCACGGACGACGTGTAAACTTGACGGATCTCTGTTCGATTGGAACCAGGTTTTAGGCAATTTGTTCCGTGTGCGATGCTGCAAGCGTAAGCCGCAAAACTCACGACTTGTGGTGAAATACCGTGGTTACTGATTTTCCGTGGCAGACTGTGATACGGCCACAATAGAAACGCTTCGGTTGTTGACCACTGTATCCGGCCTTCAAGGCATCCGGGCAGGAAGAGATGTTAACGCACCCGTCGAAGACTATTTCTGCAGGCCGATGAATTTCTGCAGGCCGATGAATACGTACAGTTCATCAGGACATATGAGCTGCATTTGACACCGTTGAAGCAACCGAATATGCCGTACTTGGGCTCGCACGGTTAGGATATTCGCGACGCATCGGTCGTGGTAATTAAGGGTGCATTCCTATCGAGCAAGATGTTTGTCGAAAAACCGAGCAACCTCCTTTTGCGCATCGCGTGATTCGGGAGCATCGGCCAAAGTTGCGGATATATAGTCGCCATGTGACTGACCTTCATAAACATGGAGATCGGCCTGTGCCTTCGCTTTTCTTAGCGCGCGGTGCATGCGGATGGTATCGCTGAGAAGAAGGCCTATCGCATTGCGGGCGAAAACCGTCCGGCAGTGGAAACAAATTTCTAATGCAACAAGCATTTCGTTGCCTGAACCTAGGAAATACGTCGCCTGAGCTTGGTCAGAATCGTGGATTTGAGTCGTCGTTGATGCTCAAGGAAAATCTCGATCGGGTTGAGCTACCTTCACTTGAAGAAATACCGGCGGATGAAGAGATTGAGCAAAGGGCTAAAGATGAAAAGAGCCCACTCGAATTTTGGACCATCCCCAACACTGAATTCCGAATTGGTCGGGTCAACGAGGGTCCGCGGCGCGGCGAATATCTTTTTGCTGAAGAAACCGTTCGGAGAATTCCAGGTTTCTACGAGCGAGTGAAAAACCTTCCCTACAAGGAAGGTGCTACGAGAAATATCTTTGCAGCATACCAGTTGACGCCTGGATCAGGTTTGGATCTGACGTGGGAATAAAGAATCCCAGATTGGACCCAACGTGAATACGCTGGCCAAGCGATCTGGCAATGGCTGGCACTGGTGATGACACTAGCGCTGATTTTCATCGTTTGCGTGGTATTGATCAAGATTGGCAGAGCTCTGGACCAACGTAGGCAACAGGAGCCTGAACTCGAAGATGAACAACCGATCAATAAAACCTCTTCGGGTTGGACCACTCTGTTTTTGTTGGCCTGCACGATGCTTGCCGGCATCGCTTACCGACTTATTGACGACTATCTGAATATTACCGGGACGGTACGGGAGATCACGTTATTGGTCCTTACGGTAGCAATCGCATATTTCATTTGCCGAATGACCATGCTGCTTATTCTGGGAATCGGGGAAGTCATGATTTGGAGCCGGATACTTGCGTCCAAATGTGCTGCAAGCCAACTGATCCGTTTGTTCAGCCGGCTAGTCGGGTTGATTGCCGTGGTTGCAATCATCGTCTACACGGCGCAACTGATTGGTTTGCCCGCCTATTCAGTGATAACCGGCTTGGGCGTGGGTGGTTTTGCAATTTCGTTTGCTGCGCAGCAAACGCTTTCAAACATGATGGCCTCGTTTGCCATCTTGATCTCACGCCCATACGAAATTGGTGATGTCGTCAACATTGAAGGCAATGAAGGAACGGTCGTCGGAATCGATTTTCGCAGTATACAAATTCGGGCGTTTTATGATTCGATCGTTGCAATCCCGAATTCCAAGTGTGTTTCTGCGACGATTGACAATACGGGGAACGCGCGTGTTTCGACGAACCAATACCCTGCTGACGATCCGTTATGATACGCCGCCCAATCGCATCGAAGCATTTCTGGAAGGAATCAAAAAGATCATTCAGACCAATCCAACGACGCGTAAGGACCAGTTCGACGTCTACCTGAATGACTTTGGTCCTGATGGCCACAACATCTTGCTTTACTTTTTTGTGAAAGTTCCTGGGCGGGCCGAGGAGTGGTTGCAACGTCATCGGATTTTGTTGGAGATCGTTCGTTTGGCTGCGTCGCTTGATATCGCATTTGCTTTTCCAACGCGTACTCTGGAAATCGATACGATGCCTGGCCAGTCAGAACGGCCGATCTATCCTGACTCAGCCAATGCTGAACTCAAGCGAATTGCCGAGGAATACGGTGCGGGAGAAAATGCCAAGCCAGAAGGGCTCGGTATTTTCACTGCACCTAACATGCAGCAGGCAAGTCCAGATTCCGAATCATCGTAGTTTCTGAACCGTTGTGATTTGACAAAGGCAAACTGTCAATCTGATTCGTGTGGTGTCGCCCATTCAGTTCGTAAACAACTGGCACATCGCCACAGACTTGAGCAAGAAATTTTGTGGTTCTGCTACTCGGTTTGGTCGCCGTCACTGGTGCTCGATATTTCAATGCCCATCCGTGAGAAGCAAATTCCCTGGGTGCCCGATGTGCCTACCATCACTGCTTCTACCAGCGGTTTGTCGGTCTCGCGTTCACTCAGCCATTGGACAATGAAATTTGCGCCCGATCCGCCGGTGGAGTCCCGACGCTCCACGAGGAATTCAATTGTTTGCAATGGGCTCAGCTTGATCATCTGATCTAGATGAGTTTTGACCAGTTTCCCGTTGGTGTCGAAATACTGGACGGTCGTTAAATAAATGACCTGGTCTGGATTGATATTCCGAATACTGAGCGTGGTTTCCAGTGAGTAAGGCGCACCGCCTTGGTAATAGACATGCGAATATACCGGCACATAAACCAGTTGCCGGACCCGCAGTTTGTCGACGTCGATATCTCCCGCAGTATAATTCTCAAGATTTGGCGGCTGATAGCTGCGCGGCGGAACATACTGCATTTTGTCCTCGACCTGATCGATTCGATAATCGAGGTACCAACTGAAAACACTGACGCCGATCAGCAGTAGCACGGGTCCAAGAATCAAAAGAAACGTTCCCTTCTCATGCAACCAAGGAAACCGGCCAGGGTAGTTCTTGTCTTGATTCATTTCAGCTCTCGTAGGCAAAGGCAGGCACGCTGCCCACTGTGAACGGGTTTGATGACACTGTAAAACAATCGTGAAGAGAAACGTTTGTCAGCTAAACAGTGTAGAACCCGTTATTCGGGTTGGCCAGTTTCACGGGTTCAATTTTTAGCGAGACTAAGATTGGAAATAATACAGGAATCGTTTAGCAAGTTCGTATTGTTATGGGCGGTAATCGACCCAATCGGGACGATTCCGGTTTTTATTTCGGCGACTTCGGACCGAACGCCCTTGGAACGGCGCAAGATTGCGTTAATCGCTTCGGTCACGGCCGCCCTGATTTTGCTGTTCTTCATTGCCGCCGGCGAGCCGATGTTGCGCGCGATGAGCGTTCCTCTTGCGGCGTTTCAAATTGCTGGCGGCATTGTTCTTTTCCTTTTCGCTTTGACCATGATTTTTGGAGAAAGCAAGCCGGAGGGAGAGGCAAAGTTGGTGCGAAGCGTTCAAGACACAGCTGTGTTTCCCTTGGCGACACCGTCCATTGCGTCACCGGGGGCCATGATGGCGGTGGTCTTGCTCACGGAAAACGAAGCGCACACCTTGCTTGATCAGGCTTCAACTGCGGTGATTATGTTGCTGGTTGTGCTATGCGCTTTTGGAATGATGTTAATTGCAGGAACGATCTCGCGAATCATTGGGAGCGGGGGAGCGAGTATCGTGAGTCGCGTTATGGGCATGATCCTGGCCTCGATTGCCGCAGCCCACGTGCTGGAAGGACTTAAGGAATACTTCAACTAAAGCAAACAAACGTCCCTTTTTCACGCACTGGCTGTGGTATTCGTTGCCGATGGTCTTTTTCCCGTTAACTGGCTATCCGAGAACTCATCTCGATATTCAAAGCACCGAAGAACGTCAAAACCATCGTTTTTTGGATAGCCCCCAAGGCCCGATCTGGCGGGATTTCGGCGTTATTATCGAACTCTCGTTTCGATACATCGACCGCACAATATGCAGTATCTAAAACCGCGTCGGCTCCATCGACGCTTCATCGTCCGACGCAGTTTGAGGGGCCAATTGATGCTTGGACGCGTCCTGACCTTCGGGACTCGTGATCGTTTCCATTTCACCCGTTTCCGGCATCCAAAGGAACCCCTGCATTTCGCCCGCCACTTGGTTTTGACAATGGCCGATGATACCGCGCCCAGAATCCACGAAGACTGTCGCGTCAAGTCCCCGCCTGGAATCACCAACTTGTCCCTAATCGTTAGCGATGCCCTTCTTTTAGGACTGTAGAAAATTGGAGCAGTAATTCACGACATAGCAACTCGCAAGACAGAGATCCTTGCCATGTCCGAAAAGAACGGGTCGCTGCCAAACCCTGGGAAACCGGCTCGCTATCGAATCGCAGTTGAGGGCTCACTGGACGAGAGCTGGTCGGGGCGGCTGGGGGGAATGCACATCACAACTGCGCTGCGAGACGATCAGAATCCGGTCACCACCCTAACTGGCCAGATTCGCGACCAAGCGGCGCTAATGGGTGTGCTCAACAGCCTCTATCAGCTGCACATGAACATCCTGTCAGTCCATTGCACAAGTTGTGAACAAACTGAAGAGACATCGTGACGAATTTGAATGCCAAGCCCTGCAACGAACGAATCACTGCCCAGCTGAAACGCTTGCCGTGGACGAAAGGCTTGAGCGAAGCGGCAATCGAAGACATTGCCAATGCCGGGGAATACGTGCAGCTCCAGGCGGATGATATCGTTCACCGTGCCAACGAAAAACTGACTGCGGTCTTCTTTGTTGTCAGTAGCCGTCTTCTTGCCACCGTGATCGATCTTTTTGGGAACCAAGTGCTCGAGAAGTCACTCACCCGAGGTTCGGTATTCGGCTTGTTTTCAATCGCACAGCCCGATCAGGTGAATACCAATCTGGTGGCCACCGAACCCACGACAGGCGTCCGGCTTGGAATTGAACCATTGCTGGAGCTGATGAGCAAGCACCCGGATTTGCAGATGAATCTCTATCGGCTCGCTGGGGACTTGGTACGTCAAATGGCGATGGTCGATCGCACGAAAAGTCAGCCCTCTGCGATCGGGGTCGTGCATCAATCGGCGGCGAGTCGCCCGTTAACACCACGATTGGTGCGGCGTCTGATGCAAATCGAGAACACGCCTTGCGTCGTCGGAGATGATCCCAATTGGCAACCGGTCGAAGGTGTTCCATACCGATTGCTGTTCGAAAAGGGACAGCTAATTAGTGAACAACAACGTCAATCGCAGTTGAATGAGTGGGCGAATCTCGGACGAGTCTTCATCGACCTGGATGCCAATCAGGAATTGGATCATTTTGTTCGACTATTAAGCTTTGCCGATACAATTCTGTGGTGCGTCGGGCCCAATGATGTCGGCGCAGCGCTGCCAATTTTAAAGGTCTTACTCGACAAGGTTCCTGGGTAGCGGGACAAAATTTGCCTCGTGTGGCTGCTCGATGGCGAAACAACCATTCCCCCTTACCTGCCCGAACTTTCCAATCTTGTTCGACGCGATTTTAAACTCTCCCTTTCCGAACCAGCAGAGCATCAAGGGCGACAACTCCAGCGAGGATTTGAGCGAATCATTCATTTCCTTCGCGGCGTTGAGATCGGGATTGCCTTAGGCGGCGCTGCCCGTGGGATGGCTCATTTGGGTGTGCTCAAGGAGCTTGAGGAGCATGGCATCTACGTTGACTTGATCGCCGGTACGAGCGCTGGTGCGAGCGCTGGTACGAGCGCTGGTACGAGCGCTGGTGCAAGCGCTGGTGCGATGACCGGAACTCTCTATGCGTCGGGGATGGATGTTGAGTACACGATTCAGAGTTTCAAGCGAGACCTGACTTTGCCCTGGTTCTTTCGCATGTTGCCCGGCGGCGGATATTGGTATTTGGTTTACAAATACCGACGCGGCAAATTCGATCCGATGCTGCGAAAGTATCTGGGGGAAGCCCGATTGGAGCAGTTGCCAATCCCGATGTTGACGGTGACCGTCGACCTCGTGAGCGGTGGCCCCGTTGTTCGAGAGGCGGGTGATGCGACTCGCGGTATTTTGGAGAGCATTAATTTGCCGGGGCTGTCGTCACCGATCATGGGCGACGGTGAAGCCTTAGTCGATGGAGGTTTGGTCAATAACATCCCCGCGGATGTTTTGGTCAGCAAGGGTTGTAACTTCGTCATGGCCTCCAGTGTGACGGCAAAATTGGAGCGGGATTTTGTCGGAATCCGAGCAGGTCAAACACCGCAAAAGCAAAAAGCTCCGTCAGTACTGAAGGTCATCATGCGCGGTCATCTCGTGCAGAGCTTTAACATGAACTCGGTCGGAGTTCAGCCGGCGGATTTTGTGATCGAGCCAGACGTTACCGCATTCGATCTCGCCGAATTCGAACGAGCCGATGAAATGGCCGCCGTTGGTCAGCGGACCACCAGTGACTTGGTGAAGACGATCAAGAAACAGTTGGCCAAGCTTGACAAAGATCTTTTTCCGTTTGACTAGGCGAATTGATTCATACGCGGGGTGAAACATATCGGCACCATTCAGAGAAGCAAATGAATACGAAAACTCTCTCCCAATCTTTTTTGGCCGCACTGATCACGATGAGTCTGGTTACAACCCGTCTGGCGCAAGGAACCAGAGTCGAGGGAAGCACCGAAAGTTCTGGGAATCTTTTTGAGTCTGCTGGTGCGGAAGCCAAACAAACATCGGAAGACTTCAAGCCAGCCGACGAAACGATGCAAACCCGATTCGGAAATCTAGAGTTTCCAGGCGGCTATCCAACCAATGAAACCGTGCAGAAGGTTTACGACGAACTGGACCTGCAGCGCGCCACCCAGTTGTACCTGGACATGTACCCTGCCCTTTCCATGCACGGCTTGTTGAAGGGGGTGGTCCGAGATTACGGCGTGCGCGATTGCTCGGACGTCTTCCTGACCGCCAACCGGCTGGACTCCAAGGCGCTTTTCCTGACCGGGAACACTGAGAGCCTGTATGCCTTTATCGTAGTCGATCTTAAAGCGGATCGGCCAACGGTCATCGAGGTGCCGCTAGGCGTGATTGGCCCCTTCGACGATCACAACTTCAAGTTCGTCTTCGACTTCGGCCCCACCGGGCCCGATAAGGGTAAGGGCCGCAAGTACCTCGTCCTGCCACCGGATTACAAGGGCGACGTGCCGGGCGGCAACATCACGGTCAGCAGCACCCGCGGGGTAGACACAAATTCGGATGGTTCGGTCGATATCTATTTCGGGAAAAAGGCTCCCAAGGGCAAAGAGAAGAACTTCATCAAGACCGATCCTGACAAAGGTTTTTTTGTCGTCTTCCGTTTTTATGGTCCACTGGAAGGTTACATCGAAAAGACCTGGGTCATGAACGATTTTGAATTGCTGAAGTAAAAGTAAAAGTAAAAGTAAAAGCAAACGATGCGACGGCAGCATCGATGCCTGTCGTCGCGCGACAGAAACAAGATGAAGCTCACCGCTGACGGCAGCGTCGGCAGACGCCCCAGCCTCACGTTCGAGCAACTACGAGGCGTCACGATCGTACTACTCGATATTCGCGTTTTTGATAACGGCGAAGTCTACATTCGCGCCAAAGACCCACTCTACGCGAACCCGGGACCGGACGAAGTCCAACCGTTCAACGGGACTTGAGCTCGCCAACGGTCCCCTTTCAAATCTGGTACCTTGGGAAAAATGTTTCGCCAGATCCACTACAGTGAAAATCAAATGAAACTTATCGCAGTCATCGCATTCGTTTTAGTCGGCGGGATGGTTTCGGCGACGCCCGCCGTTGCCGAATCGTCCCAGACCAACGTTTTGTTCATCGCCATGGATGACCTGAATGACTGGATCGGTTGCATGGGCGGGCATCCGCAGACGATCACTCCGAATCTGGATCGGCTGGCGGCCAGTGGCGTGTTGTTCGTGAACGCCCATTGTCCGGCACCAGCCTGCAATCCGTGTCGGTCGGCCATCTTCACCGGACGGGCGCCTCACCGAAGTGGCATGTACGACAACCGCCAGAAGATGCGTGAGGTGATGCCTGATGATGTGATCATCCCGCAGTACTTTCGCAACCATGGTTACCACGCTGCCGGTTCCGGCAAGCTGCTGCATTACTTCATTGATAGGCAATCGTGGGACGCGTATTTCCCCAAGGCTGCGTCTGAGAATCCGTTGCCGCAAACATTCTATCCTTCCCAGCGACCGGTCAATCTAAAACGCGGAGGTCCATGGCAGTATGTTGAAACCGATTGGGCGGCGCTGGATGTGACCGACGAAGAGTTTGGCGGTGATTGGTCAGTCAGTCAATGGATCGGCAAGCAACTTGGTCAACAACATGACAAGCCTTTTTTTCTTGCCTGCGGCATCTATCGGCCTCATGAACCTTGGTTCGTGCCGAAGAAGTACTACCAACCATTTCCGCTCGACAGCATTCAGTTGCCACCCGGTTACAAAGAGAACGATTTGGATGATGTACCGAAGATCGGTGCCAAGGCTGCACGAAACCGTTACTTCGCTCATATTCAAGAACAGGGCCAATGGAAGCAGGGTGTCCAAGGCTACCTTGCTTCCATTCATTTTGCGGACGCGATGCTGGGCCGCGTCTTAGACTCGCTTGATTCGGGCCCGAATGCTAAGAACACAATCGTCGTCCTCTGGTCGGATCATGGTTGGCAACTGGGCGAAAAAGAACACTGGCAGAAGTACACGCCGTGGCGAGCGGTAACACGTGTGCCGTTAATGATACGTGTTCCCGAGTCGATAAGCGATTCACTTCCTTCCGGCACGACCGCTGGCAGTGTCTGCAATGCACCGGTGAACTTGCTTAGCCTCTATCCCACGTTGCTCGATCTATGCAAACTTCCCGCGAAGAACAACAACGATGGCCCCAGCTTGTTGCCGCTGTTGCGAAGCCCCGTAGTGGATCCTGCAAAAGGTCCCTCCACTCATCTCAATCAACAACCGGCCAAGCAACAAGCGGCCAAGCAACAAACAGGACGTATAGCCACGTCCACTACGAAATGGCCGCATAACTCGGTGACGTACTTGTCCACGCCGGGTAGCTATGCCGTTAGCGGACACAATCATCGCTACATCCACTACGCTGACGGCAGTGAAGAGCTGTATGACATTAAAGCGGATCCATTTGAATGGAATAATCTAGCGTCCGATGCTGCTTCCACGGAGAGGATCGCGGAGTTTCGAGCAACAGCACCGAAGGAATTCGCACCGCGTGTCGAGCCCACCGTCGAATCACTTGCGAAGCTGACATGGCAACCCGCTGCGGCCAAATCGGCTCCGGCTTCCGAACCGGACGGCAATCCGTTTCCCGTTTTCTTTACCAACAAACAGAGAGCGCAAGTCGAACTTTTCTGGATGGACCGTGATGGTAATCCAAAGTCATACGGACTGATTGAATCGGGGGCACGAAAATCTCAGCAGACTCGTCCCGGTGCGGTGTGGATGATTCGGAGCACCACAAACAAAGATCAGCTGGGACACTTTGTCATCGGTGACCGTACCGCACAAGCTGTGATTCCAGCGACAAAGCCTAACGTTATTGTGATTCTTGCGGATGACCAAGGCTGGGCTGACCTGAGTTGCCAAGGCGAAGTTGATGACATTCGGACGCCTCATGTCGATGCGTTGGCTGGTCGTGGTGTGCGTTGTACCGCAGGCTATGTGACATCACCGCAGTGCAGCCCTTCACGGTCAGGCCTGATGACTGGACGCCATCAACAGCGTTTTGGCATTGATACGATTCCGGACATGCCGCTGTCCGGCGAAGCCGTGACGATTGCCGAGCGACTGAAACCGCTTGGCTATCGAACTGGCTTTGTGGGCAAGTGGCACTTGGAACCGAACGTCCTGTGCGTTGACTGGATGAAGCGAGAGCTTCCGGAGATGGCTGACAAACCTCGAAGGCAAGTCCAAATTCCATGGAGCAAGATTCGCCCTTACTCGCCCGCTCAGCAGGGATTCGATGAATACTTCTGGGGCGAGATGCGGAACTACCGGATCAACTACGAACTAGGGAGCCATGATCTACTTCCGCAAATGAAGCAAATTGCCAACAACGACTTTCGCATCGACGTTCAAACCGAAGCCGCCGTCAGCTTCATCGATCGCAACCACAACGAACCGTTCTACTTGCAGCTGAACTACTACGGTCCCCACACACCGCTGGAAGCAACAAAGAAGTACCTCGATCGGTTCCCCGGTAAGATGCCGGAGCGACGGCGCTACGCTCTGGCTATGATTGCTGCCATGGATGACGGAGTTGGTCGCATCGTGGAAAGACTCAAGGAACACGGGCAACTCGACAACACACTGATCGTGATGACCAGCGACAACGGTGCTCCTCTTAAAATGACCAAACCTGACTCTCCGATTAACCGTGATGCGGGCGGCTGGGACGGATCGCTCAATGATCCATGGATCGGTGAGAAGGGCATGTTATCCGAAGGTGGAATTCGAGTTCCAATGATCTGGAGTTTGCCAAGTCATTTGCCCAGCAACACAACCTACGAGTATCCCGTTAGCACACTTGATATCGCTCCAAGCGTCCTGCATTTGGCGGGAGGTGATGTGGAGCAAGCGGCCGTTGAGTTGGATGGCATTAACATCTTCCCTCGTTTCAACAGCATCCAGACACCATCCACTCGCAGCCTGTACTTTCGTTTTTGGGACCAAGCCGCGATCCGTCGTGGCAAGTGGAAATACATCTATGTCGGTGCCGGTCAGCGGTATCTGTTTGACCTCGAAAGCGATCGACATGAACATGTCAATTTGATTGAACGGCATCCTGAACTTCGGCGATCGCTGCACGAAGAGTTGCAAGCGTGGTCCAGCGAGTTGACCCCGTCAGGACTTCCCTCCGGCCAGAAAACACGTGAGCAAGGCTGGTACGATTACTATTTTGAAAATAATTAAGTAGCAATCGCTCACAGGCTTGCCCACGCAGGTTTACATTCCGCCCCTCAACCATGATCGTCTCGGTTTTGTCTAACCCGACACGGCAAGTGAAATTCGTTCATCAACCTTGGAAGTTGATGCTGATCATTCTTGCTTCATGGGCCAACGAGTAATAGCGGGAGATCATAAGTGGACGTGCTTCATGCCAGAATGATCCATATCATTTCTTTATCTCACAATCGCGACGTAAATGCCCGAGCTTTGGTTAAGGCTCTCACGTGTTCTGACGCTTTGGGGTATTACGAAATCGGGTCCATTTCGCTTCTTACGAAGTTAATCGTGCGTCGTTGCCCTGCGTTGGCAGTTGTTTTTTCGGTGGCATTGGCAATCCTGGGTAATGCCATCGTGTCCGGCGCTGAGGGTAATTGATTCGCGAGGTTCCGCACGTTCCGAAGAAAGGCCCGTTTGGGGATTGCCCGGTATGAGCCCTCTCTTTCTTCATTGCCAGGGGAAATTATTGATCTTTGCGTGGCCCTTATTAGGTGCAAATGTCGCATTGTGTTGTTAGGAGTCGCACACGTCAGCGGGAGCGGTGCGTCATTTGTGTTCCCAAGTGGCGATTGGTTCGGTAACGCTCTCGCCTCTTAAACAGCCAACTATTGAGAGAAGCAAGATATGAAATCAGCCCGGCTATGGGGGACGTGGGGAAAGCGATTACTCGTATTCCCGCCGATCATCTTGGCGATCATTGCCTACGCGTGGTTGGTCAAACACTCGCCTCCGTTAGCGATGCATGCTGAGGAAGAAGCTTCACGAATGCTGGAAACGATCGTGGTTGAGCGAATGGATGTTCGTCCGATGGTCAGTGGATTCGGGACGGCCAAGTACGCTCGATCTTGGCGCGCGGTGACGCAAGTCGAAGGCCGAATTCGCAAAATCCATCCTGAACTGCGGGCGGGTTCGAGAATCCAGGATGCCGAGTTGTTGCTGGAGATTGATGATTCGGACTATCAATCCCGCGTCGATGAATTGAACGCTGCAATCGACCGACAGAACGCTGAGATTGAACAACTCAAACAATCGCTCCTGAACAACCAAAAAAAACTGGCACTTGAGAACGAAGTACTTGAGATTCTGCAACGGGAATTTGACCGCGAGCAAACGCTGTTGTCGCAGCAAGCAGGTTCCGGTTCATCGTTCGATGCGAAACGACGTGAATTGTTGGCTCAAGTGAATGCCGTCCAAGACCTTGGAAATAGCATCGCTTTGATCAAGCCCCAAACCAAAGCGTTGCAAGCCGGCCTGCGGCAATCGGAAGTCCAAAAGGAACAGGCTCTCAGGGACATCGAACGGACGAAGATCACGGCACCTTTCGATATGCTAGTGGGCAGTGTTCAGTTGGAGGTTGGCCAGTTCGTCAGTGTGGGCGAACAATTGTTTGTCGGCTACAGTGGCACGGAAATGGAAGTGGAGGTTCAGTTACCCTTGCAGGACATTCACCGACTATTCGTTTCGGAAAGCGGTGACGTCGAGCCTCGCCAGACGTTGACTCCTGAAACGTTCCGGAAGATGTTTCAGTTTGATGCGCTCGTCAAGGTTAACGGAACGAATTCCACAGAATCGTATCACGGCCGGTTTTTGCGAGTTCGCGAGATTGTCGATACACAGACAAAGATGGTCGGGTTCGTGGTCGGTGTTGAGAACGTTTCACCACCGGAGCAAAAAACACCTCAACCGCCCTTGCTCGAGGGGGCATTCTGCGACGTTGATATTTTTGGGACACCCCTTCCTGATCAAGTGGTCATTCCGCGTCGAGCCATTCGCAACGACTCAGTCTATTTGGTTGACGACCAGAATCGTTTGACCCAGAAAAACATTCGCCTAACATTCGCACAAGACGACTATGCCGTTGTCGCCTCGGGACTCGACGACGGGGAAACGTTGGTCATCGTAAACCCGTCGCCCGCGATTATCGGAATGCTGGTCACCCCGATCCAGTCGCATGAGGATGCCAAAAAACTGATCGCTTCGGTTATTGCTGGTGACGATGCTCTTAATGCTGGTGACGATGCTCTTATTGCTGGTGACGATGCTCTTATTGCTGGTGACGATGCACTGCGTACGGATACGGAAACGCCTCTTCCGAAAACCGATCGTCAAGATTGACAAAACGTTTTGCCTTTGCTTGTTGGAATCGAAATGACCCTCATCCGGCCGGACCTACTTCAGTGTTAGAAAAATTTGTTAACCATCGAACGCTTGCCAATACGCTGATGTTGTCGTTTATCGGTCTGGGGCTGTTCGCCATCCCTAGGCTTCAAAAAGAGACGTTTCCGAACTTCGACAGCTCAGAAGTCCAAATCGCGATGACCTATCGCGGTGCTTCGGCCGAAGACGTTGAGCAGGGAATCTGCTTGCCGATCGAGGACGCATTGGACGGGATCCAGAACATTGAAAAGGTCACTTGCACGGCTCAAGAAGGGGCGGCGTCGATCGTGGTCGAGATCGAAGAGGGGGCCGACATCGCCACGGCGCTCAATGATATCGAAACCGAAGTTGAGGCGATCTCTGATTTCCCCGCAGGGGCAGAGGACTTGATTGTCACGGAATTGAATCGTACCGATTCCGTCATGACGATCACCGTCAGCGGTCCCTTGGATGAGGACTCGCTAAAAGATTACTGCGAACGTTTCAAACAACAACTCAAACGGTTGCCCGGTGTATCGTTGGTAGAGATCCAAGGTTTTTCGGATCGCCAACTTCGTATTGAGTTGGACGCCGATGCGCTGCGTCACCGCGGATTGTCTGCTGAAGCGGTAGCACAAGCGGTCCGCAATCAGAATTTGGATGTCCCCGTTGGCACGATTGAATCGGAACACGAAGACTTGTTGTTGCGTTTGGTTGAACAGAAACAAAGCCCGCAGGACATTGAAGACATTGTTATTCACGGCGTCATGGGGCGCTCCGAAGTTCGTGTCCGTGACATCGGACGAGTGGTCGATAGCTTCGCAAACGCCGAGCAAATGGCATGGATCGATGGCGAGAGAGCCGGCATCATCCAGGTCAATAAAACTCGCTCCCAGGACACCACCAAAATCGCCGAGGTGGTTCGTGAATTCATTGAAAAGGAACGGCAGCGGCAACCCCAACTGCGGATTGCCGTGACCAGAGATGGATCGGAACTGATCATCGAGCGATTAACTCTGTTGGCAAAGAACGCTTGGCAGGGCGTCGTTTTGGTGTTCCTGGTGATGTGGTTGTTTTTTAACCTGCGACTTTCGTTTTGGGTCGTCATGAGTTTGCCAGTCTCGTTCATGGGCGCGTTCTTTGTCCTGCCGTTGATCGGCCAAACTCTGAACATGATGTCATCGGTCGCGATCCTGATGGCGACGGGAATCTTAATGGACGACGGAATCGTGATCGCCGAAAACATCTCGCGGCATGTCTCGATGGGCAAGAATTCATTGCGGGCAGCGGTCGATGGCGTGAGGGAAGTTGCAGGAGGTGTGATTTCATCGTTTCTAACAACGTGTTGCGTGCTGTGTCCGCTGTTCATGCTCGAGGGACACATGGGAAAGGTGCTTCGTCTGATTCCCATGGTGCTGCTGACGACGTTGATCGTCAGTCTTGTCGAGGCGTTCTTGATCCTTCCGGCTCACCTGGGACACTCACTGAAGCACGCAGACGCGGAACCACCACAGGGAATCCGGGGAAAAATCGACAGTGCAGTTGACTGGGTTCGCGAAAATATCTTCGGTCGTTTGATCGATTGGGCGTTGCGATTGCGGTATCTGACGGTCGGCTTAACGATTTCCATATTCATCTTCTCGTTGGCAATGGTCGCCGGTGGGTTGGTCAATTTCTTGCCCTTTCCAAACTTGGAGGGCGACACGGTTGAGTCCAGGATTTTGATGCCACAAGGAACGCCTCTCTCCAAGACCGCCGAGATCGTCCGGCACATCAATGAGGCTGCCGTGCGGACGAACACGCATTTTCCAGAGCAACCTGATGGTGCATCGTTGGTGCAGTCGGTGATGTCCAAGTTCAACGAAAATAGTGACGCGGGTGAAGCGGGCCCGCACGTTGCGACGGTCTCGATTCAGATGCTGCAGCCGGATCAGCGAAAAACGTCGACGGCGGAATTCATTCGGGTGATGCGAGAGGAAGTCGGAAAGGTCCCCAACGCGATTTCGATTACGATCGCGGAACCGACGATGGGACCGGCCGGTCGCGCCGTCGAAGTGCTTTTCAAGAGCGATGACTTGCAGGTGGCCCAATCGGCCGCCATCGAGACGCAACAGTGGATGTCGCAGTTCACCGGCGTCTACAACTTCAACATGAACCTGAGACCCGGCAAGCAAGAAATTCGATTGCACTTGAAACCCGATGCGGTGGCGATCGGGTTGAACGTTCAAGCGATGTCTAGCCAACTGAGCACGGCGTTCCAGGGGGCAAAAATCAGCGACATTCAAGCGGGTGTGGATCAATACGAAATCAACGTACAGTTAGCTCCCGAAAGCCGCAATACGCTGGAGTCCTTTCTGGATTTTCAGTTCATGCTTGCCGGTGGTGTACGGGTCCCATTGCAATCGGTCGTTGATTTAGAGATGACATATGGTTGGTCGAAAATCTCACGCGTTGACGGTTGGCGGACCGTGACCCTGATCGCCGATACGGACACCGACGTAGTGAATACGACCAATTTGATGCGAGAGTTTCAAACCCAGTTCATGCCCGAGTTGGTTTCCAAGTATGACGACTTGAAGATCACCCTGGGCGGAGAAGCGGAACGATCTAGTGAAACGGGTTCGTCGATGGTATCGCTATTCCTGATGGGATTGTTTGGCGTCTACGCGATTTTGAGCTTTCAGTTTGAGAGTTGGCTGGAGCCGTTGATCGTGATGGCGGCGATCCCCATGTCGTTGATCGGCATGATCTTTGGACACATGTGGATGGGAATGGATATTTGCATGCCCAGCCTGATTGGGTTTGTGTCTCTGGCCGGGATCGTGGTCAATGACTCCATCCTTTTAGTGCTGTTTTTGAAAAAGGAACGTGCCGAAGGAAAGCCGAGTTTTGATTCCGCGCGGAGCGCGAGTCGACTTCGGTTCCGGGCGATCGTATTGACCAGCATGACCACGATGGTCGGGTTGTTGCCACTGACTCTTGAGAAAAGTACTCAAGCACAAATGTTGATTCCGGTGGCGGTCTCGATCATGTTTGGCTTATTCGCGTCGACGATCTTGGTGCTGATCGTTGTTCCGTGCCTCTACGTCGTCTTGTGCGATCTTGGATGGATCAGGCCAGTTGACCGGGAATCGAGTTTGGCAACTTGAAATCAGCCCATGATTCGCAACGAATTCTCGCAGTCAGGGTTCCAGGTGGCGAACCGAAAGACTGGGGTCGCGTTCGACTCGATTCTCGTCGATTTTTCGTTGTGCTACGAACTTTGGTGTTGGCAACCCCGTCGAGTCAAAAAACTCAGTCGATCATTTGACGCGGCGAAAATCGAACCATCAAGCATTTGTGAGCCATGTTTCTCAGCCAACCTAGCTTTCAGCTTGGTCCATCACGGTTTGCTGTGGGTCTGCTAAAATTGTCCGTGACGGAGAACTGCCATGCAAGAGAAAGATTTAAAAACTGTGGAAGTGTGGACGACCAAAGGACTGACAACCTAATATCTACTCTTCGCCATGGAACTGAATCCCCGCCGTGTGCATTTTGCTAGATGCACAACGAATCCCAACGAAGCTTGGTTGACACAAATGGCACGTGGGCTGAAGGACTGTGAAGATGGATTTCTCAACGGCAAGAAATACTTGATCATGGACCGCGACACGAAGCTTTTTTAATCCTTTCGCTCGTTCCTTGAAAACGAAGGAATTAAGCCGGTGCAAACGTCTCCTTACGCAGCAAACATGAACGCACATCATGAGAAAATTTTTGGATCGTTGAAATCCGAGTGCCTCGGTCGGCCAATCCTTTACGGTGAGAATGCAATATGAAAGGCTGTGAAACAGTCTCTAAGTCATTAACACACCCGGCCTACGGGCCATTGCTGGCCTTCGATGGTTTTTCCAGCACCCAAATATTCCTGAACTTCACTTTCGAACCGTGTTCCTGCAGAACGATGGGCGAGAGCGGTTCTTCGGGAAAGGCAGCGTACTTATTTCGGCGAAGCGACAATCTGAAGTCGTCATGAATTAGCTGGCCGTTAAGACGTATCGTGACTCGAGCAGCGCCTTTCTCAGTCATAAATCCATTCGCTCCGACCTTTGCCGCTCGATACTCCAAATCAACCGTTTGCCATTCACCTGGCCCCAGAGCCGCATTCACGTCAGGAGCGCGAATCTGATAGATCGCGCCGCAGTCGCTCATTCCGGCGCTCTCCTTTTCTGCGCTGTTGAAAATTTGCAGTTCATACAAAGGGCCAAAGAATATTCCACTATTACCGCTTCCTTCTTCAGGTAATTGAAACTCCAAATGCAGCCGGTAGTTACCGAATTTCTGTTTCGTACATACAAACTGCTTGCGAGGCTTGCCCTTGAATTCAAACGCGATCTCCATCGCCTGGCCGTCGACCAACTTCCACTGAATTTCTTTCTGATCGTCGTTGGGGTTGAGCCACTGGAACGAAAACGGTTTCCAAGCGTCAAGGTTCGAGCCGTCCAGTAAGACCACCGCGCCCGGCGGCGGGGCAAGGCCGAGTGTCAATAAATCTGGCGTTTCTTTCGCGGCCGCAGGCGATCCGATTAAACAGGAGACGCTAGCAGTCGATAGGAACATTACAAGGATTCGGTTCATAGCTGGTCGAAGTCGTGGCTTGTTGAGGTGAGGGTGGGTTTTGATTTCACGTTGAGCTCCAATCGCGGAGCGATCGGAGCGAGATTAGATCCGGTCTTGCGAACGAGATGGGCGACGAGCGGGACGCTCAGGGGGTGTTTTTTGCTTTCGTTCAGTGTTCACTTGGCTTCCTTCACTGCATCCAGTAGATCCGTGTTCCCCGCATGACGATTCTCGCGGATCTCCGTGTGGCGTCTGCTCCGCGTTGTGTACCAGTGGTACTTTCCCTTCGCATCTGGATCTGCAGTGACGGGGCTGTCGTACTCCACGGCAATCACTGTATTTCGAAAATCCGGCGCCTTTTCTGGAACGTCGATCTTGGTGATGTGACGGCCTGCGTCATAGGTGACTGCAAGCGACTTACGCTGCGGATCGTTCAGGAAGTGGGCTTTTCTAGGGTTACCCACAATGCCATTGAACTCGATACCTTCCGGTTTCCACTCCAAGACATGTAGATAGACGGTTTTGTTCTTTTGTGTCATCGCACCCCACCAAAAATCGAAATCGACTGGAGAATAGGTCGCTCCATAAATCGACTCGCCGTTGACCTTCATCCATTGGCCTACCGCTTTCAGACGCTCCGTCTCTTCGGGTAACAGTCGACCTTCAGGTGTCGGGCCGACGTTCAGCAGAAGATTCACGCCGCGTGCGCCACACAACGCCAAGAATTCGATGATGTCCTTTTCGCTTTTCCAGTGATTGTCATTGCGATCGTAGCCCCAGTTGTGTCGCATGGTCATGCACGTTTCGGTGTCCTTTGTCATTCGCTCCGTGGGAAGCATCCGGTCGGGAAGCGATTCAAAGTCGGCGTACTTTCGTTTGTCTGCCGGAACTCGGCGGCTATAAAGGCGGCTGCAGATGACCGCGTTTGGCTGCAACTCACGCACACGAGCGCCTTGCCGGTCAGCTTCGATCACATCATTGCCGCCTGTATCAAACCACAAGACTGACATTTCTCCGTAGTTCGACAGCAGCTCATCAAGGTTCTTCTCGACCATCGCTAGGTATTCTTCGTTGCTCATGGTACCGGGGGCGTTGCGACCGCGGCTGCGATGATACCAGTCCTTGAACTGCGAATAGTAGACGCCAAACTTCAGACCCTGATTTACGCATTCCTCGGATAGTTCCCTGATGATGTCACGTTTAAACGGCGTAGCCTGCATGACGTTGTAGTCGGTGGCATTCGTCTCGAACAAGCAAAATCCGTCATGGTGCTTGGAGGTGATGACGATGTATTTCATGCCAGCGTCTTTGGCGATTGCGACCCACTCTTTGGCGTCGAATTCGGTAGGATTGAACTGTCGTGCCAGGGTCCCACGATACTCCTTGCCAGAAATCTTCGCGCTGTTCATCAGCCATTCGGCACTTGCACCGCCCTGTTCCTTTCCGTAGTCCTTGCCTTTCCACTCACCACCGGCGATGGAGTACAACCCCCAATGGATAAACATGCCATAACGCGCATCACGCCACCACTGCATGTGAGAATCGTCTTGAGCACTCGCAGGCGGGGCAAGTAACGCGAGCGTAAGCGTCGCAAGAAAAATTCGTGTGATCGTTCCTAGGTTGGCTGTCATTGTTGGTTTTCCATGATTCATGTTTTGAGTGCGTCCACGACAAATCAGGTACGTAGCACGATTGAGCGATTGTTTCGGAATAAATGAATGGGTGGTTACTGTCAGCCCGTTTAAATTTTGTCTGGTGCGGTTGTCACCTTGATATCGAGCCGCTGGCCCGCCTTCACCAGCAGCGGGCGGTCCAATCTGATTTGCAATTCTTGGCCTTTCAATGCAAAGCCGCTACCAATTTCATTGCCGGCCAGTTTGATCTTCACTGATTCGGGATCCATTGGTTGGGCGACTTCCAGCACGATCTCTGTTAGTCGAAGTTGGCCCTCGCGTAAATCAATGAAAGACTGTAGCTCGCTACTGCGCTGAACCTGACTGTAAAGCCCGTAGCCTTCAGCAACACTGAAAAAGCTGGCGTGGTCTTTCGGGTTTAATCGTGGCTTGAATCCGATTCGTCCAGCTGGGCCGTCGTAGATAAAGCCTTGCAGCGCCAACAGTACCGACCAGACACTCAGTGAACGGCCGTAGAATTTGCCGCACTCGTCGTCGCCGAATGGATTGCCCGAATAGCCCCACGGACCATTGTCAAAATCGGAAACGCCTTCGGTCCTTAAACGACCGTTGTAGCGATCGGAGATCACCTTGATGACCATCAACCCTTCCTTCAACAGGCCGTTTTGCATCATTGAAACGGCCGCTCCGTACTCGAACCCGGTCATCACTTCGTCGCCGTACTTCATGCCGGGGATTGGCTGCGGCTTATTCGGCCACGTGATCATCTTCATGCCACCGTCGTCCGATTCACAGTACTGACGCGGCTTGAGCGATTGCCCATGAAAGTCAGTCAAGAAGTTGTACTTCAACAACGACTTCAGCGCTTTCTTGGATCGGTCGGCTGGGAAGTTTCGATCAATGCCGACTTGATCCCCCCACCACTCGCCCAGCAATTGATCAATGTGACAGCCGTCCAAGTAATCTTGAATTCGTTGCTCGCCGACTTCTTGTACATAGTACTCGCCGTTCCACAAACGCTGGTCCTGCAACTTTTTTCCCGACTGACGTATCTTGCGATAGTCGGCAGCGACGTCAGACTCCCCCACCGCCTCTGCCATCCTGGCTCCAGCTTCTAACGATGACAGGTACAAACTGCCGATCCACGAGGAACAACCGGTCATGGCTCCGTCGAGCGTGTTGTGTTGAACGGTTTGCAGGAACCCATCGCGTTTGGGATTCCAGTGCTCAATCCCCCACTCGATCGCTTTTTTGATTTTCGGCCAGCGCGATTTTAGCCATTCGTTATCCGCCGAGCAAAGGTGTTCGCGGTACGTGTTAAGGATCGTGCCAAAGTGCCCGTCGGCGGCGGCGTCTTGTCGCGTGTGACGATAGGGAGTCAAACCGCTTGGCAATTGAGTCGCATAATCTTGATCGCGCATCATCCGGCCGAGCTCGGGCAACAACCGTGCGTGTGCTTGGGCATAATGCCAGACGTGAGTGCAGTTGCCTTCACAGCAACCCTTCGCCGGATTGCAGCCTTCCCAAGCACCAAAGTATCCATCGGCGGCCCACCAAACGGTTTGGCTGCGTAGCACTGCCAGTTGAGAGCTCATGCGATCTAACAACCAGACCGGGATGTTGGACGCGTAGAGCGTGTCGTGAAAGCGGCGCGTTCGCGTGGTTAATTCTGCCAAGTTGTCTTGGAGGAACTCGGCGACGCTCATCGCGTTTGGCCACCAATTGGTGTAGTTTTGGCCGCTGTGACTCCAGCCCACGACTCGTCCCTCGCCTTCGCCTTCCATGACGACTTTGGCTTTCCCTTTGTTGCCGTGCTGGCCGGTTTGGAAGTACCAAGTCAGCACGAAGGTGACCGACTTGGTTTCGCCAGCAGCAAGTTGCAGCGGAGCCGTGAGGGCACCATTGACCGACTTGCCATCCGCAGAAACCTTGGACTCTGCCGGCCCCTTGCAGATGCCCGTATCGGAAAAATTGCTGTGCAGCGTGACGGCTGAATCCCACGCGGCACAACCTGCACTCCCGTCGGCCATGGTCATCAACACCATGTCGGATTTGGCATCGCCAGCACGAGTCATGTGCATCATCGTTGCTGAGCCATTGTTCAAAATGCGGTTCTGGTTGTTGCCATAGTTTCCGGGGCCTTGCGGCTTGCCGCCCTTTTCCGCTCTGGCCGGACTTTCGTGGTAACCGAGAGCATTTTTCTGTGCGGCCAATACGTCGACTTTCACTGGACCCGCGGAATTGTTGGTGAAGGTGACGGTGTAGATCGCACAGGGGATAGCCGAGTTTTTCAGATCCATGGGGATGAACGGATTGAAGACCTCGAGTTCCACTTCGACCGGCAGTGCGGGTTCTTTAAAGCGATATTTACCAAACGGGTATTCGCCCTCGAACTTCAAAGATGGCATTGCCGCGAAAGGCCCGACCGCTTCGGTCTGCAACGCCCGCACGACCGGCTTGCCTCCTTTGGCTTGTGCCCGAATCGCCAGAAATGTATCAGCGACCTTTTCTTCTGTGTAGTTGCAGGCAATCTGCCAGATGCCTGGCTGGGCTTTGCCGTTGAACTGAATGCCGCCGGCGCCGATGCCACCGACGGTAAATTGAATCGCTTCCAGTTTTTCGCCTTCGTAGACATGCGTCTGGCCCTTCGCCGTCAGCGCCGGATCGTTTAGGATCGCTTGAGCCTTCGCTTCCCGAGTCGCGTTGCGTTGGCCTTCGACATGCGCGACGATCTGGCCGGTTTCTTCGAGGCGTTGTCCCCAACCGGCTGCTTTGAGGTGTTCCTGAAAATCAGCTTCTGCCAGTCCACTCGCGTAACAAGCGACTTCGTCCAAGCAAACTTCCGCCAACCCCCAACCGCGAACTGAGGTCCCGCCAAACATCATCGGAGATTTCTTGGGGCCTCGTCGCGTGAACTCGAACGCACCCCCGGTCAAGCTACACTCGTAGCCGTCGACGTAAGCACGCAAGTCGAGGTCAAAACCGGTCATCGCAAAATGGTACCAACGGCCAACTTCAATTGGTTGATCGGTCGGCAGCTTGATCGTGGTCTGCACGGTGGCGACGTTGTTCTGATAAATCAATCCCGACAAATCGTTCTTGACACCCACGATGTAGCGGACCTGTTGCCCAATGGTTTGGGAGATCAGCACCGGATGCTGGTCACCTTCAGGCGACGAAACTAGCTTGAAGAAAAATTCCACCGTCGCCGATTTGCCGCGTAAGTGATCAGCTTGGTTGACCGTCACTGACTGTTTGGGAATCAGCTTGATCGCTTTGCCGCCAACGACACCGTCGACATAGGAAACAGCACCCTTACCCGGAGCCTTGCCCATCGCATCAACAAGATTTCCGTCGAATCGCCAATAACCGCGCAAGGAGGGATCCGCCTTCAACAAGGTCGCGTAAGACTCTCGGTCTTCTGCGGCCATTAACGGCCTAGTGCTTAACCCGGCTGCCAAAGCGCTAGCGGACACCATAAATTCGCGACGGGAAAGATCCAACGCGTTCTTCGGCAGCTGGCATCCGCAGCTATTTGGCGGACAATTATTTTGCTTGATGTTCATGCCCGCCATTTTGGTCACCGACATTTAAAATTTCTATGGCAAACTGCGTCACCCGGTTGACGAATTGCGACGCGTTTCTGGACGAAGGCTTCACTGTCGGTCGCCGACCGATTTTGCGTGTTCCTGCGGCGCCCGCAACGCGGTCCAAAATTAGAGCCTGGGGTCGCGCAACACCACTGAAAAACAGAAATCAATCACAACGAACCCGCACGGGGCTCTACATCTACTTGTTGGATTCCAGCCACGTGTGAGACTGCCCCTGCTGCAGCTCGATATTGTCGCTTAAGACGCCCTCTGCGAACAAACGAAATGTGCCTCCGCCGGTTGACCTGACCTTAGCTGCTGTCAGCTTGCCGCCATCCCAGGAAATGTCCACTTCGAAACCTCCTCGCGCCCGTAGCCCTTTGACGTGTCCGCTGGGCCAGGCCGATGGCAATGCGGGCAGTAAGTGTAAAATGTACGGCGCATCCGCGAGTGTTTCAGTTGGGACGATTGGGGTGTAGTGATTTTTCATCGACGGATCTTGTTGGTACGCAACATACGCGGCCTCGCCAATCGTACTGGCACTCGCATCAACACTTCGAAGATGGCTTTGCAGCAACATTTCGCAGACACCTGCCGCGCCTCCAAAGTTTCCATCGATCTGAAACGGCGGGTGGAAATCGAACAGGTTCGCGTAGGCGCGTTTTGCGGTTAGAAATCGATAAATCTGATGTGCCTTGTCACCGTTATGTAACCTCGCCCAAAAACAAGTTTTCCAACCTGTGCTCCAGCCCGTGGATTCATCGCCTCGGTGTTCCATTGTCACGAGCGCCGCCTGGTACAATTCTTTTGTGACCAGCGGAGAAATGTCACGCCCAGGATGCAAGGCGATCAAATGCGAAATGTGCCGGTGAGTATCCTTGGGGTTGTCCCAGTCTTCAGGCCATTCTTGTAACTGTCCATACTGGCCGATTTTCTGCGGGCACAGCTTTGGAATCAAGTTCTGCAAGGTTTTCCGGAAGTCTTCATCGCGGTTCAATACTGCGGACGCTTCGATACAGTCGGTGAATAGATTCAGCAACAACTGCTGGTCCCACGACGCACCGTATGCTTGCTTGTTAAGTTTGCCGTGCTGCGCGACCAAATACGCGTTTTCTGGCGACCATGTGGGATAGACGACAAGACTTCCATCTTTCCAAGGTGCAAGGTACTCAACGAAAAACTCAGCCGCGCCCTTGAGGACAGGATAGATCTCTTCCAGGTATTCCTTGTCTTGGTTAAAGGCATAGTGGTCGAAAAGGTTCTGGCAGAGCCAATGCCCGGCTTGTTGGTTGCGGCGGCCATGAACATTTTGTGCTGTGAAGCCATAGACGTTTCCGTTTAAGCCCATGCTCCAACCTTGATCGACGCCAAAGGTTTCACGAGCCGTATGTGCGCCCGATTGGGCAAGAATCTTCGTCCAATTGACGAAGGGACGAAACGATTCCGAGAGGTTGGCAGGATCTACCATCCAGTAGTTCATCTGAACGTTGATGTCAGTGTGGTAATCACAATTCCACATCGGCTTTAGATCTGCGTTCCAAAGTCCCTGTAGGTTGGATGGAACCGGAGCGCCGCGTGAACAGCTAAGCTGCAGATAGCGGCTGTAATTGAAATAGAGATTCTCGAGTTCTTGGCTGCCGCCCGTGGTGACAAGTTGGTCCGTTGTCAGCCCGGCCGGTTCGAAATCCAACTCCAACCGACAGCGGTCCATCAGTCCCGATACATCATCGACGTGTGATTTCTTTAACGCGTCGTAGCCCAGCGTCGCGGCCTGGGAGATTGTCTTGTTGCAGTCCGATTCGTAATCGCGTCCTTTGAAAGCGGGAAACACCGGCAGGTAGTCGGTGTAGCCAGCCACGAGCATCGTCACTTCGTCGGCACCGGCTATCAGAAGCGAACCGTCGGCCTGCGGAGTCACGGCTGCGTCGCCGGCATCGACTTGGACTATCTGCATGAACTGGATGTCGTCTTGGACCATCTTTGCCTGGCCGGTCAGAACGATTCGGTCGCCTGCAGCCTTGGGTTGCCCTAGCTTGTGTTTGGTGGTTGCCTTGATCGTTAAATTCAAAGACGCGTCACTGGCCGTATAACGAGCGACGAGCACATCATGTGGATGGCTACAGAAAAATTCACGGGTAAATGTTGTGTTACCGATAGCGTAGACAACCGTTCCCAACCCTGTGCGTGCATTCAACGTTCGGCGGTAATCGGAGACGGTTTTCGGATCATGTCCTGTCGAAATTAGCACATCCGTAAACGGTGCATAGTTGCCAAGGGGCTCGGTGCTGCTGAGATATTTCGTCGACAAGCTTTCCATGCTATCGGGTTTCGTTCCGTATTTACCGTCGCGGTAGACTTGCCGCACCGTTTCAAGATCTTTGCTTCCGCTGGTTCGTGACCCAGACTGAGTGACAGGGTCCGCTCCCCGTTTCGCGTTCATCCACAACGTGATGTCGTTGATCAGTAGATGCTCGGTATCAACGCCGCCCGAGAACATGGCCCCCAGCCGACCGTTGCCAAGCGGCAGGGCGGTTTGGATGTAGCCAAATTTCGAAGGTTTTCTGCCCTTTCCCTTGTTAGTCAATGATGCGTCATTCGCGGGGGAGTCGTATTGCAATACGTACCGCTGATCCGCAGCGGCAACCGTCGCCATCCCCATCGTCAACACAAATGTGGTCGTCAGTGCCTTAAAGTTCATCGGTTAAGTCGCTTCTTTGAAGTGTGGAATTCGTTTGGTTGATGTTGTGGGCTTGGCTTAGAACCGTCGGAATAATGTAACCGTACACCAGAACCGTTGTAGGTGCGGGGGTTAGGGTTGTGGGATTTGTTTCGCATCACTCAACGGAGAAAACCCATGCCACGATCCGAAACCGCCAAACTCTGGCAGGAGCGGTTGCCACGATTCGCGTCCTCGCAAATGACCGTCGCCCAATTCTGTCTCAGCGAAGGTGTCTCGCAGACGTCCTATTTACAATTGGAAGAAAAAGCTGCGTGAATTGCCGAGCGGCGCCAAGCCGAAGCCGAGCCGACGTATCACCACATTGACGTTGGCTCGCCGCCCAGAGTCAACGCAGCCAAGCCACCGGGGCAGTGGCAAACACTCGACATTATCTTCCAATCACCGCGTTTTGATTCTAGCGGTAAAAAGATCACGGACGCAAAGTTCGTTCGCGTGGTACACAACGGCCTGGTGATTCGGGAGAACATCGAATTGGCCTGGGCGAATGGCACCAACTGGGATCGTCCTCAGCGACCGCGAGGTCCGGTGATCATCCAGGGCGACTACGGCCCGATCGCGATTCGCAATATGACGGTGAGAGAATGGAAAGGCGATACAAATCTATTGAACCTCCCGCCGGAAGGCTTCAACTCACTTTTCAACGGCAAAGATTTCACCGGATGGAATGCTAACGCCAAAGTCCAGCAAATGTGGGCGATCGAAGATGGAGTGCTCAAATCACCGGAACTGCTTGAAGAGTGGGGTGCGGACCTTGTTACCGAGAAGAAGTACAGCAATTTTGTGCTGATGGCGGATTATCGAATGCCAACGGCGTCCGACAGCGGAATTCATTTTCGTGATTTTCTGCCTGCGATGAAGGGGAAGATTGGGGATGCCGAGCAGTTCAACCTCCGTAGCGGTGCAGGTACTGGACACTTAGAAAGCTTCTTTTTGATTCCTGAAGTCATGAAGTTGCCGAAGCCCCAACACCCGAAAATCAAATCAATCGATCCTGAGATTGGCAAATGGCATACGATCAAGCTGACTGTCGTCGGCCAAACGGTCAGCGCGGAAGTTGATGGCGATGTGATCATCGAACGCTTTGAGTATCCGCCGGGTATTCTCAGCATGGAGCCGAGCCACCTCCGCTTTCAGAAGCACCGCTTTGTGGAGGGTCGCCCCGGCGTGAGGAATCCCTGCTCCATTGAGTTTCGAAACATTTTCATTAAGGAACTCGAAGATGAAGATGAGGAAGCTGCCCAAACAAGCGGCCTAAACGTTCCACCGCCTAGCTTCACTGCTCTGTTCAACGGCAAGAATCTTGAAGGGTGGCATACTCCACCATTGGTCCAGGAATTTTGGTCTATCGAGGACGGCGTCCTCAAGTCATCGGGGCTGATCGAAACCTGGGGTGCATCGCTGGCGACAAAGAAACACTATCGCGACTTTGTTCTGTTGCTTGACTTTCGAATGCCGACGATCTCGGATAGCGGAATCAACTTTCGGCGATTGATTCCCGAGATTCCTGGCTTCGGGGACATGGAGCAATTCAACCTACGGTCCCGTGGCGGCATGGGCCACCTCGAAAGCTACTACTTCCTGCCGAAGGAGACGGCGATGAAGGTGGGACTGAAGGAAGAACACAAGCCGCACGTCCGACACATCGATCCCGAGGTCGGCGTTTGGCACACGGTCAAGCTGATCGTGAAAGGCCGCACGTTTTCGGCCGAATTTGACGGCGAAGTCCTCCATGACAACTTCCAGTACCACGACTGGATGTTGAATATGGAGCCGGCCCCGATTCGGCTGCAAAAACATATTGTCGTGCATGGCGACAACCTTAATCACTGGGCGACAACACCTGCGAACGGGAATTTACGGTGTGCTGCAGGATCACATGCACAACATGCATTTGCTTGAGCGGGAAGTGACGATCCCGGAACTGCTCCAGCAGTCCGGATATGGCACGGCACACTTCGGCAAGTGGCACATCGGAATGACTTCCGGCAAACGGAAAAAGCCGTCGCCTACCGAACACGGTTTTGATTACTGGTTCGGTCTGTCCAACGGCGCACATCCCAGCCACAAGAATCCCGTCAACTTCCTTCGCAACGGGAAACCCGTCGGTCCACTGAAGGGCTATTCGTGTCAGTTGATCGTGGACGATGCGATCCGCTGGCTGGACCAAAAGGAGTCTCCGGACCAACCATTCTTTTTGAACCTCTGGTTCAACGAGCCTCACGCCAAGCTAGCGGCGTCGGATGAGATCGTGTCGCTCTACGGAGACCTCAAGGACGAATCCGCCATCTATTCCGCCACCGTCGACAATACTGATCGAGCCATCGGGCGCCTTGTCGCCAAGCTCAAGGCAATGGGCAAACTCGACAGTACATTGATCATCTATTCATCGGACCATGGCAGCTATCGAACAGATCGCAATGGCGGACTGAATGGTAACAAGGGCTCCAACTTTGAGGGCGGTTTGCGTTCGCCCGGGATCTTCTTTTGGCCCCGTGGGATTCGCGGTGGTCGGATTGAAGACACGGCATGCGGCTCGGTCGATTTGTTGCCTACTATCTGTGGCCTGATCGGCATTGATGAACCGGCGAGCGTGCATCTGGATGGCGCCGACCTTTCGCCTTTATTGACGGAGAAGGGAGCGTTCCGGCGCGACCAGCCCCTGCTTTGGCTTGCGCCGTCATCAGGCCACCTGGCCACCTTGCGCGATGGGTCCTACACATTGATGGGATATCGCGGTTATCAACTGCCCTTTGATCACGTCAGGTTCAACGAAGTCCTGCGAAAGATGGCAGAACTGGCGGGCATCGATCCTTCATCGCCCAACCTTATTCAGGCGGTGAGCAATACAACGTTCTCCAGTCCCGAATTCCAACGCCTGAATGTCGAGCGGGTGCGTCTACAGACCTTCCAGGAAGCGTGGATTCCCGCGATCAAGGCGGGCGGATTCGGTCGGTTTGCGCTGTACGACTTAAGCACGGATCCGTTACAGCAAAATGACATCTCAAAACAGCGACCGAAAGTCACCGAGCGGCTCAAGAAAAAGCTGCTGGAACTCTACGAAGACGTCATGGCCTACGCACCGGTTTGGGAGCCGGTTGCCGATGCTTACGCTACCCCAACCGCCGCGTCTCCGGCTCGTAGCGGAACTCGTCAAGAATTTCGGCGGCCCCGCAATGATTCACCTCCATCGCCGAAAGTCTTGACGAGTTCCGCTACGCGCTCCTCTCGAAAACTTCCGAATGTCGTCGTGCTGCTGGCTGACGATCTCGGTTCAAAGGATCTCGGCTGTAATGGCGGGCCAGTCAAGACACCGGTGCTCGACAGCCTGGCGGCTCGCGGTGTCCGGTTCACCGACTTCCACGCTGGCGCAGCGGTCTGTTCGCCGTCACGGGCGACCCTCCTTACCGGAAGGCAGAATCTCCGCACCGGCATTTACGGCGTCCTGCAGGATCAATGGCACAACATGCATCTACTCGAGCGTGAGGTGACGATCGCGGAAGTCCTGCAGAAGGCGGGATACGGAACAGCCCACTTCGGCAAATGGCACATCGGCATGACCTCAGGCAAACGCAGGAAACCGTCGCCCACGCAGCACGGTTTTGACTACTGGTTCGGCCTCTCGAACGGGGCCAGCCCAAGTCACAAAAACCCGGTTAATTTTCGACGCAACGGCAAACCCGTTGGTCCGCTGAAAGGATATTCATGCCAACTGGTCGTGGACGATGCGATCGACTGGTTGGAAACGAAGGCAAATCCCGATCAGCCGTTTTTTATGAACATCTGGTTCAACGAGCCTCATTCCAAACTTGCGGCGCCGGATGAGATCGTGTCGCTCTACGGAGACCTCAAGGACGAATCCGCCATCTATTCCGCCACCGTCGACAATACTGATCGAGCCATCGGGCGCCTTGTTGCCAAGCTCAAGGCAATGGGCAAACTCGACAATACATTGATCATCTATTCATCGGACCATGGCAGCTATCGAACAGATCGCAATGGCGGACTGAATGGTAACAAGGGATCAAACTTTGAGGGCGGTTTGCGTTCGCCCGGGATCTTCTTCTGGCCCCGTGGCTTCCGGGGAGGACGAGTCGAGAACACGCCATCGGGATCGGTTGATTTGCTGCCGACCATCTGTGGCCTGGCCGGCATTGAAAAACCCAAAGGCGTGCATCTTGATGGCGCGGATCTGTCACCTTTGCTGATTGAGAAAGGGACGTTTAATCGCTCGCAACCCATGTTCTGGCTTTCACCGTCATCGGGTCATCTGGCCACCTTGCGGGAAGGGAATTACACACTGATGGGTTACAGTGGTTACAAATTGCCTTCGGATCAGGCCAGGAAAAACGACTTGACTCGGCAGATGGCCAGGTTGGCGGGCATCGATCCGTCGACGCCCAACTTGGGCGCCCACGTCGTCAACACCACCTTCTCCAGCCCCGAATACAACCGGCTGAAGGGCGAATTCGTTCGTTTAAGGACCTTCCAGGAAGCGTGGATTCCGACGATTAAGGCAGGCGGATTCAGCCGGTTTGCTTTGTACGACTCAAACGCTGATCCGCTGCAGCAAAATGACATCTCAAAACAGCGACCGAAAGTCACCGAGCGTCTCAAGAAGAAACTGCAGGAGCTCTATGAAGATGTCATGGCCGATGCACCGGACTGGGAGCCACTTGCCAATGTATCCACCACTCCTCCTTCGTAGCGGAAGTCGTCAAGACTTTCGGCCACGTTGCCACGACTGGCTTTGCCGAAACGCTTGACGAGTTCCGCTACGAGGTTTTTTTATACTTAGGATCTGGCCTTCGATAACATTCTGTCCGTCTTAGAAATGCAAGCGTCCTCCAGATCTCATCCCAACCTTCGTCAGTAAACAATCGCAGTCGTGCTGCACCGGGCAACAGGCAACCAGTATATGGATACGAGGCAAATGCATCAGACTGAATCAAATCGCTGCGTTCCGGGTTTCGGGCGATGTATTCCGCGACCGATTCGATTGCATCACGTTCGAGTTCCTCGTCCTTTAGTACATGATCGTAGGGCTGCCGTTGCAATTCGAAGCCGATTCGATTCAACGCATCATTCATATCACGACGAAACGACTTCATCGCCGTCGGCTGATCGGTACTGTCCGCCAATCCGGCCCAAAGCATGTGAATATGATCCGACATCAGGCAATAGATCGGGCATGCGACCTGATACCGAAACATTGCATGGGTCAGCAGTTCACGAAACTTGTATAAGAACCTGGCATCCAGCCACCCAGTGCGACGATCTTCGATCGTCAACGTCCAATGCACCCACGCATGACCGCGGTAATACTCCGGTGCCAGGCGTTTCAAACGCTGTTTGTATTCATCAGGCATCACCTCATCGTAGCGGAAGTCGTCAAGACTTTCGGTGTGCGAAGCTGCGATTGCCGAAACTCTTGACGAGTTCTGCTACGTGTTTTCGATCCGCGCGACTTGCAGGCCTTTGGGCGGTTGCGTTCCTGGCCGCTCTCGTTCCATCGAACGAGCGGGCCGCTGCCGCCCAACGTCCGAATGTCGTTGTCATGTACGTCGACGACCTGGGTTGGCAGGACATTGGCTGCTATGGCGGCCCGGTCGGGACACCGGCACTCGATGAACTCGCCGCACAGGGTGTACGCTTTACCGACTTTCATTCGGGCTGCGGAGTCTGCTCGCCGTCGCGTGCGACCGTCATGACCGGACGGCATCACATTCGCTCTGGCGTGTATCATGTGATCAGCGATCGCGATCACGCCATGCATCTACTCGAAAGCGAAGTCACGATTGCGGAAGTCCTGAAACAAAACGGGTACGACACCGTACATCTTGGCAAGTGGCACATGGGCCTGCCGTTTGGAGAAAGAAAAAAGCCGACGCCTTACGATCATGGTTTCGATTACTGGTTCGGGACCGAAAACACGGCCCATCCCAGTCATAAAGACCCGGTAAACTTCCATCGGCACGGCAAGCCGCTGGGAAGGATCGAAGGCTACGCCTGTCAGATCGTGGTTGACGAAGCCATCGCGTGGCTGGAGAAGGAACGACAAGCCGACAAGCCGTTCTTTCTCAACATCTGGTTCCACGAACCGCATGCACCCATCGCCGCACCGGATGAAATCGTGTCGCAGTACGGGGAGCTCGACGACCCGGCGGCCATCTACAGCGGCACGATCGATAATACCGACCGCGCCATCGCCCGATTGGTCGAGAAGCTGAAAGCAATCGGTGCGATCGAGAACACAATCATCGTTTACGCGTCCGACAACGGCAGTTATCGCATGGAACGCAACGGACCATTGAAACAGTCGAAGGGTTCCAACTTCGAGGGCGGCATTCGAGTCCCCGGCATCTTTTACTGGCCCCGCGGAATCAAGGCCGGGCAGGTTGAAAGAGAACCGGCCGGCATGGTCGACCTGTTGCCGACGATTTGCGGTCTAGCCGAAATTGACAAGCCCGAGGGAGTCCACCTGGACGGTTCTGACCTCTCGCCGCTGCTGACCGGTCGCCGCAGCGAATTCCAACGCCACATTCCATTGTTCTTCCTGCTGCCAACATCCAACCCGACAGCAACCGTCCGAGATGGCCGGTTCGCGCTGGTTGCCTATCGCGACTACGAATTGCTCAAAGACCTGAAAGCCATGAACGGCCTGATGAATCAGGTCGAAGTGAGTCTGAAACGTGAAAACAGCCCCGAGCTTCGTGATGGAGGAAGACTCTGGAGCAAGGTGTTCAACACGAATTTTGCGAACAAGGAAGCTGAGAAGCTGCGAATTCAGTTCCTGAAATTGAACCGCTTTCAGGAGTCATGGATCCCGGCCATCAAAGCCGGCGGCTACGAACGATTCGAACTGTATGACCTCGACGCGGATATCGGACAAGAGACCGACATTGCGAAGCAGCACCCGGAAATCGTGAACCGACTCAAACAGCAGCTACTTGACATCACCGCCAGCGTGATGGCCGACGGCGCGGACTGGAACTCAGCTGATGAAGCCCCGACGCCTTCCAAGTGGAACAGTTCGGAAAGTAGCGGAACTCGTGAAGAGTTTCGGTTGCCCCGCACTGATTCACCTCCATCGCCGAAAGTCTTGACGACTTCCGCTACGCGCGATGACATTGACTCACTCGACCTTCACTGGAATCAGTTTCGCGGACCGAATGGGGCCGGCACCGCCGCCGGTTTCAAGCCACCGCTGAGCATGGTTGCACAGCAGGCCGGATGGAAAACGCCGCTGCCGCCGGGCAAGTCGTCACCGGTTCTTTGGGGAGAACGAATCTACGTAACCGGCGTCGAAAACAACCGTTTGACGACCGTGGCACTCGACGCAAACTCAGGTCAGATCGTATGGAAACGCCTTGCGCCACAGGTGCAGTTGGAACAAGGCCACCTTGCTAACAGCCCGGCGGCCTCAACGCCTTGCGCGGATGAAGACAGCGTCTACGTTTATTTCGGATCGTACGGTTTGCTTTGTTACGATATCGACGGCAGCGAACGATGGAAGAAACCCATCCCCACCCCAAAGAGCATGTACGGCGTGGCGACGTCACCGATCTTACATGGGCAACGCCTCATTCTGACCTTGGATGACGATGCAAATTTACCGGACAGCCAATTGAGTCGATCTAAGGTTATCGCCCTGGACAAAGCGACGGGAGAACTCCTTTGGGAAACACCTCGGCCCTATCATCGGGGCGTCTGGTCCACTCCGATGATCTGGACCTATCAGGACGGAACCGATTTGGTCGTGCTCGGTAATGGACGTGTCTGTGGCTATGACCCTAAGACAGGGAAAGAGAAATGGCGAGTCCTTGGCTTTTCACGCGAACCCATCGCCGTTCCCGTGGCGGGCAACGAAAAGTTGTTTGTTTCGGTGTCGATGCGGGGCGGGCGTGGGGACGTGGAATTGGACCCAGAGCCATTCTGGGCTGCCATGCTACATTTCGATCGTAACGGCGACGAACGTATCGGACGCGATGAAATCACGAAAGAATTCACCCTGCCTTTTCGCCCCGAACTTCAGCCCAGTCATCCAGGATTCGGGCGTCCCCTTGCCAAAGATCCGCAGCGCCGCAAACAGCAACAGCACGGCCTGTTCGATTGGCGTGACTCGAACAAAGACGGATTCTGGACCAAGGAAGAGTTTACCGCCGATATGCGCGTCGGCACGGGCCAGCCCAATCTGGCGGCGATTCAGCCCGGCGGGCGAGGCGATGTCACCGAGTCACACGTTTCCTGGAATTTGCGCAGCGGTATCCCTGAGATTCCGTCTCCCGTCTTTCATGCGGGCCGACTTTATCTCATCCGCTCGGGCGGCATCCTGAGCTGCGTAAACACACAGACCGGCGAAGTGGTCTACCGAGAGCGAGTGGGAGCTGCCGGCCAATACAACGCCTCACCGATCATTGCCGACGGTCACCTGCTCCTCGTCTCAAGCCAGGGAGTGTTGACGGTTGTAAAATGCGGTAATGAGTTCTCGATCACGCACCAGATCAATCTCAATGCGTCCATTGCCGCCACGCCCGCGATGGATCGAAACAGCATCTATATCCGGACCGAAGATTCAATGATGGTCTTTCGTTGAGGCCGGAGCATGCTACCGGCCGCAGTATCCATTCAAACCCGCAAGAAACCTACGATGACACGACACCGAACCTATTCCCAGCGTGGCCGCTTAAGCGTATCGCGAGTCTTTGCTGCAGTGTTCATGACAACGTTGATTTGCCTCGGCACACCTTTGTCGGCAGTTGAATTGCCTCCTGAATCGCCGCTTTGGGAATCGCAAAGTCCGCCACATGAATTCCAACCGAATGGGGAACAGAGTCTGCGTTCAGCCAATGTGAGACCTGATTCGCTTTCGGAATTCAACCGAGTATTCAGCAACGTGTCGTCACCAACCTACAGTATCCATCGACCGAAGAAGTCCTGCGGTGTGGGACTGGTGATCTGTCCCGGCGGTGGGTTTCGCGATGTTTGGATCGATCGGGAAGGTCACGACCTTGCGATCTTGCTCAAAGAACACGGCGTCACATCTCTTGTCTTGAAGTATCGCACCCGGTCGGAAGAAGAGCTCCGCAAACCGAATGGATGGCAGAATTATCAGCTAGCCGTGCAGGCTGACGGCCGTCAGGCGATCCGCATCCTTCGGCAAAATGCAGAGGACCTTGGCTTGCAACCCGACAAAATCGGTGTCTGCGGATTCTCGGCAGGCGGCCATTTGGCGATCAGCTGCTCGCTTCATCCCGAGTCAAAGAGCCTTGAGAGTCGAGTCAGCGGGATGCCGAGTTTTGCGGGACTGTTCTACCCAGGCATTCCTGACGATGCCGCCGAGACAATTGAACAACGCATGAAACCCGAGTCACAGAACTCGCCCATATGTCCGATGTTTATCATCAACGCGCGCCATGATGAATTAACGCCGGTCGAAAAATGCATCGATTTCTATTCCCATCTCTTGGAGGCCGGTGTCGATGCGGAATTGCACGTCTATGGACGCGGCGGACACGGATTCGGTCTCGGCGTCGGACGTGGCGAGTCAACAACGATGTGGCCTGCCGGCTTTGTCGCCTGGCTTCGCGACTTCAACATCATCGAAGATTAACGCATCAATGGGCGGAACATCCATGCAGTTTCTGTTTTCTCGCGAGTTACTGCTCGTCTTTGCGCTCCTGAGTTGTGCGATGTCCGTGCACGGCCAATTGCAGCCCCTGTCCGCACACGCTAGCACTGGTGAAGCGGAGGCGACAGCGACGGGCGAGATTCTCGCACTCGTCGAGAACGAAGACGATTACGGGAAGGTCCTCACACTCGACGGCGACGGCCGTGTGGTTGGAGTCAATCTGTCGGGGATTCCAAACGTGACTGACGATACGCTCGCCCTTGTGGCAGCGCTGCCGATGCTTGAACAGCTTAATATCTCCGCGCCTGACATTGGCGATGAAGGTATGAAGCACCTCGTGGGGCTCTCTCGGCTCTGGCGACTTGACTTAGAGGGGACGGCTGTTACCGATACTGGAATCGAAATGTTGCGACAGTTGAAAGCGCTCCGCGATATCAGCGTGCGGCGATGTCGTATCACCAACGAATCGTTCGCCCACTTCGCGAAGATGGAGAAACTCACCCGCATCCGCGCGGTCAAAACGTATATCACCGACGGTGCCCTGAAACACTTGAGGAACAAGAAGAACCTTGAGTTGCTTGACCTGCGTGAATGCAATCAGCTTTCGGATGCCGGTATCGCGCATCTCAAGGGTCTCACAACGCTCAAGGATCTCAAGCTGCAGGGGCCCCGAATCACCAGTGCCGGGCTCGTGCATCTCGCGGGACTTCAGAATCTCCGCGTGCTCAGTCTGCATGATTGCAGCATCGATGACACGGGGCTCGAAAGCATCTCCGAGTTGAAGAACCTCGAAGACCTGACCCTCTTTCGCACATTCGTTACCGACGAGGGTATGCGCCATGTCGGCCACCTCACAAAGCTCAAGCGTCTCTCCCTCCGTAGCAACGTTCTGAGCAGCGAGGGCATGGTTCACCTTACGCCTCTCCGGCATCTAGAGGATTTGGATCTTAGCGAGACGATCGTCGGCAACGAGGGACTGGCTTTCATTAAGACGCTGCCCAAACTGGCAGATCTCAATCTTTGGGCCACTCGGGTCGGCGATGAAGGCATGCCACAGTTGGCCGAAATGACCACCTTGAAGTACTTGAATCTTGAGGGTGTAGGATATCCGGCCGGAAATATTCGGCTTACGGATAAAGGTTTGAAACGGCTAGTCTCGCTCGTGAATCTAGAGTCACTCCACGTCGGAAAAACGAGCGTCGCCGATGATGGCATCCTGGCGCTCACAGCGCTAAGCAACCTGGAGACACTTGACATCAATGCTTGCCGCCATATCTCAATCGCTGGGATCACCAAGCTACAGGCGGCCAAACCAAATCTCCTGATTCGGCAATAACTGTATCGGCGGGGGTGACACGGTCCTGACTTGCGGTACGTTGGGATTGCATCCTCCGTCGTTGGGTCCAGGAATCCCCGTTAGCGATAACGAGAGCACCGAGTACCTCGTGGGGGAAATAAAATTAGCCGACCATAAGACACGGAAAAAACGGAATTTCAAGTTTTGTGAGCAATGCACCTCAGCTGCACTGACGTGCTTAATCGCGTCGATAAAGTTCCCCCAACCGTTCTCACTGGAGCAGCCATAAACTCTGAACGTTCAGAAGCTTGTCAATGCTGGGTTACATTTCGTCTCACACCAATGATCGTCTCGGATTTGCGGGACCACCGAGACGTCGATGACATTCAGTCTGCAACCGAGGCAGTTGCTCGTTGTGATCCTTGCCAGTTGGCTCAGCCGCAAGTAATTACTGAAAATCGAGCACCTTGAAACACGATTGGCCGTTCTAAAGGAGCACCATGGCAAGAAGCGGTTTTTGCAGCCCAACAACCATCTGTAAAATTGACCTGTGATTTTCACCCTCTTTGTCGAAAGTCGGCGTTGGGTGTAAGAATTGCCGAGTCATCAGGCGTGAATGCCATAGCTTCGCTCTTGAGTTAATTGAACGGCGTCTTGAACGGTGCTTTGAACTGTTCGCCGTCTTCATCGACCGCATCGGCGTACATCGTTTTTTAGTCCTCAACGATCGGGAATCCGCAAAGATATGCTTCCGCGATGATGGATCATTTTCCAAGTACCCTTACATCGACCGGTTGTTCATCGCCATCGATTCCTGTGTGCGCCACTCTATCCGGCAAAGTGAACCTGATTCCGTGCTCTTCAAAGACTCGGCAGATTTCAAGATTTAACTGTTCAGTGAATTCCATGAACTTCCAGTAATCCGGCGGCACATACCAGTACATGATCCGAATATTAAACGCACCTTCATTGAATTCATTGAAGAACACTCGTGGTGGTAGTTCCGGATCCAGGTTCTCGTTATCACGAAGTAAGTCTCTGATGAGAGCGACAACCTTCTCGAGCTTCTCTCTGGGCGTATTCAAAGGTAATTGGAGGTCGGTGACGCGGCGAATGCTGGTTCGATTTCCAACGTTCTCGATATTGTGCCCCGCCAATTCGTCATTGGGAATGGTGACGGCGTGTCCTAACAACAGTCGAATTCGTGTGCTGCGCAGACCGATGTTCTCAACCACGCCGTCAAATCCCTGAACGAGGATTCGATCTCCGACACGAAATGGCTTGTCGGTCATCAACATCAGTGTTGCGAAAACACTCTTCAAGCCATGCTGAGCCGCAAGCGCAACGGTGAGGCCACCCACGCCAGCGCTAGCCAACAAAGTCGTTAACGGAATGCCAAGTCTTTGTCCTCCTTCGAGAACAACAATAACGGATGCGACGATGGCCGTGATCTTAGCAATGATTCGAATCAGTTGACGATTGAGCCGGCGACGGTTTTCTTGTTCCGATCTAACAACGATCTCGGCAACTCGGTCGGTGACTGCGAAGATGACGACAATGCCTGCCAGAAGAGTCACCACTCGGGAGGCAAAGCTGACGATCACCAAGGGGGTCCCGCGGAGCGTCAAGTGATTCTGCGTAAAGCTACTAAAAGCAAAGGGAACCAGCATTGCCAGGATCGGCAACAGAATCATCAAACAATACTTCATCGGCGCGTCATCACGCCAGCGATTGCTAAGTGTTCTTTGCACGCGATAGATACCGATCATTAACGTAATCGAGAGGAGCATTGACATCACGAGCCCAACCCATTTCCACACCGATATCCCGGCGAAATTGTCCCGCATCCAATCCGGCAATCGGTCGACGATGCGGGCAACGCTTGGGTGGCCTGGCGCCGAAAAATACCAATCGAAAAAACCCGGTGAAACATTTGGGCCTGTTGTTCGATAAGGCAATTCCTCGACTTCCTCGTAATATTGAGCCACTCGCCCGATCGTTCCAGGCGTGAAGAGGTACTCGTATTTGCGCGGCCCCTCTTCGACGCGGGCAATGGAGATGCGAGTGCCAGGAAGATGCCAGCGGGCAAGTTGCCCGCCGTTTGCCTCGATCGCATCCAAATCCGGAATTTCCTCGTAAGGCGGCAGCGGTGCCCGATCGAGTATCTCCTTAAGACGAATCGCAGCGTCGCCTGCCATTTGTTCGCGCGCGTACTCCGGCAACTCGTTTGTATTGAGGCAATCGAGGGCACGGTTCACCGGGGCCATATGTCGTCCAATGCGACGATCAAAGAATCTCTCCTCCATCGTCCGCTGGTGAAACTGGTTGACTGAATCGATGAAACTTTTCAGCGTCGCTCGAGGACTTGACGTATCCGCCGGGCCAACCTGTTTCGCCTCTTGTCCGTAGGTGACTGAAAAAATGCAAGCCACCGCAACCCAAGAGCCGAACACCCTGCGACCTATTCCATTGCGACTTAGAACTTGAAATCGGCATCGTGTCATTCCATCTGCACCCGTTGCAATATCTATTTGCGAATCAAACCGTTCTCATTCTATGTCGAACACACTTCTGCCGCGATAGACTTAGACGGACAAGCGTCGATTCTTGCTGCTTGTCATCGAAGATGGAAACCAACTTTGACTCTGCCAACATCGATTTTCGTGTTTGGCGCCGAGCGATAAACGGATGTGCTCACCGTGCTCATCGACGACATAGCCGTAAATTGGTTCGTCGCATCTGCGATCGGGAATCCGTAAAGAGAGGCCTCCGTGGCGATTAACTTTGTATCCGCAAGCGTCCGTTTTGGTGCGGACACGCAGTCGCAGAGTGTACCGTCAAGCAACATCGCGGTGACGAGGGGATGGGACAGCGCCTCGAGCCTTCGTTGCCGCATCGTGATTCGCTTTGTTACGACGAAACAAAGAAATCGTTGAGGCCCGACAATACAAACTGCACGCCTAGCAGGCTGATCAGATCATCGCTGACATCCGAGTAGAAGTATCCAATTCCGATTCGGTCGCCCTTGCGGTTCTTGTTGAGTCCTTTGCGCTTCGATCGTGTAGGTGCCTGGCCAGTTGTACGGTTTCGTTTCTTCATCTGCCCATCCCATGCTGGCTGTCAGCCAGACGCGTCGATTCTTGTCGCAGCGATCCTGCCACAGCGTCTGCTGGCCCACGTAGCCGGCCATCCAGGAACACGTTTTTGCAGGGAACGTGATCCCGACTCCTGGCTGAAACGACAAACCATTTCAATCAAACTGGGTAAGTTCACCTGTGTTGTAGGTTCCAACCAAGAGGTGTGAACTAGGTAGTCCGCCAAACTCGGTGAAGACACGTCCTGTATGATGACCTGCAAACTATTGCCGGGCGCCATGCCGTTTTCAACGCTGGCGGTAACCGCCAGTGACAGCGACGGGCTCTCGACCAGAAGGCCCATTTCAGTATTCAAATTGACCGAACGAGGATCCAGGTTGAACGAGCCCTTAAACGTGACTTTGCGATCAAAGACCATCGTCTTGGCATGCAAGCCGATGTTCGGTTTGAACTGCGCCAGTTGCTCGTCTGTAAACAGTGCTCGTTCCGATTTTGCGTCCGGCCGCATCTCGTGCGACTCAGCCCCAGTCGCCAACATCCTTTTTGGTTGTTTGCGATATCCGACAAAGGCGGTCAGATGGTTGTTGGAAGCCATCGAATTGGTGGCAAGTGGGACTTTGACGCCACACGCTCGCGCCTCTTCAATGGCCTTGAAGCCACCGTCGAGCAGAATCAGGTGGGCACGTTGGATAGGAACTTCATCAACCCTCACATCACGTTTGATCTCTGGTGGCCCGCTTGATTTCTAGTGGAAGGTGCCTACTCGATTTGTTATGCTGACGCCGAGAGGATGAGCATCACTACACCACGATGCGACGTCGAAAAGTCGGAACGCGAGTCGAGACAACGAGACAAACCGATCGGCGATATCTTACTGTGGCCGCTGGCCTGCCGCAGTCGCGACGCTTCCCATCGACGGTATCTGTCACTTGAGGACCTGGATATGAACTTGGCCGCCGTTACCCTTGCTGCCCACATTCTGATTCTGGTGGCAGTCATGATCCGTGTCATCTTGCGACCACATCGCGAACCCGCATCACGAATCGCCTGGCTCGTTGTCATCGTGTCGCTGCCAATCTTTGGCATCTTGGTCTATATCCTATTGGGGGAAACCAGTATTGGCCGCCGCCGAGTCGCGCGCATGCGTGAAGTGATCAAAGGCCTGCCGCCGATCACAACGGCTGGAGGCGATTCGCGACCGGAAGTGCCTGAAAAATATCAACACTTATTCGACGTCGGTCACTCCATCAGCGGGTTCGCCGCCGTCGGAGGGAATGCCGCCAATTTGCTGAAAGACTCCAACGCTACGATCGATTCGATGGTCGCCGACATCGACGCCGCGGAAGATCACGTTCATTTGATCTTCTACATTTGGCTGTCCGACAACAACGGTTGCAAAATAATCGAGGCACTCAAACGCGCGGCAGCCCGCGGGGTCATGTGCCGCGCCATGGCGGACGGACTCGGCTCGCGGGACCTCATCAAGTCTCCGCATTGGAAGGGAATGAGTGATGCCGGCGTGGATGTGGCGGTTGCACTGCCGATCGGCAACCCGCTGCTGCGTCCTTTCTTCGGTCGCATTGACCTTCGGAATCATCGCAAGATTCTTGTGATCGACGGACACATCACTTACTGCGGCAGCCAGAACTGCGCCGATTCTGAATTCCGTGTCAAACCGAAGTACGCGCCCTGGGTCGATGCCGTGATGCGGTTCGAAGGTCCGATCGCCAAGCAAAACCAGTACGTCTTTGCCAGCGACTGGATGGCCTCCGTCGACGAGAACTTGGACGAACGATTACGTGCGCCAATGCCTGAGGCAAAGGGAAACGTTCTCGCCAGCGTCGTCGCTACCGGACCGACGATTCGATATTCGGCAATGCCAGAAATGTTCGAGTCGCTGTTATATGCCGCGCGACGCGATTTGGTGATATCGTCTCCCTACTATGTGCCTAACGAGTCGCTGCAAGACGCGCTCTGCGCTGCCGCTTACCGAGGCGTCGACACGACGATCATTTTTCCCGCTCGCAACGATTCCTGGATCGTCGCAGCCGCCAGCCGCAGTTACTACGCCGACCTGCTTGCCGCCGGCGTCAAAATCCACGAGTACGTCGGTGGATTACTACACACCAAGTCACTGACAATGGACGGCGAAGTCTCGTTGATCGGTTCAGCGAACATGGATCGCCGCAGCTTTGAACTCAACTACGAGAATAGTATTCTCTTCGCCGACAAAGTGTTAACCGAAGAGCTTCGTGCGCGACAGCAAACTTATCTTGCCAGCTCGACAGAAGTCACGGTCGACGACGTCGCCAAGTGGCCGCTGCGTCGACGGCTCTGGAACAATACCATCGCCATGCTCGGCCCCGTGCTCTGAGGATGCGCTAGGCTCACTACCTAGCGCGACGATTCTCAGGTACCTGGATTAGACGGACCATTATCCGATGATGTTCGACAGGTTGTGCGTTACGCGGCCGAGAGTGATCCGTTTTCGACCTCTCAGCGACAAGATTTAGTACTCTTTCCACACGTCCCAATTTTAATTTCTCTTTGAATTTAGTCTTGGCTGATTCAGCGGCGATAGTCGACTGTGGAAAGATGAAATTGCTTCGGCAGACAAAGAAAATCTGTCAAACGATTCGGTTACTAAGTGGCAGTTCCACTCGAGTGTCGAATTGAAGGTTCAAAATTCGTTGAACGTAATTATCCTAGAGCGTTTGGTTCGACTTGCTTCCTGGGACACCTTCAATGATTTCTCTTCTCGATTTTGCACGCCGTGTCGGCATCAACGCATCGGTGTTCACTGTCGCTGTTTTCGTCGCTTGCAGCAACATCCATTCGCAAGACATCACGCGCCGAATGCTTGAACATAGCGACTATGACATCTGGAACACCCTTTCGGGAGCAAGTATTTCCAACGATGGAAATTGGATCTTGTACACCGTCATAAGCGGCGAGATTGACGGTGAAGACACGTTACACATTCACCATGCCAAGACGGCCCGCGAGTACGTCATTGAACGCGGGGCCGATGCAAAAATCACCGATGACAGTCGGTTTGTGATCTATCGCGTCACACCGGAAATGAAGAAGCTGAAGCAGCTGCGCAAGGAGAAGAAGGAACCTCATGAAATGCCTCATTCGGCATTGCAAATTCTTGAACTCGCGTCGGGCGATCTGCGGACGCTCTCTGGCGTGCGTTCTTTTGGATTACCCGAGGAAAACAGCGATTGGGTTGCCTGCTTGATGGAGAAGTCATCCGACCCTGACGAAATCGACAAAACTGCCCTGGAGGACCGTGAAATTTATGAGGTAACGCCGGCAGGACTTCGACGGCCCGAGAAGAAGTTGAAGCTAAAGAGCCGCGAGGAAATCGCTCATCGACGTGGCAAAATCGCGACATCCTTCAAAACCGAGATTGCAAAAAACAGAGAAAAGGGTGAATCAGCTAAAGAACAATCGGATCAAGACCAAGATGATCCAGAGCAGAAAAAAAAGTCGGTCGGCACGGCTCTAAAATTGATCAACTTCGATACCGAGGTGCTGCGGACGTTTCCCTTCGTCCATTCCTTTCGATTTTCGAAGGATGGAAAACGGCTCGCCTTTGTGACTTCGATTGAACCTCCCGAGTCGAGCGAACCGGAGGAGGAGCCGGACGAACAAGACCACAAGGATTCCAAAGACTCGAAGGATCGCGGCCCCATCGACGGTGTTCACGTGATCAAGCTCGATTCGCTTGATTTGGCCACCCTCGTCAGCGGTGTCGGCGAATACAAGAATCTGGCGTTTAACGAAGATGGTTCGCGTTTAGCGTTCATCACCAATAAAGACGACTACGAAGCAAAGATGCCGTCGTGGGGTCTTTATCAATGGAACGTGGGGGCAAAGCAGGCGAAACGCATCGTGACCGAAGGTGACCAGGGGTTACCTGAGGAATGGTGGATCGCACCAGAATCAAACCAGAGTTTCTCGGAGGATGGTCGTCGGTTGTATTTCGAAACGACTCCAATTCCTGAACCCGTGCTCAAGCAGCGTCTTGCCAAAGCGGAAGGTCGTGAAGTCGAGGATGAGGATTCCGACGATCAAGCCAAATTGGATATTTGGCATTGGCAGGATCCACAACTACAACCGCAACAACTTCTCGAGGCCGAACGTGAACGCAAACGTCGTTACCGTGCTGCCTACGTTCTAAAGTCAAATAGAGTGATTCAACTTGAGGATAGCGAAATCCCGTCGGTTCGCCTCGACGATCGATCGCCCTCCAACATCGCGGTCGCAAACACCAACGTCCCCTATCGCAAGATGCTCTCTTGGGACGTTCCTGGATTCCAAGACGTCTACCTCGTCAATCTGAACACGGGTCGCCGCGAACGGGTTTTGGAAAAGGTTCGTTGGGATGCGTCGATGTCACCTCAAGGGAAATTTATCGTTTGGTTTGATGCCAAACAAAAAAAGTGGTTCGCAAAAGCGACTCAAGGAAAGGAAGCGAAAGCAATCGAGATTAGCAAAGGAATCAAGCATCCGCTCTATAACGAACTTGACGACCGCCCCACCTTACCGTCCGCCTACGGAACGGCGGGATGGATCGATAACGACCAAGCACTTTTGGTTTACGATTCGCACGACATTTGGAAGCTCGATCCAACCGGCAAATCGAAACCGATTTGCATCACGTTTGGCGAGGGCCGCAGAAGTGATATCCGTTTTCGCTACAGTAGCCTCGATCGTAAGCAGCGTTCCATCGACCCATCCAAATCGATGATTCTAAAAGCGTTTCATCGCGATACCAAAGCAAGCGGTTTTTATGTTCTCGATTTGGCGAAACAAGATGTTGACGCTAAAGACAAGAACGCCAAAGACAATGCACTACGTCCCTTGATCATGTTGGACGAGAATCTGGCAGGGCTACGAAAAGCGAAAGACAGTGACCAAGTCGTGTTGACTCGAAGCACCTTTGAACGGTTTCCCGATCTTTGGACGAGCACGATCGGCTTCGAGAAAATTTACCGCGTCAGCGATGCCAACCCCCAGCAAGACGATTACTCGTGGGGCACCGCCGAATTGACTCACTGGAAAGCTCAGGATGGGCAAGATCTTGATGGCCTTCTGCTAAAACCAGATCAGTTTGATCCGTCCAAGCAATACCCGATGCTAGTCTATTTTTACGAACGCAATTCAGACAATCTGCATCGCTACTATCCACCTGCGGCGGGCCGTTCGATCATTTGCTTTAGTTTCTACGTCAGCCGCGGGTACCTCGTTTTCATTCCAGACATTCCTTACACGACAGGCCAGCCCGGCCAAAGTGCCGTTAATTCGATCCTTCCGGGCGTTGACCATTTGGTTGCCCAAGGCTTCGTTGACAAGGACCGAATCGGAATGCAGGGGCATAGTTGGGGTGGCTATCAGACGGCTTACCTTGTGACGCAAACCGATAGGTTTGCATGTGCCGAAGCGGGAGCCCCCGTAAGCAACATGACCAGCGCCTACGGTGGGATTCGCTGGAGCAGCGGTATGAGTCGTATGTTCCAGTACGAGCGGACTCAAAGCCGGATCGGCGAAGACCTTTGGTCGGCGCGTGAAAAATACATCGCCAATTCACCCCTCTTTTCTGCCAACAAGATTAACACACCCCTATTGATTCTGCACAATGATCAAGACGGTGCTGTTCCGTGGTACCAGGGGATCGAGCTATTTGTGGCGCTCCGGCGTCTCGAAAAGCCGGCTTGGATGCTCAATTACAACGGCGATCCGCATTGGGTCATGGGCGACTACAATCGCCGCGACTTTGCGACTCGCATGCAACAGTTCTTTGATTACTACCTAAAAGAGGCACCCGAGCCCGAATGGATGGCCGTCGGCGTTCCGGCGGTCGAAAAGGGAGACAACTTTGGTCTCGACTTGCTCGAACCGAGCGAAGAGTGACGTCTCATTAGTAGGGGTGACTTGTCAAGTCGCGGACCTACTAAGGCAGTCGCAGTAGGGCTTCCAGGATCTTCACCCGTACCGCCTCTGCTCCGGTGCGGGCTTTTGGTTCGCACCAATGGATATCCGAGACGCCTTGGGCCTCGAGTACCGTGTCGGCACCGTGGGCCAGCAGCTCTTCGGCAGCGGCGACCGCGGGCCGAGAATCCCCTGCGGCCTTAGCTCGCTCGACGGCCGTGCGAAGTATCACGAAATACTCGTAGTCCTCCACGCTCTCCCGAATCGCCTCCATGTGCTTGCCGGCGGTGACCGTCTGGCCCTCCAGGAACAGCGGCGTGTAGGGGCCGGACTTGGCGAAGTATTCGCACCAGGAGGAAGCGCCGCTGTTATCACCAAATGCCCAGAAGTACGAGCCCGTGCCACCGACCTTCCAACAGTGCCAGGCTTGCAGGCGATGGTAGCTATAGGGATCGAGCAGCTTGGCGGGTCCGGAGCACGAATAGAACTCCAGTGTTCGACCTTCATTCTTCTGGTCAAGATAGAAGTCAGCAAACGATTGACCCTCGGTGAGCCACATCGGCCGGTTTGGGCAGAGCACGTCGCAGGATTCATACAGTTCCACCGGTGCCTTTGTCGGATTGCGGTAGGTCGGGTCTTCCCAAATGATTACCTCCGGTTCGGCTGCCCGGATCGCCTTCGCCCAGGCCAGCAGCGACTGGAGGTCGGAGCCTTCGTGCGGTTCGTCATGGATCAGCAATCCGAGTTGGTCCGGCCGTATCCCCTTACTCTTGAGGTGTTGGACCCAGGCGGAAATCCACGTCCCCACGCGCTGGCTGAACTCGGGCGAGTCGATCGGGGCCCCGCCCAGCGAAGTGGCGATCCGCCCAGCGTAGTCGGCCACCGAGAGAAACACATGGTATCGCTTGGCATCGGGCCACTGCTCGATCCAGTTGTCAAACTGCTGGGTGTCCAACTCGATCTTGGTTAGATCGCTCGGGTCGAATCGAAATTTCATCATCGCAGCGGAAGTCGCCCACGGCGCGTTGACAAAGTGCGACTGCATGTGCCCGAGAAACTCCTGGAGGTTATCTGTGGTGACGCCGTAAGTGCCGCCGCCATTGGTGTAACTCCATCCGCCGACGTGCAGCGTTGTTTGGCGGGGGAATTCGAACGGCCAGATACGAAGTTGAATTCGAAACTCCAGCGGCTTCGTGCTGTCGGCGTCTACAACGATTTTTCCCGTGTGGCTGCCCGCCGGCTGATCGGCCACGTGGAATGTGAACCAGACTTGGCGAGTCAGTCCCGGCGGTACCGAGACGGTCCATGCACCTTGCTGGCGGCTTACCTCCGGCAGAGCCGCCGCGATCGGCTCCGATTGGGCCGTGTCTGTCCAGGCCACCTCGTGCAGGGTGACATAATCGGGGGTCGGCGAGCCGGGCAGCTCCTCGAAACGCACGCGGGCATAGAGAATTTGGTCGGTAGCGTTATAGAGATTTACGGACGCCGCGCGGTATTCTCCGTGCATCGTGTGTACCTGAACGCTCGAGTCGGATGGTGCCGGTGGGATGCCGATCAGTGCCACGGGTCCCCAGAGATCCGGCACGCCCCCCCAGAAGCTCGGCCGACCGGCAGCTTTCCACAAATCAGCCTGGACTTGGAACAGATTTGCGTGGGCATCACCTATCGGGAGCACCGCCCGCAAATTGGGGCCCATTTCGGCCGCCGCAGTGTCTAGTTGCTTTCGAACGTCGCTGAGTCGTTTGAGCAGTTGTGCCTTGACCGCTTGATCGACCGAAGAGTCTTTGATCGCCTTTTGTAGATTCGCTGCGTCTTTGGTGTAGCGGATTTGCAAGGCCCGGTGAATCCGGCCTCGCTCAAAAACCGCCTTGGCACTCTGCACCGGCTTGCCGCCCGGATCTCGCTGCAGTAGCTCTTGCGCGCCGCGGAACACCTCCACTTCATCAACAAACAGGTAGGGCGCACCGGCCAAGGGAATGGCTATGAACTGGACATAGCGGCCGCGGGTCGCAAGCTCATGCGTGATCACACGGCGGATCGCATACTTTTCAGGCCACGAACCGTAACGCTTGTGTTCCAAGGCGACTAGGTCACCCACATCGCGATAGTTCTTGCCATCGTCGCTGACGAGAATGCGAATCTCTGCCGGCCACGTCACTCCCGCCGTTCCTGCGGCGGTGGTGAATGCCACGCCGGCGATCGGTTCCGTCCGTCCCAGATCGACAGTGACCAAACTATATGCCGGGCGCGTCCAGCCGACCGTTCCCTGCTGAGTCCAAAAATACTCCTTGGTCGACTTGCCATCGGTCAATTGGGTCCGGTCATCCACATCGGTACAGTGGGAATAGTTGGGTTGGGGCCAAAGGGTATAAGGTTTTGCCAGAGCGATGTTTTCGCCCGGATGGTCCGCAGTCGCCATCGTGACCGACGGGCTGAAGACAAGGATAAAGACAGAGACGGCCAACCGGTGAGTGTAAGGTCGGAGAGTGTAAGCTATCGAGATCATGATGCACCTCTTTGCGGCGACGTGCGACGGACAGATGTGAATTGATTCCATGACGCCAGAATCTCAGAATACGATTCGGATCCACACGATGTCAACAAGCGTCCGGGAGGACAGCCGTGCGGGCCATGAAGTATCCCGAGACCACAAAATAGCGATCCGGTACCCACGCCAAAACTTGATCCATCGCGACATCAAGCCTGCGAACCTCTTCTCGGCGAATCGCGGTGGAATGTACGACGTTGCCAAGTTGCTCGATTTTGGACTGGTTCGACAATCAGGGCTGGCCGCCAGTCACGATCACCGCTTCGGCGGGATCTGACCTCGAACCATCGCTTCTGGGATTCAAAGCCGCAAAGCAGACTTTTTCAATGGCTGAACGTCCGCTAGTGAATGAAAAGAGCCTGCTACCAAGTTGCAGCAGACTCTGAGATGTTCTTCTCGTTCATAATAAGGCACGCACAACAAGGCACGCACAACAAGGCATGTGCGAGATGCAGAGACCTCGCCACCTTCCGCAAGCCACTCTTCGGTTCTCCGTAGATTTCGGAAACGGCACCTGGCCCGAACTTGCTTCATCGACGTCGTGCGGGCGTTGCTCTATCGCGAGCGGACGTAAATACGCAGACGCTTGGTCGAGTACGAGTCTGCGTTATCGGCAAACGTCCAGTCCTTGTGAGTTTTGCCTTCTTTGGTGATAGCGCTGTTACCGATTCCGATGTCAGCCTTGGGCCCACCACTCCATCCATTGAGCGCAAAAACCGTCTCACCACGAGGGTTGTGAATCTGCATCGAGCCATAGCCGTTGTCTCTGCCACTCGGCTCGTCTTTGGAGTCATAAACTTCGCCCTCTCCAACGACATAGTCATTAGGCCAAAATTCGATACTTCCAGTGCCCATACCGTTGATGCCTTCGACGTTTGAAAACACATTCATCGATTCCACGGCTTGTTGAAAGGATGCACCCAGGCCAAAAACGGGGATGCCGACCTTGCTAGCGTCGTTTGTGAATGCATTCATCGTGACAAACACTTTCTTCACCGTGGGTTCATCGAAAACGCTGCTTCCGAGTCCTTCGGATGAACCTGACCGCGAATCGAGTTCCAGCAGGTAGGCGATCGAGTTGAAGTCGCCCACCGTTTGGCTGTTATTCACGTCGTATGAGAAGCTTGCCCCCAGCTTTCCGAGGTCGGCATCGTAAACCAACTTGTAGCCGCCGTCGTTGGGATCCGTCATTTTCTTGATGGCTGCGTCCAAGGAATCGACAGTCATCTTCTTACTGGTTGCGAATTGTGAACCACCGCTCGGGCTGCCCGGCTGCATTGCAGGTTGACCACCGGGGTTCGTTCCGATGTTTGTGTTTGCTGGCGCACTTCCGTTTGGAGCCGCAGGATTCGTTCCCGTTTTCGGAGCGGCAGCATTCGTGGCAGCGACAGAATTACCAGCAGCCGGTGCTGTTTTTGGCTGTTCCGTCACAGGTGTCTGCGAGATCACAGCCGTGTAGTACCAGTTGCCGGATTTTGAATTCTTTGCGGCACCGTAACCCACCTGATGAATGGCTCCGCCGACATTGAACCACGGACGGAAGTGAGTTTCGCCAACCATCCATACGTGCGGAAAGTCTCCTGGGCTTCCTGCACCACACGCCTCAAAGCTTTTGCCTGGCCCTTTGAAGTAACCGACACGGGTGTTGAAATCGATCAGCCGTTTATCACCTTTATAGGACGCAGGTCCACCATGAGTCATCGTATCGATGCTGGCCTGGTATTCCGCTTGAAACTGAGCTGCTTCAGTCAGTTCTTTATTTGTGACGTGGTCATTAAAGTACGGCGGTGTTGGGCTGTCTTTGGTGATGGTTTCCCACTTTTTGTGTTCTCCAGCGTATGTCGTGTCGCCACTCAGGTCGGTCGCGGTTTTTGAGCCGTTGTGCTTGCGGAAGTCCGGGTCCTGTCGTCCGGCATTTCCGTAGTCAAGCATGGCTTGGCGGAACGGAACAATATGCAGCGGTCGTTGAACCTGCGGATAGAAAAATCCTGCGAGGGTCTGCTCTCCAAGTTTGATCATGGCGTTGCGCGCGAGAGTGGTCTTGGGAATTGGCAATCGGACGGCTGGCTGAGCGGCATCTGGTGACACAAGAATTATCAAATCTGCATTGAACCAACTCCCCTTCTTGCGTTGTGGCAGATTGCGAGCAAACTGCTCGACAAGAGGATCGCTTGTTTCCATGTGGACCCAAGATCCCTCCGCTCCACCTCCGCCACTTTTCAACGCGATTGAAACCGCCCGTTTGGGAAGTCGACTTTCGAACATCGTCCAGTCTGATGTGACCGAAGCCTCCACCAGAGAATAAGCAGTTCCTGAAGCATTCAGCGAATCGAAACCCTTTGGGTTCTTGTTGACTTTGAAAGTGTTGGCATCTGCCTTGGCAATGGAATCGCCAAAGCCTTGAGGAAGTTGTGAGTCAAACACGTAGTCTGTGTTGTCGATTCGGCCCAGCCAATAGGTCGTTTGCGCCTGAGCCGAGTTTAGGTTCAGCAAGCTGGCCGCAACAAAAACTATCATCGCCCAACAAGGCATTGTGCGACTCAAGCAGTGCGACCAAGAACAAAACGCCGGATTGGCTGGAACGATAGATTTTTCTGCATACATAATAGTCAATCTCTTCTGTGAACAATTAGTTGATAAGATATTGGAAACGCTAAATTCACTAGGGGAAGACCCGGCCGTTCATAGAATTCCCATGCCCAAAGCCATGCCCAAAGCCATGCCCAAAGCCATGCCCAAAGCCATGCCCCGTGACAGACGCTCCATGCGTATGGACGGGACGCTGGTTGTTAATGGGAATTCCGTTGACGAAGCCTTATCCCCATCTGACCGAGCTGTTGTCCCTGTTGATTAAATAGGCGAAATGGCGGAGATGCATTGTTATTCCTCGGTGAAGATTTCAGGTGCTCAAATTGGTGGTTCAACAGGAGGATGGACTTTTCCTCCCGCACCCCTCACGCCATTCGGGGGAATTTGAGAATTCTTGTGATTCTCCCAGAGCAGCTCGATGAAATGCCCTACATCTCACGCGAAACGCAAATTAGCTTCCGGAAGCGGGGCTGAAGGCGCAGCCAAGGCAGGAGCGAGCGAGATCCGGCGCACGCTGACTTCCCAGGTGGATGGTTTAGGAACGACGGCCCAAATCACTCATTCACGATCTCTTCAAGCTTTCTACGGATCGCTTTTCGATATCGCTCAATTGATGTGGGAGCACAATCCAGTTCGTCAGCCAGTTCTTTGTTTGACGGATTGCCCGTTGTGATCAGCATCAATACTTTTCGCGGGTTCTCGTCCAGCCGCTTCACTAGCTCCGAAAACAGTCCCTGCACGTCTGCTCCAAGACCTTCCAGCATTTCCGCTAAGTAGGTTTGCTCAGTAATTGGCAGATTCATGGATTTTTCATCCAGCCATATCGATTTTGCTTCAACCACTGCGTGGGTCAGGATGGGCGAATTCCCGGTCGAGCCATCCTCAGTGATGTTCAAGTTGACGTCGCGTTTCTCAGCCAAGTGGTACTTCCGCCGATCTCGAATCTTCCCGGTCACGAATTGACGAAGCAGACTCAAGAGCTGCAATTCACCGAGGAAATTTCGTTGACCCTTGCGGAATCGTAGGCAGATGGATTTGACAGCGCTGATCGCCACATCTTCATAATCGTCGACCGGGCTGAAATTCAGCATCTTCCGGTTGGCAAATTCAAGAGCCTTGGGAAGCAGATATTCGGCGAGCCGATTTAATGCAACTTCATCCCCACTGCGTGAATCAATGATCCACTGCTCAAGCGAGGAAGTCTTGTCGTCATGTTGATCGGGCATGGTCTGTCGAGAATCAAATGAGGAAGGGTGCTTGAGAGAAGTCTGTCATGAGACGAAGCTAAGTATGGCGGAAGCGGTACGATTCAAGCAAGAACGTAACAAAATCGCTTCGAATCGTCCTTATCTCAGAATTTTGGGTTCTTCGTGATCGCCAGCGTTGGTTATTTTCGTATCAAATCGGGATCAATCTGTCAAAAGACCGTCATAAATCACAAAGCAGATCACACCTAATGGACACGCACTTTGACAGATTGGTTGACGAGTTTGAAAACGAACTCAAATCCGCTGATTCGCCTCAGATCGAACGCTACGTAAGCCAGTTTCCTGAGGAATCGAAGGAGCTCGTTCTTCTTGAGCTGATCTCGCTTGAAGTCTACTACCGTGTCAAGAACGGACAGTCAGTCTCGGTGTCTGACTACGCCCGCTTTGGGCCAACGGGTGTGACTCAAGCAGAGAAAGTGCTGTTGGAAAATCAACCATCTACGAGCGGACAAACAAGCGATTTTTCGGCCACGGTGGTGGATGGTCAAGTGTCCGAGATAGCGGGGGAAGATATCGCAGCGCTAACGCCGACTAAAATGATTGGCCAATATCAACTTCTACGAAAAATTGGTGAAGGGGGGATGGGAACGATCTGGATGGCCAAGCAGGAAACACCGGTGAAACGCCGCGTCGCCATCAAGCTGATTAAACCCGAGTTAGTGTCAGCGGATGTCATTGCCCGCTTTGATGCTGAGAAACAAGCCTTGGCAATGATGGATCATCAGAACATCGCTCGGGTCCTTGATGCAGGAACATCGGATACCGGCAGCCCGTACTTCGTGATGGAATTGGTCAACGGAATTCCAATCACGGAGTACTGTGATGAAAATAAACTGAGTGTTGACGAAAGACTAAAACTGTTTGTACGTGTGTGCGAAGCCGTTCAGCACGCGCATCAGAAAGGGATCATTCACCGCGACATCAAGCCATCAAACGTGTTGGTTACCGTCAAAAACGGTGAAGCCATCCCCAAGGTGATTGATTTCGGCCTAGCCAAAGCACACGAGCACGATCTGAAGTTGACCGACAAGACGATGCTCACCGAATTCGGGAAAATTGTCGGGACGATCCAGTACATGTCACCTGAGCAGGCTCAATTGAAGCGGGTCGATGTCGACACACGGACGGATGTCTATTCGCTGGGCGTGATGCTTTACGAGCTGTTGACCGGCTCAACCCCTTTGGACAAAGAAACTATCGGACATCATGCATTGCTGCAGGTCCTGGAAATTATCCGTGAGAAGGACCCGCCTCGTCCCAGCAATCGACTTAGCTCCTCTTCCCACAAGGCGACGTCAGAAGTAGGCGACGATCGCAGGATCAGTCCTGCAAGGCTCCAACAAATCCTCAAAGGCGATCTCGACTGGGTTGTCATGAAAGCCCTGGAGAAAGACCGCACACGGAGGTACGTGACGGCGAATGATTTTGCCGAGGATATTTCCAGCTACATGACTGGCGAAGCCATCAAGGCCCGACCTCCGTCATCCTGGTATCAGATTCGAAAATTTGCAACCAGGAATCGGGGACTGGTCGCATCCATCCTGGCGGTTGGCGTTGTGTTGCTAGCTGGTATCGCTGGCACAGGTTACGGGTTGATTCGAGCGAACAAAAAAACGGCCGAGGCGGAAGCTCATCAGAAAATCGCGGAAGAACACTCTCGGGAAGCAGACCAAGAACGGAGAAAGGCCAGGGAAAGTGAGCAACTTGCGTTAAAGGAAAAAAACAAAGCTGAAAAGAACGAGCAACGAGCCGTCGGCGCGGAGAGCCTTGCCGCCGCCGAATCCAAACGTGCGCGTGACTCCGAGGCTGCTGCGAAATTTCAACTGGCCAATGCCAGATGGGAAGCCAATCGAGCTTTGGAAGCCCGGAACCTGTTGCACCAAATCCCGCCTGAATATCGTGATAACTTCGAATGGCACTTTTGCCGCCGACACTTCCAGGGAAGCGATATCACGTGCTACGGACATAAAGACTGGGTCTACAAGGTCGCCTTTAGCCCCAATGGCAAACACGTCGCATCGGCCGGCCGTGACAGCACGATCAAGATTTGGGATGCGGAAACGGGCCAGGAAATCGTCACACTGACCGGTCACACAAACCAGGTTGGGGGCGTGGCCTTCAGTCCCGATGGCTCGCGACTTGCTTCGGCCAGCTTTGACAATACGATTAAGCTTTGGGACACGCGAACGTATCGGGAAATCAACACGTTGACAGGACACACCAAACTGGTTGCCTGCGTCGCGTTCAGTCCAAATGGCAAGCTACTCGCATCCGCAAGTGACGACGCGACCATCAAGTTGTGGGACGTAAGTTCGGGGCGGGACATCAACACACTAACCGGACATCGGGGCGAGATTGGATGTGTCGCGTTCAATGCCAACGGAACGCGTCTCGCGTCGGCAAGCGTTGACAAGACGATCAAGATTTGGGACGCACAAACAGGCGAGGAAACCACCACGCTCACAGGTCATGCAGCAATCGTGATCAGCGTTGCATTCAGCCCGGACGGCGCGCACCTCGCATCGGCCAGTCAGGACACAATCAAACTGTGGGACGCACGGTCCTATCGTGAAATCAGCACACTCAGAGGACACACTCAGTTTGTTCACAACATCGCCTTTAGCCCCGATGGCACGCGTCTCGCGTCGGCCGGAAGAGACAAGACGATTAGGCTGTGGGACGTGTGGTCTGGGCAGGCGATTGCTACGCTGGGGGGGCATGCAGATTGGGTTAACGGGATCAGCTTCAGCCCCGATGGCTCACGTCTCGCATCGGCAAGCTTCGACAAAACAATCAAATTGTGGGATGCTCGGTCCGGGCAGGAAACCGCATCGCTGATATCACTAAGGGGACACGCGGGAACCATTTATGACGTCGCCATAAGCCTCGACGGTACAAGGATGGCGTCCGCGGGCGAAGACAAGACGATCAAGTTGTGGGACTCTCAGTCTGGAAAAGAAATTACCACACTCACCGGGCACGCAGCAACGGTTTCCAATGTAGCCTTCAGCCCCACAGGGACTCATCTTGCGTCGGCTTGCACTGACGGGACCGTTAAGCTCTGGGAGACACAATCAAGCCGAGAGATCTTAACACTCACCGGACACAAAGAGCGGGTTAACAGTTTGGCCTTCAACCCCGACGGAAAACTCCTCGCGACGGCAGCCAACGACAAAACGATTAAGGTGTGGGACGCGAAAACGGGCAACGAAATCACCACGCTCAAAGGGCATGCCGACACGGTCAACAGCATCTCTTTCAGTCCTGACGGCAGAACCCTCGCGTCGGCGGGATCAGATGGCGCGATAAAACTGTGGGATACGCGAACGCTTAAGGAAATCACGACGCTCAAAGGACGGACACGATGGATGACACGTGTCACTTTCAGCCCCGATGGCTCGCGACTTGCCGCAGCAGCCAAGAATGCCGTCCTGCTGTGGGATGCGGTGACATATCAGCAAATCATGGCGTTCACAGGACACACCGAAGTGGTGACCAGCATCGCATTCGCACCTGACGGTAAACGTCTCGCCACGGCAAGCCACGACAAAACGATCAAGCTGTGGGACGCGAAATCTGGTCACGAAATGACCACCCTCGACTTACAAACAGACCGAGTGTACAGCATTGCATTCAACCCAAACGGGACGCGGCTCGTGTCGGCTGGCACTGACGGCACAATCAAGCTTTGGGACGCTCGGCAGAATCAGGAAATGACCCCACTGCGAGGTCATTCAGACACCGTTGCCAGAGTCGCCTTCAGCCCCGACGGCACGCGGATCTATTCCCAGTCAGTAGACGGTGACCAGCTTGTTTGGAACGTCGAAACCACCAAGCTAGTCGAAGCAGCAGAATGGGATCCACCACAAGAAGTCAATCTGGTTTCCCCCAATCGTCGATGGCGTGTTTCGAGTGAAATGAACAACGTCATGCTTGTCGACCTCGAGTACAAGAACACACCACAGGAGAAAGCCTATCGAGCCACCAAGGCGAGATTTGATCCCGGGTGGCACCGCGAGCAGGCAAAGCAAGCCGTGGCGACAGAGAACTGGTACGCAGCCACATTTCATTTCGCCTTGCTGATCAAAAACGACCCTGACCAGGTCCAGTTTCACGAGGACCTTCATTCGTCTTACCAAAAACTTGTCGCCAGGTTTGAAGAATCCAACGGCAACGAAGAACATGACCTCAAGTCTTACCTCGCTCCCGTCGTGAGGGAAGCTCTCGAACTTCCACGGGGCGATAAATAACGCAGATCAGTCTGGCCAACGCCGACAGGAAACTGTGAGAACCTTTTTTTTGACACGGCAATAGTGCGGCTTACTCCGGTCACTGAGGCAGCAGTCGCTCCGCCCTCCGGGCTCTTCAAAATTTATGTTTCAGGTTTCGATTGCGGCTTCCACTCGCGAGGGGAGACTCTTTACTCGGTGGCAATTATCAATCGAAAATGCCACGGTGCCATCAGACGTATCGGACGCAGACAACTCCAGCCCGTCAATTCGTCCACCAAGCCGAAAAGCCAAGTCCCGCGAATTGCCCGCCTACTCGCCCTGGCGCACCGCTGCACGTAAGCGCCGTGGGATTCGGAACAAAACGGGTCCGTTATCGTCTGTTACATTAGACTGGCTGAATGCCAATCCTCAACGGAGCATGAATCGGAACTCGGTTAACGGAGTATTGGACATGCCTGGAATTTTGAGCCGGGCGCCGAAGCGTCTGGCCGTTTTGTTGATTCTCCTCGCGATATTGGGTTTCGGGCAAAGATCGATCGCTCGGGGCGAGCAATCGATAACGATTGATTGATCGCGATTTGAACACCCGGTACACACTATGAGAAAAGCTCCACTCCTTTTTCACGTCGCGGCCATGATGGTCCTGCTCGCCGTTCCCGGACAGGCCCAACAGGATTACAACGTCCTGCTTATCATGTCCGATGACCTAACTGCGGAAGCGCTCGGATGTTATGGCAACACGGTGTGCCTGACCCCGAACATTGATGCCCTGGCCGCCGGGGGGACCCGCTACACGCGTGCCTACTGCCAGTATCCCGTCTGTGGTCCGTCGCGGTCCTCGATGATGTTCAGCTACTACCCGCACACGACGGGGGTGTTCGGCTACGTCAGCGGGCGCAGTGAGAATGGCGACCGCGAGAGTTGGACGCAGTATTTCAGGAACCGGGGGTATTACGCCGCACGGGTGAGCAAGATTTTCCACATGGGTGTGCCTCGAAACATCCAGGCGGGAGGGAACGGAGAAGACGATGCCTTGTCGTGGACGGAGCGATTCAATTCGCAAGGACCCGAGGCCGAGGATGCCATTCCCCTCGACTCAGCCTTGAACGGCGGCAATCCGACCGCCGAACGGCTAGCCGGCATCAAGGAAGGTGACAGCGGCGTGAACCAGATCATCGGCGGCAACACCTACGAGTATGTCATCGTCCCCAACGACGACACCGACCAATCCGACGGCAAGTCGGCCGTGAAGGCCTGCGAACTGCTCGAACTCCACAAGAACGAACGCTTCATTCTCGCAGTGGGGTTCGTCCGCCCCCATATCCCCTTCGTGGCTCCCAAGCAATACTTCGATCTCTATCCGTGGCAGAAAATGGTGCCACCCACGGTGTCTGCTGGCGACCAGGACGACGTGATCCATAAATACGTCACCACATCCAGGCTGAAGTTCAACGAGACCGAGAAAAAGAAGTCGATCGCCGGTTACTATGCCTCGGTCACCTACATGGACGCCCAAGTGGGAAAAGTGTTGCAGAAACTCGAGGATGAAGGGTTGGCCGAGAACACTATTGTCATCTTCGCCAGCGACCACGGATTTTTCCTGGGCGAGCACGACTTCTGGTCGAAACAGTACGTGCATGAAGAGTCGGCCCGGGTGCCCTTGATCATCAAGGTGCCGGGTAAGGTTCCGGCAGTGTGTGGTTCGTTCGCCGAATTGGTTGATTTGTTCCCCACCACCGCCGAGCTCTGCGGGCTGCCGGTTCCGACCCGCCTGCAGGGCAAGAGCCTCGCCACGACCCTCGACGATCCGACCGCGACCGTCAGGGATGCTGCCTTCACGGTGATGGGAAGCAACACTCTCTACTGTCTGAGAAGTGCCGACTACGCATTCATCCAGAAGTCAGCGACTGGATCAGGCGGTTACGAGCTCTACGACATGCTCAACGATCCATTTCAATACACGAACCTTGCATCGAATCCCGCCTACGCAACCGTGTTGGATGAGTTCAAGATCAGCATGGCGGCGAACCTGGCATCAGTGGTGGGATACAATGACTCCCGAACCACCTTCACCGGCGGCACGGGCACCGACTACAACAATGCCAACAACTGGGACAAGGGGGCTCCAGCGGCCGAGGTGGTGGATCGGCCAACCTCACCGCGCAATGACGCCATCATCAACGACGGGAAGATCGTTACGACGACTGCCTCTCTATCCAGCCAATACTACGACGTTAATCTCGGCTTTGATGGAACGCCGGGAACCTTAAATCTCGCCACTTCCTGGAAGGCCCAATCGAGTGGCCCCGATATGGGAATCAGAGTCGGCGTCGGCGCTGGATCAGTCGGCACGCTAAATCTCCAATCGGGGGCGAACCTAACACTCTCTGGCGCCGGCAATCATGATTTATATGTCGGCGATGCCGCCGGCGGTCTAGGCACTGTGAACATCCTGGCCGGATCGACCATGAACACTCGGGACGCGGTCTACGTCGTCAACGGAACGATTTCATTCGATCGTGCTGCGACCTTTTTAAGCGGCAATGCCGTAGGAAAGCTTGAGGTCGGTAACAACGGTGTCCTTTCTTTCGATACAGACGGAGCCAACGTATTTACACTTCCCGTTACCAACGCGACCCTCGGTGGCACCTCTACCCTCCAAATGAACTTGGGCGGGACGTTCACCAGCGGAGATACTTGGCTCATCGCATCAGGCATTTCCCGTCTCACAGGAACCTTCGGAACGGTTGAAGACCCGAGTGACCCAACGCTCGAATTCATCGTCCACTACGGAACCGGTCTTGCCGATGCGGACGAGATTGTAGTCGAACTAACGGACGGCGGCCCAAGCGATCCCGATCACGACCCCGATGGCGACGCCGTGCAAACCGGCATCGAATAGGTGCTCGGCGGAAACCCCGACGACCCCACCAACCCGGACCCCGCCAACCCGGACCCCGCCAATCTGTACCCCACCAACCCGGACCCCACCAACCTGTACGCCGACAAGTTGGACCCCGCCAACCCGGACCCCACCAACCTGTACGCCGACAAGTTGGACCCCGCCAACCTGTACGCCGGCAACCTGTACGCCGGCAAGTTGGCCGTCGGCACTTTGTCACCGCCGATCCCGACAGCGACATGTGCGACTCCGATTACTTCCTCTTCACCTACCGCGGCACCGATACGGCGGCCAGCGTCCCGAACTCAGCATCTTGGTTAGATACGGCACCGACCTCACCGCCTGGACCCCCGCTGTTCACGGAGAGAATGGCGTCGTCATTCTCGCCACCGGCAACGATTTTGGCACTAATCCCGGTCGTTGAAGAAGAACTGCGTTTCGGCAGCCAACGGATGCCAATAAAACATCGTTTCCTGTTGCGGATTCCATGCATGCGTTCTGTCGACGCTGATGATCTTTTCACCATCCTGGGTATCGATAAGGATGACGTTTGCGGCTTCATCCGGTTTGGGCAGTCGATCGATTTCGTCGATCTCCAAACCGAAAATGTATCTTCCACTGGCGGTCCACGGGACCTTCTGGCACGGGCCGATGTATCCGAAGAACTGATGCTTCGTGCCAGAGGTGACCAGCTCGATCTTCAATTTAAATGAGTTTGGCTGCGCATGAATGGCGGGCGAAGACGACCCCAATACGAATGCGAGCGTCGGGACGCGGGCGGGGGCAAAATGAGCTCTGGTTCACGATTGGGAGTCTATTTGCAGGCATGTCGCGGCACTGATTTGTAGCAAGTGAATTCACATGATTTTACCAACCCAAGTGATCGTGATCCTTCCCGATTCAAGATCGCTTCTGATTTTCGGAACGTCGGTCAACCCACTTTCTTGAGGCGTCGTGCTAATGGCAGGTGGACCTTGACTCGATTCGCCGCAGCCAACTGTGATCAAGAGAAGATGGATCGCGACGGTTGGACCAACTTCACACACGAAGGGAGAGCGTTAGGATACATCGAGCCGACAGCTTTGCAGACGACTGCGGACGGAACGTGAACCGTTTGGCTCGGAAGCAAACGGCGTGTCAACAAGCAGCCAACATGTGAACCGAGATCGCGATAGTTCGCAGAGAAAAAAACATTACACCCGAAGCAACGCTCTTTGTGACGCCTCTCGATCAGTACCGCTAGCCAAATCGTGCAGCGTGGTGAATATTCACAGATTGGGATGGCGACTCAAAATGGTTCCTCCGCGAGCAATGGGCGGTTTACATGTGATGGATGCAGATCTTGTTTCATGAAACCGCAGCTAGATGAGTGGAATCACGAACAGCGATGATTGGGTAGCGAACAAACTCAAACACGGGGTCGCTTGAACTGCGTCGTCCACAAAGTCGGTCGTCGCAGCCAAAATGTCAGAGTCGAGCAACGAAGGGGTCCCCGGGGCGCCCAATCATGCAGGATGCGATCAAATCAGGCAGGGCCACTTAGATATGCAACTCACAAACGACGCAGAAGTGCAGGCCGCGACGGCCTGTCAGCCTGCCGCGACGACGATCCTGCGGACCAAGCTGCGTCCACCTGAACCACCGCGGGGCCTGATCGCTCGTTCGCGGTTAATCGAATCTGCTGGAACAGAATCCGCGCCGTCCTTTGACGCTGGTTTCGGCGCCGGCGGACTACGGAAAGAGCCTGCTGGTGAGCCGCTGGGTTAGATCGTGCTCGGAGCCCTGCGTTTGGCTGTCGCTGGACGACTCGGACAGCCTGCCTTCGAAGGCTCACCGCAGCACGATCCGCGACTCAGTGAACTTTCTGGATAAAACGAGTGGTTTTAGCCGTAACCAAACCAGCACGGATGGTATTCAGGCATATGCCTGAGATGACGCAGACATTTCCGGAAGTACTCGTAAGCCGTCAGCAAAGGCTACTGAGCTATATCGTCTCGTTTTTTGGCGACGTGAATGCAGCGTGGGACGTCTTGCAAGCGACCAATCGGGGCTTGCTTGAGAAACGCGAGGGATTTCAAATAGGAACCAGCTTTCTGAACTGGGCGTTGTCGACACTACGAGGTGTTAGCGTCAGAGCCACTGGCTTCGGCGACACGACCGGCGTCATTGACGAACGGTTCGAGACATAAATACAAAATCAATTGAGCCACTTCATGCATAAAACGACAATACTTCTCTTTCACGTCATGCTCTGCGCGCTGAACGTCACGGCGGGCGAAGCGGCACAAGAAGAAGCGAAACACGAACACACGCTAAAGCCGAATCTTTTGCTGATTTACTGCGATGATCTCGGGTGGGGCGATGTCAGTTTCAATGGTCACCCAATCGTGAAGACGCCCAACATTGATGCCCTGGCAGCCGAGGGGATGATCTTCGATCACAACTATGCCGGCGCACCTCACTGTTCGCCATCGCGCGTCGCACTGATGCTCGGCAAAGCGTCTTATCGTGTCGGGTTCTACGACATTGTGGGTAGAGGCGATATGAAGCTGCCCGAGAAAGAAACGACCATCGCAGAGCTGTTGCGAGATGACGGCTACTCAACGTTTCATGGCGGAAAGTGGCACATGGATCCGAGCAATACCGATCCGCAAGTCGCTACAAAACGCCATGGTTTTGATGAGTCCGTCGACTCAGGTATGGCCACAAATGTCGTTGCGGACTTCTCCAAATGGCTCAAGCCAGCCGACACAGCAGCGAAACCATTCTTTGCCTATCTGGCGTTTCACGAATCGCACATGCCGGTCGAGAAGTATGCTCCGGAATCATTTCGACAAAAATTTCGTCCGGTTGATGAAGACGCGTTTAAAACGATTCGATATGGTGGCGATCGCGTCGAGCGGAATAAAGCGAAACGGGCGACACGTGAAGTTTATTATGGTTGTGTCGCTCAACTTGATTCGGCAATGGGTGACCTCGTTAGGCTACTGAAAGAACGAGGACTGTTTGACAACACGCTCATCTATTTCAGCAGCGACAATGGGCCCGAACACCGCAACAGCTATTCGTGGGGAACTCCGGGAGACTATCGTGGCGCCAAAGGTCACATTCACGAAGGCGGGATTCGTGTGCCCGGATTCGCGGTCTGGCCGGGTAAAATCAAGCCGAGACAGCGGAGCGAAACGCCGATTCACGCCTGGGATGTGTTGCCAACGTTTGCAGAAGCGGCGACCGCGAAACTGACGGTAGAATGCGACGGGCAGAGTTTCCTGCCGGTCACACGCGGTGAAACGTTGCATCGCAGAACGCCATTGTACTGGTCTTGGTACAACGCGCGCGGCGGAGTGAACTATGCGATTCGCGTGGGCAACTGGAAACTGCTTGCCATCGCAGAACCACGTCCGAGCGGACGGAAGGTTGTCGAGCACATCAAACAGGCTGGCTTTTCGGGGTATGAACTGTACGACCTGAAAAGCGACCCCAACGAGAACAACGATCTCGCCGAGTCTCGTCCCGATGAGTTGGAGCGAATGAAAGAGCTTTTTCTTCCCTTGCACAAAGATATCGTTTCCAACGGCCCGATGCTGAACATGAATGGCGACAAGGCGTCGCGAAAGACACGGGGGTAACGAAATGAACGTGTCTCTCGATTGGCTTGCTTTTGGAATCTCGTTTGCGACCCAATTGGCCTTTCTCAACGTTGAAAACGAATGGTCGATCAGAACTCAACACGCATTGCAGATAACGCCTGGCCGAACACAAGGCAAAATCGCATCCGATTGCGGACGATGAAGTGTTCCTGGCCCAAATCACGCAAGCTGCGGGATACAAGACCGCTCCGTTTGGATAGCTCGATCGCGGCTTTCTTACCTGGCACGGCCGAGGCAAACGGTTTGCGTGGGATTTCTACGAGGGCTACTATGACCACACCCGCTGCCACGGTTTTTGTCCGCCGTATCCCAGTGGAATACTGAATTGCGAAAAGTGAAGAAGTGAAGTCGCACGGAAAAAGTGAGCCGACGGCGAGTCGCGATCGAAAAGCAACCACACGGGAAAACAACAATGAAAAGTCTTATACTGCAACGCTTTCTGTTCTCAGTCGTTGCATTCCTCGGTGCCATCACGCCACTTGCCGGTGGCCGGGCGTTACACGCCGACGATCGCCCCAATGTCCTTTGGATCATTTCCGACGACCTTGGACCTGAACTGGGTTGCTACGGCTACCCCGATGTCGCGACGCCAAACGTCGATCGTCTCGCCGCTGATGGGCGTCTCTATACCCGCGCATTCTCGACTTCGCCTGTTTGTTCGTCATCGCGTTCTGCCTTTCAAACCGGCCGTTATCAAACATCCATCGCTTGCCAACACCACCTCACACGCGACAAGAAGGAGTTGCCCGATTCGGTTCCCACCGCCATCGACTTGATGCGAAACGCTGGATACTTCATCTCCCATGGTCGGGGCGTTGCCGAGGATACAAAGGTAGCGAAATTCGGTGTCAACTATATATATAACAAGGCGACGATCTTCGATGGACATGACTGGTCGCAGCGCAAGCCGGGGCAGCCGTTTTTTGCTCAAGTGCATATCGGCCAACCGCACCGCGGATTTGTAAAAAGCGAGAAGCCGCGCAGCGACGCTCCGATTCCTGCTTGTTATCCAGAGCATCCGGTGACCCGCGTGGACTGGGGCAACTATCTGGCGACGGTCGAGGTCATGGACCACAAGGTTGGCGCAATTCTCGATCGACTTCAGGCCGAAGGAGTATTGGAAAACACGCTGATCGTATTCTTCGGTGATCACGGACGCCCCCATGCCCGCGGTAAGCAATGGCTTTACGACGGTGGACTGCACACGCCGCTGATTGTCCGTTGGCCCGCCAAGATAGAGACAGGATCCACCGAAACAGGCTTGGCATCTTTGCTTGATGTCATGCCGACCACACTGGCCGCCGCTGGCATCGAAGCTCCCAAGCTCCCCGGCCGGAACTTGCTCGCCAACGATTGGCAGGGACACAAGATGCTGTTCGCTGCTCGCGATCGTTGCGGCGACGCTCCCGATCGCATCCGCAGTGCACGAACGCAGCGTTTTAAATACATCCGGAACTTCCATCCCGAGATTCCGTACCTACAACTGAGCAGCTACAAGAAGCTGGAATATCCAGTCGAAACGCTCATGAAAGTCCTTCATGCCGAAGGCAAATGGGATTCGCCGTTCATGGCGTCCACTCGGCCCAAAGATGAACTCTACGACATTGTCGCTGACCCGCACGAATTGAAGAACCTGGCGGACGATCCGGTTCATGCTCAAACGCTAGCCGCGATGCGTCTGTCGCTCGATGCTTGGATCGAAACGACCGGCGACCAGGGAGCGATTCAAGAAGACGTTGATCTCGACGCGCTGATGGCCGAGAAACGAAAGTGGTATGTCAAGACGATGAAGGCTCGCGGGCTCGATCCCGATCTTACCGATGAAGCTTACCTGAAGTGGTGGAAGCAAGCACTGGGCGTCACCGCTGAATTGGCAAGCCCAGATGGAGACGTGTCCAGTTCCCTGTTCATCGACGATGACAAACAGCTTCGCTACCGCGTCAAGTTCAAGGGAACGGAAGTCGTGCGTTCGTCGGCCCTCGGTATCTCGGTCGATGGAGTGGATCTTGGTTCCAATGTTAGCCTCGGGATACCAAAGATGTCGGTTGTCGATGAGTCCTACAGCACGCGAGGCAACGACCACGAAGCACGTAATCACTATGTACTTTGGCAATTCCCCGTAGAACATCACCCGACGGGCAAGAAGTTGTCGGTGCAGCTGCGTGTTTACGACGACGGCGTCGCGTACCGCTATATCGTTCCAAGCGATGGCGTTCAACACGTCGATGGCGAAAGCTCCAGTTGGGCGATGATGGATGGACTGAAGGCGTGGTTCTTCGAGCGAACGAACAAGAGTTGGAAACTAAAGTCGTACGCGGGCGAATGGCTTTGCACCGACGTCAATTCGCTTGACACGATTTCTCCAAGCGGCCCGGTTCAGGGAACGCCGATCGTTTTTGAACTGCCCAACCAACGGGGTTACGCGGCCGTCACCAAGGCGGCGACTTACAACTACAGCGGCATGCGGCTCAAGGCGGTCGGGAACCGAACACTCGTCGCCGATTTTACCGAAGGCGAAGCTGGTTTTGATGTCGAAGGCACGATCGTGACACCTTGGCGCGTCACCATGTTGGCCGATGACCTGAACGAATTGGTTGGCAGCGACCTGATCAAGAATCTGAACCCCGCTCCCGACCCTAAATTATTCGCCGACACCAGCTACATCAAAGCGGGACGCACGGCCTGGAGTTGGGAAACACTTGGACTTGGCGACCCGGCAACACAACAGACATTCATTGATCTCGCTGCGGAAATGGACTTTGAGTATTCGACGGTCGATGACGGGTGGAAGGATTGGGACGCGCCTTGGGAAACGGTGAAATCACTTTGCGACCACGCCAAGCAGAAAAACGTAGGTGTCTGGTTGTGGGTGCATTCCGATGACATTCGAGACCCCACCAATGACTATGCACAGATGCGGGATTACTTCGGTCAGGTTGCCAAGGTCGGCGCAGTCGGATTGAAGATCGACTTTATGAATGGCGAATCGAAGGAGTTGGTCGATTTTGAAATCGCGGCGTTACGAATCGCTGCTCAGCGGAAACTGATGATCAATTTTCACGGGTGTCATGCATCAACCGGCGAAGAACGCACCTACCCCAACGAGATGACACGCGAGGGTATACGGGGAATTGAGGTCAATAAGATGCCAGAAGGCCCGCTTACCGCTTCGCACAATGCAGCGCTTCCTTTCACCCGCTTCATTGTGGGACATGCCGATTACACGCCTATCCTGTTCACCAATCCAGGGCCAACCACATGGGCGCATCAATTGGCAACACTGGTTACATTCACGACGGGACTACAAACCTATGCCGAGCATCCAGGGACGATGAAGGACGCTCCGATTCTGAAGAACGCATTTCCAATTCTGCAGACGATCCCCTCGGTTTGGGACGAGACCCAAGTTCTTGATGGAAGCCGAATCGGAGAGCTCGCAGCATTCGCTCGGCGCAGTGGTGACGTCTGGTTTGTCGGTATCTTGAACGGTCAACAAACACCGCAGGACTACGAACTCCGTCTCTCGTTTTTACCCCATGGAGATTACGAGATGGAGGTCGTTCGCGATGATCCCGAAGTTGAACGCGTCAACCTGGTCGGCCTCAATCCTAAAGCGAAGCTAAAAGAATTCACGACAGCGGTTCCCTTTGCAGTCACTCATGAAACCGTCAGCAGCGACAAGTCTCATCACGTCGAACTAGCCAGCGGCGGCGGTTTCGTCGCCAGGTTGACCAAGGCAGGCAGTAGAGAACGCTAGCAGGGTCGAATAAGCGATTCAATCAAAACCCCCGTGAATCGAAGGACACCAGAAACGAAATGAAGCGGTCTCTCTATTTGTTTGCGATTGGATGCTTGATCGCGATGCAAATCGCTGTTGTCAACGCGGAAGATAATTGGTCGAACAAAAATCAAGCTGAGTGGCGAAAAGCGACGGCGAACGCCGAGCAGATCGAGATCGCCAATGACCAGGCAACATCACACAGTAAGGAAAGTCGATTCTCCAGCACGGTCAAGAAATTCGAAAAACCGCTTGCTCCCAAGTCGATCACGTTCAAGCAGCCGACGGCGTGGGATAACGGGAGGGAGGTTCCCAACGTCGGCCCCAGTGACACGCGGGACGCCGTTGTTCTGATCCCGGTGAAAGACAAGGACGATTGGCTGCTTGCTCGTCGCTATGACACTCATCCCGTACGCATCGAAAAGACGCGGTTGACACATGCCGACGAAGAACTTGGCTATCACGCATGGCACAGCACTGACATGAAAACGTGGACCCATCACGGATCGGTTAGCGGATACCGTGAACGCTGGGTGACGACCGCGGAGTACGCCGATGGCAAGTTCTTTATCGACTACGACCATCCGAACGACCAGGACCCACACCTGATCGTCGATAGCGATCTGAGTGACGGAAAAATGGGCGAGAACATCGTTGCGTTGTGCGACATCGATAGTCGCAAGTTCCCCAAAGGAATGGAAGGAACGCCAACTTTTTCCGACTTCCGCGTGATGCTGGACAAGATGGAAAAGGAGATCGACGCCGTCTGTATCAGCACGCCGGACCACACTCACTTTCCGGCCACGATTGAGGCCATGCAGCGTGGCATCCACGTCTGTACCCAGAAACCTCTGACGCATAGCATCTGGGAAGCCCGCACGCTGAAAAAGGCCAAGCACAAGTACGGCGTCATCACCAACATGGCTAACCAGGGGCATACCGGCGACGGCATCCGTACGATGCGCGAATGGTATGACGCAGGGGGATTCGGCCAAGTACATGAAGTGCATCTCGGGCATCCCGGTCCCGCGTGGGGCGGAAAGTATTTTAAGAAGCCTGCGGGCTTGCCATTGCCGAAGCAGCCTGTGCCTGCCAAAGTCGATTGGGATCTTTGGCTCGGGCCTGCCAAAGCGACGTCGTACAACGAGATCTACCACCCGCTCTCATGGCGCGGCTTCTATGACTACGGAACCGGTCAACTCGGTGACTGGTTCTGCCACACCGGGGATGGTCCCGTTTGGACTCTTGATCTGTACGCTCCGACGGTTGTCGAGTGCATCGAGCGTGGTCCGTCGATGGAAGGCGTGCTTCCAGATTACTCGATCATCCGATTCGATTTTCCGGCGCGTGGCGACAAAGTTGCCCGTTCCATGTATTGGTATGACGGAGCGAGCAATGACGGTACCGATATCAAGCGGCCGGAAGAATGGGATATGGGCGATGTGACCGGCGGTTCGTTCTGGTTCGGCGACAAACAGAACGGCTATTTGAATGGCCGCTCCGGTAAGCCCTGCTTATCGACGAAGGCGAAGAACCAAGAATTCAAGAGTGCCGTGACGATCGAGAAGAGCTATCCTCGCGTGCCCGGCGGCGGCCCCTTTGCCGAATGGGTGCGCGCCATCAAGGGCGACGGGCCAATGCCAGGATCGAACTTTGACTATGCCGCACCGATGACGGAAGTCGCACTGATCGGTGTACTCGCCCAACGCTTCGGCGGACGCATCGAGTGGGACTCAGACAACATGCGAGTCATCAACCGCCCGCAGCTCAACGCCTTCGTCAAAGAGCCCGCTCGCAAGGGTTGGGTCTATGGCGTGGATCTCTGGAAAAGTTAAACGATAGAAAACCTCACCATGAAAACGAAACTAGCATTTCTCATTCTTGCGACCGCGCTGTCGCCGAGCTTTGCTTCGGCCGAGACATTGCGAGCGTTACGGAGGGCATCCCCACGAAGAAGCCTCCGACAGACCTGAACTTCAAGCCTCACTTCTCAAAGTATGGCGTGGTGATTTCGACCCAACGCTTCGCCGAAGACTTCAACGCTTGCTGGGTCCGCACCGTAGCCGACACTGACACGATTGCGACCGCACAACTTCGTTTTGAGTGAACTAGGTTGAGGAATCAAAGTAATTGGCTGTGTCTCACGCCGAAAGAAAACCATGAAACTCGCATACGTTCTGACCACGATGATGCTGGCGTTGACCGCTGTTGAGGCTGTTGCGCAAGAAGTTAGCCAGAAAAGTCCTGGTAAGCTTGAACCCCATATTCCGCAGGAAAAGAACCTGGATCCCAACTGGGTAGAATCTCTCTTTGAAAAGGGTCAGCGCAAGGTCTACGCGGGAGATGAGCTGGAACATATCGGCATGCCCTGCGGTGGAATCGGGGCCGGCCAGGTCGAGGTGACCGGTGAGGGGACGCTGCGTTTCTACTGTTCTACCTTCAACAAGTTTCAGGCTCCCAATGCTGGGCATGGGCTATCCACGGGCTACCAGTACCTGAATCCTCAGAAACCGCCATCGGAGATCAAGAACAGCTTCTCTATCACAGTACGGCAGCAGGGACAGGCTGATCGGCAATACAGCTTGTCGGGTAAGGACTTTGATGACATTCGATTCATCGGCGAATACCCGGTGGCACAGATCGAGTACGGGCAGAAAGACAAGAACCTGCCGGTTTCGATTCGCTCGGAGGTCTTTTCCCCTTTTGTCCCTCTCGATGTCCGCAGTTCGGCCAATCCCCTTACGGTTGTGCGTTTCTCCGTCACGAACAGCGATTCCAAAATGGTCGAGCTCTCTTTGACTGGCGCGTTGGAGAACATTCCTTTTCCAGAAAAGGAAAAAGTGCGCCAGCGCCAGGTGGAAAAACGCGGCAAAGGGGTAGTCGGTCTTCTGCTGGATATGCAGTCCGTGGAAGAGTCGGATGCCGTTGTCAAGCATCCGCAGTTCGGCGGAGTGGCCCTTTCCGTTCTGGATGAACGAGCATTGGTAAACATGGGTGCGTCGAACCCGGCAGCACCCGCTGTGGGAAAACTTCGTTCTACCTTCGCGTTGCAGCCTGGCGAAACCAAAACCTGTACGTTCCTGGTCTCCTGGTTCTTCCCGAATCACCATGAGAACGGCAACCGCTACACGGATGCCGTGAAGGAGGCGCCCGGCTGGGTAGGACGGATCTACAACAATTGGTATGGCGACGCCTTTGATGTGGCGGAATATGTCGCAGAAAACTATGAGCACCTGTATTCTAGTACAACGCTGTTCCGCGACACCTACCATGACACAACGCTGCCGTACTGGTTGGCCAACCGGATTACAATGCCAGTTTCAACGCTGGCCTGCGCGAATGTCGCGATCTGGGAAAACGGCCGCATGTATTGCTATGAAGGAGTCGGTTTTTGCATGGGTACGTGCGGGCATGTGTACAACTTCGCGACCGCGGTCTCCAAACTGTTTCCGTCTCTGGAGCGTTCCGTCCGTCTGATGCAGGATTTCAAGGGGGAAGGAAAGTTTTGCGGCTACAGCAAGAGCGGACGCATCAATTTCCGGGGATACGGGGTCGACAAACCGGAAGTGCCACATAGTTACGCCTCGGATGCCCAGAGCGGGTATGTGCTGAAGGCCTACCGAGAGCACCTGATGTCGCCAGACAACGCCTTCCTGGAATCGATCTGGGACAAGCTGAAGGGCACCATTGGATACCACATCTATAAGGACAGCGGCGAAGTCGGCCTCGAACCGAACGGCGTGCTCGAAGGCGAGCAGACTTTCTGGGACCCGATGTGGTACGGTCCGAATCCGTACAACAACACGCTTTATCTCGCTGCACTGCGAGCGGCCGAAGAGATGGCGAAGGTCATGGGGGAACCGGAGTTAGCAACTCGGTACCGCGGCATCTTTGACAAGGGCCGCGCGTACATGGTCGAGAAGATGTGGAACGGCGAGTTCTACGTGCATCTCTACCCGGCGGGCTTCCAAGGCAAAGTCGGTATCAAGAACGGATTCAAACTAGCTATGGAAACGGAGCAGAACGCCATCGGTTTCATCGAGGCCTTCAACAGGCTGAAACCAAACTACCTCGAAGGCGGAGCCTGCGATGCGCAACAGCTGTTCGGTCAGAACTGGGCCCACCAACTGGGATTGGGCTACATCTTGCCCCCAGACCAATGTCGCACAGCGGCCAAGAGCACCTTCGCGTATTGTTGGACTCCAAACATCGGCACCATCTACAACGTCTATCGTCCGCATGCCCGCCAGTTAGCTGCACCCGGCGAGGCCGCCATGGTTAATGCCGGTTGGCCGCACAAGACGCGCCAAAAGTTCGAGAACACCCACGACAAATGGAACGTCTGGACCGGCTTGGAATACGAAGCGGCCTGCGACATGATCACCGAAGGGCTAATCAAGGAAGGGCTCATTTCTATCCGTTCTATTCACAACCGCTATAACGGTGCCAAACGCAACCCCTGGAGCGAGGTCGAAGGATCGGACCACTACAGCCGGGCCATGCATTCCTGGAACGTCCTGCTGGCGCTGAGCGGCCAAACTTATGACGGACCGGCCGGCAAGATCGGCTTTGCTCCCCGCATCACGCCGGAAGCGTTTAAGTGCTTCTTCTCCAGCGCCGAAGGCTGGGGCTCTTTCGAGCAGAAGCGACAAGGGAACACGCAATCCAACCGACTCACTATCATGTGGGGAAGGCTAGAGAGCCAGACGCTTTCTTTGCAGCTTGCCAGTGCCAAACAAGTTCGCTGGGTGGAAGTTGAGGTTGCGGGCAAGACGCCCATCCGTTCCAGGTTTTCGCAGGAAGGCGGGCGCCTTCTCATTAGCTTTGACAAACCCATCTCATTGAATGCACCCCAGACTCTGGACATCAAACTGGATTAGGCAGATGCGACAGTAACCGGGGAGCGGCTTTGATTTTGCACAACAACTTTAGAAGGCAAGAAACGATGAAAACTCAACGCCCGCCTTCCCAAGAAGAGAATCCACAAAGATGACGCACACGATCACCCACTTCCCTTTTATCTTCTCCTGGCCGTTATGGTGATTCCTGCCTCAGGTCAGATCAGGTCAGGTCAGGTCAGGTCAGGTCAGGTCACTCAGCGTGAACGTCCAGCCGCGTGGAAGAACCTCGTCCCCGGCGGACAGTTCAAGGATTTTATTCTGCCGACGCACGTGCATTTTGCGGTGATTGACTGCCGCAAGCATAACGATCAGCCCGCCGATACGCACAATTCCAAGCTAATTATCCTGCCGATGCGGAAGGCCCGCTTGCTGGATAGGCTCAGTCCGGAACCGATCACGTCCACAACGGGTGAGATTCAAGTGAAGATCAGGGCCAAAGATGGTTTCGATCCGCATCGCGATTTGGATCTTGATTCGCTGCGCTTCGGGGCGTCTGATGAGGTCAATTATGGCCGCGGCAGTAAGCTGTTGCGCGCGGAGAAAGCGGGCAAGCATCTTGTCCTGGTCTTCGGAGGAAGCGACTGCGGATTCACCGCGGAGAACTTCGCCGGAAAGCTCTTGGGCAAACACGCATCGGGCGAACTGTTGTTCGGATCGTCGGATCTACCCGGCGCAGACGGAAAGGTACCGCTGCTCTCAGCGATGTCTCCCAAATTCGAATTCACAGGAGATGGTCTTGAAGCCTACGTCGAAGTGACGAACTTCGGTGAACTGATGTCAGACAAGTCTGTTATCAAAATGTTGATTGGAGATGAACTCCTCGCCGAAGAGACGGTGCGGTCCTTGAATCCGTTTGAGAACTCCATGGTACGGCTTGTGTGCCAACAGGAACTGTCGGCCGGTAGTGCAGTGGATGTCACGGTGCTGCTGCAGAGCGGCAATCTACCGACGGAGTCCTTTAAGAAAAAGGTAGTTGTTCCCAGAAAGTAGACACCTCTATGTCAGCTGTCTGGCGGGAATGGACGGATAACTAAGTAAGCAACGCAACAGAAGGTAACAGGCCGGCGATCGAGTGGCCAATGCGGGCAAGTTTGGCTTCGCTGTGTATGACCAAAAAAAACTCGACCAGCGAGGTATTGAAGGTACCGGAGTCAAGGATTCCTTTGACCTCTTCTTCAACCACCTCAGGATCTTTTTGAGACTATTTTACGGGGCCGTCGGTCATGAAAACTCTCCGTGCCCTCAATTCTCAAAACAACAAGCAAACTGTCTCAAGTATGTTGGCACAGAGGGCGAACCGCAGTTTGACCATGTGTACCGGAACACGGTCTGGAAAAAGCCGGGCAACTACGGTCGTGATGCCGGACTGCATCTGGCGGAACAATCACGCCAGGATCAGTAATACAAAAGATACTGGGATGAAGCGTACAGCACCGACGAAAAGCATCAGCACACTCTCGGCGTTTATCATCAACTCCTTTACGGCGTCGATGTCGCGGTCGGAAAAATCGTGAAGGAACTGGAGTTATTGGGCATCTCGGACAACACCGTCGTTATCTACGGCACGCTCTTTGAACGCAGTGTGGATTGGAAAGTAAAGGAAAGTCTAATCATCGAAAAAGACGCTAAGGCTCGTCCGAGCGAATAGGGAAGCGAGAAAGCCAAATCACGCGATGAAACCCTTCGACTCGTTTGACGGCCTAGCCACCATTTCGACAAAATCCCACCGATCGTGCAGATTTTTGTCCAATTAAAGTCTCGTTGGCGCATTTCCATTGGTACTTGATGACAGTCGATCAGGGAAGGAATCTCACCTGCATTGGCCCCAGGAGGTGCAAACGCGTCACATCGCTCGCTTCACAGGAAAGTCAATTTGGAAACGAAAATGAAAGGCAGTGGTCTCGATCCCGACCGGTCGGATCAAGCCATTAAAAATGGTGGAAGAAGGTATTGGGTATTGAGTAATGCTCGAATCACGACAGTAACCAACAAAATGATTGGGAAGAAACACTTATGGATTTGACGTCCAGGCTCATTCTACTGACGCTACTGGCGTTCGGTTTTGCAACAACGGCGAGCGCCGAATACACAGAGACTATGGCCCCTAACGGACCGATAAAAAAGGTTGGTTCCGACTATGGGCTTGTCGATGACAACGCCAAAACGAATCAAAGCGATGTCCTTCAAAAAGCAATCGATGACGTTGCCGCTTTGGGTGGCGGGCGACTGGTTATCCCCAAGGGAACCTACCGCTTTGCCGGTATCCTGCTCAAATCGAACGTGCATTTGCTCATCGAAAAGGACACGGTCATCAAGCCCTTTTGGCCGGAAGGAACGAAGGCAGTGGTCTTTAATCTGGACGCTGAGCGACCCAGCAAAAAGAAGCAGATGACTTTGGAACAAGAGCAAGCCTTTATCGAAAACGTCAGTATTCGTGGGCTGGGGGGGCGATGGATCATTGATTACTCCGACCGCGAGCGACAAAAAGGCGACGGAGTGCGGGGCATCCTGGCGAAAATGGTGCGGAATTTTCTGATCGCCGATCTCGATGTGAAGGACAACTACAGCACCTATTGCGGGATCACGCTGACTCCGATTCAGACTGACAACGAGACCAAAGATTGGCCGGTGTCTCGAGCAACCGACGGCACTGTCCGTAACTGCCGCATCTTCAACGCCAGTGCAGGCTATGGACTGACGCAACTTCACGGCGCGCAAACGGTTCATTTCGAGGACCTCTATGCCGAAGGCGGAGTCACCCTTCGCATGGAAACGGGAGCGGTAGGAGACAAGACCGCGATCTATGACATCACTGGCAAAAATATCGTCAATGAAAATGGACGTTGTGCAGTCATGTGTGGCCCGCACAGTGCGATGAACGGTGTGGTGAAGATTGAAGGGATTAAGTCCATCGGTAGTGCCTTTGCAGTTCAAATCGGGTCCGGCGGAGTCAAGGCCAAGGAACTCATCAACAATCCAGATGCAGTCGATGGAATCTTCGCCAAAGGCAGCTACGTGAAAAACATCCACGCAATCTTTGGCATGCATGGACAAGTTAAGACGCACGCCTTCCTGGGGATTCCAGAAGAATACTACGACGACCTAAACCTGAGATGGGAAAACAAGTTCTTTGACGGGCCGTCGATCGGTGCGGTGGTAGACAGTTCAGCCGATCAATACGACATGATCATCGAAAATGTGACGATGGAAGGTTTCAAGTACAACGCTGACAAACCGATCCTGACGGAGGCGGATTTCCCAAAGGGAAAATGGGGCGCAGCTGTCAGTAAGTGGAAGTCTGATCATGGCATTTCTGGAGAGACTGACAAGCAGAAAAACAAGAAGGCCAAGAAGAAAGCTAGGTAGCTCCAAACGGCAACGCACGTAGCGGCGGCGTTTTTCGATTGAACGCTGTCGGGGTTGTCGCCACACTAACCATCGATGTAGCCGTTCCCAGGTATGGCAAGATAGTCGCGGATCGCTCCGTCGATCCAACGCCATGATTCCTGGCGAAGCCAGGAGTGCAAACGCGGCACTCCAAACAAACCAACGAGTTGGAAACTACCTGTTGCTAACTCTTGCACATTCCTCAATCACTTTTCCACGTGACAGCATGACCCGATATTATAAGTTGATCGCTTTCGTTGCCGCATTCTTCTGGTGCAAAGCGATGACAAACAACGCATTTTCAGAAGAGTTTCGCTACGAAGCCGATTGGGATTCCATACGCAGTCACTATGAATGCCCGGAATGGTTTCGCGATGCCAAGTTCGGAATCTTTTTGCACTGGGGAGTCTACGCGGTGCCAGGTGTCAGCAGCGAAAAGTACCCCAAGGGTATTTATCAGGAAGGGTGGAGAAAAAATACTCCACATCATCCCTACAGTTACCACCGCGAGCATTTCGGTGATCCATCCGAGTTTGGCTACAAAGATTTTGTGCCGATGTTCAAGGCCGAGAAGTTTGACGCTCAACAGTGGGCGGCTTTGTTCAAGGCGGCGGGCGCTCGATACGTTGTTCCTGTTGGCGAGCATCATGACGGATTTGCAATGTACGCGTCGAAACACACGCGATGGAATGTAGCCAACATGGGACCCCGAAAAGACACGATGCGAATGCTGGCTGATGCCTGCCGCAGCGAGGGGATGAAGTTCGGGATTTCTTCACACTATGCACTCAACAGGAGTTATTACAGCACAAAAGATCCAAACTGGGATACCAACGACCCCAACTTCAGCGATCTGTATTGGAAACCGGTTGAGAAAGACTCAAAGCCAAGCGAAGAATTCAAGAAGCTGTGGTGGAACCGTACTACGGATATCATCGATCAGTATCAGCCGGATTTACTGTGGTTTGATTTCGGACTGGATAAACCCGGCTGGGACACCGTCCACCAACGCATCCTTTCCTATTACTACAACAAGGGATTGGATTGGAATAAGGGAGTCGTTTTTCAAGACAAAAACATGAAGAACGAAGCGTTCCCGGAGGATCTGATCGTTCTTGATATTGAACGCGGGCGAATGTCCGATATCCGTGGTCTTCCCTGGCAGACTGACACTGCAGTTGGCAAAACGTCTTGGGGTTACATTCGTGATCAAAAGTACAAGACATCGGAATATTTGATCGACGAACTGATCGACATCGTCAGTAAAAACGGCTGTCTGCTGTTGAATATTGGTCCACGAGCAGACGGTACGATTCCACAGCAGGACGAAAACATTCTGCGCGAGATCGGGTCCTGGTTGGAACTCAACGGTGAGGCCATTTACGGAACTCGCCCCTGGAAGGTCTACGGTGAAGGCCCCACGAAAGTCAGCGCCGGACATCATTCGGAACATGAAAATGCCGAGAACGTTGCCGCTGACATTCGTTTCACAACAAACAACGGCATTCTGTATGCGATCTCGCTGGGCTGGCCGGAGGACGGTGCCTTCAAGATCAAGTCGCTTGCCTCCGACAGTCAGTATGAATCGAAGAGGGTTAATGAAGTCGCATTCGTCAGTGGCGATAATTCTGTTGCCTGGACGCAAGGCGAAAATGGCCTGGTGATCAATGTTGATGGAACAAAACCGTGTGAAGCTGCCTACGTCTTCGCTATCAGTTTCAGCAGTGAGTGACTCGTGCTGCTTGAATCGCTTGGGGAAAATCGTCGTGGATCGTTCCGTCGATCCATCGTTTTCACTTCGGGCGAAGCCAGGAGTCTCCACGGGGCGCATAACAAGAAAGGAGCGGACCGGCGGAACGGTCAGCGACAAGATTTTTCGATTGAATGAGTCTTAGCATTTTGAAAAACTATCAAAGTATCTTGACACGACTGAGTTTGTGGAGTGTGTTGTCCGCGTCAGCGGTGAAAGGCGAGTGGGACCATCGGAGGTTAAATGATGACCAACCGGCAACAGCGTGGACCGACGCGTTGCCGGTCGGCAATGGTTCGGTGGGTGCGATGGTTTTTGGCGGCATCGAAAACGAGCGGATTCAGTTCAACCACGATACGCGGTGGGCGGGCAAGCTGCGTTCGTGTTCCCATCCCGGTGCCGCGCCGTACCTGCCGCAACCTCAGCAATTGCTTTTCGACGCATGCAGGAAAACACTCGAGCTGCGAGGCGACAATGGAACCGGTTGGTCCCGAGCTTGGAAGGTCAATTTTTGGGCACGCTTGCGGGACGGCGACCACATGAACCGCATCCTCCTGGGGGTCTTTACTAACACCAGCGAAAAGGGCGGCGCCGGGTTCTACAACAATCTGTTTGATGCTCATCCCCCATTTCAGATTGACGGAAAGCTCGAGCATACTGAAATCAAGTCGCTACTGGGCAACCCGCTGGTCGTCCAGGCCGAGAAAGTTATCCAGAACTTGGTCGACATGACAACGCCCGGAGAAACGTATCAATTTGCCGGAACGTTTCGTGTCGAAGCAACAACAAACGAACCGCAATGATCACGCATAGAGTGATGGCAAGAACATTCGACAGATGCATGGTCTGAGTTTGAAACAAATGGTTAACAAAGTGATGGGAAAAGTGTTGTTCGTGTTGTTGCTCGGATTTACCGCGACTGCAGACGCTTCCGAACTGCCGGAAGTCCTGAGTGTTAACAGCCGACAGACAATCCCGCTGGACGGGAACTGGGAATTGAAGCTCCAGCCGGGCATCGCGTTGGGGGATGCTCCGATCCGAGGCGAATTGGCATTCGACGATACCGTTTCGCTGCCGGGATCGCTCGCTGAGAATGGCAAAGGAATCCGCAATACCGACCGAACGGTGACAACGCACCTGTCTCGCGAATTCATGTTTGAAGGGACCGCGTGGTATCGGCGTTCGATTGATTTTCCGTCTGACTGGACGGGGCAGCGCGTCGTACTTCGCCTGGAACGCACTCGTAAAACCGCAGTTTGGCTGGAGGGTCGGTATCTCGGCAGCAATCCTTCGTTGAGCACCTCTCACGTTTATGATCTGGGTGAAGTCTCCCCTGGCAAACACGAACTTATCGTGGCCGTGGATAACGTCAAAGAGGGCTCGCCCTCCGGACGCTCGCACATGAATGTGGAGGATACGCAAACCAACTGGAATGGTTTGCTGGGCAGACTCCAGTTAGAAGCGACGCCTAAGGTCTGGCTGGAGCGGATACGGATTTTTCCCGACCCCGAAAGAAAACAGGCCGTTGTTGAACTGACGCTGAACAAGACTCTCGCAGGTGAACAAAGTGGGAAAATCGGCATTGCCTGCAAGAGCATCAATACACGAAAGAAGCATGTTCCGGCAGTCGTCAGTGTTCCGTTTGCCTTCAGCGGCGATACCGATGTGGTGAAGGCTGTCGTCAAAATGGGCGACGGGATGCTGCTGTGGAACGAGTTTGATCCAGCACTCTACCGCGCGAGCATCACGCTGACGTTCGATGGTCAGAAGCAGGAGCTGGGACGCACATTCGGTATGCGCGAGTTTAGCCAGAACGGCTCCCAGTTTGTCATTAACGGAAAAACCACGTTTCTGCGCGGCAAACATGATGCCTGCGTATTTCCGCTGACCGGTTATGCGCCGCTGGATGTCGCCCAATGGGTACGCGTCCTGAATGTCGCGAAGGAATACGGGATCAATCATTACCGTTTTCACACCTGGTGCCCGCCGGAAGCGGCATTGGCGGCAGCGGATCTGGTCGGGATCTACATGCAGCCCGAACTGCCGTGCTGGGGCGTGCTGTATGAACAGGAACGCAAGGTGAAGATCAAGGACGTCAATGCGTTGGCGTTCGATTCCGAAAAAACGAAGAAGGGCCGCAAGTTTGGTGCTTCGATGGTGACTGAGGCCGAGGCCTTCTTTCATGACGAGGGCGCGCGGATTCTAGATCAATACGGCGACTATGCCTCCTTTGTCATGCAGGGGCTCGGAAACGAACTAAAAGGCAATGTTAACGTGATGCAGAGGCTGGTGGACGGCTTTCGCCAAGCCGATGACAACCGCCGTCTCTATACACAGGGTTCCAATAACAATTTTCGCGATCCGGTGAAGGGCGCAACAGACGATTACTGGACCACCGTCCGAACCTCAACAAAGACGTGGGAGAATTATGAAAACATTACGCGCACCTCTTTTTCCCGCGCAGACCAATTTGACGGTGGACCGATCAATCATTTCCGACCGTCGACCCGCGTGAACTTTTCCAAGGCGCTGGCGGATACTGAAGTTCCGGTCATTGGGCATGAAACGGGGCAATATTGCTACTATCCAGACTACAACGAAATTAAAAAATACACGGGCGTCACGAAACCGTGGAATCTGGAAGCTGGGCGCGAGTTACTGGAGAAGCAGGGCATGTTGGAGCAGTGGCCGGACTTCTTCAAGGCAGCGGGACGTTGGGCGTCCATTCTGTATTGCGAAGATATGGAATCCGGCATTCGCACGCCGGGCTTCGGTGGATTCCAGTTGCTCGACCTACAGGACTTCCCAGGACAGGGCACGGCGCTGGTTGGTCCGCTGAACGCCTTCATGGAATCGAAGGGAACCATTACTCCCGAAAGATGGCGCGAGTTCTGTGCGCCCGTCACGCTGCTTGCCGAGTTTGATCGGTTTACACTGACTGCCGGTGAAAACTTTACAGCCGACATCAAAGTGGCGAACTACAGCGCCGCTGACCTGAACGGAAAAAAACTAAGCTGGAATATTCCAGGCGTTGGAAACGGCTCGTTCAAGGTGGATGCCACTCAGGGCCGGATTGCTGATGCCGGGCAAGTAACGGTTCAACTTCCAACACTTGGAAAAGCGTTGCGAACTGAACTGAATCTAGATTTGGATGGCATCGTTAAATCGTATCCGCTTTGGATCTATCCGGCTCCAAAGGCATTGAGCATTCCCCCAAACGTAGCGGTCGCTCGCAAGCTGGATGCTGAGGTCATTCAGACCCTGGAAAAGGGTGGGCGAGTGCTGCTGGTTCCTGAGCATGACGATATTGAAGCAAACAGTGTCGGCGGACTATTCATGAGTGAGTTTTGGTCGTACACGATGTTCTACCAGATCGCCGTGCGAAACGGCGTGGAGCCTTCGCCGGGAACCTTGGGATTGCTAATCGATGAAGACCATCCAGCACTAGCCGGATTTCCAACCGAGTTCCACAGCAATTGGCAGTGGTGGGCTCCGGTGAAGAATTCGCGACCCATCATTCTGGACGATGCGCCCGAGGGATATCGGCCACTGGTCCAGTCCATCGACAACATGTGGCGCTCGCACAAGCTGGGCACGTTGTTTGAATTCAGAGCTGAAAAAGGGAGTGTGTTGGTAAGTGCCATCGACTTGCCGGCCATTGAGAACACGGTGGAAGGGCATGCGCTTTTCCAGTCGCTGCTGGATTACGTTGGCTCGGATGGATTTCAGCCTGACACGGCGATTTCAGTAGGGAACCTTGAACAGCTAGTTGCCGGAGGAAAAGCGGAATGATCATTACCCAACTACCACAAACGAGAAAGAGTAGGATGAAGATGAAACTGGTGCGATTAGTACTGATCGTTCTTTGCGCAGCAATTGCGAGCGGGCCTTTGGATGCTCAGGAGCAAGGGCTGATCAACAACGCCAAGACGCCCCACATGAAGCTCAAGTGCGTTAACCTCACCGCTTGCCAGTGGACGGATGGTTTTTGGGCGGACAAGGTGAAGGCTTGCCACGACATCATGATCCCGCATCTGGGAAAGTTGATGGGCGATCCCGAAATCATCCATGCCTACGACAATTTTCGCGTGGCTGCCGGGTTGATCGAAGGTGAGTTTCGAGGTTGGTCGTTTACTGATGGCGACTTCTACAAATACGTCGAAGCGCTCTCTTGTGAGTATGCGGTCAGCAATGACAAGGCGATCGATCAGAAGTTAGATGCGATCATCGCAGTGATCGCAAAGGCCCAGCGAGACGATGGCTACATCCACACGATGATCCAGATCGGATACGGAAAGAGTGGGTTTCTCCACGAGCAGGAGCGAGAGTTCTCATCGACAAACGAACCGTTTACAGCAGGTGGATCACATGAATATTACAACTTTGGTCACTTAATGACCGCCGCCTGTGTGCATTATCGAGCGACAGGGAAACGAAACTTTTTGGACGTGGCGATCAAAACGAGCGACCTGCTCTATTCGATGTACAAGGAACATCCCCAAACATTGATCGCGGCTGAATGGAATCCGCCGCACTATATGGGATTGGTCGAGATGTATCGCACGACCGGCGACAAGCGATACCTGGAAGTTGTCGAATTTCTTGTTCTCAAGCGAGGGACCGTGAGGCCCGAACCCGGTTCGTTCAAGGGAGCGGACCACAGCCAGAAACGGACTCCGATCCGCAAAGAGGTCGAGGCTGTTGGACACGCTGGACATGGAAACTATCTGTTCGCTGGTGTTGTCGATGTCTATTCCGAAACAGGCGAAACAGCTTTGCTGGATGCGATGGAAAGAATTTGGCAAGACGTCGCAAAACGGAAGATGTATGTGACCGGCGCAACAGGTGCACATCACTATGGGCTGTCGGTCAACCATGACAAAGTCAGCGAGGCTTACGGTAAGAGCTACGAACTTCCCAACGCGGATACCTACAACGAGACCTGCGCGAACATTGGTAACGCGATGTGGAACTGGCGAATGTTCCTGCTTGATGGAGAGGCCCGATTTGCCGATATCGTCGAGCTCGTGTTCTACAACAGTGCGCTCTCGGGTATCGCTTTGGATGGGAAACATTACTTCTACACCAACCCTCTCCGGCATGTGCATGATCATCCGCATGCGACCAAAGATAACGGTTCGCGAAATCCGTTCATGTCCGTCTTTTGTTGTCCGCCCAATATCATTCGCACTATTGCCGAAATCAATAACTATGCCTACACAACCTCGGACGAAGGAGTGTGGGTAAATCTCTATGGCAGTAACGTCCTGGACACCAAGCTTGCCGATGGATCGGAGCTGAAGTTAACGCAAAGTTCCGACTATCCGTGGAATGGCTCGGTGAAGATCTCCGTCGAGGTGCCAGCGTCAAAAGAGTTCTCCATGATGTTGCGCATCCCGGGATGGGTGCAAGAAGCGAGCTTGAGCGTCAACGGGCAAGCCGTTGACGATGAGTTGTTACCAGGTAGCTTTTTTGGATTGAAACGCACCTGGTCCACGGGCGATGTTGTGGAGTTAGAACTGCCCATGACACCACAGTTGATTGAAGCGAATCCGTTTGTGGAACACGCCCGCAATCAAATCGCGGTGAAACGCGGCCCGCTGGTGTATTGCTTGGAATCGGTTGATCTGCCCGACGGCGTTGGAGTTCATGACGTCGTGATTCCTGCAGACATCAACTTGCGACCCCGCTTTGATGAAAGCCTGTTGTCTGGCGTGGTGGTTCTTGAAGGTGAGGCCGATCGAGTGAACAAGACAGACTGGTCGAATCAGCTCTACCGCCCACTATCGAAAAATAGGGCAAAGCCGGTTTCAATCCGCATGATCCCGTACTACGCCTGGAGCAATCGAGGACAGACTGACATGACTGTGTGGATGCCTCTCGATGCCGCAGAGTAACCAAAGAACCATCAAAATAAGATCTAAAATGAATCAGCTAAGACCTGTCACGATTGCCATTGTTTCGTTTGCCGTCTGCGCAGTTGCAGATCCTGCAAGCGGATCCTCGCCACCCAACGTGCTGATCATCATGTGTGATGATTTGGGGTATGCGGACGTGGGCTTTAACGGTGCTAAAGACATCACGACACCGTCGCTGGATGAACTGGCAAACAGCGGAACCATTTGCACGTCCGCCTACGTCGCTCATCCCGTTTGCGGTCCCAGTCGCGCCGCGATCATGACGGGACGCTATCCGCACAACTTCGGCGAGCAATTTAATCTGCCCGACCACCATGAAATGGGGACGCCTTTAAGTGAAGTATTTCTCTCGCAACTCTTGAAGGACGCAGGCTACTACACCGGAGCAATCGGCAAGTGGCATCTCGGACAACAGCCTCAGTACCAGCCCAATCAGCGTGGATTTGACGAGTTCTATGGAATCCTTGGTGGTGGACACCAATATTTTCCTGAGAAGTATCGGCCGAAGTATGAAAAGGCGGTTAGGGCTGGACAGAAAAAGATCCCCATGAATATTTCTCCGTTGCAACGCAATGGAAAAGACGCCAGGGAAACCGAGTACGTGACCGACGCCTTTTCTCGTGAGGCCGTTGCGTTCCTCGAGCAGGCGTCGACAAAAAATCAGCCCTGGTTCTTGTACCTCTCCTACACGGCTCCGCATTCCCCGATCGAAGCAAAGGCGGACGACATGAGTCACTTTACTCACATTGCGGACAAGAAACGACGCACTTATGCCGCAATGGTTTACGCTGTTGATCGCGGAGTTGGGCGAGTTGTGGACACGCTGAAGTCGACAGGGAACTTCGACGACACGCTAATCATTTTCTTGAGTGACAACGGTGGCAAGGCGGGGGGCAGTGCCAACAACGCTCCACTGAAAGGCGGCAAACGGGGAGTGGAAGAAGGAGGCTATCGTGTCCCCATGTTCTTCCACTGGCCGTCCAACGTTCCGGCGGGACAGAAATTCCATCATCCCATTCTGTCCCTGGATTTCTATCCTACCTTGGCGCGTCTTACCAGTTCCACGATCCCCGAGGGAAAGATGCTTGATGGAAAAGACGTGTGGGATGAGCTATTGGCAGGGACGAATCCGCACCCGGACGAAATGATTTACGCGATGTCGCATCGCTCAGGCTATACGGACGTTAGCGGTCGCCGGAACCAATGGAAAGTCAGTCGCACACGCCGGCGCTGGCAATTGTATGACGTCGTCGAAGACATCGGCGAAACGCATGACCTTAGCAAGCGATACCCGGAGCGATTGAAACAGATGGTTTCTGACGTCGAGAAATGGGGACGGAACCATCAAATGCCACAATGGCATTATTTCGATTCGGACTATGAGGCTTGGGCGGAAAACAAACTGCCCTATTTTGACGGGACGTTTGACATCAAATGACTACCGTTCTGCTATTGATCGAGTGCAATCAGTTCATCAGTTTCGATCGGTCGCTCCGTATTGAGCAGGCCGAAGACAACTCGGATGTTGTGAATAAAGACAATCGGCGGATTTCCGAATAGCCATGCCAGCCTTGCCTCGACAGCGTCTCAACATTGCAGTCTCGATGAAACTATTGAAAACACTCGTCTTGAGTTTTGCGATTGTGGGCTCGGCCCCCGGTGCGGATCATCCGAATGTTCTCTTCATTGCGGTCGATGATCTGAACGCGTCTCCGAATCAGTTCCGGGGAGAAACGGCGGTCAGCACGCCGAACATTGGCAGGCTGGCCGAGCGCGGGGTGTTGTTCAGCAACGCCCACTGTGCAGCTCCCGCCTGCAACCCCTCGCGGGCGAGCGTGATCAGCGGACTGGCACCTTCATCAACAGGCGTCTATGTGAATTCGCAAGACTGGCGTGAAAACAACGTGATGAAGGATTGCGTGACAATTCCACATTACTTCCAAGCCAATGGATACAAGACCATGGGCGGCGGAAAGATCTATCACGCCTCGTCGTTGAGCAAAGGAGCTTACACGGGTTTCATGGATTCGCGTCCGTGGGACGAGTACTTCCCGTCGAAGGATCGCCAGATGCCACAGGAGGTCAATCCACCCAACATGCCGGCCAACACGCTCAAGGAGTTTTACGGAGGCCGTTTCGATTGGGCGGAATTGGACATCGAGCCCGATGAAATGGCAGACGCCAAAGTCGTGGCGTGGGCAAGCAAGCAGCTTTCGCAGACCCACGACCAACCGCTTTTCCTTGGGGTTGGCATCTACCGTCCGCACATTCCCTGGTACACGCCAAAGAAGTATTTCGATCTGCACCCGGCCGATCAGATTCAGTTGCCGGAAGTCCGAGCAGGCGATCTGGATGATGTGCCAAAGGCTGGCAAAAACAAGCTGAAGACGGCTTGGCACCGGTGGCTTGTCGACAACAACAAGTGGGCAGGAGCGGTGCGAGGCTATAACGCTTCAGTCAGTTTCACCGACGACATGATCGGTCGCCTGCTCGATGCGCTCGACAATGGCCCGCTTGCCGACAACACGATCGTGGTGTTGTGGTCGGACCACGGATACCACCTGGGACAGAAGCAGCACTGGGAAAAATTCGCATTGTGGGAACAGACGACCCGCGTGCCGTTCATTATTTCCGCACCCTGCGTCGCCAAGGCCGGAAGCCGCAGCAACGAGCCCGTCAGCCTCCTCGATATTTATCCAACCCTCAACGAACTGTGCGGTTTTCAGCCCAGGGAAAAACTCGACGGAAACAGCCTCGTTCCGCTGCTCAAGAATCCGGCAAAGAAGAACGGCCGCGCGGTCGTGACCACGAATGGTTACAAAAACCACGCCGTGCGGAGCGACAACTGGCGATACATTCGTTACGCCGATGGTTCGGAAGAGCTCTACGATCAAGCGGGTGATCCAAAGAATTTCACCAACCTCGCATCGAATCCGGAGTACGACACGGTCAAGGAAGAACTGTCGGCATGGCTGCCAAAATCGGATGCGGAGACCCATCCCACCGGTAACGGCAAAAGCAAATGGAAGGACACAGAGAAAAAGAAAAACCAAGAGGCACGCAATGAGAACTAGTAAGAGCCTGTTTGAAAACACCCTCCCGCTTGCGGGAGGGTCGGACGCAGTAGCGGCCGGGGAGGGGGCTTTTGGCTCGAAACGTCGATCAATCGACAATACAGCCCTCCCCGCTCGTTCCTCGCGACCCTCCCGGAGGGCATTGGTATCTACACAAGTCAGGAAAGGATTACGTCGGCAATCGAGGTCATTGAAAAATCTAAATTGACAATTGTAAATTTGAAAGTCTAGAAACGTTTCAGTGGAGAAGATCGATGGATCAGCGCGGTGAAGATCTGGAAGACCGATTGTTGGATTTTGCAGCACCCATTGGGAAATTGGTAGATGCGTTGCGGGACACTCGGCAAGGCTGGCATATCGCGGGACAATTGGTGCGAAGTGGCTATCTGATGATCGGATCACGCCGCTTCTCGATGAATGCGTCCAATTGTGCAACATCATTGGAAAGTCAGTCGTGACAGCCAAGGCTAACCTTCAAAAAATGAATAAGCTGGCTGACGGAGGCGATTTTACAATTTACAACTTTCAATTTAACTTTTTCAGTTGGTAACGACTTAAGCCAGTTTGGTACTTGTGTAGATACCAATGCCCGGAGGGAGGGTGAAGTGAGTTTTAAAACAGTCTCTAAGACCTTGATCGTCGTCCTGTTGCTGGTCACCGGATTGCAGACCGGGTTCGCGGAAGACTTGCGACTCTGGTACCAGCAGCCTGCCAAAGAATGGACGGCGGGCCTGCCGCTGGGAAATGGCCGATTGATGGCTGTCGTTCAGGGCGGAGTGCGACACGAAACGATCCAGTTCAACGACGACACGATGTGGACCGGACAGCCGGTTCAGCGTGACCGGATCGGTGCGCATCAGCACCTGGATCAGGTCCGGCAATTGATGTTCGATGGCCGTTACTACGAGGCCGAGCAGATTGTTATCGACAGGATGCAGGGCATGGTTCTCGCGATGGGCATGAGTACCTATCAGACCTCGGGCGACCTGAAACTGGATTTCCAACATCCCGACGGGCTGGAGGCAACCAACTACCGTCGCGAATTGGACCTCAGCACGGCGATCGCCAAAGTGAGTTACACCATTGGCGATGCCACGTTCCACCGCGAAGTCTTTATCAGTCCGGTGGATCAGACGCTCGTTGTTCGGTTGACCTGCGACAAACCGGGCAGGCTTACACTTAATGCGGAGTTGTCTCGTCACCGAGGGAAAATCACGCGACTGGCAGCCGACTGCATCTCAATGACCGGTGTCGCCAAACCGAAAACCAATCCGGGCTGGGTCGGCGTCTCGTATGAAACGCAATTGCATGTCGAGGCGGAAAACGGAATGTTAGGCGAAAGCAAGAATGGCATTCGTGTCGAAGGTGCGGATGCCGTCACGCTACGAATGGTCACGTCCACCGACTATCGAGGTGATGACCCGACAACCGTCTGCAAGAAACAACTGGCAACTGCGAAAGCGAAAAGCTATGCCAGGATGCGCAAAGACCATGTGGCCGAGCATCAGCGATTGTTCAACCGGGTGCGGCTGAACTTGGGCGAACCTTCGGAGCTACCTACTGATAAGCGGCTTGCCGCGTTTAGAAATGGTGCCGAGGACCCATCCTTGGTGTCCCTCTATTTTCAGTTTGGTCGCTACCTGCTGATCAGTGCTTCACGTCCCGATTCGATGTGCATCAACCTGTGGGGCAAATGGGTCAACAGCCTGACTCCAGCCTACGATGCCGACTACCACATCAACATCAACATCCAGATGAATTACTGGCTGGCGGAAGTTTGCAATCTTGCCGAATGCCACGAGCCGTTCTTTGACCTGCTGGACAACCTACGTCCACGCGGCAGGATCACGGCAAAGGAGATGTATCACTGTCGCGGGTTCACCGCCAACTATGCAACGGACCCGTGGTACTTCACCGCCTCCATCGGAAATCCGCCCTACGGTGTTTGGCCGATGGCTCCTGCGTGGATGTGCAACCACCTCTGGGAGCACTACCAGTTTGGCGGCGACCTTGAGTATCTGGAAAAACGCAGCTATCCGATCATGAAAGAGGCCTGCGAATTTCTGGTCGATTATCTGGTGGAGCATCCGAAGACCGGCTACATGGTTTCCGGACCCTCGACTTCACCCGAAAACCGCTTCAAGGATCCGGCAACAGGTAAAGCGGTTTCGCTGTCGATGGCTCCGGCGATGGATACACAGTTGATCGGTGACCTGTTTCGCAACACGATCGCCGCCAGCAAACTGCTTGACAAGGATCTCGAGTTCCGCACACGATTAGAAGACTTGCAGTCGCGTTTAACGCCAATGCAAATTGGTGAGGACGGGCGGCTGATGGAATGGGCGGAGCCGTTTGAGGAACAGAACAAGGGGCATCGCCATCTCTCGCATCTGTGGGCGGTTTGCCCCGGTGCCCGAATCACCAGCGACACACCGAACCTGTTTGAAGCGGCGCGCAAGTCACTCGATGTTCGCGTCGAGCACGGTGCCGCCGAGTCGCCGGAATACCAGGGTGTCGCGGCGTGGGTGATGGCGACCTATGTCCGGTTGCACGATGGCGAAAAAGCCTACGGACTGTTGAAGCACATTCTTTCAAACAGTTCATGGGACAATCTGTTCGCCGTCGGGCAGCGCGGGCGCGACCGCAAGATGTTTGAAACGGATGTCAATTTTGGTGCCACGTCAGCGATCGCAGAAATGCTGTTGCAAAGTCATGCGAGTTACATCGAGCTACTTCCCGCACTTCCCAAGGCGATGGCTGACGGTTCTGTGAAAGGGCTGCGCGCACGCGGCGGTTTTGAAGTCGATCTTGTTTGGGCGAGCGGCAGATTGAAAAACGTAACTGTCACATCCCTGAACGGCGGTCATTGCACGTTGGTATACGGGGCCGTGAATTCAGAATTTGATACCGTGTCCGGTCAGGTGTATCAGTTAGATTCCGCACTTGAAGTGCAATAGTGGTGAGGTGGCGGATATATTATTTGTTATCTGTCATTAATCATTTGTTATTGATGAGAAGATATGATTACTGACAAATGCCACGGAGCAGAGGAGAGTTTTCTTATCGAAAGCAGATGAGATTGAAGATCGACTGATAGATTTTGCTGTTCGGATTATTGGCTTGGCGAACGCTCTGCCGAAAGATCCGGCGGGGAAACATATTGCAGGACAGATTCTTCGCTCAGGAACATCTCCGGCTCCCAATTACGCGGAAGCTCGCGGTGCAGAGAGCCAAGCGGACTTTATTCACAAATTGAAGATTGCGTCAAAGGAATTGAATGAAACCTGTGTTTGGCTGCGAATGATCGAACGATCTGAACTGTTCCCAACTAAACGTCTCGAAAACGTCATCGACGAAAACCAACAACTTTGCCGAATCCTAAACGCCTCAATACGCACAACCCGAGAAGGTTCAACAAAGCCCAATAACAAATGATTGATGATTAATAGCAAATACCAAATAACAAAAATCCCGCGTCGGCCCGCCGACAAATTGTTCAGTATTTCTCAGAAACGAAACAGCATGAAGATTCTACCAGTACACACTTGTTTTGCGGCTCTGGCTGCCATTTTGCTGCCACCGCAGTTGTGGGCGCACGATTCAGAGAAGCCGAATGTAATTCTGATTTTTGCCGATGACCTCGGTCCGGGCATGCTGGGTTGCTACGGACAACAGATTGTGAAGACGCCGAATATTGACCGACTCGCGGCAGAAGGGATGAAGTTCAACAACTATTACGGCGCGACCTTCTGTGCGCCGTCGCGATGGTCGCTGTCGACAGGCATGCACGATGGCCGCATCGGTGGTTGGGATTACAATCGCGGTGGACTGGCGATCCAACGCGACTCTGGCAAAATCACTGAGCAGGAATATCAGAAACGATTCGCGAAGTTGAAAGCCGACGCGCAGCCGATCGCACCTGACGAGGTTTTCCTGGGGCAGATTGGCCAGCGAGCCGGGTATCTGACCGCCCAGTTTGGCAAGTTGGACAGTGGGTTCCAAACCTGGCACGAACGAGTGAAACGATACGGGTGGGACTACTACGATGGATTCTATTGCCATCAGCGTTGCCACGGATTCTATCCGCCCTATCTATGGCGCAACGGAGAGCGTTACGAATTGCCCGGCAACAACGACCCTGAGTGTGGCAAGCACTTGGAGATTGACGAGCTTCCCGCCGGAAACGGCGGAAAGACGCATTCGCAAAACGTTTTCATCAAAGGCGTTCTTCAGTTCATCCAACAACATAAAGACGAGCCGTTCTTTTTGTATCACCCGACTCAGATTCCGCATGGCGAGCTTGGGATTCCCAAAATACACGCGGAAGTTGAGAACGATTCCCGTTTAACTTATGAGGAAAAGAAGTACGCATCGATGATCAAGATGCTGGACGATCACGTTGGCTTGATCATGGACGAATTAAAGAAACAGGGAATCGACGACAACACGCTCGTCGTTTTCAGTTCGGACAATGGACATTGTGCTTACTACGGCGATGGAATCTATGACGGCTTCAAAAACCAAGTGTTGCCGGACGGTTCGCCAACCAATCTGACGGACAACAAGTGGCGGACTTCCAACGGCGGAGACGTATTCGACGGAAATGCGGGACGGGCCGGAGCAAAGCGGAGTGGTTTTCAGGGTGGCATCCAGTGTCCCCTCATCGCACGCTGGCCAGGCAAGATCGCAGCGGGAAGCGAAACGCAATTGCTTAGCGCCCACTATGACTTTCTGGCAACGCTGGCTGATATCGGTGGGGTTCCCGTTCCTGCAGGAAAGGACAGCATCTCTTATCTGCCGACCCTCTTGGGTAAGCCACAGCATCAGACGCACGACTATGTGGTAGTGCAGAACCGCAGAACCTATATGGGCAGCAGCACCGTGATCACGCGAGACGGTTGGAAGTTGATCGAAGTGGGCAAAAGGCGTAATCAACATCAGCTCTACAACATCCTGCAAGACAACGACGAACGAAATGAGTTATCCGCTCATTATCCGGAAAAAGTAGTACTACTGAAAACGATTTTGAAACGCGAAATTGAATCCGAACGCCCCGACCTTGGTCAATGAATGATCAGGAATCATCAAACTGGAAACTAAATCGCTTGCAGACAACCTGTGCTCTCAGGGTCGAGGAAAATATGACGCGTAAAGCAGCGATGTCCATGATTTTGTGGACCGTAGTTTTGATCCTTATGAGCGAATCGGCAAATGCCGGTGTCGTTGTGCTTGCTCAGAAGGGGCCAATACCCGCGCAAGAAGAAGTCGTTTGGAATGACGACGATATTACGGATGATAATGCTTGCACGATGGCATTCGCTGCCGATGAACTCCAGAAGTTTCTTCGGTTGATCACGCAACACGAGGAGGACTGGGCCGTCGTCGATTCCGCTGATGCAGGAAATGAAAACCAGGTCGTACTGACCCTGGTAGCAGCTTCTGAAGTTCAAAAACCGCTTGGCAATGAGGGCTACATTATCAGCACCCGCAATTTCGGAACGAGTTGGCGGGTGGAGATTAAGGCGACCAGCCGTATTGGCATTCTCTACGGCGCTTACGACTTCCTCAATCGACTTGGCGTCCGCTGGTTTTCGCCCGGTGAGCCTGGGCAAGTCGTACCGTCCTCGGAATTGAAAACGATTCCTTCCATAAATACGGTCGAAAAACCAGACTTTCTCTTGCGTGGCTTTCATGCCTGGGAAGACCGTGCGGATCACGATTTTCTTCTTTGGATGGCGCGGAATCGACTGAACTACTGGTGCATCCAGCAATCCAACAAACCGATGCTGCATAAGCTTGGGATCCGACTTGCCGGTGCCGAGCATCGAATTCACAGCTGGTATCTGGGGGCGACCAATCCTTATCCCTACGATCATGAAAACTTTAAGGGGGATGACACTCGGCCGGCTGATCCCTATCCAACAAGCCCTTCCTATGCAGGCGACGAAAACGAAGATGGCAGCCTGAGCTACTATGAAGCTCATCCCGAATGGTACGGCCTAGTCAAAGGCAAGCGTATTCCCGGACCTGGATCGCCAAAGGGAAAAGGGATCAGACACGGGGTCAATTTCTGCACTTCAAATCAGGATGCGCTTTCAGAGTTTGTTAAGAATGCGGTGGAGGATCTCGAAACGGGGCGGTTGAAACAGGCAGCCATCGTGAATGTCTGGTTGCTGGACAACGCGCAATGGTGTGAATGTGAAAACTGCCAAAAGACCGGATCGCCGACGGACCGCAACTTGAGAGTGGTTCATGCCCTCGACCGGGCCATCAAGGTTGCCAGACAGGAAGGCAGAATCAAGCGAACAATCCGCCTTTTGTTTCTGACCTACAATGACGTTATTGATCCGCCCACCAGGCCATTGCCCGATGACTTCGATTACGACACCTGCATCGCCACATTCTTTCCCATCCGGCGTTGCTACGTCCACGACATGCAGGACGAGCATTGCGATCTTAATTCCAGATTCAACGGGATCTTCAACGACTGGACGGTTTCCGCTGATCGGCACTACCGGGGACAGATGTTCGTTGGGGAATACTACAACGTTTCCCGTTTTAAGTCCCTGCCGATGAGCTTCATGAACACGATGTCGCAGGACATCCCCTACTACCACAAGCTCGGCGCTCGCTATTTCCATTACATGCACGTTTCCACCAAAAACTGGGGAAACAAAGCGCTCACCAACTGGCAGATGGCTCAGCAATTGTGGGACGTGGAAGCCGATGTCGAAGCGCTATGGAAGGATTACTTTTTGACTCGCTACGGGAAGGCGGCCGACGAGATGCGTCGTTTTTATGAAGGGCTCGAACCGATGTTGAGTAATGTCACGTGGCTCAAGTACACAGCGGGCCCCAACTTGAACAGAGGTTCCAAAGACGCGTTTAAGGGAAGCCACCTGAGTTATGATCAAACTGGTGTCGGCCCAAGCCTTTTGGATATGCGGAAATCAGGGGATGCTTGCCGCTCGATTATCAATCGAGTTATCGCTATGGAACTACCGGAGCGAGTCCGGCAACGGGTGCTGGAAAATGAACGGATGCTCGCTTATGGGGAACTGACGCTTGAATACTATGATCTTGCCGAACAGGGATTTGATGCTGTGCGGAGGAACGAAACCGCCGAAGCAAATCAACTCCTTGAACAGCTCGAAACGGTTGCCTCCAAGCTCAAACAGGACACCGTTTCAGCATCAAATGCCGGAGAGCATGCCAATGCAGAAAATGCGCTGGACGCCACGTACGCAAACGGTGCGGCTAGAGCACTTAGACGGAAGATTGCGAAAATGACAGGAACAAAATAATGAAAGCGTTCATATTTGGGTTGGTCCTGGCGACGGGAATCGGTCTTTGCACGCAGGCCAGAGCAGAAGAACGTAAGCCGAATGTCATCGTCATTGTCACGGACGATCAAGGATATGGTGATCTGTCTTGCCACGGAAACCCGATTCTCAAGACGCCGGAGATGGATCGGCTATATCGCGAATCTGTCCGACTAACCGATTTTCATGTCGACCCGACCTGTGCGCCGACGAGGGCAGCCTTGATGACGGGACGCTATTCCGCACGGACTGGCGTTTGGCTGACTTACGGTAGCCGCCATCATCTGCGCCGCGATGAAGTGACCATGGCCGATGTCTTCAAACGCAGCGGATACAAGACAGCGATTTTTGGCAAGTGGCATCTCGGAGACAATTATCCCTTTCGCCCAACGGATCGCGGCTTTGATGAATCATTGATTCATGGTGGCGGAGTGGTCGGCGAGACTCCGGACTACTGGGACAACAACTACTACGATGACTTCTATTTCCGTAACGGAAGCCCTGAACAGGTGAAGGGATACTGCACGGACGTCTGGTTCAATGAAACGATACAGTTTGTTGAAGAGAACAGGGAGCGACCGTTCTTTGTCTATCTGTCGACAAACGCCCCTCACACCCCGCTCTATGTCCCACAAGCTTATGTGAAGCCCTATGCGGATCAACCTAAACAGAGAGCGTTGTTCTTTGGAATGATCGCTAGTATCGACGAAAACCTGGGGAGGCTGCGATCGGCATTGAGCAAGCTTTCGCTCGACCGTGACACGATCGTTGTGTTTTTCAATGACAATGGGACCAACGGCGGCGTCACGCTGTCAAAGATCGGACGCGACACACGCAATGGCTGGGAAGTGGAAGGTTACAACGCTGGTATGCGAGGCAGGAAGACCTCGCGATACGAAGGTGGCCATCGCGCAGCCTGTTTCGTCCACTGGCCCGGCGGCGGATTAGATGGTGGGCGTGACGTTACCGGAGTCACCGCGCATATTGACCTGCTGCCAACCTTCATCGAACTGTGCGATCTCCGATTCGACGACTATGGTAGGTTTGATGGCGTCTCGCTTGCAAAGGCGCTGACAGGTGAAGCGGTTCCCGAACGCACAGTTGTCGTTCACGATCAGGGACGTTTCGGTCAGCCCCTGGGTGATGGCCTGTTGATTAAAGACAAAGACTACTGCGTGATGCGTGGTTCGTCGCGACTGGTAGGCAAAGAACTGTATGACTTGAGCACCGATCCGAGCCAGAAGAATGATATCGCCGAGCAATACCCGGAAATGGTCGTACGCCTTCGCGGTGATTATGAAAGATGGTGGAACCGTATCGCAGAGCGTTCAGACGAATATTGTCCGTTTGTCATCAACCCGGCGAAGCAGAAGACCGTATTGATTTCATCGCAAAATCTCTTGGGCGGTGAAGTCGCCTACAGCCAGCGCAGTGTCCGTGCCGGCCTGGGCGGAGAAGGCTGGACGTTCATCAATGTGGAGGTGCCAGGCAGGTATCGGATTGGACTGCGACGGTACCCGCGCGAGTCCAATCTCGGAATCCGTGCGCAAGCATTTCCGTGGCCAAGCGCTCCCGAAACGCATTCTAAGAAAAAAGACGTGCGAACTGCCCTGAACGTTGTGGAAGCACGGCTGAAAGTTGGTAACTTTGACGAATCCCGCCCGGTTGCCGCCACAGATGAAGAGATTGTGTTTGACGTTGAGCTTTCCGGCGGTCAGCAACGCATTCAGACATGGTTCACACAAAGTACCGGCAAGACCAGTGCGGCCTGGTACACGTACATTGAACCCGTCGTTTCACAGAATAATTGAGTTACCACGTTGGTGAATATCTAACCCGACAATCAAGCCCCTTTTTCAAACGCAATACGCAGGGGCCGGAATGGACGAACCAAAAATAGTAAAGAGGAACGACAGAGCATGAGAAATACGCGACTCGTACTGGCCGGGATGATGTGCCTGGCTTCGACTGCACTCTACGGGCAGTCCGGAGAAACCAATTATCAGTTGCCTGAGGGACTCGTTCGTGGCGGTGCGTTCATTGATCGCTTTTTGCCGGTGCCAATTAAGAACAAACTCCAGGCAAACGTTTGGGGTGCGGGCAACGTGATTCCTCGGGATACCGATAATGGCATTGAGGACGCAGAGTATTCCTATTGGGGCGGAAACATCATCGTGGGGGACGATGGGAAGAACCATCTGTTCGTCTGCCGCTGGCGAGAAGATGAACCCAAGGGACATCATATCTGGTGGAAATCGGATGTGGTTCATGCCGTCAGCGACGATCCACTCGGGCCCTATCAAGTGGTCGAAGAGATTGGTCGTGGGCACAACCCAGAGATCTATCGACTCAAAGACGGCACCTACATCATCGGCGTGATGGGCTATTCCGCATACCGAGCTGACTCGCTCGACGGCCCGTGGACGAAGATCGAAACTGTACTTGAATCCCCTCAGGAGAAGTTCAACAAATCCAACCGGACGTATGTCGTTCGTGAGGATGGCAGCGTTCTGATGATGAACAAGAACGGGTACGTGTCGATAGGCGACACCGGCGTCGAACGGTTCCATCAGGTTGCAAACCAATCGGTCTACCCGAAGATCAAGAACCACTTCGAAGATCCAGTGATCTGGAAAGATGAAGTGCAGTATCACCTGGTCGTCAACGACTGGTACACACGCAAAGCGTTCTATTTGCGGTCGCCCGATGGCATCAACTGGAAATGGGATCCCGGATTTGCCTATGACACGACCATGATGAAGCACGAGGGCGGTACCTCGGAGGCTTGGTACAAGTTTGAACGTCCCAAAGTCCGGCAGGATAAGTACGGACGTGCAACCCATATGAACTTCGCGGTCATCGACGTACCCAAAGACGATGATCGAGGTAGTGATAACCATAGCTCGAAGAACATCGTGATCCCGCTGGTCGTTCCGCGGCGGATTCACATTCTGAACACACAGCCGATTACGGCAGATACCGACCACATCGATGTTAGGATCTTGGCCGAACCAGGTTTTGATCCGCAAACCGAGATCGTGGCCAGTTCGCTAAGGTTTGGTGCATCGGAGGAAGTCAATTTCGGACGTGGGAGCAGCGTGCTAACCACAAAAGTGTCGGGAAATGATCTGATCATTACGTTCGACGTGAAGGGCCATGGCCTAACGGCAAACAACTTCGTAGCCAAGCTGCTTGGTCGCAACACCGATGATGATCTGCTGTTTGGTTATGCGAGCTTACCCGGAAGTACACGGGAAAATTGAGTTACGACGCCGGCAAATGCAAGAGTGCTTTGCGGAGCAAAGAGCAAGAATCCGAGCATCGAAGAGGATGGCTCGGAAATCGTTTCAGCAAAAGTCTGCTGCCCGTCAGAATTTTGTCTAATCAAAGCCTCCATTCTGTATTTCCTGTAGACGTGAATTCGATATGAGCGTGCCGCGGGATGGCCCAGAAGGGTGTCGATTCTAGAAAAAACCGAAGGCTCGTATCGGCCGACATTTGTAAGAATAGGGTAAATGGGATGGACGTCCGACCGTGACTGATATAGCATGGGTAAGCAAGGTGGGTTTTGCCTACGGCCTGAGTCGGTCGTTAGAAAAATGAGATTCGCTCGGCAAGTTTGAATCTGGGCGGACCATTCACATACGTGGGACCGGAACACGAGGGATTCGGCTGTGACCTTCCCGATGGAAGTTCGATTACGTCACGTCACGCACCATTGGTTTGCTATTGGGATTGTCATGAAAAATCTTGTTGTTTTGGCTGTTGCTCTTTTTGTTCTCCCGGTTGCTTCAGTTTCCGCAGATTTAGTCACTAATGGAGATTTCGCTTCGGCTACTCCTGGCGGAAATGACAATCATGTCCTGTTCGATGATCTCGATAACGGCTGGATGGTTAAAGGAAATCCAGCTGGATGGGATTTGACTGGTGGCTCTGCCGAATATACGGGGACTGGCGCAAACAAGAGTGGTCTTGGCCAGGCATCCTCGATTACAATCGAGACGGGCAGCGACTATACGCTTTCATTTGATTGGACTCCGGTAGCAGGGGCCTTGGATCTGAACTACACCGTAGCGGCGTGGAAAGCTGGGACCGCGCCGGCTGCCGACAACCGATTTTTTACTGGACTCAATTTCATCTCACAACAATCCAGGGTCATTGGGACCGGGGGGAGTTGGACCGATTTGAATGATGGCAGTTCACATACTACAAATGCGAATGCAGCTCTGAATACTTACACCGGGACAGCCGGAGTTGCGACTACGGGGACTCTTGCATTGAACTTTGGTGGCGACAGCATCGAGGACTTTGATTATATCGGCGTGAAATTCTGGAGCGGGGATGCAACCGTCGCTGGTGGCGTCCTGAACAACGTCGCAATTGTTACGGCAGTTCCCGAACCCTCGTCACTCGCCGTGATTGGATTTTGCGGGCTGGGCTTGTTGATCCGTCGCCGCAAGTAGGCGGTGAAAGATGAGTTTTGAAACCATAAAGCCGGTGAGTTTACTCGCTGGCTTTTTTTGGTTTGCCCATTGAAGCCGGCAAACCAGTCGGTGTGCGCCGGAACCTATGCCCCAAGATCGGCGGCTGTCCTTGGGGCCCGATTGCTTGGCTGCGATGCGCCGCTGCTGGCTCTCGCGGACGGCATCCGGCTTCGTCCACTGGGCCGACACCTGTTTCAAAAAGAAACTGCCCACCATTCAGATCTTTGTCTATTGAAGGCCTACTCTGCGTATTTCCAATGGCACACGAATTTGGCAGGAGAACCGTTGAAAAAAATCAAACGTATGACTCTTCCTACTTTGGTGCTGGCTTTTCTGTGGCCAACCACACTCATCACTGCGGCGGAAAAGCCGAACATCGTTTACATCCTTGCTGACGATATGGGACAGGGAGATGTCGGGGCTTACAACAAAGACAGCAAGATCCCGACGCCGCATATTGACCGCCTTGCGAGCGAAGGCATCAAGTTCATGGACACGCATACCAGTTCGGGTGTCTGCACGCCGACTCGGTACGGCATTTTGACGGGGCGCTATTCCTGGCGTACGCCGACATTGAAACAGGGCGTACTCGGAGGGCACAGCCCTCATCTGATCGAGCCGACCCGCGAAACGGTTGCTTCGTTTCTGAAGAAGCAGGGCTACGCGACGGCCTGTATCGGAAAGTGGCACCTGGGGATGGATTGGAAGGTCATCGATCCCGGCAAAGTCGGGAAGCGCATCTCGTATAAGAATATCGATCCGACGGCACCGATCACCAACGGCCCCAACAGCGTGGGATTCGATTACTTCTTCGGGATTTCCGCTTCGTTGAACATGGATCCACATGCCTATATCGAGAACGATCGGATACAAGGCACACTCGAAACTCTGAAGACGCTCGATGAAGTGAACGCACGTGGCTTCACACAACCCTCCAAGCCCGGATACGCCGCCAAGGAATATGTGCAGCAGGAAGTGCTCACCAAGTTCGCCGAGAAAACCTGCGGTTGGATTCGGGACAACAAAGACGGCCCGTTCTTTGTTTCTCTGCCGTTGCCGTCACCGCATTCACCGATTGTCCCCCGTGACCGGTTTAAGAACAAAAGCGGACTGAACCTGCACGGCGACTTCTGCATGGAGAGCGACTGGGTGGTCGGCGAAGTGCTCAAGACGCTGGATGAACTGGGGATTGCGAACAACACACTGGTGGTCTTCACCGCAGATAACGGCACGTCGCCCAAGGCGGGATTTCCGGAAATGGGAAAAAAAGGGCACCACTCAAGTTGGATTTATCGCGGCATGAAAGGCACGAACTGGGAAGGCGGCCATCGCGTTCCGTTCATTGTGCGTTGGCCAAATAAAGTGAAGCCGGGAACCATATCCGATGCATTAACCTGTACCACCGACTTGATGGCGACTTGCGCGGGCATTATCGGTGTCAAACTGGCTGACAACGAAGGCGAGGACAGTGTCAGTTTCTTACCTGCGTGTCAAGGAAACGCGATCCCCCGCAAGGGTGATCGTCTTGTCATCCATCATTCGGACAAAGGGATTTTCTCTATCCGTCGCGGGAAATGGAAAGTGATGTTCGATGATTTTGGTGGGTCCAGTCGCAGTGATCCGCGAAAGGACGATCCAATCATCAATGCTACTGATCTACTGCTGTTCGACATGAAAACCGATGCCATCGAAAAGATCAACGTCGCGGCGGATCACCCCGAAGTGATCGAGATGTTGGAGAAGGAACTTGCCGACATCATCAAACGCGGGCGTAGCACTCCCGGACCGCAGCTATCAAGCGACTTTAACGATCCAAACATCAAATGGCCGCAACTCGAACCGATCCTGGAACAATTGAAATAGTTTATTCAAAAGAATGCCCGTCATGAAAAAGGAAAGCTCAGGAAGAACAATGATGATGCTGAAAACAATAAGTGTGTGTGTGCTGCTGGCGACTTCATTTTCTGTCGTCAAGGCAGCGGACAATCGTCCGAATCTGGTGTTCCTGATGGCGGACGACCAATGCACGTATTCCATGGGGTGCTATGGGAACGAGGACGTGCAAACGCCGAATTTGGATCGGTTGGCGGCAGACGGGTTGGTGTTCGACCGACATTACGCGACGACGGCCATTTGTATGGCCAGCCGCGCCACGGTCATGACCGGCATGTTCGAGTTCAAGACTGGCTGTAACTTTGAACATGGGGACATGATCAATGACACTTGGCAGAAATCCTATCCGGTGTTGCTGCGAGAGGCCGGTTACCGCACGGCATTTGCCGGCAAGTTCGGCTTCAGTGTGAAGTCGGAACCGAACGGGGAAACGATCAAGAACATCAGTCAGAACTTTGATGCGTGGGCTGGCGGCCCGGGGCAGACCAGTTACAAGACCGCGGCCAATAAAGCGTTGAAGGCATACGCCGAGGAGTATCCACACTCAACACTTGCCTACGGTGCTTTCGGAAGTGATTTTATCAAGGAATCGGTCGAGAAAGATCAGCCCTTCTGTCTTTCGATCAGTTTCAAAGCCCCTCACAAACCGGCGGAACCCGATCCAAGGTTTGATGAAATCTATCGAGGCAAGACGTTCCGCAAGCCGGAGAACTTTGGGCGTGAAAACGGGGAACACTTTTCGAAACAAAGCAGGATGGATCGACAGTTTGAACGCTTTTACAGTTGGCATTACGCGGACAACTACGACGGAGAGATGGCGACTTATCACCAGCAGGTGCATGGGATTGACCAGGCGGTCGGCATGATCTCCAAGGCATTGAAGGAAGCGGGCGCAGATAAAAATACGATTGTCATCTTCACGTCAGACAATGGTTTTCTGTGTGGATCGCATGGATATGGTTCGAAAGTGCTGCCGTATGAAGAGGCTTCACGGATTCCATTGGTTGTTTACGATCCTCGTGAATCAAACAGTGGACGCGGTCTTCGCTGCGACGCACTGACTGGTCTCTGCGATGTGGCGCCGACGCTGTTGACGTTGAGCGGTTTGTCGGTTCCTGACAATATGGATGGTCGAGATTTGATGGAACTCTACCGGGATCCTGCTGCGAAGATTCACGAGGCACTTCCGCTGATGAATGTCTGGGGTAAACCGGCCACACATAGCCTCTCCGTCGTCGACGGCGAGTACAAATACATCTACTGGTTTTACACGGATAAAGACCAGAACATGCAGCCTGTCGAAGAGTTGTACCAGTTGACCAAAGATCCGCTGGAACTGAAAAATTTGGCGGTGAATCCCGAGGCGCAGCCGGTTCTTCAGAAACTGCGCGAGGCCTATGACCAGCAGGTGAAACACTGGAAGGAGGAAACTGTTGATTACAACGGCTACCGGGAGTACGGCACATTGTTTGATCGGCAGGTGCCGTGGGAAACCAAAGCTCGCATCCTTTTAGAAAAGAACGTAAAAAACGGGTCACGTAAGAAAAACAGCAAGTAAGGAGAACGGTTCATGGAAAGCCCGATTTCGATCGTTAGGAAAATTGGGAAGTGGAGACAAATCAACCGTAGTCGGTTGCTTTTCGCGTCATCGAGTCGAAATCATTATGAATTCAAAAACAGTTTTGGGAGTTTGCTAAATTCGGAATCGATGCCCACTGGGGCCCGTACTCGGAAATCGGTTCTCGGAAATCGGTATTCGGAAATCGGTGCGTGGGAAGAGTTGCAGGAATGTCCGCAGCATGGTGGCACCTATCTTGTCGGCTACGCCAACGTCTACAAGTCGAAAGACAATGAGTTCGGGCAGGCCTTTGAAAAAAGGTACGGGCTGGTTGAGGAGGGGAACGGGTGTCTTGAACTTTGCCAGGAATTTAAGGCGGATAGAGTCGATGCGGATCAATGAGCCGATCTCATTGCCGAGTCCGGGGCCCGCTATGCCGGCAGGGTCGACACGCAATTAAGATAGACTGGGCGTAGCGCGGTCCGGTTGATTTTGCGATCATTGTTCTTGTTGAATTTGTGTTCTCCAAACAAAGATTGGATGCGTTGCTGTGGCCAAGAAGAAAGCGGTTGGATTTGATGTTGAAAGCATCCTCGAAGATTTGACCGAATTGCCTGACCCGCGTTTGCATGTCAATCAGCGACACCTGCTCGGTGAGGTCATCGTGATCAGCAACAACCGTCTTCTCGGTCCCGACAACATGGTCTCTGCCGACAACTACCACTGCCTCAGCGGTTATGCGGAGGATCCGGTTGGATGGAGAAGCCGACATCCGTTTCACTGTATCTACAATTGTGCCATGGATCGCCAAAGCGGCTATATGTGTTCACTGGATGGGATTCAATGGAAGAATGAAGAGGGCCGGCCCTACGACACCTCTTCCACGTCCTACACCGAGTAGTACAAAGAACGAGTAGTACAAAGAACGAGTAGTACAAAGAACGAGTAGTACAAAGAACGAGTAGTACAAAGAACGAGTGGTACAAAGAACGAGTGGTACAAATTTGAACGGCCCAAAGTGCTTCAGGATGCGCTGGGGCGTGCCACCTAGCGGTATACATCGCAATCACGTCTTGAACGACTGGTTCGACCATGACGGCAAAACGGCAGCGAAATACTACTTGGACGTCACCGAGGAGGACTTCGCGGCAGCGATTGCGTCTACAAACGGCGCCGTAGGCACAAAGGCAGGCGCACCAGTAGGGAATCAGGATTCGCCTACGTCAATCACAGAAACGAAAAAACCGGGGTTGGATGGAGCGGCAAGGGTGCCAGATCGACGCCGATTTGCCGCGGAAGCAACGCTCTTCGTGAACCCTCTCGCAACGAGCCGTAAACACTGCTGGAGAACTGCTGGACTAATCGAATAGATACTCAATCGTGAATCGGAGTTCGTATTCCGGGTCCTTGGACTTGCGGGCAACGTAATCAAACATCTGGGTGGTGAGAGCCAGTTTGTGATCGCCGCAATCGAATTCGCGTCGCAAGCCACCGCCCAGCGGCACAGTCCAGTCATCTCCCTTGGGCGACTTCCAGGAATGGCTCATTCCAAGCGGGATGAAGACGGCGTCCCATTTTTCATTCAATTCAAAAAGAATGAATGGCTTACCAAAGAGCTGGTTGACTCGTTTGGAGGACGAATCGCCGCCGAATCCCCACGATTGCCAAAGGAAAAAACCGGCGGTCAGCCGGCCCTTCTCGGTACTGAAGTGGGCGCCGGGCCCAGCGGTGTATTGATTGGAGCCGAGGAGGTCATCCGACGCAGTTGGAAACGTGATGACCGTCCCCAAGCCGAGGTGCGTGTTCTGCTCGTGGGAGCCGCGAGGAGAAAAGAAGAAGCCTGAGAGAACGTCGCCGAATCCCTGGGAGCGAACATTCGCGGTCGTGCTTCCCTGATCGGGATTGGTAGGACCAAGTTTGATGGTCGATGGCAGGTCGGTGACGTTCATCACCGTTCGGTTCTCCATCTCCAGCCAGCCGAGGTCGGTCATCGAGGCAAACTCGAATTCGTTGTACGACGCCGCCTTGTCATCCAAATACGAAAACGTTGGATAGATGTTGAACTCGGTCAGTTTGAACCTTGACGCACAACGCCCTACTTCAAAGCGATGATGGGATGGGTCACCGCACGACATGCCATCACATGAAACACTGTCGCAGTATAAAGAAGGATCGTCATATCCAAATCCCGCTAACTCTGAACTGAGGGGGGGCAATTCTTCAGCAACGATCTCTCCCGAAAGAGCAAAAGTAGAAAATAGCAACAGGGCGACACAACACACGTGCCACATTGATTTGATTCGCATCCATGCGTTCCTTGATTGGGGATCGTTCTTCTTGGATGGATCGGTTGACCGTGTACCTTGAGGATAGTTTGCGTTGATAAGTTCAGGATGTTCAGATTGTGAGGCGCGAGCGGAAATGGTAGATCATCGCCTCGTTGGACACGCGGGGTGCGATGTAGGCGGTTTCTCGACGACTGACCTCGAAGCCCAATTGGAAAAAGTCGGTGACATTCCACATCCAATTCGTCCAATCGACGGCATGACGTGCCTTTTGTCCGGCGATCGGCGTGCCCGTGTTGTCTAGGATTTGACCGAGATCCTGGTTATGCGGATCATCCGTGCCGTAACCGACGTGCCAGACGAGACAATCAACCGGTTTGCACCAGATTTCGGCGAAACCACCAACCGTCGCGATTCCTTCGCCATCCTCAGGATTCAGGCTTTGCCCAATCGCAGCGTTGTAGGTGCCGATTGGTTCACCAGTGAATGCCTCGAAGATGGCGGCCCTTCGTCCAACGGCAATCAGGCCGTCGATAGAAACGCACCAGCTGCTGTTAACATTTTGATCCGTCAGTCCGATCGCGCGATCAAGCATGACTTCACCCTCATTCTGGGCCACAGGATGCTCCTGTCGAAGTCGCTGTGAAAGGATATTGCCGCATAACACTTCACATCAGCGAGCGAATTTTGACTGAATCTTGTAAAAAATCATGCTTGGACACCTACGATTCCGGGGCGGCGTCACAGCCGTTTGATTCGCTCAGTCTTACCGAATGGGAATAAACTACCGTGATGACAGCAACCGGACTAAACTAATCCCAACAGAACCTTCACGGGAGAAAATTGATTGGTCAGCGTTCGGGCGAGGTCACGAGGATGAACTACCTGGAAATCGCACAATACATGGCTTTTGCCGTGTTTCAGACGATTGCCGTGATTCATTTGCTCGTCTGGATTCGAGCACATCGCGAGATCACTCACTTGCTGTTTGCGCTGACAGCCGCAGCCGCAGGCATTAATGCAATTGCCGAAACATTCATGTATCGCGCCGAGTCGATCGACGTCATGTCATCCGAACTGCGGTGGTATGTGGCGGCCTCGGGTTGCTGGGCCATTGCCTCCGTCTGTTTCATCACATCGTACGCTTCGGTTGGGAAAATTGGAAAGTGCGTTGCGACCGTCATTGTTGTTGCCTTTATGGCTGCAATGGTGGTCAACCTCTTTTCGCCGGCAAGCTTTCTATATACCGAAATCACGGGTTTGCGAACAATCACGCTGCCCTGGGGAGAACGCATCTGGCTTGCGATTGGGAAAAGCAACCCATGGCGATTGGTTTTCGAGCTGGCGATGCTGGCAATACTCGGTCTTGTCGCTTGCGGTTGTTACGGATTCTGGCTGCGCAAAGAACGCGGTCGGGCGATCATTTTCGGCTCAACCGTCGTGGTGTTCATGCTCTGTTTCGGAACGCACGCGTTTTTCGTGGACACCGGCCGGCTCGATTCTCCCTATCTATCGACCTACGGGTTTTTGGCCCTTGTTGGTTTGACCGGTTACGACCTTGCAGGTGAGGTCATGCGATCGTCGGCGCTTTCGTCCAAACTGGCGCAGAAGGAATCCGACCTTCGCAAGGCCGTGGCCGACGAGCGAAATCGGATCGCGGGAGAGCTGCACGATAGTGTGACGCAGACGCTGTTTTCCACCGCTGCCATCGCTGACGCGATTCCCGAGGTTTGGCGTCGTAGCCCCGATGACGCGATGCGTGGCTTGCAAGACTTGAGAGCTTTGACCAAGGGTGCCCTGGCGGAGATGCGTGCGTTGTTGCTGGAACTGCATCCAGCGTCCTTGCTAGAGAAAGATCTCGGCGTGTTGCTGCAGCAGTTAGCCAGTGCCGCGACCGGACGATCACGAGTGCCAATTGAGCTCGAGACCGAAGGTGCCATGGTGATGCCTGATGACGTTCAAATCGCGTTCTACCGTGCGGCACAGGAGGGGATCAACAACGCATTGAAACATGCTGATGCGAACAACATTCGGTTATGCTTGAAACGTAGCGAGGTGCAAGCGACGCTCACCGTCTGTGATGATGGTTGTGGACTAGAAGACTCAAGAGAATTTTCCGGCATGGGTTTACAGTTGATGCGAGAGCGAATCGCAACAATTGGTGGACGATTAGACGTACAATCCGAAGCAACGGCGGGCACGACAATTACTGTAATTTGGAACAAAGGTTGATACGATGACGCCTGAAGGCAAACCGATCCGTGTCGCCTCGGTCGACGATCATGACCTCATGCGCAATGGCATTCGTTTTGTCTTGATGGCGTTCGATGATTTGCTCTGGGTGGGCGAAGCACGCAAAGGCGAGGACGCGGTGAAATTGTGCAAAGACATCAAACCAGATGTTGTCTTGGTTGATATGAAGATGAAAGGACTTGACGGCGTGCAGACCGCATCTGCCATCAAACAAGCTTGTGCAGACATTCAAGTTTTGATCCTCACGAGCTTTCACGATCAGCAGCTCGTCCTGCGTGCGATGCAAGTAGGCGCCGTAGGCTACGTACTAAAAGATGCCAGCAAGGAAGAGCTTGCAAACGCCATTCGTGCCGCTAGCGTTGGTCAAACCACGATCTCTGCCGATGCAGTAAACGATCTGCTGTCCGATTCGCCTGAGGCCAGAATCGAATTAACTAATCGGGAACGCGAGGTTTTGGCGCTCGTTGTGAAGGGGATGAGCAACAAAGAGATTGCCAAGCATTTGCACCGTAGCCCTTTCACGATCCGCCATCATGTCAGCCAATTGATCAAGCGACTGGGCGCAGCCAATCGAGCGGAAGTTGCGGCGATTGCGATTCAGCGTCATTTGATTCGCTGACTTAGCCGAACCACAATGCATTAGTACATTTGTACTACCCCGGATTGGTCCTTCTGTCGGATAGCTTGAGGGGTTCTGTGCTGTTCTATTGGCACCTGTGTTAACGGGGTCTCTTCTGGTTTTTAGGGCAATCCATCAATGCGAGTTGTCGTTGCCTCTCAACATCGGCCGACGCGGTCGGCGATCGCAGTACTGATCGAAGCTCAATCTGATCTTGAGCTGACCGGTGATGTCGCTGATTTCACGGATCTGTTGGCGAACATTAAATCAAAAAGACCGGAACTTGTTGTGCTCGATTGGGACGTGCTCGGAAAACGGATCGATACGCTGCAAGCACTCCTCGAACTGTTCGATGAGCCGCCTTTGATCATCGCCCTGAGTGTTCACGAAGAAGCTCGCAGCGCCGCCTTCGACTCCGGCGTCGCGGGCTTTGCGTTCAAGGGCGATCCACCGTCGCAATTGCTAAAGGTGATTCGCGAATTCCAACGAACCGGGGAAAAGAGACCACAACCATGAACAACGCAACATGAGAAACCCAACATTCATCAACTGCCTCCTTTTGTTGTTCGCGATTCCCGGTTTGGCATCAGCCCAGGCGCCGGACAGGGAGATCGCGTCAGTTTCGGGGCGTGTTGCATCCTACTTAGAAGCTTTCAACCGTCGCGACCTGGATGCTTGTGCCGAACACTTTTCCGAAACCGCTGAGTACATTGTGCCGGGTTCCTCGCAGCGAATTCAGGGACGCACCGCCATTCGTGAAGCCCTCGAAACGCTGCTGAAAACAGATGAGAAATTCGAGTTGAGCGTTACGGAGCAACGGTTCCGAAAAGTCACGCAGGACGCCGTTCTTGAAGAGGGAACGGCGACGTTGGTTTCGGAGAGCCATGGATTGGAACGGGCGCAGTACTTGGTTGTCCACGTTCAGCAAGGCCAGAAGTGGTACCGCGACAGCGTACACGAGGTGGCGGTTGTAACTTCCGTCGCTGAATCGAAGCTGCGAGAACTGGAGTGGTTGATCGGCGACTGGACGTACGAAAACGCGGGGGGCTCGACGGAAATTCACGGCCAGTGGATCAACAACCAAAGGTTCATCTCGCGATCGTTCACCGTTCGCGGTGGCAATGGCAATGAGCTGAACGGTAGACAAATCATCGGCTGGGATCCGTCGGCCGGTGTGATTCGCTCCTGGAGCTTCGATTCGCAAGGTGCTTTTGAACAGGGCGTATGGCACCGAGTCGGCAATCGTTGGCGGGTCAAAGTCCGTGCGGTGCTTCCCGACGGCAGCGTTGGGTCCGAACAGCGCGTGCTGACTCCCGAGACCGACGGGAAGCTTACGAGTGAAGTGGTTGAGCAACAGGTCCAGGGGCGATTGCTCCCTTTGCCTGGGAAAGTGTCGCTCGTTCGCCGCATCGCGAAGTAACCACCTGGAACAACAACGAGGACAGACTTCGATGAAACCGAATTATTCGATCGCCGCTCTACTGATCACTCTTGGTTCGTGGGCCACGTTCGCGACTCCCTGCCCAGCTCAGTTGTTCGGCGGCGGTGGATTGCTCGGTGGTGGCGGACTTGGTGGAGGCGGCGGTATCGGAGGCGGTTTTGGTGGCGGTGGTTTTGGAGGCGCGCCGATCATGCGTCCTTCCGCACCGATCATCAATCGACCGATTGCGTCTAATTTACCAAGGCCCGCGGCGCCAAATCTCGGAGCTGGTTCGCGTCCGATCCTGGGAGGTGGACCATCGATCGGTTCGCTGCCAAGCGTCTCTCAGCCAGCCTTGGGTGATCGCCCGATTGCTAATCCGCCCATCGTCAATCGGCCCATCGTCAATCAGCCCATCGTCAATCAGCCCATCGTCAATCAGCCCATCGTCAATCCGCCCGGAGGCGCTACTTTTCCCGGAGGCAATCGACCGTCCTTGGGGGATCGCCCCATCGTCGGCAATCTTCCCAGCATGAATCGACCTGCCCTGCCCGGTAATGTCCGCCCCAGCCAGCCGGTGGATCGTGATCGGCTCAACGATTTTCTTAATCCCAATCGGCCTGATGCTGGCCGGTTGCCAGCTGCTCCGGCAGATCGGCCCATCATTGGCGACCGTCCCCTGCTCGGAGATCGGCCAATTTTGGGCGCCAAACCAATCCGCGGAGAACAGCCTATTCTCGGAAACCGCCCGATTCTCGGTGACCGTCCGATCATCGACAAACCGATTGTGCCCACCTTCGGCGGCCAGATTATTCGCGACGAGCTGCGGAAGGAAATCGTTGCTCGCCGAGTCGAGCGAGCGGTGGAGGTTCGCGATCGCGTCCGCGATTTGTACTACCGCGGGAATCATCCCTTCATGTATTGGCAGCACCACATGTGGACCCACCATCCGGTTTGGTCGTGGTGGCGAGTGACGGCGCCCTATCGCTGGGCCAATTGGTCATCCGTCTATTCCTGGTGCGGATACAGCGCGGCTTATACCCAACCTGTGAGATATGAGTACACCGCCCAAGGCGTTTACGCGAATGAAAAAGAAGTTGTTGTCGACGAAGACTATTCCAGGCAAGCGCGTGAGCTGGCAGCCGCTGGTGCACAGCTTCTCCAACAGAAGGTCGATGCGCAGGAGGCCGACAGTCTTGAATGGTTGCCGCTGGGCGTGTTTGCACTGTGCAAATCCGAGAGCGGGGATCCAACCATGTTCTTGCAACTGGCGATCAGCCGGGAAGGCATTGTCGGCGGCTCATTCGCCAACACGTCCAACAATGAAAACTTATCAGTGCAGGGTGGAGCCGACCGCGAATCGGCGAGATTGGCCGTTACCATCGGCGATCAGCAAGACATCGTGATCGAAACGGGACTCTACAACGTTACAGAGTCGCAGTCCGGCGCGATGGTTCATTACCAGGACGGCACGCGAGAGAACTGGCTGTTGGTCAAGATGCCCGATCCCCAAGGTAAATAACAACCGTCAGTCAAGCCAGGTGCAGGCACAATCAATCCTTGACACCGGAATACAATCACCGAAGTACTCCTATTCTTACGAGCGAACCATGGTCAGCTTCCTACCGACAATTGAGAACGAGACGTCAGCAGCCTGCACGATCGGTGCCAACTCGGTTGTAGAGATCGTTTCCTCGGGCCAGGTGCTTCACATCAAGGTGGCCGGCAATTCCAGTGTCATGTCGCACAGCGCTGTTGCCGTTGTGGTTGACAGCCAAGTCAGGGAATACGGCAGGGTTTGCGTGCTGTTCGAAATCCAGGATCATGATGGCTGCAAGGCGATGGCGCTGTGGCAAAACGAAACACTTGACTTCAAAGTTCAGCGAATGGAACACGAACACCTCGAGACAGCAAAGATGTTGTTGCTGAAACAAGTTGCCTGTCGTGGCGACTAGTCTACAGTAAGTGACCGTTGGTGATGGTACTTTGGAATTTCAAATTATTGCAGGGAAGATCGTCTAGCACACCAGGAGAGGGACCTCGATCTGATACAACTATGTTTACTTCGTTACTCCAATTGAAAAGAGCACACATGTTGACTTTAAAACATCGCGGCTGCTTAGCTGCACTGGCGACGATGATCACTTTTGGCCTAGTGGCCGCGACCTCCGAGATTGCATTGGCACAACAAAAGAAGCCGAACATTCTCGTCATCTGGGGTGATGATATCGGCCAGTTCAATGTAAGCGCGTACAACAGGGGCATGATGGGTTACAAGACGCCCAACATCGATCGCATCGCGCGGCAAGGCGCCCTATTCACGGATTGGTATGGCCAGCAAAGTTGTACCGCCGGACGCGCCGCCTTCATCACCGGCCAGTCGCCGATGCGGACCGGATTGACCAAAGTGGGACTACCCGGTGCAGCCGAGGGCATGCAGAAGGAGGACCCGACCATTGCCGGATTGCTGAAAGAGCAAGGTTATATGACAGGTCAGTTTGGTAAGAACCATTTGGGCGACCGTGACGAAATGCTGCCTACTAACCACGGATTCGACGAGTTTCTCGGTAACCTCTACCACTTAAACGCGGAAGAGGAGCCAGAGCTTCCTGATTACCCGAAGGACGCAGACTTCAAGAAGCGATTTGGTCCGCGCGGTGTGATCAAGTCGTCGGCTGACGGCAAGATCGAGGACACGGGACCACTGACAAAGAAACGTATGGAGACGGTCGACGAAGAAGTCACCAACGCGGCGTTGGATTTTATGGATCGTGCCGACAAAGCGGATAAGCCATTCTTCTGCTGGTGGAACAGCACGCGGATGCACGTCTGGACACATCTCAAACCCGAATCGGAAGGCAAAACCGGTTACGGCGTTTACGCCGACGGGATGGTGGAACACGATGGAATGGTTGGCCAGTTGCTCGACAAGCTTGACGAGCTCGGCATTGCTGACAATACCATCGTGATGTACTCGACCGACAATGGTGCGGAAGTCTTCACTTGGCCCGATGGCGGTTCGACGATGTTTGCTGGTGAGAAGGCTACGCAGTGGGAGGGTGGATTCCGCGTCCCAACTGCGATCCGTTGGCCAGGTGTTATTGAGGAAGGCAGCGTTGTGAACGACATCTGTGCCCACGAGGACATGCTGCCGACACTGCTGGCTGCGGCTGGTGACACGACGGTCAAAGAAGATCTGTTGAAGGGACGACAGGCCATCGGGCGAGACTACAACGTTCATCTAGACGGATACAATCTGATGCCGTTCCTTAAGGGAGAGGAAAAGAAAAGTCCACGGGAAGAATTCCTCTACTGGACGGACGACGGTCAAGTGGCTGCGCTTCGCTACAACGACTGGAAGATCACCTTCCTGAGGCAAAACGCGCACGGTATGCACGTATGGCAGGCTCCCTTTGAGCAGTTGCGGATGCCGATGGTTGGAAACCTGCGTACCGATCCTTTTGAGCGTGCTCACAAGGAAGCGATCGGATACGGCAAATGGCAGTTCGAGCACATGTTTGCGTTCGCACCCGCGGGTGCTTACGTAGGTCAATGGCTGGAAAGCTTCAAAGAGTATCCACCGCGTCAAAAGCCTGGCAGTTTCAACCTGAATAATGTCATGGAAGCGATCAAAAAAGGCTCCGGCGACAAGTAACGCCGCACCTTTTTTGAACGCTGCGTCGACTTTCCGGGCGGGCCGCACTCGTCTACTTCGAGTGCGTCCCGCAGCGATCCACATCATTCCAATTGCTCGAGCGTGAGACATCATGAGACGATGGAACCAGTTCCTTTTTACCATCCTGGTCCTATCGCTAACTCGTACCGCTATGGCGCAGCAGGCGTCGGCCCCGACGAAGGAAGTTGCCCAGCGTGTCGCTTCGTACGTTGGCGCTTTCAATCGACGCGATGTAGCCGCTTGTGCCAACCACTGGTCCGAGACCAGTGAATATGGCATCGCCGGCGCGGCGAATCCGATTGTGGGCCGAGAAGCAATTCGGAATGCGATCGAAAAACTCCTGAGCACGGACGAGGAGTTTCAACTTGCAATTGGTGACCAGCGATTTCGGCAGGTGTCTAACAACGTGGTCTTGGAGGAAGGTACCGCCCGGCTCGCCTCCGAGACTTACGGAGCGGAGTATGCCCGCTACCTCGTGGTGCACGTGAGGCAGAAAGGGACTTGGTATCGAGACAGCGTCCGAGAGACGGCCGTCGGCACCGAGTCCAACGACACGGAGGGACTGGAATCGTTAGTGGGCACCTGGAAATGTGAAGCAGACAACGCGACGTTGACCGTCAAGTCCACATGGAAACATGACAAGCGGTTCATCGAACGTTCCTTCACGCTGCAAGACAAGAACGGCCAAAGCGTAACGGCCACCGAAATGATCGGATGGGACCCGGCATCGTTGACCCTTCGATCATGGAGCTTCGATTCCCAAGGCGGTTTTGAACAAGCGATTTGGAATCGCGATAGCGACGGTTGGCTGATCAAGGCTGACGCCGTTCTGCCAGGCGGTATCACTGCCACGGAACAGCGCAGTCTGTCGATCGACTCCGAAGGGAATCTGCGAACTCAATCACTTGAGCAACAGTTCGGTGGGCGGCTAATGCCAGGTTCCAAACCAGTCACGTTAATTCGTCAAACGACGAATCAGGTCAGCAACCCAAATAGCCAGCAGGGAGAGACACCATGAATCGCCAATGCAGTGCCTTAACGATCGTCATCGCAATCCTCTTACCACTCGCTGGTACGACGCCGGCGACAGCCCAACTGTTTGGCGGAGGTGGCCTGCTGGGAGGTGGTGGGCTAGGTGGTGGCGGCTTACTCGGCGGTGGCGGACTGGGTGGCGGCGGAGGATTTGGTGGTGGAGGTCTAGGCGGCGGATTCGGTGGAGGTGGATTCGGTGGTGGAAGACCTGCGATTGGTGGAGGCGGATTCGGCGGTGGTGGATTTGGTGGTGGAGGTCTAGGCGGCGGACTCGGTGGAGGTGGATTCGGTGGTGGAAGACCTGCGATTGGTGGAGGCGGATTCGGCGGTGGTGGATTTGGGGGAGGTGGCCTCGGCGGAGGCCCCATGATCGGCGGTGGTGCCCCGCTCGTACGCCCTTCACTTCCAATCACGCGGCCTCAGCCTTCGTTACCCGCTGCGGCGCCCAATCCCATTTTTGGAGGCGGAGGCGGTCCGATCGGCGGCGGAAGCCCAATCAACAACTTGCCTAATTTTGACCGTCCCATCGCTGACCGTCCCATTTCAGACCGTCCCATCGCTGACCGTCCCATCGCTGACCGGCCGATCGCTGACCGGCCAATCGCTGACCGGCCGATCATGGATCGTCCTAGCCTTGACCGACCAATCGCGGATCGTCCGATTGCCGGCAATCTGCCCAACCTGGATCGTCCCATCGCCGATCGCCCGATCAGTGGGGGCGGACCGTTGGATAACAACCGTCCCATCGCTGGGAATCTCCCGAATCGACCGATCTTGGATCGGCCGGCACTCCCGGGAAATAACCTGCGTCCGAGCCAACCCATTGATCGCGATCGACTCAACGACTTTTTGGATAACAAACCGGTCGCTAGCCAGCTTCCCGATCGGCCAGTGCTGGATGATCGGCCGATCCGAGATCGGATTCCTGGTGACCGCCCTATTCTGGGCAATCCCCCCATCGGCAACCGCCCGATTATCAATCAACCCATCATGCCCAGTTTGGGGCAGGAGATTCTGCGAGACGAGGTTCATAAGGAGATCATCGGTCGACGAGTGGAGCGGGCGGTCCATGTCCGCGACCGGATTCAGCATCTGTACTACAGCCGCAATCATCCGTTTGTCTACTGGTGGCATTACATGTGGACCCGGCATCCGGTCTGGTCGTGGTGGCATGTGTCGACACCTTACCGTTGGGCCAACTGGTCATCAGTCTCGTCGTGGTGTGGATACAGCGGATCTTATGCCCAACCGGTCCAATACGAATACACGTCGCAGGGTGTTTACGTCGAAGGAAAGCAAGTCAAAGTCGATGACAAGTATTCCGAACAAGCACGCCAATTAGCTGCGGCTGGCAAACAGTTATTGCAACAGAAAGTCGACGCGCAAGAAGCTGACAAATTGGAGTGGTTGCCATTGGGTGTCTTTGCACTGTGCAAAGCCGATCAGGGTGATCCCACCATGTTTTTGCAATTGGCCATCAGCCGTGAAGGGATTATCGCCGGATCATTTGCCAACACTACCAACAATGAAAACCTTTCGGTACAAGGCGGAGCGGATCGAGAATCCACTCGACTGGCATTCACCATTGGCGACCAAGACGACGTGGTGATCGAAACGGGGCTCTACAACGTCACGGAGAAGCAATCCAGCGCGCTGGTCCATTACCAAAACGGCACGAGAGAGAACTGGATTCTCGTCAAAATGCCCGATCCACAGGGCCAACAAGCCAAATAAAAGGACTGATCGGGTTGCAAACGAAGGCTACCTCATGCTGTCGCTCCATAAACGGGGAACATCCAGGTGATGATCCTAAAGTCAAATGATGTTCGAAGAAACCAATCAACAAGAGAGAATCGAATGAGGAAGATCCTAGTCATTGCAACCGCGTTCCTATGCGGCACGGCAATCTGTGCGACTTCAAACGCACAGAAGGCTCCGACGCGTTCGGAGGGGGAATTCGAACAACAATCAGAAGCTGGATTTCATGAGCAGATGCCGGTCACCGGCACTGTGAATACCTTCTTTGGAGATTTTGAACTGGATCATAGTTTTCCGAAGGAAGGTGAGGCGGACAGAATCTACGACATCATCGATCACCAACGTGCATCACAACTCTACCTTTGGGGTTTGCCAATCGTGGCCATGACGCGATGGCACCAGGGCTACGTGGATGCCTTGGAAGACTACGATTACCAGACGATTGTCCATGCAAGTACATACAACGAGCGACGCGGAATTCTGACTCCAAACGAAAGTACGGAGTATTTTTGGGGCTTCGGAAACACGCGTGAAGGGGCCGTTATCCTGGATATTCCGAAGGGTGTGACCGTTGGGATGATCGCCGATATGTGGGAGCAGGGCCCGAGCGATATCGGCCTCTTCGGCCCCAACAGTGGCGAGGGTGGCGTTTTCGCGATCGTCGGCCCCAATACCCCGCAGGACAAAATCCCTTACCCAGCGAACAACCAGCGGATTGTCAAGGTTGATACCGACCAGGCGTTTGTCCTGGCCCGGCTGCTCGGTACTCCGGAAGAGGTCAAGTCTCTGAGTGCAAAACTCAAGTTCTACCGTTACGGCGACGAACCAAACGTGAAAATCGTTTCAGGCGAAGACAAGTACGTTCCCAACTATCAGCCGCGCGGGATGGCGTTTTGGAAGCTCTTGCACCTTGCAATCAACAAGGAAACGGTCCGCGATCAGGACCGTCACTTTATGTATTGGCTGAAGACCCTTGGTATCGAAAAGGATAAGCCATTCGAACCAACGGAGCGGCAGAAGAAGATCCTCCTGGACGGGGCCAAGACTGGTGAGCTGATGGCCAAGTCTTTTGTGTACAACGAACGCATCGAGGGCGTGCTTCGCCAAAACAACTGGCGGATGGTTTTGGGCGGCCCTTGGGGAGAAGGTATCAAATACACCCAGCGTGTCGGTCACTACGATACTTTCGATCCTCGGGCACGATACACCTATGAAGCCTGTGTTACCTCGCCGGCCATGACCGTGCCTTACAAGGACAAAGCCCAGGCCTACATCGTTAAATTCAAAGATGACGACGGCAAACGCATGAAGGGTGGCAACAACTACGTCATCCAAATCGCCAAGGATCCACCTGCAAAACTCTTTTGGTCCATTGTTGTCTACGATTCCGACACACGCACCATTCTGGATAACCGCGAGGTGACCGAAGGCGGCAAGGCGACCGTGGGTAGCCGAACGAAAGGGCTGCGAACCAACGACGACGGTACCATCACGATGCTGGTCGGCCCCGACGCGCCGCCCAAAGGCTGGGAAGCTAACTATGTTCGTACTCTGCCGGGACGCGGCTGGTTCCCCTACCTAAGAGGCTTCGGTGCCGGACCGGAGTTCTTTAATGATGAGTACAAGCTCCCGACCGTCAAAGCGGTCAAGGACTTTTCGGAGTATGCCAAGTAACACCGTTTTAGTCGTGGAGCGACGCCACGTGACAGCCTCGGGTTCTAACCCGAGGTTGTCAAAACGTTCACATGCATGAGTCGCGGTGCGACGACATTTGGCAATCGTCAGAACCAGGAAACGACGCCAGCGTGCCGTCGACCCGCCACCGAACATGTTTAGATTCGTTGGGAGATCGAATGTATGAAACAAGGTGAAAATCACATGCCGTCGCTCCGCGACTGAAGACACTGATTCAACCCTCTGACCCACTAGTTCACCCAATTTTTGAAAGAAGCATCATGAAGCGTGTTCAAGCACCACTCCTCACTCTTGTATTGGCTGGGCTTTTTGCCGCCCTATCAGCCAATGCACAAGACGAATCGTTCAAAGGCAAGATCGGCAAGACGCTGAAAGATTCCGAACAGTACTGGCCCAAGCCCGTCGCGCCGGGAGAAAACGCCCCGAACGTCCTGGTCTGGCTGATCGACGATATGGGCTTTGGACATTGCAGCCCCTTCGGTGGGCTCACACCGACCCCGACGCTTGAGCGCCTCTCGGCCAATGGTCTGCGCTTCAACAATTTCCACACCACGGCTCTGTGCTCGCCTTCACGCACCGCGATTGCCGCCGGTCGCAATCATCACAACCTTGGCATGGGTTCCCACTCGCTCACCGCGATGGGCTTCCCTGGCTACAACGCCCACCCACCGGAATCCGCCAAGGGCTACGCCGACATCCTCAAGCGGGCAGGATGGTCGACGATGTTCTTGGGCAAGTGGGACCACACCCCGCAGTGGGAATCGACCTTCGCTGGTCCGTTTGATCGCTGGCCTTCCGGGGATGGTTGGGAACACTTCTACGGCTTCATGTCCGGTGACATGAACAACTTCAACCCGATCATGTGGATGGACCACACGCCGATGCAGCCGAGCTACGACAAGCCCGGCTACCACGTGAACGAGGACCTGGCAGACACCGCGATCCGCTGGATCTCAATGCAGAAAGCCTCCGCCCAGAAAAAGCCCTTCAACATGTTCTGGGCCACCGGCGCGGTCCACGCCCCACATCAGGCGCCCGAGAACTGGATCCGAAAATTCCGCGGCAAATTCGATATGGGTTACGACAAGGCGCGTGAAATAATCCTTGCCAACCAGATCAAAATGGGCATCGCCCCGGAAGGCACAAAGTTGTCGCCGCGTGACGAAGAGATCCCGGCCTGGGACACCCTTAACGATCAAGAAAAAGCGCTCTACGCCCGCCAGATGGAGGCCTTCGCTGGCCAACTTGCTTACTCGGACTACGAGTTCGGTCGCATTCTCGATTACCTCGAAAAGATCGGCGAACTCGACAACACGATTGTCATGTTCACGTCCGACAACGGCGGCAGCGGCGAGGGTGGTCTGCATGGCACCTTCAACGAAAACGGCTTCTTTAACGGTCGCCCGAACATCCCCTATGAGATCAACAGCCAATACATGAACCAGTGGGGTAACCGCGTCGGCGTCTGGCACGTCACCGCTGGCTGGACTCAGGCGGGCAACACCCCGTTCCAATTCTTCAAGCAAAGCGCCCACCGTGGCGGAAATGCTGATCCTCTGATCGTGTCATGGCCGAAAGGGATCGACAAGAAGAACAACGGCCAGGTCCGCAACCAGTACCATCATATCATCGACATCGCACCGACCATCCTCGAAGCCTGCGGCGTCGAGGCGCCGAAGGTGCTCGATGGCGTCGAGCAGATGCCTTTCGATGGCGTTCCGATGAATTACGCGTTCGCGAACCCCAAGGCTGAGGACACCCGCACCGTTCAGTATTATGAAATGTTCGGCAACCGTGGCATCTACGCAGACGGCTGGACCGCCGTCACCCTGCACCGCAACAAGCGGCCCTGGGTGCTCAATGCCGAGGGAACCCTCGATGGAGACGTCTGGGAGCTCTACAACTTGAAGGAAGACTTCTCGCAGAGCAACAATCTCGCCGACAAACATCCGGAGAAACTGAAGGAACTCCAGACGTTGTTTGAAGTGGAGGCGAAGAAGAACAATGTCTTCCCGCTCGACGGAGACATCGGCCCCCGGTTCGCCGCGATGCAGGCGATCGCCGCCCCGCAGGAAAAAGAACTTGTCTACTACCCGCCGGCCGCGATCCGCGTCCACGAGTCGGTTTCACCTCCGATCAAGAACCGCTCGCACGAATTGATCGCGGAGGTCGACATGCCAAAAGGCGGCGGTGGTGACGGTATGCTGGTGACCGCTGGCGGGCGGACCGCCGGTTACGCGTTGTTCGTCAAGAACAACCACCTCTACTACGTCTACAACTTCATCGGCATCGACCGCACGGTGATCGAGTCGTCGGTGCCAGTTCCAGAGGGCAAATCGACCCTCTCGATGAAGTTCACTAAGACAGGGAAGTTCGAGGGCGACGCGGAGATCTTTATCGATGGCAAGAGCGTTGGCAAAGAGCACCTTCCGAATACCGTTCCCATCACCTTCTCGATCGAAGAGACTTTCGATGTCGGTGAGGATACCGGTTCGCCAGTGATCGAGGACGTCTACGCGATCCCGTTCCGCTGCGAGTCGCTCCAGAAGCTGACCGTGAAACGGAGTGATGATTGACGAATGTCAGTTCCGAGACGAGAACGTCATGGGGCGGTCTTACGATCGCCTCGACGTTCCGCAGAGACAACCCGCAACAGCCCAGCGGATTATCGCTGGGTATGAACTGGATACCGTGATGGCAGTTGAATCAGCAGATCGAAATTTACTGTTCGCCCTAATTGCGATGCAAAGCGATTTGATCGATATGCGTCAATTCGTTGATGCCTGCACCCTTTGGGGGTCCCGGAAGGAATCCTCACTGGCTGAGGTGCTGATTGAACAGGGCTGGCTGGACGAAGAAGATCGTCAGCATGTTGATTATCTGTTGAAGAAGCGGATGAAAAAAGCCGGTGGCGACGTAAAGAAATCACTGGCTGGAATGCCCGACGATCTGAAAACTGCATTGGAAGGCATCGACAGCGGCGAGATTCGGCAGTCGCTCGCGGGGATCGAGTCCAGCGAGCGGATCGCGACCGGTCCCAAGCTCTCCACAACTCATCTATCGGATGACCGCATTACCCGTTGTGGTCTGCATTCAACCGGCGGAATCGGTCAGGTATGGCTGGCGCACGACAAGGTCCTCGCCCGCGAAGTAGCGCTCAAGGAGCTCAAAGCGAATCAATCGGAGTCGCCAGTCACCCGAGAACGTTTCTTTCGGGAAGCACAGATCACCGCTCAGTTGACTCATCCTGGAACCGTTCCCGTCTACGATTATGTCGACGATGGAACGCAAAGCTATTACACCATGAAGTTCGTCCAAGGCGCAACTTTTACGAAGCAGATTCAGGAGTACCACCGTTGGCGCAACGACAACGCAAGTACGGGCGTAACGAGCAGACTGATCGATCTGCTCCATCAATTCGTCAGTGTCTGCAACACCATTGCCTACGCACACTCTCGACAGATTCTCCATCGAGACCTGAAACCTGAGAACATCGTGGTGGGTGATTTTGGAGAAGTGATCGTCCTGGACTGGGGGTTGGCCAAACGTATGGGCGATCAAGATGCAGAGGTGCCTGCGGATGACACGCCTTTCGCAGCCACGATCGACATCCAAGAGAAACCTGATTCGCCCGGAATCGCACACACACTGCAAGGTGAGAAGCTCGGGACGCCCGCCTACATGTCGCCGGAGCAGGCGCGAGGAGAGGTTCAACTCTTTGACGAACGGACGGATGTTTACGGATTGGCGTCGATCCTTTACGAACTTCTGGTGGGCGAACCGCCATTCTCTGGCAAAAGTATCGTTGCCATGCTGGAGAATGTCATTCACGACAAACCGACCGCCCCCCGCGACCGCATCGACGGAATCCCAAGAGAGCTTGAGGGAATTTGCCTGCAAGGATTATCGAAAAAGCGTGATGATCGTCAACGTTCTGCTGCCGTCATCGGCAATTCAGTGAAGACGTGGATTGCTGAACGCGCCGAACGAAGGAGGACAGAGCAGGAACGTGAGCGTTTCTTTAATCTCTCGCTCGACCTCTTGGCGATCGTCAGTACCACGGGCAATTTGACCCTTACGAATCCGGCATGGGGATCTGTGCTCGGCTGGCAGTCCGACGACTTACAGGGCATGCCGGTCTGGGAGTTGATCGCTGCAGATGATCATGCACGTGCTCTGAAAAATCACGAGAGAATTCTGGCGGGCGAAGCCTTGACCTCGATGGAATATCGGTGCGCCCGCAAAGACGGCGCGCACTGCTGGATCTTATGGAATGCCAAACTGATTCCAGGTGAATCTTCGATTTACCTAGTGGGACGTGACATCACGGAGCGAAAGCAGGCGGAGCAGACGTTCCAAGGGCTGCTCGAATCGGCCCCGGATGCGATGGTGGTCATCAATCAAACGGGAACGATCGTGTTGGTCAACGACCAGCTCGAACGTCTGTTTGGTTACACCCGTGCCGAACTGCTGGGAGGTCCGATTGAATTGCTCGTGCCCGAGCAGTTACGCACTACTCACCCACACAAAGTATCTAAATACATGAAAGACGCTCATGCCAGACCGATGGGTGCAGGTATGGAGTTGAGTGGGCAACGAAAAGACGGAACGATCTTTCCCGTAGAAATCAGTCTCGGGCCCGTCGAAACAGAACAGGGCATGCTAGTCTCAGCAGCCGTTCGCGACGTTACCGCTAGCCGGAAAGAGGAGAAGAAACTGCAAGGCATACTCGACGCCGCGCCTGACGCAATGGTTGTCGCTGATCGCGATCGGCGAATCATTTTGGTCAACGCTCAGGTCACGCGGATTTTCGGATACGCCCAGGACGAACTAATCGGACAACGAATCGAAACACTGATCCCCGAAAGATTTCGCGAGGGACATCCGGAAAAATTTGATTCGTACGCCGGGGCACCTAAATTCCGCCCCATGGGCGCGGGCCGTGAGTTGTCGGGGCGACGCCAGGATGGCAGCGAATTTCCCGTCGAGATCAGTCTCAGCCCATTGGAAACGGAGGAAGGGCTGTTGCTGATCAGCACGATCCGAGACATTTCAGAACGCAAACGGGCCGCCGAGGAGACTTGACCATTCGCGAAAACGCACCAACACGCAATAAGTTTCAAGACCAACAGGAGACACACGAACGCACACACATCAAGAATAACCTTCTGATACGCGAAGCGACGACATATCACTTCATACAAACAAACAACAAAAACCCTCATCAAACTAGAATGGAAAAATGAAAAAGCCATCACTAACAATTCCGCTATTATGCAGCGTGTTTGTGTCTGGCACAGTTCACGCACAGAAAGCTCCCACTCAGTCGGAAGCAGAGTTCCAAAAACTGATGCCGGTCACCGGCGACGTGGATACCTACTTCGGGAAGTTCAAGCTGGATCACAGTTTTCCGGCGGTGGGCGAAGCGGAAAAAATCTATGATTTGATGGACCATCAGCGAGCTTCGCAGCTTTACTTGTGGGGCCTGCCGCTGGTCGGAATGACTCGTTGGCACCAGGGATACTACGACGCCTACGAGGATTACGACTACAACGTGCTGCTGGATATCAAGAGGTTCGATGAACGTCGTGGTGTTCTGACTGCCAACGAGACCACGCATTACTACTGGGGCTTCGGAAACACTCGCGACGCCGCCGTTATGCTGAACGTTCCTGAATGTCTGGCCGTCGGGATGATCGTCGACATGTGGCAGCAAAGCCCCACCGACATCGGCATCTTCGGGCCGAACGCCGGCAAGGGTGACAACCTGGTGATCGTCGGGCCAAACACTCCCGCTGAAGCCATTCCTGAACCCGCCGACGGCGTGGCCATCCACAAGGTCAGCACCGATCGCGTTTATTACTTGTTGCGACTGCTGGGAACTCCGGAGGACGTCGAAGCAGCGATCCGCAAGGTTCGCATCTACAGCTACGGCGAAGAGTCCAAGCCGATCAAGATCATTGATGCCGAAGACAAATTTGTCCCCATGTATCAGCCCCGCGGATTGGCCTATTGGGAAATGCTGCACTTCGCCATCAACCAGGAAGTTGTCCAGGAGCGCGACCGGTTGTTCATGTATTGGCTGAAGGGTTTGGGCATTGAAAAAGGCAAGCCGTTCAATCCCACCGAGCGGCAGAAGAAGATTCTCATCGACAGTACGAAAACGGGTGAGTTGATGGCCAAGACATTGGTCTACAACGAGCGGTTGGACGGTGTCCTTCGTCAAAACAACTGGCGGATGATTTTGGGAGGCAAGCGGGGTGACGGAATCAAAAACACCCAACGCACCAAGTACTACGACATCTTCGACCCACGTGCGCGTTACACCTACGAAGCCATCACCACTTCGCCGGCGATGACGATCCCCAAACCGGGAACAGCCCAGGCTTACATTGGCAAGTTCGAAGACGAGGACGGTGGGCGCCTGCAGGGCGGAAACAACTACGTGATTCACATTCAAAAGGATGTGCCGGCCGAGTTGTTTTGGTCCGTTGTCATTTATGACACCGACACAAGATGCCTGCTTGACAATCGTGCTGGCCCCGCGGGCGGTAAGGCATCCATGGGCGAACTCGTCGCACCGTACTTGCGCAAAATCATGAAGAAAAAAGATCCGCGCAAAAACGCCGACGGTTCGTACTACATGTTGCTCGGTCCCGACCCGGCCCCCAAGGGCTGGGAGATTAACCACGTGCAGACGATTGAAGGACGCGGCTGGTTCCCGTACATACGAGCTTACGCTGCCAAGGCCGAGTTCTTTAACGACGAGTACAAGTTCCCAACCATCAAAAAGGTCAAGGACTTTTCGGAGTACACGAAGTAATCGCCTGGTAAGCGTTGGTCAACCCGCCTGTCGTCGTCGAGCGACGACAGGCGACGGTTGCGGACCAACGACAAGACAAACAAACACTGCTCTGATGTAACTGACGAGACAGACATGAAACGAATGACTTGCACGATTACACTTGTTTGCGTGCTGGCTTGTGCGCTACACCTGAATGCCCAAGATGCGGAATCGCCGTACGCGCTCAAGCTGGGTTTTCCTGCCGACAATGAGACGATTCAGCGAGCACAAGACTCCACCGACCTGCGGCGAGCGATCGAGGCCTTCAAGTTCTTCTACCCGACGATCGCAACCGAGGCGGTCATCCAGCAGTTTGAACCACACGGCGCGGTGCCCAACAAAGTCGGCATCATTATGCCGCAAGATCCGGAACAGCAGTTTTCCGTCGCCAACCAGGATACGCCCTACGTAATCTCCGTCTTTGATTTGAAAGACGGTCCGATCGTGATCGAAGTTCCCGAAGGCCCCTTCATGGGACTGATGGACGATCACAACATGCAGTGGTTTGGTGACATGGGCGTCATTGGTCCCGGCAAAGGCAAAGGTGAAAAAGACCTGCTGGTCCCGCCGGGATACGAAGGTGAGATTCCGGCAGGTTACCATCCCTTCTATTGCAAGACGTGGCGGTGCGTGTTTCTCATGCGAGTCGCCGTTAAGTCTGGATCGTACGACGAAGCGGTCGAGTACGCCAACAAGTTGAAGGCCTACCCACTGGCCGAGGCAGGCAAACCATCCTCGTACAAAATCGTCAATGTAAAAGGCAAGCCGGCTCCACTGCCGATTCTGCGTTGGGAAAAAACGATGGACTACTGGCGGCAATTGCACGCCGTGGTTGACGCCGAAACAGCCCAACCCAATCACCGCGTGATGCTGGGTATGCTGGCAGCGGTTGGCATCAAAAAGGGCGAGCCGTTTCAGCCAAGCGAGCGACAGGCAAAGATTCTTGCCAAGGCAGCTGTGACCGGATTTGCTGAGATGAACGTGGCGTTCTTCGGCAACGCACGCCCCGAACGATTGATCTGGAAAGACCGACGGTGGGAGTACATCCCTTTGGCCGGACCGCTAGATCCAGCTACCAAGGACTTCGGCACAGAGAACTATCGGGATCTACTAGCCAATGACCACTTCTTCTTTATGGCGTTTGGTACCTCTGGCGGGATCGGACGTCGGCAAGTCGGTAATGGCTCGATGTACTTTTACACGCCGCGGGATAAGACAGGCGCCTACTTGGACGGCAGCAAGAACTACAAGCTGACGATTCCCGGTCCGGTTCCGGCAAAGCTGTTCTGGTCGGTCACCGTTTACGATTCCGAAACTCGAACCATTATCCACACCGATCAAGGTCGCGGCGCGGTTCGCACGATGTTCGAAAATCCCGAAGCAAACGCAGACGGATCGTTCGATATCTATTTCGGTCCAACGGCTCCAAACGCAAAGGAGAATCACTGGGTCAAAACGATCCCCGGCAAGGGATGGTTTACCTTTGTCCGCATGTACGGCCCCGAAAAACCTCTCTTCGATGGCACTTACAAACTTCCCGACATCCAGAGGGCGCATTGAATGTGGTTTCAATACAAGGTCCGCTTGACTGATCAGAACATGCAAATCCAGAAGCGAAGTCAATCTCTGAAAACGAAAAAAGCTAACACGATGAAACGAGCCCAACTTTATGTCATTGCCTTGGGACTCATGATTGCCTTTGCTAATCAGACGATGGCTCAAGGCGTTGATCCGTTGCCGTCTTGGCAGGATGGTAGAACGAAGCACTCGATCATCGAATTTGTTACCAAGGTGACGAAGGAAGGATCCCCGGACTTTGTAACGCCGGCTGAGCGGATCGCTACTTTCGACAATGATGGAACGCTGTGGTCGGAGCAGCCGCTGTACTTTCAGTTCGTCTACGCCTTCGACCGAGTCAAGCAACTGGCTCCGCAGCACCCGGAGTGGAAGACAAAGGAGCCCTTTGCTTCGATACTGAAGGGCGATATCGAGAAGGCACTTACCGGGGGCAAAGAAGCAATCCTTGAGGTCCTTGCTGCCACACATACGGGCATGACGACGGAGGAATTCGCATCCAGTGTCCGCGAGTGGTTTGCCACTGCCCGCCATCCCAAGACGAAGCGTGCCTACACCGAAATGGTCTTTCAGCCCATGCTTGAATTGCTCGATTACCTGCGAGCAAATGGTTTTAAGACGTACATCGTTTCCGGCGGCGGTTGCGACTTTCTTCGCGTGTTCGCCGAGGAAGTTTATGGGGTCCCGCCCGAGCAGGTTGTGGGCAGTAGTGTTAATGCGAGGTACGAACTGCGTGACGGCGTCCCCGTGATTGTGAAGATTTCCGAGCTGACCTTCTTTAACGACAAAGAAGCGAAGCCAGTCGGCATCCACCAGTACATTGGTCGTCGCCCGATTTTTGCCGCCGGCAATTCCGACGGCGATTTCCAGATGCTCGAGTGGACTTCCGCCGGCAAAGGAGCCCGCTTTGGATTGTATGTCCATCACACGGATGCCGACCGGGAATGGGCGTATGACCGCGAATCCCATATAGGTCGCCTGGACCGGGGCCTTAATGAAGCAGGCAAGCGCGGCTGGACCCTGGTTGACATGAAACAAGACTGGAAAGTGATTTACCCCACAGGCCCCAAGTAACAGTAACCGCCGCCGATTGCCCCGTTAGTCGCGGAGCGACGACAGGCGGCGCCACGGGTTTTAATGATGATGATTTCGGAGATTCAAGACACATGCCGTCGTTCCGCGACTCCCATGTTTTTGGAACATGCATACCTTGGGTTGAAACCCAAGGCTACCGAATGCCGTCGCTCCGCGACTAAACGAATAACGAATGCGAAACACAATTCCCTCAACGACGAAAACAATCAAATGATCAAGAAAAACCAAACAATCCCAAAATCTCCTATTGGAACACCAATGAAGATTTCACTTTCTCTGCTTATGGCACTCGTCGCATTGGCAACAACGGCCAACGCCCAGGACCGCGCGGCACTACCACCTGCGAATCCGTTCCTCATTCAGAACAGCATCTATCCATCGGTTCATTTTGATCCCGCACAAACGGATACGACATCACTGCCGGTTTGGAAGGGCGAAACCAGAATCGAGCCTTCGCAGGTTCAGTGGCTTCCCGGTCTGACGACGATTGGCACGGTGCACCGACCTTACGAAGGCGGCGAGCACGCGATCTTCTTCTCCGGTGGTAACCGGATCGCAAAGATTCGGATCACGGGCGATCACTTTGAATTAATTGACGAAGTTGCGATTCCCGGAAAAGAAGACGACAGCATGTCGACCACGGAGATTCGCCGCATCGTGAAACAGATGGAATCGAATCTGGATAACGAAGAGAAATATCTGGAGGGCTTTCGCAAGTTCCTAAAAGAATCAAACCAGGGCTCGGCAACCCTTGGCAACGGCACCTACACATTGATGGACAAAGACGGGTACTACTACGCCGGCTGGGGCACCAACGTTTACAAAGTTGGCGATGTTCGACCTGGTGATGTTCATTCGCCGATCGAAATCGTCAAATCCTATGACGTGCGGGACGGTGTTCCGGCTGACCAGCGAGATAAACTGAGCCGTATCTTCGGTTTTGGCATGACCTACGATGGGAACCTGGCGGTTGCCATGCCGGGCATCATTGCTGTGATGGATCGCGACTTTGGCGGCATGCAGTACATCCTGCTGGGCGAAGAAGCCGTCGACAACGGCATTTCTGTCGATGACAAAGGCGGCATCTACTGTGTGACGTCAAGGTACATGCGCAAAGTCGTCTGGGATGGCAAGAAGCTTTCGGACAAGGAAGCCGACGGTGCTTGGAAAAGCGAATACGACTACGTGCCCAACCCCAAAGCGCTTTCCCGCGGTGCGGGTAACACTCCGTCACTGATGGGCTTTGGTCCGGGCGACGACAAGCTGGTCGTGCTGGCCGATGCCGGTTCCGAGATCAGCGTGATTGCGTTTTGGCGCGATGAGATTCCGAAAGACTTCAAACAGAAGGAAGGCACCAAGTCGCGTCGCATCGCCGACCAGCTTCCGCTGAAGATGAAAGTGCCAGCCACTATTGAATGGTCACCGCACATTTACGGCAATGGCGTCATGATGTTTGCTTCCGCCTGGCCGGATCCGGTCAAGCAGGAAGATGGCAAAGTTTCGGTTTTCGAAACCGTCCTCACCGCTGGTGTCACTCGCGAAGCGCCCGTTGGAGCTGAGAAGTGGAGTTGGAATTCAAAAACCAAATCGTTCAAAAGCGATTGGGTGGCAAATGTTCCCGTGCAGTGGACACTGCACCCCGTTTCGGCAGCCAGCAATACCGTCACGCTGGCTTTGGTTGAAAAAGGCGTCTACAGCCTGTTGCACGTCGATTGGGACACCGGCAAAGAAGTCGGAAAAGTCGTGCTTGGCACGAGCCCAATCTTCAACACCGCCGGCGGGTTTTTCATTCCGCTCAGCAAAAACGACGTTTACGTCACCGGAGTATTTGGTCCCGTGCGGATTTCCAGGGACTAACGGAATCTACTACTACAAGAAACAGAATTCACACTCCTCAAGAATCAAGAACCTGAACTATGAAAATTGTATCCATCGTCTTGGGCGTCGTTGTCACGTTGGCAACAACAACGGTCAACGCCCAGCAGCCGGCGGAACTTCCGCCGACGCATCCGTTTCTGATTCAGAACAGCGTGTACCCGTCGATTCACTTTGACGCGGCCCAAACTGACACGACAGCGCTTCCGGTTTGGAAGGGCGAAACCAGAATCGAACCGTCTCAGGTCCAATGGCTACCGGGCGTCACGACAATTGGCACCGTACATCGACCCTACCAAGACGGTGAGCAGGCGATCTTCTTTTCCGGCGGAAATCGAATCGGAAAAATTCGCGTCACCGATCAGCATTTTGAAATCATTGACGAAGTGGCGCTCCCCGGTCACGAGGACGACAACATGTCGACGACCGAAATCCGACGAATCGCCAAAGCGATGGAGTCTAACCTGAACGACGAGAAGAAATACCTGGCGGAGTACAACAAGTTCCTGAGCCAAACCAAACAGGGCTCGGCAACCGTTGGTAACGGCACCTACACGCTGATGGACAAGGATGGTTATTACTACGCCGGTTGGGGCACGACGGTCTACAAAGTTGGCGACGTGCGCCCCGGTGATGTTCATTCACCAATCGAAATCGTTAAGACGTATGATGTGCGAGACGGAGTTCCGGCTGACCAACGTGACAAACTCAGCCGCATCTTCGGATTTGCCATGACCTACGACGGCCACCTCGCAGTTGCCATGCCCGGCATCATTGCGGTGATGGATCGCGACTTCAAAGGCATGCAGTATATCTTGCTAGGTGACGAAGCCGTCGATAATGGTATTTCGGTCGATGACAAAGGTGGCATCTACTGCGTGACATCGAAGTACATGCGGAAAGTCGTTTGGGACGGCAAAACACTGTCGGACAAGGAAGCCGACGGTGCCTGGAAAAGCGAATACGACTACGTGCCCAATCCAAAAGCACTGTCTCGGGGCGCGGGTAACACGCCTGCACTGATGGGTTTTGGTCCGGGCGACGACAAACTGGTCGTGTTGGCGGATGCTGGATCCAAGATCAGCGTGATTGCTTTTTGGCGAGATGAGATTCCAGCCGATTTCAAACAGAAGGAAGGCACCAAGTCACGACGCATCGCCGATCAACTACCGCTGAAAATTAAAGTGCCGGCCACGATCGAATGGTCACCACACATTTACGGCAATGGCGTCATGATGTTTGCTTCGGCCTGGCCCGATCCAGTCAAGCAGGAGGACGGCAAAGTCTCCGTCTTCGAAACGGTTCTTACTGCGGGTGTGACTCGCGAAGCTCCCGTCGGCGCCGAAAAGTGGAGCTGGAATTCAGACACGAAGACCTTCAAGAGCGATTGGGTTGCGAACGTACCGGTGCAATGGACCCTGCATCCAGTCTCCGCGGCGAGCAATACGGTGTCTCTGGCCTTGATTGAAGACGGAGTGTACAGCCTTTCGCATCTGGATTGGGATACGGGCAAAGAAGTCGGGAAGGTGATCCTCGGCAAAAATCCAATCTTCAACGGGGCCGGCGGCTTTTTCATCCCACTCAATGAAAGCGACATCTATGTCACGGGTGTGTTCGGACCGGTACGGCTCTCGAAGCCGTAGCCAAGCGTTGTACGTAAAAACCGATTCCATAGCATCTGAACGCTAGAAAAGAGATACCCATGCTTCACATTTTTGCTTTTCTCGTCTTACTTTTCGCGCTCGCAGCGCTAGTGTATGTCGTGATCGTGCTGGGAGGTTTGCCCGGCAAGATCGCGCACCAGCGCGAGCATCCTCAAGCCGAAGCCATCAACGTGTGTGGATGGGTCGGATTGTTGACCGGTGTGTTCTGGATGGTCGCCCTGGTGTGGGCTTTTACGAAAACTATGACAGTGACCGATTCAAGGTCGTAATGCTATTTTTCTATTAAGGAATCCTCATGTTGATCTGTATTCTTGGCGTCTATCTGCTGGCCGTCTGGATCCTTTTCTATAAGCTCAAAATTGCGACGCTTGATCTGAAGGCGAAGATCGTGGTGTTCGCGATCGGCCTCGGTATCGTCGCTTCCTTCTTTTTCATGGCTCAGCGGTTTGCTCCATACACCAAGGACGTGTATGTGCAGTCTTTTGTTGTGCCGATGGCCTCGCAAGTCAGTGGGCGTGTGACGACGGTGCATGTCAAAGAGAATCAGTCGGTCTCGGCTGGCGATCCGCTATTTCAAATTGACACCGAACCGTACGAGCTAGCCGTGGAGACACTGAGAGCTCAATTGGTGGAGGCAAAGCAAACCGCTTTTGCGAATTACACCGCATTGGCTGCTGCGTCCGAGACCGTGCGTCAGGCCGATTCGCAGATCCAACAGGCGGAAGACAACATCACTGCGCTCCTGGCGGCTCTCAAAACCTCCATGGCGAGCCAGACGCAGGCGGAGGCTCAGGTGGAACTGGATGAGGCGAATGTCGAGCGAACCGAGAAGTTGATCGAGGGCAATGCCGCCTCGAAACAAGAACTCGACACGCGTCGGGGTGAAGTCAAAGTCAGCAAGGCAGCATTGCTGAAGGCAAATCTGGATGTTCGCCAAGCGGAGACCGCACTGCGGGTCGGGCAGTCACAACTCAATTCCGCCATTGCTGGACGGGAAGTCGCCGTTGCACAAGTTCGTCAAATTCAGGTTCGCGTCCAACCGCAAAAGACGTTCGAAGAGATGATCGATCGTCGGATTGAGAGAAAGGCTGACCTCGAAAAACTGATCCAATCTTCGGGTGACGAATCGAATGATGAGCGATCTGCTGAAAAGCTGACGGAAATGAAGGAAGAGGTCGTGGAACTGGAACTACACCTGGGGTGGCTGCGGGAACACGAGGCCTCGGTTGTTGGCTTGAAGGAGTACCTGCAGGGACAGCTACCAAGAGTCAAGAGTCTCGAGGCGCAACTGAAGCGAGCGCAATTTGACCTCAAAGAAACGACCGTTCTCGCTCCTTCCAAGGGGTATGCATCGAATCTGCAACTCACCCCCGGGGCCTTTGCCAATGCCGGTTCGCCGTTGCTTAGCTTCGTCGACTCGGAGCAAACATGGGTGGTCGCGATCGTGACCGAAAATGGCCTTGGTCTCGTTAAACCAGGTGACGCGGTGGAAATCACGATGGCGCTCTATCCGGGAAAGGTGCTCAGCGGCGAGGTCGAGAGCGTGGTTTGGGGAGTCGGGCAAGCCCAAGGTGTCCCCAGCGGCACGCTGCCGAAAGTCGCCAAGACGGAGCGGACACAAAAATACATGGTTCGATTGCGTCTCGACGATGAAGCGTCCGACTTGATGTTGCGACAGGGATCGACCGCGGTCGCAGCGATCTACACCGAGCATGGTCGTATGCTTCACATCATACGCAAGGTGCAGATTCGAATTCAATCTATTCTCAATTATCTCTACGTTTGAAGTGATCACCCAATGCAAAATTATCATGAGTGACGAAACATCTCAGGCTGGCTGGCGAGTCAGGGTAGGCATTGCGTTCTTCGTTGTCAGCATTGCTTGGCCGATCTTGATCCCCATTTTTCCGCTGATGGGAGCCACCACGGCTGTCACCGCCGCCTTCAGTGGCAGCATGGTGATCGTGGCTGACTTATTGATGATTGCGGGTGCGGCGATTGCGGGCAAGGAAGGATTTGCGTTGATCAAGGCCAAACTATTTCGTTGTTTGAAACAATTCGGCCCGGCTCGTGAAGTGGGTTTGCGGCGTTACCGCATCGGATTGATCCTGTTCGTGGTTCCCCTCGCGTTTGGTTGGGCATCACCTTATTTCGGTCAACACCTGCCAGGTTTTGTGTCAAACCCGTGGACTTACGCGGTGGCGTGCGACATCATGTTACTATCAAGCTTGATGGTCCTGGGCGGAGCCTTTTGGGACAAGTTGCGATCCTTGTTTCGGCATGACGCTCACGCAGTCATCCCTGATAAACGAGCTGAGCCTGTGCATTGATCTTCATCCTGGACTCTTCGTTGACCAACGAACGGCAATCAACACTCTATCTTTTTGAAGGAAATTATGTCACGCGATGCGATCTTAAAAGCCTCTGCCCAGATGAATGCTCAAATCATCGGCCAAGAGACAGTCGTTGAGCGTCTGTTGATTGCCCTGTTGGCAAATGGCAACGTGTTAATGGAAGGCTTGCCGGGTACGGCGAAGACCCGTTCCATCAAGACGCTTTCGAAATTGGTTGAAAGCCAGTTTCGGCGCGTGCAATTCACGCCCGACCTGCTGCCGAGCGATGTTACCGGCTCGGAGATCTACCGAGAGCAAACCGGGGACTTTGAGTTTCAGCCGGGACCACTGTTTGGAAATCTCGTTCTGGCCGATGAGATCAATCGGGCACCCGCCAAGGTTCAAGCGGCGCTGTTGGAAGCCATGGAAGAACGGCAGGTCACCGTGGCGGGCAAGACACACAAACTACCCGACTTGTTCCTCGTCCTTGCGACACAGAATCCGATTGAACAGGAGGGAACCTATCCACTGCCCGAGGCTCAGATGGATCGCTTCTTGGTGTACGTCCAAGTACCGTACCCGCCTGCTGAGAACGAACTCTCGATCTTGCGTCTGGTGCGATCGGAAAACACCGGCGGTGGCAGCACTGCCCCCGAACCGATTTCCCAGGAAGCAATCTTTGCAGCTCGGAAAGAGGTTGATGCGGTCCACGTGGCGGAATCTGCCGAGCAGTACATCGTTGATTTGGTGATCGCCTCGCGCGAACCGAACCGTTTTGGAGACGAGTTGGCGAAGTGGATTCGGATTGGCGCGAGTCCTCGCGGTACGATTGCTTTGGACGCGGCGGCACGGGCGCGAGCATGGCTGAAGGGAAATGACTTTGTCTCGCCAGAAGACATCCAAGCCGTCGCTCCGGCTTGTTTGGCGCATCGGATTCATCTTTCCTACGAGGCTGAGGCTGCGGGGAAAACACGTGAGAACGTGGTGGACGCTATCCTCGAGAAAGTCGCAGTCGCGTGAACCGCTCGCAACCACAACCGATCCGAGTCCACACATCGCTCAAGGAATTGGTGCGTCTTCAATTTGAAGCCAATGATTTTTCGTTGCTCCCTCGACAACCCGTCGATAGTCTGCTGAGCGGACGACACGCGTCACGTGTGCGCGGTCGCGGGTTAACGTTCGAAGAGTTGCGACGCTATCGGCCTGGAGACGACATTCGATCAATCGATTGGCGGGCCACGGCAAGGTTGCGTGCGGCGCATGTTCGTGTGTACTCCGAAGAACGTGACAGGCCTGTTCTTCTGGTCGTGGACCAACGTACCAACATGTTTTTCGGTAGTGCGCGAACCACGAAAGCAACGTTGGCGGCCGAAGCTGCAGCGTTGACGGCTTGGCGGACGATCGATCGCGGCGACCGAGTAGGCGCCATCCTGTTTTCCGATGACGAAACCGTTCAAATCAAACCGCAACGCAGTCGCAGCAACGTACTGCGGATTTGTCATGAATTGGTACGGCTCAATGGTCAGCTCACAGCTCGCGGCAAGACGAATCCTGGTGCCATGAACGATGCGCTCCGCGACGCTGCAAACGTAGCCGTACACGATCACTTGGTCATTTTGATCACGGACTATCACGGCAGTGACTTAACGACAAGGGAGTTGGCAACACGTTTAGCTGCCCACAACGACGTGCTTGCGGCGCTGGTCTACGATCCCCTTGGTATCACCTTTCCGGTGTCTGGGGCGATGAATGCAAGCGACGGAATCGAAAGCATCTCCGTTCCCGAAGGCCGCTCGTTTTCGGAGCAATTTACAACCGCGTTTCAGTTAAAGTGCCAGCAGATACGGGACCAACTTCAGTCCGTGCGGATTCCTCTGTTGCCGCTCTGTACGCACGAGGCAGTCGCGGGGCAAGTCTCAAGAGCATTGGGGCATCGTTGATGATTGCAGAGCAGGGAAATCTGAAGGACTTGCGAGACATCGTGGTCCCTGAACCGGTCGCTTGGTGGCCTCTGGCGGTTGGTTGGTGGGTGCTACTGGGAATCACGCTGGTAACCGGTCTCTATTTGGCAACGCGGGCTTGGCAGAAATGGCAGGCTAACGCTTACCGTCGGGCGGCATTGGTCGAACTTGAACAAGCAAACAGTGCGTCCACGATGACGCAAATCTTGAAACGCACAGCGCTCTGCGTTTTCCCACGAGAGGAAGTTGCTTCGCTCTCGGGTCAGCCATGGTGTGATTGGTTACGCGAAAGGGGGGACCAGCCGATGACGTCCTCCACCGAGAGGTACCTGAGTAGTGATGCATTTCGTGATGCGGATATCGTTGATCAGCAAGAGCTTCGCGATTATGTGGCAGGTTGGATTCGCCTGCATCGAACAATCAGCTCAGATGCGGTTCGGGGGCGACAGACATGCTAACCTTTGCTTACCCTTGGCTGTTGTGCCTTGCGCCCTTACCGCTGCTCGTCCGATGGTTGCTACCGGCAAGTGTGCAGCGGCATCCTGCAGTGCGAGTTCCGTTCCTCGATCGGATTAAAGTCGCTGGCGGAAGCACGTCCCCAAAGAAGTCAAGTGAGCTTGGCTCAATCATCAAGAACGTTCTTGTGTGGTTGTTGTTGCTTGCCGCAGTTGCTCGTCCTCAATGGCTAGAACCACCAATCGAGCGTACTGTCCCCACGCGTGACTTGCTGCTACTGGTGGATCTGTCAGGTTCGATGGATCAAGAGGACTTCACCGATGCCAATGGAAACAAGGTGAACCGACTGGCGGCGGTGAAGGAAGTGCTGAGTGACTTCCTTTCGCGACGTGAGGGCGATCGAGTGGGTTTGGTTGTTTTCGGAAACGCGCCTTTTCTGCAGGTGCCCTTCACAACGGATCTTTCACTCTGCAGTCAGTTATTGGAGGAAACCGCCGTTGGCATGGCAGGACCGAAAACAGCATTGGGCGATGCCATCGGTTTAGGGATTCAATTATTCGAAAACAGCGATGTACCGACCAAGACGATGATTGCGCTGACGGATGGGAACGATACGGGCAGTCAAGTTCCACCGACCGAGGCTGCACGTGTTGCAAAAGATCGACAGATCACGATTCACACGGTGGCGATTGGTGATCCAACGACGGCTGGCGAAGAGAAACTGGATTTGGAATCGCTCAGAGGTGTTTCGGAGGCAACCGGCGGCAGTACTTTTCTGGCTCTTGATCGATCGGAGTTGCAAGGTATCTACGGTCGCTTGGACAAAATTGAGACACGAGAGGTCAATACGGTTAGTCATCGTCCACGTCGAGACTTGTACTTTTGGCTAGTGGCGGTTGCCCTAATTTTGTCGCTTGGCGAGGCGTTGTGGACGATTTTCTCAGCAGCTCGTTCAACACCTAAAAGCGACCACGCGACGCGCTTGCGCGTCGATGCCCGGACATTCGAACTGCAGACGGTCGAAGCGGATGATTTTGCGATGAATCAACGTGATCATTCAGATTCGGAGGTGACGGCGTGATGACTTGGTTGGATAATTTTCATTTCATCCGTCCGCTCTGTTTAGTATTGCTGCCGGCCGTATTTTGGATAGTTTGGCAGCTCCAGCGGTCGCAAGATCCACTCCGGGGCTGGCGTCGCATCATCGACCCCACACTACTGGAAATGTTGACGATCGGACACCAGCGAGCGGGCAAACTGCACCACAAGGTCCATCTTTGCGGGTTATTGATCGCGGTGATTGCGATTGCCGGACCGACGTTTCGCCCCGAGCCGTCACCCTTTGCCGACGATCCCACGCCTGTCATGTTGTTGTTGCGAGCCAGTGAATCGATGGACCAATCCGATTTGACGCCAAGTCGCATCGTCCAGGCTCAGTTGAAGATCGCGAACTTTGCGGCGGGTCGCAAGGGGCAACCACTGGGGCTGATCGCCTACGCAGGCTCGTCGCATTTGGTCTTACCTCCGACAAGAGATACGGAGGTGGTTGCATCGATGGCAGCCGAGATCGCTCCGAACGTGATGCCTAAACCAGGCGACGACTTGGCGGCGGCGCTCACGCTTGCAGAGCAGACGCTGTCTGACCAGCGAGGCTCCATCGTGATCGTCGCCGACACATCCGATGCGAGTTTGTCGGTGCTTCAAGAGTTTCGATCGCAGTGCGCGTTGCCCATTTACTGTCTTGCCATTGCCCGGCTCGATACGCCTGAACTTGATGCTTTGCAGCAAGCCGCAGACGCGCTTGGGGCGACACTGACCCCAATGACACCGGACAATCAAGACGTGGAGAGGCTAGTGCGAAGCACGGCACAGATGGCTGTTTCGCCCGGGGCCGATGGTGAGGGAACTCGTTGGGCTGAAGCAGGCTGGTGGCTCGTCCCCATTTTGGCTTTGTTTTCACTACTTTCCTTTCGTCGCGTTGAACATCGCAAGTCTGCGGAGGAACTTTTATGAGGTTTGTTGGGTTGTTCGCCGTGCTTGCGTCGATCAGTTGGTGGCAGTTCTGGTTTACACCGGATCAACAAGGTCAACGTTTGATGAAACAGAAAAACTACCAAGCGGCAGCCGAGACATTCCGTGATCCGATGCGGACGGGCGTTGCTTGGTTTCGCGCAGGTGAATTTGAATTGGCCGAACAATCTTTCGCTCGCTCTGCGACGCCGGAAGCAGAATTTAACCGTGGTAATTGTCTCGTGATGCGAGGCAAATACGATGAAGCCATCCAGCGTTACGACCGCGCTCTTGAATTGCGACCAGCTTGGAAAGACGCGGAAGTCAATCGTTCGATTGCGGTGGTCAGGAGAGATAAGACCAAGCAGGAAGGCGGCGACATGGGCGACCAAAAACTTGGTGCTGACGAGATCCGATTTGACAAAAAGAAAGGCAAGGACGGTCAAGAGACGGAAACCGAAGCCGCACAGCCACTGTCTAACTCTGCCATGCAGGCATTGTGGCTAACTCGCGTTCAAACCAAACCTGCAGATTTTCTAAAAGCAAAGTTTTCCTACCAGCTTGCGACGCAAGATCAGGGAGGTGCCCAGTGATTGCCCGTCGAACGTTCTGCTTTGCATTGTTGCTGCTGGTCGTACTGTTCTGTCGCAGCGTGGCAGCTATTGCCCCTGTTCGCATCAAGCTAGGCCAAGAGACGGCATGGATGGGAGAAGCGGTGACAATCACGGTGACTCTTTATTCGCCCGGTCCGTTCAGCGGCTCTCCAGCTTTCGACTTGCCTGAAATACCGCTCACCGCGATTGTCAAAACCGGCAATCCGGTCGTCTCCAGTGAACAAGTCGAAGGCGAAACGTATCTCATTCAGCAGCATGAATTCACGCTCTTCACGCAGCAATCGGGCGAGATCGCGATCCCTCCTTTTCGCGTCCGATTTGAAGGTAAATCATCGTTTCTCGCCAAGGCTGAGCCGGTCGAGGGCATGACCGCAGAGGTGAAGTTCCAGTCGAAACGTCCTCCCGACACTGAATCAATGGCGATGGTCGTTACGGCAACGAAGATGCAAATCGAACAGTCGTGGGAGCCCTCTCCTGAAGTTTCATTGAAAGCAGGGGATGCAATTGTCCGTTCGGTGAATCGCGAAGCCGAGGGGACAACCGCCATGATGCTGGCCCCAATTGCGGATCAATCCATGCAAGGAGTGAAGGTCTATCTGGCGACACCCCAATTGGAAGATCGCGTGGATCGGGGGGATGCACGGGCGTATCGAACGGATCGCGTAACCTATCAGTTTAAAGAGAGTGGTGAGTACACCATCCCTGAATTGTCCTTCACTTGGTGGAATCCGACAGAGCAGAGGCTGGAGCAAAAGACGCTGCCGAGTGTGACCCTTTCCGTCACGGAGTTACCCAGCGTCGCGACGGTGTCGGATGACTCCCGTTCCAGCGAATCAGTCCGGTGGACGTGGGTGCTCGGTGCCGTCATGTTCGCCGTCGTGGCGGTGTGGCTACTGCGTAAGCCGGTTTCGCGACTAGTGAATCACCTTCGCCAACGTGCCAACCGTGACGTGGCGATTGCCGAACGAAAGTTGCGATCTGCCTGTAACGATGGCGACGCCCAAGCCGCGTATGGAGCGATGCTCCGTTGGTTACGGGCGAAGTCGAACGAACTCTCCTCTGACGCAAAGCAGCCCCGAGACTTCGAGTTGGAGCTATCACTCGACGCCGAATGGCGTTTGCTCTCACAGCGAGTTTACGGGGTGGCCGCCGAAAGGGGCAGCGTGGAAGACTGGGACGGACGAAAATTCTGGACCGTGTTCTCGAAGCGACGCCCACAAACCCGTCGGGGCGATACGTCACATGGACCGCCAGAGTTTCCACCGCTCAACCCGAGCAGCCAAAAATTTCAAACGGGCTGAATGCCCACGTGGCCGCGCCGTCTAAAAGTCGATCTTCGCTCGTGTTCCTAGAACGACTGCCGTATCTCTCGCTTCGATAGCAGGGTCGATCACCTGCACATCGAATGTCAGATGGAACCAGGGTGTGATTGCGGCGTTGTAGTAGACTTCACCACCATGAATGTCATCCAAAGGCGATACGAGACTAAACACGTTCTGAAAGTCGTCGTTGAGACCGTTGCAGAAGTAGGCGATTCCGGTGCGGTCAGCGGGTCGACACGCAATCGGTCCGAAGGACTCGACTGACAAGCTTCCGGTCCAGCGAAACGGACTGGTCTCGTCGTCAGAGAATCCTACATAGCCGAACATCGATGTATACCGGTTTGGGTTGTTGGAATCACTCCACAGTTGTTGTTCGCCAAGATACATTGCCGCCCATGTTCCAGATTTTTCTGCAGGTTCAACTCCGCCCTCGGGAAGTACTGCCCAACCTTGGAGATCAAACGATGTGTAATCCCCAGTCGCGTAACTTCCAAGCAGTGTATGCGACCCGGGTTTGCCACGAAAATCAGTGTACTGTCGCCCCACTGCCAACAGGGTGACACCGTTTGGGAAGTCCATTCCCACCGTTGTCGGGCTGTGTTGGCTTTCCAATACGAAGAAGCCAGCTTCCACTCCCCGATCACCAGCTTTGAGAATTCCGGCAGCATTGTTGATAAGAGGAATGCTGGGAATCGTGCTCAGTGGCAACAAAACAGACGTATTCATAAAGCCATCAATGCCGCGACCGTATTGGGGGTAAAACCCGACCCATAAATCAAGCAAATTCATGCGTCCCAGCGTCGCTGCCCAACCATCGCCAAGTTGATGAGTGTATTGCAGACTAGTGACTGCATAAGACGGCTCACCGACCTTTGGCGTCAGCAACGCAGTGTTCACAGGTGCAAGTCCCACAGCGTCGGCAATCGAGCTTTGACCGAACTGCCAATCCGTTACGTGACTGGTAATCAAGCCGCCTTCCCACAGGCCAATTTTGCCTGTGTCGATATTGACAAAGGCATCCATCTTGCTGCCGTAGCGAAAACGTTGTTCGCCGCCCCCTTGGGTGACACCTTGATGAAACTGCGTGAGCATTGCATCGACAGTTATACCGCTCTCTGCGAGATGCGGCTTCACTCCGAGCCAGTCGCCAAACAGGTTCTCGCCGTCGCAAAATCCGCAGGAAAACGGACTGCATGCTAGTCCATCGCAGGAATCGTAACAGTCGTCGTAACCAGCGATACTGTCACAACTCAACGTGTCGCATGTTGTCGAACAGCATTCCGATTGAGCATGTAATGATCCGGCCTGCCCGGACAGGAGGAAAGCAGAAAAAGCTGCAAAGATTGATTTTGCTAGCAGCTCGTGGATAGGCAGATTGAATTTCATTGTACGATTCCATTCGTAAGCGTCGATGTGTTTCGCCAGCCCGGACGATGCTCGTTATCGATGAAGGTTACTCGCTGAATTGAGCGTGCGTTGACAATATTCACTCCGTGATAAATCAGCGAGTGGTAAGCCATTGTCCGGTTTCGCCCCGAAAGAAGAGGCGTGATTAGCAAATGGCGAAAAAGCACAGTGTTTTTGCTTGCCTAGGTTCGACCTATAGCGGTTTCACTGGCAGCAACATGGAACGACCGCCGCTTAAGCGGCTATTGGCTGACATCGAGGCCGGCAAAGTCGACTGCGTGATCGTTTGCAAGGTCGACCGGCTCAGCCGTTCGCTGCTCGATTTCGCACGCATCATCGAGACGTTCGATTCGCATCAAGTTTCGTTCGTCAGCATCACCCAACAGCTCAACACATCGACTTCAATGGGCCGACTTGTCTTGAACGTGCTACTTTCATTCGCCCAATTCGAGCGGGAGATGATCAGCGAGCGGATTCGCGACACAGTCGCCGCATCGCGCCGACGCGGCAAGTGGTCCGGAGGAATGCCGTTGCTCGGATACACCGTCGAGCACAAAAGGATAATCGTTGACGAAATCGAAGCGACACGTGTTCGTCAGATCTTTGAGCTGTATCTGGAATATCAATCGTTGCTGCCAACGATTCGCGAAATCAATCGACGAGGCTGGGCAACAAAACGTTGGGTCACCAAGAAGGGAGACCATCGTGGGGGACGCGAGTTTACGTGAAATGCTTTGTATAAGCTGCTGGCAAACATTACCTACATCGGCAGGATTAAATACAAGGACGAAGTGCACGAAGGCGAGCACGTTGGCATTGTGCCGGTTGGTTTGTTTAACCGCGTCCAAAACCGGTGAACCATCGCCCGTTGCTTGAGGTCCTTTACCAAGGCTGCGCTTGGCTCACCAGACTCAACCACAGGCTGGAGCGGGCAACGACGCAGCGATGTGAACTACGGAAACAGCTGCGGATCCATCTCGTGCAAAACACTTTTCAGCTGCGGAAGGACTTCTTCTGCCGCGGTGCGCCCCAGTTTGGCCGTTTCTCCGGCAATCTTGAAATCGGTCAATTGAACCGTTGAAATGTCTGGTTCAATCGTAATGTCGGCATGGCTGCCGCCGATTGCGCGGATGCTTCTGTCTTGAACGGTTCGCATGCGGATCAATGATGCCGTGCCGCTCGGCCGTTTCATTTTCTCTGTTGGGGTATCGGAATTCATTCCACCGAATTCGAAGCAGATTTTCGCGGATACATCGCTGGCGATCACGAAATTTGCACCAAGATTAATGGCGATGTCCGCTGGCAGATTGTCCAAAACACCACCGTCGACTAATGCTTTTCCATCGGCGCAAATCGGGCGGGCAATGCCGGGAAGATTAATGCTTTCCAAGACTGCCGTGGTGGCATCACCGGTCGTGCGGACAACTGGGGCGGCCGAAATCAAATCAACCGTCACACTGGCAAACTGCAACGGCAGTTGTTCCAGTTTCCAGTCATTCAAATAGACTCGCAACATCGGGTCCCAGCCACCGAAACGATATTTGGCCAATACATAAATCGAATCACCGTACGGCAACCAAGTGTACGGCCAACCCGGTTGCAGGTCGGTTGCAAAAGCATTGACCAAAAAGTCGGCGGTATAGCCAGCCGCGAATGGAATGCCAGTCAATGCACCAGCACTCGTCCCCGTTAGACAATCGATCGAGATTCCAGCCTCGTCCATGACTTGCAGCACGCCCAGGTGCGCCATTCCACGTGCAGCGCCACCGCCAAGCGCCAGGCCGACCGAGACGCCGCGCAGGTGATGAAGAATCCGCCGTTGTCCCGCATATTGAGTGCATACGATGGACTCTTGATTGCATCCGTCCCAGTGGTACTTGAAATCCTTCGTGCACACATCGCTTAATCCGGGAGCCAGCGGAGCAACTTGCTCGTCACGATTAAGCACGCGAATCACACAGATCTTTTCAACTAGCGTCGGTGATTGTTTGAGGAATTCGCGTAATACAGAAATGACGTTTTCCGTCGATTTGGAATCGCAGACAAAGTACACCGTTCCGCAGGCGACAATCAGATCAAACAGGCGGTCAGCCGCACTCTGATATTGGCAATCAAACACAATTCGCTCGACGTCGGACCAGCCTCCTACAATTTTTTGAAACTCATGCGTTGGCATGAACTTGCCGTCACTGCCGACCGAGTTCAGTGAGCGAGTTGTCTCCAATGCGAGCGTTTCCTGCCGATCGCTGATCAAGCCTACTTGTTCGCCAAACGAAGTCAGTTGTTCGACCAACGGAATGGTCATTGCACACGTTTTTGGGCTCATGTGAATGAACGAGACCAGCCGTTTTCGCTGTCGATTTCGTGCGCCAATCAACGTATTTCGCATCTGCGGCCCAAGAATCCGCATCAGGTTGCGCGTCCAAAGCGGGTGCTCTTCCAATAACCTGACTGCTGCTTCGCGTGGAACCCGAAGCAGGATACTGGGCTGATCCGCCGTGACTTTGGCTTGAAGGCCATCCGATTCCTGGAGAATCGCTAGAATTCCTATTTGATCGTCGCGGGTCGCAAAGGAAACCGACTTCTCTACGCCACCGGGCATGGCAATCGTGCCGACAAGTTGGCCGGTGCAAACGAGATACAACGCGTCAATCGGTTGATTTGGTTGAAGCAGAACCTCCGACTCCGCACAGCGAACGACTTCACACTCTTTCGCGATGGAAGCGATTGCATCCTCGCTCAGCCCGCGCGTGGATAAATGTAGTTGCAGCAGAGCAAGCGGACTGGAGTTTTCGTTCACAGCGTTTGGCAAAGGTGAGGATGCGTGGTCCGGAGGCGACAACAGGTGACATTACGTTATCGCTCAGAAACGATATACTGTGTTTACGGTACGGTTCGGTCTAGTTTAGCTAGTGTACGAAAAGCTGATCGTGAGAATCAACCGAATCAATTGTGCTAAAGTTGGCACAACGTGAATTTTCGCCAAAGCTTGCAGTAATGTCGTATTTCGCTCCGCGAAATCACGTGCGGTACAATTCGGTATATCGTGAATCCGTTATTTCGCGGAGCGAAATACGACGATTGTTTCACCAATACAGCTGTTGTCGTCATGTCGAAAACTCGAACGATTTTTGCAGCAGTTTTGTGTTTTCTCGCAGTTGCGGGTTGTACGAAGGTTAATTGGTCCAAAACTGAATTGAAGCGCGCTCGCGCGAAACCGATCGTCATCGCTGTCAATTATCCGCTCGCGTATTTCGCCGAACGCCTTGTGGGTACTATGGCTGATGTTCGTTGCATTGTGCCTGTCGGCGAAGTTGCATCCCAGTGGAATCCCAACGAAGAAGACGTCAGTGAACTGCAATCCGCCGACTTGATCTTGCTGAACGGGGCTGGTTTTGCATCGTGGATCGAAAGTGTTACCTTGCCGCCGTCGAAGTTGTCGGTAACCACGCGCGGTTTCAGCAATGACGACTTCATTGCGCAGACTGGCGCTGTGGTGCACACACATGGACCTAAAGGCGAGGCAGACGACGCGAATTTGGTTTCAGAAACTTGGCTGGATATAAGACTGGCGACGAAACAGATCGACGTGATCAGGGAAGAGATGCTGAAACTATTCCCTCAATCACGTGATCAAATTCAAACGAACTATGATGATCTGCTGGCGGACCTTGAGAAGTTGGACGGTGAAACGGACCGCGTCGTCAAGTCGTTGGCGGCGAATTGGATCGCATCGCGCGGCTGCTATGAATACTTTGCCAAACGATATTCATTGGACCTGAAAAGCTATGACCTTCGTGCAGATGAAGCCGTTAACAGCCAGCGATGGAAATTAGTCGATCAGGATGTAAAAGAACGCAATGTCAAAGCGATGCTTTGGCATGAGCAACCCAACAAAGAGATTCAGGATCGATTTGATCAGTTGCAGGTGAAAGTGATTGTCTTTTGTCCGCTACTGAAGGTGCCCGAGGATGGCGACTTCCTATTGATCATGAACGAGAGCATTCATAATATTGCGGCGACAAGTGAGTGAATCTGCAAAAGATCGAATCGCGACGTTCGTTTTTATCGGATTGGTCGTGTCGCTGAGCATCGCGGTGAATCCGCGACGCTCGTTGGCGGATGCGTTGGTCGTCACGCGTGCCATGAACGCTTCGACGATCGCCGAGATTTTTGTCGAAGAGGAGGTTGTTCGGGTCGAATTGGAGATCGGCAGCGACGATGTGGCAGCCTTCAAGAATCTATTGCCAGATGAACTGTATGAGAAGCTGACCGGCAACGACCGCCTACGTGAGGAGCGATTGGCAGAATTCTTCGAACGCGATTTCGTCATCCAGGCGGGTGATCTGGTACTAAGTGGAAAAGCTGCAGAAATCACCGCCGGAAGACGGATTGTGCGAGATGAAATCACGGGCGATCCACTACTGTTGCAGCCAAAAGATGCTGATTGGGTGCTGCGAACCATGTTGGTGTACGACCTGGAACAAACTCCTGAAAATCTTTCGATTCAACCTCCATCTGCGACCTCCAATACGATCGCCAGCATCGGTTTTGTCGTCTATCACAAAGGCGTCGCCGTTAACGACTTTCGCTATCTGTCACGAAAGGAGTTGCTCGATCTGGATTGGAGTGATCCATGGTACAGCAAATTCCAGAAATCCAATTTGCAACGAAGATACGACGCTCCTGCTGCGGCGTTCTTGTATGTCGAGAACTTCGAAGTCCGCAAAGAGATCGTGATTCGGCCCAAGGATTTGCAATCGTGGGTTGATTTAGGCTTAGAAGGGAAAACGAAGATCTCGGCCTCACAGCGCGACGACGTTCGAACGAAAGCAGCGGAGTACTTGGCCACGCAAACGCCACTGCAAGTTGACGGGCAAACAATCGCTGGCACTTTGGATCGTGTTCATTTCATCAACCGTACTTTGAAAACGACAGGCGTCGTGCAACCTGGTACCGACATCGACCTGAACATAGCGATGTTGGGCGCAATCTACGTTTATCCGATCGAGTCGCTCCCGCAAAACGTAACGATGCAGTGGCAACTGTTTGATGATCGGATTAGCAGAGTGCCTTGTGTGGCGACCGATGAAGCTGGCGGAATGCCTTGGACGCTCGATCCCACCGACACAATGCTTGTCTGGAAAAATTTCCTGAAGAAACCAACCGTGCCCGCATTTATGAATGTGGCTCCGCCAGAGCGAAAGACAATTGGCATTCCAGTTTTTACATTAATCGGCGTTCTTGGATTTGGGCTCGTCTGGGCATTCTCCGCTTCACCGAAAAGTCGCCCTGTGTTGAGCACGCTTGGCGTTATCACGCTGGCAGGTGCCACCGGTGTTTTTTCACCTGGACCGCGAGTTAGCTTGTCGGTCGGTCGCGGTATCAAGATGCCAAACGACGATGGAAAGGAAATCGCCTTCAGTTTGCTGCACAACATCTATCGTGCGTTCGACTATCGTGAAAAAGGAATTGTTTACGACGTGCTTGAACGGAGTGCTAGTGGCGACCTGTTGACCGATATCTATTTAGACACTCGAAAGTCGTTGACGTTGGCCAGTCAGGGTGGTGCTCGCGTAAAAGTGAAAGCCATCGAACTGAGTGATTGTCGTGCTACGCCCAATGGAACCGATTCGTTTGTGGCCAACTGTACCTGGATGGTGACGGGTAGCGTCGGACATTGGGGGCACTTGCATCAACGCACCAACCAATACCAGGGCGAATTGGTGATCAAGGCGATCAACGGCGAGTGGAAAATCATCGAAATGGAATTGACGGATGAGCAAAGGATCTAGAGTGTCGTATTTTGCTCCGCAAAATCACGAGCGTGAGACCGTTATTTCGCGGAGCGAAATACGACTTTGGTAAGTGGGAATCTATCGGTGTCAGACATAATCGAAATCAACGATTTACACTTTGCTTTTGCGGGAACCACGTTCCGCTTGCAGGTGGATGAGTTGCGTGTATCGCTTGGTGAAACGGTTGCCTTCATTGGGTCAAGTGGTTCTGGCAAGACCACATTGCTGCATCTGTTGGCTGGAATCAGAACGCCCGAATCGGGGTCTGTAACGGTCGTTGGCCGCGACGTGAGCGGGCTCGCTACGGCATCCAGTCGCGATCATCGAGTCTGCAATATCGGTTTGGTTTTCCAAGAGTTTGAGTTGTTAGAACATCTATCCGTTCTGGATAACATTCTGTTGCCCTACCGAATCAGCGCAGCCTTGAAGTTAACCCGCGAGATTGTTGATCGCGCACAACAGTTGGCTGAAAGCGTTGACATCAACGACAAGCTTGGTCGTTACCCAGGTCGTCTTAGTCAAGGCGAGCGACAGCGCGTTGCCGTTTGCCGTGCGTTGCTAACAGAGCCTCCCTTGGTGCTGGCCGATGAGCCAACTGGCAACTTGGATCCTGGTAACAAATGGAAAGTCGTTGATGCACTGATCGATGATGCTAAACGGCGTCAATCAACGCTCGTGACAGTCACGCACGACCACGAACTGCTTGACCGATTCGATCGCGTGATTGATTTTTCATCCTTTCACGCTTCTAGCCAAACGGCAGAGGTGGCGACGTGAATGATACTCTGTATTTGGCGTGGCGATATCTTGTTTATCATCGCATTAAATCAGCGATCTTGGTTCTTGCCATTGCCCTGATCGTTTTAATACCAGCCGTCTTGCAAGTGCTTGTCCGACAAGGTCAGCAGCAACTGACTTCGCGAGCGGTCACGACACCACTGCTGCTGGGGGCCAAAGGAAGCCCACTGGAGCTAACACTCAATTCGCTCTACTACGGCAGCGGTGTGCCCGAGATGATCAAGTACGGCGATTGTAGTGACGTGGCGTATACCGAAAACGTCGATGCGATTCCGCTGCATGTCCGATTTCGTTCGCAGTCGGCACCGATCGTCGGCACATCACTTGAGTATTTCGATTTTCGCGGGCTAAGTGTTCAAGAGGGGGCGTTGCTGAAGCGATTGGGCGATTGCGTTGTCGGGGCCAACGTCGCACGACAACGCGGATTGTCTGCTGGCGATAGTGTTATTTCGTCACCGGAGTCGGCGCTAGGAATTGCCGACGAGTACCCTTTGAAAATGCGAATCACAGGAGTCTTGGCGTCATCGGCTACACCCGATGACGATGCGATTTTCGTTGACCTCAAGACAGCGTGGGTTATCGAAGGATTGGGGCACGGACATTTTGACTTGAGTGATGAGAGGGCTGCGGAAAATGTCCTTAGCCGCGACGGAAATAAGATCACCGCAAACGCCTCCGTTCGGCAATACCAAGAAGTCACGGACGAAAACATCCGGTCTTTTCACTTTCATGGCCGACGATCGACTTTTCCGATCACAGCTGTGTTGGCGCTACCCGAAGATCGCAGATCAATGTCGATGTTGTTGGGCGACTACCAGGACAACGACACCGTGCAGTTAGTCCGACCAGTCGAGGTTGTTGAAGAATTACTGCAAACCGTTTTTGCGATTCAAAATCTGGTCCTGACAGCCTTGGTGTTGACTGGCGCCGTTACCCTGTTGTTGGTTGTTGTCGTTTTTGTGCTCTCGCTGAAACAACGGGCACGCGAGATTGAAACGATGGCCAAAATCGGTGGTTCACGCGGACGGATATTGGGCGTGTTGGCAACGGAGGTTGGATTTGTAATTGTGCTAGGTGTAGGCATCGCCTCGGGCTTGACTTGGCTAACGACAATCTTTGCACCCCAAATCGTGCAACAATACTTGATGGGATAGTCGTATTTCGCACCGCGAAATCACGCAGAGTCTTTTCCTTGCGTCATTTCGCGGAGCGAAATACGACTTTAGCGTATCTTGCGTTCGATCCGATCACGGCAAGAACCAGCGTACACTCATTTGTATTCGATTCGCTTTTCCCGACGCCCCATCCAGTTTTTCCAGACGGCCAAACAGATACTCACCACCAACCTCAAGTCTTTGCGATGGCCGCCACACGAGGTTGGCTGCAACGTACGTCGTGTTCTTGATCGTGTCACCTGCCACGAGCGGCGCGTTATTAGTCTGACCGAAGCTGTATACCAGATTCGACGAAAGATGCTCGGTCCATTTGTACTCGTACCCGACGGTTGCACCAAACAAATCCAGCAAGTCAATTCCACCGAAAGGATTGGGAACGGCTTCGGGGAGCCCCTTAAGGTTGCCGATACCTGTTCCAAACTCGATCTCGTAAGACAACCGCTGCCGCTCGAACAACTTAGAGTACCCTGACCAGGCCAAGCCCCAGCCCGTTTCGGTTTGAATCGGCGCCACTCCCGATTGAAATCCGACGAAATGAATAATCCCTGCGAACTGATGTTCGCCATTGGGTCCCTCATATCGGATTCGCGAGACAACATCAGGCCATGGTTCGCGCTGACCGTCAAAACTGAGATCTCCCTCGAACCCTTCTGGCCGAGGAAGAATGACACGAGGGTCTTCCACGGCGAACGTGGTCGACCAGCGATCCTCCAGTTGGTGCGTCCAGCGTACCGTTGCGCGACGGGCGAGCACAAAGGCAGCCGGGCTCTCGAAGTCCACAGTGTATGGCAATGCATTGATATCCGTGAATGCCGTCCACGTTCTACCTACGACCCATGGACCCCATTCGGCATAGGCGTGCCGCAATCGGAAAGCATCGTTCTCCGAAAAGAAGTCGCCTTCGACAAACGCACGAAGCTGACTACCGTAGACAGGCCAACGCACGTCCAGGTTCAATCGCGTCGAGCGGGCGTGGAACCGAGTGCTTTCGCCGTCTCGGCCGTCCGTGAAGATCGTGCTAGTGTCGAAATTGTCACGACTGCCGATGGCATCAAAATCATGAATCGAATCAACTCGGACAAAGCCGCCGATTTTTGCCGAAACGGGTGACCCCGGTATTCGAATCGAACCAGGGAAACTTCCGCGCCAGTCGTTCGCGACTAGCGGTTTGCAGTCAGTGAAACATTCGTAAGAAGAGTTGGCTACGGTCGCTGCGTCATCGAAGGGAATGCGTTGAGCGGGCTTCGTAACGCTAACGGGCGACAACGTGGATTTTAGTTCCGAGAGCCTTGACTCAAGGTCAGCGATCTCCTGACGAACCTCGCTTTGGAATGTCGCCTGTTCATCCCGCGAAGAGTCCAGCAGATAGTCGACCTGCGCATGAACGTTGCCAAAACATTGGGCAACAAAAACAGCGATCGAAAATGCCAGGATGCGCACGATCATGTATCACATAGGGACGACGGAACGGACTACGGAGCAGTACCCATAGAATCGTCAATACCGAGCAAAATTGCCCATGCCCGACGACGCGAGCCAACCGGTTTGCGCAATCGTCAAATCTTAGCTATCTACTTGTTGCTTGGCGTAGATAACGGAAGCCTTGATGGGATAGTCGTATTTCGCTCCGCGAAATCACGTCATATTTGCTCAAGTCAACAACGTGATTTCGCGGAGCGAAATACGACTTTGATTTACTTTCTTACCAGCATTTTGATTCGGAGTTCTCTGGTTGCCCGTCGTTTTGCCTTAGTCGCCGGTGCGAACATGCAGCGGTCCCAAGTATGAAAAGTGACAAACGTTGCAACTCGCATCTCCAAATCCTGCCCGCGAAATCCCAACTCCGCAAAGAGTTGTGTTACGAAATCGTGTCGGCGTCGATAAACCCGCCGGACGGCTCTTCGCGCCTTTGTGTCGTGTTCAGCCCATGCCCGCATCGCAATGTCGTACTTTGCAAGATCTTGCTCCTCAATCATCTCTGCGATGGATAACAAACGAACACTAGGGCTGGACTCTTCTATGCTTGGGTCTTCTGCAACTACCTCCGTGAATTCCTCACTCCAGTACTTGAGCATCTCGGTCAGTAAGCCATCGCGGTCTTTGAAATGCCAATAAAAACCGCTTTTTGCCACGCCAAGTTCGCGCGCAAGCCTTTCGATCCGGACGCCGTCAATGCCTTCGGCTTCCAAAGCATCCAATGCCATTTTCAGCCAGTCTGTCTTGCTGACTCGTTCAGGTTTCTTATTCAATTCTTTTCTGCTGGGAAGGACAAATTACTGTACGGATCCGTACAGTATGAGTTACAATCACGGTGATTTACAGTCGTGGTTAAGTAGAACAGACAAGGGATTCTAGAGATGCAACGTATTAAAGCGATTTTCTCTGTGGTTGTGTTAATCGCAATTGGGATTGTGATTGGTGCACTACTGATGGCAAGACCTGATGGCGACTTGCCGTCCTTATCAAAGTCTGCGTTTGCTGCTGGTGGAAAAGTTGAGTCGCCAACCGCCGAGGCGCCTGATCGATACGTCTACTATCCCGGCACGGAAGAGTTGAAGCCGGACGAGATTCGGGTGATCGCTTGCGGGACGGGGATGCCAAGCGCACGGCGTAGTCAGGCGGCAACTTGCTTCCTAGTTGAACTCGGCGATGGTCAAAAGTTTCTGTTCGACATCGGCTCAGGTTCTCACGCCAACATCGAATCACTGATGATTCCGTCGGATTACCTGACCAAAGTATTCATCACACACTTGCACACGGATCATTGGGGAGATCTCGCCTCGCTGTGGGCTGGCGGTTGGACGGCGGGCCGGACCACGCCTCTGGAGGTATGGGGACCGGCTGGCGCTCGCGAGGACATGGGCACGAAGTATGCCGTGGAGCACTTGCTGAAGGCATACAACTGGGACTACATGACACGTGCCGTGACGATCAATCCGATTCCAGGAGGAATCAATGTCCATGAATTTGATTACAAAGGATTGAACGAAGTCATCTACAAGGAACAAGGTGTCACGATTCGTTCGTTCCCGGCGATTCATAGCGGTGACGGGCCGGTAAGCTTCTCGCTGGCGTGGAACGACTTCAAGATCGTCATCGGAGGCGACTCAGCCCCTAACAAATGGTATCCCGAATACTCGCAAGGTGCCGATTTGGCAATCCATGAAGCGTTCATGACTTCACCGCAGATGATGGAGAAATACGGGCAGCCCGCACAACTTGCAGCGCGAATTAACCTCAGCTTTCATACGTCGGCTCAATCATTCGGCAAGATCATGTCCATGGTCAAACCGCGACACGCGGTGGCTTACCACTTTTTTAACGACACCGACACGCGCTACGATATCTATGGGGGAATCCGAGAGACCTATGATGGTCCGTTATCGATGGCCACCGACATGATGGTTTGGAACGTGACCCGCGACGAGGTCGTCGAGCGGATGGCTGTCTCGCCAGATGAGGCCTGGGACGTACCGGGCCCCAACAGGCCACCGGGACCGGATCGTAGCCGCAAATCCGAGTACACCGACTTCACGTTGAAGGGGCGACTGGACACCAGCGATGTCAACCAGAGCTGGCTCGACGATTTCATGAAGCAGAACAATCTGAAGCCTGAAGATCTAAATGCAGGACAGTAGATCGCAGGATCGACATTTTGGTGCCGTCAATTTGCACGATATGGCATCCCTTTGGTACGCGAACTGAGAGAACTCGAAAGATGAGAGTCGCTGTCACCATCGTGAGCACGTTTATGTTCGTCGCTTGCGGTTTCGCTCAAGACAATTCGCCACCACCAAAACTTTCAGCCGACCAACAGGCCATTCGCAAGAACGCCGAGGCCTTTGTGGCGGCATTCGACAAAGGCGACGCGAAGGCGGTCGCATCATTCTGGGCCAAAAAAGGGGAAATGTCCCTCGATGGCGAACCGGTCGCTGTCGGTCGTGAACAAGTAGCCGCGTCCTATGCTGACTACTTCAAAGACAACGAAGGGGCAAAGATTGAAGTAAACATCGAGTCGATTCGTGTCCTCGGTCCTAACCTGGCTATCGAACGTGGCAGCAGCGAAGTGCTGAACGACGCTGACGATTCAGTGATCGATGCCTATCGCTTGATCTATGCCAAAGAAGACGGCAAGTGGTTGATCGCTTCGGCGGACATCCAACAAGAAGTGATTCAGCCACCTTTCGATTGGAAAGAAGAGCTTGGATTCCTTGTCGGTAAATGGACCACCAAGGACGGTGATTGGAGCGCGAATACAGAGTTCGAGTGGGCACTTGGCGGCAATTTTCTAAAGCGTACGTTTACCATCAAGGATGGCGACGAAGAAGACCGTACCGGAATTCAGTTAATCGGTTGGGATGCCAGCGAGCAATTGATCACTTCATGGACCTTCGGCGTTGATGGTGGACACGGTCGCGCGAGGTGGTTCCGCGATGGCGATCAATGGATTGTCGAGAGCGATGGTGTCTCGCCGAACGGTGAAATTGTGCTCGCCCACAACATTATCACGCCCCTGGACGACGATGCTTTTCGCTGGCAATCAACAGGCCGCAGCATCGCAGGTGTTGCTTTGGAAGATACTGAGACCGTCCGTGTAAGTCGCGTAAAGTGAGAAACAGATCGATGAGTCGAACATTAAGAATGACTCTTGCGATTGCTTTGTCCGTTTGTTTGCTTCCCAGTGCCGAATTGTTGGCCCGCGGAATGGGGGGTGGCCGCGGAGGTGGTGCACGTGGTGGCGCAAGTATGTCGCGTGGCGGCGCAAGCACGTCGCGAAGTAGTTACTCCGGCGGTGCCTCACGCAGTGCTTACTCCGGAAGTGCCTCGCGCAGTGCCTACTCGGGCGGAGCGTCCAGCAGTGCCTATTCCGGAAGTGCGTCGCGGAGCGGATACTCTGGCGGTGCTTCCCGAACCGCGACGGCATCTCGCAGTGGCTACAGCAGTTCGACTGGTCGATCAGCACAAGGTCAGAAGGGCAGCAAGTCGTATACAACTCAAAGCGGTCACACGGTTACCGTTGGCGGTGCGCGAGGTGGAGTTAACGGTCCATCAGGAAACGCAGCAGGTCGCGCTGGTGGCGTCAAAGTCGAAAGCGCCGGCGGAGGAACAGTGACTAGGGGTGGAGCGAGCGGAGCTGCAAGAGGCCCTGGCGGTACGGTCGGCGGTCAAGTTCGCGGCGGCAAGGCAACCGGGCCCGGCGGTGGGACCATCGGCGGAGGACAAGCCCGCGTGGGAGGAAAAAGCCTTGCTTCCGATGCTGGATTCGCAAGATACAAAGGTGGTGTTTCCGTTCGCGGCGCTGGAGGTGCGACAGCGCACCGAACACGCAGCGTCACAGCGGTTGGGCGACAAGGTCAAGGCGTTGCGGTCCGCCGTAGCGTTGGCGTTCGCTATGGCCATCGAGGCGGCTGGTACACGACTGGCTGGTACAACCGTTATCCAAGCGCATGGCGCGCGGCGCGATGGACAGCAGCAACTGTCTGGGCCGCTGCATCATGGAACGCCGTGACTTCGTGGTGGGGCCCGACCTACGTCGCGCAGCCGATTTACTATGACTATGGCAACACGATTGTCTACGAGGGCGACACGGTTTACAACGGCAGCGAGCCTATCGGGACCGCTGAAGAATACTACCAAGAAGCATCGGTGATCGCTTCCGCCGGTGAAGAAGAAGTCGCCGAAGACGAGGAGTGGAAATCACTTGGTGTCTGGGCAATGGTCAAAGACGATGACACGGAGTCCGACAATATTCTGCAGTTGGCCGTCAACCAAAACGGCGTCGTCCGAGGCAACCATTACAACGCCTTGGTGGACACGACGACTCCGGTTCAAGGATTAGTCGACAAGAAGACCCAGCGAGTTGCCTGGACGATTGGCGACAATGACAAGGTTGTGAGCGAAACCGGGTTGGCCAACCTGACCGACAGTGAAGAGACACAAATGTTGATTCATTACGGCAAGGATCGCACCGAGCAATGGACATTGGTGAAGTTGGAACAGGAATAGTCGTATTTCGCTCCGCGAAATCACGTGCGGTACAATTCGGTATATCGTGAATCCGTTATTTCGCGGAGCGAAATACGACTATGACGACGGGGCATTCTGATGATCGGAGAATTGTTCGATCCCGATGCGGAGCTGTTTGTTGAGGATCGCTTGCGTCCTCATTGGTCACAGACCGGCGCGATCGCGTTTATCACGATGCGAATGCGTGACTCGATTCCAAGCGAAGTGTTAGACCGCTGGGATCGAGAAAAGACCGATTGGCTGGCGCGTCGCGGGCATTCGACGCGCGGGCATTCGACGCGCGAGCATTGGTCCATCGTCGTGCCGACGATTGAGAGCGACGAACAGCGTGCGTTCAAGAAAGAGTTCAATCGTATTCGCGAAGACTTTCTTGACACATGTCATGGCGAGTGTGTCCTTCGCGACCCAGAATTATCGAAGATAGTAGCGGACTCTTTACTATTCTTCGACGGTGATCGGTATCGCATCGGCGATTTTGTCGTCATGCCTAATCATGTTCACATGCTGGCTGCATTTGCGACTCCCGAAGCACTGAAATCACAATGTGATTCATGGACGCACTTTACGGCAAGAAAGATAAATCAGAAGCTCGGACGTGCCGGTAAATTCTGGCAACAAGAGGCATTCGATCACTTGGTGCGCAGTCCAGAACAGTATGGATACCTGCGTCAGTACATCGCGGACAACCCACAGAAGGCGAAACTGAAGGACGGCCAGTATCACTACCGGAGATATCTATAGTCGTATTTCGCTCCGCGAAATCACGTTAGGATGTGCATGCATCCGTTTTTTCGCGGAGCGAAATACGACATTAAAACCGATAGCCGCCGCCTACTCCGGTGAACAAGTCATCTGAATCGTCGGTCAGGCCTTTGCCCACGCGAACGTCGAATACAAAGTTGTCGCTGATGTAGTAGTCGATACCGATGTTGTACACGACGATTGAAAAGTCGTCGGCTAACGCGTGCGAAAACAGGCCAAAGAACTCGTTGTACAGAGTTGTCTTCTCGGTTAGCTCCGTTCCAACGGCAACGGACTGCGACCACACGATGAACCAGTCGTCAGCGGGTTCCTCGGGCACTAAACCGAAGTCGTCCAGCCCACCTGTGCCGTAACCGGTCGATCCGTACAGCTTCCAACGCTCGCTGAGTTCCCAACCATAGATGTAGTCCAAGCCATGATCGACGCGGCGTGTTGAAAAATCACTTCCGCCGGTGGGTGCTGAAGACCGCAACTCCAACGCGCTCTCGGGCAAGTAGCCGACTTGCTCAGTCATCCCAAGTTTAAAACTCCAGATCAAGTCTTGTGATCCTGATCGTTCGTCAAGGTCGCTATTGAGCCAGCCATAGTTGAACCGTAAGCGAAATTCGATGTCATCGCTTAGCCCATAACGCAACAGCATTTCCGGCGTTGTATGCAGGTGCTCGAGTTCGTTGTCTTCGTCTTTGTAGAAGTAGCTGTAGCCGGCTTCGATTTGTGCAACACCACGACCGACTGTTTCGGTTGACTGCGTGAAATCGTGACGTTCGGTCTCGATTCGTTTGCGTTCTCTGGGCACAAGCGAAGACTCGGAGCGATGAAAGTCATCCAAGAACTTTAGCTCAAGCCAAGGCTTGCTATCGCAGGCATCTTCTGCGGAAACACTTGTCGCGCACAGCATCGTCACGACGAGCGTCAGTACTGATATCTGAATTTTTGACACGAGAGCTCCGTACGTGGTTAGTGGCACATTCCGCGGCAGAATCGCCAAGTCAATCCGAATCCGACCCAGTAGCCCTCCAGCGAAGCCGTCGTGGTAGTCGTGCTGCCAAGATCAACGGAGTCCTCGAACATGCCACCAGCGTACAAATCGAGGTCGACGCCTGGGCAAATATCACTGATCCCAAAACCGCCAGTAATGCGATGCTCCGGAATATTGGCGAACAGCGACTGGATGTAAGTGATGTGATCGACACCCCCTGGAGGCAATACACCACCAGCCCCAGCAGGCACGATCGATCGCAACGGGTTTTCAGCAAACGCGTAGCCGATTCGCCAGCGACATCTTGTGGTTGGCGAGTATTGGGCACCCACGTGCAGTGACCATTGGTCGTCGTACAGTGCTGTAAAGAGATCAGCGTCAGAATATTTCTGAAAAACGCCATCAACGGCCAGCAACAACTTGCCGTCCATCAATGATTGATTGGAGATACCGATGCCAAATGTCTCGGGGCGATCTGCAGCAACGTCCACAAACGATCCAGCGGTGAACCCGGCAAGATTGTCGAAAGTGAAACTTGTCTGTGATTTCCAGTACGCGCCGATGTTCGTTTGCGGAAGGATTGCATAGTTCACTCCCACACCGCCGCGGATCCCATACCCGGTTGATGATCCTGTTATTCCGACAAACGGACCTGACATCGTTGCTGTCGAGAGAGCAAATGTTCCCCCCACGTGAAGATTGTCGGTTAACTCAAGTCCGGCACTACCGACGATGTCAATAATCGTCAATGACGCATGAGTTCCATTGGATTCTGGTACCTGTCGAAAATCAGCTCCCGCTCCGGCTGCGGAGATCAAGCCCATCCCCATCGTCAAAGGTAAGCCGCTGGCCGACAATTCTTGTGTCAAACCAATGTTGCCGGCCGCGACACCAGGAGCGTCCGACTTTGTCTGCGAAAACGAACTGACGCCAAACAGCGGAAGCGCTCCATCCTGTGTCAGGTTGTAGGTTGGTTCCATCCAGGCGCCACTGAACGAGAACTGGGTGCCGCGATATTGCCTGACCGTGGCTGGGTTGCCGTTGATGGCAGACTGAATGTCCTGTGGCGAAGCAATGCTTGCACCGCCAAGTGCACCAGAAGCAGGCATCAGATTGTTAAGTAGCTCGACACCGACACCTTGTCCGCATGCTGCCGTCGTCCAGCAGGTTAGCCAAGCGAAAAGACAGCATAGTATTCCTGACCGTTGCATCACGCAATACTCGCTTTTGTGTTTTTAAATGGACGGCTCACACGACAGACGCAATCAATGTATCGATCAAGATCGGTGAATCAGGAGCCATCCATACAGTTGGAATCACTATGCACGGTTAACCCGGATGGAACATACCAACGAGACAATGCGAAAACATTGCCTTACCCTCAAGGGTTAACAGTCGAATTTCGCTCCGCGAAATCACGCGCACACCTACCGTTGTTTCGCGGAGCGAAATACGACTCTGCTGGAAGCTGAACTGGACTTGTGTGCGAAACAGCCAACCGATGTCACCAGGGCTGATGTCCAAAGAGGATGAGTTGATCGTTGCACCCTCGCGCGATTGCTTGCAACTTTTTCGGAACGACCAAGTACCGAGTTGTAACCAAAAGCCGTGATCAAAAAGCTCAGCAACATCGGTGCCGTCAAAATTGTCGACAGTTCTGAAGTAGTATTCGAACGTTGAGGACCAACCGCGATACTTGACGGAAGCGTCAACCGCGTAGAGGGCAACGGAATATTTGGCGTATTTCACGGTTCTGCTCTTGGGGCATAGCAATGGACATAGAGAGCGTCCGGCCAGCAGTAAATCTATTTTTTGCCGATTGCGTACAAACGCCCATCGGTCAGCACATACAGCGTGTCATTTGCGATCGCAGGTGTTGCTGAAACGGACGTGCGTGTACGACATGGCCCGGAAAGAAGAAAGAAGTCCTTCCGCCGGTTGCTTTTGCCTGGCTACCACAGTGGCCGCGAAGACAGGGCCGCGAAGACAGGGCCGCGAAGACAGGGCCGCGAAGACAGGGCCGCGAAGACAGGGCCGCGAAGACAGGGCCGCGAAGACAGGGCCGCATCGACAGGAATCGAACGGGGCCTCCCGACGGATGGTTTCGTTAGGCCACCCGGATCAACCACGTTAGTAGTCAGAGTTTCTTTTCTGGAACAGGTTGTCCGACTTTTGGAAAAGCAGATGCAACCAAGACACTTTCAACTGGCTTCACGGCTGCTTGCTGAGATTGAGGTCTTTGCTGAAATCGACCTTAGCGCGGTCGGGATTCGTAATGGCTGGATGGCATGCGGAATCGTGGGATCCCATTCACGCCGGTGTATTGGTCGGCCGGACATGGACCAAACCGAAAGATGCAGCTTGTTCGCGCTGCCCGTGACCTGGAACGTCAGGGATTGCTGCAAAGGCTGATCGAGCCAAATCGCGACAGAACCACCTACGTCATTCCCAACATCGCATTGCTTCGCCAAACGTTCGAGAATCTCAGCGGTCAAGCTGATGTCAACGCGATTTGTCTGGGGCTACGAAAGACGCACTGGGCAAGGAGCACGCAGTTCAATTAGAGCAGTGGGCTGCAACCTTGCCTCAACCTGCTATCCGTCCCACGGAAGCTGTTCCACAGAGCCGCTCGTTAACGCGCCGAAGCTGAACTTGCCCTTGCATTCCAACGGAGGAACAACGTCGCGACACAACGCAGCGTGGGGGCCGAAACCGCCAACCAACCACCGAGCCAACGACCTACCGATCCAACGATCCCTGTCTCTTTCCAACACGAGCTACCAGGACATTGGATGCTTACCAAAACAAAACCAGACGACGTGCGTGAATCTGACCGCACACGTCAGATCGCCGCCTGCTTGGCCGACGCGATCAGTGCCTTGCAGAAACAGGGCCGATTCTCGGCGAAGTCCGAGATCTTTTTCGAAGTTGCCGACGATCGGCTTGACTCGTTTACGAACACAGGGATCTGTGTGGACTCGGGTTTGATCTCCGAGTCTCACAAACAAAACCAAGGAGAAAATCGATGACATTGAATGTCACCAAAGAAGTCGCCACGCTAAGAAAGATGACCGTCGGCGAACTCCGCGAACGTTTCGCGGAAGTCACCGGCGAAAACACGAATGCCGAGTGAATCCCTCACCATCAATCGAAAGTTCCACGTCGCCAAAAAACGCGACGGCCGCAAACACTTGCAAAACGGTGTCGCTCCCAGCACGCCAACGGGCCGAGTCCCACGCATCACGCGACTGCTGGCCTTGGCCCATCGCTGCCACCGACTGATCCAAGACGGCACGATCATCAACCAATCTGAACTCGCTCACTACGGTCAGATCTCCACCACCCGCATGACGCAGATCATGTGGATGGACAATCTCGCCCCCGACATCCAAGAAGAAATTCTATTCCTTCCCAACACCGTCAAAGGCCGCGACCCCATCAAGGAAGCTGACGTGCGCCCCATCGCCAAAACGCTTGATTGGAAACGGCAACGTGCGATGTGGCGTAGAGTAAATCAAGCAAACGTATCGCGGGTCAATATGCACTGAAGTTCCGAAAAGACTGCAAAACGGTTTTGATTGGCAGATGCTCCTGCTCGATTCGGGTATTTGTTTCGCACAGGATATGATAACACCGCCGCTCTTCCTCGGTGAGGTACTCAAGTTGCTTGGCTTGAGCACCGTTGCCAACCGTTGCGAGATTCATGAACTTGTGGACTGTCTGTTCTTTCATCAACAGGCTTTGAGTCCTCGGGAGCACACGCCTGAGCCGGTCGAGAATCACAAATCCGTCGGCATCGAGATCGCCCCAATAGAGGACTTCATTGTCGCTGAGCCAGTTGATCGTCGACAATTGAGTGACACCGTTTCCTAGTCCGCCCAAAGCCAATGTGCGGGCCAAGATGGGCAACGATAACAGACTGACTTTGTTTTCAATGATCAAGACTTGGACCTCTTTCACAGGCAGTCTCGAAAGGGATTCGGCTGGTAGCGATAGTTCGTCAAATGACAACGCGAGTTCATGTTGAAGGTCCTTATCGAGAACCCGAAGTAAATAGTGAGGTCGTGCGTAGCGGAGACCGTATCGCGGCTCGAATGCGTCATAGCCGTATCGAGCGTCAATCGCGTTGGGCGGCAGCACGATATCAAGCCATGTTGAAAGTCTCCTCTGGTGTGTTTCGATCAGCTTCGTCGACACGGGAATCGGCAACTCGCGCGCAAAGCAATCGGGCCGCGGGTGGGTGATGAAAAAGTCCACGATACTTAGTAAACCATCAAGATGGTCAGCGACTTCGAGCAGCGTTTTCCAGTTCGTGCTTTGCGTTAGCCAACGGCCAAGCAGTGGTTGCCGGTGCCGCAGCGTCGAGGCCGCAGCTTGCAGAGTGTGCCATTGATCGACGCGACTCGTTAATTGCATCAGGTCGTCCGTTGTTTCGATCACGATAGAATCGGGAAAACGATTCAATCCATGCGTTCGGCTGCGGCGTGACTTCCAAACAATGCTGTATCCGTAGCCGATGGATTCCTTGCTAAGAGCGCGAAGTGAATCCACCTCGGCGATTGCAGTAGCGTGATCCATTGACGGAGTTAAATTCGCGGGTATGCGATACGGGAAGAAGGCATCAAGCTCTCCATCAAGCCATGACTTCACGGCTTTTGCAAACAGCCGATCAGCTTTTTCGCGAATCTGTTCAGGCTTGATCATGCATCTTCGTCCTGCACCGCTTGGTATTGTTCGGCAGTCAAACTGATCAGCTCGCTACGGTGGGTTTCGGGGTCTTTGACGATGTGTCCATAGATGCCGACATAGCTTTCCGTGATGCGGGCCTTGGCATCCAACGGTGCGACGATGGCCAGTTGCAAACCGAATTGGGCAAATAGATTCAAGGCGTACTTGGCTCGCGTGTCGTCGCTGCGTGAAAACATTTCATCGACCATAACGAAATGAAAGCGGTCCGCGCCGGGATCGTCTGGGCGCAAGTCGTATTGATAGGCGATCGCTGCGACCAACACCAAGAACGCCAGTTTGCCTTTCTCGCCGCCCGATTGCCCAGTGCCGCCATCGTAGTAACTGCCCGCATCACCCGTCGCCGCGTCGTACTCGCGAGCAGCAAACTTAAACCAGTTACGAACATCGATTACTTTTTCCCGCCATCGTAAATTCGCATCGTCGCGTAATCGCTCGACAAGCTTTTCGATCTTCTTGAACGTGGCCTCGTTGGCATCATCGGTCCCGTCAAGTGTGCCTTCCAAGCAACCAGCCAGCTCTCGGCGGAAATCGCGAATTTCGGCGTCGGCTGTATCACTTGGTTCCAGACGCATGAACGTACCGGGGTTCCAATCCAATCGCCGCAGAGCTTCGTTAAGTGTTTCGATCTTGCTGCGAATCTCCTCGCGTTCGTCTTCCAGCGAACCGTGCAGCAGACCGATCTCTTGCAGTACCTTTTCCTTCAGACGCTGTTTGAAACGTCGTTCATGTTTCGGTAGGTCATCTTTGTTGATTTGTTCGGCAAGCTGCTCAAAGCTAGGCAGAGCCTGCGGCGTCGGATCAAGTTCGGACTCAAAAAGGGGGAACTTCGTCAAAAGCCGCCCCATCGCCTTGGTCAGGTTATCCCGAATGGGGTCGATGCGTTGTTCGACTTGTGCGACTTTGGCTGACAGTTCGTCCGAAACGTCACGAGGCAACAAGCCAAGATTTTCAAGTGTAAGCGTGCGGCTACCGAGTTGTTCCGCGATGCCATCGAATTGCGACCGAGCCTGTTCAAGACGCCCTTCCTCGGCGGCGGACGCGAGTTTGGCATCGACTCGCATTGAAATGGTCCCACTCTTCGCGACCTCCGTCTCCAAGTGCGACCGTTCTCCGACAAAGCGATCGCGATCCGCATCCAATCCCATCACTTCGGCACTGAGTTGGCTCAATTTCGACTTCAGCTCACGCACATGGTCGTTGGATGCTTCCAGCTTTTGTTTCTCGAGACGCAACTGAGAGGCTTCAAAGTCGTGACGGTGATCGTCGATCGTATCGAACTCGGTTAGTTCCGCCAACTCTTCCAACACGCTCAGCAACCGGGTCGCGTGCTCGCTCGATCGCCGCAGCGATGCGATGGAATCTTCGACTCTCGCGATCTCTATCCTTTGTTTATCGATCGACTGTGCCAAGGCTTCGCGTTTGGGCTTGTTGTCCCAGCCGAGCACAAAATGCCGGCGGTCATCCGGCCCACCACGATCATCCTTAGCATGTTGCCGTTGGTTTTGCTTCACATGCCGGTGAATGGTCATCGCACGTCGGGACGCCATCTGGAATTCGGAAATATTCTCACAGGCTAGGTGATCGAACCGCGATTGGATTTCACCGCGGACGGAAGGCGTCAGCGGATGATCGTCGCGGTAGTGAAGCATGTCTGGCAAACGAAGCTCCGACCATTTCGGTGCCGTGCTCGCAGTTCCCGCGCCAACGCGGTCATACGTCAATCGCAACCCACGGCCGCACGCGTCAGTCAAACGTTGAGAATCGACGTAGCCGGAAACCTTGGCGTACAAATCATCAGGAACCAGCAGAGTCCGAGCAAAGGAGTACAGAACTTGTTCAATTGACGCTTCCCAGCGACGGTGATCCGGATCGACGGTGATCAGTTCGGCAGCAAAAGGTAAATCGGTTGGTGAGAGCTTGAAGGCTTGGCACAGATCGGATCGTATTTCGATGAATGCGTCCGGCAGGTTTCCTCTGCGACGCTTGAGAGATTCAAGCTCGCTTTCGTCGTCGGTTAGTTGTTGTTTGAGCACGCCGACTTGGTAGTTTTGTTTCTCGAGTTCAGAAACGGTGGTCTCGCGATCCTTGGTCAGCTTTTCGCCGGTTTTCGCAACTCGTGAGTGAACTTTTGCAAGTTGTTCGGTGCTAGTGATCGTCGAGGAGATGCCGAGCTGTTTCAGTTTCGATTCAAAGATCAGACGCTTGTCATATTTGGACTTGGCAAACTGATCCTGCCTTTGGATCAAAAGCGGCAGCTGTTGCAGTCGAAATCCACCGCTGTGCTGAATCTCGTGCTCCACTCCAGCTGCTTCCCCACGTTTATTCTTGAGCGATGCATCCAGCAAGCTGATTTGTTCACTCAAATGAGCGATGCGAAGCTGCCATTTTTCGCAGAGCGGCCGCAACAGTTCGCCGGTCACAAAATCAAAGTACAGTCCCGTCGCGGCGAGCTGGTCGCGTGCAGCATACAGTTTCTCATTCGTTTTACGATACCGATCCCCTGCTTTCATGATGGGAACGAGTAGCTCGGATTGCTGACGGACTTGAACTAACGCACGGTGGGCTTCACTGAGTTCGGCAAAGTGTTTTAAAAGATTGGAAACTTTGTCGTTCCAAGGTTTCTTTTCCAACATGTGGTCGCGGATGAATTGGTCAAGTCGTTGGACATCCTTTACCGCGACAGTTTGATTGAAAATGTCCATCGCCTTGGCGCGAAATTTGACCTGCCTCTGTATCCACGAGTGATACTGTTTGTAGCTTTCAGTGACTTGAAAACCGCGGTCAACCATCATCGACTTGATGTCGCTGCCGGATTTCAAACCGCCTAGGTCACCGGCGATCGTACGTGGCTTCGTGTCAAATCCGTAAACCAGTTTTCGATCGCCAGCCGATGTCAAATACATCACTTGGCAGACGGTAAATGACTTGCCCGAAGTACTGCTGTTGAACGTTGCCAACAGCGCCGTGTAGTAGCTGCTTCCCTCGCGAAGGTATTGAATCTGAGGCTTCTCGTCACGGCCCGCGGTACGATCGTAAGCTCCACGAATGTACGTGCGCTCGTCGCGTTCTTTCTTGGTGGCTCCCGCGGCAACATTGTAGTTACGCACACCGGGCCGCACCAATAACGTCAGCATCGCATCGACCAACGTCGACTTGCCAGCACCATTTTCACCGACCAGCAAGCACGTCGTTCCATTGGGCGCGATCGAATGAACTTGCCCATCGAACGTGCCCCAATTGAACACCTCGAACGAGGCAAGCCGAAAACCTGGCATCCGATTTTGGATAACCGGATCATCTGCAAATGGAAGTGGACGGCTGCGTGCGGTGGGTTTAGTCATTGGACGGTTCCACGTCACTGGCTTCCACGTCACTGGCTTCCACGTCACTGGCTTCCACGTCACTGGCTTCCACGTCACTGGCTTCCACGTCACTGGCTTCTTCGTCATCGGTCACTTCGTCACCCTCCCCGCGTCTCTGCAACTCAGCTTCCAAATCGAGTCGCAATCGCTCAAGTTCTTGAAGCGGCAATCTGGCTTTCAAAATTCGGCGGACCTCCCAGCTTGCCGGTTCCTTCTCAAACTGTCGAACAAATTTGAGTTCTTCAAGCTTGCGAAGCTGGCCACCCAGACTACGGCTAGCTCGCACGTCATCCTCTTCCCCGGGCACCAGCGTTTGCCAGATTTTCAAGAGCGACGACTGCAACACAACGCATCGACTGTCACGATGAATCTCTTCCTCGAAACGACGCAGTTCCTCACGAAGTAATACGCACAACAACGACGCCTCAAAGGTCAATCGAACGCTTCGAAACAGCTTAGGGATCGATGGGTAATCCGGCGGTAACGTTTCCGGTTCGATCTGTCGCAAATAGGCAAACCCGTCTTCTTCATTGACGATCAATAACAAGCCGATCCGTGCAAAGTAATCGCTCAGCGGCGTGGCACCGGACAAAATGCAATCCCATGCGTTGCCAGCATCATCGTGATAAACGATTCCCTGCAGCAATCGCACCGCTGCCGAGGCCCACGGCACCGGCGGCGGCAGCATGTCAGGGGGGAGTGTCACGTCGGACGGCGAATCATTCATCGGGGTTTACCTTTTCGTACGGTTTCATTCTTCGCCTGATGGGTCTGGAAAAACGAGACCAACGGCACGCGTACACGAACGGTGCTAGTGCGTCCGGTCAACGGATCAGCGGTTGTGACGACAACCAGTTCGCTCGCGTCACGATCAATGCGGTGTCCATCTTCATGAGCGATTTGCATCCATCCGACCAATTCGATCACTCCAACTTTTGGCGGACGATGCTCCAGCAATTGTGACAGTGAAACCGTGGGCTGTGAATCCGTCACTCTGTGAATCAGGTCTCGCATTCGATCCCATTGCAATCGTTGCATTCCTGCTAATTTGAGTGCCTGTTGCTTAGCTGTTTCCCAGTCAATTTCATGCGTTTCCGGAGCAACGTCGAACACCTGTGGCGGAGTCCAGAATGGACGCGTAAACGGTGAACTGACACCGATGGATGTATTCACTCGCAAACCGATTTTCAGCGGCACCGGCTCGCCGGACTGATCCACCGACTGCTTCATCTTGATTGCCAAAGTGCGGATATCTCGTAAAACCTCTGCGGTCCGTTGGCGGTGTCCCGTCGATTGATTGTCCAGTAACCGGCGCAAGGTTTGCGAGAGCCGTCCCGTTTGGCGAAGCACATTCTCGGCTTCGGCCAGCAGCGATGGCACCATCGCTCGGACATGCTCGATCGCGCCGCTGTCGTTAGCGATGGCTTCGAGTCGGATCACTTCCGCAATCGTTTCTCGAAGCCGTGCTTGAGCTTGTGGTGAAAAGAGGAATGACACGAAGGCATTGAAGCTGACTCCTTCGTCCTGCTGCTTGACCAAATCCTCGGCGTCGAGCGCGCCAGCCAAAATCTCTCCTCGGCCTCGATCGAGATCCAATGCACTGTGTGTCACCTCGCGAGCAATTTCGTCGAACTGATCTTCGACCGCGCGAAAGTCGCCTTGCAGTGTCTTGAGCATATCGACGGCAGTGTAAAACCGCTCACGAATCTGAGCCGGGTGATAGGTCTCCACGGGCGTTCCTGCACGGATCGCTTCGATCTCTCGATCCAGTCGATCACGCTCAGCAAGCAGAGACTCCAAACGTCTGTTCGGATCCGCCGATGAACCGCGCACCAGATCCGTCAGTGTGTCAATCACCAGCCTCAATCGGCTTTCGGTGCCGACCATCCGATTTTCGCGAGACAGAGCCGCATCGACAAACTGGATAGCATTTTCGGTATAGCGAGTCAATTGATAACTGGCGCCGGACGAATCCGCGGGCAAAAACCGTCGCAGCCAGCCCGCGTCCGACCATTCCCGCAAGTAACGATCCGCCGATCCCGATAGCACGTTGTATCCATCGCTATTTAGGCTCTCCTGGAAGATGCCGAGCTGATGCCGCAGTTCATCATGTGACAGCGAGGTTGCAGAGTCTTCCCCTGTCAGTTTAAGCGACTGGCGTAGGAAAAAAAGGACGAACGCCCCCTGATCGGCTCGAAGCAGTCGAACCGTGGGTGACGAATCTAAGAATGCAAGGACATCTTCAATTTCCATCGAAACATTATAGCCCACCAACCGGACGCAGTTGGTCATTGCCATCGGGCGCGATGTGAGTCCGCAACTGAAAACCCGTTAACCCGAGCCAGACATGAACCGTCCGGTTCGGTGGGGCCAAAGCAAACGGCGTGGTAACAAGCAGCCACCTTGTGAACAGAGAACGCTCACGACGCGGGGCAAGCTCGGGTGATGGCGGCTTGTAGGTCGGGGATGCTTACTGGCTTTTGTAGGTAGTCAACGATGAAGGTGTTCGTGTCGCCGTTTGGTTTTTCGTGCGACGAGAGAATGATGATCGGTACCGACAGTGTTTTGATGATTTCGTCAGCCGCTTCAATTCCAGACATCTTCGGCATCATGACGTCCGTGATGACGAGGTCTGGTTTTACTGATTGACAAAGTTCGACCAGCTCGCGCCCGTTCTCTGCTTCGCCGACTAGTTCGTAGCCGAGTCTTGGGAGGAGTCGTCGGAAATACTGACGAATGTCCTCTTCGTCATCGGCGATGGCAATTTTTATGGAGCGTATCACTGAAGTGTCCGTGGCAATGTGATGAGGAACTCGGCCCCGCCGTCCTTGGCGTCTCCGACCGCGATGGTTCCCTGATGTGCTTCGACTATACGTTTAGCAATTGCCATGCCTAAGCCTGTGCCTTTCGACTTTGTCGTGAAGAATGCGTCGAAAATTCGTGATCTCTGCTCTTCAGTTAATCCTGGTCCGTTATCGCGGACCGATACGCACACCGCTGGTGCGCCATTAATTTCGGATTCGGTGCATGACACCGTGATCTGAACTCGGACACTGCATGCCGCCAGAGCGTTCTCCATCAGATTACGAAACACCTGTTCGATTCGGAACGCGTCGATGTTGCACGTTAGTTCGAGACCGCCGGTTTCTTCCGTTAGTTCTGCGTCCCGCTCCTTTCGTGAAACATCCAGAAGGCCCCAGGCTTGACGCCAAACTTCAGCGAGATTTTTCTCGCCCAGGTCAAGTTGGATGGGAGCCGAGTAACTTCGCAGGTCTTCATTCAGATGCAACAGGTCTTCTTTGGCACGATTGATTCGGTGGAGGTCGTTGTGCGCATCAGAGTTTGCATCAAGTTCGAGTCCGAGCATGTCCGTGCCGACTTGGATTCGCTGGAGCGCGTTGCGGCTTTCGTGCGCGATGGCGGAAATCATTTGTCCGACTGCCGCGAGGCGTTCGGCTTGCACGAGTTGCTCGCGAGATTCGTGAAGTTCGGTGATGTCAGAGATATATCCCTCCAACGCAACGACTCTCCCGTCATCGCCCAAGACACTCTCGCCCTGCTCCCACAACCAGCGAACCTCACCGTTGCGGTGAAGGATTCGATAGACCAATTGAAACGGCCGCTTGTCCGAAACCGCTTGCCGAACTTCGGTTGCGACGTTCTCTCGATCTTCAGCAAGGATGACGGATGCCCAACTGGGGAACGCGGGATCATCAACTAACGTAGGGGACATGAATTCTTCGGGAGTGTATCCCGTCAGTTCCTGACAGCGACCGCTGATGTATTCCATCGTCCAGTCGTTGTCACACTTACATCGAAACGCCGCTCCGGGAAGATTGTTGAACAACGTCGACAGCTGACGCTGGCTTTCTTTGATGATTGCTTCACTTCGCTTGCGATCAGAGACATCACGGATGATCGCCAAATAGCCGATCGGGTTTCCATGGGAATTACGAATGATTGTCCCGACGACTTCTCCAGCAAACACCTCGCCGTTCTTACGTCGCCAATTGATCTCAAAGATGTTGTTTTGAGGACTTGTCTTTGGATTGAATCGCCGCTCACCTTGCCTTAGGAAATCATTATTATCGGCGTACAAGATCGCTGCTGATTGACCTTCCATTTCAGAACGTTCGTACCCAAAAGTGCGGCACGCACCCTCATTGCAAAACGTTAGTTTGCGATCAAGACCGGCTAGCAACATGGCATCGGGAACGCCGTGAACGATGGCTTCCAACACTGATCGTTCACGATCCAATTCCGCACTCGCTTGCACTCGTGATGTAGTGTCGTTTTGAACTTCAACAAAGTGCGACAAGTTTCCTTCAGAGTCCAGCACTGGCGAGATCGTCGACGACACGTGAATCTGCCGCCCATCCTTGGTCAGGCGAGTCGTCTCAAAGTGTTCCACACGTTCGCCCTGCCGCAAACGCCGAGTATTTTCATCGAGTTCATCGATTCGATCTTCGGGAACGAGCATCTTGATTGACTGACCCACGGCTTCTGTCACTGAATATCCATAGACACGCTCCGCCCCCCGATTCCATTTTTCAATCACACCATCCATGTTCTTCAAAATGATGACGTCATCCGTTGAATCGACGATCGCCGCCATTTGACGCAGCTTGTTGTCCGCTCTGACGTGTTCAATCGCAATTGCCGCGAGCTTTGCAAAGCTCGCGATGAACTGTAAGTCGCCGTCGTCGGGCGTCCGAGGTTCAGCGTAGTACATTGCGAACGTGCCGATAACTCGTCCGCACGGAGAAAGGATGGGTTCGGACCAGCATGCTCGCAATTTCGCCCGCGCCGCCAGATCACGATAGTCTTCCCACAAAGAACTGCTTTGAATGTCCTCCACGATCACACGTTTTCCAGTGAATGCAGCCGTACCGCATGATCCGACGCTGGGACCAGCAGTAACACCGTCGATCGCGTCCAGGTAGAAGGCGGGCAGTTGCCGTGATGCTCCATGCCGCAAGCATCCCTCCTGCTGATCTAACACAAGAATCGAGCCAATCATTTCCGGACGCGCCTCCTCGGCCACTTCGATGATGTTGCCAAGTATTTCAGCCAGTGGCTTCCCTTTTGCCAAATTCAGTAACACCCGGTTACGGCCACGCAACTCTTTCTCGAACGACTCATGCTGAGCATCAATGTCGGTGCAGACGCCCTGCCAGTGCTTCACTGTTCCGTCTGCATTGTGCGTCGGAATGGCTTTGGTGAGCTGCCATCGGTACGAGCCGTCCGCCATCCGATACCGCAATTCGATCTCGTGGCTGTGAGGGGCTTGAGTTGCGTGTTGCCAAGTTGCCAAAGTGCGTTCTCGATCGTCCGGATGGATGGCTCGCGCCCATCCGTCTCCCAGCGAGTCTTCCATTGACAGCCCAGTCATCTCACACCACTTCTGGTTGAAGAAGATTGCCGATCCGTCCGCAGCGCAGGCCCAAACCATCGACGGCATCGCATCAGCAAACTGTTGAAACGCTTCGTCGAGAGTTGCTTTTGCAGTCATTTCGTCAGCATCATCGCTGGAGTTGAAAGATGGATCGGAGATTTCGACGGGCATGTGCTTGGTGTTATATGAAGTGGCATTCGCTTTGCTTCTTCTAATCGTGCAACCGCCGTGCCCGTGAGAATTTTGTCGTACTTACTGGCCAAAAGCAACCATTTGCCGCGCGTCAGTGTACGATGAGTGCCCAGATTCGCATAATAAGTGCGCACATATGGGCAAGTCGTGAGCACCAAACCTTGGAAGCGATGTAGACATGACCGAGCCAATCGAAATTCTTATCGTCGATGACGACGTCGACTTTAGCGAAGGCTGTGTTCGCTGGTTTGAGAAGAAAGGGCACCGGGTTTCGCAGACGACCAGCGGCCAAGACGGAATCGGCCAATGTTCAATGCATGACTTCGACGTCGTCATCCTCGACTGGAACATGCCGGGGCTATGCGGAATCGAGCTGGTCCAGCGGATGCGTGAATCGAATCCCGACACCGAAGTCATCGTGCTGACCGGTGAAGGCACGATCAACAACGCGGTGGAGTCAATGCGTTTGGGCGTGTTCGATTTTCAAACCAAGCCCTTTCCGATGGGTGACTTGGAACGCCGTTGCATTGCGGCGGTCGAACGTCGGCGACTGAAGAAGGAAAACACACAACTGCGCGAAGTCATCAGTCGGACGAAGAAACGCACGATACAAATGATCGGTACGTCGGAGCCAATGAATCGGCTCGGGAGATTGATCGACCGAGTCGCCCTAACAGACAAAGCCGTCTTGATCCAAGGTGAGAGCGGAACAGGAAAAGAACTCGTCGCACAAGCGATCCACGCCGGCAGCCTGCGAGCGGATCGGCCTCTGGTCACGATCAACTGCGCCGCTCTACCGGAAAACCTTGTCGAGAGTGAGCTTTTCGGTCACGAAAAAGGCTCGTTCACGGGCGCGACGGCAATGAAGCCCGGACTGTTTGAAGTGGCGGATCACAGCACGCTTTTCATCGATGAAATCGGAGAGTTGCCGCTCATGCTGCAACCGAAGCTACTGCGAGTGTTAGAAGACGGGTCAATGCGCCGCATCGGATCGCACAAAGAACGGCGCGTCGACGTTCGTATCGTTGCCGCCACCAACCGCGACATGCAAACGGAAGTCACAGAAGGTCGTTTTCGCGAAGACCTGTACTATCGCATCAACGTGATGGCATTGGACCTGCCACCGTTGCGAGAACGAGCGGACGACATCGAATTGCTGGTCGACCACTTCCTGGACAAAGACTGCGAACTTGACGATGACTCTCGACGCGCCCTCATCAACTACTCTTGGCCGGGCAACGTTCGTCAGCTCATCAACACGCTCCAGCGCGCGAGTGTATTGGCGGATGACGGCCACATCACGCTTGAAGATCTTCCCGCTGACCTGCGGTGCCAATCATCGGGCAGCGAGAATCAGGTGGGCGAGAACGAGGGAACGCTACAGGGTTCTGCGATTCCGGCAGTCGGCTCACTCATCGCCCTCGAACGAGAACACATCGCGGAAGTGCTGCACCGAGAAAACGGTAACAAGTCCAAAGCCGCTCGGGCACTTGGGGTCGAGCGTCGGAAGCTCTACCGCTTGATGGAAAAACACGGGATTGCGTAGTGCATTGTCCCGTTTGGAATTTGAGTTTGGACGGCAACAATCTGAAGGGACGCGCACCTGATTTGGAATCCCGATCGTCACCGACTTAGTGGCATTTTCCGTGTCGACAAACCGCAGATGAGGCGGCGCGTGTTCTGGCGACTGCCAAGGCTGCGTCTGAACGAGGAACACGGTCGGCGAATGACCGCGTGTTCAATGCCCACCCGGGACCGCGACAGGCTCATCGTTCCGAGAGAAGACCCCGAGAAATACACCGAGCTTGATGTCGAGATCGAGAAGGACGCAATCTATTGCAAACACGACTTGGCGTTCTTGTTCTGAGTCACTCCGCTATCGCCGCGATCGTAGCAAACACCGCAACCCCAGCACCTACAATGCACAGCAGAACGAACGCTGCGATCGCTCCACGCGACATCGGCATTGGGCTCTCATCCGCCGCTGTCGGTTTGGCTGGTCAGGCACTGCGCACCGCCAAGCCGATGAGCAGAACCGACACAAACGCCCGAGTATTTCGATCGTCAACAATAGCGGCGGCATTGCATCGGGAGACTTCGGAAAAAGGGAAAATAAGTCCAGTACGTAGACGCCGAAATCGTATCCGCCGATTGCAGCGCACGCCCACAACACGCATGAGGTGTTGCGTCAAAGTAAGAATGCCGCCACAACACTGGCAATTCCGAGCGACGTCAAGAAGACGTTGAACGATGCCAGAACGGCCGGCTTGAAATGGGAAAAATCACCGAACTGGATCGGTCCTCCCGGCACGAGACTGGCCAGCAAGGCGAACGAGAGCAAAAGTGAAGTCGTCAAAAAGATTCCGTGTTTTTGTTTAGCGTCATTCATATTCGGTTCCCTTGGCGAGTCCGTCTGTCGCGAAACTCGCAGAGGGTTTCGGGAATCATGGAGCGTCTGTGACAATATTCGGTACAGGGAGGGCAATCGGGTTTCCGGGGACTTGTTCCCCTATTTCGCTTGTCGGCGAAGTTGAAGACGGAGTGTTCCAAAGTGTTCGGGCTCCGTCGAAAATGAACTGAACGGCGACGGCGGCGAGGATCAGTCCCATAAGCCTTGTTCCTATGTTGATCCCGGTCCGACCGAGTCGTTGCCCAATTCTTTCAGCCAAACGAAGTGCTGACCAGACGCACAGTGCTAGTACTAGGCAGACGCCGATCATAGAAAGATGATCGAACCAGCCATCGTTTCGATGTGCGAAAATGATTGCCGTGCTGATAGCACCGGGACCGGCAAGCAAAGGAATTCCCATCGGTACGACTCCGATGGAGTCCTTGTCAGCTGCTTCCTCTGCTTCCTCAGGAGTATGCTGCATGGAACTTTGGCGAGCCTGAAGCATCGAGATAGCAAGCAGCAGGATGAGGATTCCTCCACCTACCTGAAACGCGGGGATGCTGATCCCAAAGAATCTTAGGATGAGTTCGCCGAACACGATGTTCGCAGACAAGACGACAGCGACCGTGATCGAAGCAAGCCGTGCTGCTCGTCGCCGCTCTCGTGTCGAATGGTCTTTCGTTAGAGACAGGAACAGCGGAATCGCACCAAGCGGGTTTGTAATCACAAAGATCGCGGCGACAAACTTGATTAGCTCATTTTCCATATTGACCGATCTTCGTTGAGACACGTCTCCTCCCTAGGGGAAGCTCGCGCCATGACGCTATCCAAGTTGACGGCGAAAGTAGCCCATACTGAGGCCGTAGATCGCCACTGCGAACAATGCAATTGCGAGAATCGAATCCCACAGAATGTCGATTCCCGCGCCCTTGAGCATGATGCCGAGACTGGCGTCGATGTAATGGTGCAACGGCGCGATCGCACTGACAGCTCGAAGAACCGATGGCATGTTTTCCGGTGGCGTCCAAACCCCTGACAGAAAAACCATCGGAATAAATATCAATGCAGTGAGCATTCCGACCTGTGCCAGGTTTCTGGCAATCGTCGCCAATAACATCCCGATACCAGCAGTCGTGAATACGTATAGCGCTGTCACCGCCATGAACAAGGTCAAGCTGCCGCGAAACGGCACCCCGAAAAACGGCTGCAGAATCAAATGAATCGTTATCAGCGTGCCAACCAAGATCACGGTTGTCATCGCAAGCACTTTTGGGAACATCATCTGGAATGTCGTTAGCGGCGAAACCATTAACTGCTCGACCGTGCCGCGTTCTTTTTCGCGGGCCATTGCTGATGCCGGTAGTAGAATGGCAAACATCGTGATGACATTCAGCATTTCGACGACCGACATGAACCAAGCGTCGTTCTGATTGGCGTTGTACCAGACCCGGTGTTCTTCGTTGATGATTGGAGTCGCGAGTTCATTCAAGCTCATCCCTTCGCGTTTCATCGCCGCTTCGAGTCCATATTGGCCAACGATTTGACTGCCGTAACTGGTCGCCAGGAAGCCAAGCACGGGATTCGATGTGTCGATCTGCATCTGCACGCTTGTCGTATCGCCGTTAAGCAGGGATTCCTGAAACTGGGGGGGAATATCGAGTACGACCATTGCTTCGCCACGATCCAGCAGGTCAATGCTCTCTCCGTGATTGAGAACTTCACCATCAATCCTGAAATGTGGCGGGCGAAAGCGGTGAATGAGCTCTCGTGATGCGAAACTGTGGTCGGAATCATGAACCCTCAATGCCGCGTTGTGCAACTGCATGCTCACGCCCGAGCCCGCCAGAAACACTTCCAAGGTAAATGCATAAACCATGAACACGATCAAAATGCGATCGCGATAGAGTTGCAAGTATTCCTTGATCGTCATCACTCGCATTCGGTTCCACCAAACGACCATTGCACGAATACAGCTGTTGGACGGCATATCGCTCATGTGCTGGGCCTCTTGTGGAACATTCGATACCCAAGCGTTAAGAGAACGGTCGCATAGATCGCGAGAACAAGCACATCAGGCCAAAGTTCTCGCAATCCGACACCTTTCATGAACGCTCCAACGATGATGTTCGTGTAATACATCGCTGGAAGCGCGTGGGCCGTGACCTGTGCCGTTTCACTAAGCGATGAAATCGGCACGATCACGCCCGAATACAGCATCGAAGGAATGACGGTGACAATGAACGTCACGACCATTGCGGCCACTTGTGTTCTGACCATGACAGAGACAACCAGCCCTAGACCAGTCGTGCAAATGATGTACAGCAGCGTCGCAGGTATGAAAAACAGCAGGCTGCCTTTGAACGGTGCCCCAAACAACTGTGTCGCGATTAGCCAAAGTATGACAGCGTTCGCCGACGAAATCCCGACGTAGGGGATCAACTTCCCGACCAGGAACTCGAACCGGCTGACGGTCGACGAATAGATGTTGTAGATCGAGCCTCGCTCTTTCTCGCGAACAATCCCAAGTGCCGTGTAGAACGGCGGCGTCATCATCAGGATGACCATGATTAACCGCGGCGCGAGCGCCCAGTCGCTTCTCATGCTTTGGTTGTAGAGGTACCTTGCCTCGAACTTGACCGGACGGAGTGATCTCGCAGCTTGTCCAAGCGGGATGCCTCGCTTTTTTGAAATGAACATCGCCAGCATCTCGCTGGTAAAAGCGGTGTTCATCGCCAGGACGTAGCCCTTCGTCGTCTGCGCACGGGACGGAAGCGTACCGTCGATCAGCGTCTGCACGACGATCGGGCGGCCAGCCATGAGTTCCTTTTGGAAGTTTTCCGGAATGATGATCGCAGCGCGGACTTTGTTGTCAGCCAACAGCAGTGGCAGTGCATGGCGGTCCAGTGCGTAGCCTTTGAAATCGAAGTAGCGAGAGTCAATAAACCGGTGCGCGTACTCGCGACTGAGATTGGTGCCGTCGCGATCGACAATCGCTAGTGGGATGTCTTCCACGTCCAGTGACAACCCGTATCCAACGACCAGCATCAACGAGGTTGGCACCAGAAACGTCAACGCTAGGAACAAGCGGTCACGCACGATTTCTCGCCACTCTTTTGATGCCGTGGCTGCTACACGGTGGACGTTCATTGTTTGCCCTCGTCTGCTTTTTCAAGAGCCAATACGCGGTTGACGAACACGTCTTCCATCGTCAAAGGCTGTTCGCTCACGGAGAGAACTCCAACGTCTTTCTTGCCGAGAGCCGCTCGGACTTGTTGTTCCGCTTTGCTCGGATCGGGGGCGAGCAAGTGGATGCGTTTGCCAAAGAGGGAAACGCCGTCGAATCCACCCGATTGCAAGACGTCCAATGCGGCAAGCGGTTTATCGGTTGTCACTTCAAGCAGTTGTCCAGATTCTTCACGAAGGCTTGTTTTGAGCTCGCTCGGCGATGCGTCGGCAAAAACACGGCCGGCGTACATCATCGCGATGTGATCGCAGTGTTCGGATTCGCTCATGTAGTGAGTGGTGACCATAACCGCGACGCCTGAGTTGCGAGATAGATCGAAAATGATGTCCCACAATCGTCGTCGTCCGATCGGGTCGACCCCTGATGTTGGTTCATCCAAAAACAGCACCTGCGGGCTGTGAACAAGAGCACATCCGATCGCCAACCGTTGTCGCAGCCCCATCGGCAAACTTCCCGACAGATCACTTCCTCTACCGGCAAGACCAGCCATGTCAATGATCCAGTCGGTCCGGTCACGCGTCATCCGCCGCGATAGCCCATAGATGCCTGCGTACAGACGAATGTTTTCAACCACCGTAAGGTCTTGATACAATGAAAACGCTTGAGACATGTAACCAATTCGTTCTTTGATCGCTTGGCCAGCGCGACGCATATCGGCACCCGCGACGCGGCCAGTTCCAGCAGTAGGTGGCAACAGTCCTGTCAGCATTTTGATGACCGTGGTTTTGCCCGCCCCGTTTGCACCAAGAAGTCCGAATATCTCGCCCGGCTTCACCTCAAAGCTGACACCGTCGACAGCCTTGAAGCTTCCGAATGCACGCACCAAGTTGTTAGCCTCGATAGCGAGACCATCGCCATCGCTGACTGAGTCCGCATTGCCGACTAAAGAGGCAGAATGATCGTCGTCGGTCAGGCCACGCCGTCGCAGCAGCGCGATGAAGACATCTTCCAAATCAGGTTCCGCAACGTGAATTTCCTGCGGTCGAAACTCCTCCATACTTGATGTGACGGCCGTTGTTGCTTGTTCATCGTCGGCGTCATCGACGAAGACCCGTAGCCAGGGTCCAACGGCCTCGGATTGCGGAAACGTTTCTTTTACCAATGCGAACGCTTTCGCCTGCGGTTCTGCTTTCGCTTGCACGATTCGGCCTGGCACGAGCGCTGCGATTTCGTCGGGTTCACCGCGAGCAAGCACCTTTCCGTCAAACAGCAACGCCGCGTGATGAAATCGCGTCGCTTCGTCCATGTAAGCGGTTGAGACTAGCGCTGTGATTTGTTCTTCTCGCAGCAGTTGCGCAAGAATGCTCCAAAAGTCTCGTCGCGAAACCGGGTCTACACCAGTTGTCGGCTCATCGAGAATGACGAGTTGTGGATGGTGGACGAGACAGCAGACCAAGCCTAGTTTTTGCTTCATGCCTCCTGACAGATTCTTCATCGGCCGGTCACGAAACTTGTCCAGTCGAGTCATTCCGAGCAAACGGTCTTTTCGCTCCTGAAGTACTCCCTTGGGGATGAGTCGAATTTGGCCGAAGAAATCGACGTTTTCTTCAATCGATAAATCGGCGTATAGATTTAGGCCGAGTCCCTGCGGCATCAGTCCGATACGATCTTTGATCGCCTCGGACGATTGCTCGGAATCGACACGAACGCCAAACACATCCAGCGTGCCACTGTCATACGTCAGTACGCCCGCGACCGCTTTCATCAGGCTGCTTTTACCGGCACCGTCAGGTCCTATTAGTCCATAAATTTCGCCACGCTGGATTTCCAGGTCGATGCCATCCACCGCGACAGTGCGACCGTATGTCTTCCGAAACTTGGATACTTGGGCGACCGGTTTTGAATCTGCTGATTCCAGTGTCGCATTCGTAAACTCTTGAGATTCAACTGTGGTAACCCCCAAACCCTGGCTGGCATTTACCATTGCGGCTTCATCCACGGTGTTTCCTCCTTCCAACGCATCACTGCATCAGCCGGTAAACCGGGCGTCAGTTGATGGTCTGGATTCTCATCCAGGTACAACTTGACTGCGTAGACGAGCTTCACCCGTTCATCCGTCGTTTGCACTTCCTTTGGCGTGAACTCCGCACGCGAGGAAACATAGCGAACTGTTGCCGGAAACGGCTTTTCTGGATACGCATCCGTGTGAACGCGGGCGGGCAGGTCAAGCCGAACGTGGCCGATTTCGATTTCTGGCACGTAGACCTTCAAGTACAACCGATCAAGATTCACCAAGTCGAACAGCGGCGACCCCGCAGCAACGATTTCCCCTGCGTCAACGACTCGCGTCGTGATCACGCCATCCGCGGGAGCCTTGATGGTCAAGTCGTCAAGGACGCTTTGGGCTTCATCACGCACCGCTTCGGCACCAGCGACTTGCGCGGCCAACGCTTCCAACGCCTGTGTTTTCGCAAAAATGCGGCGACTACCTAGATTGGCTTCCGCGAGTTGTTTTTCCGCTCGCGTGAGCGCTGTCTCGGCTACGCGAACATCGTTCTTTGCGACCGTCCAAGCGAGCTGAGCTTCCTCGCCCTTGCGTTTGTCGATCGTTCCGTGCGATGCGAGGTTTGCAAAACGGGACGCGTCACGGGCAGACTGTTGCTCGGCCGCTCGCGCTTTCGCGACCACCGCCTTCGCGTGCTCCAAAGACGCCTGTGCTGTGTCGATCATCAGTGGCACTTCCTGCTCGAGCAACTCAAGGCCCGATTGGCCAGCACGGTGCTGAGCGCGAGCCGCTTCGATTGCCTGCTCAGCCTGTCGCAGCTTTGCCTTGACTTGCTCACTTTCCAATCGCGCCAGGACTTGTCCCGCTTTGACGCTTTCGCCTTCACGAACCAGCATCTCATTGATCTTGCCGGCAAACTTGCTGGCGACCGTGACGTGATCGCCTTCGATCCGCCCATTGGCTTGTACCAGCCCTTCAGGCAGCGGTTCGACTCGCCCCCAACGATCCCAGGCGTAGTAACCGCCAGCCGTGCAGCCCGCCAGGAGCAGGAGTATGACAACACGTTTGAAGAAATTCGCCATTTCGACGTTTCCTGATTTCGGAATCCGTCGCCGGCCTTTTTACGAAGTCACACGTTTGACTTCCCGCAATCTTTTCGAGGTACGACGAACATTTGACGTCGTGACGCACAAGGTGTGCCGCTGGAAGAACGCGCTGAAGAAAGGCGAGTTCACGGTTGTTATCGCTCTTTACCGGCCGGTCGGCTTGGTGAGACTGCCCACATGCGAGCACTGCGCGTATTCGCGCAACCGAAACAGGGTGCGATCAACGGGAAACCTCAAGGACTCCGATAGGGTCAAAGACTCCCGGTCGCTCGATCGAGCATCACCCGTGCCAGAGCTGCGTCATAGTTGGCCGCGTAATAGTTGTTGCGACTTTGAACTAGCAGCGTCTGAGCGTCGAGGACTTCGGTGTTCGTGCCCACTTCTTTTCGATATCGGTCCAAAGCAACTTTCAGGTTCTCCTCCGCCTGCTCGACCGATTTCTCGGTGACGTTGATTCGATCCGTCGCGTTCTGCAAGTTGAGCCATGCTTGACGAACCTGTAGAGCAATCCGGCTTTCCAGGTCGCGTTTCAATCGAGCAAGTGCGGACGCCTGCTGTCTGAGCGAGGCTGCTTTGTTACGAGCAACGCCACCGTCGAAAATGGTCCATTCAGCCAACAAAGACGCTGACCAAAATCCTTGATGAGTTAGGTTTTCGTTCTCAAGAAAACTAAATCCGCCAGCAGCACCAACTTGGGGACCGAGGGCCGCGAGTTCCCGTTTCGCTTGATGACGAAGCGCATTGGATTTGTGGGCCACTGCCTGCAGTTCCGATCGCTGTGCAGAAGCAATCGCGACCAGTTCATCGGGACCGGCCTCGATCGGGAGCCCTGGGCTCACGAATTCCGAACTCGCCGGTTGCGAATTCATCAGCTCAGTAAGCGATACCGGTGCATCCAACGGTCGTCCGACGAACCGATTATAGGCGGCACTCGCGAGATCAAGCCCGTTGGTCGCTCGCAGATACTTATCGCGAGCATCTGACAGGAGTGTCTTGACGGCAAGCACGTCGCTGTTGGCGACCACACCCTCGTCGAACAAGTCCTGGACATCAACAAGATGCTCTTCAAGCGTATTGACGCTGATCCGAACAACCTCAACCAGTTTTTCTGCCTTCAACACATTCACGTACGCCTGAGCAACTTCCATTTTGAGGTCATGCATTTCGGAGCGTTGATCGAATCGCGACGCATGCACATTGGCACAAGTCGAATTGATCGTGCTGCTGATGCGACCACTCGTGTACAGGGGAATCGACGCGAGCGTCGCGGACGAGAAGAAATCCTTTTCGCCAATTGGCAGTGAACTGAATCCAAGTGATGAGAGTCCGGGTATGTTGACACCAATCCCAGGCGTTCTATCAAGGGCCGTGTAAGAGTTGAATGTCCGGAGCGACGGGTTTCTCGCCGACTTCGCCGCTTCATGAGCGTAGACAGCCGCGCCGGTCACGTTCGCTTTGGACTGCAGCTTTTGATCGACGGTGACCGCCATCGCCCAAGCTTCTTGAAGCGACTCGCCGCCCGATGAAGCAAATTCGATTGTATCGATCAATACCGGCATCAGTTCTTGTTCACCGGCTGAGTCAGCGTCATTCAACTCCAGATCGTAGTCCAATTCAGAGTCTGACTCCTTCTCCTTTTCGTCATCAACGGTTTTCACATCCGAAGATACCTCTTCTAATTCATTTTCCGCGAAATCGTCGTCCTCGTCAGCAAAGGCCACTAGGCTCACTGGCAAAGGAAGCTCAGAGTAGTAACCATCATCGCTTTGTTGCTGTATCGTTGCGGACGGACTGTTAACCGTAGACGTGTTCGCCATACGATGCGCATCGCTACCTGCGCATCCGATAGAACTCACGAGCAGTACTGCGAGGGCAATTTGATTGCGTGGATGCATGCTTGAGGCCTTTGACGACGCCGGTTTGATGGTTCAAAGTCGCTCGTCCCAAAAAACGGCAGGACCGGATTTCGACAACAGTTCGCGATAATCATTGTCATCGGCACGCCCGCTAGGAAGGTTTCAGCCAGGCGATGCATCACGGAGCAACCCGCATCACCGCTACGACGCGAATCGTCATCACCGCGAGAACCCGCAAGGTCGACGTTTCCGGTTCACCAGGATCGTGATGCGACCTATCGAGTCGATCGCATCGCAAATGATGCCGGCACTTCGCTTCAGTGCCACCGATTCATCATCCGCAAGATCACGCCGTCACCGCCCAGCAAGTGCGACATGGAAATCGTGACGTCCGCCACCCCGTCCATGTTTTGGATTCGAGAGCAAATCGTCAGAATGGCACGTTGGTCATGGGGGAATACAACGACAATACGGGCCATTGCACTGCCAATTTCATAGTACGTCGCCCCTGTTGAGTCAAAAAACTCAACCGATCATTTGACACGGCGAAAATCGAACAATCAAGCATTTGTGAGCCATGTTTCTCAGCCAACCTAGCTTTCAGCTTGGCGTCGGCAATCTTTGTGCAACTGTTCTCATCGGCCCACACGGCTCTATGCTAACACACCAATGGTCGTCTCGGATTTTCCAGACTACCGAGACGCAGACGAAGTTCATGCTGCAACCGTGGCAGCTGATGCGGATCATTCTTGCTTGATGGGCGAACGAGCAACAGCGGAAGATCATTGAGTACCTATGCGCGGGGAACGCAGTCCTCAAAGAGAAACTCGAAAAGAATCGAATCGTTCTGACCGATGACCAGCATCGTCGCTTGGCGGTCAAGGGCTAAGTTCTCGGCAGAAAGGCACTGAGCGAGATTGGCACCCTCTTCACGCTGGATACAATCCTCCGTTGGCATCGACAACTCGTTGCCAATAAATGGGACTACTCCGATCGCAGAGAGAAGAAGGCTGGTCGACCACGCATCCGTCAGGTGATCGTTGATCTCGTTGTTCGGTTTGCCGAAGAGAATCCGATGTGGGGTTAATGTGGGATTCAGGGTGAACTCTCCAAGCTCAGGTACAAAATTGCGGACACCACTGTAGGCAGCATCTTGAAGGCTCATGTCATCGCGCCCGCTCCTACACGAAAAACTACCGGATCGTAGAAGACATTCCTGAAAGCCCATTGAAACGTGACAGCGACGATTGATTTCACAACCGTGGAAGCCTGGACCAAGCACAGATTGACAACTTACTCTCTTCTGTTTGTCATGGAGTTGAGAACCCGTCGTGTTCATTTCGCAGGCTGCACGACGAATCCAAACGAAGCTTGGATGCCACAGATGGCCCGTGGATTGACGAACTGTGAAGATGGATTTCTCAGTGGCAAGAAATACTTGATCCTGGACCGAGACACGAAATTCTCCAACTGCTTTCGATTATTCCTGAAGAACGAAGACATCTGTTGCGCGGTGCGGCCGTTTTGAACCGGTTTTTAAAGGCACCGATGAATGTGGGCTCGATCTCGATCAAGAATTCGACCTTCTATGGCAAACCAACCTCCGATTTCACAGACCGAAATGCTCGTTCGACTTTTTGACCACACGAGAACCCGCGTGACCGATGGCAAAGTCCGCGAGCAAGAAAGATGTCGCAAGTAGAAGACTTTTTGCGTGATTCATAGGTAGTTTTAATGCGAGTGTTTTGGCAATGCTCCATTTTTAAAGTCGGTGGCTCGCGGCTTTCGATTCAAAATAACGGTTCAACCATTTCGCCGTTCATCTGTTCCCATAGCTTTACCAACTCTACGAGACGCTCAGGGTGTGATTTGGCGAGGTTGATCTCTTCGGATATATCCTTCGAGAGGTCATAGAGTTCCCACTTCGCTTTGCCTGGTTCGAACCTCTTTCCCATGCGAACGAGCTTCCAATCGCCGTGGCGTATTGCTGTCTTGCCGCCCTGGCGCCAAAAGAGGGTTTTGTGCGGAGTGCTGGAGTTCTTTCCGGTGACGAACGGAATCAAATCGACACCCTCGATCTGCTTCGGTGCGGTGACACCTTCACTGCTGGCCGCCGCGGTGGCGTAAATGTCGAATGAGCTGACAGGTTTTTCATAGATCTGGCCGGAAGGAATCGTTCCTTTCCATTGCATCATGAAAGGCACGCGCAGGCCGCCTTCATACATTTGGCCCTTGGATCCTCGCAGCGGCAGATTGCTTGAGGTGAGTTCGCGAGTCGGACCGCCGTTATCGCTGAGGAAGAATACGATCGTGTTCTCTTCCAGACCTGACTTTCGTAACTGCGTCATTACCGCGCCGACACTGTCGTCCATATTCGCCAGCATGGCTGCAAAGATGCGCCGATGGATGTCTTCGATGTGCGAGAACTTTTCCATGTAGGCATCGGCACCCTGCAGTGGACTGTGGACCGCGTTATAGGCGAGGTAAAGAAAGAACGGCTTGTCGTCGTGACGATCGATGAAGTCGACGGCTTCACGCGTGAGCGCATCGGTCAGGTATTCGGTTTCGACAACGGGCTGTCCGCCGCGAGTGATTGGATTGTCGGCATCGTAGTCCGGTTCGTTACCGCCCATATGATCGGTATAGATCAATTCCTTGTTCCCGAGCCAGCGGCCCGAGAGTCCGCCTGGCAGAGTCTTGCGGCGCAGCATTGTCGTGACACCGTCATAGGGAGGCGGCACGAAGTAATGGCCTTCGTGCATGAACCCAAAGAACTCGTCGAATCCGTGGCGAAAGGGATGGAAGTCCGCGGTTCCACCCTGATGCCATTTACCGATCAGCCCGGTCGTGTATCCGGCGTTTTGTAGGGTTTCGGCAATCGTGACTTCGGCGGCTGGCAGTCCGATTCCCGGATGCTCATTGACCGCTCCGATTGGGTTGAATTCGTACCCGAAACGAGTCGGCGTTCGTCCGGTCAGCAGTCCCGCCCGTGAGGGACTGCAGTTTGGGCCAGCAACATAGCCGTCGGTGAAGCGGACGCCATTCGCCGCGATCGAATCGATATGCGGCGTAGGAATCTCCGGATTCCCCTGGCAACTGAGCTCCCCATAACCGAGGTCATCCGCAAACAGGATGATGACGTTGGGTTGCTGGCCAGCAGAGGCAAGAACAGCCGTGACCGCGGTCAGCAGTAACGCAATCATTGGTCTCGTTTCAACAAGTTTCATTGTGGTCTCCTAACTTCAGATCGCGAGCCATCGGCGATTCTGCCGATCTTCTTTCGATTTATATTAGATCCCAAAGCTCATTGACTGCGCGTTTTGTCAATGAGGAAATCGACCATTTCCTGACAATGGAAGTAGCCGGGCCAAAAGCTGTGACCCTGACTATCGACCTCGATCACTTCGATCGGACAAACCAAGCGATGGATCTTCTGATTTGTAGAACCCATCGTAGGTTGCGTAGCGGCGAACCAAAAAAGAAATCAGGACGGGGTCGTTTCTCAACTGACCCCCGCCCCCTTTTGCCCTTCCGCGAGGTTTATGCGGATTGCCAAGTCAATCACGAAATGATAGACTTGGCTATCCACAGCAGGGTTTGGGAGGGCCATGGAATGCGATATCAACGAACGACAGAGATTTCCGATCGTCTCGCTTCCATTTTAGATTTGATCCGTAAGGAAGACCTCTCAACACGCGTCCTCGCCGAGCGACTGGGCGTTTCTGAGCCGACGATCAATCGCGATATCGAGTTTCTGCGTTCTAACGGCTACGAAATCAAAGCCGTTCGAGTCGATCAACGCTGGGCATATCGCGTCATCGAATCGATGCTTGTTCGCGAGACGGACGCGGGAGAGGGACCCAACTCATGAGTTCGTCTAACACGTCAACGTGGATCGATCAATTCGGTCTCCAACATCGCGACGCACCTGAGTTCTTCGTGGATGAATCGTCACTCGCTGGTGACGTTCCGCAGGCTCATCTGTTGCACCGTGGATTTGATGATCTAGATCTGGATGGGATTCTCTGCACAGGTAATTCTCCATTGGTCTATTTCCGCTGTTTGAACATCAGCGATGCGGAAACGGAGGCCAAGCTGTACCGCGACTTTTGGCATCACGGCGGTGCGCCTGTGTTGGTCGTTATCACCAATGACTCCGTGCATGTTTATTCTGGGCTAACACGACCGGACACCAGCGAGAATCGTGCGGGTTTGGTGGAGACGCTTGACCGGGTCTCCGATGATTTGCCTGCACTGCTACTGTCGATCGAATCGGGGCACTACTTTCACCAAAATCGAAAGTCATTCAATCCCGATCAACGCGTTGACCGCGCCCTTCTATCGAACCTCAACGATACCCGTCAGCAGCTCAACGACTTGAGCCAGCGCGACATTCCCGATCAAGTGCTCGACAGCCTGCTCTGTCGGCTCGTCTTCACGGCCTATCTCTTCGATAGAGGCGTGATCGGCGGCGACTACTTAGCGTCGATTGACGTGCCAGATTGCGAGCATCTGCGCGATGTTCTTGGCATTCATCCAACCGGGCAAGCCAAGGCGGCTCTGTACAAGTTATTCGAGCGACTGGCGGTTGACTTCAACGGCGACTTGTTCGCCGACAACCTGACCGTTGAGTCACGGTACATCGTCAATAAGCACATCGAAGTCCTATCTGCTTTTTTTCATGGAACGTCCGTCAAAACGGGACAGCAATCGTTTTGGCCTTACGACTTCGGTCGCATCCCAATTGAAACCGTCAGTGCAATCTACGAACGTTTCCTAACAGAAAGCGACAAGCAGAAAGGAGCGTTCTACACGCCGCGATTCCTTGCCGAAGTCGTGTTGGATGTCGCTCTAGAAAAAATGCCAAACTTGATCGGCAAAACATTCTTCGACCCTGCCTGCGGTTCGGGAATTTTTTTGGTGGGCCTGTTCAATCGGTTGGCCCAGCAATGGCGTGAGGTGAACCCTCGAGCGCGGAACAACACGATCGCTCGCGAGCTGATGTCGCTGATCCAGGAAAGCCTTTTCGGCGTCGATGTCAATCCAACGGCCTGCCGAATCGCGGCATTCAGTTTGTATCTCGCCTATTTGGATCAACTCTCCCCACGTGACATTCAGCAGTTGCAGGAAAAGGGCAGAGCGTTACCCAAACTGGTCACCGATTCCGACACGCAGCGAAACATCACCTGCATCGACTTTTTCAAGGAATCGTCGTCGATCCCAACCAATGCGTCATTGGTAATCGGCAATCCGCCTTGGGGAGATATCGCCGGCCCTGAAACATTGGCCGGACAGTGGTGCAGCAGAAATGATGTTCGCCTTCCCAACAACCAAATCGCTTCGGCGTTTATCCGTAAAGCGGCAAGGCATACGGAAAACGGCGGCGTCGTTTGCGTCGTTCTTCCGGCAGGTGTGTTGTTTAACAACAGCGGGAAAGCGATCCAGTTCCAACGCGATTGGATCGAAAGTCATTCGCTTCAGTGCGTTCTGAATTTAGCTGATTACCAACGTTTCCTTTTTGAGGCTGCTGGCTTTCCGGCGATCGTGGTCCGATACAACCCTGCAGAGCCGAATTTGAAGGCCCATCGGATTAACTATTGGTCTCCGAAGTCGGATTGGTCCGTCACAAAAGCGGAAGTGATTCGCATTGCTGAACAAGATTGCATAACCCTGCATCAAAGCCAAGTCGTGGAGGATCTTGCAAGTCTTGATGCACCACAAGTTTGGAAGCGGCACTTCTGGGCGACTCCACGGGATCGCCGACTGCTGGATCGACTTTCTGACCTGCCAAGGCTACGTGACAACGTACGACAAGTGCGCGAAAAATCGGACAAACGATGGATTATCGGCGAAGGGTTTCAGCCATTGGGCCCTGGCGACGATCCGGCGGAATCGAAGCAAGTTGAATTGGACTCAACGGTCTTTGTTGAGGCAACCAACGATCAATTTAACTTATTTATGACAGTTGCGGACTGTGACAATCTCGGCAGTAAATCTGTAACGGTACGCCAGCGATCGGGCGTTAGCACACAGGTATTTAATGCTCCTCACACGCTATTTACTGCTGGATTTTCAAAAGTAGTTTTTCTTGATTTCTCGGCATCTTTTCGACACTCTGTTAAGGGAATCCAAGGACCTAAACAGGACGCCGATTTGCTCAAGTTCTTGACGGTGTATTTGAAGTCCAAGCTTGCACGATATTTCCTTTTCCACGGATCGGCGAGTTGGGGTGTCAGTCGCGCAAGAATTTATGACGAAGAACTCCTCAAACTTCCGTTTCCATTTCCTGAGACGCACTTCGGCCCGCAAAGTGCGAACTCTATCATCGAATCAGTATGCGACGTTTTCGCACAATTCCAGGCTAAATTGCTATCGTTTCCTGGATCGAAAAAACAGTTGGTGAAAGAGGCGATGGTTCGATTCGACGAACTTGTCTTCGATTACTTCGATATCGCTGATACGGAACGCGATCTCATCAATGAAACGATCAGCATCTCTATCCCCAGCACTCGACCGACACGCTCGCGTCTAAACGTTCCGACCGTCAAGACTTCATCACCGCAACAGCGTGAAGCTTACCTCGCTCGCGTCTGCGACTTATTGAATGACTGGTCGGCCCGTGGCGATAGCGGTGTGCGTGGGCAGGTTCTTATTTCAGCGGATTCCGGCATAGGGCTGGCAGTTCTGGAGAAAGTTGATCGTTCACAGATTACGACACCTATGCCGAGTGAAAGCACCAGCATCGTCGAAACGCTTGATCGTCTCCGTCAAATCGCAACGAAGCAACACGGCGCAATCGAACTAGTCCGTGGTATCAAAGTATTCGATGGGAACAAGCTCTATATAGTAAAACCGCTTGAACAGCGGAACTGGACACTGACCTCGGCAATGAACGACGCGGACGAAATTGCGGGCTCTTTGTTGATGCAATCGGCGGAACAGCCTGCATGACAATCCTGGGCAACACACAGCAGTGGAATGATCTACTCGACTCACTCGTCCCCGACATCGTCGAACTGATACTGTCCGCTTGGGAAGCGATGCCCAGTATCGCGCCGGACACTCGTGAAGACCCGGTATCCGATGAATTGTGTCGACGACTGCGGGCTGCAAAAGAACTTGCAAGTCTTCCGCTCCAGGTTAGGCCCCAGATCGTCGAACTCGATTCCGCCGACGACAATTCTGACCAAGGACGGATCGACATCGTTTTCATTCCTCTGGTTCCAGATGAATCCATCTATTTCGCGTTGGAGTGCAAACGCATCAATGCTCGGCAAGCTGATGGCTCCACACGTCGCTACTTTTCGGAGTATGTCAAAGAAGGAATGATGCGATTTGTGACTGGTCAGTATTCCCACTCCGTAGAACACGGCGGGATGTTGGCATTCGTCCTGGACGGTGATGTCGAAGGAGCAATCAAGGGAATCCTCAAAAACATCGAGGCTAAACGAACGATGCTTCGACTCATCGAGAAGGAAATCCAACCGTCTCGTTTTGAGCCGAAGCATGCCAATATGCGAGAGACTCGGCACACGAGAGAAGTTGCCGCCGGAGAAGTCTTGATCCAACACTTCTTCATGCCAACGAAGCAGAACCTGCTACCAGCGATCGCCTGAGCCGAGACGGGTGATTCTGAATTGACCTCCGGTCACGTGAGAGACTTCGCCGGGCTAGGAGAGACTTCGCCGGGGTCAGGTTAGGTCTTCGGTTTTCAATTCCAAATTGCATTCGATATCGTCGATCGCTTTGCGGCACTGTTTGGAACTCTCTAGTGGTCTCGTGTTATCCCAATATTTCTTTGACGATGCGTGCCTCTTCAACGCCCGTGCCGGATTTGATCCAAAACAGCGACGGTTTGAATCAAATGTCAAAAAATAGAGAGACCTGAGCATGTACGCGTCACAGATCATTGTTTTGGACGTGGTCGCGGTTTACGGCCGGGCACTTTCTCTGCATCCGCTGGGATCGGCGCGTCGTCCAGCGACAACATTCCGCCCGCAGGCAGGTGCTTTACTTCGACATCCTTCATCTGAACCCGCATCGCGGGTCCACGGTGTACCTGAATGGCGACGACGCCCTTCATCAAGCGGCCGTGTCCGTGATGATCGATGATCTCCGCGCAAACCTTTCCGTTCAGTTTGTGAACCAGTTTGTTGCCCTTCGCAATGATCTCAAACGTATTCCAGTCATCTAGCTTGATCTGTTGCACTCCGCCGGTCGTTCCCGTGATCCACTTATCGCCCGCGCCATCGACGATGACTTTCTGGCCGTGCTTTGCCACAATCCCGCGTCCACGCTCGTGGTATAGCATTCCGTTGTTTTCTGGCTTGGGATGAATGTCGCACTGATATCCGCCGACGACGAACTCGCCCTCGTCCTTCAGGTGCGTCGAACGATACTGAATCCCCGAGTTACTGTTGCCGATCAATCGAACCTTCGCGCGAAGATGAAAATTCTCGACCTCGCCATCCCAGATCAGGAATTTGTTGTACTTCAGCGGTTCTTCGTCGGTCGTCACTCCCGTGATCGCATCATCTTGCACCGACCAAAGTTTCGGATCACCCGACCAACCCTGCAAAGACTTGCCGTCAAAGATAGTCTCAAAGCCTGGCTCGGCGGCAATTAAGTCGCTGCACAACGATCCGCTCAACGAACCGATGAATAAACTAGTAATCAGAATCAAATGGGTATGATGGACCATTGGTTATCTCTGGTTAAAAAGCAGTTTGAGCAGGTGCAACGTGGTCTCGCTATCCTCAAATCGTATCGGGGCGGCGATTCTGCCGTTGTTTTTTTAGTTTTTTTTGTCGGAACCCAGGCAGAATCCGGCGCCGACGTGGATATATCAGTAATGGATCTCAACTCACACGAAAAAGGCAGCCAGTTGCTGCAGCTCTTCGCCCGGCACAACCGGGCGTTGCGGGCTTACTCGCGGATGATTCTGCCGTCGGTGGATCCGATCGATGATGTCATGCAGGAAGCCAGCATCGTGATCTGGGAAAAGCAGGACCAATTGCGGTACGCAGAAGAATTCCTTCCCTGGGCCAAGACCATCGTACGAAACATCAGCTTCCGATACCGACGAAAGCTGGTCGTTGATCGACACGTTTTTAGCGAGGATCTGGTGAATTCACTGCTTGATGAAGGCGAGGCGGAGCAAGCCGAATGTGATTCGTCGGCGCGAGAATACCGTGCACTCATGTCTTGCCTGAACAAGCTGCCCGAGGAACGCAAACAACTGATTCTGGCTCCTTATCGAAAGCCCGGCGCCGTCAAAGAACTGGCTGCCAAAGCGAATCGTTCCCCCAATAGCCTTTACAAAGTTGTGCAACGGCTTCGCGTCAAATTAATGGACTGCGTCGAAAACGAACTCAACACGGAGCCCGTCTCATGATGAATTCCGGCCGGCTCGATGAGCTAATTCAGAAATACGTCCAAGGAAACTTGGCGGAATCGGAACTAGAGGAATTGTCACTTCACCTGCAGAAAGAGGAAGCTGTCGAAGAACGCCGTAAGCTGAGGCTTGCCCTCAAGGCCGACGCTTACCTTGAGGAAGCGGCGGCAGAGATGGGGCAGGAGGCGGATTGGAATGAGCCCGTCACCAAGGGCAACGTCTTATCGCTGAAACCTCGCATTTGGGCGATGGTTGGCGTTGCCGCAAGCATTGCTGCTGTCATCACCGTGAGTTTCTTGGGGTGGTATTACCAGCCCGAAGTACTCCCGATTGAGAATGGACTTGGCGTGGCCACCGTGCTTCGGATTGACGGCAAAGGACATACGCGTCCGCAGCATCCTTTATCCCGCGGTGATGCTTTGCAAGCTGGTGACGAATTGACGATGTCCGAAGGTGTCATCGAACTAGTGTTTCGTGATAGCGGAGTGCATGCCATCGCTACGGCGCCGCTTACCCTGACGGCTGAAAGTTCAGAACGCATTTTCCTTCACCGTGGGGATATCAAACTGCACGTTCCGCCCCAGGGCATCGGTTTTGTCGTCGAAACAGCAGAGCGAGAAATCACGGACCTCGGGACGGTTTTTGTTGTCACCGCTCGCAAGAAGGCATCCCAAGTGTTTGTGCTCGATGGGCAAGTCGCGATTGAGAAACGCGGCGGGAATCGGGGGCGATTGATGACGGAAGGTGAGGTGGCGAGTTTTGGTCAAAACGGAAAATTGAGCCTGCTCACGCAGAAGACGGACGGGATGCCGGAACTGTCACAACCATCCTTTGACCAAAGCGTGCAATCGCTATCGGGCAAGATTTACAGTTTTGGAAGCGATGATCTCCCTCAAGCACCAGCCATGGATGACCTGATGGGACTGCGGTTCTCCTCGGTAATTCGATCCGGTTTTCGAGACCGAAGCAGTCTCGAAGGACTCGATTCAGGCAGTCCGCTTCGCTTTGCCGGTATCGCCGGTGCATACAAGCAGTTTGCAGAGCGCAGTGGCCTCCATCCCGATGTAGTCAGTCGCGCTGGCTGGCTCACCTGGTACAGCGGCCAACTCACTCCACCCGGTCCCGGACGCTATCGTTTCTGGGGATACGCGGACAACAACCTGCTGGTCGCGATTGATGGGAAACCTGTGTTTGACGGGTCACGATACGATTCAGCCTTTCGCGAAATCGTTCACGTGCCAAGGCAAGACCATCCCGCCTGGCCCTGCCTGAATGCTTTGGCTGGCTTCGCATCGGGACCGTGGATCGAAGTGGGCGACGATCCGGTCCAATTCGACCTGCTGTTTGGAGAGAAACACGGCAACCTTACGTTTGGCCTGCTATTAGTGGAACGAGAAGGCGCAGACTATGAGAAAACATTCTGGGGTCAACCGAAATGGCCGCTCCTGCTGACCGAGGAACCCAGTGAAACCCAACGAGACGAACTCAGTCAACTGCGTACACACATGGAAGAAAAATTGATGGGATCGTTCTCCGTTTCCAACGATGCCATTTGGGATGCGAGAATAACCTCACTTGCGCGTTGATCGTGCAGCGACAAATCCGGGGACCAGCGTATACACGCTACATTTTGTACTTCGACAAACAAACGCAATACGAGATAAGAATGACAAAGCGATTGACGATATCGGCACTATTCCTGGTTGCATTCGCCTTCACGGCGCAGGCCGACAGTCCACCGCCCAACGTCGTCTTGATTCTCTCGGACGATCAGTCGTGGACCGACTACGGTTTTATGGGGCATCCTGAAATCCAGACACCGAATCTTGACAAACTGGCAAAGCAGAGCGTCACCTTTCGAAGGGGCTATGTGCCAACGGCATTGTGCCGTCCCTCGCTATCGACTTTGATCACGGGACTCTATTCGCACCAAAATCTGATAACAGGAAACGATCCCGCTAAGACTCCTGAGAACCAGCGGCATGCGATGGAAACGGGCAAGGATCCCCGCGAACTCTTGATTTCCAACATCGATAGAAACATGACGGTGCCCCGTTTACTCGCTCCGAAAGGATACCTCAGCTTTCAATGCGGCAAGTGGTGGGAGGGAAGTTACGGACGCGGCGGATTCACGCATGGAATGACGCGTGGCTATCCCGAGAAAGGTGGCCGACACGGAGACGACGGATTGAAGATTGGTCGGGAAGGAATGCAGCCTGTCAATGATTTCATCGACACCGCGATCAATGACGAAAAGCCATTCTTTATCTGGTATGCACCGTTCCTACCTCACACCCCGCACAATCCTCCAGAACGTATTCTGAAGAAATACCAACAGTCGGGGCTCACGAAATCGATCGCAACTTATTATGCGATGTGCGACTGGTTTGATGAAACGTGCGGTCAACTGCTTGATCGACTTGATGAAAAGGGCGTCGCCGATAACACACTGGTGATTTATGTCACTGATAACGGTTGGGTTCAGGACCCAGATCACGGTGGCTACGCACCACGATCGAAACGAAGTCCCTACGAGGGTGGGACACGTACTCCAATCATGTTTCGCTGGACCGGTAAGATCGAGCCCGCGGACCGGCCTGAGCTTTGCAGCAGCATCGATGTTGTGCCGACGATTCTCGCGGCGACGGGTGCGGAAATCCCCAAGCAACTGCCTGGCCTGAATTTGCTGCCGCATCTGCAGGACGCTTCACCCATCAAACGCAACGCGATTTTTGGCGAGTCGTTCGCTCACGACATCGCCGACATTCAAAACCCGCAAGCGTCGCTGTTGTATCGTTGGGTGATTCGCGACCACAGTAAACTACTTCTCACGTACGACGGTCAACCTGGCAAAATGAAGTATCCGCCGACGGGCGGTCAGCCGCAATTGTTTGACTTGGCGTCTGATCCGCACGAGAAGGTGAACCTGGCATCGAAGCAGCCAGCGCTCGTTGAGGAACTCAGTGAACGGCTTAACGAGTGGTATCCAGTGACGGAGCGAAAGGTGGGCGTCGTGGCTTCACCAACAAAGCAGAAATAGACACAAAGAAACCAAACCACAACTTATCCGGATCCCATCTTGAATTCTCGACGCTCCAAGCTGTTCTGTCTCGTAAGATTTATCTGCCTCGTGGTGGGGTGTGCCGTTTCGTTGGCGAGTTCGGCGGCTGATGAACAACCGCCTAACATTCTGCTGATCATTACTGATCAGCAGCATGCGGACATGATGAGTTGCACCGGGAACAAGTTCCTCAACACGCCAGCGATGGACAGCTTGGCTCGAGACGGTATCCGGTTTGCCAACGCCTATGTGGCCAACCCCGTCTGCGTGCCCAGTCGTATCAGCATGGCGACAGGCGTAATGGCCGGTCGACTCGGCGTGCTGAACAACGGCGATAAAGCCAGCGTTCCATTGGAGGTCGACAACAGCTCACTCGGAAAAATGGTCAAGCGCGCCGGATACGATACGTTCTACGGTGGCAAGGTACACATGTGCTCTGAGCTAGAACCCCTGAACGCCGGCTATGACGAATATTTCAAGGATCAACGCGAGGCATTGCCGGGGGCGTGCATTGATTTTATCGAGCGGAAGCGGGACCGACCGTTCTTTGCCGTCGCTTCGTTCATCAATCCGCACGACATCTGTTTCGCATACCGCGCGTACAAAGGTAAGTCGCAGAAGGGAAAGCAGAGTGTCGAACATCTTTATCAACAAGCGTCCGCAATGTCACCTGAGCAACTTCCACCGTTGCCAGACAACTTTCGAATTCCTGATCTTGAACCGGATGCGATCGATCTCTACTCCAAGGCAAATGCCGTGACTCCCGCTGGCACGATGCGAAAGGTCTACGATCAGCGGCAGTGGCAGATCTATCGCTGGATCTACTGCCGACTCACCGAGCAAGTGGATCGACACATCGGACGCATTCTCGATGCGATCAAGCGCAACGGGTTAGATCAAAATACATTAATCATATTTACCAGTGACCACGGAGACATGGACGCCTGCCATCGCTTGGCCTCGAAGGGGCGGTTCTACGAGCAATCCGTTCGTGTTCCACTTTTGATGCGATACAAAGGCAGGATCACTCACCGCGTCGACACAAATTTGGTGTCCAGCGGGCTGGATCTTCTTCCGACGGTATGCGACTACGCAGGCCTGGAAGCACCGAAGGGTCTGTTGGGGAAAAGCCTGCGCCCGCTTGCTGAATCGGATCATGTCGATCATTGGCGTGACTATATTGTGACGGAAAACCACACGGGACGAATGATTCGCACCGTCGACTTCAAGTACTGCGTATACCGTGACGGCGGACTCCGAGAATCCCTCGTCGACATGCGCAATGATCCCGGTGAAATGGATAATCTTGCGACCGCACCCAGGCACGCCAGCACACTTCGTCAGCACCGCCGTTTCCTGGAGCAATGGATCCAGGCATCTGACGACAAAGACGCCGAAACGTTCGCGATTACTGCCCAACGGGATAGCAAGTAGAAGGTTGCTCACACATCAGATCACCAACTGAAAACCTAAGAAACTGATCGACTTGCGAAGTCATTTCCGAACAGTTGACCAACTTATTCAATCCATCGAAACGCCTGCATTCAAAGTAAGTTTTTTCAACCTATCAAGCAAAAGTGCATAGGAGCAAATCATGAAAGTCAGAAATCGACGTCAATTCTTGAAGACTTCGGCGGCCGCAGGCGCTGCAATCGCGGCGCCCACCATTGTGCCCTCATCTGCTCTGGGACTTGGCGGCGCCGTCGCTCCCAGCGATCGGATTGTTGTCGGTGGCTTGGGCATCGGACCACGCGGGACCACCGACCTAAAGTGTTTTCTCGGCAATTCGGATGTGCAGTTTGTCGGTGTTGCTGACCTGCAAAAGTCGCGGCGTGACGCCGTCAAGACGCTTGTCGACGGCACGTACGGAAACAAAGACTGCGTTTTGTATCAAGACATGTACGAGATTCTTGGCAGGGATGATGTTGACGCGCTGCTGATCGCGACCGGTGATCGCTGGCACACGATGGCCTCCATTCTGGCTGCGAAAGCTGGCAAGGACGTCTACTGCGAAAAACCGTGTTCACTGACCATCGCCGAAAGCCGCGCATTGGCCGACGCGTATCGCAAGTACAACCGTGTCTATCAGGCGGGGACACAACGGCGCACCATCGGTAACTTTGAATTTGCGAAGAACCTGGTACAAGATGGCAAACTCGGAAAGCTTCACACCATTCACGCCAATACGCGACCACCGGCTACCAGTCACCATTGGCTGCCCGCCGAACCAGAACCTGCGAAAGACGTTTGCGATTGGGATCGCTGGCTCGGTGCATGTCCGTGGCGACCGTATAACTCACAGTACGTTGCCGGTCGCTGGCGTGGGCATTTTGATTTTCATGGTGGCGGAATTCTCGAATGGGGTTCACACACGGTTGACCTCTGCCAATGGGCAGCCGGCAGAGACAACACCGCACCGGTTCAGTACATCCCGAATGCCGATGGAGTGGAATGCATTTATGCCGATGGCTTGAAGCTGGTCATGCGTAGCGAAGGCTGGATGGGCATGGGCACGTGCAGTGTCCGCTATGAAGGCGACGACGGTTGGATTGAAACCGGTGATTCGGGGAACTTTATCCTCGAACCGGAATCGCTGCGTACTCAGCAATCGGTCTTCCATCGTGCGGGAACGGATCCGACAACCCACATCCGCAACTTTCTGGATTGTGTGAAGACGCGAGCGTTGACCAATGCGAACGCTGCGGTCGTGGCGCAGTCACACGTCGTGTGTCACGCTGCCTACATCGCCTGGCAACTCGGTCGAACATTGAAGTTCGATCCCATGACGGAGGAATTCGCAGGCGACGAAGAAGCCAACCGCATGCGTTCTCGCGCCATGCGTGAACCATGGCGAGTTTAAACGTCGGATTGCGTTGAGCGGTTGTTTGTGGGGAAGTGGAGATTGAAAAAGTTAAAATGAGAACTGCAAATTTCAAAATGAATGAATCTCAATGAGCATCGGAGATGATTGCTATGGATCGAAGAGGTGAAAATCTTGAAAATCGGCTATTGGACATTGCGGCCCGTATTGGAAAAGCCGTGGACGCACTTCCTGACACTCGGTTGGGACGACACATCGCAGAGCAATTGGTCCGCAGTGGTACGTCACCAGCTCCCAACTATTCAGAAGCCTGTGCAGCAGAGAGCAAGCGTGACTTCATTCACAAGCTGGGGATTGCTCTAAAAGAACTACGTGAGTCACGGACGTGGATCAAGTTGAACATCAAAGCCGAGCTCTTGCCGTTAACTCGAGTCTCACCATTGCTAGATGAAGTCAGTCAGCTTTGCAACATTGTCGGTAAGTCAATCGTCACCGCGAAATCAAATCAAGAAAGCTCAAAACGCGCGTCGTCACCGCCCTGACGACCCACACAATTCACTTTGCATCTTTCAATTGTCAATTTCACTTTTTCAATTCTTCTCCACCAACATTCCATCCCAACAGTCTTCCATGACCACACTTCGCCCAAGATATTTCGGTTCCGTCCTCGTTTTACTTCTCTCGTTTCCTCTATCCGCATCGGCACAGCAGCCTCTTCCGGCCGAGGGTGATGAATCGCAATTGTTGGCGGTTTTAGATTCCGATGCCGAGTTGTTCGACAAAGCCAAAGCTTGCCAGCGACTGGCGATTATCGGCACGTCAAAGTCGGTGCCTGTGGTGGCGAAGCTGCTGGCCGTTCCGGAATTGTCACATTACGCACGAACCGCTTTGGAATCGAATCCTAGTTCAGAAGTTGATCAGGCGTTTCGCGATTCGCTCGCAGAATTAGAAGGACGGCAGCTTGTCGGTGTGATCAATTCCATCGCTGCTCGTCGAGATACGCAGGCCGCCGGCGCGTTGGTTCGTCTTGCGGCCAGCGGTGACAACGAGGTTGCGGTGGCGGCTGTTTCTGCATTGGGTGCGCTCGCCACCCCAGAGTCTATCGCGGCAGTTCAGCAGGCGCTACGTGGCAAGGAATCGCTACATGTCACCGCAGCAGACGCCTTGCTGACCGCAGCAGACAGATTGCTGATGCAAGAAAAGAACGCGGATGCGCTGAAGGTTTTGGCGGACTTGCGCTCAGCCGAATTACCGAAGCATATCAACGTGGCGTCGCGCTTCGGCGAAATCCGAGCAGGTTCACAGAACGTGAACGAGTTGATGGCTTCCTATTTGAGCGATGACGATCAAGCTCTGTTTCGCATCGGTTTGGAACTCGCACACAATTTGGCAGATGCGAAGACCACGGAGCAATTGTTGACTCAACTCGATTCACTCTCATCCGACCGCCAAATCCTGTTGATGCATGTGCTGGGTGATCGCGGTGACACGTCAGCGCTAAAGGCGGTAGTCGATGCGGCAGAGTCTGGTGATGCGAGTATGAAAATCGCGGCCACTCGAGTCATCGGCAAATTGGGTGATGGCACCGTGCTTCCTATCCTGCTAAAGGCGACGCTCTCCGACGACGAAACTCTTGCAACCGAAGCACGCGACAGCTTGGCGATACTTGGTGGAGACGATATCGACTCGCAGCTAGCAACACGCTTGGAAAACAGCGACGGACAAGAACGTTTGGTACTCGTTGATGTTGCCGGTCGACGCGGGATCAAGCGTGTGATCCCGTTGCTGTTGAAATTCGTTTCGGCCGATGATCCGGAGTTACGTAATTCTGCCATCGATGGCCTGGGGATGACCGTCGGACTCAAAGATTTTCCACCGCTAGTCGATCAAATGTTGGCGATGGGATCTTCGGAGTCCGCCAAACCGATGAAGGAAGCTCTGCGGAAAGCGTGTCAACGCATGGGCAACCGCGATGCCGCGTCCAAGGTACTGCTGGATCGAATGAATGGCGTGTCGGCTGCGGACCAAACCGAGTTGATGGACCTGCTTATCTATGTCGGTGGCGAAGAGGCTTTGGCTGGCGTGAAGGCCGCAGCCGAAGGCGGCGAGAATTCTGCTGCTGATGCTGCGACGCAGGCGCTCGGAAGATGGTTGACACCAGACGCCGCCCCGGTGCTGCTGGAGTTGGCTCAATCAGGAAATTCTGAATACCGTGTCCGTTGCCTTCGCGGCTACATCCGTATCATTCGGCAATTCGGCCTGAAATCTGGTCAGCGTTTGAAGATGAGCAAGCAAGCATTCGCCGCAGCGACACGAGATGAAGAACGCAAACTTGTGCTCGACACGCTCACGAGGTTCCCGTCCGCGCAAGGCCTCAAGTTCATCACACCGCACCTGAACAACTCGTCACTCAGTGAAGACGCGAGCAAGGCGGCCGTTACGATTGGTGAAAAGATCGTCGACAACGATCCAGCATCGGTTGCGGCCGTGATGCCGAAAGTCATCGCCGTGACAAAAGACTCGATAATCGCCGACCGAGCAAAAGTACTCATCTCGCGTTCGATGTCGAAATAGAATGACCTTGAGGAGAGAACGATAGGATCGTTTTCCCTTCACGGAACATGCCGTTTGGAAAGCGGCAAAGTGATTCGTGGCGAAACCAAAAAGGAAAACCCGATGCGGGTTACCAATAATTTTTAAACCGTCTCTATGAAGAACAACATGAAAATCATCCTCTGCCTACTGTCATTTTTTTTGATCGTGACAACCGCGACCGCTGCTGAATCGAGACCTCCGAACATCGTTTTGATTCTTTCCGACGACCAAGGCTACACCGACTACGGTTTCATGGGGCATCCGGAAATCGCAACGCCCAATCTCGACAAGCTTGCGAAGGAAAGCGCGGTGTTTCGGCGTGGCTATGTTCCGACCGCGTTGTGCCGACCGTCGCTGATGACGCTGATCACCGGTTTGTATTCGCATCAGAATAAGACCACCGGAAACGACCCCGTAGGTACGCCAGCTAACAAGGCTCACGCCGAAAAAGCGGGGAAAGACGCCAGGGAAGTACTCATCTCCCACATTGATCAGGCCGGTGCTCTTCCCAGGTGGCTGGCAAAGAAAGGCTATGTCAGCCACCAGAGCGGTAAGTGGTGGGAAGGTTCCTATCAACGAGGGGGATTTACCGAGGGCATGACCAAGGGGTTTCCCAACAGGGGCGGACGACACGGCGATGCGGGTCTCAGGATCGGACGCGATGGAATGGAGCCGGTCTTTGATTTCATCGATCGCTCCGTGGCAGCAGAAAAGCCATTCTTTGTTTGGTACGCACCCTTCATGCCACATACACCGCATACTCCTCCAGATCGACTATTTGAAAAGTATATCAACAAGGGAGTACAGGAACGAATCGCCAAGTACTATGCGATGTGCGAGTGGTTCGATGAAACCTGCGGCGCGTTAGTGAATCACATCGATGACTCGGGTATCAAAGAAAACACACTCGTGCTATACGTCTGCGACAACGGCTGGATTCAGACCGAACAAGGCAGCTACGCACCGCGATCCAAAATCAGCCCCAACGAATTTGGCACACGCACGCCAATCATGTTCCGCTGGCCGGGAACCATTCCCGCGGCCGATCGGCCTGAGCTTTGTTCGTCAATTGATTTTGTCCCGACGATTCTCGCCGCCACTGGAGCGAAAGGACCACACGACTTCCCCGGGCTCAATCTTTTTCCGCAGTTGAAAACCGGTAAGGCCATTGAACGCGACACGTTGTTCGGCGAATCGTTTGCACACGACATCGCCGACATCGAGAATCCGCAGGCGTCGCTTCTCTATCGCTGGGTGATTCGCGGTCACGACAAGCTGCTGCTGACCTACGACGGAGCGCCGGGGAAGATGCAATATCCGCCCGAAGGTGGCGAACCCCAGCTTTATGACCTGAAGGGGGATCCTGACGAGATGGTTAACCTCGCTTCAAAGAAGCCCGATCTCGTGAAGGACCTCAGCGGCCTTCTCACAGATTGGTATGACCCGACCGAACGCCAGTCCGGCAAAGTCTTTGCTGCAGCCGCAAAGCCACAGCGGGAGTCGAGAAGAGAGCCTCGATAGGGGCGACATTGCCGCTCACCAACACTCCAAACACTTTCATCGATGACTCACACCAAATTCATTTATCAGTGTTTCCTCGTTCTAGTGGCCGTCGTGTCCACAACAGCCGCGACCGCCGCCGAACGACCCAGGAACGTCGTCCTTATTTTGGCGGATGATCTTGGATGGGCGGACACCACGTTGTACGGAACGACGTCTCTCTATGAGACGCCGAACATTCAACGGCTCGCCGCGCGTGGCATGACGTTTACCAGCGCGTACGCCAGTCCAATCTGTTCGCCGACGCGAGCCAGCATCATGTCTGGCCAGAATCCCGCCCGGCATGGGATGACCGCGCCCGCCGCGCACTTACCGGAGGTTCGCTCTGAGGCGTTTGCGAATACGAACGGACCGCCACATCAGAAATGCACCAACGTCAAGTCGTCGACGCGGCTTGATCCGTCTGTGCCGACTCTGGGGAAGGTTCTGAAGGATGCCGGTTACTCGACCGCGCATTTCGGCAAGTGGCATCTGGGACCTGAACCACATTCTCCGCTGGAACTCGGTTTCGATGTGGACATCCCTCACTGGCACGGCCCCGGACCGAAAACCAGTTACCTTGCGCCTTGGGGCTATGAGAATCCGGATTTCAATGAGGGCGAGCCGGGGGAACATATCGAAGATCGCATGGCGGAGGAGGCCGTGGCGTGGTTGAAAAAACGCGATCGCACCAAGCCGTTCTTCCTGAACTACTGGCAATTTTCCGTGCATGCTCCGTTCGGAGCGAAGCCTGAGTTGATCGAACGCTATCGCAGGAAGATCCGGCGCGGTCCCAAAAAAGACTACACAGCTCAGCAGTCGCCGACCTATGCCGCGATGGTGCATTCTTTGGATGATGCGGTCGGAAGTCTGCTCGATGCACTCGACGCCGAAGGAATTGCGGACGAAACCGTCATCGTCTTCTATTCGGATAACGGCGGAAACATTCACTGCGGCCTCGAGGAGACCGATGCTGCGGGCGAAAAATACATCACGGCCATCACCAGCAACCACCCGTTGCGCGGCGGCAAGGGAGGCATCCATGAAGGTGGCGTTCGCGTTCCAGCCGTGGTCGTCTGGCCCGGTGTCACCAAACCCGACTCGCGCAGTAACGCTCGCATTCAATCGAACGATCTGTACCCGACGATTCTTCGCATGTTGAACGTGGACCGACCGAAGGACCATCCAATCGATGGCGTTGACTTTGCAAAGGCTCTTCGCGGTGAAGAGATGGATCGCGGGCCGATGTTCACACTTGTACCAAGTCATGGAAACACGCCGCAGTGGCTTCCGCCGTCGATGTCCGTGCATCACGGTGACTGGAAACTGATCCGCACCTTCCACTACGGCGAAGACGGGAATCATGATTATCGGCTGTACAATCTTCGGGAAGACATCGGCGAAAACAACAACCTCGCGGCGGTTCACCCGGAGAAGGTCAAAGCACTCGACCAGTTGATTGAGGATTACATTGCCGAGGCGAAAGTCGTCGTCCCTGTACCCAATCCGAACTTCGACCCCGCCAAGTTCGATCCGTCCTTGATCGGCGTGCAGGCGGGCGGTTTGAAGATGCCTCCATCGAACAAGCTGCAAGCGAAACCCGGCGCTGGCAAACCTGCGGCGACTGTCAAAAAAGAATCCATGCTGGGATGGATCGCCAAAGGCGCCGACGTAACGGTCGAGGGCGATTCATTGCGACTGACACCGAGCGGGCGGCAGGCCTTTATTGCCAACGCTAGCGTGCGAGCCAGCGGCCCGGTGGAATTCAAGCTTCGAGTCCGAACACGCGTGGACGCAGCGGCCCGGCTGCAGTGGCGCACCGAAGGCCAGCAGCTCTTTCCAAAGGACAGCCAGAGCAAATCATTCCAAGTCGCTGGCGGAGACTGGCAGGAGTTGACCGTGCCACTCGATGTCAAAGGCCGCCTCGTACATGTACGATTTTTTCTGTCGGACTCCAAGCGGCCAACGGAGATCGACTGGATTGAAATCGGACCGAAAGATGGAAACGACGAAGACCGAAAGCGATGGGATTTCGATGCTGCGGAGAAAGTTCAGTTCCAAAGTGGGATAGGCTTCCAGCCTGTCGAGAACAAGAAAGAAAAGACAGTCTGGAAGCCTATCCCACATTCCCCCAACATCATTCTCGCCAATGACCTTGGTTACGGTGACGTCGGATGCTATGTCTGTCCAGACATCAAGACGCTCGACGATCAGAAGATCGCAGAGCATACGCTCGTCTTCGTGACCAGCGACAACGGCGGCGCGCAGGGCACATCGCGCAACCTGCCACTCAGCGGCGCCGAGCCACGTCCGGACACACCGTTTGACGGGGTAGACCTGCTGCCCGCTCTCAACGGCAAAACAGAACTCGAAGCGGACCGGCCACTGTTCTTTCGTCGCCGCACGGTCAGCGTGCGTCAGAACCAGAACGTCATCCGGCAATCAGCGGTTCGTCGCGGAGATTGGAAATACCTGCGGACATACAGCACACGCGACAATATGAAATTCATGGCTGAACTTTGCAATCTCTCGGGCGACATCGCCGAAGAGAGGGATCTCTCCGCATCCGTCCCTGAGAAGTTGAAAGCACTTGGCGATCTGCTCGACCAATGGGAAGTGGAAATGAGCAAGACAGCGGCTCCCTTTACTCCTGCTGCCCCGAAGAAGAAAATGAACAAGACGAACCCATAAGAGAATTCAAACACATGAAGAACTGTAGAACCACCCTCCTGTGCGCGGCGTTTGCTTTGCTCAGCGGATTTACCGCCAATGCAGCCGATCATCCCGGCAAGCCGAATATTCTGTTCATCCTGATCGACGACATGGGCTGGCCAGACCTGGCCTGCTACGGGCACCCGTTTCACGAAACACCGGTGATCGATTCACTGGCGGCTGAGGGCGTACGTTTTACCGACTTCTATGCCACGCCCGTTTGCTCGTCGTCACGCAGTACCATTGAGAGCGGTCAGAATTCGGCGCGTACCGGCATTACCGACTTTCTGCCCGGCCATTGGCGGCCGTTTGAGAAACAGATCGTACCGCCGATGCCGCAACAGCTCCGCCATGATCTGACGACACCGGGCGAGGCGCTCAGGGCGGCAGGCTACGTCACTGGCTATTTCGGCAAATGGCATTTGGGTCGTGGGGCGGAGTTTGCACCGGATACACACGGCTATCAGCATACCGAGCAGACTTTGAAAGAGATCGGTTTTATCAAGCGGCGCGGAAAACGCCCAGCTGGACCGAAGAGTATCGATCTGTTTACTGATCAGGCTGTCTACTTTCTCGAAAACTACGCGGGCAAAGACAAGCCGTTCTTCTTGCACCTGTCGCATCGTGCGGTGCATATCCCGATTCAGGCGCGGGAGGAGACGATCGCCAAGTACGTCAAAAAGGAGAAGCCCGAATCCGGCGTTAACCATCCCGTCTACGCCGCCATGATCGAAGACCTGGATACCGCGATCGGCAAGCTGCTCAACAAACTTGACGAGCTCAAACTCAGCGACAACACCGCCGTGGTGCTGGCCTCCGATAACGGCGGACTGGTAGAGGTCTATACGGGCGGCGGCCAGATCGTTTCAACCAACGCGCCGCTGCGCAGCGAAAAAGGCACCATTTACGAAGGCGGCATCCGGGTGCCTTTGATTGTCAAATGGCCCGGCGTCGTACCAAAGGGCAAGACGAGCACAGTCCCAACCGCAACGTGGGACCTGCTGCCAACCTTCTGTGCCATGGGGCAGGCCAAGCAACCGACGCAGACGATAGACGGCGTCAACTTGATGCCGCTGCTTGAGAACCCGACCGCCAACCTGGCACGCGACGCCATCTACTTTCACTATCCGCACTATCATCATTCGCGGCCGGCCAGCGCGATGCGCCAAGGGAATTTTAAGCTCATCGAATGGTTGGAGGACGGACGCTTGGAGCTTTATGATCTGAACGCGGATATCGGCGAGTCAACGAATCTGGCGGCATCGCACCCGGAACGCACCGCAAGCATGGCGGCAGAGCTCAAACAATGGCGGACACAGGTCGGAGCGAAGATGCCAATACCGAATCCGAAGGCGAATGCGGCAAAGGCGCATCTGTGGTACTCACGGAGTACTCAGGAAGAACTGGACATCAAGGCCTTCGGCGATCGCTTCGAAAAAGCGGCCTCAAAGCCATACTTTCGGCGACCTCAGCCGTGAATGTCATCAATGCTTGAATTCCGGGTTGATCCTCAACTCGTGACAGACAAGGATAGACAAACAGTGCCAGTTCCCAACGGCCAGAGGACATGATGCGGCCGGGAGGACTTGGCACTACTAAATTCCACGCCCTGGCGAACGTCGCTAGGATATCAACAATCCAACCAAATCCGAACATTACAGCGATGAAACTCAATTACCTCCTGCCTGCTGTTCTCATTTCAACGTTCGCGGTTGGCGCGTTTGCTCAGGAAAAACGCAACAACAAGAACGCGCCGAAGCAAACGTGGCGCGTGCAATTGCTTCACAAGGACAACAACGAAGGCATCGCCGTTGGTGACATTGATGGCGATGGCAAACCTGATATCACCGCCGGCGAATTCTGGTATCAGGCTCCCGACTTCAAACAACGGCCGGTCCGTGCACTCACAGCTTTCGGCGACGACTACTTGTCAAACAACTCCGAGCACCTTTACGACATGGACGGTGACGGTGATCTTGACGTGCTTGCCGGAACCTTCAAAGAAACCCTTGTGAATTGGTACGAGAACCCCGGCGTAGGGAACTACGACGTGGAAGCATGGCCCGTCCACCGAATCGTCGATACGGGGACCGCGCACAACGAAGCCACGTTTCTGCATGACATCGACGGAGATGGCACACCTGAATTCATCGAGAACTCATGGAACGTGAAAAATCCCACGCAGATCTTTCGACTGATCAAAGGCGACGACGGCAGTGTCACCGTCGAGCGACATGTTGTTTGCGAAAGCGGCAATGGACATGGCATGGGGTTCGGCGACATCAGCGGCGACGGAAAACAGGACATCGTTTTCCAAGCTGGTTGGTATGAGCAACCCGCAGCGGGCGCTTTCTCAGGCCCTTGGACCTATCATCACGATTTCGATTTGCCACATGCAAGCTGCCCACTGCTTATTCAGGACCTGAATGGCGACGGCAGAAACGATCTCATTTGGGCGGACGGTCACAGCTACGGTCTCTACTGGCACGAGCAACTGGAGTCGCGCCCCGACGGTTTAACCGCTTGGCGTCAGCACCTGATTGATAAGAAGTTTTCACAGGGCCACGCCCTTGCCTGGGACGACGTTGATAACGACGGCGAACCTGAACTGATCACAGGCAAACGCTTCCACGGCCACTCAGGCCGCGATTCAGGCGCACATGACGACATCACCGTGCAGTATTATGACTGGGCTCCGAAAACAGGAACCTGGGCAAAGCACTTGATCTCAACAGCCCCCGCAGGTGAAGGACCTGGAATCGGATTGCAGATTCGCGTCCACGACCTCGACGGCAATGGTTGGAAGGACATCGTTGTCCCAGGAAAAAGCGGCACGCACATCATTTGGAATGACGGCAGGTGAATACTCGACTCGGAGAATTCGCAAGAACTTGAGACCGCTCCGTCGAATAGGATGTGCGGTTGCAACACAATTGACGCAGAAACTTTTAGGATCATATACATGAGAAGCCACATTACTTGCTGTCTGGCCGCTGTCTTGGCTATCGCTTCGCCCGCGTTTGCCGCTTCGCCCGCGTTCTGTCAGGACAAACCAAACGTAGCGACGCCAGTGAAACCGTCCGCGAAACAAACCTCGACTAAATCAACCAAGAAGCCCGACGTCTATGACGCGTCGGTCCCCAAGCCGACGCAGTCGCTGGTCCGATACGGTGATCACCAGCGTCACGTGCTTGATTTCTGGAAGGCTGATTCGGACAAGCCCACACCTCTAGTGTTCATCATTCATGGTGGCGGGTGGCAGGGCGGTACCAAGGAGCGTGCCAACCGTTTCGCCGATGTCGCGCAGTTGTTGAATGCCGGCATCTCCGTCACGTCGCTGAACTATCGCTACGTGCGGCAAGCGGCGGAGCAAGGAATCGAACCGCCCGTCAAGGCGCCGCTGCATGACGCGGCCCGCGCGCTCCAGTTTGTTCGCAGCAAAGCCACGGCGTGGAACATCGATAAGAATCGCATCGGCGCGGCGGGTGGCTCCGCCGGAGCCTGTTCCAGCTTGTGGATCGCTTTCCACGACGACCTTGCCGATCCCAAGAGCACGGACCCGGTCGCGCGGGAGTCAACTCGTCTGTGGTGCGCGGCCGTCATTGGCGCGCAGACCACGCTCGATCCCAAGCAGATGAAGCAGTGGACGCCCAACAGCAAATACGGTGGCCACGCGTTTGGCCTGCCGAATTTCACGGCGTTCCTCGACGGACGCGAAAAGATCCTGCCTTGGATCGCCGAATATTCACCTTACGCATTGGTCAGCGCCGACGATCCACCGGTGTACCTGCTCTACAAAACGCCGCCCGCGATCGGCGAGCCACAAAAAGACCCGACTCACACCTCCAACTTCGGCGTCAAACTGCAGGAACATTGCAAGGCGATCGGCGTCACCTGCGAACTGGTCTATCCCGGCGCTCCGGATGTGAAGCATACGACGACCACGGATTACTTGATCGCAATGCTCAAGGACAAGAACTAGCTGGACAACGCGACGTTGCGGGGCATCTACAATGAGCGCAAAGCTTCAACACAATCCTCTCCAACGATCCAGAATGAATCGAACAACCCGACTCGCCAGTGTTCTATTTGTCCTGCTCCTTGCATTGACGCCGTCGCTGGCACATGCAGACGTGACACTTCCAAAGATCTTCTCCAGCAACATGGTGCTGCAACGTGAATTGCCCGTGCCGATTTGGGGAATGGCTGATCCGACAGAAAAAGTCGCTGTGAAGTTTGCAGGCCAGTCCAAACACACGAAGGCAGACTCGGATGGTAAGTGGATGGTCTTGCTAGATCCGCTCGCCACATCCAGCCAGGAACGGCCGTTGCTTGTGGAAGGAAAGAATAGGCTGGAACTTTCTGGTGTACTGGTTGGCGAAGTTTGGCTGTGCAGCGGGCAGTCGAACATGGCTGATTCGTTTAACTCCAGTAAGAACCGACACATCGAACCGGAGTATTTCGAGAAAGGCTTGACCCGAATGCGAGTCTCGACTCGGCACGGTTGGACAGGAATCGACGAAAGGACACAACGGACAGTCTCGCGCGTTGGATTCTACTTTGGCGAAAGGCTGTACCGTGAACTGGATGTCCCGGTCGGTTTGATCCTGCGTTACAACTCCGGGACACCGATCCAGGCTTGGATTCCGAAAGACGACTCGGAAGTCATCCGAAAACGGCTTGGCATCCCCGAAGGCTGGAATGACGTCCAGGACAACCGTAACCCAGGCGTTCAGTACGCCGACAAGATTGATCCGATCGTACCGGTCTGCTTTCGAGGCGCGATCTGGTACCAAGGCGAGCGAAATGCCAAAGCACAAACGGGCTTTGAGTACCGACAACTCCTGCCCTTCATGATCGAAAATTGGCGACAACTATTTGCGCGTCGCGCGGGATTGCCAGAACGAAAGTTTCCCTTCTATTACGTTCAGGTTCCAACTCAAGACGCAACGGGCGAGTGGCCTTGGCTGCGAGACGCCATGCGACGCGCGCTTGCGACCACTCAAAACACCGGGATGGCGGTCTTCTACGACCACGGCCCCAGCCTGCATCCGCATGACAAACAGTATGCGGGACAGCGGCTGGCTCTCTGGGCACTGGCGAAAGACTACGGCAGATCGGAGCTGCCCTATTCGGGGCCATTGCTGCAGAACGTTGAATTTCGCGGTAACACGGCGCAACTTTCCTTCGACCATGTCGCAGACGGGCTCAGCAACCCCATCGGCGACGACTCAAACCTCGACTTCTTTGAAATCGCCGGCAAAGACGGCAAGTACGTTCCGGCTAACGCAATGATTGTTGGTGACCAGGTTCATGTGACCAGTCCGCAGATCAATACGCCGAAATACGTGCGATATCTTTTTCGTAAGCCAGAGCCTGATCCCGCCATCAGCCTTGTCAACTCAGCGGGCCTGCCTGCATCGAGCTTCATAACGGATGACTTCAAGCCGCCGCGAGAACCAATCACGCAGCACGCGCCAAAGAGAGAACTCACCGAAGCCGAATGGACCACGCGGAAAGCAAGCCGACTCGCAAAACGTGCCGAACAACAGACGCCTTCGGGCAAACCATCGCCAGCCAAAGCAATGAAAGCAGAGGACGCTGATGGTGGTGTACTGACGGAAGATAATGGACTTGCGCCAGAAGTCACGGACTTATCGTCCGATGACATTTCATTCGCCCAAGAGCAGCATCTTCCGGATCTCAAGCGACCGTTTCTTGACACGTCGCCTGAGGACATGGCGGACGGGATCGAAGTGGGTGAACTTGGATTGGACAGTGGAAATAAGGAGATGATCTTGGCTTTGGCGCGAGAGATTGCGGTAGGGCAACATGGTGAAGTCGATAGCCTGTTGATCCACCATGATGGTCGACTGATTTTTGAGTCGTACTACCGGCGCGGGCGAGCCAACTATCCTCACTACCAGATGTCGATCACCAAGTCCTACACGGCATTGGCTCTGGGCCGCGCCATTCAACTTGACTATCTGAAAATGTCCGACTTGAATCGACCTGTGCTCGATTTCCTAACGAACATCGATCAAAGCAGACTCGCCACGGGCTGTGACACGATCACGTTGAATGACGCGCTGAACATGCACTCGGGGATTCGAGTTGCCAAAGAGACAGTCGAGAAACTGCGAAAGTCACGGAGCACGTTGAAGGGCCAAGGTCAGATTCAGGCGTACCTTGAAAACACAGCGCCGATCACGACTGAGTCCAAGCAATACAAGTACCAGTCATCGGACCCGTCGATCGTGATGCAGGTGATCGAAACGGTGGTGCCCGGGACCGCGACGGAATTCATCAACAAGGAATTGCTGGGGTCGCTGGGAATTTCCAAATTTGGATGGCAGGATGACGTGAGTGGACTGCCGAAATCAGCCGCCGGCAGCAGCATGCGGTCGCGCGACATGATCAAGTGGGGGATGCTGGTTCAAAGCGGTGGTCAGTGGGATGGCGAGCAATTGATACCGGCCGACTTTGTCCAAAAAGCGACATCCAAAATCCACACCAATCCACAAGACACGTCATACGGATTTTTCTGGTGGCGCAACAACGTCGACGTCGATGGGAAGACATACGACATGAAATCAGGTCGCGGGGCCGGTGGTCAGTTCATCATGATGATTGACGAACTGAATTTGATCATCGCCATCACTTCGCACAATAAGGGCATGGGCAAAATGCTCAAGACGGCACCAGAACGAATTGTTCCCGCAATTGGATCGAAAGGTAGTTAATAAACGTGGGCTGGAAGCCTATCCCACTTTTTAAACCAAACCTGAATCCAAAACTCCATCATTTCACCCCAAGGTCCAATCTTGTCAAAAACATTTCTCATCTGCTTTGTGATCGTGACAATGTCAGCGTTTTCATCCGTGAACGCAAACGATGCGATCAAGACGAAGATCCTGGAACTCTATCCCCAAGCTGACACCAACGGCGATGGCGTCATCTCTGATGCGGAAGAGGCAATGGTGAGCCGGCAGGCTTTGAAGAGACATCCCAAGGCCGACAAAGATGGAGACGGTGTTCTTTCCGATGCGGAAAAGCAGTCTCTGCTTCGGATGGCTGCGAACAGAGCAAAGCCGAAGCCATCCACAACATCAACGGACAAAGCAAAGAAGACGCCGAGCTTTGCCAATGTGAAGTATGGTGAACACGAGCGACAGGTTTTCGACATTTGGCTGGCTGACGCAGACGAGCCGACTCCATTAGCCATCTACATTCATGGGGGAGGATTCAAGAACGGCAGCAAAGACAAGCTGAAGCCGAACGAGCTTTCTGAACTGCTAGACGCGGGGATATCGGTTGCCGCCATCAATTACCGCTACCTCACGATTGCCCCTTTGCCTGCAGCCCATCACGACGCTCGGCGGGCTTTGCAATTCATGCGTTCCAAAGCAGTCCAGTGGAACATCAATAAAAACAAGGTTGCTGCATTCGGTGGGTCGGCTGGAGCGCAAATCTGCATGTGGCTGGCCTTCAGCGACGAGATGGCGAAGCCTGATAGTCTGGATCCCATTGAGCGAGAATCGACTCGGCTGACATGCGTTGCAACCGCCGGAGGACAGACATCCAATGGGGTCGAATTTTGGAGCAAGACCATTGGGCCTCTGCTGGGAGAGAACAAAAAGATCGAATCGCTCTCCCTCCCTTTGAACGGAGAAAGCGATCCGAAGAAGGTCCGAATGGCGATGTGGGGCGCAAAGACACTGGGCGAAGCCAACGAAATCGCTTTCCGCCATTCTGCTCTGGACATCGTCTCTGCTGACGATCCGCCGATTTTTATGAGCTACGGAATGTCGCCCACTGACAAAATGCCAACTGATCCCAAGCGGGTACGCGGATGGCTCATTCATCACGTAAACCTTGGAATCGCACTAAAGGAGAAAGCCGACGCGATCAAAGTGGAAGCCCACTTGAAACACCCCGGTGCGAAAACCAAGTACCAATCACTTGTCGATTTCTTCGCGGCCAAGTTGCTGGAAGAGCAATCCACGCCGTAGCCGGTTTGTCACGTAGTATCTATTAGGAGTTATCTAACCATGTCCAATATCACTCGTCGATCGTTCCTGACCGCGGCTGCGGCTGCAACCGCTGCGGGCTCTTCAGCACCCGGTTTTGCCCAAGAGGACAAAGTCATTCCCGGTTTCGACCAGACGGACACTGACGTCGACACATCACAAGTCTGGACACCCTTCAGCGACCGCAAGATTCGGTTGGGTATTGTCGGCCACGGCGTGTGCAAATTCGGTCTGAAGTTTGAACTCCAAAATCATCCCAACGTCGAGCTGGTTGCAGTCAGTGATTTATTTCCAGACCGCTGCGCCGAAATGGCTCAGATAGCCAATTGCGCCAAGACGTACCCGTCGCTCGAGGAGATGGTCAAGGACGAGTCCATCGAGGCAATCTTTTGCGCCACCGATGCGCCTTCCCATGCCAAACACGCGGTTCTTTGTATGGAGCACGGCAAACACGTTGCGACGGCGGTTCCGGCGTTTTTTGGCGATATTGAGGACGCCGAAAGACTCTTGGAATGCTGTCAGAAGAACAAGAGTCTGGTTTATGCCATGTTCGAAACCTCATGTTTTCATGACGATCTCTACGCTATGGAAAAGCTCTTTGCCGCCGATGTTTTTGGTCGAATCATCTATTCCGAGGGCGAATACTGTCACCCTCATTCGATCGGGGCACCTAGGCTGGGCTCTTACAAAGACTGGCGAATGAATGGAGCTCGGATGTGGTATCCGACGCACGCGACGGCTTACTATGTTGGCGTAACCCACAAGTCTTTGCTTGACGTCTCCTGCCAGGGCACGCTGCCGTTTGACGAGGACAAGCGTATCCCCAACGCAATTGGGAACATGTTCACCTCTGAAGTCGGCCTGTTCCGCACCGCCGAAGCAGGACTTTCCCGAATGATCATTTGCGGTTCACAAGGCGAGTACCTCGAAGCAGGCCGCCTTCGGGGCGAATATGCCGGGTTTCACAAGACGTTCAGGGGCGACAAGGTCGGAAAGCGGCGCTACGCCGAAGCGATCAAGGGCGGCCTAAAGCTGAAGAAATACGCGTTGCCGCCGGGCGTGAAACCCGGAGGACACGGCGGCTCACATGGCTACCTGGGACACGACTTTATCGACTCGATATTGCAAGGTCGCAAGCCGAGAGTTGACGTCATCGACGCACTGAATATGACCACGCCCGGCTACTATGCGCACCTGTCTGCAATGAAGGACGGCGAAACGATGAAGATTCCGCAGTATTCGCTATAGACGCGACGCGGACCTTTTTGAAGCGGCTTTCGAAATGCCGACCGGCGTTTTCGTCCTGGCCGACGATCTGACACACGGCTTGGTTCCGACAAAGGGTAAATTAAAGTAGAACTGAAAACAGTTTCATTGGACAAATAGTATGAAACGAACACTTGGCATCTTCAGCCTATTCTCACTGATACTTTTGGTGTCGGCATCCTTCGCTGACGCTCAGGAGAAACCGAACATCGTTTTCATCCTCGCCGATGATCTTGGCTACGGTGATCTCGGTTGCTATGGCCATCCTTATGCAAAAACGCCGAACATCGATGGCCTTGCCAAAAGTGGAACGCGGTTCAGCCGGTTTTACGCCACGGGAGTGACTTGCCAGCCCAGTCGAACGGGCTTCATGACCAGTCGTCATCCTCGCAGTTTCGAGCGTCGGATCGGTGACTTTGGGTTTGCGGATCGCGCGACAATCACGCAGCTGCTCAAGAACAACGGATATGCCACCGGGCATTTTGGGAAGTGGCACATCGGCCCCGGAGCCGAAGGGAAGAAGGCATCGGAAAAGATCCCGCCAGTACCCAATTATGGCATTGATGAGGTCAAGATTATCGGTTCCCTGAAGGACCGCACGAAGGGGCGTGACGACGACACCTTTGAGGCTACCATTGACTTCATCCAGCGCCACAAGGACGAGCCGTTCTATGTCAATGTGTGGGCCCACATTACGCATTTCAGCATCCCATCGGATACCGTGTTTGCCGAAAAGTTCAGAGACCTGCAGGTCGATGAATCACTCTTCGGTCCGTACATGAAAGCCAACAAGTTCGATATATGCAGAGATGAATGGGGACGGAGTGTCGATGACTGCATGAAGAACTACCTCGCCGACGTCTGGAGCCTGGACGCAGCGATCGGCCGGTTGCTGAAAAAGCTCGATCAGCTGGGGCTTTCGCAGAACACGATCGTCGTCTTTGCCAGTGATCAGGGACCCGCCAGAAACACGCTCAATACAAGTAAAGCCAACCAGGTCGGCGACACGACCCGCGCGAACATGATGGGGTGGCCAAAAGAACTTCGCGGCGGAAAGCACGAGATGTACGAAGGCGGGGTGCGCATCCCATTCATCGTCCGTTGGCCGGGCAAGGTGCCTGTCGATACGGTCAACGAGACCAGCATTCTCTCCGGCTTGGATTTTCTGCCAACACTGTGCCATCTGACCGACACGCCTTATGACAAGGATCAGTTCGAGGGACTGAATGTTGCCGATGTCTGGCTCGGAAAGGAACGGAATCCGGAGCGTTACCTTTATTGGAAGAAGCAGTATCCGACCGCACTGCACGGCGATTGGAAATACCATGTGAACAGGCGTGATGGCGACGAGCTTTATGATTTGGTGAATGACCCGAATGAAACCGTGAACGTCATCGCCAAGCACCCAGAAAAGGCGTCGAGCATGCTCAAGTCCATTACGGCTTGGGACGAATCCCTGCCGGCACTGCCGCGACCTGCGACTCCTTTAAAACCAAAGACAAAGAAAAAAACGGATCGCCCCAAGTCGCAAACGGCTCCTACCACGAAACAAGAAAAAAAAGAATCGAAAGCAGAACCTGCTTCGTACCCGTGGCAAAACTACAACGGACCGTTGCAACAGAACTGGTTCGAATTGCACGACGGGTTGAAGAATTCGCAGTATATCTTTGCGACGACCAAGAAAGGGACGGTCGCTTTTGTCGGTGGCTCCATTACCGGAATGCCCTGGCGAAAGAAGGTGATGGAAAACCTCAAACGGCGTTTCCCGTCGACAGAGTTCAAGTTCATCCTTGCCGGAGTCGGTTCAACCGGAACCATGTATGGTTCATTTCGACTGGATCGGGACGTCATTCAAAAGGGAAAAGTCGATCTGCTGTTCGAAGAAGCGGCGGTGAACGATGTATCGATTGGACGAACGGCCGACCAGGCGGTTCGTGGCATGGAAGGCATTGTTCGGCGCGCGCGGCGGGCCAATCCTGACATGGACATCGTCATGATGCATTTTGCCTGCCCGGACAAGCTCGAAGATTACGAAAACGGGAAGACGCCCGAGGTGCTTCAAAGTTTCGACAAAGTAGCAGCGCATTATGGCGTGCCGACGCTTGATATAACCGAGGAGATTTACGAGCGCATCAAGCGCGGAGAGTTCACTTGGAAGGGTGGCATCAAAGGCGTGCACCCATCGCCCTTCGGACAGCAACTTTACGCAGACAGCATCGAGCGACTGCTCGATGAAGCGTGGTCGGGAAAGCCCCGTCCGGTCGTTGCTCATGCGATGCCTGAGAAACTCGATCCCTCCTCCTACGACCAAGGCAAACTGTTTCCGCCGCAAACGGCTGCAAACCTGAACGGGTTTGCCGTCCAGACCGACTACGATGCCGCTGCAGAAGGCGGCAAAGTGCGAACAGGTTGGAACGAGCGGCCCCAGTTGATCGGACACAATCCGGGCGACAGCTTTGACATCACATTCAAAGGTTCCGCTGTAGCCATCCAGATTATCGCCGGACCGAAAGCTGGCATCATCGAACACAGCGTCGATGGCTCCGATTGGGTGAAACAGGATTTATTTGTTGCCAAGAACAGCTTCAAACTGCACCTGAACCGGATCTACATCCTGCGCGAAGGACTCGACCCGGAAGCGGAACACACCTTAACCGTTCGAATCAGTGACAAACGAAACGAGCTGAGCAAAGGCAATAACTGCCGCATCGTCTATTTCGGACTCAGCGGCGACCCGCGCTCCCCCGAAGGTGTCAACGTGGACGGAATCTACTTTGACGGATCCGACGGACATGGTCCGGAGAAATAAAAAAGAGGTCGTCTACAAAACCATCGGAGCAAGACAACTGAAAATGCATGTCGACTTCCCGCCGGCTGGAAGAAGACCGACACGCGGCCCGCCAAATACGGTTTTCACGGTGTCCTCTGAATCAGCGTAAAAAGTTTTCAGAAAGTATGTCCACACTTTTCATCTCGCGCATGATGTAGTTTATGGACCGCAGTGAAATCCTCAGAGTTTTGATGCCCGAACGGACGAAGCAGATCGCCCTGGCGTGGTCGATCCTGCGTCAGTCCCACCTGTCAGAAGATGCCTATCAGGACATGTTGGCAAGAGTGTTCGAGAATGATGGCATTTTTGAGGGGCCTCAACATCTGCGTGATTGGTCGTGGAAAGTGCTTCGAAACCGATGTTTCGAGTTGATTCGTCAACAAAAGTACCAGGTCACTTTGCTTGACGAATCTATTCTGAATCTAGTGGATGCAGAGCTTGAGCGCCGCGACACCAGTGATATGCCGCTGCGGGCCGACGCACTTCGCAACTGCATTGACGGATTGAGCGAAAAGTCACGTGAAACGATCAGGATGCGCTACTTTGAGGGTTTGCGTGGGAAGCAGGTGGCAGAGAAGCTCGGTAGTAAACCGGCGGCTGTCTACAAGGCTCTGCAACGCATTTACGTCACGCTTGCCCAGTGCATTCAAAGGAAGTTGACTGCACTCGACACGGGAGATTCCATCTCATGAATGATGAACAATTCCTGCGTCTGACCACCTTGTATCTGGAAGAAGCGATCGATGCCTGCGATCTGGACTTGCTCAATCGCGACCTTGCAAACTCACCTGATCGCGTTCGGCAATTCAACGACCTCCGTCTGCTGGCAGGTTTGATCAATGAACATGGTTATGCAGTCGAATCGGAGGGCGCTACTGATCTCGAAACGAACAGTCCCGCGGAATCTGCAAACTTCAATTCTCCCGCTGGCAGCTCTGGAGCGAACGCAGAGTCACACTTCCCGTCACGGCGGGCAACAGCTATCGCATTGGCGGTACTGGCTACAGCTGCAACGCTTTTGCTTGTATTGAACTGGCCTGACACGACCCGCCAACGCGATGAGACTGCTACCGCGATTGCCACACTGGCGTATACATCCCATGCGAGATGGGGAAGCGAAGAACGAGCGCTGGGAGACGGGTTCGGCAAGGGCAAACTGCATTTGGAGGTTGGCCTGGCACGATTGGATTTTTGTAATGGTGCCACTGTCACGCTTCAGGGGCCTGCCGAGTTTGAGATTTTGTCGACTGACAGAACAATCCTGAGCAGTGGAATCCTCACGGCGTCCATACCGGAGTCTGCGGTGGGGTTCGAAGTCGTCACGCCGGCAATGGATGTCGTCGATCTGGGAACTGCGTTTGGTGTTTCGGTGGGAGCAGACGGCGAAACCGACGTCTGCGTATTTGAAGGTGAAGTCGAGGTCAGTCATTCCGTAAGTGAGGACGTGCCACAGCTTGTTCGAGAAGGCAACGCGGTCCGGTCCAAACCTGAAGCCGACTCGATCGACTCAGTGGACTACTCGACAGAGCGTTACGAAGACGCCTGGCCGGTCACGTCCGGTGTGTTGCAGGCGACCGGACTGACGAAATTTGTTTCCCCTGGTCCCGACTTCGTCCCGGGAAGATACGAGGACAGCGAGCGCATTCTGGTATTCCTTGAGCGTTCGCAAGTTCTGCTGAAATCGGATCTCAAAGTCAACGTGACCGAACTAGGCCAGTACATCCGAGTTCGACGCCAGGACAAACAGCCGATCGCTGCCGGGCAGGTGGTTCGGAGTTATCTGCTGCAATTCAATCCGATCGGTGAGTTCGGCCGGAAAGAAGCCGACGGCGCACGAGTCATCGGACAGATCACATTTGATCGGCCGATTCTCGGACTGATTGGTGGGACGAAGCTGCTCAACGCGTCAGACGAACAGCTCGGGCATCCTCTGGGCGACTATGGAGACACCCTGCGCGGCATTGAGCCAACCCGTCCGGATGACCTGCCTGACTCAGGCCGAGACAATGTGACACTCAGCCGGGACCGCCGGACTTTGTCGCTTGATCTTTCAGCGAGTTCGGCTGTCGATCAGATCCGAGTGATTGTTTCGGAGCAGTAATAGTGAGCCGCCGCTACAAGCCCAATAGCACCAGAGTCGAGAAATCGTCGTTTCAGCCCGGAGGGCGACACATTGACACCGATTCACCGCACCTCAGACTTGTGTCGGCTTCCGGCCTTGCTGCTTGACAACTCCTCACCGGTGGCTGACGCCACCGGCAGAGATTTCGCCGGGCTCCGCCCTCAATAACCTTTTTCAACTCACCCCGAATAATCTTAAACCTGAATAGTAACCATGAAACTTCAACACGCACTGAAAGCACTGGTCCTTTGTTTGATCGGAATGCCCACCATCGTCTTGGCGGAAGAGAAACCGAACATCGTCATCATTCTCACAGATGACCAGGGCTATGCCGATGTCAGCTACAATCCGCACTCCCCGCCAGAAGTCAGTACACCGAATATCGATGCCCTCGCACTTTCGTCCATCACCTGTACTCAGGGCTATACCAGTGGACACGTGTGTTCGCCGACTCGTGCAGGACTGATGACAGGTCGTTATCAGCAACGATTTGGAATCTATACAGCAGGTGAGGGAGGCTCAGGCGTTCCGCTTGATGAAGTGTTTATTCCTCAGCGACTGGGGCCAGCCGGTTACGTCTCTGGTGCATTGGGTAAGTGGCATCTCGGACTCACTGAAGAGTACCACGCCATGAATCGAGGGTTCGATGAGTTCTATGGCTTTATGGGACGCGGGGCGCATCCTTACTTTGACCACACAGACATGGACCACCCCATTTATCGTGGCCTCAAACCGATCAAAGAAGAAGGCTACCTCACCACTCGAATCACTGAGGAAGCAGTCGATTTTATCAACCGCCACAAGAAGGAGCCTTTCTTCCTCTATGTCGCTTACAACGCAGTGCATGCTCCACCGGAGGCCCCCGAAGAAGACATCAAGAAAGTTACTGGCGACGAAACTCGCGACATCCTGATGGCCATGATCAAGCACCTCGATATGGGAGTTGGGGAGATTGTGAATTCGTTGAAGAAGAACGACATTTTTGACAATACACTGCTAATCTTTCTCACGGACAATGGCGGTTCCGGTGCCATGAACGCCAACAATGCACCGCTTCGCGGCTTCAAGCAGATGGACTACGAAGGGGGAATTCATGTCCCGTTCATTGTGTCGTGGCCGGCTCAACTGGATGGCGCGAAGAAATGCGACGTTCCCATGTGGTCGACTGATCTGTTTGCCACGGCTCTCGACGCTGCTGGGCTTCCCATGCCAAAGGACAAACCTCTGGATGGTAAGAGCATCCTGCCCGCCCTCAAAGGTGAAACCGACAAACTCCACAACGAATTGTACTGGAGTTCTGCGGGGGCCAATGGAAAATGGGCCATCCGCAGCGGGAATTGGAAGTTGGTCGCACAGAAAGATCGTATTGAACTCTTCGATCTCGAAAAAGATCTCAGCGAAACCACCGACCTTGCTGCAAAACACCCGAAAGTGGTTTCCGAACTCACAGCCAAATACAACGCATGGCTCGACGAAATGGCTGACCCGGTAGGCAAGCAGGAAAAACGCTGGAATCCTGATGCCGGTGCACCAGCCAAGAAAATGACGAAAGAAGAAAAGAAAGCGGAACGCGAAAAACAGAAAGCCGCACGCAGCAAAGCACGCGAATCAAACAAGAGCGGCCAAACTCCAGAATCATCCAAATGATCCGCTTGTAGGAAGCCCGCTTTTGTAGCGGAAGTCGTCAAGACTTTTGGGCATTTTCAGTGTCTGGCCGAAACTCTTGACGAGTTCCGCTACGACAGCAATTTCCACGACGATCCTTAGCCAAAAATAACACCATGAAAACCTTTACTACATTTTCGATCTTCTGTTTGTCGGCAATGTTTGCTTCAGTCGCTCGCGGAGAGCGTCCTAACATCATCATGTTTCTGATCGACGATCAGAACCCTTCGAGCATCGCCGCATTTGGGGGCGATACCTACACTCCCAATCTCGACCGCATGGCAAAGGAAGGGATGAAGTTCACTCGCGCCTACGTCAGCAGCTCGGTTTGTACTCCTTCTCGATACACCTTCCTGACCGGTCGGTTTGCGGGTAACTCGCATAGCAATCGTTACGCCGAAGCGGTCGGCGGCAAAGAGAATCAGGGGCTTCCCAATTTCAATGTCGCACTGGAACGCGACAATATGAACGTTGGAAATGTTCTCCGTGAAGCCGGCTACACCACCGGATTCGTTGGGAAATTTCACCTCACTTCAGATTTGGATTTTCCAGAGTTTTACAAAGGGAAAGACAAATGGATCAACATTCCCAAAGACGCGAGTCCTGGGCCCGAAACCTCGGCTCAGTTCAAACACAACGAACTCTGGATGCGTCGTTACCTCCAAACGCTGGGCTTTTCCTGGGCAAAGAACGTCTACCCGGAAAACATCCACTCGCCCTATTCCTCGCACAACCCTGAATGGACGACGGTGGCCGCTCTGGAATTCATTGAAGAAAACAAGGACGGCCCTTTCTATCTTCATCTTTGCAGCACCCTGCTGCACGGGCCGGACAAGTCCTGGCGAAAATCCATGGATCACCCGCTCATCACCGGAGAGGGAGAAGCCCGAAGCCTTCCAGAGGTCATGACACCTCGCGCAGAGCTTCTCGAAACAATCACTGAAAAAGGTTTCGATCCCGACAGCCATGTGGCTGGTGAAGCGTGGATCGACGATTCGCTCGGAGCGATTTTCCGAAAGCTCAAGGAACTCGGAATCGATGACAACACGCTGGTGATTTTTGCGCCGGATCATGGTCGCGATGGCAAAGGATCCGTCTTTTCACACGGTGGTTGCCAGGTGCCCATGATCATGCGTTGGCCAAACGGAATCGCCGCAGGGCAAGTGTGTGAAGAACTCGTGCAGAATATCGACCTCGTACCGACTTTCTTCGACTTGGGTGAAGCAGAGAAACCGAACTCTTACCGGATCGATGGACAGAGTCTCACCCCTCTTTTCAAGGACGGACAAGCCGAAGATTGGCGGGATCATCTTTATCTCGAAATGGGAGCCGCGAGGGCAACAGTCACGAAAGATTGGTCCTACATTGCCGTTCGCCACACCAAAGAACAGATCGCTGCCATTAAGAAAGCCACGCCGAACAACTTACCCAAAGCCATGTCCTACATTGGACGTCTAGGCATCGGAGTCAGAGGGGCAGATCGCCCCGGCTTCTTTGACGAAGATCAACTCTACCACCTGCAGCGGGATCCGAAAGAAATGAAGAACGTGGCTTATAAAAACGCTCAGGCCACTCGCATGAAAGAGATGCGCAATCTCATGCAGCAGGACCTCGAAGTCATTGGTCGTCCTTTTGGAGAGTTCATCCCCGGAGGGAACGCGGCTGAACCCGGCCAGATCGACAAACAAATCGAAATCGTCAAACAACTCGAAATCAAAGGCAAAACGGTAACGGTGCCACAAGCGTTGAAGCAAGAGCTGGGAGTGACGGATGAACCAGCTCCCGACGACAAAGCAAAAAAGAAAGCGGAACGCGCAGCGCGTAAAAAGGCTCGCAAAAAAGCCAAATCAAACAATCAGAAAGACTCCGATAAATAGTCCCAGGGCCTGCAAGAAGATTTGTGTAACTGGTTGCATTGGATTCTACTTGAATCGGAAGGAGCAACCCCATGGTACGCAAGAAACAAGAAGCTATGGGGATGTGGGATGCTTAACTTCATACAGAGAACAACTTCATGCGAATTCACTTACTTGTCGCTGCTCTGGTCCTCTCGACCACGACTTTCTCCGTCACCTTCGCGCAAAACCAGCGCGGCCCCAAGCCTGCGGTCTCTCCCGAGACCCTTGCCCTTTACAAGCCCGGTGAGTTCAAAGGCGTCAAGTACCGCCTGCTGAAACCCATCGACTTCGACCCGGACAGGACCTACCCACTGATCCTGAGCCTGCACGGCGCAGGTGGGAAAGGTTTGCAGAACATCAAAAGTCTGCGCAACTGGAACGAGTGGCTGGCTGATGAAGAACTCCGACGCAAGCATCCCTGCTTTGTGCTTGCTCCGCAGTCGCCCACATCCTGGTTTGATCCCGCTGCCGAGCACAGCATCCTGCCCGAGCACGGCACGGTCACTCTGGAAGAGATTCCCGAGGGCATGCGCAAGTTCGGCCAGCGTGCGCTTGAACTTGCCGCCGACGTCGCCAAAAACCCCGATGACCCGCGCATCAAAGACGGCGTGCTCGGCAAGGTTTTCGAGTACATCGACACCGAACTCAGCGTGAAATACAAGATTGACGCCGACCGCGTCTATTGCCTCGGCCATTCCATGGGCGGCTTTGGAACCTTCGCCGCCGTCTATCAGCACCCGGACCGCTTCGCCGCTGCCATCCCCTCGGCCGGCGGTTTTTTTCCCTGGCTCGACGCCAAACGTATCAAAGACGTGCCGCTCTGGATCTTCCATGGCAACGACGACAAAGTCGTCGACTACGGTGGCTCACGCCATCCGTTCGAGCGGCTCAAGAAATTGGGCGCCAACGCCAAGTTCACCACCGTCACGGGTGTCGGGCACGGATCCAACAGTCTCGCCTTCAACTACACCGGCGACGATCCCGACAAAGGCTATTTGACTGAGTACGCTTCGAATCGACCGGACAAGACCGATCATGTCTGGGATTGGTTATTCAAGCAAAAGCGGTCGGGCAAGTTGGTGAGTACTGACATCAATAAGACGCTGCAGGAGATCAACGATCGATTCAAGCAAGTTGATGTTGAGTTGGTTGAGTGGCCTGAACCATTGCATCAACCGTTCGGCAAGCTCAAGAAGATCGCCTTTATGGCGTACCCGGCGAACAGGCCCAAGGGAAAATTGCCGTTGCTTATTTCGTTGCATGGCGCGGGCGGAAGGAACATGAGTTTGCAAGAGCAGCTTGCGAGATCAGCGGAGGTGAAGGCACTCGCTTTGGCGGAACTTGCTGGGAGAGATTTGATTTTGCTGGAGCCGAACACAGCAGATACCTGGCGTGTGGAATCGTTGAATACGATGCTCGATTACATTTTGGAGAACCACCCAGAGGTTGACACGAATCGTATCTATGTGATGGGGCACAGCATGGGTGGCTATGGAACTTGGGCCTGGATAAATGAGTCGGCCGATCGTTTTGCGGCAGCGTCGCCCAGCGGTATTCCGATTGGCGATAGCGGCGATGTCGCGAGTCTTGTTGATTTGCCGATTTGGGGCATGGTTGGTGGAGACGACAAGAAAGACAGGGTAGCCGGAATCAAACGGATGGTGGAACGCCTGCGAGCTGCGGGGAACAAACATGTGAAGTACACGGAATTTCCTGGAGCGGATCATGCTGCAGGAAATGCGGCGGTCTTCAGTTCAGTGGAACTGGTCGACTGGATGCTTGGATTTTCAAGGGGAGAATAGAGAGACTCTTTCCGTACGTTTCCTGAGGACTAAGCAATTGCAGTATCAACGATTCATCAAAGTTATATTCCTGAGTCTCGGCATTGCATCCAGTTTTGCCTACGGGCAAACAGCATCCATCTACAACATGGACGAGATGAAGGATGTCTCTTTGCTAGAACTGGAAGTCTTGCGAGATTGGCATCCGGTGGCGACCACCCCGCCAACTCAGCAAAAAATAGTAGAGATTACTCTCTGCGATTTTGAAAACGGAAGAAAGGTACGGATACCGATTACTTATGTGGTTCCAAATGCGAAACAAGCCTGCCGTTTTATCGTTTCTTACGGTAACCTCGGGCCGACGGTTTACAAAGAGTTTGATGGCTTGAAGACGACGATGTTGGAGAATGGCATCGGCTTTGTCCTTCCTGCTATTGGGCCCATCAAAAGATGAAGCCTGACGCGTGGGGGAAATAAACTCAGCCGACCATTCGACACAAGAAAAACAAGAATTTATGTTCTGTGAGCAATGTAACTCAGCTGAATTGACATGCTTAATCGCGTCCACAATCTTCCCGCAACCGTTCTCGCTGGACCAGCTACAAACTCTGATCGCTCCGAAGCTTGTCAATGCTGGTTTACATTTCTTCTCACACCAATGATCGTCTCGGATTTGCCAGACTACCGAGACGCGGATGAAGTTCATTCCACAACCGCGACAGTTGATGCTGATCATTCTTGCTAGTTGGATCAATCGACAACAACAAGAAGTCATCGCGTACCTTCGCATCGAGAATGCCGTTCTCAAAGAGCAGTTCGGCAAGAAGCGAATCTTGCCGACCGATGATCAGCGGCGTCGTTTGGCAGTCAAAGGCAAGGTTCTCGGAAGCAAAATACTCGAGCAGTTTGGGACTCTGTTCACACCGGGTACAATCCTCCGTTGGCATCGTCAATTGGTTGCCAAAAAATGGAACTGCTCCGATCGCAAAGAGAAGAGAGATGGCCGGCCAAGAGTGCGAACTTGAACGCAAACTTAGAGCGGTTTTTTGAATCTTTGAAATCCGAGTGCCTTTACAAACTGATTCTCTTTGGTGAGAACGCAACCCGTAGAGCTGTTCGGGGTTTCCTCGTTCACTATCACACTGAAAGAAACTACCAAGGATTGGGCAACGTGCTGATCGTGCCGATAGATCGTCCGCCTGACATGGGTGCCAAGATCGAACCAATCGAGCGTCTTGGTGGCTTGCTTCGATCGTATCGACGCGCTGCATAATTCGATCGGCATTCACTCACTCGCAGCACTCCGGTTTCAAGACAATCGGTTTGAAATCTGTTGCGCGGTGCGGCCGTTTTGAACCGGTTTTTAAAGGCACCGATGAATATGGGCTCGATCTCGATCAAGAATTCGACCTTCTATGGCAAACCAACCTCCGATTTCACCGACCTAAATACTCGTTCGACTTTTTTGACCACACGCCCTTGTCTTTCGTATCGGCTATCCATTCATCCAATCGAACTCGCAGCTCAGCAAGCGTTTTCTGATGCTTCGGGGATTGAGCCAGGTTGCTGAGCTCGTGCGGATCGTCCTGCACGTCGTAGAGTTCTTCTTCGGGTTTCGTTTCAGCGAGAATCAACTGCTGTGCCTCCGTGAGTTCGTCTCGTGCGTGGAGGTCTCTGATGACAGCCAGCATAGGTCGGTAGTTCTGAACGTAACTACACTCGCGATAGCCGTTTTCTGGCGTGTAATTTCGTATGTATTTGAACCGCTTGGTTCGTACACAACGGATGTGATCCATGACTTCGTCTACAAGGTCCCGCGCGGCAAAGATGTGATCTCTTTTCTTCGCTCTCTCCCCGAGAATTGAGTGACCGTCGAGATAGGTTGGCAACTCTGCTCCTGCAATATCCAGGATCGTTGCCGAAATGTCGATCATGCTGACCATGTCATCGTTGACCATTCCAGACTTAATGGCGCCAGGCCAGCGTATGATCAGAGGCACATGGATGCCTCCGTCGTAGAGCCAGCATTTCCCGCGCAAATGGCAGCGACCGTTGTCGCCGATGAAGATCACAATCGTGTTATCCTCAATGCCCTCGGTCCTCAGACGCTCAAGGATGGCAGCCACTTGGCTGTCGACCTTCTCGATGGAATCGAGGTACTCCGCCCAGTCTTGCCTGCAGACCGGGTGATCGGGGAAATAGGGTGGGAGCTCGACTTCATCCAGCTTGACCGGATGCTCGGACGCCCCTCGTACGGGAGCCCAGCCTTCCTTCGGCTGTCGGTGCGATATGTTCAGGGTAATCTGAGCGAAGAAGGGCTGGCCCTTCTTTCGTTGTGACCAGTCTCTACCATCGAAAAGGGGCTCGGCCTCGAAATTGAGGTCTGTCTTTGTGGAGTACCCACACCCCAAGGCGGTGAAATAGCCTGCCTCGCGCAGCAGGTGTGTAATCGGCTTCATCCCTTCCGGCAGTATGACGCCACGTCGTCTCTGATCTTGCGTGTCGGTCCGTGTCTGGTAAACGCCGGTCATCATCGCATTGCGAGATGGCGTACAGGATGGAGCCGTGCAGAAGGCTTGCGTATACCGCGCCCCTTGTCGGGCCAGGGCGTCAAGATTGGGTGTCTTCACCGCCGGGTGACCATAGCACGAGAGTTCCGTGCTTATGTCTTCGGCCATGATCCACACGATGTTGGGTTTGTCGTTGAAGCCCGGGACAATCCCCAGGTCGCGTACATCGCCGGAATCAGCAGGGATCGGTTCGACTTCGGCGAGGCTGGCGAACACAGGGCCGGCATGACTGGATGTGGCGCTGATGCGCACGTATCGGGCCTCGACCGGCTCCTCAAACTTGACGCTCTCAACATCCGGACCATTGGGGAGCGACGAATCGCCGCACGAACGCCAGCGCTGGTTGTCGAGAGACACGTCGATTCGGAAGTCGCGGATACGCCCGTTTTGGTTGCCGGCGCGGTTGCGCAGGCGCAGGCCGGCAAGCTCGGTGGGCTGCTGCAGGTCAAGGGTGAAGGTGATCGGAAATGCCCTGTTCGCGTCGCGCCATTCGGAGTGCCAGATGGTTGCCGGGTCGCCGTCGATCGCAAGGTCGGCAGGGAAGTCCGGATGACTGCTCGAGGAATCCGCGGTGATGCCGCCGCTATCGCGGAAGAGCGTGCGTAGCCTTTCAGGTGTGAGTGACGCAGCGGGCTCGAATTCGGTACTGCCTGCATAGTGGGTCAGTGCGCGATGCAGTTGGCGGGCGACGATGCGGGTCCCAGAATCCGAGGTGACATCGAGGGTACAAACGAGAAGTTTGCCGGTTCCGACTCTTGCTTCGAAAATGGCAGTCGGCACTGCGTTGCGATTGTACTTGTCAATGAAGCGAAACGGCTTTTCGATTTTGGGATCGAAGCCGGTCAGATCAATGGCGGTCGATTCGGCGGTCAGTTCCCACCACTGCCAGTTGGTATACGTGTCGGTCGGAAAATTCTTCCACAGTGGGTGCTTTGCATCGATGGTTGCACCAAGTGTTCCAGGTTGGTTGGGGAAGTGGAGCGGCGACCAGAAGACGGGAATGAAGCGGGCGGGGACGGGATTGCGGATGGTGTTTGCCTGGGGCAAAAGGAGCACGGTCTTGCCCTGTGCCAGATCGGCAAGGCAGGCATCGGTCACGGTTTGGTAGGTGCTGACCTCCGGCAGGGAGGCCTTTTTCGGATAGACCCAAACCGGCCAGGTGTTTCGCGCAGTGCCGTCTAAGGCCTCAATAATGAGGTCAAGGCGGGTGGGTTCGGTGAGGTTGGCGAGGGACGCTTCTAGGTGACCGATCGGGTGGCCGTTACCGACTCCGTACTTGCGCGGGTCAAACTGTACTGTGGCAAAGGCCTTGCCGCTGGGAGTAGCCAAGCAGGCATTGAATCCCACTTCCCGTGCGGCTTCGGAGAAGTTGGCAAGCTCGAACCTGGCCACGAAGGTCTCGGAGTTCTCCCAAACGAATTTGTTCATCCGCACGAGGGGGACGACAGGGGAGCAGAATTCGCGGAACGCTTTTGGCGTGATCAGGCCCTTGCTGTCCCAGAATGCATCCAGCAGGCCCACGGTGGCCGTGCTTTGTCCGGGAAAATCCTGGAGCTGGAGGAGTTGGATGCCGGCGAGCCCCTTGGTTCGCAGCGCGCGCTCGATGTCTTCCTTGTAGAGCAAGGCGGCGAGCTTGCCGGAGTCACGGGTAAAACGGCTGGCGTCGGCGAGTAGTCCCTTCTCACGAAGGTCGTGCTGGATCACTTCGAGCGACGGGGAACGCAGCGGGGTCGATTCGTATTTCGGCAACTCGGCAAGATTCGGGTAGACCACATACTGGCCGACCTCATGGGTGACGAGGGGGATGTCAAGACAAGCAAGGCCCTCGGCGTAGTCGCTGTCGGTTGAGGGGAAGGTCGCGTTGAGGAAACCCTGGCCCCGGACCCAGCCAGACTGCGTGCGCTGGGAGATGAAGAAATCGTCGGCGGGGCCCGGTAGGCTGCCGCGTGGGGAGAAGGCGAACGTAGTGGAGGTGAAAAGGATGCCCGGTGCCATCGTGCGGAAACGTTCGACTAGACGATCCATTGCCTCAAGATCGCCTTTCAGCTCGTTGCCGAGGGAGAACATGACGAAGGAGGGATGATGCCCGTATTCGCGGAAGATACGTTCGCCTTCGGCCAGGAAGAAGGCGTCGACTGCTGGTTTGCCGCCCATCGAGAACGTCCAATTCGGCAGTTCGACCTGGAGGTAGATTCCGTGACGATCTGCGGACTCGAAGGCGGCCTCGGGTGGGCACCACGAGTGAAAGCGAAGGTGGTTGAGACCATAGTCGCGGCTCGTCCGCATGATCTTCTCCCACTGCGGGCCCTCAACATCGGGATGACCGGTCTGTGGGAAAATGGCGCATTCGAGATTCCCGCGTAGGAAGGTGCGGGTGCCGTTGATCCGCAAATCGCGTCCCTCGGCGGTGAACTCCCGGAAACCGAAGCGACGGGTGAGAGTGTGGAGGATCGTACCGTCGGGGGCGATGAGGGAAACGGTGAGTTCGTGAAGAGCAGGCGAGAGTTCGGACCACGGTTTGGCGTCGTGAGATTGCCCGGAAAGAGACACGTCACCTCCGGATGCGGGGGCCGTTGCGATCGCCACGCCATCGACGGACGCAATCAGCTTCTGAGCGGAACGGAAGCGGCCGTGGGCGTTGACTGTGAGTCGACCATCGGCCTTTGTCGAAAGCTCCACGTGTTCGATCCGAGACTTCGGCAGCGCCTCGAGCTTCAGCTCACCAAGGACGCCATTCCAAATCGTCTGGGTTCCGGCCGTGTATGCGTGACCGATATTGCCGATATCGACAATCTGGCGGTTGTCGATGCGCATCGTCAGTGTGTGTGTTTCGCCTGGCTTGACGTGCGAAGTGAGGTCGTAACGATGGGGAACCGAAAGTGAACGTTGTGGATTACCGACCGGCTTCTTGTCGATCCAAACACGTGACTCCCAGAGGACGCGTTCGAGAGTGAGGAGGATGTCCTGACCTGACCAATCGGCAGGAATGGTGATCTCGCGTTGATACCAGGCCGGGCCGATGTAGGGGTGACGTTCACGGAGACGGTTCATCGTCTCCTTGTCCATGCGCAGTTCCATCTTGAGAGCACGTCCCTTGCCTTGTGCTGCGGTGGTTCCCGGGAGATGAATCGTGTCGGGGAAGTGCAAGGTGTGGGAACCACTGCGGAGCCCGAGGTCTTCAGGATCGAGAACGAACCGCCACTGACCCGACAGGTCGACCGGGCCACCGGGCTGTGTGCCCGGTGGTCGTATCGCGGGCGGAACGTAAGAGGTCAGTCGAGGCGGCAGTTCCTTCCCCGTGGCGACGTCAATTGGATAGTTCGCGCCGTTCTGATCCAGGTGGTCGATTAACTTGCGAGCCAGCCGGCTCACGACTTCAGGATGTCGGTTTGCCTGATTGGTCCGTTCGCCGATGTCCTGGGTGAGGTCATACAGTTCCCACGCCGACTTGTCGTAAAGGTAGATCAGTTTCCAACTCCCCTCGCGAATCGATGACTCCGGACCGCTATGAGCCCAGAAGTTAGGCTCATGCCAGAAAAAGAGCTCGGGGCGAGCGACCTCTTCTCGGCCACTGAGAAGATCCGTGATGTCGTAGCCGTCCAGGAGTTCCGGCTTGGGGTGCGCGGCACCGGTTAGCCGCAGCAGGGTTGGCATCCAGTCGGTGTGGATGTACGGGCGGTGATCGACGCGACCCGGTGTGAGGGGCAAATGTCGTTGCCATTGCGACGCCACATCCTGTGCCCCCCAGGCGACGATGTTTGGAACGCGGTGACCGCCTTCGTACGCATCGTTCTTCAAGCCCCTAAGCGGTACGTTGTTGACAAGACCACCGTTGTCGGCTGTCCAGATGATCAACGTGTTCTTGGCAATGCCGAGTGTTTCGACATGATCCACTATATCGCCCAGGCTCTTGTCTACCCCTTCGATTAGGGTCGCGTAGGCGCGTTGAGTTCCCTCCAAATTCGGGTAGTTTTTTTTGAAACGTGGATCCTCAAGTATCGGGGTGTGAATTGCATAGTGGGACAGGTAGAGAAAGAAGGGCTTCCCGTCGTTGACCGCTGCGCTGATCTCGTTTTTGGCCTCCAACGTTAACGCTTCCGTAAGATGTACCTGTTGGCCGGTACGCTCGACGTGATAAGCGTCACGACCTCCACAGGACTTGCCGATCGGCGAGCCGTGGTGATTGGCGTAATGCTTTCGGTCGAAGCCTAGGTTGAGCGGGTCGGCACCGAAGCTGTCTTCCCTGCCAAAGTGCGACTTGCCGATGCAGACCGTACGGTAGCTCGCCTTCCTGAGCAACTCCGGCAGCAGCACGTCCCCTTTCTGAATACCGTCAAGATCCTGCATGGCCGAGCGCATGGTCTTCGTGTTTTTGCCGGGAGTACCGGTGATAAAGGTCGTTCCGTGCCGGACGGGATTCTGTCCCGTAAGGATCGAGATCCGTGAAGCGGAGCACACACTACAGGACGTGTAGGCGTTAGTGAGCTTCACGCCCCGGCGGGCCAGCCTTTCCATATTTGGAGTACGGAAAGTCTTGTTGAGGTCGGTCTGTTCCTCCCACATCGGCTCAGACGTATCCTGCCACCCATAATCATCTGTGATGAAGAAGATGATGTTGGGCTGGTTCTGTGCTGAGGAATCGCTCTTGTCCGAAGCACCTCGCCCCGTGCCGGGAAGATCGGCACGCTCCACAGCGATGCTCGAAAGCGACATCGCCATCACCAAACCGATCGCAACGATGCCTACATCTCTTGCCATTGTGTCACCTAGTCGAATCTTCAAAGGAGTTGGGGTGTTTGGCGTTAACGGAACAATCGCAGAATCTGATCTGCAACAAGCTCATGTCCCTTTCGATTGGGATGATTCGGTTGCGAAAGGAACTTGCTCACGTTTGTTCCTTCGGACACCAATTCACGAAAGAGAGCATAAGAGTCTACCACCGGCAGACCAAACTCCCGGCCCAATTGCCGAATGGATTCCGAGTGTTTCGCTAGCTTTGTCTCAGGGTCAAGAATATCTTCGTGCGAATCAGGTGTGGGGGTGAGCAGCACGACATGAATGTCTTTGTCCAGCGATTGCTCAATCATCTTTCGCCAACTTTCTTCGGCAACGTCAACGCCAAGCGATCGATCATTCAGGCAATAGTCAATGAAGACGACGTCCGGTTTCAATGACAAGACATCGTCAGCGAAACGTTGGGAGCCACTCTTGGCATTTTCGCCCCCTATCGCTGTGGTGCAAACGTCGATGACCGCAGTGGGATATCGCTCGCAAAGCTCTTGATGGAACAAGATCGGATAAGAATCAAATCGACGGACACGGCCCGCCCGAAAGTAACCGGCGGGGACGGAGTGGCCATGGAACACGAAACGTACTAAACGGTTGTTTGGCCATTTCAGTTGCAGTTCGCGTTTCAGTTCGTCAAAGCTCTGCCGGTTAACCGTTTGGACCGACCTCACTTGGCCCGAACCAAATTTCGGGCCAACTTGGGCGGCAGCATTGAAGCCAATGGTCAACCAACACGTCGCAAACAACCCTGCGTGCATGACGGAATTGTTCTTTGTGATCATTCGTATCAACCTGCTGCGTAGACGAGTGCCGCCGAGCTCGTGAAAACCAAATTGTCAAAGAACAATCGTTCGCTGCTGAGCGGTACGAGAGAAATTCGCATCAGCGTCTCCTGGATCGGTCTTTACTCACTATATCACTGGCCTAGTCACGACGTGAAAATTCGCTTTTCTTCAATCCGCCGATCGCTCAACGACTCCACGAACCGGAAGGAAAACGAGTCGCAAAGTTTTTTACCCCGCGGTTGCTCTCCGGCGGATGGCGTTTTCATGCTATGACGTGCTGAGAGCCTCTACTTAACATACAGTTTTGTGAACTTTAGATTCGGTATGGCCGCGCCCGTTGAGATATCAAAGACGGAATGGTCATAAGGAAAAACGAAGCCAGTGTAACAGGCTCCTTTTACAGAGCAATCGCACGTTGATTTAGTTTTCGGTACAAGGGTTGCGGTGTGCAATTGATTGGTTCAGCCGTTACCTCAAATCGGAGCAAGGCATCCCCAGCCACGATACGCTAAGACGTGTCTTTTCGAAACTCGATACTGCAGAGTTCTTTACCGCAATGCACGCTTGGGTTGATCGGTTCGCCGGTTCGCTTCGCGAGAAAGGAATCGCAATCGATGAAAAAGTCTTACGTCGTTCCTTTGATCGAGCCGCCGGACAAGATCTGCTCCACATCATCACTGCTTTCGCGACCGATACACGGATGGTGCTTCGGCAGAGATCGGTTGAGAAGAAAAACAACGAAATTCCTGCCGCCGCGGAACTGCTCAAGTCGATCGGCATGGTTTACCGTCATCGTGAAGGTGGTGTAAGCGAACATGACGAGAACACGTTTTTCTTCAGCAGTCTGCCTCCCAAAGTAAAGCGTTTGAGTCGCTTGCTACGTGACCATTGGAAGATTGAGAACAGTCAGCATTATATGCTCGATGTAACATTTTCAGAGGACGCAAGCCGAACTCGCGTCGGTAACTCGCTCGAAATTTCAGCCGCATTTCGACGCATGGCTCTGAATGTTTTGCAACGCGACACTACTGTCAAACACTCGATTCGAGGCAAACGACTCCGAGCAGGAAGGGATGGCAGCGTCCTCGACAACATTTACGCCAGTTTTAGGGGAGTTTGAACGTGCGATTGCCCTGCCCACTGAGGCGGTTTCAAGTTGGCGAAGACCGGTGAATACTGACTGCAAATGACGCCCCTTGCGAACTATACGCTCCAACTATCTCCAGGCGTTTTTTTTTCGAGGCGAAGCGTGCCTTGGCTTCCAGTACAAGACGTTCTCGGTAAATTGTCTCTCTTTTCTGGAGCGACGTGAGTGTTTGGTGATGAGCTACTTACAGATTTGTGCCCGGTTCAGTTGCTCTTGAATCTAACCCAACGCTCACGAACAACGTTGATTCGAAGTTAACACCGTCCAGTCAAAAAACTCCGCCCACCACTTAGACACGGCAAAAATCAAACAATCAAGCATTTGTGAGCCATGTTTCTCAGCCGATCCAACTTTCAGATAGGCGTCGGTAATCTTTGTGCAACTGTTCTCATCGGATCGACTACAAGATCTGATCGCATTGAAGCCTGCTCCCGCGGGTTTACACTAACGCATACTCATGATCGTCTCGGATTTTCCAACTCCGAGACGTCGATGAAATTCATTCTGCAACCGTGGCAGTTGATGCTGGTCATTCTTGCTAGTTGGATCAATCGACAACAACAAGAAGTCATTGAGTACCTTCGCACCGAGAATGCCGTTCTCAAAGAGCAGTTCGGCAAGAAGCGAATCTTGCCGACCGATGATCAGCGGCGTCGTTTGGCAGTCAAAGGCAAGGTTCTCGGAAGCAAAATACTCGAGCAGTTTGGGACTCTGTTCACACCGGGTACAATCCTCCGTTGGCATCGTCAATTGGTTGCCAAAAAATGGGACTACTCCGATCGCAAAGAGAAGAGATATGGCCGGCCAAGAGTGCGAACTTGAACGCAAACTTAGAGCGATTTTTAGAATCCTTGAAATCCGAGTGCCTTTACAAACTGATTCTCTTTGGTGAGAACGCAACCCGTAGAGCTGTTCGGGGTTTCCTCGTTCACTATCACACTGAAAGAAACTACCAAGGATTGGGCAACGTGCTGATCGTACTGATCGTGCCGATGGATCGACCGCCAAACATGGATGCTGAAATCGAAACGACCGACCGCCTTGGTGGCTTGCTTCGATCGTATCGACGCGCTGCATAATTCGATCGACATTCACTCACTCGCAGCACTCCGGTTTCAAAACAATCGGTTTGATATCTGTTGCGCGGCGCGGCCGTTTTGAACCGGTTTTAAAGGCACCGATGAATATGGGCTCGATCTCGATCAAGAATTCGACCTTCTATGGCAAACCAACCTCCGATTTCACAGACCCAAATACTCGTTCGACTTTTTTGACCACACGGGTAACAAGCAGCCACTCTGTGAACCGAGAGCGCGATAGTTCGCAAAGAAAAAAACGTTGAGACGGATGCTGGCTCGGGACGGCCTAGTCCGAGAGAGAGGTTTCGGACAAAACACCGAAACTTGAAAAACGCCCCAAACACGGCGTTTATTGACCAGCCAGAAATGGCCGATGGAGACTCTCAACCTGCGAACTGGCCGGTCGGGCCAATTCCGCAGATCGTGAAGAGTACAGCGGAAGCAACAGTTTTCGTGATGACTCTCGTGTGTACCACTGAAGTCCAATACTCGTAGGGCAGCCTGTGATCAGCAACGCAGGCACTCTAGCGCAATTAACGTCCGCACGATTGGTTGATCTATCTCTAAATGTTGCGTTGAGGATAGGGTCCCTGCAGTTTAATTCTCGCGTCATCGGTGGTGAATCGCCATCGAGCACCACAGCGTCTTGTGTTGCGGTCGGCCACCCACTCTCGGTTCGACAGGGCTGCAGTACATGTTTTTTCAGGCACTTTTACATCGTTTCGGGACATGCCGATTCGACGACTTCCAGCCGCGAAAGTTCGTCGCAAAGCAATTGCAACGTCCAATGGTTGCGACCATCAGGCGGATCGCTGCAAGCGAAAACGACGAGTTAGCCTCTGCATCACGCCATCGTCGCTCGGGCACGTGGACGTGGCTTGCGACCACAGGCATCCTCGATGGAATGGGTATCACGCTCACTCGCGAATCGCTGTCCAATACGAACAACTTGTCTGGACGAGAGCCCTTCCAGTTCTGCAATGTTGGCATCAGTTCAGCGACCGTCTGGGTGATTCGCGTCGGCGAGTAACAAAATGCGCGCACGCCGTTGTTTTGCAGTACCAAAGGATTGTTGGCGAACAATTCTGGCCAACTCTTCCCGTTCTGCGCTCGACAATTCAACGCTCAACTTCCGTGTCGTATCTGACATCACTAGTTCTCCTTTCTAGCGGATCTGATCCCAGCGCTACGGGGTCACCGTGAATCGGAGTCCGACCGTTAGTGCGTCATCGTAGATTCCGGATGGGCTGGCAATGTACTGAATGTCTGGCTGCACACTGACGGTGTCGGTGACCTGCGCTTTGTAGAATGTTTCCACGACGGTTTCCCGGTTCGTGCCGCCGAGGTTCAATTGAGTCCAGGCGATGCCCGCGCCGATCACGTCTTCGTCGCGACCAGGCAATAAGCCTCGGTACACAAAGCCTGCAGCCGCGCTCTCTTCGATGACTTCCAGCGGAGATGCGGTGACCGGCCCGCCTCCGAATCGTGGTAGATACAACGCGAAGATACCAAGGCCCTGCGAGTCTGCTGGGTCACACGGTCTTTCGCGGAAGACGAGTTGCTGCCACTGCAGGTAGTAACCCCATTCCGATGGAAACTGCTCGCCGTCGACAATTCCATCGCTGTTGTATGCGAGTCCGAGTTCAAAGATTCCCGGAAGGCGTCCACCATCGAGCGAATACTTGTGTTCCAACTCGCCGATCAGCAGGATGACATCGTTGTCGGAAAACCCCCAGCTGCCTCCGCTTGCCAACCCGTCCCAAATGCCGAGTTTGAGTCGCGTTTGATCGGTGAGTTGGCTGAGCAAGACGGCTGCCATGCTGGGGTCGGGATAGGTCGGCAGGCCCGCTGACGAAGGCGAAAGCCCGAAGGACGACTGGATGAAGTCTTCCGCCATCTCCACGAGTAGGAATTCCGAATTGACGTCCTGCTTGCCCAAGCGGAGCGTTACGTCATCGCCGAGCAGCCCGAACTCCCACCAGTACTCGCTGACTTGCATGATGTTGTCACCCGAGTCGATGTTGCTGAGCACTTGCGTGTCACCGATGAAATCCTCGGTCAACCCACGGCCATGAGTATTCTGGGCCAGCAGGAAGAATCTTCCCGGGAGCGGAAGCTGCGTCTTGTCCAACTCGACGGTCATTGCCAGATCGAGCAATCCTTCGTACTGCGTTGCACCGTTTGTCGTAATTCCGCCTCGCGCGTTTGTGAAGACTTCACCGTAGTACACGGGCTCGACCGTGACGGGTCCATCTCCCCCAAGGCATTCACTGGATACTCGACCCAGAAAAGGGAGCAGCCCGTGTTCATCGCGTGCGGAGTCGTCGCACTGTGCCATAGCGCTCCGCGATAGGATGCAGAGCGTCAACACTGTTACTGTCAGAAAGGACCGCATCGTGAACCACAGGAGCGAACGAAGTGAACGCGATGATTCGTCGGCTGCATCGCGCAGGGAGCGTCGCCTTAAACACGACGATCCACTTCGTTTTTCGACTGGACGTGCGGCTGCAAGTGATTGTTTTCCGCACATCCGCCGCAACCCTCATACTCCGTATATCTTCGCACGGTCAATCAGGTCCGCGTAAAAGGGTAAGGAACTTAGTCCCCACATCTTTATCCCGAAGGGATCACAGCCATTAGCCGGTGGTCGAGCGCAGCGAACACCACGTGCGTTGGGCACGATTGAGAGATTGAAGGTGAAAGTCCTTTATGGAGCCAATTGGAGGCAACCATGAGTGAAAAGCAATTGCACGAACTGACTGCCAGATCGAGGTCTGAGCCGGAGGTACGCCGTGAGGTCGTGTGAGATGGAAGCTTGTAGCGAATCGCAGCACCGAATGAGAGTGAACCTTCGTGCAGGCTGTTTGACCTGGGTTAGCAAGCGTGGACGAGCGACGCCCGATATCCGATCGTGGTCATTCAGTAGTGAAGGCGGGAGCGGCGAGACATTTCTCAATCTTACCCCAAGAGATCTCTGTGGGTCCACAGATCGGAGACGATTGATTTGAAGAGCCGGATGTGTGTCCCACAAGTCCGGTTCTGTGAGAGGCCCAGGGAGAGTAATCCCCTGGGCCTACTCGACCGGAACCGAATCAGCGCGCGCAATTCGCCCCCGAGTATCGTGCTCCTCCGTGGGTGCGCTGCGCGACCCACGGCTAATTGCTGCAACCGCTCCGCGGTAAGGAACCAATAGTGCGAAGCACCCAAAGGGGCGCTGGCGGCCATTGGTTCCAGCCCCCTTTTACGCTCTTCCAATTCGAGTATCCCATACTTCTTGCATGAGCTCATATATGATCGCGAACAAGAACGCGGTGATCAAGCCAAACATCATCACACCGTTGGCCGCTTCCAAGGCTCCAAGCAAACGTCTTTCTTCCCCCATGACCACGTCTCCGTAACCGAGGGACGTGAAGTTGACGACGGAGTGGTAAAAGGCCGCGTCAAATGTTTGGAACTCACCGAAGGCGACAAACAACGCAGCCCAAAGAGCCATTTGCAGGAGATTGCCAGCAAACATTGTGATCATGGTAAACAAAAGCAGAGCTGACAGCCCGGCAAAGGTCCTCTTGAGGAACCGTTTCTTTTCCAAATGAAGGAGTATTGCGACTAGCACGCCCACAAAAACGCACTGGATGATCATACAGGCAACAATTGTCGCGCAGCCGATAGCCAGATTTTCAATCATATATTTCCTCTAATCGAACCAGCCATTTCGGCGGAAAAATTGGTACATGCCGGTGCCAATAATAACCATGAGGACGAGTGCGGCCGGGTAGGCAAATGGAAAACTCAACTCGGGCATGGTTTCGAAGTTCATTCCCCAGATTCCCGCCAACAACGTGATTGGTGTAAAGATCGCAGTAAGAATCGTGAGCAGATTCAGCCGGCGGTTCGTCTTGTCTTGGGCGTTCATCTGAAAGCCAGACCGCAAGTCACCAATACGTCGGTCCAGCCATTCCAATGTTCGCTCCGCTGCATGCAGGTTAGCCAATGCGCAATTCATGAAGTCGCGCGAATCGGTGAGTTTAAAAAAGCCCTTATCCGTCGTGCTCAACGATTGAACGGGAGGCAGTTGGTCGCTAACGACGCTGGCCACAGCGAGTAATTTCGATCGTACGTCAAGAATCTCCTCTGCCTGAACGTCGTTCGCGTCCCGATCCATTCGTTCTTCTAGAGCAAGGATCGTCTTCTTCAGTTCCGTCGTGCTGTCCACGGATTCCAATGACAGGTCGTTCATTAGAGCGGAGACCAGCGCGGAGATGCTGCGTTCCGCGAGCCACTCGTGTGAGTCTTGTATCTCTGCGCGCCTTTGCGGCGTCATGATTGATGTACGGTGTGCCGTAACCAGCAGATGCTCGCGACAAAGCAACGCAAGGTAGTCCACTTCATGCTTATCGCCGGTATGGGCACTCAGGAAGGGAATGACGACAAGAATCTCGTTCTTCAGCGGATAGAACCCAGAGCGATCACGCGCCTCAAGACAGAGCTGCTTCGACAGTCGTTTGCATTCCAGTCTGTCCAGCCAGTCTTCGAGTTCGTCAGGTTCGAAATCCTGCAAATCGATCCAAGTTCTTGCGCCCGACGATCCGGTGGCTTTGACGGCTTCCTCTGAATCGAGAGGTTGCAGTTGCAGATCTTCAGTGATTTGAAAGCTGTTGATGATCACAGTTTGCGGCCCTATTCCTTCCCAGTTCCCAAACCGCGAGCCACTGCACCCATGATTGGCCCGATCGCCGCCGGCAGCAGTGTGTCGACTGGATTGCTGATAAATTTGTGGACGTCGTCTTTCAGTTCCACCAACTCTGCCTCGGCCCGAGCCACTTCCTGTTCGATATCATCCAGCGCCATGTCACGCATCTCTTTGACCATTTCGGATTCTGCGGCCGGCTTTATCGAACCTGCGTACACGACCAATGCCACAGCTAGCACCAGATCCGCGCCGCCGACCGCGAGCGCGGCAAGCGATTGTCCCCAGTAAGGCACCAGGGCGAAGAACACCGCCAGGCTGACCATCACCAGACCAAACACGGCAACCAGAGCGGCGAGTGCAACGAATTGAATCTTCTGGGAGGCCAGTCGAAAATCGTTCTGGCGTAACAGCCGTTCCGACCGCCAAAGCAATTTCAGACTGTGTGTGAATCGTTCCATAGCTACGACCTATCTGCGAGCGAAAATCTGACCAACGACGATACCGACGGCAAACGCGGACAGCAACGCTATCGCCGGGCGTTCCCTCGCGGCTTGCTCCATCTCTTTCACAACGAATTCGATCTGCTCCGCGAGCTCGTAAAGTGTTTCCTCTGTTTCAGTTGCCTGCTCGACGTCCTCTGGAGCTTTCGGCACGGGATCGATCGCCGCGTCTGTCGCGGTTTCTGTTTGCGACGGGGAAACCGGCGTCCTTGCCGACGATCGGGATCGCTTTTGCGGCGGCCTCCGCTTGGCAGCTTCCCGCTCCAATGCCTTCAGTTCATCGATCTCGTTTTTCGATTTGGTCATGCGATGGCTCCGCCTTGTTCGGCCGGGTTTTCTGAAGGTGAGACTTCATCGGCAGGCCGATTCCCCGCCGTCTGGTCCAGATTCAGCCAGTCTGCAAAGACTTGGCTGTAGACCGCTAACACTGTCATGAACAACGCGGCGAGGATCGGACCAAGCACGAGGCCCGATGCACCGAACAGCCCCAGCCCACCCAGCGTGCTTAGCAGGACAAGCAAATCCGGCATTTTGGTGTCGCGGCCGACCAGGATGGGTCTGAGAACATTGTCGATCGTCCCCACAACGCCTGCCGACCAAATCAGCAGTCCAAATGCAGCAATCGAATGACCGTTTACCAGCAGATAGACCACGGCTGGCGCCCAAACCAGTGTGGCGCCGATGCCGGGCAGGACGGACAAAACGGCCATCACCGCACCCCAGAACACGGCAGCATTGATGCCGGCAACGGCGAAACCAAGACCGCCCAGCGCACCCTGGATGATGCCGATAATCAAGGTTCCCTTGACCGTCGCGCGGCTAACCGACAGCCCGACTTCGAGCATCTTGTCTTTGTCGGCTTGCGATAATGGCACGTAGCTCAAGATTTGATTCATCAGCGTCGGGCCGCTGACAAGGAAATAGAACATCGCGTACAGCATGATGAATAGCTGGAAAAAGAACTCGAACGTTCCCTGAGACAAACGGGCTAGTCCACCGGCAAGAATTCCGCCGACTTGACCCGTGAGCTCGCCGAGTTTGGCCATGATGTTGTCGCGATGAGGTTCGAGCTGTTCTTTCAGCGGTAACCAACTTGGCAGCTCGTATTCTTCCTGACCCGACTGGCTGAGCTGCTGTTCGACCCAAGGCTTCACGTCTCGCGACACGTTAACGGCCTGGTCTGCAATCAGCCCCAGTAAGGTGACCAGCGGCACCACCAGTGCAAACAGAACGATCACCAACGTCAGTACTGAGGCAAGCGTGTCTCGGCCACCCAGCTTCTGATGCAGCCAAACATAGAGTGGATAGATGATGCTGCTGAATACGGCGGCCAGCAGGATCGCCTCGAAAAAACCACTCATCATCGCCAGGAAGGCGACCGTGTAGCCGATCGTGATCAACAGCACGAAGCTGCGGTGATAGCGCTCTTTGGGACTGATATTCTGAGTCATCGTGTTGCGTGCGTGTATGCGATGAGCAATTGGTTGGAACTAGGTCTACAACGGCCGAAAGGATTCGTTCGCAAATAAAAGTCGTGTTTCGCTCCGCGAAACAACGTGATTTTGCGGAGCAAAATACGACAATCCGGTAACTTATTTGCGAACGAGTACTAAGCAACATCAGCAGCTAACTGAACAGGTTGGTGAAGGCTTTCTTCACTTGTGAGAACCCTTCGGAGAGTTCGCCTCCGAACTTTTCGAGTTTGTCGCTTGCCAGTTGGCTCTTCGACTCCAGATCGCTCTTGAACTGGCGAAGCTGGTCTTCGACAGCCTGTTTCTGTTGCGCCCACTCGGCTTTGGCTTTTTCCTTCTCCTCGACGTAATGGAGTTCTGCCGCAGTGAGTTCGGCATCCAGCGCATCAACCTCGGCGATGAAGGCGCGTTTTGATTTATTCAAGCTTTCAGCCGCTTGCTGATCCGCTGTCGCCGCGGCGAGGTCCACTTCACTCTCGAAATTGGCGAGGCTCGACGCGATTTTCTCCTTTTGTTTTTCGTACGCGTCACGTCCCTCCATCCAGCCGAGAGCAAGTTGAATTTGCACCTGTTGGAAAGCGGCCTTCAGCGGATCGAGCGCCTGCTTGGACTGCGAACCGGCCTGTTCCATCGCCTGGCAGAGGTTCTGACCCGCCTTCTCGACCTTTTCCTTGCGCTCCTCCAGACGCTGGCGTGCCTCGTCGGTTTTCGCATGCAGCTGCGCATCAAACGCGGTCGTTTGCGCCTCCATTCTGCTGACCTTATGGCTGATGCTCTGACGGATCTCCTGGGTCGTATTCGAAACAGTCTCGGTATCTTGTTGAGATTTCATTTTCCGTGCTCCAGCTTAGGATTGAGTGGTCCGATTTACAGCAGCGCTGCCGATCTTGCAGGAATTGATTCTTGCGTGTCCCAAAGGTCGGCACATCGCTAACGATTAGGGATAAATGAGGGAGCCGCATCCGAAAGGCTTTCGTGTGTGCATGCATTCAATGAGTCCTCTAAGTTGGACGCTCAGCATCGGGACAACGTGCCGGTCCCGCAAAGGCATAAGGGGCATTCATCATGCCCCTTATGCAATCGTGACACTGGTTTACTTCCTCTTGGGGATGCTGATCGTGACCTCGTCCACATATCCCGTGAACTCGGAATCCTCGATGTCCTTGAAGACCTTGTCGGCGACCTGCGTGGCCTCGTCTAGGCCCACGTCTGCCGTCTCGTCCGCGGAGTAGAGCGCGGGTTGGGTCTTGTCGATGCGGCCCTCGGCAACCTGCTTGCCGTTCACGTAGAGGGTTGCCTTGCCGCCCTTGCCGGTGCCTTCGCCGGCTTCGTCGTAGTCGAACTGCAACTTGATCTCCGCATCGTTGCCAGTGATGGCCTCGGTGGCGGCCACCGTGTAACTATGCAGGCCGAACCAGTTGTAGGTGTAGGCCGGCTTGCCCTGATCCATGTACAGAGCCCAGCCGCCGAACTTGCCGCCCTGACAGAGGATGATGCCCCGGTCGTTGCCCTCGAGTTGGACCTTGGCGGTGATCGTCTTGGAGGTGTTCTTCTCGTTGATGAAGGTGTTCTCCAGGATGCCGGTCATGCCCTGGGCGAGGGTTAGGCTGGTCCGATCGCCCATCAGGTCGGGCCGTCCGGCGATGGCGGCGTTGAAGCGTTCGTAGGCCCGGTCATCCAGCGGGTAGACACTGTTGGCAATGGCTTCCCGTTCGAACAGGTCCTTCATCGCGGCGAGCCGTTGCGGATACTCGCTCGCCAAGTCATTCGTGAGGCTGAAGTCCTCCTTCGCATCGTAGAGTTCCCAAACGTCATCCTGGAGCGTGTTGATCGGCAGGTTCTCCCACGGGACGCGGTGCACGACACGAGCGTACCAGCCATCGTGATAGATCGCGCGGTTCGAGAAGATCTCGAAGTACTGGGTGTGGCGACGGTTGAACGCGTCGGCGTCATGCGCTGCGTACAGCATGCTCACCCCGGACAACGGCATCTGTGGGATGCCGTTCACCATCCTGGGCTGCGGGAGCTTGGCCGCCTCGAGCACGGTGGCGGCCACATCATTGACGTGATGCCACTGCTGGCGGATCTCACCCTTGGCCTTGATGCCCGCCGGCCAGTGCATGACCATCGGGTTGCGAGTGCCGCCATAGTCCCCGGCCATCTGCTTGGTCCAGGTGAACGGTGCGTCGGTGGCGACTGCCCAGGCCGAAGAGAAGTGCGGGAAGGAGTTGGGGCCACCCCAATCATCCGCGCGTTCCAGCATGCTCTCGGTGGTCTCGGCGTCGAAGATGCCGTTGAGGTGCACCAACTCGTTGTAAGTGCCGGTCAGGCCGCCTTCGCCGCTCGAGCCGTTGTCACCCATGATGTAGATGAACAGGGTGTTGTCCAGAACGCCTATATCGTCGATCGCGTCCACCATCCGGCCAATCTCGACGTCCGTGTGTTCCATGAATCCGGCGAAGGCTTCCATCTGCAAGGCGTAGAGCGCCTGCTCTTTGTCGCTCAGCTTCTCCCAGTCCTCGATGTCGTCGGGCATGGGCGCCAGCTTGGTGTTCGGAGGAATGATGCCCATCTCCTTCTGGCGAGCGAAGGTCTCCTCGCGGTACTTCATCCAGCCGCCGTCGAACTTGCCCTTGTACTTCTCGATGAACTCCTTGGGGGCGTGGTGCGGGGCGTGCACCGCACCCGGCGCGAAGTAGACGAAGAACGGCTTGTCCGGCGTCATCGCCTGCTGGAACTTCATCCACGCGATGGCTTCGTCGGTCATGTCCTTGGTGAAGTGATAGTCGGGGTCTTCCTTCTTCTGGACCTTGGTCACCCCGTCGAAGATCACCGGGTCCCACTGGTTGGTCTCGCCACCGATGAAGCCGTAGAACTTGTCGAAGCCCGAGTTCGTTGGCCAGCGATCGTAGGGGCCGGACACGGAGACTTCCCAGGTCGGCGTCTCGTGCCACTTGCCGAACGCCGCCGTGCTGTAACCGTTGTGGCGTAGGGTCTCGGCGAAGTACTCGCCTCGGTTGGTGCGTTCGCCCTGCATACCGGGGAAACCGGTGGCGATTTCCATCACGCAGCCGACGTTGACCTGGTGGTGGTTTCGCCCTGACAGCAGAGCACAGCGCGTCGGCGAGCAGAGTGCCGTGGTGTGGAAGTGGTTGAAACGCAGGCCATCGTTGGCCAAGCGATCGAAGGTCGGCGTTTGGACGCCGCCGCCGAAGCTGGAGACTGCGCCGAAGCCGATGTCATCGATCAGCACGATGACGACGTTCGGGGCTCCTTCCGGAGGCGTGACCTTGAACCTCGGGGGCTTCTCGGCATCGCGGGCGTCAAACACCGTGATGGGGTTGCGATACGGCGGGTCGATCGGCAGGACGGTGCGGTCCAGTTCGTAGGCCGTAGTTGATTGAGTTTGCGCCGCGGCAAATGAGTTGCAAAAAACCAGCAATACAGTGGCGGAAAGCAACGGAATGAAGTTCTTGTTTAGCATCATTTAGTCTCCTGAATATCTGGTGTAAGTTAGAGTGTCTGTTTTCCAATCATCTCATCGTACGACCGGTCGAACATCGCCAACGATTGGGGATAAATTAGGTACGGTGTTTTGGGTGTGTAATTTCGTGAATTGCTTGACCGACTCAAAATCGTGACCTTCAACAAAGAAGACCGCAGGCAGTTTGTCGTCGTCACGTTGTTTCTTCTGTTTGTTCGCAACTGGTGCAATTGACTGACAGGATTTTCATATGCAACTGGTAGAGCCCGTTGAGTACGCCCATCAGCACGGCTTGGTCACGAACCGTGCCTGTCAGGGTTGTGACCGGCCTCTGGTCGACTCGTGATGCAGTGTCGATTTGCATCCCGCCCAATCGCCCTGACCACTTTTCATCCAATGAGCCATCGACCTCGATGCGATAGCTAGCCGGTTGCCCTGGGGTAAGCTGTGGCCAGTTACTTTCTGACATAGAAGGAGTCTCCGTTTGCCGAATTGCGATTCCGCCAATCAATTCACTCATTGTCCAAAGGATAGAATGAGAGGAATCACTAACGATTAGGGATTAGTTAGTGATAAGGTCGCCCGTGGAACGTTCCGTGAGTTGAATCTCCAATGGCCCTTGCCGCGCGTCTTGCTTCCAGTAGGAATGCCGCAGCGGCAGGGAAAACTGGATGCCTTCGGCTTCATAGGCGGCGAAAATCTCAAGGTTGAGCTTTTCACCGAAAGCCTTGAAGTCCCAGAAATGTGCCGGCGAATACCAGTAGATGAAACGAATGCGAAACGCGTCATCGCCAAACTCATCAAAGAACACCCTCGGCGGGAACTCGTTATCCATCCCCTCGTGTTGATCGAGCTTTTCACGAATGATCGCGATCGCCCGCTCGACCTGCTCGCGCGGTGTGTCCAGTGGTATGCGAATCTCGGCACTTCTGCGAATGTGCTCGCGCTGCGAGATATTCTCCACATGCTGGCCGGCGATTTGTTCGTTCGGGATCGTGACTACGTGCCCGTCCAGCAAACGCAACTTTGTTGAACGCAAACCAATGTCTTCAACGAATCCGTCGTAACCCTCGAACCGGATTCTGTCACCCACGCGACAAGGTTTATCAGCCATCAGGGCGATCGTGGCGAAAAGATTCTTGAGCGTATCCTGAGCCCCCAGCGCGAGCGCAATGCCACCAATGCCTGCACTCGCCAGCAGCGTGGCGATCGGGATTCCCAAGTACTGTCCACCTGTAACCAGCAGCACGACGGACAACAGAATTGCCACCAGTTTTGACGAAATTCGGATCAGTTGCGCGTTGAGCCCATAGGTGTTGATTTTGGGTGATGCAATGATCGACTCCGCGACTCGTGTCGAGGCCGCGAATAACGCAACGATGGCTGCGACGATCGTCACCACATAGGAGGCGAAACTGATTACATAGAGCGGCGTGCTGCGGATCGTGAGATAACGTTCGCAGATGGCCAGGAAAACGGGAGGCACCGCGACGGCGGCCAATGGAAAAATGAGGGTCGGAAAATATTGCAGGCGTTTTTGCGGCGATACCCGGTTGGTGACTGAGATTTGCAGCGAGTAGAGCACCCACATCACCGAAACCGCGATGATCAGCAGAAGAATCACGCCGGGCCATTTCCAGTTGGTCAGCCCTAGCGTCCTGCCAAACCGCATCCACTCGGGAAGTCGCTGGACCAGCGATCCGAGCAACGGGCTTCCGGGAGCGGAGAGATACCATTTGTAGAAGTCGGGAGAAGTCGGCGGTCCGTCGGTGCGATACGGTCGGTGGTCGATTTCCTGGAAGTATCCAATCGCTCGCTGGACTGTCCCGCTTGAGAAAAGATACTCGTGCTTTTGCGGCCCTTCCTCGACACGTTCGATGGTGATCCGCGTATCCGGGATCCGCCAACGCGAGAATTCTTCGTAACCTCCTGCAGCTTGAATCTCTGCCGCGTCGGGAATCTGTTCCCATGGAGGAAGTTCAACGCGATCGAGGATTTCCTTGAGTGCCGCGGCAACCTCGCCTGTCCGCTGATCGCGTGCGAAAGCGGGAATTTCGCTGGAGTCGATGCAGTCCAGAACCCGCCAAGCGACTTCACGATGCGGACGCGAGTTCCTGTCGACGCACTGCCTTTCCTGAATCAAGTCATGCAGTTCGTTGCAGGCTTCCAAGAAACTCCGGAGTGTATCATGCGGACTGGATGTATCCGCAGCCTTGAATTGCCCAATCTGCTGAGCACCGGCAACATTCGCGTGAACGCAGAAGGCGAACGAACAAAATAAAAGACAAGCATTTCGGTGTAGAGTTCTCATCCCGTCAAATCATCATTTTTCGGTTTACAAAATACCGCCGAATCATGATTGAGTTTGAAACCATCTGAGCTAGTGCACATCGCTAACACTTAGCGATCGCGGGCAAAAAAAGCCCCCCACCGACGCGGTCCCTGCAGCAACAATCCAAACGTGGCAACCTGTATCGATTGCTCCGGTCGTGACGGCAAACAGCCTGGGGAGCGGGCGAAGAGACGCGATTTGCTGCCCTTGCAGCGACTGGTTGAACCGATCCAAACGAATGTACGCGTTGTGCGCCCACTTCGGAGAGCACATCCATCCATTCCGTTTTGATTCAATACGCCATGCGGACCAACGGCAATCACCCCTTATACAGCCGGACTTTGATGGCCCTGGTTGCCTTGATCACTCTCTGTTTTTGGCCCCCGAGGGCGGGTGCGGAGGAATTCGATGGCGACGCTGCTCCCACTGTGCAGCAGTTGCTTCACGAAATCGATGCGATGAAGGAACAATTGCGTCGTCTCGAACACTGCAACGCTGCGACGCAAACTTCACAGCAGCCCCTCACCGACCAGCAATCGGCTCCAAGCTCTTGCTCGGTTGGCCCCGGCGAAGTGGGCACCTTGGAGTGTGATGCACAGCCAGGACCCCACTCAGGATATTGCTGTTGCGGCTGTTATCCGTGCCAGTGCCCGCAGCCCGAAGCACCCTGCATTGATTGCCCGCGCATCACCACGCTCAATCCGTACTTTAATGTGAATCTGTTCGGGGCATTGAAGGCGGACGTGCTTTTCAACACTGCACGTCCACTCTCGCCGGGAACCCCCTACTTGCTACTGCCCAAATCACCCCGAGGTTTGGATGAGACGACGTTTGACACACACGCCCGCCAAAGCACGCTCGGTGCGTTGTTGACGGGCCCGTCGGCCGGAGATTGGCAGGCGGGCGGAACGCTGTTGGCAATGTTCTTCAACGACAACGTGTTGGCCGATCAATACGGTTTTCTGCCGTTGCTGGCGTTCGGCGAGTTGAAGAATACGGATTGGCGGTTTGCCGCCGGCTTGCAGTTCGACGTATTCAACCCACGATTGCCAACCGTTCTTCCTTTCGCGGGTCTGTCAGGATCAGGAAACTCAGGCAATGCGTTTCGTGGACAAGTGCGGCTGGAACGTTATTTCAATCCTTCCGAAGACGTACAGTGGACGATCCAAATGGCGTTGAGCGAACCGATCGCAACCAGCATCGATCCGTTGTTTCGTCTGCTCAGCGAGGACAACGGTTGGCCCAATATCGAACTGCGTCTGGCCCTCGGTGTTGGTGCGCCGGAGTCGGACGAGTCGCGACCGTTTGAGTTTGGCGTTTCCGGTGTGGTCGGACAACTGCGCAGCACACCACCCGCGCCGGGTAATCGCGTCATCTCGGATGTGTGGGGCTTGGGCACTGATTTCCGTTGGAAATTCAGTGAATCCTGTGGCGTTGCCGGCGAGGGATTTGTTGGTCAAACGCTCGGCACCTATAGCGGCGGCATTCTTCAAACGGTCAATACTGATACCTTGGAAGGCATTCGCTCGGTCGGCGGTTGGTTGGAATGGTTCTGTCACTGGACACCGCGTTTGCATAGCCATATCGGGTACGGGATTGACGATCCAATCGATCGCGATGTGAGTCTCAGCGGTCCGGTTCGGAACGAAACGATCTTTTCGACGCTGCTCTGGGATTGGACACAGTCCGTCCGCGTGGGACTGGAGTTCACTTGGCGCGAGACGGCCTATCAATCAATTCTGAGGGACAACGAGGGCGCGGGCTTCCACACTCAGTTTCAGTGGACTTTCTAGCTGGACAGCGCCTGGTTCATCACGATACCAGGCGAGTGACAAAGTCGTCTCTCGCTCCGCGAGATAACGCAGGTGCATTTTTGGTCCCGTGATTTCGACGGAGCGAAATACGACTATCACCTGCCGCTGCCCCGCTAGCTCTCCTTCAACAACCCAAGCTCTTCGGCCTTGACGAACGCTTCGCGACGTTTTGTGACATGCAGCTTCTCGAAGATGTGTTTCACATGCGTCCGCACCGTCCAGACTGAGATTGACAAAGTCTTGGCGATTTCCTTGTCGTAAAGCCGCTCGGCCAACAGCTGCAAGGTTTCAAGTTCCCGATTGGTCAACGGCTCAACATACGGCTCTGTACCCGACTTCACATCCGCGCCGGTGGGAACTGATTGCACGACCGGCGCCTGAATCGACGACTTCGACGCCTCGGCCTTCGGGTTTTTCGGAAAGGCCCGCAGCAGGCGATCGACATATTCAATCGAGACGTTGTCCAAGCGTGCTCGCTGTAGCAGGCTGGTCATCGGCTGGCCCAACTCGACAAATGGCCGGACCCATCTTCCCGGCTCCGCCAGCCCAAATGCCTCGTCAAGTGAGTCAAATGTGTCTTCGGTAGAACCTTGCATGTCCAGTGCGACAGCTTGCAGGGCGGCAGCCTCAATCGTCTGGTATGTGAATCGACCAGACTCATTCACCGCGCGAATCGCACTGAGAGATTCGGTCGCACTTGCCAGGTCTTGCTTCGAACCAGCTGTGATCAAACCTCTCGCTTGAGTCATTGGCGGAGCCTCTAACCAGAAGAACAACGTCGAGGGCATCGCCACTTCGTTGGCGGCGCGAGCCCACTGCAAGGCTTGCGCCCCGTCACCTCGCAGCAACGCAAGTCGGACGTGACAAGCCTGGGCCACGGACAGATATTGACGTTCGTTCAAGTCACGGGTGAATTCCTGCAACAGCTCCGCTGTCTCGTCGGCTTCAGCCTCGAACTGGCCGAGCTGCTGCGATAACGCAAGGCCCGCAAGCGCATCAACTGCCGCCCTGGGCTCCAGCACGTACCTCAGCTTGGCGACCTCAGCAAAATGACTCGATGCAGCATCGAACTCGCCGGCGTGCAGGCAAGTGGTCGCCTGCATGTAGGATGCCCAGGCCTCGGTGTTTCGGATACTGATCCTGCTGGCCACAAGGTGCAGGCGTTGTGCTTCGAGGCGAGCTCGCTGCAGGTCACCGGAAATCAGATGCGCAAAAGCCGACCCTGCGACCAGTCGCGAGAGAAGCTGGCCCTCGGCCGGGTCAGTCCGATCGATCCGATCTTCCAACCTTTGGACAGCCGAGTCTTGTTGGCCGTCCATGCAGAGCGCCAATCCGTACAACAGTTCGGCCTCGCCCTCATAGGGCCCCCCATCGCCAGATAATCTTGATAACGCTTCTTCGAAGTGCTGCTGACTTAGTCCGGCATGCCCCTCCCAATACTCGAGAAATCCACGGAAGAAGGAGAGTTCTCCTTGAACCGTTGGCTCCACCGTTTGATCGCGTAACAAGGCGTCGACCTCTTCGACGATCACCGTGATTCGCGCGACTTGAAATCGGCAATTTGCAATCCAAGCTTCGGTCAAGAGTAGCTTCGGCCGCTGCCGTTTGATGTTGGCCGGGAGCATTTCGAGCCAGCGCTTGACCGCATACCACCGATCCGCGTTGAACTCATCGCGTCGACACCGCTCGATGATCTCGACGGCCCCGACGACATCGCCGGCCGCCAACGCGTGCTCGATGGAGTCCGTGATCAAACTCTGACTTTCAAACCACGTGCTGGCTCGCGAATGCAAGGCTGCGATATCACTCTCTGAATGGTGTCGCTTCAATTGCCGCTTCAAGAGGTCTTGAAACAGGTGGTGGTAGCGGAACCATTCGCCACCTGAATCCAGCGGTACAACGAACAGGTTGGCAAGTTGGGCCTTTGCAATGAACTCGTCGCCGCTGATGCTTTTCGCATTGGAGTCGTTGCCCGACACGCAAACCGCCTCGACGAGCGACGAGCAAAATCGATTCAACACAGAGGTTTGTAGCAGGCAATCACGCACTTCCGCAGGTTGTCCAGCCAGAACTTGCTCAGAGAGGTAATCGTATACCTGCTGAAAACCGCCTTTCAATCCAGACAAGAACGCTTCCGGGTCGGATTGACTACGAAGGATAAGACCAGCTAGATGTAGGCCAACAATCCACCCTTCGATCTGCTTTTCGAGATGATCGAGTGTCGCTTCACTGACGGATGTTGAAACCATCTCGCCCAGCACTGCTTTGACTTCCGCTTTCGTAAAACGTAGGTCGCCTTGGCGAATCTCCGTCAACCAACCCTTGGCGCGCAGTGCGGACAGCGAGATGGGCGGATCATTGCGTGTTACCAACACCAAGTGCAACGGACGGGGCGGATAGAGCAACAACTTATCGAGCAACTCGTGGATTTCAGGATTTGAAATCAAATGGTAATCGTCCAACACAACAACCAGAGGCTCGGCGGCGACCGCATCCAGGTCATTGCACAAGGTCTCTGCGAGTAAAGATGGCGGTGGCAACTGCGCCGCGTCGAGCAGAACGCTCGTGTCAGAGCATGCGTCCGAGAAGCGAACTTGAACGGCGGCGACGAAGCCGCTTAAGAAGTCCCTCAGTTCACTGTCCGCTTCACTTAACTGAAGCCAAGCCGGCTCCACTTCGGCATCCTGTAGCCACTGCGACACCAACGTCGTCTTGCCATAGCCAGCCCGCGCCGACACGACCGTCAACGGACGGCGAGCATTCCGCTGAAGCAGTTCGAGTAGTCTCGGACGAGTAACGAGGCCTTGCACAGCAGCAGGCGGTCGCAACTTCGTCCGCGGAATCCTCTTCCCGGGCTGGTCTATGCGGGTCGATTCGCTCCTATTTGTATCATCAATTTCGGACTCAGTACTTCGTCTGACCGAAAAGTGCACTCGTCGTCAGACCCAACGATCATAGTTGAGCTGTTGCCCATCAGCCGTAGCACCAAGGTAAATCACGGACACATACTGTCACGAAAATCGACGCACGCAGTTTCGGCACCACCGTCAACGCCATGAGTACGGAGAGACGGACTCCGTTACCCGGCTTAGTCGCCTCCCTTCCCGAGACTCTAAATAGCCAGCGTTTACTGGGCGTCATTGCACAAGTTCTTTCCATACTGAGCTGACACAGATAGCAACTCGCGAGTGAAACGCAATGGAGCATGAGTCGCCCCTAATCAACCACCTACGGTCACTCCTCACTAACAGAGGTTGGACCACCTGCCAGCTCGAAGCAATTGCAGTTCAGCGCGGAGGTGGTGCAGACCGAAGAGAGTTTTGGCATTGAGCTGGCGCCACCCGGTGGCCGACGCCGGATAGACTTCCGATTCAGAGAAGAATGCCAACGCGATTTCGGCTGATCCGCAAGGAGAAAGTGAGTCAACCCCAACTGTGAGTTTCAATTGAGCAGGCTGCTTTGGGTCTTTGGTGGCCCGCTAATTCGAGTCGGCCAAATATTCCAATGAGTCTTGGCCGGCTTGGACGAAGCCTAGGATGCGCTCCCGCCAAGAGAACAAACCCGCGTCGTTTCCAGACTGTTCGACACAGTCACCTTCGAAGGCCCCGGCGGCAACATTGCAATCACGTTCCATATAAGCCTCCACAGGGATCTGGCCCACTACGGCCAAATCTCAACCACGCGCATGACCCAAATCATGTGGATGGACAATCTCGCCCCTGATATCCAGGAAGAGATTCTGTTCCTACCCAACACGGTCAGAGGCCGCGACCCAATCAAGGAAGCTGAAATCCGCCCCATCGCGAAGACTCTCGATTGGAATCGGCAACGCGAGATGTGGCGAGCGATCAAAGACTCTCAACCTGTTAACCCAAACCAAACATGAACCGTCTGGCTCGGTGGGTCGGAAGCAAACGGCGTGGTAACAAGCAGCCACCTTGTGAACCGAGAGCGCGCTAGTGCGCAGAGCAAAAACCATTGAGACGGACGCTGGCTCATGCGAAACTGGGACGGCCTAGTCCGAGAGAGAGGTTTCCGGCAAAACACCGAAACTTGAAAAACGCCCCAGACACGGCGTTTATTGACCTGCCAAGAATGGCTGGTGGAGACTCTCAATCTGCGAACTAGCCGAGAAGGTCAATTCCGCAGATTGAAAAGAGTACAGCGGAGGCAACAGTATTCGTAACAACTCTCATCTGAAATGATCATTCACAGCTACGCTCGCTCTTCGTGATTCAAGGATCACAACACCACATACTGATGCGGTTACACTATTTGATCTTACGATTGATTCGGATTGAGTGAAGGCTATTGACTCCGGCTTTGACGAGATGAATGGAACTCTGCTTACGAACCAACGCTTTTCTCCAGGTCAATGCAAATGGTCAACACTGTCCCCAAATCATCCCCACTTGTTGGTTCATCCCTGCTTATGCAATCGCGTTAAGAGGTCTGGTTCCTTCGTCGCTTCGGTCCGTTTCACTGATGCGAGTTAGCTTGAAGCGCAATCCACCTCCGCCGATGCGATAGACGGCACTAGGTCCGCCACGAGCCCACGGCTTGAAAGTCAGGCTGGACACCCTAGGCAAGTTTGCTCTCCCGAACGAGTGGATGATGCCAGCAACGGAAACCGCCACCTTGCCAATAAATGCCGTCGATTCTCGCGGTCAGGACTTCGGTGCCCTCGGCGCTTAGGGACTCTGCCAACTCCGGCATGTCGTCGCCCACGATCATGGTATTCTCGTCCAAGACCAGGCCATTACAGCCGAGCTTCTGCTCGGCATCTTCGGCTGATACATCAATGAGTTTCCAATCTTTAAGGAAATCAGGGATCCCCTTGATGAAGGCCTCTTTACAGATCACGGCGAGTCCGGGGCGTACCAAAGCGAGCACGCAATCGAGATGCAGGAAGTGACTACTCAGCGGAACCTCGTGGACGCGATATTTGTTGCCCAAGCAATTCTGCAGCCAACGCATTCCGGCCTTGTTCGACGCGTTGCCTGTATTTCCCACGTAGATGTCGCGGCCGACTAGCATGACGTCGCCACCTTCGAGAAAGGGGCCCGGACCATACTTTCCGTTCTCGTCGGCGGGGAAAGGCTCGGGCTCAGGCATCGACACGATTCGAGCGTTACTGTTGGCCAATCGGTCGCCAATGGTCCGGCGAATGGCAAATCGCTCCTTGCGTCGATTTGGCTCGTACATCGCGGTTTCGATGAACTTGTTTCCGATCACTAGCATCGGATCTCGCGGGTAAGTCTGCATGACCGTGTCATTCAGTTCTGCCAAGAAGGCTTCCTCAGAGGGAAGGTGTTTCTTGACCTGGTGAACGATGATGCCTCGATCTTCAAGAATCTGAATGATACCGTTGACCTGCTCCACGAATTGCGAAAACAAATCAGGGGCACAATCCTTGACCAGTTTCCCCGCGTGCTTTTCGATGAACTCGATTGACGTGTCGGGAAGAAATTGTTTGGGAGCTTCCGCCAACTTTGAAGGGAGGCGTAAGTTGGGTACTCCGACGACCACTTCTTTCAGGGCGCCCCATTCGTGGTTCACTTGGATCATCTTGCTCTTCGTTCCTTTCTTTTGATCCGCACCGTGTGCGGTCGAAGTCACTCCGGTTAGTGCTACGGCAGAGGCAGCTGCCGCAGCGGTTTTCATAAAGTCGCGTCGAACGGGTTGAATGGGATCTTTCATGTAAGTATCCGATTGAGGAAGTACGTCTTGAGGCCAGAAAACAATCGTTTGAACAACGCAGCATATTCTAAGCATTCGAGCAGATAAGATGCCGCGTATTGACTTAGTGTGTCTCGTCGTCAACGCAATATACCAAGCCCGACAGGTGGAGTGCGTCCAGCTTGGTATCCGCACGATTGTGTCAAACACGCTCTTGCCAGCAACCAGCAACACTCGGGGTTGTCCTCGCAGGATCGTGAAATAGCAGCAGAACACCACTTTCCCAAGCTCTGAACGAACCGCGTTCCCTTGCGTAATCGTTACGACCCCAACCGTGGGGATCGAAAAAAACGCACCGAGATACCAAACCTAGAGAATCGGAATAACGAAGACGATAGAGATGAAGCCTGTGATCAGCATTATTGTCAGAGTCGGAAGGTTCAAGTGATTTTCAATATTAAAAGTGTCTTTCTGTCCGCAACGCTTCTGTTGGGCGTGATGACTCCGATGGTGGACGCTCAAACTGCCGCAGACAATTCGCAACGAATTTCGGAGCTTGCTCGTCAGCTTGAGGCGACACGAACCGAACTCAACACCACTCGCTCGCAGTTGCAGCATTTACGTGAGCAATCCGCTGCGGACAGTTCGCAAGTGACGTGGCACGACTCGCCGGAGTTCACTGGGTTGGATCAAGCGAGCCAATTGAGTAGTTTCAGCGAATCTGGATCGGTGGTTCAAGCAGCCAACGCCTTCGCATGCGATTCCTGTCCGAACTGTCGAACGTCCGTTTGCTCGGGAGTGCCTGAACTATGTGATTGTTGCGCGGAGAAACTGTCGTGGAAGAAAGGGAAGTTTCGCATTCTTCCCTTTGGAGCCGTGTTCGCAGAAGCGATCGGCACTAACAGAAGCACACAATTGCGCGGCTCACCACTTTTCCTACTCCCCGGGCCAGCGCCGGGAATTGACGACTCTCGATTTACAGCGAGCGCCCAACAGTCCATCTTTGGTCTTAATATCACGGGGCCAGACGTTGGTGGGTTTCGAACGTCGGCGAATGTTGCAGTGAACTTCTTCGGTGAACAACCAATCCAAAACAATCCGGGCCTCTTTGCCTTGTTGGCCTACGCAGAGCTACGAAATGATGATTGGCGTTTTTGGGTCGGGCAAGACGCTGACGCGATCGGTCGCCAAAACACGAACTCGCCCGCTTGGAGTTCACACAAAATGCAGGGGAACGTTGGCCAGATTCGGCCAGGCTTTCGAGCAGAACGATTCTTTCAATGTTCTGATATGATCGGATCGTCACTCTATTTCGGCTTGACGCAACAAGCCGTGAACGACTTCATCGCGGATCCAGTTGTGGCTGGAATCGATAACGGCTTGCCCAATGCCGAAGCGCGTTGGGAAGTGACGCTCGGACCGGCGGAAAAAGGTCAAAGGCCGTTGCTGTTCGCGATCGGAGGACTGATCGGCGAAACGCGAGCGGTCGATAACCTTGCCCTGTCGGCAAGCAATGTGTCCACCTCGTGGGCGGTCATTCCCGAGCTGCGGATGGAGTGGGAGAGGTGGGGATTCCAGGGTGAGTGTTTCGCCGGACAGGCGATTGGCACTTACAACGGAGCAATCGGGCAAAGCCTGAATCCGAATGACGGCGAGGCCATTTACAGCACGGGCGGATTCGGAGAGTTTTTCTTCCATCAGTCTCCCTCTTTCACCACATCCATCGGATACGGAATCGACAACCCGAGGGACAGCGACCTCGGTACGATCCCGCCAGCGGGCACGGTGGGACAGCGCGCCCGGAACGAAGCCTACTGGCTGAATTTCATCTGGAGACTGAGCGAGGAATGGGAGACTCGCTTTGAGGTGAGCCACCTCGAAACGACGTACATTGCGCCAAGCAACAACAGCTCGACGATGTTGTATCACGGTTTGGTAAAGTACAGTTTTTAACGTCTACGTTCTGCACTTGAGTCGACCCGCCCGCGATTCAAACCCCGGCATCGATTGGGGCAGCTTTCGAACGTGACTTCTCTGGGTGAACAGAAAACTGCGATTTCTTCGCAACGCTCTAGTGCTTCATCCAACTTTGATTTTGGGGTAGCGGAACTCGTCAAGAGTTTCGGCCCACACCGTAAATCACCGAAAGTCTTGACGACTTCCGCTACGGCTGAACCCCAATCTTTAATCTGGTCAAAGCACTAGTGCTTTGTTACAGCTTGATTTTAGGGTAGTGGGATTCGCCAGAATTCCTTCCTGGTCTGTGAATCGCAAGGAATTCTGGCGAATTCCACTACGGTTCAACCCGAAGTCTTAGCTGTGACAGAGCTCTAGTACAACGTTCGTATTCGCAATCCGAAGACTGTCACGGAACTTTTTGTCGGAGCATTCGAGGGGTCGATGACGACCTGGATGTCGGGTGTCAAATGGGTATGCGGCGTGATGAAGAAGCGGTAGAACGTCTCAAAAACACTCTGATTGCCCAAGCCCCGATCGGATGGTTCTTGCCATGAGAAGGCAGTGCCGATCAAGTCGTAGTTCTGGTAGAAGGGGCCTTCCAAGCCGATTCCGACGGAAAGGTTTTCGCGAATCCCGTTGAGACCGCGATCGGCGTAGGCGTACCGCAAGAAGGGTACGAACTGTCCATCGGATCCGACCTGCTGCTCCATCGTCAATGCGACACCTTGGTCGCTTCGCCGCCCCACTCGTTTTCTCGCATCAATGTGCCACAGCGTGATGTGGTAGCTGCCCTCGTCTATCTCATTTTCGTTTGGGAACCAGCCCAGTTCGACTGCGGAAAAGTACTCCGCGTCATCAAAGAACGTGCTGAGACCAGACGTGGTGCGTTGGCCGTTGGCATCGTGAAGTCCGGCGACAAGGTAGGTGGAATCGGTCGGGTAGATTGCTCCGGCCATCCCGATCCCGGCACCGGGCAATGGCATCGGCGTTGTATCGGCGAAAGCCGGACTAAGAAATGCGTAGTTTGAGCTGACGTAGCGACCGCCGTCATAAATTAAAGCGGGATCTATCTTACCCGCCCGCATCATGAGTCCATCCTCGAAGGAACCTTGTTCCCAATATAGCTGCACCAACGAGAAATCCTGCACTCCAAAGCCGACAATCGTGCCGCCAACCGTTCCCGTATCGAGCTTGTTTGGGGAAGTACTCGACATGCGATGGCGTGTTTCCGAACTGAAGACAAGCGAACCAGGCCAATCATCTTCACGTCCAGTCAGGTGCCAGCGACCGAAGAAGTCAAAGTCGCCGCCACTCACTTCACGCGGGCCACGCGCCGACGTGTCAGCCGTTTGATAGACCGCCGTGTAGTTTAGCCCGAGGTCCAGTCGAAGCGATTCGTTGACGCGTTTTGTTGAGCGACCCCAAAGATCATTCAGTGGCGTTAAAGGTCCGTAGGGGAAAATCGAATCGATGCTCTCGTCGGACTCATGCAATTGGTAACCGACATCGTCCGGCACATTGCTCAACTCTCGTTCACCAATCAACCCATGTAAACGTCCGGTTGTGGTTTGGCCTGAACTTGATGACTGCGTGTTTGGGCCGGTGGAAGACTGGGCGCAAACCGGGACCGAACTGACCAGGGCGACGATCAACGCCAGCAGAATGTAGAACAATGATCGGTGCATCATTTCACTGTGGATACCAATCCATCATCGCGTCCTGAAGTCCAGAGGTCATCATGACCTCCATGTTGAAGGCACGTGTGTAGGATGGATGATCGACTTGCCCATCCGGTAAAACGGAAATCCCGCTATCGGGAACGAGAAACGACCGCGGCGCGTCGTAGTGCACGTAACGAGAAAACGTGTAGATTGAGGAGTTCTCGGCCATTTGATGTGCGAATACCGTGTTCGGCACCAGGATCCCTAATCCGCCCCCCAAGCCCTTGTTCTCGCCACCAGCCCTTGTGCTCGCCACCAGTTCGTTCAATCACGACGAAGCATCGACTGCATCCGCGTGTACAGGTAACTGGTTTCAATTGTTATACGTGTCTTCTGCCATCGACGTTTCATTTGGTTGGTGCCAATCAAACTAGTTGGCCAAGTCTGCAATAGCCGCATCAAGGTCCGGTAATTCATTTTATGCTGGCAGCGACGTCTCCGTTGATATCAAACCCTTCCAGCCATGACGTCGTGCAGTTTTTAAGTATGGAATTTGTATGGAGTTACAGCCAGTCACCTCTCCCTTCGGGAGAGGGTCGATTGAAGAGCTAGGTACCCCAAGCGGGAGTTGAAGTTGGATCGGCCATTTGCGATTCGACCTCCCCTCGCTGCGCTCGACCCTCCTGCTAGGAGGGTGGATTCGTAAACTGCACGATCTCGCATGTGGGGTACCGAATCGACGAGTAGCGTTGGGGCCATGACTTTCGTAGGATGTAGCCGACTTTCATTCGTGATAACTAGCAACCTTTCGCTAGACGCGAGCCAGATATCTAACCTCAATCATCATGACACGGGTTACCGAAAATCAACTTGAACAACGCGGCCTATGGATGTCTATCTATGGGGCTCTGTTCATGGCGGTGCTGGGAATTGGATTCGCTGTCGTCACATCATCCGATGCCGTGCTGCTGGACGGATTGTTCTCTCTGGTGGGCTGCGCCGTTGGATTTGTTGCGCTGCGAGTGGCAACGCTCGTGCTTCAGCCAGGCGATGATGTGTTCCACTTTGGTTATGCGGCCTTCGAGCCGATGCTGAATCTGACCAAGGGTTTGTTGATGGCGTTCATTACCTTGTTTGCCCTCGTGTCGGCAATTATCGTCATCATCGATGGCGGACGGGATGTCTCAGCGGGCTGGGCGATGGTCTATGCTCTCGTCGCGGCCAGCGGTTGTTTTGCGATAGCCATCGCGCAATCGAATCTGTCAAAGCGGACGCGCTCTCCCTTGCTGCAGGTTGATACGCAGAATTGGTTGGTTGACGGAATCCTTTCGGTGGCCGTAGCGGTTGCGTTTCTGATCGCGATGCTGCTTGCCAATTCGAGCTTCGCCTATCTGATGCCGTACATTGACCCAGCGGTCGTGATTGTTCTCGTTCTGCTCAGCTTGCCAATACCGGCAAAGATCATTCGCGACAACTGGAATCAAATCGTCGGCAAAGCACCCGATCTCGCATTTCAGGATCGCGCCATTGCAGCCATTCAATCGGCGTTTCCTGGTGACGAGACCGTCCAAACGAAGATGCGGGTGCAACAGCTAGGGCGTCTCAGCTACATCCAGTTGTATGTTCTCTGTGGGGAAAGGGCTGACTACGGCCTGAAAGATCTCGACGAATGTCGACGCGAAGTCGCCAACGCGTTGGCTGGCGCGCTGGATCACCTAGCGTTGGATGTGATATTCACGCGAGATCCTCAATGGATCGCCGCTTCGGTAGGTTACAAAACCGATTCGAAACGGGATCATGAGGCTTCCGGGGAACCACCCCAGGCAACCTCCGCCAACGACGCACCAGTGGGATAGGCTTCCGGTCTGTTGTTGGTCATCGAATCGTGCAGGTTTTCGGCATCTCAAACAACTGCTTCGGCTTGAGAGCCGAGCCAGTGAATCTGCATTTTATTTGGTTTCGCATATTTTGGAGGGTTTGTATTCACCTATCGACGATCGATTCAAGTTATAGTTGGCAGCACCCCTCTTTGGCGTAAGTGCCCGGTATCTTTGGAACACAACAATGCAATTCACATTTTCAAATCAGGTGCGACTGGTTGCCGCCGCATGTCTTCTCGCGGGATCGTTCTTTAACTCCTCAACCAAGGGGGCTGCGAACGGGGCTGACAAAGTCGTGTTAGCAAACCTGGATAGGTACGACGCATACCTGAAGATCAGAACAACCCGTCGAGAGATCAAGCCTGGTAAGGCTTCGGTCCTTGTGCCTCGGTCCTTCCCCGTAACGATCGAGCTTTGGGCAGGCAACACCAGGCGCGCCTGGAAGACGCAGACAATCACAAAACCTGGAACCTACGGATTAAACTTCAAACGTGGCAACTGGGAACTGACCGAACTGAAGAAGCGAACGACCAGTGCGAAGCCCGTTGTAAGATCGGCGGCGAGGCCAAGTTCGCGGATCGTTCGCAGGCACATTATCGATCGGCCGGTGCGACGTTTGCCGCTCAACGCTGATCGCAACCGTTGGTCTCCGTTGGCCCGGGCTGCGTATGCGGCCGGAACCATCTATCAATTTGTTCGTGACGAACAGGATCGCGAACTTCTGCGTCATCTCTTGATCCGCGCTCGCGAGGACGAGGATTGGGAGCAGTTGGAGGATTGGATTCGTGACTGCAAGATTCCTGAGTTGTATAAGGATGATTTGCGAGATGCCTTTGATGACTTGAGTCGTTTGAGCGATGCCCAGTGGGACGACGTGGTTACGGCAGACGAAGAGGACTGGGACGCGGCCCGAGCGGATCTGGGGGACTTGATGTCCGAGGCCGAATGGGACAATGTCACCGCGGACTTCGAAGAGATTGATTCCGTTGACTTCTGGCAAGACGATGTCGACCTTGACCTGAACGATTTGAACTTTCGATTCGGTGATGACGCAATTGGATCGGGTGACCATGCGATTGATTTTGGCGGACGACTTGATTTCCAAGAAGATCTCGATGTTGGCGACTTTGGCATCGGCTACGACAACTATGATCTCGGTGGATACGAT
>SJPJ01000001.1:2909921-3398783 GCA_007859835.1 Novipirellula herctigrandis | reverse complement strand
AATGACTTTGGCGGAGGCTACTTCGGCGACGACGACTACGGCGACTTCGGCGGATTTGACGACTTCGACTTTTAGATAGACAAACGACTCCTCTGAAGAGCGTCGGAACAACTATTGGCGGGACTGGGATGTAGGATACGCTTCCAGCCTGTCGTTTTGACCATGACAAGCTGGAAGCTTATCTCACTTATTGTTTGGACGATCCTAAATACTTATCTCTCTCCCCATCGACGCCAGCAGGAAATTCAATGAACTGTCACATAAAAGCAGTTGTGGGTTGTGTGTTCGCAATCGCGGTCTTACCGGCAATCGCGTTCGCCCAACAGAAACCAGCCGATACGGTATTCACCGGTGGCAAGGTCTACACCGTCAACGACGCTCAGCCTTGGGCCGAAGCCGTGGCAGTGACAGGCAATCAGATTGTGTTCGTTGGGTCCAGCGCCGATGCCAAAGCGCTCGTTGGCGATGACACCAAAGTCGTCGATTGCTCAGGCAATACGGTCATGCCCGGTTTTATCAGCGCTCACGACCATCTGATCGCTTCAAGTTGGACCGCCCTGGGTGCGAATCTCTATGACGCCAAGAACAAGGCCGAGACGCTTGAGCAGATCAAAGAGTATGCCGAAACGCACCCGGACGAAAAGGTAATTCGGGGCGTCGGATGGGTTGCCGATAAACTTGGGGGTCGCCCCACGGCGAAAGATCTCGACACCGCCGTCCCCGATCGCCCGGCGATCATGCTCGATTTCACCATCCACGACGCGTGGCTCAACTCAGCAGCCTTGAAAGCGGCTGGCATCACCAAGGACACCCCAGACACGCTTCCGGGCGTCACTTATTGGGTGCGGGACGACGATGGGAATCCGACTGGGGCGGCCATCGAGATTCAATGGATGCAGGCCTACATCGATATGGGCGCTTGGGACGCGGAGACGATGGTCCGCCAAAGCAGTGAAGAACTCTTCACCATCGCTGCCCATAACGGCACGACTACCATCCTGAATCCTGGCATCATCACGCCGAACGTCAAAGACACGCACGGCGGCATGGAACGCGATTTCGAGGCCGCGATGGCGATGCTCGCCGAATTGGAGCAGGCGGGGACGCTCAAGCTCCGTGTACAGGCACTGCCATTCTTTAAGAATGCGAAGGCTGACCCGGACAAATTTGTCGCTTTTGCTTCTCGGATGCAGAAGAAATTTCAGGGCGACATGCTCCGCTGTGATTTCGTCAAGATTCACCCCGATGGCAACTGGAACGGGCAGGTGTCGCCGCACCTTGAACCCTATGAAACCGGCAAGCAGGGTGCTTTCAATATCCAGCCAGAGAAGATCAAAGCGGTCACGCTAGCTGCCAACAAAGCGGGTCTGCATACCGTCATTCACACCGACGGCAGCGCAACGGGAAGGGCTGCCGTCGATGCCTGTGTCGCAGCGAAGGAGGCTGGCTACAAGGACATGCGCAATGCCATCCACCACTTCACCTGGATTCACCCGGACGACTACAAACGCACCATCGAACACAAAATCCCAGTCAACGCCACGCCCAACTTCTACAACGACTGGTCCAACCAGCGGGAAGACGCTTATCGGCTGCTTGGCAAGGAACGCACCGAATCTCAGTTCGGTCTCTACACCGACCTGCCGGGCGATGGGGTTAAAGTCAGCCTATCGGCAGATGTGCCCAGCACGCAGCCAAGCATGCAGGCGCCGCTGTTCTGTGTCGAGGGAGCGGTCACGCTGATGGACCCCAGTCGTCCAGGCGAATCAAAGCCGTTCCCTGAAAATCGTACGCCGCTGACGGTCGCGCAGGCGATTCGAGCGGTCACGATCGATGCGGCATGGCAGCTAGCGATGGATCACAAAATCGGCAGCCTCGAAGTCGGTAAACTGGCCGATCTTGTTGTGCTAGAGAAAAACCCGTTCGCGGTAAAGCCTACCGAGATCGCGGAAATTGATGTCGCGTTCACGATGATGGACGGTCGGTTCACGCACACACCAGCGGACCAAGATGTCGAGGGCGAATCGAAAGACAAGTTTCTCGATTCGCGCGAGGTCATTCCGACAGCTTCGTACAATGTGCCTCAATCCAAGGAATTGAAGGCGCTCGTCGCATCGTTGCGTTTTGCAAGCCGATTCTGTTGCGATCGACATCACGCCAATTGCCAAGAACAAGAATGCGCCGAGCAAGCGATGCTACGTGCCAGAGGGATGATCATGGATGAGTAATATCCCGCACTACCTAATCCGTGACTCAATCTTAAAAACCGACAACACAGAGCCCGATCCTATGATGCATCCCCGAACACTTGACCGCCGAGAATTTTGCAGAGCTGCCGTTGCGTCGGCTGCGAGCGTGACCGCTTGCGGACTGGGGGCAACGTCCGCACACGCCGCGACGTTTGAAGCGGATGAACTCTGCTACATGTCGGCTGCGGAATTATTGCCACTGTTTCGGTCTGGCAAACTTTCGCCCGTGGACCTGTTGAAGGCCCAGATCGCTCGGTTCGAAGCGGTCGGGGAAAAGACCAATTCGGTCACCTACACGCATTTCGACACGGCGCTGGCACAAGCGAAGGTATCCGAGAAGCGTTACGGCAACGGAACGGCTCGTGCGTTGGAAGGAATCACCGTTGGCGTCAAGGACGAGCACCACGACAAAGGCTGGATCGTTACTCGCGGCTCGGTTCTGCTGAAAGACAACAAAATGGATCGGGCTGACCCGATTGTCACCAAGTTGAAACGGGCCGGCGCGGTGCTGAACATCCAGACCACTGCTCCTGAGTTCTACATGAGCGGGGTGACCTATTCGAAACTCTGGGGCGTCTCACGCTGTCCGTGGAACACGAACTATGCGGTTGGCGGTTCCTCGGGCGGTTCCGGCGGATCGCTGGCAGCCGGACTGTGTACCCTTGCGACCGGGTCGGACATGGGTGGGTCCATCCGTCTTCCTTGTGCTTACAACGGGCTGTACGGATTCAAGCCACCGTTTGGTCGCGTGGTTACCGAGTCGACGCTCTCACATTTCAGTGGGACCGGCCCGATGGCGCGAACGTTTGATGACATGGTCGCAATGATGAATGTGCTGTCCGGCCAGACCCCGCACGAACCGGGGACGATAAGCAAGTTGTTCATGCCGCGGGAATACCGCCCCATCAAGGGTATGCGGATCGCGAACGTCGGGTCGATGGGGCTTGTGCCTCTGGACAAAGACGCCCGGCAGGGGTTTGCTGGCGGGGTGGATGACTTGAAATCGCTGGGCGCCGAAGTCGATGACGTAAGTCTTGAAGTTGATTGGGCGGAGATGGTGGAGAAGTTCATCGGCGGCGTGATGGCAGGTCCGATGGGCGCCGGTCTGGCCGCCGACATTGGCCGCATCGACGAGATGACAACGTACGCCGCCTACTTTGCGAAGAAGGCGGTCGCCCCCGGTGTCGGATCAACGCAGGCGGCCGAATTCGAAGCCTATGTCCGGTCCCTTTATGCGAAGATCTCCGATGCCGTTTTCAGCAAGGGCTACGATGCGATCGTGATGCCTTCTCTGGCGACGCCGCATGTGCCTGCGGACTATGACGTCTCCAAGGAAGGCTTCGAGCTCGAGGGCCACCAGATGCACAAGTCGTTCATCCTAGCTCTGACGGTACCATGGAACGTCCTTAATTGGTGCCCGGTCGTAAACGTTCCAACGCGTCTCAGTTCCCAAGGCATGCCGACGGGAATGCAGATCATTGGTAAGCCGTATCACGACTTGCAAACTTTTCAAATCGCCCACGCCTACAAATCCGTGGCGCCACGACTTTTCTCGGGTGAGAATATGCCCGATTTTCGTCGTTGAAGCATTTGCAAATGAGTCATCATTGGCTAATCGAAAGCAACCTGAACTGACAAAGAGAGTCTTAATCATGAGTTTTAGATATACGAAGTTTGTCCTGGCGGCTTTGGCAATGGCCGTTGGCTGCCTGTCCACGCATGTCGCTGCACAAGACGAGTTCGCGTCCGCTGCAGAGCTGAAGCTGATGGAGGGCTTCCCTCCGCCGGCGGACAAACGAGTTGATCGATCCAACGCGCTGATGACTCCGCCGTTCAATCGGTGGTCGTATCTGAACATGCGATTGCTGTATCCCACCGCTGGGATCGGCAACGCAAGTCAACCGATCAAGATGCCGGCGGAAATCGACAAAGGGATTGCCGCCTTGAAGGTGGTCAAACCGGACGCAAAGGGTGCGCCGACAAAGACAAAGGTCGACATGGAGACCTACTTGAAGGAGACCTATTCGGACGCCCTCGTCGTGGTCCAGGGTGACAAGATTGTTTATGAAAAACACCTCAATGGTATGGACGGAAATCATCCGCATCAAATGATGTCGGTGACGAAGTCGTTCGCCGGATTATTTGGGCTGCAGGCAGTTGCGGACGGAAAGGCCGATGAAGGAGAGGTCGTTTCGAAGTACCTGCCCGAATTGAAAGCTTCGGGTGCGTTTAGCGATGCGACGTTCAAGCAAGTTTTGAATATGACCAACGCAATGGACTTTTCCGAAAAGTATGCAGATCCGGAATCAGGCATTCAACACTATGGCGTCGTCTTGGGACTGATGAATCCGCAACCGGGAAAAACCTACGCGAACAGCATCTACGAATACCTCCCGACTCTGGGGAAAGACCCCAAGCACGAGCATGGCGATGTGTTCCATTACCAAACACCCAAGACGGATGTCGTTAACTGGGTTACCAATCGCGTCACCGGTGTGTCGTTTCAGAAGAACATGTTTGACAAGCTTTGGTCCAAATTAGGCACCGATGGCGAGACCTACGTTCTGTTGGATACGAACGCAACACTCTTTGCCGGTGGCGGATTGAACGCAACACCCAGAGACCTTGCTCGATTCGGAAGCATGATGATTAGCGGAGGCAAGTTTGGGGGGCAACAAGTGATTTCTAAGAACGTGATCAGTCAGCTATCCGACGGCGCTTCGGTCGAGGCTTTTGCGAATGGGCCGAGCTCAACTGGAATGATGGCGGCGGAAGATTGGAGCTACCGAGCCCAATGGTGGGTTCGCCACCAGAAGGGCAAGGAAGCATTCACAGCACTTGGTATTCATGGTCAGTGGATCTACTGCGACATCCATCGTGGAGTTGCGATCATCAAACAATCGTCTCAGCCCACATCTGCAGACGACTACTATGACGCTTACAACCTCAACGCTTGGGACGCCATCATTGGCCACTTGAGCAATTAGCGTCGGCTTTGATATCTACCGTTGATTAACGAAACAAGAAGCGTATTCCATGTCCAAGTCATCCGAGAACAGATCAAGGTATCGGCTGCTGGAAACACAAATCCAATCGAGAGGAATCCAAGTATGAGTCGTTGCGAGTTCAAACTATTACTTTGCCTGGCAGTGTTGTTGTTATCGCCCGCTTCGGCGGGAGCGCAACAGAAACCTGCCGAACTTGTCTTCACCGGCGGCAAGGTTTACACGGTCGATGAGCAACAGCCGTGGGCAGAAGCGGTGGCGGTGACTGGCAGAGACATCGTATTCGTCGGGTCCAGTGCCGACGCCAAGCTATTCATCGGTGATGACACCGAAGTCGTCGATCTTGAAGGTCGATTGATGCTGCCTGGTCTGATCGACTCGCATTGTCATTTGCGGATCGGCGGCCAAGCGAATTCGGTGATGCTGAATCTGTTCGAAACGATGACTGAACCCGCCGGCGTCTCAGCCGAAGTGATCCGCAATCACGCGAAAACGCTGGGGGAAGATGACTGGGTGCTAGGCACCGGCTGGAGTCCGAGCCAGTTCCCCAAACCGACGCGACAGGAACTTGATGCATTGGTGGGCGGTCGCAAAGCGATGTTGGCCGACGACACTCAGCACAACGGCTGGTACAGCACCGCGGCGCTTCAGTATTTTGGCATCGACGCCGATACGCCCAATCCCAAAGGCGGCGTGATCGTTCGCGAAGAAGACGGCAAGACACCCAGCGGACACTTGCTTGAAAAAGCTCACATGCTGGCCGGTTTTCGTCAGACGCCGCAACTGTTCACGCTTGCCCAACAGGAGACCGCCATCAAGAAAGGCGTCTCGCTTCAAAACGAGCAGGGCATCACGTCGATTATCGAAGCGGCCTCGATGACACGAGAGGGCGGCGACGATCCTTACAAGCGTGTCGCCGCAATGGGAGAACTCAACCTGCGAGTCTCCATTAATACAGTTCACTTTTCACCGCTGGATGACGAAGTCAATCTCAAAACGATCCAGGGCCGACCGTTCCAAGGCACCGAGATGTTGGATTGCCGAACAGTTAAATGGGCCATCGATGGAGTTCCGGGCACGATGGCGTTTATGTCCGAGCCCTACAAAGACGGAACCCACCCGCCGGCCAACTACGATCAGGATCGACTGAACAGAGAAGTCGATCGCTATACCGAAATGGGCATGAGGATGATGTTCCACTGCGAAGGCGATGCGGGTATCGACATGACACTCAAGGCGATGGAGTACGCCCACGCCACGGGCAAGCCATTGGGCATGGATGACCGGCACATCATGACTCACTTAGATCATGTTCAGCCAGACCACATTGAGCGAATGAAGAAACTGAACATCATCGCACAAGTTCAGTTCCACTGGGCGGCCGCTACCACGTACAACCAGACGACCGTATTCAAGAACGTCCGAAAGGAACTTGTCGACCAAATGTATCCGTTCACGGATCTGATCGACGCGGGTCTGCACGTGGGGGCCGGCGCCGACTGGCCAACGTCACCGGAGTGGAAACCGTGGGAATTGATGCAAGTCGGTGCAACGAGGACGATGCTCGATGGCGAAGGTGGCCGATTTCCTGGCGAATCACTTTCGGTGGAGCAGATGGTCAAAGCGTTTACCATCGAAGGAGCTTACGCGATCTGGCGTGAAGACATCATCGGTAGCATCGAGGTCGGCAAGCGCGCCGATTTGATCGTTCTCGCCAATAACATCTTTGAAATCAAGCCCGAGGAACTCAGCCAGACTCGCGTGCTGCTGACATTGCTAAATGGCAATCCAGTTTGGGGTGCAAAGAACTTTGAAAAGGTCCAGCCGACAGGAGAGAGCGTGGAATATGGCGACTATGTACCGGGCCATTTTTGCGAATTCACGCTGCCTGGAGTTTGGCGGCCCAAAAAGTCCGAATCTAAGTAGCATTCTGAGCGGTGGAGGTGACAATGCAAATTGTCTTACTCCGGTTGGCACAAAGGCTTGAGCCCATCGAGCCTTGGGGACTAGGAACGATTCGCTTTTAAACTTCACGTTAACATGTCAATGAACGAGCTGTATTGAAAAACGAATCGGTGCTGGCCCGTCACGGAACTGTTATAAGCGGTGACGCTTGAGTTTTGACGTTTCGCATTTCAGCGGTACTAACGAAAACTGAGATGGCAACAGGCGGGGCAACTAAGATGAGAACATTACTTTTCGATATCGGAGGAAAACATGGCTTTGGTATTCTTGCTTTACACGGCGGCATTCTGGTTCATTCACACTCGACGAAAATTCGCTGCGTTCATCACGCTTGGCGCCGCCACCGGAGCTAGCATCGGTGTCTTTCTCTATCACGCCGATTCGTCCCTTGGATTGAATTTCTAGGATGAACAAACAAGGTCTGTACGTCGCCAACACCTGTTGCATGCTCATCCTTGTCGGTGTCTTGTTAGGTGCCTTCTATTTCCAGTACGGCTTAGGCGAAGATCCTTGTCCTCTCTGTCTTCTTCAGAGGATGGGGATGATCGGTGTTGCACTCGGATTGAGCTTGAATACTTTCTTTGGGTTCAGCAAGAAGCATTTCGCTTTTGTCATTTTCACGGCGGTTGTCGGCTGCGGATTTTCAACGCGACAGGTATTGCTGCATATCTCGCCTGAACCGGGAGCCCCCCTTGGTTATGGAACGCCTTTCTTCGGCATGCATCTCTACACTTGGGGCGTCTTAATTTTTGTCGCCTGCATCCTTGGTTCGGCGATCTTCCTGTTTTTAATTGAAGATGAGCGCGAAGCACCACCCAGAGCCGCTTCCTGGTTCGAGAAAATCTCCTTCTATCTGATGTTCTTCATCTGCACTGCAAACCTACTATCAACGTTTCTGATGTGCGGTGTCGGTCCATGTTGCGAAAACGGTCCATGCCCGTGATGAGGGGCCTTCACCCCAATTCCCGATCGCCATGTCGGTAAAAGGGCGTGCAGATTGTCATCACGCAGCTCTGCGCGGACACTTTCGCCTGCGTTCGGTTGGACCAACCGAGATGGCGTACGAATTGACCAACTTGCGTTCGGTGGCTGACAACGAAACGAATTTCGCACGGTCGTTAAGCTACGTCAGACGTAGCGTCGCAACCCAGCGAGAAACCCCTGAAGAGTTTTCGCGATTTGCCGTCAGTTTGCCTCTGGTGCGAGTCGTTCAAGGGTTAGAGGAAGAACATTCCCGTGCCACGAATCCGCCCAAACGCATGAATAACTTAAGGGAGGAGGAGATTCTTCGCTCTTGTGTCTGAGGATTTTGTTTTCCGCCCAGAAAGAGATCCTATTCCTACCCAACACCGTCAAAGGCCGCGACCCGCTCAAGGAAGCCAGCATCCGCCCCATCGCCAAAACACTTGATTGGAAACAACAACGCAGAATGTGGCGAGCGATTAAGGACTCTCAACCTGTTAACCCGAGCCAAACATGAATCGTCCGGTTCGGTGGGGCGGAAGCAAACGGCGTGGTAACAAGCAGCCACCTTGTGAACCGAGAGCGCGCTAGTGCGCAGAGCAAAAACCATTGAGACGGACGCTGGCTCATGCGAAACTGGGACGGCCTAGTTCGAAAGAGAGGTTTCCGGCAAATCACCGAAACTTGAAAAACGCCCCAAACACGGCGTTTATTGACCTGCCAAGAATGGCTGGTGGAGACTCTCAACGTGCGGACTGGCCGGTCGGGCCAATTCCGCAGATTGAAAAGAGTACAGCGGAAGCAACGCTCTTCGTGATGACTCTCGGATCGATCGTCTTGCAGGCACGCACTCTTTCGCAGTTCATTGATGTCGCCGAGCGACTCGTCCGAATCGACTCCATCACATTTATTGTCCGAGAACTCGAACAGATTCAATCAGAATGTCGTGACAATCAAGCAGTGTCGTCGCTTTCGCTTGTCAACTAAGATAGTGGTCGCATCAGCACAAGCAGCCGTCGCGTTCGAACTTGTGGGCCGTGATGCTGCATCATCTCACTCGTTCATTCACTCATCGGTAACCGTTGTCCATGGGACCTCCGAAAATAGAGAAGCCTGCTGACACTGGGAGCACTGATTGTCGCGATCCGTCGCGTGGTAAGCAGGGCGAGCGTGTCGTGGCCAGCCAGAATCCGGTGACGACCATCCTGAAGACGAAGCTTAGGCCTCCGGTGATGGTGCCTGGGCTCGTCGAGCGGCCACGGCTTACGCACGCCTTGCAGCAGAATCCGCAGCGGCCGTTGACGCTCGTGTCGGCGCCGGCCGGCTACGGCAAAACCACGGTGGTGATTCAATGGTTGCATGCCAGCAATACTCAACCCGCCTGGCTGCAACTCGACGAACGGCAAAACGATCTCAGATCTTTTCTGAATCACTTCGTCTCGGCCATCGAAATGCACATCCCTGTGGCCTGTGTCAACACGATCGCTCTGCTGCAAGCCGCTCAAATGCCTCCTCTCGGTGTGTTGGCAGAAACATTGAGCAATGATCTGGATGCGATCGAGGAGCCCTTCGTCCTGGTGCTGGATGACTATCACCTGGTCGCCGAACCGGCTGTACATGAACTACTCGAAGACCTCCTGCGGTACCCACCCCGCTCGCTGCATCTGGTGCTGATTACTCGACACGATCCGCCATTGTCGCTCTCAGCGTTGCGGGCTCGCGGTTGGTTGACAGAAATCCGGCAGGACGCTCTCCGTTTCTCGCAGCCAGAGGTCAGAGCGGTTCTTCAGGAAATGGCGGGCACGACACTGAGTGATACGGCACTGGCGCACCTCGAATTAGAGATGGAAGGATGGATCGTCGGTCTGCACCTGGTCGGTTTGTTGTTGCGCAGCCATGCCGAACCTGAGGAATTCGTGTTGAGCTTGAAAGGGGGTTCGCAGCAGGTCCAGGATTATTTGTTGGAAGAAGTCATCTCCGCCCAGCCAGCAATGATCCGGGAACATTTGCTGAAGATATCTATTGTGGATCAGTTTTGTGCAGCGCTCGTCGAAGCGCTCACTCGTGTCGACGGTATGACGGACGCGCAAATGACGGGACGGGATTTCCTTGAGGAAATCAGACGAAGTAATTTATTCGTGGTCCCGCTGGATGTGCAAAACGAGTGGTATCGATTTCATCACTTGTTCCAAAACCTGCTGCAAGGGCAGTTGAAACGTTGCCACGGCAACGATGAAATCGCCGCATTGCATTTGAGAGCCAGCGAGTGGTATGAGGTCGAAAGTCTCATTGAAGACTCGATCGATCATGCCCTGGCGATTGGCGATTCCCAACGAGCGGCGGAAATCGTCGAGCGTCATTCCCGCGCCATGATGAATGAGGATGAGTGGCACGTCGTGGAGAAATGGCTCGCCCGGCTGCCTGACGCACAGGTGATGAATCGTCCGGAGCTGTTACTGGCCCGCGCATGGATTCACTATTACCGGCTGAATGTCACTGCGATTCCTCCGATTCTGGATCAGGTCGATGAACTGATGAGAAAGGACCCTGAGATATCGAATCTGTCCGGACAGGTGGCATTTTTTCGCGGGTTTTCTGAGCTCTTCAAGGGAGATGGCGTTACCAGCCTGAAACACATCAATTACGCGTTGGAACACATCCCGCTGACAGATCACGAATTCCACGCCGAGACCGAGATTATTTTCGGGCTGGCCGGGCAGATGCAGGGGGAACTTGTTCGAGTCACTCAAACAATCACCGGGTGGCTCGCGGCTCCGTCACCTCTGCACCCAATCCGCGAAACCCATCTCCTGATCACCTTGAGTTTTGTCTCCTGCATTGCCGGCGATCCGATGGGGGCGGCAGCAAGACTGAAAAGAATACGGTTGGTCGCCCGAGCAAACGAATTGGAATACCCGTTGGCGTGGTGCGACTATCTCGATGGCATCTTTCACCTTCAGCGCGGGGAGGTTGACCTCGCGATTGGATTTCTGAAAAAAGCCCTCAAGCGAAAACACTCCCAACACGCCCGCGCTGCTGTCGATGCAATCGTCGCTTTGGCGATCGCCTATCAGCTGCGAGGACAGACAAATCAGGCCGAAGCGACGCAGCGGACCCTCGTTGAATTCGTAAATAACCTTGGTCCGCTCTTCCAGCCTCTGGCTGACTCCTGCGCGCTGCGTCTGGCCGTCATGCAGGGACAATCGGAGGCTGTGCAGCGCTGGCTTGGGTTACCCACGCCGGGGGTCGAGGTAATGTTGTTTTGGTTCGAGATTCCCTGCGTTACCCGTTGTCGTGCGCTGATCGCAGATGGCTCGGCGGCCAGCCTCAAGACAGCGCAGGAGCGACTGCACGAATACGCGGTAGCCAATGAGGCTCAACATAATACCTGCCAATTGATCGGTATGCTGTGCCTTCAGGCGGTGGCTTACCAAAAGCAAGGGGAACAAGAGCATGCACTCAATTGCGCTGAAAAAGCCGCCCGGTTGGCCCAACCAGGCGGCTTCGTTTTCCCTTTTGTGGAGCTCGGCCCGCCGATGGCCCAGCTGCTGATTCAATTGCGCTCAAACAAGGTCGGCCTGGAGTTAATCGATCGGCTGCTGTCGGCTTTCCCCCATGAACAGGCGGATTCCAGACGGGTCGACGGTATTGAACAAACGGCCCAAGTCGTTGCGATGCCGACCAGCTCGCTGCCGCAACGGACGTCGAAATCCATCAATGCTCCAACTGACGCCCTCACCAACCGGGAACTCGAAACGCTTGAACTGCTGTCGCAGCGGCTTTACGACAAGGAGATTGCCAAAGTCATGTCGATCTCTATTTGGACCGTCAAGAGCCATGTGAAGCACATCTACGAAAAGCTGCATGTCAACAACCGCCGCCAGGCCGTGGCCAGGGCAGAGGAACTCGGGTTGTTGGCGGGCAAATAGGCCTGCGCTGGGCAGCGGCCCGAAGCTGCCGGCATCTGGCCGGCCCTGTTATGGTCACCGCAGGCAGCGACGGCAGGGCCTGAGCTGTGCGCACTGGGCGTCGATAGCTCTTCTTTTTGGGCCGTCTCCCTCGTTTATCACTCATTGTGAGTGATGCGATCTGCCTTGAAGGGCCGCATAATGATCTTCTAACGACACATAGAAACAGCGGGCGACGTGAATTGATGGAGGCGTTGAACATGCCTGACGAACAATGGCCACAAATTCAACCGGGTAAACCAGCTTGCTATCGCATCGCAGTGATGGGGCGGGTGGATGAACACTGGTCTGGACGCTTGGGTGGAATGCAGATTGCAAGCGAGCAACAAGACGATCAACCGATCACGATCATGACGGGTCAAGTAAAGGACCAAGCCGATCTCATTGGTGTTCTCAATACCCTGTACCAAATTCGCACGCAAATCCTATCGGTGAACTGTGAACCTTGTCATGAACCAGAAGCCAACCACTAGCGGGGTACCGCGAGGGTTCGACGTCACGACCACCGACAGCAATTCAAAGAAACACCAAAGTAACCACAAGCGAAGGAGAATCAAGCATGTTGGTCCGTTGTCACGGATGGAAGACGAATCGATCGTCATCAACGGAAACATCAAGGCCGTGGTGACGGCGATCCAAGGAGGAAGGGTTCGTCTCGGTATCGAAGCTCCGCAAAATGTGCCGGTTCATCGCCAGGAAGTCCACAACAGGCTGAAACGAGACACGACGGAGGAAGCACTTGGCGTCAGATGACTCACACCTGTTATTGAATCGAAAACACCTAAATTACACGAGGGATTTGAAAGTGAAAATGAAACAACAAACTGATTCGAACGCGTTTACGTCGGGTTATGCCAGGACCGAAGATGTACGAGCAACACCCGCGGCTAGAACCGTCGGCTCCATTCTGGTCGTCGCGATGCTTTTCGTATATGGACTGACGACGACAGTCGTTGTGGCTCAAGAAAAGGCACAAGTCGACCGCACGGAACTTCCCATCAAGGCGCCGTGGTATCCGCCAATCACCACACTGGACGCCCGCGATGCCAAGGCACCGCCGGTGTTCGAAGTCAAAGCACCGAAGGAGGCACCGAACGTGGTCGTCATCCTGCTCGATGATCTGGGCTTCGGTGGCACGAGTGCCGCCGGCGGCGTGATTGAAACGCCCCACTTTGACAGACTGGCCCGCGCCGGTTTGTTGTACAACCAGTTCCACACCACGGCACTTTGCTCACCGACTCGGCAAGCTCTGATCACCGGCCGCAATCACCATTCATGCAACCAGGCCAAGATCACGGAAGTCGCGACGGCCTTCCCCGGCGCGACCGGCATGCTGCCCAACGACATCGCGACAATTGCCGAGACGTTGCGACTGAACGGTTACAGCACGGCCGCCTATGGCAAGCACCACGAAACAGCCGTATGGGAAATTAGTCCCTCGGGGCCGTTTACTCGCTGGCCGAACTTCACCGGTTTCGATGAGTTCTACGGGTTCCTGGGCGGTGAGACCAATCAATGGTCTCCGGCTGTCTATCACAACCTGAACCGTGTCGAGACGCCGGAAGATCCGGACTATCACTTCATGAACGACATGGCCACAAAGTCCATCGAGTGGATGCGTTTCCAGCAGGCGCTCACCCCGGATAAGCCGTTCTTTGTTTACTTCGCTCCGGGCGCCGTGCATGCACCGCATCACGTGCCAAAATTTTACATCGAAAAACAAAAGGGCAATTTCGACGAAGGCTGGGACGTGATCCGCGAGCGAATCTTCGAACAGCAAAAGAAACTGGGCGTCATTCCTAAAGACACAAAGCTGGCGAAAAAGCCCGACGACATCAAGGATTGGAAAGATCTCTCGGCCAAAGAGCAGAAGCTTTTTGCCCGTCAGGCCGAAGTCTTCGCCGCGTTCCTCGACATGACCGATCACGAGACCGGGCGAGTCATTCAGGCGATCGAAGATATGGGTGAGCTCGACAACACGCTGATCTTCTACATCGCCGGTGACAACGGCACCAGCGCCGAAGGCGGGATGTCTGGGCTGTACAACGAGATGACGTACTTCAACAACGAACCGCAGGGTTCGGACATCGACTTCATGTTGAAGTATTACGACAACTGGGGCGACGCGAGCACCTATCCGCACATGGCGGCGGGCTGGGCTGTCGCTTTTGATTCGCCGTTCACGTGGACCAAGCAGGTCGCTTCCAATTATGGCGGCACTCGCAATGCGATGGCGATTCATTGGCCCGACCGCATCAAGGCGAAGGGCGAAATCCGCAGTCAGTGGCACCACGTGATCGACGTGGCGCCGACCATTTTGGAAGCTGCCGGACTCCCGGAACCGCGAATCGTCAATGGCACGCCACAGCGGCCGATCGAGGGAACCAGCATGGCCTACACCTGGGACTTTCCGAACGCGCCAAGTCAACACACGATCCAGTACTTTGAGATGTTCGGGAACCGCGGAATCTATTTCGACGGTTGGTTCGCCGGCACCTTGCACGTCAAGCCGTGGGCGAGCCCCGAAACTCGATTTACCGAGGACACGTGGGAGCTCTATCACGTCGCGGAAGACTTCAGCATGTCGACGGACCTTTCCAAACAACACCCTGAAATGCTGGCCAAACTGCAACAAGCCTTTCTCGGTGAAGCGGTCAAATACAAAGTGTTGCCACTGGACGATCGCCGGCAGGAGCTGTTCAATCCCAAGATCGCCGGCCGACCGGACCTGATGTTCGGACGCACCAGTCTGACTCTCTATGAGGGCATGAACGGACTGCTCGAAAACGACTTCATCAATATCAAGAACACCTCATTTGAAATCGTGGCCGAAGTTGAGAGCGGAGACAAACCGGCCAATGGGGTGATCGTCGCGCAAGGCGGACGCTTCGGCGGTTGGGCGCTGCACGTTAAAGAGGGAGTTCCGAGATACACGTACAACTATCTCGGTCTCAAGCACTCGGTCGCCGCGGGCACTGCCAAATTGCCCAGCGGGAAGTCGACCGTGAAAATGGACTTCGCCTACGACGGAGGAAAGAAACCGGGTGCCGGTGGCACGGCGACTCTCTACGTCAATGACAAGTCCGTAGCTACGGTGAAGGTTCCCAAAACGGAATTTTCAGTCTTCTCTGCCGACGAATCTGCCGGAGTCGGCATCGACATGGAAACCACCGTGTCCGAAGAGTACGACCGCGAGGGTAGCAAGTACACCGGCAAGATCGATAAGGTAACGATCACGCTGAAGAAGTAAGCCCTTCGACCCCGGGGCAACCGAACGCCGGTTGCCCCGGTTCGGTCGCGTGTTTCAAAAACTACGCTGGAGAAACGCTGTGGAACTTGACGGGCAAGGGCAATGCCTACGGCAAGGTGGGGGTGATCGAAGCAGGTGCGATGGCCGACATCGTCATCTTCAACAAGAACTTTATGGAGGATGTATCCATCATCGAAGATGCCAAGAACAACCTCAAGGTGATCATCAAGGACGGCAAAGTCTACAACAACACACTAAAGAAAGAAGACAATGAGCATTCTGAAAAACGAACCGATCTACCCCTCCAACGACGGCGACTACGCTAAACCACGGCACATCATTGTCGAAGGCACCAACGAGGAAATCGGCTTCGATCTCGGCACCCTCGCCAAGAACGAATACGGCACCAAGCTGGGCGTCTACGACGAACCGATTTATGCGGTGGCGCGACGTGAATACCTGGCCCGCAACTGGCCGGCGATGCTGGAACGTTCCCAAGGGGTGCTTCGTGCTTACGGTCTATCGGCGGACGACGTAGTGCACGATGCGACCGCTTTGCCTTACGACTGGTACGACGCGAGCCGAGGCAGAAGTCTGGAAGGGAACACCTGTTCGGCTGCCGTGCTACCCATTGAGAAGAGCGAAAACGGCGCGACGTTTGTTTCCCGGAATTTCGACCTGATGGCCATGGTGCTGTGGAGTGAACTCTTCGGCAAGCAGGCTCCCGAGGGGGCCTACCGGGGTTGGGAACGTGGCGTGGTTCTGGAGACCCGGCCCGACACGGGTTACAAAACCATTCTGATCGGTGGCCAGGAACTACTGTCGCCCTACATCGATGGCCTCAACGAAAAAGGTCTCTACATCTCGCTCTTTCACGATCCGGCAGGTGTGGGAGACGAAGCTGGCCCACCGTCAGGCCTGGCGATGTCCGGAGTCTCCATGGTCCAGGCGGTCGGGATGATCCTCGACTCTTGCGCCACCGTGGAAGAGGCCAAGCAGATGATCCTCAGCAATCGCATCATGCACATGATCATGACCGCCCACATGATCATCGCGGATGCCAAAGGCGCCGCCACCATCTTCGAGATCGAGAAGCATTCACAGGCGTACGTCTTTACTGACCGCAAAGCCAATGAACCGCTCTTCATTACCAATCACCCGGTTTACAACTATCCGACACCGCCGACGTATCCCGAGTTTGACGAGAGCAAGGAGCACAACACGTTTCAACGTCAGCTCATTTTCCGGGACGCCTACGCAGGTCTCAAGCCGCCGTTCAAGAAAGAAGATGCCACGGCAATGACCGATGCCGTTCATTGTTCTTTTGTCGATGATGAAAAGGCTGAGGCGGCACCCATGGAACGCACGTTGATCAATACGACTGCCGATCTCTCGAAGCCGGAGATCAGCGTCCGCTTTTACCTGGGGGACGTGGGTCCAATCGCCGGCACCAACCAGATGGAAGATCGCATGAGCGACTACTACACGTTTGAGTTTTGAATCACAGGCCAATCGAAAAAGGGAAAAATGTTACCACCAAGCGAACCGCTAAGCACCAGCATTCTGGCAATCATGTATGCCGGTGATGTGGTATTCGCCATCAGCGGAGCGTTGTGTGCGGCCCGGCATCGCATGGACGCGTTGGGATTTGTCTTGATTGGTACCATCACCGGAATCGGCGGCGGTACCACCCGCGATTTGCTGTTGGGGCGGACGGTCTGGTGGACGCAGGATCCAGCAGAGTTGGTGCTGTGCATGGTAGCGGCGCTCGCTACCTACTTTTTTATCAAACACGACATCTCCCAGCGGAAAGGGATGATCTGGTCTGATGCACTCGGCTTGGCCTGTTTCGGGGTAGTTGGATGTCATGTGGCGCTGGGTTTCGGCGCCCCGTTCATTGTCGCCGTGTTCCTGGGGATGGTGACTGCCACCGGCGGTGGTGTGATCCGCGATACCATGACCCAAACCCAGCCAATGATCCTCTGCGGCGAACTCTATGCGACTGCAGCCCTGGCAGGGTCTCTTACCTATGCGGTGCTGATCCAACTATCGCTACCGGAAGGCGTTGCTGAAGGACTGGCGTTTCTGATCGCGTTTTCACTACGGGCCGCAACCATCCTATTCAACATTCGAATGGGGCCGCCCGGTGAATTTATCCGCATTGGCGGTCGCAACGTTGAGCAAAATCCACAAGAAACGGTTACTCCACAGACTTTGAAATAAGAAGCAAACATAAGATGACAAAACAAAACGAACAATACGACATCGTCATCCATGGCGGCCGCGTGATGGATCCCGAGAGTGGCCTTGATGCCGTGCGCAACGTCGGCGTCAAGGGTGAAACGGTGGCGATCATCACTGAGGAAGCAATCGATGGCAAGGAAACCATTGATGCCACGGGACACGTGGTCGCTCCGGGCTTTATCGATACACACTCACATGGTCAGGATGCCTTCGCGTTCAAGTTGAAGTTGCGGGACGGCGTGACCACTCCGCTGGAACTCGAAGCGGGAGCCTATCCTGTCGATGACTTCTACAACGCATTCGAGGGGAAAGCTCAAGTCAACTACGGGGCCACCGTCAGCCATGCCTTTGGCCGCATTGCCGCGATGGACGGCGTGGATCCGAAGGGCTTTGGTCTCTACGGCGGAGCGATCAACGCCGCTGCCACTGACGGTGCGCAGTGGCATGAGAAGACAGCCGACGATCCGGAGGATTTGAAAAAGATCCTGTCCAATGTCGAAGCAGGATTGAACCAGGGCGCTCTCGGGATCGGTGTGCCAATTGGGTATTACAACAAGATTACGTCGGCGGAAATCTATGCAGTCTACGGCGTGGCGAAGCGTTACAAAACGTTTGTCGGAAGCCATGTGCGCTATATGTCCAACATCCAGCCAAGCGGTGTTCTGGCGCTCATGGAAGCGCTTTCGGATGCCTGGGTGCAGGATGTTCCGCTGCTGATCCACCATATCCACAGCACTTCCCTGGGCCGCACTCGCGAAGCTCTCGAACTAGTCGACAAGGCACGCGAACGCGGACTGAATGTCATTACCGAAGCGTATCCCTACGACTACGGTTCCTCAATCATTGGCGCCGACTATCTCGGCCCTGGATTCCAGCAGGCGATGGGGATGGATTACGAGGACATTACGTATGTGAAAACGGGAGAGAAGATGACAGAGCAACTCCTCGCCAAATATCGGAGCGGGGATCCTGGTGGCATGATGATGATGAAGCACATGAAGGAGCCCGATGTCATGGCGGCCATGAAACATGAAGGTGTCATTGTCGGTTCCGACAGCATGCCATTCATCGACGAGGATGGAAACATTCCCGCTGGGGACGCTCCTTTCGGAACGGGCCAGGGACACCCCCGTGGCGCCGGGTGCTTTGCGCGAACCTTGCGATTGGTGCGCGAGAAGGATCTTTGTCCGCTGATGACTGCGATTTCAAAGATGACCTATCTGCCGGCCAAATGGCTTGAAGAGTTCGCGCCCGACATGAAACGACGGGGCCGCTTGAGTGCGGGTGCCGCAGCCGATATCACCATTTTTGATCCGGAAACAGTGACCGACAACTCAGAGCCCGTTGCGGGAAAGATGACGCTGGCGTCCACGGGAATCCCCTATGTGCTGGTCAACGGAACGATCGTCGTCAAGGATTCGGAAGTGTTGAAGGATGTCTATCCCGGTCAACCCATTCGCAATGCAGTGCGGAGTTAAGGTGCAAAGTGGGACAGGCTTCCAGCCTGTCGTTTCAGGCATGACAGGCTGGAAGCCTATCCCACTTATTTCCCGCTCATTCCTAACCATGGGACTCACAAGATGCCTTTGAACTCGCCCGACCCTGCCAGAGAAACTGAGGAGACGCAGCGGCCGTCGCTTCCGGTGACCATTATCAGTGGCTTTCTTGGTTCCGGTAAAACGACGTTGCTCAATTATATTCTGAGCGAAGACCACGGGAGTCGTGTCGGGGTGTTGGTCAATGATTTCGGTGCCATCAATATCGACGCCAAATTGATCGTCGGTGTCGAAGGGGAAACGGTTAACCTCGCCAACGGTTGTGTCTGCTGCAGCATTCGTGACGATCTGGTGGCGGCTTGCCTGGGGATGTTGCAACGAGCGGAGCCGCCGGATCAATTGATCATCGAAACCAGCGGCGTGTCCGACCCCGTTGAGGTGGCGAACACTTTTCTGATGCCTGAGTTGCAACCCTTTCTGTCACTGAACTGCATCATCGGGGTGGTGGATGCCGAACAGCTGCCGTCGCTCACCGACGAACTGGGCGTCCTGGCACGGCAGCAGATTCGTGTCGCTGACATGGTGGTGTTGAACAAGGTGGACCTGGTCGGAACAGAAGCCTTGGCCAAGGTCCGAGCTCTCGTGCACCAGATTGCCCCGGGATCACGGATCTTTGAAACCCATCAAGCGCGGGTGCCGCTCAAATTGATGCTCGGTGCAGGACTGGACGAGGCCGGAATGCAGCACCCGGTGGCCTGTGCAGATCCCGTCGATCACGCAGATTCCCATAATCACGACTTTGATCACCCGTTCTCAACCTGGCATTGGAGCTGCGATCAGCCGCTGTCGTTGCCCAGGCTGCGGAGGGTTGTCGAATCCTTGCCGAACACGATCTATCGGGCTAAGGGCATCGTCTGTCTCGAAGAATTACCGACTTACCAGATTGCACTCCAGATGGTGGGCAAGCGAACCAGCCTCGCCGACACCGCACTTTGGGGATCCCAGCCACCGCGATCAGAAATCGTCCTGATCGCATCGCGGGGCGGAATCAACAGCGAGGCACTGCAAGCTGCTTTTGAGAACTGCATCGGGACTGGAGACGAATCGCAGTCACCGATTCTCCGACTGAAGCGATTGCTGGAAACGAGTCCCGCAGAAATCACATAACAGACTTTTCCGAAATGCCTCTTCAACAGAAAAGAACAAACCAGGAGATTTGAGATGACAAAACAAAACGAACTCTATGACATCGTCATCAACGGCGGACGCGTGATGGATCCCGAAAGTGGATTGGACGCGGTGCGCAACGTCGGCGTCAAGGACGGCCAGATCGCGATCATCACGGAGGAAGCACTCGATGGCAATGAAACCATTGATGCCGCCGGTCATGTTGTTGCGCCGGGTTTTATCGATGGTCATTCGCACTCGGCCAACGATGCCTTCGGAGTGAAGAAGGGCATCCTCGACGGACGAACAACCCAGATGGATCTTGAAGCTGGCGCCTGGCCGGTGGACGTCTGGTATGACCGCCTCGAGGGCCGGGCCCAGGCCAATTACGGAGCAAGCGTCGGCCATCTCCCGATTCGCGATGTCGTCTTCAGTGATATCACCACGACGACTGGGAATCTGTTTTTGGAGATGTGGAAATCCAAAAGCCAGTGGTCGGTCCATCAAGCCTCACCCGAGGAACTTGAGCAGATTCTTGAGCTCATCGAGCAAGGGATCCGGCAGGGTGGCTTGGGAGTGGGCACGCCGATTGGCTACGCGACCTCGGGACTCACCGCGTACGAAGTGAACCAAGCCTGGCGACTGGCGGGCAAACACGGGCTCTTCGCCACGGTGCATGGGCGTTTCTCAAGTCTGTCGCTACCTACCGAGGGTATTCTCGGCACGCTGGAGGCGATCGCCAGTGCCAATATGCATGGCGCGGGAATTCTCGTTCACCACTATCAAGCCCAGGTTCTCAGTGCGGTCGAAGATGTCGCCCGGATGGTTGATCAAGCACGGGAGTCAGGAGTGAAAGTACTTTTGGAGATGTATCCCTACACGTTTGGTTCTTCGGTGATGATGGCCGACTATCTGCATCCGGAAAACTATCAAAACAACATGGGTCACACCTATGGAGACATCACGCTGGTCAAGACGATGCAGCCATTGACCAAAGAGACTTATGAAGAAGAGGTCAAAAAGGAGCCCGGCGCCACGATCCTGTTCGAGCATTGCACGGAAAAGGATATGGTCAAGGCCATGGCTTGGCCGAGTGTCTGCCTGGGCAGCGATGCCGTGCCCTATATCGACGGTGAAGGCAGCAAGGATGCCGAGGGCGGAATGACCGTGCCCTATGGCTGTCCCGACGACGAAGCCCATGGGCATCCACGCAACGCCGGAACCTATGCCAAGGTGTTCCGGTATGTCCGCGAGCAGAAGGTCATGCCGCTGATGACCGCTGTGGCTAAGAGCAGCTACCTGTTGTGCAAGTTCATGGAAGAGTGTGGCGTGCCGCAGATGGCGGCCAAGGGACGCATGCAGGTGGGCGCCGATGCCGACATCACCATCTTCGATTCGGACACCATCACTGACAACTCCACCCGTGAGAACGGATCATTGGCATCGTCGGGAATACCCCACGTCATCGTCAACGGCGTCCCGGTTGTGAAGGACTCCAAAATTGTCGAGGGCGTTTATCCCGGCAAACCCATCCGTCGACCTGTTACGGAAGTGTGATGCAAAAAAATTCCGACATTGCTTTGGCGAAACGCCCCGATCAGGCATCGGTTCCCGTCATCGTAATCGGCGGGGTTCTCGGTGCTGGTAAAACTACGCTTCTCAATTGCGTTCTAAGTGAGAATCAGCGACATTCTGCAACGAATGCGGGGCAGCAATGGAAGGCCAACCGGGAGATTGGCAAACTCGAAAAGCGAGCGGACCATCCGGAAAATTACGCGGTGGGCGCAATTGAATTTGCCGCAGGCTGCGTCGAGGAAGCCGATCTTGCCACGCTGGAAGCAATTGAAACTCGCTTGGAAGCCGAAGATGCGAAATTAGACTCGTAGACGCAAAAAGTTAACAAAAAGCGGTAGAAGAAAGGGGGTAGGACCGGGTCAGGACCTGACCCCTTTGCACCTCGGTTGGCGGCCCCACGACATCGGATGGCTCAGTAGCGTACTGCAGTTCGTCGGCACGATTCTGTTCAACTTCAATACGTTCGACGCGATGATTCCGTCGCTGAATGGGTTCCAGCAGGACCTAGTGATCTGGGCACCCAACATCATTGGTTCGATCCTTTTCTTGCGTCGGGATACCTAACCTTCATCGAGACAATTCACGCCCATTGGGCCTAGAAACCAAAGAGTATTTCCTGGTAGGTCGTGTGATGATCGGATCACAACCTATCCGGCTTTTCCTATCGGTCCGCGTCCACAGCAGCAATCGAATTGATTTTGCTCATTGGCGTTTTCTCCTCAGGCAAAACGTGCCTCACGTTCTCTCAAAAGAATTATTGGGCGGCAATGAAAGGGATTCTCTGCACAACGCCTCACTCTTTTATCCCTCTCTATGAGTGATGTGCTTTCGCGGTTTCCACCTGCATACTGATGTGAAGACAGGACGGGCAATCCATTCCGTGGGGCGAATGATTACAAATGGTAGATGCTCGTGGAATTTTCGCATGCTGGTCCTATCACGAGAACAAATGCATCGATTGTGATTAACGGGAGCGACACATGGCTGCAGACTTAGAAATTACTTCCTCTGACATGTTGCTGCACGTGGAAGCGACGGGTCAGTTGACAAACGGATCGTATGTAACCTTTGCGGATGCTGTCGAACAGCACGCTCATGTGCACGGCAAAGTTCGTGTGTTGTTCGAGATGCGCAGCTGCATCGGCTGGACGCTCGGTTCGAATTGGAAGAACATGAAGTTCGATCTTCGGCACTGGAAAGCGATCGAGCGTCTGGCCATCGTCGACGAGGTCACATGGCTGGAAGAAATCGCATGTTTTTGCCGGCCGTTTACCTGGGGAACGATCGAGTACTTCGACCATTCCCATTTGGATGAGGCGAAGGATTGGCTGACCACATCGTTGTGAAGTCATTCGGCCAAACGACCGTTTACTCAATACCACCATGCATTTCGCCTGAAATCACTCGTTTATCCCTCTTTATGAGCGATGTGCTGTCGTGGTTTCCACCTGCATACTGATCTAATCACCGCACGGGCAATGCAATGGCCTTTGCTAACTGCGATGCAAGATCCTTTCCGTGGTCATCCACACCGGGATGTCAAGCGATTCTGCAGCAAGCCTTTGATGCCTGCGCTGTGATGGGAGACGAAACACAATTGCGGATCCTGCGGCTGACGCGCAAGCTCGGGCTTCGTGAACCAGCCGATTCAACGAAAGAGTAAACCATGTCCGGGTATCAGATCCTAACCGTTTTCGCCGCATTCGCGTTCGCATACAGTCTGATTGCGTCGCGGCTTGAGAAAACACCGGTCAATGGTGCGTTTGTTTACGTCGCAGTGGGCATGCTTTTCGGCCCCCATCTGCTCGGTCTGATTGACTTATCGGTCGATGGTGAAGCCATCAGCCGGTTGGCCGAAATTGCACTCGCGATTTGTCTTTTCACCGACTCTTCCAATGCCAACCTGAGCGTTCTGCGGCGCGTCGAGGCGATTCCCGTGCGTCTCTTACTGATCGGCTTGCCACTGACCATTGCCATGGGACTCGGATTGGCTTGGTGGATCTTTGGTGATCTCAGCTTTTTTGAAATCGCGCTGATCGCAACGATGCTGGCGCCCACGGATGCGGCGCTCGGGAAAGCGGTTGTCACGAATCCGGTCGTGCCCGCGAAGGTGCGGGAGAGCCTGAATGTCGAGAGCGGTTTGAATGACGGCATCTGCGTGCCGGTGATCTTGTTCTTTCTCGCACTGGCAGCTGGCTCGGTCGAAGCTTCCGAATCCGCCGGGCTCGTTATGCAATTGCCACTGGAAGTCATTGGGATCGGAGTGGCGGTCGGTCTTGCACTTGCGGTGGTCGGCGGATTTGCTCTGCGAAACTGCGCGAGCCGCGGTTGGGTATCGGACACTTGGTTGCAGATGCCGATCATTGCGCTCGCTCTCTTATGTTTTGGTCTGGCGCAGTGGCTGGGAGGCTCCGGATTCATCGCGTCGTTCGTTGGAGGTCTGACCTTTGGAGCCTTAACCAAGCAGCACAAAGAGCAATTTTTGGATGCTGCGGAAGGCACGGCCGACGCTGTCGCCATGGTGACCTGGTTTACATTCGGGACGGTGATCCTCGGTCTGCTGCTGCCTGGATTCAGCTGGCAAGTGTTGGTGTACGCACTTCTCAGTTTGACCGTCGTGCGGATGTTGCCGGTCTTCTTGTGCCTGATCGGAACAGGATTCCAACGTGACACGTTGCTATTCATGGGCTGGTTTGGTCCCCGAGGACTGGCCAGTATTGTCTTCGTGGTGATGGTCGTCGGCGAGAAGTTAACGGGCAACGATACGATTGTGGCAGTGGTGGTCTGGACGATCGTTTTGAGTATCGTGTTGCACGGACTTTCGGCCAATCCACTCGCAGCGAAGTACGGGGCTCGCGTCGACGCACGTGGCGGTATGATTTGACACCGTTGCGGCGATCGTCACGACAATCAAACATGGATACCTGTGATATGAACAACGAGCAAAACGAATTTTTTACCGTCGTTCGATTCTTCTCAAAGTACGTATTCATCGTCCGTCATTTGTTCATCGTACTGCTTGTGCAGATGGTATTGGGCGGCGTCTTGATCTCGTATCTCGAAGGTCTGCAAGTAGGCGAATCGATCTACTTCGCCTTCATCACGGGGCTGACCATTGGTTATGGCGATATCGAGCCAGTGACCACTTGGGGACGTGTGGTCAGCGTCGGGATCGGGATAAACGGGATGCTGTTTACGGGATTGACGGTTGCGGTTGCAACGCGGGCGTTAGCCGATACCGTCAAACAATTCAGCGGAGAGTGATCATCCGCTCACCCCAGACCCAAGCTGCGGCAAACCCACTTGGAAATGGTAAAGGGCATGTGAACAAACGCTTCGCAGCCATTTTCCATCCCAACGCCTCACTCATTTATCCCTCTTTGTGAGCGATGTACTTTCGTGGTTTCCATGTGCATACTCATTAGTGCAACAGCGACACCGTTGGCTTCACCTTCGGGAGCGGCGTTCTGATCATCGTGCCGATTCTCAACGGTACGGTCGGTCCGTATTCTGTGTATGCGATGTCGGCCGTGCCGGTAGGGTTAGTTCGACCGCCTTATTTTTGTTCGTGATTGATTCCGTGCTGCCGTCATTCGTAATGGAAAATGGCCATGTTCAACGATATTCCATGCGAAGTTGAGATACTGGGGCTGTACTTTCCGCCACTCTTTGTATCGATCTTGGCCGGTCTGTTCTGCGCATTGGTCCTCGCGAGGGTATTTGATTTGTTACGACTCGACCGCTTCTTCTGGCATCCTCCCTTGGCCTTCACTGCGCTGTGGTTGCTAACGACAACACTCATTGGTCTGTTCATTATCAGACCCTAAACAATCATGACAATACAAAGCACCCTCAAGAACGTCGCTTCGAAACTGCCAACATTCGTGTTGTTTCTCGCTGCGCTTACGGCGGCGTATTTCGTCTATCAACGTTGGACGAATCAACCGTGGACCCGTGATGGACAGGTGCGGGCGCACATCGTCGAGGTCGCGCCCCGGGTGTCAGGCTATATCGTCGAGGTGGTGGTGAAGGACAATCAATTCGTCTCCAAAGGCGACTTGCTCTTCAAAATCGATCCCAGCGACTATCAGTTGGCAGTCGATCAAGCCCAGGTCCAACTGGATCAGGCACGTGAAGACGTCGAAGCGTTGGAGGCGGGCTTGAGAGCGGCGGAAGCAACCATCAAGCAGCGTAACGCCGCTGTCACTTCGGCAGAAGGTCAGATCGCGCAGGCGGATGCTGGCATCCAATCTGCGGAAGCAGTTGTCACCGAGGCTGAGTCCGGCATCGAGTCAGCTCGCGCAATGATCGCAGAAATCGAAGCAAATTTGGCAGAAGCCCAGCGCGAGGCCGAAAGAGCGAAGCGTCTGGCGAAGAGCAAAGCTGGCTCCGTGGAAACGGCTGAAGCCAAAGCGTCAGCCGTCGATGCCGTGAAGGCTCAACTCCGCAGTGCGAATGCCGGCCTCGTCCAGGCACAAGCAGCCGTTAATCAGGCCCAAGCCGCCGAGGGAGAAGCTCGAGCCCGGTTGGTCATCTCGCAAAACGGCTTGGCCGAGGCTCAGGCCGCGGTGATTACCGTCAACGCGGACCGGGACAAGGCTCAGGCAAATCTCGGTCAGCCCGGGGATGCCAATGTACGCGTCCGGACAGCCAAAGTCCAACTCGAAAAGGCGCAGCTCAACTTGAGTTGGACCTCGGTTTTCGCGCCATGTGACGGCTACATCACCAACTTTGACGTCGATCAGGGACAGTTCGGTTCGACCGGGACACCGATCGCCGCATTCGTCGATAGCGGCTCCTTCCGGGTGGATGGCTATTTCCAAGAATCCAAGCTGAGACATATTCATCCGGGTGACCGTGCCATTGTCACCCTGATGAGCCATCCAGACATCAAACTGCGCGGCGTAGTGGACAGCATCGGTTACGCGGTCAATCCTCCGGGCATCGCCAATACCGAAGGTAGCGCAAATCTGGTGCCCCAAGTCCAGCCGACGTTTGATTGGGTTCGCCTGCCGCAACGGGTGCCAGTCCGCATTCGCCTGGAAGACGTGCCCGAGAGTATCCAACTGGTTGCCGGAACAACCGCGTCGGTGGCGATCGAACCCAACCGGCGGAACTCGAAATGAAGAGTCTGTTCTTAGGATTGGACTCCGCACGGCTGTTACTTGCGCTGAAGACTTGTCTGGCAATCGTCCTGGCTCTCGGAATCACCCTCAGTCTCGACTGGAAACCGTCCTTCATGGCCATCCTGATGGTCACCATGCAGACAGCATTTTTTGGAGCGACATTCAAAAAAACAATACTCTATATTCTCGGAACACTCAGCGGTTCGATGACCGGAGTCGCCATGATTGCGATGTTCGCGCACGATCGCCGGTTGTTCATTCTGGGCATGGTTGTGCTAACGGGGATTGGACTTTACCGCCTTCAGAAGAGCCGGGAACCGTACGCCTGGATGATCTTTCTTGTCACTCTCGCCCTTGCCGGCTGGTTGCCCGCCGCGCATCCATCGGCCGCTTTCGACATTGCAGTCATGAGGGCCACGACCATTTGTGTTGGCGTCATCGTGGTGTACTGCGTCCACGGGATCATCTTGCCCGTGCGCGCTGGCAAGGCTTTCGAACGTCAACTCAGCGCTTTCGTCGATGGCTGCCGGCATATTCACTCGCTGGTCAGCTCTGCCGTCGCTGGTAACGAGCCAGATGTGGAAGCGTTGAGACGGGCCGAAACAGCTCAAATCAAGACGATTGCAGCGCTGCGAAGCACGCTTGACGCAGCCACGGTAGATACCAAGCGTTTCAAGCAATTTCATGTCGGTTACCAGCAGTTGATCGGTCAGCTTCAGGATTTATTGCTGGCGCTCCTCAGCGTACGCAGCAGCATCACGAGTAGCCGTAACCTCACATCGCCGATCATGGGTGATCATTTGCATTCTACGATGCAAATGATCGATGGCGAATTGAGAGGGCTCGCGAGCGATCTCGTACGCGAACGCGACGCCGAGGCGCTAAATCGCGAATCCACGACGGGTGAGTCGGATCTCGGCAGACTGGACACGAGCGAATCATTGCAGGACGCGATGATCGCAGATCAACTGAACATCGTCGCGTCCAGTGCTGCAAAAGTCCGTGCGGCGCTGGCCTGTGTTGAGGATCCCGGCCAAACGTCTCCGCCGCCTCCCTCGCCAACACGCGAACCGTTCAGCCTAAGAAGTGTACAAGTCCAAAAGGCCGCGTTGGGCAGTGTGGTGATGCTGCTGACCATATTGCTTTTCATACAGACGCAATGGCCGATGGGTTTGTCGCTGGCGATGATCTTCCTGGTGCTGGCAATCTGTTTCAATTGCTTGATGCCGCTGATGATGATCAGTCGCCAGATGTTGCTCAGTCTCCTCGTCGGCCCTTTGATCGCGGCCGTTCTGTACTTCGGAATCATGCCACGCATCGACCAATACGTGGAACTCATTCCTTGGCTTGTGGTAGTGTTCGTACCGTTGCTGTATTGGCAGTCGAACCCAAAACCGCAAGCCAGCCTGCTGGCCATGTTCTCGTCACTGTTCCTGATCGCGCTGTTGTCCTTGGATGAGCAGCGGCAGTCGTACTCCTTCTCTTCGTTCTTCGAAATGTGGCTCGGCTTGTGTGGCGGATTCGGAGTTCCGGTGTTGATCTTTGGTCTTTTTTCGACGGTTGTTCCTGAACAGAAGTTCTTAACGCAGGTCCGTTCCTTCTTTGCCGGATGCGGCCAGTCGATGCAGAGTCTGACGAACACTCCGCCAGATTCGCCAGCAACAACAACGACCATTCAATCCGGTCGGAAGCAACGACTGGGTCTCATCAAGCAAATGCATATGTGGTCGAGACTGGTCAACTACCGACGGTTTCCAGACGCATACGGCCGCCGTACGCAGGCGATGGTGGAATCGATCCAGCGGGCGGCACTCTGGCTCGAATCTGCGGAGGATTCTCGTCGCAAGTCCGTTGACTCGATCCCTGATCCGCTACGCGATCCCTACCAACGACTTTACGATACCTGCGCTGCATCCTTCCAATCAATCGCTGACGCGCTTGCCAACCTCGAACCGGCACCGGATCTGCCGGACACCACAGCACGGATTCGCGACATCGAATCGCAGTGTGCCGAACTTCGCCGATCGGCTGCTGAAAACGACGAGGTTCAAGCATCTGTCTTACGGACGATGATTGCCACGGCCCACCTGCGCTGGTTGGCTAACGCGATCAGTGATTGTTGCGACAACGCGAACCATATCGACTGGAAAGAGTGGAATCGGAACCACTTCTAGTGTGAAAAGGCCTCCGATCGTAACGATTGAACCGCTTGTCCCAGCCCATTCAAGTTCGATCAATCGCTCTGTAACAATTAGCCGATTGCAAACGTTATACGGAGAATTGCGAATGTTGGAACAGTAAGTATTGGAAGGACAGCGATGCAACGCCAGCAACCTACAAGTAGACTCTCGCACCGACCGACTGCACGGACCTGGATCTGCGCGTTGATGGTCGCCTGTGTGCTGTCCACCGGTTGCTCGTTCCGACAATGGGCTCGCAATGGCTACAAGGTCGGGCCGAACTATCGCAAGCCGATCGCACCGGTGGCCGAGAACTGGATCGACAGCGACGACCCGCGGGTCCTCAGCGAGCCGCCAAAGTATCCCGACTGGTGGTCGGTCTTTCAGGATCCGGTACTGGACGGCCTAGTCGAAAGTGCCTACCAGCAGAACTTGTCCTTGCGTGAAGCGGGACAGCGTGTGCTGCAAGCTCGGGCACAGCGGGCCATTGCCGTGGGTGGGCTCTTCCCTCAATCGCAAGCTTTGGAGGGTAGTTACACAAGAGCGCAAATCAGCGAAGTCAAGCAACCGTTTCTTGAACCAGTTCCGGGGTTATTTAGTCGCAACTTCGACGCCTGGTCGCTCGGTGGCAACCTGAGCTGGGAACCGGATATTTGGGGTCGGTTCCGTCGGGCTGTGGAAGCAGCCGATGCCAATCTCGACGCCTCGGTCGAAGAGTACGATGCGATTCTCGTCTGCCTGATCGCCGAGGTTGTAACCGCCTACGTTGACCTGCGGACGTTCGAGCAGCGACTCGCCTATGCTCGCCGAAATGTCCAGATTCAAGAACAGTCGCAGGAGTTGACGACAACCCGCGCTGACGAAGGTAAGACGGGCTTCATCAGCGTCCATCTGGCGGAGTCCAACTTGGACGCGACCAGGGCAGCGATTCCCGAACTGGAAATTGGCTTCCGTCAGGCAAACAATCGACTCTGCACCTTGCTTGGGATGCCACCCATGGATCTGCAGATTACGTTGGAAGCAGCCGGCGGTATTCCCGACGCGCCGGCCGAAGTTGTTGTGGGCATTCCGGCCGACTTGCTCCGCCGCCGACCCGACGTGCGGGCTGCCGAGCGACAAGTCGCGGCGCAGAGTGCTGAAATTGGCATCGCCATTGCCGATTTCTATCCCAGTATCGCCATCAACGGAAAGATTTCGACTCAAGCCGAAGATTTTAGCAACCTGTTCAGTTCGCTTAGTAACGGCGGATCGATTGGTCCCTCCTTCAGCTGGAACGTGCTCAACTATGGCAGAATTGCCAACAACGTACGCTTCCAGAACGCCCGTTTTCAAGAGCTGGCGGTGAATTACCAAAACACCGTGCTCAAGGCCAACCAGGAAGTGGAAGATGCACTGGTGTCGTTCTTACGGACCCAGGAGCAAGTCACGTCGCTCGCCAGCAGTGTGGAGGCAACTCAGCGGGCTCTGGAACTGTCTTTAGTCAACTTCAAAGAGGGTGAGTCAGATTTTGCCGGAGTCTTCGTGCTGCAGGGTGATCTCGCTCAGAAACAGGATCGACTGGCTGCGGCCCAGGGCAACGTCGTAACGAGCTTAATTAGCGTCTATAAGGCTCTCGGCGGCGGCTGGCAGATCCGCTGCCCAAACTTTCAGCCACACGAAATCACCGAATTCGATTTCGATTCGCAGGCCGAAGAGATTCCACTGCCAGACCTTCCGACCGAGGAGACTTTTCCCGAATTGATACCTGTCATCATTAACTGAGAATTACTCCGAACCAGGCTATGATCGAGGACGCGTGGTCATGATGAAGCAACCACACTGCGAGTCCACATGGCTGGAAGAGATCGCATGTTTTTGCCGGCCGTTTTCCTGGGGAAAGATCGAGTACTTCGACCATTCCCAATTGGATGAGGCGAAGGCTTGGCTGACCGAATCGTTGTCGTCGAACTCGCCACCGTGAACGGCCCCCCAGAGGTGACGCAATGCTAAAGAGATGCTGAAAATCAGAGTTGAGCGAGTTGTCGAAGCGCAAAATCACTCTTTTATTCCTCGTTAAGAGTGAGGCCGCGTCAGGGAAAACTCCATAAAATGTGGTGTAAACAACAGCTTTACAGGAAGTCCGATTGGACGGCCTTCGATTACCGCAAGTCTACCAACGGAAGCTTTCGATGAACCGCTCCCAGCGTTTGATCGCCTCCGTCGCCGTGATTGCCCTGCTGGTGTTCTTTCCCGGCCAAGTTGCGGCCCAGGAACTGACGCCTCCGGAGGTGTTGGCGATCGCAAGAGAAGCATACGGTTACGGACTTCCAATCGTCAAAAACTACCAGACGATGTATGCCGATGCGATCGACCAAACGGGAGATCAGCACAAGGCTCCGTTTAACGTCCTGAGACATGAAGACTATGTCCTGGAAAACGAAGACGGGGTCATCGCACCCGTTGAGAATTCAGCGGTAACACCCAACTGGGATGTCTTGCGTTCCTCTCTTTGGATGGATTTGAGGGCCCAACCGGTTGTTCTTGATGTGCCGGAAATCGAAGCCGAACGTTACTACTCGATCCAGTTGATCGATCTGTTTTCTTTCAATTTTGAGTACATCGGTTCCCGAACGACCGGCAATGGTGCCGGGCGATACCTGATCGCCGGTCCTGACTGGAAAGGCGAGACGCCGGTCGGGGTGGACAAGATCATTCGCTGTGAGACGCAATTCGCATTTGCCATCTACCGGACGCAAGCAGCCACCTTGTGAACAGAGAGCGCGATAGTTCGCAGAGAATAAACCGTTGAGACGGACGCTGGCTCATGCGGATTGGGGACGGCCTAGTTCGAAAGAGAGGTTTCCGGCAAATCACCGAAACTTGAAAAACGCCCCAAACACGGCGTTTATTAACCGGCCAAGAATGGCCGATGGAGACTCTCATTCTGCGAACTGGCCGGTACGGCCAATTCCGCAGATCGTGAAGAGTACACCCGGAGGGAAGCGAGCGCACAAACGCGGGCGTTAGCTGATCAACAAAATGGGTGTTTCGAGGGGCAACAGGAGGGGCAATCAGGGCCAATCCTGAGTGATCTAGTTGAAGAATCGATAAGCGACCTACAACGCGAATTGCTAGAGATCCTACAAAGGCTAGACGAAGCTTCGCAAGCAGACCTGCTGAGCGTCGCCCGAGGTCTGGCGAGTCGAATCACCAAGACGACGTGAACGCGGTAGGGCAGCAACTGGGAGTCCAGAACGAAGCCAATGAGTCAGTGTCCTCAACAGATCGGCAATCGGACGCCAACAACATGCAACAAAGGCTGAACCGCGACCCATCCGGCGTTGTATCATCCCCCTTGGACATCAACCACGATGGAGTCTTGGCACCGCGCGATGCTCTGATCACGACCAACCACCTCAACTATCAAGCACGTAGTGTTACCCAACCGCCGACGTTAATCAATCTGCAAGCAGTGAACCAACGCTGTGCATTGGATGGCGAAGACGATGGCGATCGTTGGTTGGATGAGGAAAAGCTTGACTTGTTGCTGTCCTAAACATGGCAGCGATCGTGGTTGTTCTTGAAAAACTCAAGTGTGCTTCACCGCACACTGTGTCCGTCGAGCACGCATGGGTACCGAGTCGGCGAGATTGTGACAAAAGTCTGGTAGTCAAATATTCAGTTTTCTTGGGTGGTTGCCGTTGCACCAGAGACTCGATCGGCGTGATCAGGACATTGCCTATTCAGACTTCCTGTTCGATGGACGGACTGGGGATCTTCGTCTATCATTGCCGCAATTCGCCTTCAACTTCGTTCGGTGGCTCAAGAGACTCATCATTGATACTAAGGACGACCGCATAGGGTTCCGCGCTCTGGCTACCTGACGTAGACGCAATTTTCCGGACGGCTCCAGTTGGTCTGATGAGGTAATGTAGGCGATTCGATCGACGGTAGCCGTAAACAACGATGACCGTGCCCGGAGGGAGGGTGATGTTGAGAACCACCCACTAAGATCCCCTTCTTAGGTTGTCGTTTGGGACAGTGAAATCAGCCGCCTCAGTTTACACTGTCACCCTCCGGATCTTCTACTCGAATCATCAGCCACTGTTGGGTTTGGCCGCCGTCGAAGTGAATCAGAGCGGGTGTCTCGTCTTTAGTCAGATTGGATATACCGGTTTCCATCACCGGCCAATCTTTGCCTCCGACGGTCCAGGCCGTGCGCTGAGTTTTCTTGTCAACAACGCCCTCGATTTCCTTCGATGCATCCGTGCTGTTGTTGAAGTACGTTCCGGCGATCATGCCCTCTTTGCTGACCGCAAGTTGAATGAACAAATTGGGTTCGGGGCCGGAAGCTTGATCGTCTTGCGTCAACGCAAAGACGCCGAGCGACATCCACTCGGTATCATCGGCTGATTCATCCGGCGCTACTTCGTCTGCGCCGCTGGCAATCGCAAACGCTTCCTGGCCGTATTCCTGCTGGGTCCCGACGGCCTCGTCACCGTAGTAGACAGTGTCGCCTTCGACATAGACGTTGTCGCCATAGTTGTATTCGGTCGGCTGTGACCAACCCCACGGGAACCAGCTGGTGACCGCGCCCCAGTTGGCCCAACGGTATGGCCGCGTCCATCGCCGAGCGTAGCGATTGCCGCTCCAGAATTTATTACGAGGCGGATTCCGTCTCACCTGTTGGCGAACTTCCGTACGCCGGTCGACGCGATTCGTTTGGCGTTGGGCAACATTGTCGTGGCGATCAACGCGATTGTTGGCAAGGTTGTCGCGATGATCTTGGCGGTTATCCATTTGGTTGTCGCGGCGGTCGGAAACTGAATCTTGGCGGTTGTCACGTTGATCGGTCCGATTGTCTTGGCGGTTCTCTTGATTGCCTTGCCGATTGTCGAGCCGGTCGGGACGGTTCTCCGAAACAGGTCCGTTTCCCGACCCCGGCCGCTCACTCGGTCGGTTGCCCGCGCCGGGACGCTCGGCTGGTCTCTGACTCGCCTGGGGAGGATTGTTTTGCAGGAAGTCCGAAGCGCCGTTGCTGGGACGGCTACCCGATCCGGGTGTTCCCCCGCCCGCTTTCGGCAGATCGAGAAAATCATTTAGCTGCCCCTGCGAGGGCGCCCCGCCGCCGGGACGTGTCGACCCGCCACCGGGACGTGAGCCCGATTCAGGCCGACTGCCTGCACCTGGAGTGGTTCCGCCACCGGGGCGCGTGCCTGTGCTTGGGCGCGTGCCTGTACTTGGGCGCGTGCCTGTGCTTGGACGCGTGCCTGTGCTTGGACGATTGGAACTTGGGGGCGTTGCGGTTGGCCGACTAAAACTGCCTCCGGACGGACGGCTACTGCCGCCGGACGGGCGGCTCATCCCGCCGCCGCTCGGTCGCGACATACTTGGCGACGACCGACTCATCGATGGCGAGCGACCCGATGATCGCGACATACCGCCTCCGCCATGACTCATGCCGCCACCACCACGACTTGCACCTCCACCGCCGCGTCCTCCGCCACCCGGTCCTCGCGCCGATACGTCAGCGTAAACAAAGAGACAGATTGCTGCGAAACACAAAAACACAAATGAAAACCGTTTCATGATGAAACCTCGAAGGAGCGATTGGATTGTTGATGACTGGTCAAATTGGGTGCGATCGTAAAACTACTGCCGCACCACCAAAACTTCGTCGATGTTGGGAAGCAGCTCGCCGGCCAAGGTTCGCTGAGTCGATTGAAAGGCGAACGTTGCGTCATCGACGGGTGTGACATGATTGACAGCCGTCGTTGTTTCTCCGGCGGCGGTTGTTCCTTTCTTGTGGACGTACCAGCGATCCTTCGATTTCGACCATTTGCCCTGCGCGAATCCGCCATCGGAATCGAACGTCCAAGAGCGAATCTGTTTCGAGGCGGCATCCCATCCGATCACTTGCATTCCTGACAGCTCGACTTTGTCACCGGCCGAAACTGAGAACTTTCGAACGAGGTAGTTTTTATTCTTCGTCCAACTGCAATCGGTGACGATGCGAATGTTCTCGTCCTGATCGACCCAACTGCCAATGAACCACTCGAGTCCCTTCAGTTGCTCGTAACTGGCGCTCCTTGGCGGGGATGCTTTGTCCGTGACACGATCGAGCAGCCACTTTCCATCGCGCCGTACGTAGACGGCGGAGTATTCGGTTTCTTCTGGTTCGGCATCGGGGCTCAAGAACTTGGCCGTCCCATGTTCGGCTGCCACATTCGGCGAAACGAACTGTATCGACTCAACGTCCACTGTAAGCTTTAAGTTTGCTGCATTTTCAAAAAGACTTTTGAATTGCGCCGCGATCGCTTCACGGCCAACCACTCGTTCACCACTGATGCGGTTCACATAGACGGCCTCGGGCGACCAATAGCTGGCAAGCGTCTCGGCATCGCGTTTGTTGAACGCCTCGACGTAATTGGTGCCGGCCTTTCGCACCGCTGCTTCGTCGCTTGCTTGGCCTGGAACGTCTTGCCCGGTCAGTAAGACTGGAGTCAGCAGCACAGCGGCTAAGCCGATTTTTAGATAGGTCAAAGATCTGATCATTTTCGATTCTCTCTACGATATGAGTCTAAGTTGTCGTGTTGGTTTAGGTTGGATTCTTAGCCCGGTGGCTTGGCATAGGCCACGGGCTCGTCAGGTTCCACCACTCCGTTCTCGGATGCGTATAAATTCCATCGATCAGACAGTTGTTTGACTCGATCGGGAAATCGCAAGGAGAGGTCGGTCGTTTCGCCTGGGTCGGATGTCAAGTCGTAGAGTTGCCATTTGCCGGTCCCGTAGGGAACTGGCAACATGAGTATCTTCCATTTCCCCAAGCGGTAGGCTCGGATTCCAAACAATTCACTCCCGAATCCACGTTTTTCAAAGGCGACTGGCTCCTCGCCTTGCATCAGTCCCTGCAGCGACCAACCTTGAGTGGAAAGGGTTCTACTTTTTGGGGCGCTCGTGTCCGGTTTGACGCCTGCTGTCTCCAGTAACGTCGGCATGATGTCCATGACATGAACTGGCGCGGTGACAATTTTGTTTCGGATCTGCCAACTCGCGGGTGCTTTGATAACCAACGGACTCAATACTCCCCCTTGAGATTGATAGCCCTTCATCAATCGCAATGGCGCGGCCAATCCATAGGCCCAGCCTGGTCCAAGATCGACGTTGGAACCGGGCAGGCCACGATTGTCAATTCTGTTGTTGAACTGCTTGAGGAAGTCCGCGCCTGCGCCATCGAGTTCCAGGTAATCGGCAATTGTTGTCTTGCTCGGCCCGTTATCTGACATGACTAGGATCAAAGTGTTTTCGTATTTCTGCCGCGTTTTGAGGTGGTCGATCAGACGACCAACATTCTCGTCGATTCGATCAATCATGCCTGCGTAAACTGCGATGTCACGAACCGCACTTCGTTGTTCCGCTTCAGAAAGGTTGTCCCAAGCAGGAATCCATTCTGGTCGGGGCTGAGGCCCTACACTCTTGGGTACTAATCCACATGCTTTCAAACTTTCCAAGCGACGAAGTTGCAAAACGTCCCAGCCATCGCGAAAGGTTGACTTGTATTTTTCAATCGACTCCGCCGGCGCATGAAGCGGGTTATGCGGAGCGGTGAAGGAAAGGTACGCGAAACAAGGTTGTTCACTGTCGTCGATGGACTGAATTATCTTGTCGGTGTAGTAGTCGCTTGAATAGAATCCCGGCGGCAGTTTTTCGATCGGCTTGCCGTTGTCGACGTACTGACTCGGTTTGGACGGGAACAGCGGCGTGTTGTCTTCCCAGTGACTTGCACCACCATTGAGCAAGACGAAGCTGTCATCAAATCCACGCGCCGAGGGCCAAGTCGCAGGATCCTTGCTTCCCAAATGCCACTTGCCGGCCATCATCGTGCGGTAGCCGGCCGACTGCATGACTTCGGGTAACGTTTTCACACGGTCGTTCAAGTATCCCTCGTAGCCAGGTTTGCCACGTTGGTTTTTTGCAGTCACCGCATGCGTGCCAAGCCCGGTGCGATGATGATCCATTCCCGTCAACAACGATGCCCGCGTCGATGAACAGTTGGGAGTCACATGAAACTGAGTGAATTGAACGCCATCGTTGGACAGGCTGTCGATATTGGGCGTGCTGATCTCGCTTCCAAAAACACCAAGATCGCTGTAGCCCGCGTCGTCCAGCACAATCAGAACGATGTTGGGCCGTTCGTCGGCAATCGATCGTGACGAAAGCGGTAGCAAGGCAATCGTCAACAGCCAGAACACGCTCGCTGATCGTCTCGAAGAATGCACGAATGGTTTCATTGATCCTCAAATTAGAAGAGTGTGATAGTCGGTGATCGCTCCGCGATCAGAAACGGTTCGCGGAGCGAACCGCGACTATCAATTCACTGCCCGGGGCCAGGTTCGCTGGCCGCATCGAATGGCAGGTCGTCGAGATACTCGATGAATTCTAGCGGGTCAAACGGCAAGGACTTCAGATCAGCCGGTGGTTTTGACAAGCTAAGCGTCGCTGGTCGCGCGTTGGAGATGCCCGTATACGCTGGGCCGTGTCTGTGCTCCCGATCCGGATACTTCTGCTTCCACAACTCGTGCCGTGCACGCATGCGTTTGAAGGGTTCCTTCATGTGGAACGCCCCAACGACCATCGCATTGATCTCTCGATGATCGTTGTAGAGATCATAGACTGCAGTGAGACCTGATTTCGCTTGACCAGGATCATCGGACGTCCAATGTATCTTGTATTGATCTTTAACAGTGGCTGCCAGATCGGGTCCCTGATAGATGAAGTTGTAATCGCGTCGGCCGTGAGTGTCTCCTTTCAGCAATAACGCGGTCTGGTCGATGCCGTCGATGATTCGGTCCGTGGGAACGTGCTCGGTAGCGCCTGCCAGACGCGCGAACGTTGTGAAGAGATCGGTCTCGTGAATCATGTCTCCCGCAACCTGCCCTGGCTGAATCATGCCCGGCCAAAGTGCGGCCGCGCAAACGCGGACACCACCTTCCAAAAAATCGCCCTTGCCGCCACGGAACAGACCCTCACCAAGACCAGCTCCCGGAGGTGGATGGTGAGTCATCGGTCCGTTGTCAGCCATGGCAATGATCAACGTGTTTTCAGCAATGCCAAGTTCCTCAAGCGTTTGCCGAAGTTGCTCGATATCACGCTCGACCACACGGTTGTAGTCCTCGCCAACCATGCCGCGCTGAAGAGTGGTCTTCTGCGGCTCTGGGATGAAGCTGAACATGAACGGCCACCAGGAAACCATGAATGGTTTTTTTGCCTCCGCGTTGCTACGAATAAAGGCCAATGCACGTTCTCGACACTCGCCATCGAAATCACGATAGTCCTGTATCTCCTGGGAACCATCCCGCCATTCCTTGGCGTCCTCGCCCTTCGTCCCTTCTAGATAGAACACAAACGATTCGTCCTGAATGAAATTGCGATCACGTTGGTACGGGTTCTTGGCAAGCAGTTCCTCTTTCATCCCGATGATGGCATTTGCCGCTTCGCCCTGGTTGTTGTAGAGACTGACGATTTGGTTGTAGACGCCCCAAAAAGCCTCATCGTAACCTTGGTTGTGTGGGTAGCTTTCCTCGATGTCACCAAGATGTAGCTTGCCATAAAAACCTGTCGCATAGCCAACTTTCGAGAGCACTTCCGCAAGTGTGACGTTTTCAGCGGCCAATCCTGTGTACTCCACAGGAAATCCGATTTCGTAGTGGCCGGTACGGATGGCAAGCTGACCCGTCATCATGGCCGCACGGCTGGGAGTACACCCTGGCTCGGTGCACATCCGCGCTAAGATCATGCCGTCCTTTGCCAGTTGGTTGAGGTTGGGTGTGTCGTATCCTCGCATCTTCTGGTAGATCGGATCGCCAAAAGACATCGGCGGCTGGTCGTCCCACATGTAATGGATGATGTTGGGAGGGGTCCCGAACTTTTGCCGAAGTTCGGCAAGCTTCATATCGAGTTCACCGTTCTCGAGTTCCCACACCTTGCCGTTTTGGGCTTCCAGAATGTAGTACTCGGAGTCGTGAACGATCTTGCCGGCAGTCTGAGCGTGCAGAGGCGTCGTACACGCTATGACAAACAGGAGTAGAGAGAACTTGAACAGCGTTGCATGACTCATCGTAGTTTTCCAGGAGAATGGCACGGTGTGAATGGTTTCAATGGAGCTGCTAAACATGGATTCCTATTGTGAGCCGTGACGCGTAAGCGGCCGGGCCGTTTCATTTTGGCGACTGACCGGTTACGGCCCGGTGCCTTACGGCCCGGTGCCTTACGGCCCGCGGCTCACGTTTATAGATTCTAAATTCGCACTGCCTGCAGTCCGTCATTTGAGTCGTTTGAGAAACTTTGACACGACCTCGTGTACGAGGGCTGAGACCGACTTCTCTTCTCGGTCCGCGACCCCCGTCAGTTTTTCTAACTCAGCATCGGTCAATAACGTCACGACGCGGTTGCGACGAATCAATTTGGGATCCCGAGCAGGTCGTCCCCGTCTTGAAATCCCGGACTTGCGATCCACCGCTTTCGTCACTTCCTGCCTTCTTTTCGCCGAGAATTAACATTGCCGGTCATGTAAAGACTATTATGTAGCTTCGGGTTTTGCTGGCTATCACTTCTGAATCAAACTATCTAAACTCGATCAATGCTTTTCTGTACGGCCGTAGGGAGTCAGGCCAATTCCTCCAACACGGGGTTTCCGGCATGGCAACCGATCTCATCCAGTCCGCGAATCGTGTCGTCGCTACGACGCCAGATGCTTGGGAGCACGCCATGCAATCGGCGGTCAAGGATGTTCGCGTGATTGATGCGCCGCGGAGCGGATTCTCGGCACAGATCACTCTGTTTCAGTTGGGCCGAACGGCGTTGTTCTCGTTGAACCTGCCCAGCACAAGCGTTCACGTGCCCGCAGGTCGCGAATTCGTCTCCGTGAATATCGCTCACCGTGGTAGCGCGGAAATCGCCAGCCCCGTTCCTCGGCGACAGCTGGCTTCTGGAGCAGCGCTCGTGTTGGATCAGGATCAGGATTTCAATTTCAAGACAGACGAAGACCTAGAGACCGTGACTCTTTGTTTCTACGAACCGTTCTTGCAGGAGTACGCGAGAAAATTCAATGGGCCGGATTCCGGCGTCGGTGCGCGCAATGAGATTGGATCGAATCTCGATTCCGAGGCGGGCGCCTGCTTTTATCGGTACTTGAATTTCATCTGGGACGAGCTGCAGCGCGGCGGTGTGTTTCGTAACTCTCGCGTTGCGACCGAGGAGATCGAGGACAGCTTGTGGGCCTTGTTACTGTTGGCGACGCAACCTGGTTCTGCTGACGTCGATCGCCGGCACAGTGGCGGCTACGCCACCTATGCTGTGCCGGCTGAAGAATACATTCTTGGCCATCTCGAAGATTCCATTAGCGTCGCTGATATTGCCGCGCACGTCGGCATCAGTGTGCCCACGCTCAATCGAGCGTTTCAAAAATGCCATGCGATGGGCCCCAAGGCTTTCGTTAAGCGAAGGCGCCTTGAAAAGGCCCGCGCTGATCTGCTGAATGCTGATTCGCAACAGACCACTGTGACTTCGATCGCGTCTCGATACGGGTTCTGGCACTTAAGCCAATTTGGCATGGACTACAAAAGAGCCTTTCACGAATCGCCATCGGTCACACTGCGACGTTAGCGACCGAAAGACATCGATTGAACTCTTTCTTGAACGCAACCCGTTCTTCGTTAAGCGTAGGAAATCGTCTTGACCACAGGAGATTGTGCGATGATTTCGGTCAATTGTGCCGCTTTGACATCGACACTCATCGAGTCCGAGTTGTTTGGGCGTGAAAAGACAGTCACCCGGCTGAGATATTGAGGCAGGCGTAACCCGGTGGTTTTTTAGTAGCCATCACGCTCCGCGTGATGTAGCCCGACCAAAAACGTCTGCGTTGAGATTAATCGATTACCGGAAAACACGTTGTCAAAGCAATTCCTTCGATCCAATGCCTGCGAACTGGTACACCGAATGTCGGACTGCATCACGCGGAGCGTGATGGCTTCTTTGTTGCGCGAGTCGACACTTTCGTCATCGGCGAGGACAGCAGCCAACCAGTCACCTTCGACTACAAGCCGCCGTTCAAATTTGGCGGCACGATCGAGAAAGTCACGTTGACCCTCGATTGAGCGTCAATGTCATTCACAAATAGTCCGGAACCAAATCTAAAGGAGCGAACATGACCAACGACCAGGACAATTCTTTATTATGTTGTCATGGTATTTAATGACCACTGCCGTTTGACGCGAACGCACCCATGGTTACAGATTCATCACGACCTTTTCAGAAGCTGCTAGGTGAGCTATGGCTGCCGATGTTGCCGATTGTCGGGTATGTCGTTGCCATCTCATGGCTCGACCTTCGATATCATCTGGAGGATTTTGAGTTTCCGGTCGCAATCCTGACGGTGATTGGGACGGTGATTGGGACGGTGATTGGACTGCTGTTGGCGTTTCGAACAAACACTAGCTACGGCCGATGGTGGGAAGCAAGAACGTTGTGGGGGGGGCGATTGTCAACGACTCGCGCACTTGGGCTCGCCAACTGCTCGAATTCTCCAAGACTGGTGACGGCGAAGAGGAAACCCAGGCCACGATTCGGCGAATGGCGCTCCGTCAGGCCGCCTGGAGCTTCGCACTCAGCCGAAATCTCCGTGGACAAGATCCGACCGCCGAGTTTCAGGCGTTGATGGATCAGGATGAGATCGATTCTTATCGTTCCAGCCAAAATATTCCGAACGACATCTTGCTCCGGCAGGCAATCGATCTGCGAAATCTTGCCGATGCCGGACGGCTCGAACTTTATCAGTTTGTTGAACTCAAAAGAACGCTTTCTCGGCTCACCGACTCGATGGGTGGCTGCGAAAGAATCAGGAATACTCCCTTTCCGGCATCATACAGCCGGATGGTTCACGGCATGATCTACGGTTTCGCCGCGTTCTTGCCGTTTGCGCACACACGGGGGACATCCAGAAAGATTCAGAAACGACGCAGAGTGCTGCCAGTTTCTCTTGAGTGCTCCGCGGGATCATGGCTTCATGTGTCTGAACGCAACGGACCGAAAATGACTCAAACCTTTGCACCGGATACCAACCATGGCCAAGAAACAAGAAATCGCCGCCCGCCAAGAAGCTCTTCGTACCTCGATGCAAAAGCTCGATCCGGACACCTACCGACGCATTCGCGAAGACTTCTACCGAATCGCCGACAACCTCAAACCGCTCGCCGAAGACCTCGAAGAAGCCGATGCGGACGTCCGACCGGAAGGCCCCCTTTTGGAAGAGCACTTTATCTTCATCCAAATGTACGACCTTCTGCGAAAGAGCGAACTCGGCGCGGTGGTTTGAACGAAAGCCGAAACGCCGGCATGGACGCCGACATTTTGGTACCGCTCGAGTTCTAACCCAAACGTCGCCGAAAACGCCCGACGTTGGTAACGTGCGGGCGTTTTGTCGTGAGTGCGGAAACTGCTACCAAGCCAAACCAAACGCACCACACTGGCCGACAGCGGGCCAGGTTTTTATTCAGACCCAGCAAGCCACCAACGAGGAACTCAGCCATGACGACACCACTCAAGTCAGGCGACCGAATTCGGCTGATCTCGATGACCGACGATCCCGACCCAATCCCAATTGGAGCAACCGGAACTGTCACGGGGCTGTACCTGCAAAGCAGGTGGACCCAAATTGATGTCGAATGGTACAACGGCCGATCGTTGATGCTTTCGATTCCACCCGACGTGGTCGAACACATCGAGTCGCCGAAAGATGCTTTAACCTGTTAACCCGAGCATGATTTTTCGCCGTCCGGCTCGCAGGAGCCAAAGCAAACGGCGAATGAACTTAGAGCGCGGCTGAAAGGCGAGAGCGCGATAGTTTCGGCGAAGATTCGCCCATTTTGGGTTTCGAGGGCTCAGCCGTGCCGGCGAGATCGAGATAGCCGAGACGCTCTCGATTGCGGAAACACTGCAAAAGACGTGCGTTTTTCGCGGCGAAAGTGACGCCGCGAGCTTGGGCACTCTGAACGAACCGGCGTGGCAGCCTTGGTTCGCAGTTTGAAAAGAGTACACCCGGAGGGATTCGAACCCCCAACCCTCGGTTCCGAAGACCGATGCTCTATCCAGTTGAGCTACGGGTGCAAGTCTTTATAGGATAATGACTTATTGATTGGATGCCAGGATCATCAAACGATTGACGACAATATTGCGTCCATCACTGAGGTCTAAACATCACCAAAAATATTCTATTTGATAGTGACCATTCCCCTTGCCTAAGTTCACCACAGACCCGATTGGGCAGTCGTGCATCAGGATCGAGTCCATATTCACTTTCTTCGGCGCCTGGGATAGCCCTGCCGCCGCTGTCACAGAGTATGCCGAACCGAAAGGCGATTTGCAAGCGGGGCGTCAACCGCGAAAACTATAGGAATAAAACAGATGCCCAAGCATTCTATATTTTGCTGCTCATTCGTTTTCCTAAAATGTCGACCGATCACCGTAGCCTTCAAAAAAGACCATTTAGCCACACTGCCGACGAAAACGAGTTGACTGTCGGGGGCGATTGGACAACGGACCGGCCAAAACGGACGAATTCCCTATTGTTCACTTCATCCAATTCACAGCCAACCCGAGCACGCCAATGCTCATCGATACCCGGAATACTGTCGGCTGCAGGATTGCGTCGAAGCCTACTGCGACAGCGATATTCTCCCGCTTCGGATGCAGCCCATGCTATCGACTGATGCCAATGGGTATCGGTTTGGCCACACAAGTGTGCAGAGCATCAATCAGTGCGGCGAAACGGAAGTGGGATACTTCAAAAGAATTCTCAAATGCAACGCTTGAATCGGGGGCAATGATGGGGGAAACGTGATGAAGCCTCGGTTCATTCGCCTTGTGATTTAAGAAATTTCGCTGCTTGATTGAGACGCCGGGCAGCCGTAACGACGCAGCCAACAACCATCACCCATAGTGCAATTTGCATCATGCCAAAGCCTGCAGTCATCATCCATGGAGTTGGCAAAACGACGCCAGCAGCACAAATGGTTGTCAGTAGTGCCATGCGTTGAGGCTTGGCCATTGGTCCTAAGAACAGTTGGCCGGCACCGACCGATGCTGAAATCGATCGCGTGTAGGCGACAAACATCGCCATCACCGCGGCGGCCCAACCGGCAAGCGGGTCACCGGTCGCAGCGTAGCCCGCTGCAACGAGCAGGATCGGGTCGCTGATTCGATCGGGTACTTCGTTATACAGCGGCCCTACTGCCGACGCTTTGCCTCCTTCGACGGCAACCATTCCGTCGAGCAAGTTAGCGATCAAACGCCCCTGGATTCCAAGAACCGCTACCAGCCAACCGACACGAACCATTGCACCAGATTCGACAAGGCCAGTCATCGCCAACCCAGTCGCACCGACGATCGCAAACGCGATACTGGCGACCGAGATTGCATTGGGCGTCACCCCCGATTTTGCCAAACGTGCCGCAGTGATCTGAAACAGTGGCCACGAACGCGTCTTCAGTGGGCGACGATCCGAAACTTTGGGTTCACTCATTAATCGTTGCCTCCGTTGAAACGCTTGGGCTTTCCGATACCTGGTTCTTTGCTGTCCACCCCATGCATAACATTCCGAGAATCAGAAGTATCCACCCAAAGACATGCACCCGAGTGATCGGAGTATCATAAGCGAACCATGCAATCAACGCAGCCCATATAAAGGTACTTGCGTAGATCGGGTAGAGGACCGCTAGTGAACCACCGATGCGAAACGCGACCACGAATAAAATCATTACGACGGTGTAACACAGGACCCCACCTATGATTTTTGGCTCTGTCACAAAGCTTTCTATTCCACCGTTCGCCGCATCTGCTCCTGCTTTATACAAGTACTGTCCAATCGCCCCAAGTATGGCTGCGGCAGCGAAGGAAAGGACTGAAAAAATGGGAGTCGCGTGCATAAGGAGAACCAGGCGAATAATGGAAAAAAGCGTCCTGCAAAACGAGAGAACGCGATGAAGATAAAAAACCAGAGCCTTGGGCAACACAAGCATAGCGCAAGATTTCCCGATTTTCGCAGGGGGCATTGCTGGCTCCGCATTGCTTTCTATGATTCATAGTCGACAGATGCAACGCATGTGAGGTCCCGAGTGGAGTGATGGATAGACCTTTTGGGAATCCATTGGGTTGCAGTCTGGGACCAACCGAAAGGGCATCACCCAGAAAATTTTGTTTACTTACGAACAATGCGGATCGCTCGGCAGGGCTTAATGCGAATATTGGCAATACAACACGATGCCGCTGATCCTCCGGGAGCAGTCTCTGAAATTGCGGAGAAGCTTGGCCATACGATGGACGTGCTGCGGATGGATCGGGGCGATGTGATTCCGCGCGAACATCACGCGGACGTATTGTTGTCATTCGGCGGTGGGGTTTGTTTGTCAGACCCCGATTTCGTTCGCCCGGATTGGGTCGAAGCGGAACAGAAACTCATGCGATGGTTTATCGGCAACGATCGTAAGGTTCTCGGCATTTGCCAAGGTGCTCAGGTATTGGCATTATCGCTGGGCGCGACCGTGTATCGGAATCGTGGTCCCGAAGTTGGATGGCATCCGGTGCGCCGAATTGCCGAATTGCCCGGTGCGGCGAGCGTGTTTCCACAAGAGTTCGTTGGCTTTCATTGGCACCGCGATACGTTTTCGTTGCCTGCCGGTGCAACCGGTTTGTTTGCTTCCGAGGCAACCGAGAATCAGGGCTTTGCGATTGGTGATCGAGTCTACGGATTGCAATTTCATTTAGAGGCAACGCCGCGCACCGTTGAAATATTCTTGGCCGTCTCGCCATTGTGGCGAACACCGTCCGCGTTTGTGCAAACAGAAACGCAGCTCATGGACGGAATTCAAGATTTCCTGCCAGCTCAAAAGGCATTGCTGGAAGACTTCTTCTCTCGGTTTTTGTCTGATCAAGACGCCCCGAGGGATTCTGTGTAAACTTGGGGGGACGTCGATTTTTTGAGTTACACTTTTTCGATAGAATTTTATGCTTCCGCGTGTGTGTTTGATCGCAGTGATCCTGGTCGGTTCCTTTTCCGCATCCTTTGCTGACAATGCAACTTGGCCCGAATTTCGTGGGCCTCACGGCGACGGGATGGCGGCCAAGGCAAAGCTGCCCACTAAAATTGACGATTCGGTTGTCCGCTGGAAAACACCGATCCATGGTAAAGGATGGTCGTCGCCCGTGGTTTGGAACGATCAAATTTGGTTAACAACGGCGACCGAAGACGGCAAACAAATGTCGTTGCTCTGTATCGATCGCGAATCAGGCAAAATCCTTCACGACATAGTGCTGATCGAAAACGAGGAGCCATCGTATTGCCATCCGATGAACAGCTATGCCACACCGACGCCCGTCTTAGAAGACGGTCGTGTCTATGTTCATTTTGGTCGTTACTTGACGGCTTGTTTGGACACAAGCGATGCAAAAGTGATATGGGAAAGACGTGGTTTCGAGTGTGACCATTATCGCGGCCCCGCATCGTCGCCGATTTTGTTTGACGGCAAGTTGTTTGTTGCGTATGACGGTATCGATGTGCAGTACGTGGTTGCATTTGACGCAAAGACAGGCCAGACCGTGTGGCAAAAGAAACGCGATATCGACTATGGGACTGACGTCGGCGATCAAATGAAGGCTTACGGAACGGCAGAAGTGATTCGGGTCGATGGCCGGGATTTGTTGGTCTATCCAAGCGCCGTTGCCACAATCGCTTATGACCCTCGGACTGGTGACAAGATTTGGACGGTGTATCACGGCGGTATGAACGCATCCGCGCGGCCAATTCATGTCAACGGCATGGTTTTGATCACCAACGGTTCCGGCGGCATGATCGCGGTGCGTCCCAATGGAAGTGGTGACATCACGCGGTCGCATATCGCGTGGTCGAACAAACAAAATGTTGCGAAAAAATCGTCGCCCATTGTACTGAGCGACCTGATGTTCATGGTAAGCGACGAGGGAATCTTGACGTGCCGTGAACTGGAAACGGGGGATATTGTCTGGAAGAAACGATTGAAAGGAACCTTCGCGGCGTCTCCGATCTATGCCGACGGACAATTGGTTTTCTGTAGCATCGAAGGCGGTATTCTGACACTTGAACCAGGACGGAAATATACACCCTTGGCCGAGACGACTTTAGGGGATGGATTCATGGCATCACCGGCAGTGGTCGGCGATCAATTGTTTCTGCGTAGCAAATCAATGCTCTATGGCATTTGGAAATAACGACTACTGCCTTGCTGCCCACTTCCCTTGCAGGGCAATGTACGCTGGCACGAGGACCGTACGAACGTAGAACGTATCGATCAATACGCCGAGCCCCAACGCAAAGCCAAGTTCAACGATCCCACGAAGGGCAACGCCATTTTGCGTCGGAAATCCACATGCACTGACAAGCGGTGGAAACCAAATCGCAGCTGTCATGCTAAAGAACGTTGCTGCCATCACCAACCCGCACGCCGTGATGATGCCTCCGGTTCGCGAAACGGCTCGGCGAAGCGCCATTAACCACCCCAACCGTCGCTGCTCTTCGAGCACACGAGTGACAAGATAGACGTTGTAGTCTTGTCCAACGGCAACCAAAATTACGAACAAGAATAACGGCAATTTCCAGTCCAATCCGACGTAGTCGTCACCGTACGCGAATCGGAAAAACAGCACCGTTAATCCGAGAGTTGCGTAATAGCTTAGCAAAACCGTCACGATCAAATACAGCGACAGTCCAACTCGCCGGAGGACCAGGAAAAGGATCGCAAAGACAGCTGCGACGACGGCGAATTTTATGCGTCGATTGTCGGAAAGCGTCACTTGTCGCAAGTCAATAATCGACGGTGTCGTGCCAGCCAAGGCCCATTCCGAATGGTGCCACGCAGAACTTTCTTCACTCGTTTCGCGTGTCAAGAACTCCTGCAATTGGCTAACCTGTTTTGCTGTGTCAACCGAAAATGGATCCCCGTTCATCACGACATCGAGTCGAACGAGATTGTTTTCATATTTGGCGACATCACTAAAAAAGTATCGTTGTGCAATTCGGTGATTTTGGAGGGCGCGTCGTCGCCAAGCATCTCCGCCAAACAGACTCATGTCACGTGTCGGTGGGAAATCACCGAGAGGGTCGTCTGCGGTACGAACCGAAGCGACTCCGGATTGACCGTAAAGCTTCGTTGTGAGTTCCTTGATGTCCTTGCGCAATTCCTCGCGTGGTACCTCTTCATTACGCACCAACAAAATACTGACTGGGTTGATTTCGCCGACGTTAAAATGGTTGGCAAGTAGACGCAGGCCTTGGCGACTTGCGGCAGCGTGGTTCAATTGGCTGCTGAGGTCATAGGTGACCGACCGTTCATTGACAAAACCGTAAATACCGGGTGCGATCAGCAACGCACCTCCGATCAGCATTGCGGCCATTGGATGACGGGTCAACAACAGCGAAATCCAGCTCCATATCCCACCGTGCTGTGTATCGGACGAACTCAGCGGAGAGGGCCCAAGCAGGGATCGTTGCGTTTTTTTTTGCACATCCGCTCGTCCCGGCCAAAAGACTGCCGGTCCAAACGCTCGCAATAGTGCGGGCGTAAGCGTGGTGCAGACAAGTAGTCCCACGAGTAAGCAAATGGCAATGACGGGGCCGGTGTAATGGAACTTTCCAAACTTTGCGATCCAAAGCATCCCCAAGCCGACAATGGTGGTCATGGCACTGCCCATTAACGCACCCATCACACCGGAAATCGCTTTGCGACAGGCAACCGGCCATACTGAATCGCGAGCTTCTTCGCGTAGTCGCGAAATTAAGAACAGACAGTAATCCGTTCCTGCGCCAAACAAGATCACAACCACGAAAATTCGGCTGGTAGTAAAGACTCGCATATCCAAGCCTGGAATCGTACCATTGATCGACCCCTGAGTTAGCAATGCCACTAGCCCCATCGAAACAACGACTGCAAAACCGATCGAAATCATCGGAATCGCCACTAACAGGGGTGCCCGATAGACCGCCGTCAGAATCAATAAGATCATTCCGACAGTGATCCATTCGGTGTAACGGATTGCATCGCGAGCACCCATCAACGTCTCGCCACCAATCGCTGCCGATCCAGTCATTTTCAGTTGCAACCCGGGATCGGTAAAGTGCATGCTGTAGCGAGTCACATCGTCGATCAGCTTGGTGACTGCTTCGACGGTTTGAATGTTCCCCGTCGCGGCCAACTCACTTGAAAGTTGCAGCACTGCCAATCGTGCTCCCCTCTTTCGAAGACGCGGACCGACGACCGAGTCTTCCCAGGCCAAGACATCAAGTAGGCTTTTCCATGGTGCAAGATCACGTTCACCGATTGGGACGGCCATGGTCGGCAAATCGGGCAAGAGAACCAATGCTGCTTCATAGTCCGATCCGACCGTTTCTTCGGCACCGCCCCATTGCTCAAGCAACCGACCTCGGTCCCAATACGCTAACGCAAGTCGCGGTTCGTAGAAATTCGGTGGTGTATCGGGGACTTGCTCTGAAATTCGTTCATAGAATCGCTCGTCGATCTGTATCGATTGATCGAATGCTTCACGAGCTAATTGAATCCAGCGATCCGATGCTGACGCCCCATCTGGATTTTCCGCAGGTGGACCCGATTTATATCCAAGCTCGATAGCACGCTGCCAACTGACTTCACCTAGCCGATGATAGAGACGTCTTAGTAGATCAAGTCCCACGATATCGTCGGACTTTTTAAGGCCGACCTTTTCATCACGGAGTACCTGCTGGCGGCCAAGAACCAAGACGATTTGGCTGCGGCTTTGCACACCCGGGAATGCTTCGTTTACAAGTCGCGTCCCCGCGACGCTGGTCATTTCTGCGGGCAAGTATTCGAAGTCACCGTCGTAGGCGATTTCCTTCCATGACGGTGCCGTTACCCTGAGAACGACCGCTGCTACTATCCAAGCGATCAGTATCCATTGCCACTTTTGAATGACAAATCGTGCCCATCGATACGAAAGCGGACGTTTCATTGTGCGGATCGATTGATGGTGGGAAAGTGACCGTGGCGAGGCGATAGATTAGCGTCTTGTAGCTATTTTATCTACCACTGCCGAGACTGCGTCCTCGCGGTCCTAGCCGTCCAAACATTCGATCTAATTCATCTCGGCTAAAGAACAATGCAGTGGGGCGTCCATGAGGGCAATGGTGCGTGTCCTGGTACAAATCCCGTTGTTCGAGCAAACTGGTGATCTCTTCACGCGTTAATGGATCGCCAGCCTTCACGGCGGCCTTGCATGCGATCGTGCTCAGCAAGTGGTTTAGCAAATCTTGGGCGTCCGGTTGTTTGCCGGCCGACAAAAGCGATTCCAAAACGGTTCGCAACATATCGCTCGGCGAGATCTTAGTCAGCATCGCAGGATAGGATTGAATCAAGATGGTCTCACCACCGAAATCGTCGATTTCGATTCCAATCCGCGCGAGCGTCTCTTTCGAATCAAGTGCTGCAGTCCGTTCGGCAGGCGTCAACGAAACTGGTTCGGGGACTAACAATTTTTGCGATTCAAGCTTGCCCTGCTCATCGAGTACGCGTGCTTTTATTCGTTCGTAAAGGACTCGCTCATGCAATGCGTGTTGATCGATAACGACCATGCCTTTTTCGTCTTGCGTGACCAAGTAACGATTGTGAACTTGGAACCCCAAGTAACAAACCGTTGGGCGGTCGTCCTCAGCAGAAAGGTGTTCGGGTGATTGTGTTTTCGACTGTGGATCCCAGGGTGCAACATCGTCTGCACTTGAAACTCCGTCGATCGGTGCCGCCGGATCGGCTGATTGTGTTGGTGCCCCCGCTGAATTGCCAAGCGGATTGACATGAGTTGGATGTATAGGGAACGCTGTGTTGCCAGGGAATGGTTGGAATCCTGGGACCGAATTCGATGGCATTGTTGGTGGCGAACCCGCTGAGTGTGACGGCGACGATCCGGTCCTCGCCCAATCGATCACTTCTTGCCGCTGTTCCGATTCGACACGATGTGGCAAACCGAGCACACTTTCCCCAGGTGTTGCGACTTGATCCGGCAAGGATTCAACCACCGGTGCGGGCCCGACGCGATGCGTCATGTTGGTTTTCAAAAACTGGTATCGCAGTGTTTGTAGCAACCGTCCGTAAACTCGCCCACCATCGGTAAAGCGGACTTCCAATTTACACGGATGCACATTCACGTCCACCAATTCCGGCGGCATGTCCATTCGCAAAAAACAAACGGGATGACGACCGACCATTAGTAGACCACGATACGCTTCGGTGAGTGCATGTTGAAGCGATCGATCACGGATAAACCGGCCGTTCAAAAACAGATACTGCATTCGGTTATTGCCACGACTAACCGATGGATCACACGCGTATCCATTGATTCGGATTTCCGCATCATCGCTTTCGATAGGAATCAACGCGTCCGCAATTTCGCTACCAAAGAAGGCCTCGATCCGATCGGACCAATGCGTCGTCGGTGGCAAGTCGTGAACGGTTTTGTCACCCGAGTTCATCACAAAGTGAATTTTGGGATTGGCTAGGGCAATTCGCGTGAACGCTTCGACAATATGCCCCCGTTCGGTTTGGGCAGTCTTTAAAAAACGGTGACGCACAGGGGTGTTGAAGAACAGGTTGCGGATTTCCATGACCGTGCCAACCGGGCATCCGCAGGGCACAGGTGATTCCACCACACCGCCACGCACGTTGATTTCACTGCCACAATCGTCTTCTTCGGTGCGACTGCGAATTGTCAACTGAGAAACGCTTCCAATCGACGCCAATGCTTCGCCACGAAACCCCAACGTGTTGACATGAAACAACGAATTTTCATCCGGCAACTTGCTCGTCGCGTGGCTGGCGACCGCTAATGGCAATTGGTCGACGGTCATCCCACAGCCATCGTCGCTAATGCGAATCAATTCACTTCCGCCACCATTGATCGTCACTTCGATGCGAAACGCACCGGCATCAACACTGTTTTCAAGAAGTTCTTTCACAACCGAGGCAGGTCGTTCGATTACTTCGCCCGCAGCGATTTGATTGACGAGATTGGGCGGTAATTGACGAATGGTCCGTTTCGGTCTTGTGGTGGCAGTCATGCCCCTGAATTTACCGTTTTACAGCCATCCGGCAACCGAGAAAACAGGTTTTGTTAGCCCTTCATTCAGCGGTGTTGGTCTGTGATGTCGCGTGGACTTCGATCACCACCGAATTCATTTACGAATGGACGTTTGCATAACCCGCCGGAATCTCACCGAAACAGGGCTCACGCAAACGAAGCACCGCCACGGCCTGCAGCGATGAAAAAAAACGGCGAAAAAAAGGTGCCATGCAAGCACATGGCACCTTTGCAGATCGGTTACTTGATCGAAGTGATCGTGAGCTTGTGAGTGACGGGAACGACGGCGTCCGCGATCGCTTGGGCCAATGGTTTGCGAACCACCTCGGTTTCAATAACCGCTTTTTCAAAGTTATCTTTGCCACGGACGCCATGAAACACTTGTTTTACTTGCTTGGTTTCAAACGCTTGCTTTTCCGCAACGGCATGGTCAATGCGGTCAAACGCCTCACAAAATGGGTTCTCTGGAAATTCAACAGGCAAGTGAATTCCACCGGACAGCTCTTCTGCAGAAAAATCCTTGCTCTGCTCGCCCCACTTCACTGTGTAGCGTCCACGAAGTTTTCCGTTAACTTTCAAAACATATCGGTTCAAATCTTCCGTGAATGGTACCAGCGTCGTCCCCGACCGGATACTTGAGTCGCTGTCCAAATCACCGCGTGCACAGAACGGATAACGTGTGCTGGTGATGGTTGCGACCCCATCAGCAAAGGAATTGATCGTGTGTCCTTCCGTCGCAGAAGCCGTTTGGTTGTCCAAGTCGACGGTGATCGTACCAATATCGCCATCAAGGCCCATCGAACGAAGAAGCGACCAAGCCATGATTACGTGCCCCGCCCAGTTTGGGTGCACGCCATCGCTTCCAGCGACATCGTATGGCTTTTCATCGGTTGCGCCGTGTTGCCCAGGCGCGAAAATTTGGGCTTGATACATGGGCCAAAAAATATCGGCGAAGCGAACGTCCTCAGCTTCTGCTACTCCAATGGCAATGTCGCGAAGCGAGCAGAGGTTCAAGTTCTGCTCGTCAAGTGTTCCGTGACGCGACTTGACCCAATGTGGTACTTTGCCCGTGCAGCCGGGCGAACCAACGATGACGCCGACATTGTCTTGTGTGAATCGACGCACGATCGCGGTGTAATAGTCCTCGTACCATTGACCATTGGTAACGTCGAACGGTCGGTAGCGACAATCGTTCATTCCGTAAACCAGCGTTGCGACGGTCGGTTCAAATGTCAAACAATCCTGTTCCATCCTTCGATAAAAACCATCTGTCTTTTCACCACTCCATCCGTACTGGCGAACGGTGATATTGAACTGCGGGACACAGGCCGTTAAGTAGGTCTCTATGATCCGCGAGTACATCCGTTGTTCTGTGATCGAGTCACCACAAATCGCAAGTCGATCACCCTCTTTGAGTAACAGCGGGCCAATTTTTGGGGCGCGACGCGGATGGAAGATCTCAAACGCTTCATGGTCCGGTCGAACCTCATATTCATAGGGTCCAAATGTTACCTGCTTAATCTCATTCGAAGTTTCTGGTGTCGCAGTGCTGGTTTGCGCAGTGCCGGTTTGCGCAGTGCTGGTTTGCGCAGTGCTGGTTTGCGCAGTGCTGGTTTGCGCAGTGCTGGTTTGCGCAGTGCTGGTTTGCGCAGTGCCGTTGCAGTAACCAAGCAGAAAGAACCCTACTGAAAGGATCAATGAGTATTTCATGGAAATGATTTTGGAAGGTGGGGGCGGGTGCAAGCGATCCGAATGCCTGCGGCGTGTGAATGCTCGATTGTACCTCGGAATCGAAACGATATGAGTAGGGTACTCCGATTGTGTTTTATTATCGGATAACCGGTAGCTCGATCGACGAGAAGAGCGTTCTTGTGTTTGCGTCGGCTAGGTGAAAGCTGACGCCAAACTCTCGAGGCCTTGCTGGCCATTACGTCCGTATAGGGGGCGTGATTTGAGATGCGAACGCGTATAAACGTATTGCGGGGCGGCTGGACTGCGATCGTTCTAGCTACGGTGAACTTGTCGTGTCGACAACCTGCTTTTCTTTTTCTTCTGCGGTGAGCTGTTTCTCAGGTAAGCGTCCGTTATTGTTGCGAGCCGTGATGACGTCTTCGCCAAGATCGCGGAGCAATGCGGGATTGATATGCTTTGAGAGCAGTTCGCGTGTGATTGTGAACATCTGGTCGATCTTTCTGCGTTGACCGACATTTCGTGTTCCCAGTACTTTTAGGAAAACGGTTTGTTTCTTGCCCATGTCGTCGGCAAGTCGTTCGTTGGTCGGTTGATCGCGAAGTTCATTTAGCAAATCTTCGGCCTCTTTCATTTCTCCCGCATGGAGTCGGGCTCGGATTCTGGCGGCAAACAATTGGCGGATGGCAACCAAGTCGATAATCGCATTTTGAACACCATGAATGTAGGCCTCGGCCTGCAGACGCATGTCGTCCCCCGTCAGGTCCGCAATCTCTTTTTCCGTCAGTCCTGGAACCATTGGCAGTCGTGCCAGGATCGCGCCGCCGTTTTTCACATACATCAACCGGAGAGGACTTGCGTCACTTTTCGGGACATCCAACCGTCCATTCCAATCGGTTCTGCCGACAAAGGACATGTCGCCGGTTTCAAGATTTTTGTCATAGATTTCGTAGCCAATCAACGGGAAATCGGCGTCACCTTGTGCGTGCAATCGCAGCAGGGTCGTATCGGCCACGGGTCGCACGCGGATTGCCGTTCGGAATGTCCGTTTGTTCTTTCGTCCTTGCAGGCCACCGGCGCGACCCGCGAGGTAGTCCATTTCGAGTTGCGATTGTTCACGTTCCTTTACCAAGAGGTAAGCCCAATCGATCGGCCCCACCGTGATCGGTTTTCCGTTTCGGTCATTCTTTCGCGTCATGGGTTCAAGCACATCGCCGACACGGATCATCGCCGGCGACTCAGGGTCGAGTACCAACCCAGCTGCTCGGATCAATCCTCTGGCGTTGCGCATGCCCGCTTCTTCGATCCGTACGACCGGTCCAAAGGCTTCCGTCACTGCCACGCCGATGGACGTAGGTATTTCGGTGATCTTCATGCTTGATTGGGTTGCAACGGTTCCAAAATGTTGCATCAGTGTGTCGAATTCAATTGCACTGACCGTGAACGGCGCCACTTCATTGTCGATCCGAACGATGAAGATTTTGTCATATGATTTGATCGCGTCCGTGACCAAGCCACTTTGCGGTATCGCAATGAGTTTAGGTTCGGGGTCATGAAGTTCCGCCGTCATTCCGCGTGAAACTAAAATCGCTTCGGTCGAAGGGTCTTTCCATTTGTCAAGCACAACCATCGCGTCGCCGTCAACCGGCGTTAGTTTCGAAGCGATGCCATCGATTGACTCGTTGCCAATTTGTTTGGCGCGTTTTAAGACTTCTTCGATCTCTCCGCTTGTAGCAAGAACGGTTTGACACATCTCGCCAACGTTCTTCGCCACACGCAAACGAACGGCATCGGGATGATCTCGCTTGACCGCAATCACAGGGTCCGAAGCCGAAATTTCCTGGAAACTCAATTTGGCTATGTTACGCCTTGCCGCGGTTGCAACGGAGGCTGGCGCATCGACAACATTCATTCGCCAAACCGAATAGAAATCACGATTGAGATACAATCGCAAATCCTTTTCAATCAATTTCGCGTCGATCATCGGGTCACTCGACACGACCCAAACCAAGACACGGTAAGGCAAAAAGTCCCACGGTTGCTCGTAGGGAAGCGACGCCGATTCGGGTTTGAGCACTGTGTCAGTCACGGCGGGCGAAATTGGCCTCTCCGCCGAGACATTCTCGATCGATGCTTCCGCAGCGTCTTGTGCCGCCACGTTTGCTGCCGCCAAACCGATTAGGACCAAGTGGCACAGCAAACCGATCGGGCTGCATAGGGAGGGGATTCTATCTGTATTCATTATTGCCACCGCCATTTATCTGCGTTTTGGTAGAGCGAAACGATCTCGCTTCCGACACCCCGCAATGTTCTTCGGTAGGCATACGAATCGACCATTTGCCAAAGTGGTAAAATTGGCAATTCGCTGTTAGCGATGGAATGCAGAACAAGCAATTGGTCACGAACCTCACGCCAATTTTTTGCCTCTTCCAGTCGCCTAAGTCCAAGCCCCACTAATTGGTCTTCGCTGGCGGCCAACCCCTTGGGGCCCAATAAACGACGTGCATCGATGATCGGTTCCCAGACGGCGGCGGAGACGTATACCAAATCGGCCGTGCCTTTTTCCGGGTAGGTAATTCCGACTGGCAATTCAACTAATTCAACCTCTAGGTCAAGCAGTTGCCACTGAGACGAGATCGCTTCGCAAGCGACCCGGGAAAGATTGTCAGCCGGGAACGCGAGCCGAATGGGGGTCATTTCCGGCATTGTTTCTTTTTTGCGTTCTGCGGCTGCCTTCATTTGGTTTTCGTTAATTGCAATCAAGACTTTGGCCAACCGCGGCTCATAGTTTCGTGGAATGATTTCCTTGTCATAGGCGTAGCCAAGCGGATCGTCGGCTCCAATGCCAGCAGGGAAAGGTCCCGAAACGACTTGACAGCCGGGTGATTCGAGTCCCTCGAGTAATTCGCCTTTCAGAATGTCTTTGCGATTGGTTCCATAAAGCAAGGCACGGCGAAACGTGCTTTGAGACAAAAACGGATGGTCCGAACATGGCGCCAACATATGAACGGTTGGGAGCGGGTAATTCTGGACGCGAATGGTTCGACTTTGGCGTAAGCGAACCGCATCCGCCGGGAACAATTGGTCGAGCATGTCCAATTCGCCTTGCAATAGCATGCTGACCCCTTCGCTTGCCGATCGGGTGCGGATTTCAACGACTTCTTTAATTTGCTCGTTGTCTTGTGGTGCGCGTGCTAGCACGTATCGAACCTCGTCATCGTTCACGGTATCGCGTCGATACGTTCCGGTTGGTTCGCCTTCTTTGCCGCCGAGCCAACTGCCGTCGACGGGGATTTGCAGCAGGCAGGTTGGCAGAACGTGTGGCCGTCGAAGCAGACACTGCACTCCTTTTGTGCGATCGATTCCAATTTGATTGACCGCAGCAGCCCAGGCCGAAAAATAAGCAGGTGAAGCCCGTTGAGCTCGCGCCGCCATGACGTCGGCGAGGTAATAAGCTTGAATCTCGTTAAGCGGGGCGGGAAGTCGCTCGGGTTCGAGATTTAGATCTAGCTGCATTCGGTCGGGCGATGATGTCGTGTTCCCAAAAACAAAATCGTATTCGCCTCCTTCGGGTCCGGCACCCTTCATTTCAAACAAAGTGCGATAAACCAAGCGGCCTGATCGTCGCGATGCCCAATTGTCGATCAAAGTCGGGTCAAGTTTTACGGCCGTTTGCAGCACTCCGACGCGCACCAGAGGATAGATCGTGTCAATTTCGCGAATCAGCTTTTCGCCCCCGTCGATGTCAGGGAAAACCGCGACGCTTTCGCGGGCCAACTTGCGAGCCAGTCGATAGTTCTTTGCGTCTTTTGCTTGAATCGCCGCTGCGCGTTTTTCCGACGCCATCGCCAAGAACGTTTTGTTCCATTTCGCAATGGTCGTCATCTTCTCCGCAGGATATTCCTTTTCCAGTCGAGCCAACATTTGCTGGGCCAATTCGAGTCTTCCCTCTTGGACCAACTTGGCCATCAAGCGATCCGTCACGCCACTAAGTGCACGAAACAACGCATCGGGTTGATACTCGGGGGCATACCGATGCAATTCTTCGAGCATTGCCAGCGTCGCTTCAAAGTCGCCCCCTTGGGCTCGATGAATCGCGTCTTGCCATAGGTAATCCGAACGCAACTCTCGGAGTCCAGGACGGTTTGGAAAATCACGAATCAGGACTGACAAGAACGGGTAGGCACCAAGAAAGTCATTCTTGGCAATCATCTCTTTCGTCTCTCGCTCGAGTCGTGATTCCCAAAAATCGATATCCTCGATGTCGTCCCAATCGGCTGCAAAATTGCGAGCTTCGAGGCTAATGACACGTAATCTCAACTTGCCCCGTGGGTCGGTTGGCATACGGCGTCCACGCACATTGAGCGGAACCACTTTGACCCATCCACCGCCCGATTCTTTCGTGAAATAGACGATGTCGTGTGGTTCTTCTTGTAGCAGTTCCAAACCGACGCGTTCGGGGCGACCCGAATCGGCATAGTTGACGATTTGGGCCGAAGTCGGTGTTTGAAACGCAAACGCGCAAACCAACAACCACATTGCGACAGTTAGCCAGCGACGGGTGCGGAATTCGAAATGAGTGATCAACAGTAGCATGAATACGCTCGCGGCCAACTTAGTAGCCCCAGTAAGTGGACAGGTCCGTCAAAAGACACTTGAAAGCATGGTCGCGTTTCAAAGTTTCGACGGAATGTCCGTGACAAAAATAGCTCCTTCGGCACCGGGCACTAGCAACCGTTCACCGACCGGAAGTGGCGAGGATGAAATGGGTTGTCCAATGTCCGTTTTGCCCAACAGTTCGCCTGTGGTTGAATCCAACGCGATCACCCATCCGCTACGACCGGCCAATATTAGTGCATTTCCAGTCTGAGTCGGTGAACCAACCGGATCGCCTGTGGGGATCTGCAGTTCAAATTTCTCTTTCCCGTCACTTCCAAACGCACGAAGCTTTGAATCGTTCGTGCGGATCAAACAATATCCGTTTATAGCGACTGGGCCCCATGTTGCACGGCCATCGAGCAAGACTTTGAACTTCTCATCGAGGTTGGTCATATCGTGGCCAACCACAAAGTCGGATGCGGGGCCGCCGACGGTGGCAATGAACGTATCGCCAATCGAAGTGGTGGGGCCGAGGAACGGTTTTTCGAGATCTTTATGCGTTAACTCGCGGATTTGTTCCGCCACTCTTAGACGGTAAAGCTTGTTGCGGCTGTCGGCGATCACCACTTGGTCAGGGTCGTTTGGCAATGTTGCCATGTCGGTCCATTGGACCTCTGCCTCTGGATCCGCTGCGGGTTGGAATGGGGCACCTAGCATCGCGCCCGTTTGCCAATTCATCAACACGGCGCGTCCGGTGTTGAGCGGAACAAACAACCCACCGCCTGATATGATCGCACCGCAATTGGATTCCCCGCTACCGGTATCACTGGCATTTGGTTTTCCTGATCCAAGTCCCAACTTAAGTCGTCGCAGCTTCTCTCGATTGCGTGACGGATCGTAAACCACAATGTCACCGGATCCGGTTTGATTCATCATCACGAAACGGGTGTCATCGATCTTGATCGGGTTTTCAAACAGCATTGCGATCCCTGAACCACCGGGATTTTCAATAGGGCCTTGCGTTGAACCGCTTGTGATCGCTTCGCGGTCGATTTCAAACAAGGTCGCTTGTGTCGTAATGACGTGATAGCCACCATCGGGATTGGGTGTAATCGAAGCAATCGGTACTCCAACATCGGTTCGCCAAATCTCTTCGCCTGTTTTTGCATTTGCCGCCGTCACTCGGATTGCAGAGGTTCCGCGCAGGATGCGTGAATGGACGAGCGTGTTGTCTTTGGAGAAAGGTTCGCCAATGAAATTGTCGGCTTCGTATTTGAACCAATCTTGAACCACACGGCCGGTATTGATTTGCAATTCATAGCGACCGATACGAGTTCCCGTGACCCACATTTGGCTCTTGCCAACGGCCATTTGGGTTGACGTGGGTTGGCCATAGGAAGCGACTTGTTCGGCCACGACACTGACTTGCTCGCGTTTCGCGGTCAGTTCCACTTCACAAACCACCACTTGGCCTCGGTCGGTCAAAACAATCACACGTCGCCCCTGGATGATCGGTTTGATTTTGACATTTCCCGTTAACCGGATCGGCGCTTGGGCAGGCTTTAGATCTTCACCCGATTCGTTGAGTTTCAAGATGTGCATCCGAGCATAGTCGGTACCGGCGTTTTCAAAAACAAACAAGTGGCCCATGAGCGGAACGGGAGGAACGCTAATGGTTCCTTCTGCGTGTCCAACGTAGTAACTTTCAAGGCAAGATCCGTCCCTCGCATTGAGGACGTAAAGGTTGCTATGGTTGCCCGGTTGATAGGCCCGCGACAATGACGACTCCACGCCCGGCCCCGTTTCAATTGGCTGTGGGATCATCGTCGCCCACTTCGCATCCCCTGATTCGGTATCGAGCGTCGCCAAACGACCTGAGTCGCATGCAACGTAGATATCATTTCGATCGGCGATCGGCTCGCTGAACGGTTCTCCGATTTTCGAATGCCATCGCAGTTTGCCGTTTTCACCGTCACAACGTTGAACTTCGAGGAGTTTCGCTTCACTAAGCAGAACGCCCGATCCGCCATCGAGTCGTACTGGCAGATGGTTTTGGCCGTAGCCGACAAATTTGCGCCACAGCAATTTTCCTGTTTCGCCATCGAACGCCAACATCGACCCGCCTGCTTGAAGGTACAAAATTTCGTCCATCAAATCAGGAGCATCGGTTCCCGTGACGGTCGTCAGCACGATCGAGCGGTTGGGTGGTTCGGTCTCCGATGCAGGAACTAGCTCTGGTAAATCGGAGGATGATTTGACCAACGTTTGCTGAATCTCGCTGGCGGATCGAATCAGCGTCATCAAGCGACTGTTGTCATGAAGTTCCGGAAACTCGCGAAGCAATTCGAAGCGAGTGTCATAGGCCTCTTTCGTCTTTCTTCCTTCCAGTGCCGTTTCCATTGCTGCGACGGATTCATCGAGCCGAACATTTCGGTTGATGTCCCGTCGCACGCGGTCGCGGGCTTCTTCGACGGCACTCAATTTTCCGGACAATGTTGTTCGCATCGATCCGGTCATGTAGTTGGGGTTTTCCATCAACTCCATTTGCTCTTCCAACCGGCCTAGCAAGCGTTCTTTCTCGGGCGTCTCTTTTGCATCCGATGCGGCCTGGGCAATGTTCTCGGCGATCTCAACGAGCAGCGCAGCTAAATTGCCACGTTCTTCATTGAGTCCCAGTTCCTCTTCGATTCCCGGTAAACGATCTTGTGCGAGTTCGAGCCCACGCGTTGGGTCAGACATTTCCGTAGCGCGGTATAATTCAATCATCACGATCCGCACCCGCGAGATTGAAGAGTATTGATGGCTTTCACCGTACGATTCGAGAAAACCAGCGTAACGTTCCTGTGCCGGCACGTAATTTTGCTGGCTGTAGAGCGTATTTGCTTCTCCGATGAACTCGTCCGCACTTTGCCGAGTCAGCATGTAATACAAACCGTAGCCCATCAAAAGCAGCAAGACGATGATGCCAGCGAATCCGTAGATTTTGAACGAATCCCAAACCGATTTGTGTTCCTTCGGTTTGGGGCGTGATCGGACCGGGCGCGTCGAAGGGTCAATCGGCATCGCTGGTTCCGACGGTTCTTCTTCGATGGGCTCAACGGGAACCGCTTCGACGGGTACCGCCTCGGCGTAGACTTCTTCGGCAGGTTGTGCTTCGTCGATTGCTTCGACGGGAATTTCTTCCATCTCTTCTGGGACGATCGACAAATCTTCGAGTCCGCCAACGGGTTCGGCTTCAACGACCTCGTCTGCGTATTCGCCTGAGCGAATTTCACCGATCAGTTTACTCGCTTGGAAACGAGTCAATTGGCCATTATCGACCAACAATTTTGCGACCGCTTCGGGCGTCACACGCGTCCCTTGTTCAAGTTGTTGACGCAGCGCCTCGATGATTTCCTGATCTAGCAAACCCCGACGTTCGAGTAGGTCGATCAATTCGTTTGCAAGCATGTTCGTTAACGGTTTCGATTGATTTATAAGGCATGAAAAGAGCAGCAAGAAGGGCGAAACGCTGGGTTAATCGAATCCATCGACTTGGGTGACCTGCAATTCGGTAAAGCCAGCGATTGTTCCGGAGTCCATGGCATCGACGAGGTATTGAAGTTTTGCCATTTCGTGAACGGTGATGATCAATTTCATCCCTTCGTTGGCGTTGGTCATGGCCGACTTCAAAGCCAAGGTTAGATTTTGCTTGCCCGGTGTTTCACGTTCCCAGTCTTTTGCCATGACCAGAAACGATCCACGATCGTCGATTTGCACTTCGACGGTTTCCAATTGATCCTCATCAATCGTTTGGTGGCTTTGTGCGTCGCTCTGTTGCCGAGGCATTTCGACCGATTTTTGAAGACTGAAACTGGCGGTGACCATAAAGAAGATCAGCAACAAGAATGTGACATCGACCATCGGCGTCATGTCGAGTTCATCGTCTTCACGCGGTTTGCGACGCGGGATCGCATCGCTGTCCTCATCTTCGAGGATCCCTGGAGTGATCGGTTCGGGCGTGATGTCGGCTTTGCCCGCGCCATGTTGACCCACTGCGTGTTCGTTGTGGCCAACTGGCATCGCTGCGATCGGTTCGCTATCCGGTTCAACATCGACGATTTCGACTTCGACAATTTCGGCGGCGACCTCGTCCGCCGGGTTCACGAGATCAACTTCGGGAACATGGACGGCCGTGTCGCATTCGGGACAGCGCACCGTTCGCCCGGCCAATCGATCGTTGACTTGATGAGTGCTGCCGCACTGAATGCATTGAACTTCAATCGCCATCGTGCGCTAATCCTCTTTGACCGCAATGTAAGTTTGTTCGAGATCGTCAAACGCATCGCCAATGATTTTCTGGACTCGCGTGACTTGACCGACCGGAACATCCTTATCGCCCATGATCATCACATGGTTCTTATTTCGACCTTGTGACTTTTCGAGTTCGGCTGTGACGTATTCGATAATCTCAGACGCTTGCGTTTGTTCATCTTTACTGAACTCTCGATGGTCAAGTCGTTCCACAATTGCTTCGTCTTCCCCGCCGGGTTTGATAAAGATCACCGCCGAATCTTTTGCTGATATCGCCAACCCGTTGTCGGCTTCAGGAATGGTCCCGATTTGCGTGGGGTCCATTTTCGAGGCAACGACAAAGAAGATCAGAAGCAAAAATGTGATGTCGATCATCGGCGTGATGTCCATTTCTTCATCGTCGCGTTTCTTTCGCGGCAACAAAATGGCATCGTCGTCTTGACCCAAGTCGTCTAGTTGAGCGTTACTCATGATTTGAAAAGCGGTCTGACCCTTTGTTGGAAGGGCCGCTTGTTGGACGGACTATGTGTTGTTGAATCGTCTGTTTCTGTTACGGCTATTTCGAATGAAAGCGTTTTCTAAGAGGAGCGTCCGTCCCCCTTTCAAACACGCTGCCTATTTTGGGGATTGCATCGCCAAGTTGGGATCAACCGAGCTAGCGGCAGCCGAGCCATTCGGGGTTCGCGACAGTGCTTCGCGATAGACCGACATGAACCGGCCGAGACCCGAACCGACCAAATCTTCCATTTTGGCGATCTTGATATTGACGTTTGCGACCAAGATCATCAACGGAATTGCAATCGCCAAACCGCACGCAGTCGTTCGCAACGCAATGTTAATGTCACCTGCCAAGTCAGAGGGGTTAACCGAAGCGGAAGAGGCCAAGGTATTGAACGCACCCATCATTCCGAACACCGTTCCGAACAATCCGATCATCGGAGCGGCCTTGATCACGGTACTGACCCAAGAGAGTCTGTATTCCAAATCGCTCATCACATCGCGTTGAAAACGGTCCATGACGAATTGACGGGCTCGTTTATAGCCCAAGTCGCGATGGTGGATCGACATTTCAACAATTTGTGGGATCGCTCGTGCGTCCCCTTCACAATATTCGGCAACCCCTTCGAAATCGCCGGTTGTGACCATTTGTTCAATGTCGTCCATGAAGACGTCTTGTTCATCTTCGTTCTTGAATCGTTTTTGACTGACCCGAGTCCAAACGACCACGATGCAGTACAAACCCCAAAGCGCGACGCCGGCCAAAGCACCATAAGTGGCAGTGGATATGATGTCGAAAACAGAAATATCAGCGAGCAGCATCGAGGTTCTCGTCTTTCAAAACCGATAGAGAAAAGGGGGCAAAATACAAGGGGAACGCAAATTAAAAGGGGAACATGGTGGCTTGGCACCGATGGATGGCCGATTCCAGCCATATCGTAACGGATGGTCGCCGATTTGGCGCGGGCATCAGGTCGCAAATTGCGGGGAAAACCACCAAGCCAGGTTCGCTTGTAGCAGTCAACGCGATCAACTCACTCTCCGCATCATCCAGCCCGTTCGTTTGACTTGGTGTGCTCATCTGCGGGCTTTCCGGTAACGTTGGTCGACCACCTCAAACACATAGCCACTACCTTGGGACTTACTTTCAAAGATCGTCTTGGCAATCTCGGTAACCGACGGGTGGCCTTTGGATCTGGAATATTCTAATTCGATATTGGCGAGCTGGTTTTCTAAATTTTGAGGGATGAATTTCAGCATTTGCCGACCCGGCAGTGGGATCGACGCTTTCTGGAGCAATTGGCGGTCGTATTGCATCAGCGGCCCGACCGAAGTCCACATGAAGTACAGACGCTTTTCATTCTCTGTATCGACGATTCGGCGTTTCTTGGGGCTACCTGACACATTGCTTGCCACGTCGACCCCTTGGATGGATCCGCCGATCGCCCCGAGTTCAATTTTGTAAAAGTCCAACTGCGCGGAGTAACCTTCGAGGTTCTTGGCGCTGAACTTTAGCTGCCACCGTTCCCCACGCGGCACGATGTCGGCTCCTTCCCCCATTGGGCCCGGCGGTCGGCTGTCGCCTTTGCTGCTTCCTTGGTTGGGAGCGAAATTGGCGTCGATCGGGACGGTGCTGACCGCATCGGTGACCGCTTCGATCGTCTCTTCGAGCGTTGGTTCCATTAATTCCTGGACCTCTTCGGCTCCAGGCGGTTCGAAGTCGCGTTCGGTCCCTTCGGCATTTTCGCCTCGTCCAGCGGCGTTTTCGATAATCGCTGCGATTGGTTTCGGTGGGAATTCGAAACGAGTGAAGAGCCAAATCAGAAACAGCATCAAGACAAACGTGCCGATGAACAGAATCAGCGCCATGAAGAGGCTTGTCACCACATCAAAGCGGCTGGTCCGCAATTTTTCGCGTTCCTGCTGTCGCTCAACCCGGCGGTCTTGGAGAGACTCCGAGGGATTCGTTTCAGTTTGGACGCCGGAGGACATCAAGGGCCTATTGGGAAAATGTAGCGGAATTCAAAGCAAATTCCTGTGACATGTGCAGCTATACTATTACAAATCGTAATCGAGGAAAACGTAGCCGGGATTCATTTTTCGGTACCAAGCACGCCATTGTTTCTGTGCAAGGTCGGTTTCACCTTCGGCGGGGTCATCACTGAGCCCAAACCCTTCGAACCGTCGGGCAATCATTCGCAATCCATCTCGAGCGTAAATGGGCACCATCGGATCGGGATCGCTCAGAGCGTAGATCAATGTTGGCACCACACGAAGTTCGTCGCTTTGCCCAAGTAATCTTGCTGCGACTCGTCGAGCTTGCCACGATTGGCTGCCGCGAACCAAACGCTCCATCCGGTCGAGTTGAGCAGCACGCTCTTTCGGATTGGTCGCCAATTTCAAGTTGTCGGGAATCGATTTGCCTTCGATGTTGTTCGCATCATCTTTCTCCAAGATCTTCAGCAAGTTGGTCATTTCGGCGGCAACCGGTTTTCCTTTGATTTCGGATCCTTCGACCGTAATTTCCGTCGTATCCTTAGGCAAGCCTTGCCCCCCCGCCAACGAGCCGCTACTCGCAGCGGCAATTGCTTTTTGAGTGCTTCGGATGAGGAACAAGAGGGCAAACGAAGTGCTGGTAGTTCCGTTCATGGTGGTATAGGCGTCTTTATTCCAACCACCGTCTGCATCTTGCCTCGCCTGCAAATACGCGACGCCACTTTTGAACCAAAGTGGCGATGGGTTCGGTTTGACCTGTAACGCGATCTCCTTGAAGCTTTCGTAGCGTTCCAGTGTGTAAAGTTGGTAATAAGGATAGACGGAAGCGAGCTTATCAGGCATCGCAGAATTCGATTTCAAATAGCCGTCACATTCCTTGATCGCAGATAGAATTGGATCGCCAGGCACACGAGGGCGAACGACATTTTCGTTGCCAACATCTTCACGGAATATCTTCACCGCCTTTGGGAACCCGGGGATGTTGGGTGAGTCTTTTGCCCCGGTTTCTCCCCAAGTTCGCAGGATATCGCTGGCGATTAGCAGAGAACTGCCGCCCGCGACCGCCATCGAGACTGAAACAAGTTCCTGCTTGACTCGGCCTCCTGCACCTCCGGGATCGTGCGCCAAGTAGGGCCAACCTCCGCTGGGATCTTGAACTCGCCCCAGAAAAGCGATCGTCTTTGGAACGCTTGGGTAGTCGATCATCATCCCGGCGCGATCGAGGGTCCAAAGAGCGAGCATCGCATATTGAGTCTGTGAAATGTCGCCTTCTTCCCCGGCGAAATAACCGTACGCCCCGTTGCGATATTGGCGTCGGCTAAGAAAGTCTGCGGCCCGTTTGAGTTCTCTTTGGTAGGCAATCCGGTCAACTTCCGCCAACAACATGGCCGCGACGCTGACTGCATAGATCGTCTTGCTGGAGTGGCCTCCTGGGTCGGTCTGGGACAACATGCCTAATAGTCGTTGGGATGATCTGACCCCCTGCTGGACGACTGGGTTGTTTGGGTCGTGCATCACTTTCATGTGGGCATAGCCCATCAACGCATGTTCCCCATGGCCACCACCGGAAATCCCCTCAAATGGGTATTTCATTTTGTCTAGATGGTGCGCCTCGAGGTATCGGATCCCCTTATCGACCATCGCTTGGACGGCAGGATCTTCCATTACCATCTTCGCTTGGCTCGGCGTTGGAGTTAGCCAGACGGCTGCGAGGATCGAGATACCAAGTAAAGCAGTCTTTTGGTTGACGAAAATCCGAACAAAACACATGGATAGACGGTCTAAGTAGCGAGGGGAGAAAAGAGGCGGCGCATCTTTCAGGATTTATCGCCCATCATACCCTTGCAAACTAAGTGGGGAAGATATTAACCTTACGACACCGAAGCAGTTTTCGTGTTTTTCTGAGGAATTGTACGGATCACTGCGATTTTGGTCAGATAGCTCAGTTGGTAGAGCACGGCCCTGAAAAGGCCGGTGTCCGCGGTTCGAGCCCGCGTCTGACCACTCCCACATCACGATCTTGCTTCGCGATTCAGACCAAGCTATGTCCGGTGCTGCCCAGGAGCGAACATCCGAGACCCCTGAAGGCTTGACTTCCTCGGTCCCCGCTTCTACGGGCGATCTTACCGACGACGCCCCTTGGGATTTGGTGATCGACGCGCGGCCGTCCTTTCCGGCCGTCGAAATCCGCGAGATCTGGCGTTATCGTGACCTTCTTTTGTTGTTTGTGCACCGCGACATTGTTTCGTTCTACAAACAAACCATCCTTGGCCCACTTTGGTTTTTGATCCAACCCATTTTCACGATGCTGATCTACGTTTTGGTCTTTGGCCAAATCGCAGGATTATCGACCGAGGGTGCGCCGCAAGTTTTGTTCTATCTTTGTGGCATCACTTTTTGGAACTATTTTTCGGAATGCTTTAACAAAACCGCGACTGTTTTTCGTGACAACGCGAATCTATTTGGAAAGGTGTACTTTCCTCGCATCCTTGTTCCCCTATCGATTGTGATTTCAAACCTATTGCGGTTTGTCATTCAGTTTGGCTTGTTTCTCTGTTTTTGGGCCTGGTACGCCGCCGATGGGCAAGTTCATGCGACGTGGGCTGTGCTTTCGATTCCTGTGCTTTTGTTGTTAATGGCAAGCCTTGGGCTGGGGTTAGGGATGCTGTTCTCGGCGATGACAACCAAGTATCGAGATCTCGTTTTCTTGCTTCAATTCGGCGTCCAGCTTTTGATGTACGCTACGCCGGTCATCTATCCGATGTCCCAGATTCCAAGTCGGTTTGCCAAAATGTTGGCCTGGAACCCTTTGGCACCCATTTTTGAGATTGCTCGCCACGCGTTTTTGGGCGTTGGTCAATTTGACGCATGGATGCTTGGTTATTCGGTGTTGTTCTCAGTCGTGTTGTTGGTGGTTTCCGCTTTCATCTTCCATCGCGTCGAACGCACCTTTATGGATACGGTGTAAGTATGACGATCGCCGTCGAATTTAAAAACGTTTCGAAGCTCTACCGCCTGGGTGAAATTGGCACCGGAACACTTTCCCAAGATTTGCATCGAGGGCTGTTTCGGATTTTGGGAAAGCCAGATCCGTTTGCAAAAGTAGGCGTCCCGAATGATCGCGAACAGTCGGGTGGCAAGATGGTTTGGGCGTTGGATGACATCAGTTTCGATATCCAACAAGGCGAAGTTCTCGGGATCATTGGTCGCAACGGTGCTGGGAAATCAACGCTCTTGAAATTGCTTTCGCGAGTGACCGCACCTACCAAAGGCACGATTCGAGCTCGCGGGCGTATCGCAAGTTTGTTGGAAGTCGGAACGGGGTTCCATCCTGAATTGACAGGCCGCGAGAACATTTTTCTCAACGGTGCGATTCTAGGGATGACTCGCAACGAAACCAAAAACAGGCTTGATGAGATTGTCGAGTTCTCGGGATGCGCAAAGTACCTTGATACACCGGTGAAGCGATACAGTAGCGGAATGATGGTTCGGCTCGGATTTTCGGTCGCCGCTCATCTCGACTGCGAAGTCTTGGTCGTCGACGAAGTGTTGGCAGTTGGCGATTCTGAATTTCAACGAAAATGCATCAACAAGATGGAAAGTGTCGCTCGTCATGAAAAGACGGTGATCGTGGTTTCTCATAACTTGGGTTTGATTCGTTCGCTTTGTGAACGCTGCGTCGTCCTGGATCAGGGAAACGTTGTCGGCGACAGTGATCCGGCATCCGCGATTCAACAATATTTGAAACTGAACGAAGTGGCGGTCCAATCACAAGCATACCCGTCGTGGCTGAAACACATCTCGCTAAAGGCGGATCTCGAGGGCCAGGGTCTTAAGGGCCAGGGTCTTAAGGGCCAGGGTCTTAAGGGCCAGGGTCTTAAGGGCCAGGGTCTTAAGGGCCAGGGCGGCGCCAAGCAGCGAACCGAATTGGCTGATCCCAGTTCATCGTCTTTGTCACTGGAAAACCGGAGCATGCTTTCTCCCGGTGATCCGTTTTGCCTCGAGCTTGAATTCAATGAACCTCTTTCTCACCCGCGAGCGATCGCAGCGATCTATGATCGCAATGACTTGTTGATCGCCGATTTTGATGGTTTCGCACATTCCGCTTCGGCATTGTCGTCGCCAAACGCAAGGAAGCTATGCTGTGAGGTGGCATCTTTGCCGCTCGTGCCGGGCGATTATTATGTCAACATCCTGGTCAATGCCGACAACTTGCCAAGTCCATTGCACCTTCCCGGCGCGGTTCGGTTTGAAGTCGTTGCCGGCATGATGAACGATCGATTGGTCGATGAAAACGTGCGTGGCGTTGTAACACTCCCCTTCTCGTGGCGAACCGAAGAGTCCTCATGTTAAGCCGATGGGTCAAACGATTTTCGCGATCCCCGAAACCGACAATCGAAACCGTGCCTCTGGATAAGGTGTTGCTCGGAGGTGAAGGGCAATTGCGTGCGAAGCGGTATTCTGAGCTGATCGGCAATCCGCTTCGCCCGTCAACGCGTGCCAGTGATGGTCCCCATTTTCAATTTTTAAAACAGGCGATTGATTGGACGGATGCGGAGTTTGAAGGCGAAGCGTTCCGTGAGAGTCCTTACTTTTTGAATGCGAGAGATGTCATTCGTGTGTTCGGAGACTACTTCCAATACACACGTTGCGAGGCGGATATCGCTTTGTCCGCAAAGCGATTCATACGGCAAGCAAACCACCAATCGGTCAATGATTTGCCGGACGTTGGACACAGTGCGTCTCAGTCGCTTCCGATCCTCGGTCGAGTGTCCCATTCGGATTGTTTTCAAATTATTGAAGGCAACCATCGAATCGCATTCGCGTTGAACGATGGAAAAAAGACGATCACCGCCGAGGTTTTGCCTGAAGCGGAAACCACGCCCGTTCAAGACTTGTTGTCAACCGTCATGTGGGATGACGGGGAGCCCGTATTGTATCAACCGCTTCCGTTTCCAGAGTTAGAGCAACAGTGGACGTTGCTGCGTCAATGCAGTGATCGATTTGAAAAGATGCGAGATTTCTTAGCGGCCGACGAAGTTCTCCGCAGTCAGACGCGAACCTTGTTGGATATTGGCTCGTACTTTGGGTACTTTGTATCGCAGTTTCGAGATCTTGGCATCGACGCTAAAGGTGTTGAACGCGACCAAATCGCCATCAAACTCGGTTGCTTGGCTTATCCAAACCTTGTGGACAGCATTGTGTGGGATGACGCGTTTTTCTTTTTAGAAAAACAGCCCGTGTTTGATGTCGTGTGTTGTCTAAGCGTTCTTCATCACTTCATTACGAAGCGGGAGAACCATGATGCGGATGCCTTCTTGAAACGATTGGATGATTCAACTCGCCATGTTCTGTTTCTTGAAAGTGGCGAGACGCACGAGAATTGGTTTCGTCATCAACTGACGGATTGGAACGCCGACACGATCGAGCGATGGGTATTAGAACGGACGCGTTTTGAACGATGTGTGCGGCTAGGCCGAGACAGCGATGGGCAAGGTGACCAGCAGGGCAACTTCGGAAGAATGTTGTTCGCGTTTTTAAAATAACCCCGAACATGAATAGCCCATGATAGTTGAGACCCACTAGTGCCCACTGCAATCCCCTTGAGCGTGATCGTTCCGACGCGAAACAGAGCGGATTCGCTGCAAGGCACGTTGGCCGATTTGCAGCAGCTTGCATCGAATCACTTCGAGGTCTTGATAGTTGATAACGGTTCGACGGATCAGACACCGCAAATCGCCACACGGTTTTGCAGCGATTCAAGATTCAAAACCATCGTTGAACCAATCCCTGGGCTATTGGCCGGTCGGCATCGCGGCGCTGCGGAGGCACAGCACGACATTTTGGTGTTTTTAGATGACGACGTTGCCTTGGGGCCGGATTGGCTCACGAGCTTGATGTTGGTGTTCGACGACGCGGACGTTGTTCTGGCGGGCGGCCCGAGTGTTCCCCTATTTGAGTCACCACCGCCCGCATGGCTTCAGCCGTTTTGGCAAACGCCACCAAGTGGCGGACGAATGATGACTCAATTGAGTTTGTTAGAGCTTGCCACCGAAAAGCCGATCGAAGTTGATCCAGGCCTCATTTGGGGACTCAACTATGCAATACGCCGATCGACATTGATGGATTGCGGCGGCTTTCACCCTGATTGCGTGCCGGCGGCGCTTCAATATTTTCAAGGGGACGGCGAAACGGCATTGAGCGTTGCCATCGGCAAAACCAGCGGTAAGGTAATCTATCATCCAGGTGCCAAGGTGCTACACCGAATTGCGCCGGAGCGAATGACTCATGAATACTTTGATCAACGATATTTCTACCAAGGGGTCTGCGATTCCTTTACAAAAGCGAGAGACAATCCATCGGAAATGGTACGGCCAGTGCAGCAACCCGGTGTCGCAGGTCGCCTGACAGATGCGATGAGACGACTGAAAAATGCCGTTTTCGCTAGTCCCGATGAGCATTCCGAACTCAACGAACGATTTCGCCGATCCTATGAACGAGGCTTTGAATTTCATCAAAAATGCATGGCAATCTCTCCGGCTATCCAGTCATGGGTGACCAAAGAGAATTATTTTGATTATCAATACCCTGCCCTTGAGGCGAATGTCGTTTTACCGACGCGGCAAGTTCACGATTCCTAATTTGATATTGAGACCCAAATGAGCATTGAGCACGTAAAGCATCTTGATCAAACGATTGGGATCATCATCCGAGCGAACTTTCACTCCGACGGGATTGAGTTCTTTACTCCCTCGATGTTTTCCCAGCAACTCGGGTATATGAACCGTCCGGCCGGTCATCAAATCGAGCCACATGTTCATAATCCGGTCGAGCGTGCTGTGGTTTGGACACAGGAAGTCCTGCTGGTCAAGTCAGGCAAGGTTCGGGTCGATTTCTATACCGACGGTCGCCATTATTTGGAGAGCCGGATTTTGCATTCTGGCGATGTGATCTTGCTTGCAGCCGGCGGTCATGGATTCGAAATGCTCGAGCCAACGGAGATGATTGAGGTCAAACAAGGACCTTATTCCGGCGATCAAGACAAGACACGGTTTGATCCAATTTCGAGTGACAAAATCAAACTCCCTGAAAGCGAAGGCGAATCCCCGTGAGTGACCCGTTTGGAGCATACAGCCGGTACTACGACCTGCTGTACAAAGACAAAGATTATGCGGGGGAAGTCGCATACATTCGCCAATTGATGGATCGTTTTGCTGAGGGTGCCAGTGATGTGTTAGAGCTTGGCTGTGGCACGGGAAAACACGCCTGCTTGCTGGCCGAGTCAGGCTTGCACGTGACGGGAGTGGACGTCAGTTCGGAGATGATTGATGCGGCATCGAAGCGTGCCGCCGATACAAATCGAAAAAGTTCAGGAAGTGTCCGGGTTGTGCAAGGAGATGCTCGATCGACATCGATGGGCAAGTGTTTTGATTGCGTGCTTTCGCTGTTTCACGTCGTCAGTTACCAAACAACGAACGATGACGCCCAATCGATCTTCGGGACCGCAGCGAAGCATTTGAATCGTGGTGGGATGTTTGTCTTTGATGTCTGGTACGGCCCGGCGGTGCTTAGCCTGCAGCCAACTGTACGAATCAAGCGGATGGAAGACGACGCGACCGAAGTGCTGCGCATTGCAGAACCAACGATGGACTTCAATCGCAACCGGGTCGATGTGAATTACACTGTCCTTGTGACGGACAAGTCAAACGGTCGAGTAGAGAAACTATACGAGAGTCATCCGATGCGATATTTCTTCGCTCCCGAACTTGAGCTTATTGCAGAGTCCGCAGGAATGGAAATTGTGCATAGCGAGCAGTGGATGGACGCGGCACCCCCATCACCGGACACTTGGGGTGTTACGTTTGTGGCCAGAAAGGTTTGATGTGGCCAGAAAGGTTTGAATGAATTTGTTCCCGCCAAGGGCTAGCCAAAGCAACGTGCCTATCACGGAACCAAATCCTTGTTGTCTGTTTCGTGTGATAGACTGGATGTGGAGTCGCCAGTCGATCAAGCCACCAAATTTTATGATCCATTCAACGAAATCGGACAGGAGTTACAGATGCACGACCTCACATCTGGCGTCTCAGTCGCGAAAGGCCAATTAGTCGAACAATGATCCCCGTCAACACACCGCTGCTGGATGGCAACGAAAAGAAGTATTTGATCGAGTGTATCGAAACGGGCTGGATCAGCAGCGAAGGACCGTTTGTAAAACGCTTTGAAGAGCAATTCGCTCAAACGGTCCAACGCAGACATGGCGTTGCCTGTGCGAACGGCAGCGGTGCTCTTGACATTGCGGTTGCGGCGGTTGGAATTGGAGCGGGGGATGAAGTAATCATGCCCACGTTCACAATCATCTCTCCGGCTGCGTCGGTCGTCCGCGCCGGCGGAACCCCGGTGCTGGTTGATAGCGATCCGGTGACTTGGAACATGGATGTCGCTCAGATCGAGGCGAAGATCACGCCCAAAACAAAAGCGATCCTGGTGGTTCACATCTACGGATTACCAGTCGACATGGATCCGATTCTCGACGTCGCCAATCGCCATGGTTTGACCGTGATTGAAGATGCAGCTGAGATGCATGGGCAATCGTATCGCGGTCGGCCGTGTGGAAGTTTTGGTGTGGTCAGCATTTTTAGTTTCTACCCGAACAAACATGTCACATGCGGCGAGGGTGGCATGGTCGTTTGCGACGACGACCAGCTCGCCGAGCGATGCCGAGGTCTACGGAATCTCTGTTTTCAACGCGAACGAAGGTTTGTTCACGAAGAATTGGGGTGGAACTACCGGATGACCAATATGCAAGCAGCTGTCGGGTTGGCACAGCTCGAAAACTTACCCAAGCATGTGTTACGCAAACGCGAAATTGGAAAGCGTTATCAAGACCAATTGCGTGATCTTTCGAGTGTTCAGTTGCCGTTGTCACAGACTGACTATGCAGAAAATATATACTGGGTGTTCGGACTTGTTTGCAACGAAGATTCGGCGATCGATCGCTCGACGGTTACCAGCCGGCTTGGCGAAAAGAAAATCGGCACGCGGCCTTTCTTTTGGCCGATGCACTTGCAACCAGTTTTTCAGAACATGGGACTTTTCGAGGGCGAATCCTATCCGGTTGCTGAGCGATTGGGCAAACAAGGTTTCTATGTTCCTTCGGGACTCGGGCTTTCGGATCACGACATCCGTTGCGTGTCGACAGAACTTAAGAACATCATTGCGGACCGTTGAAGGGAACCGAGCCAACAATGACCTCGATCGCAATCGATTCAAACGAAACCGAGTCTTCACGTCCCGCTGTGGCAATCGTGTTTTACGAAACCTATCTCGGTTGCGCCCCGAGCATTATCAATGCAGCGAGAGTGCTGGACGAACGAGGTTACTCGGTCGATATTTTGATTCGGCAAGAGAGAGGACGTTTCGCCGAGCCTCCGTCGTTTGGACCCAACGTGCGAGTTGTCGCCGTTGATGGCAAGGCGAATTCGCCCCGGGTCGAGCCAGAGCCTACTTCAATGGCTTCGTCCTCGCCTAGTAACAGTTGGTTACGTCGCGTCGTCCCGCAAACACTGCGACGCTCGATCGGCTGTCTATTGCAGAGTTGCCGTGACAACATTCATGCGATGAAGCCATCGACAAAGTACGCCCGAGAGCGATTTGCGAAACAATGTGTCCATATCGCGAACAAAAAACGCTACGCCTGTGTGATTGGCGCTGACACGATCGGCTTGGTCGTTGCTCACCAAATCGCCGAACCAGCGGGCACCCAAGTTATTTACTGGTCTTTGGAGATTATGTTTGAGTCGGACTTTCCCGACAAGATTGGAAAGTGGTGGAAGCAACAAGAGCGACTTTGCCACCAACGTTCGCTTGCACTGGTCATCCAAGATAATGAGCGCGCGGCATCGTTGTCGGCGGAAAATGATGCAGAGGTTTGCCCGGTGATCCTTGTCCCCAATTCACCTCGCGGTTACCTCGATGATCAGGTGCGTCGCGATTACTTTCACCGCATGTTTGATTTGAAGGAAGATTGTCGAGTGGTGTTGCATGCTGGTTCGGTCTGCGAGGGGATGAGGTCCTATGAACTTGCCCAGGCGGCTGCGACTTGGCCAACGGACACGAAGTTAGTTTTCCATAGCCATACTCAGTTGAACCGGCACGACGACTACGCTCATTCGCTTGTGCCTGCGGGCAAAGGGAACGTGCTACTGTCAACCGATCCAGTAGACTACGACATGCTCGATGAATTGGTTTCATCCGCATGGATTAGCTTGGTCATCTATGACGTATCACTTGGACCAAATTTTGCGTTATTAGCGGGTGCATCAGGAAAGCTTGCTCACTCGCTGCGGTGCGGTGTTCCGGTAATCAGCATCGGCAACGCCAGTATAGGCCGCGTACTGACACAACACGGTTGCGGTATTTCGGTGGATTCGCCAGGCGAGATCGGCGCCGCGATTCAATCGATTTCTAATGATTACGCGACTTACCAAAAAAACGCGTTCACCTGTTACGACCAAGCGTACGAATTTGATAAGCATTTCGATCCCGTCATGAAGTTGATAGACCAGGAGGGGGGACGCTAATGCCCAAGACCTTACCACGAATTACGGTGGTTACGCCGAGTTACAATCAAGGCGATTATCTTGAAGAGACGATCCGTTCCGTCTTGGATCAAGATTACCCCAATTTGCAATACATCGTCGTCGATGGCGGCAGCACCGATCAAAGCGGCGAAATACTTGATAAGTACAGTAGCCAAATTTCGCATGTCATCCGAGAACCTGACGAGGGGCAATCCGATGCGATTTGCAAAGGCTTAGAGCTTGCCGATGGTGACTTTTTTAATTGGATCAATTCCGATGACTTATTGATGCCCGGAGTACTTTTGGAATTGGGTAAGTCATCGAATCCGGCGATAGATCTTTACACGTACTCGGTTTCTGTGTTTGGCGAAAACACCGAATCGTATTTGATGTACAACCGCAACTTGTCTGCAAAAGCAATCTTGCGATCCGATCCGTATTCGTTTAGCCAACCTGGGTTGTGGTTTCGTTTGCCAATGCTCCGCGAGTGCGGCGGGATTGACCGGAGTCTCAACTATGGCTTTGATTGGGACTTACTGATTCGCTATTTGGCGGCGCACCCGCGAGTCCATTACAGCGATAGCGTTGGAGCCCGTTTTCGCTTGCATTCCGAGTCCAAGACCATCGTCGAGTTTGCGAAAGAGGATGAGCAGGCGAACCGATTTCTTCAAGAATCGCATCGGATTCGCGACAAATTGGAATCAACTTTGGCACCGCAATTTGCCGAGGCATCAAAACTCGGACGTTTGCGAACGCCATGGAATGATTACTTGACTCAAATGCTCGATGACCGAGAGCGGTCGCCGATCGCCGCGGCGTTGGAAATCTTGTGGCGGGCCGCCACACATCCGCGCGTCGGTTGTTCAAGACGAACGATAGGCACAATCGCGAGACTGCTATCACGCTATGTTCGTCCGAAGGATTCGATTGGCACCCGCCGCTAAAGGTTGGCCTAACAGAAAAGTCATTGATCCGATTCCGATGACATGTTCTTGTTTTCGTCTCAACGCTATCGAAGCGGGAGTCCACCGGGGGGCGGGCGTGAGGAAATGTGTTACGATAGTAGGCCTTCCGTCGCCTTTTGTCTCCGTTCTATTTCATTTTGTAGCCAAGTTCGAAGAACGATCTATGTTTCTATCTATCGATCGACCGTTTTTGCATTGGCGTTCGCCAGCGTCCAACGTTCTCTTAGCTGCCGCGATGTTTTTCTTCGCGGTTTCTATCAATCTGAACCCAAACCTCGCTAATGCTCAATCGGATTCATCCGACGATACGAGTGAGGTGGTTGAAGATTCGCCAGAGATTATTGTCGCTGACCCGGAGCCTGCCGACGAAGAACTGAATTGGATGCAGCGAATCGATGGCGCGTTTGGAAAATACGTTGTCGGTCCCGCCGCCGCCGCCATCTTTTTTGATTTTGGTACCAGCCGTTGGCTCGGCACCAGTATTCCATTTGTGGTCGTTTGGTTATTGGCGGGTGGTTTGTTTTTGACGTTGCGAATGGGGTTTATTAACTTTCGCGGATTTCGGCACGCGATTGACCTAACGCGTGGGGTCTACGACACCCCAGATGAACCGGGGGAAGTGACGCATTTTCAAGCGCTCGCGGCAGCACTCTCGGCAACCGTTGGTCTAGGGAACATCGCCGGCGTGGCGATCGCAATCGGCGCCGGCGGCCCCGGTGCAACGCTTTGGATCATCATGGTGGGGTTGCTTGGAATGACAGCAAAATTCACCGAATGTACCCTCGGTCAACTCTATCGTGTAAGCGATAAGGATGGGCACGTTCTCGGTGGGCCAATGCGGTATTTGCGAGCCGGTCTCAAGGACATTGGCGTCGAACCGCTTGGTCGAATCTTGGCTGGATTGTTCATGGTGCTTTGCATCGGAGCCAGTTTTGGTGGCGGGAACGCGTTCCAAGTTGGTCAATCGCTTGAAGCGATTCGTGGGGACATTCCGGTCTTGCAATCGATGCCGTGGATCTATGGATTGATCATGGCATTGGGTGTGGGGGTTGTGATTATTGGCGGCATTAAGAGTATCGGAGCAGTCGCCGGAAAAATCGTTCCCTTCATGTGTGTCGCTTATGTGTTGGCTGCTCTTTACATTCTGCTGAATAATTTGACGGAGATTCCTCATGCCGTAATGACAATCGTCACTCAGGCTTTTTCGCCGGACGCGATGTACGGTGGTTTTCTGGGTGTGCTGGTGATCGGGATCAAGCGTGCGGTCTTCAGTAACGAGGCAGGCATCGGTTCTGCTGCGATTGCTCACTCGGCTGCAAAGACCGACGAGCCGGTCAGCGAAGGTATTGTCGCGTTGTTGGAACCTTTTATCGACACTGTTGTGGTTTGCACAATCACAGCCTTGGTGGTTGTGGTAACCGGTGCATACCAGGCACCTGAGATGGCCGATGCGATTGCGGCCGACCAAGGCGCCAAGGTGACTTTATATGCGTTCGCCAATGGTGGCCATGAATGGTTCAAGTACGTTTTGTACGTTGCGGTAGTTTTGTTTGCCTATTCGACATGCATCAGTTGGTCCTATTACGGCGAACGTTGTTGGGTGGAACTATTCGGTGTTCGTACATCTCTCGTTTACAAGGGGCTGTTTTTAGTATTCACCGTGCTTGGTTCCATCGTCACTCGCGGAAATATCTTAGCGTTTAGTGATTTGATGATTTTGGGAATGAGTCTCCCGAACCTGCTCGGGGTCTTTTTGCTCAGCGGTATTGTGCGGCGACAGCTTGATTCCTACTGGGACAAGTACCGAACAGGCAAATTGGTACGAGTTAAATAGGATATGAATCGCGTTTGTGTGATCAACGTCGTTGGACTGACTCCGACGCTACTAAAGGCAGCGCCAAATATTGCTGCAATCGGCAATGCCTCACCCTGGATCAGTCCGCTTCCAGCGGTGACGTCGACGTGCCAAGCAACGATGTTGACGGGGTTGTCGCCCCGAGACCATGGCATCGTGGGCAACGGGTGGTACTTTCGCGACACGCAAGAAATCCGGTTTTGGCAACAAGCGAACTCGCTGATACAGGGCCCGAAACTTTATGAGGGGATCGAAACAGCCAAGTTGTTTTGGTGGTTCAATCAATCCGCCGGTGTGCGTTATAGTGCGACTCCGAAACCTCATTACGGATGCGATGGTTCCAAGGAATTCGACATTCTTGACTATACCGATTGCGATCTGACCGCACGGCTCGGGGCGTTTCCGTTTTTTTCATTTTGGGGACCGGGCGCGGGATTGCCATGTTCACGGTGGATCGCCGACGCCGCTGCAATCGTGCTTCGCGAAAAACAACCTCAGCTGTCGCTCGTTTATCTGCCGCATCTCGATTATGACTTCCAACGATACTCTGAGCCAAGTCTCGAACGTGTTCGCGAAGTGGATGCATGTGCAAAGACGGTGATTGATGCGGCTCATGCGATGGATACGACTGTCGTCGTGGTTTCGGAATACGGTTTGGTGAGTGTCGATCAACCAGTGATGATTAATCGCGAACTGCGCCGCGAGGGTTGGCTTACAATCCGTAACGGTCCGTTTGGTGAGACGATGATCCCGGGCGAATGCGATGCGTTTGCAGTTTGCGATCATCAACTTGCCCATATCTATGTTCGTCGACCCGAGTTGATCGCTGATGTAGAGGCAAAACTGAAATCGATGGACGGTATCGATCGTGTGGTTCGTCCCGAAGAGATCGGACTTGATCATCCGCGAAGTGGCGAATTGGTTGCGTTGGCGAAACCCAGCGCATGGTTCGCTTACTACTATTGGCTTGATGATGCGATGGCACCTGATTTTGCGCGTACCGTCGACATTCACCGAAAACCTGGTTACGATCCTTGCGAATTGTTCATGACGAGCAAGGTGCGCGCGATGCGAAAACTCGCTCGAAAGAAGCTTGGGTTTCGCTATTCCATGGATGTGATTCCGCTTGACCCAACGTTGGTTTGCGGCAGTCATGGGCTTCATCCAGCGGCCGAACAAGGGCCGCTTATCATCGGGCCCGGCGAATTGCCCGCCGACATGGGTGGCTTTCCGCGATACGTCCGAGGTCTGCTCTGCGGCGAAGCGTAATGATCATTTTTTAGGGGGCGGCCGAGGAGGGATTTCGCGGACGTTCTTCGACGGGGAAGAACTCATCGACGACAGCGTAAAATTCCGTGGCCGATGCGATCGTCGCAACATGGCTGCGAAAATGTCGGGCCCCAGGTTTCCCTTGTGCATAACAGCACGCATATTTTCGCATCAGGATGGTTCCCTTTTCTTCGCCAAAGCGCTCGGTCACCAACTTGTAGTGATGCAACATCACGTTGCGTTGCTCTTTGAGTGTCGGTTCCGGGGGAATCGGATCGCCACGTAAGGCAGCCGCAGCTTGGGCGAACAACCACGGTCGACCTAGGCAGGCACGGGCAATCATCACTCCGTCAACTTGATAATTTTCAAACGCAGCGACAACCTTTTCTGCTGAATCAAGGTCGCCATTTCCAATCAGTGGAATATTGATTAAGTGGCTTTTGATTTGACTAATTCGGTCCCAATCGGCGTGTCCTTTGAACATATCCTTCGCGGTGCGGCCGTGAACGGTCAACGCGGCTGCACCCGCTTCCTCGACGACTCGCGCGACCTCATTGCAGTTCACGTTTTCGGGTGAACATCCCAACCGGATCTTTGCCGTTACTGGCGTCGGGCTACATGCTTTGACCAATCGGCTGATGATATCGAACATCCGCTGCGGTTCACGCAACAAGTAACTGCCGCTATGCGCCTTTTCGGTCACCTGACGCACCGGGCAACCAAAGTTAATGTCAACGATGCTGATCTTGTACTCTTCGACCAAGCGACGACCAACCTTGGCCATCGTGGCGGCGTCGTTATCCCAAATCTGAACCGCAAGTGGCCTCGCCTCATCGGCAACCCCCCAAAGTCGGTCCGGATGTTCCGCTTCGTTTTCGTCGAGCCAAACGAAACCGCGAGCGTTCACCATTTCGGTTGCGAGCAGCCCTGAGCCACCAAATTCGCGGACCATTTGCCGGAAAGCTGCGTTCGTGAATCCCGCCATCGGCGCTTGCAAAATTGGCGGATCGATTACAAGATCACCAATACGAAGAGGAGCAGGCATGAGAAAAAGACTCGCGCAATCAGTTTAAGGAGACTCGTTCGAAGACAATTCAGCGTTCTGCAAACTCTCTTTCGCCGCTGCGATCGAGATTGGATTTGGCTTTCGCTGAAGAAAGAGGGTCACTTCGTTATAACCACAATCCGCGAGCAATTCGAGTGCTGCCAAGTAACCATCGCCGACGCGATCGGGCTGGTGAGCATCCGCACCGAGAGTCACGGGGATGCCCCGCTCGGCCATTGCTTTGAGCATTTCGGGGAACGGATTCATTTCCGAAATCACTTTCTGAACACCGGACGTATTCAGTTCCATGGCCGTCCCGGTCGCTGCAATTCGGTCCAGCGCACCGTGGATACTGTCCATAATCACTTCTGGATTCCAATCGTGGGGCGTCACGTTTTTGACCAAATCAGGATGCGAGATCGAGTCAAAGAGTTTGGTCTCCGCCGCGGTAGCGAGCAAATGAAAATAGTTGCGTTGATATTCCACTGGATCATCGGTCGGATATTGCTTGCGATACTCGGCGAGTTGGGGATGGACCGACCCCAACACAAAATGAAATGGCGCCGAATTTAGTTGTTTTTCAAGGAAAGCCTCATAGCCTTCGAAGAAGTCTGCCTCGATCCCCATCCGCACGTCGACGCGTCCGAGCCAATCTTTGCGAGCCTCGTCGATGATCGAAACGTACTCGTCAAACTGATCGTCACGCATTCGAACGTGACTTGAAAAGCCGTCCGGCATCGGGTTGTGGCAGGTCACGATCATTCCCTTCAACCCTCGTTTCCAGGCCACTTCGGCATATTCGGTCGGCAAACCATCCGCATGCATGCAAAGGGGCGTGTGGCAGTGCGATTCGTAAAGCAATCTTTCGGTCACAAATTAGCTCTCGGGTTATCTCTCGGGTTAGCTCTCGGGCAACGGATGTTCGGCTTTCAACACGGGTGGTCATCCGTGGCGAATTACGGCAAACTCTCGCGAAACCATACTTCCCGACCAAACAAACTGACAAGCCCATGAATTTGGTGGAGACACCCTTGAACGCGCCATCGCGTCCTCAATTGCCGATGCTCGTCACCGGTATCGCTGGCGTTCCCGGCTATAATGCCTTTCACTTCTTTCGTGATCTCTATGGTGACCAAGTTTTCGGGATGCGGCAAACCAGCATGTGGCCGCTCGCAGGCGACGGGGTCCTCGCATGTGACTCTGACGACCCGAAAGCCGTTGCCCGCGTATGGGACCAATACCAATTCAAAACGCTTTTGAATTTTGGTGGATGTTGTCGACTCAAGTCGTGCGAATCGGATCACGCGATGGCTCATCGAGTGAATGTAACCGGCACCGAAAACATGATTGCTGAAGCAACACGGCACGACGCTCAAATCATTCAATTGTCGGTGGACTTGGTCTTTGGTGGTCGCGACGGCGGTGACTATGACGAAGTCGACTTGCCCGATCCGGTAACGGTATACGGCGCAAAAATGGTTGAAGCCGAGCAATTGGTACTTGGCCAGCGTCCCGATGCGTGTGTGCTGCGAATCTCGTTGCCGATGGGAATCAGCTTCAACGCTCACGCCGGTGCAATCGATTGGATCGCCTCGCGCTTCAAGAAAGACAAACCTGCGACCCTGTTTTTCGACGAAGTCCGGACACCGACTTACACTGATTGCATGAATCAACTATTCGCAAAACTCCTTGAAAATCCGATCAACGGTCTCTACCACGCTGGCGGTCCTCGGAAGTTAAGTCTGTTTGAGATCGGACAAATCGTCAATCGCGTTGGTGGGTATAACCCGGATCTACTGCAAGGATGCCCTCGAATCGAAGCCGGACCGATGCCACCTCGCGCGGGCGACGTGACGATGAACTCGTCAAAGCTTCAAGCGGCAATTGGGATTGATCCGTTCGACCCGTGGCCACTGTTGGACGAATTTGCGCCCGATGGCGACGATTGGCACTATGAACGATCCGACGATTCGATCGGTAGCGAAGACCAGGTTGAGCGATTGCTTTACCAAAACCCGGGCAATCCTGGCTTGGTACCACCCAACCGCCAACAGTTATGGGGTGATCGCCGGTTCCACTAAGGAAACACTTTCCCAGTCGCTCGCAAAGTGCGGCATGTTGATCGACCAATGGCGACTTGCATCATGCAGCACTCTTGAATCGTTAAGCGACGCGTGAAACTATGCTTCGTCGAAGATCTCTTCCGGCAACGGTTGGTCCTTGGTTTCCGGCGCCCAAATCAATGCGACCGCACCCACCAAGTAGACACCCGCCATGATTGCGGCCGCCGTACGGAACGAAAGCATGGTGCTCATCCAACCAAGCAAAATTGGTGCTGGCGCGGCGAGATAACGAACCGTGTTGTAGCAAAAGCCAACGCCGACGCCACGAAGCCGTGTCGGAAACAGTTCCGGGAAGTAAATCGAATAGCCAGCGAACAGCGACAATTGAGCAAATCCCATGATCGGCAACATCCAATAAGCGTCCGTTGCGGTATTCAAATTATTGAATACATAAACGGTTGTAATAAAGCTCAGCACGAATGCGCCCAAGAACGCAAGTCGTCGGCTAATGAACGACGCGACGTATGTGAACGTGATCATTCCAAAGAAAGAACCAAGGTCTTGAATCGCGGTACCCCAAGCACGGACGCTGTCGATGCGAGATTGGGGTTCACCGGCTAAGGCGGTTGAGATCAACTCAGGCGAGAAAAATCCAATCCCCCACAAGCCGACCATGCCTGCAAGACCCAGTGTTAAACCGACAAGCGTATTGCGGCGCCATCGGGGATCGCGAAACAGTTCGGTAGGCGATCCCGCGGAAAGCTTGCCTTTGCTTTCTCGTGTTGTAGCACGCATCTCTAACCACGCCTCGGGTTCACGAAGCAGGAAAATAATCGGAACCACCAATAGAGAAGGCAAAATGCCAACAAAGAATAATACCCGCCAACCGCTCAGCCCAAAGTAGGACGATTCGGCCCCCGGTTGAATCCACAAACTAACCAGCGACCCCGCCATGTTGCCCATCGCAGAGAGGACTTGAAGTAATCCCAAAGCGATCGGCCTGAATGAACTAGGGACGGATTCAGCAACAAGCGTAGTCGCTGCACCAAACAGGCCGCCGATGCCCAGCCCGACCAAGAACCGATAGATCACAAAATCAATCCACGAGACCGATACGCCTGACAGACCGGTGAATATGGAATAGATAAGCAGCGTCACAACCATTGTTTTGACACGGCCAACACGGTCGCTCATGATTCCAAAGATAATCCCGCCGGTAGCCCAGCCCAGGATCAGCGAAGTGGTTGCGTAACCAAGATAGGTTTTGATGATAGCCGGATCAGACACTTTTCCGGCGAGCAATTCGGTCAGCGCCGGTTCACGGGCCAGGACAAACAGTCGTCCATCCATGCAATCAAAAGCCCAAGCCGACGCCGCGATGATAACGACGGTCCAGTGATACCAAGTGACCGAATCGAAAACGCTGGTTTTTTCGCCTGATTCATTCATGCGACGCTAGCCTCGGATTTTGTAGAAATGGAACGCAACACGCCTCCGCGATGCGATCCAAGCATGATCTCTCCGAAGACTTTCTAATCGTGAAAGCAGTGCCCAGGGCGGGACTCGAACCGCCCCGGAAATTGCCGTCAAAATCAATTCGTCAAACGAATGTACCCCAAAATACACCCCATCGCGAGACGGGAAAGACATCTCGTTCACCGAATTGGTTGAAATTTGGAATTTGATGGATGCAAGTACTCAATTCGATTTACTCGCGACTGCGAGAGCGTTGGCGAATCGAAATCGTAGCCTGCCGAAGCCCGGTGACTGACAATCCACCGGACAATTGGGGAGTGTTTTTCTAAATTGCGATTTTGATCGAATCAGTAACGATAGGGGAGAGAATTAGAAGATGGTTAAAAATGAGCAAGTGTTGGTTGAGTATGCGAAAGAGCTGATCGAAGCGAGACGGAGTCGAGGCGACACGAAACTGGCGTTGATGGAGCGGTTCGAAATCAATAAGACGCAGGCGGGGCTACTCTTGAGAGAAGCAACTATCCAACTCTACGACCACCCGTCCACTGACCCAATCTTCTGGCTAGCTCAGACCGGCGGTGACGTGAGTCCTCAGCACCGACGGTTTGCTCGGAGTAAGTTTTACAAGCTAGTTCTCGATAGTCCCTAGAATGCAGAGCGAAGAATGGGAAGTACGACCACTAGCGCTGCGCCTTCAATTGCTCCCGGACGAATTTTTGATCTGGAAAGGATAGTTCAGATAGGCCAACTCTGATAATCTGTAGATCCGCTTTCTGAAGTTCGACTACACCATGTTTATAACCCTTGAACGCTGCTTCAGTAGTATGCTTCAAAGACTTGTCGTGCCATGTTCTAAGCTTCAAGGATGCGATTTGGCTGGCACGTTCACGGGCCGCCTGTTCTTTCTCTTGTTGGATCTGTTCTTTTTCCCTGTTTTTTGCCGCCAGTTCTAGACGCGATTCAAACTCAGCCGTGTCTTTGTTTTCAAGGTAATATGCAAGGAAATCGCTAAATGATTCCAGTTGTTTAAATCTCTCGATGTCCCGCTTCCTCAATTCTCCGCCGCTACCAATTGTTCGAAGCGATTCGAAAACCGTCATGTTATCATTGACACTCTCCAGGTAGAAGCAAACGATCATTGTCGGTCTCACCTCACATCCCGTTTGCCTCGGAAATTCGTTGTAGAATTTGCGTGCCCAAAGCCATTTTGGTTGCACCTTGGGCTCATTCTTTTCAGCTTTAACCATCGCCTTATAGACTTGAGCAATGAGGTATCCCTTGATTTCGTCCGGGAAGGTCGAAATCTCAACAACGGTTTCGTAGGACAAATTCAACGGGAAACCAATTTCACGGATCAGCTCCTCAGCCCTCTCTTTGTCGTCGGCGAATTTAAGTCGAGAGATGCTTTCTCTCGCCTCCTTCCGGCTTGAATCAACAAGTTCGCGAGCAATTAATGCACGTTTCTCAGTGGAGATTGCGGCGATCCAGTCGACCGCCATCAACTCGGTTGCCGAAAAAGAAATGATCAGGAGAACGATAATAGCGACTAGCGAGGAGTTTTTCATCGTAAGAACTCGGATAACCGTTTGGAGAAAAAAGTTGACGGATAAATAAACGCTAAGTGGAAATTCACATTCAGGCAGTTCTTGTCTAAAACAGCCTCAATGATTCCGTAGGCTTCGTTGACACAATTGTGTTTATCGTCGGCTAGTGCAGTACGAATGGCGTCCTTAATTGATTTATCGCCAATATCGCGATTTCGAAATCCTGCCATTGGATACTGCAAGGGGATAGGATAGGCGGAGCGTTTACCTTTACCCGAAGGACCGGAGATATTCCGTTGCAGCGACTTGTTCTGACCGGCTCGATCTTAGGAATGAGTGGCCAAGCAGTCTCTTCTCACGGAATCGGATGGGAGTTCTCTCCGACGCTCCGGATTGTTGCATTTTCGGAGTTGCGAGTGCCCATGTCAATTTTTTTTGTAGACGATCGAGGCTAATTCTTTGCGGCGAAATGACGCACCGGCATTGCTCTCGTCATGCCGGTTTAGAACTGCGACCTCGTCGTTAGCTGGCGCCACGAACCGTCAAGCAGCGTGAACGGACATCATCGCACATCATGCTCTCGTCTACGACGTTGAGTAAAACACGATGTTCTCGGCGTTAAGGCGACTCGCATCCGGTCTGTGAGCAATCGTCCAACTCGACCATGATAGCAGCGTGATCCGATAGACATTGGTCCTCGGCATCGCGGCCCCATCGGTACTCGATGGACGTCACTCGTTGATTCATCTTTTGCGTCACAAAAGCCTGATCGAGCCGGAACCCACTGCCAGTATGCGTGTGCCACGTATACTCACGTTTTTCAGGATTTCGGTGCCTCCAAGCATCAATCCAGCCAGTTTCACTGATGCGGTCAAACCAACGTGCTTCGTGTTTGTTGAAGAATTTTGCCGACTCATCGAGATCCGGTTGACCAGTGTTCGTGTCGCCCATCGCGATCGTCGCATTATCCCCCTCCGACTTCATCATCTCGATCACTTCGTCGTGTATTTGATACTTCAGATGACTTGGTTTACCCCGGTTTGGAACGTACATCGCAGCCAATCGAAATGGGATTTCACAATCGACTTCCACATGTAGCCAGGAGCCTATTTCTTGCAGCTTCCCGTGGCACTCCAATCGCGTGATCGGATATTCGGATGCGACCAAAAGACGATTATCAACAGGGCGAGATTTGACGACCGTGGTCATTTGAAATCCAAGCCCGTGTTCGGAAAGTCGTGTTGCGATTTCCTGACTTGGCTTGGTGCCCCGGAATTCCGAGAGGCAAACGATGCTGGGCTCCCACCGAGCAAGTTGGTCCGAAATGCTGTCAGACTGTTTTCCACCACCGTGCCGAATGTTCCAGGATACGATTTTCATGTCACGTACTACTTTTTGGGCGAACGAATGCAATTCGTTATTTTGGATCAGAAACAGTCGACGTGCAGCTAATGCCTCACCATTTGTTCCCTGCGACTGGCCAAGGAGGTTGTCCACGAGACATAAACTTGCCAGGAAACATCTAGGGTTTTATTTGCGGGCAACGTCATGGAAAACACCCCTCACCATTTTGGCCAAAACAGCGATCACTTGTTGGCATGGCAGTACAGCTAATTGCTCTTACAAGCCATGCTCTTTTTCTAAAGCACTCAAATCACATGCTTCCCAAAATCCTGTAACGTGTCAGCGTTCGCAATCAGAATACCACGTTGTCATGCTTCGATGCCGATGCGACTATTTGTTGCAGTGACGTGTCGTCAAGCTGGGCAATCGTCCGGAAGATGTCGGGATGCTCGCAGATTCGTCTTCTAATGGCCTCGGGGACTTTGTTGGCTAAGAGCAGTAATTCGTCTTCGTCGGCACCCAGGGCGTCTGCAAGACGGTGTATCAGAGCTTCTGAAGGGTAATGGCCTGTGTCGAGACGTTCGTTTTCCACTTTGCTCAAGTACGTGAAGCCGACGCCAACTTCGGGTGCAAGCTGCCGAAGCGTCCAGCCCTTTGCTTGTCGTAATTTGCGGATTCGTTCGCCGAAAGTTGTCATGTGACCCTGCCGTCTGCTTGTTGGGTGTTTTTCACAGTCCTACACTGGTTGCTGTATTAAGGCAACAAGTGTGCCGCAAATCAAGCCTGCGGGTGCGTGACAGAAGGAATCTGGCAAGACAACATGGCTAACAATCATTCCGATACCGAACGACGACTTTGGGAAGCCGCAGATGAATTTCGGGCGAACTCGGACCTCAAGTCATCCGAATACGCGGTCCCCGTCCTCGGGCTGATCTTCCTGCGATACGCCGACCACAAGTTCACGATCGCTGAGAAAGAACTCAAGGGCAAAGGCTCCGGGCGTCGCAAGATTGGCAAAGAGGACTATCAAGCCAAGGGCGTGATGTACGTGCCGCCGGAGGCTCGGTTCTCGCACCTGCTGTCGTTGCCTGAGGGCGAAAACATCGGCAAGGCGATCAACGAGGCGATGAAGGCGGTCGAGGCGGAGAACATCGACCTGAAGGGCGTCCTGCCGCGAACCTACACCAAGATCGACAACGCCATTCTGGTCTCGTTGCTGAAGAACTTCTCGCAGATCGCGATGGATGCCGAAGGGGACACGTTCGGCAAGATTTACGAATACTTCCTCGGCAACTTCGCCCGTGCCGAAGGACAACGGGGCGGTGAGTTCTTCACGCCGACCTCGCTGGTCAAGCTGATCGTCGAGATCATCGAGCCGTACCACGGACGCATCTACGACCCGGCGTGTGGATCGGGCGGTATGTTTGCGCAGAGTGCCGAGTTCATCAAAGCCCACCAGAATAATCCCTCGGTGGAAATCTCCTGCTACGGTCAGGAGCGAGTCGGGGAGACGCGGCAACTGTGCATGATGAACCTCGCCGTGCATTCGCTGTCCGGCGACATTCGCTTGGGGAACAGCTACTACGAAGACCCCCACGACAGTCTCGGCAAATTCGACTTCGTGATGGCCAATCCCCCGTTCAACGTGGACAAGGTGGATAAGGAGAAGATCAAAGACGATCCCCGCTACCCGTTCGGGATGCCACGGGCCGACAACGCCAACTACCTCTGGATACAACGGTTTTACAGCAGCCTCAGCGACACGGGCCGAGCCGGTTTTGTCATGGCGAACTCTGCCGCCGACGCTCGCCAGTCGGAGATGGAGATTCGCAAGCAACTGCTCCAGTCGCACGCCGTCGATGTGATGGTCGCCATCGGTCCAAACTTCTTCTACACGGTGACGCTCCCTTGCACGCTCTGGTTCTTGGACAAAGGCAAGGCGAAGACCAAGCGAAAGGACCAAGTCCTGTTCATCGACGCCCGGCACACGTTCCGGCAGGTGGACCGGGCACATCGCAAGTTCAGCCCCAAGCAGATCGAGTATCTGGCCAACATCGTGCGGCTATATCGGGGTGAAAAGCCAGAGTTCGTGGCGGGTGAAGATGAAGAAGTTCCCGGCGACGACCCGGAATTGAAAGCCACCTTCCCGAAGCTGAAGTACGCCGACGTGGCGGGACTTTGCAAAGTGGCCACGCTGGCGGAGATCGAAGAACAGGGCTGGAGTCTGAATCCGGGTCGGTATGTCGGCGTGGCGGATCGAGAGGAAGACGATTTTGTCTTTGCCGAGCGACTGGAAGAATTGAACGAAGAGTTGGAGGTCTTGAACAGCGAAGCGGGTGAACTGGAAGAGCGGATTGCGAACAACGTCGCCAAGTTGTTGGAGGAGGCGTCGTGAGCGAGTCCAACGGTTGGCAACGGGCGAAGATTGGTGACTTCTGCGAAGTAACATCGAGCAAGCGAACATATGCGAAAGACATTGTTGACCACGGTGTGCCGTTTTACCGAAGCAAGGAAGTAATCGAATTATTCAACGGGCAAAGAGAGTTCTCTAATCCCTTATTCATCACTGAGGAACGCTACGAGGGAATAAAGGAAAAATTTGGCGTGCCGCAAATTGGTGACGTGATGATCACTTCCCGTGGCACACTGGGAATACCGCTTGTAGTCAAAGATAGACGCCCCTTCTATTTCGCTGATGGCAACCTCAGTTGGTTTAAGAACCTGGAAGGCGTTGATCCTTTCATGCTTTACTATTGGTTTCTTTCTCCGAGCGGGAAGGCACAACTTCAAAAATGCACGATTGGCTCGTCACAGCAGGCGTACACAATCGTGCAGTTGAAGAAGATGGAAATCCAGGTTCCGACTCTCCCAATCCAACGGAAGATAGCTTCGATCCTGTCGGCTTACGACGATCTGATTGAGAACAACACCCGTCGGATTGCCATTCTGGAAGAGATGGCTCAGGCGATTTACCGGGAATGGTTCGTCAACTTCCGCTTCCCCGGCCACGAAAACGTCAAGCTCGTCGATTCACCACTCGGCCAGATCCCTGAGGGATGGGAGGCGACCACGCTTAAAGAGTGTTGCAAGCTCGTAATGGGGCAGTCTCCAAAGTCAGAGTTCTACAATGAATCGGGCGAAGGGTTGCCTTTTCATCAAGGTGTGACCAATTTTGGACCTCGCTACCCTACGCATAAGACGTTTTGCACGGTCAAAAAGCGACTTGCCGACGAAGGCGACATTCTCTTTAGCGTTCGAGCACCCGTTGGCCGAATTAACATTGCTAACACGCAAATTATTGTCGGGCGTGGTGTGAGTGCGATTCGCCGCAATGATGACGCTCAGGTGTTTCTGTTCCATCAGTTAAAAGACAAGTTCAAGGAAGAGGACATTATGGGAGGGGGAACTATCTTCAAGTCCGTCACTAAGAAAGACCTCGCTGACCTTCCACTGTTCACTCCGTCGAAAGATGTTCTGGCCGCTTTTGAGACATTTGTTGGCCCCAGCTTCACCCTGTACGACAACCTTACAAATAAGAATGAGAACCTCCGCACGACCCGCGATCTGCTCCTGCCCAAACTAATCTCCGGCAAGCTGGACGTGGAAGACCTTGACATCGACGTGGGCATGACCGCCGAGGCATTGGAGGAGGCGACGGCATGAGTACCGACTACTCCGAAGACACGCTCGTCGAACAACCGGCCATCGCCCTGTTCTCGGAACTCGGCTACGACACGGCCAACTGTTTCTACGAAAAGGTCGGCACCAGCGATTCGACGCTGGGACGGGAAACCACCGAAGAGGTCGTGCTTGTTCCGAAGCTGCGAAGTGCATTGCAGAAACTGAATCCCGATCTGGACTGCGAGGCGATCAATCTGGCCATCGAGGAACTGACCCGTGATCGCGGGGCGATGAGTCTGGTGCAGGCGAATCGTGAGGTCTACAAGCTGCTCAAAGATGGCGTGAAGGTCGCCTTCGAGAACGACGAGGGCGAAGAGACCGACGAGACGGTTCGCATCATCGACTGGAACGATCCCGACAACAACGACTTCTTTCTCGCCTCGCAGCTCTGGATTACATCACCAAGCGGCATCTACAAGAAACGCCCCGACCTAATCGGCTTCGTCAACGGTCTGCCCCTGATCTTCATCGAACTCAAGAAGAGCCACGGCAAGATCGAACACGCCTACAAGCACAACCTGAAAGACTACAAGACCACGATTCCGCAGGTGTTCTGGTACAACGCCCTCGTCATCCTGTCCAACGGCTCGCAGGCGAAGGTCGGCAGCATGACGGCAGGCTGGGAACATTTTGCCGACTGGAAACGCATCAACTCCGAAGGCGAACAGGGCGTCATCTCGCTGGAGACGCTGATCCGAGGCACCTGCGGCAAACAGCCACTGATTGATCTGGCCGAGAATTTTACGCTGTTCGACGAATCCCGAGGGGGCGTGGCTAAGATCACCGCGAAGAACCACCAGTTCCTCGGCGTGAACAATGCGGTCGATGCCTTGAACGCAATCAAAGAGAACCAAGGGCGACTCGGCGTGTTCTGGCATACGCAGGGAAGCGGCAAGAGTTTCTCGATGGCGTTCTTTTCCCAGAAGGTGCTGAGGAAGATGACCGGCAACTGGACGTTTCTGGTCATCACCGACCGAAATGATCTAGACTCACAAATCCATAACAACTTCTGCAACACCGGAGTGGCGAGCGAAGAGTGTCAGGCGGAAAGTGGAGCCGACCTGAGACAATTGCTGACGGAAGATCACCGATTCATCTTCACGTTGATTCAGAAGTTCGCACACGAACGCCCCAAGGGGGCACCAAAGGGATGGAAGCCCGACAAGCCTTACCCTCTGCTTTCTGAAAGATCAGACATCATTGTGATGGCAGATGAAGCCCATCGCAGCCAGTACGATACGCTGGCGCTGAACATGCGGAATGCTCTCCCTAACGCAGCATTCATCGCTTTTACCGGAACTCCGTTGCTGGTAGGAGAAGAAGCGACTAAGCGTGAGTTTGGTGATTACGTCAGCATCTACAACTTCCAGCAGTCGATCGAGGACGGTGCTACCGTTCCTTTGTTCTACGAGAACCGCATTCCCGAACTACAGCTTGCCAACGAGAACTTCAAGGAGGATCTGGAAGCGTTGGTCGCAGCCGCCGAACTGGATGAAGAGCAAGAGAAGAAGCTGGAACGAGAGTTCGCCCGAGAGTACCACCTAATCACCCGTGACGACCGGCTGGAGAAGGTCGCCGAAGACCTGGTGTCGCACTTCATGGGCCGTAAGCAAAGCGGCAAAGGAATGGTGATCTGCATCGACAAGGTGACCGCTGTCAAAATGTACGACAAGGTGCAAAAATACTGGAAGGCGTACCTTGGCGGATTGAAAGCACAACTCGCTGCGATGCCCAGCCCAGCCAGCACAGCGTCAGGAGCGACCGTGACGGGCCATGCCGATGGACTGTCGCTGGCGGCGGAACAGCCCGCCGACTTCAACGCCGCCAAGCGTCAGGAATTACAGAACCAAATCGACTTCATGGAACAGACCGACATGGCCGTTATCGTGTCGTCGCAGCAGAACGAGATCGAGGAGTTCAAGGAAAAGGGACTCGACATCGAGCCGCACCGAGTCCGCATGGTCAAGGAAGACATGGAGACAAAGTTCAAAGACGCCGACGATCCATTCAGACTGGTCTTTGTCTGTGCCATGTGGCTGACGGGGTTTGATGCTCCCTCTGTCTCGACGATCTACCTCGACAAACCGATGAAGAATCACACCCTGATGCAGACGATCGCGCGGGCGAACAGGGTTTTCGGAGATAAGAACAATGGACTGATCGTTGATTACGTCGGCGTGTTCCGCAATCTGGAAAAGGCGTTGGCGATCTACGGTTCATCTTCCGGCGGTGGCGTTGACAAAGGCGAATGCCCGATCGAGAAGAAAGAAGCGTTGGTGGAAGACCTGCGACTCGCCATTGCCGAGGCGGTCGATTTCTGCAAAGACCGAGGCGTGGATTTAGACGCGATTTTGAAAGCCGATGGATTTCAAAAGATTGCTTTCCTAGATGATGCAGCGGCCCACCTTGTCGACAAACAGGTCGAGGATGCGGTGGATGACGCGGTCGAGAATGTGATCCTTAACGATGACTTAAAAAAGAAATACCTTTTCCTGGCCAATCAAGTGATTCGGCTTTTCAAGGCCATCTTGCCTGATCCGTCGGCTAATGAGTTCGCGCCGATCAAGACCTGCCTCGCTGTTCTGGCCGACAAGATTCGAACGTTCACCGAGGAAGCCAACATCGATGACATCATGGATCAGGTCGGCGAGTTGCTGGACGAATCGATCGCCACCAAGGGCTACGTCATCCACTCAACGGAGGAGACATCGTTACTGAATCTGAGCCAAGTCGACTTTGATGCGTTGAAAGCCCATTTTGAGAAGGGACGCAAACGGACAGAAGCCGAGAAATTGAAACGAGCGGTCGGTGGTAAGTTGCAAAACATGGTCAACCTCAACAAGACTCGCACCGACCTGATGGAGAAGTTCAAAAAGCTGATCGACGAATACAACCGAGGACTGGACGTTGACGGGTTTTTCGCCAAGCTGACCGATTTCGTCAAAGAACTCAGTGAAGAAGAGCAACGTGGTGTGGCAGAGAAGTTGAGCGAGGAAGAACTGGCTCTCTTTGACATTCTGACCAAGCCTGAAATCGACATGACCGCGAAGGAAAAGAAAGAGGTCAAGAAGGTCGCTCGAATGCTTCTGCAAACACTAAAAGAGGCCAAACTCGTTCTCGACTGGCGAAAGAAACAACGCACCCGTGCCGACGTCTACACGACCGTAAAAACGATACTCGACGAATTGCCCCGAGCGTACACGACCGAACTGTACCAACAGAAGTGCGACACCGTGTATCAACACATCTACGACTGTTATCAGGGTGAAGGACGCAGCATCTACGCGACGCATTAGAAGCAATTTCAGGGGTTTTGTCGGTCAGACGCTCGCAACGTTTCAATTATTTTGGCAAAATGGAGTTATGCCAAAACGCACCGTCGAAGCCTGCCTGACTGTTTACACCAAAGACGTTCTCCAGAATCGCACCGGGTGCTACACCGGGACGATCACATGGACCTGGGATAGCCGAAATCAGTCGTCAATTGGCTATGCCGTCGATTGGCCGAATGAGTCAGTTCGGCTGCGATACGGCGACCCAGACGGCTCGAACCCTGTGGATTTGCGTATCGCCTTGCTCAGTACAATTGTTCGCAACGGTGGGAAACGGTGGTGGTTTTCCTGCCCACTGTTATTTGACGGCGTACCATGCCGAAAACGATGCTCAAGTCTTAACTTGCCGCGTGGAGCCGACTACTTTGGGTGCAGGTCCTGCCACAATTTGACCTACCGATCATCGCAAAACGCACACGGATGGAGTCGAGTGCTTCAAAGGCTATAATGAGGAGCGCGAACTAGTCATTCGCAAAAACGCCGAAGCTTGACCGCTTCGGATTCTTAACAGGGTAGGCGAAATGCAATCGCCGCTCGATCCGACCGACTGAGTTGTTCACCTGCAACTCGAAGTCGGTTGGATCGGCCCATTTAACAGGTGAAACTAATGGATGGCGATGCAGAGAGTCTTGCGCGGTACCAAGCCCAGCAGGATGCCGAACGTAATCAAAACATTCTCGAAAGAGCCAAGGTTGAGGATCAAGAAAAGAATTGGGAGCAGGAATGGTGGGATCTGGATACCATTTTGGCTCAGTGGGCTGAAAAGGAGGCATCCACTACCGATTTGGTAAATCATCTTTCGAGACTTTGCAAACAGCTGCAGGAGCGTGGCTGGGTTGAAAGCCTTGAGCTAGTACATCGCAATTTTGACCCACAGATCTATCGATCAACCGATTCGAAAAACGACCAAAACCAAACGGATTTCGACATCGCCCAACCGCTCAAATTGGTCGTCAGTTGGCTATGGCGTTTGAGAAACGGCAAAGGCAAGGGAGATTTGGTCACCGAGCTAAATCGCCTGACAACTCGCCCATTGATCCAGCGAACTGATCGGATTCGTTACATCTTGAAGCACGGCGACTTTCCTGTGCCATGTCCCGAGTGCGGAAAGCCGATGGCGATTGTCACACTGGGGCAGCCGCGATGCCGCGATTGTACGTTCCGATCAAAGACAATGAAGTCCGACTCTCATAACGAAAGAAATAGATCTCTCGACTTCGACATCGAGAAGTTACAGCGAGAATTTGTTTCGAATGAAGAATCATCTGGTGACTGGATTCTAAGTCGGGCGATGGCTCAATTTCTTGGTATTTCGTCAAAGCGACTCGGTAACATGCGTTGGGAAACCGATAAGAGCGTTTGGCTTGAAGATAGGGCTTTTGGAACAACTTACGGTGGTGCGTTGGTTTGGCGCCGAAAATCCAAGAAAAACTACCGCTACCACCTACCTACTGCAAAAAAATATGTAGGACAGTTGGTGGAATTGCACCCGGGCACAGACTTCAAAATTCATGTGAATACTGCCCAATAGACGCTCGAACTCTGCCCGTGGGCAGAGTAGGCGAGTGTTTTGAATCTGTCTCAAGGCGAATGATTGTGGTGTGTCGGCGAGATATGGCGTCGGCGAACTGACCCCACAATCACGAGTCCTGAAAGTGAAAAAGCAACGAATTGTACCGGACTGTTTATCCGGTCATCTTCTGATCCGCGAAACAGATCGTGACGAGCTGGTGGCCGATGTCGCCGCCGCCGTCGTGATTCAGATTCGCAGTTTGTTGCGAGAGCGATCAGAGCCAGTCGAAGAAAAAATAAAGAACCGCCCTGGAATGGCCAAGTATTTGGGATGGTCAATTTCGAAATTGGATGATCGTACGGCGTCAGGACTGATACCCAGCATTTTGGACGGGGGACGTCGCATCTACGTTGTGGCCGACGTTCTTGAGGCACTCAGGGAACGCACACCTGAGGCGGAAGCTAAAGCAAAAAAACGCCAAGCCGCGAAGACTGCCGCGAGGCGAAAAATGGAGGACATCAAGTGATCAACGCCCTCCAAAGTGAATGTGCCGCCACAGCACCTAAGCAGTATACACCAGCTCTCACATATAACCAAGACAAACTCGATGAGTTGCGACGGTTAGCCGAGGGCACCGTGTGGCGGGCGATTGCCTATTCAAATCATGCCGACGTGCGAAATGGTCAACTTTTCGTCGACGGTGGCCGTGCAGATGAGATGCAGATTCGTCTGACCCGATACAACAATGTGCATGACGGCCACAGGCTTAGTCTCGCAGCGTTCTACTTCGCTCGTATGTTTGGGGGCGCTTCCGAATGACGCCTGAGATCGCGAGTGAGATAGATGCACTACTGCTAGGTGCGATAGAAGCAGGCAACACACTGGAGCCGCACGAGTGGGGTGTTGAGGTTTGTGGTAGTGAGAATCCGTGGGACTACTCACATCCTTTACAGGATCGGTTTCCACCTGAGGACGTGTTGACGCGGTATCGCGAATTACGCATTGCGCCATTGCAGACTCCCGAGGGATTCGCGTTGCCGGGCGAGGTTCCTAATTCGGTTCTTTGTTTGGATCGGCTAATGGAACGATTGCGGCGTGGCGAAGGCGACGTTCTTTACCCGTCGGGCGACTGGATTACAGGCTTCGAGTGTGGGCCGGGAAAAATATCGGTCGTTGCGGCCCCACCCGGTTTCGGCAAAACGACACTGGCAATGCAATACGTTTTCGATGTACTAGATCACGATTGCGAAATCACTGCTTTCGTTGCCAATGCCGAAACTAGCTTTGATGTGTTGCTTGGGCGAGAACTGACACGCCGTTCAGGGGTGCCCGCGAAGGCGCTTCGGTTTGCGAATCTTACTGAGCGGCAGATGAGGGCCGTCGAGTGCGCTGCAAGTGAAATCAAACCCTATGTATCGCGAATTGAAGTGATGCCTGGGCCCTTTGGCCTGGGGGACTTGCGGACATGGACTGAGGGTAGGTGTGGGCTGTTGTTGCTCGACTACTTGCAACTGTTCGCCCCGGGGGATGATGCCCGCATTGGTGTTAATCAGTTGATGCGTGAACTGCGACACCTTGCGAACCGGGGATGGGGAATTCTAGCCGTTTCAGCTGTGACGCGCGGCAGGGGAAAAAGTGGTTCGTCCTATGACTCAAAACAGTTGACAATGGCATCGTTGAAAGAATCGGGAGAAATCGAATTCAACGCGGATTCAATCTACTTGCTTCGCGAGGATGGCCCTGTTGGCGAAGACGATCGAGTTCGCAAAGTTGATCTGCATTGCGGCAAGAACCGGCATGGTGAGCGTGTTTCGCACGACTTGGTCTTCAACATGCCAGCAATGCGTTTCGAGAGTCCAGAGCAAATTTTGGAGCCGCACAGCGAGCTCATGGAGTTTGGCAGTGACCATAGCAGCGACGAAGCATTCAGCGACGATGGCACCGAGTACACGGAGGCATCGTTCTGATGGTCAAAACGACAAAAGCAAAATCGACACAACGATTCCGTCAGTTAAACATCATCGTCGATAACTTGCTTCGCCAGCTTCCAGCACGGCATGGGGTAGCGTTGATGGTGTTCTACCGGCACGCGCAAGCGAACCGGCAATTTCGGGTTTCGGAAACAGACTTGGCAAAAACACTTGGCGTTGATCGGCGAAGCTCGCGACGGTTGTTCGATGACCTGGAAAAATGGCAAGTAATTAAGCTCGTCAAACCGAAGCAAGGCACGATCCCGAGGGTGTTCGTCATTACCGGAAAGGTTGCTAGATAGGACACCACCGCGCCCACTAATCCGGTGCATACTCCCCGAGCGAGTGAGGACATTCCTGACCAATAGACGGCGCTCTCATGTCCGCTTGTGGGGACACCACCGCGCCTACATACAGAAACAGAAACATTACGAGAGGGTTTCTCGAACGCTCTCGCTAAGAAACCTCCCTCGCAAATAACTAATAGAATTCCGACTGACACTAGACCCAGCTTCTTGTTTCCTGAGCGAGCAAACAAAATGTTGGCAGTTATCTGCATGGGTGGGACGATGCAATCACCGACACACGTCGGAAAACACCGATTTACGTATTTGAACGACATCAACGGTTCAGCTTTAAGCCTGTTATAGTGGTGTCGGCATTGGCTAGGTTCTGCAGACCGAAGACCAACTTCCCGAGTTGGCTGCCATTGCCCTTTTTTGTTCGGGAGCAACAACGGGAGTTGTTTTGATGGCAAGCGTACATCGCAAAAAACGTCGTAACCGCACTGGAAAGGAAGCCGTCTCGTACGAGATCCGTTTCATGGTTGGGGAGGACCGCCGATCATACTATCCCGGAAGCAAGGCAACGACCAAAAAGAAGGCAGAGGAGATTGGCCGCAAGTTGGATGCGCTAGCGTTCGATGCCACACAAGGCGATACACCCTCGCCTTCGCTTGCAGAGTGGTTGTTATCGCTTCCTGATCGGCAGCACAAGAAGCTCGCCTCGTGGGGACTTGTGACACCAAGGGTTGAGGCGTGTAAGTTCTCGGATACGATCACCATTGCTGAATGGGTGGACCGGTACATCGCCCATGGCACAGGAACACGAAAGGAATCGACCGAGAAGCAATTGGAAGCCGCCAAAGATGCCCTGGTTCGATTCTTTGGAAGCGAGCGAACGATTGACCGCCTAACGCCGAACGATGCAGAGGACTTTCGTTTGTGGCTACAAACCAAGGCGCGAATTGTGAAAGAGGATGAACCAGAGAATGGTTTGGCAAAGAACACGGTACGCCGCCGGATGGGACGCTGCCGCGAAATCTTCAATCTTGCCCTGCGCCGGGGATTGATCGACGTGAACCCGTTTGCTGACGAAGCCGTTAGCGTTGGCTCGAATCCTGAACGCCAATTCTTTGTCCCGCACGACTGGATCGAAAAGTGTATTGCAACGCTGAAACCCACTGAACGAACCCAACTAAGTGAACGCAAACGCGAGGATTGGCGTATCATGCTGGCATTTGCCCGCTATGTGGGTATGCGAAGCCACGAGACTCGGTTGCAGCGTTGGGAGGACATTGATATCCCAAACCGGCAAATGATCGTCCGCAGCCACAAGAGTCCGCCAGAACGAGTTTGTCCGATCTTCCCCGAGTTATTGCCTCACTTGATACGGGCAAAGGAGATGGCCCCCGAGGGAGCCGAAACAGTGGTGACCGAGTACACACCCGAGATGAACATCGGCACGACGTTTGAAAAGATAATCAAGCGTGCAGGCTTAGAGCCTTGGCCGAAGCTTTTCCAAAATTTGCGGGCAACGCGGGAAACCGAATTGATGGCCCTGTACCCGACCAAGGACGTAACAAGCTGGCTTGGCAACTCCAAGCCGATCGCGATTAAGCACTACGCCATGACGATGAAATCATCGTTTGATCGGGCGATAAAAGAGGGTGCGAAATTAGAGCTAACAAAAACACCCCAAAATGCACCCCACCAAGCGGCATCTTCTGGCAATCAGCAGCACGCACCCGGCGCAAGCAACAGTGGAGAAACCTCGGAGAACGAGGGCCTTTCCCATCAACAGCAATTACCAGCAACCAATTCCAGTGCCCAGGGCGGGACTCGAACCCGCACAGCCATAACGGCCGAGGGATTTTAAGTCCCTTGTGTCTGCCAATTCCACCACCTGGGCGTGGGTTTTTTCACGATCGAAGCTCAATGGTAACCTATCGGGCACCATGTCTGCGGCCTAGGTTCGCCGCAGCCTGAGATTTTAGCAAGGATTTGTCGTAGTGGGGAGGCGTGTTCTTGGTCACTGTATTCGCCGGAAATTAAGGCTCTATTCGCCCCTGATTAAGGCTCGCATTGCAACTGGTTAAGCCCGCTCGGGTTCGATCTCGGAAAATGCTTGTGAGTGGGTTGACCAAGCGTTAAATTGCGCCCTTCCTTCCTTTTGCCAACCTATTTATGGCCTTCAATCAACCTACCTACCTACCGATGGTCTTCCACCAACCAACCTACCTATGTCTGGAGATTCTGCGATGCGGTTTCTGATGCGGTGCGTTTTTTTCGCCTTGTTTGTCACCGGGTTCCTTCCTCTGCCAGCAGCGGATCCGATTTCGCTGCATCCCGACAATCCTCATTACTTTTCGTTCCGAGGCGAGCCGACGATCTTGATCACCTCAGGCGAGCACTATGGGGCGCTGCTGAATCGCAAATTTGACTATCTTCGCTATTTCGACGAACTTGCTTCGCATGGACTCAACCACACGCGAGTCTTTTCAGGTGTCTACCTTGAGATTCCGGCGTCTTTCGGAATCACGGATAACCCATTGGCACCGACAGCGAAAGAATTTGTCTGTCCGTGGGTTCGTAGCGATTTCCCAGGTGCATCGGATGGTGGCAACAAATTTGACCTCACTCGCTGGAACCCGGCTTGGAAGGAACGATTGGTCGATTTGATGCAGGCGGCTGACGAGCGCGGAATTGTTGTCGAGATGACTTTGTTTTGCCCGATGTATAAGGACGAATTGTGGAACGTCAATCCGATGAATGCCGCTAACAACATCAATGGTGTTGGCGATTGTCCACGTGAAGAACTCTACACGCTCAAACATCAAGGCCTAACGAATGTGCAGATTGCTTTTTCAGAGATGATTGTTAACGAGTTAAAAGATTTCGACAACTTCTATTACGAAATTTGCAATGAGCCTTACTTTGGCGGCATCACGATGCAGTGGCAGCACAAGATTGCGGACGTGATCGCAGCGGCACAACAGAATGCTCCGAAGAAGCATCTGATTTCGATGAATATTGCAAACGGTCGTCAGAAAATTGAAAACCCGGATCCAAATGTCTCCATTTTTAATTTTCACTACTGTGTTCCTCCCACCACAGTGGCGATGAATTTTGGCTTGAACAAAGTCATCGGCGAAAATGAGACTGGCTTTCGCGGCAACAGCGACGTGCTGTACCGTACCGAGGCTTGGGATTTTTTGCTTGCCGGTGGTGGGCTCTTCAACAATCTCGATTATTCGTTTACTCCATCGCATCCCGATGGAACACGACGCGACTACTCATCGCCGGGTGGCGGCAGTGTCGAATTGCGAGAACAGCTTGGCATTTTGAAGGAATTTTTATACCAATTGCCGTTTATCGAAATGAGCCCGAGTGCTTCGGTGGTGGCGAGCGTGGAACCCGAGTTGAGTGTTGAAGCTCTTGGGAATCCAGGTGAGGCGTACGCGTTCTATCTGCACGTTCCTCTGCCGAGTAAACCCCAAGACCTGTCACGGCTTCTACGCGACAACATCGAGGCAAACATCACCGTGGATTTGCCAAGCGGAGCGTACCGGGCGGAATGGGTTGATACAAAAACGGGTAAGGTCGCGAAGCAACAGTCAATCGTTCATGAAGGAGGAAAGCGAACCTTGACGTCGCCAAGATTCTCTAATGATGTAGCTCTTCGGATCTTGAAAGACGAATAATTGTATCATCATTCGGCAGTAAACGAATTCCTGGTGGAAACAGCGATGCTGCTGCATCGTTACGGCACGCCCTCACATCGACTTGAGCGTGTGATGACCAAAGTTGCCGCGTCGCTCGGTGTCGAGGCAATCTTCTTGTATACACCGACGGCGTTGGTCGTTTCGATTAAGGACGCGGAAGGCGAAACCACGGTGGTTCGCCGCGTTGATTCGGGTGAGGTCCATGTCGATAAATTGTTTCGCGCCGATGACGTTCTGTCAAAATTGGAAGCCAAAGAAATCACGATTGACTTAGCGACTAAGCAATTGCAGAGCATTGACGATTCCCCGCCACCTTACCCGTTTCCTGTTCGTTCCATTGCATGTGCGATTAGCTGCGGTGCGATAGCGGTGCTACTTCATGGATCGCGTGCCGATTTTGTGGCCGCTTCGATGATTGGTTTTTGCATCGCGGGAATTGAACGGGCACAAACTCAATTTGGTCAAGAACGGAATCTCGTTCAGCCGGTCGCTGGTTTCGTTGCCGCAATTGTCTCTCTTGCGATCGCTCACTTCGTCATGCCAATTGACGATCGGCTCGTGACTTTGGCGGGGTTGATTGTATTGATACCGGGCTTGAGTTTGACGGTTGCTTTGACCGAATTGGCGGTGGGGCATTTGTCGGCAGGGGGGGCGAGATTGGCCGGTGCGTTGGTGTCACTGTTGACGCTGTTTCTTGGCGTCGCGATTGCATGGCGGTTCGCGCAATCGTGGCAAAACGTACCGCTTCAACCAGACGACCCGCATTGGTTGTGGCAATGGGGGGCTTTAATCATTGCACCGATCGCGTTCGCGATTGTGTTTCAAGCCCGCGTGGCTCAGTGGCCCGTGATCATCTTGGTTTCGTTGCTGGGGATCTTTGTTAGCCGCAGCGTTAACCCATTCTACGGAGTCGAGGTGGCGACATTTGCAGCCGCGTTCGCGGTCGGATGCGGCAGTAACTTGTACGCCAGAATGCGTGATCGGCCAGCATTGATCGCGTTAACGCCAGCGATGATCATTTTGGTCCCGGGATCCATTGGATACCGATCACTCAGTGCAATGCTGGACCACCAAACGATCGAGGGTGTTGAATTTGGCTTCAACACCCTCTTAATCGCCGTGTGTTTGGTCGGCGGGTTGCTGACATCGAATGCCGTCGTTCCGCCAAAACACATTCTATAATAGCATCGCTTTTGGCTTAGCGAACGTGCGTTCGGAAACGCACTTCCTTAGCAAAAAGGCGATGCTTCAATGGCTAGCAGCGTTTATGCAAACGTGTAGCCTTCTTCGCCGTGATCGATAATATCCAAACCACGTTGCTCGTCGACGGCTTGTACGCGAAGTCCGATCATCATATCGATCACCTTCAGAAGAATCAGACTACCGATTCCGGCAAACGCGTAGGTAACCAAAACGGCAACGATTTGTCCTATCAATAAGGCCGGGCTACCCGATTCGATCAGACCAAGTTTCGCTCCACCGTCAATGTCCCAGCAGGCTCGTGTGGCAAAGACCCCGGTCAAAAGAGCACCGAGAGTTCCGCCGACTCCATGGACCCCAAAGGCATCCAGGGCGTCATCGTAACCCAGCGTATGCTTGAGTTTGCTACATGCCAAGTAGCAGACGATTCCTGCACACGCACCCATTATCAGGGCAGGCATCGGTTGGACGAAGCCAGCTGCAGGGGTGATGCAAACCAAGCCAGCGACCGCGCCGCTGCTTGCGCCAAGTACGGTCGGCTTTCCGAGAATCACCCATTCCGTTAGTGCCCACGCCAAAGCGCCAGCAGCCGCCGAAAAATGGGTCACGGCGAAAGCGCTGCTTGTCAATTCATCCGACAACAATTCGCTACCGGCATTAAAGCCGAACCAACCGACCCAAAGCATCGCTGCACCAAGTGCTGTGTATGTCAAGTTATGGGGTTGAATCGGCTCACGTGGGTAGCCCATTCGCGGACCAATCAAGATCGCGGCAACCAAAGCGGAAATACCACTGCTGATATGAACGACGGTACCACCGGCAAAGTCGAGAGCACCACCTGCGAGTCCGGTATCGCCAAAAGCAAGGATCCCTCCGTCCCAAACCCAGTGACAAAGTGGGCAATAAATTAACAAACCCCAAAGCACCGAAAAAAGTGCCATCGAACTGAACTTCATTCGTTCGGCGAATGCACCACAAATCAATGCAGGTGTGATGATAAAGAACATCCCTTGGAACAGCATATGTGTAAGCATGGGGATTGGAATGTCGGCCGCGAAGATCGGAGTGACTGGGGCACCTGCTGCGTCATCCCAATAGCGTTGGACGCCGTTCATGAACAAGTATTCCATGTTCCCAAACCAAGGGTTCGAGCCACCGAATGCGAGAGAGTAGCCTACCAAAGCCCATACGACGGTCATCATTCCCATCAAAAATATGCATTGCATCATGACGCTGAGCACATTTTTGCGGCGAACCAATCCGCCGTAGAACATCGCCAAACCGGGGGCGGTCATGAACAAAACCAGTGCACAGCTGGTTAACATCCATGCGTTGTGACCGGCAAGTGCCGCATTGGCAATTTCGGTTTTTAGGTCAACCGTTTCCTCAACAACCGTGTCGGAAGCCACCTCATCCGCGACCGCAATGGCGCCGGATCCATCGTCTTGTGCCGAGCTACTCGGGATAGCAATTGTGACACAAGACAGCAGTGCTACAAAAAACCAAATGGATACTTTACTACTCACGATCCTCTCCTTCGGGGGAATGTTCGCCCGTACAATACCTGCGTTTGGGACAAGCCAATTTGCCGCCACACCTCTCGGCCCAAGCCGCCTTTGCCCCGCAAAAGTAACGACGCATCTAAGTCGATTGGGGCACTCATACCGAGTGTTAGCGTGAATTTTAAATCAAATTCAAAATCCAAGTGCCGCCGTGGCACCTGCGTAGGCTTAAGAGGATAAACCGGCGCGGCGTCCGATAGAAGCGGAGAGGGTAGAGAAAACGCTTCCTAAAAATAGATCAGCGAGATTTCTACTGGTAGCATCAGCCTTCACCGTCGCTCAAAACGGCCATGAACGCTTTTTGACTGATTTCGACGTTGCCGATCGCTTTCATCCGCTTTTTCCCCTCTTTTTGTTTTTGCAGCAGCTTGCGTTTACGCGTGATGTCACCGCCATAACACTTTGCAGTAACATTTTTTCGCATCGCTGGGACCGTTTCTCGGGCGATCACTCGGCTGCCAACCGCCGCCTGGACAGCCACTTCGAACATGTGACGCTCGATTTCTGCCTTCAATTTCTTTGCCACCGCTCGGCCGCGACGGTCTGCATCTGCTCGGTTGCACACGATACTCAATGCGTCAACGCGACCGCCGTTGACCAGAATATCCAAGCGGCACAAATCGGCTGGCTCGTAGCCCACCATTTCGTAGTCAAGCGTTCCATACCCGCGTGTGCAGCTTTTGATCTTGTCGTGTAAGTCATAGACCACTTCAGCCAACGGAATGTTGTAAACCAACATTGCCCGATTTGCCCCGAGATACTCTTGCGACCGTTGGATACCACGTCGTTCTTGGCACAATTTAATTACCGATCCGATGTATTCATCGGGCACAATAATGTTGCAGCGAACGATCGGTTGGCGGAATTCTTCGATGTCGCCTGGGTCGGGAACATCTTGCGGTTTATGGATCGAAATCGTGTTGCCCCGTTTGTCGACGATTTCATAAGTCACGTTCGGCGCGGTTTGCACCAAATCAATATCCGCTTCGTTCTCAAGCCGTTGTTGGATAATCTCCATGTGCAGCAGCCCAAGGAAACCGCAGCGAAATCCAAACCCCAACGCATCGCTGGTTTCCGGTTCAAACTCAAAACTAGGGTCGTTGATCGCCAACCGTTCGAGCGCATCACGAAGTTCCGAAAAATCTTGGCCGTCACTCGGGAACAGACCGCAATAAACCATTCGCTTAGGCCGCGAATATCCCGGTAGTGCTTGTGCAGGTTGGTCCCCAGGAATCGAGATCGTATCGCCAATATGTACGTCACCGAGGCTTTTGATGTTACAAATCAGGTAACCGACTTGGCCGGCTTTCAGTTCGTCGCACGGTAGACGCTGCGGTGCGAAGCGTCCAAGTTCGACGACTTCATGAACGGAACCCGCTTTCAGGAAACGGATCTTTTGGCCTTTGCGGACCGTTCCATTCATAATCCGGACATAAGTGATCGCGCCTCGGAAATCGTCATAGTTCGAATCGAAGACCATCGCTTGAAGCGTTGCTTTTGGATCCCCCGAGGGTGCCGGAATTTGTTCGATGATGGTATCAATCAAATCGTCAACGCCGACGCCGGTCTTTGCACTGACGCGGACACAGTCGTCGGGATCCGTGCCGAGCGAGTTCATCATTTCCTCGGCAACTTCATCGGGGCGAGCGTGAGTCAAATCGATTTTGTTGATCACGGGAATGATCTTCAAGTCGTGTTCCATCGCCGCATAGGCATTGGCGACCGTTTGTGCCTCGACACCCTGAAAGGCGTCAACGAGCAACAGAACCCCTTCGCAACATGCCAACGAGCGAGAAACTTCGTAATGGAAGTCGACATGGCCAGGAGTATCGATCAGGTTCAATTCGTATTCTTGACCGTCTCGTTTCAATTGCATCGAAACGGCGCGAGCCTTAATGGTGATCCCCCGTTGGCGTTCCAATTCCAAATCGTCGAGCAATTGCTCCTTCATTTCACGGACGGTGACTGTCCCGGTTTTTTCAAGCAGTCGGTCGGCCAGTGTGCTCTTGCCGTGATCGATGTGGGCGATAATGCAAAAATTGCGAATGTTCGATGACATATTGTTTCTTGACGGATCTTGTGTTTTTCGTGTGCGAAAGCCCATATCATGTTCGTATCAAAAGGCTTTTTCGGACACTGCAATTCTTGCCGCATCACCTTACCATTCGATTTGGCACCGCTGACCACACCGCAAGGGTGGCTTGTGGCGACATAAGGGACGAGGGATCTCAGCATGAGAATGGTCGTGTTCCGTATTTGGGGCTGCTTCCAATGTGTCGTCTTCGCTGGATGTTCAGCCTCAGCCCACGATGGTGGACGGCGACAGCAGTCTAGAAAGATGCCCGACACGGTTGCTGGGAAACGCCCTGACAACGGATTTGCCGGGAATTATAACCAGGCCGCATCCGCCAAGGGAAGTCACGAGTCAAGTCATAAGGCAGGGCTCTCTAAGGCCCATCAGGGACTAGAGTGACGGTCATGTTTGAGCGACAATGCAGACATCCTGCCTCCACTTTCCCACCTCTTTCCCCCGCCTGAGGTCGAAAAACGTGACGGTCAATCTGCCTAGTCCCTGTCGCGATCGGAACCGTACCAATCGAAGAATGTTTTCGTCGAATCGGATGGCCATTTGGATGGTCGTTTGCTTTGCTGTTCTGGCCGCCACTTTTGGCTCCACAATCAGTACCGCCGAGGCGACCGAGTTCTATGTCTCCCCAAGCGGCAAAGAAACGGCCAGCGGAAGCAAACAGGATCCGTTTGCGTCGCTGCAACTTGCTCGCGATGCAGTCCGCCGTGTTTCCGGTGCAAGTCCGATTACCGTCTTTGTCCGTGGCGGCAGCTACTTCCTTCCCAATGGAATTAAGTTTGAAAAGCAAGATGGTGGCACGGCGGAATTCCCCACGATTTGGAAGGCCTATGCGGACGAAGTGCCGATCCTGGTTGGTGGCTTACCGATTGATGGTTTTGTTCCGCACAAAGGAAAGATCTTAAAAGCGGATTTAAAGTCTCAAGGATTCCGCGACGCCAATTTTAAACAGCTCGTATTCAACGGACAGCGTCAAATTCTTGCTCGTTATCCGAACTACGATCCTGACAATCCCTATGCGGGCGGATGGGCTTATGCCGATGGAGAATACATTCCAATGTACAAGGACGTACCCGGTGAGAACCGTCGATCGCTTGTCTACAAACCAAAGGATGCCCGCGTTTGGTCGCGTCCCCAAGATGTCGAAGTGTTTGTGTTCCCGCGGTACAATTGGTGGAATAATATTTGCCGAATCGATTCGGTCGACCGTGATTCGCGAATGATCACTCTTGCTACTGATGCGTCCTACCCGATTCGTCCCTCGGATCGGTACTACTTTCAAGGTGCCATCGAGGACCTTGATTCAGCGGGCGAATGGTATCTGGACAAGGAAACGCAAACACTCTTTTTCTGGCCACCGGGTTCCATTCGAAATGAGTCGGTCTTTGCGCCGACCACTCGCACGATCTTGAACATCGGATCCGGTACGTCTCATTTGATGTTCGAAGGTTTCACGATCGAGTGTGCCGAAGGGGACGCGGTTACTTTGAACCAAACAAACGATTGTCGCATCGCTCGGTGCACGATCCGCAACGTGGGCGACTATCGCGGTTCAGGGGTCACCGTTCGTGGTGGCGTGCGAAATGGAGTGATTGGATGCGACATTCACAACATTGGTCGCAGTGCGATTTCACTTTCTGGTGGCGACGTACCGACACTGACACCGGCCGGAAACTATGCCGACAACAACTACATCCATCACACGGGCGTCTACTACAAACAAGGTGTCGGTGTCTCGATGACGGGAGTTGGCCATCGTGCGACGCACAATCTGATTCACGATTGTCCTCGGTTTGGAATTGGGTTCCACGGCAATAATTTGGCGATCGAGTACAACCATATTCGCCACGTGAACTTGGAAACCGCTGATACGGGCGCTGTCTATACGGGCGGTCGCGATTGGCTCGGATCACGTGGAACCGTCATTCGTCATAACTATTTTCACGACATACTCGGTTTTGGATTCGAAAACGGCAAATGGGAATCACCCCATTTCGGCTGGGGGGTCTATTTGGACGATAACACCGGTGGCGTTGACGTGATCGGAAACATTGTCGCTCGCGCAAAGCGGGGATTGATCCACTTGCACAGTTCTCGCGACAACCGGATTGAAAACAATGTTTTCATTGATGGGGATATGCAGCAAATTGAATGCAGTGGCTGGACCGCGACTGGAAAACGATGGAACGAACATTTTGACGAAATGGTCAAGGGTTACAATTCCGTCGCCGGGCAACCAGCATGGCAGTCGATGCGAAACATGGACGTTCCCCCTAACGATGCGGTGCTACCCGATGGCACCGTGATGAGCGGCAATACCTTCTTACGCAATATTATCTGCTACGGCAAACCGCAATCAAACTTTGTAAGAGTGCGTGACTTCTCGTTCGACCACAACTTTTTTGACTACAACTTGATTTGGCACGATGGCTTGCCAATCAATACGGGACAAGCCGTTTACGGAAGGCCACTTTCGGATAACCTGGCTCCGAACCCTTCGTTCGAAAGGGGAACAATCGGGCAGATGCCTCAACTGTGGCGTTGGCAAATCCATCCGCATGGCGACAGTGTTGGCGCGATGGAAGTGGTGTCGAACGCCAAAGGAATGGGACAAGGGAATCGCGTCCTTCGGATCGATGCCGATTTCGATCAGGAAAAGCCACGAGACAATTTTCCGATCATCGTGAGTGAGCCTCTCGAATTGAAACTTGGAAAGGCGTATCGATTGACGGCGAAAATGAAATCAGACCATGTTGGTGCAAAGGCGAATTTGATGCTTCAATCTTACGTTGCCAATGCTTACTTTTGGGCCAATTGGCCTAGCGATTGTGATTTAACGACCGATTGGACGGAGCAGGAAGTCACGTTTCAAATTCCGCAGCGTGGAGCGGATAAATGGCACGAAAAAATGACGACGTTTCGTGTTCGCATCGATTTCTCGGATGAATCAGGTTCGTTGTGGGTGGACGACGTTCGATTGGTCGAAATCGAATCCCTTGATCCATGGACGTCTTGGCAAGCAAAGGGCATGGACCAACATTCCTTGGTCGCCGATCCGATGTTTGTCGACAGGGCTAACGATGATTACCGATTGAAACCAGACTCACCCGCATTCGATTTAGGCTTTGAACGAATTCCGGTTGAAAAAATTGGGCCACATAGTGATACGTTCCGTGCTTCGTGGCCAATCGTCGAAGCAACGGGGGCTCGGGAAAAACCGTTTCGGGCCCACAGTGACCATCCTGAGTCCAGCCCCGATGCACAGTCGAGCGTCGATGCAAAGTAATGAGTCGCATGCAGCGATAGCAAACCGGCGTTTGTTGTCTCTGTTGTGGAATTCTATGTGGCTCCGTATCCGCATTGCGTCCGCCTCGGGTACAATCGGGCTGCGTTGTTCAGGAAACCAAATTGGCCGATTGTGAATGGCCACCTTGACCGCGATCTCTTCCACATTCAAAAACAGTTCATATGACGAAACGATTCAGCGTTAAGGTTCTTTTCAGTTTATCCACTACCTTGCTACTGTCGCTTGCCGGATGCGGCGGCGAGGTTGCTGATTCCCCAGTGGTTCCTCCGCCTGAATCTCAAAAAGCCTCTTCCTCCGCAAACGAAGCGAGTCGCCCGGTCGATGCGCCCGGCACGCTGGAATTGCCACCCGGAGAGATCCCAAGTGAATCGAATGACCAAGAGGAACCAACCGAATCGGGAGGACTTGAAATGCCTACCGGAGTGGAAGTGCCGGAAGCGAATTTGGACACGTCGAGCGTCCAACCCGCCAGCCAAACGATTCAGTTTGCTCAGTGGAGTGAGATTGAGAAGCAAGTTGTCGCCAGCAAAAAATTGACCGTAGTCGATTTTTGGTCGCTCTCCTGCCAACCCTGTTTGAAAGAGTTTTCAGGCTTAGTTCGGCTGCACAATGCATTGGGCGATAAGGTTCGCTGTGTGGCGGTCGATGTTGATTTTGATGGTCGTAAATCACGTCCGCCGGAATACTACCAAGAACGTGTTGCCGCGTTCTTAACCAAGGTCGGTGCTCGTTTTCCGACTTACATCAGCAAAACATCAAGTGACGAAATTTTCGCGGAGTTGGACATCGATTCGATACCCGCCGTTTTTGTGTTCGACGCCAACGGTAAACTCGTCAAGAGGTTTGTCGATTCAGGTGACACTGTTGGATTTAGTTACGACAAAGACGTCATACCACTTGTCAGCCAATTGGCAGGCTAACCCTCCGTCCCGCTTCACCTTCCTGTGGAAGATACCTATGGCACGTCCGCTTCGCCTGCTTTGTTGTCTACCCGCCTTTTTACTTGTGTCCCTGCTGATGACGCAGCGGGTGGAATCGCAAGGAAAGGATGCTTACCCTGTGCCCCCCGAAGCGGCACGGCAAACGGACGTCCCAACGGGCCAATTGCTTCATGGCGTCTTTCGTGAAAGTCGTATCTACCCTGGCACCGAGCGTGACTATTGGGTCTACATTCCGCAGCAGTTAACACGGGGTGAACCCTCTGCTTTGATGGTCTTCCAAGACGGCAAGGGGTACTGCAACGACAACTGGGGTTCTCGTGCTCACATCGTGTTTGACAACTTGATTCATGAGAAAGCGATGCCGCCAACGATTGGGTTGTTTATCAATCCGGGCGTCGTGCCTGCTGCGAATGAAAATTCTCTGCCTCGGTTCAATCGTTCGTTTGAATACGATGACGTGAGCGATCGGTATGCACGTTTTCTGATCGAAGAAATGATTCCGCATGTCGAAGCGACACACGATGTGAAAATAAGTTCCGATCCGAATGACCGTGGGATTTGTGGTGCGAGTTCGGGCGCCATCTGCGCCTTCGCGGCAGCCTGGAACCGACCCGATGCGTTTCGCCGAGTCTATTCGATGATTGGAACGTTTGTCGGGCTAAGAGGAGGCGACGAATTGGCTACCCTGGTTCGCAAGACGGAGCCAAAGGCGCTGAGGGTTTTCTTGCAAGATGGCGAAAACGACTTAAATATCTACGCAGGCGATTGGTGGATGGAAAATCAAACCATGTATCGAGCACTTGTTTGGGCAGGTTATGAAGTCGAACACGTGTGGGGTGATGGAAAGCACAGCCACGAACACGGCGCCGCGATTTTTCCCGACGCGATGCGTTGGCTCTGGAAAGACTACCCGCTGCCGATTACCACTGACTTGGATCGATCGCAAAGCCGAGCAAAGGAAATGTTGGTGGACGGAGCGGAATGGGAACTGATTGGGGAAGGGTATCAGTGGGCCGAGGGGTTAGCGATCACTGACGATGGAACACTCTATTTTAGCGACGTGCCGGCTGCAAAAATCTATCGCGTCGCTCCCGGGGGACAACCGGAATTGTTCATCGAGAACTCGGGCCAAGCGAACGGATTGGCGATCGGAAAGGACGGACGTTTGTATGGCGCGTGTCGAGGCGAAAGGAAAATTTTAGCGTGGGATCGTTCGACACAGGAAGTCGAAGTGATTGCGGATGATATCAGTAGCAATGACTTGGTTTGTTTGAGCAATGGATCGATCTATGTGACGGATCCGCAAAGCAAACACGTTTGGCACATCGATCCAGTGACCAAAAAACGGACGGTGGTGGATTCGTTCGTAGGTTGCAACGGGATCACGGTCAACCCTGACCAAACGCTATTGTATGTGGCCCATTTCGATGGTCGATTCATCTACAGCTACCAAATCGCAGCCGATGGAAGCTTGGAATTCAAACAACCTTATTTCCATTTGCACTTGCCGGCCGATCAAGTGGCAAGTCACGCCGATGGTATGTGTACCAGTGCTGAGGGATGGCTATTGAGTGCCACCGAAAGTGGCATCCAAATTTGTGACCAACCGGGCCGAGTGAATTTGATTGTGCCCAAACCGGGACAAGGACGGCGTGTTTGTTATGTGCGACTTCACGAAAACATGCTCTATGCTGCGACAGCCGACGCGGTTTGGAAACGACCCGTGCAATTGACAGCTGCAAAACCATTCAATCCACCCGTTTTGCCACCGAAACCAGGCTTGTAGCGGTGTGCTGGGATTTTCCCGTGCACGAAGCGAATGGCCCCCAAACGAAGCCTAGCCGGCATCGCCGAGATTCATGATTTCATTGTGTGGCCTCGCGGCTTGCCAAAGCCGGCTGTTGCAGAATCACATCAATTCCCCCACGGAAGTCGTGTCGGATTGCAGTCATCGATTTGCGCGTCGGGACCGTTACTTCTATCAGAATTGACACAATCCAATCCAATTCTCCCCCAAGAAGTTTTCTTTAAAGTCGATGCTCTCGTTCTTTCAATGAAATTCGACCTAGCCTTGGGGTATTAGTCACCAGATTGTAGTTCGTTCCCAGTGGGACGGCATCAGGGGATTTTCACAGGCTGAAGATATGCGTGTACCGAAAAAGCGTTTGAAGCGGCGAGGCTCGGCTCTGTTGGAGTTCGCTCTATGCTTGCCTGTTTTCCTTGCCATTACCATGGGCACGTTTGAGACCTGTCGGATGATGTATCTGCGACAGTCGTTGAAAATTGCTGCATACGAATGTGCCAGACTTGCGATTGTCCCCGAAGTCGACGCCGAGACTTTACAAGATCAATGCGATGTGTTCTTACTCGGACGAGGGATCAGTGGCTACGATTTTGAGTGCTCACCAGCGGACCCCAAATCTATCGAATTTGGAGAAACATTGACAACTACAGTAAGCGTCAATGTGGCAGAAAACTTAATCATTGGCACCTGGTTTTGTCGTGACGATACCATTTCCGAATCTGTTTCCATTATGGCAGAGTTTTGATTATGAGTCCTCGATCTATGCGAATGCGATCTGCGTATCCTTGCTCAGTTGTTAAGACTGACCTGCGTCTTGTCGGACCCCGGTTTGAAATGATTTGTCTGCGCCGACAGTCCGCAAGGACGGGGGCGACGATGGCGTTACTTGTGTTCATGTTGCCCGTGATTCTTTGTATCGCCAGCTATGTTATCAATCTCGCCTACATGGAAACGGCCAGGACAGAACTGCAGATATCCACTGATGTTGCGACTCGCGCAGCGGGACGTATGTTAGCCGTAACCGGTGATCAAGACCAAGCAATCGCTGCTGCGGATCGTTTCTTACAGATGAATCCCTATTCGAACCGCGAGATAAGTGTCGGCGGGACCGATATCGTCTTTGGCGTCTCAACACGAACGGACGAAACGCAGCGCTACGTGTTCGCACCGGGCGAAAACCCGAACGCGGTGAGCTTACGGTCATTTGGGGAAGATGATGTTGAAATGATCTTTCCCACGTTGGGAGTCCAGACATATTTTCGCCCAATCAAACAGGCCATTTGCACCCAAATCGAACTGGATATCTCAATCGTGCTCGATCGCTCCGGCTCAATGGCATATGCCAGCGACGAAATTTCCGGTGGGGACCCACCACAATCTGCGCCGCCGGGTTGGTCATCGGGCGATCCTGTACCTCCCAATGCAAGATGGTTGGATACGATTGCGGCAGTACAGGAATTCCTCAACATTATGCAGACGTCAAGCCATGACGAGCGAGTTTCGCTATGCACCTACAGCACTAAATCGGCTACAGATGTCAAGTTAACGGACGACTATGCGTCCATCACCGCTGAGATGCAAGACCATTCACTCAAATTCGACGGCGGCTATACCAACATTGGTGCTGGAATTCTTGAGGGTGCTGCAGCGTTGAGCGATAAAAAGCTCGCGAGACCTTGGGCTTCTCGTATTTTGATTCTGATGAGCGATGGGATTCACAATACGGGAACAGAACCCATTCCGGCGTCTCAGCAGGCTGCCAACGAAAAAATCATGATTTTCACCGTCACTTTTTCTGACGAAGCTGAGCAATCGAAAATGGCGGAAGTCGCTTCGAATGGTGGTGGTAAACACTATCATGCCGCCGACAGTGCACAACTTGCTGAAGCTTTTCGTGACATCGCAAAAAGCCTGCCGACCCTCATCACGTTCTGATCACAGCCATGAATCCAATAAAAAGACAGCAACGAATGTCAGGAAATCGCACCGGTGCTGCACTGGTGGAATTCGCGATGGTATTGCCAGTGATGATCCTGTTTTTCACAGCGATGATCGAGATATCCAGAGCATTGATGCTTCAGCACACCGCGGACACCGCCGCCTACGAAGCAGCGAGAGCCGCGATGGTGCCAGGCGCCATTGCCGAGGATGCGATTTCAGAGGCCAACCAGCTACTTACCTCAGTAGGTTTGGATGGCACAACCGTCTCGGTAACACCCGAAAACATTGATGAGGAGACCGGATTCATCACGGTCTTAGTGAATGTGCCAATCGCACAGAACAGCTGGATCACACCCGACTTCTTTACCGGCTTGTCGGTTTCCAGTGAAGTCACGCTGCTAACTGAAAGATCACCCATCGTTAGACTAACGGCCGTGCCATTGCTAAAAACGAAAAAAACAAAAATGAAAGGCAAGGGTGAGGAGCTCTAGTGCAACTTTATTAATTGCGTAGGCCAAGTGAAAGCTGGCGTCATGCTCTGCCATGTTTCCCCTAGCCAACACAAAATCAGAATGGCTCCAGATAGCGAATCGTTTTTCGACTCAGTGATTATTTTTTCGGTGCCCTGAATAGAACACTCCCATCATCGTCCGCCATGCGGATGTAAGGTTGGCGGTCCTTTCGCAGGCCAAGTTGCAAGGATGGCAATAGGCCACCCGTACCGTCTTTTCTTGTTGCGGCAAAGAACGAAATCACGGGGCCCAAATCACGGGGCCATCCATTTCTTTCGCACCCGCAGAGATTTGGAGAGACCGCTCGTGATCCGGATGACTCATGCTTAGTGTGGTTGTGGCATTTTTCGCTGCGGAGACGGAGAAAAGAGGGTATCCGGCTTCGTCGTGCATCTTCAGATGTCGAGACCCATCGTCGCTTGCAGTGATTTCGACCGAGGGCGGTCCGGTTTGACCGCTCTGGCTGATGCCAAGCACGGGAAAGTTTCCGTTGATCAACGCTAACAATAGACGTTGGTTCTCGTTACAGTCCTTGACGGAAACACCGGTGGACTTGGTCAATGAACTTCCTTGCGAACTCCTCAGTTCAAGGCGGGCATCCGCCCCGTCAAGAGGCACGTGCAATGACGCGACGGGGGATTTGTTCGAATCAAGTAGGTGGAGTGCTGAACCGTCGTTGGTATGACTGAGTTCAAGCTTCTTCTGACCCTTTTCATCAAACATACTGAGCGCAGGACCGTCTGAATTTACGACCAACGTAGCGCGTGGTCGGCCAGATGAGTCAACTAATACAAACTGATCCGCTTCCACAGTACGCAGGCGACCATGGGCAGGCGGAACTTGGTTTTGTGTTCTCTGTCCAGCTTCGGGAATCGACGGAGGCGTCTTTTGGCCCGAATCAGCCGATTGCCCCGAAGCAGCCTTTTGCCCTGAAGCAGCCTTTTGCCCTGAAGCATAAGGTGCTGTGCTCTGCACACCCACGAGGCAGGCAATTACAAACAGTATCGTAGCAAGAACCCGGTTGATTCTCTTTGTTCGCCGAAATTGACACTCCAGGACTTGCAGGCGATCTTCCAAGGTTCTCATGGTAATTTTCCAAAGCGGAATCGGTGTCTCGAGCGGGCTGGTCGACCACGGAAGTTTGCTAATTACCAACATCACCGGTGATGTTCGCAATGCAATTCAGTAGTTCCTTGCTCACTATCACAAGGGCCATTTTCATTCAGGGCTTGCGATACTAACTGATCATACCAATGACGCATCCACACGATAACGGTAAAGGGATCGATACGAAGGAGCGGTTTTGCGGGTTGCTTCGTTTGTACCGACGCTTGGCTTGAACGCGGTAATCTCGTTTTGGTCCACCATGCCGATGAGCAACCGTCGGTTTGGATACTGCTGCGTCCATCCTCGGGGTTGACCAAGTTTTTCGCGGCGGGCGTCGAACGTTGGCATCCGACTATGACGGAAGGCCTGGGAAGGACACTTGAAATGATGACAAGAAATGGTCGGCGAGAATGTCCGTTTTATTTTTGCCCGCATGCTCTCGAAGAGGTCGCAGCAATGGCTGTAGTCGTTTCCAAAATTCGGGCATGCAATCGATACAACCACGCTATTCGCATCAACCGGCATTGATTGCGTATGTTAAGCAAGCGGGAAATCCATACGGACGGCGATTCCTTTGATTTCGTGACCTAGATTCCATTAGTAAGGCTGAGCGGCGATGACTGGCTTTTTCGGGTGCGGTTCGCGAAAGACGTTCGGTTCTCCAATGTCAATTTAGCTCGAATCAATTTCCTAGTCTGTCCACGAGCCTCGCATGTCCAGTTTGGCTATTAGCCTACGTGAAGAAAAGAACTCTGAATTAGAAACAGAGATGTCTTTTGGCTTGGCTCGCTCCCGTGATGATCTGAGCCAGGCGTTTCGCCTTGTATTCGAGTCCTATTATCGCGCTGGCTTGTCACCCGAGCATCCAAGTAGGATCCGTTTAACGCCGCATCATCTACTCCCTACCACCGAGGTATTACTTGGGAGAAGGGGCGAGAGGGTAACTTCGACATTGACAATGTATGGCGATGGCTACCTCGGGTTGCCCATGCAGTCAATGTATCCAGTTGAGGTTGGGCAATTGCGAGATGATGGATTGAAATTGGCTGAGATTGGATGCCTAGCAGACCGGAGAGAATCGCAAAGTCGCTTCATTGACACATTTGCTGAACTCGGTCGGTTGCTCGCGATGGTCGCACAATCACGGGGCATTGATGCCATCTTGGCGGCAACTCACCCACGTCATGCTCGCTTGTACAAACGAATCATGGGATTTCGTCAAATCGGTGAATTGTCGGATTGCCCGTACGCCAACGGGAATCCTGCGGTAGCACTTTATCTGAAATTTGACGAGCACCGTGGGACTCCTTTGTACGAAAAGTACTTTGGAAATCCCCTGCCTCGCCAAGAGCTCGTTCCATACAGATGGGATTCTGAGACGCGCCGCTACTTTCGCCGCGTCCTCGAACGAGACAGTAAGATTTCTTCGTTCGCAGGGATTCAAGGCTACTACAACTGGGCTGTCGTCACGGGCTCACTTACTCCGTCGCCCTAGTTGAATCGTTCTTCGTGCATTTGAATCATCATTGTTTTTGTTAGCTGTCTTAAACGCGAACCCTCTGCTTCTTCTCGGGTATCGCGGGCCCAGATGGCTCGAGCTCTTCCGCTAACTGCATCGCTCGTAGCGTTGCCTATTGAGGGCGAGTTGACGATTAGCTTATTTGGACAATTTCAAACACTTTTTCCTGACCAGCGTTGGCCTCTAGACAAATGATTCAGGCGTCATGGATTCGGTGGCTGATGCTCGCTTCAACGCGGCAGTTTCGGAGTTGGACTCGTGGATTTATCAGAAGCCGTTGGTGTTACACGCTTCGATTCTCCCGACGACTTGCGTCCAACGAAATCATTGTCGTTGTTTGGTGAGCATTGGACTCGTTTCTGTTTGTAATGACGGTCAAGACACCGATCGGAATCATGATCAATTAGAGGTGCGTTGCGAATGAACACAAAAAGAATCAACGTCGTTAACGCTAACAGAGTAAGCAAGGAAAGAATCACGATTGCAATGGACGACATTCCGTCAACTCGGAGTAGTAGGAACCACTATGAAGAGAATTGAAAACCATGCCATACACATTAAGTTTGTCGTGGTGATTTGTCGCAGGTTTCTATTCAATAATAGGTCATGCAGGCAAATTGCGCCAACACTAATTGCTGATTTTTTCAACAAGCTCGAAATCGCCAGTGCGTCTGATGGGCTCTTTAGCTCAAACGATGCTTGCCTAAACAGGCCGCAGAAATCGCGTCGTCTTCTGCTCGCTCAGACCCACCCACATGGTGGAGGTTGTGTTTCAAAAAAAAGGGATCTACTCGTGGCAAAATGTGACATGCCCATACTTTGCACCAGAAGATTCTAGTGAGGGGAAGCGATCATATTTGAAGCCGTATTTCCATATTGTTACTCGCCTTAACGCAAATAGACCACTTGTGGATAAACTTCGTTATTCGTGTGCGACACCGACAAAGAGAGGCATTTCGCACTTGTCCTGAAGACGCGATTAGTGTAACTCTGTGGTGCTGTGCGTGCCCCTTCTCGGGGGCTGTCCGGTATGCGGCTTTAGAACGACTAGAAGTCGCGAATAGATTAGTACATCGGAATGAACTCAAGTTCTATCCCGCGGGTCTGTAATCCCGCACTCAAAACTCAGGAAAATTAGGGCAAATCAGTTCTTTTCCAATTGGCCACTTGAAGTACGGCGCGCCGGTTGAATTGTTGGGCACCGGTGGGAGTTGCTACGTTCGCTTTTTCATGCAAGAGGCCCGAGTCCAATGGTGAGGCTAACACGCAACGGTTGAAGAGGATGATTTGGGCGCGAAACTCGCTTGATGGTCAACAATTCCACCTATCCACATCTTGCTCTGATTACCCAAAGTTCGCCATCCAGGGGGGCGGGCGGCGATACCTTAGAAAGACACCACGGAATCAAAAATCGTCCAATACGATCGAATCATCATTGCTGATCACAATCTTATCGAGTTTCGTTCCGTCCTCGCGAACTTTGATTCGAAGGGTGTGGTCGCCAGCATCCAGTTCGAAACCAACTTGATCATGGCCAGCCCCATCGGACACGGTTTGCCATTGCCACTGATCGCCGGTGACCGTCAAATGCCACTCAACCCAGTGTCCGTCATCAATGGCGACCCAAAATGAGTTATCCCGGTTGTTCGCAGCGCTAACCAAGGCGTGTATCGCGAACAAACCACCTTGGTCAAGCGTGAAGTCGTACGTCAATTCATCCGCATACGATGGCGAGTTGTAATGCGTTCCTGTCCCGTTCGCTGCGACCAAGAATTCATTTCCGTCATCATCCAATTCAATTTTCCAATCACCGCGTTTGGAGTCGAAGTCCGCAGCATCAATCACGATGGTCGTTGTCGCAAGCTTTGAAACTTGGAATTTATCCAATCGGGTCCCATCTTCGCGGACACGAAGTTGCATTGTGTGAACGCCGGCATCCAAATCAAACGTCACTGCGTTTTGGTGCCAACCGTCGGTCACCGCTTGCCACTGATAGTCGTTTCCGGTCACTGGAATGTGCCATTCAACCCAGGGCTTGTCATTTACTTTTACCCAGACAGAATTGTCTTTTGATGAACGGGCTTGAACCAATCCCGATAGCTCGAACATGCCGGATTCAGCAACCGAAAAACTGTATTGAACTTTCTTGCAATTTGGTGGTGAATAATAATAGGAACCTGACATGTTCGGTGCCTCGATCGCCTTACCACCAGACGCAGATGCGTCGGAACGCACTTGCCAAGGCGAGTCGATCCACTCGTAGTCTTCAGCTTCAAACATCGTATCCACCGCTGCTTGATACATTCCCGCATCAATCGATTTGTCGACTTGGCCGGCATTCAAATGGATGACTTCGGTTAATCCCGTGACCGGATCGGCATTGCTACCGTTTTCTGCATCGGATCCTTGGTATCTCGCTGAGAAAACAAAGTTCGTCGGCGGGATGAACTTGAGGGTGTAGTCACCTGCCGCCAAGCCGCTGAAATTGTATAGGCCGTTGGAGTTTGTTTGCGTCGTATCCAACAACTCGCCATCAACGTCCATCAGTTCAACTGTCACACCCGCAATACCGACTTCATCATGATCCTGTTGTCCATCTCGGTCGACGTCGTTCCAGACGAAATCACCAATCATGCTTGACGGCAAAGCCTCGGGATTCTTGTAGTGGCTGGCGTCGGCATCCGAGACACTGCCGGCAACGACTGTTCCCACATTCGCGTAGACACTGGCTGTCAAGTGCTGGAATTTAACGCTGTGAATTTTGAACTGATCCTCCGGCGTTGGATCGACTGTCGACGCAGCGAGCACCAATACGTTTCCGGAAACTTCGCCACTATTGATGTCAGCCCATCGTGATTGCGAACTCGTGGTATCGTTGACTTCATTCAGTGACAAACTGCTAAGAAGATCATCCGAAAGTGTTTGGTGACTGTCATAAGCACCATCAATGGTACCAACCCAAACTGACAAGTCGCTGTCCGTGACCACACTGTCCAAGTAAGCTTTGTCAACGACAATACTCTCGGAAAACTCGAACAAGACGTAGTTGGTACGATCAATATTATCGACGCGGTGTTTTCCGCCGCCGCCGTCACCTTCACCTGAGTCGGTAACGCCAAGGCCACCTGAATAAATCCCCAAGAACGCCTCGCTCCAAGTTCCATTCGAATCGCTACTGAACGCACTCGCATTCACCGAGACGTCGTCGACAGTAAAACTACGGACGTTTCCGTTGGGGCCATCGAGTCCACTGTTTCCAACGAACTGGAACACGCTAGTAACCCCCGAAGTCGTCAGTGTTTGAGCCGTCGCTTCGTTGTAAGTGTAGTGCCAAACTTCGCCCGGCGAGAGGAGGCCGTCGTCACCATCATCGGGCCCAACAAATTCTGGCGCAAAATCATCAACTGGATTATTCGGAGTGCCGTTATCATCCGTCACAACGACATCTTGAAACGCGAATGCTGTCTCGCCAGTATTCGTGACCACATAGGTCCAAGTGACCGGACTTCCCGGTGCGATCTCCACGGCCGCTTCGGAGGTGTCCGCATCGATTCCATTGGTCAACTTTTCGATGTCGATACCTGGGATTCCAGGTGGTTGCGGTGCGGGGTTTACGTAGTGACTGGGGTCTGAATCCCAAGCCCCGTCCGCATCAACGGTTGCAATGTTCCCGTAGATGCCCGTCGTTAGATGTTGGAACTTAATTTTGTGAATTTTGAACTGATCTTCCGGCGTTGTATCGACCGTTGATGCGGCTAGCACCAATACGTTGCCAGAGACTTTGCCTGCGTTAAAGTCGGCCCAGCGTGATTGCGAACTAGTCGTATCGTTCTGCTCGTTCAATGTCAGTCCGTTGAGTACTGCATCGGAAAGTGTCTGGTGACTGCCGAACGCACCAGGGATCGTGCCGATCCAGATCGACAAGTCGCTGTCACCAACCACGCTTTCTAAGTACGCCTTGTCGACAACAATGTTCTCGGAGAATTCGAACAGGACATAATTGTCTCGCACCAAGTTATCGACTCGATGCTTTCCACCACCGCCGTCGCCCTCGCCAGAATCGGTCACACCTAGGGCACCAGAATAGATTCCCAAAAAGGCATCCTCCCAATTGCCAACGGAGTCGCGGCTAAACGCACTAGCGTTTACCGAAACACCATCCGTGGTAAGACTACGGATGTTGCCATCGGGTCCGTCCAGATTACTGCTTCCGTTAAAATCGAAGACGCTGGTGGCACCTGTCGTGGTCAGCGTCTGCGCCGTTCCAGAGGCCGTGTACGTCCAGGATTCACCCGGTGACAACTCTTCGTCATTACTATTGGGTCCTGCAACGAGACTTGGCGAAAAATCGTCGCTTGTATCATCGGGGGTGCCGCTGTCATCGAGAACAATGACTTCATCAATCGAGAACGTAGTGCTGCCGGTGTTAGTGACGATGTAAGTCCACGTAACTTCTTCGCCAGACGCAATTTCCACGGCATCGCTAGGATCGTCAGCTTGGACAGAGTTGGTCAGCTTTTCAATGTCGATGTTCGGAATGCCTTCGACCACATAGTTGGCCGGATCGTCGTCGGTTACATCATCCCCAATCACGTCACCGTTGTTGTTGATCGGCGTTCCAACCACATCGCCGATGTTCGTAAATTGACCCACCGTCAGTGCCACCGTGGTCGCCGTGTAGATCCATTCTTCACCTGGATCAAGCGCGGCATCTTGATCGATGTCACCAACATTAAAGCCGTCTGTCTCAACCGGGGTTGGTGCGAAATTATCCGTGTCGTTGTTAGGAGTTGCGTTGTCATCGGTGACGACGACGGGTTTTAGCGAGACGTCGCCGGGGTTGGTGACGTGATAGGAGAACTCGATTTGCTCACCAAATTCGAAACTCACTCCCGGTACTTCATTGGCATCATACCACTGCGTTTGTGCGCTTGTTTTCGTGTACTTCAACTCTGTAATCGCACCGCTGGAAACGAAATTCACGTTCATCTCAACAACATTGTCAACATCGATCGCGATTTGCTGAACGCTATTATTTCCGAGTGCGGGAATGTTGAACGTTTGAGTTCCGCTAGCCGTGGTCAGCGTCACAACGGAACCTCCCTGTTCGTCCGAATCAATATCAAGCAAATCGAGATAGTTAACGGTAACTGGCTGGTCAAAGGTGAACGTAAACGTGCCGCCCATGGCCTCGTCATCGGGATTGGTTGCAACACCGTCCTCCGAAATGATCAGCACGTTGCCCAAATCCGTGTCGTTGGAAGAAATGCCACCTGAACCGATACCAAGGCCTCCGAAGTTCTCATTGGGAGTGCCGAGGTCTTTATCTCCGCCGGTGGGCGCGGAGCTGTTAAAGACCATCGCTTGATTGCCGTCGTTGGGTCTTCTGGCGTTAACGGCGCTGATGGTGACACCGGGGTACTGTGATTCAACGATGGTTCCCTGGGCGAATCCATCGAAATCAATCGTCGTCATCTCAGACGACTCGATGATCTTGTCCACATATTTGATGATTTCAATCGCTGGGTTGATCTGTGGCGAAATCCCAGCGTCCCAAGTCAAATCACTTTCGTTTGCCTCTAGCGTTGTGACTACCGTGGCGCCTGTGGTGGTATCGGCATCGCTGTCGATCGCGTCATCGGTTCCGACGTCCTGAGTCGTGAACTCAAAGCCGGACGGGATGGTGTTTGGATCAAAGACAACGAAGTAGTCGCCGGGTGCCAGATCCTCGAACAGATAGTATCCGGCTTCACCATTGAGATCAGTTGTAAACTGTTCCGAGATCGCTGGACCATCGTCACCGTTCGGCTCAGCGATGCCATCGCCATCAGCATCCTCGTAAAGCTGTACGCGAACACCATTGACCCCCAATTCGTTATCGTCCTGAGTGCCATCCCGATCAAGATCGTACCAAATGTAGTTGCCAAGCTCCGCCGGCACCGCGAGCGGCTCAGTTGGACCGAAGAGAGACTTGTTGCCTCCATTAAAATCAACCGTAAAACTACCGGTGAAGGGTTTGGCTGAGATTGAGTCTGAGATCAAGACATCACTGGAAATTTTCATTCCAATGTCTTTCCCCAAGAAATAGGCTGGTCGTTCGCTACCGCCAGAAAGAAATTGGCCTGCCCCGGTCAATTCCCCCCCCGTAACTGATAGCCGTAAATCAAAGGCGTCTATGGATGACGCGGAACCCGAATCCTGAAAACCAAAACCAATAACCTCACCGGTTAACAACGTTCCTGAAACGTCAATCGTTTCATCCGAATCGATATCGATTTCTCCAGTGAGAATGAAATCAGGGCCCGGCACCCCACTAATCAGCGATCCATTTTCGTCTACCTGAAACTGAAGGTCATAACTTTTAGGCGATTGAATCGCGGTCCCAAACGGAAATGAAAACTGATCGACGAAAAGCAGCGGTGTTGCGGTGGCAGTGAAAGTGTTGCTCGTCGAATCGTACTGAACTGTTCCCGTATTATTCGCAGAGAGATTTGGCATTTCAAGTGGAACCGCCAGCAATGTTAACAACCGGCGCTGCTCGAGGCTCTCTACAGTGATACGCGCGCGCCGACGTCGTCGGGTGACGCGGTTCCTCGCTTGTCGTTTCCTCTGGCCGGATGATTGACCGAGCAATGAACGGAATTTGTTAGCAAGCCGCATAATAGAACCTCACGATGATAGGTAGGATCACATCGAAACTGAGTTTCGAAGATGGGTAGTTACCTTTCACACCCGATCGTGGGACCGAAGCAAGATAGGTGACCCCCCTTCTGATTGTGTTGACTCTAGTTGTTTTCGTTATCCAAATCAATTTTCTTTTCTGGCATTAAGAGAATGTTAATTCACTGATGCAGCGACTTGTAGCATTGTGTGCCAAAGCCGCACATGATGCACGTCAGAATATGTCGTCAAAAAGAGAATGTTTCACTATTGGAGCTATTGGTGCAGTGAGGTAGTTGATGTCCGCGCCAAAACAACTTGGCTCATCCACTTCAGTATAGACGATGTGTTTTCATGCGACTGCACCGGAGGTCCGCTGCAGCCGATATCTTTGTGAACGTTCCATTTTTAGACCAGAAGGTTAGTCAGCTATATGGAATATTGGGGTGGTTATGGCTTTAGAGAATGGGTGGGCAGAAAGAAAAAAAGTGGGAGTACAGCGTACTGCTTAAGCCAGGTGGTATCGCGATTGTAGGACTCATCAAGAGGATGTTCTGGCGGATGGTGCTAGCAGTCGGCGACGATATGTGCCAAGCAAACCAAGCCCAAATGTCATGCCCCAAATAGCGATGGAGACAGGTTCAGGAACGGGACGTGAAACATTCACATCCGCAGGGCTATATTTCTCTGTTAAGAAATTTGTGCCAGCGGCTAAGTTGCTAAACGAAATTACCACGGTCTCTCCGAAAGCATCGGAAAGTCCACCCGTAATATTGACCGCTGTAAACTCTAACACACCTGATGAAAACGCTGCACTATTAAGCTCCGTAATCGTGCCCGAGAGCAAAGTGGCCTGAGCTTCGCTTGAGTCCAATGCACCAAGTATCGAGAAATTGTTGTTTGAGCCCTGCACTTGCCGATTGCTATCAACGGCGACCTTAAAGTTAAATATCCCATATGGAGTTGTTTTTCCGGTCCCGGGAAAAATAGCCTGCACTTCTGAACTCGTCTTGAATTGGATGGCTGATCCAATTGCGGTAATTTGACCAGACGCAGAGTCGTATTTAACGAATGGCGTCGCAAAAATATCTGGTAAGCCCGTCATCATGCCAGCTTGCGCGGGGAGGGAGAGCAACAGGAATGCAACGACGGTGTGAGTGAGACGGGAAAACACGGGAACACCTGTATTTTGGTCGGGGGGGAATCACGTACCAATTCGTGATCCTAGTCGCATTTTCGCAACATGCAAGTAAAAAAACAACCAAAATCCCGGGTAAAATTCTGCGTCATTTTGCCACCGAATGCCCGCTCGTCCTTCACTGGGTGCGCTGTGTTTTTCGCTTCTTCGGTGAGCGTTACAAGCCGGTACGCACTATTGGGTCGGTGGTCGAGATGCTATGCCGGGCTCGAGAGGGCTGCTTTTTGATTGAAAGATCACCGGTGGGATTCCCCTGCTCTGGCGCAACGATAAATACCGTAGTTAAGACGCGTCTGCGTAGTGGCGCGTTCTGGGGTCCGCAGGCGAAGTATTTACAAAAAAACTTTGGGCCATGTTGTTTAACCGCGACGCGGTTGTTGTGATGCAGCCGTTTCTTGCAACAGAAAAAGAAAGCTTCTCAGTGTCTGCGGCGTAGTGCCGGGCTCGGTAGTCGTGTTGATGTGTCTCGCACCGGGTGCGGATTCGAAAAACCCTGTTTTGCCGAAGAAAGTGCAGAATAAGACGCCTCGCAGAACTGTCCCTTTGTTTCGCCTTGCAGGTAATGCTGATGGTTTGGTTCCAAGACAGGGGCTCGGTTTATTAGGCGTATCAACCATGCAGTAGTGGCTATTACGAATAGTAAAGCCAGAAGAAGAGAAGCGAACATCATTCCACCCTGCGAGAACAGTTCCACAGTTGCGAGAATACGCGACTGCCACATAAGAGTACTCGTGTGTTCCGGACATCCATCTCGGTATTTAGCCCACACAATCGATTACGCGATAGCAAGCGAGGAAACCCGCAGCATTTATCCTGGGTTTGCGTTAATGGTGGGTTTCATCATGAGTCGCTGGTCGATCGCTGGCGTTTTATCCAGGATCTCTGAGCGCCAGGGCTATGTGCTTGCCTCCGTAACGGTACCGTCGCCTTGTTGTCTGATCGGTCGCGGTTTGCCTTCGAGATTAGTTCGTGCCGTATTGGGTCATGTCGAGCACTGTCGGCAAGATGAGTCGCCATATGATCCAAGTAAGCAGCGTGGCTGAAAGTAGAAAGGCTATAGCGATCAATGCGATTCGAGCTCCCCAGCGACGATGCAGTTTTGATTGATCGATTGACATTAGGCGGTCTGTCAAGTCGGAGGTTAATTTCTCCGGTTCCAGTTCCAGTTCCGGTTTCGGCTTTTGCTTTACGGGGTGTCTCTCCTTTTCGGATGGTTTGTTCTCCGCCGACCGTATGGAAAAGGCTGGACCGTTTCGGTCATTGGTATGGTCGTTGCTGCGGTTGTCTTCAAGGTGACCGTGTTGCCGATCGGCGTATTCGGCTACTTCATTTGGCTGATCGCCAACGGGTGAACCGTTGTCGTTTTCCCCTGCCTCGGTATCAGTATCTCGATCTTGTTCGATGTTTGGTTTCTTTGCGTAGGCTGCCTCTTTCGTTTTCTCGTTGGGCCTTATCGATAACAGCATTTTGCCAATACGCAGTGGGGGATCGCCAAGTGTCATCTTTTGTGCCAATGATCCGCAGTCCTTGTCGTCCTCGGAAAGGCTCAGTCTGACCCTCCACAAAGTCTCGCCTACCCCAACCAATGCTTGGTCGCATGCAGCCAGCCCAACTTTCCGAAGTCGAAGTGTGCTGGGATGCTCGGACCCCAAGATCAAAACTCGCCTGTTCATCGTGCGTGCGTGAGGCTTGCCGCTCCAATCGAAGGCTAATTCCAGCTGAGCCGGTCGGGGCGGGTTTTTCGCGAAATTGTGCGTCGCATCGAATAGTTCGATGGTTTTGCTTCGATCCGATGCGACCGATTGCAGTGCGTCCCAACCAGGATTTGATTCATGCATGAAGCGAATTCGGTCGTGTCCGACTAGCAGGATGCGACCAGGGTTCATCGTGCCCCATTCTGGAAACGCAATCGGACACAGTGGCCACGCCTCGATCGACTCTTCAAAGCAGCATGCAAAATAGGCCAGCGGTGGCACATTTCGACCGCGAATGCGAATTTCACACGCTCGATGTGAGCCAATCAGCGCATAGGGACGTGAAAGCTCTCGTATCGAACTCGTTGTGGAAGTTGTGGCCAGCACTCGCCAACGAGCTGCAGGCCAATGGTTAACCGAAGTGTTTTCAATTGCCTCCAAAGCATCGCCTCAGTCGTAATGAATGTGTACCGAAGGGTGACCAGGTAGGAAACACTTGCCCCAAACCGATCAGGCCCTGGGCTTAGTGTTCTCGAGAGATCGCACGCCATCTGTTATCTGACTAGAGTATTCAGTGAACGGACGAAAAGCGACAATTGTTGCCCAGATGAACCGCTGAGTTTGTTGATCGCTCTGGTGCAACCGTGGTTTTCGGAAAGTCTAATCCAGAGAATGTCGCTCGCTCAATTTGAAAAATGGGGACGGATTTGTAGGGCTTTACGGTTGGCTGCCAAGCGGAACGCGGCAAGGCGAACGGTGGCTTAAGTAGCAGGTGTCGTTTTTCGTCCGCTTGCACCCGAGTTGAAGAGCTTTGTTTAAAATCCGGAAAAATATTCTCTCTATCATTGTGATGGTAGTTATCGGAAACGTGGGCGCTGCGCAGAATTCATTAATTTTAGGCCTAATCATCTTGGCGGATTCCAAACCGGTTCGAATGGGTTGCGACCGTGCTCTGGTGCATCGTTTTTGCACTGCTATGTGCTCTGTTGGATGGCATGTTGCGTGCGATTTAGCGCAGGCAGACCGCAAGCCGAGCCCACGCTTTCGAACTAACACGCGTGCACTTACGCACAGCGTAGTGACCTAAGTCGCACGCCAAGAAATCTTTTTGGTCAACCGGCGGAAAACCGTTTGACTCTTGAGTGTCGCGCATTATGATACCCCCCAGTGGAATGAGGTGAGTGAATGCCGAAATTAAGCTTGGGTGTCACCGACGTGGACGAAGTCCGCGCGTTCGATCGTGCCCGCTGGGGCGAGGTTTGTCCTGTTTCCCTTTCTTGCTGTTTGTTAGTTATCTTTGCTGTATTCAATCATGTATTGCGGCATATTTTTAGCTACACCGTGTCGCCTCGCCAGTCAATGTTAATTGGTCGTCACTCGCGTCCGTCCCTCCTTTACGCCTGCCTTGAAAAGACCTTTACGCCTGCCTTGAAAAGGGTCGCTCGCCTCCGAGCGAATATCGGATGAGCAAATCAGATCGTCGGCATCAACGCCGCCGCCCAAAGTCGCCGGTAGCTAGTTCTTCGAAAGCAAATCATCTCGTGAATGTTGCGATCGGGAAGTCCAATTCCCCGGACAATCGCAGTGCAGAGCCTCCGTTGCAACCTTTGTTACGGCACCAATGGCTTCGAATCGTTTTGCCGGCTAGCCTCGTTTTCGCCGTGGCTGTTCTTTACGCCTATTGGCCAACATTGTTGTGGATGGAAGATGCTTGGAGAGTTGAGCCGGATTACTCGCATGGATACTTGGTGATTCCACTTGCGGGATTGCTGCTATGGCATCGTCGTGAATCTTTGCCGGGATGTCGGGGCCGGATCAGCATCATGGGTTTGAGTTTGATCGGGTTGGCGATCGTGATGAGGTGGCTTAGTCGTTTCATCTACGCCGATTTTCTTGACGCATGGTCAATTCTGCCGTTAGTCGCTGGAACAATTTGGTTTTTGCTGGGCCCGCGGATGATGCGTTGGAGCTTGCCCGCGATTTTGTTTTTGTTCTTTATGGTTCCGATGCCTTATCAGGCCGAGAGTTTGCTGAGTTGGAAGCTACAGGGAGTGGCAACCCAGTTGAGTACGGTGATGCTGCGGGTGCTTGGGCAACCTGCGGTTTCCGATGCGCACATTGTCTGGGTGAACGATCAGCGATTAGTGATCGAAGAGGCCTGCTCGGGGCTGCGGATTTTTATTGGTGTTGCCGCGCTGGCCTTCTTTTGGGCGGCGATGGCAAGTCGCAGTTGGATTGACCGAGTGATTGTTATTGTTGCTGCGATTCCGCTTGCTATTTTTGTTAATGCATTACGCATCACAACCGTGGGTGTTTTTTACCAACTGGCCGATAGCCCTCACGCACGCAACTTTATCCACGACGTCACGGGGCTTTTGATGATCCCGTTGGCCTTTGTTCTGCTGTGGTTGGTGAAGGCCTATTGGGAGAATCTCTACCGGCCTGTTGAGCGAATGACTGCAAAAGATTTTATATCCAATTCTCCGAATGCCAACTCAAACGCAATTGCATCCGTTAAGGCGAGTTTGTGATTGCTTGGTTTCCTCCGCGTCAACTTGTGTGGCGTCGCAATCAGCCTAGTGGTTCATCCCGCATTTTCGCACCTCTAGAAGGTATGAGATTTAACCTCTCTATGACTCAGTGAAGCATCCAATCCATTCTGCCCAGCAATCGGTTTCTGTTGTAAATCACAGGGAAAATGTGACGGCGTCTAATTCCGGTGCATCTACTCAGTTTGATCCCTGGATTTTGTGGGTCACATTCCGTCGGTGTTGGTTTTGGGTTTTGCCGATCGGAGCCGTGTTGGCAGCATTAGCTTCGTTTGGCGTGTTAAGCACGTTCGTGCCAACCTACCGTGCAAATGCCTTGCTTCAAGCGAATCAAGACTGGATCGTCTTTAAGGGCGTGATGCCTACCTTGACCGATTTGGCAAGAACAGAGAAGTCTCTCTTTTTCAACCCCATCGTCATTGACCCTGTTCTTGCTGACCCTGATTTGCGCCGAGCTCCAAGTTTGAGTGATCCGGATACAGCCGAAGTCAATCTGCGGAAAAATCTGAAGATTTCCAGTGACGGCACTCCGACGCAGCTGTTGGTCAGTTATGAGGACACCGATCGGGAGGCCGCTGCAAACGTTTGTAATGCGGTTGTCGAATCTTATTTGCGGCAACGGGATGATTTTGACAATATTCGTGTTAGCAACTTGGGAAGATGGTTGGAGCCAGAAATTCAACGCTGGGAACAAGAGGTCGAAGAGCGGCGGCAAAGCGTTAATCGGTTGAGCCAGCAAACTCTCGGCTACGCTCCTGGCAGGGCAACATCGGTCGCTGAAAATAACGACAATATGTCGCTGTTGGCGAAACTCCGCGCCGACATCGCTGATCTGACCGTCGAGCTATCGATTGCCGATGCACAATTGGCGATGAAGGGCGAAGCGCAATCGGCAATGGTTTTAGATGTCAATTCGACATTTGTTCCGCCAATCATTAAAGTCCAGCGGCGTGAACCGACCGAAGATGACATCGCGAAAATAGTCCAAAGGAAACCGGAAGTCGTTAATGCGAGAGAACGAATTCGTCGCTACGAAGGAATGATTCTGAATATGGAAGATACGGATCTGGTTCGCATTAACCGGTCTTACTATGACGAATTAAAAGCAAAAAAAAATGAGTCGGAAAAAAAATTACAAGCGGCGATGGACGCGGCTCGCCAGCAAGCCCTAGTGGAGGTCCAAAAGTTAGCTGACGAAGATTTCAAGCTTCAGGAAGAAGAGGCAAAAACGAAGATCGAATTGGCTCGACGTGAGTTCGAGCAAGGGCTTAAGCTCGCTTCACTGGATCACCAATCGGAAGGCAGGATTGCGATGGAAGCGGAAAAGCAACAGCGTGACGGATTGGAAACGCGGCTGCAGATGATAGAAAAACAATATGATGCGGAGCGTACCCGCCTTGAGCAGTTCGGTGGCACGACGGCCGAATTACAGTTCGCGCAGGAGCAATTGGATGTTGCCAATGAGGTGTTAATACAACTGCGTTCACGTGACGCTGCGATTAAGACGGAGCGACGTCAAGATGGAGCAGTACGAACGTTGGCAGCCGCTACTCCGCCCAAGACTCCTGTCGAAGAAATCCCTGTGAAAAAGATGGCGGTTGCAGGCCTGGCAGCGATGATGATTCCTTTCTTGATTGGACTGTTGTGGGAATTGCGAGTGCAGCGAGTCACGGATAGCTCGATGTGTGACGGCCTGATTGTTGTCGGAGAAGTCGCCAAATTGCCCGCGGGTCCTCGGTCATCACGGGGACGCCGGGTCTTTGAGGAAAGTATTGATTCGCTTCGTGCGAACCTATTCCTGTCAAAACAGTGGGAAGGCACTCGGTCAATTGCGGTCGCAAGTAGCGTGTCCGGTGAAGGCAAAAGCAGTGTCGCCTCGCAATTGGCGATCTCTATTGCAAAAGCCACGGGTGAAACGGTCCTGCTTGTCGATGCTGATGTTCGTTGTCCCGACCAACATCGCTTGTTTGGCTTGGACATGGGGGCAGGACTTTCGGGCGTGCTTTCAGGGCAAACAACATTGACCGAAGCAATTGACACGAGTCTCGGTGATCTGATTCATGTGCTACCCGCGGGCAAGTTGACAACTAGCCCCCATCGAATGCTCAATCCGAAAGCGATGAAGGCGTTTATCAGTGATGCGATGGAAAAGTACACCTATGTGGTTGTTGATACGTCGCCGGTGTTGTCGGCCGGCGAGACACTGGCAATCGCGTCCGCGGTTGAATCGACATTGATGTGTATGATGCGTGATGTCAGTCGGATGGATAGCGTTCGGCTCGCCACCCGGCGACTCGAGGCGGCGGGGGCGAACATGGTTGGCACGGTGTTCAGTGGGGTGACGGCACAGCAATATGCCTATCGCTACGGTGATTACCACTATGTCATGCCTGACTTCAATACTCCGTCCTAGAATTATTATGCGTTTCCTTTGTTGATGGTCAAACAAATGTTGGACGACTGGAACTAAGACGATGGATTCCCACCTAGACACCAAATCGGTTAACCCGAATCGCAAAGACGCTTCAAACGAGAAGGCTTCGTTGAGTGCCGGAAATGCGAGTGCCCAAAATTTAAACGCACAGCATGGCACGGATGACTCTTCATCCCCCGTCGAAAGCCAACAATATCTCGACAAGATTCAACAGCGTCAATTTGATTGGCAATGGAACGGGCGTTTGCTTTGGATAAGTACTGCGATTGCTGCGATCTTGGTTGTCTGTTCGATTGCGTCGTATGTCTACCATTCTAAAACGACCACCCAGACGTACCGATCACGCGCCGATGAGGCTGCTTCGGAAGGCAAGTTCAGTGATCAAGCCAAATGGCTTCAACGTTATCTGTTGATTCAACCCGACGATACCGGCGCAATCATCGAAATGGCAATTGCATCGGACCAAGCGGCTGACGTTGCTTTGTCAAGCGAACTTTCTGCCGCTGTGAACCAAGCCCGCAAACACCTTGGTTCGTCAATTGCTCGTCTTACCGACGACGAGGCCAAAGAAGCAAAAGATTTGCGACACCGATTGATCAAGCGTTTGATTCAACTTGGCGGCGGTTGGTTTCGTGAAGCCGAACGACAGGTCGTCGTCCTTGATGCAGAGCACACCGATCCGCAAGCCAACAAATGGATGGCACTATCGTTGATCGGCCAAGTGGACGCGTCCATCAGCGATGCGCGCCAAGCCGATAAGTACGACAAAGAAAAGGATTTTTGGTTATGGCGATCGCACCAAAAGCCAGGTGAGGTTCTGGTCACAGCGATCTCGATGAACCCAAACGACGTTGACTTAATCGCCAAGTTAGTCGAGGCAGCAATTCGCACGCCGCAATCGTTCGATTTGTCCGGCAAAGATGCTCAGCAGCGTGCAGCGGGGCTTAACCAAAGAGTCGAGAAGTTGCTTGCCGGTATCGAGAACAACCAAGATAGTCGGTCGCGGCTTATTCGTTATCGGTTCGAATTAGCGCGTGGCAATACCAAGTTGGCGGAAGAAATTCTATTTTCCGCTGCGGAGGATGCAGCTGCAAGGTTAGCGAAACAGATGGCTCTGTTAGTCGCTGAACGAAAAAAACTCGAGGATGCGGGTGATGGTGCGGTCGGCGATGAGGTTGATACCGAAACTGCTGAACAAGCAACGGCTCCTGAGCAAGCATTGGTTCCCGATGCCGAAGGTTCACCGGAGTATTGGGATTTTGTTTTACTAAGTGAAGCCGCTGGTCGCGCCAGTGAAACGGATCCACAATTGGCTCGCAGCTATTTCGATCAACTTACGGTAACCAGGATTCCATCCGTATCGGCGGCGCTCGTCGAAAACGTCTTTGTCTTGTCAGGGCAATTGGCTCAGTCATCCGGGGATCCGGATGGAGCGATCGAAATTTGGGAACGAGGACTCGTTCAAGGCAACCCACTGAGTCTTGACCTTCTCGGTGCGATTTCTCGGCTAAACGTTTTCCTGGCTCAAGTCGGCCAAGCTGGCAAAGACGAAGCTATCAATCACCAGGGTTTGGGAAATGTCACGAGTGACAGCAGCGTCCAAAACAACCAGCAGCGAGTCATAACCGCTGAGAAATCGCTCGAGAGATTTCGTGAGGCAATCAAGGCAGCCACGCGGCGAGTGGCCAAGGCAAGCGATAGCGAATTGCCTCGAGAGACACGGTTGGCGGTAGGAAGGCAGATCGAGGCTGCAAATTGGCGACTGCAAGTTTTAGAATCAACATTGGCGGCGTTGGATAAACGTGATGTCGATGCGATTCAAGGGATGCAGCGAGCACTTGTCGCCTCGGCCGAAGTGGGAACGGATGAACGTGTCGCTGTGGCACTCCAACTTGCGTCGCTCTATCAAACGCAAGGTTTGTGGGATCAAGTTGGCGCAACGCTCGACCAGGCAATTGAGTTGGCTCCCAGTAATCTTTCGCTTCGTGCTAAGTCGGCCGACGCTTGGACGCGAAGCGGGAATCGTTTGAGAGCCATCGAGCAATGGCGCAGCGTGGGGAATGCCGATTCGTTCGAAATCCAAGTCGCCGGCGTTGAAGCTCGTTTGAATTACCAATTGCGGTTAAGGCCCGAACAGCAAGATTTTAGCGGCGTGCGGTCCGCGATCGCTCGTGTGCGAAAAAAATACGAGGAACCAATCGAGCAGCTCATCGCGCGGACGAAGGATCGTGGCCTTTACAAAGAACCAAGCGATGTCAGCCTTGCGGATGATGAGCAAACGGATGAATCCGTGGGACAAGCAGAACCAATGGATCCCGCTGACGCGGTTGCCTTGCAATTACTAAGTCGTTTGCAGATTTCCGAAATATCGTTGCCGCCCGCGGGGGTCGATATCCAAGAGCACCTTCGATCATCCCAGATGGCTGAGCAAATCGCTGAGTTGGCCGAACAGAATGCGGATGACGAGCTAATCCAAGCCTTCGCGGCCGAACGGTTGGCGGCGGCGGGAATGCTCGAGCAATCCGATGAAGCGATCAAGCGGCTTGAACGACTTTCCAAGCCCCAAGCAAACTCACTCGCCCAGTCAACGCCACCGGTGATCGTTCGCGCCCGTATTGAAGCGGCGCAGGGAAAGCCGATTGAAGCTTGCCATCGCTTGATGCGTCACGCCGAAACACTTGCCCAAAATGAAGGGCCATTGGTCGCTAGCCAGTTGCTTCAAACTGCGGCAGGTTTCGCTTTGATGGGGAATGATAGCGAGCTTGCCTACAATGCCTTGCTGAAAATTCCGGCTGATCAACAAACGATTACAATTCTGTTTTCACTGGCACGTTTGTCTCGGCAATTGCCACCGAATTCGGAAATTTTCCAATCGAAAAACCAATCAAACGATCCATCGAGCCTGTCACTGCATTGGGAGCGGGAACTTGAAAAAATCGAAGGCCGTTCGGGGTCCTTTTGGCGATTCTTGGCCATCACGCGACTGATCGACCAATTGCGCAGTGATCGCAATGAAATCCAGCGAAACGACGCACGGCTTCGTGAAGCCCGCACGCAACTCCGCGAACTCATGACAATCCGCCCGCGTTGGGGCGAAGCGATCTCGCTCGAAGGTTGGTTGTTGGCGATCGAAGGAAAGCCCGAGCAGGCAGTCGATCAATTGCGGCGAGGGATCGCGGCGGGGGACACTCGCATGCAAACTCGCGTTCGTTTGTGGGAACAATTGGTGGCTCTAGGGCGTTTGGACGAAGCGGATGTGGAAATTCAACAAACGGCTCTGGCCAGTGGACAACCTTCGGCACAGTTTGAAGTCACGCGTATTCAATTAGCCCAGCAACAAGGTGACTTCGGACGTAGTGTCGAAATGGCGCGACAAGCCGCGGTCGAGCGTCCCGATGATGCTCTTGCTCAACTTGTCCTTGCTCGTGTAGCAACCGTTGCTGCTGCGGATCCCTCACAATTAGAGTCCCAAGACGAATTGCTTCAGGAAGCTCGCCAGGCAATCGGAAAGGCAGCGAGTGACATCAAAGCTAACCCGGTCCAAATTGCCTCGGCTCGACTTGCTGTGGAATTGGTGGCGGGTGATGAAAAAGTCATTCGCAAAGAAATCGAGCGAATTCGTCAAAGCAAACTCGATGAGTTAGAGAAACTCATTCTGGTTAGTCAAGCATTCGTTGCGTTGAAAGACTTTGAGGCCGCATTGCCGTTGCTAAAACGAGCGGATCAGATTCAGCCGTCCAGCCGTACTCAAATCGCCTTGTCCGCGTTGTACCGCGAACTAAGCCGTACGGATGATGAAATCGATGCACTACGAATCGCCCAGCAACGAGACCCAAACAATACGATTCTACGTAATCAGCTAGCCCAAGCATTAGCCGCTCGTGATGGCAAGGAGATCAATTGGCAAGAACTCAGCCAACTTCTTCAATCGGCGGATCAGGCAACTGGAATCAATCGTTTCTTGTATGCCATTTTGTTAAGCGTCCACGGCAACGACAAGCAGCATGATCAATCAGTTCAGATCCTTCGAGAGTTGATTGCAGAACAAAATTCTCGCAGTGAGGATGCGGCGCGTGTGTTGGCGGCCGTTCTGCGTCGACAATTAGAAGCGATTCCGGCCTCGGATGCGGGCGGCACTGAAAGCGATGCCGGAGAAGTGGAAAGACTAAGTAGTGAAATTCGCTCAATTTACGATTCAATTTCTCGAAACAGCTCACCCGAGGTCGCCGACTTGTATCGGTATGCCGACTTCCTATTGCGGCAAGGCGATGACAGAGACCTCGCGAAGGTCAAAACTTTACTCGACCAAATGCACCAACGGGAAAACGGCGAATTGGCGGCACTTGAACTAGACATTCGCTACGCGGAACGAACCGGGCAACGAGACAAGGCTCCCGAAATTATCAAACAGTGGGCCGATTCCGCAAATGATGGTGCCAACCTTACCGATAGCGATGTCTCTGCGATTGCCGGTGGCTCGTTGATCAAGCTCGGTTTTATCGAAGAAGGGCTAAGTTGGTTTGAGCAGGCATACAAGAACGAACCGGAAACGCTAACTAACTACGTCGTGGCGCTCGGTAGGGTTGGGCAACTTGATGTCGCATTGCAAGTCACCGCCGAGCACCACCAAAAAAACAAAGATCCCAATTCGGCCATCTTGTTGGCGGAGCTGCTGCTCAATCAATCCGCCGATGAAATGTCCACCGAACATAACCAATTGGTCGATCAAGCCGTCGAGAGTTTTGATCGCAATCCGATGCTGCTAGAAAGCGTCGCTACATTACGAATGCAGCAATCCGATTACGAGCGTGCCATTGAATTGTATCAACGAGCGATCCAGATCGATCCATTACGAGTCCGCACACTGAACAACTTGGCGATGGCATTTTCCGAGGTCCCCGGTCGTGAATTGGAAGGAATTGAGCCAATTGATAAAGCAATGACTTTGGCCGGAGAAAACCCCGAATTACTTGACACAAAGGGCGTTTTACTATTGAAGGCACGTCAGTTCGCTCAAGCCAAAAAGACTTTCCAAATGGCGATCAGCCAATCAACCGAACCACGTTATCAGTTCCATTTAGTACTGACGCTTTTGGCTGAAGGAAACGAGGCGGAAGCGGAGCGAGAGTGGGGCAATTTGAACCTTGGAAAACTGAATCCGGGTGGGCTCACCGTGCCTGAACGCCAAACTTTGGCTGAGCTGGAGATTCGATTCGGAAAGTGATTACCCAATATTCAATCCGGCAAGGATTTCAGCAGTAGCCGGTGGTCCAGCGAATTGGAAGCCGCCGGGTAACGAACCAAGCTGACACACGACCCCGAAGGGCGTCGCAGCACCCCGATAGTTTTGAGTTCTTTGGAATAGTTGCGTGATCAGCAAGAACTATCCCTATTTGCCCGTCACTCTCACCATCGATATAGAAAATTGAGCGAACAGAAAAAAACACCTGATCAATTAAGGTCACCCATCATCGGGCGTGTCCCCTTTGCTGCGGTTATCGTGTTGACGTTGTTGTCAGGCATCGTTCACGGCTATTTGGACGGGCGATGGAGCAAGTCCGAGAATTTGATCCAACAAGGCGCCCGTCTAAACGAACTTCCCGATCGCTGTGGTGATTGGACGCTGGCCGAAAAGCAACAACTCGACTCGGGGGCACTCAGCTTACTTCGCTGCTATGGATCCGAGGTTCGCGTCTATCAACACGACAAAAGCGAAGCAAAGGTAACCGTCGCTGTGATGTTTGGCCCTCGTGGGCCCATTGCCGTCCATACTCCCGAAGTCTGCTATAGCTCCGTTGGAACCGAGCAAGTCGGGCAGCGGCAAATCGAAGGCATCACCACGGAAAGTGATGCACACCAACTTTGGTCCGTTCAGTTTTCCGTGGACAATAGCCCCGAACCCGCCTTAGACGTTTGGTATGGGTGGAGTAACGGCGGGGCGTTTCAAGCCAGCGAGTACCCTCGCTTCTGGATGACCGAGAATCTTTACAAGATACAAATTGCCAGTCCAACCAACGAAACCATTGCCCAATCAAGTGGCGATGGGTCGCTGCGATTTTGTCGCGACTTTCTGCAAGCATTCTTGCCACAACTTGAAACCATCGTTGAATGATATAATGGCATGCAGAAAAGAAACTAAACCGGTGACATTGAAGAGTACATTAAGTTCCTCGCAGCGTTCCCTCGTAAGAGGACGTTGCACAAGCTCGACTTCATTGGCCGTTTTGGGCGTTAGCCCTTGGATAGTACACCAACTGAACGAAGTTGTTTTCTTAGCCGTTTGGGCGTTAGCCCCGGTTAGTAAGTGATGTGAGATGAGAGCCGGGGCTAACGCCCTGCGGCTAATTGGTGCCGCAAAACACCATGTTTTGAATCGAAAGTAGCGCTGGCCAACTAACTGGTCGTTGCATACTGAGATTTGTTCAATGAAAGGGGTGCTCAATTATGATTGTCGGATTTGCGTATACGGATGCAACAGGTTTTACTTTTTTTGATTGTGGGAGACGGTGAGAATGTCCCAATCGAGTATGCGGATTTCACAGGACTTTGTTTCCCTGTCCGCCGTTGACGAACTTCAACGTAGCGATCCAAACATTGATCTTCGTTGCCTGTCTTCGGACCAACTTTGTTTAGCAAGTCAAGTTCCCGCACGTGAGCGATACTTTCAACGGAAGTACGTTTTGGATCGCTTGGCCGGTGTTGTGCTGTTTGTGGTCACGTCACCGCTCACGTTGTTCTTGGTCTTGCTGATTAGGCTGACGTCATCTGGCGGTGGTCTGTATCGGCAAACTCGGGTTGGCTTGCATGGCGAAACTTTTGAGATTATCAAGCTCCGTTCGATGGTTCAAAATGCTGAAAAACCAGGCCAGGCTCAGTGGTGTGTGAAGGGGGATTCTCGCATCACTCGACTTGGACGGGTGCTTCGCAAACTTCACTTGGATGAATTGCCCCAACTATGGAATGTTGCCAAAGGCGAGATGTCATTGGTGGGGCCTCGTCCCGAAAGGCCAGAGATTTGTAGGCGACTCGCTCGGAACGTAATCCCTTGCTACTACCGTCGCAACACGGTCAAACCAGGGATCACAGGCCTAGCCCAAATTAATCTGCCACCTGACGAAACCGACGATGATGTTCGTCGCAAACAAATCTTGGATCTATGCTACATCGATACAGCGAATGGGTGGCTCGACATGCGAATGATTGTCGCCACTGCACTTCGCATGTTTGGTATCAAAGGTGACACAGTTACGCGTTTGATGCGACTTTCGCGAATAGAGCTAGTGGAGCATGTGGCGACAAAAAGCGTAGGCGACTCCGCTGTGATTGACAGTGAACACAGTTTTTGCCGTGGCCCCGTTCGAACTCACCAATGCAAAGCCAAACATCGTGTTACTAACTGACATTCCCAACGCAATTTCCGTTGACGTGGAAGATTATTTTCAAGTCTCTGCGTTTAGTGAGCGTGTCTGCCGCTCAACATGGGACAAATTGGAATGTCGCGTGGAAGCAAATACGGACAAGCTGTTATCGATCTTTGACGAGCATGAAGTTCGTGGGACGTTCTTTATTCTGGGATGGATTGCTGAGCGTTACCCAAAATTGGTCGAACGGATCGCAGCCGCAGGCCACGAACTTGCCTCGCATGGCTATTGGCACCAACTGGTTTACGACCTGACACCCGAAGAGTTCGCCAAGGACATTGCCGATAGTAAAGAGGCGATTGCGGACGCCAGTGGCGTCGTTGTCACAGCATACCGTGCCCCCAGTTTTTCGATCACTGAAAAATCACTGTGGGCGCTGGATATTTTGGCCGAACATGGTTTCGATACCGACTCCAGCATCTTTCCCATCAGCGGCCACGATCGTTACGGGATGGCGGGCGCCAAGAAAGAGATCCACGAAATCCAAACGGAACATGGACCCATCCGCGAATTCCCGCCATCGGCATGGTCGACCGGACGTGTGCACGTTCCAATCGGTGGAGGTTACTTTCGGTTGTTTCCGCTGCGATTGACCTCGCAAGCGATCAAGGCCGTCCGTCGCGAAGGCCGACCAGCAATGTTTTACATTCATCCCTGGGAAGTCGATTCCGAGCAACCACGGATGGACAAAATTGGACGGAAAAGCAAGTTTCGTCATTACGTAGGATTAAAGCACACCGAAGACCGACTTCGCCGACTCTGCAAGGCACATTCATTCGATCGTCTGGAGGCGGTCGTTCAGTCGGTAGATCAGGCAAACCGGGTTGTAATGCCCACGTAGCCGAACTCATCCGAGTTTGGAAATTGGTAACAACAATAAAAAACCTTCCGCCCGCGGAAATAGAATCTAGGGTGACACCCTAGTGGACGAAGTCTTCCCGGACCGAACACAAGAATCTGTGTATCCTACTCAACGACAATTTGGGCTTCAGTGCCGACGCCGCCACGCAACGTTGGTGCTCGAATGAGCGTTGCTAAAATTGTCTTAAGGAACGTTGCGGCAAGTTGGGTCGGTCTCGCTAGCCAAATTATCGTGACGTTGCTGCTGACGCCATTCGTTATCCAGCGACTTGGTACCGAGGCCTACGGCCTGTGGCTGCTGCTGCAAAGCATGGTGGGGTACTACGGCCTGGTCGACATGGGACTGCGAGCCGGTCTCACGCAATCGATCACGCGTCGAATCGCAGCAGAGGATATCGACTCGGTTCGCCGCCACATCGCGGCCGCGGTTCCTTTGCTGTCCGCGCTCGGGGCGGTCATTTTGACCGGCGGCACGATCCTTGCAATTTCGTTGCCACATTTCGTCGAAATGAGTGACCAGCTGGTCGACGTGATTTGGACCGTCGTCATGGTTCAGGCGGTCGGCGCGGCGATCAAGATGCCGATCACGCCCTATGGCGCGGTCTTAGTCGGTCTTCAGCGATATGACATCGCCAACGCCATCTCGGTCGTGACAAGAATCATTTTTGCGCTTGCGACTTGGTGGGCGTTGAGCATTGGCGGTGGATTGGTCGCAATCTCGGTTGTGTTGATGTTGACGAATTGCCTGGATAGTTTGATCCGAGTTTGGTCGGCGACAAAGCTGCTGCCGGGTATCAGGAATTGTGGACTAACGCTCGATCGTAGCGAGCTAAAAGAAATTGGCAGCGTTGGGATCTGGAACTTCCTGATTGGTGTCAGTCGGCAATTCATCTATTTCTCCGACGCGATCACCGTTGCGATTCTGTTTAGCGCCAAAGCGGTCGCGCCCTACGGCATTGCGGCTTCGATTGTTCAGTACGGCACCAGCCTCGTTGTCACCTCAACGAAGGTGTTGTTTCCGACCATGACGCGACTAAGCAAGCAAGGTGACATTGGTGCGCTGACGGGCCTCTATATCACCGCCACGCGGATGGTGCTGGGGCTGTCCCTGTCAATGTTAATCGTCGGTTCAGCCTGGATCCGGCCGTTTCTTTCGCTCTGGCTCGGCGACTCAGAACAGTCAATTCAACTTGTTGCCGACGTACCCGCAATCTTTGTGATGCTCAGCCTTGCGTTCATGTGTGTAGGAATTCAGCGCGCCGGAACGCAGCTTTTACTTGCGGAGAATAAGCTTAAGTTGGTTGCATGTTTTTTGTTTGCCGAAGCCCTTATCAATTTAGTAGGAAGCGTGATTGCTGGGAAGTTGCTCGGTCCTATCGGCATTGCGATTGGAACGCTAATAGCCGCCTTCATCATGGGCATCGGCTTCCACCTTCCTGCTCATGCCCGGCTGCTAAAACAAAGTGTTCCCAAGCTGCTAATCGAAATCGTTTGGAGGCCGATCGTTTTTGGAATACTATTGTCAATCGTTTTATTCACACTCGTTGGAACGCTCGGTCAAATCGCTAGCTTTGCTTGGCTTTGCACCGCAGGGATTCTCTCAGTCAGTTCCATTGCTCTATTTTGTCCGATTCTACTTTCAACAAATCAGCTATCGGACGTTCGACAGCGACTGAGAGATTTTTCACGAAGAAGACGTTCAATGATCCAATCATGATGAGTTGGATGCGCAAAGAAATTATTGAATGGTGGAGGGCCTTGTTGCGGGCGATTCCGGGACGAATCGGCGTGACGGCCAGGAAGCGGTGGTACGGATTTCATGTGGCAAAGGGAGCTCGCATTTTATCGCACGTTTTGATTTACTATCCCGAAAACTTGACCATTGGACTCAATTCCGCGATTACGGCTTACTGCCAACTAAATGCGAAAGCCGGAATTGAGGTCGGTGAAAATGTCTTAATCGGTCCAGGAACATTCATTTGGTCCCAAAATCACAAGATGCGAGATGCAACCGTCAATATCCGCGATCAAGGGTATGAGCGTGCACCAGTAGTCATTGAAGACGATGTTTGGATCGCAGCTCGATGTGTTGTCTTGCCAGGTGTTCGGCTTGCCAAAGGAACGGTCGTTGCTGCGGGTGCGGTAGTGACTCGATCGACTGAGCCCTATTCGATTGTTGCTGGTGTACCAGCAAAACAAATCGGCAGCCGTGTTCCATCCTAAGATCGTGGTACATCCAAGAGTGCATTCCTTTATCAACATCCTTGAACGAAAAATGACGAACAGTAAACAAATTGAAATCAATAATTCATAGCCTGGGTAGATCCTATCTCAAACGTGTCTGCCGCTCCGAATGGGAAGATCAGTCATTCTTCCGAGTCAACGAGCGTCCAGTTGAATTCTCGTTTGTATTCCGAAAGCTTGCAGAAATCAATCCGCAAACGGTGTTGGATGTTGGAACTGGCAGGACTGCTCTTCCTCATTTGATGCGTACCTGCGGATTCATCGTGACAGCGACCGACAACATCGTTGACTATTGGCCGCGTGGGATGGTGAATCGTCACTTCCACATAATTGATGATGACATCACAAAGACTAGAATTGACAAACGCTTCGACTTGATCACGTGCATCAGCGTTCTCGAACATTTCGAGTATCACGACGCTGGAATTGAATCAATGATCAAGTTGCTCAATCCAGGCGGTCATCTTCTGGTCACGTTCCCCTATTGTGAATCAGAACACGTCGAAAATGTTTATGACCTCGATGGATCTAGCTACGGGAAAAATGCGACCTATAAGACACGAGCATATTGCCGATCCGATCTCGATCGTTGGTTCAAGGCTGGCGAAAGCACCATCGTCGATCAGGAATATTGGCGGTACTGGGACTGCAAATTCTGGACAGTCGGAAACCAGATTTTGCCACCCGAAAAATCATCGGTTCAGGGTTTACATCAACATACCTGCCTACACGTGCAAAAAGCAAAATAGGGGATGTGTGGATGCTTTTCCATCGCACCTTCTCACTTTGATTCTCACTCGACAGATTCGCAAATCCCTCCGCCATACAAGATTCACGTTGCCCTGCTAGTGGTTCGTTATGACGTCGGTGGTATGGAACGCTACGTGGCAAAAGTTGCAAATGGTTTGGATCGCGAATTTTTTCACGTGAGTCTGATTTGTCTCGACAGAGTCGGTAACGCAAAAAGCTGGATTTCTAAAACTGACGTGGAAATTGTCGAACTCGGAATAAGAAGTGGAAATAGTTGGCGAGCAGTAAAGGCAATCGCCGGTGCGTTGAAAAGACTAGAGCCAGACATTGTTCATTCGCACAACTGGGGGACGCTGCTGGAAACCTATCTCGCTGTCAAACGCTATGGCAAAGCAGTGCACGTGCATGGTGAACGAGGATCTGTGCTGGGGTCCGATCGCTGTAGCCCCATCAAACGAAGGATGCGGGCAATGGTCATGCGTTGGATTTGCCGGCGGATCACTGTCACAACTAATTCGCACTGTGTCGCCAAGAAGGTTTGCTCCATCGTCGGAATAGATTCGTCAGCAGTTCATATAATCCCCAACGGTTTGGAGCGAAAGTTTCCGCCGCAGGAGTTGGCTAGGTTTCGCGAGGAAGTGCGGCTGCAGTTCGGGATGAGTGAGGGTAGCTACGTAATCGGCATAGTCGCTCGACTTTCCAGAGTAAAGAACCTGGGGTTAGTAATTCACGCCTTCAACGAATTACCTGAAGAGATGCAGCGAGCAACGCACCTTCTGATGGTAGGTGACGGGCCCTGTAGGAGCGAATTGGAAACCTTGGTCGAGCAACTCGACCTTCGTGATCGCGTACATTTCGCTGGTCATCAATCCAACACTTGGCGTTTCATGGCTGCCATGGACGTTTTTGTCAACTGCAGCGACAGCGAAGGCATGAGTCAATCGATGCTCGAAGCGATGGCGGCGGGATTGCCGATCATTGCGACGGACGTCGGAGATGCTGCGAGGACGCTGTTGACGCCAAATCCAGGCGGAATTGTGATCGCACCCAACGATTGCTGCTCGTTGACCGATGCTCTCGTCAAAATGTCGACAACTGAAGTCCGTCGGGCTTACGCTGCCGCTGCCTTAGCATGTCAAGGCGAACGGTATGGGCTCGACACGATGATTCGAGGTTACGAGAAGCTGTACCATGAACTCGCCTCATCCAGCCTAAAGAGTTAACGCAATTGCGCGGCCCAGATGATTGACAATAAAGTTCTTTTCCTTGCCTACAACTTCCCACCCGCGGCGAACGTGGGTGTGTTTCGTGCGTTGCGTTTCGTCAAGTATCTTCCAGCAGCGGGCTGGGAGCCGATCGTTCTTACCAGTGAACCTGAATCGCATCAGCGACTCGATCCATCACTCGAATCACAAATACCGGATGGGATCGTTGTGAAACGTATAGCCATTGCACGAATCGAGGATGTGGCTAAGCAGCGAATTCGCGGCGCATTGTCGATTTTCGGTTCGAATGCTCGGAACTCTCGAGACGATTCGACGTCCGTTGCCACGTCCAATACGAGTAAAACTAAGGAATCTGAGCACTCATTTTGCGATCAGATAAAAGAAGCCCTTTTTGCGATTCCCGATCGCAACATTGGCTGGAAACGCCCCGCAGTAGCGGCCGCGCTCGAACTCGTACAAAAACACAAGCCTGCCGTCATTTATGCCACTGCACCACCGTTTTCCACCTTGGTAACCGCTGCCGAAGTTGCAAAACGCACGTCGCTGCCCCTGGTGTTGGATTTTCGCGATCCTTGGACACGTGTGCCGTGGGGTCCAAGGAATAAATCGCGGTTCACGCAGGGCCGTGTGATTCAGCTTGAGAAGAAGTGCGTAAGTCAGGCCTCCCGAGTGATTCTAAACACAAGTGCGTTGGAATGCGATTTCGTTAATCACTATGGCGAGATTCCGCCGTCGCGATTCACGACGATTACAAATGGTTATGACAATGAGCTCAAGAAACAAGTCGAGAAAATACTGAGTGAAGCCTCGTCCGGTTCAAGTGAGCAGGATTTGACAGTACTCCATCCAGGAGGTCTTTACCGGCGTCGAGACCCCCGGCCAATTCTTCATGCGATTGCGCTGTTAAAGGACCGTGGCAAGCCCGTCGTATTCGAGCAGTTGGGACACTGCGACGCCGAATTTGGCGTTTCGGAGCTTGCGGCGGAACTGGGTATTACCGAGTCTTTTCGGCTCGACGCCGCGGTCAGTCACAATGAAATGCTTCATCGCATGGCAAGTGTCGATGCGTTTCTACTGGTTCAGCCCGACACGGCAGTGCAGGTCCCTGGCAAATTGTTTGAAATGATGCTTTTTCAGAAGCCGATCATCGCGCTGACGGGGGACGGAGCATTGGCTGACATTGTTCGCAATTACTCGCTCGGCTGCGTGGCCGATCCAAACGATCCCGCTTCGATCGCAACCGCTTTGGAAGAGCTACAAAAGACTCAGGGATCAGCAATGCACTTCGAAAAAGCTCTTCATGAGTTTGATGGCGAAAAACTCACGCACCGTTTGGCCGAACAGTTGTCAAGTGTTGTCACAACTGTCATTCCCTCCCGTCAAAAATGACGAATGTCGAATATGGAAAAAGTCAAATACCTGCATGTCTTCGCCGCCTTTAACCAAGGTGGAGCGGAACTGCGCGTTGCGAACATTATCAATCACACACCGCCTGGTTCGGGCCACGCCGTACTTTCCCTCAGCGGGCAAAGCAAAGCGGCCCACAAACTCGATAGGACCAACGGAACCCAGCTATTCGATGGACCACCCAGGACCAATTTTGTTCAGTGGCCCTTTGCAGTTTGGCGCCGGATTCGTCAGATCAATCCCAAAGTGTTGATCACGTATAACTGGGGTGCCACCGATGCAATCATTGGCGCAAAGCTGCATCGCTTTCGACCCGTGATTCACAACGAATGCGGATTGTCCAATGAAATTGACGGCAAAGCCTGGCGAAGGCGGACTGTCCGCCGCCTGGTGGTACCCGGCTGTTACCGGACGGTTGTCACTTCCGCCTCGATGCGTGCAGTAGCGATGGAGAGTTTCGGTGTACCGGAGAGCAAGATTGCGTACATCAAGACGGGAGTAGACGGAGAGCGATTTCAGCCGCAGAGAAATGACGAATTGCGATCGCAGATTTCACCAGGCACAAATGGCGTCATTTTCGGGTACGTCGGCAGTTTGAGGCCCAGCAAGAATATCCCCATGTTGCTAAGAGCCTACGCAAAGGCTTGTCGGCCAGAAGACCGCTTGGCGATTTTCGGCCAGGGTTCAGAACGCGCATCTCTGGAGGCACTGGGGAAGGAGCTCGGCATTCTGGATTCAATGAAGTTCATGGGGCACATGGAAGATGTTGCCCCCGCATACGGAGCGTTCGACGTGTACGTTACAACTTCAAAGTCAGAAGCCGCGTCGAATTCGCTTTTGGAAGCCATGGCGACCGGGTGTCCGGCGGTTTCGGCGGATATCGCAGACAATAAGCTACTCCTTTCCAAAGTCAACCGACAGTTTGTCTTCTCACATTCGGATCTGTCAGGATATGCCGCCGGCCTCAGAACAATGGCGGAGGACTCGCAATTGCGAGAACGGGTCGGACAAGCGAATCGCCACCGAGCCCTCGTTGAGTATCCACTGGATCGCATGATCAATGAATACATTCAGCTATGGGACGAAGCCGCACGCCATAGCGTGTAATAGCGGTTGCAATTTCGTTTAGTTCATCGAGAAAAGTAATATGTCGATAGCTTCAAAACCGAGTCATTTAGAATCACTTCACCGCTTGAAAGAAGGATTCCAAGCAGAGGATGGGCATTGTAATCCGCCCGGATATCAGCACTATCTAGAAGGGATTTTTCATGGAATCAATTTGCAGGGCCGACGTGTATTGGAAATTGGCAGCGGTCGTGGGTTGATTAGTTTGCACTGCGGTTTGTCCGGAGCCGAACGAGTCGTCAGTATCGAACCGGAAATGGAAGGCTCGACGTCAGGTGTCGTCGCAACTCAAGCAAAGCGAATCGAGCAGATGGGCTTGAGCAATATCGAACTGCGGAACGATGATTTTAACAAGATGGATTTTGGCGACCAGAAATTCGACGTCATTGTCATGATCGCGGTTCTCAATCATCTCTACGAGACACCATTGAATGCAATGAAAGACTCCGAGGTTTTTGACACCTATGTCGGCATCGGAGAAAAACTTCACGGCTTGTTGGCAAGCGGAGGCGTCGTCATTGCGACCGATGCAACTCGCTATTGCCTTTGGACTCAATTGCGTCGAATCGGCTATCCACGACAGTTCTGCTTGAGTCAACGAACGATCAATTGGAGAATTCATCAGCAACCGTCGGTCTGGAAAAAGATCTTTTCCAAGTCGGGGTTTGACAAAGTCGATATCGATTATCCGATTCCATATCGGTTTCGCCATTTTGGGTCAATAGTTGCAACGCCAGCAATTGACTTCTTCTTGTCAGGCGAGTTCATTCTACGCGCCTACAAATCATGACAACTTCATAACGCGACTCATCTTCGCAAAGAGTACAGCAGCACATGTTTCTACTTAAGCAAACAACGCACCGAATGTTGATGCAATACGACCAAGAGGTCGGGCATCGATTCGTTCCCAATTTACGCGCCAGGATTCCCAACGAAGACGGTGGCTATTATGTCGTCACGAATTCTCTTGGCTTTCGATCGGATTGGGAATTCCCGGAAAAGAAGAGTGATAAGACTCGTATCCTGATGTACGGGGATTCCTACACCGCCGGCGATAATGTTTCGAACTGCGACCGCTATTCGGATTTGTTGGCTGAAATGACCGGCGCCGAGGTATTTAACTTCGGAGTATCGGGCAGTGGCACCGACCAACACTTGTTAACCCATCGCAAGTTTGGCCGCCATATCGATGCCGATCTGGTTGTCATTTGCGTCCAGGTCGACAGCTTCAATCGAATCAAGGCGGAAAGTCGGCCATCGATCGATCGGGTGACCGGACGTAAAGTAGTCGTACCGAAGCCGTATTTCTCGCTGACGCAATCCGGTTTGGAGCTCAATAATGTCCCCGTACCGCGCGACCGACCCTTTGCAAGTGAGTCGGATGAAAAAAACGGCGACGAATTACTAGAGTGGGCGCACGACTTGTACGAGAAAGTGCCAGGTCTGAAAGAAATCCGAAATTCGTCGATGCTCAAAGACGTTGGCTCACGACTGATCACCGAATATAAAAAACTGCGCGGACATCATCCCTATCCCGATATCGTCTCGGACGATACTCAGGGGTGGCGATTAATGGAAGCGATTCTATTGCAATTCATTTCAGAAGTGAAACCGTTGCCGGTCGTTATCTTTCCAATTCCGACACAAGACTTTTATGTCGTGGGGATGGAACCGATTTATCAACCGCTGTTCGAAAAACTCGAAAAGAAGGTTGACAGTCTCCACGTCGGGGACGTTTCGACGCCCTTGGTGGAAATGCCGTTTGCAACGCGTCAGAAGCTAACCTACGAAGTTGGTGGTCACTTCACACCGTTGGCAAATCGTTTGGTCGCTGAAACAATGCACAAGTTCTTAGAGCAGCGAAACCTCGTTCCGAAGACGCCGCAGGTATCACGTCCAGTCACGACAAGCAAGATCCGCACCGATGCCGAAAAACACTATGTACTCGGTGTTTCATGCTTTTATCACAATTCTTCCGCGGCACTCATTTGCGACGGTAAGATCGTCGCCGCAGCGGACGAAGAGCGTTTCACTCGAGTGAAAAACGATCGCCGATTTCCTCAGCAAGCGATCAATTATTGCATGGAAGAAGCGGGCATCTCGCAACATGATTTGGCAGCGGTTGCGTTCTACGACAATTCGGGAATGACCTTTGAGCGAATTCTTCAAGGGATCATGGCCGTTGATCATGACTCAGCGAGTCGAATGTGGGCGAAAGCGGTTCCGGAATGGATTCGGATGAAGCTGCACTTTCCTAAGATCGTTCGGAAATTTTTAAATTATGACGGACCTGTGGTGTACGGTAACCACCATCGTTCGCATGCTGCGAGTAGTTTCTATCCTTCGCCTTTCGAATCTGCAGCCATTTTGACATTGGACGGAGTCGGCGAGTGGGCAACCGCTTCGATAGGTGTTGGGCGTGGGAACCGCACCGACTTAGTTCGCGAAATGCACTTTCCAAACTCGCTGGGACTGCTTTACTCGGCTTTCACGCACTTCACGGGATTCAAAGTCAACTCCGGTGAATACAAAATGATGGGTTTGGCGCCCTACGGGCGTCCGATCTACGTGCAGCAGATTTTGGACCATATCGTCGACGTAAAGGAAGACGGTTCTCTGCAGCTCAACATGGAGTATTTCTCATTCCTTCACGACTTAAGTACAACCTCGCCGAAATTTGACGAATTGTTTGGCGGGCCTCGCCGCGATCCTGAAAGCCGTATCACGCGCCGCGAGATGGACTTGGCTCGTTCGATCCAGGAGGTGACTGAAATCATCATTCTGCGGATGGCCAAGACGGCGCGCGAACTGACTGGCGAAAAACATTTGTGCATCGCCGGCGGCGTAGCATTGAATTGCGTAGCCAACGGACGATTGCTTCGCGAAGGCATCTTCGACGACATCTGGATTCAACCTGCCGCAGGGGATTCGGGCTGCGCATTGGGTGTTGCACTGGACGTTTGGCACACCTACTTGGGCAAACCTCGCTCTGGGCCGAATAGTAGCGAACAAGGCGGTTCCTACCTTGGGCCAGGTTATTCGTCAGACGAGATTCAGGCCTACTTAGACACGCATGGGTATCCATACCGTCACATGTCATCGGTGGAACGAAATAAGTTTCTGAGTGAGAAGCTGCAAGAGGGAAAGGTGGTGGGACATTTTTCAGGACGTTTGGAATACGGCCCGCGTTCGCTCGGGGCACGTTCAATTATTGGCGATCCACGGAACGTGGAAATGCAAGTCAATTTGAATTTGCGGATTAAGTACCGCGAGTCGTTCCGACCGTTTGCGCCCGCAGTCTTAAGCGAACGAGTTTCCGACTACTTTGAGCTCGACCGAGAAAGCCCATACATGCTGCTAGTGGCGCCGGTGAGTGAAGATCGCCGCATTCCATTCTCGCTTGAAAAACTGGATAGCGACGACGACATGCTGGCATTGGTGCGTCAGATGCGATCCGACTTGCCTGCGATCACTCATGTGGACTACTCGGCTCGCGTTCAATCGGTCAAACGCGAGCATCACGCGGAATTCTACGACCTGATCAAACAATTCGAGAGCGACACAGGGTGTGGCGTGGTCGTCAATACGTCCTTCAATGTCCGCGGTGAACCAATCGTCAACGAACCGCAAGACGCGTATCGTTGTTTCATGCGGACGGAAATGGATGTATTGGCGCTGGGTGATTATGTACTCGTCAAAGGTGAGCAACCGGAGTGGCCTGAGGGGAAAGGAGAAGGCTTAGAGAATGAAGACATTACCAAAGTTGCTCCAGTGGAAGCTGAGAACGAATTGAGTCGAATTCTGGCACAGTCATTTGAACGATCATTCTGGCCCCAGGCTGAGCAATTAAAGAATGAGAATGCGTTGCGGATCAACCTGCAAGAACCAAAACGGAGCACGACATGGCTCGAAGTCAAAAGCCTATCGGACGCTGATGAACGTTTTGTTACTGGCACAACTTCGGATCCAAGCTCCGCTCCGACCGCGAAGCAATTGACCGCAAGTATCCTTGGTACGTGGATGTCACGTGATGTTGCGGAAAAGCTCACTCCAGTCATCGAAGCAATTATCGGAGAGGGCTTAAAGCAAAGTCGATTGATGGATGTTGATGAACCAATTTCCGAATCGGTGTACGTGATGTTTTGATCCGAGGATCGGTGCAAACTCAAAGAAAAGTTCTACACACAATAATCGAAACCAATACATAAGTGAAAATACTCCATTTCTTGAGCCATTCCGTCCCACACTTGGATGGTTTTTGTGTCCGTAGTGCAAATATCGTCAAATTTCAAAAATCGTTTGGATGGGAGCCAGCAGTAGTTACGTCTACTCGCCAGGAACCAGTCCCAAGCGTGCCTGAAGAAGTCATTGACGGAATCAAGTACTATAGGACAATACCCAGGCGATCATTGCTTCCACTTTGGTGCAAAATACAGCCTTTTTGGCAAACAGAGCGGCGAATAGAACAAGTGTTGCGAGACTTTAGACCCCAAGTAATTCACGCACATTCACCAAGTATTTGGGCTCGCATTGCAGCCCGAGCAGCCCGACGATTTAACATCCCGTTCGTCTATGAAGTTCGGTGGATTTGGGAGGATGGCGCGGTCGACCAGAAGAGGATTCATCAACGAAGCCTGAAGTATCGGTTAGCGAAGTCATTAGAGAGTTCTGTAGCACGTAGCGCCGAAGCCTTGGTAACAATTTCGGATGGTCTGAAGCGAGATTTTTGTCAACGCGGTATTAAGGACATATTCGTGGTTCCGAATGGAGTAGATACCTGTCGTTTCCGGGACCCAGAGGATTCGCGGGTCAAGGATTCTCCAAACATAACGATAGGATACGTTGGATCGCTCTATTCCTGGGAGGGTGTTGAGGACTTGGTCAGTGCTGCGGCAATCGTGAGCCGATCATGTGAACATGTCTGTTTTCAGATTGTCGGTGATGGTGAAGCAATGCAGCGAATTGCGAGTCTTGTTGAAACGCTCTCATTGAGTAGTGTCGTGCAATTGGTTGGGCGCGTCCCACATAGTGAAATTGAACGCATTTACAATGAAATTGATATTTTGGTCTATCCAAGGCGCAGCAGCAGAACAACGGAACTTGTCACGCCATTAAAGCCGTTGGAAGCGATGGCCCTTGGAAAGCCGATAATCATTTCCGATGTCGGAGGGCACCTAGAATTAGCTAGCCCTGAGACTGCGGCGATCTACTCGGCTGGCAATTCAGAAGAGTTGGCCGAACAGTGTATCCGACTAGTTCAGGATCGCTTATTGCGGAATCGACTTGGTTCTGACGCACAACGACATGTACAAGAAAATAGAGACTGGGAGAGAATCATACAAAGGTACGAACCCGTATACGCTCATGCAGTCGCGAGGAGAAACATATGAAACCGTTAACGCATCTACGGGACCGCAAAGGAAAAATATGAGTAGCGAGGAACAAACGTCACGAATCGAATCGCAAGTAGCAGAGTTTTGGGATCGCGAATCGAGTAGTTGGGGCGATAAGTATGGCGTCAAGTCTTCATACTTCTTTCGGTGTCAGACCATTCATAAGTTCTTCACAGAAGTCGCCGATGAAGGTTCACGGGTGCTAGATTATGGATGTGGAGCTGGGGATATTACCTTTCCTCTACTACAATTAGGCCATCAAGTCGTCGGTGTTGATATAGCTGAAAAAATGGTCGAGAAATCGGCATTGCGCGCGAGGCAATCTGGATTCGAAGACACCAGCGAATACTTGCACATCAACGACGATACAATGAAGCATCTGAGAAATCGTGAATTTGACTTTGTGGTTTGCAGTAGCGTCATCGAGTACGTATTGGACGATTCCGCATTGCTGGATTTCTTTTATTCCATTTTGCGTCCCGGCGGTAGACTCATTATTTCGGTCCCTGACGTTAAGAGCTTGTTTTGTCAACTCGATCGTTTTTTGCATCGACACAGCGATTTTTTTGGCCGAATTATTCCCGTTGAGAAACTGGCGTACTTGGATATCCAACAACGCCAGTACAAAATTGGAAATTTTGTATCGCAGCTTTCTGAGCTCGGATTTGAACGAGAAAAAAGAAAATACAACAGCATCACAAAGCAGCGAGGAATACTGATGGAGAAGATCTCAAATGTGCCTGGTTTGGGGATGCTTTGCATTATGAGATTCAAGAAACGTTCATAGATTGAGCATGTGCAGTTGAAGCACTCGCCAATCTAGTTGCGATGGCAATTTCCGTGCTTTCGTTCGTTTACTCTTATCGATTTGGCAGTAGAGCGGTCACAAGATTTTTGATTCGTGCTATTTAATTCACTTCAGTATCTCGTCTTCTTGCCGTTGGTGTTTGCGATTGTTTTGGCGGTGCCCAAGTCGATTCGCTGGCTACCGCTCGTCGTTGCTAGTTACTACTTTTACATGTGCTGGCGGGCCGAATATGTCGTACTGATTTTGGCCTCGACGGTTATCAACTATTCTTCGGGCCTGATCCTCGCTCGTCCGGAGGATCCGATTGCGGCGAAGACTGTATGGCAGCCACGGCCATCGCATCAAAATCACGCTCCGAATAGGAGTTTTTCGAGAAAGTCGGTGTTCCAGCCGGCTGCTTTTCGCTTGCTCTTCAAACTCGACTTCGACGTGTCCTGCTTCAGCAGTGTAATTACAAACCGTCTGGTGAAGCTCAGGTTTTCAATTGCGTGACCTTCGCGAATCCGACTTGCATCTTCGTGAAACACCACGTCCAGCACCCAGTGCATACTCTCGATCGACCAATGACTTCGAACCGATTTTGCAAACTCATTTACCTTGGCGGATCGACTGCTCAGGAAGTAACGCACTTCACTCGACCAGGATTCGCCATTTTCGATACTCGTGACCGCTTGTCCGATGCTCTTGGCACCCATCCATTGGTCCGTTAACGCTCGAAGTGACGCTGGTATTTCAGTTATCCCGTAGAAGCGTTCTTCGTTTCGCCCTCGTGATTTTTCCTTGATGGCCTTGGAGCGAACATCTGACTCGACGAGGCCCTGTTCATGGCACGCCAGAAAGTGTTGCTCGATTGCCGCGCAGAGTGTGGGGTGATTGCCTTTGACTGCAAAAATGTAGTCACCCCCTGCTTCGATGATCTTCTTTGCAATCGACTTTTGGCATCCCAAGGCATCGAGTGTCACGATCGAATCACGTATATCGATCAAGTCGATCAACTCAGGAATGACGGTGATTTCGTTCGTTTTGGAGTCCACTGCGACCTGCCCCATGGCGAGGCCTTCTTCGGAAGCCCAAGCACCTACAATGTGCAGAGCATCGCTTTTGTCTCGTTCGGTGTAAGAGCCTCGTGAAGTCTTGCCGTCAATTTGCACTAACCGTGGACTGCCATCGTTCGATCGTCCTGCCCGAAGTTGATTGGTCCATTCGACGAGAGCTTGTTGAAACTGAATCGGTTTAATAACTGCAAGCACTCTGCCAATCGTATCGTGAGATGGGATTCCGTCTTCAATGTCAATAAACCTTTCAAGCCAATCCCGTTTTTGGATTGCGAATTCTTCGATCTCTGCGGGACCATCGGCATCGGCAATTGTTGCGCAGACAACAATAAAGAGAATGGAGTGGAGTGAGTGCGTGATTCGACCTTCGACTCTCGGGTCTTCGACGTGTTGGAAGCAATCGTGAAACTTACCAGCGACTTGATATGGCATTTGGAAATCCGTTTGTGCGTGCAGTGGTTTTGAAATCCGTCAAATGAAATCTTTCGCACCGACACTGGACTTAGGCAAGTCTGAAACGAATACTTGGTTAACTTTTGATGCGATGGCCGTGGTATGGCAGCGGCGAGCTATTTTATTTGCTTGCGTAACTAGCAATCTTGCAATTCTATTCACGTTCAAGTATTGGGATTTCTTCAGCGACAGCGTCAATTCAGCGTTCCAACTGGTCGACATTCCTGCGCAGTTTCCGGAACTAAATCTACTCCTTCCAATGGGGATCTCGTTTTATACGTTCCAGTCACTTAGTTACACCGTTGATGTTTACAAACGAGCAATCCCAGCTGAAAAGCACTTTGGGTATTTCGCGTTATATGTCGTGTACTTCCCGCAGCTGGTTGCCGGCCCAATCGAGCGTGCGGGCCATTTGCTGCCGCAATTGCGAAATCCGATCGCGTTTGACTACGACCGTTTCAGTTCTGGTATACAGCGAATCGTGTGGGGGATGTTCAAGAAGATTTTCATTGCGGATCGGTTGGGCAATTATGTAGATGTGGTTTACTCGTCCCCCGACGACTTTCATGGCACTGCAATTGCTGCGGCGACCTATTTCTTCGCGTTCCAAATCTACGCAGATTTTTCCGCATACTCGGATATTGCGATCGGGAGCGCTAGGATTATTGGGGTCGATCTGATGGAGAACTTTCGGCAACCATACCTGTCGGAAGATGTGGGTGAGTTCTGGCGGAGGTGGCATATTTCACTCTCGCAGTTTTTTCGTGACTACGTCTATATTCCGCTCGGTGGTGGACGTGATGGAGCACTGTGGCGAGCTCGTAATCTAGTCGTTGTGTTCTTACTAAGCGGGTTGTGGCATGGTGCGGCCTGGACCTACGTGATTTGGGGCTTGCTACACGGCTTGTTAGTGATCGGCAGCAGGCATCGGAATGCTGATAGCCGTTGGAGCATACAGCGATTGTTCCGAGTAGCGGTGACATTTCATTTGGTTTTGGCAACCTGGGTTTTGTTTCGAGCATCATCCTTCAACGACGCTACGATTGCCTTTCAAAAAATGTTCGTCGACTGTAGTCAGTCTCTTTACAACCTCGCGAATTTCCAACCTCGTTTTTATTACTGGGAAATGGTACTGCGCATTGGCATCGACAAGGAAGAGTTTTTGCTGTGTCTCGTTGCGATTGGCGTGCTTTTATTGAGCGACATGTTGTGCAATTCCAAGGGTTGGTTCGCAGCACTACAACGCCCCCGTTGGCGATTCGCGCGTTTGGCTGCATTTGATGCGATGATCGCCATCACGCTTTTGCTGGGTGCTTTCGGCAAAACTCAATTCATTTACTTTCAATTTTGATGAATCAGACTCGCTCTCGAGGAAGCAATTCGCTGCAACGATTTTTGCGAGAGTTCAGCATGCTTGACCGGCTTAACGCAGTGGGAGTATTTGTGTTTGTTGCTGGCATAGGTGTGTTCAACTTCCTGGTTGATCCCTACAACCTGCGAGGATCGCAAGACATTCCTCTGCGGCAACAGACGCTCGCCTTGGCTGAAAATCAGCGACTGTGGAAGCTTGCCGAGTTTCGACACGAACCGTGCCAGAACATCTTGATTGGTGATTCGCGAATGCGCTCGATTGGCGATGAAGTCGTGCGGCAAGTTACGGATGAACGCTACTACAACTTTGCATACGGCGGTGCGACCCTCGCCGATTCCATAGAAACTTTTTGGTTTGCGACTAAACAGACTCAATTGCAAAACGTCGTCATTGGAGTGAATTTTGACTCTGTGGACGCGGGGAAACAGTGGAACTTGGTGAAGCAGGAAGCAAACCGACTCGGTTCACCAGCGAAATACTACCTGAATCCCTCGATCACGATGGCTAGTTGGAATTTGGTTGCAGAAAGTGATTCTAAATCCGAGCGTCCACCTCTGGATCGAGATATTTTTTGGCGTGAAAAGCTGGCGGAGGGAGAGAGGACTTTTCATGATTTCGTGTTTGCCAAGCAGTTGATGGATCAACTCAGAGAAATTGGGAAGTTCTGTGGTGAAAACAGTATTCGATTGAATTTCGTGATCTTTCCCACGCATCAAGAGTATCATGATCTGATTGACACTGCGAACTTATCGCGTGAGTTCGATTCTTTCGTTTCGGGACTGAGACAGATTGCGCCCACCCGTAATTGGGACGTGCCTAGCGAGGTGACGAGCGACCGGGCAAACTTTCGCGATCCAGTTCATTTTATTACGTCGATTGGCAAAGAGGTGTTGGCGTCCGTCATTTGTTCGACCAAGCCGTTAACACCGAAGTCTGACTGAACGCTCCGAATCGTCCCATGATGGTTATCCTTTGGTTTTGTTGTTTCCTGTTTGCGTGTGTGATGCTTTTTCGCAGGCCAGTTTGGGGCATTGCGTTGTACATGCAGACATTCTTCGCTTTTCCTCCAATGTGGTGGTGGGGTGAATCTTTTGGCGATTACCGCTGGAACCTCATAGGCGGTATCGGACTGCTGATCGCTGCGTTGGTTTCCGGAACCATTTTCAGTCTTCCATCTCGATGCAAAGGGCTATCAAAAAACTCCTTTTGGCTGCTTGTCGCTATTGTCATCAATGCCACTCTGGTCCATTACTTATTGTCCGCCCAACCTGAGACCAGCGAACAACCGTATAACAACTTGCTGAAGTTCAGTCTTTTGCAGTTGTTGATTGCTGCAGTCATTCGCACACGAAATGATTTCATGATAGCGTTGGTAATCCTGGCAATTGCTGCCGGATACATTGGCTACGAAGTCACGATCAATGACCGCGGAAGTTTTCGCGAAGGTCGTTTGGAAGGAGTTGGAGCTCCCGGTGCGGCAAATGCTAACGAACTTGCATCGCTGATGATCACCGTGCTGCCATTGGCCGGAGCAATAATCATCGGTGTGAAGGGTTGGAAGCGTTTGGTGGGCATCGTAATGTCGCCGCTGATACTTAATGTCATTGTCGAATGCAGTAGTCGCGGTGCCATGTTGGGTGGCGTTCTCGCTTCCGGCGTGATGGTATTCCTAAGTCCTCGCGCAATTCGCAAACAAATCATCGGTGCCCTTGTGTTGGGCTGTTTAGCACTGGCCGTGCTAGCCGGAAACACTAGGTTAGTGGAACGATTCAATTCGATTTTCGTGGGCGAAGATGAACGGGACGCTTCGGCGTCAAATCGTCTGATTTTTTGGCGTGCCGGCTTGTATGTGTTAGCAGATCACCCGTTGGGGTCAGGCGGGGCGGCGTTCAAGAACGTTCATGGACGCTCGTATATCTACGACATCGAAGGAGAAGACTTCGGTAACAGGGCAATCCACAATGGTTACATTAACGAATCAGTTGAATGGGGGATCCAAGGCCTTACTTTGCATTTGGCAATGATCGGTATATGCGCGGTAATGGTGCGCAGGCAAATCCGAAGTTTTCAAGAGGCAGGTGATGTTCAGATGGGTATCCTTGGTTCCGCCCTGTTGGGCGCGATTGCGGCGTTCATGGTCACATCCATGTTTGGCGATAAGTTTGATGCGGAATGGGGCTACTGGTGTTGCGGATTAGCGATGGCTTACGGCAATCTGCCGACGGAGGGCGGTGAGGGACAGCAAGATGGTGTGCTGCAATGAGTCTTTCCGCGAAGCTTCGAAAGCTACGACGGGCAAGTCCCTTTGAAATAGCCTTTCGAACGCGTGAATTCACACACACAGTACGAGAGCGTATCCAGTCACGGCGTGCTAATACGTGTCTGTCGATCGCGGATAGTGCGTCAACATTGGCAAGTTGCCGAGATATCCTTTTCAAAGGAGACTTGAACCCGCTTATTATTGATTCAACTGAATGTGATCGAGTTTTGGAAAGTGCCGAACAGACCCTCAACGGCAAAGCTACCTTGTTGGGGATCGAATGGGATTTCACAGGCAAAGTGGACTGGCACCGTGCAGCCAACTATCAGGAAACATGGCCGCAAGTTTTCTATGCCGACGTTTTCAAGAGTAAGAACCGCCCCGCAACCGATGTTAAATTCGTTTGGGAAGCGTCACGACATCAGTTCTTGTTCGAATTGGGTAAGGCCAGTCGTCTGACAGGGAATACTGCGTTCTCTAACCGCGGGCGAGAGCTAATTCTGGATTGGATTGCCCACAACCCGCCATACATCGGCGTACATTGGACCAGCTCGCTGGAATTGGCGATGCGAGCAATCTCCTGGATGTTGTTTGTCGGTCTTTCAAATGAAGTGGACCATTGGGAACCACAGGACTGCGACGCGATTTGTCGCTCGTTATCAGAACACGCAGAGTATCTTTCACATCATTTGTCATTTTTCTCGAGTCCCTACAACCATTTAATTGGTGAAGCAACAGGACTCTATTTGATTTCGCTTTTGCTGGATGGTGTCGTTGCGAAAAGCAATCGGTGGAAAGACTTGGCTCTGTATGTTTTGCGCTCCCACGGGCCGAAACAGTTCTACGATGACGGATTCTGCGTCGAGCAAGCCATCAGCTATCACTTTTTCACACTCGGTTTTCTTTCCCTTGCCACATTGGCAGCGCGAAATAGAGGTAACGACCTGTCGATCTTGGCAAGTTCCGTAAAGAATGCGTTTCTTGCTGGAATGAGCTTTCAGACAACCGACGGAACATGGCCAGCGATTGGCGACCTCGATTCAGCGCGTGCAATTCCGTCATCGGTATCCGCTACATGGGATTTCGGTTCGCTTTGCAACTTCGCTGCAGTCTTGTTCGAAGAACCAAAGCTGAAGTGCGGTCAGATAGCAGGGGAAGAAGTCACTTGGTTCCTGGGCGATGCAGGGATAGCAAAATGGCGAACACTGAACCGTAAGGGCGAACTTCCGCAATCAGTCTTGCTTCGTGAGAGTGGTTACGCGATTGCTTCAATCAAAGACCACTGGTTGCTATTCGATGCGGGACCAATTGCAGCAGGTGTTCATTCCGACGCAACGCCGTCGGTCGCACACGGTCATGCCGACACGTTGCAGCTGCTGTACTGGTTCAAGGGACGCCCGCTCTTGCAGGACAGCGGCATCCCGTCTTATTACGCACCCCAGGACTGGGTCGAATATTTCCGCAGTTCGGCAGCTCACAACACGATCGAAGTGGAGGGTGCCGGGCCAGTTCGTTCGACTGGCAAATTGTCCTGGTCTTTTGCAGCGCCCGCTCCACAACTTGACGCATACTTTGCAACCGATTTTACCATGCTTTGTGGCTCGGCGAACTGGGGAAATGGGGTGCAAGTGGAACGCCATGTTTTATTGACTGAGAATTTTGGCCTGTGGATTGCTGACTATGTTAAGTGTGATGAGCCACGAAAGGTGAGCTGTTACTGGCAATTGGCCAGCGTGAATCTTGACGCTGCGACCCTGGAATCGGACGGACTGCATTTGCCTGAGGCGAGTGGTCGGTTCTACGGGAACTCGCCTTTCTCCCTTCGCTGGATTCGTGCCACCGAACGGGAACCATTTGCCAAACGCGCCCTTGAGTACAACTCTCTCGTTGACGCGGCAACTTTGGTCGTTGAATCGTCACGATCACCCGAGCACTTAATTGCACACCACTGGCATGATCGTGAGATCGATTTTGATTTTTCCATGGGAATGGGAGCGAGTTTGAGCTCGCAGTCCGTAGTACAATCGTCAACGATACATTTACAGCCGCAACAAGTAGGTTGGCGTTTGTTCGCCGATGATGCTGAACGGGTCTATATCGGCGTTGAGAATTCGAACTGAGATGATGATGCCGAGCGAGAATGTCACAGAAGAACGAGTACCAGACGGCACGCCATCTAGGCGGCTACGGGTGCTGGTGTTCACAACGTCGTTTCCGTCAAAGGTTCAACCTGAATTTGGGGTTCATGTTAAGGAACGTCTGCGTATTCTAGCCCAAACGTCAAACATTGAACTGCACATCGTCGCCCCGGCTCCCTACTTTCCGCCACTGAAGACGTTCAAGCGTTGGTACGCTTGGTCGCAAGTTCCTAACGACGAAATTGTTGATGGCCTCGTCGTGCATCGACCTCGATATCCGATGATCCCCAGAATCGGTGGATTAGTTCAGTCAAAGTTAATCTATCTCGCGTCGCTAAAGTACATCCGACAACTAAAAAAACGATTCGATTTTGACCTAATCGATTCGCACTTTGTCTATCCCAACGGCGTCGCCGCTGTTGACCTAGGAAAACGATTTAACAGACCGGTTGTCATCACGTGCCGAGGTGCCGATATCGCGGTCTATCCCCAACAGGCGTTCGTGGGAAAGCGGATTCGACAGGCACTGCGTTCGGCAGACCAGTTGATCGCACTTAGCGAGGAGATGCGTGGTCGAATGGTTCAGTTGGGAGCCGATGACAACCGTATTAATTCTATTCCAAATGGTGTTGATCTGGCAAAGTTTGAAATGCTGTCGCGAGACGATGCGAGAAAACAACTAGACTTGCCGCTCGATCGTCCGCTGATTCTATCGGTCGGTTATCGTCTGGAGCTAAAAGGGTTTCATTTGCTTGTTGATGCACTTGCCCAGGTCCGTCGCACCCATCCGCATGCCATGTGCGCGATTGTGGGTGGACAAACCCGTTGGGGGGCACCTGATTATTTGCCGGAGATTCAACGGCGAATTGATCAGCATCAACTCGCTGAACATGTCGTTATTGCGGGGACTCGGCCTCAGGAAGAACTGAAACTCTGGTACAGCGCCGCGAACCTTTCGTGCATCATGTCGTCGCGTGAGGGTTCGCCAAATGTAATGATGGAAGCGTTGGCTTGTGGTGCGCCCTTGGTATCGACTCGCGTTGGAAACGTTCCCGAGGTATTGGCAAACCCAGTCCTGGGTAGCATGATCGACAATCGTTCTGCGGAAGCAGCGGCGCCGGTATTGTCTGCTGCTCTGTCAAAGCAATGGGATCGAAACGCAATTCGCCAATTCGCCATCAGTCACAGTTGGGTAGCAGTCGCCTCGCGAGTGCGTGAAGTCTTTGATCGTGCTATTGAGGAACGTGAATAATCGCATTTTTTGGACCGTTCATAGCGACATCTACCAAGGTTTTCGGTTATTGATCCTGCGGACCGAAACGCCTGCGATGTCAGCTAAACGTCACTCGTGCCCACTACCTTTCTTTCCGCAGACCTGCCGTCCACTTACCAAACGATTTAGAGTAGCTACGTGAAACAAGTATTTATGCAAAAGAATGTGCTGCGTGCAGCTGCGGTTCACGCGGAGGAAGTTCCCGCTCCGCGATGTAATTCCAGCAGTGTGCTGGTCGCCAATTGTCACTCGATCATTAGCCCAGGAACCGAATCAACAGCTGTTGGAAGCAGCAAGCGAGATATGGTGGTGAAAGCTATTGGCGACAAAGAGATTCGCGATAGCGTGGTCGATATGCTTGTGCAAGATGGAGTTCAAAAGACATCGGAACGTGTGCAATATGAAATGACCAAGTGGACCCCGCTGGGATACAGTGGTGCTGGTATCGCAATTGAAGTTGGAAGCGATATCTCAGGGATTCGCCAGGGTGATCTGGTCGCGTATGCGGGGCAAGGGCATGCAGAGATCATTCACGCGTCGAAGCGACTTTGTGTGCCGGTGCCGCCGGGCGTAACTTCACGTGAAGCTTGCCTAGTTGCGATTGGCAGTATTGCCCTGCAAGCGGTGCGTCGGTCCCAGGTCAGTGTGGGTGATACGGTAGCTCTGATTGGCTTGGGGTTGGTGGGGCAGTTAGTTGCTCAGCTGCTTCAAAATGCGGGGGTAAGGGTGTTTGCGACCGACCTACTTCAATCTCGAGTCGATATTGCAAAGCAATGCGGCGTCGAAGATGCACGCATTGGAAGTGAATCTGCGACACGTGCCATCCTAGACGCGACGCGCGGAATGGGGGTCGATGGTGTTGTTATCTGTGCCGCAACCAGCAACCCATTGCTTCAGCTTGCTTGTAAAATGGCGCGTGAGCGAGGACGTATTACCATCGTTGGTGGGGGGCCGATCGAGGTTCCGCGGCACGATTTTTACATGAAGGAACTTGACCTAGTAATTAGTCGGTCTTACGGACCAGGCCGATACGATACGTCATACGAAGAATCGGGGATCGACTACCCTTACGCATATGTCCGATGGACGGAACAACGCAATATGGAAGAGTTTTTGCGTTTAATTCAAACGGGGAAAGTGAAGGCGGCTCCGCTGATCACACACGAATTTGAGCTGGAAGAGGCGAATGCTGGTTATGCGTTATTAATGGAACGGCCAAATGACTGTCTTGGAATCGCCCTCAAATACGATGGTCACCAACCGGTCGAGTCACCACCATACATCGGCTTGACACCTGCAACTGATACCGTAAGTGGATCAAGACTTCGTGTTGCAGCGATTGGTTGTGGTGCCTTTGCCCGTCAGTTCCATTTGCCCAACATTAAGGCAAGCAACCAGTATTCGCTGGAGGCATTGGTTGCCTCGACGGCTCAGAGCGCAAAGGAATTTGGCAATCTTTACGGTGCCTCAAAGTGTTCAACCGATGCCTCTAGCGTCTGGCAAGACGAACGCGTCGATGCGGCCATGATCTTCACACGCGATCTAACGCACGCAACCTTTGCGGAAGCTGCTTTAGTATCGGGAAAGCATGTTTTTTGTGAAAAACCATTGGCTGTTAACCGCGACGAGTGTCTCAGACTGCTGGCCACACCAAGTAACCTCGTCTGTATGACTGGGTTCAATCGTCGGTTTGCACCTATGATGCAGACGGTCAAATCGTTGCTTGAAGACAAACAGGGACCAAAACAAATCACGTATCGAGTTAATGCAGGTTCACTGCCAGCTACAAGCTGGGTGCTAGATCCAGGACAGTCCGCTGGCAGAATTGTGGGGGAAGCTTGCCATTTCGTTGATCTGTTTCGATGGCTGGTTGGCTGCGATCCGACCCGTGTATCGGCGATAACGACCGGAACCGCTGAAGCGGTTCATGCAATCCAAGATGTCACGGCAACTTTTGAATTTCCTGATGGGTCGACTGCGGTGTTGGTCTATAGCAGTCTTGGCACATCCAAGTTTGGGAAAGAAAGGCTTGAAGTGTTTGCGGGAGGTACCGCGATAGCGATCGATGATTTCCGAAGTTTAACGGTGCGAGGCGGCAGTGATAAAGATGTCAAGCACCGACGAATTGATAAGGGGCACGGACAGGAACTCAAGCATTTCGCAGATGTGGTCCAGGGCAAATCGAAGCCATCGATCCAATTACGAGATGGAATCCAAGCGACGATGTGCTGCCTCGCGATCCTAGAAAGCATACGAACTCGAACACCTATTGATGTCGAATTCTTAGTGACTTAGCAATTTCAGTTTCATAGTGCGGCGAAGCCGCAATGTGGGATAGGCTTCCAGCCTGTCGACAGCATGGATTGACAGGCTGGAAGCCTATCCCACATGAAATCACCGCGAAATAACATCAAACGCGGCGATCACTGATATAGGGCGGCAATGGAGCAGGGATTCCTTCACGGTTTGCAGTTCGTTTGATACCAGTTCTTCGGTGAATTTCACGTCTTCAATATAAAAATGGATAAGTCACATGCAGAAAGCCATCTTGTTTGGATGTTGGTGCATCATCGAAGGGATTTGTGCCGTCAGTAGTGCTCAGATCCCATGTTTCCCGGGTGCGGAAGGATTTGGCACGGATACTGTCCATGCCAGGGGAAAACAAGTTTTCCACGTTACGCGACTGGATGATGAGGACAAGCTACAGAAGCTGCATTATCTAAAACCGGGCCAACTACGGTATGCTTTGGCGCAAGCAGCCGAAGCGGGAGGTGGCTACATCGTTTTTGATGTTGCGGGCTCGATTAAGCTACATCGAATGGCGGAGATCCCATCACACACTTATGTGGCCGGACAAACTGCCCCAGGTAGTGGAATTGCCATCGAAGGTGGAGCATTGTGGATTGGAACCTGGAAGCAAGACCCCGCGGTCTATACTGCACATGATGTTGTCGTTCGGCACGTGAGGTATCGTGGCAGAGCCAAAGCGGGAAGCGATGCCTTCAACATAATCGGAGTGGGGACCAAGAATGTAGTGTTGGACCACGTGTCCGTTTCCTTCTTTCAAGACGGAGCGGCGGATATTGTCGATGGTGCAACGGACGTAACGCTTCAGTGGTGTCATTTTGGCGATGCAGCTGATAGTGGCACGGATGAGAGATACCATGGTCAACCTAATCTGATCACAAAAGATGCGAATAGAGTGTCGATCCATCACAACCTTTACACCCACACGCACTCACGCACACCGTGGGCAACATCATTCTTTCGCATCGAGGACTTTCAAATTGAGTTTTCAAATAACCTGGTGTACGACTACCGAAAGTACCCATCTGGATTCGATGCACCAAAAGGAATCGGAAATGTAGTTGGTAATTTGTATGTCCCAGGATCGTTCAGCCATGCTGATCAAGGAGGGCCAAGGCCCGTGATCGTCGGAGACAATGGTTTTCGCATTTATCTACGCGATAATTTGGCTCTAAGCGGAACTGGACACAATAATAAGGGAAGTGACGGCCAGAGTTTTCGGGGCAATGACCAGCACACACAGCGTGGAAGCCCCGGCGAGATTGTCGGCACTCGCCAAACGAGCGAGGAAGCGGAATCTGCACTCATGGGCAAGGGTCCAACCACTGGACCAATACGGGGTGTATTCGAGACTCACGACGAGCGATTTTCTAGCATCCCAATCGTTTCATACACTCCCGTGAAGAAAAACCTCAACCAAGTTGCCACCTACTTTGGCGCGTTACCACGGGACAATACAGACAAACGTGTACTTCGCGAGCTCAGCACTCGATCAGGTGGCTGGAAACTTGAGATTCCAGACGACAAAAATGTCTATGCGGGCGACGTACGACCCGATGCCGATCTGGATGGTATCGATGACCGCTGGGAAGCCAAAAAAGGCGGCGACCTCAATCCGCATGGGCACGAACTCGATCCGAACTACGAGAACATGGAAGTCTATCTCAATGATCTCGCTCAATCGTTGGTTGCCGATTGCGTCCCCGTCGATCTCCAGAATGCTGAGTTTTTTAAAGTCACAGCTAAACCCAGTTCAAAACCGCTTGACGTACGCCCATTCTTTCTGGGTTTCCTAGGCCTTGGAGCCGTATTTTTGGTATTTGGCTATAAGTACATCTATTCGCTTTGGCAAGCCAGAGCTTCTTTTTTGGCTAAGATTTATCATTCATGAATGTGTTGAGCGTCTGTCGAGATTTGCCAACAGATTCATCTCCGCAATGTGGATTATTTGTGTTTCGCCGTTTGGACGCGATGGCGGAACTCGCGAACGTTCGTGCTTTCAATCCACAGCCTTGGTTTCCATTCATTCGACCGCACAAAGCGCAGTCACCGCTACCCGCCTCTAAATTCAAGATCGATAGCGCTGGCATGTTTTATATCCCTGGCGTAGCGAAACGATTTGACAGCCTATGGATGCAGCGTTGTGTCGACCGTTGGCTTGACAGCCTTCCTGCTTCATTAGTCTCCGGCTCGATTTTAGATGCACACTTCGGATATCCTGAAGGCGTCGGCTGCTGTAATGTCGCAAAGAGACGGGGCATCCCTGTCTTCGTGACTTTGCGTGGATTGGAAGTAGATCTGTTTCAAGATTCAACGCGTGGTCCACAGCTGATTAAGGCACTAAGAACGACGACAGGTGTCATCGCTGTCAGCCATTCATTGAAGCATCTGGCGGTTAAATCGGGAGTTCCAGCGGAAATCATTACAGTTATTCCGAATGGCGTTGATTCTGAAACTTTTTGCCCGGGTGAGCAGTCGCTGGCTCGCCAATTGGTGGGCTACCGTTCGCAGAAGAAATTGGTGGTCTCCGTTGGGAATTTGAAACGCGTTAAGGGACACGACCTGCTAATTCGCGCCATTGCATCGATCAGGTGCCGCGTTGATCTGAATTTGGTTTGCATCGGCAGTGGTGTGACGTCTAGTTGGGGGGTTAAGTTACGAAGATTGGCTCAGGAACTTGGCGTCGCCGAACAGATCATTTTCCTTGGATCGAAGTCCCCAGCCGACGTAGCGAACTGGCTGCGATCGGCTGACCTTTTCGCCTTAGCCAGCCGCCGTGAGGGCTGTTGCAACGCCGTACTAGAGGCACTATCAACCGGACTTCCGGTCGTAGTTACCAATGCTGGGGACAACGGGCTGATCGTCAAAGATCCAGATTGTGGCCGCGTCGTAGCGATTGAAGACGCAATTGCTCTTGGCGAAGCCATTTCTGATAGTCTGAATTCGATCTTCGATCGTTCTAATATTAGCGTTACTATGCTTGGCCGAACTTGGTCAGATGTTGGAAAGCGAGTAGTTGATACTATTGTGGCGAAAACGGGCGTAGCTGACTACCGAATTGATCCGTGATAATACGTATAATAAACCAAGCATGAGTGTCCTGGAAACTATCTTCTGGCTAGCGGTGTTGGCGGTCGCGACTCCATTTGTACTATATCCTGCAGTGCTTTGCATGCTGTCGCGATTTCGATCAATAAGAGAGACCGGGACAGCAATACCAACAGTAACTTTGGTCATTAGTGCGTTCAACGAAGAAGCTGTTATCGGTGAAAAACTGGATAATGCCCTGGCTCTTGATTATCCCGCCGACAAGTTTGAAATCATGGTGATTTCCGATGGATCGGATGATCGTACGGACGGCATCGTTGCTGCATGTGATGATCCGCGAGTTCGTCTTTGTCGTCAGGTTCCTCGACTTGGGAAATCCGCCGGACTGTCTCGCTTTTGTCCCGAGGCGAATGGCGACATTCTAGTATTTACCGATGCCAATTCCATATTCCAACCCGATGTGCTTTGCAAACTTCTGCGACATTTCGATGACCCCACGATCGGGTATTCGGTAGGCCGGCAAAGCTACGCCCACGTCGATCAGTCGGCTTCGGCGGATTCCGAAAATCTGTATTGGTCGATGGAATTGTTGATGAAGGCATGGGAGAGTCGATTAAGCAGTGTCGTGGGGGCCGATGGTGCTATCTATGCTCTCCGAAAAGAATTCTTCGAGCCGTTGGCCGCTGAAGATATCAATGACTTTCTGCTTCCCTTGAAGGTCGTTGCCAAGGGATATCGCGGTATTTTCGACCCCGAGGCGGTTTGCTTTGAAGACGCCGCGCCCGATTTCAATGGTGAGTTCCGCCGTAAACGTCGAATTGTTAACCGTAGCCTTCGCGCCGTGCTTAAAGTACCCTCCGCCATGAATCCACTACGTGTTGGCTGGTTTGCGCCGCAACTTCTGGCGCACAAAGTCCTTCGCTGGTTCTGTCCCGTTTTCTTGATCATTATGCTTGTCAGCTCGTTTGTTCTGGCGCTTCGTGAAGCTTCCGGTTCCGGCTCGGTAAAAACCTACACGACCATTCTTTTTCTTCAGCTGGCCGGATATTCGATCGCTGCTCTTTACGTGATTCCGTTCTTTCGCAGCTTCCGAATCGTTTATGTCGCATACTATTTCTTGCTCGTGAACGTTGCTTCGGCTCTGGGATTGGGGCTATTGCTTTCAGGTCGTGCGATCGGCGTCTGGAAGCCGGAACGATGATCATCGTCTTTTGGGGCTCTCTGCTGCTGCTGTTTCACGCCCATTTTCTTTATCCCATGCTGGCCGTTTTGGCTCGCCGAAACCGAACATGCACGGAACCCGATTTCTCTCCGTCAATCAGTATGCTGGTCCCCGCGCACAACGAATGCGATGTGATCGCGGAAAAGATTGATAATTTTGAAGCCTTGGATTATCCCGCCGACAAATTAGAGCTTGTTATTTTCGACGACGGGAGCGATGACGAGACCTATGACGTCGCACGCAATCGGGCCACGAATCGCATTCGAGTCATCCGTGGTGACGTTCGTGCGGGCAAGGCGACTGCGGTGAATCAATTGGTTCGCCTTGCGACGCATCCCGTGCTGCTGTTGACGGATGCGAACGTGACCCTTGAAGCCGACGCGGTTGCGAAACTGGTCATGCACCTAACCGATGCGAGTGTTGGGGCGGTTACCGGGGAAGTGCGACTCGTTGGCAGCGACGAAGAGTTTCGCTCGGGCGAGTCGTTGTATTACCGAATGGAGCGCCAGATCCAACGAGCGGAGTCGAATGTTAGCAGTGTCATGGGAGTTGATGGCGCGATGTATGTCCTGCGACGTGAACTCTACAAGCCGCTTCCAACCGATACGATTCTGGATGATTTCTTAATTTCAATGAACGTCTTACGGTCACGCCGACGGATCGTCTACGAGCAAGCCGCAACGGCAATCGAGACGGGAACGCTTTCAGCACGCCAAGAATTCAATCGTCGCGTGCGAATTGCGGCCGGAGCGGTTCAATTGTTACGTCGTGGGATCGTTCCACACTGGGGCCAATGGGCGGTGTGGTTCCAGTTTGTATCTCACAAATTGCTGCGTTGGTGTTCTCCCATTCTGATTGCAACGCTGATTATCAGTAGTATCGCTTTGACTTCGGCGGCTACAATTTACATAGCTTTTGCCTTGTTCTTGACGCTGCTCGCGTCGGGTGTTCTGTTGACTCTTCTATTTCCCCGATTACGTCGTAGTTCCAGCGTTGCCAGTGTTCTTTTCTACTTTGGAATGAGCCAGATTGCGATGAGCGTTGGAATCGTTCGCGGTCTATTGAACCGGCAACCGCCGCAGTGGGAAAAGGTCAAGCGAACCGAAGAAGGCATTGAAAGCAATAGTACGGCAACGGGAAAGTGAGGTTGAAAATGGGTGGGCGGGTTGCCTATTGGTTTTTGAGTCATTTTTTTCCGCGAAGTCGAACCGTTTCGGATTCTCGCGGCGCACATTTGATCCGTTATCCACAACGGCTAAGAAAAATCATCGGTGACCGCCAATGGGATTTGTTGAAGTCCCAAAGGGTTGTTGACTTTGGCTGTGGCCATGGTGATGGTGCGATTGACCTTGCCATGGAAGGATGCCAAAACGTCGTGGGAATTGATATCCGTCATTCCGTTCTCGACCATGCCCTCCAGCGAGCTTCGGAAGCAGGCGTCTTGGATCGGTGTCAATTTGTAACGCACTTGCCAGCCGGCAGCGCGGATGTCGTGATCTCGATGGATGCGTTCGAGCATTTCGACGATCCCAAAGAAATCTTGCAAACGATCGCAAATTTACTCCCCTCCGGTGGTCAAGTGATCGTTTCTTTTGGCCCGACCTGGTACCATCCTCGTGGTGGACATCTTTTCTCTCCGTTTCCTTGGGCACACCTGCTGTTCTCCGAATCGTCTTTGTGTCGATGGCGGCGTGACTTCCGCGACGATGGTGCAATCACGTTCGCTGACGTGGACGGTGGACTGAACCAAATGACGATTGCACGATTTGAACAAATGGTTCATAACGGCCCGTTTGACGTTGAGCTGATGATCGCTCGTCCAATTCATCTACTTCGTCGATTGCATTGTCGATCGACACGGGAGTTTCTAACGTCCGTCGTTGATTGCATCCTCGTCAAACGATAGTTCTATGCGTCTCTCGTCTCTTTACGGCCAAGCTTTCCAATCCATCGCCCTTCCGGCCATGCTTGCGCCGACGCAAAGCAAGGCGACCTCGTTGGCTCGCCAGATGCGAAGACAACAAAGATGGCCCATCGCTCGGATCAAGGAATATCAGCTGAGCCGATTGACGGAACTGATGCGTTTGGCAGAGCAGGAATCGCAATTCTATCGCCAGCGGTGGCATCAACTGGGTTTGTCCGCTGACCGACTTCGCTGCCTAGATGACATTCGGCAATTCCCGATCACAAGTAAGGAAGATTTGGAATCACATTTTCCGGATGGGATTGCCGTGCAATCGCGCCGAAACGCCGACTGGCAGTATGTTGGCACACGCGGAACCACGCGCCGCGTCATGGTCATCCATGACTTCGAAAGACGCGATTACGAACGGGCTGCAATTATGGTCGCTCTTACCGAAGACAGCCCTTACCGCTATGGCACGCGGGAAGTATCGATCCCGCCTGATGCTTGCAGTGTTCATTGTGGAATCGAAAGCGACCGCGCTGTATCGGTATCGCGACAATTGCTGGCCTTAGCGACTCGGCGCGTCGCCTGGAATCGCGAATCAATCAGTGATCTGCGCGGCTTGGTCATGGACACCTGGATTTGCGCAAAAACAGTTTTACCGCCGTTGCCACTTGATGGTGACGATTCGGTACTACGTGACTGCGTTAGGAAACTGCGAGAGCAGCGTCCGATGCAATTGACGGCGCTGCCGGAATACTTGCGGGCGTTGGCCGACTACGTTCGCATTAGCGATGACCAACCGCCGCCGATCCCGGTCATTCGACCGATGGGAGCAAACTTCCCGACGTCCTGGAAGACCAGCATTGAATCGGCATTGCGTGGCTCGCTGCGTGAACACTATGGAAGTCGAGAAATGGGGCCGATGGCTTTTGATTGTCATCAAACCAATGGGATGCACCTGTTGATGAGCCAACATCTGATTGAAATCGTTCATGATGGGCAACCTGTTTTGGAGGGTGAGGTCGGCCGCGTGTTGGTTACGGATCTTCACAACCTTGCAATGCCGATTATCCGATACGACATTGGCGACCTTGCCCGAATTGATACTTCGCCTTGTCCATGCGGTCGCACCACCGCTCGGATCTTCCTGGAAGGTCGTGTCGATGACGCATTGGTTACAGATAGCGGGGAATTACTGACAGCGGAGGCCGTATCAAACTTTTTCTATGAACAGCCTGAAATCAAGGATTTCCAACTGACAGAGGGACGTGGTGGAAAGTTGACGTTGCGGATTGTTCCCGCAACCAAAACGGACTTCAACGAACGAGCAATTGAAGAACGTTTTTTGTCTTGGATGGGACAGTCCCGGTCAATCTCGGTACGCACGACCCAAGCAATTCGACCCGAGGAATCGGGAAAATTCCGTCACTGCAAGGCCCAGCCCTGGACTACTTAAGAGTTTGGGGTTGCATTGATTTTGTGTTTGCGTAAGTTTTCTTCCACCTCTCCCAACCGCAGAGGTCGTGTGGCGTTGCTTCACCCTCTTTTTTAAGGAGGGTCGAGCCTAAGCAAGGGGAGGTTCCGGTACTCAGCCCTCTCCTCGCTTAGGCTCGACTCTCCCAGAGAGGCTGTGAGTTTTTGTAGCGGAACTCGTCAAGAGCTTCGGCAGCGGTCAGATAGCCGCCAAAAAGCCGAAAGTCTTGGCGACTTCCGCTACGGTAATGCCCGATTTCTTCCCCGGTTTCTAAAAACTGCACGACCTCCGCAGAGGGAGAGTGAAGCTAAATGTGGTCGAAGAATAATGGATACTGAACAAATACGCCACGAATTTCCGATTCTGGATCGACAGATTGGCGGGGAGCCGCTTGTCTATTTGGATTCCGCAGCAACGTATTTAAAACCTCGTGCTGTTATTGATGCCGTCTGCGATTGTTACCGCCAAACGGCTGGCACGATCGGTCGCGGCGTCCATGTCTTGGCCGAAGATGCGGTGTCTCGGTTTGACGATGCTCGAGAAACGATTGCTGACTTCATCAATGCCGATGCCGACGAAATCGTTTTTGTCCGCAATGCCACCGAGGCGATCAATTTAGTCGCGTCCAGTCTGCCAGCAGGAACCAGCGTCTTAGGGTCGGCGGGCGAACATCATAGCAATCTCTTGCCGTGGCGACGTGGTCTGCGATTTCATGGGATTCCGCTTGCGGATGATGGGCACGTCAACTTGGAATCGGTCGAACCCTTGTTGCAGGCGGTAAATCCCAAACTGCTGACGACAAGCACGATCAGCAACGCGTTTGGGAATCTTCATCCGGTCGACCCATTGACGAGGATTGCTCATGCGGCAGGATGTGATGTCTTGTTGGATGCGAATCAGTCCGTTGCTCACCACCGAATGGACGTCCGTGCTTTGGACTGCGAGTATCTTTGCTTCTCCGGACACAAGCTAGGCGGACCAACCGGGATTGGCGTCTTGTACGCAAAACGAGATCGGCTGGAATTGCTTCAACCACGTTTGTTTGGTGGCGGTATGGTAGAAAGTGTCGATTCCGATGGATACGAATTGGCGGACCTGCCAATGCGACTCGAATCGGGAACGGCATCCTTCGAAGGAGTCATCGGATTGTCAGCTGCATGTGAATTTTTTGAAGCCATCGGACTTGAATCGCTTGCCGAACACGAGCGACAATTGACAAGGCAATTGCACGAAGGATTGACTTCGATTCCACGTGTGACCGTTCGTGGTCCAAAGCTGGGGACCGAGCGAGGTGCAATTGTATCCTTTCACATCCAGGGTCTCGAGGCACACGGTGCAGCCCGCATGCTATCCAATCGAGCCAATATTTGTGTTCGCAGCGGTTTTCATTGTGCGCAACTGGCACATGAATCTCGGGGGTGGCGACCAACGGTGCGGGCCAGCTTTGGTGTTTACAATACCAGCGATGAAGTCGACGTTCTGCTTAACGCTTTGCGTCAAATCACGCTCAATCTAGGCTAATGCTCGATGCGAATTCTTTATCATCACCGCACACTTGGCGACGGTGCCGAAGGCATTCACATTAATGAGATGGTTCGCGTTTTTCGCGAACTGGGGCATCAGGTTGAGGTGGTAGCATTGGTCGGCGACCAAACTTGTTCCACTGAGCACGCGTCATCGAGTCCTCAGTCTCGTCGCTGGTCGAGCGTCGGTCGTTTCCTGCCAGGCATTACCTACGAGTTGGCGGAAATCGGCTACAACGTGATCGGCAAGCGAACCGTGACTCGCGCTATCAACGGTTTCAAGCCAGATCTAATTTACGATCGGTACAACAGCTTTAGTACAGCGGCGATTGATGCTGCACGAGAAGCTAACATTCCAGTCTTTCTGGAGGTGAATGCGCCGGTCTCGTTTGAGCGAACCGCATACGAACGCCGCCCGCTTCGTCTAGCTCGACTGGCGACAAGATTTGAGCGTCGCATCTGTAATCAGGCTGATCACGTATTTGTAGTTTCGACACCGCTAAAAGAATTCCTGGTGTCGCAGCGAGGTATTCTGCCGTCGCGTGTGACGGTCATCCCCAATGGTGTTGACCCGGAAAAGTTTTCACCCACGCCGCCCGGTTCCCCAGCTAGGCGTCGGCAAAGGAAAAAGCTTGGAATTGATTCGGAAACCGTAATTGGGTTTGTGGGTATCCTGCGTCCCTGGCATGGGCTTAATCTACTGCTAGATGCGTTCGCCTCTTTGGTGCCGCAGCAACCGAACCTTCGCTTGCTGATTGTTGGAGATGGAGTGATTGAAGGCTCGCTTCGCGAAAAAGTCCTAGAACTTGGGCTAGAAAACCTCGTCACGTTTACCGGTCGTGTCGCTCATGAGCAAATGAAAGATTATCTTTCCGCGATCGACATTGCGGTCAGCCCGCAGGCGACATTCTATGCATCGCCGATGAAAATTCTGGAATACTTGGCAATGGGCATTCCAACGATCGCGCCCGACATGGCGAACATACGTGACATCATCCGCGATCATGAAAATGGAATTTTGTTTGAGCCAGAGAATGCGTCCGCGCTTCACGCCACGATCGAAGAGCTTTTGCATTCGCCCGAACTATCAACGAAAATTGGCCGAAATGGTCGGCTCTCGGTGGAACGCGAGCGAAATTGGCTAAACATCGCTCGGCAAGTTGTCCAAGCGGCAGAGAAATTGACAGTCGGATAGTTCGACTGTTCCATTTTGTGAGCCGACGGCACTAGCCGCGGGTATCGGTCGACAAAACATTAGAAACAAAAACCCGCGGCTAGCGCCGTCGGCTCACTCATTCGGAAAAACCAGCAAAATGGGACAGTCGAAATAGCAGACCTTAAGCGATCCGCTGCAAGAGTGTAGGACAATTGTCCTACCGCCTGTTCCGGCGTCCCCAGATAGGACAATTGAGACAATTGTCCTACACTCAGCACCAATCATAAAACTAAACTGTCAGAGCGTTTCAGAAAAGCGTGGTATGCCCCAGGCCACCATTAATGACCCAGTCGCTTGGGTCAGCGACGAGCGTGTCGTCATCGTCGCCGCCCCAAAGTTTATCGTGGCCATTATCTCCTTGCAGCCAATCGTTTCCACTTCCGCCCGACAGAACGTCATTACCCAAACCGCCAAACAGTTGATCATGCCCATCGCCACCGCCGACGAAATCATCGCCGTCACCACCTGAGCCGAAGTCATTGCCTGATCCGCCAACAATCACATCATCACCTTGGTCACCAAAGAGTTCATCATTGCCATCACCACCATCAATGATGGGATCGGAACCAAGACCACCCCAAATCTGATCATTACCTGACTCACCTCGCAACTTGTCCGCGCCTTCACCGCCAAGAATGACATCGTTCCCGCTGCCACCATAAAGCCGGTCGTCACCTCCTCTTCCTTCGATTCGATCGTCCCCTGCTTCGCCGAAAAGCGAATCGGCTCTTGAACCGCCAACAAGGCGATCATTACCGCCGCCGCCAAATGCCATCAGCTTGACTTGGGAATTGTTGACGAAAGCATCATTGCCTCCGGCGCCCCAGAAAATAACTATTGAAATAGCGTTGCTTGGGATACTGAACGCATGGGCACCATCGAAACGAAATTCGACCGTACCATCCGCTTCGTACACCTCTACCGATTCATCGCCATCGCCTCCCCGCAGGATAAGCCTTCCATCACTCTCACGATATTGAGTCGTCAGCGGCAAATTGGATGGCACCCCTGGAGGAGCGTCACTGGAAGTCGATCCGGGAAGGATCACGCCAGTTTCGGCATGCCAAACATTGGCGACCTGTTCGGGGAATGAGTTCGCGATCCGACCCACGTAGCTCGGTAAGAAGTCGATGTTTTCGTATCGAACTTTAATAGCATCACTGTCTTTGGGCATCGCGATGTTGATGTAATTACGTAACTTCGCACCAATGATTTGCGTGCCCTCAATACCCGATTTTAACGGCACGACGATTCCCGTGTTGACGCCTTCGACTTGGATGTTTTCCAAACGCAAATTGTGGTTTTCGTAGCTTGGGCTTCCAAACCACAGTCCCGTGGTGGATCTTGCGTCAAAGATCGTATTGCTACCCTCATTCCTATTTGACACTTGGGAATTTCCAATCACCGTCACTCCTGTGAACGTCAAATTGGCTTCGTGGTAGGCCTTGACGCCTTCGTGGGATACGTGCCAAGCCAAAAAGTCTGAAACTGTTTGCCGCTGATAGTTTTGAATTTGCGATTGCCCCTGAGACCACGTAAACCATAGCCCGCCTTTGCTGGATACGGTTTCGTTATTTGAGAATTCATCCAACTGACGAAACTCGAATTCTGAGTCGGCTGTCCGATAATACCCATTGAAATTAAAGCCGTAGCTGGCGGAATCATAGACCGTATTGCCAATGAAAGTGCCTGCACTGGCACGCAACCAAAACCCCGATCCATCGGCTCCGATCTCAATGAATCGATTGCCCTGTAAGTCACGCGCCTCGACCGCGCCAGCGCGAGCATCGAACGCTTGATGACCCCCGTCAACTTTCATCACGAGATTGTTGATGAATCGATTGTCGACTTCATTCCCATTCTCGGTAACGACCCCTGCTCCGTCGACGTCATAGACGATGCTATTTTGTAGCAGGCCATTGTTGGTATCGTGAATCGCGATCCCCCATTTCAGTCCGTCGTTGATGACTACCCCTTCAATCAAAAACGGGTTAGAAAGATGATGCAAATGGATTGGATAACGCCCCACTTGGTTCTCGCCAATCACGAATACAGAACCGTCAGTTTCGAAGAGGGTATCAGCAACTTGACTATCGGCGCTCGTGCGACCAAGCGAACGAAATTCGGCGTTGGCGATGTTGAAAGTGGCATTGCCGGTCGCTTGGACATGCCCCCGGACGCCGTCCGGATTCTCGCTCCTCAACACAACGTTGCGTGTTAGATTGGCAACGTGAGCTGATCGCTCAATGCCAAAGGAATTTTCGGTGATGCCAAAGTGGTTGTGCTTGAGTGGCGTCGACAAAGTGAGTTCACTGCCTGAAACATTCACAATCCGAGAGGTTTCAGTTTCATTCAAAATTACAGGCGTCTTTCGAATAACTGTTTGTGATGTTTCCGGCACCACAATCAAGTCTTCAGCCAGCCAGCCCACTGGTGTTCCATCAAGATTGACTATTACGCCCCCCCCCCTGATGTCTCCCACAGCCCGTACAAAGTCCGTCTTGTCACTGCCAACGACGTTTAGTGTACCTAGGACGATCAACCCGTTTCCGTATTGCGATGGATCGATCCCAGGTGCTGTGATGGATCCTGTTTTAAAATGGTGGCCCTCTGAACCTGGCGTGTCGGTGAATACGATCTCGGCCGTGACGCTGCCAGCGATGGGGGACTCGGCGGTCCCAATGGTAAGTGTGCCAGATGGCATCACGATCAATTCGTTTAGCCACAACGATGTGTCGACACTTTGGTCAAACTCCAGCTGGCCGCTGACTTCAATTACGTCCAGGCGGACATTGCTGTCAATGTTGTAGATGACCTCTACGCCATGCGGGATACTGGTGATTTCATCGGCATGCGGAACTCGATTTTCGCTCCAAGTCGTGGAGTTGGACCATAGCCCATTCGCGACTGCGATGTTAGTGGGGTTCGCACCGAAACGAGGGATCGTGTCGTGATGTGTAATAATCTGGGACTCGGTAACCTGAACGGCATGGTGTTGCATCAAGTCAGCGCTCAACAAACGGCGCCCTTCGAGTGTTTCTACCCGAAGCATTCGTCTTTGGATTTTACGGTGATGTGTGTGCGGGGGGGAGACGTTTGGTCGAACCATTGGAGCATTTGCCCTTCAGCAAGAGATGTTTGGATGAGTTGAAAAGATTGGTGAAAAGAAGTCCGTCGCAATTGGTCGCTTACTGCCCCGAAAGCAGGAACAGTAGGGGACGCAAGTGCGCCAATGCACGGTTGCCGAATGTATTATGGGGATGATGCTGAATGCGACAAGCGGATTTGAGGTCGCCCATCTTTTCCGGATCCATTCCCCCGGTATATCACCGCTCTTGGTCACTCTTCAGTTCAACAAGGTCGTGTTGCACGCTGATTCTGCTTTGTTCAATGCTATTTGATTGGGTTTCTTGGAATTCTCCTCGAAGGAAGTCAATGCTTTCACCCTGATGATCCAAAATCCGAACATTGCCCTTGGTCAAGAAAACAATTGTGGCGCTGGGGATCTTTGCTAGGCTCAGTGGTGTGCTATTTCGTTGTACAGTTCAAACCAGCCAGAAACCGATCCAACAACACTCCGATTCAATGGCGAAAAGGCGTCGTTTGTGTTCTTTTACGCCGTAGTGTTATGTGCTTTGCTCAGGACGTATCGGTATTGGAATGGCTATCGCTCATGAAAATTCGCCTCTAAGAATTCTAAGGAGTTTCGTATGATTCGCTGCACCAACTGTGTTTTGCCTAGTTGCTTCCCACAAATCGAAATTGACGACGAAGGAGTCTGCAACTACTGTCGTTCAGGTTATAAAAGCATGGCCCATCGGTACACCGACGGATTGGATGGACTCGTAAAGCGTCTTGAACGCTTGCGGCTTCAATACGTTCAAAACGACGACTACGATTGTGTTGTTGCGTTAAGCGGGGGGCGAGACAGTTCCTATGTGGCCTACTATGTGTCACGCGTTTTGAAACTGAGGCCTTTGCTGTTCGTTAACGACAACGGCTTCATGCCACCTCAGACGAGAGAAAATATTCAACGCATTGCCGAGACGCTTGATACCGAAGTCGTCGTGAAGTCCCATGACATGAGGCAGTTAGCAGGTAAGGCGATCGCCTGCTGGGTCAAAAAACCATCTGCCGCGATGATTGGAACTTTTTGCACTGGGTGTATGGTCGGCATCCATGGCGGGTTGATGAAGGTAGTTCGAGAATATAACGTTCGACTTGTGCTGCACGGAGGCGGCGGAGAATTGGCATCGCTTGGAACGACCTTTCCCCTTCAACTTCTAACTTCTTCAATGGAGTTTTCGAAAAGACGACTGCTCTTGGGATTTGCTCGTAATCTGGCTTCTAATCCTCGGTACGCGATGAGCCCCAAGTTGCTAGGCGGAGCGATACAAGAAGCCTACTATCGTTACTATTTTAGAAGTTTCAACAGAAAGGAATTGAAGATGGTATCTCTATACAATTTCGTCGATTGGAACGAAAAGGAAGTGACGGAGACCATCAAAAGAGAGTTTGGTTGGGAACGGCCTGAGTACTGTACGAACGATTGGCGAACGGATTGTCGTCTACACCGTGTCAAGGAATATTTGTATCTTGAGTCGTGCGGGTTTACGAAGAACGACGTCATGTTAAGTACCATGATTCGCAGGGGCGAGATTACACGCGACGCTGCACTGGAACGGCTTGAAAAGGAAAATGATGTCTCGGCCAAGTACGTGGCAATGATCTGTGACGACCTGGGGGTCGAGTTTGGCGATGTTCACGCTGCAGTGGAGAAACTCAAGCATCAGTCGGCACCCGAGCTTGTCCAAATCCAGGCTGATGAGCTAGAAAATTAGCTTGGCAGCGCAAACTGGTGAGCTGCAAGACGCTATCCCAATGCCCTGTAAGTTACAAAGCTTAATACATGTTAGCCGCAGCCATTGTGCCTTGATCTCCATCAATACCGTAGGGACCGGGTGCGAACGCACATCGACTGATAAGATTTGCCACTGGAATGGGTGTCAAAGAAACCGGATGAGAGTTAACACTCGGCGACCGGTAACCGTGTTTGAGTAACATATTTGCCAAAAGCTCAGCCCAGAAAGGGGCAATAGTCAGAAAAACGAACCAGTTAACGAACGTACTTTCTATTTACAGTTTTCCAATTCACCCATCAATCTTCTATCCATGTCTAACGCCGTCAAAACAATTACAACTCACCCGACAATCTGCGTCATCGGTCTCGGCTACGTTGGATTGCCGTTAGCGGTCGAGTTCGGCAAAAAGTTCCCCACGATCGGCTTTGACATTAACACCACGCGAGTCGACGAGTTGCGCACCGGCGTCGACGGCACTTTGGAAGTCGACGCCGCCGAACTGGCCAGTGCCAAGAAGCTCAACTTCACCAGCGAACTCAAAGACATCGCCGCGGCGAACGTCTACATCGTCACCGTTCCCACTCCCATCGACCGTCACAAACGCCCTGACCTTACACCGCTGGTCAAAGCCAGTCAGATGCTTGGCGGAGTCATCAAGGCGGGCGATACGGTAATCTATGAATCAACCGTCTATCCCGGAGCGACCGAAGAGGTTTGTATCCCGCTGATCGAGCAGGGATCGGGACTGACGTTCAACGTTGATTTCTTTGCCGGATACAGCCCCGAACGAATCAACCCCGGCGACAAACTGCACCGCCTAACCACGATCACCAAAGTCACCTCCGGATCCACGCCTCAAACCGCTCAATTCGTAGACGATCTTTACCAATCGATCGTCACCGCTGGCACGCATCGAGCCAGTTCAATCCGAGTGGCCGAGGCCGCCAAGGTGATTGAAAACACCCAGCGTGACCTTAACATCGCCCTGGTCAACGAATTGGCGTTGATCTTCAACCGCATGGGCATCGATACGCTCGAAGTCCTTGAGGCGGCCGGGACGAAGTGGAATTTCTTGCCATTCCGGCCCGGATTAGTCGGCGGTCATTGCATCGGCGTCGACCCTTATTATCTGACCCACAAAGCACAAGAACTCGGCTACACGCCCGAAGTCATCCTGGCGGGCCGCCGAATCAACGACTCGATGGGCCAATATGTCGTCGCGCAAGTCGTCAAGCGGATGCTCAAGCGGCGGATTCATGTCGAAGACGCAAACGTACTCGTCATGGGACTGACGTTCAAAGAAGATTGTCCAGATATTCGCAACACGCGAGTCGTTGATATTGTGCACGAGTTCCAAGATTATGGAGCCAACGTGGATGTTTATGACCCCTGGGTCAACGCCGCCGAATCGAAGCATGAGTATGGCATTGTGCCGGTCCCCGAGCCCGCCGCCGGTAAATACGACGCCATCCTCATCGCAGTAGGGCATCGGCAATTCAAAGAGCTTGGGATCGACGCCATCCGTCACCTCGGCCGCCGCGAATGCGTCCTCTACGACATTAAATCGGTCCTCCCAGCTGACCAAGTCGACGGCCGCCTTTAGTGCTTCGTCAGAATTTAAGGTTCGGTTGCTCGAGACACCAGAAACTGAGCCGATGGCACTAGCTGCGGATTGATGCAATTCCAGTTTTTTGTGTTAGCCGTTTGGTCGCTTAATCTTTGGTATTGACGCGGATTTTCTGTTTGCAGGTTTTATTCCGCACGATCCGCTTCTATCCCGAAGGGATCTAAGCCATTAGCCGGTGGTAAGCGAAACGCCACCACCGGGCCGCAATCCCTCGCGTTACCGCTGATCCCGATAGGGATCAAAGACTACGATCGTTAATCCAGATATTTCGGATTGTATTTAATACCTGCGACCTCCAACATTTGGATCAGTTCTTCACGATACGATCGTTTTCGATGGTGTTTGTATTGATTCGCAATATACTTTGCAACGGAGGGGCAGACGGTGGGACTTACCGAAAAAATTGCGTAGCCCTCTTGCCATTGGAACGGAGGAAACGTGATTTCCTCATGCACCCACTTACTTGTAGATTTTTTTAGCTCACGCATAAAGTCGGCGATCTTATGTACCGGCTTCAAGCCAATTAACAAGTGAATATGGTCCTCAACTCCGGCAATTTTTAGCGCACGCCCGTCAAGTTCATTCACGGTTCCACCAAGATAGGCATGCAATCGGTCGATCCTGTTTTGTTTGATCCACGGAGTGCGATGCTTCGTGGAAAACGTTACGTGATAGTTGAGACAATGGAATGTCGACATGTTTTATCCTTGCGTGGAGGATCGGTGTCGGTCTGTGATCCCTATCGGGATCAGCAACGGTTTGCCGTTTATTATCCGGTGGTGACGCTTCGCTTACCACCGGCTAATCTCTTTAATCCCTATCGGGATGAAAACTTGCGCAAATGCAGTCTGTCACAACCCCAAATATTTAGCGGCCCGGGCTAGCGCCTAATCGGCTAACTTAACCGACAGCCCGCGTGCCGACGCGGGCCACCCAACTCCAGAATTACCAAATTCGAAATCAGCTATGACAAAAACTATAAACCTTGCCTGCGTCGTTGGCGCTCGCCCGAATTTCATGAAAATGGCACCTTTGCTTCGTGCTTTAAAAGCGACGGGGCGGGCGAAATGCACGCTGATCCATACCGGCCAGCATTATGATAAGACTCTATCAGATATCTTCTTCGAGCAACTGGATATTCCCAAACCTGACGTATCGCTCGATGTCGGCTCGGGCACTCAAGCAAGCCAAACGGCCAAAATTCTTGAACGTATCGAACCGGTCCTCCAGGCGGGTTGTGGTGGCCAGCCGTTCGACTACCTAGTGGTCGTTGGCGATGTCAATTCAACAATGGCTGCCGCGATTGCCGCGGCTAAATTGGGCATCAAGGTCGCTCATGTTGAGGCGGGACTACGCAGCTTCGATCGGGCGATGCCGGAAGAGATCAATCGCATCGTGACCGATTCGATCTCAGATCTGCTGTTGGTGTCCGATCCCATCGGGATCGAGCATCTGAAGCGCGAAGGGCACCCTGATTCGGCAATTCATCTTGTCGGCAATCTGATGATTGATACGTTGTTCCACTCGCTAACCAAAGCCAAGGCGACGTCAACGTTGGCCGATTCAGGACTTGATAAAGGCGGCTACGGGGTCGTGACACTGCACCGACCATCGAATGTGGACGACAAAAATACGCTGACGGGTATTCTGCAGGTCCTACATCAAGTCAGTGACCAATTGCCGATGGTCTTTCCGATCCATCCTCGTACGCTAGCTCGAATCGAGAGCTTTGGGCTTCGGCCGCTGATTGACAATGCATCGGGGATCAAGGTAATGCCGCCGCTTGGTTATCTGGAGTTCCTGTCTTTGACCAGCAGTGCGAAAGTGATCGTCACTGACTCCGGTGGGTTGCAGGAAGAGTCGACAGTCTTGTCGGTTCCCTGTTTAACGATGCGAGAAAACACCGAGCGACCGATCACTGTCACGCAAGGCAGCAGCACGTTGGTCGGAAACGACGCCAAGTTGCTCGAGGAGCAATTACAACTTGTTTTAGAAGGCAAATATGACGTCGGAAAATGTCCTGAAGAGTGGGACGGAAAAGCGGCGGGGCGAATCGCCGCGATTCTAATTCAATCGCCGTAGGGGAAGTCGCAGGAACCTTGCTTTGTGTTTGTTCTTTTATGCTCGCAGGGAGTTTGTTTTGAGTTCACTACCGGCATTGATTTGCCAGGGAGTGAACATTCACGTGAGTGCGTTACTGCAGCGAAGTGGTTGTAAGGCAGTTTGAGGCGTTTTGCCATGACACAATCGCAGTGTCAAATGGAAGGTTACACATTTTGACGTACCAATCCGAAAATGCTCGCTTTTAGAGATATCTTCAATCGTTCAAAAAGTCTGAGAAGGATCTCCTGCTGTGATTAGCGTTAATTGCCGCAGATTAGTGTCCTCAAAATTCACGCTCCAAGCTGCCGTTTTCTCCAATGCCTAGGAAAATTAGGATTCTATTGAAGGCAAGTGTCCGGATGTTCATTTCGAGGAAGGTTTTTTATGTTTTTCTTCTTCAGAAGCTTGCAATCCCCCCGCACGACTCGTATATTTGATTTTATGCGACCTCAATTCCTTCTCGCCGTTCTTGTGGTTTTCGTGGCTTTCCGCTGCGCGGATGCTGGCGTGATTGTGGGTGAGTCGCCAGCGGAAAAGAACTTGGGTGCTTGTTCGGCGCAGATGCTTGCCGATTTAAAGGCAGCTCAAGAACAAGAGCTAGAGCGTGGCAGCATTGATCAGGGTGATGGTTCCGGAATGTCGGGCATTGCTGTCAGCGTCAATTGCTCGTTCAGTTCAACCGCACTTCTATTTGACGGGTTGGTTGCTGTACCAACTCCAATACCTCTGTGGGCAGTTGAGATTGCAAATGCAAACCTACCGCCCTGTCCAGATTTGGACGGTCTCCTGAAACCTTCTTAGGCCAATACGCACGCAAGTGTCTAAACGTGTGTTTTGTTTTAAGAATAACAGGTTTTTAGGAATAAGAAAAATGTTAAAAAAGTTTTTTGCCGTGATGGCAATTTTGGTATTGGCTGCGCCGGCACAGGCTGGAGTTCTCGGAAATTATCTCACCTTTGATGGATTCCGGGATACTGTGAAGGATCAGAGCGTTGGTATGGTGATTGATTCCGGCTTAGGTAACATTGGGGTGCTTGGCGTGGGTGATTTGGTGCAGGGTATGTATAGAATTGATACTGTTGCTGCATCGGGGAAACCTGAGGCCAATCTTGGATCGACTGATCCATCCATTTATGGTGTTTACTCGTTCGAGGTGAAAGCTGTTGGAAGCAGTGGTACAGACTCAATTTTGAAGTTCGGAACCGTCAGCGCTGCAAACGTCTCAAATTCGCTCAGCTCGATGCTTAATGCGTCGGGGCTTGCTGGCAGTGTCGCTGGTTTGACTGACAATCCTGCTAGCAGCTTGGTCGCCACCGATGCAACGTTTGCTATCGTCGAGAACTTAGCGAATGTCCCAGTGAGTGCTATGCAGACTGGGGCGGGGACGATGTTGAACGTCGGAGCAATTGGTGGGCAAATTTCTTCTGGAAATGGTTGGAATGTAGGAATGTTGATGGGTTTCGATGCGACAGACGATTTCCATGAAATCCGCTTCCAAACTGTGTCTGTTCTTGATGTTATCACTAACCCATTGAGTCCGTCACTTGTTTCGTTTACCGGAACCGAACTGCTTGACTTGACCAAATTGGCACAGGTTAATGTACTTGATGATGCGGCTGGAACTTCAACCAATTACGGTGATTTCAAGGGTGTTTATAGTGTAATTTCCCACAATTTTGGCAATGGAACCATTTTCTTGCCTCAAGTTGAAACGACTCTCAGTAATCCTATAGGTCTTGGATACGGAGATGTCTCCACAACCAGTCCTACCTCGGTGGGAACCGCTACTGCCGCCGAAACGGCAAACGGCTGGTTGTTTGCTGACACCGCGAATTTCAAAATCAACGCTGTGCCTGAACCTGCTTCGATCATTGGATTCGCTTGCTTAAGCGCGATTTTAGCAACTTCTCGCAAACGCAAATCCATTACCGCTTAGCCAGTTAGCCGCCTTTCTGGTTTTGGTGAAACGTGCAACGGGTGTTCTAGGACACCCGTTTTTTATTGAATGGAAATGTAGCGTCCAGGGCTTATCAGGTTCTTAGGGTCGAATGTTCGTTTCAACTGCTGTAACAGGCTTGCGTGGTTTGCAAGATTTGCATTAAATAAACGGCTCATCGTAAGAGTCCCCAAGCGGTATGGCAGACACCCAATTTGCTCGCCCTGTTTCCAAAGGGCTTCATAACAAGCTTGCGCCCGCTCGGTGGCACCGGGCTGTTCGGGGCGGAATAGGATGGGGACGGTCGAATCGAATAGTCGCTCGGATAGACTTGTGAGTGTGATGAGTGGTTCGATTCCATGCTCGGCACAGACTCTTTCGACCATGGCGACGTATTGGTGAACATCGGCAGATTTCATGGGGACTAAGGGACTGTACCAAATCAATCCGCAATTGTCTTGCGCTGGGTTCAGGTCTTCTTTGGTGGTGATCGCGTCGCCGCGAAGCCAATAGGCTAACGGTAATGCTACTCGTTGCGGGATCCCGTCGGCTAAGTCTAAGAGCGCTTCGATGGAATCAATCTGTTGCATAATTGATTGCTGGCCAATAGGCATTAGTCTGGTCGCGGCTTTGGCCCAGTGAACTCTCCAGCGATTCATATGGATGGGGCGTGAGAGTGATCTTGGCAATAAACGCTTCAGTTCTCGGCGAACGCTCTTTCGCATTCGGTACGGGCAATGGATCACACCGGCAGCGGTCCACGCCGTGATTCCGGCATTCTTAGTCATCTTTGCACAAAGCGCATCTGAAATAATCTCGCCCGGCCCGACTTGATCAACCGGGTAGCGACGCGACATCGACAGCACACGACGATCGTTCATCAGATTCACTCCCGCTACGGTCGCTCCGAGCGCGGACAAGACCGTTGGCAATTGATCGACCAGTTCGCCAAGTTGAGCTTCATCACGAATGCGAATAAAGAACGCCTCGACATGTTCGGGGCGTCGTTGGAGTGTAAAGGTCGCTTCCGTGACGATCCCGAAATTACCTTGACTGAAAAGTCCTTCGACATAAGGGCCGATCCCCCAGCGATGCGCCGACCCGAGCGTTTCCGCTCCCATGGCATGAAAGGGGGATTCGTACATCGATCCGTCCGCCAACACGGCGCGTAGTGATGTTAATGCGGCAAAGTGATCGGTCGTTGGTGTCAGCCCATAGCCTCGTTCCAGTGCGTTACCGAGGATGCTGCACGTTGGCCCACCGCCATGAACCGGAACCATCCAATCAAGTTGTTGCTGGGCGACAAATTCGGCTAGCATTCCCTGCGTCACCCCAGGTTGCAGCGACACAATTCCAAGTTCGGCGTCGACCACCCGGATTTTATGCAGTTGTGAAAGATCGACGACGGCACAGCCCTCGGTGACTGGCGATGCGGCACCGTACCCCCAGTTGCGTCCCGTGCTAATCGGATACAGTGGCACTCCATACTTACCTGCTATATCAACGATACGTTGAACATCGCTTTCGCTTTGTGGGCGCAGAATTGCGACTGATCGGATGGGGGATCCATATGCATTACGGCCATGGTCGGCTAAAGCCGATGGCTCGATTTCCACGGCCGATTCACCTAACACAGTGCGCCATGCTGCCGCTGCTTGCATTACTGAATCGGAGGAAGTGTTTTTGTTCATCGCTTCAGCCTGGATCACGATAGGGTTCGATGTGGATGGCGACGTGCTGAGAGCAGGCGATTGATTTGTCATGGTCAGAATTCAGAGGCAGGCGTGAACGCGAGAGTTAAGCCGGTAACGACGGTCGCTGAAAAAGGCTAGGTCACTCTGATTCGTCTGGGCGAGAAGATGTTCATGGCGAAGCCACTCGCATCAAGATAGCCCCTCCGATTGTTGCGATGATTACGATTGAGACAACCCTTCGCATAGTCCCGTTTCGAGAGGTTTTGCGATTTACCTCGTATGAATGGATTTTCGCGTCCCCTTGCCCAGCTCAGTTGCTGGCTGATTTGGGATTTTGATTCCCACGTGATTCCGTTACGTGTTTCGCGAAAAAATGTCTATCCGCTGCGGGAATTTGCGTCCGCGAGAGGTCGTTGTCGCTGTACGGGTTAGTGAAGTACCAATGGTGCCAACTGCTGATGACGAGGTCGGGATCGTCAATCGGTGCTGCGATCAGGACGGCGGGTTGGCCTAGAACTCCGCCGTGCGCCGCAACGTCACTGATCGTTCGAAAGCCCATCACTCGCTCGTAAATGCGGGCATGTCTGGGGTGGACCGTTGCCAGCAATTCATCCACTCCATGATGCCGAGCAAACGCGACCGCGATCGAAGTCAACTTAGCGAATGCTTCCGGTTTACAATGCGAGTTTGTTGGCGAGATCGCCAAGGATGACAACTCAGCGATTCGATGACCTGCGACTCGTTTCTGCTTGGCCTCGTCCGCAAAAACTTTCGCCAGCGGCATTCCCTCTCCTTCGTCCAAGACGATCGAAATGGTTCCGCATACGTTTCCCCCTTGCTCACAAACAAAGACCTGCGTTTCAGGACGTAAATGGAAGGGCAAGATCCGCATTTTTGATTGATGGTGAAGACACAGATCGCTGCGATGAAAACATTCATAAAGAGTGGCAAAACTCGCGGCGTAATCTTTCCTGCATCGAGCGGTTCGACACTGAGGTGAATCGTCACTCCGAGGATCGGTCGATTGACCAATGGGGCTGTTTGACTCCTGAGCGGCCGGCGGTAAAGCGGTGGTGGAGATGGGAAATGGCGTAGAGGAAGAATGAGACGTGAAGAGCATGAAAAGCCTCGCGGTATCATCACCACAGGAGATGCGGTGAATCTCTTATCTTCTCGGAAGCACTAGAGACTTCCGTTGGGTTGCCGCCTGGGTGTTCTGAGTCGCTACGGATTCCACCGAACACGACTCCCCGTTGATAGCGGCAAAAGCGAATATCGAAAGGACTTTCGCTTTGTGATCGCTAAATGGACCATCGCACTCGTAGGAAAACAACCGAGTACCACCAGTCCCCCCAGTTCGCGTAGTTGGGGCATTTGACCAGATGAGGAAAGTCACAGAGTGACGCGAGTGATCGCCGTACAAAAACGGATGGAAATCACGGCGTTCGGCCCACTATCGAATGCATCAGCCCGCTTGCTTGAATGCGGTGTACGTTTGAGCGGCGAAGTATTGGCGGTCCTGGTCGCTGATCGGATGTGCTGTTATGTCCTTGGACGTAAACTTTGCTTCGCATGCGAAGTTCGGTAAGCGAGAACGGTACCGCAATGAATCGTTGACCTTGATCGCCACGACAACTCCCGCGTTGCCCCGAACGGTTGAGCATCGAGCAATGTTGCTGATTTGCTCGGCACCTAAAGCCTTGCGGTAGAACTTGGCATGACGTGGATGGACCACTGCCGTTAAATAGTCCAATCCTTTCTCCATCGCGAAATGGCCCATCAGTCGATTTAATTGAGCAAAAATTTCGCCACGCGGTGCCTCTGAGGGTTCGATCGCTAATGACGTGATTTCGCCAACTCGCTCAGACCGATAACATAGAGAGTCAATCGCCTCGGGATAGTCCGCCGCCAACGGAAGCTTTGCAGCGGCATCCCAAACCAACGTTACCGTTCCTACGACTCGGTTGAACTTCACGGCGAGAAACACTTGCGAAACATGCGACAGATGATACGGCATGATTCGAAGTGCCGAATCCGCTGGGGATGCCAAACCTGCATCGGTATATCGCTGCTGTAAGAGCCGAAACGCACGCTCAAAATCATCACGTGATCGAGCGGTTCGGTAGTGAAGCAGGTCCAGCCGCGTGAACAAAACCTTTCGGCGCTTCGAACTGGAACTTGTATCGTTAACCGCTGTTTTTGACGCACGCAGGCGAAAAGACTTGGAGCTTTCCATCACACTATTGATAGCGAATTGATTAGGTTTGCTCCCCGAAGGAGCTTGTATTTCGACGTGTCATGATGGGAAATCTCGTACAACCTATATCATCGTTTTCACCCGCGTTGCTTGACAAAAATGCGGTTTAATTGATTTTGATTGGGGAAAAAGACAATGGGCGGGTGGCGTGTTATCGCCATGCTTTGCTTGTGTTTTCTCTGTTAGTGGGGGCGTTCTTGTTGCTGGTCGTACTCGGCTTGATGCCGGAACTTCCTTTGGTCGGTCCGGCCTACCATTAGCCGATCGGTTGGCGGTGGGGTTTTAGGATGGGACGAGTTTTTACGAGTCCCGGCATTACCGCAGCCGGTGGGAAATGACAAGTTGGGAACCGGTCCTGCCACTAATGGCCGGCACCCCATTCCGGGTTAAAAATCCGTTCTGTTTTCAACAGTCATGAGCCTTAACGATTAAAATCTACCAGGAACCCCATTTTCGGGTTTCGTTTAGTCTTCGCCCAACTCTCTTGCCCCTGGAGTTCCAATGCTGGCTAGATTGCCAGTTTTGCAATCGTGAATCAACTTGAACTACTCGATTGGCCTGCTCCATGGCCAAGTATTTCCAACGCATCGTTGCCGCAGCTCAATGGACACCGTGAGCCCTGGGTTGGCAGTGTCACGGAGGGGCTTGGCCATCGAGCGTATTTGTTGCGGATTAGCGATGGCGATGATGTAACGGGGGTCTTGCCGCTGGTTTTGGTGTCGGGGCCGATTTTTGGCCGCTTCCTGGTCAGCCTTCCTTACCTGAATACCGGTGGGGTTTGGGCTCGAGACCCTGACGTTGCAGGGCTATTGATTGACGGGGCCTGTGAGTTGGCAGATCAATTGAATGTGAAATACCTGGAACTTCGGCATGAAATCCCTGTTGACCATCCGCGACTGAATTACCAACGCACGGACAAGGTTCATATGCGACTTGAATTACCCGAGTCGGCTGAGGCGTTGATGAAGTCGTTCAAGTCCAAACTACGCAGCCAAATAAAAAAAACGGGCGAGTATGGCTTGGCCGTCCAGTTTGGTGGTGCGGAGTTGCTAGATGATTTCTATACGGTTTTCGCCCATAACATGCGTGACCTCGGTACGCCCGTTTTTTCTCGTTCACTTTTTTCGAGCATTCTTCAGCACTTCGAGGCTGATGCGGAGTTGTGTATCGTTCGCAAGGAATCGCGTCCAATCGCGTGTGGATTGCTAGTTCACTATGGCGGAGTGACTGAAGTGCCCAGTGCTAGTAGTTTGCGAGAATTCAATCGGACGGGTGCGAACATGTTGTTGTACAGGAATCTTTTGGAGCGCGCGATTGAGCGTGGTAGCCATACGTTTGATTTTGGCCGCAGCAGTGAAGGGAGCGGGACTTACAAATTCAAGGCTCAGTGGGGTGCCCAGCCGCATCCGGCCGTGTGGCAGTATTACGTCCGCAAGGGATCGCCCGATGAAATGCGCCCCGATGCGTCGGGCAACCAGCGAATGGTAAAGATTTGGCAACGATTGCCGGTTTGGCTGACGAAGGTCATCGGTCCATCGATCGTTCGTGGGATTCCATAGGCTGGCCTTTGTGTCCATGAAGCGGTTTGCACGATTCCTACTTCGAAGCTCTTGGCAAGTAACGCTACGAAAATGCGTTCTCGATAACGTCAAACGTTGTGACAACTGATACGCTAGCATTGCCAAAGATGACACTTTTTACAAACCCGAAACCGAGTCATTTATGAATCGATCAATCCCCTTTGTCGCCCTCCTCTTCCTTGCTGTGCTGACCGGAACTCAACTCGATGCGTTGACTCGTGGACAGGTCAGTGAATTGCGTTCCTCTGGCAATGATTCCGCTGTTGAAGTCGACAAGGGAGTGCCCGCTGAAGCGTTGAAGACCGAGGAGGGGATGGCCTTGGTGCAGCGACTTAGAATGCTGCGTCTTTCCGAATCCAAGCTTGGCAAAGCACACCCTTCGGTAAAGTCAATTCAGGCGGAAATCTCGGCAGTATTGAAACAGATTAAGTCCCTCGCACCCACCGCTGAAGAGAGTGCAGGACAATCGCGTCCACAGAAAGAGATCATGGCAATGAGTGAACGTGAGCTGCGTGAGTTGGTGCTACGGATGGCCGCGAGAATCGAAGCCCTCGATGCGAGAGTCGTTGTTTTGGAACGGCACCTGAGCTCTTTGCGTTAAAAGATAGCAATGGCTGGCGTTCGTAGCGTTCCGTAGGTGCCGCTACACTCAACCCACGGCTAACGGCTTTAACATTCTTCAATGTTGTAGTCTTGATCATCACCTGTCTGCATGCTCACTAAGCCCGCGAAGACTGATTTTGATGTGGGTTTTGGCTCGCGTTTTTTTTCCCTGGAGCCTCACCCCACTTCTTGTCGATAACAGCGAAATACGTTTTTAGGAGATCATTGGCCTTCCGATCCGTTAGAGTGAGCGGACAATATGCTTTGGAATATCGCTCTTCGAACGCTGCTGTGCGACCGCGGGAAGCTGCTTGCGGGCTTGATCGGTGTCATCTTTTCCGTGGTGTTGGTCAACATCCAAGGCGGGCTCTTTATTGGATTGATCAACAAGGCTAGCCTTTTGGTGGACCGCAGTGGTGCCGATATTTGGGTCGGTCATCGCGGAATGCACAACGTCGATTTCCCCCATAATATTCCTGAACGTTGGATCCATCGAATTCGTAGTGTTCCGGGGGTCCAATCCGCCGAACCCTTGCGTATTTGCTTTTCTGAAATTAGTCTGCCCGACGGCAATTTCGAGGGGGTGATGTTAGTGGGTGTCACCGAGGGGTCGGACCTGGGGCGGGCTTATGATATTGTCGATGGTCCCGCTGATGCGCTATCGTACGCCGACGGGGTGATTGTCGATCAATGCGACGATGACAAGCTTTTCGATCCCACCATCGGAGAGATTCGCGAGATTGGCGGTCGGCGTGCCAGGATCTCCGCAAAGTCTTATGGTGTTTTAAGTTTCTTGGTTACGCCATACGTCTTCACACACTACGACCGTGCCGTTGACTTTGCGGGGGCCGATCCCACGATGGCTTCTTACTTTCTGATTCGTGTAAAACCAGGGGTGGACTGCGATCAAGTGTGTGCCGCGATCGTCAATCGATTGGAGGATGTGACCGCAGTGCCAGCGGAGGACTATGCGGCAACAAGCATCAATTTTTGGATGACTCGCACAGGCATTGGGCTAAGTTTCGGCGCAGCGACTTTCTTGGGGCTTCTGGTTGGGTTAGTCATGGTCGCACAAACGTTATACGCGATGGTGCTTGACCGGATAAGCGAGTTCGCAACGCTGAAAGCAATCGGCTCGACCGAGCGAGAGATTATATTGCTTTTGGGTGCGCAGTCGACGGTCGTTGCAGTCGTCGGCATCAGTATAGGCATTGTCTTGTCGTTCGTGATCCAGGCGATATTTAGTACGCCTCGTGCAGCGATTACGATTCCGCTAGGACTCTATATTGCCAGTGCAGCATTGGTCTTTACGATCTGCTTAGCCGCTTCTGCGCTTCCGTATTTGCGAGTGCGTCGCGTTGATCCTCATTCCGTTTTGCAGGGCTAAAGCGAATGACTCACGATATTTCACTCGGCAATGCCGCTGTCCCTCCACCGCTTAGTACGAACGCCTTGGTGTATCCTGCGTTGCAAACTGGGGGAATCGCCAATTGCGTAAACGACAACGGGGCGGTTAACCAAGCGAGCAATGAAAATGGCAACAAAACGGGCAACCCGAAAACAAACATTGTTTTGTCTGCCACCCAAGTGCGTAAGTCGTACAACATTGGTGGGGAACGGCGCTGGGTCCTTGATGGAGTTGATTTTCAGGCCGCTTCGGGAGAATGTGTTTTTCTATCGGGACCGTCCGGCAGCGGCAAGAGTACGTTGCTATCCATATTGGGATGTCTGCTCGAAGCTGACTCCGGCGAAGTTGTCATTGCTGATCGCCGAGTCGACACATTAAGTGTTGCAGAGCGAACGTCGGTGCGACGGGACTCTATTGGCTTTGTGTTTCAGCGATTTCAGCTGATTCGCGGATTGTCGGCCGAAGACAACGTGGCTGTACCTCTCACACTGCAAGGTGCGACTTTGGCGGACGCCCGTGCGCAAGCCGGTGAGTTGCTCGGACGTGTTGGGTTAGCGATGCACCGCAACCATTTGCCGACTGCGATGAGTCCCGGTCAGTGCCAACGTGTGGCGTTGGCTCGTGCGGTGATCACATCGCCCAAACTACTGTTAGCCGATGAACCGACCGCTGCACTCGATGGCAAGTCTGGTATGGAGGTGATGGAACTTCTAAAGGAATTGGTCGGGGCAACGGATTCGGCAACGGTTGTGGTGACTCACGATCCCCGTATCTCAAAGTATGCTGACCGAATTTGTGAGATTGAAAACGGGCAATTCAAGTGAAAACGATCCTAACTACTGTCATCACGATTGCAATTTTCGGAAGTGTTTTGATCGTGCACGAACATCAACGACAATCACACTCCGTTGGCGCTCCGCCATTGGATGCGGTAAGTCTAACAGACGTTCTGAATAAAGAAACGATTCGCGCCGCAGGTCGAATCGAAGGGCGTACAGACGCGGTCGAAATTCGCGCTCGAATTGCCGAGCAAATTCATGAAATCCTTGTTGCAAGAGGTCAATGGGTATCCGCCGGCGATGTGTTACTCGTGCTGGATGCCGATCGGTTCGTCAAGGAATGCGACTTGGCAAATGCGTTGCTAGGCGAGGCCCTTGCGAAGAAAGAGCGGCTCGAGAACGGCTTTCGAGACAGCGAAATTGAAACAGCACGACAGGAATTCAATGCGACAATGGCAAGGTTAGCAGGTGCCGAGAAAACGTATACGCGTGCGATCAAACTACACGAGAAAGGTGCTGGAAGCCAGCAAGCACTCGACGATCTCTATTCGCAACTGACTTCGTTTCGTGCAATGACGGCTGCGGCAAAAGGCCGACTTGAAACTTTGGAACTGCCTGCGCGAGACGACGATCTATTGGCTGCCAGTGCTGCGGTGCGGGCAGCAGAGGCAAGGCATGAAATCGCGAAAATTAATTTGGATCGTACGAGGATCGTGGCCCCCATCGACGGCCAAATATTAGCGATTGAAGCCGAAGTTGGTGAGTTGACTGGGCCCGATATGCCCGGGGCACTAATTGTTTTATCTGATACCAAACGCCTTAAGGCGGTTGCGGAGGTCGACGAGTTCGATGCCTTGAAAGTGGAACTGGGCCAAATTTGTCAGGTCACTTGCGATGCTTCGGATCGAGTGCTTGCGACCGGTAAAGTCATCGAGATTGAACCGCAGATGAATCCCAAGCGGATGTACGGGCAATGGGCGGGCGAGAGAACGGATACCTATAACCGTCGCATTTGGGTTGACTTGCAACAGGAAACGGATTTGCCCGTCGGCTTACCGGTCGATGTATTTATCCAAGCGAATTAGAATACTGAATCAGTAGTATCTACCCTGTCCTTTGTCGTCTCTATCCAATGCTCTGAATGTGCCCATGAGCAAAACCACGCTCACACCAAAATTTTCAAGGCGACGAAGCCGTTGGCGGCGTCGTTGTTTTGCCGTGATCGGTCTATGGCTATTGTCGATGGTTCTGTTGTCGTTTCATAGTATTCGTGGTTTCGTTGCTTATCCACTTGTCGTACATGATCCCGAAGCATCGGGTGATGCCGCTTATGTGATGGCGGACGGGCACGCTTATTGGGAACGTCTTCATGCGGCTTCAGATCTTTTCCACATGAGGAAAGTGCCGCGACTGATCATTTTGGCCGAGAGCGAGACAGCTGGTTACAACTTTGTCCAGCAACGTTCCGAAACTCGACTAGAGAAAGCAATCGCCTATTTGGAGTGGCTTGGCGTCCCCGCCGAAAAGGTCTCGACCGTTTCCGTTGAGACTCCCGTGATGTTTGGATCGCTTAGTGAGGCACGCGCGGTTGCCGAGCAGCAACCGGGCCTCAAGAGCATTGTGGTGGTTACCTCTGCTCCGCATACACGGCGAAGTCGCCTTTGTTTTCGACGTTCGCTGTCAAAGCAAGTTAACGTGCAAGTCTATTCCGCGTCCGACGTTGGTGAGGGTTCCGAAATTGATTCACCGCTCTGGATCGAATACATCAAATTGCTTATTTATCTCTTTGTGGCGTAGGTTTTGCCTGCTTTTTTTGATTGATTGCTGTTTTCATCGGACGAATGATTTTTGAAACGTGATTGGCTTTGGTTGGACATGAATCGTCAATGTGATCCTTCGTTCAAGTATCCGACCTGAGTGTTTGCAACCGCTTCGTTGCTCTTCTTTTGCACTGGTCGTCCCGTTGCGTTTGAATACCCGACTTCGCCATTGTGTTCGGCGTTTCATAGCCAACCCTCGTATTGTTGAGCAGCAGTGTATGCTTCCCAAGCGTCACGTTGAGCAACGAGCGAAGTGAGCTCCCTGTCGAGTCCTTCTTCGTTCGCTTGCGACCGCCAGCCGATGCGGCAAATCGGATGCTGTTTGTAGTGGCTTCCGCATTCTTCGCCATAACCCTGTTCGCACCGCTTCTGTAACTCCACGGTTTTCAAATCGGATAATTCCTCACCGCCATCGTTCTGTTTCGTCTTTTGTAACGCCCGGCGACAATCACCACGCCAAGAGTGTAGAGACGTTCTGTGTCCGTATTTGATTTGTCTGTTTCATCCCGCAGCGATTCTGGTTTCAATCTGAAACCTGCGGTTTCAAAGACGTTCCTGACAGAGAGCGGTGGCGTGGCGAGACCATTAAGTCGCTTGCGTAAGCAATCAACGAAAATTTCGGAGACTCATACAGATGCCCCCAAGACTCGATTGGTTGCTTTGTGAAGACAAATGATCCCGCGAACAAGAATGGCGTCCACTCATGGCAACGGTGTCGACGGCGGGGCAACCGGCGAGCCCAAAGAAGATTGCCAACTTAAGAGAGTATCAGTCGCAAGGAAGGAATCACGGATGACGCAACCATTGCCACCTCCCGGAACTAACTATGCGAGAGCGATCACGCCTCCCATAACCGGAGCGGCAAAGTTTGTTCTCCGTTCGTCTTGACCGAAACCAACTAGGCAAGAAAGGAATCCCGAGCGAGCCAGATGCGAGAAAACCCAGATGCGAGAAAACCCAGATGCGAGAAAAAGTCGCCCCAAATTTCGAGATCTTAATAGCGATAGAGAGTGGCGAGACAATCTCACACCAAACCGGCGCCCTCCATCCGCCGGAATCACCGTTTGGAGCGTCACCGTTTGGAGCGTCACCGTTTGGAGCGTCACCGTTTGGAGCGTCACCGTTTGGAGCGTCACCGAGAAGATTCTCAAAACGCATCTCCATTTCGAGCCCGAAAGTTGATCCTGCGGGTCAGGAATCAAAGTGGGGGCAAGGTAAAGTTTAAACAGCTGTTCTCGGCAGATTGCCGGAATGGTTCTTACTTTTGAAATGGATGCCTAGCGGAGGTAAGATCCGAGAGAGCGGATGCCTTTTCGATTCTTTGTACATCAGTTTTCACAAGGTTGTGTGTACAAAGCCGAGTGCCGCAAGTCCTTTTAGCATATGGACTTAGAGTCGGGCCGAGAGGATTCGAACCTCCGATCTCCACACCCCCAGTGTGGCGCGATAACCAGGCTTCGCTACGGCCCGCGAGGTTGCTTTTGAGCATTCCTTCACGATTTCACGCAATGCTAATGCAATCGACGTTTCCTGGCTAGTGCGGGAGGCTGGGACACAAAGAAAAGACTATTTGCGGAGGATCGGTTTTGCTGAATCGAACGATTCGATAATGTATGGAGCTGAAATTCTATGTTTTCAAACCCGAACCCCCTCGATCCTACCCATGCTCGTCTCCTGGAAATGGCTTTCTCGCTACCTCGATTTGCCGATGAAACATGAAGACTTGGCCCTGCGGCTAAGTCTTTCGGGCCTTAATCACGAGGAAACGACTACCGTTGATGATGGTTCCTCGAACGGGGATGTTGTCATTGATCTCGAAGTGACCAGCAATCGCGGCGATTGCTTGGGGCACCTCGGCGTGGCTCGCGAGATCGGTGTGCTTTACGATTTGCCTGTCAACACACCCTCGATCGATTTGACGCCATCGTCAACCGATGTCCAGTCACTACTGCAAGTGGAAAACCAATTCATCGAGGCCTGTCCGCGCTACACGGCTCGCGTGATTGAAGGCATCAAGGTTGGTCCGAGTCCGGATTGGATGGCCGAATCACTTGCAGCGGTCGGAATCGGCGTGGTCAACAATGTCGTCGATGCAACCAATTACGTGATGTTGGAATGTGGCCAACCGTTGCATGCGTTTGACTATTCCAAGTTGGCGGGTGAGAAAATCATTGTCCGGCCTGCCAATAAAGGCGAAACAATCCAAGCGATCGACCACCGCAGCTATGCACTTGAGCCTGCGATGTGCGTGATCGCCGACGCGAAAGAGGCCAATGCCGTCGCGGGCGTGATGGGCGGTGCCGTCTCGGAAGTCGACGAAGCAACGACCAATCTCGTCGTCGAAGCGGCCATCTTCACTCCGCTATCGGTGCGGCGAACGGCGCGGAAGTTGAAACTTCATAGCCCATCGTCTTATCGGTTTGAGCGCCGTGTTGATCCCGTGGGCGTCGATTGGGCAAGCCGGCGCGTGTGCCAATTGATTCTGGAATCGGCGGGCGGAAAATTGGCGAGCGGTGTCATCGATACCGCACCCAACATTGAACTGCGCGAGCCCGTGGTGCTTCGGCTAAGTCAACTCGAACGAATCCTTGGCATTTCGATTCCTCGCGAAGAGGTCGAGCGGATTCTAGTGACGCTCGGCTGCGATTCCAAACCGGGCACCGATTCTTACGTTCCTCCCACGTGGCGGCATGACTTGACTCGTGAAGCGGACCTGATCGAAGAAGTCGCTAGGATTCACGGTTACGAAGAAATCCCCGAGGACTCGCCCATTCCGGTTGCACCAAGCAGCAAGCGTCCGTTCGATGTCGCGATGGAACGGGTTCGTTCCGTGATGATCACTGCCGGCATTTCGGAAGCGATGACACCAAGCTTGGTCACCAAACAAATCGATGCGTTGGTGAGCCCGTGGAGCGAACGCAAGCCGCTAAAAACGGAAACACCGATGCTAAAGGGAGCCCGTTGTTTGCGCCGGTCGTTGATCCCCAGTTTGCTTGAAGGACGCGGAAACAATTGGGCGATGGCAAGTATTCATGCGGACTTGTTCGAGATCGCCCATGTGTATTTACCTGGCGAAACCGATGCTGCGTTGCCGGACGAACAATACACGTTGGCGTTAGTTTCAGGCCAAGACTATTTGGAGGTCAAAGGAGTCATCGAGACATTGTGTGTTTCGATGGGAATTGCCGACCCGATACGAGTCGAAACCGTCGAGCGTCCCGGTTTGGCCAAGGGGGCGGCATTGGCTGTTCATTGTGGCGAAAGGCATCTTGGCTACATGGGAATTATCGATCCGAAGGTGCTCAAGACGTGGAAGTTGCCTTCGCCAGTGGTTGCGGCGGAATTGTCGCTTGTGAAACTGCTAGAGGCAGCACGTTTGGTGCCTCAACAGCAAAGCGTCAGCGTGTTCCCTTCGGTCCAACGTGATTTGAATTTCGTCGTTGCCGAGTCTGTCCGTTGGAGTGAGCTTGAGCAAGTTGTCCGATCCGCCGTGGGCGAGGAACTAGCTGGGGTCGCATACCGCGAAACCTATCGTGATCCGAAAAAGGACGGGGCAAACCGCAAAAGGATTCTGCTTTCGGTCGAATTGCAGCGACATGACGGAACACTCAGTGGCGAGCAAGCGGACTCGTTGATCCAAAAAGTAATCGGTGCATGCGGCAAGGAACTTTCGGCGGTATTGTTGTCCTAAGCGGGCGGCATGAACTTGGCTGCTGATTTTTGTGGTCGCCAAGACACGGATTGGGTATGCTGGTTGCATGCCCAGTACGATTCTGCTGGGTGAGTTCGTTTCGTTTGGTCCGTTTTTCTTTAACGGCTTGACCCTCCGCAGTTTCTTGTTCAATGGTGTTCGTGGTGAAGCAGCTTTCGATCGCGATTGTCATTGTTGTTGCTAACGCTTTGTCCAGTGCTTTTGCTGATGAGCAAGCCGTCAATTTCAATTCGGATGTACGTCCGATTCTGACGCGGTATTGCACGTCATGCCACGGCGGTGTGAAAGCAATTTCGGACGTGTCGTTTGTTAACGGCGCAAGCGTGCTGCCGCCCCACGGGTGGGTAATCCAACCCGGAGACGCTCAAGCATCCTTGATGATCGAGCGGATCGTATCGGACGACCCCGACATGCGGATGCCACCGCCCGAAGAGCACCCCGATCCAGTGCCGACCGAAGATGTCGATACGCTGCGCCGCTGGATCAACCAAGGAGCAATATGGGATCCAATTTGGTCGATTGGGTCGCTGCAACCGGGAACGCTCGATTCCGTGGCTCAAAGCGATTGGGCCAAACAGCCACTCGACCGATTCGTTGCGGCTCGGCATCGTCTCGATGGTATCAAGCCATCCGATGAAGCTCCGCCACGGCAGTGGTTGCGCCGCACGGCGTTCGATTTAACAGGCTTGCCTCCGACGAAAGAGCAAGCATCACGATTCGTTGATCAATTGCAATCGTTTGCGAACAACGCATCTGATTGTGAAGCGGCGTACGCTGACATGGTCGATGAATTGTTGGCTAGTCCTGCGTTTGGTGAGCGGTGGGCTTCGTTGTGGATGGATCTAGCCCGCTATGCGGATTCAAAAGGGTTCGAGAAGGATCCGCACCGTGACGCGTGGCCTTATCGCGATTGGTTGGTTGACGCCTTCAATGCCGACATGCCGTACGATGAATTTACAGTGGCCCAATTGGCAGGCGATTTGTGGTTGCAACAAAATCCCGACAAAGTTGACTCGGACGTTCTGATCGCAACCGCGATGCATCGCAATACGCTGACCAATACCGAAGGTGGAACCGATGACGAAGAGTATCGTATTGCCGCGATCATTGACCGGGTCAATACGACATGGACCGTGTGGCAAGGGTTCACGTTAGGCTGCGTGCAGTGTCACTCGCATCCGTATGACGCTATCGACCATGAAGAATACTACCGTGTCATGTCGCTGTTCAACAACACTCTCGATTGTGACTTGGATAACGATTTCCCGACGCTCGTCATCCCGAATGGGCCTGCGAAAGTGGATGCGATTGATAGTCAATTGCAATGGATCGAGAGCCGCAAACAGCGAAACGATTTGGGAGTCGAGGTTGCGGAGCATGCTCGTTGGCAAGCTCTCACACCCGAGAAGGCTGAATCGACCGAAGGCAGATTGAAGATCGAAGGAAACGAGATCGTGGCCGCTGGCGGAACCTTCCCCGTTGGTGTGCGATACACGTTGGACTATTCCACGAAACTCAACGCCATAACCGCACTGCGCACCCATTTGCTTCCCCTGTCAGACGACCCCACGGAATGGCCTGAACAGGGGTCGGTCATTTCAATGATGAAGGTGTTTGTGAAAAGCGAAGGCGGGGATTCCCGAACCGTTACTCCACAAACCGTCTTTGTGGATGCAATGACGGAGCCGAACAATCCCGAGGATGCGTTACAAGGGAATGCGGCAGGGGTTGGTCCCTACCCGAAAATGCACGGGCCTCGATGGGCCGTTTTCGCCTTCGACGCGCCTATCGAATTGGCCGATGGCGAATCGATCCAATTGGAAATCCATCAAAAGCAATCGACTTCAGGACAAATTTCGACACCAATCCGGCGGATGCGATGTGAAGTCAGTGACGATGTGAAGTGGTGCGAGCGGCTTGCATCGGACCAGTACAAAGACGCTGTGGCTAAACTCGCAGAGACATCGAAGAACGCCAAACTTATTCAAGGCGGAAAGCTGCCGGTGGTTGCATCGCGACCGCTGAGGCAAAGCCGCGAAACACGAGAGTTCATCCGGGGCAATTGGCTCGATAAGGGGGGTGTTGTTCCGCCAGGCGTCCCAAAACTGTTCAGCGCGTCGGGTGATCCGCCAAGCATTGTCAATCGTTTGGAATTGGCCGAGTGGTTGGTCAGTGATGATAATGCATTGACCGCTCGAGTTTGGGCAAATCGAATATGGGAGCAATTGTTCGGTATTGGGATTGTCGAAACTTTAGAAGATTTCGGCTCTAGCGGAGCGTCACCCTCTCACGCCGAGTTGCTGGAGCATTTGGCGATTAGATTAAAAGCGACACACCGTTGGCATTTGAAGCCGCTGCTTCGGGAAATCGTGTTGTCGGCGACGTACCGCCAAGATAACCGCGCCGACGAATCGCTCTACGAAAACGATCGAGCCAATCGATCGCTCGCCCGTGGTCCGCGAACCCGATTGACGGCTGAAATGGTGCGTGACCAAGCTCTAGCGGCGTCCGGGCTACTCAACCGGTCGATGGGCGGTCCGTCGGTTATGCCTCCTCAACCAGACGGCTTGTGGCAAACGGTCTACAGTAGCCAAAAGTGGAAGACGTCAGCGGGTGATGAAAAATATCGCCGAGCGATCTACACGTATTGGAAACGAACGAGTCCCTATCCAAGTTTTTTGACGTTTGACGCGCCAACACGCGAGGGGTGTTCGCCACGTCGAACGGTCACGAACACTCCGCTGCAAGCCCTGGTGACGCTGAATGATCCGGTCTTTGTCGAATGTGGTGAAGCGTTAGCACGATCGGCGATCGAGCACCATGCAAGCCAAAAAGACCGAGCGGAATCGATCGATTCGCCTGATGTAGAAGCCGTTATCGCGACTATGGTCGAAAACGTAACGCAGCAACCGGTCAGCGAAACCGATGCGTCCGAGTTGCGGTCGCTATACGATCAGTTGTGCGGCAACGATAAAACTGGGATTGATTTCGATGCGATGGCGATCATCGGCAACACCCTGCTCAATTGGGAAAGAGCCTTAACCAAATGAATGTTCCAATTCAACAAGCATTGATGCGGCAAGTTTTGCGCGGAGTCACGCGGCGGCATTTCCTGAGAGACGGTTCGTTAGGGCTCGCCGGGATGGCGATGGCCGACGATATGGGATTTGGCAAAAGTTTATTGGCCAGCGAGCAGACGGGCAAGATTCCTGCGAAAGCCAAACGTGTCATCTTTTTGCATATGGCTGGCGCACCGAGCCAATTGGAGTTGTTCGACTACAAACCTGACCTGAAAACGCTCGATGGACAGGATTGCCCCGATAGCTTTCTAAAGGGAAAGCGGTTTGCGTTCATTCAAGGGGTGCCGAAGATGCTCGGACCACAATTCGATTTTGAGCAAGTTGGCGACAGCGGTGCGTGGGTGTCCGACCGTTTTCCCCATTTCAAATCGGTTGTCGACAAGGTTTGCTTCGTCAAGTCAATGCAAACGACTCAGTTTAACCACGCGCCGGCGCAACTCTTGTTGCATACAGGAAACTCCAATTTTGGCGCGGCTTCGTTTGGAGCGTGGTCGATGTATGGATTGGGCAGCGAGAACAACAATTTGCCCGGATTCATCGTGCTGGTGTCCGGCGGCAAAACGCCGTCGGCCGGCAAGAGTGTTTGGGGATCGGGCTTCTTGCCTTCGGTTTATCAAGGCGTCCAGTGCCGATCGAAGGGGGATCCGGTACTGTACCTATCGAATCCCGAGAACGTGACGACGCAAAAACGGCGTTTGGCTCTGGATGCCCTCAAACGACTTAACCAAACTGTTTACTCCGAAGTCGGGGATCCAGAAACTTTGTCGCGAATTTCACAATACGAGATGGCGTTTCAGATGCAAACGGCTGCTTCAGAGGCGTTCGATCTGAAACAAGAATCCGCCGCGACTCACGAAGCGTACGGTACCGAACCAGGAAAAGAATCGTTCGCGAACAATTGCCTGCTTGCCCGACGATTGGCTGAACGCGATGTGCGGTTTATTCAATTATTTCACTGGGGTTGGGACTCGCATGGCGCTAGTGGCAGTGAAGCGATTAATGTTGGCTTCAGCGATCGTTGCCGCGAAGTCGATCAACCAATGACGGCACTCTTGAAGGACTTAGAGCGACGAGGTTTACTAGACGAAACCTTGGTCATTTGGGGAGGTGAATTTGGCCGCACGCCGATGCGTGAAAACCGTGGCGGTCGCGAAATGAAATTTATCGGCCGCGACCACAACCCGGCGGCTTTCACCATGTGGTTCGCTGGTGGTGGTGTGAAGCCGGGAACGACGATCGGCGCGACCGACGAAATCGGCTACGAAGCCGTCGAGGAACCAGTCAGTCCGCACGATTTGCACGCGACGCTGTTGCATGTGATGGGAATTGACCACAAACAACTCACCTTTATGAGCCAAGGGTTGCCGCAGCGTTTGTCCAACGTAACCAAGCCATCGCGAGTTATTCATGCGATGTTAGGTTGATCATGGGAACTCATTGAATCAATCGACCATTGCCGAATTTTTCCACGGCGGCATCCCTTTCGGACTCGTCCGTCACTTCGAAACGAAGCGTCACGAGACCCGCCTTTCAATTCCATATCTGCTTCGAGGAGTTGCCCGCAGATTGGCGATTGCTTTTGCGTTATGATGGCGGCACCCTTTTCCTTTTTTCTTTTTGGATTCACCGATGACTTACGCAGAGACAATTCTTCCAGAGTTTGACCAAGAGATGGCGAGCACTCGCAAAGTGCTCGAATCATTGTCCGATGATAAATTCGATTGGAAGCCGCATCCAAAATCAAACACAATCGGATGGAATGCGAATCACCTAGCTGAAATCCCAGGTTGGGTTGAAGGAACACTGAGCCAAGCGGAATGGGATATCGAAGGCTACGAAACGCCCACGCTGACTTCGCGAGACGAAATCCTTGCAGCGTTTGACAAGAACGTCGCATCCGCACACGCGGCGATAGAAAAAGTCGACGATGATGCAATGGCGTTTGTATGGTCGCTGACGAAGAGCGGCGTACCGTTAATGACGATGCCTCGTTCGGTGGTTATTCGATCGTTCGTGATGAATCACTTAATCCACCATCGCGCGATCCTTTGCGTCTATTTGCGACTCAACGACATTCCGGTCCCTGGTATGTACGGACCATCGGGCGATGAACCGCCGATGCAGGCGTAACGAAGAGCGTATTCAATATGCACTTTCTGTTTATCGAACCTTATTACGGCGGAAGCCATCGCGTTTTCGCCGATTCTGTGGTCCGGCATAGCCAACACCAATGGACATTGATGACGGGAAAGCCGGTACATTGGAAATGGCGAATGCGTTCATCGGCATTGGACTTTGCGAAGCAGGCGGATCGGGGTGCGAGTGAGGAGAGTCCTTGGGATGCCCTGGTTTGTTCGTCGATGCTCGATTTGCCAACATGGCGTGGTTTAACGAAACGAGTTGAGCTGAGTTGCTTGCCGACGGCGGTATATTTTCATGAGAACCAATGGATGTATCCCGATTCCCCCGATGCAAGAAGCGATCATCATTACGGTTACACTAACTTGCTAACTGCCATTGCCGCGGATGGTTGTCTTTTCAATTCGCGTTTTCACCTCGACGGGTTTCTCGACGCGGCGAAGTCCTTTGTTCGTCGGATGCCCGATTCAGTCGCGATTCATGATTTCGATTCTCTGAAAGAAAAAAGTCAGGTGATCGCACCTGGGTTCGATCCATGGACGATCAAGCGACAACAAGCGAATCAAGCTGGAACGACGCTGCGCATCGGCTGGGTGGCCCGCTGGGAATACGACAAACGCCCCGACCGATTTGTTGAATTTTTGAGGCTTTTGGATCGCGCCGGTGTGGAATTTAACCTCGTTTTACTCGGCAAACGTGGCAACCATGATGCGCCCGCGTTAACACAAATTCGCCAACATTTTGGTAACCGAATACTGTTTGACGACTTTGTCGAATCGGTGGACGAATACCGCAGTTGGCTTGAGCAAGTCGATTTCGTTGTTTCCACCGCAGACCACGAATTCTTTGGCATCGCCGTTTGTGAAGCAATCTGGGCCGGTGCCGTACCTGTCCTGCCGAATCGATTGAGTTACCTCGATTGGGCCGATGACGAATTTCGCTATGAGACGCTCGGCGAGGCTGTCAGTATCGTTCAGCGCTTAGCCGATTGGCAACAACGCGAACAGGCCGCGCAAAGAGCTCGCCAACGAATCGCTACTTTACAGACTCCCAATATCGTGACCATGTTCGATAAGTCGATGGAGGTGATGGCAGGGAAGCCAAACAAACCGTAGGGCCGTGCTACTTTGCGGCCGTCCGATGGTACATGTTTTGGATCGGTGGATCGAAAAGCCCAACTTGGTTGATAGGTTGGATCGTCATGCGAATCGTCTCAATGAAGGATTCGATTACCGAATGGTCTTTGATGCGGTCGCTTGCTTGGATCGAACGCAACTCATCCGTAAGCCCGCCCACTCGATCGCGAATGTCGGTTTGATCAGCTCCCAGGAAACCGGTGGGACGATCCGCCGATTGTGAGAAAAGTCGCTCGTAAGTCGTCACGACGGCAAAGTAGATCATGCTCCACGCATTGAACAATCGGAAATCTCGAAGCCCGACATAGCACCCCCATACCAAACGGTCGATCGTTTCAAATTCTTGCAGCACCGTATCGGAGTAGTGTCGAAGTGAGTCGCCCCGACTTTCGTTTGTTTCATTCAGCAAGATCTGGGCGATACGTTCGACTCCGCTTAGCGAGTGGGCAATCCCCGTGCTGTGCATCGGATCAATAAACCCGGTCGTGAACGGCATCGCTACCCAATCCTCACCCGCAGCAACGGAGGCTAGTCGCTGCAATCGTGGTGTGCGAAAGACTTTCCCTGGGAACGCACAGATGTTTGCATCGCTCATCCATTCATTGATGACAGGATGATCTCTCAACACTCCCTGCCAATCCGTTTGTTGAGCAATCGAAACGTCCCTATCCGATTCGGATTCGTCGAATACAAAACCAACACTGGTGCGACCATTTGCGAATTGCAAATGCCATAGCCAACCATCGCGGAACAAATGGTGTACCGCCGAATCCTCGGCTCGATACGGATAGTCATTGAGTGCTGCACCGCGGGCAGCAAGCCAATCGGTTAGTGGAGTCAAGTTTTCCCAGTGGCTGTAGATCGCCGATGATTTCGTCATGAACCGATCCGAAATATCCTGGATCCCTAGTCTCTTTGCTAGGCAACGTCCACTACCGGTTGCATCGACAATCATCGGCGCCGCAAGCTGACTCGTTCCCTGTTCACTTTGGATGTTCACTCGCCAATCATTCGGTGCGGCACGGCGAATCGATTCAATCTCGGTTTGCTCCATCATCGTGACACCGTATTTTCGAGCCACATCAGCGAAAAACTGATCGACATCGGCTCGATACCATTGGGTGTCAGCGACTTCATTCGACACACTGGCGGCAACCAGCAATTCATCACGATGATTACTTGTCGCTTCAAAGCCGCCGCTACGACCATGATCGAAATAGCTGAATCCCCGTTTACAACCGCACAGGATCTCGGGATGCGTTTTTCGCCATGAACCGAATCGAACCAAGGGTTGCAATTCCTCGATTCCGAATTGTGTCACGATGTGCTGAAGCAAAAAATCGGCTGCGGGAGTTGATGATTCGCCGATCGTGAACCGTGGATGTTTGTCACGATCGACAACCGCGATGCTCATTCCGCGTTTGGATAATAGCGTCCCCAAAAGACTACCGGCAAAGCCAGCACCGAGAATGATGACGTCAAAAACTTTAGATTGCGAACTCATTGTGTTCATCACTGCAACGTTAACAATGCGGGCACTCGATCGGTTCGAGTACCGTTTGTGTAAGATTCATTTGCCGCAGTCTCTCGACGCGTCGACTTCGGCAGTGGTCGCAGAGAAAGAAACGCTCGCAATCCCACAAGTCGATAAAGACGCGACCTGATTTTCGTTGAAGTCCCAACTCGGCGACCGTTTCAAGAGAAGCACTCGTTGGAAGCGAGAACTTGCCTTGCGAGACCAATGTTTCCATCATTCCGTTACCCGATCGAGTGGGGATCACCGAACAGCAACTGACTCCTCGATCCAGTGCATAATCGATTGAACGCAACGTCCAGTCGATCGCTTCATCCTTAGTCAAGTAAGGCAAGCTTTGCAGCAGAAACACGCGAGTGCGAATGTCGAGGTCGTGCAGTCGCCTGAGTGCTGAGTCAAAATCACTCAGTTGCATGCCTTTATTGAGGGTCTGCAACAATTCCGGGTGACATGTTTCGAGGCCGATTGCTATTTCCAGTTGTGCAGGGGCAATAAGATCGCGAAAGGTTTCGCAGGCATCGGAGCACAGTTTGGGGTGATTCTCGACAATCACCGTATCAAAGCCACGAACCAATGTTGCTATCTCTGCATAATCTTCTGGGGGAATCGCCTTTCGGTCAAAGAAGCTGCCACTGTTGTAGAGTTTGACCTCGCGAGCAGCCGGTAATTGATCCAATGCAAATTGGATTTGTCCGGGGATATCACCCTCCGCAACCGTTTCGGTGAGCGTGTTTTTCCAGAGATCGCACATCAAACAACGAAAAGGGCATTCTCGATTCGTTAGAAAGATGGTCGCAACATCGATCACTTCACCCGATGCGTTGCGTTCGGGTTCAACCAGCATCGCGTAAGGCTGCTTTGGCGATACGTCGATGCGATCGCCGCGCAAGCTAGCGATCTCGCTATCTGTGAATTGGGGAAACTGATCCGTCATGGAATTGATCAACCATACAATCGTGTGAATTCAGCCCGATATTCCGATTCGGATTGGGGAAACAGAGACTCGAAATCTTGTTTCGATGTGATTCCGTGTTGAAATCGACGTTTGGGGAATACGGGCATATCGATTTCCGTGACTGCCTTGATGCCTCGCCCTACGATTTCACCTTTTAATGCGTAAAGTTTGTCGTGTTGCCAATCCGTCAATTCGATAAAAGGGATACTTTCGGCGACTTCGATCACACTTGGCAGCGCGTAAGGACTAAAGCCAACGAATCCAAAATGGTGCCCCGGTGCGTAAGTGCGAACATGCCCGCGGCTTTGGCCGCCCGAATAGGTTTTAGAATGCTTGACCGCATCGACGCCCCAACCTTCTTGGTACAACATCAAGTTGTTCAAAACGCTACGGATCGTTAGTTCTGGATTGTCTTCGATCGGGTAGTCCTTCAAATTTTCGTCCCCACCGTCTCCGTCAACTAAATATTTCCAATCTGGATAACGCTCGCGGATTGCTTCGCACAATGCGTAACCCATCGTTGCGGATTGAATGTCGAGCGGCTTGTAATCTTCCACCGCCGCAATCGCTTTGCGATAGTCGATCGCCGAAACAGGTACATCTATCGTTTCGAGGAATATTTCCAGCCCCAATTTCTTGAGAAACTCGCGTGATTGTTCCGCATCCGCTCCGTCGCCATCGACTGCGAGCGTAAACGCTTTGAGCCGGCTTGGTGATTCCCCTCGCTGCAATAGTAAATGGTACAACACCAAGAAAACTGACCCGCTATCGATCCCGCCCGAAAACATCACTCCGATCGGTTCTTTGGGGTCAATTGTGTCGAGCCAACGATCGCATTGCTGAGCCAATTTGCTGATATAAGTGGTGCCGATCACATCCAAATCGGGCGGCAAGCTATTTTGCTTCGGAGTTAAGAAACGTTGGTAGCCTGGGTTGGGGTCAGGGCAACCGATTAGATGCAGTTCGAAAAGGTAGTGGGCGGGAACCATCCGTGTGTACGAGGGATGGAATTGGTCATCGAGCCCCTCTGATTCGAGGAACGCTTTGATTTCGTCAATCCGCTCTGCCACCACAAGACAGGGACCTTCGCTTCGTTTGGCGAGAAAAAATCGCATCGGGCGAGCGATCGACCGCGCCATCCGTACCACTTTGTCCTTTTTATGGATCAGTGCAAATTGGCCTTCGATTTGAGCAATTTGTTGGGGGTCGCCACTACCCACCGCCTCGGTGGCATCCTCGACGGACATGTTGAAAACTTGGTTCGCTTCGGGATCGAGCAAATTGACTAGGCGATCGATGTATTGGTGATTCGTCATGGCAAAAATCTTAGCTGCGAGAAACGAAGAAGATCAACGATGGGAGTATCGCACAGCCGAGGCGAAAGAAAAAGCCTTGCTCATTCCGATGTGGAATGCCCGTCAAATAATTCGGGTTTTTGCTCGTGAAGGATTTCAAGGATTGCTTGCCGCGTTTCGGGCGGTATGTGCGAGTAGGCATCCGGCGCATCCCGGTTTTCAAGAATGCTGCGCAGCTTCACAATCGTTTTTGTGCGTACCGCAGCGGGCAATTGATCAAACGCATCGCTGTCAATTAAAAAACTACAGGGATACCGAAACAGCCTTGTTCGCAGATCAAGATCGCGAAGCGAGCGTCCTTTGGAATCGCGTTTACCCGACTCGGAAAACTGATTCGCAAATGTACTTGTACCGTTGACAGAGCTCGTCAATGGAAACTCGCCGAGCATCAATAAATGCTTCACGACATTTTCAGCTGCTCGGTCGAGCCGCCGCTTCGTTGACTCGCTCTGGTAGTCAGCGGGACGCTCTAACAATTCGTTCATTTGCTTCGCTTGCTCTAGTGCCGTTCGCGTTTCGAAGCTGGCGGCTGCGATCGCGTTATGCATTTGGGTTTGGTGTTCAAGCACCATCAATGCGACCACATCACTGTGTTGACTTAGGTAAGGCTTGACATTGAACCGCCCGGAAAGGTCATGGTTGTTTGCTCCCGCTTCTCGGTCAACTTTGGCGTCGGAATCTTTGCCGGTGGCGATCTCGTTACCCATGTGTCTCATCTCGCCGTGCGAGCCGGTCACGTACCAACCGCCCCAGCGATCTTCGAATTTGCTGGTGTAATCGGTCAAAAACGTGCCGCTTCCGAATTTTGGATAGCCACGTTCGTCGACAAACATACTCCGTACGAGATATCCTGGCACATCTTGCGTCCGGCTGGATGCATGGCACGTCAGGCACTGCCCGCGATCACGGACTAATCGTGGTGATTCGTTTGGCGATTGCTCGATGGTGTAGAAAATCGCACCTTGTTGTGGATCGGTCGCCGCGATTTCTATGACATCGCCTTCTTGGCACCATCCCACGTATGTATCGTCGTTGAAATACAAAGCGCGAGGCGTTTTGGGAGAGATTCGATGCAATTGAAGGCTGGTTTTGGAAAACACCAACGTTTGTGAACTGACGGGAATCGCCAACGCCTCGAGCACGGATCTCAAGTAGCCATGACTGTCTTCCCAAACCAACGATGCTTCGTTGGCACGTAGTTTTTTGCTCAATAGAGCAGCGCGATCGTGCACCGGAGTGTCGTTGTAAAGAATCGGCGCCTTTTCAAAATTCATTGATTGGGCATAGGCAGAAACATCTGCAATCAACAAGCAAAGGCAAGCGAACAAGCACGCCAAACCGGCCATGCGGAATGCCGGCTGGTGAAAACCAAGTACGTTCGCAGTATGCGGATGACAGATTCCAAATGGAATCCTTCTCTTGGAATCATGTCTTGAAATACGCAAATCCTCTATTCCAATCACGCTTGTTGAAAAATCGTGGTTTGACAACCAATGATACCCTTTGACTTTCAACCGCGTGCTGCTTAGTTGCGGCCCACATCATTCAAACACGTCATTACTCGCACAGGTTGGCAATCGAAGACGCACTAATCAAAGACATCGGCGACAATCGAGGATGACTCATTATCGCTCGAAGACGCGGTCTGTCCAGTCAAGTGGTAGCGTTCAAGCAAGCGATAGAGTTTTCGACGATGAATTCCAAGCACTCTCGCACTCTTGGCTTTGTTGCCGTTCTCTCGATCGAGAATATACAAGATGTGGTCTTTGGCAATGTCATCGAGGCGATCGCTTGTGTCATCGCCTACCCCATGCCGATGTGAAATGCCTTCACCGTCATGCTTTCGGTCGTGATGAGTCAATTCACGTGGCAAATCGTCGAGCGTGATTTCATCGTTGTCCGCTAGAATCGTCGCGCGTTGGATGACATTGATTAGCTCGCGTACGTTGCCTGGCCAAGGATGTTCGTTCATCGCATGGCGCGCCGCAGCATCAATCGACCAACCGTCGGGCATAAAGTAATCAATCAATTGATCCACATCACTGACATGGTTGCGCAGTGGTGGCAAGTCGATTGGCAACACATTGACGCGATAGAAAAGATCTTCGCGGAATGAACCGTTTTGCACATCCTCGGACAAGTCACGGTTGGTCGCGGCGATTACTCGCACATTCACCTTGCGTTCCTTATGAGAGCCAATTCGCCGCATCGAACCATCTTCGAGCACTCGGAGCAATTTCGGCTGAAGCGACAACGGCATCTCACCGAGTTCATCAATAAACAACGTGCCACCGCTAGCCACTTCGAATAGTCCTGGTTTGTCGGCTGTCGCGCCGGTGAAGGAGCCTTTTTGGTGGCCGAACAATTCGCTTTCCACAAGCGTCTCGGGCAACGCGGCACAATTGATTGTGACGAACGGATTGTGCGACAAGTGACTTGCCCGCCAAATCGACTTGGCAACAACCTCTTTGCCCGTCCCACTTTCGCCTGTAATCAAGACTGGCTTATCGGTTGGGGCAATCCGTTCGATCCATTTCGCGACCCGTTTCATTTCCGGTGAATCGCCGACAAGCCTTGCTACGGTCTGGTTTCGCGACAAAATCGCTTTGAGTTGTTGGTTTTCTCGACGCAGCAAGCTGCGTTCGTGCGCCAACGCGCAATGGTGTTCAAGCTCTCCCAGTGGGCATGGCTTGGTCAAGTAATCACTTGCCCCCATTTTCATCGCTTGGACCGCCGATTCGATCGTTCCTTGGCCCGTCAAAATGACCACTTCTAAATCAATGTTGTCGCCTCGGATTCGTTGAAGCAATTCGATTCCCGACATCCCGGGCATATTCAAGTCGATCACTCCGACATCGAAATCATGTCGTTGGCAAATCGCTAATGCTTCTGCACCGCTGGCCGCAGCAACCACATGGTGACCTTTGCGTTGCATCCACCTTGCGCAGGAATCACGAAAGTCGTGGTCGTCTTCAACTAGCAGAATCGAGATCGGTTTTTCCATCACATTCGCCTCATAGTTACCCACGTTTGTCCAACGGGACATGACAGGCAGTGATTGGGATGCAGACCGAGTGCCAAAGTCACGTTAATCCTATAATAACCAATTTCCAGGTGTCCACGCATTGATAAACGGGCAAATCCGCACACCAAAGCTCGCTAATGCGTGCGGAACGGCGCGCCGGTAGCGTTTAAGTATCGGAAGTAGGGTTATCTTCGAATGTCGGATCTTCTTCGAATGTTGGATTAAACGTGCGAAGCATTTTGCGTCCTTTGTATAGATTGAACGCATCACCGGGCGTCAACGGTCGCATTCGACCTGCGGTGGGTTGGTCGATCGTTTCGAGCGCATCGGTGACAACGATGCAAGCGGTCCCATCACGGACCGCCGTCAACACACCCGCTTGTTCGTCGAGGAAAAAGCCTAACAGTTCCGGTTTGATCTCTTCGTATCCCAATTGATCGAGGTGCTTTTCGTAAATCGCCATTGCTCTTTTTTGTGCGACGTTGAACTGGTCTGCTGCAACCGTGAAAATTTCAGAATGCTCGGCATGCCATCCCGCGTAGATTGCGTAGATATCTTCGACTGGCAAATCGGCGACATCGGTGGACAATGCAAAGACAACCGGCCCGGTGATGCCGACGTTGCTATATTTTTTGTCGCCAAAGCTGTATTCGAACCGAACCAAGTGGACATCGATTCGGTCATTGAAGCTAGGCCAAAGCATCCGCCGCGATTCGATCACTTCGACTGCGGTTGGTGGAACCCCCATTTGTTGTGGTTGGGTTAACCAAAGGGCCATTTCCGCTTCGGCAGTCGCGGTGTCACTTCGCATCGCTTCATCAACTGAATCGCCCAACCCAAGTTCATCGGCATAGTGAATCGCCCGAAGCCGAGCCGCGGGATCAGCCGTTAGTTCAAGCAGACGTTTCTTGCCCAGATCATCATCCAATTTTGCCAATGCACCGGCTGCTTCGCATTGCACTCGGCGGTGTTTCAAATCAACGGTTTGGTTTAATTTTCCAATCGACGAAGGATCTCCGATCAATCCAACTGTATCACACAACGATACCGCTAATGCGACAGCCTCGCCTAACATGGCCTGGACAGTTTCCACATCGTCGCCAAATTCTCGCGGGTTTTCTTCAAATTTTCCAAGCCGGTTACTTACTTCACCAAGCAACATGTTCAGCATGTCAAGCTTTTCGGCAGCCGGATGTGGTGAGATGCCCCGGCTACGGACCAAATAGTTTGCGAGGTCTAACGTGGAAGCTGCGAGAGAAGGGTGCTGTAATGATTCGAGTAAACGAGGGAAGACCCAACCCATTTGCCAATCGGCGTGTTGCATCAGGGGGCTGATCGCTTGGGCTGCCTCCATCCACTTTTGCGGAGGCGACTCGATCAATCGCTGTACCATGATGGACAACGACACGTCGGATCGAATCATGGCCAAAAGATGCAGCAGCAGATAGGCGTTTGGCGTTTCGCTAGGCAAGCATTGGAGCAGTTTATCGATCTGAGTTGAATCGAGTTTCAGAAGCGATTGGCCTTCGGACTCTACCGCCTGGTCCATGATTAACTTATGAATTAGATGTAGCAGACCTCCCAAAATCGCTCTGTCGGATCGGCCAACGATGCCGGGGCCCTTGCAGAGTTCGTCAATGAGGTCGGCGCCGGTGTGTTGACCACTTTCGGCGATCTCGCGAAGCCGCCAACCTGCTGCAACGGGATCCGCGTCTGGGCCTAACAAGGAGGCGAGTGTGTCGTTTTCCAAGGGATTGGCCCATTCGTTAGGGAGTTTTTAGTTGGTTCAAAAGGAAACTTTAACGGCAATTCACGATTTTTGACACACCCAAAGCGAACCCGTGGGCGGCTGCAAAGCGTCGGGTTGTGAATCTTTCTACCGGATCGTCCAATTTCGAATTCAAGGCTACAATTCCCCTTTTGCGGGCCGATCCGGCCGTGTTTTTGGACACATACTGAGTTCCTTTACGCCAAATTACCCCCTGATTATCTAGATGACACGTCGAATTCTCGTCACCAGCGCCCTGCCATACGCCAATGGTCCGATCCATATTGGCCACTTGGTCGAGTACATCCAGACTGACATTTGGGTCCGGTTCCAAAAATTGCGTGGCAATCGCTGTATCTACGTTTGTGCCGACGATACTCACGGCACGGCAATCATGATCCGCGCTCGCAAAGAAGGCCGCAGCGAGGAAGCGTTGATCGCGGCAATGAGTGAGTCCCACCAACGCGATTTTGACGGTTTTGGAATCCAATTTGACAATTACGGCAGCACCCACAGCGACGAGAACCGCACCATCTGTGCCAAGATTTGGCAATCGCTGCGCGACAAGGATCTGATCGCTGAGCGTCCGGTAGAGCAATTGTATGACCCCGAAGCGGAAACCTTCTTGGCTGACCGTTTTGTTCGCGGGACCTGTCCTAAATGCGGCCGCACCGATCAACCGGGTGACAATTGCGTTTGCGGACATACCTATAGCCCCACCGATTTGATCGATCCCAAAAGTACGCTTAGCGGTGCAACGCCAATCCTGCGTGAATCGACACACCTGTTTGTCGAACTTGAAAAGCTGCATGGCTTTCTGGCCGATTGGATTGACACCAGTGATGCGCTTCAAAGCGAGACGGCTAATTATTTGAAAGGCCATTTCTTGGCCAACGAGCTTCGCGATTGGGACATTAGTCGACCGGGACCGTACTTTGGTTTCGAAATTCCCGATTCACCCGGCAATTTTTGGTACGTCTGGTTCGACGCGCCGATTGGCTACATCGCAAGCACTCAACAATGGTGCGATTCGAACGGTGAAAAGCTTGAAGATTGGTGGAACAGTGATTCGTGTGAAATCCACCACTTCATTGGCAAAGACATCACTTACTTCCACACTTTGTTTTGGCCGGGGATGCTCGAGTCAGCCGGGTTCCGTTTGCCAACCAAAGTCCGCATTCACGGTTTCTTGACCGTTGCCGGTGAAAAGATGAGCAAGTCGACCGGCACACTGGTTTCTGCTGAAACGTACTTGAAGTATTCAAATCCATCTTATTTGCGGTATTTCTACGCAACGAAGTTAACACCACGCGTCGAAGACTTGGATTTGGGGATCGACGAGTTTACGGAAAAGGTCAACAGTGATTTGGTCGGCAAAGTCGTCAATTTAGCAAGCCGCGTGGGCAAATTTGCGAGCACGACTGGATTGTCCAAACAGTACCCTGACGACGGTGGTTTGTTCGCAGCGGCAGCCAAAGCCGGAGACGAAATCGCGGCTGCCTACGAAGCGTGTGACTTCAGCCGGGCGATGCGGCGAATCATGGAGCTTGCCGACGCAGCAAATCCGTTTGTCGAACACGCCAAACCGTGGGAAATGAAGAAAGATGCTGAGAGACAAGGCGAGTTGCAAGACGTTTGCACTGTAGCTCTTAATTTGTTCCGCCAACTCGCGATTTACATTGCACCGGTTTTGCCTGATTTGGCAAAACAATGCGGGGATCTATTGGGTTCCCCGATTACTTCGTGGGATCAAAGTAAAACGCCCCTTGTCGGTATTCCTGTTGCAAAATTTCAACGTATGATGGACCGAGTTCAATCCAAGGATTTAAAGAAGATGATCGACGAAAGCAAAGAATTAGCCGCAGCCGATGCGGCGCAAGATAACGCGTCCCCAACGAACGATGCCGCGTTCAACGACAGCGACCAACCGCTGAAGGATGAGCCGATCGCAGATGAAATTTCAATCGACGAATTCGCGAAAGTCGACTTGCGAGTCGCACGCGTGGTATCGGCTGAGCATGTTCCCGAAGCGAACAAATTACTGAAATTGACACTGAGTCTCGGTGGTGACGAGCGGCGGCAAGTTTTTGCTGGAATCAAGGCGGCTTACGATCCTGAGAAATTGGTTGGCCGATTGGTAGTGATGGCCGCCAACTTGAAACCTCGCAAAATGCGGTTTGGTTTGAGCGAAGGGATGGTCACTGCAGCTGGACCGGGTGGCGAGGAAGTGTTTATCCTTGGCGTCGATGAAGGTGCACAGCCGGGACAACGGGTTCACTAGGGAATCATGCCTCGCCGACCTATCCATCGTTTTCGAAGCTATCTGCTCGACCGACTTGTGCTGCGTCCTTCGCGTGATCCACTTGATTGTGGAATACAGCGTCGGGTGATGATGACGTCGAAGCAAGGACCGCTGGAAACCTTCTTTCGTCAAAGTGATCCGACGAGAGAGCGGCCTGATTTATTGGTCCTCAAATTCCCCGGAACGGCAGGCCGCGCCGAGCGTGCGACTGCATTCCCGACCGAATACCTTAGCCCCGCTCAGAATGTTCATCTTTGGACATGGAACCCACCCGGTTATGGACGAAGCGCCGGGCGAGCGACCCTAAGAGGAATCGCAAAGGCAGCACTCGAATTTCATCGCCAAGTCACCGAGAAATATGCGGAAGAACAAGGCGAAGGAGTGCCGCCAATTTGGCTCAGCGGAAATAGCCTGGGGTGCGTCACGGCGCTACATGTCGCGGCGGCATCCGATCAAAAAGCATACGGGTTGCTGTTGCGAAATCCGCCACCCATCGATCTCGTCGTTCGCCGGATTGCAAAAAACTATCCGCTAGGCGCGTTGGTCAATCCGGTTACGGACCAATTGACCCCCGCGATGAACGCAATCCATACGGCCGAGAAAGTAACGGGGCCTGGATTGTTCCTGCAAAGCGAACGTGACACCTTGGTGCCTCCCGCGATGCAGCAATTGATCCGTAATGTCTATGCTGGGCCGCAGCGAATGGTCGAACTTAGGGGGCTCAGTCACGACGGATTGATTGATGAAGAGCACCAAGCCAGTGTGCGCGAGGCTGTTGAGTGGCTATGGAAACGAACAAGGGTAACGGGGCAATGCCACTCTCGTAGTGGTGCCTAGCCCATTCATGCATTAATGGAAACGCGATGCAAACTACCAATTCGCAAACCGCTGAACCGGCGATTCAAATTCGGCAAGCAACACCACAAGATGGCGAACAGGTTGCGGCGATCTACAATCATTACATTGAAATTGGCAGTGCGACGTTTGATGGTGCACATCAAACGACGAGTGCAATTTCAGCAAGGATCAAGGCACCCGTTCCTGATGGGTGGTACGTCGCCGAACGCGTGAAGGCGCTCGGCGACGCGATCGATGGATGGGCTTGTGCGCGCCGCTATAGCGAGCGGTACGGGTACCGGTTTTCATGCGAAACGGCAATTTATCTGCGGCCCGAAGCGGTTGCGCGTGGGGCTGCGGATTTATTGCAGGCAAGAATCGATCGCCATTGCCGTACCTGCAATCTGCATCACGCGGTCGCAAGGATTATCGCTACCAACGATCGCAGTATGCGATTCCATTATCGGCACGGATACGAAATGGTCGGTATCCAAAAGGAAATCGGCCGAATGAACGGGCGCTGGGTTGATGTGGCGATTCTGCAAAAAGTATTTTAGTTAACTCTTCTTCTTGGCTCGGTTATAAACGGTCGCTCCGCCGGAGAGATTCTTGACGCTGAAACCCCTCTGATGCAAAATCCGTGTGGCAATATGACCGCGAACTCCAACGGCGCATGCCACGACGGTTTCGGCGCTCTCGTCCAATTCACTCATCCGGTCTCGAAGTTCGTCCACCGGAATGTGGATCGCATCTTTCACCCCGGTAAGCGGTGCTTTTTCAATTTCGCCGCTAGTACGAACATCGACCACTTGCTTGCCGGTTAGGTCCGCGTCGAACTCGTAGAAATCACTGATACCGTCAAGTTGGTTGCAGGCTGCAAACGCTGCCATATGAACGGGGTCTTTCGCTGATCCAAAAGGCGGTGCGTAACACAAATCGATTCCCGTCAATTGGCGAACCGTTCCACCGAAATGCATCGCCGTTGCGATAATGTCAATCCGCTTGTCAACACCTTCGCCACCGACTGCTTGAGCACCAAGAATCTTCTCGGTCTTGGGATCGTAAACTAATTTCAAGGTCATCATTTCGGCGCCTGGGAAATAGCCGGCATGATTCTTAGCGATGATCGTTACGCTGTTGGCCGCCATCCCAAGGCGTTTGGCAAAGCTACGCGTTAAACCGGTGCTCGCTGCACTGCATCCAAAGACTCGTACAACGGAAGTACCCTGCACTGCGGGCATGGGATCGGATTCATCGGTTGCCGCATGCTGGCCAGCCAATCGACCCGCTCGGTTCGCGGGTCCGGCCAATGCAACTCGCATTCTTTTTCCAGTCGGCCCGTAAACGTATTCGCAAGCGTCTCCGGCTGCATAAATATCAGGATCGCTAGTCTGCATGTAGTCATTCGTCACAATCCCACCGGTTTCGCCAATCTTAAGGCCGGCGTCAGCGGCCAATTTTGTGTTCGGGCGAACGCCAATGCCTAAGATGACCAAATCCGTGTCGATCTTCGTTCGGTCACCTAAAACGACCGCGGTCGCACGGTTGTTTTCATCGGTGACAATCTCGGTCACCCCACGTCCTAAAAACAGCGACACTCCTTTGGCGACCGATTCAGCAGCGATTGGCTCAGCCATTTCCGAATCCAGAAGCGGTAGTACTTGCGGCTGCAATTCCACCAATGACGTTTCAATGTCACGCAAAACCAGCTGCTCGACCATTTCAAGGCCAACGTACCCGGCACCGACGACGACCGTTTTTGATGTCGACTCGGCATCGACAATTCTCTTGATCCGATCCATGTCGTCGAGGTTGCGCAAGGTCAGCACATTCGATGCGTTCGCACCCGGAATCGGTGGATGAATCGGCGATGCACCAGGGGCAAGGATCAATTTATCGTATTGGATCCAAAGCGTTTCTTTGGAGTCTCCGCGACGCACTTCCACGCGTTTGTTTGGCCGGTCAACCGCGATCACTTCATGATGGGTTCGCACATCGAGGCGAAAGCGGCGACGGAGAAATTCCGACGATGCTACCACCAAAGCAGACCGATCGGCGATTTCGCCACCAATATGGTAGGGCAGCCCACAATTGGCGAACGAGACATCCCCGTCCTTTTCCAGCAGGATAATCTCGGCCTCTTCATTCATCCGCCGTGCCCGTGTGGCAGCCGAAGCCCCACCGGCGACGCCACCCACTACCACAATTGTCCGTCGATCACTTTTTTGTGTAACCATTTTTGCTCGTCCTGTAGTTATTTGAATCTGCCTTGTGGCATCTTCGGTGCTTAATCTTAAACAAACGAAGGCCTTTGGCCGATATATCGCTATGTTTTGATATATCGATCCAATCGCTTTTTGGGAATCCCACCCGCCAAGAATTCGGTGGCGGTGCAATGTTTTGTCCCGGCCGAAGTTGGGCCTGCGCGTATCCTCTCACTATCGAGGCTTTTGGGTGTCGGGTCGTCCGTGATCGCGTGGGTCCTTCGCCAAAAATCGACTGTCACATCAGCAACATCCCCTCGGTGGTTTGTCTTGGGTGGTTTGTCTTGGGGGAAAGATGGCAAACCGCAGGCTAGCGTGGTTTGGACCGCAAGATGTCACGAGTGTCCCAAACCAATTGCATTACTTGTTCGGGACGAGGATCCGGTGCGACGTAGGTGAAGTAGTCATTGTCGATGCCCAACAATCGTCGTCGTTGGTTCGACACGCCGGGGTCGACGTCCAAGAAACTCTCGGCTAACTCATAATCACGGTCCCATAGAACCGCATCGGTTAAGCTTTCGATGAGTCTTTCCCAATGTTCCAAATCGTCCGAATCGATGGCTGGCAATCCGAACGGTTCCGAGTCCATATCATCTTCGGAGATATCGTTGAACTCCAATTGATTCCGTTCCGTTTGCTCTTCATTGTCAGGGATCTGATTGAGCGAAAGATAGGCGGCTAAGACCAGCATTCGCCATCGCAGCGAGTCGGTCTGCAGGCCTTCAATGGGGTTTTCACTATACAAATCAATCTCGATTGCCAATTGGTCGCGAACCTCAATATAGAGCGCCGCTATGGCCGCTTCCGTGGCCGCCGATAAGGACAATGTCTTTTCAGTTTCGGTCAACAAGTATCGTGCCACATCGTGTAGCAACCCAACGCGTTGCGACGCGGTTAAAACGTCGTACACGGCGATGCCCGATTGGCACTCTGGTGGCATGATCGATTCATCCTCTTCGTCTAGATGAACCAACAACGCATCAATCATTGTGTCAATTGCCAAACTGACCAACGATGCTTCACTCGAGATTAAAGTGCGATCCCCTCGGCTGGTGTGCCACATACCGCGACTACCTCCTTCGTCGGATGTTGCCTACGGTGCTTCAAAAAGAATAAACGAAGCAGCCATGAAGCGAAAAAAAAGATGACGACAATTTTTTAGATCGTCGCCATCTTAATCGCTAATGAAGTCGCTAGGTTGTTGGTTTTTCAAAAAAACTGAGCCAGCAATCGTAAGTCGTTTGCTGCGTGAGACCTAAGTTGATTTCGTAACGTTTTTTGGCTTGGTAAATCAGGAGACTTGGGAGAGTGATTCGGGATCCGTGCCACTGCGTATTGGACGAATCCGAGGACGTTGGAACAGAGCTTCATCTGTGGCGTCGGCGCGACGCAAATGAACGTCCATTTGTGGGTAGGGAATTCCAATATCCGCAGCGTCAAGTTGCATTTTGACTTCACGAATCAAACCTTCTTTTAGCCGGAAAAAGTCCTTCGATGGAACCCACATTCGCACCAACCAATCGACGCTACTGGCACCGAGGTTGCTAAGGACCACTGCCGAACCTCGGCCTTCACCTTGGACCATTTCTTGATCGAATTGATGGACGGCTGCTTCAAGTGTCGCACGAGTCGCATCGATCGAAGCAGCGTAGTCAACACCCACTGGTACTTCGACGCGTCGATGCGGATGGTGGCTGATGTTTTCAATGGTGCCGCCTGATATGGAACTGTTAGGAACAATGATGCGGCGATTGTCAGGCGTATCGAGCGTCGTTGTGAATAGATCGATTTCGTTGACTTTCCCAACGACACCTGCTGCATTGACCACGTCGCCAACTTTGAAGGGGCGGAAAACCAACATCAAGACACCCGATGCAAAATTGCTGAGCGTGCCTTGGAAAGCAAGACCAACTGCAAAGCCCGCCGCAGCCAACATCGCTGCAAGTCCACCAAGGGGGGCGCCCATCTTGGATAAAACGGCACCGACGACAGCGAACATGATGCAGTAGAAAACAATCTTGCCGACAAATTTGCCAAGCGTCTCGTCAACGCGGCGACAGACCGGTTTGCTGATCACGCGAGACAAGTAGCTGGCGACCAAATAGCCAATGAAAATGATGCCAAGGCCGAGCGCTGCTAGCAACAGCTGAGGGACCAAATGCAACGTTGCATAATTGGCGATACTTGCCACGTCGCCTTCGCCGTTGGTGAATTGATTGATCAACTGCTGGGTTGCATCACCGAACGACGTCATTGGTGTATCTGGGTTGCTTGGTGCAGTACTGGATGCTGCGTTGATTATGGGTTGGGTGCTATCAGCCACAAAGGAATCCTTTCACGAATTTGAATGTCAAACTTCAAAATGCCACAAACTGTGATCAACCACATGGGTGCGACAATTGTGTGGTATAGAAAACGACACTACCACGAGTAAAGGGGAACTTGTGAGACAACGAAAATGATGTCGTGAAACACGTCGATGTATCCACTTGAATGCCTATTCAGCTGCTGGCTTGGGCAACGACGGCTTTTGATTTTTCGAGACCTTCACGGGCGACATCCAAAGCGGCACGTTCCCAGTACTCGGGATTGAATAGTTCCAAAGAAAACGTGCCACAAAAACCGTTGTTCAACAGCTGGCGAATGATTGGCACCAATGGGCAAACGCCGTCGCCGGGGAAGACGCGGTCCTTGTCGTTGATTTGGCTTGGCGGCATCTCAGGATAGTCATTGATATGAAAGCAGTGCATCCGTGATGCTTCGATCATGCCCAAGGCGGCGAAGTCGTTTCCACCTTTGTAGATATGATAAAAATCGGGTAGTACGCAGGCGCTGGGGTGTTCGGTCGCAGTGGCAACGTAAACCAATTCTGCAAGCTTGCTAATCGTTGGCGAGAATCCCCAAAGTTCTAGCTGAGGCACGACGCCCGTTTCATCGCTGAGTTCAAGTAGTGCGCGAAGTCGACGTGCAATGGTCGCAAGTGGAGGTGAGGTTGCGCCACTCATGTGAGCGCCGATAGGTGGTGCAGCGATGAGGTTTCCGCCGATTTCCTTGACCATCTCCATGTCGCGACGAGCCTCCTTCAGACCTTCTGCGCGCTGGTCTTCATCGTCGACAATCCATTTAGCGAAACCGATAGCGCTTGAGACCTTCAATCCAGAGTCTTCAATTTGTTTGCGCAGGTCGGATAAGTCACCACCAGCCTGTACATAGCTGACCAGATCGCGAATCCAAGGCTCGATCCCATCGTAACCCGCTTGGGAGGCAACATCGATCTGCTCGGTGATCGACAAGTTTTGTCCGCGAATGGTCGACGCGTTCAACGAAAACTGAACCGGGAAGGATGACGGAATCCCCGCGGCTTCGGCATCGATTTCGGTCACCAGCGCAAGGCCCATCGAAGAGGCACAGCCGAGCCCCAGAAATTGGCGACGATTTGTCATGAGACACCTAAGTTGAGAAAAATGGATGGATAATCGAGGAATTCGACAGCCTAGCATGAAATGCTGGGAGCCATCAATTCACACAAACCAGCCAATATTTTAGTTGCCAAGTCTCAAATATTCCGCACAATAGGCAAAGTAGATTTTTGTCCATCGACCAATTGTCTCAGGAAACAATGACACGCGATTCTCTCGAATCGAAATTGTCGGATGCCAAAGCCAGCCTCGATGCTGGTGTCGGTGACGGTCTGCAATCAGGATCGTCCGAAGAGAGAATGCAAAGCATTCTGGACGAACGATCGGCACTTGAGCTTGAGTTGGTTCGCGTCCGTCGCGCCGGCGATGCCGCTCGGCTCGACGCGCAGGCGGCGGAGTTGGAATTGCGAATCCGCACGCTGACAACCCGGATTGCCGCTAAAGATAGCAGCGTTCGGTTGGATCCGAAGGTTCGGGCGGAAATTCAAAACGACGCCTTTACCGCATTGCGAATTGACTCGGCGCATGGACAAACGGGGGCACCACGTCGTTTTAGTGATTGGGACGAACTTCGCACGCTCCAACAGAGATTGGCTGAGACGCAGCAGCGAACTTCCGAATTCCAAGCGGAGGTTGGTAGCGACGTTGGCATACAGGAACGCGTTACCCGATTCGACTCGTCACAACCCTCGGTAGCGTCCCCCCATTTTGCGGCGTTTGAATCGACGGATTCACCGTCGATTGCCACGTCCGCACAAGACGGGCCAGTGAACGATGGGCCAGTGAACGACGGGCCAGTGAACGACGGGCCAGTGAACGACGGGCCTGTGAACGACGGGCCAGAAGTTCACGATCAGCTTTCTGTCGCGACCAAGGAATCATGCGAGGAGCCATCCGAGACGCCTGCTGATGAGACACCCGATGAAAGGGAACCAGCGTTCGAACTTTTTGCGCCGCGCACTGTTCCCGAAGAGGTCGGCGAAGTCGAGCTAGCGGTTCCAGAGGAGAACGCTGAAAACGATGATCGACCCAAGCGGCGGCCAGCTGCATGGATCGCTAGCGCAATCGTTCATGTGGGCATTCTTCTTGTGTTGGGACTCATTACCTTACAGACGCAAAGTCCACGGGATCAGGTTGCATTATCAGCATCCGCAACGTCGGAATCAGACATGTCGATGGAAACCTTCTCGATCGAATCGACGGAGCCGGAAACCGAACAAACTGAACCAACCGAGAGTGTTGTCGAGAATGAACTGACGCCCCTTGGTGAAGTCGTTGTTGCCTACGCTGATACGGCTGCATCGAACCCGCCGCCGAGTCCGCTCAGTTCGATGATGCGTAAGTCATCCGATGCGGCGTCGACGCTAATGAGTAAACCATCGAACTCCGATGCAAAGATGCAATTTTGTGGCGTCGATGGTGGTGGCAACCATTTTGTCTATCTGGTCGACAGCAGTCAAAGCATGGGCGACGCCTTCCAATCCGCTCGGTTGGAATTGTTGCGATCAATCAACCAGTTGAAGCCGGATCAAAAGTTCTACGTTATTTTCTATGACTCGAATCCCGACTACATGCGTCTGAGCAGTCCTGACAAGGATGAACAGAGAAGTGTTTATGCGACACCGCAGAACAAAGCGGCTCTGCAGCGTTGGGCGATGAGCATTAAGCCAAACCGCGGAAAGAACCCGAACGTGCTATTGGAGTTTGCGTTACAACTAAAGGCCGACGCGATTTTCTTGTTGTCCGACGGCGAATTTCCACAGTCAACCGAGGACCTTTTGAAGGAAAGGAACCGCAAACGCAATCTGTTTGGCGAAGGTGGCATCATCAGCATCATCCACACGATTGCATACTACAGCCGCGATGGCGAAACTCGAATGAAGCGAATCGCCGCTCAAAACCAAGGCCAATATCGCTATATTGCCAAGCCATAGAAATCACAAAAAAACGTGCCGTTCTATTGGGAACGACACGTTTGGATTGATCAACTAATTTGGCTCGCTATCAGTCGCGGTAACGACCTCCGCCGCCTCCGCCACTTGAGCGGCCGCCACGATCTCCTCCTCGGTCACCGCCGCGACCTCGGCCTCCTCGGTCGCCACCGCCACCGCCACCGCCACCACGACGTCGGCGTGGGCGATCATCGCCATCGCCTCCCTCTCGGTCGCCGCCACGGTCATCGCCGTCGCCTTCCACTGCGGCCGCCATTTCGTCTTCAACGCCTAACTCTTCAAGTGCTCGGCGGCGACTTAGTTTAACGCGATCATGTTCGTCGACGTCGATCACTAAGACCTTCATTGGATCGCCAACGGCAACCACTTTGTCGATGCTGCTGATGTAACCGCTGCTCAATTCGCTAATGTGACAAAGTCCATCGCGACCGGGAAGAATTTCAACAAACGCACCAAAGTCCTTGATGCTGCTGACAACGCCGTCGTAGATCTTTCCGATTTGAACCGTTGCGGTGCAAGCTTCGACTTGACGCATCGCTTCGGCAGCGGCTTCCTTGTTGGTGCTGGCGACCAAAACGGTGCCGTCGTCATCCACTTCGATCACGCAACCGGTCGTTTCTTGGATACTGCGAATGTTCTTTCCGCCTGGTCCGATCAACGCACCGATCTTATCGGCGGCGATCTTCGTACGAAGCAGTCGTGGTGCCGATGGTGCGGTTTCGCGACGTGGACGTTGGATTGTCGTCAACATCTTGCGAAGGATCTCGATACGAGCTTCACGCGATTGTTGAAGCGTTGCGCGAATCACTTCGTCGCTGATGCCGGTGACCTTCAAGTCCAATTGGATGCCGGTAATCCCGTTTTGGGTTCCTGCAATCTTAAAGTCCATGTCGCCGAAGTGATCTTCGGTCCCCAGAATGTCAGTCAACAAGGTGAAATTTTCACCGCTGGCATCTTGAACCAAACCGACCGAGATACCGGCAACAGGGTTGCTAATCGGAACGCCAGCGGCCATCAAGCCCAAGGTCGCACCGCAAACCGAAGCCATCGAGCTACTGCCGTTGGATTCCAAGATGTCACTGATCACACGGATCGTGTAGGGGAAATCTTCCGCAGCAGGCAGCACGGGTGCAACGCTTCGTTCGGCCAAACAGCCGTGACCGATTTCGCGACGTCCAGGGCCACGGATCGGACGACATTCACCAACCGAGAACGAGGGGAAGTTGTAATCGAGCATGAACTTCTTGCTGTACTCTTCTTGAAGTCCGTCGACGCGTTGCTCGTCACGTGCGGTTCCCAGCGTGACGGTGATCAATGCTTGGGTCTCACCACGTTGGAACAAAGCCGAACCGTGAACGCGTGGCAATAGGTCGGTTTCGCAGTAGATCGATCGCAGGCTCTTGCCATCGCGGCCGTCCGGACGAGTACCGGCGAGGATCAAGTCGCGAATGACTTTTTCTTCCAAGTCGTGCCAAACGCTCTTAAAGCGATTCACTTCAATTGCGCCGTCAGCGTTCGGATCAGGGATCACGTCGCCCATTGCGCGATCACGAAGGGCTCGAACAGCGTCAGCCCGATCTTGTTTCCCAGCAGTTTGCTGGGCATCGCGGAATTGATCGTAGTAGGCGTCGTTAAGACGCTGCATCAATCCATCGTCAGGAGCAGCAACATATTCCTTTTTCTGCGGTTGAACTTTTTGATAGAGTTCATCTTGCAGGTCGATGATTTCGCGAATCGTTTGATGGGCAAAATGAATCGCATCCATCATGTCATCTTCGGTCATCTCGTTGGCAAAGCCTTCGATCATTGCGACCTTTTCACGCGAACCACTGACAATCATGTCGAGTTCGCTTTCTTCGAGGTCTTCGAAAGTCGGGAATGCGATCAATTCGCCATTAACCTTGCCGACTCGAACCGAGGCAACCGGACCGTGGAACGGCATCGAGCTAATGTGCAATGCTGCACCCGCACCGTTCATGGCCAAAATGTCGCCGTCGTTTTGCATGTCGCTTGCCATGACAAACGCTTGCACTTGCACTTCGTCTTTGAAACCGGTTGGGAACAATGGACGAATCGGGCGATCCATCAATCGAGCGCTGAGGGTTTCCTTGGTGCTCGGCCGGCCTTCTCGCTTAAGAAAACCGCCGGGGAATTTACCTGCTGCCGCTAGACGCTCGCGGTAATCACATGTCAGCGGGAAAAAATCGAGTCCTGGTCTTGGGTCACTCGTTGCGGTGGCGACCAACACGGTCGTTTCACCATACTGCACAATTACCGAACCGGCAGCTTGTTTGGCCAATTGGCCTGTTTCGAACGACAATACGCTGCGTCCGATTTGTTTTTCAACACGAATTTTGTTTACGGTCACTTTTAAATTACCTTCCTTCAACCAACTACATTATCAATTACAACACAAAGAAATCACGCGAATCCCAAAAACTGCGTGGGAATAAGACGCGGGATAGACACACTACAAGCAAGGCAGCTTGCCGATTGAGAAGAGAGAGAAACGGTGCTGGGCGCGGGCATAAAGCCAACATTTTTGGCCCAAACAATCACGCGTTTCTCGTCAGCGCACGGCATACCGCCGTCTGCCACAAAGAGGTGCAAGAGAGAAGCAATGCTTGGTAACCGCCCCGTTGGGCGATTCTGAGCAAATTGCTAACTGTTCGCACCGATGTGGCGTCCAACCATGGGCTATTTTCGGATGCCCAATTTACCAATGATATCGAGATATCGTTGCGGGTCCTCACTCCGCACATAGTCCAGCAACCGTCGGCGACGGCTTACTAAGCCCAAAAGCCCACGTCGCGAAGCATAATCTTTGCGGTGAGTCCGCATATGTTCCGTAAGACCGTTGATGCGTTCGGTCAAGATCGCAATTTGAACTTCAGGGCTTCCAGTATCGCCAGAGGCCTTGGCGTGTTCATCAATGACTGCGGCTTTACGCTCTTTCGAGATCGTCATTCTTGTTTCTTTTCGTTTCTTTTCGTTTACTTTTTGTCTTTTCCGACAGCCTTCACAATATCGTTCATCTGTCCTCGGTTGGGGGTAGTTTACCGGCAGTTGACAATCACGCAACGGCAAATAGCCCTCCAATCCACCCCGAAACCGCGAAAACCTTCTGTGGGGGGTCAGTTAAAAGCAGGTCTACCGCCATTCTCAGAGGGATTCTGATCTCCCGCAGCCATCACCAATGGAGGGCTTTGTGCCTATCCTGTCGGCGGACGACCGTTCCTATCGATCCGCCGGGTAATCGCAGCCTTGCCAATTTGAGCAACTCCGGAGACGATTTCGGGCATGGATCAATCACACCAAGACGGCTGGGAAATCATCGTTCGGACACCTCGCCGTGAGGTGTGCCGCGAATTGCATGTGGTGCTCGAAGCCGTGGGATTCCACCATGAGATGATCCATCGCGATGGTCAATGGCACTTGATCGTTCCTCAGGATAACGCCGATGCGGCGATTGCCGAGATCGAAGCCTATCAACGAGACAACGCCGGAGAAGCGAATACCGAAGACCGCCGCGTCCCCATTTTTGGTGGAGCCTTTGTGGGTGTCGTGGCGTACATCGGTATCCTGGTTTCGATCGCCGTCGTTTCTTGGTCGCCCGAATCGGGGGCATTGTGGATGTCCGCTGGTGACATGGATGCGGGCGATGTCATGCGGGGGCAGTGGTGGCGGACCTTCACAGCGTTAACTTTGCATGCCGATCTCGCGCACTTGTTGTCCAATTTTGTGTTTGGCAGCGTGTTCGGTTTCATGGTGGGGCGGATTCTCGGTGGTGGAGTCGCGTGGTTGACGATCGTCGTCTCTGGGGCGTTAGGGAATTTCTTCAACGCGTTGATTCGCGAACCCGAGCACTCATCGATTGGCGCGTCGACCGCCGTCTTTGCAGCACTTGGCATGATGGTCGCGCATGCTTTGCGGCCTCGTTCGGCAATGCCGCCTAAACCGATGAGGCGGTGGAGTCCGCTTGTGGGGGGCGTCCTGATGTTGGCATTCACCGGTCTCGGTGGCGAACGGACTGATGTTGGTGCTCATGTGGCCGGCTTTATCGCCGGTACGATGCTTGGGTATCTCGCATGTCGAATGCCCGATCGCGTTTTAGCGAACGCTCGTGTTCAGGCGGTGTCGGGCGTGGTCGCAGCAACGTTGGTCGTGGTTGCATGGACAATCGCAATCGCAAAGTAGATGACGGTCGTGACCACGGCTGGCCAATTCAGCAGACGCCCTTGTTTGCAAAAAAAACGGCCAACCAAACGGTCGGTTCGTCGTCGCTGGTCGATTCAACACGATGCTTCGTGTGTGCAGTAATCAAAATGTGATCGCCCGGTCCCATCGGGGTCTGCTTTCCAGCTTCGAATTCCAACGTCGCGTGACCTTTCAAAACAATGACCCATTCAAGTTCTGGTTGGTCATACCAATACTCAGGCGGACTGCGGTGCCCCGTGGAAACAATTCGTTCGATACGAACGTGGTCGCCTTGCGCTATCGTGGTAACGAGTTCTTCAGCAAGCGATGCAGGTAAATCCGCATAGAGATTCGGCATGATGAGTTGCATGTAAGGCGGTGGAGCGTTGGGGAATGGTTCTCCCGATTGGTTTGACGCTGTTGGGCTTACAGGAACACTTTTCGCTCGATCAACGCCTGTAGCACTTCGGCGGCTTGATCCGAGGGAGTTGTTCCATCGCGATATTGCAAATGGATTTCGGCGTGCTTGGGTGCTTCGTACGGGTCGCTGATACCGGTGAAGTTCTTGATCTCGCCCGCTCTTGCTTTCTTGTAAAGACCCTTTGGGTCACGCGTTTCGCACACTTCGAGTGGTGTATCGACAAAGACTTCAAGAAAATCGCCGCTCTGACCTGCCGCTTCGACAATGGTTCGTACGCGGTCGCGGTCGGCCCGGTAGGGACTGACAAACGCGGTGAGGGTGATTAGGCCAGCGGACGCCATCAAAGCGGCGACCGATCCAATGCGGCGGATATTTTCTTCTCGATCCATCGCTCCGAATCCTAACCCAAATCGTTCGGCGAATGCTTCGTTATGCTCGGTCTTGAGTCGTTCGGGCGGAGCACATAATCCGTGGCGAATGTTGTCACCATCGAGCAACATCGTTGCACGGGATCGTTGATTCAATTGATGGTCAAGCTCGTTGGCAATCGTGCTTTTGCCGCATCCGCTCAGCCCCGTGAACCAAACAACCAAGCCCCGCTGTGCGAGATTTTTTTCGCGCGTCGCACGGTCCACGGTGTGGTCGTGCCAAACAATATCAGAAGGGTTTGTCATGGAATAATTGGGCTTGGGAAAGAAACGCTAAGGCCAATTGGGCGTTCGACGCTCAAGGAACGCCGCGACGCCCTCTTGCGCTGACTCAGTGGAACACGCCGTGGCGCTATCGGCAATTCCTGCTGCGATCTGAGTCAAAAGCATCTCACCAATCGTTTCATTCAAGATTCGCTTGGTCGCTTGGACCGCTTCGCGCGGGGCGTGCGAACAACGTGTGGCCAAGTCGGATGCGGCGACCCAAATTTGCTCTGTGGGGACTGGTTTTTCGCAAACTCCTCGACGGTATGCTTCGTCAGCATCCATCGTCTCGCCTGTTAACAACATTTTAGCGGCCGTCGCTGCGCCAGCTCGGAAGGAGAGTAGCGCCGCGGTCGCACCGCCAACCAATCCTCGCCGAACCGCTTCGGCCGACAAGGACGCTCGGTCCGAAACGATCATTATGTCAGCGGCCAGTGCTAACGCCAATCCGGCGCCCACTGCTGATCCGTCGACTGCTGCGATCACCGGCTTAGGGAACCGCAAAATGGTTTCGAGTAAGTCCGCGTAACGTCGCCATGCATTGAAGAATTCGTCGAAAGCCTGCGGGCTTGGCATCTTCGCTATCGCGTCAAGAACTGCTAAGTCGATGCCTGCACAAAAATGGTCACCTGCACCGGACAGGATAACTGCACGGACACGTTTCTCCTGATGGACGTCCCCAAACGCTGTTTGCAGGTCTTCGATCAAACGAGGACTTAACGTGTTGCGGCGATCCGCATGGTTCATCAATACGGTCGCGACGGGACCGTGAATTTTGACATCAACGTATTGCACGAAACTTTAGGTTCACTCGACTTTAGGTTCGCTAGGCTATTGGTTTTGTTGGATCGGTTGACCGGTTCCAAGCTGGGCCAGCACCTGCAAAACACCGTTTAGATGAGCCAACCGAGGCCCGAAGCGATCAACGAATTCGTTGAGCATGAATTCGCCTTCCATTAAATGCTCGTCGTTTTCCAGGATGTCTTCGGTCATCGTATCGAGGAACCGCGTCTGAACTCGACTCAGCGTTTCGGCTGCTTCTCGGCAAGCTCGCGACAATTCGGGGTTCGAGTCTTTCCATTGCTGCAATTCGCCGGCGCGTTGTTTTTGCATCGCCGCATTCTGCTGCATCAATTCCTGAAGCAGTCGGTTTTGCTGGCTTTGCCCCGTGACCAATTGCTGCAACAGTTCGACCACGACGCGGCTTTCCGGTGCATCCGACTCGGCGCTGGCTTGGGGGGAAACATCGATGCGAAACATGGGGGAGACGGATTCGTTGTCGTAAGACATGGTGATTTTTTTCCTGCACAGAACAAATGCGAAACAAAAAAGGACGTGAAACAGAGGGGAGACCTGCTTCACCGCTGGAACGTGATCCGTCAACCGATCCGAGCCCTGAGTATAACCGGCAAAAAACGAAGTTGTCGAACAAAGATGCGTTGCCAGCAAAATTTCCTAGTTGGCTACCCAATTTAACCATTTTACCGCTGGTTTTTGCCTTCCTTCTATCGCCCGATTGACCGCTAAAGTCGGAACAACCCGAACGCCGAATAGACCCAGTATGTCGGAATGCGTCCACGAACGGGCGTCATTTCGTTTTGCCAGCATTCGAACCTCCCCCGCATTGCTTTCTGAATGGCCCAAACGACCGAATTGACGATAGGTTACTTTACTGTGATTTTCGACGAGCACACCGGTTGGACCGGCGGGCTGTTGGTACTCAACCGTGGCGGTCGCCCGGTCGAATTCCAATGCACGCTTCCAGTCCGCCCCTCGCGAGCTCACGAAATTCTATTTGGCACGACGCTTCGCGATCACCTGATTGGCGAGGTGATCGGGCCAATTCTGATCAAAAAATGCCGCACGCCGTTATCGATGGTCTGTTGTGACCAAGCCGAATCGTTGTCGCTCAGTGCATCGGGTGGCGTCCCCGTTGCCTTGGTCGGCGAAGCAGCGGAAAACGACGAGGGGCCGATCACCAATGATATGCTCGTTGGCGCATCGCGAGTAAAGCTCGCTGGTGCGACGCTGCATGTTCCGATCGAGCATACCGAAACCGTGGAAGGGATCGCCGGCCGGTTTGTCGATTTGGTCGACGCAGTGGAGCCGTTCGAGAGGATTCGCGAAGCAATCAAAGAGGCACAGTCGCAAATCTCACGAGCAAGTTAATCGCATGTTTAATGTCCAAATTGATGAAGCGAACGCTTGGCATGTCGACGACTTGACGCCTTCGGGAACTTACGAATTGACGTTGCAGCGGATCGAACCGCGATCGCTGCCGATCCGTGTCTCGCCGTTGAAAGCTCGCGTTACCGGTTTCCTATTCCCCGAATCAAACAATTGGAAACCCGCCCCAACGGCCGCTCCGGCGAACTCACTTGCCATCGCCGAAGAACCTGAAGCCAAAAAGGTTCGCAAGCGTCCCGAGAGTCGGCATCGCATCAAACCACCGAGCGATGTCGTCAAGCTGCAGGACCGACTGTACTACCTCCTTCAACCGCCATTGGATCTTCTCGTTGGCGGCGGCCAATTGAATTTTCCGTTCGAACCGTTTCCCTATCAGCTTGATGGGATCGCGTACATGTTCCCTCGCTATGCATGCGTCTTGGCCGATGAAATGGGGCTCGGGAAAACAATGCAAGCGATCAGTACCACGCGGCTGCTTCTATGCAGTGGTGAAGTGCGCAGCATTTTGCTGGTATGCCCAAAACCCCTCGTTTCGAATTGGCTTCGTGAATTCAAAGTATGGGCACCCGAAATCCCCGTCGCTGCGATTGAAGGCAACGCGGCTAAACGAGAATTCCAGTGGCGATCTCCTAACATTCCCGTCAAGATTGCCAACTACGAACTTTTGATGCGTGACAAGGAAACGGTGCTCGAGAGTGGTTTGCATTTCGACCTCGTCGTGCTCGATGAAGCACAGCGAATTAAAAATCGCAACAGCACGACGAGCGAAATTGTTCGCGCGATTCCAAGGACGCGATCATGGGCGTTAACGGGAACACCTGTAGAAAATTCTCCGGATGACTTGGTCGGTATCTTTGATTTTCTGTCGCCCGGTTATTTACAGGTTGGCATGCCATTGGCCCAGATGGCGTCGGCAGCACGCGAGTATATTTTGCGTCGCACCAAAGACATGGTGCTCGAAGACATGCCACCGAAGCTCTATCGCGATGCTGAATTGGATTTAACTCCCGAGCAATGGGCGACTTACGAATCGGCTGAATCCGAAGGGGTGATTCAACTCGAAGAACTCGAAGAGATGTTGACGATCCAGCACGTCTTTGAGTTGGTGTTACGGTTGAAGCAGATCTGCAACTTTGATCCGGTGACCGGCACGAGTGCGAAGCTTGAGCGACTCGTTGCGGATCTTGAAGAGGTGGCGGCCAGTGGCAAAAAAGCGATCGTGTTCAGTCAATGGGTCAATAGTATTGATCAAATGCGTCCGGCACTTGAGCGGTTTGGTCCCGTCGAATACCACGGACGAATCCCACATAAAAAGCGGGAAGGCGTGATCGACAGGTTCAAGAACGATCCCAATAGCCACGTTATTCTAATGAGCTATGGCGCCGGTAGCGTCGGGCTCAATTTGCAGTTCTGTGAATACGTGTTCTTGTTCGATCGTTGGTGGAACCCCGCGGTCGAGGATCAAGCGATCAATCGAGCGCATCGTATTGGTGCTGCTGGTGCCGTGACCGTGACACGGATGTTGGCGATGAACACGATTGAGCAACGGATCGCCGATGTGTTGGCACAGAAACGCCAGATGTTCGATACGCTGTTCAGCGATCAAGCCGCGCCGGTGGGCGGTGGCAGCCTCAGCCGCGAAGAAATTTTCGGGCTGTTTGATCTGCGTGCGCCGTGCGGCAAAAAGGTCGCGTAGGGAAGTCGCGTAGGGAACCTGTGCAAATCGTTGCTTAACGCTGCACGCGAGCACTGCCACCTTTGGCGAACGCTTCGACTTCAGCGAGCGACGCGCGCGAAACATCGCCGGGGAATGTCGTCAACAACGCCCCGTGTGCCCAGCCCAGTCGCAGCGATTGTTCGGGAGTACGGCCGTTGAGTAATCCATAGACCAATCCCGAAGCAAAGCCATCACCACCGCCGATCCGGTCGATGACATCGAGTTTGGCGGTGGGAGCGACGTACTGTTTTCCGTCGTACCACAATACTGCACTCCACGAGTGACGGTTGGTGGAGTGGACTTCACGTAGCGTTGTGGCGACCGCTTTGATATTCGGGAACTTCTTGACCGCAGCATCGATCATGTTGAAGAAGTTGTCGGTGTTGAGCTTGCTGTCGTCCTTGTTTTCAACATCGGGGCCTTTCACTCCAAGACCTTTTTGAAGATCTTCTTCGTTGCCGATCAGCACGTCGACATGTTCGGCAATTTGAGCGATCATTTTTTGGCCTTGTGCCAAACCACCGATCGAATCCCACAATTTGGCTCGGTAGTTCAAATCGAACGAACGAATTGCGCCCGCTTCACCAGCCGCCTTCATTCCTTCGACGACCAATTCGGATGTCGTCTCGGACAAAGCTGCAAAGATGCCGCCGCTATGGAACCAGCGACAACCACCGGCGAAAATCGCTTTCCAATCAAAATCTCCGGGCTTCAGCATCGCGCCCGCTTCGTTGGCTCGGTTATAGAAGACCACCGGTGGACGGACACCTTGACCTCGGTCGCTGTAGACCGTTGCCATGTTTGGCCCGCGGACACCGTCATGTTCGAACGGTTTGTAGAAAGGTCGGACGCCCATGGCACGAACTTGCCGGCTGATCAATTCGCCAATGCCGTTGTCGACCATGGCGGTGGCGACACCGGTTTTCAGGCCAAAGCACGAGGCAAGATTCGCGGCACAATTGTATTCGCCACCTGAAACGTGGACGTCAAACGAGGCAGCCGTTCGAAAGGGGATTACACCCGGGTCAAGTCGATGAACCAGAGCACCGAGGGAAAGGAAATCAAGTTCAGCACCAGGGTTTGGGATAGGCAGCGATGTCATTAGTAGTTTCCGTAGTCGCAGGGGACCTCGTCAAGAGTTCCCTTGCAGTTGATTCAATCAATTCTTAAATGGTGACCGATGCAAAACCGCCGTCGATAGCGATGTTTTGGCCGGTGACAAACGAGGATGCTTTTCGAGAGGCAAGCCATACGACCGCGCCGGCCAGTTCTTCGGCTGTTCCAAACCGAGCCATCGGCGTGTGGCCGATAATTTGGCCACCTCGTTCTGTATAACTGCCGTCTTCGTTAAAAAGCAGTTTGCGGTTTTGTTCCGCGGGGAAGAATCCTGGACTGATCGCGTTCACGCGGACACCTGTGGTTGCCCATTCACGCGATAGCCATAGGGTCAAGTTGATAACGGCAGCCTTTGCAGCAGAATAGGCGACCACTCGCGACAGCGGAATCATGCCTGACATTGACGCGATGTTGATGATGCTGCCGACTCCCGACTCGATCATGTCGGGCGCGAATACTTGGCAAGGCAACAACGATCCGCCGACTAGGTTCAAGTCGAACACGTCTTTCCAGGCATCGAGAGGCAGTTTGCAGAAATCGCCTCCCGGTGGGATCGTCGCTTCGGGACGGTTGCCGCCCGCTGCATTTACCAAAACGGACGCGGGCGATCCGGCCCATGCTTTGATTGTGTCACGTGTTTCGGCAAGCGAATCAGCGTTAAGACTATCGGCAGCGAAAAACTTGGCCTCTCCACCAGCGTCGGAAATCGCTTTAGCTCGCGATTGTCCTCGCTCGGCATTGCGGCCAACCACGGCGACTTTCGCCCCGAAATTGCCCAGAGATTCGGCCATTAAGCCGCCAAGTTCGCCTGTTCCGCCAATCACGACGGCCACGTCATCATTGAGATCAAAAATTTTATTGTTCATAGTGCAAGACAATTTAATCGGTCACTGGCCGGCAGGCTAGGTGCGGCACAAAAGCCCCAGAACATCCTGATCGGCTCTTTCAATTCTGCATCTTCGCTCTAACCTTTACGGAACAAGTCCCCGCAGGAACCCTCGTGTCGAAATCCCATCACAAACCTGATTTTTCGTGTCCCCACTGTGGCGGCGATGTCCCCGGCCGCGCTAAGGCGTGTCCCCATTGTGGCAGTAGCGACGCGGATGGATGGCGAGACAGCACCGAGGGGTTCGGCGAAGAGGATTTGGATGACGCGTTTGACTACGATGACTACATCGCCAATGAATTCGGCGACAAACATGTGATTTCGCGAAAGCTGAAGCCGTGGCAAATCATCGTTACCGTGCTTATCCTGTTATCTTTTGTCCTCCTGCTTTTCTGATCGATGATTCAAACCACTGGCTCGCTCGACCCTACCGGATTGTTGGTCGCTGAACACATTCTGGAACAGCGTCTATGCGGATCCGTGTCCTATTGCGAGGAGTCCGCATCGACCAATTCGGATGCACTTGGCGATTTGCGGAAACAAGCGATTTCGAATGACCAATTGCCCCGGCTGTATTTGGCGGACCGTCAAACCAGCGGACGCGGACGACAAGGTAATTCGTGGTTAAGCGGCGCCGATTCATTGACATTCTCGTTGACCATCGATTTTGATTCGGTGCGTGAACCGAGTGCGAAGCTACTTTCCTTGGCTGCAGGCGTTGCCACAGCACGAGCGATTGAGTTCGAATTTGCCCCCGTCAAAACGATGTTGAAATGGCCAAACGATGTTTACCTCAGCGGCGGAAAACTGGCGGGGATCTTGATCGAAACTAGCCAAGCTTTTTCGGATCGTTTGGTGATTGGGATTGGCATGAATGTGAATGATTCGCCCACGCTCGATTCCTATGAAGTGGGTGCGAAACCCAACTCGCTTTATGCCGTAACCGGACGTCGATCGACCCGTTACTCATTGCTCGAACCGATCGTTGCGAGTCTTGTCAAAACCGTCGACCAGCTTCGCCAATCGCCGTCGATCATTTTGGGGGAATTTCGCCAGAGGTGCTTTTTGACCGGAAAGCAGATCCGGTTCAATCAATTAGGACAAGATTGCCAAGGCTACTGTCGAGGGATAGCCGACGACGGGGAGTTGATGATCCAAACGAGTCAGGGGCTTCGGCTTTGTGACAGTGGTGCGATTCGCATGGTGCGAGTGCAGTAGTATTCAGGTGTGCACGAAACGCCCATGGAGCGAGCCGCCACGCACGCTTTTTAAGTAGAGCGTGCGTATTCGCTCGGTAATCGCAGCTCGATATTGGTCGATAGCGTGAATTTCGCACGAAGATAGCTTGGCATAAGGAATGCACATTTTTGCGGATGTCGGATAGGATAGAAGACATTCGTTTACTGGAAGAAAGCGATCACCATGGACCAATCTTCAGACTCAATCCCCAGGAGTGCTTCGGGTCAGCCTTCGGTTTTGTGTGCAACCGACTTTTCGGCTGCCAGCGAGGAAGCGGTTCGGGTTGCAGTCGAAGAGGTAAAACGGCGTGACGCGATGCTTGATTTGATTCATGTTTGGTATCCGGTTGACCCGATCGCTGCGGATATTTCCTCAGTGGGTTTGCCAATCTGCAATACTGACACGCCCATGCAGTTGCGCCAGATGCTCGAAAAAATTCCGGTTCCTTTGCCGGAGGATCGCGTTCGACGGTACCTTGAAGTTGGAATCGCGAGCGAAAAAATTGTGGTGAAGGCGAAAGAGCTTGCGAGCGAAGTGTTAGTCGTGGGAACCCATTCGCGAGGTTCGATTATGCGATGGTTTGTCGGTAGCGTCGTGAGTGAAGTGTTGCGTCATTCACCGTGCCCCGTGTTGGTTTGTCGAACACCACCCAAAGCGGCATCGAGCGAAAACGAATCGGTTGATGAACGTGTGCTTCGCGACAGTCATGGTATGGCTCGTGAAGTGGAATCGTAGTCTCTATTAAGTAAAGGCGATGTAATCATGACAAGCGTGATTTTGGCAATTGACGGTTCTGAACAAGCGGAACAGGGAGCACATTTTCTGAGCCAACTTCCTCTTTCGTCGCCTCTTGAAGTAACGTTGGTGACCAACGTTTTTGTTCCGTCGCACGATTCCGAAACAGTCGATCCGCTGCTAAAGGATTTTCGAGATCATCAAGAGGCCGAAGCCAAAGGGTTCATGGGCAAGATTGAGGGAATCCTGTCGGAAAAAACCACTTCGGTGACTCAAAAGATCGTCCATGGTCATGTCGGGCATAGTATCGTCGAAGTTGCTGAAGAGACGAAAAGCAGTCTGATTGTGATGGGTGCCAAGGGACATTCACAAATCGCTCGAGTGTTGCTTGGTAGTACAAGTGATTACGTCGCCACGCATGCTCCATGCAGTGTGTTGGTCGTGCGCGATGCTCCGGTTAGTCCGTTGGATATCATGGTCGCCTATAATGATACCCCTGACTCCGAGCATGCATGCAACGAAATTGCGGAACTCGATTGGGATGAAGCCACGAAGATGCAGTTGTTGGGGATCGTTCCATTGTTGCAGACTTTTAGCCAGGATTTGATGCCAAATGTTGTTCAGTACCGCACCGAACAACGCGTCGCAGCGATGCATCACTTGAAACAAGGCCGCGACAAGTTTCCAAAATTGGCGGACAATATTTCGCTTGAAATCATCGAGTCGCCACATGTGGGTGAAGCGATCGTGAATGAGTGCACCAAGCGGCAATCCGATTTGATTGTCGTTGGCGATTCCGAGCGTGGGTCGATCAGCCGAATGTTGCTTGGAAGTGTTTCGCGGTTCGTCCTGCGCCATGCCCATTGCAGCGTTTGGGTATCTCGGTCGGCAAGCTAAACACGTTGCATGATGAGCGTGTTCGCGAACGGAATCATTTATCCGTCCTATTCCCAACGCCACAAAAGCTTGGCATCTTCTTGGGATGACTTGGATTGGACTTTCGGCGGTTTCCGCGATTCTGCTTGGCTTTTATGATGTCACGAAAAAAATGGCGGTGCGAAAAAACGCCGTTCCCATCGTGCTGCTCATCAGCGTTTCGGTGGGTTGCGTGTTGTGGTTGCCGTTTATCGCTTGGTCAGCAATCTCGCCTGAGACGGTGCCTCATCGGTTGCTGCGAGTCGATTCGCTTTCGATGGGTAAACATGTATTGCTGATCGCAAAAAGCATCCTGGTTGGCGCGTCATGGACGCTTGCCTTCTTTTCGCTCAAGCGACTTCCTCTTTCCATCGCCGCGCCAATCCGATCGACGAGTCCGGTGTGGACGATTGCCATTGCCGCGTTGTTTCTGCGTGAACGTCCGTCGGTGTCCCAGTGGATTGGGATCGTGATTGTCTTGATCGCGTTTTGGAGTTTCTCCGCTGTGGGGTTGCGCGAAGGGGTTTCGTTCCGCCGTGACCGTGGGGTGGCGATGATGATTGTGGCAACTATTTTAGGTGCCCTAAGCTCGATCTATGACAAATTCCTTCTCCAATCAGTCGGAATCACTCCGTCTACGGTCCAGGCGTGGTTTTCGGTTTACTTGGTTCCAGTGATGATTCCGATGGCCGTTTCTTGGTCACGCAACCATCGTGAACGGACGCCCTTTCAGTGGCGATGGATCAATTTGGCGATCTGCCCGCTGCTGTTGGTTGCTGACATATTCTACTTTACGGCCTTGGCGGACCCCGAAGCACTCGTCTCGATCGTCTCAGTCGTAAGACGCTGTAGCGTGGTAATTTCGTTCTCGTTTGGGATTCGAGCGTTGGGAGAAGCTAACTTTTGGCCCAAAGCAGCGTGTATACTCGGAATTTTGGTGGGAGTCGCCGTGTTGGCGTTGGGTGGATGAGGTTCGACGGAGGCTCTACCCCCAGCTTGAGTGTCTGACTAATACCTCTGGCGCGAAAGCTGGGCAAGGCTCATAATATGGGGAAAGTTCAATTCTCTTTTTGTGAGGTACCGGTTCGATGGAAAGTTCAAAAATTGATCGCGATGCTTTGAGAGCGAAGTTGCAGGTGGAGTTTGAAGCAACGCTCAACGCAGTCGCCGATTCCGTTGACAATGCGCGCGATGGCGTTTGGATCGAAGACAGCGAAGGCATCAGTCGTCAAGTACTTGATCGCTTCAGACAACAGGTTTACGAAGCAACCATGCAAGCGAAAATCGATGCGGCGGAAGCCGCTTTTTCCCCCTCCGAAGAGCACGACGGGAGTTCGCGCTCGGAATAAGGGTAGGCAACTTCGCAGCGTGTTGACCGAAAACGGTCGTGTACAATTCAAGCGAGTCCGATGGGCAATAGAAGATCAAGGATGTTCCGTTCCGATCGATGCTTTGCTTGATGAAGCTGAGAAAAGTTTTACACGCGGTGTGCGTGAGATGCTCTGTCGGTTGAATCAAAGTTCGTCAAGCTTTGCCAAGACGGCGGAGAATATGTTTCGTTTAGCATCGATCGACATCAGCGGAGAAAGTGTGCGTCAGATCGTGGAGTACGAGGGACGTATGATTACCAATCAACTGACCAGTGGCCGCATCGATCCTGGTTGGTCCTCGGCAGATTGTGTGATTGACGACAAGCCACTTTCTGACTTGGCCGTCGACGCATCAGAACGGGCAGAACAATCGGAAGCCCCCGGAAAACCTCGGAAAACTCGCGTCTATATTGGATGTGATGGTGTTAAAGTCCCCGTCGTGACTGACGCGGAAAAGAGAAAACGACGTGCAACAATCAAATTCAAACGAAAACGCAGTGGCAAGAAATGCCGCCCGCTACCAAAGCTTCGTAACGGATCGGATCAACAATACAAAGAAGCAAGAATTGTTGTTGCGTACGACGAACAACAGACGCATCGTCTTGTAATCTCGACGCGAGGTGACTGCGAAGTCACCGGGCGATTGCTGCAAACGTTGTCGACGACGATCGGACTGAATCAGGCCACTGAATCGATTGCCAATATCGATGGAGCTCCTTGGATACGCAATCAACTTGAGTTTCATCACCTTGTCGACGAGATCAACCTGGACTACTACCACTTGAAGGATAACGCCCAGAAGGCGCGTCGTGAAATGTACGGCGACGACGAGGCAGGAGCGAAGTGGCTTGACTCGTTGATGGACGTATTGATGAATCGAGGGATCGACTCGCTGCTGAGTGAGTTAGTCGCTCAGAAAGGTGACTGCCGCGGTCGCAAGCTCGAAGCGTTGGAACACCTAATCGGCTACGCTGCGGAGCGTCGAGCCATCATTCGTTACCGAGAGTTTCGCGAGCGGGGGATCCAAATTGGAAGTGGTCCTACTGAGGCACAGTGCAAAACGACGACTCAGCGAATCAAAGGTCGCGGTCGCCGCTGGGACTTTGCGAATGCCGAGTATCTGATGAACATTGCCGCCCTCGATGCGAGTGACCTATGGGAAAAGTATTGGGAAATACCTGCAAAAATCGCTGCTTAGAATCGTCCAGAAAGTTTGGTCAGACACCAGCTTGACGGCGTGCTTTTCAGTGAACGCGAATCACCGTATCCTATAGCGTGTGTTTTTTCCCTTTTTTCTCAAGTGGCGTGAAAGCGAGCGGCAACGAACGTTGCTTTTAGTTGATGAGCGAAATTCTGCTCTATTACAAACGTCCTGACCCAACCACTTGGGTTTACTTGTCGTCGTTTCTTACGATCGGCTTGTTCTTTGTCTTTCATCGTTTTTGGAGCATTCGCAATCTCGACATCATCCTCTTGATCTTGCTCGCGCCTGGATTGTTGATGGTCCATGAAGGTTGGCGCCGCCAGATCGACGAGATCGAATCGGAAGTCGTCGCCCAACGGCACCCCGAACCGGTGTTCCCTGACACCTCGCCACCACAAGACACGAATGAGAATGCGTCGGGTGAGAATAATGCCCCGATACCTAATCCGCTTAGCAGCGATGCGGCGTTGGGTGAATCGACACACGATTCAACGGTCCAACAATCCGAAATGTTTGTTTCGTTGTTGGGGATGATTCCGCAAGAGATCGGGCTTTCCCAAGAGCAAAAAATCGGGGCCGATTTGCCCGATACCGAAGGTTCAATACCGGTGGCAAATGCGAATCCTGGGGGCGATCACGATGATTCCCAACCGCACCGAACGGCGGTCGACCCGCAATCGATTCGCCGATTCGGATTCATCTATTTGTTCTTTGTCCAATTCTTGATTCTGATTCGCTTACTGCTCGACCCGTTAATGGTCCGCCGGCCACAACTCGATCCAAACTTAACGAGCGGTGGGTTGACCTTTATCGGCGTTTCGTTGTTCATCTTCATGATGGCCAATATTGTCTATAGCACTCCACGAATCCAAATCGAACAGGGACCCAAATTGGGGCCCGGTTATGCCTTGATGAACATGTTGCCGGCCATTCCGACTCGGCCCGTCACCGATGCTTTGGCTGCTGGGTCGCCAACCGAAGAAGCAAAGCTTTCCGAATCGCAAGCACATTTAGCAACCCTTGCGAAAGTGTTAGCGATTTTTGCCCACGGGGCGATTGTCGTTGGCATCGTTCTGATTGGAAACTGGCACTTTAGCAACATGAAAGCCGGTGTAGGCTGCGCGACGCTTTACTTGATGCTGCCTTATACCGCCCAGATGACTGGCCGAGTCGACCATGCGCTCCCTGCTGCGTTGCTGCTTTGGGCCGTCCTTTCGTATCGCAAACCGTTGCTGGCGGGCATCTTTTTTGGACTCGCATCAGGGCTCGTCTACTATCCGCTATTCCTGTTGCCGCTATGGATCAGTTTCTATTGGCGCCGCGGCGTATGGCGGTTTGTTCTTGGCGTCGGCGCGATGCTAGGTCTGTTGATGATTCTGCTTTCCTTTGCCGGTACCGAATCGATTATTGATCATTTGCGAGCGATGTTTGGTCTGTTCTTGCCTGAGCGAAAAGCAGACAACCTTGGCGGGATTTGGGGGCTTGGTTGGAACCCCATCTGGCGATTGCCGGTGATTGTTGCTTTTGTGATTCTCTGTTCGTTTTTGGCCGCGTGGCCGGCACAAAAGAATCTTGGCACGCTGATTGGTTGCTCTGCTGCCGTGATGGTGGGAGCCCAATTTTGGCATGGTTACGGTGGCGGCTTGTACATCGCATGGTTCCTGCCGCTTCTGCTGCTGACGATTTTCCGTCCCAACTTACAAGATCGGATTGCCACGAAAGTGGTTTCAGATACATCCATTTTGCCGTTTCGAAGATCGCCGATTGTACCGTCTTCGATTGCCCCCTCGCCAATTGAAGGTGAACCCGCTTGATCGACTCCAATGCCAATTCACCCACGGACGTCGGCAGCTCAAGCGAAGCCCACTCACGATATCGCTCACACCTTGCACGGATTGAAACGGATCGCGGCGAACTGAAACGACGTGATCGCACGTTTGGAACGATCCGCGTTGCGTTGTTCCTTTTGGCCCTCGTTTTTTTTGTCGTGGGTTATGCGGGCGACCTCCCTGCGGCAGGACCGATTGGATGGGTCACTTTTGCAGGTTTTATCTTGGCGGTCATCCTCAACGAACCACTTCGCGACCGTCTCGAATCGCTTCGCCGTGAACGATCCGTTGTTCGGCGTTTGATCGCGAGAGTCGAGCGAGATTGGGATCGATTGGCAACCGCCACGTTGTCTCGGAAACTTGCTGAGGTTGATCTTTCCGAAGATCAGCGTGACGTCGCGGGCGACTTGGATTTGCTTGGCAAGGCATCGCTATTCCATTTGGTATCGATGACCGCAACGACCCCAGGCATCCGTACGTTGGCATCCTGGTTAACCGGCGGTGCAATCGCTGCGGAGGCCACCCAACGGACTCGAGCAATCGATGCATTGGCCCCGCTTCGTGACGAACGTCTGCGATTTTACATGCTCTCACGAAAGGTCGCCGAAAGTAGCGGCGATCCCGATCGATTTGCCCAATGGGCGTCGGGGGATCGTTGGCTCGAGTCGCGAGCTTGGCTTTCCATATGGTCGAACGTCTCCGCCATCGCAGCGAGTGTCTTTGTGATTGGAATCGCTGGAGGTGCGTTGCACATGATTGCTGGGGACCTAGCCAGGGCAAGTTTGATGGGACTGGTCGCTTTGGGGTTTATCAACCTGATTGTCACCAGTGTCGTGCTAGGTCCAGCACATGGCATTTTTTCAATCGCAATGGCTAGCCGTAGCGCCGTGGCCGACTATGCCGAATTGTTTACCGCAGCGGATTGGTTGCCGACCGATTCGGGGCATAGTTCTGTGTCAATGCTTGGTCAAATTCGCAATACATTGCTTTCCGGTGAACGTTCCGCTGCCGAAGGAATGCGGGCGTTGCAAAAGGTTGCATCCGCAGGAGGGCTTCGTCAATCGGCCGCAACGTTCCTGCTGTATTTGCCCCTGCAAGCGTTTGGGTTATGGGATGTGCGGGTGCTTGGTCGACTTGAGCAATGGCAATCGCAATATGGTGATGCCGTCACAGGTTGGTTCGAGGCACTCGGCCAATTCGAAGCCCTTGTTTCGCTCGCAGCCGTGCGAGATGAAAATCCAAATTGGACGAAGCCTGATTGGCAACCGGTCAGTGAAGGTCATGCAAACCTAATCGCCACGGCGATCGGTCATCCGCTGCTTGGCGATGAAGTCCGCGTTGCCAATGACGTTTCGGTCGGTCCATCAGGGACGCTATTATTGGTCACGGGAAGCAATATGTCTGGCAAAAGCACGATGCTTCGCAGTATTGGCTTGAATGTTGCGCTCGCGGGTACGGGAGCCCCCGTTTGTGCCGAGGCCTTTTCGCTTCCCTCAATGGAATTGGCCACCAGTATCCGAGTTAGCGACAACCTGAGTGAGGGTGTGTCGTTTTACATGGCGGAATTGCATCAGCTCAAACAAGTGGTCGACCACGCACGCCGGTTGTCAACAAAGCCTGATCGTGTGCTGCTATTTTTGCTTGATGAGATTCTTCAGGGTACCAATAGTCGCGAACGCCAAATCGCGGTGGTTCAAGTGCTTCGCCATCTAGTGAATTTGAATGCGATCGGTGCGATTAGCACACATGATTTGGAACTGGCCGATGAGCCGGAGCTGAGTGCGATCGCCCAAACGGTGCATTTCCGCGAAACGATCATCAAAGATGACGCGGGCAACGACACGATGACGTTCGACTACAAGATGCGCCATGGCGTCTCCCCCACGACCAATGCCCTGCGGCTTCTCGAAATGGTCGGTCTGTAAGTATCAGGCTTTTCTCCAATGGTGCCCGTTTATAAAGCGGGTATCCATTCAATATGGCAATCGAACAATATGCAATCGAAGCCTTTTCGCGATTCCTGCCTGCGCACCGAGAACCACGCGATTGGACCCCGTGCTCTTTGCTAGGATGGGTACGGGTGAACACTTGGGTGACTGGTTTCTTTCATATTTAGCTCGATAATTGATTAAAATCTTCCAAAAATGAGTGTTTGCGATTGCTTTCTTCCAAAAATGACGGAAAACTATCATTATTGGAATTTGTGTGACTTAGGTAAATTCGGGGTTCGTTGGTGGGGAAACCACCGGCAATGATGAAATGGTGAAGACCAAATCGCGTCGCGAACGACTTCGAAGCCTGATCCAAACGCGTGGTTTTGTGGCGCTTGGCGAATTAGCCGAGTCGCTCCAAGTTAGCGAATCAACGATCCGGCGAGATTTAGAGCAATTGGAACATTCCGGCGACGCCCGCCGAACGCACGGGGGCGTTTTTTGGACCGGTAGTCCGTCGACGATGCGTGTGTTCGGTAATCGCCGTGACACGATGTGGGCAGCGAAAAGTTCGATTGGGCGAATCGCATCGGAATTGGTTGAAGATCACGACACGATTCTACTCGACGGCGGTAGTACGACATACGAATTGGCACGCCACTTGGTCAAACGACCGTTGCAAGTGGTGACGAACAGTTTGCCAGTCGCGCATTTGCTCAGTTCGAGTGAGTCGATCGATTTGATCATGATCGGAGGAAGTGTTCGTGGGCGGACTGCCGTTGCAATCGGTCCGATGGCGGACACTATGCTCCGCACGTTGAGTGTAGGAAAGCTATTTTTGTCCGTCGCGGGAATTACTGAGCGAGGTTGTTTTAACAGCGACATGATGTTGGTGGAAAGCGAAAAGGCGATGATCGCTGCCGCTGATCAAGTGATTGTTGTGAGCGACAGCAATAAGTTCGGAAAAGTCAGCTTGAGTCGGATTTGCGGATTGGGTGATGTGAACGCCCTCGTCACCGACTCAGGTATCCATTCTGAGTGGAAACAGCGATTGGAAACGGCAGGGGTCGGACTAGTCTTGGCAAAGGTCCCCGATGCGTCCAATCGAGAACAGCCAACCAAACCAGAACAGAAAACAAGAGACCAAAACTAAGATGACGCAAACTATTGACCGCAGTCAAATCGAAGCACTCGTGCGTAATGTGATTCGCGGAACGCGTGACGCGGCACCCGCGAAGGTTGCCGACTCGCTTTCGGGTTTTAGCCCTCCAGGATGGGTCGACGGCCAACCAAATTTGCGAGTGAGTATTTCCGCTCGGCACGTGCATTTAACCGATGAGCATGTGGAAATGCTCTTTGGTGCAGGCAGCAAACTTGAACCGGACAAAGATCTTTACCAAGACGGATTTTATGCGGCTAAGCAAACGGTCATGGTTGTTGGTCCTCGTCGGCGAATGCTGCCCAATGTGCGAGTCCTAGGGCCGACACGTCCCTTTAGCCAGGTTGAGTTGGCGTTAACCGATTCGATTTCGCTCGGTATTGATGCACCGGTTCGCCACAGTGGTCACATTCATGACACCCCTGGTTGTGTCCTGGTGGGGCCTGCCGGGACGGTGAAGCTTGATCATGGAGTGATTCGAGCCGCCCGTCACGTTCACATGAATTTCGCTGACGCCGATCACTACGGCGTTAAGAACAGCGAGAAAATGCAATTGGTGGTCAAGAGCAAAGAGTGCGGCGTCATTTTTGAGGACGTTTTGGTCCGAGCAGACAAAGACGCCAAGCTTGAAGTTCACATCGACACTGATGAAGGCAACGCATGTAACTTAGAAGCCGCGACGGAGATTCTCCTTCGCAAAGACTCATGCGGCTGCAAGAAAAAGTAGAAACCAACGGAAGCTCCTTGTGAGTTCCAGATAGCAAAATTTTGAATTCTCTCTTTTCCCTCTTTCCCTAAGGCAAAAATCCTATGGCAAAAGTAAGTGAAGCGCTCGGCATGATCGAAACGAAGGGCTTTATCGCTCTCGTGGAAGCTTCCGATGCAATGATGAAGGCCGCCAACGTCCAGTTCCTTGGTTGGGACAAAGTTGGCAGCGGACTGGTTAGCGCGTTTGTGACCGGTGACGTTGCTGCTGTCAAAGCAGCGACCGATGCAGGTGCTGCGGCTGCGGGTCGTCTCGGCGAAGTGATGTCGGTGCAAGTGATCCCACGACCTCACGACGACCTCGGCAAGGTTCTCAAAGTCGCTGCAGCGGCAGCAAAGAAATAAGCTGTTTCTCCCCTCCGAGTTCGAACTACCTCGATTACAACTTTTTTAATAGAAGATTTTTACTATGAACGATGCAATTGGTTTGATTGAAACCAAAGGATTGTTGGCACTGGTCGAAGCAACTGACGCGATGGCGAAGGCTGCGAATGTTCAAATCGTGAAGCGAGTCGACATTGGCGGCGCTTACGTAACAACGATTGTCAGCGGAGACGTCGGAAGCGTTCGTGCTGCGGTCGAAGCGGGCGCTAATGCGGCGGCCCAAGTCGGTGAACTTGTGGGAAGCCACATCATTGCACGGCCTGCTGAAGGTTTGTCACCTGCTTTTTTGGCATAACGCCGATTTCCGCTCCGGCGGATGTCACTCGTGATGATGCTGAAAAACAAACGGATTCCACGACTCAAACCCCAAGCGAAAACGACGTGCTTGTTCTCGTAGCCAACCTCGGTTCGACCAGCTTTAAGTATCGGTTATTCGACATGACGGATGAACGCTGCTTGGCGCGCGGTTCAGTCGAGAGGATTGGAGATGCGGAAAGCAAATGCAAGGCGACGATTGGCGATTGGTCCGATGAGCGAACGATGTCGATCCCGGATCATGGGGTCGCGGTTGAGGCTTGCTTGGCCCAGTTAACCGATCCTGAGCATGGTGTGATCCGTGATGCCTCGGAAGTAGCCGCGATCGGATTTAAAGCGGTTCATGGAGGACGGTTGTCGGGCGTTTTTCGTATCGACGACAATGTGCTTGAAGCGATGGCGGAAATGAATGCCGCCGCGCCAGCGCACAACCCGCCTTACATTGCCGCGATGAAAGCGATGCAGAGTCGATTTGATTTGCCACTTGTTGCGGCATTCGAAACCGATTTCCATCAAACGATTCCCAAGGCCCGCAAGGAATATGCGATCCCTCGGAAATTTGCCGATGAGTTCCACATTCGCAAATGGGGATTCCATGGTGCAAGCCATCGGTACATCGCCACGCGAAGTGCAGAAATGCTTGGACGTGATGATGCACGCGTGATCTCGTGTCACCTCGGTGGCAGTAGTTCCCTTACCGCGATTCACAACGGCGAAAGCGTGATGACAACCATGGGGATGACGCCGCAAACGGGGTTGCCGCAAAACAACCGTGTCGGTGACTTCGACCCATTCGCATTACCGCTGATCATGGAACGAACCGGGAAGACGCTCGATGAAACCCTTTCGCTGTTGGCGAGCCAAGGGGGACTATTGGGATTAAGTAACCGTAGTGGTGACATCCGTGATTTGCGTGAAGCCGCGGAAGCGGGTGATGCAAATTGCCAACTGGCTCTTGATGTGTTCGTCGAAGAGATTCGTCGACATCTCGGAGGCATGATGGTGGCTCTGGGGGGGCTCGATGCAATTGTCTTTACGGCGGGGATCGGCGAAAACGATGCACCGATTCGTGAAGCGGTTTGTGCGAATTTGGAAGAGTTTGGCATTGTGGTCGATTCGGCAGCGAATCAAGCATTGCAGGGTGAAGCTTCTTTCCATGACGACGTTAGTCGTGTGCAGTTGTGGGTCATTCCGACGAATGAGGAGATCGTAGTCGCTCGCCAAACCGTGTCTGTGTTGCAGAGTTAGGTCCTTAACCGTTACGCCAAAGAACAGCAGGCAAGCACATGTTTATCGCTCGAGTCACCGGATCGGTCGTCAGCACTCAAAAGGTGCAAACGATGACTGGCCATAAATTACTTGTTGTTGAGCCATATCGGCTCGACAACGTCCAGCGCCAATCGCTCGAATCAACCGGACGCACCTTTGTCGCCGTCGACACGATCGGTGCTGGCGAAGGCGAATACGTTTTGATTACGCAAGGAAGCAGCGCACGATTGACACCGGAAACGAAAAGTCTACCAATCGACGCAGTCATTATCGGAATCGTCGACACCGTACACATCGATAAAACCAGCGTATACAACCGAAATAATTAACCATGCAATTTGATGAATCTCTAATTCGTAGCGTTGTCGCCCAGGTTTTGGCCGAAGTGGGCCCACCTCCGTCGACGCCCAATGTTGACCCTAGTTGTGGTTGCCCGCTTCCAAGTGGTAACGCTGCATCGGCGTCGGACGCCGGTGGTCAATTTGGCATTTTCTATGATGCACCATCGGCTGTGGCTGCAGCTCGCAAAGCATTCGAAGAACTTCGCACGCGGACGATCGAAGAACGCAAAAAGATCATCAGCATTATTCGAAGTATTGCAATCGAAAATTGCGAAGAGCTTGGTTTGATGGAAATGCATGAAACCAAGATCGGGCGTCCAGCTCATAAAATAGAAAAACTGAAAACGCTTGGTGAGCTATCTCCCGGTGTCGAGTTCCTACAGTCACAGTGTTTCAGTGGTGACTACGGCTTGGCCGTGATCGAACGCGCCCCATTTGGTGTGATCGCAGCCATCACGCCATCGACGCACAGTTTACCGACCCTAACGGGCAACGCCGTCAGCATGATTGCAGGTGGAAATTCAGTTGTATGCAACCCGCATCCATCCGGTAAGAAAGTCGCTGTCGAAGGTGCTCGCCGATATAATCAAGCCATTTTTGAAGAAACGGGGATCGACAACTTAATCTGTGTGATCGCAGAACCAACGCTTGAAAGTGCTGATCAATTGTTCGCCGATCGCAATGTCGCGTTGATTTGTGTCACGGGCGGTCCCGCCGTAGGGCGTGCGGCGCTACGAAGTGGTAAACGAGCGATCGTCGCTGGTCCAGGCAACCCGCCGGTTGTGGTGGATGAAACCGCCGACCTCGACAATGCTGCACGTTGTATCATCCAAGGCGCAGCGTACGACAACAACTTGTTGTGTATCGCCGAAAAGGAAGTCTTCGTCGTCGAAAGTGTCTTTGATAAAATGATGACGGCAATGAAACGAGCTGGCGCGGTTCAGCTCAATTGCGAACAAATTGCGACTTTGACCAGCAAAGCCATCGATCAGGTGGGCGACGATAAACATGATGCGGCAGCAAAGGATTTTATCGGAAAAGACGCTAAGGTGCTTGCCGAGGCAGCGGGTGTTGCCGTCCCCGATGATTGCGAATTGATTTTCGGAGAAACCGACGAAAGCCATCCATTCGTTTCAGTCGAACAGATGATGCCATTCGTTCCGTTCGTTCGTGCTCGTGATGTGGACCACGCCATTGCAATGGCAAAAGAAGCTGAGCATGGTTTCCGGCACACTGCAATCATCCACTCACGCAATGTCAGCAACATGACCAAAATGGGCCGCGAGCTGGACACGACTTTGTATATCAAGAACGGACCCTGCATGGCGGGACTCGGACTCGGCGGAGAAGGTTACTTGTCGTTTTCGATCGCTGGGCCAACGGGTGAAGGTGTTACAAGTCCAGCCACTTTCACTCGCGAACGCCGCTGCAGTATGGTCGGCGAGTTACGAGTAGTTTAACCAATATGCAATCAGCCATTGTCCTCGGGTCAGCTCGCGCCACCATCAAGCATGAAAGCTTATCGGGCCAGCGTTTGGTGGTGATCCAACCGATCGGAATCGATGATGCACCAGACGGGCCACCCCTGATTGCCGTCGATGGCGTGGGGTGCAGAAAAGGTGACCGAATCATCGCAACGAGTGATGGGTCATACGCACGAGAAGTTACCAACCACACGAACACCCCGGCACGATGGAGTGTCGTTGGGATCATTGACTAACCAAATCATGAATCACCACGAAACCTTATCGCAGATCGACCCGGCCTTTGTGGCTCGGATTGTCCGTGATGTGGTTGCGCGAGTGAAGCAGGCAAACGCAAAACCGGCAGAGCTAGACGAAACCGCTGTGGAAAAGCTAATCACGGTCGCTTCGGTTGAACAAACCATCGCGGCTGGCAAGAAGGAAATTAGGATTGGAAGCAAAGCGATTGTAACACCTGCGGCACGCGACGAAGCAAAGCATGCCGGTGTCACGATCGTACGGACCGCCGGTCTGTGCACTAACGAAAACGCAGCCATCACAAAAACAAACCAATTCCAAGTCGCTGACACGCAAAATGCAGGACGAGACGTCCTGTTGTCGGAGCAGCTTGCCCGACGCAATGTCATCGGTTCGGCAACGATCGTGGTCAGCGATACGCCGGCTGCGGACGTCTATCGGCTTTGCTGTGAACAGCGCCGAGCAGTGATGGTTGCCGATGTCGCCTCGGTCGGCCGATTTGAAGCGGAACTGTCACCGGATATTTGGGTGCTCGACATGGCGAAATTGAATTTGATCGCTGCCGTGAACGTCGCGGCCCAGATTTTGAGACGGAACAAAGCAAACTCATGAAAATGGCTCGCACGATCGGCACTGTCACCTTGTCGCGATTCCATCCTTCGATGGGGGCGTCAAAGTTGCGCTGTGTTGAAATCGTCGAGTCAATCGACAAACTTGACACCTGTCCGATGGGTGGTGAAACGGTTGTCGCCTGGGATTTGTGCGGCACCGGCATGGGCGACTTAGTCGCGCTTGCAGAAGGCCCCGAAGCAGCACAGCCGTTTGCACCGGAAACGAAAGTCATCGACGCCACGATTGTTGCGTTAATCGACAATGTGGATCTTACATAAATCAACTAACCAATTTTAGAGGAAAGGGAATCATGCAGAATCTACATAAAATCAAACAAGAGATGTGCGACATCGGTCGTCGTATCTACAACCGCCAATTCGCCGCTGCTAATGATGGTAACATCACGGTCCGAGTAAGCGACAACGAGTTGCTATGCACACCGACGCTCCACTGCAAAGGCTTCCTTAAGCCCGATGATATTTCCCTTGTCGATATGACTGGGAAACAACTATCCGGTAGCAAACCGCGAAGTAGCGAAGCACTGCTGCACATTGAAATCTTCAAACAACGTCCCGATGTCAAGAGTGTCGTTCATTGTCATCCGCCCCATGCCACCGCATTCGCGATCGCTCGCGAAGCTATCCCGCAATGCGTTTTGCCGGAAGTGGAAGTGTTTCTTGGTGACGTGCCGATCACGCAATACGAGACGCCCGGCGGCCAAGCGTTTGCGGATACGATTTTGCCGTTTGTAGAGAAAACGAACGTCATTGTTTTGGCAAACCACGGGACGGTTAGTTACGGTGAAACGGTTGAGAAAGCCTATTGGTGGACAGAGATTCTCGATGCGTATTGCCGTATGTTGATGCTCGCAAAGCAACTCGGCAACGTCTCCTATTTGGGGCACGACAAGTCGCAAGAGTTGTTAGATTTGAAGCAGAAGTGGGGTTACAATGATCCACGCAATACGCCGGAGTACAAGAATTGCGACATCTGTGCGAATGATATCTTTCGACCATCGTGGGCCGATGCTGAAGTCGATCGTCGCGCGTTCCCCTCACCGCCCAGTCCAAACGCAGCGCCAACACCGAGTGCTCCCGAGAGTAACGGTGCTTCTACAGCGAATGCCGGCGGCATCAATGAAGAACAATTGGTCAAACTAATCACGGATGAAGTGGTCCGCCAAATGCAAAAGCAAGCGTAGCGAACGACGCATTGCTGTTCGGGGCGAGCAAACATATTCACCGTACGACAACTCTCTAAGAAGACAAACAATCGATTTCATGAAAGTATCAATTATTGGTGGTGGCGGACTCGTGGGTTCGTGTGCTGCTTTTGCTCTGCAATGCGGCGGTTTGACTCGTGAGATTGCGTTGTTAGATGTCAACCAAGAATTGGCGGTTGGCCAAGCCCTCGATTTACAGCATGGTGGTCCCAGCGTGGCTGACCAGACAATCGTCGGCGGTGGGTACGAGCACATTCCTGATAGCGACGTGATCTGTATCACTGCGGGACTTCGTCGCAAGCCTGACGAATCGCGGTTAGACCTGATCAATCGCAATACGGATTTGTTCGTGCAAATCCTTCAAGACATCAAAGCGGCCGGGCCAAAATCATCAGCGATCGTTTTGGTTGTCAGCAATCCTGTCGATATTTTGACCTATGTTGCCGCGAAGATGCTTGATTTGCCAGTGGACCAAATCATCGGGTTGGGAACACAACTCGATTCAATCCGGTTCTGCTCGCTGATTGCAGAACACCTGAATGCTCCTCCGACGCAAACGCGAGCATTGATTCTAGGCGAGCATGGCGAGTCAATGGTTCCGATTTGGAGCAGCGCGACCGTAGGTGGCTTGCCACTCGACAAGTTTTCAGGATGGAATCATGGCGTCGCGAACAAAATCTTCACTCGTACCCGTGGGAGCGGTGCAGAGGTGATCAAACGCAAAGGTGGCGCTGGTTTTGCCGTCGGGATTGCGATTCGCGATTGCATCGACGCGATAGCCCTTGACCGTCGCTGTATCTTGCCGGTGAGTTCGGTCCAGAGTGGATGTTATGGGATTCGTGATGTCGCTTTATCGGTCCCTACGGTCGTCGGTCGAACGGGGATTATGCAGCGAATTGAGCTCGATTTGTGGCCAAAAGAAATTCAAGGAATTCGGGCAAGCGGGTCTGCTCTAAGAAATACGCTTAATATGGTAATGGACCGGATTAAGTAGTCTAGAATCAAACCACAAACGCGATTCTAGCTCTATCGAATGTCTCGGGACGGGGTGATCAGGGTTAGTTGAGAAACGCGTGTAACGGCTGCGAATTCTTGTTACCTGTCACTCCTTCCCGGGACATTCACGGTGTTCCCGGGACATTCACGGTGTTCCAAAGGCGTCCACGGTACGGTTCCATCGTCGTACCAGGACTTTCCATGGATTGCGCAAGGTGTTCCTTCATCCGCCAATGCAATGCCAGTTCGGGTTGCAAGCGATTGGCAAAATGCAAGCACCTTCTTCTGCGTTGATTCCAAGGTTTTGGCATGGTCGCCGCTGGTGGCCAAGTACAACCGATAGCCCACCAGTCCAAAGTCGCTGCTGATAGCCAACAGCTTTCGTCCCACCATCCGATTTTGACTATCCAGTAGCACGAGCAATTGCTTGTTCGCGTCGAGGAAGTTGGGGACGACCGATTCGCAATAGATGCCACCGCGAAGGTCAAGACAGCTGTCAAATGGACGCCCCATCCACAAAACATGTTCTGCCAATGATGTAATCCCGATCGTCATCGGTTGGGCTGTCTCCTTGCCATCTTCGACCCAAGGGAGATTGATCGGCATCGATACAGGTTGGAGCCATTGCCCGACATCGACGTTGGATCGAGATGCCGTCTGAATCCATTGGGCATTGGCTTGGCCGATTGTTTTGTACCCTGTCTTTTTTCCGAAAGAAGCTCGAAGTCCAACGAGCAATAATTGGCGACTTGATTCGGGCAGCGTTGCGAATAGCTTGATAAGCTCAGCGGCTTTTTCGTGGCTGGAAAAGACTTGTTCGGAGGCGCCGAGTTTTCGCAAACACTCTCGGCGACGCTGGATTGTCCACTTTCGTGATGTCGTGTGTGATGCTTCGAGGGCAGCGACTTCGATGCGTTTGCGCAGTGGTTTTAGTGCCGGCAGTTTTGGCGCCGTTTGATGGCGCAAATATTCCAGACGAGCCTTGGATCGCTCGGTAAGTTGTTGAGCTTGCTCACAGGCTTCAAGGTACTGCAGTTCCTGTTGCCATTTTTCTTTTCGCTCAAGTCGCTGGCGAATTTGCTTGGGCCATTTGGTTTTCTCACGGCCGATGCGTCGAAAAACAAGTAGCGAATGGGCCACTCGTTTCGTTCGATGATCAGTGCGACACAGGGGGTTAATGTCAAGCGAATATTTTCGAGTGGCCCCATCGAGCGAACCGAGCCATCCAGACCATCGCTGCGACAGTCCCTTATCAAGACTTGCTAGATCGTGGATTTCGGACAGCAATCCGCTCCACGCGTCAACGCTTTCTTTGCTCCAAATCGAACGTGGCCATTGCTTGGCCCATTTACACCAAGCCCTATAGACAAGCGATTCTTGTTGGTCGTAACGACCCATCGATTGCCCCGTAATCCGGCGAGCTTTTTCCTGAATCTCGCTTCGTCGTGAACGAGGGCTAAGGTCATAGTAGTAGCCGCCCTGCAATCGTTTGAGCAGCTTTGGCATCGGTAGCCGGCTTCGGGCGATGTCGTACCAGCAATGAGTAGGAATTTCTTTGAACGTTTCGCAAACAGCAATCAATTTGGATTGTTGGTTCTCGGACAGGCCACCGATGACGCGAAAGAATCGATCAACGTGTTCGATCTTCCCATCCTCAAGCCAAGAATGAATCAGCCGCTCCGAAGATCGATTTGCGGTTTTGAGCGTGACCCAACATGCCAATGCCGCAGGTATGCAATGCTCGGTCGTATGCTCGACCAATTCCATCTTTTGGGTGATTGACTTGCGAAGTCGCTTGCCCCATTTCTTAGCCGTACGCCCCCCGTTCGTCAAATCGGGATACGTTGTGTCAATATCTAAGTGATAAGGGCTTTGAGCCAATTCAATGGCGTGCACGAAAACTCCGTGAGCTCGTTCTGCACGCTCGAATATTGAATACTTTGTTCGATCCTGGATGAATTGATCCAGCAAGGCAACACTTCGTCGGGCGTGATTCCACCATGTGGGGCGTTGCAACGTTTGGTGCAGTGATTCCATCCCCGCACGCCACTGAGTGATTGCCTGATCCCCGCCGAGCCATTGAACAAGTGGTCCCCACGGACTCGCGTTAGGCGATGTGTCCCAGCAGAGCAATTCCCACGCTCCGTTTTTCTGCGAATTGGTTTGCGAGTGCTCGAGATACGTTCGAAGTTGTCCGAGACGTTCGAGGCATTGCTCAGCCGTTAGCGAAGTAAGGCGATTCCATTCGCGACGTGCCATCGTGCAAACAGCACTAATCGCAAGATGCAACTCTTGGTTTGTCACACGCACCAAAGCCCCCGTTGGCACAGGAGACAAGCTGTTGGAGAAGTTTCGCGGTTTGCCTGATTTGCTCCAACGCAGCATCATGCGGTACAATCGATGCGCGTCGACCAACCGAGTTGCTGCATAGATATTGCCGTTGGAAGAGCGAACTAAACGTCCACACAACAACTCGATCAGTTTCGCACCACGTGGTTGTACGGGCGTCGGTTTTCGGATCGGTTCATATGTTGGTTTCATCATCCACATGGGACACGGAATCGGCGACCGGGTTCGCACGTTCGGTTTCACCGAAGAATTGAGTAGAGGATTTTTAAATGCCAGAGACCACTCCTGATGCTCCGGTGAAAGAGCCAGAGACGATTCCCCATCCACAAAAACCACGCCCGCAAACGCCGCAAAAACCAGAGCCATTTGAACCCGCGTGGCCCAAAACACGTCCTGAACCACAACCCAAAGCGGGTGTTGAGACGATTGTCAATTTTTAGCGTTGCCATTTGCAGCGGGAAACGTAACGGAAGCTGGCTCGCGAAATTTTCAGAAGCCGATGCATCACCATGACGCCATTGGAAGCCCAAATCAACAAGCGATTAACGTTGAATCTGTTGATTCAGGGTGCAGCTGCGCATGCCTTTGTCTCTGCTAGCCATTTGGTGCGTGATGAATTGGAAAGGATTCGCCCTGGTCTGACGGAATTGTATGACCGTTTTGCGATCAGTGGCCAATTGAACTATTGCATCGGTGATAACGCACTGTTTTTTGGTCGACCGAACCGGTGGTGGGGGCTCTCAGAGTCAAGTCAGAAACCCCTTCGCAACCATCGGCTGCTCGACAAATACGGCAATCAATTGGTGATCGAAGAGACCGCACATCTGCGAACACTGGCAAAGACAAAAAATGTCATCGGAGTTCCGTTTCTTCATTGGCTGCAATTTATGCCAATGGTTTTCCAAGTGTTGCGAGTCGAAAAAGGGCATGAACATGAGTTGACGGAGCTCGCGATCAAGACCGTCTCGGAGATCTGGGATATCCCCCAAGCACGACTCGACGGTTCGCTCACGCGTGAAACCGCGTTTGGGAATTTACACACCCCCAAAACCGCCCTTGGTCGAATTGCTCGCAATGGCGTGCTCGGATATGGTGGCGTCGAACTTCGAGGCGATCGATTTTTCGTCGTTGCGAAGGCGTGGGTCTATCCGCTTTTGGTTCATGAATTGGTGAAAGGAACGGTCGAGTTGATCTGTTTGCATGGGCTCAATGAACTCGATGATGCTACCTACGATGCCGTGACACGCGAGGCCGACCAGCTTGAGTACGAAGCATGGCTATTGCAGGCGGGACCGGCAATGTGGCGCAAGTTTATCGCCGTCACGCCGCGTGATATTTCGCTCGCCCATACCATTATGCATGTTGCGAGATTGAACCCCAAGCCGCTTGAAGAATTGATGATGCAAGTCATCGAGTCGCCTGATCACGCTCGTGACAATCTTGCTGAACTGATCCGGTCGAAAGAAAACGCCGCGAACGAAGCCGATGAGTTGTAAGCCTCGTCTCGGCATGGGCTCTGTGGCGTCAAAACCAGCCGTAACGCGTTTGCATCCGGTTTGCTTTGCGAGACGTGTACGTCGATTCGATATCAGCTATTTCCATACTCATCGACTGCACGAATTACTGGTACGAGCATGGCCACCGGTGAAATTATGCTTCCACGCTGGTTGCCGACGCGATGACTTGGGTTGGCGATTCCAATAAATATTCCTTCGCAACTCGACCAATCATCTGTTCGTCGATCGATTTGAATCGTTCGAGCAGTTCGTCGGTGCTGACGTAATTTTGTTGCGTCAAATAGCGGCTGCCGACACTAAACAATCGATTGCTTGGCCGTTCGCTTTGCATAATGCATCTGGCCATTGCTTTGTTCTTGGCTTGCTCGAGCTCTTCGGTGGTCACACCGTCGTTGGCGGTTCGCGTCATCACGCCTTCCATCAACTTCGCGTTGGATTTTAGTTTCTCCGGTTCACAAACGAGATAACTAAACCACGCTCCGCTATCGGCGAATTCTTGAGGCCAGGCGGTCGCCGTTTCGGCTCGGCCGGTATCGATCAATTCCCAAAACAATCGACTGCCACCTTCGTCGCCAAGAATTGAAGCGAGGATGCGCGAAGCATAGCGATCCTCACTGGCCATGCTTGGGCCACGATGGATGCGGACCAAGTAGGCTTGCGAGGCATCTTCGATTTCCAAATTCGCATCAATCGCGATTCCCTCGGGAAGCGAGCTTGGATCGTCTGATGGTGGTGCCGCAGGTTTGGGACGATCTGGCCATGATTGGGTCAATGTTTCCAACGATGCAATCAATCCATCGAAGTCGACATTGCCAGTCGCCGCCATAACTATGTTCTCAGGGCGATAGCGGCGATTAAAAAAATCTTGCATCGCTTCCACACGCATCGACTCGATCGACTCTTTTGTGCCGAGCACACGACGGCCCAAGCCGCGTGGCCCATAGTAGATTTCCATCACTCGTTCAAAGGCACCAAACGGTGGTTGGTCCTCGTATTTGGCGATCTCTTCCAAAATCACTTGCCGTTCGGTATCAAAATCGTCTTTGGCAAGACTGGGGCTGAGCATGTCGGTGAGCAGATCCACCAGGCGATCTTGGAACTTTGGTAACACCGTCGCGTAGTAAACCGTCTGCTCCTCGCTCGTATAGGCGTTGCTGTTTCCACCGAGTTCATCGAGTTGGCGATTGACATCTGCCGCAGTCCGGGTCGCGGTGCCCTTGAACATCATGTGTTCGAGAAAATGACTTAGCCCCGATTCCCTGTCGGTTTCATTTCTTGCGCCGGCGTGAACAAAATAGCCAATTGCTGTTGAATAGCATCGATGGTCAATTTCCGCTGCAACGCGAAGCCCGTTTGAAAGTGTGTGCGTTCTAAATTGTGCCATAGTGTCGTTGGATAGGGTTTGACTTTTAGCCGGATGGACTTGGAACCGCTTGGACTTTTAGCCGAATGGACTTGGAGCCGAATGTGCGAGTGGTGCAATGGACTCACTTACGCTTTGAGCGGATCAGGGCCGAGCGTGACGATTCGAAAATCTTTCGGTTGATGCGAATTCCAATAGTCGGCAATTTCCGACAGCGTCAACGATTCGATGATATTCTCTAATTCGACCATGCTATAGACGCGTCCAATTTGAAAAAAGTCCGATACGATTGACGAGGATCGCGACGCGCTCGATTCCTGCTCCATGATCAGATTGCTTTGGATTCGTACTTTCCATCGATCGAGTTCATCGACGGTCAAATCTTCGGTGAGGCGAGCGAATTCGCCAAGCGTGACGTCAAGCGTTTGCTGAGCCCGTTCGGGGGTCGTCCCTGCGTAACCGAACACCGCGCCCACTTTTTCGAGTGATTGGCAACCGGCCGATACCGTGTAGCAAAGGCCGCGTTGTTCGCGAACGCGGTCGAACAATCGGCTACTCATGCCATCACTCAGGATGCCGACAGCCGCACGCATTTTAAAATAGTCCGGGTGGCCAAAGGGAATCGCGTTAAACGAAAAACCGATGTGGGTTTGGCTCGATGGGGATTCGATGTGTTCGTACGATGGCTTACCTGTCATTTCAGCCGCAGGAACGACTTGGCCCATTTTCCAGTCCCCAAATTGTTCCGCAGCCCACGAGAACACATCGTCGGGGTTTAGTTTTCCTGCGACGGCTAAGATTGCACCACCCGCGTGGTAGTGCTCGGTGTAGAACTCTCGGACATCGTCTTGCGTGATCGCCATGATGCTCGGTTGCGTGCCTTGTTGGCTTCGTCCGAGTCGTTCGCCATATTGCAATTTACGTAGCCGAAGCATGACCCGTTGTGTCGGTTCATCTTCGATTGCACGCAATTCTTGCATCGCCATTAACCGCGCGTCTTCGAGTTGGTCGCTGGGTAAGTGGGGTCGACGTACAATGTCCGCGTAGATGGCGAGTGCCGGTTGCAAGGATTCGGCTGGCATCGCTGCGCCGAAGGAAACCGTCGAGGTCGCGACATTCGAAGACCGGTCCATGCCAAGGTTGTCTTGGACGGCAACCAAGTCACGGCTGCTGTACTCGCCGGCTCCACGTTCGACCATTTCGCAAACCATGGATGCCAAACCGGCATTGGACTGGGATTCGGCGTTGACGCCGCCGCGAAGGCATAGCGAAAACGCGGCAGTTCGCAACCATGGCATCGATTGGACCGCGACGACGATGCCATTATCAAGTGTTCGGATGCGGATGTCTTCGGTAGTAGAAGTCGTTGTACTCAATGTTGTTAATCCAGGGGGAATCGCTTTGAAGCTAATCGGTTGCTCAGGAATTAACTGAGCGCAGGGGCACCGATCGAGACGACGTCAACGGTTTGGACGCGTCCAATTAGCGTGTGGCAACTAGCGTCATCCACTTTCACGTTCAAAAATTGGCCTGCTTGGCGACGATTGCCGTCAAATGCAACGATGCGATCGCATTTCGTTCGCCCGGTCATTTGAACGACATGTGCATTGGGATCTGATTTTTTACCCACTTTGCTGGGGCCTTCGACGAGAACTTCGACGACGCTGCCGACCATTTTCAGGTTGTCTTCTTTGGCAAGCCGGTCTTGAACTTCGAGCAGTTCGTTATTGCGGCGCAGTTTGACTTCGCGTGGCACGTCGTCGGGGTATCGCTTCGCAGCGGTCGTCCCAGGACGCTCGCTGTATTGGAAGATAAAGCTGTTCTTGAAGCGGCATCGCTCAACCAAGCGAACCGACATTTGGAACTCTTCTTCGGTCTCACCACAAAAGCCTACGATGAAGTCGCTACTGACGGATGCTTCGGGCAAGATTCGCTCTATTCGCTCGAACATTTCCATGTAATCGCCGACCGTGTAGCCGCGTTTCATGCGTTTGAGCACTGCATCGCTGCCACTTTGTAGTGGCACATGCAGGTAGGGCGAACACTTTGGTAGATCACGTACGGTCGTCAACAATCGCTCGGTCATATCCTTGGGATAGTTGGTGACAAATTTGATTCGATCGATGCCGTCGATTTCATGTAGCTGTTCAAGCAGCCCGGAAAAGTCGGTCGTGCGATCGTCTTGCTTGAACCGATAGCTGTTGACGGTTTGGCCAAGAAGCGTAATTTCGCGGCATCCTTGTTCGGCCAAAATGCGAGCTTCCGAGATCACTTGTTCTGGTGGACGCCCTTGTTCGGGGCCTCGTGTGTTCGGGACGACGCAGTAAGTACAGAACTTGTCGCAACCGATTTGGATTCTTAAGTACGCTTGGAACGGTGTTGGTCGCATCGCGGGATCCCGCAGAGGATCGAAGGTCTCGTGGCTCCTCGCGATCACCGTTTGGGATCCGTCGGTGCGCGACAGCGAAACGGCCATTTGCCGACCTTCACCTTTTTCGATCTTCTGCAGTAGATTCGGAATCGTGTGCAATTGGCCTGGGCCGACGACCAAATCGACATAGGGAGCTCGCTTGAAAACGATCTCTTGATCCTTCTGGGCCATGCATCCCATCACGCCGATCGTCTTTTGTGGATTCCGTTCTTTGGCTTGACGCAATTTCCCAAGCGAGCTGTAGACCTTTTCTTCGGCGTGTTCGCGGATGCTGCATGTGTTGTACAACACGCAGTCAGCATTCTTGGGGGAATCGACGACCGAGTAGCCATGGCGTTTTAGGTCGGCGATGACCATCTCGCTGTCCAGTACGTTCATCTGGCAGCCAACGGTATGAATATAGACTCGTTTTGACATGCGTCGCTTGCTTAGGAAGAGGAGTTTTCGTGGGAGGATTCGGTTTCGCTATCCGATTGGATCGATGCCGTCTCCTCGGCAAGTGTTGGCCCCGTTTTCATTTTCGACCGCTCGGCTTCATCGTGCCGTGAAACGAATCCCTTCAACGCGTCGGTCAGTGCCGATCGGCGGCGATTGAGTGCGGAAAACAGTAGAATTGCAGCAAACGCCGAGAAGACCAACCACAACAGGCTGGTTGGCGAAAAGATCAATTGGCTGGTTTGGGCAATCATGCCCCTAGGATACCCGCACAGGGGTGGATTGCGGTAGTCATCTTTGGAAACGTGTGGGAAGTAAGTTCTGGTACCAATTTTGGGCTTCATCCGGTCTGAACGGTATCCGCAAAGCGTAAGACAGAACGCCCTAAATGCCCCCAGAAGGCTGGGGCAAAAAATTCTCCCTGCCGATCTCCTAATCGGGAGAACCCGAACAATCCGTAGCATCGACGTTTCTTTCTCAATCACGCTGGTTTATCGGTTCCTTTGCCGCCGCCACGAGATTAGTGGTGATCAACAATTCTGCGGAGCCCCTATCTATAGGTGGGGTGCGCTGTTTTCGTCTTGATTGCCCCAGAAAGCGAACCGCCGGTTTTGTTAAGAGAGTTCATCGCATCGTTGAGATTAGCCTTCGCACTTGTGTGCGTGGGCGTGAGTCTCATATTGGGTGGACAGTGGCTCGGATTAATTCCCGATGCGGACCAAATCAAGTCTCAGGGTCGGCAATCGTTGTGTGAATCGATCGCGATTAATGCGTCGGCTCATGTTCGCCACCAACAATGGGTCGATCTGACCACCATTCTGCGTACTCAAGTGGATCGCAACGAGGATCTGCTTTCCATTGGTCTCCGCAGCGACATGGGAACGCTCCGGCTCGACACCGGTCATCATGCGGAAATGTGGACAACGGAATCCGCCCCCGAACCTCGTGTCGAGGTGGTCCATGTTCCCATCACGCTCAACCGCCGTTTATGGGGAAACGTGGAATTTTGTTTCCAGCGTCCCGAACAATCGGCGTTGACGCCGCTTACCGAACATTCGATCTATCGCCTCGTCGGCTTTTTTGTGATCGCCGGATTGGCCTCCTATACGCTGTTTGTTGCCCGGATCATGGGCGTATTTAGCAAAACGCAAGTGGTCCCGGATCGCGTCCGGCAAGCACTCGACACGCTTGCCGAAGGCTTGTTGGTTCTCGACGAAAAAGGTCGTATTGTGTTGGCCAATCGTGCGTTCGCCGAAACCGTTGGAATGGCCTCCGAGGACCTTGCCTTTAAGACCGCGTCGGAATTAGCGTGGTCATCGCTTGAGGCCAACGAGACCGATCCGACTTATCCATGGATGAATGCGATCGAAGACGGTCAATTACAGAGCGAACAAATGTTGCGTTATCGTTTGTCCGATGGACGTAGCCGAATTTTCTCTGTCAACGCGGCCCCCCTCGGTGGCGAAGATCAACATCGTGGGGCACTGGCCACCTTCCGCGACGTAACGCATGTGGAAGAGCATCGTGAAGAACTCGAAAAAATGCTCGGAATGCTTCGCAGCAGTCGCGACGAAATTGAACGGAAGAACGGCGAACTCGAAATTCTGGCGACACAAGACGCATTAACAGGATGCTTGAACCGACGCGCATTCTTCGAACGGTTCGACAAGTTATGGAATCAATCGAAGGCGGATCATACGCCACTTGCTTGTGTCATGATCGATAACGACCATTTCAAAAACGTCAATGACACCTATGGACACCATATTGGTGACGAGGTGTTGCGTCGTGTATCAAAGACCATTCGTGAAATGCACGAAAACCATGGCTTGGTTTGTCGTTATGGCGGCGAAGAGTTCTGTGTCGTTTTACCGGGACTGAGCCTGCGTCAGGCTCTTGCTGAAGCGGAACGAACACGCGCAGCGATCGCAGGGATCACGTTTGAAGACCCTAAAGAATTGCGATTAACGGCTAGCCTTGGGGTTTCCGAAATGCGGTTTGACGCTGCCGACACGCAAGAGCTAATCAACCAAGCCGACGCCTGTTTGTATGTTGCAAAACGCGAGGGACGAAACCGTGTCATCTCATACAATGTCAATATGGCGAACGTTACTGAAGAAACAGAAAAAGAAGAAAAAGAAAAGAAGACGAAACGGCTGGAGATATCCTACCAAGCGGTTACCGCACTGATGTCTGCGTTGTCCTACCGCGATGCGAAGACCGCTGAACATAGTCGCCGCGTCGCCGATTTGTGTGCTCGCGTTGCCGCAAACCAATTCGATCCTGCCAAAATCTATCTACTCGAAATCGCGGCACTGCTTCACGACATTGGCAAGATCGGAGTCCCCGACAATATTCTGCTCAAACCCGGTGCGTTAACCGAGCAAGAATGGGAGGTGATGGATCGACACGATCGAATCGGTGTCGAAATCGTTACTGGTGCATTCGATTGTACGGAACTAACGAATATCATTGCGACCCATCAGAAACTGGGCCGAAAGCGGACCGCTGATGTTTCTGATATGCCGACCGACGAGTATACACTTTGGTGTGCGAAAATCTTGACGATCGCGGATAGCTATGACGCGATGTTCTCGGATACGGTGTACCGCAGAGGTCGTTCACACGCCGAAGCGATTGCCGAACTACGACGCTGCGCGGGAACCCAATTTGACGCTGATTTAGTAGAGCGATTTACGGCGGTAATTGATGAGCGCGCACCATTGGTAGCATCGGGTGCATTCGCTCTGGGCAAACAGGCGGCCATTCAAATTGGGCTCGACGTCGAACGATTGGCTGAGGCGGTCGAGAAACAAGATCTCGAAGGGCTTAAGCTGCATGTTGAATGCCTCGCAAAAACCGCTAACAGTGTTGGGGTCGATTCCATCGTTCGGGTTGCAAACCAAATCCAATCGTTCGCTTGCAGCGAGGAGATGCAGTGGAAGGCACTGTTGAGCGAGACCCACGAACTGCTCGATGTCGCCCGCGCCGCCCAATCCGATTTTCTACGAGAGTCGTTAGAGCTCGAGAACCACATTTCGTTTACCGAGTAACGCAGCACAGGTTTGTCAACCTTGCGCCCAGCAGCGGAACGACTAGCTCAACATCCAGGCAGCTTTATAACGCAATCCATGGTTCAAGATTTTTTGCAGCAGCATCTCATAAGTGATCCCGATCGTTTCCGCGGATTCGGAGAAGTCCTCGCCGTATTCAATATTTGGATTGGCGTTCGCTTCGATCACGAAAATCTCACCCTGGTCGGTCATCCGTAAATCCATTCTCGCATAGCCACTCATGTTGAGTGCTCGGTAGACACGCTTGCACAGCTTCGAAATCTTTTGCTCGGTCTGTTTGTCCAAACCTTTTGCTAGGCAGGTCGTAATGCCATGTTTCTCTTGGTACTTATGATTCCACTTGACTTGGCGAGTGGCAATTCTAGCAATGTCTTCTGGTAAACTACCAAAGTCCATCTCCCAAGCGGGAAACGTTTGTAGACGCTTGTTTCCGATGACGCCCACATACAGCTCGCGGCCTTCGACATACTGCTCAGCAATCACGTCGTCTTTCGTTTTCTCATGCAAGAACCGGACACGTTCCGCAAGTGCGTCATCATCGTGCACGATGGACGCTTGGGCGATTCCAAACGAAGCGTCTTCGATCACCGACTTAACAAATAGCGGAAACGACAGCTTCTTTGGTCGATGCACCGTCCGACCATACGGAAACACGGCGAAACGAGGCGTCGGAATCCGGTGATACGTCAGTACCTTTTTCGATAACGCCTTGTCTTTGCTGAGCAGCAACCCTCGTGGGTTGCATCCGGTATAGGGTTGTTGCATTAATTCCAAGTAACTAATGATCGCAAAGTCATAGGTCACCACGCCATGGAATTCCTCTAACATCATGAACGTGATATCAGGTTGGAATTCACCGAGGGCCGCCCGTATCGGAGCCAAGTCATCATAGACGCCTAATGGCAACACCTCATGGCCGAGAATCCGCAATGTCTCGCAGACATCGAACTCCGCCTTCCAATTGTCCAGCTCTTTTTCGGCAACCCCTTCAAGCGTCAATGGCGGAACATGGCCATCGCGTACTAAAACCATCACACGCAACGCGTTCATCGTCCGACTCCAACTCGTCCGATTCCAACATGAAACGCTAAAAACTTACATTGCAACACGGTGTCGCCCTTGGTGCAAAAAGTTGGTCGTTCGGACAGCCACTAAAATCATCGAATCCCGCTTCGCCTCTTCGGCCGAGCAAATCAGACGTAGGTTCAATTCGCGACATCGTTCGATCATTTCTTGGATCACTTGGTCAATCGTGTATGAGTACTCGCCCGTCCATCGCGCGACCGCAGTTCGCAACTCGTTCCGAATTCTGCTCAAAAACGCGGCCGCGGATTGATTCCGTCGATGTTCGAGTTCAGCAGAGAACAATTTCCGCAAATCAGCATCGTAGATGCTAGGATATTCGACGCCGTAATGCTCGCGTTTTCGTTGGTAGTGGGTTCGCAGCGTTTTTCGCAATCGATTCAGCGGGTCAACTTTTCGGCGACTCGTAACGATCGGTCGTTTTCCCTGAATCGACTTCATGAACTCATCCACGAACTCAAGTTTTTCGATCGCTGGCCAATCGCGGTAACGTGTCCGCCAACGCGATCCCGGTCGAAGCCATACCGCAAACGTCTCGGCAAAATCTTCAAGCGGATGCGCCTGAGCATACCACATATCGAGATGCAATACATAGTCTCGGCTCGACGGCGTTGGCTGATAAAATTCCCGATATGGCTTCGATGGCCGCCCAAAAAGCTTGTGGTAACGGGCTTTTCGGCGGATCCGGAATGCGGTGTCGATGGCATGGCCCGCCTCATGTCGCAGGATTTTCATGCACCACGGCTGGGTCCCACCTTCGACTTCCATCAATTGTTTTCGCTCCAGCCGCATCAGCCGCGAATGAGCCAAATAGAACGGAATTGCGATTCCCGGGATGTCGTCCGGCGAATACCAATCGTCGCTGAGCCAGCAATGAGGCCGGAATTTCAGCCCGCGAGTCGCAAGTTCATCGCTAAGTTGCTCAATTCGTGCGTGCAGCGGCGTCGACTCAATCGTCAAATTCAAGTCGCACATTCGCATGTCGAGCAATTGATCGTCGGTCGTCTTGGACAAATCAGAAGGCATCGATGTCTTGTTTTTTGGCTTTCGCTTTGTCATGTCGTCGTGGTGGACACGAGAAGAGGAATCTAAAAAGTTTAACAAGGACGTTGCGTTAGTCTATTCAACTTGCCAAATTTGTTACCCCTGAAACAGTCGTCTTCGTGAAAAAAGTACATCCTCGCAAACTGAGTTCGCAAGATCAAAGCGAATTCGATAAGCAATCGAGTCAATGAAAATGGATTCGCATCATTCGCCGCTCCGCAACCGGACAACTCGTCATGCTACTGTCTGCTCACGTCTTACAGGCGTGGGACGATCCGCTGTTGCCGTGATTGGTGTTCGTGGCTCCACTGCGATCGATGTGGTGATCGAGTGTTTTACCGCCGCTGGCACTCGCCAAATAAAGAGCGGCGAAATCCGCTATGGTGTTTGGCATGGCGGCGAAGCGGACTCAGGTATGGCGGGAGAATCAGTCGTCGTGATCCCTCGGGACAGCGAGAACATCGAAGTGCATTGCCATGGCGGAACCGCCGCAATTGAGCGAATTGTCAACGATTTGCAGCATTTAAGCGTTGAAGTGATCGACAGTGGCTCATCCCAAATTCGGTGGCATTCGTCATCTGGCGAAAGTCTTCTACAACGCGAATCACGCGAAGTTTTATCTTGTTGCCAAACCGCGCGGACTGCCGCAGTGGCTTTGGACCAAGTTCGTGGTGCTCTGTTGGATTGGGCAAATCGATGGCGAGAGACGTTTGACTCAGCAATTTCGGTAGCCGACGCGGACCCGGTAGCCGATTTGGAGTGGTTTCAAGCGGAGGTCCATCAAATGATCGACCGAGCGACATTTACGATGAGGTTGAGCAAGCCATTTCGCATTGTCCTATCAGGACGACCGAATGTCGGGAAAAGCAGCTTGATCAATGCGATCGTTGGCTTCGACCGGAGTATCGCCGCGCCGATCCCAGGAACCACTCGCGACATCCTTCATGCCGACACCGTTATTGACGGCATCCCGGTTCGATTAAGCGACACAGCCGGGATACATGAAAGTGATGAGCCGATCGAGCAAAAGGGAATTGAACGAGCCATGACCGAGGCGGCGCGAGCCGATTTGATCCTTTCGATTCGGGACCCTCACAATAAACCGATCAAAAACACGACACCGAACGTCCCTCGCATCGAAATTTTCAACAAGGTAGATCTGTACGACGAAGCAACCCCCGCTCCTTCTCTGGGATCCAAGTCGATCCAAACCGTTGCCACCACGGGGGAGGGAATCGAGCAGTTGTTTACCCGAATCACGGAGGTTCTTTGTGAGTACTTTCCGCCCAAGGGTTCTCCGGCAATCTTGACTCAACGCCAGTTCGTTGAACTTAGCCAATTAGCTAACAAGACAAGAATTGAGGAAATCGTTGACTTATTGACTCGTATTGTCTGTGACGATTAGTCAAGGATTGTTGAGTCAAGCCATTGTTTTATTTTGTCAAATTCAGCATTGCCCCAAACTTTTGGTGCCATCCTTTAGAGGGATTAACTACCTCTGTGGGTAGATTTAGCACTACGATTGAACGAACGGGGCAAAATCAATGTTGCAAGACACATCGAGTAAATCATTGGCCGAAAAAGTGGCCTTTCACTTAGAATCGCCCGCCGCCGCATCAACAAAAAATGCGGAACAAGATTCGGAACACGATCATCTTCAAATGATGGCGATTCTTCGTGAAGAACATGACCATCTAAAGCAATGCTTGACCAATATCCAAACGGATGTTGTCACGTCGGTCGATGTGAGCGAGTCAAATTTGCGCCTGATTGCCGACAGCAAAACGAAATGCAATCTACTATCCGAAGAATCGCACAAACTCAATCGCGATTCGCAGTTGCTTTGCGAAACCATATCGGTATCACGTGAGAAGATCGAAGAAACGGATAGCCGGCTAGCGGGCATCGCTGACATGGTCCGATTGATCGAAGATATTTCGGATCAAACCAATTTGTTGGCCCTCAACGCGACTATCGAAGCGGCGCGTGCTGGCGATGCGGGTAAAGGATTCGCGGTAGTCGCTCACGAAGTGAAAGAGCTCTCACATGCCACTCGAAAAGCAGTTGGAGACATTCGGCAACGAACCGCTGAAGTGACTGAAAGCTCCCAGGTTGCGACCGAGCAGTTACTGAAGACCGAATCGCAGGCCAAGGAAATGGGGCAAACGGTTACCAACCACATCGAGATTCTGGAACAGGTCGACGAGCTTTCGAACGAAATTGCTCACAGCGCCGATGATGCCAATTCGCAGCTTTTTTTGACTCTTGCGAAATTGGATCATGTCATTTGGAAGGTTTGTACCTACCACAGCCTGCTCGAAGACCGTCGGATGTGTAACTATGTCGACTCATCCAATTGTCGACTCGGTAAGTGGCATAGCGAGGGAGAAGGGCATCATCGATTTTCGCACACGCCATCGTTCAAAACGCTCAATGCCCCTCACGCCGTTGTTCACGACTCCGTCTTGGACGTATTCGAATGTATCGATCAATCGGATGAAGCGTCGCGAGATTACGACAAGGTAAAAGTTGCACTGGAACGCATGGAATCGGCCAGTTACGAAGTGTTCGATGCCTTGGACAATATGATGCGAGAAAAGAAGGTCTCGTAGGCGTCGTCCGAAGTCTTGGGTATAAAGAGCGGACTGCGGTGCTTGCATGTCGGCACGCCAACGCGTGTAATGGGGGCGGTTCCTGCATCCGTTTTTGCGGATTGCCCATTGCCTTAAACACTTCGGGTCGCCTTGATGAACGCTTATCGCCAAGTATGCCCTTCTTGCAGAAGAGAACTTGAATTGCCTGCCGATTCGGTTGGGCGGCTCGCGAAATGCCCTGCATGCGAAACCACGTTTCGCGTCGGGGAATCATCGTCGGCATCGGGCCAATCCGACTTGGGCCAATCCGACTCGGGCCAATCCGACTCGGGCCAATCCGACAGTGCCTCGTCTGCCGAACTGTCACCGACAAACCCGTTCGCAAAGCCGGTCGAGGAAAATCCAATGGGCGGAACGAGTGGGCCTGCACAACCATCGGGCCAGCCGCGGTCTGCAGGTGACCCATCCGTTTCGAACCCTTATCAGCCGGCGACTGCATTACCGCATCCGGTAAAGACAGTCGGCGCAATTGAAATTGTCCAACGACCGATCGAGGATATCTTTTCGCCTTCTTGGTCGATTTTCAAAGAACGTTGGTCTCCGCTGATCCTCAGCACGTTGATTATCATCGTCGCGGTTGGCGTTCTTACACTCGTCCCATTTGTCTTGTTGGGGATCCTGGCCAATGGTGGGAACGAGGTGTTGGGTGCGGCTTTCGTTTTGATCTTTATGCCGATCGCATTATTGATCGGTGCTTACACAACCGTCGGATTAGCCCGCGTTGCGTTGGCAGTTGCACGGAACGAGCCCGAACCAATGTCACAACTCATGCCGCCAATGAACCTAGTCGTTCGGTTGATTGTCGGTGGTGCCGCGATGATCGGTGCAACCATGCTTCTCTTCGGAGTGTTCGCTGCATTGGCGGTAGCACTTGCCGCCATCACCAACAACGAGGGTATCGCGTTTGGGGTTGGAATCCTTGGTGTCGGGGTAATGGTGATTTTGTCCTTCCTTGCGCAATGGTTGCTTTGGCCATGGGTCTTTGTCGTGAGCGATGGCAAAGGGACCGCACTGGGGTCGATCAACGCCGCGGTTCAGATTTCGTTGAACAACAAATTGACTTCCGTGATCGTCGTGGTTATCTCCGTTGTCCTTTCCATGGTTGGTTCGTCGCTTTGTTATGTCGGCCAACTGGTCACGACGCCGTTTACACTGTTGATTTTTGCAGTTGGTTATCTCGTGTTAACGAATCAACCGGTCAGCGATCCTGCTGCCTACCAACCTCCTGCAAACCAACCACCAGCCTCGCCATCATCACATTTGGCTTAATAAAGTTGCCTTTGGAGCATTTCTTATTGCGAAGGCCGGGTGCCTTGATCAATTCTCAGACTGCTTCTAGCTCTGCAATCCAGTTGTGCGAGACAATTTTCGCGAGTGTCGTTGCTGATCTCGAGTGAATTCTCTGCGTCTGTTATGGATGATCTGCGCAAATCACTTGTCCACCGCGAAACGTGTAGCTTGTCCCCGTCACGGGGCACGTGGGGAGCGTTCCGCCCGTGTACTGCGGCGTGGCGATCTCGCGGAGGCTCGGCGTTGGCATCTCGCCCGTGTCGTCGATGTAGGTTTCGACGTAGTGCTGAAGCATTTCGCAAGTCAATTCGCAACTTCGCCTCTGAGAACCTTGGCCGGATTGCATTAAATGCTTAATCCCTATCATCGCAAAGATTGACGAGATGACGAGAACCAACATCACTTCCAATAGTGTCATCGCATGACGTTGCATTTGGTTACTCGTTTGTTGCCGGCTCTGTTGGCGGCAGAAGTGTTGATCATAGGGACGCATTATTCGAGTACCTCAAACATGTGGAACATCGGCGTGTAAATCGATAACACGATGCCACCGATCGCGACCGCTAATAAGATCGTAAGCGTCGGTTCGAGTAATCCAACGGATGCATCGATTCGAGTTTCTAATCGCTCACGCAAATGTTCGCAGGCGCCATGAAGTGACTTCGCGAAGTCGCCGGATTGTTCGCCAACGGCTACAAGTTGGCACAACGTATTGGAGAAGAATTGGTCGTGCTCACCGAGTTGTGTGCTCAACCGCTCTCCTCGATTCACGTTTTTGCGGATTTGATCCACTGCTGCACGAACTTCTCGGTTGCGAACGCAATCGACCGCAACTTGGACTGCATCAACCGGCGTGTATCCGCATTCGACCATGGACGACATTGCTTCAATGAACTGCAAAATCGCGACATCCCGAAGCCACGGCCCGATGATTGGCAATTTCAATAACAACGAATCTGCAAGTCGAGCAAGTCGCGGGCGTGATCGAATAAACGAGATGAGTATCACAGCTAGAATTCCGAGCGGGAACACGAGCCACCCGTTTCGGATCACTTGGCGACTGATCCCTGTAACCACTTGAGTTACGAACGGCAAATCGACGCCGCTGCTGCCGTAGACCTTTTCGAATTCTGGCACGACGACAACGCACATGAAAATCATCAAGCCTGCACCAGCGACGGAGATCAGCACCGGATAGCTGACCTTTTTAATGATTCGTTTCCTCAGTGCGACGCTTCGTTCGAGTTGTTCGCAGACACGACGAAGCGCTTTTTCGAGTGTTCCGCTCTTTTCACCGATGCGAATTTGCTGCACTTGCATAGGGGTAAATGTCCGCGGGTAATTTTTCATCGCATCACTGAGCAACCCACCCGCTTCGATCGTCATCCGAAGTCGTGTTAGAACAGGCCGATAGCGTGCCGCAGACCGATCCGCCGCGAGCGACCCGAGTGCCTTGGGAAGCGATAAACCGTTTTCCAGCAGCATCAGCAGGAGTCGCAGCAAATCCGCCAGCGGGACCGGTCGGATTTTCGCTGGGTCGCCTTCCGTCTTTTTGCCGAGTTCGATCGAGTGCAGCTTGCGCATCCACCCCATTAAACCGCTAGTCGGTTTTGACTGAGCAGAGGACGTCGGTGTATAGGAAAATGCATTCGCCATAATTTGCCCTTAAATCAGTACGCCAATATCGGTTTCGCGTTGCCCACCGGCAAACGACTCAGAACTAACCTTTGGTTCTGCGCGACGCCGGTCACCACTGGTTTTGAAGTAAACTTCTTCGAGCGATGTGTTACCGTTCAGCGCTTGTTCGAGTCCAGCTTTAGACAATTCGACCATGCCCGCGGCGACAGCCATGTCATGTAATTTTGAATGCGGCACTCCGGCTTCAATTGCCATCGTGATCTCCGACGTAATCGGCATGATCTCGAAAATGGGCAGTCGTCCAGAGAACCCTGTTCCCAAACATTTCTTGCAACCGTCGCCTCGGAAAAAGTCGACAGTACGAGAGACTTTGTGATCGGGGTCGAGGGCATCGAGCAAATTTTCGTTCGGGCGAACGGGGCGTTTGCAGTTTTCGCATATGCGTCGTAATAGACGTTGTGCGACGCTTCCCAACAACGATCCGGCAATCTTGAAATTATCGACACCAAGGTCCGCTAATCGCTGAACCGCACCGACCGCATCGTTGGTATGCAGCGTGCTAATGAGCAAGTGCCCCGTCAGTGCGGCTTGGATCGCGGTCATTGCCGTTTCACTATCACGGATTTCTCCGACCATGATCACGTCGGGGTCTTGTCGCATGATGTATTTCAGGGCGTTGGCGAATCCCATCCCAAATTCGTTGTCGCTTTGGACTTGGTTGATCCCAGGGATCCGATATTCCACCGGATCTTCGACAGTAACGATATTGCGGTCATCACCATTGAGGTGCTGCAGCACCGCATAGAGCGTCGTGCTTTTTCCGCTACCGGTTGGGCCTGTGACGACAAACATGCCGTGTGGCTTGGTAATCATTTGACGCAGCGTTGTGTTGTCACGATGCATCATGCCAAGATTGTCGAGCGAGTAGTTCTTGCCACCTTCGTCGAGTAATCTTAGTACCAATTTTTGTCCATCGACGGTGGGAATACCACTCACCCGAAAACCAACTCGTTTGCCATTTTCAAAAACATTCAAATGGCCGTCTTGCGGACGTCGGTTTTCGGTCGTGTCCATATCGGCCATAACCTTGATACGGCTGATCACCGAATCTTCAATATGATTAGGAATCGTCATCACTTGTTGCAATTCGCCATCGACTCGATATCGGACTCGCATTTCGGGCTTGAACGGTTCCAAGTGAACATCGCTCGCTCCTGCATTTGCGGCTCCTGAGAGGATCGCCTGAACCAGTCGAACCACGGGGGCGTCTTCTTGTTCGACCGTAATGATGGACGCCGCGTTGTCCTCGCCCGTGACTTGCAGTTCCCGGAGTTCGGCCAATTTCATGTCGACAATCGTTTGCCGTGCGACTGCGCGATCATCATAAACCCGGCTGATCAGATCTTCGATGTCTTCGGCCATCGCGACGGCGGGTTTGATTTGGTAACCCGTCATCAATTCCGCTTCGGCGATCGTTTCAATATCGTCAGGCGCGACCATGGCGAGAGTTAATGTGCGTCCCTCGACTCTGATTGCACCCGATTGACGGGAGAGTGCGAAGTCCTCGGGCAGTAGGCGAGCGATTTGTGCGTCAACGCTGGTGACGTCAATGTCGACGTACGGGACGGCGAATTGTTCCGCTAACGCACGGCCGAGCTGACCAATCGTGAGCATCTTTTGGCTGACGAGCCAATCGCCAAGCAGCACTTCGCGCGGTTTTGATTCAAACGCAGCGTCCAATTGGTCTGCGGACAGAACCTTTTGTTCAATGAGTACGTCGCCTAGTCGTCGCATGGGTATTTCCGTTTTCTCGATGTGGGGGATCGTTATCGCCGCGCGGAGGTGGCATGCCGATTGGAAACGATTTCCACAATCTTGTTTTCCAAAGTGACCGGATCAAACGGCGTGATCAGGTAATCTTGGGCGCCCGCGTAGAACGCTCGTTCGACTGTTTCTAAGCTCGGGTCGAGCGAAAGCACCATCGCGGGGAGCCTGTCACATTTGAATTCAGTTCTCAGTCGTGCCAGCCATTCCAAACCGTCGCCGTCGATAAGCAACGTGTCAACGATCAACAGGTCAGGCACTTCCGCACGAATTTTCGTGATCGCTTCGCTACCTGTTTCGACCACTTCGATCGTGTAGCCAAGCAGTTCAAGGCGAAACGATGCCAAGTCCGCAAGGACGCGTTCAGATTCGACAAGCAGAATGCGTACGTTCGATGAGTCGAACATCTTGAGAGTCCTTTGCAGTGAATTGGGGGCTATGGCGTGTACGATGGTGAGTCTAGGGAGAGTCCGCCAAAGTCTAGGTCACAACTAATCACCTTCCCAATAAAGGTCGGCGATATACCTGTTCTTCCAACCGCTACAACCGACATGACCTGAATCGGATTTGTGGTCGAAGTGACTTCACCCGTCGTCTTTCAAATTTCTTGCACCTTCCCCCCCGAGGAAGTAGTCCAGAGTTGTAGTACATCGAATGACCATTCGGTTCGTCACGGGGGGAAACGAAACCGACTGCTTTACGAGCGATTTGCGGGATCCGCAAATCACGCTTTTGCAGTGAACTTGTCTCCCAAATCTTTGACGCACCTCCATTGCTAAAGCTTTATCTTGCTTCGCTGCGCATCGCCATTGTCGTCATTTGTGTCGGCATTAGCATCGTGCTTTGCACGAAGATCCTCGGCTTTGTTCCCGATCGTTTGCATGGCGATAGTCGCTCGATCATTCAATTCGTCGTGTTCTTGGTCGTCGCGGGTGTCGGCGCCTACACGCTGCTTGTCGCTCGCTTGATGGGATCATTTAAGGTTTCACAAGTCGTTGCTGATCGAGTGCGAAAGTCGCTTGATGCATTTTCCGAAGGCCTCTTGTTGCTTGATGAACGCCAACGCATCGTGGTTGCCAATCGCGCACTGAGTGAAACGATTGGAGTGAAGCAAGGCAGGTTGGTCGGTTGCAAAGTTCAATCACTAAATTGGGCAAAGAGTCCGGCTTCCGCCACCAACGGTTATCCTTGGGTTCGCGCGGCCGTTGAGTTGCAACGGCAAAGTGAGGCATTGATTCGGTATAAGCATCCCGAAGGTGGCTATCGATTGCTTGCCGTTAATGCTTCGCCGATCGCGGCATCGGAGTCGACACCTGGCGGTGTTTTGGTCACGTTTCGCGATGTGACGGTCGCCGAGGAACACCATGCTGAATTAGAACAAATGGTCGTGATGTTGAAGAATAATCGCGAGGAGATGCGTAATCGAAATCGCCAGCTTCAGGTTTTAGCGACGCTCGATGCGCTAACGGAGTGCCGAAATCGTCGCGCTCTTTTCGAATTTTTCGAACTTGCTTGGACCGAGCGACATCAAAAGGCGGGCGAGATTGCTTGCTTGATGTTCGACAACGACCACTTTAAATCGGTCAACGATACCTACGGACACCAAGTGGGCGATATGGTTCTGCAACGTGTCGCAAATGTTCTGAAAGACTCGTTTACAGACTCCGCAATCGTTTGCCGCTATGGAGGCGAAGAATTCTGTGTGGTGATGACCAATGCTAACGCTGGGAAAGCTTTCGAGGCTGCAGAATTGGCAAGGCAACGGATCGAGGAATTGCGTTTTGAAAAGCCTGCCGATTTAACGGTGAGCGTCAGTATCGGTGTTTCGATGAGTGGCTATGGCGCAGAGGATCCGCAAGAGATGATTCACCAAGCCGACCGTTGTTTGTATGTCGCAAAAGAACAGGGGCGAAACCGTGTCATCATGTTCAGTGATGCGGTCGACAAAACGACTCAATCGCCCGACTGCGTCTGTTCGACAGAGACAAGACGAACCGAACGGATCAAAAAAAAGGAAACCGTTCGAGGAATCGTTGCGCTGCTTGATGTGATGGAAGAGAATGCATACTCATCCAAAATGTAGTCGTTCGTATTTTGTGGTCCGTGGCTGATCCGCAGTACGCGGCTTGGGCGATCTAATGATGGGCCAGAGTCTTGTTGTGCATGTGGTCGGAATGTAGCCGGTCGCTGATTACGAAAGGTACTGGGTTGGGAACTTCCACGGCGCGCGGTAAGTGGGACGTGCCAAGCGAACGGCTTCGTCGTCGTCAACGATTTTTTCCGTTGCTGAATCAAAGCGTACGGAGCGGCCTAGTTTGTAGGAAAGGTTGGCCAGAGTGAGGGCAAGATCTACCTTGTAATGATAATTCACGCCACAACTGGGCTCTTTGCGAGTTTTCACCGAATCGATCCATTCTCGCTCGTGACCAGGCGATGCCTCGATGCTTTGCGGTGGCGATGAATTGTCCTCGAGTAGCCCGCCTTCGGCCACAACCTCGTGCATACTGTAGTCATTGTAAAGCGTGCCATTGAGAGCATGGAAATAGGTGCCAATGCGTCTCGCCGGTTCGCCACGACCGAAATCGAAAGCGAAGCTGTTGCACGTGCTCATTGACCAGTGCATCGTAAGATTGGGATATTGCCAGATCACTTCCTGTGTGTCTGGTGCATCGCCATCACCGCCGACCATGTAGCGACCGCCGGAGCAGCTTGTCACCGTCGGCACACCCAACTCTAACGCCCAGATAGGCAGGTCAATAATGTGCGGCGCCATGCCGGGTGTCCAGCCACCGGAATAATCCCAAAACGAGCAATGGTTGTAACTATCGGCGGCGAGCAGTGAGTTGTATTCAATGGCAGGTGCCGGGCCTAACCAGCGTTGCCAGTCGAGATCGCTGGGGGCATCCTGCTGGGGAGCGTGACCGATCCCGTTGGGACCTTGATTCATGACGTTGAATGTACGTACCACGCCCACGGGGCCGAGCCTTCCCGAACGAATCCACTCCACGACTCGGCGATAGTTGCTGCTCGCGTGAATCTGGGTGCCAATTTGACTGATCCGGTTGTGTTGGTTAACGGCATTGCGAACCGCCAGCGTTTCGTCGGGATAGAGTGTCATTGGTTTTTGCAGATAGATATCTTTGCCAGCTTCGACGGCTTCGATTGCCATCAACGTGTGCCAGTGTGGCGGCGTGGCAATAATGACCGCATCGACATCCTCGCGCGAGAGCAACTCGCGATAGTCGGTATGACCTATGGCGGTCGCCTTGTGCTGCGCAACGAGCGGATCCATGCGCCGTCTCCATACGTCGCAGACGGCCGTTAGTTCGACATCCGGATATTGCAGGCACGCTCGAAGGTTGGCCTGGCCCATCCCGTTGGTGCCAATGATCCCCAAACTGATTCGCTCGCTGGGCGCGGGTTTCCCATCAAGCCCCAGAGCAGACGCGGGAACGAAGTACGGTGCCGCAATCGCGGTCGCAGCCCCTGCTGTCTGTAAGAATGTTCGGCGAGTGTGCGTTGCTGGTTTATCGTGGGTGTCCATCGTGTTCTCCGGAGTGTGATTAAGGTGTAGAAAATCGGAATTGGATCGTTCGATAAATGCTCGGAATTAGTTCGGGCCAGTAGAAAGATTCCATTCTCGCCAATGCTGGTCATATGCCTGCTCGTCAGTACTCCCATCGCGGCGGATCCATAGACGGTACTGAAGAACCAACGGCTTCCCCCTTTTCAGCTCAAATCGCTCTCCCGACAAAGGGAAGGTGGTTTGAAACCAGGGCAGTTCGGGGTACTCAACATAGTCGCCGGGATACTGAGGGTTGGTGGTTTTCTCGAACAGGGCTACTCCCACCGGACGAGACCCGCCGGCGCGAATGCCGATCGAATCGGACCAACTGCGAAGCGGATTTATCGTTGGCGAATCTGCATGGTGTAACAACTTAAGGTTTTGCACCGCAGATAAACGGATATTCAAGCCGCCGTACGACGTGGTATTGCGTCGTGCGATTGCTACTTCGTCGACCAGTGCGGTGAACGCGAATTTCAGATCGACAAAACGGCCGTGTTCACCGGCACGATGCGCGACGATCGTTGCCACTTCGCGGACGATCGGTGTCGTGTCCTCCCACTTCCACTCGTTTTCGGCCTTGATCTGCGCAACATCCTTGTCACTGGTCAATTGAATGTTGCCTGTAGGGCGAGCGAAAACGTGTTGCAACGCATGAAGGTCGCCCCGCTGATGGCCAAAATCAACTTCAGGCCACGCCCAATAGATTCCGCGATGATGCGGATGATCTCGCGACCAGTCCAAAGTTAGCTCTTCGCCGTCGGGGCCATACAGCGGATGAATATAGTTGCTGCGTGGCACAGCATACTTTCGATTGTTAGCATGAATGTCTTCAAGATAGCCTGCCGGTGGTTCAACGGTCTGGTAGTTGTACCGTAACACCGGGGCATCTCCTTCGGAGACCTCGATCTGTCCGCTGCCGGGGGCCTTAACCGCTCGCATCGGAGACTCCGCAGCGATCGTTAGGTTGGTGGTGAGGATCCAGACGGTCAGAAAGATCAAATTGGTGAGGGGCGAGTGCGATACGAAGGGCCGTAACCACTGGCGGAAGCAAATCATGGCGGGGATTTTCATTGGAATTCTAAGCAGGTGGGACTGACTGTAAACGAGTTTAGCAAGATGTCGGTAACGTTGCGTTCGGATCGGACAGTCGAAAGCAAAAAAATTGAAACCGATTTGGGATTGCGGCTATTTGTCCCATGGATCATTCCCCTTTCTGGACTTTGCACCGTCCCTGGACTTCGCACCGTGCTTGGATTTCGCACACCCATTCATGGAGGGGTACTTCGCGTTCTAGCACAGCGATTCATGCCGTATGATTTTTATACGCAAGTTCGAAAAGATGGGACTTGCGTGATACGAAGGTCGCTGAATTCGCTAGACTCTGAAGACATGCTGGGCAAATCCAAACCTCAGCGAATGCGACGACGACAGTTGCATCCCTCGTGTTTCCTACCAATTCGATTCCAAAGAGACTTTGACATGAAACGTATTTTCGTTAGTGCTTGCTTAATGGTCGCACTCCTATCCACCGCCTCAGCCAAAGATGGCTCGGTGTTCGTTGATCTATTCAACGGCACGAATCTTGACGGTTGGACTCAGCGAAACGGTACGGCGACTTACCAGGTCGAAGGTGATGTGATTGTTGGTAAAACCACCGAAGGAAGTCCAAACTCGTTCCTCTGCACGGACAAACTGTACGGAGATTTTGAGCTGAAGTTTGACGTCAAGGTCGACAGCCGGCTGAACTCGGGCGTTCAAATTCGTTCGCAAACGAAAGGCGGGACCCCCAGTGGTCGTGTGAATGGGCCCCAAGTTGAGATATCGATCGACAAGATGGCGGGTTACGTTTACGGTGAAGCCGCCGGTGGTTGGATGACGCCGGACGCCGATCGCAAGCCGCATGATAAATTCATCGACGGCGAGTGGAATTCGTATCGCGTGTTGGCAAAGGGCCCGAAGATTGAAACGTGGATCAATGGGACGCAAATTTCTGGTTTAACACACATGGAACGTTACCAGTCACACCCTAAGGGCTTCATCGGTTTGCAGGTTCATGGAATCGGTGCTGGCCAAGGTCCGTACGAAGTCCGTTGGCGAAATTTGAAGCTTCGCGAACTGTAACGCGGTACAACCCGCCTAGCGTTCGTTTGATTTTCATTGGCGATGAGTCTGTGCCGCAAACCACAAAAATCCATTATGCGACCTATCGTTCAAATTTCGCTCGACTTGACAAACATCGACGAAGCTCTCGAAACAGCGCATGTTGCGATGCGAGCGGGGGTTGATTGGCTCGAAGCCGGTACGCCACTCATTTTGGCTGAAGGTATGCATGGCGTGCGTGCGCTGCGGGCCGCGTTTCCTGAGACGCCGATCGTTGCCGACTTGAAGACGATGGATGGCGGCTATTTAGAAGCCGAGATGATGGCAAAGGCAGGCGCGACGCACGTGGTCGTGATGGCTCGTGCTCACGAAGAGACGATTCGTTGTGTGGTAAAAGCAGGGGCTGATTTCGGCTGCAAAGTGATGGGTGACAACATGGTTTGCGAAGACATGGTCGCCGGTGCGAAATGGCTCGAAGACCTCGGTTGTGATTTTGTGATTCACCACATCGGCTATGACGAGCGACGCGGCATCGCAGCCCGTGGTCACCGAATGCCCAGTCCGCTCGATCAACTACGTCAAATCGTTGATGCGGTGAAAATTCCCGTGCAGGCCGTGGGTGGTCTTTCATTGCAGCAAGCGATTGCATGTCCAAAATATGGTGCGCCGCTTGTCGTGCTAGGTGCCCCACTGACCATCGATGCGGATGCTTTCAAGACAGCTGATGGGGATTTGGAAGGCTCTCTGCGTATGATTTGCGACGCGGTTCACGCGCAAGACGTTTCCTAGGAACGAAAAAATGAAATCTGCTGCTGTTGTGAATTTTGCTGCCGAGCAGGGATCGGTCGAGATTCGTGAGGTCGAGAAACCATCGATCGGGCCAGGCGACGTGCTACTTGAAGTCGCTAACGTGGGCGTTTGCGGTAGCGATTTGCATCAATGGGCAGCCGATCATTCTTGGCCCGTCAATTATCCCGTTGTGCTCGGCCATGAATTCGGCGGGCACATTGTTGAAATTGGCTCAGCGGTGGATGGTTGGAAAGAAGGCGACCGCGTTGTCAGCGAAACTGCGGCGATCATTGACCAGCGGAATCCGATGTCACGTCGTGGACTCTATAACCTCGACCCGACTCGTAAAGGATTCGGGTACGGCGTCGACGGCGCGATGACAAAGTACGTTCGCGTCCCGTCACGGATTTTGCATACGGTTCCTGATGCCTTGCCGTTTGAACACGCTTGTTTGACCGAGCCATGTTGTGTCGCCTATAACGCCGTCGTCCGCAATGCTCGCATCGAGCCCGGTGATCGAGTGGCCGTATTGGGTCCGGGAACGATCGGGATTCTATGCGCCGCGATGGCTCGGCTTTGTGGCGCGGAAGTGGCTCTGGTTGGCTTGGAATCGGACCAGCGTCGCCTGAAAATTGCTAAACAGTATTACGGTTGCGAGGCAGTGATTGGCGACGCGAGTGATTGGGCACGGCATCGAGATGGATTGGGTTGTGATGGTGTTATCGACGCTGCCGGTGTGACTGCGACGCTGAAGGTTGCTATTGATATAGTGCGACCGGCCGGCTGGATCAGCAAGGTCGGGTGGGGGCCGCAACCGCTTGGCTTCAACCTCGACCCGCTTGTACAGAAGAACGTCACGCTGCAAGGCAGTTTTAGTCACAATTGGCCGATTTGGGAACGCGTGTTGGCGCTACTCGCAAGCGGCCAATTGGATGTCAAGCCAATCATCGGTGGCGTTTGGTCTATTGAACAGTGGCGTGAAGCGTTTGAGAAAATGCACAAAGGCGAAGTCGTCAAGTCAATACTAAAACCGGTTTGAGCTTTGAACGTGTCTGCAAGATCGCAACCTCACCGGCACAACGATTTGTAACGCAATCTGCCCAGTGACCACACAGCGATTCCTGCCAAGCTTCCTGCAAAGTAACGATTCCCACCAAGTAAAGTGAAATAAACCCATGCCTAAACTCGCTGCTTTTCCAAAAGCTTACATGCAAGCCCTCTGTAAAGATGGCACGATGAAACTTGCCGAGTGGTTTGAGCTTGCGGCGACATTGGATATCGATGGGTTGGAGTTTTACGCGGGCTTCCTCGAAATGGCGGATGAAGCGAATTGGCCGTTTTTTCGGACACAGGTCGAAAACCTCGGTATGACGATTCCGATGCTGTGCTGTTCGCCTGATTTCACGCACCCTGATGCAGCTTTTCGCGACAAAGAAATTGTAAAGCAAAAACGTTGGATCGAGATGACACACGCGCTCGGCGGTCGGTATTGTCGAGTACTCAGTGGGCAACGCCGACCTGAATTGACGATTGATCAGGGCGTCAAGTTGGCGGCCGACAGCATCTACGCTTGTTTGCCGTACGCGCAACAGTGCGGCGTGACGTTGATTCTGGAGAACCATTACAAGGACGACTTTTGGGAGTATCCAGAGTTCGCGCAGGCGATGGACGTATTCTGTGATCTAGTCGCCGCCATTGATCATCCGAATTTTGGCGTCAACTATGATCCGAGCAACGCGTTTCTTGCTGGTGACGATCCGATCGAGTTGCTTAAACGCGTGTCGCACCGTGTTGTCACCATGCACGCGAGCGATCGTTACCTGATCGAAGGAACGATTGAAGATCTCCGTGCCGAAGAAGGCGGATCGTTGGGCTACGCGAAACGGCTCCGCCACGGCGAAATTGGCAAGGGTTTGAACGACTACGATGCCATCTTCAGTGAACTGAAAAGGAACGGTTTCGACAATTGGATCAGTATCGAAGATGGCGTAGACGGAATCGACCAACTCCGCCGCAGCGTCGACTTTTTACGCAGAAAAATTGACCAGCACTGGACGTAGAGAAACGGCCGCATGATTGTGCTGTTCCCTTGGTTACGATTGCCATAGTGCGCTGCTGAGTTTTGAATCGAAAGAGACGTTATGAATTGGAATGCTTTGCATTGTTGTTTGGTTCCTGGTTTTCTAGTGGTCAGCGTCCTGATACCGAGGGAGATGGTACGAGCAGAAACGGCTTCACAGGTTGTCGACGTGGCCACGTTGAAGCCGTTTTGTGTTGTTGGCAAAGAACGCCGTGACCTCGATGGTTATAAGGAGGCGGAGCTCATGCGGCATTCTGGTAAAGGGTGCCTGACCCATATGTGGTTCGGCGGCGATTGGCCAGGCTATCATCAAACTCGCATCCGCGTTTATGTTGACGGCGAGCAAGAAGCATCGATCGACATGGAACTTGGACTTGGGCACGGATACGGTTTCGGGGACGATGCAGCACCATGGGGCGGCACAAAATTAGGAAAAACGGGAAATCCCAGCGGAATCTACAACACTTATAAAATTCCCTACGGAAGTGAAGTTCGGGTTACTGCTCAACGCTCCAAAGACTCGCCGGAAGCGTCGCCGTTTTGGTGGATTGTGCGTGGGACAGAAAACTTGCCCGTCACCGTAGCGGGGGTGCGGTTGCCCGATAACGCCCGGCTGAAACTTCACAAACTCGTTGGGCACATTGCCGAACCGCTCGAAGAGTTTTCGCTCTGTGACGTGAAAGGGGCTGGGGCACTGTATCAAGTCACGATGGTTGGTGATGGGCTTCGAGACACGGGGGACTGGAAAGACATTAGCTATTTGGAAGCGATCGTGCGGGCCTACGTAAACGGTGTACCGCAAGCGATGCAGTTGTCGTCGGGGTTAGAAGACTATTTTCTTGGCACCTATTACTTTAACCGGGGGCGATATGCCAACGACTTGGCCGGATTGACGCATCTGGATACCAAGACGAATACCTTTTCCGCGTACCGGTTTCATGACGTTGATCCGTTGTTCTTTCAAGACGGTTTTCGCTTGACGTGCCGCTGTGGCGAGGAGTTAGAGGGCAAGAAACTTCACGATCCACCGGACACCAGCTTCACCACTTACACATGGATCTACCAGTGGTGAAAATCCGAGGAAAAAGTGGTCTATGTCGAGACGAAACATTCCGAAACCGCACTAGGAACGATAGTCGACTGTGACTATGATATAATTCGCGATCGAGGCAATTGTCCGGTGGCCCCCGCCACGAATGGCTTGTGCTTAAGCCGTTGCGAAATTCGCAGAAGTTTGTGTGAGAGGTTTGATCCAAACCACTCTCTTCATTTTGTTCTGTAACATCGCTTAAGTGCACACCATCCCCCCCCATTTTATCCCAACCTGAGCCTGCGAGAATGCAGCAGATGCACTGGCTGATCGGGCAAGCACTTTCGCGTTGCATTTGTTGTGCGCGTTGCCACGATGATAGCGGCCCGCTCGCATTTGTTTGGTTCGCGTTCTTCACTCGTTTACGGGCGGGAACGATACGATGGTCGCCATCACACTCGATCAGCAGGATACTTGCTCAAGACCGCTCAACGCCTGCTCTCGCCGGCCCGCCCCGTAAGAGCAAATTTGCCCAATGCTGCAGCGGAGCCTTTGAGACGCATTGGCACCACGGGCCCGAATGAACTGAGAATTTACGACTTATAGGAACACTTCAATGAATCCTACGATGAACCGAAATCTTTTTGCGTTGGCATTTTTGAACGCGTTTGTCGTGTTTGGACTAACGGCCAGAGCTGCGGATTCAGTGGCGCTTCCAAGTTCGATTGTTCGGTCACCCATTTGCATTGCGGTATCAACGGATTCGGAGGTCGCCTATATCGCGGATCGCACTGCCCGTTGCTTGTCGGTGGTTGATTTACAGACGAATGTGCTGGTCGGCGAAATTCCACTTCGTGGAATGCCTCAAGGTCTCGTTCTATCAAGTGATGGCGGTTTGCTTTACGTGACCGAACGCAGTCCAGGAGTCGGGGCAGGAACGATCGCAGTCATTGACACAAAGTCGCGTGAAGTGACCTCGCGAATTCCCGTAGGTCATTGGCCCACGGACGTTGCGCTTTCCTATAACGATACGCGTTTGTATGTAGCCAACCAAGACAGCCACACGGTATCGGTGATTGACCTATCGAAGGGTACCGATGCGGCAATTTGTAGCGTCCCGGTGGTTCGTGAACCCTACTCGCTTGCCGTATCGCCTGATAATCGAACGGTCGTTGTTGCGAATCTGCTGCCATTCGGTGCAGGAACCGATGTCGGCTTTTCTGCGTCTGTCAGTCTGCTTCGCTGCACCGATGCAGATGCTATTCCCACAGCCACCCATCTCAAATTGCCTACGGGATCGTCATCGGTCAAAGGCGTCTGCGTCAGCCCCGATAACCAATGGGCCTATGTCGTTCACAATTTAGGACGTTTCAATTTGCCCGTCACCCAACTCGAGCGTGGCTGGGTCAATACAACCGCGTTAACCGTGATTGATCTCCCTCGCGGGCGGCTCGCTGCGACTGTGTTGCTCGATGAATTGATGCAAGGGGCTCCCGACCCAGACTCAATCGTATGCACGAACGACGGCCACACATTGTGGATCAGTCACAGTGGCGTTCACAAAATTTCGCGGTTGGATGTGGGGCAGCTGCATCAAATGTTGGCAGGCAATTTGTCACCCGAACTCGAATCGATTAAGGACGGTAGTCAGGCCAATATTTGGGTGAAAATCAAAAATGGCAATGCGCAGGTCGCTGATTTAGCAAACGATCTAACGGCACTCTACATTTCAAAAATCCTGACGAAATTCCCCAGCGGAGGGATTGGGCCACGCGGGATCGCCTTAACCAAGGACGATTCGAAGGTGATCGTTGCAAACTATTTTTCGGGTAGTGTCGCGGTGATCGATACCAATACGGGCGAATTACTGAGCACAATCATGTTGGGCGACGCAGTGGAACCCGATTTGGTGCGGCAAGGCGAGATTGCGTTTCATGACGCTAGACTCGCGTTTCAACAATGGCTTAGCTGCGCGAGTTGCCATCCGAATGACGGACGCACTGATGCGCTACGTTGGGATTTTATGAGAGATGGGATCGGCAATGCCAAGGACACACCTAGTTTGATCCTCGTACGTGAAACACCACCTCTGAACCGCCGGGCTACCCGAAAAACAGTTCGCGAGTGTGCAAGGACTGGCGTGATGGTGAGTCACCGGATTATGCCAACCAGCGCTGAGGTCGACGGGTTGACGGCGTATTTGAATTCATTGGAACCTGAGTCAAACCCAAATTTGACGGAGCAAGGAAAGCTAACTGACGCAGCAGAGCGGGGGAAAGCGATTTTTGAGGGCAAAGGGAGTTGTCTCTATTGTCATCCTGCGCCGTACTATACCGATAAGCAAATGCATAATGTGGGCACTCCTAGTCCACATGAACCCGATGGACAGTACGACACTCCCAGCTTGATTGAACTGCATCGTACGGCACCCTACTTGCATGACGGCAGAGCGGCAGAAATCAGAGACGTCTTCACCGTACATGACGAACAGGGCGACCATGGAAGTACGAAGGAGCTAAGCGAGTCGGAACTCGATGATTTGATTGAGTATTTACGGTCTCTTTAAATGTAAAGTTACCTGCCAAGACAAGGGAATCGCTCATGTATCGGTGTGCTACGGAACTGCGGCATGGAATGAGACTAATTTTGTTCGTTCTTGCCGCTGTTGTTGGTCTCTCTGCCAACGCGGAATACCAACCTGGTCCACTGCTCACGCAAATGCTCGATGGAAAATTCGCGGGATGTGAAGAGATTGTCTTTGCCACTCGCGTTTCTGGGCACGATCACTGGTACGTCAACTTTGGATACTACAGTTGCGATTATGGCGATGGGCCAAAGTTGAACTTCGGCACGTATCCCGATGGCGAGAGTTTACGCGGCTATGGCGATGGCGGGCGGTTGTGCAAATTGAACTTGCGTACCGGTGAGTTAACTCTCTTGATCGACGATCCAGTAGGCGGTGTGCGTGATCCGCAAATGCACTATGACGGTCAAAAGGTTCTTTTTTCTTATCGCAAGGGTCGCTCGGCAACGTACCACCTCTATGAAATCAATATCGACGGTACTGGCTTGGTTCAACTGACCGATGGCCCCGATGATGATATCGAGCCAACGTATTTGCCGAGTGGTGACATCATGTTTTGTTCCAGTCGGTGCAGGCGTTTTGTCAACTGCTGGTTCACTCGAGTCGCCACGTTGTACCGATGTGAGGGCGACGGATCCAACATTCGCATGGTCTCAAGCAATAACGATCATGACAACACCCCGTGGGTAATGCCTGATGGTCGGGTCTTGTACATGCGGTGGGAATATGTTGACCGCAGTCAAGTTCACTACCATCACCTTTGGGTTACCAATCCCGATGGTACTTCCCAAATGATTTACTATGGCAACCTGCATCCCGGCATTGCCATGTTGGATGCGAAACCGATTCCGGGAACCGACAAAGTCGTTGCCTCGTTCTCGCCGGGGCACGGAATCCCCGAGCATCTTGGCTATGTCACGATTGTTGATCCGAAAGCGGGACCCGATGTTGTCTCTGCTGTGCGTCAAATCAGCAAGCCAAAGGAATTGGTGCGAGACCCCTATGCCTTGAGCGAAGATTGTATCTTGGTTGCCAATCGTCGTGGAATATTCGTGATGAACGGCCAAGGCGAAAAAGAACGGATTTACGAATTACCTGAATCGCTGCGGCACATGGAATGCCACGAACCACGACCCATTCGATCGAGACCGCTTGAACCAAAGCTTGCGCCACAAGTTGATACGACTCAGACGCACGGTGAACTTGTTTTGACAGACGTTTACAATGGGCGAAACATGGAAGGTGTCAAACGGGGCGAGATTAAGAAGTTGTTGGTGTTGGAACAGTTGCCCGAGCCTGTCCATTTTTCGGGAGGCATGGAGCCGATATCGATGGGCGGAACTTTCACGCTAGCCCGCATTCTTGGTACCGTCCCGGTTGAACCCGACGGGTCGGCATTTATGAAGTTGCCGGCTTTGCGGTCGCTGATCCTTGTTGCACTCGATGATAAAGACATGTCGGTGAAGCGCATGCAGAGCTTCGTGACGCTGCAACCGGGCGAACGAACGAGTTGCGTTGGATGCCATGAACAGCGTTCACAAACCGCTTCCGTTTCGCTTGATTTGGCGGCTCTTGATCATCCACCGCACTCAATTACCCCCGAGTCGGACGTGCCGGATGTGTTCGATTATCCTCGCGACATTCAGCCGATTTTGAATCGACGGTGCATAAAATGTCACAACACAGACAGTCGGGAATCAGGAGTCGATTTGTCGGGAGACCGGACGCCTTTGTACACAAACAGCTACTTTACGATGTTCACTCGGAATTTGGTTGCCGATGGGCGCAATCAACCTCGCTCGAACTTGCCACCACGGTCGATCGGAAGTTCGGCGAGCCGTTTGATGCATTTTATCGACGGTAGTCACCACGATGTGCATTTAACCGAACGTGAACGCAAGATGATTCGGTTGTGGATTGATTCAAGTGCCGCATTCCCAGGCACCTACGCAGCACTGGGCAGCGGAATGTTTCCAGTCTCGTTGCCATACGGGCAGTTGGGGAAGAAATGTTCAACTTGTCACGGTTCAGCCGATGTCGAAGGGACTGCAAAGCCAAGACTTGGTGGTTGGATCGAGAAACACATATGCAATCTGGATCATCCCGAGAAGTCGTTTTTGCTTCGCGCGCCGCTCGCAAAGAGCGCCGGTGGATTTGGCAGTTGCGGCGAAGGCGTTTTTGCGAATACAAGCGACCCGGTATACATTGCAACGCTCGATGCGATCAAAGCATCTGCACAACGTCTCCAAGACGAAAAACGCTTCGACATGCCTGGTTTTCGTCCGAATAGGTTTTATGTCCGCGAAATGAAACGATTCGGGATTCTGCCCTCCGACTTCAGTGACACGGATCCAATCGACGCCTATGAAGTGGACCGTGCCTATTGGAGTTCGTTCTGGTGCAAGTGATTGTGTGTGGGGGAATGATTCGCGTCACGGATCATGGAGACTCGTCCGGCGTAGACGTTCCGTAATATAGAGAGGATGGTTGCGCTGTCAGTAATAGCGGTCATTCGTCAAGCGGTTGATACCACAGCGATTTCCAGTACTCACGGTCGAGTTGGTATACGTCAAACGGATCGGTTTTTGGGTTGAAGGATTTCGGCAGGATACCGTACTGTTTCATTTCTCGGAAATACTCGTCGCGAGGCCGAAAGTTCGGCATGTCGAAGCGTGTCACTTTGGTTTCCAAGAATTCTTTCCCTGCTGCGATGTGCGCCAGCAGACTCTGGTAATCGGCGTCCTGTGTATCAGTGAACACGACCTCACTGCAAAGTCCAAGACCACCTGCTTCTTTCGATAAGGCCCCGAGCAGGAATCGTGATTTCTCTGGCTCGGAAAGATTAAACATTCGATGCCGCGAAAACTTAAACCGTGGATCGCTGACCTCAAAATTCCAAAACGAGATCCCGATTTCGTCGGACATCGTTGTGGGGGTAGGTAAATCCAATTCACGTTGATGGCACTCAGTGCATCGCTGCGTAATCACTCGTGAGAAAGCCTCCCTGGTTGGCCAATCTTTGTCTTCGTTGAATTGCTTGTTCTGCTGGTATCCGCCGATCGAACCGTGCCCGAGTGCCGCATACGTTCCGGGGTAGCAGGCACCGGTTTCGATCCAATACCGGATCATCTTTTGTTCGTGTGGCGAGAGTTTGACATCGTAGTGTTGGCCGTCAAGTTTTTTCATCAGCGGGCTCGCAGTGGCTCCGATGGTGCGCGGCGCATAGTTGCTCTTGGGGAGATTTCTACCGTCGATAAATTGTTGGTGTATCGTCAAATTCACGTAACTATGTGAAAACATCGGACCACGGTCGCCCGTTAGTACGACGTCGCCCGCAGGCTCGGTTTGGTTGTGGCAACTACAGCAATGTTTATCAAGCAGCGGTTGAATATCGCGTGGGAAATCGAAGACTTCCGGAATATCGTCCATCGGTTTCGGCACACTCGCCGCCCGCTGCAGTGCCATTAGCCCACCAGGATCGATTGAGTATGATGCTGCGGTTCCCCGTTGTTCGTGGCAACCAACGCAACTTTGCACCTCGCCGGGCATCACGCTCAAGAAACTCTGCATTCGCTTGACCGAGTGGTCGTTTTTGTCGAGTGCAACAAAAAACAGTGAGCGGTTCGCTGGTAGTTCAAGGAAGGCAGAGCCATCGGATTCAACAGGCACCGTTCCCAGGATGCGCTCCATCGTGAAGCTTCCCCCGTACGTCAGCGGGTCCATGCCTCCGGTGAAGTTGATTGGCTTTGGGAGCGATTCAAGCACCAATAGTTTTTTGATTTCGCCGGGTTTTACATCGTCCATATTTCGTCCCAGTGAAACGTCTTGCAGAATCATTAAACCCGTCGTCTTAGCGGGATCGATGTGAGTAGCGATCACTTGCTCTCGCTGGCGGCGAATCACCGGTCGCGGTTCCTGAAGTCTCACGTCCTTGTCGAATGAATCTGGCAGCGCGAAGATGGAGGTGCTGTTGCCGTGACCGTTCATCGCCAGGATTTGCCTGCCTCTGGCGACAAGGAACAGGTCACTCGAAAGTGGCCATGGGTCGCGGAAGGTGGCGTCATCGGACAGGTTAACGAGTGCCCCTTGATCGTCGGGGCCGCGGTTGCTGTCGACGATAGCGACATGGCCGCTATGTTCACGGCTGCCATGTCCCGGCGAGTTGATGAAGACCAAGTTATCCGAGTTGGGAATGGGGCGGGCGTCAATGAACAGACCACCAGGGTGAAGGTTCCCGAAGTAAATCATTTGGTTTGTACCATCAGGATTCATGGTCCATAGATGATGGTAGTTCACTTGCGAGCGGTCGATGTATTCCCACCTCTGGTAGACGATTCGGCCATCGGGTAAGACCCAAGGAGTGTTGTCGTGTTCGATGTTCGCCGACAACTGCGTGATGTTCTTGCCATCGCCGTCGCAGCGGAATAGGATCGCTACTTGAGTCAGCCAGCAATTGACCCATCGTTTTCCTCGTCCCGATACAAAGATGATTCCGCCATCGGGCAAATAGCATGGTTCGATGTCATCGTATTCGCCATCGGTGAGCTGTGTGATGTTCTCGCCTCGCATATCACACTCATACAAATGGAACGTCCGGCTGTCGCCTTGCCGCCATGAAAACAAAATCTTCTTGGCGTCGTAGTGGACGACCGGATCGCGAACCGTACCCTTGGGATCGTCAATCAGCGTGACTAGTTCGCCGGTTTCGATGTTGAGTTTGCATAGCCGACCGCCTCGCCCATAGAGCATGTCGTTTTCGTCGTACGACCAATAGCCGATGTTCGCGTACCAATGCCCGTCCTTGCCATCTTCACGCGTAGCGAAAACAACTTCCTTTACGTCATGTTCAGCTAGTTGGGTTCTTGCCTCCACGACCGACATCACGGGACCCGCTTGGAGGAGGTGTTGTTTGGCCGCTACGAGAAGCAGTTCGGTAATTTGCGGGTTGCTAAAGGTGATCTCCCAAATCGAAACATGCTGATGCGCATTGCTAGCTTTCAAGCAGTCGATGCGGAAGAAGCGTCCTTTGCCACTTAGGTTCTTCAGTCGGTCGATTCCGCCACGTCCGTCTTGCTGGTGAAATAGCGTTGACCAGCTTTTTCCGTCCTCGGACGTTTGGATTTGAAAGTCCGACGAATAGGCGTGTTCCCAGTGGATGGCTAATTCATCGATTGCCACGGACTTGCCAAAGTCAAGCGTGAACGTTGTCCTGTCCGACGGTTTGCTAGCCCATCGCGTTTCGTGACTACCGTCTACTGCTTTGATCGCCTCGTAGTCGCGCGAGTACACCGACGAGGGGATCACCATCGAATCAGCGTAGCCGACTGAAAATAGACTAAAGAAGCTAACGAAAGCAAAACAGGCAATGTCCGCTGCAGATCTGATGCCACGCATGTGCGATCCCTATCAGTCGGTGGTGGGGGGGAGAACGGAGGCGGGAGGTAGAGTCATTTCGACTTGGGTTCGTTTGTCATTGTAGACGAAATTGGCTGGAATTGGTAATCGCCGTGAGTGTTTGGGGGCCTGTTTTTGCGGATCGTGGCCGTTGGGTTATGCCGTGTAGAATTGGGCAATGGCAGTGACGAACGCAAGCGGCAAGACCAAAAAGTCGATCGAAATGACAGGGGTGACACAGCGTGCAGTGTGCGGCGTGTTCGTACCTCGCAATTCGCGTCGCTAGTCACCGTGTACAAAACCAGCGTTTAGCCAATCGGCATGGTCGGCGGCGATACCGTCTCCGCCGTCTTCGACAACCAGATGCAATTCACGCAGGCGATCATCTAACGCGACATTAAAGTGCCACAAGCGACGACCACCGTTCCGCAACACGGGGCTGCGAGCCAATACGATCGGCGGTTCCCCCATCTCTAGAACGTCACCGACAACCTTGAACACCACACTGCTGCGTGGGTCGGTGCTCTTTTCGTCATCCAGGCCTACCGACGCAACAAAATGGTTTGCTCCTTTGGGAATTCGATAGACCAGTGTGGACGTCGCATGCACCCCCATGCCCTTTTCATAGACCTTTCCTTCGACGGTGAGCGGCCGTGCCATGCACGACTGGTCGACACCGATCGAGCCCCAGCCACTAGAAGACTTTTTGGGGTTTAGGTCGGAGCAAAAAATTTGAGGCAGTGGAGGTGTTGTGGGGATCGGCGGCTGGTTAGGCATGGTCACCGAAACTTCGGCCGTCTCACTCCAAGCATCGGTCCAACCGCGTGCTTGCACCGTGTAACGATATGCTTTTCCCCATTGGACCGTGGTGTCCCGAAATGTTATATCCGATAACTCGGCCATATCGGATCCATCTCGCTGAACTCGATAACCGTAGGCTTCCGACGGATTCCATTTCAGATTGACCTGGTCCAAGTCGATCGTTGCACTCAATTCGCTTATGGCAGATGGCGTTTGTGCTGATATTTCTGCAGGCTCGAACCGCGCCGACCAAGCGACCTCGCAGTCTGAGTTGCTGGCAATTTTGATTCGGATTGTCGGGCCGGTCTGCACAAAGGAAACGTTGGCATTGTGTGGACCCTCTTTCAATTGAACCTCCATCAGTCGCCACGATTCCTTGCCGGTTGGAACTACGACGCGAATCTCGTAGTCATCATCACCAACCAACTGACTGCGGCCGCTCAAGGTCGTCTCCGCCTGTTCCCAACGTTCATCACTCAAGTCGACCACACCTTGTGTTAAATGCCGAGACGTGCTGACGACTTGTGGATGTTGCCTGGTTGGTCGTACCGAGAGTATTGCGCAACCGCCCGGCGGCAAGTCAGCAGCAATGGTATTGGAGAATGGCGGTAGGAAACGATTCGCCCAGAAATCGAAGCCTACGTATTGATCTGCACTTTGATTTGCATCTTGATCTGCACGGGGTAAATCAACGCGATGCAGCGGATACTCGATGCTGGCCGAATGGGTGACATCCCAGTTAAATAGGCCAATCACGTCCTTGCGTATTGGATCGCGATCGTCAATTAGTTGCCATACTTGTGCCGGGTCGTTCTCTAGATAGTCGATCGGGCGTACCGTTTTCAGCGAGTGCGAAGGCAAGCTGCGTTTTAGAATCTCTAAGCGTTCCGGCGGCAGTTCAGAATAGCTGTAACTACTCGAATGCAACGATCCGGTCAGGGCAGTCCAGGAGACCGACGTTTGTGCCATCTGCTTTGGAAATGATGGTCGCACATACGCGGGATCGGGATCGTTGAACCAGACACGTTTGTTCAAGAAAAACACTCGCGTAGAGAACAGCGGGCCACGGACCAATCCGGATGGTCGAGCACCATTGTCGGGCCCGACCCGCATCGCATCGACTCGACCAAACGCTGGACCAAGAGATCGCATGTTCTGCGGCGCACAACACCCCAGCAGGAAGACGTCGCGACCAGCAGCGTCGCGTACTAGGTCCAAACCTTTCGCATAGGCTTCGATCGGAGTGATGAGAGGATTGAAACGTGTGGTTAGACCCAGGTCGTCATCTTGGTACGAGGAATTAACATACTGAAGCCGAGTTCCCGTTCCTGTCCATAAACCATCCATTTTGAAATATTTGTAGCCCCACTGATGAGCAATCCGTTCGACAATCGATTTCAGATACTCTTGCGTCTTGGGGTTGGTCATGTCTAGACAGGTGCCGCCCCAGCGAGTAACAAACGGAGCTTGACCCGCCGGGAAATCGGGACGCGTGCCACCGTTGGTCTCGCTGATGTAGTTGTACGGCGAACTTCCCTCTTGGTAGAAAAGGTCTTGTTTGTCGGCCCAGTAGGGATCGTTCCAGGTTCCGGCAAACGGCATGAACCAGATACCCGGAGCCAAACCTTGCGAGGAAATGTAGTCGGCTGTCTGTTTCATTCCCGATGCATAGGGTCCGCCGGCTCGGATCGTCGAAAAATCCTTCTCGGGCCCGTTTTTGCTCTGTCCGGCTTGCCATCCATCATCGATTTGCATCACTTGGAGACGATAAGACGCCAAGTGATCGCGGACAAAATCGGTGTTGCGAGCGAGCTTGCTTTCGTCCGAAGCGCCGCCGTGATACCAAGTGCAGTAGACGCTCGGTTGGGCGGGCAACTGTATCTTCCGTTCCGTAGCAATTGCCTCGCCGTACTGTTCCAGTCCATTGCGGATATCGTCAAAACAACCAACGAGAAGCTTTTCGGTTTTGACTTGTTGTTGCGATTCAATACGCAAATCGCCGTAGTCGATATGAGCCTTTAAATTGGCCGTTTCTTGTTCCCCGTCTGCTAGAACAACCCCTGAGCCTCGTTCATGAGTGAGCCATCCACACACGATTCCGCGGTAGCTAGCAGGATCACCAACCGCCATGAACGCATAGCTGCCAGGACGGTCGGCCAAGTCCAATAGGCCCGCTGTACTGATTGTCTTCAATTCAGACGGTGGTATTTGCAAGTCCACTTTGCCCGCCAACATATCCTGCTTTTTGACGATGCGCTGCAGGTCGCCGTCGTTTCTCAGGGTGCGTTGCCAAACGGCAAATGGGAGTTCCGCGAATAAGGATACCTGCAGTCGATCACCCGTTGATGACTCAAGCAAAATCGCTTGCCCCTGTCCCCAATTGGGATGGGCTAATTTCTGTACCGTTGCCGCTGCACCACCGTCTTGGACACGGATGTCATGAACGAGAAACGGTGTATCAGCCGGTGACCTGCGCATATGCAGCGCATTGTCTTGCCAAGTAATGTGTAAATGCGGGTTGGAGATTATCAACGGCTCGGCACTTGTAACTCCCGAAAGGGAGCACAGTATCAATCCCGCCAGAAGACTTGTTGGTTGGTTACGACGCATGCGATTCATTGCCAATTAAAAAGTTGCCAGTTCAAAAGTTGCCAGTTCAAAAGTTGCCAGTTCAAAAGTTGCCAGTTCAAAAGTTGTTCCATTTGCCGCAGGCTAAGCTGAACGTTTGAAGGTAGTCTCGAATGATCCGGGTCGCAAGCGAACGTCTACGGCCTCCTCCACTCCCTGTGAAAGGGTATGCGTGCCAAAGTTCGAAGGTGTGCATCGTGTTGTGCCGTGACGACGACTTGCGCGAAAAATTAATGCTTGGCAAGATTTGCCTGGTCTGCTGCCGGGGGGCGAAGCCGGTCAGTGTCACTCACCCAGGCTGCAAACCGATGACGTTTGTGGCTCTCATGATTTAAGTCAAGAATATCGATGCAATTGTCAAACGTCGATATTACGAAGGCACCTTCGTCACGTTAAAGTAGCAAATCTGCCGTATGGAAATGCTGAAATTATCATCCCCGCGGCCGCAGGGTTTTAGATAGAATGTGCGTTACACATGATTCACTGTAACGAGACTCTTTAGAGAGCTCTGGCAATTTTCATTGTGTCCTAGCCCCTCCCCCACCCCCGTTTTTTGGGATTGCCCGCCTCATGAGACTCGCCGTACTTACTGCATTGCTGTTTTGCCAAACCGCTTGGGCTCAACCGCCTCAAATCGCTGATGGCCCTTTCAAAGGTAATGAAGAATCGCTGGAACAGTACCGGTGCCCAGATTGGTTTCGAGATGCAAAGTTCGGTATCTGGTCTCACTGGGGACCCCAAGCGGTTCCAATGCAAGGTGATTGGTACGCCAAGCATATGTACGTTCAGGGGCATCGCCAATACGAACATCATTTGAAGACGTATGGTCATCCATCGGAACATGGCTACAAAGAGATCATCGATCTTTGGAAGGCGGAAAAGTGGGATCCGGATCAACTGATGGATCTGTATAAAAAGGCGGGGGCACGCTACTTCGTCAGCATGGGGTCGCATCACGACAATTTTTTCTTATGGAATTCAAAAATTCACAGATGGAATTCTGTCAAAATGGGGCCGAAGCGTGATGTGGTAGGCGATTGGCAAAAGTCGGCAAAGAAACACGGTTTGCGTTTCGGTGTATCCGAACACTTGGTAGCTAGTTTCACATGGTTCCAACCGAGTCACGGAAGCGACAAAAAAGGCCCAAAAACCGGCATTCCCTACGACGGTGCTGATCCAAAGCTTCAAGACTTGTACCACTTCCCCGCCAAGCCGGGTGATACAGGTTGGAACAGCAATGACCCGCGGTATCACAAAATTTGGTTTAACGAAATCAAGGAACTGGTCGACAATTATCAACCTGACCTACTTTATTCCGACAGCCACATGCCGTTTGGCAATGAGGTTGGCGCGAGTCTAATCGCTCATCTCTACAACACCAACGAAGCACGTCATGCTGGCAAGCTGGAGGCGGTTTATACATGCAAACAAAAATCCGAAGGTCGCTGGGTTGAGGATCTTGAACGCGGTGTGATGCCCAAGATCAATCCCCATCCATGGCAAACCGATACGTCCATCGGCGATTGGTACTACAACGAACATTGGAAGCCACGGCCAGTCAGTTGGACGATCCATATGCTAGTGGACATTGTCAGCAAGAACGGCAATTTACTGCTGAATGTTGTTCAGCGTCCCGATGGTTCCATTGACGATGACGTTCGCCAGTCGCTCGAGCAATTGGCCGATTGGATTGCGATTCATGGCGAAGCGATTTACGAGACACGCCCGTGGCTCGTCTATGGCGAAGGCGGCGTGCGATACCGAGGCGGCAGCTTCAAAGAAGATTTCAATTATAGCGCCAGAGACATTCGCTTTACGACGAAGGGGCCGTCACTTTATGCGGTCGCGTTAGGTTGGCCAGACGATGGCAAGCTATTGGTCCGTTCGCTGGCATCCGTCGCTGGCAAAATCAACACCGTCAGTCTGTTAGGATACGACGGCAACGTCGATTGGCAGCAGACCGATGAAGGACTTGTTGTGACGGTGCCAACCAAGGCAGTCTCGGAATACACGTGTGCACTGAAGATTACAGGCGAGGATCTGAAACCCGCACCGATTCCGAAGATTATCATCACCGTTTCACCTGACAAAGCTGGTAACTATGTATTGAAGCCTGACGATGCTGAGCTTAACGGCGACCAGATCAAAATTGAAAACAAGGGCGGTCAACCAAATGTCGGCTACTGGGATCGCGCAGACGAGTCCGTTGCCTGGACGCTCAGTGTCGATAAACCTGGCAAATTCAACGTGAGTGCGTTAATCGCTACTGCGCATGCAGATGGAGAATTCGTTGTCGATGCTGCGGGTCAAAGGCTAGTTGGCAAGCCAGCGAAAACGTCTGGTTGGGAACACTTTCAAGAAACACAACTTGGCAGCATTCGAATCGACAAGCCTGGTAAACATGTTCTCACGATGCAAGCTCGCGATGCGAAAACTTGGAAACCGATTAACGTGCGGCAATTAAAGTTGGTACGAGATAAGTAAAATCGTTGATCCAGCGTTTCCTTGGGATTTGAAAGTGGCATAAGCATCCTGCTTGCCAATCATTCAAGTCAATAAAAATCGCGAGCTGGAATTTTACGCCAACTTGCGATGTCCCGAACATTAGAAGCTCTCGGTAACATTATTATCCTCGCAAATGACCCTGCCTCCATGACCAAATCCAGATATATAACTTTCACAACTCTGTTCCTAGTTGTTGTTTCTGCGTCCATGGCGTTTTCCGCCGAAGAAGGCTACCGTCTCGACGACCGTTCGTCGCTGTACGTCGCTGGTCCTGACAAACAGCTCGACCTCATTGACGACGTGACCTTAGAAGCTTGGGTCAAGGCGGACGCCATGAGTCAGGCTGGCGGACGCATTCTCGACAAATCGATCAGCGGCACACAGTTGGGCTACATGCTTGACACGCATCCCGGCAATTCATTGCGGTTCCTTAACGCAAAGGGGATGGCGACGTACTCAGCGAAACTTACCGGCGACCGCTGGACCCACGTCGTTGGTGTCTATGGCTTGGCTGAAAAAGTGATGAAACTATATGTTGATGGCCGTGAGGTGGCTAGTCTTTCGGGCGAGTTTCGACCGATGACTCTCAGCAAGGCTCCGCTGGTTATCGGTGCTGATCCTAGTGGTGGTAACCGCTTTCACGGACGCATTCTAAGGGCGGCGGTTTACAAGCGGGCACTCAAACCAGAAGAAATTGCCACGCGAGCTGCATCGATGCGAGCGGCATCGACCCAACCGAAGCCGCTCGAAGGCGTGCTCGGTGAATGGGTTTTTTCGAGTGAGCCAGGCCGAACGATCACACCCGTGGCAGGAACGCTGGCACTTCGCCGCACCCAGCGAGGCACTACCGCCATGCGTCCCTTCAAGGGAGCTTTCATCGGGGAAGCAGGTGCACCCGAGAGCCCACGATGCCTTTGGTACACGCGACCTGCCGCCAATTGGAACGAGGCATTGCCGATCGGTAACGGCCACATCGGAGCAATGGTCTTCGGCAATGTGAACCATGAACGGATTCAGTTCAACGAGCACACGGTATGGACCGGTCAACCGCATGATTATGCCCATGAGGGCGCCGCAAAGTATCTGCCGGAAATCCGCAGCCTGTTGCAGGAGGGCCGTTCGTTGACGCGAGAGGCTTTGGAACTTGATCCAGAGCGTCGAAGCGAACCATCACGTGAATTGGCGAACAAAGCCCGTGCTAAGCAACGCGAGGCTGAAAATCTTGCGGGCCGCGAATTCATGAGCATTCCTTTGGGCCAAAAGACGTACCAGCCGTGCGGCGACTTATGGATCGAAACGCCCGAACCCCAAGAGGCGAAGGAGGTTAAGCAATTCCGCCGCTGGCTTGACTTGCAGACGGGCATGGCTTCGACCGAGTACGGGGTGGGCGACGTGACCTATCGTCGTGACGTTTTCGCCTCGTATCCCGACAGGGTATTGGTGACTCGTCTGACTTCCGACAAACCAGGTCAGGTCGACGCGCTGTTGCGTCTCAGTAGTCCGCACCAAGGCGAGACTCTGGTACAAGGCGATACAATCATTTTACAGGGTCAGGTCGAAGACGACGGCATCCGTTTCGAGGCCCAAGCCAAGGTGTCGGCCGAGGGAGGCACGCTGGCTGTTGAGGGAGATACCGTGCGCGTCACGGGGGCTGATGCAGTGACAATCCGCCTAGTCGCCGCAACTAATTTTGAGAACTTTCGTGAACTGACAGCGGATCCGAGCGCCCGCTGCCAAGAATTGCTGGCGAATGTGGCGGACAAGCCGCTGCACCAGATCGTGCAGAGTCACTTGGCCGACCACCAAGACCTTTTTGGCCGCGTGACGATCGACCTTGGACGCACCGACGCCGCTCGCCAACCGACCGACGTTCGTCTAGCTAATTTTTCCAAAGGAGGCGATCCCGATCTCGCCGCGTTAGTGTTTCAATACGGGCGTTACTTGCTTATCGGTTCGAGCCGTGCCGGTGGTCAGCCGGCCAACTTGCAAGGCATCTGGAACGAATCGCTACGTCCACCGTGGGACAGCAAATACACATGCAATATCAACACCGAGATGAACTATTGGCCAGCCCTGACCACGAACTTGGCCGAATGTCAAACGCCGCTCAATGACGCGATTGCTGACTTAGCGGTTTCGGGCCAATCCACTGCGAAGCAGCACTACAATGCATCGGGATGGGTCGTCCATCACAACTTTGACCTGTGGCGGGGAGCGGCCCCGATCAACGCGTCAAACCATGGCATCTGGGTCGTCGGTGGAGCATGGCTGTGTCAACATTTGTGGGAGCAGTACCTGTTCACCGAAGACGAAAAATTCCTCGCGGAGAAGGCTTATCCTGCAATGAAGGGATCTGCGGAGTTTTTCGCTGACTTCTTAATTGAGGACGAGTTGACAGGGCATCTTATCAGTGGCCCTTCGAATTCGCCCGAGCAGGGCGGCCTCGTAATGGGGCCGGCGATGGACCACGACATCATCCGTAGCTTGTTTGCGAATACTGCCGATGCGGCTCGAGTGCTTGGTGTTGACTCGCAATTGGCAACGAAGCTCGACAGCCTTCGAAACCAGATCGCGCCAAACCAGATCGGCCGAGCAGGCCAGCTTCAGGAATGGATGGAAGATCTTGATGACCCGAAAAACCAGCACCGCCATGTGTCGCATCTGTGGACCGTTTTTCCCGGCCGTGGTATTACCTGGCACGACAAGGATATGTTCGCAGCGGCCCGCCAATCGCTGATTTATCGCGGTGATGCTGCTACCGGATGGAGCATGGGTTGGAAGGTAAACTTGTGGGCAAGGTTCCTCGACGGCGATCACACCTATTTGATCTTGAGTAACCTGCTCAACCCAATCGGCACAGTCAAGGGCCAGGGGGGGCTGTATCCCAACCTGTTTGACGCGCATCCGCCATTTCAGATCGATGGCAACTTTGGCGCTACGGCCGGTGTCGCCGAGATGTTGCTGCAGAGCCACACAGGCGAATTGCATTTGCTGCCAGCGTTACCCAAGGTATGGGCGGACGGCAGCGTGCAAGGTCTCTGCGCTCGTGGCGGCTTTTCCGTCGACATCGCTTGGAAAGACGGTCGGCTCGCCTCGGCAACGGTGACTTCGCAATTGGGGAATCCTGTGAAGATTCGTTCGGGAGACCGTGTTGTGAGCTTCAACACGACGAAGGGGCAAAGACTGGTCGTCGATGCGGATCTGGATCTGCAAGCTCGCCCATAGTCGTTTCGCGAAATGCTGCTATAAGCGGTCGCCAGTCAATGGGGGCGCCAGTCCATTGGATTCGGTAAATAGCACCGTTGGGTCACTAAGTTCGTCCCCTACACGCCTGTGCGGGACTGTACGAAAAGCAGTGGTCAGCCGATTATCGGTTCACGGATTCTCTGCAGCGAAGCGAAACAATGTAGAAACGACGAAGCGGCTCAGTTGACTTTGATACGTGCGAGGCGAAAAAAGTCGTGGGAACGATGAGCGGTATTTCGCCAAGATTTTCCTCGGATCCCTTCGTTTGCTTCCAAGGGGGCTTTAAAGGTTACTACAATGACAGGCTGCTGTAAAAAAAGGCTCATCCTCGAATTGCATAGAGAAGATGAACAACGAACCCGCCGCCAATAACTCCCGCTTGCCACGGCATGATGATTTGTCGCTGTGTCATTCCATTTTTGGTGACCAGCTATTTGGGTACGGTGTTGGTTGTGTCTGTTTTGAAGTGGACACAACGGCAATCGTTTGCGCTAATTCTTCATTTTTACAGTTCCTGGGTTTGAACTGCGGCGAGGCGATTGGGCATCCGTTATCAGGTTTTCTTCCGCGACAAGATCGTCAAGCTTTTGCGGATGATATTCACGTTTTGAGTAAAAAACCGGAGTCGACGCTGCGCCGAGAATTCCAGCTTGAGGGAAAGACGGACACTGAAACTTGGGTACAATTCAACTTCATCGATCGAAAGTCCGGGAACGACGCAAAGCCAACTATCTCAGCAACGGCATTAGACATTTCCGAGCGGAAACGGCTGGAACAGCAACTGGTGCTATCTATCGCTCGATTTGAGATGGCACAAGAACATTCAAAAGTCGGCAGTTGGGAGTTGGTTGACGGTGCAGTGGAAGGTTGGTGGTCAAAGCAGCTTTATGAACTGCACTGTTTTGATCCGGCGCAGGGACCACCAATGCTTGGTGACTTTCTAGGGCGTGTTCATCCCGAGGATCGTGCAGGCGTCATTGGTGCCATTGCGTCACCATTGCAGCCAGGTCGTGAAATTAGGCTCGAATTCCGAAGCGATCCAGGGCTTGGGCCAATGAAATACTTTGCTGCAACCATCTACACGACGGAGAAGAACGGGAACCTTATTTGGAACGGAGTAAACCAAGATATTACAGAGCAAAAACGGTTGCACGCTGCGCTCGAGGAAAGTGAGCGGAAATATCGTGAGATCGTCGAGTCGGCCGCCGAAGGGATTTGCGTCGTTAGCCCAGGCGGAATCATTCTTCAAATCAATGAGCAAGCCGCCAATATGTTGGGGTTTTCTCCAAGCGAGTTGATGGGGACGAGCATTCTCGAATGGAAAGACTCTAAATCCGTCGAGTTGCCTCTAAATGCAATTGAAGAGGAAAATTTTAAGTTCGAACAGGTTTATGAGACCAAGCTCAAACACCGTAGTGGGAGTGATGTTTGGGTTCTCGTTTCACGATGTCCGTTGCTTGATGAACGTGGTGAAATAGTAAGGGTCAAAGGCACCTTGATTGATATCACTCATCGTAAAAAAATCGAAGAGCTAACGAGAAATTCTGCAATCGCGAAAGCCAAGCTTGAAATGCTTTCGAAGCGAGAGAGGCAAGTGCTGGAAGAAGTTGTGGCGGGACGAATGAATAAAGTGATTGCAAAGAATCTCGACATCAGCGAGAAGACAGTTGAACGACATCGGTCCAGAGTGATGAAGAAACTGAGTGTCCAAAGCGTCGCGGAACTCGTACGGATTTCTGTGATAGCCGAGAGTATTGTGCAGTAGGCGATGTTTAGGGGCGTGTTGCGATGTTAACGAATTAACAGTGTGGACTAGTCATGAATCGTCGTTCTGACCGAAAAAGTCGAAGCAAGCTCGGCCGACTTTTCAAGCAAGTGTTCACGATATTTCGTGGAACAAATTCTGGACCGACCGAGCTTTGCTTCATGCCCCGTTATCTTTTTCGGTCAAAAACTCGTTTTCCAGGATGCCGATTTTCGAAATGAGGGGTATCCCCCAATCGAAATCGGTGTTCCGATCAGCAGTGAACCATTACTCTGGGTGGAAACGCCCATCGCGAAAGGTCGTGATGCGGATTTCGTGGAGAGTTGGATGTTTGGTGGTTTGAGTATATGTGTCAATCTCATCACCAGTTTTTTTTCAGTAACGGCAAGATTGTGAATTTGGCGAGTTGTTGCGGATACTGTTTTTTCAATGGTTTTCACTGTGAATTTAGTTTTGGTTGATGCTTTGAGGATTCGGTATTTCCCCCAATCAGAGGTGGTTTCGGTGACAAGAAAGATTGTTTGTTGAGGCTGGTCGCATTCGTCGTGCTTGCATGTTCCGCTGCGGGGCGTATTGTCCGATCGCATGGCACTGCAAACCTGTCCCAACGGCATCGGACTAAGCGGCCGCCGATCTCGGTGAGCAAGATGGCTCTGAAATTTGCAGGCCGAAGCATATTTCGATCGTTGATGGCGAGAGGTATTTCGGCCGAATTCGGGGGATGTTCCGGCTAATGCCACCACGGCATCGATTTTGGGTTTTTCTGTGGCAACCCAAAGGCGGGCGACCGCAGCTACGCTAAAATCATTCGGACCGCTTGGGTTCTCCCATTCTTTACTTCTGCTAATTAATCCTCCACTTAATCGTCTAAAAATGATATTTCAACTGCTTCGCTATTTCATGCCGACTCTGGTGCTCGTCTCCTTGTTACTGCCTGCGGCCGGCGGCGAGCCAGTCTTCAACCGAGGCGATCATGTTGTCTACATCGGCAATACGTTGGCCGACCGGATGCAGCACGATGGGTGGTTGGAAACGTATCTTCACGCACTGCTGCCACAGCATGAGCTGACATTCCGAAACCTCGGGTTCTCAGGGGACGAAGTAAAACTTCGCCAACGTGCTGATAACTTTGGAGACGCCGATATGTGGCTGACCAAGTGCGGTGCCGACGTGGTGTTGTGTTTCTTTGGCTACAACGAAGCGTTCAGGGGTGAAGCAGGACTAAAGGGATTTACAGACGATTTGGCGGCAATGATCGACCAGATGCGTGCGCAAAAATATAACAGCAAGTCCGCACCGAAATTGATTGTCTTTTCGCCGCTTGCCCACGAAGATCTCAGGAGTCCTCATTTGCCTAGTGGCTCTGAGAACAACAAGAACCTGCGGATGTATACCGACGCGATGCGAGACGTATGCAAGTTGAAACAGGTTCCGTTCGTTGACTTGTTTCAGATTTCCCAAAAGCTTTACTCTGAAGCTGGCAAGCCACTGACCATGAACGGCATCCATTTGCACAGCCATGGAAACCGTGCTCTTGCACAAGCTATTCTGACGTCGTCCGATACACCCTTTGCCGGATTGGTGAAGCAATCACTGCCTGCTGATTCCGAAATGGAGATACTCCGAGAGGCCGTGCTCGATAAGAACTATCATTGGTTCAGCCGGTATCGCGTGGTGGATGAGTACAACGTCTTTGGCGGTCGATCCAAACTCGCTTGGTTCGGCCAATCCAATGCTGATGTGATGATGCGTGAGATGGAAATTTTCGACGTGAAGACCGTCAATCGCGACCACCGAATTTGGTCGATCACGCAGGGTGGCGACTTGGATCTTAAGGACGATAACTTGCCCTCCGAGTTGGTCGTGAGACCGAATAAAGCGGGGCCGCTCGAAGGTGGTGCGTTTCCGTATTTGGACGGCGAAGAAGCCATTTCGCAGTTGACCGTGCAAGAAGGCTTTGAAGCCAACTTGTTCGCTTCGGAAAAGCAATTCCCGCGGCTTGTTAATCCTGTCCAGATGGCGGTTGATACCGATGGACGCTTGTGGGCATCGGTATGGCCTTCGTATCCACATTGGAATCCAGTCGAGCCTCGTCAAGATGCGATCGTGATTCTCCCGGACGAAGACCGCGACGGCCGAGCAGACGAGTGTATTGTGTTTGCCGATGGACTCAATAGTGTGACGGGCTTCGAGTTCTGGGGCGGTGGTGTGCTAGTCGCTGCACTGCCGGAACTTTGGTTCTTGAAAGACACCGACGGTGACAACCGTGCCGACTTGAAAATTCGCATGTTGCAGGGGCTGTCGAGTGCCGACACGCACCATAGTGCCAATGCGATGTTGCTCGGCCCTGATGGTTGGTTGTATTGGTCGCGGGGGATCTTCAATGTGGCCGCGATTGAAACTCCGACACACACCTATCGTTCGGGTTTAACGGGCGTGCATCGCTTTAACCCACGTACGTTCGAAATCGAGTTTCACTATCCAATTGGTCCGAATCCACATGGCGATGTCTTTGATCGTTGGGGGTATCAATTTGCCAACGATGGAACGAGCGGAACGGGCGGTTACGTCAGTATTGGAAAGGGGCAACGTCCGGGGAAACGCCAGTGGTTCAAGAAAGAGTGGCGGCCGGTAGCAGCGACGGGATTGCTTTCGAGTAGTCACTTTCCCGAATCGAGTCAAAATAATTTCTTGGTCTGCAATACGATTGGGTTCTTGGGTGTGTTGCAATATGAAGTGCAATACAACGGTGCGCAGATTACGGCAAACCGGACTGCTGATTTACTTCAATCGTCCGACCCGAATTTTCGACCGTGCGATATCGAAGTGGGTAGTGATGGAGCGATTTATGTTGCCGATTGGCACAACACGTTGATTGGACATATGCAGCACAATATGCGTGATCCAAATCGCGATCATAGTCATGGTCGAATTTATCGCGTCACTGCAAAAGGACGCGATCCGCTGACGCCAGTGAAGATGCAGGGTAGACCGATTGCGGACGTCTTGGAAAACTTTTTCAGCAAGGAAAATGGCGTACGCTATCGAACGCGAATCGAACTGAGCGGTCGCAACACAGAGGATGTCGTCCGAGCCGTCTTGGCATTCACGGGGAAATTGGATCCCAAGCACTCCGGTGTCGATCGTGATGAGGCTCAGGCTTTGCTCGAATGTTTATGGGTCCATGAAGAACATCGCATGCCGAACATGGCGCTGATTAAAAAGACGTTCCTCGCCGACGAACCGCGAGTCCGGGCAGCTGCGATACGAACACTCGGTCACTGGGCGAAGCATAAAATCGGTGGCCAAATCTTGAGGGACCATTTGCCCGGTTGGGAAACGGTTTTGTTAGCGGCTTCCAAGGACGATTCGGCGCTTGTCAGGGCCGAAGCCGCCAAGTCGGCGGTGGAGTTCGGTGGTTTGTTGTCCGCTGAGGTGATTTTTGAAGTAGCGATGCGACCTACGGACCCAGAACTCGTTGACGTCCTCAACTACGCTCGCCAAGAGCTCAACGTTGACTCCATGATTGCGGAAGCAATCCGCACCAAAAAACCACTTTCGCTCGCAGCCGAAGCGTACGCGTTCGCCAACGCCGCGCCGGAACTGTTGCTGCAGATGAACAAGTCGGCTGCGGTTTATGAGTCGCTGTTGTCACGTGATCAAATCCCCCAAAAGTTCCGACTCGAGGCGGTCGATGCGCTTGCGGCAGCGAACGCTTGCTCGCCGCTCGAGCAGTTGTTAACCAGTATCCGTAGCAGCGAGAAGAGTGCCGCGAGTAGCCTCGGTGACCTAGCTGGCATGCTATCCTCGATCGCCAAGAACACGGCGACCGACCATTTGCTGTTGGAGCAAATCGCCAACGAAACTCATTCCTCTGTAGTCCGCACCGCGGCTTATGCAGCGTGGTTGAAGTCGGGTGATGCCAGCGAAGTTTGGCAACACGCACTCAGTTCACGTGACAAACTGCATGACGCATTAGCATGTATCGGAACCGTTAAGGATGTGACGAAGCTTGCCGAACTTTTTCCGCAAGTCCGGCAGCTGATGTTTGACTTGCCTGAGTCACTTCGCAGCGAAGCGGAAGACACGACGGTGCAATCGGGGCTCTCCGTCGCGTTTGAATATTATCAACCGAATCCTAGCAACGTACGGGTGGAAACGCTCGACAAGTTGCGGCCTCAGTTGACTGGATACATCGATCAATTCGAGACATTTGTACCCGGCGGCGCCAAAGACGCATACGCGACGCGGCAAACGGCGTCCATTAATGTTCCGGTCACCGGCGTTTATACCTTCTTCATCGCGTCCGACGATGGCTCGCGTCTATACATCGATGGACAAGAAATCATCGATCACGATGGGCGTCACGGGATGTCAGAAAAACGTGGCAAGGTGAAACTGGATGCTGGCCTGCACAAAATCGTCGTAACGTACTTTGACAATGGTGGTGGCGATGGTTTGAAGGTCGCTTGGAAAGGCCCTGGTATGAAAAAACAGGACGTCGACGCGTTCGTTTTACAGGGTACTAATGGCGGAAACTTGAAGCAACAAGCATTGCAGACAATCGCGGATTGGCCTGGACAGCTCGATGAAAAGATTAGCGACTTTGCCGAACTTGTGAGGCAGGATGTGTTGACGGAGTCGGCGCTCCGTGCGCTGGCATCGCTGCCGAGCGAAACCGTCGCGAACAAGCTTTCCAAAACGGATTCACCCGTCATACTCAAGACGTTGCTTCAGTACGCCAATGAAGCGACACCGGTGGAACGTCAAAGTGGCGAGTTCACGAAATTGCTGCGATTAGGGACGAGTTTGGCCGTTTCGTCGGGAACAACCGTCGCCGGTGCCGCTAAGCAGTTGAACGAGCTGCGATTGAGTATTCCGGTTGAGGCAGATCCGAAAACAATGCGACTCGGGGCAGAAGTCTATGCACGCGAGAGTCATTGTGCGACGTGCCACCAAGCGAGCGGTCAAGGTTTGCCGAATTTGTATCCGCCGATCGATGGAAGTTTGTGGGTAACTGGCAATGAAGATCGCTTGATCCGCATGGTTCTAGATGGAATGCACGGCACGATCGAAGTGAAAGGCAAGCGTTATAGTTCACCACCGCTACCGCCGATGACCGGTTTTCGCCAGTTACTCAATGACGAGGAGATTGCGGCCGTATTGACATACGTGCGCAACACTTGGTCCAACCGCGCCAATCCGATTGACGAGAAACGCGTTGCCAAGATGCGCGCGATTGACCGAGGCAAGGATGCGACGTTCTGGAGCGTCGTTGATTTGCTTGAGGAGTATCCGATGGAAGACGGTAGCGTGGCAGTTGCTCAAGCGTCCAACGATGGATGGATTCCCAAATTGGTGAAAGAATGGAACGCGAGCGATTTCAGCGAATCCGACTTGGTTGCTCGTGACCGATCGTTGGAATCGGGGGCTTTGGCGTTTACTCGCATCGGTTGTATTCAATGCCACAAAATCGGAAACGATGGGGGTGTTTTTGGCCCCAACCTCGCTGAACTTGACAAAAAAAATCGCAATGCAGCTTACATTCTCGAGGCGATGCTCGACCCGTCCAAGACTATCGAAGATGAATATGCGATGCGAACCTACCTGACAGACTCAGGCGAAGTTGTTTCAGGGTTTGTCGTCGAGGAGACCGCAACCGAAGTCCACATCAAATCAGACCCGTTGGACCAAGACGCACCGACAGTGGTGATGAAGGACGAGATCGAATTTGAAAAGAAAAACGAAAAGTCCGCCATGCCCAACGGCTTGCTGAACTATTTCACCAAAGAAGAAATCCTTGATCTTGTCGCTTACGTTATCGCAGTTGGTGACAAGACCAGCGAGGCAAATGAAAAGTAGAGCGTCAGCCGTGATATCGCTCACGGTGCCAAACGGATTCACATCCTCGGTTCGTCGATGGTGACCGCCCATGATGGCAATACCCTGGTACCGTTGCTGGACTTTGCTGGTGTTTCCATCGGACTGTTTTCAACAACCGTTGACGTGAAACAACGATTGAATGTCTAGAACGCAGGCAGAACGGACTTTCCGTCAGCCCTGCTTCTTATGTAATTCCAACCCATTCTTACTATAGGGCTAATCGTGTATCGATTTGCATTCGTCGTTGTTCTCGTAACCGCAATCTCAGTTGAAACGCTGCAGGCACAATCGGTGTCTCTCCCTCGCAGCACGCCGGAGTCGCAAGGGGTTTCCTCAGCCGATATTTGTGAATATATCGAGGCAGCAGATCGAGAAGTCAACTCGATGCACAGCTTCATGTTGGTGCGTCACGGTCACGTGGTCGCCGAAGCATGGTGGGCCCCTGAGTCGGCCGACAAACCGCACGTTTTGTGGTCCCTTAGCAAGAGTTTTACATCCACCGCCGTTGGGTTGGCCGTGGCTGATGGGAAATTGAGTATTGATGATCGGGTTTTGGAATTCTTTCCTGACGATGCGCCTGCGGAACCATCCGCGAACCTCAAGGCGATGCGAGTTCGTGACTTGCTGACCATGTCGACCGGCCACCAAGATGAAGTCGATTGGCTTGAAGCAGAGCATTGGGCAAAGGCATTTTTGACGCATCCCGTTCCGCATAAACCTGGAACCCACTTCCGATACAATACGCCGGCAACCTACATGTTGTCCGCGATCGTCCAGAAAGTCACTGGTGAGACGGTACTCGCTTACTTGAAATCCCGATTGTTTCAGCCGTTGGGAATCGAGGATCCACGTTGGGACGAGAGCCGGCAAGGCATCTCCATCGGTGGCTATGGGTTATTTCTTCACACCGAAGACATTGCTAAGTTCGGGCAGCTCTATCTTCAGAAAGGCAAGTGGAACGGAAAGCAACTGCTGCCCGAATCGTGGGTCGATCAGGCAACATCAAGACAAGTTTCCAACGGTAGCGATCCGAGTAAGGATTGGGATCAAGGCTACGGTTTTCAATTCTGGCGTTGCCGCCACGATGCCTATCGCGGCGACGGCAAGGATGGGCAATTCTGCATCGTCTTACCTGAGCTCGATGCTGTCGTCGCCATCACCGCGAACTCAGGCGACATGCAGGCCGAACTGAATGTTGTGTGGGACAAATTGTTGCCAGCCTTTGGTGATGAGCCATTGGCCGAGAACCCTGATGAGCAAGCAAAACTCAATGCGATCACGGCAAAACTAAAAGCTTCGAGGTAAATCCCGATTGTGGTCTATTTAGCCGTGTACGTTAAATTTCAATGTTCTAAGCAACGATCGATGCAATTTTCGGTTCGGGCTGCTCGTCCACTGAGTCATCGGCCGGGACCGTTCAAGACGCCAATAATGGATCGGCATCCGTAGGACAAGATTCTATTTAGCATCCGCCAATGTGAAACCCAAAGTCGGCATGGATGTTGCTTCGTATGGATCACTTACGGAGCGAGATGAAGCTTAAACCAATTCACCATTTCTTCGGTTGATTTTCTGGCATCCTCGCCTTGGAATCCGTGTCCGGCGCCGGCGACTTCAATGAGTTGACTCTTGACTTTCGCCGCTTCAAATGCGGCTTGAATGTTGCGGCTGTGCGAGATCGGAACGAGGTCATCTTTGTCGCCAGCGATTAATAATGTTGGTGGATCGTCGGGCGTAACGTGAACAAGCGGGGAACCGGCTTTCGCACTTTCCATGTCCAGGTTCAACGCAGGAAATCGATCGTAAGCAGGCAAGCGGTTAGGATTATGGTTGACCATGATTCGCAAATCGGTCGGTGCAACAAATGCGACTACGGTGGCGACACGATCGGATACCCTATCGAGTGGGTCTTGTGCATTCTCATCTCCCTCGTCCGAAGCAGTGCCAAGCATCAACGAAAGATGTCCGCCGGCGCTGTAACCGTAAACCCCTAATCGCTCGGGATCGACTTTGAACCGTTCTGCGTTGCTGCGTAGGAAGCGAACACTACGACGAACGTCCGCGACCGCCTCAGGAATCGAAAACTTTGGGCTACTGCCGTGTCGAACAGCGAAGACGGTAAAGCCCTGATCGGTTAGCGGCTTGAACATGCCCTGCGTTTGTTCCGGAGGAGACCAACTTGAAAACCAACCTCCACTAACCATGAACAACACGCCGGCACCATTTGCATTGTCCGTCGGGCGGAATACATCGAACGTCATCGCCAATCCAGACTTATGGCCATAAACGACGTCAGGCGTGATTGTGATTTCGGCATGCAAGTACGATGCACATGGAATGATCGCAATCGTGATGCAAAGTAGGATACGACTAACCACAGGATTCTCTTTGGGGGGGACGGGGAGGGAACTGAAATTTGGCAGGCAAGCGGCCGGTTACGCCCAAATTATAGCGAATTATGACGTGTGCTACGCCATACGCTATTTCAAAAATTTGCCTTCGAGGCGAATCCTGGACATGGCTTCGGACATCAACCCCACTCGATTCACGTCGTAGGTGATTGGCCCATCCGGTTGTATGAAAGGTAAGCCGGTTGCGGTAAGTTGAACAGAAAACGGTTCGCGGAATATGACTAGCAGCGGCCTCAATCAAAACGAAGTCGAATTTGTCCAACACTCATTCTTTTCATCGATACAGAGCATCCACACCGCATCGCTCGGCTCTTGAGGCAAGTTCAAAAGCGTCTCCAATCCTAACAAGGTTGGATCGTCGAAGCGGCAATACTTCGAAAGGAGATCCGCAATATCAATCACCCATTGTATTGACGGAGAGCTCATTGCATTGAAAGGGCCTTGCTGGGGCCGCGAATCACCACAGAAGTTCAGTGCCCACGGTAATGCCAATAAAGCTTAGCGAATCATCAATGGGACTGTCGCCACTGAGACCGCTGTCAGGGCCTGTAAAGACGCCCGTTGGATTCGGTCCGCCAACATTTGTGAAGTGCTGGGCCTCGAAAGCAACTGTCAACGACATCCAGTTACTCGGAGTGTAACGTATGCCGATCTGCATTTCAGCATTGCTCGACAACGTGTCGCCGCCATCGCGGAATGACCTCAAGTCGATATCTCCAATCGATTGCGTAAGGTTGTTGGCATCGTCAGCTACCGAGAACTTCTTGTGTCCAAACAGTAGGGAACCGCGGAGTTCCGTGAATAGCGACAATTGCTTCAGCGCCAGATTGTGCTGTAAACGCATCGCCACGGTCGGACCAATGCCGCGAAACTCAGAAATCGAGTTTGCATTGCCTTGGTCCGTCATCGCAACATACGTTTGGGCGAGTTTCGCGTAACGAATTCCCGCGTAGACGTTGAGCGGGTCAGCGAGCTGACGTTGCATTTCCCAATCGATCACATCCGTACGAATTTTGCTCCTAAACTCACCCTCCTCAATGAACGCCAATCCAACGGTGATGTCGCCGTCTTCGCTAAGGTAGCCGACCGTCGCTTCGTTGCCTAAAGGGATCAACCCATTCGCATCATTCGCAACGAAACCTTCCGTATGCCGGAATTGCCAGTACCGAACACGCCATCCTAGGGAATCGTCCAAGCTTTGTTTGCCAAATTGGACTCTCGGAGAATGTTCCATCTGCCATGGAAATGCGATGTGAGAATAGCCGCTATCGGTCTCGATAATTAGGCCGGTCGTGTTGTTTTGGATCGGTTGGGCAATGACGCTTTCGTAGGTCGCAAACCATTGATTACCACTGTGGGCCATCTTCTGTGTCAATGGTGTTTGCAGTTGAGATCGTAAAGAAGCGATCTCATACTCTTGGGAATTAACGAGTTCCCTCAACTCTGCGACCTGAGTCCAAATGTCAGCGTGGGGTTGCTCGGCGACTTCGTAGCCCGTCTTCGCTATCGCGGTTTCGGCAATCGGATTTGGAGCGGAGGGATCCGAGGCATGCTTCGAATTGCCAGTAAGCAACCCCGCGAATTCCTTGGATGAATTGGATGAGGGTCCGTCTTGCGCAAACGCAGTGGAGGACACCAGGATCAACGCGATAAACGCGACGCGATTTAGCCAAAATGGTTTGTCTCGAAAATTCGAAAACGCCCATGGCATGTAGTGCAAGCCAGTTGTGTTAGGTGACATATTTGACAGCCCTCCATCTTGGGATTGTTGTTCAAGGCGGCAGAACGAGGTGTGACCAATCGATGCTGTGATTTTCGTCGAGAACTTGGTGCCGACGCGTTGTTGACGAACTGAATGTTCCGAATTGACGACACTCTTGTTGTTTGTTTCCATCCCCCTAATAGCATGTGTGCGATTTTGTCACAAGAGTGATCGGTTGCAAAAAATATTGCGTAAATCACGTTGGTTTTTTACCCATAGATGTCTAGCGGTGTGCCACCCGTTCGACTATTTATCCGCTAGTAACATTTACGGGATTTGTCGAAATTGGCCTCAAGTTGACGACGACATTTGCCGAGAACTGTCCCGCCACAATTTCTGGGCGTGGGCGATCACCCCGAATGGATTTGGGACTTTTCTGAGATGAATATCGACCTATTGCTTCAGCAACTGCGTTTCCGACCAAGCAATTCAACATCTCGCAAGTCATCACCAAATCGGAAGACGCGCAAGCGAAATCGTGTTAGTAGTCGGCGATCAAAGTTTGAGTCACTGGAACTGCGTCGATTACTCGCCGCGGATGTCACGCTTGCTTCGGATACTTTGGTGGTGGCGAGTCAAGCCTCAACCAATGATGACTTCACCGTTGAGATTTCAAGCGGGAAGTTTGTCATCTCCAGCGACAGCGCGATAACGGCGAGCGGGTTTACGGATCTAGATGCGGATCCAAAGATCGTCTCGGTTGCGGTCGGGACAATTACGGGAGTCGACGTTGATGCCGCAGGTGGCAATGACACGATCACGCTGAAAAACATCGCAGGCAAATCGGCGACGTTGCGCGGTGGGGCTGGCACGGACACCTTTGATCTGCACGACGCATGGGGTAATGCGAACATCGTTGATGCAGGTGGCGGTGCTGTTGATCTCTCCATATTCACTGGCACACTGTCGATCAGTCAATCGGGTGGCAGCACTGTCATCCAAGGAAGCGATGGTAGTCAAGTCAGCTTCGATACTGCGAGTGCGTTTGAAGTAACACCAACCGTCTTTGATTCGTCCAATGGGAAAACGGCACTCAATGATGGTCTTGATGAACTGAGTGTCCTGGGTGATGAGCTCACTGGACAGGACCGATCGGGCGAGAAATTGACTTTGTTGGCGGGGCAGTCGGTTGGTGATTTTCTGCCTATCGGCGACATCCTTGACGAGGCGCTGGCTCAACCTGTTGCGGGCTATTTGGCGAGTCCGGGAACAAGCCAACCAGGCGTCGTGGGGCTTGTGAATACATTGAACTCACTCGATGGCAGCAGCTACACAGGTCCCGGAAATCTTACTTTCACGGTTGACGCATCGGGGGTGATCAGCGGCGACGTGTTAACCGTCGACCTGAACGTGACGGCGACTGTTACTCATTCCGGGATCGAACTTGAGTTGGGTGACACCGTCAACGGTCTTGATGGACAACTCGATGAATTGCTCACGTCTCCATCCATAACGGCTGACCTTATCGCGGGGTTCCAGTGGGACTTCCATCTCGGTATCAACGCAGCGGGAACGCCGTTCTTCTTTGCTGATTTTACAGATGATATCAGTGTTACTGCCGAGATTGACGACACAAGTTCATCATTCGAAATGGAGGCTGGATTGCTCGGTTTGGACGTCGGAGCTTTCGGACCTGGTTCATCACCTAGTCGCATCGGATTGGACTTTGATGCGACGCTCGACACTAGCGAGTTAAATTTGCTGGATGGGACCAATGGTGGAGCGTTGGACGGAGTCCTGCGGTTAAGTGAACTGCAGAATCCCAGCCGTTTGAACGGCTTCGTCCAAGATGCGTCGGCAACCGCGTTGGTTGATGTTGATCTTTATGCCAATGCGACCGGCGTATCGGGCGTTACGGATAGTGCTGCGGCACACATCAACTTTAGTGACGACGTCTTTGATGCCACTGCACCGATATTCTCAGAAAATCTAACATCGCTCGGCATTCCCGATTTCTTCAACCTTAATGCTGCGTCCGTCTTGCAGGTCATGCAGCAGTTTGGTGGCTATTTGGATGTGCTTAGCCTAAAGTCGCTTGACAATGAACGACTGCTGATCGGTGAGTCGGCAACCATTGGTGACCTTGTCGATGTGGACGGTTTGTACCAAGACGAGTTTTTGAGACGGATTGAACTGCCGCCGCATACCGGGACAACCTTGCTAACTGAAATCGTGGGTCAACCCGAGTCAGGCGACACGCTGAGCACGTTGTTAGGTACGAGCGATAGCACGGGTCCTGAGTTTACGATCACGTTACGGGACGGAACTTCGTTTGACGTGAACGTTGATGGCGTAACCACATTGGGTGCGGTGACCGATCGAATCAAAACCGCTTCACCGGGAACCTCAAAGTTTGATGTGGTCGTAAACGCAGACGGTTTGCTGACGATGATCGACAAAACCGTCGGTGCATCGGATAGTGACAAATTCCACGTGACGCCAAAGCAAAACGGTTCCGCAAAGGACTACACCGCCGCCGCTAAGCTTGGGCTGACCGCCGTTGCCGAGGAACGAGACGCGTTGTCAGGTGGCGGTAAGGTTTACGCAATTGATGTTGCTCCGAATCCAGGTGCGAATTTTTCAACGCTGCAACAAATGCTCTCGCTTCCAACCGGCGGTGGCGTTCCGCTGACGACGGTTGGCCCAATGAGCTACGACGCTGGCACGTCCACGTTCAGCTTCTCGCTCGACATAACAAAAGTGTTTGCGGATTCAAACGATACACTGTCTTTGCCTGACTTTGGTGCGCTGGGTGATCTTGTTACGGTCGATACGGTTGATCTTTTGAATCCAACCGTGACCATGCATCTACCGTTTGAGCTTGAGTTGACGAAGGTAGGATTCAATACGCCACTGTCGGAAACGACGAAGCTTTCCGATCTGAATCTTGGTACCGGAGTCGCGTTGGTCGAAGGTTCCGATGACATTCGCGTGCATGTTGCAGATGGAACAACGTTCGCAGTCAATTTCGACTCAAACCTTGCTGACATTACACTCGCAAGCCTCCATGGTGGTGCGGGTGTGCCGACGTCGGGCGATAGTGCAGCGGAGCTGACAATAACCGTCAACGACGGAACGGTTTTCGACGTCGATCTGGATGCAACGATCGATTCAACCGGGAATCCACCCGCGACGTTGGGCGATTTGGTGGAAGCGATTCAGACCGCTGCTGATCTGGCGGCATCGATCACGGGGACTGTCGCGGCAGGGGCAGCGAGCAATCAGTTGATCGATTCATCGTCGCCGTTTGGAGTGACAGACCGCTTGGTCGGACGTCAAGTGGTTGTGGGCGACGAGATCCTTACGATCACTGCCAATACCGTTGATACGCTAACGCTCAGTGGCGATTGGATTGCGGTGCCCAATGCCGGAGATCGCTATGAAATCCAGAGTCATTTGGGCGGGCTCGTAAGCCTAGACAATGCACGTGGCACGCTAAGCCTGACCGATCGCATTGCCCCGGTCGGTGTTCCCACTTTTGCAGTGACGGGCTCAGCGGCTGCTGCACTTGGAATCAATGACAGTGCTGAGCAACGAACTGCCAATGGCAACGAAACTTATGTAATCGAAAACTCTCTTATCACGCTTGGTGATCTAATCACGAAGATCGAAACAGCAGCTGCGGATGCGGGGCTGAGCCTATCAACGTCCAATTCCTTTTCAGACGCATGGGACTTTGGTGTTCAGATTGCGGATGCGGGAATCGTCCTGGTCGATCGAACTTCGACTGCACTCGCGATCACGGGGACGGCGGAAACCGGAGCGGCAGACGACGAGTGGAAGGACACCGGTGTGTTTGCCACCTTCGATCCTGATGCCCTGATCGGTCGTGTGGTCGAGATCACCAGCGGCACGGGCACTGGCCAAACTTTGAAGATCATTGCCAATACAGCGGACATTCTCACACTTGAGAGCAAATGGGACACTGCACCCGATGCGACGTCCAGCTACAAGATTGCTAACGGATTAATCGTTGCTTCGCTCAATGATTCCGGAGCCCGAGTGGGGCTCGGCTTGGCATCGACTGCCATCGATCAATCATCGATTTCGAGTGCAATGCTTTTCGATGGTGAAAGTGGCATCGTTGTTCGCACCAATGGAACGTCAGCACCAGACATAAACGTGAAGCTGAGTGGTGCTACGCCAGCATTCGGAGTGGATCTCGATGGTGCAGGAACGCCTGTTACGATCAAGGATTTCACCGATCGGATTGCCGCCGCGGCGCAGTCGGCCGGACTGACGACGGCACAATTTGAAGTGTTTACCGATTCTGGCACCGGAGTGGTTTCTCTGATTGACCGGTCCGAAGGTGGTGCAGTTTCTACCTTCTCTGTGTCGAATACATCCGGCAGTTTCGCGGCCACGGACCTTGGTCTGGGAAATGGGGTTTCGAAGAACGTTGATTTCAGTACGCCTGTTGGAAGCGAGTTGGATCCTGAATTCGTGATCGAATTGAAGACTCCAGTACAAGTCATTGGTGGTGATCCATTGCATGGCGACACTGCAGCAGCACATCTGCATTTTGTCTCCAATGTGACCCCGACTGTTCAGTTTGACGTTGATTTGGAAGCGTCCGGTGGCAGCGGCAGTGGACTATACGGTCCGATCACCGTCGATTTTTCCGGTCTGGCGATCAACCGTCCGACCTCCAACGTCGAGGCCTCTTTGACATTGGATTCGGCAACGCTGCACCAATTGTGGGGCGGGCTCGGCAATCCTTTCCCTTGGCTGGTTGGCGATCGCGTGAACTTCAACAATTCGCTCGACCTAAACTTGAATCTGAAACCCGAACCGTCGATCACCGGAGTCAACAGCACGCTGACGACAGCGTTTGATGTCGATATTACCAATCTGTATGACGTGCGTGATGGCGTTGAAATTGTGACGCCTGTGATGGCGGGCAACGATGACGTGAAGAGTTTGTTGGTCGCAGTCGAAGAGTTGACGATTTCGGATGTCTTTGACTATCTCGATTCCGTCGGTGACTACCTACATACGCTGCAAACGCAATCGAATTTGGCGGACCGTTTGCCTGGGCTGTCGATGAGCATTGGTGAACTATTCGGTTTTGGAGACGCGTTTCAAAGCCGAATCGAAGAGCTAAGGGATTTGCCCGATGCGCAACGTCCGGAGTCACTGCAAGCGTTGAGTGCTCAGCTTTCGGCGCCTTTGACATCCGCATCACTGGTCGCTGCTCTTAGTTTTGACGCGGCTGGCAAAGACTTGATGCTTGATTTGCATCTTGATCTCGACGCGGTCCACGAACAATTGCCCGTGACACTCGATCTAACGGCATTGGGATTGGACCTTGATTCGCAGGGGCTGCAGAAAGTCGCCGCGATCGTCGACACACTCAAGACGAGTCCGTTGGATGTCGACGCTGATGGAACCATTGACGTTCTTTTAGGCATCGACTTGTCAAATCCCAGCGCGCCGTCACCCTATCTTTCCGGTGCATCGGGGGCGGGTTCCGGTACCGAGGCATCCTTTGATGTCCGCGCCATCAACGATGATACATTGAGTTTTACTGCTCTATTGGGCAGTTTGCCAGTGGAAGTCATTAGCGGATCGTTCGTGTTGGATAGTGACGGCTCTGGGGCGTCCGCGGTGCCCGCCGCCTATACCGTTGATTTGCAGGCCGACGCGAACTTAACCACTCCGGCACAGATCACCGCTGCGGCATCCGATACATCCACTGCCGTACACGTCGCCGGTCAGATGAATGCCTCGTTTGACCTAGCGTTTCCTCAGCAGGTGGTTCCAACCGATGCGCCAAACACGGTTCCATTCATCACCGTTGGTGTCAGCGATGTGGACGTCCCATCCACAAGCGGCATCAGTTCCCTTTCAACGAATCTAATCGGTGGCGTGGGTAACTGGCCGACGTTTGACGTGCTGACTCAGAACTTCTCGCTCGCCGATTCGATGGAGGGATTCAAGCTTGGGTTCCACGACCTGTTTACCAAACTGGACAACGTACTAGACACTTCGCTGTTAGGTCAAAAACTTCCGCTCGTAGGCGATCAACTTGCCGAGGCGGCTGACTTCTTGCTGCAGATGCGAGATTCCGTTGTCGACAATTTGAATCTCTACGGGAAATCGATTTCGGTTGATTCCGTTCGCCAGGGGCTGTTTGATGCTTTCGGGCCAGGCGGTTTCGATTGGCTGCAGAATGATCCCGCGTCGGGTGATACCGTGGTCAACATTGAAGACGTCAAGCTTGTCACGCAAACGATTACCGTCAACGGTCGTGAATTGGTCGTTGGCGTTGAATATCAGTTGGACTTGGTCGCTCCGCCCGAACTGCTTCAGGCACCGGTTGATCTTGATCTGCTGCTTCCCGGATTGGGGTTGAAGATTGATGCACTTGCAGATGTCTTGTTTGGCTTCAAACTTCCACTGTCGGTTGGTGTCAGTATTGCGGATGGTGTTTACATCGATGTCGAACGAGCCAACGATTTAGAAATTAGTCTCGAAGTAGCGTTGCCTTCTGCTACTGTGACGATGGCCGACGATCCACGGTTAACCTTCACGAATCCCGCAAACGCAGCACCGAAAATCACCCGCGACCGCGGGAATTGGATTTTGGATGGATTCCGCGTCGGTCACATCATTGCGGTGAACGACTCGGATGGGAACGACGGCGACTACGTCATCAAGACGGTTGATGCGACTGGTTTGGAACTCACGCTTGAGTCAACCGACGCAGCCCTTGTTCCGACGTCCACTAGCAACGACCGTGTGGTACCCGAAGGCCCAAATAGTGGCATTCGCATCGCAGTTTACGACGTGTCCCAAACGGGAGCCCCGACGCTCACGTTTACCAACGTTGTTGAGAATCGCACGTTCTCCTACCCTGCCTTTACGGAGATTCCCGACGCTCACTACACGATCGATCTACGCGACGAGATTTCGAGAAGTACGGGCAGTTGGCTTGAGGACGGATTTGTGCTCGGTGATACCGTCACTATCACTGGCTCAAGTTCAAATAATGGCGATTACACGATCCTTGCCATCGACCCCGCCGGGCTAAAAATCACGGTGGACAAGGTGCTGACCAATGAGTCCACTGCCAGCGCTTTCGTGCGTAGGGAAAAGCCGCACGGCCTCAGCGCACACATGGGTGTATTGCCTTTCCGAGTTTGGGATCAGACGCCTAGCCAGTCCGAGTTGTCGGGCACGTTTGTCATTGATTTGCTTGATCCGGCGGTCATCGGGGGTAACCAGCGATTGGCTCTCAACGACCTGATTGCGGCTGGTTCTTTTCCAGCGGTCCCTGCCGCCGGTTTCACAAGTGCGCCGCTTCCCGATTTGTTGACGATCACCGAAAAGGCTGGTCATGAGTTGACCGTCAATCCGATGTCCCTGCTGGTTGAAACGGACTTGCCGCCGGGTGCCGCGTTCCCGCCGTATCGAATGCAGCTTGACGTGACGAACTGGGATTGGAACGTGGTCAATTCGTTGGCGACGGAGAACAGCACACCGTCGATTGCATTCAACGATGTTCAGTTCGAATTGGTCGGTTTTGTGAGAGATTTCCTCGGCCCATCCATCACTCGGATGAGTGTGGCACTTGAAGCAGTCGACCCGTTGTTAGTGTTCCTGCAAAGCGAGGCGATGCCGATCGTGTCGTTGCTCTTTGGCAAGACTTCCTACGTTAGCGCTCCGGGCACGTTTGGCGGTGAAACGGAGATGGGAGACTTCACCGGTGCGGCAACAGCCCTGAGGGCATTGGCAAACGGTGGACAACCCTTTGAACGCGATACGGTCAGTGAGTTTGTCTCAGACCTTTTCTCGAGCAAAGAATTTGACGACATCACGTTACTGCCGATCATGAAGCTGACCGGCGAAGCCTGGATCGATTTGGGGCGGTTCGTGGTCAATGGAGCGGTTGCTCGCGGACAGACGGGCGATCTGTTTGACTCCGACGCAAATAGCGAACGAGCGATTGGGAAAATCGATGATGCGCCGTTACGATCAACTGGCAGTCCCGACCTTGAGTTCACCGGTACAACGATTAGCCGCCAGAATGTATCCATTACGAAAAACCTCTCATTTTCGTATGGTCTGTTAAGCGGGGTCACGATCACGGGAACGGGTTTCGACACTTCTGGGTTTGTCAAAGGTGATTTTCTTAACGTAACCGCTGCCGGCAACTATAGCGGCGCCTACAAAATCACCTCCGTGTCGGCCAACAGCTTAGAGGCCCAGCCCTCTTTTGCGATCGGTTTTCCTGGGGCAGCATCACACAACGCAACATTGATTGGCAACGTCCAAACGTGGGAATCAGCGGGCTTCCAAGCCGGCCAAACCATCCGCGTTACCGGTGGAGCGAATGCGGGAACCTATACCGTTGTTTCCGTTTCCGACACGGTGCTGGCAATTAGTGGTGCAACGTTCCCAAATACCGGGACGACGGCGAAAAGTGCTGGCGTCGACATTGCAGTGCAAAATGCGGACGGCACACGTTCAGGTTCAATTCTAGGCCAGATCGCTGCGATTGCCCGCGACCGAAATGGCACCGCTCAGAATGCGGCTCAGAGTTTTGTCGCAACCCAATTGTTACCGGGTAACAAAAAGGTTGAGGGTATTGGCGGACTGACGAACAAAATCATCAACGCCGACCACTTCCAACAGGGAACCGGTCGGACCGTTGAAGCGATCAAGTTGCCGATTTTCGAACACTCCTTCGGTTTGCTGCTCGGCGAGACGAGCTTTGATGGTCGTGGCGAAGAAAACAGCCATCTGATGAGCTACAGTACGCCTGAGTTGACGTTGATTCTCTATCACCTTCAGCCGCTGACTTGGGAGAGCACGATCGGCACGCTGGTCAATAAGGCCGTCGCAAAGGTTGTTGGCAAGCCGCTCGATGCTTACAAGTATGCCCAACCGTTTATCTCGCTCTCGTTCGAAGCTCGCGCCGACTATGCGATGGCCTTTGACACAACCGGTTTGGAACGTTTTGGGTATACAGGAAATCCCGACGACATCGTCGATGGTTTCTACTTTGATGACTACGAAGGTGTGGACCCGAATCCGAGCGCCATTGGTAACTTGAACGTCGGAGCCGGCAATCAATCGGGAGCCGCAACCGGACTGGGGTCGAAGTCGGCTAGCACGCGAATGGATGAGGCTCAAGTAAGGATTTTGGGCGGCGTCGGTCTTGGTGTCTTCGTCGATCCGTTCTTGGTGATCGCGGGCGGAGCACTGAAGGACTTCATTCAAGCTCGCGTCGGTTTCGAACTATCTCTGTTCCTAGGGCAAGACCAAAACTTCAATGACCCAAGCGGTGACGGACGTGTCCGCGCCAACGAGTTTGATGTTCTCACGAGCTTCACCCAAAACTACTCCGCTGGGACCTACGCGGGCGATGGAACGGACGCATTCGATGACGGGCTTCGGATCGAAGTTCGCGCCGATGTCTTTGCTTCGGTGAAGGTCGGTATCTTCCTCAGCCACGGGCCTGGTGATTTCCCTCTGCTGCCAATTGGATTCAAACTGATCGACATCCGAGTGAACCTGATCACGATCGGCTTCACAATCCCAGTGGCGTCGACTGACTTCAATCCACCAAGTTTGGGGTCCGTTAGCGGAGGAGTTCTAACGATCGCTTTCCAGACAGGCAACAACATCCTTTACATCGGTGCTTCGAGTGCGCCCGATGCAAGCGGAAGGCAAAATATTGTCGTATCAGGACACCATTTCCATCAGGAATTCTCGAACGTTTCCAGCATTACTGGGACGGGTGGATCCGGTAACGACTACGTGTTTGTCATGGAAAACGTGCTGCTGAGTGTCACATTGGACGGCGGTGGGGGCAATGACATCCTGGTCGGTGGTGCGGGCAATGATACGTTGATCGGAGGTGCGGGCAACGACAGCATCAATGGCGGTCGAGGCAACGACGTGCTTTGGGGTGATGACATTGCTGGTTTACTCACCGGTGCAGACATTTTGTTCGGCGGCGACGGTCGCGACCACATTAGGGGTGGGGCGGGACCCGACGTGATCCGTGGCTGGCGCGACGAAGATGAAATTGAGGGTGGTGAGGGCAACGACCTGATCGATGGTGGTACAGGTAACGATGTGATCAATGGTGGTGTGGGTATCGACATTATCCTAGGTGGGCTTGGGCGAGACACGTTACGAGGTGATGAAGGCGAAGACCGGATTGAAGGTGGCCGAGACGCTGATATGATCGATGGTGGCGACGACAGCGACGTCCTTTTAGGTGGCTTTGGCAACGACACGATCGACGGAGGCGCCGGCGAGGACGTTTTGCTTGGCGAGCGACACAACGACTTGTTACAAGGTGGCAGCCAGAACGACACGCTTGACGGTGGCGAAGGGAGTGACCAAATCAAAGGCGGTGACGGCGACGATCTTATCAAGTCGCGATCAGGCAATAATATTCTCGATGGTCAGAAAGGCGATGACACTTACCAAGTAGTCTTTGTTAATGGCAAAGCGGTTTCACTGACGAAAGTGGTCGAAAGCGGACCTGCGGAGGATACCGACGTTTTTGTCGCCACGGGCACCCTAGTTGCGGACCACTTTCTGCTTCGCGCCAGCGTCAGTGGCTCGAATGCTTTTGTTGCCATGCTTACTGATCCTGATCATACGAAAACCGATCCTGCTTACGACCCTGCGGTCCAGCGGATCAACTACCTTGGCGTCGAACGGATCGTGGTCAATGGCGGTCTAGGCAACGACCATTTTGCGGTCGACGACACGGCAGCTGAAATTACGCTCAATGGCGAAGATGGCAATGATTCGTTCCAGTTCGGGCAACTATTCCGCAGTGAACGTAACGAAGTCGACGCCAACGTTTCAGTGGACGACGTTTTTGCAACCATCGAGACAACACGAGGATTTTTGTCTAATGGAATCAGTTCACCAATGACCGTCAACGGTGGACTTGGTAACGATCGTTTTACTGTCTTTCATAATAAGGCAGTGCTATCGCTTAACGGAGACGCTGGTGACGATCAATTCGAAGTGCGAGCGTTTGCACTCGTTGGATCGCGTGAGCCGGAACGAGCCCGCACGGATATCACCGGTGGCGCAGGCGCAGACCTTGTCCAATACGCCGTTAACGCACCAGTCAACATTAACGGCGGCGACGGTTTCGATACTTTAACGGTGATTGGCACCGAATTTGGTGACGATTTTGTCGTGACGAACTCGGGCGTTTACGGTGCTGGGTTAACCATCGATTTTACGAACATCGAGTCATTGCGAGTCGATGGTGCCGAAGGCAACGACCGCTTCTTTGTTAAGAGTACGAGCGTTACGTTCTTGACGGAACTGTTCGGCGGACTTGGTGAAGATACCTTCAATATGTCGGGCGATACGCCACCGGTGGTCAGTAATGATTTGCTTGGACACAGTGGCATCATCGCCAATGACGTCAAGTTTTCGAATGACCTGCGTTATCAAGATCTCAAGTTGTTTGGCGTCTCTGCAAACGTTGCTGACAACGATGAACCCTACGTTGTGATCCGGACGAGTGGTGGTTCAAGTATCATCAGCGAGACTTCCGCAACGGATTCATCGCTAATCGACTATTACGATGTCGTCCTTTCTCGGGCGCCGCTATTAGGTTTTGACGTGTTGGTCAAAGCACTTGCACCGCTGCCGAGTCCCGATCGCCGCGAACTGGGGGCGTTGGCATTCCGATTGACCAGTCCCGCGCGTGGTTCGGAAGAGAAGGCCGACGGTTCTGCGGTAACGTTACGTTTCACGGCTGAGAATTGGACAATTCCCCAGCGAGTTGAAATTCGTGCTGATGGTGAGACTCAAACCGATACAGGGTTGCTCTTCACACGTCCTGAACTATCCGAAGGCGTTTCCTTTACCTACAACGACGGAGCTTTCGAAGGAAAGCAGTCGGCGACCATCAACCACCTCGTCGTGTCGGCTGGTGCGACCGTGGAAGGTCAACCTCTTGCAGTTGCTGAGAGCCCCACGATCACGATCGCGACGAATCGAGCCTTCTATGAATTTGTTGGCGAGGACATTCGTGTCACGCTTGCCGATGGCATCACGATCCAAGATCGTCGGATTATCGACGCTCGTTTGGTTGACGGGAACATGCAATTGACGGTGGATCGTTCATGGTTGGCTGGGAACCAGGTGCCCAGTTCATCTAGCAGCTATGAAATGGACCTCGATGGAGTTTCCGTAACGGGGAATCCGCTCGCCGCAGAGAATGCAACGATCGCAGTTACCGATCCTCTTGATCCGACCAATCCGTTTTTGGACTCTGTCGATGATCTGTTAGGACGCCAAGTGACCATCGTCGACGGTTTTGGAACCGGTCAAAGCCGATTTATCACTGGGGCCGACTCGGTGATTGGTCTTTCCGGTTCGAAGACAGGATTTTATGCGCCAGGCACGGCATCATTCCCGTTCGACTTGACACAAGCCAATCAGGCAGTCGACGTTACCTCAGGTGGGACCCTTCACTTGGTTGTCAAAGGCGACTTTGACTACTCAACGGAGTATCTCACCGTTGCCATTGATGGCGTCAACGTCCAAACGCTTTTTAGCGGACCCGAAGGCAGAGTCTATTCGCCGATGCGTGCCTCGATTGAGCTTTCGCAGACTCAGTTGCAGACTATTCTCAACGATGGACAGCTCAATCTGACATTCACTCCGTCGGTCGAGGTTAACAACTTTGACTCATGGTATGGTGCATCCTCACTCTCGTTCAATCTTGAGTTTACCGCCGATGCAACGAGTGCGACGTTCAACAAAGGCGTCTTAGGTGACATGCGTCTGACACTTGATCGTGGTTGGAATGCCGGAGACGCGCCGACGGTCGACAGCAAATACCAAATTCGGATCGATGATTCGCTGATCGGCAAGGTCACTGCGATTGATGAGATGCCGGTTAGCCTGCCGATTGACCCAAGTTTCCCGACCGCCCTTGATACTCGAACCACTTTTACGGACAGCACCGCCTCATTCGATGCCGCTGAATTTGGACCGGAAGGATTGCGTGGAGCGACGATTGAGATTGTGGGTGGACCGGGTGCAGGACAGCAACGCTTGGTTCTTGGTGCTCTCAATAGTACCACGTTGATTCTCAATGGTGATTGGCGGACGAATCCTGTCGCCGGAGAAAGCCTATACCGAATTGCTCGCTACGACGGTTTGGCCGTTGCGAGTGTTGGCGTTGAAATTAACGATAACGACGAAGCGGGTCTGATCGTCGACGAGACGAAGGGGCTAAATACGACGATTTCGGGTTCGGTCGTGGACGACTTCGACACAACCACAGCGGTGATCGAAGGTGGTGATGGCGATCAACTCGGTGAGCGAGAAGTGGTCCGAGTCAAACTCGCGCGTCAGCCGAGCGCCGCCGTCAATGTGAGTTTGCAATTCGATGGATCTCAGCTAGTCCTACAGCACGTCAACGGCAGTCCGGTAAGCGGCAATTCACTCTCGTTCAGTACAAGTAACTGGAATACATTCCAATCGGTTGTGGTTATTGCTTCGCATGACTTGGTTCGAGAAGGGTTCCATACTAGCTTAATCAAGCTTGTCACCACCTCGGCAGACAGCGACACCGCGCTAACTCGCACGGATGATTTTAAAATTGCAATCAACGAACCGGTTGAGTTCGTAGGGTTAAGCCAATTGCCAGCCAGTATTTCGAGCGTGACTTACAATGGTCAAACGCTGGACGAATACGACCCGCTCGTGCTTGCTGGAACGATTGGCAAGCCGGTTTGGCAATCGGTCAGCAACAAGATCGTGTTCCATGCCGGAGACGATGTGACGACCGTTTTAGGCAATGACCTTCACGTGACTTACACGTACACCAACCCGGGCTTCAACGATGTCTTCACGCAACCTGTGTTGGTTCGTATCAGTGATGCTGACGCGCCAACCGTTTTGGTGCGTGAAAGTAGTGGCTCGACTGATGTTGTCGAAGGCGCCGCATCGTTTCTGACGATCGAATTCAGCGGAGCCTCGTATGCCGACAACAGCCTAATTGATCGAATCGTTACGGTCGCCGGTGGGACTGGCGCTGGCCAAACTGCAAAGATCATCCGAAACACATCGACAACGTTGACCCTGGATCAGACATGGAGCGTGCTTCCTAATAACACCAGCACACTGACAATTTCAAATGAGTCCGATAACGGAATTTCCGTGCCGGGAAACACTACTGGCAACGTCTCTTATGTTTACGAACGTGATGCTCATTCAATCCACTTAGTGGCTGGCACGAGCTACACGTTTGATCTCGAGGGCTCACCGACAGGAAGCGGCACCATCTCGGATCCCTATTTGCGACTGTACAATGACGCGGGACAGCTTATTGCTTCCGATGACGACGCGGGAGTTGGCTACAACTCGCATATCGTCTTCACGCCAAGCGTCACTGGGAACTATGTATTATCTGCGGGCGGATATTCAAATCGCACAGGAACCTACACGCTCAAGACCAATTTTAGCGCTGACATTCCAGCGACAACGGCATCTCCGGCGAGACTATACGCTCCAGGATCCGCTGTGAGTTCGGTCGACAGTAACGGCGATCAGGACTGGTTCAAAGTAATGTTGTCCGTTGGAAATCACTATACCTTTGACCTCGAAGGGACACCGACGGGTAAGGGAACCCTTAGCGATCCCGTGCTATTGTTGCTCGACGATGATGGCGTATTGATCACAAGTAGTGACGATATTGATGGAGCAGCGAACCGTAATTCGCGAATCACCTTCACACCCACCGCCACGAGTTTCTACTACCTCTCAGCGCAAGGCTTTAGCACCAACACAGGGACCTATGCGCTTGCTGCGACGGTCACACCAACCGTGCTGACAACGGTTTCGACGACGGTTGAATCGTTCGAGTCTGACAGTTACGAGCTAGTTCTTACGACTCGCCCCGATGATGGCACCGGATCGGGCACAGGTGTAGTCCAAGTGACCGTTACACCAGAAATCACCAAGACAACTCGCACCGGCGGCGTCCGCACCGATGCGAAGCAAGTTGCAATTTACAACCTCGATGGGTTGCCCGCTTCGCGTGTGATGGTGGATCCGACGAACAGTGACAACTTGATTGTAACTTTTAACGAAACGAACTGGGATCAACCGATTCACATTGGCGTGCGAGCGCTCGACGACGCAAAGGTCGATGGCGGGGACACAAAGGTCTTTGCCAATGGACCCAATACACTAAGTGAGATCCTCGGACCCGTCGTTGTCGATGGCGCGGGTGGTGACGGCTCATTGGTCGGCATCGGCCCGCCTGAAATGCTTTCGCATGAAACCAATGTCAAACAGAAAACGGGTGACGTGGAATCGGTGACGGGCTTTGATGTTAAGTTGCAAACACTGACTGCGGATCAGTTGGCTGCATTGGGATTGGCAGCCGATCTGAGTAACGTTGATGAACTCGTTGGCAAGACAATCGAGGTCGTTGCGACTCGTCCCACAAGTGACTGGTTGGCTACGTTTCCTTCCGCGATGACAGGCAGCCCGAATGATCCTGTTGTTGGCCAGTTCCGACTAATCACCGCTGCATCACTGAACAATGGCAAGGTGGTTTTGACCATCAATGAGCGGTTCGGCGTTGGTGATGACAACGTGGGGAGTGTGACACCAGGAGCCACCTCGGACGTCGAAGTGATGTTGTCGCGAGAGCAGCGATTGAAGCTAGGAATCAGCGATGCAGACGACTTGCTTGGCCGACATTTGGAAGTGACCGACGCGACGGGCGCGAAAATTGGCGAGGCGGAGATCCTTAGTGCTACCGACGATGGTAACGGAAATACGACGATCACGGTTGATGGTGATTTTTCGGGCATCGCGGGCGCAATCGACGGGTTCTTTATCCGCTCGGATGATCTGATCAAAAGTTATGCGATCACCTCCGAGAGTCTGAACTTCTTCGTTAACGAGACGACGTCGGTTGATTTCATGTTCATTCATGATGAGGACAGCCCAGCCGATAGTACTGGATATTTGACGGCGAATCGCTTGTGGGGCCTGAATATGGGACCCGACATTACGATTGGCGGTCGGATGCGAGCAGGCGGTATTACTTACGGCAACCTCGAAGTGCTGCAATTGGATCTCGGTAGTGGCAATAACGACTTCCATGTGCTCGGTACCCATAGTCGTCCCGATGATTTGGCCACGACGACGGACGAGACCTTCCAAACATGGACCTTCCTAAATACCGGTAACGATGTTTATTGGCCCGCAACGAACCGCCAAGGCGACTTCGTTGATGTGGCACTCGACAAAGATGATGTTACCGGGATTGTCGCCGGATCGGTCACAAGTGGCGCAAATCCAACGGAGACTGAGTTTGCAAAGATCGTCGATAATACATCACCATTCGGCGCGGCAAACAGCCTCGCCGGATACAAGGTGACCGCGAACAATGCCACGGGAAGCGTGCAAACCCGAACCATTCTTGGCAACACGGCCGATACCATTTTGCTCGATGGTATTTGGAGTGATATCCCGGCGAACGGTGACAGCTATGAAATTACGAATCCAGCCGACGGTGCCTTCGCTGTTAACACGCAAGACGGCAACGACACGCTTAATGCCAGTGCATCGACGCTTGGAATCGTCGTCTTTGGTGGACTTGGAAACGACATTATCACCGGTGGTAGCGGCGAAGACATTCTGTTCGGCGATGAAGGCCGCGTTGATTACTTTGGCGATGATGATGGCAACGGAAACCATGCGATCGTGACTCGCCTAGGAACCGCTCCCGTGCCGATTAGCGGCAAGGCGACCGGTGACTTTGGCAACAGCTCTATCGTGCTCGATGCGAATGCGACGTTCCCAATCGCAGACGGCTTTGACATTGGGTTGCAAGGACTTTATGTCGACATCAACAATGGCACTGGGTTTCTGCAAACACCAAGGCTCATCACTGGAAACACGGGAACCTTGCTGGATATCACACCGGACTTCACGGAAACGCTTGATGCCACCAGCGCCTATCGCATCTCCACTTTCCCAGAAGACCAAACCGATGGGGTCGTTCGCGAGGCAAATCTCATTTTGACGGTCAACGATCTGGTCGGTGGCAACGACGTGATCATGGGCGGACTTAGCGAGGATCAAATTTTCGGCGGCGCAGGCGACGACGATATCAGCGGCCAACATGGCGATGACATTCTTTTCGGCGATACAGGCGTAATCGACCGCATGCCAATGCCAAATTTGAATCCGTCAGAAAAGATTGTGGAAAGTCTTGTTGATCTTGTCCGCACCAAATCACCGTCATCCGGCGGTAGCGATTTGATCTCGGGCAATGATGACGACGATATCATTCTCGGTGGCTTTGGAACGGACTATGTCAATTTCGACCGCGCGGAAAACCCGCTGATTGGTGAAGCGGGCAATGATTTGATCCTGGGTGACAATGGTTTTGCCGATTTCGATCTAACGACCAACGCGTCCGTCTTGGTGCGAATCGAAACGAACGAACCTTCCGATGGTAGCCAAGACTTCATCACAGCAGGCGATGGCCAGAAAATCATCTTTGGCGGTGCAGGCGACGATTCGTTGTTGGCCGGCAGCGACAACCTTCCCGACATCGTTGTTGGAGACGAAGGGTTCGCGATTTTCGATGCAGTGACCGGAATCCGAACGCATGTCTCGACGACGACTTTACCGGTCGGTGGCAATGACACCATCACCGCTGGCAACGCGTTGAATCTGCTGTTTGGTGGCAGTGGTTCCGATAACATTACCGGTGGCGATACGCGTGACATTATCATCGGCGATAATGGCGAAGCCATGTTTGATGCCGCTGGAAACCAGTTGCTAATTCAGACGACGGATTCCGCCGTCGGCGGCGATGACACGATCCATTCCGGTCGTGGCGATGACGTCGTACTCGGTGGTGCAGCCAACGACATGATTGACGGTGGAGCCGGGCTCGACTCACTGCTCGGCGACAATGGCAAACTTGACTTCGTCGTATTCGATAGCGATCCGACGACACTTGACCAAATTATCACGGTCGATCCGACAATCGGTGGCATCGACACGATTTTCGGGCGAGAAGACAACGATATCATCATTGGTGGGACCGCAGGCGACATTATCCGTGGTGGTAGTGGTTACGACGTCCTGTTTGGTGATCACGCCGAAATTGACTTCTCGCGACCCGTGGATCGCAACGTCATCAGTCGTTTCATCACCGCGGCCGATGGTGGTGGTGACGACAACATCGATGGTGAGGACGACGATGATTTCGTCTTCGGCGGACAAGGTAACGACACGATCAACGGTGGTGCTGGGCAAGATGATCTAGTCGGTGGTCACAACGTCCCCTTCGGTGCCGATGGCGATGATACAATCGACGGTGGTGATGATGAAGATGTGATCCTCGGCGATAACGGGATCATCACGCGGACGTTGCTCAGTGCCCAACTCGGCACATGGGAAACTTACCTTGCACCGTTCGACTCAATTGTTATCCGCGACATCCAACCGTTCGACGATCGAGACCTGATCAGCGGCAACGATACACTTTGGGGCGGCGGAGCAATGGATATCATCCGTGGTCAACGCGGCAATGATGAAATTCATGGTGGCGACGACGATGACGAGATCATTGGGGGGCTTGGTAGCGACGATATCTTCGGCGACGCCGGGCAAGACTTCATCCTCGCTGATGCTGGTCAAATCTTGCGAGATTTCAACGCCGATGGAACACCTCAGTTCAACAGCGACGGTACATGGCATCGCGACCTGCTGACCGAGGAAATCGGCCGAGTTACCGATATGATCCCGATGGATCCAGCGGGGCTAGAGAATCCGCCCGCCGACTTGGCTGCCCGATTGCTGGCAGCGGATCGAATCGTATTATCTAGCATCCAATTGCCCACCGGTGAAAAGAATGTCGATTATGATAGCGGCCAATGGCAGACGGTGGCCTTGCTGGTTGACCTAGTCGACGCAGACGATGACATTGTCGATGCTGGTACTGGCAACGACATTGTCCTGGGTCAACGCGGCAACGATACCATTCGCGGAGGCAGCGATAACGACACGCTCATCGGGGATCATGGCATCAATATGGCGCCGATGGAAACGGATCTTCCTCAAATGGTCGACTCCATCCGGCTGATCGGGGTCAACTCGGGTGCAGATGCCTTGTCCGGCATCGAATTAGACCTACCTGGATTTGGTCAGGTGATCGTACCAGAGCTTGTCGCGGAACCAGGTGATTTAGTTGCCCAGCGACCGCGTTGGGATCGCGTTACCACGGTGAACTCGAACCTTTCGGAGATCGCCAACTTGGACCAGATTAAAACAACCGATGATTTGCGACTTGTCCCAGCCATTTCTTTGACACCGCATTTTATCGGACACGTTGGCGAACTCGATGGCAGCGATACACTCTTCGGGGACGCGGGTGCCGATTTGTTGTTTGGCGATAAAATGCTTGTCGCAAGTGAACTTGCCACTGGATTGTCGCCCATCAACGCAGCAACGGATTTGGCAACCGGCGCGGTCGCAGGAGTGATGTACGCTTTCGAAGGACTGGCGCTTGATCAAAGCGTTGTACGCTTCGAAATCGACAACTTGGCAAACACGCAACAGAGTATTGAAATTGGTAACGACACACTCGAAGGCGGCGATGGTGAAGATACCCTCGTCGGAGACAGTGCGACCTACGAATTGCCTGTTGTTCGAAACGTTCCCGGTGCTGGGACGATCGCCGAGAATGCCGCTGTGTTGCAGCAACACTTGGTGGATCTGGAAACCATTGCAGATGACGCTTCGCAACTGGTCACGATAGCACATCTTGGCGTGATCGATCGACTGCTTGCTGATGCCCAAGCGACTCGACCGTCACTTCCCGCGATTAGTGGTAACGCGATCGATTATGTTCAGCACCACAAACTTGTTACTGGTAAAGATGATTTGCGTGGTGACAATGGCGAGGACACACTCATTGGTGGCGATGCTGTCATCGTGGCCCCGCTTGTTACCGGCACGACCGCTGATTTGCCAGATACAAAGGTCGTTCTTGGAATGACTAGCGATGAAGTTGAAATGCTCGAAATTCAACTTATCGAAGATGCGAGATTACAGGCCACCGATCTGGCCGATCGACGCGATGCACGCATCTTTATGATTGATGACGAGCTTGCGAATCGAACGCCACTTGACCGAATTGCGTATGTTCCTTCGCTTGATCGGGAACTCGACAATGACAAGATCGCGGGTGGTGATGGACACGATGTCGTGGCAGGTGACTTTGCTGTCCTGGCAACACCACTAGTGCTTAATGCACCGACGACATCTCGCGAATTGCGGGATCTCGATATTCATGTCGAACTGCTGCTTGACCAAATTGCAAATGGTGATCGTGATAGTGTGCCAAGTAGCTTCGACACACATGTGGGGCGCGTAAGACACGCTGAATCGACGTCCGACGCGTTGTCGCCTGAAGCCCGACATGGTTCGATCGATGGACGATGGGAGTTTGGCGAAGACGAGATCAGTGGTGACGCAGGCAATGACATGCTGCTTGGTGACAACGTTTCGATCGTTACGCCGATTATGGTGAATAACGTTTCTCAGCAAGTCACGCTTCGTCGGTCCGCTTACCAAATCGGCTATCGTGATGATGCCATGCGAACGTTTACCGACAACGTGGCACTCCAGAAAGTCAGCATGGATATTGCAGGCGACGAAATCGATGGTGGTACCGACGACGATTTACTAATGGGCGCTGTTGGCGATGATGATCTGGACGGACGTGATGGCAACGACACTCTGCTTGGCGGTAACGGTCGTGACATTTTGCGTGGTGGAACTGGGAACAACGAACTTCGTGACGATGGCAGTGACTATCCGCGACTCGATGTAAATGAGTCGCTCGGCGAATTCGGATTTTCGACGATGACGCCGACGACAACGCAATTGCTACTCGACGCCGCTGCTGGTGCAGAGTCACCCGCAGGTTGGGGAATTGGAGCCAGCACCACCAATCCCAGTGGTGGCGGAAACGGTGATCCTGATGCTCCAACGCCGCCGGTACCACGAACGCTCGCCGCGATGGGGCAAACGACTGCCGTGACCGGTCAACCGATTATGCTCAGCGGATCGATCACTGACTTGCCCGTCGGCGCAACACCACGATTGCTTTGGGAAGTGAAGGACGTTGGTGGTAACATCGTCGCGGTCGGAAGCGGTTCGACGTTCGAGTTCACGCCCATGACACCGGGGACTTATGTTGCAACGGTCATCGGCAGCGACGATGCCAACGGCCAAGGAACCACGAGTTTGTCGATTGACATTCAAGAGACTCGCGTGATCCCTGACGTCGCAAACCCAGGAAAGTCGATCCTAGTCGTGGGCGGAACAACACTTCGAGACAATATTCGGCTGAACGATGTCCGCCGCAAACCAAACTCGGTTGAAGTGCGTCAGCAAGCTGGGAAGGGCAATTGGGTCAAGGTCGTCTATGACAACATTAGTCATATCGAAGTGTATGGTGGCGATGGTGACGACGACTTGACTGCGGATCGAAAACTTTCGATACCGGTCCGACTGTATGGTGGAGCCGGAAACGATAAATTGCGTGGAGGAACGGGCAACGACTATCTTGATGGCGGTGCCGGAGATGACCGTGTCTTTGGAGAGACTGGTAACGACGTTCTGATTGGTGGTCTTGGTGCGGATCGACTTGATGGTGGTCGTGATGAAGATCTGCTGATCGGCGATCAATTGGGCTTCAATGACGCTGAATCTTTACTGAGTCGTTGGTCAAACGCCGGCACTTCGGTCGCCGATCGAATGGCAGATTTGATCGGTGATCTGTCCACGGCCATTACATCCGATGGAGCCTACGACGATTTGGATGGCGGCAAAGGTAACGATTGGTTCTTCAGTCAACTGAGTGACCGAGTCCGCACAAATCGTCGCGATCAAGACGTAACCACACTTTTCTAATTTGAGCACGAAATGGACCTCGGCTCAGAATATTTGCAAAGTCAAACGACGAGTGAGGCAATGTGAGGACTAGGCACAAACCAACGCAGGGCAATGGCCTTGCGACTTGGGACGCGGTCAGGGGGTTGCTCCGGTGGACGAATTGGTCAGTAGTTTGGCCAGGGTTTCACCAAACAATTTGGCTGAGTTGTCGTCCTCGCCAGTAATGATTTTTCCTTCGACCAGTACGTCATCGGCTGACGTACTCGGGTCGCCGATGGATCGTATCGGTGTTAGTCGGGCTCCATTGACTTCGGCGTTCCACCGTGACAGCGGCTGGCCTTGTTGTCCGTTATAGACCCCAGCAGGACTTTGTCGAGGTGAGCCGACGCAGCGCCGGCCAGCAAGCAGACTCTTGCCATTGACTCGAGCCCACGCCAGTACGGAAACACCATGACACAGAGCTCCGACGTACTTGTCCTGTTCGATGAATTCACCAAGCAGTTTGTTCACAGCCGCTTTGGTGTTTCGGTCGCCGTTATAGGATCTGTTGCGATAGGAACCTTCGAACGCATATTGGTACATTGATGATCCCCAGCCACCAGAAAACATAATGGCGTCGTATCGGGAGGAATCGATATCCGCAATGGCAAAGTCTGGCATCACTTCGCCGCTGCCCTGTTGGCCGGAGTTTCCATGTGGCCGACATCTCTGTTTGCGGCCTGCCGCAACATCAACAGCAATGCCAGCTCTTTCAAATGCTCGTTTCGGGTCATGGTATTCGCGGTAAAAGAAATCTTGATTTGCAATGACGATCAACACTCGTTTAACGGTGTCTACTGCGTGAGGAGTCGGCGAACGAGATGGTCTAATACGTGTTGTTGACGCCGTTTCCAAAGCCGGACGCATGGGCCGAGAGCTTTGAGGTATTGATGGTACCTCTGCCTGCAGTATCATCCCATTGGTGACCGGTCGGACCTCGATAGCGTGAAAGGTTGTTGCGGATTCATATGCACCAATTCCCAGTGCTCGGGAGTTGGGCATTTCCCAAAGATCAGGAATTGTTAGATCAAAACCGTCGGTTATATATTCGGAAAGCAATTTGCCATCGAGCAGTGCTCGCACGCGATCCTTCCTTACCTGCACCTCCGCGGTGTAAGTGCGGCCGTTTTTCAGCATGTGATTTTCGGATCGAGTCGGATTGTTTTGCAGTGTTTGGCGATTGACCATCTGTAGGCCCGCAAGATGTTGCCCCCAGGCGTCGATTTCAAACGTCGCCTGCCCAGAACCGGTTGCAAACATCAACGCCACGGAATGCACACCGCTGGTTCGAGTGAATTTGACTCGGAAATCGTATTCCTCATTCGGCTGATATGGCAATGTCAGTCGCGAACTTCGAGCGGCGTCAGTCGTCAAACCCTCGCTCGATTTCCGCCAAACACCAGCAACCGTGTTCTTTGAGACGTCAACCCGTTTCGAAAGATCGATCCATTCACTGGACTCGTCTGCCGCGAGCAAAATGCCCGGAGTCAGAATAGCAGGAGTCAGAATAGCAAGAGTCAGAATAGCAAGAGTCAGTATGAATCGATTCAGCTCGGTCGCATTCATTCGTTGAAACCGTGATTAGAAAAGTCGAGTACTGAAGAGACGAAATGGAGATACGAATGTGAACAATCGCCGTAGTTTCCGGCGATACACGTGCGGTCTAAGAGTCCACTTCAGGCGTGGGCGGATTCAATTCATCTCGCGGCGAACGACATTGCCAGCACACGTCAAAGGATGCATCGTTGGTTTCGCCACATCGGTCGCAAACCCAGGAGTCTTGTGTTAATCGTTGTACTTGATCTTGCTGCAGAATCTGCATGGCCTGCTCGAAATCTTCGCTAGCCACCTCGACTCGCACGATAGCCTCATTCACTCCTCCACCGCTCATCGCCATTGACGAGACAGCGTCGTCACCTTCGACGAACGCAGTGACGCCCGCTGCGGCAAGCCGAATGCGTATCGTTTCAGCCTGGATGCGATCAGCACAACGGTAGACTTCGGACACTTCATGGCTCATTGTTTGTCTCCTTTTGCCTTCACCATACCTGCTTTCACTATACCAACTTCGCAAAGGTGAATGAGGCTCCAAATTCAAAGCGGTTCGTTTGGCTACTACCCGTCCGTTGTCATTTCTGTGATCAATTCGCGGGCAAACACGGCATGAAGCACTTCGGCTATTCCAAGCGGATAATCGGTTTTTCGTTCCACGAATCGCGATTCTCGGACCGTCTCCGTGATATTTCGCATCCCCAAAATCATGCCAACCACAACCGGGCCACCGTTAGGCGAACGCAGTGACCGGTGAATGACGGGGCCACCGCTGTCACCTTTCCACGTCGTTGCGTCGACCAGAAACAAGGGGTGATTTTTGACGGGGGTGATGGGGAAACTGGCTATGTTTCCGCTACGTAAGATTGGGAAGCCAGCACCATTGGCCTCGGTTCGTTCCGGAAAAACGGCAAACGACAAGCGGTCACCGACGTCGACCATCGACATTTGCTCGTTAGTCGCTAGGGACTCGAAAGGAAGTGCGTCAACCTGAATCGAATCGGCTAACGGAAGAATCGCAAGGTCATGATTGCGGTGTTTGTTCCACAGCGGTTTGTTGCTTTCTCGAATGAAAACCTGTTTCTCTTTACGCTGGTAGGACCCGTCATTATTGCGAGTGCGCGATACCAAAATGCACGAATCACCTTTCATTTGATCAAGAACGTGGTTGGCCGTTACAACGAAATATCGCGATTCCTCGTCGTTGATCTCACAGCGAACCACTAATCCCGTTGCGGTTGATGCACCGTTAGAAAGTTTGTAAGTCGACAAAACCAACCTCTCTGCTGCATCGTCGCATCTGGCGAACTGTGGTGAATACACAACAAGGAGAGCCAGGATAATCATGAGCGAGCGTGTCATTGAGTTGAGACTCCACATAACAATTTTTGGGTAGGATGCGATCGATTCCATTTGCGCCCAACGCGTCCATCTTCGTATTGGAACGCGGATGCAAGAACTAGCGTAGTTGAAGAGTCTACAGTCGTCACGCCGTTACGAATGAGTCGTCGTGTTGTCGCGACATCATGTCTCGTTTGCTGCGATGTCACCCGGAGGTACAATGTCGGGTATGCCGCGACGTTAGCTTCGTTCGTTGCTGCGTCGGAAAAGCCTTTTTGTCAGGCAGGGTGCGAATGAAATACGGCGTCCTCTTTTCTGTGCTATCGCTTCTGGTTGTCCTGTGCGCAATCTTGTTTGGCGGTTGGTTTCTGATTCTACTTTGGCCCGGATTTAGTTTTGGCGTGCTTGGAATGGGCTACTTGACTCTGGGGCATCGCGTGTTTGGCAAACTTCCCGATGGATCGATGCACTCTGTTTCCGTTGTGGTGCTGCTTCCCTATTTACTTTGCCTTTGGGGCGTTTGGCATCTTGTTCGTTTGATTTCACGCGAACCTGCCTACGATGAATTAGCCGATGGTGTTCTTATCGGCAGGCGTTTACTAACCCACGAAGTCCCGTCGGGCACACAAACCGTGGTTGACCTCACATCCGAATTTCCTGAGTCATCGGGATTGCGGTCTGTTCCCAACTATGTCGCTGTCCCAATGCTTGCGGCGTCGATCTTGCCGCCACAAATTCTCGCAGATCTTGTCACTCACCTTGCAACGATGGACACACCAATCTTCATTCATTGTGCACAAGGACACGGTCGCACTGCTTTGATTTCTGCGCTCTTCTTGGTTGCGCGTGGCGACGTCAGCGATCCTGATGCCGCCTTGAAACTCATTCAGGGTTCTCGGCCATTGGCCGGCCTCAACCACCTTCAGCGATCTGCGATGATCGACGCCGCTTCCCTGGTTCCGTCGATCACGCAGTGATCATCAACATGGTTTTGCAGTGGAGACGCTCCGCGAAAGACTGCTACTTTTCCACGATCCAGATGTTGCGAAATGCGACGGGATTGCCGTGATGTTGTAAGAACAATGAATCGGGCTCGGGACCCTCGCCATGAAATCCAGGCGTGCTATTAGGAAGTTCCAAGTCGTTGTGAATCATGGCGCCGTTGTGCTTGATTGAAACACGTGCGTTCTTGATTTTTTTGCCATCGTCATCGTAACGTGCTGCAGTGAAGTCAATGTCGTACGTTTGCCACGATAGTGGCGGCAGGCACATGTTCACGATAGGCTTAGCAATTTTATAGATGCCGCCACATTCATTGTTCTTGCCGTCTAGCCCGAACGAATCGAGAACCTGCAATTCGTAACGGCCCTGCATATAGACGCCACTGTTGCCTCGTCCCTGTCCGCGAGCGTTCGGCATGAATGGCGTGCGGAACTCGATATGCAGCTTATGATCGCCAAATTTTTGTTTCGTGAAACAATTCGTCGAGCCTAGCAAATTGCCTTCGACCAACTCGCCCTTTTCAAATTGATCGGCAGATGTGCCGTCGAACAGAACCGTGGCGTTCGCGGGTGGCTTTGCTCCGAGGGTGGGACTCTCTCGCTGCAATTTTTTGAGTGTCCCGATTTGATTTCCATCAACGAAAACGGCAATCTCTCCGTCGGCGATTTCGATCTTGGCCTCACCGATGTCCGCAACAATTTTACCGTCAACACTCTTCGCTTCCACCGAGTTCTGTTTGTCGCCGCGTTTCCATCCTTCACCGGGTAACCCACCGTAGTGCCCGACGATTTGGAACCGGTTTTTACCAAGCGCGATCACCTGGCCTCCGAAATCCATGTCACCGTCTTCCGTTTTTGCAGTGCCGCGATATTCGCCTTGCAAAGCAAAGTCGGGGCTAACTGATTTTGTATCCGTGTACGCCTTGCCTCCCGCGTCAGCAAAAACGTTTGCTGGAAGATGGATAGCCAAAATTGCGAGACAGAGAGCGATCGATTTAAGTTTCATTATCATGTCTATGGGGATTTGAGGGGAAAACGAAATGGTTAGTGTAATGGAACGACGTCGACAGTCGCACAGTCAAGCTGCTCATTTCGCAGAGTTTTTGACTTTGACCGTTGAATCACAAAATGGGATTGGTCGACACCGTTGGCTTTGACCACAACATACTCGCACCGAGTTGGCATGCGAATCAGCAAGGCCAGCGGTGCAAGTCCGTCTCTCATTGCGGCACTCCAAGTCAATGGCAGCGCTTTAGCGATCGAAATCGAAAATCCTAGCTTGAACTGAATGCCACCATGATTTGATAAATGGGTGCCGACCTACAAGTGAGTGTCTACTTCATTGGTTTGACATCGATTCGATCGATACCAAACATGTAGCCTTTCTGTGCCTTGGGATTGGCTCCGACGATCTCGACCGCAAGTGTATGTTGGCCTTCTGTCAAATTGAATGTACCGAGTGAGATTAGGCCGGTTGACACAACGCCGTCATTGAACAGGTCGATCGGCTCGCCAGCCTTGTTGTCGTCGACGTAAAGCTGGACGATGCCATAGTCAATCGCCTTGGTTAGTTGAACGACCACTTCGTAATTGCCCGCTGACATCACCGGCATCGCTAAATGGAGTTTGTCACCCGGTTTCGCCCCCGTCCACCAGAGTTGTCTGTTGTTCTTCCATTTGCTTGTGTTGTATTGGCCCATGGTTTGTTCGTCCAGCGACCCATTTGGTTCATTCTGAACACGAATACCAGCGTAAACAGGGTCGCGTTTGGCGTAATAGCCATCACGCTGTTCCGCAGGAATTGGATCGTAGTGGTCAATGCCACCGGGAGCCAAATACCATTGTGTGGTGAGTGCGTACAGTGTGCCGTTGTCGTTCTTGAAATATTTTTCGATATAGGATTCAAACGACTTTTGGAATGGGATGTTGTCAACCAAATGCCAGCGAAGAACCGATTGGTGTCCTTTGTTTTTCTGGTCCATCGTTTGGCAATGGTATGGTTTTTGGAACAGGTTTGGGTTGCACCACGCGTAGCCAAAATAGTCTTCCGATCCAGTGCCGAAGGTGGAAGGGAACTTCTCGCCGTCGACGTACAGTTTTTCGTCGCCTTCGCCCCACCATCCGCCACGAGGATTCCATACGTGAAGCATCACGCCACAGAATCGACCACGCCCTTTTGTGTTTAGCATTTCCCAATCCAGCCAACGGTCCTGTGGCATCGGTGACAAATCACGGTGCCACTTGCAGTGAAAATGGGCGAGTCCTTCGAACGGTCGATCAAGTGGCGCGTGTGTGATTTGGAATTCAATTTCGCGAGCCTGTTTGCCATCGTTGACAAGTTCGACGATCGCACTCTTTCCGAAAGGCATATAGCGGAGCGAATACCAACCATCCTCGCTCATCCCGGTGAGCAAGGACTTGTAATGGTTCACACCCGGAGCCGTTCCAAAGAAATCGCCGAGCGGGCACCAAACGGCGGGTTTCGCATCACCGTCCCAGGTGATTTGAAGTGCTAGGTTGCGCGTTGCGGCAATCTCATCTTGTCGGTCTGTAAAGTTTGCTTTCACTCTTATCGCCGAGATCGCTTGCGGACCTTTCAAATCGGCAACCAAAACGGATTCACCGGCATCGACGTGAATGGATTTCATCAACGTCTTCTCGCCATCTCGTTTGCCAGCCGGGTCCGTGCCTAAGTCGTTTGTCAGGTACGTGTTGACCGCTCGCAACTGCTTATCATATTTGGCAACCAAAGCAGAGCTGAAAGTTGGCAGTTTGGTCCCCTCAGGATACGTCATGTAGTTGAACTCGAAGTATCGGCCCCACCCCTTGTCGGCGACGATTTTGCATGATTTTTGGTAGGGAATCGGCATATACAGGTTTTGCCCGCTACAGCCATCTTCGTTCAAGTTGTAGGAAAGGGCCGGATAGTCAAACGGTTGGTGTTTTCCATCGAAGTAGTCTGCAAACGGCTGATCAATGACGGGCTCTGCTTGGTCGTCCAAGTAGATTTTCACATGTCCTTGTTTGGCATCGGCGGACCAGATTCGCCAGATGCAGCCGGGGCCTTGCATTTCAGCCATCACGACCTGATCGTTTTCGGTTCGTATGACTCCGTTGCCGTCTCCGTTTGCGTCCCAACGAATGTACTCGCCGGTCGCAGCATCGTATTGGCTGGCGCGGTCATAGCTGGACCATTGCTTGCCCGTTTCGCCCACCGCAGGAAGCACTGCGGGAGTTGTTAAATCGGTCATGCGACGAACGAGATCACCGTAATCCAAGCTGTCTTGGGATCTTGCCAGAGAGGGAAGTGATAGAAGGGATAGTAAACAGAAGCCAATCGGCAATCGAGGCGTCAACATGGTAGGGCTCTGCGATCGAGGGAGGTGGGAAAGCTTTTTACGCCAGCTTAGTGGATTTAATATACCGTCAAATAGGTTGTTGTGGTTTTGTGGGCGGCTAGTGTTATGCCATTTTGATCGATCACGATATTGGACGGAAAGCCACTGATGCATTTGTGGTTTGGAAAGATGTAAGATGGAAATCAAATTAAATCTTGCGTCACCCTGATCATCGATCCTACGTTCCTCTTAAAGAGAGTGCTATAATATGTCCAACCAAGGTCGTTGTTGTGGCGGACGTTGTCATGTTGCGCAGCCCGTTGAACTGAATCGCCGAGAGTTCCTAGCCAGGGTTGCGGCAGGTTCTGCCGCGATATCCATGGCTGGTGATATGACTTGGGCCGAGCAAGTCAGACAAACGGATCACTTGGTCCCGCCATCGGCTGATGCGGTTGGTGCTTATCCAATCAACCCGGCACGTCTCTATCAAGGTGCATCGCTCGAAGCAGTCGGGATGCCGGTCGGAGGAATTGGTACCGGTAGCATTTGGTTGGACGGTGAAGGCAAACTCGGTGTATGGCAGATCTTCAACAACCTCAGCGAACCACGGATTCCAGATAGCTTCTTTGCGGTCAGTGCGCGAACCAAAGGTGGCAGGCACGTAACGCGAGTGTTACAGACACAAGGCGAAGGTGAACTTAAGAGCATCGAGTCGCTGACCTTCGAAGGTGGCCATCCGATCGCACGCCTCGTTTTCGACGACCCAGAGCTTCCGGTTCAGGTTCAACTCGAAGCGATGAATCCAATGATTCCGCTGGATACTGCGAACTCGTCCATTCCGGGCGGATTGTTTCGGCTCACCGCCACGAACCCGAGTGAATCGCCCGTGGAGGTGTCTTTTGGTGCAACGCTACAAAACGCCGTTGGCAGCGGTGGTGCTGACGGGATTCAAGGAGTCCGATTCGCGGGATACGGAGGCAACCGGAATCGAGTCGTTCGACGCGGAAATCAAACCACAATCAGCATGGAACGTTCCGCTGATCCCGTTCCCACTGGTTCCGTAAAAATCCGCCAAACCAGTGGGCGAGAGGTCGAAGGTCCGGAAATGCGATGGGTCGCGGGTGCGCCCACATTCTCAGAGGAATTGGCCCAATCGATATCGCGAATTGCAGACGAAGGTGGTCTGCTGCTTGTGGAGGATGTCGGACCTGATTTTTATCGTGTGCTCTCTCGAATGCGAGCAGCTGGAAATCAGATGGAAGGAATAGCAACGGTCTTTGATGACTTCGAGGGCAAAGCATACGAAGGCTGGCAAATCGATGGGCCTGCGTTTGGTGACAAACCATCGACGGGAACCGAAGCGGGGCAACAACGAGTCGCCGGATTTGCTGGTCGTGGGTTGGTCAACACCTTCCAAGGTGGTGACGGTCCACAAGGAACTGCGACCTCAAAAGTGTTCACGATCCATCGACGATACCTTGGCTTTCTGATTGGTGGCGGTAACCTCAAAGAGCAAACGTGTATTAATCTTCGTGTCGATGGGAAAGTCGTCCGAACGGCTGTTGGAAAGAACCTGGAAACGCTCGAACCGGTCAGTTGGGATTTGGCCGAATTGCAGGGCAACCAGGCCGTGATTGAAATTGTCGATAAGAGTTCGGAAGCTTGGGGGCACATTAATATCGATCGAATTTTGTTCTCCGACATACCGCCGGAACCATTCCTTAAGACCGGCACGGCATTAGAAGCTGCAGCAGCCGCATTGAAAATTGAGCACGAATCGGCTGAAACGGCGACCTCCCCAGCTGATCAGGCAGGTCACATAACGGAGGACGCACCAGAGGCGTTGGGATTGGTTCTGGGCGATTGGCAGGTTGGCGATTACACGCGTCTAGTTGGTCTCGATTGTGCTGCCGATGGGTATCGCGTTTTGGCGACGACGGCAAGTGGCGATCCGCTTTTGATTGAAGGTCCGCTCGGAAAGGGACGAATTATATTGGCGATGGCTTCGGGCTTACCGTGGAGTGTGGGAAGTCCGTTGTTGTTGGCATCACGCAAAACGCCACTTCAATCGAACGAGCGGATCGTTCCAGGGGCCGAAGCTTTGGGGACGATGGCACTTTCGGTGCTCGATGCCAATGCGAACGTGCTACATGCGTGGACCGAAAGCGAACAGGTTGTCGATTTACTTGAGAAAACCGATAGCGTCCAAGAGGAAGTCGGCGAAGCAACCAGTCATTCGGGACAAACGATCAACGCAGCCCTTGCAGCGCCAATGAAACTTCAACCAGGTGAATCACGCTCGGTCACGTTCGCTATGGCATGGCACTTTCCCAATGTTCAACGGTTTCAACACACCGGGAATCTTTACAGTCGCCGTTGGTCTGATGCGACTGCTGTGGCTGACTATTTGGCCGATAACCTCGATGCTTTGTGGCGACGCACCGAGTTGTATCAGCAGACGCTATACCAATCGAATTTGCCCGAAGAGTTCTTGGATGCGATGGCCACTCAGACAGTCATCTTGCGTGGACCGACCTGTTTCTGGTCCGAGGATGGTTACTTTGGCGGTTTTGAAGGCAGCTACGGTTGTTGTCCTCTGAATTGCACACACGTTTGGAATTATGCTCAAACCCATGCCCGTCTGTTCCCCGACGTGGGCCGGAACATGCGAGTGTCGAATTTCGTCACCTTCTTGCATGAATCAGGCGAGACGTCACACCGCGAGCATGGAAGACACGGAGCGTTTATCGATGGTCACTGTGCCTGTATCGAAGCAGCATATCGCGAACATCAATTGAGTGCGGACGACAAGTTCCTGCGAACGATTTGGCCAGGAGTGAAAAAATCGGTCGATTGGCTAGTCGAAAAAATCGATCCCAATGGACGCGGTGTGCCCGAAGGGCATCAAGCGAACACGTACGACACATCTGTCTCGGGTGCAAACACATTCATTGGCTCACAGTACCTTTCTGCTCTAGCTGCCGCCGAGAAGTTGGCGTTAGTGATGGACGACGCCGCAAGTGCCGAGCGTTGGGAAGCGATTCGTAAAAAAGGCATGAAACGTCAGGACGAAACGCTTTTCAACGGCGAGTACTACATTCAAATTCCCGAAGCTCAAGCTGCGCGAGACTACAATACGGGCTGCCACGCGGACCAATTGTTGGGCCAATGGTGGGCGCATCAATTGGATCTTGGTTACTTGTATCCCGCGCCGCGCGTAAAGAGCTCACTTCAAGCCGTTATGAAATACAACTTCAAAGAGAAGTTCGCAGGAATCGAGCAGACGCCCCGTCGTTACGTACCGGATGACGAAGGCGGATTGCTAATGTGCACATGGCCCAGCGGTGGACGGCCGAAATCATTTATTCTATATGCGGATGAAATTTGGACCGGAATTGAATACTCTACTGCCTCGGCGATGATCTATGAGGGGTTGATTGAGGAAGCCCGTAGTGTCGTTCGGATGGCTCGCAGTCGCTACGACGGATGTCTTCGCGACGGCCTGAACTCGGGGCCTGGTGGAAATCCTTACAATGAATTGGAGTGCGGTAAATTCTACGCCCGAGCGTTAAGTAGTTGGTCATTGTTGGTCGCATGCCAAGGGCAAATCGTGGATGGACCCAATGGCGTTTTAGGCTTCAAGCCCAAGTGGCAACCCGAAGATCATCGTTCGTTCTTTTCCGGTCCCGAAGGCTGGGGGTTGTTCATCCAGAAACGAACCGGGCAAACACAAACGCAATGCATTGAGTTACGTCATGGGCAACTGCGGCTAAAGACATTGGTGTTCTCCGTACCGTTGTCGGTTAGCCCTGACTTCGTTGTCACCGTCGGTGGCAAACCGGTGGACGCAACCTTACAACAAATTGACGGCGAGATTCGGATTGATTTGTTGGAAGAGGTGGTCGTCCTCGAAGGCTCTTCGATTGAAGTAACGTTGCCGTATCGAAACGGCAATTAGAGCATTTCTACGTTGGATGTCGGATAGAACCCGCCCTGGCATTGCGGTGCCAGGACGGGGCTAAATCTACCATGATTCTACGTTGATGAAAGTCAATGATGACTATGCTCAAGCCCATCGCGCAGGATGGGCTTGACGGAGCATGGTTGTTTTCTTGATCGATCGAATCGTGAATCAGAGGAAACTCTACTATTTAGCCTTGGTTTTAGTCTTTGCGTCTTTGCCTTTCTTCGTTGGCACGCGGGGTTTGCGGACGGGTTGTGTATCTTCGGGAACGTCGTAGAGGACGCGAAGGCGTTCGAGTTCCGATTCAAGCTTCTTGCGGATCACAGCGTACTCGGGATTGTTCGCTTCGCTCTTGAGTTCGTTGGGATCCTTGTTTAGGTCAAAGAGTTCCCAGGTATCAATCTCGCCACCGTCGTGGTTAGGGCCATAGTAGTGGATCAGCTTTTGCTCTCCATTCGTGACGCCGAAGTGCCGGTTGACGCTGTGGGCACCTGGGAATTCGTAGTAATGGTAGTAAAAGGACGTTCGCCAGTCCTTCGGTGTTTTGCCTTTGAACAGTGGCACGAGGCTCGCACCCTGCATGTCCGAAGGCACGTCCGCGCCAGCCAATTCGAGGAAAGTTTCGGCAAAGTCAAGGTTAGAGGTGATGTCGTTCTCGTTAACGCTGCCGGGCTCAATGACGCCGGGCCAACGTGCCAAAAGCGGAGTCACGAGGGACTCTTCATACATCCAGCGTTTGTCGAACCAACCGTGCTCACCCAGGTACCAACCTTGGTCGGACGAATACATCACGACCGTGTTCTCTGTGAGGTTATTCGCATCGAGATAGTCGAGAACGCGTCCGATCTCATCGTCGACCGATTTCACGCAGCGGAGATAATCCTTGGCATAGCGTTGGTACTTCCACTTGATGATTTCCTTTTCCGTCATCGATTCGCGTTTCGCCAGGTAGGCTTGATTCTTGTCGGTGTAGGCAGCGTTCCAGGTTTTGAGTTGTTCCGGAGTGAGTCCTCTAGGTTGGGTAAGCTTCAGGTCGTTGTCGTTCATATGAGTCGCGATCGTCATGGCCTGGTTGGCCGCCGGTGTTTCGCGGCCCGTATAATCGTCCCAGAGCGTTTCCGGTTCGGCAATTTCGACGTCATCGAGCCAGTTGAGGTATTTCGGCGCCGGCATCCAATTGCGGTGCGGAGCTTTGTGTTGAAACATCAGCATAAACGGTTTGTCTTTGTCGCGGCCTTGTTCCAACCATGCGAGGGCTTTGTTGCCAATGATCTCGGTCGTGTATCCGGTGTGTGGCTTGGTGACGGGTTGGCCGTTCTCGTCGCTGGTGATCATGGGTGGGTTGTAGTAAGGCCCCTGGCCCTTGAGGACGTCGTAGTAGTTGTAGCCCTGGGGTGTGGATCCGAGGTGCCACTTACCAATGACGGCGGTCTGGTAGCCTACTTTTTGAAGAAGCTTGGGAAAGGTCTGCTGATCACCGTTGAAGACATTTCCGTTACGGATGAACCCGTTGGCGTGGCTGTACTTGCCGGTTTGGATGACGGCTCGGCTCGGGCCACAGATGCCATTGGTCACATAACATCGATTGAAACGCATGCCTTCTTTGGCAATGCGATCCATGTTGGGAGTCGAGATGCGACTGTCGTCATAGGCACTAAGAGCCTGGATGCAATGGTCGTCCGTGAAGATGAAGACAATGTTGGGACGGTCGGCGGAAAACGCCGCACCGGAAGCCACAAACACGCTAAAAAGAATGGAGAGAATCGCGAGTTTTTTCATGAAAATTCGTTCACAGGTAGGGGCGTTGTAGTGAGTAATGGAAACGTGTTTTACCATGCCTGAAACCCGATTGGGCGCGAGACACGCTGATCAAACGGTGCTGAGTGCTTTGTTAATTCTATCTTTCGAGGTCGTCGTAGTGGACGAAGCAACGAATCCTTCGCGGCATTGCTTGTTGATTTTAATTACTTTTCGATAGCTCGTGTATGGCCGCTGTGTCGATCTGACGAGCGTCAAGATTGGATCGTGGATATTGGTATTTTCTGTCCTAGTGAAATGTGGAATTTGCACATTGACATGTTGGCTGCCTTGGACTGGATCCACGATGTCTTGATGCATCCAATTGCGTTTCGGCTATTTCAAGTTTGCACGACACTGTTCCAGCTTCTTCAATACCTGCGCCGATTGACGAGGCGTTTTGGAAAGTTCCATTGCGACCTCGAATGCTCCGATGGCCTTATTGAATTCTTTGCTGCGGATTAAGTCGTTACCCGCCTCTATCGCTGCGGAATAGGACGTAAAATTTGGAAGTGTAATGTCTCCCCAATTCATTGTCTTGGCAACCATTTCGGCGATCTGTTTGCTAATCACAATGGAACCCTTCTGCGAAAAATGAACGTTCACTGGATTCTGAAGCTCTTCGAGGCGGTTTGCTGTAAATGCATAGAGGTCATTCACCAACACCCCGTTTTGCTTCATGACTTCCAATGCGGCTGCATTGTATTTCACTGCGTCTTCTGGCAGACGGCAAGGTTTTACACCTGCGGGATAGGCGGTGGTTGAGGCAAAGATTAGCCTTGCACCGGTTGCTTTCATCTTGTCAATGACGATCTGCAAGTTCTTTTTATAGTCCGTGATCGCAACTGCCGGCGGTATCTCTGGGCCGGTCTTTTTGCCGTCGATGCGTTTGAGGTCGTGAAGTCCCCAGTTGAAGTGAATCACATTCCACTTCGGCGCGATGGCCAGCCAGCGGTCGATATTGTCAACCGCTTTTGCGCTGTCGCCACAGTTCTCTGGGCCAGCGCCGCTTAGCGGACGATAGACGTTCGCTTTTCCTTTTAGAAATTGTCGAACGGGAAGTGTGTAGCCGATGGAAATCGAATCACCCAAAATCAACATGTTTGGCATCTTTGGATCGGCTTTCACCTCCCACGAATGTCTTGCTGCTTTTTTCTCAAATGAACCGGGTTCAATCGTAGGTTCCTTTGCCTGTGCTCCAGCGACGACCAGGACCAACAGTGCACTCATCCACATTTTCATATTCACCGTCTCATTTTCTTGTTAAGTCGTTTAATCAAAATGTCTCTGATACTTTTCAATCACTGATTCAATTTTTTAGTCTTCTGTTTTCGTTGGGCTTGTTTCGAAGGTGTCTTTTTGTTTTTTGCGTTTTTCCCTTTTCGCTGATGATCGAAGGCACGCAATTCAGTGGCCACTCCCTCGTCGCCCTGGTCTATCATCCACTCGTCGAGTTTCTTAGATAATCCCATGATGACTTGAGCAAATTCTGGGTTGTCGGCAAGATTGTTCATCTCCAACGGATCCTCTTGAACATCATAGAATTCAATTGCGGGGCGTTGTTGATAAGCATTGACCAACTTACGTGCCGTGGCGTCACCGGCGTCAGCCTTTGCGACCATTGATTGGAAATCGGCCGATTTGGTGTAAGCATTGGTGAACTTGGATTCGTGGTTAAGATTCTTAATCAGTTTGTATTTCTGACCGCGCACCGAGCGTATGGCATAGGCGTCCGAGCCATTGATGATGCCTCGCGTTGTCATGATGCCGTAGGTGAATTCTTTGTGCCTATCCGTTTTACCTTTGAGGACTGCCGAGAAGCTCTTGCCATCCAACCCGTCAATCGGTTCGCCTCCTGCAGCGTCAATAAATGTCGGAGTAACGTCGACATATTCCACCATCGCATCGGTCACCGTCCCAGGCTTTACTTTGCCAGGCCATCGCACAATCATCGCCGATTGCAGCCCATTGTCGTAGCAGGTCCATTTGGCAAACGGAAAGGAATTGCCTTGCTCGGAAACCACCATCAACAATGTGTTATTGGCAAGCCCATGCTTTTCCAACATCGCGACGATTTCGCCGACCTGAGAATCATAGTAGGTGATTTCCGCGAGATAGCGACTGAAGTTCTGTCGCACATTAGGAGTGTCAACGATATAGGGTGGCAAGTTGATGCTCTCTGGTGGATAAACTGACGCATCGCCCTTGTTCCATGGCGAGTGTGGCTCGTTCGAACAAGCAAACAGACAGAACGGCTTTTTGTTTTCAACGGACTCGGCGAAAAGAGTATCGATTACGTTCATGTCCGGATTGTTCTGGTTGCTTGAGTACTCAAACGGAAACTGCTCGCGAGGACCAATGTGTGTCTTCCCAGAAAGTGCCACGCGGTAGCCCAAGGGTTTCAAGTATTGAACAATGCTCTTTACGCCTGGATTGGCATGCGTATGGTTCGGGTATGCACCGCTTTTGACTGGATAAAGACCGGTGTAGATGTTGTGCCGTGTTGGCGAACACATCGGTGCGGCTTGAAAGCACCTTTCAAATTTGATGCCTTCGCTGGCCAATTTCTCAATATTCGGTGTATGAGCTTGTCCACCATAGACACTCATGTCCCGGAACGTGCAGTCGTCAGCGATGATGAACACCAGATTTGGTTTTTCAATTGTTGCCGTCTCCGTTTCGTCGAATGAGAAAGCGGAAACGCTACTGGACACGACTGCCAACAATCCAACGATTGCACGCTTAAAATTCATGATGTACTGCCCTAAAAGTCTTAGGTTGTGTAGTGAGTGGAGGTCGTAGGGTAGGCGGCTGATAGAAAGTCAGGTGTGCAAAATTCGCACATGCTTACTGCTTTAGTTTGGTAGGAAAGCAGTCCAGCATTCTATTACAGTTCCATGTCATCGTGGAGTTTCGCTGTCCGCTTTCTGAAATTTTGGTGGATATCACAGGGCTTTTTATCCCAGGACATTTCATTGCGTGTCTTCACAGACGCTTGCGAACAGGGGTTCCCGGTGGCCTGTTGGTGTTCGTTTTCGCTTGAGCCTTGATGTCTGTGGCGCAGTAGATTTTCGTTTGTGTGCGAATCAGCAGTTTGCCGCCAACAATGCTCGGGGTTGCAATGCAGAGCTCGTTAAGTGGGTTGGTTGCTAAAATCTCAAACTCTGGCCCCGCCTTGATGGCGTACGTCAGTCCATTTTCGCTTAAGCAATACACTTTCCCGCCGTATGCCCAAGGCGAAGCGGTAAACGATCCTTTGGGCGCAAAACGATGCTTGCCGTAGACCTCTTCGCCGTTCAACGCGTTGTGACACGTCATAAAACCCTGGTCATAGACCGTGTAGAGATAGTTGCCGTAGACGATTTGTGTCGTGTTGTAAGGCGATGTTTTTGGTTGATACCACTGGATGAATTCGCAGTTTTCAAAGTCGCCTTCAGGTGCAATTTTACCCTTCGCACCCGGCCGAAGTGCGAAGGTCGGGCGATGCGCGTCACCAACGTAGCCCGAAGAGATGTAACACATGCCATGTGCGGCAAACGGCGATGGAATTACCAACACCGACATGTCACCATCGAAGCTCCAAAGCTCTCTGCCGTCGAGCGAATAGCCACGGTTGAATCGTTGACCAGGCACGACGATCTCCGTTCGTTTTTCGTTCTCCCAAACAAACGGAGTCGCCCACGACATCCTTTCATTGCGAATCGTCCGCCAACGCTGTTCGCCCGTCTTGGTATCAAACGCCGCCATCCAAGATTCTTCGATGTTATCGTAAACGACAATCACTTGTTTGTTATATACCACGGGGGATGCAGCGGCGCCGTAGTCCATGTTAGTCTTTTTCGGCTCGATCATTTGCGACCACAAAAGTTCGCCATCAAGGCTGTAGCAGTACAACCCAAGATCGCCAAACAGCACGAACAATCGCTGGCCGTCGGTTGTTGGCGTCTCGGCCGCGTATGAACTCTTCGGATGTCGTGGAACCAAGGGCCGGCCGGTATGAGATTCATGCTTCCACAGTTGTTGCCCCGTCCGCAGATCAAGACAGTAAACCATCCAGTGGTGAATACCCTTGGCTGGATCACGCACGCCTTCTCCTAAATACAAACCACCTCGCGGTTTGATGTTCTCCTCATCCGCCACCACCGATGACACGAAAACACGTTCACCGACAACGATGGGACTCCCCCATCCTTGCCCAGGAACGTCGGCGACCCAAGCGATGTTGTTGGTCTTGTTCCACTTGGTGGGCAAGGCGGGATGGTCGATTGCGACGCCCGTTGCATCCGCACCGCGAAAGCGAGTGAAGTTGTCATCGGCTGACGTCGTACCGATCATTACTACGAAGGGTAGACAAATTTGAGTCAACAATTTCATCGTCTTTCCACTGCTGCAATTTTGGGGGATCGATAATCGTCCCCTGAGCATAACGCAACGCGAGTGGTGAACCAACTATTTTGCGACGTGACCAATTCTCAGGGCTGTTTTGATCGTCGACTTAGGCGTATCCGCAGCGTTTTTCGCAGCTAGCTCCAAAGTGAATTGGTGCGGTGAGTGTGTAGGCAGCACGCTCATGTTGCCTGGCTCGCAACAGCTGGGAGGCGGCCGGTTGTTGAATCGTTGAGCGGCGGCGCGTGATGGCAGAGTTCAGGTTCGTGAAGTGTCGTTAATTCGGGTTCCGGTCGCGTTCCGCGGCAAGATTGTGCAACATTGCAACTTGGCGGATATAGGCTGGCTTCGGTTTCAGGTTCTCGTCCAACATCAACGGGTGACCATCCTTGCCATCGGCTTTCCATGAGTACCGGTCGGTGAATCCCCATGTCTTGAATGATTTTACCGCAGGCGACTCAATCGCGTGTTGAAGGATTTCAGCGAAATATTTCCCCTGCAATGCAAAATCCTGCTCCGTGGGATTCGGGCCAAGATGGATGTCGAATTCGGTGATGTGGACTTCAATGCCAGCCTGTTCGTAGAGTCTGAGCATCGCATCGAAGGCATCGAAATCCAACGGCTGTTGGTTAACCCAGCCATGAAGTTTTCCATTCTTCAGTCGACAATGGAGTTGCACGCCGGCGCCGTCAATCGGAATGCCTTCCTCTTGCAATGCCTCAATCAGACCTAAGAAAGGCATGCCACGTGGACTTGTTGTGGTTTCGTTGTCCCATTCATTGAGAATTAGTTTTGCGTTTGGCCCGCCCGCTTCTCGTGCAAGACGAAACGATTCAACCAAGTAGCGGGGGAATTGGTGTTTCTTTCCCTGATACATGCCCAGCGTTTTCATCCATACATGATCGTCACCTCGGTAGGCCTTCTCTTGCCACATAAATTGTCCGTCGGTCGTTCGTCCTTTTCCTGTGAGAGCTTCATTGACAACATCCACATAATCCACCCTGCCGTGGTAACGTTTTAGGATCGTGGTGATCCGGTCACGCATGATTTGACGCAGTTTCTCAGAGGAAAAGTTGCCATCGTTGACCCACTTGGGCGTGTATACTGCTCCACCGATCAGCGGATGTAAGTAGACTTTGATGTTATTTTCATGGGCAAAGTCGATCAGAGCATCGGTCTTCTCGAAGGCAAATCTGCTCGACTTTTGCTGCATCCCCGTCATGTAAACACCCACCGTCATGATGTTGAAATTGCGGCGGAAAAAATCCAAATGCGCGGGGTTGTCGTTTCGGGTGAAATCAAGGCCGTGAGCAAATGACCCGAGGAGGAAATCGGGCCGAACTTGCTTGGCTAGTTTCACCATCGATTCCGAGTTTGCTTCGGCGCCTAACAGATCTGATTTCGCAACGAGCAATCCAGCCGTCGCGAGCGGTGTGGCTTTCAGAAGTTCGCGACGTGATAGATTCGAATTCCGTTGGGCATTCATGTTCATCTCTTGCGTTTTAACGCTTGTGGAGTTGGCGAACGGGAGCGAAGTCGAGCCGGTTCCTACTGACCAATTGTAGTTCTGTCGAAAATGAGAATGTTGTTGCAGACCGAATTGAGAATAGCGATGTAGCGAACCTTTCCTCGTGCATCGCTGTGGCCGTGGCTATCGCGGATCTCCGTTGCAGGGCGTACCGTTCGCTCGATTCTTATCAATTTGAAATACACCGTTTCACCACGAAGTCACCCGTTTGGGCACCAACATTTCGCCCGATGACCTGGCATTTTATCATCATCAGGAAAAACAGGCGGGAGTCGGTTTCGTTCATTAACCCTTCGTAGTTTCCCATCCCTTTTGAGACGATCAGATCGGCGGAATTATAAACCTCTAGAAACTCTTTACTGACTCGGTGCAACAGGGTTGAGGGAGCACCATCTCCATTCGAAATAAGCTTGGCCACTTTGGGGATTCCAACTTCAATGGCTTCTTTTTCGGTAGCATCGTTTAGGACAGGCTCGTTGCGTACTGCAAACCACAGGTTCGGGTGGTTTATTGTTTCAATGAACAGTTTGTCGAGAACCACCTCACCACAATTGTCGCCAAGGTAAAGAATGGTTTTTGCACTGGCTATTTCGGCTCTTAGTTGTTTCGAATCGTCAATCGCAAAATCGCTGCTCAGAACCCTGTCAATGGTTTCTTCTATGTCCCATATATGGTCCGGGCCAAAGTCAATGATGTTTCCGGCAATGGCCAGACGCAATGCCGCGTCGAAAGAATCATGAGCCTGATTGACCATACCTTTGAACTCACTGTAACGACCCATTAGTTCACTGTTGCTTTCCTGTTTCTCGTTCGCATAAGGGTCAGCAACATTCGAGTTGATGATCAGTCTTTCCAAAAGGCTGCGCGTAACCTCCGGCGAGGAACTACTGTCGAGATCGATGGCGGCAATATCCTGAATCAACTCGCTAACCAAACCATTGCGTTTTTCCTCGGCAATCTCGTATTTGTCCATGCGTTTCTGCAAGGCATTCATTTGACAAATAAGGCATTCGTAATTCATCTAAAAAAGAAACCAAAAAGGGGGGGATGCTGTTCGGCACGATATTTGGGCACTTGATTTTACCATTCTTGGAAAGCCAGTGGTGTCAGTCAGCCCGGCGACTTGGGGAGCGTCTTTCCAGGTTAGATTACGATGGTGGGAACTCTCACCGGTCTTCGTGATTCGGTGCATTGAAAAGGCAAGCCTAATGTTATCACCTGTTTAAGAATATGGCAGGAGAAGCCATAAGACGCCCACCCATAAGTGCCTCTCGCATTATCCGACTCTAACTCGAGACCGTCGGTTGTGTTTCGCTCTTCTTTTTGGCGACGTAGAAGTGGTCGCTTGCGAGGATGATAGAAGTGATCGACGTTGCCTTATCACATCATTCTAGAAGGGAAGAGTATGAGGCTTGAGCACGGTGGAAATTGATGTAGGGACCCGGTAGACCCTGTGGGGAAAATGGACTCGTCGCCGCCTGGGGAATATCCGAAAAACACATTTCAGTCGTGTAAACCGTTGCCAGCCATGTTAGACTCAGCGATGAATCGGTTGTTTACTATTCGCAGAGGAACGAGGCTATTTCCTTTCGGATGAGTGCCCCGTTTTGGATTGCCCATACAGTCCCCGACATGGTCTCTCGCGATGCGATTGAATTATTTTTACCGTGTTGTGGCAGACGACTATCACTTACGAAGGATGAACTGATGAAACGGTACAACGCAATTGCCATTTTCGTAATCACCGCTGGCCTCGCCTCGGCTTGGGTTGTGACTCCGCCAGCTTTAGCTCAGCAGCGTGACCGTGATCGGGTCGAGCAGCACATGCGAGAAATCGAAGAACGGATTGAACGGGCAATGCATGAAGGCCGTGAAGGAGAGGTCGAACAGTTGCGTCGTGAGCAAGCGGAAATTCACGAGCAACTTGAGCAGCGAGAACGACAAGAGCGTGACCGTGACATCGATGCACGGCGGCACCGTGAAGAGTTAGAACGCCGTGATATGTTAGAGCACCGTGAAGAGTTAGAGCACCGTGATATGGAGATGAAGCGGCATTCGATGGAGATGAAGCGGCGAGAAATGGAGTTGGAACGGCGAGAAATGGAGTTGGAACGGCGAGAAATGGAGTTGGAACGGCACGCGATGGAGTTGGAGATTCGAGCTAAGGAGATGGGCGTGGAGATGCACCAAGTCGAGCTCGAGCACAAGAAGATGGAGTTGCGCTCCAATCCGATGTACATGGCGATCAAGGCGATTGACGCAGCAAGCGAACGACTAGACCCCAATGAAGCCGTCGAACTGTTTTCGACGTTGTTAGAAGAATCCGAGCACTACCCCGTGCAAATGCATCTAAGAGAACGCATTGTTGAGTTGTGCTTGAAGCTTGATCGAAGAGAAGACGCGATCGAGCATCTTCGAAGGATTATCCTGTGCGAAGTCGAGTGATGCCGAGAAAATTGCAGCCACGTGCCGCGACTATTCAATCTTCATCTTTTTGATGGCGTCGGTTTCGTATGCTTTTTCGCAAAACTCTGCCAATAGCGATCGGTCGTCAGCCGTGAAACGGGTTTGCCCGGACAGCGTGTCGATATTCGCATCAATTTCACTCTTCAATCGCATGCCTATCACAAGCATGTCGATGCGGTCATCATCCAGAACAAATCGCATCGCCGCTGCTGGCAATTGCTTTAGACGCACTTTATCGAAGCCAGGGACGATGTAGTTGGACCACGATCCGAGCAAGCCAGCGCCGATCACCTTCATCGCAGCGATGCCCATGTTTAACTCGGATGCTTTGGCGATACAGGCGTTACGTTGTTCAATCCCATGCGCAGAAAAAATCTGATCGTACCCGCGTGGAATGTAACCATACGACAACATGCACAAATCGAAACCACCGGTGGATATCAATGCCAACGCCTTGTCGAAATAGGAATGGGCTGACAAACCGATTGATTTCACGATCTCTTCATCACGCAATTTGACTAGCTCTGCGTGAATATCCATCGCCTGGGGGACCGTCATCTGTTCGATGCCGGGAGTGCCATGGATCAGTATCGTGTCAAGATAGTCGGTCTGTAACTCCTTGAGCGACTTTTCAACCGCGACTCGCACCATGGTTGGATTGGTCGTTTCCACTTTCGTGACCAAAAAAGTCTCTCTGCGTACATCCTTTAATGCTTTGCCAATGATCGATTGACTTTCCATGTAATTGCCGGCCGTGTCAAAGTAGCGTATGCCACGATCGAATGCATAGCGAACTAGTTTGACGCGATCTTCGGTCGAAAGCGGATTCCCCCACACCTTCGGCAATGCAGCACCACCATAGCCAAGAATTGGTAGTTCCGCTTTTGTTCTTCCAAGTACTCGAGTCGGAATCGTTTGGTCGTTTGCCGTCTCGGAATTTTCCGCGTCCGCGTTTGAGGCTAGAGCGGTCGTTACCGCGATACCGACAGTCGTGCGTTTTAAGAAGTCGCGTCGATCGAGTTCTTGGTTCATACCGTTTACTACTTTGGGGTGGCTTCGGTGTGAGGGTATCGGTAGTCCGCGTTGTTGTTGGTTGAAACTTGCTTTGTGGAACCATCTTTGAGTGTGTATAGAAAAAGCTTGCCTTTGCCGGTCTCGTTGGCGTGATACACAATTGCTTTCTCGTCTTTGGTCCAACGGGGATATGCAAACCATCCTGGGTTCCCGGCTTCATTTGCAAATGCTTTGGCATTAGCTATTGTTCGCTTGTCTGAATCAAAGTCAGCGATGTAAAGCGTGCGCCCCGTGTTTTTGTGCTTAAATCCCGTTTGGTACTCAAAGCAAACCTGCTTCTCGCTCGGTGAAATGCTTACACGGTCCAGTATCCCTTTGGTGGCTAGTTCACAATCGATTCGCTCATAGCGTGGTTGATGGTCGGCACTCGGAGTCATCAGGAAATAGCCCCAGCCTAATGTTGGATGTGCCGATTGGACCAAGATCCTGCCATCGGTAAGGCACGTGTATGCCCATGTGTGATAATGTTTGTCGGTAAGTGAGACTTCCTCACCCGGAAGGCCACCCACTTTGCTCTGCATCACATGAAAGCTTTTCGTTTCGGGGTTCTTTCGATTCCAAATTGGCGTGTTTGTTGCGTCTCGAGTCCAAGTCTGATTGAATTCGGTATGAGTGCCGTCGGTCAGTTGGTGGAAGCCGGTGCCATCAACGTTGATAATGCATATCGCAGTGATCCAATTGGTCACCACCGGATCATTCTTAAGCCTTCGAAAGAACACAAGCATGTCGTCGGTCTTGGACCAAGACGGCTTGAAATCATGGTGCCCCGTCGTCAAGGGTTTTCCTTCAGGCAATCCGTAAGTGTTGACGTGTATTTCACCGTTTACAAAATAGGACCCTCGGTACGTTGGTGGCACCGGCTCATCGGCAATGCTACCGCTCGCAAACACCGCTGCAACGATGACAAGATTGGTGAAAAGACACTTCATCACTAAGCTCCCGGAAAATCTGTCGGCATAGTCGACCGCGTTGTTGAACACTCGCTTGCGTTAATTGTCTCACAAACCGGCGGGTTTGTCATTGAATGAAACTGCAGTCGTTGGTGATACAGTCTATGTTTCCACTATTGCCTTGGTTGGCTACCGGCGAGTTCTTGCGCCGGAGTTTGAGCTGATTCCATTAGGCTCGCTTCGATCACCGGTTCGCTCTTGCTGATGCGAGTTCGTTTCCCGTTCAGCAAAGTACCGATCGGTGTATAACGCACGAGCCAATGATAACTGACTAGCAAAATCCCCGTGGTGATAAGACAGACGAGCGGAAATTTGACGAAGGATGAAATTTCGTATTCGCGTACCCAGTATTGGACGAGAATGATCAGTGGGATATGAGCCAGGTAAAGCCAATAGGATGAGTCCGACAGATAACGCATTGTATTGCTTTTTGTCGGAAAGTAGCGGCCGAACACGCCCATTAGGCCGAACGAAAGAAGCCATGCATATGCCACTTGAACAAAGACGTTTGTCACTCGGCCGATGCCTTCAAGATGTTGGGCTGTTGAGAGTCCGATCGGAAACAGAACCAACAGGCAAAACGGAATTGTCACCGCCCAATGACGGCCCATTTGTCCCTGATCATCGGCTGCGTCATAGTAGATTGCTCCGAAAGCAAAGAAGATTGCGTAGTACGCAAACACCGCCGGTATCGGCAACAAGCCGATGGAAGTGTCAGGACCAAACCCCAATCCCTGATCGCCCATGAATGATTGTGGAATCATTGTAATCGGAATTAGCCATAGGCAACTCACCCATGACCGTGATTTCGCTATCAGCGCCGAATAGCCACGTGATAGTTGGGGCCACGAGATCAATTTACCGATCGGGACGAGAACGGAAAAACCGATCACGAACCAACATAGAAACCACAGAAACCAGAGGTGCCCAAACACCGGAATGTAATACAACGCAGCAAGCAATCCGGTCATCCCCGCTTCAAGCGGATCGGTCTCGATTGCTTCTGATTTTAAATCGACGCCAGTGAGTTCGCCAGGCGGCAACATCAAAGCGATTTCAATGCGACCTTGTTCAACCGCCTCTCGGGCCAGGTCAATATCCAACAGGCTGCCGATCCACTCCGTCAATTCGTAGTTGACGTGAAGCATCATTTCGACCGTCTCTCCCTTCTTTGTTTTCGCAGAGACATTTGCTCCTCGGTCGATCAGTAGTTCCGCGGCTTCGGATCGTCCAAACAACGCAGCCAACATCAACGGTGTTGTTCCCTTGTCGTCGGTCGTGTCAACGTCGACGCCTTCGTCAAGCAACTGCTCAATCCGCCGAGAGTTACCCATCGCCGTCGCCATTAAGACATCCGCGTTCTCGATCTTGGATGACGTTGACTCGGATGAGTTTACCTTCGAGTTCACATAAGCCGAGACGATCCATGTCGCCGGAATGATCGTGAAAAGCCCAATCATCATTGGCAAGAAAATTCGCTTGAATCGATGCACTAGCAGCGACTTTATCCCACGCTTGCGAAATAGCATCATGGTGAAAAAACCGCTGAGCAAAAAGAAAAGCGGCATCCGGAAGCCATGAATGGCTCCCAGGAACAATCCGAAGACTTCGCTCGATTGCGTGTCTCTGACAACCCACACGTTGGGGCCAGGTATAAAGGAAAGCGTTGCATGCAGAACAATACCGAGCAGCATCGCGACGGCACGCAATGCATCCAGGTCATGGCGACGAGAATCGTTGACAGGAGCGGCCAGTGGCATTTGGATCCTACTTGGTTTGGTTCATAGCAACGAGTTGGCTGTCAGCAGAATGCTTGAAACTTGCTGCGCTCGCAGGGGGCGTGGTTAGATGTTTGTGTTTGGCAAATCCACAGGATCAATCGTGGCTGCGTCGGCCAACTTCACAGCCGTTCCAAACGCCAACATCTCCGCTGCACCGCCCATGATCACTGACGTCGAAAATCGAACTCCGACGACAGCGTCTGCACCAAGTTGTTGCGCTTCCTTGGTCATTCGGTCGAGAGCTTGTTCGCGAGCTTCGCCTAATAGTTTTGCGTATTCGTGAATCTCACCACCGACAATACCACGTAGTCCAGCGAGGATGTCGTTGCCGATATGCCTGGCGCGGATCGTATTTCCGCGTACCAAACCAAGGGACTCAGTGATTGGCTGCCCAGCGACTTGTTCTGTTGTAACAACAATCATTAGATCTTCACCTTGTTATATCTGTCTGTTTTGTAGGAAACCACTCGCTGCCAGGCGACAGAGAGAAAAAGGAACAACATGCCGAACCAAACAGCCCCAATGGGCAATTTTACAATCAGAGGAACATTATCATCGATTGCGAATTCCCAAATTGCGACGCTTACTATCCAAGCGAACCCTGCGATTAGTAAGGTCCATCCAATTCCGCGACTTGCCTTGGCGGGTCGATTGTTCATGATTTTCTCCCATCTTTCTTCTTCAAGTTTAGATACCACACAGGCACTGGAAACGGCCAGTTGAAGTTCTCTCATTTCGGTTGCTGTCTTCTGACATTGTTCGCATGACCTCAGGTGCACGCGGACACGCTGTTCATCTTGTTGGGTCAATTCATGATCGATAAACCCTGAAATCAATTCATTTATTTGTTGGCATTGAATCATCGTTCTTTCGCTCCTGTGGTAGACATCACCAAATCGCGAAGGCGTTTTCTAGAACGGTGAAGTCGAGACATGACTGTTCCAGATGAAATTCCGAGTACGTTTGATATTTCCGAATAGCTCAAAGCATGAAAATCTCGTAACAAAATGATTTCTTTGGCATCTTCTGGTAGTTTGTCCAACGACTGGCGAACCAAATTGTGAAGTTCACTATTAGCCGATTGTTCCTCGGGCAACGTCATTGACGGGTCGATTGGGTCGAACGCTTCGCTTGCCGACACAGGACGAGATTTTCGTTGCATATCAATGCAGCGGTTTCGAACTGTTTTTAGGAACCATGACCGAAGTGTCCCACGATTTGGGTCGAATCGTACTGGATTTCCTAACCATTTCAGCAAGGCATCCTGGACGGCATCGGCAGCATCTTCGCGGTCGCAAAGCATCCGTAGCGCTAACGTAAACCCCTGGTTACCGAGAGCTTTAAGGTCGTCGTCATTCAGAATGTCATTGCTTCCGGTCAAGTTGTCAGCCATGTTCGTGATTTCCCGGCAAGTAACCGTCGTTATCTAGTATTACGAATCAAACCGATTTCTATTCCCCGAAAAAATGTTTTGACCGATACGGATAGACAATTCGCTACACTAAACCATAGCAGGCGAGCATTTGTGGCGTTCTGCTGGTGGTTTCTTTTTTTGCTCTCTGAAATGCGAGATGGTGATGAGCCGAGCTTTGATTGTGATCGATGTGCAGCGTGAGTACTTTGACGGCGCGTTGCCGGTATCGTATCCCAGTGGGCACTTGGATAAGATCCTTCGGGTGATGGACCAGGCAAACAAGGCTTCCGGAAAAATTCCAGTTGCGGTGGTGCGACACCATCAAGCCGATCCCGAATCACCGATCTTTCGATTGAATTCAGACATGTGGCAGTTGCACGCGGAAGTCGAAGATCGCCCCCGTGACTTACTGATTGATAAACAGTTGCCGGGAACTTTCACAGGGACGGAACTGGATCGTTGGCTTAGGTCCCTTGGTGCCGACACCGTATCGATCGTCGGTTATATGACTCACATGTGTTGTGACACGACCGCGCGGCAAGCGTTTCATCGTGGTTACAAAGTCGAGTTTCTCAGCGATGCCACCGGAACCTTGGACGTCGATAATGAGGCGGGATCGGCAACCGGCGCAGAGCTACAAAACTCGACCTTGGTGGCCCAACAAATGTTTATTAGCGAAGTGATTTCCACCGACCAGTGGCTGGCGCGAATCGAGTGAGGAGGCTCCGAAGTCAACAAACATCCTCTAAGAAAAATTTGCGAGTCTTGCCTTTTTGGTTGGCCTGCCAAACGATTCGTTGATCGACGTCGAGGCAGCTCAGCCAACCGTCACCGGACTTACCGTCGCCGTAGACTCGGGTATCAATACAGATGGAGTTTTCATTGCGGCGAGGATAGCCGGAGGCTTGCGAGGTGTGCCCGCAAATCACCACTTTCCCCGATTGATGTCGAGATGGATAGGCGAATTTTTCCCAGTAGAGGACATAGTCGGGTTGATCGTCCATTGCCATGTCCGCGTAATAGCTGGCGTGAACGAAGATGAAGTGTTCGGTCTCGTAGTAGGGCAACAAGCGGTCGGTTATGAATTTCCAATGGCTTTCGGGGATCTGTCGCCAAGTTTCATCATCCGCCTCGCCATGGTCCTCGTACGAACATAAGGTTGAGTAGCCGCCGATAGCGATCCAACGATCGAAATCGGCTTGCTTGTTGCGAGCCGCAGCCATCATCACTTCGTGATTGCCTCGCAGTGGAAACAAGTGATGCGTCTGATCGAGACGAATTAACCAATCAAGAACCTGCCGACTTTGCGGACCGCGATCGACATAATCACCAAGAGTAACAAACGTATCGTCGTCGCAGAGTGAAACGAAATCCGTCAGCGTCACGAGTGCGTCATAGCATCCGTGAATGTCGCCAATTGCCAAGAGTCGTTTCATGTTTGTTATTGGCCCGAAAGAAGTTTGCGAGTCACTCCATCGCAAAGGTTTGCCGAATCCGCATCGCTGCTTTCAGGGGCCATTACAGGGCGACCCATTCAGCAGCAAGCTGAGTCCACATAATCGAAGCATCGCTTCATTGCTGTCCTCGTCTGCTCAATCCCGATGATGGGGATCCGTTATCCGGAAGTGTCCGATCCACCACTAGAGTCATTGTTCGACTGCTGTTTTCAGGGCGCGGTAGGTCTCGATGCTCTCGATCACGTCGGCTTGCCCACCAGCCTCTTCGACGTGATGAATAATCACCAACAAGTTGTCGGCGCTGCCCGCCGCGGCGACGGCAGCGGTTAGATGTTCGAGCTTGTATTCACTCGGCATGATCGAGCCTTGTTTTGCAGCCGTTGCCTTCGGTTTCTTAGGGCGGGTTGCCGGGGCCGGGCTCTTTGGATTTTTGCTTGCCACTTGACGCTTCTTTTCGGTGGGCTCCGTGGGCTCCGTGGGCTCTACTTTTTCTTGCACTTTGGCAGACGTTTCCAGTTTGGCAGCGTCGGTTTGCCCGTCTGTCTTACTGGTTTGCCCGTCTGTCTTACTGGTTTGCCCGTCTGTCTTACTGGTTTGCCCGTCTGTCTTACTGGTTTGTTTGCCGCTTTGTTGTTTCGCCATCGATACCCTTTGTCGTGTTGAACTGTCGTTTAGGCAAATTTACCAAAGGACGACCCGTTCTTCAAACCATAGGGTATCTCGTTGCCGGTGATTTCCTAGCAAGTGTTGTAGATGTTGGCGGCGTCAATGAATATGAATTCGCGTTCTATTCGTCGCCAACAAGCAGGTGAGTCAAGGAATTGGATCGATTCTATTTCTTTGAAAAGACCCGCTTGAGCTCGTCGAGGCTGGTTAGTCCACGTGCCACCGTTAGGACTGCTTCGGCTTGGATGCCTCGGTGCCCTTCGGATTTGGCGACACGGTGCAGCTGCGCGATGTCTTGGGTTTTTAAGATCGCATCCCGCAATAGCGGCCCGGGGACCAAGAATTCAAAAATTGCGATCCTTCCCAAGTACCCGCGGCCTTCACAAACGTGGCACGGCGTAATTGGCGCGGGGCGACCGTTTTCGTCCACCTGCTGCTCGATTGGTGGTGGGATAAAGGGTTGGTAAAGCATCGCAACGCGGCCCGCGGGGATACCAAGTTGTTGCAACAATTGCGGAGGTGGTTCAAAACCAAGTTTGCAATTGTCGCATAATCGGCGAACGAGTCGTTGGCTGAGAATACCGCCCATGAATTTGGCGATTTCGGTGGATGAGTCTTTGTATTTGCTGACCAATAACGAAAAAGCTTCCATCGCACTGGGCGCATTCATCCGCGTGTAAATGCTCTTTTCCAGCTTGCTCGCTTGCGCTAGCGAGAGCTTCAACGATTCGTCTTCGGGCAGTTCAGGAAATACCAACACATCCGGTTCTTTCAGGATCATTCGCTTGAGCATGTCAAGCTGAGTCATGTCGGTGTCGCCACCATAGTAGTTGGAGCTGATGTTGATAATTTCGGGTTCCGGTTTGGATTGTTCCTCGAACGATTGAAAGTCTCGAACGAATTTATCCGCTGCGTCGACCGCGATATTCCATGTCGATGTCAAGCCTTCACCCTTGGGGGCTGTGACCACGACAATGTTTGCATGAGCGTTCAGTTGGCCCTTCACGGCTTCGATCATTTTGTCTCGCATGCCGAGGTCCGCTAGTTTTTCAAACGGCAGTTTTTCGGGCTCCACTTTTGCAAGGACGCGTTCGCCGGTCGGGACACCTTGGGATTGAACGTTCAGTTGGAATTTGCTCTTGCCCATCTTTAGGCCAAGCTTACCCGTTTGGGCACTTCGTCGGTCGGCCGGATTCATGAGGCAAAGCTGCTTTAGGGCATACAGCATCGCATCACCGGTTTCACGATCTAAAGGCGGAAGCTGTTCCCAATTGCCGTCGATTTGGTAGCGGATGGCACAGGCGTTCTGAGAGAAGTCCATCAGCAAGTGAGTGGCTCGCGAGCCGATCGCGTGGGCAAGTTGCCCACCGATGATTTGGTAGCCTGCGCCTTGCCGTGTGGAGATCAAAAGGGCTTGGGACTCGGTTCGGTCCTTCACGTGGGGAACGAATTCAACGGGAACGACAGTTTGCCAGAGTTGGATTTCAGTTTCTTGTGCCATTGTGGCTTCGATTTTCAGATAGGATTTGTGGTTGGTCAGGATGCAAGGTTACTAAATGATACCGGGCGATTTCACATCGATTCCCTTCAGTGCCATTTTCAACGCGTCTTTGTTTGGGGCGACAGCGAACGCAGTCGGACGATCGATCAATTCGTCATCGATCAATTGCTTTAAACTCATCGTGAAGTCTTGCATTCCTTCTTCGGCACCGATGCGGATCGCGTCGGGGAGTTTGTTGTCTTGGCCTTCGAGAACCAATTTTCGAATCATCGGAGTAAACGTCATCACTTCGCATGTCGGTACTCGCGAGACACCCGGCTTGATACTGCGAAGCAGTTTTTGCGCGACGATGCCTTTCATGTTGAACGCGATCGCTGAGCGAATGGCGTTGTGCATTTCTTCGGGAAACAAGTCGAGAATACGACCGATCGTGGTCGATGCACTGGCCGCGTGAATCGTCCCAAACACCAAGTGACCGGTTTCAGCAGCATGGATCGCCGTCATAAAAGTTTCTTCGTCACGAAGTTCGCCCACCAGAATAATATCGGGGTCTTCGCGAACCGCGTGCTTCATCCCGATCGAAAAGTCCTTGACGTCTTGGCCGACTTCACGTTGGTTAATCAGACTCTTGTCTTCGGTAAAGATAAATTCAATCGGATCTTCGAGAGTTAAGATGTGTTTTCGATAGATGCTATTGATGTAATTGAGCATCGAGCCAATCGTTGTACTTTTACCCGATCCCGTTACACCTGCTAGCAGCACCATCCCTTGATCGAAATGGCAAAGTGTTTCGATCGATTCGGGAAGAAAGAGTCCACGAAAGTCAGGGATCCAATTGCTAATCCGGCGAGCGACCAATCCGATGTTGCCGAGCGATTTGAGCGTATTGACCCGGAATCGCCAACGCGTGCCATCAACGTCGCACATGTGTGAAAAGTCAGCACCCCCTTCCTCTTCGAAGATCCGCAGGTTGCGGTCATCCATCATCGGGATCAGCAGGTTGACCATTTCCTCATTATCGATCGCGGGGCGATTGAGTGCTTTGAGTTCGCCACCGACGCGGACCATCGGAGGCTGGCCAACTTTGAGGTGAAGGTCGGAACCCTCCAATTTGACCAGAGCGCGGAAAATCTTGTCAACTTCGAGTTCTTTCCGTTCATGCAAAAGACTCGCTTTGAGTCGCGCCATCGTCACTTCGCGTGAGTTATCCGCAGCGGCTTGTGCGGACGGTGGGATGGGCGAGGAGGCTTTCTTGTGAGACATATGCGTGAGTTTTCAGGAACGACGGAAGGAAAAGGGAGAGCCGAGAGAGAATTGTAAGCCAGAGGGGGCAAGATGGTGTAGTCCGGGACGAAATGCCCCAGCACTTTGTTCCTGTGCTTCGCCCCATCAATACGCGCCATTGCAATGCTCAAAAAGCCACTCGCCCTATTTTAAGTGGTTTGCAATATGGCTCAATGAGTATTTTGTGGTTCGGTCGAACGATCGGCTTTCGGGAGAGTCTAGAAAGCCGGTTTTTGCGGCAAAACCGTATTTTCCGGCGAATCCAGAATGGGGAGGGACTAGGAATTCGCGAATTTCCTAGGATCGATTCAAAGAATTCAGCGGCAATGCTCTTTCCGAATTTTTCCGATTTTTGTTAAAGCTCGGTGATCGACTCCATTTCCTTCGATTTCCTCGGTATTCGACATGCGACGATTCTGCCTCGGAGCTTGCACGCTTGCGATTGTTTTGACCCTTACGGGATGCCGCCAACCCATTGGTACGACTTCGGGCAGCCCGCTCACGCCTATCGGTCCACTCGCACCGGTGGGGTTGGCCCCGATCGGAACCCCTTCGGCAAGTGCCTCCTCGGCAATGGGGGCGTTCAGTGCTCCAACGCGCGTTCCGCCGCCACCAGCAAATTCCACCAACACACAGGCGGGGGGCTTTGTGCCCTATGGGCAAACGTTCTCAAGCGGGGCTCCAACGAACGCCCGCGCCGATAGCTTTGCCAATAGTCCTTCGACTTATGCACAACCGTCGAGCGATTTGCGGGATATTGGTACGCAACCGATCGGATCGGGCGTTGCGACCGTTGGATGGGCCGAAACGACGACCGATTTGCCAAGTTCGTCGGTCGCCCATCCACAACCAGCTGCTGGGCCGACCAGACCGCAGTTGCGGTTCAATGGAATGCAAGTCAACGACCTAACCGGCGCTTCCTCACAGCCATACATCTATAATGCTCCTGCAGTGGCTCCCGCGGTCGCTTCGGCGCCGAACGGATCTTCACTAAGCCAAGGCTATTACCCGCCAACGGTTGATCTACGGGGCAGTCCAATGACCACTCCAATCGTGACGAGCGGTGTGCCCGTCGGCACTGGAAGTCCTCAGCCTTACGTGGCTCCTATGCCATCGACCGAACCAGTCGGCCAATTGGGCGGTGTACCGTCTAGCGATGCTTTGCCTTGGCGTCGTCCAGGAACAGCGTTTTGATAATGGTGGAGTTCAGTCACTGAGCTGATTCCCCAATTTGATTTCCCCCTACTAGTCGCGGCTGAGAACTAAGATCGCCGTATCGGCGTTCAAATTGGGATCGTTGTTTGGATCGATCAGCTTTCGCGTGTCTGTTTCGATGAAGACCGAATGGTGAATCGTTACCTTCTTGACACGGCACAAATCCTCGACATCGGCGATGCTTGGGAAACGTCGGTTCGGAGTGTTGTACCAATCATAGTCAAAAACACCCGGCGCTCGCGGTGAGCGACCTCGTTCGACATAATCCTCTCGTAATTCACGGTAGGCAAAATTCGCAAAGCTAACGATAACGCGTTTGCCGACGCGTAGCATTTCGTCGAACAAGGCTTCGACATTTGCAACCGCCTGTAGCGTCGCGCTAAGGACAACGACATCGAATTGCTTGTCAATGAACGCAGACAAACCATGGTTCAAGTCGTAGTCGATCACGTCAAGCCCGCGAGCGGCGGCCGCGAGGATTTTCTCTTGAGCCACCTCGACACCCACGACGCGGTCCTTGCCATGGCGTTTTAATGCCGACAACAGCCGCCCACTGCCACAGCCTAAGTCGAGCACCGATGCGGAATCGGGAATTAATTCCAAAATCAGTTCTTCCGCCGTGTTGATTTTCGGTTCTTCGGCATCGATTCGTCCTAGCTTCGCTTGGACCAACGGCCCATACTGGTCGATGCATTGATCCATCAAAAACGAATCGTGGCCAGCATTGGAAGTGATTTCAGCGTAGGTGACTCGTTTGTCGAGTGCCGTTAACGCATCGACAATGTCACGCGATTGGCCGGGCGTGAATAACCAATCGCTACTAAAACTGACGATAAGAAAATCGCACACTGACTCGTCAAAGGTCTCCATCAATGCAAGCCGATTTGCCCCGAGGTCAAACAGGTCCATCGCCATCGATAAGGTGACGTAGCTATTCGCGTCAAACCGCGTCGTAAATTTTTCGCCTTGATGTGCCAAATAGGAACCAACGCTAAACCGCTGTTCAAAACTTGACACGATTTCGCGAGGATCGTGCCGATCCGGGTCAAACTTTTGCTCCATCGCTTCGCTGGACAAATAAGTTACATGACCAAGCATTCGAGCGATTGCCAAGCCTGTATCGGGGCGGTTTGGCTTGTCGTAGTATTGGCCGTCCGCAAAGGCGGGGTCCGTTTGAATGGCGTTGCGGCCGATCACATCGAATGCGAGCGCCTGTGCCGTCAAACGGGGTGAAGTCGCGATCGCCACACAGCACTCAACCGATTCGGGATACCGGGAAACCCACGTTAGTGCTTGATGGCCACCAAGAGATCCGCCCACGATGGCACGCCACTTTTCAATCCCCAGTTCTTTCGCCAGCAACCGTTGGATGCTGACCATGTCGCCGATCGTGATGCGTGGAAACTCGGCTCCGTAGGGATGTGCATCCGGTTCGCGGTTGGGGGCAATGTCGCTCGGTCCGGTTGTGCCTCGGCAGCCGCCCAGCACGTTGGGGCAAACGACAAAGAAGCGATCGGTGTCGACGAATTTTCCTGGGCCGATCAAGCGGTCCCACCATCCCGGTGCGTCGTCGGGGGCATGTCGAGCGACATGGGAATCGCCCGAGATCGCATGGCAAACCAAAACGGCGTTGGACGCGTCTTCGTTAAGCGTGCCCCACGTTTCATAGGCGCAGCGGACCATCGGCAGTTCACCGCCAAGTTCCAAACGGATCGGGCCATCGAACACAGCTGCCTTGGCATGTGGAAGTGGCGAGGCAGTGCGAGTGTCGTCGGTACTAGCAAATGGATCAGGCATTCGTTGCTTTACGCCTGAGCCAACGCTTGCTTCAAGTCGTCAAGAATATCATCGATATCCTCTATGCCAACCGAAACACGAACGTATTCCGGTTGAACGCCAGTCTTCTGTTGCTCTTCGGGGGACAATTGTTGATGCGTCGTGCTGGCGGGATGAATCACCAACGTCTTTGCATCGCCAATGTTCGCCAAATGCGAACACAACTCGCACGCATTGATGAATCGCTTGCCTGCTTCCACGCCGCCTTTGATTCCGAATCCAAGGATTGCACCTTGTCCGTTGGGCAAGTACTTCATCGCTGCGTCGTGGTGTTTGTGCGACTTGAGTCCAGGATAGTTCACCCATTCGACTTTGTCGTGAGCTTCAAGGAACTTGGCAACCGCCAACGCGTTTTCACAATGACGCGGCATGCGCAGGTGCAGCGTTTCGATTCCTTGCAAGAACAGGAATGCCGCAAAGGGGCTCATTGCCGCGCCGGTATCACGAAGCCAATGCGTGCGGATGTGTAGGTTGTAAGCGATGTTGCCCATCGGTCGAAGATGCTCTTCGAAGACAGCGCCGTGATACGATGGCGAGGGACCGCAGAACTCGGGCCACTTCTCAGGTTGATCGGCCCATTTGAAGTTGCCGCTATCGACGATCGCACCGCCGATGTGGGTTCCATGGCCGCCGATAAATTTAGTTGTGCTGTAGACCACGATATCGACGCCATGCTTGATCGGTTGCAACAGCATCGGTGTCATGACGGTGTTGTCACAAAGGACTGGGATTGCACCGCAGGGTGCCGAATGAGCCGCGTCGGTAATCGCTTTGAAATCGGGGACGTCGTTCTTGGGGTTCCCGATACTTTCCATGTAAACCAGACGCGTGTTCTCGTCGACCAGATCGTGGATTTGTTCGGGATGATCGGCGTCGAAGAAACGGACTTCGATGCCAAGGTTTTTAAAGGTTTGCGTGAACAGGGTCCACGTGCCGCCGTACAGCGACGTGCTGCTGATAATGTTTTGGCCACTATGAGCGATCGTCAAAATGGATGCCGTAATCGCAGCTTGCCCCGAGGCAAAACACAAGCCGGTCACGCCTCCGTCGAGCGCCGCGAGTCGTTTTTCAAGAACGTCGACGGTTGGATTCATCAGTCGGCTATAGATATTGCCAAACTCGGTCAAACCGAAAAGAGCTGCCGCGTGGTCGGTGTCGTTAAACGTGTAGCTAGTGGTCGCATAGATCGGTACCGCCCGGCTGTTGGTGGTCGGATCGGGCACTTGTCCAGCGTGAAGGGCGAGAGTAGCGGGACGGTAGTTTTCGGACATAGACGGTATTCCAGAATTGGATGTGGGTTTGATGATTTCGTTAGATCAGCAGCATAAATAAAAAAACGCCGCATGGCGACTACTCCCCCTGCGGCGTTGTGATCTTTGACAAAAACTCGGAAAACGCTTAGCTGTTGGCCGTTTCTCGCATTTCGATCTCGTAACCTTCGCGGTATGGACGCGCCAAGAAGCTATTTGCTTCTTCGTCGCCGACGATTTGTTCAGACGAGTCGTCCCATTTTAAATCCCGTCCAAGGCGAGCCGAGATGCCTGCCAAGTGGCAAACGTTCAACATTTCCATGTGCGAATGAACATCGGAAATGGGCTCCTTTCGTTCACGAACACAATGCAAGAAGTTAGCCCAATGAGCCTTCCGCTCGTTCAATTCCATCGGCAGCCCTTTGTAGACCTTGGACAACGCGTCCTCGGGCAGCGGATTGTCGGCCAAGTCTTCGACCGGTTTTCCAGCCAACTTGCGACGATTGACAAAGATTCGCCCTTTGTCACCCGTGATCAACACTCCATTGTCGGTGTCGTTGCGGATGATCATTTCGGTGTCACCAGGATATTTCACTGAAAAATGAAAATCAGTGGTGGTGTTGTAGCGGTCATCTTGCACAGGAAAACCATCCTTGAATTCGACTGGATGTTTTGCCGCGCCGCTGATCGAAACGGGGCCTTCGGTTTGCCCATTGAGTTTCAATGCCCAATTGCAGATATCGACATGATGCGCGCCCCAATCGGTTAGTTTGCCGCCAGAGTACTGATACCACCATCGGAATTCGTAATGGCAGTTCGTGTTCGGACGCCCTTTGCCTTCTCTCGCTAAAAAGCGATAGGGGACTTTGGGGGCGGGGCCGAGCCAGCGATCCCAATTTAATTCGTCTGGAACTGCGGCAACCGGAATGGATGGGCTCGTCGGTGCGCCACCGATCGCAGCTTGGACTTGTCGAATTTTTCCAATGCGTCCGTCGGCAACAATCGCCATCGCTTTGACGAACAAATTAAACGTGCTGCGCTGTTGCGTTCCCACTTGGACAATGCGGCCCGTTTCTTTTTGTACTTTGCGGATCAACTTTCCTTCATCAATCGTGAGGGTCAGCGGCTTTTCGCAGTAAACATCTTTACCCGCAAGCATCGCTTCGATCAGTGGTTTGGTGTGCCAATGGTCGGGCGTGGCGACGTGGATAAGATCAATATCATCACGGTCAAGGATTTCACGGTAGTCTTCGTACTCATCCGCTTTCCCGTCGGAGAATTGTTCGCTAAAGCTTGCGGATCGCTTTGAGTCAACATCGGCGACTGCAACCACGTCAACCCAATCCCGGGCGGCATTGATGTTGCCGTTTGCCATGCCGCCGGCACCGATAACTCCGATCGACATCTTGTCGTTTTTCGAACTCGTTCCTTGCGCGAAGCTGCGGGTGCTAGAGAGGAAATAAGGGGTCGACATTGCCGCACTGCCGACAAGGGTCGTTTTCAGAAAGTCACGTCGAACTGTCTTTTGACGATTCATTCGCTTGGAGCCTCAAGGGGTTATAGGAGGAGAACTATCGGTGGGAAATGCATTTTGAACGAAACGCATTATAGCCAACGTGGTTGACGTGAACATGCGATTTTGGTCTCTGCGTAACCATCCCGTGTGAAAAATCAGAATTTGATCGTGAATTTGGCTCCTCGCTACATTTTTCGCTCAGGGTAGATGCGTGTCTGTAGGCTTGGTGACTCTCACGCCAGTTTTGGTACACTGGTAGTCATTGATGTCGCGTTTTGTGGCCTTCATTAACATTTCTTCCAACCGAGCATGCGTTTATGGCTTCCGAATCAAACAACCACGCCTTGGATGCCGCGATAGCTGATCGCGATGTGTCAAAGATCCGTACGTTGATCCTCGGACTTCAATTTGTGTTGATCAATATTGATGACGACGAAGAAGACGATGAAAGCATGGGTGCATTGACGGCGGAAGTCGAAGAAGAGGAAGTTTTGGTCGCGTTCACATCAGAGGAACACGCTGGCCAATTCGTGGAAGAGATGGGGGATTTGTTTACTGAACTCGACGAGGTACAAGGTTTCATCGTCGACGGTGAAACGCTGCTCGACTATTTGCCTGAAGAATTCGGTTTGCTGCTGAATCCTGAAACCGATGAAAAGCAAATCATCGATGGTGGGCTTGTCAGCGAGATTATCAAGTTGGGTGAATAGCTAGATTGCTCATTGAATGGTGCGTTTCGCTAAGCGAATCGCATCGGCAATACGTACCTCGGCAATACGCATTTCGGCAATACGTACCTCGGCAATACGGATCGTATGGGTGCGAGTAGTATCCGCTATTGCTTCGGCTTGACCAAGCAATGAAAACCAACACACGGTTCTTCTTCCTCACGTTCTTCCGTTGCCGCGTTAAGAATCTCTTGGACCTGTTCCAACCGCTTGGGTTCGAGTGCTGCAGAGATGACTCGTTGTTGACCATCGGGGCCGATTGCAACGGTTGTGATTACCGCGACGGTATTGTCGTGCTGTAGCGCGGCGATGATGTGTTCGCCAACTTGTTGTTCAGCGTTCTTGATGGTTGTAACAAACTGAGCGATTTGTTTGGCATCTGATTTTAAGGGAACTGTCGCCGGACCAGCGAGTTCCTTTTCGGTCGTCGTTGCTTCTTGCTCGGGTGCGTCATCGGCTTCTGGTTGGGGCTCATTCGTCATCGTTTGGCTTCCTCGTATTTGCGATCGGCAAAGCGGTATTAAGTCCGAGCTATATCTTATCAGGTCAAAAGTTCGCTCGCGGCGAGCGTTTGGATTCTGCCGAACCCAGCAACCAAATGAGCTTGTTTGATCCGCAATTCAAAGAAGCCAAAATCACCAAAATCTGCATACATCGATGCATCGGGGTGCGTGCTCAAAAAAATCGCCCGCGCATCAGCGTCTTCCCCTCGTTTGATCCGTGCCATGTTTCCAGTCATTGTCACGCGAACCCCCGCGAGTGGATGCGCGGATTCGCTCGCCGATTCAGCAAGTAACAGAGAGCACTTTGAACAATAAGTCAGGTTTTGAGTATGTTTGGCAAGACTACTCAAAAGCAAAATCAAGGATTGGGGCTCCATCGATGCCACCGTCACTAGACTCACGAAGGGAACGTTGTCGTCGCCGACCGTACCGAGACTGCCGGTTTTGGCTGTCTTGAGAATGGATTGGATAGTGTCGCGGTTATTCACGGTTTATTCCTGAGAAGCTTGCGTCCCGAAATGATGTGATTTGCACCCGTTCATAGTGACACTTCACGCCGCATTTTGCAAATTTTCTGCGAACAGAACGCAGGAACTCCACGGGCGAGCCAGGTGGTCACCACCCAAATGGCTTGACTTGCCTCCGTCGTGCCACCTAAGATGGATCCAACTTTTCCAATTGGGACTTCTAGCCCCATCAAGACACAATCCAAAGCGGAGATATGAACGATGCAAATGAAAAAAATGATGGGTGGTCTTGCGATCGCTCTGATTGCAGGCGTGACGGTTTATGCAGCTGAAGTGAAACTCGACGACATCAAGTGTGTCGTGGCTCCAAAACCAGCCAAGGCAACTAAATCCGCTGACTACAAAGACGCGAAGGTCTATTTTTGTTGCGACGGATGTGCCGGAAAGTTTAGCAAAGCTCCCGAAAAGTTTGCCACAAAAGCAAACCATCAATTGGTTGCCACCAAGCAATTCAAACAAGAGGCTTGCCCGATGAGTGGCAATCCACTGAACGCAGAAACGGAAACCAAAGTCGCTGGGGTCGCCGTCCAATTTTGTTGTAATGGTTGTAAAGGCAAAGTCGATTCCGCCGAAGGCGATGAAAAAATCGCCTTGGTGTTCGCGGACAAACCGTTTGAAAAGGGCTTCAAAAAATTGGAGCAAGAGAAAGAGTAAGTCTCGCAAAAAGCGGGCTTAATGGTGTCGTTTGTGCCGGCCGCTGAAGCGTTGTCTTTGGCGGCCGGCTTTTGTTTGCGCGACACTTCGTCACAGATCGATTGGCGATTCGATTATGCATGTGCGATAGCGCCCCGGTGCTCCGATAGGATCACCACGGGAACGCGGGGTTTACCGGATCCTTTGATTGGACGGTTCCTTTGGTCCCGATGTTGCACACAAATTGATGGGATGCACGTCTCTTTTCTTTTTTTGCGTTCCGCACCTGCGGAGGTCGTGATGGGCAAACTTGATACGACAGACATTCGCTCGCTGTTTTCGAAATGGAAAGTGGAGCATCGTGACTTAAACGACCAAGTGGATCGTTTTCGCGACTGGGCCGACGCGGTTGCTCAATCCGGCGTTCCGAAATTCGGTGAAGCCGCTCGTCAGTTAAGCCGTCTGCGCGAGCGTTTGCTTTATCACTTTGCGCGTGAAAAAGAGATGGGGCATCAGTTAGCCGAAGCTTATCCCGAAGGTTCTAATGAAGTCGCCCAAAGTTGCAAGAAAGCCGAACAAGACCACAACCAATTGATGAAAGAACTAGAAGGTCTTATCGACAGGCTTTCGCAGCTTGATCCGCCATTTGATTCATGGGAAGCTGCGATTTCCGAAGTTGGCTTGTTTGCTCAGCGCTTGGACGAACATGAAGCGTATGAGTGCGAGCACATCGAATGGTTAGGGCCACTGATGTAGGCTCGCTAAAGGACGGCTTCTGCGACCAATTTTTTCATGTCTTGGCGACATTGTTCCACTAACCATTGCCCGTTTCCATCCGGGTCGATGTCGTATTTGAGCAAAACAATGATTTTTTTGGCTTCGGGATTATTGGAATCCTTTAAAAGGACCTCTGCTTTGTAGTTTCCGTAGTTGTAATAGACGCGAGTGGGTTTAGCGGGTACCCAGGCATCTACGTTGTCGGGGCCTCCGATTCCCAAATTAGCCGAATCGCCTCGCAGATCATCTAGGGCGTTTCTGCCCATTTCGTTTGACTCCATGTGCTGTTTAAGCGGCATATGGGTCGGTGCACGGTTGACATAGTCCTTTCGCAGTTCGGCGGCGATTGGGATTTGGTCGTTTGCGAGCAGTTCGATGTATTGTTTCGCAAAATATTCCGCCTGCGAGCCCAGCGTACGAGAACGCATTTGGTGCATCCAAGCTGCGCACGACCCGAAACCTAAGGCCAATACGAGCCCTATTTTTGCCAGGGCCACTCCCGATGGGCGAGGGCCATCCCACTTTCGGAGCGCAAAAAGGCCCAACGCGATCGCAATTAGAGGAAACGCGATCATGACGTAGGCAATCAGCGAGAAAATGCTCAAAACGCCGAATAACAGGCAAAACAAGCCGCTAATACGAAACGGAGCAATCTCCTCATCGGGAGCAAAGCCTCCTTCGGCTCCCATCATCGGAACGAGTGGTTTTGGGTCCGTGTCAGTTGCCATATTTCACAGAATACTTGATGTTTGCGGAAAGAAATGGCCGTCTTAGCCTTCGTCCCTATACGATCAAATAGGCTTGGCGGTTTGCTAGATTCAGCGAAAAAGTTGCGTTTATCGATTCGAATCTTCGCGACATGTGTTGAGCCAATACATGTGTTGAGCCAATGCGTGTCCGGAAAGAAATGCTTAACGAGCTACCGGTACTCACATGCCATCGGCTGACAACGACTACCGGAAGACTTGATTCAAGCGGGCCGGTCTTGACACGACCGCGTTTCCGGAACTGCCGGCCGTGCCGAAACGGTACCCAGGGCGTCAGCGTCTGGATACCAATTCTAGCGAAGAGTGCCGGTCACTTGATTGGTGTTTCTTTATTGCCATTGCGAATGAAGGGTTCGCGAACTTGCTTCCCTTTGACTGGCGTGAACTCGCGAATCCAAATGTTTCGGAACCGGACCGCGTTGCCATGCTCGAATAGCGTAAGCGGTGCTTTGGGTGGATGCGCTTTGTATTGTGGTGGACGACTATAGGGAGTGTCGCCGAGCAGTTCGAACTGGTTCTGAATCAGCACGCCGTTATGCAGCACCGTCACGTAGGCGGCAGATTCCAAGTTGCCTTGATCATCGAATCGCGGTGCGGTGAAGAAAATGTCGTACGTGTTCCATTGGCCTGGTGGGCGCATCGCATTGACCGCCGGAGGTTGCTGTTTGTAAATTGCCCCCGCTTGGCCGTCAAAGTAGGTTTTGTTTTCGTAGGAATCGAGAATTTGAACCTCGTACCGATCCATGATTAACACACCGTTGTTTCCGCGGCCCTGTCCTTCCCCGGTCGCGGGAGTAGGAGCTGCCCATTCGATATGAAGTTGGCAATCCCCAAAGGATTCTTTGGTTTGAATCCTGCCTTTTCCGGTAGTAGCCACGCCATCTTTGACGATCCAGTTTTCGCCATTGTTCCACAAGGATAAATCCTTGCCATCAAACAAGACGACCGCATCCGAGGGTGCGTCCGAATCGGTCTTTCCAGGCGTCACGACGGCCGGTTCTTGCCACTCGATACCGTTCAGGTATTCTGCCGCATTGACGGCACCGACTAGCGAGAGAGCGGCCACGGCCGATACCGAAAGGCATAATCGCTTCAACATGTTTGTATCCTTCAAGAGTCTTTTCTTTATTGGGGGAGGGGAATTTAGGAGGGGAGGAATGACTTATGGTCGTTCCGCATCGTGATTTCCAAACATCTTAGCTGAACGGAACTTGTTTTGCATCCGTTGGCAGAAATGGCAGATTTTTCCTTGTCCGACTTATTTCCCGCTGTCCTTGTCTGACTTATTCCCAGCGCGACGGACGATGGAACTCGCAGCGAGGACCGCTAATCCAATCGACGCGGGAGCACGCATGCGAAGGTTGCTCCAGTAAACCGCGTGAACAGCGGACAAAGTGACCACCAAGGCTAGAATCGCCCACCAATGTGGTTTGAATATTTCACGTCCTAGACGCAGAACGCCCACCAGTAGTGCGAGGTAGATGAGTGTGTAATAGGTGGTCACCGCCACCAGTGGCACGCGTGATCGTCCGGGTGTCAAATGAGGCATCGGGCTCCAAAGACGTCCAACGCGAACGAAACACGACCAAACGAACATCGCCGGATTTCGCCGAATCGTGGCTCTGGCTGCTTCGTAGGCCAATTGATCGTCATCCATCGAAACCTCGGTTTCTTGGCCCCCGATTTCAGTGAGCTCTGGGATTTCAGTGAGCTCTGGGATTTCAGCCTCGTTGGATATCTGGTGGGTGGTCTCGCTAGGTTGTGACCAATCTCGATGCCAGAATTTTGACGTGGTCGGATCGCCATCACGGCGATGGGAATAGGCGAGCAGGAAGGGTTCGGCGTCCCAAACTTCGCCAACCGATCGGTTTCGCAAGTAATCGTAGAATGAAGGATTGTTTGCCAACAGAAGCGTGTATCCGCCATGCGTTGTCGCCCAGATTGGATTGCCGATCGCACGGACATTTCGTGCCATCCAAAGCCCCATCGTACAAATGACGATCATCGTAGCGGCAGTGAAACAGGAGAGTCGTTTTGTCCACTTTCCGTCGATTCCTGCCAAAGTTGCCAATAGCATCAACACTGCCCAGACCAAAAATGTTGGGCGACACAGATACGCCAGGGAAAGTAAGCCGCCAAAGACCATTGCATTGACGAAGCTTGGCCGATGCGTCAACTTGCACGCCCAAAACCATACCACGATGCTGGCTAAGGCCGTGGCTAAGGTTTCGGTCATCACAAGACTGGATTGTTGAAGCAGGATCGGATCAAAGATCACCAATGCCGCAGCCAACAATGTGGCTGGGCCGATTTTCCCCCGGTCGATCAATCTTTGACTGACCGATAGAGTGCATAACACCGTGACCACACTGAGCAGCAAATGCAGCAGACCCACCAAATGCGGGGAAACCACGCCATCCACCGTCAGGAAAGACAAAACGTAAGGGTATAACGGAGGGCGAAACGCCGTCGCCTTTGCTGGTCGAATTCCTTCGGGGTTGTTACCATCCCGCAAACCAAACACGCCGGTTGCGGATAAGGTTTCAGCGATGGCCCGGTAGGCATCAGGGTCTTGATTGAATTGGTCGAGATGAGTTGCCAAGAAAGCACCTCGCACCAGGACCGTCACGAAAATGACGATCGCGATCGATGTTCTTGGCGACCATTTTGAATTCAGCAATTTTTGACAACCGCTAACGCGAATCGAAAAAAAGACGACGCAAGCATTAAAGGTTAACCTCGCAACGACTTCGATGCGAGTGAGCATCATGAACTCCCCCGACTCTTCCGCTTCTGCGTCTTCCTTTGGCCGTTGGACACGTCGTACTGCGTCGTTTTGGGTTCGTCATCGGATCGTGATGGCTGTGTTGGGATTGATGGTGTTTGCGGTGTCGTTCCCCGTTGCGCGTCATTTGTCGCTCGACCGCAGAATCGCCAGTATGTTTGCGCCGGACGATCCGACTCTTTTGGATTACCAATTACTTCAAGATTTGTTTGGTGGCAATGCCGTCGCGATGCTAGTTTATCGCGACGACAATCTAATGAGTCGCGAAGGGATTGACCGAAGCGAGGCGATTTCGCAACAGGTGCGGGTGATTCCAGGCGTCAGTGGTGTATTGTCGACGTCGGTTCTCGACGCAGCAGTGCAGCGAATCCGACCAGCCAATTTTTTTTCCCGCTCTTCCAAAAATCCACCGCTGACTCACCGCGATGACATTGTCGCTCGCGGAATCGATTTGATCTTTTCTGGCTACACCCATTCTCGCGACCACTCGCTGGCCGCCGTGGTGGCGACGTTGGACCCCAAACATCCTCCTGAAACGATCCGATCGCTACAGCAAGTCGCGGACGCCTTGCCGGATCAATTTGATGGAAAGATCGGAGCCGGTTTTTTGGTGGGTGAACCCGTTTTGATCAATGATGGTTTCGACTTGGTCGAAAGGGATGGTCGAAAACTTGCCACCGTGACCCTGGTGCTACTAAGCATTGTCGTGCTGATCACGTTGATGGATTTTCGATTTGTATTCTTAACGGCATTGGTTGTTGTTTGGTCCGTTGTCGTGACCGAAGCGTTCACCGTGTTGTTTGGCATACATCGATCGTTGGTTTCGACCATTATGACGGCGATCGTTACGGTGATTTCTGTAGCCGCAGTTTTGCATCTCGGTGTTAAGTTTCAGAACGCTCGCGCAAGGGGCCTTAGTCAAGTAGAAGCATCTGAGCGTGCGATTTCAACGTTGATCGTTCCCATCTTTTGGACCTGTGTGACCGATGCGGCAGGATTCGCTGCGCTTGGTTGGTCTCGGATTCTTCCGGTTCGTCAATTTGGCATCATGATCGCAATCGCTTCGATTGCCGTGTTTGTTTCGATCGCATTTTTTGCTGCGGTGACGATGATGATGCCCGATTTGCGATTCTTTGGATCACTTCATCGAGCCCAACGCAGGGCGACCATTCGTATTAGCCGTTACTGTATTGGATTAGCCGATTGGTCGGTCGGACATCGGAAATCGCTCATCGCAGTTTCGATTGTTGTGATGTTCGCATCGGTCTATCAAACGTGGCAAGCGACACCGGAAACGAGTTTTTTGAACAACTTTCGAAGCGATAGTCCGGTCGTGGTCGCCTACAATTCCGTCGAGCACGAATTTGGAGGCGCGGGCGTTTGGGATGTGATTTTGCCGGGGCCAAAGAAGTGGTCCAATGGCTATTTTCGGCAAGTAATTGAGCTGCAGAAAAAACTACGTGATGTCGATGCCGATGGTGCTAAATTGACAAAAGTACTTAGCATGGCCGACGTCAATTATGTGGTAAGTTTGGCACCGCTATTGCGAATGGCGCCGCCGTCGGTCCGGCTATCAGGAATGCGAATCACAATGCCAAGTTTCTTCGCTGCGTTGCTTGCCGGTAATGACGCATCCGATGAATCGTCGCAGGTTTCCTCACCGAAAATGCTGCGAATTATGTTGCGCAGCGAAGAGCAATTACCGGCGGAACAAAAGATCGCGTTGATTCGAGAAGTGGAACGAGTCGTCGCTGAGCACACGTCGGCTCAAGCATGGCGAGACACGATCGATTTACCGAATCAAATCAAGCCCAAAGTGACCGGTTATTACGTGATGATGTCACGTTTGGTGGCGCAGTTGGTTGGTGACCAATGGCGCTGTCTTGCGGTGGCCGGGATTTTGGTATGGCTACTGCTTTGGATAGCAACCGGTTCAATTCGGTTGTCACTGGCATCCTTGTTGCCCACCATTCTGCCTGCTTTTGTTGTGCTGGCGGTCGCAGGTTGGCTCGGCGGCAAAATCAACATGGGTGCGACGATGATCGCAGCGGTTTCGATTGGATTGACGATTGATGGTGCCGTGCATTTGCTTTTGGGCTACGGACGTTATCGAAACCGCGGCCATTCGATCCGCCGATCGGTTTCGCATGCGGCGGGCAACGTCGGAGTGCCAATTCTGCTGGCAACCGGTGCTTTGGTGGTCGGGTTTAGTGTGCTTTCGACAAGCGAATTCATACCGACGGCGACCTTCGGCATCTTAGTCGCAGCGACGTTGCTGCTTGGGACGCTCGTCAATTTGACGCTTCTACCAGCCTGCGTGGCCGCCCAACGTCATTAGAACCATCCGCCACCTGAATTCGAACCGATGGTGAACGAGTCGTAAAAGACTTCCTGTTCGGCTGCCTCGGCCCCACGGTCGATTGACATTTGTGTTTCGACGTCCGCGCCCATGCTGGCCGGTACACATCCAATGATCACGAATCGTCCATCGACATTGAAAACCTCGACTGGCATATTCATGCCCGAAAAATAGAAACTGGTTGCGAGCGTTCCCTTGATTCCCTTGTATCCGTTACGTGTCGTTTCAGACACACCCAACAAGTCACCTACGAGTTCCCGTTTGGTTCGATTGGTTAACTGCTTCACATCCAATTCCGCTTTACTGCCGGTGCTGGCCTTGAAAAAGTACATCGACCCTGTGGTCGAGCTTTGGACGATCACCGATTTTCCAACTCGCAATTGGGGGTCCGACTCGGAGCCATTGGGCATCGCAACAGCGACGCCTTCCATGTCCACGACATAAAAACCGGGTTTTAATTTTGCCGTCACAGCGGCAACCGCATCGACTTTCGATTCACCCGCGGAACCGCCTCCCTTTTTCGAAAGCATCATGCCGACGACGGCAAATACGGCCAACAAGCCGATCACGCCAATCGCGATTCCCCCGATGAGGAGAGGTGATTTTTTTGTTCTTTTTTTATCGCCACTGACTGCATCGTTTGCTGCGGCAACGGATTGCTCTTCGGCTGTGGCATCCGCTAAAGGATCCCCAGGGATTGGTCCCGCATAAACCGTGACGTCGTTCTTGACGGGAAATTGTGAGACCGTGGGGGCCGGCCCCGCACTGGGGAAATTAATCTGGGCAAAATCGAAACCTTCGTCATTCGGGTTCAAAGCAGCACTTGGACGTGACGATGGTTGAGAGCGACCGAGGCTAATCACCTTGGCGCAGCGAGGGCATTTGATCTTTCCGCCCGCAGGCATTTTTTGAACATTGATTTTCGCTTGGCAATGAGGGCAAGTGATCGCTGGCATTGAAAAAATTGTCTCGGTAAGCGAGCGGCGGATAAAACGCGGCGGATAAAGCATCTTAGCTACCGTTGCCCGACGGTGGAGCTAACGGCGGAAAACCACGCCCCGGGCGACCGTAGCGACAACGGCAGGTCGTTTCGTTCTGCCGCTCAACTTGTGGGCCCCGTTGGGTCAGGAAGCATTTTGCATTTTTCATAGTCTAGCCACTGTTGGGCCAATGTTGAAATCGGCTTGGGGCGTTTCTTTTTCAATTCGTTCGTTACAATGTTCGCGAAAATCGGATTTTTTGTGAAAACCGCTCGCACGCAAGTCTCTTCCCCCTAATTTGAATAGTCATTCCTATGTCGACCGCTACCCTGCTGACCCGCGAAGAAGTCAATCCTGACCATTGTTGGGACCTCTCAAGTCTTTGTGAAAGCGACCTGACGTGGGAGGCAGAGTTCAAGAAACTTGACGAACAGATTTCCACTTTTGAGACTTTTCGGGGGCGTTTGAGCCAATCCGCCGAGACGCTTGCCGAAGCATTGGCATTCGACAGCCAATTCGATCGATTGGCCGAACGTGTCGGTACTTACGCTTTTTTGCGGACAACGGAAGATCAAGGGGACAGTGCTAGCCAAGCAATGAAGATGCGATTTCAGAATTTGGCAGTCCGGGCGGGCCAAGCGGCTTCGTTCATTCGTCCCGAATTGCTAGCGATCCCCGAAGATCATATGACTGATTTGATGGCGGACGAGCTAATCGCCCCCTACCGTTTGCAATTGCAGCGACTGGTCCGCTATCGACCTCACACGCTAAGTGACAATGAAGAACGGTTGTTGGCGATGCAGGGCGAAATGGCTTCGGCAGCCGGCAATGCGTTTCGGCAATTAAATGACGCCGACTTGCGTTTTGGTGAAATCGAGGATCACACCGGTCGCAAAATCGAGTTGTCGCACGCAACGTTTGGCCAATTTTTGATCAGCCCCGATCGCGATGTCCGGGGAAAGGCATTCCACCAATACTACGAGCAATTTTCGCAACATGAAAACACGTTGGCAGCAACCCTCGGCGGCAGTATTCAACGCGATGTCTATTACGCTCGAGCCCGAAACTACAAAAGCAGTCTCGAGGCTTCGTTGTTTCCCGATAACGTGCCAACGGAAGTCTACGACAATCTAATCACCGCTGTCCGTGACTCGTTGCCCAACGTCCATCACTACCTTGATGTCCGGCGACGCAAAATGGGCATCGAAAAAATCCATCATTACGATACCTATGTCCCAATCCTTAGCGATGTCAAAAAGCAACATACGTGGGACCAAGCGGTCGCAGTGATCCTGAAATCACTCGCTCCGCTCGGCGATGAATACCTCGGCGTTTTAGAAGCGGGCCTTCGCGGTCGGTGGTCCGATCGCTATCCAAATCGAGGTAAACAGAGTGGTGCGTTTTCATGTGGCACGTTCGACGCCGATCCGTACATCTTGATGAATTTTAAAGAAGAAGTCCTCAATGATGTCTTCACGCTCACGCACGAAGCAGGGCATTCGATGCACAGTTGGCATTCGGCACGAGACCAACCGTTTGAGTACTACAACTACACGATTTTCGTTGCCGAAGTCGCCAGCACGTTCAATGAGCAATTGCTGACCGACTATTTACTGAAAAACGCTGGCGACGATAACGAACGCGCGTACCTGATCAACAACGAACTTGACGGGATTCGCGCCACCGTCGTGCGGCAAACGATGTTTGCGGAGTTCGAAAAGGTGACCCACGAGATGGCCGAGGCGGGCGAACCGTTAACCGTCAAAGCATTTCGTGAGGTGTATCGCAAATTGCTCAATGACTACTTCGGTCCCGACTTTGTCGTGGATCAGGAATTAGAGCTTGAGTGTTTCCGAATCCCGCATTTTTACCGTGCGTTCTATGTTTATAAGTACGCGACCGGGTTAAGCGCCGCAGTGGCCTTGTCTCGCCGCGTGCTCGAAGGAGGCAAGCAAGAACTCGATGATTACTTGCGGTTCCTTTCCAGCGGTTGCGGCAAAGACCCCCTCGATTTGCTCCGCGATGCAGGCGTTGACATGACTCAGCCCGAGCCGGTTGCCAAAACACTTGCTCGCTTCAAAACACTTACCGACGAGCTTGATTCGTTGATCTAAGTTCAGCAGTGAATGGAGACTTACCGTAGCAGCAGTCGATCCGCTGAAAAGCCATGTCGTGGCGTGAGCTGGTGGTGGCGTCGCTCGGTTGGATGCGTCGCTCGGTTAGATGCGTCGGCGCCGAGTGGGCGTTGACGAAACTAAAGCGTTCCCTCGTCGGCTTGATGGCAATTGGCCGCTTGCACAGATCGCTCAATTTGGATGGTTGTGTGGCCAATGTTGAAGTCGTGATGCAGGTCCTCGGCCAATTGGCTTAGCAATTCGTCGTCGTTAGCGAGTTCGGGCTTAACCAGGTGTGCGGTCAATGCAATTTCAGTCGTGCTCATCGCCCAAACGTGCAAATCATGGACTTCGGAAACGCCGGGCAATTCCACAAGGTATGTGGTCAGTTCGGTCATGTCGATTTCGGGTGGCACCGCCTGAAGGACTAAGTCAACCGATTCACGCAGTAGTCCGATGGTGGCAACGAAGATGACGGCGGCAATCACGAGGCTAGTGACGGGATCGATCCAATTCCACTGAGTCCATAGTATCAAGCCACCGGCGACTGCTACCCCTAGCGATAGCAGCGCGTCGGCAGCCATGTGCAGGTACGCGCCGCGAATGTTCAAATCGCCGTGGCGACCACGCATGAACAATAAAGCCGTGAGGGTATTAATGGCGACACCGATCAAGGCCACGATGATGATCGTTGGCGCGGCGACCATTGACGGTTCGCGAAGACGTTCGATTGCTTCCCAAGTGATGCCGCCGATCGCTACTAAAAGTAGCAACGCATTAAACAACGCTGCCAGGATCGTGGTGCTTCGCCATCCATAAGTCCGAGTACTGCTGGGGCGGACTTTCGAAAGGGCGAATCCGCCCCATGCCATCAGCAACCCGAGTACGTCGCTGAGGTTGTGCCCCGCATCGGCAAGCAGTGCGAGAGAATCCGTCCAAAACCCAAAGCCAGCTTCGATCAACACGAACGCAACATTTAATCCGACGCCAATCGCGAACGCGGGGCCGTAGTTTTGGACATCGTGATGGTGATGAGCACATTGATGCATCGAGCCATATCCAAAAGTCAGTCCGCTTGAAAACAAAGCGGTGGAAACGAACGCATACCTAAACGCTAGTGACGCGTAACGGGGCAAGCAAGGGCGGACAATTCACAAACTCAACTCGGCAAGCATAATACACGATTCCCGTGTATTTGGTATCACCCTTACAACCCGACAACTTCGCGTCATACGCTATGAAGTTCGGTTATTTAAGCGTGTCCTTTTGGCAGGTCTGTCTCTCCGCGCACTAGGCTCCATGTGAGATTCAGGTGGAGTCTCGATTGTTGAGAAACAATTCAAAAGTCGCTCGATCACCATCGTTATAGAACCCAATCACATGTCTGAAAGCAACACTCGCCGCAATCGTAAACTTGTCGACCGCGAAGTCCAAGGTGGATTGCTTCGAAAGATTACCCTTCACTGGATTGTCTTTTTCGTCTGCAATGCGATTGCCCTGACCATTTGGATCCGTTTGTTTGAACAACCTGATGCCAATTGGGAAACTACTTTTGGTGACACGATGCGACGGTTCTTTCCGTTCTTTATTGTCACTCTTGCTCTGATTCCTGCGTTTGTTTGGGACACCATCAAGTTGACCAATCGATTCGCAGGGCCGATTCTGCGACTTCGAGGGGCACTTGCCTCAGTAAGCCAAGGCCGCGAAGTGGCTCCTTTGTCTTTCCGGAACAACGACTTTTGGCAACAAATGGCGCGCGATTTTAATAGCGTCGTTGATCGCTGCGAGGGTTTAACAAAGACTCCACCGGAAACCACTGAAACGAAGCCGGAGGCATAGGCACCGTCATGATTCATCGTCTTTTTTTCAATATCACAGCCAAGACGCAAACCCACTCGATTGGTCGAAAGCGATCCCGACGTGGTGTCGCTGCGGTCGAATTCGCTGTTTGTTTGCCTGTTTTGGTGATTTTGGTGTTCGGATCGATCGAAGCAAGTAGCTTCATCTTTTTGAAACAATCCCTGGCGGTCGCGGCCTATGAAGGTGCACGCGAAGCGGCGCTGAGCGATTCGACACCGGATACGGCGAGAGACCGTGCTGTCAATATTCTCAACGCTCGTAATGTCGTTGATTTCGCAGTGAGTTTTCCAGAAAACTTGCCGGACAACGCAGTTCGGGGGGAGTTGGTGGCAGTGGAAGTTTCCGCGCCAACACAAACGAACAGCCCACTGGCGGGCCAGTTTATCGCTAATCGAAACCTTGTCGCTCGCGTAACCATGGTTAAAGAATGAAACCGATCTACACTTTTGAACGGCCAGCCAAAGCCAACAATCGCCGTGGTGCGATGTTGGTGTTAATCGTCTTTATGATGATCGGCTTTATGATCGCCGTGACGTTCTCGGTCGACATTGCACAAATGCACCTTTCGCGTACGGAACTACGAAGTGCCACCGATGCCGCGTCCAAAGCGGCGGCGCTCGAGCTTTCGATTACGCAAGATCGAGATTTGGCGGTTGTGCGTGGGCAAGAAATCGCGTTGATGAATACGGTCAACAGCGAGCCATTGATCATCGAGGCAGGTGAATTTGAATTCGGACGCAGCGAGGAATCGAGCTCAGGAAAGTTCGAGTTCGTTTCCAACCAAGTTCCGATGAATAGCGTCAAAGTGAATGGCAAACGGACAACGGATTCCAACGCCGGTGCGGTTCCCTTGTTCTTTGGCAACTTCGTCGGCGTCGAGTATTTTGAGCCGCAGACGCAAGCGACGGCAACCTACATAGAACGGGATATCGTGTTGGTGGTTGACCGTAGTGGTTCGATGGCTGGTTACAAAATCGGTGAATTGAGGGCTGCGATCGACATTTTCATCGCTACGTTGAACGACACTTCGGTTGAAGAGAAAGTGGGGCTTGCTTCCTACAATGACCAAGCCTCCGAAGACGTTCAATTGACCGATGATCTTGCTCAGGTTTCCTCCGCAATGTCAGCGATGGCAGTTGGCGGTTGGACAAGTATTTCACGCGGCATGGACGCAGGGCATGCGATCATGAGCAACAGTCGTGATTCACAATTCGTCGAGCGAACGATGATTGTGATGACCGATGGCCAACACAACCGCGGCCCCGAGCCAAGCACTTCGGCAGTCCGACTAGCGGCCGATGGAGTGACGATACATACGATTACGTTTGGAACTGGAGCCGACATCGCTCGAATGGGCGAGGTCGCGACGATTGGCGGCGGAAAACATTACCACGCCGCTAGCGGTGAGGAATTGCGAAGAATCTACCGTGAGATTGCTTTGACTTTGTCCACGATGTTGACTCAGTAGTTACGGAAAAAGGGATCTTCGATGATCAAGCCAACCAAACAACCGAATCGAATCAAACTTCAAGAGCGAAGCAGACCTCAGCGACGAAGGGGGGCGGCCATGGTGGAATTCGCCATCACGGTACCGATCCTGTTTTTGTTCTTCTTTGCATCGTTCGAGTTTTGCCGTGCCGCAATGATCCGGCACACTGTTGATAACGCGGTCTACGAAGCAACGCGAACCGCCATGATTCCTGGGGCGACTGCCGATGAAGCGGAAAATATCGCCGAATCAATCATGGCTTCGCTAGGCGTAACCAACGTCTCGGTGATCGTGACCCCTGGTACGATTGAGCGTGACACGGCTGAAGTCACTGTACGTGTTTCGGTACCAATGAGTGGAAACAGTTACCTGCCGGTTCAATATTTTCACGGTGATATTGTTCGCGAATTGACCATGCGGCGAGAAGGTGCGAGCTAGGCAAAACGTTCGCGCATTCAGTGACTCAAAACAAAAAAACGCCCCGCTTTCGCGGGGCGTTTGTCTTTTTCAACAGCTCGCTAATCCGAACTATCGTGTTGGATCGTAACCGGTTTGAGCGATTTCTTCTTCCTCTTGAATGATGATTCGTGGTGTGACCATCAACATCAAGCTTCGAGCGTCACGACCGGTTGCCACGTTGCGGAACAATCGGCTGACATAAGGGATCTTGCTCAGGAACGGGACGCCCCGTTCAACACGGCCTTCGGCAAGCCGCTTGATTCCGCCTAGCAGAATCGTGCCTCCGTCGGGAACACTAACGGTCGTGCTGACCGAAGTACTCGCCAATGTTGGCAATTGGACTGTCGTGCCCTCGGTGAAGTCTTCGGTTTCGTCAACCGCATCGTCTTCGTCGACGACTCCGTCACCGTTGGTGTCTTCCTCGCTTCGGCTACTCGTTGAACGGCGGCCTTCGAAGGTGAAGGTGTCGACGTCGCCGATTTGGCTGAAGTAAGGAACCAATGTCAAGCGTACGAATCGTTTGTCATCACTGACAATTCCCTGTACGTTCAACTGTGTGCCTTCGTTGAGCACCACGATCACAGGTTGTTGGGCAACCGCGAAGTCACCGACAACAGGTGTGATACTGGTCACGAACGGCCGCTGTGTGATGTCCGAGATCGTTGCGAATTGGCCATCAAAGAGCGTTACCTTCGGTGCTTGCATGACGTTGTTTCGGTTGTCACCTTGAGCGGCTTGCAAGAAGAAGTACGCTTCGATGTCACTTAGAATCGCAAATCCAATCGTGGAGATCGCACCAGGGTCAGGAGCACTGAATGGAGGCGTTGCACCGAAACTGTTGTTATTGAACGTGATGTCCAAGTCGGGTGTCGGCAATCCACTGATTCCGTTGAAACCAATCGTCACGGACTCGCCGGAGTCATCGTTCGGCAATTGTGGCGTGTTGTCATCGAATTGGACATCGAAGTCGACACCGATTTGCTCGAAGAATGTATCCGACAATGTGATGAAGCGAACTTCGATCGTGATTTGAAGGTTTTGAAGTCGACGGAGCGTCGCCAGCAATTCTTCGATTTCATCGTGAACTTCACTCGTTGTTCGAACCACAAGACTTAGGTTTTGTGGGTACGGAGCCATCGTGCTTGCACCACCGAGTGCTTCCCACATTTCGGGGGCAACCGTGGTTTGAATCAATTGCATCAGGGAATCAAAGTCCGCCATCGAACCGCCCCCTTGGCCACCAGCATTGGACATGCCCCCGGCACCCGCGAAACCGTTACCCATGCCCATCGGCGAATATTGGCCGAGGACGTCAGGGTTGGCATTGCCCGGTGACATGCTGCGTGCCATGCCAGTTCGCAAGTCGGTTGGCGAAACGGGAACCAATTGAACATCCGTTTGCGGATTGGTCATTTGATACGCGTTGCGAAGAGCACCGGCGAGACCATCGTCGGCACTGCTGGTAAAGTTCGGGATCGGCGTTACCAAGTCGGTTACACGATAGGTTCGAGCGTAGACCTTGGACCGAGTGGCTTCGACACTGGTGATGTTCAGAACATCGTTTTCGATCAAGTGGGTTAGCTCAAGCTCACCGAGAATAATGCTCAGTGCACTTTTGAGTGGGATGCTCTTTTGCAAGTCCAAGGTGACCGGCGTATCGGGAGTGACACGAACGGCCGACAACGATCGGTTATCCATCACGATTGGAATTCCTGTCACGTTGGACAAGTCTTCGAGTACTTCGCGAATCGGGCGATTCTTGTACTTGACGTTGACATCCGTCGATAGCAATCGCTTGATTTCTTGTTCGCGAACGGTCAACTTGTCGTCGATCGACGAACCCCTCATGCGGCGATTCGAAAGGTCTTCCCAGACCTTCGCATCGGGCATTTCGTAGTTCTTTTCAGGGTTAATCCCGATCGCAGCACGTTCGACGTCTAACATGTTTGTTAAGAAACTGTTTTCTTTTGCATCACGGATTTCTTGATCCATCAACCCGCGGACTTGCATCCGAGCGTTGTGGAACATCGTGATCGCAATGGGCGATTCCGGTTTTAATTCCATGACCTGTTTCGCAACCACTTCCGCTTCGTTGTAGCGTCGCTCGTCGATCAGTTCGTTAAAGTTTTGGACCAGCGATGCAATCTCATCATCGATCCTCGCTTCTAGCTGGGCCTCGGTGGCCAAGTCGGTTCGAACCGATTCGTTTTGCAAATCCAAATTAATTTGAGCGCGGTTGGCTTCGACGTATTGCTTTTGACCGCTGAGTGCACTGGTCACCATCGATGTCAGTGATCGTTTCGCTGCATCATCAACGTCGGATCCTTCCACACGGCGACGCAACTTCTCGAGTTGGTCGAGTGCGTCCAAAGGTGCAGATTCCTTCAGGCTGCTGGCGTTCGCTAATTCTGCTGTCACTTCGCGATACAAACGGCGAGTCTTCTCTTGGTTTTCCAGTGCCGCTTTGTCAATTGGCGTCATCGCTTGGTTAGCAGTCGTACCGGTCGCGGATCCCAAACGATTGGGTTGCAGCAAGGTGAGCTTGTCCTTGAGTTGTCGACGCGTGTCCAAATCCAAAGTCGATTCATACTTCCATGCTTCCAAGAACTTTTCGCGTGCAAGTGTTTGATCGCCACTGGTCAACGCATCGAGGCCTTCTTTGTAAACACTGGCCGCGTAGCTGGTGGAGCCGTTGGAGGCTGGCAGTGGAGCAAGAGCTTGATTTTGAACTTGTTGAATGGTGTTGGCGGCGTTTCCTGGGTTGAATACCGTTTGTACAACGCCGTTTGGTTCGTTCTCGCCGAACATTCCATTGGCGAGTTCAACGCCTCCGGATGATTCGGTACCACTGGTTAGTGCGATGCCGCTTCGACGTGCTGCTGATTCGGCATCAAGCAGGAGTTGCCACACGCGAGGTTCGCCAGAAGCGAATTCCTTCTCCGGGACATTGAGTGATTTTGCTTGCCTCGCAAGTGTTAGGGCCGTCGATGCGTCGCCGCGATCGAGTGCCGCTCGGCCAATCGCTACCAAACGTAATGCTTCACGTTTTCGGTTGGCGATTTCGGCTGGTCCACCGCTTGGCGTGGTACCCGAAGCGACTTGTTTTGCCCCCGCAACCGAAGGTAGACGCTGCATCCCAGTACTAGGCGATTTACCCGTTAATGGGGTGCCCGCAGTGAGTTTGCTTAGCGGAACACTTGGTGGCAGTGCCAGTAAGGTTCGGTCGAGTCCCGCCGTGATTAGCTCACCGCGAAGATTGTCGATCATCGTTGCTGTTTGAGGAGATTTTGCTCCCAACACAGCTGCGTGTCGAAATAATTCGACTGAGGTAGCGTAGTCTTGTCGACTCATCGCCGATCGGACTAACGGAATCAGTTGCTCAGCCGACGGGATGCCCTGGTTCGCAGGAGCATTGGTGCCGGGAGGCAGGGGAAGTTGAGCAGAGACGCTTGTCGTCAGTGCGATCAACGTCACAAAAGTGAGACGCTTCACAAGGGTGAGTCGGGTCACAATTGCAGGATCGGTTGCACGAGTTGCAAAATCTGCACACGGTTCGTTTGCGGTTAAGAGGCGGTTCAACGCGACTCTCCTTCTTCGCGGTGAGACTTCAATGATAGCGGTCGCTCCGAGAATCAACCCGTAGAGGCGTATCACCATCATCGCAAAAGCCATCATTTTGTTGTGATGCTTTTGCAGTGGCACTTTTTTCAGTGGCACACATCACAATGATGCTTTGCGACGAAGGTCGCACACCTGTACAGGTAAAACCCAGGTTACCGGCTGTGAATAGACTTCACAGAACTTCAAGGCACTGCCAAAAAACCGTATTGCTTTGATCGCTTCCTGCAATCGCCGCCGTCGAGTCTTCGGGTTTGATCTGGAAATAGTCCCTTTTCAAGCTAGGTGTCAACACTAATTTGTCCCTCAATGAAAAACTTTTTTCATTCGGACGAATTGGTGCCGTTTGGCTGAGTCCACCCGCTCGCCACATTCGCCCGGTTGGCTGGACTAGAATAGGCGTTTCCGCATTTAATCGCTCACCGAAATTAAATCCCTCAAACGCTTTGTAGGAGCACATCCAGATGAAGACAACTCGACGTACTCTATTAGCTTCCGCAGTGACCGCGGGTGCGACCGCCGCGATGACGTCCAGGCACGTTTTCGGAGCACAAGACAGCCCCCTGAAGATCGGCGTGATTGGGGTTGGTTGGTACGGGATGGTCGATGCCAAAGCGGCGTTGAAGGTCGGTGGCGTTCAAATCACAGCCATTTGTGATGTTGACTCGGACCACCTGAAGAAATCGGCGGACGAACTCGAAAAGTTGCAGGGAAAACGACCGGCTGAATTCAAACTCTACAAGGACATGCTTGCCAAAGCCGATCTCGACGCAGTGATTATCGGCACACCACCTCATTGGCACGCTTTGCAATTGAAAGCAGCGCTTGGCCGAGGGCTCCACGTCTACTGTGAAAAACCTTTGTCGTATGACGTCCGCGAAGGACGCGCAATGGTGGATGCCGTTGCAAGCAGCGACAAGGTGGTTCAGATCGGTTTTCAACGCCGCCAAAGCAAGGCATTCGAACAAGTCAAACAATATATCGAATCGGGCAAAGCAGGACGAATCGTTCAAGCCGATGTTCAAATTCACTATAACGCTGGTACCAAGGACGCCACGCCGCAAAATCCACCGGCGTCGCTCGATTGGGATTTGTGGTGTGGTCCAGCGCCGAAGATTCCTTACAGTCCCCAGGTAGGTCATAAAAGTTGGCGACTCGAAAGAACGAGCGGCCATGGTCACCTCGTCGATTGGGGGATTCACAACCTTGATGCCACTCGTATGATCCTAGGCCTGTCGATGCCAAAACAAATTAATGCATCAGGAGGGATTTATAAATACAAAGGGATTATCACGACGCCGGACACGATGGCCGTTACCTTTGAGTTTGATGACATGCCAATCGTTTGGCGACACCGGCTTTGGGGGGCGACTGAAATGTATCCCCAAACGAAAAACGGCATTTTTCTATATGGTGAAGACGCGACGATCTTCGCTTCCGACAACGAGTGGACTGTGGTACCCAAGAAAAAATCAGATCAGCAAGAAACCTTCAAAGTGCCCACTGATTTGGGAACGCAGCATATGGCTAATTTCTTAGCTGCGGTCCAAGGTGAAAAACCATTGGCTTGTCCCATAGAAGAAGCCTACAAGTCGACCGCGATGGTCCAATTGGGCATGGTTGCCTACGAAAGCAACTCTGTTGTGAAGTGGGATGAGGGGACCGAACAAATTCGGAACAATGAACCCGCATCGGCGTTACTGAAACGAGAGTACCGCTCGCCATGGAAGCATCCGTTCGAAGCGTAAAGCACTTGGTTGCTCCGCTCGACTGAGTGCTTGCTCGCTCGGCTGGACAGAGTGCTTGCTCGCTCCGCTGGACAGAGTGCTTGGTCGCTCCGCTGGACAGAGTGCTTGCTCGCTCGGCTGGACAGAGTGCTTGCTCGCTCGGCTGGACAGAGTGCTTGCTCGCTCGGCTGGACTGAGTGCTTGCTCGCTCGGCTGGACAGAGCATGGTGATTCGGTGACCTGCAAAGCGTGCCGAATGTGGGCGGGGAAGGCCACGATTGGAAATTTTGTCATCTGGTTGTCAAACCGAGCCAAGATTCGATCCAAGTGTGCGAATAGCCCTGTCGGAACGGATTCTACACGCACCACTCCATCCGAGAACTATTCCTGTGGAACCTGTCGATCCAGTGGAACCTGTCGAGACAATCGCTGTCATCCCCTATGCTGCTTTGGCACACTCGTCGGAGTTGGGTGGGGATGACGTGATCGAGCGAGAGCCGATTGAGGCGAAGTTAGTCCAAGAGAGCCAGACGATCGCAAAATCACCCGAAAAATCTCGCAAGGATCGCTGGCCTAAGCGAGTGTTTTTATTCGTGATTTGGGCTACGGGCGGTACGTTCTGTATCGCTTCGCTGGTGGTGATTTTGGCTGTGCTTACGGCCATTCCCGTTTTGCAATTGATTGCGTTTGGATACTTGCTTGACGTTGCAGGGCGGTTGGTGAACGGCGCGACGTTCTCCGATTCATTGTTGCATTTGCCGCAAGCGGGTAAGATCGGTTTGGCTGCGACAGCCGTGTTTATCGCATCGCTTCCCACGCAATTGCTGGTTCACTGGGAATCTGTTTCGCAGTTGATTAATCCCGGTTCAAGCGAAGCCAGCCAGATGCGTCTATTGGCGATCGTGAGCTGTTTCTTTGCACTTGGCTATTTGGCGTGGGCATGGATTCGTGGTGGGGATTTGAAGCACTATTTGTGGCCCCAGCCAATTCGCTTTGTGAAAGAAAGTTGGCGATGGAGGACTTGGAAAGAGGCCCCGGATCGATTGTGGGAGTTCACGGCGTCACTTGAAATTCCTCGTTTGTTTTGGCTAGGACTCCGAGGCTTCGTGGGGACGTTGGTTTGGCTAATTCCAGCGGTCTTGTTGATTACCGTGAATCGCAATGGCGAGACCGGAGCGGCCGGATTGGTCGGCGTTGTGTGCGTGGGTATCCTCGGCGTGGCGCTGCTCTATCTTCCGATGCTTCAGGCTCACTTTGCAGCAGAAAATCGTTGGTCGGCACTGTTCGAGTTGCGGACGATCCGACGTGATTTTCGCCGAGCACCTTGGGCTTGGTTCTGGGCGATGGTGGTCGGTTTGGTGCTGATGCCCGTTCCACTCTATCTTCTCAAGATTGAAGCGACGCCGCGCGAGGTGATGTGGTTGCCGTGTTTGGTTTTTGTTGCGTTCATTTTGCCAGCCCGGATTGCCGAAGGCTTGGCGCTTCGCCGTGCTCGCCGAGCAAAAGAGCCCGCCGGGGCGTGGCCCGCGATTTCACGCTGGACGGTTCGCTTGCTGATGCCAGTCGTGGTGGCGACCTACTTGGTGTTTGTCCAAGTATCGCAGTACACCAGTTGGGATGGGCTACAAACGTGGATACAACAACACGCAATTCTGATCCCGGTCCCGTTCGTTGGCGTTTAGTCTGCTCGGATCTTTCCGATCTGCTATGATGGTACGAGAAGGTTCTTGCCGCGAGAATCGCTAGAAAAACGTGCCCGGTGTGACTCGGAGGATCAATCGATTGCGATTTGCCACCCCTTATTTAATCCTGATCTCAGTCTGCTGCTTTGGTTGTGAAGAAGCCCAGCCGACGAGTCCTTTGCAAGTCGAAGCGACACCGACCGAAGCGGTTTCCGTGCCCCAAACCGATGTGAAAAACACAACAAAGCCAAACGTGATGCCAAAGTTCAACCCACTTACTCCTGAAGAAGCCCTCGTCATTCTGGACAAGGGAACCGAGCGGCCCGGTGTCGGCGAATACACGACCAAGAAAGACCCTGGGACTTACATTTGCCGTCAATGTAACGCACCGCTTTATCACTCCGAGAGCAAATTCGAGAGTCATTGTGGATGGCCCAGTTTTGACGACAAAATCGCTGGAGCGGTTGACCGGCACACGGACGCCGATGGGCGGCGGATCGAAATTGTATGCCACAATTGCGGCGGTCATCTTGGGCACGTTTTCGAAGGCGAGCAATTTACGCCGAAAAACACCCGTCACTGCGTCAATTCAATTTCGATGCGATTTGTTCCCCAAGGCGAGGAATTGCCGCCAATGATCCAGGCTGAGAGTGATTGAGTCGGAATGCGCGGCTGGACGGAGGGATCGCCCCACAAACAACGCTCGAAAACGCCAACAAACGCCATTTCTTGGACTATGATTTGAGGGATGCTTTTTTTTGACCAGCCGATTTTTTTGTGGGATTGATTTGTGACTCGCGTACTTTTGACTGCGTTTGAGCCGTACGACCGATGGCCTGACAACAGCAGTTGGCTGGCGTTAGTGGATTTGACGCGTTGGTACGATGGGGCGGTTGAAATTGTCACGCGCCGCTATCCGGTCGAATTGACTCGAATGAGCGAGCAATTGCGAAAGGATCTGCAGGACGACTACGACTTGGCGATCCATTTAGGTCAATCGCCCGGTTCCCCGCTGATCAAGCTTGAGTCGATCGGGTTGAATGTCCGCAGCGATGGCACCGAGTTGCTCCAAGATTCTCCTGCTGCCTACCGTTCGCCTTTGTCGCTGGATCGGTGCAATAAGGTGCTCCTGAATGCGGGGATTCCTTGCGAAGTGTCCCATCATGCCGGGACTTACCTCTGTAATGCGGCTCTCTACCTGAGCCAGCACTATTCCTATTCGTTTGGTATGAAAACCAAAAGTGCCTTCGTCCACTTGCCCCTTTCGCCCGCGCAAGTGGCTCGCGACTTTGACCGTTTGCCCAGCATGAGCACACCGATGGTTAGTGCAGCGTTGGCGATGATAATCGAAGAGCTGAAAGGCAACACTTAATACAAATACTTCACGGACGGATCACGCGATGAGAATTCTACTAACCAACGATGACGGAATTGAAGCACCTGGTTTGAAGGCGTTAGTGGATTCCGTTGAGTATGCATTTGGTGGGTCTGCTGATTGGATTGTGGTGGCTCCTGATCGATGCCGTAGTGAGTGTAGTCACAGCGTTACCAACGATCGGCCGTTAAGTTTGAAAGAGGTTCGCCCTAATTGGTTTTCAATCGATGGCACGCCGGTGGATTGTGTGCGAGCCGGGCTCGGTGTGCTTGCCTGCGACGCCGATTTGGTCCTCTCAGGCGTTAACGCGGGCGCGAATGTGGGTATTGACTTACTCATTAGCGGGACCTTTGCCGCAGCGCGCGAAGCGGTGGTTTCGGGCGTGCCCGCATTGGCGATGTCTCACTACCGTCGCCCTGAAATCCCGCGGACTTGGGATCATGTTCCACGGTGGTCAAAGATCACATTACTCGAATTCGTTGAGGCGGTCGTCGACCGAAAGAGCGACACGTGTTTGTGGAACGTGAATCTACCGGCGATCGATCCGTCGGGTGCCCTGCCACCACGAGTGCGATGTTCGGTTGATTCGACCGCGCTAACTCGATCGACGTTGCGAGAAGCGTCGGTGATTCGATTCGAACGTGATTTTCATGGTCGAGAACGAATACCAGATCATGATGTCGATTGTTGTTTTGGCGGTAAGATGACGATTTCGGAATTGCCCGTCCCCACGTTGTAGCGTGTCAACATTCGCTGGACTAAAATCGATTCGATTCGATTCGATTTTTTTCACCATCGAAGGTTGCCATGTCCCGCCTACTCATTGCTTTTTTTAGCGTTTTTGCTGTTACATCCTTCGTTGTGGCTGCGGAAACCAAACATCCTAACGTGTTGTTCATTTTGGTTGATGACCTCGGAGTGAATGACCTTTCGATTGAAGGAAGTTCGTTCTACCACACACCACGGATTGATCAACTCGCGCGAGGCGGCATGCGGTTCACGCAAGGCTATGCGAATTGCCGCGTGTGTAGTCCTTCGCGTGCGAGCATTCAAACGGGCAAGTTTACCGCACGACATGGCATCACGGATTGGATTGGTGCAGCATCCGGAACGGATTGGAAGCGTGACGATCGCTTGCTCCCGGCAGAGTATCTTCATCGTCTGCCCGATTCCGATACAACGATCGCTGAAGCGATGCGAGACGCGGGGTACCGAACCTTCTTTGCTGGAAAATGGCATCTCGGCGGGGACGGTTCGCTTCCCACCGATCACGGTTACGAGATTAACGTTGGCGGCTACAGCAGTGGTGGTCCCAAAGGTGGTTACTTTTCTCCCTACAACAACCCGAAATTGACCGATGGCCCCAAAGGTGAATCGCTGCCGCTTCGGCTCGCTGATGAAACCGCAAAGTTTATCTCCGCCAACCAAGATCAGCCCTTCTTTGCGATGTTGTCGTTCTATAGTGTTCACTCGCCCGTGCAAACGTCGAAGGAACTTTGGAAAAAGTACCGCGATGCAGCTGCCGAATTGCCAAAACGTCAAACGCGTTTCAAAATTGATCGCACCATGCCGGTTCGACAAGTCCAAGATCACCCCGTTTACGCTGGCATGATGGAATCGCTCGACAACGCTGTTGGTCATGTCTTGGAAGCGTTAGACGAAGCCGACCTGAGTGATTCAACGATCGTTGTCTTTACCGGTGACAACGGCGGTGTTTCATCGGGCGACGCCTACTCGACTAGCAATTTACCACTGCGTGGTGGGAAAGGACGGCAATGGGAAGGAGGCGTTCGTGAACCGTACTACATCCGGTATCCAAGTGTGATTCCTCGTGAATCGAGCAGCGATACACCCGTCACGGGCGCGGACTTTTATCCGACGATTCTAGATCTTTGTGGTATCGATCCTTTGCCGACCCAGCACATCGATGGAAAGAGTCTCGTGCCTTTGCTTCAGGGCGAATCGATCGATCCGCGTCCACTTTATTGGCACTATCCGCACTACGGAAACCAAGGTGGTGAACCGAGTTCCGTTATTCGCTATGCAGAGTGGAAGCTGATTCACTACTATGAAGATGGCCGCGATGAACTCTACAACTTGGGCATGGATCCCTCGGAAACAAATGATTTGTCGCTGACGCATCCGGCAACCACTCAGCGATTGGCGAGCCAATTGGATGAGTGGCTAAAGAGTGTCGGGGCGCAGCTTCCCCAACCGGATCCACGCTATGACCCGGTAAAATCCGAGGCCAAATTCACTCGCTTGCAGACGATTGGCAAAGCCAAATTAGAACGCGATCATGCCGCGATGCTCCGTCCCGATTGGAAACCCAACGCTGATTGGTGGGATAGCATGGTTAGCAAAGACTAGTCAGTGCAGATCGGCAAATGGAGATCAGCGAGGCCTATTCGGCAGTTGATGTGATCACTGCGTCATCGACTGGAATGAAATCTTTTGATGTCAGCCGACTATCGCTGACGGTTAAGATGACGAACAAACCAACAAACACGAACGATGATAAGAAAATCGCTAAGTTGAACGGTTTGTCGTACAACAAGTGCATGAAAAACAGGCCCACCAAGATTGCTTTGACCGTTGCAATGGCCATCACAATCGCCACGTCATAGCTGCCAAAATCGAAGCTGGCTTGCATTACGGTGGTGATGGTCAGGGCAATCAAGATTGCAAATACCGTGAACAACATTGGCAAGGGCATCGGGTGAGCGAAGTCGTAGCCATCGCCTTCGTGATGGTCGCCGGACACAGCATGATCGTTTGCAGCAGAATCGTGAGCAGACATAGCGAAAAATCAAAATAAGGGTGTTCAGGTCTAACAGGCAACGGTAGGCCAAATCGGCACTAGCGAATCAAGTAAAGTAGTGGGAATAGGTAAATCCAAATCAAGTCGACCAAGTGCCAATACAGACCGACGTAATCGACGGGGCCAAAGTATTGTCGGTTGAAATCTTGTCGAACCGACCGTACCAACAGCCAAACCAAAACGCCAATTCCGGCGAGAATGTGGATCGCGTGAATCCCCGTCATGCAGTAGTAAATGCTAAAGAAAACACCCGCTCGGCTAGGTGTCAGGAAATCCCGCGGTGCCCGTTTGATCGTTGCATCGACATCGGTGGAATGATCTAAGACAACGGTTCCGGTTGCCAATTCCGACTGAGCATCGAGGGCCTTTAATTCATTCTTCAGCCCGCTATTGGTTGCGTCGACGGCCAATCGTTCCATCACACCATACTCGGTATGTCCCCCCTGCGACGACTCCGGTGAGTGACCTACCGAAGCTATTTCAGAAGAATGATCAGCGGATTCAATATGCTCTGTTGAATCTGACGCTGTTGAATGTGATTCCCCTTTGTTTCCACTTTCGAGTATCGTTCCCAAGCCGATGCCGATAAAGAAACTGAACGCGACTATCGTCAGCGGTTTCAAGCATGCCGTTTGAAATTTGTTCCCCTTCACAATTGACGATATCAACCAAATCAATGTGCCAAGGAAAATCAACGCAAACGGCAAGCAAATCCAAAGCAAATAATTCGGTGCGTCAGCATGATGTGGATGAGCGGGGTCGTACGAGAACATCCCTGCGGGCAAAAGTCCCATTTCCCATTTGTGTGAATACTCGATCGCTTTGACGCCTAAGAAGATCATTGCACAGGAAAGAGTGGTTGCGATCAATGTCGTCAACTTCTTGTACTCTTCGGTTTGGGCACAACGAACGGCCCAAGCCATCGTCAGCGAACTGAACAGCAAAACTCCGGTATTGATTGCACCAAGGGTCGTATTCAAGAATTGGCTACAACCTTCGAAAACTTCAGGGCGAAGCATGCGAAAGATTGCATAGGCACAGAACATGCCGCTGAAAAACAGTACTTCGGTGACAAGGAACACCCACATTCCCAGCTTGCCGCTATCGTACTGCTGTTCGGGCGTGTCGAAATGGTGCGCCAAGAACGCCGGATGTTCGTGGTCGTGACCGTGGTCTCCATGGGGATCGGTCGCGGTATCAGCATCGTTAGTGGACATGAAATTGGAAACGCTATAGAGATAGAAGTGATTTCAACGGTGATTCGCTCCCGAAGAGCGATGATTATCGTAATGAGCTGCTAGTGCTTCTTATCAGCATGTGCAGGCTCTGTGGTCGGTTCCTCTTCCGGCGCGATCTTTCGCTCCGGATCGACGGTAACATACCGTTCGTTCTCTTCGTCCCACTCGATTGAATGGAAGTCGTACGGGTCGCCGACTGCTGGGGCACGTTCAAAGTTATAGAACGGCGGTGGACTCGTGCAGTTCCATTCGAGAGTCGCACCACCCCAAGGATTTGCCGACGCTTTCTTGCCTCGAACGAGTGACATGAGCAAAACGATCAACGCAACCAACAAACCGATGCCAAGGATAAGTGCCCCGTGAGTACTCGCTGTATGCAGTGTTGCGAATTCTGGGTCGTAAGTCGCATAACGACGAGGCATACCACGGCTGCCCAGAATGAATTGCGGCAAGAACGTCAGATTAAACCCGAGGAAGACCAAGAACGCTGAAAAGCGTCCGCCATTTTCGTTGTACATTCGGCCAAACATTTTTGGCCACCAGTGGAACAAGCCACCGAGGAACGCCACTAAGGTTCCACCGACCATCACGTAGTGGAAGTGGGCAACGACAAAGTAAGTGTCGTGCAAATGTTGGTCGGTTGCCAGCGTACCGAGGTGAAGGCCTGTCAAACCTCCGATCGTGAACAAGAATATGAACGAGATCGCATAGCACATTGGCGTCGTCAAGCTGATCGAGCCTTTGTACATGGTTGCGAGCCAATTGAACACTTTGATCGCCGACGGAACGGAAACCGTAAACGTCAGAGCACTAAAGATGATCGTCGTCATATCACTCATTCCGGCCGTGAACATGTGGTGTCCCCAAACCAAAAAGCCGAGCAGTGCGATCGCGATTGACGAGTAAGCGATAAAGCGGTAGCCGAAGATATGTTTGTGGCTATGAACGCTGATAATTTCGCTGATGATCCCGAACGCAGGCAGAATCATGATGTAAACCGCAGGATGGCTGTAGAACCAGAAAAAGTGCTGGTACGTGACTGGGTCGCCGTTGTATTCAGGATCAAAAATCCCAATGTGCATTGTCCGTTCGGCGACAAGAAGCAACAGGGTGATGCCGAGAACCGGCGTTGCCAAGACTTGGATGATGCTGGTCGCGTAGGTTGCCCACAAGAACAACGGCATGCGGAACCATGTCATCCCCGGTGGACGCATTGTGTTGATCGTGACGATGAAGTTCAAACCGGTGAAGATCGAACTAAAGCCGAGGATAAACGCACCTAGCGTCGCCATGATCACCGACGTGTCGGTGGTCGTGCTATAGGGCGTGTAGAAGGTCCATCCGGTATCGAGGCCGCTGGCACACAATGCCATGACAAAGAAAATCGCACCGAAGATCCACAAGTAGAAACTACTTAGATTCAGTCTCGGGAACGCGACATCCTTCGCCCCGAGCATGATCGGCACAAGAAAGTTGCCAAGTGCAGCAGGGATACTAGGAATGATGAACAAGAACACCATAATCGCGCCGTGAAGCGTGAAGACTTGGTTGTAAATGTTGTTGGTGAAAAGAGTTCCATCGGGGTCAAGCAAGTGCCAACGCAAGGCAAGCGCCAACAATCCACCGAGTGCGAACGCCATCGTTACACCGATCAAGTACATCACGCCGATGCGTTTGTGATCGAGTGTAAATAGCCAACTGAGAACACCTTTGGAGTTCGTTAGATAGTTTTCTCGCTCGGTTGGAAAACCAGGGTCCCGGACGGTGCCGCCCGGGATATTAAGTCCTGCAGACATTTCTCTTTTCCTCGTTAAAACGCGACGGATGCGTTCTTGCTTTATTGTTCTAGGTAGCACGGCGATCTCTTACCGCCGTCACGTCGGTCACTGGACCGTGCTTAAGTTGTTCTATTGTGCGTTTGCTGAGAGCGACTTGATGTATGCAATCAACGAATCGATATCGTCGTCGCTCAGTTGGCCTTTGTAACTTGGCATCACCGGTTGGTATCCCGCCGCAATCTTTTCTTTCGGATATAGAATTGATTCACGAAGGTAGTTTTCATCCGCGATCACATTTGCACCATTGGTGAGTGCCCGCTGAGCACCAAACAAATTTTTGTAAGTAGGGCCTGTCATCTGTTTCCCATCGGCACTGTGACACCCCGAGCAACCACGCCGCGCGTATAGCTTTTCGCCGTACGATTCGAGCGATTCGGTTTCACTACGACTACTGTATTTTTTGATCCAAGCATCAAGGTCTTCGCGTGTCTTGTGAACGACCACCACGGTTTGCATTTGCGAATGGTTCTCACCGCAGTATTCGGCACAGTACAAATCGTAGAAGCGATAGCCATCGGGCGTAAATTGATACTTGTCGAAATCCCATTCGGAACCGTTCTCTTCGGTCTCTTTCGTCGCTGCGGCGAGTTCTTCGTCGCTGACTTTTTCCGTCGCGAGAGTAGGTTGGAACCACATGTAGTTGTAGCGACCTGGGACCACGTCTTTTTTTGCACGAAACGCAGGAACGTAAAGACTGTGAATCACGTCGCTGCTTCGCATCGTTAACTTGGTCGGTTCATTGACCAACAAGTGAAGTTCAGGGTGATAGGTGCCGCGTCCGTAGTCCATCGTCCAACCCCATTTAAAGGCTTGGACGCCTACTTCGTACGAACCCTCGGGAACCGAACGCATGTCTAAGTAAACCTTCGCACCAAAGATAAACATGCCGACTAAGAAGATCGACGGAATCACCGACCACGCCAATTCAAGCTTCGTGTTGTGGGAAACTTGGCTTTCCGCTTTCATGCCCTTTGCTTTCCGGTACTTCACGGCAAAACCGAACAACGCAACGATCACAATCACGAAAAAGAAGACAGCGATTCCTGTAATCCAATAATAGAGCGAATCGACTTCCTCTGAAAACGTCGATGCGGAATCCGGGAACCACGCATAGTCTTCGGTATAATCGGCTAGCAGCGAAAATGCGGCAGGTAACATAGTCAGTTAGTCAGTTGTCAGTGGTGGTTAAGGTTTTGATTTTTCATCGATCAGTCGGATTGGACTGATCAGCCTGGTCAGAGGCATCGGTTTGGATTGGCGAGTCGGTCGGATCTATTTGTTCCAGTTGCTTCGGCTGACGCTTTCGCCCGAACCAATAAGGTGCCAAACACGCCAACATCAATCCGATCGTTACCGCACCGCCGAGACGCATCAGTTTCCATGCCTGCGGTGTGTAGCTATTGCTGTCGGAATCGTAGCTGTAGCACCACAAAATAAATTGGTCGACAGGCGAACCGACCGTTCCTTCGCCCGCTTCAACAAGTGCCAACTTCAATTGTTCAGGCGGGAACTCAATGCTGAGCGAATAGCGTGAAATCACGCCCTCGGGCGAAACGAACGCCAACATTGCTGGATGGTTGTATTGTTTGTTGACCGCATCGTAGCGGTAGCGGAAACCGAGTATATCAGCCAATCGCGTGATCACCCCTTGGTCAGCCGTGCAGAATTCCCACCCGTCTTCCGCACCCGGTTGGGCAGTCAGTTGCCCGACATAATTGTTCTTCGTATTGCGGATTTTTTCAGTCGGCTCGGTCGGATCGATACTGACGGTCAAGATACGAAAGTCTTCTCCGATTTGCAGCTCAAGCTCGTTCAACGATTTGGTCAAAGCATTGAGTTGGACATTGCAAAGCATCGGACAATCGCTGTAGTTGAGCGTCACGATGACTGGTTTTTTTCCATCCAGGAAATCGCCGGTGGTGACTTTGTGCCCCAACGCGTCCGTCAACGGTAAGTCGAGCGGGATAATTCCGCCAAGCTTTTGCTCAACCGTGATCCCCACCGCTTCGGGAGGCAGAGAATTGTTAAGTTGAATATCTGCGCCCGTTCTCAGTTGATCCTGAGCGATTGCGCATCGGGTCGACGCATGGAGGCACACTGTCGTCAAAACCACCGTGAGCAGCCATGAAATCGAAACTTGCTTTGCGGCATCCAAGCCGATGGAGAACCTAGGCTTCATCATTCTCGTCGCCTTCGGAAGTGGATGTTTCAGTATCTTTGAGTGTACTCTTATCGGCGACCGTCAATTCGATCGCTTTTTCAATTGGAATGGTGATGTTACCGGTCGTTTCATCGACGCCATAAGCCGAAATTTGAGCCGACTGAGACTCCAGGAACTCGTTTTGGCGACTGTAGTGGCCTTCGGCTCTGGTCGCTGCTTGCGATTGGGCCATCGCAAAATACAGGACCTGTACCGCAAGGGCGGTCATTACCGTCACGAGCACTGAAATCGCACCAACGGTGAAGATCCGTTTCGTATTGAGGTCATCGTAGTGGGCCATGGTGAATATTCCTTAAATGTTCTCGAAGGCGAGCGACTCGCCAAATCGTGGGTCTCTCGAAGCGGCCACTCGTGTTTGACCTGCAATCCTCAAAATCAATCCGATCATGAGTGCTGCCATGCCCACGGCACATAAAATACTGGCGACGATACCAATTCCGCCGCCAACCGCCGCGAGCGTCCCTCCCGAGCCCTCATAGACTTCTGGCATCACGCACCAATAGACATCGATAAAGTGCAAGATCAGGATGTAAACGCTCCAACCAAACATCAACGTTGGTTGTCGGCGCACATGACGGCTCATCGTGCCAATGAACGGCAAAATCCAATGTAGAAAAACAAGCACCAGCGATAGGGCACCCCAAACGCCAAGTTGGCGATGCCAATACCAAATGGTTTCTTCAGGGATGTTGCCGTACCAAATCAATAAATACTGGCTGAACCCAATGTAGATCCAGAAAAACACGAAGCCGAAAATGTACTTGCCTAAATCATGATAGTGCTCAACCGTCACTTCGTCACGCATCGCACCGTTCTTTTGCAGCAAATAGGTTCCGGCAGCGACAGCACAATGAGCCGCTAGGATCCCCCCCGAAAACATGTAGACACCGAACATCGTCGAGAACCACATCGGGGCCAGCGTCATCACCCAATCGAACATCGCAAACGACATGCTGAGGGCCAAAATGATCAACGCGGGAGCACTCCACTTCTGCATTCGCTCGGTAATCTTCTTCTCGCCCGTTTCGTCTTGGGTGACGCTACCGCGGAAAAAATAAACCGCTAACGCGATCCAGATGGCAAAGTAAATCACCGCGCGAGCGGCAAAGAATTTTGATTCGAGATAGATCGTTTTGTTCGCCCAGACTTCCGCTGGGATGTGGTGATGTTCGGCATAGCCAGGATCATCCCATTTGTAGATTGTTCCTTCGCCCGTCCAAAGTGTTACGACGATAGGAAGAAATAGAACCGCCATGGGGACGACCATCACCATCATCAATTCCGCGACCCGGCGAACAACGATGCTCCATCCCGCCCGCGAAATATGCTGGATCAGAACGAAAAACATCGCTCCGAGGGCAATTGTCAGGCAGTAGATGAATGCGGTTAAGTAGGCTGACATACCGAATTGGACATCGACTCCGAACGATCCCAACGCCCACCCACCGACGAGTGCGAGAAGTCCTCCTGCACACAGTGGGATACTGAGTGCCGACAACGTTGCGGGCAATGTGAAGGCTGGGTCATCAGCCGGTTTGATGGCCGGTGCGTGATTGGACATCTTCGTGAACAGTTCTCAGGTAGTGGTTGATAATTTGTATGTCAGCCTGTGAAGGCTGTTTCAAATGCATGACATTTGTTAATTGCTTCGTGACACCCTCACGGGCGAACTACAACGTTAGGCTCGAAAGCCTGAGGTATCTATTCTTTTTCCGCAGCCTTGGCTGCTCGTTCTTCTTCTTTCTTGCGTTCTGCTTCGGCTTGCTCGGCAAGTGCCTTTTCCACATCAGCTTTCTTTGCCTTTAGCTCCGCTTGCTGATCCTTGGGGACGTCGTCCAGCGATGCATTTTGACTTTGCTGAAGGGCTCGCACATATGCCACGATCGACCAGCGATCTTTTGACTTGATTTGCCCCGCATAACCGGGCATTTTGCGGATTCCGTTGCTGATGGTGTTGAACAATTTGCCGTCGGGGTATTGTTCCGCGTACAAGCTTTCTTGGTGCATCGATGACGGTGGAATCCACGACGATGCCATGATTTGTTGAGCACGTTGATTCACCAAGCCGTTACCACGACCGTCTCGGCCGTGACAGGTTGCACAATAAATGTTGAATTGTTCCTGGCCCTTTAATACAACGTCTTTGGTAATTTCCACCGGGTTGTTTTTCAGCCAAGGAGTCGTATCCATCACGCTCTTTTCTTCTGCCGGTGCATCGGTTTTTGGCGTGGCGTCCGAATTCTCAGGTTCGCCGTTCTCGGCTTGAGCATAGGTTCGCACCAATTGTTTAGCGCGATCCGCATCGAGCCGTGTCAGCGATTCCATATCAATGCCGGTCAGGTAATCGAGATCTTCTTCCAATTCACCTCGAGCAACCGTTCCCGGGACATCGGGACGCATCGCCCGGTTGTCGGCGAACAACGATGTCGTTTGTTGTGCATCGCGAGCGGGCGAAAAGTCCATGTCCGGGAAGATATGGAATCGCGGCTGGCTGCTAGTTGTCACTCGCATTCGAGCGACAACCAATAGTGGGATGAACGACAACGCAATCACTGTAATCAGTGTCGTGATCAAGAATTTTGGAATCACCGTCGAGGTATCGTCGTCGACCACTGTGTTGATGTATTCGGTTTCAGTGTCTCTGAGCAACTTTTCTGCACCGGCCTGATTGAAACTCTTGTCCTTTGCGTCGATGTACAAGAAGAACCGGTCGTCGGTTACGCGATCAAATCGTGGGTCGGTAAAGATCGGGTTGCTAAACCGAGGCAAACCGTTCAGTGCCCACATTCCAAAGAACGCGCCAAACGAGGCAAACAGAACCGTAAGTTCGAATGCAACCGGCATGAATGCAGGAAGCGAGATGTACGGTTTGCCTGAAATGATGTAGGGGTAATTGATCCCGTTCATCCAAATTTGCATCGCAAGCGCTGTTGCGAGCCCCGCCAGACCACCACCGAGTACGATCCACGGCAACACCGTCGGTTTGATGCCGAGAGCTTTATCGATGCCGTGCACCGCGAATGGCGTGTAAGCGTCGGTCTTGGTGTAGCCCGCATCACGGACTCGCCGGCATGCATCCAAAAGCGTATCGACCGAAGTGTATTCGGCGACGATTCCGTGGACTTTCTTTTCGTTCTTATCGTCTGACATGCTTAGTGTTCGTCGTTATGTTTCATGTGAAGTTGTTTTGCCAACGTGCTCTTGGTTTCCGCCATGTTGATCACAGGCATCAACTTGCAGAACAACAAAAACAGCGTGAAGAACAAGCCGAATGACCCGATCAACATGGACCAATCGACCCAAGTTGGATGGAAGTAGGACCATGCACTGGGCAAGTAATCTCGCGACAAACTCGTGACAACAATCACGAATCGTTCGAACCACATTCCAATGTTTACAAAGATGCAAACCAAGACGATCAACCAAGGTGTGGTTCGGAATTTTCTGAACCAAAACAGTTGGGGGCTCAGTACATTGCACGACACCATCGTCAAATAGGCCCACCAATAGGGACCAAGGGCTCGGTTCAAGAACGCGAATTGTTCTTCGGGGACTTGCCCGTACCAGGCGATGAAGAATTCGGTTCCATAGGCCAAACCGACGATCGAGCCGGTTGCCAAGATGATCTTGCACATGTTTTCCAAGTGCCGAATGGTGATCAATTTTTCCAGACCTAGCATTGTTCGAGCAGGCACCATCAATGTCAGCACCATCGCAAATCCACTAAAGATTGCACCGGCGACAAAGTAAGGTGGGAAAATCGTTGTATGCCATCCTGGGACTTGCGAGACCGCGAAGTCAAAGGAAACGATCGTATGGACCGACAAAACCAGCGGCGCAGCGAGGGCGGCGAGCAGAGCGTATGCCTTTTCGTATCGCATCCAGTGCCGTGACGACCCGGTCCAACCGAGTGCCAATATCCCGTACGCCATTCGTCGCCATTTGTTTTTGGATCGATCACGGAAAGTTGCCAAGTCGGGCACCATCCCCATGTACCAAAACAGCAGCGAAACGGTTCCGTAGGTGCTGACCGCGAAAACATCCCAAAGCAGAGGACTGCGGAATTGAGGCCACATCCAAAGATTCAAACTTGGATAAGGGGCCAACCAAAATGCCAACCAAGCTCGGCCGACGTGAATGCCGGGGAAGGTTCCTGCACACGCAACCGCGAAAATGGTCATCGCTTCGGCAGCGCGGTTGATACTGGTTCGCCACTCTTGACGAAACAGGAACAAAATTGCACTGATCAGCGTTCCTGCGTGACCGATACCGACCCAAAAAACGAAGTTGACGATCGGCCAACCCCAGAACACCGGTGCTTGGTTACCCCAGACGCCGACGCCGGTATAGATCAGGTAGGCAATGCAAATGCCAAGCCAGTTCAACAGTGCAAACGCGACCAAGAATCCGAAAATCCAGCCGCGACCCGGCGGACGTTCGGCGACTTGGCATACCGCTTCGGTGATGTCGTGATAGGTCGTATCGCCAAGCACCAACGGGGCTCGCTCGCCCGGGCGTTCGACGGTATTGTCCAATCCGTTCGGGATGGCAAGAGACATGGGGAAGTTTGAAGTTTGAAGGATGAAATTTGAATAAAGCTGTCCACTGATAGTCGTTAGCTATCAGCTTGTATGTTCCGTGCTGTGCGTTTCTTCGCTGTCGGAATCGTCATGATTGTGGGCATCAGCGTGGCCGTGTTCACTATCAGCCGGTTCGTGTGAGTCATGACCATCATCGCTATGACCATCATCGCTATGACCATGATGAGGAGCTTTCAATGTCGCCAAGTCATCGAGTTGTGCCCGGGTCATCAAGCGTCTGTCCGGATTGCGGACGCGAGCCAAGTACTGCGTTCGTGGCTTGACGTTCAATTGAGACAGCATGCCGTAGCTGCGAACATCCGCATGTTTCTTGGAGACGACGGAATCGGGGTCAGCCACGTTACCGAAGTCGATCGCATTGGTTGGGCAAGCCGATTGGCAAGCCGTAATGATGTCGCCATCGGCGACCGGTCGTCCGCCATCTTTGCGAGCTTCGATCTTTGCCTTCTCAATTCGTTGGACACAGTAGGTGCATTTTTCCATGACACCACGGCCACGAACGGTTACTTCGGGATTCATCACCAAGGCTTGTAGTTGACGGTTCGCTGCCTCGATCGAACTTGGGTAAGCGTCGATGCCATAGCCAACACCCACCTCTTTGTTGTAATTGAAGTAGTTGAATCGGCGGACTTTGAACGGACAGTTGTTCGCACAATAACGAGTGCCAATGCAACGGTTGTAAGCCATCGCGTTGAGCCCTTCGTCCGTGTGGACCGTCGCTGCGACCGGACAAACTTGCTCGCAAGGAGCCGTTTCACAGTGCATACAAGCGACGGGTTGATGGACCACTTCCGCGTTTTCTTCATCGCCTTGGAAGTACCGGTCGATTCGCAACCAATGCATTTCGCGGCTGTTGCCGACTTGTTCTTTGCCAACGATCGGCACGTTGTTTTCGCTTTGACAAGCGATCACGCACGCATTGCAACCAATGCACTTGGACAAGTCGATCGCCATACCCCACTGAGGCAAATTGGGGCGTTCCTCTTCGATCATGGTGATCGGTTCATGCCACAGCGAACCCGTCTGCTTGGGATCAGGCCCAACCACGGGGACGTGAGGGCCTTTCGATTCGGCAAACTCGGGTACTTTTTTCAGTAACTCAACGGTTCCTTCGCGAACGAGCGAGAAGCTACGTCGTTCTGCTTCATCACGTCCTCGTTCGTCGATTGCCCAGTGGTCTTGGGTGGTCGCCAAGGTGTATTCGCGGAATCGTGGTCGAGCCTCGACATTGGTGACAAGCATCATCTCGTCACTTTTCCGGAGCGGCGACACATCGGTTCCAGCGACGGGAACGTCGTCTTCGGTGTACCCACCAACCATGCCTGCTCGAGGACGTCCGTAACCAATCGCGGTTGTCACAACACCCGGGGCACAGCCGGGAAGTTCGTAGATGGGCAATTCCAGTAAGGAATCACCTTTGCGAAGTGCGATCACTTGGCCATGACGAATTCCTAGCTTCTTCGCGGTCGACGGGCTAAGTATTGCGGCATTATCCCATGTCAATTTTGTCAAAGCTTGTGGCAATTCCTGCAGCCATCCGTTGTTCGCAAAGCGGCCATCATAAATACCGTCGGCCGGAACAAAGATGACTTCAAAGTTATCCTTGTCGAGCTCGTCAGGCGAAATTGCAACGGGTGCGTTGTCGCTGAGCGATTCGAATTCAACGTTTGCCGCCAGTTTGTCGTTGCCGAACATGACATCGGGGGAGTAGCCGTCATGAAGCAGTTTCCGCCATTGGCGATCACTCAGTGAGGAGCCCGCAATCGCGTCTGCGGTACGGCGAACGATCGCGTCTGGCTTGGTTTCTTTTTCACCAAGCATCGACGCAAGTACTTCGATCGTAGCTCGTCCACCTAGCAGCGGTAGGATTTGAGGTTGGCATACGCCGTACGCGCCATGATCGTTGACACAATCGCCCCATGATTCGAGCGGATGAGCGAGTGGCAGGGACCACTTACATACCAATCCGGTCTCGTCGTCGTATTCACCGAGATAGACTGAGTTTTCAAGCTTGGCGATAGCAGCCGCCAAATCAATGTCCCCAGGAGCGGTTGCAACGGGATTACCACCGAGGATGATCAGCGAATCAATGTCGCCCTTGTTGATCTTTGCAGCGAACTGGTCGATCGATGTGAATTCGCCGAGATCGCCATCCACAAGCGGAGAAAACGTTTGGATCGTACCGAGCGAGCCAATTTGCTTATTCATCGCGATGCCGGCCGCAATCGCATCGGCACCTAGGTGCTCGCCAACGACGACCACCGCATCCGAACCGGCCCCGGCAATGTCGTGCGCGAGTACATCAAGGTAACGCTCGAGTCGCTCGGCATGCGTTGGTAGTTCGTCGAACGCCTTGGAGTTTTCGGTGTCAGTTTCGGAATCGTTGCCGGAGAGCTTTTCAACACGGCGAGCCAATTCGCTGAGGAAAGCTGGCATTTCACTTGGTCGCAACGCCAATCGTGAATCCGCCATCGCACCGGTCGATGTAAAGCCACCTTCGACAACATACAAACGGCTCATTTCGTCGGTTGTCGGATCACGTCGCTCGGCAAACGTGCGAGCGTTATTCAGCATGCCCGAATCGGTGCCAAGAATATCGGATTGGAGTGTCAGGATGATCTTGGCCTTGCTCAAATCGAGCACTTGTTGAGCGGGTTTACCAAAAACTTTCGTTGTCGCCACACGCATTGCCTGGCCATGCGCGGCGTCGAAATTTGCGATCGTCGCTGCCGGACATTTTTCTTTCAGGGTCGACAACATTCGCACGATCGATGGCGAAGCGGTCGGCGGCATGAGGACCGCAAGCTTCGAACCCTTACTGGTTTGAGCTTCGGTTTGGATCAACGCTTGGGCGAAGGGAACGAAATCGTCCCAAGTCGCTTGCTCGCGTCGTTTTTCCCCTTTGCGAATCAAAAAGCCTTCGTCGCCACGAGCACGGTCGGGGTCATAGAGGTCCAATAGGCTGGCTTGAGCGTATACGTCAGTGCCGCTTCCAGTCGGATGATCCGTGTTCGGTTCAACCTTTTGTGGGCGGCCATCGACGCAGCTAATAAGAAGGTTGTAAACGCGGCCGGCGAGTTCAACGTTGGTCGCACGCGTATACGATTCGCCTGGGACTCGGCCTTCGGGGCGAATCACAAACGGCGCAATCGTCTCTTCTGGGTAACGACAACCGCTCGCACCGGCTACTGCTAAAGACGCCCCCATGATTTGCATCCAACGACGTCGCGAAACGCCTTCGGGGAACTCGGACGCCGCGACCGGGAATTCGCGATCGATGTAGTTTTGGAAATCTTCGCGATTTTGAAGCTCCGAAAGACTACGCCAATAGCGTACTCGTGGGGTTTCGATGTTCTGCGATGCAGACGAAGGATCGGTGGATGTCATTACAAAGATGCGTAAGGGTGAAGGCGTTGACAGTGGTGCAATAAATGCAAGTGGTGCAATAAATGCAAACGACTAGCGATGGCAAACCGCACAATGCACTTGTGGGTTGATGTTTTGTTCTTCGCGAGCTTGGGCCGCAAAAGCTTCTTGGTCCCAATCCTCGGCTGGCTGCCAATCCAAATTGGTGACCTGATCTTTCGGCCGCAAATGCGGATTTGGATTGCGATGGCATTCGATACACCAAGCCATCGACAATGTTTCCGCTTGGTGAACGACTTCCATTTGATCGATCCGCCCATGACAACTCTTGCAGCTAACGCCTGAATTGACGTGAGCAGCGTGATTGAAGTAGACGAATTCGGGCAGGTTGTGGATTCGTTTCCATGCCACACTCTTGCCCGTTTCCCAGCTGGCGTGAATTGGATCAAGTTTTTCACTGTCCGCACGAACCGCCGACAATGCCGTGATCCCCTGAGCGTCGGCGGGACTGTGGCAATTGATACATGTCGCCGTCGGCGGAACCGCTGCGTGAGCAGCTTCGAACACGGTGTCGTGGCAATAGCGACAATCCATCTTCAATTGGCCGGCATGCAGTGCATGGCTAAACGGGACAGGCTGTTCAGGCTGATAACCAGTGTTGAGGGTCACAGGGTCGGTCACGATGCCACCCATCAGAGTGGCGTATCCGCCACCTCCGACTGCAGCGGCACCGAGTACCATAAGGAATCGGTTGACCCAGCGAGGAAAAAGAAACCGTTGCATAATGGATGTTGGCCGCGTTTGGAGAGCACGTAGCACTGATGTGGAACAGGAAATTCACCGAAAAGGAATCGTTCGAGGTAACCGATGGTGGAAAAATTGTCGCACGCATTGGTCAGCAGACGAAGGCGACAGTATTGTGTGCGATGGAGCACTCTTGCAAGGGCTTAGCAGAGGCCCGCGACATTTTGTCGCAGGTCATTCGGCGTCCCCCATGGTTATCTGTGATATCTGGTTGGTTTGCGTTGAAAATGAGTGCTTTCACTTCGAAAACCAGCGACCATCCTCGGTCACTGGCCGCACCGGGCAGCGCATTGAGTCGAGTGCGGAGGCAATTTCGCTGACTGCCCAGTCCAGATCGTCGATTTCCAGCCGATATTCTGGCCACCGAGTGCGTGAGGTCCAGATTAAGTGGGGGGCTGGCCAACGAGTTTTGGGCGTTGTCCAGCCGATTCGAGTGATGAGACGCGGCAAATTCGGCAGGGCTGTTGTCGCGGGCGTCCGGTCCAATGGTAAATCTGGGACGCATTCCGAAACCCAGGGTTGGCTAGGATCAGCGGTTATCGGTGTCCCCGCGGTGAAGGTTTGAATCCCATGTTCCGCAGTCAGCCGATTACAGATTTCTCGTCGCGTTGCTGCGTCGGACCCAATCAAAGCCATCGAGGCACTTCCGGCAGACAAGTGGCCAGCCAGTTGTCCAAGCGTCCACCCAAAACGGGGGTCGCGGAAATGCGATGCCACGTCACAGGCGGGGGTGAGCACAAATTGGCGTGCGGTGTAGCGGGGGTGAGGGACGATCAGAGCGGTCGCGGACCCGACCAATTGGCCATGCAAAACGACATCCAGGTCGATCGAACGCGCGTCCCAGCGTCGGCGCCGAGTTCGACCAAGATCGTCTTCAATCGACTGCAATAGATGAAGGATTTCGCGAGCCGAAGAGGACGTTTCGAACGCGGCGACCGCGTTGAGGAACGGTTCTTGGCCGCCGGGTCCGCCAATCGGTGGCGTTTCGAACAGCCGGCTTGTGGCCAGCGAGTCGACCATCGTCGACGCGTCCAAGCGGGCAGCTGCTTCGGCCAAGACCGTATCGCGGTTGCCGAGATTGCTGCCGAAGCTGATCAAACATTGGGCTTTGTCAGTCATCGGACGCTGGTTCGTCAGCGGAGCATTTCGGGGGTGCGATCAACATTTCTGACAAAATTCGCGTGTAGGCGGCACAAATTTCGCGGCGGCACGACAAAATGACAAGTTGGCCCTGACGGCGAGATCGAATCAGATCCGCAGCGACTAATTCCTTCAAATGGTGGGAAATGGTCGCTTGCGTGATGGGGAATTCTTCGACCAGCGATTTGCAGGCGATTTCGGTTTCGCGAGCAATGCAGGCCAAAATCGCAAACCGTTGCGGGTCTGCGATCGCTTTGGCAATGCGATGCATTTGCTCGTCATTCAAATTCGCCCTCGTTTTTTCCATACCCTTAATCTATAAGCCCGATCGCCAAGAAACCAGTGCTGCAAAACGCGTGCTCGGTAGGAACTCGACATCGGGGGGCTGTCATTGGGCTAGCATCCGCGTACCTTTTAGGGATGGACCAAGATGAAGAGGAATCCCTCGAGCAAACCGCCGATGACCTGTTTTTAACAGCCGTGCTATTTGAGTCGGCTTTAGGGCTATTGGCGCTGTTGTTGGGGTGGCTACTTGGCCCAGACACGCGAGCGATGGTGCCCGAGCCGGATGCGGCTGGTGCGGGGGCGGTCGCTTCGGGGTTGGCCTATGGCTGTGCTGCTGCGATCCCGATAGTGATTCTGATTGAGTTGGTGCGCCGGATTCCCTGGGAACCGGTTCGTGAATTAGAGCGACTCAGCAAAGATGGCGTGATCCAAACACTGCTCAGCCTCAGCGGTGCAGAGCTGATCGTGATTAGTCTTTGTGCCGGTGTGGGCGAAGAGCTGCTGTTTCGTGGTTGGCTATTGCCGTGGTTAGCCACCGGTGGCGAAGTGGCCACCGAAGTCACACAGGTTGAATGGGCATTCGCTCTAGTCGCATCTTCGATCGCCTTTGGCTTGGTTCATCCGTTCACGAAGCTTTACTTTTTCTTAGCAGCGCTAATGGGATTGTACTTTGGTGTGCTGTTACTATGGACCGACAATTTGTTGATCCCGATCGCCGCGCATGCCACCTATGACGCAGCCCAATTGCTGATGACCAAATTCACGAAAGACGACGGTTAATCATTCGTCGTTTTGTTGTATGAGTCGAAAGCGGGGCCGGATGCGTTGCGGCTGGCGTCCGAAAACTTCTCGGCGTGTTTTAGATCGTTGCGCTCATTGAGTTGTGGATGGGTGAGGTCCGCTCGGCAAGAATCGCAAACACGCCGCATTGTAATCAATGCGGCCAAAGGCAAGAAAGATGCTCTGTCTTGCATAGCAAAAAGTGTCGCTTTCGGTAATAAATGGTAAGCGATCAACGAGAATGCTCGATCGCTTATTTCGCGGTAACAGAGAGATTCGAACATTGAAAAAACAGGAACGTGCCAATTTGGTTCGGCGGCGACTTGGGGAACTTTATCCCGCTCCGCCAATTCCGCTGGATCATCAAGACGAATTCACGTTGTTGGTGGCGGTGCTGCTCAGTGCTCAGTGTACCGACAAGAAAGTCAACGAAGTTACTCCCGAGTTGTTCGAGGTTGCTGGCACGCCCGAAAAGATGCTTTCGTTGGGCGAGCAGGGGATTTTGCGAATCATTCGCCCGATTGGTCTCTCAAATTCGAAATCAAAAAACCTGTACCGGCTCGCGAATCGCCTTGTTGAGGAACATGGCTGCATCGTTCCAAGAACCTTCGATGAGCTCGAAGCGTTGGCGGGTGTTGGGCATAAAACCGCCAGCGTCGTGATGGCACAGGCTTTCGGAGAGCCAGCGTTTCCGGTCGATACCCATATTCATCGTTTGGCTCAGCGCTGGGGGCTTTCCAGTGGCAAGAGTGTGGTCGAGACCGAAGCCGGATTGAAGAAACTATTCCCGAAAGAGTCTTGGAACGAATTGCATTTGCAGATCATTTACTATGGTCGCGAACACTGTACCGCCCGCGGTTGCGATGGAACGAAGTGCGGTATTTGTCGCGAACTCTATCCGAACCGAAAGACACCGGTCGTTTGGCGAAAGGCTTAACCCGCTTTTTCAATAAGCGGAGGTACCGGGCAATCGAGCAAGTCCGCGATTCCGCGTAGCAGTTCCGCTTCACGAACACGAACGGTGCCATCGGCGCACACGCAAGCAGCGCATCCATCGACCACTTGGGCTCGGAGGCGAACCGCGACGTTTGGAAATACTTTTAACGATTCATCGAGTTCCTTCAGCGTACATTCAGACTCCGGCAGTAATTCAAGTGGCACTTTGATCCGTTTGGTTCCGGCGGCAAATGCCATTTGAATTTGGTCTTCGGCTCCATGCCCTACGCGTGCAAGTGTCGAGAGCAGGACGGAGGTTTGCCGAGTTAGTTTCTGCAGGCCGTAGTAATAGACAACGGGACTTCGTACCGGTTCAAAATGGGGCCTCAGATTTCGGATCAAGACTTGCGCAAGCGTCCATTCAAAAATGGATATCCGAGTGTCGGCCTTGGCTAAATCCGAGAAAGCTCTCATGAAAGCTTTGAACTGAGGCTTCGACATCGCTGCTAATGCCGGCAGCGCCAAATCGACCAGCGGTAAACGAGCCTTGTCGGAAAGCTTCACGCAAAAAGGCACGTACTTTCGCGTCAATTCGACCAACGACTTTTCAACTCGATGGGATAACGCATCGAATTGAGCCTTGCGAATCGTCCCATTGGGGTCCAGTAGTAGAGCAAACACGACCGCGCGAGCGGAATAGGCGTCTCTCGCAGCCTCTAGCAGAGCCGGGTCCAGTTGTTCAATCAAACCCGCTGCGTAAAAACGATGGTAGGTTTCGGGTGTTCCAATTTGTTCCGCCGCTTGTTCAACCACATGCAGCGGAGCATCGCCATTGTTGTTTGATGCAAAACCCGCGACGCGCGCATCGCTCGAGAGGCCTGATTGCAATTCCGTTTTGACCTTGGGGAATTTACCATTCCAGCTAGGGTCGATTGCGGCAATTCGTTTTTCGATTGGCGGATGCGTTGCCATCAATCCAGTGAGTCCTTCGTACACTCCTTGTGCAAAGTACATGTGGCTGGCAATGGCCGCATTGGGATGATTTAACCTTCCGTGGCTCGACAACCCGCCTATTTGCTTCAGCGCCCCAGCGATTCCACCGGGATTCCGCGTGAATTGGACCGCCGAAGCATCCGCCAAGTATTCACGTTGCCTCGATACGGCTGCTTTGATCAGGCCTCCAAAAAACGATCCCAGCGAACCGAGTACGACCAATGCCAAGGCGAGGGGAAGCAGGTAGATCCCCCCCGTGTCGCGACTTGATCGTCGATTGCCGCTGAAGGCAAAGCTGCGGAAGAGCAATTTGCCGAGCAACGCAAGGAGCAAAATGCCGTGCAGAATGCCGATCAACCGGATGCTCATTCGCATGTCGCCATTGAGGATATGGCTGAATTCGTGAGCGATGACACCCTGTAATTGTTCACGGTTGAGGGCTTCCATCGCACCGCGAGTCACGCCGATCACTGCATCGCTTGGCGAATATCCCGCCGCGAACGCGTTGATCCCTGGTTCTTCGAGCACGAATACGGGCGGGACCGGAACTCCCGATGCGATCGCCATTTCTTCGACGATATTCAACAATCGTCGCTCGGCTAAATCGTTTGAACTTGGAAAAGCACGACGGCCACCGACACTTTCGGCGACACCGCTGCCACCGCCCGTACGAAGCATGACCACTTTGTAGATCGTGCCGAACAGAATCAACAAGGCGGCACCCGTCGCGACGGTCGAGCCGATTCTTATCGCGCGGGGGTTTTGGATGTCAACCAAAGCGAGTTCACCCGATTGCCTTCTCCGCGGCATTAGGCTCGCTGCGGCCGTGACGGCAAAGAAAGTTCCCACGACGATGGCAATGGTTGCGATGATGAACATCGCGATGAGCCAAATCGTATTTCTGCGAGCCTTCGACTGTCGATCGAAAAAGTCAGTGTTCATCGGGCGGATCCTTTCAGCCTTCCGATACAATTAGCTGAAAGATACTTTGGGGGCTTCCGCTAATTTCTCGTCGTCGAACTTCAACAATTCGCGGTCGTGAGTGTGTCCGAATGCAGTGGCAAACAGCACCGGTGGAAAGGTTTGCCGGTAGGTGTTGTACTCGGTCACCGAATCGTTGTAAGCCTGGCGTGAAAAGCTAATCTTGTTTTCGGTCGTCGTAATCTCTTCAGTCAATTGGGCCATGTTTTGGTTGGCTTTTAGATCAGGATACGCTTCGGCTAAAGCAAACAGACGCCCCAATGCACCGGAGAGCCCTTTTTCAGCACCGGCCAGCATCGCTAATGCTTCAGGGTCCGACGGATCTGCGGCCGCCTTGGAAAGACCGCCGACCGCTTGATTGCGAGCGTTGATGACGGCTTCGAGCGTTTCGCGTTCGTGAGCCATGTAACCTTTGACGGTTTCCACCAAATTCGGAATCAAGTCATGACGCCGTTTTAGTTGCACCTCAATTTGCGAGAACGCATTGTCAATGCGGTTCCGGAGCGTGACCAAACGATTAAAGATTTGGACGCCGTATAGTAGCAGGAATAGAACAATCCCACCGAAAAACAAGACAAAACCGATCAGCACGGCCATTCTAGGAGGCTCCCAATGCGAGTACACAAGTCGAAGACGAAGCGTATTGTAGCGGAAATTTCAGAATAGAATGCGTGTCGCCATGCAATGCGTGTCGCCATTCAATGCGTGTCGCCATTCAATGCGTGTCGCCATTCAAGGTGCAGAGGCTACGGTGTGAATCGCTAACGATCTTTGTCCTTGTCCTTCGGTGATTGGTGGGAAGCCAGGAAATCGATGGTGAATTTGCGTGCCTCGTCGTTGCTCATCAGAAAGCTATGTAGTGCCGGAACCGTTTTGAAAACTTCGGCTCCTTCAAGTTTTGCTTCCTCGATACTCACCACGAAATCGCTCGCTCCGTCGACCAGTGGGTTTTGCACCGAATTTTCGGAAACATCGCCAGCAAGAATCGCAAACGGAAACGGCGGAGTCGCCAATCGTTTCTCGAACGCGTCCCACTCGGGGCCGAGTTCAAGGCCTCCTTTTCCGGTAACCCATCCATACAGTGTGTTGGTTGACAAACGACGGGCGATCGCGGCACCTTGATTGGGAGGGCCGAGCATGACCATCGCTTCGCAACGAGAGAGAATTTGTTTGGGGTCGCCTTCGTTTTGAAGATCGCCGATCAGATGACGAACAACGATGTTCCCCATGCTGTGACCGACGAAACTAATGCGGGTCTCGATGGGCAATCCTTCGAGCACATCCCGTAGTGCCGCCGCATGCTCGCTGATGGATTCGCGTGAGCTGGCGTAGGCGAAACGGATCACGGCTGTGTCACTTTGTGTCGCCAACTCTTGCTCGAGTGATTTCATCGAATGATGGGTCCGCATTAAACCGTGCAGCAGAACCACGGCGCGTGCCTTGTCCTTGCCATTCATGTTTTGTTTTGCCAGTTCGGTATCACACTCTTTCCGTGTTCCCCATGTCAAACGCGTGTCGGATGGGTTGAGCAGACGCCAATGTTCGGTGAGTGCATTTTGTTGAATTCGATATCCGTTTTTCCAAACGTGATCGGTCCACCACTGGGTCCCGCCAGCGGTTTTGTTAAACAAGTTCATGGCAGAATCTTCCGTAGCAGTGTCTTTGGTGTCGGATTCCGTTTGCTCGGCTCGGTTTCCAAGCGGAATTTCGATGGGCAATTGTGGCCAAAATGCTTGCGATTTAGGCAGGATGATTAGAAGAACAAAAATAGCGGCAAGGTAGGTCGAACGCATGTTTATCAGTCTTCTCGGGTAGATCGAGTGGTGTGGGATGTATCAACCGCCACGCGGCTAGCTCCTAGGAGCCCGTTTCGATCACTGCGCTTCGTTGGAGGTGGAAATGATTAGCCCCAGGAATTCATCCTCACTGAGAATCCGTATCGGTTGTCCCGAAGCTTGGTACTTTTTCGCGGTTTCTTCGTGGACGCTAGTCGCGTCGGCACTGTGGTCTGCGTTGGCACTGTGGTCTGCGTCGCCGACGATCAACAAATCGGTCGCTGTGCTGAGCGTGTCGCTACAGTTCCCTCCGAGCCGGACTGCCAACAATTCTGCTTCTCGGCGAGTCAGGCCTTTCATCTGGCCGGTGAATACGACCGTTTTTCCCGATAGCGGACGAATGAATTCGGCTCGAATCATTAGCCGCTGCAAATCGAACCACTTGGAGGGTTCGCTCGCATTTCCGATCGCATCCTTTTTTTTCTCCTTGGGTGCCGCACTCGATCGCGGACGGGCGTTTGATTTTTTCGGTCCTTTTTTGCCCCACGGCCCAGCGGTACCACGCGAGAGTCGAAGTTTTTTCTCGAGGTCATCGATCGACGTGGCTTGGCGTTGGATGCCGGCGGCCAGCAGGATCTTGGCGCAGGCGACGGAATCTTCGAGTGCGTCGTGGTGACGAAAGGTATGACCAAGCCAATCGGAAAGTGGCTTTAATCCAAACCGAGGTCGTCTCGGCCACGTTTGGCGGGCAATGGACCGAGTGCAGGTGTACCCGAATTCGGGAATCTGCAAGTGATGGGTTTTCAGACATGCGGTGAGTACGCCAACATCAAACGCCGCATTGTGAGCGACCAAGCACATTTGTTCCTCTTGGCGAGCCCCCATTTTTTGGCGAGGCCCAATCGTCAGGAATGATGCGATGTCGTCCCAGTGCTCGGCAAAGTTCGGCTGCTCGCTCACTTGGTCGGGCGAAATGCCATGAATGTCAATGTTGAATGGGCTGAAGTAGAATGGTTCGGGGCGAATCATCCACATCTTTGACTCGGCGATCTCGCCGTCGCGAACCACCACGGCCGCCAATTGGCAAGCACTGTCGCTGCGGCGATTGGCCGTTTCGAAGTCGATAGCGATAAAGTTCGCCGCGAAGCTCATCCGGTTCCTAATAGTCGATGGATAGGTTGTCGCTAGTCTCGCCAAAGCTTGGGGATTCTCGCTAGGCTACGCTGCTGGCGATAACCTTCTGTTGGTGCCCCTCTGGTGCTGGTTAGCTGCGAAAGGTGCTGGTTCGCTGCGAAAAATGTTCGCTGCGAAAAATGATCTGGCTCGTAACTCGCTAAGCTATTCTAGAAACATATTGGCTTCGCGAAAATGCAGGTATTGACGATGAACCAAACGGCTGCCGAAACAATGCTGCAAACAATGGTGGATCCGGGGATCCGTGTTGCTCGCGTTGATTCGGTTGGTGGCGGTTGTATCAGCGATTCGTTGCGAGTCGATTTGGTCCCCGAGTCGTTTATCGCACGAACGTTGTTTGTCAAAACCAACGATCTTTCGTTTGCGGACAACTTTTCATGCGAGTTTGAAGGTTTGGAAGCGCTCGCCAAGACCGAAACGATTCGGATTCCTCGCCCGTTCGTGACCGGTAACGCCAACGGTGCTTCGTGGTTGGTGATCGAGTGGATGGAACCGTCGACGCGATCGGAGGCTTTTTTCCCCAAGTTTGGGAGAGAGTTGGCGAAATTGCACCAAGCGACGGCGGCAGAGAGGATCGGGTGGCCGCGAGACAACTATCTAGGTGCTGCGAAGCAGAAGAACGGACGTGACGCAGAGTCGTGGAGCGATTTTGTTGCCGAAAATCGAATCGGTTTTCAAATTCGATGGGCCGTTGATCAAGGTTTGGCCGATGCGGGGCTGCGGCGTGATTGCCAACAGATCCTCGATGCGATGTCGGATTTGCTCGAAGGTCGCCGGGCAGAAACCTCGCTGCTACATGGCGATTTATGGAGCGGCAATTACCTTTGCGGATCCGAGGGCCAACCGGCGTTAGTCGATCCTGCGGTTTCGTACGGTTGTCACGAAGCGGAATTCGGTATGATTCGGCTGTTCGGATCGTGTCCAGATTCGTTTTACGACGCCTATCAGCAGACTTGGCCGATGCGGGATGGTTGGCAACGGCGAAGCAACGTCTATGTTCTATATCACTTGCTCAATCATTTGAACCTTTTCGGTAGCGGCTACTTGGGCCAATGCCGGTCGGTGGCAGCTGAAATACTGCGGGCATCTTAACAAACTTCTATTCCAATTCTCTGAGAGATTTCCACTATGCTCGCAGCGCGAGTGATTCCCTGTTTAGACGTCCACGGCGGTCGTGTCGTGAAAGGGACGAATTTTGTGAACCTTCGCGATGCAGGCGATCCGGTCGAAGTGGCGCGTCGCTACGAGGCCGAGGGTGCGGACGAGTTGGTGTTCTTGGATATCACGGCCAGCCACGAGGATCGCGACATCATTTTGGATGTTGTCCGGCGAACGGCCGAGCAAATTTTCATGCCGCTCACGGTGGGTGGTGGTATCCGCACGATCGAGGATGTTCGTGCATTATTGTCTGCCGGTTGTGATAAGGTTTCGATCAATTCAACGGCCTGTAAAGACCCCGATTTTGTCCGCCGTGCGGCCGACCGATTCGGTAGCCAATGCATCGTCGTGAACATCGACCCCAAGCGGGTTGATCGTGATGGCGAAGAGTTTTGGGAAGTCCATATCAATGGCGGACGGACGCCAACCGGATTGCAGGCTGTCGAGTGGGCCAAGGAAGTCGAACAACTTGGGGCAGGCGAAATCGTCCTGACCAGTATGGACGCCGATGGGACGTGCGATGGCTTTGACTTGCCGATCACATCGGCAGTGAGTTCCGCGGTGAATATTCCGGTGGTGGCCAGTGGCGGGGCGGGATGTCCGCAGCATTTAGCAGACGCGATCAAGATCGGCAAAGCGGACGCAGCGTTGGCGGCCAGCATATTTCATTTCGGCCAATTCACCATTGCCGAAACCAAACAAGTCATGCGAGACAATGGGATTCCGGTGCGTTTAGATCCTCGTTGACTGCTGACCGGGTTGACCAAAATCATCGCCGATGGGAAGTTTGTAGGCACGATCTGAACGCCTTATTCCTTCAACCATGGCCGAGTCACTGTGTCCGACGTTGTTCCTGTAAAAAATGCTCTTATTAGTGTTAGTGATAAGCTTGGCTTGGCCGATTTCGCGATCGGGCTCGTTGAGTGTGGCGTCACAATCTACAGCACTGGCGGCACGCGAAAACATCTGGAAGAATCCGGTGTCCAAGTCCGTGACGTAGCTGATTACACCGGCTTCCCCGAAATGATGGACGGTCGCGTTAAGACATTGCACCCCAAAATCTTCGGTGGAATTCTCGGGATCCGTGATCGCGATGATCACGTCGCCAGTATGAGCGAGCACGGGATGGTTCCGTTCGATTTGGTGGTTGTTAATTTGTACCCCTTCGAAGCGACGGCGGCTAAGGTCGGTGCGACTCGCGAAGAATGTGTTGAGCAAATCGATATCGGCGGGCCAAGCTTGGTGCGGGCCGCTGCGAAAAATCACAACGATGTCGCCGTCGCTACCAGCCCCGACCAATATGGCGACATCCTCGAACAGCTAGAGTCGCTCGGTGGAACGGATTTGGCCATGCGTCAGACCTTGACTGCGGAGGCGTTCGAGCACACTGCGTGCTACGACCGAGCGATTGCCGATTACATGCGTGGCGATTCATTGAAGGGCGAATTTCCTTCGACGATGTACATGTCGCTTCGCCGCAAGGCCCAATTGCGTTACGGCGAAAACCCTCATCAACGGGCGGCTCTGTACAGCGATCCGTCGGTGAAATCGGCCAACCTCGTTTCCGCTCGGCAAATTAGTGGCAAAGAGCTTTCGTACAACAACCTACTTGATCTCGACGCGGCCTTGGAAATCGTTCGCGGTTTCGCACAGCCTGCGGTATCGGTGATGAAGCACAACAATCCCTGTGGTGCCGCAACAGCCGAGCGAATCGCTTCGGCATGCAGCAAAGCACTGGCCGGTGATCCACTGAGTGCCTTTGGTTCGGTCCTCGGATTCAATCGCACGATTGACGTGGAAACTGCGGAATTGCTGTGCGAACCCGGTTTGTTTATCGAAGCGATTGTTGCGCCCGATTTCGAAGCCAGTGCGGTTGGCTTGCTCACAACACGGCCCAAATGGAAAGATAACGTCCGGCTGATGCAAGTTGGCCGTTTGGACGACACTGGACCGGCGATTCAGCGACGGTTCATCAGTGGCGGCATGCTTGTCCAAGACGCCGACCGGATGACCAGTGCACCGTTGCAGTGGAAGACGGTCACCGATGTCCAAGTGGACGATGAGCTTTGGGATGACATCTCATTTGCTTGGGAAATGGTTCGTCACGTCAAGAGTAACGCGATTGTATTGGCCAAAGACACTGCGTTAATCGGTGTTGGCGCAGGGCAAATGAGCCGTGTCGACAGTGTCGAAATTTCAATCGACAAAGCAGGCGACCGGGCGAGTGGTTCGGTGTTGGCTTCGGACGCGTTCTTTCCGTTTCCCGATTCGATCGAAGCGGCAGCCGAAGCGGGCGTGGTTGCTGTGGTTCAACCTGGTGGTTCGCGGCGGGATTCCGAAGTCATTGCAGCGTGTAACCAGCATGGTATTCCTCTCGTCTTAACCGGCCGCCGGCACTTCAAACATTGATGACCATTCTAGACAAAATCATTGTTGAGACTCGCAAAACAATCGCTCATGATAAGGCGAATCGGCCCGAATCGGATTTGGAATCTGCGATTGCGGGGTTGCCGCCATGTCGAGACTTTCACGCAGCATTGGCCTGTGGCGGATTAGTGCAATTGATCGCTGAAGTGAAGCGAGCGAGCCCGTCGGCAGGGTTGATTCGCGATGATTTCAATCCGGTTCAAATCGCCGAGCAATACGTCACTGCGGGTGCCGCCTGCATCAGCGTACTAACAGACGAGCCCTTTTTTAAAGGGTCGCTTGACTATTTGCGTGATGTTCGCCGCGCGGTTGACGTGCCGTTGCTGAGGAAGGATTTCATTGTCGATCGTTACCAGTTGCTGCAAGCTCGCGAGGCTGGTGCGGATTGTGCCTTGTTGATTGCCGAATGCTTATCGGCGGACGAGCTTGTCAAGCTCCACGACGAGGCGGTCGCAATGGGGCTTCAGACTCTGATCGAGTTGTTCGAGCCGTCGAATTTGGATGCCGTGCTCGCAACTGGCACTCCGCTGGTGGGAATCAATAATCGCGACTTAAAGACATTTCACACCGATATTGAACACACGATTCGAATGCGGGAATTGATTCCAGGTGACCGGTTGGTGGTTGGCGAAAGTGGGATCCGTACGCACGACGATTTGATCCGGCTGGGTAAGGCTGGTGTGAAGGCTGTCTTGGTCGGCGAGTCGCTGATGCGAAAGCCCGACATTGAACAGGCGACCCGAGAGTTGTTGGGTGATAACCGATAAGCTTTCGGTTCTAATGCGGCGCACTCTCTCTTTGGGGTGCTACGGCGTTCGCAGCAGGTCTTGTGGCTCTGGGCAGCAGGTCTTGTGGCTCTGGGCAGCAGGCACGGTTGCCGAAGCTAGCGGACGCTGTGAACTGAATCAGCCAAAGGCAGGGTTCCCGTTGGCATTGTGTCAGTAAACTCGCTACCGTTCTCGGAAGACGATTCGACCTTTTGTCAAATCATAAGGCGATAGTTCGACCCGGACCTTATCGCCAGGAACGATACGGATAAAGTGCTTGCGCATTCGTCCTGCGACGTGCGCCATAACCTCGCTACCCGTTTCCAATTGGACGCGGAAACGTGTGTTTGCGAGTGCTTGTGTGACGGTACCTTCGACTTCGAAGGCTTCTTCTTTTTTTCCCAAGTTTCAGACCTATGTGTTTAAGTTCGTGTGGCCGGAATTAGACCAAGCTGGCAGCGAAAAATCTAGGGCATGGTGTCCATCGCAGCCAGGGATACCCCTGAATTCACGATAAAATCGGTTCGTGCTGCGTCAATTTGAAGCGCAGGAAATCCTGTTTTTCACTTGCCAAATAGGCATTTAGGCGGCTTTCGCATGTGGGATAATGCACATTTCATGCCTTAAACGGCAACAAGGCAGGACATCGGTCCTGCCTTGTTGTTGTATATCGATCAACTGCGGCAACATTCACTAATCTGTTGCGTTCGTCTTGGTGGGCCACCATTGGATGGTGATCGCAATCCAGCTTCTTAACGCTTGCTGAACTGGACGCCTCGACGAGCACCGCGAAGGCCTGGTTTCTTTCGTTCCTTCATGCGTGAATCTCGCGTCAAATAGCTTCCATCGCGAAGTGGTTCGTGTAGCGTTTCATCATAGCTAACCAATGCCCGGGCTAAGCCCATTCGAACGGCACCGCTTTGTCCCGTCATTCCACCACCGCCGACGCGAGCAATCACATCAACTTTGCTGCCGAATTCGACTGCTTCGAGCGTTTGGGTGATCGCAGCTTGGTCTTGTACGTTCGCAAAATACTCGCTCAACGGTTTTGAGTTGATTGTGATGTTGCCGCTTCCAGCGCGGACACGCACGCGAGCAACACTACTTTTGCGACGGCCGGTGCCGAGCGCGTCACCGTTGATTTTGTCCTTCTTTACAGCGACCATAGATTCTGAGTTTCGGGTTGAAATGTTGAATTGAGTTGGGGAGGATCGAGTTGGGACTAGCCGTTTGAGGGAGTCGTCTTCTTGCCGGTTCGAACGAACTCGGTCGGGCACTGGGCCGCATGTGGGTGCTCAGGGCCTGCGTAGATCTTCAGTTTCGACAGCATTTGCGTGGCCAACTTGTTCTTTGGCAACATGCGGCGAACCGCGTGAAGAATCAAGTCTTCAGGTTTTCGTTGTTGGCGGTCCCCGTAGCTCTCGAGGCGAAGGCCCGTGTAGCCGGTGTACCATGTGTAGTGTCGGGCGTCCATTTTACGGCCTGTCATCGCAACTTTTTCCGCGTTGACCACGATGACAAAGTCACCGCAATCGACGTGAGGCGTGTATTCAGGGCGATGTTTTCCCATCAAAACGGTTGCGATGTCGCTGGCCAATCGGCCGAGTACTTCGTCGCTGGCATCGACAACATGCCACTTTTTTGCGACTTGGTCGGGCTTTGCCATGAATGTTCGTTGAGCGACCACGGGTATTTCTTCGATTATTTAGAGCTGATGGATGTTCGATTTAGATTTTCCCCAGATATTGCTGGCCAGGGAATCGAGGAATTTATCGGGCAATTCGCTTGCCGGCAAGGCCTTTCACATGGAAAAGGGCCTGATTTGTTTCCATTTCAGGAAAACAGAGCGTTGGAATCCGCCCGGCGGGAAGAGAAACCACCGGCGAGCCAAAATTCTTGACGTTTGAGGGCCAAACGCCTAGCGGGCCAAATGCCTAGCGGGCCAAATGACCTTGCAGCACGGACGAGTGGTTCCAGCGGCGTGACAGTTCCCAGGTGCCGAATAGGGCAACCGTGAAGAACAAATCGCCTGCGGCCGACAATCCGTAGAACGGAATCGCGTTGACGTAACAAGCGGTCAAACCGCCAGTCGTCAGCGGATACCAGCCAGCCAACCAGACGCCGAAGTTGCTGATCACGAAAAACAGGGACGTCGCCACAACCGATGCTGCTGGATAGTGCCAAAGCGTGCTTTTGCTATTGGAGTTAGCCAACATTCGTCCGACGGGTACCGAAGCGAGAAGCCCCACATATACCAATGCGAATGCGATCGGGCTGTAGAATCCAAGTCCTGGGATGCCAAGCAAGTGACCGGCTAGATCGCTGCACAACATCACGGCCATCGGTACGAGGTAAGCTCGGCGGCCCTGCAAATAACAGCCCGCAAAAAGTCCCAAAGCGGCGACGCAAGCGACGTTAGGGGGATGTGGCAGCAAGCGGCTAACCGCGACAGCGAGAACGAGTAAGTAAAACATTAGGGTGCATCCAACCTTCAATATTGGCAAGCTTTTGAACGGGGCGACCACAAGCCTCTGTGGGTCAAGCCATTTGCAGTTTTAATCCCCAATCGCGTCCGCGTGAAGACCTGCTGGACGTTTTCTTGGTTTTGACAAAATCATCGTCACTGACACCCGTTGCGTATCGCCGCTCCAAACGGAGCATTTCGTACCGTGTGCTTAACGATTACGGTTCCGGCGGCAGTCCTTTGAGGACTTGCTGGGATCGCACGATGGGCAGTCTCTGCGACTTCTTTTGTCGCTTAAGGGATGATCAAAACGCCAGCAGCGATCGCAGTCGCTTCCGCGACCACAGCTTTTCGCTCATATGGTGGTCGTTGCAGGTAAGCGGGGGCACAGTTTCCGGTGCGGAAATAGCCGAGCGTGTACTCGCATTCCGTCGGGTGCTGGACTGTCGCTAGGTAAGGAAGCAGTGGAGCTGTGCCAAAAAACCGCACCCCAGAAGCCAGTGGCGTCCAATGTCCCCAGCGTTCATGGCCATGCCGTTCAAGCATCCGGTCCTCGAAATAACGGGGATTCGAAAACGTATTGGGAGCGGCCCAAGTTCGCATCGTCCAAGTCCATTGGTCGTCGCGTTCGATTCCTGATTCCGGTAACGGTGCGACGGGGGAAACATGGTCCGCACGGAATCCATCGGGCGTTTTGCCGTTGCCGACGTTCGACGTGTTGGTCGTCGCAGCTGCCAAAGCGGGCAATTCAAATCGTCCGTTCAAAACCTCCGGCTGGCGACCCTGGGATTCATCTTGGTCAAGCAAGTTTCGTTTCTTGCGGTTTCGAGTGATTTCGTCTGCATCGACATCGTCCGCGTCTTCTTCGTTAGCGTCTAGCTTTAGATCCTCTTCATCCGCGTTGTCCTGCATGGTGAAGATGAAGGCGGTGTCATGAAAGCGACTGGCGGCTTTGACCGTGGATGATCCTAGCTGGTTCGCGTCGTTAATCCTCAGGACGTCGTTAGTCTTCGGGACTACGATCACTCGATCCTGTCTGTTGCGTGCAATGCGAGGTGCATCGATCGCATAGGGAACCGGGTCCACCAACTCCGCTGCATTGGAAACCTGGCCAGCGATGTGCTGGTTTTCCGCTTGCAGCATGCGAGCGAATTCGGAAGATTCCGCGTGGGTGAGGTTACCTGAAAACGCTGACGCCGCGATGGCGAGCACGCAACTGCTGGCTATGGGGGCGAAGGTTGAAAACAACCTTGTCTTGTCCGTATTCTTTTTGTTCGTCGCATCCATGCCACGCTGCTCCCGGCGATTGAATCGGTAGAATCCGTAATCTTTAACTGAACCGTATTGCCGTCACGTCGGTATTGCTGTCACCTCGGTTTCCATGCAATGAATGCTTGGTCCAATAGACGAGCCTAGGTGTTTGCCAACGGTTCTAGTTGTATGGATTCGACCTTTGAACACGGAAAAACGAGTGGCGTCTACCACTCGCCACATAATCGCTACAGGACGCCAATCGTTACAAGCCGAACAAGCCGGGCGAGAGGAATGCCACGGTCAATCCGCGACCTTCTTGGTGGGCGTTTTGTTGCTCTCGGATTCCGGTTCGAATGCAAGCGAGGCACTGTTCATGCAGTAACGTTTTCCGGTTGGTCGCGGTCCGTCGTTGAAAACGTGCCCCAAATGCGCGCCACATCGCGAACAGTGGACTTCGACCCGAGTGTACACCAGTTTCCAATCGTTACGAAAACCAACGACTTTCTGATCGACGGGTGCAAAAAAACTTGGCCATCCTGTTCCCGATTTGTACTTCGTTTCGCTGGTGAATAGTGGCTGTTCGCAAACGATGCAGTGGTAGCTGCCCTTCTTCTTGTTGTCCCAATAACGGTTGCGAAACGCTGGTTCGGTTGCTTCGTTTTGTGTCACATCGTATTGAATTCGCGATAGCTTCTTTCGAATTTCCACCTTGCTAAGTGGTTTGTATGGTTCCGTCTTTTCGGTATCGGAATCCGCAGCAATGACCTGCGTACCTACCGTCGCGGAGGTTGGTTCCTCAGCGACGCAAATTGGGTGAAGAAACACCACAGCCAAAAGGGCCAATAAGCTTAGTGGAACAGTTCGTTGCATCGGTGGACTCCCGGGAAACGGTTGCGAATGATCGAAATTCCATTGGTCAAAATGGTCGAAAAGAATGACCACCCAAACGGGGCATCACTATTCTATCCATAATGACCAACTGGCAACCAAAGTCGCCAATGATCGCGAGAAAGAATGTGTTCGTATGTTTACTCTTTCCGGTTGTGGCTCAGCATCCAATGAAACAGTTCCGGTGTTGCATACGTCGCTGACCAACTGTTGTGGTTGATATGTTCGAGCGATGTTAAGCGAACCATGGTCCCGCCAGCAGCCTGAATGGCATCGACCATTTTTTGGGATTGCTCAAACGGGACAACGCTATCGTCGACACCATGAAACGCCCAGATCGGAGTGTTGATTAATTTGGGGGCATCTTTGGGATCGCCCCCGCCACAGATTGGAACGACCGCAGCGAATCGTTCGGGATGATCTGCTGCCATCCGCCATGACCCGTATCCTCCCATGCTTAGCCCGGTTAAATAGACGCGTGTTTGGTCGATGCGGTGCGACTTGGATATCGAATCAAGTAGTTCGGCAAGCCGTTTTTGCTGAGTCGCCGAACTCCACGAATCCTTTGTTGGGCATTGCGGAGAAACCAAGATAAATGGGAGTTCATCACCCCGTTCGGCCATCATCGGTGGTCCCCACTTGGCAACCAAGCTCAACGGTCCGTTGCTTTCACCCCGCCCGTGAAGAAAGAATACGAGTGGAAAGGCCTTCTCGGATTCGTCGTAGCCCTTCGGCAAATAGAGCAGGTAAGGCACCTCGGCCGAATCCGAGGTTGCGAAGCGTAGTTCGACCTGCTCTCCGGATTGGGGTGATTCGGCTTGTGCGCGCCCTGCGGCGATGTGGCAACATGTTAAAACGGTGAACAAACCGATTGATTGTTTCGTGATCACGAAAGTCTCGTCCTGTAAATGGGGGGAATGGGAGGGAGGAACACGAACACATTGATGTGACGTATTTACTGTTGAACTGTCTGCCCGTGGATTCTGAGTTGGCTGCCCGTGGCATCTGAACCGCCTGCCTGCGGCATCCTGTCACAGGACGATACTGCCTTTGCATTTGCGGCGCAAGGGCTCTAAATTAGACGCTTCGTCTTCGCTTGGTGACTCCAGCCAACCTTGGTGGTTTGGCAACAGGAGTTTACCCGCTTCTGACTTTAAGGAGTCTCTCTGATGGCACGTACGTCCAATCTTCGCTGGAGGAACATCGCAATATGTGGTCACGCCTCGGCCGGCAAGACAACGCTTGTTGATCGCTTGCTGGCCGAGTTACAGGCCGTTCCCGGTAGCCCTGATGTCCGCAACGGAACCAGTATTTGCGATTTCGAACCCGAGGAAAAGGCTCATAATCATTCCATCGAATCGGCATTGGTTCATTTGACGTGCGGCGATGACGAATTCAGCTTGATCGACACTCCCGGCTATCCCGACTTTATTTCAGGCATGATCGGAGCCCTTGCCGCCGTTGAAACCGCTGTGGTTTGCATCGACGCTCATAGTGGAATCCAGATGAATTCGCGTCGAGCGATGGAAGAGGCCAGCAATCGAGGCCTAGCGCGAATCATTGTCATTACAAAAATGGATGACGCTCAAGCTGACTTCAAGTCGCTTGTCCAGCAATGCCAAGAGACATGGGGATCCGCCGTTATCCCGTTACAAATCCCCGTTGGGCAAGGTGAATCATTCCAATCCGTTGCCTCGGCAGTGGAATTGCCAGTGGAAGCTCGCGCGGCAGTCGTCAATGTTGCTCATGCCCACGAACAATTGGTCGAAGAGCTTGTCGAAACCGATGAAGCCTTGATGGAACAATACCTCGAAGGGAACATGCCTGAGGTTCCGGCGATAAAAGAGCTACTGCGAAAAGCGGTCATCAGTGGCGACGCCATTCCCGTTCTTTGCGTTTCGGCGACCGAGGGAATCGGTGTTACCGAACTAATCAAATTGCTTGACGAGATCTCGCCCGCGCCCGATGAACTCGAACGAACCGCGGTCGATGAAAACGGTGAAACGGTGACGCTCGAGCAATCTGTCGACGCTCCTCTGTCAGCCCAAGTCGTTAAGGTACGAGTCGACCCCTTTGTGCAAAAGCTCAGCTACGTCCGCATTTTCGGCGGTACTCTGGCGAAGGATCAATCGGTGCACATCAGCGGTACTCGTAAAGACGTGAAGCTTAACGCAATCATGCGAGTCCAAGGTGAGCAAACCGAAGCCGTTGATTCGGCATCCGCTGGTGAAATTGTGGCGATTGCCAAGATGGATGACTTACACGTGGGGACATCGATCGGCGCATTTGAATTGCCCAAAATTGACTTCCCTGAACCAATGGTTGGAGTGGCGATTTCGCCTACCAAGCGAGGTGACGAAAACAAACTTTCTACGGCAATGCACAAATTGACCGAAGAAGATCAAACGCTCAAACTTTCTCGCGATCCTCAAACCAGCGAAATGGTGATGACGGGGATGAGCGAATTGCATCTGCAAATGCTTCGCGAACGATTGGCTCGGCGTGACAAGATCGAAGTCGAAACCCACGATCCGTGTATCCCCTACCGGGAAACGATTACCACATCGGCGGAAGGCTCTTATCGGCACAAGAAACAATCGGGTGGGCGTGGCCAATTTGGCGAAGTTCACATTCGAATGTTGCCGCTGCCTCGTGGAACCGATATCGAATCGTTTGCGGTGAAAGCTCGCTTTCCAAGCTTGAAGAATTATCACTATCACCCCGAGAACAACTTTCTTTGGGTCGATTCGGTCGTTGGTGGTGTGATTCCCGGTAACTTCATGCCAGCGATTGAAAAGGGTTTCATTGAACGAATGGCTCGCGGTGTGATCGCCGGCCATGTAATCCAAGACGTTGCTGTGGAAGTTCACTTCGGCAAGCACCATCCCGTCGACAGTAGTGAAGCGGCGTTCAAGATGGCTGGCAGCCTCTGTTTTCGAGATGTTTTCAAACAGGCGAAGCCCGCGCTGCTAGAACCCGTCGTTCACTTGAATGTGCTTGCACCGGAGGACTCGGTGGGTGACATTTATAGCGACATGAGCAGTCGTGGTGGACGCGTGCTCGGCAGCACGGCGATGCGGGGCGGTATTCACTCGATCGATTGTGAAGTCCCGCTTCGCAGCGTCGGGCATTACAACCGGACGCTCAGTAGTGTGACCGGAGGCCAAGGTAGCTACACGATTAGTTTTAGCCACTACGAGACGATGCCAGCGGACGTGCAACGCCAACTAATGGAGTCGGCCAAAGAAGAATTGGAAGAGACTTCGGCTTAGTTGTAACCCGGACGGGCCGGCGGGCGTCTCGGAATCGAGCGTTCTGGCATATCGAGCGTTCTGGCATATCGAGCGTTCTGGCATGAAGTAGGGTCGAACGTGCGACCATCGCTTCATGCTGGAACGGTGTGAACGCTTCGGCTCTGTTTCGCGTATTGAAGGTTCATGCGTTCCTTCCAATGCAGATCGTTTCTTTTGCTAATGATTTTCTGTACGTTTGTGGACTATTGTCCTCCTTCAATACCCGGTTTCCATGCGACTTGCTGCAAAATTGGTGCTGCTGTTTCTGGTTGGGCTGCTTCTGATTGTGGGGCTTTTCGCCTACCTCACGATCAGGCAAGACCGCGAATTGGCCATTGCGGAGCATGAACGCTACGCGTCCGATTTGGCGGCGACGATCGAGCCGTCGCTGCGCGATGCGATTGCCAATCGCGACGCCGTGCAGTTGCAGCAGATCGTTTCTCGGTCCACCCGTAGTGTCCGGCACGCGCGTGTTCGGTTAGTGGAAATTGGTGCGCCGTCTCGCACCGATTCTCATGGCACTGGCGATACTCAACCGACCGTTCCTCGAAGTATGATCGTCACCACGGAGGAAGTGACGACGATCAGCATGCCTGATCCGAGCGGTACCAAGTTCTTATACACCTATGTCCCCATTCGCACCGGCACAGACGCTGCGGCTGAAAGTATCGAAGTCTCTGCCCCCGATACCGAAGCCACCAACTGGGTTCGCCGTTCACTGCTTTCTTCGATCTTGGCACTGCTGGGCGTCGCGACTTTATCCGGTGTTGTGATTCTAATCGGTGGCGTTGCCATGGTAGGTCGACCACTAAACCAATTGATCGAAAAAGTGGAACGGATTGGGCAGGGTGATTTTGGTAGTCCGATCAAGGTGAAATCGAACGACGAACTTGGCAGTTTGGCAACCGCAATCAATACGATGTGTGCCCAATTGGCCTCGCAACGAGAACGACTCGAAGCGGAAACCGAATCGCGAATCGAAGTTGTCCAGCAGCTTCGTCATTCCGATCGACTTAGCAGTGTCGGACGCTTGGCTGCAGGGCTTGCACACGAAATTGGCACGCCACTGAACGTGATTAGTGGACGAGCGGAATTGATCACTAGCGGCCAATTGTCGTCGCAATCGGTTGCCGACAGTGCCTCGGCGATCAAGATGCAATCCGATCGAATTACGAAGACCGTGCGAGAACTATTGGACTTTGCTAGACAAAGCACGCCCCATCGAACCGAGCAGTCGCTGGTGGAATTGATCGAGCGAACCGTCCACATGGCAAAACCGTTAGCGGCGAAACAGAACGTCACTCTTGCCGTTCATTTACCGGGCAGCGATTTGGCGGCCGAACTCGACTCGAGCCAAATTCAACAAGTTTTGATGAACCTTATCGTCAACGCCATCCAGGTTCTTTCGGAAGAAGACCAAACTGATAGCGGGCGAATCGACATCACGCTTTCCGATTCAATCGCCCAAATTTCTCAGGCCGAAGATTCACGGGCCGAAGATTCTGGGACGAGATATCGAACGATCGCGATTTGCGATAACGGCAACGGTATCGCCAAGCAAGACTTACCTCACATCTTCGAACCCTTCTTTACAACCAAAGATATCGGTCGCGGCACAGGACTTGGTTTGTCAATTTCGCATGGTATCGTGCAAGAGCATGATGGATGGATTGATGTCGAAAGTTCCGTCGGTGAGGGGAGTTGTTTTACGATTCACTTGCCGGCCAAATCAAGCAAACGCTCACCGCAACACAACGAGAATGCCGATGAATCATGAAGGACGCGTGCTGATCGTGGATGACGAAGTCAGCATGTGCGAACTGATTGCGACGACATTGCAAATGCGAGGGTTTGAAACCGTCTCGTGCCATAGTGCATCTGATGCGATCGGTTTGATCCGCAAGTCGGAATTTGATGTCGTATTGACGGATGTCTGCATGCCTGGGACCACCGGTTTGCAATTGTGCCAGCAAATTGCTGCACTTCGACCTGATGTTCCGGTGGTGGTGATGACGGCGTTTGGCAGCCTTGAGACTGCCGTTGCAGCGATTCGTAGCGGAGCATACGACTTTATTGTTAAGCCAGTTGAAATGCGAATCCTGGCAATCACGATCGCTCGTGCCGTCGAAAAGCGGAAACTCACCGGGCAAATTCGATTGCTGGAATCCCAGTCCTTTGCCAGCGATGGGGATAGCGAATTGCTCGGGGACAGCGAACCGATGCGACGAATGCACGACCAATTGGCCCGTGCAGCACCGAGTGATGCATCGATTTTGATCACGGGCGAAAGTGGAACTGGAAAGGAATTGGTCGCCCGGTCGATTCACCGCCACAGTGGCAGATCGGAAAAACCGTTCGTGGCCGTCAATTGTGCGGCGTTGTCCGAGACGCTGTTGGAAAGCGAACTGTTTGGCCACACCCGCGGCGCGTTCACCGACGCACGAAACGAACGGCGCGGGTTGTTTCTTGAAGCCGAAGGAGGAACCTTGTTGCTTGATGAAATGGGCGACATGCCGCTTGCCATGCAAGTGAAGTTACTGCGTGCTTTGGAAGAGAAACGCCTACGTCCGGTCGGAAGTGATCACGAGATTGAATTTGATGTGCGTGTCTTGGCGGCAACCCACCGCGACTTGGAATCTGCCGTTGAGGACGGGCGTTTTCGGCAAGACCTGTTCTATCGAATCAACGTTATCCAATTGCACTTGCCGCCACTCCGTTCGCGTGGCGCCGATATCCTAAGGTTGGCAGCCCATTTTATTCAACTATTTGCCGAGAATTCAGGCAAGCCCGTCTTAGGAATTGCTGAACCGGCAGCCGAAAAGTTGCTTGAGTATTCTTGGCCGGGAAATGTCCGCGAATTGCGAAATGCCATGGAGCGGGCGGTAGCACTGACTCAGTACGATACGGTGACGATCGACGACTTGCCTGACAAAATTCGCGACTTCCGAAGCGGTTCGGTCTTTATCGGTGGCGACGATCCAACGGAATTGGTCTCACTCGAACAAATTGAATCGCGATACATCGAGCATGTTCTAAACGCCGTTAATCAAAACCGCACCGAAGCGGCCAAGATTCTTGGCGTTGATCGCAAAACGCTATACCGGAAATTGAAAACGACGTAGCGTCGGTTCACGAGTTCGGCCCTCGACGCGGTCGTTTATCTTGCCGTGAATCGGTAGGTGAATGCGCCGAGCAATCGGTTGGGCTCTTTGTGGCATCTCGCACATGCCTTTTCGCACCGAAGTGCCCCAAGCATCCGAACTTTGCCATCGTGATTTTCCACAACCACGTCGTCTCCGTCTTCCATTCGCTGGATCGCTTGGTTCTCGAACGCGTCGTAATCGCGAGTCAAAGTCGTTTCGACTTGGAGTGGAGTGTTGGAGACACGCTCTTCTAGAACGTAGACTTGAGCGTTTTCAATCGAGACCAATTGAATCTCGTCGAGATCCCATTGGAATGAGGAATCGTTTGTTGGTTTTGGAGTCAAATGCCGAAAGCCGATAAAGTGCATCGGCATGTGTGACCCAAGTGACGCGGGCACGTCGGTCGTTGTTTTCGATTTTGTTGTTTCAATTTGCGTGGGTGGTTTTGTTACGTCGATCGGTTTTGAACTCTTGCTTGGATTCGGCAGCTCATTCTGTGTTGCGCGAGTGCCGAGTGCGCCCCATAGCCCATAGGGCGATTTTTCCTCACCATCGACATTGTCGACTTCGATCGAATCGGTCACGAATTTGACTGCGCCGTCGCCCATAAGAATGTGAACCCCTCCACGCCCTAGTCCGAAGCCGAGAGCCGCTGCAAATGATTGGCGGGTCTCGCGGTGGAATTGATGGAATGGTTCGTCGTCGAATTTGGAAGGTCGCGTGATCTCGAGCATGTCCGTCTTTTTCAAAATGGACTGCGCGTCGTCCGAGGATCGAGCCGTTTCGGAGGTCAAGAGTGGCCGATAAAGAAGAGCAAGTGAAAGCCCGGTGAACACGACTAGCAGGCAAAAAAACGAAACGATCCAGCGCATGGTCGGTGATCCCGAATAAGAGGCGACGCAGATGGGGCGTTATTGGATTTTACCCTCTTGTTGGTTCCAGGGTAGCTTTGCCAGTGGTTCGGTTCAGAAGAATGACGCTTGATTCGCGTCAATTTGTAATGCTAGGACGCGAATGGATAGAAAAACGGTATCGTAATCATCGCTATCGCAAAAATGATCAAGCTCAGTGGCAATCCGAATCGAACGTAATCGGAAAATCGGTAGCCACCGATACCGTAGACCATCGTATTCGTTTGATAGCCGAATGGCGTCAAGAAGCTTGCTGATGCCGCGATCATCACTGCGATCACAAACGGCATTTCGTCCACCCCGAGGCCTGCTGCGGTTTGCCGAGCGATCGAAAGCATTAGGATCGCCGCCGCATTATTGGTGATCAATTCGGTGCACATCATCGTTGTGAAAAGGATCGCCGCGAGTGATCCGTATGGATTGCCACTGACAATTCCAAGGATTCCACTAGCGATCGCACCTGCTGCGCCGCTTCGTTCGAGGGCATCGCCGATTCCAATTGCCGCACCAATCACGATCAATACCGACCAATCGATACTGCGTCGCGCTTCGGTCGTGGTGCAACATCGAAATCCGATCATCGCGATTGCCGCCAACAGAGACGCCGTCAAGATGGAAACCGGCGTTAGTGACGCCGCGATCACCATTAGTAGCATGACCACTAGTGATACCCATCCGAGTTCGGGACGCCGGACGGTTCCATTGGCAACGGTACTAACCAAGTAGAAATCGCGAGACTCGCGGCGCTGGTGTAAGAACGAAGGCGATGCTTCGAGTAGTAGAACGTCGCCGACTTCGAGTTCGACATCTCCGATCTTACCGGACAATCGTCTGCCCCCACGCGCGACTGCGACGACTGCCGCGTTATAGTGCGAACGGAATTTGCCTTCGCGAATCGACTTGCCTAGTAACGCACATCGCGAGCTGACGACTGCTTCGACCAACGTCCGTTGCCATGCGGGCACTTCAAGTTTGCGGGCTTGGTCATCGGGAACGGTAAGTCCTCGGATCTTTCGCAAATCAACGACACTGTCGAGCTCGCCGACGAGAATCAATGCATCATTGGCTCGCAGAATTTCATTCGGTTTTGCAGCAGCGATGACGCCCGCTTCGCGTTGAATTTCGGCGACGTAGAGTCCTGGCAAGTTTCGTAGCCCCGCATTTTCAATCGTTCGACCGACCAACGGGCCATGGGGTTCGACTTGCATTTCCACGGTGTATTGACGAGGGTCTTCCGAGACACTGACCGCGGGTTTTCGTTCGGGAATCAACCATCGTGAAAACAGGATGATGTAAGCCAATCCTGCCAAAGTCGCTGGAACACCGACCCATGCAGGGGCGAAGAAACCAATGGTTGCACCGGTTGCGGTTTCGTAAGTATCTTTCACAATCAGGTTGGTGCTCGTCCCCATCACCGTGCACATTCCACCAAGAATGGCTGCATACGACAACGGTAAAAGCAAGCGACTATTGCTGACCGAAATTCGCTTGCTCAAATCGTTGACCACCGGCATGAGTGCTGCGACGACAGGGGTGTTGTTCAAAAACGCACTCATTCCTGCGACGGGAATCAACAAGCGGATTTGCGCGTCTCGCAGGTGTTTTGCTTTGTTCAACAGCCACCCAGTGGCCAATTCCGTGCCTCCCGTAAACTCCATTCCAGCAACCGCAGCAAAGAGCAACGCAACGGTAATCAATCCGCGATTTGCAAATCCCGCGACCGCTTGAGTTTCGTCAGGCAGGAGCGTGGTGCCAGTAATGTTTTGAGCCAGGACCAAAACGCTTAGGCACGCCAGGGCCAAAAGATCCGTCGCAGCAATCCGCATCGCTAAGCTGATCAACAACGATCCAGCGACGAAAACCGTTAACCATGCTTGCCATGTATCCATCGGTTTTCGCTACGCTTTCTCAGGGAAAAATTTTAGCAGGGTTGCTTCACTCGGTTTCGGAGTGATCAACGACACGATGATCGTTGCCGCTGCGGACGCTAGGAAAATCGTTGCGACCGGCATGGTGTGAATCGTCTTTTCCCCGAGCGTGATATCCACCGACCAATTGTCAATTGCACCAAAATTCGACGCGGAAAAGAGCCAAAACCAAACGCCAGCAGCAGTTAATACCCCCGCGTACGCGCCCCATTTTGAAAGGCCTCGCCAATAGACCGCTAGTAGCGCCAAGGGGAACAGGCTACTGAACCCGCTAAAGCACCAAATCCCGAGTTGAAAAACTCGAGTTTGTGCGATGTTGGTTAAGCTTAGCATAAACGTTATCGTGACGATCGCTATGATGAAGCAGCGGGAAATTAGGATGATTTGGCGATCATTGAACCGGTCTTTGCCTCCGTAGTGGACCACAATGTCCGTGGTGAACATCGTACCGATGCACAAAAATTGGCTGTCCAAACTTGACATAATCGCCGCCAAAATACCGGCCAGTAAAAAGCCGCCGAGGATATCGCCCGAAAGTGACTTAACCATGAACCCGAGCACCTTGTTCGGATCGCTTGCGATGGGCGGCGGTATGTTGATCAGCCCTGTTGTTGCCCAAACACCGATCAAAACGCAGGGGATCCAAACGATCAAAATGAATACGGGATGCGCAACGACAGGCAATTTGAATGCATTGCCACTCTTGGCTGTCAACCAATGTTGGAACAAGTGTGGAAACATGCCGACTGAAAAAGGGATCAGCATGTAAGTGAAGAACATCCAAGGATCGAGTCGCTCGCGAGTACGAAATTGTGGTGGAGCTTCGACCGATTCGATTTGATCTTTCAAGTCGACCTGAGCACGCACACGCCGCGACTTAGGGATTTCTTGGCTCACGATTTGTAATGAGTCCAAGAAGCCCGTTGGTGGTTCGGTGCGAACGACTCGCTCGCCGTCAACGATCGTGTGGGCACGCCCAGTTTCGACCGACTTCGTAGCGAGTCCCGTTGCGATCAAATAAAACGCGACCACGCCTAGGACCATAAAAACTAACGTTTGGAATGTGTTGGCCCACGCGGTTCCTCGCATGCCTCCAAAGAAAACGTAAACGAGCACGACGACACAGATGACCAGTTCAGTGAGCCAAGGTGGAATTCCGCCCGATTCGCTCATCCATAGGAAATCGCCTCGCGTTGCTCCCTCGATCGCTTTGCCCGCAGAGATTACTCCGACGAGCAAATAGGGAACGACCAAACCGACCAAGATCGGAACCAGTACCAAACCGATTTTGTCGCTTTCAAGCCGATCTCGGAAAAAGCCGGCTTGCGTGGTGTAGCCATATTTCTTGCCCCATGACCAAAGCTTCACGCCGAGGACGAAGAAACAGAGGGAGTGGATGATGCCCGAGGACGAGGCCAACATGCCATACACACCGACGCCTTCGGCAAACGCTTCACCGGTCGACCCAACCAACGCAAAGCCGGTCATTGTCGTGCCGAACAGCGACATCAACAGCAAAAAGGGGCCGATCGAGTGACTCGCTAGTAGGTAATCTTTCGACGTTCCCTTGAACAATCGCGACGAGAAAATTCCCAGGCAAAGGAGCAAGCCAAGGTAAACGCCTATGATCAGAACCTTAATCATGCCTGGACTCATGCTGCACCTCCGTCACGCTCGGTGGCTGCAACCGCGTTTGCGCCGGCGGTATCGTCATCTTCCAAGTTCTTCGGCCAAGCGAAGGAGGCCGCCAAGAACCAAACGATGCTAGCGGCAATCGAGATGCAAGCGTGATAGGCAAGCGTCCAAGGGAGGAAGCCAAAAACGAGATGGTCGTTTTCCCAATTCCAGACGTCTTGATGTACCACCACCAAAGCGATGATCAGGCCGTAGATCAGATATTTCATAGAATGCCAGAGAGCATGGTAGGAGTTTTATGAGGAAAATTCACATGTGACGAAAAGCCACACCGGCTCATTTTTAGCAGAATTGGGGCTCTAAGGTCAGCACAGCACTCTGAGTGATTCGTAGCGAGCTATTTTGCAACGAGAACGAAAAACGCCGGACTCGATTAGCCCGGCGCTGGATGAATTTCGATCAGAAGAACTCTGAGTTTTGTTTAAAAGGGGTCGCCACCGAACGGGTCGGCACTGTCGCCACCGAACGGATCCGCCGTATCGCTTCCTCCGCCGAAGGGATCAGCAGGTCCACCAGCGTCTGCTCCGCCAACTCCCGTATCGACGCCGCCCGATGGAGTGGTTGCTTCGGGTTCCGCCTTCATTGTTTCGGCGAACGCGTCATCGGATTCAAGTTTCGGGGCACCCGATGTCGTGTTTGCATCATCCGCAAATGGATTGTTGTCCGCAGCGTCTGGGATTGGCGGTGGTGCGATTGCGTTTCGGTTTTGCATCGGTACCGCCACGCGTGGCGAAGTTGATGGGGCTTGTGAGCCAAGTTCACCGTAGCGTTGTTGCGACCGAGCGGCCGCGATTGCCAATGCTTCGAGGCGTGCTTTTTGCCGAATTTCTTCCAGTTTCAATCGTTCAGGACCCTGGAAACGAGCAAGCGAGCGTCCGATGATGGCACTATTGCCCGTCGCTGCTTCGAGTTGGGCACCCTGACGCCAATCGTTCTCGGTCTCGTATTGGCGACCAGTCGCATTGGCGACCAATCCCCGGAAATAATAAGCTCGCGGGTCTTTGCTGCCATTATTGATGGCCATCGATAAGTATTCGTTTGCTTCGTTGTATCGACCGGCGTAATAGCAGTGTACGCCACGTCCGTACATTTCAGCCAAAACTTCGGATTGTGCACTGGCAGGTGTCGCCGACGCGATCCACGATAGTGAACACAAGGCCGCGACGGCCGCGACCAATAAGGATTTTTTCATCGTGCTAAGGCCCCTTTCCGGGAGGGTATCAGTGGTAGAAAAAGTGTGCGGGAGCTGAGAAAACGCCAGCAGAAGGTGGTCCCTTCCCTAAACTCTACTTATCCAAGTCCAACTGGGCAAACCTTTTCTTACCTTAGGAGGCCAGGATGGGCGATATGTCCAGTCAAACAAGGGTGGTGAAAACGTGATTTTGTCGATTTTGCCGGTTTGAATTTTGTCGTTGAGTGCCAGTGCGATGGTCGGGGGCGATGGTCGGCTGACCCTGAATCGTCCATCCGATCTCTAGAGGACCCTAGGCGGCCGTCGCAGTTGAATCCGCCGCTTGGTCGAATTTGGAGTCCTTTTCGCCGGGGGTGACGGATCTTTTGCCCTGCTGGTTGATGCTTCGCAAGTACTCCAACGCTCGCGTCAATTGCGGATCGATCGTTGACAAGTCGGTGGCTTGGTCCGTTGCCGGATTTGTTTGTTGGATGTCCGCAAGGCTCGGGTACGACGCCTCACTCCATCGCTTCATGAGGGCTTCGCGAATCTCGTCGTCCAGGCTCACGTCCATGCCTTCATTCGGAGCGACACCCCAAGTTTGGTCTTCGGTTGCATCTTTGGGCCGATGGATGTTCTTGCCGCTTGGCCGATAGTATCGCGCGACCGTTAACCTCAAAGCGCTGCGGCCGTATTGAAGCGGCAAGACGTTTTGAACGGTCCCTTTGCCATAGCTTCGTGCTCCAACGACCACCGCTCGTTGGTTGTCCTGCAGTGCCGCTGCGACGATCTCAGAGGCGCTGGCGGAGTTTTCGTCAATTAGGACGGCGACTGGGATCTTCCTGTTGACCAATGTTCCATTTTCAGCATCATATTCCGCTTCCACTTTGTCGCCACGTGTTCGCGTTGACACAATGCGTCCCTCGTCCAAAAACATGTTGGCAATGTCGATTGCCGAATAGAGCAACCCACCACTGTTGCCTCGTACATCGAAGACCATTCCACGAAATTCGTTGTCCAAGTCGGCGAGAACTTTGCTCAATTCGTCGGTCGTCTTATCACCAAACGACGTCAAGCGAACGTACGCTATCGATGGATCTTCGCGAAGTCGATAAACCCATTGGTTGTCTTTGTCGCGGTGGTCGCCAATCACGGATTCAAGTTCGATGGTCGCGCGTCGGATTTCCAACGTCACTTCTTCGGCTGTTGCCGCGTCTTGTTCCAAACCCAAATCGCCACGACGGACGACGACGCTGACGATCGTATCAAGAGGTCCCTTTAATCTTGAACTGACGTCTCGCAGATCCATTTTCGAGACGTCTTCTCCATCGATTTTGATAATCGCATCCCCGGGTAACATGCCCGCTTTCAATGCCGGGGACCCGACAAGGGGCGTGATCACGCGAACCGGTTGGTCGGCGGACGGTTGATCGACATAGATGCCAATGCCCGCGAACTCCTGGGTAATACTATTTTGAAACGATTCGTAAAACTCGACGGGAATGAATTCGCTATGTTGATCAAGTTGGGACGTCATCCCGTCCATCGCCGCGACCAATAAGTCATCCTCATCGATCGGGTCAACGTAGTAGGTGTTGATCAAATCGAGCGCGTCACCGACCATTATCGCGGTTTTTGCACGCCGATGCGTCAGGTAGCACAGCAGCGAAATGCAGCAAGCGATCAGGATAATATTGAGGTTGCGTGGCGGCATAGCGAGAGCATGGAAGAGGAGTTTCCGGATCAATAAGCAAGTGAATTGTATCGTCTTGGTTCGATTTTGGCGAATCAAATCGCGGAGTTTCCAGTCGTACGTTACCCAAGAAAGCTCGTGTTTTTTTGGGTGATCCTCCGCTAAACCGTTTCGATCCTCCGCTAAACCGTTTCGATCCTCCGCTAAACCGTTTCGATCCTCACAAAGAAACCTGTGTCGAGCTTTCGGCCTGATAGGTCATGCAAACCCGAACGGCCCGATGAAATTTTTAATTGCCCGCGTTGGCTGATTTCCCGCAGTCCAGGGGATCGCGTGAGATACTCCTCTACGTCCATTGCGTTGACTTGCGGCGAATGTCCCGTGATGAGCATGCGAAAATTCTCAGGATCGATCAATTTGAGACAGTCGTCTAGCAGTGGCCAGAGGTCTCTTTCCAATCGCCATGTTTTCCCTTTGGGCGTATGTCCATAGGCAGGCGGGTCGAGCACGATCGTTTGATACCGTCGACGACGACGAATTTCTCTGGCGACAAATTTGGCGGCATCGTCAACCAAATAGCGAATCGGTGCATCGGAAAGACCATTGAATTTCGCAGCGATTTTTGCAGCCGCGACGTTCGGTTTCGCTGCATCGACATGAACCACTTCATAGCCGGCGATGGAGAGTGCCAATGTGCTTGCGCCGGTGTACGCGAACAGGTTCAACGCGAGCGGACGGTCTTGGTGGCCCAGTGCGTTTTTCGCATCGTTGGAAATCCACTGCCAATTGTCAGATTGTTCTGGGAACAAACCGATGTGGCCAAAAGGTGTCGGACGCACGGGCATGCGAAAGCCACCGCAATCGACTGATAAGTCATCGGGCCATTTTGAGCGGTGTGTCCACTGTTTCGAATTCGGGTCGTAACTTGAATCGAATTTCGTCCACTGCTTCGGCTTTGCCACATTCACGAATTCGGCCGCAGGAGACGGGCGTTTGACAATGTGACCCGAAATCGATTCGAGCTTGGAGCCGTTGCCAAAATCGAGGAGTTGATACACCAATTCAACCGTCTTTCACCACGTTATGCCAAGTCTGCGAAAGAGGCTTCCATCAATTCCGCTTGTTCCATCTTGTGTGCTGCCATGCTTCCTGTGCTCGGGCTGGCCGATTCTTCTCGAGACACGAGTGAGAATTTGTGGTTCTCGGCCAATTGGTCGCCATAGCTCAGTTTGATGTACGACCACGCACCCATATTGGTAGGCTCGTCTTGGACCCAAAAAATCTCGCTCCCCTTGGGAAGCCCTTCAATCGACTCGGCCAACTCTTCGTAGCTAAGCGGATACAGTTGTTCGATCCGCATGATCGCAACATTATCGAATTTGTTCCCTTTGCGATTTTCGAGCAAGTCGTAGTAGATCTTGCCGGTACAAATCAGCAATCGTTTGCAATTGGCCAGCGGGATCATTTCATCGGGAAGGATCTTTTTGAACTCGCCTTCGGCTAAACCTTCGAGCGAACTGATCACCAGCGGATGCCTGAGCAGGCTCTTGGGTGTCAGCACGACCAACGGCTTTCGCCATTTTCGAATGACTTGGCGTCGTAAACAGTGATAGTACTGAGCCGGCGTTGTCGGTTGGACGACTTGGATATTATGCTCGGCACTCATCGCCAAGAATCGTTCCATTCTTGCGCTACAATGCTCGGGGCCTTGGCCTTCGAATCCGTGTGGTAACAGCATCACCAACCCGCTCAGGCGACTCCACTTGTCTTCGGCGCTAGCGATAAATTGGTCCACGATCACTTGGGCGCAATTCCAAAAGTCACCGAACTGAGCCTCCCAAGCGACCAATCCATTTGGGCGGTCGAGCGAGTAACCGTATTCGAACCCGAGCACGCCCGCTTCGCTAAGGGGGCTGTTGTGAAGCTCAATCGTCGCTTGATCTTTGCTTAAATTGCCTAATGGCGTATACGATTCGCCCGTCTTGGTATTGTGTAGAACCGCGTGACGTTGGCTAAATGTTCCGCGTTGGCAATCTTGTCCCGTCATTCGAATCGAATGGCCTTCGACCAATAGCGTGGCAAATGCCGTTGCTTCGGCGCTCGCCCAATCGAGCGGTCGTTTGCCTTCGGCCATTTCGCGACGGAGTGTGAATGGTCGTTTCAGCTTCTTGTTCAATGCGAAACCATCGGGCATTCGCGTGATCGAATCGAGCAGTTTGGCGATCTCTTTCACATCGAATGTCGTGTCGGTCGGTTCGGTCGGTTCGGGGCCGCCGAAATAATCAGACCAATTCGCCGCCAATGTTTGTGTATCGGGAATGAACGGTTCGTTTTTGCTCGCCTCGAATTCGCTTTCGAGCTTTTCGGTCCGTTCACGCCCGATTTCTTCGGCTTCGTCGGGAGTGATTTTTCCGATTTCCAAAAGCCGATTGAGGTACTGTTCGCGAACGCTCGAACGTTGGTCGATTTTGGCGTACATTTGTGGCTGAGTGAACCGCGGTTCGTCGCCTTCGTTGTGTCCCCAACGCCGATAGGCATACAGGTCGATCACCGCATCACGATGGAATTCTTTGCGGAAATCCATCGCAACTGAGACCACTTGCGCGACCGCTTCGGGGTCTTCGCCATTAACGTGGAAGATCGGGATTTGCAGCATTTTGGCGATGTCGGTCGCATAGGTGCCACTACGGCCTTGTTTCGGTTCGGTCGTAAAGCCGACTTGATTGTTGATGACGATGTGCAGCGTTCCGCCCGTGCGGTAGCCTTCGAGTTCGCTGAGGTTTAGGGTTTCTTGAACCACTCCCTCGCCCGCAAAGGCTGCATCGCCATGGATCAAAATCGTCATCACTTCTTGACGCTTGCTGTCTTTGCGATGGTCTTGTTTGCAGCGACACCGGCCCATCGCCACGGTATTAACAAATTCCAAATGGCTCGGGTTGAAGCACAGCGAAATGTGAATCGTGTCGCCTGAAGCGGTCACCCAATCGCTGCTGTAGCCGAGGTGATAACGAACGTCACCACCGCCGCGGCTCAGTTCGGGGCTTGGATCATCGAAGGACCAGAAAATATTCGTGCCCCGTTTCTTCAGGATGTTCGCCATCACGTTGAGTCGACCGCGATGCGCCATCCCCATGACGACTTCTTTGACTTCGTGTTGACCTGCTTTTTCCAGCGCCAGATCCAACATCGGAATCAGCGTCTCGGCTCCCTCGAGTGAAAACGTCTTTGCACCGACAAACTTGCGGCGCACAAATTCCTCGAAAATGGACGCATCGGCCAGCCGAGCGTAGATGCGACGTTGGACTTGATGGGAAAGTTCGAGCCGATTTTCGGTCGTTTCCATCCGCCGCTGCAACCAATCGCGAATATTGCGATTGTCAATGTGCATGAACTGAGCACCAATGCTGCGGCAATACGTGTTCTGTAATTTGGTCAAAATGACGTTCAGCGTGCTACCCGAAACATTTTCCAAAGCACTGCTGTCGAGCGGACGTTGTAGGTCCTGATCCGAAAGTCCGTAAAGGTTGGGGCTCAGTTCCGGCGTGTCGGGATGGAACATGTCGAGTGGATCGAGCTTGGCGACGAGGTGACCCCGCACGCGGTACTCGCGAACCAATTGGTTGACCCGGTCTTGGATCCTGGACATCCAAAGTGCCTGGTCGGTCCCCTCATCCCCAGTGGAACCTCGTCGATGATTCCTGCTGAGTTCCGTCGAGGGCGAACCACTTGCCTTATTTCTCGGAGCACCCGCAACAGCGGTTTTCCCCGTTCCAGTGGCACTTCGATTGGAAGCGACGAGGAATTGTTCGAAGTATTCACGCCAGGAGTCAGAGACACTCGACGGATCCCGGAGATATTGGACATACAAGTCGTCGATGTAGTCCAAGCTGTAGCTATTCATATCGGCAAATCAGCCGTCTTGTTGCTGTGAGGCCATGGGAATGGGATAGGCCAAAATTCTAGCCCAACGCGATCATGTGCGCGCACCCCTAGGAATCTAAATTATCAGCGAAATTTAAAATATCAGCCGTTTGATTCCTAGTAGCGTATCACTCGAATAATGGAGATTCTTGTGTAGGAACCGCCAAATACGCGAATGTTCGTGGCTATGGCAATTCGCCTTTGGTTGATAAATTCTTCGTTCCATTTTCGACACAACGCATTTTCGACACAACGAACTTTCATTCATCAAGCATGGCTGTACTGCTGCAACTTCGCGAAGCTTCCAAACGATTCGGTGACCAAATTGTCCTCGACAACGCCGACGTCTCGCTCGTCGACGACGTGAAAGTTGGTTTTATTGGTCGAAACGGGTCCGGCAAGTCGACGCTGCTGCGCGTCTTATTGGGCGAAGAAGAGCTCGAGCAAGGCGAAATTGTCCGGCATCCGTCGCTAAGAATTGGCTATTTGCGTCAACACGACCCGTTCGTTGCCGGCGAGTCGGCTTTGGACTTTTTGATGCGGGACAGCGGCCAGCCCGAATGGCGATGTGGCGAAGTCGCCGGGCAATTTGAACTCAAAGGGACCTACCTTGAAGGGCCTGTGAAAGCTCTGTCGGGTGGTTGGCAAACGCGAGTCAAATTGGCTGCGCTTCTGCTCCACGAGCCAAACCTGTTGATGCTCGACGAACCGACCAACTTCCTTGATTTGCGGACCCAGATTCTGCTCGAACATTTTTTGCGAGAATTTCGGCAGGCAGCCCTGATTGTCAGCCATGATCGGGCATTTTTGAAAGCGACCTGCTCCGAAACGCTGGAGTTGTCGCGCGGCAAGTTGACCATGTTCCCTGGCAAGATCGGCCCATTTCTAGAGTTTCGCGAAGAGCGGCGCGAGCATGACCGTCGTGTCAATGCGACCGTTATCGCCAAACAGAAACAATTGCAGCGATTCATTGAAAAGAACCGAGCGAACGCGTCGACTGCTAGTCAAGCAAAAAGCAAAGCTAAGCAGCTCGAACGACTGCAGACGTCGGAAATCCAAACCGATGAACCGACGGTATTTATGAGAGCCCCGAAAGTCGAACCGCGTCAAGGAACTGCGCTCCGATGTAGTGAATTGGCGATTGGGTATCCCGATCACTGCGTCGCGGATGGGATCACGTTGGAAATCGAACATGGTCAACGGGCGGCGATCGTGGGTGACAACGGCCAAGGAAAAACGACGCTATTGAGGACGTTGGTCCATTCACTCGATCCGCTCGGCGGAGAGATGAAGTGGGGATATGGGGTTGAAATCGGCACTTATGCCCAGCACGTTTACACTAGCCTCGACGAACGGCACACCGTTATTGAACACCTCGAATACAACTCCAATGCTGACACAACCAAGCAAGAGTTGTTGGCGATGGCCGGTTCGTTATTGTTTCGCGATGACCAAATCAATAAGAAGGTGAAGGTCCTTAGCGGAGGCGAGCGAGCTCGTTTGTGTATGGCAGCCTTGCTGCTTGGAAATGCGAATGTGCTTGTGCTTGACGAACCGGGTAACCACCTTGATGTGGAAACCGTCGAAGCGCTGGCCGAAGCAATTTCGCTTTATAAAGGAACCGTGGTCTTCACCAGCCACGATCGGTACTTAATGCGTCGGATCGCGACGAACGTCATCGAAGTCCGGGATGGCAGTGTCAAGAATTACTTTGGTGACTACGACTCCTATCTCGAATCGGTGGAAAAACAAGTTGACGATGGTGAACGCGACCGCCGAGCGCAGTCGGGGGCGTCCAAAACGGCGCCATCAAAATCAAACGGCATGGACTATCGTCAAAATATTCGCGATCAACGCAAAGCGGAAAAAGAGATCAAAAACCTCGAAAAGAAGATTGCTCGACTCGACGAAGAAAAACGCGAACTCAACAAACAAATGCTGACGGAGACCAAGCCCGACGCCGCGATGACTTTGTTTGAGCAAATCAAAGCACTCGAGGGAGAGCTGACCAAAGCGGAGGAGCGATGGTTAGAGTTGAGCGAGGCCTGAGCGAGGAAAGAGGCCTGCGTGAGGAAAGAGGCCTGCGTGAGAAGGTCAGTGTCGGTGTTTTGATTGGTGACGTAGGGTACGGATCGCATCAAGTCCGGCCAGGATGACGATCGTCATCAATCCCACCGCTACGCTCATCCAAACGCCGATCCAAACCGGACCCGGTCCCACCACCGCAGCAACAAGGACGGCGATTCCACAGACGGCAAATATACTGTTTACCCAAGCTCGCGCCCGTTTTCGCTGCGATAGATATTGGCGGTCCTCCTCGTCGTCGAAGGACTCGTTCCCCCATCCTCGTCGTTCATTCAGGTGCAACCAAACGGCAAAGCCGAGCAGAGTCAAGCCGATAAGAATACTTCCAGCAAACATTGCCGCCGAAAAACCTTTTGCCGTTTGTTTGGAAGGAGGCCTATGGAAAGAGCCTCGCGATCAACCACGAGGCTCTGTATGCATCAAGCTCAATTCGAGACGCAAAACGTTTGGTTTATAAATGGAGGATAACGGACTTGAACCGATGACCTACGCGCTGCCAGCGCGTCGCTCTCCCAACTGAGCTAATCCCCCGAAAAAATCGGTGCAATCACTGATGGATCTAAACCATAATGCCTGCAGCGGCACCTCGTCAAGTGCCAACTTTGCGCTAGCTGAACGGGGTCTGGCGGATTAAGCTAGGGACCCGGTAAGCAATCGAATCCCACCTATCTTCCTCACGATCCATGAAAACGAAACTCCCCACTCTGCTCGTGTTCTCATTGTGCTTCGCTTCTTTCGCGATTCTAAGTCCCCTCGCAACAGCCCAAGAATCCAACGGGAAAGGGCCCGTTTTTACGGCCGCTCCTGATTCCGAGCCGAGCTACCCGTTGATGGGGGAATTTGCCGGTGAGATCAAATTGGGGGATGCGGAGCCACAGACCGTTGCCATCCAAATTCGTCCACTCGGAAAAAACGCTTTTCAAGCGATCCAGTTCGCAGGTGGTTTGCCAGGACAAGAAAATTGGCAGGGCGAGCCGGTTGAATTGATTGGCCGGCGCAGCGAAGGTTTCGTCGTCCTTTCGGGTGGCCCCTACGTTTTGATTGTCGAAAAAAATGGCTGTACGGTTATCGACCGTAAAGGAGATCGAATTGGCAAACTGTCACGAGTCACCCGGCATAGCCCGACCCTTGGCGCCCCGGCACCGAAGGATGCCATCGTGCTGTTTGACGGAACCTCGACCGACCAATTTACTGCCGCTCAAATGACCAAGGAGGGATTGCTTCAGCAAGGTGCAACGATCAAACCGATGTTGCATGACTTCAATCTGCATGTCGAGTTCATGTTGCCTTACATGCCCGAGGCCGATGGGCAATCACGGGGGAACAGTGGTATCTATTTGCAGAGTCGCTACGAATGCCAGATCCTTGATTCCTTCGGGACCCTTCCCGTGTTCAATGGTCTCGGAGCTCTCTATCGGTTCCGCACACCTGATTTAAACATGTGCCTGCCGCCGCTGGTTTGGCAAACCTATGACATCCAATTCACCGCAGCACGTTGGGCCGCAGATCAAACAAAAATCCGCGGTGCTCATGTCACTAGTTGGGTTAACGGTGTGAAGGTTCAAGATAACATCGAAGTGCCCTCGCAAACCGGTAGTGGGAAAGTGGAGGAACCAACACTGCTGCCGACGCTAATACAAGACCACGGTGATCCCGTTCGCTTTCGTAACGTTTGGGTCGTTGACCGTGGTTTGACCAATGGCGAATTCCCAATTATTCCAACCAAAGAAGAATTGGCGGCAATCAAAGCGAAGAAAGAAGCGGCCAAGGCAGCGGTAGAAAAGGCAGCGGCAGCAAAGAAGGCTGCGGCGAAGAAGGCTGCGGCGAAGAAGGCTGCGGCGAAGAAGGCGGCGGCGGATAAAGCTGCGGCGAAGAAGGCTGCGGCAGATAAAGCGGCCGCAGAGAAGGCAGCGGCAGAGAAGGCAGCGGCAGAGAAGGCAGCGGCAGAGAAGGCAGCGGCAGAGAAGGCAGCCGCAGAGAAGGCAGCCGCAGATAAAGCAGCCGCAGAGAAGGCAGCGGCGGAAGCGAAAGGGCCGGAACAACCCAAGGCTGCCGAGTAAGGATCGCCAACACCGAGTACTGCGTTGCTGAGCGTTTCGTTACCGCAGTCCTCAATCGAGAACCTCGTACTTCCTAAGTCGCCAGCCGTTTGGGGACTGGGAATTCGAGCACAAATTTAGTTCCGCGGCTCACTTCACTTTGCACACTGATGCGGCCTCCATGGGCTTCGATGATCTTTCGCGCCGTCGGTAGCCCGAGTCCGCTGCCGCCATCCTTGGTGCTGTAGAACGGTTCGAACATGTGGAGCACCGTGTTGTCGTCTACGCCGCTGCCGTTGTCGATCAAGTCGAGTGCCACGCCAGTGCGAGTCGCATAGGTTCTGGCCCACAACTGGCCTCCCGGTTCCATCGCCTCAAGTGCGTTCTTGACTAAGTTCATCAAGGCTGCTTGCAGTGAATCGCTGTGCAGCAGAATCGCGGGCAAGTCGGGGTCGAGGTACTTTTCAATGTCAATGTCCTCGCGGTCCGCTTGAGCCTGGTAGGCACGCAGGACCGTTTCGATTTGGTCGTTCAGGCTGCCTGGAACCAAATCGATGTCTCGCAGTCGGGCGTAGCGCAGAAAATCCCGCAACAACGCCTCCATTCGTTCGCATTGTTGGCGGACAATGTCAACACGGTCGAGGGATCGGCGACGAATAGGGGATTCGATTTCCGTTAAATCCTCGCTTAACAAGTCGATGTTCATGTGGATCACCGACAACGGATTTTTGATTTCGTGCGCTAGCGAACCGGCCAATTCTGCCAATTCGTCGTACTGGGCTCGCATTGAGTCGACATCGGCCTTGAAGTCGTGAGCTGGCATGGCAAAAAAAGTGAAAGGGCGTCAAAGTGAAGAACGAGGAACCGTTTGCGGTCATTCAAGCAGCTATCCTCTACAATACCGTCTGACGAGTGATCTTGGGACAGGACAATCCAATGGAACCAACCACAAAGATGAATCCCTACGCTCCCTCCATGGTGGTGGATCCGGGTGATCGGCCACCACGCCCGAAAGTCGTCTCGGGGTTGATCACGACCCACGAAGTCGGATTCATGACGATTGTGATGACAATGGTTTCGGGTGGGCTATTCGCCGTTACTTTGGTCGCTCTCTCCCTGTTTGGCGCGATGCTGTTTAGCGGCTCAAGCAATGACGTGTCCGGGATTTTATTGTCGATGCTAATGGGGACGCTCATGGCGTTTGGGTTCGGAGCGGTTTTTGCGTTGATCGCGGCGCTTCCGGTTGTGCCCATCTGTGCTTGGATATACACAATGGTACGTCCATCGGACGCGGAGTGGACGCCCACGTCGATTCGGCTTTTTGGTTGTGTGGCCGGCGGGGCGACTGGGTATGTTTGCGTTGCCGTTCCAGGCTTGCTTACAATCTCCCCCGAGGGATTTCTCTACGGCTTTGTCCCCGCAATTTTCGCGGCTATTTCCGTTCCGCTGTTGTTGCATCGACTTGCCCGCCGCTGCCAAGCGGTTCTCGATCAACCGCCCCCTGTTGATGTCGTGGAATCAGAATTAACTTAGAGCCTATCCGGGTACTGAGCCTATCCCGATACTCAGAGCTTTCCCTTTTCATGAACCTTTGAAAATCAATAAAACGTATGTCAACTGCTGCCCCTGAAACCACTCGCGACGATCCCTATTTCCAGAAGCTATTCGCAGACCGCATTGGTGGTGTGAATTACGGGAAAGACACCGAGATTTACAAATTCGAGAAGATCAAGCGAGCCAAACGGAAAGCGTTGGCGGACCATCCCGAGCGAAAATTGCTCGATTTCGGCATCGGTGAAAACGATTCAATGGCCGACGCCTCCATTCGAAAAGTGATGAACGAGGAAGTCAACAAGCCTGAAAATCGTGGTTACGCCGACAATGGCGTCATCGAGTACAAAGAGGCGGCTGCTCGGTTCATGCAGCGACATTTCGGTGTCACGCTTGATCCGGCGACACAGATTACTCATGCGATCGGCAGCAAGCCGGCCTACGCGATGCTGCCAGCTTGCTTTATCAATCCCGGTGACGTGACGATGATGACGGTTCCCGGGTATCCGGTCGCCGGAACCCATACACGCTATTACGGCGGCGAAGTCTTTCGGCTTCCGCTATTAGCCGAAAACGGTTTCTTGCCTGATTTCGATTCGGTGCCGGATGACATTTATCGCCGTACCAAAATGTTGGTTTTGAACTATCCCAACTCGCCCACTGGTAAGACGGCGACTCCTGAATTCTACGAAAAAGTCGTTGCTTTGGCGAAAGAAAAGCAATTTGTCGTGGTCCAAGATGCCGCTCATATTTTGCTCACCTTTGACGGTGAACCGCTTAGCTTTCTACAGACGCCTGGGGCGTTGGATGTCGGCGTTGAAGTTCACTCGATGAGCAAAGGTTACGACATGATCGGATGGCGAATGGGATTCGTGTGCGGTCACGAGCGAATTGTCTCAGCGTTCGCCGATGTGAAAGACAACAGCGACAGCGGTCAATTCATTGCGACTCAAAAAGCCGCCGCCGCAGGGCTCGACGATGACTCGATTCCCGATCGGATCAACACGAAATATCGTCGACGACTTGAAAAGCTTGTTGCCACCTTGAACCAGTGTGGCTTCGATTGCGAAATGCCTGGAGGAACGTATTTTCTTTACGCCAAGTCTCCGAGTGGAACCAAGTCGGGTGAATCGTTTGCCAAAGCGGAGGATGCGACCCGTCATTTGATCGAACAATTCGGAATCGTCACGGTCCCTTGGGATGACGCAGGATCGTTCTTGCGATTTAGCGTCACGTACGTCGCCGACACCGAGGCGGATGAAGATGCATTGATGCAAGAAACCAAAAAGCGTCTCGGAGACGCTGGTTTGGTTTGGTAGGCTACATACGCGTTTCAAATTGAACACGAAAAAGAGCCATCCGCAATAATCAATGCGGATGGCTCTTCGTTTTGGATTGTTTCAGGCTGAGGCTGAGGCTTTCAGGCCGGGGCTTAGGCTTTTCCGCCCGCTTCCTTAACCAACTTGCTCAATCGGCTCTTGGTACGAGCAGCCGCGTTCTTGTGGATGATGTTCTTGCTAGCCGCTTGGTCCAGCTTTTTCACTGCCACGCGGAAAGCCGCTTGCATTTTATCCGTATCGCCTTCTTTGACCGCATCGCGAACCGTGCGAAGTGTCGATCGCATGTTGGTTTTGGACGCGCGATTGCGAAGTCGCAATTTGGCGTTTTGGCGGAGTCGTTTCTTTGAACTTAAGGTATTTGGCATCTTCGATTCTGGTTTTCTGCAAGTGTGTTGGCAGTAAAGTGGTGTTCTAGCAGGTCTCTCCTGCGGCACCCAACACGTATGAAGGAATTTCTTGGGCTGCGTAGTATGGCAACCCTTGTGCCATCTGTCCAGAGTCTACTTTTAAGGTGAAACTAGGCATGATGAATGGAAAGGTTTACCTAATCGGAGCGGGCCCCGGAGACCCGGGCCTGTTGACGCTGCGCGGTGCCGAACTGCTCAGCCGCAGTGATATCGTGCTCTACGACGGTCTCAGCAACGTCGAAATGCTCGCCCACGCCCCATCGGCTACGCATATTTGTGTCGGAAAGCATGGCCAGCAAAGGATTTGGCGCCAGGACGAGATTATCCAAGAAATGCTCACTCACGCCAAAGCAGGCCGAACGGTGGCCCGGTTAAAAGGAGGGGACCCGGCTGTTTTTGCTCGAACGGCCGAAGAAGTGGATGCCCTCGTTGGATCAGGCGTTCACTACGAGATTGTCCCAGGAATTACGGCGGCATTGGCGGCCAGTTCTTACGCAGGCATCCCGATCACTCACCGAAAACTCGCCTCAGCTGTCGCTTTGGTCACGGGGCACGAAGAACCTGGCAAGGCCGAATCGGCACTCGATTGGGATGCTTTGGCACGTTTCCCCGGTACGCTGGTGATTTACATGGGAGTCACAACGGCGGATATTTGGACGCGGGCACTGATCGCCGCCGGCAAACCGCCCGAGACCCCCGCGGCGCTTGTCCGCAGGTGCAGCCACACCGACCAGCAGACCTTTCGATGCCGACTCGATGAAGTGTCTGATCGCTTGTCTCAGGCCAACAAGATACGTCCTCCGGTGATCGTGATTCTTGGACCCGTGGCCGAACTTGCTGATACCGGCAACTGGCTCGAACAAAGACCACTGTCCGGGCAAAGCGTCTTGGTGACGCGGCCGTCGGATCAAGTGGAACAACTCGCCGCCCCGCTTCGCGAACTCGGCGCGACGGTCTTGGTTCAACCAGCGATTCGAATCGAGCCTCCCTCCGATTGGGCCGACGTCGATGCCGCGATCGAAGATTTGGCCAATCAGGATTTTGTTGTTTTCAGCAGCCGGAATGGCGTCCAATTTTTCCTCAACCGCGTGCTGGAAACCGGATTTGACATGAGGGTCTTCTGCGGCTGCAAAATCGCATGCGTCGGAAAAAAGACAGCCGATGCTCTAGCCCAATACCATTTGCGCGCTGACATCGTTCCAGCCGAATTTGACGCCGAGTCGCTCGCAGATGAATTCGAAGATCAAGTCACTAGTAAAAGGGTGATGTTGGTCCGAGCTAGCCGAGGACGCGACACGCTTGCGAAAAGGTTAAGCGATGCTGGTGCCGACGTGAATCAAGTGGTCGCTTACTTGCACAAAGACATCGAAGCGGCCGACCCCAAAATTCAAGCTCTCGCAGCGAAAGGGAAAATCGATTGGATTACCGTTTCTAGTAGTGCAACTGCGGAGAGTTTGTATCGGATGCTTGGTGAGTCGATGACGAAATCGAAAATCGCTAGCTTAAGTCCGATCACTTCGGGAACCCTTCGAAGTCTAGGATTGACCGTTTCTGCCGAAGCGAATCCCTACACGATCGACGCCCTGGTTGATTCTCTTTTGGCTGAATCGCAACCATGAGCATGGTGAATCGTGACCTACTTGGGATCGTTTTGTGCGGTGGTCGCTCGTCCCGAATGGGAATGGACAAGGGGAAGTTGCTGCATCCAAATGGAGTGACGTTTCTTGAGCATGCGAAGCAACGAATCGGCGAAGTTTGTGAGCTTGTTTTCATGTCAGGTCACACCGACGACGAAACGAACTTTCCCACGCTTGCTGACCCTGTGACGTTTAGGGGGCCCGCGACGGGGGTCGCTATGGCTGTTGATTTTGCCGCCGGACAAGGTTTGGCCGGTTGTTTGGTAACGCCCGTCGACATGCCAAACTTAACAAGCCATCATTTGCGCAAGCTCGTTGATTGCTGGCAACACTCTCGATCCGAATTGGTGTGCTTGGCGAGCGAGTGTGACAACCGAATCGAACCGCTTGTATCGATCTATCCCGTTTGCTTTCGAGACGAACTAAGCGAACTCGCTGAAAGTGAACATCGAAGTTTGTCACGGTGGATCAATGCTCGGAAACATGCGATAGTAACGGTGCCTCCCGCTGCCTGCAAAAACGTGAATACTCCCGATGAAATACCAAACTCCCGACGCCGCGATTGATGGCCTTGCCAAGTTGCTTGCAACCGTTTGCGTGCAGTCAAGCACTCGGCAACAAGTCGGTCGCATTCTTGCTCAGGACATCGTCGCGGACCGTGACAGTCCCGCAGCGGATGTTTCCGCGATGGATGGTTATGCAATTCGGGTGAGCGATTTGAAGCGTAGCGGCCCCATTCCTGTTCGCGGGGAGTCGTCTGCGGGTGGACCGCCCCCGGAGATGCAATCCGGTTCGATCGTTAGAATCTTTACCGGTGCGGTGATCCCCGATGGATGCGAAGCGGTCGTTCGCCGCGAGGATACGAAGGAAAGCGATCGAGAAATCGTTTTTCTGGAGGCAGCGATCACAACTCGTGCTGGCGATAACATTCGCCGTGCCGGTGAAAATGCCAAAATGGGTGGCGTGGTAGTGAACGCGGGAACGAAAGTTACTGCGGCAACCGCAGCGACGATGACTAGTGTTGGGGCATACCAAGCGGATCTTTATGCTCCAGTGCGAGTGATTGTTTTAACCACGGGTGACGAAGTGGGGCGGTTCGAGAACGAGTCCCCAAAACCGTGGCAATTGCGTAACAGCAACCGTGATTCGATTGTGTCGTTTTTGTCGGCACAACCGTGGATTGATGTTGTCGAGCCAAGTCATTGCCATGATGATCGTGACGTACTCACTCGATCACTTGCGGATTGTCTGCAGCGGGCTGACGCGGTCTTGGTTAGCGGCGGGGTTTCCAAAGGTGACTACGACTATGTCCCTGATGTGATTCGCGAAAACGGGGCGGAAATCGTCTTTCACGGTTTACCGATTCGACCTGGAAAACCTATCCTCGGCGCAGCCACCTCGGGCGGAAAGCTGATTCTCGGTTTGCCGGGTAATCCGGTGAGCGCCATCGTGGGTGCAAAGCGGTTTGCGGAACCACTGCTAGCGAAAATGAGTGGCCAAACGGATTGGAAAACACCGCGTCCGATCCTTCGACTGAAGGACTTCGGCGACAAAACGTTGCCGCTCGTTTGGATGCGATTGGTGCGGATCGTGGGCCAAGGCGTTTGTGAACTTGTCCCTAGCCAGGGATCGGGCGACTTGGTTTCACTGGGCCAAAGCAGCGGCTTTGTTGAAATTCCCCGAGGGGAATCCGGCGAAGGGCCTTGGCCGTTTTACGCGTGGTAGGTTGCCACAATACAACACCGCACAGCACGAGTGCATCTTGTATTTGTAGGCCAGGACTGGTCCTAGCCTACGATGATTCCACGACAATGAATCCACGTCAAGGATGGAAATGCACTAAGCTGCTTTGCGGCCTTGATGCACTCGACGGCTTGCCGATTCAATTCGTTCGCGTACGGTCGCATGAGCACCGATTTCGGATCGGCCCGCTTCTTCGTACCACTGACGTTTAGCGATCGAGTCGAGGATTTGGTCGGCGACGGTGACAGCTCGTGCACCTGCGTCACCGTTGACGGTTGGCGAGATGCCGGATTGAACGCTGATCACAAAATCATGTAGCTCGTCCAAAATCGCGTTTCGCGGTTCGAGTTCTTGCGTCACGCATTGAAGCGGTCCCGAGAAGATTTCGTCCGCACAGCCGAGTGGGTTTTCGATCTCGTCTTCAAGATCAAATTGACGATCGATGACTCGATCATTTGCGCAGACTTTTGACAATTGCGGCGTGCCAAAATCAATGTCGGCGAAACCGTTTGGTCCAAAGACCTGCATCGCACGCGCCGGTGTTGGGCTCAAGCGTGAGGCTTTCAAGTTTGCGACCAAGCCACATTCGAATTCGATACGCGTTTCGGCCATGTCTTCGTGATCACTGATTACCGACACACCGCTGGCGTGAACGGAACGGATCGGTGCATCGGTCAGAGACAATACCAAATCCAAATCGTGGATCATCAAGTCCATTACGACGCCAACATCCAAGCATCGGCCTGGGAATCGAGAGGCGCGAACGGCTTCCACATACTTGACATCGACAGCCAAGTCTTCGAGTGCCGTGAAGGCGGGGTTAAACCGTTCGACGTGACCGACTTGCAAAGTCAGCTTCTTTGCATTGGCGATCGCAGCCAATCGACGTGCATCAGGCCCGTTCGCGGCAAGCGGTTTTTCAGCAAGGACATGCTTGCCCGCTTTTAATAAAGCGGTTGCAATTTCAGCGTGCAAATCGGTCGGTGCTGCGACGACAGCCGCGTCAATCTTGGGGATACAGTCGCGATAGTCTGCGTAGGTGGGAACGTCAAATTGTTGTTTGATCGTTTCACGAGCTTGTTCGAACGGATCACTGACCGCGACCACTTCAACGCCGTCAACTTGTTGCAACAACTTTGTGTGGATGCGTCCGAGATGACCAGCACCGATGATGGCGATTTGTAAAGGTTTCACGCTGCTTTTCTCCTTCGGTCACGTCCACGGCCTTTGTCGCCGCCAACGGAGTATTCTAGAAAATCGAATAATTCACGGAGCACAGGTCGAATCGGCCCCGTGGATAACAGTTGCTCTCGGGCCGAATCCACACCAACGTACGATCGATACAACAATCGATACGCTTTGGTTAACGCGGCGGTGTCTTCTTTGGAGTACCCATGACGTTTCAGGCCAATCGAATTGACCGCGCGGGGTTTTGCCGGTTGGCCATCGACAATCATGAAAGGGGGGACATCGTGCAGGACGCGGCTCATCGCGCTGACGAAGCTGAGCGATCCGATCGATGCAAAATGTGATACCCCGGCACCGCCTGCGATCGTGATGTCGTTTCCAATGTGTGCGTGTCCGCCAAGCATGACGTTGTTAGCCATCACATTGCGGTCACCGACGCAGCAATCGTGGGCAACGTGCGCCGAGGCCATGAAATAGTTGTTGTTGCCAACGCGTGTAATGCCGTCTTCTTTTTCCGTTGCACGATTGACGGTGCAGTATTCACGGAACACGTTCCCATCACCGATACAGACTTTGGTCGGGGCTCCCTTGTAGCTAGTGTCTTGCGGATCGGCACCGATCACTGAGCCAGGGAAAACGTGGTTTTCTTCCCCGAAAACCGTGTCGCCGGTTAATACGACGTGATCCTCGATCAAACATTCGTCACCGATCTGAACATCAGGGCCAATGACGCAAAAATGGCCGATGCGTACATTTTTTCCCAACTTTGCACGCGGGTCGACCACCGCAGTTTGAGCAATCATCGTACCCATAGGTTGGCTCCAAACATCTTTCAAAAATATTGACGGGTTCATTCGCAAAGGTTATTCAACAGCAGTTTGACTAGGCCGCTTTGCGAGTGAAGTCCGTCGATTTGGTTAGTGGGATTTCGAGTGCCGCTTGCTCAGCGATTTGCTGAGCCATACGACCGTTAATGTTGTGTCCGCCGCGGAAGGAAGAAATGTTTCCGACCAATTCGACATCGGCGAGTGCTAAATCCCCAATCAGGTCAAGCAATTTGTGCCGGGCACATTCCTGAGGAAAGCGGTAATGGTTTTCGATTGGTCCGTTGTCATTGATGATCAACAAGTCCTGGTTGGTGACGTGGGATGCGATCCCCTGACTGCGAAGGATTTGCGCCTGCTCTTCGGTAATGAATGTCCGAGCGGGGGCAATTTCGCGAATGAATCGATGAGGACTTAGCTGGCACGAATAGCATTGTTCCTGGATGGGAGTGGCATCATCGAAACTCAATCGGTATTCGTAAGTGGCCGGTCCCCCCGTAGACGGAGTCGCTTCGATCCAACTGGTGTCGCACGAAACGTAGATTCGTTCGCGAATAACCAACCGACGCTTCGGTTGCGATTGGATGATTAGTCCGGCGTGACGAAGTGCTTCGACGAACGCCATGCTGCTACCGTCGAGCCCAGGCAATTCTTCGGCATCGATTTCGACAATGCAATTGTCGATTTCCATCCCGACAAACGCGGCCATCAAATGTTCAATCATCTCAAACCGAGCTTCGCCGGATTGTAAGATCGTCCGCAAGTTGGCATCGTGACGATTGGCGACGGTCGCTTGGCAACGAGGTATTGATGCCAAATCGGTCCGTACAAGACAAATGCCGGTGCCAACGGGCGCCGGATTCATTACCACACGCACGTCCTGTCCGCTCCAGTAGCCACGGCCACGGACTTCACAAGAGACAGCGATAGTGTGTTCGTTGCGTGAAGGGGTCACGCTCGGTCTCCCTTCCGAATAAAACCGTTACATCCTTGTAACAGCCCAGTTGTTTTAAAAACGTCAGGCCATCGGAGCCCGACATGTCATTTGATCTTATCGGTCAGCCGATCACGGCTGACCTGTTATTCAATCTCGCGAGACGCGAATTATCGATTTAGAGCTGGCGAGCCATTGCCAGTTGCAATGTTGTCCTTGCCCATCGATTGATCGAGGTACTGCATCACACCTTTGGTCATGTCGAGTGCTTCGTCATGGTAGACGATGTTCTTCATGACGCCCCGGATGACCGATTCGCCCTTTTCAAGATCCATGTTTTCGCTGTTGTAACGAAGGACCATGTTGATCTTGTAGTGTTGGGCCAAAAATTTGACTCCGGACGCGATGCGTTGGTAGTTGTCGAAGTAAATCCGTGCTTCGGCGTCGGCAAGTTCTTTTCGTTTGCGAGCAATTTCGAGACGTAACCGCGATTCCATCGCAGCGACTTGCTCTTCTTGTGCAGTGTATTCAGGCGAACCAACCTTGAAGGCTTTGAGCTTCTCAGCGGCTTGCTTTAGCTCTTCTCGCTTGACTTGAATTTGTGCGTCGAAGCTCTTTAGATCGCTTTCGACAGAGGCCACTTGGGATTTGATCCCGGCATGGTTCTTGAAGATGTAGGCAACATCCACGACTGCGACGCGATGTCCCGCCGAGGACGCAGCTTCCTGAGCCGAAGCCTCTGTCATTCCGAGTCCGAAGATCCCGAAATTGGAACCTACGGTTGTCATGCTCATGATGGCAACTAACGTAGCCGTTTTGCAGATAAATCGCACGTCCGCTCTCCTTGCGTTGTGGGTGCGCTGTTGTTCTCTCGACGCTCGTGCAAATTGCTCGTTTTATGAGGCTTCCATCGCCACCATCGAGACACTCACGTCGATTTTCCCCAAAAATCCTTTGAGGAACTGAATCGCCTCGGATTGTGTCACCACTTCCTTCGGGCGTAAAGACTAATTTGCCAATTCTTGAACACAGCACACATTTTTTTGGGAAGTTCTTATTAAGTTGTCTCGCGACGGATTCGGCTGGTCATTGTTGGAGTGAAAGCCATCAAAAAATGGTTAACCGTCCGGACGAGCTTCTAACCGTACCGTGATGTGCAAGGATTGGTTTTCGCGAGTGATTTGGATTGTCAAAGAATCGCCCGGTGATTGGCGACGCAGGAAATCGATCACTTCCGTTTTGGTTCGAACCGGTTGTTCGCCGAATTGTTCCAAACGGTCACCCGCTTTTAACCCTGCCTTTTCAGCTGGCCCTCCAGCGGTGACACCCGAAAGCACCATTTGATCGCTTAGATCATTGAGCTTCACTCCCAAAAATGCCGTCAGTTGGCGGCGAATGGGGACGTTGTTCTCTGTTTCGGTGTAAATCGGTCGCTGCGGATTGGTGGCCACTTGAAAGGCGACATCACAAACCATATCGGTTATCCGGGTTAAGCCGCCGTAATCGATTTTGTTAAAATCATCACTTGGCCGGTGGTAGTCGTTATGAAGCCCCGTAAAAAAGAACAAAACCGGGATTCCTGCTTCATAAAACGATTGATGATCGCTCGGCCCATACCCCGTGTCGACTTTGTTCAGATCAAATCGATAGCGAGTGTTGAGTGTGTCGACGATGTCGCTGAGCCCCTTTCCGCTGCCCGTTCCATAAATTGTCAATTCGTTGTCTCGCAACCGTCCGACCATGTCCAAATTGATCATCGTGACAGTCGAAGCGAGCGGGAATCGAGGATGGCGAACGTAGTACTTGCTTCCAAACAGCCCTCGCTCTTCTCCCGTAAATGCAATCAAAACAACGCGGCGATGTGACGCCATCTTTTCCATCCGGCGTGAAAGCAATTCAGCCATCGCCATCATCGTCACGGTACCGCTGGCGTTGTCGTCTGCTCCATTGTGAATCGCTACGGTTCCTGGTGCCAATGACCCATAGCCACCCATGCCAACGTGGTCATAGTGGGCTCCGATTACCACGGTTTGTTCGGCCAGTGGTCCGCGGCCAGGCAATTCACCGATGACGTTTGCCGTTTTCGCATTCGCTGGTTCAATCGCCACGCTCAAATCGAGCGAGACATTTTCAAGTGCCACGCTTTGAGGCCGATGGGTTTCATCGATGCTGTTTTCAATTTCGACAAGAGAGCGACGGATCGAACGAGTTAGCAGCAAATCGATTGTATCGCGAGCAATCGATACTACGGGAATCGATGTTTCCTGTGCTTCCATGCCTGTTTTCACGGTAAAGCGACTGCCACCTGCTTCTGTGACAGCCAAAACGCCCCGTTTGCTCTGTTCCCATTCTTTTTGTAGTCCCTCGCGAATGGACGCCGTTTCTTCAATGCGTTTTCGAAGTTGTGCACGAATGTTGATCGCCTCGGCGGGCAACGAAGCGAGTTGTTTGAGCATCGCTTCGCGTCGAACACGCTCTCGTTGTAATTGATCTTCGGCCATCGTCAAACTCGCAGCGATGCTCGTCGGATCGTTCACCATCAACACCGCCGCAGCGCCGTGCCGAATTGCATTTTCCACTTTCGATTGAAAGAAAGCGTGCTGAGTCGTGTCTCTTCCATCAAAGGGACTATCGGGATCGTTTATCCCCGGTTCTTTCCGCAGTACGATGACTGCCTTTCCGGCCGCATCGATGTGAGCGTAATCGTCGTATCCAAATTTCGGGGCCGTGATACCGTAGCCGGCAAAGACGATTTCTCCATCCACTTTCCCTGTCAGCGACCCAATCGCCAACGGGTTCATCCCGGCCGACAAATTCTCGGTGACATCAAATGTTGGTGTGTTTTTAGATGGGGCGGAAAAAGAGGCCAAACGCAAACGTACGTAATTGTTCACCTGTTTTCCCGCACGGGCGCCGACGGGGATTTCGAGTTCTTGAAACGGTTTGCCAGCAAACAACTCGGTCCGTAAACCCGCATCGCGAAAACGCTCGGCGATGTAGTCCGCCGCCATATGGATCGTGTCGTCCTCGACACCACGGCCCCGAAGCTCCTCGCACGCTAAATACTCAAGGTCAGCCCGTTGTTGGATCTGCCACTGGATTCTTGGGGGAATGGTTAGCGGTCGTTCGGCTTGAATAACCGAAAAACAGCCAATTCCCCCTATAAGAACGATCAATAGCGTCATGCCAATTCGCATTGCTTCACTCCTTCGACGTTACAAGTCCCATTTTCCACCGTGTACAATCCAACAGAGTACTCGGCAGATAATATCACCAAATCGCTTGTAAAGCGAGGAAGTGAAATCCCACGCTCCATTACATCTTGGCGAACGATTGTGGGGCGTTCCCCAATCGATTCGCCTCCTCCCTTCTATCCTCTTTGATGATGCCGCATCCTCACCGACTTTATGACAGTTTGCTTAGTCGCCGAGATTACTTGACCCGTTGTGGTTTGGGACTTGGTAGCCTTGGATTGTCATCACTTCTCGCTTCCGATGGATTCGCATCGGGCGCTTCCGTTGTTTCGGCACGATCGACACTTGCTCCCAAAATGGCACCTTTTGCGGGCAAAGCGGAGCACGTCATACACATCTTTGCAAACGGTGGGCCTTCGCAAGTCGACACATTCGATCCGAAGCCGATCCTCAACAAAATGCATGGCAAAACTTTGCCGCTTGAACTTCGCACGGAGCGAAAAACGGGCGCCGCTTTTGGGTCCCCATTCCAGTTCAAAAAATATGGCGAAAGTGGGATCGAAGTGAGCGAGTTGTTTTCGCATGTTGCCGAAAGTATCGACGATATCGCTGTGATCCGTTCAATGCATGCCGACGTTCCTAACCACGAACCGTCGTTGATGCTAATGAACTGCGGCGATGCACGGTTGCCTCGTCCTTGTCTCGGTTCGTGGACGACATACGGGCTTGGTACTGAAAACCAAAACCTACCCGGTTTCGTTGCGATGTGCCCCGGCGGTTATCCGATCCAAGAATCACAGAATTGGCAAAGTGCGTTCTTGCCCGGCATTTACCAAGGAACCTATATCGATTCTCAGCACACTTCGATCGAGAAATTGATTGAACACATTCGCAACCAACGGACAACAACCGATCAGCAACGCGAACAACTTGATCTCATGCAGAAACTCAATCGCGCACATGCCGACGATCGCCGTTGCGATGGTGATCTCGAAGCACGAATCGAATCGTTTGAATTGGCCTATCGAATGCAAATGGATGCATCTGATGCGTTCGATATCGAAAAAGAACCTCAGCACATTCGGACGATGTACGGTGAAGGCGTCCAAGCTCGGCAAATGTTGATTGCTCGTCGATTGGTCGAGCGGGGTGTTCGCTTTGTTCAACTGTGGCACGGGGCCGGACAACCGTGGGACCAACATGACGACCTCGAAGCGGGGCATCGGCGGTTGGCACGCGAATGTGATCAGCCGATCGGTGCATTGCTAAAAGATTTGAAACAGCGCGGACTCCTTGAAAAGACGCTCGTTATTTGGGGAGGCGAATTTGGACGAACGCCGGTGGTTGAACTGCCAACGCCTGGAGCCAATCAAGGGAAAATCAACGGGCGTGATCACAACCACTATGGATTCAGTATGTGGATGGCGGGGGGCGGTGTCAAAGGAGGCCAAGCCTACGGGGCCACCGATGAATTCGGATTCCAAGCCGCCGAAAACCCGGTTCATGTCCACGATTTGCACGCGACAATTTTGCGTTTATTGGGCTTCGACCACGAACGATTGACATTTCGCTATGCCGGTCGTGATTTTCGTTTGACGGATGTTCATGGCAAAGTGATTAAGGAGTTGATCGCATGAAAACGATTCTTACTTTGGTCGTACTGTTTGCCCTTTCGTCCGCCGTCGCCGTCGCAGAACCGTCCGTCACCGATATCGATTTTTTTGAAAACTCGATTCGGCCGGTGTTGGTCGACGCGTGTTACCAATGTCACAGTGCCGAGCACGATACTAGCGAAGGGGGGCTCCGACTCGATTCGGCAAATGGATTGTTGGTCGGTGGTGATAGCGGACCTGCGATTGTACCGGGCAATCCCGACTCGAGCCTGTTAATCCGCGCAATCGCTTCGGTCGACGGAACGCTACAAATGCCGCCGGATGGCGACCGCTTGGACGCATCGACGATCGAGCAGTTCAGGGAATGGATTCGCCGAGGTGCCGCCGACCCACGAAACGATGCGAAGTTGCCGCCTGCGAAAGACATGCAAGCGGCCGCAAACCATTGGGCTTTTCAACCACTCGACCCTGCACCATTGATTCCCTATTCGGATTCCGCGATCGCGATCAAACCGATTGACCATTTCGTTGCCGTCGCACAAAAGTCGCTCGGCGTAACACCCAATCCATTTGCTGACCGTCGGACGTTGCTTCGTCGTGTTTCCTATGACTTAATCGGGTTGCCGCCGACTTACCAAGAGATGGTTGATTTTGAAAACGATGAATCGCCCGATGCATATGAAAAAATTGTCGAACGATTGTTGGCTTCGACAGCCTACGGCCAACGCTGGGGCCGATTGTGGCTCGATGTGGCTCGCTATGCGGATACAAAAGGCTACTTGCCGGGTGGCGCCAATTTGCGGTTCCCGTTTTCGTACACCTACCGTGACTATGTGATCGATGCTTTCAACAACGATAAACCCTATCGCGAATTTCTGATCGAACAAATCGCTGCTGATAAACTTGGACCGGGTGATGATGCACGTCTCGCCGCACTCGGGTACTTGACGCTCGGTCGCCGGTTCTTAAACAACCAAGACCATATTATTGATGATCGTATTGATGTCGTGACGCGTGGCATGCTTGGGTTGACCGTCGCGTGTGCTCGCTGTCACGACCATAAATTCGATCCAATACCCACCGCCGACTACTATTCGCTACATGGCATTTTTGCCTCTTCGCGTGAACCGGACGAATCGCCGCTGCTTGGTGCAACACCGGCTACGCCTTCGTATCGCGAGTTCCTTGAGGCACAGAAAAAAGTTGCAGAAAAAATCGCTTCGAAACAGCAATCGCTGGTGCGAGAATTTATCAAAACTGAGCGAGACCGACATCAGGAATATCGCCAAGCGGCGGTGGACTACGTGGCACTTGATCCCTCCCCCAAGCTCGATCCGTTTGCTGGTGAGCGGAAACTAAATCCTCAGTGGCTAACCCGTTGGATTGCTTGGCTCGCCACAGACCAAGTCCAATCGGGTGACAGTTCGATTCCCGACGATCCGTCGGACGAGGAAGTCGCAAATTGGATTCGCCGCGACATTAACGAAAAAAGTGCTGGTCTGAAGCGAGAGGCGGAATCGCTTCACTGGACACACCCCGGGGCGCCTCGCCGTGCGATGGCATTGGTCGATATCGATCATCCTCGTGATTCGCGAATTCTGCGCCGCGGAAAGCGTGGCAACGAAGGGGATGTCGTACCGCGACGATTTCTTGCTGCTTTATCGCCTGTGTCCACGCCACGCACACCGTTTACGAACGGAAGTGGTCGATTGGAACTCGCTCACGCGATCGCCGATCAGCCGTTGGCAGCACGAGTGTTAGTCAATCGCGTTTGGGGTTGGCACTTTGGTTCACCCATGGTCGATACGCCAAGCGATTTTGGAGTGCGGACCGAGTCGCCACGGCTCGTTGATGCGCTGAACTATCTAGCCGGTTCATTTGTTCGTAGTGGAGGGTCGGTCAAGCATTTGCATCGCGAGATTGTTCTGTCAGCGACCTATCGCCAAACTAGCGACGTTTCAGATGAGGCGACTATGGTCGATCCCGAGAACACCACGTATGGCCACTTCAATCGCCAGCGTTTAGGGTTTGAAGCGATGCGAGATTCAATGTTGTTTTTTGCCGGAGTGCTTGACACAAGCCTTGGTGGATTGCCGGTGGAATTGACAACGTCACCATCGTCAAATCGCCGAACGGTATACGGTTACATTGATCGCAGTAATTTGCCCGGGATGTTCCGTACCTTTGATTTCCCCAATCCCGATGCGACCAGCCCAAAGCGATTTCAAACGACCGTCCCCCAGCAGGCGTTGTTCATGATGAATAGCCCGTTTGTGATCGAACAGGCCGATCAGATTGCCGTTCGATGCATTGAATCGTCACCCGAAGAAACGGTCGTGGAAATGTATAAAACCATTTTTCAGCGATTGCCTAGCGAAAGTGAGAAACAAATGGGAGTCACGTTCTTGCTAGGCGATCATCCCGAAGGGAAATCACTGTATGCTCAAACGCTGATGCTTACCAACGAGGCGATGTTTGTAGATTAACTTGGGGCTGTTTCCATCTGCACTGCAAAGAATTCGCCGCGCACGATGCTTTGGCGAACCCAACGGCGGCAATGGTACGATCAACTGTAAAAGCACAGGTACGCAGTTGCTTGCTTAACCTTCAATTGAAATTTTTGGTTTGCCGCAACACGGAATTCGCTCCCGGTTTTGAATGATTGGAAGTCTGGTTCGCCGGGCAGTTTGACGATCAATTCACCTGAAACGACTTTCACTAGCTCGTTTTCACTTGTCCCAAATTCGTATTCACCAACGGCCATCACTCCCGATGTCACACGGCCTTCGCTGTTTTCGAAGCCAATCGATTTGACGTTACCGTCGAAGTATTCGTTTACTTTCATGGTCATGGTTGATTCTCGCTGTTATGGGTGGATTCTTCTTGTTCCATTTTTGCTCGCAACTCTTTGCACGCTTCGGACGGCGTTCCACAGAGCGAGCAACTCGTGGTTCCATCCGGGTTTTGTTTGCCACCGATCCCGCCACAGGATCCGCTGATCGACCGGCCCCCCAACATGACTCCGATTGCCATGGCCACCAAAATGACGCCAAAGCCAACCACGGTGACGATCAACGTGGGTAACAATCGCTGAAGCCAAGATTGAACTTCGGCCGTTTCCTGGTATCGAGGATTGCTGTTGATGATCTCGTTATCCGTTGCGTAGCTCGCAAACGCTCCCGTCCCCTCTCGTTTGATACCCTCGGGCGTGCGGCGGATGATGAAGACGTGAAGGTTCTGTTTATTTGCTGCTTTGAGTCCCGCTTCGCTGCCCAGGACGTTGATCGCGGTCGCCCACGCATCGGCCATCATGCAAGTGTCGGCCACCACGGACACCGACGCCAAATCGTGCTCGATCGGGCGTCCGGTACGCGGGTCGATCGTATGGGAGTAGCGTTTGCCGTCGACTTCAAAGAAAATCCGATAATCCCCCGATGTCGCCATTGCGGAATCGACAAGCGGATGTGCCACGGCAACAGGGGATTGGTTTGTCGCGTCTTCCGCGGCAACGGGATTCTCGATTCCTACCTTCCACGGTTTGCCGGCTTTGCTTCCGGTCGTGCGAACTTCGCCGCCGATTTCGACAAAGACATTCTTCGCCCCGAGTTCGGTAAGTCGCTTGACGACCCGGTCAACGCCGTGGCCTTTGGCGATCGACGACAAATCGACTTTCAATGTCGGGGTGCTTTTCTTAAGCGCGGGCGGATCTACACGGGCCGACAAATTTTCGTAACCGACCGACTCACGCAAAGTGGCAATCGCTTCGTCACTTGGAACTACGTTGGTCTTTGGATCGGGGCCGAAACTCCAAGCGTTGACTAGCGGGCCGACTGTTACATCGAATGCCCCGTCGGTCGCTTTGGAGACTTTGATCGCAGCCAAGACGACTTGGGCGGTTTCGGGGCTGACGGGAAACCAGTCCGTTGAACCAGAGGCATTGAACAGGCTTAATTCGGACGACTTTAAGTAAGTCGACATTTGGTCGTTGACGGATCGCAATTCCGCATCGATTGCGGTTGCAACGTCGACATCGAACGACGGGGGATCGAAGACTTTGACCATGTAGGTCGTCCCCATCGTCTGACCGCGAAGCTCTTGGATGGTTCCTTTGTCAGTCGGCGCGTCCGCATGGGACAACGTGGCGACTAGGCACAGCCAAGCGAAACAGAAACGGAAGGGCGTCATTCGAAGGGACATGTGATTTACAGTAGGCCGGTCGGGCCAACCGAAGCTGCTGATGTAGTCGCAAATTGGCATCTTGCCGCTAAACATCAGGCTGCAGTTGAACCTGCGGCAGGGATGTATGCTGGAACGGTTTTTGCCAATATTCCCGATGATCGTGGACGCAACGGATCGACGATGCTTAACCGCCGAAGTCGTCGTAGGCAATGTTTTCCGGTTCGACACCAAGGTCGTCGAGCATCTTGAAGACGGCTTGGTTCATCATGGGCGGGCCACAAATGTAGTATTCGATATCCTCAGGCGCCGGGTGAGTGCTGAGGTAGTTTTCCAGAAGCACTTGGTGGATAAAGCCTTGGTAGCCAGTCCAGTTGTCTTCGGGCAATGGCTCGGACAATGCGATGTTGAACTTAAAATTTGGGAACTCTTCTTCGATTTTTCGGAAGTGGTCCACGTAGAACAATTCGCGAGACGATCGACCGCCGTACCAGTAGGAAACTTTGCGATTGGTTTTTTGGCGTTTGAACAGTTCAAAGATGTGACTTCGCAGCGGAGCCATCCCTGCACCACCACCGATGTAGACCATTTCGGCCTCGGTGTCTTTGATAAAGAATTCACCGTACGGACCGCTGATGGTTGCCTTGTCGCCTGGTTTGAGGCTGAAGATCCAGCTACTCATTTTGCCAGGTGGGGTTCCTTCGGGAGCACGGGGCGGTGGGGATGCGACGCGGATGTTGAGCATGATAATGCCCTTTTCACCCGGATAGTTAGCCATCGAGTAAGCTCGGACTACGGGCTCGTCGACTTTCGACACGTAACGCCAAACGTCGAACTTGTCCCAATCTTCGCGGAACCGGTCTTCGATAACGAAGTCTTTGTAGTGGACGGTGTGCGGTGGGCATTCAATTTGGATGTATCCACCAGCACGGAAATCGACTTCGGCTCCTTCGGGTAATTCGAGAACGAACTCTTTGATGAAGGTCGCGACGTTGTTGTTGCTACGAACGGTGCATTCCCATTTCTGGGTGTCGAACGCTTCCGGTGGTACATCGACCACCATGTCTTGTTTGACTGCCACTTGGCAACTGAGTCGTTCTCCTTCGGCTGCCTCTTTTTTGCTGATGTGGCCTTTTTCGGTAGCCAGAATCTCACCGCCACCCGATTCGACTTTTACCTTGCACTGGGCACACGTACCGCCGCCACCGCAGGCACTCGAAACGAAGACGCCGGCCTCGGCGAGGGCGCCAAGCAGTTTCCCGCCGGCGGGAACTTCGACTTCTTTTTGATGGTTGATCATGATCTTGACCGGCCCCGACGCGACTAGCCAGCTTTTCGCTAATAGGATGATCAAAACCAATGCGATCACGACAATCGTGAACATTGCGACGCCAAGTAAGACGGTGTTCATCAGTGTAAACTCGTCAAAAAATTCAAAGGGTTGTATTTTCCACGTTTGAGTCCCGGCAACTCAGTAGTGCTTTGCCGCCGGAACTAACGAAGTTCTATAATTGGATACCGCTAAACGACATGAAGGCTAACGCCATCAAGCCAACGGTGATAAAGGTAATGCCGAGCCCACGGAGCGGAGGAGGGACATCGCTGTACTTCAATTTTTCACGAATCCCGGCCAGTGCAGCAATTGCAAACGCCCATCCGATTCCGCTGCCGAGTCCGTAGAAACAGGCTTCTACAAAGTCGTATTTGCGTTGTTCCATGAACAGCGAACCACCAAGAATGGCACAGTTCACGGTGATCAATGGCAAGAAAATCCCTAACGCGTTGTAGAGCGGAGGGAAGAACTTATCGAGCGTCATTTCGAGAATCTGGACCATCGCCGCGATCACGCCGATGTAGCTTATGAAGCTAAGGAAGGTTAGATCCAACGAGGAGAAATCAATCGTTGATGGGTCGATGAAGCCGTTGGCCCAAACCAGGGCTCCCTTCTTCAATAACAACGAATAGATCAATTGGTTGGCAGGGACGGTAATCGATTGAATCACAATCACAGCGACACCGAGGCCCAACGCGGTTTTGACATTCTTGCTAATCGCCAAGAACGTACACATACCGAGAAAGAACGACAGCGCGAGGTTCTCGATGAAGATCGATTTGATCAGAATGCTGAGGTAATGTTCTAACATTGGATTAAGCCTCTTCGATTTGTTCAGGCTTGAACGCGCGAATCGCCCAGATCATGAAACCAATCAGGAAGAACGCACTTGGGGGAAGTAACATCAGGTTGTTTGGGTTGTACCAACCACCGTTTCGCGTCAGCGGCAGAAGCTCAATTCCGAACAACGATCCGCTGCCAAATAACTCGCGAAAGAATGCGACTGTTAACAGGACAAAGCCGTAGCCGAGTCCATTGCCGATTCCGTCAATAAAGCTAATGCCAGGCGTGTTCTTCATCGCGAATCCTTCGGCGCGTCCCATCACGATGCAGTTCGTAATGATCAAACCGACGAAGACCGATAGTTGCTTGCTGATATCGAAAAAGTAGGCTTTGAGCAGTTGGTCGACCACAATTACCAGCGAAGCGATCACGACCATTTGAACAATGATTCGAATGCTGCTTGGGATGTAATGCCGAATCGCGCTGACTGCCAGATTACTGAACGCAGTAACAAACACAACCGCGACAGCCATCACGACCGACGTTTCCATTTTGGTCGTGACCGCAAGAGCACTGCAAATCCCAAGGATTTGAAGGGCAATCGGATTGTTATCGACAACCGGTCCGAATAGGACGTCTTTCACTTTGGAAGATGCCATCGCTATTTGTCCTCTTCGTTGGAGTCGTTATTCGTGGAATCATTATTCGGAGAATCGTTATCGGGCGCTGCCGCCGCGATTTGGTCTTTGAGCTTGTCAAGGAAAGAACCGTACCCGTCATCACTAGCCCAGTACCGAATCAAGTTTGTCACTCCGCGGCAAGTGATCGTTGCCCCCGAGAGTCCATCAACCGCGTAAGGGTCGCCGGGAGGAGCAGGGCCTTTAAAAACCATCGCTGCCGGTTCGCCTTGTTCGTTGAAAAGTTTTTGGCCTACCCATTGGGCTTTCCAGGATGGATTATCGACTTCACCACCAAGCCCAGGCGTTTCGCCATGCTCGTAAAAGGTCAAGCCTTCGATCGTTTCCAAATCGCTCTTCAAAGCGAGGTATCCATAAAGCGTCGACCACAGGCCTTTGCCATAAATCGGCAAGACCACTTGTTGAATGCGGTCGTCCCCAGGTTTTTTGACAAAGAAAACTCGAGCGACTTTTTCGCGTCGTTGTTCGCCCAAGTCAAATTCAGGGTTTTCGATCGCGATACTCATGTCGAGCTTGTCGACCGCCTCGCGAGGATCGTATTCCTTTTTGTCCAGATCGGTATTGTATTGGCCGGTTTCCAAGTCGACCAACTCTTCGCTCACTCGCGAGTAAAGCTCGTCAATTTGTTTGCGGGTCAACTTGCCAGCGGAAATTCCGAATTCGCCCATCGCCAACCCCGATGCATCGAGGATGTTGCGTTGGCGGTCAAGTCGCTTGTTCTCTTCTTGTCGTGGACGCAGCGCAACCGCAGCGGAGCTGACCGCTAGCGAGCAAACCACGCACAAAACCGTTGCCACGGCAATCGTATAGAAAACTGAATCACGTTGTTGCATAGCGTGCGAGCCTCCGTCGGACGTTAAAGTAAACCACAAAGTAATCGATCAACGGAGCAAACACGTTGCCAAACAAAATTGCCAACATGATTCCTTCGGGGAACGCGGGATTGACCGCTCGGATCAAGATCGTCATGAAACCGATCAGCCCGCCGTAGATCCATTTACCTTTCTCGGTCATCGCAGCACTGACAGGATCGGTTGCCATGAAGACCAAACCGAACGCCAAACCACCGATGACCATATGCCAATAAAAAGGAACGCCCATCATCGGGTTGGTACCCTGATTGAAACCGTTCAGTAGTAGCGACGTCACCAAGGCACCTCCGACAACGCCGGACATCACTTTCCACGAACCAACGCCTGCGGCGATCAGAATCGCCGCACCGACGAAGCATAACAGCGTGCTTGTTTCACCAATACAACCTTGGATCGTTCCAAGGAAGGCACTCATCCAAGAGATCGCTCCGGTTTCGCCCCATGCGTAGGAGACCGAACCGAGTGAGGCGATGGCTGGATTGGCGATGGTTTCGCTCGGAGCGGCGTTTGCCATTTGGCCGAGCGCCGTCGCACCGCTGAATCCATCGGCTGCGGTCCATACCTTGTCGCCACTGATTTCACCCGAGTAGGCAAAGTACAGGAACGCTCGTGACGCTAATGCAACATTCAGGAAGTTTCGGCCGGTACCGCCGAAGACCTCCTTTGCCACAATGACACCAAAGGCGATCCCCAATGCGACTTGCCATAGAGGGATCGTTGGCGGTAGCGTTAAAGGAAACAGCAATCCGGTGACCAAGAAGCCTTCGTTAATTTCATGGCCACGAAGCACACTAAAGACCATCTCAATATGGCCACCGACAAACATACAGACGATGTATATCGGTAGGAAGTGAATCGCCCCGAGCACAAAATTGTCCAGGAAATTGCTGGGGTTGTGGCCGAAACCGATCGCTTCGTGGATCCAGTGGTGCCAATCACCGCTCGAATCCATTCCCACGGCAGCCATTTCTTGGATTGCATAGTTAGCTTGGTAGCCAATATTCCACATTCCAAAGAGCGTCACGGGGATCAAAGCAACCACCACTGTGGTCATCATGCGTTTCAAGTCGATTGCATCACGCACGTGCGTTGAACCGGTGGCGACTTCGCCAGGGGTATACAAGAACGTGTCAAGAGCTTCGTAGACGGGATACGCTTTTTCAAGCAAGGCACCCTTTTCGAAAAAAGGATGCACTTTGTCGAGAGCGTCGCGTAGTGCTTTCATGTTGATTTTCCCAAAATCGGGAGTGATGAATATTTTTGATTAACCTTCGCGTTCGATCGTTGCCAAACTTTCTCGCAACAACGAACCGAATTCATATTTTCCGGGACAAACGAACGTACATAACGACAAGTCCTCTTCCTCCAACTCCAAAACGCCCAGCTGCTGAGCTTCATCGGTATCCCGATAAATCAGCGATCGGAGTAGTTGAGTGGCTAGAATGTCCAGTGGCATGACTTTTTCGTAAGTCCCCAGTGGCACCATTGCACGAACACTGCCGTGCGTCGCCGTCGTGAAAGCGAACTTCTTATGAGGCGTTGCAGCCGAGGCGTAGACTCGCGTGGTCGAGAATTTTTCAAATCCTGGCATTTGCCAACCAAGGAATTCTCGTTCAGTGCCTTCGGCGATTACGGAAACTTGGGTGTGATAACGACCTAAGTAACCACGGTGCCCGGTTGCTTTGCGTCCGCACAAAACCGAGCCGGAAATGGGGCGGAAGTCGACGTCGGATTTCACTTCGCCTTCGATCAATTGGGCGATATCAACGCCAAGGTGCGTTTCAAGAAGTCGCGGTTGTTCAACAATCGGGCCTGCGAGCGAAATCACGCGGCGGTTATCAAGCGTTCCATTTTGGAAGAGCGAACCGATCGCACAAACGTCTTGGTAATTGATGTACCAAACCGTCTTGTGGGGGCCGACGGGATCGAGGAAATGAATGTGGGTTCCGACCAAGCCTGCTGGGTGAGGGCCAGAAAACGTTTCGACTTGAACACCGTCAATTCCCGCTCCGGGGATCTCGGCTCCTTCGCCATTGCAGACAAAAACCTTGCCTTCGGTCAACTGAGTCAATACGACCAAACCGAGACTGAATTGGGCCTTGCGACTTGCTATTGCGACAGCAGGATCCGCCGCCAAGGGGCTGGTGTCGATTGCTTGGACAAAGATCGAACTCGGTTTGGTCCCAGGTGCGGGAACCTTGCCGTACGGGCGAGTGCGAAGTGATGGCCAAAGTCCGCTGGCCAGCAATTGCTGCTCTACCCCGTCACGCCCAAGGGCCGATGGGTCGGCACCTTTGGCGTCGGCAAATTCGATCCGATCGTCGCCTTCGACTTCGATGACGAGTGATTCAAATTTCCGCTTTGCACCGCGGTTCAGTTCCACCACCTTGCCCGAAGCAGGGGCGGTGAAGAGGACGCCCGGTGTTTTTTTGTCTTCGAAGACTGGTTGCCCTTGGCGAACATTGTCACCTTCGGCGACCAGCATCGTCGGCTTCATTCCGACATAGTCATCGCCAATGATTGCCACACGGTTGATGTGTTTAGCAACCTCGACATGCTGTTCCGGTGCGCCCGCGATAGGCAGGTCCAAACCCTGTTTGATCGTTGTCATGGTTTTGAAGTGCGAAAGACTGTTTGCAAGTGATAAGCCGCATAGCCGCAACAATTTGCACTCACCAGAACCCCGCAAATTACCAACCTTTTGAAGAGTCCCCCGTTGCCGGAAAACCGTCACTTCGTAAAAAACTCACATGCAACCCCTGAGGCTCACAATGGAGCAGACAAGGTTGATTGTGAAAAAAATCACAAAGTAGGCTGGTTTCAAAGCTCGCGTTAGGAAAAACCGTGCGAGCGAGGTTAGTGGCACTGTACCAGCAGGGGTTTTGTGAAACCTTTTCCGTAGGATTTCCTTTTCCGTTGGATTTCCATGGAACCTGGCGATCGTGCCCAAGGTGGACGAAGTGTCGCGGGTGTGAATATTGCATAGCCTAGCGCCGCTGGCAACGGCATACCGCTCTACTTAGAAATATTCGATTTAGGAATCGCGGTAACGATGGTTCGGTCCCCCGTAAGTCACTCCAAGGGGGCTCGGGGGGCATCGGCAAAAGTTTCGGCTCGACGAAAAAGAGAAAAGCGGGTTTGATAGGGTGGACTAGGCGATTTCCGCTTGAACATCCATCGCAACGCTTTCCTCAAAGTTCTTCTCAATGTCGTCATCGCTTCTTCCTGCTCTCGACTCAGCGGCCAACCAAGTGCGCCGAGACGATATCCGCAACGTCGTTATCATTGCCCATGTTGATCACGGCAAAACGACACTCGTCGATTGTTTGCTTCGCCAAAGCGGGCAATTTCGTGATACCGAGCTCAAGGGGGAACGCATTCTTGATTCGAACGATCTTGAGCGGGAACGAGGAATCACGATTTTGGCGAAGAATATCTCGATTCCTTACCGTGGCGTCAAAATCAACTTGATCGATACCCCCGGTCACGCGGATTTTGGTGGCGAAGTGGAACGCGTGGTAAAGATGGCCGATGGAGCGCTCGTGTTGGTTGACGCTGCCGAAGGCCCGATGCCGCAGACCCGCTTTGTGCTTGAGAAGGCGTTGCAGGCCGGTTGCCGCCCGATTGTGGTCGTCAACAAAGTCGACCGCCCCGACGGACGGCCGCATGAAGCCCTTGATGAGGCCCTCGAACTTCTCGCGGAACTCGGTGGCGAAGAACAACTTGATGCAGCGGCGTTTGTCTACGCAAGTTCCAAAGAAGGCTACGCGACCGCTGATCCCGACAAACCGACTGCCGATATGCAGCCGCTGTTGGATTTGCTTGTCGATTCGTTGCCTGGTCCCGAGGTCAACCCGGATGCACCGCTGGAAATGATGGTCACGACGCTCGATTGGAGCGAATATGTTGGCCGAATCGCGATTGGCCGTATTTCAGCTGGCAAAATCGACGCCGGGCAAACCGTCGATTTGCACCAAAAAGATGGCGTCAAGAAAGTCAAGGTTGCGAGTTTGTATGTCTTTGACAAGCTCGGACGCGTTGCGACCGAGACGGCTCGGGCCGGCGATATTGTCGCGATCGAAGGAATTGCCCAAGTGGAAATCGGTGATACGATCACAATGGTTGACAATGGCGAAGCATTGCCACGACTCAAAGTGGACGAGCCGACCTTGGAAATGGTTTTCAGCGTCAATTCGTCGCCGATGGTCGGTCGTGAAGGAAAGTATGTCACCACGCGACAACTCAAAGCCCGACTTGAAAAGGAACTTGAGCGGAACGTCGCCCTGAGGGTCGAGATGATCCCAGGCAGCGAAGCGTACGCCGTAAAAGGTCGAGGCGTATTGCACTTGGCGATCTTGATCGAAACGATGCGCCGTGAGGGATTCGAACTGAGTGTCGGGAAGCCGCGAGTGATTTTCAAAGAGATCGACGGAAAGCAGCACGAGCCGTTCGAAACTTTGCGAGTCGAGGTGCCCACCGAAGCGATGGGGCCCGTTATGGAATTGGTTGGTAATCGTCGTGGGCAAGTCGAAGAGATTGCACAGCGTGGCGAATACAGTTTGATTCGATTTCTGATTCCTTCACGAGGGCTAATTGGATTGCGAACTCGGCTTCTCAATTCGACTCGCGGAACGGCGATCATTCACCATCGGTTCGAGAGCTATCGGCCGGTTGAAGGTGATTTGCCCAAACGAGCCAATGGTGTTTTGGTGTCAATGACGTCGGGCAAAGCAATGCCTCACGCGATGTTCTTGTTGCAGGACCGCAGTGAAATGTTCGTGCCACCCGGAACGGAAGTCTACGAAGGCATGATTGTCGGCGAGAACGCTCGCGAGAACGACATGATCGTGAATCCATGCCGCGAAAAGAAACTCACCAACGTCCGAGCCGCCGGCAGCGACGAAAATGTGATTTTGAAACCGGCAAGGGACCTGTCGCTCGAAGCAGCCCTTGAATACATCGAAGACGATGAGTTGGTCGAAGTCACGCCCGATAACATCCGGATGCGTAAGATTTTGCTAAGCGAATCCGCCCGTCGCCGCGCAGGACGCAACGCATAGTTCGTCGTTGATCACAGCCCAGATCATCACAGCCCAGATCAACGGCTATTCTGCATTCCTTCGATAAAGGCTTGGTCCTTTTCACTCATCTTCGATAGGGGGACGGTGACAAGGTTCCCGTCTTCACGGCTGAGGACCAAGCTATCGTTGGCGATCAGCAGTAGCTTGGCACGGACTTTGAACTTGCTTGTTGCGTCGGTCCACACTCGAAACGGTGTCAACGCTTTGCCTGTTTCTGAATCCGTTGGTGTGGCCGATCTCGCGACGGCCGATTTTAGGCTGGCTGGCTGGGGAAGATCCTTTGGTGCGAGTTGAATCTTTTCGCGTTCCACGATTGCGCGTTTCGGGAATGGGCCTCGGAATTCGATTTCGACTCGGCCACTCGGCAAAACCTCTTTCACCGTCGCGGCCTTCCACCAATTCGATCTCTCGTTGACCTGCACGATTTGTCCGGAATAAAGCGGGGTTGCCCCGGTCACGGTGCGGCCTGTGGATTCGACATGCATGTGGCTGTCGTAAGACTTCACAAGCTTGTTGGTGCTGGCAAACTCGCGGTCCCATTTTTCGAGTGCCTTTTTGGCGAAGGTGACAACGACGCCGCTGTCGCTTTGAGTGAGTTTGCGAATCGTGGCGACGATTTCGCGATCAGGGTCAGCTGGTGTTTTGGCGGTCAGTTTTCTCAAAGCGTCGATGCGTTCTGATACATTTCCGGTTCGCATCGCCTTGAGCCATGCTGTTTTTTCAATTGCCGTCACTGGGCGAGCGGCTATTTCAGCACGCTCGGCGGCCTCGCGTTCTGCTTTCGCTTTACGTTCATCTGCTGCTGCTTTTCGCTTGGCTACTTCTGCTTCGGTTAGCAAGTGATAGCGAAGCCGAAGGGGGGCGGTCACCATCGCACCACCGAGTTCCACTTTCAACTGGTACGTGAAATCCATCGAACCCGGGAGGTTTCGTTTTTTGTCGAAGACCCATGTTCCTGAGCCATCGAGCTCAATCACCGAGTCTGTGTCTTTGAGGGGCATGATCAGCTTGTAGGTTTTTTTAATCGAAGCTTGATCGGCGTTTTGGTTGAGGAGCTCGTAAGTCATCTGCGTCGATGCCGTCCGAAGGTCACGATCATTGCGGTCGGAAAACGGAGGGAAGCCAAATCGGTCCTGTGATTCTGTTGCGGCAACGCCGACCGTTCCTTCCCGTTTCCAAGTAGTTTGGTCGGAGGGTGGTAGCGGTTCAAAGGGAAGTAACGACAAATGGCCTAATAGGTAAGGCAGTTGCGATTCACCTTGAAGGGCAACCAATTCGCCGAGCGAGGTAATCGTGACGGTATTGGAGGTTGTCGATAAGCCGCGATAGGTGGGGGTGCGGCCAAAGCCGGAGCTATGAGAAAACGAGTGCCGAGGCGGAAATGTTCGCCGTCGGGTCAAACTCTTGTTTTTTGTTGATTCCGATAGTCCACCTTGGAAGGTCATGCGGACTTCGCCATCGGAAAGCGATTCAATTTTGTAACGCGTGGTTCCTTTGAGCGAGGTTTGCGATGGGCCGAGGTCGAGGTTGATATCGAATTCGTATTCCACTTCCGACGGTACATTCGGCGTGTAACGAAGCGTTTGGGCCTCGGCAATTGAGTGAATTGCCATAAGGAATGCAAACAAGCGGGCTATCGTACGACCAGAGAAATACATCTTCATTGATTGAATCACATTGATCAGGGCGCTCGGAATCCAATGGAACGAGTTTCAGCTCGTAGCGGACGAGACCATTCTAACGGTGTTATTTTGTCGCAAGGCACACAATTCAATCGGTAGCTAGAAAGTTTTTCAAAAAGAGTTCGTCCTCTAATGGATTCGTGACCTAGGTTTGTTCTAGAGCCAAAAATTAGACTCTTTCAAACAACTCCTAAACCATGACCGTTCTCCTTAAACCAAAACGACGAAGGCCAAAGCGTCGCATCCGCAATGCGGTCGCTGCGGTTGAGCTAGCGATTTGTTTGCCCGTGTTAATTTTGTTAACACTCGGCACGCTCGACGTTTGCTCGATGTTGTTTTTGAGAGAAACCATCACGATTGCTGCGTATGAAGGCGCTCGTCAAGGAGTTGGCCGTGGTCACACCGATGCGGATGCGACCGATTGCGTGATGGAGTTCTTGGACCAACGCAATGTTCAATATGACGGATCGAATTTAGTCACGATATCGACACCGGGCTTTACGGACGCAGAGACTTTGGAGAATGTCACAGTGACGGTCACCGTTCCTGTTACAGAAAACTTGTTGATTCCCGCATACCTGTTTGGTGACATGACGATGTCTGCGGATGTGACCATGCGGAAAGAGTATACGAACCTCAGTAACTAATCCTTGCCCGTGCTTGTTGATTCAGGTAAAGAACCCTTTTTAATCGCCCAAACGGCAGCCCTTCCATGAAATACCTACGAACCCGAAACCGAGCTCGGAAGCGTTTTCGCGTTTGTCGCCACGGGCACCGTGCCGGTGCGACGATGGTTGAATTTGCGATAGTGGCGAACCTGTTCTTCATGGTGGTTTTTACCTGTATTGAATTCGCCCGAATGAATATGGCGCGTAACTTGGCGCAGGATGCTGCCTACTATGCGGCTCGCATCGCGATGGTGCCAGGTGCAACTTCTGAAGATGCCACTAGCGAAGTCAATCGGATCATGGGATCGATGTTCAACGAAGATGGCTTTAGTGTTGAAGTGAGCGATGTTGATTTCGAAGCCGAAGAGGTCATTGTTTCCGTTGATGTTGACCTAAAGAAGATTGCCCTGTTTACACCCATGTTCTTACCAGACTCAATCCTGCGATCGACCGCCGTGATGCGAACCGAACGCTACGAAGGTTTTTACGAGCAGCAGTGAGTTTGGCTCGCCGATACGACTTTGGAAAATTTGATTAACAACTTGATAGCCAACGCTTTTCCCCTTTCCCTTTTGCGATCTCCGATCATGACCAAGCATCAAAACCGATTACACCCAATGTGTGCCGAATTTGTCGGAAGTATGGATACTTGTCGTCAACTTATTGAATCGCCTCGACCGGCGTCCCGTCGAAACGGGACGGTGATGGCCTTGATGGCGTTCCTGCTTCCCGTTCTGGCTCTGCTTGCCGCGTTTTGTATCAATGCGGCTCAGATGCAATTGACGCAAACGGAATTGATGGTCGCAACCGATGCTGCAGCACGCGCAGGTGGGCGAGCCTTTAGCGAGCAACAAACCATTGAGGCCGCTACGGTCGCAGCGATCGCAACGGCGGCGCTCAATGATGTTAATGGTGAGCCGCTGCAGATTCGAGCGGGTGAGTCAGCGGCTGAGATTGAGTTCGGTATCACCACACAGCCTTCTGGATTGACTGGTCGATACGAGTTCAACAAGATGCCGATGGCGTTGGTCGAAAGTGGCGAGATGATCGCTAGCGCGATCCGCGTCAATGGAAATCGCGATAATACCTCCGTTTCCGGTCGTGTTCCGTTCATCATTCCAGGCATTTTAGATTCGCACGATTTTGCCTCCCATCAACAATCGGTGGCAATGCAAGTTGACCGTGACATCACTTTGGTTTTGGACCGCAGCGGTTCGATGTTTCCTGATCCAAGATACCATTGGCCCTACCACAAAGGGCCAAACTATATGACAGCTGCTGAACAGGAAGCAGCCGTTGCTGCGGACATTATGACCGCCGAACCAGAAATGAGATGGGTTCGAGTGTCAGGGAGATGGGAGAGGCAGCCAACCGGTAACACGGTCTATCAACGTGCTTCTGGAGTATCACGTTTGCGGTTTGAACAATGGTTGTGGGGCGAGCAGAATTGCCCAACTCAACCTTGGCAAGATTTGGTGCTTGCCGTCGACGCTTTCTTAAGCGTGCTCGATGCAACCGTTCAAGAAGAACAGGTTTCGTTTGCTTCATACTCAAGTAATGCCAGTCTCGATATTGGCCTAACGAAGGATTTTAGTAGCGTCCGTAGTGGGATCTATGAAATCGCCCCTAGCGGCGGTACGGCGATTGGACTGGGGATGCGAACCGGTATGCCGGCACTAACGAGCGCCGCAGCACGCCCCTACGCTGCCAAGACGATGGTTGTGATGACCGATGGCAACGAAAACAGCGGTAGCATGTACGCTTTGCCGAGTGTTCAACAACTCGTCGCTCAATGTCCACTAACCATCCACACCGTTACGTTCGGAAGCGGAGCGGATAAAGATGCGATGAGAGCTGTCGCGCTAGCGGGGGGTGGTAAGCACTATCACGCTGATACCGGCGCGGAATTAATTTCGACTTTTCAAGAAATCGCTAACAATTTGCCTTCGATCATAACGCAGTAAATTGAGAAAGTAGTCTTCCACCTAACGCATTGAATCCATTCATTGCTGTCGAGTGGGAGCATGTGAATCTAACACGCATTTTTGTCACCCGAAGCGTTTACGAGCATCGATGCCGAGCTCGCAAAACGCCTCGGGTTGATTCACTTGATTCGTGCATAACCTAAAAAAAACGACATGAAAAATTCAAACGCCCCATCCACCGGTAACGACTCGAAACCATTACCGGATTCACCGATTCGCCCCGCCAAGCGTGGTTCACAATTCGGCATGTTATTGTCGATTATTGTATCGAGCGGTGTGCTCATTTGGGCATTCACGATGCCGATGCGGCATGGTGCGATGCCAAACCAGTCGGTTGCCACGCCTGTTAGCTCGTCGCAATCCAGGTTGGTGGAGTCACAGCATCGAAGATTGCGTGCGGAGCAATATCGTGAACAAGCATTGTCGATGGATCGTGAGTTGATATCGAGGCAACAACGAAAAGATGCCTGGAAGCGGGAATCGTTGCCCGATATCAATCGCAGAACCGAAAAACGTGCTCAAGAACGCGTGGAACGTCTTTTGGTGCTTCAACAAAAAATTGAGGAATTAGAGGGCGCCATTGAAGACACACCCGAGTGGGAACGCCTTCAAAATCTATACATCGAGCGGAAAAATGCCGACTGAAAGTGGCTTTTCCGACAAGGGGATTTGAAAAGCGACATGCGCCGGTTCCTTGACTATCATGGGGATTGCGTTTGTCGGATCCCCCATTAGCTTTACTCACTTTCTGACCCAATATTGTCCATGTTGCTTTTTATTTGGCGTTCTGTTTCGCGTCCTGTACTGGGTGCTCGGTTGACATGTGGACTGCTGCTAGTGGCTGCGAGTTCCCCAGCGATTTCGTTTGCACAGGACGATTTGTTCGGTCCGCCACTGTCGGGAGGAATCTTTGACGCTCCTATCGACGGGCAAGAGGAAACTGCGGGTGCCATTGTCGGAAACACGGATGAAGATGCGGAACAAGAACCGGATCCATTGACTGAGCAGCTGCGGGTCAAGGCTCGCTATGGTGGTATCAAACGAGCCGAAGCGATCTCGTCACTCGCGAGAATCGGTCGATGGTCCGATGTGAACCGTGTGCTTTCCCAGGTCAACAGCGAAGATGCCGATGCGGACCTTCTTGCCGCAATGTCGCAGAAGATCGAACCGGCATTGAAACTCCGAATCGACCGTAGACCTGAGATCGATGACACGGCACGCGAGGCACTTAACAAGCTTCGAAAAGCAGAAGCCGACTTTGCACATTCGGAACAGCGGCTCGAGAATGCCGTAGCAAACTTGGGTGCAACTTCGGTAGACGAACGTATCGGGGCGATCCGCGCTTTACTAAGTGGCGGGAACGTTGCAATAAAAAACCTCGTCAATGCAGCGGTTAAAACCGAACCACCAGCACCTCGCGACGATATTTTGCGAACGTTGCTCCGGCTCGGCGACGGTGGTACAAAAGCACTTCGCCAATTGGCGCTCTATGGCGAACCATCGGTTCGTCTCGGTGCACTGAAATCACTTGTGAGAATTGACAAAAACGAGGCTGTCGACGAATTGGTCACGGCTGTCAACGCTAGCGACTCGACCGATGACGAGCTCGCGTTTGCGTCATCGGTTTTGGCCCAAGTACCTTCGGGGGCTCCGAACCGATCCAACAGTATCGCGTACCTTGGAGAACGACTTCAAGGCAAGCTTTCTGATGCCAAGCTCGTTGATAACGATCAAGCGACAATCGCTCTTTGGTATATCAATAAGAATCGCGACGGTATCGAGTTTCAGTCATCCAGTTCGATGATGGCTGCTTATCGAGACACTTCGGATGCTGCTTCCCGGTTGAGGCGTATCGATGGTTTGCCACCGGGAATTGCGAACGAAGTCATCGTGGCTGAGATGGGGTACCGCGTGATACTTGATCCCGATTGGGGTGACGAAGGACAGCTCAAAGCGATTCGCGGTGCGCTGGCTTCTGCTTTGGCTCAAACGAGTTTGATTGATGCGGTATCGCATGCGATGGAGTTGGATGCTGAGCCAGCAGCGATAGGCTTACTACGGCTCATCGGAGCGACGGATGATCCACTGCTGCATTCACGATTGCTCACATCGGCGTCCCCCGACCCATCGCCTTTAGTGATGGCAGCAATTTCCGCGTCGCCTCGGGTTCGCTATGAAGCGGCCACAGCTATTAGCGGATTTGAATTTTCGATGGACTATCCCGGCAGCAGTTTGGTTCAACAAACGCTTTCCGAAATGGCTTCGCTTAGCGATTTGCCTACTGCGGTCTTGGTGGAAACACGGGCGGACGTGCTGCTGATCCAGGAGAAAATCCTCCATGACCACGGATACGCCATTCGTGTGGCATCAAACACGGCCGATGCGGAACGCGCCGTTAACCTTGGTGGAGACCTAAGAATGCTAATTTCAAAGGTGCAGCTAGCCGATACAACCGCTGTCGAATTGGTCGACCGTATTCGTCGTCTTTCGCGAGGGGAACAGTTGCCGATTGTCTTTTATGGCACCGTTCCCGAGCATTTGGACACACCTCGGTGGGATGCACCCGTGCTTTTCATGGACCATGCGCCGGGTTCACCCGCAGCGCATTTCGAACTGCTTCACGACATGGAACGTCGGAGTCGCTTACCCGAAATGACACAGCTCGACCGTGAGTTGTATCGTCAAATCGGGACAAAAGCGATTCAATAGTCTTACTGGTCTTCGTCATCCCGGAGGAAGCTGAAGCCGGTTCGCTCATCGACCGATTTGTAGAATCCTGTCAACACATCGTTTGCTGAGCCACCGCCAGCAAGAAGCGCCATCATCCGATCGCGTGGTTCCTTGAAACGGCTCTTCAGCATATCCGTGTCAGGTTGGAAACCTGTGGGTTTAACCACATAGACGACTCGTTCGGGTTGGTTTAACGCTACGCCGGATTTGCCGACGTCCGTGGTAAAGACCGTCTTCATGAAGGCTTCGCCGACGGAGTCAAGTTCAGGAACATTGCCAATTGACGCTCCTTGGAAGCCGAACGAATCGAGCCAACTGAATGGTCCTAGTCCGGTCTGCACTTGGTCCTTTTTGTCTGCGGGGACGGCGTCGGCTAGATCTTTGCCTTCACCTTCATTCGCTGCAGCAGCAATTTTCTCCGCCGCTGCGACCGCCAATTTGCGTGCTTCTTGCATCCGGATTTCCGCGATCACTTCTTCGCGAACTTCTTCAAGCTTGGGAGTGTAGGCTTCGGATTCGGAGGTCTTCCATGAAACGTAGATTCGGCCTGCACGATCATCAGCGGTTCGCAGTGGCGAGTACAGTTCTTGACGCGGAACGGCTTGTCCTTGTTGAGACGCACCGCCGTACATCATCGTCACGAACGCCGGGCCACGACGCATTTGTAGCGATCCCACTTCTAGTGAATTGGCGATCGGTTCCGCTTCGATTGTCACTTCGGTATGCGGGCCCATCTTTTCGTAGCGGAATCCGAGTGATTCGCCAAGGGCTTTAAGATCGAGTGCTTCCGGTGGTTGAACATCTTGGCCAATCGATTTGTTACTTTCGTAAATGGCCTTCATGTTGAAATAACGACGCATCTTCGAATCCAATTCGATTACCGCCGAATTCATCCGCTCCATCGCGATCGGTTGAGCAAGCGAATTGGCGATTTGTTCGCGGACGTCTTCGAATGATTCGACCTTCGATTCGGCTTCAGGTTCGGCTTCTTCGGTCTGGTCCGAGGTTGCTGTCTCGGAATCGGTGGAAGCTTGTTCGTCCATCACCTGGTCGGTCGCAGGCTCTTCCGGTTTCGCTTCTTCGGTCGCAGGCTCTTCCGGTTTCGCTTCCTCGGTCGCAGGTTCTTCCGGTTTCGCTTCCTCGGTCGCAGGCTCTTCCGGTTTAGCTTCTTCGGTTGCAGGCTCTTCAATCATTTCTTCTTCGGCTGTTTCCTGCATTGCAACAAAGCGAACACCGTTCGTGGATTCC
>SJPJ01000001.1:2589256-2909856 GCA_007859835.1 Novipirellula herctigrandis | reverse complement strand
GTTGCAGGTTCCTCGGTTGCAGGTTCCTCGGTTGCAGGTTCCTCGGTTGCAGGTTCCTCGGTTGCAGGTTCCTCGGTTGCGGATTCCTCGGTTGCAGGTTCCTGGCTCATCACTTCTTCGTCGATCGTTTCCGAAACGTCGGCTTCCGTCTCCAGATCGTCGGCCATCGCGTCATCTTCAGGCAATTTGAAATCGCCACCGTCGAGTCGACGTTGGTATTCCGCCCGCAACTCTTCTTCGGTGATTTTCGCCGCGTCGTCTTTGACGAATGTTTCTAGATCGGCAACCAAGTACTCGTAATCAGCGGAATAACGACGATGGAACGCGGGATTTGGCAATTGGTCATTTGGGTCAACCTCTTTACCCGCTTCGTAAACCTTCTTGATTTCCGACTCGGTCGGCGAAGCCTCGGTTTGGTCAATAAAGTCGCGGACCAACAAACCATAAGCGTCCACGGTCGCTTCTTGGTTGAGTTTGAGGAAACTGTTCCATTGTTCGGCGGGAGTCATGATCGGCATTTGGCCGGCGGCGACGGTGGTGAAGCCGTTGCGCTGGTACAAATCGGCAAGCAAGTGGTTGCGAAGTTGTTCGTACAAATGGACGCGGCCCATCTGGTTTCGCGTGCTTTGCATCAAATACCCATCAATTTCGGCATCGCTCATCATGCCGTCGGTGAACGAAGCGAGCCACGCACCGATCGCGGTATCGTCTAGCTCGAAGCCTGATTTTTTGGCTTCTGACGCAAATTGAAGCGTCTTGACGGTCATTCGCTCATTCGGGTTTTCGCTGATCCCCAGCCCTGTGACCCGTTTGTTTTGTGCGTCATACCGAAAACCTGGGGTCTTCGGTATGCCACCGCGGCTAATTGTCTCATCGGCCAATTCACGCAGGAAACGAACGGTCGATTGGTGGTTTCGGGTGAGATAGGCAACGCGGTTCTCGGAAATCGTCTTTCCATCGAAGGTGGCGAGTTGAACTAAATCGCCAGCTCCCTGGTTTCGTTGTAGGTACGTTTGCAGTGCGGGGAGCACGACGAACGAGAACATCGCCAAACCGATCAGCACCACCATCAGTGGTTTGAGGTTTCTGCGGAAAATTTCAAAGGGGCTGTTATTCATGACAGGTTCTTTCTGGCGTCGGGCGGACGAGCCGTGTTTTTGCTTTCCGCGTGAATGTCTAACAAAATGTTTTTTTCTGTGAAATCGCTCTAAAAGTGCGGGCTTGTGAGCATAGAACGAGCGTTTATGTCACACCAGTGATCTTGACAACAAGCCCGGATCGACCAACTCTCTCTCTTTGAGAACCACTTGGCAATCGTTGCAAGCGTGTTGGCAAAGCTGGTTTTGTTGTCAAACTAATCATTCGCAAACCAAGATCGAAAGGGTATCGCCCCCCAATTTCCAGGGTCAAGGCGAGAATCGGTCTGAATTGTGTTTTGTACTGCGTTTTGTTCCTGTTCGTCTAACCCACAACCGCGTCGAATTTTTGTATGGCTAAAAGCACGGGCAAGAGTTTGGTGATCGTTGAATCACCAGCAAAAGCACGCACGATCTCGAAATACCTCGGCAAAGACTACCAAGTTGAAGCGAGTATTGGCCACATTCGCGATCTTCCCGGCGGCGCAAAGGAGGTTCCAGAAAAATTCAAAAAGGAGCCTTGGGCCTACCTTGGTGTTAACACGGACAACGATTTTGAGCCTATTTATATCGTCCCTGCGGATAAGAAAAAGCAGGTCAACAAGCTCAAAGCAGCTCTTAAAGAGGCCGACAGCCTCTATCTGGCGACCGATGAAGACCGCGAAGGGGAAGCGATCAGCTGGCACCTTCACGAGATTTTGAAGCCGAAAGTTCCCGTCTATCGACTCGTATTTCACGAAATCACCAAGCAAGCGATCCAGCACGCGATCGAAACGCCACGCGAAATTGACGCGGGGCTGGTCGACGCCCAAGAAACACGCCGGATTCTCGACCGCCTTTACGGTTACGACGTTTCGCAATTGCTATGGAAAAAAGTCGGCCGAGGCCTCAGTGCTGGCCGTGTCCAAAGTGTCGCAGTCCGTTTGATCGTCCAACGCGAACGTGAACGGATTGCATTCGTCGACGCAACCTATTGGGACTTGGAGGCTGAATTCAAAACCAATAGCAAAGAGAAGTTTACGGCGATGTTGACGTCGGTCGATGGCCAAAAAATCCCGTCTGGAAAAGACTTTGATTCAACCAATGGCCAACTGAAGCGGTCCGGCTTGCTTCAAATGGATGAAAAGGCTGCCACCGATTTGGCCGCACGGCTGCGAACCGAGGATTTCAAAGTCACCTCCGTCGAAGTGAAACCGTATACCGAACGCCCCAAAGCACCGTTCACCACCAGCACGCTACAGCAGGAAGCCAACCGTAAACTTGGTTTCACCGCTCGCCGTGCGATGCAGGCGGCACAAAAGCTTTACGAGAACGGTTATATCACTTACATGCGTACCGACAGCACGACGCTTAGCAGCGAAGCGGTCAACGCAGCTCGAGACTTGGCCAAAAGCGAATACGGCGACTCGTTCTTGCATCCCACCGTTCGAGTGTATGCGAACAAAGTCAAAAACGCTCAAGAGGCTCACGAGGCGATTCGCCCTGCGGGAACCCCGTTCCGTTTGCCGCAAGCGGTTCGGAATGAACTCGATTCGGATCAATACCGCTTGTTTGAACTGATTTGGAAGCGAACGGTCGCTTGCCAAATGGCCGACGCAAAGAAACAGCGAATCGCCGTTACGATCGAAGGTGGCGGAGCCGTCTTTACCGCGTCCGGAACCAGCATTTTGTTCGAAGGTTTCTTGCGGGCTTACGTCGAAGGAAGTGACGATCCCGAAGCCGAATTGGCTAACAAAGAACGCTTGTTGCCCTCGATGAGCAAAAGCGATCCGCTAAATACCGATTTCATCGATCCAAAGAGTCACACGACTCAGCCACCGGCAAGGTTTAGCGAAGCCGCACTGACCCGGACGCTCGAAGAAAAAGGGATTGGTCGGCCGAGTACCTTCGCATCGATTATCGATACAATCCAAAAACGCGATTACGTCTACAAAAAGGGGACTGCATTGGTCCCCAGTTGGACGGCGTTTAGCGTCATTCGGCTACTTGAAACGCACTTCGGAAAGCTGGTTGATTACGAATTTACCGCTCAAATGGAGGATTTTCTCGATACGATCAGCCGCCAGGAAGCGGAACGCTTGGAGTACCTCAAACGGTTCTACTTCGGCGACGGCGCCGAGAATGGCGATAGCGACGCGATTGGCTTGAAGCCGCGACTCGAAAGCAAAGTCGAAGAAATTGATCCACGGACCACTGCCAAGTTTTCACTTGGCATTCCGACCGAGGGTGAACACCGCGAAGAGGTGTTTGTACGAGTTGGAAAATACGGCCCGTTTATTGAGCAAGATGAACGTCGCGGTTCGATTCCCGATGGGCTAGCACCGGACGAGATGAACCTGCAAAAAGCAATGGAATTGCTCGAAGCGAGCGCCGTGGAAGAAGCGCCGATTGGTGTCCATCCGGAAACGAACAAACCGATCTATGTAAAAGTTGGCCGGTTTGGTCCCTATATTCAACTGGGTGAAAACGACGACGAAGAAAAGCGAAACCAATCGCTGCTGAAGGGAATGGAGATCGATGGATTGACGCTTGAATTGGCGTGCAAGCTTTTGGAGTTGCCGCGTACGCTAGGTGATAATCCAGAAAACGGTGAGTCGATTCAAGCGTTCGACGGTCGCTATGGGCCGTATGTCAAGTGCGAAAAGGAAACGCGTTCGCTGCCCGCCGGTGTTTCTCCATTGGAAGTCACCTTGGACGAAGCAATCGCGTTATTGAAACAACCAAAGACACGCGGCCGGGGAACGCCCAAGGAACCACTGCGGAAATTCGACGATCCCTCGCCGATCACCGAAAAAGAAGTCAAAATCTTGGATGGTCGCTACGGGCCGTACGTGACCGATGGCGAAACCAACGCATCGCTGCGGAAGGGAATGGAACCGAAGGAAATGACCTTCGAAGCGGCGCTTGACCTCTTGGCCGAACGCGCCGCCAAGGCTCCGACGAAAAAGAAAAAGAAGGCTGCAAAGAAGAAAACAGCGAAGAAAGCTGCGAAAAAGACTGCGAAAAAGAAGACGGCCAAGAAGAAAACATCCAAGAAAAAAGGGACCGTCAAGAAAGGTTCAGCCAAGGCCGACTGATCGGATTGTGTCCCGCTATCGCGTTGTTGCTCGGCGATTGCTACACTTTCAAGCTCCCAATTCACCTCCCAACCCAATTTTTACCCTATCGAATTAAGAGAATCCTTTATGGCAGGCATCGAACGTGTTCGTGAAATCCGTCGTCTTCGCAAGCGGCGCAAGAAGACTCGTAACCTGATTGATCGAGCAAAGAAAGGGACGATGGAAAAAAGCGAAGTGATTCGTAAGCTCCGCCGACTTACTCCTGGCTCGGAAGTAATCATCGAGCGCGAAGGTCTGAAGGCTTAGTCTTGCCAAGCGGAGCATCTATCGCTCCCTAAACGGTACGCTTTTTGCCTTTTCGTTGCCAATTTGCCATTGGGCCCTGTTGGAATGGACGAGCCTCGCAAACCGCCGATCGAGTTGTCGACGCGGGTTCAAGCCTTGCCAGGAATGGGGGTGACACGCGCCAAGCGGCTTGCAAAACTTGGCCTGAAAACAGCTCAAGACGTCGCTTTCTTTTTACCACGTGACTACGAACGACCGGCACCACCCATGTCGGTCGATCAATTGCGCGAAGGGCAGCCGGCGTCATTGATCGGTACGATCGCCGATGCGGAACTCGTATCGCGGTCACCCGGTAAATCGGTTTTTGGTGCGATCATTCAAAACGAAACAGGGGCCGTTCGCATCCTGTTCTTCAACCAACCGTTTCGTGCCGAGCAGCTTCTCGTTGATCAAAAGGTCATGATTTCGGGCACTCCGAAACTGAATGGGCTACGGATGGAGTTCACTCATCCACAAGTGACCTTGTTCGATTCCGATGAAGAGATCACCAAGCCCAAGATGCTTGCCATCTATCCGTTGACCGAGGGAGTACGCCAAAAGGATTTGCGTTTCCTGGTAGCCGAAGTGCTCGACGCGGTCGAAGACGATTTAGTGGAAGTCATGCCCGAGTCGCTTCGCCAATCGGCGGCTGACCGGCTTCGTGAAGCGGATATCGAGATCCGCGGGGCGTGCCCAACCATTAAGACGGCACTTCGCGATCTTCATCAACCAAACAGCGAACAGTCGATGCTGGCCGCACGAACCCGCCTAGTCTTTCAAGAACTGCTTGCGATGCAGTTGGCACTGGCGATCCGTCGGCGGAAATTGACAAGCGATTTGCAGGCGCCACCGGTCGCGCGGAGTGCAATGATTGATGCACGTATTTTGAATCGGTTTCCGTTTGAATTGACCGCCGATCAAACCCAAGCGATCAAGGAAGTAAGCCATGATATGGCGTGCCAATTTCCGATGAATCGTTTGCTGCAAGGAGACGTTGGTAGTGGTAAGACGGTGGTGGCCGTCTATGCGATGATGTTGGCAGTTGCCAACGGACATCAAGCGGTCATGATGGCGCCGACCGAAGTTCTGGCTCGCCAGCATTTTGCGACATTAGGAAAAATTCTTGAAGGCAGCCGCGTTCGATTGGGATTGTTGTGTGGCTCGTTGGCGAAGTCAGAACGAGCTGAGACGATTCGCGCCACGGCGGTTGGTGAGATCGATATTTTGGTGGGCACGCAAGCGTTGCTGTATGGTGATATTCAATTCAGTAAGCTTAGTTTGTGCGTGATTGACGAACAGCACAAATTTGGCGTTGGCCAACGAGTTGCACTTCGAAGTGGCGGAGTCGATCCACATTATTTGGTCATGTCCGCAACGCCGATTCCTCGATCGATGGCGATGACGTTGTTTGGTGATGTTGAGCTAAGTACGCTTCGCCAGAAACCACCGGGGCGTGCCGCAGTGAATACATATTTGGCACACGACGGTTGGAAAGATCGTTGGTGGACGTTCGTTCGTGAGCGGTTGAGGGAAGGTCGTCAAGCGTTTGTTGTTGCTCCGCGAGTGATGGCGTCGACCGACGAGGAAGTGGATGACGAAACGGGCGAAGACATCTCGTCGGTCGAAACGGTGTACCGTGATTTGAGTGAAAAGACGCTGTCCGACTTTCGCATTGCATTGTTGCATGGCCGGATGCGACCTGAAGAAAAGCTCGAAACGATGAAGGCGTTTGCGGAAGGTGAATCCGATGTGCTCGTCAGTACCACGGTGATCGAAGTGGGGATCGACGTACCCAACGCCACGGTGATGACGATTCTGGGGGCCGAGCGTTTTGGGCTGGCTCAATTGCACCAACTACGTGGCCGAATCTCACGAGGATCGCACGCAGGGCATGTTTGCGTGTTCACGGACGGTGAATTACCACCGAGCGAAAATGAACGTTTGAAATTACTGGAACAAACCGATGATGGTTTCGAGTTGGCCGAAGCCGATTTTCGGCTTCGTGGACCGGGGGATTTGTTGGGACCAAGACAAAGCGGGTTGCCACCACTGCGGATTGCCCATCCGAGTCGCGATATCGACATTTTGATTGTCGCCCGAGCGGTCGCTCAGCAGATGATTGATGAGGATCCCGATCTCGAATCGCCCGAAATTAGCCTGCTCAAGGCTCAAGTGATGCGGCGATACGGGAAGCGACTCGATCTAGGGGATGTCGCATGACGACTACACGAAACTAGGCATTGCCATTATGTTGGTCGCCTGGTGGCCGAAGTTTTTTAGTCTCTTTATCGAAAGAAAGCGAATCGAATGGCGTCTTATGATGTGCTTGGTGTTGGGAACGCGTTGGTCGATATCCAAGCGAAAGTGGAAGATGCGATCTTAAGCGAACTCGGATTCGACAAAGGGGTCATGACGCTTGTTGACGATGAAAAACAGCGTTCGGTTTTGCATCGTCTCAATGGTCATCCGCTGAATTGTTGTGCAGGCGGATCGGTTGCCAATTCGATCGTCGCTCTCGCGGAGTTTGGTGGTTCTGGGGCATTCATTGGAAAAATCGGCCGCGACGATGTTGGCGAATCGTTCCTCCGTGATATGCGTGATATTGGCGTATCGGTTGATCTTGAGCCGACCGATGCGTTGCGAACCGGAACATCGGCTGTGTTGATCACGGGTGATGCGCAACGCACAATGCTGACAAACCTTGGTGCATCGGTAACTTTAGATGCCGATGATATTGACGAAACCATGATCAAGGCGGCGAAGTACGTTTACGTCGAAGGTTACCTGCTTACCGGTGAAAAGACCAAGGCGTCTGCTTACCGTGCAATGGAATTGGCCAAAGACAACGGAGTGAAGGTGGCGTTCACAGCTTCGGACCCATTCTTGGTCAACATGATTCGTGACGAAATTTGGGATTTGATCACGGGGCCAGTCGATTTGTTCTTCTGCAACGAAGAAGAAGCAAAGAGTCTCACCGGAGAAGACGATCCGATCGCATGTGCTGCGACGATCCATGATCATGCGGAAAACGTCGCTCTGACCCTAGGGCCCAAAGGCTCGATCGTGATGCACGGTGGTGAGTCGTTCCCGATCGAAGGGGTCAAGGCCAATGCAATCGATACCACCGGTGCCGGCGACATGTATGCAGGGGCCTTGCTTTTCGGAATCACAAACGGAATGGATTGGCGGCAATCCGGCCACCTCGCATCGCAGGCGGCCGCCCGAGTGGTCTCGCAAATGGGCGCGAGATTGGAGAACAAATTCACACAAGAAGAGATCGAAAGCCTCAGCAAGCTAGGCTAGCGAACCGATTTCAAACCGTGAGCCCGCCGAAGAACACCGAGCTGTCCGGCGTGGATTCCTTCGTGGATGGGGCAGAACAAGACCGCACCGAGCTTATTTGGAAATGCGGCATAAGGCATGTCGATCGGCTCGAGTAACGCCGAGGGTTCCACTTCGCTAAGTACTTGAAGCGAATCAGCGTGGACTTTCGCGAATCGTTCGAGAAGTTCGTCGGGCGATGGTTGACTTGATGGGTCCGCGTTGGGCGCTGATTCACGGCCATAGGCTTTGCGGAATCTGCTAGGAATCAAATCGAGGTCATCTGGTTGTCGGCCACGGATGCGAAACATCAGTAGTCCGTATTGGCTGACCGTTAGATGCCCGACTTGCCATGCAATGTGTGTTGGTAAACCTTCGGGAATGGTGAACCATAAATCACGCGGCGTATTTTCGAGCAGCTCGAGCGTATAGTTTCGCGCGAATTGGATTTGGCCGATCGCCCCGCGCAACATCACGGCTGCATCGGACGGGCTCGGGATGGCGGGGGGGGAAGTCGAAGTGGTATTCATGGCCAAGATCATACCAGGATCTTAGCCAGCTGCCTTCTTGCCAGCTGACGGTTTCTTTCTCGCCGGTTTTGCGACCAAGCGGAGCTCAGGCATCACGGACCGGCCACCATGAAACGTGCGGCGACTTTCAATCGTGTGGTCGAAAACGAACGCTCCGTGCTCGATCCCCGCCCGAGGTGAAACTCGCAAAATCGCCGGATGACCGCATTCGCAACAACGAACACGGAGCCCATGGCCGTCAAGTAGCGAGTGAACCGACTGGGCCATCTGCTGGTTCTGTTCCAGTGAACCGAACGAACGCCCGGCAAGTTTTTGTAAATGGGATTGAATCGCCAAGCGGATTGATCGCTGCAATCGATTCAGTTCCCGCTCAAGGTCTTCGATCGCAGCACCGCCGAGCGTCTCGTCCTCAGCCGGGGAGCCGTCGATTGGGGAGCTGGTGGCTTCCGTCTCGGGCGTCATCTGGTCCGAGCCATGTTCACCCTCTTTGCTGGGCTCACCCTCTTGGGGCGGTTGGGAGGGGGGGGGATCGGGGTGAGACATCAAAACCTGCTGCGTCCTCGGCGAATAAAAACTTGCGAAAAGGTAAACAAGGGTTCACATTCGGGATGTGTCTGGTGTTTTTTTGAATCGCTCTCTAGACGAGTTTATACAAATTGTATAAACTGTCCAGGTAGGAAAGTGGGAATTGTTGAAAGGGAAGTTCGTCGGGGGGCCGGGTTCAGCGTCGGGGGGACGGGTTCAGCGTCGGGGGGCTGGGGTAAACAGCAACCGGGGCATTTGGACCAAACGGAAAAGTCCCGCCACAGATCGGATGTTTCTCTTGGAAGTAGCCGAGTCAACATGGCGTCCGATGGCAGGATTTACTACTGTCGACAAAACCTATCGTTACACCTTTATTCCTTGTTAGCTTCGAAATACGCCATGTCGGTCAATCAGCAAACCGTTGAGGAAACCAAAGCTCAAATCCGGTCGTTGGTCAACGAGATCGCCGCGCTCGCTAAATCGGGTGCGACTGCGGATGAGTTTTACCCCGAGCTATTGTCGCGAATTATCACTGCGTTGGCCGCTGCCGGCGGTGCCATTTGGCTGCTCGATGAAGACCGTCATTTGCGGCTTCAGTACCAAATCAATGCCGAACCATCGATCTTGGCTACCGATACCGACGATGCGACGCGGCACACACGATTGATTCAGCGGGTTGCCAATACGGGGCAATCGCTGATCGTGCCCCCTTATTCGGGAACAACCGATGGGGAAGCCGAAGGCAATCCGACACGTTATCTACTCGTGCTTGGGGCCCTCAAGCATGACGAGCAACAGGACGGCTTAATCGAGGTCTTTCAGCGTCCCGATACGGCCCCCGATACCCAACGGGGTTACCTTCGGTTTGTTCAACAAATGTGCGAACTGGCGGCCGATTGGTTACGAGGCCAAAAGTTGCAGAAGCTTGGTGATCGCCAAACGCTTTGGCAGCAATCGGATGCCTTTGCTCGTGCTGCACATGAATCGCTTGACTTAATGGAAACAGCCCATATCGTCGCCAACGAAGGACGCCGTTTGATCGGATGCGACCGCGTGAGCGTGGCGATTAAGAAAGGACGCAAATGCACGGTCAAGGCAATCAGTGGGCAAGACACGATTGAGAGCCGATCGAACATTGTTACGGCGCTCAACCAATTGGCAACACGAGTCGTCGCAGCAGGCGAACCTCTTTGGCATGATGGGTCGACCGAAGATTTGCCTCCTCAAATTGAAGAGGCTCTTGAGGACTACGTCGACCAGTCGTACGGTCGAAACATTGCTGTCTTGCCGCTACGCGAACCCCAGCGCAAACTTGGAGCGGAAGAAGACACGGGTGCGGCGGGCGAGATTGATCGTGACAACGCGCACCGTGGCGAAGTGATCGGCGCGTTGATCGTTGAACAAATCGAGAGCAACATTCCCGAAGATGTTTTCCATGCTCGTTGCGATTTGGTATACGAGCATGGCACTCGCGCGATCGCAAACTCGATGACGCATAGCAACTTGTTCTTGATGCCCGTTTGGCGTGCCATCGGTCGGGCGACTTGGGTGCTCCGAGCTCGGACGTTGCCGAAAACACTTGGCGTGTTGGCATTGATTACCGGCATATTGCTCGGTTTGTACTTCTTCCCCAAAGACTTCAACCTGGAGGCCGAAGGGACGCTAACACCTGAAGTTCGACGCGAGATTTTTGCACCGATTGATGGTGAGGTGATCGAAGTACTGGTCGATCACAATAAGCCAGTCCAAGCGGGGCAAGAATTGATTCGTCTTCGCAACCGTGATATGGAAATCCAACTGACTGACATCGAAGGCCAAATTCAAACCACGTTAGCAGAGAAGGCTCGCGTGCAAGGTCAATTGACGCAGCAGCGAAAACTCGAACCGTCTGACATTCGCGCGTTGCAGGGTGAATTGAATGAACTCGATACGAAACGGGAAGTGCTGCTCGCGAAGCGACAATTGTTAGTCGAACGTGCCGATCAATTGATCATTCGTTCGCCAATCGATGGCGTTGTGACATCGTGGGATGTCGAAAAGATGCTTCGTAGTCGTCCGATTTCAACTGGACAAGTTTTATTGGAAGTGGCCGATTTGACCCAGCCATTGTTCTTGAAGTTGGAATTGCCTGAGAAACGCGAAGGGCATCTCGATGCGTACATCACTAATGAAAAGACGGACCAATTGGATGTGACTTACATCTTGGCGACCGACCCGGATGTGCAGTTGGAGGCCAAGTTGCCAGTCGCCGATATCTCGGCGCGAGCCGAACCGAATGAAGAACACGGTGCGGTGATTTTGATGGAAGCCAAGCCTGATCAAGAGAAGCTTCGCGAGTTGCTGCCGCGTCCGGGGGCAAAAGTGATTGCCAAAGTTCGCTGTGGTCGCCGAGCCAGCGGGTTCGTGTTCTTTCATGAAATCGTCGAATGGTGCCATAAGTTCTTCTTCTAAAAACACGTCCTCCTTTTTCCGTTGTCGACTCGATCTAATCCTTTGGAGCCTCTGCTTGTGAAACCGTTTATCTTTGGCTGTCTAGCGTTCATGGCCTTGCCAATCCCCGCGATAGCGCAAAATAGCTTCACCCAGTCCAATTTTGGTCAGCCATCCACCTCTGCCAATTCGGGTGAAATTCGCGCCGAAAACTGCATGGTCAAAATTATCAACAGTGTCGACGTTCCAGCCGAAGTTGAGGGGAAGTTGATGGAGCTTAAGTTTGAAGAAGGAGCGACGGTTGCCGCCGGAGACATTTTGGCGATCATCGATGACACACAAGCGAATTTCGGCGTCGAGCTAAAGAAAGCCGAAGAGAAAGAGGCTTTGTTGAATGCGACGAACGAAGTCAACTTAGAGGACGCACGGAACAGTGAAAAGTTGGCACGCGCCGAAGCGGAGGCATACGCGGAACTGCGCCGCGAAGGAGCCATTCCGTTTTGGGAACTCGAAAAGAAACGGCTCGAAGCAGAGCGTGGGAAACTGAAAATCGAGGTTTCCGAAATGCAAATTCAAATTGCTAAGGTGCAATTCAAAGGGAAAGAAACCGAACGAGAGATGGCCGAGGCGCAACTTAAAAAGTATCGCATCTCGGCTCCGTTCGATGGATTTATCGAGACGCGGTTTGCCCAGTTCGGCGGCTGGGTGCAGCCCGGAACGCCAATTGCAAAACTGGTCCAACTTGACAAATTACGAGTCGAAGGTGACATCGACGCGCTTCGCTATCCTGGACAAGTTACTCGCGGGACACCCGTCGAAGTGCTGGTCTATCGCGAAGCGAATAGTGATAACGCGATGTCGCTTCAAGGCAAAATCGACTTTGTCAGTAGTGAGATCGATTTGCGAAACCGATACCGTGTTTGGGTCGAAATTCGAAACCAACAACAAGGCGAAGACTGGACAATCAAACCCGGGATGCGAGCCGAAATTATTGTTAAACCATAGATCGCCTTCATCGGGGAACTTAAGGTGAGTTCCCTGGCTCTAAAGCTTTAGCCCGAGGCTCGTGCGTGATCGTGCGTCGCGGTTTGTCTCCATAAACGTCACCGCTTACTTTTTAAACTTTCTTCGATGCCAAGTCTTGCCGAATCTCTCGTTAGCAGTTCATCGCGTGCGCTCACGGTGCGCAAGCGGCCTGACTTGACGTCGAGTCGACATCGCTATCAGGGGACGGGATATTGGGTTGTTAAAGAGCCCGTGGGATTGCAGTATTTTCGTTTTCACGACGAAGAGTACTACATTCTCAATATGCTCGATGGTCACGTCAGTCTGCAACAGATCAAGGATGGTTTTGAGCAGCGGTTCGCTCCGCAAAAAATCACTTTCGGTGACTTGCAGCAATTTATTGGAATGCTGCACCGTAGCGGGCTCGTGATCAGCAATTCGCCCGGCCAGGGAAAAGCACTGCGTGAACGTGGTCGCAAAAAGAAAAACAAGGAAATGATGGGCAAAGTCTCCAATGTCTTTGCGCTAAGGTTCCGAGGGTTTGACCCTGAAAAAATTCTGAACGCAATTTTGCCTTGGCTCGGTTGGGTGTTCACCGTTCCTGCGCTGTTGTTTTTTATTGGACTGTTCGGCTGTGCGGGCTTGCTGTTGGCTAGCCAATACGAAACGGTCTACGCGAAATTGCCAACGTTTCAACAATTTTTCGCTGCTGACCGGTGGCTGATTTTGGCGGTCACGATGGGAATTGTGAAAGTGCTTCACGAATTCGGGCACGGGCTAAGTTGTAAGAAATTCGGCGGTGAATGTCACGAAATCGGCTTCATGCTGTTGGTGTTCACTCCGTGTTTGTATTGCAACGTGTCTGACTCGTGGATGTTGCCTAACAAATGGAAACGTGTCTGGATCGGTGCAGCCGGAATCTATGTTGAAATGGTTTTGGCTTCCATCGCCGCGTTTGTTTGGTGGTTTTCCGAACAGGGAACCACTATCAACGATTTGTGTTTGAACATGATGTTCCTGAATGCCGTTTCAACGTTGCTCGTCAACGGAAACCCGTTGCTTCGGTTTGACGGTTATTACATTTTGATGGATGCTCTGGAGATTCCGAACCTTCGTCAAAAGAGTACCGAAGTATTGAAGCGTTGGTTTCAAGAGACGTGCCTTGGTTTGGAGCTTCAAGACGATCCGTTCATGCCGACTCGGGGTAAGTTGTGGTTCGGGATGTTTACGGTCGCCAGTGTGATTTATCGCTGGGTCGTGGTCTTCTCGATTTGCTGGTTCGTCATCAAAGTGCTCGAACCATACGGGCTTCAAGCGATTGGCCGGATGGTTGCGGTTGTTGGGTTTTTTGGGCTGGTCGCACAACCGATCATTCAAACCTGGAAATTCTGTCGTACTCCTGGGAGATTATCAAAAGTGAAACGAGGTCGCCTTCTGGCTACGCTGGCGATTGTGGGAGCAATCCTCGCCGGTGTTGCCTATATCCCCTTCCCTCATCATGTCGATTGTGCGTTTGAGATTCGTCCAAGCAAAGCGGGCGCCGTTTACGCAGGGTCGCCCGGCCGAATTCAATGGACCGTTGAGCCAGGGACGATTGTGCACGTCAATGACAAGATTGCAGTGCTGGAGAATCCGGACCTTCAAATCCGTATGGCTGATCTTCGCGGCGAAGAGGAAGTTGCGTCGGTGAAGTTGAGAAATATGTCGCTGCGAAGTCGCGATGATTATGCGCTCAAAGCACAAATTGAAACGCAAGCGGAACTGCTCCATTCGATCCGTGACTTGAAAGCCAAAACGCAAGAAGAACTCGATCGGCTGGTCGTATTGGCAAAGCAGGATGGGCATGTCTTGCCGCCACCGATCAAGAAACCGCAGGAAGCGGGTGACGGTCGTTTGCCTGGATGGTCTGGAACACCGCTGGATGAACGTAACCGCGGAGCGATGTTGACAGCGGATGATTTGATTTGCGAGATAGGTAAACCCGATGAATTCGAAGCCGTATTGGTGATCGACCAAGGGGACGTGCAATTGGTTCGTGAAGGCCAATCGGTTGACATGAAACTTGACTCGCGGAGACTCGAAACGTTTACCGGGGTGATTGCCGAAAAGTCGAATGATCCGCTCAAAGCAGCCTCGACTTCGATGGCTAGCCAAACGGGCGGCGATTTACAAACAGAGATTGATCCGCGCACCGGAGCGATCAAGCCACGCAGCGTTTCCTACCAGGCTCGCGTGCCACTTGATCCAAGCGAATTGCCGTTCCGACCCGGGTATCGTGGCAGTGCGAAGGTGCATGTCGATCCGATGTCGCTTGGGCAGCGGTTGTGGCGAGTGATTGCGAAGACATTTAACTTTGAGTTTTAAAAAATACTGACATTGATCGCACGACCAAACTACGCATCTTTCGTCGTTTAACATTGGATTGAAAACAACACCTTATTTTTAGATCGAACATCGTTGTCTCACGTTGCAGCAGCGGACGGTATTGATAGGATGGCAGCATTCCTACAAAAAAGTCGGCATGCTTGCAGCGAAAATGCAATTCGGGCGGCACGCCATGAGATAACCTTTTGTTTTTTCGCCCCTCACTCGTTCTCGATCGTTTGTAACACGAGAGCGTTTAAAATCTTCCTCAACTTTTTGGAGAAACTTGACAGATGGCAGACGACACCAAGACGACCGACGCAGCACAGCCCGAAGCGGCTGCGACTCCGGCCGAGGCTGCTCAAACACCACCTCAACAACCCGTTCAAGTTCAAGTGAACGATGACAACGCGATGGCAACTTATGCCAATTTCTGCCGCGTCACCGGTTCGCCTGAAGAACTGATCGTCGACTTCGGTTTGAATCCACAACCGATTGGCGTGCCGAAGGAGCCGATCCAAGTTAAGCAACGTATCATCGTGAATTTCTTTACCGCGAAGCGTTTGCTTGCCGCCCTTCAAATGTCAGTCGCTCGCCATGAATCGGTTTTTGGCGTTTTGGAAACGGACATCAACAAGCGAGTTCGTCCGGGGCTACAACAACAGCAACCTCCGCAAAAGAGCTAGTCACTTTTGCTGGAAATTTTCTGCTAAACGAAGCCGCGTTGCCCCCACTTGGGTTGCGCGGCTTCTTTCGTTTTCACTTCTTCCAACAGCTTGTCCATCATGCAATACCCTATTGAGCTTCGCTTTAAACTCATGACCTTTGGTCAACGGATTACTGCGACCGACGCGACCGGCAATGTGTTGATGTATATCAAGCAGAAAATGTTCAAGTTGAAAGAGAACGTTCAGATATACAGCGATGAAAAGCAAACGAGCCAGATATTCCAAATTGCGTCGGATCGGATCATTGACTTTTCGGCTAATTATCACTTCACCGATGCCCAAGGAAACGATTGGGGCGCAGTGCGACGCAAAGGGATGCGGTCACTTTGGTCGGCCCACTACGAGATTATGCAGGACGACGCGGTCGACATGACGATCAGCGAAGAGAGTCCGGTGAAGAAAGTGTTTGAGAGCATCTTGGGTGAGATCCCTGTGATTGGCTTTGTTGCAGCGATGTTACTCAATCCGAGCTACATCGTTTGCCGACCCGACGGCACGCAGTTGCTTCGGCTCACCAAGAAACCCGCCGTGTTTGAAGGAAAGTTTGTTCTCGAAAAACTGAGCGACATCCCCGAGGATGACGAGCTTCGATCGCTACTCGCACTGATCATGATGGTGTTGCTTGAGCGTGGACGCGGATAATTCAATTCCGTTAGTCTCTACGAGCGACTTGCAATCACGACGAAACCACCGGCAGGCACAAACCGATGCGATTGGAGGGAAGATCCATCAGGTGCAACGCAGTGCAACTTTGTCGTTTTCCATCCGCTGGCTGTGAAGTCCGATACGAGTTCGGATCGGCTAAACCGGTGCATAAACATTTTCTCGAGGCCTCGGTAGGCATAAACGCTATCGCCGAACTCGTGGTTGCGGTCCCACCACGACCGAGTCCAACTGCCGACCAAGCGGCGAGTGCCTCGTGGTTCCAGCCATGCGGCCCAGCGGTTGTGAACGTGCAGGACCAATTTTCCGCCTGGGCGAACGATGCGAGCGACATGGCTTAGCATTCGGCGGCGATTTGCTCGGCCTTGGATCATTCCCAGGGTACTGAACAGACAGACGGCATGGTCGATCGAGCAGGCAGAAAAACAATCAAGCTCGACCAAATTTGCTCGAACCGCGTGAATTTGGCCTTCAAAATTTCGTTCGCGAGCTTTTTTGAGCATGAGTTCCAGCATTCGGGTGCTCAAATCGACGCCAAAAACCTCGAAGCCTTGCTCGGCCAGTGGGATTGCGATTCGGCCGCTGCCGCAGCCCAGATCAAGAATTGATACTGTTTTTCCAGGTTGGGGCAGAGAAAATTCATCTGCGACGATTTGTTGATCGAGAGCGCATAGCGGAGTATCTGCCACAAACGCGTCATAATGGTCGGCGATTGTCCGCTCATGGACGTAATCCCAGGTTCCGGGGGCGACGCCAACCGGGCGACGCCAATCGGGCGGTGGAGAGGAATTTGGGGGCTGGTTCAAGTGGGGTCTGCGTTTCTATAATCCGCCCATCGAATCCCAACGAGAGCGACATTTCAGCGAATCGTTCACTGAGCGGCTTTTTCGGTTTTGATTCGTGTGAACAGTCAGTTTGATGTAAACGGGCAATTTTATTCAGGTGCCGGGTCTGCGAAATGGCCAGGCCTTCCATCACCGTTAGGAGAAATGGAACAGTGGCTATACGAGTTGCAATTAATGGTTTCGGTCGAATCGGCCGCATGGTCTTCCGCTCGTCGGTCCTTCGTGACGACATTGAAGTGGTAGCAATCAACGACCTTTTGGATGTTGATTACCAAGCTTACATGCTGAAGTACGACAGCGTCCACGGTCGTTTCAAAGGCGACGTATCAACCAAGGGCGGCAATCTTGTCGTCAATGGCAAAGAAATCCGCATCACTGCGGAAACCGATCCCGCCAACTTGGCTTGGAGCGACGTCGGAGCAGACATTGTCGTTGAGTCGACTGGTTTCTTCCTGACGCAAGATTCCGCAAAGGGTCACCTTGATGCCGGTGCGAAAAAGGTTGTCATGTCCGCACCACCAAAAGACGACACTCCGATGTTCGTCATGGGTGTGAACTGCGAAAGCTACGCCGGACAAAAGTTCGTATCCAACGCATCCTGCACAACGAACTGCTTGGCTCCGATTGCCAAGGTTCTCAATGATAGCTTCGGCATCAAGCGTGCTTTGATGACCACCGTTCACGCGGCGACCGCAACGCAAAAGACCGTTGACGGACCATCGAAGAAGGATTGGCGTGGTGGACGTGGAATTTTGGAAAACATCATTCCATCGAGCACTGGTGCGGCAAAGGCTGTGGGCAAGGTTATTCCTGAGCTCAACGGCAAGCTAACCGGTATGGCGTTCCGAGTTCCAACTTCGGATGTATCGGTCGTCGACCTGACCGCCGAATTAAGCAAGGAAGCAAGCTACGAAGACATCTGCAAGGCGATGAAGGCTGCTTCGGAAGGCAAGATGAAGGGCATTCTCGGTTACACGGACGAGAACGTCGTTTCGACCGACTTCCGCGGCGAATCCCGTACTTCGGTATTCGATTCCAACGCGGGTATCCAACTCGACAAGACCTTCGTCAAGGTCGTTTCTTGGTACGACAACGAATGGGGCTACTCCTGCAAGGTTCTCGACTTGGTCGCAAAAATTGCAGACTAGTAAAAGTACCCTGTACTAAGTATGTGATACACCCTCTAAAGGTCCGGCGGAAACGCAGGGCCTTTTTTCGTTTTTTCGCTCACAGCCACCTCCAAACTAAGATTGTCGTCGCATTTTGCGACTTGAGACGCCTGCTAACAATGCAATGTTGCAAAGTTTTAGAAAAATTTACAAGCGAACTGGACTTTTGGCGGACAGGGGGGGGATGCGGGTATTGTTAGGGATAGAAGGCTAACTCGTGATTGGGGAACACCTTAGCCTCGTTTCCGGTTTTTTTTATTCTCAGATTTGCTTGGATTGGCATTAGATTTCCTCTGTGTTTGAACTGGTCAGTTAGCGAACTGCCAAAATTTTAAGTCGGATTGTTCTCATCAACTCGGAATGATCCAAATTGCCTATTTGATGCTCTACTGCGTGAAACAGGCGAAAACTTGTGAACTTTCGGCAGAATTTTCTGGTCAAACATGGAAACGTCGTTATCGTTTCACGCGTAATGAGATTAAGAGCCAACGGCAAGGAGTCGTTGGAGGTTTTGAAAAAGGTCGCTTCGCGGTGCTTCCGGCCAACGTAAGAGGTTGTGGCTATCGCAAGTCGGTGAACCTGATTCAGGACAGCAACACTTTGCCCTAAGGAAAGGGTGATACCCGGGCAACATCGGTATCAAGTCGAGCGACCCGCCGGGGCCGCAGGGATAAATAGTCGACGTGAGATACCACAGCACTGGGAGAATGGACCATGGTAATGCACGAAGAATATCGAGATTCGAAGGTAAAGGAATTACGAGATCAGCTGACTCGTTTTGCCCCCAAGGCGAAAAAGGTCGAGCAGGCGGAATTGGCCGAGAAGCTGTATGGTGAGATCGAGCCAAACCGTCCTTATTCGTTCGATTATCTTTGCTTCCGTATCACCAATTACCGCCCTGAAAAGCCGAATCGCCACAATATTGACGCCGTCGATCTGAAGCACGATTTGCGGCTCTTGATTGAAGACCTTAGCGATTCGGCCGAGGTTTCGGTTTCGGAGTTTGCCGAACCGGTCCATACCGTCGAAGATCTGAGCAAGATGTTCCGCGTTTCGACCAAGACGATTAGCCGTTGGCGCGACGCTGGCTTGGTGAGTCGTCGATTATTATTCGGTGGTCGAAAACGGGTGGGGTTCCTGCATAGCAGTGTCGAGACTTTTGTTTCTTCTAACCGTGAAAAGATTCGTCGTGGCGAGCGATTCAGCCAATTGTCGGACGATGAAAAGAGTGAAATGATTGAGCGGGCCCGCCAATTGGTCGAAGGGGGAGCTAGCTTGTCCGACGTGACGCGTCAATTGTCCGATCAGATGAATCGCAGCCCGGAGACGATTCGCTATACATTGAAAAACTTTGATTCCGTTCACCAGCAGTTGGCCATTTTCCCGAATCATCGTGCGACGTTGACCGAAGATGATAAGCGCGCGATTTTTAAATTGTCGACTCAAGGTGCGACGATGGCCCAGTTGTGTAAGCGGTTCAAGCGAACGCGTTCGAGTATTCAACGCATCTTGTTGGAAACGCGAATGCAGCATGTGATGGAATTGCCGTTAGATTACATCTTCAACGAAGATTTCGACGACGTGAGCCGTGAAGAAGAGTATTTGGCTCCGATTCCCGAAACAGGGGCCGCGATGCGAAAGGCACGCGTGCCGAGTGGGTTACCCAGTTATTTGGCCGCACTCTATGACGTGCCGCTGTTGAACCGAGAGCAAGAGTATCACTTGTTTCGCAAGATGAACTATTTGAAGCATAAGACCAATTTGCTGCGTGACAATTTGCAGTCGGCTGGTAGCGCCAAGTCCGCCATGATGGACCAAATCGACAACTTGTACGAAGAAGCGGTCAAGGTGAAGAATAGGATCGTTCAGTGCAACTTGCGTTTGGTTGTCTCGATTGCAAAGCGTCATGTTGCAAGCACGGATGATTTTTTTGCGCTGGTGAGCGACGGAAATATGTCATTGATCCGGGCGGTTGAAAAATTCGATTACTCGCGAGGCAACAAGTTTAGTACCTACGCTTCGTGGGCGATTATGAAGAACTTTGCTCGAACGATTCCGAGTGAATTCAAACACCGTGATCGTTTCCGTACCACGACCGAGGAATTATTCTTGGCTCGCCAAGATGATCGGCTCGATCCTTATGCCGAGGAATCGGTGCAGCGGTCGCGGCAACGTGAATTGTCCAAGATTCTTGATCGCTTAGACGAACGAGAGCAGAAGATCATCACAGCTCGATTTGGTCTCGGTCGCGGCAGCGAGCCGTTGACCCTGAAAGAGGTCGGCGAAGAAATGGGTGTCACGAAAGAGCGAATTCGCCAACTTGAAGCACGTGCGCTGACAAAGCTCCGCGAAGCAGCCGATGAAGCCAAAATCGATGTCGAATTGGGTTCATAGTGGGCCATCCCCATTGTGGATTAAGCCCTTGGTAGTCGCTTGATTGTGCTTGTCGCTGCATCGTGAGATGCCTGTTTGTCTCCGCTCGATTGCGGTGTCGATTTGCCATCGCCGGTGTTGTCTTGATGATGCAGAAAGCGGTTAGAGGGGCGTCCGGGGCTCCCTGGGTCGCGACCTTGATTGTGAATCTTTTCGTGTGCTTTCCATCAATTGCACGCAAAATGAAATTGACAACAATATTCAATTTTATGACTTGTCATTGAACGCAATATTGTTAACAATTAAGCGCAGGGTCTTTTGGGGGGGTATATTCCCCTGGTTTTCGTTTTAAGCGGGTTATTGTCCCGTGCTGTTCTTTTCTTCTCTCTCTCTCTCTCAAAAGAGGTTTTCTTCGATGCAATGTTCAATGAAAGTTCGGCGTGGATTCACGCTTGTCGAGTTGTTGGTGGTGATTGCCATCATTGGAGTTTTAGTCGGATTACTTTTGCCCGCTGTTCAGGCAGCACGCGAAGCGGCTCGTCGTATGAGTTGCAGCAACAATGTTAAGCAACTTGGTCTTGGCCTTCACAATTATCATTCCGCATATAACCAGTTGCCCATGCAATCGGGTGGTACTGTGGATAATGTCACTAACGCTACATGGCGTCCTTCCGAGGTCTCCAATGTTGGGCGGTTGAGCTATCTTGTGGGGCTGATGCCTTTCATCGAGCAACAGGCGATTTGGGAGTTGATTTCCAACCCGTTGAACATTGATTCCCAGGGCAATTCGCCGCCGGCGGCTAGCGGAAATGGTTCTGTTCAAGCCCTCCGAAATGGTGGCCCATTTCCACCAATGGGGCCAACTGCAAACTCGATTTTGTACACGCCTTGGGTAACCAATATTCCCACGCTTCGCTGCCCTAGCGACCCAGGTGTTGGGCTTCCAGGGCTCGGGCGAACGAATTACGCATGCTGTATGGGGGATTCACCCGACCGGGCAGCAAACGGAGCTTGGAACAACAACGGGCCCTACCCACTTCATGCGGCGAACAATCTTGAAGAAGAAATTCGTGCGTCGGGGCGTGGTATTTTCATCTCGCACAAATCGATGCGTTTTCGCGATGTCTTAGACGGCTTGTCCAACACGATCGCAGCCGGTGAAATTGCGACCGATTTGGGTGATAAGGACAAGCGGACCATCAACCATCGTCGCTCCAGTTGGACGAACTTACGAAATGTTCCTCCAACGGGCTGCCAGGATCTCGTTAGCGCTACGCGACCCCAATTCTGGGCCGATTCGACCGCCGTGGTAGGTGCTGTGGATGGACGTGGTTATCGTTGGGCAGAGTCTCGTCCTAACTATTCGGCTTTCTTTACGGTTATGCCGCCAAATAAGGAAGCGTGCAATCAGCAAAATGCAGGTGGTGACGCCTACTATGGAGCGTCGAGTCGTCATCAAGGTGGGGTCCACGTTTTGATGGCCGATGGTGCGGTTAAGTTCATCACCGATTCCATTGAAGCTGGTAAAGTCACGTCGACGGTCAAGGCGGATTACCTGATTAACAAGTGGAATAACACTGGTAAGCAAAGTCCATTTGGTCTTTGGGGTTCTTTGGGAACGAGAGCCAGCAAAGAAGTCGTCGACGAGGAATTTTAATTCAAAGTCGCTGCTGGTTTTTTTGTTTCGCGACTGGAGTTTAATTTCTAATGGTTGCGGCTGAGGACCCAGGTTCCAATGCTCAACGTCTTTGGTATTCTAAGAATAGAGTGCCATGCTGAGCTTCTGATAGGCCGTTCGCCCATGGGGGCGGGCGGCTTCTCTTTCGTTTATGCTGGATACTAATTCGTTAACTTTCTCTATTGGAAGCGTGATTGATTATGAAGTTTTTTGGATTTTTTCTAGTTGCTGCATGTATGGCCGTCGCTGGGTGTGGTACGAGTGCTCCGACGAATACGGTTGAGAACGCAAGTCAATCTGATATCGACAAGTACAATGAAATGCTTGAAGAGTCACAAAAAGATGCACAAGCGAGTGCCGAAGCTGCAGCAGCAGGGATGAAGCCGGGCCAAGAATGATTCGCGAATGAGTTGACTCCGTTTCGAGTTGACTCCGTTTCGAGTTGATTCGAATACTCACGCATCCGCATTTGGGTTGCTTGACTGTCAACAGAACTCCGAGTCGCCTGCTGGGAGTTTTCTGCGCTTCGGTCTGTGGGGTCGCACTCAACTGCGAATCCAGAAAACCGCGAAATCAGAAAACCGCGAATCCAGAAAACCGCGAACATATTGTGTTCTGGTTGATGGAGTGTATTGTTGCTGGTTTGATTTCCGTCATTCAAGTTCCGACCTTGGTGATGAGCGGTGTTTGGTCGTGGCCATATCAGTCGATTTTCGCTCTTTCGCACTCGGCAGAACTAAGACTCGGCAGCACTAAGGCTCCGTAGAACTAAGACTCGTTTAAACTGGGCGGGGCATCATTGCCGATATTTCTCGCTGCCTTCGATTGTGAATCGTGCAGCGATGAACAAGTTGCTTGTTGAAGATTGGCGATAACGCTTCTGACTTCTTTTTTGAAAATTTTACTCATGCAATCCGACGCTCGGATGTGTGAACGTTCGCCATCATATAGGGTGCTTAGCTCGATGCATTTTCTTCGGTTCCCGGTCTCGGTCAGCCTGCTTGCCTTGTTTTGTGGTTTCGGCTGCCAAGTAACGCCTGCACAAGATTGGCCCCAATGGCGCGGCCCCGCAGGAGACAATCACGCCGATCCAAACATCGACGTGCCGCTGCGGTGGGATATTACGACAGGGGAAAACATTCTTTGGAAGACGAAGATCCCCGGCTATGGTCATTCGACCCCGATTGTGGTGAACGAGTCAATTTTTTTAACGACTGCGGACGAAATTGAGGGAACGCAAAGTGTTTTGAAATTGGATCGCCAGGACGGGCGATTGAGGGACCAGTGGGTGATGCATCGCGGAACGTTACCAGAGCGAATCCACTCGAAGAATTCGCACGCGTCACCGAGTCCTGCATTTGACGGCGAGCGGATTTTCGTGTCGTTTCATACCGACGATGCCATTTGGCTGACGGCTTTGGCAACCGACGGACGCCAGCAGTGGAGAAAGAAGGTTAGCGAATTCAAGCCCGAGCGATTTCAATTCGGTTATGGGGCGAGTCCCATTGTCGAAGGCAATTTGGTGATTGTTGCTGCCGAGTATGATGCAAGTGCTAGTGGTTTGTATGCCTTTGATACTCAGACGGGGACGCAAGTTTGGCGAGTACAGCGGCCGAGCAATTTGAATTTTGCCTCGCCAATTGCCGCAACCATTGCTGGTCAACGCCAAATTTTGCTTGCGGGCGCGGCGATGATTTGTTCCTATGATCCAGGAACGGGCAAGGAGCTGTGGAGCGTTGACACGACCACGGACGCGATTTGCGGAACGGTCGTTTGGGACGACCGCCGTGTGGTCGTCAGCGGTGGCAATCCCGATTCGGGGACTTGGTGTGTCAGTGCGGATGGGACTCGAAAATTGCTTTGGGACAATCGGATCAAATGTTATGAGCAATCGCTGCTCGCCGTTCCCAACTATGTTTTTGCCGTTGCCGATAACGGTGTTGCGTTTTGCTGGCGAACTCTCGATGGAAAGCAAATGTGGCAAAAGCGGTTGTTCGGCGGTGGTATCAGCGCCTCGCCCACGTTGGTTCAAGACCGGATCTACGTTGCTTCGGAACGAGGGATGGTGTACGTCCTAGCCGCATCTCCGGATCGTTTTGATTTGTTATCCGAGAATTCAATCGGCGATTCTATCTTTGCCACTCCCGTCGCGATCGATAATCGGTTGCTGATCCGAACAACCTTCAACGAGGATGGCAAGCAGCAGCAGTATCTTGTCGCGATCGGAGACTAGTCGTTAAACGTGACTGCTATTAAATGATTACATTTGATCCAATAAATGAGCGAAGAAGATTGCTTTGTTGGCAGCGTAACGCCTTGGGTCTCCTTCACCGTGACGCCATTGCTTCACTTTCGCTTCTTCAAAATCGATAGCCAATTCAGGATGCGTTCTGAGGAAATCGCGAATCGCGATCGTTTGTTTCCAGCTGTCCGAGCGATGCACCATAAGGAACACGCAATGCGTAGGTTCGGGCTCGGATTCGCTCCGATGCCTTGGTTTGATCAATTGAACGCCGTCACGATCATGCCAGTCGCCGAAAGGTTCACGTCGAAAGTTCAAGCCTTCGATCAATCTTGCCGCTGAGGGAATGCTGGCTGGATTGGTGACGCCTGCCAGTACGTCGATCGTCGGCCGAGCGATTAGCCCAGAGATTGCGGTGCTGCCGATATGCTCGACCGCAACCACGTCCCCTTCGCAGGATGACAGAATACTGCTTCGTGTCTGCTCGAATTCTTGACGCCAACGAGGATCGTAGTGCATCAAGCGAACGGACGCATTTTCCATAAGAATGTCACCAAGACAATCGAGAGGCGGTAAATTAGACCGTTCTTATTCTATCGCAGTGGCAGCAAAAAACCGAACGGACGAAAAACGATTCATCCATTCGGTCTTGGAGAGATCCTGGCAACAATTGCCATTCACTAGCGGTTGCTTGTCAGCATCGCGATTCGCGATGATTCAAGCTGTTTTTGAACCGAATCAACATAGGAATAGTCCGCTGGGCACATTCGCGAGAACGGTACGGTGCAAGTCTTGCCATTCGTTTTTAGCAGTTGTATCGAACCGTGGTTGATGGCAATCAAGCGTCCTTCGGTGCGGAAACTGCCGGTATCGTCAATCCAAACGCGAACCGGTGTGTCGGAGAGCGAAGTGAATTCGGGGATTTGTTTTTCCGAAACGACTAGCTGGTGTGTCTTCGGTGCAGGAAGTTCTGCAACCGTCTCGGCAGCGTCCGACGGAGCAACTTCGTTTTGCGTGAACAATTCGTCAATCGTCATCGTCGACTCTTCGGGGGAAGATTCGGCAGGCATTTCTGGCATTCCAAAGAGATCGTCGATCGCATCCGTCGCCGGTGTGGCATCTTCTGCGGGTGGTTCTCCGAACAAATCGTCCATGCCGCCATCGGTTGGTGGCTCGACAGCAGGTGCCGCATCCGCGGGCGGGGTACCAAACAAATCGTCTACTCCGCTATCAGTGTCAAGTTCTGGCATTTCAGACGCGTCGTTCGTAGGGGCTCCGAACAGATCGTCCGTTGCAGGCTCGGTGGATTCCATCGGTGCGTCACCGAACAAATCGTCCGTTGCAGGCTCAGTGGATTCCATCGGTGCGTCACCGAACAAGTCGTCCGTTGCAGGTTCCGTTGATTCCATCGGTGCATCGCCGAACAAGTCGTCCGTTGCAGGTTCCGTTGATTCCATCGGTGCATCGCCGAACAAGTCGTCCGTTGCGGCCTCGGCAGCAGGTGTGTCATCCGCAGGCGGATTGCCAAACAAGTCGTTGTCTTCGACGGGTGGTTTTTCGACAGTAGCAGGTTCAGGAGAGCCAAACAGGTCGTCGCCGGTTTCCATTGCAGGCACTTCGGGCTCGGCAGGTACTTCGGGCTCGGCGGGTGCTTCCGGCTCGGCGGGTGCTTCGGGCTCGGCAGGTGCTTCGGGCTCAGCAGGTACTTCGGGCTCGGCGGGTGCTTCGGGCTCGGCAGGTGCTTCGGGCTCGGCAGGTGCTGGGGGAGCAGAATCGGTTTCGACCGCTGGCTCTGGTTCCGCAGGCGTGCTTGGTTGGCCAAACGGGGATTCCTCGGTGACCATGGGCTCCTCCGTGGTGATTGCTGGATCAACGGGAGCGTCAAATGATTGTTCAACTGGAATGCTGTCGCCCATGACGGTTCCTTCCATCATTGGAGCGTCATAGATGACGTCACCCATCAGCGGAGCACCCATTTCAACAGCACTGCTGTCTACTATGCCATATTCGCAACATCCAGCGTCGATCGGAGTCGTTTCGACGGGGGCGATACCACAGGTAACCGGTGCCGGGCAGCACACAACTGGTTCAGGACAGCAAACAGGAGGTTCAGGGCAGCAAACGACTGGTGCCGGGCAACAAACAGGAGGTGCCGGGCAGCAAGTAGGGGGTGCCGGGCAGCAATCCGTTCGGTGACCACATCGGGCGTGGTGCAAAAGCCAGCCAGCGGAGGCGGGGCTGATGCCTAATGCGACAATCAAGGTGCTGACGAGGCTCCATCGAAAAAGGGGGCTCCATCGAAAAACGCGGGGCAGTCGGTTGGATCGTTCAGCCGTGCGGGTCATGGTTGTTTTGTCTCCTCCACAGCATTAAGCGTGTGGAATTCTTACAAGGTCAGGTGGGCGGCAAGCCATCGGGTCCCCTCGCCAGCGAAACAAATCGCCACGGCGAGAATCCAACGGCAATCGATTAAACTCCCATGCTAGTAATAAAAAAACATCAAGCAAGCAGCGAAAACTGGTTAAATTAAGGTGTTTAGGGATTTCTGTCCGGTTTTAGCGGTCGTTTGGACCCAATTGATCGGCAAAACGCCCCAAAAAACTCGGGTGCCATCAATTCACGGAATTCGTCACACTGATGGGCCATGCTGCTGGCGGCCTAGTCGTTTTGGCGGCCTGGTCGTTTTGGCGGCCTGGTCGTTTTGGGGGCCTAGTTGAAGGCCGGGGCCCTCACCCCTTTTCATTTCACGGATTTTTAACGGACATGTTTCGCTTCATTAAAGGCGTTTTCGCATCCATGAGCCTGGAGCGGAAATGTCTGCTCTTTTTCGGTTCAGCGATCGTCTTATTGATGTGCGCTGCATTTTTCGTTGTTCAGCTATTGGCAAAGCGGTTGGTCACCAACACGACACAGCAGCGGGCTCGTGATTACGCGGCGGCTGAACTCTACATGATCCATAGTGATGCCCAGTGGTCGGCGAAATTGCCGAGCGATGTGGTCACCAGCAACCAGGAATTGCTTGACGGGCTGAGGTCGGAACTGCTAAATGCGAAGATCGACTTTCGAGTCTTGGCGTTACAAGATTCAATGTCTTACGACAAATTGCCGACAATCGATCAACCCAAAACGGCGCATGAGCTCGATCGCCTGACAGCCCTTGAGCCTCAATACCGTGCTTGGCTTGCTCGCCAGATCGGCCAAGACCGTCCTGATGTCGAACGACCGTTGGACTTAGGTGACAACGAAGCGATGAGCCGCATTGGATTACTTGGGACGACCGTGTTTGCGGAAGACGGCCCGGTCGATGATCGTTACATCTACTATTATCCAGTGTTCTTTAAGCCGACGTGCGTATTGTCGTGCCATAGTCCGACGGGCGGTTCGATTTCCACGTCGCCCGATGAAGACCCAATGACATTGGCATCTCAGTATCCATTTCGAGTTTTTCGCATTGGCATGCCTTATCAAGAAACGCATGACCAGACGACTTGGATTCGAGCGATTGTGATTGCCCTTGCGATGGCGATTATCGCTGCGACTCTATTTGTGCTACATGCGATTGTGCGTTTTTTAGTCTTGCAGCCTCTCTACCACCTTCGCGATGTCAGCGACTCGATCACGCATGGTGATACCAACCAACGCGCCACGATCGACACCGAGGACGAATTTCGTGAACTTGCCGATGCGTTCAATCGCATGCTTCGCCACCTGACCGAGACTCAAGACAAAATCCAGGAAGTCAACCGTGAGTTGGACGCTCGCGTCGATCAGTTCGCTCAGTTGAACTTACAGCTTTACGAAGCAAACCGTTTGAAGAGTGACTTCTTGGCGAACATGAGTCACGAGTTGAGAACGCCTCTGAACAGCATTATTGGATTTTCGGAAGTGCTAGTGGGCATCGATTCGCTGACCGACAAACAGCGCCGTTACGCATCCAACATTCAAAAGAGCGGTCGGTTGCTACTGGAAATGATCAATGACATTTTGGACTTGGCGAAAGTCGAAGCTGGGAAAATGGAGCTGCGCCGCAGCGAGTTTGATCTCGGGCGACTTGTCTCGGCCCAATGCGATATGATCCATTCGCTTTCAGAAGAGAAGAATATCTCGCTGTCTGTGGAAACCGGGGACGATTTGCCGAAGGCGTACCAAGACCAAACCAAGCTAGGGCAAATCATTAATAACTTGCTCAGCAACGCGATCAAGTTCACTCCCGAAGGGGGCATGATCACGGTGCGAATCGAGGACGTGCAAAGCGGCCGTTTCCGTCTTTCGGTGAAAGACACCGGGGTCGGTATTGCCGAGGAGGATCAACCAATCATTTTTCAAAAGTTCCGCCAAAGCCAAAATGTTCTCAACAACGAAGGGCTGACTCGCGAATTTGCTGGCACGGGGCTTGGGCTGTCGATCGTCAAAGAACTCGCAAAACTGCTTGGAGGCGAAGTCGACTTCGAAAGTGAACTGGGGCGTGGCAGCACGTTTTGGGTTACCTTGCCCTGGCGACTGAGCGATCAAGTGTCGGTGGATGCTCTGCTCGCCACACCGTCGCTGCAAGGTGAATCGCCTGCCGATGGATCAACGCTGAAACTATTGAAATAGGTCCGCGGCTGAAATCGATATCGGGCGTCGCGGAACGGAATCGCCTGCGGTAAGATGAAACGGTGTTCAATTGTTTCTGTTTTCTTAGACCGCCCCAATCTTTTTTCTCGGCACCACCATGGCGAAGCTTTCTGACGACCAAATCATTGAATCGATTCGACTCTATCGCGATACGCTAGGGGAAACGCGAGCTCTGTATGTCGATAGCGGGAAGTTAATCAGGGAAAGCTATGGATGGCTCGGAGACGATGCCAACGCCAATTCAATCGCCGACCAGATGGACGATCTGCATCAAGGGCTATTGATGAAGGTCTTTGCGGCAGTTGTTCCCGAGGCAAGTACTCGGACGATGGAACAGCGCCAACTCGGCCGCGTTTTGCTTGAGCATCTATGGGGCAAATCGGTGATGGGTAACCAATTGCACGAAGCCGTCGATTGGTTGGTCACTGCGTCCAACGAATTTCAATGGGGCGACTTGATTCGTCCGTTTGCTGAGATCGCCCCCATACGTGATCGTTGGGGGGAACTCGAAACGCTAGTCATGCGGATGGCCAACGTGTTGGCTTCCATTGACGGTGCGATGTCCGTCGCGGACAACGCAAACTTGGATGAAATGCGGAAACAAATGAAGGAACTGGCGCGAGAGCCGGTTGTGGTGGAGCACAATAGTCAAGCGGACACCGATAACGCTCACGATGCACTCGATTGGCTTCGCGCCGAAGCGAAACGCCTTCGCGAAGGAGCCGGTGTTACGGCCGCAGAAAAACCGACGCCCGTCGCCGGCCCTGGTGGGACACCCAAACCGACACCTGAACTGAAAAAGAGTACTCCTGAGCCAATCGACGATCGTACGCCCGAACAACGGCTTGCCGAAGCTCGCGCGAAACTTGATCGATTAGTCGGACTCGACGCGATTAAGGATCAAATCCAGACGCTGACGAACTTTCTGAAGATGGAAACGCTGCGGGAAAAGGAAGGATTGCCGGCCACACGCCCAAGTTTACACATGGCATTTGTTGGCAATCCTGGGACCGGAAAGACGACCGTCGCACGGATCATTGCCGAAATCTATGGTGCGCTGGGGATTCTCGAAAAAGGCCATTTGGTCGAAACCGATCGAAGTGGTTTGGTCGCTGAATACGCTGGGCAAACCGGCCCCAAGACGAATGCAAAGATCGACGAGGCGCTCGATGGTGTGTTGTTTATTGATGAAGCCTACACGTTGATCGATGAGAACGGCCAAGATCAATACGGTCGCGAAGCCGTTCAAACGCTACTGAAGCGGATGGAAGATCAACGTGATCGCTTGGTTGTCATCTTGGCGGGCTATCCGGTGGAAATGCGGAAAATGATTCGCAGTAATCCCGGATTGAGTTCGCGAGTGGGGACGACAATGCACTTTGACGACTACCCGCCCGAAGCCTTGTGCCGCATCTTTGAGCTGATCTCAAAGAAGTCGAAATATTCCCTGCCCACCGAATCGCGTCGCCGGCTGCTTCGCGGGTTTACTTACTTATACATTAATCGTGACCGCCATTTCGGAAACGGCCGATCGGCACGTAACAGTTTTGAACGGAGCGTCCGGCGATTGGCGAATCGCTTGGCAATGATGAAGGACGTCAATCGCGAAATGTTAACCACGCTTGCGGCGGAAGACATTGAAGTGGCGGAGATCACGCAAGAGCACCTCAAAGCGATGGCGGCAGAAAAAGGGAACGTGCGGGTGCGGTGTAGCCATTGTCAGCAATCGGTCGTCATTGATGACCAGTTGCTTGGTACCAGTATGGAATGCGAGGCGTGCAAAGAAAAATTCGAGGCTGATTGGGGTGAGCCCGTTTTGGAACTGCCAAAACCCAACGCAGGAAAAGCACCTGCTGGTGAAGAACCGGATGATGGAGAGGGGGCGAAGGACATTATCGTAAGATAGTGTCTCGAAATAGCGTCGCCTTTTGCTTCGCTATCGTGCCTTTCCCTCGAGCATGATTGTCCCTCGAGCATGATTGTCCCTCGAGCACGATTGTCCAGCAGAGGGCGGCCATCGGTCACTCCGTTACCGCTTCATACTTTGCTGGGATTTTATAGCGGTCGCTATAGATGTGAACACGTTTGGTTGGTTCGCCATTGAGGGTGACGAGCGGTTGTCCGGCTTGGACCCATTCCAGAATACTTCCGTCAAAGTTCTTCACATTCACACCGTCCTTCTTCAGTTGTGCTGCGTACTTTCCACTGCGTCCACCGACGGTGCAGTAAGGAACGACAAGTTTTCCTTGGTACTTTGACGGTTCGCTTTCATACTGCGATTTGGTGATCGCGCCGGGGATGACTGATACCGCGACTTCCGCATCGGAGCGAACGTCGACGAGAACAAAATCGGCCTGCGGGGAATCGATTCCGCTTTGCTGTGCCGTTTGTTCCCGTTCGTTTTGCTTCTTCAGTAGACTTACCAGCTCGCCGATTTCCATCGTTTCTACTTTGGAGCCCAAGCCAAAAAAACTGCCGAATTGAGTCCAAGCGTGTCGCGGCATAAGAAGGAGAGCCATGCAAGAAGCGATGAAGAGGTGTAGTAGTTTATACTTCATAGTTAATTCCAAACTCGGTTTTGAACAAGATTAGCTGCTGAGGATCATTTTTCGGGACGTAGTTTAACTGCAAAGAACTCTCGCATCAATTCGCTCGTTTTCGGATGCAAAAAGGTCAACATGTGACCTTGGCCTGGTAGTTTTGCTAACTCGCAGGTCGCTCCGGTGCTTTGCATTGCCTCTAAAAACGCAACGCTTGTTTTAATCGGCACCAGTGCGTCACTTTCCCCGTGAATGATTTGCACTGGCGGATCGCCGGCGGACACATGGGCAATGGGCGATGCCGCCTGATATGTCGCTGGCTTTTTTCGGCGAGAGCTTCCTAGAAAGAATGCCAGTGATGTATTGTCGAGCGGCAGTGTTTGGAAATTACAAGGTGGACCACCCGCACATGTCGCACGGATCTTTGGCAACTTGCTCCATCGTGCATCGTCGCTATGCCATTGGCTGGCCGTACGCTGTGTTTCGATTGGTTCGTCTTGGAGCGCAGAAACCAGCAGCGATAGGTGCCCTCCCGCAGAGTAGCCAAACAACCCGATTCGTTCGAGGTCAAAGTGAAACTTGTCGGCATGTTCGGAAATCCAAACCAAGGATTGCCGTACGTCATCGACTTGTTTCGGGAAAGTGTGGCTTGGTGCAAGTCGGTAGTTGATCGTCACGGTCGCATAGCCTTCGCGTGCCAAGTACCGCGAGTAACGTTCGATGGTCCATTTGCTTCCGCTCATCCAAGCTCCGCCGTGAATGACGAGCACGGTTGGGTAGCCGCTGGGCGATGGGTCGACCGTAGGAAGCAAAACATCGCATAGTCCTGCTTTTCCCTCAACATCGTTGTAGCGTTGGTTCGGAAAGCAAGGAAGCGGCGTGACCGATTCCGCAGACGCGGAAGCTGGATTCACAGCACCCGCCCACACGGCGAAGGCCAAAAGGAGTGCTCGACCGAGGCAGGCAAATTGCTCGCGATCCAATTTTTGGGGGAACAGCATCGATTTGTATTTTGATAATTCGTTTTTGCAGGATGGTTTGCTACGAGCATTCTAGCGTGCTCTGCAAGGATGCAATGGTCCGCTAATTCCCGCTGACCCGATTCATGCAAATGGCGGTTGCCCTTAGCACGGGGGGATGCCATTCGATTTCAGTGTTTGGAGCGAGCGGCTAGGGTATCAGAACGTGAGCGGTAGGGCGGTGGGAGGTTTTCGCCCTCAGACGTATAATAGGGTCCGTTGGACCGTCGCGCGGTCGAGTTTCCCCAAACGCTTTGTATTTAAAGCATTGAAAAAGTTCCCCAATGGCCATTGAGCTCAATTCTGTAACCGAAGCTGTCGAGGCGATTCGCCGCGGCGAAGTGATTATCGTTGTTGATGCGGAAGACCGCGAAAATGAAGGCGATTTTGTCTGTGCGGCTGAAAAAGCGACCCCCGAAGTGGTCAATTTCATGCTTTCCGGACGAGGCCAATTGTGCGTCTCGATTTTGCCCGAAGTCTGCAAACGGCTCGAACTACAGCCAATTGTCGCAAATAACGATGCCCCCCTGAAAACCGCCTTCATGACGCCGGTGGACATCCGAACGGCTCGAACAGGAATCACCGCGGCTGAGAAAAGTGAAACGATTTTGCGGATGACCGTCGACTCGGCATCGGCCAAAGAATTTGTCCGCCCCGGTCACGTCTACCCGCTTCTTGCCAAACAAGGTGGCGTGCTGCGTCGAGCCGGTCATACGGAAGCCGCAGTCGATTTGGCGCGCATGGCAGGGCTAAAACCAGCCGGCGTCGTTTGCGAAGTGCTTGATGAAAGTGGAGATCGAGCGAGCCGAGACGGGTTGGCTTCGATCGCCAAGAAACACAACCTGAAAATTATCAGCATCGAACAACTGATTGCCCATCGCCGAGTGAGCGAAAAGTTGATCAGCCGAGCAGCCGAAACGTCCTTGCCGACGATGTATGGGGAATTTCGGATCGTAGTGTATTCGGTTGAATATGAAGGCCAACAACCGATTGCACTTTTCTGCGGTGACCTAACTGCGCCCGGACCGGCACCATTGGTTCGGATGCACAGCAGCTGTTTCACCGGTGACTTGATCGCTTCGCTTCGCTGTGATTGTGGCGACCAATTACACATGGCGCTCGAAATGATCAGCAAAGAAGGTCGCGGCGCTTTGGTTTATTTGCCGCAAGAGGGCCGCGGCATTGGATTGGCACAAAAGATCCGAGCCTACGCGTTGCAAGACAAGGGGCTCGATACGGTCGAAGCGAATCATGCGCTCGGGTTCAAAGCGGACATGCGAGACTACGGAATCGGTTTGCAAATTTTGAAAGATCTCGGATTAAGCGATATGCGATTGTTGACCAACAATCCTAAGAAGGTTGAAGCGTTTAACTTACGTGGATTCGATTTGAAAGTCGTCGATCAGGTCGCGCTTGTGTCGGAGGCTAACGATCACAACAAGCGTTATCTGGATACGAAACGAGAAAAGATGGGGCATTTGTTGCCACCGGCTTAGTTTCTGTAGGCACACTACCTAGAGCGTTCACCATCCAAATGACTCCTCTTTCCACTTTAGATTCCTGAATCACCTATGCAACATTGGCCTCGACGAATTGCGATTGTTGGCGTGGGGTTGCTGGGCGCCAGTGTGGCGAAATCGTTGCGTGAGTCGTTCGGAGAGTTGCATGTCACGGCGGTTGTTCGTGATCCGCGTAAAGGTGAAGTCTTAGTCGAAAATCGAGTCGCTGACGTATTTACCCATTCGGTCGCGGTTGCCAGTGAAGCGGCGGATGTCGTGGTCATTGCAACACCCGTGGATCGGATCGCCGACTTCGTGATGCAAGCCGCGGTTGCGTCAAAGCCCGATTGCTTGGTGACGGATGTTGGAAGCACCAAACGTGGAATCGTTGACGCCGTGGCAATGGACGCTCTTGCTGCAAAGAAATTTGTCGCCGCTCACCCGATCGCTGGCAGCGAAAAAACGGGGGCCGAGCATTCTTGTGCGGACCTGTTTCGCGGCAAAGTAACGGTGCTGACTCCCAGTGACCAAACGCTCCCTGAATTGCTGAGTCGGGCCGAAGCGTTCTGGCAAGCCACCGGTAGTCGCACGGTCGTCATGTCACCGGCCGACCATGACCTCCACTTGGCATCGGTCAGCCATGTGCCACACTTAGCCTCGTCGGCGGTTGCCAAGTTGGTTTGCCCTGAATCGGCGGATCTGGTCGGTAGCGGATGGCTCGACATCACTCGCGTCGCTGCAGGTGATCCAGCGATGTGGTTGGCGATTTGCCAAGAAAACCGCGTGGCGATTGAGAACCAGTTGGCTTGCTTGATTGACTCGATTGACGATTGCCGACGAATGCTCAAAGATCATGACGACGCGGGGCTTCTGCGTTGGCTTGAAGAAGCGAAGACGATACGAGATCAAACCAAACCCTCCACCTTGGATTAGGAAACGCAAAGATGCCACTTTGGCAAATTGATATTTATCCCGCTGAAGGACAAACCGACCGTGAAGGCCTGCGGACGCAGGAAGAAATTCACGAACTTGGCCTGCATGATTCGTTGCAGGTTGATTTTGCGCGCGGCTTTTTGGTCCAGGGCGATTTTGCTCACGATCAAGCAGTCCAATTGGCTCAAACGCTATTGGCCGACAGTGTCACCGAACGATCCGTCGTCGCAATTGCTGGCCAAGATTCGCTCAACGAACCGCCCGGCGATAACATGACGTTGGTTAACGTGTTGCCCAAACCGGGAGTGATGGACCCGGTTGCTGCCAGTACGATCGCGGCCGCAAAGGATATCGGCTTTGATGTGCATGCCGTCCGCACGATGCGAAAGTATTGGCTCAGTGAGTTGGACGACACGGTGCTCGATTCGATTTGTCGTCGTGCCCTGTCAAACGATTCGGTCGAACAAGTAATCGTCGGCCCGTTGGAAATGGACCAACTTGACGTGGGGGAGCCTCATGACTTTAAGTTGACGACGGTGGCGATCCGCGAACTGCAGGGCGAGCAACTCGAAAAGCTGTCTCGTGATGGCCAGCTTTACCTGACGCTCGTCGAGATGGAAACGATCCGCGATCACTTCATTTCGATCGGTCGCGATCCAACGGACATTGAGCTAGAGACCATTGCACAAACATGGTCGGAACATTGCAGTCACAAGACCTTGGCCGGACGCATTCACTACCGCGGCCCGGGTGCCGATGGAACGCCCGAAGCGGATGAGCGTCAATATGAAAACATGCTGAAGGAAACCATCTTTGCCGCGACACAATCGATTCGCAAGTCGCTCGGCGAAGACGATTGGTGCGTAAGCGTGTTCAAGGATAACGCGGGCGTGGTTACGTTCGATGACGAGTACCACGTTTGCTTCAAAGTGGAAACGCATAATCATCCCTCGGCACTTGAACCCTACGGTGGCGCAAACACGGGGTTGGGCGGTGTGATTCGCGACCCGATGGGAACCGGGATGGGGGCGAAGCCCGTTTGCAATACGGATGTGTTCTGTTTTGCACCGCCAGACACCGATCCCACGACGCTGCCGCCGGGTGTGTTGCATCCGCGTCGAGTGATGAAGGGCGTTGTGTCGGGGGTTCGAGATTACGGTAATCGGATGGGGATCCCTACCGTCAATGGTGCGGTCTACTTTGATCCACGTTACCTCGGCAACCCGCTGGTTTATTGTGGCAACGTTGGCATGATCCCGATTGGCATGGAAGAAAAGGAAGTGATGCCCGATGATCTGATCGTGGCGATTGGTGGGCGAACCGGGCGCGATGGTATTCACGGAGCGACCTTTAGTTCGGCCGAATTGACTAGCGAATCGGAATCGTTGTCTGGCGGAGCGGTGCAAATTGGTAACGCCATCACTGAAAAAATGGTCCTCGATGTCTTGATGCAAGCACGCGACCGCGGACTTTACAGTGCGGTGACCGATTGCGGTGCCGGTGGTTTTTCGAGTGCCGTTGGTGAAATGGGGGAAAAAATCGGTGCCGAGGTATGGCTTGAAAAAGCTCCACTGAAATACGAAGGATTGACCTACACCGAAATATGGATCTCCGAAGCACAGGAACGAATGGTCGTTTCGGTGCCGCCGGAATCTTGGGAAGAACTGCGAGAGCTTTGCGAGAGCGAAGGGGTTGAAGCAGCCGTGCTCGGGCGATTCTCACCCACGGGCCGATTGACGTTGACCTATCACGGTCAAGTTGTCGGCGATTTGTCCATGGATTTCATGCATGATGGCCGACCGCCAATCATTCGTGATGCGGTTTATCATCCACAACCGACCACTTCGGTCGATTTGCCGGCGCTTGATGCAAAGGGACATGCCGATGTGCTGCTAAAGATTATGGGTAGTCTGAATGTTGCCAGTAAACACTGGATCGTTCGCCAGTACGACCATGAAGTCCAAGGTGGCAGTGTTGTGAAACCGCTCGTTGGGCCTTTGTGCGACGGGCCAAGCGATGCCGCCGTGGTGAGGCCGCGCATTGAAAGTCGACGTGGGTTGGTGATGTCGTGTGGCATGAATCCTCACTATGGGGATTTTGATACCTACCACATGGCAACCTCCGCGATTGACGAAGCGATGCGGAACGCGGTTGCAGTTGGTGCCGCTCCGGACAAAGTTGCGATCTTGGATAATTTTTGCTGGGGATACACCGATCGGTCTGAAACGCTCGGTTCGTTGGTCCGCGCCGCGATCGCCTGCCAAGACATGGCAGTCACACTCGGTACGCCATTCGTCAGTGGCAAAGACAGTTTGAACAACGAGTTCAGCTTTAACGATGCCGATGGAAAACGCCAAACGATTGCGATCCCACCAAGTTTGTTGATTAGTGCAATGGGGCAAATCGAGGATGTGTCACTGGCCGTAACCATGGACGCCAAAGAGGCTGATAACGTCGTCTTCTTGGTTGGTCAAACGAAATCGGAACTAGGAGGCTCGCACTTGCTATTGAATCTTGGCATGTCGGGCGGGCAAGTGCCAACGGTGGACCAACCATTGGCTAAGACGACGTTTGAAGCGATGCACCAAGCAATTCAGAACCGCTTGGTCCGTTCGTGTCATGATTTGTGCGAAGGAGGCTTGGCCGCCGCCGCGACGGAGATGGCAATGGCGGGCGGGCTTGGTATGGCGTTGGATATTTCGCCAATGGCAGCGACGGGATTGGCGGCCACGGAAACGCTCTTTAGCGAATCGAATACCCGATTCTTGTGTGAAGTCACAAGCGAAAACGCGGATGCCTTCGATAAGCTGTTTGCAAAGGCGGGGGTCAGTGCGATTCGTCTAGGTGTCATTGATGATTCCGGTCAATTAGCGGTCACCTCAGCAGACCAAACTGTGTTGGAGCTGGATCTTGCGGCAGCGAAACAGGCGTGGCTTGAACCGCTCAATTGGTGATCCGCAGATTCTATTTGTGTCACGCGGCGGATTGTTGGGGGTGACTCTCGTGTCCACTATGACCTTTAGCTATTCGTCGTAGTCCTGTCTATTTTTTCTAGTTTCGCAAGGTTCCCGGGGGGGCGGTCACGATCCCCGCGGTACCGCGCGGGAATGCTGTTTCTTAGTCAACTTGTTCGCGCCGATTTCCGATAGCTCTTCTTGTGCCCTTTCGCATCTCGGAGTAACTCGTGACCAAGAATTTAAATCGCTCCCGCAAGCGATCTTTCCTTGCTCTTTTGCTAGCAATTACATTTCCGTCGTCAGGGCTTTTACCTAATGGGTCTTCGTCGCAAGTTTTTGGCGACGAGGCTGAGGTTAGTGCTGTGGAGGGTGTGGCCGAACTCGTTTTGGCTCCCGCAACCGACATTGAGTTAAAGGATGTCCGCATTGCGCGTCGCCCGTTGGCGATCGACGCATCGCAGAAGACTCGCCAGGAGCTTGGAAAGAAAGCTCCGTCAACGCAAACCCCCGATCCGCCATCGATGCAACCGCGTGTTCCACAGCGGCGATATGAATCGCGGGCAACGCCAACCACAGCAATGGTGATTAACGATGGTTGGGTCGCTCGCGATGCGATGTCCAATCGCCAGCCGTTGACGGATCCTCGTCCCGTAAAGCAAATGCCTATTGATCAAGCGCCGGTCGGTCGGCCGCCAGCAACTCAGCAGGCACAGGCACCCGCAACGAAACAGGCACCCGCAGCGAAACAGGCACCCGCAGCGAAACAGGTACCCGCAGCGAAACAGGTACTGCGATCCGCTGAAGAATTTGCTGAAGTCGTCGTCAAACCGTTGCCAAGTGAGACGACCAAACCAACAGAGAAAGCAGCATTGTCGTTGGCACCGGCTCGCAAAAGTGCGTCAACGAAATCGCTTGACGTGGTTGATTCGAGCGAGAACCTTCCGACGCTTGAGAGTTTAAACGCTCCGAATCGCTCGCAAGAAGCTGAGCCTCAAACTGCTGAGCCTCAAACTGCTGAGCCCCAAACTGCTGAGCCCCAAACTGCTGAGCCCCAAACTGCTGAGCCTCAAACTGCTGAGCCCCAAGCTGCTGAGCCCGTGGAAGAGTCGGTTGGCGAGGTAGCGGTTCGCGAACTTCGCATCGACCGCGATGGGACGCCACGATCGATGGGAGGCCAAAAAACATCGTCTCGTGTGCTGAAGCCACTTGATGAAAACCAAGTTTTAGAAAACGAGCCGATTGAAAAGCGTCCAAGTCGTTCGGTTGGTGATCAGGTCCGCGTTGGCGACCAATTCGAAGACTCCGAAGTGATAGCCGATGCAGTGGAGTCTTCGGTAAGCCCGCCGATCCGAGTGGCACCCGAGATCATTCGTGACTATTCAGGTCGCCCGACCGAGCCGATTCGGTTGTCGCGCACCGTCCAGCAAATGCAAACGCCGCTCCAGCGTTGTCTGCAGTATTACTATCAACAAACCGAAGTTGCCAACGGGCGCAGCAATTGGGGCATGATGCATGCCATGATGGTTTGGGGTGTTGATACAAAGATCCTCGCCCATAATCGCGAATACAGTGCGATCGCTTGGATTGCAGGAAACAATTCGTGTCGAGGCCAACGACTACTGGGCTCCGGGCCTCGTGGTGGGATTGAAGTCAAAAGCGGCATCGGGCTACAGGGTCACCAGTCGCAGTTTTTGACCGTCTGTGCTTTGACAGGCGTTCCGATTGACTATCCGTTGTATGTTGGCCGCGAAAAGCTCTCCGTCCGTGATGTGGTTAAACTTGAGATGGCGGATTGCCAAAGTGGCGATGAATTGACTTTCAACTTGATCGCCCTTTCGCATTATCTTGACACCGACGAAGTTTGGATCGGCGCGGACGGAAGACGCTGGGATTTTGAGCGGTTGATTCGCGAAGAATTGTCTCAGCCAATTGTTGGCGGGACCTGCGGCGGGACGCACCGTTTGATGGCTTACGACCACGCACTTCGAAAACGACGAACCGAAGGAAAACCGATCACTGGTCAATGGCAGCGGGCGGAAACCTTCACGCATGATTTTGTGAACTACGCTTTTACCCTGCAAAACCGTGACGGTTCGATGAGCACGAAATGGTTCGAAGGACGCGATGATAACGGTGACTTGGACCGAAAGATTCAAACCACGGGCCACATTACCGAATGGTTGTTGACCAACCTACCGGATTCTCAACTGCAGGATCCTCGGTTAGTCCGGGCCGTCCGATTTTTGTTGGCGTCGATGTGGAACGAGCGTGATCACGAGTGGGAAATCGGTCCCAAAGGTCACGCGCTGCGAACCTTGGCGATGTTCTACGAGCGTGCTTACAAGTCGGGCCCGGCATGGCGGCAACAGGCGATGGCTCAGCAGCAGCGAAGCTCACGTCGTTAGTGACAGCGTAAAGAGCTTGTAAAAAAGCGGTATTTAGCCGGCGATCAGCTTGTCGGCTTCGGCGGCTTGGTTAATACTTGGAATCCACGCATTCTATACATCTCGGATTCCCTCTTTTCCTTGAAGGATCGCCCACTATGGCGACCCAACGACTTACCAAGCACAACTCAGCGATGATTCGCGCGGCGGTTTCTTTATTACAAGATCGCGGCGCGGACGCGATGTTGATGTTGTTGGACGGGTCGACTGATTGGAAAAGAATTGCCGAGATGACCGAGTCGGTCGACAAACCGATCATCGTTGCGGTCGATTCTCCCGAGGACCTTGAAGGAGCATCCGAAGCGGGACTCAAGCCGTTGGCTCTTAACAAGGAAAAAGCTCCCCTGCTTGAACGTCTGCAACACGCGCTTCTCGAAGCGGCAGCCGATGAATTCATTCGCACCAACGGGGAAGTGATCGCCTTGTACAGTGGTTTTCAACAAGGCCGTCTTGATTCGATCAGCCATTTGCAGATTGATGAACGGATGCGTCAGTTGACCGTTCGCGATCTGCAGTCGATCGAAAGCCGTGTCCCGCTCAAGACAATCAAGGCAGTGATCGATTTGGCGACGCAAATTGGCCGTGAAGGTCGCGAAGGGAAGCCGGTGGGGACGTTATTCGTCGTCGGCGACACTCGGAGAGTGCTCGATCATTCAAATGATAGTGGGGTTGATCCGTTTCGCGGATACAACCGCAAGCAGCGAAATTTGCTAGACAAAAAAGTACAAGAGGACGCCAAGGAAGTCGCCCAATTGGACGGTGCATTCATTATCAACAGCGATGGAGTCATCGAAAAAAGCCGTCAAATGCTGGAAGTTTCGCACGATGCTTTGACTATGAGCAAGGGGCTCGGTGCAAGACATTGGGCGGCAGCGGCAATCAGCCAAAAAACCAAGGCGATTTCGGTGGTCGTTAGTCAATCAACCGGCACCGTGCGGCTATACCAAAATGGGCTGCTTGTGATGCGAATCGAGCCGATGGACAAAAATGTCAAGTGGCAAGAGTTTAATTTCGAGCCTCCGACCAATAACCCGCCCGAAACATAGTCGTGGAGCGGCTGGTTGCCCAATTTTTAGATTACGGTGAAACTATTGACTCTAGTGAAGGGTAAACCAACTAGAGAACAACTTAATTTCCCGTATCCCTAAGGATGGTTCGAAAATGTTACTAACGCGTAACCGTGTCTTCACGACAATGGCCGTTGGTCTTACTGCTGCTTTCGCGATTTCCCTTTCACCCTTGAAAAACGTCTCGGCGCAAGAAAGCCTGCAACCTAGCAGCGGTGGGGGCTCCGCGGTCGCTGACTCAACCGACCCGGTCGTTGTTGTTTCGGTCGCCTCGGTGAATAAGTTGATGCAAGACGTCAACTATATCACCGGTGTGGTAGGTCAGCCTCAATTTGGTGGCATGTTCCAAATGATGGCAGGCACGTTCACACAAGGTGTCGATATGGATCGGCCCATTGCGGTTGTCGTGCCGCTGGTTAATGGATCGCCCGAACCGATCGCGATGTTGCCAACCAGCGACGTTAAATTGGTGCTCAAGCGGCTTGAAGCACAAACTGGCCCCGCCGATGAACTAGACGATGGAACGTTGGTCGTGGCCCTCGGCCCAAACACCGTCTATATCCGCCAAGTCGGTGACTGGGCCGCGTTGGCTCGTAATCGCGAACTGCTCGGCCTCGCTCCTGCGGACCCCTCGGCGATACTTCAAGGCATGGGGAACGCCTATGATGTCTCCATTCGATTGCGGATGCAACAAGTTCCGACCGAGACACGGAATATGTTGATTGCCCAAATTCGCCAAGGTTTCGAACAAGCGATCTCCAAGCAAGATCAAGCGGATGCCGAAGGTACCAAGGCGATGGCAGAAAGCTCGATCAAACAACTCGAACAATTGATTCAAGATACCGATGAATTGAAAATTGGTTTCAACATTGATCAGTCTGCCAAGGAAATCGTTTTTGATGGCCAATTCACGGCTGTCGAAGGAAGTGACCTGGCCGCGATTTACGGTGGTCAAAAAGCGATCCCATCGCAGTTTGCCTCGGTCATCCGCGAAGATGCCGCGGGTTACTATCACGCCGCCATGTCGATCAGTCCTGAAGCGATTGACCAGACGGTGCAAAGCATGAAAACCGCGACTGCAGCGATTGACAACGCCATCAACCAATCCGATGACCTTGATGACAATGAGCGACTCGAAGTTCAAGCGTTGGTGGGGCGGTTGATTGATCTGGCGACTGATTCAGTGAAGGAAGGTAAAGCCGATGTTGGTGCTCTCGTGCTGACCAATGAAAATGATTTTCAGTTTGTTTTCGGAAGCTTTGTTGCTGATGGAAACGAAGCAGCACAGATCGTCAAGGATTTGGCTGCAAAACTAAGAAGTGAGCCCAAGGCGCCTGCGTTCCTGTTTGATCAAGATACCTATAACGGCGTTACGATGCACCGGATCGAAGCGGAAGTCCCAGAAGGAGAAGACGAAGCACGAAGTGTCTTTGGCGATACCCTGCGTGTTCATATTGGGACTGGCCCGAAATCGGTTTACGTAGCGGTCGGCAAGAATTCCGATGAATTGATGAAAAATCTGATCGATTCGGGTGCTTCCGATGCGGGTGGGACTCGGCCGGTTGGGCAGTTGAAGATTCGATTGCTTCCCATTTTGAAGTATGCCCAATCGATCGAAGCGAATGATACGATCGCCGCCATGATCGACTCGCTCGCCGGAGCGGTGGATCAAGGGGAAGTGCGGATGGTTTCCAATAGCATTCCCAATGGCCAAGATTCACGCGTTACGCTGACCCAAGGTTTGTTGGAAGCAATTGGTGCCGCAGCACGCCAGGCTCAGCAAGCGAAGATGCAGCAGAACGGCCAATTCTAGTTGAGATGAATTGGATCCACCAATCAGCCGCTGTGCAGTAGCGAACGGTTTTTACCACCAGGCACGATTGCACACGCGGCTGATTTTGTAGTACGGTTGCGTCGTTGAAATCAAACGGATCATTGGCGGTTGCCTTTCACTTGGTTAAAGGCGACATCAGTGATCCATCAGCCTTTTCGGATAAGATACTTTGAAAAAACGCCTGACACTTTTTCTAGTGGCCGTGACATTTTCTCTAATTGCGTTGTCAATGGTTGCGATGCGTAGTCCCGGCAATGCGACATCCGAGAGTATTTCGACTGTTGAACGTTTGTCGGACAATCTCCGACTGGAGTCCGTCGAAACCGATACGCGTGCCTCTTCCATTGCCGAGGTGCTCGAAATCGCCAGGGCTGCTCGCGTTGCAATGGCGGGCAACTTGAAAGACTACACGGCTCGTTTTGTCAAGCAAGAAGTCGACACCAGTGGATTGCTTGGTGAGACGACCGAAATGAACGTGAAGGTGCAAACTCGACTTCGTGATGGCAGCGATAACGCTCCGATGCGTGTTTATCTTGGGTTTGAGTCTCCTGAATCGGTTCGCGGGCGTGAAGTGATTTGGGCAAAGGATCTGCACGATGGCCAATTGGTCGTGCACGAAGCAGGGTTGCTTGGAATGATCACGCTGCGGCTGGACCCGACCGGGATGTTGGCGATGCGGGGCCAACGCTATCCGATCTATGAAATCGGGTTAGTACGCTTGGTCGAAAAGTTGATCGAGCGAGGTGGTAAGGATTTGGACAACCCCGATATCCAAGTGACCATTACCAAGGAGGTCCCCTTTGATGATGTTTCCGCTGAATTGATTCAGGTAAAGCGGAGCAAACCGTCAGACGAAGAGGACGATTTTTCGCTTGCCGAAATCGTCATGGACCCCAATCGTCAGCTAGTTCTAAGTTACCGGAGCTTTGGATGGCCCGCGGATGAGGGTGAGAAACCACCGCTTCAAGAGTCCTACGCGTATCACGACATTCAAACCAACGTCGGTCTTGCCGAGACGGATTTTGACCCTCAAAATTCAGCCTATCAGTTTCCTTAGCGGAACCTTCGCGAGCCGCTTTTTCGACGAATGGCACCCTAACCGTCAAAGTCAACTACGACTTTGCGGGCTGTGTCGGTTGCTCCAAATTCGCATGTGTATTTCGAACGCGGATCATTCCAGATGTGCTGGGAAGACGGTCGATACCGGATGTACTGCCGCTAATCTTTCGCGCGATCGCCCATATTGTATGGGCGACGAGAATGCGGCAAGTCGACTCCGGCAAGAACAGTCATGCGACGAACACTTCGAAAAACCTGCCAAGCCTTATCGTCCTTGCAAACCGTAGCTTCCGGCAATAGCCACCGAGCCAAGAAGCTCACGCGGCCCACACGGTTTGCTCGTCGCACACGGTCCGCTCGCCGAGCCCTTTTGATAATGGCGTTGGCAACCGCCACTGCAGGTTGTGGTGTTTTTGACCGAATTAAGCCCGGGCCGCACGATACCGTCGCGTCATATCACGACGACTACGCGATGAGGATCGAGTATCCCGAAGTGCGAACCTGTTCGACATCCACAACTCAAGCAGCCGAACAAGCGATCGAGCCGATGTCGTTGGAAGATCCATCGAAGATTCCGGCATTGGAGCTGTCGCTCGAAGAGGCGATTCAATTGGCCGTGCAGCAAAGTCCGGTTCTGCGGTCGATTGGCGGAACCATTGTTGCGAATCCGCAAGGGGCGAAAACGGTCTATGACCCCGCGCTTGCGCATGCCAATCCACTTAGTGGTCCCGAAGCCGCGTTGTCTGCCTTTGATGCACAATGGACATCTGCATTGTTTTGGAACAAGAACGACGCTCCTCAAAACTCGCCACCGGCACCTCCTGGTTTCCCGGCGGCTTTATTGCTACAAACGCTGCAGCAAACGGCCGCAACTTCTACCAATCAGTTGAGTAAACAAACCGCTAATGGTGCGAGCTTTGCTTTGCGTCACAATGTGAATTACCTGCGAACAAATCAGTTCGTCGGATTTCCCAGTGTCTATACCGGTTATCTCGAGGCCGAATGGCGCCAACCGTTGTTGCAAGGTTCTGGCACCACGTTTAACCGAATTGCCGGACCGAATTCACCGATTGGGCAATACAACGGTGTCTTGATCGCACGTGTAAACGAAGACGTTGCATTGGCCGACTTCGAAGCCGCGGTGGTTGACCTCGTTGCGGATGTTGAGCAAGCCTATTGGGACCTTGTTGTTTCCTATCGGATCCTCGAAGCAAACGTCAAGGGACGCGATGCCGCGCTGCAAACTTTCCAGTACCAACAAGTTCGTTTGGAAGCAGGGGCAGGTCGCAGCGACGAAGAGGCCCAAGCCCAATCACAGTATTACCAATTTCGTGCTCAGGTCGAACAGTCTCTTGGTGGTACAACGGGTCTATACGCATTGGAACAAAAACTCCGTTACTTGATCGGACTGCCGGCTACCGACGGACGATTGATTCGTCCAATGACCGAACCAACCGACGTTCGCGTTGTCTTTGACTGGGAAAGTGCACTTGGCCAAGCGTTGACTCGCCGCGTGGAAGTACGCCGCGAACGTTTTAATGTCCAAAAACGTGAAATGGAACTAACCGCTGCTCGTTTGAATCGGCGGCCTCAGCTTGACTTTCTTGGTTTGTACCGATGGCGTGGTCTCGGCGATGAGTTGATTAGCGATAAGGACGGCGACCGCGACAACCTTTACGGCAGCATCACTGGTGGTAACTATCAGGAATGGCAAGCCGGGATCGAATTCAACATGCCCGTTGGGTTGCGACAAGCAAGTGTTGCGTTCGCCCATGCCAAATTGAACCTGCAACGTGAACGCGCAGTGTTAGCGGAAACGGAACTTCGTATTAGCCACGACCTGTCCGATGCGGCTCGCCAAATTGCACTGACACATCAATTGCTCGAAACCAACTACGATCGTTACCAAGCCGATTTGCGGCAAGTTGACGTGTTGCGTCGACGCTACAAAGACGGAACCGACAACATCAACTTTCTGTTGCAAGCTCAGCGACAGGTCGTGACAAGCGAATCGGAATTCTACCGTGCCCTGACCAACTACAATGTTGCGATCCGCGATTTCCACAAACAAAAAGGATCGTTGCTGGCCTACAATCAAGTCCAACTCGCCGAAGGCCAGTGGGCCGCCGGTGCGTATCGCGATGCGTATGAAGTCGGGCGTCATCTAACGCCGCGTATTGTCTCTGGCGAAACGTGTATGCCAAGGCCACTAACCAGTGGCCCGTTTGATCCTGCAGCGCCACAAGCTTCCATGGTGCCAGTTCAAGGCATGCCGTATCAACCTGCTTCGCCGTCGGACGTTGGTGAGTTTCTCGAAGCTACCATGATCGACGAAGTCAACTGAGCGATTGTCGGTCTCAACCTATTCGGCTTAGCAACACATTGCGCAATATCTCACAATACATTGCGCAATGTTTCACAAGCAGAAACCGCGAAAGTGTTTGACGTAGCCAAACGCAACTCGTAGGGTAGAAAGTGAGTCGTTTCCGTCACTGTAAGTCGAGTGACTTGCGTGAAACCGAAACGTCTTGTTCTCCTCTTCTACGATAAAGGTTGTCTATGTTTGATGTGAAGACTGCTGCGGATTTCATGCGTAAGAAATTGACAACGCTTGCACCTGAGACGGATGTTCTTGAAGGCGTTTCAAGTTTGCTCAAGGACAATATTTCGGGTGCGCCGGTAGTCGACACAGACGGGAACTACCTAGGTGTGTTCAGTGAAAAGTGTTGCATGAACGCATTGACCGCATCGGTCGAAGCGGCTAACGAAGCCGGTTTGCATTTGTCCCGAGTGCGTGAGTTTATGACGCACAAACTAATTACTCTGACACCGGATGTGGATGTCTTTGAAGCGATCGACGACATTCTCAAACGACATATTTCAGGTGCACCGGTTGTAGACGACAAAGGACGGTTTCTCGGGATCTTTTCAGAAAAGACTGCCATGCGAGTCTTGATCGCAGCCCTTCATGACAATCTTCCGGGGACGCACGTCAAGTCGTATATGAACACCGACTCCGAACGGATTATTCACGAAGAAGACACGCTGCTTGATGTTGCACACCGATTCCAAGAAACACCCTACCGTCGTTTGCCTGCACTGAAAGGCGGAAAATTGGTGGGACAGGTTAGCCGGCGGGACGTGTTGCGGGCCGAGCACCGAATTGCAATTGATGTTGCCACTGCGGCAAAACGCGACGATGCATCCGGTTCATTGAAAGAGGCAGCGGAACAAAAATTGGTCGGGCCGTTTATGGATCGCGATGCGCTGACAACCGTCCCTTCAACAGACATGCTTAGCATTGCGCAAATGTTCCTCAGTTCGCCCTATCGTCGATTGCCAGTTGTCGAACAAGGGCGTTTGGTGGGCCAAGTCAGTCGCCGCGATTTGCTTGAAGCGGCCGCACAGGTACTACGTCCGAAACCCCAACGGCGGGGAGCCGAAACGCTCTACCTCAGCGGTGTCGCAGCATCGGCCCCTCCGTCGCTTGGCTAGTGACGATGGGTCGCGAAGTGACCCGTAGGACGATATGCTAGAAGAATAACGGCAGCGAATCATTCTGGTTCCAACACGCCGTTTGGTTCTTTAAAGCATTGACGATATGTCCACTCGTTCCAAGATTGAAATCAGCACGGAGCTTTTGCGCCGACTACACCGAATTCATCGCCAATTGACTGACCTTCGGAGCCAAATTGACCGCTGCCCGCGGCAAATCAAAGCGGGCGAGGCGATGGTTGTCAAAGCGGAGAGCGATGTTTTGGCAGCCCAATCCGAGGTCAAAAAAGCTAAACTAGCCTCGGATGAAAAACAATTGCAGCTTCAAGGTCGGGAGCTGCACATCGAAGACTTAAAAGCCAAATTGAACATGGCGGCGAGTAATCGAGAATTCTCGCTACTGAACGAGCAAATTGCTGCCGATGACAAGGCCAGTAGTGTCTTGAGTGACGAAATTCTCGAAGGTCTCGAACGAATCGACGTTCTTGAGAGTAAATTGGCTGCATTCCAAGAGGAGCTTCAAGACCAACAGGTTGAGCATAGCCAGCGTGTTAAGGAGGTCGAAGCGAAACAGGTGACCCTCCGTAGTGAGCTCGCTCGCGTCGAAGCTGAATTGGAATCTTCCGAAAACGAGGTTCCCGCCTCTATCAAGGCGGAATACAAACGGATCACGGCCGCCAAAGGCGAAGAAGCTCTTGCCCCGACCGATGGCGATTCCTGTGGTGGTTGTTACCAAACGCTCACTACACAAGTGATGAGTACTCTGCATTTGTCGCAACTAGTCCGTTGTCCCAACTGCAACGCATTTCTATACTTACCAGAAGATCGACGGGTCTGAGACAAACATTCGTCGCCCGCCAAAACTATCCAACCTCCATTAACGAAAGACAAGCCAATGCGTGCCGTCGCCTATGTAGTCGCCGCTCTTGCCGCGATCATCATCATCGTTGCTATTGCTCAATCACCGACGAAAAAGACCGTCGAGTCGAATGTAACGACCGACAACGAGGCTGTCCTTGCCAGTGCAAATGTGATGGATAGCGACGGTGAGTTAACACTTGATGTTCCCGAAATGCATTGCCCGGTTTCCTGCTACCCACGTGTCAAGGAAACGCTAGAAGCTTCCGAAGCAGTCGAAGAAGTTGAGTTGGCGAAACAGGAGAAAGAAGGGATCATTGACAATCGCCAAGTAATCGTGCACTACAAGTCAGGCTTCGATGTCGACCAAGCAATCGCAAAGCTCGAAAAGGAAGGCTTTGCAAAATCAAACGTTGCTAAATAGCGAAACTATAGGACGCCCGAAACTTGAAAGACCAATACCGAGGCGTCCTACTTGTCGGGCATGGAACGCGTGACACCAAAGGAACCGCTCAGTTCTTTGAATTGACCGAGCAACTGCGAAACCAGTTGCCTACGGTCGCTGTGGAACCCTGCTTGCTCGAGTTTCAATCGCCAACGATTCCCGATGCATGGAATCGACTTGTCGAGCAAGGTGTCACCATGGTGCGTGTTGCTCCACTGCTACTGTTTGCAGCGGGGCATGCAAAGCGGGATATTCCTGACGCGGTCGAGAAATGCAGGGTCGGTACGCCAAACGTTTCCTGTTCGCAAACCCTACCGATCTCTCGACATCCCGAAATTGTCGAGTTGGTTGTTTCGCGGTTGAGTGAGTCGCTCAACCGAATGGATACGCCGCGTGATCGTGTTTCGCTTGTGATGGTCGGGCGAGGTAGTTACGATCCGTGCGCCACTGCTGACATGCGAGTGCTCAGTGAGATCGTTGCTTCACGGTTAGGGATGCAAAACCGTACCACAGCGTTCTACGCGATGGCCGATCCGCGATTACCGAGCGTTCTTGAGGCGATCGCCCGGTTGGACCAAAACGATGCCATCTTGGTTCACCCCCATTTGCTGTTTGATGGCCGCTTGTATCAGGCAATCGGAAAACAGGTAGGCGAGATTCGCTCGGCATTTCCGGAAAAGGACGTCTATTTATCATCCTACTTGGGCCCCGACGTTGGCGTCGCCAAGGCAATTGCCGGCCGAATCATGGAAAGGCCTCGCCCGCAAATTTTGGGCAGCTAATTGCTAGCAGCAAATTGCTCTAAGTATTTTTTTCATAATCTGCTACGCTCCGCACGCGTTGGCGTTCTGTACCCCCCAAAGTCATGACCGGAGATTCCACGGATGGGACATCCCTTTTCAGCTCAATCGCAGCTAAATTCGATCAAAGAAATCCTTCAAACGGTCGCTGGACCACTCGATTTGAACGTCTCGGTTCGACTTTGGGACGGCGAAGTGGTGCCGTTGGGCAATAGCGCCGATGGGCAATTTACGATCGCGCTTTCCGGTCCCGGCGTGATCGGGTCGTTGCTGCGTCGACCCGGGCTCGAAACGCTCGTTCGCCTCTATGCGACCGGCCACATCGACTTTGAGGGAGGCGATTTGATCGACTTTTCCGAGGCGCTGAAAACGAAGCGATCGAACCGCAATCGTCTTAAGCAGATCAGTAAGACAATGTTGGTCAAGCGAACTCTTCCGTTTCTGTTTGCAAAAACCGAAGTGGGTGACTTGGATCAAGGTTTCCGCGACGACATGATCGGACGCAACGAATCAAAACGCAAAAACTCCGACTACATCCAATTTCACTACGATGTAGGAAACGATTTTTATAAGCTGTTTCTCGGCAGCGAGATGCAATATACCTGTGCCTATTTCCGTGATTGGAACAATTCGCTCGATCAGGCCCAGCACGACAAACTTGATATGATTTGTCGCAAGCTCCGGCTCCAGCCCGGCGAAAAGATGCTCGATATTGGTTGTGGATGGGGCGGATTGATTTGTCATGCGGCAAAGAACTTTGGCGTCACAGCACACGGCGTCACCTTGTCACAACAGCAATATGAGTACAACAAAGCCAAGATCGAAAGGCTCGGTTTGAGTGACCAAGTCAGTGTCGAGATTTGTGACTACGCCGACCACCAAGGCAGCTACGACAAAATTTCGAGCATCGGAATGTCGGAGCATATTGGAATTGCCAATTACCCTCGTTACTTTGACAAAATTAACTCGTTGCTTCGTGACCGCGGCATGGTGCTCAACCACGCCATCGCTCGCAGTTCAAAAAAATCGAAACGGCATGCGGCAAAGATTCGACCCGAGCGAAAATTCTTGCTTAAATACATCTTTCCTGGGTCTGAACTTACACCGGTTGGGATGACAACCGATTTTATGGAACAAAGTGGTTTCGAAGTACACGATGTCGAATCATGGCGCGAACACTACGCATTAACGACTCGGTTCTGGTGCAAGAACTTATCTGCCAATAAGGACGAAGCGATCAAGTTAGTGGGCGCGGAGCGATATCGATTATGGGTTGCTTACTTAGCCGGCGCTTCGGGTGGCTTTACCGCTGGGTCGATCAAAATCTTCCAAGTTGTCGCAACCAAGAAAGCCTCAAAGGGATTGTCGGGAATGCCGCCTACTCGAGAGCATCTGTACCGTACTGATACATGCCGCACCGAGGCAAGTCGAGCGGCGTAGTCAGCGACGATCGTCACTCGCATTGCATCACCGGTTGGGTACAATGAGTCTTCCCTCATTGTTCGAATCCCACCTCGATGCAAAGAAAAACAACGTGACTTTCTCTCGCTGCTATCCTTTATGGATTCTGTTTTTTACTCTGTCTGTGAATTTGCACGCGGCAAAAAATGCTTCTCCTACGCACACGCTGTGGTACGAGAAGCCGGCGGATGCCTGGGAGGAAGCGCTTCCAATTGGCAACGGCGAATTCGGAGGTATGGTCTTCGGTAGAATTGAGGATGAACAGATTAGCCTCAATCACGATACGTTTTGGTCAGGTGGTCCTACTGATCGTGGGCGAGACGTTGAGCCGGAAACGCTCAAAGCGATTGGTCAAGCAGCACGTCAAGGCGATTATGCCGAGGCCATCGAAGAGATTAAGAAGCTTCAAGGCGCCTTCAACGAGTCGTATCAGCCACTTGGCAATTTGAAAATCCGATTCAAGCATCAGGGAGTCGCTGACTACAAGCGAGGGTTGGATTTGCAGCAGGCATTGGCGTGGACAGAGTACTTAAGCGACGGCACAAAATTTCGTCGCGAAGTTTTCTCTTCGGCTGCGGATGGTGTGATGGTTTTGCGTCTGACCGCCGACCGCGAAAACGCAATCACGCTAACGGCGGAACTGGATAGCTTGGTCAAATACAGACTTCGCGCCGAAGCAGATGCATTGGTCATGCGCTGTAAAGCTCCTCGTCACGTTGAACCAAGTTATCGGGGGGAATTCCAGGGAGACCAAGCAGTTCAGTACGATGACTGGGGTGGCAAAGGTATGGAAGCCGAAGTGTGGCTTAGGGCAAAAGTAATCGGCGGCACTTCACAGCTTAGCGACACGAGTTTGAAGATTGAAAACGCAACCGAAGTGACTTTGGTCATTGCGGCAGACACCAGTTTCATCGACTCTCCGTCTTGGCCAGACCCAGCGGTTAAGGACCCTGCGTTGTTGCCCAATCGGCAATCCAAAGCGGCGATTGCAAAAAGCTACAGCGATCTAGCTGCGGCACACGAGTCGGCGCATCGGGATCTATACGATCGTTGCGAATTGGCACTCGGTACCAGCAGTGAATTCTCTTTGCCGACGGACCAGCGCATTCGAACGTATCGCGAGAACCATGATGCATCTTTGGTTGCGCTGCTTTTTCATTACGGACGTTACCTGTTGATTTGCTCGTCACGACCAGGAACGCAGCCTGCCAATCTTCAAGGCATCTGGTCTCGCAGCGTTCGGCCACCTTGGAGTAGCAACTGGACGATTAACATCAACGCGGAAATGAACTATTGGCCTGTTCACAGCACCAACCTGGCTGAATGCTATCTGCCGATGGGTGAACTCACGTCAGCCATCGCCGCCAATGGAAGAAAGACGGCTCAGCGGACCTATCATGCTAGCGGATGGGTGGCACACCACAATGCTGATATTTGGGCCCAATCCGATGCTGTTGGCGATTTCGGCAAAGGCGATCCGCGTTGGGCAAATTGGAATATGTCGGCGGCATGGTTGTGCCAACATCTGTTTCAACATTGGCTCTTCACTCGTGATCAAATTTATCTCGCTGAGCAGGCCTATCCACTCATGCGAGATGCCAGTCGGTTCTATCTATCGTTTATCGCGGAGAACGATGCTGGCAAACTTGAAACCCCCTTTGGTACTTCGCCCGAGGCATCGTTTCGAGTCGACGGACAATCCTTTACCGTTACGCCTGGTCCCGCAATGGATTTGGCCCTGGTGAATGAATTGCTCGTCAATACACTGCGTGCCGCGGAACAGCTTGATCGAGACTCAGAATTCCAAGAAGCCCTTCGTAAGTCGATCGAGCAATTGCAGGGGCTTCGTGTCAACGATGAGGGGCGAATCCTTGAATGGAACAAAGACCTTGTCGAAGACGACCCAAAGCATCGTCACCTCAGTCATCTGTATGCCCTGTTCCCCGGAAATCAGATTAGTCCCTGGAGGACACCCGAGTTGTTCGAAGCCGCACGTCGATCACTCGAGCGACGTGGTGACGCAGCAACCGGATGGTCCATGGGATGGAAAATCAATTGCTGGGCACGATTGCTCGACGGCGACCATGCGATGCTGATACTTGATAATCTGTTGAACTACGTAGACCCCAACAAAGGAGGTCACGGTGGAGTTTACCCCAATCTGCTCGATGCTCATCCTCCCTTTCAGATTGATGGTAACTTTGGAGCTACCTCAGGCATCGCTAATTTATTGGTGCAATCGCACGATGGGGCGATTCATCTACTGCCGGCGTTGCCCACGCAGTGGCCGGATGGAAAGGTCCGTGGTTTACGTGCACAAGGCGGTTGCCACATCGATCTCGAATGGGCGGACGGAAAATGGACGAAAGCCAATATCAAATCGGATCATGATGGAAAGCTGCGAATCCGATCATGGCAACCCATCGCAATGCTCCATTCCGCCACGGGACGCGGTACAAGCCAATTTCAATTGCCAGTGTTTCCGGCGACTCCCGAAATTGATTCGGCAGCACGTTGGAGCGGAGTTGGGCTGGCCAAACCGAGTGAATATGAGCTAACGCTCAGCGCTGGTGAGACGGTCGTCCTAACGGTTCCTTAGTACAAACCGCCAGTCGACTAAAATTCTACCGAATCGGCTTTGTCAAAAAATATGTCTGTCCCAATCCGGCTTTTGCTTCGAGGGAACCGAAGCCGCTGGCTTCGTACAAGCCCCTCGCTACGCGGTTGTTCTCGTAAACCTCTAGCGTGATTTTTGCACAATCGGTTTCGATTGCCAATTGTTCGACCGCTTCGATCAGAAGTTTCCCAACCCCACGACCGCGGAATGCTTTGCTCACCATGATGTCGTGAATATTGAGTACGCTCTTTGCGGCAAAGGTTGAAAACGATTCTACGCAAATTGCTGCTCCCACCACTTGGCCTTGGCTATGACTTGAACCGTCAACAGCCAGAAGCGCAACAACTCCGGGCCGCTTTGCCATCTCATCGATCAACCGACCCTTCGCCTCTTCGGCCAACCCCGGACTGCCAATCGCAGGGTCCCCCGCATACTCGGCAAGCAAACCAACGATGCCCTTGGTATGGAATGGATTGTCATAGTTCAATCGGACAATGTTGAAAGAAGCATTCATTCAAAGAGTTTTATTGCACTAGGATGTGGGTAAGTCTGACTAGCTAAACAAACATGACAGGACAGCACATTGATAGAGGTCAATATTGCTGGAACGTCCCAAGCAAATTCCCTGTTCTAAGTCTTGCGTTGATAGGTCACGCCGCGATCATCAAACGCATACTCCTGATACCCAAGTTTTTCCATCATTTCCGGAATGTTGCTCAGATGCTTATGGGTTGCCAAACAAATGAAGGTCACACCTTTTTCCAATGTCTCTTTCATGCCTTCAAGTATCTCGACTTCGGCTCCATTGGTTGTGATACTGAGTACATCAATGTTGTCCAATTCAATAGGTCGCAGAAGGTTATCAACGGTATCGCATGGGACTTCGAATACGCTGAATTCCGAAAGCCTTTTAGCATCGTAATCGACCGTTCCCTCGGTGAAGTTGGTCGCAGGATGTTTCGGGTCGGAATAAATTTTGAGCTGTTTCTTTTCATTCCATGCACCGCTCCGACAAAACACGATGTCGCTCATTCCATGGGTTTTCGCAAGTTGATTAAATGCTTTTTCGCTCTCTGATGCCGGTTCAATGATCACGGTCTTGCCAGTTGGACCATTAAACAGGCTGAAATACAAACCGCGTGACCGACCCGCCTTCAATGTGTCCACGGGGGCACCAATTTGAACCAGTGTTGAGCCCGGTTTGATTAATTGGTAGGGAAACTTATTCTTCCTCAGCATCCTACCGATTCCGTATTTCATCTTGAACGGAATCATGGCGAAAATCCCGTTGTAGATCTTGACCAGGAAACGGTGCAGCCAAGCGCGGTGTGACCACTTAAACGTAAACGGATTCCGGCTTTTTGTTTTTGCGGTTTCGGGCGTGCTGCTCATGCTATGATCAATAATTAGTAAGTCAGGAAGTGGTTGTATTGGGAGAGCGGAGAGGCGTTCAGGAACGTCCCGTAAGTTTAATTCGAGGATGCGGTCTTGTGCTTTTCGGTATCGAGCGAAACCGCACCGTATCCTAATCGTTCCAACAATGGACCGATGATTTTTTGGAGTCCTTCCATTTGCTCGTTAGTCCAGCATCCCCGCCATTTATCATCCTGACCACGGCGGACCATATTTGAAAAGCGATGGCGAATCCCTTCATCGTCGTTGATCTCCAAAAATCGCACAATGGAATCAATCGTTTCGGATCGACTGATAAGATCCTCATAACGAACGTCAAGTGTGTTTTGTTCGTTGACACTCTTCAGATCTCGTAGGGCTGTTTCCACACAGTGGCACCACTGATGGCCACAGACATCCAAGCGACTCAAAGTCGATAAGTCATCGTCGATTCCATCGTATCGGGGGCCCCATACCCGGTTTGTAGGGTTCCGAGAATTCGCTAAGAACCACCATGCATAGCGAAAGTTTGTCACGGGAAAGTATCGCAGTTTCTTCAGCTTGTAATGGAGGGGCGTTGGCTCATCCCATACTCGATGAACCGATTCGACAACCGATCGACCATCACGAATGAGATGAATCAAACGTGCTTCGGGAAAGACTTTCAATACGAAAGGAATTCGTAACGCATTGGATACCGTCTTTTCTAACATGATCTTCCCGTTGGTCGCGTTTGCCATCCGTGGTAAGCGTTTCCGTAGATCGCGAATGACTCGCTCAGTGGCGAATTCGGCAGGTAAACCATCGTGCGGATAATGCTCGTTGCCACGTCGCCAAACGAAATTTACATCGAATGGGATCTCGCAAATGTTCGTGTCCGTGGCAATCAAATCACGCAAAAATTTGGTGCCGCTGCGGGCAGCACCAATTAAGAAGACAGGTTGGCAATCAAGTGGTTCGTAAATCATCGCTTTGCCCCCGAGGAAACTTGGTTTGCACTCGTCGTGTCACAAGACTGAATCAGGTTAACCCAAGCCGCGTCGATTTGTTCGCGGCCAAAAAAATCTTGCCATGCCTGTTGAGAACGCTCGCTGAACTCTGCTCGGTCTGACGCAGATGCAATTGCAAATTCGATTGTGCGAGCAATTTGGTCGACTGATTCCTGAGAGCATGAGTAGCCGATTTTATATCGCTCCGGAAAACGACCAAGCTCACTTTCGCTTTCCGCAAGAACGAGTACTGGACACCCCTGCGACATATAGGTGATCAATTTACTTGGGAAAGCGTAGCGGTAAACATCCGGAAGTAGACTTACAACACAAAGATCCGCTTCGGACATCAATGGCTCGGCAATACTTAGTGGCTGGTAAGGCAAGAAGACAACTCGCTTGTTGTTATTATTAGCTACTTGCTTTTGTAGTTCTGGTTTTGCCTTGCCATCGCCCATGATTACTAATTCAAACTCATGTTCCTCGCCCACGAGACTTGTCGCTGCGACAAGCTTATCGAGATTTTGGAAATGGCCAACGTTTCCAGCAAACAGGAGTCGGAAAATGCCAGGCTTTTTCTTAAAGCCCTCAGGGACGTCAAGCCGTTCGGAGTAATCAGGCAAATTGTAGTTCTGAATTACATGGACCGGTGAGTTAGGGTTTTCGGTGCGTTTGCGAATCGACTCGGCCATGTCTGTTGAAAGTACAACGACATGGTCCGCCTTACGACATGTCCGGGCATCAACCCAACGGAGAAGTCGAGGCACAAACGACTTGCGTAATTGGCCACCGACCCAGGCGACTTCCGGATGAATGTCTTGCAGGTGGTAGATGAATTTTGCCCTAATAATGCCCGCTGCAAATTGCGCCAATGCAGCACCAAAAATGGGGGGCTGAGTACTGCACATGACCACTTTTGGACGCTGCACCAGGATTCTCGCTGCCAATTGAAGCGAGAATAGAATCGCGTTGAGATTGCGAAACAATGATCGAAATCGCTGTTCCGAAAATAGTCTCGCCCGCATGACCGTGGCACCGCCATCGATTGTTTCGGTCCGTGGCCGAGGTCCCTGTGCGACGACCGCCTTGCTATAGGCAGGCTGGCCGGTGAAAACCGTGACTTGGAAATTCTCCTGTTGCGAAAGCAGTGTCGCAATCTGACGCAGTAACAAGCCGTAGGGAGCTGAGTCGGGCCAAAAGTAGCGATGCGCAAGTAGGATTTGCACCGAATTTTCCGATACCATCAAGCTTGCTCCGCGCTAGCATCGCGTCTTTCGATTCCCATCCAGCGATGAGCCAATGAGGCCGTTCCAAGAATCAATCGAACAACTCGCTGCGAGCAATTTCGGTGCTGATAGTCCATCGGAATGGGCGGCGTCATTCCTGCGTCAAATTCGTCGATTACGAGTTGGACACAGTCAAGTATTCGAGCAGGGTCCGTACCGGTTAAGACAATGCTGCCTGTGTCCAGTGCCTCAGGGCGTTCAATAGCGTTGCGCAGTGTGACTGCCGGGAATTTCAACAGCGATGATTCTTCGCTAATCGTTCCGCTGTCGCTTAGTACACACAAGGACTCCTTCTGTAACTGGTTGTAGTCGAAGAAGCCAAACGGTTTTAGGAACGTGATTTTACCTGGCGAGATCGTCTCGGATATGGAAACTTGATCGCTTCCCAGTTCCTGTAAGCGTTTTAACGTTCTTGGATGGGTTGATACAACCACTGGGACATTTCGATCATTGGCCAAGCACTGCAATCCATCAAGAAGAGATTTTAGTTGTCGCGGATTGTCTACGTTTTCTTCTCGATGCATGCTGACGAGCACATACGATCGACTTGTCAAACCGAGTCGGTTTAAGACGTCGGAGGCCGCAATTTTCTTTGCATAGAACTCAAGCACCTCGCACATCGGCGATCCGGTTAAATAGATCCTTCTTTGTGGGAATCCTTCGGCGATCAAGTGACGACGAGCGTGCTCCGTGTAGACCAAATTGAAGTCACTGATTCCATCAACGATCCGGCGGTTGGTTTCCTCAGGGACATTGAAGTCGAAGCAACGGTTTCCAGCTTCCATGTGATAGATGGGGATTCCCATGCGCCGTGCCATAATGGAAGCCAGAGCGCTGTTTGTGTCACCCAAAATGAGTACTGCATCAGGCTTTTCTTGCTTGAGCACTTTTTCGATCGCAATGAACATTCCGCCCAAGACGGTTCCAAGTGAAGAAGTATCCACACCGAGGAAATGGTCAGGCCGACGTACTTGAAGCTCTTCAAAGAAGATTTCATTTAACTCATAGTCGTAGTTTTGACCAGTGTGGATGATCAAATGATCGGTGGCTTGATCAAGCGCAGCGATCACTCTCGCAAGCCGGATGATTTCCGGACGCGTTCCAAGAATAGTCGCTACCTTAAGTCGATTCTTCGTCATACCACTATCCAATGTTAACCGAGTGAGATTCTTGCTGACGAAGAAACGCGGTTCTCCGAAATGATTTGCTTTATGGTATCTACCACCCGTCGGCTTTCTTCGTCGCGCATACCAGCGAATATGGGTAGGCTGACTAGGCGAGGCCATGCATCATCCATCACAGGTAAATCGGTTCCCGTCCAACCGAATCCTTCATAAAGTGGATGCTTGTGAAGAGGTCGCCAATGAACGGAGAATCCAATCCCTCGTTCGGATAGCTTTTCACAAAACGTATTGCGGTCAATCGTAAGGGATTCGAGTTGAAGACGCACGGCAAATAAGTGCCATGAATCAATTCGACTAGAGTCCTCCGATGGTAACGTCAATTCCTCAACGTCAGCGAGCGACTCCGAATAGTATCGGGCAATTGTTTGACGTTCCTGACGCATTGCCTCGGCACGTTTAAGCTGATGCAAACCGATCGCTGCCGCGATATCGGTCATGTTGTACTTGTATCCTTGCTCCACAATCCGGTAATCCCACGCCGCCGAATGCTCAAACCGTCGCCAAGCGTTGCTGCTGAGTCCATGAAGCGACATTTGTTGAATCCGTTCAGCCAACTCGGCGTTATCGGTGACAACCATTCCTCCTTCGCCGGTGGTGATGGTTTTATTCGCATAAAATGAAAAACAAGTCGCATCTGCGGTCGCTTCACCGCAACGAATCATCTTTCCCGATTCCTCTGATTGAAATGCCGCCGGAAAAGCGTGGGCGGCATCTTCGACGACCCATAGACTACGTCGCTTAGCGAATTGACGGACATGATCCATATTGATCATGCGGCCAGCAAAATGTACCGGCATGATTCCTACAATCTCCGAGACTTTGACCGGCAGTTCACCTCGCTCGGCAAATTCACACTTGCGATCCGCATCAGCCAAATCGATGTTTAACGTGTCCGTTAAACTGTCCACTAGAATTGGTACGCCTCCTTCGTAGAGTACGACTTCCGCAGTCGCGGCAAACGTCTGAGACGGAATCAACACGCCCTGTCCTGCTTTTAAACCAAGGGCTCGGACCGCAAGGTGGAGTGCTGCTGTGCATGAATTTAATGCCAATGCATGTGAAGCTTGTACTGCTTTTGCGAATTGAGATTGGAACTTTCGCGTTCGTGGACCGGTCGTCAACCAACCACTGCGCAAACAAGTAACTACCTCGCGAATTTCCGCTTCAGTAATCGAAGGCCGGAAATAGGGCACTGGCTCGTTTTCGTTTGTCGAATCAACAGATCGTTGATCAAAGGATTGATTCATTCGATGGTTGTTTACTTAAAGGATGTGGTTAAACGATTGATGCTATGTAACTAGGAAGAAAATACACGTGTAATTGTTTTAAGTACCAATCGCAAATCACTCAGGAGAGTTGCACGCTTTGCATAGTCCAGATTGATTTCGATTTTGTCCGGCATGACTGAGTCAATATAGAATTTCATTGGATCGGTTTGCTGCGAAAGCAATGAGTTCTCGTCAAAATATTTAAGCGACGCGGGGTCCGTAATTCCCGGGACTAGTCGGAGCACTTCTCGTTGTTCGTTGTTGTAGAGATCCACGTACTCACGAACTTCTGGGCGTGGTCCAACCAGTGTCATCTCTCCACGCAGCACATTCCATAACTGCGGAAGTTCGTCCATCTTGGTTTTTCTTAAGATGTTGCCGATTGCCGTGATCCGCGAATCACCGGATACCGTCACCTTAGGGCCCATCGATTCCGCTTCTTGCCGCATGGTTCGGAATTTCCAAAGCACAAATGGTTCGCCATGAAGGCCGATTCGTTCTTGCCGGAACAGAACCGGTCGACCGTCAAAGATGCGAATGGAAATGGCCACAAATGCCATTAACGGGGATAAAAAGATCATCCCGACTAACGATGCAAAAACATCGAGAACACGCTTGCTCCAGCGAAAGCTGTTTTTTGATCCGGGCACATCATCGGTAACCATGATTCATTCCTGCCCATCAGAGCTGGCACGGCTGGCACGAGCGGCGACGTCGCATGCGTATGTATCGGGATCGTTTGGATCGAAAAATTCGCCCGCCCAGAATAATGTCACTAGTGGGGCGTCCCCGGTGTTGGTGATGTTGTGAGTATGAAGCGTTGGGATGTCGATCGCTTCCGGCGCGTCACCGAAAACGTGGTAGGTGATTACTTCATTTGTGAACATCCTTCGCAAACGAATGTCGGCTCGCCCCTCGATGACGACAAACCTTTCCACTTTGCGAAAGTGAAAATGGTTGCCACGCGTGATGCCAGGATGAGTCGTCGATAAGAACACCTGTCCTTTCCCGTCAGCCCTTACCGTTTCAAATAGGCTGCCGCGATTGTCGGTGTGTAATTGAAAGGGAATTCGTCGTTTTTCGGGAGGCAGATAACTGCGATAGGTGTTAAATAGTTGATAGTCCAAAGGTTCGTCAAGTTTTGGTAAGACGCCACTTTGATAACGATCGCACACTCGTTTGAGTCGATTGTATAGATCGGCCACCGAAATATCGAAGCCTGCCGGACGGGCTTCCCCTGAATGCCCGCTTTCGGTCAAGTCACAAACTAGTTTTGCTACTTGCGAGGTGTGCATGAGCGATAGTTTGCCATCGCCCTGAATGCTCGAAGGTTCGTCATTGGCTAACTGTGATGCAAATGTACTGACCACCGAGTTGTACAACGGTTTGCCATGCTCGCCGAAAACGTGTGGCAACACCATGTTGCTAAAGAGTGCCCCGTTCGCATCCGCCCAAGCCTGGAAGATCTTGGCTGCAGTACTTTTGCCGCGTCCGTAGGGGATGTCGCGGTCGCAATGCGTACTGTTGCTATAGAGGACGTGAGGTGTGCTGTTCGTTTTCTCGCATGCATCGACCAAACGCTGTGCTAGTTTAGGGTTGTCGAATTCGACTTCCGCGTCAGTTCCTCGATTCACTCCGACTAGATGGACAACGGCGTCGGCATGTTGAACCGCTTTTTCCAGCCATTCGGAGTCATTAAACTGCTTTCGGTTTGCAGTGCTCGCCTCGAGGTTTGGCGCAGCAAAGAGGTGGCATTGCAAATGCCATCCAATCAATCCTTCTGAACCTGTGATCAAAATTCGTTTCATCGTTTAGCAATCTCGCGTCGTCGATGAAACATTGGTTAAGCTTTTCCAAGAATCCAGCTGCTCTCGGACTTCCGGCAAACTCAGTAGCAATTCACAAACTTCTGATACATTGAGTTGTTCGGTTGATTCCGAATCATAGTCCGTTAATTGTTGGGAAACTTGCTCGCCTTCACTAAAGAACTTTGCGTAATTCAGATCCCGGTCATCCATTGGAATTCGCAAAAAGTCGCCCATGTCTTCGGCGCGATGGACTTCGGCGAGACTCGCCAATGTCTCGTGAAGTTTCTCACCATGCCGGAGGCCAATACTTTGGACTTCGACATTGGTTCCAAACAGTTTCTGCAGTGCAGCAATGAGGTCTCCGATCGTGCAAGCAGCTGCCTTCTTAATGAACACATCGCCTTGGCGAGCGTTTTGGAAAGCGAACTCCACCAGCCGAACTGAATCACGTAGCGGCAGCATGAACCGTGTCATTGCCGCTTCTGTTACTGTGAGCGGACCGCCTTCGCGAATTTGATTGATGAAAAGTGGTATCACACTGCCACGCGAATACATGACGTTGCCGTAGCGAACGCTGCAAATCCGAGTTTCGCCGGGATCCAAACGACGTGCGGCGGACTGAGCGACTTTTTCCATTAATGCCTTTGTCATTCCCATTGCATTGATGGGATAGACCGCCTTGTCTGTACCAAGACAAACCACACATTCGGCTCGGGCCGCGATTGCCGATTCAATCACGTTATTACTGCCCTCAATGTTCGTTGCAACTGCTTCCATCGGGAAAAACTCGCACGATGGCACTTGTTTCAAGGCGGCAGCATGGAACACTAGGTCGACACCTTCCATCGCGGAATCGACACTCGCCCGGCTACGAACATCGCCAATGTAGAATCGCAGGCGAGGTTCGGCCATGCGAACCCGCATCTCCTCTTGTTTCCACTCGTCGCGGCTGAATATACGGACCTGCTCGTATCCTTGGTCAAGCAAGTGCTTGGCCATCGTTTTCCCGAAGGAGCCGGTGCCTCCGGTAATCAAAACCGTCTTGCCAGCACTGTTAACGGTCGCGGACCGATTTGCCGTTGGAGTCATCTAAATCACAACTTGCTTTTGGAGATTAATTGGATGCGAAAGCCATTCAATTAGAATAGGCCATCAGTATATTCACAAACGTTGGAGATTGCATTCATTTTTCAGCGGTGGTCAATCCTTCCGCCGTCGAGCAACGTCCGAACGCAACCGTCGAAATTTTTTCCTGTCGATTTCAATCGGATATTTTCTAGGGGCGGTTTGGCATTATTGCATCGCCATAACTGGTGACCCCCAAGTTCTTTGCGACATTGAGAATGCAGCTGATTTCATCTTGCTGAAGTTTCTCTTTCCAAGTTCCAAGTAGTTGCTCCGTCGTTCCCACCTTCTTGAGGCCGGAAACCCCCTTGTCGATTTGCCGCCTGACGCGTCTCCAGTCTTTTGCGTCCAGCTGCCATCCTAGAAAATTATAAATCCGTTCGACTTCTCGCTCTGTATCAACGACTAGATCCTCGTAGTGAACGATGTGAATCGGAAAACCGGCTGTTTTTTGGGCTAATGGAATGAGATTGTTAATCGACCAAAAAGCTGATCGAATCTCCCACGGCGATTCCAGGGTGCCAAGATATTCGGCATAGGGCCGAAGGTGATCCTCTACCATCGCAGAATTGCCAAGGAATCCATCAAGTTCGTTTGGCCAAGCCGCTCGATTTTGGCTTGCAAGCGTTGCACAGGGATGCCGCATCAGAAAGATCGTCTTGATCTGCATTTGCTGATGGAGCCATCCCAGCATGAAATTGCTGCGGATTTCTTTTACGAGAAGCCGCCTTGGTCGCACAAAGTCAAAAAGAAGTGTTGGATGTTTGTATGGACCACGACCTCCAAAAATCGTCCATCGGTTGAGGTACTTTCCACCGGAAAAAATGCCTTCAACAAACCGTGTCCATTCCGGAGCTGGGTCCGATGGACGCAGATACGGTCTGTGACTCGCAGTACCATTTGCAGGTGTGAGATTTTCAGGTGTCCGAACGTGCTGGGCATGCAAGGGTTCGAAAAGCATTGCCGTTCCCCGGATCGAAGCGAGCATGTTTCCTAGCCACGTGGTTCCGCTACGGCCACTTCCTCCAAGCCAAACGCGATCCGTTACGTTTTCTAATTTCCACATATTACTTCCCCTGTGAAAATTGGTCGTACGTGGTTCGCAAAAACTCGAATGTCCGGTCCGCACATCGACTCCATGTGTATTTGTTGGCAAGCTCTTTAGCAGCATGGGAATAGGTTCGTCTCTGCTCAGCGGACTCATAGATCCGTCGCAAACTCTCGTAAATCGAATGCTCGTCTTCCGCATCAAAGTAGTCTCCAGCGTTACGCAACACCTCAGGCATCGGTTCACGATTGGAACAGCAAATTGGCAACGCAGAGGCCATGGCTTCAAGGAGAATGATCGGAAGGTTTTCGCAAGTCGATGCAAATACAAACGCATCCGCATCGTGATAGATTCCAGGCAAGTCGGCATAGGGCACGCTTCCATGGTAGTGAACGAACTCACTATTGGGATCTGCCTTCGTTGTTGCCAATCGCAATTCTTTTAATGCAACGGACTCTGGTCGCCCATAGAGATCAAGCGTGATCGGAAAGCCCTCTTTTCGAAGCTTGCCAATGGCTGTCACGACTTCCCGGTGGTGCTTGTATCGATGTATCGAGGAGACGTATACGAAGCGGAATGGCTTTTCATATGAATAGTCTTCACGAATTGGATAGGACTCTGCTGGGCGACGAAAGTGGTCATTGATTCCGTGTGGAATGACGGCTACGTTTTTCTGTTTAAGTCGAGCTACTTTTGATACCGTTTGCTTTGCATATTCCGTCAGGAATATTAATCCGTTTGCGTTCCGAAAACTTGCAGTTTGCCGAATTGCCAGTAGTTCGAACTTTAATCGCATTGGACTCCATCCATAGCGGCGCCGTTCGTGCACATCGAACGGAAGCATGTTCTGGCTCATGGTCACTGTTGGGACCTTCATCGATCTGACGGAACCGCCCGGGGCAAAGACTAGGTCAACATTCTTCGCCTCGGTTGGAAAGCGATATCGAGACCAATGCGTTCTTCGCAACATGTTTCCGTTCAACGCATCGGGGGTGTGAAAGGACAAAAAGTCTCGGTCCACGGGGAATCGGGCTTTCACACTTGCACGCCCCCAAACATCAATACTTTCGAATTGATGAATCGCGGGGTTCGCATGCGTGAGTAACTCCGCCAAGTGAGTCAAACCGCCGCCGCCGATAATGTTCGAAGCGTCAATGCCAATACGCATAATTCTTACTATTCAATACAGTGATGTTGCCTGGGTAATGGTCTTAAGCTGGAATCGCTTCGACCCAACCGGAATTTGATTCGTAGCCCAAGGCAAGCATTTGTGGTCCTGCATACTTCCAAAGCGTTGTGGCTGCTTGTCTCGAAAAATGGTTTATCCAATCTCCAGCAATTCCCTTGCGAAGGTGACTTGATTTAACTTCGCTGCCTGCAGTGCGTTTGGCTTGGTTTGCAAACGAGAATTCTTCTTCGATACGCCGGGCTTTTTCGGGGCTCAGTTCCCTGTTAAACGCAGCGCAGATGCGAACCAATTCATCCGAGGTTCCTTTCAGCAGTGTCTCATATCGAGTCTGGACGACCCCGGGTCTGGATTCCCATGTGTCAACAAATTGAGACCAAGTGAATCGCGGCGAAATGGGGGACTCGTAGCAGAACTCGATAAAGCGAGGCAAGTTCTGACGCACATCTGACACATCTTCAAACTGCAATTCATTGCGACACCTCGCCTTGAAAGCAGGTGCGGAAAACTCATTGCCGTATAAGCAGTGGTGATACCAAGAAACGAACACATCTCGAGGGTCTCGCCAGAGCACGACGACATTCTTAAGCCCTGTCGGGTTACAGTAGTGGCCCTGCATGATTGCCGGTTTTAGTATTGGCATCCGATTGCGTGGATAGGGCAAATCTAACGCAGTAGCAAGCATTTGGCTTAACCACGTTCCGCCTGATTTTGGAAACTCATTCACGACGAAATATGGCAAAAACCCTGAGAGCCCTCGCACTAACACTTGCCGACTGACTCCCTCTAACCTTTTGCGAATTATCATAACTTGTTCAATTTTAAATCTGGATTTAGCCTCGTGCGACTTGCGTATCCGAGGCAATTAACAATGTTGAGAATCGATGTTTATTGGGGTGATTGAAAACACAAGGTTTGGATTTCACTACTCGAAATAGAGTGACTCAAGCAATTTCGTTCGGTCTGCCCATTGATAGTGCTTTAAGGCAAGAGACCGGGCGTTTTGCTGGATGTTTTGGCGACAAGTATCATCTGCCAATAACGCTTTGACGCGATTCGGAATGTCATCGGACGTCTCCGCGATAATGCAATCGCGGCCTGGTTCGGCCTCCGGTATTCCATTGAAGGTCGAGCGGTAGCCGACAACGGCGTGTCCCATTGCCATCGCTTCAATCGCCTTATTGATTTGCCCACATTTTTTGTCTACGGGGACAATGGAAACGCCGCCATGATCATAGGCTTCACTGAGACGTTCCACGAAACCGGCAAAGTTGACGCCAGGCATTTTAGACCAACTTGCCACCTGCGCTTCGGACGATTTAGCCCATGATCCAACGACCCACAACTTTGCATCGGGGAATGAGTTAACGACCTTGGGCCAAATTTCGTCAAGTAATTCAGATACGTAATCAAGATTGCGTCCGGCAATTTTGCCAACAAAAACGACATCGCGACTGTTATTGCGCGTGCTTTGCCGGTTTAGGATGTCTTCATCAACACCGTTGGAGATCACGTGGATTTTGCTTCGGCAACCTATCTGCTGCAAATAGTCTGCGTCTTTTTGACTTACAACATGCACCGCCGCAAACTTTGCATACTGAGTTGCTTCATAGCGTTTTGCAATTCTCAACTGATACTGAATGTACCACCGTCTTACCCACCCCGTCCCTTTTGATCGAATACGTTCTTCGAGACTGAAGGAAAAGCTATCGTTGATTGAAGCAACTGCACGGACGGTTTTCGGAACGACTGACACATATCGCGTCGTGGTGATTACGTCAAAATGGATGCAATCCGGTTCTACTTCCGCGATGAGGCGTTTTAGGTTCTCTGCGGCAGTAGGGGCCCAGTTCTTTTCGAGGAAGAAGAGCCTCCGTGAAATAATCGCCCGCAACATGATCGCCGGGCCTGATCGTGCCGGGATGCTGGCCACCGAATAGTTCGATACGAAGTGCATCGGCTCAGGAAGTTCGCTGGGCGCAGATCGGTTCGAGTCAATCACGTGGACGCTAACTTCATGTCCGGCTTGATGCATCAACTGCATGCTGTTCCAAACCGGGATTCGTACTCCGTTGATCGGCGGATAAGGTATCTCCGAGCAGACGTATAGGATCTTCATGCTTGGCCTCCTGGGTCCTTCGAAGGCTTTGGGGACCTCGATAAGTCGGCGCCCGCATCGGCAAGAACGCGGTTAAGGCTCGATGATGCCTGTTGAAGTTGTTGTGCCGATTTGACCGACTTCTGTCGCTGAGTATCCGTCATTGCTTCAACCAGGAATGAATCAACAGCATCCGCGTTGAAGTCTTGTACGGTTGTAAGGCGATGGGAATCCAGGTGATTCGATGAATAGAAATCGTCAATCTTTTGATCGTAGCTGATATGCAATACAGGAGTGCCAATGCCAAGAGCAACAACGCCGGGATGCATCCGACTTGAAATGATCGCATGCATGTCAAGAATGATATCCAAAACGGCTTGCGGATTATTTGGGTCGTGACATGCCGAGCGAACATCGAAACCATTCTGTTCTAGCATCATCTTGAGAGGCTTTATAAACAAACGGTCGTCATCTTTCGCGAATACGCAGGTAGCAACAAGAGTGATGGTCGGTCTCACGCCTCTGTTCGAAAATTGCTTGAGCCCTAAAGCAACTGCTTCAATAAATTGGGTTGCCTCATCGGAGGTTTCGACTCGGGGGTGGTTCAAGAAAATACCAATTCGCAATCCATCGGGCGGACTGATTTGCTGAGGTTTCTCTGTGAATAGTTTTGGCCAGCACAACGCAAGGTCCGCCCCGCATACAAGCGTTGTGCGCAATGAAAGTGACTTCAAGAATTGATAGGAGGAGTCGTCTCGAGTCACAATTAGGTCGAATCGACTAAAAAACAACTTTGCAGATTTCAGGCGATTGTCCGTGCTGTTTTCGGAAATGGTCACACCTAGTGCAACGGTTGGCGTCTTGGGGCGAAGGATTCGGCAAGCAAATAGAACGGACGCCCCGAGAAGAAATGGCGCTGCAAGGAAAATGCTACCGCCACCGAAGCACACCACTCTTGATCGGAGGATCGCAACGCCGTACGGAAGCCAATTCAGTCGTGCGATTCCGCCAAAACGGCGAGAAATGCATTGCACTGAAAAACTGCCGTAGTGGCTAGGAATTGATTCCTTCGGTGCGGAAACAAAAATCTTCGTGGCCCCGAAGTGCTGGTTCAACCATTCCAGCAAGACGTCAAAGAAAATGTCGTCTCCGAAATTCCCTCGCCCATGGTAGCCGATAAGCGTTGCTCTGGTCATAAATCAATACTCCGCATCGTTCCATTCATGATGATTTGGACTGCGTTGATAAACATGCTAAATGGAAAAAACGACGATCAATTGATGTGCGAATTCTAAGGAGGCTGGAATAGGGCTAAGCAATCTAAAATCAATCAGATGGAATACGGATTTCAGCAGTGACTTCACGACAAGTGTCTGCAAATTAGAGCAAACGAATATTCTATTGCATTGGTGACGTAGCAAATTCGCCACAAGACGAGGAGGATCGGAGCTCATTCATTATGATTGGCCCGCCCGCGTCGGCTATTTTAATCTTGCTTTTCCATAGGACAAGTTGAGGTAATGGGAACAAATCACGCTGCCGTGATGATTGACTAATACCTATGACGTTTTTGACAGTGACAAAAACTTGCAGTATTGATTTCTACATGATGCTAAGGCCTTAGAATATTCGTTCGATGCAATTGTCTCTATGTATCCATCGCTTTGTTGCGATCGTCCATTCTTCGCACTTTCTTCATGTGTTCGGAATGTAGCCTTTTTAGATATCCTTTTCTGTCCTGCTTTAATTCGAAGTAGTGCTCCATGTTTCTTTGTTTTATGGTGATCGCTGGGTTGCCACCCACGATGTCCCCTGCGGCAACATTTTTCGTGACGACGGTTCCCATTGCAACAATCGCGCCTTCTCCGATCGTCACCCCTGGTGAAATCATCGAGCGATAGCCAATCCAAACGTATTCGCGTATTGTTATCGGCCTAAGTAAGTTGACTTCATCGTAAGGCAATGAGGATGCATTTTCATAGTTATGCATTGAACTTAGCATGACGACTTCATCTGAAATTACCGTTCCTTCACCAATGTGTATTCCACCTTCCCCGTTGAGCATGCAGTTTCGTCCCACCCAAACATTTTCGCTGATCGTGATGTTTTTTTTGAACGGAAAACGAGAGCCAGAATTGACGACCGATCCCTTGGGGATATCCGGCCAATGGCGTTTTTCAAGGTGCCCATTCAAGCCTTGAAGCATCTTTGTGAAAGAAAATTGCATTTTGTGCGAGGCTGCTAATGTTGTTCGAATGAAAAGAATGTTAGACGTGTTGTTCCATTTTGGTCGCGTTCATGAGTTTTGTTGGTTCAGGCGACGCAAAGAAAGGAAGAATGTTTTTCTTGTTTACTCGTGTTTTGGAAATGTGGGTCGAAAGGTTCTTGCTAATCAAACGTGATGTGAAATATGAAACTTCACTGGTGAGCATGAAATGTGCATTTTTAGGCGCGTCCTATGCTTCAAGTGTTCTTGGTTTTGCAATGTCTTCGTCTCTTTTTGTTGCTGCTCCCAAGACGGCCGTGATTTGAGTCATGATTCCGACCATATGAGATACCAATAAATTGATGGCACAACCGACCACCCCAAAGGCTTGGATGAGAAAGTATCCTAACCCCACCGCAATTAGCCCTGATAGGATCGTCGCAGCTAAATACTGGCGATTGAGTCCCATTGAGACGGTGAATTGATTCACGATTCTTCCCGGACCTAGAGCGGTGCTCCAAATTGATATTACCCACAGGACAGGGATGCCAGGGTGTAATGCAACAGGAAGGAAATAGTAGATTGTAAGGCTGCCGACGATTCCAATCGCTATGGAGACTCCTGCAGATACGAGGGAAGAATGCATTAGCATTTTCCAAATCATGGGCCTGATTGGCTCGGGGCGTAGGACAGCCGAAGCAATTGTAGGGGCCTCAAGCCGCGTCGTCTGAGAGATAACCAATTGTGTCAAGAGAGAGAACTGGAAGGCGATGGCATAGCAGGCCATCGCGGAAGAGCCAAGTTGGTCCTTTAGAATCAACGGTGCGGCATGGGTAATCAGGACACTAAAACAACAGGCAATGAAAACAAGGAAGTTTCGCTGAAAGAGTCCTGCTAAACTTTTTCCAGCTTGTTCTATAGAACCACCGGGCCATATTGTTGCTTTGCTCCATTGCATGACGAAACTTACAACGCGTGTCGCGCAAAGTGCTACGGCGACCCATACAAATGCGTGCTCTGGTTCGGCTAAGAACAAAACAACAGCGACCGAAAGCATGTAGATGCCTTTTTCCGCCAAGATCATCGATGCATGGCTCGACATCTTTCGGCTGGCGTCGTAAACCGCTTTCGGTGAAGCAGCAAGCAAAATCCCCGTCACTACGATGGCTACAGCAGTGATGGATTGTGAGAAGGTTTCACTTTGCGCCCAGATGAAATAGAGAATTGGAGGGAGGCTTATCGATCCTGCAACCAAGTTCAGTAGCAACGATCCGGAAATGAGCGTTTTCTTATCTTCTGACTGAACCAAATCAGGTACGAGTGTCCTGTCCATCCCAAAGGCAGAGAAGACGAAAAACAACTGTGATATGAACAAGCACCAACTGAAAAAACCGTAGTCACTCGTTGGAAGGTATCGCGCAAGAAGGAAGTTTGCAGCAAACGAAAATGCCGCAACGCCACCGCCAAAGGAAACCAGTTTAAGCACTTCGCCATGCTTTTTCGCAAGTCGCTGTACTATCACGAGCATGGATCGCTGTTTTTCATTAAGTAACGATCGAGGACGATTGCCACAAGGATAATGATCGCAAACTCTTTTCCCCTGTTTAACAATGCGCCGCTAGCGAATTGGAAGATGACAATAAAGATTGCGAGGACCATCGCGGTAACAATGATCGTCTCGCGGTATTGAAGCACCTTCATGGAGGCCGATGACAAAGCGATCAGCGAAAGTTGCACGGCTAGCATGACAGGGAAAAACACGATTGGGATGCGATTGCAAAACAATGCAAAGAAACCAATTTGCGTACAGCCAACTGCGTTGATGCTTTCCTTGGATCCGGTCACGCTGGTGGTAAAGTTGTCGGCAAAGTCACCGGGGATCAATACATCAATTGGCGCCGGATTCTTGATGTCTTCGGCATACTCCATCGAGAGCAGGACTTTCTCAAACCCATTGATGCGATTCAAAATTCTACTGCCCGATTTTTCATCGGTAGCAGCAAATACTTTGGCGAAATCAACCATTTCAGTAATGCTCATCTCTTGGCCACGTAGTCGGGCGAAGCGATAGTAATTGACATACTTGTATAGAACCAAGCAGGAAGATGCTGCGAAAAACAAGAAAACGTAAAGGGCGATTGGTGGCCTTCGGTTTGTCGTTGAATACTGAAAGAGTACTAACGCAGCGATCACCACGACGTAAACGAGTGAGTATTTTGACCCAATGCCCAGGTCCATTAATACGAATGCCATGGTCACGGTGGAAGCGAGTGCCGCTTTTAACAGGCTCCGTTTTACTACCAACGCGTGATAGATGGTCGCGGTGAGCAGAAGTAATAAGCCAAATCGGCAGTAGATCACCACGACGCCAGTAACCAATGGGATTGCGCCCGAAATTTGGGCACCCGGTACGCCCCATCCCAATCGATAAGACGCGATCCATTTAACGACGAGGCTAACAAGGATGACTGAATAGAGCAGCGGTTCGTTGATTCGTCCGTGGCGTTTCATCTCCAGTTGAGGTGCGAGCTTCGTTCGGGATAGCCAAATTGCCAGCCAACTTGCTGATACGCCTGTTGCAGCCATGGTGAGCGCGAGTCCGAACGATGGCGAAGTGGCTCGATCGCCATCGCCAAAAATCATAACGACGACTGTGTTGTCGGGGTTATATGAGGCAACCGCTTTGTAGACGTACGCGAACAGTAAGTAGAAGCAGAAGGGCGAGAGCAATATGAAGGTGATTTGGTTTGGCTTGATGGATTGTGAAAGGGCAATCGTCAGCAATGTTCCCGTGACAACCCATGCGGCCACTGCAAAAGCACTTACAAATGGGCCTTCAACGCCGATGCAAAGCAACGCAAAAATGCTCGTTGCCACGACGGCGAACGGCATTACTTTCAACCTTTTCTGGTTAAGCATAAGCCTACACAAACCTCGCTTGAACCCAGCAGTAACTCTGCCTTAGCGAAGTGAACCGCAGTGGTCTCAATTTCATTGTCATTGAGTGACTGCCTGGTTCTCAGAGGTGGCCAAGGCTTCCGCTTTGGAGGGACTGTTATCTTGATGGTAGGATGGGACGAGCGTTCTTAACGCATTGAAAATGCCGCTACGATCCAAATCTGCTATTTCAAGAAGGCGATCGAGCGGCTCGCCAACGATCCTATCCTGGAAGTCGCTTGCATATGCGGCACGAACCTTGGGGTGGGAAGTTGCGATCGTTGCTTCATCATCAAAGTAAAGCTCCTCGTAGAGCTTTTCTCCCGGACGAACGCCGACAAAGTCAAACTCAATGCTCCCTGGTGGAAGCCCGCTGAGCGTGACTAGGTCTTCGGCAAGTTGCACGATTCGGACGGGGTCGCCCATGTCCAACACGAAGATCTCTCCACCTTGGCACATCGACGCGGACTGCAAAACAAGTTGCGATGCTTCTGGGATTGACATGAAGTAGCGTGTCATTCGTTCGTCGGTGATCGTAATTGGACCGCCACGTCGAATTTGTTCTTGGAACCGTGGAATGACACTTCCCGCACTGCCGAGGACATTTCCAAAACGAACGACGGCAAATTTGGTGTGGCTCGACTGTGCTAGGTCGTATACAACACGTTCGGCCAGATGTTTGGTGCATCCCATGACGCTGGTTGGGTTGACTGCTTTGTCGGTACTGACCATGACGAAGTGACCCACACCATATTGGTCGGCCAATGAGGCAATGTTTTGTGTGCCCCCGATATTATTTTTTACTGCCTCGCCAGGATGCATTTCCATCAGTGGAACGTGCTTATGAGCAGCAGCATGAAAAACGATTTCTGGTTGCCGTTCACGATAAAGTCGGTCCATTCGAGGATGATCCGTGATGTCACCAATTTCGACATGGAGAGTAACTGCTTTTTCTTCAGCGATAGGAGCAAGTTCGTGGAGTATCGCATGAATTCGATTTTCACCACGTCCTAGCAGACTCAGTTCGCCGGGGTTGAAGTTTAAGAGTTGACGACAGATCTCGGAACCGATGCTGCCGCCAGCTCCTGTGACGAGCACTCGCTTTCCGGCGATCAGCTTGGCGACTTCTGTTGTGTCTAGCTGTACCGGATCGCGTTTTAGCAAATCTTTGATGTCGAGGGGCCGCAGCGGAATTTTACTGCCCCCTGACATGGCGTCTTCGAAACGCGGCAATACCCGAACCGTTAGCTCGGCTTCGTTGCACAGGGCGATCAGTTTGCGAAGCTCTTTTCCACCGAGGCTACCCGAAGGAACGAGAATGTCGACAGCTCCAATTTTATTGGCGATTTGAACGACGTCGGAAATATGTCCCATTACGGGCACGCCGCCCATGATTGCTTTACGGCGGAAGTCAGAGTCGGTGCCAAGTAACGCTTTGACTCGGCAAGGCATTGCCGGATTGGAATTAATTTGGGATGCCAGTTGGCCGAACCGGTGACCGGTGCCAATCAAAATTGCAGGAGTTGCCGTCTTTCCGCTAACAACACTAGCGAATGATTCATCCGCAAATCGCCAAAGACTCCGTAGTCCGCCAATGACAAGAATTGTCGTAAAGGTGTCAAGCACAATTGCCAGCCGCGGTATGGCTCCCGAAAACTGCATGAAGAAGTAGTCCACAAAGGCAATGGATACCATTGACATTAATGAGACTTTTAGCAGCGACCGCAGATCTGCGAAGGTGACATAGCGCCACCAGCCATGGAAGTGAGAGCCGAAGTAGAAAACGACCAATTTCAAAAGCACGACCGGTCCGATCGTTGACCAGAATAAACGGGTGCGGCTTTCGTTTAGTTCAAAATTGAATCTAGCAAAGTACGCAAACGCGTAGATTGCTGTAAATAAGATGGTATGAAGCACCAATAACAGCGGCAATCGCATTGCGGGATGCCGAAGCACATCGGGCAACAGTTGCAAGCCCGCATTGGGTAAATGGCCCCGTTGCGCATACGGCTTTTTCGCCGACGGTGTTTGCGTTGATGTTGTGTGATCGTTCACGATTTAATAGCACATAAAATTGTATGGGTATTATGACGAAAGTTCTGTTGCAAAATATTGCATCGAGTATGTAATGGAACTCTTGATGGATTTGACTACATCGTCAAGTGGTTAACTCGATGTCGATTGCAAGGGTCGTGAACCTTTTTTGCTTTCCCGATAGTAGGCTTTATGCGTTTCACCATAACCATATCCATAGGCCTCCGCATCATAACCTCCCGTGTATCCATAGCTTCGATCTTTGGTTTGATAACCGTTAACAACGATTGCCGCAATTGATGCTCCGGTTTGACGGAGGATGTCGCGTGCTCGTTTTGCGCTGCGACGTCCATTTTTCACAATCCGAACAGTTAATAGAACCGCGTCTGTTTCTTCGGAGACGATCGTTGCGTCGGACACCGCTAATACTGGGGGCGTGTCGACAATGATGAAGTCAAATTCCGATCGCCATGCATTTAGCAGCTGAGCAAATTTGTCGGATTGAAGTAGCTCGGACGGGTTCTCGGGAATTGATCCTGCCGAGACGGCAAACAAATTGTCTTGCACTGTGGTTTGGACAACTTTCGAAGGATCCAAACTTTGCCTCAACGCATCGGAAAGTCCAAGCGATCCTTCCAAGTGCAAGAGCCGTCCGACACGAGGTTTTCTAAGGTCTGCATCAATGATCAGTGTTCGCTTACCGGTTTGAGCAAACGCCGTTGCTAGATTGACACTTGTCGTACTCTTTCCGTCACCGGGCAACGGAGATGTTACCTGGAATACGTGAAGCCCTTTCGCTTTCGCTTCCACAAGCAATCCGGTTCTCATCACGCGAAAGACTTCGGCAGAAGGGCTGCGCGGTTGGTGGTAGACTCGTATCGATGAATCGATTTTCAGTGGTGGGTCTTTGCGTTTGCGTTTAAACGGTTCGAATCGTGGCACATGCGCTAGAACGGGAGCCCCGAGTGTGTGTTGAACGTCATCGGGATCGACAAAAGTCGTGTCCATGACATCGGCGAGCAAAGCGGTGCCAAAGCCAAGTAACCCACCGGCAAATATTCCAAGGGCTAGAACGATCAATGGATTTGGCCAACTCGGTCTTCTTTGCGTTTCAGCGTCGCCAATGACATCGGTCGAAAAACCAGCGTAGTCGCGTACGAAGTTCAATTCTTTGAGCGTATCTTGAGTGTCTTTGAATAGCTCTTGACGGCGTAACACTTCGCGACGCATTGTCTCGGTTTGCATTTCAACTTGCTCAAGTTCTTTCGCAAGTATTAGTTCGGCCCCGCTTCGTCGGATCAAAACCTCACGACGTTTTTGAATGCCGGACAAGTCGTTTTTCAGAAGCCCCACATACGTCTGAAGCATTTCCGCCGGTTCCATTCGTTCACGAATTTCACTTGCGGTTATTTTTGCCGAGTTCTCGTCAATGAATTGACGCATCAGGTCAATCTGCTCGCGAATCGAAACCACTTGTGGGTGGCCTTCGCTAAATTTCTCAGCTAGTTTTTTCTCTTTCATGACAAGTTGTAGATATTCGTCATACTCTGCTCTTGCCGTTTCTTGACGAATCGGTTGTTCGGCCTGGAAAGCCTCGCTTGCGACATCGCCACGCGTGATTTCGTATAGCAACTTTAATCGATTGACTTCCTTTTCACTAAGGAGCGCCAAGCGGTTGAAGTCGGTGATTGAATTGGGATCCGTGTTTTGTAAGAAATCGGTGATCACCGCTAACCGGGACTCTACCTCTGCCTCTTGTTCGGTGAGTTCAAGAAGGGATTCTTCGATCTTCATGAGACGATCTTTGTGGATGTTGCGCGCCTTCTGGCCGTCCCACATCAACGTGCTCGAAGCAACATGGCTCGCGAATGCTTCTTCAGCGTCCTTTACATCTTGAGCCGTTTTATCCGAGAGTTCCGTTAGTAGATCGACTGCTTGAGTGCTCGTTCCTTCAAAGTGTTCTTTTAGATAGGCAGCGTACTCATCAAAAATCGCTCGCAAAATGACTGCACAATCAGATGGAGAGGGGTCGTCGTAAGATGCTTGCAAGATATGAGCATCGCGGGCGACTCCCTCGCCACCTTTGGATACGGAAAGATTGTCCATGACAAATTTGAGCGAAGACCTACCTTCGGCGACCACTTCGGCAATACTCGCTAGGTCTTCCAAGCCATGTTTGTCGATCGCTGTTTGCAAGATACGACGACTCGTCATCAGTTCGATGTGTGTCGACAAAACGTCTTCGGCCGCTTCGGCACCTTCCACTGACGAATCCGAGGTTGCACCCTTGACCAGATCGCCCGACTTTTGCCCAACCAAGATTTCCATCTTGGCGCGATAGGTTGGCGGAGTCAGGAAAAAGTAAAGGACAGCGGCGGCGACGCCTAGAAATAGGCCAAGTGCAATGAAGCCCTTTCGTCGGCGCAACATGCCGAGCAGGTCTAAAATGTCTGTGTCGCCGGCAGATTCGTTAGGCGAAGAAATAGTTGTGTCATTCATAGATGGGTCAGTCCGGATTATTCTTGTGCCGTCAACGATGGTGTCAAATTTTGCTTTAAACTTTGGTTGTGATGCAGGCGTTTGGCTTGATTGAAAAAGCGACGATATTTTTCGCTTTCGGGTGACAAATGCATCGCTATACGAGCTTCGTTCACAGCTTGCTCACCGTTTTCGGCTCGGTAAAGCACCAATGCATATTGATATCGAAGTTCAGGGTCTTTTGGGTCGGTTTGTACGGCTTGGCTGAAACTATTGAGTGCAGATTCAAAATCGCCTTTTGCAGACGCAATCATTCCCTCGGCGGAATCGCGGGGTACGCCTTCTGCTAAATTTTCGATTGCAATCTGATGCGCCTTATCCAGCAATTGGTCGTGAAAAGCGTCTGCTGACGGCTCTTTTGCGACAATTCTCGCTAATCGGTACGGCACCACCCAGCTTTCTGGCATGAGGCAATCGACAACGTCCTGATCGCTCAACCTTAGCCGAGACAACCGATAAATCAAATCGAGATGGGATGTATCGTTGGCAAGTGTCCGACGCCATTGGGATGTCATCGAATCGACGTCACCTGCGGCCCAGGCCAATAGGCCATTGCCCAGGCTGAGGTCGGGGTCGACGACAGCCAAGCGAGTGGAATATTCAAACGGCTTTTGCCAATCGAGCCCCGAGGCACAGGCAAGCAGGGCGGTTCGCAATTGCGTCCGAGCTTGGAGCGGATTGTCCGCCAATGAAATGTGCAACTGTTGCCAAGCTTCCTGAAGAGACGGCTCCTGGCGAATGACTTGCTGAATCTGTTTCCGTTGTTCCTGCGGAAGGTCGGTTTGGTAGAGCGAGGTGATGATCAGTTCGAGCGAGGTATTGTCCCAGTCGGCGACGGGACTTGCCGCTGGTAGGTTTTCGACTTGACCGGATCGAATTTGATCATAGGTCGCTCGTTGAGCTTGGTGAAAAAGCAATTGGATTAAGCGTCTGCGGAGTGGTTCATTGTGCGGACTTTGCTCGAGTTCGGATTTGAGTTGTTCGATCCACTCCGCCGTGGTTGAAAGGTTCGGTGACGGATTTGAGGGAGCGAAACGGGTACTCGCAAGCAACCGATCTGCATGCACGCATCGCGATTGATGCCACATTGCAGCGAGCAAACCGGCTGAAACGAGGACCGGAATCACCCATGAACAAGCGGTAGCCAAACGGTTTGAGTGGGGCGCCGATGCGGCTACCGTCTTTTTGGCATTCGGTTTCCACTGACTCAGGCGGTTTCGATCGCTTGACGCATGCAAGGCTGCTCCAACCAAAACAGCAAATGCCAAAAGATTCGCAGGCATCATCAAGCCAAAGTCGGTGAACGCATGGATCGATGTCATCGCCAAAACGCCTAGTGCTGAAATGCCGATCGCTTGCTTTTCCAGACTTCGATCTGACTGGCAAAGATGAATGACGGCTGAGAAAGCAGCGAATAAAAATAGGCCAAGGAACATCAGGCCAACCACGCCCGTTTCCATAAAAAGTTCAAGATATTGATTGTGAGCATACAGAAACCAACCAGCCGCAGGAGTCGGCTCAAATGGCAAATAGGCGTATCCGTACGTCCCCACCCCTGAGCCAAATGGAATGTACTCCATTGCCGCGGGCAACGCTTCGAACCAGTGATCCCAGCGGCTATCTTGCATTATTTCGTTCCATTGCAAGCTTTCTACCTCGCGGTTGATCGCATCTCCAAATCCAGCAAATTGCACCGCGGAAATCGACGCAATTGCCGCGATGGCGATCAGGAATATTCGAGTAGGTTGGCGTTTCTGGTTACGACGTCGCCAACACACCGGGATCGCAATAGAAGCAAGCGTAAATGAAAGCCAAGCACCGCGAGAAAATGTCAACAATAGGCCACAGGAAATCCAAAGAACCAGCAGCCAAGAGGCAATCAATTGGGGGCTGGATATTATGCGCTGCAATGCGCCCGATATTTGGTACTCCTTACTGCTCGATTGGATCAGTTTTCGATCGAGATACCATGCGAGTCCGATTGCACAAAACAGGGCCATGCCAAGAAAATCGGCTGCGTGGTTCTGGTTTAAAAAAGTGCCAAAAGGATTACTGCCTGCGGGGTTCGGAGTGTTCCAAAATATTTCATGTGGACGATTGACTCTTTGGATAACCCCCCAGAATACCTGTGCCGCACCGCAAACGGCTATCGTTGTCAATAACGCCATCCTCGATCGGCGACTTTGGAACAGCAACATTCCTAGCAGCAAACCGGCTACGCCAATCATCGCCATCGCCAGCCAAGTTTGGGTCGCCCAGGGCACAAGCGTGAATGGAAAGGTCCAATCCGAAATGGCTTCGCTGCCATAAGTGTGGCGAAGCATTTCAACACCACCGATCCCAAATGACATTGCACGAGGGATCTGTATTAACTGAAATAATCCGTATAGCATCAGCCCCAATACGGGAAGCATCGTCGGCCACACCCCCAAAAGGCTACGGCGTACTGAGCCAAATTCCATCCAGACCAAAACCATCGCAGCGCAGAGTAGTGCCAGTACATAGAATCGTGCCGTTGAATAGTAGCTGCCAATCATCCAAACGGATGCGAAGAGGGTCACAAGTGTGATGACCCTCGCTAAATCGAGAAACAGAAATTGCGTGACGCGTTCTGACTTGCTCTTCGGATGCGAGGCCCCCTGAGACTTGCGCGAACGAAGCTTAGACGATTGGGTGGTAGATACCATGGCGATCGATTACAGAATGGTCTGTTCGATCCATCGAACCAAATGAAGAATATGCGAAAAGTATCTAAATGTAGATATGAGACTCTTCTCGACAATACACCGAGATGCTGACCGCAGCTAGTTTCGCCTCTTTTGTTAGCGTTTAATTAATCAAAACACGGCAGAGGGGGTCAGTAGACACTTTGGAACCGTTGGGCCAAATCGGAAACCAATATGCGTCTTTAGTGTACCTACGATGCGAACGGATGCAACGTGAAACCAATTCGATTGAAATGGAAATCCCGAAGGGGTGAGATCCTTCACTTAAATAGGCGGTAATGCCAATCCTGCGTACATGGATGTGCTGTTGGGGGGACGAGCCGCAGATAGGATGTGCTCGAAAACACCACGGAAATCCAGGGCGCAATTGGGTTTGCTTATGGCGTAAGAAATCGACGATGTGGATCGGTTTCGATACCAAATCAATGATTGAGCGTAACTCTTTCGGCCTATGTGATTCGAGTGCTTGAGATTCGAAACAAGCATGTTCGATTATCGAAACCTCGTGAATTTGGCGGGACGTATTTGTGAGAAAAAAATGTATCCATTGCCAAATCAATGAAGCATCGAATCAAGAATACAGCTATCGATATATGTGACCCAAATCGTGCAAGAAGTGGGCTTCACACTCGACGTCCTCGGCCGAGGAAAAATTTCGCGAAGTAGAGTGCTTGAATGATCGCACCGAGTGCAGCAACAACGTAGGTCATCGCCGCCCAAAAAAGTGCTTTCCGCGCTCCTGCGTACTGGTCACCTACTGCGATGCCGACATCTTCGAGCCAGTTTAGCGCTCGCCGGCTAGCATTAAATTCCACCGGCAATGTCACCAGGCTGAACAACGCTGGCAATCCCATCGCGACCAGCAGCAGCATCGCTGTCCCATGGTTGCCGGCTATTTGTGAAATGCCTGCTCCACCGAACGCCAAGACTGGAATCGCAATGTTGCTTAGCTTCATTAGCGGTACCATCTTTGATCGTGCCGTCAACATCGCGTAGCCAGTCGCGTGTTGAACGGCATGACCGCATTCATGGGTAGCCACCGCGACGGCGGCGACATTGCGTTGGTCGTATACCACTTGGCTCAGGTTTACTGTTTTGCGTTGTGGGTCATAGTGATCGGTTAATTGGCCGGCAGTCGACATTACTTGCACATCGGTGATTCCGTTTTCAAACAGCATTCGCTCAGCCGCTTCTCGACCTGACAAAGGCATCGGATCTTTTGAAAATTCCACAAATCGTTTTCGCATTTGTGTGGAAACCATTTGGCTAATCAGTGGAATGCCAAAGAGTAATAGTAAGAAGAACGGGTCGCCCATCGGGGGCCTTTCGGTGCAGGTGGAAGCGAGTTGCGAATAGACTCGGGGGCGAACTCTACTGTTATACACACATTCGGGTTGAACGGCTATGAATTGAGCAGCGGAGGGCGATGGCGTTTCTGCTTCACCTAAAAGTTGCTGCTTTACATAAAAACGTGAAACGATCAGTCGCGATTGACTCCCTGTTTCAGCCGTTCTCCCATTTTTTTCTCTTTCATCAATTCACGCCCTTTTGCGAAGGCCGGGTCGTGCCAAAATACCAAGCAACCGTTGCAACCTTTTCCACAACATCCGGCGTTCCCCATACGGATGAACTTGGGTTCCTTGCGAACCGCATTGGCTTGCAACGCATCATTGAGTTCACTTTGGTGCAATTGATACAAGGTCTGGTCCGTCGACGGATTCGCGTTGGGTGTTTCATCGCCCGCCGTCTCCAATCGCCGCGCATCACGGTCAAGTTTCACTCTTGCGAACTCTGCTTCGGTTAACGGTTTCTCTTTGCGGATGACGGTGTAGATGGGCAGTTTTTCTCGCAGTGTCGTTTGATCTTCATGATCAAAGAGCGCAAACGGAATTCGTAAACGTTTGCCTTGTCCGGCGTGCATGAGGTCCACTCGCCCGGTTTGACCAGCCACTTCAAATTCATACAGCCGCAATCGAATCACGTCATCCGATTGTGGCGGGATAAATTCGAGCACGTCACCGGCGTCGAGCCGATTCCGGATGTCAATGATCAATGCGTCTTCTTCGTGGGCTTCGACGAAGCCAGCAAACGCTGCGGCGGCGACTTGGCCGGTATGTTGATATCCGTGTGCCAAATTCGTCAACCTGCCGTCGTGAAATGCGAGCGTGTATCCACGGTTGGGCACTCGATCGAGTTCGGCGATGTAGGGTTCCGGAGTCCAAGATTCCGGATCACGTTGCCAGGCATCGATCGCCATTCGATAGGCACGCGCGACGACGGCGACGTAATACATACTCTTGTTGCGACCTTCGATCTTCAGCGAATCAACGCCAAGTCGCAGGTACTCATCTAGCTTTGGAAGCAAACATAAATCTTTGCTGTTCAATATGTAGGAACCACGTGCATCCTCGACGATAGGCATCAATTCGCCTGGCCGAACTTCTTCTTCCAAGAGAAATTCGAACATCTCGCGATTCGAACCGTCGATGATCAACTCTTGCACCGTGCCATCTTTTAGACGCAAGTGCAATTTGTAGTTCCAGCGGCAACTGTTCGCGCAATTGCCTTGATTGGCCCCGCGTTCACACATGAAATTGGACAACAAGCAGCGGCCGGAATAGGTCATACACATTGCGCCATGAACGAATGCTTCGAGTCTCACATCGGGGCAATCCCGCCGGATTTCAGACAACTCTTCAAACGAAACCTCTCTCGCAAGAACAACCAGTTCGGCACCTTGCGATTGCCAAAATCGAACCCCTAGTGAGGAGCATACATTGGCTTGTGTCGAGACATGCAGGGGGATCTCTGGGGCACGCTGGCGAACATATTGGAACACCCCGGGGTCGGCAACGATCAGGCCATCGGGTTGGACCGATTTGACGGTGTCAATGAAAACATCGAGCTTCGATACATCCTTGTTGTGAGCGAACAAGTTTAGAGTCAGGTAAACGCGGACGCCATGTTGGTGGGCAAAACCGATTCCTTCGACCACTTCGTCAAGCGAAAAATCGGATTTTGTCCTCAGGCTCATGTCGGGCGTGCCTAAATAGACGGCATCAGCACCATATAAGACGGCAACCTTCAGCTTTTCCAGCGAACCGGCAGGCATTAGTAATTCGGACTTCAGCGACACAGGCAATTTCTCCCCTTGTATACGTTCTCTCAGGAAGTATCGCATGAGGCACGGAAAAAATGTAGTGCTCGGTCCGAGCGACCGTTCGGGAACAAAATCAGCGGGGGGGAACCGCTGGGATTGCTTGACCAACCCATTCCAATAGTTAGAGTGGGGTAGTAGGTCCAAACCTTGGGCCTCGAATCTTTGATGGACACAAACAACCAGTTTCGCAGACACGGCGTTTTTGAATGCCAAGACGAGACTCCCGCCTGGATCCCAATTGCATGTTCGCCCTGAAAAACCTGCTCAGTCTGGTCTTTTTCCTCTCGTTTTGCCTGTTGTTGGCAACCGATTCTGTCTTTGCCCAAGAGCCGCCAGCCGAGCAAGCTGAAGAAGTTCCAGCACCCGAAGCTCCAGCACCCGAAGCTCCAGCACCCGAAGCTCCTGCACCCGAAGCTCCTGTACCCGCAGCTCCTGTACGCGTCGTTCCTGCCGTGGAACCCTCGCCGTCGGCGTCGTACTCGGTTTCCACGGAAAGCCTTAATCGCTTGCTTCATCCCGAGGTGGCGGACAGCTTGGGGCTGAACGACCAACAACGTGCTGCGCTCCAATCGCTACTAGAGAAGCGGACCGAAATATCAGCTTCGGCCGATGCGGAGGACAAAACGCAACGTCTTGAGGCAATCGACCAACAAGTTCGAGACACGCTTAATGCGGACCAATTGAAAGAGTGGGCGGATCAAGGTGAAACGAAAAACTTGCGTTTCCAATTTCGCGAACAACTTTGGGGCGACGTGTTGCAGTGGTTCGCTCGCCAAGAAGGTTTGACGTTAGTGATGAATCAAGTCCCAGCTGGAACCTTCACTTACACCGACACTCGATCTTACAGCGCGGCTGAAGCGATTGATCTTCTTAACAGTATCCTGCTAACGCACGGCTACACGCTTGTTCGTCGCGAGAAAATGCTGACGGTTTTACAGCTTTCCAATTCGATTCCCATCGAGTTGGTCCCGCGAGTCGAGTTAAAGAATTTGCCAAGCCGTGGCAAATTCGAATTGATCAGCGTGTTGTTTTCTCTTGGAAAGCGTCCGGTAGATGCTGTGATGAAAGAGGTCCAGCCCTACCTCGGTTCCTTTGGACGTGCAGTGCCATTGCCGCAAAGCAAACAGTTGTTGGTGATTGAAACAGCGGGAAAGATGGAGACGATCAACGTTCTGATCAATACCGTTCCGGAACCGTCACGTCCCGAGCGGCCCAAGGAACCCGAAAAACCGCCAACGCCGGTATTCGCTTCTTATGCGCTTGGTGAACTTGATCCGACGATCGCGCTGAAAACGATCAAGGAGCTGATCGGTAGCGAGCGAATCGCTGTCGATGAAAAGACGAGGCTCATGACGGCCTATGTCGTACCGGGCCAACAGTCAGCGATCCAATCGGCGATCGAAAAGATGCGGCAGAATTTGGAGGAGGCGCCCGCAAGTGTATCGGTCGCTTACCCACTGCGCAGCGGAAGCGAAGAACAAATCCGCGAACAAGTCACCGCAATCGCGCCGCGTGCAACGGTCAGTATTGACGAAAAGGCGGCCCGTGTGTTGATTACCGCTGCACCGGAGGACCAGAAACGCTTGGCTGATGCTTTCACCGCCATGGGCATTTCGGCACTCGAATCCGACATGGACGTGCAAGCCTTCCAAGTCGAGCCTGCACAGGCACGGGTGATATCAGGCTCGCTGCAGAGCATGATTCCGGAGGCACAGGTCGTCGGCAACACGTCTCTAGGAACGGTGGTGGTTCGTGGCAGTACCGAGGACTTGGCTTTGGCCTCCGAGGTGATCCAACGATGGCGTGGGACGGACACAGCAAGCGGCACCGTTCTGCACCCCTTTGACCTACCTCGCCCAGGCACGCCGGCTTGGCTCACAACGATCGAAAAAGTGGTGCCTCAAGCCAAGATTTGGCTGAGCTCGGATGCGAAACAGCTGATCTTGTTAGGGTCTAGCGAAGAAAAGACGCGGATCGAAACGATGTTACCTCAATTATTGACCGCGCTGCCACAACCGCCTGATCGCGTGTTGAAAACTTATTCGCTTTCGGCAGCCGAGTTACAGCGATGGCAAGAATTCCAACCGTCTTTGGCCCAGCATTATCCTGAGGTTCGGCCGATTATTCGTGCGGCGGGCGAAGACGGTTCGTCGGAGTTGGTCGTTTGGGCTACCGAAGAAAATCAAGCTCGTGTTAGCGAAGCGGTTGGGCAAGTGAAGCAGGCGACGCCCGAGGCTGAAATGCAATGGCCGAAGACTTATGATCTCGAAAAACGTGATCCCAGTCTATTCAGCGAACTGCTTCGGATGCGGTTCCCAGGAGTTCGTGTTACGCTTGATCCGCCATCGGGCAAGTTGACGGTGTGGGCTGAACCGGCAACACACGCGAAAGTTGGCGAGTTGCTTGCACAGGTAGCTGACGAATTGCCAATCGATCCAGAGTTGATCTTGAAAAGCTATCGGGTCGAGGGACGTACGCCGGTGGAACTACAGGGATTGCTTGCTCCGGTGATCGCCTCGGTTACCGCTTCGGGTAGTCGCGGTTCGTTTAAGCCGATTGGTACGATCACGGTGGACAATGCGGTTCAGCGATTGATGATCATGGCGACGGAGGAGGCTCACCAGCAGATCGACCAATTCGTCGCCGAATTGAGCAAGCCGCTTCCCGCCGAACAGGAATTGATCCTTCTGGCCTACACTCTTAATGAAGCTCAACCGTCCGACGTGAAGGTGCTAATTGACAAAACGATCGAAGGAGCATCCGTCATTGCGGACGATCGTCGGCAACAGTTGGTCGTGACTGCGACTCTGGCACAACACGGGCGAATCAAGACCTTGCTTAGCGAGGTTGACCGACCCGCATCAAAGTATGCCACAGAGCAAGTGCGTGCCTATGAGTTGACGGATTTACAAGCCGCATCGGTGCTTCCGACGCTGCAATCGATGTGGCCTCGGATGAAGTTAACGGTCGATACGAAAAACAATCGCGTTGTTGCTTCCGGTAACTTGGAAGACCACGAGGCGTTTCAATTATCGATCGAGCGACTCAATATGGCTCCTTCCGGTGAAGAGATGCGAGTCCAGACATATGACGTTCCCATGGGCGACCTACGCACCCTGCCAACGGTGCTGAACCAAATCGCACCGCAAGCCATTATCAGCACCGATGCAATCAATCGTGCGATCATCGTGTGGGCCAGTGACGAGCAACACAAGCGGATTACCGCCGCGATCGAACAACTCAGTGCCACTGCCGAAGGTCGGCGTGAGATTGAAATCTATGAAGTCGCACCGGAAAAAGCCGTGATCGTTCGCTACGTATTGACTTCGCTATTCCCTACGGCGCAGGTCGGCGTTGATGCCGCCAGCGGTCAATTGACGGTCTTGGCATCGAAGGATCTGCAAGTCAAGATCGCCGAAGTTCTCGAAAAGACGAACAAAGCCGACAAAGAAGGGTCGAAACTTGAGCCACGTCTTTATGACACGACCGACTCGATTCGCACGGCGTTTACGAGTGTTTTGCGGACAACGGTTCCTCGAGCCTCGGTTGTTGTCACAGGCTCTTCGGACCTAAATCGGCTAATGGTTTTGGCATCGCCCAACGATCACGAGCGGGTTGCGGCGCTGTTGCAGCGATTGTCGGATGAGGCGGGGCCGACACCAAAGACAAGTGCGCAGGCGTACGAATTAAGCGACACAGATCCAGTTGCTTTTCAAACGTTCTTGGCGGAACGCGTACCCCAAGCCAAGATCCTCAGCGGTGCCGGAACGAATCGTTTGGTGATTGCAGCGACCGAACAAGGGCATGTTGCGATTGAAGAAATCCTTGGAGAACTGGAAACGGCGTTTGGGGAAGCCGGTCATCGAGATTTGCAGGTCTATCAAGTTCGCAAGGACTTGACGCAACAGGCCGTCACGGGGGTTACGACCGAAATACCGCGTGCACGACTGCTGCCAAGTAACGATCCTGAGCGAATCGTGATTTTGGCATCTCCCACCGAACATGCGAAGTACGCAAAATGGCTCAAACAGTTGCATGATCAAGTGCCTGAGCCTGAGCCGACCACTTCGGAAGTCTACCCGCTTGAATATGGTGACCCGAGTGGCGCGGTGCGGGTCTTGCAGACGTTGCTTCCTAAGGTGGTGTTCGCAGCGGATTTGCTTGGCAAGTCAATTGCCGCCACGGCGACGTCCGAAGATCACGAGACGATCAAAGGGTTCATCGAACAATATGACAATCGGCAAATGGACGATGCCGAAACAATGGTGTTTGAGCTTGGTGATACGGATGCTCTTTCGCTTTCGCAAGCGGTCACGCAAATGGCCCCGACCGCTCGCGTGACCGTTGACCGGCTAAGCAACCGGCTGATCGTGACGGCGCCCCAGAAAACCTTGGCGAAGATCACCGAAGCAGTCCAAAGTATGGAATCCGATACTGGGAATCGTCGGAGTACCAAGAGTTACGAATTGAACCAAGGAAACTCCTATACGCTATCGACCGCGATCCAAGGTTCTTTCCCACGCGTGAAAATCTCGTCTGACTACTCCAACAATCGGTTGATTATTTCAGCTACCGACGGCGAGCATGCTGAAATCACCAAGTTGTTCGAGGGGCTCAATTCAGGAAGCGACAAAGTCACTCGCAATTACGAATTGAAAACAGGCAACGCCTATGCACTTAGTTTGGCAGTGCGAGCAAGCTTTCCCAAAGCCACGGTCTCACCCGATACGACGACCAACAGCCTCATCGTTTCCGCATCCGAAGAAGACCAACAGAAAATCACAGAATTCATGGATTCGATGAATGTCGGTGGCGAGAAGATCACTAAAAACTATCCGCTTGAAACGGGCGACCCCTATGCATTGAGCATCGCCATACGGACGAGTTTTCCAAGGGCGACGATCTCGGCCGATAGAGCAGGCAATAGTTTGATCGTTTCGGCATCCCAGACCGATCACGAACAAATCTCGCTTGTTATTGAGGAAATGAATAGCGATGGCAAGAAGATTACAAAGAACTACTCGCTCGATTCTGGAAACGCCAATACCATGCGCATTGCCGTGTTGCAAAGTTTTCCCAATACGTCGGTCGGCGCAGATTCGGTCAGCAACAGTTTGATTGTGTCAGCAAAGGAAGCGGAGCATGCACAAATTGCGGAGCTGATCAAATCTATCAATTCCGAGGCAAAAAAGACGACGAAGAATTATGCACTCAAAAGTGGGAGTGCCACCTCGATGCGATATGCGGTTCAAGCGAGTTTCCCCAAAGCGGCGATCGGCTCCGATTCGGTCAGCAACAGTTTGATTGTGTCAGCAAAGGAAGAGGAGCACGCACAAATTGCGGAACTGATCAAATCAATCAATTCGGAGGGGCAAAAGACGACGAAGAACTATGCACTCAAAAGTGGCAGTGCCACGTCAATGCGATATGCGGTTCAAGCGAGTTTCCCCAAAGCGGCGATCGGTTCCGATTCGGTCAGCAACAGTTTGGTCGTCTCGGCTACGGAAGAAGAACACCTGCAAATCGCGGAATTGGTCAAGTCAATCAATTCCGAGGGCCAGAAGACGACGAAGAACTATGCGCTCAAAAGTGGCAAAGCCTCAACCATGCGATTGGCAGTTCAAGCGAGTTTTCCCAAAGCCTTAATCGGAGCCGATTCGGTTAGCAACAGTCTCATCGTGTCGGCTACGGAAGAAGAACACCTGCAAATCGCGGAATTGGTCAAGTCAATCAATTCCGAGGGGCAAAAGACGACGAAGAACTATGCGTTAAAAAGTGGCAAGGCCTCAACCATGCGATTGGCAGTTCAAGCGAGTTTTCCCAAAGCGTTGATTGGGTCCGATTCCGTTAGCAACAGTCTCATCGTGTCGGCTACGGAGGAAGAACACCTGCAAATCGCGGAATTGGTCAAATCAATCAATTCCGAAGGTCAAAAAACAACAAAGAACTATGCCTTGGAAAGTGGTAATGCCGCGGCAATGCGATCGGCAGTTCAAGCGAGTTTTCCCAACGCTTTAGTCGGAGCCGATTCGGCTAGCAACAGTCTTATCGTGTCGGCTACTGACGAACAACACCTGCAAATCGCGGAATTGGTCAAGTCAATTAATTCCGAGGGCCAAAAGACGACGAAGAACTATGCCTTGGAAAGTGGTAATGCCTCGGCAATGCGATCGGCAGTTCAAGCGAGTTTCCCCAAAGCGTTGGTCGGATCCGATTCGGTAAGCAACAGCCTCATCATCTCGGCCACTGAAAAAGAACACTTGCAAATCGCGGAATTGGTCAAGTCAATCAATTCCGAGGGACAAAAGACGACGAAGAGTTATCCATTGGACACTGGCAGGGCCAGTACGATGCGGTTGGCAGTTCAAGCGAGTTTTCCCAAGGCGTTGGTTGGGGCCGATTCGACGAGCAACAGTTTGATCGTTGCGGCACGAGAAGAGGAACACGCACAAATTGAGGAATTGATTGAGTCAATTAATGCCGAAGCGCAAACGACGACGAAGAGTTATCCGTTGGAAAGCGGGAGTGCCGCATCGATGCGTTCGGCGGTTCAAGCGAGTTTTCCTAAAGCGACAATCGCAGCGGATTCCACGAGTAATAGCCTGATTGTTTCGGCGACCGAGGAGGACCATGCGAAAATTGCGACATTCGTCCAGGGGCTTAATCAAGGGCAACAGCGAACGACTCAAAGCTACGTCTTGGAAGATGGCAATCCCTCAGCGTTGCGATTGGCACTGCAGGCGACTTTCCCACAAGCCACGATCGGCGCCGATAGCGTCAACGATAGCTTGATTGTGTCAGCGACCGATGAAGAACAAACGGAAATCGCGGCACTGGTGGAGCAGATCAACAATTCGCCGAATCGATCATCCGCAATGCAGGCATACCCGTTGGCCAAAGCAAGTCCTCGGGGTGTTGTGGATGCCCTGCGGGATGCGTTCGGTCGGCGATCGACGGTTGGTGTTAGTGCGGATGAAGAAAGCGGCACCGTTTTTGTTGTTGGTTTGCCACGCGATCAGGAAATCGCAGCGCAAGTCATCGAGCAAATGGATCGTATTGATCCGCTCACTCGCGACCGCCAACTTCGCGCCTTTTCGCTGTCGGGGATCGATGGCGATGAGGTTTCCGAAGCCGTGCAGAGTTTGTTCGTCGATGCGCGTCCCGAAGTGGAGGTTCGCTATGATTTTTACAACGAGCAACTCGTGGTAATCGCCAATCAAGAGCAATTAGCGATGGTCGAAGAGACGTTGGCTCAGTTCGATCCGCCGCAGCGCGAGTTGGAAATTTTTCCTTTGCAGGAGAACGATCCAAAGTCGGTGGAGGATGCCGTAATGGCTCTGTTTGCGGATTCGCCAATGAATGAAGTGCCTGCGATCACAGTGGACGAAGATCGGCAACAATTGTTGATTCGCGCCACCACGGAACAACTCGAAGATATCCGTGCGTTACTGGTCCGATTGGGTGAAACGATTTTGACGCCATACGCGGGCGGAGGGGGTGCGTCGCATCGAGTAGCGCCGAGTTCTCGCGTACGGACAATTACCGTTGGTCGTGACTCTCAAAGACTGTTGGATCAATTGAAGGAAGTTTGGCCAACGCTTCGCAAGAACCCGCTGCGCGTGATTCAATCCGAAAAGGGATCTACGCCAGAACCAATACGAGCGACGTCGCCGGCAGATAAGGTATTTTCCGAAGACGATTTGACAAAGATTGGCGATCCCGCCGTGACGCTTGTCGCGACGCAGGCGAAGGAACCGGAGAGTGAAGCGGATTCTGGGCCAATATCAGAACCAGAGCAGCCGGCTGTGTTGATTCTTCCTGGCGACGGAAAATGGATCATCGCTTCGGAAGACACTTCCGCACTCGAGATGCTAGCCACGATTATGGAAGTCGTTGTTTCCCCGCCGATCACGCCCGTCGCCGAAAGCGGGAATTTATCGGTCTACGTGTTGCAGCATGGCAATGCCGAGGACCTCGAGGATTTGCTAACGGAATTGTTCCGCCAAAATCGCAGTAGCAGCCGAAGCCGCTATTCGAGTGATTCGTCGCAGACTCGGATTGTGGCGGACACGCGTATCAATGCACTGGTCTTTCAGGGCTCGCGAGCCGATCGGGGCGTGGTCGAGGATTTGTTGGCTGTTTTGGATTCGCCAGAGTTCATCGATGCACTGCAATTGGCAACTCCTCAGATTCTGGGGATTGAAAACACGGATGCTACACGAGTCGAAGATCTACTGCGGACGGTTTACAGTAGTCAACTATCACGAGGGCGGGATCGGCCGCAAATTTCGATCCCCGAAGGGGTGTCCCAAGAAGTTGCCTCGATGCTCGAACAGATCAACGCCGAGGCCTCGGGACCACTTTTGACCCTAAGTGTCGACCAAGTTAGCAATTCGATCGTAATGCGTGCTCCGCCGGAGTTATCCCAGGAGATTCATGATTTTGTGAAGCAGGTCGATTTGCAGGCAAGCGAAAAACGTTCAGGGCGAATGCGTATCATCCCGCTGACACAGACCAATGCGGATCAGATTGAACGAGCCCTTCAACTCATGAGAGGGAATGGATCGAGCGGGGCGAGACGGCGTCGATAGGTTAGTTGGCCCTGGAAAAAGCCTGTGTGCCCCCAAAATTGCATGCGAATGTGGATATTTGCCCCAGAGCGGTTTATGGCGAAGACTTGACTTTGACTCGGAGACCGCATTTTAGTAGAATTCAAATTCAGAGACCTCCCAAAACAGTCGGGAAATCGTGATGGCGTGGTCGTCATTCGAAACCCGGTCCTACCTATAACGAAGCCAAGAATGTCGCTGGTTTGACGCTTAGAGCCGGATGGGGAACCATCGCGTTTTCGGGTTCTTGAGCAGAAAAATTGGTGCATCGACGCGAGTCGGACTCGCTCGATCTGATGTGCTGCGGCCTGTAAAGCCATGGCATCGGGTTGTGCGGTGTTTGAGTTTCATCATACGCATTTTGGCCATCCAACGAGCGACGCTTTCCATGATTACTCAAGTAAACGGAATCGCCCCCGCCCTAACTGCCCTACAACTTCGCCAAGTCGCTGATTCGTTGCGAGCTCGCTCCGAGCTCGGTTCGTTAGCAGTCCAATGGGATTTTGAAAGTGGCGTGGCCCTATTGGCCGAAACCGCTCGCGTGATGGGGCTCGAATGGCTTGACGCCGAAGAGATCCAGGTCGACCCAACTGCGCTCGATGGATTTCCCTTAAAAATGATCCATCGTTACGAGGTTTTCCCGCTCGAGAAAGCGGACGGGTGGATCCGGTTGGCGGTCAGCAATCCGTTTGCCTTTGGTGCCTTTGATACCGTCGCAACCGCGCTTTCGCTGGAAGTGCGTCCGGTCGTTGCGACTCCTGAAACCGTCCGCCAGTTGATCAAGCAGCATTTAGGCGTTGGAGCCGAAACGATCGACGGCTTGATCGCGATGCAAAGGCAGCAAAGCGGCGACGTCCAAATGCTCGAGGAGTTACAGCTCGATGGTTCAGAGGACGCGGAAGCGGCCACTCAGGCATCGGTTGTTCGGCTGGTTAATGAAATTCTCAGCGAAGCGGTCGAAGCACGCGCGAGTGATATCCACATTGAAGCTCAAGAGAACCGGCTCAAACTGCGCTACCGAATCGACGGCGTTTTACAGCCGCAAAGTGTTCCGCAAGAGATGAACCAGTTTCAGGCGGCGATTGTTAGCCGCTTGAAAATCATGTCGAAAATGAACATTGCTGAAAAGCGAGTTCCGCAAGACGGGCGGATTAAATTGCGAGTCGCGGGGCGCGAAGTCGATTTGCGTGTGTCGATCATTCCGATGCTGCACGGCGAAGGCGTCGTCATGCGGGTGCTCGATAAATCAAACCTCAGTTTGTCGCTGCGTGATATTGGCATGCCCGAAGCGACTTACAAAAAATATCAGGAACTCATCCGCATGCCGCACGGCATCGTTTTGGTAACAGGGCCAACGGGGTCTGGGAAAACAACGACGCTTTACAGTTCGCTAAATGAGATCAAATCCGAAGACACGAAGATCATCACGACGGAGGATCCGATCGAATATCAGCTCGACGGGATCAATCAAATCCAGGTCCAACATAAAGTCGGCTTGACCTTTGCAGCGTGCCTCCGAGCGATTTTGCGTCACGATCCGGATGTGGTTCTGATCGGCGAAATTCGCGATTTGGAAACGGGGGAAAATGCAACCCAAGCCTCGCTGACCGGTCACATGGTTTTCAGTACGCTACACACCAATGATGCGGCGGGATCGTTCATGCGGCTTTGTGATATGGGCGTCGAACCATTCTTGGTTGCCAGTACCGTCGAAGGGGTGATGGCCCAGCGGTTGGTGCGTCGGTTGTGTCCGAATTGTCGTCAGCAGTACGAGCCAAACACGGCGGAATTGCCCGATGATTTCCCTCTGGAGAAGCTGGAAGGGTCGCTGTACATGCCGCAAGGATGTGAGCAGTGCCGTGGTACTGGTTATCGAGGCCGGATGGGGATCTATGAACTGCTGGTTACGAACGACAAAATTCGCGATTTGGCTACCCAGCGTGCTCCATCGAACTTGATCAAAGCGGCTGCGATCGAAGCGGGGATGCAGACCCTGCGTAGCGATGGTTGGGAAAAAGCATGCAGCGGCTTAACAACGGTGGATGAAGTGCTCCGCGTCACGAAGGCGGATTAGAGCGATGCCAGACTTCGTGTATGTCGCCAAAACGGCGACCGGAGAACGGCGAGAAGGGACAATTGAGGCCCAAACGCGTCGTGCAGCGATGCAGCGTCTGCGCCAACAAACGCTCTATCCGGTTAGTGTTTCGGATGTGAAACCAGCGATGGGGGCAGCAAGCAATTTACAATTGCCGCAGCGAATCAAGAAGGAACAAATCGCTGACCTTTGCACCCAGTTAGCGGACTTGTTGAACAATGGCGTCCCGATGCTCGAGGCATTGTCTATCCTCAGCGATGTCACGATTAATCCACGTTTGCAAGCGGCAACAAGACGTGTTCACGATGCGGTATCCGAAGGGGCGACGCTCGATCAAGCCATGGCAGCGGAGCCAGCAATTTTTTCGGAGTTGACACTCAGTATGGTTCGCGCAGGCCAAGAAGGGGCGTTCTTGGAAGAGTCCCTGCACCGAACGAGCGTCTTCTTGTGCAAACAAGATGAAATGCGGTCCAAGATCGTTAGTGCGTTGGCTTACCCGATCATTTTGGGCGTGGTTGGAACGTTGATCACGTCGTTGATGATGGTTTTTTTAGTACCGAAGTTTCAGCCCTTTTTCGATCGCTTAGAGGCGACCGGATCTGGGTTGCCGACAATCACGGTTTTGCTTTTGGCCGTCAGCCATACGTTGTTGAATTATGGGCTTTTGCTTCCGATTCCGGTTATCGCGATCGTGTTTGGAATCAAGAAATACATTGCGACCGATAGCGGACGCATGAACTGGGATACTTGGAAGCTAAAGATACCGGTACTGGGTGACATCTTTCACGATGCTGCTGTGTCGCGGGCATGCCGCGTTCTTGGAACACTGCTACGCAATGGTGTGCCGCTGCTCAAATCGCTGAAGATCAGTAGTGAATCGACCGGCAATCGGTTGCTTCAGCAGGCGATGTTAAAGTCGGCTGAAAACGTGACTACGGGTGATACGCTTGCCAAGCCGCTGGCGGCCAGTGGGCTGATTCCGCCTCAGGTCATGGCGATGATCCGAATCGCGGAAGAATCGAACACGCTCGACGATGTCTTGGTCAAAATCTCTGACCGAATCGACGGCAAGGTCGAGCGACAATTGGAAGTGATGGTTCGAATGATCGAACCGCTAATGTTAGTGTTGATTGGCAGTATGGTCATGTTTGTGATCGTAGGCGTTCTGCTGCCAGTCTTTGATTTGAATTCAACGGTTAACTAGAAAAGGGTATGAAAATGAAACGAAACCATAAACAAAGTCGTGATCAACGTAGTGGCTTTACGCTGCTTGAGTTAATGATCGTGTTAATCATCTTGGTCGGTTTGATTGCGATGGTCGGACCGCGGTTGTTGGGCTCGCAGCAGAAAGCCGACATTCGCACCGCCGAAGTCCAAATCGGGAACTTGGCATCCGCTTTGAAGATGTACGTTGTTGATATGAAGGTCTTTCCGGCGACCGAAGATGGCTTGGAAGCGTTGTTGAAAGCTCCTGATGATGAGCGTTTGGCTCGCAAATGGGCTGGACCCTATATTGATGGCAACAAATTGCCGATCGATCCATGGGGCAACGATTTCGAATACGAGTTTGATATCGCCGAAGGAAGCAGCGACACCGCTCGCCCCGATTTCCCTCGCATTTCTTCGGCGGGACCCGACGCACAAGCGGGCACCGATGACGACATAGCAAATCGACCGGCCGATGGCGAGGAAGAGACGGAATCGTTGGAAGCCGAATCGACGACGTTGTAAATCGGAACCGATTGTTGAACCTTCTTGAGCATAGCCATTGCTGAACCAACCGACACGTAACGCGTTCTCGCTACTTGAATTGATGATCGTATTGACGATCATGGTCGCGATCGGCGCGGTGGCTTGGCCAAGCCTCAGGCGGCCGATGGCGGATAGTGCCGTACAGCAAGCGGCTAATTTGTTGCGCGATGAAATTGCGAACTGCAGGCAACTCGCACAATTGAGCGGGCAACCGCGTTTGATGCGTTTTGATGCGGGAAGGTCGGTTGTGAAATGGGGCAGTTGGACTGAACTGATTGCCGAGCAACTTTGCGAAGAGGGTATGGAGAGGCTGGCCGCCGAAGACTCCGTAAGCGAGAATGATGCAAACGAGGACTATTCGAACGACGAGTTTGCAAACGGTGGGCTTACAACCGAAAACGGCAGTACGGCAACGTCAACGATTTGGTCATTGCCTCTCGATATTGTGGTCGATGAAGTGCAACTTGACCGCACCCGTTATGTCGATAGCGACGATCCCTTGCTAACCGATGCACTTGATGCGTCGATCCCAGAGTCATCGGAGGCAATGGATGATGAATCGACTTCCCGATGGTATCTTCCATTTCTTTCTAACGGGCAAACCAGAGATGCCGTGGTCGTGTTGCGAGATTCGGTTTCGGGCAGTCGTGTTGCCTTGGAACTCGATGCCATCACGGGGATGATGCGTGTATCGCGATTGACTGCATTGGAACCAGAACAAGCAGCGGAGATGACCAATGATCCACCGGGTGATTTTTCCGAGGATGCGGTAACGACGCAATTTGATTTGGAGCCAATTCCGTGAGCGTTCGACGAAAACGCCGAATCGGGTTTTCCTTGATGGAAATGATCATCGCAACCGCAGTATTGGCCGGTAGTGGTGCGGCATTGTTTGCTTTAGTGGGTCAAGCGAGTCAGTTGGCCAGACGAGCCGAGGAGCGGACGGTGGCTCTTCAGTTTGCACAATCGGTTCTCGATGAATACTTGGCGATGCAGACGGAAATTGAAAGCGATTCTGAAGGGACATTTGAGTCCGATCCGCGATGGAATTACAAAGTCGAAACGTTCGATATCGAAGCTTCTAAAACCATCGAGGCGAGTCAGACGCCATCAACGCTAAAGCGAATTGTCGTGTCCATCTATCGAGCCGACGAAAACGGCGGACTAAGCGTAACGGATTCGGATTCAGCCATCGTTCGCTTGGTCCGGTGGAATCATGCGAGAGCGGAGATGGTGGCCGATGACGGTCTAATGGCGGAACCTGAATTGCCATGAAATACCCTCGAATCCACGTGACCGATCGAAATCCCCATCGAGGGTACACGATCCTTGAATTGATGATCTCGCTTGCGCTTCTAGCGACATTGATGATCGTGGCTTGGTCGATTCTTGGCTCGTACCGCGTTGCGGAAGAGCGTGGTTGGAATCAAACCTATCAGATGCAAATGATACGGGTGACGCGCAGTTGGCTTGAATCCGATGCGGCACATTTTGCGGAACCGCGATCCGTCGCGAGTGTTTTTGAGGAAGACACGGGGCCACCATCAAGAATGTCGGAAATGACGGTTTTTAAGGGGGATGAACAAGGGTTCGAAGTCGACGTGATTCCATCGGTTGATCCGTTGCCTTGGCTTGAAGAAGTGACGCGGCAAGCGGAGTCGCTTTCGACAACGACCCAAGCAATGAACTTGGAAAACGAAAATCCCGCGATCGCGTTGGACCCGCTCGCTGTGTACCACTTGCGATACGAAATTGTCGCTGCCACGGGATTCGTTGCTGCCACGGGAGTTGATTCCGAAGAGGAGACTTTTCAGCTGGATCGAGAATTGCTCCCAATCGACCGATGGTCGGCCGCTTCGCCGTCGAGGGCTTCGGAGAAATTGCTTTCGACCGAAGATCTTTATCGGCTCACGGATGACGAAGCTTTGTCGGAAACGACCACCGTCACAGAGCGTCAAGTTGCTTCCATACGCAATCTAGTTGCACCGCGTTTTCGCTATTCCGATGGATCGAGTTGGATCGGCCAATGGGATAGTCAATTGAAGGGAGGATTGCCGCGAGCGATTGAATTGAGTTTTGACTTGCCGGCTGCTTCGAGTCCTTACGCAGCAGTCGATCCTGAGCCATCGGACAGCGACACCTTTGTGGCGGAAGACTTCGCTAGCAGTGAAGTGGCGAGCGATATCGTTGAAACCGCCGAAGTCGCCGTATCTGCGACCGAAGACGATGATGCGCTTGGTCGTGATGTGCGGATCGTTGTGCTTGTCCCTGGCAGTGGATTGCGTGAGGTGAAAAGTGACTAAACCCAAACAGGGCATGGCTTTGTTAGTCGTCATGGTGATTGTCACACTGGTTGCCTTGGCGGCTTACGGATTCAATCAGCAGATGACGGATGCCTATCGCGTGAGTCAACTGCAGATCGAACGTGCTCAAGCACGATTGACGGCGATGAGCGCGATCGAGGCGTTAAAAGTCACTTTGATGCAGCCAAGAGGCATGCGTTTGAATTTTCATCGTGATGGACTCGATTCGTTCGCGGCGGTGACGATCGAATCGATCGAAGGACTCGGCGAGCAAGAGGATTCCGTATGGAGCTTCTCTGTAGTCACTCCTAAGAATGAATTCGCAATCGAAGCCAGTAATCGTCCGGAACAAAATTTGCCATGGCGATTTGGGCTGAGCAATGAATCAGCGAAGCTCAATTTATTGGTTCTAAACCAGTGGGAAAACGCGGAATCAGGACAGGCCCTCAAAGCGTTAATGAATTTGCCCGGGATGGATTCCGCGATGGCGAAGGCGATCATGCGCGTCTATCAGATTAGTGGAAGTAGCCAAACGAGCACGGTGACTTTGACTGACCGTTTGGGGGCAGCGTCAAGCGAAGACAGCGGCGATCCGGCTCAGTGGACTCGCCAATGGGCAAAGCTCTACTGTGGTGGCGATTGGGACCACAACTACAGGCTTGATTCACTCGAACTCGCGTTGATGGGCGAACAAGAACTTGGCGAGGCAAATTTTTCGTCGATTCAGCAAGAACCAACGGTTTCCACGCCTGCGCCGGTCGCTTGGCGAGACTATGTAACATTGGACAGCGGTCAAAAGAACGAAAACTTGGCTGGCAATCGTCGCGTTTTTCTCAATGGTGAGGATTTGCAGGCACTTCACCAACAATTAACTGCGATTTGGCCTCCCGAATGGGCCAATTTCGTGATCGCGGCCCGGCAATTCGGCGTTAGTCGCGGGGCCGCCAGCGGTGGCAGCTCTGCGATTTCTGCGGCTGAGTGGACACCCGACTTCTCCATTCCCGCTGCGGAGCGGTTTTCAAGTCCACTTGAATTAGTGGGGGCAAATGTATCGATTCGTCAGGACAATGATAAGGTAAAACAGATGCGAAGCCCCTTCTCGGATGACTTTGGCGACCGCACTAATTATCTTAGAGGTTTGCTTGAAGATGTTTCCGTTCATCCCGGTCCGGTCATTGTAGGTCAAGTGGACGTGATGGATGCGCCGCGCGAAGTCCTTTTAGGCGTTCCTGGAATGTCGGCGGATGTGGCGGACCAGATTGTCGAACGGCGTGTTTCGTCCGCAGGGACGGAAGCCACGCGAGATACAATCGCCTGGCTTTGGACCGAAAATGTCATTGATTTACCCACCTTTATCAAATTGCAACCCTGGCTCACTGTTGGAGGAGACTGCTACCACGCTCAAATTGTTGCCTTTCGCGACACACTGACCCCGACGTTCCGCTGCACTGTGACTTTGGACGGAACGACTCACGAAGTTATCACGCGAAATTTTCGCTCGTGGGATGCTTGGGGCCAAGGTTTTACAATTTCTGACCTGCGTGGCGAAATGTCGCCTGAAGACAACCCGAACCATGCCGATTCCTACCTTCCTTGATCGCCTTCCATTTCGTCTTCCCTTGACCGGCCCTAAAAAGCGAGGGCCGATCGTGCTCGCTTCGTGGGACCAAGTAAACGTCTACTTCTTGGTCGTCAAGGAACGCAAAGAATCGTTCGTCGCAGTTGCTTGGGGCACCCTCGAACGTGATTCGGAAAAGCCTGCTTTGTCGGTGCTGAGTCAATTTCTAACCGAGAATAAGATCACGGCATCGCGATTGCTGCTGCTGTTGCCTCGGACCGATTTGGAGATGACCACGGTCGAGATCCCACCCGCCGAAGAAGAAGAAGTGGCGGCGTTAGTGCGAGCGGAAGTCGAACAATTGATCGGTGACGGCGAACACGAATTGGTGGTGGATTACCGATTGCTGGACGGTGCGACTCCACCCGTCGTATCTGGCGCGCCAGCGGTGCCACAAGACGCGACCGATGGTGTGGATGTCGAAATGGAATTGCGGCGTTCGCAAACGGCCGCAGCCTTTTCACTTGAACAAAGCGATTTGGATGCGTGGGTCGATGCCGTCAGCGGAACGGGGCTACAGCTAGCCGCCTTCACCTCGCGGCAAACCGCACCGTTGTATCGACTTCGGCAACAACGCGCGTTTCGTGCGTCCTTGTCCGTGTTGATTATTGTTTATGAGGGGGAGGTTGAACTCTCCTTTTTCCGCGGCAATCGTTTGGCTTCGCTGCGAACGTTTCGTGCTGGCAGCCACGAGGTAGGCACGCTTACCGACCAGATTCAAATGGAGGTGCAGCGAAGCGTTTCCTTGATGGACTTTGTTTCGCCCGGTGAGATGCCGGAGTTGTTAGTTTTGGTTCGGAGCAAGCTCGATGGGCCGACCGAGGGCGATGCGATTGATGAAGATTCGCTTAACGAATTACCCACACTTTGCGAATCGTTGTCGGCACGTCCGGTATACGTAACGATTCCGATCGAAGATTCGGCCTTCGAAAATGGGATGGATGAACAGGACGAATCCGATTCCGGTTCGCCTGATCCGGTATTGGTTGCTGCGGCATCGGTGTTCCAAGAACATCATATGGCCGTCGATTTGATTCACCCCAAGTTGCCGCCTGTGCTGCCCAATCCGGTTCGGCGATGGGCCGCGATTGCCGCTTTGGCTTTGGGGTGTTTTGGGATCGGTTCTTACACATTGATGGCCGATGTGAACGATTTGAAATCACAGGTTTCCGAACGAAAGCAAGAGCTTGTTGAGACGGAGCGAGTCGCGGCAAAGATTCAAGAGAAAGCGGACGAAACGAGGTATGTCCAGCAATGGCTTAGCGACCAAGTCGATTGGCTTAGTCAATTGCAGCGTTTGTCGAGTCAGTTTCCTGAAGGCCAATTGGCCAATGTTCGGCGATTGTCAGCGAATGTTGACGGCAGCACCGGTGTGATTGACATTTCCGTTCAAGTGAACGATCCCGATCGTGTCGCGGAGTTAGAAAATGCACTGCGTGACGCGAACTTTTCGATCACCAGCAAACGAATCAGTGAACAGGCCAACAACGAAGAATATCCTTGGCAATTCGAAGCACGCATCGCTTTTTCGATCCCACCGTTGGACGAGCGCGACGAAGAGATTTTTACGATGCCTGGTTCTACTAGCCCGACCGAAGCGTTGGACGCCAATGAACCTCCCGCCGTGGAGGAAGTGATATGAACCAAGATCGCAGAACCATGCTCTTAGCTTCTGCTGGGATTGCCGTGATATTGATGTACGCTGTTGATACCGGCTATCGAAAGTACATTGAACAACCAACGCAGCGATATGAAGGCGAGTTGAAGTCGGTTGATTCAAAATTGCAGGATGCAAACACTTCTCAGGTTACTGGTCGGCGATTGGCAAACCAATTAGACGAGTGTGCTGCACGGGCGCTGCCGTATGATCCGGCACTCGCACGATCTCGCTATCAGGATTGGTTGCTGAAACTTGTCGAAGAACACCGGATGGATTCGGCATCGGTGGATGCGGAAACTCCACGTCCCATTGAGACGCGTTCACGAACCAATAAACGCGCGACGAGGTTGGTGGGGCATCGGATTGGCTATACTCTTCGAGCGAGAACGACACTCAACCGACTGACCGATTTTCTGCACGACTTTCATCGCTCAGCTCAACTACACAAAATTCGCAGCTTCTCGCTCACCCCGCTAGTCAATGGCAATCAACTTGACTTGAGTTTGTCGATCGAAACATTGTCGCTGCAATCAACCGAGCGACAAAGCGAATTGTCGATGTTGGTGCGTGATGAGCAAACATTTCCGCCACGCGAAAGGTTTAACGAATTCGTAAGTCGCAATTTGTTTGCAAAGGGTTTTTCAAAGTCGCTCGGCCAAGTTCGGCTCAACGCAATCACTCAAAACCGAGCCGGTGAACTAGAAGGATGGTTTGCTGTGGGGTCACCGCCAAGGACGCAAATTATCGCGACGGGCCAAATATTGGATTTGCCGCTTCATACCGTGAGGGTCAAATCGTTTGATCAAACTCGTGTTGAGTTGATGGTCAACGAGTTTGATTGCTGGATCTCCCTCGGTCAAACCCTCGGTGATGTACTCGGCAATCCTGCAACCGAAAGTGAAGAACCATGAAAATGCGTTTAAGTCTAATGGTGTTGATGATGGTCAGCCTGCTCGTTAGCGATGCGGAGGCGCAACTGTTCGGGGAGCGGTCCGTTGGTCAACCTCTTTCTAGGCGTACGCGACCGCAAGCGGCGACGCCTGAGGCAATGGAAACGGCCGGGACATTGGAGGGCGACGAGCGGTTCTTGAGAGAGAATCGTTCTCGGAATGATTATGTCGGATCGAACCGAGGTTCGCTGCAAGGATTTGTCGGCAGCGAGCAAGCGATCGGAACAGGTCGAGTGCGTACGTCAGTCGAATCGCTGAGAGAACCACCGAATCGGGCAGGGCAAATTAACCGACCGTTTCCACAAATTCGGCCAGGCGAGATGTATTATCCGCGATTAGATATCGATGTGTCGGACATGGCCGACGCGTCGTATATTTCCGCCGTTGCTTTGAAACGAGACGCGAAATTGCAGTCGCTGCTGAGCCAGACCGCCGAGTCCGATATTGTTGTTTTCCACCAAGGCGACCGAACCGTGCTGCGTGGTATCGTGGCGTCGGAAGCGATGGCTGAAAAACTCCGAATCTTGGCTTCGTTTGAACCTCACATCAATAACATCGAAAGCCAATTGGTCGTCGGTCAAATCCGTGCTATAAATCCAGAAGCGAGAAGTCATAACCGCTCTGCGTCACCCACTTGGATCACGCCGCCAAACTTTTAACGCAATCGCATCATCGTTGATTCGATGGATGTCAAGCAATAAACGGCTAACATGGAACCTCGGAGGGGAGGTGGTTCCGATGTTAGCCGCCAAAGAAGAGTCCGCCCTATGAGGGGCCAACAGCGAATTTGGACTGTAGCACGACGAATCGTGAGCCTTTTTCCGTGCGGACCAAAAGTAGGACTCCCGTCTTCTTCTCTTCGCGATTCTTCGCAATTGCCGCCTCAAAATCGGTGGCCGTGTTCACGTTCACTCGGTCGACTTGCGTTATTAACATGCCCGTTGCCAAGCCCGCCTTATCGGCCGGGCTGCCGTCGGCCACCATCGTGATTACCACGCCATCGACTTGATCGAGTCCAAGTTGCTTTGCCACATCCGCATCCACCGGAGCGATCTCGAGTCCAAGATCTTCCATGCGTTTGTTTTCTGCTGGATTGCTGACACCATTCGAACGGTTGGCGAAATTCGCTGTCTGTTCCGCGGCTTCAAAAGACAAGTTGACAGATTTGCCGTTGCGGACAATTTCGATCGTCTGCGTACTTCCAATGGGGGCTCGCTCAACGATTAATTGCAATGCTTGCGGGGTTGAAACCGGTTCGGCTCCAAAGCGAACGATCACGTCACCCGTTTGTAAGCCGGCTTTTGCAGCCGGAGTTCCTGGGAACACGTCGGTGACGACAACGCCGCCGCGAGGTTTCACCGATAATTGCTTCGCCAGGCTCTGCGTGACTGGTTGGATACCAACACCAAGGTAAGCACGTCGAACCGTACCCGTTTCAATTAGCTGGTCGCTCACCCAATCGACTAAATTCGATGGAACGGCAAAACCGATTCCTTCATTGCCGCCGCTTCGCGAATGGATCGCGGTATTGATGCCGACAATCTCACCTCGCAAATTCACAAGTGGTCCACCACTATTGCCAGGGTTGATTGCGGCATCGGTTTGCAGGAAGTTCTCGCGTGCGGTGATGCCGATTCCGCGATGCTTTGCACTGATAATGCCAGCGGTCACAGTGCTTTCCAAGCCAAAAGGTTGTCCCAGAGCCAAGACCCAATCGCCAATTTCGACTTTATCACTATTGCCTAGCACGGCAGCGACCAAGTCCGTTGCATCGTCAATCTTCACGACCGCAACGTCCGTTTTGGGGTCGGTCCAAACATGGCTAGCTATAAACTCGCGGCCATCTTGTGTTCGCACAATCACTTCGCCACCACCGGCGACCACGTGGTTATTGGTTAGCACAATGCCTGACTCGTCAATGATCACGCCAGAACCAATGCCACCACGAGGGCCGGGTCTGTTGGGTGTCGGTATCTTGAATCGGCCTTGAGGTGGTATTTGAAAGTTGTGACCCTTGAACATGTCTTCAAAGGGCGTTCCTTTGAACGGGTTTTCTCCATCAAACGGTTCGCTTGATGGTTTGATATTTTGATTGGTATTCCATGCCATCTTGGGGCGGTTTTCAATCGCGACGACCGATGGCAAAACGCGATTGGCAATCGTGCGGAATGCGCTCGAAAGTGAGTTTGCCGAATCGATTGCCTCGGCGGCCTCGGGCGAAAGGTTGGCTAACGGATCGCGATGGGCTTGGTCGGCTTTCACGTACGCGGCGCCGGCGAACAATCCAACCGAAGCAGCAAGCCCGAGGCTAGTGGCCATCCATTTCGAACGATTCAGTGTGGTCTTCATACAGCGTGTCCCTATGGAAAGTGAAACGTGGAGTCTTTGGTGTTGAGGCGATTGAGTGGGGAACTCCCCCTCTCTTCGATCGCATTGGTATCTACACAAGTCACTTCACCCTCCCTTGGGAGGGGCAAAGGCGAGGAACGAGTCTTTGGGGAGGGCATTTTGCAATGCCAAATCCGCCTAACTTTCCAAGTCGCCCCTCCCCGGAAAGCTCGCAAGTCCGTTTCCGCCCCTCTCGAACGAGGGTGAGTTGGATTGTCGCAAACTTGTGTAGATACCAATCCTTCTATCGCTGGTGTTGATCGAAAAGCACAACGTGTGCCATAAGCAAAGAAGTCGCTATTTGCGGTGTTTTTTGCGGTAGAGAGGGTGTCTTCGCGAGGCAATTCGCCCCGCCGGGGCAGAATGCCCCAAGGTGACTGCGATGCGTTGGAACGCCCGTCGGTCGGTCCGGCCAAAAAAAACACTTGACTTCCCATTTGAATTGCCATACTATCTTGCTAGTACACCCGAACGATAGAAAGGTGATGGGACTACACAATGTTTTTTACGGTCGATCCATCCAACGGCGTCGCGATCTACTTACAGATCGTTCGCCAGATTAAATACGCCATCGCGGAGCAAACGCTGCGCTCAGGGCAATTGCTGCCGAGCGTTCGTCAATTGAGCCAGCAACTGACTGTCAATCCCAACACGGTCGCTCGCGCTTTCCAAGAACTGCAATCCGATGGCGTGATCGAAACGCTTCGCGGTCGCGGTGTGGTCGTCTGTAAAGGGGCGGTCGAACGATGTCGCAAGGAACGTAAAACCGTGATTGCTGATCGGATCAGTAGCGTGTTGAGCGAGGCCTTGCACGGCGGCCTTTCTGCTGATGAGATTCGCAAAATTGTCGATGTGAAGCTCAATAAGCTTGACGGAAACGTCGCCACCATCAACACACCTGTTCCCGAGTAAACCAGCCCGAGTAACCTCTTTCGCATTTCGAATTTTCTATGAATCACGTTATCACCACTACTGATTTGACGATGCGTTTCCGCGGATGTGACGCATTACTTGGCGTTGACTTGAACGTCGAACCAGGGACCGTGTTTGCGCTGCTAGGCGAAAACGGAGCTGGCAAGACAACCATGATTCGAATTTTGACTGGATTTCAAAAGCCGACTTCGGGTTCTGCTTCTGTCTGCGACATTGATCCAATGCGCGATCCACTTGGGGTTCGCCGCCGGGTCGGTTATGTCTCTGACGCCCCCGCACTTTACGATTGGATGACGGTAGGCGAGATTGGATGGTTCGCTGCTTCATTCTACGGTGGCAATTTTCATCCCGCTTACGGGGAAGCGATCCGTCGCTACGAGATTCCAGAGGACCGAAAAATTCGCAATTTGAGCAAGGGGCAACGAGCCAAGGTGGCTCTGTCCCTTTCACTTGCACACGATCCCGAGCTGTTGATCCTCGATGAGCCGACCTCGGGGCTTGATCCGATGGTCCGCCGCGATTTTTTGGAAAGTATGATCGACCGCGCTGCGGCCGGGCGAACCGTCTTCTTATCGAGCCACCAAATTTCGGAAGTCGAACGCGTGGCTGATACGATCGCGATTTTGCACCAAGGGAAACTTCGATTGTGTTGTCCGTTGGTGGAATTGAAGGATTCAATCATTGAATTGACTGTCAACTTGGACGACCCGCTGATTGCATTACCAAAATTGCCTGATTCGACCGAGACATTGTGCGAGGAAACCTACGGACGCCAACGCCGATTGGTGATCCGTGACTTTTCATCCGACATGCACTCCCTCTTCACTTCACGCGAAGGAGTCGTCGGGACGAGTGAACGCGCATTGCCGCTCGAAGAGATTTTCATTGCCTACACCAAAGGTTCACTTGGTCCGGGACGGCCACGCGAAAACCCGTCCGAGATCGTCGAAGAGGATGCCAAGGTCACTAGCGGGAGTCAAGCATGAATGAAGGTCATGGAACAACTCGCGGTTTAGTATGGAAAGAGAGCCGGCAATTGATGCCGGTGTTGCTGATCCTTTCGGGGGTTGGTTTGCTATTGGTCGTACTATGGCAATGGATCGCCACGTTTTCGTACCAAAGAGACTATATCGGAAACTATCTTCCCTTCGTCTTGCCGGCATTGTTTTCCGTTGGGGCTGCAGCGGTTTTGGTCGGTCAAGAGAAGGAGCAAAAGACACTTTGGTGGCTTGGATCGCTGCCAACTCCTCCGGCAAGAGTCTTTTGGATCAAGCTTGCCGCATCGATGGTCGGTCTAGTCATCATGTGGGGTGTTTGTGCTGTATTGGTGGCATTGACACACGCTGGTCACACCGGCGGCTACGCGGGAGGAATGGGATTTGGCCGCTGGCTTGGCGCCAGTACCTACGTTTTTTTGGCGGTTCACTCTTTCTATATTCTTGTCTGTGGCTTTTACACGACTTGGCGTTTTAAAGGCACATTCGCAAGCCTGCTAGGAATTCTTCCTCTTTCCATTGTGCCTTTTGTCGTGATCGAAGCTATCGGTTCCCTACGAAATTGGGGCTTGGGGCCATCATGGGGCGCTTCGGTTGAATCGGTCTTGGTCACCTATTCGGTTCTCGTCGCATCCATCGTGTTGATGACTTGGTTGGCTAACCGAGCGGCGATGAAGGCGTTAGGGCCGACGGAACCAGAGTCCCCTCGCAAAATTGATGCATTGTCTTGGGCCGAACCGTGGCGACCGAGCGAATTGGATTCCTCCTCGCGAGATCCCTACCGACTATCGATCGCTTCGTTGTTGTGGCAATCGATCCACCACAGTCGATACACGCTATTGGCGATCACTGCGATGATCATGCTTGGCACGGTCGCAGGATCATTTTTCACACGGAGCCAATGGGTCAGTTTCGCTGGCGGACAATTGGGGGCACTGATGCTTGCCGGTTTGGTCGGCGTAGCATGGCTCGGCGTATTTGCGTTCACCGGCGATGGTAGCGCCAGCCGGTTACGTTTTTTGGCCGATCGTGGAGCGTCGCCGACAATCGTTTGGGCCGGGCGCCATTTGGTTGGGCTCAGTATCGTTGCGACTGCGATCTTGCTGTATTGGTTGTTGACCTACCAAGTTCTGCCGAACCTTTACCGCGAAGGATTGGAATTCATTCCATCCGTCGCGTTTGTGACGCTGGTTTTGTGGGTGTTCTATTCGGTATCCCAGTGGACTAGCCAACTAACGCGATTGTTAGCTTTGTCGACGGTCTTAGCACCAGTGTTATCGATCTTCACTGCGTATTGGCTGGGATATGCGGCGATGATGCTCTACATGCCGTTATGGCTACTCGTCTTACTGAGCATGCTGCCGATGTTGGCCACATGGTTGATGATGCGGCGCTATATGGATGAAAACCGAGGTTGGCAATCATGGGTAATCTCGATAGGTGCGATCGGTCTCATCATGTGTGTGCCACTGATTTCGCCTGCATTAAAGGTCGCCCAATTCCCGACGATTTCCGATGCTATTCGAAGTCAACGATTGGCACAGGCGAAGGCAACGAAACGGTTTGCCTATCCACAACCGCTGACGATCCATCAAACGTTGGGTTATGAAAACTTGATCGATGAAAAGCCGTCGGCCGAGAAACGATTGGCTCAGCTCGAAAAACGCAATTTCGAGCCGCGAGTGCTCTTCCAACCTCCGGGGGGATCAATCGAAAACGTTCCGGCATTGTCGATTGATTCGCAGACGCTGTTTCCGATGATCAAGTACGCCAACTACCAGAAAGTTCGCGTCCAGTCCGCTCCGGATAACGAAGTCGAGGCCGCGGCGATGACCGATTGGATCGAGATGATGGTCGATGTGGTGAAGCGACTGCGAAAAAGTAGTCGCTGGCTCGATCAAGATCGGGCTGACGTAATCGAAATATGGCTCACCAATTTGATGAGCGATGAATCCTTCGACGCGTTTCGGGAACGTGATTTCGCAAAAGAAACGATTGCGATGTTGGCGAACCAAGAGGCACGAAGTGAGGCCCGACGGCGTGCTGTGTTGATTTCGTGGTATGACGAGGTCACCAAACGTGAGAGCCGATTCGATAGCCTTGGTGGCTACGAATCGAACTCGTGGCCCGATGAGTACACGATGCCGCTGCGTCCCGATGAGTACACGATGCCGCTGCGTCCCATTATCCAGCCGCGGTTAGCCGAAGCGGTCGCTGACGCAGGGTTGCGAATGATTGAAGCGTCAGAACAGGGCAAGCCGATCGAACCGATTCGCCGCGAATTGCACAACTTGCTCATCGGACCCGAGCAAAGTTTTGATGTCAGCCCATACGGTCCCCTGGTTCAAGCGTCATCGGATCGAGTTCATCCGTCGGACTTGTTGTGGGCCTATAGGAATCTTCCGTCGATCAAATGGTATTCACCTTGGGAACAAAAAGCCAAGGCACTTGCGAATCAAGATGTCGACTCAGCTGAGACAAAGGAGATGGAGTAATGATGAAAACGACCCGTTCAACTCACCGATCCGAGTGGTTCTATCTAAGCCTCATTTCGATCCCATTGGTTCTGCTTGTGGCCCTGTTTGCCGTTGGCAAAGTCCGTGAATCGCTAGCCGCAGGTGATGTGAAAGCGATTCTTGCAAACTGGACCGAGGAAGGGAAGCCAATCAACACAACTTCATTTGCAAATTGGTCAAACGATGCCGCGTCAGATGAACGGTCTGCTGCTTGGCTTGATGTCTTGTCCGCCACCTATGCGCTTTGGGATCAATTTGCGTCTCTTAAGGCGCGTAACGAAGGACGAGAAGAAGAACTGGCAGCCGAAGGTGAACCATGGGCGGAAGGTTTGCTTGAAGAACCGTTTGTCGAGCGGGCTCAGCCGATCATTGAGCAAGTCCAAAAACTCCTTGCGGAAGACACCTCGCCAGTATGGCTTCCATCGTCCCGATTCAGTCGTCATTCTTCAATTAGCGATTACCACTATGTGAATTTGTTGACAGACTTAATGAGCCGAGAGTTTCGTGTGGCAGTTCACGAAGGGGACCGCTCGAGAGCGATGCTAACGCTTGAAATGATGAAGCAGGTTGCCGATGCCTTCGACACAAAGTCAAAATTTGGATTGAGTCGATTTCGAATGTTCTCGGATCAGCAACGTTATCTCTTGATCCGACAATCCCTCGAACTTGGTTTTTGGACCGAACCGGAACAGTTTGAACAATTGCGTGGTCAACTCGAACCGCTCGATGACCTCGTGGATCGAGTCAAGCATTCAGTCGCATCCGAAAATGCGTTAGACCTCGACTATTATACCTCGCGTTCAACAGGGTGCCTTTCGGTGGAGGTGATGGGCGGGGTCGACTTTGCACCTTACGGAACTCCCTCGGCTGCGATTCGGAAGCTACTTGAGGAAATGGAATCCGATACCGAGCAAATTAGAGAACTCGAAAAGGGGCTTGCCGAATACCGACGCAAACCCAAGCGGGAAAAGAGAAATGACTCACCTCGCGACTACTCGGTCGTGAACGTTCCCTATGCCACAATCCTTGGTGACCTGAGTTGGTTTCGATGGGGAATCGATGGTCGCGTTGATAGGATGCAAAAGATCGACTTTGAGCGACGTTGGACATTGGTGACGATCGCGATCAAGCAGTTCCGGATGCAAGAAGGTCGCTGGCCATCCGAGCTCACCGAACTATCGAAGGTTGGTTTCTCGCCACAAGATTGTGCAAGGCATGATGGAATTACCCTTGGGTATGAAGTCGACAACGAAGACGACGTCGCCTATACCTGGTATCCGATGGCGATTTGGGATTTCGATGTCAATATCTCAAGATGGGTGACCGAGCGTCCTGATAAATATGACGCATCGTTGCGTTATACACGGCGAGGCGAAATCCAAGTTTTTGGAGTTCGATAACCGCATTTTGCTGCAGTAAAAGGCGACACTCTTAGCGCCCCAAATACTCCACCCGATTGGTGACATCCCGTTTGTCCATCAATGCCTCCGGTAAATTGATCTCCGAAGCATTGATCCGTAATCGGTCGCCAAAGCCGTCGTGTAAAAACACGGCGCTGTTGAGTACTCGTAACGCTTCGGGTTCGATGCTGCATCCACTGATTGCTCGATACAGCGCGGGACGTGGGTCGTCGTCCGTTGCAAGCGCCATGAACTCGGCGGCCCGCATTACGACCAACGGTTGAGCCTTCTCGAGAAGTGGTTTGACGGTGTCGGATAGTGGTGCAGCGTCTGGTCCGAAACAACATGCGGCGATGAGGCCCCAGTACTGTTCCCAGGGTGATTTACTCTCGATCGCTTGCCGCAGTTTCGGTTCGGCTTCCGCAAACGGTAATAGCGATAGGTTGGCGATGTCGATTAGTCGACCAATTCCTTCGCGGTGTTTTTGGCCCGCGGCGACAGGATTGTCCATCGCCATATTGTACAGCCCCGCTTCGGTGGCGAAGCTTAGGTCGGGCATCGCTTTGAGCCGCTCGTTCAATCTCGCTCGTATCTGCGCAAGTGTCTTCGAAAATTTGGGGTCGCTAGCCAAATTATGGACTTCGTGTGGATCGCTTTGGAGATCGTACAATGCCTCGACCGTTTTGGGCACGAAGAACTGGTCTTGAACCTTGTTGAGCTTCCCTTCATTGTGAAGGTCTCGCCACTGTTGGTACGCCAACATTTTGTAGCGGTAGTTGTTTTGAAGTCCATCGGGATAATACGGTTCAAAGTTACGGATGTATTTGAGGTCGCCAATGCGAAGTGAACGGACTAGATCCGTTTTTTCATCAAATCGGTCCGCATAGCCGAAGGTCTCGTTCCGACCGTCGACTTCTTTGGCGTCGGTCCCCTTGCCTAGAAACGGGTTGCCGTCGATCCCACTTGGGATTTCGACTTCGGCAAGTTTCAATACGGTGGGCCCAAAGTCGACGAACTCGACGAAGCCGTCTGTGCGACTTCCCAATTCCCGAGCGACGGAGCCTTTCCATTTCTCGGGGACACGGACAACTAACGGAACGCGTAGGCCCGACTCAAACAAATAGCCCTTTGACCGTGGCAATACTCCGCCGTGGTCACCAAAGTAAAATAGGAAGGTGTTTTCAAGTTCACCCGCCTGTGTCAATTCCTCTACGATCTTACCGACCACGTTATCGACCGCCATGATCCGGTCATGGTATCGAGCGAGCGTGTACCGAAAAACTTCGGTGTCGGGGAAATAGGGTGGCAACGAAACTTGGCTCGGATCGGTCTTCGTCGACTCTTTCAAAGTGGTTTCGGGGAAGTGAAGACTGCTTTCATGCGACAAGGTAGTCGTCACAACGTGGAAAAATGGAGTGGACGGTTCGGGGCGATTTTTCCATGATGCCTTTTTCGATGAGGCGTCCCAAACGTCGTCCGACTTCGTAGCGTTGTAGTCTTCTTTACTATTGTTGGTTGTGTAATAGCCAGCCTGACGCAAATAGGCAGGAAACATCTTTAGCCCCGATGGCATTGCCGCCATCTTGCTACGGCGATGATATTGAGTGCCGATGCGTGGCGCATAACAAGAAGTGATCAGCGTGGTGCGAGCAACCGAACAGACCGGAGCACAGCTGAACGCACGATCAAACGTAATTCCATGCTCGGCCAATGCCTCAATATGAGGTGCCGGAGCACCATTCGTGTCAAAGTGTCTCAGGTAGCTCGTCGAGTTGTCTTCGGACATGATCCAAACAAAGTTGGGGCGATCGGCCGCATTGACGCAGGGGGAAACCATGAAAAGAAGCAAGTAAATACAGAGTCGCATAGCGGATTGCGCGTGATTCATAGACATTTCTGGGTTTTTGGAGGTAGGATCGGAGTTCATTCTAATCCAACAGCGCCGAATTTACTTCCTGCAGCAATCTCGGATGGTTGCTAAAATTGAGGAAGTGTATTTTTGCATTATGATCGCGGCGGTGATCAACCACTATCTGCTTTCCCCGAAAATTCTTATGCGTGGATTTTTTTGTTGTTTTCTGACTCTGAGCTTGGCACTCGTTTCGCTCCCATCGCGGGGGCAAGATGCGGTGGCCGAAAAAGTCGACTCAAACCAACCGGCTCGGCGGGCTGTCATGATTCCGCTGCACGAAGACATCAATCCACTCAGTGGGGCGCTGCTGAAACGGAAATTTGACGATGCCGTTAGATCGGGCGTCGATGTGGTGATTTTCGATATCCATAGCCCAGGCGGGTTCACTTATGTGACCTTTGATTTGATGGACATGGTGCTCGATGCAAAGGATGTTGAAACCGTTGCATTTATCGAAAAAGATGCAATCAGCGGCGCGGCGCTTTTCTCTTTGGCATGTGACCGAATCATTATGCTTCCCGATGCTCGGATCGGTGATGCAGGCGAAATTGTGATGGGCGCTGATGGTGCTTATCGTTACACCGAAGCGAAAAGCCGAAGTGTATTGGCTCAGAAAGTCCGCGACACTGCGTCTGCAACGAATCGACCGATTGCACTAGCAGAAAAGATGACTGACAAAGACATGGTGGTCTTTAAAGCGACCAACAATAGCGACGGTGCTATCCGCTATTTTAGCAACAAGGAATGGGCGTCGCTCGACGACCAAGACGAATGGACCAAGGGGGCATCGGTTCGCGAAGCAGGCAAAGAGATGTTCTTTACCGCGAATGGACGCCGAGCAACCGAACTTGGCATGGCAAATCAAACAATCGATAGCCGCGATGAACTTGCCGAAGTGCTCAATGTATCCGAACCGATTCCTGTTATGGAACGAACTTGGGTCGATACCATGGTGTTCCTGCTCAATACCGGTTTTGTCACTTTCCTATTGATCGTGATTGGGTTGGTTGCGCTGGTAATGGAATTGAGTGCTCCGGGATTGGGCGTCGGTGGGCTGACATCGCTACTCTGTTTTGGCTTGTTCTTTTGGAGCCGTTTTCTCGGCGGCACTGCGGGATGGCTCGAAGTGACGCTATTCGTGATTGGGATCCTGTTTATTGGTGCCGAAATGTTTGTGATTCCTGGCTTTGGCATCGCTGGCATCGGCGGGATTGTGCTAACACTCGGGTCGCTCGTGATGGCATCTCGCCGATTTTTGTTGCCACAAAGTGCCGAAGATTTATCGGGGCTTGGTATGGATGTGTTGACCGTCGTCGGCGCATTTGCCGCGTTCTTATTAGCACTGTTGTTTCTATCGCAGTTCATTCAGGATATACCAGGGCTGAGCCGCTTGACGCTCAAACCGACCGTTGCGCTCGAAGGTGTGTCGACAAGCAATATGGCGAGCGAAGCTCTGCTTCCCGGTTGGCAACGAGTCGAAGTCGGCAACGTCGGTGAAGCAGTTTCCCCGCTGCGACCGAGCGGAAAAATCCAAATCGACGACTACTCGGTCGACGTCGTCACCGAAGGGGACTTTATCGAGAGCGGAACGCAAGTGAAAGTGATTGGGAAACAGGGAGCTAAAGTGATTGTGAGATCGGTATAGCAAACTCTTGTCAAACCTCAGGCGAGACTTGAAAGGGGCACCGTCGGGGCCATTTACCGCGACCGGTCTTTTGATTTCCGTGTGGGATGGAACGACGCTGTGTTTCGTTCGGCCTAGGTTGGCAGTCTTCAACAGGCAGGCTCAGGCAAACTGCTGAGCCGTTGGCCCGATGAAGCTCAATTGGCCCGATAAAGCTCAATTGGCCCGATGAAGCTCAATCCACCACGATCCCCAAGCTTTCGCTATGGCTATTGAATTCTGGTGCATACATGCACTGGATCGTTGCTAAGCCCGTTTGATACTCGCCGCGCAATTGTACTCGCGTGCTGTACTCGAATACATAGGTTCCCTTTGGCAAATAATCCATAAAGAAATGCGTTGCTGTGTCACGAGTCGATTCGTAATAGCCGAGCCCATCTTGGTACTTGTAATGCGATAACACATTGACCGGTTCCGTACCGCTGCCGCGATGATCCTTCATGTGAACGTATTCCATGTCACGATCCGTTCGCAGCACAATTCGCACGACCAACTCGTCACCGACTGAAACGGGGCCGTCGACAGCCACAAGGGTTGGACCGTCAGCGGTGTTCTTTTTGACAAACAACTTTTTCTCTAGCTTGAGCGGCGTTGCATCGTGCGGCGTCACTTTGGCGATATCTTCGAGGTATTGCCAATGTAGGCTTCCCCAAGCGACACCCTCGTCGAGCTTTCTCATCGTTACATTGCCCATCTCCGGCTTAATCTCGGTTTTGGAAAAGCGTCCTTGATAGAAGCCCGTTCCCGCTTCGACATCAACCGGTTCGATCGTTTTGCCACCCAAATCGACTTGAACCAATTCGTCCGAAGCGAGCAAGTCACTACCTCGAAGCAATAACGAGTAGACGGCATCGGCGGTTGCTTTGGTTGTTTTCCAATCGCGAGTTTGCTTTTGCTTGAGCAGCCAAACCTTGCAATCTTCGACTGCTTGGCGATCGTCCATGACTTCATCAAACGCTTCGATCATCATCGCTTGGGTTTCGATCGGGGCGCGATACCACCACCAAGACAACTCGTTTTCTCGCCAGAACATTCCCATTTCTTCGTCCGAAACCGAGCGTTCTTTGATCGATCGCATGATCGCTTGGGCCGTATCAAGATCGCCAAAACGTTTTGATGCGATCGCCAGGTGTGCCTGTGATTGGCGGTGAGAAAGATCGAGCCAGTACTGCTTTGTTTGGCCAAGCCAATAGTTGATCGCTTCACGATGTTCCGCAGCGATTGGTTGATCCTTCAAGAAGAAACTACGGCCATACAGATAGAACGCAATCGTGGTTGATAAATGGTTGTTATCACGAGTGGCGGGTTTGATGTCCTTGTACCGATCGGTGACCCACGTATCGAGTCGGGTCAATGATCGGATCGCCGAAGCCACGTCAACGTCGACACCCAAATGCCGCATCCGCCCAAACCCGGTAGTGATGTAAAGTGTGATGTAGTCGTTTCCAGGGCCGCCGGGGAACCAGGGCCACGCACCGTTTTCCAATTGAAGTTCCGTCAATTTGAACAACGCACGGTTGGTTTCATCGTCGAGACGATTTTGATCGAACAGGATGCCTATATTGCGTCGAGCTTGACTTTCGTTTTCTGCTTGACGTACCCACGGCGTTTCTTCGAGCATCACCGATTTGAGTTCCTCGTTCTTTTCGAGCGGACTATCCAACGCGGGCGTGCCACGCCACAGCTCGAAGATGCGCTCGATCTTCGGATCGCTATTTGCGATGTGGCGAGCCAAGGCGTTGGCATAAAGTCGGTTGAAGGTTTGCTCGCTACATTGATGCGGATACTCCATCAAGTATGGCAACGCCATTACGGCGTACCACGACGGATTGGAGGTCATCTGTAGCGTCAAGGCTTGATGTCGGATGGTATCGGAATCGCCCGATTGAAGCAGCTTATCAAACGTAAATTCCTTCGTTTGTTTGCCTCGGATCGGTAGTGGAATCGACTCGGTGACCAAAATTCGTTGAGACAACACGGGCAAATATCCTTCTTCGCCATCGGATAATTTGCCGGTCGACCCAACCGCTTTGTATGTCAAAAATCCCATCCCTTCCGGAACTTCGATTTTCCACGAAAGCGTTTGGGATTGGCCGCTGGGGATATCGAAGGATTGGTCAAGAATGGCGTTGCTTAGCTCTCTATCGACGGAGTCACCACTTTTCGCATCGCTAAACGACAATCGGACTTGACCGGTTTGTGCCGTCGCCGATTGGTTGACCACTTTCACCGTGAATTCAATCATGTCCCCTTCGCGGACAAACCGTGGCGGATTGGGTTGGACCATCAAATCTTTGGCCGTCACGGTTGTACCCGTTAAAAGTCCGCTACGTAGTTCATTGTCATGTGCAAACCCCAAGAATTTCCACTCGGTCAACGCCTCGGGCATTGTGAACTGCATCCGAACCGTGCCGTCGTCACTTGCCAACAAATGAGGAAAGAAGAAGGCGGTTTCGTTCAGGTTTGTTCGTGCCGAGACGTTTTCGAGATCGACGTCCGGGGTGCCGTTTTCAGCTGTGAGTGAAGCGTCCTCTTCTGCGGCTTCTTGGTGCAATGCATCCGCGCCACCCATTGGCGCCGCAGCGGCCATCGCCATTGGTTCGCCTTCTGCAAACGCCACTTCCATCATTGGGGCGGGCGCTGCATTAGAAGCGTAACCGGCAGCCCCTTTCATCATCATGCCACGCCTAAGTTGGTATCCCCATTGATTGTTTTTGATTTGGTTTGGGAAGTGACGATAAGTGAGCGAGCCGTTGCGTGAATCGATTCGCCATCCGTGGATGAAGGCTTGAAGTGTCTGACGGGAATTTTGGAACATCGAGTGCAAATTGGAGCCGTCTCGATAGAAAACGCCGAAGTCACGTTGCCATTGGTGTGGCTGAAACGCATCAAGTGACGCATCGTAAAGCGTTGCTACCATCTCCGCCGCCATCTTCTTGGCATCGGTGCCCGTGATGATTGCGGTCCAGGTTTCCTTTGCAGCAGGATCGAGTTTAGACACAAAATGTTCCCATTCGATCTTCAGTTGTTTGTTCGTCCATGGGACTTCAATAAATTGTGTATTGAAGTAAGCTCGGTTTTCGCGAACCATGGTCGTACGAACGGTGAAACCGCCACGCATTGATTCGTCAACGGGCTGTTCGATAAGGACTTGCGTTGTTTTGGGTTTGGTCCAGTAACTTTTCAATATCTTGCCGCGATGTTCGATCTCGACGTATGCCCGAGCTGTTTCGTAACCAGTTCCCCAAATCATTTGCAGTGTCTCACCCGGTTCGAGCGAGTTGTCCTGTGCAACGGCTAGGTTGGGAATTCGGATGTTTAGCTTTTTCGCATCTGGGTCGAGGACTTGAATCGGCAGTAACGCAGTCACTTCCTTGCCGAACCGATCACGAGTTTCTAATGTCGCACGGTAGACCCCTGCATCCAGTTTGACGTTGAGCGTCGCATTGCCGGCACCGTCGGTCTCGAACGCTTCGGTGGCTACTTCGTCACCAAGTTCCCATGCGTTGGGATCGGACATGTCTTTGTCGCCGTCCGCCGCGTGTCCTAATGGCCAATGCCCATTTCCCGCAAGTGGTGGGCGAGCGACGGTGTTGGGTTGTTTGAGCTCGTAGACCTTGACCGTTCCTTTTGCCGATTGGCCTTGCCCGTCAAGCGATTTGGTGGTGATTGAAAGTTTGATTGGCTCTTTTGGCGTCAACCAATCATCCACGTTCATTGTTGCTGCCAGCGCCGTGTAACCGACATTGACCGTCATTTGATCCGATCGAGTTTCTCCAGCCGAATCGGTGACATCGGCGTAGACGGTATACATGAACGTCGGCTCGCTTTCGGTAGGGACCGACAAATCCGGTTTGGCAACAAACTCAATGTCAAACGAACCATTGGTGTTTGTCCGAACGGTACCGTGAGCGATTTCTTGGTTCCCTTGCGTTCGATCGGGGAACCAAAAACGTCCTGTCGACCAACCCCACCAAATGGGATAGCGAACTTCGCGAACGATGCGGTAACTGACAAGTGAATCGTCAATCGCAGCGCCGGTGTAAGCAGTTGCGTTGCCTTGCAGTTTGACATCGCCGTTTAGTTTTGCCGCTTCGGAGGGTGGATTAAGAGTTACCTTAAATTTGGGGCGTTTGTACTCTTCGACACGAATCGCCGTTTGACCAGGCGGTTTTCCATCGACTCGCAAGAACATTTGGCCCATCAATCGGTCACGGGGCGCCGTGACGCTACCGCTAAAACTGCCGTAGTCGTTCGTGCGAAGGCTAACTCGCTCGATCTCTTTATTGTTGGCATCGCTGAAAACCACAACGACGTTTCGGTTTGAAATCGTTTGGTAGTTGTTCCTTTTTTGGTTGAACCGCAGGCAGATGCCTTTGTAGCGGATCGTTTGGCCGGGACGGTAAATTGACCGGTCGGTAAAAAACCGCGTTTGCTCCACAGTCGTCTCGCTATCGCGATTACGATAGGTCGAAATATTGTCTTTCGAGGAAAGGGTTTCGCCATCGGCGGAGACATGAAAAAGCACACCGCCACGCCCATCGCCATCGAATCGGAAAACACCGTTTGCATCCGTGCGAAGATTCGGTAGGCCGACGCGTTTATTGCCGCGAATCCGAGTCCACATGCGTACGGTAGCGTTGGCCTTGGGCATTCCCGATTTTGCATCAAGTACAAAGCCTTCGATGTAGTCAATGCTGTAAGCATTGCGAAGCACCAATGCTAGTTTGCTAACCCATACTTCGGTCATGCTGACTTGGTTGTCATCATCCGAAAAATCTTCGCGATGGCTAGCGATCAAAAAATACGATCCGCTAGGCACATCCTTCGGCACTGGCAACTGTTCGACGGTTTCCTTGTAATCCGCTGTCTTCGGCAAATCCGCCGACCATTGTTTCACGGGGGTCACTCGTAGCAGTTTGCTGCGTTCCTCTTGATTGAAAGCGGTTGGTTGCCAACGATTTGAACGAGCGTATTCTTCGAAGTCGAATGGAACGAGCCGTAGATGAACTTTTTCGATGTTTCGGTAGCGAACATTGATCGTTGGCCAAGGATTGTTCCAGACACGCTCGGTATCGGCTGACGCGGAAGGGGCTTCGATTTGGCGAATCAGATTGTAACAGCGGTTGGCGCCGATGGAATTTGGATGTCGATTGAGTCCCACCTCAGCGATCTTTTTCGCTTCGACGTAGTCTTTCTCGCGATGAACGAGCGTCGCGAGTTCATGTAGCGCGCGTGTCGAAATTTCATGATCAGCATGTTCTTCGGCGAATCGCTTCAATGCCACCTTAAACCGAGTCGTCTTCTCCTCGCCGACCGCTTGGTTGTTACCGAACACCAACCTCGCCAGATCGGCGTCCAGGAGAGCTGACTTGTCATCGTCGTTTTTATGAAAGGTGAGCAGTTGCTGATAGAGCTGAATTGCCTTGAGCGTAGGGGAATCGTTGTCATCGGTGTTTGGTTCCCACGCGAGCAGATCATCGACCCGTCCAAAGATCGGGCTGCTGGCTTCAAGCTCAAACGCGTCTTGCGATTTCGCACCCGCTTGTTCTGCCGATTGATAGAAATCAAGAGCATCGTAAACCACGAAGTCCCATAGCGTAGGACGATATGAATCGGGCGAGTTGCCTTTTTCTAGAAGTGCATCGTATTGACCGATCGGTGTCTGTTTTAAGACATCTGCGTTTTCGAGTGCCTTGTCAAAGTGGAGCGAAATTTCGGCAAGGATTCGTGATAGATCCCAGGTCGTGATGTCGTCACTGATCGGTTCTGCGGTTTGCGTGCGCTGCATAAACCGCCAATTGTTTTGTCGGAAGTAATGCCAATACCAATTAGCCAAAACGGCTTCCATCATCGGTTTCATCTCGGCTGGCGATTCCTCGATCTCGGTTTCTAGCCGTACGATTTTTTCTTCGGCTTGGTTACCTTGAATCGTCCCCTCCATGGCAACCTTCATCGCGATCGCCTTGATCGCTTCTGCGTAGTTCTTTTCGTTTTTTGCGTTTGTGATGATCGGCTCCAATTTTTCGATAGCGGTCTTCGGCAATCCTTGGTGGATTGCCTGTTGTACTTCCTGCCAAGTGGCATTCTCGGCGGGGCTTTGCGCGATCAACCAGGAGGCGAAGGCACATAGGAACGTGACAGATAGGAAAATATTGCGAATAGACAATTTGATCACCAGTGTTCAGGGATGACATCAACGCATGGAGGAGATCCGAAGCGGGCATTCTAACACGACGCCAAGGAGCCAACGAATGCGTTCGCGTTTTATTAGGCAGGCAACCGAGATTCCTTTTTTGAGGGTCATGCGTTTTTTGCCGAAGGCAAGTGGATAAAGCGTACATTTATCGGCTTGTTGCACCGATTTACGACCTATTCTTGTAAATAAACAAACGCCTTTGTCGACGAATCGTGAACGAAGGCACAGACATGCCCGTTGGGGGGAGATTGAATTCGATGGCGAAAAAATGTATCGGTGTGCTGACGAGTGGGGGCGATTGCCCAGGACTGAACGCCGTGATCCGAGGTGTCGTGAAGACATCAAACCAACTCGGTTACGACTGCGTCGGGTTTTTACAGGGTTATGAAGGCCTCCACGATCCGGTTCGCTACAAAACACTGACACCGAAAAATACTACTGGCATTTTGAACCAAGGTGGTACGATCCTCGGTTCGACAAACAAAGGTCGCTTTGCCGCTACCGTGGGCGTATCGGACCGAGTCGAGATTGAACCGGAGCTGCTCGCTGGGGTTCAAACCACGGTCGAGCAACTCGGTATCGAAGGTTTGGTGTGCGTCGGAGGTGACGGTTCGCTAGCGATAGCACAGCAATTTCACGAATATGGTATTCCCGTTATCGGGGTCCCTAAAACGATCGACAATGACTTGTCCGCGACGGCATTCACCTTCGGTTTTGATAGTGCGATCGAATGTGCCACCAATGCGCTTGATCGATTACATACGACCGCCGCAAGTCATGGACGCATCATGGTGCTTGAGGTCATGGGCCGCCATGCCGGTTGGATTGCGTTGCATGCGGGTATCGCCGGAGGTGGTGACGTGATTTTGATCCCCGAGATTCCCTGGACATGGGAAAATGTTTGCCACAAGATCTTATCGCGCGAAAGCCAAGGGAAACAATTTACGCTTGTCGTTGTAGCCGAAGGAGCGATGCTGCCCGGTGGTTACAGCGTTGCGTCGGAGCAAACCGGTGCACAGGCTCACCTTGGTGGCATCGGGCAAGTTGTTGCCGAAGAAATTGAACATCGTCTTCACCGAGAGACTCGCGTTTGTGTGCTCGGACACTTGCAACGTGGTGGAGCGCCAACGACATTTGACCGCGTGTTGGCAACTCAGTACGGCGCTCATGCGGTTCGCTTGATTGTTGAAGGCAAGCTAGGGGAAATGGTTTGTTACCAACCACCAGATATCAACAGTGTCCCGATTACCGAGGCTGTAAATCAGCTTCGCCAAGTGGACCCTGATAGTTCGGCCGTTCAGGCCGCGCGGGCACTCGGAATTAGTTTTGGCAACAATACGGGCGATGCCAGCCCGTTTACGTCGCGAGTCAAGTCGCGAGTGCAAGTCGCCAATCACGATGTCACCAGTGACACGGCCATGACTCTCGACGCGGCGGAAGCGGCATTAGCATCGAGCCTTTGAGCCCTGCTCAACGGGGCCCTGCTCAACGGGGCCCTGCTCAACGGGGCCCTGCTCAACGGGGCCCTGCTCAACGGGTCCCTGCTCAACGGGTCCCTGCTCAACGGGGCCCTGCTCAACGGGGCCCTGCTCAACGGGGCCCTATTCCGATGAGCCCGTCGTTCCGATTTTCGGACAAGGTGATTTAGCTTTTCGTGCGATATCGTCGCACGGTGAAGCTTGCCTACAGCATCGGACTATCTAGCGTTGAATGGATTCCAAATCAATCTTCAAACATGTCGTCGGTAATGTCCAAATTGGTGCTGACGTTTTGGACGTCGTCGTGATCGTCCAAGGCTTCGAGAAGCTTCAGCACGGACTTTGCGACGGAACCGTCAATCTCAACCATCGTTTGTGCGATTTGGCTGATGGATGCAATCTCAGGCTCCATTTCTGCGGCGTGGAATGCGTCAAGTAGCGATTGGTAGTTTTCGGGATCGGTCGTGACTTGGATTTTTCCGTCATCGCTTGCCTCCACATCCTCGCCACCGTTTTCCAACGCGATTTCGGTCACGTTTTCTTCGTCGACAGACTTGGCATCAAAGACAAACAATCCTTTCCGGTCGAACAGGTATGAAACGCAGCCAGAGTTACCGATATTACCGCCAAATTTGCCGAACAAACTTCGCAGTTCAGGCGTGGTTCGATTCCGGTTGTCCGTCATCACTTCGCACATCACTGCAACGCCGCCTGGACCGTAACCCTCATAGAGTAGCTCTTCGACTTCGCCTCCGGCGATTTCGCCTGTTCCCCGTTTAATTGCCCGTTGGATATTGTCCTTGGGCATGCTAAGCGATTTAGCGTCATCGATCGCTTTGCGCAATCGGATATTTGCATCAGGATCGCCGCCGCCCGACTTGGCAGCGACGATGATGGCTTTACTTAACTTGCTCCACATCTTTCCGCGTTGGGCATCGACGCGGCCTTTTCGATGTTGGATGTTTGCCCATTTTGAGTGACCAGCCATGATTCGTTCAGCGTGTGTTCTTAATTATCGCGGTTTTCGTTTGGTGAGTTTTCGACTATTTGATTTCTTTGAAGTCGCCTTCGGTTCGGAAGCCAATGGTTTGGCGGATTTCTTTACCGTCTTCTTTTTTTTCGCAGTCGGTTGCGAAGTTGAAGTTGGTTTGCTGGCGGCAGATGCTTTCTTCGGAGTGGGTGCCTTCTTCGTGGGCGTTTCCTTCTTGGCGGCAGTCGCCTTCTTCGTGGTCGGCTTTTTCTTAGCCGCCTCCGATTCCGCTTCGTCTGCTTTCTTTGGGGGCTTCACGCTTTTGGCTTTCGCTTTTGCCGTTGACTTTGCGTCTTTTGCGGGTTGTGCAGCAGCGGCTTCGGTTTTGCTCGCTGATTTTTTAGTCGACTTTGACGTCTTTTTCGACTTCGCTGCCTTTTCTTCTTCGGCAGCCAATTCCGCTTCTTCCTTAGCGGCTTGAGCCTGTGCCGCTTTACGTTTGGCGACGCGCTTCTTCGCAGCTTTCTTTCCGCTTAACCATTCGTCGAGTCGTTGGCTTGATCCCTTGGCAACTTCATCGACCAATGCACGCGCTTTTTTGTCTTTGGTGCTATTGCTTAGTGCGACGCCTGCTTGGTGAAGCAAATCGGAGAACTCAATTCCTTTGCTCTTGGGGATGGCTCGTTCAAGTCCGGGAACCTTTCCGCCAGCCGCTTCGGGTTGCGAGGCAATTTCGGTGACCATCAAGATTACCATCGCCGAATAATCGACTGGGATTGAATGTCCGCCGAGGCCATGTTGGACCGTGTAGCTCAACACAAAAGGAGTCACGCCGGGCATTTTTTCAAACTTGGCAACTGCCTTTCCCAAGTTGTCTTTCTTCAGATGGTCAATGTCAAAGGTGTAGAACTCTTCGAACACCGACTGCAAATTGCTTTTTACTCGCGTTGCCGCTTTTACTGGATCGGGCAACCGCGACAAAACTTGGCTCAGCTCGCTGATGGTCGTGACGCGAACTTCGTTCCAATCAAAAAAATCCTGCTCACACTTTGCCATTCCCTCATCCGCCAATTCGGCCGGCGCATCCTGAAGTAATGACGCGTACAGCATATGCTCTAGCAGCGGACGGGGCGGTTGTTGCGGGGTGGGCGTGTAATGTTTTTTTAACGCCGTGAAAAGTTTGGTGATCAGCGAGGCGCGGTTACTTGCAGACATCTTGCGGCAGTGAATGGAAATGGATGGATTGGGAAATTGTATTTTGAATCAGTCGTCATTTTCTACGTCGGCTTCATCAACGGCTTCATCAACGGCATCATCATCGGCATCCTCGCCTTCGTTTTCTCGGCGAATCTTAGCCAATAATTCGCCAACGACGAGCGAGTTTTGGATCCCCTTGTCGAGCGTAAATGATAATCGGGGGGTGTAGCGAGATTCGATTCGCTTGGCGATCTTGCTCTGCAGGAAACCAGCCGAGTTTTGCAGCCCACGAAGTGCCAACGTTTGTTGGGCATCCGTTCCCATCACACTGACTGCGACTTTCGCTTCACGCATATCCGGAGTGACCTCGACACCGATCACGGTCACGTCTTTTACGCGAGGATCACGCACCTCGGTCAAGATGGTTGACGCAACGACCTCGCGGATCGCCTCAGCAGCTTTTAACAAACGACGTGTGGACATGGGGGGAAGTGTGAAGGGTGAAGTTGGAAGTACGTAAGTCGCAAGCGGTCAAACTCGAGGAAGCGGACTTTCGCATTCATCGAGTCTTCGAATTAATCCAAGGTTAGGTTAATCCAAGGTTTAATTAATCCAATGTTCGGGCGACTTCTTCGATGCGATATGCCTCGAGGACATCGTCTTGTTTGATGTCATTGAATCCATGCAATCGGATACCACATTCCATTCCTCGCGGTACTTCCTTGACATCTTCCTTCACCCGCTTGAGAGAATCGAGCGGATAATCGCCGATGGTTCGGCCATCGCGATTGACGCGAACGCGACACCCACGCTGGAACATTCCTTGAGCGACATAGCAACCTGCGATCGTTCCGACGCGGCTGATGGAGAAAACTTGTTTGACGAGTGCTCGGCCGAGTTCGACGACCCGCTCTTCGGGTTTGAGGCGTCCTTCGATCATCGCTTTGATGTCGTCTGTTAATTTGTAGATGACTTCGTAGCGGCGAATTTGGACACCCCGCTCATCCGCCAGCGAACGTGCTTGTTCGTCGGGGATGACGTTGAATGCCAAAACCACTGCGTCTGACGCTGAGGCTAACGTTACGTCGGCAAGGGACACCCCACCAACGCTTCTCTGCAGGACTCGGATTTCCACTTCGGGATGCTCGAACTTGGTCAATTCCTTGTCGATGGCTTCGAGTGATCCCTTCACGTCGGCTCGGACGATCACGTTCAACTTCACTTTGTCTTCGGGGCGGCCTAAATTGCCCCCGAGCAGCATCTCTTGGAAATTTTCGAACGAAACCTTCGTTGTGCTGCCCGACAAATTTTCGCGATTGCTAGATGCTTCGCGGCTCTCGGCGATCTCGCGTGCTTTCGAAATGTCATCGAGCACATGGAACCGGTCACCTGCATCGGGAACTTGGTCCAAGCCGATCACGTTCACAGGAGTACTTGGGCCCGCTTCCTTGAGTTCTTTGCCTGTCAGAGTGTCGGTCATTGCGCGAACACGTCCGTGGGATGGACCGCAGACCACGATATCGCCGACTCGCAGTGTTCCGTTTCGAACGATCAACTTCGTGACCACACCTCGGTCACCCTGTTGCTCGGCTTCCAAACAAACACCAAGTGCTTGGCGTTCGGGGTTCGCCGCGTACTCGTTCATTTCCGAAATCGTGAGCAGTGTTTCCAAAAGGTCATCCATCCCGGTGCCCTTAATCGCACTGGTTTGGATCACTTCGACATCACCACCCCATTCACTCGGGGTCAATTGATGTTCGGTCAGCTGAGTTAAGATGCGGTTCGGATCGACCCCTTCGAGGTCACATTTATTGAGGGCTACCACGATCGGCACGCCAGCAGCTTTGGCGTGACTAATCGCTTCTTCGGTTTGCGGCATGATTCCGTCATCCGCAGCGATAACCAAAACGGCGATGTCGGTGACGTTCGCACCGCGAGCCCGCATTTCGGTAAACGCTTCGTGACCAGGGGTGTCGACAAACGTGACACTTCGGCCATCTTTGTCGATTTCGTATGCACGGATGTGTTGGGTAATCCCACCAGCTTCGCCACTGACGACATCGATCCCGATCAAATAATCGAGCAAACTGGTTTTGCCGTGATCGACGTGGCCAAGGAAAGTGACGATTGGCGGACGTGCAACCAGTTTGTCCGGATCGTCTTCAATTTCTTCGATGCCGGAGATCACTTCCTCCTCAAGCGTCTCGGACGCTTTGAGTTCGATATCCAGTTCCATTTCCGTCGCGATCAATTCGGCTGTATCGAGATCGAGTTCCGAATTGATATTGATCATCATCTGCATGCCCATCAGCACTCGCAGCACTTGCGCGACCGGTACACCGGCGGCCTCCGAAAAACTACGAACGGTACAAGGCAATTCCAGTTGGATCTTTTCCTTACGCGGGGCCGCTGTATTGGTCCCTTTGCGTTTCAGTGTTCGACGCTGGTAACGAGATTCACGTCCGGTCGAAGCCCCCATGCGATCAAAAGAATCGTTCTGTTTTCGGCGTCCACCGCCACCACCGCCACGCGACCGTTCCGCGCGGGCGCTGGCCATTCCAGCGATCCCTTTCTTTCTAGGTTTTTCCTCTTCGATTTCGGCCGGCCCGCGTCCACCTTTGCGAGATTTCTCGCCTGTGAATCCACTTAACCCGCCGCTGCCGACTTTGCGTGCTCCGCCACGTTTGCTCTCGGTATCCTCGGCGGCTAATTGTTCTAGCGGAGCCTTCATCCCTTGTTTGTGACCGGCGATCACATCTTTGCTAAGTTTGATGTCGGGTTTTTGTGCCTTCGGTTCCCCAGGAGCCGACTTCGGAGTCGCCGCTTCGGGGGCATCAGGCAAGGAGGCCATTTTAACGTTGATGCGAGGTTCGCGTCGCTTTGGCTTCGCTCCTTGTCCCAACTTCTTTTCACCACCACCGGCACCACCTGCCGGACGATCAAGCGAACGGATGGTTCCGCCAGTCGCCGCGGCCGCATCGGGGCGAATCGGAGCAACTGGTGTGCTAGGTCGCTTTGGCAATGCTTTGGAACCGAATCCAATCTTGCTGGCCACCCGAGCGGCCAAGCCGCTGGCGCCAGCTTTGGCTGCGGCATCGCTTGGCTTTTCGCTGCCAACAGCTTTCCGCGCCGGAGAGCTGGGGTCGGCTTTTCTCGTCTCAGCCTTTTTCGTCTCGGCTTTTCCTGGGTCTGGTTTTTTCGCCGCCGATTTTCCTGCGTCGGCTTTTCCGCCATCGACTTTTCCAGCGAGCGGGCCTGACTTCGCTGCGGTTGGCTTCATTGCGGCCGGTTTCTGTGGCTGGTCGCCGACCGGTTTGGCTTTACTTTCCTTTGAGGAATCCAAATCGGTTTTCTCGGATCCGCCGGTTCCGAACAACGGAGACCGAATCGGCGCCGGTGGAGCCGGTTTCGATCCGCCTGCGGTCGGCTTGGCCGTTTTGGTAGAGGGCCGACCGATCTTGATCGCGATAGGCTTTCGTTCGACCGGGGAGACAGCATCACGGACAGCAGCCATGGGTGCGGCGGCCGAAGGCTTGGCTTTCGGTGGGGCAGCTTTTGAAGCTCCAGCGACATGCTCGCGGACCTTGTCCGCCTCTTCATCGGTAAGGCTGGCCAGCGCCGATCCCTTGCCGGTGATGCCGACTTTCTTCACGAGATCAACGAGATCTTTGCTGTCTAAATTCAGTTCTTTTGCGAGCGCGTAAATGCGTGCGGGCACGGGGTAGAAGTCCTGTCAGTTTCGATTATTTGAACCGGTATCGCCACTCTACATCCCAATTACGTTATGGGAGAAAGCATAGGCACAGTAGAAGGGTGCACGAATGTGTGTCTGTTTGGCGAATCACACCTGATTGGATGGCAAACCGGCTCGCTTTTTAAATTGGGGTTACATAAATGACTTCCTCCATCGCCGCAGCCCTATCGTATTATTGGCTTTGGTGAGGACCGCGTCGGGGAATGTTTCAGTAATAAAAGGCCTACCCGAAGAGGTGCAACCCCTCTCCGGTACGTCTTAATTTGGATCCGTCTTCAAGCAACAGGCTCGGCCCGTTGAATGTACCGACCCACCTGGCTCGATGGCAGCCGTTCGGCTCCATGGACCTTTAGGATTCCATGGACCTTTAGGATAACGAATAAACGTCTCGACGCAGAGGTCTTCGATCGAGAATCCTGGGCAATGGGGGGTCTTTCCCCTGAATTCCAATTCTAAAGTGCAAATGGTAGGCAGCGATAGCCATCACTGGCAACGTATGAAACGTCGGAAATGGCTGTTTTCGCCGATTTTTCTTGGGGACTAACTTGTTTTAGGCGTCGATGAGTCGGATTCCGGCGCTTCTGCATCCGGTGTTTCTTCCTCAATCGGCTCTGGGTGGGGCAATTCCGAGCTGGCTTCGGAGGCGTTTGTCGCGTCCATTTCCGTCGGTGTTTCTGGTTCGGCTGCTGTCTCTGGTTCGGCTGCTGTCTCAGGTTCGGCTGCTGTCTCAGGTTCGGCTGCTGTTTCAGGTTCGGCTGCTGTTTCTGACGCAGGTTCTGCAATCCCCGCTTCTTCGGCTTCACGCATCAGCCGTTCTTTTTCTTTGCGATTCCGACGTTCTTCGGCAGCAGCCACCTCGGCTTCTTCGGCCTTCGTCTCCGCCGTATCGACGATTCGATCGACCGCCTCTTCGCTCAATCCGCTCATTTCCATGAACAAATCGGGCTCGATCACTGACAAGTCGTCATACGACAAATAGCCTTGCTCGACCAACGATTGAGCAATCTCGTCGGTAATTCCTTCGATTTGGCTAAATCCTGTAACCGCTCGCTCGATCTGTTCCTCAAGCTCGCCACCCGTCATGATTTCGATGTCCCATCCGCACAGCTTACTTGCCAAGCGTACATTTTGGCCGCGACGTCCGATGGCAAGGGACAATTGATCTTCTTGGACCAGCACGATGGCACGGCCAATCATGTCACATAGCAAAACCTGCTCGACCGCCGCTGGTTGTAGTGCGTTGGGGATCATTACTTCGGGGTCGTCGCTCCAACGAACCACGTCGATATGCTCGCCCGCCAATTCTTCGCGAACGGCCTTGATGCGGCTGCCGCGATAGCCGACGCAAACGGCAATCGGGTCGATTTGAGTGTCGACGCTGCTAACGGCCACCTTGCTCCGGTAACCCGGTTCGCGGCTGATTGATTTGATTGAAATGACCTCTTCGGCAATTTCAGGAATCTCTTGCTCAAACAGGGCTTGGACTAATTGGGGACGTGTCCGGCTGAGCACGACGCGGACACGGTTGCCAGCCGCTTTGACTTCAAACACGACCGCGCGAACTCGCTCGCCCGCATGAAGAGATTCGCCTGGAATCTGCTCGCTGCGAGGTAAGATCGCTTCCACATTCCCTAAGTTCACCGTCGCCACGCCACCATCGGCTCGCCCGATAATTCCAGCGACGATTTGGCCTACCTGTTCGCGATACTCGTTCATTAACGTATCGCGTTCGGCTTCTTTGACTTTCTGAATAATGACCTGCTTCGCCGTTTGGGCACCGATTCGGCCGATCTGGTCATCGCCAAGCTCTTCGCCATTATGAATCGCCGAAATGCGGCCGTTCTCGCGATTCAACTGGACGGTGATGTTTGCCTCTTCTCCGTATTGACGTTTTGCTGCTGTCTGTAGAGCCGCCTCGATCGCTGAAAAGACAATCTCCGTGTCAATGTTCTTCTCACGGTGAAGCGAATCGACGTACCGAAGGATATCTTGCGGATTCATAATGTCTTGATTTGGAAGATGATGATATAAAAAACGCCCGCACCTTTGAAGGTTTTTGGCCTTCACAGGATCGGGCACGTCGAATGCTCGCTGTTTGCCTTTACCTTATCGATCGGGTCTCCAGGTGTCAACTAAGACCGGTGCCCTAATTTGGACAACTGCCGAAGAGTGAAGGGTTTCTCCGCCGCGGATCGACACGCGAACAGTCAAAAGACCGGTGTCCGGATATGAAAACCGTTTGTCCCAGTCAACCTCAATCGATCGGCGTAGTGGAAGCTTGACTCGTGCGACGCCATCTTCATCAAAGTAAAGTGGCATGTTCCATGATATCGGCTTGACCCAGTTCAGGTTGCTTGGCCGCTGCGGCAGATAAATGTCGAAAGGATTCCAGTGCTTGGGCGTCAACTCAAAGTAGGCGTATGCTGGCACGGTAACCGGATAATCGTCCGCGCTAAGAACGACCAATTCTGCCCTCCATCCGTCGGCATCCGCATCGGAATCAAAATTCGCTAACGCTGCAACGAGTTGAACGGATTGACCGTAGCTTGCACTGCGTAGGAAACCCACATTGCCAAAGTCGAAGACCGTTGTGATCCCATCGTAAGAAATCGGGCGCGAGCATTGCCAAGTATTGTCCACACGCGACCCACCATCGATGAGGACGCTATTCAGGAGGTTCATGCCACTTGCATCCCCATCCATGATGATCGCATCAAGGCCAATGCCTTGTCCGGAGGGTCCAATGCCTTGTCCGGAAGCAGGTGTACGTGAAGCGATTGTGCTGACAATGAGGACCATGATCGCAAGCAGGATGATCCAAACTGGCCGAGGCAAGTCGGGGATAGAAGCAGATTGGCGATCCGTCAATTCGGATTTGTCCGGATGGGATTCAATCATCGAAGTGTGTTCCAAGAAGAGTGCCTCAGGTTGCGGGTCGCTCTAAAGAAGCAAACGCTGAGCCAAGTAGTTGTCTTCGGGTCGAGACGAATCGCGATAATCTCGGGATAACGCCGTCCGGGGGTCTTGGTTGCTATGCGAAAGCCGAATGACTTTGTGGTTGGGCGAAGCCCGTGTTGCCCGTTAGCAACATCCGATGATCCGAATTCTCAACACACGCTGCCGCCGTGCATCGCGGCCATAGCCACCCCTTTCGAGTTTGTAACCTCAGTGTCCGTTCCGGTTCTGATGATTATAACCCCGCGTTGTCGTCGGCCAGCATTAATCGTAGTGCTTTTACGAATCCGCGCGCTCGTCTTGTCAGGCACTGTCCTATATTTTTGTAGCGTGAAAAAGTAAACAATGTGATTCATCGGGGGGGCATCCATGAAGCACAGAACCATCCGTTCCGGTATTACGTTAATTGAGGTGACGATCGTTATCTTGATTTCCGGGATCGCTGCAACCATTGTCGCGCCGATAGTACTGGACCGCAGCAACGTCAGCAGCAATATGGCTGCGCGGCAACAGCTTGCGGCCTTGCGTAATGCGATCGGGCTATACCGAGTCAATGCAGGTTCGTACCCCAAAGAAAACGAACTGCCCGAAGCGATGGAATCAATGCTTTGCGGTCGCTTTCCCGCAGCCGCAATCGGCGCAGCTACGGACCGGTCACGAGTCTTTTACGATCTGAGTAGCGATATGTCGGAACCGCCGGTGCGAAAGCCAAGTGAAAACTATGGTTGGGCCTACAAACCAGCCAACGGTATGTTGGCACTCAATGTCGGCGATAATGAGGAGAGCGTAAATTGGTAAAGCCCAGCATCGTTATCGCTGAAGATGATCCTGCCTTTCGAAATGTTTTGCACTTTCTGATGACGCGGATGGGGTTTGCCGTCGAGAGTTTCTCCGATGGCCAACTTGCTTATGAGCGACTCAAAAGTTATGCGGCGGATTTGCTCATCACCGATCAGCAAATGCCTCACTGTAGTGGCATCGACTTGCTGCAAAAAATCGCCAACGATGAAGCGATTGCAGACATCCCGGCGGTTCTCTGTACCGCTAAAGGGCTCGAGCTCGACACTCAAAGTCTTGTCGAACGGTTCAGCATTGTCGCGATCATGCACAAACCATTCAGTCCGCGAAAGCTTGGCCAATTCGTTCGTGAATTCCTTGTCGCTCGTCAAGCTGCGTAGGCGCCGCTGCTTAGACACAGCTGCTTAGACACAGCTGCTTAGACACCGCTGCTTAGGCACAGCTGCTTGGGCACCGCTGCTTGGGCACAGCTGCTTGGGCACCGCTGCTTGGGCACCGCTGCTTGGGCACCGCTGCTTGGGCACCGCTGCTTAGACACAGCTGCTTGGGCACAGCCGTAAGCCAGGGCAATCGCTTAGTAGTGATCAAATGAGCGGCTAACGCTTTTGTTCTCACTCCTCTTTCCGCACTGTGCTATAGTGCCTCGGGAACAGCTACTCGATTCTTAGGGGGAGAAATCCGATGCGTGGACTTTACTATTGCTTTTTGGTCGGAATGCTTTGTTTGGACGCTGTCCACCTTTCTCGTTGTGATTCTGCGCAGCCGACCGCCCCTGTGTCTCAGGAAGATATGTCTCAGCAAAATTCACCCCTTGGGCAAACGGTCACTGACTTCACATTGACCAATGCCTATGGCAAATCGGTTTCGCTTAGCGACTTTGAAAATCACGCGATGGTCGCGGTCGTGTTCTTGGGGACCGAGTGCCCGCTTGCGAAATTGTACGGGCCGCGACTCAATGAGTTGCAGGCAACATTCGCGGGGCAAGGATTGATGATTCTTGGGATCAATTCCAACAAGCAGGACAGCCTCACCGAATTGGCTGCTTATGGACATCGCCATCAAATCAGCTTTCCGTTATTGAAAGACAAAGGGAACCGTATCGCAGATGTGATGAAGGCAGAGCGTACGCCCGAGGTGTTCCTGCTCGACCGAAATCGTGTGGTGAGGTATCACGGACGGATCGACGACCAGTATGGCGTGGGCTATTCGCGAGACAAAAAAATCAACTCCGATTTGGAGATCGCGATCGAAGAGTTGGCTTCGGGGAAACCGATTTCCAATCCTTCGACCGAAGCAGTGGGGTGTCACATTGGACGCGTCAAGCAAGTTGAAACGACAGGCCAAGTTACCTTCAATAAAGATATTGCGCCGATCTTTAATGCGCGTTGTGTAACATGCCATCGCGAAGGCGAAATCGCCCCGTTTACTTTGACCTGCTACGACGACGTCCTTGGGTGGGAAGATACGATTCTTGAGGTGATCGATAACAACCGCATGCCACCTTGGTCGGCTGATCCCGCTCACGGTGAATTTGCGAACGACGCGAGGCTTGGCGAAACTGAAAAGCAACAAATTGCTGATTGGGTCGATGGCGGAATGCCCGAGGGTGAACCGGGTGACTTGCCCGATCCGCCGGTGTTCACCGCAGGATGGAGGATCACGCCGCCTGATCAAGTGATCGCGATGCGCGAGATGCCGTTCGAGGTGCCCGCTGAAGGGATCGTCGATTACCAGCGTTTCGTTGTTGATCCTCAGTGGGATGAAGACAAGTATATCGTTGCGGCCGAAGCGAGGCCGGAAAACCGAAGCGTAGTGCATCACATCTTGGTCTACGTTATTCCCCCGGGTGGCCGGAGGCCCGATCTGAGGCAGGTTTTGGTCGGATACGCTCCCGGTTCGCTACCTGTTGAGCTACACGATGGCGTTGCCATCCACGTTCAAGCGGGTAGCAAGTTGCTCTTTGAGATGCACTACACGCCCAATGGCACGGCGCAATCGGACCTCAGCTACGCTGGCTTTTGCTTTACCGAAAAAGGAAACGTTCGCAAACATCTTCAAGGCCGCATTGCGATCAATCCAAAATTCGAAATTCCTGCTGGTGCCTCCAACCACGAAGTGTTTGCACATTACAGGGCGAAACAAGACGAGTTGCTCATTAGTATGACGCCGCATATGCACTTGCGAGGAAAGGCGTTTCAGTACGAAGCTCGTTTCCCCAGCGGTGCAACCGAGGTGTTGTTGAATGTGCCTGCTTACGATTTCAATTGGCAACTCAAATACATTCTTAGGGAGCCACGGAAGTTGCCGCGAGGCACGCTGATTGAATGCCGAGCGATTTTTGACAATTCGAAATACAATCTGCACAACCCTGATCCCACCCGATCCGTCCGTTGGGGCGACCAGAGCTGGGACGAAATGATGATCGGGTTTATGGACACGATTCCCACCGAATGACCAATGTCCCCGGTTTCGCAATGCGTTGGTGTCCAGGCTTTCGCTGCCCAAGAGAAATCAGAAGCCCAGTTGCTGAGACGCATCGGCGACGGCGACTTGATTCCTCGGTGTCCAACTCATGCGGTTTGCGTGTCGATTGCAACGAGGGCCTTGCCTCACAGCCTTACCAAATCGGGTTTTGGTGGAAGCTGCGGATGAGCTTGGCGAGCGGAATGAATGAGGCGGAAACGAAGAGGGTGAAGAACAGGCCATCGAAACCTGCGGCTCGAAGGATGGCGAAGACCATCGCTGAAACGGTGATATAGAGGAACAGCTTGCCAATGGTGATGCGGAGCCTCGGGCTCGGTTTTGCAGGCACAATCGGTTCTGGGGCGTCGCGAGGTTGATTCGGGTAGCCACAATCGGCGCAGTCCGCGTTTGCTCTTGCAAGCTCGTGACCGCAATTGGGGCAGGGGAATTTAGCTGGCATGTTGATAGGGAGGTATGACGACCGAAATGGTATCGGTCCGAAAAACCGATGTTGAAAAATATACAGGCTAAGTTCAAATGGAGCGAACATTGCCTAAGCCATAACCGCCTGGATCTTGCAAATGCCAGGCAAATCATCTTCGGATGGGACGTTCCAATGATGCTTTCTCTTTCCTGCACCGATACCGATCTTCCTTCGCCGCTGCCGGTGGGTTTGGAGCGTTTTTCGAATCGACGTGAAATGGCTCGTGGTGGAAACGGAGTTTTGTACTCAGGGTTCGACCAGGTGATCGGACGTACCGTCGCCATCAAAATGCTGTTGCCGCAGTTTAAAAGCGATTACTCGTTTCGTCGGCGATTGCTGCGAGAAGCTCGCGTAACAGCTCAATTGGAACACCCGGGGACCGTGCCTGTCTATGAAATTGGCGAGGACCCAGAGCACGGAATCTACTATGTGATGAAACGGATCTCGGGTGAGTGCTTCTTCAGTGTCTTGCGCCAAATCGCGAAGGGAGACGCGGAGGTTGTCGACGTGTTTCCGTTGCGCCGCCGAATCGAGATCCTTATTGCGGTTTGCCAAACTCTCGCATTCGCACACGTTCGTGGCGTGATCCATCGTGATCTGAAGCCATCGAACATTTGGATTGGGAATTTTGGCGAAGTGACACTGTTGGATTGGGGGGCAGCCAAAGTTTGGGGCGAATCGAGGCTGGATGATGCAAATTATTTGTCATCACCCGTTCGCGGATTGGGGAAAGCCCAATCAGGATCGGTTGCGGCAGGACCGGTTGCGGCAGGACCGGTTGCGGATAGCCGGGCGGCTTTTGAGCTTTCCCCGTTAACGCCAGCGGCACAGCTACTTGGCACTCCGACCTACATGTCTCCGGAGCAAATTGGCAATCGCGATTTGGATGAGCGAAGCGACATCTTTTCGGCGGGCGTCTGTTTGTACGAAGCGATGGCGATTGCCGAGCCGTTTCGTGGTCGCGATCAGGAGGATACGTTCGACAATATCTGTTCTCGGCAACCGGCTCCGCCTAGCAAACGATCACCTCATCGCGGTATTCCCGATTTTGCCGATGAAATTGTCGACAAGGCGTTGTCAAAACAAGCATCATGCCGACACCAATCGATGCGGGAATTTATCGCGGATCTGGATCTGCTTCTGCAGATGGTCGGCGGGGCTTAGGGGGCCGCTTGCAGGGGCTTGTTCCGTTCCGATTGTCAGTCGTCGTTCCCTTAGGCTATTGCGTCTAAGCCTGTGCTTGGTAAGATAGTTAACAATCTACACTTCGGTTTTGGCCGTTGCCGATCGGAACTCCAGAGCGAGGGACTACCTATGAACTTACGCCCCATCACGGTTCGTGAACAGGTCACGAATCGAATTCGTGATGAATTAGTTTCCGGTCGATTTCCGGCCGGCACAATGCTTCGAGAAACGGAACTGGCGAGTCGTCTTGGCGTGAGTCGTGGTCCGGTTCGTGATGCGTTTATCCAGCTTTCCAACGAAGGCTACTTGGCCTACCAAGCAAACCGAGGGGTTACTGTTCGTCATCCGCCTCAACCGGAAGATCGCGCATTTGTGACTTCGATCCGTGTTCAAATTGAATCACACATCATCGAAGAAGGGATCGAGGATTTAACGGACGAGGGAATCGCAACCGTCGAATCAGCGCTGGCGAGGATGGAAGCTGCTTGTGAGACAGGGGTCTCGACCACGATCGCGCTACATGACATTGCGTTTCATGAAGCGATCTTGGTTGCTTGTGGAGGAGGGGACTTTGTTCCCGCTTGGCGTCAATTGGTTGCTCGAATGATGTTAACCTACACGCGGCTTGGCGATTACGACCAAATGTATGAGGAGCACGCCAGGATTTTTGCTGATCTGCGTGAAAAGAACAAAGAGGCAACGATTGCGTCAATCAAAGCCAATATCAAATAGATTTGTCAGGCTACGTTTCTCCCTTTAGGATTCTCGAAAATGTTTATCGGCATCGCGGCGGCATTGCTCGCCGGGACTATGCTCGGGCTCTACGCGCTTCCAGGAAAATACACTAGCGACTTTGAGGAGGAAAACAAATGGAGTTTGTTTTTCATTCTCACCATGTTCGTCGTTCCTCTCATTTCCACCTTTGCATTAATGAAAGGGGTGGGGTCGATCTATTCTGGGATCGACAGTGGGATTTTGATCACGATGATTGTCTCAAGCTTTTTATGGGGCGTCGGAGTGATGATGTGGGGCAAAGCGATTGACCACATTGGGTTGTCGCTCGGCTTCTCGCTCTTTATTGGAACCGTGATTTTGGTCGGCAGTATTCTGCCACTGGGGATTGCAATTTCCAAAGGCCAGTCGCTTCCGTCGACCCCTGCGATGATCGCGATCCTAAGCGGAATTGCGATCGTGCTTTTCGGAGTTCTTTCGAACGGTCGAGCCGGCTTGGCTCGCGAAGCGGACGAGGTGGCGTTGAAGGCGGCGGAAGGTTCGGATGCGGATGATGAATCTTCCAAACCGAAGTCGTATGCCTTGGGCATTTTGATCGCTGTGTTCGGTGGATTGTTGGCGACGGGTTTCAATGTCGCATACACCTACGGTGCGGGGCCGCTCGGAGATGCCGTCGAGGCGAACGGTAACCCCGGATGGATGACGGCGATGGCCGTGATGTTGCCGGTCTTCTTGAGTGGTGGCGTGGTGATGACATTTTACTTTTTGTTTCAATTGTCAAAGAGGCAGGTTTGGGGCAATTTCAAGACGCCTTCGTTCGGCAAAAACTTTGTTTTGATTTTCATCATGGCGTTCTTTCACTACGCGGCGTCCGCAATGTATGCGTTTGCAGCGGATAGTCTTGGGGCGAATGGACCGGTTGTGGTTTACGCTATCTTCAACACGACTTGTTTGGTCGTTGCGGTTGTAAGCGGCATCTTGACCGGCGAGTGGGCCAAGGCATCGCCGGCGGCGCGACGGTGGCTCTATACCGGGTTGGCGTGCATGGTGGTGGGCGTGCTTGTGCTTGCTTTTGGGCAAACTCTCGATCAAAAACCTGTCGAGACTGCTGCCAATGTGTCTATCCAATCTGACTTAATCAATTCGGGGATTTGATTTGATGAAATTATCAAGACAGCCTTTTGGTGAAGTCGACGGACAATCGGTGGATCGATTCACGCTCGAGAACGACAATCGCATGATTGTAAAGATCACCACTTATGGTGGCACGGTCACGTCGATCGTAAGTCCCGATAAAGACGGAAACCAAAGTGACATCGTTTGCGGCTTTGACACGCTGGAGGGGTATTTTGGCGATGAATACAAGGCGAACTCACCGTACTTTGGTTGTTTAGTGGGACGCTATGCGGCTCGGATCAAGGATGGCAAGTTCACCGTCGATGGTACACAGCATCAAGTGGCTACCAACGATGGTCCGAACCATTTGCATGGTGGCATCAAAGGTTTCGACAAACGAGTATGGGATGTTGTTAGCGTTGCGGAGGACAAAGACTCGGTGGCACTAACCTTGTCACTTGAAAGTGCGGATGGTGACGAGTCGTTTCCTGGGAATTTGAAGGTTGTTGTGGAGTATCGCTTAACCAGCGACAACGAGCTTAAAATTCATTATCAAGCGGAAACGGATAAAACCACGCCGATATCGTTAACCAACCACACGTACTTCAACTTGAACGGGTTCAAAGACAATGTGCTCGATCATGTGTTGCAACTTCACAGTGATCGGATCTTGGTTCCTGATGAAACGAATGTTCCAGTCGGCGAGGAGGAATCGGTCATGGGCACCGTGGCTGATTTTAATGAGCCCAAACGGATTGGGGATGCGTTCGACGAATTGCCTCTAGGGTTCGAACATTTTTATGCGTTCAATAAGCCGGTCGGTTCGCTTGGAAAAGTGGCTGAGGTGTCCGAGCCGATAACGGGACGACGATTGGAAGTTCTGTCGACCGAGCCAGGCACCTTGCTTTACACCGGTCGTTACACGTCGGATAAATTGCATCGTGAAAGCGGTGACCAATTTGGCCAGTTTCGTGCGTTTTGCATCGAGACTTCAAAGTATCCAAACGGCCCGAATATCGAGGGAGCTCCGAAGAGTGTCCTTCAGCCGGGCGAAACGTATGACGAGACAACTATTTACAAACTCAGTTGGTCTTAGAGTTTGTTGAATGAAGGGGGCTGAACCTTTGAGATTAAGACCTTCGTTGACCGAAATTCACACACCGCCCCAATTCCACGTTGTTGGATCTGTTTAGTGGAGGGTCAGTCCCCTGTTCTAGATAGAGTCTTAGATGCGAAGTAGGATCATGAAATCAGCACAGTATCAAGGTGACCGCAGTGTTGCGGTTGGATCGAGTGAAGTCATTAAGCCTGGTCCCGGCCAGGCGCGTTTGGAAGTTTCGTTTTGCGGCATTTGCGGCACGGATATCCATATTTTCCACGGTGCCATGGACCAACGGGTCAGTAAGCCACAGATCATCGGGCACGAAGTGTCAGCGACGGTTGCCGAAGTTGGCGATGGCGTCACTTCGGTCGCTGTAGGTGACCGCGTTGCGGTTCGTCCATTGCTTTTCGGTGATCCGAGTTCGTTTGACAAAGGGCATGCTCATGTTGGAAAGAACTTGAAGTTCATTGGCATCGATATGCCTGGCGGCATGCAGTCGTCTTGGACCGTACCCGATTACACACTGCATAAGCTTCCCGATTCGTTATCCATGGAACATGGAGCGATGATCGAACCGGCGGCAGTGGCTTGCCACGACGTTCGACTTGGTGAAGTCAAAGCGGGTGAGACCTGTGTCGTGATTGGCGGCGGACCGATCGGTTTGCTGATTGCGTTGGTCGCAATTCAAAAAGGGGCCACCGTGATTTTGTCGGAAGTGAACGAGTCACGATTGGCGTTGGCGGAGACGCTTGGTATCAAAGTGGTTAATCCTATAACGACCAGTCTTCCCGACGCGGTCGATAAGATTACCGACGGTGCGATGGCCGATTGTGTGTTCGAAGTATCCGGTTCCGCTCCGGGTGTAGAGGTGATGACGGAATTGCCAAACGCTCGTGGTCGCATTGTGATGGTTGCAATTCATCCGCAACCCAAGCCCGTGAACTTGTTCAAGTTTTTCTGGTCGGAAATTAAGATGATCGGCGCTCGGCTCTATGAAGAGCAGGACTTTGATGAAGCGATTGAATTGGCGTCCAGCGGCGCGCTGCATCTAGACAAACTGATCACGAAAATTAGCCCGATCGACGAAGTGCAAAAGACGTTTGAGGCGATTGATGCCAACCCAGACGGCATTAAGTATTTGATTCAGTGTAACTAGTGTGTCGGCCCGTCTTGGAACGGAGCTTGATTTCAATTGCAACGCTCGGCGACGACTTGTACTCGCAGCGACGACTTGTACTCGCAATCGAGCGGGTGGCAATCGAGCGGGTTTGGCAATCTGCGGTCAGGATGAGTCGTGGCCGAATGCCAGGTCGAGTGTCGGCACGGCACCCGTTTTCTCCTAACTCCCTCCCCATTTTAACTTTTACAATCAGAGACACCTCATGTCCAAAATTTCATTTGACCTAGCTGGCAAGATCGCACTTGTTACGGGGGCGACCCATGGTATTGGTATGGCAATCGCAAAGGGGCTCGCCCAACAAGGCGCAAAGATTTGTGTTAACGATATCGACGATGATAAGCTTGCCTCGTGCAAGGATGAGTACGCCAAGGACGGCATCGACGTTTACACACTTAACTTCAATGTGACTTGTGAAGATGAAGTCGATAAAGGCATTTCCCAGATTGAGAAGGATTGCGGTCCGATCGGCATCTTGGTCAACAATGCGGGAATCATCAAGCGAATCCCGATTCTTGAAATGCCTGTCCAAGATTTCAAGGAAGTCTTGGAAGTCGACTTGGTCGCGCCGCTGATTCTTGCCAAGCGAATTGCTCCGTCGATGATCGAACGCCGTGAAGGCAAGATCATTAATATGTGTTCGATGATGAGTCTGTATGGGCGTTATTCAGTATCGGCCTATGCCTCGGCCAAAGGCGGGCTGAAATTGCTCACGCAAAACATGTGTTGTGAATGGGCCAAGTATGGGCTCAATATCAACGGCATTGCTCCCGGTTACATCGCCACGGCCCAGACCGCTCCGATTCGTGTTAACGGTCACCCCTTCAACGATTTGGTCATGACTCGTACCCCTTCGGGCCGTTGGGGTGAACCCGAAGATCTAGCCGGGGCCGCGATTCTGTTGGCATCCGACGCTGGCAAGTTTATCAACGGCCAACTGATCTACGTCGATGGTGGGATCGTTGCTAACTTCGGTTCCGTCAAGGGCGAAAACGACATCTAAGCTTCTCTACAGTGATTGCTGAAATTGATGTCATCGTGACACGATTCTAGCGATCAACGGGAGCGGGCGAACGCAATTCGAGCGGTAGCTCGCTTCGTTTGCGGTCGCACCGCATTACGCATCCAACAACTTGCTTTCGATTATTCAAACGGTTCATGTCATGACAAAGTCAATGAAAGAAGCCAGTGGCGGCATCGATCACTATCGCATGTTCATCAATGGGGAGTTTAAAGACTCCGTATCGGGTGAGACGATTGAAGTCGCCAGTCCGACGAACGAGGATGTTCTTTACACCGTTCCTAAGGGTAACAAGGAAGATGCGGTTCTCGCGTTGCAAGCGGCGCAGGCTGCTCAGTATGCTTGGGGGGCAAGGCCCGCGGTTGAGCGAGGCGAAATTCTTGCGAAGTTCGCGGCACTGATCCGAGAGAATCGCGAACGTCTTGCCAAGATTTTGGTTCTTGAGATGGGAAAGACTTACGGTTTGGCACTCGGCGAAGTCGATGTTTCCGCTGACTTTATCAACTTTCCTGCTCAGGCCGCCCGGCGTTTGGAAGGAGATATTCTGCCGTCGGATTTGCCTAATGAGCATATTTTGATCCACAAGGTGCCTTACGGCGTCACCGTGGGGATCGCGGCTTGGAACTTTCCTTTGGCATTGAGTTGTCGCAAGATCGGTCCTGCACTGACAACGGGAAATGTAATGGTGGTCAAGCCACCATCGGTCACGCCCGTCACGGTTCTGGCGCTCGGCGAACTGGCTCAACAAGCAGGCATTCCCAACGGTGTGCTGAATTTTGTCACTGGCGGTGGCTCAACGATGGGCGAAGAACTTGTCACCAACAAAATCACACGCTTGGTCACGATGACGGGATCGACGCCAACCGGTCAAGAAATCTTCCGCAAGGCGGCCGAGCGTCTTACTGCCGTTCGGCTTGAACTTGGTGGCAAGGCGCCGTTCATCCTGCTGGATGACGGTGATGTTGATAAAGCGGTGGAGGCTGCGGTTGTGTCGCGTCACCTTAACAGCGGCCAAGTCTGCACGTGTCCCGAACGGTTTTATATTCACGATGCGGTGTATGACGAGTTCCTCGAAAAGTATACCGCAGCGGTCTCGAAGCTGAAGATTGGCGATCCAATGGACGAGGGTACCGATATCGGTCCAAAGGTAAACGCCTACGAAACAGACCAACTCGAAAAGACGGTCAACCGCGCTGTTGAGGCGGGAGCAAAAGTCGTCTTGGGTGGCAAACGTCCCGAGGGTGAACCGTTTAAGAAGGGGCACTGGTATGAGCCGACGATTCTTACCGAGTGTACTAACGAGATGGATGTGATGCGCGATGAGGTTTTTGGTGTCGTCAGCCCGATTATGCGGGTAAGCAGCTACGAGGAAGCACTTGAGTTGGCCAATGACAGCGACTATGGACTAGCCGCATTTCTGTTCACAAAGGACATGCGTCAGATTCAGCGTGCTGTCTTGGAGCTTGAGTTTGGTGAAATCTACGTGAATCGTCCCATGGGCGAACAGCGTCAAGGGTTTCACAACGGTCACAAACTCAGCGGGACTGGCGGGGAAGATGGCAAGCATGGCATGGACAATTATCTCGAGAAGAAAACGTTGTACGTCAATTTTTCGTGAAATCCAACACGCCAATAGCTCATGTTCATGTAGGGCTGGTTTTGACCGGCCATGTTCCTGGGAACAGGCAACTTTTCAAGCAGGCTATCGGCCGCTCGGAACCGGCACTACGATATTTCGACCGGCCAAAGTCTGGGCCCTTATTCTCACGCCAAGTCTAAGTATTTAACCAACATGAAAATCGAAAGCGTAGAAACCGAACTGTACCACGTTCCGTTGGCAAGGCCGGTGGTAGATGCCATTCACGGGGTACAGAAAGACTTTTCGTTGATCGTCGTCAAAATCACGACCGACGATGGTGCGTCTGGTATGGGGTATACCTACAGTGTGGGCCAAGTGGGTGGGTCTTCGATTGCTACATTGATCAAAGACAATTTGGCGCCGATCTTGATTGGCGAGGATCCTCGTCGAATTGAATATCTGTGGGACAAAATGTGGTGGGCACTTCACTACGTTGGTCGCAGCGGAATCGCCGTTTTTGGACTTTCGGCTGTGGATACGGCCCTCTGGGATTTGAAGGCACGACTCGCCGGTGAGCCTCTATGGCGATTCCTCGGGGGCCATGACAATAAAGTAGAAGCCTACGGGGGCGGCATCGACTTTGACATGACGATCCCCCAGTTGCTCGAACAGACCCAAGGATTCCTGGATGCTGGAATTCAAGCGATCAAGATCAAGATCGGGCGTGACTCAATCGCCCAAGAATGTGAACGTATCGCAGCCGTGCGGCAGTTGCTTGGTCCCGAGAAGAAGTTGATGGTCGATGTCAACATGAAATGGTCCGTCGAGCAGGCCCTTCGAGCGGTGCGCGCATTTGAAAAATATGATATCTACTGGATCGAAGAGCCGACGATCCCTGACGATATCGAAGGTAACCGACGGATCGAAATGGAAGGACCGATTCCGGTTGCTACCGGTGAAAATTTACATTCGATCTACGAATTCAAACAAATGATTGCCCAGGGAGGCGTGTCATTTCCGGATGCCGATATTTCGAACCTCGGCGGTATCACGGCGTTGATGAAAGTGGCCCATATTGCCGAAGCCTACAACCGAAACTTAACGACGCACGGTATTCAAGAGATGCACGTCAGTTGTTTGGCTGCGATTCCCAACGCATCACTGCTTGAAATCCATGCATTCCGAGTGGATGATTTCTTGTTACACCAGCTTGAAATCAAAGACGGTTACGCCTATGCATCGGATCGGCCCGGACACGGTGTCGAGATTGATTGGGAAAAAATCGCCAAGCATCGCGTAAGTGTGGGTTAGGAATTGAGCGGGCTGTCGTAGACGGTTTTCGCGTTGGCCGGTTCCGTCACTCCAATTCGAGTGGCCGGCCACTCGAATTGACTCGCATTGAGCCAGTAGAGATTGGCCCAAGCCAATAGCGATCAGCTCTCGCTTGATTCCCCGTTAATGAGAAGGCACGGATGGTGATTCAAACGAAGTCAACAGTTTAAACCTTCATACGATTGAGATGACAATGTTGCAATTGAAAACGCTTCTATGCGTGTTTGTTCTTTCTTTTCCAATTGCTCGTGCGGCTGAGATTAACGTTGCCGACCACGGTGTCGTTCCAGGAATCGATGCGACCTATTCACTGAATCGGTTGATCGAATCGCTGAAAGACCAGAGCGATGTCACGCTTGTCTTTCCCAAGGGGCAATACGATTTTTATCCCGAGAATGCCTTGGAGATGTATCGTGCCGTTGCGAACCATGACAACGGTTTAAAGAGAATGGGGTTCCCACTGTTTGACTGCAAAAACATCACGATCGATGGTGGCGACAGCGTCTTCATGTTTCATGGACGTATGGTCCCAGTAACGATCGAAGGGACGCGGGGAGCGACCCTGAAAAACTTTTCGATCGATTGGATTCGATCGTTCCATGCAGAGCTGACGATTGTCGAAAGCAATGAGGCCGACAAGAGCTTCGTGGTTGAAACCGATCCAAAGCTTTACCCGTTCTCGATCAACGATGGAAAGGTCCTGTTCGACCGCTATGGTCAACAAGACCCCATCGGCTCCAACATGGTTTTTGATCCAAAAACGAGGTCTCCGATTTATCGCACCAAGGACTACGCTGTGAATAGCAATCGAGCGAAGGTGACTGCGTTGGGAAAGAACCGTTTTAGGATCGAGAATGCAGTGAAGAACGCTCCGCCGGTCGGCAGTGTATTGGTTACGTACGGCGTGCATCCAACAAGTCGGCTTTGTCCAGCGATTCACATTACAAACTCAAGCGACGTCAAGATTGAAAACGTGACGGTCTATGACGCGGGGGGAATGGGGTTAATCGTCGAACGTACTGACAATATTTCGCTAGATGGCATGGTGGTGACCTCGACCGAAGATCGCATTGTTTCGACCCGCGCCGATGCAACGCACTTCATCGGATGCAAAGGCACGATCCGGCTCGAAAATTGCCGTTTCGAGCATATGCTTGACGACGGGATTAATGTCCATGGAGCTTACGTGAAAGTTGCGGAATATCTCGGCAACAATGAATTCGTTTGTGAAATCAGTCATTTCCAGCAGTGGGGGCTAATCTTCGGGCAACCGGGCGACAAGATTGCCCTGATGTCACGAACGACAGTGTTGCCGTTTTATGAAACGACGATCAAAGCCATCAAGACGCTCAACGAACACCGTTTTGTCATGTCTGTCTCGGACCTCCCCGAGTCGCTCCCCGAAGGTCCCCTGTCCGTTGAAAACCTGACTTGGTACCCGGACCTCGTGATGAAGAATAATACGATCCGCGAAAACCGTGCCCGTAGTGTTTTGGTCACAACCAAGGGCAAAGTGATGATCGAGAATAACTATTTTTCCTCTCAGATGCACGGCATTCTGATTGAGGGGGATAACAACAAGTGGTATGAATCGGGCGCGGTCCAGGACGTGACGATCCGCAACAACGTGTTCGACAACATCGGCTTTGCTGTCACTGAACGCTATCCGTTACTTGCCTCTCCGTTGCTAACTGCCGAGCAGCATATGGGTGAGGGGCAATATCATCGTAACATCCACTTCACCGGCAATACGATCAATAGCTTCAACGGCTTGTTGGTGAACGCTCGCTCGGTGAAGGGGTTGGACATTTCCGGAAACAAGATGCAGTTCAGTACCGACTATCCGGTGGTGGATGAGGGGCCATCGATCGTGCTGGAGTACTGTGACGATGTAACGATCCAAGGCAACAAGGCCAGCGGATTCGCTAAGCCATTGACGGTCAAAGCGACGGATACGACGGACCCCGTTATGGACGCCAATGGTGGGTTCGAGTCCGAGTAATCGCTGCCAGCGATCGGCCACACGGATGGTTGTGGGGTTGTCGGTGTTGAGGGCGATCCACAGTCCGGCATGACGGCGCGGAAAGATGACGCGGAACGACGCTTCGGAATAACGGTGGCGGCGATGGAGTTGCCATCGCTGGTACGTCTTGCCAAAGCGTTTGGCTGGCTTCTCGGGCTCGGTTGCTGTATCACGATTATCATATAAAACAAATGCATCGAAGCATTTGGAGTGCAACGGCGGTCGGTCCAACCCGACGGCGGGCGCTCCTTGAACTTTTGCATCCGGAACCTAAGCCTAGGAAGAATTTTAGGAAAAAACAAAGACTTTGTCCGGTAAATCGGCCAGCGCCGGGAATATACAGCTAGTCGGAGTTGGATGAATTTTTCCTGTTCACTTCCCTCCGCTTCGTCGGGTGTCAATGCATAAATATCAAATTGCGGATTTGAAAAGTTGAAAAGCAAACTAGTTGTAATCGTCATCGTGTTCATTCTGGTAGGGCTGACTCGAAGCAGTTTTGGGGCGGATGGCGTTACTAGCATCGAAACAGGGTACACGGTCTCCAAAGTTCGTACGGCTCTAATCAAAGGGAACTCGTACGTCGTCGCCAGTAGCTACGAAGGCACCGTGTTTGGCATTGCATATAGTGGCAGGGTCGGCTGGGAAAATAAGCTTTCCGGCTACATGAATCATGACCTCTGGTGCGAGGATATCACCGGCGATGGGACGGATGAAATCCTGGTCGCCAATGCGGACGGTCACCTCTACTGCCTCAATAGCAGGGGCGAATTGCAGTGGACATTCAAAAAGAATGACGCCCCGATGTATGCCGTTTGCGTACTGCATCACCAGGCCAAGACCTACGTTGTATGTGGTGGCTATGACAACCATATTTACTACCTGTCACCGGTCGGGGATTTGGTAAAAGACCTGCCTTCGTTGGGGTACTCCGTCTCCAAGCCTTGGGGGAATGACCCGCACAAGCCAAGCCCACCTAAAAAGCTGCATGTCGCCAATTTTCTTCGCAAAATTAAAAATGCGGATGGAACCGAAAGCCTCGTCGTGCATGGCATGATGAATGGCATGCAGGACAAGGGAGTGCTTTATCTGTTCGAGCCTCTCGCTGACAAGCCATGGAGCACGATTCCGCTAGAGTCCAAGTCTCCAATGGGTGAACTTCGGGTGTGTGAAGTCGAAGGCAAAAGTGAAATTCTGATGGGGGCAAGCTCCATGATTCACGATGCTTCTGTTGCGGTCATTGACGCGAAGGCCGGTGACCAACGGATCTTCGGAATTTCAAGCCTTGGTAGGAAGCTTGATAGTTTTGGCTACCGAGTCGCCCAGCCAGAAGTGATTTCATCAGCTCAACAGACCCAGTATTTTGTCCTGTTTGGTTCCCGTATTTTGCTGCTCCCCACTGATCTCGATAAAGGGAAAACAGAAGTTCTCGTTTGTAGATATTCCTTCAATGACATGTGGAAAGATCCGCTTACCCATCGAATTGTTTTTGCGAGTGCACAGAGCGGTGGAAGTTGCATCCATATTCTGGACCCAAACCATCCGGACTGGAAAACGGAGTACGAAAACCTGTCGCCGCCCGGAAAAATTGCGACCATCTTAGAGAACACAGCGATGGTTCGTGAGCAACTGAAAACATTCAAACGACCTGCTTGGGAACGGGATCCACTTCCCGTTTATTTGATGAGCGAAAACAGGAAAACGGTGGAAGCCCTGGTGGAAGAACTTCGTTCCAGCTATGGAAGCCCGGTTTTTTTGAATGGGTTCCACATGGGGACAGCAGAGGATTGGGATCGATCCGCCATTGAAAGTGAGAAATACCGTGACCGCCGCGATCGACGACGAAAGTACAGTTTGACTCAGGACCAAGCGTTAGAGCAAATCGTATCGCACTACGATGATGGACCGGGGGATGATGGACCGGGGGATGATGGACCGGGGATCGCCTATTGGGCTGGGCACGGCAACGATCCCTATATGTTTAGTCTCGATACAACCAAAAAAGTGATCGCGGCTGCGAATGGAAAAAAGACGGTTCTGATCTATCCCGAGTTGGAAGATCACAGTCCCGAGTTTGAGTATGTCATGGATGATTTGATTTACCCGCTAGCGGACGCCGCAAAAGGAAAGAACGCCAACATTTTTGTGCGAACCAAACACGTGTTTTGGCAAGGGAATGTCTACTTGCCTGCCTGGAAACATTTGCTGTCAGGTGAATATGCAGACGTATTTGTACCATCGATGGAAGAGACGACTGACAAGTCCATGGAGTTGAGTCTCGCTGCGAGATTGGGGATTTGGACCAGTGGTGCGGTAAACAGTTGGGGAGGTCGTTGCGCAAGAGACAATGCCAGCTATGATCGTGCACGGCAGCACTCGCACCAAATGTTGCCCAATCATTTTCTTCGTATGATGGTTTACGATATATCGCATGGGACGCAGTACCTCGACAATTTTTCCGTCGATCAGCAATACATGAGCCTACTGTGGGAACTGATTGCAAAAGGCGCGTTGTACGTGCCAAAGCGAGAAGAAATCGTTAGCTTTTCACCAGTTCATATCAGCATGAAAAAGCCTGACGAGACCTACATCGAACGAGGTAGTAACACCAAATGGTGTACGTTCTTTGATCAAGATTTTGAGGACAAAAACCCGATGGTGTTCGGGCGACTTAACGGATCATGGCCCGGTGCACCAAACACTCCCTGGGATTTTTCTCGCTATGCAGCAGGTGTCAAAGACCGTCGTCTGAATTTTTTGCCACCGTACGATCGAGGGTTGGTTCTGATCACGCCTCCGCAACAAGGTGTGTTTGCCGATTCCGATGCTCCGCGGGGACAGTTGAAGGACCATCTTCACCCGCTCTACAAAAACATTTTGAAAGAGTTCATCACCGATGGACGGCAATACTTTTCACCGAACGGAAAGAAACATTATGCGGCAAACGCTGTCTATCAAACGGTGGAAAGCGAAATTCGCAATCGATCGAAACTGCTTCCGCTGACGGTCACGGGTGACGTCGCTTGGGTCGTGGCGCAGTCCTCGCCGACTCATTTGCGTTTGACGCTCGTTGATAGCGGATACATTAATCCCAGTGGGAAGACCGCTTCCGTGAGTTTTCACAGCGTCAAACCGATGAAAATGACGGACGTGGTTTCAGGAGCTTCGATTGATATTTCCGACCCTTCATCGGTGAATGTAGATGTTCCTTGTGGGTTGTTTCGGTTCGTTGATGTCGAGTTGGTCGAGTCGCTCTGATGCAAGTGTTGGTTGTTTTTGGTCTTTTGCGGGCAACCGTATTCGGTTGAAAACCGGCTTGGGTTATGAATCCCCGTTTTTCGTTTGGAGTAAATGGATAGTGCATAGAACCATATGGGTAATCGTCGCAACGGCCTTCGTCCTGCATTTTTCTTCACGCGCCGGTTCGGCAGCCGAATTCTACGATGCGTCCGTGGAGACGAGAGCGGTTGTCAAGGACCTGGAATCGGATTACGGAGCTAGTGGGCTAGGGAAACAGGACGATAGCGCCAAGCTACAACAAGCCATTGACTTCGTATCGTCGCACGGTGGCGGCGTGGTGACCATTCCCAAGGGAAGATACCTCCTTGCCGATGTTCATGTGAAATCGAATGTGCATGTTGAGATCGACAAAGACGTGGTTATCACTCCGATGATCGTTCGCCTGAATAAGAGCGTGGCGATCTTTAAGCTAGGATCCGAGGACGAAGCGGTCAGGAATGTGAGCGTCAAAGGCGTCGGCGGAAAGTACACGGTCAATATGCCAAAACACGAACCGGGGGTAATGCTTGTTAGTTTTTCTAACGTTCGCAACTTCATGGTTTCCAATTGTCACGTCAACGATCAATTGACAAAGTTTGCTTCATTGCAATTCGGGCCGAGCGGTTTAAAGCGTGGCCAAAGAGCCGTTCCGACATCGGGTACCGTTCAAAATGTCAGCGTCGCGGGCGCCCACTATGGGTACGGTGTTGTTCAGGTTCAGGCTGCCAAGTCAGTTTTGTTTGAAAACCTGTCCGGCGTAGGCGGTGTGTCGTTGCGTCTCGAAAGCGGATACAGCTTAATGAACGATGTTCAATACGGTGGTATCGACAACATCGTCGGCCGAAACATTCAATGCACCGATGGAAACGCTGCGGTGATGATTTCACCACACTCCATGGAAAACGGTGTTTTTCACATGGATGGGATCACATCGAAGGGGTGCGGCATCGGGGTCCGCATCGAAGGTGGTTTTATCTCGAAAAAGCAAAAAGTGGATGGTTTGCCAATTGGGACATTTGCGAAGGGCTCGTCGGTAAAGAATGTATTCGCAACCTTTGGAACCAATGGACAATTGAAATCGAAGCACTTCAAGTACATGCCTGTTGAGTTGCTAGGTCAAGTCCAGCCACGGGAACAATCCGAGGATGGCGAAAGTGTCCGAGGCCCATCGATCGCCGCGGTTGTGTATGCTGCCAATTATGAAGTGCACATCGAAAACGTCACAGCGAAAGGGTTTCAACATGTGCCATCGGTTATGACTGAAAAGGACGCTCGGGAAGTCAGTGCTTCCAAGAAGCCAAAGAAAGGTGCTGCGAATAGGGGTAATGCGAACTAACGCAAGGCTGCAGCGAATTAGGCGATCCATGTCAGCATCAAAGCACTTAGAAAACTCAGGATTAGTTTCAATGAAATCAACGGTTCCCTTTTCGCTTCATTCGCGATGCGTTTCCTTTATCTTTACATGTCTCACATTGGTCTCTTTTGCATCCGCAGAAACACCCAATATCGTCTATATTTTGGCGGACGACTTGGGGTATGGAGATTTGAGTTGCTATGGGCAAACAAAGTATGAAACTCCCAATATCGACAAATTGGCTGAACGAGGCATGCGGTTTACGCAGCACTATTCGGGAAGCACCGTTTGCGCACCGTCGCGGTGTTCGTTGATGACCGGTTTGCACACTGGGCATACCGCAGTTCGAGGCAACGCAGAATATGCACCCGAGGGTCAAATGCCGATGCCGGCGGATACTTACACCATCGCCAAGCATTTGCAAACCGCAGGATACCAAACGGGTGTCTTCGGCAAATGGGGTTTAGGGTATCCCGGCAGCGATAGCGATCCTTTGAAAATGGGTTTTGATCGCTTCTATGGGTACAACTGCCAACGACTTGCACATTGTTACTATCCGGCGTGGCTTTGGAGTGATGACCAGCGAGAGTTTTTGTGGGGCAATGTTTCTTCGTTCTCAAAGGATTACGCTCCCGATTTTATTCACGCTCAAGCATTGGATTTTATCCGAAGCAACAAAGACCAGCCATTCTTCTGCTACTACGCGGCCGTGCAGCCTCATGCTGATATGATCGCACCGGAAGAGTACATGAACAAGTTTCGAGGCAAGTTTTTGCCTGAGTTGAACTATCCCGAGGACTACTACATCGGGCAGCCCGAAGGGCATGCGGCTTTCGCGGCGATGGTCAATGTGTTGGATGATTATGTTGGGGAAGTGGTGGCGGAATTGGAGTCGCTAGGCATCGCCGACAAAACATTGGTGATCTTTTCTTCTGACAATGGCCCCCATCTCGAAGGTGGTCACGACCCGGAGTATTTTAATTCGAACGGTCAATGTCGCGGCTACAAGCGTGACCTTTACGAAGGTGGCGTTCGCGTTCCGATGATCGCCGCATGGCCGCATCGGATCCAAGCAGGATCCGTTTCCGATCACATTTCGGCGTTCTGGGATATCATGCCGACGTTCGCTGATTTGGTGGGTAAACCGTTGCCTAGCGAAGGAGACGGTGTCTCGATGTTGCCAACGTTGTTGGGAAGTGACAATCAACAAAAGCATGACTTTCTCTATTGGGAATTCCCCGCAAAGAAAGGCCGTGTTGCGGTTCGGAAGGGCAATTGGAAAGCAGTCCGTTACAATACCTCCTCATCACGGTCGCTGCTGGAATTGTACGATTTGTCTACGGATCCGGGCGAAGAACACAATGTTGCTGACAAGCATCCTGAGTTGCAAACCGAAATCGAAGCCCTGATCCAACTGCAACATGCTCCTTGATTGCGTGTTCATCGCGTTGCACCCCCGTCCCTAAGAGAGACTCATAAGAGAAGCAAATATGAAACGATTCTTGGCAATGTTTTTGACGATGACGTTCGTGCTGTTGTTTACAGCGGAGGTTTTTGCGGAACGACCGAATATCCTTTGGATTGCGATTGAAGATTGGTCCCCCGATCTTTCTTGCTACGGAACCAAAGGGATTCATACGCCTCATGTGGACAAGCTTGCAGCCGAGGGCATTCGCTACACTGCGGCGTTCACGACTTCGCCCGTTTGCTCGACCTCACGCTCCGCCATGATGACCGGTTTTCACCAAAACTACATCGGTGCAAACCAGCATCGCGAATACAACAAGAAGCCGTTGCCACACGGGATCAAACCTATCCCGCATCTTTTTCAAGAGGCCGGGTATTATACCGCGTTGATGAGTTGGAAAACCGATTGTAACTTCACTCCTAACTCGAAATCGGATTTGTTTATGGGCGAAGATTGGAGCGGGCGAGAACCGGGACAACCCTTCTTTGCTCGGATCACCTTCGGCGGTACGCATCGTTCGTGGAATCGCGATCCGCTACGTCCCATTGATCCCAAGGATGTAGAGTTGCCGCCATACTATCCGGATACACCGTTTTGTCGACGCGATTGGGCAAACGGTCTCGAACAAATGCAATTGGTTGATCGCGAAGTCGGTCAGTTGCTGAAGCGTTTGGATGACGAGGGGCTCGCTGAGAACACGATTGTCTTCTTTATTGGAGATCATGGGCGTTGTCACATTCGAGGGAAACAGTTTCTCTACGATGGCGGACTACACATACCAATGATCATGCGTTGGCCAGGTCAAGTTGCCCCAGGGCAAGTCAATGGCGACATGGTAATGGCGATCGATATTTGTGCGACCGTTCTCGAGGCTGCCGAGATCACGCCTCCGGTTCCTTTGCATGGAAAGAGTTTGTTCAGCGACGATGTGAAGGACCGCCAGTATGTGTTCGCAGCACGCGATAAGATGGATGAAACACACGATTCGATGCGAGCGATTCGTTCGAAGAATTATAAGTTGATCTTGAATTTGATGCCGGAGCGTCCATGGTGCCAATACAATAATTACAAGGAAGGTGCGTATCCGGTGCTCGCAGAGATGAACGTCCTGAAGATGAAAGGCGAACTGACGCCCACGCAGGCTCGTTTCTTTGCCCCGTCTAAACCAAAGGTCGAGCTATTTGATTTGCGTCATGATCCGCACGAGGTAAATAACGTTGCGGACGATCCTAACTATGCGGATGTCAAAGCAGAGTTGCTTGCGGAGTTGGATCATTGGCGCAAAGGTGTGATTGATGATCAAGGCGTGTCGGATGAATTTCGTGCGAGCGATGCTTACCCCGCCGTTTGTCCTACGTCGACGGTCGATCAATGGGTGCATGAAAACGCTGACAACTATGACTACAACGTTCATGGCTGGCCCGCATGGTATCCGACGCGAACCTTAGAGGAATGGGAAGCAGCGGTTGCTCTTTGGGAGCCCTATGTTTTTCGAGGGCCAAGTGAAAGCGTTGCTCGCCCAGCGATGACTCTCTCAGCCAAATTGAAAATGAATAAGAAAAAGAAGAAACGCTAAATGGTTGGCAATTTCAGTGGATCCTACCAACGCAATCGATCGATTCGAACGAAAATCGTATTGATGACGATCTTGCTTTGTGTAGTGGCGAGCTTGGGGCAGGCCCAAGATGTCGTGAGTGCCCCGTGTGACCTAGTTACCCCCGTGATGACCACTGGCGATCCAAAACCGGGAAAACGTGTGCGCCAGGTTGCCCCGGAGTATGTCGGTACCAAGGTTCATCATGCATTGTACCTGCCTGTTGACTGGACACCGGGCGGTAAGTTTCCGGTCATCATTGAGTACACGGGGAATTATTGGCCTCCTAGCCATTCGACCGGAAAGGTGGAAGATGCCAATTTAGGATATGGTATGAGTGGAGGTCGTGGTTTTATTTGGGTAACGATGCCCTGTGTCGAAAAGAACCTGACAGAGAATGCCCTTACCAAATGGGGTGACCGCCAGGCAACGATCGATTATTGCAAGATCAATGTACCAAGGATTTGTGAACAATTCGGGGGCGACCCAGGCAATGTCCTTGTTTGCGGTTTCTCACGGGGTTCTATCGCGATTAGCTACATTGGACTTGCTGACAACGAGATTGCCGCACTTTGGAAAGGCTTTTTTACCCATGATCATTTCGACGGGGAAAGAGAATGGAACTATCCAGACTGTGATCGCGAATCCGCTCTGATCCGTCTGGCACGACTTGAGGGAAGACCCGTGTTGGTGTGCAGCACGCGCGCGTCCCAGTTGAGAGATCAGTACCTCGGCGACCATAGTGAGTTAGCCCGGTTTACGTTTCTCGATGTGCCGACAACGTGTATCTTTGACATTCCCGAGGGGAAGGTTATGCATCCCCACACGGATCTTTGGATGCACAAAGAAAGTGAGTACCGCAAACAAGCGAGGGATTGGATCGATAACGTGATCAACGGAGATGGCGACCAATAACGAAGGATTTGCTTGCGACCTGGTTTGCTGGCCAATGCAACCGAAACGGCAATACACTTTTTAGCATCGAAAACCGTTTTTCTGAGACAATGATCGTTCGATGATTGACGGCCCTTTATCCTTCCGGTCACTCGATCAGGTTGTTATGAACCAAAGTTTGAATGTGATCGGTAAGAGCGTCGAGTGAACGAAAGAGGTCCAATTGAGGACTTCCGCCGAGCGGACTTTTTGAATGGAAACTATTTATGATACTTCGAAATCAATTTCTAAGACTGTTTGCATTTTGTCTTCCGATGGTCTTTGCCTCGCTGCTAGCGTTTGTGTCAGAGGTCCAGGCTCGCCAAGTGATTGAGATCAAACCGGTTGCCGACGACATGACCCCGGTCGTGCGTGGGGCGATCGACGGTGTTTCCGGCCGTGATGTCAAGTTGGTCTTTTCCAAAGGCACCTATCGTTTTCGTCCAGACTATGCCACGGATAAGTACTGCACGATTACCAACCATGGAAATGGTCTCAAGAAGATTGCGTTCCTTTTTGAGGACTTCGACTCCGTTGAAATCGAGGGGAATGGCGCGGAGTTCATCTTTCATGGCCGAATGGCTCCGTTCCAATTCGAAAACTGTGACAAAGTGACGGTGAAGAACCTGACATTGGATTGGGACATCCCCTTCACTTTTCTGGGGACCGTCGTGGAGTGCAATTCTGATGAAGGGTGGCGAGACATTAAGCCGTTTACGGACGGTTTTTCATGGCGTCTGCATCAGCATCGATTGGAATTCCCTAACGTGGACGGGTTTAATTACTCCGAACTAGGAAGTACCCTCGCCTTCGAACCTGTGCTCAAGCGAGTGGTTCATGGTGCGTGGGATTTGCATAGTCAACCTCGGTGGGTCGAGCAAAGAGACGATGGCATCCTGCGGTTTCATGAACCACTTAGGCAATACCCGCCGGTTGGTTCGTTGCTCAGTTCCAAAGGGGATCGTGAGCATGATCGTTACGCGCCGGCGTTCCAAGTCAAGTTATGTGAGAATATTCGCTTTGAATCGGTGGTGATTCACCACGCATTGGGGATGGGGTTTTTGTTCGAAAGGTCCGAGCATGCGACGCTCGCAAATTGTGGGATCTATTTGCGAGAGGGGACCAACCGAGTTGTCTCCACAACAGCCGACGCCACCCACTTTTGCAATTGCCGAGGCGATTTGCTGATAGAAAAGTGTCGTTTCGAGAACATGCTTGACGATGGCACCAATGTGCATGGAACTTATGCCGAAGTGGATGAGGTGATCGATACCCACACCGTCCGCGTGCAGTTGAAGCACTTTGAACAGATGGGATTTGAGTTTGCTGGGGTAGGCGATGCGATTTGGTTCATTCACTGCCCAAGCCCTGCTCGAGCTGCGGCGAATGAAGTCATCTCGGTTGAGGTGGTTAACGAGCGTTTCGTCCAATTGCAATTCAAGAGCCCGTTGCCCGCTGATTTGGATGTTGGCGATCTACTTGAAAACAAGACGTGGAACCCTTCGTTTACGATGCGCGGTTGTACAATTCAAAATCATCGTGCACGCAACGTGGTGCTAAAGACGCCACAAAAAATTGTCATCGAGGACAACGACTTCTCATCGATGATGTCGTCGATCTTCTTTCGTGGCGAGTCGTTTTTCTGGTTCGAATCTGGCTCTGTTGAGGACGTTGTCATTCGAAACAATCGCTTCAAGCATTGTGCTTATAGCGGGATGGAGCATGCTATACTCTGGATCACTCCAAGGCTTGGGAAAGCATTCCATCAAGACGAGTTGTACGATCGTAATATCCGGTTCGAAAACAACGCCATTGAAACCTTCGACAACCGTATTGTGTGGGCGGACCGAGTAGATGGTTTGGTTATTGCGGGGAACACGATCAAACAGACCACTGATGCCCAGCCACTGCACCCCGATGCGCACCGCTTCGATTTGATAAACTGCCGCAATGTTGAGATCACGAATAACCAATACGAAGGCACAAGCACGAAGTCGGTCCAAGCGGATGAGGCGACACGCAGAACCCTTCGAGTCGAAGGTAATCATGGCTTTTGATCATTCAATTTAGTTTTACCTTTTGCTGTGCGAAGTTGAATGACTTGGTTTTTTCGCTAAGCGAAGGACGACGATCATCCTTTTAACGATTCCAAACAAATAAGGCACTCCTATGAGAAGAGCATCCTCGCTAACTGTTGTTGTCGCTGTGACTCTGCTTTCGTTGCTTTTGGCGAAAGGGGGCGAAGCGGCGGAGCGACCGAACATTATCATCATCTATGGCGATGACATTGGCTTTGGCGATTTCAGTTGCTACGGCGGAGTCGGTGTTGACACGGCAAATATTGACTCGCTTGCCAAAAGTGGTGTTCGTTTTCTGTCAGCGTATTGTAGTGCCGCAACATGTACGCCATCGCGTTATTCGCTGCTGACCGGCGAATATGCGTTTCGCAACCAATCCGCTCAGATCCTGCCGGGCAACGCTCCATTGATTATTGATCCATCACGCCCCACTATCGCAACTTTTCTTCGAGATAACGGCTACTCCACTGCGCTCGTTGGGAAATGGCACTTAGGGCTTGGGTCGGCTGAGGAACCGCTTGATTGGAACGCTCAAATTGAGCCTGGTCCGAAAGAAGTGGGTTTCGATTATTCGTTCAATATGGCTGCAACTGCCGACCGTGTTCCCTCGGTCTATATCGAGAATGGACGGATCGTCAACTTGGATCCGAACGATCCAGTGCAAGTCAACTATGAGGAAATGGTCGGTAACGAACCAACGGGTATATCCCATCCTGAACTCTTAAAGGTTCAAGCGGATGAGCAGCACTCCGGGACGATCGTCAACGGTGTTAGCCGTATCGGATTCATGACCGGTGGAAAGAAGGCTCGCTTTACTGATGAGAACATGGCTGACGACTATCTTGGCAAAGCCATCGAGTTCGTTGACCAGAAAAGGGAACAACCGTTCTTCCTCTACTATGCACCGAATGAGAACCATGTTCCTCGCGTCGTGCATCGTCGGTTTCAAGGTTCAACCAGTCTTGGTCCTCGCGGTGATGCGTTGGCGCTGTTTGATTGGTGTATTGGACGCCTTGTAGAGTCGCTTAAAGCGAACGGGCAATACGATAACACGCTGATCATTATTTCATCTGATAACGGCCCCGTTCAATTCGATGGCTATTGGGAAGGCGCGATTGAGAACCAGGGCGAGCACAAAGCGGCCGGTCCTTGGCGAGGCGGGAAATACAGTCGTTGGGAAGGAGGCACGCGGATGCCGTTGATCGTGTCGTGGCCCGGCAATGTTACCCCCGGCATTTCAGATGCGCTTGTTAGTCAAGTCGATATCTATGCGTCGGTCGCGGCGTTGATTGGGCAACCGATGCTGGAAGGTGCGGGTGCCGATGGCGAGAATCTTCTACCCGCGTTGTTGGGCAAATCACAACAGGGACGCGACTTTGTGATCCAAGAAGCGCTTACTCAAATCGCGGTGCGCAAAGGAAACTGGAAATACATTCCGCCGGGCAATATCACCGAGCGTGGAGGTATTGGCGAGTGGATCCGAACGACGGTCGATGAACCTGGACTGCTCTTCCACCTTTCCGAAGACCCAGGCGAAACCAAAGACCTTGCGGCAGATTATCCGCAGCAGGTTGCTGAATTCCAAGCGATCATTCATCGTGTTGCTCCTGAAAAAGCAAGCGGAGAGACAACGGTCGATAAGAAACAACTTGGTTTTTAGTTGACTGCCGCCAACGATTTGATGCTCAATGACAAATGCGGAAACGAAAGCTTGTCAGGAGGATTCGTTGATTGCAGTACTCGCTTTCCGAGTGGGCTACATCAGAAAGGGTTGGTGCTCCACCGGAAACCGGATTGTGCCGGATAGTTGTTATTTCAAATTCAGCACGGGGTCGATCACAACAACGTGATCGAAACCGTTGAAAGTATCAAAGTCAGTAGAGACGAAGGTCAGAAAGCGGTCCTCGTCGGTTAGCTTGACCGATATCGTCATCTCGCCATCAGCGCGGGAAAAATCGAGTCGACTGGCTCGAAGCTCTCCATCTACAAACACTCGAAAATCGGCACTGAAATGTTTCTTCTTGAGCCAATTGGGATCGGGGGTGGCACGCCTAAGCTCGGAGTTGTCAAGATTGCTGAGGATACCAGAGAACTCCGTTGGTGAACCAGCGTGGCGTCGTACAGCATCGAGGTCAAATGTGACTCCGGCGTTGGAGTGAATGCCGATCATCCCGGTGTTGCAATGATCCAGCCGTTTGATGACGTGTTCGAGAGTCTCCGTGCCCCAGTAGTCATCTAGCACTACCATTGCGGACGGTCCGTTGATTTTCCGACGCGACCATATTGGCCCCCACGTTTGCCCCGAGGAATTTGGCAAATTCACTTGATGGTTCAACGAGTCCAGCTGCGTGTTAGTGCCGCTTTCCGTTGGGATGAACACACCATCGACATAGGGGTGCCAGAAAGTCCGTTGATAATCCCGGCTCAAACTGTTTCCGGGCCCGTCGTTCTTCAGCCAAGGGTTTTGGTCCGGGGCACCCGTGTCGGCTGCGATGACCCCAGCCAATCGAAAGTGATTTTCCGACGTGGCGCTCAAGAGATCCACAAGGCTAATTTGGCTAGCGTCCCTCGAAAGCGTCCCTGGAAACTCACGGGTGAACTGTTTCGTATCGACGGCCAAAGCTTGGTTGATGTCTCCTTCGTGGTCAACTCTTGCTGACATGCCTTCGGTCAAAGAGACCGGGCGTCGCGACTCACTTCCCGCGAGATCCGAAAGGACTTCCACCTCGCCATCAAACACACAAACGTCGGTCCCGTTGGCGTCGTTCACAGCCACGCCGAATTCCGTCCCTAAGTCGAGGACTCTTGCCGAAGGAGTGGTTAGTAAAAAATCACCGCCTTCCACCTTGCCCGTTACTTGGCCTCGTTCAAGTCTTCCCGAGTGTATGCCGGTGGTGACGAAGGTCGAAGGGCCGTTAATGATCAGCTTTGCACCGGAGAAGTATTCCACATGAACCAAGCCGGTTTCGATCTCCAAACGATCGCCTCTGCGGACCCGCAATAGAAAGTCGGCGGCGGCCGTGCCTTTTCCCCATACGACGTCGGTTGTCACGCTTGTGATTTGGGCGACATACAAGGGTTCTGAGTCTACAGCATCGTCCGTCGTCGGGGCGTTTTTGACAGCAGGCACAATCTCCGTCACTGACTTGTTCTCTGCGGTCGTCTGCATTAGCGGTAACCAATACCAACCAAGTGTGACTCCGATGAGCAGTGTTGCTGCAACAACCGAAAGCCAAGTAATGGAAGAGAACGGACGCGTTCGTGAGGCGGAGTCGGATGCTGAATTCAACAATCTCTTTGGCTGCGTCATCTTTGGCAGCGTCGGTGCGTCGTCTATGGCTCGGTTGTGTGCAATTTCCTCCAAGCTTTCACTCAAATTCACCACTCGAAGATACTCAACACATACTTCTTGGTCGTTCTCGATTGCATCCTGAAGACGTTCAAAGTCATCGGCCGAGATTTTCTCGTCAATTGCTTGAAATATCAGATCCCCAATATCCTGGTTCATCTCAGCATCCTTTCGTCATTGTTTGTTTTATGCATTCGAGCAATCGCGTTCCAAGGAAGTTGAGTCTGCTTTTGCCAATTCAGTGCAGGGCAAGCTCCAGATTCGATTTTGTGCAGTCAGAGGAGAGTCATTCAACGGACCGATTAAACCACGCCTTTCGAGGGATGTGTTATTTGTGCCACAGGTGAACTCTCACCACTTTGTCATTCCACGAAATTCGAGTCTTACCCATCTTTTTCCGTGGATACGGACAATATGACAGGTTTTCCAAGGCGGATGTTCAACGGTACTTATGCACTACCGGTTGCCCTCTTCTTAATCGAATCGGTCTCTAGTCGGGCGACGGATCAGGGAGAGGTGTTCGGAAAAACACCTTTGGCGGTCTTTAGGTCCGCTATCTATCCCAAAATAAGCCAGAGAAGGGAAGGTTTCGAGAATTATTCTGAAATCGCTGGGTTTTTCTCGTAATTCCGGATGGATGTGGAATTTCAGGCATTAGAGGGGGGCTTTCACCATCACCCAATTTTTTTCAGGTGGTGGTTGAGAGATATCCCGATGGTATTCACCAAACTTTTCTTGTTTTTTTGGAGATGACGAAAATGCGTTCACATTTCAAAAGCCGTCTTGGCTTTACCCTCGTCGAACTTTTGGTGGTGATTGCCATCATCGGGGTATTGGTTGGCTTGCTACTGCCCGCCGTTCAAGCTGCTCGTGAGGCAGCTCGCCGCATGAGCTGCAGCAATAATTTCAAACAGATTGGACTTGGGATTCACAACTATCACTCAGCGTACAACCAGTTGCCCAAGCATGGTGGTGGTTCGTCGGCGCTGAATGACAACCTCGCTCACAATCGGAACTGCTCTTATTCCAACCGAGATTCGTTGAGCATGCTTGTGGGGATTCTTCCGTTCATTGAGCAACAGGCTATCTGGGAAGTCATTTCCAACCCGTTCGAGCATGACGGAGCGCCGGGATTGACTTACTTGATCCCTGGTCATGCTTGGAATTCACAAGTCGCAGATTACCCGCCGATGGGACCGGCACCGCGTCACGTCGAGTACGACCCATGGGTGACGACCCTCCCAACGCTGCGCTGCCCAAGTGACCCCGGGCAGGGTTTGCCCGCGATGGGCCGAACCAACTATGTCGCGTGTTTGGGCGATAGCCTGTACGCGGTCAACCACGGCGTGTTTGATGCAAAAAACAATGATGTTGGCAGCAGTGGCGGCAACTGGCAGGGTTCACGTGAAGACGCTCGGGCTGGTAACCGTGGTTTCTTCGTGACCCACGCAAAGATGAGGTTCCGCGACATGCTTGATGGTTTGTCCAATACGATCGCGATGGGAGAGATCGCTACCGATCTTGGTGACAACGACAATCGCACGGTTGCAGCGAATGGTGGCACTCCAAGCAACAACCAGATGCGTAATAATCCGAGCTATTGCCGAGACCAAGCTGGATGGATCGATCCTTTACGTCCGCAATTCTGGACCGGCACACCAGCCCAAATCACTTATGGCCGTGGGTATCGTTGGGCAGATTACCATGACTTTTATGGCATTATGCAGACGGTCTTACCACCAAACAGTGAAGTCTGTTTTGCAGGCATCTCTACTGGTAATTATCCGGCTTCAAGCCGTCATCAAGGTGGTTGCCATGTCTTGATGGGCGATGGTGCGGTGAAGTTCATCACTGACTCGATCGAAGCAGGAAACTCACGTGCCGGTGCCGTTTGGTTGAAGGGGACCGGATCTCGGGCACCTGGAAGTATCAGTCCGTATGGATTGTGGGGAGCCTTGGGTAGCCGCGCTAGCAAGGAAACGATTGACGATCAGTTCTAGGCGAAACCGTTCCAGGTGAAGTTTGGAAAGAATGTTTGGTGGCGCGGACACGCGATTCCGTACGATCGCGCCACCATTTTTTGTTTCAGGCGAAGTAACTCGATCGTAGTACGATGGTGGTTCACGAGGGTTCTCTAATGACAATCACCGTGCCACCAAATGGTCGAACAAAATAAAAATGTTGAATCCCCCCTCGAAGGAAAATATAACGATGAGAAAAGCAATTTTTGTTGGCATGTTGTTTGTTGCTGCTGGCTTAACAGGTTGTGGTGGTAGCTCCGAACCAACGGTACTCGAACCGGACGAACGTCAATCGTTAGGGGAACTGATGGCTAAGGAGTCGGCTGCCATGGCGGAACTCGAAGAGGAAAACCCAGAGTGACGCTTTGATGCTTGCGATGTCCTGAAAGCCATCGATTTCAGAGGATGTGATTGCAATCAGCGGCAACTGTCGTTGGCAACCGATCCTCGTCGGAATCCGCTATACGATCAAGCATCGACGGCAAAACAATGGAAGGCTTACGCTGCGCGTTCCTATAAAGGGGCGCCATTGCAAAGGGCGGATGACCTAGCCACTGCCTTTGCGCCGCTGCCACTGCGCCGATGATTCCAAGGCAACCGCTCGATATCGAAATTACCGATGCTGATGGAGCGAAGGCCTATGGAGTCTTCATGAGCCTATCCGCTGACCTGAAAACCGGGGTTTGGACTTTGGGGGTTGATGCTCAACAACCTCAGAAAAGACCAGCGGGCGATTCATTTCTAGTTGCGTCCGGGGCAGCGCGATGAGTTTTTGGGCTGATCACACCACAGCCAGAGCAAACACCGTTTATGATGGCACCATGCAAGGTGCGACTAATCACAGGTGCGATCAATCACAAATGTCAAATAGGAATCGAAGCCAACGATGAAACTACTCTACCTAGCGGTCTTTTTTTCGCTGTTCCTCACCGTCGTGTCTGCTCAAGACCCGTCTTCCCCATCCGCAACGAAACCGAACATTGTCCTGTTCTTTGTGGATGATCTTGGTTGGTCCGACTTGGGATACCGTAATCCCGTGTTCGAGTCGCCAAACATTGACTCGCTTGTCGCCGAAGGCATGGATTTCCAACAGGCTTACATTGCCTGTCCGACCTGCAGCCCCAGCCGCGCGACACTGCTGACCGGAAAGCATCCAGCCCGGCTAAGCTTGGTACGGCATATTCCAAACGATATCGCGCATGGTTTTGATAAGTACGGTCGGACGGATGAAAAGTACAATTTGTGGAAAACGGACCCTGCGCAATTTCCCTGTGTCAACTGGTTGGATCTCGAGTACACCACTTATGCCGAGGTGCTAAAAGATCTTGGTTACTACAATCTGTTTGTGGGGAAATGGCACCTCGGGCATGAAGATTATCATCCGATCCACCAGGGATTTGATCAGCAGATAGGTACCTCGAACGCTGGGCACCCTCGCTCTTATCACCCACCGTATTTCAAAAACTCGGAGGTTCTAGCGGATGAGAAAGAACGCTATCTGACTGACAAGCTGACTGACGGGGCCGTCGACTTCATTGACCAGTACGATGGTGAAAAACCGTTGATGCTCTCGATGTGGTACTACTCGGTGCATGGCCCCCATGACGGTCGAGAAGATTTGGTGAAGCACTTTGAGGAAAAGGGGCTAACGGGCAAGTACGCCCATTACGCCGCGATGGTCAAGGCCGTTGATGAATCGGTGGGCCGTGTCCGAGCTTCGATCAAGAAAAAGGGGATGGACCGAGATACGATCGTCATCTTTCTTTCCGACCAAGGTGGTGCATTTGAGAATGCTCCGTTCCACGGTGGCAAGAAACTAGACACGCTTTATGAAGGGGGGGCACGCGTTCCGTTGATCGTTCATTGGCCAGGAGTGACAAAGCCCGGTGCGAAGAACAACAGCGTCGTCCAATCAACGGACCTCTTTCCCACGATCGTGGAGATCGCCGGCGGTGATGCGTCGCAGTACGGGAAACTCGACGGTATTTCGCTGGTTCCCACGATCAAGGACAACAAAACAATGACGCGGAGCGATCCGATCTATGGCTATCGGGCATATGAAGATCTCTATGCCTCGGTGCGCAGGGGCGATTGGAAATTGCTTGCTTACCGAAGCGGCACAGTGAAGCTTTACAACATTGCCAAAGACATCAAGGAAGCAAACGATATCGCCGAAGCTAACCCCGAGAAACAAAAGGAACTTCTTACGAAGCTCGTTGAATGGGAAAAGGAAATGGGCGTCGAGAAGTTCTCCGGCGTGCAATAGGCCCGTATGCAATAGGCCCGTATGCGGTGCGGTTGACTCAACGCCCATTTCCAGCCGAGCACGAAGTATAATGCAGCGCTAGGGGTGTCCCCGCGCAGCGGAAAATGATTGTTTATCCTGTAATTGATAAGACAATGCTAACTCAAATGAAATCACTACTAATTGTCACTATTGTTGTCGCCTTGGCAGGCAATGCGTTTTGCGAGGATCAACCTGCGAATGTTTTGATCATTCAAACCGATGAGCATAACTTTCGTACGCTAGGTTGCTACCGTGAAACGCTGGCACCAGAGCAGGCATTTGCATGGGGGAATGATGCGTTTGTTGAAACATCTGCAATCGATTCGCTTGCCAAACGTGGAGCGATTTGCACGTCTTTTTATGCGACTTCGCCCGTTTGCACGCCATCACGTGCCGCCTTCTTTTCAGGCAAGTATCCACACCACACCGGCAGCCATACCAATGATCAACCGCTAAACAATGACATCGTTACATTTGCGGAAGTGTTGCGTCGTGACGGGTATGCGACAGGTTACGCGGGGAAATGGCATCTTGATGGCCCCGGCAAACCGCAGTGGGAACCGAAACGAAAATTTGGTTTTACAGACAACCGATTCATGTTCAATCGTGGTCATTGGAAGAACTTTCAGCTTTCTGAGGACGGGCCAAGAGTTGGTTCCACCGACAAAAAGGGGCAACCCAGTTATTCCGTCGGTGACGCGGACGAGAAGACGTTTTCAACGGATTGGCTCGCGGATCGGGCGATCGACTTTATCCGGCAACATGCTGACGAGCCGTTCTGTTATCACCTCAGTATTCCTGACCCTCATGGTCCCAATACGGTTCGCGCTCCCTACGACACGATGTTTGCTGGCATGGTGATTCGGCCACCCATGACGTTTTCGATGACAAAAGAGAATCCTAAATGGGCATCGGCGAGCGGTAGGAATAGCGTGGGCAAATTCAATCCGTCTTTGATGGCGATGTATTTCGGAATGGTGCGTTGTATTGACGACAATGTTGCCAAGATATTGAATGTGCTTGACGAGCTTGATTTGACGGAAAATACGATCGTTGTTTTTACTTCGGATCACGGTGACCTTTGTTTCGAGCACGGTCGGTTAAATAAAGGCAATCCTTACGAGGGGAGCGCAAAAATACCAATGATTATTGCCGCACCCGGTAGCATTCCTTCTGGAACGCAAGTCGACGAAGCCCTCAGCACTGTTGATTTTGCGCCAACGCTTTTGTCGATGCTTGGTAAGGAAGCGCCGGTCGAGACAGAAGGACGAGATGCATCGGCGTTGCTTACCGGGAAAGGGGATGCTCAGTGGAAGGATGTAGCAATCATCCAGTCCTCCGGGTTGAAGCCGTCTTGGGTTGCCGCTGTCAGTGATCGCTTCAAGCTTGTGCTTTCAACTTCCGAGCGTCCGTGGTTTTTTGATCTTCAGCAAGATCCCAACGAACTCAAAAATCTGATCAATAATCCAGAGAGCCGGTCGACCGTCCGCACCCTGGCTCGTGAATTGATTGACCACGTCGGTAAGGCGGAAGACCCGCAGTGCATCAACACGAAGTTGGCAGAACAATTGGCCGAATTGTCAGCGGATTGATTTCTTCGGCATGCATTGTATCCGTTTTTTTGTTTTCGCCTTCGCTCTCTCACCCCCACCAATTTCATGCACCGCTTACTTTTGCTCGCTTCGATTGTTTGCATTAACGGAATTTTGTCAGCCGCCGAGCGGCCGAACATTTTGTTTATCATCGCGGACGATGCCTCACGCGACAGTTTTGGTGTTTACGGAAGCAGCTATGTGAAGACTCCCGGTTTTGACCGGATCGCCCGAGAAGGTGTGCTCTTTACTCAGGCCTACAACTGCAATCCTAAATGTGCACCAGCGCGAGCTTGTCTTCTAACCGGTCGCTATTCTTGGCAACTCGAAGAAGCATGTAACCATAATCCGTTTCTGTCAGAAAAATGGAAGTTCTACCCCTACTTGCTTGAAGAGCAGGGCTATCAGATCGGTTACACCGGTAAAGGTTGGGGACCAGGGATTTGGAAGAATACCGACGCCAGTCGTGATGCGAAATCGGATAATCCGGCGGGGCACCAATACAACGATTTGAAGTCGAAGCCTCCGTATGCAGGTATCAGTAACATCGATTATGCGGCGAATTTTGAGGCGTTTCTTCAAGCGACCGCTGGTGGTGATGCTCCCTTTTGTTTTTGGTTTGGTACGAAAGAACCTCACCGAGGCTACGGGCTCGACAATTGGAAGCTCGACGGGCGTGATCTTGCCGACGTGAAGGTGCCAGCATACTTTCCTGATAACGCTACGATCCGTGGTGATTTGGCTGATTACGCGATCGAAGTTGAATGGTTCGACGAGCATATTCAGCGAGCTATCGGTCATCTTGCCGATAGTGGCAAGCTCGATAACACACTGATCATTGCCACCTCGGACCACGGGATGCCATTTCCTAGAGTGAAAGGCCAAATCTATGACGACGGATTTCACATTCCCTTGGTAGTACGTTGGGGCGATAAGATCAAACCCGGTCGAAACGTGACCGACTTTATTACGTTTCCAGACCTAGCACCGACGTTGATGGAAGTGGCTGGTGTCGAAAGCCATCCACAGATGACTGGTAAGAGCTTCCTACCACAATTGTTGTCCGAAAAATCGGGTCGCCTCGACGCAACCCGCAATCACACGTTGCTTGGCAAAGAACGCCACGACATCGGTCGCACCGACGGAGAGTTGCTTTCGGTCGCGTATCCGGCTCGCGCGATCCGCACCGACCGGTTTCTTTATGTGCGAAATTTTAAACCAGACCGTTGGCCCGTTGGCAATCCCGAACTGGGCCTACTAAATTGTGACGGCTCTCCGACCAAGAGTTATCTCACGAAACTCGCCTCCGACTCGGTTGAGTATGTCTATTACGAAATGAGTTTCGGCAAACGACCTGCGGAGGAGCTTTACGACATCGAGGCGGACCCCGATTGTGTGAAGAATCTTGCAACTGCCCCCGAATACGCTGTTGTCATGGCCAAGCTGTGGACACAGCTTCAAACGGAGCTTGAAGAACAGGGCGACCCACGCATCCTCGGTCAAGGTGACATCTTTGACTTTTATCCCTACAGTAAAATCGACCGGCAACAAAAACTCTACGAAAAGCCAGATTACGATCCTGTTCGCATTTTCGAGAGTAAATTCGCAGAGTAGTTAACACGATCATTCGCATGTGAGTTTTGGGAGCGAAATGGCGTGGTCCTGCTATCGGTTCCCGTTCGGCAAATTAGTGCCTCACTAGTGCCTCAATCGTCATCGCATTCACTTTCAATCCTATTGGCATCTCAACCTCGATGCCGATGCATTGAGGTTGCCCGTTGCCAAAGCCAAGTGAATCAGAAGACGCCTCGGCTTCGCTTCTCGGATTCTCAAGGGGGAGTCCCGAGAGCTTTGCGGTTATCGGCGTTAATTCGTGCACGCTGTTTTTTGTTCAAACCCTGTTTGAAATAGACTTCTGGCCGATGCCAAACACCTGTGTTTTTAAACGTTGGGTCGTCTACATCGAGACTCAGGTCGCAATCGAACCTCGCCATGATTGAGTGTTGTTTGTCTCGCGTCCCGGCATTGGTGAAATGACAGAGCCCCCAAGTGATTCCTCGTCCATTACCGCTATTGGTAAAAGCATCTGGAGCAAATGGGGCCGCTGCTATCGGTGTTAGCTCAACCACTGATGCGATCTCGAAATTCACACCGTCTTTCGCGTACTGTATGGTGCAGCGTTCATTACCGTCCTTGATGGCCAACGTTGCAATGCCCTCTTTGAAAGGGAAGTAGGTTGTCTCGTGACCCGAGTTCAGTACCGGGTTAAGTGAGTGCTTTAGAAACGGGCCAAGTGGATCGTCCGCAATGGCCAAGCCATGAGCAACTGCGTATTTATCACGAATGTCCGGCCACTTGTTGTAGGCTGCTTTGTAGTACGTATAGATCTTTCCTTTGTAGACAACCGGATGTGGATCGTGAATGGCATCCTGATCCCAATCTCCCTTTTTGCCTGTATGAATAATCGTCTTGTTGGTCGATGTCCACGGTCCATCCGGCGAATTAGCGTAGGATGCAGAAACAGGACACCAATCGCCTTTTAATCCGCTTGCTTCAACGAACGCCTGATAATAGAGGTAGTATTTGCCCTTCCACACAAGAATGTCTGGCGTAGCGACCGACCTCCATCCGGGAATCGGCTTTGCTGGGCGCGGTACGGCGATCCCTTGCTCTTCCCATGTAAATCCATCTTGGCTCGTCGCATACCAAATCTCACACAGATCCCAATCGGTGGATGGGATTACATCGGTTGCTTCGTTTGCATGCGCGCTTCCGATCGGAGGCACCGGTGTATGACGCCGGGTATACCAAACATAGTATTTTCCATCGACTAAAATTGGCCTCGAAGGATCACGGCGAGAAATTGTCCCGTCACCGCCGTTGTAGTCGAAACCTTCTAATGGGGTGTACTTAAACTGCGAGAAGAGTTCATTGTCCTGGGCACGTGGCGCCGGGTATCGAAACATCCGCTCCATCGCGGAACTCATCTCAATATCGGGTTTGCTCTCGGGCATCTTGTGCGGAAACACTCCATCCTCGCCCTGGCAAGAGCCCGAAACGGCAACCACGAAAACTGCGTATGAAAGTAAGCTTGCTTTCGTTCTCATATTAAGTCCTATTGGTAATGACTCATTTGGCCCTGTGCAAGAAACAACAGCCATTTCTCGCTCGATACTTGGTGGTGTTCTATCTTTATTCGTCCTGGCTGCTGAAAGGATTGCAAGCATCATCCATGCAAACGCGATTTTCCAATGCAACTCTTCCAATCCTATTCGTCCTCTATTTCACGCTATCTATAAATTTCACGTTACTATCCCTTGGGATTGAGATTGGGAAGTTCTAGTATTCCATCATCTGCGCCGGGTGCAAAGTTGCTCACAAACACTGGGTCGCCTCCGGCCTTGCTCCACGGCACTTCCACCCGGCCGTCACCGAGCACGATGCTTTGCAGTTTTGTTCGCATGGCGTTGATGACATTGATGTAGTAAGGATCAAAAGCGAGGTTGTTGCGCTCGGACGGATCCGAACGCAAATCAAAGAACACCGGTTCGATATCTTTTAAGTTGGCCTGGAGTGCCCAATCCATCTCTTTGCCCGGCTTGTTTGAAGGGCGGACCTTCATCGAAAATTTGTAATCCCTTGTGCGGATAACCGCGCGCGGGCCGGTTACATGTGTTGGCTCTGCGATAATGTAATCGCGTGGCGGAACCTTCCCGTTGGCCACCTTTGCCAAATCGCGGCCATCAAGGTATTGGTAGTCCGGTTGATCAAGATTGATCCCTGCTGCGGAAAGAAACGTCGGGGCAATATCGACGAAGCAGGTGAAATCTCTCACTGTCTTGCCTGCCGGGAACATGTTCTTGTCGGATGACGCAACAATAATCGGGTTATGTAGATCGGTATCGAAGTGCGCGAACTTGCTGACCATACCGTGTTCATTCAACCGCCAGCCGTTATCACCGCAAACATAGAGCACGAGCCACGGACGTTTTTGTGTTTCAGAGAAATGAATGAACCCGTCCACAACCTTCCCCACTAGCGAATCACCGTAGGCACAAAAGGCGAAGTAGTCAGCGATCATCAGATGTTTCTCTTCATCGGTGAAGTGATCGCTTTGGCTGTTTTTGTAAAGTTTTTGGATCTGGGGCGGAAAACTGGCCAATTCTTCGGGCGTGAAGTTCGGGATCTCATAGCGGAATTCACGGAACTTGTTTCTCCACGACTGCGGCGGAAGTACCGGAGTGTGGGGGAATTCAAAACCGCAATAGGCGAACAGCGGGTGGCTGCTATCGGGGCCCTGTTGATTGATTCCCAGTTTCGTGACGTAGGTTTCGTCGGGATGATCCAGATGGTCTAAAATCGCTGTCGTAAAACTGCCGTCTCGCGTTTTGTCAGGTGACTGTGGATTCACGCCTGCAAGAATCAGACCTGCATTGGAGGCGTTGGATTCGCCGGGAGCGTAGTGGCGGAACAGGCGGCACCGATCGCGTATTTCTTTTCGGTTGTCGGGATCAGAGCTTTCCGCGGTTACCGACAACTTTCGACCGTCGGGTAGAAAAAAGAACTCCGTTCGAGCCCCTTTTTTTCCGCCTTTCCATTTGGTTTCGGGATGCCAGTCGACTAACCCCTTTGCCGCGAACTCGTTCCGATAACCAAAGTTGACTTGGTACAACGGGGGCGCCGTGCCACCTCTTTTTCCCTTAAAATGCTGGGCATACAAACCATTTTTTCCCACGGCAACGGTTTGGTATCCGGCCACATCACGAAGGGTCTCTGGTGCCATCGGTCGCCAATGCGCCTGCCCAGTGGGGTTGTAATATTCAAATCCGTAAACGCCGGTTCGGTGCGAGTAACGACCTGTATTCATTACCGCTCGCGATGGCGCACAACTGGGATTTTGGTTGTAGGTATTGAGGAACGTCGTCCCCATCGCTGCCAACCGGTCGACATTGGGAGACATTACTTTCCCAAGCCGACTGTTGTCTTGTTCAAAACGCATCCTGTTGAATGCATTGATAGAATCAGCGCGTTGGTCGTCGGTTACGACCCACAACATGTTGGGTTGAAGAACGTCGTCCACCGCATGCAGTCGTGTGATCAGTGTGAGGCCGAGGAGTGAAATGCAAATGGCGAATTTCATCGAGGTGTCTTCTATTTGCTGTTCTGGGATCGTAGCGGAATGTGGACATTGAACGAGTGCGTCTTCGCATCGGTTTCTTCCGCGGCGCAAAAAAGTACCGCAGGGACTCCGTGATCGAACCATAGTTGCGGTCGTTCAAGCCGATGGAACGATTGAACGGAGCCATCGGCCCAGGTCACTTCTCGTCGCGTTACCAAAGGCGAAGCGGCAACATCCCAGTTCAGTCCGTCTGTCGATGTGAACAACGCCAACGAATCGGTGTTGGTTTTGTTGAAGGTTCCTTTGTGATCGTTCACGATCGCCCAGCAACGATCGCCTTGCGACCAAATGTACGGGTCTTCAGCGGGAAACTTGACGCCGGGGGCGGTAAACAACGGTTGCATCTGTTTAGCGAACGGGCCTACGGGGGATTGCGACGTGGCAGCCAAATGGACCACAGGGCCGCCAAATGGCAAGGGAGCTTTTTTTCCAACGGCTTTGTAAATCAATACAAACGTGCCGTCGGCGCGGCGGCAAATCGAAGGGTTGCTAACCATCAATGCGTCGTGCGAGTCCGAAGCTTCGCTGATGTCAATCAGCGGTTGATCGAGACGTTTCCATGGCCCATTGGGATGTTCCGCGACCGCGACGCCGATTCGTTGGTTGTTGCGATGAATCGGATTCAGTTTCTTGGTCGCGTTGCCGTCGCCGGTGTTACCCATGTAGTAAAGATAATACTTGCCGTCAAATTCATGGACCGTCGGATTGTGGGTGCACAGTCCATCCCAATACGCTTCGCCTCGCACGGGAAGGGCGACATCAACGAATCGGTACGGGCCAAGTGGGCTATCAGCAACCGCATGAGCAATTTCCGAATGAGTGACCCACGCGTTGTGTCCCAAATTGCGAGGCCAACGGCTGTAGAGCAAGTGGCACTTGTCATCGGCGTCACGCACCATGCTAGCGCCCCAGATGAAGTAATCTTCGTCGATGAATTTGGCTGTTAGGGGAACGGGGGAAAGCATCGCGTGGAAATTAAAGTCCACCACCTCAGACTGCTCTTTGGGGGGCATCTCGCGAATACGCACATTGCGAAACCAAACTTGGCTCCCGTGATCTTGAAAAACGATAGGGCTTTCGACGTCACCAAAGTCTTCGTAGCCATATTTAACGTACTTGCTGTTGTTGTAGCGGTCGTCCCATTCCTTGCCGCTCAATTCGGCTTCAAGAACTTTGCTTTCGTTCAACCAATGCTCAACGTGATTGCCGTTGGCGACAATCCTTGCAGTATTCCACTGACCAGCGGGCTTGTAAGGTTTGCCAGCCATCGGCGGTACCAAGTCGTAGAGAGCGCCAGAGGACCCGATGGGGTCTTTGCCGCGAATGTGTCGCTCGTCATCGAGCACTTGATATTCAAATCCACGACCTTTCTGGGCCCGATAGATGACGCCACTGTTTCCACCTTCGGAGACTTTCCAATCAAACCGAAGTTCGAAGTCTTTGTATTTCTTGCGCGACATCAAGCTTCCAGCCTTCTTCTCGTACAGATGCACGACGCCGTCTTCGATACTCCATCCCGTGCCCTTTTTTCCGACTCGCCATTGGCTGAAATCACCAGATGCGAACAAGTCGATAAAGGGAGCTTCGGCGCGTAGCGTTGGAACCGTCGTGATGACCAGGAGCACGACGAGAGGAAGGATTCTTTTCATAGTTGCGAATGATGATTACGAGAAAATGACGGAAGACTGCTAGCGTTGAGGGTGTGTGTGTGTCGGACCCGCTAAAGTGTGTAGAACTCTTCCCAGCCCTTACGCGGTTCGGGGTCCAGTAGAGTACAAGCGAAGTCGTTGTTCGTAATTTTGTTCGTCGTTCGGTCAAAAGCAATTTCGCCACCGAGTCGCTGGGCGATGACGCCAAGGTTAAAGACCTGTGTCAGCGGCCCACTCACGCGGAACGGAGAACGAGTCTCTTCTTCGCCCTTACAGCTGAGCAGGAAATTTTCCCAGTGATTGGAGTTGCTCTTGGAGTACTCGGGAAACGACTCGATTACTTCCGCATGCTTTTCATTCGGAAGCACTTGCAAGACATCGCCATGCGAGTCGCCTTGCAAGACAATGTCTTTGGCATAAATGATTTTGCCAGGCTTCTTGGCTGCGGCTTTGTCCCTAATGATGTCACCGAATTCCGGTTCCAGCTCTGGAATGTTATCAACGCCGTCATACCAAGTCACGTCGCAAGCGGGCATGTTTTCCCGTGCAGGAAACGCAAAGCTAATTGTTGAGGCTTGTGGGAAAACAAACTCGTTCGCCCCGTCGCGTTTGACCGCGATGATCTTTTCGGGCAGTCCGAGTTTCAAGAAACGATGGCAAGTATCCAGGATGTGTGGTCCCCAATCGCCGAACGCGCCGCTGCCGTAATCAAACCAACTGCGCCAGTTGCCCGGATGAAGTCTCTTGCTGTATGGGTGTGCGGGTGATGGGTTGATCCAAGTGTCCCAGTCCATGCCGTCCGGCAATTGCTCGATAGGGTATTCGGCGACCGACTCGCCCCAGCCATGCCAACGGCGATACTTATTCATGTACGCAGTGATTTTGGTCACGTCCTTGATGACGCCCGCTTCGGTCCAAGCTTTGAACTGAAAATAGTTTCCGCCCGAGTGACCTTGATTCCCCATTTGTGTGACGACGCCGCTGCGGGCGGCTAAATCGATCATCCGTTCGACTTGCCCGAACGTATGAGCAAGCGGCTTTTCAACCCAAACGTGTTTTCCCATCGACATCGCTAACATGCCAGCAGCAAAGTGAGCGTGATCGGGGGTTGAAACCATCACCGCATCGATTTGGCTGCCCATCTGATCCATCATCTTGCGGAAATCAGTGAAGGTCGGCGCGGTGGGATGTGCTTTTTGTGCATCCTGTGTGTGCTTACCCTTTAAGTCCACATCACACAAAGCGACAATGTTACATAGTCCTGTATCGAGCATCGCTAAACGGTTTCGATTGCCCTTGCCACCACTGCCAACGAGCGCCAAATTCACGCGTTCGCTCGGTGCTCGTGTTTTGGTGTTGGCTTGATCGCCCAATGCGACGCAGGACGGCAGGATGGTAAACGCGCCGACTGCGGAGGACTTTTTGATGAAACTGCGGCGAGTTGAATGAGGCATTCCGTTTTCTCCTAGAGAGACTAAGTGTTGGAAATTAATGGTTGCGATGCTGCTGCCATCGCGATGGATATCGTCCGCGTATTACCGCTCGCCACGCGACGCTGCTTCAACGGTTTTTCGTCGTGATGCTTCTTCGCTGCGAACGTTGGTGCCGTGAGGATCGATCCACTTTGGCGGTACATTCTTTTCGTCCCAAGTTTTTATCAGCTTGCTCAAGCGGGCGACTGTCTGTGGTTGTTCGTCGGCCAAGTCATCCCGTTCCCAGGGATCGCGGGCAAGATTGAATAGAAGTGAGCGACCCTTGTAACCGCTTTGCACCAGCTTCATGTCGCCTTCGCGGACAGCGTACCCGAATTCGTTTTCGCCCATGGCATATCGCCAGAAGAACGTCCGTGTTTCAACTCGCGATTTCGGTTTTTGGAGCCTCGGTATCAGATTGATTCCATCTAGCTTTTTCGCATCATCCATGTTCGCCCCCGTTGCTGCGAGCACCGTTGGGAAAATGTCCAATGCGGTGATGGGTGAAGTGTTCGTCGTGCCTTTGGGAAATTGCTGCGGCCAAGCCATCAAGAATGGAACTCGAATGCCACCCTCGAATAACATGCCCTTATGTCCCCGATAAGGAAAGTTGACCGCATGTTCTCTGCGTCCGCCATTGTCACTGTAGAAAATGACCAACGTGTTTTCGTCAACGCCGACCTCTTTTAGCTTCGCCATCACTCGGCCAATCCCTTCGTCCATCCCTGCGACCATCGCGCCGTAGACGGCTCGGCCGCCGTATTCAATGTGTTCGGTTTTCGCCAAGTGATGTTTCGTCGCTTGATCGGGAGCGTGCGGTGCGTTGTAGGCCAGATAGAGGAAGAACGGTTCGGCTTGATGTCGCTGGACAAACGCAACTGCCTCGTTCGAAAAGTCATCTGTCAGGTAGGTCAATGTCTTCGGGTCGACCGGATCGTCGCCACGATGGACGCCTAGTGCAGCGGGCTTCTTTCCGACATCACCCCAGTAGCTTAAGCCGCCGGCGCTGAATCCAAACCATTCATCGAAACCGCGTCGGTTGGGCCAATATTGCTGAGCATCGCCCAAATGCCATTTTCCAATCGCACCGGTGACGTAGCCCGCGTTGTTCAAGGCGTCTGCCAACGTGGTTTCCGATAACGGTAATCCTGGGGCTGAATCGCTCATCGAACGCGCGTCAGGTTCTGGATTGCATTCGTGGCCGAAACGCTGTTGATATCGACCCGTTAACAGGCCTGCGCGGCTGGGGCTACAGTACGGATGCGACGCATAACCGCACTGGAAAACGACACCCGTCGCGGCCAATGCGTCGAGGTTTGGCGTCGGGATTTCTTTACACCCGTTGAAGCCAACATCGCTATAGCCCAAGTCGTCCGCGACGATAAGCACAATATTGGGACGTTCGGCCGCGATGCAAAGCGAGGACAGGTGAACTAGTGAAATTCCGATCGCGATGGCGAGATAAATGGGACGCGTCATTTTTAGTTCAGTGAGTAAAGGAGTGAAGGATATTGTTGAAGCCAATCGAAGGGGAAGCGGTTAGCCCGGCTTGGCTCCACTGTCGGCAGTGTAACGGAGCACCTTCGGCGTGCCCGTTCCCCTCGCTTCGGTCAGCTTCTGCTTCCAAGCTGCCTTGAGCCGCTTCAGAATATCGGAGTGTTGAGTCTGGTCAATCAAGTTGTTTAACTCAGCCGGATCATTCTCAATATCGTACAGCTCTTCGAAGACGGGCGGTTCACCGGCCAACGATGACTCGGCGTAGTGACGGTAGACGGCAATCCCATCGTCATGCACGTTGTACAGCATTTTGTTGACAGGCACGTTCAATTCCTTCGCCACCCGAACCTTTTCGGATGCAGGGAAGTTGTTGTTTTTGTAGTAGCGAATGTACTTCCATCGTTTGTCTTGAACTGCCTCGATACGAGGATTTCCAAAGTGCGTGGACCACAGATTTTCAGTGAAGATGTAGTCGTGTATCTCGTCGCCGTCGCCGTCGATTAAGCGTCGCAGACTTTTTCCCTGGAAGGTGTTAGGCGGTGTGACGCCAGCGTAGTCGAGCATCGTGGGGGCGATGTCGATGCTTTGGGCCAAGCGATTGCTTCGTCGGCCGAGTGATTCGGGCTGAGCCATTGGGTTGTAAACGATCAGCGGCACATGCGTGGTTTGTTCGTAGCAAAGCGCCTTGCCACCCAAGCCCTGTTGGCCCATGAACAGGCCATGGTCGGACGTGAAAATGATGATCGTGTTTTTGCCGAGCCCTTTTGCTAGTAGCTTCTTGCGGACGTTACCGACAAAGCGGTCGATCCCCGTCATCGCTTGCATTTGCCGCGTCATGCGTTCAATCACGGCTATTGGCTCATCCACATAGTTGTATCCCACTTGGCGTTCTTCTGTTTTAAGGACATCTGGCGGCAATTTTGGAGTCGTGATCTCTTTCTTGGCAACGTAATGCTCGGGCAGCTGTAGGTCGATGTCGCGATAGAGCGTCTTGTAAATCTCGTCGTCACTTTCACGCATTTGCATCGTGCTGGTACCTGCGCCATGAGGCAGATTCAGGCAAACGCTAAGGCAAAACGGTTTGTCTTCGGGGCGCGATTCGAGAAAGCGGATCGCGCCTTCGAGTCGATGTTCATTGGATAAAAAGTCAACGGCACTTTCAGCAACGATCTCGATTTGCGTGTCCGCCTTGGCTCCCTTGAAAATGTCGTGCACATCCTTGGGGTAAAATTTAATGTGCCCATGGCCTGCGTAGAAATAGTCGAACGACTTTTCCATCAGCCCGCTATCGTAGCCACCGTCGCCGATTGGAGCATGGTTCTTGCCGACATAACCTGTGTAATAGCCGTTCTCACGCATTACAATTGGATAAGACTGGGCCCAAGCCTCGGGGGCAACACTGGTTCCGGAATTAAAATTGACGCCATGCTTCCGTTCGTATTGACTCAGCAAAATTGAAATCCGACTCGGCGTGCAAATTGCGCTGGTGACATAGGCACGATCAAAGAAGACGCCGTCGGTTGCCAATTGGTCAATGTTCGGTGTTTGCGTCAATTCGTTTCCGTCACAACCCATCATTCCATAGGATTGATCGTCGGTGAGGATGAAAACAAAGTTTGGTCGTTCGCTTGCCAAAGACAAAGAAGCCGGTGTCAGCAAGATGATTGCCAACGCCAATGCAAAGAGTCTCGTATTCAAAGGGGGCTCCTAGATAGACAGTGGAAAGGTGGAATGGGGCATGCGATATTCTATATTCGGATCAACGAGAATGCATCGAGTTCGATTGGGTTTTCTAAGCCGATGGTAAATCATGAACGCACAACGGGGGTTGTTCGTACGCCACTTTCACGGATCCGAATGTACTCTTCACGCATTTCCTTGACTTGCTGGGCGTGCTCGGGATTGTTGACTTTGTTTTGCTCCTCATGCTCCGTCGGATTGTCGTTCAGATTGAAGAGTGCGACCGGCTTGTACTCGGTAAGTTTGTGATTGCTTTTCAGAGTCAACTTCCAGCCGTCTTTGCGGAACATCACTTCATTCTTACTGCCAGCCTGCATCATGATGAACTCGCGACGCTGAAAACCTTTTTCACCAGTCAGCAGAGGTAACAAATTGAGTGAGTCCATGGCTTGGTCGGCGGGAACTTTTACTTTCAATAGAGACGCCATCGTTGCCAGCATGTCTTGGTTGATGACCGGTTCGTTACTGACGCTGCCCTTCGCGATTTTTCCATTCCAGACGGCCACAAACGGAACGCGGTGTCCGCCTTCATGTGGTGCATTCTTGAAACCTCGCCACTCGCCGCTCGAATCATGTCCCGCCTTCTCGGTGTCTTTGTCGACGTTCAAGCCCCCATTGTCGGATGTGAATACGATTAGCGTGTTGTCGTAGACACCGTTGGCTTTGAGCGCTTTGACGATTCGAGCGAGTTGCTGATCGAGATCACGCAGCGTATCAAGGTGTTTTGAAGGTGTGGTTCCGGCGATTTTTAGTCCATCGAATTCGTCCGTCGGGCAATGCGGCAAATGAACTTGGGGGCTCCAGTAACACAAAAAGAACGGATCCTTGCCGGAGTGCTCGTCGATGAAGTCGACCGCTTTGGCCGAAAGCAGTTTTCCAATCTCACGCGTGTCCCAGTTTGAATCACCAAGTCCCGGGCCTTTGTCGGAAACAAAAGCCGGGTCGATGGCTGATTTTTCATCGACGAAGATGATTTTTGAATCTTGTTTCAGCGGAAACCAAGTGCCATTTTCATACACGCAGTAAGATGGCCCCTGGATTCCGCAGGGCAGGGTCAGGCTGTAATCAAAGCCGATCGACGGTGGACCACCACCGACCATGTTGGTCATGTCAACCGTTACGTCCGGATTGTTGCGTTCGTTTTCACGGTAAACCTCACCTGTTTTTGAATCCAGGAAATCGCCGCCAAGATGCCACTTGCCAATAAATCCCGTCGCGTAAGCAGCCGCTTTCGCGACGCGTCCAAGTGTTGCTTCTTCCGCGCGGAAAGGGCTAGGACGAAACGTGCCCCAGACGCCCCAAGGAGCATAGCTGCGGTAGTTCATGTTGCCGCTCATCACACAGTAACGCGTGGGGGAACAAAGCGCCGTCGCGGAATGGGCATCGGTGAACCACATACCATCTCGCGCGAGTGCATCCATCGCGGGTGTGGGTACCAGCGATTTCTGTGCTTGGAATTTCTCGTGGTAATAGTTGACGTCACCGAGACCGAGGTCATCGGCCATAATCAGCACGATGTTGGGACGTTCGGCGGCCTTGCAAAAGGAGCTGAATCCCATCAGACAAACGGCGAATAGAAAAGCCAACCGGTGCTTGGGTAAAGGACTTCTCATGGAATCACGTTTGAGTACGAGTTTTGGACAGGAGAGGTTTACGGCTAGATTCGTTACTGAATCGGAGTTTAGCTTGCCCGCTAATTTGACCTGATCTGAGCGAATGACAAGTCTTCGGCCGGGCAAACATACTCGATTGCGTCGTCCGTACCTCTTTTACCGCAGGCACGGGGGTTTTACTGCAGGCACGGGGGTTTTACTGCAGGCACGGGGGTTTTACTGCAGGCACGGGGGTTTTACTGCAGGCACGGGGATCGGGGGCAAATCACTAGACTTCGATCTCGTAGCCTTCTCGGTAGGGTCGGCTCATCATACTGGCTGCAAGTTCATCGCCGGTGATTTGTTCGGTGGCTTGGTCCCAATGGATCGTACGGCCAAGGCGGCAACAGATTCCGGCAAGGTGGCATACGTTCAACATTTTCATATGCGAATGAACGTCCGAGATCGGCAGCGTGCGATGTTCGATCGAATGGATGAAGTTAGCCCAATGAGCCGGTCGGTCGTTTCCAATGATCGGCATGCCACGATAGACTTTGGCGATTGCTTCTTCGGGCAGTGGTTTGGACGCTAGGTATTCAACTGGCTTACCAACAAGTTTGCCCCGGTTGACAAAAATCCGTCCGAGTTCGCCTTCGAACAAAATGCCGTTGTCGACGTCATGGCGGATATTCATCACAACGTCACCGTCAATAAAGTCAACATCCAGATTGAACGCCCGAGCGGTGTTGTAACGGTTGTTAAGCATGGGGATTCCGTCTTTGAACTCAACATCGTGTTCTGCGGATCCGGCTACCGATACCGGGTCGTTGTTTTGTCCAGCCGCGGCGATCCCAAGCATTGCGATGTCGATGTGGTGAGCACCCCAATCGGTCAGCTTGCCACCGGAATGTTCATACCACCAGCGAAAATGAGTGTGGCAGTTGGTGTAAAATTTGTCCCTATTGGCATCCTTCAAGAAACGATAATCCATTGGCGGCGACGGTCCGAGCCAGCGATCCCAATCAAGTCCTTTGGGAACATCCGCGATCGGAATCTCAGGACTCCATCCGCCAGCATCAATCCCCACGGTGATCTGTTTGAGTTTCCCGAGGCGTCCGTCAGCGATTATTGCCAAAGCTTTGTTGAACCGATTGAAACTGCTTCGCTGTTGAGTCCCAACCTGGACGACACGACCCGTTTCCTTTTGCACTTTTCGAATCAACTTGCCTTCGTCAATGGTCAGCGTTAGCGGCTTTTCACAGTAAGCATCTTTGCCCGCCAGCATCGCTTCGATCAGAATCTTGGTATGCCAGTGATCGGGCGTCGAAATTTGCACAACGTCGATGTCTTCGCGTGCGAGCACTTCGCGGTAGTCGGCATAGAGGTCCGCTTCCCCGTCACACAGTAACTGATTTCCGTGGCTGAGATGACGGGCATCCACGTCGCACAACGCAACCAAGTCGGCATACTCTTTGCCAACCGGTGCCGTCCGCGTTCCGTTTCCTCCCACACCAATCAATGCGAATCGCAAACGTTCGCTTTTTGATTGGGCAGCCACTCGTGACGCAGTGAATGTGTAGGGAACCATTGCGGCGGTTGTCAACGCAGCGGCTTGGTTAAGGAACCTTCGTCGCGAGGAAGCTAAGGTGGGCGTGTTCTTCATTGGGTTAGGTTTGTAAGATCGGGGGGAGTCAAGGCGAAATGAGCGTGAACGGAAGGTAATCGCATGGGGGCCCCCATTTTGAACCTTTTTAGAATTAAAATTTTGCCAGTTCCGAGAACTTTTGGGATTTCGCTCGAGAAAAAACTCCAAAAAACGTAGACGCACGCGGTCTTCTATCTGCCCCCGACGATCAACGGAGTCACGTCTCCAGATTTTGGAACCTGTTGAATGAACGGCAAAGTAACCGGGAGAACGAAATGACGGATGAACAGGAACCAGCGGTGGATATCGCGAAGGAAGAGGCCTTCATGCGGCTGTTTCTGCAATCAGAACGGCGGATCCTTGGTTTCGTCTTGTCCCTGGTTCCAAACATGGCCGATGCCGAAGACCTGCTGCAAGAAACCTGTACGACGATGTGGCGGAAGTACGACGCATTCGAGCCTGGGACGAATTTTGCGGCTTGGGGGATTACGATCGCTCGATATCAAGTGCTTCGTTATCGTCGAAAGAAACAGACTTCCAAGGTGCTTTTCAGCGAGCCCACCATGTTGATGATCGCAGAGGCCGCTGGGCAATTGTCGTCTCAAAGTGACGTGCGTGCTGAGGCCCTGCAGTCCTGTTTGTCGGAGCTGCGTGAGAAGGATCACCAGCTAATTCAATTGAAGTACTTTGCTGAGAATTCGACCAAGGAGGTTTCGGCGCAAGTCGGTCGCAGCGTTGAGTCGGTTTACAAGTCGCTCAATCGAATACACGACCGTTTGCTCTATTGCATTCGGCAATCGCTGCGGGCAGAGAGGGCCAACTGATGGATACACCCCAGGAACACAACCGTTTGATGGAGCTGGTGGGTTTGTTGCGTGAAGGTGAGCTCGACGCAGAATCGATGCGAGAGCTCGAAGCGATCATGCAAAACGATCCCGCCGCCTTGGATTATTACGTCGAGTCGGTAGACCTATATTCCATGCTTCATCGACAACATGGCGATGTGAAGGAATCGGTGGATTCGGTTCCGCCAAACCCGCAGGCTCCGGTTGATCGCGTTGGAAAACGGCGTTCGCTTGGAACGGCGGCTTGGCTCGCAATGGCGATGAGCGTCAGCCTCATTGTGGGAGCTGGCATCGACCATTGGTTCTGGGGGAATCGCACGACATCGAAGTCGGATGCGACGGAGGTGGCTCGCCGCTACGATCCCGAATCACAGGAAATCGCAACGCTCAGGTATGCATCGGGGTGTCGATGGGCCGCGGCCAGCGCGTTGCGATATGAGGGGCAGCGGCTTTCGAGCGAATCGCTGCAGCTCGAAACCGGAATCGCTGTGGTTCAGTTTGATTGCGATGTGAGTTTGGTCATCGAGGGGCCGACTCGGCTTGATTTGGTAGCCGTTGATGAAGCTCTGTTGGTCAAAGGCAAGGCTGTTTTTCGTGGGCTCACAGATTTAGATTGCTTCACGCTAAGAACTCCTTTTTCAAAGATATTAGATGAAGGCACCGAGTATGCCGTGTCAGTGGATTCGTCGGGCGATGTCATGGAGATCCATGTTTTCGATGGGCGTGTTCACTATGAATCCAATGACACATTGACCGAGGCTGTGCATCTGGACGCTGGTCAAGCACGCCGCGTCGAGGCGTGCGGAAATCAGAAGAAGATCCCGCTTGCATCTGCTGACTTTGCCCGAGGGCCCGCCGCTCATGCGAAGCAAGACAATGCGTTGATCCTCTCGGAGTCTTTCTCTTATGGAGGCGAAAAACTCGTTGGTCAGGATGGCGGTAAGGGTTGGAATGGCGGCTGGAAACGATCCAACAAACGCGTTCAAGCCGACGTCGCGGAAGTTGTTTCTTCACACGCCATTGCATGGCCTGGTGCGACGACGGCGTCCGATCGTGGAAGTGTGCTGCTAAGCGGAACCACGTCATTGACCCGGTCCTTAGAAAAGCCTATTCGTATGGACCGGGACGTTGCATACTACGTCAGCTTTTTGGTTCGAAAACCTGATCTTCAACGGAGTAAACCTTCGTCGGGTTGGGCTTTCATTACCTTGCACGACCCGACAGGAAACAAAATCGCAATCAGCCCATGCGGAAGGATGGGGACGCCGAAGTTGATTCACAACGGACGAACCGCAAAAACAACGAAAAGCCTCCGTGAATCCGATTCGCAGCTGATTGTTTGCAAGATATCTGCGCATCGCAAAAAGGTCGACCAAGTATTTGCTCGTGTCTACGAATTCGGCACTGCTGTGGATTCTGTCGAGCCGCTAGCGTGGAGTATGGGGACGCGTCCCATTCTCGACAACAGCGTGTTTGATGAGATCCGACTTGTCTCGAATGAATCCGATCCCGTGCAGATTGGCGATATCCGTATCGGAAAGACTTGGGGCTCGGTTACATCCGGCTATATTGAGTGAGACGTACGGGACGAGAAACTTAGAGCATTTGAAGTTGGATGAAGGCGAGGACCGGTCCTGGCATTGCGGCGCCAGGTGAGGTCGTGGCCAATGAAATCCTGGCCTACAACGATCCTGCCTACAACGATCCTGCCTACAACGATCCTGGCCTACAACGATCCCTCGTCAATGATGAAAATGATCTCGATTGCGACTCGCCGCTCTCGGAAGCGAAGTCTCGGCAATCCCCCGACTCTTATCCCCCGACTCTTACCCGCGATTAGACTCATGTACCGACTCGTCTTGCTTGGTTTTGTTTTTTGCACCAGCGGAATCGTCTCCGCTGCGGACCAACCCAATATCGTCTTGTTCGTCTCTGATGATCATGGGATGGATGCACTTGGTTGTTACGGCAATCCAATCATCAAGACGCCGCACTTGGATCAGTTGGCAAAAGAAGGTGTTCGTTTTACGCAGGCTTATTGCACCAGTGCTAGTTGTGCCGCGAGTCGCTCTGTCATTCTGACCGGAAAATTCGGACACGCCACCGGTTCCTATGGGCATGTGCATGACTATCACCATTTCAGCACCTTCGAGTCGGTCAAGTCTTTGCCCGTCTTGCTTAACAAGGCCGGTTATACGACGGCACGCGTTGGAAAGTACCATTTGGCTCCAGAGTCAGTTTACAAATTTGATAGGGTCTTAAGTGCCGACCCTCGCAACACCGTTGAAATGGCGACGGCATGTGAAGGGGTGATCAATCAAGAACGTCCTTTCTTTCTCTATTTTTGTACCGATGATCCTCATCGAGACGCACCGTTTCAACCCGAACCGTGGGACGCCCCCAATTCATTTGGTAATCGTGAGCAAGGTTTTCCAGGAGTCGACACCGTCAAATACAAACCGGCCGATGTGATTGTCCCTCCGTTCTTGCCAGACACACAACCATGTCGCGAAGAATTGGCGGAGTACTACCAATCGGTGTCTCGAATTGACCAGGGGTTCGGAAAGCTGGTGGAGTCGCTTAGGAAGGCGGGCAAATCGGACAACACGATTGTGATCTACATTTCAGACAACGGGATTGCCTTTCCCGGTGCGAAAACAACTGTCTATGAACCTGGCGTGAAGTTGCCTTGCATCGTCAAGGATCCACGCATGAAGAACCAAGGTATCGTCAATAACGCCATGATCACCTGGGCTGATTTGACACCCACTATTCTAAGTTTTGCAGGCGTCAAGTATTCAGCTTCTGACTTTCACGGTCGCAATTTCACAACAATACTTGGCGAGACAAGCCCAAAGGGTTGGAATGAAATCTATGCGTCGCATAACTTTCATGAACTGACGATGTACTACCCGATGCGCGTTGTTCGTGAAGGCAAATTCAAGTTGATTTGGAACATTGCCTGGCGGCTGGAATACCCATTTGCGTCCGACCTTTGGGCTGCCTCAACATGGCAAAGTGTTTACCGCTCTGGTGGCGAGACTTTTGGAAAACGCAAGGTGAAGGATTATCTATTTCGGGCTGAGTTCGAACTCTATGACCTTTCCAAGGATGTCGACGAAATTCAAAATCTTGCCACAGACGAAGACCATGCTGACGTCTTGAAAAGGCTGAAGGGAAAGCTAAAAGCATTCCAATTGAAGACCAAGGATCCTTGGGTGATCTTGTGGGACCACGACGACAGTATGCAAGGAACGGGTGTTGGATTGTAGAAACCGAAGCGACGAATATTGCAAATGATCTTCGAAGCTTACCGCGAATTGCTTCCATTTTACGGTTCGTTAGCGTCAGTTGCTCAATCGAAAACCGCCCGATTTGACGCCGCTCCCTCCTGCGGAGGGGGGCGTGTGGGCTGGAGCCGAGAATTATAAAAAGGAGTGGCGGAATCGGTAGACGGAAGAGTATTGTCCTACTATAACAATTATTGAGGTGGTCTATTCGCCTTTGTTTTAGGCCTTTTTCAGATTCTGCTTTTCTTGGAGGTGTTTTCATGCGTTCCCGTTTCAAATCCCAGCGAGCTTTTACGTTAGTGGAACTCCTTGTGGTGATCGCCATTATTGGTGTTCTGGTTGGTTTATTGCTGCCTGCGGTTCAGGCAGCCCGCGAAGCAGCACGTCGGATGAGCTGCAGTAATAATTTCAAGCAAATTGGCTTGGGGTTGCATAACTATCACTCTGCCTACAACCAGCTTCCGCGGCAGTATGGTGGAACACGAACTCCCACGAACAGGCTGTGGTATGCCGGTGGTGACGGTGCCCAGTCTGCCAATGGGACTTTGCTAAGTTTCTTGGTTGGGTTGACCCCCTTCGTCGAGCAGCAGGCATTATGGGAGCAAATCTCCAATCCGAATAATTCCTACTGGAACGGTTCAGCCGTGGTGACTCCAATGCCCATCAGTCCCTGGAATGCCATGGGCCCTTCGCCGCATGAATCAAGGTATGTTCCATGGCGTACGGAGGTACCAACATTTCGCTGTCCTAGTGATCCTGGTAAGGGTGAGCCATCTTATGGACGAACGAATTATGCGGCCTGTCTTGGTGACGGGATTAGCTACACCAGTTCCGGTGTGGGGTCTTACAATGGTGGCAACCAGGTTTGGCTTGATGAAGCATCCGTTGGATCAAACCTGTGGCAGACGCCATCGGGTCGAGCGCAGTATACGCGAGCGGGGTGTCGTGGCATTTTCGTTCCCAGGCAAGATACATCGTTTCGTGATATTCTCGATGGTCTATCCAATACGATTATGTGTGGCGAAATTGCAACCGATCTTGGGGACATGGATAAGCGAACGATCCCGATGCGAACCGGTAGCCACAACAGTGCAACCACTGGGCCACTTCGCGAACCCGATGCTTGTACTGACTTAGGTTACATTGATCCTCTGCGTCCGCAGTTCTGGTACCCTGCTGGGCGAAACAATGGTAGTGCTCCATCAAACGGAATGGTCGAGCGACCACAATTTGGGCGTGGTTATCGCTGGGCGGTTGCCACCCCGGTTCAAACAGGCGTGTTGACGATCCTGGCCCCCAACCGAGAAGTCTGCAATGCGTACTCGCACAATTCGGAGTCAACTGCGCCGCCTAGTAGTCGCCACCAAGGCGGAGTTCATGTTCTAATGGGCGATGGTGCAGTCAGGTTCATCACCGATTCGATCGAAGCAGGTGACTCAAGTGCTGACGGCAGATTTCTCAACAACCGGCCGGGCGGCCAGAGTCCCTACGGGCTTTGGGGGGCACTTGGCTCTCGTAGTGCTAAAGAAGTCATTGACGAAGATTTCTAAACGATTTCTAATTCGTGCAAACTTTGCGTTCATAACGTTGGGTGCATTCGAGGCATCCAACGTTGTTCCATTTTATGTTCCCTCTTTTGAGAGATCCCAGTCATGTTGCAAGCACGTTACGTGTTCTTGTTGTTGTCTTCGCTGTTTGTCTTTTCGCTTGGTTGTGGTGGGGATAAGGCCCCTGAGATCATTGAAGGGCCAGTGATGGACAATGGCGGAATGTCCGAAGAGGAAGTGAATTTCTCGCAGCCAGCTGAGGAAACCGCTGGCGGCTATTAAGTCAAAAAGTCGGCGAGATTTGTAACCAAACGGGTGAGTCATTCACGGTTACAAGGTGGGGTTGATCCGGTTGGGTGTTTGTTTTCAACCGATCATGTGCCGCAGCCTTTGTTACGATCTTGTTAGATTCAAAGATGGGCTTTCTCGCAGCTTTTTATTTGAACATGTAAGTGGTTAGCCGAAGACGCAGGCGATTCGCTCTCCAGCGTCAGCGGTTAGCCGTTGCATAATGTTCATTCGCTTGATGCACAATTCGCACGCCGCTCACCACGGGGCAACGCTTGTATCCAATGCAGGCAGTTTCCTTTCCAATCGTGGTTGTTTGTCTTTTCTTATTCACGGTGGTGCATACACGCTTTCTGTTGTGTTTTCAACCGAATCGGTTCGTTCCATGCGACCCCTGAGCTTCTATCAAAAGAAAGCGTCACGCCCGATACGAACGAGGTCCGCGTAAAGATTCCGAAGGTGGAAGGCTTCGAACAATCGGGATATGTTAGTGGAGACTCGCTGATGTTTGTGGGCGGATGAGATGGGTGTTGGTTGTGGGTGGCAAATCTGGGAACGACCTGATGGTGCCCTTCGATCGAAACGGCAACGGGCGAAATGGCAACGGGCGAAATGGCAACGGGCGAAATGGCAACGGGCGAAATGGCAACGGGCGAAAGGGCAACGGGTTCACGCCTGGTGAATTTGCCAGCAAGCTACTGGATCACACCCGCGCTGGTAAGCTGTTTAATGGATGGTCTCGAACTACTGCTCGTTAACAACTAGGTAAATCATATGACATTGCGGATTTTCGTGCTCTTGCTGGTAGTGGTTGGAAGTACATGGAATGCAACGGCGCAAACCAATCCTCTTCCCAACGTGGTTCTGATTTTTGCCGATGACCTCGGGCCTGGGATGCTTGGTTGCTATGGACAACAAGTGGTGACGACGCCGAATATTGACCAGTTAGCCGCAGACGGTATCAAGTTCAATAACTATTATGGGGCCGTTTTTTGTGCGCCATCGCGTTGGACGTTGCTGTCGGGAATGCACGATGGGCGAAGAGGAGGTTGGGCGCATACCAGGGCTGGTTTGCCAATCCAACGAGATGATGGCCGAATCACGGAGGCGGAGTATCAAGATAGATTGGTTCAGTTAAAAGCGAATGCCAATCCGATTGCACCTGAGGAGGTTTTTCTCGGCCAAGTGGCTCAGGCGGCTGGCTACAAAACCTCGCAGTTTGGCAAACTCGATCGCGGATTCCTGACATGGCATGAACGGGTGAAACGATTCGGTTGGGATTTCTACGAGGGGTATTTCGACCACGCTCGCTGCCATGGTTTCTATCCGCCTTATCTGTGGCGCAACGGCGAGCGGTTTGAGTTGGAAGGGAACCACATGGCCAATTGTGGCAAGACCAGTGAGATCGGCAATGAACCGATCGGATACGGCGGGGCAACCTATTCGCAAAACGTCTTTATTGAAGGCATCCTGAAATACATTCGTGATCATAAGGACGAACGTTTCTTCTTGTATCATCCGACTCAGTTGCCTCATGGACCCGTGGCTATTCCAAGCCTGCATCCGGATTTCGCGGAGCATCCGACAATGAGTTTGGCGGAGAAGAAGTATGCTTCGATGATTAAGATGTTGGACGATCATGTGGGGCTGATTATGACTGAGCTAAAAACACAGGGCCTCGACGAGAATACCGTCGTGCTGTTCAGTTCAGACAACGGTCATGAGTTGTATTACGGGCCGAAACCGAGCTACAAGAAACAAATTTTGCCGAGTGGTGAAAAAGCCAATCTGGACGACAAAAAATGGCGCACCTCCGAGTGCGGCGACGTGTTCAATGGCGCAGGCGGTCGTGCTGGGTTGAAACGCTCGGGCTATCAGGGCGGAATGCAGTGTCCATTGATCGTGCGTTGGCCCGGGCGTATCGCACCAGGTACCGAAACGGATTTACTAAGTGCCCACTACGATTTCATGGCGACATTGGCTGATATCGGCGGAGCGGAGGTTCCAATTGGCAAAGATAGTATCTCTTACCTGCCGACGCTGCTTGGGCAACCTCAGACGCAAACGCATGAATATGTGATCGTCAATAATCACAACCGCGTGATGGGGTCGACGGCGTTGATTTCCCGCGATGGTTGGAAATTGGTTGAAATGAACCGCGCGAAAGACGAATTCCAGCTTTACAACATCAATGACGATAACGAAGAGCGTCACAATCTCGCCATGCAATATCCGGAAAAAGTGGCTGCCTTGAAGGCCATCCTCCTGAGCGAACTTGACTCTGAACGCCCGGATTTAAATTAGTGGAAAGGGGACATGTTCATTGACGCTGCGCCCTGTGACCAACGTGCTGTCGATTTTTGTGGTGACGGTAAAGACAACGTTTCAGCAGACGCCGATGGCAGTCTTTCTTTAGCGAATTTTCAGTGTTTCCAATGTTTGTCGAGGCCTTTGTCGCTTCGGAATGAATGCCAAGGTAAAATCAGTCTTCTTGCAGAATCGTTTTGTGGAACGGAGGGAGCTATATGAATCAATCATCACAAGAAGCTCGCTATAGCCGTTTTGTTGTTTTGCTGGCACGCAATGACCATTCGATCCGGCGTTTCGTGCGTTCGCTATTACCGTCGCGCGATGGCGTTGATGATGTGGTTCAAGATGTCGCGTTGGAATGTTGGAGGAAGTTTGCAGATTTTGAAGGGGATGAGGATGATGTTGAAAAAGAACCTGATGAATTCATCCGCTGGGCTTGTGTGATCGCTCGCTATAAAGTGCTCAGCCACCAACGGGATCGGGCTCGGGATCGATTGGTATTCCGCGAAAGCGTTTTGCACCAACTCGCGACGACTGCATTGGATCGATTCGATGAACAAAATGCGGAGCGACAGTCGATTGACAATTGCCTTGATAAGATGAACGACGATTCGAGGCGACTGATATTGAGTGTTTACGAGCCGGGCGACTCCGTGACTCGAATCGCCAATGAGACCGGTCAGAAGGCCCGCCGTCTGTACACCAAGGTCAATGCTTTGCGACGCATGTTGTTGGATTGTCTCAAGCAACAAAAAACGAACGAATGTTGAGTGAATAGGACTCCCAATGGACCAATCACTCCGACGTGTCTCGATGAAGATTTTGTTCGTTTCCACGATGCAATTTAGAGCGATGAAAAGGTTCGTGCCAAGTGTTCATGAATGCTAGGTGCAGGGGCGGCTACTTGCATGCTGGCTTTCAAAAAGAGGGGAATCGACCGAGGGATCTCGGACGAGAAAAAAAATTGTCCCTCATCGGTGTGACGAAGGACCGGGAACGCCTTTGCATCTCAATTTTGTATGAAAGCGTGTCATGAGAGAGAGTCCGCAGCGTGCTGTTTGGACCATGCTCTCGTTTGCTTTACTGTTTTCGAGCAACGCTTTGCATCGACACACGTCTCATCCTTGGGCCTTTGCCCGGGAAATCGGATCGCCGAAAACACACCAACGTTGTTTGAGGCTGCTCGCAAATCGCGTGATTGTCGTGTTAAACGCGGTGCGACTGCTTCACCGGAATACCAGGGTGCGCTGCGTGAGTGATGTGCAGCTACACATGTCTGGTCGACGTTGATGCGGCCTACAAGCACTTACGTCACATTTTGTGTAACAGTTCTTGGCCTAATCTGTTCGCCGTCGGCGAGCGTGGGCGTGAACGAAAAATGTTCGAAACGGACGTCAACTTTGGTTCCACCTCAGCGATCGCAGAGATGCTGGCACAGAGTCATGCTAGATCCATCCCTCTGTTGCCCGCTCTGCCGACAGCCTTGCCCGATGGCAGCGTGAAAGGCTTGCGAGCACGAGGTGGCGTTGCGGTTGACATCGAATGGGCGAATGGGCAGATGAAAACTGCTACAATCAAGTCGATCAATGGCAGTCCGTGCAAACTGAAATACGGAAAGGTATTGATTGAGTTCGAAACGGTCTCCGGTCAGGAGTATCGAATCGACTCGTTACTAAAGCGAATTTGATTCGATGGGAGCGTACCTGAATTATTTCGTTTATCGGAGTGGTAGACGAGGGAACTGGTTTTACGAAAGGCGACCACTTCAACGCACTTTGGGATAGGCCCATTCACGAAGAGTAAAAAGCTTGGCGGCGAAAAGGAATCAAGCGTCCAGAAAAGATAATGTTGATCGAATATATACGTCTAAGAAAGAGGATAGATGAAGACCAAATTGATGCGAATGTTTATTCTTGCGTGCTGCATGCCCTTGGCCTCAACGGCATTGGCGGATGCGAGTCCCAATATCGTACTGATCCTGACGGATGACCAGGGATGGAGCCAACGCTCAGGGGCCATGCGTCCGGATGTTTCCGACTCGTATTCCGACTACCTCTGGACGCCGAACATGGATCGCATTGCCGCCGAGGGTATGCGTTTTACCAGCGGATATTCTCCCGCGCCACTCTGTACGCCAACACGTCGCAGTATCCTCTGTGGATCCAGTGCAGCACGTAGTGGCACCGAGTTTAAAAGCAGTTGGGTGCCATCAGACCACATGACGATTCCGAAGGCGATGAAGCTGGCAAACCCAGCCTATCGATGTGCCCATTTCGGCAAGTGGGGCGAACTGATGATCTCCTCGCCCGAAGAGTGTGGCTATGACGTCAGCGATGGACACACCGGAAACGTCACTGGCGGAATGGAAGATAAAATGCAACCGTTCCACATTGCAGAGGATCCCAAGCGGACAGGTTCAGTAACCGATCGAGCGGTTCAGTTCATGACCGAACAGGTTGACGCAGGGCAGCCCTTTTATGCCCAAGTTAGCTACTATGCGGTCCATTTGCGAATTGAACTGCTGGAGGCCACGCTCAAAAAATACCAGCAGAAAGGCGCGCCTGACCGCGCTTATCCGCATGGCTGGGCGGGCATGCTAGAAGAGTTGGATGCAGGGATTGGCAACTTATTAAACGCATTGGATGAGCTCGGCGTCTCCGAGAACACTTATGTCGTTTTCATGAGTGACAACGGCGGGCGTGGAACGGTGCCCGGAGGAAACAGTAAGAGCCTTCCCCCGAATGCTCCTTTGTCGGGCGCAAAGCATTCTCTGCTGGAAGGTGGCATCCGCGTGCCGTTCATGGTGCGTGGTCCGTCGATTCAGCCGGGATCTATCTGTCGAGTTCCGGTTGTCGGCTATGACCTGCTGCCAACCTTCTATGCACTGGCCGGCGGCAAGGACACGCTCGGCAACGAAATCGACGGCGGGAACATTGCCTCGTTATTTGCGAATCCGAAAGTGGCGGCGGTAGACCGTCCATTGGATGCGTTGATATTTCACCGCCCGAACAGAGGCATGTCTGCTGCACGGCAGGGGGAATTCAAACTGTTTGCCAAAGTGAATCCGCAAGGCAAAATCAAATCCAGCCAGCTTTTTAATGTTGAATTGGATTACAAAGAAGAACAGGATCTATCGGGCGAGATGCCGGAATTGGCTGATCGTTTGAAATCGCTGCTGACTGATTTTGTTGCGAAGGTCGTGGTGGATGAACCCGTGAAAGAAAAGCTTAATCGAAAGAAGAAGAGGCAACCGTGAAATCATTTACGCTAAGTACAATCGTTTGCAGTCTGTTCTTCCTCAGCGGCACGGTCGTGACGGGTGAAGATAGGCTGCATGTGGAACGCCCGTCCAAACCAAACGTCCTTTTCATCATATCGGACGACCTGAACACGTCGCTGAGCGGGTTCGGTCATCCGCAATGTAAGACGCCCAACCTCGATAAACTCGCCGCGCGAGGTGTTCGATTTGCGAATATGCACTGCCAATACCCGGTTTGTGGTGCGTCGCGCGCATCGATCATGTCGGGGCAGTATCCCTACACGACACGAACGTTGGGCAACGCAGGAACGCTTCGCGGCAATATGCCAAATGTAGTAACGATGTCGCAATTGTTCCGCAATCATGGTTATTACGCAGCCCGCGTGAGTAAGATTTATCACATGCGAATTCCCATGGATATCGTGGATGGGACAACAAGCCATGACGATCCCATGTCATGGGATGAAGCAATCAATGTCCAGGCACTCGAGCATAATGCTCCGGGCGAGCTAACTAACTGGTCGCCAAAAGACAAGGGAACGCAGGCGTTCCGCGGTGTGGTTGCTGAAGGCGGTGATTCCGACCACGCCGATGGTATGGCGGCGGATCGAGCCATCGAGCTTTTGGATAAACTGAAAGACCGCCCGTTCTTCCTGGCAGTCGGTTTTGTACGGCCCCATGTCCCGCTTGTTGCGCCGGCTAAATACTTCAAACTCTATCATCGTGATGAGATGGTTGCGCCGCTGGTTTCAGAGGATGACTTGGACGATGTTCCGACGATTATTCGCGATTACAAGGAAAACAGCAAAACCTACGGCGTCACTCCACAACTCCACAAAGGGCTGTTGCAGGCATACTATTCCAGTATTTCCTATATGGATGCGCAGGTGGGGCGAGTGCTCGGCGCGCTCGAAGAACGTGGGCTCGCGGATAATACGATCGTTGTCTTTACCAGTGACCATGGTTACCTACTTGGGCATCACAATAAGTTCCAAAAACAGCATCTGTTCGAGGAAGCAACGCAAGTTCCTTTCATTGTAAGCGTTCCTTGGAAAGACAATCGGCATGGATCAGAGACGACTAAGGTTACCGAGCTGATTGACCTCTATCCGACTCTTGCTGAGTTGGCCGGTTTACCGGGCCCCGATTCCCTTCAAGGAACGAGCATGATGCCGTTGCTTGACGATCCTGCGTCGCCGCATTGGCAAAAAAACGAAGCGTTTACTATCAGTCGCAGCGGCGGCGAATCGTTGCGCAACGAAAACTGGCGATTTACACAGTGGGGCTTTGGAGACGCGGGCTTTGAGCTGTACGACTTGAAAAATGATCCGGGTGAATTCACAAACTTGGCGGCGGATCCCAAGTACGCAAACGTCGTAGATGCGTTGCGGAAACGGATTGCGGAAAAACGCATCGAAGCTGGTTATCGAGCGGGCCTATTCAAGAAAGATGTTTCCAAAAAACGTCCGGCAAAAAATTCTAATCAGAGTAAGAAATGAGACGATGAGAACGGTTTTCCTATTGATGGTATCCATGGTGGTTTGTGATGCGGCAATGGCGGCAAAGCCACCGAATGTGATTCTCGTGATGACCGACGACCTGGGCTATGGCGACGTGGCAGCCCATGGCAATCCCATTATCCGTACGCCATGCATTGATGAACTGTTTCGTCAATCGATCCGGCTAACCGACTTTCATGTGGACCCGACGTGTGCGCCGACACGCGCCGCGCTGATGACGGGTAAGTACGCGCATCGCGCTCGGGTGTGGCATACCGTTCGAGGCGGCAATCACCTGCGAGCTTCTGAAACCACGATGGCCGACATCTTTAAACATAACGGTTACGATACGGCCATCTTTGGAAAGTGGCATCTTGGGGCAAACTACCCCTACCGCCCAATGGATCGTGGCTTTGACGAGTGGTTAGGCCTGGGCGACGGAGGTACCAATACGAGTGATTGCTATTTCTGGAATGACCGCGTCAATGATACGTATTGGCATAACGGCGAGCGCGAATACCGCGAAGGATTCAATCCCGATACGTTCTTCAACGCTGCGAAAGACTTCTTGGAAAACCACGAAGGTGATAATCCGTTCTTCATCTACCTGCCGACGTATGTGCCCCATAAACCTTATACGTTCCCCAATGCCGAATTCCACAAATACTATATGGAGCAGGGAGTTGAAAAGGAATTGGCAGCCTTCTTTGCGTCGATTGAGCGGGTTGACTGGAATCTTGGTCAGCTTCGACAGGTGCTCAAGGATGCGGGCCTAGCAGAGAATACGATCCTGATCTTCATGACGGATAACGGAAGCTCGCACGGAAGGGAATCGTTCAACGCCGGCATGTCAGGCGGCAAAGGTAGCACCAATGAGGGCGGTCACCGAGTCCCCTGTTTCATTCATTGGCCCGCGGGTGAACTTGGCGCTCCACGCGATATCCCGACGCTGACGGCACATATTGACTTGCTGCCAACACTGGCGGATTTGTGTGGAATGAAACTTCCGAAGCCGATCGATTTCGATGGGCGTAGTCTAGTGCCGCTGGTCCGAGGTGATACTGGAAATTGGCCTGCTCGAACCTTGGTTGTCGAGAAGCAAAGACAAGTTGAGTACAACCGGGTTTACAATGCGATCATGACTCAGCAGTGGCGGCTTCTCGGGCACAACAAACTTTATGACATTCAAAAAGATCCAGGCCAGAAAACGAATGTCGCCAAAGACCATCTGGAAGTAGTCGAGCGATTAATCAAGGACTTTGACCACTACTGGGAACGAGTCACCCCAGACGACCGCAGTTTTCCGACGCCGATCGCCGGAACACCTCACGACACAGAACTGCTGTTGAGCTTTTCTGAGCTTCGAGATGGTGAAGGCTATTCGCACGGTTACGCTGCCGAAGGTCACGAAGTGAAAGGTGTCTGGCATTTGGAGGCAGCCCAAGCAGGAACTTATCAATTCGAGGTGCGCCGTTGGCCCGTCGAGGCAACGGCACCGCTGCGAGGTGTTCCCGAAGTGACCAAGACCGTGGATGCGTGGTCAACGCGTGGTCCGAAAGAGACGTTACTCACAAAAGGAATCATCACGCCACTTCCTGTTGCATCGGTGTCGCTAAGGGTGGGGGAGTTTTGTGAAGAACGGCAGGTCGCCGATGCAGACGAATCACTGCTGTTTGAAGTTCCGCTTCCGAAAGGAAAAACGACCATTGAAGCAACCTTTTTTGACCAAGACGGCAATCGGATGACAAATGCCTACTACGTCTACGTTCGGAAGAAATAGCCATGTTTGTGTGCTGGCGCAAATTCGCAATGCACGTCCTGAGTACACAGAGGCAATGGAACCGGCTGGAAACTAAAAAGAAGACACGCAATTGTTTTTTTAATCACCACCCCCAAGAATAAATGCTATGGAAATGTCTTCGACCGAAACCTTGCCTGGACCTAAATGAACTATCGTGTGTATCCGGACGACACAGGTCGATGAAATAAAATGGATGTAAACTCGAAGCCGCTTGCAAAAATAACCGGGTCTGAATCCCCGAAAGAGAATAGACAAATCATGAATATCAAATCAGCTTTGATTGCGGGATTCGTTGTTGCCTCAATGGCGGCTTCAGCGGTTTCGCAAGACCGGCCGAATATCATCCTGATGATGTGCGACGATATGGGATGGGGCGACACTGGTTTCAACGGAAATGCGATTATCGAGACGCCGCATTTGGATACGATAGCCAAGGAGGGGGCGATCCTGAACCATTTCTATTCGGTTGGCCCCGTCTGCTCGCCGACACGGGCCTCCTTCCTGACCGGACGTCATTACTTCCGAATGGGTGTCTGGACGGCCAATAAAGGGCATCTTCCAAAAGAGGAATATACGGTTGCTAGGATGCTCAAGGCGGAAGGTTATACCACCGGCCATTTTGGAAAGTGGCATCTCGGAACACTGGATAAAGTGATCTCATCCAAAGGAAAAGGACGTAGGCCGGAAGCGAACTATGCTCCGCCGTGGGAACGCGACTATGACGTTTCGTTCGTAACCGAATCGGCTGTTTGTACATGGGACCCAGGGATTGGTTCTCGAGCAAAAAACAACCCGTATTATGAAAACGGCGTGCCCACACATGAAAATGTTTTAGGATGCGATTCGCGAGTGTTGATGGATCGGGTGATCCCATTCATTCAAAACGCCGCGCACAGCGATACTCCGTTTCTAGCGGTGGTTTGGTTCCATGCTCCGCACGAAAATATTCAGGCCGGGCCGGAGTACTTGAAGATGTATGAAGGTCACGGTGAAGCGGCACATTACTACGGCTGCATTACGGCGGTGGATGACCAGGTTGGTCGTTTGCGTGCCGAGCTAGAAAAACTAGGTGTGGCTGACAACACCGCGTTGTTTTTCTGCAGCGACAATGGCCCAGAAGGAGCCGTTCCGAAAGACCGATCCAAAACGCGACGGGCCGGAAGTGCAGGCGAGTTTACCGGACGAAAACGCGATGTGACCGATGGCGGCGTGCGCGTTCCGGCATTGGCACTGTGGCTAGGCCGGATCCAACCTGGCTCGTTCATTGATGTCCCGATGTCGGTACTGGACTACCTTCCCACCGTTCGTGCGATGACTGATGCCTCGCTTCCCGATGGGCGAAAACTTGATGGCGAGAATATCCTGCCGATCCTGTGCGGTGACTCGAAAGAGCATCGAACCGCGATTCCGTTTCGCTACCAGAAGCACGCCTGTCTTGTGAAAGGCAAATATAAGCTGATCATCGAGTCCCCCGACGATAATGCGCTCGATCGTTTGTTCGATCTTTCTAAAGACGTTGCTGAGTCGAATAATATCCTGGCTCAGTACCCCGAAATCGCGCAACAAATGAGGGCCGAAATTCTCGCATTTCTCGCCTCAGCGAAGGCAAGCCATAACGGCAGCGACTACGGCGTGTCTAGCTACACACCAGTCGATCCTTGGGAAGAGCTCGGCAAGCAAACGGCAAAGAGGAAGAAGAAAACAGACAAGCAAGCCGTACGGTGAATTTCCCGACGCCTTGCTTGCCGATGGGAAAAATTCAGACACAGTTCATTAACCTCTTCATTCCAACTGATCGCAAAGGCTTCCATGAAAATACAACTATTCTTACTTCTGTTCTTTTCAAGTTTCGTGGTTGTTCACGAATCGACGGCACAAACACCGGACACCCAACAAGGTTTCCTCGGCAATTGGGGGCTCGTGATGCCCGGTGGAACCGCCGGTTGGTTGACCATCAACCAAGTCGACGGCGAGTTCAACGGAGAATTGTGGACGGTGGGCATGGGACGAAATACTCGTGACATGGTGCTTGCCAACGACACGCTGACGTTCTTGCGTCGCATCCCGGTTGGTGAGCCCGAATACGATGGCGGGCCACCCACGGGAGCAAAGATTGACGTCAAGCATCGCGCCACCGTCGATGGCGACCGCATCACATTGGTGATGGAATGTCCGTTGGATGACGGTGAAGTTGAAGAGTTGATCTTTCACGGCAAACGGTTGTCGCCATTGCCACCGAAACCGGATTTAGACCAGATCAAATTTGGCGATCCCGTCGAACTGTTCAATGGCAAGGACTTGGCCGGATGGCGGCTTACCAATCCAAAGCAGATCAACGGTTGGACGGCGGAAAACAGTGAGCTTGTGAACACGACACCGAAACTCAGTTTCAATCCGTTCTCACACTATGGCAATCTTCGGACCGATCAGGAGTTCTTGGATTTCAATCTGCGACTTGAGTTTAATGTGCCATCGGGGGGCAATAGCGGCGTCTATCTTCGTGGTCGGTATGAGGCGCAAGTGGTCGACCGTGACAGCCGGATGCAAGGCATTCAAGGCGTTGGCGCGATCTTCAGCCGAATTCCTCCAACCAGCAAGGCTGGCAAATCCGGCGGCGAATGGCAAACGTATGATATTACTCTGGTCGATCGTCACGCCACCGTCATTCTGAATGGCACGAAAGTGATCGACAACGAACCGATCATCGGCTGTACAAACGGGGCGCTCAGTGCCGATGACGACGCTCCGGGACCGATCTACCTGCAAGGCGATCACACCGCAGTACGCTATCGCAACATTGTGCTGCGACCGGTCATTAATGATGATGTAAAAAAAGGGCAGAAGCCTGCAAATAATTCGAAAATCAAGAAAGGTAACAAGGTTCAACTCCCCGATGGTGTGTCGATTCATCGAGATATTCCCTACACCAACAGTGGTCACGAGCGACATACGTTAGATCTTTATTTACCAGCAGGCGATGAAAACGCTGGGTCACGTCCACTCGTCGTTTGGATCCATGGTGGCGGTTGGTGGAAAGGCAGTAAGGACTCAATTGTCAAGCAGTCCTTTGTTTTACGGGAAGGGTTTGCTTTGGCGTCGATCAACTATCGTCTGTCCAGCGATGCGATCTTTCCCGCGCAAATACATGACTGCAAAGCTGCGATACGGTTCCTGCGAAAAAACGCAGAGCAGTACAACATCGACTCCAATCGCATCGGTGTTTGGGGATCGTCTGCGGGTGGCCATTTGGTCGCCCTGCTTGGGACAAGCGGTGACGTCGCCGAATTGGAGGGCGATCTTGGCGAAACCGGAGTATCAAGTCGAGTCCAGGCAGTATGCGATTGGTTTGGGCCAACTGATTTTCTGAAGAGGAATAATCGCTCGAACAACCCCACATTGAAAAATCGCGACATTTCCAAGCATCCATTGCCTATGCTTCTCGGTGGCTTGATCCAGGACAGGCAAGACGAAGCGCGTGCAGCTAGTCCGGTGAGTTACATTTCCGCAGACGACCCGCCCTTTCTGATTATGCACGGTGACAGCGATCTGCTGGTTAAGCTGGAGCAAAGTACAAGATTTCACCATCGACTGCGGGACACAGGTATTCCGTCAACATTGATTATCTATCCCGGCCATGGACACAGTTTTTTCAAAGAGCCAGAGCAACATCAACAAGTCATTGACTTTTTTTCAAAGCACTTGCTTGGTGAAAAGGATTCTCTCCTGGATCAGTAGGACCTCTTTGCTTGCTGTGAGAGTCTCGACGCTTAGCAAATTCGAAGTTGCTGCCATTGAGTGCAGTCGTACCTTTGAAATCAACATCAGGACTTTCTGAACGAACAAAAGGTAACGGCATTCAAAGAGAGGCCGTGCAAGCGAAAAAATGTGCGAAGCAACGGGTCGTATCCCGGCGTCAATTGAAAACGGTACTTCCCTCTGCTATCGAGCGATTTGATACAAGAAGCCAACTGCCATCGATCGGGGGCAATGGGGAAAAGCTGCTCGCTCAGCAGGGATGACTGCGGTTCTTGCGACGAAGCATCATGATGGTTTCTGCCTTTGGAACACGAAGGTGACCGACTATCGCATCGCCAGCAGTTTTATGAGCGAGATCGAATCAAAGCGAATTCGGATGCCTTCCGAGAAGGCTTTTTAGACGGCTTGGGATGCTGCTAGTTCGATGTCGTTTCGTCCGCGACAGCTCTTGATAACGCTCGGCTCAAATCGTTTGCGTGATGGTAGCCAAGGCGATAGGCGGCTTGTTTGACCTGCCAGCCTTCTTCTTCAATCAGACGTTGCGCCTCTTGAACACGGAGGCGTCGATGTACAGCGCCGGGCGCCATTGAGTAGTGGTCGCGAAACAGCCGGTGAAGTGTGCTTTGAGAAATCTGCAAATAGTCGCATAGCGACCGAACCGGGTCATTGAGTTCCAAATTGTTGAGCATCCAATCATAGGCCAGTGTCAGACGGCGGTCCTGGACCGATTCTTTCCGCGGTCCGTGAAGCGAACGCATGATTTGAATGTCCAAAAGTTCGCGAATGTGTATTACCGAGGGCTCAAAGAAATCCCGGACTCGACTGATTTCTTCTCGCGTTTGCGCGTGTAGATTCTCTACGAAACGTCGCGTTTCAGTATCCAATGTAACGGTCTGGAATAAATCGGTTCCCAATCCCAATGGGGAGTGGTTGGGAGCAGAACGAAATATCCAAACCAGCAGTTCACATCGCTCGCCTTTCGCATGACGTAGTCCGTAACTACATCCTGGGCCAGCCAGAAGGCACTCGGATGAACCAAGCGACCGTTCCTTGGGACCCTGGGAAATACGCACCGTACCGCTGCAAATAACCACGTAGCTCCAGCCGGGGTTGTGATGTTCTGGGATGGGGGATTTCGAAAAATCACGCGATCCCCAACTTAAATAGACGAGTTCACTGCGTGTCGACGGGGCGACCCAGCGTGGTCGACCGGGGCCAGGTGTAACGATTCGAGAGTGGTTAGACATGGTAGCACTTTAAGTCATTTGGCTCGCAGTGCTAGTGCGGTGCTGTGAAAAAGCTAGGCCTGAGGGGCATTGTTGGAGTCATCTCTGATTGACCGCAGGAGCAAATCGTTCGCAATCGAGGGTCTGTTATTCAGGTGATTCCGTATTTCTCACCAGACTTCTTCGTCGTCGCAAAGAACGAGAGTTAGATCTGAACTAGGTGGGCGATTGTTGGTCATACGGATCGATTCATCCGCTTTACAATGGGGACCCAGATCGCTTCGTGGAAAAACGGTTTGGTCCGTATGTCGCGATTCGAATTACGCATTAGGAAAGACAATGAACAAGCGAACGTTGGCACTCTGTTTTGGGCTGTGTCTAATTAGTCACCTTTATCGAATCAATCAAGCGTGCAATGCAAACAAGCCGAATGTTGTTTTTTTGATGGCGGACGATCATCAGGCGATGGCGATGGGTTGTATGGGTAACGCAGAGATCGAAACGCCGAATCTTGACGAGCTTGCCGCTCGCGGGATTCTTTTCGAACGTTGTTATGCAACCAGTCCGCTTTGCATGGCGTCACGGGCCACTGTGATGAGCGGCATGTATGAATATAAAACGGGCTGCAATTTCTTAACGGGCGACCTGTCTTCGGAAGTATGGAAGAACCAGTCCTATCCCGTGTTGTTAAAGCAGGCGGGTTATCGAACCGCTTTCGCAGGCAAATGGGGCTTTAGTATATCGGACCCGGAATCGGCTGGAAAAAGCGTCTATGATGCGTCGCGTGATTTTGATCACTGGGGGGCGCTCCAAGGTGGTCAGGGTTATTATGCGACTGGCAAAAACCCAAACATGGTGAACTATGCCAAACGATACCCACACGTGACGCGGGCTTTGGGGGCATTCGGGAGGGACTTTATCAAAGAGTCCGCTGGATTGGATCAGCCGTTCTGTCTGTCGCTCAGTTTCAAAGCACCTCACAAGCCTCACAACGAAATTGATCCCCAAGACCAGAAGCATTATGCCAGCGTTACCTTTGCCAAACCGCCGGGATTTGATCAAGAGGGACTGTCGCTGCTTCCGGTGCAGGCGAAAACCGGTCGTCAATTTGTGCAACGCAGTGAGTGGGACAAAGAGCATTATCAGGATCATTTAAAAGCCTACTATCAACTGATTTCCGGTGTGGACTCCGCAGTCGGAATGGTGGTGGACGCCCTGAAGGAGCGAGGCGTTGCGAATAATACGGTGATTATTTACACCGCCGACAATGGCTATTTTTGTGGCGCTCACGGATTGCAGGGCAAAGTGTTGCCGTATGAGCATGCATCCCGCATCCCGCTGATTATTTTTGATCCTCGTACTTCCAATGGAAGCCGAGGCGTTACAACCAAGGCCATCATTGGCAACATTGATTTCGCGCCGACAATGCTCGATCTCGCCGGTGTGCCGATTCCCGCGCAGATGGACGGAAAGAGCTTGGTGCCAATTGTTCGGAATCCAAATCGACGCGTTCGATCGGAGTTGGGCATTGTTCAGAACTGGGACTGGGCGAACCGAGATTTGCCCAAGGCACTGTCGGTGGTGAGTGAGGATTGGAAGTATATCTTGTGGTGTTATGCGGATGAAGCTACGCCGGTTGCGGAAGAGCTCTTTGATCTCAGCGGCGATCCAAGTGAACTGAACAATGTTGCTGCCAATCCAGAAAAGCGGGAGACGCTCGAAACGATGCGCAATAATTACGACGCCTTTCACAAGCACTGGGTAAACAACTGTGTGAATGTGCCCAGCTATCAACGCTTCGAGCAGATTTTTGACCGGAAAATACCGTGGCAGGAAAAGAACTTCCGTACTTTCAATCCGCAATTCCGAGCATCGCAGCAGCAGCGGTTGGAGGAGATCTATGAAGACCTTACTGGTGCGAAATACCCCAAACGGCAGCGGTAAATGAGAGAAATGATCATGGTTGGTGAAGGCCGTTCATCGCAGGCAAAGACTTTGCTGATTCCGCTCTACACATAGCAGAACAAAGGATGAGGTATCCACGGGTGGGCTTCGCAAAAATGTTTGCGGGCTGATACAGGTGGGCTTTGCGGAGGGTTCAAGCTGCCCCCATCATGTCGGAACACGCAGCACGCCATATCGGTAACTGATAGACTATTCCCCTGCCAAAAAAGCTTAGACTCGAAGCATCCACCAGCGGACGATGCAGAAATGCAGCGAGGTTGTTTTCGGCAACGGCACAAAACCGATCGGGCTTCAGCAATTTAATCAATTTGATATGACGCCAAGGATTCCAGGCAAGAGCTAAGAAAATGAAATACATCATTGTTATCGCGATACTCTCGCAAATGTTAGTTCGCTCAGCAGACGCGGGTAGGCCAAACGTGATTCTGTTTCTGGCTGACGATATCTCGCAAGAGGATCTTGGATGCTATGGAAACGAGTCGATGCAAACGCCAAATATCGATCGATTGGCGGCCAATGGTCTTCGTTTTGACAATGCCTTCCTGACCATCAGCAGTTGCAGTCCGAGTCGCTGCAGCATCATTACCGGCAGGTATCCTCACAACACCGGCGCCGCGGAACTGCACACGACCTTGCCGAAGGGATCGGTTCTATTTCCTGAGTTTTTGAAGGATGCTGGTTACTACACTGTGCTCTCGGGAAAAGATCACATGGGCAGCGAGGCGCATCGAGGATTTACAAAGGTGTCCAAGGGCGTGGGGCCGGGGAAAGAGGGGGACTGGGTGGAGATTCTTCATGGTCGACCAAAGGATCAGCCGTTCTTCTTCTGGTTTGCATCGACCGACGCGCACCGTGGTTGGACCCTTAATGATGATGCGCCGCAGTACAGCCCTGAGGATGTCGTGGTCCCACCCTACTTGGTTGACGGCCCGAAGACTCGCGAGGATTTGACCGGATACTACCACGAAGTCAGCCGTTTCGATCACTACATTGGGTTGGTGGTCGAGGAGTTAGAGCAACAGGGCGTATTAGATCAAACCGTAATCATCGTGATGGCGGACAACGGTCGTCCGTTCCCACGCTGTAAAACACGGTTGTATGACAGCGGCATCAAAACACCGTTTATCGTGCATTACCCCGACGGCGCCGTTGTGGGGTCGACGGAGAGTATGATTAGTTCGATCGACGTTGCTGCGACGGTGCTCGACTTGGCTAAAATAGAAAAGGTCGAGCGTATCCAAGGGATTAGCTTCCATTCAATTCTTTCCAATTCGAAAGCCACCACCCGCGACGTTGTTTTTGCTGAGCACAATTGGCACGTCTTTCGGAACCACGAACGCCTCGTGCGAACCGGAGATTGGCTTTACATTCGCAACAACTTACCCGAACAACAGAACCTCTGTGTTGAAGCGTACATGGGCGGTGCGGGCGATGAGCTATGGGACAATCAAAAGCTTGGCACTCTGTCGGATGCTCAGCAAAACGTCTTTTGGAATCCGTGCCCCGAAGAAGAGCTTTATCATGTGAGTAAGGACGTGCATCAGTTGTCCAACGTTGCTTCCAACCCTGAAAACAAACCGGTTCTTGAAACGATGCGAGGTCTGTTGTCGGAGTGGACCGAACAGACCGGCGACACCCTTCCTGAAAATCTTTCGCCGGATCGTGAGGCTCGTCCTGGGAAGCCCAAGAAAGATCGGAAAAATTTTTCGTACGGAGAAATGCCCGGGAAGGCAGCCGGTTCTGAGAAGATCAATCACCCAGGGCCCCTGCATTTGCAGTAACACATTGCTTTCGGGTGCAACGATTTGCTTATGGTCGGTCTGGTTAGTGCGACGCAGACCAATCCGATCACGTGCTACGAGATTCGCGGCAATCGATCGTTCGACGCTCAAATTCAACGAGCCCGGCGTCGGTTGATGTTCCTAAGCGGTTTTGATTTCGTAGCCGGTTCGCTGTTTTCGACTCAGCATTGCGTTTGCTTCGTCATCGCTCTCAAATCGTTCGGAGGCCGGATCCCAGACGAGTTTACGTCCGAGACGCAGTCCGATGTTAGCCAAGTGGCATGAAATGGTGCTATTGCCGACGGTCACCACATCGGAGATCGGTTTCGCTCCTGCTTTAATACACTTGAAAAGATTTCCCATATGCGACTGCTTGACGCCTTCCCAGTTCGAATCGTCAAACTCGCCAAAGTTGTCGTAGTTTTCGAGCACTTTTTCGGGCAGTCCATAGGGGCCTTGGTAGAGTTCACCAGCAGCGTCTCGGATTCTAGCATTCCACTTTGAGTCCGCGGTGATCTTATTGACCATGTTGCCAACTAGCTTGCCTCGATTGACGAAAATTCGTTCTCGATCGCCTTGTAGCAAGATCCCGTTTGTTTCCTTGCCGCCATCTTCGAAGATCAGCTTTGTGCCGTTTGCGAACTTGAGTGTTCCGCGGAAAGTTTGTGCTGTGTTGAAACAATTTTCCCGTGAATCGTGAACACCAATTCCTTCGATTTCAACCGGTCCTGAGTCGATCGCTCCCAATGCCCACTGGGCGATGTCAATATGATGCGCGCCCCAGTCAGTCAGTTTGCCGCCGGAGTATTCATACCACCATCGAAACGCATGATGGCATCGCTGAGGCATGTAGGGTACCAATGGAGTTTGCCCTAACCAGCGATCCCAATCCAAACTATCTGGTACAGGCTTGGCTTTGAATGGGCCCCCCTTTTGGCCTTTCCCAAGGTAGCATGTTGCAGTCAGGTTCTCACCAAGAATACCGCTTTGGGCAATGGCGATCGCTTCGCGGAACCATTGACAACTTCTTTGTTGATTACCGACCTGCAATGTGCCCTTCGATTCGGCAACCACTTTGCGAAGCACTTTCACTTCATCAATCGTCAACGTCATTGGTTTTTCGCCATAGACGTGTTTCCCCGCACGCAACGCATCGACATAAATCGGTGTATGCCAATGGTCGGGGGTGGCACAGATGACCACATCAATGTCATCTCTGGCCAGCAATTCGCGATGGTCGGCGTAGATATCGAGCTTGCGTTTTTCGTCACCATTGAGCTCTCGATTGGTTGCATAACGCTCAGCCTGTTTGCGATCGACATCGCAAACCGCAACAAAGTCGCCGTGCATCGAAGCCAACCTTGAATCATCGCGTCCCTTCCCGCCACAACCGATCATTCCTAGACGCAAGCGACTGTTCTTGTCCTCTGCATTGGCCTTCGAGCTTGTCCAGAAATACGGCGTGACAGCGAGTGCAGTCGCCGTGGTTCGAAGAAAACATCTTCTTGAAAGGGTCATCGTAGGAAACGCCTTTGGAAATCTCGTTTGCGAATACTAGATCGATACTTTTATTTTAATGTAACAGCGATGATATTCTTAAGGGATACCGCTGTGGAGCGTTTTTCGGAGAATCTCGATGGGCGTATTGACGCGGAAGGCCACTGATTAACCGTTTCGGCGTTCACGACTTAGAACACTTTTCTGCGTTCGATTTTCTTAGTTCAAAATTTTCGCCCCGTTCACGCAAGTCTATCAGGATCCGTGTATTGGACTTTCGATTCGCACGGCTCGGTTTGTGCTCTGCAAATATCGAGTCGCTGTTTCTCAATGGATTTGGTTGAGGTGTAGGTGTCAGCGAATGGCTTGATGGACGTAAATGCTGCAAAGCGTCGTGTTGCAATAACCTTGAGGTACCGGATCCGTTACACTATTTCATTCGTGGAGCCAGTCTAACCCAGCGAGGCAAATTCGTTTTGGCTCCAATCGCTCCGGAAAAAAAGACGAATCTCGCGATGTTTAGGGAAGATTGCTGGCGTCTTGTACGAGATGCGGCGACCTTTCACGAGTGTTGTTTTTCGCGAGGCTATCAACCATTCATTTGAGTGCAATTCCATGACATACCCAAAAATGACAACCGCTATCGTTGCTGCTCTTTTCCTGGTTTCCGGGCAAGCCCTTGCCGAGGATTGGAAACCGCTGCTGAGCAAACGTTTGCCGCAGTATGGTCACCGAAATTGGATTATCATCGCGGATTCGGCCTATCCCAAGCAGAGTGCTCCGGGTATCGAAACCATTTATACGGGCGATGGTCAATTGGACGTCTTGAAGCACGTCTTGAAGGAAGTGGATGCGGCCAAGCACGTTCGGCCCGTTATCATGCTCGACGCTGAATTGGAATCGGTTCCCGAAGAAAACGCTCCTGGGGTCGAAACGTATCGAGAGGGGCTGAAGAGCCTTTTTGGCGAGCGTCCGTTGAAGGTGATGAAGCATGAAGACATCATCCGCGAATTGGATGAAGGTTCCAAACTGTTCAATATCCTTCTGCTGAAAACGGATATGACGATTCCCTACACATCCGTATTCATCGAACTCGATTGCGGCTACTGGAGTGAGGAAAAGGAAACGGAACTTCGCGATTTGATTGAACGTGGTGGTCAAGAGGCGATTGAAAATCGCTGAAAAAGGCACGCGGCGACATCAGCGACTACGATTGAATTGGCAACGACGCTCGTCTTTTTTTGACGAGGGCGAAAAGCGTCCGGGCATGAACCAGTGGGCCCGCGGGCCAAGACGATGGGCAAAAATGGCAATGGGGGGCAAAGATGGCAATGGGCGTTTTTCTTATCGTCAATTACTGCTGCCGTAGCAATTGACGGAACCATCAAGCGTCGTCATGAAAATCTTTCCCCCCGCAGCCGACAAACCATCCCAAGTTGGCAACTCTGAGAGTTTGAGTTTACTTTCGACTTGCCCTGTATCGATATTGACTGACAGTAACCAACCTCCTTCTTCGCCATCGATCAGCCGGTCTTGCTTTGCAAGGAGCGTATTGACTTCTTTATTCTGCAATGTCAATTTCTCGAAGGTTTGTTCTTCGTCCATCACGTCGGGGGGGCCTGCAATAAACAGACTTAGCCCTGAAAGTACCATGCCACGAACGTAGATCGGCACATCTTCCGCCCATTTTGGCTCGATAAGACTTCCACCTTGGGGTTTTTTCTTGTTGCCCTTTCGCGCCGCATTTGCTCCGGAGAATTGAATCGCTTTACCAACACGTCCTTTAACGACTTTGCCTGATGAGATCGTCCCGTTGTTTCGGTGCAGACTATTGTCGCGGGCCGTACCGTCATCAAAGCTTACCGCCAATACCGCATCGCTCGACAATTCCGAATCGTTTTCGAACCGATCCGCAATTGCTTTTGCATCAAATGCTTCGTAGTACAAACGTACTTCGTCGATCACGCCGGTAAACGGGACACTCTTGTCTTCAAGCCCGACCGCGCTTTGGCCATCAATCGCGATTTGGAAACCTTGGACGGGGTTTTTCGTAATCAATTCCTTTGATTTGCCTTCACCTACCAGTTCGCCATCGACGTATAGGTTTATCGTTTTGTCCTTGCTGAGTACCCCCGCAATATGGTGCCACCCACGCACGATCCGCTTTGGCCCTCGAACAGCCGTTAGTTCATCTTTAGCGCGGACTAAGAACGTGGGATAACCGCCATTGATCACCAACGAGAATCCATTCGATGGACCTCCGCGTGCCGCGATAACGCCATTGGGTTTCGTGCTGTTGATCCATGCTTCGATCGTCAACGGTTGACCCGTTGGATTCATGCTTGGTGATAGGCCAAAGTCCACGTAACTTCCCGCGGGAAGCTGGTTTCTCGCTCCACCTGCCTTTGAGACAGGAATCTCGGGTGGATTTGGCTCCGCTGCAAACAGTTGGTGTTCTAGCGTCGTCGTCCAACGGAGATACTGAGACTTGCGTCCGTAGCCATACACATAGCCGTTGCCGTTGACAAGAATTCGTCCCGAAGGAGCAAATTTTCCCGCTTGATAATAACCTCCATGACCGCCTGCGAAGCTTTGCCCAAGCACCCAGTAGGATCGGTGGAACCACGTCTCATCCAAGAAACCCATTGGTGCAAAGATGTGTGCGTCTTCGCCTCGTTGCTTCGAGGCCTGCTTGGCGAACTCGCCCGAGTTCGGACCGATCTCGAGACGATTTCCCTCCAGGTCAAACTTTTGCGACTTCATGAAAATGTGTTTGCCGTCACACGACAAAATATCGGGCAAGCCCACTGGCATTTGCAGGACTTGCACCTTTTCTTGAATGTTGTTTCCTGTATCAGGATTCTTTTCGTCCATGATCGTCTCGGAGAGCTTTTTACCGGTTTTCAAATCCAATCTCACCAACCGCAATCCGCCATCGAGAAAAATGGATCGACCAGCGACACAGTAAACCATGTCGTTGTGGACGAGCACGGTGCCGTGGACCGGCCACAGCGATTCCAGTTGTTCGTAAGCCATCGAGCGTCGATCTAACGGTGCGGCGCGGTATCGCCAAACCAATTCACCATTGGTTGTCAAGCAATACACCCATCCGTCGGCGCCGCCGAAAAGAACGCGACCTCGATGGATCGTCGGCGGCGAATCAATACGGGCACCGATGGTGTAGGTCCATTTGGTTTTCCCGTCGAGTTCGTCCAGTGCAAACAAGGTATGCGTGTCGGTTTGTGCCACAAAAACGGTACCATCGGAAATAACGCTTTGGCTCAAGTCGCCGCCCAGTTGGACGCTCCATTGCGGTTTCAGCTCTGCCGCAACCGTCGATGCAACGGCACCGCTACGGCGGGCGTCATGGCGATAAGTCGGCCAATTCTCTGCGATCGATCGCACGTCATGATTCTCAAGCGGGGCTGAATATGCCGGGCCTTTCTGTAAACGACCCTGCTCAGGCACATCGACAGGAACGGGACGCGAAGGCGCCGACGGAGCCAAAGCGTTGAAGCCAAATAGTTTCGCTTCCGGATAGCAGGCGCAGTTATGGGGCGGAGCATAAGTCAGTCCGTTGCAAGGCATCACACCGTAAAGGCAACCACCGCGAACCCAATGATGGATGTCCCAATGTTCTTGGTTCGGATCCACAAACTCGATCCCGGTGCGTGAAGGCATCAAGAAGTTATCGGTCGCCTTGGAAATATAGCACCGGTGATGGAACCAATAGGTATCGACATCCGGTGAGAACTGTTTCACTACTTCACCGGTACGAGGATCACGTCCCGTGTAGACACCTGAGTCTTTGCCGCTTGTCAACGGTGCCACCCAAACCAAGCCACCGACAACCATTAAGTCTTGCGGCGACTGGTAACCACTATTTGGGAAACTCGCGTCCCAAACTTCCGATCCATCCTTCTTGTTAATGCCAATCATCTTGCCATCGCCGCCTGCGTAAAGTACGACGTCTTCGTGACTGACCAAGCGAGGGCCGAAATTAAACGTAAACGCTTTGCGTCGAGATACCGTATCGGTTTCCCAGGCCATATCGCCAGTTTGCCGATCCAAGCTGATGACTCGTTCGGTATCATGAAAGTAGATGCGTGAATCATCGGCTGAAAGCGTCAAAGGCGACACCTTGGTTTGCCGTGCCCAAAGCTGTTTTCCACTCTTGGCGTCAAAAGCCATAATCACGCGTGGTTCTTCGTTCCAGAAGTAGTTTTCTCGTACATGAGCTTGGTCGCCAACGGTACCATGCAGCGGTGCATAATCTTGTAGTTCCGCTTTCTGCTTTCGCACGACAAGGAACAACAACCCATCGATATGAATGATCTCTTCGGTGGCGCTGCTTCCCTCGTAGACACGAATCTCTTCGCCGGTGACTGGGTCGAGTGCTGACACAGGTGCGTTGTAGCCTAGCGTGACAAACAAGGCGTCGTCACTCGAGACCAATCGGCGAGTCAATTGAGAAGGGCCACTTTTAAGCGGCCAAAGATGGTTTTGCCAATCGGGAATGTCTTTTTTCCATAGCACCGAGCCATTGAATGCATCGCGCGCGATCAGTTTCCAATGCGGCGGAAGCTGGATCGAAATACGGCTTCCTTCGTCCATGATGTAGAACATTCGCCCGCCCGAGGACACAAGCGCACTCATGCTCGCCATGCGGTCATGGTGCCTTGACCAACGTGGGCTGCCCACCCACTGCAAATGCCGGGGCGGACCAACGACATCATCATGAGCAACCGAATTGCCGCTGGCATCGTGAAGATAATGTGACCACTCATCAATGTTTTCGGGCCACGGTTTGATCGTTTTTTCCCAAGTCTCTTTATCCTTTATCATCGCGACGCCACCGGGTGCCAATACCCGAAGCACTTCCTTCATGGAAACGTCGCCAAGCTGTTCGGCAACAAACAAATTGACAAGATTATCAACGTAGGGAAGATCGCCGCCGGCAAAGTGGTCTACCGAGATGTCGCCGTATTGGCCTGTGGTGCGAAGTCGCGAGCGAACGGCGTCAATTTGCGAGGCATCGCGAATGAGGCCGTGAACCTGAGTCGCCTTGGTCTTGCCTATGGCTTCGGATAATGTGGCATCGCCACAATCGAGATGGACGACAAAGCCCCCTGAAAAACCAGCTCCCCGCAACATTGTCCCTGCATCTTGCTGTAGATCTGCAAACGCCACGGAGGAGTTGTTGGCAAGAAGTACGAAGCAAACGAACCGGCAAGTTTTGAAAAGGGACATGGCCAGAGACTCCACATGGGAAAAGTGGGATTTGGTGAGTGGCTGTTGAGTATAGCGACTTATTCCCTGCGTCGTGGGACTTCGCGCAGGTTCGTTTGCTACCCAAGGTTTGAATAGGGACGAAGCAATTGGGTATTGCTTTTAAGCTTGATTCATCGCGCTGTCGGTACGACGATTTTCAGCACGATAGTCACCTGGTGTTTGGCCCGTTTCGCGTTTGAACACGGCACTAAGACTTTCCTTGTGATTGTATCCAGCCTTGGGGGCGATCTGTTCAAGTGTCATATTGGTTTCGCGAAGCAGTTGTTTCACTCGATCAATTTGCGTGAGTGTAATCTGTGCGTGAGGAGTCCGTCCTAGTTTTTCTCGAAACCGCCGTTCCAGTTGTCTGCGCGAAAGCGCAGTTATCCGAGTAATGTCGCCTACGTCGATTCCGTCACAAGCATGTTGTCGGATGAATCGGCAAACCTTTGCCAGTTCAACGTCATCAACCGCGACGACCTTCGTCGATTGTCGTTCCGATACCGACCGTGGGCGAATGACCTTCACATTCGTTTCGGGTGGGAAACCAGCGAGCATATGGTTTAGCAATTCCGCAGCGCAATAGCCGACGCGTTCGGCATCAGGACGAACGCTCGATAGCGTTGGGTCGCAAAGCAAACAGATGGCGTCATCATCATCAACGCCGATCACACCGATATCGTCGGGGACGGCAATGTTCGCTCTTCGGCATGCATTGAGTACTTGTTGTCCACGAATGTCGTTGCAAACAAACAATCCCGTTGGCCGCTGAATCTTGGAGAGCCAATTCGACATTGGCTCGATGTCAACGATTCCTGCTCGTTCTAAACTCGTCACAGGAATGTCGGGTCTACCCTCGGACTGATAAAACGAAAAATGGCACCCTGATTGTGACACCAATTCGCGAAAACAGTCTAGCCTTGCCTCGGAGTAGGACGCGAAGCGAAAACCACAAAAAGCAAAGCGGCGAAAACCACGATTCCAAAGATGTTCAAACGCTAACTCGGCAACACGCTGGTTGTCCGTTTCGACTTGGGGAACGCCTGCGAATTTTCGGCTGCAAAAAACATCCACAATCGGTACGTTTAACTGTCGGAGCGGCTCGATCGTATCGGTATTCACTCTGGCAATGATGCCGTCGATTTGAGAGCCCGTTATCCAGTCGGGAATGGCTGAATCGAGCATCATCTCTTGGTGCCAAAGTGACCAATCCACTTGTGTCCGAGCGTAGTAGGCAACGCCACGGAGCAATTCACGACCATAGGCACGAGACGCTTCGACGAGCAACGCGATTCGGGGACGAGGTTTTTGATTCATCGGAGTTGCTTTACGTGTCCGAGATGACGCAGATTGTTATGTCTTTGGCGTGAATCGTTATTGTGGATGCGATAATGCTGTTTTGAGGCAAGCCTAGTTCACATTTGCTTAGTCGCATACTATTATCTTTTCTTGCCTGGGTGAAGTCGAAAACTGAGTCGTCGCCTGTATTTCAATGTAGATGCTTTAAATCTGGAGAATCGCGATATGAAGTCACAACACCCTTCTTCGACCGTTTGGAAAAATAGCCTTCCCAAGATTGGCATCCGGCCGACCATCGACGGTCGACTTGGCGGTGTCCGTGAATCGCTCGAAGATCAAACGATGAATTTGGCTCGACGCGTTGCCACGCTTGTTTCCGAAAGCATCCGTTATCCCAATGGTGATCCCGTTGAGTGCGTGATCGCCGATACCTGCATTGGTGGTGTCGCAGAGGTTGCAGCATGTGACGACAAGTTTCGGCGTGAAAATGTCGGGGTGTCGCTAACCGTGACACCATGTTGGTGCTACGGATCCGAAACAATGGATATGGACCCGCTGCGTCCCAAGGCGGTGTTCGGGTTCAACGGAACCGAACGCCCTGGCGCTGTCTATCTGGCGGCAGTGTTGGCGGGTCACACGCAAAAGGGTATCCCGGCATTCGGGATCTATGGGCACGACGTTCAAGAGGCAGGCGATGCGAACATGCCAGCGGACGTGCAAGGCAAGATTTTGGACTTCGTTCGCTGTGGTTTGGCGGTCGCGCTGATGCGCGGCAAAGCTTACTTGTCGATGGGCGGAACATCGATGGGCATTGCTGGTTCGATGGTCGACTATTCCCTCTGGGAAAAGTGGCTCGGTATGCGGGTCGAAGACATCGACATGAGCGAATTTATTGGCCGAATGAACAAAGGCCAATTCGACCAAGCCGAATATGAAACAGCACTCGCTTGGGTCAAAGAGAATTGCCCCGAGGGCGACGACTTCAACGGCGAAGATCATGCACGCTCTCGCGAACAGCTCGATAGCGAATGGTCTGATAGTGTAAAGATGGCCTTGATCGCGCGGGACTTGATGGTTGGAAACCCGAAGCTTGCCGAAATGGGACTCAAGGAACAGGCTCACGGACACCAAGCGATAGCGTCGGGCTTTCAAGGTCAGCGTCAATGGACGGATCATTTTCCGAATGGTGATTTTCTTGAAGCGATCCTCAATACCTCTTTTGATTGGAACGGCAAACGGGCTCCGTATATCGTTGCAACCGAGAACGACGGGCTCAACGCTGCCACGATGCTGTTTGGGCATTTGCTTACGAACTCGGCTCAGGTGTTTGCCGATCTGCGAACTTACTGGAGCCCCGATGCAGTTGCGTCAGCATGTGACGGTTACGAGCTTGAGGGTTTTGCGAATGATGGATTGTTGCACCTGATCAATTCAGGTTCCGCTGCGTTGGATGGCACCGGCCAGCAGACTGCTGCTGACGGATCGCCGACGATGAAGCCATTTTGGGAAATCACTGACGAAGAACTCGAAAAGTGTCTGAAGGCAACGACATGGCACCCGTCAATGACCGAGTATTTTCCAGGTGGCGGAATGAGCTCGAGATTCTGTACGCGAGGTGGTATGCCAGCGACGATGACTCGAATCAATTTGGTCGACGGGTTAGGCCCGGCCCTGCAGATTGCCGAAGGGCATACGGTTGAATTGCCGGGAGAGGTGCACAAGGCACTTGATTTGCGGACCAATCCGACTTGGCCGACGACATGGTTCGCACCGACGGTGACTGGACGCGGTGCGTTCACGTCCACTTACGAAGTGATGAACCACTGGGGAGCAAATCATTGTGTGATGACGGCTGGTCATGTGGGCCATTTGTTTATTACGTTGGCATCGATCCTTCGGATTCCGGTCTATATGCACAATGTTGACGCGGATCGAGTGTTCCGCCCGAGTGCTTGGAATGCGTTTGGCACGGCTGATTTAGAATCCGCCGACTTCCGCGCCTGCCAAAACTTCGGCCCGTTATACGGTCGCGTGTAGTTTGGAATAGTAAGAACGTTAAGGCGGGCTCTGTGGCCTGTTGATTTGCTGGCTGTTGTTCACTGGCTGTTGTTCACTGGCTGTTGTTCACTGGCTGTTGTTCACTGGGCAGGCGGCGAATGATGGCCGTCCCTCCAATTGTGATGGTCATTCAAAAAATGGCCGCCCCTCAAAATAAGGTCTATTCATGAACCAACATGATGCTCTTCATGCCATGTTAGAGTTGTCTCACTTCCTTGGAGAGGAACGCCGGCAATTGGCGATACTTGGCGAGGGTAACACTTCGGCAAAAATTGACAACGAGACTTTCTTTGTCAAAGCTAGCGGTAGCTCTTTGCAAACCCTCGGTGAAGACGACGCGGTCGTTTGCCGGTTTGAATCGCTGCTTTCGATGCTTGATCAAACCGATTTGAGCGATCAACAAATCGAAGATCAGCTTCTCGCTTGTCGCGTTGACTCGAGTGCAAAAAAACCATCCGTTGAAACACTTTTTCATGCCTATTTGTTGTCGTTGCCAGGCGTCGAATTTGTTGGGCATACGCATAGTGTGGCAGTGAACCAAATTTTGTGTTCACCGTTGGCCTCTGAGTTTGCCACCGGGCGGTTGTTCCCGGATGAAATTGTGTGTTGCGGTTGTCGTTCGGTGTTCGTCCCTTACACTGACCCTGGTTTGCAACTATCGCAGGTAATCCGTGACAAGACGGGTGCCTTTATCGATGAACTTGGTGCCGCACCGCGTGTTATCCTGCTCGAAAATCATGGTCTGATTACACTGGGAAAAACACCCGGTGCAGTCAAGGCGGCGATGTTGATGGCTCATAAAGCGGCCGAGATCTTCGTCGGAGCCGCTGCGATGGGAGGCCCTGTGTTTATGAGTGACATTGATGTCGAGCGAATTGCGAACCGTATTGACGAACACTATCGCCAACGAGCATTGAAACTATGACAAGTCGTAATTATATCGCCTGTGATCTCGGTGCGGAGAGCGGGCGCGTGATTCTGGGCACGTTAGTCGATGGCCGTGTGGTTCTAGAGGAAATTCATCGCTTTCCCAATGGAGCCTCGCGTATCCAAGGTTCACTCCGCTGGAACGTCCTTGGCATCTTCGAAGAACTCAAGGCGGGGCTGCAGAAAATCGCCGCTCGCGGTGTTTCAGTCTCTTCCCTGAGCGTCGACTCATGGGGCGTTGATTACGTGCTGTTCAACGAGCGGCAACCGATGGTGGCGCTGCCCTATCAGTATCGTGATTCGCGGACGGCGAAGCCCTATGAGATGGCACTCGAACAAGTCGGACGCGAAAAGATTTTTGCAGAGACCGGTATTCAATTCATGACGATCAATACGCTCTATCATTTGATCGCCGATGTTCAAGAAAATCCGGATGTCCTCGGAATCGCTGACCAGTTTCTTACGATCGCTGACTATCTGAACTATTTGTTCTGTGGCGTCGCGAGTGCGGAAGTGAGTTTAGCAAGCACGACTCAGATGTATAATCCGGTTGCGCGGCAATGGTCGACCGAATTGATCGAGCAATTCCACCTGCCGAAACGGCTCTTTCCTAAGCTTGTTGATTCGGGTACGCGGTTGGGGCCTTTAACGGAGGAAGTCGAGTTGAACACGGGTTTGCGGGGCGTCCAGACGATCGCCACGTGTTCTCACGACACTGGCGCCGCGGTCGCTGCGGTTCCGGCCGAACCAGGCGAGGATTGGGCTTACCTCAGTTCGGGCACTTGGTCGCTGATTGGCGTCGAACTTCCCGAGCCGCTGATTAACGAGCAGGTTTTGGAACAAAACTTCACCAACGAAGCTGGTTTCGGCGGGACGACGCGGTTTCTGAAAAACATCGTGGGTCTGTGGTTACTACAAGAGTCGCGTCGCGCGTGGTTGCGGCAGGGAGTGAAGTTGGACTACACCCAGATTAATGATTTGGCCGAAAAGTCAGAGCCGTTCCGATCGATCATTCATCCCGACGACGCCCGTTTCATGAGTCCCACGGACATGCCGTCGACGATTGCCGATTTCTGTCGTGAAACGGAGCAACCGGCACCGGAGACACCGGGCCAATTCGCCCGTTGTATCTTTGAAAGTTTGGCGCTGTTATACGCAGACAAACTCGATTCGATCCAAGAGTTAACTGGTCGGACGATTTCCAAATTGCACATCGTTGGTGGGGGCAGCCAAAGCCGTTTACTCAACCAATTCGCCGCCAATGCAACGGGGCGATCCGTGTTTGCCGGACCTGTCGAGGCCACTGCGATTGGCAACCTGTTGATTCAAGCAATTTCGATGGGAGATCTTTCGTCTTTGGCAGAGCTTCGTGCGTCGGTGCGAGATTCGTTTTCGATTGAGACTTTCAAGTCCGAAAACTCAGCGGAGTGGGGAAATGCACGGCAACGTTTTGCGGGACTGCGTATGTAAACGTTTTTGAACGCAATCTCCAAAACGATTCAATCCGAGTCTCCTAGCAGCAGCGAGAATTCCATGCCGTCACAACGATCCCTGATTCATCCTCGTGATGAGATCATGCAAACGATGGGGCGGATCTATGGCTATCGCATGACCACAACTTCCGGCGGCAATCTTTCCATACGAGATGAAGCTGGTGATATTTGGATTTCGCCCGCTCGGGTAGACAAAGGCAATCTGACTCGCCGAGACATCGTTTGCGTTAAACCGGATGGTACGGTCGATGGGCCTCATCCCCCGTCGTCTGAGTTTCCGTTCCATAAAGCGATCTATGATGTAAGGCCTGACATTCGGGCAATTGTTCATGCTCATCCGGTAGCCTTGGTCGCTTTCAGTATTTGTCAATCGAAACCCAACACTAGGTTGTTTCATCAAACCCATACGATCAGTGGTCAAGTCGGCTTTGCACCCTACGCCTGCCCCGGAAGCGAGCAATTAGGAAAGAACATTGCCGCAACATATGCCGCAGGGTGCGACAGTGTGATTCTTGAAAATCATGGTGTCGTTGTTGGTGGCGAAACCTTGGCTCGTGCGTTTGAACGGTTCGAGGCGTTTGAGTTTGCAGGCAAGACATTGATTAAGGCGAGCCAGCTTGGCAAGGTGCGGTATCTCAACGACGAACAGTTGCAACAAGCTGCCCAGCGCAGTGTTGACCTTGTCTCGGTTGATCCACCAGTCGCCACACAGAACGAACGTGAACTTCGCAGGCAACTACGCGAGTTTCTGTGCCGAGGTTGCCGACAACGATTGTTGATCAGCACCGAAGGCAGTTTTTCAGCGAGAGTGGATGGCGATTCGTTCTTGATCACTCCCACACAGCAAGACCGTGAAACCTTGACGGTTGATGATCTTGTTCTTGTCAGTCACGGTCGCCGTGAATCGGGAAAGAAGGCAAGCCGCGCCGTTCTCGCGCATCAAGCCATCTACCAGAAACACCCCGATGTGCAGGCGATCGTTTTCGCTCATCCGGTCAATGCGACTGCGTTCAGTGTCACTGACGTCCCGTTTGATACGCGAACGATTCCCGAAAGCTACGTGTTTTTGCGAGACGTCGATTGTGTTCCCTACGGAGTGCAGTACCAAAACGATGGCAAGATCGCAGACTACGTTTCGGCAGCATCGCCTGCTGCCATTTTGGAAAATGATGGAGTGTTGGTGACTGGCTCAAGCGTGCTCGATGTGTTTGATCGCCTGGAAGTGCTGGAATCAACTGCCGAAGCCGTGATCAACGCTGCTGTCATTGGCCATGTGTCGGTGATGCCCAAGGCTGTGATCGATGAGCTTCGCTCTGCGTTCAATTTGAACTAGGGTGTAGAGCCGGTGGGAGCGGGCTCACGCCGTTGTGAACCCGTTGCCTTTGCCTGCACATTTATTATTGCACGAATATTTGCCAATAGGAATCGACTAATGAAACGTCACGTCAAGATCTGCATCTGTTTCATCATCATGATTGCCTGCGCCCCATCCTTGTCCCGGGCACAGGAGTCGATGGACAAACTTTGGGGCGATGCAGTGGTCAAGTTGCGAGTAGAGGACGCCACACGTGGGCAACTGTTTAACGAAGGCAACTATGCGATGTTCATCCATTGGGGCCTGTATTCGCTGTTGGGGAATGAAGTCGATGGAAAAACCTACTACGGCATCGGCGAATGGATCATGAACAAGAATATGGCCGGTATTCCGATCGACCAATACAAACAATTGGCTGGCAAATTTAATCCCGTCAATTTCGATGCGCACGAAATCGCACGCATCGCGAAAGAGGCCGGTATGAAGTACATCGTCATTACCGCTAAGCACCATGACGGCTTTGCGATGTATCATTCCAAAGCATGTGACTTCAACATCGTCGATGCCACGCCGTGGAAAAAAGATCCGATGAAGGAACTCGCTGCTGCGTGTCGTGAAGCGGGGCTGGGGTTTGGTTTCTACTACTCACACAATCAAGACTGGACGTTTCCCGGCGGTGGCAATGGTCCAGGCAAGGACGAGGAGGGCAACCGCGCGACGTTTGATGATTACTTCGTGAAAAAGTGTCTTCCGCAGGTCAACGAGATCACGACCGAGTACGGACCGATCGAACTGGTTTGGTTCGATACGCCTGGCAAGATGCCCAAACACTACGTCGAGCAACTCGTCGAAGTCGTTCACAAAAATCAACCTCGAGCCTTGGTCTCTGGTCGTGCCGGGCATGGACTCGGTGATTATCAGACTCTCGGCGACATGGAAGTGCCGCGACACAACGTCGAAGGTATGTGGGAAAGTGTCGATACGACGAACGATTCATGGGCGTACGCTTGGTATGACGAATATTGGAAGTCACCAAAGGAAATTCTGAGCCGACTGATTGCATGCGTTGGACGAGGTGGAACTTACATGTTGAATATAGGTCCGCGCGGCGATGGATCGGTTCCCGAGCGTGCTGAAAAAACCCTGACTCAGGCAGGTGAGTGGGTGCGACGTTATCCGCAAGTCGTCTACAACACCGATGCATCGCCTTGGCAACATGTCTTGCCGTGGGGCGATGTAACACGCAAGGACAATACTCTTTTCCTTTGCGTATTTGATTGGCCGACTTCCGGCAAATTGTATCTGCCGAATCTGAAAACCCAAATCGCGTCCGCCGAATTGCTTGGAGTTGAGGAAGGCGAGTCGGTAACCTGGGAAAAAGCAGGGCAATGGATTGCGTTGAATGTACCGCCTCGCGCACCGGAAAAATTGGTCTCGGTGATTCAAGTGAACTTGGAATCCGAACCCGAAGTCGATCCTGTTTGGGCTCTTGATCCCAATATGGCGACGGAGGTGCTTGCCGAATTCGCGTCAGTCGACAATGCCGAGAAATCCGAAAAACGTTGGATGGAAAAATTCGGCGAGTGGAAAGGCGTCACCCATGTTCATGGCCTTGAAAAAGGGGGGGCCGCATCGTGGGAAATCGATGTGCTCCAGCCAGGGGATTACAATGTTGAACTCACGTATTCCGGAAATGGTCGCTTGGTCTGGGGTGTCGCGATCGAAGGTGGCCAAGCGATTCAAAATCAACAAAACTCGTCGCACAATTATCAAACGTTTCCGATCGGTTGGATAAACTTTCCGAAAGCCGGACGCTACAACATATCGGTGAAGTGTTTAGAGGGTGAAGTTGAGTCGGCAAGTCTGAAGGCGATTGAATTTACACCGATGCACTAACAAGATTTGTTGGCAAGATAAATTCCCTCAAGAACAGGTTGATGGGCATCCCTTATGAATCGCATAAACTTATTCATTGCAGCCGTGTTGTGGGCATGCCCTCATGCGATCTCCGTCGCGGCTGAAACGAGTTCGGTAAAGCCAAATGTTTTGTTCATCTTCGCTGATGATTGGGGATGGGGTGATCTTAGTTGTCACGGGCATCCATATGTAAGGACGCCCAACATCGACAAGCTCGCTCGTGAGGGAACGGATTTCCATCGGTTCACGGTCGCCAGTGGTGTTTGTTCGCCAAGTCGCACGGCGGTAATGACGGGGCATTTTCCGGCACGCTACAATATCGACGGGCACTTTGCATGGGTGCCTAGCAACGCCAAACGCAATATGCCCGATTGGCTCGATACGAGTGTGGTCACGATTCCAAGGTTGATGCAGTCGGCTGGCTATGCCACGGCTCACTTTGGAAAATGGCATTTGTCGAACGACATGATTCCCGATTCGCCGTCACCTGCTAGGTACGGCTACGACACATACGGTGCATTTAATTGTTCTGGTGAACAGATGCCAGTTCACGAGGACGCGGCCAACGCGATTAGCTTCATTGAGAAAAGTCACCAAGCGGGCCAGCCGTTCTTTATCAACTTGTGGATTCACGAACCACACACGCCATTTCACGTTATTCCGAAATATCGATGGCAATTTCGAGACAGCGGGCTTGAACAGGCTGACGAGATTTACGCGTCTGTGCTTTCACACGCGGATGATCGAATCGGGGAGGTTCTTGATGCGCTCGATCGTTTAGGTTTGACCGACAACACGCTGGTGATTTTTAGTTCGGATAATGGCCCTGCGCGTGCTGCAAAACCAACGCCTTGCGAATTGAGCTACGACACGGCAACGGGCGCTGGTTTTGGAGTCGGGGCTTCCAAGGGCGTAACCGCTGGACGCAAAGGGCACAAAGCAGCCTTGTTTGAAGGAGGCATCAACGTTCCCTTCATCGCGCGGTGGCCAGGAAAGATCGCGGCAAATGGGGTCAACAAAAAACTAATGATTTCGGCGGTCGACCTATTGCCAACGTTTTGTGATGTCGCCGGTGTGGAGCTTCCGCAGGGATACCAAGCGGATGGAGTGAGTTTGGTGGCAGAGCTTCAGGGAAAAGAGAGCTTTGGACGCGACAAACCGCTGTTTTGGAAAATGGCATCGCGTTGGCCAGCCGCGAAGACACAACCCTATCACTGGGTTTCCTACTGTGTGGTGCACCAAAATTGGAAACTTGTCGCGAACCATGACGGTAGTTATGTGGAACTTTATGACATCGTTGCGGACTCCTATGAGAAGACGGATCTAAAACAGACTCATCCGGAAGTGGTGGTACAGCTAACGAAGGAACTTTCCGAGTGGAAGTCAACGCTCCCAGCCAAACCCAACGCAAAGAATTTCTCCACATTGCGAAACAACATGAAATGATGATCAAGCGATCGTTGTGAACGCTTGAATTCAAAAGTTGCAAGAATTTGTCACCATGAATCGTCTCTTAGCTGGCCTTTACGTCACCCTGATGCTACTGCTTGCATTCGCGAATTCGGCGACAGCAAACCGGTTGGTCAGTTTGAACCGTGGCGAAGCATCGATCGATTGGCAAGCATGCCTCTCGCGGTACGGTTTGAATTGGGATCGCGTTTCCAATCGCTGGGAGGACGCTCCGTACACGGGTAACGGCAATGTCGGTTTCTTGTTTTCCCAAGCTAAAGGAACGGCCGGCAATGCTATTTCGATTTACGCAGGACGGCATGACTACTACGATCATCGACTGCCTGATGACGGCAAAGAGAGGTTGTGGATCTATCGCAGCCGATTTTCCCGTGGCCATTTTGATTTGACCTCACAAGGCGAGATCAAGGCCGTGGGCTTGCGACTGAGTCTTGGGAACGCGGATCTAACCAGTGCGATCACAACGTCCGTCGGCTCACATTCGAAATCGCTTAACTTCGTGCCATTCAAGACCATTGCCTGTTCGGTCTCAATGGCAAGACCGCTCGTCTGGCAATCCACAAACATGATCAGGGGAAGTGAGCAGTAATGAACACTTTTGTTAGCGCAAGAAAAACCATGAGTCGATCGATCGTGTTCTGCAGCTTTGCCGTATTGGTTGCTCTGGTCGCGACTTCGACCACGCACGCCGAGCGTCCTGACAAGCCAAACATCGTTCATATCTTAACGGATGACCTTGGATGGCAAGATTTGAAGTGCTACGACATTGACGCCCCCTCGCCGATGGATACGCCCAACCTTGATGCGTTTTCAAAACGCGGCGTCATGTTTTGGCAGGCTTATTCGCCAGCGCCGACCTGTGCGCCCTCGCGATGCGCCATCATGAGCGGAAACCATCCCGCACGTGCCCAGAAAACGCATGTGGTTGGTGGCGCTCCGCCCCATGCGAGAAATCCCAACGCCCGAATGATGGACCCGTGGTACAGCGGTCGCATGCCTGCCGGCGAAATGACGTTGCCTAAAGCACTTAAGACCAATGGATATGTCACCGGGCACGTCGGCAAATGGCACATGGCAATTGATCATCATGCTTTTCCCCAACCCGAAGATCAAGGGTTTGACTTCACCCGTTCCAATCGCGGAGCGCACGCCGGAACCAAGGATCGTCTCGCTGAATTCGCGACCAATGCAGTAGATGATCCTTATCGGCTGGATGAAAACGGTTTTCCCTATCATCAAAACAGCGAAGACGCCCTTGAGTTTTTGAGTGAGCACAAAGACCAGCCCTTCTATCTTTACTACGCCACTTGGCTTGTTCATGCCCCCATTCACACACGTTCCAAAGCACTGCTGGACAAATACGTCGAGAGGTTAGGCGTCGATCCACGAAAGACAGTCTCCAAGGAGACTGCTGGCCAATTAAACCCGTTCTATTGTGCGATGGTTGAGATGCTTGACTATTACGTGGGTCAAGTTTTCAAATACCTCGATGAAACAGAAGACCCTCGTTGGCCTGGACACAACCTGAGCGAGAACACGTACATCATCTTTACGTCGGACAACGGCGGGATGGAAGGCGGTCCGTCGGAACGCTACACGGATAACCATCCCTTGGATCGCGGAAAGATCTCTGCCAAGGAAGGTGGCACACGCGTGCCGTTGTTCATCGCTGGCCCTGGAATTCAGAAGGGCGTACAGACGAACGTTGTTGTCAACGGGCTGGACTTCTATCCGACGATCCTTTCGCTGACGGGAACGGCGATCCCCAGAGGCAAACATCTCGACGGATGCGACCTATCCGACTTGTTGCTCAGCGACCCAACGAATCCAGCTTTGGTAAAAAAGGTCGATGGTGGGGTGCGGGATACGATGGTCTGGCATTTTCCGCATGGTGTTGCTTTAGAAAGTACGATCCGGATCGGCGACTACAAACTGATTCGCAACTATGACCATGTGATGAATGCGGAGACGCCTGAACTTGAACTATTTCAGCTTTATCAGTCCGTTGGAGACACGCAGACGCGAGTCGACATCGAAGAGGCCATCAACCTTGCCGATTCCAAGCCGGAATTGACAGTATCGATGAATCAGAAACTGACAGAAATCTTGACGGAGATGAAGGCGAGCTATCCGTACTACAACCCGGACTGCGTTAGCGAACTTCCCGGCCATGAAAACGTCTGCACTGTTCTGTCCCACACGAAGAATGGCAACCTTGTCGAGTTTGCATACCAAGAAAATGGAGCCAAAGTTCAGGTCGCCGACTTGATCTATACACTCAACGGTGGCGAGCGTTACGAGGAGTGGTATCGAACTCCGGTGGACCTCCAAGCTGGCATGAAGGCTGTCGTCGAACTTCCCGCAGGCACCACGCATTACATCCTCAATCTGATCGACGAAAACGATTTCTTGCAGAGTTTCCCAGAGATCGGGCGATCGAAAGCTGGATTTGCGGCGTCCGCAATTTCAGTACAAGGCGGCCTCGTCAATCGGGCAGTCGTAAACAAGTCTGCGACCCCATCCCCATCGTTAAAGGACAAGGATGCCAATCAGGATGGGGAAATCTCGGCTGATGAGTACATCGCGCATTTTGTCGGGGGCTTTGATCGTAAAGACAAAAACAAGGATGGAGTGTTATCGCCAGGGGAACACTCTCACCCATCTTTCGGCCGAGCGGATCAGAACCAAGATGAACAACTCACGCGCGAAGAGTTTACGACCATCTTTTCGCGTCAATTTGAGCTCCTTGATAAGGATAAGAACGGTTTTATTTCGGCCAATGAGATGGAACGCAAATGATCCTTCAGGCGGTCGGGCGGCATCTCCATCCGATCGCGATGACGTAACGTGTCGTGAGACGACCAAGACAATGAAAGAAGTATCAGTCACATGAAGAATGTTTCAACGGCGATCCTCCTGATTTCCATGATCGCAATTAGTCCTCTGCGGGCGACGTCGGCACAGATCGAATCCGGAACGCCCAACGTTATCTTCATCAAAACGGATGATCAGCGGCAAGATTCGCGGAATATGACCGGGCACCCCGTGACGAAAACGTCCCCTATCGATCGACTCGCCAAAGAGAGAGTGTTTTTCGAAAGCGCATTGATTACCAGTCCCATTTTCAGGCCCAGTCGTGGCAATTGCTTCACCGGTCAATGTCCTGGACCGCATCGATGAATAATTGAGTTAGACGATGAGAATACAAATAAGTGTCTATTGCATTCGGTTGGGTTTGCTGTCCAGTTTGGTTTCGGCTCAGAAATTAAATCCGGCATGGGAATCATTGGCGGTGAACTATCAGGGTCCCGAAGGCATCGTGGGTGCCGTTAAACAGTCCTCCAAGGAGAGACGCTACGGCCTCGAAGTCTTTGTCAATCGTGTCCGACGCATCTTTAGTCACCGAGGCTGGTCAGATACCGTGGCGGAGAAGTTTGTAGGAGTTGATTCCACTTCGGTAGGTAAATCGAGTCTTTAGTGTATGAAACGTAAGGAACCAATGAGACGCAATATGAAACGAATGCAAATTTCAACGGTCGTATTTTTGTTCGCAACCATCTGTGCATTGCCCGTTGCCGTAGGCAGTGAGTCTTGGGTCGTCGACACACAAGATGAGTGGCAGCAGGGCATCGCGGAAACAACAAACGTCGAGGTGAAAGACGGCGTGGTTAGCCCGACGGGTGAGAAAGCGACACTGCAAAGCACGGTAAGAAGATTCGAGAAGAAGCAGTCGGCTCAGTCGATCGTTTTTGAACAATCGTCGCTTTGGCAGAACTGGCGGCCGATCGCGAATCTTGGTCCTTCGAACTTGGCCGACGCACCGGTGCTTTTGAGTTTGGGTCCGGCCAACTATTGGATGTTTGGGCGCTACAGTGCCGCCAAACGTCGAGGCGCGAATGCAAAAACACAGCCTAAGTTTCAGGCACAGACTGCCACACTGGACGGGTTTGATATTCCTTTGAAAACGACCCCGTTTGCCAATCAGTTCGATGCTCCTGGTGGGCTAAAACCTCGCTTGGGTGGATACCATGCTTGGCAAAGCCGGGACATGGTCAACTGGGTTCATCACGGTCCTGTGACCGAGAACTTTTCACGCTGGGTTACCAGCGCCGAGCATATCGACGGCAAGACACTGATCTACTATGACTTTCCCAACGATCAGGATCCACACGTCTACGTTGATGAAGATCTGACGGACGGCCTGCCCGGAGAAAACAAGGGCAAGGCAGTCGATGATCCGTCCCACGGTTCCGATGCTGGATTTATTCGTGATCTCGACGGTAACGTTCATGTGATTTTTGAAAACTGGGATCCGATTGATGCGAGCAAGCGATCGTGGGATTCTCCGTTAGCCGGGCATGCGGTGAGTCCGAATGGAGTCGATGGATTCATAATTCAGTCTCCTGCCGTTGACAATCGAACTAAGCCGACCGGCGAAATCAGGACTTACAAGCATCCCCACTGGGTCAAAGAGGATCCTAAGAATTACAAAACGAGTATCGCTGAATACGAAGTTCACACGCCTGAACAGGAGGCGTACGGTGATTGGGCATCGATTTGTATTGGTGGTCGCTACTACTTGTTCGGCGATTACGATCCGGTTGGCGGTCATAGCATGAGCGCATGTTGGTTTACCTCTCCAAGCATCGACCAGCCCTTCACGTTTTGCGACCACATTGGCAAAGGTCACCCTGATCCCGACGTTTGTTTCGCCGAAGGGAAGTTTTACTTGGCGACGCAGATGAAGACGGATTATGTGAGCGATGGGCCTTGGGTTGAGTCGGTCGAAACCCGAGTCGGGGTCGACACCACTGGCGATGGCAACGTCGATGTTTGGAGTGATTGGATGGAGGTCAGGGAGGCGTACGACTACACACCCGGTTTCTCAAAGCAGGTGGCGAAGGAACCTGCCTCGGTCGACCTGTCCGAATTGCCTGAAGGCTTTGGTTTTCAGTTCGAAGTCCGCCTCACCGACACAACCGAGAACAAGTCAAAACCGATGCTTGATAAGATTTCGATTTCATTCCGGTAGCTCATTCCGGTAGCTCGTGATTGTGTCTATCCCACATGGAGAATTAAGTAAACGATGAAAGCTCGATACACGGTTTTTTTGCTTACAAGCTGTCTAGTGTCTTATTGGGCCGTCCATGCTTCCGCTCAAGAAAACAATCGCGTTTATGACGGCAGTTGGGAATCGCTACAAGAGATGCCGGTGCCCGCCTGGTTTGATGATGGCAAGATTGGCATCTTCATTCATTGGGGACCGTACAGTGCGATTGGTTATCGCAAAGGTGGCCGAGGGTATGCGGAGCATGTGCCGAAGATTTTCTACGAAGATCCTTCGCACCATTACCCCTATATGAAACAACGCTGGGGGGCGACTCCGCCAGAGTTCGGATACAAGGATATCATTCCTGAGTTCAAGGCAGAGAACTGGGATCCCGATCAGTGGGCCAAGTTGTTCGCGGAAGTCGGCGCCAAATACGTCGTGCTAACGGCGGAACATCACGATGGCTGGGCTAACTGGGACTCCGATCTGACGCCGTGGAACGCGGTCGACAAGGGACCTCATCGTGACTTGGTTGGAGACCTTGGAGCGGCGGTTCGCAAACAAGGGCTTAAGTACGCTCCTTCTTATCACCGAGAACGGCACACTGGTTTTTTCGCCACCGAGAAGTACGCGGTTCACAGCGAGCCGCGCGCGGACATAGCGAAAGAGATCAAGCGGGTTCCCGAGGCCGCGATGCTTTACGGACCTGAGTTCAGCTATAGCAAAGCGTTTGTGGATGACTATGTCGCGCGATGGAAAGAGATCCAATCCAAATACCATCCCGATTTCTTGTGGGTTGATGACTTTCCCATTTACACACGCGATGGCAATCAAGTCCGCAACGGAACGATGAGGCCGGAGATCAAATACATGGACGATCAGGTTCGTGGCATGATCACGGACTTTATGAATGACGCCGCGGCTCGCGGCCAGGAAGTGTACTGCAACAACAAAGGATCCAATCGCAATTGGCCTGATGGTGTGGGTTGTCTAGAGAAAGACAATCTGAAACTTAGCGTGATCGGCCCAAAGTGGCAGAGTTGCACCACTTTTGGAACCTCTTTTGGCTATTTAGAGGGCGATCAGTACAAGAGCATTGAAGGTGTTATCCACGAGATGATTGAAGTGGTCAGTCGCAATGGAAACTTTCTTGTCAACATTGGCCCGATGGCAGACGGCACCATTCCCGCTCCGCAGGTCGATCGTCTGAATGCGATGGGCAGGTGGTTAAAGATCAACGGTCAAGCGATCTACGGTACGCGTTATTGGAAGGTAAGCGATCAGGAGAACGAACACCTCGCCTTCACGACGAACGGCAACAGGCTGTACGCCATCAAACTTGCAAAGCCAACTTCGCCGTTCACCATTTCTGACACAGCGGGCTGGCAAAAAGGTCAAGTGAAAACGGTTCGCTTGCTTGGATCCAGTGCGGATGTCGATTGGGAATTGAACACACAGGGTCTGCAAATCACTCCTCCGTCAGACCTCGGACAAAGCCTTTATGCATGGGCTTTCGAGATCGTCACGGATAAGAAGCAGCACACGCCCAATGTGATCCAGTACGATGCTTCCAAGGCCTTGCAAGGTACGAGGAAGGTCGATCTGGAAGGGCACCAGGCGACGCAAGGTTTGGCTCCGCCGAGAAGCGGGCATCAGGCTGTAAAACCTTTCGTCTTACCGGGGGCGAGGTTGGTGGTCGAAACGGCGTCTAGTGATGACGGCTTTCAAAAACTGTTGCCGGGGGCTTCTTCCAACGTGAAAGTTAGCGCGAATCAAAAAACCAGCAACGATCCGTTGGCATCGCTGACCGACGGAAAACTTGCTGCAGGGTTTGGGCCAGTGTTTTCCAACGGAATCCGAAACGGAGCCTATAAAATGGACTTGGGTTCGCTGCAGCCCGTTGCGGCCATCACTAGTTGGTCGTTCAACCAGAAAGGATTTCGTGGAGCTCAAAAACTGGTCCTATACGGCAGCAGTGCGGGGACCGATCCAGGGTGGGATTTGACTCGGTTTACGCCGCTGGGCACGATCGATACGTCGGGCGAAGCTGAAGCCGATTTTACTGCGGCGTCACTGCGCGCCTCAGACGGAAAGACGCTTGGAAAGTTTCGCTGGATTGTGTGGGCCGTTTCACCGGTCACCGAAACGGGCGGCGGTGAAAACACCGCTTTTCAGGAGTTTTCTGTAGAGATATCCAAAATGCGTTCTTTAAAGACAGGCGAAACAAAATGAATAGTCGATTCATCGTGACCATGGTGTTATTGTGTTGTTGCGGGTACCGAGTCCAAGCAGCAGACAACACGCATGCTGAAGCGGCCACTGCCAAAGCAGAACGCAGGCAGGCTGTTGCCGCCAAACGCGTCAGCACGCCCAAATACCTGGAGACGGGTGGTGAGCGCAAGCTCGACGTCCTTTACAAGAAAACGCCCAAGCGTGATTTACACCTGGATCTTTACTATCCGACGGGCAATCAAACCGACAAGCCCCCGGTGGTCGTCTATACGCACGGCGGAGGTTGGTCGGCCGGGAGTCGATTTGGCGCGGCACGCGGTTCGTTTGCGGACGTGTTCAGCCAACTGGTTGGGAAAGGATTTTGCGTCGCGTCAGTCGACTACCGGCTTTGCAACAAGGGCGGCCGGGTCACCATGCGTGATTGCGTGATCGACTGCAAAGACGCGGTTCGCTACTTAGCGCATAACAGCGAATCCCTTGGCATCGATCCGATGCGTGTGTATGCCATGGGAGACTCTGCAGGCGGGCAAATCGCACAGATGATAGCTCTTTCAACGCCCGAGAGTTTGTCGGGCGATCCGGCGCTGGCTGCTGCTTTTTACAGAATCGTTGCGGGAGTCTCGTGGTACGGACCGTGTGATTTTGAAAAGCTAGACCTATTCAATCACGATGACCGGCCCGATTTTAATGATCGCTTTAGTGCGCGGATTTTGGGAGCGGATTCGCCGCCCGAGAACAAGCTCAAACGCTACCGCGAAATGAGCCCCATCAACTATTTGACGAAACAGAGTCCACCATTGCTGATGATTCAAGGCGATAAGGATACCACCATACCTGTCAAGCATGCCTACCACATGCAGGAGAAAGCAAAGGCAATCGAAGCGCCGGTCGAAATCATGATCATCAACAATGCCGGACACAATTGGAGAAGGGTGGACGCAGATATCGAGCCTTCTCGTCAGGCAATTGTTGAGCGAACGGTAAAGTTCTTTGTGGATCATTGGAATGGAAGCTGAGTGAAACGTGTCAATAGCGAAATTCGCCAAGTCTCACTTGGCCTTCACTGATAAACCTGTCCACTTGAACGGGAACAAAATCCAAATGCTCGAGCGAGTTTCAACCGGACTCTTGATATTGGTCTTTTGAAGAAGCATTTTCACTTTCTACGAACCGACCGAGCGTCATTGTAATTCCACCAACCATTTATGGCCGGCACTGCAACCAATCAATAGACAGCTAACAAAAAGTACTTCTAAACACACAAGATCGAAGGCAACGTTCGCAGATGAAGACACTAATGATGCGACATCGATATCTTTTCCCCGTCATTGCACTGCTTGTCACAAACAGCTTGCAGGCCAAGACGCCTCCGCCGGACGAATCGAAAAATCCGAGTGCGGATTTTGAATATACGCTTGAGGCTCCGCCACCTACGGAACCTTTGACACTTTGGTATCGCAAACCTGCGACCCGATGGGAGACCGAAGCTTTGCCTGTGGGCAACGGACGGTTAGCTGCGATGGTTTTTGGCGGCATCGATCACGAGCGGATTCAGCTGAACGAAGAGACCGTCTGGGATGGTGCTCCTAGCGACACCAACAATCCAGAGGCACTGGCCGCGTTGCCGCAGGTGCAACGTCTTCTGTTTGAAGGCAAGAATGACGAAGCGACTCGGTTGGCCAAGCAGAAGATGATGGGCAACCCCTACCGGATCAAATCGTATCAGACTCTTGGTGACCTCTTTTTAGATTTCTCGGCGACCGAGACTGTTGCCAGCTACCGACGTGACTTGGATTTGACCACGGCCATCTCCCGTGTCCAGTATCGCATCGAGGACGTGGATTACACTCGCGAGGTCTTTGTCAGCTCGCCGGACCAAGCCATCGTGATTCACCTAGCAGCCGACCAACCAGGCCAACTCAACTTCACCGCGAACTTACAGCGTGATGACGCGACGACAAGCTTGGGGTCACGCAATCGCCTGATCCTGCGCGGCCGACTTGGCGTCAAATACGAAGCCCAGTTGCTGCCAATCGTCAGTGGCGGCACGGTCGCTACCCAGGACGGAAAACTGGTTGTCTCTAAGGCAGATGAAGTCACACTGATTTTGGTCGGAGCGACCAGCTACAACGATGCCAACGACATTTCAGGCGACGCCACCGCCCGGTGCGAGAAACCACTATGGGCGGCGGCAACCAAGTCTTATCAAGAATTGCGCGCCGCCCATATTGCCGATTATCAGTCATACTTTAATCGCGTCGGGCTCGACCTTGGCACCACCGATGCGGTTCAAATGCCTACTGACGAACGTTTGCGAGCGGTGAAGTCGGGTGCTCATGATCCCCAGTTGGAAACGCTTTATTTTCAATTTGGACGCTACTTGTTGATCAGCAGTTCGCGTCCTGGAACGCTTCCCGCGAATCTTCAAGGCAAGTGGTGCCAGCACTACAACGCGCCTTGGAACAGTGACTATCACACCAACATTAACATGCAGATGAATTACTGGCCCGCCCAGACCTGCAATCTCTCTGAATGTCACCTGCCTTATCTTGACTACATGGAGAGCTTGGTCCCGTTTGGCGAAAGAACTGCGAAGGTTCACTATGGTGCCCGGGGCTGGGTCGTGCATCACTTGTCGGATATCTATGGCTTTACCACACCGGCCGACGGTGTTCACGGCGTTTGGCCCGTCGGTGCCGCCTGGGTAGTGCGTGATCTGATGGAATATTACTGGTTTAGCGGGGATCGCGAATTTTTGGCTCAACGTGCCTATCCCACCATGAAGGGTGCGGCCCGCTTTATCTTGGATTTTCTCGTGGAGGCTCCGGAGGGAACTCCCGCGGTGGGCAAGCTTGTCACGAATCCGTCACACTCGCCTGAGAATACCTTTGTCAAGGCCGATGGAACTCAATCGGTGTTTACCTATGCGGCCACCATGGACTTGCAGATCATTCATGACCTGTTCACGAATGTGCTCGAAGCGAATAAGACGCTAGCACCCGATGGAAGTCTTGACCAAGCGTTTCGACGGGAGATTGAGGATGCGTTACAAAGACTTCAGCCCATGCAGATTAGTCCCAAGACGGGACGTCTGCAGGAGTGGGTGGAAGACTATAACGAGAAGGATCCGAAGCATCGCCACACGTCGCATCTGTTTGGGTTGCATCCAGGGCAACAGATCACTGCCAATGGAACGCCGGAGCTTTTTGCGGCTGCAAGAAAATCTCTGGAAGCGCGCGGAGACGGAGGCACCGGCTGGAGCATGGCGTGGAAAGTCAACTTCTGGGCGCGTTTTCACGATGGAGATCACGCTCATTTGTTGCTGACCAACCTGTTGAAAAAGGGAACGCTACCCAACCTGTTTGACACGCACCCTCCTTTTCAAATCGATGGCAACTTTGGCGGCACGGCCGCGATCGCAGAGATGCTGCTGCAAAGTCACGACGGTGAAGTTCATCTGTTGCCCGCTTTACCGAAGGTATGGTCGACCGGTTCGGTACGCGGCTTGCGCGCGCGGGGGGGCTTTGAGGTAGATATCGATTGGAAAGACCGTCAGTTAACTCAGGCAACGATCCGGTCGTTCAATGGCAACCCGCTAAAGGTACGTTACGAGAACAAGACCATGAAGAAGACGCTTGCCGAAGGTGAAAGCGTCGTTTGGCGCGGAGAAGAGGGAGAGATCTAAGCGATGACACCATCGAAAATCGCTTGTCATTCTTTGGCATCGTTCAGCCTGGGCATGTTGCTTCTGTTTGGTGACGCCCTGAATCTTCGCGCGGCCATGCCGGATGACTCACCAAACGGACTGAGACTTTGGTATACGCAACCTGCTGAGAAATGGACTGAAGCACTACCGATCGGCAACGGACGCCTTGGAGCGATGGTTTATGGTGGAGTTGATCAGGAGCGTTTGCAGTTAAACGAAGACACTCTCTGGAGCGGTGGTCCCCACAGCTATGACAACTCGGAAGCTTACGGGCACCTCGCCACCGTTCGAGGGTTACTTGAAACAGGCGAGTATGCCAAGGCAGAGGAAACTGCCCAGAAAATGCTGGGGAAACATAAGTACCAGCAAGCTTACATGCCGTTTGGCTATTTGATTCTTGATTTTCCAAAAAGTGAAGAGCCAAGTGACTATCGCCGTGAACTCAATTTGCAGAACGCGGTTAGTACAGTCAGCTATCGAGTGGATAACGCGTGCTTTGCTCGTAAGGTCTTTGCGTCCCATCCGGATCAATGCATCGTGATGCAACTTGGGTGTGATACTCGTAAGCAAATCTCCTTTGACCTGTCGTTAACGAGCCCGCAAGAGTTCAAAAGTCAAGCGAATGCTGACAATACATTGCTCATGACGGGCTACGTCGCGCCTCGCGCAGATGGTCGAGCGAATGGAGCCAGGGGATTGATTGCGCCCTGGGAAAAGGACGGGCTTCGATTTGCAGCGCAAGTCAAGGTCATTGCGGAGGGCGGAACGGTGGTTGCCCATGGCGACAAGATCTCCGTGAAAAATGCCGACGTCGTTACTCTTGTCTACGTGGCCGCAACCAGTTTTGTCGACTATCAGGATGTTAGCGGAGATCCCGTCAAGAAAGTTGCTGACTATGCAAGTCGAGTTCGTGGCAAATCGTTCGAACAGCTTCTTCAACGACATGTTGATGACTACTCATCACTCTTTGGTCGCGTAGCCATTGACCTTGGTGGCGATAAGACAGAGTCTTTGCCGACGGACGAACGAATCAGGAGAGTTAGGGAAGGCGGCGTTGATCCACTTCTGGATGCACAAGTATTTCAGTTTGGCCGCTACTTGATGATTTCCGGCTCACGTCCTGGTACTCAGCCTTTGAACCTGCAAGGTATTTGGAATGACGAACTCGATCCGTCTTGGGGAAGCAAGTACACGATCAACATCAACATCCAGATGAACTACTGGGTGGCGGAGGTCTGCAATCTCAGCGAATGTCATGAGCCTCTGCTTCGCATGGTCGATGAGTTGCAGAAGCCAGGAAGGAATACGGCAAAGGTTCACTACCGAGCCGGTGGCTGGGTCGCCCATCACAACACTGATCTTTGGCGTGGTACGGCGCCCGTTGACGGCGCACAGTGGGGCATGTGGCCGATGGGAGGCGCGTGGCTCTGCAAACATCTTTGGGAACACTATCTCTTTACCGGCGATGCCGAACACCTCAAAAAGTCTTATCCGATTCTTAAGGGTGCAGTCGAATTTTTCTTAGATACCTTGGTGGAAAACGAAGACGGTTTCCTCATCACCTCGCCGTCGATTTCACCGGAGCACAGCCACGGCGGTGGAACTAAAGATGGGCTCAGTGTCGGTCGCTCTGGGGTTTCGCTTTGCGCTGGCCCCACGATTGATATGCAGCTTCTTCGAGACCTCTTTTCCAGTTGCATTGCGGCTTCCGAGATTTTGGATCTCGATCAGGAATTTCGTTCCAAGGTACAACAGATACGGTCGCGTCTTCAGCCGATGAAAATTGGTCGGCATGGGCAGCTACAGGAGTGGATGGTGGATTGGGACAATCCCGAGGATCAGCATAGCCACGTCTCGCATCTGTATGGACTGTATCCAAGCAGTCAAATCAATCGACGCGACACTCCCGAACTGTTTAAGGCCGCGCAAACGTCACTGATTCAACGCGGAGACACCGGCGGATGGCCCGGCGCGTGGAGGGTCTGTTTGTGGGCACGTCTAGGCGATGGGAATCGTGCTCACAACGTCCTCAGCAATCATGTCATGCCCAGGTTTGCCGAGAACCTGTTCAATAAAGGCAGTGTTTACCAGATCGACGCTAACTTTGGCGCAACGGCTGGTATCGCCGAGATGCTCCTGCAAAGTCATGGCGGTGAAATTCATTTGCTACCGGCACTTCCGGAGGCTTGGCCGACCGGGAGCGTGCAAGGCCTGCGGGCTCGTGGCGGATTTGAGGTCGACATCGATTGGAAAGATGGCCGTTTGATTCAGGCAAAGATTCGCTCGCTAGGTGGGAGCTTGGTTAAGGTCGGTTACGGTGGAGAAACGCGTGAGATCTCGCTCGGTAAAGGCGAAACCTACGCTTGGAATCAGAGTACTGGATCTGTCGATTCGGACTCCAAACTCAACGTGCAGCACAGCGAGAATTCGGATCAACCACAGGATGTGCAGCATGTTCGACCTTCTGCTGTTTCAAGGTTGTGGAACCCCAATGACAGTTCTGCGTTTGAAGTGGGCACACAGCTCCGCGCCTGGACCATCCAGGACGAAGGGATGGACTATGTACTCGAAAACATGCAATCCATGTGCGGTGTCAATAACGTCTACATGGTGGTCGTCATGCATGAAGAACACCGTCCCTTTCAGGCCCCCGAGTTTCCGCATAATCCTGCCAGAGACTCATGGCAGGCCGAAGATTCACGGGTGACTTTCTTTCCCGACATGGATCGCTATGGAACAGTCAAACCGCTGTTGTCTGATGTTGAATGGATCCGAAAAACCGATTGGCTCAGGCTGCTGGTGGATGCCTGTCGGAGTCGCGGACTTGCTGTCGGCGCAGAGGTTTCGCATTTCCCCATTCCGAAATCGATCATCGAGGACCATCCCGATTGGCAACAACGGAAAATCGATGGCAGCAGTTGGAGCCGTAGCCGCTTTTGTCCCAATAACCCAGAAGTCCGAGAGTACGTCATAGCCTTGTTCGGAGATTTGGCAGCCAATTACGATCTAGACTACATCCAAACCTGCCAACACTTATTCGATCGAAACAATGCCATTGAAATGGGGGGAACGTGTTTTTGCCGCCACTGCATTGCTGAAGCCAAGAAGATCGGTTTCGATCTTGAGGCTGCCATTCCCACGCTGCAATCCAATCCGGATAGTCAACCAGAGAAACACAATTGGCTGAAATTGAGACGACACTCCACCACTGAATTTTATCGACTGATCTCGGAGGAAATAAAACAGGAGCGGCTGAATCCGAGGTGTCATCTGCGTTACAACGACACCTATCCTTACCGAGGCTGGGTCCTTGAGGATGTTGGCATGCATTTGGATGAGGTGGCGCCGTATTTGGGATCTCTTGTCAATCAAGATCATCAAGAGCAGAAGGGCGATCCGAACGAGACCTTTTCGCGACGCATGGCATGGCTGGAAAAGAACCGACGCTTGATCGGCCCGGACATGCCTTTGGTGACCGGCATTGCCGCTCGGATGAAGGCCACGCCGGAACTGGTAAAAGCCGGGATTAAAGTCGCCATCGAACATCCCGCCCGGGTAAACGGACTTGCTCTGAAGCATTATGACGGAGCGTCCTTTGGCCTGATGCGGGCCTTTAAGCAGGGAATGATCGAAGCCGGTGTACAGGGACTCTCGCCGATCATTGGAAAAGAGGTCGAAGAGATGCAGCTCGACAACTTTCGGCGATTCGATGACTTCGTGGAAGAGTGGGGTGCCGAGACCATGGGCAAAGGTTCAGCGTCCTACCGGTTTGATAACGTCTCGGGCAACTATGATATTCGTATCACCTATTTCGATGAAGAACACGGGCAGAGCGACGTGCGACTTTTTGTCGGCGATGAAGAAGTTATCCGGTTCAAGTTGGATGAGGATGTCGATTGTTGGCGTTGGCGACGTTTTGAAAAGATTCGAGTAAACACCGGTGACGAAGTTATACTGGTCGCAGAATCCGACCAGCAAGAACGCGTTCGGCTCGATTTCGTTGAATTCATTCCTGCGAAGCAATAACGACAATAAAAGTAAGACGATTGATGTTTCCAACTGCGTTGAGAATAATGAAGGCCTTCAAGGTGTGTTGCCGGTTGCGGTCAATCGATGGACGCGATGGCCTGACTTGGCACAAACCCCCCACAAAGCATTCGCAATACGAAGTGCTTGCCCACGAAGGGAATCGCATGGCGCACCGCGTTGCGGCAAGTAAGAAATTTCTTTTCAGCGTGCTTTTGATTTTCGTCTTGTGTCCGAGTGCATTTGCCAAAGGTGCGTCTGATTTGGTGAAAGTTGATAGAGCGTCGGAAGCGACCGACCGAAATCCGCTGGTGCTTGGCCATGGCGTGGGGCTGTTCAACGTTGGTGCACTGCTGGCACAGGATGATTTTCAATCTCTCGACAACTGGGGCGTTCAGCTTCAACAGCGGTCGGGGTTCGAACCACCACGCGTTGAAGCGAAAAACCACTCGCTGGATTGCCTTGTTCCGGGACGCGGATGCACCGTGTGGTTCAAGAAGAAACTTCCGACACGCGTAATGATTACCTACGACGTGCTTTGCCCCACTCATGAACCCGCAATCAAAGGTGTCCAGCCTCGCGATATCAATAACTTTTGGATGGCAACGGATCCGGCAACGCCTGATCAAGGCCTATTTGATCCAGAACGGTACACCGGAGCGTTTGGAACGTACGACAAGATGCATTGCTATTACGCAAGCACCGGTGGACGTACAAATTCGACGACTCGGTTTCGGCGATACCCGCGCGAAGTCGATGGCAAACCAGCAGAACATATCGCACTGAACGACAAAGACGAAAAACCAGGTTACCTTATCACTCCGGACACCGTGATGACGGTGCAATTGGTGGCCTATGACGACGTGATTCAATACATCGTCGATGGCAAATTGGTCTACCAGATGGGCCGCGGCGATGGCATTCGGTTTGAGGGAACCGACAGCGAGGGTAAAGCTGTTGAGCGGGAGGCCGTCTACGACCTCGATCGCTTTCCTGTATACCGGGAAGGCTACTTTGGGTTTCGCATGGTTGGTACTCACCACATCTATACGAACTTCAGGGCGTTCGCCCTTGAGCCACAGAAAGAAGGGCGTCGTCCGACCGTAGAGGTTTCTTCTCTAGAAGGCTTGCGTGCAGCCATCGCAAAGAGCAATCAGCAAATCGTGTTGAAACCGGGAGCCTACGAGGTCTCGGATCGCAGAGGTTTTCGGTTTTCTGGTTCGAACAATGACGTGGACCTGTCCGGATGTCACATCAAGATTCCGCTTCAGATTGTTTTCGGTAGGCGTCTTTTCAGTCTCACTGGTGACCATATCACGATGCGTGGAGGAACGCTTGAGAACACCTATCCCGATGGTATGATCGAGGTCACTGACTATGGTGCGTACAATCGGGGAAAGAAACTCGGAGGCATGACCGAGATTTCGATTCCTGGGGACGACAACCGCATCGATGGCTTGACGATGACGGTAAGAGGTTCGTTTCCCTACGGTTATGGAAACATGTTTGGGATTGGGGCCGGTAGTGTCCTTGACCTCGAGAAACATTGCGCCATTCAGATCACTGGCGATCGCGCGATCATCGACAGTTGCCACATCAAAATGGAAGCCTTTGGTCACGCGATTTTCGTCCAGGGCGGGGATCGAACCACCGTACGGAACACTTTTGTCGAAGGAACACTGCGGCCCAGTAACGATTGCTACAGCGAAACGAATTCGCGTGATTTGGCCAGTCGATTCGACTACCAACTTCAATGGCCCGAGGAGGTCCGGGGGCTCCCGATTCCACGGAACCACATGATCAATTGTACCGAGGATGGCATCCGGGCCTATAAGGGCGCAGGCGAAATGATTGTGGAAAACTGCGTGGTAAAAAAGACTCGTGGTGGGATCAAACTGTACATGGCCAAGAGTGCCAAGGTCACCAATTGCAAGGTGCTGGACTGCGTCGTCCAGGGGTACTCGCTGCCCAGTCGAGGCGTGATCTCCAATTGCAGCGGCAATGCGGCGTATGGTCCCCTGTTGTACGTGCACTCTGACTCTCACGAGGGACAGACCATTGAACTTGAGGTCCTTCCCTCTCCGCATTCTCTGGGTGACCATCCGCTGGCAGCAATTAAAGGTCGAGGGCACCGGATCACATTCACACGCGCGGATAGTTCGGCGTCTGAAACGCTGCGTCCAATTATCGTCGGTTACCCGATGCGGTTTGATTTTCTTTGCGTTGACTACCCGAGCGTTCCAGATGGGCATGAAGAACACTTCGCCAAGTACTCACCGGCAACCTACAGAGCCTCCGAGATCACGATTTGTAACGAAACATTGCATCCTGTTGTTTTAGGATCGCAGTCCCAGCAAAATTCGGTCATCAGTTCGGGGCCCATTCGTGACCATGGAACCAACACCGATCTAACAGTAACCGATCTCCCCGTAACCGATCTCCCTGTACAGGATCAAAGCTAGATATGAAAACTAATTTATCCAGGATCGCATCGTTCGCGAGTGGCATTGCGATGACGGTCGTCGGACTCAGTGTTTTTGCGGAAAACACGCCGCCAAACATCGTGTTTATCCTTGCCGACGATTTGGGCTATGGCGACGTGCAATGCTTGAACCCAGATCGCGGAAAAATCGCGACACCAGCGATGGATCGATTGGCCAAGCAAGGCATGATCTTTACCGACGCTCATTCGACTTCGTCAGTTTGTACGCCAACCCGCTATGGAATTCTAACCGGGCGATACAACTGGCGAACACAGTTGCAGAAAAGTGTGCTGTATGGTTTCAGCAAGCCATTGATCGATAAGGATCGCCAGACCGTCGCCGGTTTTCTGAAACAACGCGGCTACAACACCGGAGCGATCGGGAAATGGCATTTGGGGTTGGATCTGCCCATGACGGATGATCAACCAATCCAAGGAAACAATCCTGCGAACATCGATTGGAAGGGGACGATCAAGAACGGTCCGGTCGATCGCGGATTCGACTACTACTTTGGTATCTCCGCATCGCTTGACATGCCACCCTATATCTACATTGAAAACGAGCGGTTTGTTGGCGAAGGGACTGCGACGAAAGCCTTCAACCGAAAAGGACCAGCCGAACCAGAGTTCGAAGCCGTTGACGTTTTACCGATGATCGGAAAGAAGGCAGTCGAGTTCATCTCTAAACAAGATGCCTCGAAACCCTTCTTCGCCTACGTTGCATTCACGTCCCCGCATACGCCCATCTTGCCTTCAACACCGTGGCAAGGTAAGAGCACGCTTGGCAAGTACGGTGATTTTGTCATGCAGACCGATGCGGTGGTTGGTGACATTGTTGACGCGATCGATCAAGCTGGCTTCAGTAATAATACGCTTGTGATCATGACCAGCGACAATGGATGCTCGAAAGCAGCTGGCATCACCAAACTACAGGAACTGGGGCACTACCCAAGCGGCCACTTGCGCGGGTCCAAAGCAGACCTATGGGACGGGGGGCATCGCGTACCATTTATCGTCCGTTGGCCCAAGGTGATCGAGCCCGGTTCAATATCGGACCAACTGATTTGCCAGTCCGATTTGATGGCCACTTGTGCTGACATCATCGGAGTTTCCGTGCCGGAGGGCGCGGGCGAAGATAGTGTCAGTATCCGACCGGCTCTCAGCAACCAACCAATCGTGTCGACTCGGGCGGGAGTCATCCATCATTCGATTGGTGGTTATTTCGCCTATCGACAAGGCAAGTGGAAACTGCTTCTAGCGAGAGGCTCGGCAGGTTGGACATCGCCGACAGAAAAACAAATGCCAAAAGATAGCCCAATCGGACAGCTTTTTGACATGCAGTCCGATCCAGGCGAAACGACCAACTTGTATGACTCGCACCCCGAAGTTGTCGAAAAACTTGTAAGCCAACTGACCTCGGATATCGAACGTGGCCGAAGTACCGATGGGCCGCCAGCGAAGAACGATGTCGAAGAGATCGTCCTTTGGAAAAATGCGAAATAAGTGTCCTGTCGAGATCAACTGATTAATTCGATCAAGAGTGGTGAATCTGATGAACCTGAATCGATTGTTCCAAACTGCTTTGCCGTTGATGGTCGTTCTCGTCTCGCTTCCCGCAAAGTGCGCGCATGCGGATGGAAATCGCGAAGTCACTGCGGCCTCGGAAAATTCTAAGACCGTTGCTGACTTCCTTGGTTTCAGTTGGGAACAGGTGCCGCTGAACATTCACTTTGGAAAACGCACCGTTGATTTGACCGAGAAGGAGGTTGCGTTTATTGCAAGCCACAGCCGGTTTGTCGTGCTCGAGAAAGGTCACGGCAGCCGAACGCATGGCAGCACGGAAGCGGGCATTGCCGACTCCGCCCGACGAATCACGGCCCGCAATCCCGATGCGAAAGTGTTGTTCTATTTCAATGCGTTCATCAACTGGGGAGGCTATGACGCGCACAAAACTTATCGTCCGGAATGGACGCTGCGCACCGCTACGGGCGACGTCGTCACTCACTCCTCTGGCACTCCGCGTCCCGATCCGTCCAATGCAGAGTTTCGCGAGTGGTGGTCGGAAGTCGTTGCGGCGGCGAACCGCTCGGCGCCACTCGGCGGTGTGTTCATTGACGCCCTACCGCAGGCGATTTCACCTGCTTTGGCAAAGCAGGTTGGGGAACCAAAGGCACATGCCATCGTTGATGGACTGCGCGAGATGATCGCGTTGACCAAACGCAAGCTAGGACCCGATAGTGTGGTGCTTGTTAACGGTTTAAGGACGACGGATTTTCGCGAAATACTTGACTGGGAAGGCGTCGATGGCGTGATGATCGAGCACTTCGGTGCATTCCGGACATCCGCCCCGGAGGACATCAAAGCGGATCTCGATTCGGTGGCACTCGCTGCTGAGAAAGGAAAGTTCGTGGTTGTCAAAGGGTGGCCGGGTTTCAACTGGCTCGATCGAGAAATGATGAAACGGCCTCATGCGGAGCTGCTAGAACTTGCTCGCCAGCGCATCACGTTTCCGCTTGCTTGCTTTCTGATCGGCGCGCAGACCGGATCCTACTTCTGCTACTCTTGGGGTTACACGGATCGTGACGGCATGCTGGAATCTTATCCTGAATTCGCCCGCCGACTTGGGCCGCCCAAGGATGTCGCCCGGTGGAACGGCCTGACCGCAACGCGTGAGTTTGCGCATGCCTCGGTGCGGATCGATCTGGTCAAAAAAGAGGCCCATATCAAGTGGCACCAATAGTGAAAAAGCGGCACCAATAGTGAGAATGTATCCTACATTTCGAGCAGATGCATTTTTCAACTGAAAGGTGATAGCGTGGCAAGCGGGATGTTTACAAGCGGCATGTCGGTTTTGTCGCAAACCATTATTGCGATGTCGCAGGCTATTGTTGAGATCAGCCCCGATGGAGACCATAATCCGGTAATATAGCAATCGTAGCGTTACGCGACGTGGCACATTTTTGTGATGAATGTGCTTTTTGGTGATGAATGTGTTTTCGCCAGTTGCCAGCGAGCAATTGTCCAAATTCGAAAACGGGCCTGCCCTCATGAACAACAATATTTTTGCGATCTCTCCGACATTTGCGCCTACGGCGATCGTGATCGCACTTTCGTGCATTTCCGTCGTTCCGACGATGGCGACCGACACGCGTCCTAACATCATTCTGATTTTTAGCGACGACCAAGGCTATGGCGACGTTTCGGCGTTGAACCCGGATGCCAAATTCCAGACGCCCAACTTGGACCGGCTGGCTAACGAAGGCATCGCGTTTACTAACGGTCACAGTTCTGATTCGGTCTGCACTCCGTCACGGTACGGCTTGCTGACAGGGCGTTATTGTTGGCGAACGACTCGGAAACAAGGCGTCATGGGCGCCGAAGGGGAATGCTTAATCTCCGACAATCGAACGACGCTTGCCTCGCTATTGCGTGAGCAAGGATACAACACAGCGATGGTCGGCAAGTGGCACTTGGGAATGGATTTCCCGGGTGCGCCAGAGGATCGCGATTGGTCGAAACCGATCCAGGACATGCCGCTCGACAAAGGTTTCGATTATTTCTATGGCGTTCCCGCTTCGTTGAATTTTGGCATCTTGGCTTGGTTTGAAAATCGGTACGCTGCTGTACCGCCGACGATGTACACAAACAAAAAGCCCAACCAGCGCATGTCGGACTATCGAATCATGCCGCCTTATGATGCTTCGCCGCAAGAGACTCGCGAGAAACTGAAGAGAAAGGGGTTCGAGATTGCCCCGGACTTTGTCGACAGCGAGTGTCTGACACGCTTTACCAACAAAGCGATCCAGTGGATGGATGGAAAGGTCAAGGAAGCGAAACAGGGGAAGCCATTCTTTTTGTATTTGCCGTACACGTCACCGCACTATCCCGTTTGCCCGCTGCCTGAGTTTCACGGTCAAGGAAGTTGCGGCGCATACGGTGAATTTTTGATCGAGACCGATTATCACGTCGGTAGAATTATGGCGTTTCTCAAAGACAATGGCTTGGATGAAAACACGCTGGTGGTATTCGCCAGTGACAATGGCCCCGAAAACCATTGGAAGCAGAGTCTCAGTAACTTCGGTCATGACAGTCGCGGAGGCTTTCGAGAAGGCAAACGGTCGGTTTACGAAGGGGGGCACCGTCTTCCATTGCTAATGCGTTGGCCGTCGGGGATCGCCGATCCCTCGCGCCGGTGGGACGGAGTCATTGGGCAAGTTGATTTGTTGGCGACGTTTGCTGATTTGGTCGGTGCAACGCTGCCGGACAACGCGGGCGAAGATAGCCAAAGTTTTGCGTCGGTGCTGCGCGAACCAAATTCGAACCATCAGCGATTGCCGCTAATTAACCATGGCAATAGTGGTGCTCAGAGACGATATTCCATTACAGACAACAATTGGAAATTAGTTCTGCCAACCGGAAAACAATCGTCGGAGCTTTATGATTTATCGGTTGACCGATCTGAAGAGAAAAATGTGGCCGGTGTGCACCCCGAAATCGTCGAACGCCTAACACAACAAATCAACGAGATTGTTGCCAAAGGACGCACGACCCCTGGAGCTCCACAACCGAACGATACGGACTATTGGACGGATCTGACATGGATGACCAAGAAGCAATACGAAGAGTTGGTTGTTGGCGGCGAAATTAAGTGACTGTCGTTTCCCGCCTGGCGACGGCATGCCGATGCTTTGGGTGCTTGCCGAGTCGTTGGGCAAAGAAGGCGAGGCCTTTTGCTTGTTGGTTCCGTCATTGGTCAACAACACAAGGCAACAGCATTCTTTGACGGAAGTTGGGTGTCCCCTTAGCAGATGCAAGCCCCTTAGCAGATGCGAGCCCCTCAGCAGATGCGAGTCAGAGTGGTTTGATAACCGTGAATGGGGTTTCTAGAATCGCTCAGCAACGCATTGCTTCTACTCGAGACGGAGCCAACGTTACGCGCGCCGAAGTGGTTGGTAACAATCCGTCGAGCAGCGGAACGTATTTTGGTCTCGATTGCGTGGTAATCGATGCTGCTGCTGATGAGGAATAACGGTAAACTTTGTATCTGGCAGTTCGCAACAATGACACCGAAAGACATTACATGAACGATCGAGATCACGTTTCGCTTCCTCGTCGCGAATTCTTGAAACTATCGACCGCTGCTGCTGCGGGAAGTGCGATGGCTCAGACACCGGTTATGGCGGGGCCGTTCGATAACACCAACGATTATTTGCGTCTGATATCCGAAGACAAAAAGCTTGATCCCGATTGGGTAAAGTCGCTGTTCGAGCGTGGCGAAAAGGAAGTTTACTCACACACCGACGCGTTGGGCCATATCGGGATGCCGGTCGGCGGATTGTTTGCGGGCACAGTGTATCTTGGCGGCGATGGTCGACTTTGGTTATGGGACATCTTTAACCGTGACCAGGAAGGCATCGCCCCTCGAGAAGTGGTTCATCTTGGAGAAAAACTTAACACACGAGGCGGCGCGAACTACATCGAGCCAGCCAAACCATTTTCACCATTTCGCCAAGGCTTCGTTGTCCGTGTTGGTGGCAAGGATATTTCGCTTGACCAAACGGGTTTTGCAAATGTTACATTCCGCGGCGAGTATCCACGAGCCATTGTGTCGTACGCCGATGCTGAGTTGCCTTTTAACGCACGGCTTGAGGCTTTCTCGCCCTTTATCCCATTGAATGCTGACGACTCTTCGTTGCCGGTGACGGTGATGAATTACACGGTGAAAAACGAGGGGGCGGAGCCATTGGAGATTGGTGTTTTCGGTCATCTGCAAAACGCAGTTTGCCTTGATACCGCAATACATGCCCCGGCTGGGCAACGACGTAACCGCGTCGTTCGTCGCGAGGGTTTTTCGGCAGTAGAGTGTTCCGCGCGAGCCGTCAAGCAACAGGAGCAAACGACCCGCCAGGACATCCTTTTCGATGACTTCGAGAAAGAAACTTACGAGGGTTGGAAGGTCGTCGGATCCGCGTTTGGGGATGGGCCGGCCAAGATAGCGGATATCCCCGACTACCAGGGTGAAGTCGTAGGTAAGGGGACTCGTGTAGTGAATTCGCACGCCTCAGCCCCGGGCGACGGCGTGCAAAGTAAAGACGCGGCCACGGGCAGATTGATCAGCAAGCCATTCACGATCGAACGACGGTTCATCGTATTGCGGATAGGTGGCGGTGCGCACATTCGACGCACGTGTGTCAACTTGGTTGTCGATGACACGGTTGTGGCTTCGGTTACTGGAAGCAGCCAGAACCAGATGTCGTTGTCGTCGATAAACGTTTCCGAGTACGAGGGCCAACAGGCAAGGTTACAAATCGTTGACAACGAAACCGGTGCATGGGGTAACATCGGCGTGGACGATATTGTCTTTACCGACACATCCCCAGAAAACGCCGGCGATCTCGATGCTTTACGCGACTTTGGAACGATGACGATGGCGCTGATCGGATCAGCCGACGAAGTTCGCGCGCACGCCTCGCGTGAACAGGACGGGCCGGAGGCGGTCGGTGGTTTGTCAGCGGATTTGGAAGGTGAAGTTGGCCGGACGGTGACGCTCGGGCCAGGAGAAGAATCGGAGTTCACCTTTGCGATTGCCTGGCATTTCCCGAACTTCCGTGGTCGCGGCGTGGGCAACGAGTTGGTCGGACATCACTACGCATCGCGATTTGACTCGGCGACCGAGGTTACAGGATACGTTGTCGATAACTTCAAGCGTCTCGCTGGGCAGACAAGAAGTTGGGTGGAAACCTGGTATGACTCTACGCTTCCCTATTGGTTCCTCGATCGCACGATGGCCAACACGTCGATCCTTGCCACGACCACTTGCTACCGTTTCAAAGACGGGCGGTTTTGGGCGTGGGAGGGCATTGGCTGTTGCCCCGGGACTTGCACACACGTTTGGCATTACGCACAGGCGCCGGGGCGTCTGTTTCCGGAGGTCGAACGCGATACACGCGAACGAGTCGATTTCGGGATTGGTTTTCACAAGGACGGTGGCATCGGTCATCGAGCATCACTCAATCGCTCTAACCACGCAGCCGACGACGGCCACTGTGGTCGCATTCTTGGCGTTTATCGTGAACACCAAATGAGCGTTGATGATTCGTTTCTTCGAAGTATCTGGCCTAAGGTGAAACAAGCTGTCGAATTCATGATCCGTCGCGATGGAAACGACGACGGTATCCTTGAAGATGCCCAGGCCAACACGCTCGACGCAAGTTGGTACGGTAAGGTGTCTTTTCTGGCGTCACTCTATCTAGCGACACTACGTGCTAGTGAAGCAATGGCGATAGAGATGGGGGATGACGTATTCGCCAAACGTTGTCGTACCATCGCGGAGCGTGGTGCCAAGTCGATTCTTGATTTGTACGATGGCGAGTATTTCTTTCAGATTGAGGATCCGCAACACAGCGATAAGATTGGTGTTGGACCAGGATGCTACATCGACCAAGTGTTTGGCCAAACTTGGGCTCATTGGGTCGGGCTCGGGCGACTGTTCAACCAAGAAAATCAAGTTAGCGCGCTGCGCGCGTTGTACCGATACAACTTCGTTCCCGATGTGGGGCCGTTTCGCGATCATTTCAAGCTCGGCCGTTGGTACGCAACCGCTGGTGATGCGGGGTTACTGATGTGCACTTGGCCCAAGGGCGGGCAGAATCCCGAATTCATTGGTCATTGGCAATACATGTACTTCAACGAGTGCATGAGCGGCTTCGAATGGCAGGCCGCCGCTCATATGATCTGGGAAGGGGTCACCGAGCCAGACCTACTGCAAAACGGGTTGGCGATTTCTCGTGCCATTCACGACCGCTACAACGCAGCACTGCGCAACCCGTACAACGAAATCGAGTGCAGCGATCACTACTCTCGCTCGATGGCAAGTTACGGCGCCTTTCAAGCGGCATGCGGTTTTGAGCATCATGGGCCAAAAGGGCATATCGGCTTTGCGCCTCGCTTGTCACCCGAGAATTTTAAATCTGCTTTTACTGCCGCTGGAGCTTGGGGGGCGTTCACGCAGCGGGGTGACAAGTCGAAGATGGAAGCGGAATTGGCCGTGAAGTGGGGGGAGCTACAATTGAAAAGCATCGCGTTCGGTTCTTTTCCCAAGGCAAACCCAGTAAAGGTCACGGTAAACGTCACGGTGAACGTCACGGTGAACGAGGAGCAAGTAAACGTACCAGCCACTGTTAATATTCAAGACGATCGCGCGTTCGTCACCTTCGAAGAATCACAAACGATCACATCCGGTGACATATTGAAGATCATGCTTGAGACGTAGATCCGCCCAACCTCTATTGGTCCATTGACTGTATTTTTTGCTTCAGCTTGGTGTGATAGCGGGTGCGAATCGTCTGCGATTGTGAATGACGGTCTGTGTCGAGTCGACAATGCCAAATGGTAAAAAGATTTGACGACTTGATTCTGCGGTTGGAAGATACGGTAAACTGTGTCGATGTGTGTGCTGAAAAAGGATTTGCGTTCGATGGAATATCGCGTTAAAGGTGTATCGCAAACGCTTACCCTGCTACACATTCACAGAGCCATTTTCGTTCTCAAAACGGAACCGTTGATAGCTATTCGTAGGAGTTTGCAGTGAACAAGTCAGTTAGCGAAGTCAAAAACGTCGCCATGATCGGACTCGGTTTTGGAGCTGAGTTCATTCCGATTTATCAGGCACATCCCAACGCAAACGTTGCCGCTATCTGCCGTCGCAATGAAGCCGAATTGAACAAGGTTGGTGATACGTTCGGCATCCAAAAGCGATACACGAACTACGATGACGTACTTGCCGATTCCGATATCGACTTTGTTCATATTAATAGTCCGATTCCAGATCACGCTGCGATGTCGCTAAAGGCATTGGACGCTGGGAAGCATGTGATGTGCACCGTGCCGATGGCGACGACGATTGATGAATGCCGGCAAGTTGTCGAGAGCGTGCAAGCGACTGGTTTGAAGTACATGATGGCCGAGACGGTCGTCTATAGTCGCGAGTTTCTTTTTATCCGCGAAATGTATCGACGTGGCGAGTTGGGTGACATCCAGCACTTGGCAGCCTCGCATCCGCAGGACATGGACGGTTGGCCGAGTTACTGGGAGCGGATGATCCCGATGCACTACGCCACGCATGTCGTCAGTCCATGCCTGGGGCTGATTGATGGCCGCGCAGAGTATGTGAGTTGCTTTGGCTCCGGCAAAGTGAGAGATGATATCGCTGAAAAATCGGGCAACCGATTCGCTGTTGAGTCGTGTCATGTGAAGGTGAAGGACCAAGACTTGACCGCACACATTTGGCGATTCCTGTATGACGTCGCTCGACAATATCGGGAAAGCTTTGACGTCTATGGAACAAAGAAGAGTTTTGAATGGACGTTGGTCGAGAACGAGCCACACGTCATTCACACGGCAAAGAAGCCAGAAGACGAGATCCCAGAAAAGGTCGAAGTACCTGATTTCGCACATCTGCTGCCTGAGCCCATTCAACGGTTCACAATGCCAGCAGAGATTCATGACAGCGAACATCTATCGTTTGTTCAGGGCGGTGGCCACGGCGGATCACATCCCCATATGGTTCATGAGTTTCTCAGTGCGTTACTTGAAGACCGCCATCCATGGCCCAATGCGGTGACCTCGGCGAATTGGACCTGTGTCGGCCTGTGTGCTCACGAGTCCGCGCTGAAGGGAGGAGAAATCGTGCGACTTCCTGGATTCACGCTACAGTGAATCTGTGGCAACTCCGGATCCCGTTGAACTTAGTTTTGATAGGCGGTCCATCGCAAAAGATGCTTGCTTCAAGGCATTGTCAACCGATTTCGTCAACCGATTTCGTCAACCAACTTTGTTGGCCATGCGTTGTCGTTTTCCATAACGCAGTTGTAACTTGGATTCCAACCATCGCTTCATGCCTGTTGATCTTTGCATGCGGTTGATTCTTGATGTCGCAAATCATTTTACGTGTGTCGCTTTTTGTGATAGGCGGTCTGTCGAAACGAATTAAGCTTTAGGATCGACGAAGTTCCGTGACTCCTATACCTCGCTTGCACTGGTCTCAATGAATACTCGAATTCTTCGATTGATTAGCTTCGGTTTACTCGCCCTGGTGTCGAGCACGTTGTTTGCCCAGAAACCTGAATCTCGCGAGCAGACCCGCGATGAACGAATGGCTTGGTGGCGCGAGGCAAAGTTCGGTATGTTTGTTCACTGGGGAGTCTACTCGGTAACGGGCGGCCAGTACAAAGGTAAGGAATTGCCTAACAGTGCTGAGTGGATGATGAACAGGGGGAATATCCCAATTGCCGAATACGAGAAGTACGCAGCGAGATTTAACCCTGTCAAATTTGATGCGGCCGAATTTGTCGGGTTGGCCAAACAAGCGGGAATGAAGTACCTCGTCATCACGGCCAAGCACCATGATGGATTCTCGATGTTTCACTCCACGGCCAGCCCCTACAATGTTGTTGATGCCACTCCGTTTAAGCGTGACATTATGAAAGAGCTGGCCGAAGCCTGCCAGGAACAGGGGATTCGCTTCGGATTCTATTATTCGCAGTGCCAAGATTGGCATCATCCCGGTGGAATGGGTAACAATTGGGACAAGACGATCCAACGTGTCAGTTTCGACCAATACGTTCGTGACAAGGCTGCTCCCGAGATCAAGCAGTTGTTGACCGAGTACGGTCCTATTTCAATCTTCTGGTGGGATACTCCTCGCGACATGAGTAAGGAAGCCTTTGACAGCCTCCATTCCAGCACAGGTCTGCAACCTGATGTGATCACCAATGACCGTCTAGGTAAGGACTACCCAGGTGACCATAAGACCTTTGAACGCAAAATCCCGCCGCAGGCTCCTGCGGATAAGTACTGGGAAGTGTGCATGCCAATCAGCGGCAGTTGGGGCTACAAAAAGATTGACACCGATTTCAAATCGCCAACCACTTTGATTCGAAACTTGGTCGACATTGCTAGTAAAGGCGGGAATTATTTGCTGAATGTAAGCCCAACCGGCGAAGGTAATCTGTTGCCACAATCAGTCGAGCGACTGAAGTTGATTGGCCAATGGATGAAGGTGAACAGTGAATCGATCTACGGTACGTCGGCAAGCCCACTTCCCAAATTGGCATGGGGACGTTGTACCGCCAAATCGGTCGATGGAGGCACGATGCTCTACCTGCATGTATTTGATTGGCCCAGTGACGGAAAACTCCTGGTGCCCGCAATTAAGAACGACGTGCGGCAAGCCAGTCTTTTGGCACACGGCACGGAAGTGAAAACGAGGCTCACCGATTTGGGCATCGAATTGACTTTGCCCGGCGAAGCACCGGACCCTTACGCAAGCGTGATCACTATTTCAATTGACGGGGAACTTGAAGTTGGCATTCATTTGCCCACGCCGGATTCGAGCGGTTCTTTGGTTCTGACCGCCGATAATGCCTACGTTCACAACAACGAAGGCAGCAAACAAGCCGGAGTGCGATTCCATGATGACATTGCCCACATTGGATATTGGCTTGACCCTCACGCTTGGGTTGATTGGAGCATCTACATTAACCAACCCGGACGTTACGAGGTGCGGGCAATCATGTCAGTGGAAAAAGAAAAGACGCGATTTGAGTTTGGTCTTCCCGGACAAACGGAAACCGCCGAAGTGAAGTCTACGGGCGGCTATGGCAATTATGTCGAGAAGTCCTTGGGCACCCTTGAAATCGACCAATCCGGCCAATGCAGCATTCAAGTCAAACCCGATCCCGACCACTGGCAACCGATGAATCTTCGTCAATTGAAACTCCAGCGAATTGGAAGCTCACCGTAGAATCGCAATCTGCGTCCTCATAGGAGTGTCGTTAGCGAACGGCAATATCGCTCAAATTGAAATTGCATTCGAACCCATCAACCGAAGGGCGGTCTGTCAGATGATCAAGCGTCGAGATTTCATTCAAGCTAGCGTCGTAGGGGCCAGCGCAGCCGCATCCAGTTCGATCTTTGGAACGACCAGCGTCTGGGGCCAAGACAAGTCGTCCGCTCAGGCAGCCGCCGCGGTCCCGTCGTATTTGCAGGACGTGGCCGACCATTACCAGCAAGACCCTCGCCGGGCTGCGATCGATTGGTTCAACAATGCCGGGTTTGGGTTGTTTCTGCACTACGGACTTTACTCGCTGTTGGGACGCCACGAGTGGGTTCAGTACAGAGAGAAAATTCGCGTCGACGAATATGCCAAGCTGGTTGACCGTTTTAACGCAGAAAAGTTCGATGCCGATTTCATCACCGACCTGGCGCTTGATGCGGGCATGAAGTACATCAACATTACGACACGGCATCACGACAGTTTTTGCTTGTTCGATTCGAAATACACGGATTTCAAAAGCACCAATAGCCCAGCCAAACGGGATTTGGTCGGCGAGCTGGCTGGCCAATGTGCTACAAAGGGACTCGGTTTCTATTTGTACTATTCGCATGGACGCGATTGGCGACACCCACACGCCCCCAATAACGGTGATTGGGGTGGTTCGGCGCGACCCAAATACGATCGGCCGGAAACGTTTTACAAGTATGGCGACGAACACGACTTGCAAGTTTACGTCGAGTTCATGAAGAATCAGGTCACCGAACTGCTTACCAACTACGGTCCCGTTGGGGCAATTTGGCTAGACGGATTTTCAACCCCTGCATCTCGTCCAGATAAGTTGGCTCAATTCAAATGCCAAGAGCTGTACGATCACATTCATTCGCTCCAACCGCAAGTTTTGGTGTCGTACAAGCAGGGGCTAATCGGCAGCGAGGATTTCAAGGCACCCGAGCGGAATTGGAAAGGCAAGTCCGAGGTCCCGTTGGAAATCTGCGACACGTTGCAGCCGCACGGTTGGGGCTACACCAAGGCGGACGATGGCAAACATAAAACGGCCGACCAAGTAATGGGAATGCTGCGCAAAGCGCAGGGAATTGATGCGAATTTGTTGCTCAACACTGGCCCATTGCCCGATGGTTCGATTCATCCTGACGACGTCAAGACGCTCAAGGAAGTCGGGCGACGATTGCGACAGGTCCCGCCGAACGGTTGATGATAGAGCAATCCTACAAGGAAATTGCTCTAACGGAGGAACTCAAATGCGGCTCGCCGGGCACCGTGCGATGAGCAAGGTACTCTTATTCGTCGTATCCTCATGGTGCGTGAAACCGTCGCACCCAAACGTGTTATGATTGCTTTACCTAGTGGTATCGCCGATAATCGGCGACTTAGACGTTTGACACTCGCGAATCCCACCCCGGCCCCGTCCATCTGCCCCGTCCACCTAGTGATGAGACATTCTAGACTTTACCAATGGGCCAAAATGAGAGTGAAGGGTTTTGCTCAACAGGAAAAGAATAATGATACGAGTTGTGTTAGCCGGTTTGATGTTGACGGTGGCTGCTGTCGCAAATGCTGAAACAAATTACTACGATCCATTACCGTTTGGCGATGATACGCAATGGGCAAAGAAATCAGATAACTGTGCGATCGGCAAGTGGTGGGAATACACCGTTCCTCAAAGGAACCGCGAACGCCCCATGACGCAGTGGTTCATACAAAGACCCCGTGACGAAACGATGGCGTTCGCGATTTACACGCACGATCACGGTATCTTGAAGATGACCGCTCAGTGCTTTCCGTTGTTGCCGGAAGAGCCCAAAACCGTCACATTGGAATTGAAGGTTAACGGCGAGTGGAAAAAAACTCAGGAACAACCGATTGTCTATCCTGGGTGGTCCGCCCACTTCCGCGTTGAAGGTTGGGATAATTCCAAGGACGTTGCTTATCGTGTGCGTCTTGATGAATTGTCCAGCTTTGAGGGGCTGATTCGTAAAGACCCACAACACAAAGAGACGCTCGTATTTGGCTCGCTGAATTGCAATTCACCGAAGGACGATGAGTTCGAAACACGCAAGCAGATTGTGGCCGCGATCAAGCATCATGACCCGGACTTGCTGTTCTTTGCCGGCGACCAGAACTATACCCACGACGAAGCCACTTACGGTTGGTTGCAGTTCGGCGTTCAGTTTGCAGAAGTCCTCAAAGATCGACCCGTGATTTGTATACCGGATGATCACGATGTTGGACACGGTAATCTTTGGGGTGAAGACGGCAAAAAATCCAACGGTCAAGACGGAGCGACCGATGGGGGTTACATGTATCCGGCAGCGTTCGTGAAGATGGTTGAACGTCAGCAAACTTGGAATTTGCCGGATCCATTTGACCCCACACCGGTCAAGCAAGGCATTGGCGTGTACTACACTGATCTTAATGTTGGTGGGATTAGCTTCGCGATTTTGGAAGATCGCAAATTTAAGTCTGGCCCGAAAGGAAAAATCCCAAAGATGGGCCCACGCAACGACCATATTCGCGATCCATCGTACGATCGCAAATCGGTCGACAAGCCAGGTCTAACGTTGTTGGGCGATCGACAAATGGTGTTCCTCGATGCATGGGCTAGGGATTGGACCGATGCCGAAATGAAGGTCGTTCTTTCTCAGACTGCGTTCTGCGGTGCGGTTCACATGCATGGCGGTAGAGACGGTCGACTGCTTGCCGATTTGGACTGTAACGGTTGGCCACAAACGCCTCGCAATGAAGCCGTCCGTGCTCTTCGTCGCGTGCGAGCAACGCACCTCTGCGGCGATCAACACTTGGCCGTTATTGTCAAACATGGCATCGAAGGGTTTCGCGACGGCCCCTATGGTTTTACTGCTCCAGCAATCGTCAATACGATCTATGGCCGTTGGTGGCATCCGCTGGATGAGCAACCCGGTGGTGGAGAGCCAATCGATTCCCCGAATCCTTGGGTCGGCGACTACGAGGATGGCTTGGGCAACAAAATCACGATGATGGCCTACGCCAATCCAGAGAATCGCAAAGAACGCATGATTCGCGGTGATGGTTATGGGATCGTTCGTTTTCACAAACCGAGCGCAAGAACAACGCTTGAGTGCTGGCCTCGATTCGCGGACCTTTCCGCTGGCGATGCTGCCCAATACCCAGGTTGGCCGATCCGATTTAACGCCAGCGAAAACGATGGACGCAAACCGGTTGGCTACCTCAAAGAAGTCACCCTTCCGGTCGAAAACGCGGTCGTTGAATTGACCAATGAAGTTACCGGCGAATTGGTTTACTGTTTCCGAACGAAAGGCAAGTCTTTCAAGGCTCCCGTTTATTCCAAGGCCAAGCACACGCTTAAGGCCGGCAGGAACAATGGGGAAAAGACGTTGCTTTCCGGTGCGGTTGCCCAGTAGGCATCGGTCTTCCGATAGAACCGTTCCCGATTGCTCCTGTTGATCAGGCGTCGTGATCAGGCGGGTTACTTTACCTGTCCAGAGGAAAAGTGAAGATGCATGCTCTCGATTTGTGTCGACTGCAAATGCTCAGGGAGCGGGCGAATGGTGGGTGAGATTCGTGAGGCCTGAGGTTACTGAGACCTGAGATTCGTGAGACCATCGAGAACTTGATATTTGCTCCAAGAGGATACCCAAACACTTGAAATTGAAATCGATCCTTATTGGTGCTGGAGTCGTCGTTGCGTTGGTCTGGTGGAATGTTGCTGAAATTCCCAACTTTCGTATCGACACGTCCAAGGTGAAATCGATGCCTATTCCTGAATCGGTTTCTGCTGCTAAGTTGGATTGGGCTTGGTTTGATTTGGTCGAGACCGACGAATCCGAAGGGAAATGCAAATTGGTTTCGATGCCCGAGCCGCTTGGATCGCTGGAGGGAAAGGTCGTTGTTGTATCAGGACCCTCTTTTGCTTGTGGCGATCAAATCGTCGAGCGGTCCGATGGCTATTCGATTCGTGGTTTTGTCATGGTTCCCTATTTTGGCATGATCGATTGCTGTGTTGGAAACCCCATTCCCTATTACCAATGGACGATTGTCGTTAAGGAATTGCGTTCGCCATGGGAGATCAATCACAAAGGGATCATTGACCCAAGCGTTGTGGTGCGCGGTGTGTTGCGAGTCGAACGCCAATCATCTCAGGATGGCATCTTTTTTCTGGATCAAGCTGAAGTAATCGACTCTGTCGAACACCAAGCTGCTCAAGAACAGCTAATTGGGGAGTAGGCGTTACGATGGTTTTTTGGATGATCGCCAAGATGTTCTTGGCGGCCTCTCCCTATATCGTGTTGGGCTTTTTGATGGCCGGTGCGCTGCATCAGTGGGTCCCCCCGGATCTGCTCAGGCGGCATCTCGGACGGCGCGGCGGGCTTCCGCTACTGAAGGCGGTTGGTATTGGATCGCTGCTTCCAATCTGTTCGTGCGGGACGATTCCATTAGGCGTTGGGCTTTATCGCTGCGGAGCTGCGGCTGGCACGATCCTCAGTTTCATGACCAGTAGCCCGGTGCTCTCGCCGGTTGTGGTCCTGTTGTCGATCAAGCTATTGGGTTGGAAGATGGCTTGTACCCTGCTTGGTACCGCCTTACTAGGATCGTTCTTAATCGGTTGGGTCGGCAACCATATTCTTCCGGATGAAAACTCCAACGATATTGACGAGACCAAGCAATACGAGCCCGAGCCAGTTGCACGCGGTGGCAATTCGATTCTTCAGTGGCTGCGTTGGACGTTTTGCGACTTGGGATCCCATGTTGGTGTGGAGTTGGTGATCGGGTTAGGCGTGGCCACGCTGGTGATGGCGTTTTTGCCGTTGGAATTTATTTCGACTTGGCTCGGTGGTCAGCACATCACAAGTTTACTGTTGGTGATTTTGCTCAGTTTGCCGGTTTACTCTTGCAGCGTGCCGTCCGTACCGATTGTGCAGAGCCTGCTATTGTTGGGGCTAAGCCCGGGGGCTGCTGTGGTTTATATGATGGCGGGTCCGGCAACCAATATGGGCGAGCTAAATGCAATTCGTGCGAACATGGGGGGCAAAGTCGCTGGATATTATGCCATCGCATTGATCGCCGTAGCATTAACTGCAGGAATCGCGACGGACCGGCTTATCTTTTCCGGTTACCAATACGATGCCACCACAATCAATGGTGAACTTGTCGTACGCCAGTGCTGTGTACCCGTTCTCTACAACGAAACGTCAATCTATGCAATCGACTTTTCGGATGTTACGGCTTTGCAGTGGGGATCTGCTGTTGTTCTGTTTGCCGTGGTTGCCTACGGTTTGTACGACAAGATAAATGAGTTTCTAATCAATCCCTGCCGTTCATGCCTATGGCGAGACTATGCAGAGAAGAACCGCTGTGCCCAGAAATGTCATGTGCGCCGCAAACACGATTTCTACAAAAAATTGAAAAATCGTTGTCGTTGCAAACGTGACTGAAGATCCTCAGGCTGAAGACGGTGCTTGCCGGAGCGCAAACTATTTCCACCAAACGTGGTCCAAGCCCGGAAAGCCGGCGGGTAGGAGTTGTCGCTTCCATTCATCGAAGGCTTGAGCGAGTGCTTGTTGTTGCTCTGGGTAAAGCGAAGCTTGGTCGTTTTCTTCCCCAAGGTCTTTGTCGAGATCGTACATTTCAAGCAGTTCACTTTTTGCTTCCTTCACCAACTTGCTATCTCCGCTGCGCATCGCGAATGTTTCGTGACGAACGTTGTTCCAGAAGAATGCGGTGTGTGGCGAACTCGGATCCTTGCCGGTCAAGAACGGAATTAGATTTACACCATCGAGCGGACGGTCCGGTGAAGTGGAGGCTCCTGCAAGTGAAACGGCAGTGGCAAAGATGTCCAACGAGATCACAGGGCTGTCGTAGTCGATGCCCTGGGGTAGAGTACCCGGCCACTGCACCGCGAATGGCACGCGGACGCCACCCTCGTAAAACGATCCCTTGCCATCGCGCAACGGACCGTTGTTGGATGCGTTTGATGTTTCTGGTCCACCATTATCCGACAGGAAAAAAACCAGCGTATTCTGTTCGAGTTGTTGTTCCCGCAAAGTCTGCAACAACCGTCCCACACCGTCGTCCACTGCGCTGACCATGGCGGCGTAGGTTTTTCGTTTTTTGTTGGCGATGCCTGCAAAGCGGTCGAGATATTTTTCCGTTGCTTGTAGCGGCGTGTGGGGCGCATTGTAAGAAAGGTAAAGAAAAAACGGTTTTTCGCGGTGTCGTTCTACGAACGCAACCGCTTCGTTTGACAATTCATCGGTGAGGTACTCGTCGGTCGTTTCGCGGGTGTAGTTGCGCATGATCTTGGTGCGATACCATTGCCACTTTTGTCGGACTTCGCTCAAGTCATTGAGCGTTAATTTTTCCGGGAAGTAATCGTGACCGCCGCTAAGGAAACCGTAGAATTCATCAAACCCGCGTTTGAGCGGGTGCTGTGTTGGATGAGAACCCAGGTGCCATTTTCCCAGCACGCCGCTGGTGTAGCCGACGGTGCCGAGCGTTTCCGCAAGATTCTTTTCGTCTTGTGGCAAACCGATGGTGGGGTCGGTCGGGTCAATGCTCGGATTGACACGAAATCCAAAACGGCCCTGATAACGACCGGTCATCAACCCGGCCCGACTCGGACCACAAACAGAGAAGCTGACATAGCCGTTTGTAAAGCGGACACCGTTCTCGGCGATGGAATCAATGTGGGGCGTTGGAATGTCTTTGCATCCATTGAATCCAACATCCGAATACCCGAGATCGTCAGCCAAGACGATTACGATGTTTGGTGGCTGCTCTGCCTGAGTCGCCGAACGGAGGCCAAGCAAAGGGGGAAGAGCAAGGCACAATATCGCCATCAACGGGATTCGATTCATGGCAGGTCACTCTCTCATAGGGGTGTTAACGGCGCGTGTTTTTTGTCTTACTATTTTACACTTTCGACCAACCCGATGGTGTCGAGTTGGAAATCGGTGTAGGACTTGAAGTCGCCACGATTCCAAAGAATGACGCGTGTTTCGCCGTCGCAAACAACCATCGGTCGGAGGTTGCGGACGGGGGAATCCTTCGTTACGGCTTCCCACTCGATGGTGTTGACATCGTCGCGGAGTCCCACTTTGGCGCGGTAGATTTCGTGCTTGCCGCCGCCATCCTTTCCGGTGGTTGGATCAACGTCGGTGGAGATCACCACGATTGACGGATCTTTCGGATCGAGGCTGATCAGGCCGGTGTAGCTCGACTCTGCTGTATACAGACACTTGCCGGCAAAGGCGACCTGCCGATCATGCCATTGCTTGCCGTCCCACGAGGCAATCCGAAAACGATGGTCCTCATTAAATAAATGCACTGTATAGCCGATATGGGGATGACCCTGTGCGTCGATCGTCATGGCGGCTGTCCAGGCCCGGTTTTCTTCACTTTCATTATCGGCGATCCCATTCTTACCGTTACCTTTGTAAACAAGTTCCGCTTCACTCGGCACAAGTGGGCCATCTTGCTTTAGATCCTTGATGAGTGTCCCGTCAGCACGGAAGTACTTCCCATCACGAAAGGCCGTGTAGTAGATGCTATTTCCAAAGTTGCGTGGATGTGCGTCCGTAAAGCTAACGTGCACAGTATCGATTCCGTTACCTGCATAGCGGACGTAGGGGCGTTGGTATCCTACAACCTCGCTCTTGATAAAGTGGGTGTCTTCGCCCCATGTCAGCCCGGCATCCGTTGAAGTAATGAAGCAAGGGTTGTACTGAAATCCGCGGTAGAAGTTGTACAGTTTTCCTTCACTGCTCATGTTGTAGAGATTCATGTAAGTGACGCCGTCACGCTCCGCCAAAGTGTTGTTGTGATCGAACACCTTTTCCTCGCTCCATCTCAGCGGGGCGTCGGGATCCGAAATGCGATAGCGATGCAATTTGTCATTGCCGTGTAGTGCATAGACTGCAAGTACGGATCCATCAGGTCGAGCAAAGAAGACGGGCGAGTTGTGGTCGTCGCGTTGGAAGTTGTCCCGCATCGTTGCCGTGCCAATCGGTTGTTTGGTTTTCAGATCGTAGACGCCGACGCGTGCCGATCCCGAGCCGTTTCCCTTCACCGAACCGATAAAAAGTTTTCCGTCATGCATGATGGATCGTGGATCCTGGTACCAGCACCAGCCACCTTCTTCCATGAAAATGATGAAGCCGTGCTGGTCCGCAGTCCGGTCGTAGGAGGCCGATTGTGCATTGGTGGATGCGGCAAGCGTGGAAAAAACGGTAACCGCAGATAACGCCGCAATCGTAAAACGTGAAGTCATGTTGTTTTTCGTTTCTTGAAGTCGGGGGGGCACAGGTCAAGTCATCTCGGCTTGGCATTGCGTTGTGTTTGTAGGCATCGTGTGGTAGTGGTTCGGACCGTTGTCTACATTAACGCATTGTCGTACAGCATCGGGCATCGCTTATTCCAAGATAATTTCGGCGGAAGCGGCTGCAGCGAGATCTAAGCGTTCGGCGAGCGTTTTCTCTAATACTTTGATGCTGCGATGAACTCTTCTGGAAAACGCAGCTTTGTTGTTTACGGATACTTGGACATCTTGGTCGAGATCTAGAAGATTGTCGGATAAACGGATTCGCGTCCCTGTGGGGATTTCGCCACTGAGTTCAATGTGTTGTCCGTTAACCGTCGCGGTGATTGTCGTACCCTTTTTTGCTGTGCCTTCAGGGATTTTGAGCCAATAGAATCGGTCGTGCGTTACATTGTCTTGGTACCATATGATCTTCTTTGGCCACGGTTGGCGTTCATAGCTAGCCATCCAGGGAAGGGCTTCCTGGTCCTTCCGATTCATCCAATGGCCGAGCCCTTCATAGATGCGTACTAGATGCACGTATCCGTCCGGATCGGCTTGGCGAAGTTCGTCAAGTTCCTTGGCTTTGTTTGCAGCGATCGTGTTACGTTTGTAGGCACGGTCGTTACCTCCCATGAAGATTGCGAAGGGAAGGTTGCGGAGTCCAAGCAATGAGGCCTCATTCGGGTGCCCTGCCATCATCGAGGCTGCTGCGAATCGATCCGCCATACGAGGTGCGAGCTGCCAGACGCCGTCACCGCCTGCGGAGTACCCCATGATGTAAACTCGGTTGGGATCGACTCCGTGCACCGCAATGTGGTTTTCGATCAATCTCGCGAACAGAGGGTCGATATGGTTTTGATGCCACAGATCCCATGTGTCCGTCGGTGCTCGCGGCGCGATGTAGATTCCCTCTTTTGGCTGGTACAGTTTGACTTGGTTTTCCCATTGGCGGTCGTTTACGATCGCCGGTGCTCCGCCGCCACCGTGCATCGAGATCCAAAGGCTGTGTCCATTCTTCGGTCTTTCTCCATAGGTGGATTCTTTCCACTTCAAGGTCTTGTCGTCAATCGTGATATTCTTCTCTGCCAATTCCTTCCGACGCTGGGCATGGGACGATTGCACTTGTTTCTTGAAGATCAGACGTGCTTGCTTGGCGACATCAGCCTTCGGCAGTTCGACTGGCGAGGGCATCGAGTCCGTGGTGAAAATAACCGAATTGGATACTCCCGAGTCGGCATTACACAGCGCTATTTGTCGATGGTCGTCGCCGAAATCCTCGGCCTTTACGACTGGCCCGAGAAAGGCCGTAGTGAGCACGCTCCAGACAGTGAATAACCCATATCGCATTCTTGTCGTTCTCGTTGTTTGCATTGTCGCTCGATTTTGTTGGACGTCTCGATTGAGGTTGGATGATTCTTTGGGAGCTCTCATATGATTGCCTACGCCCAAAGCATGATGATGCAGCCAGTGATTAGAATCTTTTTTGAAAGTATCGATTAGCAGGATACTTGTTGTATTTTGATGACTCTGCATTCGATTTCGGTAGCTTTGAACGCAGGGTGTCGAGTACGTCCTTCATCGAGGGATCCAGGGCAAGATTTTTCCACTCATTGGGATCCTCGGCGTGATCGTACAATTCCAATGATCCGTCTTCATATTGATAAAAGCGATATCGCTCGGTTTGGATCGCATGGTTTCCGGGGCCATAGGTTGTGATGGTCACCGCATCCCATGTTGCGTTGGGATTAGCAAGCAACGGGGCCAATGAGCGGCCATCGTTTACCGTGTTGGCAGGCAATGCACAGAGATCCAACAAGGACGGATAGAGATCAATCAAGCCTACAGGCTTTGAGCAAATTGCGCCATGGCGGCGATCGGGTGTGGCGATGATTAACGGCATCCGGTTGGCGCGATCCCACAAAGCCTGCTTTGCAAACCGGTTCTTTTCACCAAGATGGTAACCGTGGTCCGACCAAAGAATCACGATCGTATTGTCGCGATAGGGGCTTTGCCGGAGTGCGTCGAGTACTTTGCCAACTTGAGCGTCAACAAAGGTCGTGCATGCTAGGTAACTTTGGACGATGTTTTTCCATTCGTTTTCCTCGATTGCCCACTCGGTCGTTGGCATGGCGGGCAAATCGTTCACTTGCCGCGATATTTCCGGCACATCGTCAAGGTCGTTCGCGATGTAGGGTGGAAGTTTGATGTTTTCCACGGGATGCATATCAAACCATTTTTGCGGGACGTACCAAGGAACATGCGGACGCATGAATCCAACGGCCAAAAAGAACGGTTTGTCATGCTGCTGTTTCAACTTTTCGACACCATAAGCGGCGATCTTGTCGTCGGGCATCTCTGCGTCGGTCTCAGGAAAGGCTCCCCAATCGGTTTGTGTGCTTCCCATTTTATCTGGAAACCAAGCTGGATCGTATTTGAATCGTTTCTTTGGTTTCGGACCAAAGCTTGCTTGTCCACCGTAGTCGTCAAAAACACCAGCTCGATCGCCGTTATGGAATAGCTTTCCACAGGCCAATGTTTTGTAGCCGTAATCTTCAAAATAGTCAGGCAGCAGCCTTGCCCGTGCCGCAATGGGGCTGGCCAAAGGGATCTGTTTGTCGGAGATTTGCCCGTAGATTCCGGAGGTTGAAGGCAGAAGTCCGGTGAAAAGACTCGCACGACTAGGGCCACAAATCGGTGCCTGAGAGTGAGCATTGGAAAACAAAACCCCGCGGCGAGCCAAGCGATCAATATTGGGAGTCACCGCATTCGGGTGACCACCTAGGCAACCAATCCAGTCATTCAGATCATCAATTGCGATGAACAACACGTTGGGCGGTTCGGCAGCATGCAAAGCACAAGGAAGGAACGTGCCCATAACGGCAACGAGCAAAACGATTGCTATGTATTTGGTTTTGATCATTACTTTTTGTCCTTTGCTCGATGAATCAAAAATCGTTGATGGAGAGTCGAAACGATTTCGGGATGCTCCACTGCGACGTTCGTTTGTTCTTTCGGATCTTCCGCAAGATTGAAAAGTTGCCACTGGCTAGGCTGCTCCGGCGACCCGACACCATATTTCACAATTTTCCATTCGCCGTACCTCAGGGCCCAGCGATTGGTTTTCGTGTTCCAGGTCCAATAGAGATCTCGTTTGGCTAATGAGTCATCACCAAAAATAACACTGGAAAGATCCACGCCGTCCCATCTAGTCGGCGTGGATGGTTGATAGGCAATCAAATTCGCCAGCGTCGGATACCAATCGACAATGTGAACGGGGGCGGTGATCTCTTTCGGATCAATTTTGCCAGGCCAATTGGCAAAGGCGGCTACGTGAATGCCGCCTTCCCAAACATCTAATTTCTTGCCCCGCATTGGTAGCGTCTGGTTGAAATCGGTCAGTTTTAAATCGTCAGGATAGGCGTTACCGTTCCAATTGCCTTGTGGGCCATTATCGGATGAAAATAGAATCAACGTGTTCTCTCGATGGCCGCTACGTTCCAACGCGCCGACAATCTCGCCCATAGCGTCGTCCAAGTGGTAAGCGGCCGCTAACAGCAGTCGCTTTTCGGGGTCGGTTTCAGATTGGATTTTTCCCTCCGGGTCGTTGAACCACTTGATGTCGTCTTCATGAAGCCAGCGTTTTGGATTCTTGTCGTCAAGCTTTGTAGGTTGATCGACAAACTCACCTCGTTCATCGAGCGGAGTATGGACGGAGTGAAAGGCAATGTATAAGAAGAATGGCTTCTCATGTTCTTTTTCAATAAAACCCATTGCTTCTCGCGTCACCAAATCCGTTGCATGTACTCCGTCTTCATTACCTTCAATAGGTTGATGATTGCGATGCCACGTTTCATAGAATTCCCCCTTGCGATAACGATGGTCATACATGCCGACCGCACCGGCCAAGGACCCATAGCTTTCGTCGAAACCGAAGTGATTTGGGCCGTGCTGGGGCGATGATCCCAAGTGCCATTTGCCGCATATCGACGTTTCGTAGCCGCTATCCTTGAACATGTTAGCGAGCGTAGGAGTGCCGATTGGGAACGAAGGTGCGTTGTTGGCCTGCATTGCTGCACCACCAAAACGCCCCGGGTACATCCCTGTCATTAGTGCAACGCGAGTCGGCGTACACTGCGGCATGACGTAGTGGTTCACGAACTTGGCACCACGGCATGCCAGGTTGTCGAGATTCGGCGTATAGACCTTCGGGTTGTTGTAGCCAATGTCTGCCCATCCCTGATCGTCACTAAGAACCACGATCACATTCGGTTTCGATTCGGATGCTGCGAGTGTTCCACAAAACAAGGCTAGGTAGAGCGTCGTGATGAAAAGGATTCGTGTCATGCTATTTCGATTCGTATCAGGGATTGAAGCTTGGTAGAAACAAATCAGCGAGCCGTTGACTTGGGATCATGATTTAGAACGTATCCCAATGTGATTTTCTGGGAACCACGAAATGCGGTGGTCGGCAAATACGGTAATGACGGATCGGTTTTGTGCTTGCCGTTTAGTCGTTCGCAGATTGCGAAGTTGATCTACTCAGCAAGCGATGGATCGATGCGACATCCACACTTTTAGTTGGGGCAAAATTGTCACTCGCAGCGTATTTCAAAATACTTTGGCGTAATTGGCGTGCGACAGGCCGAGCCTCTAATTCGTTTTTCAAATCGATTGAACAGACTAGAAGTTTGCCGTCACCAACTTTCACTTCAAAGATCAATCCGAGTCGCTGTGGGCGGAACCAATCAGGCACGACTTGGACGATTGGCCTTACATCAGGTGGAAGCGAGTCAAGCTCAATGGGCTTCGATCGACTGACGAGTTCCCACCACTGCCAATTGCTGTGGAATTCGGTAGGGAACGCGGATAGCGCAGGATGTTTTGGATCGCACAATACGCCCAGCGTATGTGGCGATTGTCCACTGGTCCAAGCCGTGTTCCAGAAGATCGACGAAAAACCGATTTGCACCTTCGAATCCAAGTTTGCAGGGTCGACTAGCAAAACGACCTTTCCGCCGTTTTTAAGATGCGACTCGGTGGTTCCCTTTAGAGTGTCTACGACGAGAATGTCTTCGGTGGGTGGTGTATCGATTGCCGGCGGGTAAACCCAGAAATCCCAATCATTGCCATGTTCTTGCTTGCCGTCGCTTAGCCAAACTCGCAATGTCAGCTTCGCTGGCTCGCCGAGTTTCCCAAGCGGAAGTTCGATGCGCCCGAGCCTCGCGAGTTTCCCCGTAGGAATGTCGAGGGTCGGAAGCGAGCCTGATTCGATCATCTCGGCATCGCAACTCACGCTCCATTTGGGTTCGACTGCGCTTAGGTCATTCGGACCAAAATGAGAGACTTCGATGTCTGCAGCGAAGACTTCGTCGCTGGTCCATGTTCGCTTCGCCATTCTCGCAAGCGGAGTGATGGGACCACAAAAATGGCTGAATTCGCTCGCTGTCATATAGGGTTTTGAATCCCAGAAAGGATCAAGCATACCCACTAACGCAGTTCCTTGGCCTGGGAAATCGTGAAGGTCTAGTAGTTGGAAACCGCCAAAACCAGGGGTCCGCAAAGCCGACTCAATCTCTTCCTTGTAGCACAGCTTTTGTAGCATGCCTGATGCCATCAAAAAATCGTGGTCTTGGTCTGGCATTTGAGCTTCGGCGAGCAATTCGCGGAAGATTTCAAAGTTGCGCGGCTGCAGAGAACCAACGTACTTTTTCATTTCGTCAAAGTTGGGATACACGCACCATTGGCCAATTTCGTGACTAATAACCGGGATCTCAAACTGGTTCACAAAGTCTCGGTAGTCGACCATCGTGCTGGGCGGCAGACCGTTAATGCGACTGCGTAGTCCTTGTCCCCACTGCTGTATTCTTGGATCAGGTCTTACGTGAAATTCATTCTCGGCAATACTTGGCCATCCCGCACCGCTTGTGACGAGTTGCCGTTTCGTAAGGGATTTGAAGTGTTCCACCCAAGGTCCAAGGTACTTGCCCCCTCGTTGTGGTCCACCGGGTTCGTTACCCATGGCGAGCAATAAAAAGGACGGGTGGTTACCATATTCGGTAAGGACTCGTTCTCCTTCACGATACAGCCATTCGTCAATCGGTTTTCCAATACCGAGCGACGTGCTGCTGTTAGGCCACGTTGAACATTCCACTTGAAAGTAGAAACCCAATTCGTCGGCTGCAACAAACGCAGCCTCGGGCGGGCACCAAGAGTGAAACCGAATGTGATTGAGTCCATGGGCCTTGCAAATCCGAATGATCCGTTTCCAGGATTCAACATCCGTCGGCGGATATCCGGTTAGTGGGAAGATACAGCATTCGAGCGTTCCGCGGAGAAACAATGGACGCCCATTCAAAATGAACCGCGTGCCCTTGGTTGTGAGATGACGAATACCAAAGGAAATTTGTTTTGTTGCTACTGAAGATTTGTCGGATCTTAACGTCACTTCAAGCAGGCATTGTTGTGGATTGAATTCGTCCCATCGCTTTGCTTCACGACTAAACGGAATTGATGTTTCAATGTTTCCGTCTTGATTTACCGCCGTAACGTTCAGGGATCGTGTACCAAGGACTTCGTTTTGTTGAGTGACACGGAACGTGATTTTGCCATCACGTTTTTTCTCGCCTAAATTCTTAAGGTTCAAAGTGACTGTTGCGGAACGGCCGTCAATGGCAGGAAAGACCTGTACGTTGTGGATCGCTTGTCGAGGTTCTGCGCGTAGCTCAATCTTGCCGACAATGCCGTGCCAAGCACTTTGCGTATGATCGCTGACACTATGCGAATTGATTCCAACATCCAGCGGTTGCAGGGAGTTGTCGACGAGGATGGTCAGCGTGTGACGGCCGGGCGTGAGTTGGTTGGTCAAATCGTAGACGTGTGGCGTGGAGAGCGAATCGTCTTCGCCCCCAGGTTTTCCATCGACCCACACTTGAGTGCGCCAATGAGGACGCTCGAGGGACAGAGAGACTTGTTGGCCTTGCCACGTTTCCGGGATCTCGACGGTACGTTGGTAAAATGCCGAGCCAACATAATGCAGTTTGGGTTGCAGCCAAAACGGGATTTTGAATTGATCAGGAGCTTGATGTTTTTTGAACTCCGGTCGCTCCAATAAGGCTGGTTTGCCTTGCGCGATCCATTTCGTGTTTGGTCCAACAGGATTGCCTAAACCGCTATCCCGCAGTGTGCCGGGAAGCAGAACCGGTTGAAACCCAGCTTCATTGTGCGTCTGGTCTGAAAGGGGGGGCGTCTGGTCCGAGATGGGAGTGTATTGCCGATCGGGATCCATCCGTACGAACCAGCGGCCCGAGAGATCCATCTTCGTTTGGGCCTCTGCACCCGATGTGATAGTCAAGCATGTGATTAAGCTCGTAAAGAACACTTGCCAATAGTGAGTCGTCATGGTGTTGTTTGAGTATTTGGGAGGTTGTGTTGTCAATCGTGACTTTGGTGGGATTCTTTCGAAGGTACTTCAGCCCTTTGGGGGATCCGGAGTGATGGGACAATCGCTTCTTAGCCTATGCGAAGTGACGATTTCGTATTTGGATCAGTGAAGTAATTTCGGTGGGCGATATCTCGAACGCCTGTTACTCCTTAAACACAGAAGTTTGCAGTCCTCGTTTCCTGAGAATGCCTCTTGGCAAGGCCCGGAATGCCTCTTGGTGAGGCCCGGAATGCCTCTTGGTGAGGCCCGGAATGCCTCTTGGTGAGGTTAGTATGCTCCTTTGGGTGAATCGTAAAAGTGTCATACTCTCCGTTGACTTTTGCATGGCCGATCGATTCATCGAGTCGCCACCAAACCAACGCTTGAGTGCGTCTTATTGTAACGGAATTGACCTGCTTGGTGGCTAACCCCGAAAAGGGGTTCCGAATACGCCGATTGTACAACTTGCGTGACTCAACCGGGCGGTCATTGTGTGTGATTTGCTGCGATCGTGCCGTGTTCGGGTTATTGAGAGGGCTAGGTTTTCAGATGAACACTTTCATCGAACTCTGACTTCCATCGAACTCTGTTTTCTGGTCACAACATGTATCGCGTCGAACGGTTCTGCAATATCGAAGAGCTCTTGGAGGACCGCGACAAGTGGAATTTGCTTGCCCAAGGCATCCCCTTTCGGGAAACGTCTTGGCTACATGCTTGGTGGAAACAGTTTGCCGATGGCCAAGAGCCGTACGTCTTGGTTGCTCGGGATTCGCAAGGTGATGTTTGCGGCTTAATGCCATTCTATCGCAAGGCCACGTCGCCCAAAACGCTTCGCATTCTTGGTGACAACAATGTTTGCGGCGATTTTGTGTCGGTGCTTGCTAAGCCCGAAGATGCTAAAGCCATTGCTGAATCGATGGCCTCGTTTCTGATTCGCGAAGCCAATAGTAAGTCGAACGATTGGGAGACAATCGAGATTGGTGGTGTCAGCGAAGAGGACGTCGTGATGAAACATTTTGCATCGGTATTGAGATCGGGTGGTGCGATTGTTCATGCTCAATCACGTATGCATACATGGCTGTTTCAATGCCATGATACATGGGAAGATTGGCTCGGCAGCCTGAGTCGGCGAACCCGTCGAAAGTACAGTGAACTCTCGAAACGAGTTGGAACAATCGATGGACTTGAAGTGCATGTTGCAACGTCGCACGACCAAGTGACGGAGTGCTTAGATGGTTTGATCGAATTACACCAACGACGTTGGAACACGGTTGGGGAACCTGGGACCTACTCTGACGAGCGACTGCGTGACTTTGTGCATGATGTGGCCCGTGACATGTGCGACCGCGATCGATTGCATTTGCTAGAACTGCAACTCGACGGGAAATCAATTGGTAGCACATTGAACTTTATGGGGGGCAATGGCTGCATGTATGTGTATAGCACTGGCTACGATATTGATGCATCGAAACATGAACCAGGTCGCGTGCTAACGGCATTAAGTCTCAAGTTTGCTCACGACCATCGAATGACAGGCGTGGAATTTTTGCGAGGCGATGAGCCCTATAAGCAACGGATTGGTGCCGAACCCACACGATTGTTAGAATTGCGGATCGTCGCACCACGCTTATGGGCGAAGGTTTGCCATACGGCTTGGGCCGCTCAGTTCGAGCTAAAACAATGGGCACGACGAAAAGCGGGTCGTGACGTGATCGAAGTCGTTGAAATGGCTTTGACCTCCTAGTGCGAAATTTCCGCAAAATCCGGTGACTGCTCGAAAGCAAAATTGTCGCACAAAACCTAAAGTTCGCGTGAGTGCGGGTATACTCAAAATGGACGGGAGGTAAACCCGCCTCTTTCTGAATCGTCCTTGAATCTGGTATTCTCTGGGTTGGGTCAGCTCTTCGCTGACGCGATTTTTCCGCTACCTTTGAAACCCCAGACTTGTCACGTGTCGACACCAGCATCTGAAAACGAAATCCCTACCGATCCAGCCGCCGATAGCCCTCTTGTGGTTGGCGGGCATTCTTTTTCCAGTCGTCTTTTCGTTGGAACGGGGCGCTATGACACGATGGAACAAATGCGTGATTCGCTCGACGCTTCCGGAAGCGGGTGCGTGACGGTGGCTGTTCGCCGTGAAAGGCTTTATGACCGCCTCGGCCAAAACATCCTCGACTTTATCGATCTTGATCGTTACGTGTTGCTCCCCAATACCGCGGGCTGCTTCACGGCCGATGATGCGATTCGTACCGCCAAATTGGGCCGCGAAATTTTGCGAACACTTGGTAACCCTGGTTCCGATTGGGTCAAGCTCGAAGTGCTTGGTGATAGTAAGACATTGTTGCCTGATCCTGTGGAAACGATCACTGCCTGCAAAGAACTTACTGCCGAAGGTTTCAAGGTCCTCTGCTATACCAACGATTGCCCCGTCACGGCCCAGCGACTCAAGGCGGCTGGCGCAACAAGTGTGATGCCCGCGGGCAGCCCGATCGGTAGTGGTCAAGGGATGTTAAATCCCAATAGCTTCCGAATCATCATGGAATACCTCAAAGAAGACGATCCCGATTACCCCGTGATCGTCGATGCAGGGGTTGGTAGTGCGAGTGACGTGAGTGTTGCGTTTGAACTTGGGGCCGATGGAGTGCTGCTTAACACAGCGATCGCTTACGCACGTGAGCCCGTTCGAATGGCGACGGCAATGAAACATGCGGCGATCGCAGGGCGACAATCCTACTTGGCTGGCCGGATTCCAAAGAAGCTTTACGGCAGCGCCAGTAGCCCCGAAGAAGGCGTGATTAGCACGCGACCCTACGGTAGTGAAAAAGTATCAGGGTAATTTTCGGCAGGGCCAAATCACAAGGAGCGGTTTCGTTTTTATCAGCCGCGGTAGGGATTTGGAGCCAACCAGCAGATTGTCGGCAAAAATTCAAGCATATCATTTAAGGTACTGATCCGTTGATGCATCAGCGACCGCACTTCCCTTTTCGATAGGCCCTTTGCGCCGCGAGTGCCATTTTCGCCATCACGTCATACCGCTTCTTTCGTCCGACCCAAAATCAGTCCCACAATCAAGATCGCAAACGAGATAGCAGCACTGATCCACGCGGCACCGTGGGCGACTCCGAGCGAGGGGACACCCAACGATGGACCGAGCAATGCAATCACCGCCGCGGGAATCGCGAATAGACTGTATTTCCATCCGTAAACCAAGCTGCTACCAAGAACCAACAATCCGATCAAACCGGGGGCGAAGGAATCAAATAGCATTCCAATGACAGGCAGACTTAACGGACTCGTTTCGCTGAGTCTCGAAGCGACCGCCATGGCTGCTTGCGAAGGATCGGATACTTGATCCGACAAGCTTGTGGCTGCCACTTTGGCTTGGTCGAGCGATTCCGCATCGAGCAAGTGGTTTTCTCGCATCCAAAGTCCGCACAATGCAACCATCGTGCAGCCAATTGCAAAACGGACGGTTCCGCCGAGCAGCAGTCCGGCTAAACGTTCGCTTGTTCGTCGTGCGAGGGAAACATCCGGCTTTCGGTTGTTGGTTCGCGCATCGGCCATCATCGCTTTGATTCGATTCCGTTTTTGTTCCGCTGTTTCACCTGGCAACTCAATCTTAATCTCGTTTGCAGCATCGACCAACGACGTTGCTCTAGCGATGGCTTGGTCTCTGGCTTCGGCTTGACTCATCCCTTGGGCGACGAGACATTGACGTTCCACTTCTGCCAAGACATCTTGCGTATGTTCTTTCTGGTTCACGGTCAGTTTCGTATCCAATCGATCAACGACTCGGTCGCGAATGGTGAGGCTATGTTTGCCGCCGGATTGGTTAGACGTCGAGGCCGCCTTTTGTGCGTCTCGCATCTCGTCATAACCGAACAAGCCTTCGTATAGATTTCGCCAATACGGCACCGTTGACTCGGTGACAAAACGGCGAAGCGACTCTTCTTCCATGCCACCGAAACGCATTTGTCGAAGCAGTTTATTGGCCTGGTCTAGCAGCGGTTCTCGTTCTTTTTTCGCGGCTTGCTCAAGCCCGAAGTGATAGGCCGATGCAACGATCACCGCTAGCACGATCGCCACCAATCCGTGGATCGCCAATCCTAGGACAAACGTGATCAGAATCAAAAAGAGTAAGCCAAATCCCCATGCGATCCAATCGGTGATTCGGCTAGTCAATAGCAGTGAACGAAGTCGGCTGCCGATCGGCGTTTCATTGCCGCTCCACGCCGACAACCCGCTGGCGAAGCACGGGGTGCAAATTCCAAACAGGGCTACTGCGATCGCGATTTTCCAACTCACAAAAAAACTAGCGATAAACAACCCGGCACAGACAATGGCAAAACCTGGCAGGCCCAATTTTGTGAATTTGGTTTTCGGCAACCCGGCATACTGTTTGGCAATCGAGTTGAACTGCTCCGCCAATTCGAGTTTCTCACTCTTATCGAGGCCATCGGAATTCGTTCCAATAAATTGTTCTAAATCAACGATGCACTCAGCAAGGTCTTGGTACCGGTCGGCAGGCTCGTGAGCGGTCATTCGCTGGATGATGGTTGCCAATTCATCTGGCACATCCTTTGCGACCGTGTGGATGGGCTCAACGGGAACCGTGCGTCGTTTCGTTATGATCTCTTCCGCGGTGCCGTCACTTTGGGGGGGCGTTCCTGTGATCAGTGCATAGAACGTGCAACCAAGCGAATAGATATCCGAACGTTGGTCAACCTGGGAAGCATCGTTGGCTTGTTCCGGTGACATATAAGCCGGCGTTCCCATTGTCGATCCCATCCCGGTAACATGCGATCGGGCGGATGAGAGCAGTATGTTTCGGTCTTCTTTCGAAGTCGCTTCGTCCTCGTGGTACTCCGGCGTTTTCACTAAGCCAAGATCGCAAATTTTGATGATGCCGTCTTCGGTGATCATCAAGTTTGCCGGCTTGATATCTCGATGTACCATCCCGTGGTCGTGGGCGAATTTGAGCCCTCGTGCCGCTTGAACAATCATCACTGCCGCTTGGTTCGGCTCAATGCGTTTTTTAACTTTCAGCAGATCGTCGAGTGATCCACCATCCACTAATTCCATGCTAAAGAAATTGACACCACGTTCGCTGCCGAGGTCATAGATTTGGGTGACGTTGTGATGAGTTAATTGGGCTGCCGCATAAGCTTCGCGAATAAACCGTGCGATCACGCGTGGGTTCGATGCCCATTGAGCTTGAATGGTTTTTAGTGCCACATCGCGATCGAGCGAAATTTGTTTCGCGAGATACACCGCTCCCATTCCACCGGAGCCAAGAGGTTGGACGACACGATAACCACCAATGCGACTGGACGGTGAAAATGATGAGTCATCGGACGAGACGCCCGATCGATTTTCTGGGGACGCATCAAGGGTTGCATCAGTTTGATTGCCTTTCGTGCCGGTTCGTCCCGAGCTTGATTTGCCCGCGTCTGAAAGCCCCGCGCCTGATAGACCCGAGCCACAACGAACAACCGGTGTTTTGTCGACCGAAAATTCTTCGCCTTGTGTTTCCTCCACATCACCCGATGGCGAAGCGGTCTGGTCGATTGTCTCTTCCGCTGCGGTGACTTTCTCTGCTTGGATCGTTTCCGGGGGTCTTGTTACAGGTTGCTTATTTGCTGTGTTTTGTGCTGTCGATAGCGGCTTGATTTTGCCGACTCGTAAGCGAGGTTTTTCTTCATGTTGATCAACGACAAGTAAGAACGGTTCTTTGCACTTGGAGCACTTGAGCGTGAATTTGCCGTACTTAACCGTCTTGATGGTGTGAGCATGACTGCAAAGTGGACAAGTGATTTTCGCCATAATAAGAACCGGGAAAAGACCGCGAGTTGGATCGAAAGATGAGAAGTCGGGGGGATGCACCGAAGAATGCCTGAAACGAATGTACCAGATTGATTCAAACGGAAGTGGTTGGCAACAGGCAAAAAGAGAGGCCAAATCGGTGAATTATCGCATCAGCGAATCGAGCGGTGAGGGTTCTGTCAGGTCGATTCGGACTAGTGCATTGGTTCGGCATGCCGATACGCAGGCTGGTCCCCCGGGGCGCGAGTGGCAGCCGTCACACATGGTTGCTTTTTGAACAGGATCGCCCGTTTCTTGGTCGCAGTAAGGTTCGCCGTTCGATTCGCGAACAACGACCATGCTTATGTTTTGGTACGGACACGCATTGGCACAAACGCCACATCCCGTACAGATCGGTTCGTGAATTTGAACAATGCCGGTGCTTTCATCGCGAGCGATCGAACCGGTCGGGCATCCGATCATGCAGACGGGATCGGCACAGTGCATGCAGGCTTGGGCGAATTGCAGTTGGCCGTGGCTGGGGCCTTGGCGAGCGAAGCGTGCGTTCCCATCGTGGATGTCTGCACATGCACGGACACAGTCGTTGCAATCGGTGCATCGATCCATGTCGATGACCATCGCTCGATGCCCATTGTTAAACCGATTGGCGACTACGAAATCTAGCAAATGTGACGGGCATGTGGGGGCGTGTGGTTTCGGTGTTGCCTTTAGGTGAGGCAGAACTGCTTCGGCGAACACTTCTGCGGGGATGGATAACGTGTCGACAAATCCGACGGCACGGAGCGAATTCTGCAGAACCGATGGTGACGATCCGGCGGTGGGTTGCAAGTTGTTACATAGTTCATCGAACCCAAAGGCTTGCCCCTTTCCCAGGTACGATAACGTTTGCAGCGAGTCACCGTGACCAGCGGTTACTCGCGCGAAACCATTTCGGATGATCGTCAGTCCGGTCGGCGAGTGTCCTTCTTCGGCGATGATCGTTTCCGAGGCAATCTGTTTCGCGAGCGGGAAATTACGGCTGGTTGTATAGTCCGTATACCACTCTTTGTTTCCATACGAATTCAACTCGGCTGTGTTGACCAAACGGGCTATTGCTTCCTCGGGCAACTCGCTCAGTAGAGATGATTCTCGCAAATGGACGGCGAGCCATTTTTCCCGATAGCGTTTTTCAATGGATTCGCAAAAGGACGCATCCGCCTGCAGCAGTCGTAGGCCTTGCCAGCGGATTTCGATCAGCGTCGCTTCATTTTCGGCAACGATCGTTGCCGACCGAGGCAAGCGGTACATCGCCGCGACTTCGCCGAACATGTCGCGTGGGCCGAGGGTGACCCCCTGACGCTGTCCGAGAACCGCATCACAATCTTGTAGGAAAATTGCATGGCGATCGTCGACACGTCGAATGGGGGTGCCGTTGCTTGAATGGGCAAGCGAGACTTGTTCGGGGCGTCGAGTTTCCCTCGCCGATGGTTTGAAAAAGTGCCGATGCAGTTTTTGACGCCACGTCCGTTCGGCGGCCTGTGAGTGTCGGTAGAGTTGTTCATCGGGAAGATTGTTGACCAGCACGCGGACACTGCCGGCAAGAATCAACAGTGCGCTGCCACCATAGTCGCCTTGACGAGTAATGATTTCGCCAGGCTCGCATCGCAACAGGCGGCAGTCATTTCGAAGGATCTCACCGAGTAGTGCGGCGTGAGGAAAAGCACGTGAATCCATCGAAGAGAATGGTTCGCGTGAGCGCAGCCATGCAACATCGGTGTCGGTCATCGACACGTCCAGCGGATAGTCCCAGCGTTTGGGCCGGCGCACGGGGGTCCCTGTGATTAAGCTCATCGCCCTCTTGGTTACTAAGGAATAGGCTTCAGCGTCAAGAGAAACAAGTCGTGAAACAGTGTTTCACGCAATCGTGGCAGATCCGTCGGCGACTAGCTTGGTCCCCTAATCCGGGATTACTTCGCCTCGGACCAAATCGTCAAAGGTTTCTCGTTGTCGGATGAGTTTTGGTTGGCCGTTTTCAATCAATACTTCGGGAGCCCGCGTTTTGCTGTTGTAATTACTCGACATCACAAAGCCGTAGGCTCCGGCGTTCTCGATCACGATATAGTCGCCAATGAATGGCATCGGTAACGGGCGGCTTTCAACAAAGCCCCCCTCACGCTGGGTGAAAATGTCGCCTGATTCACACAGCGGTCCGCCGATAATCACTTCGACCGGTTCCCGACTCGAAACATCGCTTGTTGCTCCGCATACGGAAATGGGGTGGTGAGAACCGTACATGACTGGTCGAGCCAAGTCGTTGAAACCAGCGTCAACGAGAGCAAAAAGATTTTTTCCCACTTTCTTGATGCTGCGAACTTCGGCAATCAAAAAACCGCTCTCTGCACTCAAGTAACGTCCAGGCTCGATTTCCAAGTCCACTCGATGGCCGAATGTTTCACTCAGTCGATTCCGAGTTGCGTCCCAAAGCGCAAAGTATTCGTCGAGGTCCACATAAGACTCGTCACTTTTGTAGGGAACAGGCAAGCCGCCACCGGCGCTGATCGTGCGCAGGGTTCGTCCGACTTTCATCGCTACCTTCTCCATCGATTCGCAAACCGCACTGAGGTGTTCCAAGTCGGTGCCCGATCCGATGTGCATGTGAAGTCCGGTGATCATCATTCCGTCATGGTCGGCTCGCAACAAACAATCGTCTACTTGTTCGTGCCAAATACCGTGCTTGCTTTGTTCGCCACCGGTATTCGTTTTTTGGCTATGCCCGTGTCCAAAACCAGGATTGATGCGAAGAGTGATTTCGGCACCCGGGCGACGTACCCCTAGTTGGCCGATCATGTCGGGCGATCCGCAATTCACGTGCAGCGAATGTTCGACGGCCAAGTCGAGCGATTCATGATCGAAGATATCTGCCGTATAGACGATTTCGTGTTTGGCGGGGTCGGGTGAATATCCCGCCATCATTGCGCGGCGAACTTCGCCCGCACTGACCGCATCGACGACAACTCCCTTGCGACGCATTCGATCCAGGATCGCAATGTTGCTGCATGCTTTTTGTGCGTAGCGGATGCGATCAAATGCGGCCAAATCTTCGATTCGTTGATCGATCACCGATTGGTCGTAAACGTATAGCGGAGTACCATACTTGCGAACTAAGTCCGAAATCGAGCAACCAGCAATTTGGGTTCGTGCGGTCGAGAAGGTGGGCAACGTGAGCATCGAAACGTATCTTGCTTGGAAAAATGGAGTTGAAATGGAATTTGTTAATCTAAGGATATCGTCGCTTTAAGGCAACTCGGCGACGCGGGCGAGTGTTTCGTCACTGCCAGCTATCAGTAGCGTATCACTGTCTTTTAATTTGGCGTCTGGGTCGGGGGTCGACGAAATGGTGTCCTGCAAAATATCGTGAAGTGCAACCACCGTGATCTCGTATTTCTGTCGCAGAGCCAATTCGCGAAGCGTATGTCCTTGCCACGCCCCGGGCACCGCCATCTCTTGGATGCTAAATTCGTTGCCCAGTCGAACATGATTTAACACCGCTTTTCCGCCCATTCGTGTCCCTAAACTGATCGCCGATTCACGCTCGGGGAAAACCGTCTCGGTCACTCCGATACGGTCCATGACACGGGCGTGGTCACGCGAGTTCACTTTGACATAAACGTCCGCAACATGTAGATCTCGCAATGACATCGTCGCCAGGATACTGGCGGTGATATCGTCGCCAGTGGAGATCACAGCCGCATCGGCTCCTTCAGCCCCAAGTCGCTCAAGCGTTGCGATGTCAGTTCCGTTTCCCATTGCGGCTTTGGTAACATTCGACGCGATTCGGTCCACCGCATCGCCATCGAGGTCGACTGCAATCACTTCGGCGCCGTTAGCCGAGAGCGCCTCTGCAACGCTGGCACCAAAATTCCCCAGTCCAATCACGACGTAACGTTTCAATGGATTGTTCCCTTGTTCAGTTCTTCGTTAATCTATTTTTTTCCAACGGCAGCGTACTAACCAATTGCCACATCTTCATAAGCATATCGGAAATTGGCTTTGCGACCTCGGCCGATGACGAGTGCCGAAGCCAACATGAGAGGGCCTACGCGACCGACAAACATTAATACGATTGTCACGAATCGTCCCAAGTAGGAAAGCTCCGACGTCATTTGCATCGACAAGCCAACGGTGTTGAATGCGCTTACTGCTTCAAACATTCTTGCTAAAAAATGCCCGCGTTCACCAGCGATCTCGTCCGTAACGGCCAACGCAAAGACGCTGATGGTCATCAACATAAACGCAACCACCATCAAGCCGCTCGCTCGCTCGACCGTATCGTCGGGAATCGAACGGTTCGCAAACAGGGTCGTTTCATGACCACGAATTCGAGACCATGCCAGCAGTACGACGAGGGCAAACGTGGTCGTCTTCATTCCGCCGGCGGTCGAACCAGGAGATCCGCCGACGGTCATCAGCAGGATCGTTAAAAAATTCGTACTGTCCGAGGCGACCGAATAATCAATTGTGTTAAACCCAGCCGTTCGTGGTGTCACACTTAAAAACATCGAGTTGAAAAACTTGTCAACCAATGACATTTGGCCGAGCGTCCCGTTCCATTCAAAAGCCGCAAACATTGGCCAAGGCAAAATCAATAGAGCCGCTGTTACATAGAGCACCAAACGCGAATGCAACGACAAGTGATGAGGACGCGTTTGTTTGCGAGTTCGAAACGCTAGCCACGATTCTTCCATCGTTATAAAGCCAATTCCGCCCGCAATGACAAGTGCCGAGATGATCGTGATCGTCAGCGGTGCACTTTGAAAACCGATCAGCGAATCACTATGGGTCGAGAAACCGGCGTTACAAAACGCACTGATTGAATGAAACAATGCGGGCCACCATGCTTGGTCCAATCCGTCACGCGGTCCCCATGCACAAAGTAATGCAATCGTACCAACAAGCTCGATCATGAATGTGTATAAGACGACGTCTCGCGTCAAATGCCGAACGTTCACGGTGGGGCTTCCGCGCCGTGCTTCGTACGTTAACGACTCGGTACCAAGCGATAACCGAAAACCAAGTACTTGGATCACCAAACTCGTGAACGCTAACATGCCCAGCCCGCCAAGTTGAATCAGTAACAACATGAAAGCTTGACCGCGAAACGTGAACTCGGTTGCTAGATCTGAAACCGACAATCCGGTCACGCAGACGGCACTGGTAGCCATGAATAGCGAATCCGTCAAGTTCAATCGCTCGCCTGTGCGAATGCCAGGCAAGAACATCAGCCCCAATGTGCCGACGGTGATCAAGAACAAAAACGAACCAACAAACATTTGCGGCGGAGAGACTTTCCGCCAGAATATTTGGTTGCCTTCAAGCGAGGTATCCCAACGACCCCGGGTCCGCCCATGTGCGGGCGAGATTCGCGTTTGGGATCTCCAAGACGGCTTTGTGGACGATTTTTTTTTCAATGTCGTTCCGGCTGGCTACAAACAGAAAAATCCCGCGTCAGAACCACGTTGCTGGCCCGGCACAAGCGGATCACACGAAATCGTCAGTTCTGGTAACTCGCTGGCGGACGGAATTGTAATCGACTTTGCGATACCGGGGAGTAACCCATTGAACGCAAGCTGTTCGCAGACGTCATTCAATATCAACGATGTCACGATCAACGATGTCACGTGTTCGGATGGCGTATTTTGTACCGCTACGCGGAATTTTATTTCCCCGAATACCAAACGCCTCGTTGCCAATTGTGGCGGTGTAGGTGTGTGACCATTTCGCTTGGCAAATCTCGCAATTGACTCGTTCGTGTGTTTTGTTCGACTTGTTTCACGTTGCGCATCCCGGCGATGACGGTGCTGACTTCTGGCCGTGCCAATGCGAATTTCAAAGCCACGTCGGCCATCGTGTAATCTTCGCTAAGACCGAACGACTCGATGTCTTGGCGGATCGCTTCGACTCGCTCTGTTGTGCGTCTCATCCGGTCGCCCTCGAAATAGCGGTGGCGGAAGTCGTCTTCGGGGAATACGTGATCGGCGGTGTACTTGCCCGTCAACGCCCCTTCGTCAAGTGAGACGCGAACGATCACGCCCGTTCCCGTTTCTGCGGCGACTGGCAGTATCTGAGCTGCGGCTTCTTGGTTAAATAAATTGAATATCACCTGAACAACATCGACCAATCCATTTCGCATTAATTGAATGACGCAGTCCTGGTCCTGCTCAGGAGTGCTGACGCCGATCAGGTTGATTTTTCCTTCGTCACGGAGTCGATGTAGCACCATCAATGGCTGAGGGTCGTCGTTCCAGGCTCGTGTCCAGGTGTGTAGTTGAAGCAAATCGAGTCGGTCGACGCCAAGGTTATTTAGCCTCTCGTTAACGTTGGCTCGCAAGTAAGCAGCGGAGTAGCGGTCTTGCCAACGACAATAGGGGCTGGGTGGCCATGGCCCTTCAGCGGGAGCCGTCTTGGTGGCAACAAAAATCGACTCGCTTCGGTTTTTTAGTACTTCACCGATGATTTGTTCACTATGTCCGTCGCCGTATCCTTGGGCCGTATCAATGAAGTTGACTCCACGGTCGATCGCCATGTTCAATGCCCGCATCGATTCGGCATCCTCTTGTTTGCCCCATCCGCCACCGATGGCCCATGCACCAAAGCCAATCTCGGAAATTTGGGGGCCTGCGGTTGATAGCTGTCGCGTGTGCATCAATATGTCGCTTTAAAAAAGAGGGCATTGGGTTGAGAGGATGTTGGCCAACTGATCCGAAACAGCGCGACTGAAAATATGCCGATTGGGTTGTTGATTCGAATCGCCTATGAGTAAACCACAAATCTTTCCGCGCCACTTGGTGCGAAGATCTCATCTGTGACGGTCTTTCTACCGAAAAGTACTTAGAACGACGACCCTATCGTTTCGGTCCGTGAAAGCTGGCGCACAGATGCTAGCATTCTTTCTTGTAGGTGATTCGGTGCCAAAGACTCCTCTCACTGCTCGGCTTAGTATTGTAGTGCCCGTTGGTAAGGACACGATCGCTTTTGAAACCAGTTTGATTAGTGTGCTTGAGCACAGGCCAAGTGGTTGCGAAGTGATTGTCGCTCATGACGGCAGCTACGATGATCCCTTTGAACTTAGCGACGAAGTCCGATTTGTAGTGAGTGACACTTCGGAGGTATCGGGTTTGGTCGAATCCGGAGTCGAATTGGCCAAGGGCCGTTTCATTCACGTGATTTCCAACGGGCTCAAAGCGACTTCGGAGTGGGTCGATGCGGCACTCGAAAAGTTCGAGCACCAAGATGTCGCGGCGGTTGCGCCCGTGGTTCGGCAAACTCGGGACGGTGAAATTGTCGCTCTTGGATGGCACGATCATGCTGGTCGTTTGTGTGACCCGTCGTGTGCAGGTACGACTGAGGTAGACCGCCCGCAAGCGATGCGGACAGACGGTGTCTTCATCGACGCCTCATTTTGGCGCAGTGACGTGCTGCGAAGTGCCATGCATTGCTATCGAGGCAGCAACCTACTGGAAGCTTCCTACGCGGCTGGATTGGCCTTGAAAAAAGCAGGTTGGCGGTCGGTTAGCGCTGACGGCAGCGATTTGGTCTGTGAAGGTTTCACGCCAACTTGGAATGTCGCCTCTTTTACTCGCGGGAAACGATTGTGGGCGATTCGTCAGTCGATCACCAAAGATCGTAGAGCATTGCGAGATGGAGTACGCTCGGCGATGAGGAACCTAGCAAGCCCCGATAGGTTCATCGAATCACTTGGCCAGCTTTCAGGAAAATCAGTCGTCGCTGAAATGCAACGTCGCGTTCATTGGGACGAGATCCGGGAATTTAGCTCGTCAATCAACGTGATTCCAATGCGGGGTCAGAAATCGGAAGCCTATCGCCGTGCCGCTTAAAAAGAGCGGTTTATTCAAAGCTGACGGTTCCTCTTCAACGGTCGGCTTGGCTAGCGACCGAGACGCTTGAGTCGTGCATGACTGCCATGCCCGTCGACGCGAAGCTGCGTCCCATCTTGGTAGTATCAACGTAGTCGATTGAGGGCTCTCGCAGTTGCAATGGTTTCGACTGTGGTTGCATCGGCCGTGATTCTTTCGGCTGCAATTCTCCTCGTACCACACGTACGTCTTTTGGAGCATCGATTCCAATCGCGACACGATTTCCGGCAAGACGATTGATCGTCAAAACAATGTTGTCGCCGATTAGTAGTTGTTCGCCTTCTTTTCGACTTAATACTAGCATTTGATTACTTCCTTGTTTTCCTTGAACTGACTTAAGAATTAATTTAACCGTAATCGCAAATGTTGTACCAATGAGTCTCGCTTTGCCTGTTTTGGTTCGATATTGAATCGTTTCATTAACAAATCTTCGCAAAAAGCGGTGATTTGTTTTTTTGGGTTCTGATTCTATACGTTGCCAAGGCTTGGGCTGTTTGCGCTGTCGTTGGTCACCCGATACCGAAATGAACTCCAAGTCTCGTTTTGAGACATTGTTGAAGGCCACTCTCGGCTCGACAAGAGAAGTATCAGCGGTGCGTGTGACAAGTCTGGTCACTCGACAGTGAATTTTTTAAGAAAAGCAGAAATCTTTCCTGCTTCACGCGAAATGCTTTGCTAGCTTTTCGTGGTTTGGCTGCTCGACAACACCTCGCTCGGTCACAATGGCCGATACCAATTCTGCTGGTGTCACATCGAACGCAGGGTTCATTACATCGGCACTCGGCGGGACGAGTGTGACACCGTACGGTTCAGCAACTTCACTGCGACTTCGCTGCTCGATCGGAATCAAATCGCCACTCGCCAGATTTGGGTCAAACGTACTTGAGGGCGCGGCGACATAGAACGGTACATTGTGATAGCGGGCCAAGATCGCCAGCGGATACGTTCCGATTTTGTTTGCAACGTCTCCATTGGCAGCAATGCGATCCGCACCGACGATCACCGCATCGACGTTGCCGGTACGGAGCAAGCTTCCCGACATTGAATCGGTCAAAACCGTTACTGGAATTCCCGCTTGTGACAGTTCCCATGCGGTCAGGCGGGCTCCCTGCAGAAGCGGTCGGGTTTCATCGGCAAACACTTTGAGAGTGTGGCCTGATTCATACAAATGATAGATCGGGGCCAATGCCGTTCCCCAAACCGATGTCGCTAAGCCGCCTGCGTTGCAATGGGTCAAAACGCATTGGGATTTTTCCAACAGACTCGCTCCGTTTCGGCCAATCGCTCGGCACATTTCGCGATCCTCGTCATGAATCGTTTTTGCTTCGCAGAGCAAACTATCGGGTAGTCTCTGATCGTCATCGGTGCTTGCGATGACGTTTCGCATTCGGTCGAGAGCCCAGAATAGATTGACGGCCGTTGGACGGCTTTGGGCCAATCGATCGATGGCTTTCAAGTACGCATCGCGGCTTGGCTTGTCGGATGAGTCTCGAGCCAAACAAACGCCGTAGGCTGCGGCAATCCCTATCGCCGGAGCACCACGAACCACCAACCGCAAGATGGCGTCAAACACCTGTTCGACGGTCCGGCATTCAAAGGTTTCCAATATCGCAGGTAGCCGCGTTTGATCAATTAGGATCAACGTGTCATCGGCAAAAGAAAGCGTTTCGGTCATCGGGTGCTGGCTGTGTGAAGTTGCATGAACATCAATACGAAAACGCTTCGGCGTCTTCTTTGGGAGCTGCGTGGTAGCTGAAGGGTTCCATGCTGCTGCCGGCTCGGCCTTGGCTTAGGCTTCGCACCGCGCTGCTGTAGCCGAACAGCTCTTTTAGTGGTGCGTGAGCAGTGATCACCGTCATCGCTCCTCGCGTTTCCGTTGCTGCGATGATGGCACGTCGTTGTTGTAAATCGCCTACAATTTCGCCCATGTAATCTTCGGGGGTGGTGACTTCGACTTTCATTACTGGTTCAAGTAACAGGGGGCCAGCCGCTTCCAAGCCGCGGTCGAACGCATCCCCGGCCGCGATCCGGAACGCGACTTCGTCGCTTCCCTCTTCATGGACCTCTGCATCCACGGCTTCGATCTTGACGCCCGATAAGGGGAACCCGGCGATCAAACCGCCACCGCCCGCACGCTCGCGCAACTCTTCGATCGCGGCGGCCCGCGTGTTGCCTTGAAGTGGGCACTCCGGAGGCAATCGGTCAAATACCAAAACGGGGGCCGAAGGATCTTCGAGAGCCGAGACGCGGACCGTCAAACGAGCAAACATATTCGTTGCACCGATTTGGCGATTGCATTGGCCGACCACTTCGGCATCACCACCAATCGTTTCGCGATAATTAACACGCGGCTTATAGAATTTCACGTTCAAACCAAAGTCACGTGTCAGGCGATGTTGGATCACCTCAAGGTGCAATTCGCCCATGCCGCTAATTAGCATCTGGCCAAGTTCCGCATTCTCGACTGCTTGGAAGGTTGGGTCTTGTCGCTTGAGCATTTCGAGCGTCTCTTCTAGCTTTTTGCGATCCGCCGTGCTTTCGGGTTCGATGGCCATCGACAAGACCGTTTCGGCAAACTTGATGCTGGGTAGCTCGATCGGTGCTTTTGTATCACAAAGCGTGTCACCAGTGATGGCAAACCGAGGCCCAATCAGGCAACAGATGTCGCCCGCGCCCACCGCATCAATTTGTCCATCACGATCCTTTTTGGTGGCGTGAATTTGCCACAATTGGGCGACGTTTTCTTTCTTTTCGCGGTTGGGGCACTGGACACGCGAATTTTGTTTGAGGACACCGCTATAGACGCGTACCCAATAATTGTCGCCTGTCTTGGCGGGCAAAATTTTGAATACCAATCCGCAAAACGGTTCGTTCACATCGGGTTTGCGAACCAGCTTCTTGTCCTGCTTTTTAGGGTCGACTCCTTCGACGGGCGGGATATCGAGCGGACTTGGCAAAAAGTTGCCAACAGCCGTCATTAACGGCTGCACGCCAATCCCATGCAGCGCCGATCCGCACAGCACGGGTTGGACTGTCATATCGATACAACCTTTGCGAAGTGCCGCAATGATCATCTCTTTTGGCACTGGCTTTTCTTCCATCGCCAATTGCATTGCTTCATCGCTGAGCTCGTAAACCGCTTCGAGCATCTGTTCGCGCCATAGCGTTGCTTCGTCGATCAGGTCATCCGGAATTTCTGTTTCAGTGATCTGTTTGCCTTCGGTTTCCGGGTCGAACTCCAGCAACTTCATATCGACCAAATCGATCACTCCGCGAAACGGATTGCTGGTGTGCGGTGGACCTTGTCCCACCGGTAACTCGACCGCGACCGGGCGACCGCCAAGCCGAGGAGCGATGTCGTTAAAGACCGTTTCAAAGTCGGCTCCTTCACGGTCCATTTTGTTGATAAAGACAATTCGAGGCACGCGGTATCGGTCGGCTTGTCGCCAAACGGTTTCACTTTGAGCTTCGACCCCTTCGCGCGCGGAAAAGACGGTCACCGCACCATCGAGCACGCGAAGACACCGTTCGACTTCTGCGGTGAAGTCGACGTGGCCGGGGGTGTCGAGCAAGTTGATCGAATACTGTTGCCAGTTGTATTTGACACAAGCACTAAAAATCGTGATCCCTCGTTCTTGTTCCTCGGGGTCATCATCCGTGTCGGTTGTGCCATGATCGACCCGACCAACACGATGTTTAGCACCACTGAGATAGAGCATTCGCTCGGTGACGGTGGTCTTCCCAGCATCGATATGCGCGATGATGCCGATGTTACGAAGTTTGGAAATATCAGTGGCCATCGGAACAAAGGGGGCTTTAGAGAGTGGGTGAAATTCAGCGTTTAGGTTACACGCGCACTGCAAAAACCGCGACCCGGCAAATGGACGAAGTGCGGTGCGTTTCGTGCTTCAAAATGTCGCGCATGAAAAACCGCGACCCGGTTCTCCGGATCGCGGTCGATGAATTGGTTTGGACGCGTTTACTACCAAGCGAAGTGGGCGAATGCCTTGTTCGCATCGGCCATGCGGTGTGTGTTTTCGCGTTTCGTGTAAGCCGCGCCTTCCTTCTTGTAGGCGGCTAGCAGTTCGTCAGCCAACTTCAAATGCATCGGACGGCCTTTCTTGTCCCGGATCGCTGCGAGCAACCAACGAATCGCCAAGCTCTGTTGACGTGTGCGATTGACTTGCATTGGGACTTGGTAACTAGCACCACCGACTCGCTTGCTGCGAACTTCGATGTAAGGCTTGATGTTCTCAACGGCATCTTCGAAGATTTTGATCGGCTCATCGTCCGAGTTCCGTTTGCCGATTTCATCCAACGCGTCATAGAAGACTCTTTGCGCGGTGGTCTTTTTGCCGTCAAGCATCAAGCAATTGATGAACTTGCCTGCAAGCATCGAATTATGCTTCGGGTCCCCTTTCAAGGAAGTCCGGCTAGCTGTGATACGTCCCATAATTAATTTTGGCTATTCCGTTTTGGGTCGAGGCCAAACCGACACGATAGGATTTGGCAACGAAAGCGGTGAAATGGATCAAATGATGGATTGCTCGAAACGCCGAGGCGAAAGATCGTCGCGACAATTTCGCGAAAAACTATTTCTTCGCACCGTAGCGGCTTCGCGATTGTTTGCGTCCTTCGACGCCCAATGCGTCGCGAGATCCGCGAACGACTTGGTAGCGAACCCCTGGCAAGTCGCGAACACGGCCACCGCGTACCAACACGATCGAGTGCTCTTGAAGGTTGTGGCCTTCACCAGGAATATAAACGGTGACTTCTTTACCGTTGCTCAAACGTACACGTGAGATCTTCCGCAGCGCCGAGTTTGGCTTCTTCGGGGTCATCGTACGCACTTGCAAGCAAACACCCTGTTTTTGAGGGCATTTCTCAAGTACAGGCGACTTGCTTTGGCTCTTTTTCAGTTTTCGTCGCTTGCGGACGAGTTGATTAATCGTTGGCATAGAAGGTTTTGTGGATTTTACTACGTCGTTTCTTGGAGCAATTGAGAAGGGGCAAGTATCCGTTTCCACTGTATTCTGTCAATAGCTTCCGTGGGATTCGGCGTAGCGAAGCTGCAAAAAAGTGGATCTGGGCCCTCGATGGGGCGACTCCGTTAGGCTATCTGGCGAAAGAATGGCCGGCCGAGCCCAAGAAACGCTTACGAAAAACTGCCTAACCTTACCGTTTTCTATTGGAATGCGCGATTAGAATAGTGTGTCTACCTTACCCTGTTTGAACCTTTTGAACCCTCAATCGCGTCCGTCTCCGACCAGAACGGAAAGAAATCTATGATCCAAAACCTCTCGCTCCACTCGGTATTTTCACTACTTGGTCGTACCGCAGCACAACAGGCCGCAGCACTGAAGGCCGCAGCACTGAAGGCCGCAGCACTGAAGGCCGCAGCACTGAAGGCCGCGAGCTTTGCCGTCGCGGGATTGTGCTTGCTGGGCACATTTGCGTCGGATGTCTCGGCTCAAAGGGTTCGAATCGGCACTTTCGGCGGAGTCCAGGTTCGAGGTCCGTTTGTCGGCGTTGACGTCGCTCCTTGGGGGGCTGCGCGAGTGCGAGGCCCGTTTGGTGCTCCCTTTCCACCCCCCTTTCTAGCTCCTTATCCGACTCCCTATCCAACGACGCCCTTCACAGGCCCTGGGATCGGCTTCAGTTACGGTCCTTATTCGCCGTACTATGACCGTTTTGCACCGGTGATTCCTCGCGACTACGTCGATCGCGAATATGGCTATTCTGATGATGGGATCTACCCAAGCTACGGCGATCCGTCGCATCGAGTCCCAGGGTACAGTTACCCTGAATACGACTATCCCGATAATACGCCTGATTACAACTATCCGAACTACTCCGGCGACGTGATCGCTTCGGCCGTTCCCCGTCCTGGACCCGATTTCTCTGCGGATTATCCGCAATGGGCCGGTCCGGTTAACGGTAGCGGTGTCCCTGGCGAAGCGATTTATCCGCCAATTTATCCTCAAGGTGGAATGAATCCTCACGTCTCGGATACGACACTCGCGCGATCGGCGGCCCAATTAGTTGATGGTTTGGCGGCCATGGGAGACGAGGGCGAGGGTTGGGCGAACTATTTGGCTCCCCGGAAGATCGTGGATTGGGTTGACGCGGGGTCTCCTCCTTCCGATCTGCTCGCATCATTGGTGGCAAATTACGACGGAGTCGTTTCCAATCCCGAGCTTGGTTGGATTTCCACTTTGGCTGGTTTCGCCGAGACACGTCACCAATTGCATTTGCGTGTGGATTCTGCCGCGAGTTTTTATAGCCAACCAAGCGCCCAAACGCCAAGCAAGCAGACTCAAAGCCAACCCACTGAGCGTGACGATTCCGAACCATCGACGTTGCCCGCCCCAGAGCCCGACCCGCAAACCAACGCTGGTGCGCATAATGATCATGAGGACTCGTTGCCGGCAACAGACAAGACCGGCCAACCGACTTTAGCCGAACCGATCAAGCCAGCCGATGGGCCAGCCGATGGGCCAGCGGGCAAGCAGCCAGCAGATAAGGGAAGCGATACCGAATCTGATTCCCAAGCGGACACTGGGATCTAGTATTGGCATTAGGAGATGTTTTTGTTCTCGTCATGATTTTCGATGCTGTGTCCAGTTTCGGTTTTACGGTCGCGGGCAAATCCGAAACGGATTGTCGACAAAGCACTCGTTTCAATCCGGAGGTTTTGTGGCGTTGGCAAATAGAAGTGTTGCGATCGAGGCATTCGTGTTTAGTATCGCAACACAATCATTTCGCCTTGGCCGCCGACTGCGAAGTCACCGCGAACCGACGCAAAGTGGGTTTCCCTAATCTGGTCGAGTAATCTGGTAATCTCGCTGAGGTCGACTCCAACGCTACCGAGCGTCTGCAATTCTTCCTGCCATTGTTTTTGCATCAGCGAAAAGAAAGCCGTTTGAAATTGGGTGGGCTTGCCAAACCGTTTAGGGCACAAATCGGGAAGCTTCGATAGGCACAGCGTGCCCCGACGCATCGCATAGCCGCAGTTTCTTCCAACCTCGCCCGCTACGATGATCGTACCGGCGACCATGTGTGCAGCTAAGAGATTGCCTACCGATCCGTTGATTGCGATTTCACCCCGACGCATTCGATGGCCCACGGCGTCGCCCGCGGATCCGCTGACGATTAGCCGGCCGCCCGACATGCCCGCTCGTCGAGCACCCGTTGGTGCTGCCAAATAATCACCGACATCGCCACATACGATTGTCTGGCCGCGTTGCTGTGCCGATGCAATGTGATGAAAGTGGGAAAGGTCGCCCTCGAGCCGGATCGTATTATTCTGGTTCGATTTCTTGACCAAGAACAGGTCACCTATCGAGCAAATTTCTTTGCCAATCGACAGTGGAATCGCCCTCACTTCATCAATCGCTTTGCCCTTGAAAGTGTCCAAATGGATTGGTGATGCATCGACATCCTTTTCGACTTTCGGTTTCAGTTCAAACGTCCATCCATTCATCCAATCACCTCGATCAAATGATAGTGGTGTCTTCCCAAATTTCCACCAAAATTTCCTGCGGTGATGCGCCTCAGTGTGCCATCTTCGTTGCTTTGGCATGCTGCAAAAATGCCTGCTCGCATGGCGTCACGAATCGCAGCATCGGACAAGCCGTCGATGACAATTTCCATTGCCACCGTCTCAGCGTCGCGTAGAAGCGAGGCGGGACTGGTTTCACGTAGCGTTGGGCAATACGCGTCATTGGTCGATGCAAAGAGTGTGGCGTATTTTGAACCTACTTTGGAACCGCTTCGCGTCACACCGCCTGGGAATGGCATGATCACACTAGGGACGTTTCGCATCGCTTTAACAGCCGCGCGGCAGCCTCGGGTGACTGAATCGACGTTCTGACCTAGCAGGATAATATTTCCGCCACCGATCCCATCCACTTGAGCAACGTCATGGTCGCAAACAAATTCGCCATCCATGACCGGAATTCGCCAAAAACGCCTGCCCTGGATCACTTTGCTGATTTGGTGGCCATCCCCAAAATAACGAAGAGCCTTTCCAATCGGAATCCGCTGCTGCGACTTGGGCGTCGTTGCAGCGATGCCAGCGTAAAGGGCCGACGTGGGGCACGTTAGGACACACTGGCCGGCGCGACGTGTGATTTGCTTTTCCATCTCTTTGCTAGAAACCGCAAATGCGAGAATCGCCGCTCCCGGTCGACCGTCAGGCGTTCGCTCAGGCTCGAGCGGTTGTTCCATAGCGATTTCGATCCCGCATGCGATCACGCTGGTGCCAAATCCCGTCATCGCGGCAACCGCATCATTCACCCATTGTTGGTCGTCCGCAGTAACGACAAGCCGAGTCGCCTTCATGTCAAACGCTTCGGCATAAGTTGGCTCAATTTGGACTCCGTTGATCGTGACCGAATCGCTCATGCCAAGTTGCCTCGCGATCGAACTGCAGCTTGTTTTTGTGGCAGACTCCCTAGAACGCCTTCCATCTCATCATCACTAATGACCAGACGTTCCAATTCCATTGCTCCAAATTCACGGTAGCGAGCCGCTAGCAGTTTGACCGAGTTAGGATCGAAAGAAACGTCTGCGGTATGAGTTACGGATCCCAGAGTTTTCACATCAACCGCACCAGGACCACGCACCGTTTGGCCATGTTTGATCACGTATTTCGGCGTTGCGAACATGCTTTCGACATTTTTATGATTCTCATAAACGACCACGTCCGCAGTGGCACCACTGGAAAGCCGCCCAAGATCAGTCAAGCCAAGGATGTTGGCGGGTGCGGATCGAGTCATCGTCGCAATTTCGCTGAGCGTGTACTCGCGATCCATCCCTGCGAGTTGGCTAGCCGCCCGGGCTTCAGGATGGATTTCCGCCAACGCCGTTTCGCGAAACGAGCGGTCACAGAGTAAACGGATCAAATGCGGATAGGTCGTAAACGGTGCTCCGTTAGGGTGGTCGGTCGTCAGGAAGACGCGGTTCGGATCTTTGACCATTAGGAACAATTCTAATCCGATGGCCCACTGCAGCGAGTGCACAAATTGACGTCGTCGGTAGCGAAATGGCACCACACCACAACCCGCTTCGCATTCGATATCCAGCAATGCTGATTTACGAGGTTTGGCATAACGTGTGTTCGCAAATTGGTGCATCGAATCGGCACTGATTGTCGTGGTTTGGCCAAACATGACCTGGCCCACGTCGATCGTGACATTGGGGTGCTTCTCCATGGCTGCGACCAATTGTGAAGCCGCCGATGACATTTGGTTCGGCCCCTCGTTTCCGTAGCAGTGGAATTGGGCGTGTGTTAGATGAATTGGCAAGCCGTCGGCTGCTTCGATCGTTGCAATTGTCGATGCGATGTTCCCAGGGACCCCCAAATTGCTGCAGTGAATGTGTAGTGGATGAGCCAAGCCGATTTCATGGACCGCACGACATAAACGGCGGATGATCGTCGACGGAGTTACACCGTACTTTGGATGCGGCGTGTCGACGTCGAAGGATCGTGCATTGAATTTAAACGCACTGATGCCACCGGGGTTGACGACCTTTACGGCAATGCACTTGGTTGCGGCGACCATGAAGGCGACGTAGTCGTTAATGATCAATTGGGGTGAGTTTTTGGCCAGCAAACTCAGTAGCAAGTCATCGTTACCGATCAAACAATATCCACCCGTGTCGATGCCCGCGACGTCTGCCATTTCAGCATGTGCGGCGCGTGCGTTGCAAGGGATCACGGCCGGTTCAAAGCAAGTCGTGTATCCCATATCGAGATAGCGACTGCCGACAACACCGGCTGCTGGTAGAAACGGGCACAACGCTTCGCTGTCGCGTGGGAATTGGTCTTGCAGCAGCATTCGAGCTAGCGTCAATTTCCCACCACCGATGTGGGTGTGCAAATCGATGCCCCCGGCCATGACGATGCAAGTTGTGGCATCAATCGTGTGATCCGGGATTTTGCCAAGGGGCGAATCCGTGATTCGATCGTCATTAATCCACAAATCGCCAACCGAATCGAGATCCGAGGCAGGGTCGATTCGATGGCCACCGACGATACGTGTTAACATTGCGTGTGTTTGCTATTTCGATTTATGAATACGTCAGTGTCGGTTTGCTCGGTTCACTCTGTGCTGGCCGCTTCGGATTCTTTGTCCTTTTATTCTGCTTTTTCTTTGCGATCCTACTCTGCTTTTTCTTTGCGATCACGTGGCGATTTTCGCTCCGGCTTGGCATCGATGGAATTGGGGTCACCATACACCCGTTGGGTTGTGATCGTGATTCGTTCGGCTTTCACGTTTGTTTCATCCGGCGGTTGATAGAATCCAGCGACAGAAACCGAGTCGCCAGGTTGCGCTAAGGACAAGTTGTTGAACCGGATTCGGAATTTCACGTTCTCGGCCAATTGGGCACGTACTAGCATTTTTCCAGCTTGCACGGCCATGATTCCGTTGCCCATGATTCCCATCGGGACACCGACAATTTTGTAATTTGCGATTGGCTTGGGAGGTTTGTTTTTGGCGTGGCGGTCACCATGTACCCCCGGTGTAAAGTCCTCTTGCTGACTGCCCCGCAATTGTTTCGTTGGAATCGGTTGGATGATTTCCACTTTTTCAATTGGTGCTTGTGGGTTTCCCGCCAAATCAAACATTCCCGAGAAACGAACTAGCATTCCACGGCTGATAAATGCAGGTTTGGCTTCGGCTGAAAAAACGAAGGCAGGTAATTCATCGGGAAGTTGCACCATGACATCGGTCCCGTCGTCCTTCGTAACGGTCAATACGCCCGGTTGAAAGCTTTTGAGTTTTCCTTTGATGTTGGTCACCATGTTCGCGCCGGTTTGCTGCGTCTGAGCGAAGGATGGGGCGGCGATAAAGAGGGTGAGAAGACACACAAATATCGGTTGCATCGGCGATGAAAAGCATTTGCACATTTTGGTGTTTCCAACTTGGATAGGTTTGCCCGGCTTGGATAATCTTAATTGTACGGTTAGCTTGAATGCTTGTGAGCCTCCCTAAGCTGCGAAAATCGAACGAAACTTGCACTGATGAGTGACCCTGTGCCCTCCAAGCCGAAACCATCTGAGCCAGAACCATCTGCGCCGAAACCACCCAAGCCGATCTCGCGGGTAACCACGCGGACACTTCAAAAGATCCGAGATCGTGGCAAAACGATCTCGATGTTGACAGCTTACGACTATCCCACGGCAGCCATTTTGGACGAAGCGGGTATCGACATTCTGCTAGTCGGCGATTCGTTGGCAATGGTGGTCCAAGGCCATGAAACGACGCTTTCGGTGACGATGGATCAAATGTTATATCATGCCGAAATGGTTGGCCGCGCCGCTCGGCGCGCCATGGTTGTGGTCGATTTGCCATTCCCCGAAGGCCAATTGTCGATTCTTCGTAGTGTCGAATGTGGTGCTCGCGTGCTGAAAGAAACGAACTGCCACGCGGTGAAACTCGAAGGAGGTGCCGAGCAAGCCGAGCGGATCGAAACGATGGTCACAGCAGGGATTCCCGTGATGGCTCACGTGGGACTTCGGCCACAGAACGTCCACGTCGAAGGAGGCTACCGAGTGAAACGTGAAGTGGAAACCTTGGTCGCGGATGCCGTTGCCGCCGAGAAAGCGGGCGCGTTTGCGGTTCTAGTCGAATGTGTTTCGGTCGAAGTTGGCATGGCGATCACCGAAGCGGTTAAGGTACCAACGATTGGAATCGGGGCGGGGCCTTCCACGACCGGACAAGTGTTGGTAACCAACGATCTCGTCGGATTGACGTCGGGTTACTCGCCAAAGTTTGTCCGCAAGATGGCGGATGTTACGGTGACACTTCGTGAAACGGCAACCAAGTATCGCGAAGCAATCGCCGAGGGTAGCTTCCCCGGTGAAGCAGAATCGTTCTGAGCCGATCATCCATTAAAAACTTGCCGTTGCGGTGGCTTCCGCGTCGCGGCGTCCAGTGCCGAAAAATCACGCTGCGGCGAGCGTGGCAGTGAGAACAACCTTGATCAATCTTTCTCAACCATGATGAAACCCTATATCCAACTCACGGACCTGCACCAAGCCGCAACTGACGCGTTTTGCGATTTGGCGAATCAATGTATTGCGTCAAACGGTCTTTTTCGTGTTTCGCTATCGGGCGGTTCGACGCCGAAGCGGTTGTATGAAATGATCGCCCAACGCGATCTCGATTGGACTCGCATTCATTGGTTCTGGGGGGATGAACGCAATGTTCCTTCGGATTCGCCGGATAGCAATTTTAAGATGGTCCGTGAAGCGATTCTTGACAAACGGAAGGTGCCGCAGGCGAATATTCATAACGTGCCCGTGAACGTGGATGATCCTGCATCGGCAGCCCTCGCATACGAGCGGACGCTGCGAGAGCATTTTTCCGATCAACCGATGCCTGCTTGGGATTTGGTGTTACTCGGAATGGGCGACGACGCGCATACCGCATCGCTATTTCCGAGGACAAAGGCGATCGATGAATCGTCGCGGTGGTTCGTCGAGAATTGGGTCGAAAAATTTGATGCCTTCCGCTACACGTTGACGGCACCGGCAATCAACTCCGGAAAGGAGATTTGGTTTTTGGTAGCGGGCGATTCTAAAAAAACAGCGCTTGCCAACGTGTTTTCGGAGAACCAACGTCCAAACGAATACCCCTCCCAATTGATTCGCCCAACACGTTGGTTTGTTACTCAGGACGCTTGCCCTGATTCGCTAGTCCGTTAGTATTCACTATATGACGGATTCTCCCAATATCGACGCCGAACTGATTGACCGTATTCGCCAAGGCGATGGCGATGCATGGCAAGCATTGATTGATCGCTATGAAGGCCGGTTGTTAGCGTTTGTGAATAGCCGGATTCGTGACCGTGCGGCGAGCGAGGATATTGTCCAAGATGCTTTCGTCGGCTTTTTGATCAGTTTGCCAAATTATGACGGAACAAAGCGATTGGAGAGTTATCTGTTTTCGATTTGTGCCTACAAGTTAACGGACCATCTGCGCCGTGAAGGGCGTCGTCCGACGATGCAGATGCACCGTCGCGGTTCGAGTCATGCGGGCGACACCGATTGGGTGGGGCATGACCGAATGGCAAGTTCGATTGCCCGCAGTGTTGAGCGTAAGCAAATCGAGCGTGAAGCGATCCGTAGCGCGATTGCGGATCAAATCGACCGGTGGAAAAAAACGAATAGTTGGAGCAAACTACGATCCGTAGAATTGCTGTACGTCGTCGGGTTGGGCAATAAAGAGGTAGCCGAAAAGACTGGATTGAGTGAACAGCAAGTCGCTAATTTCAAAAGCGATTTTCAAATCCGGCTTCGATCGATCATTAGCCGGATGGATTTGGATGAATCGGTATTTCCAGAATTGTCAGATGGTTGATCATCAAGGGCTGGTTTCCACCGGTGAGGCAAGTAGATAGCCGGACCAGAACAGGGGTTCTTCGCCAGTCAATATTTCGCGATCTTCGTCCGCATTGGCCAGCAAAGGCTCGGCGTCGGGAACCAAGTCGCTGCGTCGGAGTACCATCTTTGCTCGGGTCCATGCTTGTGCCATTCCTGAAAACGGTAGCTCTTGGGCAAAGTCTCGCAGTGCAATCGCCGTCGATTCACCGCCGACTGCCCATCGACTGATCAGCACATCTCGCACTCCTGCGGTTTGCAGTGCCGCGAGCGTCAGAAATAGTTCGCGTCCGTCCCCCAATCGTCCTGATTCGGCAAGCGAACGGAAACCAGCCAACGAGACGGATCGGGGAACCTGAGACGGGAATCGCATCCATCCGCCAAGCGTTGCGCCTGAATTGGCTTTATCGTACGGCACGATGTTCATTGCGAATGGGACCTTGATATCCATGATTACCGGCGCCGCTACGATCAAATGCTCAACGGCTGTTCCTAAATACGGTGATGGTACTGTTGGTTCACCCGTCGGTAGCATCACGGATCCCTCGGTAGCGTCGACGATCGATTGCGCAATCGATTGATTGATATCCAATTCTCGCGGTGCGAAGAACCGGCTGGCGACCAACCCGACGGTTTGGTTTTCCGACGCTGCTGCGGCCCATTGCAGGGCCAAGCCCGGTGTGGCGGCATAGCGGATTTGAAACTTTTCGCCAAGCAAGGCTGGCGATGTCTCATCGATTGGCAACAGTTCAAAGGGCAAATACCAAAGCGGTCCATCGGGTACGATGATCAGCGAATCAAACGGTGCGTCGTGGAACGAACTTGGTTCCGGAAACAGAAGACGCATGATGGTCGCGGCATCTTTGCGCCATGAATCATCTTCGGGCAACTTTCCACCGCGACTCTTTCCGACACCAATCGATCTCAAAACCGATGTAATGCCCGCAGGTAAACGTCCGATCGGGGATATCCACGCATTGGTATTTCCGTCGAAGGTGAAGGTGGTATAGATGCGATTGTTTGAAACGGCAAACGTGACCATTGCCGTACCAGCGGGCAATTTTTCGGCTGGAGCTTTCGGATCCAGTCGCGGGGGCGTAAGTTGCGGCAGCGACAACCGGCTCAACGCAATCGTACTGGCGAGCGATTCTTGAACGATTCCCGCTTTTGTCAAAGCATCGCGGTCGAACTCCGCACCGGCGGGGACGCGTGAATCGAGAACGCTTTGGCGAAGACGATTGATCGCTGGAATACCCTTTCCTCGAAGTGCTACGGCATCAGCGGGCAAGGCGTCTTGTTCGCTTCGAGCCAAATGTCGGGCACTGGCGATACGTCCAGCCATCGGAAGCGTTTGCGAGAATCGTCCGGCGAGCAACGCGTCGCTGCGGGCGAGCACTTTGGAGCCGTCGGTCGACGCACCGGCAATGGCTAACCTAGCGTTCAATGCTGCCGATCGATCGATTGTCGAAAACGCCAACGCGTCGACTGGATCTCGTCGCCAAAGCGATTGCGGTGGATTGCTACTGTAGTATTCCAAGAACTCGTCACTTGAGGAAGTCCCGATTCGCGATCCAACCGCTTGCCCAATCAAGTTCATTTGGTAAAGGCTCGGCATCGAAACAAATTTGCGTTTGTTGATGTTGTTTTCGAAAGCAAACGACTGCATCGAAGCATATGCTTGATCCACTGTGGTGGATTTGCCAAAGCCAAAAGCATCTCCGCGAGCGGCAGCGAGCCGTGCGGCGACGTAGCCGCCATAAGCACTGATCCGAGGCTGTAAGACATCGCGACGATCGGCGAATGATTTCGCTTGACCGATTAACATGGTCGCGCCATCCAAGTCACCGGCGGTAATCGCGGCATCGGCGCCGGCGACAAAACTATGGACTGCGGCTAAGCGTGATTTGCGTGCCAACGCCGTCCCGACGCGTTCGGCTGTGACTCGGACAGCAACGGCTTCCTTTTCGGATGCGATTCCGGCAGCCAACTGCAACGCCTCGCCAATCCACTCAGGTTGTTCCATGGCGCCCGATGCGTGAACCGTCGCGAGAGCTCCGGCGAGCATCCCGTCGGCTCGATCCGATTCAGCTAACGCCGATGCTTGTAAGAGTAACGCAATCGGCGTGAGTGGATGAACGCCACCGCCGAGTGTGCCGTATTTGACGGTGTCATCTAAAGCACGTTTGTCGTCTTTGTTGCTGAACCGTGTCGATGCGCGAACACACCCAAGCAACGAACGAGCGATCGGTTGAGGGATACCGCCTGTCTTGATCGCTTCGGCCATTTCGGATGCAAGCGGATCGGTTTGAGCAAGCGGGCCCATTAAGATGCGTTTTCGGTAACATGCGATCGCGAGTCCTCGCATGATTTCGATAACGTCCAAGGTCTTGATGTTAAACTCTTCGATTGCACCGCCCCGTGCGATCGATTGTTCTGTCAAACGCTCACCCGAACTCATCTTCAAACGATCTGCGGTGACGATGCGATTGATGGCAGCCGCTTCGGGCCACAACCATTGCTGGGGCGAACGTTGGACACCTTGGCGAATGGCCGAGTCCCAATCGACGCGAGTTTGCCATCCGCGATGTCGAATCGCTAGCTGCAACGCCATGTCAACATTTTCACGGACCTTTGGCAAAGCACCGAGATGCCAATAGCACTCGCCTAGCATCGCGTAGACGGGAATCGCATCGATCCAACGCCCGTTGATATCGCGGCGCGTGCGGCGCAAGGCGATCTCAAATGCTTCGGTCGCGTCTTCCAAGTCGCCATCGCGATAGATTTCAAGTGCGGCAAAGTATTCTTGCGACGGGTACTGTCCGCGCGGTTCGAAGCCACCGAGCGTGCCGAAATTGCCTAGTCCGCCGCTTTGGGCGAAGCATCGACTTGCAGGTGCTAGGGCGAATAGGACAAGTAAAATCAGCAACCGATAGCGGACTGCCGGCGTCAAGCGATCGATCAAAGGAAAATCCATGATTTGCGTAGTTTCAGTCAGGAGCATTTACTCTATGGTAAGACCCAACAGGCATCGCGTCGATTGGATTCGAACAAACAACGAGCGGCATGTCCGGGTTTTGCCGGCATAACTGTTAAAATGGGTTGCAAGTTAGCATGGATAGCCTGATGCGGAAGATCAATAACATCACGCGTGGTGCGACTCGGACGCGACGCGATAGTGAGCGATCCACTATGGCGATGGGACCAGAGTTTGGGCACTTTGACATTCGCGTGCTATGACATTCGGGCACTCGGGAATTCGGGCACTCGGGAAGAGGATGCATAGGAAAAAAAGGGGGTGCATAGGGAAAACGGTCAAGTTCGGTTATCCGCAGGTTGCTGCTTTCGGTTTGCTTGGGTACACCACTAGTGCTTCCTCTAGATTGAAATGGGGTCGGCTCCGCTACCCTCAAATGCAAAGTTGACAGTGCCGAGTCCGTTCCCGACATAAATTTTGAGAGTAAACCTGAGTGAAACACCGAAGTACGAAAGAAGTTGTCGACGACCTGCGAGTTGACGGGCGTTTGATTGAAGTGAACGAGGAGGTCGATCCCTATTTGGAGGTCGCTGAAATCCAACGCCGCGTCTACCTGTCGGGGGGGCCTGCGGTGTTGTTCACGAACGTGAAGGGCACGCGATTTCCGATGGTGTCAAATTTGTTCGCCTCTCTCGAACAATCTCGATTTCTGTTTCGCCACACGCTCGAGTCCGTTCGACGGTTGCTGGAAGTCAAATCCGATCCGTCAGCACTGCCGAAGCATCCCTTTCGGTATGCGGGCGTTCCGCTAACAGCGATCCGAACGTTGCCAAGGTGGACATCGCGTGGTTCGGTTAAGGCAAACGAGTGCCGTATATCGGATTTGCCTCAGCTAACCAGTTGGCCCGACGACGGAGGCGCGTTTGTGACGTTGCCTCAGGTGCTAAGCGTGGATCCCAATGCACCTGATGATTTGATGCGTGTGAACCTGGGAATGTACCGGATTCAATTATCGGGTAATGAATATGACATTGATCGCGAGGTAGGGCTGCACTATCAAATTCACCGCGGCATTGGCGTTCATCATGGATTGGCTCTTGATCGAGGGGAACCGCTTCGAGTTGCTATTACCATCGGTGGAGCTCCGGCGATCTCCGTTGCCGCCGTTATGCCGCTGCCCGAAGGATTGACGGAATTGACATTTGGTGGCGCGTTGGCCGGGCATCGTATTGCGATGATACGCGGCGATCATGCGCCGGTGTATGCCGATGCCGATTTTGCGATTGTCGGAACCATTGATCCGTCTCGGCGAAAACCCGAAGGCCCATTCGGAGATCATTTAGGTTACTACAGTTTGCAACATGACTTTCCGATGATGAACGTGGAACATGTTTGGCACCGTGATGGTGCGATATGGCCATTCACCGTTGTTGGCCGACCGCCACAAGAAGACACGACATTTGGCCAATTGATCCATGAGCTGACGGATCCTATCATTCCGGATGTCATTCCTGGGATCAGAGCGGTCCATGCGGTCGATGCCGCGGGCGTGCATCCGTTGTTATTGGCGATCGGAAGTGAGCGGTACATGCCGTTCATGAAAAACGAGGAGCCACAGGAGTTATTGACACAGGCCAATGCGATCCTAGGGAACGGTCAATTGTCGTTGGCCAAGTATTTATGGATCACCGACGATCCGGCTGGGGATCTTGATATTCACGACATCGAATCGTTCCTGCGGTACGTTTTAGAGCGGGTTGATTGGCGACGCGATTTGCATTTCTATACCAAAACAACGATCGACACACTCGACTACAGCGGCAGCGGAATGAATCGCGGCTCCAAAGTCGTGGTCGCGGCAACCGGGGCGGTCAAACGAACGCTGCCGACGGAGCTGCCGAACGAGTTTTCGATGCCAAATGGTTTTTCGGATCCACGAATCGTATTTCCAGGAGTATTGGCATGCAATTCACCAAAGTACGTTTCCTCGTCCAACCGCGACGACTTGTTGAAGTTGGGCCAATCGATGGAGAACGATCCGCGACTAAGTGGTTTCCCCATTGTGACTTTGGTCGACGATAGCGATTTTGCATCCGCGACGCTGAACAATTGGCTATGGGCGACATTCACGCGAAGTGACCCTGCTGTCGACATTGGAGGGGTGCAACCGTACACAATTGATAAACATTGGGGGTGTCATGGCCCGCTTTTGATCGATGCTCGCGTGAAACCGTGGCACGCTCCGCCGCTAGTGGAAGATCCTCAGGTGCTATCGAAAGTGGATGCTCGAGCAAGCCGTGGCGGCGATTTGGCCAAGTATTTGTAAGCTGACCTTGCGACCAGGACTCTACGGTGACTACAAGACAAACATTGTTTTGAGTTCCATTGTCCGAATTTCCCCTTTCCCGCAGCGAAGAGCAAGGAATGCAATCGCCCGAAACCTTCCCATGTACCGTGTTTTGCCGGTCGACGAATGTTTTGATCGTTACGGTGATGCTTCTTGCCATGGCGTTTTTGAGCTCCGCTCGATGCTTAGCAGAAATTCCCACACGCGCGGAAATTGATGACGCTCAGAGCATCGAATTGCCTGACGATCCGGCGGCGATTTTGGCCGTAGTTGGCCAATCTCCGATTTTCCTAGGTGAGTTGTCGCCAAAAGTGCAGGCTCGTATCGATGACGTGCTCAGCAAAACGGGGCAAGAAATACCGGCGGATCAACTCCGCTTTGCTCGTATCAATCTTACTCGCGGCCTGCTCAACCAAGCCATTCAAAACAAAATGATGCGAGAATCATTTTTGCTCGATCAAGTCGGCACCCAAAACGCGGATAAACGAGCCGAGGCAGACGCGACATTGGCCGCGCGCGCTCGCCAAATGTTCTATGAATCGGAATTGCCGCAGCTGCAAAAGCAATACAAGGTCGATGATCTTACGGAACTTGACAACTTGCTACGGAAGAAAGGAAGTTCCCTGTCGGCACGCCAACGCGATTTCGCCGATGCGATGCTCGGGCATTTGTACATTCGCAGCAAAGTCGAGCAAGAGCCAACCGTTTCCCTTTCAGAAATTACCGAGTTCTACTTCGAACATCACGACGAGTACCTACAAAAGGCGGCGGCTCGATGGGAACAGTTGACGGTGTTACGGAGCAACTATCCGGATCTGGAAGCGGCCAAGAAAGTAATTTCCGATATGGGACGAGAGGCCTATTTCGGGGGGAATATGCAAGCGGTTGCACGCGAAAAGAGCGAAGAGCCGTTTGCCAGCAGCGGTGGACTACACGAGTGGACAAAAAAAGGTTCGTTAGCCTCCGATGTATTGGATAGCCAAGTATTTCAGTTGCCTCTAAATGCAATGAGTGAAGTGATCGCTGATGGCGATGGTTTGCATATCGTTCGCGTTCTCGGTCGACGCGAAGCTGGATTTACGCCACTGAGTGAAGTGCAAGACGAAATCCGATCGAAAATTCGCGAAGGAAAGATCGCAGAATCGCAAACGACGGTCATGAAGGAAATGGAGAAACGGATTCCCGTGTGGACGTTGTTTCCTTCGGACATTCCGGGCGCAAAACCTCTGCCGAAAAGCATTGCCTCAAGGCAAATCAATTCATCAGCAAAGCCGGAGCGGTTTTAGGTGATGGTGAGGCATCAAGGATCGTTTCTGTGGCCTCTGCTTCAGGTATCTACCTTCGTACTTGCGATCATTGCGATCTCCGGATGCGGACAATTAGCTTTTCGTTTGAATAACAATCCACCGCAAACCTTTGTTCCCAATCCACTCGAATTGCCTCCAGCACCCGATGGATTTGTTTGGTCGCAAGTCGTCGATGCGGTTGACGACTATTTTCGTATCGCTCGCGAACAACCGGTTCAAAATTCTGACGGAATGATTTTGGATGGGCGACTTGAAACGGCGTACAAAGTGGGCAGTTCATGGGCTCAACCTTGGAACAAAGATAGCACGCCTGGTTTCGAGCGATTGCAATCAAGCCTTCAATCGATTCGTCGGCGTGCGATCGTAACGTTGCGCCCCCAGGGAGCCGGGTATGTGATCGAAGTGGTGGTGCAAAAGGACTTAGAAGATACCGACCGAACCCAGTTTGCCACGGAAACGAGTGTTTCCCATCGACACGATGGGACCTTGGTTCGAGAGCAGGATCGTGTGGACGACAGCCCCCAAACGCTAGGGTGGATACCACTTGGCCGTGACGCTTCGCTAGAACAGGCAATCTTGGCGGACATTTTCGGTCGTATCACTCGCGGTGATAGTGGCGGTTCGCTACGGCATCATTAATCCTTGCTTTGGCGTTCAATTCACTCCGGATTGTCATAACCGCCACGCCTTACCAGATTCTCTCGCTGAGGAGCATTAGTCTTTTTTGCAGGCTAATCTTCTGGATACCTCGCGCCGATATCCATGCTGCCAAGCGATTATGCACTCGCTCCGTTTGGCCACGTGAAAATTCGGGTGCTCCCTCCTATAGCGGTATGTTAATGATTTGTGTTAAGCCTCCTCGAATCGACTTTGATTCATTTTGTGCCAATGTCGAACAACGACTTTGCGAATTGGGTCACCTCGAGCCGAAGGAATTTCCCATGACTCACCGTGAGGTGATTCGCGGTGGAAAAACGTGTGGAATCTACTTCTGTCTTCACGGACCTCGAAGCGTGAAACTGACAGCGATTTGTGATTTCACTAAGAACGCAGTCATCTATTACGGCAGTGATGGGATCCGTCGCGAATCGGCAACGGTTCCTGTAAGAGCTGCGAATCTTCTTCAATCAGACTTGAAAGCGGCCTGAATCGCTACTGGATTTCGATTCGACCGCGCATGCCACTCCGCAATAGACCGTCGGAGTTTCGCACGGTGGCCCACAATCGCACTTGTCCGGTAACGGGATGCAATTCGGGTGACACGAAGTCGACGATTCCTTGAAATTCAGACCTGCGTTTTTTAATGCCACCGATTGGTGGCATTTTCTCGCAAACGAAGTTCACTTTGCGGCCAACTTGCTCTGGCCCGTGCTGGCGTCCGTCGACAAAGCATTCGATGCGAATTGGATCGACCGAGATCACACGGACGACTGGTTTTCCGGCTTCGACCCACTCGCCATTTTGTGTCACGATTTCAACAACTTGGCCGCTCACACTGGCGCGAATCGCATGGTCGTCCACACGTTGTTTGGCGAATTGAACAGCGGCTTCTTTTTCACGCGTGTGAGCTTTGGCAACTTGCTGTTCATGCTCCGCCTGTTCAATGGCAAGCCGTGCTTGATCGACGACTAATCGCAGTTTCTCTACTTCGGAATCACTGACAGCCCCTGAGAACCGAGTATTCGCTTGTTGGCTTTGGCTCAGTTCACGCAGATGAAAGTCGAGAGCTCGCCGAGCATAGCGAGCATCGACATCGTTGTCGCTAGCCATTTTTGCCGCTTCCATCGCAGCCACCGCCGCTTCATATTCGGTTTGAACATGCAGGGAATCGAGCTGTATTAGCAAGGCATCTTTGTCCACGTTCTCGCCTTCGCTGACATGGATCGACTCGACAATGCCAGAGATAGGGGCAGCGAGAAAGGTGTTTTGGATATAAGAAACCTGAGCATCAGGAACGACAATCGTTTTGGTCGCAGGTTTGGCTTCTTGCGCATACGTTGTGATAGTGGCAAGAACCGTCAAGAGTGAAGCTGCACGGCAAGTTGCGAGGCGTTTCATCAATAGCTCTTAAGAATTGTGGGAAGGCAATCTAAAACGTAACGGAAGTTGGCAAGAAATCGAGGTCCGACAAGTCGGCATAGGCTCTACAATAGAGTGCTAGTGTTACACGAAAAAAGGAAATATCAACATGTCAGACTCTTCGTCGATTGTTTTGGTCCTAACGACGGTTCAGTCCGAACAGGACGCCAAGCGACTTGCCGATGACTTGGTGAGCCAATCTTTGGCGGCCTGCGTTCAGATTGATGGGCCGATCAAAAGCCATTATCGCTGGGCGGGCCGAATCGAGGAAAACCAAGAATTCCGTCTGATGATCAAGACAGCGATTACGACATGGCCAAAGGTGAAAGTCCGTTTGCTTAAAGAACACCCCTACGACGAACCCGAAATCATTATGATTCCGATCGCCGAAGCAAGTGACGGTTATCGTAAATGGATTATCGAACAGACCAATTAAGTACGTTGGACACCACCAATTGACGTGTCCGATGTACTCACAGTGGGAGCCCAAGCTCAGACGCTTACTCGCTGAGCCACTTTGCCACATCGCTAGCAGTCGGGCGGTCACATTGACGGAACTTTCGGATTTGTCCGTCGGCGTCATCGTACATTAGCATCGTCGCAGCCGATAATTCGGAGGCCATCGGGTTGTCAATTAATAGCGATGAATCTGCAGCGTTCATCCGGCCCAGAACTCGCAACTCCAAATCATGTTGTGCCGTTCGCGGCAACCATCTCGTCAAAGTTTCACCACTGCCACAAACGACACCGACAAACACGTTGACCGGTGGGCCGTCACGAAGCGTCTCTTGCAACGCTACCGATCCGCTCATGGGACTACTGGCAGCATCCAACGAGAAGTTAAACGATTCTTCTTGTCGTAATTCTCGGAACCGTTCGAGTGGATCAATTACTACTAGCACTGGTGGCGGCGTTCCTTCACTCTCGGTATCTCGTTCACCCCGTTCTTTGATCATCTGGCGAACCTTGATTATTTCCTGCTCCGCGTCCCGTAGCTTGACCGTCTTTGCGGAGATTCCGGCCTCGCTGAGCCAACCCGACAATGATTCGCCATCGTCCATTCGGTTGCCGTCAAAATAGATGACTTCTAATCGAGTGGCGTTGTGCTGGAAACTTGCTAAGCATGTGGCGAGCACGGCACCGCGAGAATCGGGAGGCGCGATGACTAACAAATTCCGCCCAGTGTCTCGTGTCAACTTCACCGAAACGGGCGGGCCAATTTCAACAGCTTCGCCCAATAGCCCTTGAAGCGTTTGCGGGGCGGCTGAATCTTCCGCGGCGTCGGCGAGCAGCGGCGTCCATCGGCAGGGACGGTTCCCTTCAAACACGACTGCGGGTGGCAATGATTTGACAAATTTCCCGTCGCGTTTTGCGATCTGGGACAATAGATTGCGGTGTGCCGACGAAGACAACCATGCAACTTGGAACGGTTGATTTCCTTCGATCAAACCACCCGCGTTGTTATAGATCGCTTCGCCTGGTCGATTGATTAAACGAGCAGCGGTGTTATCGTCGGCCAGAATCAACGCCGCATCCGATTCACTGCATTGCATGGCGATCCGCACCGCCATTTGGCCGAGCGTAGCACGTGGCAGCGAGTATGCACCGGCCAACGATTGGCTGCTTAACACCACGTGCATCCCGAACGATCGACCTTGTCGAACCAACCGATCAAGCAACATTGTACAATCACCTGCCAACCGGTCGTCGCGCACGAACAACTCTTGGAATTCATCGACAACCAACATGATTCTTGGCATGACCGAGCCGGTCTGCGCTCGATACTCGCCAAGCTCTTGAACACCTGCTGCCCGGAACTTTTCACCGCGATGTTGCAGTTCCGCGTCCAGTCGTTGCAATACACTGCGTCCAAATTCCCGTTCACTTTCGATTCCAATCACGCGTGCATGCGGAAAGCACTCGTCCGCGTACGGTTTGAATTCGACGCCCTTTTTGAAGTCCAATAAGTAGAATTGCAACTCATCGGGAGTATATCGGTACGCGCCCGAAGTGATGATCGCGTGAAGAAGGGTGCTTTTGCCGGACCCTGTCTTGCCCGCGATTAGGACATGTTGCCGGACCCCTTCGCCCAGATCCAAATCAAGGACGCGTTGTGCTCCTTGGCTACCGACAGGAATATCAACGCCATCGGAGGCATTTCCCAATCCGGCTTGGTCGGGGTTAAGAATACTTTCCAGCGGGATTTCCACTCGCGAAGCTTCAACCGCTTCGGTTCCAATTTTTTCGACTAATGCGTCGCGGAGTTTACCCGAAGGCAATTCCATCGGTGCAAACGGCAGTTCGTCGAGCCCATCGCTGGTGACATGCCAATCACCCGCCTGGTCGATCGCTAGACGCATCGCTTTTTCTGAATTGGGCATTGGCATATCGGCTGGCCACGGTCGCGTGGAGTCACACACAAGAATCAAAAAGATGCCACAACGAAGCCCACTTTCGACGAGGGCTAGTAAGTGCTTGTAGCCTTCGCGTGTCAACCCTTCCGGGAATCCAATCGCCGCAACGGCGCGGTAAGGTTCGGCCATCGATCCGGCCAACTCATTGTAATCTTCGATTCGCTCGAACCGATCGCGAAGGCTGGCTTGCAAAACGTCCTCGACATGCTGAGACAATTCCGCAAACCGCTCGTTGATTTGTGCGTCGCTTGTCCACACGCGATGCCCGACAATCGATGGATCATGATCGGCGAGTGCCATGAAGCTAGTGAAGTTTTGACCTCGTCCAAGCGGATCCAATAGCGTCAGTTTGCATTGTCCGGCCGGCGATCCGGATAGCAATCGCCAAAGGATTTGGTGGGCGGTTTCGATCGCTCGGTTCATAAACGAAGGCGGTGCTGTGATGATCAGTCCGCTATGCAAACGGCGGTGTAGTACAACCGGGCACGTCTCCGGAATCGGAATGCTATGAAACGAATCACCGAAAGTGGATTCCACGCCAGGGTGCTGGAAGACTTCCTTCAAATGGTGATTGACTTGCAATGAGCCTACTGGCACAAAATCGATGCCGTTCGCCGATAGCGGTGGTTGAGCGACTACCGTTTCCCATTTTGGAAATTGATTTTCAACTTGCTGTGTTGCTTGGGTCATCCGATCAAAGCCGTGCTCAACGCCTTGCTCGAGTCGTTGAACCAAATGTCTGCACTCATTCCGGCGGCGCGTCTCCGATGCATCGCGTTCGTTTTGCAGTTGTTCGGCGTTTCTGGCCAATTCGCCGGTGATTTGATTTGCGACTGCATCGGCACGCATTCGCATGCTATCCATGATGCGGGTCCGTTTGGCTGCAAAATTCTCGTTTTCGGTATGCAATGATTCAACAAGCGACCGGCGGGCATGCTGTTGTTCGATCTCCAAGTCTTTTTCAAGTTGATCAAGTTGTTTCGTTTTCCAACGCGCCGCAGAAGCAAGATGCGATTGCCGCTGTGCGAGCAAATCGGCCGAAGCGACGGAGGCGGTTTGTATCGAAAGCTCGCGACCGACTTGTGCGCACTCGTCCGCTGCGGCGGCCAGTCGTTCGACGATAGGATAGAGTCGACGGGTTAACTTCTTTAGCGGCCACATCAAAATGAAGTAAGCGATGAAGCCAATCAAAATCGTGATCACGGTCCCCACCCCAGCGACAACCAGTGATGGCGTTTGAGGTTGATAGAGATAAGTTCCGATGACCCAAAGGATACAAACGAGCACAACCGTGCCGGGTAAATAGTAGGAGTCGATGATTTTCGACGCCAAGCCTGCATACATTAGCAACACGGTTTCTTCGCACCGCTTTGTCAATTCATTGATGGAATTGACGGTTTCTTTCGTGTTTTTTGGCGGTGGAACCCGTTGGTCTTCTTCGGGCGTTTCCGGCGGAGGGACCGTTGGCAAATGGTCCAGTCTTTCCACTGTCAATTCTCGGCCAAGCTGCAAACTGCGGATGATTGGCTGGATCGCGTTGTCGATTTCCGAGAGCTCTTTATCGCGTTGTTGTCCTGGTCGGTTCTTTCGTTGGGCATATTGATACTCCACTGCCTGACAACGAGCCGCCACTTTGTGCTCAATTTTCGCTTTTCCTTCCGCAGACTTGCGACGAAATATCGCCGTCAAGCGGTTCTGCTCGTCGCGATTTTGGATTGCGAAAGCTTCGTATTGACGAATGAGGATTTCCTCGGCTTCGTCCCACGTTTTCAATGTATCGCGGCGCAGTAGACGACACTCGTCAGTCTTCTCTTGGCGGCGCAAATCGAAAGTTTGTTTCTGTTCGTCGATTTGCGAAGCATGACGCAGAGCAAGCGCACCATGATCGGTAACGCTTGATTCGAATCGCTGGCGGATCCCTTTGAGCAAACGTGATTGACGAGTCGGGCTAAGGAGCCCTGTTGGATGGACAGAGTTGTCTTTCATCCTTCCTAGTGTAATCGATGAATGAGCGGCTATGAATCCTTGCGGTCGTTATCTTGCAGCGCCTCGTCGGCACGCCGCACGACCTCATAGAATTCGCTCAGCGCGGCAGTGAACCGATTCAAGCTGGGGCCGAGTGAGGCAAGGTGTTTTTGTTCGAATTGGCGACACCGATCATCCAACCAATCTTGGCGCACATCGCCCCACAATCGAGCGAAATCGATGAAATCACGCCGGATTCGGTTCTCGGCGTCTCGGATAGGACCAAGTTTCACCGCCATCTTCAAATTTCTCGCGTTGCTAGGTGTTAGGGCCTGTGCCGCTCGGGGGTGAGTCGATCGAGCATCGCTTTTGGAGGCAACAAATCGAGTGTTTCTCGGTATTCAGGGTCATCGATTTGTTCGTACCGCTCGATCAAAGTTCGCGGGTCCTCTTCTCGCCAAGGCATTTTTCGGCGAAGCGTCTCTTCGGCCCAAAAACGCAATGTCTCCGATTCGATAAACGGGTCGCGAGGATTTCCGGCGATCATATCAAGCATCTCGCGGTCAGCATCGGTCAGCATTGATTCAATCATTGCTAATTCTCCGTGACTCAACGGATCCGGTCGATCGCTAACACCGCGAAGCAAGCCGAGCCGTCCGCTCGATCGGCGATCGGTTCGTCCCGGGTCGTTCGCGACCATCGCGCCAATCGATGCCATGTCGACGGCATCAGGGCTGAAAAACTTCTTTATCCGTGAACGAAAATCAATTAGATTTGGAATTTTCTGTGCAAGTCTCTGGTGCAATATTCGGTGTAACGCGTAATCGATTCGTTCGATCGTTTCGTCGGACAATATCGCTCCCGATTGACGTGACAATGCTAATTGCGATTCATCGATCGCCTGCCGGATCACATCACGTCGCTGATCGATATCGCTGTTTTTGATTTGATCCCTAAGGTCGCTTGAGAGTGTTTCTCGCCATCCCGCGTACGCTTGCATTGTCTCAAGCAATCGCTCGGGTTGAGGTTGACGACGAACCGCTTCGGCCGTTTCGCGAAGTCGCTGCTGATCTTCTGGTGCTAAACGTGTGAATCGTTTCCACCGCGAATCAAGTTGGGCACGGTCAGCCAACGGTAAGTTCGCAATCTGCTTTTCCCGTTCATCCAAATCGGTTGCCGCGACCAATGGCGTGTGGGTCGATACATCACCGATTTCTTGCATCGCCAAAATCATTTTGCTCCACGATTCATTGATCGCTAAATCACGCATCAATTGCAAATCGCTGCCGTAGTAATATGCATCGATATTTTCAGCAATCGCCAAATCAGCGAGTTGTGATTGATAATTGTGATTGCGAATCGCCCAAATCACACCTATCGTTGCAAGGATACCCGCTATGCATGCTGCGGCAGTCATGAGGGGCAGTCGGTACGCGGAAGCGATCCCCGGCTTCGCGATTTTTGGTGCCACCAAATCGGCTACGACCAACTCCATCGTCGACTCCACCAATTTTTCGTTTGGCGTCGCAGTGGCCAAATTGTCTAGCAGGTCCCAGCCTTCTTGTAGCTCTTGTAGACGTCGGCGAAGGGAATCGTCGCGAAGCAATCGCTCTTCGAGTTCATTGCGTGAAGGGCTATCGAGTTCACCGTCCACATAGGCGACTAGGAGTTCGTCATCGGGATCCACAGGAGCTTCGTCGGACAGCAGGCTGGTACTCATCATTGAACCTCCTTCGGAATGGTTCCTGATTCCATGTAAGGTTGGATCACTTCCTTCAAATTCACTCGTGCCCGACTCAGCAGCGATTTGACAGCCTTGGGAGTCAAATCCATCGCCTTGGCGATATCGGCGTAGCTCATGTTTTCAAAGCGAGACAACATCAGGGCCATTCGTTGTCGTTCGCTCAAAGAGGAGACGGCCATGCGAACGATCTCGGCCCGTTCTTCTCCTTCGGCCAATCTTGTTGGCATCAATCCACTTGCTTCCATCGCGGTATGGGCGAGAAGTTGGGCGTTGCTAGTAGCTGCGGGGTTTCGCGGTGCATCGACTTCATTGACTTCCTGACGCCGCGAAACCGAACGTGCGGAATTGCGTGCGACATTACCGGCGATCGTAAACAGCCATGTCGAAAACTTGGCTCCCGGTTCGTACCGTTTTCTCGCCCGGTAGACGCGCAGGAAGGTTTCTTGCGTTAGGTCTTCGGCCAATTCACGACTTGGCCCTATGGTTTGCATCAAACGCACCAATCTCGGTTCGTACCGTCGCACCAGTTCTTCGAACGCTCCGGCGTCATCGTCGCGTACGCGCAGCATCAAACGAACGTCCGGATCGGACTGTTGATAACGCATCGCAGTCGAATCGCTAACAGCCAATGCAGCGGAATCGCAAAAAAGTGGTGTTTGGGAAACCCCGTGAGGGAAGGAATCTATATTCTAATGTTTGTTCACCGGGCTGAACACGTCTGCTTTGGCATTGTCGCCTGTTGATTTCTGAAAAGCGAGCGAGGCTGCGTCGTGTACGGCGGTTGATTGACTAACCCCAACGGTGGTCTGGGGTTTCGCTGAAATCCGGATGGCGGTTGCAGAGAGGGGGGGCAATGGTTGAAAATGCACGCTGCTATCCAATTTGCCCAGCAACCTCGATGATTTCACCATGCTTTTGGCTCTACGAAACGCGATTTTTCTCGCCCTGCTAGTGATGTGCTTTTCAGCTCTTTTGCCGGCGCAAGGCCAGGCTCAGCTGACACAAGCATCGGAAAACGCCGATGGACCCGCTCCCGTGGTGGTCACGGAAGCGGACATCGATCAGGAGGCGGTCGCGACGGGGTTAGCAGAAGTCAAAGCAAACGATGGCCTCAAGCCGAGCGTCAAAACCGCGTTGGAGGATCTTTATCAACAAGCCCAGCAGAAATTGCAGGCCGCCGACGCCAGCGTGAAAAACGCTAGCGACTATGAGAAAATGGTTCTTGATGCCGCTGATCAAATCCGTCAAACGAAGCTGAAACTTGACGAACCGTTGCCTGCGCTTGGACCGCTGGATGCCGATGCAACCGTCGAGTCCATCAAGCAACGTTTGACGGCTAAGAAATCAGAACTGGAGCTTGCAACCAAACAGAAAAAATTGCTTGAGGATGAGCGGTCGCGTCGGCAAGAGCGACTGGGCGAAATTCCGGCTGAGCGGATCGCTACCGAAGAGGAACTCGAAAAAATTGATGAGCAATTGTCGCGACAAGCTCCGCCCAACGAGATTCCGTTGCAAACGCGTGCAAGAGTCATTCAGTTGAAAGCGAGCCGACAATCACGTGCGGCAAAATTGGCGGAGTTAAGTAAGGAACAAGCCGCCTATGGGTCCACGGTGGACCTGCTGCCGCTACAAGTTCAATTGTCCGGCCTGCGAGTGACGGCCTTGCAAGCAGAGGCGAACCAACTTGCAGCGGCTTTGATCGAGCGGCAGCGGGACGTGGTCGCTGATCGAATCGAATCTTTGACGGAAATGCTTGCTGAAACTCCCGAGCAACTCAAGCCGATTGCGAAACAGAACATCGAGATCGCTCGCCAGCAACAAGACCTCGTTAGGCAAGCGGCGGAAGCCTCGAGTTTACTCGCTGAATCCGAACAGAGTTATCGACTCGTCAAAGCGGCTCAAGAAAACTCCGAAGAGCGACTCGAAAAAGTTGGCTTGACCGACGCACTCGGTGTCATGCTTCGTGATAAACAAAGTGAATTTCAACAACTGCGTGCAAAGTTTCAGCCGCGAACCGATTTGCGTGAAAAAATCCAACAGTATCAAATCAATGCGTTTGAGTTGGAGGACAATCTTGATCAAGTTGAAATCCAGCTTGAGTCGCTTGGCGATTCACCGGAAAGCGTGCAAAAGCAGAAGCTACTACGGCAGCAAAAGTCATTGTTGTCGGACACTTTGGTGGCTCAAAATTCGCTGCTTCAAACAATGCTCGATGCTGACACCCACCGTCGGGAACTTCGGCAAGCGATCGACCACTACATTAGGTTTGTGGATGAAAATCTGTTTTGGATTCGTAGTTCACCCGCATTTTCGGTTGCCGAGTTGAAGGAAATCGTCCCTGCGACGGCATGGATGACGAAGCCAAGTCATTGGCGTGGTGTGTTGAGTCAATGGACTCTCGGTGCATTCAGCCAACCGATCTCTTCGATGCTTGCCGCCTTGGTGGCGATTGGCTTGTTTGTTTATCGGCCTCGTTGTCGGCATGTTTTGGAAAAGACCGCCAAGGAAGCTTCTCTCTATAGAACGACGTTTGCTCCGACCGCCAAAGCGTTGTTGGCAACCGTCATTTTATCGTTAGCATGGCCCGTCGTTTTTGCGGTTATGGGATGGCTTTTGAAAAGCCAAATCGGCGGCGGGGTGTTTGTGCATGGTGTTGGCAGTGCATGCGTCCTTACGGCCGTCTACGTTGCGTCTCGCGAATTGATGAAACATGTTTGCCGTCCCTATGGACTCGCCGAAGCACATTTTGGATGGGACGAACCGGTGCGTTCATTGATTCGGTTTCATTTGCGCTGGTACACGGTGACCGGAGCGATCCTCGTTTTCTTGATGTGGGTATTCCGCGAGCATCCTAATGAGGTGGTTCGGACGAGTCTTTCTCGCTTGACAGCGATCGCTTTGTTTATTGCAACCGCTACGTTTCACCATTTGATGTTTCGGGTGAATAGTCCGATCTATGTGCAAACACGCCGCGAGAATCCCGATTCGCAAAGTTACCGATGGCGGCGTTTAATTTGGTTGGTGGCCATCGGGTTGCCAATCAGTTTTGCGGTTTTCGCTTTTATGGGATTTCTTGATACCGCATTTACGTTTGGCGAATTGCTGCAAGCGTCAATTTTGTTTTTGGTATTTGTGTTGCTTCTAACTGCGTTGATTTTTCGTGTTCTAAGTCTGCATTACCGAGATGTCGCCCGCCGACAAGCGATGGAACGCCGCGAAAAGAAATTGTCCGCCCTGACAGCGTCGTCTGCCGAAGGGTTGACCAGTGACATTGGGATTGAGATTCAAGAGGAGGAGGCAGCGGATCTTCCTAAGCTTGATCGTCAAACGAGGCAACTGTTTCATGTCACCGCAGCTTCGGTTGCGTTTTTTGGGCTGTTGTTCATTTGGAGCGATGTGTTGCCAGCGATCAAACGATTCAACCAAGTTGAATTGTGGACGGTGGGTATGGGCGAAACCGTCGAAGCGGTGACGCTACGCGACCTGATATACGTTTTTGTGACGATCGTTGGTGCTATTTTTGCCGTGCGAAATTTGCCGAGCTTGTTGGAGCTGTCGATTCTGCGGCGAACGTCGCTTGATAGCGGTGCACGCTATGCATTGACCACCATTCTGCGCTACGTTTTGACTGTCATTGCGGCTATCCTGATTTTGAACTTGTTGAGTATTCCGTGGACTCAGCTCGGGTGGTTGCTTGCAGCCGCTTCGGTAGGTCTCGGTTTCGGGTTGCAGGAAATCGTGGCAAACTTTGTCTCGGGTATCATTTTATTGCTTGAGCGACCGGTGCGAGTGGGGGATGTTGTGACAATCGACGGAACCACCGGCATCGTATCGCGAATCCAAATGCGAGCGACGACGGTCACAAGTTGGGATCGAAAAGAGTTAGTCGTCCCAAATAAGGACTTGATTACGGAAAAGTTGCTAAATTGGTCGTTGTCTAACGTGATCAACCGGTTGACGATCAATGTTGGTGTTGACTACGACAGCGACCCTCATCAAGTCCAGGAAATTTTGCTGCGTGTCGTCAGTGAGCATCCGGACGTGATGAACGATCCCGCGCCACTCATCAATTTTGACAATTTTGGGGACAATTCATTGAATTATGCGGTTCGATTCTACTTGTCGAACTTAGATCGCCGCGTGGGGGTGACGCATGAAATCAACATCGCCGTACTTCAAGCGTTCCGCGAAGCAGGCATTTCCATCCCGTTCCCACAAAGGGACGTGCATATGAAGTGATGAACCGGCGATAAAGGCAAAAAAAAACACAGCTCCCAATTGGGAACTGTGTTTTTAAGAATAACTTGGTGCTTCCGAACGAAAAAATGATCCGTGTTCGAAGGTCAGAGCCAGGTTTCGCGGGAGGGCAATCGCCCATGGAGATGGGAATCTCTATGCGAAGGAATGCTGGAAATAATGCCGACCTTGGAGCGTTAGGATACGATGTTAGTTAATTTTGGTTCGCTAGAAAAGAGTGCTTTTCGTGATTTTTTCTCCCCATGACAAAACGCCACATCTGTTACAGATTGGCGACCGAATTTCGGTGTTGCCCGTGATCCACGGAAGCGGCCAATTTTCGTTGATCGTCCGACGTTGGTTTCTCGAAAATCCCTTCGATTGTCTCGCGGTTCCGTTGCCCGAATCGTTCCGCCATCCGGTTGAAACAGCGGTCTTGGAACTTCCTCGGCCTTCGATCGTCATTCAGCCGACCACCCCCCGCTTTGAGCCATTGGCAGGGGATCATGATTGGTCCGAACCGGCCTGGGGCGAAACGAATGAGGATGACGATTCCGATCTCGAAACATTTCCGCACAGCTACGTTCCTATTGACCCTTGCCAACCGGTGATCATGGCGATTCGGGCCGCGATGGGCGAGCATATTTCGCGTGCTTATGTCGATCTGGAAACCGATCCGTTTCTGCCTTGTTCAAGTGTGATGCCTGATCCGTTCGCCGTTCGTCATGTCTCTCCGGAGGTGTTTGCCGCGGCGGTTCTACCCAGTATTGCGAGGCCGTCGGATCATCAAACGCAGCAGCGGATCATGTATATGGCGATGCGACTGAAGGAATTGGAATCGCGGCATGAGCGAATCTTGTTCGTTTGCAGTGTCTTGCATTGGCCATGGATCCGTGAAGCATACACTCAGCTAAGCTCACGATCATACAATATAACCAACCAGGCGGCTGAGATTGAAATGCCTGAGCATGATTATGTCGAGCCAGCCGAGCGATTCTCGGTGGAAGATCGGACGCTGATGTTCCTGTTCGGTGAATTGCCCTACATCACCGGATTGTATGAACGTGCGCGTGCAGAGTTGGAAGAAGACGAGGATCTGCAAATTGACGGCGTCAAGGAATTGTTGATCGCCGCACGTGAAAGCTATCGTGAAGAGTTGGGCAGCCGAGCTCGCCGCATCACTCCACTGTTGCTGTCTAAATGTTTGACCTACATCCGCAACCTCTGTTTGATTCATCGCCGGATGACCCCCGATTTGGTGGCAATTGTCACGGCAACCAAACAGATCCTTGGCGATCAATTCTCGCTTCATGTGGCGGAAGTCGCGAACCAATACGCGTTTGGCAACGCTGAAACAGTGGACCGCGATCCGATGCACCAAGTCACCTTGGGGATTGACCAAGGCCGGTTGCCCGATGGCGAAACGGTCCCATTGGTTAGTCGATTACCGGGGCCGCCAATCACTTGGCAAACGATTAAGTTACAGCGTCGCCCTAATAAATACGAACAAGATCGATGGAAGTATCGATGGAATCCGCATAGCCAATGCAGTTATCCGCCCGAAGATGAACGCATCGAGAATTTCCGAACTCGCGTCTTCGATCGCGCTCGCGCGATTATCGGCAACGACTTAGCGCGTACCGAAAAGTTTACCTCTAGCGTGAAGGATGGAATTGATATTCGCGATACGCTTCGCCATTGGTACGAGAAACAAATCTACGTGAAAGTGGTCCCTCCAAGTCGCGGTGATTTGGATGCCTGTGTGATGATGTTTGATTCACCGGCGGATCCACGAGAGTATCCATGGCGAACAACATGGTTTGCCGAACACAAAGACGAATCAACGTTAGCGTTCTTTGCATCGGATTTTCAGGACGAATTGGTTGGGCCGGGGATCGGCTTGGGCATTTATGGCGGAGCGTTGTTTCTTTACCCTCCGGTGGTGATACCCGATATTTGGATCGACTCGCGACTTGATTATGCAGAGACGTTGGAAGAGCGTTTGATTGCGGCGGCGTGTTTGCATTCGCGAGGCCGCGAAATCGCACTGTTGTCGGCGTTGCCGCCCGGCAGCGGTTGGCAACGACTCGCTCGTCGACATCACAAGCATTTGGTGCATGTGCCGCTCAGTTCCTTTAGCGACGAACAAGTCCAACAGCTTCGCATGGTTCACGTTCTCAACGGCACCCAAGTGAGGAGTTATGCGGCCGATTTTATCCGACGCATTTAGAAACCGCATCCTGACTCGCCCAATTTCATTAACCGCGTCCAAACGGTACGATTCGGCATTCCAATGTTGCCAAATCTTTCCATCTTGGAGCCCGTGGCTGTGGTTCATCTAGTAGAAAATCGTCCCCATACACACGCCGACTCACTTCGCAGTGACCCACGTATCGCTGAGGCAAAGCGATTGATTGCCGAAGCAGTCGCCGAACATGCTCAGCCGCTCAAGCAGGTGCATCCCGCCGATGACGGGTTAAAGCCACATTACAATTCGATGCTTGAGCGATTCGGAAAGGCTCGCGGTGGCACGCTGATTTGGCCCTATTTGTCTTCGGGGCTCGGTAAGGGGCCGTTCGTGGAATTGGCGGATGGCAGCGTCAAGTTAGACTTCATCGGCGGGATTGGCGTCTATGGTTGCGGACATAGCGACCCGCGATTGATCGAGGCCGCGATCGACGGAGCACTCGAAGATGCCGTCATGCAGGGGAATTTGCAGCAACATCCGCCCAGCTTGAAAATGTGCGAACGGTTGTTGGGATTGGCGACTGAAAGTGGAGCCAAGTTGGATCACTGTTTGCTTTCCACTAGTGGTGCGATGGCCAATGAGAATGCATTGAAAATCGCCTTGCATCGCAAATCGCCTGCCGACCGAATCATCGCTTTTGACAACGCTTTTGCAGGGCGTTCATTAGCGCTTGCCGCGTTGACGGATCGTCCGAATTATCGTGCCGGTTTGCCGGTGGCATTGAACGTCGACTACTTACCCTTCTTGGACCCTGAGCATCCCCAGCGCAGTACGAGATGGGCCGTTGATGAGCTGCATCGTTTGCTGAAACGCCACCCAGGACGTTACGCTGGGTTTTGGGCGGAACTAATCGCCGGTGAAGGTGGCTACTATCCGGGCAGCAACGCGTTCTTTACCTCGCTATGCAAACCGCTCCGCGAAGCGGGGATTCCCATTCTGTTTGACGAGATACAAACTTTCGCGCGCACGACACGCCCGTTTGCGTTCCAGCACTACAGCCTTGACGCGTTCGCGGACATCGTCACGATCGGAAAAATAACGCAGGTATGTGCGACTCTGTACGGAAGTGATTTTGTGCCCAAAGGCCCGGTGTTAAGTCAAACCTTTACGGGGGCTTCGGCATCGATTGCCACAGGCTTGGCGACGCTCGACGCCATCGATGCAATGGGTTGCTATGGAGCGGATGGAGAGAATGTCCGTCGACACGATTATTTCGCAGCCGAATTGGAAAAATTAGCCAACAAGTACCCGGGGGTTTTGTCAGGGCCATTCGGCGAAGTGATGATGGTCGTGTTTACGCCAGGCAACGGAAGTTTTGAGCATGCGAAATCGATGATGGATATTATGTACGATGTCGGACTACTTGGTTTCGTGTGCGGCAGTGATCCAACGCGGATTCGTTTTTTGCCACCGCCAGCGATCACGACGAGAGAACATATCGATGCCGCCATTGTGCTGCTTGAGCATTCGCTCCTAAAGTTTCAGGAACAAACCGGTTAGCCAATGTTGGTGTCCAGGCTTTAGCCGCTAATCGCATTCGTTTTTTGCGAAAGTTTAGCCTTTGGGCCGCTTCAAGGACTTTGCGGTCGTCGCGTACCCGGTCGTAGTCTAAACGGCTGCACTCAAACATTCGGCGAAAAAATCGCATGTGCTTTTTCTTCCGCTCCCCCCTTAAATCGCAAGCAATCCATTGAGTGAACCTCTGCAAGCAGAATCGATTCTTGGTGAAGGTGGGAGCATTTCTCGGCGGTTGCCTAACTTCCAGCCACGTCCTCAGCAATTGGCCATGGCTGCCGAAGTGGAAAAGGCTCTTAGTAGCGACCAGCATTTGGTTGCCGAAGCCGGCACGGGGACTGGAAAGAGCTTTGCCTACCTCGTCCCCGCGATTCTCTATGCAACCGAGAAGCAGGGTGAAGAAGATCACGAGGACGAATTCGACGAAGAGTTTGGTGAGAAACCGGAACCGAAAGAAAACCGCAAACGCCGAATCCTGGTGTCCACTCACACGATTAGTTTGCAGGAACAACTGATCAACAAAGACATTCCACTGCTCAATAGCGTCATCCCTCGCGAATTCTCGGCAGTCTTGGTCAAAGGCCGCAGCAACTACTTGTCGATTCGACGAATGGAACGTGCATTGTCGAAAATGACTTCGACATTGGCAAATGAGATTCAGTACCAGCAGTTGCAATCGATCACCAAGTGGTCTAAGTCGACCAACGATGGCTCATTGTCTTCATTGCCGGTAAAGCCCGATTCGTCGGTATGGGATGAAGTCCGAAGTGACACAAGTAATTGTCTTGGTCGCAAATGCCCGCATTTCAAAGAATGCTTCTACTTTAAAGCTCGCCGGCGTGCAGCCAACGCGGAAGTGATGGTCGTCAATCATGCATTGTTCTTTAGTGATTTGGCATTGCGGCAACAAGAAGTATCGATTTTGCCTGACTACGATGCTGTGATTCTTGACGAGTGTCACACGATTGAAGCGGTCGCCGGAGACCATCTTGGCATTCGACTCTCCAGCGGCCAATTCGATTACACGTTTAATAAACTTTACAACGATCGAACTCAAAAAGGTTTGTTGGTCGAGCAGAAGTTGCAAGGTTTGCAGCGACAAGTCGATCAATGTCGTTTTGCCGCTTCAAATCTTTTCGCGGACTTGCTCGATTGGTGGGAAAACTCGGGGAGTCGTAATGGGCGTGTGATGCATCCCAAAGTCGTTGACAATCCGCTCAGCGAGCCAATGGAGATATTGGCCAAAGCGCTGATGCAACAGGCGGACGGACAGAATAACGAAGCGGATCGAAAGGATTTTGCGTCGGCAAGCGAACGGTTGGCGGTTTTATCGGGTGAATTGCGGCAATGGCTCAATCAGGATATCGATGCGGCCGTCTATTGGCTCGAACGATCGGGATCGCGACGGGGGCTCGATCGCCTCACGCTTGCGGCTTCGCCGATTGATATTGGTTCGACACTGCGAGAGATCTTGTTTCAAAACGAAATGATTCGCAGCGTCGTGATGACCAGCGCAACGTTGGCGACCGGCAATGATGATCGGTTCGAGTTCTTTCGCTCTCGAATTGGTTTAACCGATGGTTTGTCGATCCGTGTCGGCAGCCCATTTGATTACAAGCAGCAAGCAAAGTTGGTCGTCGTTCGCAATTTGCCTGATCCGTCGAAAGACCGTGAATTGTTTGAAAAATCGATCCCCGAACAAATCAAACGAGTCGTTGGGTATACCGACGGACACGCGTTTGTGTTGTTCACCAGTTACGACTTGTTGCGGCGATGTGCAACGTCACTGACGCCGTGGCTTGCAAAAAACAACCTGCAACTATATAGCCAAGCGGGTGAGCAGAACCGAACTCAATTGTTGGACGCGTTTCGCCGCAATCCGCGAGGCGTGTTGTTCGGTACCGATAGTTTTTGGCAGGGAGTCGATGTGCCTGGCGATGCTTTGACGAATGTGGTGATAACGAAGTTGCCTTTCTCGGTGCCCGATCATCCGCTTCTCGAAGCGAAGCTTGAAGCGATACGCGATGGTGGCGGTAATCCATTTAGTGACTTTCAATTGCCCGAAGCGATCATTAAGTTCCGGCAAGGTTTCGGGCGATTGATCCGAACTCAGGAGGATCAAGGGATGGTCGTGGTGCTCGATCCGCGAATCGAAAGTAAGCCGTACGGGCGGGCCTTCTTAAAAGCCTTGCCGGACGTGCCCGTCCAGTTCGTCTCGAAGACACCAAAAAAGAAACTCTAATAAACTCCGCTTCGTGCGCTCAACTTGGGATTCGGTTGTTAACGACGATGGTGTAGATATGGTGTAAACGAGAGGGCCTATTGTCCTTTCAATCGGTCGCGATAGTGGTTACGCCAATCGCGGCATGTTTTGCTGCCGACTTGGAAATCTCGGCAAACATTTGGGCGATGCTCATGGTGTCGACAGCGGCGTGTTTCCATGTCAAGCCAAATGCAGGGCCCGTCGAGTTCCCCGTCAGGCGTTTGGTAGGTTGCCATCGTCTCAAGTAGTTCTTGTTTGATCGCTTCGGGCATCGTTTCCCACCAAGGTTCGGCTGGTCGTGTTTCGGTGGCTTGGGTGTAAACGGGGTAGCCCATATGCATGCAGCAGACACCGCAGCCGCTACAATCAACGACCGAGTCACTTGAAACCGTGGGAAGAACCCGTTTGTTGATCCTCGGAGTAGAATGGTTCGATTCGTTGGACATACACAAACCGTATAGTGGAATCCCGTTGAGAAAAGCACGGGCGATAGGCATGAGGAAATGAGAGTTGTTTTTTTAACTGCGGGGGCTGCCGGAATGTACTGTGGCAGTTGTATGCATGACAATGCGTTAGCGCGGTCACTGAGAAATCCGACCGACGGTGCATCGGGGATCGATTGTCTTTTGCAACCGATTTATACGCCGATTCGAACCGATTCAGTCAGTGTCGCCCGCGAAAAGATTTTTTTTGGCGGCATTCACGTCTACTTGCTGCAACAAATGCCGTGGCTACGGTTTGTACCCAAATCGTTGCGCCGCATGCTCGATTGGCCACCATTGATACGACTCGCCACGCGCGGTGCCGCGTCGACCGATCCTGCAAAACTTGGGGCGTTAGCGGTATCGATGTTGAAAGGAACCGAGGGACGTCAAGCCGAAGAGGTCCAGCGGTTGGCTTGTTGGCTCGAACAGGAGATCAAACCCGATGTGATCGTCTTTAGCAACTTGCTGATCGGAGGTTCGCTGCCGTTGATTCGCCAGCGTTTGCCAGGGACAAAAACGATCGTGATGCTGCAAGGCGACGATATCTTCCTTGACCATTTACCGCAGGAAGCGCGGGCCGAAGCGATTCGATTGTGCAGTGACTTGGTCAAGTCGGTGGACCACTTTGTTGTCAACAGCCGGTTCTATGCTGACAGGATGAGTGCGCTGCTGAGTGTTCCCGAAGCAAAGATTGCGACGATCCCTTTAACGATTGACCTCTCGCCGTACAAGCCGCGGAGGCCAAGTGGCGAAGAGGCAAAACCATTTCGTATTGGTTACTTAGCTCGCATCTCACCCGAAAAAGGATTGCATCGACTGGTCGACGCGTTCCTGCATATGGCAGAACGTGATCAAGACGTGACGTTGGAAGTCGCTGGGTGGCTCGGGGAAGTGAATCGTCCCTATTTGAATTCGATCGAAGACCGAATTCGCGAAGCAAACTTGGCAGCTCGTTTTTGTTATCACGGCAGTCCGACGTTGGAGCAAAAGGTTCGTTTTTTGCAGTCCCTTGATTTGTTGTCCGTTCCGACGGAATACGAAGACCCCAAGGGATTGTTTGCACTCGAGGCAATCGCCTCGGGGGTGCCGGTGGTATTGCCAGACCATGGTGGTTTCGGAGAACTCGTCGCATCCACTTCGGGCGGCGTTGTGGTGCCGCCCAATGATCATTACGCGCTCGCAGACGCGATCTTGGCGTTGAAAAACGATCCGCAACGACGAACGGAGTTAGCGGAGAAAGGGGTGGCAATGGTTCACCAGAAACACTCGATCGAAGCAGCTTGTTCGGCTTTAAGAGCGTTGTTTGAGAGTTGAGTTTTGGTGAATTTTTGTGTGGCACGATTTGACTGCACGGATGAGCAGATTTGCGTGGTAAAAAACACTGCATCGAGTGGAGTTGACGTCAGCAGAATGGTATCCGAAGCTCATTTGTATCACCAACCGTTGTGATAAAGCGGAGCTGTGGGGGAAAAGTGCGACTATTTCCGCTCTCATTTCATCCGTAGTACCTATTCAACGGTTACTATTTCGGCTATCGTGATCGCTTGGTTGGTAGATTGTGCATCCGTCGCTAGGGTTTCTGGCCGGCTCGCGCCGCTTCCCTCCCCTGTTTGGTGAGTTTCCAAGCGGGATTCGTCTTTGTAAACCCGAATTGAAAACCGGGTTGTCCATCCTTGCACAGGAGTTTTGCGTTGGGCAGGAAATTGTATTGTGGGAACTTGAGCTTTAGTGTCTCTAGTTCGGATTTGGAGCAGCTATTTGCTCAGTTTGGCACGGTTGAAAGTGCGCAGGTTATTACCGATCGCGACAGTGGTCGAAGCAAAGGCTTCGGTTTTGTCGAAATGGGCAGCGATCAGGAAGCACAGGCAGCGATTACCGGATTGAACGAA
>SJPJ01000001.1:2416317-2589190 GCA_007859835.1 Novipirellula herctigrandis | reverse complement strand
GGCGGCGGCGGTCGCGGTGGCGATCGCTACTAAGCCCGAACGACTTAGTCCGAATCGGCCTAAACGGTCGAAAATTGAAAAATAAAAAATGAAGGGAACAAGCTAAATGCTTGTTCCCTTTTTTATTTGGGTCAATCGTGCCGCCAGCCTTTTGGGGAATCTAACTTTCGTCGCCCTTTTTCTGGTGTATCAATGCATCAAGCAGGCATCACCCCAAAAAGCTTTTTCCCAAAAATTCTTGTTTTCTATTTTCCGTGTGACCAGACGTGTCACAGGGGTCGCGAACAATGATCGTACCTGAGTGATTGATCACTCGGCAATGTTTTGGTTTCCCAAATCATTTCACACGATTCTTTTCGTTCCCATCCCTCTCCTACGGAATCAAGTTCGATGACCCAATTGATGCTTTTCGACTCACCGGTTTCGGTCACTTCCCCGGCGGTTTCTTTCACCACCGGTATCGTTCCCGCCAGCGGACGAACGCCAGTTGCTGCGACATCGGCTGCTGCGACATCGGCTGCTGCGACATCAGCTGCTGCGACATCGGCGGTAATGCCAACCCCACGGGTCGAAGAGCCTCCGCAAGGACTTAATCATATGGGTGATTTGGCTCGTTTGGTGTTGATGCGTTACGACATGGTCGCCCAACGCCGGGCCGCTCAGGGGCAACGCCGGGCCGTTCAGGGGCAACGCCGGGCCAAGTAGCTTACGGTTTCGCAGCGGGTTGGTCGGACGCGAATTCCTTGGTCGTATCTTCCTTGGTCAGATCGGGAGGTGGGGTGGCGGCCTCTTTTTCGCTGCTTTTCGATGGCTTTTTCAGCTTTGGGGTGGCTTTTTTGTGTGACCGCAACATCGAGTAGGTCGTCATCGCGCCGAGCAGAAAACCACAGGCAACCGATGTCAAAATCAGCAGCGAAAGAGGAAGTTCGCGATGAAAAAACGGAAAGTTGATTGTTACCGGGCCGTTGTTCCAAAGGGCAGTCACCAACGCCACGGTGACGCCCAAAACCAACAGAAACCAACGTATTTTTTGCATCATCCGTTCATTCTCACTGAATTCATTTGCTGAAAAAGATGCTACCCACCTTTGCTAGCAAATGATAGCATGGATTGGAGGCATTCGTTTTTGCTGCGTCGGTTTCTGGCTCATGGTCCGCTTGGCTGACCGCCGAAAACGATCCTTAGCAGCAGGGTTTTATTGTAGTCGAGGGATATCTTAAACGTGACCGTCCAGCAAACATTTGGATTCATGGAAGTTGCTGTACCGGTTGCAGAAGTAGCGGTCCCCGTAAAACCAAAGCGGCCCGCGACGCTAAGATCGGTCGGGTCGGCTGTGTCTGTGCAGCAAACCGCTGTGTCTGTGCAGCAAGCCGCTGTGTCTGTGCAGCAAGCCGCTGTGTCGCCCTGCGAATCATGCGATACGAATTCAACGCCCGAATCGAATCAACCGCTGGATCAACTGCCCGATCGTGAAGCAATGCTGCGACAATTGCGGGTCAAGGCGAAATGTGTCACCGGATCGGAATCAACGGTCAAAAAATCACTCTCGACCGGCTGTGACGCTATCGACCAAAAATTGTTGCAAGGAGGCCTTCGCGCCGACGCGGTAACGGAATGGATTGCCGATTCCGGCGGTTATGGCGCAGCCGCCTTGTCGATCGTGGTGGCCGCGAATTGTTTGCGGCTTCATCAACCAGCTGGTCCCGTCGTGATCGTCGACTCGAATCATTCCTTTTACCCACCCGCTGCGGTGGCGTTGGGGATTCCTTGCGAGCGGATGATTTTGGTTCGCCCGAAATCGCATCGCGATATGGTATGGGCGATCGACCAAGCGTTGCGTTGCGAAGCGGTCGCGGCTGTTTGGTCAATGGTCGATAGGCGGCTTGATGATCGTGACGCCAGACGTTTTCAATTGGCGGCCGAAGCAGGGCGGACGACGGGCTTGTTGGTGCGTCCGAGCGAAGTACGTGGCCAAGCCAGTTTTGCGGATGTTCGCTTGCGGGTTCAACGGGTGGCAGGTCGGCGCTTGGAAAACTCCGTACACTCAGCGGGCCATTTCGATTATGCCAACTCACCAATGCGAGTCACCCTCGATCGTGGTCGCGGTGCGAGTGGTCATGGTGATGGTCATGGTGATGGTCATGGTGATGGTCATGGTGATGGTCATGGTGATGGTCATGCTCAGCGGCGGCATAGCGTTTGGTTGCAAATCGATGCTCAAGCTCGGCTACTCGAAGTAATGGTTCCGTCCAAAAACCAACAGAGCCAGAATCAACATGGCGAGAATCAACATGAAACGGCTGCTGTGCATCTGGCTTCCCAATTGGCCCATCCAAAGTTTGTCGCTGCGAGAGCCAAGCGAGCGGGCACTGGCAACCAAAAACGGGCATAGCCAAAACGAGCACAAGCCAAGTTCGTTCACGGTTCTGTGGGCTGATGATTCACGTCGCGGACGAACGGTGATCGCATGCTGTCGTCATGCATCGATGATGGGCATCCGAATCGGGATGCCACTGATCCAAGCGAATCAATTGATCCAACATCGAAGTCAGCAAGTTGACGAACAACATGCTGATGAAGAAATAGGGCCGCAACTGAATGTCTTGCCGCATGATCCGTACGTCGACTATCAAGATCTGGTTGCACTTGCCGCAAAACTACAAAGCCATATCGCACCATTGGTTGCGATCGAACCGCTCGAAAAATATCCATGGGCCGGTTTCCCTCGTCATCAACCCGAATCGTTACTGTGTGATGTTTCGGGTGTAGAGCATTTGTTTGGTGGCGAACAGGGATTGCTCGAAGCGACCTCAAAATTTCTTTCGGATGCTTCACTGCACGCTCGCATTGCGATCGCACCGAGTGTGTCGGCTGCATGGGCAATGGCTCACTTTGGCGCTGCCGCAATCGAAGTTGTTGATGATCCGGCTACTTCACTAGGGCCACTTCCGGTTGAATCGCTGAGGCTTGATCTAGCAACGGTGGCAACGCTTGATCGATTGGGAATCGAGCGTGTCGATCAATTGCTTCGCTTACCTCGTGGCGGTTTGGCAACACGCTTGGGGAAAAACGTTGTCACGCGAATTAGCCAAGCGATGGACGAGATCGACGAGCCGATCAATGTTCATCACGATGAACCCGAAATTTGTTGTTCACATGAACTTGAGTATCCCACCGATGATCGCGAGATCTTGCTTCATCGGATCGAGTGGATGATGGAGGAAATAGGGGCGGGATTGGCGACACGCAAACATGGGGCATTAAGTCTGCTATGTCGCCTGGGCCTTGCGGCCCACCCGCCGTTAAATATCGTGATTGGATTGTTCGCACCGAGCCAAGATACGAAACACCTTCTTTCGTTGTTGTCATCCCGATTCGAAAACTTCCGTATCCCATCCAATGTTGTCACGTTGATGTTATCAATTCCTTTGACTTCACCACTTCGAAGTGTTCAGAGCGGATTGTTTGACGACGCCAACGATCACGTGTGCTCTTCGCATTCCTTCGGCGGATCGTCAGTTTCACGGTTGGTGGATTCACTCAGTGGACGGTTGGGACGTGACGCAGTTTTGAGTGTGGAAAGCGAAACCGATTCGCTCCCCGAAAACGCCTATTCGGTTTACCCTATGACGGGATTTTCTGCGATAGGTTCCACATCAATAGGTGGGAAATCGAAAAGTCGCAGCAGGACACGCCCAAACCAAAAGGGTTTCCGCCATCAAAATAAAAAAGAGGCAACCGATGATCGAAATGAATCGATGACGATAAACACATTGCCATCTCGCGATGATGCAATGCGGCGGCCTTTAACTATTTTTGCGAACCCGCTTTTGTTGACTTCCTTGGCTCCTCCGTCGGCTCAATCCGGCGACGTACCCTCGGTCGTTCGATTTCGTAACCAAACCTTTCGGATCGTGGCAGTGTGGGGTCCTGAGCGGATTGAAACCGGATGGTGGAAGGGGCCGTCGATTCGGCGAGACTACTACCGTGTCGAAACCGCCAATGGCCGATGGTGGTGGATCTACCGAGATATCGCTACAACAAAGACTGCGGACGCACATGCCACTTGGATGATGCACGGGCAATTTACTTAGAACCGGGCGCACTCAAACCTTACGGATTTTAAATGCAGTTAAGCCTACTACGTCAAGGAAGCTCTCTCTCGCAACCCGCTCGCCAACGCGAAGTGCTAGAAGGCGAAAGATCCGCTGCACTGAAAACGTTTGGTGATTCGCTTCTCCAGCACGACCGCAATGCATTCGTTGCGAGGGGCATCGAAGTGATGCAAATCAACGTAGGTAAGGTCTGCAACCAAACTTGTACGCATTGTCATGTTGATGCGGGGCCTGATCGTCGCGAAAGCATGTCGCGTGAAACCGCCGAAGCGATCATCGATGTGCTGAAAAAAAACGATATCCCGTTACTCGATATTACCGGTGGCGCTCCTGAGATGAATCCGAATTTTCGATTTTTGGTCGAACAAGCTCGGTTGCTCGGTCGGCGCGTAATTGATCGTTGTAATTTGACGATACTGATGGCCAAAGGGTTTACGGATTTGCCCGAATTTCTCGCTGAGAACGAGGTCGAAATTGTCGCCTCGTTGCCCTGCTACTTGGAAGAAAACTGCGATGCCCAACGGGGCGACGGCGTGTTCACCCGTTCGATCGCCGCATTGAAGCGGTTGAATCAGCTCGGTTTTGGCAAGCCAAACTCTTCTCGATTGCTGACGTTGGTTTACAACCCCGTCGGTGCTTCACTACCGCCTTCGCAAGATGAACTCGAGGCCACCTACCGCACCGAATTGAAAAAACGTTATGGGGTCGAGTTTTCTCAGTTATTTACGATCGCGAATTTACCGATCAGCCGGTTTCTTGATGAGTTGCTCCGCTTGGGGAGTTATGACACTTACATGGAAACGTTAGTCGAAGCTTTCAATCCGATCGCGGCTGACCATGCGATGTGTCACACAATGGTGTCGGTTGATTGGCAAGGGCGATTATTTGATTGCGACTTCAACCAAATGCTTAAGTTGGGGGTTGAACCGAGCGCAGCGCAAACGATTTTTGATTTCGACATCGAAAAGTTAGCGCAGCGAAGCATTGCGACGGGGCGCCATTGTTATGGCTGCACCGCAGGTTCCGGATCCAGTTGCCAAGGGGCCGCTGTTCAATCGAGTTCGTGATGCCGTGTTGTCTGTCGTTCTGCGAAGGGCGACGAAATAAACCGGGACCGATGTCTTACTCAACGATGCTGCGGTAATAATCGACGCTCTGCCGCAAGCCCTCTTCGATACTCACATCAGGTTCGAACCCTAGCCGCGTTCTTGCCACGTTAATATCCGCTAGTGAATCTCGCACGTCGCCGACTCGTGCCGGTTCATGAATCGGATCGATGCCTTGGCCTAGGATCGAACGAAGCAGCGAAAGGAGCGTCAACAGCGAAGTTCGTTCTCCTCGCCCGATGTTGAATGTTCCTCCTTGGGCACCTGGCGTGGTCGCAGCCAACAAATTTGCTTTGGCCACATCGCCGACAAAGACAAAATCCCGTGACTGCTCGCCATCTCCATAAATGATCGGCTGTTCGCTCGATAGAATCTTGGCAACGAACCGAGGGATCACCGCACTGTATTCACTCTGGGGATCTTGCCGGGGCCCAAAGACATTGAAGTACCTCAATACGACCGTTTCGATGTCAAAGCTATGGTTGAATGATTGGCAATAGGCTTCGGCGGCAAGCTTCGCTGCGGCGTATGGCGAAAGAGGGGATGTTGGATCGCTTTCTCGTTTGGAAACGAAGGGTGAATCGCCGTACGCGGCACTGGTCGAGGCTAACACAAAACGTTTGGCACCACCCGACGCAGCCGCTTGTAACAATTCGACAGTGCTCGTTGTGCACCAGGCATGGCAAAGAGCTGGTTCCCGCATACTTCGCGGCACACTCGCCATTGCAGCGTGATGGAAAACGTAGTCGACGTCCTGCATCGCCTTTTTGACATCTTTGGCGTTGGACGCATCGCCGCGTATCACTTCAATCTTTTTGTCCGAGGTTGTATGGGCAAGGTTGTGTTCAAATCCCGTGCTAAAATTATCGAGGACACGAACCGTCGCCCCCGCATTTCGGAGCGCATCGACTAGGTGGGATCCGATAAATCCTGCACCGCCGGTGACCAGGCAGAGGCTGTTTTGCAGACGATCAAAATGGGTAGACATCGGTGCGAAGGGAACTCCAAAGCGAAACGGGCTTACCAGAATCAAGGGATGTGTAAGTGTACTCGGTTTCTAGGAGGCTTCGAAAGCCGGGGATCGAATTGCGATTTTCCGACCTGGGCGATCGATTCGTCGAGGCTTACGACCAGCATAAACGTTTTAACAATGCTGCGTTTACGAGCCGAGTAACTGTTCAACCGATTGCCGCATGTCCTTTTCTCCTTCGGTTCCTTGCCAATTCATTTCGCCTTGCCACCATCGGCGGATGAATCCTTTTTTGTCGATCAAATAGACGGTTGGCCACATCGTATTGCCCCACGCATCCCAATTGGACGACTCTAAGTCCATTAAAACGGGATACTCGATGCCTTCCTTTTTCGCCGCTGCACGCACGGCGCTGATGTCTCGTTCGGTGGAGGTTTCCGGACGTTGGATTCCAATGACGACCAAACCTTTGTCGGCGTAATCGGTATGCCAAGCTGAATAGTGCGGCAAATTGCGTCGGCAATTGATGCACTGAAACGCATAGAAATGCAAGGCAACGACTTTGCCTCTCAAATCGGCTAGCTTTACCGGTGTACCCTGAATCCACGTCACTCCGTCATCGACTAGCTCGGGTGCAAGTGGATAGGTTCGTTGAACGGAAGCAAATGAAAACGGTTTTCCTGTTAATGCTCCGATACTAGAGCGCTGTTTGGTCGTCAGTACGTCGACAAACGACTGGCGTTCGTTCGCCTGCAATTCGCCGAGTTCTTTTTGTACCTCGTCCGCCGTCAATTCGCCTTTACTGAGCGATTGTTGGAGCTCATTGGATCGCTTGTCCGTTTCCTTGAAGCTTTCCACGAATTCGGTTAGTTGGCTATCCGAAATTTCAAGCGTATCTCGCAGATCGTTTCGTAGAACCATTCGCGATCCAAGTGCTTGTCGTTGCAATTGCGTCAGCCGAGTTTGTTGCTCGGGGGTCAATATCGTTTTCAACCGGGTCTGCAACTGGGTCGTCATCGCGTTGATGATCTCCTGCTGTTCTTTCGCCGGTTGGATTCGAGCGCGGAACCACGGTCCATCGACGTCGACCAAGACACCACGGATTTCTTGAATTTGCGATTCGCTGATTCCTAAATCCTGATGAACTGTGTCATCGCGGATCATTTGAAGAAGTACCGGCGGCAGAGTGGGAAACGCAGTTTGAGCGTAAGCATTTTTTTCACCGACAGCACAGATGATGAGGGGTAGAAAAAGAAGCATCAATACCAGGAAAACGGATTTGTATTTGTTCATGGGGGGTGTATGCAAGAGAAGTTTGAAGACAAGTGGGTGCAAAAGCAAAATAGCTAAACTGGCCGGATAACCGCCATTTGAGCACGCTAGGCCCGGTTCTGCCCCAACATCACCCCTAAAATCCTTACTTTCGTCTCAAGTTCCCTAACCGGAAAAGTCGATACGTTGAAAGTGAGAGTTCTCTAGACGGGCGACAACCAAACCGTGTAGTTGTATCTCCGACGCGTTTCTCCCAACTCGTTTTTGTGCGGTCATGCCGCTCGATTCACCCCGACTAGCTAGAAACAGATGCCCGAATCGAAACTCCGAATTGCTCCCTATTGCACCGATTCGACCCGCCAAGCGAATCCCACTCGCCAAGAACGCGAGCTTGACCGATTGACGGGGCTTTCGCCAGCCAAAACGGTATCCGTTTCCCTCAAGGAATTTGTTCCATTGATCATGGACGCAGCCAAAACCAATCGTAACTGGTTAGAAGACTTCGCCACCGACGACGTTCGCATCGACGCCGACCTCTATGAAGTACTACTGGCCTACCACCATCTTCGCCGTCAAGAAGCGGCCTAATTATGAGCCGTGTTTCCATTGGATTGGATTTTCGCCAATGGTCACAGCCAACCTCAGAAGTTGACTCACCCAACAAAGGATAGAGACAATGCGATCGATCGCCGTAATCAATCAAAAAGGTGGTGTGGGCAAGACCACTAGCGCGGTGAATTTGGCGGCAGCCTTAGCCGATTCAGGGCACCGCGTTTGCCTAGTCGATCTCGATCCACAAGCTCATGCGTCGTTACACCTGGGCATCGCTGCTGTCGATGGTGAACCGAGTATGTACGAAGTTCTTTGTGGCGATGCTTCGATCGGCCAAGCTCGTCGTCGGATCAACGACAAGCTCTGCGTGATCCCTTCGAACTTGGATCTTGCCGCAGCCGAACTTGAACTTGCAGGCGAAGTCGGTCGCGAAATGATCTTGCGCGACAAATTTCAAGACAACGACGAGCAATACGACTACATGATTCTTGATTGTCCTCCAAGTTTAGGGGTTTTGACTGTCAATGCATTGGTTGCGGTAAACGAAGTCTTCTTGCCCCTGCAGCCTCACTTTTTGGCGCTTCACGGACTCAGCAAATTGCTACGTACTGTCGAAGTGGTTTCGCGTCGCTTGAACGAACGTTTGCGACTTTCGGGTGTGATGCTTTGCATGTACGATTCGAACACGCGTCTGGCCGCCGAAGTCAGTACCGACATTACTGACTTTTTCGAAGCGGGAAAAGACTCGCGAGAATTCTTCCGTAATGCGAAGTTCTTTGACACGCGGATTCGGCGAAACATCCGTTTGGCGGAAGCGCCAAGTTTCGGTCAATCGATTTTCCAGTACGCGCCGGGCAGCAACGGCGCGATCGACTATCAATCGCTAGCCGAAGAAGTGATCGCCCAATCAGCGGCAAACGCTCAGACGCCGGTAAAAGCGGCCGCGTAGGTTAGCGTAGCGCACACGCAATGGGAGTCTATTTTGGTGGCCGCGTTCGCGCGGTTGGACGCCGTTTGATTGGTGCAAGGGCGTGTTGCGACTGATACGCGACTTGAGCGATCAACGAATCGACGCGGTTGCGGCAAATCGCGTATGCGGCAAGCGACGGGATTGCAACGATCAATCCGCCGACCGTGGTAACGAGCGCTTGATAAATGCCCTCGGCTAAATCGCCTGCACCGGCGGCACCGCGCGTCGTGGCGACTTGTTGGAATGCGAAGATCATACCGGTAACGGTCCCAAGTAGCCCCACCATAGGAGCGATGTTTCCAATCACCGAAAGGTATTCGATCCGTCGCATCAGTCTCGCCGATTGCTCGGCCAGTGAATCCTCGACTCCCTTTTCCACTTCACGCCAACCGAATTCAAGCTCGCTGAGTCCCGACAACAACACCACGCTCAACACGCTTGGTTCTCGCCTGCACGCGGCATCCGCTTCCGCCACGCGGCCATTTAGCAGCGATTGTCGAACGGCGTCACTGACCCCGTCGGGTGAAATCTCTTTTCGCCTTAGTGTCATTACTTGATCAAAGACCAAGTAAGTTGCCGTGATACTCAATGCGAACAGCACCAACAAAATCAATAGTCCGACCACGCCACCACTGAGGATGATATCGAACCATCCCGCCGGCTCGGCGGCAACGGCTGTTTCAGCCTGGGCGATCAAGGTCATGAAGCCGAGGTTGATCGTAGAAACATCCATGACTAATTCGTTTCCTCTGTTTCATTGTCGCGTTGTTCAGCCCCGACCGATAGCAGGAATTCGGCATCGGCTAGCAGCGGATCGTCCCACTTTAACCGCAAGACGCCTTCGGTTTGCAAATGATGGATGGCCAAGTCATGTTTGCCTCGGATTCGTTCTTCGGCTTGTCGCACACGTCCGCGGCTTTGGGCAATGGAAAGTACTAGCATCGAAAACAGTGCCGTCGGCAAGATCGATAGCAGTAAACTGGTCAGCATCATCGCCAAGTCGGGCCTCGGAAAACTCTCCAAATCACCCTGCATGTGTCGTAGCGTCAGGAAGCTAGCGTCAAAATAGCCGCGATACAAAGCGACCACCGGACCAGCCATCAGTACCCAAAAAATCAGCGTCGCGATCATGGCACATAATGTCGTAGTCAATCGTGAGACCGAAACACGATCGACTTCCTCGTCAAAAATTCGCTGTGACATTTCTTGTAACGCGTCGATACCAGCCAAATAGGCCACTTGAGTTCGCGAATCTTGTTCATCGCTCGCTATCATGCCCGTTGTAGCCGGCCGCTGTTTGCGTAGCTCTGATAGTTCTCGGCGAAATCGAGACGCCAAGGGTCCTAGTCGGTCGGCAACCGCCGCGGCGCTCCGTTTGCGAAGTCCCTCGCGGATATCTTGTTCGGCTCCCTGCTGAGCGGTCAAATTCTTTGTACTTGTCCAAATCGCTCCGACCAATGATGGAAGCGAACCCGACAACGAAATCATGACGCGATCCCACGCTCCATGAGTCAAATTCAATACTCCAAGTAACGATCGATAAGGAAACCAAATCGAACCCGTTTCTGATAACAATGCTAAACGCAATCTCGCTCGCACCGCAGCCCGCAACGGGCCGCCACTGCCAACGAGAGTTTCTGCGACCTGCGTCGGAATCTCGGTCGCCTCGCGGTTCAACCGCCGCACGGCGGATGTCAGACCGGGCAATTGATCACTCATCACACCGTGTAGTGCTGCACGAAAGCGGGCGTCTAATGCCGCCAACCGGGTGCTGCGGCGACGGTCACCTTCCCAAAGTTGACCCAGCTCTTCCTCAAGCCGCGATGCGACTTTGGTTGCAGCACTCTTGCCGACTGCGTCTTCGGTTCGCCCTTCGATTTCAAAATCGTCGATCAAGATCGCAGGGGCAATCACGCTCGTTGGCGCCAATTCTCGCATCCGACGGGTGAACGCTTCGCTATCGGAATCGAGTAGCGAATCCTGTTCGCGGATCGCATTGATCACGGGGATCACCACGCTCCCCTCACTCGCTTCGGCTAACATCCCCACGGCTTCGCTGCGCAATTGGTCTCGGCGAACCACCAACAAGATGACCGATGCGAGGGATAACGCCCGTGAAGCTACACCCGCGATCGATCGACGATCATCGGTAGATCCTGGGGCGTCGACCAACATGTATGGCATTCCGACGGATTGCATCTGAGCAGAATCGCAATGCAGGTAATGTTCGAATCGTGAATCCAAGTCGGCTGGCGGGCTTGGGCCGATCCATACGAGCTTTTCGGTTGCTTCGTCTGAATTGTTGCCGCTTCGGATAACTGCTGCGATCGATGATTTCTTGACCAATTGGCGTATCAGCCACGATTTGCCTTGTCCGGTCGCTCCGACCACCGCCACGACCGTTGCCCCGCTGCTGCGATCTTCCAAAATCATCTGGCGGGCTTGAGCATGCTCGTCGCAAAGCTCTAAGACTTCACGACCCGTCGAACTGTCGCCTAACACGTTTGCAGCCGATCGGCGAACGCGGCCAAGAACAGCATCGCCAGGTTGTCCGAGAGATCCATTGACGTCAACAGTGTCAACTGAAACGAATCGTTCGTTGGGAGCGGGATACGGCAATTTCGGATACTTTCCTAAGTGAGCGGCAAGACGCTAGCCGCCGGTATTGTCGCGGAAAATACGGTTCGCCGATACCCGCGGCGATCGACCAGCGACTCACTCAAATTTTCGGGGTTAGCCCTCTAAGGATACGGTCTTCGGTGTCGTTTCACAACAAGCAATCACCATCACTCCTTGTTTCCTCGCAACTGAAAAACTAAAACGGTTGAATGAATAATGAAAACCTTTTTGAACCGACCGATGCCCTCGTGGGTGTAATCATGGGCAGTCGTAATGACTGGGTTACCATGGCTGCGGCAGCGGATGTCCTCGATGAATTGAAAATCCCTAACGAACGGCTTGTCGTTTCCGCTCACCGAACACCCGCACGTATGGTCGCCTACGCGACTTCGGCGGCTGAACGCGGGTTAAAAGTCATCATCGCTGGTGCCGGGGGTGCCGCCCATTTGCCGGGAATGGTCGCTTCGGAAACGAATTTGCCGGTGATCGGAGTGCCCGTACAATCCCGTGCTCTGCAAGGACTTGATTCGCTACTTTCGATTGTCCAAATGCCCGGCGGTATTCCAGTGGCAACCATGTCGATCGGAAAATCCGGTGCCAAAAATGCAGGGATTATGGCCGCTCGAATCTTGGCACTATCGGACCCTTCCCTTGCCAAGCGACTTGATGACTTTGTCGCCAAACAAACCGCGGCGGTCCTCGAGTCGGCGGAGCTGTAGATGAGCAAATCACCGCAAGTCGCACCGAGAATGGTCCTGCCCGGTGGTACGATTGGGATGGTCGGTGGTGGCCAACTTGGACGTATGTTTGCCATGGCCGCTTCGCGGATGGGCTATCGGGTGATCGTGTTTTGCGAATCGATCGATGAGCCAGCACCGCAAGTCGCACATGGTTGTGTGACCGGAAAACTTGATGACAAAAAGGCGGTCGATCAATTCGCCAGCCAGTGTGACGTGATCACGCTTGAGTTCGAAAATATTCCCGCGGAGACGATTGCGGAATGTCAACGGTTTGCCCCGACGTATCCTTCTGCAGACGTATTGGCAACGGCACAGGATCGTCTGCTTGAAAAAACAACACTCCAAAAATCGGGGTTGCCTGTCGCTCCGTTTGCCGAAGTGACCGATCTCGATTCACTTGAAACCGCATCGGCCAAGGTGGGTTTTCCACTCATCCTAAAAACGGTCCGCAGTGGCTACGATGGCAAGGGGCAACATCGGATCGGGTCGATCGACGATGCCAAGCAAGTCGATTGGGCGTCGTGTTCCCAATGGGTTGCTGAAAAGTTGATCCCGTTCGACCGTGAAGTCTCTGTGATCGTGGCGCGGACACGCGATGGCAGAACTTCGACGTTTCCCGTTTTTGAAAACGACCACGTTAATCATATTCTTGACGTGACGATGGTCCCCGCATCGATTGGTGATGACTTGACGCGACGAGCCAACCAGATTGCGATCGGTGCAGCCGTGGCGCTGGATGTGGTGGGACTGCTATGTGTCGAAATGTTTGTCTGTGGTGAATCGGATGGCAGTGAATCGGATGGCAGTGGGGAGGTGTTGATCAACGAAGTCGCGCCGAGGCCGCACAATTCCGGTCACTTAACGATTGAAGGGTGTCACACTAGTCAATTCGAGCAGCACGTACGAGCTGTTTGCGGATTGCCGCTCGGAGATACGTCACTCGTTTCGAACGCCGCAGCGATGGCTAATTTGCTTGGCGATTTATGGCCTGCCGATGGCAGCTCGCCACCATGGAATCGCGTCTATGACGTGCCCGGCGTGAGTTTGCATTTGTACGGTAAACAGCAAGCCAAGCGAGGTCGAAAGATGGGGCACTTGACCTGTGTGAGCCAAGATCGCGACACCGCAGTCGTTCAGGTTAAGCAAGCTCGTGAGCAATGTAAGAGCGGTTAAAGTCCAACGAGAGGCTTAACGAACTTGCCTACTGCTCATTCGACCAGTCTGCGTATAACGGCATATGCCGGTAGTAGACTTCCAGGCAGTAAAGGGACAAGCAGGTTGTGTACAGTCGTCCTGAACTGCCCCATTCGTCGCTTTGCGGGTCCCAGCTGCCTTGTTGCCGGCCTCGCTTTTCTTGCGTCATTGGCAATTCCGATCGCATTCTTAAATTCCATTGCTTCCACGGTTTGCCCCCGTAGTGATGCATGATTTGCGTGGCGTAGTACCAATAGTAAACATCCCGATTGCGAATCGAGAACGGGTTTGTATCGAGAAGTGCATCGATCCCCTCGGTCATCGCAGGATGATTACGAGGCCAACCAAGATATTGTCGACACAACAATCCTTCGGCCGTCATCGCCGCACTCGGATTGCTTCGTGCTTGATAGCCGTACGCAGCTCCTTCGAAATGTTGGGCTGCATCGAGGTAGCCTTCGACGTTGTAGAGAATGTTGCGGTCAACATCGAGGCCGCCCGAGATGCCGCTTTGCAACGCCATCACGAACCAACCTGTCACCGAAGTGTCGGAATCGGATTTTGGATAATACCGCCATCCCCCTTCGTGCCCTTGAGCATCTTCGGCATAGTCGATCGCTAATTGTGCCCTATCGCGAAGCCATGAATCTTTGGTCATAGCGTACAATTCACACAACACGATTGTCGCCTGGGCTTGTGCGTACGCTTGTTCATGTCCTCTTGCGTCCTTGGCCATAAAGCCGCTGCGAGATTGTTGGCGAACCAACCACTTGATCCCCTTGTCGACATTCTTTGCGTAGTCGCCACTTTGGTGGGTATTGCCATCGCCTAAAAACGCAAGCAATGCCATCGCGGTGGCGGCCGGTTTGTTTTCGGCTACCGCCCCGTCACTATACGGGCCTTGCATGCTCCAGCTACCATTGGGCAATTGATTGCGACTGAGCCATGCCAATCCCAACTCAACCGCTTCTTGTGTTTTCGCCGTTCCGCCATAGAGTGCCAATAGCGTTCGTTTCATCGCACCGCTGCGTCCATTGAACATCGGTGTGGAAACGTCCACCATCGGGCCGATGCCGACCGCAATGCTGGCGAGCTCATTCGTGTCGGACAGATTCATCTCATTAAAGATCGATGCGATATCGACATCCGATTCCGATTCCGTTTCAATTTCCGATGCAAGTACGGGGGTATCACTAGGGTCAATGGAAAACTCGGTAAGCCCGTCCTCCTCGGTTCCCTCGCTGCTGCCGATCACCAACATCAAGTCGCCAAGGGAACTGCCGGCAGGTGTCGAGATTAACGCAAGTATCAATAGCAGCATCAAGTGAAAAACAGTGCTGATCAACCATGGAGGAGCTGATCGTTTGATGGTCTGTTCCGAAAAGAAATCTTCTTTCTCAGCCGGATGTGGATCGGTTTCGCTCTGGCCGGATGCGTCCGCAGGCGTCGGTTTAGGATCCTGTAATTTCGGCATCTCGTCACGCCACCGCAGCGACTTTGCTGAACCTATGCCTGAGGGAACATTCGGTGTCGGACTAACCGGTTGCGGTTGGGACGTGATGGGGGCGGCCGGCCGGATCGGCGGCAATGTCGATCGCGGCGGTGGTGGCGGTGGAATTGGCGGTGTGGCAGGGGCCGCATTCACCGGATCTTTCGGAAGCGACTCTGAAGCGGCGGGTGATCCCGCCGGTGGAGGTGGTGTCACAGAAGGGGGGGAAGATGGCGTGGACGATTGAAATGCACCCTGACCTGGCGCGTCATTCAGGGAAGAATCCGATTGGTAATCCGCGTGCGTCATGTAATCCCAAGTGCCTGTTTTCCCATAATTTCCCACATGGGCTTCTCTCTAGGATAGGCCGCAAATCCATACCTGCGAAGCGATCAAGCTCCCCAAGAAAGCGAATATCCGCAATTTACCACTTTTTTTGTCTCGAATGCGGGGTTTGGGTGCGTTGGGGTTTTTTTCGGAAGTGTTGGGGTTTTTCCTTTTGCGCCGCTCGAGTAGCCACCGAACGCGGTTTTTTTGTTCGCTTTCAAGGCCGGGGGGGCGGTGCTCGTTTGGAGCGAACTGACCCGCAAATTTCAGCCGACCAGCCCAGGGGCTGATTGCGCCATTCATCAATGGGCAATTGCGGGACCGTGTGTAATTGCGGAACCGTGTCGAACAACGGGACGGTGTCTAACAAGTTGAATGGTAGTAAACTGAGTTCGACAATTCCGCTATGTGAGAAACCGATGATCTGGAAATCAAACTTTCTTCTGCTAGTGACATTCATGATTGCTCTTTCGAATGCTCCCCAATCCGAAGCTCAGCAAGCCGATCAGGTTGTGCGATTTGCGACGTACAATCTGTCGCTTTACGGGAAACAGGCTGGCGAAGTTGCATCGCGTCTGTCCGATGGCAATGACAGGCAAGCGAAGAATTTGGCAAGCGTGATCCAAACGGTTCGCCCTGATATCATCCTTCTGAACGAAATTGATTTCGACGCGGACGACAAGACGCTCAATTTGTTTGCGGACAAGTATTTGGCCGTTGATCAGGAAAATTGCAGCGCGATGGAGTATCCCTTCCGATATGGTGTGCCAACCAATACTGGATTGGACTCAACAATCGACATCGACAACGATGGCAAACTGTCGGGCCCCAATGATGCTTGGGGCTACGGCGTTTACCCTGGGCAATACGCCATGGCGGTTCTTAGTCGTTATCCGATCGATCAAGACGCGATTCGCACGTTCCAACAATGGAAGTGGTCGGACACGCCCAATGCACTTAGGCCCGTTGATCCCAATACGAGCAAACCTTACTACGACGACACGGTTTGGAAGTTATTGCGTCTGTCGAGCAAGAATCACGTTGACGTGCCAATTGCGATTGGCGATTCCACCGTGCATCTACTCGCTTCGCATCCAACACCTCCAGTTTTTGACGGTCCAGAAGACCGAAACGGATGTCGAAATCACGATGAAATTCACTTTTGGATTGACTACATTGACGGCGGAGCTGGTGACTATTTGGTCGACGACCAGGGCCGCCGAGGTGGTTTGAAAACATCCGATTCGTTTGTAATTGTCGGCGACCTCAACGCCGATGCGAACCGAGGGGATGGCAAGCAAGACGCCATCGAGCGATTGCAATCGCATCCTCGACTTTCCGATCCCGCGCCGACACATGCGTTACCGGCGATAGAATCGGCAGGGAAAACCGTCGTGTCGGATTCGATCACCACCGCTGCGTTCAACGGCGGTATGCGAGTCGACTATTGTTTGCCAAGTGCACAATGGAAGGTCAGCGATTCGGGCGTCTTCTGGCCCGCTCCGCAAGACTCACGTTCCAAGTGGATCCGAGCAAGCGACCACCGATTGGTTTGGGTCGACGTTACGATTGAAAAGGATGGTGAGCAGTAACGGGATTGCTTTGGAATAAATGGGCGATATTCGACCGTTGAAAGATTTTTTGTTGCGACAAACATGCCGGCCAATCGAGCGAAGTGCCGTAGTTCGTACGTTCCAGCTCGGAGCAATTATCCCAGCTCGGAGAAATCATCGTCAGGAAACAAACGAAATGGGGCTGGAACTCGATATTCGCAGTCCATTGGCCCCTTTGGAATTCGCTGCAAAATCGTCCACAGAGATTTTGGGGATTGTTCCCAGTTCAGGGCGTTGACAGGATAGGCTCGGTTTGCGATATTCCTGCCCTCACGCGTTGAGCGACACGATTGTTGCGACGGGTGAACAACATCACCGCGGGATGGAGCAGCCCGGTAGCTCGCGAGGCTCATAACCTCGAGGTCGTCGGTTCGAATCCGGCTCCCGCAACTTCTCGGAACGATCAAAATCGTTTCCGACCCTGAAGTGAACAAAAGGTTGGCATGGTTTCCATGCCGGCCTTTTTTCGTTTTTACGCCGTATTTCGCGTTGTTTGCAAATTCACCGCCGCGCGGCCGCGTTCTTCGTTTCTCTGGCCGCCTCATTACTTAGGTTATGAGATCGGGGCTGATTTCGGCCCTCTGCGCCAGTTTTCTTTGTTTCTTCGTTTCTCTGCCGCTCTGGGTTAACGAACGTAGCGACCGCTCAGACGGTCACTACGTGAAAAGGGTTTGGTCCCGCAAAACACTGTGTTTTTGAAATCCTGGATTTTGCTGCTCCCTAAGAAGAGCCGGTCTCTCCGAAGAACACGAGAGAACGCCGGGTTATGCCAAACAGAGAAACAGAGAAAATTTATGAGCCGCCGGCCGCTCCAAGATAAACGGAGAGCGTTCTCTGCTTACTCGACCTCGAATCCGCTCGCGTTCACGATCCTCTCCGTGGCGTCTTCCATCAAGTCAAGCGTGATCTCTTGGTCGGCATGGTGCCAAATAACTCGGCGAAGAATGGTCGCCAGTAGCATTTCTCTGCATGGCTTCTTCGAGCTTGTTCCAGGCTTCGTCGATCCCAGCCATCTCGTCCGGATCGCTGGCGTGGGGCTGACCAAGGGTCGTGATGATCAGGGTTTCACTCACAGTGATGCACGTTTACGCCCGCGCAGGGCGGACGCCCGCCTGCGGTCGAGCGACAGCGATTGCACAGATAACGAATCGAACCGTTCTGTGAGATACTCGTGCTCATCGGCCGGTCGCAATGGCCGCAGATCAAGGTACCCCTCAGCAGCGCCGTGTCACGCTCGGGTTTGCCTTCCGTTCGCCCGTCTCAAAACTGCGAGTTTGTCGTGACGTGATTTGCCGTTGCACTTCGTCAAACGTTTCCTGGTTGACGATCGAATCATGCTCGCCGGGTAATGTTTCAGTTCCGTTACGAGAAGCACCCCACAGGCCTCAAGCGGCTAAGCCACCTGTGGCCAAGATTACCGAGACTTTGTCACACCTTGATTCCTCTGATGCCCGAATCTCACCGCCGCGTTCTCGCCGAATGCCAATCACTCGGCGAGACCGGCAACTCTCATACCTGATCGCTAGACGGCAACGGTTACGAGGAGCCTCACAAGGCTCATGCGGTTGCATGGATACCGTCAAAGAAGACGTCGCTCAATAGCGATCAACTATCTTCGTAACTTTGCAGGAGAAGAGGTTTGGCTCGTTCAAGATCCTCCATCGAACCAAGCGTGATTTCGAGATCCCCCGTCCCGAAATGTCCGATATCTCGGACATCGCGTGTGAACCCTTCCTCAAGAGTCACCGTGTCCGGATCGACCTTGGCATAGACTTGGAGTTTGCCCGTTTGCTTGCGAACTTCTACGCACGCAAAATTCTTGATTCGCTTGAACGCAAAATAGAACTTCAGTGTTTTGAACTGAACGTCATCGCCCAATCCCATCAAAAACGCTTTCAATGCTTCGTAAAGATCAACGGTCGATGCATTCGCGGAGCTCAGATGGTCTGTGACTGTCTTATAAACCGTTGTCGACTTGCCTCCGACGACATCGACAACTGGCTCGATGCTACCCGCATCCGCCGTCACGGAATGAACCAAATCCAGCAAAAGCAGTTCCGTTCCGTAACGTTTGTATTTGATCAGTTCGATGTTTCGATTGATCTGCTGAACCGCATGCTGATCGTATTTTGTGAAGTCACCCGCAATGCACACCAGTCTTGGAGCGGACCACTCGATTGTGTCCGCCATCGACTGGCCGAAAGTACGCAAAACCAGCAACTCGAACTCGGCTTTGTGATCGAGCAACCAATCAAGATAGAAAAGCCCCTGGTTGATCACGTTCTCGTTCGTCGACCGTTCGTACTCGATGATGACCGGGCAACCGTTCTCGTCGATGCCAAGAGTGTCGATTCGACCGGCGTGAGTCTTGCCGGTCGAGTATTCGGTAGCCAAGAATCGAACACCCAAAACACGTCGAGGTGTTTTTCGATTAGTTCCTGCAGTGACTTTTCCAACGCAACCGATGTCCCCTCCAATTGATTGACGGAGTCGCCGTTTGTCTTGAATAACTTGATGTCGCCCATCTTGGCCTGCAAACTGGTTGGGTGAGATACTGAATGGTTCCTGAGTTTATCGAGTTTGCGTTTTTTCAACAGATGTTGAGTCGACGCCATTTATGGAACGATTCGTTAGTTCCCGAAGCGTTTCAACCAATTCGCCAATCTTTGCTATCGTTGCGTTGATTTCCTCAGCCGTTTCTCGTTCCGTTTTCTCTCGCGCAGGTGCCGTAACCGATCGCGGCAACGATCTTCGGTTAACGTCATCAACCAGATTCCGCAATTCCAGGAGAGTTTCGTGCAGTTGCTTTGCGGCCCGGTCTTGCTCAGCAATGCGATCTTGCTCGCTATTGCGTCGTTCCTCGATTTCGATCCACTTCTCCAGCCCGCTCGCAAGGAGACCGCTGTAGTCGTTTGACGCACCCTTGTTGTCGAGATAGTGCAGTAGGCGAGCCGTTTCCTGATCAACCGACACCGCCGACAAGCTTTCTGAATATAGCTCACCAAAAAGCGTTCGCAGCTGTGCCAATGTCGACTTGGCGAACTCATCGCTTTGATTGCTGCTCGTGTTTGATGGGTCAAGAACCGCCGGTGTTGAAATTGGCAAAGCGGAACTGTCTTCATACTGCCGTAGCTCGCTCTCTCTGTCAGCAAGCAGGGCATCTTTCTCTTCCAGCTTCGTCTTTAAGAAAGCATATGACAGCGCGAATCCCAAGAGCAAAGCAATTCCGCCGGATAACACCGCCGTCTTCAAGTCAAAGGTGCGTTGCGAAGAAACATCGCTTTCATTTCTTGCGGAGGACAAGCCTGGGCTGGAACCGGCTCGATACACAATCAATGGATTGTTGCGGTCGCTTAGCTCTGGCGCGAGAAACTCGATCCTGGGGCGATCTTTGAGAGGACAACTGGATAGGAATGCCGCCAGGACTCTGTCCGCCACGGTTGCTGAATCCTTCCAATCAATCGCGAATGACTCGAACGGATTTGTGTGGGCAACCGAAGGTTCTACTGGCAACCCTTGAACAAGCCCGGGAAGCACGCCGTCGCCTCCAACCTCCCAACGCGTCTGAGATCGCATTTCTGCAAGAAAATGAAAGGGCTGCCAGTGAAATCGATCGCACTCGTCGAGTCCGAAAAACACTAAGCGAAACTGCAAGGTTTGGACCCCGTTTTCACTTGTGCAGACCAATGCAGCGGCGAGCACCCTTGCCTGATCCGAAAACGGAAGCCAGAACCAGCCCATGTCCTCGCCGAGGGTTGCTGGACGAAGCTTTAACTTTTGAATTAAAGCGTTCACGTCAAGGTCGCTCACAGGATTATCGGACGCTGACCGAGATAAAATCCGGTAGCCGCTCCCGTTTGCCCCAGATGAATGTCCGTAGAGAACCTTTTCCGCCATCGATGAACCGCTCAATTCTTGAAAGCTTCCTGGATGGCCGCTGGCACTTTCAACTCGGTGCTGATCCTAACGATAAGATTATAGGCGTCATCACTGACCCGGACAGACTGCGAGCGATCGAACCAATCGAGTCCTAGAGGACCGTCACGGGGGACCTTCACGAATTCGAGCGTCTCGTTGTCAAAGTCATACGAATACAGCCTGACCCAGACCTGTGTATCAAACTTGATATTCACAACAAGGTTCTTCTCGCTGCTCTGTTCAGCGACGGCACCAGCCCACCGCACGCTGTACTCATCGCCCGATTGAACTGATCCTTTAATATCGGTCCCAAGTGAAGCGAGTTCGTCGGTATCGGCATCAAATGGTTGTGGGTCGCCGGGCTCGGCGAGCCAGATTTCCAGCTTCAAATCGTCCTCGCCAATCGTGCTCGTCCACCAATAGGGACCTTTAAAAGATGAATGAGCTAGTTGCACGGGGACGCCTCCACTCACTTGTTCACAGAACTTCTCAATCACTTCCCATTCGTCTCTCGCATCCTTCTGCCATGCCACATCATTCATACGCTCCTTCTTTGCCAACTCAGCGAGCCCGACGTAGAACGCCGTCAGGTTCGGACCGTGAAGCTTCCGCAGTTCAACAATTGCGCTGGCAATCTTCTCACTTCCCGACGGCTTTTCGATCGCGTTCAAATCGGCACGCAAGTCTTCAATCCGTCCCGATACTTCTGGGCTATCTATCGATGGAAAATCCGTCTTGAATCGTGACTCCACTCGATCCAGCTCAACGACAAGCTTTTGTGCCTTGGTGTAATCTATCGAATTGTTCGCGCCATCTTCCAGGTTATCGAGTTCAGCAATCAATCCCTGCCATTTAGGGTCATCTTGCGGTGTCGGCTTCTCCAAATACATCCAGATTGAAGCGAATAAAATGGCCGCAACTACAGCGAACACATAAGCCCAACGTCCTACCCTTTGTTGCTTTAATTTCGGTAACACCACCGCACCAGGTCGGTTAAGTACGCTCAGCATGGTTTGCGCAAAAAACTGGGCGAAATGCCGCTCCGGTGCCGCTTGCTCTTTCTGCTCCCAAACCTTGGCGTTACCACACTTGATAGGCAACGTCGCCAAGTTTGACGACTGAATTGCTTCGCGCAAGCTTGATTCAGCTTGATCTATAACGTCTTGGCTCGCCTGGTCTCCACGCGACAAATAAATTGTTGCGTTCGCAATCGTCCCGTCACCACCAGCGAAAAGTAAGCGTGGCAGAACTTTGGCTAGCCACAGCGAATCGACCACCTGAGCTGCCGTGCCCTCAGCGATACTCTGGGGATCATGAACCATGATGATCCAATCCGCATTCTCCAAATCACTTACAAATCCAGCTTCGAGGGGATTAAGCGATTCGCCATCTGCGCTATGCAAGAACTTGCTAGCGCTACTACTGATGTCTTCGCCGGAGTAATCGATCAATTCCAGATCAAATTTGTGGTGTTGATGCTGACAATGAAACCGCGATCGTGTCACTTCACCACGATTTGTCGGATCAACGACGGCTGCATCAATATATCGCTGGTACGTTTCAAGAAGTTGGGCTGTTTGCTCATACTCCATGATTGGATCCGCAGCATAAACCGATTTAGCGAGGTGGAACCAACCGCACATCATGGTCGTCTTACCAGCCTGCTGTGCGCCCACAAACATGATGCGCCGAATCTCGCAGTCTTCACTCATTTGGCCGATCCCCTGACAAAGATTCGACAAACTCGAAGCTAGGCTTCACGTTCTCGAGACTACTCTCGATCTCTTTCATGTACAGGCTCCATTCACCATGCTGCTTGCCTGGCAAGTCAATCCTATACTCGACCCGTGTGAGCTTGCCGAAGCTGACAAGCGGGTAGAGCTGCATGAATATTTGGTCTCTCTCAACGATGTTCTCACCTATTCGCACCGAGTCGTCACCGTTTGAATCTGGCTCAACGACAAGCTGCAAAGCATCCATTTCAAGCATTTCCTGAGGGATGCCGGGCGGAGCCAGCGAGGGGATGCCAGCGGAACCGTCTCCTTCACCAGATCCGGTCGCAAAGAATGCCGCTGCAGTCGCTGTCACGCCTGCGACGCCGCCTAACGCATAACGCTTGATCGCAATCTTAGCGCCCTGCTTAATCATCATCTTTGCGGCAAACCAAGTGACACCCGCGACCGGACACCCAATTGTCAGCGCCAGCATTCCAACTGAGACAGCAGTGTCCACCATGTCCGCTGCTTCTAATGCGTTCATTCTGAAGCCCCTTCTGGTTTATCGCGACCGATCGCCTTAAGGTTAAAGCCCCGTGCTTCGATCGTACCTATACAAGTTGCAATAACGTCTGCGTTAACAGACTGATCTTCGTCTGAGGGCCGTGTGTAGTACATCAGCACCAATGGAGCGTCGAGCGTTTCCAGTTCCTCAAAGAACCTCTCAAACTTTGCCTTGTCGACGCCGGATTCAGTAGTTGCGAGGATACTGTCACCGAACATGACGTTTCCGTTTTCAAGAACAATGAGGGTTGCGACGTTACCTTCGACCCCGGATTCGCGTTGTTCATTGCTGATCGAAACCATCAGGATCAACACGCCAACGAGGGATAGTGCCACGTCCAGCAGTGGCATGATGCGTTTTTCGAGCCGTGGACCTCCGAGCATTTCATCCATTGTGTGATCGCTTTCGACGAAAGACTTCCACTGCTGGCGCCAAGCACAATTGCAAGAAAACCAAGTTCGCCAATGAGCAAAGCAGTCCGCTGACCGTTGATGTAAGTCCTGGAGCGAAATCCGCGATGATGTTGGACGTGACGTGATTCCCTTTGATTCCTGCGAAAGTGACCAACAGCGAAGCTACTGTTCCAAGCAATCCAAGCAGCGGAAATCCGTCGATTGCCAAAGTTGCGATCCGAACCACGCGATAAGCGCGTTTCTGAGCGTGCTGAAAAGGGTTGTTGATCAACGCTTGGTTCGCCGACAAGAACCGCCACTCTTGAAGCTGAAATCCCAGCGTAGCGATCCCCAAGGACACGATCAGGAGATCAATCGCCGAAAAGTGCTGGACATACAACGCAATGAAGTCGAAGAAGAAACCCATCAATTCGCCTGCCTTGGTCTGGATTTGTGAGTCCGAACTACCATTTGCGTTTTCCTTCTTCTATTTGCCTGCAGAGACGACTGATAAAAGACCATTTTGCTTCAATGGTGTGTGTCTTGAGTCTTTTTGGAATTCTACCGTTGTGCTTCAGGAAATACATGAAGACCTCGGCGAAGTCCTCACTCGAATCCGTAGCGGCGTAGTGTGAAACATGGACCGAAGAACAATACTCCGACTCGATACAACTGTCGTGCGGAGTTCCGAAAGCAGCTCGAAACTGGCGGGATCGAAATAATCCCCGATTCGTGTCTGCCACCGCGTGACCGTATTCATGCCGCAACAGATCACGAAGTGTACGACGCGGACCTCCAAAAACGACTTCGCTCAGCCTATCCATGGAAAACGCAGGAATCTCGATATGACCAGTTGTTCGGTACAGCTGGTAACCGTATGCGGTGCCAATCCAAGTAAGGTATACATCAACGTTGGCAAGACGCTCGTTCCAAAGTCCAAAGGAATCAAGTTCGCTTCGCACCTCATCGAGCGCCTTTTGCAGGCGTGGCATCGTTATCACGGCATGTTTTCTATTCGCCATTCTAGTTTTCGGAAGCCTCCTGCTGCGGATCGATTGCCCGTCTCACGCTGGTGACGAGATCGTCAAAGTCGACATGCATTCCTTCGTGCAACGCGACAATGTTTGATGCGAATTCGCTCTTGGGATCGAGTGCTTTCTTATCGAAGCGTACGTCGACGCGATGTGGGTCAGCGCGTCCTCGCGTTTTCAACGCACGAACAAGACTGATGGTCATCCCAGCTAAAAGGAACAGCAATGCCTTACTCGCGTTGATCGACTCTTTACAGCTTCCCTTATCACTCTTGTACTCGTATCCAGTTGCCAAACAGTATCCCGCAACTCCGCCAATCAACGTAGGAATACCGAAAGTTCCTCCCACCAGCATCATGTCAACGGCTAACCCGGCAGCGGCACCGGCAGCGGCAGCACCCCACTTGAGCCATGAGCTATCAAAAAGCGACATTCCAGTAATGGTGTCGGCGTCATCAACTTGGTCAGTGTCGTTTTCGATGTCGTTAAATTCAAAATGAAACCGCTTCAATATCGTCTTGATGCATTCATCCTTCATTTCAATCACGTCTATCTCGAACTGTTCTTTTAGCTCCGCCCGCTTCGCGCTTCGTGTTTTGCGATCAACACCGTATGCCGTCGGACGATGCTTCGCGACATCACGGATTAGACTTGCGATATCCGTTGCAGAATACTTCGTAGCCTCTGCCACAAAGTCCTTCCGGTAATCCACCCAGCTGGAAAGAAAATCCTGATGAAGTGTCTCCGCGGCAAGGCTCTCCATTTTCTTAAAGAGTGTGTGCTCGTCTTTCCAACGCCTGGTGTGAGCGTCAAACTTGGTGTAGGTATGAATCCCGATCTGTTGAAAGTAGTCTTGCCACGCGTCGACTTTCGCCTGCTTGTGATTTACGAAATTCAACGTGATGATTAGCGGAATACCACAACGCTGCAGGAACTCGATTTCGTCGTGGTACTGAGGATCTGTGGCTTCTTCTCGCACATCGAGCACTTGGATTACCAAGTTCGATGACTTCACGGCCTCGAGGGTGCGTAATAGACGGCGATCGTTCTCGCCTCGATTTCCAGTCAGCTTCTTAATCAGACCATCGATCTCGCGTTCCTTGGAACGCGAGTTCTTTGCTTCCCTCAATTCGTAGAGACGTTCATCAAGCAACTCAAATCCGGGCGTGTCGAGAACGTGGAACAAGGATTTACCGCTGATCGCCACGCGAGTTTCTTCAACATTGCGAGTCACGCCAGGCGCGTTGTCGACGACTCCGAACGAAGCGTCTTCAACGAGCGTCCGGATCGTCGATGTCTTTCCGTGGTTCGTATGGCCGACAACGCAAATGCGAAGTGGGTTTTTCTTCAATTCCTTGAGTTGGTTAAATCGAAACGTCACCGTATTGTTCTCCTCACTTCGTCCAGGTTGCACTTAAACGCCAGAAGCACGCCGTCAACCTCGGATTTATCCGCCGTCTCCAACTCACCAAGTTGCTCTGTCTGTTTTCCAATTTGATCAGTGATGAATTGCTCCGAACTGCCTTGGAATTCAAGGATCAGAATTCTCAGTATCAACATCTGCAAAACGGAGGATGTGTTGATCTGTAGACAGCCAGCGACGTCGTCCGAATCCTCTGATTTTTCGCCAGTTGATATTCTGGTCTTTAACCATTGCCCCACACCGCCACCGGTGACAGCAGAGACCAAGGCCGAGCCTGCCACGAATGGAGCAAGAAGCGGGGCAACGGCGGGTGCCGACAGCGCTAAAGCCACGCCGCCACCGAGGCACAATGATGCTCCAGCTATTGCCCCTGACCCAATCCATCGCGGCGACAGCGACTTCATGAATTCACCGATTTTCGCAAACTGCTCCAGCTGTTCTGGTAAGACACCGGGCGGAAGTTCGACGTTCTTGACAACCTGTTTGAGCGAGTCATTGCATGCCTTTGAATCGAAGAACCGTCGAAGCTCTATGCGTTCTTCTTGGTAGATCGAGTCGATTTTGTCCATTGCAGTCGTGGCGAACTCATCCCAACTCCCAGATGCTGACGGTTCATCGAACATCCTTCCAAATCCGATTCGCAACCAACTGACGCCGGCCATGTATTTGCCGGCCATGCGCCTAACTGCTTCCCCGCTATTTTCGGCAGGCGGCCCTGCGATCAACGAGCGGCATGTATCGATGCCTGACGAGGTCGATAAGTCAACATCGTGAACGCGATTGGACGATACACCACACTGGACGCATGCGGTTCGCCACTGTTCGATGCGGCTCTGAAATAGCTTGAGATCATTCTCCAACCGCTCGCGTGCTTTCGCCCCGTCAGACAAAACGACATCGATACGTTCTGCGTCCGCTTCAGAATCGTCGCAACAGAGATCGACAACCGAATCCAAGAACTCGACTAGATTTTGCGCAGGCACGTCTAACAAGGAAAAAACGAAGACCAGCCGGTGGCACCGATTCTCAGACAATCGCTTCTTGAACTCACCGCGGTCTCTGGCACTTCGTAGGACGCCGCCATCGGCCAATCGGCTGTCGCTCAATGCAAGTTCCGAAACTATTCTCGAAAAGCCTGGGTTTCCTCCTACAGCGACAATCCCGGTAGATCGACTGCTGGATCGCAAAGAGTCCACCGCTCCAACTTGCGCCGTTGTACTTACATCGGTTTCGACATTTGACGGAACGGCATTGGGTAGTTCTTTTTCGCGTGCAAGATCAGGGACAGTGTTGGTGAGATCCTGGGTCTCGGATTCTGAGTCGCTATGTCGATGAATCGTTTCAGTCGCAATCGGAGGATCGAGAATATTGTCGACTATTCTTCTGCACTCTTTCTCAGTTGGCTTTGGAACAAAGTCGCGGCGAAAGTAGCAAGTCATTCCAAATGAGACGACTGCGACAACCAATCGAGGGAAAAACACATAAGTAAAGACGAGAGCGAGTAAAAATCTCGACCACTCGACTCGAAAGCCCTGCGTCAAACGGGCAGCAAGCGATTCAGCCGCCTCTGCCTCGGTGGGGTTATCCTCAGTCGACGAGCCTGTCACGTTTTTGCTTTTCGCCGTTGCCGGCTTGGGCGGAACCCAGGTGCCACCGGCCCACGCAATCGCGTCTTCGCTGGGTATCTGTGTGCCGGTCAGCCAATGCACCGGCGACGCAACGTGCTGTATCTTCGTCTGCCGACTTTCGATGTGCGAAGTCGAGTCTTGGTAGAAGAAGTCGATTCTCTTGGTGGACAGGTGAAAGTAGACCGATCCCCAAATCACCAATGCAACGACTAGAAAATACAAATTTGCAATGAACACTGCCCCAGCGGAGCCAAAGTAGGAATGCGACGCGACCACCTCCTCAAAGCTGGTGACGGCATTCGGGTCAGCGTCTTCGATCAAACCCAGTCGCATTGCGAGCTTGCACCAAATTCGGCGAATCGTCCGAAAGGATCTGATCACCACGGTCGCCATCCCAGTTCTCTGTCGATGTTGCGATCTGTGGATCACCAAAAAGAGCAGCGAGATCACCGGAAAGACGATAGGAAGTGCCGTCAGGGCAACTAGCCAGAAGATTGCTAGAACGCTCGCAGTACCTTTTTCAACATCGAAGAAACTTGATGCGATCGCCAAACCCGCAGCAAACGCGATCACAGACAGGACGAATAAGACTACGGCGGCAACACCCGTGGCATGCAAAAACTGCTCTTGAATCGACTTCTCACCTACGCCGAGCCTTTCCTTGCAGAACAGCTTGGCTCTTTCTGCAAGTAATTTCGCGAAGTACCGCGGCGAATCGTGTCGGTAGGCTTCCGTAACTTCGCTCCGGACCGCTGTGTCTATGTTGGGATCAAAGTCGGAATAGCTGGGTTGCTTTCGCATCACCTGGATCATTGCCAGTTCAGTGTTCGACAAGCGATGCGTTGGTCGTGACATGGTTTGAGCTTACGGACGATGGTGATGACAAATCGGCTTACAAATTCAAGACGTTTCTGCACTTGGAATTTTCGTTTAGCGACTGTAAACATAATTAATTTTGCAGTCGAACAACTGGCATGTCGCTTGCGTGAAACGCCTCAAAGGCTGGTGTCTATGGAGGCGAGAGCTCATGTGACAAACAGCCGAGCAGTTCGATGCACAACAGCAACGCTGATGCTGCGACGCCGACGGGCATCTGTTGACCGTCAGTGTGTTCGGTTCGATTGCGGAACGAATGGATCGCGTTGAGCAGCACATAGGTGTCTTTGGAAATGCATCGCGAGAGTGGACTAAAATCCTTGCGGGATCCAGTCAAACGCTCGAGGATCAGAATCTGCTGCAAACGATCAGTTGGGATCGTCCAGTCATTATTGTCCATGCGATCTTTTACCGTTCGATCGCGATCGCCCGGCGACAAAGTCCATGCCGAAATCACGTCGGCGGGAAGTTGGCTATTGGGTTCACCTTCGACTTGCCAAACAGTATCCAACGAAAGCTCTTCGATTCGCGTCAGATTGTTCAGACAGTCATCCGGGTCCGATGGAAGATGACTGATGGATTGTGTGACCAACCGGTGAAGCCTCGCGTTAATCGGTCGTTTGATTTGAGACAACCGCAGTTCAAGCAATTCACGGATGTTAGATTCGTAGTCGTTGGTGCTGCCAAAGCTGCGTTTGATGCCACCGCCTTGGCCCTTCGCTGATTGAATGTGTTGCTGCATCAGAGTGCATGATGGCTTTAACTTCGATCCCGAACCGATCGCGAAAGCCTGGCCCGTTAGTGAATCCTGCACTTCACGCGAGACCTTTCTCGTTTCAATCTCACCAGATTCGACGATCGCCAGATACGTCGACTTTGCATCGGCGGTGCAGCAACTCCACAACTTCGCCATGAAGTCCGCAAGTGATTGGCCGACATTTTTGGCGGCGGCGCTCACGTGAGTGTTGTCAAATTCGGTCACCGAGTCTGCATGCAACTCGTTCAGAAGCGACAAGAACAAGACTGGATGCCCGCCAGTCCAATTCCCCAATTCCTTCTCGCCACCTCGTTGTGGCTGGAACCCGCCTTTGGCGAGTGCGGCTTGGCAGTCATCGGAATCGAACGGTCCAATCCGAACTGGGTTGACGTCGAACATATTCCAAAACGGGCTATCTTCGACCTGTTTGTCGGCAGCCAGTTCCGACTGTTTCGCGCGTGCGGCAGTGATGATCTTATGTTTCTTGCCGTTGAACAGGTCCCGCAGGTTCCCAAAGAGCGTTCCAGTGAGTTGACCTTGGCTCAGCGGTTTATCGAACCCATCCCACACCATCAAAATCGAATCGCCCTCCATCTGAATTAGGTCCATCACCTCCTTCAGCGTCAGAAAAGTCTTGTCTTCCGCAAGCTCGCTTCGATGCTCGCTGTATTTCACTGGATCAACACCAAGCGTCTCATGAAGCTGGTCGCAAAGATCAGCGATGAATGCTTCGTCGGACTGTGGCGGATGGAAGCCCAACTCCCAGTAGAGAACCAGCGAGAAAGGCGAATCATCACCGTTGGCCCGTTCTACAAGTGCCTTCAACAAAACCGTCTTACCGATGTAGCGCGGGCCAACAATCGATAAATTGCTCGGCGTCGTCTTGCTAATGTCGCCCCAAATGCGATCCATCAACCGTTCGCGTCCAAGCATCGGTATATCTTCAGTTCCAAGAATAGGAAACAATCGCTCAGTCATTATCATCAGTCTCCAATAGGTTTTTTAGATCAGCAACGGAGTTCTGCTGACTATTCCGGAATTCGTCATTCACTTCTGCTGCGGCCATCGACCGAAGTATGTCCTTGTCTTGATGCTTATCGATCCACCGTCCCACCATGGGGACTGCTAGTTTGAAACTCGCGACCGAGTGCTCATTGTCGGACATCTCTACTATGCCGTCTTCGTAGAGCATCAAGATGTCGGCAAGAAGACCTGCGGCGGGTACTTCAATTCCGAGTTGTTCGTATCGGGCTTTGATATCGACAAGAACTGCGGGATTCGCCTTTTTGCATTCGTTCCATATCAAGGCGAGAATGAATCGAGAGTTGTTCGACCCAAGCGACTTCCAAGTGTTCTCGAAAAACTGGGTTTGTTCACAAAGCTCATCGATGGCGTTTTCAACATGGAAAAGCTGAACTCGGTTGAGCTTGTTCTTAATGGCGTTCTCGAAAATCTGATTGCCAAGCAACTGCAACAGGTACGGCTCACCGCCAGACGACTGGACAGCTAATTCCAATGCTGCAGCGTCGTACTTGAAGACACCCTGTGCCGGTTCGGACAGCAGACCCGATGCGACCTTAGACGAAAGTCGCCCAAGTTTAATCCGAGAGACAGATTTGAGCAGAGCATTGATTTGGGAATCGGAATCACCTTCACGAACTCCGTCGCCCACGAAGAGCACGGCAAACCCATCTAACTTTCGGGTCATCGATTCGAGCGAGCGAAGGAAGCAGACATTTCGACCGCCAATGGATTCCTTATCTTCTGCAAGACGGACATCATCCAGAGTCAGCAGCAGCCGCTTTCCCTCGTTCTCAAATACTGCGACTGCACGTTCAACCAATTGTTGAAAATTCAAGTTGATATTTCCGTCGCCCATCGCGGAGCGAACGGCTTTCTGGTGACCGATTGCTTTTCCGCGATTGATCGTCTTTCCATCTGGCAATTCAAACGTGTCGACGAAATTCAAAACCGTACTTACGATTGAATACGCTATTGATTCCGTTGGTTCGAGTTCATCGGGCCAATGAATTCCGCAATACGCGGGCACCCAGTCAACCAAGCTGGGTGATTGCTGCAGTTGAAATAGTATCGAAGTCTTCCCTATTCGGCGTGGTCCTTCCAGCATAAGAAGCCGGTGACCATTCGAGAGTAGTTGCGCAATAGTATCGAGTGTCTCATTGCGACCAACGAATAACTCTTCAGAACCTGAACGAAGCGGATTACCTGTCTGATAGGGCGATTCGGTTAGCGCCGATTCAACGTCGCCGCGTGCGCGACTCCTGAGCACCTCGTAGTCTTGTTGCAAATCCAGCCACTGACCCATCATCGGAATGGCAAGCGTGTAAGACGCACCGCCTGATTCACTGTTCAGATCGATGAGTTCGAGTTCACGGAGATACTCAAGATCTTCCATCAGTGTTTCTTCGCGAACCTCCACTCCTGCTTGTTCGAGCTTCGCTTGGATCGCTCCAAGTCTCATCGGGTCACTTCCATTCCGTTCCTGCCACAAAACGATTAGCAGGAACCGGCGGCGATCGCACTCCGTGTAGTCCCACAGACTCGCAAAATGTTCATTGTCTTCGACCAGGGCTTCGGCGGCCTGATCCACGTGGTCGATGGTGATTGAACGGAGCTTTGATTGTGCAGCGATATCAAAGATTCGATTGCACAAGCACTGCAACAGATATGGTTGCCCGGCAGTGAGTTCGTAGCAGCGATCCACAGCAGGCGTCGCGAATGCTAATTGACCCTTGACGGGTTCAACAATCAGACGTGATGCAGCTGGCTTTGGCAACGAAGAAACGCCAAGACGCGTTCCCAATCCAAACAATGCGGACCAGTACTCTTCACGCATTCGCTTTAGGCGTCTCGAACCGGTGAGAATTGCCGAGAAACGGGGAAGCGACTGCACCAAGAATCGAATGTTCTCCGGAACCTGCGGCGAGGTGACTCCTTTGTCGATGCCCTCCTGTAACTTGTCGAATTCATCAAGCATCAACAGGATGCCTAGATTCTGGCTGGAGAGGGCGTCGAGAATCATCTCTACGTATTCACGGAAGTCTTGAAATGGAGCATCGTCACTGATTCCCTTTCGCAGCGATCTGCTGATGCCCATTTTTCGATTTTCATCCAGAATCGTTCCATCCGGTAGCACCGCCGATCCGTTGAGTTTCCGAACACTTTGGACAAGCTCGTAAGCAATTGCGCGGAACACATCGGCGGTCGGTATTCCGCCTTTGCTGTCGCCTTCGGCACCTTGCAAACTGCAATAGACACCCATCCATCCAGGGATAGCGGTCGTTCCCTCTAAGTGCCACAGAACAGATGATTTTCCTGCCCGTCGATTTCCTTCCAACAATACAACGTTGCCACTGTCGATTACCATCCGGCGGATTTGTTTCAGCAATTCCTCGCGACCGAAGAACACTTCGCCACGCTCCGGTTTCACTGGGTCGCCACAGATATATGGGCTACCCCCAGATCGCGTCGTCAATTCCGACTGATCAACAGCATCGTTGACACTCGGCGCATCAAAATCGATGGCCAATTCTCGGGCTTCGCGAAATGAAGTTCCAGCGATCGTTCTGCCCGACCAACTAAGAACAACGTCGGGGCTTGTCCATTGCAGCGCCGTTAACTGATCATCCGAGTACCACTGATTACTACCGCTGAAGTCGATCTCGATCGATGAGCCAGGGCCAACAAAGGGGAAACGCGATCCTTGCTTGGGAGTCAATGGCGGTTTGAACTCAAAATCCAAGTCATGCAGCGGTAGCTTGCCAGCATTTGTGATGCGAACCGATACCTTCATGGTTTCGCGATCTACGAAGCTCGCGTCGACCACATCCACAACCAATTTCACCGCGCTGATCAGATTGGAGAGATGCCAGGTGATTCGCGACGATAGTTCTTCTGTCAGCTCACGAGCTCTTTGCTCATTCGGCAGGCTTCCTTGAATCTTATCGAGCGCGGCGCCAAGCCCAATCTTGGTTGACTGCAGCAAACTATAGATCGCGGCCGTGTCGGGAATTGCGGTAACGCGTTCCAGTGGATCGACGGCCATCTGAAACACGATAGCCCATGGGACCAATGGACTCTGCTTTGTTAACTCCTCAATCCCCTCGGCACTTGAGCCTACATCTAGCCAACACCCCAAACACATCTTCTCAATGCCTGCGGCGTAGTTAACCGGACCTTCGATGTGAATCTCGTCGGAGTAATCAGGCACGTAATGTCGGTCGCAACTCTCGCACAGTTTGATCGGAAACCGGGATCGTGCGATCGACTCAACATCTTCCAGGAAGCTCGCCAGTTTATCCGACTGCTCCATGGAGTCGACGATTCGCAAGTTCAACACGACCCACTCGCTCAGCTCCGTCGGCAGCGCGTCCGATTGGTCTTCACTGACCAGCTCTGCCAAATAGGTCAGGGCGTCAACGCCAAACTTGCGACACTCCTCCGCGACACGCTGTTGGATTTGCAGCGGCGGCACTGGGACGGGAAGCGTTCTTACAACGCCGATCGCCAAATGCCGCGCCGCCGACCCTCTGGCGTGATCGTCAAACCAAGCGTTCGCCTCGGCGCTTTGTAGGTAGGCCAACAGAAAGTGTGGATCAAGCTGGCCAGCGTTGGGTCGCAACACGAAGAACCCGCTTGATGCGATCGCACCGACCGCCCCGTTTCGGACAATGCCAGCCTTGCCGATCGTGCCGGACTTGGAAAGTAGCAAGTCACCTGAACGCAACTTCCATTCAGGTTTGAGCTGTTCCGCGTGAGCAGGGTCTACGAACGACGATCCGCTAGCGGCGACTCCCTTGCTGACATCACCGATGCGGACATAAGGCACCATTGCATCGAGTCTCTGGTCGACGCCGCGTTCTCTGGCTAGTTCTTCTACCTGTTTACGCGGCAACTTCCATGACGCGCCGTCACGAAAGCCTTGCAATTCGCCTTTTTCTCTGAGCTCGACGACGACCTCGGAATCGACGGCCAACAGGCTCGCGGATTGTCCTACAGTCAAATATGTCGCGTTCGCATCTGCCAGCAAGTCGGCAGATCGAATGTTGCGACCGCCTCGAACGTCACAACATTCATCCAAAGTCGTGATCCGAACATCGTCGGGCAACGAGTCGAGAATCTGCTGCAAACCGCTTTGGTCGCGGCGACGGGGGGTTAGGTCATAGCTGGTCGCACGCAGCGTTTCGATGTCGACATCCCACGTTTCGTCCGATCCGCGGTCGTACTTCTCAGGATTGCGAATCAGCATCTCCGTCATTGAGGACAGAAACAACTCCGGCAGCATTTCAGGAAGATTCGACTTTGCTTTCGGAAATCCCGCCTTCTGGAAAAACTTGGTCGGATTCACCATGCGAACGGTGCGAGTCGTTCCGCCACGACGCAGTACCAGCAAGCTGAAGTCAACGGATGAATGGGAAGCGAGAAGACTCGGCGGCATGGCGACAACCGCTTCGAGTGTATTTTCAAGCAGTAGCCATTCACGCAGTTCGACTCCACGTCCGCTACGAAACAGCACACTCGCGGGAACCGCAATTACGGCTCGTCCGTCGGGACGCAACTGCGATAGGGCATGTTGAATGAACAACGATGTGGAATCGTTCAGTTGAATCGGCAGATGATCGAGTCCATGCAAGTCGACTTTGCCGCCCCAGGGCGGATTGGCCAGGACGATGTCGAAACCCTCGGTGCCGGGGTTGCTGACGGGGACTCGCTCCAGGCTGTTGCCCAGTTCTAGCTTCGGGTCAATCACGCCAGAAAGCACCAATCGGGTCAGGCCGATCAAGTAAGCGTGTGGCTTTGACTCGACGCCAGCAATCCGCAGCGGTTGTGCGCCCGATTGATACGACTGCTCATCCGCGGTCTTGCGACCATGATCGCCGACGTGCTCCAGCGCCGCGGTCAGCAGACCAGCGCTGCCAAAGCAAGGATCGTAGGCCGATTCACCGAACTTCGGTTCCGCTAATCCGGCCATTAACTTGGTCAGCAAAGGCGGCGAGGAATGTTGATTGGCTTCGCGTCCCGAGGTTTTGGCGAGGACTTGATCCAGCAGATCGCGTAGTTTCAAGCGATCGCTGGGCGTTTCAAACGGTTGGTTGGCCAGCCATCGAACCAGGATCGACAACGCTTCGCCGTCGAGCACTTGCAGCGGCTCGAGTCCGCTGGCGGCGCGGCTCAGTTGGGTCGCCAACGGATCATCGCGACGGTTAGTGAGCCTCCCAAGTATGAACGGCATTTCACCAAACACATCCGCCAGTTGCTCCGGCGAGCTATCGCACCAGTTGCGCCAACGACAATGATCCGGCACGACGGGTTCGTAGTTCAAGTCCTCGAACGCCGCGATCGCTTCGCGTTCGGCGTCTTCAAAGTCGGCCCATCGCAAGAATAACAGCGCAGCGAGCGTCAGCCCGATATCCGATTTCCGGATCGGCGTTTTCTTTTGGAGGTGTTCGATCACCTGCCAAATCGACCGCTGTGTAGAGATTTCAAACTCGGCGATGGCTACAGTTCTCCCGCAAAAGCTTTCCGAAGGATGGCGTCGCGAAGGGCGGATTCCTGTGACGACGTTTCGGTATGCGCTACTTGAAGAGCAGAGACCGTTGACTGGCGAGATTCCAATTCCTCAACAACCTCGTCCTGCACGCTCAGCGGCGGTGTCGGTACCGCGATACTTCGCAAGTTTGTCGAGTTGATGTTGTATTGGCCGGCAGATGTCCGACGACGCTGATCCAGCTCGACCCGACCACGTGTGCTATTGAGAAAGAAGGCCAGAAATTCCGGACGCATCTTCTGAGTATCAAGACGAACACGAATCAGATATGAAGCGAACGCATATGTATCATTGGTGCCCCCGTCAAAAACAGCGCATCTACCAACGAGATCACGACTTCCATTTGTCCGCACAAAGAGCAAGTCGCCCTGTCTAAGAGCGAGTTTTTCTAAATCGCTATTTGACAGTCCGCAGTATTTAAGATTGCAAAAATTGACGAATCCTCTCGCAACGTTAGGAATTCTCAATACTGGCGTATTGGTTTCATCGTAGTCACACTTCGAGGAAGTGCCGTACCGAGTTTCCAATGCAAGTTCACCAATTTCGGCGGTCTTGTAGCTAGCCTCCAAACTGACAAATGTTTCGTTCAGCATTGATGGAAGTAACGCATCACCCTCCTTTATTAAGTTTTCTCTCAGAATTGCAATTTCTTCAACTTGGCTAAGACACTCAGTAACCCTACGAACAATTCGATGCTGCTCCGTCTTGGGCGGAAGTGGGAGGACCCCATTCTTAAACTCAGAGATCTTTAAGTTGCGAAGCCCAGAGGTCGTTCGCTGAGCTCCGAAGACCTGCTCTTTAAATTGTGGCGACTGAAGTGCAAGGTAAAGGTATTCGGAGTCTATGCGGGTGCGGTCCGCACGTAGGCAGCGAATGAAGTTTGAGCAAACATAATCCTCATCCCCTTCGTGATCGAATAGGACGCTTGCTCCTACTAGGTGAGCGCTTCCGCTACTCTTGTTCACTAAAATATCGCCAGCCAACAACTTTTTGCGAGCGACTGTGTCGCGGGAGAGCACCCGACGCGAAGCAGTTGACAGATCAAGTCGTCCGCCACGCATATTGGTGCTGCGAATGACGGGCGTTCCCTCATTAGCCTCCGCTTCCTTTCCCCACGTTCCGTCGAAGTCGGTGGCAAGCAATTCGGACAGCGCAACATTCTCCCGGTCATTCATTGTGAAGTCTCCAGAATCCCAGCTAATTCGTCGAGCAATTCGATGATTCGCTCTTCCTTCGCTCGAATCGACTGCACTAGTTCCAGTGCGGGGCGATGCTCAAAATCGTCGCTGCGATTCGGATTCTTTGCTGATATGTCATACCCGTTTTCAATAATCTCTTTTGCGGACAGCGACCACGAATGATCGCTGTCTTTTTGCTTCGGCTGTAACTTCAAAAATTCGGGAAGTTGGTTGCCGTCGATTGGGCGACGGGTTTGCTTCAACTCGAATCCGTCGTTAGTCAGCTCGTAGAACCAAACCTTCTTGGTGCCTAGTTTGCCGGAGGGAATGTCTTCGGTCGGACGATCGAAGAACAACACATTGGTCTTCACACCGGTGTAGGGCAGAAAGCAACCAGCCGGTAGCGATAGGATCGTGTGCAGGTTGAACTGCTCCAGCAATTCTTGCCGCACCTTTTGATCCGGGCCGCCACGGAACGAAACCCCCTCGGGCAAGATCACCGCGGCGCGGCCACCTTTGCCGAGGTTGCGCATGATGTGTTGTAGGAACAAACATTCCGTCGCCGCCGAGCGGACGCGGAAGTTGGTTTGCAGCTCCGACGCCATCTTGCCTCCGTACGGCGGATTGGAAAGGATCACGTCGTAACGGTCCTTCTCACTGACGTTTTGGTTGTGCAGTTCCAGCGTGTTGCCCAGTTCCAAATTCGCCGACTCAATCCCGTGCAGGATCATATTCATCGTGCCTAGCAAATACGTCAGCGGCTTGATTTCCAAACCGTAAAACGTGGCGTTTTGCAGTTTCTCCAGATCTTTGCCGCTGAGCTGCTTTCCTTTCCCTCCGCGGACCGATTCCCGCATATAGTCGGCCGCTTCGCCCAAGAATCCGCTTGTGCCGAAGCAGGGGTCGTAAACTCGATCGCCGACTTGCGGACTGACGACCTCGACCATCGCGCGGATGATGTGTCGCTGGGTGTAGAACTCGCCGGCGTACCCGGCACTGTCGGCCGCGACGCGTTTGAGCAAGTCTTCGTAGATTTCCGAAAGCACATGCACGTCGGTTTCGCTACTGAATTCCAGCTTGTCGACTTGTTGGACGACGCGGGCAAACGAGGCACCGCGTCGGCTGTAGTTGCGGACGTTGTCAAAGATGCGACGAAATCGCTCGGCCAACGGATCGTCACCAAGTCCTTTCTTGGGATCGGGACTGGTTAGTTTGATCCAAAGCTTGCCATCGACAAATTCCAACATCTCGTCGGGCCGATCGGTTTTGGAAGCCCACGACGACCAAGCGAACGGCCCCGACAATCGCCGCTCGTAAGGCGTATCGTCAAACGCGGCTTCCTCCTCACGCCGCGTTTCCGCTTCGTCGAATGCCTTGAGGAAGAACAACCACGCAAGTTGTTCGACGTAGTTGCGTGCATCAACGCCCTCGCTGTTGAGCTGGTCGCAAGCGTTCTTGACGATTTGCTGGACTTCCTGGCGACGATGGTCAACGGTACTAGTCGCCTTGCCGGCTGACGCGGCTTTCTTCTTGGTTGCTTTTTTCTTTGCCATGTATTTCGTATCAGTGAATTTGTCTTGATGTGTGATTGCTTCCAGCCTGTCTTCAATCGTTCCGAGGCCGAAAGTGTGTGCGCGTCTACTTCGCCATTTCGACGTACAGGTGTTTCTTGACGGCTTCCAGGTCCGACTTCAGCTTGGGTGCGCCGCCATAACGCTTTGCCAACGATTGGAAGCTGCCAAATTGATCGACAAACTGAGGAGCCGAATAGGTTCGGGCTTGTTCGAGATCGTCGATCCCGAACAGTGAGTAGTGGTCTAGTGCAGTGCGCCAGAAGTCCATCTTCCAAAGGTCGCCGTTGTCTTCGGGTCGTTCCGCCGCCAAACTGAAGTCGTTGTTGCCCAGTGCAATATTTGCATCGTTGGGCTTTGGTAGCACGACGCCGAATTGCGATTCATACCACTGGTCGTCTTGTTCCCAGAATCGGGTGACGCGATCGGTGCGGGTCGGCACCTGAGTCAGCTCGAAGCCGATCTTGGCCAACACGTCGACATCGTCGGTATCGGGCAGGTCGAAGTAGTGTCGGAACGCGGACGTGTAGATGTCCTGGTCGCCCAGTTCCTCACGCAATTCCTGACGGCTGTTTTTGTCGATCCAAATGTCCAGCAACCCGGTCAAACTGCCGGTCGAAACATTTTGGATGAACTCGCGAGACTTCTCGGCATACTCGTCAAACGGCATCCATTGGCCATCGCCGAACGAGATGCTTCGATTCGTTTCCGACATCACCACATGGACGTTCTCTGCAACCGGTTTCGGGGTTTCCGGATCTTCGTCGTCGCCCGCGGGCGTTTTGGGCTTCGGTTTGGACTGCGAGAGCTTCCCCGACTGCTTGTTGGCGGGGTGCCCATCGAATTCGGCATCCTCGAGTGCGCTGGCACCGGAGTAGTCGAAGATTGTGAAGTAGCGTTTGTTGACGTCTTCGCACAACCGCGTGCCGCGCCCCTTCATCTGCTTGTAAAGGATCGAGCTTTTGATCGGTCGCACGAAGACGATGTTCTTGACATCGGGCGCGTCGAATCCGGTGGTCAGCAGATCGACGGTGACGGCAACTCGAGGTTTTCCGTTGCCGACGATGGCAAAGTTGCGCTCGAGCTGATGACTGTTCCGCTCGCTGCGGGTGATTCGGGCGGCGTAGCTCGGATCGCCTGAGAGACGACGAAGCTCGGCGGCCATCTTGGAGGCATGGGTATCGTTGACGCAAAAGATGATGGTCTTTTCGTCCCGCAGATCGTATTTGCCGAAGACGTCCCACAGGTCTTTGGCGATCGCCTCAGTGCGGGTGGGGACGATGATATCTCGCTCGAAATTCTTGGTTTCGTAGCGTGTCCCGTCTTCAGCGGTGTAGCCGTCTTTGTCGATATTGGTGACACGTTCTTCCAGCAGATACGGCACAAGGTAACCGTCGTCGATCGCACGTTTTAGGCTGTACGTGAAGATCGGCTCGCCGAAGTAGTGATACGTTTCGCGACGCTGCTCCTCAGGCGTAAGCGGGCGACGCTGCTTCTTGGATTCGTCATCCTCTTCAAATTCGCGGGGAGTGGCGGTCAGGCCCAATTGTAGTGCGCTGCCGAAATGCTCGAGCACGCCAAACCAGTCACCGAAACCGCTACGGTGGCATTCGTCTATGATGACCAGATCGAAGAAATCGGCATCGTAGTGCTCGTAGACCTTCTTGCCATCCAAGTCCTCGTCGAGGTTCTGGTAGTTGGCAAAGAAGAGTTTGCCGACTTGATGCTTGCCGTCTTTGACGGTCGCTTTGTCAATCTTGACGCGTTCATTGGAATCGAACGCACTGAAAGCACGGTATGCCTGATCTTTCAAGCTGTTGCGATCGGTCAAGAACAAGACGTTTTGTCGCTGGAGCGTGCCGCCGTTGATCAGTTTCCAAATCAACTGGAACACGGTGAACGTCTTGCCTGTGCCGGTCGCCATCAACAGCAGGGCGCGGTCGGTGCCTTGGGCGAATTCCCACAACGTCTTGGCGATCGCCATCTCTTGGTAGGGGCGAATCTTCTTTCGCGTGACTTGATCAACGTGAAAGCTGGCGGCGAACGCGCCTTCCCAACGGTCCCAGTCGATGCTGACGCCCATTCGGGCAACCAGTTCTTCTGGCGTCGGTGGAGCACTGAGTGTTTCGTAGTCTCCGGTTTGATTATCTGTCAGAATCCAATCGTGTCCGTTGGACGCGATCGAGAAGCGGATCATCAGACGGTTTGCATAACGTGATCCTTGCTGGACCGCATTTTCGGCAGGCACTGATTCTGCCTTCGCTTCCAGCACGGCAAGCGGAACGCCGCGGTAGCGAAGCAAGTAGTCAGCAATGATTGCCTGCGTCGAATCGTACATTGATTCGGCGCTGTCACCGCTGAAGTTCACACGGCCGGGACCGATGCGAAGTTCACGCTGGATTTCCCAACCCGCTGTTTCAAGCTTAGGGTCGATCAGTTGTTGGCGGGTTTCCCGTTCGTTGAGTGGCATGGGTTCAGGTTTCCGAAACGCAGTTTTGCAAATTGAATTGGCGCTGGCCGATTATTGGTCGGGCGATCCAGTTGTGAATTCGATGCGTTTGGGTGAGCCGCATCCTCCCTTGAACTTGATTGGGTTGTTGAGTCGTGCTCGATTGAGCGTTGCTGGGGGCATAAAGCACGAGGTGTGCCAAACGCGTTTCTGTTCGTAAAGTTTGTTTCGCCATGACGCTCACTTCGACTCCGTTTCTTTCTCGAACTCGACGTCCAGCCGCTCCAGTTGAGCGGACAGCGTCTGATAGTTTTTGTAACCAAGTAGCTTGGCCGCTTTGGTGACTTTGCCGTCCGCCTCCAGCATCGCTCGACGCAGGAAATGCCGCTGAATATCAATTAAATGCGACTCCAACACGAAGTCGCCACCGAGCGGAATGTTCATGGCGTCGTCACTCTTGGCCGAGGGAAACTCTGCGACCGCCGCGGCGATGTCTTGGGGCTTGAGGGCCTTTCCATCGGCCATCATCGAGGCTTGGACGAGGGCGTTGGAAAGTTCGCGAACGTTGCCGGGCCAGGGATATCGTTGCATAAACTGAATTGTGTCAGCAGAAATGGATTTGTCCTGATAGGACGTGCCGCCCTGCTTTTTGAGACGCGAGTTGATGCCCACCAGCAGTGATTTCGCTATTTGGGTGATGTCCTTGCTTCGCTGGCGCAGTGGTGGCAGCTTGAGTGTGACAATCGACAGCCGGTACATCAGGTCATCGCGAAACTCGCCAGCGGTGATCGCGGCGGACAAGTCTTTGTTGGTGGCCGCAATGATGCGGACGTCAACGACCCTGTCTTTGGTCGCGCCAACGGGACGGAAAACACTTTGACACGGACCTTCGCCGGGCGGCGGTTGCAGCGCACGCAGCAACTTGGCCTGCATCGCTAGGTCGCAATCACCGACTTCATCGAGAAAGAGCGTTCCGCCATCGGCCTCTTCAAACGCTCCCTTGCGGTCCTTATCAGCTCCAGTGAAAGCGCCTTTTACGTGGCCAAAGAGCTCCGATTCAAGCAACTCTCTCGAAATCGCTGCACAGTTGATGGAGACGATTTTTTGGTTACCGCGGTGACTGGCTTTGTGAATCGCCTCGGCGAACAATTCCTTGCCAGTGCCACTTTCGCCAAGGATCAACACGGGCACATCGTGAATCGCAGCACGCTGTGCACGGCCCACCGCAGCCTTGATGGCTTCGCTCTCACCCACAATCGACTCGAAACCGCTGACTTCCTGCGGCGTTCGCGTTGCCAGGTGTTGCCAATAGCGGTCGGGTTCTCGCAGCAAACCCGGCAACACATCGGTCGTGATATCGAATGGGATCTCCGTTTTTGAAACCGCACCGTTGTAGGTCTGGTACATCGTCGCAGGATACTGGCTCTTGCCGAGCAGAATCCAAATTGCCGCCATTGCCGGCGTGCCCGGACTGAGATGAAAAACGAGCTCGTCGTCTTTCTTGCGTTGCAGCCGTTCAAGAATCGGTCGGACTGTATCCAGTATTTCGCCGTGGTGCGACGGATTCGTCAGCTCGACCGCATGGAGAACTGGTTTGCACCCCAGCCATGTCGCGAACTCTTTGCTTGCCGCTGGCGAGTAGTCACTGAGTAGATGCACTTCATCAAAGGACTCGTGATCCAAGAGCGTCTTCGCTGGGCCGATCCCGGCCTGTGCGTCACCCTCGCCGACGATCTTACGAACCGATTTGGATTTTTGCGCAGGCGCAGATGCGGCCATTGCTTTCAGGTCGGTTCGACCAATCCAAGATACAAGTATTCGCTTCACTGCCAGTTCCGCCACTGCGTTTGTGTTTTGACAACCGGAATTGTATTGCAGCCGCTCCTGGCTTCATAGATAGCGTCCGAATGACAGTAGTTCTTGATGGCGGGGGAAGTTTTTCATGCCGCAAAACACAGCTTATATGGCTGTTCTTCTCGCTTTCTATCGTTCATTGGCATCAGAGGTGCGTTAGCTCTCCCGTGTCAACATCCTCATGCGTTCAAGGAGACAGTCATGATTGTGAAGGAATTCATTTGCCAACGTTGTGGCCACCGGTTTGTGGTTGAACTTCTCGACCGAAAAGACCCAGACGAACGCGATCGTCTGGGTTCACCGGTTTGCTGCCCGAAATGTCGTAGTCAATTCGTCGAGGTAACAGGGCGGTAATGAAGAAGAAATCAACCTCGCGCGGTGCGAAGCAATCTGCGTTGATCGTCGGTGTTGGAAACTATGCTCCCGAAGTTGGCAAGCTGCCCGCTGTGGCCAACGATGTCCGGGCAATGGGTGATCTGCTCGCATCTCGCAAAGGCATGTTCACGAAGGCGACAACAAAAGTCTTGCTAAATAGCCAAGCGAAACGTGGATCGGTATTAAACCAACTCAAATCTCTGTTTCAGAATGCTCCGGCTGAAGGGACGGTGTTCGCGTACTTGGCAGGCCACGGGATGGTGTTGGGCAACGAGTACTTTTATCTGCCGTACGACTACGATCGAAGTCAACCGAAGCTGTCGTCTGTTCCGCTGGCAGAGCTGAAAGCCATGTTCGATGCCACCACGGCAAATCGAGCGTTCCTGTGGCTGGACTGCTGTCATGCCGGAGGTGTTTTGCGTCGGCGGAGTGGCCCAGACGAAACAACAATTATCAACAGAACACTCAAGGCTGTGAAAGGCACCGGCAAGGTGATCGTGGCCGCATGCAAGCCGGATCAATCGGCCTACGAAGATTCGGGAATTGGTCATGGTCTTTTCACGGATGCTCTCGTTCGCGGACTGAGAGGTGAGGCGAAAACGACATCAGGCGAGGTGACAGCGGGATCGCTGTACGACTTTATTGACCAGTGCGTAACGCATCCAAGTCAGCAGCCAATGTTCTTTGGTGAACAAACGGGCCGAATCGTGCTGATGAACCACGGGCCACGAAAAGCCGCCAGTGGGGCGTCTTCAAAACCTAGCAAAGCATCCAAATCGAGCAAAAAGAATCCGACAGCGGTGCGAGCCAAAGGCACTTGGGTCATGCTTGGTGAAGACTTTCATTTGGCCAGTAAAGTTCGCTCCCATTCCGATGGCAGCATCGACTTGACGCTCACTCCGCACTCTCCGGAATCCGAAGCGAGAATCGTTTCCCTGAAACCGAGAGGCTTCAGCCACCGAGGCAAAATCCGTTATGCCGCTGACAAAGACGCCTGTGACGTCGAAGTGCTTGAGGTGGTCAATGAAATTGAACGTGGAAAGCCTTGCTATACCGTTCGCTTGAAGTCAGGTGAGCAGACGACAAACCAAATGATGGAGATGTCGGTACAAGGCCTTAGCCCAGATGAGATTGCGCAGCGCAGAATCGGTCGATTGCTATTCAACGACCCACCATCGACATCGAGCTCTGGCTACGGTGAAGAACAGTTCATCGAAAATGCGATCTCAGGAAGTTTCAGTGACGTGAAGATCGACGGTAGCGTGATCCAAGAAATCTATCGGTTACATGGTGAATCATCTGACTGGCGAAGTTTCGCAAGGCTCAAAGCGATTTCAATGATGAAGGCAAGTTGCGCTATCGAACACGTGCTTGAGTTAACAATTGGCCCGGTTCGAGCAAGCCGCGTCAAAGTGTCCTTTCGAGGCGTGCGCCCGCAGCGATACGCCAACCAAGAACCAACATCAATCCGTTTGGATGGCTACTGCCGCCTTGAATGAATAGCTTGCACAACATCGCCGCAATTCACTCGCTAGAATCTCCTCTGTAGAGGTAGGAGCCAATTGCGTTCAATCGAATACTCAAACAACAGATCACTGGAAATATCGGGTAGAGGGGCAACTTTGAAAGCTTTGCGAGAATCGCACGAAAGGCTCGCTGAGCACTTTGGGAATCAACGATCGGCCGAACAGAACGCGGTTGCGCCTACCTATTTTGGGGACCATGGTCTTGCTGCCGACGAACGTGAGACGCTATGCGGATTAGTTCGCAGTGGGCTTCAGTGCAAACGGCTTGACTCATTCGATTGGTCGTCGGCGTATCTTCCGCTGCTGGTTTGTGCTGTCGAGGTTGGTTACGAGTACCAAGGGAACGGCACTGATTTTTGGCCAAGGTTGGAGGAAAAGGTTGGCCATGCTTTTGACGTCGATGATCGAGTTCGCTTGTCAAGTTGGTTCGCCAAGGCGAGTGCACGCTATGGCGGCGTAGCGCCGGGCGAAAGCGACTGGGAAAAGGCCTTTTGCCACATCGCCTGGCCCATCACGCATGCGGTCGCAGCCAAGGACATCCGCCGGCCATTCGCGGATTGTCTGCGCCGTTTTCGACGTGATGTGACGAATGAGGCACTCAAGGACGAAACCATCGTTTCTGATCTGGCAAAGATTTCGACGCCGGTTGGATCGCGGCGTTTCCGAACTTGGTTGGACCGGCCGGCTGTTGTTGCAGGGATCGTTCGCGATCTACTCGGCGGAAAGCCGTTAGACGATGCAGGACTGTTTTCAAAATCGTTCCGTGATCGGCTGATTACAGATCTCAGAAATGAGCCAGAGATTCGTCGAGCGGTTCGCCAGGTCGAGACGGGGCGAAAGACGAAGCCGAGGAATCTTGAAGGAAAAAGCGAAGCTACCAAGGCGGCTGAAGTACGGTTTGGCGAGTTCTTTTTGCGGCAAGACGAGAACGGCGGTTTCGAGTTTTGTGGTGAGATGCCGGAATTGCCGAAGTCCGTTCAGCGTTCACTCAAGCCGATACGTGGTCGATGGAAGGTGCGACCTTGGGGGCACCCAGGTGCCAATCCGATTCCGTCCGACTGCTTGCGTTCAACTCGTGGGCATTTCTTGGTCAGCTTCAGCTACGTCGCACGGACCGATGCCGAAACAGCTTTCTTTACTGGCCTTGAAGAACTATCGCTTGATGATGACGCGAAAGGTTGGCTCGAAAGCGTCCGATTTCCGGCGGCGGAAATGCTGGCGTTTCCGCCGATGGATCTGAGCGACGACACTTCTCACTGCATTGGTTCACGTACGCCACATCGCGGAAAGATATGGGTATTAGCACGACGGAGTGTCGTTCAGTCGCGTAGGTCCGCAGAGGATGAATCGCATTGCCGGCATGTTGGTGACGTCGATGGTGGCGAAATCTACGAATTTGAGGCGGACAACGCGGAAGTGCGCCAGTGGTTGGGTTGGCCGCCCGCGAGTGTTGCGTCGGAAAAAGTTGAGGCCTCCTTCTCTTGGCTTCGACCTTCGCCCGTGTCAATCGACTCCAAGAATCAGCCGGTTTACACAACGGATGACGAGATCGGTGTGTCGGTGATCGGAGACGAACCGGTCCAGGTGGTCTTGCGTCGAGGACAAACTGAACTGGCGAGAGAATTGGTGTCATCGGTCGCAACATTATCAATCGAGTCCAAGGGAGCCTACGAACTGGTTGTCCTTCGAGGAGACCAAGAGCTTGAATCGTTTTCGTTTGTTATTGTCGATGAAAAGGGCGACGGCTTTATTGAGCCAGACCCCGAAACGCCTTGGCATGCGGTTGTCTCGCACGTTGATGCCGGCGAAACGGAGCTGTCCCGAAAAGATTTGTTTAACCGCCGTCTGAACCTGGACATCATCGGCGACCGTGGCATTGAGAATCTTAGTGCCAAGATGACCCTGTCACCGGGTGACGCTTCGGTCACGGTTCGGTTGGACCGCATTCCGACGCGTCTCGCTGCGAATCATCCGGTTTGGGACGAACTTTCTCAGCAGTTGACAGCTGCGGTCTTGAAGTCGCCTTGTGATCTTTCACTGAGCGTCGAAATCGAGGGATTATCGCACGACACATGGCTTCTTGAAGCGGAACTACAGACGCTTTGGTGGGAACACGACGAAGACGGTATTCCCCTGGCCGTCAGCGACGATGGGCCATTTGAAGTTCGCCGGCAATGTGTCATCAACGGTACGTGGATTGACGAACCAACGAAGGGCGATCCGTTCATTTCGATCGCGTTGGACCGGGACGGCAACGAATTGCACTTCGATGCCCGCGTGGGCGTCCATGGCGATTCGCGGCTGCAGCGTCAGCTTTTGTCGCCGAAGCGTCTTCTCAGGCAGATGGATGATGTTGGCGACAACGCGGGTCTGCGATCCATCACTCAAAGGTATTTGCAGCTTTCATCCGCAAGCAGTTCGTCGCTAACGGCAGAATTCAATCGCGTCGGAGCTGCCCAAGCAATTCGGGCCTGGATTCTGCACAGCGTTTGCGGCCCTAACTGGATTCACAAGCAACGCGAGTTTTGCAAAATCGAATCAGCAAACCCAGTCGAAATTTGGTGGGAGTGTCAGTCAAAACGAAATGATCTGCTTCAACCACCATCGGAGGACGAACGCTCCTTACCTGATTCGCTGCCGGCGATTGTTCTTGCGGAGTTTGACCAAGTTCTTCCCGATTCTTGGTGGGACGGTTCCATTTCCGAAATCGAAGCAGACGATGCTGAACCGCTTGATTCGATCTTTCAGTATTTGATTGATGACGACACCGTCATGGTGGATGCCGAAGCCTTGACTACATCTCTTCGACACGCGAATCAGCGTCTCTGTGGTGCTCATTTGGCTGATCTACTTATTCCCGCCGATTCTGGCGACGAATTGCTGGCGTGGCACGTGTCGGAAATGAGCATCACGGATTGTGCTTCGGACTTGCACAGTTGGATACGTCGTTCATTGGGTCGCGGACGAGGTCGACAAACATGGGCGACCAGTGAATTGCAAACCTGGTTGAATCTCCTGATTTATCCCGAACGATTACGAAAACAACCCTGGGAAACCGTGTTAGAGAAATTGTTACATGACCGTCCGGTGGCACGCGCGGGAGCGTTTGTTGCCTGGCGATTAGAACAGAACGCTCGGTTGAATACAGCTCAGACGATCAAGGAGGCGACGTAGACATGCCGGAAATCGAAGACCTTGAATTGCTGATGCACGGCGTACAGGCGCTGCGGCGGCGAGTCGAACAGCTATCCTGCCCAATCAGCGGTGCATCTGGCATTCGCGCCCAGTTCTATCCCCATCAAGTCCAAAATGTACAGCGAATTCTTTCATCCGCTCGGATACACCATCTGATCGCGGATGAAGTGGGAATGGGAAAGACGATTCAAGCGTTGATGGTTGCGAACGCCCTTAGGCTACAGATCGGAAAGCTGCGAGTTCGCATCGTTGTGCCGCGAGCAGAATTGCAGAGCCAGTGGATCGAGGAGATTGCGTGGCGGGCACAATGCACAGCTGAGCTGGGCGATGAGATGGTCGGCGAGGATTGGTTTGACGTTGTCGATGATTCGGCCATGGTGAAGCCCTCGGAGACACTTTCACCTGATACGTTTGACTTGCTGATCCTTGATGAGCCGCAAAGCCTGAAGCAGGACACGCTTCGTTTCGTCGCTGCAAACTCGGCCGACTTCCCGCGTCTGCTGTTGTTAACGGCTTCGCCGAACTTGCGCGACATGCGAAGATTCCTTGAGTTGCTTCAAATCCTCGAGCCAGAACGGATCGAGCGAGCCCGCAGAGAAGCCGATGGAGACGCTAACCACGAGGACTTGGATTGGACCCGTTCGCGCATTGGTGACTTAAGCGACGCTGCTCTTCGGCTTGTGCAACAACAGTTTGAAAATCACAGCGCAAACGTAACAAACGGCACTCTGGATACGGCTATCGTTCCCGAAGGCGTTTCCGAGCAATATTCATCGTTCGCTGAGTTTCGTCGCGTTCGAGTGCTGGCGGATACACGATGGAAGTACCGCAATGTCCTCCGATCGTATCGCACGGATTTCCCAGACCATCTGCCGCGTCGCCATCCGAAGCGAATGATCGTCGAACCGACCAACGCAGAGCGGGACCGAATGCGTGCAGCGTCAAGTTACGTTGGCGAATTCCTTGAAGAGCATCACGAACCCCAGCATCTGCAGGCGGCGTCTTCATTGCTCCAGCGATCGTCCCTAGGTGGTCAAAGCCTTCAGGACCGATTGACTCGTTTGCGTCGTGGGGAAGCAGAGCATGAGCCGCGTTTGGTGAAGATGAGCGAGCTTTCAAGGCGTGAGAATGCGGATTCGCGTTTGGATTGCCTGGTCGATTGGTTGGTGCGTTTCTGGCAGGAAGACCCAACGCGTAAAGTCGTCTTGGCTGCCGAGGACAATGTAACGGTAGAGGAGCTGGCTGATGAACTGTCTTGGCGAGTGCCGCGTGTTGGCCCGCGTGAGCGGCGAGTCAGACTGAAAACCGTCATTGCGACCGATGACCGGCGTGTGTCCGATGATGGAGACGAAGAACTCGACTCGCAAACTCTACGCAATCTGGCGGGATCGAAACTACGAGAATTCGAGGAGTCCGATGCTCAGCTCTTGATCGCACATCATGCGTATCGTCAGTCCTACAACTTGCAGGCCGCCGACGCACTCATTTTCTATTCGCTTCCGTGGAAGCCGGAGGATGTTGACCAGTGGATTGGCCGCGTCGATCGACTCGGTCGTGAATTCGTCGACCCCGAACGGCCCAATAGCCGTCCAAAGCCTATTCGTATTTTGACACTTCATCGGCAGGGTGATCCGACGATCGGCGTCCAAGAGGTCCTAGATGAATACCGCATCTTTGAAACGGCGATCGACCCGGAACGCCGATTGCTGGAGGAAATCTCAACAAGCATTAATGCCAAAACCTTACCGGAGGCAATCTCGACCGGCACAGGTGCAGGCCAGATGCTATTCGAGTTCGATACGGAAGGCGATGAAGTTGAGGATGTCCCCAGACGATCAGGCAGGGAAAAGGAAACTGCCGTGCCATCGGGTTCTCGCTGGACCGTAGAAAATGCGATCAGACTTCATCAGCAAGTTGCTCGCCGAAAGGATCTCGGTCCAATCCTTCGGCAAAACCGTTCTCTTGGTTACGTAACATCACCTAGCGAAGAAGCATTGTCGCGATGGGTCAACATGCTGCGCAACCACAAGTGGATCAACATCGTTACGTTCAGGGGCGAAAAACAAGCTGATGGAAGGCGAAGCCGAACTTTCTACACGCTTGGGCAAAGCAAAACGGCGAAACTGAAGCTGGATTCCGTTCAAGACAAAAAGCACCCTTTCCCGCCGTTCTTTATCGCTCGCGGGAATATCCAACGTCCGCCCCGAATTGAGGTTGAAACCGGCACTGATCACGACGGAAATCTGCGACACGAGACGCTGCAATTTCTGTCCTTCGGGTCACCACTGCATAAGGACCTCGTCCAAACGTTTGAGCGAGCGGGAAAGAATGCGGAACCGCTTGGAATGACCGTCTATGCATTGGGCCAACGACATTATCCCAAAGGAACCGAGCTTGATCGCGGCAGCTACCTGTGTGGTGTGGGGTTCGTCGATCCGGCTGCAGAGTACGACAGTGCTAATATCACAGAAGTTTTGCTTCACGACCTGCCCGAAAAATCCGGAACCCGACGCGAGTTCATGCGAGGCCGAGTACTAGCGAACCTAAAGGCTGGCTTGGAGTCAGACGAACGATTCGTGCGTCTTCAGCGACCGCCGTTCTTGGCGTCCTTGGCTTGGCGATTAGGGCAAGGCAATCGAATGGAACCTTGCGATGAGCAAATCGCTGCGGATCTCTTTGGTGCCGATTGGCACAAGAAGGAACGCCCAAACATCCAAAACAAACCACTGCCAGCCGACTACATCAAGCAACTGCCATCGTTTTGTATTGGTCAGATCGCACAAACAACAAAATCGACTTGGGCCATTGGACTCGATGCCGCAATCGAGGCGTTTGAAGAGCGCTCGGAGGTAATACGGATTGAGTCTGAAGACCGTCTGCTTGCGTTGCGAGCAGCAGTCCACGAGATCGAGAATGAAATCGCGCAACGAGAAGAAAACGCTTCGGAGGCAAATCAGCAAGCCATTGCGGCCAACTACCGACCTCGATTGCTTCAATTTCTAGAAGAGTTGCAATTGACCGAGCGAAGTCGTGACATGCGTTTACAACTTCTCGAGCGAAGTCTCGACCACCTCAGCAATCCTGGCCAAGCGAAGGTCGTTTTGCAATGCACGGCAGTAATTGAGATGGAAGATGACCCCGTGCCGATTCCCGAGGAATCTGTTGACGGTGATGAGGCAAGCCCGACGGCAAGCGAGTTTGCTACGGCGTCGCCGCCTCAACAAGAATCAACCACCACCGACAAACCAAATAAACCTCGGTAAGGAAACCTCCACGCCATGTATAACGAACTGGAATCCATTCGAAAGCGACTGCTCGCCTACATTGAATCTGCATATCACTTGTCGGACCCTCAATTGGTTGGGCTGCGAAGAGAATTGCTGGAGCAACCCGAGGTGCTCTGCCACTCGCCGTTCATTGAAAGCTCGGCACGCTATGCAATCGGCAAGCCGTACGGTGAGCTGAGTATTCCGGCCGAAGCCGAACAGTTGCTGTCGTTTCTTGCGACAAAATCCGGTGGCAAGGTAGTCTTTCCGCAGCCATACGAGCATCAAGCTCAAGCCTTGGAAGCCGTGCTGGGCGATGACCTGAAGCACACGATCGTAACCACCGGCACTGGTTCGGGGAAAACCGAAACGTTCTTGCTTCCCATCATGGGCAGGCTTGGCCGCGAGGCGGCGCAGTCACCCAGTTCATTTAAGACGCGAGCCGTTCGGGCATTGTTGCTTTATCCAATGAACGCACTCGTTAACGACCAGCTTTCGCGTTTGCGACGGTTGTTTGGCGCGCCAGCAACACGCGATTGGTTCAATCAACACGGCGGCCGGCCAGTGAAATTCGGGCGCTATACGAGCCGGACTCCGTTTCCAGGTGTCATTCCTGATGACACGAAACGTATTTCACAGAAACTGGCCGGGCTTCGATTCTTTGTGGATATGGAACGTCGGGCCGCTGACGGCGATGGGGATGCAATCGAACTGCTGGACGCCATGCGAGAGATGGGCAAGTGGCCGGCAAAGGATATCGGAGATGATCCTGGTCTGGCTCGCTGGCTCGGATCTGGTGGAGTGTGGAAGGATGCAAACGGGAATCTACGACGAGCCGTTGAAAATCCTGATGACACCGAACTGCTAACGCGTCACGAGATTCAGGCGGCAGCACCGGATTTGTTGGTGACGAACTACTCGATGCTCGAGTACATGATGTTGCGGCCAATTGAACGTTCAATCTTCCAGCAGACTCGCGACTATTTCGTTGCCAATCCGAAGGAGCGATTCATTCTCGTTCTTGACGAGGCTCACCTTTACCGTGGTGCCCAAGGTACTGAGGTGGCGATGCTCATTCGCCGCTTGCGTCATCGCTTGGAACTTTCTACCGATCAGTTTCAGGTCATCACCACTAGTGCGTCGTTCGAGGATGGTGAACAGGCTAAGAAGTTTGCGGCGGGTTTGACTGGAACGGAGAGCAGTAGATTTCAGTGGCTTGAAGGTACGAAAGAAGCCAAGGTACCGTCGAGTGCCGGAGATGCTGAGTTGGCCAGTGCGATGGCTCAAGTGTCCTTGACTGATTTGCTCTCGGAAGACGCGACGAAACGTTTCCAGTCGATCGTTCCGCTACTGAGCGTCTCAAGCCGACCGCTCACGCCGGCCAACTACACCATCGAGTCCAGTGGGAGCGAGTCGGCGAAAGCTCGATGCAAGGTCACCATAATTGGGATGATCGAAGGCGGCGAATTGGTCGAAGAAACGATCCAGATCGCTAATGGAGGAAAAAGACAAACCGACAATGCGTATCTGACGGTCGTTGAACTTGACTGTTCTGATTCCGCCGTCACGATAAGCGCGCGGCGCAACGAGGGGTATGTCGAATGCGTCGTGGCGAGTGACGATAGCGAACCTTCAACAGAAAAGGGTTTGCACTTCGGTCTCTCACGAATTCTCTATGACATTTTGGTCGATCTTGGCGTGACCGGCCGATTGATAAATCTGACCTCCGGTACTCCTTGCGATGGCGATACCGAAACAGGTGATAATCTGGGCGCACAAGAAACTCGCAAATTGGCCATGCGCTTGTTCCCGCAGTGCGAGGCTCTCCAGGCTCAGAAAGTAACAGATGTGTTGGTAGAAGCCGCGTCAATGGCACGGAACAAGCCAGGAGACACGCCACTATTGGCGGCGCGAGTCCACCGATTCTTTCGCGGGATTCCTGGGATCTGGGCATGCAGCGACCCCAATTGTTCCGCATTGCCAGATTCAATACGTGGGCAAGGCGTTACTGGAAAACTGTATGTCCAGCCCTGTCGTGAATGCGAGTGTGGCAGCCGCACATTTGAACTGTTGGCGTGTCGAAACTGTGGAACGGCGATGTTTCAGGCGTATGCACAGAGCGTTCGTCGTCCAAACTATCTATGGTCCGAGGATGTCGGGGAGGTTGACGATGCGATGGATGCGGTCGTTCCGATTCATCTTTGCCTGGATGACCCCGAAGAGCATGCTTCAGACGATGACGATGCGACTCGCAGTCGAGAAATGAACTTGGAGACCGTCACGGGACGACTGTTTGATCAAATTGTTGATTCGCAAACATCACGCCCGGTCTACATCCCAGCGGAAGCCCCGGCGGGAAATCGAAAGGCCGGCCTCTTCGACAAGTGTCCGAAATGTCGAGATCGCTTCTCAGGCATTTCTAATATGGCGACAAAGGGTGATGAGCCATTCCAGCATCTCGTTTCAGCCCAGCTGATGTCGCAACCACCAACACCAGGAAATGAAACGGCCCTCCAGGGACGTAAACTGCTGGTCTTCTCGGATGGCCGGCAGCCAGCTTCGCGACTGGCCGGCAAGCTGAAATCAAATTCGCTTCGCGATGCCGTTCGTCCCTTGCTTATCAACGGGCTTCGCTACGTTGCAAACCGTTGGTTCGACGGTGAGACAAAACGCGTCTCGATTGAACACGTTTATCTGGCGTTGCTGTGTGGGGCCAGTGAGCAGGGCGTCGGGCTGCGACCGCAGTTGAAAGACACTGAGCAGAGGACGTTTTACCAAGACCAGGATTTGGCATTGAAGCTGTGTCAATCGAAGACAGCAAAGCGTAAAGCATTTGAAGAAGCATCGTCGCAAATTGCAGAGCGTACTCCGGCCGACATCCTGATTTCGTTGTATGAGGTTCTCTTCAATCCACTTTCCGGTGTCCAGAGTTTGGCGCTTGGTTGTCTGGTTCCTGTTGTTTCCGACTACCTTCAAGAAACGCTCGACCAATTGCCGGCTCCCGAACAACCCGATTCGATCGAATCCGACGAGGATCGACGGCGAGGGCTCTTGGAGTTTTGGCTGCTAAGAATGGCACGCGAAAGAGCGATTCGTTTGCCAGGTACGCCCGGTGAGTGGATCGGCAACAAAGACAGCGGAATCCGATTGAGAGTCAGTGGCGGGAAGTTTGAAAAACTGATGAAGCCCCGCGTTGGCAATGCGTTCTACAAAGAACAGTTGGCTGGTGGGCAGCAAGGCGGTGGCCCTTGGAACCGATTTTTTCAAGAACGACTCGGTACAAGTGGTCGTGCCGATGGCTTCTTGGTAGATCCAAAAAGGCTGGCCGTTGACCTCAGTTTTATTGATTGGGTTCGATGTGAAGTTTGCACTTTTGCGATCCCGAATCATCCGTTCTATCTGGGTGTTTGTCCTGAATGCAGCTCGACCGATTCATTGCGAGCGCTATTCAAACAGAACAAGACGCTGGACAACGTCTTCATGACGCGAAAAGGTTTCTATCGCAAGGACGTTGACCAAAATACAAGCGACCTTCGCCCCTTTGTTGCTGAGGAGCACACGGCCGCGATCGGAGCCATCGACGCACAAGATGCGTTTTCCAGAGCTGAATGGCACGAGATGCGATTTCAGGATCTCGACGTTCTTGGTCCTGGTGATGAGCCTGGCGGCATTGTCGATGTGCTTAGTTGCACAACGACGATGGAGGTCGGTATCGACATCGGAAGTTTGACCGCGGTTTCGCTCCGCAACGTTCCCCCGAACCGATCGAATTATCAACAGCGTGCTGGACGCGCCGGCCGGCGTGGGTCATCCCTGTCAACGGTGATCACCTACGCAGACCAAGGTACCCACGATCAGCGATACTTCAAACGACCGGCGGAAATGATTAGCGGTCCGGTAACTGACCCGGTTCTTAATCTCGAGAACTCCGAGATCGTGCGTCGGCACGGCTATGCGTTGCTCTTGAGTATGTTCCAGCTTGAGCGGATCCGCGATGACCAACAATCCGCCGCGACTTCAAACATCTTTTCATCTCTCGGCCGCGTTGATGATTTTCGCACCGGCGATGAAGAAGCGTTCAGTTTTCGTGGGCTGCAGGCTTGGTTGGCGGCGAAAGAAACAGAAATCGCAGCGGCAATACGCTCGATCGTTCCAGAAGAATATTTGCAAAGCACGGAGTCCGATGACATCAACGAGATTCCTGCTCGACTTCTGGCTCGCCTTACCGAAATTAACTGCGACTACAAACCGCCCGAGACTGAAGAGTCACCAGAGGAGCGAAATGAATCAGCATTCAGTTGGTCAGACGACGATGAAGATTTCGGAGATGATGACCCCGATGCTTCCATCAAATCCAGTAGCGACAGTGATACCGACACTGATGTGTCTGAGTCGCCTGAAGCTGGCCGTCAAACACTGAATTTGCTTGATCGCTTGTTCGAGACCGCAACGCTACCGTCGTATGCGTTCCCAACCGATGTCGTCAGCATGACGGTATTTGATCGTAACCGGTCAACAGCACATCGCAGCGTTATCAAGTACGCACCGCAACGGGGACTCGACCAAGCACTTTCCAGCTACGCGCCCGGTCGCGAAGTCTTCATCGACGGCAAGCGACACTACTCGTTCGCCCTCTACAGCCCGATGCGCGGAGAACGCGACAAAGCATGGGAAAAACGAATGCTCTATTTCGAGTGCGATCGTTGTGGCTACGCAAAACTCGAAGAGCATGGCGGCGAGCATTACGAACGTGAGGTTCTGGATTGCCCGTCGTGCAACGAGCCTGGCGGGCTTGGTCCTGCTATTTATTGGATCGTGCCACCCGGATTTGCTCACCCAGCAGACATGGATGAAGAACTGGCAGTCGATCAACCACCCGATTACACACGGCCTACTCAGGCAAAATTGAATGCTCCTTTCCGAGAAGGTGATTCAATCGGCCAGACCAGTTCATTCGGTGAGAGAAGCTTCACGGTTTGGACCAAGAAGGAGGAACTCTTCTTGACGAACCGCGGCAGCGAGGACTTGAAGAACCGAGGGTTTGTCTATTGTTTAAGATGCGGTCGAATCGAGCCGAAAGGATGGCACGATCAAGAGCGTTCTTACTTGAACAACCGAGCGAATCACCCGAAGCCATATCCGAACCATCGTGATCGGCCGACTTGCACAGGGTTCACGCAAATCGTCAGTTTGGGCACCAAGTTCATTTCCGACGTTTCTCTGTTCCGTTTCCAAATGGGCGGCGATGTTTTACTTCCGCCTGGCTCAACGCTCGCAAAAATCAGCTTGACCACAGTTGCTCAAGCACTGGCTATTTGCGCTTCGGACAAGCTTGAAATTGACCGATCGAACATCGGGGCCGAGTATCGAGCGGCTCAAACTGACAAAGGCCGTAGTGGTGCTGAAGTAGATGTCTATCTTTATGACACAACGCCAGGCGGTGCCGGGTTTGTCAAAGCAGCGGTCAACGATCCAGAAGCAATTTTGCGTCAAGCAATCGACTTACTAGATGGCTGTGATTGCGAGTCTTCGTGTTACAAATGCTTGCGATCCTATGGCAACCGATTCTTGCACCAGGATCTCGATCGCGAACTGGGTTCCGCGCTGCTGAAGCATGTTCTCGGCCAGCAAGAACGCCCACGGCTAGATAAGAAAACCGAGGCTCAGCTTCTTAAAACGATCGCTGTCGATCTGAGAGATATGGATCACGAAGTTGTTCAAAACGACGGATGCTTAATCATCACTTCGATGGGCGATCGACAGATCGTGCTGTCTCACTCTCTCATGCCACGGCTTCCAGCTACCTCCGAAGCCGAAGCAGCCTACGCGGCCGGGCGAAACAACGCGGCACCGATTGACCACTTGAGAGTAAAGCGTGCGTTGCCCTCTGCGATTGACATGTGCGTTACGACTGTCGGATCACGGCCGTCGCCCGACGCACCGCTACCCGCTGGGTTAGAACGCTCTGATACTGGCATAAAGATGTATCGCTTTGATTCGCTTTCCAAGGAAAGTGAAGAGAGTATCGCGAGTGCTGATATCGCGATTCCGGGTTTCGATCCGTCGAGCGTATTCCTTCTGGAGATCGACGGGTCGCAGCTCGAGAAAGCCAAGTTCAAAGTTGATGGAAAAGATGTCGCGTTGGCATCAGGTGCTGTCATCGCGTTTGAACGAGTTACCGAAGCTGCGAGCCAAGATTTGCACGATCAACGGTTAAGGTTAGTTCGCTCATCCGAAAACGCATTTAAAGCAACGAGAGCACGCGCCACGTTAGCGATGTGTAAATGGGCTGAATTTGACGGACGAATTTCAGTTCGTTTGCAGTATCAATCAACCAGCGCAAAGGCGACGCCTCAAAAAGTTGCTCCCGAATCGCTGACAGTCATTGGCAGACCACTTGGGATCGTCCGCCGGGGCGTCTTCTACCCGGTGAAATTGCCATGATAATCCTGAGAAAAGGTTAGAAAATAACAGACATGGCAATCATGCGACCCGATATCGACCCCGACGACATTCCGTACGATTCGGAACGAATCGTTTACCGCGCGCTGAAAGAACAGCTCGGAAACGATTTTGTGGTCTTGCATTCGTATCCGTGGTTGCGTCCTGATCGCGATGGGGCTTTGCGTGAAGGCGAAGCCGATTTCATCGTCCTGCACCAAAACAAGGGAATGTTGGTTCTGGAGGTCAAGGGTGGCGAACTTCGCTACCAGAATGCGATTTGGCAGCGAAAGAAGAAGCACGGCTACGAACCCATCACCGATCCCTTTAAACAAGCACGCGCCAGCATGCACTACCTCGTTGACCGGATCGAGAAGCAAACCACCGGCGATGTATGTGGGCACCACTACAGCTATGGTCACGCTGTTGTGTTCCCGCACGACAACTACACCGGAGCCATTCCGCCAGGAGCAGAAGAGTCGTTGATTCTGTCTCGCCGCCAAATGGAAACGATGGATGTGGCGATTGAAAAAGCAATGGCTAGTTGGCCCCAAAGAGAAACTCCACTGACCAATCATCAGTGGCGTCGAATGGCAACTGCACTTTTGCCTGAATTCAAATTGTTTCGTCCCATCGCTGGCAGCGCCAGCGATGTTTTTGAACAGATTCAAGAGATGACCGACGAGCAGATTGAACTACTCGCTGGTCTGTACGAAGAAAACAATCGGGTCTACGTCTCTGGCGTTGCGGGATCCGGCAAAACGCAACTCGCTTTTGACCGAGCGGTTCATTTGGCGAAGAATGACCTGCGAACGCTGTTTATATGCTTCAACCGACACCTTGCCGATCACCTTCGCCGTAGCCTGAATGGGCATTCTGACAAAGGCTTGCTCGATAAGCGTTTGAAGATCGCTCATTTTCATCAGTTGGCTCGCGAAATCATCGAAGACGCCGGAATTGAATGGGATCCGCCGGACGCTAGCAGCGATCTCGCGAAGTTCTTTGTGGATGATGTGCCTGATCTCATCGAACAAGCGGCGTACCTCGCAATGGAAGAAGGCGAGGAGGTTCAGTACGACGCGATCGTGATGGATGAGGCCCAAGATTTCCATTCCCGCTGGTGGGAAGTACTTCAATGCGCATTATTGAAGAACGCCGAAGAAGGCACGCTCTTCGCTTTTGCCGATCCAGTGCAACGATTGTGGGAGTGGGCACCCGCAACGCCTCCAGTCGCGTTTCAGACGAAATACAGCTTGCGTCGAAATTGTCGCAATAGTCGCTGGATCGCCCGCACCAGCACAACGATCGCGAAAACGGACGCGAAGTTCTTCAAGCGTTCTCCGCTCGGAGGTAAACCGGCAATCAGCACTGTGCCCACGCTGGCAGCGATGAAAGGTATCGCCTGCAAAACAATCGAAAACTTGATCGCACAACACGACATCAAGCCGTCCCAATTGGTATTGATCGGTCCGCGTGGTCTCGAGAACGGATCGCTCGCCGACGTTTCTGAGATTGCCGGCGTCGCTTTAACGACTGACACGCGAGCCTGGAATCGCAACGAAGGAATCTTGGTCACGACCGCCCGAAGCTTCAAAGGGCTCGAAGCTGACGTTGTGGTGGTCTATGACCTGGATGGAATCTCGAAGGGATTTTCGCTCGTCGATTTATACGTTGCCTGCACTCGAGCCCGTTCGCACGTTCACTTCCTAGCCACGGGTAAAGAGATGCTCGCCGACATTAAGGCCGCCATTCAAAGTGCCGAAAAGGAGCTTGTTTGATGACCTCCATTTCGCTTTACGATCAAGAAGGCTTCGCAGGCAAGCTCGGACTTTCCGACCATCTGGAATCCGACGACGATAAGTCCGCCCCGTCGCCATGGGGAATCGCCAGGTTGATTCGTCGTGAAGTACGACGTCATGGGCTGGCGACTCGACGTGAACTACGGAAAGCCATCGAACCTTTCCTAATCGCTGCCGGTTTTGAGGGAGACGTAAACAAGGCCATCCAATCGGTAGCAGGACGCATGGTGGACGTCGGGGAGCTCGCTGACTTGAAGGTCGAGAACCAACGCGGTTATTCTGCCATGCCGTCGCGTTGGATAAAACTAAGCGACACGGATGCGGTCCTACTTGGAACGACCGCAACGGAAACACATCGCTTTTCGTCGTATCATCCCAACCAGTTTTTGAGACGTTTTCGTCCGTCGGATGACATCATAAACGACCTCGCCCACATAGGAGTGGGTGAACAATCGTTCGACGATTGGCTCGGGCAACCGGAGTGGAAGTCGTTGGTTGATTCGTCGCAGGAGTTCGACACACTCTCTGATCTTCTCAATTGGCATCTCAACAAGCTCGACCAGGAAGGCAGTCCGTTGTTTGTCAGCGAGACAAAGGTTTTAGCAGTAAACCATAGGTCGGGCGAGTTTTTCGGAGGCGAGCGTAAGCCGGAACGCAGCCGTTGGACATCCCCATCCAAGCTTGATGATGGTATCTACTTGGCTGCTCAACCTGGACAGAACGAACATCACTGGATTCCCTCGTTACTTCGGATCAAAGGAAGTGACGGGAGGTCCATCTCTCTCAATTGCCGAAACGACTCGGTTGCTACCTACGACCTAAGGAACTGGCTGCTCATCGCGTTGGGCAGAATGAATGGAAAGCCCGAAGTGATCCTCGCGGATCATGAAACGAGCGAACTTCAAATCACTTTTCCTGCGCCGAAGCAAGCGATCAGAATCTTGCAACTAGCCGGAGAGCCTACCGGCAAATGGCAGCAATTTTCAGTTCTCGACTCACGTTCGACGATGGAACTACTATCCACCGCGTTGCCAGAGATTGAAGTCCGCTAGTAGGAATGTAAGCACCGTCACTTTCACCGATTGATCACGTTTCACATGACGTCCTTAGCTGCAAGGGATTCCGGATTTCGTTTAGCTTAAAAGAGACGCTCGCAGCAAAAATGCTCTGTCGAAGTAATTCGTGTTCAGATGCGGCTGACCAGCTCGAATCCAGGCGGCACATGATGGCAACGCCATGCGTAGACAAGTCATTTCTGCAGAGACTCGTTCACGGATGAGCCAAGCCGTTCGCAACGCCTTCCAATTAGCCTAGAGTTTGGCGAGTGCAAAATTCCGCGACGAATCTCGTTGTTTTACATCGAGAGAGTCGGGAGTCCCTACTGTGCAAATTGAAAGAAAGCGAGCGATCAGGGAAGCTCTCGCAACACTTGCTTCGAGCCACGCAATCGTCGTTCAGCAACTCGAACTGGCGATCGAGCTGCTCAATCAGGAAATTGGTTCCGACGAAGAACCGATTACGATCCAAACGTTCCAGCTATTCGGATCCAAGCCGAACTCGCTTGTGGACCCGAACTCGCAGTCGGTTCTGTGGAAAGGCCGGATCTGCTTTCTCGGCAACAATCTTCTATTTCGATTCTTTGAACGCATCTCTCGCTCGCCGAATCAATTTATCTCTTATGACGTACTGCTCGACGACGTTTGGGGAGGCCCGAGAGAGAATTCGAGTATCCGAGGAGTTGTAAAACGCCTTCGAGATCGACTCGCACTGGGAGGCATGGCCGAGCTGTCAAGCGCAATCGATGGTTCCAACTCTGGGTTCTATCGTTTGATACTCGTTTGATCACTGCTTGAAAATCAAACGCAGATCAAACGCAGAATCATGAATAGTCAAACGGGAATCAAACAGGGACTCGACATACTGGGTGCAGCCGCACGGCCTATTTGCCGTAACACACCCAACTTGTCAACAGAACAGGAGTTCCCGTCATGCATGCAAGCACAGATCAAACTGAAACGAAACTGGTTCGAGCTGCGCAGTACGTTCGGATGTCAACCGAACACCAGCAGTACTCAACCGCCAATCAAGACGACATCATTCAAGAGTACGCAAAAAAGCGCAGCTTCGAGATTGTGAAGACCTACGCCGATGAAGGAAAAAGCGGCTTGAATGTCGCTGGCCGGCGATCTCTTCAGGCATTGATCGCAGACGTACAGAATGGAGTGGCCGACTACGAAGCGATTCTTGTTTACGACGTGAGTCGTTGGGGGCGGTTTCAAGACGCCGACGAAAGCGCCTATTACGAGTATCTTTGCAAACGGGCCGGTATCTCGGTGCATTACTGTGCCGAGCAGTTCGAGAACGACGGTGGGCCAACGTCTACGATCATCAAGAGCGTTAAGCGGGCGATGGCCGGCGAGTACAGTCGCGAGCTGTCGACAAAGGTCTTCCAAGGGCAATGCAGATTGATCGAACTCGGTTACCGACAAGGTGGTCCGGCCGGGTTCGGGCTTCGTCGAATGCTGATCGACCAGGCAGGCGAAGCCAAGGCCCAGCTTGCTCGCGGCGAATGCAAGAGCTTGCAGACGGATCGTGTCATACTCGTAAAAGGCCCGGAGCAAGAAATCGAGACGGTAAATCGCGTCTATCGTATGTTTGTCGTCGAAGGACAACGCGAGCGACAAATTGCAGAGCAATTGAACTCAGAGGGGATCAACACAGATCTGGGGAGATTGTGGAATCGCGGTACGATTCGCCAATTGCTCACGAATGAGAAATACATTGGCAATAATGTCTACAACCGAACATCCTTCAAACTGAAACAGCGTCGCGTTTGCAACGAACCAGACATCTGGATTCGGAAAGACGGTGCGTTCGACGCCGTCGTCAGTCAGGAGCTGTTCTACACCGCACAAGGGATCATTCGCGAGCGAGCCAAGTGCTATAGCGATGAGGAGATGATTACCTGCCTACGGTCGCTGATGGAACAGAATCCCACACTGTCCGCTGGCCTGATCGACGCAGCCGACAACACTCCAACATCTTCGACGTACCGCACGCGGTTCGGCAGCTTGATTCGGGCGTATCGACTCGCTGGCTATCAACCTGACCGAGACTACGAGTACATCGAGATCAATCAAAAGCTCCGCGAAATGCACCCAGACTTGATAAGAGACGTGATGGCACGTCTGGGCGCAGCGGGTGCTTCGGTGACCCAAGATGTGGACACCGATCTGCTTCTGATCAATGGCGAATACAGTGCGTCGATGGTGCTATCTCGCTGTCGGCAAACCAAGGCAGGATCGCTGCGGTGGATGATCAACGTCGAACAGAAGGTTGCCCCTGATATCACGATCCTCGTGCGGATGGACGCTGCCAACGAGCAGGTAGCCGACTATTACCTACTTCCGATCATGGACATACAAACCCCGCGATTGCTGTTGTGCGAATCTAACGGCGTCTACCTGGACACGTACCAATTCGACAGTCTCGATTATTTCACTTCGTTGTCCGAACGCCGAAAAATCGAGGTGGCAGCATGAATACGCCCGACGAAAAAGAAATCCAATTGATCCCCCTCGATAAGATTACGGTGGTCAATCCCCGCGATCGAGGACAGACGAAGTTTCGCCAGATCGTCAACAACATCGCCAACATCGGGTTGAAGAAACCGATCACCGTCACACCGAAACCGGGCAGCCATGACGAGTTTTTGTTGGTCTGCGGGCAAGGGAGATACGAAGCCTATGAAACGCTGGGGCAAAATGAAATCCCATCGATCGTGATTGACGTCTCCGAAGACAAGCTGTTGTTGATGAGCTTGGTGGAGAATCTGGCTCGGCGAAAGCCTTCTTGCGTGGAGATGGTTCATGAAATCGGAGCGTTGAAAGAGCGTGGATATTCTTTCGCTGATATTGCGAAGAAAACTGATCTCGCGGTTTCTTACATTCGCGGAATCGTCAAGCTGATTCAGCGAGGTGAGGAACGCTTGGTGATGGCGGTGGAACGAGGGCCGATTCCGGTAAGTGTTGCCGTGACGATTGCGGTCGCGGACGATCATGACATCCAACGAGCGTTGACCGAAGCCTACGAATCGAACGACCTGCGTGGAAAGAAGCTTCTCGCGGCGCGACGGTTGATTGAGAAACGACAAACTGATGGAAAGTCGTTGCGGAGTGGGCCAAGACGCGCGAAGTCCGTGGTGTCGGGGAAGAAACTTCTGGAAACATATCAAGCCGAGTCGGCGAAACAGCGTCTGGTGGTCCAGAAGTCGAAGCTCTGCGAAACACGATTGTTGTTTGTCGTCTCAGCCATTCGACAGCTTGTTGAGGACCAGAAGTTTGTCGAACTTCTGCGATCGGAGGAACTGGACACCATGCCAGCCTATCTGGCGACCGAACTCAGTCGGAAAGGCCGTCTCACATGAACACAAAAGTACAACTAGCATGCGAGACTGTGGTTCGCGAGATTCCGCTATCGGATATTCTTCCAATGCGGAAGATTGCAAAGAACACCAAGAACACGGTGAAGTATCGACAGATCGTTGCGTCAATCAAACAGATTGGGCTAATCGAACCGCTGGTTGTTCATCGCGAGAAAGGAAACCGTGGACAGTTCATGCTCCTGGACGGAAACGTTCGATACGAAGTGCTGATGGAGCTAAAGATCGAATCCGTCAAATGCTTGGTCGCACTCGACGACGAAGCTTTCACCTACAACCACAAGGTAAACCGTCTCTCTGCAATCCAAGAACACTTTATGATCATGAAGGCAGTCAAGAGCGGGGTTTCGGAAAGCCAGATTGCCGACGTGCTTGACATCGACGTCGCGTTGATCCGAAAGAAAAGAGACCTCCTGGTTGGGATCTGTCCGGAGGCTGTCGAGCTGTTGAAGGGCAAGAAAGCAACGAGTGCAACCTTCGTTCAGATGCGTAAGGTCATTCCGATGCGACAAATCGAGATGGCCGAGTTGATGTGCGCTACGAGCAACTTTTCGGACAGCTACTCGAAATGCTTGATTGCCGCGACGCCTGCCGAACTGTTGGTTGACAAGGATAGCTCCCGCGAAGTCGATGGCCTTTCGTCGATCGACATGGCACGCATGGAACGAGAAATGGACGCATTGGCCAAGGACTTCAAGCAAATCGACGAAGTCCACGGAAAGAACGTTCTTAACCTCGTCATCGCGGTCGGCTACCTGAAGTCGCTTCTCGATAACGCTCGCGTGGTTCGATATCTGGCCAACGCTTATCCAGAGATTCTGACTGAGTTGCAAAAAGTTGCCGAGTCTCGAATGCTCGAAGGAGCTAAGGAGCCAGAGTGATCAAGACGAACACCGCTTACCGCCGCCGAGTACCTGCGCGCTTCAGGCCTTTGGCGACGAAGTCGAACGCATCGGCCGGTTTGTAGTCTTCGAGCACGTCGAAAAAGCATGCAAGCACTCGCTTGGTCTCAGCGACATTGATTTTCACACCTTGCGTGTCAGCTTTTCTGGCAACCTGATCGTAGATGTCATTGAGCGTTGATGCTTTCTTCTTGGCAGGCGTTTTCTTGACGGCTGCTTTTGTTGCTTTCTTCTTGGCCACTTCGCGTCTCCATGTTGAAACGAAACGTTTTGTTACGAAGTGCTAGTTGTACATTCCCTTCAACAAATGGAATACCGGCGATGCAAAACGACACAAGCCAGCGTGATGCTGGCTTGTGTGTAATAAGGTTTTGCGTGACTACGAATTTCAATCGTCGTACAAGCCTGGATAGCTCGGCCAATCATCTCCCCAATCGCCGGGATGGACGACGGGATAATCCGGCATGCCAGGATAGGCTTCGCCGGGGTGACCTGGCGGCAAGTTGTCAGGAGCCGAGTAGCCGGGCGGGACGTGATAGGGATGGTCCGGCGGCAGTCGCGGCCAAACGTGAATCGGCGGCGGTGACTCGATCACAACCGGTTCTTCGGGTGGAGGCGGCCAAGGGTAGTCGTCGGGCCACCACGGCGGACGTGGGCCGGGATCGGGCGTCCCAGGCGGATAGTCGTCGGGCCACACCGGCGGTGGCGGCAACGGCAGCGGTGTAAGGACGATTGGACCGTCGTCGTCTTCGGGATCGTAGGGCGGTTCGCTTCCGGGCGGATCGAACGGCGGCACGAAAGGATACGGCGGCATTTTGGGATAGTCGGAAGGATACGTCATTGCAGGGCACTCCGTTGCAAAGGATCGGGATGGGAGAATGCGGTGCGTTTGCTGGGGCACAAGCCGCACTGCAGAATGGATTTGGTTTCGAGGAAGGTTTGCAATTCAGCGTCAGTGGCTTCGTGCGAACACGCTTGGTAGTCGCGGAACAGTTGCCACTGCGGCAAGTCCTGCAAACGCAGTTTGGATTCGAGCTTGGCGTAGTAGGCCAGTGCGGGACATTTCCAAAGCCTGCCTTCATAGAGCTGCGTGCAAGTCTTCTGCATGCAGACTTTGAATGCGGCATCCGGCCGTGAGCTGAACGGCATTGGTTTTCCGTTGACCACCTTGTATTGCCGCATCCAGCCGCGATGTGACTGTCGTATTTTGATGCAGATGCCGGGAAACTGTTCTCGCCAGCGCCAAACGAGGTGTTTGACGTCGCGGAATCGTTTGACGTATTCGTCGTGCGTTCCGTGCTGGCTGACTTCGAGTCGGCATCTCGTTTCGACGAGTACTTTCGGCAGCTCGGGAAACCGATGCAGGAAGAATCCGTTGGATACCAGCATCAAGTCGCTGTCCCAATGTTGCCTAGCGAGCTTGATATGTTCGAGAATCGCAGAGTTCAGCAATGGCTCGCCACCGAGCAACGCGAACCGAGTCGGATTCAGGCGATGCGACCACTTCTGATAGTCGGCATCGGCTTGCTCGATCGTTGGCATCGCGCCCGGCAAACGATGGTCGCTGTAGTGGCTGCATTGCTGGCACGACAAATTGCAACCGTGTGCCAAGTGGTATTCAAGTGCCGGCAAGTTGAAGCGTTGCATCAGCGTCCTCCTTGACGCGAAGGCGGAAACGTCGGGCGTTAATACCAAGCTGCAGCAGAAAGCGAGTTAGCACCAAGTGCGACGAACCGGTCTCGGTATGACTGAGCATGCGTCGATCCAATCGGTCTGGATCGTCGGACCATTGACCAGTGACAATCAATTCTGGATAGATGGCCAGAAGATTTGCGGCGAGCTGTGGTGTAAAAATCGGGCCGATGTCGTATTCGGCCGGCGGGCCGTCGCACCATTGCTGAGTTAGTTCTTGCGCCGGAGCGTTACCAGGAAACGGCAACTCCAGTGGATCCCGCCGTTGCCAGCGACAGGCGTCAAGGTGAGCCTTCGACCGACCGACGAAATGATAGATATAGGATTGCATGACGGGATTGATTGCCCATGCGGGTGAGTAGATCATGCTGACGTTGAAATCGGGCGGCAAGAATTTGATGTAGCCAGGATGGTCGTTGTAGAGCTGGTTGATAATTAGCGATTCGTCGGTGGCTTGGTCGCTGGCACCCCAAGTTGGAATCAAATGTCGGATGATGCGAGCGAACATCGGTCCATACATGTCGGTGCCATACAGATAGAGTCCTCCGTTGGGATGCAGCCAAGTGAGTGCTGGCCGCACGCCGCATCGTCGAGCCCAAATCTCGTGAGCCCGCTGTTGCCAACCGCCATTGTCGATGCGATTGTTCGCAGCCTGACGCTCGGCCACCAATCCAAACTGGTTCGCTGTCAGCAAATCAAATGGCGAAGGGCAGTCCGATCGAATCAGCATGTCGTTGTCGAGTTGCAGCACGTGTGCCGGCCCGACTTTTCGATGCACGTGATCGCAGACAAACATCTTCTGCCAGAACGGATGCACAGGTTGCAGGTGCTCTCCAATCCAAAGCAGCTCCCCACCCCATCGTTTCGCGGCAGCCTCATAGCTTTCTCGCACGTTCGGTGATGCTCGACGTGGTGGCAAGTCGAGGACTGCAATGATTCGTTTCATTTCCATACAACTTTCTCCAATCCGTGTGTGTCCAATCCGGCTTTCAAGTACTCCGGTCGTCGGCGCTGATAGCCGGGCGGGTCGACGTGTTCGTGTTTGAACGAGTGATTCAGATCGACCGCGACGTTCATACCTGCGATCTTGGCTCGCCAGAAGAAATCCCAGTGTTCTTCGACCTTGAGAGATTCATCCCAGCGGATCGCTTGCAGGATGTCGCGATAAGCAACAAAGCAATTGCCGACATAATGACACCAGCGAACTGAACGATGCTGTCTGTAGCTGCCGAATGCGATCCGCAGAGTTCTCCCGTCGACTCGTATCATTCGCGGACGCTCCTCGTTGTTACTGAGTGTGGCGAGTAAATCGAGATCGTGATGCTTGTTGAGCGTCGCGATCAAATCGGGCAATCGCGTTTGATTCGTAACGAGATGATCGTCATCGGCGAAGATGACGATCGGTGTGTCGCCAGCATCGAGCAGCCGATTGCGACCAGCGGATAGTCCGACGTCGTACTCGGTTTCAATCAGTCGATCGACCATTGCAGCTTCGTCGGGGCACACGGCCGAGAATCGCAACTCTAGTTTTCCGTCATCGAGGACGTGGATCAGCGGACGGTTTTCGCCATAGTGATCGTGAATACTGCGAACGAGTGCGGCACAGCAATGCGGGCGATGAATCGTCTTGATGCAGAAAGTGGCTTGATTACGCACGGACGATTTGACCTCCTGGATAACGCAAAGAATGGAAACCGTGTTTGCGAAGCCCCATCGCTCGGAACTTCGATCTTCCCCGCAGGTCGCGGTAGCCAGTGCCGGCAACGTGGGCATGGACGACGGAACAATCGGTCGCGACCGCAATTTGCAATTTCGAGAGATGACTCGCTCGATAGAAGAACTCCCAATGCTCGTAAGTTTTCAGGGCTTCGTCCCAACGCAGCGTCGCGATCGTTTCCTTGCGAGCGAGAAACGCGTTGCCGACCATGTCGCACCACGCGACGGTGCCAATGCGTTTCTTTTCACCGCGATGCATCCAGATGCGTTTTCCGTTCATCAGTGGCGAAAGCATCGTGGGGCGACCGCCTCCGCCTTGGCGGACGGCGAGAATGTCGAGTTCGTGCGTGGCGAAGTACTCGCAAACCCGGTCGATGTGAAAGTCCTCGGTGACCACGTGATCGTCGTCGAGCAAAAAGATGTACTCGGTCTGCGTTGCGTCGATCGCGGCGTTGCGTCCGACTCCAACACCCACGTCGTGCCGATCTAGGTTTATGACCGTGCAATGCTTGGCGGTTTCCGGATACTTCTCGCTGAAACGTAGTTCCGGTCGTCCGTCATCGACGACGACGATCGTTGGGTTAGCAATGTGCTCACGCAGCGATTCGACCAGACGATGGCAGGACCAAGGTCGGTGTATCGTCTTGATGCAGAACGTAATGTCTGATGTTGAAATACTTTTCGCCATGATGCTCACCCAAACTTCCGGAGATCAGGATTGACGTGTTCGATCGCCGACTGGATTTCCTCCTGTGTCGGCGTGATGCCCAGGAACTCGACCAAGTTGCCGATCACTTCCTCGGGATACGTCAACAACTCGGCAAACTCGATCCGAAATACCGGCACGTCGGGATGTTCCGCGATGAAGTTGTCTCGGTGGTCGCGGAGACTGCGCTGCAGAACTTCGCACTCCTCGTCGTTTGCCGCGAACCATTGGCCACGATGTTTCTCGCTACGGTTCTGAAGCGAGCGAATCGACGCTTCGATGTCTCGTTCGACGGAGACGATTCGCAGCGAATCACCCAGCCCGGCGTGAAGATGATTCACGAACCGACACAGGTGCGGATACTTCGCCCCAGCGACCGTTCTGTCGCGGTTTGCTTCCGATTTGCGGCTGACGATCCACGACTTGAGCATTTGAGTAAGTTGTTCGTCGCTGACATTCGGGTCCGTTGCCGGGAATCGCATCACCTTTTCACAAAGCTGTGCCAGTCCGACTGCCTCGCCGCCTCCGGTCGCTTCGTAGCCACCGAGTTGATTGCCCATGTGTACGCCGAGATGGTGCATGACCATCGCGACGCACGACGTACCCGCGCGGTGCGGGCCGAGGACTGCAAAGAACGGTGCGTCCGAGTGGTCCGCGTTCTTGGCGTCATTGAAGAACCGTGTTTGACTCCACTTTCGACCGCAGATGTTGGACTTCGTCGGAAGTTGTCCGACGAGCCAACGATCGGGTGTGTAAACCGCGATGGATTCCTTTTGGACGTTATTGCCTTGAACGAGTGCCTGGTAGCGACGCTGGATCAATCGACCAAGGTGATGGTCGATGTGATGCTTGGAATGCCAATCGTTCCAAGTCAAATGTCGATAGAGAGTCTTCATTGCATCACGTCCGCGCACCATGAACGCATGCGTGCGATTCACGTTGTACGGACGATAGACGTGTTCGCTGACCTTATGAGGTGGGTTCTTGCCAGCGTACAAGTGTTGGCCACCGAGATACGCCATACCCCAGTCGGCCGGCAGTTCCGCGATGAATTGTTGCAGCCGTTCGCAGAAGTCGTCGCCGAATCCCGCGTCGTCTTCAAACACAACGTAGGAGTTGATGTGTTCGAGCAGGCACTTTTCGAGAATCAGCAAGTGTGAGCGGTAGCACCCCCACGCACCGTTGCCAGCACGCCACTGCGGGGGCGTCGCGACTCGACGGCCCTCAATCGCGGCGAATCGTTCGGGTTCGGGGAACGGCCACGGCTCGGGAAGCTGACGCATCCATTCTTGCAGCCGATCATCGCGCCGATCGAGGTTCATTAGGAAGCAGCGTTCAACGATCGAATTCGTCCTCCGGATCGTCTTGGTCTGGTTCGGGTGCCCCTTCGGGGAATTTTCGCTCGTACTTGCGGATGGCAGTGCTGACGAGACTGCGGGCGACTTTTGCTGTAAACCTTCCATGGGGGAGTCCTCTTGCTTGGGCTTCTTCGAGTAGCCAATCGACGATGGTGTCAATGTTTCGGCGGCAACCTTCGGCACCCCAGTCGTTCATCGTGTCGACACGGGTTTCGCAGTTGCACGTTTCGCTGGGCTTTGCAAACCAAGCGATCATCTTCTTGAGTTCGTTGCCGGGGCCGGGCCGGTAGCTGCTCATCTTCAGCGTTGCCGGCATCAGGGCGTTGTCCGGCATGTAGTTGCGAAGCAGTGCTTCCAACTCGGTAACGTCTTGTTTGCGGCGTTTCTTGTTGACCAATGCCATGCCGATCGTGACGACGTTAATCGCGCATGGGTTGTCGTTGGTCTGGCACGCGTTGCAGGCGACTGGCGTGGTTTGCACGCGACAACCGGCGAGTTGGCAGGCAACTTCGCATTGGTTGTCGGGCGTTAAATGAGGGCAATGCATCATGCTGTCATCCCCGCTACTGCTCCATCGAATGAACCGGACGAACTGGGTGGGTCACCGGGGTCTTCACAATCGCTGTCAACCAATTCCCAGCCACACGACCAAATCCAGGTGCTGTTGCACGGTTCACTTGATCCGCTGCTGTCTTCGGAAGGCTCCTCGGTTGAATCGCTTTCGCTCGGCCGATCGGAGCCGTCGCTGCTATCGGATGCACTTTCGCTAGGACGATCAGAACCGTCGCTGGGTGGATCTGATTCGGATGTCGAGTCGTTGCTTCCGGATGGTTGATTGCTGTCGCTGCCAGATGAATCGTCGACGCTCGGATCATCGCTAGTGCTGGGGCGATCGCTGCTGGATCCTTCCGATCCCGAGTCGTTTGTCGACCGAGATGCTGAATCGGAACCCGAACCACTTGATGAAATGGGCACGCTGGTGGAGTCATCGCTTCGCGAATCGCTACCAGAATCTGAAGTGCTTGTTGATCGTGAATCCGAAGCCGATCCGCTGCCGCTATCAGATGCGGAAGCACTTACGCTGCCTGATCCTGAACCGCTGCCTGAGTCCGCTCCGCTGCCTGATGTAGAAGCACTTTGACTTCCGCTGACAGAGGCACTGTCGGAATACGATGCTGAGGCACTCGCTGAGTAGCTTTGCGAGTCCGAACTGCGGTCGATGCTTGATTCGCTTTGGGAATCGCTTCCCGACTCACTGGCCGACGGCGATGTTGATTCAGAGTGCGACTGGGATTCCGATTCAGACTCACTCGATTCAGAGTCGCTTTCGCTGCTCGCTGACGAATTCCAACTGTACGAAGGCACGCTCTCCGAGCCTGACTCACTGCGTGATTCACTTGCCGACGTGCTTGATTCGGACTGGCTCGATTCCGATGTTGATGATTCGCTGGTGGACGACTCACTCGCGGATGCGGACGATTGCAAACTGCTGATGGATGGCGTACTGGTTGATTTGCTCGATTGCGAGGCAGATGAATCGCTCGACGAACCGGAGTCGCTTGATTGCGAATCGCTCGATGACGAATCACTCGCCGTTGAACTGGACCCTGACACGCTTGGCAGACTGATCGACGCACTGGAATCACTTGATTCGCTTGTCGATGAGTCGCTGGACTGGGAATCGGACGAACTATCTGATGAATCACTCGATGCGGACGACGATCCCTCGGAGCTTGATGAACCGCTGATGCTCGGAAGACTGGTCGATGTGCTCGAGTCACTCGAATCGCTGTTGGATGAATCGCTCGATTGCGAATCCGATGAACTGCCTGACGAACCGCTCGATGCCGACGAGGAACCGTCTGAACTGGACGAACTGCTCACGCTTGGCAGGCTCGTCGATGTACTCGAATCGCTGCTGACCGACGAATCGCTCGATTGACTACTGCTGTCGCTGCTTGATGAGGACTTGGAACTATCGCTTGAATCGCTGCTACTGGATGCGGACGAACTCAGGGAGGAATCGCTGCTGTCGGATGACGACGAGTTTGACGATGAATCGCTACTCGATGAGGACTTTGATGAAGAGGACGAACTGTCGGAACTGCTGCTTGATGACGAACCACTGCTCGACGAGGAGGACGGACTGCCGGACGACGATGAAGACGATCCGCTACTCGACGAACTAGATCCAGACGAACTGCTGCTGGATGACGACAGGGAACTGCTGGAACTCGCCGACATGCTCGACGAGCTTGAACTGCTCATGCTCGAACTACTCAACAAGCCACTGCTGCTCGATGAACTTCCCGATGACGAGGATGAAGATGATGATGAGGGCGACGACGAAGAACTGCTGGATGATGAATCGCTGCTAGAGCTACTGCTGGAGCTTGAACTCGACGAACTGCTGGAGCTTGATGAACTGCTCGAACTGCTGCTTCCGTCGCAGCAACGGCACCCGATCGTCAAGTATGCCGACGTGTCTTCATGAAAGTGGCAGACGATCTGTTGGCTCGCCAGCAACGCGTAGTCGCAAACGTTGTAAACCGAGACGGCAGGGCCAATCGGTTTCCATCCGCCATCAAACCGTAGCTCGCGAGCCGTTCCCCATGACTTTGCCTTGATACGTTTCGTCGGTTTACATAGAAGCGTTTGTTTCGGCGGGTCGATCACCCAAGATCGCTGACCATCGAACTGCACTTCCAAGTATTGTTTCGGTGAATCCGCGATCGGTCCGCGAATACGCTGCGCCGAGTGATTTCGAGCGGTGATTCGTACTGTGTCGCCAGCCGCATCCGTGACCGCTTCGATCTCGCCATTTTTGTCGAGTTGGTAGAGGTCGCAATCTGCACTGCCCGTCCGCATCCCTCGACGGCCGGCGATACCTCCAATCGGAACCTCAACAAGGTAAACCGGATCCGCAGGTCGGCCGACCCGAACGACTGCCCATTGGTCGTCGAGTTGGTTGAGGTCTCGTCGCCACAGGATCTGTGCCGAGCCATCTGGCTTCGATTGCAGAATGTCACCGGCCGATTCGCCAACATCCGCAAACTTGTGCCAAGTTTTGACGACGTTGACTCGCGCCGCCACTACGCCATCGAACACCACGCGGCCGACCTTGTCTTCCGCGATCGGTTCGATGGCGACCCCAACGCGACCTGTATGTTCGTCTTCCGTCGGACGCACACACTCAATCGTCGCGTCGCGAACGAAGCGGGCCAGTTCCATCGGGCCAACGGTCGGATCAGTCAGCGGCGACTCGAAGCCGACGATTCCGCCAATTAGGACCGTCGTTGCCGACAGGTTGTGAACGCGAACGGTTGCGGCGTTTCGCAAATGCGTCCGAGGACCACCTCCGCCTGGCAGTCGATTGCGATGCGAGGCTTCCGCAGCAACGAGCAGCCGGTTGTATTCAGCGGCGGTTATCGCGAATTGATCGCCTGGTTTCACGCGTCGGGTCATCAGTTGATCCCCAACACGTTGAAGTTTCCTCCGTGATAGACCTGTTCAACGTACGCTGCCTCAGGAACCTGCAGCACACGATCACCGACCACTTTCTCGCCGTGTTTGACCCACAAGTAGTCCCAACCCTGCTTGGAGATTCCGGTGATGTTTCCAACCGTCATCGCGAACTCGTTCGGTCGAGCGGCGAAGTGGTAAGTCACGTCGACCCAGTTCTGTTCGTCTTCGCCCCCTTCCCCGCCGAGAAACAACGCTTCGCCAGGGGAGAAGATTGACCAAGGTGTCGAGTTCACTCGCCCGGTCATCGCCACCATGGCGAGCAGATATCCCGTCGAAACGAACTCAAACTTCTTGCGAACGGAGAATTCAAACGCAGGGACAGTGATGTCAACGCCGGCGACGCCAGAATCGCTGACGCCGATCGCACCGTGATAAACGGGGGCTGCGATCCCAGGCGCGGAGTAGATGCCACGAGTTTGCAGCGATTGATTCAGATGGGTTGTCGCTCCGGTCGTACTGAACGAAACCGGATCGAGCTTGGTCTTGTTGATCGTGACGCTGACCAAAGCGTGCTTCTGGTTGATGAACTCCGAGTCGATTTGCAGATACTTGATCAGTTCTTTGTGATTCGCTTTGTAGTACTGATACAAAGCACTCGCAGCGGCGGCCGGATCGACAGCCCCGCCGTTCGTTGCGACGTAGGAAGTGAAATCGGAGTGCGATTTCCCGCGGGACGCCTTTTCGGAAAGCGCCGAAACCTCGAAGTTGTATCCACCGGTGGAGAGTGACATCAGCTAAATACCAACCCTCCCGACTGTGAACGTTCAACAAGGCGTCGAGTGTTCTCAGCGGTTTGGATGATTGCCCGCTTCATGTCCTCGCTGAATTCGCCGCCAGACATCGCGGGCAGTTGCAATTGCGACGTGCTGTTTGCGATTGCAGAGTCAAACGCCGCGAGTGAACGGCCGACGGAAGCGAATGCTTCGGTAATCGCAGCGATGTCGAGTGTGGGCGAGGTTTCGAGGTCTGACGGACTGTTTGAATCCAACGTCTCGGGCTGACCGTTAGCTTCTCGCAAGTCGACCTTCACATCGCTTACCTGATCGACTGGCGTCTCGACCGATTGCGAATCGGTTTGCACCAAGACACTCGGCGGAGTTTGCGACGGCAGATTGATATTGTTGGGTTGTTGGCTGATCGCGACCGAAGGCGCATTGACCTCCGGAACGGCGATCTGGGGCGCGGTGACATCGGGAGTGCCCAACGCTGGCACGTTGACGTCGGGTGTCTGAACATCGGGCGAAGCGACAGCCGGATCACTCGCATTCACGACGACATTCAGCGCGGGCACCACGGGTGCCTCCCCCGCGATCAATTCGACGTTTGGTGCATTGACAGATTTGTCGGCGACGTCGTTGCCTGGATCGCCGATCGGCTTTGGTTCGTCACCTTGCTCGGGTTCCAACTTCAACTGCGGCGCGACGATGACTTCAACGAGATCATTCTCTGCCGCAATCGGATCGAGCTTCTTGAGTGGCTCAGGGGCCTGTTGCGGAATCGTCGACGCAACACCGCCAAGTCCCAGACCTCTCGCATCAAAATTGCCAGCAACTTCGGTGCGGTCGGTTTCCGGACCGTTTGCGAACTGGTCCATCGCCGCCTGAGCATCTGGATTCAGGTCGAGACGGAGGTCTTTCGCATTGGGTGGTTGCAGCTCGGGATCGTCGATGCCGGGCAGATCGACGCCGGGAATTTCGACTGCGCCGGGCTCAGGCATCTTGGGCGGAGCGACCGGAGGTTCCGAGGGAGCACCGTCGTCTGGCTTTGATTCAGTGTCGGAAGGGGCCGTTGAGTTGTTGGCTCGTTCCACCGCAGCATCGAACTCGGCCTGTGCGGTTGCGATTTGCTCGTCGCTTTCTTTGCTGCGATCTTCAGTCGTGGGTCGACCTGCTTCGCGTGCGGCTTTCGCTTCAGCTCGCATTTGATCGAGCGTGCGTTGCACCCCGACCGTTGTGTCGTCGATGATTTGTTGGCGATTGGACTGAGCCGCATCGTTCTCGCGGAACTGTTGTTCCTTAGAATGGTCGACGATCGCGTTCATCGCATTGGTCTCTTCGTCGATCGCTCGCATGTCAGCGTCGATATCCTGACCCTCACGAGCCTTGCGACGGGCTTCGAGTTGTGCGGCGATGCCTTTCTGTATCTCAACCCGGTTGGTCTCGACCTGCTCCTTTCGTTTCGATCGCCGGCGCTGACGCTCGATGATCGCTTGCTGGCGTTGTTGCTCTTCCGCAGCATCGGCCGCTCGAGTGTCAGCGTCAATTTTCGCCATTTCGACATCGACGTTGATGTCGTCGTCGAAGAGGCCTTTGAGTTTGATCCACGCTTTCTTGAGGAATCCGACTGTCGAATTCCACATCGACTTCACTTGACCGACGAACACGGTCCATGTGTCAGCAAGGTAATCAACGGTTTCGACCCACGCGTTCTCAACGCCAGCCAATGCATTGATGAGCACTCCGCCAATCTGCACCGATACGTCGCCCGCGATGTCAACGAGTTCGTGGAGTTTGAGAAATCCCTTCTTGAGGAACCCGATCGTGTTGTTCCAGCCTTTTTGAACGGCCGAGGTGAGGATCGTCCAACCATCAGCCATGAAACCGAGCGTGCTGTTCCACACGCCGGCGAGCCCGGACAAGGCACCAATCAAAACATCCCCGATCGCATAGGCGGAATCAGCCCACACGTCAGAGATATATTGAGTGAAGTCGGCCCAGAGGCCTTTGATGTAGGTCGTCCCTTTGACCCACTGGAGTTTCAAGTACGTCCACAACACATCGGTCGCGGCAGTGATTTCACCAGCGGCGAGTGCATTGGCGATCGCACCAAATGCGGCGAGAGTATCCGCTTTGAGTGTTTCAAAGACGCCCTTCAGGTATTCGACTGCCTGGCCGGCGATCCCGGTCGAATAGAGAAAGTAGCCACCGAGCGCGGCGACGGCTGCAACAACGAGGCCCAGCGGCGTGAAGAGAAGTCCGACGGCAGAGACGATCACGCCTATCGACGCACCAATGAATGAAAAGATCGACGCGAGTCCGCCGACTGCGAACGATGCTACAGCAGCGAACGAACCAAGAGCGAACAATGCTGCGCCGATCGTGAAGATGGCTACGGCGCTCGCAGCAGCAATCTTGACGATCTTTTGGTTCTTGTTGATCCACTCGATCACCCCCGACGCCGCCCGACTGAAGGCTTGCACCATCATCGTGACGCTGCCTTCGAGTGATTCACCGATGGCGATCGCGACTCCCTCGATGGATGATTTCAGGATTCGGAACGCTCCGCCGAGTCCGCCTTCCATTTCTTCAGCCGTCTTGCCGGCGATCCCGCCTGCCTTTTGCAATTCGGAATACAACTCGCGGGTATCGGCAACGCTCTTGCCGATCGAACTGGCCGCGGTGATGCCGAGCAGTCCGAAAACTTCGTTCAGCTTTTCGGCTTTCTCTGCCGTGCCCATCTTTGCGGTCGCTGCAGCGACTTCGCCAAGAATGTCGACAAGCGATCGAGCGTTGCCCTTTGCGTCCTTGGTCGTGACACCGAACGTGGTTTTGAACTTCTCGGATTCGGCGGCACTGATCGTCAACAGGCGACGCATCGCATTACCGGCTGACGATCCCTGAATGCCCATGTTTCCGAGTGTGCCGAGGATCGCGAGCGTCTCTTCGAGACTCATGTTCGCGTCAGCAGCGACGGGGCCGGCGTAGCTGAGTGCCTCGCTGAGAGACTCCACCGTATTGAACGACTTGTTCGCCGCGGCTGTCAGTCCGTCAGCAACTCGAGTCGCTTCGCCGGCTTCCATACCAAACTGGCGGATTGTCGCTGCCATGATTCCCGAGGCTTGCGTGGCATCGGTGCCTGTTGCGCGGGCCATGTTCATCACGGCGGCCGTCATCTTTTCGATCTGCTCGGGTTTGAAGCCGGCGCGACCGAGTTCGGTCATCAGAGACGCGACTTCACTGGCCGAGTAACTTGTAGTTGCTCCGAGTTTCTTCGCAGTCGCTCGGAGCGACTCGAGTTGCGAGCCCGTCGATTGCGTGATCGCGGCGACGCCGCGCATGGCGTCGTCGAAGTTGGAGAAGATGGCGACGCTGCCGGCCAGTGGTGCTGCAGCGGCCGCGCCGAGTCCCATCAGTTTGGTGCCAAGCAACCGCGTCGACGCACCGAACGATTCCAATCGCTTCTGAGCCGATCGCAGACCCTTTACGAACGCTGCATCCTTGGTCAGCAGTTCGACGTAGGCGAATCCGGCTCGGACTTGGGACATGGAGAATCGTTCTCACGGGGTTGGAATCGTGTGCCAAGCAGATGGGCGACTTGTTCAACAGTGGCTTTCACCGGAACGGACCGCGTGACCGTGTAGGGATTGAAGTCGTCAGGCTTGAACGGTTTCCGGCGACGCTTGCGATCACGGTTGATTTCGGCGGTCAGTGCCATCACGCTGCTGGCGATGTGCCAATCGTGCTGGCGTTTCGCTTCCGCCATTTGGACGAGTTGACGGAGTGTTAGTGGTCCGGGGTCGACTCCGATGATGCCGGCGAGTCGGATGATGAGTCGCTCAATGTCGGCACCGCGAGTTTGCGTTCTAGGTCCTCCACAATCCGGTCCACCAGATTCGGATCGTCCAGCCGTTTCTCGATCGCCGCCAAGCCGCGCGTCTCGATCATCTTCTGTTTGTCGGCCGCCTTCCGCAGAAGACGGCGGCGGGACTCCGGGAAGTACGCGACCAACGCATCGACCAATGCCTTGCATGCTTCGTCAATCGAGTCGCCGGCCAGCCCCTCGGCAAACGACTCGTCGTCAACGTCCTGCTGGTCGGCTTGCGGCTTGCAAATCGCGAACAACACATCGCCCAGCAACAATGGGTCGCTCGACAACCGAGTGACCAAATCGCCGTCGATCGCGTCCAGCAATCGCACGTCGGTGAGTGCCTTCACGCGGCGAAGCGTGGTGTTGTCGATGTCAACGATCCAAACGCGACCCCGACGATCAATGAATTTCTGCATGGGAATTTTATCCTCGAATGGTGACGAGATACAATTTGTCCTGGGCCACTGCGGCTATCACCGTTTTCTCGCAGAATCGCTTGTTTCTGCTCGATATTGGATTGAAGTGACTTGATATACATCAACGGACTGCTCGTTCCGAAACTTCTGATTGAACTGATCGCTCAGGGACGCTGGCGGCATCCTGGTGACGACGTGCTACGAAAAGTTGTTCCACCCCTCTATGAACCGACTTACGATCCGGTGGACTTTCTTTCTTTGGATCGCATGGAACAGGACTCTCGTGCAAACGCTTTCGACCAACAGATGATGGAAACTTTTAAAGAGCGAGCTGGTTCCGTTGAAGATGCGCCAGACTTGCCATGGATTGACATTGAGAAACGCATCTTTATCGCTGTGTGCGCCGTCCCTGGGGCCGATGTTGGAATTGCACTGGACTATCGACCGTCTTTGGATTCGCCGCGAGTCGTCGCTCTTTGCTATTCTGGAGACCCAGGCGGTGAGTTTTACTGGACTCTGGTTTGCAATTCGTTTGGCACATTCGCCCAGGATTGCGGACTCTAGAATTTCGATGCATTAATGGTTCAGGCATCAACCACGTTTCGGGGCTGGAGAAAAGGATCGTTCTATTGATCGTTCATCTAGGAAAAGCATGACTACATCGCCAATTCAGTGCTTTCAAATCGGCTCAGAAATGAGCGTCGAGATTTTTGTTTTCGTTGTGCTAGGCACCTACTCCGGCACCGTTGAGAATTCCGGAGCGTCCATTAATCATGGTCTTGGTCACAAAGCGTTAGATGGAGATCTATGCGTAGAAGACAATGACGGGACGATGATCTCGTATCGCATCCCAGACATGTCGGGGACTCTTGGTACTTTCGTACTCGGTGAAAAATCGTTCCGATTAGATGACGGCAAGTGCTTCGTCTTAACCCCTGACTATGAAGCAGAACAGCTGCCATTTCATACGAGAGAAGAGGCGTTGGCTTACCTTTTGAACCGCTAGCCGCAGACTCTCAAACCAAACTTGTTCGGCGTACTATCAAATCCAAAGTTGCAACATGACTGAGCGGTTCGACGTAACTGAATATGCATTTTGCAAGTTCCTTGCGCGGGTTCGCACTGGACGGTTCGATGCCGATGATTGGCAGACATTCGCAGAAACGGAGTATGTGGGCTATCCCCACATCGAATCGGCGAGGAAACGTCTAGTTCAGACTGCAGGATGGATGGGCCAATCGAAAGAGTGTTTGGTTCCGCCTGGGTTGCCTGAGGCAGCACAAGAAATTTTGGTGTCGTTGGATCCAAACTATGGGTAAAACTGACAATTTGGGTCAGGGAGTTTCCTCTGGTTAAGCCCCGCTTCCCACATTCATGCCACCGCCGGACGACGACTGGGTTGGTTTGAGCGTGACGTCGGCCGAGACGACTTCTTCGAGGTTTTGATTGACATTGAAGTTCATGACTTCGCACGTCAGCGTCAGCGAACCACCAGCATCTGAAATGCCAACGTCCGTCGGCGTTCCGCTGCTCCAAAGTCCCTGCAGCATCCCGAACGAGGTGTCGCCGTTCTTATTGAGCACCGTGAACTCGATTGAGGCATCTTTCAGAGTTCCGACTGTGGCTCGCCATCCGTTGTTGTCACGAGTCGATGCGTCGGCTTCGGCCTTTTCGAGATTGACCGTCAAGTCCTTGACGTTCTTGATCTCGGCCCCGTCGATGGTCAGGACGGCATCGAGACCGAGTTTCACTTCTGCTGACATGTTTCGATTCCATCCTGGGTCGAGAGACTATTTCACCGAGTCGCGCCAGAACTTTGGCAGGCGAGCTTGGTTGGCGATGAGGGCTGGTTTCATGAACGGGCGAGCGGGATAGCGTCGCGGCTTGCTGGCTCCACGTCGTTCGTTTTCTTCTTCGATCAGTCGTGTGGCTCGGTTGGCTTGAGCGACGGTCAGCAACTTGATGCGGGCAAATTTGCCCGGCTGTTTCGCACGGATCGGCCCGTGCTCGCCAACGCGGAACCTATGTCGTTTCAGTTTGCGTCGCTTGGTAACAACGCCACCGAATTCGTGCAGGTTCCACAACCGGCCAGCAATTTCGTTCACTGGACCGATGACGGTTTGTTCGCGTTCGCGGTCCACTTCATAGCGGAGCACGCGACGCAGCATTCCGGTCGGCGAACTGGGCGCAGATCCGGGGTTGGATGGTTTCTTGCGTTTGCGGATGGATCGTTTTGCGGTCGTCCGGATGGTGCCGGCAGCATGATTCATGCTTTTGAAAGTCGCTTGGTTGACCTTCTTTTTCAGTTGGCCCGGCGTGAAATGCACGCGAGCCCGAATGTGCATCATTTCGCTAGCTCAAACGTCAACGAAAGCAGGCTCGTGAATTGATTGAACTGGGTCCAATGCTCCGAGGAGTACAGGACGGAGTTTTCGACTTTGATACAGCGGGCTGCCACGAACGAATTGAGTCGTTTGAGCCGGAAGTAGTCGGCCAGTTCTTCGACAAAGAACACCAGCGGGTCGATCTCTTTCGCATCGCCCTTGCTGAACTTCTTCTGGACCGCGACGTCGATTGTCGCGTGATACTTGTTCGACGCACGATCGAGCGGCAGGTATTCAACCTCGCGAGGTACCACGGTGACTCGCAGTTCCTTCATGTCTTCGAGATCGAAGTTGGGGACGTAGAGTCGCTGCGCGGAGAGATTCGTCTTGCTGAAGTCGCCTGCGTTGATTTCCGCGACGATGCTTTCGGCAATTTGAATGACGGTTGCAGGCGTTGCTGTCATGTGATCGTGTCAACCAGTTTGGTGTGGATGCGGAGTTTGACGCGGAAAGGGTCGCTGTAACGCCATGGAGGCTCATTCCCGATCGACATCAGCTCGTAAACGAAGGTCGTGTCGCCGTCCGTTTCGAGAATGCGATCGCCGCGGCGGGGCCAGGTGCCGATATCCGATGTCAGTAGATCTTTGGTATTGATCAGGAAGTCACGGACTTGGGCACGCGTGATGACACCTTCGCCGTCATCCTGTTCGTATTCCGACTTACCGATTGTGGCCGGCAGTTCAACCGAGAGTTCATCACGCTGGTAGATGACCGCCCGCGAGGCGAACTGGGTCAGCTTGGCGGAAAGCCACGACTGACCTCGTTGCAACATGTCGCTCACGATTTGCGTGGCTTCGGTGCTGATGTCGTTTTCGACTGAAACAGGGCGGTCGCCTTCTCGCCAAGCTCTTCACGCCAGGCTTCGTCGGCTCGCCGTTGATATTCGTCAGCGATCGCTTCCGCTTCTTCGCTGAGTTGTTGTTGCCGAAAGTTCGCCGGCCGCGTAAACGACTGCACGAAGTTCGGGTTGGATGAGTCACGGTCTCGCTTCTTCGCCGGCAGAATGGCGACGGCAACCAGGACCAGGACGACGACAGTTGCAATTCCAAGAATCATAAGTTTCACAGGCCTCGTTTAATGAGAATGAATCCGAGCAACAGAACCGCAACGAAGATCAACGCGAGGGTGGCCATCTCACCAGCCCCCGCCCAAATCAACGCGTTGCGCCCACCAGAGTCTCGGTCGAAGAGTCGATCGCGATCTCCGTCATGATCCCGATCGAAAGGCCGCCATCTATTGTCGGCTGGTTCAATCGGGCAATAACCATCGGGGCAATCCTCGGACGAGAGCTGCAGCGTTGGTGAGATCGCAGCGTCCCAGGAATACCCTCGCGTCTTTAGTGCACCAGTCTTCTGGGCTTGGCGTGTTTGTTGATAGAGCTCGTAGCCGTGTCGCAGGTCGTCGTAGAGTTCACGAGCAGTTGATGGCAACATGGTGTGACCCGCCGCGTGGACATGCCCGCCGGTTGAGTCCTGGAAAAGCACGACAGGGAATTGGTCTGCCGGCACGATGTCTGCGTATCGTGTTCGGTAAAGCGCGTTTGATTCGGTGTAAACTTGAAATGCGCACTTTGCTTTCAACTTCACCAGATTTGGGTCCGTATTGAACCAATCAAGCAAACGTTGGCTAATGGCGTCGCTGCCGACAAACAATGCAATTTGATAACGCTTCTTTGCTTGTTCGGCTGGCGTTGCCGGTCGCGTGCTGCTCGTCGACGCGGGAGTGACGATTATCGGTGCTGGAATTGTTGGGCCTGTAGGCACGATACGATACGGCTGCACCGTTGGAATCGCATTCGGTGGACACGGCGGACAGTAGCCAGACTGTTGTTTCAGTTCGCCTTGTGCTTCCAAATTGACGTGCGAGGGTTGCGGTAGTTGTTGGATTCGCGTTCCAACCTCGTTGATGGGTCTTGCCGCCGGCAATCGCCAAGATTCGTTCGTGTCGGCTGCGGGAGTTCGGTGCAAGGCCGTGAACACTGCTCCGAGCATCACTGCATGTAGTACAGCGACCACAATTAGACCGACGCTAAGCCGGATCCGGATTTCATCTTTCATCAATGACCTCATAACTTCGATAGGGCAAGGAACTGGCCGGGTCTTCCATCACCGTCAGGGCGAACCCGCCGTAGCCAGCCCAGAGACGCACGAATTGTTCGCGTGGCGTGAGTTCAAACCGGCCGGGATAGTTGTTGTCGAGAATCGCTGCGTATTGCCGACCGTCGCGATTCACCCAGCCGACAAAAGTGCAACAATGGGCCGGCTTCCACCACAGGATTGCACCGCGCCGAGTCGCCGTCGCCCAATCCAGAAATCGCGGGTCGGCTTTGGTCGTATAGCTGTAGTCGATGTCAGCCGCGTCGAGTCGGTTTCGCAAACGAGAGTCCCACTCGCCATCGCTGTAGGTCGCACGCCAACGTTCGCCGAGTTCAAACTCGTTGAGCCAACGCAGGTGATTCACAAGCGAGGCATGAACACAGCTGCCTTGATTGAGACGTCCCGTCCAATTTCGTTGATGTAACGGGGTGGGAAGATTGGCGATCGGTTGTTCGGGCGGTGGTGCCGGCAGCGAGCGGACTTGAACGTCGCCCTCCGGCAAACAGCCCGTGCAAATCAGTAGCAAGCATGCGACGCCAAGCGTGCGCAGTTTCGCTTTCATGCGAGGACCTTGTGTTAGGTGTGATTACTGAGTCAGTTTGACTTTGACGGTCAGCGAACTCGGTGGCGCGTCCTCCACCGCGATGCCGATCAACGAGTGCTGGTACTGGTTCTTGATGACGTGGTGACTGATCTTGGACCAGTAAAGAATGGTGCCAGCAGGAATGTTGGTCGTTGGGTCTTTGACAACGTCGAAGACGCCGGCGACGGTGATGCTGCCGCGAGACTTGGGACAGATGCCGAACTTGGCAACGCCAACCAGCTTGCCGAGAACAACGACGCTGCCGGCGGTGATTTCATAGTCGGTGACGATCGGAATGGTCACACCCTCGTGGACGTGGACCGCACCGACGGCCGCGATAATGGGGTTGTTCACGGTGGGTCATCACTGGCTCAAGCGAACGCGAACGAAGTTGTCGGTCGGTTCGGCATCGGAGACAACTTTTCCGAGGTAGACCGAACCGTCGGGCACTTCGGTGACGATGCCGTCGACGGTCGCGTACACCATCTGGCCGGCGGTGTAGGTTTCCGCGTCCGCGGGGTCTTTGGGAATATCGAACACTCCCTCGACCGCGATCGAACCGAGCGCGTCGGCCTTCAAGTCGCGTTTGGTGATGCCGACCAGGTCGCCTTGGATGACGATCGAGCCGACAGGGACGTCGACGTCGGGTGTGAAGTCAACTTGTTTGCCATCGTGAATGAATTGAGCTTGCATAGGAGTTGTCAGGCTAGAGGCGGTAGGCTTGAGAATGAACGATCAGCGGGCAATCACTCGCCGGCGACTTTCACGGCGGCACGGTGGTCTTGCGAATTCACACCGAAGTCGATGTAAGACCGGAAGCCCATGCCGAGCGTGTTTGGTGGCATTTCTACGCGTTCGATGACTGGCGTGCGACGTCCGTTGAGGAACACGATCTCGAATGCCGGCAACACTTGCGGGTTGGCGAACAAGTACCACGCGGCGGCACTGGCACCGGGGTAGTAAGAGTCCGATAGGTGCGGCGTCGAAATGATTCGGTACTTGTTGCGGTGCGGGTTATCGACTGGGATCTTGGTGGGTGATCCCTGGGCGTCGATCATCAATTGCGACGATCCCATCAACAGTTCGGCTTCCGTTTCCAGCTCAACTGGCACGACCAGGAACTCGGGCCGGATGTTGATCGGCTTTTGGTCCTTGGGTTTGCCACCGGGGCCGGCTTTCTGTTTGCGGAAGGTGGTCTTGGCGACGGTCAGTGCATCGGGTCCGAACTTGGTATCGGCACCTTGCAGCAAGTTGGCGTTGGACGAGGAGAAGAAGCCAGCGTTCTTCAGCAAGAGCGTGAAGAACAGATCGTCGATCGACTCGGCACCACTGCGTCCCATTTGACGTGGGATGTCCATAAAGGCCGACAGGTCATCGTTAATGATATCGTGACGTGTAAGCGTCAAGATTTGACCATAGGTGTCGGCCTTGTTGCTGTATTTCTGTTCGGACAACTTGCCGTGCTTCAGTTCACCGTCGGGAGCAACTTGTTCAAACCCGCCCGTTCCGAGCAGACGGTAGCGTGAGACTTCCTTGAAGTCGGACACGGTGCCGACGCTACACAGATCAAATGCAGCGATCGGCGTGTTGGTGTAAGCCGCCAGCAGCGTCTTGTTCATCACGTTTTCGAGGATGCTCGGCAGACTCATCGTCGAGAAACCAGCACGGATCGTTGCCGTTCCGTCGCCGAACACACGTGGAACGTCGATGCCCTCCATGCGAGCACACTCGGCCACCAGTTCTTTCAAACCGATGTGTCGCATCGGATCAGCCTGGTTCAAAGTGCGTTCACCATAGCTGGCCAATAGCGTTTTTTCGTCGATGCCAACCGACAAACACGCCGCGGCTTCGAGCACTTCGCGGGTGAATCCAGGTTTGGACGTGCCGGATTCAGGAGCTTTTGGTCGTTCGCTTCGCAAGACAGTCAACTCCGTTTTCGTAATACTCCAACCGTGTTCAATCGCATCGGCTTCGATCGCGGCGTGTTTGTCGTCACACACCTCGCGAATGCCGGCGATGCGTCGTGATTCGGCCGCGGCCTGGGCACGCATCTCGGCAACCGGCGATGAACCCTGTTTGGATTTGGGCTTCGGCTTTAGACTCATGTTCAAACTTGCGTTGACGGGTTCCAGGCCTTCGGTGTCTTCGTCCACATCGCCAGGATCATCACCCTCGACGTGGTTGCCGGCAGCGACGCGGGCCTCGGTATCGTCGTCAGCACCTAATGCTACGAACGAGACCTCGCCCAACTTTGACTTGCGAGCGACGTAGACTGGCCCTTTGAACTCCCGACCGTTTGCGCTCGCTGTTTTGCCTTCAGGAATGAAGACAACCTTGTCGGCACTCGCTCCCAGTGACGCCTGCCATGGAAAGCCGTTTTCGCTGGTCGCGATCACTTCCTGCGCCGTCGCACCGACACCTGAGATCACGCCGGCAACCTCAAGCGACTTGTCGGTGATCGCGATGTCGTCGGTGTGTCCGACGATGCTGCCCCGATCGTGGTCTTTCAAAATCGGGCGAGATTTCCGAGTCACTCGCAGGCCGGCCAGATCAACAACGACCGGATACGGCCAGCCACCAAGCCGCATCGCACCACCGGTGTATGCAGTCATGGAGAATTTGCGCAGCGACGGCCTACCTTCTTCCGGTGTCTCGGCAGCAGCAAGCGTGATCGTTGCCGCATCATCACAAACGATTCGCAGCGAACAGGGGACGGATTCGGCGTCGGCTTCAAGCGGCGCGTGCTGTGTCTTCGGCATTGTCTTCCGTGACCTTGGTTGAGGGTTTGGTTTCAGTTTCGTCGCTGGCCGACAGACCAAGCTCACGCATTAGCGATACTTCTTTGGCACGCTGTTTGAGTTCCGTCTCCCAATCACGCCCCTGCCGCGCGAATTCGATGGCCAGAGTCGTCGTATGATTGGCGAGACGGATCTTTTGGGCGTTGGCTTCTTTGGCGGGATCCACATGCTCGTGACCATCCCAGAACCATTGATGCTCGAACGTTGAATCGAGCGTGCGAAGCGAGTTGGGCAGATAGCCCTCGATGAGAATGGCTTCGCGAAGCCAAGCACTCAACAAGCGATCCAGAACGACGCGAGCGAGTTGGGTTTGCTCAACTCGGATCGACTTGAAGTAGGTTTGATGATCGAGTCGCCCACTGGCGTAGTTGTAGCCGGATGAATTACCAGCGGCGACGTTGAATGGCATGTTCAAACAACGAGCGATCTCGTTGAGGATTTCCTTCTTGAACTCGGCGTACGTTGTCGAAGGTTGCTCCGACTTCATCTGAGCCATTTTCCAGCCGCCCGGCATCGTGAGCAGCATTCGCTTCTCAAGTTCGATTGGCTCGAACGGTTCGGCGGAGTCGGCTTCACCATTCGCCGGAGCGTCCGTGTACAGAATGCCGGCGAACTCAGCAGCAGTTTCGGCGGCAGCAAGCACCGCCAATGTGAATCGACGCAGTTGTGCGAATAGTGGCAGTGCCGGCGTGATGTCGGGAATGCCGCGAATTTGTCCTGGTCGATCGCAACGGAAGTAGTGCAACACAGCGGCGGCCGGGACCGTGTCAAACTCCTCGTCGATCGTGAACGTCACATCGCCAGGATGTTCGCGAAGCACGTCGTAAGTGATCGGGTTTCCGTCGGCATCAAACTGAATCCCGTCAATGTATCGTGATCGGTCAGCAACCAGCGTCGGCGAGGCAACTTGGTCGGCCTCGATCAATCGCAAATCGAGTTTCACTTTCGCGTCGATTCGCTCGTTGCTGGTTAGCAACCCGAATGATTCACCGTCCGATACACGAGCCAGTCGCATCGTTCGCAGTTTTTCGGCTAATCCAACCGCCTCGGCCCACGCAAAAAACTCCGCTTCAACGAAACGATTCGCGGCATCGTCCGGTGTCAGCATTTGCAAACGCGGCCCGGTGCCAACCACGTCATTCGCCAGCGTCAGCGTGATCCCGCGAGCGTAACTGTTGTTGGCGACCTCGTATCGCGACCGATTGCGAAGCGTACGTCGAACATCCGTGCTATTCGCAGCCGCAGCCGACAATCCATCGGCCCGCGACCAATGCTTCATATTGTCGAGCGTCGTATTCGCGGCGTCGTACTTCGCACGAAGCCGCGAAAAGAAGGGCTGCCGGAGTGAGCGTCCCGACGCGGATGAGGAGCGGAAAGCTCCACCTCGCCATGCTTGCTCAATGATCCCTGACAACATCTTCAACATCCGTGTTGTAATCCTATTGCCGTCCCCGGCAGCCCTATGCACTTCGCAAAACGAAAGAAAGATCAGCCAGCCGAAGGCGGCACAATCTTGTTAAAACGCAAACCGCGATTCGGCTTGCGAACCGCGTCCTTGCCAGCGAGATGCTTGTCCGCAGCGATCTGCTCCGTCAGCTTGTGCTGCTCAACGGAACCCGCATCACCCGAAGCCTTCGCAGGCCCCGATGCGTTGTCGTGAATCACATCTTTCAACTCTTCTGGCATGGTTAACGTTTGGTTTGAAATATTGCTTCATCCCTGGTTACCTATGCCGTAGCCGACGACACTTGTACGCGAATGTTCAGAAAGGCACGATTTAGTTCCGTTTTCGCTTTTGCAGTTCTTTGAAACTGACTCGCTCGCGTCGGGGAGTCGGTTCCCCATCGGTTCCAAATAGCAACGCACCCTGCATCGACGCGGCGACTGCGCAGCCGACGAGGCAGTCGAGCCAGTGGTTGTCGGGCTGTTCGGGGCGGGCTTTCCATTCGTCGACGGTTCGCCCGCGGCCCTCGGTTTTGATGAAGTACTCGGCGGTGATTTGCTCGGCGAACATGCGGTGGGTTTCGGGCTGGTTGCCGTAAACGGACAAGCAACCACGATCGCCCATTGCGACAGCGAGCCTCGCGTGCGTGAAGGACTTCCACCAATTCGTGTCGTAGATGATGTGGCGGATCGCTCGTTTCCCGTGGACGCTCGGGATTCGCCAGTTCAAACCCACGCGGTCGCCGGGGCGGCGTTTGTATTCGCTGAATGGATTCGAGGACGCACCGACGAAACGACCATGCGAAGGCAATAGGATCGAAGCATGCGGGCTTTGCCGGCAAAACTGATAAACCACGTTCGTGGAATGTCCCCAGTTGGCGTCGATCAAGCACCGCCCGATCTTCATGGCCGCGCCGTCGTCGCGTTTCCATTCACGGCCAAGCAAATCCTTGGTGAGTGATTCGAGGCCGGCATAGATACTGCCCTCGAGTCCCGTGCCGTCGGCGGCGGTTGCCAGCGTGTGGCGTGCATCGCGAAGCGTGTAGTACGCTCGGCTTTGATCGGGATACGCTCCGTAGTCGAGAACGTAGCCCGTGAATTCGTCTTCCCAAGCGGCAATGACATAGAACAAGAGCTTTTGCTGAACGTCAATGAACGCAGTGAGATGGTTCGCCGAAATGGGAACGCAGCGTCGTTCCAGACCGTTGATCTTGGCAGCGACTTGCTCGGCGGTGAGTTGATCGGCATCGACGCGTTCTTCCGGCAATGGTTCGTTTTGATATTCGGCGAAGAAGGCGGCTTCGTCTTGTAGTTTCAAATTCATCGCGTGCTGAATCGCCGACAGTTCATCGTAATTGAATCGCTCTTTCCACGCGACGTCGGCACCTTCGTCCATTGCCTGGCGATTCTCGCGATAGAACTCGGTTCCGGCAGCTCCACCGTCACCGGCACGCAAGCCCTCGGCGCGGATTTCGGCGTAGCGTTGCCATAGGGTCTCATTGGTCGGAAATGAGTTGACCATTCGCGTTCGCGCACCGTTCCATTCCGGGTGTTTGTCGCGATCGAGAATGTTGTCGGCCATGTCACCGGGACGAATGACGGTGCAAGGCATAATGCCAGAGATCTTTCTGCCTGGGCCGGCAAGTCCGAGCACCGCGCCGGCAAGGATCGCTTCGCGGTTTGCACACTGCGATAGCGAACGAGCAGACTCGTCCGTTTGCGGATCATCGAGCACGACCAGCGACGGCCGAACCGTGCGTCCATCCGGCCGCTTGAACTTCATTCCGCGGATGCGTCCGGTTAGGCCGGCAACTTTGATGATCGCACCGCTCGCTTTGCTGTCGGCGATCGTTGGCAACACGACCTCTTTGGCGGTCCAACCGATCTGTGTGCGTTTCCCTTGATAGAGCTGACCGTTAGCGCGGTTAGAGATTCCGTCCAATGCCTGGATCGGAAAACACACTTCCGGATAGTCGGCTAGCAACAATTCGTTGGCGTCGAGTTCCGTTTTGATCGAGTCGAGCATATCGCAGGCGTGCCCTTCATCGCTGCCGATCAAACACACGAAGTCGCGATAACCATTGAGCACTGCCCAGATGCACGCGACTTCGGCGAGCGAACTCTTGCCGCTACCGCGAGCCATCGCCAGTGAAAACAGTCCACCTCGAACGACCGCTTCTTCGATTCGCTCCATCACTTTCAAGTGATCCGGCGACCATTGCAGATGAAACGTCAACGAGAAATATGCTTCGCAGAAGTATCGGAAACTACCGGCTGCCTTCGCTTTGCGCTGCGGATTCTCAACTACAGGCAAGTCACCGATGTCTCGACCTGCCAATGCGATCGCTGCGTTACGGGCGCGGGCTTTGTCTTTGACCTTCCCGTAGGGATCCTCGTCGGCTGGCGGCTTCGGACGATGGCGCTCTTCGATTAGCCACGCAGTGAAGCGGAGAAGATCGACGTGCGTTCCGTCTCCAATACGATTACCGGCTCGCGTTCGATAGCGATAGAGCTGGCGTTCGTTAATCGCCTCACCGAGCTGCGTGCTATTGAGCGTCCGGCAGCACTCGCTGGGTTTCATTCGTCGCGGGTCAGTCGCCACGGTGCATCTCCTGTAAGAGCCAAGCGGTGTAGACGACCAAGTTGATCGTGCCGTCGACGTTTGTCGGTGCGCCGGCTTCTAGGTCGGCGGCGATTTGTTCCTCGGGAACGCGCTGGCGGTACGCGTTGCTCAACAACTTTGAAAGTTGCTCGACCGAAAGTTTCGTGGGGTCAACATTCTCTCGTTTGCCTTCCATGACTGGATCCGTGGGTTGGTTCGCAACACGCCGCACACGTCGGCGACTGTCGCGTTGGCTTGCATGTTTGGCATCGTCGGCCGCATCTTTTGGCTGGCGACGTTGGGCCGAAACTGGCCTCGTGTACGGGTGAAAAGAAACCTTGGAATTACTGAAACATTACTTCTGAACTTCGCTTGATGTGTCTCGAAACGCATGGCTCATGTGTGTCAACGAAAAGAATTACACGCCTTTTGGAGACACACGAATGAACGCCAACGACATCGCCTTCGGTATCGAAATCGAAACCCACATGCCCGGCACCGACCGCACGCCGATCGGCGGATACCACAACGGCTTGCCGGTCGCTTGGCTGCCCGCGGGTTGGAAAGCGGAACGCGACGGTAGCATCCGCACACCGGCCGGACGCAAACCATGCGAGTTCGTATCGCCGGTCCTTCGCGGCTACGAAGGACTCGCCAACGTAGAAACCGCGGTCGACGCGATCAAAGAACGCGGCGCGCGGGTCAACGAATCTTGCGGCCTGCACGTAACGGTTTCCTGGAACGGCGACGCCGCGGCATTGGCCCGACTGATTTCGCTGATCGCGAATCACGAACGAGCCATCTACGCTTCGACCGGCACCAAACGCCGCGAACGAACCCATTGGGCGAAACAAATCAAAACGTACGGAAACAAAGATGCCGCGAAGACTCGCTGCGAACGAGACCGCTACCACCTTTTGAATTTGACGCACCTGGCCGCCGGCCGAAACCGGATCGAGATTCGGGCCTTCGCCGGAACGCTCAACAAAACGAAGCTGATCGGCTACATCCAGATGATTTTGGGCTTGGTAGAACTCGCCCTCAATACAAAACGCTGCAGCGGATGGGACTACGCGAAGAAACCCGGCACCAAATCTTGCTGGGACCGACCGGACGCCGGCCACGGCGAAACGGAACTCAACCGGCTCTTCTACCGCCTTGGATGGACCAAGGGTTGGTACAAGGGCGAGCTTCGCAACAAACGCTTCGGCGAACTTTCGGTCGGCCAACAAAACTGCGATTGGAAACCGGTCAAAAAGAAGCTTCTTGAGTTGGCCCGCAAATACGACCAAGCGGTCTAGCCGCTGCCGGCCGTCCACTCGACGAACGCCGCGATGTACCTCGCGACGTTTCTTTCGTTTTATCGGGGCACGCGTACATCGTGTCGCGTCAACGGCGTATGTGACTAATAGCGGGCCACCGTTTCGCGTCGCGACACACGCCGCAATTTCGGGCCGCGTCGGCGAGATCGAGAAACATTCAAAAAGACTGCGAATTACAAGCTGGATTCGCTTGATGTGTTTTGAAACGCATGGCTCATGTGTGGTCATACGAAACGGTTTTTCACTCACCCCAACGGAGACACAAACATGACCATCGACCAACTGATCGGATTGCTGGAAGAGTACCGCGACGAACACGGTCCGGACGCCGAAGTGCGTTTGATGACGCAAGAGAACTGGCCCTTTGAAAACCGTATCGCTGGTGTAACCAGCGGCGCGGAAATAAACGAAGCGAGCGAAGACGATCCCAGCGAATATTTCGACGACCAAGACGTCGCCGAAGACGCGATCATCTACATCGTCGAGGGAGGTCAGATTTGCTACGGCAGCAAGCGGGCTTGGGAAACATGCCGCGATTGCTAATCGCGACCAGCGAAAACGAGTTCGGGAAACATTCAAAAACTTTCCCGAACTCCGCTTGCTGTGTCTGAAACCGCATGGCTCATGTGTGTCAACGCAAACGCATTTCCCCTTTCCAACAACGGAGACCCAACCATGGCAAAGAACACCGCCCGAGTCGAAGACGCCTACACCACCGCGCATATCCGAACTTTGACCTTGCTCGAAGACCTTCACCAAATTGTCGAAGACATGCCGGCCCCCGATGCCAACCATCCCATCAACTGGGGACACGTCGGTTCGCTGCAACACCTTTGTGAACGGCTCAAGGAATTGAAGGACTTCGTTGCTCCGGCCGGCGAATAGATTCCTGCCCGCAACCTTTCGGCCGCGCTCGCCAGCGCGGCCGTTTCTCGTTGAACCGACGACGACGTTGGCCCGTGTCGTGCGCTGTTGCCAACGCTCGGCGAACCATACCGTTTTTCCTCGCCGGCCCACATGCGCCAACGTCGGCAACGCTTGGAAACATCGAGAAAGACTGCGAATTACTTCCAGACTTCGCTTGCTGCGTGCCGAACCGGATGGCTCATGTGTGTTAACGCCAAACGGCAAAACGATTTCAAAACCTTTTTCACGAGAGACAAAACCATGGCCATGAACGAAACCCAAAAGACGAAAGTCGCCGCTCTTCGCACTGAGATGCAAAAGCTCGACGCCGACACGTACCAAGAAATCCGCCAGTCGTACTACAAGATCGCCGACGAGCTTCGCCCTTTGGTCGACGCCCTTGAGAAAGCCGACGCGGACCTGGGACCGGACGGCCCGCTCTTGGAAGAGCACTACATCTTTTGCGAGATGCTCGACCGGCTCAACAAGAGCCTGCTGGGCGCGGTTGTGTAACCCGCCCGCCGCAAGGCGACCGCCGCGGACGGAACCGCGGTACGACTCGCAAGGAGAGAAGCCGAAACGCAATCGGGCGTTGTCGCGGGTGGTTCCCCCGGCCTGACGATGGCAGCCAACCACGAACGAAACCCAAACGGAGAACGAACGATGAAGAATGCAGACGTAAAGATCGGTGGCGAGTATTTCGCGAAGGTCACCAACAAGAAGGTCACGGTCCGAATTGACGCGGAGAACCGCAGTGGCGGCTGGGACGCGACCAATCTTTCCACGGGAAAGAAGGTGCGGATCAAAACGGCCGGCAGGTTGCAAGGACCGGCCGGAAGCACCGCGGCGACCGACGCGCCGGCCACCGAAACGCGTTCCCGAAAACGAGTCCCGAAGAAAAAGGACGTGACTGCGACGCCGGCGGGCGAGAAGAAGCTTTCTTGCGTCAAAGCAGCGTTGAAGGTTCTGACCGACAGCGGCGAACCCATGAACGCGCAAGAGATGATCGCGGCCATGGTCGACGCCGGCCTGTGGGAAAGCCCTGGCGGCAAGACGCCCCACGCGACGCTGTACTCGGCGATCCTGCGCGACATGAAACGCGGTGATGAAAGCCGGTTCGTCAAAACGGATCGCGGCCGGTTCACGGCGAGAGCGTAGGGCGTAGCGATGAAGTTCATTTGCAACGTCCGCCAAGTCACCGACTTGGCCGAAGGAGAAACCGCACCGCCGGAACCCGACATGGGTTACGAACTGCGGTCGATCGCCGGCGACAACTTTGAAGCCGGCGTGGTGGAATATGTGGTCCGCCGCGGAGACGCGATCTACGCGAGGACGACGGCCGGCGAAGAGTTCGCGGTCACGGGCAAGAACGCCCACGTTTTGGTACCGCTCGGCTTCTAGGCCGAACGCCGCCGACAACGCCCGACGTTGGCAACGTGCGGGCGTTTCGTCGTGACGGCCGTAACCACGCGGCGCAACCGAGCGACGCGACACGCGGCAACGTCGCGGGTAATTGCGTTCAGGCGAGAAACATTCACAAGTTTTGGAATGTTTCGCGGACGTCGCTTGATGTGCCGGCAAACTCATGGCTCATGTGTGGTTGTACGAACGGTTTTTCAAACAACACGAACGGAGAAATGAAATGACGAATGTGCAACCGCAGCGGTGGCGATCGACTGTTGTCTTCGCCGATGGCCGGCGAATCGAAGTTGAAGAACGACTACCAGTGCAAACAATCGTCGCCGATGCGAAACGCGTCGACGCGGCCAAGGTCAAACTCGAAAACGGCACCGAAATCTATCTCAACGAGAAAGGAGACCAGCAATGAGCAAAGTTCAAACGCTTAACCCTCGGCCAATCCAACCCGCGCCGGCCTACGAAAATGCTCACCAGATAGCACGCGACCTGCTGCAACACATCGAGTTGCAACTCGACCGAATGATTCGGCCGGACAACAATGCACTGCGATGGGCACACGTGCGAGCGTTGAACTTGGTCAACGCTCAACTTTCTGAAGTCGCCGCACTGGTCGACGAAACCAACAACGCTCGCACCTAGGAAACGAAACCATGAAAACGAATCTTAAGGCGGGCGATCGCGTGCGGTTGCTTTCGATGACCGACGATCCCGACCCGATTCCCGCCGGCACCATCGGAACGGTGGCCGGCGTTTATCCGCATAGCGATTGGACGCAAGTCGATGTCGATTGGGCGGGCGGCCGGTCGCTGATGCTTTCCATTCCACCGGACGTCGTCGAACGACTGCCGACCGACACAACGAACTGAGGAGAAACCACCATGTCCACACGAGCGACGATCGCCGTCCGCCGCGCCGACCGAACGTACGCAGCGGTCTACCTTCACTACGACGGTTACCCCGAACACACCGGAGAAATTCTGATGCAAAGCTACCAAACTCAAACCGCCGCCGAGGAACTCGTCTCGAGTGGCGACTTGCGTTGTCTGAATCGCGAGACAGGCGAGGCCGAACGCTTCTCAGACGGCGATCCGCCGGCCAAGTTGCCGACCAACGGCTCACTGATTGACTTTGCGAGGAATTGCGGCGCTCGATTCGTCTATGTCTTTGACGACGGAGCTTGGTCCTGCAAGGAACTCTAGTCACCGCATGTTCTCCTCGCGTTTGCCAACGGGGATTGGCGACTCGCCGGTCCGTTCGAGGATTGCTTTCTTACCGGTGAAGCGTTGGTAACGATCAACGATCACATCGCAGTACGGCGGGTCGAGTTCCATCAAGAACGCCTTGCGGCCGGTCTGCTCGGCACCAATCAGCGTCGAGCCACTCCCGCCGAACAGGTCGAGCACGTTCTCGCCCTTGCGGGATGAATACTGCATTGCCAACACCGCGAGTTCAGCCGGCTTGCCGGTGAGGTGTTCGAGTTTCTGTGGGGCAATTTTCTTGACGTGCCACAGGTCAGTCGCATTGTTTGGCCCGAAGTACTTGTGGCCTGCACCTTCTTTCCATCCGTAGAACGCCCACTCATGTGCCCCCATGAAATCTTTGCGGGTCATCACGGGGTGTTGCTTGTCCCAAATGATGGCCTGCGAAAAATACAAACCGGCCGCGGCCAGGACCGGTGGGTAGTTTGCGATGTTGGAGAAGCCACCCCAAATGTAAAAGCAACGGCCGGGTTCGAGCACGCGAGTGATGTTGCCAAACCACGCTTTCAGCAATCGGTCGAACTCTTCGTCCGAAACGAAGTCGTTGGCGAGCGGCCGATCCTTGGCCCTCATCTTCTTCGGGCCTTCTTTCGTCTTGCTTTTGCCAGCCTCAAACGAACTGTTGCCGGCCGCGATCGCATTCTTGCTGCGTGGTTCAACTTTCACGTTGTACGGTGGATCGGTATTGCAGAGGTGGATCTTCGCGCCGGCGAGCAGCCGATCGAGGTCCTCGACACTGGTTGAGTCCCCACACAGCAAGCGGTGATCGCCGAGAATCCAAAGATCACCGCGTTGCGTGATCGCTTCGTCTGGCGGTTCGGGAATGTCGTCCGGATCCGTCAAACCCTGTGTGACGCCGGGATCGAGCAGCTTGGCGAGTTCATCGGCGTCGAAGCCTAGCAACTCAACATCGAAACCTGATTCTTGTAATCCGCCGATTTCCAATGGCAGCAGGTCGTAGTCCCACTGCGCGTTCTCGCCAGTGCGATTGTCCGCAATGCGGTATGCCTTGACCGCCTCGGGTTCCATATCCTTCGCGACGTGAACAGGCACTTCCGTGAGTCCCATCTTCGTCGCCGCCTTGAAACGCGTATGTCCGACGATGATGACGCCGGCGGTATCGACCACGATTGGCTGGCGAAAGCCGAACTCGTTGATCGAGAGAATGACGGCATCGACTGCGTCGTCATTAATGCGAGGGTTGTTTTCGTAAGGCTTGATTCGATCAAGCGACCACATTTCGACCTGCATGCTTGCCCTTCCAAGGCGAGAGAATGAAGCGGGAAGGGTTCGGTCGGTCGTTGGTTTGCTGGTTGGTTGGTTTGGGATCCGATGCGTTCGGACGGACGTGAAATCTTGTTCGGACAATCGAAACTAACTGTGCCTAATAAGGCTGCTGTTCCCGTAGCCCTGACCAGAGAACGGATCGGCCGGGAGTACCTACGCGTTGCCGGTGAGACCGCACACGTCGCCGACCCTCGAATCCCCGTGCGATGCCGCGTCGAAGGCGGCGTTGGCTTCGATGTTGCGGCGGACGGCCGACGCGTTGCGTCGTGGAGTGAACTCGCCGCACCAATCGTTCTCGAAGACAGTTGGGAAGATGGCAAAATTAGGATAGAAGCGATCGTGTGAGTCACGTGGAACGATTGGCGGACGCTTGCGGCATTCACCGCTGCCGGTGTTTCGCTCCGTCGTGGTTTTGTCTTGGCGATAGAACTGACAGTTCAAGCATTGCGGCATGGCGAACGACTTCTTGAGCGAGGGGAAATAGAGAAACGTCATGAATGAATCCGTCAGACAGCCCCCTCATGCGTGCAAACGTATATCGCGGGCGAGTGGGACTGACACACTGACGTATTAAGAGAGAGAGTGTTTTTATTCGTATATCGTTGGGTTTTCATCAACCGAAACCGTCAGCGAATCCGTCAGTTTGACCCTCTGACGTTTGCTGACAGATTCGCTCATTCCGGGGTCGAATCGGTTGCATTGGTCGTCAACACGTCAGAATCGTCGGCACCATCGCTGACGGATTGGCTGACGGATTTTTTGGGCAGATCGGGCACCGTGGTGAGGCGATATCCCGACGCCGGTTTGGTTCGCGTTTCGATCGTGACCGGTTCGATGTCTTCCTGCTGCATCAGCGTTTGTACGATTTGATCGAAATCGCTTGCCTTCAACGTCATCGAACGCATCATTTCACGACGAGCCATGGTGTAGTTGGGTCGGTCGGCGAGACGTTTCTTGAATTTCAAGCACTCGGCGTGAAACGGGTTCTCGGCGACGTGAACCGATGCGAGGTAGAGCTGCCGGCGGGTTTGGTGCAGCGAAAACTCGCTGGCCCAACGCACGGCATCAATCGTGATCATTGGTTGAAGATGGTTTTCGCTGACCGCGTAGATCAACGCCAGCTTCTTGGCGTGCTCGCACGTCCGACTCCATGCGGCACGAGCCACCTCGTCACCGGCGTCGTCGGCCTTGTCGTATTCCACTTCGGTTTGTTCACGTAATTCCGTAATCGCGGTTTCCGCTTCCGGCGTGAATACGACGCGGAGTGGTTTGGGATGGAACTTCATGAAGTTGCCACTTCCAGGCTCGAAGTCCGCCCACCACTTCGCGATCTCCAAAACCTCCTCGGGAACATCTCTTGCCGATCCGGGCGTTTGACCTTTGCCGCGCTTGCCAACGTCGATGATATTCAGCCGAGCAAAGAACCCGTTGGTCAACATTCGCTTCGATAACGACTCGTAGAAGTATTGAGGCGTCGCGGTGCCGAACAACGTCAGGTGCGGCTGATCGACATGCTGTGCCTCTTTCTGGTTTGCTTTCACGCGGATCGGATAGACATCGCCAGCGGACGTGTAGAGCGTCAGCAAAATGTTCGGAATTGACTCGCGGCTGTTTTCGCGGTCGAGATTGATCTGCCGCAGTACGCCGTCCATTTCGTCGTTTTGAAACAGCATGCGACCGCTGCGGACGAGGGCGTCTTGGATGCCTTCGCCCGACGCGAACTTGTCACCGATCGAATTCGCCTCGCCGATTTGAAATAAGACTTGCGAATTCACCTTTCGAGGAAATTCCTTGCCTGTTCCGCTGCCGGCGAGCGCGAGCAAGTAGAGGTTTGTGCGAAGATCGCCAGTCGTCGCGACTTTGCGACCGGCCAGGAACGATTGCAATGCCATCGCGCCGCAGAACGCGAGACCGATGTTCGGATACGGTGCGTTGGCGAGCGAAAAGTCCATGACGCGGCGAACGAATCCGGGAACTTCAAACAACCGCTCGGGCAACATTCCAGGATCCGCCATGCCTGTGAATTTGGACGGCGGCTTATCCTCTTCGGAAACGGCCACCTTTGGCATCGTCATGAAACCGGACAGATCGACGTCGCTTGCCGTTTCGATCGGACCGTCATCGCGGAGCCAACCAAACGGCCGGTCGTGAGATTTGATGGCGGCTTGGTTGATCTTGTGTTGGAGTTCGCGATCGGACCAGGGCGGCGAACATCGTGGGTTGTAGTCCGCAGCGAGAATCGCCAGGGCACGATCCGGTTCGATGCCAAAACCGTGAACCAGCGCTGTCGCGGCGGCGAACGTTTGCGAGTGACCGCTGCTGCCCGCAATCGCCGGCGGCATGGCATTCAAGTAGGCAACGGCTCGGGCCTCGACATCACCATCCGACGCAAACCGCGTCGATGAGGTCGGCTGCTTGATTGATACCGGCACACCACGCTTGACGATCACCGCGTCGGCGAGTGCTTTCACGCACGCAGCCAACATTGGTGCGGGGACGGTCGCTGGTTCGCTTTCGAGAACATCGTAGGTTTCGCCTTCGGGATGGATGCTGGGGCCGACGACAGTTTGAGTTCCGGTGGATCGCAGCTCGACAATCATCGAACCGTTATTTGGATCGGCGTGTTTCTCGGTCGTCGCTCCAACTGCCAAGTACCAACGATGCGATCGTTGGGCTGACGGCCGGCCGGTGATCGCCGGCGTTGGCGGAAGGTAGCTGTCGGCTAGTTCGATCGCTTCAGGACAATCGAGATCGACATCGACGAGCCACCCTGACGGTTCGCCAAGAATGATGCCGATATTACCCTGCTCGGGAAAGACCTCGGGTTTCAATCGCAGATTAGTCCAGTCACGTCGTGCCGGTGACTTCGATCGAGGGCGCAGCGGTACGCAAAACCATCCACGCTGGCGATGAATCGCAACCTGCTCCCGCAAATCGGCCATCAAAATGGTGCCTCTTCCAATGCCGCGTTTGGAATTTCACCAATCGTCTGTCTAATAATGCGATCGTATTTCTGGCCTGCGATTGAGCGGACTGTCAGCGTTTCGGTCGCTGCAAGCAAACCAGCGTCGGCGATGTCGAGGGCTTCTTCTGCACTGGTCGGACAAGGATCCAGGCACCGATCACGCCACCACGCTTCGGCTTTTCGACGTGCGTAGCCAGAGTGCTCGATGCAGATGAATTCGCTCTGCCAATGATCCAAGCCAATCATGTAGTCGACTCGCAGGCATCGTGGTGCGTCCTCGTCCGCGTCACGTTTGCGATGGATGCGATAGATGATGTCTTGGACGTCGCACTCGGTATCAGTGACTTCGCCAGACAGCACGCCGGCCTCGCTTGCCTCGGCGTCGTGGGCTTCGCGTTCCGGCGGCGGGAACGGATGACCGCACTCGGGACAATTCGCATAGCAACATGCGACTAACGCATGGCACTTCTCACACTCCTTTGCCGGCGGACCTTGGTCTGGTCGTTTGGCTTTGTCCTTTGGCTTGATCTGGTCGATCGGCCCATGTCGCTCGATGTTTCCGCCGAAATCGAGGACGAGGCAGTTCTCCTTATCGGGATGCAAGCGGAAACCGCGGCCGACGCATTGGTAGAGCAGTCCGGGTGACATGGTCGGACGCAGCATCACGACGCAATCGACTCGCGGTGCGTCGAAACCAGTGGTGAGCACGTTCACGTTGCAAAGGAAACGCAGTGGATCAGAGCCAAGCAGCGAGGTCGGATCATCGCCACGAAAGCGGGCCAACAATTCGTCTCGTTCGCTGGCTGGCGTCTCGCCAGTGACGAAACCGCATTCGATGGCGTGGTTCGCCAGCAACACTTCGACAACACGCCGCCCGTGCGCGACGGACGACGCAAAGATCAGCACTGTCCGGCGGTCGGCCGTCAGTTCCACGATCTCGCCACACGCGGCGGACACGAGGGCGTCGTCGTTGACCAAAGACTCGACTTCTTCGCTGACGAACTCGCCGGCGCGGAGATGAAGGCCACCAAAATCGGCTCGATTCACGCCGGCCTTGGAAATGAGCGAACTCAAGTAACCGTCGCGGATCAATTCCTTGATGCCAATCTCGTAACAGACTTGATTCAAGAAGTGCTCAGGCGAGCAGATCATACCGGAGTCGAGTCGGAATGGCGTCGCGGTCAAGCCGATGACACGAACATGCGGATTGATGACTTTGCAATCGGCCAGGAATTGCCGGTACATGCCGTCGCCCTTCTTTGAAATCAGATGGGCTTCGTCGACAATGATCAAATCGAACGGATCGAGGTCACATGCTCGCTTGTAGACGCTCTGGATCCCGGCAACGAGTACCGGCGTGTTCGTGTCGCGTTTCTTGAGTCCAGCCGAATACAGCCCGACCTTGATGTCAGGATACAGCCGACGGACCTTGTCAGCATTCTGTTCGAGTAACTCTTTGACGTGAGCCAAGATCAGTACGCGACCGTTCCATTGCTGAACAGCGTCGGACGCAATCTTCGCCAGCACGAGACTCTTACCCGCACCCGTCGGCAAGACCGCGACGGGATTGTCGTCGCGGTTTCGCAAGTGATCGTAGACCGCATCGACAGCGGCTTGTTGGTAGGAACGCAATTTCATCACATCAACTCCCCGTTGTGCCGTTTGCTACCTCGCTCAATAGGCAGCGACGATGGCAGCAAGTCGTTGATGCACGTGCAGTTTTCGCAGATGCGATTGCCTGGTCCCGTTGAAACAAAGGCCTCGTCGCAGCGCAAGCATGAACGAAAGCCGGCTTTCCCCATCGGTGCTGGGATGCGTTGAATGACAACTTCGGCGTTGCCCGCTTTCGGTGCCGGTTCTCGCTTCTCGATCGTCAACCGCACGATCTGGCTATCGTCCTCGTACGCACCGCCCCACTGCATCGAGTCCAACATCGCCTTCAAACAGTTATCGACATCACGCCGGCGTCGATCAGGCGGATAAACGACGATGTCGACGATCAAGTCGCCAGTGAGCGTTTCGACGTTCTTGCGATTCAGCAGCGAACTGACGGCCGCTCGATACTTTCTGCCCTCCTTGCTGATCAACACGCGGTTGCCAACGTGTCGCCAGTAATGATTGACTGAAGGCGGATACGGCAACGTGAGTCTGATCATGGTGGCTTATTTCGATGTTCAACGAGCGAATAAAAACACCCAGCCAACAATCCATTGCTGACTGGGTGCCGTTCCTTGGAAGCTGTCGGGCGGTTAACGCTTCCAAGGTGGGGACGTGGCCTGGTCGTCCGTGCCGCTGACTTGCGACGCGGCAATCGGCTGAGCAACAGCGTCCTTCTTCGAGTAGCCCTTCACTTCGTTTTGCAATTCGCCGGTGTCGTTGCGGCGTTTGACTCGCACGTGAATCACGCATGGCAGGTTGTGTAAGTCCGCCGAGTCGGTTGGCACCAAGACGCCAACCGACCGGCAGATCGCAGACAACTCCCGCCGGGCGATTTCCACCGCGGTCGCGTTGGGGTTGTCGAGGTTGAGACGCACCCAGAGAAGACGGTTTGCGTACTCGCCCTCCACGATCTGAAACGTCAACTGCAGATAATTGCCCGTGCCAGACTTCGTGGGTTTCATTTCGCTGTCGGTGATGACCGCGATGTACTTGCCAGTGGGGATCGGTTCGAGTTCGTCGGCTGGTTCGACAGTGTTGGCATCAAAGCCGTTGAGATTTGCCATGGTTCGTTGGTAGTCCTTCGTCTGGAGTCTTTAGAAAGGGAAATTGGTTGTGTCGGTCAGTTGGCCGACATCGCTGCCACGAACGCCGACCACGTGAGCGGCAATTCTTCGGCGATGCCATAACGGTTCTTGGCCACGCAACTGGGCGAACCGTAAGCACGCACAACGCGTTCGCCGCCGTCCTTGCCGATTGCGTGAGCAATGGTGCGTTTGCGGTTGAAGCCACCGTCTTCGCTTTGCGTTCGCATCTTGCGAGTCGCGAACAGCACGGCGTCGCACCATTCCTTGACGAGAGCCGCGGCGTGCTTGTGCAGTCGCGGCGAATAGCGGTCGTAAGGCGAGGACTCGGGATCCTCGAACCGTTCGACCTTGGAATGGGCGATGAGAACGATCACCATGCCACGAGAACGCAGCACATTGAGCAGGTCTAATACTTCATGCCACAGAGAGAGGGCGTGCATGTAGCCGCGAGCGTACCCGCCGTCGACCTTTTCGATCGACTCGACGGCGTACTGCTGACAAAGTTTGTCCCAGACGAGTCGCTCCAGCCAATCGAGCGAGTCGATCACGACGGATTCGTAATCGTGTTTCTCGTTGACGAGCGTTTTCAGGGCTGCGATGACGTCATCAAGCTTCGTCGCCAGCGGGAAACGATCGCATTCGATTTCGTCGAGACCGTCTTCGGTTTGAATGAAGATCGGCTTGGGGGCTTCGCTGCCGAACGTTGACTTTCCGATGCCTTCGACACCGTAAAGCAAGACGCGAGGCGGCTTCGATTGCCGGCCAGATTGAATGGTTTCGAGTAGGTTGGTCATAGGCTGGATAGTTCCTTGAGTGAATGGTTGGGATGGTTGGAATTACAGAGTTGGGATCGCTTCGACATCGAAGTTGCCGTCGCGATCACTGGTCACGAGGTAGTGCTTGAAATCAATCTGGGCGACGAAACGTTGGTTGGTGCCCAATTGCTTGCGGAGCGACTTGCACGCTCCGGTAAAATCTCGCGACGCTTGGTTGAAGCGGTCGGCCGATCGCAGGTAACGGCCGACCGCCAATGAAAGGGCCACGCGGCGTTCGATGTCCAATTCACTCATTCGCTAACCCGGTGGGTGGGAGGTTTGATGTTCCGACGACCCGTTGGCCGCCCCTGGTTACCTATGCCGTGATTTGGTCGCCTTGCACGCCAAACTTAGAAATTGGTCACGCCGTACTTCTTCAAGTGCTCGGCGATCTCCACGCGCATCGCGTTGAACCGCCGACGCGGCAGACCAAACTTCTCCATCGTGCTGCTCATGGAATGACATCGCAGGTGCTCGCAGACCTGCCGCAATTCCGTGGGCATCTTCTGCATCGCAACCTCCAACGCATCCGCTTCGTCGATCGCGTCGAAGGGATCGCTGTGAGACGATTGCATTCGCCGGCCCTGGTCCTCGTCACAAATCTCGCCGCCCAGCGTCGCGAAGGTTTCATCCACGGTGTCGACGGGCGTTTCAAATGATTGCATTTGCACGCCGTCGCCGAAGGGATGCCGTTTGTGGCGTTTCTTTGATCGCAACAATTCACGCACGCCCGAGTTGATGACTCGATTGATGAACGTGTTCAACTTCGATCGAGCGGGGTCGTAGCTGTCGGCCTTTTGGATCAAGTACATCAGCAACTCTTGGCCAATGTCCTCCGCGTCGCAGTCGCTGAATTCTGGTCGCCGATGGAGTTGCTCGGCCTTGATCCTCGCCGTCTTCATTGCGAAATCGTTGAGAATCTCTTCGCCGAGCCGTTTGCCGTCCGCTTGAGTATTCGCACTCATGGTTGTCTCCGGCTGGAGGCATCCCGTGATGCGAGCGATTCGCACGGACCGCAATGAAGCTGCGTCGCGACAAGTTATGTCACGAAAAGAACGCAGACGGCCGGCGAGGTTCGTTCGTCACGTCCTCACAGCGAAGACGTGCCGCCACAACTCATGTCGCGATGCCACAAACCGTGTGGCAACTCGCCGACCGAAGAAAATCACACGAGCCAGTCCATCGGTTCGTGCTGTCGATAGACCATCGTTCCACCCAACTCCATCGACGCATCGAGGTACCGGCCCAGCGAAGCGTGATGCATGGTGATCTTTTCGATTGCCCGCGTCACTGCCATCGACACGGACTTGCGAACCTTCTCAGCGTCCGACTTCACTCGCCCGCGACCGTCCTTGCCAAATGCCGCCGACAATTCCGTTGTCAACGCATCTTGTTCGAGCTGAATTCGCTCCATCGTCGCCCGATCGTGATTCGCCTCCGCCAAGCGCATGTCATCCAGCAGCATCAAGTACCGGCCGCGGTAGTCTTCCCGTGCCTGCTCGTCGATCACTTCACCGCTGGAGCCAGAGAGTTGCAGTGGATCAATCCCCAATCGCGATGCCAACAACGTCACCGCAGGAATCACTCGATTCGGCTGCGCCAACAAGCGAGCGAGATAGCCCATGCCGACCGAATCTTTCAAATGGGCAACCTTGCCTTCGTGACGCAGTTCCCAAAACTCGCCCTTGCAAAGGAACACGTTACCGTCAGTCCCATCCTCCCAACGGACCATCGAACGCACACGGTCGGCCTGAAAAACCGGCTTCGGTCCAGCAAACGAAAACGCATCCGACAATTTCACGACGCCAGCAAATTGATCCCAGTTCCGCTGAACTGAATCCGCAACAACGACGATCGCTCGCGATGGAACGATGCACTCGGCAATGCGATCGACATCGGATTCCCTGGCCAAAACGATCTCCAGACGCGCGCCGGCGACGATCAATTCGCCGATCAGCCACGCTCCATCAATTACGATTGCCCGGCATTTGCTGTCCGATTTGATCGCAGTTGCAAGTTCGTCCCCGACTTGCAGATCGTTGACGAACCACTGCCGAAGCCGATCCCGCTGGATCTCTTCCACACCATCAATCACACACGACGTCATGAAACGGGCACGCGGTCCGCGACCGATTCGCACTACCTCATGCACCCCACACCCGCATCCATTGATGGCTTGCACATGCGTCGCTGGCCCCATTGGCACTAAGAATCCGGCGTCAACAAGGCCCGTAGGATCGGTCTCGCCGAAAGCCCGCAAGTTGTCCGGCGTTACACGATTGGCATGACAGGGCAGATTAAGCAGCGGGAACAGCCACTTCGCTATCGACTGCACGGTCGATCTCCCATTGTTTGAGATACTTTTCGCCAATTTCACGTTGTTCGTCTGGCAAATTCTTCAAGCTGCACCGGTTCGGGCAGGAGATTGAAAACTGCATCTTTGGAGGCAAGTCGGGATCGCTACGATCGAAATTGAATCGCAGCGTCACGCCATACAAATGCATGATCGAACGCGGCACGTTCTCCGTGTTCACCCATTGGTCAATCATCGACTGGAAGTCGCGTGGCCCGAGCTGTTGATCGGGTTTCAAGACCATCCGTCGCTGCGATCCGCCCTTGGCACGAATGTTTGCCGAGACAACTTCAACACTCACGATGCCGTCCGCCGGATCGGTGGGGAACGAGAACTTTGGATCGAGCAAGACACCCAACGCGTACGGGTGAAGGTCTGTATCTTCCGGCGGCAACTCGATGCCCAGAATCACACGGGTAAAGATCTGCTGCAGCGGTTCGTAGACCTGTTTTCCTCCATGCACGAACATGTCCAGAGTCGTGAGATCCGCACTCAACACAAACAAAACCTGAAACGCATGCGTTTCACAAACCCGAGCAAACCGGCCTGAGTCGACGACTTTTAAGAACGTGTTGGTGTAGTCGTCCAAATACGCGAAGAAGTAGTGACTACCATCGGCACGCACCAAGTATTCGATCACGCATTGCCGGCCGCGCCCCTGGCCCGCTTGATAGAACGCAGCGACCCCGTTCTGCAACACGACCACGTTGTCGGGATCCACATTCAGCGTGCCTGCGGGGACGTTGATCCGCCGAATCCAATAGCGACCGCCCGACACCTCATCCGCCTTCGCGAACTGGGAAGCGATTGACCACACCGCATCGGCCTGCAAGCACGTCCGCATCGCAATGTCGAATCGGCTCACGTCCCCGGCCAAGTCATCCAGCAGTGACGTATTCCCCTGGCGATTCGCTTCCTCCATGATCGCTCGCACGCCATGATCGTTCGCCATGGAGAACACATCGTGCAAAATCAACTCAATCGCCCGCCGCGGCTCGATGGGCATCGACTGCCACGCCGCAAAGATCGGTTCGATCTGTGTTTCTTTCAATTCGCTCCACGGCACATCGACCGTTTGCGATTGTCCTTCCAGCAAGTCTTCCAACAATTCGTTGGAAACCTGCCGCAGGACGTACCGCGGATCAAAACTCTTCGGCATTTGGATAGCTCCCCAGATTAGTACAGCGTGCAGTACGCACTAAACACTCGAAACAAAAAGAAACGCCTTCGGAGGAAGGCGGTACAACGTACTCGACGCAAACTTCGATCGAAGCGAAGCGACTATGGAACGGGCCGCGGCGTTCCCTCGGTGACGAACAGACCGAGATACTCCAATTGAATACGCATCGCCTCGTCCGATACGGCGAATTGGTCAGCAAGCGATTCGCAGAACACCTCACGCATCAAACGGATCGGATCCGGCTCGACCTCGACCCCGTCGGCGTCAATCAGGAAGCGAATCGGCTCGACCGGCGGTACAAGCTCTCGAAGTTGGCGATCACAAATCGGCTCATCGCCGCCCGTCAATCCACGCCACGCCGGCCTCAGCAACCATTCCGGCATCAGCAAGCAACCGGCGAACTCATCGGCTTGTCGTTCGATCAACGGACGAGCGTGATCCTTGCGACAAATCACGTCCGGCATTTCACCGTCACCATACAGCACCGCATGCCCGTCTTCATCCAAGAACAAGAACCGGTGCAACTGCCAGTGTGCGATTTCATGGGCGAGTGTGAAGTGATAGCGACCGAGAAGATCAGGAAAGCGATCTGGATTCAGTGCGTCGTCGATAAGTATGTGTTGCCGTGAGAACCAAATCGCACCGTGAACGCGACCGCCAAGCTGGCTCTGGAGATCCGAGAACCCGAACGTCAGCGGCAACACGGACGTCGCGACATCTTCGATTTCGATGGGAGGTTTCGTGATCGGCCCGAATCGCATTGCGTACTCCGCCAGCACCGCGTCGGCCTCGGCAGCGATCTGGCGAGACGACAGCGGCGGCACTTCGATTCCCTGTGCCAACAAATCAACGACCATCGTCACTTCCCCCGCTTTTTCATTTTGCGAATTTGTTCTTTGATGGCTTCAAATTGTTTGGGTGAAAGCCCAGTCGCCAACCGCATCAGCTCGGGCATATCCTTGGGGTGTTGCCGGACCATGACATCCACGTCATCTGGCACGCGATCGGCCAAGCGAATCCATTCGTCGGAATCCTCGCCCAGCAGCTCGGCGATCTTCGTGACACGATCCGCCGTCGGCGGCGCGAAGTGATCCTGTTCGACCTGCGACAGATAAGTTGCCGACACGCCGATCATCTCCGCGAACTTGCGCAGCGTGATCTTCTTCGCCATTCGTTTCTCACGCAGCACCGCGCCAAACGACTTCGCACCACGAGCCTTTTTCATCGCGCAGGCCTCCCCGCCGAATCGTCGCCCGAAATCCACTGCATCCAAAGCATGGCAATCTCCATCAACCACTTTCTCCCTCGGAAACCGGCCAAAACACGATCCGCCGGCACTCGATGTGTAGCGTGAACTAAACACTGCAATCATAATATCCCGTGTCCCCAAACCCAGACAATCCCCCGATTCAGATTCTTGCTAGCAAACCCGTCAGTCCGGATTATTGAAGCCGACGCTCGTGACACGTTTGGTCACTGTCGAGCAAACCACATCCGTTTTGGAAGCATTTCCAAAGTCCAAAACCATAAGGACTTAGGCAACTTTTCCACAGTCGCATACAATGCAAGCAAATCACCGTCCGCTGTGGTGAACTCAACAATTTAGGATCTTGGACTCGAACGGAATGCCGAGTTATTTTCAGAAAAATGCACGGAAGGTTGATCTTCTGCCTGCCGATTACGACGGGTTTCGGAATTCCCAACTTGGTGCGTCCGCCGCCCTGATTTCGCACGCAACCAATGCGAATGACGAAGCAGTCATAGTGCTGCCAACCGGCACAGGTAAAACTGCGGTTTTGCAGGTGACTCCCTACCTTTGGCAAGCTCGACGCACGCTCGTGATCACTCCATCTAAGCTCGTGCGAGAGCAGATCGCAGACGGATTTCGCAAACTTGGCCTGTTGAAATCGCTTGGGATTCTGCCAAGCAGTCTCGGATGCCCAAGTGTCCATGTCGTGGACGGGCACCTGCGAACGCTGGCTGACTGGAATGCCCTTAAAAAGTCTGACGTTGTAGTCACGACTCCGATGAGTGCATCGCCGTCGATCGAAGAGATTGCTCAGCCGCCTGAACAACTCTTTGACTTGGTGCTAGTTGATGAAGCCCATCACACACCAGCCACCTCCTACGCAGCATTGATGAACGCTTTTCCTAACGCGAGGAAGGCGCTATTCACAGCGACGCCATTTCGGCGGGACCGCAAACGACTGCCAGGCCGCATCGTCTACAACTACAGCCTGAAGCAAGCCATTGACGACGGCACCTACGGCGAGGTGCAGTTCGTGCCGTGCAATCCTAGGGAAGGCCAGAGCGCTGACATCGCCATCGCAAAGAGCATTGAAGACGCTTTTCTATCCGATCGAAAAGCCGGCCTCGACCATCGTGTCATGGTCCGCACGGATAGCAAGGCTCGAGGAAAAGAACTCGCCAAGCTCTATTCCGACAAGACTAAGCTGCGGTTGCAATTGGTCACAGGCGATCATTCTTTATCGCACGTTCAACGTGTCATCAAGCACCTCAACGGCGGCGACCTCGACGGCATCGTCTGCGTTGATATGTTCGCGGAAGGCGTCGATTTCCCCCGTCTCAAACTTGCTGCGCTACACTCGCCACACAAGTCACTCGCCGTCACACTTCAGTTCATCGGCCGCTTCGCACGCACCAACGCCGATGGCATTGGAACAGCAAAGTTTTTCGCTGTTCCGCAGGAGATTAACGATGAAGTGCAATTGCTCTACCAGTTCGGTGCCAGTTGGGAAGAGCTTGTCGCCAACCTCTCGGATGCTCGGATCGAACAAGAACAGGCGATTCGCGAAGGCTTGGCTTCGTTTGAAGATGATCAACGAAAGTCGCTTGAGGAAGTTGACCTGACCGTTGATGCGATTCGTCCGTACTTTCATACGAAGATCCTGAAAGTGAAGGAGCCGCCTGATTTCGATTCAGCTCCGATGGTGCCACGCGATTGCGAACTCCTTCTTGACTCGACATCGCAAGTCTTGAACTCACGCATTGTTGTCTATCAGCGGCAGACGAAGCCCAAGTGGCTGGAAGTCGAAGCGTTGGTCGACCGTAAGAATTTGTTCTACCTCGTTCACTACCATCAGAAGTCCGGACTGCTATTCATCAATTCGGTTGAGCATTCCAACGAGGTGTATGACCGCATCATTGAGAGCATGTACGACGAAGACGTTGTCGCCCTTCCATTGGATCACGACATGGCGAGCCGCGCATGGCGGATGATTCAATATCCGAAGTTTTACAATGTCGGACTTCGCAACGGAGCACCGGGTTCGCAAGACGAGAGCTATCGGACCATGACCGGTTCGTCAGCGGATCGAAATGTCAATCAAACCGATATTTCGTCGCGGTTTCGCGGACACTTGTTCGGCGGCGGTGAATCACGCGAAAACGGTTCACAGAAAGAGACGCTCGGGGTGACGGCATCCTCGAAAGCATGGAGCAATCGGTATGCATTGATTCCGGAATTCATCCAGTGGTGTGAACGGTTGGCAAAGGAAATCGAAGATGCACGCCCGGTTGTTACTGGGTCGCGGATTGATCAGCTCACTACCGGGAAAACGATCACGGAACTGCCAAAACCAGTCGTTGCTGCAACGTGGCCGATGGACGTCTTCACGAACATGCGAACGATACGAATTGGCAACGATCCTGCCGAACGCGACCTGACCGAGTTTGATCTGGAGGTCACTTCGGACCCCACCGGAGAGCATGCGTACGAATTGAACCTTGTCGAGGATGCGAACATCATCGCGACGTTCGGGTTCGATCTTAATCACTCCGCAGCTTGCACCCAGATTTTGGGACCAGTTTGTCGGATGGAAAGCTCCATGGGTGAAGGCACATTGGCTCGATACTTCCAGGTTGAGAATCCAGCCGTGTTCTTGGCTGATTTCTCGCAGGTGGTGGGCAATCGCTTCTTCAAACGCCAGAGCACGATCCGGCTCGATCGAAACCTGATTCAAGTCCAAAGCAGGTTTGAGACGGACGTCGACATCGCGACGGAGTTTGGTCCGACGACGGGAAATCGGCTTTCCGTTCACGACTTTACAGAACAAGAATTCAAGGCGATGAAAGCCGACGTGTTGATTTACGATCACAGGTCGGGCGAAGTTGCTGACTATGTCGCGATCAGCGAAGCCGATGATGTGGTGACTTGTCGTTTGGCTCATTGTAAGGCGTCAGGTTCGCCTAAGGCAGGTTGCCGAGTCGACGACGCATACGAGATTGCCGGCCAAATCGTGAAGTGCCTGCACTACGGACGCCACCCCGCGATGCTTTCTCAAAAATTGGTTTCGCGCACGTCAGGGAACTCGAAATTCATCACCGGATCGACACCCAAGCTCGAACGCATCATGCGCGCCGCCGAACGAAAGAGATTTGACTTCCGCATTTGCCTTGTACAACCAGGCATCAGCGCCAGCAAGATGAACGACCAAGTCAGCGACGTTTTCGCGGCGGCAAGCGACTACGTCCAAGCCCACACTGGCGCACCGCCCATGTTCTGGTTTTCACCATAGATTATCACCCAAGTACGTCAGCACATGAGCAATACAGAACAACCTAAAAGGGGTGAATTCCCGTTCCAGGAAGTAGGCCCAGGCAAGACCAATGGATTCCTGGCTTGGGTTCGAGATCACTCCAGCTATTTGACCGCTGGCGGCATCGCTGATCAGTTGGCGAGCATGGGAAGCTATGCGTGGGGAACGCTCAAGAATTTCTTGTGCCTCTCACCAGTATTATTGCTCGCGTCTCTTGCGTATGGATGGTCTCACTTCGCGAATTTGGCGCGTCCCTATTGCTTGATCTTCACGGTAGCAACCGTTGTTTCGGCGTTCGCGATTTTCATCGATCGCGAACAATGTCAACCTTCGTGGTGGATCTTTGGCAAGCCCAACAAAGCCCGTCTGGCGAGGTGCGGCGGATGGCTGATACTTGGACTTTTGATCGGGCTAGTATCAATGACGGTTCCCTTGTCCGTTGAGTTACTGCGAGAGCACGTTCACGGTTTCGATTGGACTTGGACTAAGGCAATCACCTTCTCAACCGGCGGCTTCGGTGCAATTGTGGCGGCGCAGCGGGCCGTTCCATTGTCGTCCGGGGTCCAGAAACAGCTTGCGGCTGTTGTCTTTGGTCTGCTCGGCGTTGGCTTTCTATTTTCCACACTAGTCGGGCTGACCTACTTCTTCGTCTACGGCAATGTGCTGGGGCCGTTGCCGGCAATGACGTTTTGGTTCTCACGGACACCAGAATCAACCATTTTAGTTTTCACCTTGGCTGTGTTGGGGGTCTTCGTTGCCATCAAACTTGTGCGTGCCTGGCAAGGATTGGGATCGTCAAGTTTGGTCGTCTTCTTGCTTTTCTGCGTTTTGCCATTCGTGCTCTTCTACGTCATCAGCAGCGACAACGGTTTCGGTCCACGAATCCATGGCGTGACGACGAGCATAGGCAAACTATCCCGTCCGCTTGCGTTGATCGTCGATAAGACATTCGATGATTCGCAGTTGACGCCCAGGCATGCAAAACGAATTGCTCATTTGAAGAACTAGCTTCAAGGCCTCAACGGTTACGTTGAAACACAGCCGCCCGAACAGTTGGAGGTCGATGAACGAAATTCGTATCATCCGAAAAAGTCGGACGGAGAGAAGTACGCAGGGGATGCTACGCAACAAATTGGTTCAGACGATGAGGAAAATGCCGCGGACGCACATCTGTACGAACTAACTGAGTTTACGAAAACTTACTTCTCAATGGCGCATCATTTCGTCGTAGATGGTTACTCGTTTGTGGATATGGATCCACTGGAGATGGCAAAATTCCGCCAAACGATGGCACAACTGGATCGTATCGGACTGGTGCGTTTGGCCCAATTCCGCAGCGATGGCGGCGTCTCCAAGAAACCCGATGAATTGTCGAAGTCTACGCAGGAAGATTGCTTGGCGGCGGTCGTTCGAGCGATCGTTCAGAATCAAGCGTTGATCTTGAAGGGCGACAACGCCGCGAGCCTCAAAGATGCTGTCGCTGATACGCGTGCCAAGAAAGCACTAGAAGGTCTTCAACAAGTTCACGTCACCGCGCTACACCAGACCGAGTTTGCGAAACTTACCGGCGCTGTGGTTCCCAAACTTGGAATTGCAGAACGCAAAACATCGTCAGCGAAAGGCAGCTTAACTCTGATCCCGGAGTCAGCAGAACTCGAGGAATTTGCGGAGCCAATCAAAGAGGGATTGTTGGCTCGTTATCTAAGCGACGAATCGAATAAACTTCCCCAGGATGATGCCATTCCAGTAGTTAATGGCTTAGCGGAAGACATTGTCGCAGACTCCGTTGGCTTCGAGCGGGTGCGACGGTCACGCATTACGGGTGACGTGTCCGCGATGCTGGATGATGTTGCTGCAGAACTTAGAAAGGAGTCGAAGGACGAATCACCGACTGCTGATCCTGCGTCCAAAGTGCCTGGCTATCTTCGCAGATTGTTGGTGCAAGTCGTAATCAATGGCAAGAAATCTGAGCGAGAGCGGGCACTCGGAAATTTAGCCGACCTTTCCGTTCCTGTGGTCGACCCCAACGCAATCGAAGCAGTACAAAAACAGCAATATTCGACGCGTGTCGCATCAGCTTTCGACGTCTCCGAATTGATCAATATCGCGATGATGAAGTTCATCCCAAGTGACACAGACAGGCCGGCGTTGCTGCCCGCCGATCAGCTCGTGATGAACATTGCCGCTGGCAAAGAGGGGGATTTGTACGAATTCGAGAACATTCGGCGCGATCTAGCCGCGCAATCGGCCTCGCTCAAGGCAAGTATCTATCTGTTCCTCGCCGGCGTCCTCGGTGTCTTTGCATTTTTTACGGATGTCAATTCAACGTCGATCAACGGATTCTACCGCGATCACTTGGCTCAAGCGTTTCTGCTCCGTGACGACGAAGGAACGATTCGCAACGACAGCGATGTCTTACTTACGGACCTCAGCCCACCTGGTTCTCGCGCGCCGTACTTGTTGATCAACACAGGGATGAACATGCAGGCGAGCGGTCACCTAAATCTGCGGGATCGACGCAGTGAATTTTTCGTCTTCTCCAAATTGTTCGGCGGTAGCAAGCAAACCGGCTACATCACGACCAAGGCGATTCAAGCGGCCTACCCGCAAATTACGCTAGCGACGGCAATGGCAATATCTGCTGCGGCTGCGGCTCCCAACATGGGACGCAACACCAACGGATTGCTAACGATGCTGATGGGACTGTTGAACATCCGGCTCGGCTACTGGGTACCAAATCCGAGGCTGTTGCAAAAAGACACTCTAAGTTTTGACGATATTGTCTGGATGGAGCTGCGAACTCAGGTCTTCCCACGACGTCACGCGGTCTACGCTCAAGGCGATCTACGATTGGCGCTACCAGAAAATCAGAGCGACCTGCTGACGGCGAAATTGGTTGGCCTTGGGTTTTCCGGTGGTGGAATTCGCTCGGCGTCCATCAATCTCGGGATCGCACAAGTCCTACATCGCGAAGGCATCTTCGCCCATGTGGATTACCTTTCCACCGTGTCTGGTGGTGGTTACACCGGATCCGCGATCGCCACACTGATGCGTCATTTCCCGGCCGATGAGACATTGCTAACGGAGGGTCTTATCGCGATCAAAGAAAACGCAGAACAGGAAATCGACAAACAGACGGTGATCCAAGCCAACGAGAAGCCCGTCGGACGGCACCGCTTGCCGGTATTGAACTTCGGTCGTGAATTGGTCAGTTGCTTGCACGACAAAAGCGACTGGGTAAACGTGTCCGATGGTGGTCACATCGAGAACCTCGCCGCAATTGAACTGCTTCGACGACGCTGCAAGATCGTCATCGTGGGCGACAGTGAGGCCGACCCTCATCACAGCTTCAACGGGCTAGCCACGCTGGTGAGGCTATCGAAGCTCGAGTTGGATACTATCATTGACATCAACGTTGACAAGATTCGTCTCGTCAAACCAGAAGAAAAAGGTCAGCCCAAGGTTTGCAAGTCGCACTTCGCCATCGGCCGAATCATCTACCCCGGTGACGGTGATGAGAAATCTCGGACCGGTTTCCTCCTTTATCTCAAATCATCGTTTATTGGGAATGAAGAAGTCCTGATTCGCGAGTACCGCGATCGCAACGAAGAGTTTCCCCACCAATCCACCGCCGATCAATTTTTCGACATCGGACAGTTTGAGGCCTACCGGCATCTTGGGCAAGCTATTGCTAAAGACGCAATCAAAGAGCTGTCCGGCGATGAATCATCCGATAAGGATCAGCCGACTACTATTGCCGTAGACCTGCGTGACTTTGACGCTTTTGAATCGGCGCTTAGCCGCTCGGCACCAAGCAATGACTGATGTTGGCCCCGAGCGTGACTATACCGCTGCAATTTCGATCCAAATCTCTCGCTGGCGGTCGAAGTCGATTTCGCTGCAGACCGGTCGCAGTATCTTTTCGTGAATGTGGCTGCGGCCGGTGGTTTCTAGCGGGAGGTTGAGCAGAGCTTCCTGGATGTCAGGGGCGAGCAGCGAGAGGGCTCGGATCTGGGACATGCGGGGCTGGGTGACGTCGTAAAGAATTGCCAGCTCGGTTGCGTCTTTGGCTTCGCCGCTGCGGATCATTTCGTCGAACTGAATCGCCAGCGCCATCAGCCTCGACACGCGCGGGATCTTGCCACGGCGTTGCGGCTTGGCTTCGGCTTCGTCATCCCCGATGGGTTTGATAGTGCGACGACTACGCGCCTTCAGCGTGACGGCGACTTTGCGTTTGATGGTGGTCATCTAGTTGCCTTGTTGGAGTCGGGTTCGGGGTTCATCGTTTGCGTCAGCGACTTGATACCGGACGGATGCAGCGTGATCGCGATGGTGCTGTCTTCGGCATCGAACTGGACTCGTTCGACCAGCAAATTCAACACCTGGATTTGTTCCGTCGTCGTCAACGCTTTCCATACGTTGTCGAAGTCAGCGAAAGCGGCGTTGATGTCGAGTTCGCTGAAGTGTTGTTCGCGAAGCGATTCAGCATCGCTGCGCACCGTCGCGAGCGTTCGTTCGACTTGGGCGATCTGTTCGTGAAGTGTCGCCAATCGATCGGTCGCGACACTGGTCGTGGATGAATCGGTGGCCATCCGCTCGATCTCCTCTTGGCAACGCGTCAGACGTGCGATCAACGATCGTTCCTGCGCGGCCAAGCCTTCCAACTCCGACTCGCTTTGTGCTTGCGATTGCTGCAATACGTCTCGGCGCAGCTCTGCGTCCGAAGCGATGCATCGAATGTGGTCGACTACCGCTTCCTCCATCTCCGCAGCCGGCAGTGTCGGAAAATTGCAATTCTTGTAACCACGTTTGATCGCTGTTTGACAGGTGTAGTATCGGTACACTCGCGAATCTCGACGAGCCACGTTGTGGACCATCGCCTTCTGGCACTGCGGACAGACCAACAAACCACGCAGCAGCGCGTCATATTTGTTCGCGATACGCTTCCCCTTGCCGCGATTGTTGCTTCGCAACAACGTTTGCACCGCATCGAAGACCTTCCTATCAACGATGGCCTGATGCTCACCCTTGAACGTTTCTTCCTTGTGTTTGATTCGGCCGTTGTAGAGCGGATTGGTCAGCAGCGAGTGGACCGATGATTTGTCAAACAAGTAACCGCCGCGTGCTTTTCCGCTACGTGTTCGCCATGATTTATTGAACCATCGCAGTCGCTCCAGTTCCTCGACGACCGGCAACAGCGACTGCATTTCCAAATACATCGCAAAGATTCGTCGTACGTGAACGGCTTCGTCGGGGTTGATGACCAACTTCGGACTCGGCCCAGTGCGGTCGACGTCGTAGCCTAAAACGGGAATGCCGCCGGCCCATTTGCCACGCCGCCGCTGGCCCGCAATCTTGTCCCGAATCCGCTCGCCAATGATCTCTCGCTCGAATTGGGCAAAAGAAAGCAGGATGTTCAACGTCAATCGCCCCATCGAATGGGTCGTGTTGAAGTGCTGAGTCACGCTGACGAACGAGACATTCTGTTCGTCGAACGTGCCCATGATTCGCGAGAAGTCGAGCAGCGATCGGCTGAGCCGGTCAACTTTGTAGACGACAACGCAGTCAATCTCGCCGGCCTCGATGTCGGCCAACAAGCGAGCCATCGCCGGCCGTTTGAGATTGCTTCCCGAGTACCCGCCATCGTCGTAGCGATTGGGCAGCGCCACCCAGCCTTCTTGTGATTGGCTGGCGATGTAGTTCTCGGCCGCATCTCGCTGCGAATCGAGCGAGTTGAATTCCTGTTGCAAGCCTTCTTCATGCGATTTGCGTGTGTAAATGGCACAGCGAATCGTCGCCGGTTTGTTGTTGGTTGCTTCACTCATTCTGGTTTCCTCCCCAAGCGAAAGAACACGAACCCGTTGTAGCTGCATCCGGACACCTCTTTCGCGATCGCCGTGAGCGACCGAAACCGCTTGCCCTCGAATTCAAACCCATCTGTCAGCACCAAGACGCGGACCATCCGCCCTTTGTGCAAACGTTCGACATAGTTGCCAGGAGGCGGCAGGCGCGGATCCCAATCTGTGTAACCGTCCTCCTGCGGCGGCACGCGGCGCAGGGTCTTCAACGCTTCCGGCCTTGGCGCGGTTACGCGGACGTCTGCGTTCATCGCCAACTGCCTGGCCCGCTGTCGCGCTTCGACGCTCAGTCCGCCTTCGTCATTGACCTGCAATCGCCATGCGATCCGCCGCAGCAGGTATCGCCGATGCCGACTTCGACACTCCTCATCGAACACGTCCTCGTACTTCGCGATCAGTTGGTCAATCGTCAAGTCGTGGAGTGCCGCGATCTCCAATCGTGTTTCTGGTTTCATCGCGTTGCCTCCGGCTTTGTATTGCCTTGCTGCTCACTTGACGCCTTGTTGTCGATGGTCGCAGGATGGGCTTGTTCGCCATCGGCCGTGGTTTCGCCAGCTGCATCCATCGCTCGAACTCGGGCGACGCCGCGGGCGAGGATGGCGGCAACTTGTTCGTCGTTTGTTTTGCTCATTCAGTTCTCCACCGAATCGTTGTCTGTTCTTCGATCGTCTTTCGGACCATCCGAGAGACCGTTTGGAACAGAGAGCGGTGAGTCGGGACAGAACTCAAGCCGAGTGGGTAAAGAGTTCGCAGAACTTTTCGAAACAGGCGACGGATTGCGTAAACGCCACCGCAAAACGCCCCGCGCCAGCACGGCGGCCAGTTGTCGCCGCCGCTCGCCCGGCGAGAGTGCCGAGTCATTCAAAGAAGGAGAAATAGAGTCACCGTTTGGAAACGAGCATCGAAGTTACCGAGCCAGACCAAACGGCCCAGCCAGGTAACCTATGCCGCGATTTCCGTCTCCTGTGCGCCGAAGAATGGAAGTCATCCAAAACGCCAACCACACCCCCACCAATGAACCACGCTGCGCAGCAAACCAAAACAATTCTCAAAGAATTTCGCAGGTAATTACGCCCCATTGCATGACCCAAGAAGCCATTCTACGATCGCGTTTGATTACCGCTTGATCCCCACAACTTTTTAGTGTTCGCATGTTCAGTGCGACCGCCGAGTACAGAGATTGGCCGGCGTTGATCATCACGATCGACGCCGGCCTTTTTTCGTTATTTACGCCCCGTTTTGGCGATTCAAATCATCCCGTCCCGGGTCTTGGCGTCTCTGGCCGTCTCACCGTTAGAGAGTCTCCGATTCGAGTGGTGAACGCCTTTGGCCGCCACTCCGACCAAAAGTCTCGACACTCTCTTGTCTCTAGGACCTTCGGCTTATATGAATCCCACCGCCGTAGAGACTCTCTAAATCTGGCTTCCGTCGGTCGGCTCGGCGCCGCCCGCAGCAAATGATTCAACGTCGATTTCTTTCATCTCGATCGTGATCTCACCGGGCTCGTGATCGTAAACAACGCGATGAATGACTTGCGCCAGACCGAGCTGACGCTGTCGTTCATCAAGTTGGTTCCAATGCTTCCGAAACTCCCTTGGAAGTTCTGAGTCGGCGTCTTCAACATTAGCCAACACGCTACCCACGTATTGTTCTAATTCATACACGCTGATGTTGACGCCGGTGCACGGTGGCCTGCCTCCAGCATGCGCGCGACAGCGATAGTAGAGGTATCGAATCGGACCACGGTGCGAAACGCTCGTACTCATCGGTCGATTGCATTGCCCACAAAACAACTTACCCAACAAGTTCGCAAAGCTGCGAGTGCCACTTAACTGACGTTCTCCGTGATTGCTCTCACGAGTCCGACGACGAATCAATTGATCCTGAACCGCATCGAACGTACTCACGGTAACGATAGCCTCATGCTCACCTGGTAATGTTGAGTCTCCATTGAGAATCTCGCCAACATAGACGCGGTTCTTTAGCAGCTTCAAAATTCGCCGCGCGGTCCACCTGCCGGTCTCCCCGTTGTGATCTCGCCACTCGCTCAGGTTAGCAAGACTCGCTAGATCGCTCGGCCGACCTCCTTTCGATGCCAACTCAAAGAAGTCCCTGACCACAACGAACTGCTCCGGATCAACGACAAGCTGTTTGGTCACCGGGTCAGCCTGATATCCAAACGGCACTCGCCCGGCCACACGTTTGCCATGACGTTTATATGCCGCTCGCATGTCGGCCATCCGATCGCGAGTTAGGTCTTGCTGAAACTCGCTAGCGGCGGCCACGATGTTCGTCATCAGTCGGCCAACAGCGGTGTCGCTGTAGTTTGGATCGTTGACGACAGTCAATTCGACGTTGTGCTCGTCAAACAATTCCAGCAAACGCAGGAAGTCGATCAATCGTCGCGATAACCGGTCAGCGCTATACACGATCAAACGCTCCACTTGCCCAGTCTTGATCGCGTCAAGCAACCGCGAAAGCTCTGGTCGATCCAAGGTTTCGCTGGACTGACCCTCGTCGGAGTACACCGTCGTTACCGTCCATCCCCTCTGTAACGCTAGCGATTGGCACAAATCGGCTTGGTTCTGACAGGAACTATACGTGAGTCCCCTGGTTCGAGATTGACGAACATAGACTGCCGCCGCTCGGGCCATCTCCGGTCCGGCGGCGGAGCCAAAATTGTTCTCGTTTATCGTGTTGAGAGGACTATCCACAAGAACTTGCCGTGTATAGCGTTGTGCAGTACAATGGGCGTGGGTAAAACGTGTCAACGAATGATGGAAAGAGTTTAACACGCGATGCAAAAGAATAGTTCATTGATGGTGCGGCTCGATGAAGAATCGAAGGCTTTGCTCAGCGCTGCCGCCGAACTGCGGCGAGTGAGCGTGAGTGATTACGTTCGCAGTGTTGTCATGGGTCAGGCCGAACGTGAATTGGCAGCGGCCCAGTCACACACGATTGCGATGACGCCAACGGAACAACTGGATTTTTGGAACGCGCTCGCCAAGCCGCCCAAATTGACCAAGGGGCAGAAAGGACTCGGAGCGATCATGCGGGGCGATGCGTGAGCGGCGTTCGCTATCCTGACGGCTGGCGAGTCGAGTTACTCGCTAAGTCGCACAACCGGACACGGTTCCAATCCGGCCAGGACGAAGTCGATGCGTGGCTGAAGAAAACGGCGTTTCAGAGTCAAAAAAAGCACCTGAGTTCGACCAAGGTTTTGCTCGACTCCGAAAGCCACATCGTCGGCTACTACACGCTGGCAACATCCCAAGTCGACTTCTCTGACCTACCAGTCGAAATTGCCAAGTCGCTTCCCAATCGGCAGTTGCCCGTCGCAGTATTAGCGTGGCTCGGCATCGACCAATCGTTTCAAGGGCGAGGCATCGGCAAGCGTTTGCTCGCCACTGCTTTAAAGGATTGCTACGACGCAGCCGAAACCTTCGCGTTCATCGCCGTCATTCTCGACTGCGTCGACGCCCCTTCCAAAGCGTTCTATCAGCACTTCGATTTCGCCGAACTCCCCGGCTACCCCATGCGACTCTACCTGACCTTCAAGTTATTAGAAAAACTCGCGGTCGACTGAATCAGAGAGTCACTGTTCACGAAGAAACAGATAACCCAACGGTCACTTGTGGTATTTAATCGCTTGAAACATAGATCAACAGACAAGAAACCGGCCTGCTGCGGTGAGAGAAGGCACACAAAAGGCAATGCCAGCGGTGGTTTCTTGGTCAATAAATAGAGCTTCTTTACCTCCCAATCGGGCATGCGTCAGCCCAAATTTCAACTCTAGATTTCTCGACGAACTTCGGTTGACTGTCGGGTAAACGAATTGGCCGGCGATTGTGCAATGCACGATCGCCGGCTTTTTTTGGGTTTCTACGGCCTTTTTTGCCGTGTCAAACGCTGTTTGGGGGTGTCTCGCCGGGTTCTCTGGCTCTCGGTTTAGAGAGTCTCCGTGGGGCGTGGTGGGGCGACCTTGGACGCCCTCTGGTCCGGAACTCTCGGCACTCTCTAGTCTCTCCGAGCTTTTCCCGGTGAGGAATGGGAATCGTCAATCGAGTTTGCCCTTTGTCGGCGTTTGCACCAACGCCAGAGAACGCAGGATGAAGATCGCTTGCAAACTCGACCTTATCTTGATCGATCGCATTCAAGTCAACGAACGCAAATTGGCCACCGACGTGAACGCCGCGGGCGAGTTGCTTGGCGAGACTTCGATTCACCGTGAAGATGCGTGGGGATCTCATACTGCACTCCTGCCCAAAAAGAATAGATGAACGCCAGCGACGTGATCCCATTCAGCGTATCATGGTTGCAAGATGCTTTGGCGATAACGCCTCCCATGAAAAGAAAATGTATCCCGCCCGTGCACTCGAACTTATACCAAATTCTAAAGCATCGTTTGAACGTCGTGCTGAATGGCGGCGGGCGAGACGATCTACATCTACAAACGTTAATTGAGTCACCGATTGGGTTGTCACCGTGGGATGGCTGGCTCGTACTGTGTTTGATTCGACACCGCGGACGTCAGCAGTTCCTTCTTGAGAACATGCGAGCGCGACTCGATGGCGATCCAGAGGTAATCGCCAGGGCAGGTGCGATGGGGCATCCAGACAGGCCACGCGTCGGACTCGTGCCAGGCGACACCGACTGGGAGTATCGATTTCATGGGCGCGGTTGCTGCATGACCCATCGCGTGACCGGCGAGGACATCGACGTCGATTTCCATGATGAGACCGCCGATTGGATCGGTCGATACTTCTTTGTGAAGTATCTCGAGTCGTTGCAACGTCCAACATTCGTCGAGAAACGGATTTGCGAACTCTATCCGTCCGCACGCTCGGTTAACGTCGGTATCGATGAGTTGTTTGAGCGAGGAATCTTGGAAGCTGGAGAGTATGGAGCGTCATTTCGACTAGCGATCCCTTGGGAAGAGCTGTGTGATCTGCTCGACCAGATTGAGTGGCGGTGGCACCAAGCTGGGACTCAAACTTTGGCTGCGGCTGCGATGTCTGATTGGGCGCGGCTGTCTGAGGCTAGAGCAGATTTGGCGGATCGGGCTGATGCGTGCCTTCGGGAGAAGTGCGACGATCTTCAGCAGCGTTTCCTCGCCGAGCAATGCTCCTCCGATGCTTTGACACTGCTTGCTGATTTGAATGCACCCAACCTGGAGGCTTGTTTGGGGCATGCATTGAAATGGCCACCATCGGGAGTCTTGTCGGCTGCGATTGATATTGTCGAACGCAAATCGCTTTCCAATCGATGGAGCACACAGTTGAGAGAGATCGTCAATCGAGTTGACCCGAATGGCGAGCTCCCCTCACCCTATATTTGGAACACTGCCTTGAAGTTGCTGATCCGGCTTCACCCAAAAGGCGACTTGGAGAAAGAGTTTTTGCGGCTCAATAGAAACGAGCTGAGTGAAGCGGCGATGTTTGCAATGGAGATGAAGCTACCGTGCGCGATAAACTTGATTCGACGCTCTCTTCGATCTGTGATTCCGAACAACCGGATCGAAATGGCCGCCGTGCTTGCAATCATCGATCTTCCGTGGTGTCACGACGAATTGGCTTGTGTTTTAGCTGAAACGTCAGATCAAGAAATGACAACAGAGTGTCGAACGGCGTTGCTTGAATCTCGAGATGTCGGGGTTCATGCGATCGTTCACAATTGGGAAGCCGACAATCCTTATGATGAACCAGACAACGAGTCCCTAACCATTGGAGATCTTGCTAAGCAACGTCGCGACGTCATTGTCCAATTTGAGATGCAAACGCTGCACGATCGAATCATCATTTTGCGTGATCGTTTCAAACCAGGAGCCGCGGACGAATGAAGTACGGTTTCCTATTCTTGTTGCTGGCGATCGCTATTGGAGTCGCGGCCGTTCGTGGCGGACCGTGGGCGTGGCTGCTCTTTTACCCGGCGTTCTCGTTTGGCGTGGTGGCTGCCGCGTATTGTTTCTCCGCACCCGGCGTATTCGGCAAGCGTTTTGACGGGCGTCGTTCGCGACTTGGGACGCTGTTGGTGCTGCCCTACGTTCTGTACGTGTCGGCAGTGTGGCATGTGGTCCGGTTGCTGTCGCGAGAACCGAAAATCAGCGTCCTGAATGACGATATCGTCTTGTCGCGTCGGTTGCTGGGGCATGAGATGCCGAAGAACATTGCCTCGGTCGTTGATCTGACTTGCGAGTTCACAGAACCGAACGATGGTTGGGATCTTCAGTCGTACATGTGCTACCCGATGCTCGATGGAACCGCGTCGACATCCGCAGAGATTCGTGAACTGGCGGACGAAGTCATCAAAATGCCAAAGCCGGTGCTGATTCATTGCGCCCAAGGTCATGGTAGAACGGGCCTGGTCACCGCGGCCGTGTTGATTGCGTCCGGTGAGGCGCAAACGGCTGGGGATGCCATCGCGATGATCCAAGCGGTTCGTCCCGGTGTCGAATTGAACAAGGCGCAGCGATTGACTCTGGAGCAAATCGGATGAACGACGACGCAATTATCGGATGCATCCTGGGAACCGCCGTCGGCGATGCTCTGGGGTTGCCGTATGAAGGCGTTTCGTCCAAGCGAGCACCGCGATTGCTGGGGCCGCCGGATCGCTACCGTTTTGTCTTCCGACGCGGCATGATTTCCGACGATACAGAACACACCTGCATGGTGGCTCAATCATTGATCGAAGCGAACGGCGATGTGGATCTTTTCGCACGACGTTTCGCGAGTCGGCTGCGATGGTGGATCGTGGCATTGCCCGCGGGAGTCGGTAAAGCGACCGCTCGAGCAGGCATCAAACTCTGGTTGGGAGCCAAGCCCAACAACGCCGGCGTCTTCTCCGCAGGCAATGGTCCGGCGATGCGAGCGGCGATCTTTGGCGCGGCGTTCGACGACCTTCCCAAGATGCTTCAGTTCGTGCGATCTTCATCGCGTTTGACGCACACCGATCCCAAAGCGGAATACGGCGCGATCGCGGTGGCACTCGCCGCTCGACATTCTCGTGACAAAGATTCGGTGAATGCGAACCTGTGGCTGTCTGATGTTGTCGATACCGTGGGCGATGACGGGTCCGAACTGACCGAGCTGCTGCGTCGATCCGTCGACAGCGTGGCGGCCGGAGAGTCCACCAAGGCGTTTGCAGATTCGTTGGCGTTATCGCAAGGCGTCAGCGGTTACACCTACCACACGGTCCCCGTCGCCATTCACGCCTGGTTGTCTCACCCAAAGGATTTCCGGCAAGCGGTCACAGAGATTATCCAGTGCGGAGGCGACGCCGACACGACCGCAGCAATCGTGGGCGGGATCGTCGGTGCCGGCGTCGGTGAAGACGAAGTCCCGCAGGCATGGATCGGCGGCATTTGGGAATACCCACGCAGCGTTGCCTGGATGCGATCACTTGGCAAAACACTGGCCGACACAATTCATGAGAAGCGTCCAGCCAAGCCACCCACCGTCAATCCACTCGCCGTCTTGATTCGCAACGTGTTGTTTCTGTTCATTGTCCTCTTCCACGGCTTCCGCCGACTTGCTCCGCCATACTCATGAATCCCAACCGCGATCAAATCGAAGCCAACCTACGTCTGCATGTCGATCGACTTGCGGGTTTGATCGGTCCGCGCACGTTGCAAAAGCCGAAAACGATTCAAGCCACCATCGGTTACATCGAAGGCCAATGGGCCAAGATGGGGCACACGAACGATCGCGAGTGCTATGACGCTCTCGGCGATAAAGCCACGAACCTGATCGTCGAGCAACCTGGATCGAAACGCCCCGACGAAATCGTGTTGCTTGGTGCCCACTACGACACCGTCTGGACCACACCAGGAGCCGACGACAACGCGTCCGCCGTGGCCGTCCTGCTGGAAGTCAGCCGGCTACTTCGCGAACACACCGGCCGGCGCACCGCGTGCTACGTCACGTTCGCATGCGAGGAGCCTCCGTACTTCATGGATTCAATGGGCAGCCAACACCACGCCCGCCAGTCACGCCAGCGCGGCGACAACATCATCGGCATGTTGTGCTTGGAAATGGTCGGCTACTACAGCCTTCACCAAGGTTCCCAAGCCATTCCGCCAGGCATCCCGAAGGTTCTGCACCGCTTCTTTCCCCAGCGAGGAAACTTTCTCGCCGCCGTCGGCAACATGCCGTCATGGAAACTGTGCTGGCAATTCCGACGAGGTTTCAAACGCGGCACTCGGCGGATGCCACTGTTCTCAATCTGCCTGCCCGAGAAGATCAACGAAATCCGCCTCAGCGACAACAGCTCGTTCTGGGACCAAGGCTATCCAGCCCTGATGCTGACCGACACCAGCTTCCTCCGCAATCCAAACTACCACCAAGCCACCGACACACCCGAAACACTCGACTACCCCCGCATGACCGAAGTCACCCTCGGCGTGGCCGCGGCCATGCGGCGGTTGCTGCGGTAGTATCACTCATGAGCCGACGGACATTCCGCTGACTTCGTGGCATTCAATTCAATGAAGCTTTTCCATTGGTCCGGAACGTCGTCTTCGTAGAAGATCGCTTCGGTCGGGCATTCAGGCACGCAGGCTCCGCAGTCGATGCATTCATCGGGGTCGATGTAAACCATTGCGTCGTCTTCGTGAAAACATTCGACCGGGCAAACCGGCAAGCACGCTTTGTCTTTGCACCCGATGCAGGGTTGGGTAACCACCATTGTCATTCTCGTGTCTCCTAAATTGGGATAGGCTTCCAGCCTGTCGGTATTTCCATCACAGGCAGGATGCCTCTGCCACAAAGGAAGTGAGAAAGCGAGTTTGAAACCGGACACCAGCCAAGAAAAAGAATCTGAAATTGCCCAGTCGATTACGGATCGGCCGGACGGCTGGTTGCTGCGAGAGTGGAAATCAGGCGACGAGCGGGCTGCCGAAGTCCTGTTTGACCGCTACGCCATCCGCTTGGTGGCTTTGGTCGCCAGTCGCCTGAACCGTCGCTACCAGGCCTCGATTGATCCGAGCGAAGTTGTTCAGTCGGCGATGGGCAGCTTCTTTGACGCGGCCCGGCACAGTCGCATTCAAGTCAGCGGCAGTGTTTCGTTGTGGCGTCTCCTCGCTACATTTGCTCGCCGAAAGATGGCTCGTTCGATTGAGCGTCAATCTGCGATCAAACGCGGCGGCGACCAGGTCCAACGCTCGCTCAATAGTGTCGAACCTCAAGTTGTCAGCGACGATGAGCCCGATGCCAACGATGAGGCAGACGCTTTTCTCACGACGTTAAAGGCAGAGCTACCGGACGTTCTGCTTGTGATTGTTGAGGGCCTGCTGGCCGGACAGACGCAGCGGGAACTAGCCGAGTCGCTGGGAATCGACGAACGCACCGTTCGTCGCCGGCTGTCACGCGTTCGAGAACTACTGGACCCGAGTCCCGCCAACGTCGGAAAAACCGCACAGGTGGCGGACAGCCCGCCAACATTGCCGCGAGTGAACTACAACGAGTTCGTGCTCGGCAAACTGATTGGCAGCGGTGGCTTCGGAAAGGTCTACCGCGCTAGCATGCAGTCCGACGACCGCACCGTCGTCGCTGTAAAGTTTCTCCGCAAAGCGTTCTGGAAAAATGAGGGTGCTCGCGAGTCGTTCCTGCGAGAGATCAACATGGCATCCCAAATCAATCATCCCGGTGTGATTCGTTACCTCGGTTACGGCGAATCGCCCCACGGCGGTCCGTACGTCATCAGCGAGTGGATTGACGGACGCTCATTGCAAGACGTCACCAACGTCGCGCCGAAGCAGATCATCAACTGGCTCCGGCAGATCTGCGAAGCCATCGGGGCCGTCCATCAAGCCAGCCTGGTCCACGGCGATCTCACACCAAGCAACGTCCTCGTCGATGCAGACGACCGAATCACGATCACCGACTTTGGTTTCTCACAAGCATCAGCGGATTCATCGTCGCAAGTCCTTGGCGGAACCCTGGGCTATGCCGCCCCGGAGCAAATCGCCCCAGCTTTCGGCTCAATCAGCATCAAGACAGACATCTATGCCATCGGCGGTTTGATCCACTGGCTGCTGTTCCGAACACCACCGAACCCCGGTCTTCGTTTTGAAGAAGCATTGGCGGAAACGCTATCGGGTCACGATCCAGAAGTCCCGACAAGCGAAGCAGTCCCCGACGCACTTCTCCGCATTCTTGCGGACACGCTCCGTAAATCACCCTCGGACCGAACGATCACGATCACCGACATCGTCGCGAAGCTTGATTCAGCCGCCGATCAAGATGAACTCGGGACGAGGATCCTTCCTTGGTAATAGATTGCAAAACCTGAAGCAAACTCGCCAACCGGATCAGCGACAATACGGGCGGCGATCTCTCGCACACGCTGGTCCGAAAAAGCTCGGTGATGACGGAACTCGATAGCGCCAGGTTTGACCATCGCCGCCAATGCGTTCCCCGCCGAATCGTCTTCGTAGTTCAATCCTGGATTTCGGATGTCCCGATGTTCGGTCGTGTAAAGAAAGAAGTGGGCTGCCGCTTCGTTAGCAATCAACTTCATCAAGTAGCCTTCTTCAGCAATCGCCGCTTCGACGCACTCCAGTCCTGAAACATTCATTTAGAACGCTCGCTCTGAAAGAGGCGGTCGCACAACTCTGCCGCAAATTCACTAGTGAACTGGCCACGTCCAGTCAGACGTTTGATCGCTTGATGCAGACTTGAAATCTGTTCTTGATCCACGGCCGCGTAGGCAGTCCCTTCCACTGGGGATCGCGTCCAGATTCCAACCGGGACGCCTTCGCTTTGGACCGCAGCGATGTACGCTTCCGCATCAGGATTTGTCGGGATTCCGTGTTCGCCTACAAGCTGCGTTGGGAATGCAAGAAATGTGTATGGGCAAGCCGAGTCTTCAGCCCGAGTGTCGAAACTGACAAGGGCTTCGAGAGCAATCGGACCGATGTAAATCTCAGACATTGCAATTCGCACGTGATTTCGGAGAACACAGAAACAGCATTCTAACCATTGTCGCTGACCATCGTTATCCGATGTCCTTCCAACCATGTCGGTGGTTCGACTTTGCCGGCGAGTTTGTGAATCACGCTTTCTGGATCACTGGCGGCCCGATCGCCGAGTTGGAGTTGATCTACGTCGAACCACCGATGCGGACGATTCTAAAACAAAACCGAATCATCGGCGAGGAACGAAGGCGATTCCCGCTCGCCCAGATGTTTGTCGTCGCTCGTACCACGGGAGCCAAACAAGTGAGTCGTCCGCGGATACTGCACAAAGTCGCCTCGCGAAGCGCCCAATGTTGCTCTCCATATTCTCGATTGGCATGCCAAATTCACAAAGACACGACTCGAGCAACAAAGTTCGCGAAGCAGGTTAGCCCTTCGCAGAAAAGTAGCGAACCGGCAGCCTAAAACGAGCTTGGAGTACGAAGCGGGCGAAAGTGCGGGGCAGCGATTGGAGTTTGGGGACGAAAACTGATGCGAGCCTCGGCGAGTTTTTCAAACGAACGATTCAAGTCCTTGGCAACAGCCTCAATCAGATCATCGACTTCATCCTGCATCGCCGAAAGTTGATCAACGTTCGCGTGCCCGTTGCAGAACACCTGTCGTGTGCCGTCGGGCACGACGATGCTGCTTCTGAGGTTATCGTCTGAAGCGAGGCGATCAAGAAACTGCTTGAGGCGATAAAGCAACGAAAGTTGCAATTCGCGGGGTGCGATCAGATCTGATGCGGGCATAGCATAGGCGATGCCGACAATGTCATAGCTATCCTCCCGCAAACACGTGAGAGACATCCTAATCCGAGTGAAATCATGGCCTGCCTCCACTGTTCCCATCCGAAGACCATCAAGGCACATCTGATCCCAAGAGCATTCGCAACGCAGGTGCAAACAGGGAAATCACACGCCGTCGTAAAACCGACCGGTGTTTACCGAACTACCCAGTCAGGAATATGGGATCCTGAGATACTTTGCGAAAATTGCGACGGCGTGCTCGGAACTTATGAGAATTACGCGTTGCAGGTTTCCAACGCAATACGCAAGCATGGTTCCGACAAGCCGTTTGCGACAAAAGTGGTAGATGGTGCCAATGTGGACACGATCCTCCGCTTCGCAGCCGGCATTTTGTACAAGTACTCACTAACTCACCGATCAAATGGGAAAATTGATCTTGGCCGCTACCAGGCAGTCTTGGAGCAATTCGTTTTCGATTCCGAAGAGTCTGTTCCGTGCGGACTTGACGCGATTCTTTTTCGTCCCATTCGATTTTGCAACGACGATGCCGTATGCGTATATGGGGCACCCAAGCAGGACAGACAGGCGGGTGTGAATATTTATCGAATGATGCTGGGAGGGCTGATCTACTTCGTCAAGCTTGACAAGAGGGACTTTAACGACGATACGATGCGGCGTCTCGCCGTCAGCGGGAAGACCGGACTGATTTACTGTACAACGCCAACCGATCGCTGGGAGGAGTTCAGCATTCCCAGAAACCAGATAGCAACCAGCGAAAGACTATCAACTTATCTAGAAAGACAGGAAGAAGGCGGATAAGTGCCTCACTTTTATGATTGCCGTACTTCGTTGTGGAGTCGACTAAATATGCAGCTGGAAATCGCTCACGGATCGACTTCGCAATCCGAGAAACCACTCATTGGCCTACTGAAGAAGCGTCTCCAATTGTTTTCTGGAGATCGCCCAGCGCTTCCTCTCGCGTGTCACCCGAGCCACGTAGACCATCTGAGATTCGGATTGCGACGTAATCGCCGGTCCCCATTAGGGCTGAATAGACCATTTCACCATCGAACTCATGTTGCCTGTAGACCTCCGACGCAAGGCCCGTCTGAAACAATCGTTTCGATCGTTGCCAAACTCTCTCCAAGTCATCAGCAAGCCTCTTGATCGGCATGTGGCCATGCGGCTGTGGAAACTGAAAGTAAACCCAATCCGTCCATTGAGAGCCCTGTCGCAACAACTCAATGAATTCGTCCAATTCGGGCGGACCAAACTCGACGACTGAATGACCGACCCAGTCCTGATCCGACAGAAATCCCTCCGCGAGAGCCTTGTCCGTCCAAAGCAAATACATCCGCTGGTCTCGCTGAGTTTGAGCCATGCTGACATCTGGCGGTAACAACAGAACAAGCTCGCGATCCTCGTTCGCAATACTGTAAAACGGTAGGTCAATCTTGATGCGATGATCAGGATGCCCCTTTGGTTTCGCTGCGGATCCTCTTGCAGGCAAGAGAGGGATCATATCGCCAGGCGGAAGTGTCGAAGTCCATCTCGTCTGCTCGGCATGTGAGTTGCTCGACTCATCGGTTTCAGATATTCCCATCTTTTCTCGTATCGCTCCACCGATACGTTTCAGCATCCGCTCGGAGCAAACAGGATTTGCCAATCGAAGCTGAGGGACGTACATCGGCAAAAACGCGAACATGGCAAGTTCCGACTCCTGTACGTGAAGACTCTCCTCTCCAACCAACTTCTTCGCAACGTGCGCGATGCTTCCTGCCAGCAGGTCGGCGGCCTGCACCAGTGGTTGTTGCTCCGACTTCTGAAATTCCAATGTGTTGATGTTACGAATCGCTCCGAAAGGTACATCCATACCTTCCAACTGGAAGCGGTGCTCCTCGGGTGCAGACAAAAAGGATTGAAAAATGCGAGCAAAGTCCGTTTGGTACGGCCCCTGCTCGTCGTGAACGATGCGTTGAGGAGAAATATCGTGCTTTCGACCTAGTTGCTCGATCAACATCGCCATCGAGATCAGGCACGGCGCATTGATTGTTGCCGATCCCTTTCCAAAGGCATCGACGGCGTGGAGCTCTGCCGCGGCGATATCGCCTAGCCGGTCTTCACTGCCGAGCATTAATTCCGCCACCTCAGCATTTACGTGTTCACGACAACTCGCAACAACCCGGCTGAGCACCGACTCAAAACCGGTCTGACTAGGTTCTCGGTAGGAAGCAGCAAATTCGTTCAGAACCGACGTCGGAAGCCGCTCATATAGCGTGTTTGCAATCTCCCTTTTCGCCTCCAGATCGACTCCGAAGTGTCCACGCAATTTTGAACTGTAGTACGGATCGAGAAACGTCTCGACAATTTTCCCGGCAATGCAATATCGCTTCTCAGCCAACACGAACATTGGCACTAACCCGATTTCGCCCAGCTTTGTCATCAGTTCGCAAAGCAGGTACGGCCTTCGCCGAAACATCTTGAACTTTAGGTCGAATGTCTGTGATGAGTGCGCTTGACGGAATCTCTCCATTAATACAGTGGCATCAACGATTTTCCGATCGGGAACGATCCAACCGCCGAGTACATAGAACGGATCTTGTGCGCTGATGTAATTCGGTCCGTCGTTGCCGGATTCGTCAAGATAGATGGTCGATTCAAGTGGCATAAGCTTCATCCCCGTTTGTCAATTCGGTTTCGCAAGAATAGATTCGCTACATTTACCCATGGTTCGCGCAATAAGTTAGATTGGCGTGAGAGGGATCGCCGTCTATTGTTATCATGACTTGTGTTCTTTGATCGCGTAGTCTGACACAGCCGCAACGATCGCGTCCGCGTCGCAATCATACAAGTCCGCTCCGCCAAATGGATTAAGTTCCATCAGACAATACTCGTTACCGACTTGGCAGATATCCAAAACGCACACCGGCGAGGGAGCCTCAAGCGATGACGCGATCTCGTCTGCGAGAGCACGCGGGCCAACGTGGCTACCTCTGTTGGCCGCACTTCTCGTGTTCGCGTCGTAGCCGCTCCCGGCAACAACGCGACCGTCGACTACGACAAACCGCCACTCGCGGCCCACATCGACGATCGGCGCGACAATCACCGGGAGAGTTTCGTCTTCGTAGTAGTAACCGTGATCGAGAGTCTTGAGAGAGATCGAATCAATCTGCAATACTCGACCGCTGAACGGTTTCAGCGGAGAGTCGGGACGAACAAATACCCGATCCGTGCATCCGATCTCGGCTGCGACTACCGCAGCATTGGCGACAAGTTCATTTGCCGGCAAGCAACGCCACCGCCGATGGATCAACCATGAGTTTGCCTGCGGATACCAAGCTGTGCAACAAAACTCGTTGACGGGACAAAACGATCCCGGAAACCAAATCGCTTTCATCTCGATTACGGCGGCATTGCCAAGCGACCCATGAAAGACAATGGGAGTTTCAGGATCAAATTCCGGCGGCTCGTGCAGCCACCAGTCATCTTTCGAGTCGACAATCCGGTGGCCGGCCTCAGAAATAGCTTTTCGCAATTCCCCGTGAGAATTTGGGAACACGTCCGATTCAAGAATCCAGGTTACAGCGGTCATCGTTTCATGTCGCATTCGTGTTCAGATTGGTTGTCAGAAGATTGACCGGAACCAACCGAGCATGGTTCGCTAATTCAAGCGCCAAAGTACAAACGTTAGCAACTTTCAGGCGAGATGCCCAACTGCTTGCCTTGCTCGTCAACCCAATCGAACAGTTCTGTGTTTGAATCGATGCCTGGCCCCGAATCGCGACGGAAATATTCATCGAGTCGCTCGACTGAGCATTCGCAGATTGCTTCTAGCGGATTGGCGGTGCCGTACGGCGGGCCGATGTCCCAGTGAAATTCGGTAAATAGATACCGTCTGCCCATCTTGTGCCGAATTCCCACGAAGCCGCGTTCTTCCTCGCGATAGACGCCAAGATTCAGGTTGCGAGAATAGACACGGTACAGCCAACCATGGCGGCAATCGTCGATTGAAATTCGATCCGGATGCTCTCTCATGCGTCATCCTCTCGTTCGCGTTCGTGCAACGCATCGCCAAGTTGAGCCACGGAGTGGCTAAGTTCGTCGGCTTTAACAAGTCGCTCGAGTCGCCATGCCATATCAGAACTAGGGGTGCAAGAGTTTCGGAATGAATACGGTTATGATTTTAACAGAATTGGTTCAGTTAGGATTTGAGGGCTCGGAATGAGAACATTGAAACGAGGTGTCACACCGGGGCCGTTCATAGAGTCGGTGATTCTGGATCGCAGTCGTATCTACGACCCATTTCATTACGCGTTCAACCTGCCGTCGCTCAAAACGTTCACGAAGCTTGAGCTGCATCCGAAGGTTACGTTCTTTGTTGGTGAGAACGGTTCCGGCAAATCGACGATGCTCGAAGCGATCGCGATTGCCAACGGACTGAACGCCGAAGGTGGCAGCCGCAACATGATGTTTGCGACTCGCGAAAGCCATTCTGAACTGCATAAGGCGTTGAAGCTGCGGCGATATCACGCCTTGGTGCCCGACGCTTGGTTTGTGCGTGCCGAGAGCCTCTTTAACGTCGCGACTGAAATAGAAAACCTCGGCGTCGGCAACAGCTATGGCGACAAGTCACTGCACGAGCAATCGCACGGCGAAGCGTTCATGACGCTGGTGGAAAACCGCTTCGGCCAAGGTTTGTACTTTCTCGATGAGCCGGAGGCCGCGCTTTCACCACAGCGGCAATTGGAATTCTTGATCTTGCTCGATAGCATTGTCGGCCAGGAGTCGCAGTTGATCATCGCGACACACTCACCAATCATCATGAGCTACCCGAACTCTCGAATTTATTCGTTTGGAGAATCGGGCATCCAACCGATCGCCTACGTCGACACAGAACACTACCGCGTCACTAAATCGTTCTTAGAAAATCCTCAACGCATGCTTTCGCATCTTTTGCGTGACGAATGAACCAATTGCATCATAGACCCACACCTTGGAGTCTCGTCGAGTCTCGACTCGCAGATAGAAACCGGCTTATTTGATTCGCATGTTCGGCAAATCGTCCGCCATCACCACAACATGTTATCGGCCAAGCACTTATGCAAATCGCACGGAATAGGCCGGGCTCTCCCGAGCGGTTTGAGCGAGGTTCGGTTTGCTCAACTTCAATTCGGCATGTTGGTTTAATCCGACCGCCGGGTTATCGAATCAGCCGACGTTGGTCTTCATGACCGACGTCGGCTTTTTTCGTGCTTTACCGCAGTCTGGGCAAGGACTTACGTCATCGCTGGCCGGCGAGAGATCTCTTCGAGTGTCTCTGGCAAAGTACTATCCGGCTGCCGGCGAAACGGTCTCTGGGCCGATCTCGGGCAAAGGTCTCTGGTGTCTCTGTACTATTTGACCTCCAGGTTATGAAGTATCTGAGTGCCATCCCGAGAAAGTGGTCAACGTTCCTAGAATCGTCCTAGACGGAGACGTCCGATAGAAAACCATTTTCTTGGATTTCCCAAACCTCCAACTCACTTCCGAGACATCCGATATGCAAGTCAAAGACGCGATCTTCAACCGCCGAGCCATCAAGCACTTCGACGCCGACCACAAAATGACGGCCGCCGAGGAAAAAGAACTGCTCGAAACCACTATCCAGGCTCCGACCAGCTTCAACATCCAGCACTGGCGGTTCGTGATCCTGCGCGATCCCGACCTGCGAGCGAAGATCCGCAAGGACTTCGGCAACGACCAAGCCCAGATGACAGATGCGTCGCTGTTGGTCTTGTTCACCGCCGACATGAAAGCGTGGCAGAAAGAACCGTCGCGTTACTTTGTGAACGCACCGAAGGAAGTCGCCGAAATGTTGGTCAACTGGATGGGACCATTCCACGAAGGCCGCGAGTGGCTGCAGCGAGATGAAGCCCAACGCTCGATCGGCATGGCGATGCAAACTCTGATGTTGGCCGCCCAGGGCATGGGCTACCAATCCTGCCCCATGATCGGCTTCGACATCGAAGAAGTCGCCAAGCTGATCAACCTCCCCGACGACCACGTCATGGGCCCCATGGTCGCCATCGGCAAAGCCACCAAAGAAGCTTGGCCGAAACCGGGACAACTGACGCTGGATGAGATCGTCGTTGAAAACGGATTTTGATACTTCCTGTGAATTGTTCCCCTACAACCATTCTCAAAAACAGTGCGAGAGACAAACTTGGATTGGAAACAATTTGAACGGCGGCTGTTTGACGCATGGGAATTGGCGTTTCGTCAATGGTTGGCGGACCATCCAAACCAACACGTCTATGCGTTGGCTTTTCACGAAGGTTACCGTGAAATCGATGAGGTAATTCGCCTGCCGTGGTTGGCCGTCAACAGCCTTGAGGCTCTCCAGGAATTGCAGGGAACCGAAGATGTCGAACTGCAGTGGAATCCGACTGATTGGCGTTGGCCGAATATTGATGCTGTTGATGCAACGTCTGTCGACGATTTGGAAACGGAGCTCAATGACGAGGCGAATCGCGGAAGTCAAAAGCAGTGGCTCGCTACTGAGAAACGCTTCCTCTCGGTCATGGTTCGCATTTCGAAGGCGTTGCGAAAAGAATTCGCATCAAACGCACAAACCACCAAAGAGATTGTCGTCTATCTAAGCGAGGAGGTGAGTGACTTCGACACGCTGAAGCGATGCGTTCCCAAGCGGTTGTTTGACAAGTACTTTGCTGACTTGGATCCCAAGCCTGCGATCGCCCCACCAAGTTCGACCACTGAGTTAATGCAACGTTATCTCGAAGCGCCGTGGAACTATAAGGAGGAGATTCTTCAGCTTGGTGATTCAGCGATTGATCCGCTAATTGCGTATTTGGATGAACAGCACGGCCACTTCGCCGCAGGCCTATTGGGACAACTTGGTCACGGCAACCCGAAAGTCATCACCGTGCTAAGGTCTTCAATCCAAGAAAAACCGAGGGTTGCGGGAGCTTGCGCGAACGCTCTTTTCGATCTAGGTGACAAGGAATTCCTGATTACCTTGATCGACGATCCCGATGCGTGTCCCCATATAGTCCGGGCAATTACCCGAGGCTTGAAACAATTTGAACACCATCGGCTGGACTATCGCTTGGTTGAGAGGTTTCTCAACGACGGCAGCGAAGAGGTCAAAGTGATGATTGTCGACGAGATCAAACCTGGCAGTTCCTTTGATGACATCCAAGTCGCGGATATTGACGAGGTTCTTCGCGGCTTGACGTCGGAACATTTGGCAATCCGCCAGCACGCCGTTATGTTGATGGCTTGTCGTGGGTTAGGAAGCAAGGCTGGCAAGCGATTACTCCCCGAGTTGGCAAAGCAACTGCAAGACGACAACGCGAATATTCGGCGATTAGCTCTGCTGTCATTAAAGGGCTGGAAGTCCGCAGCGAAACCTTACCGTGATCAGATGTGGGCTCTGAAGGAGGACCCTGATCGTAAAGTGAGAATGACGGCGACGTATGTTTTTGAGTAGATGAAACGTGGATCGGAAAGATCACTCACCGCTTGGACTTGTGGAGCAGAATCTTGGACTGGAAACAACTAGAGGAAACATTCGTTGCTGAGTCCGAAAAGGGAATCCAGCGATGGATGAAGCGCAATCCAAAACACCATGCCTATGCGTTCGCGTTTCATGAATGCTACCGTGAGCTAGATGGAGCAATTGCGTTTCCATGGCTAGGAGTCAATAGCGTCGAGAAACTTGCGAAGGATGAAGACTGCAAGTGGAGCGAGGCGGACTGGGTCTGGCAGAACATCCTGCCTAGTAGCCCGAATTTGAAACGGCTTGAGGCCGAAGTTTTTGACGAAGCGAACAAAAGTACGCAAGAGCATTGGTATCGAACGGAGAAGCGATTCATCACGATGATGGTGCGTGTGACCAAGGCGTTGTATCGCACGTTTGCTGGTCATCCTCAAACGACCGACGACCTTATTGTTTACTTCGGCGACGAGGACGGTGATGTGGAACTTGTCCGTAGGTGTATTTCCAAAAAGCTATGGAAGAAACACTTCAGCTTCGTCGACGAAGCCGAAAACGCTGTCATCGCAGTTGCCATTGAAGACTACTTCAAGGACCCGTATTCCTTCGAGAAGCAGATTCTGGAGATGGGGGCGGATGCTATTGAGCCACTCTGCCGAACTCTGAGTGATCCGGAAAACGGGTGGTGTGCCGCGTCGCTGCTTGGCGATCTGGGGATCGGCACTAAGCAAGTCATCAAAGAACTCCGCAAGGCGATGAAAATCCAGGGGAGTGCGTCAGATCACAGCGCTCGCTCGCTATCGCTGCTGGGCGATAACGACTACCTATTCAGACAACTTAGCGACCCGAAAAAAGTGGAGGTGGCAGCGACGGGAATTCTCGCTGGGCTGCAGCATCATGCGAATGATGGTTTAGTCCCGATCACGCTCGACTATCGACCTGTGGAGCGATTGCTTGAGATGAAAACTGCGAAGATAACTCGCCTAGTCAATCGTGAATTGAAGCCGGGCTCCTGCTTTATCCAAATTAGGCCATCTGACGTTGGTGAAGCCATTCGTGGGCTAGATTCACGACACACCGTTGTACGCCAACACGCAGTTTGTGTATTGGGCGAGCGAGGTCTTGGGAAAGCCGTTGGCGAAAAGGCGTTACCCAAACTCGCTGAGCGACTTCACGACAAAGTCGCTAACGTTCGCCGCCTTACGCTGTTATCTCTCTCGTACTGGAAGGCCGCAGCCAAGCCCTACCACGCTGCCATGCGAAAGCTGCAGAGAGACAAGGATGCCCGAGTTCGCGAATATGCGAGACACGTTTTCCGCTAGATGTTTTGAGACATCGCAACTTGCGTCGCGAGAATCTGGTTAACCCTACCGAGTTCTCTCCTACATAACCCTGAGGGCGATCGCCGTTTTGTTCGGTTCGCTAGGGATCGATTTTAGGAGGAAGGGTTATATGGCGTTGGACTATATCCAGCCTGCCGTTCAGGTGCGGAAAGTGGCGAAATTGCTGGAGATGGTGACGATTCGGGTCAAACGCGGCGAAATTCCAGAGACTTTGGAAAGTTCTCGCGAGATTGAGGAAACGGGACTTGAGATCTCTCCGCCGTCAGTGATCACTGTGTCTCGCGGCGACTGTTCTGCAACGGGCAAGACAATCCGCGATGAACTTTCAAACAGTAACGGTGATCCAATTGAGCGAACAACAACGCGAGGAGATCGCGACCATTTTGGCGCGGGCGATTCGACGAACGCTAGACAAGAAGGCAGTAGAAAGCACTCAAGACACATCCCAACGTCCGAGCACACCGGAGGTAGCTGATGAGTCCCAATCCTAACAATAGAAACAGTGCAGCATTTGAAATTGCCGAGCTGGCCGACCTGACGATTGACCAATTGGTGGCGAAGTTCGAGGTCGTGCATCAAGAAAAATGTCGTTCCCGAAATCGCAACTTCATCGTCCGACGTATCGCTTGGCGAATTCAAGCGAATGAAGAAGGCGGACTGAGCGAACGAGCACTGCTCCGGGCTGGACCGATCGCCGATGAGTCATTGATCCGAATCACACCGCCGAAACCGAAAGTCGGTGGCGACGTGGTGCGAACCAGAATGCCACCGAACTGGGATCCTCGTATTCCGCCGCCAGGCAGCTTCGTCGAGCGGCGATGGGTTCCGTATCAGCAGCGATGATCGAAGCCGCAGTCGTTGATGAGCTCCGAGTAGTTGTTGACGACCAAGGCTTGCGCGACGCTGTGTACAAAGGATCGAAGGCATTGCTTGACGGAGAACAATCCGAGATCGAAACGCACTTGGCGCAGTTGAAAGCTCAGATCACCCGCGACACGGAGGAGGTTCGACGGATATTGAAGCACGAAGTTTTCGAGAATCTGAACGATGTGCGTGTCGAGGATTTGAAGGTGCGGATCACCAAGGCGGAAGCCGATCTTGCTGTTGCAATGGACAAACTGAAGCAGGTGGCCGCTCGCCAACTCTCACGGCTCGACATCGACATCGCGATGTCGGACTTCAAAGTGGTTTGGGCTTCACTGACGGCAAAGGAACGAGTTCATCTTGTCGAACTGCTGGTTGCGAGAGTTGTCTACGAACCTGACGTCGGTTCTATGGCTATCTCGTACCACCCGACGGCGATCACCGCACTCGTCGAAGAATGTGAGGAGCCGGTTGCATGATCACGGTTCGCAAGACGATCGCGGTGACAACATCGCGCCGCCACAAAGTCGTTGACGAGAAGGAACCATTCACTCGGGCAACATCATCACGTACTCACGACAAGTCGGCGTCGAGCTAATCGAGGCTTGGATGAACCATCACGGAATCAAGACAACCGGACTGCCTGCTCGTGACCCCGCACCGACTTCGACTTTGGCAAACGCTCTCTCGGATCCCAAGTCTGCGAGCACCTCGGCGAGTGTGGCAGGCCGAGCTGGGTGAACATTGGGAACTGTGCCACCAGTTCCTTTCCGCGACACCCGACCTGGCTGCATGGACGCTGGCCAGCGACGGTGTCACCGCGTGCGAAGTCGTCGAGCATTCTGATGGATCCTTCGTCGGCATCAATCGCCTACAAGGTGAGGTGTTCGATGTTCAAAGGAGCGATCTGACAATATGGACGTTGAGCGTCGCAAAACTCGGGAAATCCCTCATGCCGCTTCTTGGTGGGCGTGCCGAGAGTTTGTCCTTTGTTCCCAATGGGCGTGTCCAGCAATTGGGACGACTTTCACCGCAGTTGGCTTCTGTGACCTTGCATTTCGGAACGTGTACGGATCACCGCTCACTCACGGAAGCAGCGATGAAGATAGCAGGAAAGACCGTGATGTTGGTTCCGTCGCTCGCCGGAACTCGCGTTGACCTTGGCTCCGTCGAGCGAACATTCGCGGTCACGATCGTCGCTGGGGACGAGATGTTCTTCGACGAAAATGGAACGATCGTGGTGAGCACTGCCGCGATGGAAGAGCTGCGTTTTCGATTGGGACTTGGCGAAGACTCTCCTCCAAACTCATTTCGCATGAATGGCGATCACTGGGAAACCTGTTTCCAGAAGACACGGTTCTCGCTATCGGATGCCGTTGGCATGTGGTATCTCGCTGAGTTCTTGTCGCGTCCGGGCAAAATACTCAGCCCTGTTGAACTAGAGAACGCTCGGACTGGAATTGCTGCCCGATCGTCGACCAGTGGCACGGGCGAGGCTTTCGATGAAGAAGCTCGCCACGACTACAAACTTCGGCTAGTGGACCTCGGTGTTCGCATCGCAGAAGCTGAACGCAACCACGATGCAGGTACGCTCGAAACGCTGCAAACCGAACAGTACGCCATTCTCTCGCAACTCCAGAAAGACACAGGCAAGGACGGCAAAGCCCGCGTACTCACCGACGGATCCAAGTCACGCAAGAATGTCCGGCAAGCAGTCAGCCGCGACATCAAACGCATTGCCGAGCATCACGTCGAACTGGCAGAGCACTTAAGATTCGCGTTCAAAGGCAATTCAATGTGTTACTTCCCAAGCCTCGATCCAGCGTGGGAGTTCTGATGATCTGGCATTAAGCGATCGCCGACCAAAGCGGTACCTTCCACAGCAGCGGCGACGGGCGGCTCTGGTCGGAGTCTGTCCATGCATAGAACCCAGGGATAAACCAGCCGACGAGCAAACTCACCGAAATAAATAGCGGGAAGAGCGGAACTCTCGATGTCAGCTTGGAAACTTCCATACTTCTTCGAGAGCCTGTTTCAGCTCGACTACTGCGCCCGTTTCAAAAAGAAACAAAACCCAAACGGCACCGTTCTGTTCTAATCGGCGTTGCTGCCAGCCTGCTCCCTTAAGGAGGAAACAAAGGAAGATCCGTCTTGGAATCACTTGTGAACATACATTTCTTGGCATGGAAGTTGATACTTGACCCTAGAAACAGTTACCTAGTGGTAAAAGAGAGGCTTATCGGAGATGAAAGTGATTGTCGATTTGTGTGTCGTCCCGTCGGGCGTTGGTGTATCCGTTAGTAAGTACGTCGCTGAATGCCAGAAGGTATTGCAGGAAGCCGGATTAATGCATCAGCTCCACGCTTACGGCACAAATATCGAGGGTGACTGGGACAACGTGTTTGCCGCAAGAAAGCAGTGCCATCAACGTGTTCATGCTATCGGGACGCCACGAATTACCACCAGTATCAAGGTTGGAACTCGCACGGACCGAGAACAGTCAATGCAGGACAAAATCAGCAGCGTGAAGGAGAGCAGAAACTAATGGGCGGTCAGGTTTATGGTAGCGAGTTGGGAATCAGTGGACTTCGCCAAAAGTCCCTACGAAGCTATGAGTAACGGATTTTTGGCGAAATCCATAGCACAAAATTTAGTGCTGGCAGTACACTAGAAGTCCTCGCCAACCGGTTCCCGCTTCATTGATGAATGGCACGTCGTCTGTTCCTTCGTCGTGCCCATCAAACGACGAGAAATGACACAATCCTTGCGAACCATTTGGATGCTTTGAGTGTCGATCGGTTCGGGTAGTAGGGATATTGAGATAGGATGAACGATGGATTATCGACAGCTCGGTAAAATTGGTTGGAAAACATGTTTTTCGGCGCACTTGACGGAAGAACAAGAGCGTAACGCCTTTCCTGTACGCGTTGGTGCCCATTTCGGCAGGCGAATCCTCTGCCTGACTGGTAGCGAGGAGATTGCGTTGCCCATCGAGCAATTGGACGTTTGCGGAGAGTTGGCAGTTGGCGATTGGTTACTCTTGGACAATGAGTCCAGACGCGGGGTGAGCAGGCTTCCGCGCGAGTCGCTGATTTCGAGAAAGGCAGCAGGAGTGAAATCGCAGACTCAGTTGATTGCCGCCAACGTCGATACGCTGTTCATCGTTTGTTCCTGCAACCACGACTTCAACCAGTCTCGACTCGAACGGTATTTGGCACTGGCTTCCGAGTCGCATGTTAACCCGATCGTTGTGCTCAGCAAAGCCGATCTGTGCGAAGATCGCGACTCACTTCGTCAACAAGCATCGCAGTTGATCAGTGGTTTGATCGTGGAAACCGTTGACGCGAGAGACTCGGGCGACATGGAACCGCTGGCCTATTGGTGTCGCAGTGGCCAAACCGTGGCCTTGGTAGGATCCTCCGGAGTCGGCAAATCGACACTGGCGATGTCGCTGGGGGCTGGGCCTATTTCGACGCAAGGCATTCGTGAAGACGACTCCAAAGGCCGGCATACAACCACGGTCCGTTCAATTCATTGCCTCAGCGCTGGGGGCGTCTTGATTGACACCCCAGGCATGCGTGAACTCCAGTTGGCCGACTGCGAAGAAGGAGTCGCTGAGGTCTTCGATGAGGTTGTTTCTTTGGCAGAGGACTGTCATTTTCGCGACTGCAGCCATCAAGGCGAACTAGGTTGCGCAATCGCTGCAGCGATCGAGAGCGGTGAACTCGATGCGCGACGACTCAGGAACTACTTGAAACTAAATGCCGAGCAAGCACGAAACGCCCAGTCGATTCATGAACGTCGAGAGCAAGACAAGAAACTTGGTCAATTCTACAAGATGACACTCTCTGCTAATCAAAAACGAAAGTACTGAATCTTTTTTGTCCCTGATGGGCAAGCTCCGCTGACTTTCGCGAATCACAGCCCGAGCTTCTGCTTCGCGTGATCGCTGGTGAGGTGTTTGACCACATCGAACGGATCGCACGATTCGCTATGCGTGATCGGTCCAATTGCTCTGGCGACTTTTAACGCCGCCCTGTTGAGTTTCTTTGTCCGCATTCCAATGCCCATTAACGCAGCAGCCATCGCCATCAGAACCGGGGTTGATACGTGATTGCGTTTTTTGTCGATGTCCGCGACATTCGCCAGAAAATACGCTTCGTCGGGTACGCTCTTCTTCTTACTTTTCGAGATTTCGTAGAGTAGTCCGTACCCGCAGCGACAGCGAATGGAGTCTTCGCTATTGATCCAGTTGTCGGCGAGTTCGACCACGAATCGCGTTTTTGCCAAGGGCGCCCCACAGGTGGAAAATACATGTACTAGGTATCCGCCTTCGAGTTCCTCGACCTGCGACTCCGCCTGTTCGACGGTCATCGTTTTCGGATCGTCGATGAGGATCGAGATTATTTTCATCTCATAATAGTTTGAGTTCCACAATGACTTAGCCAGCTTGGCATCGCGTCCGATTGTCTTTGCAAACTTCCGGAGGATAGTCAGCCCGATGCCGTAGCTTTTAAGCTCGCTTTCGTTTTGTTTCTTCCAGTGCTCGATGCCTCGAGAGTCCTGGTTCTTCTTCAAATAGGCGACGACGGTTGACTTGTTCATGCAAATCAATTTAATCGGTTTTGTAAATCGCGTCCACTTCTCGCTAAACGGTTATGGCTTGGCGAAAGATGGGCACGAAAAAGAAATTGTGCATGAGGGTTTCTAATAATTCAGACGGATGCCAAGAAACGGAGGCAACCTCCGAAGACCGTTCATAGAGTAAGATTAGCCGAGAAAAGATCGTTGCTGTTGGTACTTGGTTGGCTGAGGAATTGAAGACAATGAGGGGAAGTCGCGTGGATCGAAAGACACTGTTTCTGAAGTCGTTATTACTTGCCGTCGTTCTGCTGAGTCTGACAAGGCCAGTGTTCGCAGTTGACACTGCAACTGTCAAACATCTCGACTTCGAACCGCAGGACGCAAAACGCGACCGTGCGGTCCCTGTTCGGGTTTACCTTGCCGAGCAGGCTTCGGCTGGTCCCGTTGTCCTGTTTTCACATGGGCTCGGTGGCTCGCGAGCAAACAATCCTTACCTGGGCAAGCAATGGGCCGCCTCCGGATATGTTTGCGTCTTCATGCAACACGCCGGAAGCGATCAGGAAGTCTGGCAGTCGGCTCGACTTCGCGATCGCATGAAGGCCGTCAAGCAGGCGGCCAGTGCAAAGAGTGCAGCCGACCGAATCCAAGATGTCTCGTTCGTTATCGATCAGTTGGAAAAGTGGAATCAAGAAGCCGATCATCCACTATGCGGCAAACTCGATCTGGATCGCATCGGCATGAGCGGGCACAGTTTTGGCGCGGTGACGACTCTCGCCGTCGCCGGCCGTCGATCTTTATTCGGCAAGAGTTATGCCGACGAGCGGATTGACGCATTCTTTGCCATGAGCCCTCAACCCGGGCAAGGATTGTCTGCCCAACGCGCCCTTGGTCACATAAGTGCGCCGATGTTGTGTATGACCGGAACCAAGGATGACAGTCCGATCAACGATCGTGTGACACCCCAGTTACGGCGAGAAGTTTATAAGGCTCTCCCCGAAGGTGATAAGTACGAGTTGGTCTTTGACGGCGGTCATCACTTCACCTTCGGTGACTCGGAAGGCTTTCGCACTCGCGGTCGCGATCCCGACCATCACCCCGCAATCCAGAAGATCAGTCTGAAATTCTGGGACGCCTATTTGCGAGATGACCAATCGAGTCGTCATTGGTTGCAATCCAAGCAACCGAAGATCGATTGCAAGCTGAAGGCCTCGGATACTTGGCAATGGAAGTAGGAAGGCTATCTCGCCTTCGCATCAACGCACAGACCGAGCTTTGGTGCTCCGATTTTGTCGACGGAATCGGCAAACCGAAATTCGCAAACCTTGCTCAAACCGCGAAAAAACGCCTGATTCACGTGCATAAGTATCGTCAAAATTAACTGGTGACATGTCTTCCGGTTCGCACGAATTCGACTACTGCGCCCTTTTCAATGGATTAAATTTCTCCAAACGACTCATCAAATGTGCCAAAGACTCACGTCATGAGTCGCCGTGACTCCAGCTGAGAGATTCGCTCCCCGTTTCAAATTGACAGGGCTGATCCCGCTGGCCCGTGTTTCCCTGTGAACGACCGCCCGTTCGCAGCACGGTTTCTGCCGGCCGGAGTCGTCCAGCGGACCTCCAGCCGGAGGATATCCAAAGCCGGTGTGCACCGAGCCGATTTCGGCGGACTGCACATCCGCGCCGGCGAGTTCGTCAGCGGAGAAGTCGAATCGCTGATAAATGACGACGCCCTCGTGTCGGCCGCGTGTGCCGAGATCGTGGAATTGACGCAAGACAGGCGGGCCGTGTTGATCTTCGCGTCGTCCGTCGCACACGGGCGCCGTGTCGTCGAAGTGTTGCAGCAGAACCACGGCATTGAATGCGGTTTTGTCACTGGCGAGACACCGGCCGCCGATCGTGACGAATTGCTGGCTCGCTTTCGCGGCGATGCTCCAACCTCGCTACTTGGGGAAGAGCCACTGCGTTTCCTTTGCAACGTTAGCGTGTTGACGACCGGTTTTGACGCACCGCGAGTCGATTGCGTGGTGATGTTGCGACCAACCATGTCGCCGGGGCTGCTTTACCAATGCGTCGGCCGCGGCTTTCGCTTGCATCCCGACAAACAGGATTGCCTCGTCCTCGATTTCGGCGGCAACATCGAACGCCACGGACCGATCGACCAGATCAAACCGAAGGAAAAACAACTTCGCTCCGGCAGCGAGCCGCCAGCAAAAGAGTGCGAAAAGTGTCACGCCCTTGTTGCCTGCGGATACGCGAACTGTCCTGAGTGCGGTCATCCGTTCCCGCCTTCACAACGAGAAGCCCATGATGCCGAGGCATCTGAGGCTGGCGTGTTGTCGGGTGAAGTGACCGACATCGAATACAACGTCCAAGACATCATCTATCGCATCCATCGCAAACGCGACGCCGACGAAGACGCACCTCGCTGTTTGCGTGTCGACTACATGATCGGCCTGGATCATTGGCAAAGCGAATTCATTTGTATTGAACATACAGGCTACGCTAAAGCGAAGGCAAATGTCTGGTGGTCTCAGCGTTGCCTCGATCCGTGTCCCAATAATGCTGAGGAGGCACTTGATATCGCCAATGCAGGTCTATTGGCCTCACCCGAACGAATCACAGTGCAATCGATCACTGGACAGAAATACGATCGCATTACCAAGCAGACACTTGGTGAAATTCCGAACGCTGCATTGGAAGAGGCACCGTTCTGATCATTTATTCTTCGATCCGCTTCATCCACATCTTCGGATTTCTGTGACCATGCATAATCGCCAAAATGTCCACGTACTGGCCATTGATCCGAAATACGACGAGGAAAGGAAAACGCTTGATGGGACAGACCCGAGCATCTTTGAAAACCAGTGCAAATTGCTCCGCGTTGCTTTCAATCCGATTGACCGCAATTCGTACCTCATCAACCAGATCATATCCAAGGCCTCGTACCAATCACGCGCTTCGGCAAGATCATGTTTTGCCGGATCGGTGAAATAGGCTATTCGGTTCAACCGTTCCGTCCTAGTTCGTTGAAAACATCCATCGCCGGTGTTCGTTGATCGGGATTGCTATCCGCCATCTTGATTCGTTCATCAATCAGATTTCGTTGGGAATCCGAAAGGCTCGGCAATCCCTCATCAACAACGCTATCCCAGATTTTCCCAACGACCTCGAGTCGTTCGGCGAGCGGCAGCCCAATGGCTTCGCGAGCTATGTCAATTTGATTCATTATTCTACGCAAAGCTCCACGCTGATGATTGTTTGACGGCGGCGTCGGCAACCGACTGGCGTCGATTACATGTTTCTACGTCATTCTCTCGCAGTATAACCAATGACTACGCATCCACCAACCGATGTCCGTACTCAAGCGGCGATCTATCGTCAAAGAGGCTGGTATGCGGTGCCAATTCGTCCTGGATCCAAATCACCGGTGCTGAGCGGTTGGCAGAACCTTCGCATCGAAGCCGACCAAATCAAACTGCACTTTTCCGCAAAAGATAATATCGGCATTCTACTCGGCGAACCGTCTGGCTGGCTCGTAGACGTTGACCTCGATTGCGCCGAAGCGATCGAACTTGCCGATCAATACTTGCCACCAACGCTGGCGATCACTGGGCGGCCGTCTGCGCCGCGATCCCACCGCTGGTACATCGCGATCGGGGCGACCACCGAAAAACACACCGATCCAAGTGATGGCTCGATGATCGTCGAATTGCGTTCAACCGGAACGCAAACCGTCGTCGGGCCGAGTGTGCATCCCGACGGTGAGGCATACGAAACACTCAACGGCGAACCGGCCCCTGTTCCCGCTCCGATGTTGGCCGCCTGCGTGAAGGCTTTGGCCGATGCCGTTATCCATCGGCGTGGACCCGCGAAGCCGCCGCAACAAAACGGCACGTTGCCGCCACAGTCGCCGCGTGTGGGCAACGACGTGGAATCGCGGGCGATCGCCTACTTGAACGCGATGCCGCCTGCGATCGCCGGCAGTGGTGGTCACTCGCAAACCTATGCCGCCGCGACCGCACTCGTCCATGGATTCGGCCTCGACACCGATCGTGCATTGGCAATCCTGGCCGCTGAATACAACCCACGCTGCAGCCCGCCCTGGTTCGACAAGGAACTCCGACACAAGGTCAACCAAGCGGCAACGAAACCGCATGATCGCCCTTTCGGCTGGCTTCGTGATGATGGGCCGATTGAGCACGCCGTCAACGATGTCGACCTAAGCCAGTTCATGGTCGGACGTGCTCAACCCGCGGTTTCTGCTCAGCCTCCGCCGGCCGAAACAACGCCCGATCCTGGGCAACTACCCGAGCGACTTTTTAACGTGCCAGGCTTCGTCCGTCGCATCATGGATTTCACGCTGGCAAATGCTCCCTACCCGAATATCGGCCTGGCGTTCTGCGGTGCAATGGCGTTGCAGTCGTTTCTCGCTGGTCGAAAGGTCTGTACGTCTGGTGACCTGCGAACGAATCTATATCTACTTGCTCTCGCCAGCAGCGGCACCGGCAAGGAGTTTCCTCGCAAAGTCAACTCGCAGATTCTCTTTCAGATCGGCATGTCCGCATCGCTCGGCGACAAGTTTGCATCCGGCGAACCCGTTTCATGCCGATTGCTTGAAACTGCTCAAACGACTCGGCGAGCAACCCGAACAGCGAATGCAACGACAACACATTCTCAAATACATGAAGTGCAAGGCCGCCGACTTGGACCAGATCATTTTGACGCTCGTGCAACAAGGTGAGATCGAACCCATCACCATGCCGACCGCCACCAAAACCGCGAGCGGCTTCCAGCGAGTCGTTGCCGAATGAAACCTTCACCTACGCTTCCCAATCCTTCCCCAAATAGAGAAGGATTCGACCCGAAAACAACGAATCGTTCCCAAACCTTCCCCGGCGATAGGGAAGGATTCCAAAGGGCGTTTGACTACCAAATATAGGAACAATCTCTCTCTTTCTACGAATACTTCCCCTGTTCCCCCGCTCATGCCCGCAATGACCAAATTTTCGACCGCCAGCTCTCGCACAGGGCTGGGGAAGGATTCGAGGGAAGGATCGCCCCGATGGACTGCCCGCAAGGCGTTTAGGTACTCCCGGCTGATCGTGTCGCTGCTCAGGGCAACCGGAACAGCAGCCTTATTAGGCACAGTTTGTTTTGATTGTCCGAACGATCGAACGAACCTGATATCATCTGCATGTGTCTTCTGACGCGGCACAAATTTTCACAAGAGCAATCAGACGTAATGACCGACCCAATCAAGTTCTACAGTACCGGCGATGAATATGGCGAGTTTTCCAACTTCGCCGACTACCCGATTCGTATTGGGAAGGCGACATGGCCTACGACCGAGCACTATTTTCAGGCGATGAAGTTCAAGTCAAAGTCCGACCAAAACGAAATTCGCAAAGCAAACTCACCGATGCTCGCAGCAAGAATGGGACGCGACCGAAAGCGAACGCTCCGCAAGGACTGGGAGTCGGCAAAGGTCAACGTAATGCGTGAAGCTCTAATCGCCAAGTTCACCCAGCACGAAGAGCTTCGCGAACTTCTGCTCAGCACCGGCAACGCCAAAATCATTGAACACACTACCAACGATGATTATTGGGGCGACGGTGGTGACGGTCGCGGCAAAAACATGCTCGGACGCTTGCTGGTCGAAGTGCGTTCGCGATTGCGCGAGGAATCTCGGACGACGAACTCCGGTCAAGATTAGGCGTAGCGACAAAGCATCTGAGCGACCGCCAGCTCAAGAATAGCACCCAACCAACCAAACATCTAACCAACCACCAACCGACCGACCCCTTTCCATTTCACTCTCCCTTGGAAAGGACGCTGCAATGCAGGTCGAAATGTGGTCGCTTGATCGAATCAAGCCTTACGAGAACAACCCTCGCATCAATGACGACGCTGTCGATGCGGTCATCCTCTCAATCAACGAATTCGGTTTTCGCCAGCCGATTGTGGTCGATGCCGATGGTGTCATCATCGTCGGACATACGCGGTTCAAAGCCTCGCAGAAGATCGGGCTGACCGAAGTCCCCGTTCACGTCGCAACGGACCTCGAACCCGAAGCAGTGAAGGCGTACCGGATCGCCGACAATCGAACCGGCGAGAACGCGGAGTGGGATTGGGACTTGCTGCCCATCGAAATCGGCGAGTTGCAGCAATCGGGATTCGATTGCGAGTTGATCGGGTTCAACGACGACGAACTCGCCAAGCTGCTCGATCCAGGCGTGTCACAAGGTCTGACTGATCCCGAGGACGTGCCGGAGCCGCCAGACGAAGCAGTGACGCAGCTTGGCGATATTTGGATCCTCGGCGATCACCGATTGCTTTGCGGTGATTCATCGCCAAGTGATCGATGCTGGAAGTGCGAAATGATTCACGACAACACCTGTGATCAATCTTAACCATGGCATCAAGCCGACTTCCTTCCGCGCTTCGGTACTCCGTAGGTCGGATTCGGTGAGACCAATTTCGCTACAGCTGCCAACGTAACCGAAGATAGATTGCAAGGCGTTCTACGCTAGCGTCTCGGTAACGCTATCAATCTTGTCCTGCATCGACTGCTCGCGATCGGTGCGGGTTCCAACTTTGATGCTCGTGGTAATTCGCGGCGCGCCCATCGCGTGAACGCGTTCGTGGCAACGCTTGACTGCCGCAAATACCTCGTCCCAATCACCTTCGATGTTCGTGCCGTAAGCGTGCACTTGGTACTCCAGTCCTGCGTCCTGCAAGACTTTTTGACATTCGGCAACGTACTTGCCCACGGAGACACCAACGCCCATCGGCACGACGCACAAATCTATGATCACCTTCATCTCAACAATCTCCCTCACATTTCGGTCAAGTTTGGTTCGCCTCCCCGACTCATTCCAAGTCCCCGGCAACGTCGTCGCCAACAACGACCGCTGGGACTTAGTCTTCGATCTCCCCCGCAGTGCCACTGAATCCCTCCGCTCTGGCACCTACGCCTAGTCCGTCGAAGTCACCGACGAACAAGACGCCGAGATCACCACCATCCGATGCACCATGGAGCTGACTGCGAAGCAAACGTGAGCGTCGAACGTATTCACGTGGCAACACCACAAGCTCAATTCCTAAAACCCACTCTCCTGGAAACCCATTCAAAACAATAGCCCGAATACAGTGTCGGTTTAGAAGAGACACTGCAATGCAGCCCTTAGCCCGTTTCCGATGGTTCGGGCTTGATTGCCGATGCGTTTAGTCGGCGGGTGCCGCTGGTGAAGATGCCAAGAGCAACCGACACACCCACGATCAGTCCGATCATGACAATCGCTGGCCCTTGCCCATGCGGCCCAGCGAAAAGAAACAAAACGCCAGGAGGCAACACGACGGCAACCGCAGAGTAAATGTACTGGCTGTCACGTATCGTTGGATCATGTGGCCAATTACGTGAGCGAAAACGGTAGACCAACCCCCCCAAAATACATCCCATGAGAACAACGGCAAATCCAAACGGATTCTGATGTGCAAGAAAGGGTACCGAACCAAATCCACCGAGAAGCCCAAATCCGGCTATGTAGAGTGCAGGTCCGCGGCGAACTCGCGTCGTTGCCACGTCTGTCTGATCGTTCGATTCCACCGTTACTGGTGGTGCGTACGGATTGCTAGACATAGAAATGTTGGATCAAAGCACGAATCTTCATAGGCTTGGCCGAATGGATTGGGCGAAACCGTTTTGACAGTTTGTGAATTCTCAAAATCAAAGCCTCTACGGCACGGATATCATCTTCGCGAATAGTAAGTGATCCTATTTCAGACTGCGTTCTCAAACAGGCGGAGCTTCCTCGGGATTAGGAATGCGACGGAGTTCGACACTATCGGAACCGCAGTTAAGCTGTAAGACGCTCGGCAGCGGCCCCAGAACCACCCACAGCATATAGGGAGGACCGTTCCGCGTTGACCAGGTCGAAAAAAGGAGCACTTCGGTAGAGCTTTGTAAAACAACTGGCTCTCCGAGCATGTGATGCGGGCCGTGCAATCTGACCACGAATATATTTTTATCTTCAACCCACGCCTCGATCGGTTGGTACCGGCCTAGGTCGCAATCGGCGGGAATGGAATACTTCGTAACAAAGACGCCTCGCTGTTTTGCATGCTCGATCGAAGAGGACGAAGAACCCGCCCAACGTGAGTGACACCCCAATGAAACCGTTGCAAGTAGTACACATATCGTCGAGACGAAGTTCATGGCGGGTACGCGGGAAACCAAGATTGGGCGGGGAGCGATTGCGAACATGGACACTACCAGTAGCCAGCGTGTTGATAAACGGTGTTTGATGTCGGGTCGAAAAAGTAGTTTGCTCCCCCGCCGTCGCTCTGTACTGGACTGTGGAACTCAAAAGCTTTCTCAAGTGGCGGCCAATTCAGCCCTTCAAACCGATAATCGAACTCATCGTAAGTCGCTGCGTCATCATCATCCAGTTCTTCGCGAGGGATCGCGAATGGCCCATCTGCCTCTAGCCACAATTGATCGAGGTAGTCCCTCAGTTCCGTCTCCGTGATCGTGTATTTCGCTCGATGGCCCATGGCAAATTTGTCGAGCGTGATATCTCTCGCAGTGGTTGGCAAATAACGCTCGATCCGAAAATCTTTCACTTCTGCATACGTGTCATAGGAAAATACGCCAAAACGCTTGGCATCCATGATCGACATGATTCCTGAACACAGTGGAACAAAGGCGACTACCGCCAACACGAATGCGATCAAGAATGCCTTGCCAACACGCCATTTGAAGACTACCGCAGTGAGCGTAACAATTGCAACGAAACCGGTAAGCGACCAGAACGCAATCTTAAACGGAACGACAATGGGCCAGAGCATGAGACGATGTGGACTTTTTGTTTCTGGGCGAAACGGAAGATGATTCGGCCAACGTAATTCTCTTTCACTCCAGTAGCGCTGTCAATCAAACGTCCACTCGCACTTGCTGTCTTTCGCCGGGGGCCCGCCAGATGTACAACTAAAGATTGTACGTGGTTCGCAACACTCAAAGGACGAAAGCGGAGATTACCCCATGGCTAAAAAGACAACGAAGAAGCCACAGCTGACCCTTAGCGACATCTACAATCAAGTATCGCGAAAAGCTGACACAAAAGGCGTCAAGATCAACGTGGCTGAAACCAAGCGAGTCCTCGCCTGCTTCTTCGACGTGCTCGAAGACTACAAACCCGTTGAAGCATTCGACTTCATCGCCAAAGGCCTGAAGCATGCAGGCACTCGGCGTCATTAAGATGACGGCGAAGCAGGTTCTGTCAGCCCTTCGTGAAGTGGCTTGCGAAGAGAGAGCAGCAAAGATGCCGATGTATGTCAAAGCCGTGCCTGGTGGGTATGGCGAAGGCGATCGGTTCCTTGGTTGCGCCATGCCGGACCAGCGAAAAACAGTTCGCCAGTTTGGTGATTTGTCGCGTGACGAATTGCTGAAGCTATTCGCTTCGCCTTGGCATGAGTGCCGAATGACCGGATTGCTGATACTGGTCACTCAGTATGAGGCCGCCGCTAAACCGAAGAATCCTCATCGCGACTTTGAATGCCGCGAGATCGTCGAGTTCTACTTGGCATACCTTGAAGCGGTGAACAATTGGGACCTCGTTGATTCGACGGCTCCAAAAATCCTTGGGGCTTGGTTGGTGGAGCATTTTGATGAACGTGGTGTGCTCGATCGGCTTGCCGCCAGCGATGTATTGTGGGAGCGACGTGTGGCAGTATTGGCCACTTTGACGCTCATCAAGAACGATGAGTTCGAGGAGATCATCGAGCTTGCCGAGCGTTTGATGGACGACGGGCATGATCTGATGAACAAGGCGATCGGATGGATGCTCCGCGAAATGGGCAAGCGCGACCAGCAGCAGTTAGAAAAGTTCTTGAAGGAGCATGCTAAGGCGATGCCGCGAACGATGCTTCGTTACTCCATTGAAAAGTTGTCGAGGGAAGACCGAACGAAATGGATGAACCAGTGAACCGACCGCTCGTCGAGCAAACCGAAGCGATCGTGCGGGAACGAAGGTTGTTCAAAATCAGTAGGCCACAGGTGCCGAAATCAGTCGAAAAAGGCGACTGATGGACTATATAACAAAATCGCAAGCACTTGTTGACCGGTTGGTCTATATGTGCGATAATACGCTCATGAAGACAGGACGACCAACCGAATTTGACCGCGAAGAAGCACTGGAAAAGGCCATGGGCCTGTTCTGGCGCAAGGGTTATGAAGCGACAGGCTTGGCTGACTTGACGAAAGAAATGGGTATCGGACGACAGAGCCTTTACAACGCTTTTGGCGATAAACACTCGTTATTTGTCGCTGCGGTAAAGAACTACGGCAATTGGACGGTTCAGCAATTCACTACGACTTTGCAGCAACCGGGATCACCCATTGGCAATATTCAAAAGCTAGTGCAGTCAATCGTTTCATTCGCAAAGAGTGGCGACAATTGCGGCTGTCTTCTTACCAACTCAATGGTCGAGTTGTCGCCTCACGATGAAGAAGTCGCTGAACTGGTACGTTCGACGAACAAACGTGTGCTCAAAGCGTTTCAAGGCGCACTCGATCAGGCGGTTGAAGCGGGTGAAATTTCAGGCGATACGGACACCAGAGCGGTTGCCCGATTCCTGAACTCCACCATCCACGGCATGGTCGTGATGGGGAAAAATGGATCGAGCAAGGCAGCACTCAACGACATCGTCAAAATCGCTTTATCGAAACTGTAAGGAAAGAACTATGGGAAACAAAACGTTTAGCCTTAAGCAATTTGTGATTGTCACATTGATTACAAGTATTTGGATACATGTTGGCGAAGTAGCAAGAGCCTTTTTTGTCGCGTTTCCGCGCATGGCAGCCTTTTTTGAAGGCAAGCTACAAATTGTCGGGGCTGACCAAATGCAAATCAGTCACGCAATCATCTGGGGGCTGTGGGACACAATTCTCACTGCCGTACTAGTGTTTATCCTTTGGCTTTGCTTAGAAGTGTTTGGCGACAAAACAAAGTCAATCCTTATCTCTGGAACAACGACAGCATTGGCTACGATTGGCATTTTTTGGATCGCAGCAGTCAACTCCGGACTTGGCGAATGGAGCACTGCATTTGTGCTATTTCCATTGGCATGGATTGAATTGCTGATTGGGGCATGGATTGCTTCAAAGCTGTTTTCAAAAGTCGCAATACCCAATGCTTGATGACGGACAGCGTTTTTATTTGCCTATTTATGGATCGATCGGTCCGTAACTGGGATGGTAAAGAATTATCAGCCGCTCGCCAAACTTCCCATGATTTCGTTCAAACCAATTCCACTGACAGGAGACAACATTGTGCCCAGCGGTTTTCGCAACCAAAAGAAGTTCAAGACCATCCATGGCAAGCAGATGGCTTACATCGAACAGGGGGAAGGCGACCCAATCGTGTTCTTGCACGGAAACCCGACTTCGTCTTACCTCTGGCGAAATGTCATGCCGCATATGGAAGGCAAAGGCCGCTTGATCGCGCCTGATCTGATCGGCATGGGAGACTCCGACAAATTAAACGACAGCGGCCCCGACAGCTACACGTATGTCGAGCAGCGCAAATACCTGTTTGCCTTGTTGGAAGAACTGGGCGTGACCGAAAATGTCACGTTGGTGATTCACGACTGGGGTTCTGGACTCGGTTTTCATTGGGCACAAACCCACCAAGACGCAGTCAAAGGTATCGCATTCATGGAAGCCATCGTGGCTCCTTTGTCGTGGGACCATTTCGACGAAGCTGTTCTCGACGTTTTTAAGGGAATGCGGTCTCCGGCTGGCGAAGAGATGATTCTTCAACAAAACGTCTTTGTCGAACAGATACTTCCCGGCTCGATTCTCCGGAAGTTGCGCGACGAAGAAATGAACGAGTACCGCCGACCATTTTCCAACGAAGGCGAAGACCGCCGTCCAACGCTGACTTGGCCTCGACAGATTCCGATTGACGGCGAACCTGCTGACGTGTTTGAAATCGTTTCCGCCTACAGCAAGTGGATGACCGAGTCGCAAATTCCAAAGCTCTGGATCAACGCCGAACCGGGCGTGTTAATTACCGGTGCGGCAAGGGACTTCGTCAGAACATGGCCCAATCTGGCGGAGACCACGGTGCCGGGTCTGCATTTTCTCCAGGAAGACTCTCCCGACGAGGTCGGACGAGCGATTCGCGACTGGCACGCAAAGCTTTAGTCCAATTCGTGTTTTCAATACGCAAGAACAAACAAGCAACCTTCAAATCGAAAGATAAGTGTAAATATGAGTAAAGAAACAGTACTGCTGACAGGCATTTCCGGTTACATCGGACTTCATTGTGCAAAGAAGTTGTTGAACAACGGCTTCGAGGTGCGAGGGTCAGTGCGAAACACCGCCAAGGGAAAAAAGGTTCACGAAACACTGGCTGCGGCATCCGTCGATACGACAAATCTGACCACTGTCGAACTCAACCTGACGTCTGACAAAGGTTGGGACGAAGCGACAAAAGGATGTGACTACGTGATGCACGTGGCATCACCCTACGTCATTGCAGATCCAAAATCCGAAGACGAAGTCATTGCCCCAGCAGTTGACGGTACTCTGCGCGCCTTGCGCGCAGCCAAGAAATCTGGGGTCAAACGAGTGGTGCTGACCAGTTCTGCTCTGGCGATGATGGGCAGCATGAAAACCGGAACCTTTGGCCCGCAGGATTGGACGGATACTGATTCAAAGCAAATCAGCACCTACACCAAAAGCAAGACGTTGGCAGAAAAAGCGGCGTGGGACTTTGTCGCGAAGCAGTCTGCTGATTCGGTGATGGAAATGGTGAGCGTCAATCCCGGGGCTGTCTTTGGCCCACCTATTGGCACCGACATTAGTGGCCAGTCGATGACGATGATCGACAAGATGTTGCGTGGAAAAATGCCGATGGTGGGGGATGTGTCCATGCCGATGGTCGATGTTCGTGATCTTGCCCAGCTGCATGTGCAAGCGTTGACCAATTCTAATGCCGCAGGAAAACGAATCATCGGTGCTGCTGCCAAGCCGAACAGGATCGTCAAAATTGCCGAGATTCTGAGGAGCAAGGGTTACAAAGGACCGAAAGCCCGGGTCGCACCTAACTTCCTTTTGCGAATCATGTCGCTTTTTGATGCCGAGGCAAAAGGCATGGTCGGGCTACTTGGCACGAACGTGCAGGCTGACAATTCCGAAACCCGTGAGTTGTTCGAGTGGAATCCAAGACCGTTTTCAGAATCCGTATTGGATACTGCGGCCGCCATAGAAGCCATTTCGGCCTAAGCCCAATGAAACAAACCTTTCGCCGAGCGAAAGACAACAACACACTTTTGACGAGATAACTGAGGTTTAAGAAATTTGTTTTTGTTACCGAGTCGATAACGCAAAGATGGTCGAAACACGTGAGCGACGTGTGGAAGAGGTGTTGCAAGGCTGAAGGAGGAAGGGTGAGGGATGAATGAAGAAAAACCCAAGGACTTGAAGAGCCGAACTCGCGATTTTGCATTGCGGATCATTCGCATGTATTTGTCGTTGCCGAAGACGACGGAGGCCCAGGTGATGGGCAAGCAGATTCTTCGTAGCGGGACTTCAGTCGGAGCGCACTACCGAGAAGGCACACGTGCCCGATCCGACGCTGAGTTCATCAGCAAGATCGAGGGCGGTCTCCAGGAACTCGAAGAAACGGTCTACTGGATGGAATTGCTCGTTCAGTCGGGAACCGTAGAAGAGAATCGACTTCAACCGCTAATGCAGGAGGCGGACGAAATCACCGCGATCCTCGTCACCTGCGCCCAGAACGCTCGGCAACGCAAATCCTAATTCATCCTTCATCCCTCCACCTTCATCCTTCCAAAATGACTGACGCAGAAAAACAGAACCTCGTTGAATTGCTCGACTCGCTCGTGATGGCGGCAGTACCGAAATCGAACAAGGTCGCGAAGTACGGCGGGACGCTTTACACACTGAAGCCAGAAGAGAAGGAAGGCCAGTTTTGCGGCGTGTTTCCGTACAAGGCACACGTGCAACTATCGTTCGCCCAGGGCACGTCCCTCGATGATCCCGATGGCCTGCTCGAAGGAGGCGGCAAGTTCCGTCGGCACCTGACGTACAAAATCCTGGATGATGTCGATGCGAAAGTGGTCAAGCGATTCGTGAAAGCAGCATCGAAGCTTGGGGCCAAATAGACATGGCAAGTGAACGGGAGAAAATGCTGGCGGGCGAGCTCTATGATCCGAATGATCCGGAGTTGGCTGACGCTCGAATGATTGCGCGGGAACGCTGCCATGCGATCAACACGAGTGCTCCCCGCGAGGAAAAGCTGCGGCGCAGCATCTTGAAGGAATTGTTCGGCTGCGGTGGTGATTCAGTTTGGCTCGAACCGCCCTTTCGTTGCGATTACGGGACCAATATCTATCTTGGTGAGAAGGTTTACTTCAATTTCGATTGCGTCATCTTGGACGTTTGTGAAGTCCGGATCGGGAACCATGTGTTTATTGCCCCCGGTGTTCACATCTACACGGCAACACATCCGCTTGAAGCCGAACTGCGTCGCACACAGGAGTTCGGTAAGCCCGTCACGATCGGCAACGATGTTTGGATCGGAGGCAAGGCGGTCATCTGCCCTGGCGTGACGATCGGAGATTGCAGCGTCATCGGTGCCGGCAGCGTGGTTACGAAAGATGTGCCGCCCGGCATCGTCGTTGCGGGCAATCCGGCCAAGGTCATTCGCGATCTCGATTGATCAATCTGCTCGCTCAGCCACGTTTTCTCTCACGCGATTCCAGGCTGGCTTGTTCTTTCCGTCGTTGGCTTGCAAACCAAGCGTCCCGAGATATTCGGCAAACGCCGGTAGTTCGACGCCATAGTATTTCGTCATCACGCTTACTTCGTACTCGGACAGGTCGCATGTCCAGACGAAGTTGATTACGGGAACGGCTTCGAGATGTTTGTCCCAAGCGGCAAACATCGCGTCGATAAATGCGGCCTGCTGGTTCAGCGAACTGCCGCAGGTACTACCGCTTGGATAGCCGGCCTCGAGCAGATGAACTGGCTTGCCCGCTGCGGCTTCAATCATCGTAACGAAGTCAGCCTCGATGCTAGATGGTGGTCGGACTTGAAACGTCTCATCGAGTGGGTAATAGGTCAACATGCAAACGTCTGCTGACGATTCAAGCTTTGCGTATTCGGATGCGAGTTCGCCAGTCCGCCCCGCAAACGTAATTTTGACACCGATCGGAATGTTGGGGTGATTGGTGCGAATGTGGTCGGCAACAGCATTTAAGAAGGTCGTGTAGTCCGCAAGTTGATCGGGGTGACTTGCGAACCAGCCGTCGACTTCGTTACCGACCGCGATCGCTTGAATGGTTGCGTCGGGAAGTTGAGCCAAAGTCCAGTCCAGCCACTTGCAAAATGCGTCGATCCGTTCGGGCGAATTCCATTGCGTGTCCCGCAGGTACTCTGGGATTCTCAAGGCATTGGTGTCGATCGGGTTCAGTGAAAGGACGATGGCGGTATCGAGTGCGGGGTAGACTTCGTTCGCCATCACGGCAAACTCGCTCTCGTACTTCCCTGGCGCGATTTCGACTTCGTCCCATTGCTGAGGCAGTTCGATGAACTGTATGCCAGAGTTCTTCGCCGATGCAAACGCGAGCTCGTAACCGACACTGCCCTCGGTAACGCCAAAACCGAGCTTGCGATCTGACATCGTGCCAACCGGCGGGTCAATGGATTGCGAATTGCACCCGAGACACGAGAACGCCGCAAGCGATGCAACAATGATTCGATGGATGTGGCGGAACATGGGTGTCACTTCAACCAGTTGCGAGTTAATGTCTTGGGAGCAAACCGGATGCTGGCTCACTCAACCCAGTATTTTGGATGGTCTAAAGCTTTTGAACAGCGGACGGTTCCGTCGCAATTCTCGATCGTTCCGGGCTTCAGCTCCGTTACCATCCACGCGTCTGCGTTTTGAGGTGGGATCGGGTAGGTTGCTTGGAGACCCTGGACACCTGCGGGCCGGAACCCGAACCGAGAGTAATAGTCGGGATAGCCAAGTACGAAGACGAGATCGACGCCAGATTCCTCCAACAGGCGTAACCCGGTTTGGATCAAACGCCCACCAATCCCCTGACGTTGTCGATTTTGCGCAACTGCCAGTGGTGCGAGAATGCTTGCACTAACTTGGCCATGGTCCGGTTCGATGTCCGCGGAAGTAAAAAGAAGATGCCCGACGAGTTTGCCGTCCGTTTCAGCGATGAGCGATAGCATTGGCTCGCCGGAAGCATCATCGAGCATTTCATCGACGAGTTTGACGATCACCGGACCCTCGGCCTCGCCAAAAGCACTCATGTGGACCGCCAGAATCGAATCGCGATCCTGCCCCGTCGCCTTGCGAATCTTCACTTCGGCTTGCGTCATGATTGAAGAGCCAATAGCACGAGTATGCAACTGCCGTCGTCGATGACGTTGATGCCGGCTTCGCGTGCCGATTCACTGGCCTGCTCGTGTTCCGCCCCTGGCTGCATCCAGATGTGTTTCACTCCGGCTGCTATTGCGTCGTCGATGACTTGGCGTGTGACTTCGGGTGGCGTGATGATCGAGAGGGCTTCGGGGACGAGCGGTAGGTCGGCGATAATCGGGTACGTCTTGTGGCCGTCGATTTCTTTGGTGACCGGGTTCAGCGGATAAGTCTCGCGGCCGACGGCCAGGAGGGCTTTGAAGACCTTGTAACCGTACTTGTGCGTGCGGGCCGAGGCACCGGCGACAGCGTAGGTTTTCGCGGCAAGAAAAGTTTCGATTGAGTTCATAACGAGTTTCGTATCGAGGGTTGGCTCTGAATCGACAGAGTTTGCAACTACGGTTTCAACAATGTTCTATTGCCTTAAACTAACCGCATGGAACAACTGCGTGAACTACACTTCGACGACCTGAACGCGGCGATCAAAGAGGCTCGGTCGCTACTTAAGAGCGGATACAACCGCAGTGGCATCTGGTCACTTGGGCAGATATGCCGGCACTTGACGCTGGTTCAGGATCCGAGTGTTGATGGTTATCCGAAATGGATGTCGCTATTTGCGTTCTTGCGTCCTGTGATGCGCCGGATCCTCTTGCCGAAAGTTCTCAGCGGCGATTCACCTCGCGGAATTCGTACAGCTTCGATGTTCGTTCCGCCGGCGGAACTGGATGACGTTCGAGAAGTTGAGGCTTTTGCAGCGAGCGTGGCTCGGTTCTACGCTCACTTTGGTGACTATGCTCCGCATCCAGCGTTCGGGCGACTACCGCGTGAACGGATTGAGCAAATTCATACTGCACATGCCGCTCACCACCTGCGTTTCCTAAGACCCCGCGACTGATTCTTTTTTCGCGTGCTATGAGTACTTTCGAGTCTGAGCGGTGTTTCATGTTCGTGTGAGGCATTGTCGGCTAAGAATGATTTTTTCGGAAGCTGACATTTTTGGCGAACCATCCGGCCGTCAAAGCGTCTATCTCTCCGAACACACAAGTCACATTCACAGACAAGCGAGTAACGAGCTTTCTGATGTTATCAAGAACCCAATCCAGTCGACTCGAACAGATACACGAAGGCAGTCTCTTCGGCGCCCCTGTCCATAGTGACAGCCCGTTGAATACAGATAATGCCCCGGCGTATCCGCGTCTGATGTGACACTCGCTTTTATTAGCGAACGACTTCTTCATGAAGGCACTGTTCCTAAAGGCTCGGGGGTCACGCCAGACACCTGAGCCTTTTTTCGTGTCCGCATCCCAGCGGGCAACCCCAACAACGAACCCAATTTGGGCTGGTAGCTGAGACGCCGGGCTTGCCCAGTTGGCTAACGCGGGCGGCGGTCTGAAGAACCGCAGACGAGGATTCGAGCGCCTCCCGGCCCACTGACAAGGAAAATATGCGCCGACGGAATCATCCGCGGCGAGCACGACGAACAACATCGGATACAGGTGCAGATGGAAGCACGCCTGGTTTGGGACCAGGAGGCTCTCGGTTCGACTCCGAGGTGTCCGACTTTTGAAACGACAACATGGTAGTCGAGGGCTGGTCGCCCCCGCGTTAGCCAAAGAGAAAACCTGGCGCCTGATACGCGGGTCGCGCTGAGTTCGATCCTCGGGGCTACCACTTTGGAAGTTTGAAGTGAGAAGGGTGAAGAGTGAAATGATGATTCAAAAAGACCTAAAGCCTAATCCGCTAATACCTAAAGCCTATCAAGGGGCTGTGGTGTAACTGGCAGCATGACGGACTTCGGGCACCGACGCGCAGCGTTGGTCGTCGTGTAGGTGAGGGTTCAACTCCCTTCGGCCCCATTGGCTACGCATCGGCGTGTAGCTCAGGGGTGAGAGCGGCGTCCTTATAAGGCGACAGAGCGCGGGTTCAATTCCCGCCACGCCGACTGACGAGAGACCTTAGTCCGTAGTCTTTAGACCATAGGAAAAGAACAGATCACGAAGCAAACGATTGAAACCTACAGCCTATAGCCTAACACCTATAGCCTAACTCGGGATTGTGGCAGACAAGGTAATGCATCGGACTCTTAATCCGAGCGATGTGAGTTCGATTCTCACCGATCCCACTTAGGAAGGCAGGAGCCCGGAGACGACAGACTGGAGGACTAGCGACGAAGCGAACGTATCAATCCGTTGAGAACTTTGGAGGTTTCCACGGACTTGGCGATCAGCGTCTGGCTTTGCTCGTCGGTTAAGTATCCAAGTCGTTGGGCGACAGTGATCTGGTATTCAACTTCTCGGGCAGAGCCGTGAGCAATGTCAAGAAAACGAATGTAGTCGGCTTCTGTGTGTCGAGCACAGCCTTCGACAATGTTGGATGGAATGGACAAAGCAGCGCGTCGCAATTGTGACGTCAGTCCGAACTGTTCCGAAGAGGGAAATGATGTTGTGAAACGGTAAACAAGCAATACAAGTTCGTCGGCGAGCTCGAAGGCTCGGAGTTTGGTGTGGTCTCTCATGCTTTCCTCCTGCCTCCAGTCTACAGCCTCCGGACTCACTCAGCACTGATGGTCTAACGGCAAGACTCCTCCGTCGCGAGCGGGGTGATGCGGGTTCGATTCCGGCTCGGTGCTCTAAGCAGACTGAAGGCTGCAGACTTCAGGCTGGAGGTTTTCCTCCGGTCTCCCGTCTCCAGACTCCTGCCTGCTCCTGATTTTTGACAATTTGGTAGTGATGCATTTTTGCGCCCATGATGTAGCGGTAGCCTGCTGCCTTGCCATGGCGGAAGTGTGGGTTCGACTCCCACTGGGCGCTTGGTGTTAGGCCTTAGGATCTAGGCTTCAGGCTACAGATTGTTTCGCAGCGAACGAATGAGACCGCTCAGAACCTTACTTGTCTCTACAGCTATTCCATTGAGCACTTCGAAGTCGGATTGGTTCAGGAAGTCGAGGCGATGAGCCAAGGAGATCTGATACTGCAGTTCGCAGGCCGAGCCGTACGAAATGTCGAGGAATCGGACGTAGTCGAGCTGAGAAGGCTTTGCACATCCCTCAACGATGTTTGATGGAACCGAAACGGCAGCACGGCGCATCTGCGATGTGAGGCCGAACTGTTCTTCACGTGGGAAATCCTTTGTCAGACGGTACGTTGTAACGGCCAACTCATCAGCTAATTCAAACGCTCGCAGCTTATGATGGTTTCGCATTGATTTCCCCTGAAGTCTAAAGCCTCAAGTCTAACGCCTATCCCTCCGGTGTGGCCCAATGGTAAGGCGGCTCCCTGTTAAGGAGACGAGTGATGGTTCGAGTCCATCCGCCGGAGCTTCGCGAAGTTTGAAGGGTGAAGCGAGACGTGTGGAATAGCTCGCTTCGTTCCACACCTCGCCCTTCAAACTTCCGCATATTTCGTGTCCTTGGCCGAGCGGCAAATCGACCAACCGGCATCCATGCCGGTCGGTGCCCGCGGACTTCCAATCCGGCTAGGTGGGTTCGATTCCCGCAGGACACTCTTCAATTGTGAAAACTCTCTCCGGCGCGTAGTCGCGACGTGAGCCTTTGAAGCTCGCAGATCGGGTTCAATTCCCGGACGGAGTGCTTTGTTATTGAAGACCGAATGCCGGAGTAGCAGTTGTTGGTCGCTGCACCTCGCTCTGCCCAGTAACGATTGGACAGGCGAGTTCATTGGTTCGATTCCAGTCTCCGGTGCTGTGGCCGTCCTGTATTGGTTTCAGGAACTTCGCTGTGAACGAAGTCCATGTCGGTTCAATTCCGATCGGTCACCTGGGAAAAAGGGGGTAGGGAATAGGCTATAGACCGTAGGGGGTAAGACTTTTGGTAAATCCTCCAACACGGAACCTAATCCCTACAGCCTAAACGCCTAACACCTAAAGCCTAACTTCTGGTGGCAAGTTCCTCTGGGAAGGAAGCTTGATTGTCTATCAAGTCGCTGCGGGTTCGACTCCCGTTGCCATCGCTTTCAACAACGCCGCATTCGACTACTGGCTAGGTCGGCTGCTTCTCAGGCAGCAGGAAGGAGATCGAAACTCCTATGCGGTACTCGCTTCGATCGAAGCAACAAGAAGGCGTGGTAGATTCTGATGGCAGAATCGTCTGGTTTTCATCCAGGAGTCCGCGGGTTCGATTCCCGCTCACGTCACTGAATTAGGGGGCTAGGTGTTAGGCGTTTAGGGATTAGGAAAAACTCTTCCGCAAGAAAACCTACAGTCTAAATCCCTACAGCCTAAAGCCTAGTTCGGGAGCGTTTCCACACGGGAGGCTGTAAACCTCTTGCCATCAATTGTGTGGTAGTCGGCGAGAGGTGCGATTCCTTGCGTTCCCACTTTGGCAAACCAACACGTCTCTGGTGTAACGGTAGCACTGCTGATTCCAAACCAGTTAGTCAGGGTTCAAATCCTTGGGGACGTGCTTCAATAGGCTGTAGGAGTTTAGACCGTAGGTGTTTAGGGAAATCCAAATAAAAGGCATTCTTGCCTACATCCTAAATCGCTACAGCCTAAACACCTAACCCAGAGTCCCGTGGTCCAACGGCGACGATGCTTGGTTCACATCCGAGAGACGATGGTTCGATTCCATCCGGGACTACTTGGCTAGGCTGTAGCGGTTTAGTCAAGAAACCTACAGCCTAAAAACCTAAAAGCTAATCACCTATTCCATGGGGCGCTCGTCCAACGGGAAGACGTCTGTTTTGCACGCAGAAAATCGGGGTTCGATTCCCCGGTGCTCCACTCACGCTGAGGTAGGCCAACGGCGAGCCGCTTGTTTTAGGAACAAGTGCTTGCGGGTTCGACTCCCGCCCTCAGTACTTGGGTAGGGGATTAGGCTGTAGGAGTTTAGGCTGTAGGAAGACAAATCGCAGAGAAGGTAACTGACCTTCGCGTATTCACTCCTTACCTACGGTCTAAACACCTAATCCCTAAACGCCTCCTTCAACTGTGGTACGCAAACTGGCAAAGCGGCGAATTTCAAACGTTCGTGTTTGAGGGTTCGACTCCCTCCCGCAGTACTTGCATTAGGGGTTTAGGCGTTAGCGATTTAGGCTTTAGGTTTCCTGAGTGACCGGATCAAGGCACCGAGGACTTTTGATGTCTCGATCAACTTGTTAGGCAATTCCGATTCACCACTCGCGAAGCCAAGACGTGTCGCCAGCGAAACCTGATATTCGAGTTCGCGAAGTGATCCAAATGCAATGTCGAGAAACCGAACGTAGTCGGCTGTCGAATCACGGCCGCATCCCTCGACAATGTTCGACGGAACCGAAACGGCAGCACGTCGCATCTGCGAAGTCAATCCAAACTGTTCCTCACGCGGAAAGTTCGCTGTGACTTTGTACGTCAACAAAGCAACCTCATCAGCCAATTCAAAAGCACGCAACTTCGTGTGATCTCGCATAGTTCCCTCCGACCTACAGCCTAAAAACCTAAATACTAACAACCTATCTACTGCGGATGGGCCAGTGCCCAGCCAGGTTTCATATGCCAGGCACGTCGGGTGCGACCCCCGGATCCGCTACTTCGCAAGGGGGTTAGGCCGTAGGCGTTTAGCAATTTAGGACAACCTACAGCCTAAATCCCTAACACCTAATCCCCTCTTCATGATCGCGTGGTCAAGCGGCTAAGACGCCTGCGTGACAAGCAGGAGACCGATGGTTCGATTCCATCCGTGATCACCTTTCGGAAGTTTGAAGGGTGAAGTTAGAAGTTTGAATTCGAATGACCGAACCTAATTCACGCTTCACCCTTCTTACTTCAAACTTCCAGAGGGCTGGCATGTTCCAAGGCGGCGACTGACTCTTGCAAAGTCGGTGGAAGGGTTCGATTCCCTTCTGGTCCACTGATAGTCGTTGATCGCTCCGCGATCATAACGTTTGGTTCGCGGAGCGAACCACGACAATACGGAAGGCAGCCGGATACGGTTTGCCGCACACGCACTGCTAACGCGTGCCACCTTCGGGTGATGAGGGTTCGACTCCCTCGCCTTCCGCTTGTTTGAGACGGCTCGATGGTGAAACGGACATCATCTCTGGCTTCTAACCAGAAGTTTTTGGTGCGACGTCCGATTCCTGGTCGGGCTACTGCCGATATACGCAGTCACGTTGGCTGCCGGCATCCATTCGCTTGTTTGACACTATTGAAAGGCAATGTCATGAGTATGCATCAGATTGAGCGTCAATTCACGCGGATTGGTGCTCGAGCAAACGTTCATTCGCCGATCGTTCGGCGATGGGGAACGGCTCTCTCAGAAAAAGTTTCGATCGACATCGGCAGCGACGCCGAAGGCGAGTTCTTCGATATCGCGATTCAGCCACCACAATTGGCGGAAACGCAAGTGATCGACGTTCAGCCTTCATTACGACACCTGCTGTTGATGTCGCGACAAGACGACGGAAAGCACAAGTTCTTGTGCGGACACGACGAGCGACATTGGTTCGTTGCTGCGGTTCCTGAGCGGGCAGCTGTTTCATCTGTGAAGACAGCTTTCGACGCGCTCAAGCCGGTTGCGGTGCGAGCACTTGAGAACCGTCTCGGCGTGAAGCCGCGAAAGCGGAATCGTCGACGCAATGAAGCGTTCATCCGTCAGGGCGAGTGGTTCTTCGTGCCAGTCGAGAATCCGGCGTTGGTCGATGAGCGGTTAGTTCTACGGAACGAGCCGATCGCACGCGGCGGTGGAAAGCCGCACCTTTGCGAAGAGGTGGTTCGACAGGGCGGACAACTGGTTTACATCAGTAACCAGCATCCGAACGGATTGACCGAGGGACAGCGAATGCGATTGATCAGTCGCAAGCCTGAACTTCGTCACCTGCACTGGGTCGCTCAACGTCGAAACCCAAGCGTGTTTGTTCGCGGACGAGTTCGCCATCCAGATCACAAGACGATCATCTTGAATGGTTGGCACCAAGTCCTGATGAACACTGAAAATGAGTCGATCGCAATGCGACATGTCGCGTTCATCGACTGAAGCTCGGTCCCGCACTTTGGTGCGGGGCCTTTTCCCAAGCCGACGTGGCTCGACATAGAAAGGCGCTGCTCTTGTAAAGCAGATCATGCTGGTGCGAACCCAGTCGTCGGCTCTTGTGACTTACTTACCAATAACATGACTCGCGGGTGTGCTGGATAGCATGGCAGTCTTCGAAACTGTCGGACCAGGTTCGATTCCTGGGCGGGTTACTAATGAGAAGTGAGTCCTGAGGGACCAGTTTTGAGGAAGAACGCTCAGGACTCAGGACTCGAGACTCACACCTGGCTTCTGTTCTCGAAGTGTGCCGGAATAGCACGCGACGTCGATCTCATGGATCGCTCTGCGACGGGGCGAAGGTCGTAGACCAGGTTCGATTCCTGGGTAAGGTCGACATGCATCACCTAATTGCTTTCCTAGGACGGATGCGGCGGTGGATTACGTCAGGTGGCTGAGACGAGAGACTCCATTCGGTTTTTGTGCGTCTGATCACATCGCTTTTGTGTATCCAAGGAGAAACAAACAGACTGAGTCAGCAAAATGCCCGGACACCAATGCTCTGATCACGCGGCTCGTCTATACTGGGCCCGAACCTAACTATCGAGAACAAGCAGTGTCAAAGAAGGGGCCCAGGATGCCAAGAAGTAGAAGAAGAGTGAGACGCAGAGGACTTCGATGTGAGAATCTGGAGCAGCGTCGGCTACTAGTAGCGAGCGTAATCGAGCACGATGGGATCGGTCACATTTTCTGGGACTCCGTTGCCCAGGTTGAGCGATTCGATATCGACACGGAGCAATGGCTCAGTCCAATCAGTCTACAAGACGCACCGGGGCAACTGCCCACCACAGGTCACGTTGATGGCGACGGTATCTATGTCGCCTATGACAAATCTGTGTACCGATATGACCTGGACGGACGGAATTCGACACACCTGATAAATACTCAACAGGCCGTCCGGGCAGTTCACACTGACGGTAACATCCTGATCGTCAATCACTCCGCCGGTTTGTACACGAAAGCCACCAGTATCGACAAAACCACCTTCACGGTGATCGACACCATCGATGATTACTTGGATACCATTTATGGTTCGTCTATTTCAGCGACGCATAATCGAATCTTCGGACGTACGGGCGGGATTGGTCCATCAGACATTTCTTACTTGGATTATTCCGATGATGGAAAGTTCGGGACCAACGGTGACAGTCCCTATCACGGCGATTATCCAGGTGGTTCCAAAACTTGGGTATTCCCCGATGAGCATGCCGTTGTTGACGACTCTGGAACAGTGTACTCGACCGATTCACTCACTAGACTGAACAGCTTCGGGACGGGGATCGATGCGATTGACTTCTGGGAAGACAATGTGCCGCTCGTTCTGTCTGGCCAGAAGATAACAGCGTTCTCAAATGCTCTATTGCCGACCGGAAGCAAGACGCTTTCCTATGAACCGGACTTCTTCTTCGTCAACGACACGAACGTTTTGACTTTTGAATTTAGCGTCAGTTCGAACCATGGTTTTGAAGTTGATCGTTTTTCAATAAGTGAACTTTCGCCAGCTAGCCCCGGCAATGAGGTGGATCCTGTCGGCCTGCCTTTCACCCCTGACAAGATCGAGTTAGCTTCTGACGGAACGGTCTTGATCTTTAGTCAGGCGCATCGGAGTCTTTTCCGTTGGGACCCCATTTCGGAGTCTTACACCGACTCGATAGCTCTGGTAGGCGTTCCCGAATATATGGCTTACTCCGCGACCAACAATGCCGCGTATTTGGCTTACCAATCTGGTTTGATCCGCCAAATTCGATTCGACGATGATTCGCCAGAAGAAACCCCATTTGTCACGCTTCCGAGCAGTCCGCTGGGGTTGGCGACTGCAGGTGAGTATCTGTTTGCTGTCGATCCGTCTGGTGCGTGGGTAAGCCATTACACGTACTCGGCTGATGGCACCCTGATTGATGACAAGGACTGGAACCGATCTTCACGAGAATTTGTTTGGAGCGAACCGAATCGCAAAATCTACCATTTCAGGGATGGAACCTCCCCAAACGACTTGCACTCAGAAGTGATTGAACTTGACGGCAGCATCGGTGCTCAAAGTGAGACTCCTTTGCACGGTGGGCCATTTCAGTATCCGATTCGCGTCGCCCCCGATGGAAGCATCGTAGTGCTCGGGTCGGGAGCGATTTTTAATGCGGAGACACTCAATCAACTGCCTTACTCGCTCTCGAATCAAATAAGCGACGCCGCTTGGATAGATGGGCAACTAGTTACTCTCCGTAACGTCGCTGGCGTCTCGGAGTTACAGAAATGGGCGTTGCTGACCTATGCGAACGTTGAAAAGATACAGAGCGATCAGCAAGGTCATGCGTTGCTTGCGGTTCGCGAAGATCGACTGTTATCTATAAGTACTGACGAATCGGGTATTCCAATCTTCCAGATTTACGATTCGGATCTCTTGCCAGCATCAGTGATCGACGATGGGCAAGTCCTGCCTCGGGTTATCTGGGAACCGCCGGAGAACATCTACTACGGCGATTCCTTGACGGAAAATCAACTAAACGCCAACTCGGAGGTCGCGGGTGAGTTTACATATTCGCCTGAACTTGGGAGCGTGCTAACGGCGGGCATCGGACAGCAGCTAAGCGTCGTTTTCAAGCCTCACGACACGGAGATGTATCGAACAGTCCGAATGTCCGTATCCATCGACGTTATCGGTCTTGACTACGGCGATGCTCCGGTAGGCTCGGTCAGTGGTTTCGCTTCAGACTATCCGACCCTTGCCGCTGATGACGGGGCAAGGCACGGTATCGGAGATCTTTACCTTGGTGAATCAGTCGACGCCGATCTGAATGGCTTTACCGACACTTGGGCGAACGGAGACGCACTGGACGATGGAGTTTCACTCCTGACGTCCATTATTGCCCTTCCCGATCATCCAAGTTCTTCAAGCTTGAATATCGTTGCTTCCGACGCTGGTGTGGTTGATGCTTGGCTAGACATGAATCGCGACGGTGATTGGAACGATGAGGGTGAACAGATCCTGGTGAATTTCCAAGTAGCCGCTGGTCCACAGGTTGCAACATTCGATCTTCCGGCGGGAACTGTTGCTGGAAGTACCGCACTGCGGGTTCGCTTGAGTTCTGCCGGCAACCTACAGCCAACCGGATTTGCAAACGATGGCGAAGTAGAAGACTATCGAATCTTGATCCAAGACCCTACCGAAGAATTCGTTTTGGACGCATCTCTCATTGCCTCTAACATTGGGATCAACCGTGTTGGGGACGTCTTGCAGTTCAGCTCCGAAGACACTGTGCTCGCGTCGGTTCCGGCTTGGGTTTTCTCGATCGTTGATGTCGACGGAACTGAGCGTGATGATGTCTTTGAGGTCGAAACGGACGCCGAAGGAGAGATCGTCGTACGGGGCGATGGTGGTGAAGGTTACGATACTCTGGTTGTTTCCGGCACCGGAGCCCTGCTCAATCTGCACAGCCTGCCTGCCGGTGAGTTGACAGGAATCGAACAGATCGATATCCGTGGCACGGGTTCCAACTTGCTGAACCTCAGTGTCGAAGCTGTCAAGTCTGTGACCGACGATGCTAACTTGCTGACGGTAATCCACGATGGACATGACGAGGTCGTCTTTGGGGATGGCTGGACTGTGCAGCCTCCAACGATGATCGGTGAAGCAACCCATCATGTTTTGACAGGAGATAACGGAGCGGAATTGCGCATTTCCAATCCTGACGTTCTCACCAATCCGCTAAATGCTTTTGATGTAAATCGGAGTGGTGGCGTGTCTGCACTGGACGCACTTCTGATCATCAATTGGCTGAACATCGCGAGAGACAATTTTTCGGACAAAAGCTTGGGCAGTTCTGCCAACGACATGTACCTTGACACTTCCAAGGATTTGGTGGTTTCTGCATTGGATGCGATGCGTGTAATCAACCAATTGGCGGTGCAGCGACAAGCCGGTGAAGAAGTCTTTGAAACCGAAAGCCCTCCACAGACAAGTCTTGGCGCTGGCGTTGAACGGAACGGGTGGACGACGATTGGCAGTCCAGCCCTTGGTGTCACACGCGCCTCGGCGACTACTGTTTGGTCAAGCCCTAGGGTTTCGAGGGTTGATGACGCGCTGTCCGACGAGAATCTGTTGCGTGACTTGCACTTGCTTTTCTGAGTGCCCATAAGGCCGTTTCAGCGGTGCGGGCTGTCCATATTCTGCGAAAGGTCCTAATTGTTAGTAATCGATATCAAAACTCTCGCCATTCTGCGGGCGATGAGGGCTGGCTTTGAAACCTCAAAGCCAGTGGTCGATATCGGACGTTGAATCGTCGCGAAATTAACGCGATTTACAATCAATGTCTGCGGTCAAGTGTTAAAGACGCCGGAGCAGAATGAACGAGCATCCAGTTTCTTGCTGGTCATCGGAGCTGACAAAAATTCGTTCCAAGGTACGGATCATGCGACGGAGCTTCGACGAGGCAATGGTGATCGCTCACTGTACGTTTCTGCCGTTGGAGTTCCAATTGCACAAGCGGTGTTCAACAGCGATGCAATGCACGGTCCGAATCGACTGTCAACAATCCTGAAACGCGTCGACCAATTGAGCCGTTAGGATCTAACAGACCACAAGTCATGCGAACAAGAATCGGTGTGGGAACGCCATGTCTAATTGCGAAGAAGTCCTAACAGCATTCGATCCGATCCATCCTACGAAGCAAACCGCGACTCAGTTAAGCTACGAGTGTTAATTCACACGCACGATCCGTTTAAGCTGAACGCAATACCTGGAGTTTCGATCGCAGATCTGAATAGTCACGCATCCGTGGCAGGGCAGTTATTCTCGAAATATGTCACGGATCCAGATTTGCTGAACATCTTTCGACTGCACTACGAGCCGTTTACGATCCAGAAGTAGCAACACTTCGGACGCGATTACATAGAACGCCTTCGACGGCTGCTCGATGCGATCGAAGATTGGAATCTATTCAGTGTATTTCTGATTGTTGATGGATGCACGGATGGCAAATCGAGAGAGCCGCTCGATTGGTTCTTCGTAAGAGTGAATGAGATCAATCACGCGTTGATGCATCTTGAATCAGGATTGCCGCGAACCCTGAAAGCATCAGTGAGTCTTAACCATCAACACAGTTTGAAACCGTGTCGACGACTCAAGCAGGGAACGGACCAATGCAATATGAACACGAGTACAACGAAAACGCACAGTGCTTTCGAGCCGATGAGCAAACGTCGTAAAGGCTATCCGTCGGAAACGAAAGTCAAACGCGGAGTGCGAATTATCCAAGGCAAGCAGTTCGAGGAAAAGCTCGGCCGCAACGACCTATGCCCATGTGGCAGCGGTCATCGATTCAAGCGTTGCTGCCTACGATCGGGGCGTCTGTGATGGCGTCAATCGCGACGACTACTTTTAGAGAATGAGTCCTGAGGGTTGAGACTTGAGTGTTGAGCAATTCAGGAAGACGAGCGAAGTGAGCGGATGAGTTCAGCGAGCACCCTTGCTGTCTCATCCGCTTGGCTTGCAAGTTGTTCGGCGGTCTCGCCGCTTGTGTATTCGAGCCGCCTTGCGATGGTCAACTGATACTCGACCTCGCGAATGGATCCGAATGCCATGTCGAGAAAACGGAGGAAGTCTGCTTCAGAGTTCCGCGCACATCCTTCGACAATGTTGGATGCGACTGAAACGGAAGCTCTGCGGAGTTGCGAAGTCAGTCCGAACATTTCATCCTTCGGGAATGTCCTTGTCGCTGAGTAGACCGACATAACAAGTTCATCCGCCAACTCAAACGCTCGTAGCTTTCGATGATCACGCATGTTTCACCCCTCCTTTTCTCAGGACTCACAACTCAAGACTCACCCCTATCTTAACGCTGGAGCCAGATGGCTAGGCGGCCGGCTGCAACCCGGTTCAAGTGGGTTCGACTCCCACCAGCGTTTCTTGATCGACCAACTGACGAATCGGACTACATCTTTGCTAAAGGCCGTCTGATTCACACTCCTTCGTTGGTCGATCTTTTGAAGTTA
>SJPJ01000001.1:2259770-2416307 GCA_007859835.1 Novipirellula herctigrandis | reverse complement strand
GAAGTTTGAAAAATCAGCGCGAACATGCTTCACACTTCACCCTTCCAACTTCTTTTGTCCCACCGAAGTGAACCTTGTGTTCGCTTCGTAGCTCAGTTGGTAGAGCATCGAAATGTCTGATTAACAAACTTCGTCGATCGTTTTTCAAACAACCCGTGGGATAGGCATCCTGCCTGTCATCAAGCATTCGACAAGCTGGAAGCTTATCCCACATCCAATACACGACTAACTGCCGCATCGGAGTACACGGATGAAGTTTGAAGTAAGGAAGGTGAAGTGTGAAGAATGCAGACACCCGACTTCAAACTTCTAACTTCTCACTTCAAACTTCCAAACGTCGTCTCGAGAGACTGAACTATGCGTGTTTTCCATTCCTGTTTCGCCATTGCGACCGGCCACGAGTAATCCAAGCTCGCGGTCGGGCAGAGAACACACATGCACAATTCGATCTTTCAACGATTACGGAAATATGAAAACCACAACCGAATCCCGATCCCAAACCGTGACGACCGTCGCGGCCAGGATCGCTGGCGAAGACATCAAATGAAGTTTGAAGGGTGAAATGTGAAGAGTGAAGGAAGTATGGTGTTCGTCTTTCAAACTTCACCCTTCACTATTCAAACTTCAAAAAATTGCTTTCGACACACGACAGCAACAACTCGTCCGGCTCGACCGAGACAACGGCCGTTCCCTTTGGAAACAAATGGGAAAAACAAAGAAGAAGTGAGAAGAGTGAAGAGTGAAGTTCGAACAAAGCCGCGAACCTGTTTCAAGCGTCACTCCTCTTACTTCGGACTTCCAAATGACTCGTGGGTGTGCTGGACAGCATGGCAGTCTTCGAAACTGTCGGACCAGGTTCGATTCCTGGGCGGGTTACTAATGAGAAGTGAGTCCTGAGGGACCAGTTTTGAGGAAGAACGCTCAGGACTCAGGACTCGAGACTCACACCTGGCTTCTGTTCTCGAAGTGTGCCGGAATAGCACGCGACGTCGATCTCATGGATCGCTCTGCGACGGGGCGAAGGTCGTAGACCAGGTTCGATTCCTGGCGAGAGCACTTGCTACACCTTGATGAGGGAGCAAACTGATGAAAGACGCGCCCAACGAAACTCTGGCTGCAGCAACCGGCCCCGGTTCTCTATCCAGCCGAGAACGACGCAACTGGGGAAGCGGACGAGTTAAGTCAGTCAAGATTTAATGATCTCCAATCGCCAGAGAGCTGAAAGACAGCCCAATGAATCGGTGACTTATAATCATTTCTGAGCAATGATAATTGAGATGATCGAATCGCCTCCGATCGTGACTGCCCGTTTTGCAGATTCTTATAGAACTGTTGCATCAACACAGACGTTGATTGATCATCGATATTCCACAAGCTGATTACCTGGGTGCGAGCGCCCGCCAGAACTAAGGCTCGTCGCAAACCGAATACGCCTTCTCCGTCGTATACTTCACCAACCGCCGTTTGGCACGCCGACAATACCGCAAGTTCGGTCCCAGAGAGATCGACATTAGACAGTTCTAACGCTGTCAGGATTCCGTCATCCCCATGACCACCACAGAAATGATCAGCGCCGGCCATCACTAGACCGCTACGTACCAACGGGTTTTCGTTCAACAAAGGTTCAGGCAACAAAAGCTTCATAGTTTTCCCTCCACCGTAGTCAAAAAACACTTCGCGTCGAATTCGAGGCAGGAAGAATCCGTGGGAGGCAACATGAACCATTTGCGGCGATTTTAGTGACTTGACAATGTACTCTGAAGCTTCTTTGCCGGAAACGAGACTGGCTGCTGGAAACATCCGCTTGATTGCTTTGCCTTCCGCTTCTGCACCAGGAAGGCTCGTAAATTCTCTCGTTTCATGATGACGCGAACGACGTGCAGTGCTTTCTTCACCCAATTCGGCGTCAGTTGCAGGATTCGCGACAATGAACATCGGCGAGACTGCCTCTCGCTTGGTAGGCTCACTCGATAAACGAATTAAGTCGCGTCCACACCCCAGATAGGTCAACTCGAAGTCTTCAATCAAGAATCTGTCGCGATCGTCAATCAGTGCGCAGAAAGGCAGCAGATTGAGAAAACTGTCTGGTGAAATCAAAATCTGCCGTTTGTCGGCAAGGTGCCGGTGCAATGGAAAAACAAGTAGCTCGTACAGTTCCTTTCCTAAACGACGGGTTTCAGCCTCAGACCGATCTGCGATGGCCTTGCGAAACTCAATGATCTTCGAGTCAATTCGATCGGCTTTACCGAGTAAGGCGAACTCGAATGTCTGATCCGACCGTAGTAAATAGACTCCATAACGACGTGGAATGGATGCTCGAGCGCCTTGCGGAACACTCAGATCTTCGTCCCAATACTTCACGTATTCCAACAGAACCCCCTTTGTCGGCAGCCCCTGCGCGACTGATGCTAGCGAAGGCTCCTGGTAGTCAACCCCCAGAGATCCCAGACTTGAAACTAACTGTCTCTCAAGCTGATCTTGTTTGTCCTTCAAGCTATGAATGCGAAGCTTGGCTTCATGCGAAACACCGCCAGTTTGGAGCAGTGACTTCGAAAGCTCTGCTTTTACCGTTCCAAGTTGCTCGACTAGCCCTTCGTCAACATGTTTGGTACGACTGAGATGTCGACGACGATCTCGAAGTACCTCCATTACCCGTCCTTTTCTTTGCAAGATTGTTTCTAGAGCCAGTCGGGCCGCGTTTTGATTGTTCGGTGCGAATTGGAAGTGCAAACAGTAGGCGAGATTCGTTTTGCCCTCCAAGCTTCTGAGAAAGTTTAACTTCGCTTTGTCCGAACCAACGTCTAGCGTTAGGCGAATGATGCGTTCGTAGATCTTCGTTGCTTGTTTCAAGTCAGCGATTGCACCATCTAGTTTGCCCGCATGCGCCTTTAGAACAGAGCGAGTCGAGAGAGCGTTTGCAGTTTCGGAATGCTCGCTACCATGAATCTCCAAATAGAGCTTCAAGGCTCGATCGAGCTGCTTCTCGCCTTCCCCAAAATTGCCCTCTCGTAAATGACTCCAAGCCAAATTGTTTAACAGTGTCGCCATAAACGGTGTTTTGCCAGCATTGACATTCTCATACAGCTCAATCGCTTTGAGATCGCAATCAATCGCGGCTTTGTTTTCTCCAGAAGCCGCCATGACGCCCCCAAGCATGTGCCAATCGAAAGCGATGTTTGGGTTCGTCTTTCCCAAACGATCTTCTTCGATCGCAAGTACCCTACGGTAGTGAATCTGGGCCTCGTGCAGTTGTCCCCGCTTCTTCAACAAAAACGCGTACTCTTTCAAAGCATCGGCAAAGGGAATGCTAGAACTACCGTGCAATTGTTCGGACTGCTTTACCGATTGCAGTAGATACTTTGATGCCTTGTCATAGTCTCCAATATCACGATAGAAGGCCCCGACACTGGTTAAAATCATTGAATACACAATGGGCTGGTCGATGGGGTTGGGGTTCACTTTGGCATCAAAGTGATGAAGAGCTTCCATGAAGTGCGTTTCGGCCTGTGGGATATTACCAATGGCATCGTACATCGCGGCTAGCGAACTCGTACTCATCGCGATGTCAACTCGGCTTTCGGACCCAGCGTCTTCAAATACACAGATTGCACGATTCAGCGATTCAATCGCCGATGTTTGATCTCCTAGTTGACTTTCAATCATCGCAAGCGTGTAGAGAAGGTGGCCCCGTTCGGTAGAGTCGTCGTCAAGCACCAAATCAGCAAGACTTATTGCGCGTTTTGCGTACTTGAGAGCGTCTTCTAATCGACCGAAAACGCGTTCAAGAATTGCAAGTTCACCGAGGACCTGGACCATCGCCGGATCGCCAGCTTCATTGGCATTCTGGAGGATCTGTTCGGCCTTAACGACAGCGTTTCGAGCCTCTTGCATACGGGAATGTCCCCTTAACCAACGAGCCCGATTCACATATTTAACTGCTTCGTTTGCGGCACTCTCTTGGGCTGTGCAAACAGCGTTCGGGAGTGACGCTAGCAGTAGGATCGTTAGGACAATACGCATTGCAATTGGATCAATCTCAATTTTCTGATGGAGCCGCCGAATGTTGGCGATTATAGCTGAAGCGATAGCCGTTTGCTCGTAGGTGGGCGAGTGTCAAAGTCAGTAGAAGGGGGAACGAAGCCTCGTAAACATATCTTTGGCGTTCTCGGTATCCTGGCCTGTATAACGGGTCATCTTGCCAGCGGGTCGTGGATGAACAGCGTGAAGTCTTACGAGATTATCCCTTCTTCTGGTTTCTAACGAGACGTTTTTTTTCTAACGAGACGTTTTTCGTGCGAGGCGCGATTCGTGGTTGGGCTACATTGAAAACCACGCCGACGTGGCTCGACTGAGAAAGGCACCGCTCTTGGCAGTGTTTCTTTTTTGGCTCGCTTATGCGGGTGCCCAGTCGTCGGCTCTGATTTTCTTGTCCTTGGAGTGTGCCGGATTCGCACGCGACGTCGATCTTGTGGATCGCTCTGCGACGGGGCGAAGGTCGTAGACCAGGTTCGATTCCTGGCGAGAGCACTTGCAGGCAGTTGTCACAAAACTTGCATGTCAGAAAAACCGATGGCCGTTCGTTTACTGTAGAATCAAAATTCGGTCTGGGAGCGAATGTCTGAAACTGTAAATTGGCTTGGGAGCTGATAGGTATGAATGAGAATTCTCACGACGAAGAACGCGTTGATTTTTCTGTCGGCGAGGATCCCGATTTAATCTGCATCGCTGATGCATGCCACCAAGCAAACCTGAGATCGGTAAAGGACCGCATCGAGGCCGCCTTGCGCGGCGACGCGTTTATGCTCTCACTTCCAGAGGACTTCGGAATCACAGGGCGACTCGTTGTCGGTGAACTGGACTGCCTCGAACAAGAAACCTGGGTCGCGCGAGCAAGTCGTTCTATTCAATTAGAGACTGGCAAACTCGTCGTCGATGGCGGCGGGTTCTTTGGACGTCAAACCGACCCGCAGGTCACGCAATCGGTCGATTATTCGATCTTTCAATTTCCGCCAGGTCGCTACACATTGACATGCTATGCCTATCTCTGCTCGGACGTGGCGACCGACTTGTTTCGCCGTCGCAAACTGTCCTACATCGAACTGTTCCGGCGCAGCCATCCCAGCGAGCCGATTCCGGTGTGGTTGTTCGAACTGGCGGCGGATCGTGATAATGATCTCGAGGAAGAAGAGCTCGAAACGGTAGACGAAGCGACGCTCGACGATTCACAAGTCGAAGTCATGATCGAATACGTACTTCAGCTGCAACCGGCTGAAAGTGGTACGCAAGAATCTGGGTTATCAGCGAAGGGAAAACTCAGATGGGAAAAGCGATGGCCGAAGACTTTTCCGCGTCCGCTGCTCTCAGCGGAGCATCCACGCGCCGCAGGAACCAAGGATCTAACCAAAACGTTGATCAACTCGTTTGCTCAGGGGGATTTCGAAGCGTCGAGTGACATTTTTACAAGATTCCTACGGGGGCAAGTGGGCGAGTTTCTGGCGACGCAATTCGCAGCGATCACCAAGAAGATGTCGATCCCAACGAGAATCCGGCGGCAGGAATCGCTCGCGCTTGCCAGCGACTGGCTAGAGAAGACAGGGCTCCCTAATGCTCTTGTCGATACAAGGGCGATTGAAAAAGAGCGGTTCATCGGAAGCACCTTTTTTCAATTAGTTGGCGACGGACGCCATCGACACGAAGAAGTATCGGTCAGTTTCAACTTGGCGTTCGTCAAGACCGACGCGGGCATACGTGCTGCGGGCATCAAGATGGAATGGTGTGCCCCGAGACCAGCCAAGCGTCGGAAGCGAGTGCTCACGGGACCTCCCTGCCCGAAGTGTGGTGAGCGTCTTGCGTCGGAGCATGCAAAGCAGTGCATCCATTGCGGTGCGGATTCGCACTAGGCTTTCCTGCCGCCATGGATTTGGGTGTAGGGTTTAAAAAATTGGAAGCTGAGTTTTGCAGGACTACTTTTGTCACCAGGGTTGATACTTCGGCTTGGCAAGAAATTCATGCGAACCCCAGCGTCGGCAATGAGGTCTGTTCTAGGATGACAAAAAAACGCTGGATCCAGATGGCCAGGTAATCCGCTTTCAGCGGATCGAAGTGGGTTCGACTCCCACCGGCGTTTCTGACCGATCGACTGCCTGCTTGGATTACATCTTTTTGTGAAAAGGAAACGGTATCTGAGTGACCCTTTCGCCGATTGGTCATTTCTCGATTCAACACTCTTACTCTCAAACCCGAGCAGAACGATGCGATACGAACACATGTATGACGACGACAACGCCCAATGCTTTCAAGCCGATGAGCAAACGTCGTAGGGGCTTCCCGTCGGAGACGAAAGTCAAACGCGGAGTCCGAATCATCCAAGGCAAGCAACTCGAGGAAAAGCTCGGCCGCAACGACCTATGCCCATGTGGCAGCGGCCAGCGGTTCAAACGTTGCTGCCTCCGATCGGGACGTCTGTGATGGCGTCAATCGTGACGACTACTTTTAGAGAATGAGTCCTGAGGGATGAGTCTTGAGCAGTGAGGGAATCAGGAAGACGAGCGAAGTGAGCGGATGAGTCCAGCGAGCACCCTTGCTGTTTCATCCGCTTGGCTTGCAAGTCGTTCGGCGGTCTCGCCGCTTGTGTACTCGAACCGCCTTGCGATGGTCAATTGATATTCAACTTCACGTATTGAGCCGAACGCCATATCGAGAAAGCGAACGAAGTCGGCCTGCGAATTGCGGGCACAGCCTTCGACAATGTTTGACGCAACTGAAACGGAAGCACGACGAAGTTGCGACGTCAGCCCGAACATTTCGTCCTTCGGAAATGTCCTCGTTGCTGAGTAGACCGACATAACAAGCTGATCGGCCAACTCGAACGCTCGTAGTTTTCGATGATCCCGCATGCTTTCCTCTTTCTTTTCTCAGGACTCACAACTCAAGACTCACCCCTATCTTAACGCTGGAGCCAGATGGCTAGGCGGCCGGCTGCAACCCGGTTCAAGTGGGTTCGACTCCCACCAGCGTTTCTTGATCGACCAACTGACGAATCGGACTACATCTTTGCCAAAGGCCCGTCTGATTCAAAAGGTTCGCTGGTCGATCTTTTGAAGTTTGAATGGTGAAGTTGGAAGTTTGAAAAATCAGCGCGAACATGCTTCACACTTCACCCTTCCAACTTCTTTTGTCCCACCGAAGTGAACCTTGTGTCCGCTTCGTAGCTCAGTTGGTAGAGCATCGAAATGTCTGATTAACAAACTTCGTCAATCGTTTTTCAAACAACCCGTGGGATAGGCATCCTGCCTGTCATCAAGCACTCGACAAGCTGGAAGCTTATCCCACATCCAATACACGACTAACTTCCGCATCGGAGTGCACGGATGAAGTTTGAAGTAAGAAAGGTGAAGTGTGAGGAATGCAGACACCCGACTTCAAACTTCTCACTTCAAACTTCCAAACGTCGTCTCGAGAGACTGAACTATGCGTGTTTTACATTCCTGTTTCGCCATTACGACCGGCCGCGAGTAATTCAAGCTCGCGGTCGGGCAGAGAACACACATGCACAAATCATACTTTCAACGATTACGGAAACATGAAAACCACAACCGAAACCCGATCCAAAACCGTGACCACCGTCGCGGCCAGGATCGCTGGCGAAGACATCGCCAAAGGTGACTATGTCACCATCCTCAGCGAGATCATCGAGCTTCCGTCCTACTTATGGAACTGCTCGGGCATCTCGCAACCCATCGACGAACTCGTTCGACTTCGCCACTTGCCAAACGCGGCCGGCGAACCGCACAAAGTCGTTGCCGTTTGCTTGCCGTTTGTTTACGCGAAGCGACCCAAGGGAAACCTGATCGCTTTCGACACACGACAGCAACAACTTGTCCGGCTGGACCGAGACAACGGCCGTTCCCTTTGGAAACAAATGGGAGAGACCACCAAGAAGAAAACGAAATAGAAAACGCACACGACCTTTGGAAGTTTGAAGTGAGAAGGGTGAAGTTTGAAGGGATCTGATTCCTACTTTTCACACTTCTAAGTTCTTACTTCACCCTTCCGCCGCTTCGTCGATCGCGTTTTTTGCATCACTACCCGTGGGATAGGCATCCTGCCTGTCATTCAAGCTAGTCTGCATCGACATTCAACCCTACGGAACCAGCCAGGCACCCGAGCGAGACGACATTCTGAACATCGGCGGCTTCAGTGACGCCGTGTTCAACGTTGTCTCATCGTTCCTAGAAAACGACGCATCCCGCTTCGTCCGCGAAGTCGAATCCGTCGAACTGTAACGTGGGATAGGCATCTTGCCTGTCGAAATGACAAGCTGGAAGCTTATCCCACTTCAAACGCCCGCGGCGGAGCAATCTCCCGCGGGCGTTTTCGATTTCTGCTCTGCATTCGCCCTTATTCGGTCTCTATTTCGCTTCGGCGTGGTGCAGGTATAATCGGAGGCGAGGGAAATGATGAACACAGCACAAAAGGTCTACATGATGCTTGGCAACGAATCGCTTTGGGATGTCGCTGCGCGTTGCCATGAATTGCTCACCGAAGCCGGAATCGCTTATTCTGTGTGTGGAGGCGTTGCAGTTTGCTTGCACGGTTACCAACGAAACACAACGGACCTGGATCTGGTGATTCGATCCGAAGACAGCGATTCAGTACGAAGCGTCTTGACCGAGGCCGGATTTGCGTGGGATTCAGAGAAAGCGGAGTTTCGCACCGAAGACGGGATCGCGATTCAGTTTCTAATCGCGGGTCACAAGGCTGGCAAGGGAACCGAGGTCTCGGTGTCCGAACCGATTGGCGACCTGAATGTCGAGCAGATCGAAGGGCTATCTGTGGTTCGCCTGTCACGTTTAATCGAAATGAAGATCGCATGTGGGATGAGTAACCTGCGTCGGACCCATAAAGACTTCGCTGACGTGGTGGAACTAATCGCGATCCGCAACCTGGACGGATCGTTCGCTCGTTTCTTGCACAAGTCACTGCGACCAACGTTTCGCGAACTTGTTCGCAATGCTGCTGGATCAGACGAAGCATGATTGCCGGAATCGACATCCGATCCCACTGAACTAGGCTGACGAGTAGTGAGCGTCACTGCAATCGCATATTTTCGCACTTCACCCGTCACCCTTCAAACTTCATTGACGCATCCCGCTTCGTCCGCGAAGTCGAATCCGTCGAACTGTAAGTCGAAAGGCGAACTACAATCCGAAACGCCCGCGGAGGAGAAATCCCCCGCGGGCGTTTTTATGTAGCGTGAAGCCATGTGCTGCTGATCTTTTGTGCCTTTTCGAGGTTTTCCTGGAAAGCTGCGCCCCGAATCCAGCGGTTTAACGCCTAGTATTATCAGTGCGAGTCAGTGTGGCTTGCCCTTTTTAAACATGAAGAGTAGGGCTCACGCCCTTGCCAACCTGCCCGGTCCGGGCAAGGTGGACTCGGTTTCTATACCGACATGCGGCTGTCAATCGGCAATCAAGCGGACCGATCAAGCAGAGTCGTCGATGCGTGAGTCTTCGTGCCTTTCCGCTGGAGACATTTCCGATGACTCAACGACCGACTGCCCACTGTCCACTCGGTGATCTTAGAAAAGCATTTGACATTGCAGCCGAAAGCCATCGCCGTAAAGATGACTCCCCAGATCCAGATCGCAGCCAAACCGCCTGGGGCGATGGACCGCATCCAGGCATCGATGAGCTGCGAAAGATCGAACAAAATGAGTTGCCTCTATTGACAGTTGGCGACATCACATGGCAACGAATTCCGATCCCCAACCACGTCTGGTCGCCTGCCTATGATGACGCAAATGTGCTCAACCCATCTTACGTTGGGCGTATCCAGCAACCGCAACATTTGCACACAACATTGGTGATCAATCAATCCAAGGTCATTCACGTTGACGTGATTAAGCATCGCAGTTACGGCCCGATGAGCGAACTGCAAGACTTCATTTTCTTTGTGAGCAAAGAGTTCGTCTCACGCGGTGGAGTGAAAGTGATGCCGCCAGGAGCATGGCACAACGGATGGCCACCGGCTGCCCGCTTCGGCAAACACCTGATACTCGCGTGCAAAACCTTCCCCAGCGGTGTGCTCCCCCAATACGACGGGTTGTCGCTATGGAAGCAACAAGGAGATCAAAACAATAATCAATAATTTCGAAACGCAATATCGCTTCACTGCCCAGAAGTTCAAAAAACGCTAGGTCGATACGGCATCGCCGATCCGAAGCTGGTTTGCATCGACCATCAGTTTTACGGAACAAGCCAGGCACCAGAGCGAAGTGACATTCTAAACATCGGCGGCTTCAGTGACGCCGTGTTCAACGTCTGCCAATCGTTCCTAGAAAACGACGCATCCCGCTTCGTCCGCGAAGTCGAATTCGTGGAACTGTAAGTCGAAAGACGAACTGAAAACCGAAACGCCCGCAGAGGAGCAATCCCCCGCGGGCGTTCTTTGCATTTTCGGTTACAATTCGATCACAAACCCATTGTTCTTCAACTTCGCTGCGAGATTGCAGCATGAACAATTGATGTACTGCGTTGCACCGCGAGTGAACATCCCGTAGTTGCTGATACCTTTTTCGTCGTGCAAATGACCGAAGGCGTGTATCTTCGGCTTGATCCGTTCTTCGACGTGTCGTCGCAGAGCAGCACAGCCGACCTGAACGAGTTCCTTTGACTCGATGTCGTGCGTGATATCCAAAACACCCTTTGGCGGACCATGCGTAATGAAAATGTCCACATCATCGGGAACTGATTGCCAAACGAGATCAAGTTGCCCACGCTTCTTCATGTACGCCCAATCGTGAAAACGAGGCGTGTATGGCGAACCGAACAACTTCAGCCCATTCCTTTTCCGCATGGTACGACCACGAGGATGCGATTCACACGGGACTTGTCGGCTGACATTTACGCTTCCTGATGCTGGATGAAATCTCTCAGCGAGAAATAACGCTCAGTTCCTTCGACGGGACGCCAGAGGAAACCATTCTTGCCGTCAAAGCGAACTCGGTCGCCAGATTCAAAGTGAAACCAAGCTCGGCCCCTTGGGTTTTGAGCATCTTGGCTTCTTGCCGAAGCGAGACGAATCGAAAACGTTTTCTTGGTCGCATGCAGCCATTCCAACAATCGCCATTCCGGCTCGGTCTCCAACGCGACTTCAGAAACGGACCTTGCTCGTTCCAGTCCCAAACGCGTGGTCCAGCGTCCCTGAGGTGGCATGTAGTCCTGAGAGGTGAACTTAATCTCACGATTCATTGGACGGATGGGACTCAACCGATACAGCACCATGGGTTCGTTGCGTCGTGGTTGCCATGGGGTCGCAATCTCGGTGCGATCCACGAACTCGAACGATCGAACATCGGCCACATGTCGGATGCCCGGGTTGCCTAAGCTGGCCGGCGTGTAGATCGCCACTTGGTTGACGTGATGTTGGCGCGGCTGGGTTTTGGCGTAGGGCTGGTAATACACTCGCTCCGACATTATCCAATCGAGATGCTCCTGCGTGCCAGGCGAACGCAGCGTTCCGATCAAAACCGCTTCGCTTGCCGCGATTCGCCAGTCCCTTGATCGCTCATCCGCGGAGTTCGCAATCGCACGGTCCGCCATCGACCAACCGCCTTGGCGAACGGCCGAAAGCAACCATTCTTTCAAGAACGCAGTGTTGCTGGGCAGCACCGGGATCGCCCCCACACCAAGTCGCTCCAGCGATTGCCACAAGCGGCTATCACGAAAGTCGGAGTCGGGCGAGAGGTTCATCGGAAACAAAGCCGCTGCTTGAACGACAGATCGCTTCAACCCGAGTGCATCTGATTCCGTCTGGTCGATCTCCAAGATTGCATCGCGGTACCGGTGCAAGACATTGATCGCATCCGCGGGTGGGCCAAACGACTTGAATTGCTGACGGTACTTATCGGTCGCGTCGATTCGGTATTTGGCATCCGCCACCAATTGGATAATGGGCCAACCGTCCTCTTCAAAGCGAATCAAGATATCAGGCTTCTGCGGGATCAGTGTGGTGTCTTGGTTGGCAAACTGCGGGTTGTACTTGACTCGAATTTTTCGATGCTTACCAGCCGCGAACGCGACCTGCTGCGTCTCGCCCTGCTTCAACTGAACCGACAGGCCCGACGAGCGAACGCGGAACAGCGATTCGAGATTCTGCGGAGGACCATGTTCGTCTTGGATGATGCGAACGACAGTCAAGTAAGTCCAGTACTCGTACAGCACCTCCAGATCCTTGACAGCCAACTGAATCAAATCACCTTCGAGCCGCAAACCCATCTTCAGAAACATCAGCAGCCGATAGGCCTCTCGGTAACCCGGTGCCGACACTAGTTGCAGTGAAGCAAACCCCATCGGCGGATCGCCTTCCGCTTCTTTGATCGGTTCCAAGTTCAATAGCCGCGAAACTCGACTCTTCAAACGGGTGATACCTTCGGACGTTCGCTTGCGGCGCGAGGACAATTCGGCTTCGCAGTCGTAGATGTTCGCGATCTGCCCGAGAGTTCGCTGAATGTCGACAAGTTGATTCCGGAGCCAACGGTGTTCCATCGTGTCCAGCGTCAACTCCGCGGGCCGCTCGGTGATCTGCTCGCGCAACGAGAACCCATCAAGTCGAACCAACGCCCCCTTTCCCCGACCGCGTCGAACCTGGGACCTCACACGTGAATCCACTCTGCGGATCCGTTCCAGCTGCGTCGTTCGCTCGCGTCGAACCAGACCTCGGGTCGGTCGCTGGGCAATGTGGTTCATTGCCTCGTCGAGATCGTCGAATATATGTTCGATCAAGATCAGCCACTCAAGCTGCGATGGCGGGCGATCACGCGATCGTTTGCCCATCTGGTGAGTCGACCGCAGGTATTCGTAAGCGAGGTTTGTCAGAATCGACTGTACATCGGCGACGATTTCCTGGTAGTCCGATTCGTAGTCGATCTTCGTTGGAAAGACTTCGACCTCAAAGTCGAGTGTTCGATTTCCGTTGACGTAGATCGAGAACAGGCTGCGCCCTATCTGCCCACGGAAGTTCACGCTTCCGTGAACCACGCGTCCGTTCTCTTGCGAGTTCAACGCCCGAGTGATAACGGGATCGCGATGCCGTATCTCGACCGTGTCACCGTCATTCGCGCCGCGAAGGTAAAGCTGGTATTCGGTCTGTTCATAAAGTGGCGGTCCATTCGGATCGCTGGCATCCGATGCGAGTGCATCCGGTACACCGTTTCGCATCATCAGGTCACGCCACTGAAGACCGTCGTCGTGCGGCACCAACCGTAACCGTCCCATGACCGGCATCGACTGTGCCAGCACAGCGTGTTCGTTCTCGCGGACACGATGCCAGTCGAGAGTGAAACGATTCGTTGCGATGCGGAACAAGTGCTTCATGGCTACAACCAGAACGAGGTGTAGCCTTCGGACTTCAATCGCTCCCACATCAGGCAAAGCCGCGAAGCTGTTCGTGGAAAGGCGACACCCTCGATTGCGTCCGGTCGGTCTGCGTCGGCCCAGCTCTTAACCGCGGTTTCAGCATCATCCGATTCGTTCATGGACTGCCCATGTGCCAGCCCCAACAGCCCGATCATTGTTCGGTGAATCGCATTGCTGCCGCCAACTAGCCGCGGCAACACCTTCATCATGAGGGCAAGGTCGAGCGGATCGACCTGCTTACCGTCGCGTGTGCGAAATGAATCTTTCACCTTTTCTGAATTCAGCAGAAAGAGGATGACCTCGTCACGGGTCCGGTATCCCACTTGCAACTGACTATGCACCAAGCATTTGTTCGCCTGTTGAAGAACTTCAGTGGCTCGTTCGGCTGGTGCGCGGAACGCTGGCGAGTCTTGGTCACACTCGGACAGTCGTGTTGCGTTGCAGTGCCAGAACGCAGCCGGCCAATAGACGGGATCCATTGATCCAACCGATGAGGTTGACTGATCCAAGTCGAGATCGACTTCAGACAGTTCCAATGTGAAAGCGCGGTCAAGTACTTTCCGGCTGAACCCGTGAGAGCTCTCGTCCATGTTCACAGTACCAACGATCCCAAAGTTCGCTGGCATTATTTGCTCTTGCCATTCCCTGTACTCTGCGGGCAGCGTTTGAGCGACTAACTTCGTCGTCTGAAATCCGCCAGTCGTCGCTTTTCGACGATCTTCAACTGAACTCAGCACTTCGGCGAAGTAATGCTCCACACGGGCCAAGTTCATTTCGTCCAGCAAGCAAACGTGATATCGCTCAAGATCGGTCGATGCTATCCGCGCGGCCTTCAACACGACACCGGGACGGAAACGATCCTGCAGGTCAACGTAGCCGAGAACGTCGGAACTGTCCGTCCAATCGGGCCGCACAGAGACTCGATCCATCTTTCCTGTGGTCAAATCAGCAACTAACGCTGGTAACTTTGATTTTCCTGTCCCCGACACACCAGCCAGGATGACAAAGGGCTTGGTGCGCAGCGCAGTGATATACGTTGCAATCTGCCACGGATGAAAAATGAACCCTTCAGCTTCGATCGCGTCGATCAGGTTTTCGGTTGCCTCTGCCAAATTGGTTTCGGCGATCAGCTCAATTTCGTCGTCATCATCATCTTCCTCGTCGCAGTCGATCGCATCTAAACCAGGGATGCCGTCGTACGCACCCTTCATCTCACAAAGGAACGGGATGTTCGTATCCATTGGAGTCAGGGTTTGCATCGGCAGCAACATCGTTGACGGCATTGGATGCTCGTCAACACCCTTCCAATCAATCGTACGCGATGACGGATGCGGTTCTTGATCTTCGTCGTATTCATATTCTCCCGTGACGATCCCCCAACCACAGATCGCGCTGCGGCCGACTTTCGCAAAAACGACGTCGCCAGTTTTCATCGTCTTGTAGAACAGCCATAGCATCCTCGCCGCCGCTTTGCTCTCGGCGTACTCTTCCAGCTCAGCCTGCGACGAATACTCCGACAGGTCACCCGTGTCACGCCATCCGATTGTACCGACGCCTCGTTCTTGCCAGTCTTCCCAAAGAGTAGCCTTCTGGCCTGGCGCTAATATCCAATACTTCGGCATATCAATCTCCACCGGCTCGGCCGGCCACCATTTAGATTCAATTGCATCCAAAACCCTCGACTGGCAATCTACGTCCTGCAGCATTTCCCAATACGCTTCCTGTAACCTCGCGTGTGAGACTCGTTCTCTGATTTTCGCTGGCGTGGGCGCGGACACGTCAAGCAATTCGCTCGGGTCGTGATGAGCATGCATCCAAAATAAATCGCTCGCCAAACGACCGAATCCCTCCGCTAATTGCTGCTCGCCGATTTCCTTGCCATGTTCTCGCATTCGCGACACAAATCGGGGCAGCAACCAGTCAAACGAAATGCGATTATCATCCAGCTCCCCATCACGAATCGCTTCAATCACCAGTGTCAGGATCACGGGTTTGTAAAGCGTCACCGCGTGCATGGATTGAATCAGCGAGATCAAGTTGTCAGCACGCTGTTGATCGTTCTCAAAGATGAGTGCTGTTCGCCGATCTGCCTTCAGCCCTAACTCGGGCATCAGCAAGTAGCAAATCTGTACTGCAGTCGTGTTATCAATCTCTTTCCTTGGAGCCTGTCCGCCTTGCTCCTTCAGCCAAGCCAATTTCGACTGATAGGCCGACAGAGTCACGCGAGCCGGACTCTCCGAATCCAGACGCTGAACCGTACAGCCGCGGTCATCAACGTCAGTGATGATGAATCGTCGGTCACGCTTCGGACTTAGAAATACGACTCGTTCGTCAGCGTACTCTCGCATCAGGGTCAGAAAGTCAATGCCGACGTCGTCGGTAGGCTCTGACGATTCGATATCAACCCAATGCCGATAGCTGGTCAGCAGTACTTTCAGAGCCTTGGTCAACTCCGCGGGCGATCGTTTCAACTCTTCGAGATTGACGAACCTCTCGAACACCATGCCTTTGTCGTAACGCCGTGCCAAACCGCCCGAACCGATTGGTGTTCGCTGTGACGAACCGCTGACCACATCCACGAACCCGACATCAATCAGTTCCTGTCGGCGATCGCTGCCAAGTTCGTCCCAAACCGCTGCCGCCTTTTCGTCCTCTCGACCTCGATAAGCCTTCGCAGCAATCCCAAGTCCAATGCGAATCCCAACGGGAGCTTCCGGCGAAAGATGGATCACGGGGTAAACGCCTTTTTGTGCGCTGGTCGTCTCGCGGCTATCAAAGAACGCCACCCAGGGAACTGCAGCCCAGTTGCCCTTTCCGACCGACGCATCGCCAACCCAGTGATCGCCCTCGCAGAGCGCCGGCAGCATTTCTTCGGCAACCGACTTGAGTTGTCGCTCCAGTTGCTTCACCTCTGCATCTCGGTCCACCGTCGCAGGACGGTCCGGATAAATCGTCAGTAAACGCGCGCAAGAGTCCCAGAATTCGGGCCATAGAGTCGACTCGCCGCCATTACTTGATTCCGAATTCATGCGTCTGCGTTCTCTGTTGCTTTTTACTCAATCCAAGTTGGTTGATTTGTTCTCTCGCACCACTTCACTCCACGACAAATCCTCTACGAAAGATGAAGTCACGCATCACGTCGCCTTCACACTGGTTTTACAAATTCTAACAGCAGTAGATCGCGCAGACTATCCGTGAGCTGCAGGGTTTGGTACCCTAAACGAATTCAACAAGATGGGGCGAAACCAGCACACGAAGTTTCGATGACTGGAATTCGACAATGACCAAACTATCCGACTATGCGTTGACGTCCGAGGCAGCGGAAATACTTGGCGTTTCTCAGAACACCATTCGGACTTGGGCCAAGGATGGAAAAATCCCTGTGCATCGGAATCCGGCCAACGGCTACCGATTGTTCAAACGGAGTGACTTAGACAAGTTTCTCAAGAGCATTGAACGCTCCGCATCAAAGCCCAAACGATCGAAATAGGACGACCACAAACCGGATTGCAACGAAGCATGACGACCACCATCGAAACACTTCAGCCCGGACAGATCGCTCGGATTCGGCAACGAACCTACCTGGTCGAGCAGATCGTCAAACCCAAGCGAGTCGCGGACAGCACGCTAGTAAAGTTGTCCTGTGTTGATGACGACAACCAAGGCGCTCCACTGGAGGTGCTTTGGGAAAAGGAACTGGATCCCCATGTCTTGACCAGTGAAGCGTGGGAAACGATCGCCGCGAAGGGCTTTGATGAGTCGAAAGTGTTCGCCGCGTATTTAAACACACTCAAATGGAACTGCGTCACGTCGACCGACCCGAAACTATTTCAGTCGCCGTTTCGTGCCGGCATCCGTTTGGACGCCTATCAATTGGAGCCACTTCGCAAAGCGTTGTTGCTTCCTCGAGTCAATCTATTCATTGCAGATGACGTGGGCCTGGGCAAGACGATCGAAGCCGGTTTGATCGCTCGGGAGCTTCTGCTTCGCAAAAAGGTCCGCGAGATATTCGTTTCCTGCCCGCCGTCGATGCTTTTGCAATGGAAAGAAGAACTAGAAGCTCGATTCGGCTTGACGTTTGAGATCCTCGATAAGGATTACATGAAGCGAGTTCGGCGTGAACGCGGATTCAGCGTCAATCCTTGGAGCACGCACACGCGATTTTTGATCTCCCATCGGTTGTTGATCGACGAAGCTTATGCTGGCCCACTGCGGGACCACCTTGGCACGTTCCGTAGCGGATCGTTATTCATTCTTGACGAAGCACACCACGCCGCACCTTCTAGCGGTCAGAAGTACGCGATCGACTCTCAAATCACGCGGTCGGTACGTGACTTGGCTCCGAGGTTTGAGCATCGGCTGTTCTTATCGGCGACGCCACATAACGGCCACTCCAATAGCTTCTCCGCGTTGCTCGAAATCCTTGATCCCCAACGCTTCTGTCGTGGCGTCCCCGTAGCGGCCAAGCATCGCGACGAAACGATCGTTCGCCGAATCAAAGAAGACATTCGCGAGATTCAGGGAGGCTTCCCAAAACGCCGCGTCGTTCAGGTGACGATCGACGGGCTGCCGGAAGACGCACCGGAACTGAAGCTTTCTCGTTTGCTGAATGAGTACCGACAAACAAGGGAAGAGCGTCTAAGCAACGAAACCAAGCGGAAACAGGCCGCCTCGGGTTTGCTCATCACCGGACTACAGCAACGATTGCTTTCATCCATCGAAGCTTTCGCTAAAACGTTGAAAGTCCACCGTAAAACCGTCAAGCGTCAATGGGAAAAGATGCAGGCCGAAGCGATTGCCGAGGCGGAAGCACCGCGTCACGCCGACCTCCTGGCCGGCAGCGTCGGCAGCGATGACGATCGCGCATCGCTTTCCGAAGAAGAAATGGACAACGAAGTCGCTTCACAGGTGGAAGCGGTGTCAGCGAGCACCCTGGGGCCGACCATCGATGCGGGCTCCAAAGGACTCTTTTCTCGCGAGCAACTACTGCTCGAAGAGATGACCAACATTGCCGAGCAATCGCGCGGCAAGACGGATACGCGAACGGAGAAACTGATTCAGTGGATTCGCGACAACATGTGTCCTGACCTTGGAAAGAATGATGCACAGTGGAACGACACTCGCGTATTGATCTTCACCGAGTACGACGACACCAAACGCTATCTGGTCGGTCGCCTAGAAGCAGCCATCGCGGGCAGCGATCGAGCTGACTCTCGTATCAACATTTTTCACGGACCCACGCCACCGCCCAAACGCGAAGAGATCAAACAGGCATTTAACACCGACCCCAAGAAGCATCCGGTTCGGATTTTGATCGCGACCGACGCGGCACGTGAAGGCCTGAACCTGCAAGCACACTGCAGCAATCTGTTTCACTTCGACGTGCCTTGGAACCCTAGTCGGATGGAGCAACGTAACGGACGGATCGACCGCAAGCTGCAGGCCAAGGAGGAAGTCTTCTGCCATTACTTCGTTTACAAGCAACGACCTGAAGACCGCATTCTGCAAGTGCTGGTCCGGAAGACTGAAACGATCCGAAAAGAACTCGGCAGTCTGTCGCAAGTCATCGACGCCAAACTCACCAAATCGATGAGCCTCGGTATTCGTCACGGTTCGATCGACGACATGGAAGCCGAGATCGACGCGGCCGACATCGAAGAGAATCAAAGGACCGCGATTGAAGACGAACTTGAAGCGACTCGGATGCGTCAAACTGAGCTTCGCGAACAAATCGACCGTCTTCGAACGCTACTTGAAAAGTCTCGCAAGAGCATTGGGCTTAGCGATGAACATTTTCAGTCCGCAATCTCTTGCTCGCTGGCTCTGCTTGGCACCGAGACGCTCGACGAAACCAAAGACGAAGACGGGGCCACGTGTTTTACCTTCCCCGCCATCGATCAGCGATCCGGTGCTGATCCCACATGGGCCGAAACGATGGACACGTTGCGGATTCCGCGAAAACGAGACCAGAAACTATGGGAGTGGCGACGATCGTCGCCCATTAGGCCCGTCGTTTTTGAAGACCCTGGCGTTGTCGGTGACGACTTCGTTCACTTGCACCTCGAACAGCGCGTCGTCCAACGTTTGCTCGGACGGTTCACGGCTCAAGGATTTGTTCATCACGACCTATCGCGGGCTTGCTTTGCCCAAGCGACCGACTCGATTCCGCGCGTCGTGCTTCTCGGACGCCTGGCTTTGTACGGCGAGGGTGCCGCTCGATTGCACGAAGAGCTCATTCCCGTCACTGCACGTTGGGCTGACCCCAGTATCCGCAAAGGCCCATTGTCGCCTTATGCCAAAGACGCCGAAGCAAAGACGATGGGTTTGTTGGGCGACGCGCTGCTTGAGGGCGGTGGCATCAAGCTGACCCCCGAAGTCATCCAACAACTCCAGCAATCTGCCGCCGCTGACATCGGCGAACTGCTGCCACACCTGGATACCCGCGGCGAAGAATACGCGGCCGATGCGGAAAAGAAACTCGCCGCCCGTGGAGTCGTAGAGGCCAAGGCGATGCGTGAGATTTTGGAAACGCAGCGCAAACACATTTCCGACACCATCAAACGAATTTCCAAACTCGACCCCAATCAAATGCGGTTTGATTTCGGGGACGTCGACGACGAACTGCTGCAACTCGACGCCAATAAGCGTTATTGGGCAAAGCGTCTCGACGAACTTCGCGAAGAACTCAAAACCGAGCCAGATCGCATCGCAAGTATCTACGAAGTCCAAGCGAAGCGAATCGAACCGGTCGGGCTGGTTTATCTATGGCCGGTGACGGGGTAATTGCGCAATGGACTCGGTACAAGAACAGACAACACGTTTGATCCGTCCTCTCATTCCACCGGATGCAGAGGAAAGGGTGGTTCGCGCAGTAAAGCAATGGAATGGCACGCTACGGAAGCACATTCGAGATTCGACTGGGTTGCGATTGAACGACCATGACTCGAATCAGTCAATTCCAATTCGAGTTGTCGAGGGCTTTTCAAGCGAGTTGGCGAACCTTATCAATCATTATAACGACCCTGTTCTTTGGAAGCTTATCGTCGGCCAGCCAAAAATTGGCGGGTTGGTTGCAGGCGCTGACTACCTGCTTAATTTTTGGGAAGAGGTACAAAACTGGGACAAGCTTCCCAGAAAATGGCAGGCTTCGGAACGCTCGCTTGCTCGCTCTCGTGATCTTGGTCTCGTCCTACAAAAACTTGCCATTGCTGAAAAGGTTCGGAAGGAAATTCGAAATATCAGTGAGGACATTCTCGGTGCCTACTTTTATGGCTCGGAGAGCAAGATTGAGATCTACTGGATCGCGATTGCAATGACCGCTGCGATGGCAGATGTGCGAATCGAAGACTTGACGATTGTCGTGCTTATACATGAACTCGCTCATGGCTATACACATCTAGGCAAAGATATTGACGGTGGTGAATGGCCGACCGATGGCTTCCGCCATTCTGATGCCGAAGTCAAGGAAGGTTTGGCCCAGTTCTATACGCATGCAATCACTGAATCGTTAGCGATGCGCACGCCGGGACCGCGTCTTGCCTACAAGGCGTTTCTTGAGATGCAAGGTGGTCCCTATTTATCTCACTTGAAATGGTTGAAGCAACATCCCGATCGAACTGGCGAGATTATCCGATTCTCGATGGTGTCAGCTCGCTCATTGGGTGAAGTGAAGCATGTGGAATGGCTTAAGCAAATGCGAAAATCGGGAAGTTCTCTTGGTAAAAAGAAGAAGCAAACGAAAGAGCTTTTCTAAAGCAAGATTCATAGAAACAACATCATGCCAAAATCACCCGAAGAATTCGCGCACATCGAATGGCTGGGCTATGTCCAGCCCATCGGCCTTGTCGTTTCGATTCCCGCGATGCTCGAGGCTCAGTGTTACGTCAACAAGAACATCATGGGCCAGCACGCCCGATTCTTGGAGTGCTTGGTGCAAGACGACGCTGGCGTTATCCATCCAGAGGTGCGTGACCTGCGTGAATTTGTCCAAGCCGTCCTGGGCTGGGAAGTCGAAGACCTCGTCGATGTGCCTGCACGCCAAGTGCTCAGTGGCGACATGGCGAAGTTGGAAGTCGTCTTGCCGCAGTACAACGAGACACTGCGTCCGACGCACGCGGTGCCCGTTTTCAAGCCCGAGGAAGGTCAGAACCCTTGGCTCCTGCTGATCCAAGAATTGCCCACCGGTACCGACCTCGATGATGCGGGGGCTGCCGATAGCAGTCGCCACTGGAATGCCGCGCCGCAGGCTAAGTTCGAGCGATTGCTGCGCGAGACCGAAGTGCCGATCGGTCTGCTGTCCAACGGGCGATCGTTCCGGCTCGTCTACTCGCCTCGTGGCGAAACGAGCGGCTACGCGACGTTCAACGTTGACGAAATGGCACAAGTCGCTGGGCGGCCTATGTTTGCCGCCCTACACATGCTTCTGTCTTCCGAGCGCATGTTTTCGATGGGCGACAACCAGCGGTTGCCCGCCATCCTGACCAATAGCCGCAAGTATCAAAACACGGTTTCGACACAACTGGCGGAACAGGTCATGGCTGCCCTGTTCGACCTACTGCGTGGGCTTCAAGCTGCCAATGATCATCGCAACGGAGAACTGCTAGACCGCATTCTTGAAAATGATCCGCAACACGTTTATCACGGATTGTTGACCGTCCTGATGCGGCTGGTGTTCATCCTGTACGCCGAGGACCGAGGGCTAGTTTCTAGCGATCCGATCTACTCCAACCACTATTCCGTGTCCGGGCTGTTCAATCGAATGCGCAGTGACCATGGTCGATTCCCCGATACGATGGACCAGCGTTTTGGATCATGGGCACAACTGCTGACACTGTTCCGATTGATCTACGGTGGTGGCCAGCACGACGAGATGAAAATCCCACCTCGGGATGGATATCTGTTTGATCCCAACCGGTATCCGTTTTTGGAGGGACGTTTCGATGACAACGACGTCAACATCTACTCGGACCCTGAGCGGCGATCCCCGGTCAATGTTCCTCGGATCAGCGATGGCGTCGTCTTTCGAGTGCTGCGAAACCTATTGATCTTGAATGGCGATCGGCTCAGTTATCGAACGCTGGACGTTGAACAGATTGGTAGCGTTTACGAAGCCATCATGGGATTTGAAATTGAGGTCTCTGGCGGCAGGTCGATTGCCATCAAGCCGCAGAAAAAGCATGGTGCGCCGGCAACGATCAATCTGGACGCAATGTTGGATGTGGCGGGCAAGGACCGCGCCAAATGGCTGAAAGAACATACCGACCAAAAGCTCGGTAAAGCGGACGCCAAAGCGATGAAGGACGCCAAGTCGATCGATGAAATCTTGGTTGCATTGGATAAAAAGATCGCCAAGTCGGTCACTCACAATGTCGTTCCCGACGGATCGATCGTCTTTCAGCCCTCCGACGAACGCCGCCGCAGCGGATCGCACTACACGCCCCGATCCCTAACCGAGCCGATCGTTGCCACGACTCTGAAGCCGATCCTCAAACAGCTCACCGACCCGGAGGCCGATCTTCCCACCGTCTGGGAGCCCACCAAAGAAGACCGCAAAAAGAAATTCACCAAAGGCGAAATCGAACTCCGCATCAAAGCCTCCGAGCGGAAAGTCAAACACGCCCAGGCCGCCCGCCAGATCGGCACTCCCCATCCCTCGCAAATCCTCGACCTGAAAATCTGCGACCCGGCGATGGGCAGCGGAGCCTTCCTGGTGGAAGCGTGCCGCCAACTGGGCGATGAACTGATCAAAGCGTGGTACGCGCACGATGCCGTCCCGACCGACATTCCCCCCGATGAAGACGAAGTGCTTTACGCCCGCCGTCTGATCGCCCAGCGATGTCTGTACGGAGTGGACAAGAATGTGATGGCGGTCGATCTGGCCAAACTCTCGTTATGGCTGGTGACGCTGGCCAAAGACCACGCCTTCACGTTTCTGGACCATGCCCTGCGTCACGGCGATTCGCTGGTGGGTCTGACGCGCGAGCAAATCATTGGCTTCCATTGGGAAGTGAAAAAGCAGAAGAAGTTTGGCGAAGAGCTGATTCAGCGTCGTCTGGACCGAGCGACCGAAGCGCGAGCCAAAATCCTCAACGCCCGCGAAGATGTGCCGTACCGCGATCAGCAGCAGCGGATGGCCAGTGCGGATGAGGCGCTGGACCTGATCCGTCTGGTGGGCGATGCGTGTGTGAGCGGTTTCTTTGCGGGTCAGAAAAAGAAGGAGCGTGAAGAGCACGCCGAGCGTCTGTTTGGAGTCGCCAGCTCTTATTTAGAGAGTTTGACCGCGGGGCGTGGGAAGCAGGTCGATTTCGAGTCGCGTCGCGTTTTGGGCCAGGCCGCCGCGCGGCTGCGCGCAGGCTCGCACCCCATCCCTGCGTTTCATTGGGAGATTGAGTTTCCTGAAGTGTTTGCGAGGGAGAATGGCGGGTTCGATGCGTTTGTGGGGAATCCGCCGTTTATGAGCGGAGCCGACATATCTCGCGCATTTGGCTACACGTACAACGATTACCTCTTCGAGCATTTCGATGGGGCTTCGAGAAAGGCTGACCTCTGCGCGTTTTTCTTTCGACGTGTTTTTGAGTTGCTAAATCGTGGGGGAAGTTTCGGCTTAATCGCAACGAACACAATCGCTCAAACCACAACAAAGAAAGTCGGTATTGCATGGATGGTGGCCCACGGAGGCACCGTTTATGCCGCTGAACGTAGTAAGACTTGGCCCGGCGATGCGGCAGTGATCGTTTCCCACGTTTGGATGATGAAAGGCGACTTTAAGGGCCAATTAGTCGCAAACGGAAAGCCGTGTACGCTGATAAGCAATGAACTTGAATCGACACGTCCCGAACTCAACATCAAACCAGAGAAGCTGAACGCCAACACAGAATATTGCTACGAGGGGTCAAAGCTCGCCGGAACAGGATTCTTCCTCGAAATTGGACAGGCTGCTGACATGTTGAAAGCGGACGCCAAAAACTCGGAAGTAGTCAAGAAATGCGTCGGTGGTCGTGAGCTTAATGAGATGCTCGAAATCAAAGAGCCACGTTGGGTCATTGACATGGAAGAGCGCACCGAAGAGGAAGCCAGATCGTTTCCAATTCCGTTCGCACATTTAGAAGAGCATGTAAAGCCACAACGAATAGCGAGAGATGCCGATCGGTATCCGCGGATGGTCGAACAATGGTGGAAGTACTTTCACGCGCGTCAGGGACTCTATCGTTATATTCGCGAAACGCGAATCGACCGAGCATTGGTGCGCTCACGTGTCTGCGGAATGCACATGGTTCGCTTTATCCCGACTGATTGGGTATTCACCGAAGGAGTTGTGGTTTTCTGCTTTGACGACTTTGCGTCATTCGCAGTAATGCAAGGGAATGTCCACGATGTTTGGCTGACAAAGTATGCATCGACGATGAAGTTAGATGTGCGCTATGTACCGCTTTCCTGCTTCAGACCCTTCCCTTTTCCTAAATCGTGGCGGGACAATCAAGACCTAACAACCGCCGGTGAAACGTGCTACTCGCGCAGAGAAGCATTGATACTTGAGAATCGCCAAGGACTGACAGATACGTACAACCGTTTTCATGATCCGCATGAGCAATCGGAGGGCATCTTAGAGCTTCGTCGTCTTCACGGTTTGATGGATGGAGCGGTGCTGCGGGCCTACGGCTGGGACGACCTCGCCGAGAGCGCTCGCTGTGAGTTCCTGCTCGACTACGAAGAGGAAGAAGACGATGCTGACGCGGGGCCGCCCGCAGCGGGAGCGCGGAAAAAGTCCAAAAAGAAAAAGCCCTGGCGTCTCCGCTGGCCCGACGAATTCCGCGACGAAGTCCTCGCCCGCCTCCTCGAACTCAACGAACAACGCCATCAAGAAGAGCTTCTTCTGGCGAAGAAGAGAGATGGGGAGAAGGGGAGTAAGGGAGATAAGGAGAGGCCGAAAAAGCATGGAAAGCGAGTCAGCAAGAACGATTCGGACCAGCCGACGTTGGAGTTTGGAGGCGAAGATGAATAGGCACAATCGCAAAGGTGTGACCAAACGTGTCCAATGTTGGCCTACAATTGGTTCTTTTGATCGAATGATCGACAGAGGCAGTCCATGCAATTAATTGAACAAACACTACGACTTCATAGTACCGACCATTTCGGCACGCGACTGCCACCGCAATACATAGGGCATTTGTTCGTTGAACTACCAAAGGTGATTCGACAATCCGTTTCGATGGCGGTCCAGAATCGCAGCTCCACCAAAGGACGCGGCCCGGAGTGGCTTAAGCGAGCGGCTGACATTCGATTTGTCGACCATCGCGATGACGATGGTATTTCGCTGCGGTTCGAGGCCGCTCGACTCGGCGATGCTGCCCCCGAACTATTCAAGCAGCAGAGTCTTTTCCCTGAGCTAATGCCGGACGCGGACACGACAGGTTTCGATATGTTCGGCGACGTTCTAACAGACATTCGTGTTGGGGAAAAAGACAGTCAACACTTCGACACGACTCTGCTTCGTAGTGTGGGCCGCTTTCAAAAATTCTTCAATAAGGGACCGTTCACGAGTATCGAGTTTCAGAACCAAAAGAAAGCTGGTCTGGCAATCGAACTGACTGCGGACTTGGTTGCCTCAGCCAAGTCGCTGTGCGGTATGACGCCGGTGCCCCAACGGGTGAGACTGGTCGGCGAACTGGACGGCATCGAAGCCAGTACGCAGCGGTTCACGTTGGTTCTAGATACCGGTGACAAGGTTTCCGGCGTTTTCGGCGACGCTCAGATGGATGAGATGCAGCGACTATGGAGGCAGCGCGTGCTTGTCCTGGGGTCCGCGGTCTACCGTCCTTCGGGAAGACTATTGCGGATCGAAGCTGATGAGGTCCGTGACGGCAGCGGTGAACCGTCGATATTCAGCCGGCTTCCCACGTCGCGGCATGATCTCATTGACACGTCCAGGCTGAAACAGAGGCAGGGACCACGCAGTGGCATGGCCGCCATCGCGGGCGCTTGGCCTGGTGACGAAACCGACGAAGAGATCGAGGCAGCATTGGAGCAGTTGTCTTGAGTATCTCGACCAGCGATATCGTAGTTTTGGACAGCAACGTGCTGATTCATTGGGCTCGCCAAGATCGGACGGGGCAGTTCTTGCTGGCAACATACGCATTGGATCAACGCGTCGATCGTCCGTTGGTTCCAACGACCGTTGAGGGCGAGGTTCACGGGCTTGCCAAGCACGGTGGCTGGGGCAAAGCAAAGATGGAGCGGTTGGATGACATCTTTGGAGAACTAGTGCGCATCGAGGCCGGATTGCCAGAGGTGATCGACGCCTATGCGGAACTTTACGACCTCGATCGTCGCGGCGGCCACAACACCGGCCAGAATGACATGTGGATCGCCGCAGCAACCAAAGCTGTCGGTGGTGTCCTGATGACCTGCGACAACGATTTCAACTGGATGCACTCAGGTCTCGTTCGTGTCGAGCACGTGGAACCACAGAAATAATCGTCACCAACACCAAAGCCCCACCAAGTTAACTGCACCGAAAACGAACCCCACACCCCGCCTTATCCTCCACGGCCGCGAGGTCGAGGGACGTCTCCGGAAGCGGAGGTTCTAGGATATATTTTCAATCAATAAATTCTAAACAGTAAAAACAATGGCAAAAAAGAAAGCTTCAAATCTACCGTTCGAACCAGTTTCTGAGGACAACGAGTTCAAAGGTGCAGCGTCCCAGAAAAAGATTGTTGCCTTCCGTGGAGACTCAAAGCTGGACGAGGAGGCGCTCCGTGCTCATCTCGCCGCTGTGTTACGTCTAGAGCACATCGGCGTTCTACTAGGTGCTGGTGCATCCGTCGGCATGGGCGGAATGACAATCCAAACTCTCTGGGAAAAGTTCACGACAGAGTTCGAGGATTCCTTCGAGACTTTGAAAGATCACGGTTTTGTTGATGGTAAGACGCCGAACCTTGAGCAGGTAATGGACGACCTGCAAATTGCAATACTCGATGCCGCCCGGCGCGATGCTGACGAAAAAGAAGATCTTGTTGCGGCGCAACTTGATTTGCGTCGGACGGTTGTTGCAGCATCGCTCCTGCAACAGGATTACTGGGAAGATCCGCTGAAGGTTCGCGACATCCCGACGAAGCTTCAAGACCACTGTCAACTACTGCAAAAGATACGTGGTGCTCGACAGCCGGGGCAGGCCGCCCCATGGATATTCACGCCAAACTATGACCTGGCGATCGAATGGGCTGCCGAAGCCGTTGGGCTAGAAGTAATGAACGGGTTTCGGGGTTTGCACAACCGCACCTTTTCTCCTCACGCTTTCGATCTGGGTCTGCGTAACACGCTTGCTCGCGGAGAAGCCAGATTCGGTTGCTATGAGGTCTACCTTGCAAAGCTACACGGTTCACTGACCTGGATCGCCTCGAATGATGACTGTGTTGTCGAAAAGTCCGGTGAGGCTCTGTGGCAAAAGATTCGTGAGTTTCGCGATGGCTCGGAAGACGACTTTGGGCAAGAGATGGTCTTCCCAAGTGCGGCGAAGTACATGCAAACCGTGGGATTCGTGCTCGGCGAACTTTTTCGGCGTTTTACCGAGTTTCTCAATCGGCCTCAAACTGCGTTGATCGTAAACGGATACTCGTTTTGTGACGACCATTTGAATCGGATCATTCTTTCTGCGTTGCAGAACCCAACGCTTTCACTGGTGGTCTACGCACCGGTGGCTGACATAGGTGAAGACGGCCCTGAAGTCTCCGACGAATACAAGTCGTTGCAACGTCTCATTGCGTTGAAATCACCGCAGGTGACGATTGTTGGTGGGTGTCCGCGTGCCTGCTTCAATAATCTCGTTGTCGATCTTCCAGATCCAGCAATCTTTGATGAGCGATCAGCGGAAATTGCGAAGATGATCCGTGAGATGAAGGGCGGCACAAATGCTTGATCGTGCAGTTTTCGGATATGTCGTGTCGATCGACGGCCCGGCCGTTATTTTGAATCTACGTAGTGAACATCGTGGATTCGTTGCCTCACATCGCCAAGGAATATCGGGCTTGCTCGAGAACGGAAGCCTTTTTGGTGTTTGTAGCGGATCTTCAATCTTGGTGCTGCGAGTGTTGAGCCTTCAGTTCGCTGAGCCTAAAGAAGTCCACTTGCATCTTCGTGAGGCGGCAGCCGATCGGGATGAACCGCTTAGGAACTTGAAGGCAATTTGCGTTGGTCGACTTAGCAAAAAATCCAAAGAGCTTCAGTTCGACGGAGATGCACTGGCGTCGCCAGCGCTAGGAGCAGAGGCTTTTCCATTGACGGACATGGAGCAACGAGCGATCCATTGCCTCCCTGAGGATAGTAGCCCGCAGATAACACTTGGCACGACAATTCGTGGTTCCGGCAGTCTCGATGTTACGCTCAATCAGTTGCTGCCTCGCCATATTGCGGTTCTGGGAGGGACTGGGCAGGGAAAGAGCTGCTTTACCGCTGCGATGCTTCAGCAAATGTTGCCCTGCAATTCTGCAAGGATCGTTGTGTTCGATATTAATGGTGAATTTGAGCGCGCATTGCGGCCTCATTGTAATGAAAGCGATTTCAAGATCACGCGATTGGGTGGGGATCCAGAAAACGATGGCTATCGGCTGCCCTATTTCGCACTTGGGCGTGCAGGCCTTTCGCGTCTCTTGCTGCCGAGCGAGAGGACACAGCGACCCGCACTCAACTTTGCTCTTGAGTCACTTCCGTATGTGGAACACTCGGACGGTGGTGCATATCTCGCTGGAGAAGAAGAGGCTTGCTTATTTGAAGATTGTCGTCCTGGAAAGGAAAATGCGGCAGTGCGAGCTATCGAGAGCTTGCGAGATCCGAGCAATCTAGACACAGCGGACACTTGGCCTGCGATGGCGGCATTGAGTTGCCTGATAGCAGATAGTCAGTGCCTAAGAAAGAACAACCAGCAACGATGGGAAAGGCAAGCATTTCATTATTCCAACGTCTCCCCATTAATTGATCGCGTTCGACGCAAGATAGATGACCCAATGTTTACGCAAGTTGTAAATGTTGAGGGTGGAGATCTGGTAAGAGGGAGCTGGGGAAAGCATTCGACGGCCCTCGTTAAGCGTTTTTTCGGCTCGGCGAACTCTAGGTGGAAAGTTCACGTTGTAGACCTGAGGCTAGTGACCCACGATTTACTTCCCGGTGTACTGGGGTCGTTGCTGGAGCTTTTCGCCTATGACTTATTTCGGAAAGGTCAAGATGAGACGTTTCCTACCTTGCTCGTCCTTGAGGAGGCACACCACTATCTGAGGTCAGTAACGCTCGAAGACGGTTCCACAGCTGACGCTTTAGCTTACGAACGGCTTGCCAAAGAAGGACGGAAGTTTAATCTCTCTCTCTGGATTAGCACGCAGAGACCCTCTGAAGTCTCAAGCACAGTATTGTCGCAATGCGGCACATGGGCGTGCTTTCGTTTAACTGGGCAAGCTGATGTTCAGGCGGTAGGCACCGCAACGGAATGGCTTGATCGACGGGAGATTTCGGCGATCTCAGGGTTGCCGCGTCAACAAGCGTTGTTGTTCGGATCAGCAATTCCGCTTCCGACACGCGTCCGCATTCCAAACGCCAATCCGACGCCGAAGTCAAACGATCCGCAGTTCGAGCGATGGAATGTTGTGCGAAGGACAGTTAAGAAAAAAACCGCGAAAAGAAAAGGTTCTTGATAAACTACGTTTACATTTCGAGAAACTTTCATTCGAAAAGAAACCTAAAACCCGCGAGAGCAATGTTGTGCCCAATCGAATAGAGCTGTCATTTTTCCTGCTGTCGCAAGCTACTCCGCTTGGCCAACCACCGACCGAGTCTCGGTCTTGGACAAACGTGGAAGTCTGGCTGGCGATCGCTTTGCTTGCGTTTGGCATCACGCTGTTTGTCTTTCAGCATCTTCACTTGAAGTCATCCAAGGCTGAATGGACGTCCGAAGCGACGATTCGATTCTTTGGTTTTCCGCTCGTTATCATTGCAGCCCTATTTTTGATCGTTGCTGGCTATTCTGATCAACAGGTTGCTCCCGTGTTCGGATTATTGGGCGCAATCGCGGGATACTTGTTTGGCAAGACTTCCAGCGGATCGTGAATGCATCAAGATGGTCATCTGTTGAGGGACTGCTGGGCTGATACAATTCATCCTTCCAATAAATGTCTGATGTACTCACCCTCGAGGAAAACACATGGATTCCGCTGAAGTCCGTTCGTCTCTGCTCGACGCGCTGCGTCTTGACTTGGTCGGCCCCGGACTCGGGTTGGGGGATTCGCTTGAAGTCTTGAATCAGTTTCCGTCTCGCTGGTACATGACCGGCTTTCTTGTGCCCACCGAAGCGAACGAAGAGCAGAAGATTGACGATGACGGCGATGACGAAATGGAGGACGCAGGCGATACGGGTGGAGCGGACGATACGATCGAGCCGGACAAGCCGGCAGCGCGGCGTGCCAGCTTTCCATCATCAATTGGCGTCAGTCTTCTTGTGTCCGCCCAGACACAGTCGCTTGACATCGTCGTCCGGTGGGGTGACTACAAACTTCAGCTTCCCGACGCCGACGTTGGATACAGTCCTTGGATACGCAAAGATCGCAAGGAAACTGTCTCAATAGAACTCCCCGTCGGCAAAAAACGCTGGCAGAAAACGTTCGAGGTCCCGAGGAGTTTGGGACTAGAGATTGTCGTTGCGGTTCGCAGCGTAGAAGGGGATGCGATTGCAGGCAACCTACCCAGCGGTACGCGAAGTGTGTCTCTGTTCCTGGTCAACCGCCGCACGCCTTCCCCCGATGACACTCGCGACGAAGCCTTTGCATTTCAAGCAGCGATGCAGATTAGTTCCGACCAGCCACTGGTCCCACGTCCAGACCTCCGCAGCGCAGAAAACGAATGGGACATGCAAGTTGCCGATCTGCAGTACCGCGATGCATTCGAGTTTGCAGTCGGTCACAGCATTTCGACGTACGCGGAGGTCGAAGATGGATCGTGCAGCGTGGTACGGACTAGCTGGATTCCTGAGGCTGAGGTCGACAAAGTATCGCCGACCATAATTGATGGCGTCGAGTTGCGAATGGACAACTTGGCCCTGATTCGAGATTTTGACGATGCCCAAGAAAAGCTATCAGGTTTTGTGTTGGCTTACCGTCAGTGGATCCAGGATCAACGAAGTCAACTGGACGGACTGAATGAAAAGCGATCGGAGGTCGCCGAGGCACTTCTCGCTCGGGCCGGTGTTGCCGCGAATCGAATTGAAAAGGGCATCTCACTCCTTGAGAACAAGGACGTCCACAAGGCGTTCTGCATCGCGAATCGAGCGATGGCCGCCCAGGCAAAGAAGAGGCTTGCCACACAATGGAATGTGCCGGAAAAGACGGTGATCCCCGAGTGGCGTCCGTTTCAGCTTGCATTCGTGTTGATGAATATGGAGGGAATCGTTGACCCGAAATCGGCTGACCGCCAAGTTGTCGATCTGCTCTTCTTCCCCACCGGTGGTGGCAAGACGGAAGCTTACCTTGGACTCGCGGCCTTCACTCTGGTTCTGCGGAGACTGAAGAATCCCGGCATCTCATCTGCGGGGCTCTCGGTCTTGATGAGATACACGCTCCGGCTCCTAACGCTCGACCAACTTGGACGTGCCGCAGCGTTGATCTGTGCGCTGGAACTCGAACGCGAGAAGGATGTTGTGACGCTTGGGGAATGGCCGTTTGAGGTGGCCCTGTGGGTAGGCCGTGCAGCAACGCCGAATTTCATGGGCAAGATTGGTGATGGCAGCAAAGACTCCGCACGCGCAAAGACGATAGCCCACAAGAACGACGATCGAAAACCTTCTCCCATACCAATCGAATCTTGTCCCTGGTGCGGCACCAAGTTCACCAAGCACTCTTTCACGCTCAAGCCAAACCCAGACTATCCGACCGATCTGCGAGTCCATTGCATGAATCGTCATTGCGATTTCAGCGGGGCGTCAAAAAGGCATCTGCCAATCGTCTCGGTCGACGATCCCATCTATCGACGATTGCCATGCTTCATGATTGCGACGGTCGATAAGTTCGCGGCGATGCCGTGGACAGGCGAGGTGGGGAAATTCTTTGGCAAAGTACAACGCTACGATGAAAAAGTCGGATTCTATGGCCCGTGTAGCCCCGGAATCGGACATCCGTTGCCCAGCGGCGAGTTGCTGCCACCCGATCTGATCATCCAGGACGAACTTCACCTGATCTCTGGTCCTCTCGGGACTGTCGCAGGACTCTACGAGACCGCCCTTGATGAACTGTCGCACCGCGAGATCGATGGAAAGAGAATCGGACCAAAAATTGTCGCTTCGACTGCGACCGTCAGACGTGCCGAAAGCCAGATTCGCGCGTTGTTCAATCGCAGTGAGGTCGATATCTTTCCGCCTCCCGGACCGGACCGCCGCGATTCGTTCTTCGCCCAGACGGACGATCCATCCATAAGCAATGCAAGGCTTTACACAGCGATCGCTGCACCGGGCCGGAGCTCGAAGAAAATCTACCTGAAGGCACAGCTCTGCTTGATGGCAGCAGCGGCGAAACAATACCGTCTTCACAAGAACGACGATCCGGACAAGCCACGGCCTGCCGATCCCTACATGACTGTGTTGGGATACTTCAACAGCCTACGAGAGCTGGGCGGCGCCAGACGTATCGTTGAAGATGAAGTTACGAACGCACTCTTGGGATATGCAAGCCGAAAACGCGTCGGAGAGGACGAGGGACTCTTTATCAATCGAAAGCTTAAATCCGATGTGGTCGAACTGACGAGTCGTGTCAGCACAGCGAAAGTGGCCGAATCAAAGCTTCGACTCGAATCCGAATTTGGGCAGAAGGAACCTAAGCCAGTCGATGTTGCTCTGGCAACCAATATGATCTCGGTCGGATTGGACATCACTCGATTGGGATTGATGCTAGTGTTTGGTCAACCCAAAACCAGTTCCGAGTACATTCAGTCGACAAGCCGCGTTGGTCGCGATGAAAAGCGTCCCGGTTTGGTGGTGACGGTATTGAACCTAAATCGCCCGCGTGACCGATCGCATTACGAGCGTTTTGCTGCCTACCACGAATCCTTTTACCGTCACGTTGAGGCGACAAGCGTCACGCCGTTTTCCCCGCGAGCGATGGATCGTGCTTTGGCGGGAACCCTTGTCGCGCTGGCCCGTCATGGAAATCCAAACATGACGCCTCCTCTTGGTGCGCAGGAGATTCTCACCGAGCGTCCGACTCTTGATTTTGCCGTGGACGTTCTTGCAACACGAGCAGAGAACCACATGAAATTCGACGACCCAGACGATGCGAACCATCTTCGCGCTCGCGTGCGGCAGCGGTGCTTGGATCTGCTGGATGAGTGGTCGAAGATTGTTGACGACTATCGAGACAAGGGAGTCTCGACTCAGTATCAGCGTGAAGTTGGATCCGCAAAACAGCTGCTCTATGAGTTCCTAAACCCAGATCTTGTCGGATTGCACGAACGACACAGCAAGTTCCGAGCAAATCGTTCGATGCGTGACGTTGAACCTGAGGTCAATCTTTGGTTGCGCAATCTAGACAATGTTCCGTTGGAGTCACAGGATGAAAGAAATGGCTAATCGAAACACATCACGACCACATGGGCAGACGCGTCGTAGCCAAATCATCACGACGTTCGGTCCCGGATCCATGATGGATCTTCCGGACCATTCCGTCTTGATAGGTGGATTGGATCACTGGACTGGTGATAAGCAGGAAATCGTCGAGCCACGCCTTTTGGAGAAGCTGGAGAAGACGCTCGATCTCGGCCAGTTGCAGATGTTTGCGCCGCCACACGACCTCGGTGATCCCACGCAGCCAAAGACGGGGATCGTTGCCTGGCAATTCCCCGAGTGGTTTATCACTCAGGATGCGATCGTCGATCCAGACGAAAAATCAAAGATCCGTTCGCGACGCCTGGTTCATCGGTCAGCGCTAACGAGTGGCAGATTCATTGACGACAACAGAAAACGACAGAACGTTGTCCCCATTCGTTTTGTGCGTGCTTGTCGCAACGGACACATTGGAGATATCGACTGGTACCCCTTCGTTCACGAATCGTTGGATTCCGAGTGTAAACGGCCGCTATGGATCGATGAACTGGACACGAGCGGAGATATCAGTTCGATCATTGTTCGTTGTGAATGTACAAAAGACCGTCCGTTGAAAGAGGCGGTGGGCTACGTGAGCAAGGCACTTGGCAAGTGTGATGGTGGCCGACCTTGGCTCGGTCCCTATGCAAACGAGCGATGTGACCAAATCAGCCGACTACTCATCCGCACTGCGAGTAACGCATACTTCTCGCAGAAGATGAGTGTGATTTCATTGCCGAAACGAAACGAAACGGTCAGTAAAGCTGTCGACCAAGCTTGGCAGTTTTTGGAGATCGCTCAATCAATTGAAGACGTAGGCTACGAGCGGCGGCGAACGCAGGTGAAATCGGTCATCGAGGATTTCACTGACGAAGAGATTTGGGGAGAGATCGAGGCTCGACGTGGAGGTACAGGAACGGAAAAGTCGGTTAAGCAAGCCGAAATTGAAACACTCGTTGCCGCAAAGGATGGGCTAGGCAACGATAAGCCAGACGGCGACTTTTTTGCGAGAGCACTTCCGCGAGCGCACTGGGACCAGCCGTGGATGAAAGACATTGTACGAGTCGTGCTGGTGCATCGACTACGAGAAGTGGTGGCTCAAATAGGATTCACTCGGTTTGAAGCATCTACGCCAGACATCGAAGGAGAGTTGGATATTGGGGTGAATCGGGCCGCGATCGCCAGAGAAATGTCGTGGGTTCCTGCAATCGAGAACCGTGGCGAGGGTGTCTTTATCCAATTCAGCAAAAATGCCGTCGACTCATGGGCAGCTCGAAGTGACGTGCAGGCCTATGGACGAAAGCTGCTGAATGGATTCGACGTCTGGAAGGATGAGCACACGACGTCGAAACGCGAGTTCCCTGGTTTACCATTCATCATGCTGCACTCGTTTTCGCATTTGCTTGTGACATCGATGTCGTTGGAGTGCGGTTACCCCGCTAGCTCGATTCGCGAACGAATTTACGCGATTCCAGAGATCGGGTACGGTGTGCTGCTCTACACCGGGTCGCCCGATGCTGAGGGGACGCTTGGCGGACTTATTCAGTCTGGTCGCAAGATTCACGATCACACGCGACAAGCTTTGGAGTACGGCGAATTGTGCTCGAACGATCCGGTCTGTGCGAACCATGATCCCGAAAACGCTCATGAACGCCGATTCCTTCACGGTGCTGCCTGTCACGGTTGCCTGCTGATTTCAGAAACATCCTGTGAACAGTTCAACGATTACCTGGATCGCAACCTGGTGGTGCCAACGCTCGAAGGCGCCGGCGTCGAATTCTTTATTGATGGCTCATGAATTTTTGCTTCACCAAACTGTCGACGCGCGACCTCGAATCCCTCGCGGCCGCGCTCAGGTCGGGACGATTGCCGGCGCCGTTTAATCCGACGATGGTGCGGCAGTACGTGTCGACCGCGCAGGCCGAAGAAACTGTCGCCGCCCTGAGCGGTTTGCACGAGGAGGGCTTCAGCCCACCGCAGATCGCTCGGCTGATCGAAGCCTCTCACGCCGAGCGATCGGCACGGATGCGTCCGGATGAAATTATCGACCTGGTTACCTCCGGTCCCGATGCACCGGGCGCAACGAATCGAGACACCGGTGTCGTCGTCAGCCAGCTGTTCTCGAAAGCGAGGCAATCAGTATTAGTGGCCGGCTACGCTGTCTATCAAGGCGATAGGGTTTTCAGTGCCCTAGCCGACCGGATGCGAGCGAACGAGTCACTGGACGTAAAGTTCTATTTGGACATCCGACGCCGCGACAAAGACACGACCGAATCATCGATCCTGGTTTGGCGATTCATGCAGCGACTGCTCAATGAGCAATGGCCGGAGGATTGTCGACTGCCGGAGGTGTACTACGACCCGCGGTCACTCCATCTCAACAAAAGGTCCAGTCTCCACGCAAAGTGCATTGTCGTGGATAAAGAAATCGCATTCGTTTCATCGGCAAACTTCACGAACGCTGGGCAAGAACGAAATATTGAAGTAGGAACACTACTGCGTACCCCAATTATCGCCAGACAACTCGCAAGTCACTTCGAGAAACTCCGCGAGCGAGGTTTCCTGCTAAGGGCGGATCCACCGCGATCCTGAGTCCAGCGGCGACAAGCCGATGCGACTGGGATATCTCTCGACGTCACGAAGTGTCTAACAAATGGTGTGTTGTGAAAGTTGGGTTAAGTTCCTAGATGATCGCATCTGCCTCGTCGCGGGTTGTTACTGATCGGTGTTTTGATTGAGGGAGAGTTTGCCGAGCTTATTCTCCCTTCTGTTCCGTGGCGATGACGATCGCGGCACGGGATATGACGTGGTACTGTGGATCGAGGAGCAAATGGCTTGTATGTTTTTTTGCCACCGGCGATGAAAGTTCATTCGGCGAACGTTTCGGCACGCACCAAAATGGAAAGTGGGATCCGGGCGATCGAGTCAATGGTGAGGAGACGCAATGGTTTTCGATAGTGCGAATGACGATACTTTCGTTGGAGAGATAGAGACACCGACATGACTAACTTGCGTTTCACAGATTGCATTGATTCGGATGAATTGGCCCGTAAGAACCGGCGTGCTCTTGAGATTCGATACGAGATCGCGGAGTCGCTTGGGCGTTCTGCTCTTGAGGCAATGGACAATGGCGAATACCTGACCGACAACGGGTTGGTCGATTGGTCGGCGGAAATCAAGGCGGCTGAAGCAGCGAAGGTTTCCATTGCACCCGATGCCAGTCTGCCGGATGCGACACAGCGATCGCAAGACGATAGGCAGGCTGAGACTTTGGTGACCGTCGCTAATGAAACGACGTTGGCCGCCGCGCATGCTCTGGTCGCAGAAGGGCATCGCCCATTGGCTCTCAATTTCGCAAATGGCGTTGAGCCTGGCGGTGGTTTCTTGCGGGGCGCGACCGCTCAAGAAGAAACGCTCTGTCGCAGTAGTGCGTTGTATGCGACGTTGTTTGGCGATCCGATGTACGAGTTTCACCGCGACAATGATCCCGCTGCTTCGAGCGACTGGGCGATCCTATCGCCGGATGTACCTGTTTTCCGTGACGATGCGGGAATGGAATATGACACGCCGTGGCTGCTTAGCTTTTTGACCTGTGCCGCGCCGTACGCACCTGCGATCGGTCGACTCGATGCAGAGCCAATGCTTCGCCAGCGGATTCACCGCGTGCTTTCAATCGCGAGAGCCTATCAATACGAGTCCCTCGTGTTGGGTGCGTGGGGATGTGGCGTGTTCGCGAATGATCCGCTGCAAACGGCAAAGGATTTCCGAAGTGCTCTGGAAGGTGAATTTGCCGGAGCATTCAACCGCGTGATCTTTGCCATCACCGATTGGTCGGAACAACGAAGATACTTACGTCCGTTCTGCGACGTCTTTTCGGAGGTTTGATGTTCTGGGACCATAGGATTCACCATAACGCGAAAAGGAGGATGCGAAACGATGCAGAACGATTCCGAAGAACAACCGCTAAAACAGACTTCTTCGGCGTCTTGTGATCCGGCATGTCCTGTTTGCGGTGGCAGCTTGATCGACATTCGAGGCAAGTTGCAGTGCACGAAATGTCATCGGATTTGCGAGACGTGCTGCGAGGGTGGTCGCGGATAGTGACGAGGTCATAAACGGGATGAAGTTTGAAGAGTGAGGGGAGAAGTTGTTGAAAAAGTCGGGGTGCGGTTTCCGGGTTATGAAGTCGTCGTATCGCTTGCCAAGCAGCTAGTTGCGCAGGGACTGCGCTGGTTTACTGCTTCAAACACCTCCGGTCGCATGGCAACGGTCCTAGCGATTGAAGCGATCAGGCCATGCTTCATGGTCCGATAAGGATCGGCTATGTAGCGAAGAAATTCACATTGTGTGGATCGATCCGTCTGACTGGCCCGCGTTCTGATCGTACTTGTGAGCTTGTTCTATTTGCTCGCTTCTTGCACTGGCTCGATGACATCAACGATCAAACGTTCGGCGGTCACTGTCAAATTTTGGGGTGTGACGTTCATGCCGCTGAGTAGGCCAATGTCAGTCGTCTTATGGGCGTCCTCAAGTGCCGCTGGATCTCCGATCATTTCTCGAAGCCCGTCGCCCAACGACGATATCAATTGTCCTTTGCTTTTCGGAAAGCAGGTTTCGATGGCGCTGATCCACGGGGCTACCCAATTTTCAGTTTCATCCCGACCGGCCAGATGCGCCAGTGCAATCACTCTTCCTAGATCTTTTGCCGAACGCAGCAGGCCCGTCATGTTTCCAGATTCAATCCGGCTATTTCCGATTGCTGGATGTGCAAGCAAGTTTGCGAGCGCCATCATGGCTGGGTTTGCATATTCAATACCGACTTTCGACTTGAGTGGACCCAAAGCTACGACACCCATGTAACGAAAGCTCGGCAAGCCATACCAGCCATCGGCGAGCTGAAGGGGAATCCATTTCTTCGCTGGCTCTTGGCCAATCGCGGGTACGTTTAGAAACTCGATGAAGTATTCGGAAGAGTTGGGGGGATAGAGGCGAATAGCACGGAGATCGTCGATCGGTTCGGGATCAGCATGCGGAAAGCATTGCTCGGTTCGAGTCCAACCGAGATTGAGAAGGTTCTGCGTCATTTCCGCGCAGTTCTGCTCTTCGCCAGCTGGGTGCACGACCAAGTCAGCGTCTTTCGTATTGACCGCCTGCCCCTCGAGTTGTGCGTGAAATTCGTATGCGGCCGCCAGGCTTCCGGTGACAATCAAATGAGAATGCAGGGACTCAGGGATATCGCTGGCTATGCGATCGAAGAGTTCAACAGGATCCAAGCGTGTCATGCGAAGCGTACTTCCGTGCGAAAATGGGCGAATAGATCGTTGGCCTGTGCGTTTAGGCCCATATCAATGAGGTCCAACGCGGTTTCCACAGGATCGGCGATGGGTAAGCCAACATTGGGTTGTGTAGTGAAGTCGGGTTCCAGTCGCGTTATCGGATGAACAACGAGGGTCGGTGAATCATCGGATCTTTCGTCGGTGGTTTCTTTGAGCGCCGGGTCCAACTTTTGAATAAAGCTAATGTCGAGGATTTGATTTGGGCAGTGTACTAATAGATCGATCCGAGGTGTTCCATTCAGGTCAAAATCAGCGTGCCAACGCCTTGCTGCAACCACGCCGCCAAACGCAACATGTTTTGGTTGATTTCGATCGAGGCGTTTGATGAGTGATTCCGGATTCGGTCGCTGGCCGGAGCGGTCAACGAATTGGATTGATTGTCGGTCAGACTTTGTCAGTGTTAGTACGTCCTGCCAAACGTTTTTGGGAAAGTGGCTGATGTCACCTTCTCTCAATCCCGATTCAGATGCTGGTATAGAGTCGAGTGATTTCCGAACCGTCGGATACGAGCAGCCGACGTGTTTCCCCAACTCACCGATGCCTATCGGTCCCTTGGACATGAGCCAACGAACAATTAGTACTTTGAAAATCTCTGCTTTCTTGCTGGCCTGCTCAATCTTTCGAAGTTCGCTTGACTTCCTGAAGCCCAACTTTTCATCTGCCAATATCCCCTCCGCCAATTGGTCGAGCGACGGATTGTCCCGTTGCTTCCAATGTTCTCCGTCGCGAATGACGATCATCGAAAGACGCTTCGATATCTTTGGAGCAAACAGCTCACGCAGTTCATCCCATTCGTTTGATATCCGCTCTTTCGATATCCGCGAACCGTCCATGACAAGTACTCCCGTCCGGGCTTCCGGCCGCTGGCTCAGCGACACTGCTAATTGCATTAGCCCGGAGTACAGTCCTCGCATTCCTTGCGGCTTGGCTTGTACTTCTAAGATCGTCGCCCCGTCGCGGCTGACGAAGTCCACGGGCGAGTCGGCTGGCTCGTGCTGGTAATGCTCAGAAAACCAGTGTTCGTCGATCTCGCTACCCAAATCCGCACCTCGTCCATTTAAAAGTTGCAACTTATATTTAATGTTGCAACTAAATTTCAATGTTGCAACTAAAAACACTCCGAATCGCAGGTTTTACTGTCTTTTCAGGCCTGATTCCGGCAAATTCCGAAGTTTGCGAGGCCTTCGCACAAGGAAGCTCCATTACTCGCCGACGTCGCATCATCCTGCGATACGCCGTCGTCGTATCAATCATGCCGCCCCGGACACCCAGTTTTCGATAGGCTGAACTGATGAGTAGGAGCCGCCTATGACGCAGCAGGAGGCCGGCCACTGGACTACATCGCAACAATGGGAACGTGTACGCGAATAGACGCTAGGGGATGAACAATGCCTTGGAAAATGATCACTCGTCAGGAACTGTACGACGAAGTCTGGTCGATGGCCGTTTCCAAGCTGGCTCCGAAGTACAACCTTTCGGATGTCGGATTCGCAAAGTTCTGCAAACGATGCGACATCCCACGACCACCTCGCGGGTATTGGGCGAAACTTGAGGCAGGAAAGAAGGTCAAGAAAACGCCGCTTCCGAAGCATGACGAGGAAGACGAGATTCGCGTTTATGTGCCGGAGCCCGGGGAGGTCGAGGCTCAAGAGGAAGCGAAGTCTAATGTGGAGAAGGAAACGGAGGCACTTCCGAAGATCGAAGTCGCCAAAACCTTGCGTGGATGTCACACAACTGTTTCCCAAACCCGACAAGCTTTTGAAGACGCCAAGAGTCGGGACGATGGTATCCTTCAGTCACCAAGCGACAGCAAGCTCGATTTGATTGTTATCGGAAGCTGGCGGCAAATGGCGTCCAGATGAAAGCGATATCAAGTCAGCCCGACAATCACTTACAAAGATGAAGCCAGAATACACAGTGGAGTTCATCAGCCTGATGGCTCGATTCCAGGCTGCCAGGCGACAAGACGTGGAAGGGCTGATCCGCACTCCGACCATCAAAAAGGTGATTGGAAAGTACTGCCGTCGAATTGACGAGCAGCTTGAGTTGTTCGTCGTTGACGATGACTGGACTTAGACGACAGAAGTCGATAAATGACGCTCGAGTAATCCAAAGCCGGCGTTTACTGGCCCGAGATGGCTTGCTCGATCTCAGCCAATGTCGGCTCGGTTCCACTTTGGGTTTTGGACATGAATTTCATGACTCTTGCATGCAACTGTTCGCGATCGACATTGCTTAGCCGGTCGCCCATCATCGCGAGCGTCTCGGTCTGAGCGATCGTGGCTGCAAGCGTTGCGTTGATGTAACTGTTTAATGAAACGCCCTGTTTGCTGGCTAACTGTTGTGCCTTTGCTTTTAGGTCATCTCGCATTCGCAAGGAAAGCGTTGCCATGGTCAATTCTCCAGGTCATAAATTGTTGTGAACTCAAGCGGCGTCATCACGACCCATCCGTGCTTAACGAGATCCAACTGCGCAAAATCGCGAACGTTATAGGTGACGATGATTGCAGTAGCGGCGATGGCGGCCTCGACGAACTTATTATCCGCTTCATCGAGCAGGTTCGGTCGCCAACTGAAATGGAGTTGAGTTTGGTGCGACAGCGAAATGAGATTCAAGATCAAATCAGCGTTCTGCTTCACCGTCAGTCCGGTCAGCTTTCTTGCCGCCAGCCGCCCCAAAACGTCTGCATACTCAGCCACTATGCCTTCGGTAAGCATGAGTGGAACTTGACGGCCAAGGACAGCCATCAGCACTCGGTATGCCAAGCTGCCTTCATGTCGACACGCTCCTGCGACCAAAACGTTCGTATCAAGAACGATGGGAGGGCAGGTGTTTTTCAACTTTGAACCTCAAATGCTGTTGCCACGAGTGATACCACATTGTGCTACACTAATGGCCTTTCGTCAAGCGGAATTTGCGGCAAGCTGCAGTGCATGGGTTGCCACCGAATCTGCGAAACCTGCTGTGAAGGCGGACGCGGCTGAGCATGTTCGTGTCAGGGAAACGAAACCCGGCGAGTTGGGCGACGTCATTTCTGGGTTATGAAGTCGTAGTATTTCGCAGTGATCGTGCATTCGTCTGCATGAATCTGACATGTGTTTTTCGCTGGGGTTTACCACTTTTTTGTAGGAGGGCGGTCAGAGTTCCGCTGTGGATAAACTGTGCGGAGAGACCTTTTGGAAGGAGTTCGGTTCGCACAAACTTCATAACCCGGCGGTCGGATTCTGCCGGAAGTTTTCGGCTGTTCATTAGGACGCTTGTTCAAAAACGGCGTGTTTTGCATTGTTTGAAGGTGTTCGGTTCGCTAGAGAGGTTTCGTTTTGCTCAGTTTAAGAGGTCTCTCGGAGGTCGCGCGCGTACCCAACTCCTTTCAAACTCTCTGACCGCTGGGTTATCGTGCATTTGTGAGAAACACCCGTGATTTGCCGGCTGAAACGGATCGACGAGAGAACTCGTAAGGTCATAACCTTAGGGTCGGAGAGGACAATTGCTCTCCCTTGGCAAAGTCGGTTCCAACGGCTGCGCTTACGGATATTCGATACTTTACTACGTAGTAAAGAGCTGCTTTTTAGTAAATTTGCCTTGGTGACTTTAATTAAATAGCTATATTTACTACGTAGTAAACTTCGCTCTTTCGGTATAAACATGGCCCAAGCCCCTCCACCCTTTGAGAAACTGCTGGCACAACTCCTTGCAGAGCTTGGGGCGTTTGACATTAAAGTCAGCCAGTCTGGGTCAAACTCTGGACGCGACTACCGAATCATGGGTCCTGCCAGACGGACGATGCATCTGCACGTATTCACTTACCAGCGTCTCACCCCGGCCACCGCCGATGCTGTTTTCCGCAGACTAAGGGACGAGAGCCAACAGGCGAAGGCTGAGCCAGTTTTGTATGCGTCGGTCGTATCTGATCGAACAGCGAAAATCGCCAAGGAATATGAAGTCTCCTTGGTCGACTTTGCCGGTAACTGTCACTTGGTATTCCCGGAATTCGGCATTTACGTTTCTCGATCTGGCGTTCGTAATCCGTTTGGCAAAACGATGTCTGGCAGGCTGAACGTCTTCTCGCCCAAATCGAGTCGAGTCGTTCGTGTCATGCTGCATGAACCATCGCGTGGTTGGCGACTTGGCGAATTGGCGGAGCACAGAGACGTGAGAATCAGCGGGGGCCTGATGTCGCGAATCAAGAAGTCGATGATCGACGAAGGGTACGCAGTCATGCATGACCGTCAACTGTTTCTGAAGCGATCCGAGGCATTGCTGCAGGATTGGGTGCAGCACTATCGCACCGACAAGCCAAAAGAAAATGGGTTCTATGTTCGCGGCGATGTAGAAGCCGTTGAATCCAAACTAGCCGCGTGGTTCGCTCACGCCAAAATTGAACACGCCCTTTCACATTTCTCAGCCGCCTGGCGGTTGGCTCCCGAAGTTCGATATTCGATCTCTAGCTTTCTGGTGTCCGCAGAAGCGCTCCAAGCGGACACTCTGGCGTCGCTTCGTGAAGCCTGTGGTGTGAGACGGGTGGATTCAGGTGCAAATCTTATCTTGCGAATTCCCAAAGACAAAAGCCACTTCAGTGGACGACTGGCAGAACCGTTGGAAACAACTTCGCATCTGCAGACCTACTTGGACCTGATGACATTAGAAGGCCGCGGAGAAGAAGCAGCGATGGCAATCTACGACGAGCATTTAGGACCAAGTCTTGAATCGGCGGATCATGCAGCAAGGAGTTTGGAATGAAACCTGAAGAAGCTGCCTTTCGAGTCATGTATCAAGCGATCAAGACAATTTCTGAGTGTGGTGAGCTGGTCATCGTTGGTGGTTGGGTACCCGATCTGCACTATCCCAAGCAAGGACACACGGGCTCGATTGACGTCGACATGGTGTTGGATCCCGATTCGTTCCCACCCGAAGTCAACTTGCACGATCATCTTCTACAAAGCGGTTACACCAAATCAAAAAAGCCAACTCCGACCCAATACCTGTACTCAGTTCCTGGCTTAGACAAAGATGTTGCGGTCGACCTGTTAACGACACCGCAGCACCGTGGGATCAAGACTCCTAGTATCGAAATTGGGGGCCTTAACATTGAAAGCCTGCCAGGGCTGGACCTCGCGCTGAAGTTCTCTACCACGTTCACCTATACTGAGTTGGTTGCTGTCTCGGCCAATTGTCTCAGGTGTCTCTGTTCGATAGGACCTCAAGGTTATATGCCAAAAAGTTCTATCGCTCATTTTCTGGTTCGCAGCAGCATGAAGCGGCTAGGTGCAAACCGTTTTCGTTAACCAGTAAACCGGTGATCGAACTGTCATTCCAGCACTTCGTTTCAGTTCCCTCATCCGGTAAAATGAAGTGATGCAAATGCAGCCCTACACATCCGATGAAGCTTTGGCGGTTCAGCTTGAGGGGTTGCGGCGCATGTCTCCGACCGAGCGAGTCATGAACTTGTCTGACACCGACGACTTGGTGCTCGCGTTGGGGCCAGTTGCCCGTTTGCTGCAAACTCTTGGAGTGCGGTTCTACATTGGCGGCAGCGTTGCCAGTTCTTTTCACGGTGCTGTTCGTTCGACGATGAACCCATTTCGTTCAAGGGGTGGAATAATAAGATGAAAATGAAAAACACGATGACAAGAAGAATCCTGCTTGTGTTGGCGGGCAGTTTGTTCGCAATGATCAACCAAGCTGTCGCAATGGAGCCTGTGGTCGATGACGAAGCAGCTCTATTTGATTTTGAGAGCGGAGACCTAACGGGCTGGAAGTTTGTGTCCGGGAAGTTTGGCGAAATCGTTTCCGACCGTGCGACGTTTCATGGTAGTAAAGAGCCGTACAATCACCAGGGAAAGTGGCATCTTTCCACGCTTGATGGGCCGTCAGGAACCAAGAGCGATGCGTATGTCGGAGAGTTACGTTCCGACACGTTTAAAGTAACCTCGGCCCGTGTCAACTTTCTGGTCGGCGGTGGAAGTCGCGGCGTTTACGTGGCGCTCTGTACCGAGGACGGGACGGAGGTACGGCGGGAAACCGGCGGTAACGCTCAAGAAATGGAGCGGATTGTTTGGAGTATCCCCGAGTTGGTTGGAGAAGAGGTGTTTCTGAAAATCGTCGATCGCGGCACCGGGGGATGGGGGCACATTACGTTTGATGATTTTAGAAAGGGCGGGGACGCGCTTGCCGTAAAAGTCAGAGTGAAGCCAGTTCTTCCGGTGATCCCAGAGGATAAAAATCTGTCGGCGGAATGGATAAAGGCTCTCTCTACCCGCGGTACGCCCGAGGTGTTCAGTGGAAATGAGCTGAATTACGTCGGGTTGCCGATTGGGGGCATTGGCTGTGGACAGCTTTATCTTTCAGGAGATGGCCGCCTCTGGTTGTGGGATATTTTTAAGAGCAACTACACACGTGAAAACGTTGGCGGTCTCAAGCTCAGCTTAATGACCATGAACGGCCACTATACCGAACCGGTCGATTCCAAAACCGGCACTTATAGTCAACGCAATGGCGCCGACGTAGAGCAGGGCTTTGCCATTCGGATCAAGCAGAAAGATGCCGTCGAAGTACGTTCGCTCGATTCGCAGGGTTTTCCGGGGGTTACCTTTCGTGGTGAGTATCCGATCGGTCGTGTCACGTACGCGGATCCGCAATGTCCGGTACAGGTTGAGTTGGAGGCCTTTTCTCCGTTTATACCATTGAGCGCGAAGGACTCATCGCTACCGGCGACTGTGTTGGCTTACACCGTTACGAACACCGCCAAGGAACCCGTCGAAGTGGATTTGATGGGTTGGTTGCAGAATGCCACGTGTCCGTATGATGACGTGGCAGATCGGGGGCAGCGGCGCAATACCCTCATCCAACAGCAGGGCCTTGTGACACTCCACCAAACCGTTGAGCCCGCCGCGGGGAAAGGACTCGAAACGCATCATGGCTACGGTTCGATGGCGCTCAGCTTGATCGACCCGGCCCGCGACCCGGCCCGCGACGGGCTCCTCGGAGCGCCAGAGGCCAAGCTGCCGTTAAGCCAAGAGGCATTTACTAAAACGTTTGAGCAAGCGTCTGAACAAGCTGGTTCGGTTTCACATGCACTCGACAAGCCGCTGGTGGGGACGTTAGGGCAATCGTTGACGTTGGCTGCCGGTGAGAGTCGCCAAGTTCAGTTTTTGCTGACTTGGTATTTCCCTCTGCATCAAAAGAAGGAGGGACAGTCTCGAGACATGGCTGTGGTCGAGGATTTTTCTACGATTAACCGTCACTATGCACCGTTGTTTTCCAGTGCTGCCGACGTCGCTCAGAAAATTGAAAAAGATTTTGACCGACTGGCAGGCGGGACCCGACGTTGGAACCAAACCTGGTATGACTCAACGCTGCCTCACTGGCTGTTGGATCGCACATTTATTCCGATCAACTGTTTGGCGACTCAGACCTTTCATTGGTTTGACAACGGTCGCCCTTGGGGGTGGGAAGGCGTTGATTCTTGCCCGGGAACTTGTACTCACGTTTGGAGTTATGCGCAGGGGATGGGGCGGATTTTCCCGGAGTTCGAGCGATATTTACGCGAGCATGTGGACTACGGTGTTGCGATGAACGGCAGTGGAGGCATTGCCTACCGGGGGCAACGCGGTAAATCTGCAGCGACCGATGGACAGGCGGGCACGATTCTGCGCACCTTGCGTGAACACCAGATGTCCGCCGATCCAGAGTTTCTCAAACGCGTTTGGCCAAAGACGAAGAAGGCCATTGAATACCTTCTTCGGCAAGACCCTGAGCAACAGGGTGTGCTGGAAGGCTCTCAGCGGCACACGCTTGATGCGTCCTGGGATGGGCCGATGGGGTGGATTTCGTCGTTGTATTGCGCGGCCCTGCGTGCCGGATCCCAGATGGCCGAGGAGATGGGGGATGACGCGTTTGCCAAGACCTGTACGGACGTGGCGGATCGCGGTATGAAAAATATCGTTGAACAAGTTTACAACGGTGAATACTTCATTCATCGGCCGCCCAATTTCGATCGGATCAATACCAATGTCGGGAGCCATATCGATCAAGTTCTCGGTCAGTCATGGGCATGGCAGGTTGGGTTGCCCCGTGTGTTGCCGAAGCAGGAAACTGATTCCGCGCTCAACGCGCTTTGGAAATATAATTTCACTCCGGATGCCGGAGGCTATGCCCGCAAGCACACCTTTATCAAGGGAGCACGTGTTTATGCGGATGTGGGTGAGGCCGGTATGATTATGACCGCTTGGCCCCAAGGCGGTAGTGACGTCGCCGTGCCGGGGATGGAACGCCGCAAAGAAGACTTCAAAACTTGGCTTGGTGCGGGCGGCTATTTTGACGAGTGCATGACCGGGTTCGAATATCAGGTTGCATCGCACATGATCTATGAAGGCAAACCGGATAGTGAAGCGGTACAACGTGGTTTGGCTGTGGCTCGTGCGATCCACGATCGTTATGGTGCAGCAAAACGAAATCCTTACAACGAAATCGAATGCGGCGACCACTATTCGCGGGCAATGGCCGCCTACGGCGTTTTCTTAGGCGTGTGCGGGTTTGAATACCACGGTCCGAAGGGCGAGATCGGTTTTGCGCCGCGTCTGACTCCGGAAGATTTCCGTGCCGCATTCACAGCCGCAGAAGGATGGGGCACGTATAGCCAAACGATTGGCCAGAAACAGATGCAGGCCACGCTAAGGCTGAGCAGCGGTAGCCTGTCCCTGCAAACAATACGTCTGGATCCGCAGGGCATGGATAGGAAGCAGGTTGCCGTCATCTGTAATGGAAAGAGGGTGAACGCAACCGTACAAATGAATCAAGGCACCGCCGTGGTTCAGCTCAAGGCCCCCGTTCGAATTGCCACGGGGCAGGAGCTGGTGATTACTTTAGAGTGAGCTGCAAATGAAACTCCCCGAATGGGAAGTAAGGAGAAACGATAACTGATACTGATTTGCTTCCCCGGTGAAGGCCAAGAGAAATGGAAACCGTCCGCTGCTTCCACTTGTCCGGCGATTAGATGCACCTGAACCGAGGCTGATCTGTCTGCCTGCTGTCAATTTCAAAGACTTCCGAAAGCTCATCGATCGTTTCGATCGTGATTTCGCCAGAATCGTGATTGAAAACGACTCGTTCAATGACATCTGGCAATCGCCTCTGTTGCAGTCGTTCGTCCAGATCGCTCCATTGCTTCCGGAAGGTTAGCGGTATTTCGGATTCTTTATCCTCGACATCCGCCAGCACGTTGCAAACGAATCGCTCAAGATTGTACTGGCCAATTCCCGCTCCAGGACACGGTGGCCTTCCGCCGGCGTTGAACCGGCATCCGGCGAAATGAACTGATGCAAATGCAGCTCTTCTCAGCATCAGAAAGTTGGTATGTCAAAACAGTTGTTCGATCTCACAAACAAAACAGCGCTGATCACGGGTTCGTCACAGGGGATTGGGTTTGCTCTCGCCCGGGGACCTGCATCGGCTGGTGTCGTTATGCAACTGGGGCTTGGTGGTGATATGATGATTGCAATGCAAACGATAACCGTAAAAGAGCTGGATTTGAGGGGCTCATTTCGATTTCATGAAGAATTTGGAATGGCGGTCAGCTTGATGCAGCAAGGCATCATTGATGTAAAACCGTTGCTTTCCCATACGGTTTCATTTGAGGATGCGGCTAGGGGGTTTGAGCTTGCAAATGATCGAAGCCAAGCGATGAAAACCCAGATCCGATTTTCCTGGGTCAACTTCTCAAGTAGTTTACGATTTGTTGCTCGGAGTCGTCGTTTCTTCAACCAACCAAATGTCCTATCACCCCACCACACAAAACAGACAACAAGCAGAAAGCTCACACTATGGCGATTAGATTTTCAATCATTATCGGCGTCGCGATGTTCACGTCTCCACTGAGCGCGAGGCTGTATGGACAAGAGGCCGCTTCCGTTATTACGGTCGATATGGAACATGCGATCAAAGATGACATCAAGCAGCAACCGGCGGCGGCGAATCTCTGCTGGCTGCTTACTAATGACGACTATCGGTCTCCTGGGGCGATGTCTTTCGAAGAAGCAGTGAAGGAGCTCGGGTGCGGATCCCTTCGATTTCCATATGGGCACTTGGCCGACAACTACCTTTGGCACACGCCTCCTTTCGAGGAGACCAGTCAAGGCCTTCGCCCGAAGGTTGCGGCCAGGTCACAAGCTCCCGGAGCCTGGGACTGGGCGATCGATAGTGAAGGCGGCTTCAAATCGGCCATGGATTTCGATGGGTACATGCAGCTCTGCTCGAAGCTGGAGATAGAGCCGCTCGTCGTCGTCAACGTTTTCGCCTGCAAATACAAAGGGGGCCCGTCCTACGAAGAACTCAAGACCACGGCCGTCGAGTGGGTGAAGTACGCAAAACGCAAGAACTACCATGTCGCCTACTGGCAAATCGGAAACGAGGTGGACCACCACAAAGATCGGATGACGCCGAAGGAATATGTCGACTGTTACCTCGATTTCGTGAAGGTGATGAAGGAGGTGGATCCTTCCATCCGCGTCGGTCCTGGAATTCTTAGCAGCACGAGCTACTTCGACGCGATTGTTTCCCGATCGCCTGATCTCATCGATTTCGTATCCTGTCACCAATACATGTACGCCTATCAGAAGAAGTGCGCCAGCTACACGCTCTGGAAACAGTGCGATGAGCAGTTCATCCCCAACGTCGAAAAGATGCAACATGCGGTGACCCGTTCGGCGAACCCGGAGATGGAGATCGTCATTACCGAAACTGGTGTAACGCCCGCGAATGAGACCCTGGGACGGATCAACAATACGTACAAGGCTCTGTGGTGGTTTGAAGTGCTGATGAACGAACTTGCGGTGAAGAACGTCTCGTACGTCTACTACTGGGGCGCTCACAGCCCATGGAGCGGCCCGCGCGATTCGAACAGCGACGTCGGAGTCCTTCTCCGGGTGGATAGTAACGAACGGAAACCGACGGGTGAAATCGTTCGACTGGTGAATCGCTCAATGCTTCAGCGGATGCTCGAATGCACTCGGGTATCCGGAGACGTTCGTGCATATGCCACGGCAGACGCAACGGGCCGCCAACTGAATTTGTTCCTGTTGAACAAGAATACGGACTCGGAACAGGTTGCCATCAAGCTTCGAAACGACTCTGAGCAGAGCAGGACTTTTCAGCGAACGGTCTTCCTGGGGAAGTCGCCCGACGATCGTGCGCCCGTATACGAGACATCCCCGAGCGTCAGAACAGACAAAGACGCCATGGACCTGCAGTTGCCTCCCCTGTCGATAACTTTCTTGAACCAAACCGCGCGGTGATGAAACTCAGCGGCGGTTGCGATCACGAGATCGCCCGTTTCGTTTTGTCATTTATCCGGCTGCATCGCAATCACCCCAAGCTTCGCTGCGATGATATTGGGACTCACTGGGATGTTTTTTTCGGTTGATCGGATCTCGCCTGCCCAGCTCCAGATCGAACCAAGCATGTCACGGTAGAGTCCGAGAAGCCAATCAAAATTGAACCGGGCGTTCTTTCTCAAAGCGGTTGCATCTCTCGTCGCGAAAAGCTGGTTAACGTCATCCACCCTTCTCCTAAATAACCCTGAGGGCCGGACCGTTTCGTTCGGTTCGCTAGGGATTCTCGGGAAGAGGATGGGTTATATGGCGTTGAATAATGTGCAGCCTGCTGAGCAGGTGAGGAAGCTGGCGAAATTGCTCGGCATGGCGGCGATTCGCCTAAAGCGGGGGCAGATCGCAAAGAGTTTGGAAAGTTCTCGCGAGATCGGCGAATCAACGCTTGAGATTTCTTCGCAGTCAGTGATCACTGTGTCTCGCGGCAACGATCTCGCAACGGGCGAGACCGGCTGCAGTGATGGCTTACACAGCAAGGGTGATCCACTTGAGCGAAAAACAACGCGAAGCGATCGCGACCATTTTGGCGCGGGCGATTCGACGAACTTTGGACAAGAAGGCGGCGAAGTCTGCCAAACAGAAAACAATCTCAAAACCAAACGACGCGGAGGTGACAAATGAGTCCTAGCGCAAGTTTGGAGATCGCGAGACTGGCTGACTTAACGATCGATCAACTGGTCGACAAATACGCAGAATTTCACAACGAGCAATGCCGCTCACGAAACCGACGCTTCCTTGTTCGCCGCATCGCTTGGCGGATTCAAGCCAACGAGGAAGGCGGACTTAGCGACCGAGCGTTGCTTCGTGCTGGCCCGATCGCCGACGAATCATTGATCCGCGTGACCCCGCCGAAGCCGAAAGTGGGCGGCGATGTGGTCCGCACCAAAGCACCAGACGGATGGGACATGCGAATTCCTCCGCCCGGTCAGCGGTTAGAGCGACACTACAAAGGCAAGTTGCACTTCGTGAACGTACTGACCGACGGTTTTAAGTATCAAACGTGCAACTTGGTTCAGAGCCCGGGGGCTATCGAAGTATTCTTCGACCTGAGCGGCGGCTGCTTTGTTGAATTCCTCCATCTGGTTGCCCTGAAGAAGAAAACTCATGCGAATTTGTTTGACCAGTTTGTGTTCCGGCAGCTTGGCCAGAATTTCGTCACAGAGTTTAACGGCGGTCTTGAAATCGCGGGCAATCATTGCGGCGTTAAGCTTGGGCATGTACTCTTCCACAAAGCGTTCTGCATCGGCGTCTGCAATGAATTGCGCTCGTGCCGCAGACGAATCCCACGATCCGTCAACGATTTGCGTCAGAGCGGCATCCATGGTCGCGGGGTGACCGATTCATTCAATGTTGCCGGAAGTGCCGACGACAAACGCTGCCGGAATCCCCCTTCGATTGGCTGCCTGTATGTATGCATTATTGGTTGCATCGTTGTCATCCAGCGCAATCCGGTACGTCAGTACTTCGGACCAGGTCTTACCGTCAATGCCTGGCGATTCACGATCCAGAAACAGAGCCACTTTTTCTTCGTCTTCTCGAGTCACGCCGATGAACTTGACTTTGTCTCCGTATTCCGATTGAAGTTGTGCCATGTGAGGCATGCCTTTCACGCACGGTCCACACCATGTGGCCCAGAATTCGACGACATCGACCTGCCCCTTCTCGATTTCTTCCGCCGGTTCACCCTGCATCCATTTGGCGATCGAGATCCGTGGAGCGGGTGACCCCGGTCCGAACAAGTGTTCTGCCGCGTCTGAGGTTGCCGGAGATTCCGCGACCGATGCATCGGTGTTGGTGTCCGTTTCTTGGGATTCAGATTCCTGGGTGCCTGGTGTTGAATTGCCTGACGGTTCCACCGTAGGTAGGCAAGCAGTCGAAGCTTCAGCTGCCGTAAACTTCGGAGCACTTGCGCTGGGAGGAGCATCAAAGTATTCAGATAGGTCAAGAACTTCATCTGAATCGCGTTGCGGCGAATCGCTTCACGAACGCGGCGCTGATGGGCGTTCCCCCGGAACTTAAACTTGATTATGTATGCAAGTCGCTGCGGGTTCGACTTCTTCCCTCAGTAATCCGTTGATCATGGCGAGCGTCTTTTTACGAGGGATGTTCGCTGACATTTTGATCATGCTTAGGTTGCGATTCAGCTCGGCGCGATATTTTTCACCAACATGTTCTGAAATACTCGATCTCGAGTCCAGACACGCGGATGTTATGCATTCTACAGACAACCGAAAAAGTCCTGTATTCCACTAAGCGTGACCTATGTTTTTGTAGCCATCGTAGGGACTGCATCTCTGGTGCACGCAGTCCAGTTGAGAGCCCCCTGGGAAGCGACAAGGTCATCGGCCACAGACGCTTGTTCTCTTGTTGGCAGATTAGCCGGCCTCAACGCTGGAATGTCAAGCAAACGTCGATGACGGACGTCTCGGAGAAACCAATGTCACATTTTCAATGCGAACAAATAATGACCGACCTGCTCGCTGAAACAACGGTTGATCGTACAGCAGAATTGGCAAGACGCGTCGATGCATTAGAGCGGCGTCTAACCAGCAAAGAAAACACTCTTAGCCTAGTGGTCTTTAGCAACGAATTCGACAAGCTCATGGCGGCGTTCACGATCGCAACGGGAGCTGCCGCGTGCGGGATGAAGGTGTCAATGTTCTTCACGTTCTGGGCGACCGCAGCTCTGAAGAAACAAGGCCGTCAAGCAGGAGGGAAAAGCATCGTCGAGCGGATGTTTGGCTGGATACTGCCCGGTGGTTTTAAGAAGCAGAAGCTCTCAAAACTCGACATGGCTGGAATGGGACGATGGATGATGGGTCGGGAGATGGATCGCAAAAACATTGCCAGCCTGGAAGAACTCGTCGCGTCGGCTGATGAACTCGGTGTTCAGATCGGTGTCTGTGAAATGGCGATGTCTCTCATGGGCATCCGACCTGAAGAACTCATCAACTATTCCGACCTAGACTACTGCGGTGTTGCCACCATGTTGGATCGATCGAGTGAATCCAATACCACACTGTTTATTTAACATGCTCAAGGGGCAAACGAAATGACGAACGTTAGCGAAATCGATTTGACGGGAATGAAGTGTCCCATGCCAATCGTTCACTTGACTAAACTAATGAAGACTCTAGATGACGGCGATGAAGTGACCGCTTTCGCGACCGACCCGGCTTTTTGTTTAGATGTCGAGGCTTGGTGCAAACGGACGGGGCACGAACTCGTTGAACTCGTGAACTCCGAAAACCGCGTGTCGGCAAAAATCTGCAAGACCGAAACACAGGAGTGACTAAGAATGTGCATTCCGAACGATCCGTTGAGGCAACTCGAAAATCTGATCACAGGCATTGAGGCATCGGTTTCGGACGAGCTAAGTGTTGCATTTTCTATACTGAAGGAGCAACTTGTGCCTGGTTGCCACTCGATCCAGAGAACAGAGAAGACGCAAGCAGAAGCCATCCTCAACGCGACTTTGACCATCGAAAAACTTGAGGAATCGCTAACGGCAATGCGAGACGAGTTGAATCACGCTCGAAAGGAACGTGACAACTCAGAAACCAAGGGCAAGATGATGGCAGACGCGCAAGCCGAAGCGATCGTTAATTCCGCTGAGATTATATCCGAGCTTGAGGAAACTAAGCTGTGCCTGAAAGCGGCGCACGAGGCGGAAAGGGATTCGAAGATCGCCGCAGAGCGACTGATTGGGTTCGGGAACATTCTGGATGAGTCCGACAATGAAATCTACATTTTTGACTGTCAGTCATTGCGATTCGTCTTTGCGAACCAAGGGGCTAGGAAAAACCTTGGGTACACGATCGACGAACTTCGCGAGATGACTCCGGTGGACATCAAGCCCGACCTGGAAATGGACGGTTTGGAGCTCCAGCTTTATCCGTTGCGAAACAAACAAGCTAGCTCACTCCGTTTTTCAACCGTTCATATTCGCAAGGATGGCACGCGTTACCCGGTTGAAGTTCATCTTCACCGCTCTATCTATGAGGAGCGCCCCGTCTTCGTCGCGGTGATCCTCGACACAACCGAGAAAGTACAGGCTGAGGAAGAACTTCGAACGCTCTCAGTGACCGTGGAGCAGAGCCCGGCATCGGTCATGATCACAGACCTCGACGGAAATATCGAGTATGTCAATCCGATGTTTACGAAGGTGACGGGAATCTCGCGTGATCAAGCCCTTGCACAGGATTGTTGGGGGTTGCTAGCGAACATGCTTCCCACGCACCGCTGCAAGGAACTACGACAGAAGATTTGTGCAGGCGAGGTTTGGCGTGGTGAGATCGAAAGCAAGAATCAGAACGGTGAACCATTTTGGGAATTAGCGTCGATCTCCCCGATCCGAAACGCAAGTGGTGACATCATTCGATTCCTGGCAACCTTTCAAGATGTAACGTACAGCAAAATGCTGATGCAAAAGATGGAACATCTGGCGTTTCACGATTCCCTGACCGGTTTGCCAAATCGCAGTTCGATACTTCAGACCATTCAGAGGGCGATCGATAGCAAGAAAAGAAGCCAATACGCTGTTCTGTTCATGGACTTCGATCGCTTTAAGCTGATTAATGACAGTCTCGGCCACAAGGCCGGCGACGAACTGCTGCGTCAGATGTCTGAGCGCCTTCGCCGAAGCCTACGTAACACGGACCATGTCGCTGCGGCGCGCTTGGGCGGCGATGAATTTGTTGTTTTCCTAAACAATCTCAGCGACTTGGACAGGGCTGGCAGAGTGGCTGAGAGACTGCTTCAAACGTTTTCCGAAAGCTACCAGCTTTGTGGAAACACTGTCCACTCGACAGTCAGCATCGGAATTGTGACCAACGAACAACAATATCAGTCGGCCAACGACATGCTTCGCGATGCGGACCTTGCCATGTATGAGGCAAAGTCGCAAGGGAGAGGATGCTATGCTCTCTTCGACCAGTCGATGCACGAAAGAGCGGAAACACGTATGCGGATCGAAGGTGATCTGCGGATGGCGATTCAGCGTGATGAGTTTGTGCTGCATTACCAACCGATCGTGGATCTTGAGTCAGGTCACCTCGAAGGCGTTGAGACACTCGTGCGTTGGAACAATCGTGATCGCGGCTTGGTGCAACCGAACGATTTTATTTCCATTGCCGAAGAAACGCGGCTGATTATTCCTATAGGAGAGTGGATTCTCAAAGAAGCCTGTCGTCAGTTTGCGGAGTGGCGAAGGACCCTGGGCGAACATGCCCCGCCCTGCTTTCATGTCAATGCCTCTCGTTTGCAGATGTTAAATCCTGGTTTTGTGGAGATGGTGACAGACTGCCTGTATGAGAACGACATCCCGTCGCAATGTTTGCATTTGGAGATCACTGAGAGCGTCCTCATCCAGGAGCCGGGAACGATCGTCCGCACCCTGGATGCACTGCGCGATGTCGGTGTGCTAATCGACATCGATGATTTTGGCACAGGATACTCGTCGCTATCGTGCCTGCACGAGTTCCCGATAGACGTTTTGAAGATCGATCGAGTCTTCGTCAACAACATGCGCTCGGTTAAGGATGCCGCCGCTCTGTTACACGTAATTCTAACGCTTGCGGACGACCTGGATCTACAGGTGATTGCCGAAGGAGTGGAAACGCCGGAGCAGCTCGCGACTCTACAATCCATGGGATGCCAGTACGCTCAAGGTTTCTTCTTTTCGAAACCACTTGCAGTGGACGAATTTGAAGCCTTTGCCATGAAGGCAGCCAACGGATTGAACGTCGTCGACTCCCCTGCCACACCAGCGTTGTTCGCAGGATACCAGAACACTGACACATGCCTGATCCCCGTGCTGGACGCTCTACACATTGAAGCCTGAAGAGAAGGAAGGCCAGTTCTGCAGCGTGTTTCCGTACAAAACGCACGTGCAGTTGTCGTTTGCCAACGGCGTAGGTCTTCGCGGCTAAAAAAACTTCGATATCGGTAGTTTTTAGAGTCAAGCGACTTTGGGATAGGAAAGAAGATCTAAATGTGGAACGCGGAGTTGAAGTTCACCCGATTGAAATTGCTCAATCCGCCGACACTCCCAGGCATCCACGTCAATGGAAACTCGCATTAATCTCGCTCTACGTGCCACGCCTGCTATCACGCTTTTCATCAATGCCAGGTCGTTGTGCCGGAGTTCCCAACTGCTATCTGCAATCTCGACCACGCACCCTAGCCTTTCCAGTTCTCTTACCAAGAAACCGGTTGCTTCCGTTCCTACGGCGGGACCAAAGCCTTGATCGCTTTGCTGATGGCTTGAAATTGCTTGCTGAATTGGTTTGTCGTCACGATCTTGCGGATCCAACTGGAAGACGCCTGAAGTTGTCATGGCGATCAGTAGCGGCGTATCGAAGAAATGGTTCGCAAAGTCGACGATCCATTTGTTGGAGGTCATGTCCAAAAATGCTGATGCAGTGACAGCGACGCCGCTACCTTTTGGGACTCCACAGAGATTAGCGGATAAATCCAGTCGTTCGAAACTCACATTGTCTGTCGGCAGACTTGAGGCAGCTTGCTCTAGAAGTATGGAATCATTGTCGATGCAGAGCCACTTCATCGACGTTCTAAAAAACCGTGAAAGGTATCGGTAGTTCGCGCCTGTACCACATCCCAAATCGACGACCAACGCATCTGGGCTGGTAATCTCTGCAAACGCAGCTGCCAATCGCTCGCTTCGTGAGCGAGGATCGCACCTTTCCCGAAGTGAAAGCCAATCGTTCTGAGAATAACTCAAATTACCAATTCCTGATTACAGAGGCATCGGCTCATCGTATCCATCTTCCATTCTTCCTTAAATCCGCGATACGCGTCAAACAGATTCACGATCTTCAGGTCTCGCTTCACTCTAAATCTTGCCACAGATAAGTACGATCCTATCCACGGTCGCATTTCTTTCACTGCGATCTCCGGTGAAATGGAGGCGTAGAAAATTGCCTTGTAATCTGCGTTGGCTCTTCCTGCTCGGACATGATTGTTTTCGGGGAGCATTCTCTTCTTTCCGTGACACTGGAGTGGTTGCGGATGTTCGTCCCAGTCCGTTTGCCGCCATCCGTGTTGCGCTCGATACAGATTCGAGCCTTTTTGCAGAGTTACCACTCGTGGTTTGACGCTCTTTCGGATTCCGTTTAGGAACGCATTTGCCGTATCATCGACAACAAACTGATTGCCGGAAACAACCGAATTCCGGAAGTCCATATACTCTGATTTGAAGTGTTTACCGGGCATTCTCGAAACTCATCTGAACTTCTCGTAAAAGGCAAACCTCGACTGATTCTGGCGAATCCTTCTGCATTACCTATTGGCGTTTTCCAAGTCCTTGACGCGCGCCCTGCCATTCGTTTAGTCGGGCAGTCGCCAGTATTACGACAATTTGCGGTTGCAATACGATCCGATAATGCCGGACCGTGTAAGTCGATGCATCCTTCCAGCGACGAGTTCGGCAAAACCGGTTCGAGTTACTTCTTGCCGGTTCGAATGGCTTGGGCTGCGACGCTTCGCAAGGTTGTATCGTCACACTTCGCGAGCAAACGAAAAACATCGGGCTGCTCAAGGATTCGGCGGGCGATGGATTTCGGAATCCGGCCGGCCATTAGCAACAGTTCGTCTTCATCTCCATCCAGTGTTTCGGCCAGCTTGTGGATCAAAGCTTCAGACGGCGAGTCACCGAAATCGAGTTTGCTGTTCTCGACTTTGCTTAGATAACTGAAGCCAACCCCGACCATCGGTGCCAACGTGCGCAATGAATAGCCTTTGAACTTGCGAAGCTCACGGATTTTGTTGCCGAAGACTTTCATGTTTGTAGCCTGCTTGTTTGCGGTGCTCTGATAGCATACGATTGTAGCAGTGAAAAGGCAACACTACGAAAGGGGCATGCACGGCCGGACACGGTCGACTTATCACTTTCGTCATTCCTTCCTCGGCGACTTTTGTCCTTCCTTCCTCGGCGAAGAGTGAACCATGGCGGCATCGGACGCACAGCAATTCTTGAAAGACCTCGACAAGAAGCTATGGACCGCGGCGGACAAGTTGCGGTCGAACCTAGATGCGGCGGTCTACAAGCACGCTGTGCTGGGTCTGATCTTCTTGAAGTACGTCTCCGATTCGTTTGAGCTGCGGCAGCGTGATATCGAATCACAGCTCCGCGACCCAGATCACGACTACTACCTCGATCCGGCCGACTACGACGCTGCCGACTATGAATCGACCATTGCGGACGAACTCGAAGTCCGCGACTACTACCTGGAACAGAACGTTTTCTGGGTTCCGGCGCTCGCTCGTTGGAAAACGATTCAACGGAGTGCTCCGCTCGCCGCCGGAACGGAAATCACCGTCAAGAACGGGACAAGTAGGCAGTACAAAATCACATCCATCGGCAAACTCATCGATGACGCCCTCGCCGAAGTCGAAAAGGAAAACCCAAAACTCAAAGGCGTCCTCAACAAAAACTACACCCAGCTCCAACTGCCCGCCGAAAGCCTCATCGGCCTGATCAACCTGATCGCCGAAATCCCCTTCCAGCACGAATCGCTCGACGCCAAAGACATCCTTGGCCACGTCTACGAATACTTCCTGGGCCAATTCGCACTCGCCGAAGGCAAAAAGGGCGGCCAGTACTACACGCCCAAATCTATCGTCTCGCTTGTAGTTGAAATGCTCGAACCGTTCAAAGGGCGAGTCTACGACCCGGCGATGGGCAGCGGCGGCTTCTTTGTCTCCAGCGAGAAATTCATTCAGCAGCACGGCGGCAAGATCGGCGACGTCTCGGTCTACGGACAGGAATCGAATCCCACCACGTGGCGACTGGCCGCGATGAACATGGCCATTCGCGGGATCGACTTTTACTTTGGCAAACAACCCGCCAACTCGTTCACCAGCGACGCCCACCCGGACCTGCGAGCCAACTACGTGATGGCCAATCCGCCGTTCAACATGAAAGAATGGTGGGATGGCCGCCTGGAAGGCGATCCGCGCTGGGAACATGGCGACCCGCCCAAAGGCAACGCCAACTTTGGCTGGTTGCAGCACATGCTGTATCACCTTGCCCCCAAAGGTTCGATGGCCCTGCTGCTGGCCAATGGCTCGATGAGCAGTAACACCAAGGGCGAAGGCGACATTCGCGCTGGCGTAGTCAAAGCGGACCTCGTCGAATGCATGGTCGCCTTGCCCGGCCAGCTCTTTACCAACACGCAGATACCGGCCTGCATCTGGTTCCTGACCAAAACGAAACAGAAACGGGGGCGTGGAAAAACCGCCTTCCGCGACCGAGCGGGCGAAGTGCTCTTCATCGACGCCCGCAAGCTGGGCTACATGGTGGACCGAGTCCTCCGGGCCTTCACGGACGAAGACACCGAGAAGATCGTCAGCACCTTTCATGCGTGGAAGCGCGGCAAAGACGCTTACGAAGATGTTCCGGGTTTCTGTAAGAGTGCCACGCTGGACGAGATCGAAGAGCACGGGTTTGTGCTCACGCCCGGTCGCTACGTCGGCGCCGAAGAACTCGCAGACGACGGAATTCCGTTCGTTGACAAGATGGCAACGCTAACAGCTGAACTCGCGGACCAATTCGCCGAGTCCGCAAAGCTCGAAAAAGCCATACGCGTAAATATGAAAGCGTTGGGGTTTGAGCTTTCGATCACTGCAGGGAAGGAATAGTCATGTCCACCTTCACGAACCTGCTGTTTCACATCATCTACAGCACGAAGTATCGAAAGCCAGCGGTTTGCGCCGATTGGCAAGATGACCTCTACGGATACATCGGAGGGATCGTCCGTGATCAAAAAGGAACGTTGCTGAGGATCGGCGGCGTTGAAGATCACGTTCACCTGTTGGCAAAGTTAAGTCCAACAGTCGCGATCTCAGACGTATTGCGAACGATCAAGGCCAATTCGTCGAAGTGGATCAACGAGCGTTCGGATGTGTCGAGAAAGTTTGAATGGCAATCCGGCTACGCCGCGTTTTCAGTCAGCGAATCACAGATGCCCGTCGTTGGCGAATACATTGCCAACCAAGCCGAACACCACCGGAAGGCGACGTTTGAAGAAGAGTTCCTCGCGATATTGAAAAAGCACAATATCAAATTCGACATGCGATATGTCTTCGAGAAGGAGGTCATCGCATGATTTGGATACGAACACCAGCCACGAAGTGGCGAAATGATGTAGCCATGGGCGTCAGCCCATGGAAACGGAATCCCCACCGCGCCGTTAGTCCCGAAGGGACGACAGGAACCGTCGCGCACGCAACTCATGTCGCCCCTTCGGGGCTGGTCGATCGGGTTCGTCCAACCATCCACGGGTTTGCACCCGTGGCTACAACATGCCGTCCCTTCGGGACTGTCCTCACGCCCGGTCGCTACGTCGGAGCCGAAGAGGTGGAAGACGACGGCGTCCCCTTCGCCGAAAAGATGGAGGGCTTGACCCGCGAGTTAGCCACTCAATTTCACGAGTCCGAAAAACGGCAGGCGGCGATCCGCGACAACATGCAAAAGCGGGGCTTTGCCTTGCCGGAGGTGGGCGAATGAGGCGTTCCACGTTGGAGCAAGTTGAGACCAGACACAGAGAGGCGCAATGTGTCTAAGTCAATTTCATGGCCGAAGCAAAAGGTCGCATCGTTGATCGAGAACGGATCGCTGCGCATCGACGACGGCTATCGAGTGCGACGAGTCGAACTTGGACCGGAGGGCATACCCTTTGTGCGAGGTGGCGACATTGGAAAGGGTGATATATCGACGTTGGTCGAGGATCATATCCGTTCTGAGCTAGCCGAACGAGTGCAGACGAAGCTCGCCAGGCCACTCGATGTTGCGTTCATCTCAAAAGGCACGGTGGGTCGAGTCGGAATGTTACGTCCGGGCCAGCCGGAAGTGGTTTTCTCACCGCAGGTTTGCTACTGGCGAAGTTTGGACTACGCGGAAATCAACCCGCGTTTTCTGTATTACCTTATGACTTCGCATGAATTTCAGTCGGAGTTACATGCAGTTATGACGCATGGCTCAATGGCCGCCGACTACGTGAGTCTTACTGACCAAAGAGACTTTCACCTCACTTTCCCACCGATCGAGACACAGAACACGATCGCATCGATCCTTGGCGCGCTGGACGACAAGATCGAGGTGAACCGGCGGATGAATGCGACGCTGGAGTCTCTTGCGCGGGCGATCTTCAAGAGTTGGTTCGTCGATTTCGACCCTGTGAACATTAACGCTGGCAAAATCAACGCGGGCCAGATGCCTGCCAGCTCTGCGATTCCGACCACGCACGACCCAAAGGTTCTCGAACTTTTCCCCTCCACCTTCCAAGACTCCGAACTCGGACCAACACCGGAAGGTTGGGAGGTCAAAAGAGTGAAAGAAGTTGGCAATGTTGTTTGTGGAAAAACACCCTCGACCAAGAAACCTGAGAACTACGGTGACGACGTTCCGTTCATCACCATTCCAGATATGCACGGAAACATTTTTGTTTTGAGCACCAAAAAATCACTTTCAAATTTAGGGGCGGAATCGCAAGTGAAGAAGTCGTTGCCGCCGGGGGCAATCTGCGTCAGTTGCATCGCAACGCCGGGCCTAGTTTGCATCACTCACACGGAAGCTCAAACCAATCAACAAATTAACTCGGTAATCCCCAACGAATCAGAGCAAGAAGGCTTTTGGTATTGGACGTTCTGTGGACTGGGCGACGAAATTCGTGCCGGAGGCAGTGGCGGCTCCGTACTTACAAACCTAAGCAAAGGACGTTTTGAAGAGTTGAAACTACTCGTGCCTCCTTCGGGATTGCGCAGAGAATACACGAACGCGACCAAGAATTTGTTTGAGTCGATCTTTCGCAATCTGGTTGAGTCTCAATTGTTGAGTGAGTCGCGCGACGCACTGCTTCCCCAACTCCTGTCCGGCGAACTTCCCGTTCCCGAAGCCTTTACACAAGCCGAGGAGGTGCCCGCGTGACCATTGATACGGACAAAACGTACAAGCTGAGCAAGGTCAATGCTCGCAAGCTGATGGAACTGTCTATCGACGTCGTGAAATTGTCGATCCCGGAAGATCGAGGCGACAAAGTGCCGCCTGCCGTTGGCGCGCTCATTTGGTTCCCCGAAGAGAAAGAGTACATGGTCGCTTACCGCGGTGAGCTGCGCGATGGTGACCATGGTGAGTTCACGTTGCTTGAACGAAAGCTCGCGAATTGAAAACTCGACGACTGCATTCTGTTTACGACACTCGAACCGTGCATGAAGCGAAACCGGCCGAAGGTGCCATGCGCGCGACGTATCACTAACGCGAGGATCAAGACTGTTTACGTCGGCATTACCGACCCGGATGTGACTGTAGACGGAAAGGGCATCAACACCTTGAGGACAAAGGCGTTGATGTCGTGATGTATGACCGGGACTTGCAGGAGCAAATCGAGGAGGTCAACAAGAAGTTCATCGAGAACGCCAACGAAAGGAAGAAGGCGGAGGAATCGGAAGATGTAACTTCTATGTTGGAGGCACCCGCAGCGAACGTCAACTTCAGCAATCTCTCATCCGCCGCGTTAGCTCAGTTTATCTCGCGGGCAAACCTCGACGAGGCGATTGCATCTGAGGATTTCAAAAATCGGCTAACTCGCCTAAACGTGCTCGATGCAGAGTCGGAGCCAACGAACAACGGCATCATTCTGTTCGGGAATGAACCACGCGAGACAATCGTGGATGCAGGCGTGCTGGGGACAATTCGTTTTGAAGACGGTTCTGAAGAAACGGAGGACTTCGACGGACCGCAGGTCTTGGCTCCTCAAAAGATCATGGACTGGATCAAAGCCAAAGTTCCCAATCCGAACGATCGCAATGATGCGAAGAGAAAAGAACGAGACGAAGCTTTCTTTCGTCTTGTGCGTGAAGGCGTGGTCAACGCGATTGTTCATCGTGACTACACAGTGTCGGGTTCAAAGACACAGGTAGTTGTGACCAAAGATTCGGTCACGATCATGAGCCCCGGTTCACCGTTGGTCACGCTGGAGCAACTTCGTTCATTGAACGCTCCAATGCGAAGTCGCAACCCAACTTTGCATTACGTTTTCAACCGGATGGGACTCGCGGAAGAACGCGGCTTGGGATTGACTTCGATGAAGCAGGCTGCGGAAACGAATGAGTTGCCCCTGCCAAGCTTCGCTTTTGAAGACCCTTATCTCGTGCTGACGATTTACCGGTTATCTGAAGCGGTCGTCAGCAGTTTAATTGTGGAGGTGCTTGAGCAATTGAGCAAGAGTCAACGCAGAGGTTGGGAATGGCTCTCGAAGCAAGGCACTGCATCGCGCGGTGATTATGCCGACGCACTCGACATCGCTGACCGGACGGCCACAGCCCATTTGGGACAGTTCAAGACGCTCGGCCTCGTAAAGGTGGTAGAAGGATCGGGGCGAGGGCGATCAACGACTTATCGGGTGGTGGCGCGATGATTTGGAACTCTAATAGCGCCGAAAAACGCGCCAAAACGGCGCTATTACAGCCTGAAGCCGACCGGTTTTGAGCTATCTCGCCGAAAATCTCGCCGAAACGGCGAGATAGCCGAAATGGGACAAAAATGGGACATCGCGCGATCGGTCGCGCGATCGGTCGCGCGTCGGCGCGCCATAAAGTGCTGCGCTGCAATGGGTTCTGCGCGTTCGAGAAATGAGACATCGGCAGCCGCGCGGCAACTCGGTCTTGTTTAGGCGCAATACGCCAAACACCCGAATCTGCTCCGAAATCCGCCCAAAACACGGAGATTCTTGTTTAGACGCAAACCGCACATGACTACTGAAGACCAACTCGAACAACTTTCCCTCAACTGGTTCAAAGACACCGGCTGGGACTACGTGAACGGCGTGGACATCTCACCTGACGGGGACGCTCCGGAGCGGGATGACTACCGAGTTGTCGTCTTGAAAGATCGCTTGGCCGAGGCGGTGGCTCGACTGAATCCTGATCTTCCGCAATCGGCCGTCGATGATGTCGTGCACGTCGTCGCCAATCCCGATCATCCCAGCTTGGAACAAAACAACCGAGCACTGCACAGGCTTTACACCGATGGCGTCAAAGTCGAGTACAGCACCGACGATGGCAAGGAAACGATCTACGCTCAGATCATCGACTTTCAAAACCCGGACAACAACGACTTGCTGGTCGTCAACCAGTTCAGCGTGGCGGGAACCAAGCAGGCTCGCAGGCCCGACGTGGTGGTCTTCGTCAATGGCTTGCCGCTGGCGGTCGTCGAGCTGAAGAACCCGGCGGATTTGTCGGCCGATGTGTGGAAGGCCTACTCACAGCTGCAAACTTACCGAAACGAAATCACCGACTTGTTTGCATACAACGTAGCTTTGGTCATCAGCGATGGGTTTGATGCGCGAGTCGGTTCGCTGACGGCCAACAAAGAACGGTTCATGCCATGGAATACGATCAAGAACGAAGACGATCGGCCGTTGCTGGAATACCAGTTGGAGAAAGTCGTTCGCGGCTTCTTCGATCCTGAGCTGTTTCTGGATTACATGCGGTTCTTTATCCTGTTTGAAGACGATGGCGATGAGCTGATCAAAAAGATCGCCGGATACCATCCGTTCCACGGTGTCCACGAAATCTCCACGATCGCAATACCGGAAAGCTGCACGTCACGAAAAACCAGGTTTTGGCTTCGATTTGCAGGCGGACCGAAGTGTATTCGGCCACGAGATTGATACTGATCGCTCTCTGCAGATGAGCAAGCAACCAGCGATCCCATCAATTCGCTAGAATTTAACCTCTTTCCAGCAGGCAGCTTCATTTTGCCATCGAAAACTAATTGGGTAGTAGGCAGCTAGTGGAAATCGGACTCTACGATCATCTTTTGACGAAAACTATCGAAGACGAGATTGCTCGACTGGGCGACCCCCGTTTGGCAGCGTTTGCGCCGGTCGATTCAGAGGAGGCGCACTCGGCCCTAGCTCAATTTCTCGAGCGGATGATCGCTGGTAGTTTGGCTGCGTTTCGTGGCGATGATGCGGCTGAAAAGCAACGTCAGCTCACCGACAGGATTCTAAGCACGCTTGCTGAAGCGTTGCATGACGGCGAGGGTGAAGTTCTAAGCATCGCCAGTCCACTACGGCGGCTGTTGGCGATTCACCGGTCAGTCGATGGTTTGCCAAACGAGAGACCGGCCAGTCCCCTTTCGCGTTGCTCGCTGCTGACGGGAACTCGGCTGGACACGAGCCTAGGAAGCCAGCTTCGTAAGGAGATCGCAACTTGTGATCGAGTTGACATTCTCTGCTCGTTCATAAAATGGAGCGGATTGCGAGTCATCGTTGACGAACTTCGCGAACTCGTCGAACGTAATGACGAACTGGCTGTCCGTGTTATCACCACCAGCTACATGGGTGCAACGGACCCGAAAGCGGTTGCAGCGCTGAGTGAACTTCCAAGGACGGAAGTGCGAGTCAGCTACGACACAAAACGAACTCGGCTGCACGCAAAAGCCTATCTGTTCCACCGCAAGACCGGCTTCAGCAGTGCCTATGTTGGCTCCGCCAATTTGTCGAACGCGGCCTTGTCCGAGGGGCTTGAATGGACGACCAAGATCAGTCAGTACGAATTGCCGTATTTGTGGGACAAGGTCACAGGCACATTTGAAACCTATTGGCAGGATGACGAGTTCCAAGCATTCGATATTGAATCGCTGCCTCGGCTTCGCCAAGCAATTAGCACCGAGCGGAAAGCTGGAACTGACACTGGACTGGCGATCAACTTTGACTTGCGTCCATTCCCGTTTCAGGAAGAGATCCTTGACATCATCGCTGCGGAACGTGATGTCCAGAACAAGTATAGGCATCTGATCGTTGCCGCCACGGGAACCGGCAAAACGATGATTGCTGCGTTTGATTACGCTCGTGTCGCGAGAGAATTGGGACGCAAACCGAGATTGCTGTTTATCGCTCATCGAAAAGAGATTCTCAGCCAGGCTATGGTAGCGTTTCGTTGCGTGTTGCGAGATCAAAATTTTGGCGATCTCCTCGTCGATGGGAGTCAACCGGAGCAGCACGAACATCTATTCTGCTCGATCCAGAGCTACAACTCTCGAAATCTGCAAATGGAGTCCGCGGAGCAATTCGAGTATGTCGTCGTCGACGAGTTTCACCATGCTGCGGCACCCAGCTACCAATCCTTGTTAGATCACGTTAAGCCTCGGGTTCTGCTTGGACTGACAGCGACGCCCGAGCGTTCTGATCAACTGGATGTGTTGAGTTGGTTTGGAGGGCGAGCAAGTGCTGAAATTCGGTTGCCGGATGCCATTTCGCGGCGCCTGTTGTGCCCGTTTCAATACTTTGGGATTTCAGATGCAGTCGATCTTGATGGTCTGACATGGCAACGTGGCGGCTATCGAATCGATGATTTGGATCGGCTCTACACAGGCAACGACGTTCGCGCGAAGTTAGTATTCGAGAAGGTTGCCGAGACCGTACTGGATTCGCAGGAGGTGCGTGGGCTGGGATTCTGCTGCAGTGTTGCTCATGCCGAGTTCATGGCTCGCTTCTTCGATGAAAACGGTATTCCGTCGATTGCGTTATCAGCAGGCTCGACCAAGGAGGAACGCAATTCCGCTCAGCAACGGTTGCGCGATCGCTCGGTCAATTTCATCTTTGTGGTCGATCTTTACAACGAAGGCATCGATATTCCTGAGGTCGATACGGTGCTGTTGCTCCGACCGACAGAAAGCTTGACTGTGTTCTTGCAGCAGCTTGGACGGGGCCTGCGATTGCACCCTGAAAAAGAGTGTTTAACAGTGCTCGACTTCATCGGGGCGCAACGCAAAGAGTTTCGGTTCGCCAGCCGGTTTCGTGCGTTAAGCGATAAACCGACTGCAAAACTTGACGTTGAAATCGAAAGTGGTTTTCCTCACCTCCCGAGTGGATGTGTAATCAAGCTGGAGCGAGTCGCTCAACAACGTGTGCTTGAGAACGTGCGTGAGTCGATTCGTCTAGTCCGTCCGCGGATGTTGAGTTCGCTGCGTGATCTGAAGCAGTACTTGGGGAGAGTGCCAACACTTGAAGATGCGCTCGACTATTTCGACACGACCCTCGATGAGTTACTGAAGCGAGGTTTGTGGTCACGACTGCTGGCAGATGCTGGTCTTGCCCAAGTTGCGGACGCACCAGACGAAAAACAACTTGCAAAAGGTCTGCGTCGTTTAAGTCACATCAACTGCCCACTGCAGATCCAGGCTGCAATGAAATACATCGAGCAGGATGCGGTCCCGGAAAATGGCATCGCCGAGATGCTGCATGTATCATTGTGGGGGACGCAGCATGCGGGAATGTCACTCTCCGAGGCGGACAAAAGACTGCGAGAAAATTCGGTCGTTGTCGATGACCTGCAATGCGTGTTGGAATACCGATTGAAGCACTCACCATTGATCGCAAATCGAAACGCAACGGCGTTCGAGCCGTTGGCCATTCACGCTACCTACACGCGAGACGAAATCTTGGTGGCGCTCGGGCACTGGAATTTCAACGATCGGCCAAGTCAGCGTGAGGGTGTGTTGCATCTGAAGGATCGTCAACACGATGTCTTCTTCGTGACGCTGCAGAAAACCGAAGATGAGTACTCGCCAACGACGATGTATGAAGACTATTTGATCTCGCACAATCAATTTCATTGGCAGTCACAGAGCAACACGTCCGAGCAATCACCGACTGGCCAACGCTACATCCGTCACGGTGAGAAGGGTTACACGCCGTTGCTTTTCGTACGCGAGACGAAGAATCTTCCGTCCGGGATTTCGGCGCCATACCACTTCCTTGGACCGTGCCGCTACTTGAGTCACACAGGCAGTCGCCCCATCAGCATTATATGGGAGCTCGAATTTCCTGTTCCAACACGCTTGCTCCGAACGATGGCACGGCAGATAGCCGTCTAGAGGAATTGCCAGATCAGGCCGATCTCCGACGGCCCGGGGCGCCAGGTCGGTTTATCGAGGTCGTCCAGTTTCACCAGGTCATGGAAGGAAGTTTGAAATTGTTGGGTGTTAAAGTCGTAGTATCGCGTGGTGTGAAGCCACGTGCGCAGGGGGCTGCTTGGGATACTGACTCAAAACCTGGCAATCGAGTGGCCATTGCTTGGTCGATCTAAGCGATCAGGTCATGCTTTCGCCGTCCGAAGGATCGGCTATGAATCGAAGCCAGTGGGAGCGTATGGATCATGCCGACACCTTTACCCGTTCATGTGCATAAACACTTTGGGGTCGATGCTGCCGGCGCACAGAAAGCCGGCCCAAAACGCTCCGGGAATTCCAGGAGTGAGAACGTCCTGTCCGGTGAGGTAAAGTCCGTCGATCGGTGTTTTCATCCGGAGCGCCTCGGTCGTAATGCGGTGTGGAGTCACATCGAGTCCGTAAAACGACCCCATGCGGTGGCCTGTGATCGATGCGGTTGCCAGCGGCGTTGAGAGTTCGTGAAAGACGACTAATTCGGCCAGCCGCGGGAAGTACTTCGCGAACTGGTCCAGCAGGATCGTCTCGATCTTCCTTTTGAACGACTTGTAATCTTCACCCCGCTCGCTCCGTGGAACGGACGCCCATTTCTCGACGGTCGACCAATCAGACCACACCATTATTTCGCCAGCGTATTTTTTCTCCGGACCGGGATCGTGAGCTGGGTCTTTGAATGACGCGAAAGAAACGAACATGCCCGGCGGCGCACTATCGGGGGCGCCGGTCCAAACCGCATCGACCTCGCCGGTTGGATAGAGCCATTGATTGGACTTTGTCATCCCGGCCGCTTCGACATCGCCCTCAAAGCCAAGGAACAATGAGTAGTGACAGATGTTCGGCCCAATCGACCGAATCTCATTTACCCAATCGTCGTGGCCGTGACCCTCCGGCAACAGCCGATCGACGGTTTCGCGAGCGCCGATGTTCGACACAATGCGTTTCGCAAAGAACTTTTCTCCATCCGCTGTTTCGACACCCGTGACAACTCCGTCTTCCATGATCAACGACGTGACTTCGACGCCCGCCCGCGTTTCACCTCCGTTGTTCGTAATGGTGGGCAACAAGTGCTCGCCTATCGAGCCTGCCCCGCCGACGGGATAGTAAGCGCCAGCTTCCAGATAGGAATTCAACACAGCCGCGTGGAACGCAAAACTCGTCGTGCTTGGTCGGCCACCGAAGTCGCCCCACTGGGCTACGAGGACTTTGGCAAGCTCCGCATTGTCAGTGATTTCATTGACAACTTTTGCGGTAGTGCTTTCGCAGTATCTACTGAGCTTCTTGCCTCGCCACCATTTCACGGCCGATGCAAAAACAGACGGGATGGATCGTACCTGCCCGGCAGTGGTCACGGCGTCGCGGCCGTCGATAATCGCGTCAAACCACTTGTCGATCGCTTCCGTTTCGCCAGGAAAGCGTTCTTTCAAATCCAGTCTTTGTGCTGAGGCGGGACGTGAGAGTTTCAGCGGAGCCGCGTCGCCGATGTGCAGCGTATCGTAAACGGGGCCAATCGGAGCCAGTTCGATCGGCGAGTCACAAAGCCAATCCAGCATCGCTTTTTCAGATACTTCCGGACCGAATCCGCCGAGGTAATGAAGCCCCACGTCCCACGAAAAACCTTCGCGCGAAAAGCTATGCGTTTGCCCGCCGAGCTTGTCGTACTGTTCCAGCATCAGCACCTTGTGTCCCAATTTGGAAAGTGCTGCGGCAGTGACCATCCCACCCATGCCAGAACCGATCACGATGACATCCCACGATGCGTGAGTGCCTGCAGTTTCTGTGCTCATTGAGATCTCCTTGATGGAAGTAGCAAGTCTTTGGAATTAACAGGCAAATCGAGTGCCGCATACTTTTAGTACGTAATGCAGTAGCGACGGTGCGTTGGATCGCTCAGTTGGTGACGTATCCGCACAGTCGCCAATTGCGGTGCGCCGAATTCTGAGAGCAACCCGCGATTACCGAGGTGCGGGGCGAATCCTCGTAGCGGCATGTAAATTGCCAATTCGTTGTCGAAGGGACATTGCAGGCAACCTGGTCGCATTCGGTCAGTATGTCACCGTGGCTGGCTCGATCGATTTCGTCATTCGCACAATTTGAAGTCCTGGCAGGAATAACCGCTTCGGCCAGCTTGCCCCGACGGTCATTCCTCGGCTTTCATACAGTCGCCGCGCGGCTTCGTTTTTGCCGGCCACATCAAGCAAGAATCGGCTGGCAGCGTTGTTGATCGCGCGCGTCTCCATTGCGTCAATCAACATTGACCCGACGCCCTTGCCGCGAAGTTCTTCTTCGACGGCAACGGCTTGCAAGTAGAAATCGCCGTCTTCTATCGTATCGAGAAATCGCCATAACGATCCAAAGACCAATTGAAACATCGCCATGCGAAACGAAGGATAGCCTTTCGCTTTGACCAGCACTTCATCGGAACACCCGTGATGCTGTTTCGCAGTAAAACCCGAAGCCATTCCAACGATCATCGCGTCTTGCTCCGCGAAGATGACGTTCTCGAACGAAAAATCATGAGCGGGGGTGGCGAATGTATCTGCAATGACTTCGGCGTAGCTTTTTCCAAGCATAACGCCGAAAAATCCATCAGCAGCCTGGTCCAGGCATCTCGCGTATGCCAACCCGTCTTCTAACGCAGCCGTGGCTGGACGAAGAATGATATCGAACTCGTTTCTCGGTTCCACGATTCCCGTCCTCCAAATCGAGATTCTTGCGTGACAGTTCGCACACATGCAAGGCACAGCCCCGCAACACGCGCGGTGCTGGCGATTCGCCCCGCAATCCTTGCGTGATGCTCGTCAGATGTTGGCGTCAACGAGCAACTGAACAACCAGCTGCACTATAACGCTTCGCAAACTGCTCGGATTCAACGCATCTGCCGTGCCGAATCCGTCGGCCACTCGAACTAGGCACGCTGGTTGCATTCAAGCATTGATGTGTGGTGGTCGCTCAAGCCAGGGAGCGAGAGATGAAGGTACTGGTCTATGGCGCAGGAAACATCGGTTCGCTGTATGCGGCGAAGTTGACGAATGCGGGAAACGACGTCGCTATCCTTGCGAGAGGAGAGCGTTTGAGTCAAATCCGCGAACACGGAATACGTCTTCAAGATTTTGTCAGCGGGGAAAAGACCATCACACGGGTCGAATCGGTGGAACGACTCGCTCCAGATGACGCCTACGATTTCGTCTTGGTGATCCTGCCGAGAGACAATGTCAGCGAAGTCTTGCCAATCTTGGCGGCGAATCGGAACACACCGAGCGTTATGTTCTTCGGAAACAACGCTGGCGGGCCTGACGAGATGATCGCGGCAATCGGTCGCGAGCGAGTGCTGCTCGGCTTTCCCGGCGCGGCTGCCGCGCGCTGCGACGAGTGTATTCGATACCTCATTCTCGATCGGAGCGAGCAGCCAACGACAATCGGTGAGCTTGATGGTGCCGAATCGAAACGCATCAAAGCAATCGCCACCGCGTTGAAGCAGGCAAACTTCCCTGTTTCTATTTCTCGGAACATGGATGCATGGCTCAAGACTCACGCTGCCGAAATCAGCCCGACTGCGGGCGCGTTGTACATGGCGGGTGGAGATATTGGCCAACTGAAAAGCAACCGCGAGGCCCTCGTTCTGATGATTCGGGCCATCCGAGAAGGCCATCGCGCTCTCTCATCGATTGGTGTTCCGATCACGCCGTCGATTCACAAAATTTTTCGGTGGATTCCAGAAATGCTCTTGGTCGCAATCACGCGCCGAAAGCTCGATGACAAAGCCGCGAGCATCAAAATCGGTCACGCCTTGGCCGCGCGTGCGGAGATGAAAGCGATTGCGAACGAACTTGGCGAACTGGCTCGCCAGTCAGGAATTGCCACACCTGCGATCGATCAGCTACGACCCTATCTCGACTTAGGAAGTCAACGCGCGGATGACATCAGCGAATCCCACACCAGAGCGATTGGCCAAAATGCACGTGAAGTCGAGAAGGCAAGATGAAACGTCTCGCAAACCCGCGGAGCCTACGTCAATGCGATTCAGCCTGCTCAGAATATTGGGATACTGCGTTGGCGGACTTTGGACAGCCTGGGGCGGACGTAAAAGAATCAACGCCCGGCAATTGAGGAGACTTCGGCGTCTCGTTGAGAAAGTGCGGCAGGATTCCCCACTGTTCCAAAAACTCTATTCCGATTTGAGGGCATCCAGCCTGATCGAATTGCATGAGCTTCCGGTGACTCGTAAGCCCGATCTGATGCGTGAATTCGATGACTGGCTGACCATTCGCTACCTGCCTCTAACCCGCGCACGGGATCACCTGCTTGATATCAAACAACTGGGCGTTCCCATTGGCGATGTCGCTGTTTTTCGAACCTCGGGGACGTCCGGTGAACCAGCCGTGATCGTATTGCCATCAGCAGTCTTCGAGCTTTTGTACGGTATTACCCTGGCTCGCTTGGACAGAAGCCAATTCAGGATAATTAAAGAAGCACGTAAAGCCGGATTGGACGTGGCGATTAGCGGCGGAAACGGTCACTTTGCCGGGGCTGGCATTATCCGACTGATGAACCATTTGCGTCCCTGGCTGGCGAAGCGTACGACGTTTATTGAGGCCGAGCAACCGATTGAGAAAATTGTCGAGCAACTCAATGCTATAGATAGGATCGGCACGATTGTGACTTACCCAAGCGTCTTGTCGATTCTGGCCAGAGAGAAGGAAGCTGGGCGACTGAACACTGAACCGGCCCTTTTCAGAGTTGGCGGAGAAACTCTCACTGATGATCTTTGTCAGAAAGTTCGTCACGCGTTCCCGTCCTCAAAGCATCATGTTGTTAATTCCTATGCCAGTACCGAATGCTTCACGCCGTCGTTGGAGTGCAGCCATCGCCGCCTTCACGTCCACGAAGACTGGGTGATCTTGGAGGCGGTTGACGAAAACATGCGACCGGTCCCCGATGGTACTCTTTCAACCACGGCACTTCTGACCGTGCTCGTTAACGATGTTCAACCGATTATCCGCTATGACATGGGCGATCGTCTCAGGTTCTATTCAGACCCGTGTCGGTGCGGCTCACCCTTTCGTAGTTTTCAGGTCGTGGGGCGCCAGGCGACTCTGCTTCATATCGGCGAAGTTGTATTGTCACCCCTGGTCTTTGATCTCGAACATGAGCAGGCCCGGCGCATTCAATTGGTTCAATCCGCCGAAAAGGAGTTTGAGGTAAGAATTGAATTAGCAGAAGACGCCGTCTCCGAGGCTGTTTTTGAACAGGTGATACAGTCCGTAAAACGGGTTTTTCAAGAGAACAACCTGCCAGATGTGGAGGTCAGAGCCAGCCAGAGTTCACCTCAATTGACGGCAAGCGGCAAGTTCCACGAAGTTCTGCCCCTAACCTGATTGATTGAGTAGCGGTCCATTCTGGCTTGGAGAATGGTCTGCACAACTGGAAGTTGACAACGACATTGATCCAACACAGCGGAACGACGAGCTGGAGAGAATCAGGCTCTAGTGCCACCTGTATCGCCCGCAATCTTGGACTCTTGTTTTTGCTGTCCGTGCACAACGATTTCTGGGTTATGAAGTCATAGTATTTCGCAGTGTTCGTGCATTCATCTGCATGGAACTGACATGCGTTTTTCGCTGGGGTTTACCACTTTTTTCTGTAGCGGCGGCCAGAGTTCCGTTGTGGATAACTTTGTGCGGACTGGTCAATTACGCAGGACGCGTAACGCAGGTTGCGTAATTGAGTCGGGAGAATGGTTTGACGAATCCTTTTGCTTATGGCGGCGTGGTTGTTAACTTTGTTTTCTGGAAAGGTTGAATGTCCTGTTTTCCGTCCACGAGCCGTTCAAGATGTCTCGATGAGCGTTTCTGCCGTTTGCTCAAGCGGCGCGCCGGAAAACTTGGCGATGATGAAAAAACCAACCGGCGCGAGGATCAGGACTAGCGCTGTGCCGAAGATGAGGCCGAAGCTGAGACTGGTCGCCATGGGGATCAGAACTTGGGCTTGGCGTGATGTTTCTAACAGGATTGGAAGCATGCCTCCGATGGTGGTGAGTGATGTGAGTAACACCGGGCGGCAACGGCGTCGACCGGCATCGATGATCGCTTCGTGAAGAGACAGTCCGTCGGCGATGCGGCGGTTGATAAAATCGATCAAGACGATCGAGTCGTTGACGACGATGCCTGAGAGGGCGACGAGGCCGTAGATGCTAAACAGCGTGAACGGTAGACCTTGGATAACGTGGCCGAAGATCGCACCGCACGCTCCGAATGGAATGATGGATAGGACGAGCAGCGGTTGCAGGTACGATTTAAATTCGATCGTGAACAGTAGGTACATACCGATCATCACGGCGATGAATCCGTAGAACATGCTGTTCATCGAATCGTTGGTTTGTTCCTGCTGGCCTTCCCATAGCACTCGCAGACTGGGGTAGTTTTCGGCCAGTTTTGGCATCAGTGTGTTTTGTAGGTCGGCGGTGATTTGGAACGCGTTGCCGACTTCTTCGTCGACGTCGGCGGCGATCGTGATGCTCCGCATCTGATCGAGTCGGTGGATGGCGGAGTAGCTGCGCTGGATATCGACTTCGGCAAGCTCGGTGAGCGGCCGCTGGTTTCCGGCGGGATCGCGAACACGGATTTCGTCGAAGTCGGCTAGCGATTGTCGTTGTTCTCGAGGATAGCGGACTCGCAGTTCGACTTCATGACGGCCACGCTGAAGTCGCATGGCTTCTTCGCCGTAATACGATGCTCGCACGGTGCTGGATAATTCGGCAAGTGAAACGCCCATTGCTTTGGCTTCGTCTTTGATCGTCAGCCGGTATTCCCACTTTCCAGGCCGCCCGCCCGCGGTCACATCGTGGACACCCGGATACTTTTCGAGCTGATCGACGCACGCTTGCACGGCAGCTTCCAGTTGCGGAATATCCTCGCTGCGGGCCAACAGCGAAAACTCGATCGGCAGCCCCGCTAGTCCTCGCGGGCCGGAACCGAACGACACTAAATCGGCTCCGACAAAACTGCCGGCTGCTTTACGCCAACGCTGCACCATTTCTTGACTGGTGATGCCACGGTCACCGACGTCGACCAGTTGCACGGTCAGGCTGCCAACATGGCTTCCCGACGAGACATCGCCGTCGGTGCTCGCCCCGTAACCGACCGACCGATGGATCGCGCTAACAACGCCACCGGGTATTGCGGTGAGACCCTCGTCGATGGTTTGTTGGTTGATGGATTGGACGGCGTCTTCGAGTCGCTTGGTTGCTTTGTCGGTGATGTGTTCGGGCGTGCCATCGGGGAAGGCGATGATGACAGTGCAAAAGTTGGAATCGATTTGTGGAAGCACGATGTAAGGAACGGTGCCTGATCGTACGACGCCAATCGCGGTCATCAGGAAAGCGATCGCACAGCACACTATTAGCATCGGAAACCGAAGCGAAAAACGAAGCGTTGGTAGATACAACGTTTCGATAAACCACTCCAAGCCTTTGGCGACCCAGCCATTGACGACTGCGATCGCGGAACCGACGACGCGAAATGGCCCAAACAACCAAGATAACGCCTTCATGCCCGGCCCGTCGGCGTGTGCGAGGTGTGATGGCAAGACGGTGAGTGCCTCGGTGAGCGAAAACATTAGGATCGCGATGACAGCGAAGGGCAGCACTTCGGTGAACCGAGCCAGCCGTCCTGTCATGAACATCATCGGCAGGAACGCCAGGATGGTAGTAAGCACGCTAGTCACCACGGACGGCATGACTTCGAGCGTTCCATCGATGGCGGCATCACGAAAACTCTTACCCGTCGACCGATGGACATAGATGTTTTCGCCGATCACAATTGCGTCGTCGACCATGATGCCCAACGCAATCAGGAAAGCGAACATCGAGGTCATGTTCAGTGTTTGGCCAGTGTAGTACATCAGCGCGCAAGCACCCGCAATGGAAAGCGGAATGCCCATCGAAACCCAAATCGCCAAACGTAGTTCTAAGAACAGCGTGAGCAACAAAAACACGAGCAGCAAACCCTGCCAGCCGTTCTTGACCAGCAGCATTAGCCGCGCGAGTACGTCGTCGGTGCGATCGCGAAAGTAGATCAATTCGTAGCCATCGGGCGGCGAATATTCCTTGACGAATTTCTGAACCGCTCGGCCGACATGAATGATGTCTTCGGTTTGAGTGGTTTCGATTTGAATGGCCAGCCCCGGTCGACCGTTGATGCGGCTGATGGCTGAGTCGTCGGTGAACTCATCACGTACCGTGCCGAGGTCGTCGATCGTGAGTACGACGCCACTTTGGTCGGTGACAAGGGGTATGTTGCCGATGTCCTCGCCAGTGGATTGTCGGTTGCTGCCGCGAAGCAGAATGTCCTGCGACGCAGTTTTCATCGTACCGCCGGGTACTTCGACGTTTTGTGATCGAACGATCTCAGCGACTTGCGAAAGGGTCAAGTTGTACTGACGAAGCGTTTCCTCCGGAATCTCAACGTCGATCTGATAACGCGGCACGCCGACGACTTCGGCTTGTGAGACTTCGTCCATCAGCAGGACTTCGTCACGAATCTGTTCGGCGAGATCACGTAGGGCGAGTGCGTTTTCGACGTTGCGGTCAGCGGTAGCGGAAGTCGTCAGGACTTTCGATGAGCCGGGTCGAAAGTCTTGACGACTTCCGCTACTAGATTCTGGTCCGATGACGCCAATGCTGATGGCGGTTGTGCGGGGCTGTTGCCGTTGGACGACGGGCTGTTCGGCGAGTGCGGGAAAACTCGGGATGCCGTCAACTCGCGAGCGAACTTCGCCGAGAATTTCTTGGACGTCGGGTTCGCTGACGTCGGCTTCCAGTTCAATCGAGACGACAGCGGATCCTTCACGGGCGACCGACGTGATTCGCCGAACGCCTTGAACGCTGCGGACCGTCTCTTCAATTCGTTGGCAGATGCCCTCTTCGACCTCTTCAGGGCTTGCGCCACGATACTCGACGCTGACCTGGATCACATCCAAATTGGAATAAGGCCAGAACTCACGCTGCATGGATGCGGCGCACCAACAGCCAAGGATTAGAATCGCGACGACCAGCGTGTTGGTCGCGGGGCCGTTATCGACCGCCCAGCGAACGACGGACCTCACGGTCGAGCACTCGCTGACGCGGTTGAAACTGTAGCGGAAGTCGTCAAGACTTTCGGTCTATTCGGCCGATACTCTTGATGACTTCCGCTAAGGGTCGCACCGCGACGAGGTTTGTTCGCGATCATTGAAACCGCGAGACCTGGCTTTGCATTCGGGACTGGCGAGCTGATGATCTGCTCGTTCATCTTCAGCGAGGAATTGTGTGTATTGAGATAGGCGATGCCATCTTCGATGCGAGCGATGCGAACCCGTTCGATCTGCAATTGGTCGTCCCGCATCACCCAGATGGTTTTTCCTGGACGAATCACGGATTCCGGTACGACCGCCAACGGCTGCTGTGGCTCGCAATGCAGACGCACGCGAACAAACATTCCACGCAGTAACGCGAGCGAGCCGTTAGAGGAACCGCAATTCTGCGTCGGGTTGTCAACACAAATTCGCACGGGAATAGTGCGCGTCTTCTCGTCGATGCCAAGTCCGTCTTGCCGACTGAGCACGGCGTTCCAAGCATAAGTTTGGCCGGCGCGGTCATATTCAACGGTGACCGGAATTTGTGGCAACTCGTAACCACCGCTTTGCAAGAACGACATGTCCTCGCCCCTCAGACTCGCACGCACTTCGACCTTTGACGTGTCTTCGATCGTGGCAACGACGGCACCTGCTGCCAACATTCCATTTTGTTCGACATGGTTTGCGATGACGACACCAGAGAACGGTGCCTTGATTTCAGCCCGTTCTAAATCGAGCTTCGCAAGCCGCAGTTGCAAGTTTGCAAGTTCGAGCGTCGTTTGCATTGTCTTTGATTGCGAATCAAACGTTCGCAGCTGGTTTTCTTGTGACGTGATTTGTTGCATGGCGGACAACAATGCCAATTCGACGGAATCAGATTCGCTCGCTGAAGTCGCGTTGACGTTTTGCAGTCGCTGCAAACGCTGTACATCGCGGCGGCGAACTGTGACGATGTCTTGATTGATCGCCAAGACTCGCTGCGTGTTTTCTTTGTCCAGTTGCAGTCGTTCGATATCCAATTTCGCTCTCGCAACTTCTTGCTCCAGACGTGCGACTTCGATTTCGTAGTCGGAGGGATCGACGCGGAGTAGCAACTCGCCTTCATCGACTACCTGGCCGGGGCTAAGTGACTCGGATTTGAAGACGACTTCGCCGCTGACCCTGGCCGCAAGCTGGACATCGCGATAGGGAATCGCGACGCCACTGACAACGATGTCCAGCGTTCCGGTATGCGGACGTGCTTGAACCAGTTCGACCGGAATGGACTTGCGAACGGGCGGCTTCTTACGCTTCGGTCGCTGTTGTGCGCCCATCGAGTAAACAAACCATCCCGCACAGCCGAGAACCAGCAGCGGTGCGACGTAGCGAAGGAACAGGATTGGGATTTGACGTTTGTTCATGAAGTTTCGTAGCGGAAGCGAGGTGGGATAGGCTTCTAGCCTGTCGGTGCGCGAATTGACAGGCTGGAAGCCTATCCCACGTTTCAGTGCTGAATAATTCGACAAACCGTCAAAGCGTTACCGTCGTCCCGGACGATTGTTCGTGTCGATCTCTCCCCAGTATCCTCCAATGATATGTGGGTATTCGCCGGGCGTGACGTGATAGTGAGGACCACGGTCAGCGTCTTCGTGAAGATTGAAATCGTTGAGCGGGTTCTTCGTGTCATCTTTGGCAAGCAAGCCTTTTGATTCGTACGGCCCGTAAACTGGGAATCCGTCGAACGCGAATCCGATCACGCCCGAATGTGATTGGCCTTCGTCGCTCCAAGGAGTCTTCACGCAAACCGGATACTTGTGGTAGTGGTACTGCTGTCGAGGACTTGGGTGGCCACAACAGCGGTCGAGACGCCAAACCGCATCGGTTTCAAAGATGTGGTCGAAGGGATTGAAGAAGATCACGCCGTTGGTGGCGACACCAATCGCTCCCATGGGTAAAGCTTGGTTGGAGTTCTTTTCGTCCATCGCGAACGCGTCGGGATCACGCTTGGGCTCTAACGGAATGTGCCAAGTGTTCGCCTGTTCTTTGATGTACGACGGGTTGCCGTCCAGCATTCGCCAGCGATCGGGGAAGGTCGCGGTCGGGTGGTTTGGCAGGTTACGACTTCGCATGACAAGATGCTCGTCGGTGAACGTGATGATGACGGCGTAGGGTTTGTGCTTGTCCTTCGTGACTTCGTCCCCGTTGAAATCGAGGTATCCTGCACGCAGCCACGAACTCATATTGCCAGCGAACGGAGCGTGGTAGCGATCCGTCTTGTAGAGCAGTTGATCGGAGTTGGTGTAGTCGAACTGTTTGGGCGCTTGCCGCTGTCCGTCTTTCGGGTTGAAGTACCAGCGACCGCCAAGGGCTACCAACTCCGATTCATCCGGCTGTGGGAAGTCTTGGATATTCGGTTTGGCGGCTTGATAGTTGGCGGGAGCATCGATGGGTTTGATGTTTATCGAATTGACCCAGAACTCGGACGTCCCTTCTTGGCCTTTCCCGTTTGCAAAACCGACACTCAGCTTCACCGTGTCGACTTCCGCGAACGGGGTTCGGAAGTCCATCGCGTAGGTTCGCCAAGTGGCGTGACCAAGGCTTTCGTTGGTGTCTTTGTCAAAGAAGTCCTCTCGTTCCTGCAAAACTTGCGGGTAGATCCGTTCTTTGATCAAGTCCAATGAATCGGTGCCGTTCTTTTGAAAGAACTCGACTTTCAAATACAGGTCGTCCTGATCGACTGCGAAGTTGTCTTGCGCGAGCCCAGAGATGTAAAAGCGATACCAGCGTTGGTCCGGGGAAACGTCGTTGCTGGTTAGCGACGCTTCGCCTGCAAGTACACCGTTGCCGTCGGTATCTTGGCTGGAAAGCAAGCGTAAGCCACGCCCATTGGATTCAACTCGCGGATCGCCGAGCACGCCGTACTTGGCGTCGCCAATGATTGATGCTGTCGCCAGCGATTCGCCTTCTTGCAAGTCTTCCGTTGCGGTGTTCGCCAAGACCTTCGGCGTGGCACGTTCGGCGACAAGTGTCTCGAAGACTTCCGTTGCAGGCCCATCCGTTTGGACAATCACCTGGTACTGAGTCAGTTTGGACAACAACTGCGAGGCAACCTTTTGCTCTGAATCCGCTACGTTCTTGGCTTCCGTTGGATCCGTCCGCAGATTGAAGAGCTCCGTGCCACCGCCTGCGAATTGAATCAACTTCCAATCGTCGCGAATGATGGCGTGATCGTTCTCGGCAATCACGATGGTTCGCGGAGTCGCCTTGCCACTGACCAAGGCTGGCCAGAGGCTAATTCCGTCGAGCGGTTTCGCCGATGAGATCGAAACGCCAGTGGCCGCCGCGAGCGTGGGAAACAGATCGTGAATCGCACAGAGCTGTTCATTTTTGGTGCCGGCTTTCAACAAGCCAGGAGCACGTATGACGCAAGGGACGTGAATCCCGCCCTCGTAGACTTGTCGCTTCTGCCCGCGAAACGGCTCATTCGTTCCGAGTCGGGCCGCGCCGTTATCTGATGCGAACACAACGATCGTGTCTTCGCGAAGTTGATTGTCGTCGATTGCCTCAAGAATGCGACCGATGCCTTGGTCCATCGAATCGACCATCGCCGCGTAGGTCGCTTCACGCTCGCTCAGTCGACCGCGGTACTTGGCGATCAGATTTTCCGGGGCCTGAAACGGTGAATGCGGCGCATTGAATGAAACGACCATGCAAAACGGTTTGTGTTTGTCACCATCATTGATTTGCCGCACAGCTTCGTTAGCCAACAAATCCGTCGAATATCCATCTTCATTGATCGTCCGGCCGTCGCGTTTCCAATCCACCTGGCCACGCATGCCGGTGTGCTTGAAATAGTCTATCGATGCATCCATGAATCCATAGAACTGATCGAAGCCTCGCTGGCTGGGATCCGAATTGTCACCGGTAACGCCGAGATGCCACTTGCCAATCAGACTGGTTCGATAGCCAGCTTTCCCAAAGGCTGACGGAAGCAACTGTTCGCTCGCAGGCAAGCCTTCATCGCGTGGTCGAACTGGATCAACAATTCCATAGCGATGCGGAAACCTGGCGGTCAGCATTGCCGCCCGGGCGGGGCTGCAGGCGGGATAGGCATAAAAGCGATTGAGCCGAACGCCATCTTTGGCGAGTGCGTCAAGATTGGGTGTTTGAGCAACACCGCCGTGAAATCCAACATCGCCCCAGCCGAGATCATCAGCTAACAAGATGACAATGTTCTTGTGAGTTTCAGCGTGTGCAATAGAAGGAACCGTCAAAACGGTGGCGGTCCACAACACCAGCGAGTAACAAACGAGTCGGATAGGTCGATAATTCGATACGGGCATGACGGGATTTCCGATGCGGGTGTGTGAGACAAAGGTGGCACGGTCTTAGAAACCCCGTGCACTTGAATGATCTACAGGCCTGTTCTCAAGAAAAAAGAAGAGTACCGTCACTGAAAACGACGTGGACGGTTCCTCGCGGGGAGGGTGTGTTGCTCGATCGGTGGTCCGTTCTCGCGCACGGTCACTTCGCCTGCTCGCACCGGGCGGACCAGGTTGTAAATCCCGATCACATCGCCTTGCGGGCCACGACCATGCGGGAAGCGAGACGGATCGCCAGCCTTCGGATCGCTACGTTGTGCCCCGGCACCGTGAACGTCCAGCAGAGTCATTCCGCCGCGTGGATCCCGCATCCATCCTTGAGACCTGCCAAACGAAACGTAAGCCGCGGTATCGCCACGTCCCAATCGCTTGTGGGTTGTTCCCGTCCAGTACGAACCGAAGTCAGTCTTCCCGGCAGGGTTTTGCTGTGGTGTGCAAGTAAACAGCTCCGCGATTGCAGCCGATCCGTTGGAGTCTGGCGATCGGGTGTAGTCAACGATGCTTTGCAATTCCTTCGCGTTGGGCAGACGCCAATCGCTGTGCCCTGCGAATTCCAGCCCTTCGGCCCAAGCAAGAGCTTGTTGCCAATTCAGTTTTCCGTCGCGACGATCGCCTGCCTTGAGCGTTCCGCTGTCGCCCTGCATCCATGTCAGTCCTGTGGCCTGATCGGTGACCGTGCCGTCGCCATTGTCATGAAAATCGTTGGTTCCATAGTCCGGATTTCCGCGAACGTAGAACACGACATATGTCTTTTCGCCACGTCGTCGATTGGGTCCGATGGGATAGCCTTTGATGCGTCCATCGGCGAAGTTCACGCCGAACATGGTCGGGCTTCCGTGCATCGTGGTACTCACGTACTTCGTTGACGTCGCGCACTGGGAATCAATGATCCGCTCACCTTTGGATGGATCGCCATAGGCAAAATCAAAATAGTCGGTGTCGATGAACGGACGCAGGCCCTCGGCGGATCGGGCTTGCGGGTCGATATCTTCGCCGCTGAAATCGATCAGCGAATACAGTTCTTTGATACTCGGTAAACGCCAATCGTCGAAGCCGCCAACACGGCAATCTGCAGCACCATCGATCGCTTGGTTGAACGGTACTTTCTGCTCCGGGGTCTTCTGCCACATCAGACCCGAGACGAGGTCAGAAATGGTGCCATCACCATTGTCTCGGTATGTCGGCTCATTGCCTTCGTAGTGCGCGTCCTGACCAAACAGCGGGTCGCTTTGTTTGGGATAAATGATTTCGCGAGAGTTGTCGTAACACCGTCTCTGAGCGGTGTCCACAATCGAGTAAGCATGGGAGGGTAGGACCAGGTGGTCTTTTGGATGTGGCGATTCTTCCGCCACCACTACCGCTTTCGGTGTGAGAACGAGTGCCCAGAAGGCGGCCACTGAACAGATGGCGAGAGTCGGTTTCATCAAGATCGGCCTTGGATACAATGGACTGAGCAATAACCTCACGATTAGAAACCCCAGCGATTTCAGACATCTACAAGCAAAACGAAACAATTTGTGAATAGCAGTGCCGGAGACATCGAGCAGCAACTCAAACATGGCGATTTGTCGCTGTTTGCGGATGCGTTTTCGCGCCATCGCCCCCGATTGTGGCAGATCATCCATTTCCGGCTTAGCGATCAGATTCGCGCCCGTGTTGATGCAGATGATGTATTGCAGGATGTCTATTTAGATGCCGAAAAACGGCTCGATCACTATGTCGAGGGCGATTTTCCGTCACTATTCCTGTGGCTACGACTGGTCACTGGGCAAACGCTTAGCCGGGTGCATCGCCGGCATTTGGCCACCGAATCACGTTCGACGTTGCGTGAATCTAGTCCGAACGACGGAAATCTTTGGAGCAACACGTCGCTGTGTCTTTCGCAGCGTTTCATTGCTCATCTGACTTCGCCCAGCCAAGCAGCAGTGAAGGTGGAGCTCATTGCAGAGGTGCGGTCGGCACTGAGTGAAATGAGTGACATCGATCGCGAGGTGGTTGCGCTGCGTCACTTTGAAGAACTGACCAATCAAGAAGTTGCACTGGAACTTGGCATCACGTCAAAAGCTGCCAGCATTCGGTATGTGCGAGCATTGGAACGGTTGCGGTCAGTGCTGGAGAAGATCTAGGCCGACATTAGTGGGATAGGCTTCCAGCCTGTCGATGAATGTTACCTGACAGGCTGGAAGCCTATCCCACTCATGAACAATCCGTTGGGGTTTCCGCTACATCGGAATCAGCATTCCAAATTAAATTTTCTGTTTTCCCGGTAGAAATTGTGTGGCGGTGGGGTTTAAGCGTCCGAACCCTGCTCACTGAAACTTCCACGGGACTAATTATGAAGCGTCTGTCGTTGCTCACTTTTTTCTTTGCATTCGCTTTGTTACTAAGCGATTCACTTGCCAACGCACAGCCGCCAGGTGGCCGCCCCGGCCAAGGAGGCGGACGGCAAGGTGGTGGACCGGGTGGTTATGGCGGTGGACGCGGCCAAGGAATGGGTGGCACTGGTGCCCAACAAATGCCGCCAATGCTACGCATTTTTGATACGGACGGTGATAGCGAGCTTTCGTCGGAAGAGATCGACGCAGCAGCCGTTGCACTACGAAAACTCGACCTCAATCGTGATGGAAAGCTGACCGCCGAAGAATTCCGACCAACCGCACAGCAGGGCCCTCAAGGACAGGGTCGCGGAGGTTCACGAGGTGCAATGCAAGGTGGCCAGCCTGGCGGCGGTCGCCCCGGTAGTGGATCTCTTGGCGGCGGACCTGCGGGAGGCGGACCTGCCGCTGGCGGACCTCCGGGAGGTGGACGACCCGGTGGCGGTGGTAACGGCGGCGGTGGTAACGGCGGCGGTGGTCGAGGCGGTGATCCTGCTCAGGTCGACGCAGCCTTTGCGAAAGACATAATGTCGTTTGACGAAAACAAGGACGGGTCGCTCGGTAAGTCCGAATTGCCCGAACACATGCACAAAGCCTTCGCAATCGCGGACGCTAACAAAGACGGCTCGCTTGACCAAGCCGAGCGACTCGTGCTGGCGTCTCAGTTCCGGCGCAATCAATTGAATCCAGCCGGCGATGATCCCGTGAACGCGCCGACTCAAGGTGGTCAGCGTGGTACTGGTCAGCGTGGTACTGGTCAAGGTCGTCCGGGGCAGGGTCGTCCGGGGCAGGGTCGTCCGGGGCAGAGTTCCGGACCGGGCGGTGGCCAACGTGGTGATGGGGCCGGGATGAGACCCAGTCAGGGACGTGGCGGCTTGGGGGCGGCAGGCGGAAACCAGCGTGGTGGGCAAGCATCGCGGGGTGGACGCCCTCGGGATCGCGAGCGTCCCCGTGACATCGAATTCAAAGAGAAGTTTCCCATCGGAGCCGAACTACCCGCAGACCTGAAAGTCTACAACGTCGATCAGGAGTTGGTGCCGGTCAATAGCATCTTCCAGTCGAAGTACACCGTGATCGTCGGTGGCTGTTTGACATGCCCCGAATACCGAAATTCCTACCCCGAGATTGAGGCGGTCGCTCGCGACTTCAAGGATCGAGGCGTTGATTTCTACTTCCTGTACCAATCCCTGACACACCCAGAGAATTGGGGATTTGTGCAGCCGTCTTCGATCGAGGATCGCTTTGCTCAGGTCGAACATGCCAAGGACCTCTTGCAAACCCAAATCCCTTGGTTGACTGACACGATGGAAAACCGGTTGAAAACGCATTTCGTATTGACTCCCAATTCACAATTCGTATTCGACCAGTCTGGCAAAATCGTCCATCGTGATTCATGGGGACGCGGTTCGAGTCTTCGCGAGTCGCTTGAAACCCTGGTCGGCAAGCCGCAAACACTGACCACCGTCGAAGAACTGAACCTTCCTCGTTTCGAACGTCACCTCACACCCAATAGTGAAATGCTCTTGGAGCGAGTTAGCGTGGAAGGTAAAGCTGTTCCGTTGCGTGTCGAGTCGGGCGGGGAAAGTAGTTCCGTCGCCGCACTACGTTCCCTCAACTTTAACCAGACCAATCGATATGCGAAACTTCGGCCCGAGGCAGACCAACAATTGATGGAGACCGGAACTGGCAAACTGTATCTTGGTTTTCGCCAAGACCCGGTGCTGGGCGCAAGTTGGAACAATTTGGCCAGTCCACCGGAGTACAAGATCGTTTCCGAAGGTGCGTCAGTCTCACCCGCAACAGGTCAATCAAAGCGTTTGGAAGTTGAATCAGACAATGAACCACGAGAGTTCCTGATCGATGTGAAGAACTGGGACGCGGGCAAGCCGATCTCGGTAAAGCTACAGTACTTTGCGTGCAACAAAGAAAAGGGGTGGTGCAAGTCGGTACAACAGGAATTCACTGTCTGGCTGGACGAAGATGAGGCGGCAGGCATGGTCAATGGACGCAGTCATTTTCCGGGTGGTCGCGGTGGCGCACGTCAGGGAGGCCAAGGCCGCCCGGGAGCGGGACAGAGGCCGGGCGGACGACCCTAATAAGGATTGAAAAAGCTAAATTGACAAATGAAAAATGAATAGGTGCGGCTTAGGTTGAACCAGAGGATTTGAACGTGGGATAGGCTTCCAGCCTGTCGTTCATTGCCATAACAGGCTGGAAGCCTATCCCACCTTAGAGAACTCAGCATGGCTGATGAGTGGATTTTTCGGCGTCGCAATTTGCCGCATGTGGATGTCGAGGGAAAGCCAACGTTTATAACGGCTTGTTTGAGCGGCAGCTTGTCAGCGGCGGGTTTGAGAAAAATTCGCAGCTACCGCGAAGAACTTAGCAATCGATCTGCTCCCGAAGATGTCACACCGGAGGAATGGGAACTGAAAAAGCATAAACTGATCTTCAAGCTGGTCGATTCGCTGCTTGACGGTGCCGCGCCTGTTCAGCACCTGAAAGATCATCGCTTGGCAAGAATCGTACAGAACGCGTTTCTGCATTTCGCGGATCAGCGATATCGGCTCTACGCATTTGTCGTTATGCCAAGTCATCATCATTGGGTGTTCCTACCAGACGAAACATGGGCAAGTGAGCTGGCGGTAGAGCAAGCCGGCAAGGCTCGCCGTAAGACACCGCGAGAAGCGATTTCGCATAGCATCCAAAGCTTCACGGCCACGCAGTGCAACCGAACGCTTTGCCATTCAGGGGCATTTTGGCAGACGGAAACTTTTGATCATGTTGTCCGAGACGAAGCGGAACTGATGCGAATCATCCACTACATAGAACAAAACCCTGTCGTCGCCGGACTGGTAACGAATGCCGATGATTATCACTGGTCGTCAGCACGACTGCGGAAACAACTGGATCTGAAACCGGGCGACGCCATCACGAAACCGGTGGAATAGGCTTCCAGGCTGTTTTCTTTGAAATGACAGGCTCGAAGCCTATCCCACTTTTAGTCAATAATACCGCGTTATGACACCCACTGACATCGACGACGACACTTATTCAACGGTCGATATCCTCGCCAGCGACTTCGTAGCACGTTATCGAAGTGGTGATCGACCCACCGTGGAAGAATACGCCAGTCGCCATCCCGATTTGAGCGAACCAATCCGGCGCGTCTTTCCGTTGGTACTTTCGGTCGAAAAGGTCAAGGTAGACCAGCAAGTCGAACACGACGGAAGTGCAACACTTGCGGGGCGAGTATTTGAAAGACTTGGTGATTTCCGGCTCGAGCGAGAGATCGGACGTGGCGGCATGGGAATCGTTTATGAAGCAGAACAAGAGTCACTTGGACGCCGTGTCGCGATCAAGGTTCTGCCAAAGCAATCTTTGCTAGACGACAACGCCTTACAAAGTTTTGAGCGCGAAGCGAGCACTGCTGCGGCGATGCACCATTCCAACATCGTGCCAATCTTCGGGACAGGCCAGTGCGATGGAACGCATTATTTGGTGATGCAACTCATTCGCGGCGAGTCGCTTGATCGACGTATCACAACAGAGGGACCGTCATACGACTGCCGCGCGGCTGCTGAAATCGCCGCCCAAATTTCCGATGGGCTCGCCTACGCTCATGGAAACGGCGTGCTTCATCGCGACGTGAAACCCGCCAATATCCTTATTGACGAAGATGGCGTCGCGCAACTGACCGACTTCGGACTTGCGCGGAACACGCAAGACGATCCGACCATGACGCAAGCGCTCAGCGGCAGTCCACGCTACATGGCACCGGAACGTTTCCAAGGACAATCGGATGAGCGATCAGACGTGTACGGTGTTGGATTAACACTCTACGAAATACTGGCTGGAACCCCCGCTTTCAAAGACCTAACGCCGCATCAACTGCCAGAGGCCGTGAAGCTTCATCTCATCAAGCCACTGGGGGATGTTCGCGCCGACGTTCCCACGGACTTGCGAACGATTGTTGCCAAAGCGATCAATCCTGAGCCAGCACATCGGTATCAATCGGCGTCCGATCTGCGAGACGATCTGAAACGCTTTTTGAAAGACGAGCCAATTCTTGCTCGACGCACAACGGCGTTACAGAGACTTGTTCGTTGGTGTCGTCGCAACCCGAAGCTCGCTGTCGTCACCGGCATCGCAATCGTGTCGATGCTGGTCGCAACCGTCGCGTCGTCGGTCGGGTTAGCGATGACATCCGACGCCAACAAGCGAACCAGCAGGGCGCTCGCACAATCCGAACAAACCGTTGATCTTGCACTGCAATCGCTCGACGGCGTTGTGGACGTCGTTTCCATCCCGGCATCCGCAATGGGGGATATGGGAGAAATGGATTCGGCACAATTTCTGCTGAACCCATCGCCGCATGCTGCAAGCGTGTTAGAAAACATCCAACCACTGTACCAGCGGCTTGCTAACCAGTCTCCAACTCGGCCTGACATTGTTCGGCAAATGATTCAAGCGAGCCTTCGGCTTTCCCAGATACAACAACAACTCGGACAGACAGACGCTGCAATCACAACTCTCAACCAAAGCATTGAACTTTTGGAGACACGCGGCGACTTGGCTGGTTTGCCAACCATCGAGAAACAGGTTCGGATTGCGCGTTTGCACAACGAGCTTGGCAAAGTCTACGCACTGGAATTGGACTACGCGAACTCGGACAAAGCCTATGCAATGGCGATCCAGTGCGGCGAAGCTGTCGCCGATCCCGACGATCGGCTGAAACTGCAGCTAGCGCATGCGTTTGTTTCACTAGGTGATCCGCCTCCCCAGCGTCACCGCGACCAATCTGGCTGGCCGGCCCAATCGCGAATCGCACGGGAGCGATTGTCGGCCGCCAATTCGCTACTTAGCGAATGGAATCCCTCCGAACATGACGCCAGTGAAGTTGCCGTGCTTCGAGCGCGGATTCATCTTGCAACTTCACGTCGAGCAAAACGGCCAGCGGTTCGACAGTCAGAGTTCTTAACAGCGACCGAAATCCTGCGTGAACGACTCACTCAAGCACCAGGCGATTCCCGCGTTCGATTTGCCCTGGTCGAAGTACTCGCCAGCGTGAATCTGCGACGACAGCTCGGTTCTGAACGATTGGCCCAAGAAGCGAACGAGCGACTTCACGAAGCGCTCGCCGAATTGCAACCGCTCCGGTCCAGCAGTCCCAAGACACAACTGTTTGCAGTCTCGGAAGTTCATATCCTGCACAAGCTATCGAGCCTCGCTCGTTCGGATGGCGACTTTGCCCTCGGACAGGAACGCCTCGAAAAGGCAATTGCCATCCAGTCGTCGTTGGTCGATGCATCGCCCGACAGCATGCCCCACCGATGCTGGCGAGCGTTGCTATATCGAAGTCTCGCTGAAGTGCATCGCCAACAGGGAAACGCGAACGCGGAACGCGAAGCAATCGCATCCGCAGTCGCAGACATGGAGGCCATCGACGCGGACTCAAGGCTACATCCCTTTGCGGTTCAGACTCAACAAATCATTCACGAGCTGTTCACCGAACGAAATGACGATGCATCCACAAACGACACGCTGTAGTGGAAAGATGGTTCGAGGGCCAGTTGATCGAGGAGAGCTTTCGCCGCTTGCTGCCGAAAGAGGCTTTTTGTTTATCGACAGCATCTTCGTCGCTCTGCCCTATTTCATCGTCATTACTGAGGTATGAAGTCTGAGTATTTCGCAGGGCACAGGCTTTTATCAACGTTGGCCGGAAACGCATGTTTCGCAGGGGTTTACCACTTTTTTGTAAGAGGGCGGTTAGACGACCGTTGTGGATAACTTTGTGCGGAGAGACCTTTTGAAGGGTGCCCGGTTCCCGCATTCAACGAATTTCACGAACTTTTGCGTCAAGAAAAAGCCGTTCCAGATGCGTTTTACACTGTAAATCACGGCGTTTTTGCATAGCCGCTACTTAACCCGGGTAATGGCTTAGAGACTGTTTTCTCGGACAGGTTGCCCCCTTCTCGAACTGCCGTTTGGGCTGGGTTATTTGATTTGCTTCACGAAGCCCGTCTTCTACCGTGTCAAACGAAAGTCATAGAGACAGCGAAACCAAATAAGTCGATGGGCACAGAGACATTGATTGAACGAGTGCGGTTGCTTCGAGTTGAAAGTTGGAGTCACCACGATGGGAGCCCGACACGCATCGCTTCGTTGGTCTCATCGAGATCGAATGCCTCGGCGTCGAATTCGCCAGCCCACTCCGTGAAGTCGTCGTGCTCCTCGTGTTCGGGATTACCGATCGCGTCTAGGAAGTGTTCGTAACCGTAGATCCCACCAACATCCTCCGGTGGACAATTGTGTTTTCCGGCTAGGCAGCGTGGATAGCATATTGCCGGTTGACGAGTGGTCGTTTTCTCGAGCAATACATCGTGCTCCCATCCGTCGCCGAAATCGTACAAGTAGATGAGTCTCAGCTTCGGACCGTGTTGCTTAATCAGGTCACTGATCTTCATTTTCCCGTACGACTTTTCGGATGGGTCGGGAAACACATCGTCGAGCATTCTCGGATCGGTGTAGCGGACTCGGCCAAACTCGAACGCGTGGAGATGAGAATTGGTCCAGCCCATCGCAGTTTGGATGGCTTCATGAAATTTGGCGAGTGTGACGTCCAGGGTTTCAATGCGTCTCCATATCGGCGGCTTGATACCACGGAGAGATAGCTTGAATTGATAAACCGTTTGACTTGATCTCGATTGCTGGGCAAGCTCCGTTTTTGTCACACGAGGTTTCGTTGAAGCCCAACCAGTGACGGTTCGCGTCATTCGCTTTCCCGTCCACATGGGAATCTCACTCCGGTCGATCAGGATCTCGATCGAACGCGCAACACCAGCTTGCCGCTGGATTAGGCCCTTCTTTTCCAGCATCTTCATCATCTGGTTGACCGATGGCGGTGAGACTTTCAACGCGTTCGCGATTTCCGATTCGGCCGGCGGCAAACCGAATCCCTCGATGTAGGCCAATAGGAAGGATAGGTAGCGACCTTGAGTGGGAGTGAAACTGGGCATCGTAATTCTTCGGCTCCTTCAGGTTGTGGTGTCTTCGCTGAACCTATGGTGTAGGTCAATCAATGGCCCGTAGTTTCGTGCATCGGCCTCTTTGATCGCAGCAATGTACTCATCGCGAATCGGACTTTCGGTGTTTCGCAAGTTGGTCGCCGGCCAGAGCGTTGCTGGCTGGTCGTGTTGCATCAGCCACACATTCGCCAAGAGTCGAGCCCACCGACCATTGCCATCTTCAAAGGGATGAACCCAAGCCGCGCGGTGATGAAACTCAGCAGCGGTCGCGATCACGAGAGCGCCCGTTTCGTTGTGTCTCTTGTCGGCCTCCATCGCAATCACCCCGAGCTCCGCTGCGATGATGTTGGGACTCACTCCGAAGTTCTTTTCCGTTGATCGGATTTCGCCTGCCCAACTCCAGGTCGAACCAAGCATCTCACGGTGGAGTCCGAGAAGCCAATCAAAACTGAACGGTGCAATCTTCCGAGATGGTTTCGAGAGCAGGTATTTCTCGGTGACGCGAAGGATCGACGCAAACTCGACGTCGTTGAGCTCGCGCCGTGTTTTGATCGTCTTGAGCTTGAGACCCGATCCATCAAACGGCGTGTCGTCATCTTTGCCGCTCGAACCAAGCTTCTTGCCTTTGCCACGACCAGCGTTCATGAGGCCCACAGTTTTCGACTGGACGATTCAATACGAGCTTTCGCTTCTTCGAGATGTGATTGAGCCGAAGCCCGCGAGACAGCTTGAGACTCGAGAGCCACATTGCCCTGCGTGAGCGCGATCAAACGTTTGGCTTTTGCGGTCGCAATCTGATCTCGGAATTGCTTGGCGGGAATCTCTGTTAGTTCGAGAGAGATACCCAAGGCGAGCAGAATGGCCTGCAAGTTTGCGAACGAGAATTCGTAGTCCTCACCGCCGAGAATCCGAATGACTGTGGCCCGCGAAACGCCGCTGCGGCGCGCGAGATCCGAAACTGAGATATCGAGCTCTCGTTTTCGTACTTGGATGCGGGCAACGATTTCGTGAAGGACCATGACGACACGTCCGGTTTATATGGAGGGGCTGATTCGCAAATCGGACAGAAAACCGCAGCTCATCGGCCACGATTTAATTGTTGCACACGTGCAACAAAAGTCAACTTGTCATTTGTTTGGCAGCAACGTTACGTCGTGCAAAAGACGACAAACACGCGATATTACGTGAGCGGGAAGAAAAACGAGCCGATACTGCGCCCGTGTTTACCTGGCACGGATGCGATCCCCTCACATCAGTGGTTAAGAGCTGGTTTGAGCGAGGTGTGGTTTGCTCAACTCTCGATTTCTCGACGAACTTCGGTTGACGGTCGGGTAAACGAATTGGTCGGCGATTTCTGGCCGGGTTCTCTGGCTCTCGGTTTGGAGCGTCTCCATCGCGGGAGGTGGGGCGACCTTGCAAGCCCTCGGGGCCGGAACTCTCGGCACTCTCTTGTCTCGCCGACCTTGCCCTTATTTGAATCCCACCGACGCAGAGATTTTTTGGACAACGGGCTTCCGATCCCATTTTCCAGAAAATCCGCTCGCGCCGTTTGCATTAGTAACCCAGAGAGGCGTCGTTGAGTTTGGCTTGTTGAGTTTGGTTTGTTTTGGAGGGGAGACGCGATGCAGGATTCGGTATTGCCGGCGGATCAGGTGAAAGGGGTGGCGTGTTTGTTGGGGCGTGCGGTGCTGTGGTGGCAGCGAGATCGGGTCGCCAACCCGAGAAGTTCGGAAATTGTCTCCGACTCTCTACCCGAGCGGCTTGAGATACTGCCCCGTCGTCCACCGCATTATCATAGCTCTGCTACTGACCATTGCATGCAATCGGTATTTGGCGGTCGACGAATTTGGTCTGTTTCAAGAGTCGGAGCAGATTTGCAATGACGTTTGTTGCGATGATCTGCTCCGTGATTTTTTCGATGACGGTTGCGACTGTCAGGGGCAAGATAAAAACACGAGTTGCTTTGATCCCTGGCTGCCTCGTTCCTGCCTTGGCTTGCCGTTGATGAAAGAGGCTGCGGAGAAACGCCGGGCGATGCTGCCGCCGCCTAAGCATTGGAACGATTTACCGAATCTTCTGGACGTCGTCGAGCTTCCACTTTTTGGTGAAGAATGATTTGTCCGGACCGTAGAGGCGGAAGAGCAGGAAGAAGTCCTCGCCAGTGGGAATGGTGTTCGATTCGAAATTTTCAACCGGCTTTGGCGCGAAGTAGATATCGACCGAACCGTCGGCGTTCTTCTTCATCTGATCGAGTTGTCTGGAGGACAGGCCAACCCGATCGACGTCTTCGACGAAGCCTTTCGATTTCATGCTGTAGACGATCACGGACCAGAAGTCGTTGGCGGGAGTGTCCGGCGGAACCGTCAGCTTGTAGGTGTCCTTGCCGTTGAACATCTCGCCGTCGGCGGTGCGAAGCCCGGTCAGGTAGAAGGTGCCGCCGCCGAGGTTTTTCGGCAAATAAGTAATCCAGAAGAAACTGCCTCCGGAACGCTCGTCGATCAGAATGCGGTCCTCGGTCACATACGGGAATCCCGCTTCGGCCTGGCCCTCGGCGAAATTCCACATGTACCATTTCCGGTCCTCCCACCAGGGAAGCACCGCTTTGCCATCGGTGGTGAAGTAGGCCTGCATCCAGTCATAGGCGCGCGACAGGCCCTCGAGCATCGCTTTTTCCTGATCGGCGGTGGGCTCGAACGGTTTGCCCTTCTCGATGCCGATACCAGCCAGCAGCGCCATCATCGCCTTGTCCTGTTCGCGGACCGGTTCTCGGTTGATGACATCGTAGATGTCCTGGAAATAGGTCATGTCGTAGGTCGGCAGGCTGCCGTATTTTTTCGGGAAGGCGTCGATGTGCTTCGTCGCAGGCGGGTTGTCAGCCTCGGACAGGTGATAGATTTTCAACTCCTTCGCATAGGCGGTCGTGTCCTCGAAAGTAGCGTCCGCTTTCATCACCGGGCGAAAGGAAAAACCCGAGTTGTAGGTGGTGGCCGGCACCGCCACGTAGCCCTCCGGAATGTCACCTTCGTGGCCGGGCGGCAGCAGAAGGTATTTTGCGCCCTTGCCCTTGTCGTGACCGGTCGTTCCGACGTCGATCAGTGGTACGTCCCAGGCATCGACGATGGTACCGAAGTAGCCGACCTTGTCGTTGGCCGGCGGGACTTCGACCACCAACGGACCGTCCTCGGTGCTCATCGACGACCAGGCGTAGGGCGTGACATCGTTGGCAGTGAGAAAGCCATGGCGGGAGGCGAATGGTTTCGAGACATAGACAACGTCATTAACGTCGCCGCCGAGATCACGCTTGGTCGCCTTCTCGAAGTCGATCATGGCAGCCGCGGGCATGGCCCAGATGGCGGCTTCGCAAGCCCGTTGCACCATCATCTGGTGCTCGAGACCCTCAGCGGCCTTCGCGTAGGAACATAAAGCGACCGCCGCGGCAGCGGTCCAAGTGGTCAGTTCTCTGAAAGGTATTTTCATTTTGGTCTCACGCGGTTGAATTGGTTTGAATTGGTTTGAATGTAAGCGTCAGCGTCTGGGCGCAGTCACTTAACAGGCTCGAAGTCACCCGGCATCCAGGTCTTATCGAACCATGGTTGGAGCGGTCCGTAGAGTCTCAGCAGCACGTTGTAGCCCTTACCTGGCATCGTCTGCACCCAGTTTCCTTCCTGTCCTTCTGGTTTCTGAGGGCCGAAGTAGACCGTCGCGGAGCCATCGTCATTCAGCTTCAATGCTGCTGAGTTGCTGTCCAGGCCTCCGGTCTTCTGATCCGTTTCAAGGATCGAGCGGGTCTGGTTGTCGTAGACCATGAAGGACCAGAAATTCTTGGCCGGAATGGGTGCCGGCAAGGTGACGGAATACGTCCTGCCGCCGTCGAGCGCCTTCCCGTTGCTGTCGGTCGATCCGATTTCATACACCGAACCCGTTCCGACTTTCGGTTGAGTCATCTTCGGCGTGATCCCGGTGGCGTAGTAGTGAAATGCAACCCGATCATCCAGCACTCGTGCCCCATGGTCGAGGAACTCATGGCTCCCACCCGCAAGCGGTGAATACCACTGGCGCTTTCCAGGATAGAAGAACACCTTCTCATCTCTCGGTCGGAACAGGATCGCCCGGGACGCCGCATTCCCGATGGCTGCTGCCTCCTTGAGGATCTTCTTCATCCTGTCATCAGGTTCAAAAGGCTGTCCCTTCTTGATACCGATCGAAGCTGCCAAACCAACGATTTCCGGGTCATACGAATCTTCAGGCTCGTACTGGATGACAGCGTTTATCTCGTCGAAGAACCCAGCATCATTCGCGTGAATGGTGTTGTATTGCTTGTCGGAGAGATTCACGAACTCCGTCGGCTTTGGATTCGCAGCGTCGGCAAGCGGGTAAATCTTGAAGGTCTTCTTGAATGCCTCAACGGCTTGCTGAGTCTGACCGCCGGTAACCACGATGCGTATCAGCAGCCATTGGCGGTATGTTTTGGTTTTTAGCACGAAGTAATCATCGGGGATTTCTCCTTTGAAGTCGGGGCCCACCACCAAGTACTTGCCGCCCTTGCCCTGGTCGGGACCAACCACTCCGAGGTCCCCCACATACCGAAAGTAGGCATCGTCGATTAGCCCGATCACCGGCGAGCCCAGTTCGACCACCACCGGGCCGTTCTTCACATCGATTTCACCATGCACATAAGGGGTCGTCGTCTGCGGTGTCAGCCACAGTGATCTGGCATTCATTAGCGTCTCGGTGATTCCGACCGAGTGATTCGCCTCGCAACCAATTTTTTTGTGTCCCTCCAACAAGCCGTAAATCGAGGCCGCCGGCATGGAGCTAAGGAAGACCTGGACGGCCCGGGATGTATCCAGATAGTCATAAACGTTGGTGACTGTCTGGTCGGACGGAAACCCATCCCTGAACTCGAGTTCGCCAACGTACTTCGTGGAGACCCTGTCGGGGGTGCTAATGCTGTCGGGAACGTCGGCCTTGTAGGTCGGTTCGTCTTGAGCTGGGAGCGTTGAAACGGTCAACGATCCGGCGAGAACCGCAACCGAGGTGAGCAGTCTTAGTTGGTGCATCTGAATTCTTCCAAAAATTGGCGATGGTGTTTTAACAGAGAGTTATCCGGATGCGGCGGTCAGCTTTGAACGCCTCATCCGAATCAGGGTTGGAATCAGAATCAATCGCAGCGTTTTACTTGACCAGTTCAACCTCGCCGGGACGCCAGCTCTGGTCGATCCATGGCTTGAGCGGGGAATACATCCGCAGGATCACAAACCAGCTCTTGCCGGGAACCGTCTGGACCCAATTGTTCTCGTTTCCTTGCGGCGCCTCGGGTGAAAAGTACACCGTATAGGATCCATCATCGTTTTTCCGAAGACCCTCGGTGTTACCACCGACGGTCGGAGAAGCCTGTTCGGTTTGAAGCATGGAGCGAGTTTGGGGATCGTAAACCGTGACTGCCCAGAAATTACCCACCGGCGGGTCGGCCGGAATGGTTAGCTGGTAAGTCTTGGAGCCGTCGAAGGGCTGCTTCTCAGAATCAACGTAAGCGATGGCGTAGTCGGATCCAGTGCCTTCCCGTGGGGCTGCCATCGCCGGGGTCACTGCGGTGTAGGGATAGTGAAACATGACGCGGGCATCGGTGTTCATGGTCCGGCCATCTTCGCCGTTGAAGAAGACATTGCGAGCCGTGTAGGCCATGATCCAGGCACTGTCGGTGTCGGGATAGACGCGCACGCCTTTCATGTTCTTGCCAGAGCGGGGATACCAGACGACCGACCGCGAGGCGGCATTACCCAGCGCGACCCCCTCGGCCAGGATTTTTTGCATCCGCGCATCCGGCGCGAATTCTTTGCCCTTTTCGATACCGACCGAAGCAAACAGTCCACGGGTCTCGGCATCGATGATCCCCAGCGGCTCGTACTGGATGATTTCGTCCAAGTGGTGATAGAACTTGCTGTTGTTCGGGTGGATGGTATTGAACGCCTTTCCGGTGGCGCTGACGAATTTCATCTCGGGCTGATCCTTGAACTTCGAGAGCGGATAGACCTTTACGTTTTCCGTGCAGAGGGAAGCAGCCGCCTGGACGTCACCATCTTTCACCGACGATCGCAAAAAGACCCAGATTCGGTACGTCCTGGGACGGTAAACGGCAAAGCCATCCGGGATCGCTCCGTCATAGCCGGGCGGGAGGTAGAGATACTTTCCTGCGGTCGGAAGGTTGTTGATGTAACGGAACCAGGCGTCGTTGGCGGCTCCGAGCAGCCCGTCGGGGACTTCGACCACGGTTGGCCCGTCGCGTTTCAGGTCGAGATCAGGAATGCAGTAGACCGTCGAACTGTTACCGGTCAAGAAGAGGGACTCCGGCCCCATGAGCTTGTCGAAAATCATCACCTCATTGGCCTCGACAGCGCCAAGGGAGTGCGCGCCATCGATCAACGCCTTGAGAGAAGCGCCAGGCATCCCCTTGAGAAACGTGTCCATGGCCCGGGTCGTGTCAAGGTAGTCGTAGACCTTCTCGGCAGTCGCCGGCAGCGGTGCTCCGTCGAGAAACTTGAGCGTACCGATCGATGTTTCGACTTCGTTCGGAGTGGAAATCGAATCAAGAACCTCCTGGCTCACCTGAGCCGACGCGGGAGCAACGGTCAAAGCCGTCAGGAAGAAACTCAGCGAGATCATTTTCTTCATGGTGTAAAGCTCTGGTTAGTGATAGTGGTGTCGGAAAAACGAGAAAGGTGGTTTGGTTGCACGCTTGCACCTCACGGACTGCAAACGATCTGTGGGTAAAGGGTCGATGTCCAGACACGAATGATCGCCTCACGGATCGGTTCTGGTTGGCTACGCGGTCGACTTCCAAAGGCTTGGATCAGCAGGCTGGCGTCCATCCGGTTTAGCGCCATCGCAACAGGTCTTGCCTCAAACGACGCGATCAAACCTTGGCCTTGATGCTGCTCGATTCGTGCTGCCACAGCATCGTCGAACTGGCCGAGGAACCGATTCCATTCTTTCTCAAGGCGTTCATCACTGACGGCTGCGTCCGAAACGGCCCTTAGAATCGGACCGCCGTCGTAACAGACTTGCACAAGTCCGGTCAGTGACTTTTTCAAAAGTGCGAGAGCGTCACCCTCGCCCTGCAGCCAGGGAGTTGCGACATCCAAAATGGACGCCTCCAGCCCGCAAAGGAGCGCTTCAATCAGCTCATAGAGATCGCCGAAGTACTGATAGAACGCTGACCGACCGGCACTGGTTTTGGACATCAATTCGTTCACGGTTAAATCGCGAAACGGCTGCGTCCAGAGGAAATCCAGCGCCGCCTCTAAAATCTCGGTGCGAGTCTGCTCCGACTTTCGCGGTTTGACGGCTGGGCTGGGGACACTTTCCAGGATCGACGAGTTCAGCTTGCAATGCGACATGACGTTGAGAATAACTGACGGTGTGTCAGTGTTCAACGGGCCGGTCGAATCGAATTTGAAAGCGATTTGAAGTGTCCCGCCTTGGCCCAGCGAAATCAAATTCCGAAAAGGTTCTCGGCTTCGCCTCACAACGCTTCAGTCGATCGTTTTTGAGCTCAATCGCTGTGGTCCGTAACCTGCGGAGGCAGCGTTCGCAGGTACTTTGCAGCTGGCGTTGGGTCTGCTTGGAGCATTGGTATCTACACAAGTCAGGAAAGGATTACGTGGGCAATCGAGGTCATTGAAAAATCTAAATTGACAATTGTAAATTTGAAAATCTAGAAACGTTTCAGTGGAGAAGATCGATGGATCAGCGCGGTGAAGATCTGGAAGACCGATTGTTGGATTTTGCAGCACCCATTGGGAAATTGGTAGATGCGTTGCGGGACACTCGGCAAGGCTGGCATATCGCGGGACAATTGGTGCGAAGTGGCTATCTGATGATCGGATCACGCCGCTTCTCGATGAATGCGTCCAATTGTGCAACATCATTGGAAAGTCAGTCGTGACAGCCAAGGCTAACCTTCAAAAAATGAATAAGCTGGCTGACGGAGGCGATTTTACAATTTACAACTTTCAATTTAACTTTTTCAGTTGGTAACGACTTAAGCCAGTTTGGTACTTGTGTAGATACCAATGGCTTGGAGGCCCTCTGTAGCAACTCATCAAGCCGATAGATTAACGAGCCCATAGGCGAGAACGTCCCCTTCAGGAAACTAAGTTTGGCCGACCGCAACTTGCGGAGGTTGGACCATCCTCGGCATTTTTCGAGATGCCCAAACTGCCGTCCGTCTTGGACACCGACGCGCGATTCGCATGCTTGGATTTCTCGCTTACTGAGGAACTCTGCGGAGATCTCAGCGCCGATCGATTGTCTCGACCTCTGGCCTAATCCCAAAACCATGGCTGTCTGCTCATTTTCCGGAAATCTGCTCGCGCCGTTTGCATTAGTAACCCTGACAGGCGTCGTTGAGTTTGCTTTTTAAGTTTGGTTTGTTTTGGAGGGGAGACGCGATGCAGGATTCGGTATTGCCGGCGGATCAGGTGACACGGGTGGCGTGTTTGTTGGGGCGTGCGGTGCTGCGGTGGCAGCGAGATCGGGTCGCCAACCCGAGAAGTTCGGAACTTGTCTCCGACTCTCTACCCGAGCGGCTTCAGACGTCGCCGGATTCGTTGCTCTCTGTGACTGGTCAAAACAACCGGGCAAAACAACCGGGCAAAACAACCGGGCAAAACAACCGGGCAAAACAACCGGGCAAAACAACCGGGCAAAACAACCGGGCGAGACCGACTCTCGACACGACACGGGAGACACAGGCGTTATGCGAAGAGCAACGAAAAAAGATCGCGACACTGATCGTCGAAGCGATCCGGCGGCCTAGTGTGAATGGTGAATGGTGAATGGTCATAGCGATTGAAGCGATCAGGCCATGCTTCACGGTCCGATGATCCCGGCTATGTAGCGAACGCATTCGGGATGTATGGATTATGTTGCCAAGAGCTTTTTAGGGGAACCTCGTATTTGCCCTCTCGTCGAGACGGAGTTGGTAAGATCGCCAAACGTCGTGTTCGGGACGAATCTGCGAACAAATCCCCAGTGAAAGAGAGGGGTGGTGGTGACAAATCAGTGGCCTTTCGCTGTCTATTCGGTCCGATACACCGATGCGAGCTAGCCTACAGCGTAATCTGCTTCGGTCGATGCAACCGCTCGCAATCAGGAGGCGAATCACCGACGGACACAAGAGCGAACTCCGAGACCTTGGCGTCTTCTAGCACAGACCAGTTACGTCCGCTTCTTTTGCGTGAGGTGTTCACGACCACGCGAGTTAGCGAATCACCAAAAACGCGTCCCGTTTGTAGCCGACCGACACAGAGATGTTTCAGTCGCTCTAAAGCGACAAGGGAGGCGAATGCGTGTTTCCTGATGGTTCCGGAATTAACAAAGTGAAGGAAGCAACGGAGGAAAGACAGGCAGGAGGAAGTCAATGGTGGAAGCGGCGGAGCATTTTTCTGCCCAGATTTTCTTGCCAAATGAAACTCCCACCACATGGCAACGGCATGAAATGGATGTCGCAAAACGTTAGTGCGCTGTCGCATTCTGAACTGCATTTGCGACTGATGTCGATTACACTTAAGTCGCAAATCCAGACCCGCTTGAGTAGCGAAAACAATTGCTGAGCGAAATCAAATGCGCCGATTCAGAAAACGACCATTCGCTGTTTCCATTCTTGTGATATTGGGATCGGTGTGCCTCTTTGCTGAGGAGACGCGTCCGCAACCTAACGTGGTGTTGCTATTGACCGATGACCTGGGTTGGCAGGATGTGAAGTGTTACGACATTGACGAACCATCGCCGATGGAAACGCCGAATATTGATGCGTTGGCCGAAAAGGGCGTCATGTTCTGGCAGGCCTATTCGCCGGCCCCGACCTGCGCCCCGACCCGCAGTGCGATCATGAGCGGTGATCATCCGGCTCGTGCTCAGCTTACTCATGTTGTCGGCGGCAAGCCGCCCGCGCCCTATCATAAAACACAGCACCGCATGATGCCGCCGTGGTACCGCGGGCACATGTCAGCGGAAACGGTAACAATCGCGGAGGCGCTGAAAACCAACGGTTACACGACCGGCCACTGTGGCAAGTGGCACATGTCAATCAAGCACAATGCTTTTCCGCAACCGGAAGATCAAGGCTTCGATTGGTCGCAACGCAACGCGGGAACAACCACCCGTATGCGGCCGCATCGCTTGACCGGGTTCGCAACTGACAAGCCTAACGATCCATATCGCCTGGATGACAATGGATTTGCAACCCACCAGAACAGCATCGACGCACTCGCGTTTTTGGATGAACACAAAGACAAACCGTTTTTTCTGTACTATGCCACCAAGCTTGTCCACGCACCGATTCATACGCGCAGCGAGCGGCTGCTGAAAAAATACTGCGACAAGCTCGGAGTGGAACTGCCGGAAAATCCGCAGCAGTGGAAAGGCGAGGGCCAGACCAATCCCTTTTACTGTGCGATGGTGGAAGAACTCGACTACTACGTTGGAAAACTGTTCCAGGCCCTGGAAACCACCCAAGACCCGCGTTGGCCGGGGCATACGCTAAGCGAAAACACGTACATCATTTTTACCTCCGACAATGGCGGCATGGAAAGGATGCCCGGCGACAATATCACGGATAATTACCCGCTTGATCGTGGCAAGATTTCTGCCATGGAGGGTGGCACGCGTGTGCCGCTGATCATTGTTGGCCCCGGTATTGATGCCGGTGTGCAGTCGGATGTGATGATCAACGGACTCGATTTCTATCCCACCATTCTTTCGTGGACTCGCACGCAGAAACCCGAAGGGAAACAGTTCGACGGCTGTGACATTTCCGAGCTGCTGAAGAACGACCCCACCGATCCGGAGTTGGTGAAAGAAGACGACGGTTCAGTCCGTGATACCATGTTGTGGCATTTCCCAAACAGCATCGCGTTGGAGAGCACGATTCGCATCAGGGATTACAAGCTCATTCGGAACTACGACCACAAAGACGATGCTCCAGAGCTGGAGCTTTACCGGTTGTACGAAACGAAGGACGGCAAACAGATTCGGGGAGACATTGAAGAGTCTAAAAACCTCGCCGCTTCGATGCCGGAAAAAACGCGGGCCATGAACGCGGAGCTTACCGAGAGGTTGACGGAGATGAGAGCCAGCTATCCCTATTTCAACCCGCACTGCAAACATTCGCTAGCGAATAAGGAAAAGGTTCCAACAGTCCTTTCTTTGAAACAAGATGGCGATGTTGTTGAGTTTACCTATCAGGAACATGGCGCGAAGGTTATTCGGGCTCAGTTGATCTACACATCCAACGGTGGAGAATTTCAGGAGGAGTGGTTTCGTACGCCAGCAAAATTGTTGCCCGAAAACAAGGGCTCAGCCACGTTGGCCGCTGGAACAACCCACTATGTGATTAACCTGATCGACGAGAATAATTTCCTGGTCAGCTATCCTGATGTGGAAAAATCGACTCGCACCAACCATCCGTCAGAGACGGCGCAGGCGGTTGCGGAATCCAAATAGGTAGAATGTGAAAACATGAAGAACAATAGCATGAGGAAAACTGGGCTGGCTTTTGGGTTGTTGGTCGCAGCCAACACCGCATTTGCGATGGGCCAGGCCAATGCAGACGACAAGCTTGCCAAGCGTGAAGCCAATCGCCCCAATATCGTCTTTGTAATGAGTGACGACCAGCGTTGGGATACGTTTGGTTGTTATGGCCGGACCGATGTACTCACTCCCAACATCGACAAGCTCGCAGCCAGTGGCGTGGCTTTCGACAATGCCTACTACGCGGTGGCGATTTGCATGCCGAGTCGTACCACAACGTTTACGGGACGCTACTTTTCGGATCATCAATGCGGATTTACCTATCCCTATAACCGCACGCTGCCCGCAAAGGAGTTTGCCGACAGCTATCCGGCCCAACTGCGAGCGGCGGGTTATCGTACGGGTTTCGTGGGCAAGTTTGGCGTTCGGCTGGAAGACCTGCCACAGACCGTCGCTGAGCACTTCGATTTTTACACGGGGATTTCCACGACCAGCAAGAAGGGGCCTCATTTTCCTGCGGACGATAAAAAATTGCAGCACATCTATCGAAAAGACCGCGATCCTAAAGAGCGAACTTTGATCAAGGGAGATTCGATGATTCACTTTCTGGAGACGCAACCTGAGGGGCAGCCCTTCTGTCTTTCGATCAGTTTTGATGCCGTCAAGAACGATCGCGACAGCGATATGTATGGTCCGCATGTGGCACTTTTTAAAGACAAGCCGATGTGGGTTCCTAAAAACTATGTGGAAGGGGAAAACGAAAAGCTGCCGCAGGTGCTGAAAGATCATGCCCGTGGTGTCTATCTGCATCGGGATCGAACATCGACACCGCAAGAGTATCAACGAAGGACTCGTCGTTTTGCCGTGCAGGGGTACACGGTCGACCAGCAAGTCAAACGATTGATGGACAAGCTGAAGGAAATGGGCGTGCTGGAAAACACCGTCGTGATTTACACCAGCGACAATGGTCGCTTCCACGGTTCGCAGGGGCTGTTTGACAAGGCGATTCTTTACGATGAAGCGATGAAGCAGCCGCTGATTGTTTTCGATCCCCGCGCCCCGAAGTCGCGGCGCGGCAGCCGAGTAGACGCGATGGTGTCCTCGGTCGACATCGCTCCGACAATTCTTTCTCTGGCCGGATTGGAAGTTCCGCCAAGTATGAAGGGACGCGACTTGGGTCAATTGCTTGCAGGCACGCAAGACTTGTCCAAATGGCGTGACACCGTGCTGATGGAAAACTTCTTTATTCAGGAACTTCTTGGTAAAGGGCGAAAAAAGGGAGTCACCCCTGATGCTCAAAACATAGAGCTCATTGCGAATAAGCGATCGTATCGCAGCCGCGGCGTGCGCACGGAACGCTACAAGTACTTCGCCTACTTTGAACATGATCCGGTGATTGAAGAACTCTATGATCTGAAAGAAGACCCGCATGAGCAGGACAACCTCATCTCCAATCCCGAATACGCAGCGGTACTTGAGAAACTGAGAGAAAAGACACGGGACTTCCACGCCCGCGCAACTGATTAACGGCCATGGCGTATGACCGTGCGACGAGCGAATTCATTGACGGTATAACTGACTGAATTTGGATTTCCCGGTAGTGGACGGGGCTACGAGTCCTGCGGCGAAAGGATTCGTTGCCTCATCCACTACGACACCTATGGCTCGAGCAACACCTAACAAAAAAATAGAGACTGAACGATGGAACTGATGAACCAAGCATCCATGATTCGACAGCTGGTCGTTGGGGCCTGGGCTGTATTGTCGCTGGCTGCCTCAGCTAACGCGGAACGTCCGAATGTTGTTTTTGTACTTTGTGATGATCTGGGCTACGGCGACGTGCAGTGCCTGAACCCGGAGCGGGGTAAAATCTCGACGCCGAATATCGATAAGCTCGCCGCCGATGGGATGATCTTCACCGATGCACACTCCGGGTCATCGGTCTGCACGCCGACTCGCTACGGTCTTATGACTGGGCGTTACAGCTGGCGCACCCGTTTGCAGCGTGGCGTGGTTCAGGGTTTTGCTCCCAATCTGATTGCTGCCGATCGTCCGACCGTGGCCAGCTTTCTGAAGGACCAGGGCTATCACACCGCGATCATTGGAAAGTGGCATTTGGATTTCCTCTATCAGGATCCGGCGACCGGGAAAACCGTGAAGCGGAAAGGAAAGAAAACGCTGGCTCCGGTCGGCAGCACCATCCCCGACGGACCGGTCAGCCGTGGTTTTGATTACTACCACGGCTTTCACCACGCGGGCGACATGAAGGGGGTCATCGAAAACGATACCGTCATCCTTCATGAAGACGAGATCAACATGTTGCCGCGTCTGAAGCGAAAGGCTGTGCAGTATATCGAAGAGCGGGCGAAAACTCCGGACCAGCCCTTCTTTCTCTATGTGCCACTCGGTTCGCCGCATACCCCGATTTTGCCAACGAAGGAGTGGCAGGGGAAAAGCGGGATCAATCCGTATGCGGATTTTGTCATGCAGACCGATGATGCTTTTGGAGCGATGGTCCAGGCATTGGAAGACAACGGGTTGACCGACAATACCCTGGTGATTTTCAGCAGCGACAATGGTTGTTCCAAAGCGGCGAAATTGAAAGAACTTGAGGCCGCCGGACATTATGCCAGCGCCCACATGCGCGGCTCCAAAGCCGATATCTGGGACGGCGGGCACCGCGTTCCATTTATCGTCCGCTGGCCGGGAAACGTTGCGGCGGGCACCGACAGTGACCAGTTGATTTGTCTCATCGACTTGATAGCGACACTTGCCGAACTGACGGGGACGCCGCTACCGGCCGGAAGTGCGGAAGACAGTGTCAGCTTTCTGCCCGCGTTGTCGGGGAAACCGATTGTGTCTACCCGCTCCGGAGTGATTCATCATTCGATTAGTGGCCACTTTGCCTATCGCCAGGGCAAGTGGAAGCTGTGCCTGGCCAAAGCTTCCGGTGGATGGTCAGCTCCAAACGAAAAGAGTGCCCCGGCAGATGCGCCCAAGGCTCAGCTGTACGATCTGGAAAACGACCCCAGCGAAACAACGAACCTTTATGAAAGCCACCCGGAAGTGGCAAAACGTCTGCTGAAACTGTTGGAAGCGGATGTGGTGGGTGGTCGCAGCACGGACGGTGCGGCGGCAAAGAACGATATGGATGAAATTAAACTGTGGAAAAGTGAGAGGTAAGGGTGATGAAAACAAATCGATATCGAACCTGGTTAGTGGTGGGGTTCGCTTCTTTGTTGGCTACCGGTTTCTTTGGAGCAGAGGTCGCTGCGAAGCGGCCCAACATTCTGTATATCGTCGCCGATGACCAAGCACCTTTTGATCTGAAAACCTACGATCCGGACTCGTCGTTGGACACTCCGGTGATTGACCGTCTGGCGGCCGAGGGCATGGTGATCGATGGAGCCCATCAAATGGGAGCCTGGTGCGGTGGCGTATGTACTCCGTCACGCCATATGATCATGTCCGGCCGCACGCTATGGCATGTTCCGGATAAACCAACATTCGGCCGCAATCCGCTTGAGAAAGATCCAGGTCATGTGCCACCCAATCTAGCGAGTCATACCATGGCGGCGGTATTTAATTCCGCAGGCTATGACACGATGCGGACTTGCAAGCAGGGGAACAGCTATGCTGACGCGAACAAGCAATTCAACGTCGTACACGATTCGACCAAACGAGGCGGCACCGATGAAACCGGCAGCGGTTGGCACGCGAAGCAGGTGCTTGACTATCTCGACGGGCGTGAGACGTCCAACGATCAGGATCCATTTCTAATCTATTACGGGTTTTCGCACCCCCATGATGTTCGGGACGGGAAGCCCGAGTTGCTGGCCAAATATGGTGCGGTGAATCATCGGAACAAGAACAGCCTCCCTCCGGCCAATCCAAATCAGCCAAAGCTTCCGCATAACTATCTCCCCGGACATCCGTTCAACAATACGGACATGAAGGTTCGCGACGAGGTAAACGTCAGCGGGGTTTGGAGCAACCGTGATGAACGCACTATTCGCAATGAGATCGGCCGAGAGTATGCCTGCAGCGAAAATATCGACATCCAAATCGGTGCTGTTTTGGAAAAGCTGAAGCAGTTGGGCGAACTGGAAAATACCTATATCTTCTACACGTCCGACCACGGGATGGCGATCGGACGGCACGGGCTGCAGGGCAAACAAAATCTTTACGAGCACACCTTCCGCGTCCCCTACATCGTGAAAGGCCCAGGCATCAAACCGGGCTCGCGGGCGTTGGGGAACATTTATCATCTCGACGCGCTGGCAACGCTTTGTGATCTCGCCGGGATTGAAACGCCGAAGACCAGCGAAGGGATTAGCTTTAAGCCAATTCTCGAAGGGGAAAAGGATACGGTGCGCGATGTGCTCTACGGTGCCTATTGCGGCGGCGCGAAGCCCGGAATGCGGTGTGTCAAGAAAGGCGACTGGAAACTGATCCGCTATGAATCGACCCAGGATGGCGTGAGCGAAACCCAGCTTTTCAACCTGGCCGAGAACCCCAACGAATTGCTGCCTGAACACCACGATCCGAACGTGATTGCATTCACCGGGTATACGCCCAATCCGAAGCAAACCGATCTGGCTGACGATCCGGCCTATGCACAGAGGCTCAAGGAAATGGAGCAGGTTTTGCTGGAGGAGATGCGAGATCACTATGATCCGTTCCGCTTTTCCAATCAGCCAGATGACGGCTTGCCGGCTGTGATTGAAACGAAGCAGGGTAAAGGGAAGATGAAGTCCAGGTAGAAGAAGTCCAGGTAGGATGCTCCCCGAAGCCTAGGATACTCATGAGAGATGTAGTATGAAAATTCAAATCGTTTTGGTGCTGGCCAGCCTGCTGCCCGTTGTCTCTATCGCCCAGGCAGAACCAGTGGATCAGCCCAATGCCTCTGCCAAACCGAATGTCATCTTCATCAAAACGGATGACCAGCGATTCGATTCGCTCAGCATGACCGGGCATCCGGTGACCAAGACGCCCAACATTGACCAGTTGGCCGCCGAAGGTGTGTTCTTCAATCAAGCGTTGATCACCAGCCCCATTTGCGGTCCCAGTCGTGCTAACTTCTTCACCGGACAGTGGGAACGAAAGAATCGGGTTGGCTTCACGTATGTCTCGAAGAATTTCATCCCCACCGAACTGTTTGACAACAGCTGGCTGATGCAGTTGAAACGAGCGGGCTACTTTACCGGGTACATCGGCAAGCACCACACCAATATTGGTGAGATCAAGCAGCAAAATCGTTACATGAAAGAGAACGTGGATTTCTGCTACATGAAACCGGGGCACCTGGGTTTTGATCTGATGAAGTGGAAACAGTTTCAAAACTTGAAGCACAGTTCACAAATTGAAGGTCTGTTTGAGGCGACCGACGCGTTTATTCGCCCTGGCAAAGACAAAGACTATTTCTTTGAGAACGCCGATTCATCGGTGAAAGACTTTTTGCGGCAACGCCATTCGGACAAGCCGTTTTGTCTGTCCATCAATTTCAATTTACCCCACGCCGCCAGCATCGGTGGGATGGGATCCAAGTCGACCGACCCGGAGATGTATCGGTCGCTCTACAGCGACAAAGCAGACGACTTCGTGTTCCCCAAAGGGTATCCGAATATCGAAGTGCCGTTGCCCGACGATGTTTTTCGGCAAGACGAATTGATGGGCTACTATCGGACAACGAATCCGCCGAGGTTGCTCGACAAGAAAACCAAAATGGCCCGCGCGGTCGCCGGGATTGATCGGTTCGTCGGCAACTTGCGGCAAACGCTCGCAGAAATGGATTTGGCCAGCAACACGATTCTGGTTTTCATTTCGGACCATGGGCTGTTGCTGGGAGAACATGGACTGGGCGGCAAGACGTTCTTGTACGAAGAGTCGATTCGCGTTCCACTGATCTTTTACTCGCCTTACTTTGAAAAGAATGAGCGAGGGAAAACGATCGACAAATTGGTCGTTGGGCAGGATGTGCCAGCGACGATTCTAGAGTTGTGTGGATTGCCGGTCCCAGCGACCTATCAAGGCGAAAGCCTGCTGCCGCTGATTCAGGGCCGCGAGGTTTCGTGGCGCGAGGATGTGTTCTGCGAAAACCTGTTTACCGATCAGGGCTATCCGCGGATGGAAGCGGTCCGCGGGAAGAATTGGAAGTACATTCGTTACTTTTCGCGAGAACACGATCGCAAAAAGTATTTGCCCAAGGCATCCACGGGCGGCGAGCAGCCGATTTACGAGGAGCTGTTTGATCTCAAGAAAGATCCCAAAGAACAGAACAATCTGGCCACCGTCCCGGAATACGAATCCGTGTTGAAAGAACACAGAGCACGATGCCAGGTGCTGGTGACGGAATTGGCAAAGTGAATAAATGGACGGCGCCCGAACAGTCGTCGTAGTGGATGAGATTACGAATCCTTTTGGCGCAAGACTCGTTACTTCGTTCACTACCGGAAACCAATCACTACCAATTCTGCTGTTGAATAGGACATAGCGATGTGGCGAAAACCTACTGTCTCACCGTACTACCGAACGCCGTTCGCGTACTTGACGCTGTTTTGCGCCATGACCGATAGTGCATTCGCTGACGAGCCTCGCGTCTGGAATTCGGCAGACGGAAAGTTTTCTGTCGAGGCAGAACTCGTGGGTATCGAGAACGACAACGTCCAATTGCTCAGAACAGACAACAGCAAAACGGTGTCTGTTCCGATCGAGAAGCTAGGCCGTCGTGACCAAAAATATATACGGAATCACGCACAACAAGTAACGAGCACAAACGAACTTACGCACCGTCGTGCCGCATGGATGGAAGGCCAATGGGGATTCCGCTTTAACATGCCAGGCATGAGACAGCCTAAATCGCTTGTTGAGTTTGATGTGCAAAAGATGATGGATCAGATCAAGGTTCTCGATACGGCTGCATGGGTCCAAATCAATCTCACGCAAGGAGCGAACGGTTCTTTTTACACCTCGCCTCACGCTGAACTGGCAAAGCATGTTTCGCCCAACATCGTCCCTCAGCGTGACCTGTTTGGAGAAACGCTCCGCGCACTCAACGAACAAGGCTTCAAGGTGATTGTCTATTTTGCGACGGAAGGCCCTACGATGGGCAAACATCCAGACCAGGCCATGCCGGGTGTCATCGACAATTGGAAGTCATATGCCAAATCTTGCCAGCTGACACCGAACCAAGCTGTCGCTGAGATCATTGTCAAAGAATATTCGTTGCGTTATGGCACGAAGATAGCAGGGTGGTGGTTTGACCATGCGAAATACGGTGAAATCAAGCTGTTGGAAAAGGCGGCTCGTGCAGGAAATCCTGAGGCGGTTCTGGCGTTCAACATGGGGGGATCCTCCAAGCTCCTGACCTGTCCAGAATCCGACTTTACTGCAGGCCATCCCACACCGATGAAAAAGCACAGTCCATCATGGGAAGGGAATGAGGTGGCAATTACACTCATTGAGAAGAATAACTACATCAATGGTTCTTTGGGACATTTCTTTCCGCCCATGCAGAAAACGTGGAACTCCGGAAAACCAGCATTCGAGACGCAGCAGGCCGTGGACTGGACGATGCGTATTGTTCAAGCAAATGGATCCATCACCTGGGCCGTCGCTCTTGAGGATTTCAAAAACAAGCAGGCTCCATTGGCCACCTTTCAATTTCAACAACTGAAAGCAATCAATGAGGCCGTCAAGCGAAGCAGATCAGCCGCCACGCCCTAGCGTACGGCTCCAAGAAAGAATCGGGTGTTGGCGGCTTATTGATTTATTCGTTTAACAGCGTTTAACAGTTAGCCGAAGGCGTACTTACCGCCCGTCGCGTGCGCCTACGGCTGCCGGTTAAACGAAATACAGTATACGAAGCACTGGATTAACAGCCCGCTAACGCACTGCGCCTGAATATTGTTTTTCGCTACCACGTTAAATCGACAGAACCCTTCACGACAACCATACGTCTCTCGTCGCTAACTCGACCTCATCATGAAAAAGAACCTCTTGTGCCAAATGCTACTTCGCATCGCTATTGCAGCCTTTGTGACGGTCGGCATCGCAAACGCCCAAACACCCTCGCAAGAAGCGCGACGGTCGAGTCATTCAGCAGAATCGACGCTTCCGCTTCCGAGTCCCCAGGTTCGATGCGAAGTCGACTACGAGTCATTTCTTTCGAAAATCGACATGACTTGGGATCGCGTTCCCCATCGCTGGGAAGTCGCTCCTTACACGGGCAACGGCAATGTCGGCTTCCTGCTTTATCAATCCGTTCGGGACGCCAAGAATGTCATCTCCATTCATGTCGGTCGACATGACTACTACGACCACCGGTTGCCGCACGAAGGAAACGAGCACCTTTGGATCTATCGCGGCCGTCTGCCGCTGGGGCGTTTCCAGCTCGAGTCGAAAGGCAACATCGAATCTGCAGACCTGCGACTGAGCTTGTGGGACGCCGAAGTCACCGGGACGGTTCATACGGACAAGGGTTCGTTCACCGTTCGCGGTCTGTCGCACAGTTTGGATGATGTGATTTACTTTGAGACCGATGCATCCGACGGTGAATCCATTCAGATCACATGGCATCCCGATGAACCGATGCCGCCTGTGCGTGCGACACTCGATTCAGGCGGTGGCCCCAAAGGTGGAATCTGGGACAAAATGCGGGTCGCACCGCTGCCGATGCCACCGGCCGCGAGCTTGAGCGAAGACGACGGAATAAAGTTCTGCTTCCAACCGCTCTATGACCATCGTGGCGAAACCACAACGGGCTGGGAAGTGAGCGGCGATTCCGATGGCAAGCAAGTCTTAATGGCGAGTATTCACCACAGTTTCCCCGAGCGGAACAGCAAGGAAACCGTGAAGCAAAATCTCAGCAAGGCTCAAGAGCGACTTGCCGAGAACTGTTTCTTCGATTCGCACAGGCAGTGGTGGCACGATTACTATCCGCTCAGCTTTCTGACGATCAATGATCCCGAGAAGGAAGCGTTCTACTGGATTCAAATGTATAAGTTCGCGTCGGCGACGCGCGGTAATGGTCCTGTCATGGATTTGATGGGGCCTTGGTATCACAACACGTTCTGGCCGATGGTTTGGGGCGATCTGAATGTGGAACTGCAGTACTGGACGCACCTGACGGCCAACCGGCTGGATGTGGGCTCGTCACTCTGCAATTGGTTTGACAAACACGAGGCACAGCTTTTCAAGAACGTTCCGGCACACTGGAAAGACAGCGCTGGCTTGGCCACGCTGTTTCCACAGGACTTGGTGGCAAGCCAGAGGGCGAGTGTGCCAGACATGCTGTGTTGGATCCTTCACGACTACTGGCTGCACTGTGAGTTCGCCGGTGACCGCCAGCGAATGAAAGACGGGCTCTTTCCCAAGTTGCGCGGCGTTGGAAACAGCTACTTGAATTATCTCAACGACAATCCGGTGGCTTCGGGCGACGGAACCATCCACATCAAGAACAGTTGGTCGCCGGAGTATCCAGGAGGTCGCGGGCAGGATATTAACTTCACCATCGGGCTGATGAAATGGTGCTTTCAAACTCTGATTGAACTCAATCAGGAACACGGCCTAAACGATCCGCGTGTGAAGGAATGGGAAAATGTCGTCACTCATCTTGTTGATTTTCAGATTGATGAAAACGGCCTGCGCGTCGGCAAAGATATCCCGTTCGATAAACCCCACCGACACTACTCGCACCTGTTGCCGTTTTATCCACTGGCGGTCCTGACTCCTGACACTGCGAGGGGCAAGAAGCTCATGCGGACCTCGCTGGATCACTGGCTCAGCGTGACCTTCAACAGTGACATCAAGGTCAAAGCCATGCCGGTCACTGGCTACACCGCTACTGGCGCAGCGTCAATGTACGCGATGTTGGGTGATGCCGGGAAGGCTTATCATTATCTTGATTTCTTTATTCAGCACGATCGCGTGTCGCCAACAACGATGTACGCCGAAGGCAATCCCGTCATCGAAAGCCCGCTGTCGTTTGCGACCTGCATCCACGACATGCTGTTGCAAAGTTGGGATGGCAAGCTTCGCGTCTTCCCCGCAACACCCGAAAAGTGGGCCGACGTCGCCTTTCATCAATTTCGAACGCAAGGAGCGTTTTTGGTGAGCGCGAAACGAAAAGACGGCAAGACGGAATTCGTGTCGATCGAAAGTCTGATCGGATCGCCATGCGTCGTTCGCACCGACATCGCGGAGCCAGCGATTAGTATTAACGGTGGTGCCGCCAATCCGCTGATGGTCAAGAAACGCGATGACGGATTCTATGAGGTGTCATTGAAAAAAGGCGAAACGGTCACCTTCAGTCGCCGCGCTCTTGAGCAAATGGATTTGACGATCCAAGCGATCCCCGTTACGGAACAGAACCGCAACGCGTTTGGTTTCAACAAAAAAACAGAACGCTTGCCGGGCCATCAGCACTACACCGCCAAGAACCGACGTTGATCAAAATCGCCGATTTCCCTGAACCAGAAATTGCTGAACTGAAAGCCAATAAGAAGCAACCTTTAAACAACTAAGTATTGCAATGAAACAACAAATTACTGTTCGGATGAATCTGATTCTCATCGCGGGGCTGCTGGTCGCCATCGAGTCCGCTATGGTTTCCGGGCAAGATCATGAGGATCGCTCATGGGCGGATCGCTTGGAATATGTGGGCGTTGCGGTGGAAGATCCCGGCTATCATGTGTGGGGGTCCAGTCCGGTGGTGGGACCGTCTGGAAAAACGCACCTTTTCCTTGCGCGTTGGCCGTTGAAGCAAGAATTTAAGGCTTGGTTAACCCATTCTGAAATTGCCCGTTATGTGAGTGACAGTCCAGAAGGCCCTTTTGTGTTCCAAGAAGTGGTGGTGCGGGGGAGCGGGAAAGAAGGGGCATGGGATTTTCAGTCGCCACACAATCCCAACATACAGAAGGTAGGGGACCGGTACGTGCTCACCTACATCGCCAATGGTGGCGGAGTGAAAAGTGAACAAGTTGCTTCGCAGCGGATCGGAATGATGATTGCCGATCGCCCCGAAGGCCCCTGGAAAAAGGTCGGGGACGATGGCCTGATCCTGGCCCCTCCGACAGACCCTTCCATCTGGAGCCATCAATCGACGGTTGGAGTCAACAATCCCGCACTCTTGGAGCATCCGGACGGCCGATTTTTTCTGTACTACAAGGCGATGAAGAAGGGGGATGTTCGTCGCATGGGGGTTGCGATTGCGGATCAGGTCGAGGGGCCTTATGCATTTATTGCTGATCCATTGACGAGCAACTCGACGACGATCGAAGATGGCTACGCGTTTGTGGAAAACGGAAAGGTTTACCTGTTAACCACGCACAACAACAAAGGAACGGGCTACCTTTGGGAGTCGGATAACGGGATTCATTTCACGGATCCAATTTTGGGTTACGATAAAATGCATCGCTATCTGGATAAAGAACTTCTTGCCAACGCCAAGGTACCGCGTGGCAAGAAGTTTGAGCGTCCGCAGGTGCTTGTCCAGGACGGGCACCCCACTCACCTCTACGTCGCATCCGGAGCCAATCTAACTGGTGGAAATGGCAGTCATTCTTGCCTATTCCGAATCAAAAGACCGAATCCGTCTCACTCCGGTTCAGAGGCAGGCAGCAGATAGGAAGCGACGCAACGTGTTGTGCCTTTCATCGTTTTGAGTTCATTTGCCCTGAATTAAGAATATGCACCATCTTATAACCGCTGGGTTACTGAACCTGGTATTCATCGCACTTGTATTTTCCGACTGTCACGCAGGCCAGCTTGCGGGCAAGCGTCCCAACATCATCCTTGTGCTTACGGACGACCAGGGAATGGGCGACTTGTCCTGCCTTGGCAATCCGATTCTGAATACGCCAAATATCGACCACTTCTACAAGCAATCGACACGCTTGGCTGATTTTCATGTCAGCCCTTCCTGCGCACCAACGCGTGCAGCAATCATGAGTGGTCGCCATGAATTTCGCGTTGGCGTCACGCATACCATTTTGATGCGCGAGCGCATGGCACTGGACGTTCTCACGCTGCCACAGATGCTTCAAGCGAGCGGTTACGCGACAGGTATCTTTGGCAAATGGCATCTTGGAGACGACGAACCCTACTTGCCACACAATCGTGGATTTGATGAATCGCTAATTCATGGTGCAGGCGGTATTGGCCAAACGGTGTGGGGAGACTTCCCACCCAACGGCAAAAGGACTTACTACGACAGTGTACTGCTGCATAACAACCAGATTGTACAAACCAAAGGCTATTGCACCGACTTGTTTTTTGATGCGGGGATGAACTGGATCAAGGGACAGCATGAAGCAAACAAACCGTTCTTCGCCTACATAGCAACTAACGCGCCTCACACACCTAACATCGCTCCCAAGAAGTACACGCAACGATTTAAAGAGATGGGCTGGGCGACTTCCAAAAACCATGCGCCGGCAGGACGTTTTGGCATGATCGAGAATATCGACGATAATTTTGGTCGAATGATGCAGAATTTGATGGATTGGAATGCCCTCGACAATACGCTCATTATTTTCATGACCGACAATGGAATGAACTATGTGAGCGGCAAGAAGAACGGAAAAAACGCCCCTTTCTTTACTGCGGGTTTAAGAGGCCATAAGGGCACCCCCTATGAAGGCGGAACGCGAGTGCCTTCGTTCTGGTATTGGCCAGGTGTCTTAAAAGAAGGCGTCGATGTGAATGGGCTTACGTCGCACATCGACATCTTTAAAACGTTCGCTGATCTAGTGTCTGCCAAACTGCCTACACAGATGCAAGAGCTCGACGGACGCTCATTGCTGCCGCTGTTACAGCACCCGGATTCCGAGTGGCCCGATCGTGAACTTTTTGTCCATGTTGGTCGCTGGGAAGAAAAGCATCCTCAAGCAAAAAACGTGGCGAGTGCTAAGTTTGTCAACTGTGCCGTCCGGACCGAGCGATGGCGTTTCGTCAACAACTCAGAACTCTACGACATCAATGCTGATCCTGGCGAAACGACTGATGTGTCAGATGCGAATCCCGAAGTCGTTGCCCGACTGCGAAAAAAATACGATGCGTGGTGGGACAAAACTGTGCCACTGATGGTCAATGAAGGGCTCACCACGGAGCGTGTCCGTAAGAAGCTTCCGCTTGTGGAGCGATACAAGCAAGCAATAGAAAGTAAAACCCTACCAACATGGAACCCCAGTATTCGATGAAAACTCTATTGAATGCGATCTGCCTGGTAACACTTGGACTGAACTCATTGAACGCAGCCCAGCCAGACCCCATGGAAGCTCAGGCACGCGCGAAAGCAGACCGTCCCTGGTTTGCTCAATTCATGTCCGGTGATCCCGTGGTGGCTGCCTTCCCCGGTGAGTCGGAACAAGATCGCATAAAGCGTGTCGCGAAATGGAAAGATGCCAAATTTGGTCTCTTCCTCCACTGGGGACCGCAGAAAGCAGGCGGTGAAGTCAAGATTAGTGATAACGTCTTACGCCGATTCAATCCGACGAAGTTTGACGCTGAACAATGGGTGCTGACAGCCAAAAAGATCGGCTTCCGATACATCGTGATCACGACGAAGCATCACTCGGGCTTCTGTATGTTTGATTCGGCCTACACCAACCATGACATCATGGATGCAACGCCGTTTGGCCGCGACCCGATGAAGGAACTGGCCGATGCTTGTGCAAAGCATGATATGTTGCTCGGCTTTTATTACTCGGTTTGGGACATCGCTCACGCCGATTACACGGCAAAACTCGGCAGCCCGAATTACGCTCGGTATCATCAATACATGCTCGATCAAACCGAGGAGTTGCTCACCAAGTATGGTGACATCGTGACGCTCTGGATGGACGGCGAGTGGGTCAACACATGGAGCTATGAGCGGGCATCGGATTACCGCGATCATGTCAGAAAGTGGCAACCGGATATCTTGCTCGTGGATCGTATCGGGCAGCGTCGCCTGGGGGATGGAGACTATGGATCTTCAGAGAACTTCGTACCGTACGTCGGGGACAATATCAACGGTCGCCTGTGGGAGAGCTGTCAGAGATTTGACGGAGGCTGGTTCTGGAAAGGCAAGGACACTTCGCAATCACTCAAGTGGGCAATCGACAACCTGGTTGATACCGTTTCGCGTGGTGGCAACCTGCTGATGAATATGGGGCCAACGCCGGAGGGGCTCCTTCCTCCTGTGAGTGTGCGAAAGTTGCAACCGCTCGGCAATTGGTTGCGCAAATATGGTGAGTCAATCTATGCGACGGAGCGTGGCCCGCACTACCTGCTGGATTGGGGCGCGTGCAGCCGGCGCGGCAATACACTCTACTACTTCGTCAGAGATTGGCCTAATGATGGCAAGCTCGTCATCCCAGGTCTTAACGTGGGGCAGCCGGACGCAGTTATCCAGCAGATTCAATTTCTCGGCGACATTAAGCCACTTTCATTCGTCCAGTCTGCTGGTAATGTGGTCGTTGATGTGCCAGCAAAATCGGTCGACCCACTGTTGAGTGTGATCAAGGTTGAGCTAAACGGCGCCCCTGTTGTTGACAATGCGAGTCGTCCATTGACTCGGCCGTTACGCCCTCAGCAGGGGAACGCAGAAGTTGATGTTGGTGATTACTTTTTGTCATCCGCCTTTGCGAAGGTTCACGGTGAAGACTTGCACTTTTCGCTTGGTGCCGGAGCCGGTGGACAACGTGAAAACTTAAAAGGTTGGACCAATCCGTCGGATTGGGCGGAGTGGGAACTTGTCGTTGAAGAGCCTGGTTCTTACGTCGTGAAAGTCAACCAATCCAGTTGGATGAATAGCGGCAAGTTCGTCCTCGAAGTTGCTGGCCAGGAGTTCCGACACACCGTGAAAGCCGGGCCTCTCGGCAGGGGACGCTTGTCTCCGTTCAAAGCCGCTTTCCAGTTGGTTGAGCTAGGCCAAGTGAACTTTGATCAGCCCGGTCGCTATCAACTCTCGGTCAAAGCATTGAAAATCGCCCCGTTGGCGATCGAATACGATCAAGGCCTGATGATGCTCCGCGAAGTCGTGTTGTCGCCCGCAAAGTATGGTAATGATTAAGATGTCGTTGTGGAAATCACGGCGAGCGAAAAGACCCTTTCCGCCCAGATGGGCCCCGGCGGCGGGCACTGCATGCTCTTCGAGCCGAAATGACTTGCAAATGACACAACTGGAACAACAAACTTCCTCCATCGAATGGAAAAGATGATGCAAATGAGACTCTTTGTACTTTGTCTATTGGCTGTACCGACGCTTTGCATGGCGCAACCATGCGATCTTGAGTTTGAATATGTTGGCAAGGCGGTGCAAACCGAAGGCATGCATGTTTGGGGTTCGTCGCCCGTGATCGGCCCTGACGGAAAAGTGCATCTGTATGTCGCACGTTGGTCCATGATGACGCAGAAGAACTTCAGCGGTTGGTACAAGGAGTGCGAAATTGCACACTACGTGGGCGACAAGCCGGAGGGCCCTTTTGAATTTGTCCGTGTGGCGGTGCCCGATTCCGACGGAACCTTCAACTCGCCACACAACCCAACGATCAAGAAGATCGATGGGAAATATGTGCTTTGCTTCATCGTCAACGAAAACAGTTTGCTAAAAACACAGCGGATCGTCATGTACGTCGCTGACGATTTGAACGACGACTGGAAACCGGCCGCCGGAGCCGAGGCCGACGGCACGATCCTGCGAAAGTCCACGGAACCTGGGGATTGGAATGTGGCTGCCCAGTTGGGTGTTTCCAATCCTTCGCTGGTGAAACACAATGGAAAATATCTGTTGTACGACAAGTCTGTCGTCAAGCCTTACCCCAAAGCCAAACGCGGCAGGTACAACTATGGCGTTGCCGTGTCGGACAAGCTGGAAGGCCCCTACAAGCATCATCCGAAACGTGTCACCCCGGACTCCATGCAGCTGGAAGACGCGTATGCGTTCACCATGAATCAGCATGTCTATATGCTAAGCCGTGATTTTGTGGGGTCCAAAGGGTCAAACGGTGGAGGACTGCTTTGGAAATCCAAGGAAGGATTCTTTTTTGATGCCGAGAACACGACGCGTGCCTATGAAGATCTGGCACATTACGTCGGGAAGGAAGCGTTGAGTGAAGGTAAAGCGTATCGAGGCAAAATCGATGGCCACCTTGAACGCGCGCAGGTGCTTGCGATCGACGGGAATCCCGCGTATCTGTATTTGGCCACCGGAGTCAATACGACGCCTGGGCACGGTAGCTGTTCGCACGTCTTCAAGATGAAGGAACGAACCAAATAAAAGGCGGAATCTGAAGGCCAGCGATTGACTTTGTCTTTGGATTGCAAATGTGGACGGGCGGCTTTTAAAAACACTTATTGCAGTCGGATGCCTGCGGCTCGAGTTACGGAACAACTCACAGACGGGAAACGCTTTCACTCGTAAAACAAATTGCTGACAGCACAAAGATAGAAACATCTCGATATGTCCAAAATACACAAATACGTCATTCTGTTCTGGTGCCTCACCTTCAGTTCGCTCTGGGCTGATCAGGCGACCCTTGTTATGAGTCCCGATGGTCCCATCGCGACGCTGGAAGATGCTCGATTGCAAGTTCGAGAACTTAAGAAAAGGCAGCCCAGTCAACCGATTGAGGTCCTGATAAAAGGCGGTGTCTACCCTTTAAGGCAAACCGTTGTGTTTGGTGTGGAGGATTCGGGCGTTGAAGGAGCTGCTGTCGTTTACAAAGCGTTCCCCGGTGAGGAACCTGTGTTTACAGGAGGTGTTTCGATAACGGGATGGAAAAAAACGTCATCGGATCCCAAGGGCGTATCCGAGCAGGCGCGCGGCAAGCTTTGGGTGGCTGAGATTCCAAAGGGAGCAGGCGAGCAATGGGTGATCCGATCCCTCTACGATGGGAAGACGATTCTTAAACGCTCCAGGTCAGGTAGCTTCAAATATGCAGACGTCAAAAAGGAAAATGACTTTAACCAGCAGGGTAAAAAGTTAACGAGTGTGTTGGAGTATGAAGGTAAGCCCGTTGCACCGTTCGACCGCACTGTTTTCTACAGGGACAATGACATCAAGGATTGGCAAAACCCTTCCGATATCGAACTCCTGCTGAAGGATCGTCCGTGGTTGGCCAACATCATCCCGCTTGAGCGCATTGATTCCGAAAACAAGATTGCCCACTTGGCGGTGGATCCGACGTATCAGCCGATCAACCCGAACAACCGCTACTGGGTTGAGAATGCGATCGAATATCTGGATGAGCCGGGAGAATGGGTGGTAAATACTCAGGAAGGGCGTATTTACATGTGGCCTGAAAAGGATGTGGCCGACATGAATGTGATCGCGCCGTTTCTACAGGAATTCATCCGAGTTGAAGGCGCGGAGGATGGACCTTTTGCGTCGCATCTCCGTTTCGAAGGTCTCACCTTCACCCATGGTGTGCGTGACAACCTGCTTGCACAGGATAAGGGCCTGCAACACGACTGGGAAATGTATGACAAGGGCAATGCCGTGGTCCGCTTCCGCTTTGCCGAAGACTGCGCGGTTTCATCGTGTGTCATCAAGTCAAGCAGCGGCACGGGCATCCGCCTCGATCTGCACTGTCAGCGAATCAAAATTGCCAGCAATCACCTGCACCATCTCGGCGGAGGAGGCATTGTGCTCAGCGGCTATGGTCCGGGCACCAAGGACGTGAACAAGAACAACGTGGTGCACGACAACTACATTCACCACATCGGTGAACTCTTGTTGCATTCCGCCGCCATTTTCATCACACAAAGCGGGCACAACGAAATCACCCACAACACGATTCAAGAAGTTCCTTACAACGGCATTGTGGTGAGCGGTTGCCGTCCGCATGAGTTTTACCTCGTGAACCGAATCCCATTCAGGCGCGCATGGGTATCCTCGATTCGATTTAAGGAGTGTGAGTCCGCTATCAGAAAGGGACTCGCCGCCGAGTGGCAGAACCGTCTTGAGCACTTCCTGCCGCTTCTACATGCCCGTGAAAACAAGATCATCATGAATGATATCTCGCGCACGCTTCTCAAGCTGCATGACGGGAACGCGATCTATTTCTCAGCCATGGGCGAGGACAACTTGGTGGAGCGCAACTATCTTCACGAAAATTATGATACAGCAGGGGCCATTCGTCTGGATGACAATCCGAGTTTCACCATCATCCGGGAAAATGTGATCACTGAATCAGAGCGAGGCCTGGGGCTCAAGGGACCTGCCGATGTGATCAACAACTTCATTTTCACTGAAACTTTCCTGCGCGGGCGAACCCTGCCTGGATGGTTGGGTGGCACCAAGAAAGCGCTACCGCAGAGAAACATCTTTATGCCGCCGGCGTCTTCTAAGTCCGGTAACGGTCTTTACCTGACAGACGAGCGTGCGACGAACCGGCCGTTCTATGAGAATCTCCCTAAAATGGAGAACTCGATCTATTTTACGCAGAATAAGAGTGATCCGTACGTGCCCAAAGCAGAACTCGGGAGTGACTTGTTCGCTGGGCAACCGGTGACGCCCGGTAAAGATCCGGTGAAGCTACTCTACGCAGATCCCATGTTTGATGAAGAAGCGATGAAGGAAGGACTCTATCGATTCAAGAAGGGTTCGCCCGCCGAGAAGCTCGGCATCAAACCGATCGATCTGCGCGAGGTCGGATCGTCTTTAGCAAACCCCTTGAATGCTCGAGGTAAAAAGGTCGTCTTTGAATTTACCGATGGTTCCGCACTGGATGCAAAAGCGGGCGTCGTTGGGGCGAGAATGACCGTCAGCGGCATCACTCTCACCACTCGTGCGATCATCGGCAGTGATCGGACTCACGAGGGCAATACGACCACCATCTATAAAGGCGTGGACTCTCTGAGTATCAACACCGGCTCCGTGAGTGGCTCCGAATATCAGAATTTCGATCCCAATGAAGCTTGGGTGTTTGATTTCGACACCGACGTCATGCTTGATGAGATTGATTTCGCTGGGCTTGGGCGCGGCGAAACCATGAGACTTACAATTCTTGACGGAAGTAACGGAGGAATGGGAACCGTGCGAACGGTTACCGATGCGGATGTTCTGGTTCTCGAAAAACAGGTTTCTGCAGGAACGGATATTCGAATGGAGCAAATTGCAGGCAAGGCGCGAATCGACTCGATTTCTGTTGCTGAGCCAGGTTTATGAATTGTTTCGATCCAAGGGTGATCAATCTAGCGGTAAACAACACCGTCACTGCTGAATTTCCCGTGGGGACAACTATAAGCAACAAGCTTCGACCACAGATTTGATCGCAACAGAGGCCATTATGAAAAAACCATTAATCGTATCGCTACTTATTCTGGCAGCCAGTGTTTTGCTGGGACCGAGCGTTGCCTTCGCGGAGTTGAAGATCTATTACATCCGCCATGCAGAAGGTGGGCACAACGTCAAAGCGGACTGGGAGCATCGGAAGGTTCCCAAAGATCAATGGCCCGCTTACGTTGGGAACCCCGATATGTTTACTCCGAAAGGACTGGCTCAGCAGGCCGCCGTGTCGGGGAAGCTCAAGAAATACGACTTTGATTTTATTGCGGTAAGTCCGTTGTGGCGATGCCGGAATACAATTTTGCCCTACATGAAAGAGATGGACGTTAAAGGGGAGATCTGGCCGGAGCTTCTCGAGCAACGTGCCAGCGACTTGATTCTATCCACGGAACAACCAGCACCCACCGACACGATTTTCGGAGAGGGAGATGCTGTGGAATTACCCGCCAATGAGGCACCCTATTTTTCCCTGCGGTCGGACGGCATGAATAATATCAAACTGCCTCGCTACGGGAACACGCCAGCAGATGATGAACTGGTGAACGCCGCGGCCCGTGTCGTGATTCAACGAGTGCTCGACATGATTCAGGATCGTTTTGGCGGGACCGATACAACCATTCTGCTGTCAGGGCATGGAAGCAGCGGTAAAGCCGTTCTCCGAATGCTGACGAAAGATCCGCTAGACGGATTTCCCAGTATTTCAAATACGGGAATCTGGATGGCCCGAGAGCAAGCCAACGGCGAGTTCAAGCCAATGATGTTCAACGATTATCCGCTTGAAAATGGTAAGCCTTCCGCCGCATTAAAACATGCGTCGATGGATACCAATGGCGACGGGCAGGTGACCAAAGCGGAATACGTTGCCCCTCGCGCCGCCGGCTTCGGACGGAAAGACCACAACAAAGACGGGGTTCTCTCACTTAACGAGCATGCCCATTCCTCGTTTGAAGTCGCGGACAAGAATCAGGATAACCAGCTGACACCGGAAGAATATGCTTCTGTTTTTGAGGATCAGTTCGATCAGCACTATGATAAAAATGGCGACGGCGTATGTACCGTTGATGAGATGCGATAACGAAGTGCAAAATTTGGCAATGGACCCACAGGAAATGAGCAGAAGAGAACAGAGGAAATGGACGAATTTGAGAAATTATTCGGTATGGGTATTGGGACCGTGCATCACAGTGCCTTGCATGCAAAATGACTGATACTGAAAAGCCTTCTCCGTTCTCTCCGTTGCCTCCTGTTAAATCAATTCACCGAAAAAAGCCATCCAATCCCAACCTCAGGATACATTCCCTTGAAAATTCGACTACTGCAATTTTTGTTTCTGCCCGCAGCATTGTTTTCGGTCAACGACGCTACGTTGTATGCCGACGACGACGGTCGCCCTGAGAAACCGAACGTTTTGTTGTTGCTGACCGACGACCTCGGTTGGCAAGACGTCAAGTGCTATGACATTGACGATCCTTCGCCGATGGAAACGCCCAACATCGACGCCTTTGCCAAGCAGGGTGTGATGTTTTGGCAAGGTTACTCACCGGCCCCAACCTGTGCTCCTTCACGCTGTGCCATCCTGAGCGGCAACCATCCAGCGCGGGCACAGAAAACACACGTCGTTGGCGGTGCACCACCGAAGCCGAACAGCAAGCATTCTCGGGTGATGAATCCATGGTATAGCGGTCGTATGCCTGCCGATGAAATGACCTTGGCAAAAGCTCTTCGCCAAAACGGATACACGACAGGACATTCGGGAAAATGGCACATTGCGATCAGCCACAATGCCTTCCCGCAGCCGCAGGATTTGGGTTTTGATTTCACTCGGTCCAGTCGTGGATCGCGAAGTGGGATGGACAATCGACTCACCGGTTTTGCCACCACGGCCGCGGATGATCCATACAGGCTCGATGAAAACGGCTACCCGTATCACCAAACGAACGAAGATGCCCTGACGTTTTTGAAGGAGAACAAAGACAAACCGTTCTTTCTGTACTATGCGACCTGGCTCGTTCACGCTCCGATTCACACGCGGTCAGAGGCCCACTTAGACAAATACGTCAAGCGTTTGGGGACGGATCCGGCCAACACCCCGACGAAGGACACGCCGGGCCAGTTGAATCCGTTTTATTGTGCGATGGTCCAGGAACTGGATTACTACGTTGGGATCATTTTCGATTATCTCGACGAGACCGAAGATCCACGCTGGCCCGGACACAGCCTGAGCGAAAACACTTATGTGATCTTCACCTCCGACAACGGCGGCATGGAAGGCAGCCCGAAGGAGCGCTACACCGATAACGAACCGTTGGCTCGCGGGAAAATCTCGGCGATGGAAGGCGGGACCCGTGTTCCGTTGCTGATCGCAGGCCCCGGGATTGCCGCGGGTGTGCAGACCGACGTGATGGCCAATGGGCTTGATTTCTATCCCACGATCCTGGCGATGACGGGAACACCCAAGCCATCAAACAAGAATCTCGATGGGTGTGACCTGCTGCCGCTCCTGCACAACAACCCCACGGATGCCGGGCTGGTCAAGCACGCTGACGGGACGACTCGCGACACGATGGTTTGGCACTTCCCGCACGGATCGGCGATGGAAAGTACGATTCGCGTCGGCGATTACAAGTTGGTCCGCAATTTCGACCACGTCGGCAACGACGAAACAGTACCTTTGGAGCTGTTTCAGCTTTATGATTCATCCAACAACAACGCACGACGTGTTGATATCGAGGAAGCGAGGAATCTGTCCGAGTCGATGCCGGAGTTGGCCCAAAGCATGAACACCAAACTGACGGCCGCGCTGACCGAGATGCACGCAAGCTATCCGTATTACAACCCAGCTTGTGCGATACCCTTGCCCAACCAGGACAAGGTTTGCACGGTTGAGTCGCATCAAAGGAAAGGGCAAAAAGTTAGCGCTACCTACAAAGAAAAGGGTGCCCGGGTCACCAGCGCGGATTTGATTTACACACTCAACGGTGGCGAGCAGTACGAAGAATGGTTTCGCACGCCAGCGACTCTAGCGGATAACAACACCGTCACTGCTGAATTACCCGCCGGGACAACCCACTATTACCTGAACCTGATCGACGAGAATCAGTTTCTACGGAGTTACCCGGAAGTTGCGGGAAACGGCAAATCGTTCGCCGGCACTGCTTTGAGTACTCAGCAAGAATCGGCTGCCGCGCCGATCAAGGCCACGAGGACCAGATCAAAAGGAAAGGGTGATCGCAATATTCCTTTTGATCGCTGGGACACGAATAAGGACGAGCACCTGTCGCTGGAAGAGTATCAGAGCGGACTGGCTGGGAAACCTGACTTGGAGGAACGCTTCAATCGTTTTGACACCAACGGCGACGGCAAAGTCTCGCGTGGAGAATTTGTGGGGAAGGAGCGGTAAACCGAGACTTGGATGTGGGCAATTGGTGTTTCAGAGCGTCGGTTCTACCGCAAAGACGCTGTCAACTGGATGAGTATTCCGGTGATGATCCGAAATGCCGTGGATGCGATCAGCAAGAACAGGTGTCTGCTCTGAATGGCACAGGCATCGTCCTAAGCTGCTGTAGTATAACGGTTTCGGTTTAGTTTGCGGGGACACGTCATGAGCCTGTAGCTCTTCTGCCTGCGTTTCAGCTCCCTTTTTTCTTGTCTGTCTGGGCGGTTGCCAACACCTCGTTCGGAAATCACTTCGAGCAGGTTGCCCCACTGCTCGTTGCCTCGGACGGAACCGAGTCGCAACGATGATGCAAACTCTTTCATCGCCTGCATTGCACCAGTGAAGCTCGGACGCGAGGGACTGAGGCTAAACCTCAACGCAGATACAAGGATCTCGCACCGCATCAAGTTAATTCCAATCAGGTGGCAGTGGATCCCTTCTTCTGGCTCTTCAACTGTGGGTATGAATCTTGGTTCTCCTCTGTACCTGACATCGTGACCGTCAACCATCTCTACAATTCGTCCATGAAACAACCATGCTTCGCTGCTGACTTCTTCGCAACGTTTGGATGTCCATGCGAGCAGTTGCTCGAAGAGTTCCTCCAGGTTAGGAAGTCCCGAAGTGCTATCGGAAGAAAGTGGGCAACCTTCCTGGCGTCGTCCCTCGCGGAGAGCTTCTGTAGAAAACCAATTTCCTGGATTCACTAGACCTCCATTGGTTGTCGTCTCACGCGGGAGAGGGTCGGCGAGGGCACATTGCATTCAACAGCACCGGTGTCGTGGAAATCGAGAGGCGGAAAACTCGGTCATGTCGGCTAACGGCAAGCTAGATTTCTAAGCGGCATCGGCTCGTGAATGGTTCCGAGCGTTGGATGATCGCGATTTGATCGGTTGCCCGTGATCGGTTGCCCGTGATCGGTTGCCCGTGAACGGTTGAATTGCGCAGAACCTTCTCGTTGTAACGAATTTGCGGATGAAGTATGCACTTGTCATCACCGGCGTTCTGGTCGGGCTAGCAAGCATGAATAGCGCCAGCGAAGCTGTCCAGTGTCGATTCTCGCTGGCCAGGATGGGTGTCGCTAACGAGGACCTGCGCGTTTTCCCAAATCAATCAAATTAATCTGTCGAGCGGAACATACACCCCGTAGCCGACAAATTCGGGCGGTATGAACAGGGCAATACGCCGGAGGAAAAAATATGATCGGCACCTTTCTCATTTATTTGGTGAGCTACAGTCTGCCTGTCGGTTTGATGTGCGTGATGTGGAAACTCAACGCCCGGCGGTGGACCCGCCTGGCCCGAGCGTATCGCGTTGTTGAGGGAACCGATTGCGTTGCCAAGCGGACCATGCAGACGGTGATTTTGGTTGCTGGCGATGTCGGGTGGAACTCTTACAAGGGAATCGTGACGGTCGGCGTGACGAGAGAGGGTATTTTGCTAAAGTTGATGCCTCCCTTTTCTCTCTTTCACCCACCGATACTGATCCCCTACGGCGACAGCCACATCGAGCCGAAGCGATGGTACCTGATAGGAAAGACATTGCAGTACACGTTGCGCGAGGTGAGTGACGTAAAGATGATTGTCCACGATGACTTGCAGGATTGGATTGAATCGCAAGTCGCCAGCTTGGCCATCGCACAGGCAGACACTCGAATCGACGACGATGTATTCGCGGGCATGCCGACGATTGTTTGATTTGCAATCGCTGCGACAGCAAACCTAACCCTACCGAACGATTTTCAGTCAGTCCGGTCGCTCGTTGGCTGCAGAGGCTTGGTGCTTACAATACGATCGCGTTGCCATTGATTGGTGCCGGCACCGGCGGCGGGTCGACCGGCGCCGTTTTTGATATGATCAAGGCGAGCTAGCGAACGTTAGCTTTGGAGGGCGAATCGTCATCGTTCAATTGAGGAAACACTGAATTAACAGGATTCATTCAAATGCTGATCAACATTCAAGTTGGCGACGTACTAGAAGTTGCCGCTAACGTGTTGATCTCTACCGCGAACCCTTGGCTGAATCTTTCCGGTGGCGTCAATGGAGCGATCCTCTCGGCGGTTGGGCCGACGATTCAAGAGGAACTGCACACATACCTTCATTGCCAAGGCATCTCTGCCGTGCCGGTTGGAACCGTCGTCCAAAGCGAAGCCGGAAACCTGCCGTTCGAATGCATTCTGCATGCGGTAGCGATCGACCCGTTCTACGATTCGTCCGTTGAACTTGTCCGCGAGACCATCGTTGCCGGTTTAGACCTTGCCATTAATGCTGGAGCGAAAACAATCTCTACGCCGACGTTGGCCACCGGATACGGCCCAATGTCAATCGCTGATTTTGGAACCGCAGTGGCGCCGCTTGCCAATGAACCTAAGTTCGATGAGATTTCATTGACAATCGTAGTCCGCTCAGAAGAGCACCGATCCGAGCTGTTCGAAGCCATCTCAGCGGCTCGGGTTTCCCACCGGCGGTAAGGCTCGCCAACCAAGAATCTGGTTAACCCTTCCCAGTTCTCTCCTACATAACGCACCTGCACAGTGGACGCGTTATGCGTTCTATGACCTGGAATGGGATTTCCATGCAAAAATTCATTTTCCGTCGTGCTCGTGCTCGTGCTCGTGTTTGGATCGTTGCCCATACCGAAATCGGCCAAGGTCACGAGGTGCGGCGGGACGCTCTACACGCTGAAGCCAGATGAGAAGGAAGGCCAGTTATAAGGCCAGTTATGCGGTGTGTATCCGTACAAGGTACACGTGGATTTTTCGTTCGCCCAAGGTGCTTTTCTCGACGACCCCGATGGGTTACTCAAACGGCGGCGGCAAGTTCCGTCGGCAACGGACGTGCGAGAGCTTTGATGATCTTGATGCGAAAATCGTCAAGCGGATTGTGAAGGCAGCGGCGAAGCTTTGAAGCTTGCTTCGTTGATCAATCGCGTCGACAGCCTGTTGGGTCGGCCAATCTATCCGCACGCTTCCATTTCGACCAAGGCCAATTTCACATCATCCCGCGTCCATGGGGACTAAACTGGTACGAAGCTAACGTCGCCTGAGTTTACGCAAAATACCTCGACCAAATCCACAACCAAGACGTGTGTCTTGATCGGTCTGCAGTCTACTGGTAATAGGATGATCAGTCCAAGAACAAGTAAGCTGGGCAGCACTACAGCAAATGGTGATCGCTAAAGGGAAGATAAAGGGAATATGTCATGAAAGTCAGACAACGGTTGGGTTTGATTCTGTTCACAGCGATTTTCGCCAGTCATGCCATTGGTCAGCAACGGCAGGAACCCGCGAGTAACGTGTTTCCGGAGTTCAGTTGGGACCGGGTGCCGGTGTCTGTGCACTTTGGTATCGGCGACGGGCTCGAACCGGAACAATATGATTTCGTGGCCAAGCACTTCAATTTCATTACGCTCACTGCGGGCCAGCTCCCCAGAGACAGTACAGGCAGCGCTGAGACATACACTGCGGAAGCCGCCCGGGCCATCAAGAATCGCAACCCGAAAGCGAAAGTGCTGTTCTACTGGGCCAGCGATAAGCCGAAGGCTCAATCGAAGATATCCAATGCAGCCTATCCGGGTGAATACATCATCCACACTCGAAACAGAAAGGGTGGAAAGAAACAAGTCACGAAGCATTTCGACGTGACTCGCAAGGAGGTTCAGGATTGGTGGTCTGATGCAGCCGCCAATGCCGTACATAAATATTCCTGCGACGGTATCTTTGTTGATGGGGCTACCGCAGGCACTCCCGGAGGCCCGTGGAGTCGTGACCTAGGCAATGAGAAGGCTGCCACGATGGACAAGGCCATGTTTGCCATGCTGAACAATGCAAGAAAGAAAATGGGCCCTGGCAAGCTCATTATCTTCAATCCGCTGCATGGTTATGAAGGAAGTCGCACGCAGTTGGGCAAGGAATATTTGCCGGTGACCGATGGTGCCATGGTAGATGATTTTGACCGGCTCCGCGTGCAAAGCAAGGAATACATGGCCAACACGATGAAGACGATGCAAGAAGCCGCAAAAGACGAAAAGATCATCGTCTTCAAAGGCTGGCCGCGTTTTCTGAGCGCGTGGAGGGACGGGAAGATGAAGCAGACTCCGCATGACGAAGTCCTCCGTATGGCGCAAAAGGACATCACTTTTCCGCTGGCCTGCTTCCTGGTGGGAGCCGAACCAAACTGCTATTTCTGCTATACCTGGGGATGGAATCCTGAAGAGGGTTCGCTCGACTGGTATCCGGAATTTGACAAGCCGCTGGGACCGCCGAAGGGCGATGCTGTTCAGAGAGGCTGGACATTCCAGCGTGAATTCGAACACGCCACGGTGTTTGTGGACCTGGAAAACAGGACGGCCAAAATAGACTGGTCTACCCTCTGAAGAAGAAAAAGGCGTGGAAACCGAAACCGCCGTCTGCTAGTACCCCCCAGGTCGGGCTTCTCTTTCGCGAACTTCACTGTCAAATCAACGAGCACTTGGTGGGGCCTTGGCCGACCAGGTTTCTTCGCTTTTCCGGCGAAGTCGTCCCAATTGTTGGCAACAAGTTGCCGGTGCCAACGCAAGCTTGTGTCCGGCATAAACAGAGTGCCAACTTGTGCAAGTTGTTTGCGGCCGAGGAGCATGCCATTGATGGGCGAGCGACGACCGGGCAAGCGACGATCGGGCAAGCGACGACGCTGCTCATCCGTTAGCAAGATTCGCTTCTTGCCGCACTTCTCTTTTTGAACGGCATTCTCGGTGCAAAGCTACTTAATGATTTCTTGTTGCTGTCGATTGACCCCACTGGCACGAATGATCCGCATCAACTGCCTCGGTTGCAGAATGGATTTCATTGCCGTCTCGGAATGGCCAAATCGGAGACTATCATGGCTGGTGACTGGAGTCGAAAGCGGCGCCGGTGAGCTTGTGTGGGTTCGGAGTTGCATTCGCGTCGGTGAGAAGGGTTGCGGAACCATTGCCGATGTCGACATGCATTTCAGTGAGGCGGAGATGCATGAGCGACAAAAGTCTGAAACCCTACCTTTTGTTGAGTCGGATGCTCGGCTGAGTTATTTGAGTGCACGGGCAAATCGATCATTTGCCCCGGCGTAACGACCGGCGGTCGCAGCGTGGTGACCGTAGCGTGGTGACCGTAGCGTGGTGACCGTAGCGTGGTGACCAAGGAAGTGCCAGCCGAAGTCGTCCTCGCGGGGAATCCGGCGAAAGTCATTCGCAAGTTCACCTAACCGCATCCCCCACAATCGGAATCGGATTGGTAGGCACCGGCTGAATACGTCAGTTCATAGCTGTGTGAATAGATCTCGATAAGATTTCCAAAAGGGTCCTCACAGTAAACCATTCGGTAAGGTTTTTCGCCGGGATAGTACTCACGAACTGGCATCCGTTGCTTGCCCCCGTTCGCGACGATTCTTTTTGCGAGGCCCTCTACGTCTGGATCCTGTACGCAGAAGTGAAATACGCCAGTCTTCCAGTATTCAAAGTTGTTTTCTGGCTTTTCGGCATTTTTAAACTCGAACAACTCGACGCCGACTCGGTCGCCGGTTGCTAGGTGAGCAATACGGAATCGCTCCCAACCTTGTCCGAAGACATCATCGCACATTACTCCAATCGCCGAGTCATCCGATACGATTTCGGTGGGCGGCATGATGACGTACCATCCCAACGTTTTCGTATAGAAGTCGACGGCCTGATCCAGGTCAGTGACGGAAATGCCGATGTGGGAAAAGGTTCGTGGATACGTCATATGAGGCTCTTCCGTCGAGTGTTGCGTTTGTGAATGCGACATGTTTATTCTCGGTTGAGGTAATTGTCATTCCGGTATCGTCGTTTCACGAAGTTCGCGAGCCACAGTCAGGTAATAGTTGCGAGCGGTTGCATTGACCATTTCGTTAGCGAGATTGGTTAATGCGTCGGCTTTGATGTGCTTTGCGTCTGTGTCTTCGGCGTTGATTGCAAGCAGGTGATCGGCGAGTTGTGCGGCCCATTGGCTGTCGTCCGCGGCCAGCGCTTCGCGGGCGGATTTCAATAGCTTGTCCATTCCGCCGGCCAGTTTTGCGACCCGCTCGGCTTCTGCCTTGGGCGGCAGCGGAAACAGGTTCGTTGGATTGCCGTCGAACCAGCCGAGGTAGAAGTTGAAGGTCGTGCGGACGCCCCAGTCCGGATGTCCGTAGAACGGTTGCAAGTATTCTTTGCCCGCGAGCGGTTCAGGAAGCTGCACGTACTCAACCAATTCGTCCGGCGTCATTCCTTTGTTGATTCCTTCAACCGTTTTGTCGTGGATGAACCGCACCGCGGTGTGGTAATCGGTCAGAACTTGCTTGACCTCACCAGCGCCCACAATTGGATTCGTATGACCGCCTACGAGTGCCTCAGCATCGTAGTCAGCAAGCTTTCCGAGACTCTCGGCCCACAAGCGAACGTTGCGATTGGGAGTGCCGCGAATCGCGTACAGGTTAGGAAATGATCGGTAGAAATTGTCACCGGCAAAGAGAACCTTGCCGGATGGGTACCAAGCAAAGAGTTGATCGTTGGTTTCGCCAGGCGATGCGACAAGTTCCAACTCGATGCCAGCGACCTTGATCGTTTGACGTTCGCCTTTGAGGAAGTGTGTTGGATTGGTGTCGTGTGCTGCTGCGAAAACTGCTCCACCGCGTTTGGGGTATCGAACCGGCGCGATACCGTTATTGATCCGTTGCTCGGGGGGCAATTTGAATCCGGCCTGCCTTGCGCCACGCAAGTTCTGAGCGGTCAGGTTGCCAGACGTCCATGAGCGAGCTTCGCTACCAAAATTCTCGTGTCCCCAAATCTGCGGTCGTTCGTCACCGAAAAATGCCGCCGCACCGCCCGTGTGATCGCCATGCGCGTGCGTGAAGATGATCGCCTTGACTGGCTTGACCGTGACTTTACGAAACTCGGTTGCAATTCGCTCGGCGTCATTGAGCATCATCCCGGTGTCGATAATCACGACGCCGTCCTCGCCAACGATCATCGAGACGTTCGACACGCTGAACCCAATAGCGACGTAAACATTGTCGGCGACCTTGATGATCTGCTCGGCAAATTGAGCGCTCTGGTTTCTCAGCCGCTGAGCAGCGCTCGTCGCGTCCTGAGCAAAGTTTGAACCTGCACCGATTAGCAAAAGAGCGAGTGAAAAGGCGATTGTTCGCATGAGTTTATTCCTATGAAAGGTGTTTGGTTAAGTTCTTCTGTATCTGCCGCAGAACGTTTTGCGTCGCGCTGAGCTCCGACTTTGAGATGCCCTTCAACGCGGTTTTTCGTAAGTCGTCCAATAACGGGAGAACTGTCGCGAGTTTTTGTTCGCCACGACGAGTCAGTCCGACCATCACGATGCGAGCGTCTTCACTCGATACAGTCCGCTCGACATGCTTTTGCTGGACGAGTCGATCTAATTGGCGCTTCACCGTTGTCGGATCACGGATCATCCGCGATGCCAAGTCGTTCATGCTTAGCGGTTCATCGGCGTCTGCCAGAGTTATCAGCGTTTGGGTTTCTTCCGGCGAAAACGGCCAACCGGCGCTCTTTAGCTCAGCGACCATTCCAGAACGGATCAAATAAGCAACACGCCCGATCGCGAATCCAGGCGAGGACTCAGAGTCAAATTGCATTTTCGTCTCCGTGCGAATCCTGGATCGAAACGGTCGTAGGTCCAGCAAAAATCGGACGGTACCAATCAAAGTGGCAGTAAATGAGCAAAGCACACGCCCCAAAATCGAATATGCCGATGACGAGGTATTGATGAGCAAAGAAGATCACGTACAGCAAGATGTTGAACGCATAGGGCAGCGATATCAGGATCGCGAGTGGCGATGTCCGCGGGAAGAACATCAAGCCGCCAGCGATTGTCTTGAGAAATCCAACCCAAAAAATAAGATAGCCTGTTTTCTCTAACGCGAGCATGAATTGATCGAGTTCACCAGGCGGATCGCCAACCGGATACCCATTTACGCCAAAACCCATCGTCATGATCCCGGTGCCGACAAGGAACAACGTGAAGAGTATCCGCACGATGAGCGCGAGACGTGGAAGTCGAACGCTGCGTTTTTCCAATGAAGACATATCACTTGGTTCATGCGAGTTGAGGTTGCACGTTTGTTTATCGGGCTCACGAGACGAAAGCCCGGCGATTCAGTATCACGCTCAATGCCTGTATAGTACAGCTAATGGTCGGCTAGTCAATGCTTTGCGGAGAAAAAAATCGGACGCCGCCGCTTCAGCGGAGGAAAGGACACCATCGCCGTTGGTATCCGCTTTGTGTTGGCGATTCGATGCACCAGCGACGGCGTAGGTTTGGGCGGCGAGAAATCGTTCGATGTTCATCATTGTTCTTGAGTGGAATTACGTTGTGATGCCGAGACTTTTGATGCGTGAAGATAGCGTGGTGGGTTTCATTCCTAGTAACGCTGCGGCTCCTGAATTGCCGTAGACTTTGCCACCGGTTGCCTCCAAGGCTCGGCGGATGTTCTCGGCTTCGAGCGTTCTCAGTTGGGCTGTTGTCATGATCTCATCTTCGGACTCGCGCAACGCCGTGACTGCTTTGGGAGATGCCGAGATTGTTCCGCTGGGTTCGATCCGCAATCGGCCCTTGGGGGATGTGATCAATGCACGTTCCAGCACGTGCTGTAACTCGCGGATGTTGCCCGGCTAATCGTACTGTTCTAGCTGAGCAACGTTTGCCTGGCTAAGTCTTGGCACCTTTTTGCCAAAACGGCGTCCGAGGTTGGACAACACGTGCTCGGCGAGTAAGCCGATGTCTTCTTTGCGTTTACGAAGCGGCGGTAACTCGATCGGAAACACGCTGAGCCGATAGTAAAGGTCGAGCCGAAATGCACCTGATTCGGCTTCCGCTTTCAAGTTGCGATTAGTCGCGGCGATGATGCGGACATCAACCTTGCGAGTGCGTTCCTCTCCGACACGTTCCAGTTCACCTTCTTGCAACACTCGTAGCAACTTGCTTTGCAGGTCGAGTGGGGTCTCGCCGATCTCGTCCAGGAATAGCGTTCCACCGTCGGCCAACTCAAAGCGACCGATGCGATCCCGCACCGCGCCGGTGAAGCTGCCTTTGGTGTGGCCAAAAAACTCACTCTCATAGAGCTCGCGAGGAATCGCCGCACAATTGACTTTGATCAATGGACGCTGGCCTCGTGCAGAACGTTCATGGATCTCACGTGCCACCAATTCTTTTCCGGTCCCAGTCTCGCCAGTAACCAACACGTTTGAATCGGTTGGAGCGACCAGTGAGATCTGTTGAGCGACTGTCTGTAACGCCGCACTCTGCCCGATCATCTCACCGAACGATTCGCCACGTAGTTGTTCTTGCAAGTAGTCGTTCTCAAGTGCAAGGCGATCGCGGAGTGACTCAATTTCATCCCAAGCCTCGGCGCCGGCAATCGCGGACGCGACAAGATTCGGCAATCATGCGAAGCCAATCGAGGCACGAGTCACCAATCGTGGTACGACTAAAAGCAGCAAGCACTCCGAGCACGTTTCCGTGATGGATCAAGGGTTGCCTACCTGAAGTTCAGCGGTGCGTTGGGCGAAGGCGAGTTGCCTGCCCAGGCTCGCGAGCAAATTGCACTCACCGTCGGCCAAGCCAACTCGTGCGAATACTGCCTCCGTGCTCACTCGGCGATCGGAAAGATGGTGGGCTTGACCGCGGATCAAGTTCGCCGCGCTCGCCTCGGCGGCGCTGAGGACACCAAGGTCAATGCGATCTTGGAGTTCACATCGCATTTGATTGAAAAACGCGGCCACGTTTCCGACGACGACTTGGCCGCACTTCGCAGTGTTGGCGTCAGCGATGGTGAGATCGCGGAGATCGTCGCCAACGCGTCTCTGAACTTGTTCACTAACTACGTCAACCACGTCGCGCAAACAGAGATCGACTTTCCGTTGGCCGAGCAATTATCGGCTGGCGAAAAGAGCGATTCCTGCGGATGTCACGACGACAAATGCAGCGTTGCCTAGCAAGAACGACAAGATCTTTCCTGCTGCCGGAGCCTATCCCTACCAACGTGACTTGAAAAACGCTGAGCTTCATTTGCTCAACACTGGCCACTTTGCTCTTGAAGAAGACGGTGAAGTGATCGCGGGTCACCTTCGCCGATTTCTGGCTGAACATGTTGGCCCCATCCACCACACGGTCACGATGAAGTAGACTTTACGACGTTAGGCTGCAGCGTACTTTGTGCGCTGCGGTCATGCTACTTTTCGTAAAGAACATGATGATTGCCAGTGCCATCCTACCGATCGCGTTATTAGCGGCAGCGTTTCTTTGCACACTCGTCGCAGGCTTTGTTTTACTGTTTGCCGTCGTCGTGATGCCGGGAATCGGAACTTTGCCCGATCGCGATTTTCTGCGATCATTCCAGGCCATCGACAAAGTGATCCAAGGCAATCAGCCGCTGTTCCTGCTTACCTGGGCCGGTTCGATCGTCTCGTTGGTTATCGCAACAGCACTGAGTGTTTGGCAACTTGACGGAGCGATCCGAGTCATTGTCGTCGTCGCTTTCGGCACCTACTTGATCGGAGTTCAGTTGCCAACATTTACCATCAATATTCCCTTGAACAACCGAGTTCAAACGCTCGAGCTCGATAGACTCGATGAAGCAACTCTGGCTGACGAACGATACCACTTCGAGGCTCGTTGGAATCGCTGGAACGTGACTCGAACCGTGTTTGCCTGTATCGTGTCGGTGTTGTTGCTGATTGTATTAGTGGTCTTCCACGCACAATAGGTCGCACCCGTTTCTCGAATGAACCCGGATGATTATGCAGGCAATCTATCGGCGGAACTACGGTTCTCCGGACACACTGGCATTAGTGGACGTGGAGAAACCGAGTCCAAAGGTTAACGAAGTTGTGATTCGTGTTCACGCGGCAGGCCTTCACGTTGGCGATGCGTTTGCGGTCAGAGGCAGTCCGTTCTTGATGCGAATGGAGACCGGCTGGACCCGCCCGAAGCGTGGCATTCCGGGTTTCGATGTAGCGGGGACAGTGGAGACCGTCGGCAAGGAAGTGACGCAGTGGAAACCAGGGGATGCGGTGCTTGGTGAATGCAGAGGCTCATGCGCCCAGTACGTGACTGCCAGCGAGGATAGGCTGGCTCGCAAACCAAGCTGCCTGACGTTTGCCCAAGCGGCGGTCGTCCCAACGTCGGGATTGGCGGCACTTCATGCACTTCGAGACGTCGCGAGGGTCGCGTCTGGGCAACGAGTGTTGATCAACGGTGCATCCGGTGGTGTCGGCACCTTCGCCATTCAGATCGCCAAGGCATGGGGCGCTGAAGTGACGGGCGTTTGCAGCGACCGCAACGTAGACATGGTCCGCTCGATCGGTGCCGACCACGTGATCGCGTACGACCGCGAGGATTTTACAACGGGCGACGGGCGCTACGATGTTATCTTTGACAATGTCGAGAATCGGTCACTGCAAGAGTGCCGGCGGGTGCTAGGTCCATCTGGCACGTTGATCCTCAACAGCGGTACCGGCGCGAGCGGCATCGCGTTGCTTTGGCGACTCATCAAGCCGCTGCTGATTTCACCTTTCACGCGGCAGAACCTTCGCCGCTACCTATCGGTTCCCAACCGAAAAGACCTCGAACTGCTGGCGACGCTCATCAAAGACGGTTGCCTCACCCCCGTCGTCGACCGATCGTTTTCGCTTGCTGAAACGCCCGACGCCATCCGATACTTGGAAACCGGCCGCGTGAAGGGGAAGGTGGTCGTTCTGGTCGAAGAATTCATGCCGCCCGTATCGACGGACGAAACTACCCACTGACAAAATGCGTTGACCACAAAACCTGAATCTCGACGCTTCACTTGGTCTGACGATGAACCAAATTTTGGATGACGTTAGTCGTTCAACCAAACAGCTTCTACGTTGACGCTCTTGGCAAGTTTTTGAATGACGACCGCATGAGTGGGAAACGTGATAGCCATACCGACAGGACGATCTCCCTTAGGCCAGCTTAAGGATGGAAAGACCTGCAACGCATCGCCTTGTAACGCCATGCCTTGAATTTCAACAGAATGCCCCGTCGTGTTGCATTCTCCACAAGCGACGATGACGACCAACTCGGTCGAAAAATCGACATCTTCCGGTACGGTATCGCCTGTGAGCTGCTGCAAGTCCTCGTCGGAACGAACAAGGTAGACGCCTTTTGTCTCGACACGGCTTACGTTGATCGTCCGTAGGACTTCGAGCCTCTCTGCTTTGGCGTTAGGTAAATCGACCGACTTCCGTTGAGAACATCCATTGGTGAAGCTGGCACAAACCGCGACCAAAAGGCATAAGGCATACTGCTTCATCTGTGCATTCCTGTGTAACTGTCATCGATCCTAGGAGGTGTGTTTCGACTGTTTTTCGTTCGACGCCTCTTCGAATTCGACCGTAAACTCCACCGGCAGCGATTCAATGACCATTGCGTCTTCCTCGAGTTCAGGGACATGGAACACGGAAAATTGGCTGCTCGTGATGCCTGTTGTATAGGTGACCGCGAATCGATGTGTGCCGGGCTTTACAAAGTAGAGTGGGAACTTCGATGCTGGTCGGTTCAAGGGAATGCGATACGTTTCCCCTGGAGCAAGATCAACAGAAAATTCGCTGTCGTGGAATATGCCGCTCGTCCCGCTGTGGATACCGTGTGTTCCGTCAGCTGAGTACTTCCATTTTGTGGAGTGGTGTGGTCGTCCGTTTGAGGTCGACGGATAAAGACGTCGCATTTGATCCGAGGTGTTTTCGAATAGGAGTGTCATGCGGGGCTGGGTTGGTCGTTGAGGGGCGGAAGGAACGATAGGGCGAGGTCCAATTTCTTTGATCGCTTTTTGCTCAGAGATAATGTGTCCTGGGAGAAGTCCGTTCACCGAATGGAGGGCAGACCCCCATCCGCCTCGCGTCACCGTGTTTTCGACTTTCCCCTCCGCTTCTTCCCTTTCTTCCAGTGCCTTTTTTCTGGCCTCTCGTTCTCGCCGTTCGAGTTGACTCCATTGCCGTTTCCAGCCGTCGAGCTCTCGCTGGCCAGCCTCAAAGGCTTCGATTTGTTTGCTAATGTCTGCAGGCACACGCACCGATGCGGAATCCATCAGGATCGTGAGCTTGATGTCCTTTCCCAGTAGCTCCGCTTGTTGCAACTGCTCCTGGTATTTGGCTTCAGCGAGTTTTCGCTGTTCCTCGTGGCGTTTCTGTTGCGCTTGGATTTGTTCCCGCGTGTATCTGGGGCCCGGAAATGGGACCTGGGCCGAGACTCGCGTTGCCGGAAGTGAAACCACAGACGTCAGGATCAGGGCGAATAGCATCGTTGGCTTCATGGTTTTGGTTTCGCGGCTATTTGGTTTCGCGGGTGTTTGGTTTCGCGGGTGTTTGGTTTGTTTCTCGTCCTCGCGAGACTGCTCGCTGTCAGGGGACAAGAATTCCCGAAATTTAGAAACCGAAGCGAAACGGTTTGGGAACCTTCCGTTTTCAGGTGATGAGTCGCGGTCGAGATGAATCGCATAGCTAAGAACGGGAGACCGCCGGTATTGGTGGCTCCATTTCCAGCTCGATTCGGAGGACTTGGTGATTCCTGATTATGATTCTACGGCGGCAAGACCGAACGATCAGTCGACGGTTCGGCTTCGTTCGATCGTCGTCAGTATCGCAATGAGTTCGTTCGGCACGATTTCAAAGGTTCGAGACGTGCTGCTGGAAGCAATGCGGTTGCCGCGAGCAATCAGACCCAGTAACCCGTTTCTCGAGCTTCCGTCTATTCCTTCAAACTTGACAATTCAAAGTACCCCATGATTGTCTGACGCGGTGTCCTAAACGGTCACACGGAAGTTGATCTAGTGGGAGCTACTCTGGATACCAGTGCCATCTGAGGGTTTCATCTCCAGCGTGCGTGTCAAGAAGGCGTGAACCTTATCGATGATCGGTGTGCCTTCGTGCTTCGCGCCCCAAGCAGAGTGCCCCCAGCCATCCAGAGTACAAACTTCGAGCTCGGCTCTGTATTTTTGTTGAAGTTCGATCGCTTCGCTGAAGGGCACCCTCTCGTCATCTGTTCCATGGATTATCATTAGCGGTGCATCGTTGGCGTCGAATCGGTTACGACCATCAAACCGTCTGAGTAGGTCGAGCAGCAATCCTGAGCCCCAATGGCTGACGACAGCCTGAACGCTGGAGGAGTGGTCTCGATGGGTGTTTTCGAGGAGCTTTTTTTCATTCGGATTGTCCAGTAGTTCGTCTCGGAAGTCTTCCTCGTCCGATGCCCCAAGTGCAACAGAAATGTACGCGCCCGCAGACCCGCCATACGCGACGATATAATCAGGATCGATTCGGTACTTTTGGGCGTTCGCTCGAATCCAACGGATCGCAGCCTTCGCATCGCGTGTTGCGGAGTAAGTTGGTCTGTTGTCGGGCCAGCCTTTGGGTGCAATCCCACGATCTCCATGCAAGCGATAGTTGATCGAGTAGCACACCCAGCCTCGTTGGGCAAAGTACTGTGCACCATTGACCATGGAATGCATGAGCGAATCGCCCGTCCAACAACCGCCTCCGTGAATCAGCACAACCACGGGGCGATTCTGTTGATGGTTGTCGTCAGGTTGGTAGACATCAAGGGTCAGATTGCGTGGAAAGCATCGCGTATTATCGGACGGATGGTATGTCATCCCTTGCCCATAGGGCACGCCAAGTGTTACGGTTACCTTGTAAGTTGCATCGTTGTAAACGGGGGCGAGACCGACGTTCGCTCGATCCCAATTCAAAGTGGTCTGCTTTGGCTTGGGCGTGTCTTCCGCAGCGTGTTCTTCCGCAGCGTGTTCTTCCGCGATGGGAGTTCTCAAAGCTCGATCCGGCTCATCCGCCCGCGACAGATCGCAAAGCAGCAGGCTAATCAGCAGAATGACGCTCATGATGGGACACTGAGTCGCCCAACGGGAAATCCTTAATGACATCGAATTGCTCGTGGTAGATAGAGAATGGGTGGGTCACTGACGAATCGGAATGTAAGAGTCGACGTTTTCCAGTCGACCTGCGCGCGGCATCCTTTCGAGCGTCTGAATGGCGATTCTACTCGCTTGACCTGATTCGCCCAAGGGTTTGTTCCTTACGTTTCTAATCATGGATGGCTTCACGCCGAGGAAGCTTTTTGAACCATTGATTTCGTTATTCGATCAAGTCCGTGAGCCCGTGAATTGAAGAGTCACGACGGATTGGCGGATTTCATCGCGAACCTGTCTCGTTTGTCAGAGTCCTACTTAGACAAAATCGATGGGATGTCCGAATCGGTAACAAGATCAAGGAGATCAATCATGAATACGCACGACTTAAACAGCGAATCGTTTTTTCGAGCCGATGAGTAAACGACGACGTGGCTTTCCATCCGAAACGCAAGTCAAACGAGGAGTGCGAATCGTCCACGGCGACAAGCAACTCGAGGAGAAACTCGGACGCAATGATCCCTGCCCCTGCGGCAGTCGATTGCGATTCAAAAAGTGCTGTATGCGTTCGGGCCGCTTTTGATGGCTCCAATCGCGACGACTACTTTTAGGGACGACGACTGAAGGATTCCTGAGGGATGAGTCTTGAGTTGCGAGGAAATCAGTCCGATGAGCGGAGTGATCGGATGAGGCCGTTGAGAATACGAGCGGTTTCATCGGCCTGACTGGATAGCTGTTCGCTGACCGGTTCATCGGTGTATCCGAGCCTTCGAGCGATCGTCAATGGATATTCAGCTTTTCGGATTGAGCCGAACACCCTATCGAGAAATCGAACGAAGTCCGCCTGCGAATTTCGGGCACAACCTTCGACGATCTTCGACGCAACTGAGACGGAAGCACGACGAGTTTGGGGTGATCTCGAATGTTTCTCCCTTTCCGTCTCAGGATTCACAACTCAAGACTTACCTCTCTCTAAACGCTGGAGCCAGACGGCAAGGCATCCGACTGCAACTCGGACGAAGTGGGTTCGACTCCCACCGGCGTTTCTCAATGGATCGACTGCAGACTCGGGTTACATCTTTGTAAAAGAACCGTCTGATTCAAAACCTTCGTTGGCCGATCGCGTTTTTGCATCATTACCCGTGGGATAGGCATCCTGTCTGTCATTTAGCATTCGACAAGCTGGAAGCTTATCCCACCACTAAAACACACTTGGCGAAGTGTTGACCAGAGACCCGTGTGAACAACACAGTGGCGAGCAAAATCGAGACGCCTGCGCGCGAGAGGATGTCTTTGCGGGCGTTTGTTTTTCCGGCCCGGATCGGCGTCAGATATCGCCTCTCTCGATCAATTGAGATGAAGATCGCCTGTGGCATGAGCCACCTGCGGCGAACGCATAAGGACATTGCCGATGTCGATTGCTTCAAAAACCGGTTTTTGCAATGTCGGATACTCGGCTGAGTTTTGTGACCGGACGCACATCGCACGATCTCGCGTAGAATGAGGATTCACTCATTGTTTTACGCAAAACAGATCTAGTATATTTACTAACGCAGTTGTCAATAATGGTATTCTTAGCATGTTAACTACATGGTAATTCATGTATCCAAAAATGAGGAATAGCGATGATGAAGCGACGTGAATTTATAACCGCCACGGCAGTCGCCTCAATCGGCGCGACACTGCCATCTCATGCAGCGGACAAAAAACCAGAGCAACTGATGTGGGGCAACCTCCTTCATCTGAGCTATAACATGTGGGAGGACTGGTCGGCACCGGGACACGAAACTCGCTACTTCCATCCGGAGCTTCAGTTTGATGAGAAGCTATGGGACGACATGCTTGCTAAGTGCGCATCGTCCGGAGTCAACATGATTGTCCTGGATGTCGGCGATGGCGTACTTTATGAGAGTCATCCAGAGATTGCTGTGGAAAACGCATGGAGTACGCAACGCTTGGGCAATGAAATCAAGCGAATGAAACAACTTGGGATTGAGTGTATTCCTAAACTTAATTTTTCCACCGGACACGATGCCTGGATGGGGAAGTATTCACGCATGGTCTCCACCGAGATCTATTACGGCGTCTGTAAAGATCTGATTGCCGAGGTCTGCCAAATATTCGACAAGCCGCGGTTCTTTCATCTGGGCATGGATGAAGAGACCAATCTGCACCAGCGAGATTATTTAGTGTCAACCGTCCGCCAATTCGACCTTTGGTGGCATGACATTTACATGCTGTTTGATGCCGTTAGAAAAGGGGGCTCACGCCCGTGGGTATGGTCGGATTACTACTGGCATCATCCGGAGTTGTTTCTGGAAAAAATGCCGAAAGATGTCCTCCAGAGTAACTGGTACTACGGGACCAAGTTTGATCAGGAATCAGAGAAAACCAGGATCCGGGTGGATGCCTACAATGTCTTTGAAAAGCGGGGATACGATCAGATTCCAACCGGCAGCAATCATTCAAACCCGGTTAACTTTGGACTCACAACCGAATACGCCCTGAAAAACATTGCTCCCGAACGGCTGCTGGGTTTTTTGCAGACACCCTGGCGAAAAACCAAAGAACAGTTCCGCGATCATCACATGGCGGCGATTGAACAGATCGGAGCCGCTCGTAAGGCTTTTGAAAAAAACGGATAAGCTGTCCCCCGACTGATAGCGATTTGAATATCTGGTAGCGAGCTCAGCAACTCCGCCGTTTCTGTACGCTCGCGGTCGCCGCTATTTTAAGGCGAAAAGCACTCTTCCAGTGAGCGGAGAGTTTGGTTCACGCGTTGCTTGAAGTTAAAGTCACGAAATCGAAAGCATGGTCCGTCGGATGCCGTCGACTGACCGTCAATCGAACTGGAAAACCCACCCCATGTTGCCAGCCAACTGGAAGCGATAGATAGTTTTCGGTATCGTTAGCTCACTACCGGGTATTCAAATTACTGATCAGTTATCAGTCAGTTTACGAAAGCAAAGGAATTTGACATGGAAGCGATCAAAGCCCTCATGACACGACGCAGTATTCGCAGCTGGACCACCGAGCCAATCACGGAGCAGGAACGCAAGACCATCATGGAGGCGGCCATGAACGCCCCGTCAGCGGCTGATGCCCGTCCATGGCATTTTGTCACCATCGATAACCCCGAGGTGATTAAGCAGTTCACCCAAATGGGCGGAACCGAAATGCTGAAGGAATCCACCTTCATGGTGTTGGTCTGCGGCGACGAGTCGAAAGAAATCTATCCCGGTTTCTGGCCGCAGGATTGTTCCTGCGCCGCGCAGAACATGCAGCTGGCTGCCCACGATATTGGGATTGGCTGCGTCTGGATTGCGATCTATCCGTTGCAGGATCGAGTTGAAACTGGCCGCAAGATTCTCGGCATTCCCCAATCGATCACTCCGTTCGCCCTGCTGGCCATGGGCGTGCCGAACGAAGTGCTGGCGCCGGAGTACCGCTACGACGAAGAACGGCTGCACCAAAACAAATGGTAGTGATCAAACCAATCGTATCCCATCCTTTTCAATCGTAATGACTCTCTGTTTATACAGGCCACCGATCGCTTTTTTGAACTGTCCTTTGCTCATCCCAAGCAGGTCAAAAATCGGAGCCGGAGGAGACTTGTCATGAACGGGCGCAAACCCGTCATGATCGCGTAAGTAGTCTTGAATCATTTGACTGTAATGGTCGCGGATTTGCCAACCACTTTTTAGACTCAAATCAATTTTGCCGTCTTCGCGAATATGCTTGATGTAGCCTTGGATGCTCTGCCCAAAACTGAGCCGTTGATCCACTTCGTCTTTGTCCAATCCCCAATCTAAGAACGCGCCGATCGGAGTCATGTCTTTTACTTCCAAATACGCGAATTCGCCGACCTCCGCTTCGGGAGTTTGAGTGGTCGCGATAGGGCGATCTTCTGAGTCCAGGTAAAGAAAGACTTCAACCGTATCATCGATACTCAAGTTGTCCGGAGCATGCTTTGAAGGAAGCAAAATCTCGCCGAGATTTCCGGCATCCAAATACAACCCGAAATCAGTGTGTTTGACCACTTCTAAATTATAGGTCCTGCCGATTTGAATCATGGCTTCAATGCTTTTTGTGTATGTTTGATCGAACGGGTTGGTTGAGTTTTTGAATCGGGGACAACTCACCGCAGTGTCCGCGGTGGGAGCATGACGACAGTATGATCTTCACCAGCAAGCGATTCGTCAATGATTGCAGCGACCGCTCTCCCAGTCGGACTGCGACGCAAGTGTTCCCCACGCGTCGATTGTTGGCGAAGGAGAACGTCGGGCGACTTCTGGGGCGAGTCAGAACTATGCCAAGGCAATACAGCGAAGGCCAGACCACACTGCCTGAAATCCCAGCGTTTGATGAGTTGGTTGCGACACGACCGGCAAGCCGAGACGCATCGCCTGCGGACTTATATGATTGCTACAATCAGCTTCCAGAGGGCGACGACTGAGTAGCCGTTTGTTATTCAATTGCTTCTGCTGCTGGCAAAGAGAAGCAAACTCATTCTTTACATCGATTGACTGTTGCTCAGTCTAAAAGCTTGCCGTGCTTGTCAACGTTCGCCGCTGCATGCGGCCAACGGGAGTGTTTACGGTATGTTGACCGTGCCCTGAAACCTGGACTACCTCAGACTCAGAGGGTGGGTGAAGTGAAGCCAACGACCTGTAAACCGCAGGGCTTGTTTGGAGAGAATGGTGAGCCACGTACGAATAAGGTGCCATTCGTCCCGGACACCTTGTTTCTCAATGACGCTTTGTTTCTCAATGACGCTTTGTCTCTCGAACAAAGCTAATGCGCACGCGTAATGCACGGTGGGTGTTTCGATTTAGCTTCTGAGAATGCCGATGTTGTCGCGAACTACATCGCGTTTTAGGTGTCCTCATCATTGCGATCGGCCGGTGGGGTTCCGGCGGCGCGGTTTTCCTCGTATTTGAACGGTTGGGATTCCGTGTTCCGTGCAAACGGGTTCTAAACGAACACCGGTCGAAGTAGCTCAGTTGGCAGAGCATCAGTTTAGGGAACTGACGGTCACGGGTTCGACTCCCGTCACGCAAACGCTTTGTTGCAAAACAAAGCTCCAGGGCACGAAAGTGTTCACCATGAAGCTGGCGGGCATTCGGTTGCCTTGTCGAATCAGCCGACGGACGCAGGCGACTTCGGTCGCCAAACGTCTGCTCGGCAACACGATGGTTTCGCCCTGCAAGGCATGCAGACGAATCATCCAGCAGCATCGGAAGAAACTGAAAACGATCCTCGACCGTTGGACGGATAGCATTTGGCCCTGGCCAAAACGCGTTGGTCCAACACGACGATCCGATTCAGCGGACACCGGTCACGCTCGATGGTTTCGAGCTACCTTCCGCGAATATTTTGTGTGATTCAGCGAACAATCGTCTGCCCAAAAGCCTCCTTCTCTCAAACCAAACGATAAACCAAGCCGCTGGCAAGGCGGCAATGAAACTTGCCGCAAGTGTTTAGGAGTACGACTTTATGATGTTCAAGAAGATTCACGTCCGCAGCTACGAAGTTGGCATGAAGTTCCGTGATGGCGAATTTGTTTCGCTGCTCGGTGCCGGCAAGCACTTCGTATTCACGCGGTTCGGCCAGACCAAGGTTCAAGTGGTCAGCAAGCGAGATCCGTGGATTGCTCGTGGCGATGCGAGCGATCAACTCGACGTGATCGTGAAGTCGGGTGCACTCAGCGGCAAGGCTGAAGTGGTTGACTTGAAGGATCACGAGCGAGCTTTGGTTTGGATTGACGGTCGCTTCAGCCGCGTGCTTGGCCCTGGCTTGTATGCTTACTGGATTGGCGTTCGGGAAGTTCGCATCGAAACGGTCACGATCGAAAACGCTCGGCTCGAGCACAAGGAGCTTGCGTCGATCGTGCGCGGTGTTGACGCTACTCGATTCCTTGACGTGTGTAAGGTTGAGCGAGATCACGTCGGCGTTCTGTTCTTGGACGGGCGTTACGTTGATCAAATCGGCCCAGGTTTGTACGCGTTCTGGGAGGATGCCGGCGACGCTCGCGTTGTTGAGATTGACATGCGTGAATCGCAAGTCGACGTGTCAGGTCAAGAAATGTTGACCGCCGACAAGGTAACGCTGCGTATCAACGCGATGGTGACTTACGTTGTGAAGGACGCTCGTCGAGCGGTGAGTGCATCGGATGATGTGCGTCAATCGATCTATCGTGAAACGCAGCTCGCGTTGCGTTCGTCGGTGGGTGCTCGTGAACTTGATACGTTCCTTGGTGGCAAAGACGATCTGGTTGAAGAACTCGAACAGAACGTCCGCGACCGCGCAGGGACGCTCGGCTTGGAAGTCGTCTCGGTTGGAATTCGAGACGTGATCCTACCAGGCGACATGAAGGACTTGATGAACAAGGTGACGGAGGCCAAGAAGGCGGCCGAAGCCAACTTGATCGCACGTCGTGAAGAAACGGCGGCGATGCGCAGCCAAGCCAACACGGCAAAGCTACTGGCCGACAATCCAACGCTAATGCGACTACGAGAACTAGAAGTTCTCGAAAAGATCGCCTCAGCGGGCAACATGAGCATCGTGCTCGGCGAAAAGGGATTGGCCGACCGAGTCGTCAACTTGCTGTAACTCGAAACGCCCGCGGAGGAGCCATTCCCCGCGGGCGTTTTGTTTTTTTCTTTCCGTCCCAAGCCACATTCGCGCGGACCTTTGGCATTTCAAAGCCGAAGATCCTTCAACCAGGTGGTAAATCGGGAGATGCGCAACGCTTGTTCTTTTTTGTCGCTGGGTAACACCGATGAAGTGCACTGGGCCGTCGCTACCGAGCTCGTTAACCACGAGAACATTTTACGCTTCTCGCTAATCGCCACCATTTTTTTGGATTGCTGACGGCCAACAAAGAACGGTTCGTGCCATGGCGTTGCATCAAGAACGAAGACGATTCTACGCTGCTGGGGTACAAAATGTGATCGGCAAGACGCTAGCCGCCGATTTGGTGATGGTGAGTTGAATCGTTGCGCTACCAACCCGCGTCTAACGCCTATCGGTCTCGATTATGTCGAGTCAGCCAAAGCCTCGTTCCATGGACGCTGAGTCGATCACTTTTATTTAACCGATGCTGGGATGAAGGCGTTAGCCGATGAGACAAACGCCGGACTGCTTAAGTTAAGCTAAGTTAAGGCGACGTGGATGATCCACCCTCATCGGTTTCCGGGGTAGTTCTCGCGGGCGCAATCGGTCCTGGCTTATCTTCCAGATTGGCGCCCCTTAAATTTTGCCAGCGCCACGGAGTAAAATCCTTGTTGCTGGCCGAAGACTCCCCCGCGGGCAATTGCAGCTTTGAACCATATCCAAACTTACTGTCGGAGAGAATGAAGATGAAAAACGGGATTCGGGTAATCGAGGCGATGGTTGCGACTCACACGAACCATTAACCCATGTCGCCATTTCGCTTCGCTGGTTTCTTTTGAGCTGCGACCGGTTCGATGGAAGTGGTTCATGGCGATTGCAACCGAATCAGGATTTCATTGCGGCGTAGTGGGCCGGGGGTGAAGGGGGGATCGTAGGCAGCGGATTCGACGTTGCTGGAATCGGGGGAATCCGTAGCTGCGGAGAGGTCTTTTGTTTTTATCCACTCACGCAACTTAGCCTCGGATTCTTTGGCGAGTTTCTCATTCAGTCGGCCCGAGAAGCGGTAAACGGCGAAGCGTCCGCCGGCTCGCTTGCAAATCGCGACGTCTTCACCGGTGGGTGAAGGGACGCCTTCGACCGCGACTTTTTTAGGCATTACGAACCCCATTTGGACTGCCGAATCCGCTTTGTCATTCTCCATGAACACTGGCGTCGTCATGGAAATCTTTTGCTCGGACTCGTTCGCGCCACTGATATAGCGAAATAGCCTCATGAAACTGCCGTCGCGGCCTTGAGCGTCGACTTTGGTGGTCGTCGCAACCAACATCAGATCGGGGTATTCGCGAACTTCAAACTTGCCGTCCGACTCGACGACCTTGTATTCGGCAGACTCATAGCCCGCTCGCGTCGTTTTGTTGAACATGAACACTCCGATCGCGATCAAGACAGCAACGCTCGCGAAATACACCATTCTTTTACGCATCATCCATTCACCAGTGGGAAAATTGTGGCGACGAATCGGAAGTCGAATCATCGGTTATGGAATGATAGACGCGAGGGAAGTTCAAAGAGTGTGGGGGGGAAGTGTGTGGTTCGCATTGCCACCGAATCTGCAAAACATGCTGCGCCGGCGTCGAGGCTGAGTCATTTTTTGCCTGCACTGAAAAGCTGCACGAATTTATACGTGTCAGTTCTGGGTTATGAATTCGTCGTATTTCGCTGTGTGCACGAATTCATCCGCATGGATCCGAAGTGCGTTTTTCGTGGGTGTTTACCACTTTTTTGTGCGAGGGTGGCTAGAGTTCGCTGTGGATAACTTTGTGTGGAGAGAGTTTTGAACGAACTTCGGTTCGCACAACTTCGGTTTGCATTCGGCTGGCTTAAAAAACGCGATACCAGCACACCGGTTCTTGTTGCCGGCACCCACAGCATCTACAAGCGAGCGTCTGGCCTCGATCCCTTTGACTTGGTTTGACTTAATCCTGGTCGATGAAACCTATCTCGTTTTAAAAGCGTGGCGGTATTTATCGGCAGTTCCTGGCCAACTGCACCGCGTCCGTTTCAAACAGCGTTAGTGGCGAAAGAAGGGAATAGGCAGGAGTTTGCCGGTCGTTTTCGTACAGAACCGAAGGAACGAAAAAATGGGTGCCGCACCGACAGCGAACGGTGTTGGGGATTGATGGACCTTCGTTGATTTCTCAGAACAAATGCGATGCCTTGCACTGCCTGAAAGTCTATACTTGATCCTAAAAATGTATTCCTGGTCGGCAGATGAGAGGCTTCGCTAAGATGAAAGTGATTGTAGATTTGTGTGTCGTCCCGTTGGGGGTTGGTGTATCGGTAAGTCAGTACGTGGTTGAGTGCCAGAAGGTATTGCAGGAAGCTGGATTGGAGCATCAGCTCCACGCTTACGGTACCAACATCGAGGGTGAGTGGGACGATGTGTTTGCCGCAATAAAACGGTGCCATGAACGCGTTCACGCTATTGGGGCACCGCGAATTTCCACCACTATCAAAGTTGGAACGCGGACAGACCGAGAGCAGTCAATGCAAGACAAAATCGACAGCGTGACGGAGCGCAGAACCTAGAAGCCCCCCTAACCTACAAGCCCCTGTCTACTCGATTTGGTTCATTGACCGGAGCGTTGCACGGCCCCATGATCGCCGTCCGTGTTCGCCGTCCGTGTTCGCCAGCCCAACATGCCATGCGTTGATAGCGTATCCGTCTTCGAATAGAAGGGAAGGAACGGGCAATGTGTGCCGCACGGAAAGCAATCGGTTCAGACTGCTCCCCGATTGTTGATCCGAGCTTTGGTTAGCAAGTGCTTCCGTTAGCAAGAGCTTCGGTATCGGTCACCGATGCATGCAATTGAAATTGCCGAGACTTGCATCGGTGTTGACCAAACTTGACCTACTATCCGAACCAAGCTCAGCAGGCAGTCTTGCCGAGTTAAGTTCGTTGCTAGCCACGAAAGTTGGGGATTATTTGGAACTCACGTCGTAACAGAGCAGTAATCCTTGATCGCGAATGTAGAGTTTTCCGTTGGCAATGATCGGATGTGCCCATGCAGGGGCACTGCTACGGTCGGGTTGCTCGAAACGGCCACGCTGAACAAACTCATCTTGTGATGGTTCAATGAGAAGAATTTCTCCCTCTTCGCCACGCAGATAGAGTCGACCGTCTGCCAACAGCAGCGACCCCTTGGGACCTTCACGATCACGCCAAAGCAAGTCGCCGGTTTGAAAGTCCAGGCAGGTCAACATTCCGCCACCGTTTCCTCCGTTGGCTCCGTACAGACAGCCATCAACCACGATCATTCCGCCGTGATGGTTTTGCATTCGGGGTGTGAAATAGGCTTCTTCAGCCGTGCTCTTTCCATCTTCGCCTTTCACCAATTTGACGGCGCCGCCACCGGCACCGTAGGCCGAAGCAGCGAACAACAAACCGTCTTGAAAAATGGGTGTAGAACAGTTGATCCCCATCGCGTTTGCTGGTGCGTTGTATTGCCAAAGCACTTTGCCATCGCTAGCCGAAACACCGACAAGCGAATTCGCTGTGAGTTGAACGTATTGTCGGTGCCCCACAAAATCGATAGCAATCACCGAAGCGTATGCCGCTCCTGATTGAGCACCACGACGTCCGCCGAAACGGCCCCCTCCGCCGAAATCACGGCGGCCACTTGAACCAGCGGTACGTCCGCCACCGAAATTAAAGAATCCCGGGCTTGTCGAACCGCCAGTGAAACCTTGATCTTCCAGCCAAACGTTCCCCAAGGAATCTTTCAACGAGTTTGATTCGCCAGCCTTGACTCGGATCGTGTCGGCCTCATTCGCGTCATCGCCCTGGGGAATGATCTCAATCGCCTTGATGGCTGGACTTTGTAACTGTTGAGCAAATGCAATACTCAACTCCCCATCGGTTATCTCCACCGGGACGGATTCAACGTATGCCTTTCGTGGACCACCTGCCTTTTTCCAGATGTCAAAGTCCTTGAACTCTTTACCTTCAACGTTGATGGTGAAGACTCGCTGCCCTTCATCGGTGATTCCGTTGTACGTTTCAGCGAAGTAGAGGTTGACGAGATACTTTCCGCGTGGAACCTTGTGAGTAAATCCGGTCATCCCCCAGTGTTCGCTTACAAACACCTCGGGATTTTTCGTGCCGGTTATTGATGGGGCGGAATTATCGTTTGCTTCGCGTCTCGGTGGTTCGCTGCGAGGCGTGTTTTCCTGACGACTCGCAGCACCACTCTCAGCCTCGGTGGACTCGCCGGGCATTATGGTTTTCCAAATCGTCTCGCCCGTCAGCTTGTCCAGTGCCACGATCATCGCGTCAGCAGCTCCCGGCGTGCAGATGACTGTGCGCCAGGCAATGTGCACTTGAGATGAGGGTTTGTTGGTCCCTCGCAGCCAGCTTGCGGAAGCCGGTTGCAAACCACCGTAAGCGGCTGTGGTCAAAAGCCATGGTCGTGAGCGTTACGGAAAAGGCGAGACTTGATCTTGTCAGGTACGAAACGGAAAGACGAATGCAAATGAACCACTGATGACCCGTCGAAAGCGTAGGAATGACGTCAAAACCGGGAGGTAGTCGTTAACCCGGGATGAGTGCTGAAGGTGATCCGCTTACTGTCAGCATGGCGTCCGGCGTAAAGGTGGCGTGAGTTCGTTTCAGGCTCAAGTGTGGAACCTGGGAACCTGTCGCCTCGATGATTGTGGCTCGTCGCCACAGCAAGGGAGCCGTCCAAGTGGCAGACCCACAAGGACCTGAGTACCGATGCGAGGCACAGGGGCGGACTGGTCTGTAGTAGCGACGAAGCGTCGGTAATCGACGTGGAGCGAAGGGACCAGATTGTTCAGCAGATGAAGTGAACCAACTGCAAAGGAGGAGTTCATGACAGAAGCAAAGCCGTATGTGATTCCGAAGCAAATCGTTTGGGACGCGTACAAGAAAGTGAAAGCGAATCGCGGCGCGGCCGGAGTGGATGGTCAATCGCTGGCGGATTTCGAGAAAGACTTGAAGAATAATCTCTACAAGCTCTGGAATCGAATGTCGTCCGGCAGTTACTTCCCACCCCCGGTTCGTCTCGTTGAGATTCCAAAAGGTACCTCGGGTCAGACTCGACCACTAGGCATTCCGACCGTTTCGGACCGGATAGCGCAGATGGTCGTGAAGCTGATGCTTGAGCCGCAAGTCGAACCACACTTCCATGAAGACTCGTATGGCTATCGGCCAGGCAAGTCGGCATTGGATGCGGTGGGGGTGACTCGCCAACGTTGTTGGCGTCGCAACTGGGTGATCGACTTGGATATCAAAGGCTTCTTTGATAATCTGCGTTGGGACTTGGTCATGCGAGCACTCGAGCATCACACCGATGTCCCGTGGATTCTACTCTACGTAGAACGCTGGTTGAAAGCTCCGGTTCAACACGAAGACGGACACTTCGAAGAACGAACGAAAGGCTCGCCGCAGGGTTCTGTGATCAGTCCCTTGCTGTCGAATCTGTTCATGCACTATGCGTTTGACGAATGGCTTCGTCGGAATTATCCGTCGATCCAATTCGCCAGGTACGCCGACGATGCGGTCGTGCATGCTCGCAGTCAGCAAGAAGCGGAAACGCTTCTTGCTGGACTACGCGGGCGGCTTGCAGAATGCGGCTTGGAACTTCATCCTGAGAAGACCAAGATCGTTTACTGCAAAGACGACGATCGTCGTGACACGCATGAACATACATCGTTCGATTTTCTGGGCTACACGTTCCGTCCTCGTCGAGCCAAGAACCGGCATGGCAAGCTGTTCATCAGCTTTCTTCCCGGTGTGAGCCAAAAGGCGGCGAAGTCCATCCGTGCGACGATTCGTTCGTGGCGGCTGGGCTCGACGCGTAGCAATCAGCGTCTGGAGGAGATCGCAAAGTTCGTCAATCCTTTCGTACGTGGTTGGGTGAATTACTATGGTCGATTTTACAAATCGGCCCTCACACCCGTGTTGCGAGAACTCGAACGCAGTCTTGTGTATTGGGTTCGTCGCAAGTTCAAACGGTTCGCTCGCCATGGTCGACGGGCGGTTCATTGGCTGGGCGTCGTCGCCCGCCGCGAACCGAACCTGTTCGTGCTGTGGCAAATCGGCATCCGACCCGCGGCTGGACAATAAGAGCCGGATGAGCCGAGAGGTTCACGTCCGGTTCCGTGAGGGCCTGGGGGTGCGATTCCCCCAGGCTACTCGACTCTTGGTGTTCTCCAAGACTGAGCAGTCGGCCACTCGCGTCTTTCGGTCAGTCGAGCGTTACCTGACATCAAAGCTGAAACTCGTGGTCAATCACGACAAAAGCAGCGTCTGCTCGGCGGAGGCGGTCGAGTTTCTCGGCTATACCTTTCGCGGTTTCGGCGGACGATTCGGTGTCAGCCGGAAGAACCTGAAGCGGTTCAAAGAGCGTGTGAAGCAGATCACTCGTCGCAACGGCGGGCGTTCGATTCAATCACGTCTAAGCGCACTTCGCCGGTACTTCCAAGGTTGGGTGGGCTACTTTCACTACGGCCTGGGCAAGAAGCAACTGCAGAGTTTGGACAAGTGGATCCGTCGGCGCATCCGCGCCTGCTATTGGAAACAGTGGTATCGAGTCCGCACCCGAATTCGGATGTTGTTGAAGCTCGGCGTTCGTCGTGACGAAGCCTTTTCTCACGGTAGCAGTGGCCGCGGAGTCTGGGTGATGTCCTCGAGTGCCGCGATGCATGTGGCGATCTCGAAGGACTATCTCAGGCAACAAGGACTAGCGAGTCTCGAGGAGATTTGGAGCAAGTTTGCTTCCAAGAAACGAACCGCCGGATGCGGACCCGCATGTCCGGTGGTGTGAGAGGGGTCCCGGGCAACCGGGCCCCTATCTCGATCATGGTTATCCGCCGTCTGGAGTCACCCACCGTATTCGTCGATGAATCCAATAGACGCCAAAGTACAGTAGACCAAAGACGATCGACATCGCCAGCAGTACCACCGGTATCGCCCAAGTGTAAGCAAAAGCGTCAATGCGTGCACGGTTTGGGTTTCGAGCATCGTAGAGAATCGCAATACGGTCGCCAGTGTCCCCAGGCGAAGGCGAAACAAACGAACGTGGCGTAACCGTGTATTGCTGTCCTGCAGCAATGAACGTGAAGGTAGGTTGGTATAGCGTGTCACCTTCATCCGAAGTCATTTCGGCCGATGCCGTTATGGTGCCTGTCGTACACGTTGCGCTACGAACAAACGAACCAGTCTCGATCGCAAAAATCGCAGATGCGAGCAACATGCACCCTACGAGTATTGGCATCATTACACGTGCCATTCGGAACGATGTCGCAAGGTCAAGCATCGTGAATTTCAGTCGGATAACGGTACGGTTCAGCGGGCGGCGGCGAACAACTTGCAAGCAGACGAAAAAGCTGACCACCGCCGCTCCGTTGCAACCGATGGTTTTCCGAACGCATTGGAGCAGCGTTGAAACCCGCTCCAGGGTGCCATTAGACTTCGTAGCACAGCACGGTACAATAGAAGAATCCAACAACAAGCAGGATCGAAAAATGTCAACAATTTCCGTGAATTTGCCAGACGCCGTGATGTCTGAGATCGCCGAGCGAGCCCAGAAAAATGGGTTTTCCGATGTCAGCGAGTTCGTATCGCAAATGATCGCCAAGATTAGCGATAGGCAGAAGCAAGTAGAGGCTTTGGCAATCGAGGGGATCAACAGTGGTCCGAGTGAGCCATGGAATGGTGCAGAAATCGAAGCAATTAGAGAAAGCCTTCGATCGAAGCACGGAAGCTAAATGTCAAATCGAAGGGTTCCGCATCGTAGACAGCTAGCGATCGACGACATCGCCGGGCATTCGCATCACATCGCGGAAAACAATCTTGACGCTGCATTGCGTTTCCTTGACGCAGTTGAGGCAACTGTAGAACTGCTCTCGCAATTCCCGGAGGCGGGCGGTGCAGTGCCGACAAGTCGTCTTGATGCTGACGGGCTTCGCGCGAAACTTGTAAACGGATTCGGAAACTATGTCGTCCTGTATTTCGTCACGAATGAAACGGTGGACATCGCACGGGTCATTAGGGGTGGACAGGAACTCGACCAGATCGCGCTCAACGCGAGCTAGACGGGCACCCAGTCGGATAACGGGCGGGTTGACCGGGGACGAGCGGAAAGGCAACCATTGCCAAAACGCGTTTTCGAGTCCTCCGCGTCCAACCCATGGTTCATCGGGTTCTCGGAGCGGCGAACGACTTTAACGGAGCCATCCATCTCGCACCAGTTGTGAACGCTCTATTGTTTCACCGCCGTTTGCGGTCAGCAAGGCGCGAACCAAGTCTTGAGGTGCCTCAGGGTTCAGGTGTAACACGGTCCCATCAGCGAAGGCAACCAGCGGACCAAGCTTGCGCGGACTGGAGATTCCGCGGCCCTTTGGATCGTTGATCGTAAACGTCATCTGATCGAATCGCAGGTCGATCGGTTGTGACCAGAAAGCATCAAGTAAGTGAGACTCGGCGAGCATGATGGTGTTCGTGACACCGTCACCGATGTCATCGTAAGTAATATTGTGGTCGTCTGGCCATGCAGTCTCGTTTCCAACAATAGCGAAATAGCGGACGTGGAAATCAGACTTGCCATCCGATTCCGCAGTACGAAATGGCCAAGCATAGTCAATCGGTCCGTCGTACGGTCCCATTGTCTTGATTAGTGGCTCTCCGAATTCGTTGAGCGGAGGAGCATCGATGTGTACGTCAAGCCCGCGAGCAAGCCGCATATTGTAAGGGCCGTCCCACGATTCGTCCCAGCGATAGAGTTGATCGACGGCAGCAAGGTATGGCGTAACAAGTGTCCGCCAACTGTGTGCTGGCTTGCCGTTTAAGTCAAAGAGAGTGTGTGGCGGCAACTGATTGTATTGAGCAGCGTAGTTGTCGATGCCGAGCATCACTTGCCGAAGGTTATTGCGGCTGGACATGACGCGTGCAGCACGTGCAGAGCGACCGACGAGCGATGCGAAACCGATCGCAAGTCCGCAAACGGCGAGCACTGTTATGAATAGTAGATAGTGTCGAGAGTTCAAACGTTTGATGAAACTATCCTCGACGAACGACCCGCGTCACCGGGGCCCGTGAGTTGACATTCCATTTGTGAAACAACACCAACGGGCCTCCG
>SJPJ01000001.1:2256297-2259760 GCA_007859835.1 Novipirellula herctigrandis | reverse complement strand
CATTCGAAAGAAGCCTCATGAATTCTACTACAATCTCAATGTCGAAATCAACTCTTTTAGATCAACAAAACCAAAACATCACTGATGCTGGCAGAATCGTTAACGTCGGCTTCGATGTTGGCAGTGATTCGCTGTATTGGGCGATGGAGTTGTCGGGGAAATCAATCCGTGGCCAGTGTGAAAACAACAGTTCCGACATACGCACAACGCTCGAAGAGATCCGCAACGAAGTCCAACAACACGGTGACTATCAAATTCGTGTCCTCTGTGAGTCAACGGGCATCTATCATCGACGACTTCTGCAGCTGGCCGATGAACTCGGCATGCGAACCGCGTTGGTGCATGGAGAAGCCGTAGCCAAATTCCGCACGATTCAATTCGCCGATCATGGCAAGACCGACCAACGCGATCCCAAAGCGGTGCTGACGGTTGCCAAAGTCGGCAAACTGATCCAAGACCGTAAGCTTGATAAACATTACGCGCAGCTACGTGAACTTCATCGGTTGGTCCTCCGCTGTGAAGCCCGCATCAAGGTCGCCAAGTGCGAACTGCACGCTGATTTGAGAAGTCTGTTTGCGGATCTTCGATTGGACAAGTCGGTGTTGTACGGACCGACCGGCCGTGCGCTGATCGAGCAGTTCGCTGGCAACCCGCACGCGATTCTTGCGGTGGGCGAGGAAGCCTTCTACGGACGAATGAAAGCTTGCAGCAAACACACCAAGAAGGCGACTCTGAAAAAGCTCTGGCGAGCAGCAAACGATACGGCAAGCACTCAAAAGGATGACTTGGCTGCCACGCTTGCCGAAATCCGAGCCACCGCCGTGCAGCAACTTTATACGGAAATCACGACGTTTTTGCAGCAGCAACGACAAATCGAAAGTCAAATGCAAGAGCTTTACCTGACGCTTCAATCTTCCGATCCGCGGTTACCTGCTCCACGCAAGGGAGTCGTCACGCTTCGGATGCTTTCGCGTTTGGTCGCCGAGATGGGACCGCCGGATGATTTCCGCACGGTCTCGCAACTGATGCGTTATGCAGGGTTGAACTTGTGCGAACGTCAAAGTGGCAAATGGCGAGGCCGGACGACGATCAGCCGTCGCGGCCGGAGCGAACTACGTTACGTACTGAACTTGATGGCGATTCCGCTGGTCGGTCGCGGTAAGCTCTTTGGTGACTACTACTGGAAGAAGAAGGAAGCCGACAAGATGCCAGGTCAAAAGGCGAATGTTTGCGTGATGCGAAAGATTTTGAAAATGTTTTACGGTTGGTACAAGAGCGGCGAGCCATTCGATCCGGGTCGCGTCTTTGTGATGGCCAGCGAGCATGCCAAAGCGGCCTAGTCGAAACGTCCGTCAGCGATAACTTTTGAAATAGCGAAAACCTAGGAGGAACCCCTTCGACTGAGATATTGAACCTTGGCGACCGGTGATGACCACCATGGCATTATCAGTTGGCATCCGCCCAACATGATCGGTGCACATTGACCAGGCGAGTGAGTCTGAGTCCCGTCACACCGGTCGCTTTTATCCTGCGACATGGCCAATGAGTAAGATCAAGTGATTGCTCCGAACGAGAGCCCAAACGCGAACTTTGCCAGTCTAGGATTCGGTTCGATGTGTGAGTGGAAGCAACGAAACAGCGAAGTGCCAAACAGAACCAAGCAACACAAAGTTGCGCGCAAAAATGGGAGAGTCAACTCCAAGGGTAAAGCATGTCGAAGCTTCAGCGGCTTAACGCGAGCTCGAAGAATCGGCTCGCTTGCCGCTACGCCGCTTGACAAGCAAGCGTAAAGCGATGTCATGGTTCTGCCTCTTTTGAATCCCTGTTGAATTTCGTTTGTGCCGCCCATCGCGTTCCTGGTAGATAGCCGAGAATCCCCAAGAGAATTCCGATAGAGCCCAGAACAATCGGAATTACAGCACCGGTGAAACCGATCAGTTGAATAGTCTGCTGCGATGGTCCACCTGCTGAGGAACTCGTATTGACGAAGTAAATGCCACTAGCAAATCCAAGCAATATCGCACTGCCAAAGAAAAACAGAAGTGTCCAAACGCAAGTCAGGAGCACCTTCCTCGCGAACGCAATAACGGAACTTCCTCGCGATGCTGCAGCGGTATCTGCAGTGTGTTGTGGCGCTACGTATGGGTTGTGGTTTGATTCCATGAATCTTCTACGGAAGCCACCTTGATGGCAGAACGGCAGTCATCACCGAGGACCGCCAATGTGGATTCCATTTGAAATTGCGTCACGCGGTCCTTCGTGTGAATGAAATGGTTATCCGCCGCTTGGGAATGCAGGTCCGATATCACAGGACATCTTCCGGAAGTAAATCACCAAACAATTCATCACGTGGAGAACGATACCAAAGTACGAGTTCGTATATACCGCTGCAAGAGAATAGCAGTTTGCCGAGAAGTGAAACGGAAAAGCCAGTCGCTGCGAACGATATTACGATCCCGGTCAACGCAAGGAGAAAGTAGATAATGAGCGGAATAGCCGCCCAACGCTGTTGGAACCAAGTAAGTGCAGCGAACAGCCCAACGGATAGCCAGAAAACGCCGAATACGTTAGAGCCATCAACAAACGATCCGTAGGCAACAACGGGTGCGAAAAATGCAAGCAGCGGAGTGAACCACCCGATGCCCCATCCAGGGAAGCGAAATGTCATGTGCGTAAACGTTGTGTCGTAGACAGAAAGGATTTCAGTCGGATAACGTTGGCGTTAACCGCGTGTACGGTCCAACAGCTAAAGGTTAAGTGTAACAGTGGTCGTTAACGAAGGTAAAGACGCTTGAACGCCGGCAAAGCGAGTACACTGCAGTTCAACGCGGTGGTTATCCGTCCGTCGGTGTTTTCGACAAATCTCCGAGCGTAATGTACAGCCAAATTTTGTTGTCCGCTCGAAAAAGAGTGAGCAAAACCCTTTGGCCGGGCAGAAAATCAGCCAACGCCTCTTGGAGTTCGACAAACGAACGAACGCGATGACCGCCGACCGAGGTTATTGTGTCACCTCTCGTAATGCCTGCATTGCGTGCTGGTGAGCGATCGACAGTGTCGAAAACATTGAATGCCGGTCCGTGTAGGATACATTTCACCCCAAGGAATGCAATCGGGAAACGCCGGATATGCAGCTTAGGCTCTTCGTTAGCAATGTCGTTTAGCACTTTCCATGTCGCTGGCTCGACAGGCCCAACAATATGAATTGCCTTGGGATCTGAAATTGTTTTTATGAGCTCTCGACAGGCCGCAAGCTTCTGGTCGGTGTGCTGCCATTCGTGCGGGACCGCAAAACCGAAGACGACCTCCGGTTGTGCCGAGCTCTCGGGCTTCACAAGGATTTGGACTCCAGCTCGTTCTGCAATGGACGAAAGCTCACTTTCGTGAGCACACGCCATTGGCGAGCGTAGCGAGAGCAACGCCAGCAAAAGAAGCGATAGACGATTCATTGCAAACTCCGGTTTCC
>SJPJ01000001.1:2254243-2254495 GCA_007859835.1 Novipirellula herctigrandis | reverse complement strand
TCGCGAATGTCACGTGCAAGATTTCGATTGCGCCCCATGCGGTCCCCAGTGTGAAGTGATTCTATGTGTGGCAGAACGGTGGTGATCAGCGGGGACGGGCGAAAGACTTGCAAGCAGACGAGAAAACGGACCACCCGTCCTCCGTTGCATCACATGGTTATCGCACGGATGTGGGTAAAATGCCGATCGAGTCACCATGATGTATCAATCGACCGAGCACCGTCAGTTTAGCCTTCGGCCCCTTGGGTGACA
>SJPJ01000001.1:2166430-2254006 GCA_007859835.1 Novipirellula herctigrandis | reverse complement strand
TGTGGACCAAACGGACGAAAAGGGATCATCAACAGCGCACCCATAGCAGAGCATCAATCGCCCGGAGTGTGATAACGGCAAAGATCACCGAGCCGGAACGATAGACCTAATTACTAATTCGCACGCGCAAGTCCGGCTTCGTGTGCATCGTATTGTTATGTCGCGATTTCGGATGAGTGTAGTTCAACCAGTGAGTTGAAGTCCGAATACACGGCAGTGACATCATTATAACGGAAAGTGTATTTCGCCGTTTCAACACTGAATAGAATTTCCGCCCCGTTAGGAAGGCGATAGACAACCCAAGATCCTTCAATGTCGGGTTTCGGTGCGGACAATTTCGATTGTTTCAGTGTAGCTTTGGCATTCGATTGAGGTAGATCGCGTCTGTCGAAGTCTATTGCTCGGTGAATCTGATGATTGTTGCGATGTTCCGCAGCAGCAATCTTCATTGATTCGGGAATCTCGTCACCATCGCATCCGTCAATTTCCATTCGCATGCCGCACGAGCAATTCATCGAATACGAATAGCCATTGAATCCCCCGACATTGTGAAATTCAGATACTGCGCAGATCGCGACGGTCAAACTGCAGTCCGGACATTTGCGAAACATCTTGTCGCTCATTTGCGATCTCAACTTAGCGACATAACGTCACCGTTCACCGGGCCGCGGCAAACGACATTGATTTCAGAATCCGCGCGGCCCGCGGCTCCGTGTGCAACGGATGGTTATCCGTGGTGAATTTAGGTGGAAGGTCGAATGCCAGTTGTACGTTCCAAAGCAAGACCGAGCAAGCCGATGGTAACCGGAGATTGCTCGCGCAAGCCATCAGGACGTTCCGTCGTCGAGCAACGAATGTCGCCCGAGCACGCCGATGGTCGGTGCGAGGAGGCCCACGCAAGCCATCAGGAGATTGGAAGGTCGAACCAGAAAAGTTGTCCGAGGGAATGGTTCGTCGGGTATATCGTTCACCGGCATCAGCCGCAAGCCAGTGTTGTGACGCCAAGCGAAACAAATGCGTCAGAAAACAAACTGAAACAAACCTCTTTGTTTCAGAAAACAAAATGGGTCAAACCCAATACTGTTCGGCACAAAATTTGCGCACTGTATTTTTGTTAGTTTTGGCACGCGACTTGCGCCAAGTCAACCCAATGCGGATGGTCCGCCATGTTGACACCCCAAGGCCAAAGCTGTGGCAAAAAAGAAACTGCCGAAATGTCGAAAACCTGCTGGCTTCAGCGAGGCAGAACTCGCCCCCGGCGTCACGGCAAAAAGACCTAATGTCGAGTCAAGGATCGATGCCAAAGACATCACTGGCCTGAAGTTCTTCAAACGCATTCGGCCACTACTGGAGTCGCTTCATAGCGTAGGTGCTCAAAGAGACAAGGCCGGTAGTCGTGATCTACACATGGACCAGTACGGCGTTTTGGTGCTGATGTGGCTGTTCAATCCGATTCTGTCCTCGCTGCGGGGACTGCAGCAAGCGAGTGAACTGGAAACTGTACAAAAAAAGTTCGGTGTTGGACGTGCTTCGCTCTCAGAGTCCGTTACCATTTTCGATCCTGAGCCGCTGAAAGAGATTGCAGCCAGTTTGGCTACACAAATCCCATCCGCAGATCCTTCACGGTTCGATGGGATCAAAGACCAATTAACCGCTGTTGATGGTAGCGTTTTCAAAACGGCTGTACGAGTGGCTTCGCTGTCTTGGATTCCGTCCACGGGGCGTGCAGCCGGACGCACCACAACGACAGCGGTTGACGGCTACCGAATGCACACGCACTTTGAAATTCTCCGTGGCGTGCCAGAGCGAGTCGATGCGACACCCGCTAAACCTAAAGGCAAAGATGACGAGAAAATTGCCTTGGCTTCCGTATTGCAACCCGATCGATGTTATGTCACTGATCGAGGCTATGCGAAGTTCGAACTGTTCAATGCGATCCATGCCGCCGACAGCAGTTACATTTGCCGACTACGCGACAACAGCACGCCAAAACGACTCAAAGAACGCCCTCTCACTGATGCGGATCGGGCCGCGGGCGTTCGGCTTGATTGCGAAGTAATACTCGGGGCGCACACATCCAATCGCAAGACCATCGCCACCGATCATCCCGTCCGTTACATCGAGATCGAAGTGCCCTCACACGTTCGCACTGGCAAAGGCGGAGCCAATAGTGACGGAATTCTTCGTGTGGCAACCAGCCTGATGGATGTTCCCGCTGAGCTGATTGCAGAAGCATATCGCCTCAGGTGGCTAATCGAACTATTTTTCAGAATGATCAAACAGCTGCTTGGCTGCCGCCATCTCCTTAGCACGAAGCCCAACGGAGTTGAGATTCAGATGTACCTCGCGATCATCGCGTGCTTTCTGATTCTGATTTACACCGGCGGTCAGCCGAACAAAAGAACTTACGAGATGATTTGCTTCTACTTGCTCGGCTGGGCGTCACTGCAAGAGCTTGAGGCCCACATCAAAAAGCTAAAGTCGAAGAACCATTAGGGACACTGCGCTCCGACCGAACAGAAAGTCTCGGCGGGGTTGCTTGCTGCGCGATAGGAACCAACGGCTGCCAATGAGGTTACCTCGCTCACGTCCATCAATTAGCACTGCCTCCATCACTCCGGCTAGAAATCAGCAAGGGCAAACGGAGTGCCGAACAGTATTGGGTTTGACCCATTTTGTTTTCCCTGCAAAGAGGTTTGACCCATTTTGTTTTCTAAGAATGACACCTCCAACCACCCCCGATCGCTATTGCGATGCCGAGGCGACCAGCGGACGAATGGTCGAACTGATCCAACGGCGGCAAACGGCAGTCATGCTCTGTCATTGGCCGCTACGGGACCGCCAAACAGCTGGCCGAGATTAGTCGTGTGGGGCAACCGGTTAACGCTCGCCGCACCTTTTGCCGCGGAAAGATACTCGTTGCAAGTTGACGGCGATTCCCTTCCCGTGGGCATCTCGTCGATCGTCTTTGGATGCAGGGACTTGGATCGCCAACGAACGAAAACTTGTCGCTTGTTTCGACTTGTCGAAGGGGACGAGCGAGGTCGTGCTGGGAGCGACTTCCCGGGGTCCCGCTCCGCTTGCCAACCGCAAACAACCCTTTGGCGAAGCCTAGCCTACATTTTCCGGTGATGAACGGGCCAGTTCAAGCCGAGAAACGGCGTTTGGTCAGTGGCGGGTTACTGTGAACGATCTCACCTGAATCCGATACCTTCAAATAATAGGATGCCCCAATGTGGACAGCCGTTGAGAAAGCGGAGTCCCCCGTCGGTTTCAACTTCTCCCATAGGTTGACCCGATAGTTGCCGTTGTGGTGCTGACAGACCTCCACATGATGCAGACGGGGTGGCCTGCCGGTTTTCTTTAAAATCTGCGATTTGATCGTTTCCGTGTGGTCGGATTCCGCCACGGGTTCATCTTTCTGTGGAGCGGTCTGAGCGAATTTTGCCATTATTTCCTCGGCTTCGAATATGTGATGAGATGCCCAACTGTAGCGTAACGGCGTTCCGTTCGATACGAGTACGGAGTGGAAAACGCCACCGGTTTCATCGCCCGGGCGGCAAACGGACGATTTGTTGCCCGCACTGGCGATGTCAGCGTGGTCGCAAGGACTCTGCGGAACGTTCAGCCATGAGCATATCGGCTAGGCGTTCGATTAATTCACGGACTAGGTAGCTATCGGATACCTCAATCGTTCCTTGACGAATAACTCCGGCGCCATCTTGCCCCGGCTTCGTCACTCTCGCAGGTCCAGATGCCTCGGTCGCCGAAAACCGATTCTCATCAATCTCCTGTAAGCCACCAGGAATAGCGAACAGTGCCAATTGCATTTGCCCGATCAGCCGCATTTCCGTCTCGCCAGGCAGTGTGCAACTCACTTCCCCATTTGGAAAAACTGTGATGCCAATTGCATCATTCGGAATCTGGATCGATGGCGAGAGTGGGAGGCCAGACCTCGCAGAACCCAACACCAAGTAGCCATTGGCGTCGATGTCGAGATTGCCGACGCGTGCATAAACCTTCGCATCCGTGTTTGGAACGACTGCCTGAAAGAAACCCTGGCCCTCAATCGCAACATCTAAATCGCGACCGGTCGATCTCAGCCGGTTTCGAAGATAGACCCGTGTGCCATCTGGTAGAGTCTTCTTCTTATTGGTCTTCGTCTGTGTTTTACCAATGCGGATCGCGGTTTCGTTTGCACGAGCCGCCAACGCGTCAAGATGCATTCGTAGGCTGTCACGATCCGTTTCTAATGTTGCTCTCGATTCGGAGGTGTTGGTCTGGGCAAGTTCTGTCTCAATCTCGCGAATGTTCGCCGACGCGTCCTTGTAAGCGTTTAAGTAGCTTTCTAGTTCGATCGTCAATAGCTGTATGTTGACGTCAGTTACTCTTTGCGCGTCCTCCGCTTGTATGGAGAAACAAAACGAAACGACAAGTCCGAAGGTTGCTATCAAACGCATTCCCTATCTCATTCGGTCGGAAAACCAGAAACGACAAATCAATGCTATCGATCGTGTAGCAGAAACGCGAAGGACTTGGCAACTGAGAACGCTGAATTCCAACTCGGTCAGTCAGCGACTGCCGGCAGTGATGCCGTCTGGGCCGGTCCGCTTCAAGGACGCCAGAAGCGCCAAGCGTGCAGAACGGAAACGATGAACGCGCATCGGTGATTGCATCCGCAAACTCAGCCCTATGCTATCGCATCCGAAATCATCGCATCCGAAATCAATGTTTGAGACAGATAGACTGTCGTTACCTTCTTAGAACGAAAGCTGCTGCCATTCTCTGCGTGAAGTCTATACGTGATCCTAGAAACGTGTACCTAGTCGGAACACGAGAGGCTTATTGGAGATGAAAGTGATTGTCGATTTGTGTGTCGTCCCGATGGGCGTTGGTGTATCGGTAAGCAAGTACGTAGCTGAGTGCCAAAAGCCAGCACGCCGATGAGTTTTGTCACTCTTGGGAAAGGAAGATCGCGGAATGAGGCCGGACCGCCACCCCGCCCGGCCAAATCAAATTCGGCCCAATTTCAGGAACGGCGAGGAAATCGATTGGCTTGATTGAACATCGCAGTGCCAATCAGTGACAATGCGCACTTACTCGATTGATGACTTTGGCTAGAAAGGAAATTCACAATGGGCGACAAAGGCGGCAAGAAGGACAAAGACAAAAGCAATAAATAGAAGGAGATCAAAAAACAACAGACTGCGAAAGTGAAGCAGGATAAGAATCGGCCGAAGTAAACTGGCCCCGATTGCTGGACCACAAGCCTGGCTCTTTCGACAAGAAGCCCGGCGGGGCGCGAAACCGAAAACACGGTTCGCGAAAGGCAACGAAGAGAAATCGATAAACTGGCGATTCGCGAAGGCTAAGGGAGTGAATGCGAGCGAGTTTTTACTGGCTCTTAAGCAAACGAAGGTCCTTCAGTTTAAGCAGTCTTTGGGCTGGCCTTTTTTGACGTAGCGACGTGCGTGGTTGGTGGTGCCTAGTGTGATTCAGTTGGCAATGTCAAAGCGATACCTATTAATCGTTAGTTTGCGGCGCGGCGTGTTCGCTTGAAAGACGTCGCTGATAGGTTACCCATGCCCTAAATGCAATTACCAAGGGGGGGACAATAATCATCGCGTTGATGCCGATCACGAGCGAAACATCGCCGATAGACATGAAGAGCATTAAGATTGTAATGGCGACCTGTACGGCGGCAACAGCGATGCCGAAGTAAACGCCAATGCGAGTCGATCGAGCAGTGGAAACGACCAGCCCAAGCAAAACCGGAATGTTGGCTAGGAAAAGAATGCCTGCTTTTCGATCGCCGCCGTTGGAGCGAAGAAGTACAATGGTAAAGACGATGAAAGCCACCAAACAGATTGCGGAAACGCCAGAGATGGTGAGCGAACCGTATGTTGTGCGAACGGCGGCAGCCGTGCAAGCAGTCTGTGGCGGTGCATAGGGATTGGGATCGTGTGAAGTCATTACTTCAAGAAACTTATCGAACGGAGTGCCGTAATAACCGATGTCGTAATGGAAGCCAGTAAAATTGGCCATTGAGCTTACCGTCTATTGTACGTTCCGCTGACGCGAGCGGAATCATTGTCCTCTGCGGAATCATTGTCCTCTGCGGAATCGGGTCGCACCAAATTGTATCTGGGCTCGCGATCCTGTTGCAAGTTTTCTGTATTTGATATCTGACCTAGGCATATCGCAACACTGTTCCTCGTATCACACGCGACAACGCATGGTCGCTCGCTCCGCTTCGGCTTGGCCGCCAAGGATGGACACGTGCCGGCGGCCGACGTCGCGAAACATTCAACTAAAAATGTCAATCGTACGGTAAAGATTGTCACGCATCGTATGGTGGAAAACGGTTTCTAGTATTTGTCGATTTCGCTTTTATCCATTCGCTTTTATCCATTCAAGGTACACTCAAGAGATGCCTGAGCTTCGCAAACTTCGATTCAATGATCTTGACGCTGCCGTCGAAGAGGCAATGTCGTTACTTCGTACGGGCTACGAGCGGCAAGGAAATTGGTCGTTGGGACAGATTTGTCGGCACTTGATTCTTGTGCAAGATTTGAGCGTGAATGGTATTCCGAAGTGGATGTCGTTGTTTGCGTTTTTGCGTCCGGTGATGCGCCAGTTTCTTTTGCCGAAACTGATTAGAGGTGATTCGCCTCGGGGGATTCGTACGCCGTCGGTGTTTGTTCCACCCGCCGATCTTGATGACGCTCGGGAAGTCGAATCCTTTGCGAGGAGCGTCGCACAATTGAACTCCCACGTTGGTGAATACGCCCCGCACCCAGCGTTCGGTCAGCTAACTCGGGAACAAATACTTGAGATCCATTCGGCACATGCTGCGCACCATTTACGGTTCCTCATTCCTCGCAGTTAATTTTTTCTATCGAATGAGAATGCTTTGGCGAGGCATTGTCGTCGGCCACTGCCGGGTGGCTTGTGATGGTGGATCCTTCCGGTCTCCGTTCGACTGCCTCAATTGCTCCACCAAGTTTTTGGGGGAGGTTTAGCGGAGGAAGACTCGCGCGGGAGGAATCAGATTTCCCGTGGAATCAAAATACGAGAACGAACATTTCGGTCGGTGAAATTCGCGAATGAACGCAGCAATCTCCAATCCGAATCTCTCTAATCGCAAACTCGGCGTTCCTCTGAAAACCGCTCAACAGTAAGGGCGACATCCGAGTTCGACACTCGTGTAGATGTGGTAATATTACGTTTGCAGACCTTTGTTCCCTTGCCATTTTGCATCTGTTGGCCTTCCCGTATGTCGAAAACCACGAATGTCAGCCACTGGATTCATTTGGTGAAAGCCGGTGATTCGACTGCCGCGAATCGTATTTGGCAGCACTACTTCGACCGTCTCGTACGCTGCGTTCGGGGCCGGATATACGGGCAAAACCGAGCCGTTTCGGACGAAGAAGACATCGTGCTGAGTGTCTTTGACAGCTTCTACAATGCAGCCGAAAAGGGACGGTTTCCGGATTTGGCCGATCGAGACGATCTTTGGCGTCTTTTGTTGCGAATGGCGGCAAGGAAAGCGGTCGACAAACAAAGGCACGACCTGCGGCAGCGACGTGGCGGAAACGTCAGGCTTCATTCTTTGGACCATGCTGATGACGATGGCGCGGTTGAAGATGGCAGGGTCATTGAAGCCATCGGCGACGAACCATCTCCGGAAATGGTGCTGATGATGCAGGAATCGGTGGAACAGTTTTTTTCTCATTTAGGTGTCGGGCAGCTCAGGGATTTAGCGGTTGCCAAGTTAGAAGGGTATTCAAACGCGGAACTCGCAAAGCGTTTTGGCTGCTCTGAGCGGACGATCGAACGTCGTCTGCACCTAATTCGAGAAAAATGTCAGCAGGAATTGGTTGAACAAAATGAACATCCGTCAGAAAAAACTACCGATCGCAGCCCTGGAACGAATCGATGATCTGTGCGCTGATTTTGAACGAAAGTGGCAGTCAAACGAGCCACTATCGATTGAATCGGTGCTTTCCGGGGATGTCTCACCGATCGAACGAGACGTCTTGCTCGCTGAACTCGTTGTTCTGGACATTGACTACCGTCGACGACGAGGTGAAACGCCGACGAAGCAGGAATACCTCGACCGATTTCCGGAAGTTTCCCAAGCGATCAACGATGCCCTGAACGAAGGCGACAAACGGGCAGGCTCGTTTGAACCGCCGACCGTAGGTGGTCTGGCCGAACTTTTTCCGTCGCTGGAAATTATCGAGCTCATTGGCGCCGGTGGCATGGGCGCCGTTTACAAGGCCCGCCAACCAGGGCTCGATCGTCTTGTTGCGCTGAAAATTCTGCCCGAGGAATTTGGTCACGATGTCAAATTCGCGCTGCGTTTTACGCGGGAAGCTCGGACGCTGGCAAAACTGAGTCACGCCAACATCGTGTCTGTTTATGAATTCGGAAAGGTGGAAGACACCTATTACTTCCTCATGGAATTCGTGGATGGTTCAACGCTTCGAGAGGTTGTAAGGGCTGGCCAATTGGCGCCCGAACATGCACTGGCGATCGTGCCGCACCTCTGCGATGCGCTTCAGTACGCACACGACAAAGGTGTTGTCCACCGCGACATCAAGCCCGAGAACATCTTGATTGCCGCTGACGGGTCGGTGAAGATCGCGGATTTTGGCCTCTCGCGGATACTTGGAAACGAAAGCCAACAAGAGATGCTTACGGGAACGCATCAGGTGATGGGTACCCCTCGGTACATGGCTCCGGAACAAATGGAAGGTTCGCACGGCGTCGATCACCGTGCGGACATCTATTCGTTGGGGGTTGTCTTCTATGAAATGCTGACCGGCGAACTGCCGATTGGACGTTTCGCAGCGCCGTCGAAGAAAGTTAAAATTGATGTGCGCCTCGATGAAGTCGTACTGCGGACCCTTGAAAAGGAACCGCGGCGCCGCTACCAGCACGCCAGCCAGATTAAGTCCGACGTGCAATCGATTACTTCGACCAGTGATTCAGGGCTTGCGATTACGGTTGCCAGGGATGAAGAACTTCGGGACCACAACGGAGACGACAAAGAAACCGACGCCGTAAGTTTGGCACAGCAGGAGCTCGCCGGACGGATGTTACTAACACGGCGCCAACTAATGGCACGTGTCGAAAATTCACTGCGCCCGCTATTCCGCGGCCAGATGTTGCAGGTGTTGATCGGCATTGCACTGATTGTTCTAGGCGTGCAGTGCTGGGCTCGAAATACCCAAATTCCGCATCGCGTTGCAAGTGGAGCCATTTTGCACGTGTACGGTGTGATCGTGATATCTCAAGCGTTGCTCGTCTGCACTCGAATCCGAAGAATCGACTACTCGAAATCCGTTGTCGACATCCGCAGCAAACTCGACAGCCTGCGATCCGGCTACCTGCGAGCCGGGATTATCATCGGGTTTGTTTGGTGGCTGATGTGGATTCCCGTTGTCGTTGCCATCGGTTTTGACGCCGTGCTACATCCATATTCTCTGATTGTCTCGTTAGTCGTCGGGATCATCGGTTTCGTGGTCTCCGTCTGGCTGTACTGGCGTGTGCTGAGATCGGCCAACACATCCGCTGAGTCATGGAGAAGGAAACTTGCTGGTGAGAGCATTGCCACCGCGTATCTCGCACTCGACGAAATCGAAGACGCTCAAATCCGCTGACGCAACGGGGAAAGAAGTCAAGATCGCTGGCATGCGCGTTGCCGTCGATGTGAATCATTTGTTTAGGTGCGAACTCATCCACCCGCCAACAATGCGAACTTGGCGGTTTTACCAATTCCGCCCTTTCGTGAAACGCTCCAAAGAGCGGAATTAATTCGCCTCGCCAGCCTATTGGACTCACGCAGCGATAGCTGTTCGTTTAGAATAGTTGTCAGGCGTTTGGCGACGCTGCCATGCCCCAACGACGGGGGGTGTTAAATACCTGCCTCATCGAGTTTACAAATTTCAAAGAGATATTTGCATGTCCACTCCACTAAATCCTACTCGCCGCCAATTTTTGGGAAGCATCGCTGCCGGTTCGGCTGGTGTGATGATGTCCACTTCCGGTCACGTCTTCGGAGCTTCATCGCCAAGCGATCGGCCCGTTTTTGCCACCATTGGGTTGCGGAACCAGGGTTGGACGATCACCGACAAATCGACCAAGTTTGCGGACTTTGCAGCCTTTGCCGATGTCGACGCCGATGTGTTGGGATCGAATATCGAAAAGCTTGAGAACAAGACTGGCAAAAAGGCTGACGGGTATAAGGATTACCGGAAGTTACTGGAACGCGACGACATCGATGCGGTCATGATCGGAGCGCCGGATCATTGGCACACGAAGATCTCGGTCGAAGCGATGTTGGCCGGCAAGGACGTCTACTGCGAAAAGCCGCTGACGTTAACTATCGACGAGGGTAAATTGATCGAGAAGATCGTCAAGCAAACCGGACGCGTCTTCCAGGTCGGAACGATGCAGCGGACCGAATGCTCTCAGCGATTCGTCAAAGCGGTCGCGCTGATCCGAGACGGCCGGATCGGCGAGGTCCGTAGAGTTACTTGTGGCATCAACGGTGCCACAGGCTCGCCGGTCATCCCGGCTATTGATGTTCCCGAAGGACTCGATTGGGATATGTGGCTTGGCCCTGCCCCCATGGTGCCCTACCGTGCCTTGCCTGAGATGCGAAAAGGTTACGGTGGCGGTGTGCCACTTTATACCAATTGTCACTACGCCTGGCGTAATTGGTATGAATATTCCGGCGGCCAGATGAATGATTGGGGGGCCCACCACGTTGACATTGCGACATGGGCGTTGGGTGCGAGCGACACCGGACCGAATAAGGTCACACCGGTGAGCTATTCGCTACCGGTCGAGTATGAGAATGGCTATCCGACCGTCAGCGATCAATACAATTCGCCGACCAAGTTTGAAATCCACGCCAACATGCCCGGTGACATTCCGATGATCATTACTAGCGAGGGTGACAATGGCATTTTGTTCGAGGGTACCAAGGGACGCTTCTTCGTCAATCGCGGTAAGTTAGTGGGCAAACCGGTCGAGGACTTGGAAAGCAATCCGTTGCCCGAAGGAGCAGTGGAGGAAGTCTACGGCGGCCCAGTAAGCGAAAATCACTCCGCTAACTTCATCGCGGCGATGAATGCTCGCGAGCAACCTATTTCCGATGTTTGGACCCACAACCGAATGCTCGAAACCTGTCACCTCGCGAATATCTCGATCCGCCTGGGACGCGAACTGAATTGGGATCCGGACGCCCGTCAGATTGTCGGCGACGAAGAAGCCAATGCGTTCCTGAGCCGCGAGAGTCGCAAAGGTTACGAGATCGACATGTAGGGTGCTTGTTCGCCAGGACGATGAAGTAATCATTGTCCACCCACCCTCCGTTCGTTCATCAAAAACGGATCGAAGGTTCGGTGTCACACAGACACCGAGCCTTTTTTTCGTACCCGGATCGAAACGGTCGACGCACACGACAACCCTGCATGGGCTAGTAGCGGAGACGGTCTAGTGCGCGGCGTGAAAAACCGCAGACGAGGATTCGAGCGTCTGCTGGCCCACCTTTTCGGAAGTTTGAAGAGTGACCGGATGAAGTGTGGAAATTTTGAAAGCCACGGATGAACACAAAATTTCACGGATTCGGCTGGTTGTTGATCCGAATGAAACCGCGCACTCCTCTCGCGCCGGATACGCTTGTCGTCCAAGGGCACTATACGCGAGCGAATCGATTCAAAACGGCATTCCGTATCATGATTAAAATGCCGAAATTTCAGCTTTCAAAGCTGCACTGAACTTTTCTTGCTCCTCAAAGTAACGTCCGTCGTCGACCAGTCGTGGGTCTCCGGTCGTTTCAAGTTCCGTCATGAGGTGATTCTGCAATCGCTTCACCACCGTGCGATATTCCGGCTGCATGGCGACGTTGTTGATCTGATGCGGATCCTTTTTTAGGTCGTAGAGTTCAAGACGCGGTCGTTTGCCGTAGGCCCGGTCGAAGTACGGACGCCAAGCCGGATCTTTGCGATGCGTAACCAACCAGGCTTTGGTGGGACTGGCATCTTCATCGGGCAGAGTCGTCTTGGTTGATGCCATGATGGCATCCGCGTCTGGCTCTTCGGGAGTATCGAGCTTGTAGGGATCGCCTATGGGATAGCGATCCGGTTTGAAGTTGATGATGAATAAATGATCTCGCGTGCGGATGGCGCGCTGAGGATACGGAAGATTGCCCGCTCGAGCCGTGGGCACATGCCGCTCGCGCCCGATGTAGACTTGTGTGCGGGAAGCATCTACCCAGCCCTCGGCATCAGACTCGAGCACCGTCCACAGGGATTGAGCGGTCATCGCCTCAGGAACGGCGACATTTCCTGCTTCTAAAAACGTGGGCGCCAAGTCGGGCAAGGTGACGAAGTCTTCCACGACTCGGCCACCTGTCACCCCCGGCCCAGACAGCACTAAAGGCACCCGCGATCCGAAGTCGTAAAGGTTGCATTTGCCATGAGGGAATCCTGGCGCACCGTGGTCACCTGAAACAGCGATGATCGTGTTTTCGTATTCGCCTGTCTGCTTCAGTTCATCCAGCAAAGCCCCGATAGCCATATCGAACGCCATGGCTTGGCCAAAGTAATCGTTAAGATCCTCTCGCACTTCGGGAACGTCAGGCAGGAACGGCGGCAGCTTGCCTTTTAGTGCAATCGGATCGGTTCCCCACTGCGTTGCACCGGAACCCTTCAGCCATTTGCGGTGAGTAGTGGTCGGCCCAAACAAAAAACAGAACGGCTTCCCGTCTTCTCTGGCGGCAAGAAAATCGCGGAAGTTCTGACGGACCTCCGACATCACATTTTGCTTGGCCTCCTCAAGCGACTTGCCCTTTTTCACACTGGCGGCAACCGTATAGGAGATGTGACAGATGGATCTCCCTGCTTTGTTGTACTTAGCCCGCTCGCCGCCGTGAGGCGCATTCATCGGCGCGCCTGGGCCCCACACTTTGTTGGCAAAGCCGATGTGGTACCCCGCTTTTTCGAGCAAAAGCGGATATGCCGGGTTCGAGTCATCCCAGGCACTCGTTAAGACGGCCCCTGTACCAGTCCGCCAAAAATGCTGTCCTGACATCAGGGCACTTCGGCATGGCGTGCATGATGGAGAACTGACGTAAGCGTTGTTGAACAGTACCCCCTCCCGCGCCAACGCATCAAAGTGTGGGGTTTGGATGGTGTCGTTCATCGTACCCGGGCCATCCACCTCGGCATAAATACTGGCGTGCCGTCCCCAATCGTCAGCAAACAGGAACAGGATATTCGGTTGGTCGGCAGCAGAGGCAGTAGCCGCTGCGAGCAAACATAGTGCGACGATCAGAAATGTTGAGTTGCGTTTCACGTGTTCTTCCCTGTTCGATTTTTAACATTTCAAAATTGTGATACGGATGTCTCGCCCGTGCAGGTTCAGGTCTTAGATATCCGAATTCATGTTGCTGTGGATCGACACCTTCGGCTTGCCCATGCCCCGCGCGTTTTTGATCTCCACTTTCCACGCCGCTCTGAGTTCATCAAGTGTCGTCTGGTGTCCTGGTTCGTTGATCAGGTTGTGCACCTCGTTGGGGTCCTCCGCCAAATGATACAGCTCTTCATACACCGGTTTCTCACCACTGACCGGATCTTCCACGAAACTGCGATACACCGCGAACTGGCTCTCGTGCACCTCATACAGCATCACCCGCAACGGAATCTTGAACTCCTTTGCCAGCTTGGTTTTTTGAACAGCGGATAAATTCTCGTTCTTGTAGTAACGAATGTACTTCCACTCTTCGGTCTGAACCGCTTCGCACCTCGGGTTGCCGAAAACGGTCGACCACAAGTTTTCGGTATACAAATAATCGCGCACTTTTGGCTGTCTGCCGTTAGCAAAAGCCGCGATATCTTTCCCCTGCATTGCTTCCGGAATACCTACCCCTGCCAAGGAAAGGATGGTCGGCGCAATATCAATGGTTTGCACTAAGGCGTCACTGCGGAATCCGGTTTTCTGCGTGGGGTTATAAATGAGCATTGGGACATGCGTCGTTTTCTCGTAACACAGCGACTTCCCTCCCAAGCCATGCTCGCCCATAAACAAACCGTGATCAGAGGCATAAATGAGGATGGTGTTCTGGTCGAGATCCAGTTGCCTAAGCTTTTCACGCAATGAGCCGACCAGCCGATCCACGCCCGTCAAACACTGCATCTGACGAATGGTGCACTCGCGTTGTGTTTCTGGTGTATCAACGTAGTCGTAACCTGTTTGGCGATCCTCGGCATGATGCAGCCAAGCCGGAAGTTTCGGTGTTTTGATATCTGCCTTCGCAATATAATTTTCAGGAAGCGGAATATCCTGATCGCGATACAGCGTGCGATACATCTCATCATCCGTGTCCCGTTGACGCATCGTCCGAGTGGTCGCGCCATGCGGGATATTGAAATTCAAGTTCAACAAAAAGGGGCGATCATCCGGTCGGGCGTCCAGGAAATTAATCGCACCTTTCAGGCGGCGCGCGTTCGGATCTAGAAACTGGTCCACACCCTCTTCGAGGATTTCAACCTGTGTATCGGCAAGAGCATCCATGTAAATATCCCGGTACTCCTTCGGATAGAAAAACACACCGCCATGACTGGCGTACCAATAATCAAAACTCCTTTCGACGAGCCCGGTCTCATAGCCGTTCTTGCCAATGGGAGAATGATTCTTGCCAATGTACCCGGTGTAGTAACCCGCTTTGCGCATCAGAACCGGATAGGACTGCGCCCACGCTTCCTCCGAAATCGCGGTTGCTGAGTTGAAGTTCACACTGTGTTTTCGCTCAAACTGGCCCAGCAGAATTGACACCCGACTTGGCGTACAAATGGCACTGCTGACATGAGCATTTGTGAACAGCACGCTCTCGCTAGCCAATTGATCGAGATGAGGCGTCTGAATGATTTCATTCCCCGTGCATCCCATCATTCCGTACGACTGGTCATCGGTGAGTATGAAGATAATATTTGGGCGTTCTGGCTGCTTCGCCTCTCCGCTGATCGTGATCAATGCGATCAGCACGCCACTCAGGATGACAAGTATTCGTTTCATATCGATTGATAGTCTCTTAACGTTGTTACACCTGATCTCACGTCGATGCGATAGCTCATGATATCTCGCTTTCATGCGATGAAGATGAGGGCTTAGCGCAGATCACATGAACAGCATTACTGGGTTTCGATTTTATAGACCAACGCCGCATCGGCTTCGGCCGGTTTTTGACTAGGAGAGGTAACCAAAAGACCCTCATTCGTTTTCTTCCATTCGATTATTTCTTTGCTTCCCAGCACCGTAACCGCTTTGATTTCCATGTCCTTGGCTTTACCCGCAAACGTCTTCAGAGCGATTTCCTGATTCGCGCCCGGCCATCCCAGTTGGATCGCGTAAACCGTTTTCCCATTTCGGGTATAGCGGACATCTTGGGCATTCAGATTGTTGAGACCAGCCTTGATGTGCCCGTAGGCATTCCATTCATCCTCAGGTCGTCTCTTCAGCTCGGTCGGTCCTTGACCGAATTCAACGAACGGACGCGTATCGTAGATCGCTTCTCCGTACAGTTTCAGCCAGGCACCGATCCCATTCATCGCCACAACTTGCTCTTCCGGAATAATACCTTCTGCCATCGGGGCAGCAGCCAGGATCATCACTCCGTTTTTACTGACCACCTCGGCCAGAATGCGAATGGCTTTATTCGGATTGATGGCGGTCCGCTTATCTTTGTTGTAACCCCATGAACTGCCTAGCTGAAAATCGGTCACCCAAACTTCTGGAGCGATATCTTCGATCGTTGCACGTTCCAGGTTCACCACCGCCAAATCGGTGGGAAAGAATGTGCCCTTGGTATTGACAACCACCTCTTTATTGAGCTCTCCGGCCTTGTTGAAGTAGTTGGCCAAAAACTGTTTGCGATGCTCTTCCGTGATATATCCCTGAGCAAAATCCATCCAGATGTAATCCGGACACCAAGCATCAATCACCTCGTCCAGTTTACCCAGCCAAATGTCACACTCTTCTTCGTAAGTCGTCCGTCCGTAAAAAACACGGTACTGATCATCTTGGGGAATCTCTTCCAGTTCATCCATCCAAAGGTATTTGCTGACGGGACGAAGCGCGCTGTTTTCTCGTTTTGGATAAAAATACATATGAAAACCGTGATGAAAGGTCGTCATAAACTTCAGATCGCGCGCCTTCACCTCGCGGGCAATCTCTTTCACCACATCAATTCCCGGGCCCATGTCCTTTGAGTTGAATGGGTTTACTTCACTTTCCCAAAGCGAAAAACCATCATGGTGCTCGGCAATCGTTCCGATAAACTTCGCGCCCATCTGTTCGAACTGGTCCACCCAATCTTTGGCATCAAATTTCTCCGCCTTCCACTCTGGGATAAAATCGTGATAGTGCTTGTCTCGGCCATACGTCTGCGTGTGATAATCGTACACGCCTTCGCCCCAACCTTTTCGGGTCGGAGTGTACATCCAGCGGCCGTACCATTCGTTTCCGTTGGCGGGAACATTGTAGACGCCCCAATGGAAATAGACTCCCAGTTTGGCATCCGCAAACCATTCCGGTGAAGGCTGGTGTTGTTTTAGACTTTTCCAGTCAGGAGTATACGTTTCCTGTGCCACAGCAGTCTGGATCAGCCCGAAAACAGCTGCTGTCATTAAAATGCTTCTTAATGTTCTCATTATTGAACCTAGTGATTTTCCATTTGGCGTCGTAGTAGGCATATTGCAGCGGCTCATTCAAGCAGCTACGTAGGAGTAGCGGAAGTTTACCAGCACCCCTGATTGTTGGTTTCTACCTCAGCCTTGTCGTCGTTGGAATTCGTCGCTTCCAAGTCGATCTTGTCGATAACGGCTTTGAGGTTCAGGCGAGTCTTTTGTGCCTTGGCATCGATGCCCTCAGGCGTTAACGGACTCTGCTCTAGTTCATCCGCTGGCACGTTGTAAAACTTACCGCTGGAATCGAGTTTGTAGGTTTGGTTTCTGGCGAACACTTTGGCACTGCCGTTGCGTTTCCCGTCGCGTTGATACCAGCAGTAGACCCAATCTCGGGGAGTCATTGGCTCACCTTTGAGCAGCGGCAGAAAGCTGCGCCCGTCAATGACACGATCCTGAGGCACGGATCCTCCGCCAAGATCAGCAAGCGTTGGCAACAGATCAGAGAAATCCACTAGCTCCTGGCTGACCTGCCCTGGCTTGATCGTCCCGGGCCAGTTGGCAATGAACGGAACGTGTGTGCCGGCATTGGGCGTTGTCCCTTTTCCACCCATTATGTCTTTGCCTTTGTAGCGAGTGGTAACTTTTTTATCTGTTCCGTTGTCGCAGGTGAGAATGATCAGGGTGTTTTCACTCAGGCCAAGCTCGACGATTGCTTGTTCCACCTTTCCGACCATCTTATCGGCATAGGCCACCATGTCTCGGAAGTAATAGCTTTTCAAATCGAGATCCGTTTTGTTCTTGTCGTATTTTTTTCCATCCGGAGTTTTGTGGAACGGAAAATGAGGCAGCACCATCGGGTAATAGACAAAGAACGGTTCTTCCTTGTTCCGCTTCATAAAGTCAATCAGATAATTGGTAATGACTTCCGGTCCATACTCGCCCGGATAATCGACCTCCTTGCCATTCATTTCCAATCCCGGGTCATCAAATCGGGAAGGACGACGCGTCAGTTGCCAAAGACAGTATTCATCAAAACCAAAATTCGTTGGTCCCTTCACACCTCCTCCCAACTGCCACTTTCCGGCCACACACGTCTTGTAGCCCGCGTTCTTCATCACGTTGCCGAATGTGATTTCGTTCGGTTGTAACGCTCCAAATCCGGTGTAATTTCTCGCGTTGTAACGGCCTGTCATGATCTGAACGCGTGAGGGCGTGCAAACAAGTTGCGAATACGCGTGCTCAAAGCGAATTCCCTCAGCGGCTAGGCGGTCCAGATTTGGAGTTTTGTAGACGGACGTTGCGCCATTCGCCCCCAGGCATTCGTAGCCCATATCGTCCGCCATGATGAGCACGATGTTGGGTTGCGAAGCGATCAGGAACGAGGGCGTGCTGGCCAGCAGTATTACCATCACCCATAGAAGCATGTTGTTTCGTCGCATTGTTGTGTTCCTTTTTCGTCGATCATTCAAAAAGCCTCTCAATGCAAGAGTTACTTTTTCCGCCAATGAGCATCCCATAGCACGGACATTTCCTGGACTAGCTCAGGATGCTGTGCGGCGATGTCTTCGGTTTCGGTTCGGTTCTCGGACAAGTTGTAAAGCTCCCAGTCCTGTTTGCCTTCTCTGACGATTTTGTAGTCACCCTTCACAACGGCCGATGTGCCAGCATGTCTGAAAAAATAGGCGTGATCCCTGTTTACCGTTTCCCCCTCGAGCACGGGCACCAATGAAAGGCTATTGTGCGGCGCAATGGCGTGGCTATTTAGCTTGGTCGGATAATCAACACCGGCGAGTTCCAAACATGTGGCCATCATGTCGATCACATGACCGCGCTGAGTGGATATAGATCCGGCCTTGGCTTTGAGGCCGGCAGGCCAGTGCATAATGGCCGGTGTCAGAGCGCCTCCGTTATGCACGTTCTTCTTGTATCGACGCATCGGAGTGTTCTGCGCATTGGCCCAATTGGGGCCTACCGCGCTGAAGGTCAACGGACCACCCATTTTTGCACTGAAGTCGTTGCCTACAGCAACCGTCTCTCCCCGCAACTTTGCCTTCCCCTGAATGTAGGACGCAGCTCCCGCATGAGGGATTTCAGCGCAGGCTCCGTTGTCGTGAAAATAGACGATCAGCGTATTTTTAAATTGTCCGGTGCGTTTGAGTGCCTTAACCATTCGCCCCACAGCCTGATCCATATGGTCGACCATCGCAGCATAGATCGCCATTTGACGAACCCGCCATGGTTTATGCTCGACATCCTCCCACGCGGGAACGCCCGGTTCCATGGGCGGAAGCGGGAATCGTTTTCTGTCAATAACTCCCATCTCCAGCATCCGCGCGTAACGCTCATCGCGGAGATGCACCCAGCCATTTCCATACCGAATTACGTAATTTTGGATCGTTTCCTCGGGTGCGTGCATCGGCCAATGTGGCGTAGTAAAAGCGACATACTGAAAGAACGGTCGGTCCGTTTTGGCGAAACCTTCAATTTGGCGAACCGCCTCTGTACCGATTTGGTCCGTGTAATAGAAGCCTTCGTCGGCGACGATTTCTTCGGTGTTGCGGGTGAGCGTGTGAGGATCGAAATGGGAACCTGCACCCGAAAGCGTGCCGTAGAAATCATCAAAACCACGTTGGGCGGGCGAGTTCGGTCCGGCAGGCCCTTCGGCTTTGCCTCCCGCGTGCCATTTGCCTGACATGGCTGTGTCGTATCCGGCAGTCTTCAGGATTTGCGGGATCGTAACGTGTTTCGGCGTCTTCAACCATTCGATATAGCATCCGCTCAAAAGAGCCGAACGCGTCGGCCAGCAACGAGCGCAGTTATAGAACTCGGTAAATCGCAGCCCATCGGCGGCCAGTGAATCGAGGTTCGGAGTTTCGATTTCTCCCCCGAAGCAACCCATATCGGAGTAGCCCATATCGTCGGTGAGGATCACAATGATATTTGGGCGTTCGGCTACCGACAGGGACGCACCGAGCGACAGCAAAAGAGCGACAGACGTGATGCTTATTCTACTCATTTTTGTTTTCGACATTTGTAACCGGAACGGTTCGCCTTTTTAACTTGAAGATGTCTGCGTACTCGCGCTGCATGGTGTCGATGCGTTTCTTTTGCTCGACAAGGTTAATGAAATTGCCTTTTGGTTTTTCTTGCAAGTTGTAAAGTGCGATCGGTTCAAACTTCGACAGTTCGTGATCGCTTTGCATGATCAAATTCCATGGCCACTTACGATGCAAAACCTCTTTCATTTCATTGTTGCCGGGGCTTTGATTGGTCGAAACTTCTGGTTGCTGTGTCGTATCAATCTAGTGGGTCACAATGTTTGGGAGGCCACGCTTACTTGTGGATCTCACCGAGGTAATCTGACGCCGTCGGAACCCACGTGCGGTTGTACTTTGCTACCCCTTTGTATTCGCTGAATCGTGTGGTGCCGGCCGGATCTAATGATTGTCCCAGCTTATTGAGCGTCTCCGGAGAAGTGCTGGGCCAGACACCTGTATCCAGACGCTGATTCATCGTCTCAATCGCAGCCAACCACTCCGCCACGCTGAAACTACAGTGTCCCCACCTATCGACGTACGCACTGCGAAAGAGTTTTGAATGGCCCTTTTCACGGACCAATTCTTCATAGCCCTGAGCCATCGCAGGATAGACCAAGCCATCGCCGACGGTGTGTATGCGAAAGAGCGGAACCCTCGGCTCGCCAACGTGCGTGCGGCCGGGAACGCTCCAGTATTTGAGCGCAGCCGGGTCAGGCTTGATGCGCCGAGCAGCATTGATTCTTTTTAGATCTGCCTCAAGACTCTGACCAGATTGCTCATAGAGAGTTTCAACCGCCGTTTTGTAGAGCCGATTGCCGTTGTGATAGAGGGCAGCGTAGTCAACATCGGTATTCGACCTTAACTGTCCATGCCCTGCGAGCTCCAGCATGGTCGTCCCCTTCGTTTTGCTGTTTGGCAGAAGCATCGCCATACTGTGATACATGCTTTCTTGAAGCGTGTGAACATCGGTGGGGTCGGGCTTCGGAACAGCGGACGTCCCCCGACCACCCCATGCCGGCCACTGGCCAATCGTGATCGCAAGCGCGATGCGGGCACGGCCCTCGGGCGTTTGCTGAGCTTTGTCGATGGCGTCTTTCCAGTTGTTTCCAAGTTCAGATAAGCTCGGTGCATCAAGACCGCCCAGATTTACGATAGGCAAGTCCGGAGCGAGCAAAGCCTGCATCACGAAAAGTCCATCAAGATGAGTGTTGGCCATCCATTGACTCGTGGCCCCACAGGCCGCTATCGCTCCATCAATTCGGTCAGAATACTTCTCGGCCATAGACAGCGAGACCGTGCCGCCCCCCGAACACCCCATTTGAATAATCCATTTTGGCTTTCCGAATGTCGCCTCGAAAATATCGAAGATGGAAATGAAATCATGAGCTTCGCGGGCAGGATCATAGTTCTCGAATCGGTCAGACCGCCGGGTGGTTCCGGAAAGTGCATAGCCTTTCTCCAGCAGAAGTAGGCTCAGTCTTGAATTTGCTTTGTTGCGATAATCCAGATCATTTAGCAGTGTTCCATTCCAGTTTACCGGAACACGGATCATGAACTTTGTCCCCCGAACTGGAAGTACAGCGTCTACTTCCCGATATTTCAATTTTGATCTGACACCGGGGGCGATTTCAGATACTTCTGGCAGGTTCCAAGTTTCAGAAGCAGTTTCAATCGTCTCGGTCTGCGCAATGGCGGTGCCGATCGCTCCAGCCCAAAACACTGAAGTCGCAGTTAGACATTTGAGCAATGCAACCATTCGATTCATATCCAATCGTCCCTTCGTGAGCTGATCTATTCACCGACGACCAGAAACTGACCAAGCTGGCAGGATTTTCCTTCGGCCAATGAAACAACTTTCACAATGGTAGTGTGGGAGCCAGATCCAACTTCTTTGGTGAAGATGTACTTCGATTGCCGGTTGCCGCTTCGGGATGCCAAGTCATAAATCTTCGCGGGGCCACCATCGGTCGAAACTTCGATTTTTACTTGGTCCTTGCCCTGCAGAACTGCGGTAAGGCCCAGCATGAACCCGTCCCACTGGAGTGTGAGCGTTTCGTCAACAGAGTCAGTCTTCATCGCCTCATCGAAAATCGTTTTATCACCACCGTTCTTGTCAGTGAGATCGGCATTGATGTCGGTTGAACCACTCAGGTCGACGCTTTGCCACCCGGCACTAAAACGGGCTCTGGTTACCGGAACCATCGTGGCGTTCGAAAACGCATTTTCTTTCAGCGGTTTTGGTATCACATTGGCTCCGGCAGTACCGTGATCTTCGATTGCCTTGAATGATCGCACGACGATGTCTCGATAGATGTCGTGCCCCGCTTCCACTGGATGTACACCGTCTTTGGAAAACAGGATTTTCCCATCGACAGGCTTATTCGCCTGAAACACAAGTTTGTTTTCGTTGAGTTGCTTGACGACTTCGAGTCCAAAATCAATGGAAGTGATCCCATAGTGGTTGGCAACGGCTTCGATGGGTCTCCCTGCCGAAGTCTGTTTTCCTTTTTCGATATCGGAGAGCATCCATTTAGCGATGGTGTACACGATGCAAATTTCGGCATTCGGATTGTGATTCCAAATCTGAGGAATCAGGCCTTCAAACGCACGACCTTGAAATGCCCCGCCGTCGTTCACCCGGTACTCAATGAAAATCATGTCCGGGTCATGAGCCAATAAGTGGTTCCCGATTCGACAGGCTCCGAAATCAGGGCCTGTTCCTCCAATGGCAGCGTTGACGTGCTTTAATTTTGCCTTGGGATACTCGCTCTTGAGCCAATCGAACGTTTTGCTTCGCCACAGTCCGCCATTGGTAATACTGCCACCGATGTAACCCACGGTGATGTCTTCACCCGCTTTGAGCTTCTGGAAAAAGTTTGGCAGGCCATCACGAACTCTCAGTTCTTCCGCTTTGGAAATGTCGTGATCGTATGGCGTTTGTGCAAACAGGCAACTCGCACTGAACATCATCAACAGGCTAAGGATCAACAGGCTAAGGACGGTGTGTTTTGGATTCATTTTCAACTCAATTGACAGGTGGCGTTTTGGGATTTCGCTCACAGCGGTTGTAGTTCGTTCAATTCCAACAGACTTCCATTTGGATACGAGGTAATCGCAGGTCGGCCACGAAATTGGAAGGAATCCCCAAAAAAACTTACGAACATGATTTTTCGCGATATCGCAAATGAAATCCTCCAAAATCGGCCGGAGATGGCGTCTTCGATGGGGTAACACTCGTTCGCGATCTGCATTGATTGGAATTGGCGGAAACGAAACCCGCACCGCTTTGGTCCATCAAGCGTGCGAAGATTTTGTGGCATTGTGCGACGTCGATCAATCCCAACTGTAAGGCGGCAATGAAATGCTTTTTAAAAAACAAAGCAGACACACTCTGACTATCGAGAGGTCTTGGTAAGCGACGACATTGACCTCGTTCAAACTTCGGTGTCTGGTCATTGGCATGCAAAGATATTGATCGAGGCAATGTTGGTGGGCAAAGATGCCAAGCTCTACCGGAGGGTTTCACTGTCTCCCGGCAGAATCGGAGTTGTCGGCTTGGAGTCGCTTTTGAAACCGGAAATACCCTCTTTGAAGAAATGAATCTTGTCGATCCGAAAACCGCCGGACCGTCCGCAGATCCAGAAATAGTGATCGCCTTTGGTAAGGTTATAAATCGGAGTTGAAAAGTGGCCGTCGGTTTTGGCAACGGAGCCATAGTTCTCATGTGTGGTATGCCACGTAAATCCCAAGCCACTGTCAAACTGTTCCTGATTGATGGAGTGATAGGTTTTGCGTGTCATTCCGTAAGGGCTAACTGGATTGAGCCCCATAAGCGTCCAACAGTCATTCCATTTGTCTCTTTCAGGAGCTCCTTTGTGGGATGATCTCAGTGCCATTCGGTACTTGCCTGGATTCTTAATGCGAAGCTTGTAGATCAGCACACCTTCATGCTGATGACTGATTTTGTTTACCCACGAGGGCATCCAGCGAATATAACCGGATCCACTGAAATTTGATTCCGTTGACTCTAGCATCCAGTTATCGGTAAGCGGAACACTTTCAGCTTCAATCACCAGTTTTCCGTCTACTTCCTCAAAAATACTTTCGGTTGCAGGCGGAACCACATCGGGGGTTACACCGGCGGGTGCTGCGGGAGTCGTCGAGCGTCCGCCATGATCCGGGACCACGTTTGTTCCGAACCAGGCCTGCATTTCCGGAATGGTTACGACTTCATCTGTTCCGTTGATACCAATCAGCCAGGTAAGCATACCGGCATCGGAAACGTCTGGCTTTCCGGCAACGATCCGATCATAGACCCAGTTCAGTTTAGGATCCGCATGATTTTGGAGCCAACTAAAATCCGTGTTGGCTGATCCCTTTAGGCCACTGCCGTTACTGCCGTTTTGGTCTTTAATTCTGAGATATCCAATTATCGGAACCAGGGCCTTCACATCGTTCCAGTTGCGATGCCAAAGTCGCGGCTTGAAGTATTCGTTGTAATCGTGATGCGAGACAATCTTCACATGATGCCTGGCACTGCAGTTGGCGGCTTCCAATGCACGATAGATCAATTCCATCGGACCCGCAGCAATCAGATAGAGTGGATCTTCAGCCGTTGATTTATTGATCTCCGAAGTGAGATGTGCAACGGCTCCATCCGGATCCATGGCGGCATCAAAGAATCGACTACTGTCAAATCCCCAGCGGGTCTGGCCGCCCATGGCGCTCCGCCACATACGGTTGTTGACCGAGTCGATTCGTTTGTACTCCAAAAAATTGTTGAAATCAAAATGAACCAAGTTGTCCTGCAGGCCGGCCTTGGCCAGTACGGCCAGCGTCAACGGAGTTGCTCCAACGTCATCCGCATCCGCGTCGGGATTGCCATCTGCACTGATCGCAATCCGGTTGCCGGTTGTCCACGGTGACGTGTCCGCTGCAACTTCCATGCAAAGGGCAGAGCCAAAAATGCCTGCCGCTGACAGCAAGCGTAGTAGCTTTCTCTTGAAAATGATCATCCGTTTCCAATTTGCTTTTTTGAGGTTGACGATTGTTTGTGACACAGTCTGGGTTATTGATTGGTGACTCATTTGGGTCACACTGATTTTAGTCGCGAATGTTGGACGGCAACGGGCCGACAGAAACATTTTGTGATCCATCGCTTTTGGGATCGACAGGTTAGAACCTTAGCTTTTTGTCTTCCGCACCCGGAGCAAGGTTACTGCGGAAGATGGTCGTTCCCGATGCTACGCTCGCTTCTAGCAGGCTCTGACTATACAATTCTCGATGGGAACACGCGTCTAAGACCAACGCAAAATCAAATAGTCCAATTGCTCAAGATTTCGATCTTCCTTCATTCCTAACGAGAGTTCTATGAACCCGATACTGTTTCGCATTGCAATTGCTGGCCTCTCACTACTCAGTATGATCGCATCTTCTAACGATAGCATCGCGGCCGACGCAGCCGCAGCATCGGCAGACAACCCATACGTCAAAGAAGCGTTGACCAACATCGACACACTGGAAGCCAGCATGCAGGAGGCGCGTGCCAAGGAGATCGATGTCACCCGTGAGGAAACGGTGGTCTGGTTCGCCAAAGAGTTTTTGAAGTTCGCGGACTGGGATGAAGATAATCAGGACGCGGTAGCCTACTTATTCGAGCAGTATGCCCCCTACAAAGAAGACAAGGACAAACTCGCAGCCGAGATACCAGACTTCCAACGCAAGATGGTCGTCAAAATTCTCAACGATGGTATCGCGGAACTATCCAGTGTCATCCGTGGCGATATCCAACGGCGCCCGGTCAACAAAGTGGATTGGCAGAACATTGAAGTGGGCGACAACATGTTACTGAGTAACGGCAAGCCGATTTTCCTCTATGACTACTTTTCCAAATCGGTCGGCCGACCTCTGACTGATACTAATGTCTACAACGACCATCTCGGTGCTATCTTCCACGGCGGCGAGAACCTTTACCCAGCCGAACATGACCGGGCGATCAATTCGTTTTTGCTGAAGCAAGATCGCACTTTCGATCAAGAACTTCTGCGCGAAGTCACCGAGATTTCAGATAGCAATGTCGGCTTCCTGATCTACTGGAACCAGGGCATTGCTGAGTGGGTAGAAAAACTTGAACCCGAAGTACGCAAAGGCCGTTCCACGTTTACTGGATTCGATATCGACAATCCTTTGGTGCGAGAGGTTTGGGGAACCATCGCCAGGGAAACCGGTGCCCTGACCAAAGGGAAAAAGGTGACTCAGCTTGGTTACATTCTGGCCAACGAGCCCCACTGGCATTCGATCGCAAGTGGCTGGACCCGAAGAACTGGCGAGATGCAGCAGATTTCGTCCTACACCCTGAACCAATTTCGGGAATGGTTGCGCAAAAAATATGACGGCGATCTCGACAGGCTCAACAAAAACTGGGTATCCCAGTTCACCGGCTTTGATGCGGTTGAAATTGAAATTCCAATTTCTGCCCAAACCCGTGGCACCCCGATGTTCTACGATTGGGCACGCTACAGCATGGACCGTGCCATCGATTGGTACACACACATTCAAGGCGAGCTTCGGAAAGGCAACCCCGATGCGGACACCCACGTCAAGAACAGTACACACCTTTATACCGACAACAATCGCGCGCACGGGATTGACCTGGAAGCCCTCACTGAACTCACCTCGATGATTGGCGATGATGCCAAAGCTAGGCCAACGCGACGCAGCTATCCAAACGAACCAGAAGCCTGGGAGGAACATTACGCCTATTGTTGGGAAGAGTTGAGTATGTCCTACGACTTCATGGATTCGGTGTCTCCGAGGAAAATTCACGTCAATTCGGAATCTCATTTTCTGTCCGCCTCTCGGTGGAGAAAACTGGATTTATCAGTCGAGTATGTGGAAAGTGTTTATTGGCTGGCGACGCTTCAGGGAATGGACGCCAACATGGCATGGTTCTGGGCAAGAGATCCCGATGGATCGCCCGAAGACCGACTGGAAGGGGAGCTAAACTTCGCTGATCTGGCACTCGCAGGATCCTTCGTGGGCTCAACAAACCAGCAGCCGCACATTGCCAATGCCTACACCCAGGTCATGTATGACCTGAACAGTTTCTCTGAAGAAATCATCGCCTTGCGCAAGCAACGCCGTCCCTTGCGTCTGTTCCACTCGGAGACATCGGCGATCAACAAAAACTCTCACATGACCGAGCAGTTTTCAATTTATGAAAAACTCTTCTTTGAAGGAATCCCCATGGGATTCGCTACGGAGAACATCATCAAGAAACAGGATAACCGGTCTTGGGATGGCATCCTCGTTTATAAGACGGAATGGGTCACGGAATCCGAGTTGAACGCCCTGCAGTCCTATCTGGACCAGGGCGGCACCTTGATTGTCGATAGCGAGAAGAGTCTGAGTAAAAACGAATACGGACAGCCACACGATAAGCGACTTAAACAGAGCAAGGGCAATCTCATTGTTCTCAAGGGCAATGAGAGCGTCTCGCAAGTTCGAGACGTCGCACTCGCCGAAGTTGCGGAGAGCCGGCCTGATGTCACGCTTGCCGAAGAAAACGGTAGCGACCACAAGGGCTGCCATTGGCTGGCGGTGAAACAAGACGATGGAAGCTATCTAATGAGCATCCTTAACATTGGTAAGAACAATGCCAAACTGAAGCTCGGTCTGAAAGACGGCACCAGGATTTCCGTGACCGACTTGTTTACCGGCAAATCTGTCGAGCCTGAATTTGATCTCAACTCAAAGGGCGTGTCACTCCTAGAAATTAAGTCCCTCTAAACATTTGCCTAAATGCATTGGTATTTACCTGACCAGCACCCGGTATTCGCTTAAGGCGTATTGTCGTCGGCGATCGTTTGGCTTTTAGCGAAAAGCCAATTGCCGGGAAGTGTGTCAACGCCAGTGTTTGCGTGTTTCCCGGCTCGTTGCCTTCAGCCCCCTGGGGCTACAATGCAGGTCACCGCAGCTAAATTCACAAGAACTTGAAAATTAACAAGAGCTTTAACCATTTTGCACTCGCACAGCCCGAAAAGATTCAGTCAAACCTACTGCGTCATAGCGGTTATCGCCATGGTTTTCGGAGGGCTCTCGACAGCCAAGGCGGCGGACGGCAAGCAGCCCAATGTGCTGTTCATCTTGGTCGATGACTTTGGCTGGAAGGATGTCGGCTACAACGGAAGTTCGTTTTACGAAACGCCAGAGATGGACAAACTCTCCCAGCAATGGATGAAGTTTGACAATTGCTACACACCAAGCCCGATGTGTTCTCCGACCCGCACTAGCATCCTGACGGGAAAGAACCCGGCTCGACACGGAGTCACCCAATGGCTGCCCGGCGTTGATCGAGCCTTTGGTCGTCAAGGCGAATCCGCTCGCGTGTATTGTCCGAAGTCTCAGGCTGAGGGAATCAAAGACAGCGAAATCACATTGGGCGAAGCGTTTCAGAAAGGCGGGTATGAAACCGCCTTCTACGGCAAATGGCATATGGGGAAACTGGATGCCACCGGTGGACCAGCGAACCACGGATACTCATCACAAGGAGCGGTCATCGAAGAAAACAGCTGCGCTATGTTTTATCCATTCAGGAATCATCCCGAGTACTTTCCCAACGGAAAAGACGGCGACAATTTTACCGACTCGATTACGGATGCCGCTATCGAATTTGTGACTAGGAAACACGACAAGCCGTTCTACCTTCATCTAGCGCATTTTGCGATGCATGCGCCGATCGGTTCTAAGGCTGACCTCCGAGAGCATTTTCAAAAAAAGGCAGACCAACTTCCCGCCGTTGAAAGTGATTGGGTAATGGACGATCACTATGCGCATAAACCATACAAGCGGCGACAGGACGACGCGGAGTATGCCGGAGAATTGGCCACGCTTGATCACAACATCGGCCGACTGATCGAATCGTTGAAAGCAGCCGGTCTCTATGAAGAGACAATCGTCATCCTTACGGGCGACAACGGGGGGCGGTCATGTGAAATGCAGGGGCATCCGACGTCCAATGAGCCGTTGAGAACGGGCAAGACCTACGTGTTTGAAGGTGGCATCAAAACACCGCTGTTGATCCATTGGCCTGGGAAAACGAAACCGGGTGCGCGGTCAGACGCCGTCGTAACCAGTACGGATTTTTTTCCAACGCTTCTAGAGATGACGGGGTTGCCGCTACTCCCCGATCAACATGCTGATGGCACAAGCCTCGTCCCATTGATCGAAGGTAACGAACTCGATCGCGATGCGATCTATTGGCACTTTCCCCATTACCAAGGCGAAGGCAGCTATCCGGCCAGTGCGATCCGTCTTGGAAACTACAAACTTATTCACAATTACCATCACAACGATGTCCTCTTGTACGACGTCGTGCAAGACCCACGCGAAACGGCGAACCTTGCGCCTGCGATGCCGGAAAAGGCGAGAGACCTTGATGGACGATTAATGAGATATCTGTCCGAAGTCGGAGCCTATGTCCCGCAAACCAAATAGGGGAATCAACCTAACGTGAAGCAACTCTTGCTATTCGTGATTTTTCTCACGATCGCATGTTGGCCGGCTTTCTCACAAGTTCCTCCGAGTTCGACATTTGGAAACGACCTCTCAACCTTCTCTCTTCTGTCGGGTGTCTGGAGACACTCTCTCCGTACTCTCGGAGCGAACCAGGTTTCCAATGCAAATGCAGGGACACAAATCCATGCGGGACATCGGAGTCCGTGATTGCTTCAATGTGACGAATAGGAAGTGTGCCTAAAACCACAGTTCGCTCAACTGACCGGACTCAAGCTCATTGGCATAGCTCAGGTAATAGTTCCGGTTGGGCGCGTTGTATTCTCGTGCCGCCAAGCCTCGTAAAGCCTCAATCTTTACCTTGCGGGCCCGTTTTTTGTCGCCGTCATGCAGCCATTTTAAATAGTCCGATAGCTCCAGTGCCCACTTGTAGTCCTGCTTCGCCAATGCAGCTTCCATTTGCTCGGTTAGTTCTTGCGTGCCACCGGCCAGTTCGGCAATGTGTTTCGCTTTTAACTTGGGTTCCAGTGGGCTCAATGTCGTCGGATTCCCGTCGAACCAGCCCAGTAGCCCTGCATAAATCGCTCTAACGGCATGTGGTACTGAACCGTAAAATTCGATGAGATACGGTTTGTCTTTTAGGCGTTTCGGCAATTCAACTTCGTGTGCAAGTTGGTCGGGACTCTTGCCCTCATTGATACCTCGAACCGTTTGGTCATAGACGCTGCGAATTGCTTCACTGTAATCGTTCAGTACCGCGGTGGCGGTTTGTTCTCCTCGGATGGGCATGGTGTGGCCGGGAACCAAAACGTGTGGCTTAAGTTCTGCCATTTTCGCAACGCTTTCGGACCAACTCAGCACGTCGCGATAGGCCGTCCCCCGAATCGCATATAGATTGGGAAAGGAACTGTAGAAATTGTCGCCCGCGAACAGTACCTGGTTCTGCGGGAGCCAGATGAACATCGCGTCGTCGGTCTCCCCTGGGCCGATGTGGAATTCGATCTCGACGCCCGCGATCGTCGTTTTGAGACCACTGTCTGGAACCTTGACGGTAGGAGCAAGGAACCCTTTTCCACCGTCGCTATCGTCTGTATTGGCAGGAGCAACACCGCGGTTGGTGCTTTCGGACGGCGAGAGCTTCCGTCCGAATTGACGCACATTTCGTTTCGCCTTGACCGGGGCCACCGCTTTGTTCACGCCTTCGGCCGAACCAAAACTCTCTGTGGCGTAGATGTCCGGTCGCTCATCGCCAATGAATGCACTGGCGCCACCGATATGATCGCCGTGACTGTGCGTGTAGATGATTGCCTTGACCGGCTTGTCGCTGTACTTGCGAAACGCCTCGGCCGCTTTTGCGGCACTGGTCGGCCCTTTCAGCGTATCGATGATAATGACACCGTCCGTGCCGACAATCATCGACGTGTTGGCTCCGTGGAACCCAACGGCCGTATAGACGTTGTCGGTGACTTTCACGACCTGCTGTCCGAATTGCTGTTGTTGTGCATTGAGCATCTTCAATGCGATTGTCGGTTCCACCTGGGTGTCCGCGTTAGCAGCTCTGCTCGCAACTCCAAAAGCCACCGCCAAGCCTAAAAGTAGACAGACTGTTCTTGTACTTACGTGCATCTTCTGGTTTCCTTTTTTGGGGGCATCGCGTCCACGTTCACCGAGTTGACGACCTGCCGAAGGTGGGTCGCAGCGGCGGATACCATTGCGGTAGCAACCCGCCGTGTAGCCCGTTCCGAGTGCAGGTCCAGCTCGACTTCCGTAAACGTTTTGGTGTTGGGTGTACCGTACACGCAAGTGAGTGTATGGTACACTCATCGGGGCGTCAATTCTCGCAGAGTGTTTTGTGCTGATTTTTGCCTTCTTGTTTTTGATCGAGAGTTCTTATGACGAACCACGAACGACCTGGATTTCTGATCAGTCGCCTGGCCTATCTGTTTCGGTTGCGAATCGAAGATCTACTGGCGGACAACAATTCTGAACTTTCGGCTGAAGAATCCGCCTTGCTGATGGTTTTGGTTGAGTCTGGGAAGCCACTACGGCGCGGAGAGTTTGCTGGAATCATGTTGCGTGACAAGACGACGATCACGCGTCAGTTAGACGGGTTGGTCGCAAAAGGGCTTGTGCGACGAGAGCCGGATCCAAGTGACGGCCGCGCATTTTTGATCTATCCAACGTCCAAGGGGACTCGGCAAATCAATAGGCTACTGCCCCATGCCAAAGCGCTTCGGCAAAGTCTGAAACGTGGATTGACCGCCGAAGAATGGGCGATCGGCTTGAAAGCCATGGGGCAAATGAAGGACAACTTGATAGCGATGGAATCAAAGAAGGATGCTTAGAATTTGAGGGCTAAGAAGGACGACAGTCCACCGCTTGCCCTGATCCCATGGCTGGTGACTTGAAAGGCGAGATCCGTCAGAACGCTTTGGGGTCGGTGCTAGCTTCGCCCGATGTGGTTTCGATGAGCACTACGGGAAGATCGCAATCATAATAATTGTCACCGCTGGCAATCCGCTTTGATCGCTGCGCACATTCAATGTTCGATAGGTTCGTGCGTCATCATGCTGCCATATATAAGCAAAGCCACACACGGCAAATTCTATTGTGATTGGTGCGGCGACAACGAATGGCAGCATTCCAGTGATCGGATCCGAAATGAACGCTCGCGTTGCCTTTACGCCGCTATCTCAACCTTGCCACGCTTGATCTTAGCGTATCAACGGAACAGTGACGAGAGTTGAAGATTTGCTGGGGCTATGTCTGCTCACTGGATTCCGATAGCTTGTGTCATTATGTTACACCGCTACCGAATACAGTTTCCGCCAGCCGATTCCGAGAAGCTTGAGCAAGATGAAGTCTTCTTTACTCTTGTCGAGGATGGTGAATCGAAGCGTCTGCGATTTCACGATTACGACGAAATTTACAAGCGGCCCGGCTTGTACGAACAGCTTTTTTACGAACGGCTTCGCTGCACGTCTCCGGAAAAAGTAGCCGACCTGCTGCAGCGCGCTCTCGAGACCGTCCGCGAACCGATTAGCGAATTGCGTGTGCTCGATTTGGGTGCTGGCAATGGGATGATGGGCGAAGTGCTCAAGCGAAATGGTGTTGCCCGGTTGGTGGGTGCGGACATTATTCCGGAAGCCCGTGACGCTGCGTACCGGGACCGATCCACGGTCTACGACGATTACTATGTCGCCGACCTAGTGAACCTCGATCCCGACAAGCTCGAGCAACTCCGCGAATGGCGTTTTGATTGTTTAACTTGCGTTGCTGCTCTCGGTTTTGGCGACATTCCCCCACGAGCTTTCTTCAATGCGATGAAGTTGGTGCGAACCGATGGTTGGCTGGCTTTCAATATCAAGCATTCCTTTCTTGATCATAATGAGCAAGGCGGATTTTCACGTCTTGTCCGCGAATTGATTTTCTCGAAATACCTTGATGTCTATCATCTCGAGCTCTATCGGCACCGTCTCTCGATGGAGGGCACACAACTGTTCTACTACGCCTTGGTGGGACGCATGACCGCGTCGATCCCCGAGGACTTTCTTGAAAAGCACGGCATCGAAGAATGAGCCTTGTCTTTATACCGTACGCTTAGGTCTTGAAGCGTAACCTAAGCAGCCTCGCGATTGACTTTCACGTGGGGCGACGCACGATATGCCAGAAAGAGATTGATGCTGCCAGGCCGACCATTGCGGACAAAGTGAGTACGGTAAAGACGTATTGGTGCCCGAGTTCACCGGGCCATCGATCCAGCAGGATTCCCATCAACGGTCCCATGAAGACGTCGGGTGTGTATCCGACGACGGAAACGATGCCCACCGCGCTACCCGTATCTCCAAAAGGCACGCGTCCTGCCTCCATCATTGCATAGTACAGGCCGCGCAAAGCAAATACAGCGGCACTGGTGGCGATCAATGTGATAAAGAAGAACGCGGTGATGCCGGGGCGAAACGCTCCCGCAGCGATCACGGCGCTGCCAATTCCGAACACCAGTAGACTCAACATCGTCATCCGGGCAACGCCAAAGCGATCGGCCATCAGACCCGCAGCGATCGCCGCGAAAGGCCGAACCCACATCGAAAGTGTGCCGACGTGGGCAGCCTGAACTTCGTCAAACTCCAAGACTTCGTGTGCGTATAGCGAGACATCGTCTAAACCCTTGTAGCCGATGTACGCGCAAACCACGACGATTGCTTGAAGCCAGACTGTTGGCATTCGCAATACACGTCCCACTCCGCCCGGTTCGTACCTATTCGGTGAGTCATCGGACGGTTCGTTCGGCGGAGGTAAAGCAAACCACACAAGTCCGGCCGCAGCAAACGTGATCCCCGAAAACAGAATGATTACCTGGCGGAACGCGTCTGCCCGCTGGTCGAACGATGCATTTTGGACTTCGGCCGGCAAGAAGAAGGAGAATAGTACAACCGCCCCGCTGCCAATGGCAGCAGCAACCAACCCACGTCCTCCGTCGAGTATTCCAAATGCGCGACCCGGTAGCTTGGTCCCGCCCCAAGCACGCGTAGCTCGAATCAGCGGTGCCCAAAACAATAGAATTGTGGTGATACCCCAAAAACCATACAGCACTTTTAGCCCCGCCAAGGAAGGTAGCGTTGCCAACGCAAACCCGCCGATAGACGTTGCGACCAACGCAAAAGACATTAGTTTCCGAGCCGAAAACCGATCTGCGATTGGCCCGCCTGGGAAGTACGCCAACATGGCAACCATGCCGTAAACCGAGAAGGCGATCCCCAACTGAACGTTGGTTAGGTGAAATACCTCCAACAGTGTCGGACGGAAGATGCGAGGAAGCACAAACGGTAGAAAGAAGACGGCTTCGCCCGCCACAATGAGCGCAAACATCGCAATCGTTCGATCAGCAGCCGACAATTTTCGATGGAAGTGTTGCACGTTCTGCACCAGTTGAAAACAAGCAATTGGGCGTTAACCATGGGGCTCCAATCGGAAAAAGTCAATCACATTGAAAAGCGAATTGTTTTCACTCGTATTGCCACGAGAGTACTTGCGATCTCGTTTCACAAGTTTCCAGTTGTCATTCAACGGATGTTTTGAGGCGTGCGCAAACCGGCCCTTCTTCGAATCAGAAAGTTGTTGCGCGCGGTGAGTGCATCGACTTCACATAAACCATTTTTGATTCCAACGACTCGTATCGGGCTAGGTCTGCTTCGTTCCACATCACCGACGGCCAACCCAATCCAGACTTCTCCGCAGACGCAACAGCGTGCAGGAATAGAAAGTTTCCGCAAGAAAAGAAGGCAGATTATCGAGGAGGTACCAATTTCAGACTCTCTGGGTGACGTGTCATTTGCTTCGCAAACGTTCGTTTCGGTAAGTATGTCTTTAGACACAACATCGTCGTGTCAACGCTTATAACCCGCACAAACAGAAACGGCGGATTCCCGAGACTGACTTTGGCGGCTTCTTTGGCTTCCAATCACCTCTTTCTTGACGGTTACTCGGAAAATGAATCCTAGGTTTCCTAGGTAGCTTTACTTAGAGAGGTTCTGCATGTTCATACTGACAATCATTGTGGGCGTTTTCGCCCTGATCGCCTTGGCCATGCCGGATTTGGTACTGCTCAGTTTCTTGCTGATCGTGCCAGGGATCGTCTTGATGATGGCCCCCACCGTTTTTGTCTACCTTGCCGCAGCAACCGCAATTCGCTCGATCCTTCCGTACGGCACGGGCGTGACGGCGACTTCTTTTGCACTCTTTGCTGCCGGCGTGCTCGGCTATTTGGTCGCGTGGCCCTTTCAAATGATGGGTGAACGTGAGTATCGAGCGTTGATTCAAGAGGACGTGGTTAGTGCGACGCCGCTAAAGCTGCTTGGACATGTTCGCTTGGAACGTCGTGATATCAGTCACTGGAAACGTGATCAAGAAAAGGAATGTGATCACCTTTGTGCGGCTCTGCTGCTGACACCAGGAGTCAAAAGCGTCACGCTAGCCAAAGGCAAGGATCTACAACAGGTTACGAATTGGCAGCTCGTGCCGCGTGGCAGCGTTTCCGACACAGGGCTGGCTCCCACCAAGCCGGAAGATATTTTTCATCAATATCCGGCCAAAGTGAATCGCGATTTGAATGGAGTGTCGTTTCATGAGTTTAATCAAGCTAGACGAGAACAGCTCGCGGCGGAATGGAATCTTAGGCTTGCGACTCGCGAAACTCTGCTGGCCAGCGATACGGCTCCCGTGCCGGATATGACCATCGCCATTACCCACCTTCGTGAAAAGTCACAGCCGAGCGTTCAACGCGTCGAAGTGCTGGATAAAGCAGGCGTGATGCTCTTTCGCCGGTCGTTGATCAAGCATGCCGTAGTACAAGCACCTTTCTATATTACGTTTCAGGCGAACCTCAGCAACTCTCACTTCGCCATCGGTCGCAAGTTGTTTTCGACCGGAAAACGATACGAGAGATTTAATCCAGTCACCGAATTGATCCAGCACCTATCCGGAATTCGCCACACGCCGTCCGGCGAAGCGCCGCAGCAGGTGAAGCAACTTCTCCAAGCTGCCCTGGACAATCTCGAAGGTAGCCCTCCTGAACTCGCGTTGGCTGTGCCCTGGCTTAGCGGAATAGACAACAGAGCACTATCCGACGAGGACGCCGTACTCGTTCATCGGGTTGTTGGCGATCTTCGGATCCAAAATGTAGGTGAAGCGCTGCGACACGTGTATCCAAAGAAGACGCCATTAGAATTTCGCTCGATTCTTGTGCAGCGGATCATCGCCCCGGAAACCAATGCGACAGACCGGGGCCACTTTGCCTATCTGTTGTCCAAGATGCCAGCGGGTACTTTTGCCGACATGACCGAACAAGAGTGGCAGATCATCAACGATCCGACACTTCGCAAGGATGCCTTACCGTTCGTAGAGCGGCTAGCGGATTTGGGGAAGTCCGGTGTCGAGCCGTTGTTGATGATCCTGCAACACGCCGTAACAACGATGACACATTGGTACATGCGAAGGCCCACGATCGATGTGGTCTGTCGCGGGTTTACACGACTTGGCGCGGACGGAAAAGAGGCATTGCCAACCATTCAATCGCTGTTTGAGCAAAAGCGTTCACCGATCACCAATAGCGCCAACGACGCGTTCGCATGGCGGGTCGCCATGGCACGCATGGGATTAGCAATCGACGAACTGCCTTATCCACCAAGTTGGAAAGAACAGAGTATTGCGAAAATGCGAGAGAAAGTAAGTCGACGTCTCGCGGATTTTGATTCCGATGAATTTAGCAAATAACGTCAAGGTACTCGTTGGCTTCGATCTGCGGGTTTCTCGCACGGTGATAGACGCCTTGCTATAGTGTGCAGTGGACTTTCAAAAAGTGCTGTCGACGTGCCGTGGTATCGTTAGGCGTTGCCGTCAGTTGCAGTGTCACGTGCGTCTCCGATCTTTTAGGGCCTGTACGCTGTAGAGCCAGCAGGATTTTCCGCGCCTATTCTAGTCAACATTCAAGGATGACCTTGGAAGTGGCCAATACCATCGATCTCTCCATTCAAACATCAGGAACCTAAGGTGCAAGTAAAAGAAGCCATCCATGCACGCCGCGCGATCAAACATTTTGACGCCGATCACAAACTGACCGACGCCGAAGAAAAGGAGTTGCTAGAAACGACGATTCAGGCTCCGACCAGTTTCAACATCCAGCACTGGCGTTTTGTAATCCTTCGCGACTCGGACCTGCGAACAAAAATTCGCAAGGAGTATGGAAACGATCAGGCACAGATGACCGACGCTTCGTTGCTGGTGCTGTTCACTGCTGACATGAAGGCTTGGCAGAAATCGCCCGAACGCTATTGGGTAAACGCTCCCCAGGAAGTTGCCGACCTGCTTGTTGGTTGGATGGGACCATTCCATGAAGGCCGCGAATGGTTGCAGCGTGATGAGGCTCAGCGGTCGATTGGCATGGCGATGCAAACGTTGATGCTGGCGGCCCAAGGCATGGGGTACCAATCGTGTCCTATGATCGGTTTCGATATCGAAGCCGTCGCCAAGCTTGTCAATCTTCCTGACGACCATGTCATGGGCCCAATGGTTGCCATTGGAAAAGGAACAAAAGATGCTTGGCCGAAGCCCGGCCAACTTGCCCTTGATGAAGTCGTGATCGAAAATGGCTTCGGGGGCTAGCGAGATGCATTGGCGAGAATGGTACGACGGTCTAATCAAACCGGCTTGGACTCCCGAGCCGACCACGATCGCGTTGATTTGGCAGATTCTGTATCCAATTATCCTGGTCAGTTTCGGCTATGTTTTTGTACAAGCCATTCGCAGGAAACTGCCGTGGCAAGTCTGCATTCCGTTCGCGATCAACTTGATTGCAAACATCCTGTTCACACCGATTCAGTTTGGCCTGCGAAACCTGCCGCTCGCCGCAGCAGACATTCTGATGGTCCTGATCACCATTCCGGTGATGATGTTCTTCGTTTGGAGACATCACCGCTGGGTCGCGTGGGCACAGGTGCCATACCTCGTTTGGGTATCCATCGCCACGGCACTACAACTTTCCATCACTTGGTGGAATTCCTGAATGAGCCGTGTCTTTTAGCGCGTGTCCTGTGGAAGAATTGACCAGCAGGACTCGTGCTGGTTCATTCCAATGTGGGGATAATATGTTTGCGCGGCCGGCGCTGCGAGCAGGATCAACCGCGTGTCCAATCCCGCTTTTTGATGAACCAATCGGATCAGCTCGCGGCCGATACCATTGCCTTGGAAAGTCACGTCGACAGCCAAATCCGACAGATACGTGCAATACGCAAAGTCGGTGATTGCCCGTGCCACACCGACAAGCAACCCCGCTTCATTCCTCGCTGTTACGACAACGTCCGCGCCCGACAGCATCTTCGCAATGCGTGCCGCATCATCGACCGGTCGCCGCTCAGCTAATGTCGAACGACGGAGCACAGCAATGAACTCTGTTGGCGCAACATTCGCTTCGACCGCAAAGTGTATCTGCTTGCTCATTTTAAACCTCGACGACGAATCCGTTGTTCTTCAATTTTACGGCAAGGTTACAGCACGAGCAGTTGATGAACTGAGTCGCGCCGCGTGTAAACATGCCGTAGTTGCTGATGCCTTTCTCGTCGTGCAAATGCCCAAAGGCGTGAATCTTTGGATTGATCCGTTCATCAACGTGTCGGCGCAAAGCAGCACAGCCGACCTGAACGAGTGCCTTCGATTCAACGTCGTGCGTTAGATCCAAGACGCCTTTCGGCGGACCATGCGTGACGAGAATGTCCACATCCTTGGGAACCGATTGCCAAACGACATCCAACCGCGTTCGCTTCTTCATGTACGCCCAATCGTGGAAACGAGGCGTGTAGGGCGAACCAAAGATCTTCAAACTATTCCGCTGAATCATGTCATGGATCAAGAACCGAACATCGGGATACTCCTCGGGACTAATCAGTCCTTGTTCCACTGCGGTCGAGTGATTCCCTGGAACAAACACTTTCGTTTCGATCTCCAATCCGGAGAACCAATTGAAGAAGTCTCTCGCTTCGGGTTCATTCAACCAAGCATTTCCATGCGTCGACTCATCGCCACAGTGGATCACGGCATCGACATCAGGAACTGTCAATTCCCGATGTAGATTGTGAGTGTCAGAAATGAACCAGATTTTCATACCTGTCCTGCGAGAGCGTGACATCGCTAGAGGGCAGCGATGTTGGTGATGGTGAGTTTATACGATTCCGTCTTGATGGCAGTGGGCCTGACGCAGAAAGTTCTTCGTGAGTTCGCATGGTGGTCCGGATCGCAGAGACAAATGGTTGCAGTGTTTTGGGCGATATCGATTCCGAACAGTCTTTCAATCGTCTTGATCGCGTCAGGGGCCGATAAGGATCGGCTCTGTAATGATGAGATGCGACTTTGTGGGATAGTTTCTGTCTTTTGTTCAGTTGGCCTTGTTCGTTGCGGCGTGGTGATCCTACTTTGTTTTGACTTGCAATTGCCCGTCGATAGCGTTCAACGCGTCGCTTTGTGTTGCGTGTTACTTTTTTCGCTTGCGGTGCCGTCGACACGATAACATGCCGCAAACGAGACTGGTCAAGGCTAGTGTGCTTGGTTCGGGCACCGCCGTTGCCATGCGGAGGGTGATCTGTCCATTCTCGAGCAATTGAAAGCCGCTAACGGAAGCCATTTGTCCGTCCAGCATCGCTTCGATTTCGTAGGTCCCGTTGAATAGGCCTTCGGGTGCCATCCATTGGCCTTGACCATCCAGGGTGAGGTCGAACAATTCTGGTTTCCATTCACCTTGGACCAAATCGAACCAGGGACTCGCTTCCTCTTTGATGACCCAGTCTTCATCGAACAGCGGTCCATTGCCGCGCCAATGTCCTGGGTCCCAAAAGCCCCACATGTTGAATCCCATTACTGACTCGTGCTCGAAAGCGGAAGTCAACATGTCTTCGAATATTTCCGCTTGCCTGGTGGCCGAAACGGGGGTGACGTCGTCGCGGATGTCGAACTCGGTGATTTCAATGGCGAGTCCCGTTTCGGCAATGATATCGAGCCGAAGGTCAATCGCCTCTTTCGACAGACTGGTAAACCCAACATGAGCTTGAACGCCGATCCGGTCGATTTCGGCACCCGCCGCTTGTAGGTCATTGATCAAGTTGCGATAGGCGATGGCGTTATTGTCGTTCTGCGAACTTAGAATGTTGTAGTCGTTGATGACCAGGATCGCATCGGGTCTGATTTGTTTGGCCCGAATAAAGTAGTCGGCCATCGCCTCAACATTCGACTGATAGATATCGGCATCAACGAAAGTATTCATGTAGTAATCTTCGTGCAAAGGCTCGTTCAGCACATCCCATGTCGTGATGTTGGGGCCTGCACCGGTGCTGCTGTAGCGAGCCATGATTCCGCCTGAACTTAACCGATCGTTGATCAAAGCGTCGTGAAAGCCTTGAGCGGTTGGACTGCTCGCTGATCGGAATTCGTTAGGGGTTGGCCAGCCATCTTTTTGCCAAACGACCGAGTGCCCTTTTGCCGTCATACCATTCGCGTACGCAACGTTGATAGCAGCATCCGGATTGTTGGGCCCGCTGTTGTTGTAAGCTGTCCATTGCATCCCGTTGGTTGGAACAATGTGATTGAATTGTTCGAGCACCGTGGTTCGGTAATTCACCGTGTCTTGCCATGTGGGCGTGTACCGAGCGACACCAATGGAGGTCAAATTGGGAAGCAAGTTCTGTTTTTGCGTTTCCGACAGTCCGTTGAACTCGGACTCTGAAATCGTAAACAGCCTGTCCTTTACCTGGGTTCCAAATTGAAAAGCGTGGCGAGTCATTCGAACATTGATCGTCGCCTGCGAAAGCGGATTTCCTTGGGCATCCTCTACGCTAACGGTGAGCGAAGATTTACGGTGGGCCAAGGGGCCGGTGACCATCTCGGCACACACCAATCCACCTCCGCAAAAAAACAGAAACGCGAGAAACAGACGCGACGACCCTGTCAGGTGTGAAGTCCAACATCGCATGGGGCGAGATCCTTGGGAATGAGTTGGCCGAGGCGGGGTTCTCGGCAATCGGCCGAACATCGATAGCAGATTACTGAAGCGAGCTTACCCAATTTTACTAGAGCGGTTCCATGATCTCTATAGTTGGATGGGGCGGAAATAAATCAAACCTCATAGTTACGCCATAAAGCAGTGCTATGCCAGACGCGTTGAGTATCGATTTACGAACCGCAAAGCGTCCATCTCCGTTGTAACACCTTGGGCGATTGCCATTAACGAAGCATCATCAGTATGCACGGTATTTTGAATAGGTTTTGGCAAAGTACCGTTATCAATACAATAGGGAGGATCATGAATTGCTTCGCGTGGCAGTTGGCACGAAAGACGGTACCGGTGATGAGGTTTTCTGCGAACAAGCCAATCGTCATTGATGCAAAAAAGCGCGGCTAATGCGTACTTCTTCGAATATTGAACGTTTTATGGAATTTAAAGTTAGGGGCAACCTTGTTGACGTCCATCAAGGCGAAATCTTTGCGGCTGAAGTCTCGGTTGCCGATGGACGAATCACGGCGATTGATCAACTTGACCACGCGGTCGAGAATTATTTGTTGCCCGGGTTCGTTGATTCACATATTCACGTCGAAAGCTCGATGTTGCTTCCGGGGCAGTTTGCTCGAGTCGCCGTAACACATGGCACCGTCGCTACGGTTTCGGATCCGCATGAAATTGCCAACGTTTGCGGTATCGAGGGTATCGAACTGATGCTGCGAAACGCGGCTCAGTCGAAATTCAAATTCTGTTTTGGCGCTCCGGCCTGTGTGCCCGCCACTCCATTTGAAACGGCAGGCGGCCGTCTGGATGCGGATGCTGTCGCCAAACTTCTTGCGGACGACCGAATTGGTTACCTCAGCGAGATGATGGATTTTCCAGGCGTGCTAAATCGTTCAACCGAAGTGATGAAAAAAATTGCCGCTGCTGCACACAACGGCAAACCGGTGGACGGGCATGCTCCTGGTTTGCGTGGCGATGAAGCCGCTGCATACTTTGCGGCAGGGATCACGACCGACCACGAATGCTTCACACGAGAAGAAGCCGAGGATAAATTGGCGGCTGGTTGCAAGATTGCTATCCGCGAGGGTTCCGCAGCGCGAAATTTTGACGCTTTGCACTCTCTAATCGATGACTATCCCGATGCCTGCATGCTGTGCAGTGATGACAAGCATCCAGATGAGTTTTTGGAGGGGCATATCAACCGACTTGTCGTGCGGGCAGTTGCCAATGGTTTAGATCGGATGAATGTACTGAGAGTCGCCTGCGTCAATCCGGTGGAACACTACCATCTCGATGTCGGGCTGTTGCGCGTCGGCGACCAGGCGGATTTTATTGTCACAGAAGATTTAACCGAATTCCACATCTTGAAAACCTACCTCGATGGCGTCTTGGTTGCGGATCAAGGTAAAAGTTTGCTCGCGGTCCCTCCGGCCGAAACCGTTAACAACTTTACGGCGACTCCAATTCAGCCAAGTCAGTTGCAAGTGGCCGCATCCGGGACAACGATTCGGGTGATGCAAGCCATCGGCGGGCAACTGTTTACGAATCAGATTCAGCGACCGTGCCGAGTTCAAGACGGAAATGTGGTTGCCGATGTTGCACGCGACATTTTGAAAATCGTTGTCGTCAATCGGTACAAAGATGCTTCTCCTGCAGTCGCGTTTGCTTCAGGATTTGGGCTAAAGTCGGGTGCGTTTGCGTCGTCGGTTGCACACGATTCCCACAATATCGTTGCCATTGGAACCAACGATGAAGATTTGTCAGCGGCAATCAACGCCGTCATTAACGAGCAGGGCGGTTTGTCAATTTCTGCGGACGGCCAAACGGATGTATTGCCGCTGCCGGTTGCCGGTTTGATGTCAACCGATTCTTGCGAGTCGGTTGGAAAGGCGTACAGCAAGATGGACCAGCGATTGAAAACTGAATTGGGGTCATCGCTTCGTGCACCCTACATGACGCTATCCTTTATGGCATTGTTGGTCATTCCGTCACTAAAGCTGAGCGACAAAGGCCTTTTTGATAGCGACAAGTTTGAATTTGTTCCGTTGTTTGTTGAGGAGAAACCAGCCAAGTGATTTCGTCTTAGCTCGTCTCCTTTCCGGCGTCGCGTTGCTCCAGCATCTGGGCGACGATGCTGATGGCAATTTCGGCTGGCTGATTCGAGCCAATGGGCAAACCCATCGGACAAATGAACTGCGATGCAAGATCGGCATCAATTCCACCTTCCTTTAACTCCCGCACAATAGCTGCTTTTTTCGACTTACTTCCAATCACGCCCAGGTATGCTGGCTGAATGTTGTTTTTGAAAATGCACTCAAGAACAGGTCGATCAGTCGAGTGCCCCATCGTCATACAGACCACAAAATCTTTGGAAGAAAGGTTTTCTGCGTACTGTGATAGTTTGGGGGTGCAGATCTTTGTCAGTCGTTTTTGGTTTTCAATTTTGTCGATCCATTCTTGTCGGGGGTCCAGGCAAGTCACTCGACAATCAAGCGTCAACAATAGTTGGATCAGCGATTGTGCCACGTGCCCGGCACCAAATACAACGATGTGCCAATCTCTGCGGTTGTAGACTTCAAAGAAAAGTTTTACCAATCCCCCACAAGTCATTCCAATGTCTCGTTTGAGGTGCCAATCAACGATCTGGCGATTTCGCGAAACATCGTCGATCATGGATTTGGCGAATTCGATCGCACGGTGCTCTACTTTTCCTCCGCCAACGGTGCCATGAATTAAACCCGTTTCATCAACCAACATTTTTGATCCCGCATCTTGCGGTGTGCTGCCGGTTGATTCCACCATCGTTATCGCAACAAACGGCGCACCAGTACCGGCAATTTTGGAGAGCGCTTCGATGTGGGTTAGTTTGTTTTTCAAAGTTGAATTGCTTTCGACGTTCTGGCCAGGACCCTAGGAAAAGTCATGGGCTCGCTCTCCGTGACGCGTGGGGAAGTACGTTGATTAAGATTACTGTGTAACCACCGGCTTTGAAATGCAGGGATCTGCAAGCCTTTCTATCAACATTCCATTTCCGTTAAACAACGCAAAATCTCTTCTCCGGTTGCGGGCAACTTTAAGTTAGGATCCTTTTCACTCGGTAAATACGTCAATGCATTTTTGACTGCGGCCCAAACGGCAATTCCCAACATTAGCGGTGGTTCACCGACCGCTTTGCTACGACGAACACAATGCAAATTGTCGTCGTTGGGGAACATCGCACAGCGGAAATCAATGGGAAGATCAGTGATGGCCGGAATTTTGTAAGTCGTCGGGGAGTGCGTCAAAAGTCTTCCGCCGTCGTCGTAGACAAGACTCTCAGCCGTTACCCAGCCCATGCCCTGAATGAATCCGCCCGTTATCTGGCCCATGTCCACTTTGGGGTTAATTGATTTTCCAATGTCCATCAGCAAATCCACGCGTTCGACCGAAAGCTCGCCCGTGAATCGATCAATCGAAACCTCGGCGACTGCGGCGCCTTGGGTGTAATACAAGAAGGGATTGCCGCGTCCCGTTTCGCGGTTGAAATCGACACCGGGTGTTTTGTAAAACCCTCGCGCGCCCAAATCGATTCGCTCCATGCGAGCCTTCCGCGTCAGTTCGGCAAATGTCATCCCCGCGTTAGGTTGACGACGATCGCGAACCATTCCGTCGGTGAAGGCAATGTGTTCGGGCGAAGGAATCAAGCCGTCTTTCGGCGAAGCAAGCAATTCAGCAGCAAAATTGGCCAAACGTGATTTGATGATGCGGCACCCATCCACAGCGGCCGCGCCGTTAAGGTCGGTGCCCGCCGAAGCCGCTGTTGGCGACGTGTTGTTGTTCTTTTCGGTTGAGGTCGGCATCACAATGACGCTTGGGAACGGAATGCCAAACTCGTCGGCCACGAGTTGCCTAATCTTGGTGTTAAGCCCTTGCCCCATCTCGGTTCCACCCGTGGAGACTTGAACCGTTCCGTCGGTGTAGACATTGATCAGAGCGTTGGCTTGATTGAGAAACTTGGTCGTAAACGAGATGCCGAATTTGACCGGAGTCATCGTGATTCCATGCAGTCGCAGTGAATCGTTCTTGTTCTTTTGGTCTAAGCCCGCAATGCGATCACGATAATTCGACGTTTCAGCCAGCGTCGTCATGATCTCCGTCAAATGGTTGCCCGTGTATAGCTGGCCATACGGAGTCACGTTGCGATCTGTGTCTCCGTAGACGTTTATCAAACGCAAATCGAGCGAGTCGATTTTTAATTTTTCCGCAACTCGCTCGATGATATTTTCCATCGAGGCGATCGCTTGTGGTCCGCCGAAGCCGCGAAACGCAGTGTTGGGCGGGAAGTTTGTTCTGCAAACCCGTCCATTGATTTCAATGTCTTCGATGTAGTATGCGTTCTCGGCGTGCAATAACGTTCGTTCCATCACCGAAGTCGAAAGGTCAGCCGCCGAGCCACCGTCTGAGAAAAAGTCAACCTTGAGTCCGACGATGGTGCCATCCGATTCAAATCCAACATGCCAATTGCACCGATAAGGATGTCGCTTGCCCGTGACACACATATCGGTGTCTTTGTCGTACACGATTCGTGCAGCGCGTCCGGTGCGTTGTGCAACCAGCGAAGCCATCAGCGCCGGGATGACTGCTTGGGTTTCTTTGCCACCAAATGCACCGCCCATGCGTTTGCAAATGCAAACGACTTGATGCATGGAAAGCCCCAAGACTTCCGCAACCATGGTTTGGATTTCCGTCGTGTTCTGGGTCGAAGAGTGAACGACCAATTGGTTTTGCTCACCCGGAAACGCAACCGCGGCTTGCGACTCAAGATAAAAATGTTCTTGTCCGGCGATTCGAAATTCGCCCGACAGTTGATGGGTTGCCCCGGCGATGGCCTTAATGGGATGACCACGTTTGATTCGTCGCGTGGGACCAATGAAATGCTCGCTGGCGATCGCGTCATCGATCGAAAAGATTGGATTTTCCGGCTCGGCTTCGATCGTGACTAAATTGCGGGCTTCAGCCAATGCTTGTTCGGTTTCTGCGGCAATCACGACTACTGGCTGGCCGACGTATAACAATTCCTTATCTGCTAGAAACGGTTCGTCGCAAAACAGTGGTCCGAAAATATTGTGCGGCCCAACATCCTTTGATGTCAGCACGCACGCCACGCCTTGGGCATCGATGGCTTTAGAAATATCGATGGATTTGATGGTGCCATTGGCCACCGGTGAACCGACAAAGCCGACGAACAATTCGTCAACACGGCACGGCAAGTCATCAATGTAGGAAGCTGCACCGGTAACGTGGCCGACTGCCGAATCGTGTGGAATCGACTTGCCGACAGCTGTTCCGCCCAGGATCCTCTCGGCTGTTTTCGAAGAATCGGTGTTCATGCGAGTGCTCCTGCGGCCCGGACTTCATGAAAGAACTTCTTCAACACGTTGCGGGCCAGTTGCAACCGATATTCATCGCCGCCTCGGACATCCGTGATCGGCGCGATTTCTTTCACCGCGATATAACCAGCTTGTTCCATCGTATTGAGGTCAAACGTTCGACCGATTAGAAACGACTCCGTTTCCGGCAGTCGCAAAACGACGGGTCCCACGGCGCCATAGGCAATCGCACAGCTCTCAATCGCTTCTCCATCAAGCTTCATGCGAATCGCAGCAGTGAAGCTGGAGATGTCCAAGTCTTTTCGCCGAGAGATTTTGTAAAGTCGAAGTTCTTCATCATTAGACGGTAAAGGAATTTTGACTTGTGCCAACAATTCTGCTGGCTGCATATCGAATGTTTTGTAGCCCTGATAAAAGTCGTTGATGTTAACTTTCCGAGTGCCCGACTTACCGACGATTTGAAGTTCGGCACCAGTAACGAACAGAAACGGAAGTGAGTCCGCGATCGGTGAGGCATTAATAATGTTGCCACCGATGGTTCCGACGTTGCGAATTTGGGGCGACCCGAAAACGGAGACAATTTCATAAAATTGCGGTAGCCTTTTTTCGACTAGGTTTTCAATGTCCGTCCATGTGGCGCAAGCACCCGCAACAATGGCATTGCCAGCCAACTTCAGGTGTTTGAGAGCCGAGACGCGATTTAGATCCATCCAGATTTCGGAGTGACAGAATCCTTTGTTGAACTGTACACCAACATCGGTGGCGCCGGCGACGATTTTTGCGGAAGGGTTGTCAGCCAAAAAGTTGGTCGCTTGCTCAAGCGAAGTTGGGCAATAGATTGTTTGGGTAGCTTCACCAACGACGTGTTCAATTCTGATTTCGTCATCGGAAATTCCGCTCATTGCTGCAACCATCGGCGCCGGCGGAAAACACTCGTTTATTTTCGGCGAACGGTTTTGACTGCACTGAAGACCGGCTTTGACGATCGGTGTGTAACCGGTACAGCGGCACAGATTTCCCGTCAAACCACGCCGCCATTGGCGTTCGCTTGGCTGATCGTCGTTTTCAAGCATTCCCGTCATCGCGACAACGAAACCGGGCGTACAGAATCCGCATTGTGAACCATGACAGTCGATCATCGCTCTTTGAACGCTATTCAGTTGGCCACTCGATTTTTCATTGTCGGCAATACCTTCCACCGTCACGATGTTGCAGCCATCAAGCTGGTAGACAAAGCGGATGCAGGAGTCGATGGCGGCGTACTTGAAAGTGGGCTTGGCCGAAGCGGCATCAGCGATTCCGCACAGCACCGAGCAGGACCCACAGTCGCCTTCGGAGCAGACGATTTTTGTTCCGCATAGAGCAAGTCGTTCGCGCAAAAAATTCGACAGGGGAATAAACGCGTCGGCCCCGCTCACACGATGTTGTCGGCCGTTGACAAACAGAAGAATATGGTCGCGCATTTTGTCTTTTGCTCTAAAGTGAATTCCTACCAATATAATGCCAATATCGTGAACTGACGACAACGCATTTTATTGGATGTAATTCATCTCCGAGAAGTCAAAAAGCGGAAACGAGTACTTTCGTTTACGAAAAGTGAATATAGATCGCCTCGGCGATCCGGGTTGTTAGTCGAGATCGATACTGCTTGGTCGAACGTAATTGATGTGACCGCACTGCAAGTCCATCAGCCCAAACACAGAAGCCACCTCAAAAATGAGGTGGCTTCGATGAACAACAGTGACGAGAAGGTTTTCTTTAGAACTCGGATTCTATCGTCTCTTTGGAAGCACGGGTTCCCAATGACCCCCACAAACCGAATGGACTGGCGTTACCCGGTTGAGGATACCCATTACCATAGCGGACTTTTGGTGAATTTTTGTTGCCCGATTCAATACTTTCGGTGATGAACTTAACCGCTCCGTCACCCATCAGAACGTGAACGCCACCTTGGTGTCGGCTCGAGGCACCAATTTCACCCGAGCTGGAATCGCCGCCGCCCAAACAAACAGGCGAATTTGGCGGCAAGATTGTAACGAAGCTGGTGTAAATCGGGGCACCGTCTGCCCAGCGTCCGCCGCGTGTTTGGTTGCCGCTCATGACATTGTTTGCGGTTGGCGACCAGAATTGAGGGCGAAGTGGGTCAACGTAACCTTCGCATGGTAGCGTGCCACCGTGCATCGCGCCCCAATCGTTGGAGCTTCGTGGTGCAGTTCGCGTGTCCCGATCGCCGAGATCCGTTGCCAATTCGGCTGCCATGATCGTGTTAGCCAAGCCGTCTAATGTGTCGCGGAAACTAGTATATCGCCGATTGATGAACATACCTCGACAAGATCCCATCGCATCCGCTTCGATCCCGGTAGACCACTGGTTATTCGTAAAGTTAATAATTCCGGTGTCAACACGGTGAGTGGCGTCGCCGATACAAACCCCATAGTTGGCACGTCCCATTGTTCCAGCGCCGACGCCAGGATCACTTGGGCAGCGAAGTGTAGGAATATCCGTCATCCAAGGCGTATAGCCGGTTGTCCATGGAGCTGGGCCCATGGCTGGCCACGGATCTGTAGGTACGCCATCCGCCAACGGATTGGAGATTTGTTCCCACATCGCTTGTTGTTCAAAGAAGGGTAGCAGCGGGATCAGGTACGACAATCGGAAACGGTTGTTACCCTGTCCACTAATGCGATAAGTCCCTCCGGAATTGACACCCGGAGCGTTTAACTTTCCGTATTGATAAGTTCCTCCTAATTGCATTGGCAACTTATTGTATGCGGAATGATAGTTGTGAAATGCGAGTCCAAGTTGCTTAACATTGTTGCTGCAGCTCATTCGTCGAGCCGCTTCACGTGCAGCCTGTACGGCAGGCAGCAACAAGCCTACCAGCACGCCGATGATGGCGATGACGACCAAGAGTTCCACAAGCGTGAAAGCACGACGTGGAGGGTTTTTTAAGTTCATATTAGTACCTTTTGAAACAGTTATATCATTACGTTAAAGGAGCGACACTGATTGAGCATCGCGAGTACAAAGCAAGGAAAATCGGGACATTCAAAATTGATTAGATCACTGGTAATTCTTGGCGTCTTCCTCCATTTGCTTGTCGTAATCATCATAGACAGCTTGCTGCTCTGCTTCGGAGCGAACATCGGTCACGACAACCGCTTCACGTTCCGAGCATCCTGGCGCAGCTGCAAAAATCCCCAATAACAATAGGCTTTGCAAAAACAGTTTGGTCAATTCAATACTCCTCGTTGGTAAATACTTCAATCAAAAAACACGTCGACCATATGGTGCCGGGTGATTCACTCTTTTCACCATGGATGACACTGTTACCCAAAGTGAATTTGTCACTCTCCAATATCTAGGTTGCACAAAACACTTTTCTAGGACTTACAGTCCTGCTCGCATCCGCCCTTGCTCAAGTTTGTTGAGCATACTTGAACTTCCTAAAGATACGTGACAGTGTGAGCCACATATAACAAGGGGGCGGGCATAAATGCTACTTCCTGAGTTGTTGTTTAGCAAGTTAGCTTCTCTGTAAATCGCATACCACCAATCTCACTTCGTTTTCACCCAATAGAGGGTGTGCCGTTTAAGTGGAGATGATTTTGGCTTTTGTTAACAAAGCGGTGGTTTCTCAAAGGCAGGTGCTTGGCAAGAATCGTAACGATCCAATGCAGTGGAGGTGATAGTTCTTAAACCTCCAGACGCGCTCATGAGTTCCGAGGGAAAAGAGTTTTTTCCAAACAATATTTAGATGCCGCGAGCCGGTGGGTGCATCCGCCGAGTCCGGTTGGCGGAGTACAGGTTCGTCGCGTTTTCAAATTAATAACATCGGCAACGATCGGTCCCGATATTAGCTAAGCCATGTGAAACGTTTGCCGGTGCTTGTGTCGTCCGGCGTCTAGATGGTGAGCAATGATTGAAGAGATAGAGAGTGGAGGGTTTTCGTTGCGCGTCGATACGCCCGAAGTAACCCACCAAGACGCTCACGTTTTATCCGGCGAAATGTATGGTACTACAAATACTTGAGAGTCCTTGGTTTGCTCTGTTTTGTACCGGTTCAGTGTTTTTGTATCGCACGCTATCGTCGGTGATTTCTAATCGGAAAGACGATAGAGATCACGATGAAAGATGTGGCAACATATCTAAGATTGTTTGAGGCGGAACTTCGCCATTGGAGTAGCTGGGTGGCCAACCAGAACGGTGATGTTGAGGTCGATTTTCTGACATGCGGCATGAAGGCAGAGGATTACAGAATCAAGAGCGAGAAAGTGATGACTGTGGGTGCCCCCCAGATCGGTAGGCCAAGTTCGTACTCGTTGCCTCTGGGATCAACATCAGGCATCTTCCTGGGCTGTAGAATAAATGTCATCGGAGTCGAAGGGTGACCCAATTTCGTACGACCGTTTGTTTGAATGATCGTGCTTGTGGCCGTTTCCGTGACGAAGAAAGGGGGGGACGCTAACGCAGAACCACATCTCATTTCGGCTGAGTGTTCGGGCGTGACCGTGTGGCTTCAATGTTTCCAAGTGCTTTTACGGCTCTGCTTGAATCTTTTTGATGCACCCCTTGCTGGATCGATAGATTCGTTTGTCCCATGAACTGAGCTGCTACGCCAAACTCCATTTTTGGCGTGCCGGATTCGTGAGCACCAAGGTCTGGCTGGTTCTCGTCGATAGCCTCACAGAAATTCGGGATGACAACCCCTGCATCAATACCTTTGCTCTGTGGTGCCAACTGGAACATGCCCATTTTTGTTTCGGGATCAAAACCTACCCCTTGGGCGTATTGCGGTATCCCCATTTGGCCCTGTGCTTCATGGGTCTCCGGTACAGCAGCCGACCAGAGGTCATGATTAAAGTCGTTATCAACATGACGGTTGTTGTCGGCGATACTACGGCGATCTTCCTGGCGAACGTGAAGAATGTTGTTACGCGTGGTGCAGTGTTTGATAATCCTGCTGTCGCCACCCAATCCGCCTGCGCCGTTGTTGTCTTTCTGGAAAATGGTGTTGTTGAAAAAGTACATGTGGCCCGTCATCCAATTCTCGCCGCCCGCGTAGCCCATTTTGATGAACGGTCCGTGCGTCATGTCCCAGCTGCTGCCCGGCGGGCTGAAAGAACTTCCTGATACATTCCGCCATACGTAGAGCGGGCCTATGGATACTGCCGCGTTAGCGATGGGGATGAGTACCTGTTCGGCATAGTTGTTCCATATCCGAACGTTCTGATCGCCACCCTCTGCTTCAATGCCGTCGTCCCAGCAATTGGCAATGTAGTTGCAGTAAATGTCGCTGTCAGCTCCAGGGAAACCCCGATAGCCGCCGTTGGATCCAGCCCCCATTGCGTCGTTGAAGTAATGATTCTCATCCGACCAACACTCGTTGTATCGAATGACGTGGTTTCCCGCAGAGTTCCAAAATACGACCGTTTGTGGTCCTCTTGGGTGCGTCGATTCGGCGTGTTTCTCGGCCCAGCTGTTGGTGTCCCACGAAGGGTGGTGCAGCTTGCAGCGTTGGATAATGACATTATGGAGATCCTCGTTGTTACTGAAGACGCAGGCCTGGTAGTTCTTGCCCCACCCCTTTTCGCTCTCGCTGCCCCATTTGCTGATGTCACAATCTTCGATGACGATGTGATGGCCGCTGAAGATCCGGATACCATGTTCTTTCACATTCTTAATAGTGAAGCCGCGAAGGATGACGTAGCTGCCTTGCACAGCGATACCAATATCGTCTTGATTGTCTGTGTCGATCGTGCAGCCCGTGCCGTCGTATAGTATGTAAGCACCCGGGCTACCGGATTGGTCGATCCCAAGCGTCGCGTCGCGATCGGCAACCTTGACAGTCGATTGCACGGGGAAGGACTCGGTCCACGTCGTTCCTTGGCATTCGGTCCGCTGCCCAGTCTGTTCGAGGGATAGTTCGATATCGTAAGTCGTTCCCGGTGCCAGATTCACCAGACTGCCTCGGTAATCGGCTTTGCATTCCGGCGTGTCCACAGGATGGTAGCGCAGTGGAAGGCCGGCCAACCATCGTTGTTGACCGCTGCGACGATACCTCACCCTCACCTGGCGTTCCTCGCTTCCTTCCGATGGCGACCAGTAGATGCCAATACAGTGGAACGTCGGAACCAAAACGACGCCGCTCTCTTCATGGGGCTGCGGATCCGTGTCTGGATTTTTCGCGTTTACAGTCAGAGTAATCGTGGTAATGAAGGCGAAGATCATGAAGTGTTTGGTTGTGATCTGCATGATGTCTTCCTCGATTCGTAATCGTACTCGCTGTCACAGCCAACTTCAACGATCACCGACCCCACAGCTTACGGCAGCAGCAGCAGGAGGTTACTTTTCAGTTGTCGACTCTACCTTTTTTAGCGAATGCCGAATTGCTCCGAGTAGCTTTTTGGATGCATTGACGGAAAAACGATAGGTATCGACTTTGTCTTTGGTCTTGTTTTCCAGTTGAAGAAATCGCTGGCCTTTTTCGGATGCAAACGTCACCGCCCAGTCAGCATCCTTGAACCCCGTTTTGATTTGGATTCGCTTTTCCTCAGGCTCCGCCTTCAACCCATTCTCGAAGACTTTGATGAATTCCATCGTTTGGTTTTTGTTCATCATCAGCATTCCGCCCGCTTGCGGCGTTGTTTCACTGGGTTTTTTCGGAACCATCAATGAGATTTGGACTGACGGATCAAACCCCTCCCAATTGGTCGGATTTACATGGGTATAGCCGGTTCGTGGTAGCCCCATATGAACGAACGGAGATGGGTCACCAAGCCAGCTTGCGTCTCCGACGACAACCGAATGAATGCTCGGGTCAAAGGTATCGTCATTGGGATCCCAATCAGCAGCGAGCAGGGATCCACGAATCATGCAGAGTATCAGTAAGCAGCCAATCATGCGTTTCACAGAACGCTCCTTGTTTCGATGTGGAAATGGTCCAAAGAAGAGATTCAGAAGAGACTCAAACGTCGATGCGATCCCCGACAGTCCACTCTCGACAGTCCACTCTCGACAGTCCACTCTCGACAGTCCACTCTCGACAGTCTACGCGAACTTCAGAAAGAGAGTGCCGGCGAAGCCTTCGACGTTTAACAAGGATAGACAACACCGTGACCCGGTCCAATAGGCTTCTGCAATCCAAGATCGCTTTTTTAGGTATGCAATTCACCGACATTGGTTCGTTTCTCGGTTGAGCGAACGCCTTTGCATACGGATCCCGAATACCAGCATCGTCCTAAGCGAGAATGGCAAGTAAGAAGCAGGATACCCCGCCGGAGTCGATGCTTAAGGGTTGCCGCCAGAGTTTGAGGCTGCCCCGTGCGCGTGTGAGTGAGCTTGCAAACAGGACGACCTTGTCGATCTGGGAACTCGCTTTCCGCTACAATTGAATGCATGCGCTGTGTGATGGCACAGAATGATGACACAACATGGTCAAGTTGTGATTCAGAGAATAGGGAACTGCTGATGAGATTCGAGAATCTATTGGTTGCGATGGCGATCCTAACGACCCCCTTCGTTCCGGCGAATGCTGTCGATGGTTTGGGTATTTCCAGTTGGTCAGGATGGCGTCCGGGGCAGATTTCACGCTCAGACTGCCCCGAATTACGTAGCGTTCCGCTGATCCTGAACTGGGGGAAATTAGAGCCACAACCGAATGAGTATGAATTCGATCGATACATTGGAAATCCGTTGCGTGAAGCAGCAGAAGACGATCTGTATGTGACCTTGATGGTTTGGGTTCGGCCGGGAACGCCTGAGTGGCTCTTTGAGATGGGCGTCCCGCGAGTGTACACCGATCGTGAGGTCGATCCGCTCGGCCAAAAGATGAGCAAAGAAGATAATCTGCATCCCTACTACCTGCACTCTGGGTATAAAAGACGATTTTTCCAGCTGATTGATGCCTTCGGTCAGTATGTCAGCGAGTTACCCAAGGAGTTGCGTGATCGAATTGTCTTCGTCCAGAGTGCCGAAGGTTCGACTGGTGACGGCCAACCCTATAAAGGGGATCCGCTTGAGAAACGCTATGCGATTTCAAAGAATGTGTGGAACGAATATCGAAAGGAAACTTGGATACGATATCAAGCGGCATTTCCCACAATCCCCATTTTGGTCAACTCCGATGCAAACACGTCTGGGGAGATGGACTGGATGTTGGACCATATGGATGTCATCGCGCTGAAACATGGCATGTTCAGCCACGGCTATCACGTCAGCGACAACAAACAACGACTGGAAAGATTTACGGCGTTGGAAGCCGCCGCCAAAAAACGTGGCGTGCCCATTTTGACACGTGGGGAAATGGATGGCGAGATGTTCGTGTACGAATGGTCGACGCGAAACATCCCGCAGGCACTTTACTGGTCTGGTTTATTCGCCACTCATTGCCGGCTCGACATTTGGAACATTCCCAGCAAGGCACTGCATAATAGGGCCAACGCCCCTGCTTTTGACTTCTTCAATAATTATGCTGGACAACACGATCCGTCAACTTCGCTGCGGGCCTTTTGCGCCCTGCGAGATGGCCTAGACGCTTCGGATTTCCAGCGATTTTCGGCCACGGAGTTCGGCGGCAAACCGGGGAAAAAACGGGACGTCCAGCGTTACCTCAATATTGCCGAGTCGTTCGCCCCGTATGGTGCGCAAATGGACGATCCGAACAAGGCTCTGGGTGGCGGCATGATCAATCGGAAACGTAACGGCTACAACGATATCGGCTGGGGAATTCTGGCGGGCAACTACTGCCGTTTTCTGGTACAGGTCGAACCCGGTTCCGGTGATGTGGGCCGCTGGCACATCGACGATTCCATCTACGGTCGTTTTGCGAGAGCTTTTGAACACACCTCTGGCAAAACACAAATGCGTTTCGAACTGGATAAGAATTTCCAAGGTGAGACATTCAAAATCAACGTGACCTATCTCGACCAAGGTCGTGGCGTCTGGTCTCTTACCACTTCCGATTCGTCCAAGAAAGAATTGGTCCACAACAAAGACAGCGGCCAATGGAAAACTGTTGCGGTCGACATCCCCCGCAAGCAGTTTGGGGACACGCAACTGTTGCTGAATTACGAAAGTGGGGAGGACACGGTCTTTCACATGATCGAAATCGAACGTGGTGATGGTGAAGCCGGTATTCATGGGGGCTAATACGCGGTCATGATTGGTGAGGCTGGTATGTCGCTATTAATTCGCAACATCCGAAAAAGCGACTATGATCAACTCTTCGAGTCTGAATGGAGGGCGACTGCCAGTGTATAAAAACAAAGGGTTTGGCATGAGATGCCTGTGCTTACTGTTCACGATTCTGCTTTGCTCTGCCACTCGGTATGTGGTTGCGGAATCCTATCATGTATCCGCGAACGATCCCGACGCATCGGATGATAACATCGGAGCGTTCGACAGGCCCTGGGCGACAATCTCTCGGGCCGCTGATGTTGCGAATCCTGGCGATGTCGTGATCATCCACGCCGGTGTTTATCGGGAGCAAGTTCGACCGAAACGCAGCGGCACGCAATCCCAACCGATCTGTTTCGCTGCCGCCGATGGTGATCAAGTTGTGATCAGTGGAGCCGACGTGATTACCGACTGGGAACCGGCCGCGGATGGCATTTGGAAAAAGAGAGATTGGTGTTACCAATTTCGAACCCATCCAAACGATGACTTTCACCGGCTGATCGGACGTTGCGAACAAGTGGTCGTTGATGGAAGTTTACTCACGCAGGTCGCCACCATGGACGACATGCGATCCAATACGTTTTGCGCAGCGACCGACGAGGAAACGCTGTACGTGCGATTGTCCGGCGATGCCGACCCAAACGAGCATTTGGTCGAGGCGAGTATTCGAACCCAGTGCTTTGGGCTCGGGTATAGTGACGATGGGATCGATCATATCCAGCTTCGTGGTTTGACCATCAGGCATGCGGCCAATACGGCTCAAAATGGTGCGCTGTATGCCAAAGGCAACGATTGGCTCGTCGAAGATTGCACCATCGAGTGGACCAACGGCACCGGCGTCGCGTTTCGCGGTGATGACATCACGCTTCGGCGCGTTCGCTCCCATCACAATGGCCAACAAGGCGCACGCGGGTATGGACGTGGCTTTCTGCTAGAAGAGGTCGTGCTGGATCACAATAACTTGAAGGGTTTTGACCAGGGCTGGGAGGCGGGCGCAATCAAAATCAGCCGTGCTCGTGACGGAATTGTCCGTCGCTGTCGAGCTGAATTCAACAAAGGTAACGGGTTTTGGTTTGATATCGACGTCCGCGATGTGCTCGTTGAGGATTGTGTCGCCAGGGACAACGCCAGGAATGGCATCTTTGTAGAGATCAGCGGTGGGTTTGTGATCCGCAATAATCTTTGCGTCAGAAACGGACTGGACGGCAAATGGGGACGAGGCGGAATCGGGATCGCCGAAAGCGATGACTGTCTCGTCGAACGCAATACTTGCATGGAGAACGCTAACGGCATTGCGATTCGAGAACAGGGACCTCGCAAGTTTCCCGATATGGACGGCGTTCCGGTTTCCTACCACGTACATGACTTGGTCATTCGTGACAATGTTTGCGCTTCGAACACGGAGTATCAGGTCGGATATTGGTATGACAACCCGTTCTTCGGACCACACTCATCCTCGGATCAGGATGCGAAGCAGCAGGCCTATGATCCGGACAAGATGGCAATCCGGTTAGAACACAATCTCTACTGGTGGAAAAGCCCGCAGCGGTTGGCCGTGCTTGGCGTTCCTTGGAGGCCGAAACACAAGAAGTACGACGAGCTTGCCAAGTGGCAACAAGACCGTGATCAGGATCGTTGGTCGATAGTTGCCGATCCCGATTCCCTTCGTGAGCCAGCGCAGTTTGGATCGTCGCTAAGCTTGCAAGAATCGGATTCGCAGTATCGACCTAACAATACGATCATTCTGGCTTGCGACCGCAACGATGGATCGCATCTTCATGTTCAGAACATCCACACGACAATCGAACCTCAACAGAGGTTCGTAAAACGCGATGGGAAATGGATTGGTGTTGAACCCGATTGGGAGGGCGAGTCTTACAACGTGCAAACGCATTATTTGCCCGCATGGTCGATCGAAGTGCACTACAACGACGACGGAGTCGATGCCCAGGGAACGTGGAAACACTCCCGACTAACCGGTAGCGACTATGCCGTATTTGTGGGCAAGCATGTCCCCGCCGGGCTCTCACTACCAATTGGTTATGCGACTCGCGACGAGCCTGGCTGCATGCTGTCTCGCAAATTCGATCCCGATCGTGACGCAGTCAACTTTCCTGGTCACGAATGGCACACGCAAGATTGGGACTTTGTGGAAGCAAAGATGACGTCCATTTTGAATTCCAAAGGAATCCGCCAGCCATGGAAACTTCACCGCCGCCGGACGCTTGTCTCGACGTTAGCCAATTGGATCAAGGACACTCGTTTGCAAACGCATGCGGTCGAGAAGAATTTGCATCCGGTCGATTTTCTCGATGGCGAGAGCGGGTATTGTGGCGGTGCGGCTAATACCTTGGTCGCCATGTGTTCGATCCTGCAAATCCCGGCGCGGTACATCGGTACGTGGGATCACGGGTTGGTGGAATACCAGGATGATGACGAGACATGGCGGTTGGTGGAGAACCAACCCGATGTCTTTTTGACGCAGACCGAGCAGGATGATGGGGCCAAACAGGCCGATGGGGATGACGAAAAATCAAGGCTTCGGCAAGCTCGCAGCATCAACGCTGTGTACGACGTTGGTTTGATCGATGTCCTGGCCAATCCTGCTGCGTTGGGGCAACCGGAGTTGCCAAAGCTCGGTTGGTACTACAACTGGAGTTGCCCGTTTGTTTACGACGAACAAGGTGTGAGAAAGGATGCGGATCTGTACTGCCGTCCGCAATCGCTCCACGATTGGGTCTTTAATCTGTACACCGGCTACGGAGGCTATGAGAGCAAGTACATCCACCGGCGCGGCTTTTTCATGGCTGAACGATTCAATAGTGTTTATGAATTGGCGGCACTTTATTCGCCGCGTCGCCAAGACCTTCCCTATGTATGTGCCAAGCGAGATAAAGACAACAACATCATCTACCTGACGCCTTTTCGAGATAGCTACTATCAGGACTGGGACAACAAAACGAGAATCGACTCCGGCCCTGGCAATGCCGTCCGGCAACAATTCTATCTTTCAGATCTCGATGGTGTGAGTAAAGTGATCGCTGCCATCATGCTTGGGCCCGATGGACGAGTCGATCACTTAATACCAGCGGATGGAGGCGACTGGTACTACGAAGTGAACGGAAACCGATATCCGTTGAAATCGCATGGTGGATTCAATGTTGAGCCAAACTACAACGGAACAGGGATGACGGTGCACAAGTTCGAGATTGTTCGATCGGACTTGAAATTTGCAGACCAACTTTGATGTGCTTCACTGCTGTGGAGTCACCAGATCACCAAGGTCAACGATTTCACCGGGTTTGGGTGTGATTGGAGCGAATGCTTCGCCAAGCAGTGGCCGAGGGTAGTAGCTGTTGTATGTCTTGCGCATCCATTGGCCTGAATAAGTTTCACCCGGCGTCACTCGCAACGCGAACGTTCCTTTTTTGACTTGATCGGTGTTGCGAATGTAGTTGCCTAGAAACGTGTGCGGGGCGACAGCACCATCCACCAAAATTCCGAAGTCGCGGGAGGTTTCGCCGTTGCGACCGATAATGCGGCCACGAAGCGTCGCAGCAGGTTTCATGACAACCGTCAGTGGTTTGTCCGTCAGTGTCGTTTGAAGAGAACCGATCAAGCCGAGTTCGTCGTGATGAAACTGAAAGAATTCGGATCGTTCGTGGTGCAAACCATGCAGAGCAAACGTGGCGGGCAACTCCTTTTCGTTGTACTTTGTGAGTTGTCGATGAACTCGAGCACCTGCTACTGGATGGCCCGATTCGTCGACAAGAGTGACGTTTGGGGGATCGTCTTTGTGGATCGTCGCGGATAGTTCGAGTGTTTCCTCGGGACTTCCCCCCCTCGTCAACACGACTGCAGCCATGTTGAGCTGGCTGATTTTTTGGTTTTTTGCGGGCGACAAGCGTGGCGTCGTGATGATCCCAGGTTGCGTGATTTGCCAATGATCGCCGTAAGCATATCTGGCTTCCTCGGCCGTCCAGTCGGTGCGGCCTGGTTCAAAAAACTCTTTCGGATTGACCATCGCTGGGCGGTCGCGGCGACTGCCGCGTTTGACGATCACGGCTCCTGGTCCATTGGGAATGATCCCTTCGTAAACACCTGGTTGAACTCGCACCGCAGCGTCAAACCGGTTGGTCACTTGATGAAGTGTTGTATCGGGAACACGTTGCACGGTGATGGAGTAGACTTCACGGTCGATCGGCGCTCCCTCTGCGTCCAGGAGCTTCAGTCGATAAGGCACCGCGGCTTGAACCTTCAAGCGATTTTTCCAGTCGGGGAAAAGGGTGAATCTCTTGGATACGATTGGCGCATGGAAAGAACCGACCAACGCGACGTCGTAACCAGGGTCGTGATAGTCAGGGCCGAGGCCCGAGATGGCGAATCGTCCCTCGTCATCCGTGACAAATTTCTTGCCGGTCATTCCGTCCGAAGCGTTGTGATTGGCAAGGGCCACCGTGACACCACTGGCGGGAGGCCCGTTCCCAAAACCAAGGCCGATGTTTACTTGACCCCGAAGCGTGATTCCAGCAGCCAATTGGTACGTGAAGCTAGATCCCCTCAGCACCACACGAGGCTCTTCCTCGAACTCGTTCGCTGCTCGGATAACGTCCTCCATTTCACGCACGCCGACACTAAGCTTGGTCAATCGAACGTCGGGATGGGAGATCTCCATCTCGATCACATGATCCTTGGGCAATCCATCGAATACGAAACCGCCTTGTGCGTCAGTCGTGGTCTGCGTGGTCAGGCCGGGAATTAGCCACGGTCGATAAAACGTTTCTTGAAAGTTGGTGGAGTAGCCAAAGAAGCTGGGTTTTTGGTTGCGCAAGAATTCGCAGTGCTTGTCCAGATCGCGGTCTCGGGGCGTGTTGATTGCAGTTAGCGTGACTAGCGCGTCCGCCAAAGGTTTGCCCTCCGGTCCCACCAATGATCCACGCAGTAACGTGGGCTTGGTCATGTGTATGGCGACGTCCTTCGAGATGTGGGGATTCCAATGCGAACGCAATCCCCGATCCTGGCCCCACGTTTTGATCCATCCCGGAGTCAAGCCATCCTTGGTGGCGACTAGAAGTGCTTCCCACCGCTTTTGAACGCCCGATGCCGGAGTCCATGTTAAATCTGAAGCATGGAATTCGAACCGTCCCAAGTGATCGGTCACCGCACGCACATTGCCAAGGTCCTTGACCGATACGTCGTTCGCTTTTCTGATTTCGAACAACTCAATGTTACTGGCTGCATAGACGTGTGCCCCAGCGAGGGGCTGTCCATCGGGCCCGAAGACCATCCCGCGTTGAAGCGTTGGGTCTTCCTTGTCAACCTTCGGAACCTCAGTCCAAGCGATGCTGTTGTTCACTTCGGGGGCCTGCCCACCGGTTTCATCTTTCGCCCCAACCGAACAGCAAACACAACATAGAAATAAGTGAATCCCAACAACCAAACAAATCATTGGCTTCCGCATCATTGGCACCTTAATCAGAGACAAGTCCAGTGGATGTCAAACCGAACCTAACCGGCATGCCACCAATCATACCGGTTCTGGATTGGTGTTAGAAGGAAAACGCCGAAACTTCTTCGGCATCGTTCCTTGGTCCGGCCTTCAATGCCAATTCGTCTGCCCGACCTGCGCCCACGAGTGGTCGATGGTCTTGGTGGATGTCGGAACATTCATTGGATCATCGATCGCATTGCTTCGGCAAAGCCTTTGCCAATCTGCGCCATGATTCCTGCGGAGCCCAGGTAATGGAATTCAAAGTTCGATGTGCTTTGTCTGAGAATCTGTAGCTCGCGTTCATCAAAAGTTTCTGCGTAGATTTTTTCGATCCTTGCCTGGCCAATGTCGCGGCTTAGCACGCCTTGTTTCATCTCGGCATTGATCTTGTCTGTCTTTGCCTTGAGTAATTTTTCACGGTCTCTCAATTGGGTCACTTCCATGTCCCAGTAATTTTCTGTTAGCACCGCAATCACGTTGCCTTCAAATTCGGGCATGGTTGCGGGGGCTGCCATTGCATCACGAAAATTCTGGTGGATGGCTTTGTAACGTTTCTGGTCCGGACCGTAATGAGATGTAGCGCCACCGACGCCCATCACACCAATCACAACTGGAAGACGGGGGACGTCGAGGTCATTGCGGATATCACGGATAAATTGCGACAGCAGTTGGCTGTATTGGTCGTATCCACCCGACTTTTCTCGGCTGGGATAGCTGCCGCGATCAACCATATCGTTCCAACCCTGAAACCAGACGAGCCCCGACAACTCATAGCCCTGATCTGTGTCGTATTCGGGATAGACCGTTGCGATGTCGGCCAGAACCGCTTTCACATGGCCTAGCATTAAACGGTAGTAGTGCCCTGTACCAGCTACCTTGTCCGCCTTTATTTGGGCGATGTCCTTGCCCTGTTTTTTGAAGTCAGCTAGCTGGGTCTCGTTGAACTCGTAGTCACCGGCACTCGGCGGACGGAAGTCGGTATGCAGACTCTTGCCGCCCCACGCCGTTTTGATGATCAGAATTGGTTCGTCGAGAAGCGTTTCCATCGTGAGCCCAAACGTGAATTCGGGACCGATTTTTGGCCCATTCGTGTTGGCTCCAAAGCCTACCGTTAGTCGGCCCCTTTGTTCTTCGTTCGCCGAGCCGATCGACGAAATCCAAGTCTTTTGGCAGGTTCGGTCCGTGCCGTCCGCATCACGCATCATGTCTAATAGTGGTGCTGTTTTCGGATTAAGACGCATGGCATCTATCGTGCGAACATGTGCGTGACCTTGCATGTTCGATTGACCCGCAAGAATGAACACCCTCAAAGGCTTCTTAGCGGGATTTGATGTCTCGTTTGCCTGGCACTTTTGTGAGGCGAACAACATTGCGACGAGTGTGATGAACAGAATGGGTATCTCGCGTCTTCTAACAGTTGTCATTTTCAGCCTTCAATCGTGAGTGTATTAGCGCAGCGTCTAGGACCTTCATCAATGCAGCGGTCACATGCCTATTGTTGCATCCGATCGGGGCGGCGGATAGCCAAGCATCGGTCGCCTGTCATCCAAGGGATTTGCTCGACTCATCGATCAATCGCCCCATACTCAAAATAGTCAATTCGCACTTCTGTGTTACCAAAAGTCAACAGGCCCGGACGAAGACCGTAGAAACTACAAAACGGATGGATTGTCGAAGGTTATTGTGGAGAATCGGCGATCAAGGAGTCGACTCGGCGATCGATCCTTGTTACGCGTGTCACTGCCAGCGGTTGTCACGGCTTTTGCGTGTCCGCCAAAAAAGCTTTGATCGCTTGCGTGATATTCCTTGTCTTGATCGGATCACGAGCATCGGGATGCGGCGAAGCGAGCTGCCCTGAATCATTGTCAAAGTACTGCCCCGAGGCTGACGCGAATTCATCGTCCAATGCCGCGCGAGTCAAAATTTCGGCACCGATGCGAACGTCTTTTCCTGCTATCCCAAATGCTTGCTTGACCATCTTGCTGGCGAGCAATGAGCCGGGATTGACCGCGATGATGGCTGGCGCATCGTCCCCGAGGGATGTTGCCAGTTCGCGAGACCACATCGTCAACGCAAGTTTGCTCTGCGCGTAGGCTTCGCCTTCAGCCAGTCGGCGTTTCCCCGTTAGTGCATCCATATCGACCGGAGCTTGCGCAGCGGACGAGAGATTGATGACTCGTCCGGTCTTGCTTAGAAGCGGCAGTAGTCGCTGCGTAAGCAACCATGGCGCAATGGTGTTGACCGCGAATCGCACATCGAGTCCGTCCGGCGTGATGGGGTCTGGTGCTACATAGACGCCTGCGTTGTTGATGAGTACGTCAAGATTGCGATGTTTCTCGGAAACCGCCGTCGCAAGTGATTCGACCTCCGACATGCGAGACAGATCAGCGACGTAACTTTCGATTGGTGCACCAGCGGACAACGCAGTCAGTAATTGCTCTACTTTCTGAAGTTTGGAAACGCTGCGACCATGCAACAAGACATGATGGCCAAGAGACACCAGCATCCGGGCCGTCTCTAACCCGATGCCATCGGTTGCACCTGTAAGCAAAATTCGTTTCATTCTTCTGTCGCTCGTTTGGAAAAGTTTTTAAATGGAACACTTGGTCGTGTTCAGCGTGTTCGCATGGAACACGCTGTTGCAACCTCGATTGATAAACGGGAACGAGGTCGTGCCAATAGTCGGAACCACATTCATCTTGCAAAGTGTCTAGAAGACGAATGCTACGTTAAGATCCGATTTGCAGGGTGCATTAGTTTTCGACAACTACTTTTCCCATCGCTTTTCCGCTCCCCAATCGAGCGTATGCTTGGCCAACATCGGCAAGCGAATAGCGATTTTCATCAAGCACAGGTTTCAATCCGCCGGACTCAACAATCTGAGCCAAGTCTCGCAGGATTGCTGCGTGCTCTTCTCGTTTGAAGTTGTGCAGCATCGGAATCAGCATGAATACGACGTGCAACGATAATCCCTTGAAGTGGGCCAACGTTAGATCTAACTCGCACATTGAAACGGTCGTGGCAACTTGGCCGTTAAGTGCAGCCGCCTCGAACGAGTTCGTCATGTTTGCACCGCCAACGGAATCGAACACGATCTCAAACCCGGCACCATCGGTATGTTTGGCAACGTACTGCGCCACCGTTTCGGTTTTGTAGTTGATGCCGGTTGCACCCAATTGCTCGATCAACGCCAATTGTTTATCGCCACCACCGGTGGAATAGACATCGGCACCCCAGTGTTTTGCAAGTTGCAACGCGACGTGGCCGACACCACCTGAACCGCCATGCACAAGTACTTTCTGTCCTTGTTTGATACCCGCACGAGTTAAGCCTTCATAAGCTGTAATCGCAACAAGCGGCAACGCAGCGGCTTCTCGCATTGACAAGTTTTTCGGTTTATGGGCAATTAAGTTGGTGTCCGCAACCATGTACTCAGCCAACGTACCGGGTAAATCAGCCAACCCGCCTGCACAGCCATAGACTTCGTCGCCGACTGAGAAGTCCTTGACGCTGTCGCCGACGGCCTCAATCGTGCCGGCAAAGTCCATCCCAAGTATGGCAGGTGTGTCGGGAGATAAAGGCAATTCCTTACCCATGTTGCGGATCATTGTGTCAACAGTATTCACGCTCGAAGCCGCTATCTTCACCAGCACATGACCGGCTTTGACAACAGGTTTTTCAACATCCGCAGCTTCAAATTCTGCGTTTTCGCCATAGGCGTTGATAAGCATCGCTTTCATGATTCGATTTCCTTCTTCGTCGAGTTGATAATTGGATAAGTGTTTGGTAATGGACGAGGATTGCTTGCTACCGGATTTCTTGAACGCCGATAACCAAATCGTTCCAGTTGCGTTGATTCTCTATGTCGAGCTGCATGCCTTTCTCGTCGGCGATGGTGAACCACTTGTTGGCCGGAGTCTTGCTAGTGGCTTGATACCGTCAGCAACCCTCTGCCTTGAATGTCTTATAGCCTTCGTAACGCATTCGGATCATTCTCTGCTGTCGGTTAGCAGAACTCTCCTGTTTGGAATCTTGCGACGGAGCAGCAGTGTGCTAATACTAGGGGGATTGTTTCGAAGGGCAAGTACGCACATTTATGACACGTAGGCACAGAATGGATACTATTGGGAAAAAGCGGCACATCAATTACGACCCACCCGCTTGCCCGGTGGAGGCAACGCTCGAATTAATCGGAGGCAAATGGAAGGGCATCGTCCTTTACTACTTGCTCGATGGACGGCTTCGTTTTAGTGAGCTCAAGCGAAAGATCGGTTGTGTCACGCAGAGAATGCTGACGAAACAACTTCGCGAACTTGAAGCCTGTGGTTTGGTGAACCGAATTGTCTATGCCGAAGTTCCACCGCGAGTCGAGTACGAACTGACCAAAGAAGGAAAGTCGCTCAAGCCAATTTTGGATTCACTGAAGACGTGGGGAGAATCCCACGCTCTGAGACTGCATGAGAAGCGTGCTGTCGCCCAAGGGAATGATGCGTAAACTGTTCCCGCTGTAAGACACAGCGATATTATGGTTGGGGTGCAACCCAAAGCATTGTCTTTCGGACGACACTCGCATGCGTCGGAGATCCCAACAACTGGTATATCGGAATTGACGCGGTGAGCGAGTCTCAACGTTTTTGCGGCGCCCGCGATTGGTCGATTGAAAACCGCAGGCGAATGAAATCGATGACGTTGTCGTTGTACGCCGTTGCATCGAATGGTTCGTCGGCATGAATCGCAACTTCGACAGCCACCAATTTGTCCTGATCGCCGTTTGTCCTGAGCGCCGTTTGTCCTGAGCGCCGTTTGTCCTGAGCGATGAGTTGAGCAGGATATTCTAGCGGTTGTTTCGCAATGCTATTTAGGTGACGACGGGATGTCGTCTTCCACCACGATTCGGAAACCGACATTCAATACCCGTTGGTACGTTTTGTAAGGTATCCGATAACTACTGGTCGCTCGCTGGGGGCGGTCTCGCCAAGAACCTCCCCTGACAACTCGGCATCCGTCATCAGCCACTTCGTCACCCAATCGGGCGTAGGGCAGATAGCGGGAACGCGTCCATTCGGAAACGTTACCATGCATGTCAAATAGCCCCCAGGCGTTGGGTTGATAGCGACCGCGAGTGTCGGAGAATCGCAGTCCGTCATTGACCGAAGAGATGCGGGGAAATGGATTGCCCTTTGATCCGCTGGAGGTTCGATCCGCCAAGTTTGCGTGTGCCGCAAAATCGTCTTCGACAAGCCCGAAATTCATCGGTGTGCTAGTACCGGCACGACATGCCCACTCCCATTGGGCTTCGGTTGGCAATGATACTTTGCGTCCAATGCGTTCACTAAGCCAATCACAGAACTCGATGGCATGCTGCCAGGAGACTCGAACGACGGGTTGATCGGGACGATTCAGCGCGAAACCACGCCCGTTGTGATCCTTGCCCGACATGTCGGCATAGCGGCTGTCGTGTTTGGGGTCAAACAACGTGAATTGACGGTTCGAAATCTCGTAGGTGCCGATCCAGAACGGGCGATCGATGACGTTTTCGAGTGCCGGTTGCTCATCGGTTGGCCCATCACTTGATCCCATCTCGAACCGTCCATCCGGGATGCGGGTCAGGTGCAAAAGGATTGGATGGCTGCCTTCGGTCGGTTGATCCGAGTACTGGTAAGTTAACGGGTACGCTTGGTATCGCCAGTTTGACGTGTCGACTTCGCCTTCGGGACGTACGTAGCCGATGGTCAAGGTCGTAGTGACTTGCTTCGCGCCCTCTTGTTGCTTCACGCTGTCTTGTTGCGTCACGCTGTCTTGTTGCGTCACGCTGTCTTGTTGCTTTGCAAGCGCTGTTTCGGCATCGAAGGGCCAATCCGGCAATCGGGGAAAACGGAGGTCGATCGAATCGGGGACATCAGGAGTGATGAATTTGGGTTTGGGCTTGCTTGCCATCTGTTCGGCAACGGCACAGTATTCTTGTTCAGGATTTGGCGAGCCACCTTCGTACAACTCCGCCATTTCCAGGCGTCGCTTCAATTGATCACCGAGTCGCCAATCGCCTGGATCCCAGCGTCCTCGATAAGGCGCGTTTAGGTCGATCCAGGTGTAAAGTCGGTCCCATGCTTCTTCATTCAATTGAACATGGTGATGGCCTTTCTTAAGCATCTGGATCAGTTCGCTGGTCGAGGCGTGGTATTCCAGCGGAGTTGTGATGTGATAGTCACTCTCGGGGCCCGGTCGGCGCACGTATTGTTGTAAAGCTTGGTACGCGGTGGCTTTTTGATAGTCCGGTTCGTCATGGTCGGCTACAAAATTCGGCCGTTGTCGCTCGCTGCCGTCGTGACAGCCAACACAATATTTGTCCAGGACGGGTTGTACTTCGTGGTGAAATCCGAAGGGTCGGGCGTCGCCACGCCATGGTTGAATCGAAGAGGGGGCACGGCGAGCCGCCTTGTTGAAAGCGTTGGGAGTAACGGAGTTCTGGGATTCATGACATCCAATGCACGAGACACGTTCGCCCGGCATGCCGACCAACCAACTGCGCATAATCTGCAACGCGCGGCCTTGTTCATCCAAAGGTTGAATGGATATTGGCGTATTTGCAGGGATGGTAAAACTCGCCGAACCGTCATCTTCCACCGGCACGGTTCCCAGAATGCGTTTAACGTCCCAGCTACTTTCAACGCCGACGCTGGCATGGCCGCCGGTTTTGATAAAGCTATAGTGATACGAGAAAAGTCGCAGGTCTTTTACCGTGCCACGTGGGACACCGTCCAGGCCCGGTCCCTGATAGATGTCGGTTAAGAAAACGCTTGCCTGTTTTTCCCCAGGAACGATACGGTCTTGGATGACCGGTGGACGAGTTGTGGTTTGAAAAGGAATCGGTTCTAAAAGCGCGCTGCCTTCGACCTCTTTGATCAACGTCATGTTGTCAAACACATCGACCAGATAAATTCCCCACAACGAATCGTGGGTCAGCTTCGCAGAGACCAAGAAGTACTTGTCACTCAGTGGATAGGGATGTAGGAACTGAGGCCAAACACCATCGACCAATCGGTCGATCACATCGGGTTTGACTTCCTTCTGCCAACCAGGGATTTCCTGCACAACGCCCTCTGCTTCGCGGCGTCCTTTACTGGGATCGAGGATCAGCAACCGTCCACTGCGAGAAATGCCGTGGTGTCCGGTTGCAATTCCAACCACCTTGGAAGGATGCGTGGGGATGGGGCGAGCAAAGAAGAATGAGTTGGGGAAATACGAATTCGATCCATAGTGTTCCATCTGGCCGGTACCATCAGGATTGCAGGTCATCAGGATTCGTGTGAAATAGTGCGGCGTGTCAGTGTATTCCCAACGCAAATACATCAAACGTCCGTTGTGATGGACGCAGGGTGACCAGTCGCTGTCTTGTTCAAACGTCAAGCGACGTAGATGCTGTGTCTCCGGATTCAGCAGATAGAGGCTGGCCATCGGTTTGCTGCCGTTTTCGCAAGGCAGGCCTTGGAATGGCGCCGTCGATGTGGTGGCGATTCTGCCATCGGGTAAATAACAAGAGTCAAAGAAATCGACGTCCGGCAAGTTGTTCGGGGTCATCTGCTTTAGCCCACTGCCGTCGACGTCAATTTCAAACAATGCCCATCGGTCATGGTCACCAATCGAACTGAACATCAGACGATCCGCAGAGAAGTCCAGGTCCATCTCGCACAAAATTTGGTCGGCCTTGGGTTTGTAGAGTGTTGCCATCTCCGTTTCACCGCGTAGATCGCTGAGTATCGCAATCTCGTTCTGCCACCCATTGTGCCGGAGGGTGTCGTGTGTGTGGGAATTCAGTGTTGGCTGTCCAAGTGAGCTACTGATAACACTTCTGGCCGAAGTGCCAAAATCGCGTTTGACTAACAGCAACTGGTCAAAGTCTAAAAGCGGATTGCGAAGCAGCACGCTGCGTTGGAACTTTCGGAAATCGTCCGCTGTCTTTTTCAGGTAGCTTCGTTCAGGACGTTTTCCGTCCAATAGAAGTTTCTCATAGCGTTGGATGTCTTGCTCGAACAGTGTCAGCCGACTATTGATCTGTGACGGATCGTCGAAACGGTCGGCATCATGTTCCAATAGGTCTGCAACCCCTCGTCGCAAAGCGGCCAAGTTCATTGAGCGGAATTCACTGACGTCATCCGCGAAGTCGATGACCTGTTCATAGAGAGCAAGCCAGCGAGGGTCCGACGCGGATACTTTTTCATCGAGTAGTTTGTCATAGGATGCTTGCAGCTGTTCATGGTACGGCTGAAGCTTCTCAAGTTGACGTGTTAAGATACCTCGCTCGGATGTATTGCGAGTACCGGCGCCAAACCAGCTGATCAAATTCTTGCTTTTGGGGAATTCGGTTTCAAAGCGATGGCTGAGTTCAGGATAGTCGTTGCGAATTTGCTTCCAACACCATTCCGCGTCGCCAATATCGCCCTCACATGACAAACGAAAACTAGCTCCGCCTCGCCAATTGTAGAGTTTCAGAACCAACACGTTTTTACCTTTCCGGAGATTCAATCGATCGACCGGGGCGTCCCCTTTGATGTCTAAAAGAATGTCCGAATCGACCAGCTTTGTTCCGTTGAGCCACATCGTCAGACCATCATCGTGGCTGATGTCGATGGCGAGTTCACGGTCAGCGTTTGATGTGATTTCTCGCGCAATGTAGCATGAGCGTTCTGGCGTCAGCGAAAGATTGGTCCGTTTTCCCGATTCCCATTTGCGCTGTTCGCTCCACAGGGCTTTTCCTTCTGCATCGGTTGCTTTGGCGTCAAATTCTTTAAGCTGAGAAAGGTACGGTTGATTGGCTTCGGCAGAAGAGTCAACGGTTTTTGACAGATGCCAGCTTCCAAAACGTAGCCCTTGAATGCTGTCAGACGTATTGAGTGCGGTTCGAGTTGCAGCGACGGTCGCGGCCCACGATGATTCTTTTTGATAGTCGCGCCACGGGCACTCCGCAGCGTAGGAGGCTAACGACGCTAAGGTCGCTGTGATGAACGTGGCGAACAATAGCGTGCCGATGATGAGCCGCATTGGCGGCGTTCTGACTGGTGCAAACATGGGAAACGTATCCAAAAACAAGTGAATGGGCGGGCGTCGTTTGCAGGCCGGATTTGCCTGCAAGCGACGGGTTGAGGGGGGAAGGTCGGTGTTAACGTTGCGCATCGGCCACCGGAGGCGTGTTGGCATGCGATTGCTCAAAGGTCAGTCGCGGGCGAAAATTGGGATGCTCTCGGAACTTCAAATTCTTGCGGCCGTAATAGGAACCGTGGAATTGCCCGTTCGAATCGATCCAAGTCGTGATTCGAATTCTCTCTGGGAGCGTTAGTTGAACGTCATAATGGTTCGGTCCGAGGTAGTCTTTTAATCGGCTGGCAGGCGTCCCCAAACTATAAGGCGGCAGGTAATGGTTATTACCACTCTTGGGATGGTTTTCGCCGATAATCGGAATCAAGTCACGCTGAAGAATATTCTCGTAACTGAGACTAAACAGCTTGGTGCGCTCGCCGGATAGATCCAAGTTTCCTTCACTTTTCTGACCTTCATGACATCGTACACAATGTGCGTCAAGAACCGGTTGCACATCCACCTCATACGCCAGCGGTCTAGCACCCGTTTTCTCGCCCGGTTGCGGGCCGGGTAGGTCCGGTTCTCTCAGCATCGCCAGCGGAGTCTGTGCCGCGACTGTCATCGAAAGCTCATTGGCTCGTTCGTGACAGCCAACGCAAGCCCGGACTTCACCGGGCCGATAGTTGACAAACGTGCGTTCACGTTGCACCTCTTCATAGTTTTCATCCAAAGCTTGGAAGAAGATGTTCTTATCGGCTTGGACCAGGAAGTGAGCGGAACCATCGCGGTCGACGGGAACCACGCCGTGTTGGATTTTCAAACCCAAGTGCGTGTCACAGGTAACTGTCGAGTGTTGTTGGTCGTAGACGTCGCCTTCCCAAAAACGTCGGGCTGCCCAGGGACGTGGCACGTGTTCATTGATGCGGATGTACTTGACGGTGCCATGTTCGACGCCATCCAAGCCGCGATAGATGTTAGAAATCACAACCCTAGCCAAACCTTGCTCTGCCAAATGCGGGTCCGCGGTCTCGTGAGAGAGCGATCGTTTGTGTTGTGCTTGCACGGGGATCGGCATCCAGCAGGAAAATTCGTCGTCTTGGTGCAACAAATGTTTTTTACCCTCGGCATCAATCAAGTAAAGACCGTATGCGTCGATTGCATTCCAATTTTTCGATCGGTTGAACGAGACCAAGAACTCTTTGGCTGAGAGCGGGTAAGGGTCCATGTACAGCGGACCTTTGCGTGTGTTCCCTTTGCCGTCACGACCAGCTTGTTCTTCGGGCGGAATCGGCTTTGTCGCGCCTCCCGGAACATTGTCCCAGCCCCATTGGTGACGCGTATCGACCTCGGGGGTAACGTAGCTGACCGCTTCGCCCGTGCGGTGGTCTTGGCGACTATCGATCAGCATCACCGTACCGACGCCCAAGGGCATGTGAGGTGCTCCGATGGCGACAAACAAATTGTTGTCGTATGGCATAGCGCGGCCGACGTTAAAGACCGATGGAAAAGCAATGCTCATTCCATAAACCTCTTCGGAACCGGTGCCGTCGGGCCGCATTGACCAAAGCCCCTTGTTGGTGACCGATCCGTTATCCACGTATTCCCAACGTGTGTATAGGATGCGTCCATTGTTCATGATGCTTGGTGCCGATTCGCTGACGGAATTATTCGAAAGCTTCTCGATATTGCCGCCATCGGCGTCCATCCGATAAATGACCGAGCTGGTTAGTTTGTCAGGACCATCACACAGGATGCCATATTCGCAGCGAGTTGACGTGAAACAGATACCGCCATCGGGCAAATAGCATGGATGCATATCATCGGTGTGGTGGGCGTAGTGTTTCCACCAGTCGAGATTGTATTTCGCGATTCTCGCTTCTTCGTCAGCGGGCGGAAACGTCAATTGGCGCAGTCCCGTGCCGTCGATATTGACTTCCCATATTCGAAAGCCAACATCGAGCTTCTGTTTCCAACCAAAGACAACTCGTTGACTGTCAAAGGAAAGGTCGCAACGGCCGAAAATGCCATGAGATAACTCGGGTACCAAATCAGTGACCGTGCCATCGTCTAACGACAGCAGGCAAAGGTTCCCGCCAAAGTCTTTGCAGCCATCAATGAAGTCCGTGTAGTAGTGGCTCGATTGGAATGTATAGCGTTTGACAAACAGAATCTGCTCGACCGACGGAAGCAATTTTCGCACCGCCGATCGGGTCGCAGCCACGTCGTTACTAACAGGTCCCGTCAAATCAACGGGACGCGGAAACAGGTGGACGAACGCGTCCGGATCAGGGACGCTGGCTGTCTTCGAAATCACAACGCCAGCCATGTGCGGAGCGGATCCAATCGCTTGTAACTGAACCGTGTTGTCTCCCGCCGTCAGATGAAACGGGCCACAAGATTCCCATTGCAGGTCGCTGGCAAAGAAACCGCCGGTTTGTTGTTGGAGGATTGGTTGCGGATGTTGCTTGCCATTGAGCGAGAGCCGCATGGGCCGTTGTTCGCCGCTGGTGTAAAGAAAGTGCAAGTAGTAATCCCCGCCATCGGGAACATCGGCACGCCACTGGAGCATTCCCTTGGCTCCATGACAGACCACCAAACCATCCCATCGGTTTTCGATAGGCACGACGATGTCGGACTTCTCCGAAAGCTGTCTTGCCGCGATTGTGATCGTTTGCCCCGTCGCCGCACAAACCATGCTGAAAACGAAAATCCCCAGTGCGCAAAGCGTTGCAGTAGCTCGTCGCGGAGTCATAATCGCGTTCTCTGCAGAGTGGAGGGAATGGTTGTTTTGTGGTCACACGATGCAAGGCATCTACGGCTTGACGACCGCACGCAATGCCTCGCCTGAGGCCATCAGACGAAATGCCTCATGGATTTGATCCAGTGGTAATTGGTGCGATACCAGTTTCGCAGCTGGAACTTGGCCGCTCTCGAGTAATTCAACTGCTTTTTCGACATGCCAGGGAGCGGAATCACTCGTTCCGACCACCCTTAGCTCGCCATAGTGAATGGCACGGCTGTCCAACTGGATCGTCGCTGCCGATGCGGGCAACGATGCAAACAGGACAACCGAACCCCGTTTTCGGACCAAGTGCATTGCGTCTTCCTGTGGCTTCGCCGCGGGCGCCGCGATAATCACGACATCTGCTCCTAAGCCATTTGTATGCGCCTTTACGCATTCGGATAAATCGTCGGTGGCCGGATTGACCAACACATCAAAGCCGAATTTTTCTGCCTGCGCAAGTCGAGCGTCGCTGATTTCCGACAGAATGATTTTCTCTGCGCCAAGGCTTTTCGCAACACACGAATTGATGATGCCAAGCGGCCCAGCCCCCATTACCAGAACCGTGTCGCCTTTTTGGAGATCGGTTTGGCTGAGCGAATTCACGCCACAACTAACCGGTTCTGCTAATGCTGCATGTTCGGCTTTCATCGAGGGTGTCTTGATGACATGCCCGTTTCGTAAGGCACGTCCCGGGATGACCACGTATTCGGCCATGCCACCAGGATAAGAAAAACCCATCGGGGCCAAATTGGAGCACAAGTTGGGCCAACCGTTGTGGCAGTAGTAACAGTCGCCACAAGAGATACTGGTCGCCATCACAATACGGTCGCCTAGGCCGAAACCGCCGACCGCATCGCAGCCGATTTCTTCGACCAAGCCGGTCAATTCGTGGCCCATCGTCATCGGTGGCTTGATGCGCGGGTTGCCATGCCGAAACGTTTTCAAATCAGTACCGCAAACAGCACAAGCATCAACCTTGACCAGCAATTCATCATTGCCGCACGTGGGTTTTGCCAGCTCTTCAACGCGGATGTCTTCAGGGCCGTGATATACAATCGCTTTCATGATTCTCTTTCAGTTGGTTCCGCGGCCAGTTCGTGACCGCTCTCCGGCCAGAACTTGGCCGGAGGTTCTTTCCCGAAGGGAGTGTGACGCAAACCGAGCGACCACTACGCTTCGGGAGCCTGGTCCAATAGGGTCTTGGTTCCGCCACCGCTGCCCAGACGTTTGCAGCCTTGTTCTAAGTAGCCTTTCGCGGTCTCGTAATCTCGTATGCCACCGGAGGCTTTGACGCCCATCGTGTCACCGACGGTTTTGATCATCACGTCGATCGCTTCGGGGGTGGCAGGGCCGTCACCAAAACCGGTTGATGTTTTGACATAGTCGGCGCCCGCTTCACGCGATATCTCGCAAGCACGCGCGATCTGTTCGGGGGTCAAGTAGCAGGATTCCAAAATCACCTTGACCTCGACACCGCCGGCCTTTTTGGCCTCGGCAACGACCGCTTCGATATCACGGCGGACCCAATCTTCGTCGCCCGAGAGAAACTTGCCGACATTCATTACCATGTCGAGCTCTTTGGCGCCGTCTTCGATTCCTAGTTTGGCTTCCAATGCCTTCACTTCCGGCTTGCTGTCGCCATGCGGAAATCCAACGACCATCGATGGCAACACGTCGGAACCTGCTAGTTCCTTGGCAACCAACGGCATGTCGCTCGGGCGCACACACACGCTGGCAACGTGATACTTCTTGCCAAGCTCACAGTTTTCGATGATTTCTTGGTCGGTGACGTTTGCTTTCAAGGCGGCATGGTCGATCGTCGCCGCAACTTTCTCTTTGGTCCATGTAGTCATGATTCGTTTGTTTCCTTGAAGAGTATGTTTCGAAATTGGGGGAACGAGTCACTGTGTCGTAAATGATGAGCGGCACGGCGCTAGCCGCCGGGGACCCCGTAAATACCCGCGGCTGGCGGCTCACATGAGAGTGCGTCAATTCACATTGACGAGACAGTGCCTAGTGCATCTCACGGCCACCGGTGATGTTGATCGCTTGGCCGGTCATGTAGCTGGCTTTCTCGGATGCCAAATAGCATGTCATTTGGACAACGTCATCGATTCTTGCCAACCGACCTAACGGCACTTTCGCGGTGAACTTCTTGGCGATTTCCTCGATCGGCATGTCCATGTTTTTCACATAGTCCGCCGACACGTTGTTCCATACGCCCGTCGCTTCGGTAATTCCGGGACAAACGCAATTGACGCGAACGCCATTGCCGGCCAATTCAAACGCCAACGCTTGAGTCAAACCAATGATGGCGGCCTTTGCCGAGGAGTAGGCACTCATCAGCGCCGAACCCGTTTTGCCGGACTTGCTAGAAAAGTTAACGATGCTGCCGCTGCCGTTTGCTTTCATCAATGGTACGACTTCTTTAATGAACAGGAACGTGCCTTTGCAATTGACGTCGAAGACAAAATCCCAAGTCTTCTCGTCAATTTCTTCAACCGCGCTGCCCGCGCCGGTCACTCCGGCAACGTTGATCAATACGTCGATTTTGCCGTACGCCGCTGTGGTCGCCTCAACAACTTTTTTGACTTGGTCATGTACGGTGACGTCGGCTGCCAAGGCTTTGCAGTCTTCTCCGAGTTCTTTGGCAATCGCATCCAGCGACGTTTGATCCAAGTCGGTTACAAAGACCTTGGCACCTTCCGCAATCATGTGTGCGGCAATGCCTTTGCCAATACTTCCTGCGGCGCCGGTCACCAGCGCCACTTTATCTTCGAAATCCACAGTTTTCTCCAGGTGGTTGCAGGGTGAGCTATTGGAAACACGCACGGTCCAACAACTCGTACTTGTTACTCGGTGATCTTGAGTTGGATCACTGTCAGTGAGTCTGGTTTGTCGGGCTCGTTGCCGTCATACGGCAAGTCAATGTTCGAGGCATACAGGGTCGTGCCGCGGACGCACGGTTCGGAGGGTTTGTCCAATTTGCCACCTGCACCGTCCGAGTTGGGGTTCTGAGCGACTGTCTTAACGCGGCCCGTTCTTGGGCTGACCAAATGGATTGCATTAGAGAAGAAGTCAGCAACGACCAATTTCTTGATGGCAGGCACATATTTCATGCCGTCGGTGCTGCCGATTCCGTCCCCCTTTACCAGCACCTTCAATGGTTCGGCAAGAAAACCGTCTTCTTTCAAGGGCGCGGTCAGAATCGAGGCTTCGCCGAAGTTGCATACGTACAAAACGCCCTGAGGCGAAATGGCCAAGCCGTTGGCGCCGATGTCGGATCGCCAATCATCCGCCTCGGTTGTAAATTTAGCAACCAAACGCGGATCGGCTCCATCGGGCTCTAATTGCACGGGATTGTCCGCCGACAATTCATCCAGTTCGAATTTGTAAAGCCCCGACACATGTGGCTTCGCATCGTTGATCAAACAGGTCTCGGTGACGTAGATGCGTTTCCCATGGGCTTCGACTGCGTTTGCAGCGATCAGGCCAGTCGCAACCGTTTCCACTCGAACGGCCTTATCGTCTTTCATGACGACACGCAGCAGACGTGATTGGTGAGCGTTGTTTGCGCCGAATGTTTGGTTGTCGGCAACGTACAAGTTACCATCCTTGCCTTGCGCGATGCCCAATGGAAAGACGCCATCGGTTTCAGGATGTTTGGGCAGATCGATCAATTTTTGAAGTTGATTGTCCGCGTCCACTGTCCAAACTGCAGGTTGTGCAGGAACCTGTAAGTTCAGCATGCTCAGGTATATCTTGCCGTCTTTGGCAACCGTCATCCCGTCGGGAGTGGACGTATTCTCGGGCAGGACGATCGACGTTGGTGCTCCGTCGACTTCAATCTGTTTGAGCGTGGTTGCCGCGAGGCACACTTGGCTGCTGATTGCCAAAACGAAGAGCAGAAGAAAGTTGCGTACCATGGTGTACCTCGTGGTTGATGGATGTTACCGATTGGTGGGGAGTGGTGGGTGTGTTGATGGAGTGTTTTTTGAGCCTGGACATGAGCCTGGGCCGACTGTCACGCTGTCGCGACGATTTGGCGCTGAGGGCCTACCAAGGCATTCCCCGGCTGCTTCGGCGACCGGCCCTCCCGCGAGCGAGAGGGCAAAAAGCCGCGGAACGTTGTTCACAAGCCGACGGAAACTCGCTCATAGGCCGAGGAAATTGTCGTTGATTGCTTTGTCCGAATGGCGAACTGCCGAGTCCGTGTGTAGGTTGGCAACCTCCGTGATGATCGCGCCTTCGGGGCCTCCGAATTGCCAGTGACGTGAACGCAGTTCGGCCAGTGGAACGAACATGCCTTGCGTGGCAGCAACAACATGATGCGTTGTTGTGGTTCCGTTGCAGTGGACCTTCGGGATCTCGATTTCGGGAAACTCTGCTACGTTGTTGTCACCGATGCCGCCGATGTAGCTTTTGCCCCAACGGACTAGCCAGCCTTCGTTCTTAATGATCCCTAGATCGCCTTCCAAGTGCCAATGTTCGGGCAGCATTTGACCTGGCAACAGGAACAAGTCCATCAACATGTATGCACCATCTTCGCTGTTGTGGTTTTCATACATCAATGCGGCCAAACCAAGCTTTGCATAATTGCCCGTGCCGTAGTCGCTGACCCATAGCTTTTCCCGAAACTCGGGAAACAACGGATAGCCGAAACGTTTGCACATCGCCATCAAGCCGTCTTTGGCTTTCTCCTCGTCGAACTTGCTGTCAGTGTAAAAGTCAGCGTTTCTCATTGGCGCTGCGTCGGCCACTTTCATGTTCAATGCCAAAGGAGCTGCGGCTGCCAACGCGGTTGCCTTCATCAGAGTTCTTCGCTTCATAACGATCATCCTTTTGTTGGGCTCGACTTCGCGAGCTGGGCTGTTGAGAGTCAATGGGCTGTTGAGGGGTCAATGGGAATTCCAAAGCGGACACAGTGCATCCAAAGTAGCAAGGAATCGCTTGCGTCGTTCGGAGTAAACCGTATGTCGCTGTGTATTGGGTTCGTGACGGCGATTGATTCTCGTCATCTTGGCACAGGCAGTGGCTAGGTCGCGATGGATGCCGTGTCCCACCGCCGCAATCATCGCCGCCCCTAGGGCGCCAAGTTCTTCAGCGTCGGGTACCAGTACAGGAACGTTGAAGATGTCAGCGAACATCTGGCACCAAACCTGACTATGCGCGACTCCGCCCGTCATGCTGATAATGTTTGGTCGAGAACGGAATTGCATCAAACGATCCCAATGCCAATGATGCATAAAGCAAACACCTTCAAAGACTGCGCGGGCCATCGCGGCACGATCGGTTTGTCCCGTGAGTCCAAGAAAGGTGCCGGTCGCGTTGGGATTGACAGGACTGCCGTACAAAAAAGGCAGGAACATCGGGTCAGAGATTGTCGGCGAAGCCTCCCCAACTGCCCTGTCGCACCACTGATAGACGTTGGTGCCCTGAAGGCGTTGGTCGACGAGCATCTGGTCGACGAACCATTCCAGGTTGCTGGCCGAAGTTGCACTGCCTTCGAGAACTAAGTAATAGCCATCGATCGCGTAGCGGGTGACCATGAACACGTCGGCACTGCATAGCGGCTCGGGCGTAATGTATTGGTTGTTTCCCCATGTTCCGCCAACCATGACCATGCTCTGCGGGTCGATACATCCGGCGGCCAACCCACAAGCATCGATATCGAAAGCGCCACCGTAAACGGCTGTGCCTTCCGCTAAACCTGTCTCACTCGCTGCGCTAGCGGAGATGCTCCCTGCTGGTTGCGTGCTGCGGACGATGGCGGGCATCAGATGACGCGCCGACTCGATTTCGAACGCTTGGAACAACTCATCGTCATAGTCACCTGCGGGAACATCTAGCAAACTGGTGCCGGAGTAGTCGGTTAGCTCGGCTCTTGCTTCGCCCGTCAGCCGCATCCGTACATAGTCTTTGCACATCAATGCCCAGCGGCTTCGATGGAGTGTTTCCGGTTCGTGGTCAATCATCCATCGCAGCAACGCGTTGGGCTGTGCCGGCCAGTTGCACTGCAGCGTCTTTGGACGCAGTCTATCGATGACTCCGTCCTTGTTCCATCGTTCAACATATTCACGAGCCCGCGAATCGCTGCTACTGATCCCTTTGCGAGTTGGTTTTCCCGATTCATCGACAAGGTAAAGCCCGTTACCGTGGCCGGTGCAGGCAACGGCAACGATATCGTTGGCGGCTACCTTGGCTTTGGCGATCACTTCGGCAATGGCCTGGGCCGTCGCGTCCCACATTCGATCAGCATCGATTTCTCGCCAATCGGAGTGCGGCATTTCCAATTCAATGCTACGGCGCGCGATCGCCAATTCTTTGCCAGTCGTTTCAAAGAGGGCGGCTTTGGCGACCGTGCCGCCGTTGTCGATCCCTAATAGGTACTGACTCATGATGCCGCCTCCACCGCTGGGGTTTCCGAGCTGGAGAACTCTTCAACGTCGTCCTTTCCGCGGAAGAGAAGTAAGAACGCGACCAGCAAGGCAACCGAACCGATCGTCATTGTTTTCCACACTGGGGCCCACGAAACCACGCCTTCGACGGTGTTCTGTTGGATCATCCATTCGTTGACGAAATTGCCCAACAGTAGGCCAACTCCGAACGTCACCAAAAAGATTGCACCCTGCGCCTGAGCACGGATTTCGACGGGGGCCTTCTTGTCAATGTAAATCTGGCCACCCACAAAGAAGAAACCAAATATTAGTCCATGGACCAAAATGGCAACGAAATATAGTTCTGTCATGTCAAACATGTCGCCCAACAAAAAGGATGCGTAACGCGCCACCAACGCGATCAATCCCATGACCATTGCCCAGCGAATTCCCACCTTGGCTAGTACCAACGGGATCAACAGCATGAAGAACATCTCGGCCAATTGGCCCCAATTCATTGTGATCGTAATGTATTCGAAACCCTCGTCGCTAAGGAACTGAGAGCCGTAGGACCAATACGATGCAAAGGGAATCATGACCAGCAGCGACACAATGATAAAGACAGCGAAATCAAAGCTTTTCATCAGAGAAAATGCCCGCAACCCCATCACGTCGACGAGCGATGCTTTTTGACCCTTGGCTTTGGGAGGCGTGTCGGGCAATGTCAGAGCAACCATTGCACCGACAAGGCTAGTTGCGGCGCCGCAGTACATTGGCAAATTTGTGCCGTCAAACTTTTCCGCTAAATTCAGTTTGATGGCTACCAAGCTGAATAGCCCAGCAGCGACCCAGCCGATCGAACCAAATACTCGTATCTGAGGAAATTTCTCGGTAGGCGAATGTGCCATCGCGATCGCGCTGGTCAGTCCCCACGTCGGCATGTAGCACAGCATCTGTAGCAACAGTAGGATGAAGATCACCGTTGGGTCGTCGACCGTTGCGGCGACTGCAAGCAGTATCGCGCCCAATAGGTTCAATAGGAACAACAGCTTTTGACCCGCAAAGTGGCGGTCGGCCAACATCCCAATGATTGGCGAGACAAGACACCCCAGAGGCATTGAACTTAGGATCAACGCTCGAAACGTCCCCTGGACTCCATTCTGATCCAAGTACGCTGCCAGCGGAACGAACCATACGGCTAACATCATGAACTGAAAGAACATCATCGCACTCAATTGAGTACGAACCTTCAGCGACATCGTGTGGTTTTCATTCAATGTGGGTTCCATATCACTCTCCTTAATGCATTGCCAGGCCGCCCGAGACATCAACCGTCGCACCGGTCATATAACTCGCTCGGTCCGAAGCCAGAAAAACAACCACATCTGCAATCTCTTGTATTTTGCCGAGACGTCCCAGTGGAGCACGCTTGTTAAATGCGTCAGGGTCGGCGTTGTATGCGTCAGCCACCATTTCGGTAAGCATCAAGCCGGGGGCAACGCAGTTGACGCAAAAACCTTTCTCGGCCAATTCGCGAGCCAACGAGATCGTGAAGCCGATGATGCCTCGCTTACTTGAGTCGTAGGCCGTTTTACCGCTGCGACTTCCGCGGAAAGCCGCCTGTGACGAAATGTTGACGATGCGCCCCGTACGGCCCACCGCTTCCAGATGACGAACGAATTGTTGGCAACATCGAAACGTGCCGCCCAGGTTCACGTTCATCGTGTGCATGAACGTTTCCGAAGCCAACTCGGTGGTGGGGCTGGTTGGGCAATATGCCGCATTGTTGACCAACACATCAACGGTCCCTAGTGAGGACTCAAGTTGGTCAAAGATGCCAGCCACTTGTTGGTCATCCACGACATCGCCACCGACGGCGATCGCATCGCCACCGGCTTTGCGAATCGACTCCACGATCGCTTTCGCTTGCTCAGGCTTGCTTCGGTAGTTGACACCGACCTTGGCTCCTTCGGCCGCCAATGTTTCGGCAATCGTTTTTCCCAAACCACCGGCAGCGCCCGTCACCAACGCGACTTTCCCTGAGAGTCCGAGATCCATGCTCTATCCTTATTGTTTAACGAGGTTGAAGGACGTCGCTGTCACTTCGCAACCTGTTTGTGTTCAATCGCACTTGCTACATCAGGATCGGCAGTAAAAGTCGACCGACAAGCCTAACACCAAGACGGTTTGCTCGATTCGAGTCACCCTTTCTCACTGCTTTATTCCTGACTGGTGATTCTCCCTTGAAAGACCAAGTATTTCCAGTACGATAATTCGTAAATAATGTATGGATTTTCGTATGGCTAAGCCTCGCAACATTTTATTGCTGATCGAGACCTCGAAGGCGTTTGGGCGCAAACTGCTGCAGGGGATCGCGCGTTACATGAGTGAGGGTAACTGTGATTGGGCCGTGTATGTCGAAGAGCGGGGCAAACGAGAGCGGTTGCCGAGTTGGGTCAACCACTTTGACGTCGATGGCGTGATTGCGCATTCGTCCTCGGGAGCCGTTGTCGATGCACTGCGTCAACTTGATGTGCCGATGATTGAAACCGACATGTGTGGGATGGATCGAAATGTGCCAATTGTCTACTCGGACGAGGATGCTTTGGTTGACGCTGCGATCGATCATTTCTTGCCACGCGGTATTCGCCGTTTGGCGTGGTGCCAGATCGTGGACCGAGATTGGTGCCGTTTTCGATATAACGCTTTCCAGCGTCGGCTGTGTGCTCGTGGGTTGGAGTTGGCGGCTCACTATGTGCCCAAACGCAAGCGAGCGATTCAGTGGTTGCATCAACGAAGCGAGTTGGGCGAGTGGTTGGGTACGCTTGAATATCCGACCGGAATTCTGTGTTCGAACGATTTGTGTGGAACGCGGTTGTTAGAGGCGGCACGTTTGGCTCGAATCTCCGTGCCTGATCAAGTCGCCGTCGTTGGTGTTGACAATGATCCGGTGTTGTGTGGAATGTCTTGGCCTCCGTTGTCTAGCATCGAGCAAAACGCCGAACAGATCGGATATTTATCGGCTGGCCAGTTGCAATCGATGCTAGATGGTGGACCCTGGCCGAGCAAGCCGATTTGGGTGCGTCCCACGGGTGTAGAAACTCGCCGATCTTCGGACATCATCGCTATCGGCGAACCGGATATGGTCAGTGCAATTCAGTATATCCGCGATCACTCGCTCAGCGGTATCAACGTGAATGATGTCGTTCGTCACGTCTCGGTGAGCCGCTCACATTTAGAGAGGCTTTTTCGCGAGCACGTGGGACGTAGTCCCAAGGCTGAAATCCAGCGAATTCGATTGGATCATGCCAAACGGATGCTGCAAGGCAACCAATCGATTGCAAACGTCGCGGCAGCCTGTGGATTTAAAACCAGTCAGTATTTTGCCAATGTCTTTCAGCGAGAATTTGAAATGACTCCCGGCCAGTGGCGGCAACAACACGGTGGCCTCTAGCATTGTGTGCTGCGCGGTCGATGTTGTAGAGATGCATGTGAACTCGCTGGAGAAGAGGTTTACCACTCCGATCACGTCCAAAGGCGGAGTATTTCCAAAGCAAAGACTCGGGACATGCTCCTTGCTTAGAAGATTAATGGATGGCCCTTTCTTGTTTCGTCGCCGGCAGGTTCTGCTCCAGAGATCCGATTGGGTATTTAGGAGGAATTGGTATCTACCAGATCTATTCGGGATTGGACAAAACAGATCCGATCGGCCTGTCGCCAGACAATTCTAAATGCGGTTGCGAAGTGTATGACAAACAGGATGTAACTGTAACCGGATTTGCTTTGCAGCCTGAACGAACTGCAATGCCTCCGGGTGCCGGTGAAAACGCAGAAATCTTACTGCACGAGTTGGAAGTATTCCAACGATTAGTGAACATTATGGACCTTGCGGGATCAGGTGGTGCAAACCTTCAAGAAGCCATAGCAACTCCAATCGCCGAGGGAATAGACATTTTCGGGATGCCGGCCGCTGGAAATGAAGACATCGTTCAAGCAATTAGCAATATCTGGAGTAAAGAAAACGGTGGGATTTTAAATAGGCGGTCGCAGGTCATTTGGGTAAAGGTAAAAGCCAAGTGTTGCACCGTTCCACTGTTTCCAATGTTTTCTAGCAACTATTATGCGACGTACGAAAAGTGGTATCGATGTCCTCAGCTGCCAATCGACATGACCGACAGCAAATCAATTGATAGGCTGCAGACCTTGTTACAAACCTGCCAACAGCAAGGAAAGTCAGACTTTGATTGCAGGAAAGAGATGGGTAACGCAAAGGGGGTTTAGTTTTTAATCCATTGCCTCGTAATATCGCTTAGGACCGTTTAAGGTCGCTGGGCGTTCATTAATTTTGCTGTTATTTTATGTTCGAGTCAGCTGTGGAATCATCGAGAAGTTTGTTTGTGGTACCTTCATGACGGCTAAGAAAGTTCTACTGTTGGCGTTTGCTACCTCGCTGCTAATCCCAGTTTCCTTTACTATAAGATATTGGGTTGATTTGCTTGGATTCAATAGAGAGAGGAATATCGCACTTGCAAGTTCAGAGCGATATTTGGACCAATTCCAGGGCGACCTGTTGACGCGGGCGACGGCAGTACATCGCGAGTTGCAAAACATAAAATTCCCAATGGACCCTGATCCAAAGTTGGTTTGTGCTGTTTTTTGGAAGGATTCAAATTTTGTTGGCTTGGACCTTGGCATTCTGTGCTATCACAATGATCCAAAAGCTGTTGAGGTGATTGGAAATGATGGGGAGTCATTTGTCTGCAATTTTAGCGAAGGCGACGGCTTGGTTCGCTCCGCGTCAATAGGCCTTTCCATGGAAGCTCTATTTGAATGGGAAGTTGGCGATGACAGATTGGCAGTCATGGCCAATTCCGAGATAGGCGTAGTATATTTATTGGATGACGACTTAAATCGTGTAGGTAGTGCGGTCAAAGTGGAGTAGAAAAGGGGAAGGGGGTCGTTTTTCGGGACTTGGTTTGATATTCTCTAGCGAATACGATCAATCTTTCTTTAGCCAACTGATGGTATGCCAAGAATCAAACGTGCCGATGAAGCAGGCTACATCTACCATGCCCTTAACCGGGGCAATGCGAAAAATGTGCGAAAAATGCCCCCCTTCCCCTTTTCTTTCCGGGACGCGAACAAGAACAAGACGTCCGAGACGATTACGGGAACGATGAGCGGTTACGGATTCAACGTCGGCACAAGCGGCTACGATGATGAAGATCGCTTGGTCAATTGGAACCGCTCCGATAGCAATCTCGACCAATCGTGGAATCTGTCGCTTGTCGGCGACTGGAACAATTTCACCGAGAACGCCAGCGTGCAAAGCCGTACCCACGGCCCCACGCACGAGATCCTCAGTGCCGCCGGCCAAGCGGTTCAGCACGACGCCAAGGGGAACCAAACGCTACTTCCCACTAGCCTCTCGCCGCTAGCCACGAGCCTCTCGCTTCATTGGGATTTTGAGAACAAGCTGCTTGGGGCGGACACGGACAATGACGGCAGCGACGATGTGACCTATCAGTTCGACGCATTGGGCCGCCGAGTCGCTCGCGACGACGGGACGACGGTAACAGTGTTCGTCCAAAGTGGCCAGCAAACGATTGCGGATTACGTATCGGGAGCGGTGCCTGCTTCACCGACCTACACTTATGTCTACGCCAGTTACATCGACGAACCGGTGATGCGAGGCGGAACGGGTGGCCTGCGGTACTACCACCGTAACCAACAGTACAGCATCATCGGCATAAGCGATGGTGGCGGCGTAGTGAAAGAGCGTTACGCCTACACCGCCTACGGCACACCTACGATCCTCGATGCTGCCGGTGTTGTGCAAGCCGTGTCGGCTGAGAACAACCGTTACCTGTATACGGGCCGCGAATGGGACGCGGTGCTTGGGCTGTGTCACTACAGGGCGCGGATGTACGACCCGGTTCTTGGCCGGTTCTGCTCCAGAGACCCCATCGGGTATGTCGATGGGACGTTGTCATACGGATTTCTTGTCAAGGCAGTTTTGAAAAAGCTTGATCCGCATGGTTTTTACGCAACGACAGATAACGATGTGAAGGTTGCATTAGGATGTCTCAAAGAAGAAGTGAAAACTCTTGATGATCCAAGGTTTCCGCCTGGAACACTGTTGCCTGGTCAGTGCGCAAAGCGTCCGTTCCATCTAGCAATGAAACAGATGGTGTTTGACGAATGGGGAGATCTGAATGCAGATATCGTTGTTTCAATGATTTCGCCGATTCTTGGCGATGGTGTTACCGGAGCAGTAAAGGAGGCGATTGCATCCGAGATTGCGAGTGCAGTGTTTAGCGGCGATTCGGAGTTGACAGCTGAGGAAATCAAGGACCTGGTGACTAGCATTGTAACAGCTCACCTGAATGATGAAATCAATCCGTCGTGGGATGTTGAACAATCAATTCAGCAGATTGCAGATCAGATTTCAGGGCTCGTACCGACGGAGTTTGAAAACTGCAAATCCGTTGTTCTAACCGGCGATGGAAGTGGTGAGAAATCTACATGCAGATTGACGGTGTGTGCACAACCGCATCCTACACAGAAGCTTTCAATGATTTTTACTGTCAAAAGTGGCTTTTGCTCCTATAGCTGCGTTCCAAAAGGGAGACAACGTTGCTGCTGTGGAACGAACTCAACTGTTACTCTGGGACCAACAACAGGTTCAGCGTTGAATATTGGTTCCGATTGCAGTGTTCAATTAGGAGCGATTCGATGAATCGTCTCGTATTGGTGTGGCTCGCGGTGTCGGCTTTTTCCAGTTGGTGCCATCCTTTGTTTGCTGTGGACAATTTTTGTCTTCAGGTACGTTCTGTGTGCGTTAGCGAGAAAAGGGATGAATTGTTTAAAGCATTTAATGATTCGCAGGATGCTCTTTTCATCGAAAAGATGAGTTCTCCATCGGGAAGTGCGCGAAGTATTGTCTCGTGTGTTTCTGCTGACTTGAACGGGTCATTGCTTGTTGCCTTTTCACCATACCTCCAGTATATGATTCCAGACATGGGAGAAATAGTTCGAGTAAATGCCGACATGTCTGCATTAGTCGAAAACGTGCTTGAATTTGAACAAGTGTCACATCGTCTTATCTTTCTTAGATGCTTGACTGACGATCGGTTTGCAGAGGAGTACATCCATCTAGTTTGCTGGTCAGGCCGGTTTGTGCAACGAGAAGCAAATGGTTATCAACGGATTGCAATCAACTCACTTCTGGGGCGATTAGAGGCACCTAATAATGAACCATGGCGGACAGGTTTACAAGCATTCATTCTTGCTAGATTACTTCACTTCAAACAGCCTGAGTTCATCGCTGCCGATGTGGAGTCAATTTGGGAGTTTAATGCTTGTGTCGCGAAATTTGCGAAGCAACACCGCTTCAAGTTGGCAAATGACTCGCTCGGTTGGGTATTATCAGATGAGGGGGTAGGCATTGACGAACTTCCGTACTTGCATCTACCCTCTCGTCCCGCTAAGTCTTTCGAGGTCGATTGCAACTGGCTTCTCGATGAATAGAAGAGGGAACGCTTCGGAAGAGGAAAAGGGGAAGGAAGAGGAAAAGGGGAAGGGGGTCGTTTTGTAACAGTTTAGTCCCCGGCCATCGGAATTCGCATTCAGCAGCGATCCGCACGATGACCGAACAAGCATTCTAATTTGGAAGTCTTCATAGTTTGTTGTTGCAATGGGATCATTCAAACTACCTTACGTCGCATAAGACAAACGGGCTGCGGTGGAAGGGTGCGGCAAGTTCGAGTCCGCGCAGCATCCAAACCAATTCAATCAAGTTGAATTGCTTTCGCAGTAGCCCTTCTTGCATCGCTATGCGGGCGATGTTGACCGTACAAGCATCTATCAAAATCGTTTGACGCCAACTCGTCGATCGACTTAAGAGGAAAGAAGGGGCCATCCAAACTCTATTGCCTTACTGCTTGGGATTTGCTAGAATTCTCGCTCATCAAGTCTTGTCCAGGAGGTCGTTATGCCGCGCAAACCACGCTATGAAGTCGCTGATCCCGCAGAAGTTCAGGTATTCCACGCAGTTCAACGCTGTGTAAGACGTGCATTCTTGTGTGGCGAAGACCCGTTTTCCGGTCAATCCTATGAGCATCGCCGTGGCTGGATTCGTGATCGATTGGAGTTTCTGGCGGGGATTTTTGCAGTCGATTGCCTGACCTATACGGTGCTCAGCAATCATCTGCACCTCGTTTTACGCAGTCGGCCTGATGTGGTTGCTCAGTGGACTGATCAAGAGGTGGCGAGGCGATGGCTGAGGCTGTTTCCTCATCGACGCAAGAAAGATGGGTCGCCCGAGGAACCGACGAAGCCGGAAATTGACATGATCGTCAATCAAGCCGAAGTGTTGGACGAACGACGGCGGCGTCTCAGTGACATCAGTTGGTGGATGCGATGTACGGCGGAGAACATTGCTCGACGAGCAAATCGCGAAGACGAGTGTACCGGGCGCTTTTGGGAAGGCCGATTCAAATTGCAAACT
>SJPJ01000001.1:2162043-2166420 GCA_007859835.1 Novipirellula herctigrandis | reverse complement strand
GTTGTGTGCTGCGCGGTCGATGCTGTAAAGATGCATGTGCGCTCGCAGGAAGGGAGGGTTCCCACTCCGATCGCGTCCAATGGCGGAATATTTCCAAAGCAAAGACTCAAAAAAATCTATTTGCTGAAATCAAGCACTGGGTGGCCCTTTCTTGCCCTTTCTTGCCTTTCTTGTCTGGGTCCTTTCTTGTTTCCAAAAACCTGGGTGGCCCTTTCTTGCTTTTCTTGGCTCCTATCTTGAGTCGCATTGGGCTCGACACTCATGGTTGGTGCGACATTGTGAAGGAGTTTGGTCGCGTCTTTAAGCGAGCGGCAGGAACGCCCGAGAGCCTTGCTCGCGAGGCAGTCCGGTGTGGTCAAGGCTGGCTGTGTGCTCCCGAGAACCCACTCGGACTATCTTCGGTGTAGCGGATTCTGTTCCGCACGCTAGAACCTGCAACTGATTTTGCGATTGACGTTGTGTGCTGCGCGGTCGGTGCTGTAAAGATGCATGTGCGCTCGCAGGAAGGGAGGGTTACCACTCCGATCGCGTCCAAAGGGGGAATATTTCCGAAGCAAAGACTCAAAAAAATCTCTTTGCTGAAATCAAAAACTGGGTGGCTCTTTCTTGTTTCTTTGGGTGGCCCTTTCTTGTTCTTTCTTGTTTCTTGCTCATTGGAAAACTTGGGTGGCCCTTTCTTGATTTTTCTTGATTTGTTATTGCTTTCTTGTTTTCTTTTGTTTCTTTTGTTTCTTGTTTTCCCCTTTCTTGTTTCAGTGTTTGTTGTGTTTGTTTGCACTCGCCTCCACTCGTCCTGCGGGTTCGCGAGCTCGCATCAACCAATCCGCTTTCCAACCCAGAACTCGCCGACCAAACAGGTCGCAGAGTTCTTGTTCCGCGCAGGGTATTGTCGAGCACATTCCGTATGGCTTTGCGTCCTTCCTTACGGTCTGAGCCTACTCGACAACAACCCGGAAACCAGCGTGATAAACCCTTTGCCACTCGGGGTAACCCAAACGATAGCTTGAGGAGGCACGGAACGGGCGGTCGTGCCAGGAGCCACCGCGGAGAACCTTCTTGCCGCTGCCGTTGTTGCGTCCATCGCCTTCGTCGTAAGGATACGCCTTGTAGTCCGATCGTGTCCATTCGGCAGCATTGCCGTGCAGATCGAACAAACCCCACGAGTTCGGCTCATAGCTGCCTACCTTGGCGAGGTGTAGTACCCCGTCGTTTGATCGGGGGTCTTTCAGCTCGAAGTCGACCTTATAATTGGGATCTGGTATTGGCTTGGGATTCACGCCGTTTACGGCCATCTGCTTGACCGTAATATCCGCCAGGTTGGCGTGTTTGGAGAAATCGGCGTCGAGGCCACCGAAGGATAGCGGCGTATCGGTCCCGGCTCGGCAGGCCCATTCCCACTGGGCTTCTGTCGGAAGTGTCACCTTACGACCGGTTTTCTGCGAAAGCCAATCACAGAACGCCATGGCCTTATCCCAGGAAACGCGGATCACTGGGTACCGCATGTCGTTCATGTAATAGCCCCGCTTAACCTGATCCTTGTAGTGCATGTCGTACACGCCGTTGAGATAGTCAGGGTCGAACTGCCGGAACTGTTCCAGAGTAACCTCGGTGGTTCCCATAAAGAACGGCTTGTCTATCCTGACGCGCGAAACCGGTTGCTCGACGGGCGTTTCGTCGTTGCTACCCATGGAGAACTCACCGGTGGGGACGCTAACAAGCTTCATCGTCACGGAATCGCTCAACTCGAAAGCAAGCGTCTCCTGCTTGTGCGAGTGTACGCGCGCAGGTTGTGGCTGGAGCACGTCTTGCTGTTGCGGTTCGGGAAACTCGAATTTTTCCGACTTCCGATAGGGGTTAACGATCCGCTCCGGATCATAATCAACGAGGTCGTACTGCTCGCGCAGCTCCTTCCGCCGATCCAGAATCGTCGCCTTCGCGCCCGCCTCGCTCCAGGTGCCGTGGTAAGGAGCGTTCAGGTCGATCCACGTGATCAGGCGCTCCCACGCTTCCTCGTCGAGCTTCACGTTGTGGTGGCCTTTTTCGAGCATCTGGACGAGTTCACTTGTGTCGGCATGGAACTCGAGCGGAGTGAGCAGGTGATAATCGCCCTCGGGGCCATTGCGGCGAACGTACGGATGCAGCGTCTCGTGGGCGTCGCTGGGGTTCGAAAAATCAGGGATACCGCATTCGGCAAATTTCATGCCCGTGTTCGGTCCGGTACCGATGATACGATCGGCCACCTGATAACGTCCCGCCCGGTCGTGGCCGTTTGGCGTCAGATCGTTTGAGCCGTCATGACAGCCGATGCAATACTTGTCGAGGACGGGTTGGACCTCGCGCTGAAAGCTGAGACCTCGCGGCGGGCCATAAAACGGTTCGAGTTCACTCGACGCACGATTCATCGCCGAGGCGCGTTGAATCATCGGGACCGTATCTTGGCTTTCATGGCAACCAATACATGAAAGCCTCTCGCCGGGCATGGCCACCGTCCAGCTTCGCATCAGCTGGAGCGCTTTGCCATCTTCGTCGAGGGGTTGCATTGAGAACGGTGTGTTGGCTGGTACCTTGAAGTTGGCGGAGCCGTCCGCATCGACCGGCGCGGTTCCGAGCAATTGCTTCGCGTCCCAGCCAGCCTCCATTCCCATCGAATAGTGGCCTCCCTTGTGACGCGGACCATATTCATAACGATAGACGCGAAGACTTTTCACTGTGCCAGGAGGGACATTCTTCAGCCCTGGTCCTTCGTAGATATTGTGGATCAGCACCGTGGCATCTTTGTTAGCAAGATCGATCCGGTCCGGCATGAGTGCGGGGCGTTTTGTCTTGCGAAGTGGAATCGGCTCGAAGTAACCGCCATCGCCATTCGCCTTCTTCAAGCACAGCATGTTGTCGAACACGTCGAGCAGGTAGACCGAGTTGCCGGTAACCGCCAGGAAGTACTTATCGCTCAATGGGTACGGGGTGTAGAACATTGGGCTATAAACTTTGGCCAAATTATCAATCACCAGCGGCTCAACCTCTTTACCCCGGCCGGTGATCAGTTGTACGGCGCCGTCGGCATCGTGGCGGCCCTTGGCAGCATCGAACAGGCAGAGGGCGCCTCCCTTCGCGTTGCTGTGGTGGCCGGTCACCGTCGCCAGGAACATGGATCGCTTCCCAGGGATTTGTCTGGGAAAGAAAATACTGTTGGGCCAATAAGAGTTACTGCCATAGAACGCCTTTTGATCCGTTCCGTCAGGGTTCATCGTCATCAACACACGGCTGAAATAGTGAGCCGAGTCGGTGTATTCCCAACGGGCGTACATCACGCGGCCGCTTTCCATCACCGCCGGATGCCAACTCGCATCCTGGTCGAAAGTGAGACGGCGGACGCCCGTGCCATCGGGATTCATCCGGTACAGATTGGCGACATAGGAATTGCCGCCGACGCACGGCACGCCTTCATAGCTGGCGGTCGAGGCGAAGATGACACGGTCATCGGGTAGGTAACAGGCGTCGTAGCAATCGACGTCGGCGCCCATGTCAGGAGTGACCCTCTGTGGCTTGCCGCGCGGCTCGCCGCTACTTGGATCGATCATCTGTTCGAACACGGCATACCCCATACCGTCGCCCGGAGCCTCGCTCAATTCGTCTTTTTCGCAATGCGAGGCGAACAGCAAACGGTTGCCGTCAAAGTGCAAATCCAGATCACCGACAAACTTGCCACCGGTCGGTTTATAGACGGTTTTGATCTCGCCCTCGTAAAGCGGCGACATCACGACGAGCTCATCGTCATACGCGCCCGCAGCCTCGCCTGATACCCGAGTCTGCCAATTACTGGAAAACCGCTTGCCCTTTTTGCTGCGGACCATCAGCAGGTGGTCGAAGTCTAGCAGCGGGTTGGCCAACAGGGCCTCCTTCTTCAGCGTCGCGAATTCATCGCTGTCTTCGTTGTCGATCCCCTCCAGCCGCTTCAGGAACTCCTGTCCCTTGGCATACTTGTCGCCGAACTGGTTGATCAGATCTTCGATGGCTAGCCGCAACGATTCACGATCGCCTTCGCCACTGGCATGATGCCCGCCGTTCATCAAGGGCCCGTTAAGCACGCCGTCGTTGTCCTCCGGCAAGGGGACCTCTGGCATGGCAATCTTCGGACTGCTACGCCGAGTTTTTTGGACATTACGGATCTCCTTGAGTTCCGCAATCTTTTGGCCGACTTTGAGGGAACTCTCGGAACCGGCGACGTCGAGGACCGTCTCTCCGGTAGCGGGCTTGGGGATCGCGGCCCCCCAAACGACTTTTCGGTTCTGGCCAAGCACCCGAACTTGAACCTCGTTCAACCGGGTTTCAAAACCGTCGCGATTCCAAATCGATATTCTGTCGATTTTCACCGACTCT
>SJPJ01000001.1:2063796-2161911 GCA_007859835.1 Novipirellula herctigrandis | reverse complement strand
CATGTCGCCTCCGTGAAGTTTCGACAACCGTTCACGCCTGGAGTCAATCAAATGGGTCAGAGTCAATCAAATGGGGTCAGTCCTCTTCTATGAGTAACCTACCTCTTGCACTGGAACGCAGCGACATTGAAACGGTAGTCATTTGGATGCCGTTTTTCGTTGGCGGGCAGGATGCCGAGTCCGCGCATCCCGCCGAGCTCATCGACGAGTCACTCAAATAGAAACCAACCCTTTATAGCGACAGTACGTATTCCACCAGGTCATTGATCTGATCGTCGGTGAGGTCGGACAATTTACCGTGGCCGTTTCCATGTTCAAAGGTGGTGACAACATCCTTCATTGTCGCGGCTCGTCCGTCGTGTAGGTAGGGGCCCGTTCGCCATGCTTCAATCAAATGTGGCACGTCAACCGGCTGACCTTCGTCTTGGCCACTCGTGAAACCGACGTCGCACATTTGAGAGCTTGTGAACAGCGGTGCTGGGTGGCAATGCGCACAGCCGACTTGTTCAAAAAGTTTTTCTCCACGAAGAGCAGAGTCGCTGAGTTTTCCGTCGACCAGGTGCGGGCTGGGAACCGGTTCGAGGTTCTTTAGGTAGGCATCGATGGCTTCGGCGTCCTCTTCCGGGCGGACGGCGAACTGAATGTGCCGTATCCCGGCTCGAACTGCTGTCTCTGCATCCGCTCGTACTCCCAACCACATTGCTCGTGGAGTTCGATGGGCGTATAGCATCGATTTAACGTTTTTGGGATTTCCGATTCCATCATTCATCAAATCCCAGTTCAATGCGTCGGTTCGCGCGTCGGGATGACAAGTGGCACAGCTTAGCCAATTTTGAAAACAGAGTGCGGCGTCGTTGAAATACATCTCCCCGAGACGCTCTTGTGTAATCGGGAGTGTTTCCCCTAGTTGCACCGTTTTGCTTTCCGTCCGCCAATTCGAATCGAATTGGACAATCTCCAATGCATCCGAAAAATAGTTCCCAACGTAGACGACGTCGCCGTCAACCACGAGCGATCGGGGGCCAACGCCCTTGAGCTTGACTCGTTTTCGAAGGCCGGAAAGGAACGACAGGTCATTGTGCGCATACAAGTGCGCTTCCCCTTCTGCCTTGGAAGCATATAAATCGATTTTGGACCTCAGCGCAGGCAGGTCGATCAGCGAAAGTTCCTGGTTTCCGGCTGATGAGACAACCAAAGTTTTTCCGTCTTCGGAGAACCCGATCGCCCAGGGATTGGAGAATCCTTGATCAATGTCATCAAGCAGTACAGTGTATTCGAGCGTTTCGGTTGCGATGTCGATGACGCTCAGTGCGTTGGTAGAGACCCATCCACGTTCAAGCTGTGTCGTTGGGACAAGAAATCTCGCCATCAGATGCGTTGCGAAAACTTTCTTCCCGTCCGGAGAAACTTCGAGCCCTCGAATTCCTTCGGCGCCGTTGACCAAGGGGAGTGTTTTGACCGACTGCGTTTCGGTGTTGATCACGGAAATCTTTGAGGCAACGTATTCGATGTCGGCCCGACCATCGGGGATGTGGTTGGCAACAAACAGCAGCTTTCCATCGGGTGTGATATCGGCCGCAACGGGTTCTCGCAAAACGGGAACGCGAGCGGTCGTCTCGCCACTGGTCAGGTCAATGATCGAAACTTCGTTATCAAACCGGTTGCAAACGTAGAGCCACTTTTCGTCAGGCGACAAAACCGGCGACATCGGCGTGTGGCCTGTTTTGAGTTCTCCGCATTGCTTGCCTGCGACGATCTTCCAAATGCGTCCTTCGGGGCCACCGCCAGCGATATACAGTGTCTCACCGTCACTCGACATGACCATGTCGGTCGGTTGGCCTGGCAATTCCAGCGAACCAGTGACCGTTTGTTCTTTCAAATCAACGTTGATCAGTTGCTTGCCAGTGGAAGCCAGGACATAGAGCGAGCTTCGATCCTTGGAAAGTAACATATCGCTTGGCGACAAATAGTCCTGGGCCAAGCTGGTTGACATTGTCAAACAGACGGCCAACAAGGTGCGGATCGCTTCTTTCATGTTTACGGACTAACCTCGATAGCGGCATCTTGTTGGCACGGCTGTCGGAGCACAGCCATTAATGATTAATAGGCAAGCTATAAGTCTGTGCTCCATCAGTTCATGCTCGCATCATGGTTTTACGATGATGCGGAAGCCAACATTGAATACCTTTTGGTGGGACTGATACGGTAGGCGGTAGGAGGCGGTAGCCCGATGAGGCCGATCATACCACGAACCACCGCGAGCGACTTTTCTCGCTTGCAGATTCAGGGCGTTGCGACCGTCATCGGCTAGGTAAGGATAATCATTGTAGTCGGAAAGTGTCCATTCGGCCACGTTGCCATGCATATCAAAAAGCCCCCACGGGTTGGGCGTGAATTGGCCGGTTCCCGACGGTGTCAGTATCTTGTCGTCAATGCTCGTGTCACGCGGCACAAAGTCCGTTGTCGGGGACCGCTGGCTTACCGGGATCGGCTGAGGATCAACGCCCTTCACGGCCAACAATCCAATTGATTGATCAGCTAGGTTGGCGTGCTTCTCAAAACCTGCGTCGCCAAAGTAGAAAGGCTGGTCGCTACCAGCTCGTGCGGCCCACTCCCATTGCGCCTCGGTGGGAAGCGAAATGTTTTGGCCGGTCTTCTTCGAGGCCCACTCGCAGTAAGCCATCGCTTCTTGCCAACTAATGCGGATCGCTGGCATTTCCGGTTTGTTGGCGGGATATCCCGCGTAAATATGGTCTTTCCACTGTTGGTCAATCGCGCCGCTATCGTGCGTTGGATCAAAGCCGTTGTATTGTTCGTTCGTGATTTCCTTGACTGACATCCAGAACGGTTTCTCAATATCGACAACGCTCTGTGGTGCTTCGTCCGCTGCACCGGATACCGAACCCATGACAAAACGTCCCGCAGGAATCTTGGCCATGGTGATCGATTGACCGTTGATCTTCAGATCGTGTGTCTGCGTGGACATCTCGCGAATCGCCTTTTCGCTCAACGGCCAACCCTGTAACTGCACCGGTTCGTGTTCAATCTTCACTTTGGTCGGTTTTACGAACTCCGGACGCTCGATCGGACTCTCAGGCATCCACTCGATATCGTCATCGATACAGGCATAGGTGTTTTTCATCAAGAGCGTTCTGTCGGCTTGCTCCTTCGTCTCTTCGCTGTTGTCTTTTTGTTGCATCCACGTTGCATAATACGGAACGTTTAAATCAATCCAAGTGACCAGTCGGTTCCAACCGTCTTCATCTATCTCCACGCCATGGTGACCCTTTTCCAGCATTTGGATCAACTCACTTGTCGACGCATGGTATTCCATTGGTCGCAGCAAGTGCATGTCGCTTTCGGGGCCCGGTCGCCGTACATAGGGGTGCAACGCGTGATAAGAGTTAGCAAAACCTCCATGTCCGGGAGAGTTATCTTTGAAATTCGGTCGATCGCTTTCGGTCCCGTCGTGGCAACCCACGCAGTTGCGATCGAGAACCGGTTGCACTTCACGCTGGAAGCCGAAACCATAAGGTCGATCGATGTCCGACCATGGGGTGAGTTTCTGTGGCATTTTTCGAGCAGCCAGCGCCATGCGTTCTGGCGGAGGAGTGCGAGTCGATTCGTGGCAACCGACGCATGACAGTCTTTCGCCCGGCATCGCCGCTAACCAGCTTCGCATGATCTGCAACGCGCGCCCGTTTTCGTCGAGCGGCTGAATCGAGATCGGCAGACTGTGAGGCACCGACATCATCACCGATCCATCTTCCTCGACGGGGACGGTCCCGAGGATGCGTTTCGTGTCCCAACCGCCTTCGACAGCAAGCGTCGCATGCCCACCGTGCAAACGATATGCATAACCATAGGTAAACAATCGCAACGACTTGACTGAACCACGCGGAACGTCCTTCAAACCCGGCCCAGCATAGATGTCTTGAATGAATAGGGTGGCATCTTCTGCTTCAAAGTCGCGGCGATCCGGAATCATCGGCGGTCGCTCACGCTTCTTAAGCGGAACAGGCTCGAACAAATACTTTCGATCGCTTGCCAACTTGATCATGTTGTCAAACCGGTCCACGAGGTAAAGCGACCATCGCTCCGAGGGATTCAATTGACCGGAAACCAGGAAATAGTTTTCGCTCAAAGGATACGGATGCAGAAAACGTGGCCACTTGTCTTTCATGTATTGGTCAATGATGACCGGTTCGACTTTCTTTCCGTAACCAGGGATCCGTTGGACCACGCCGTCCGCTTCGAACTCGCCTTTTGCAGTATCAAAGACAATCAACTCACCAGCACGAGAAACACCATGGTGGCCCGAACAGATCGCGGCAAATTGTGACGTCTTCCCAGGAATCTGTTTGGCATAAAACATCGTGTTCGGCCAGAAAGAGTTGGACCCATAGATGCTCCGCAGGTTCGTGCCGTCCGGGTTCATCTGCATCAGAATGCGGGTGAAGTAGTGTGCATTGTCCGTGTATTCCCAGCGACAAAACATCACACGCCCGTTCTCCATGACCCACGGGTACCAATCATTTTCTTGGTCAAAAGTAATTTGACGCATTCCCGATCCGTCCGGATTGATTTCATACAAGTTGCCGACATAGTCGTTGCCGCTAACGCAGGGGACAGCGTTCAGTGGTGTTGTGGAACAGAACAACAGCTTGTCGTTGGGCAAGTAGGTAGCGCTGTAATGATCAACTTCCGCCAACGTTGGGGTGATCTTTCGCTTGCCGGACCCGTCAAGGTTTATCTCGTAGATCTGTTGCGTATTGCTTTCCGTGTCAATTCCCGTGAACAGCAGTTTGTCAGCGTCATAATGCAGGTTTAAATCCATCAAGCATTCGCGTTTGTCCTTCGGTTGATAGACCGTTTCGGAAGACTTGCTCTTTAGATCCAGGATGCGTAATTCATCTTCGAAATTCGGCTGCCTTTCTTGTCCTCTGCTGCGAAGGTAATTGGCATTGCCCTGCCAATTCGCTGGCATTCCGCCATTTTTGCTGGCTCGGAACAAGATTTTTTCGAAGTTGACCTCCGGATTATTGATCACCAAAGCTTCGTAGCGAAACGCTTCGACATCGTCATCGGAGGCGTTGTTGGATTCCAACTTGGCAAGCTGCCTTAGATACTTCGATGCGGGATACGTCGAGTATTGTTTGCCTAGAAATTCGATCGCCCGGCGAGCGTATTCGATTTTTTTCCCTACGGGCGTAAACACATAGTTAAGGTCCGCAGGAGTCAGGAAGAAATCCGTACGGTTCCCTTTCTTTTTGTCGCCCTTGGCTTTGTTGATGACTTGCAACTCGAAGACGTTGCTTCCGCGACGCAGAGAGAGTGAATAGAACGTGGTTTGGACTGGTTGAAGTACTTCACCGTTGAGGCGAAGTTTTACTGGCCCGCTCACATTCAAGCCTTGCACATAATCCTGGTCCGCAACCAGATCACCGATCAGATATAGGTCGCCATTCCTCAGCGTTGCGCTGTATTTACGGCTGATTTGCACACGGTCGTCTTGTCGCCAAACATCTGGATTTGCTCTGGCTTCTTCAATGCTGCCGGTCCAATCCTTCACTTGGGATTGGTCCCCCACATAGACGTCACCGAAGTGGCAAGTCTGAGCTCGTAGGGACGAACTCAACATCAACAGAACGGTGAGAACCAACAGCTTACGCGCATGCATTCTTAAATTCCTTCGCCTAGTGGTCAAACATCACGAGGTCTCTTCTATCTCGCTCCCGCAAGCGAGAGCGAAAATTCTTTTTTTTAGCCGTTCCGCACGAAACAGCGTTTGCGTGAACTTAGGATAGGTCACGATAGAGTTCAAAGGCCTGGTCAGGTGTCATCCCATCATGAACGACGCCACGGACAGCCTTGATCATACTAATTGGGTTTTCAGATTGGAAGACATTACGTCCCATATCAACACCAGCGGCTCCCTCGCTAATTGCACGGTAAGCTAGCTTCAATGCATCATGCTCTTCCAATTTCTTACCACCTGCAATCACAATTGGCACCGGGCACGCCGCGGTGACCTTTTCGAAGTCTTTTTCACAGTAATAGGTTTTGACGAAAGTCGCACCGTTTTCCGCACATACGCGTGAGGCCATTCCTAGGTAACGGGCATCGCGTGTCAGCTCTTTCCCAACCGCGGTCACGCCAAGGGTGGGGATACCGTATCGATTTCCCAAGTCGGCGGTTCGGACCAAATTTTCGATCGTCTTGCCTTCGTATTTTCCACCAATCGAGACCATGATTGCCAACGCGGATGCATTCATTCGAATCGCATCGTCGATGCCGAGAATGCACTCATCATTCAACTCGTTCAGCACAGTCGTGCCCGCTGAAAAACGAAGCGAAATCGGCTTGTTCACTTGCGGTGGAATACAGCTTCGCAAAACACCGCGACTGCACATCAAGCAATCCGCGTACTCGACAAGTGGCAAAATCCCCAGGTCAATTCGTTCCAAACCCGACGTTGGTCCCATGATGTAGCCGTGATCAAAAGCCAACATCACGGTGTTTCCGCTGCGGGAGTCAAAGATGCGACTCATGCGATCCTTGATCCCCCAGTCCGCATGATCGAGCCCTTTGAGAAAGAATGCCTCTTTCTTCACAGGGACGTCGATTCCATAATCATCCGCTTCAATGTTGCCGGTAGCCTCTGGCATCGTTTTTCCTTTTTCGTATTAAATTGGTTTCGTGTTAAGCTGATGCGGTAAAGCCGCGTGCAAATGCTTCAAAAATACAGGCTGTTGAAACCGCTCCTGCATCCAAATGTCCGATCACTCGTTCGCCAAGATTGCGAGCGCGTCCAAACTTAGCGACCATCTGTTTGGTTTTTTCAGCTCCCGTCGCGGCAGCATCCGCAGCCGCTTGCAGCATGGTTGGGATGTCCTGGTCGGTATTGGCCTCCATCGCTTCGACGGCTGGCTGCAACGCGTCCATCATCGTTTTGTCGCCGATCGCAGCCTTGGTTTGCTCTTTGACTTTCTTTAGTCCGGCAGAGAACATTGCGGCCGTATCCGCTGCGTTCAAGGCATCGCCCTGCACGCCATCGCTCATCCCTAAAAAGAGCGCGCCGATCAACGTGCTGGTCGATCCACATGCTTCCGTCATTGCAGCAAAGCCCATGTCGCCAAGGGCTTGCTTCAAGTCGGTTCCTTGCTGAGCGACGCGATCAATCGCGGTCATCGCAGTGACGATCGCCGTGCCATGGTCGCCATCACCCGTTTCGGCGTCCAAGCCCGAAAGCTCATCCGCTCGCGCTTTTAATGTTGCTAACGCCGTGGCAGTCATCTGCCCAAATCGGCGGCAATCCAATGAGTCCATCAATTAACTCCTATGCGTAAAAGAATTTCAACACCCTCCCAATCGCAGGAGGCTCGAGTTCGCGGGCGTCTGGCGGGGCAGAAAACCGATCCGGCCCAACGAAGCCCACTCCGCTCGAGGGAATGTGAATACAGCTCTTGTCCTAACGCACCGTCCAGTACGGCGTGTCGCAAGGAGCTTTCATCAGCGGAATATGATCCGCATCCAGTTTGCACAAAATCATTTGGAACCCGGCCATCTCTTGCACCGTAAGAATCTCGTCAATCATGCCCGAGACCACGTCAATGCCCTTCGCTTCCAACAATCGGTAAGCCTTGCGGAACACCAGGTTCATTTCCATCAGCGTTGTGGCTCCGACACCATTGATGATCAACATCGTTTGGTCGCCAGACTTTGCATCGACGGACTGAACAAGCGGCTCGATCATTTTCTCAGCCGTTTCGTCTGCCGAAAGAATCTTCGTGCGTCCGCCGCCCGCCTCGCCATGTTGGCCCATGCCGATTTCCATTTCATCGTCGGGCAGTTCGGAAATGGCTTGACCGTTTTGCGGATGCGTTGCGCCGGTCATTGCAACCGCTAGCGTCGCCATTTGTTTGTTGAATCGCTCAGCGATTTCAATGACCTCATCAAGCGACTTACCCGCTTCGGCAGCCGCGCCTGCGACTTTGTAAAGTGGGACGCAACCCGCCAATCCGCGTCGGTCTTCGTCCGGTGTGTCCAACCCGGCGCTGATGTCCTCATGCGTCAACAGCATGCGGACGTTGAGTCCTTCTCGCTTGGCCAATTCCATCGCCATGTTTGCGCTCATGACGTCACCGGCGTGGTTCAAGACAACCAGTAAAACACCGGCGTCTCGATTAAAAGCCCGTAGTGCTTCGAGCAACTTTGGGGCTCCCGGTGCGGCAAAGATATCGCCGACAACGCTGGCATCCAGCATCCCTTCGCCGACAAAACCGCTCAGCGCCGGCTCGTGCCCCGCGCCACCAAGCGTAACCAAAGCAACCTTGTCTTCCGGCTTTGGATTGGCCCGAACAACGATCTTTTCCGACATCAAGCTAACTTTGTTGGCGTACGCCAATGTGTAGCCTTCAAGCAATTCGGCAGCAATGTCATTTGGATCGTTAAGAAACTTCTTCATCGTTAATTTCTGTGTGGTCATGGTTCGCTCTCTATTGCCTGCCTACGGGTTAGTTGGTCGATTCTGCTATTTGCAGAACCTCGATCGGTGCGCCTTCCTCGATCACAAACGCCACGGTGATGCCTTCCATTGGAGTGAAGGGCTCAAGCAGCACTTCGGCGTCCTTTAGTTCTGCAGCCAAGTCGTCCACTTGATACGCAATGTGTGGCATCGTTTTGAGTATTTCCGGCATGCCGCAATGCTCTTCAAAATGAAGCCATTCAATGCGATTCGGACTTTGTTGGGGATCGGTAACGTACAACCCCGCCTCTGCCAAGTGAGTCATCCCTTCGATGACGTGATCCGTTGGGATACCAATATGGTGCAATGTTCGCACAATTCATCTCCGTACGAGGTGTTTTAAAAGACGAGGTGTTTTAAAAGACGAGGTGTTTTAAAAGACGAGGTGTTTTAAAAGACGATGTGTTTTAAAAGACGACCGACTTGTTGGTGAACTCCAGCGCATCGCCGTAATGTGGCGATGCATACTCCGAAACGATCGCTCCTTCTGGCCCAGCGATCATAAAGTGCCGAGCCTCGACGCGATTGAGCGATCCCATTTCGCCTGCTTTCAATTGTGTACAGTTCAAAGCAGTGATGCCGCCCGCCTTCAACTGGCTCTGGGGAAGCTCGATCGGCAAATCCTTGGTTGGCTCATCGTCGCCGAAGGTATAGACCATGCCGTGACGAACATGCCATGATTCCATCTTGGCAGGCCCCTCGGGCACGGGCCGGTGACAATGTTCGACAATCATCTGCCCGGGCAGCAAAAAGATCTCATGAGCAAAGTACATGTGCTCGGTGTTGTTAACCCAGAAGACCCCTCCCATGCCGACGTTTAGAAAGTCGTTTTGAGCAAAATCGCTGGTCCAAAACTGATCCGTCCGTAAGATCGGTGAGATCGGATAGCCAAAGCGATCCATCATTTCATAGTAGGCCGCGAACGCCTTTTCTTTGTTGAAGACGTCGTTGGTGTAAAAGTCATTGCGTGTGTATTTCATTGGTTCACCGGCAGTAGCCCAAGCGCCCGCAGCTAGCGAACCTGCCACAACACTCGATGTTTTAAGTAAGGATCGTCGGGTGACGGAGTTCTGTTCGCTCATCGTTTGGCTCGCTCTTTCAGGCTTGGTTGGATCGGGAGAGACACTTGCTAAAAACAGCAACGGCGTTGAAGGCTGTTTGCAATATGGAACGTTGTGCTATATATACACATTCCGGTGTTCGTAATCAAGCTGTTCGTTGACGAGAAACGGGCGGGGGATCCTGACGAGACATTTGAAAAGATGTCACGTATTACCTGTGGTTCTGATTTGCGCTCATGCTGTGAAAATCATTTACTCGTGACTTCCGAGTGTTTTCGGAAGAGCGTTTTATATATAGAATGCGTCAGTCGTTTTGATTGGAAGACGCCGGGCACTTAAAAAAAACTGAGAAATTTATGCAAGGCGACTCTCGATACCAGGTTCCAAACCTCGAACGCGCGCTGGTGATCATGGAACACCTGCTCGATTATCCCGATGGATTGACGCTTGCTGAACTGACTGCGGCGTTGGATGTGCCCAAGAACAGTGTCTTTCGAATCACCAACACGTTGTTGGCTCGCGGGTATCTCAATCGGGACGCCAGCGCCAAGCGCTTTTCACTTAGTCGCAAACTGTTGATCATGGGGCAGATGAGCTTGGCCGACAAACCCCTCGTTCCCACGGCGATTGATGTAATGCAGGAATGCCGCGATGAGGTTCAAGAGACGGTGCTAATCGGCACGCTTGTCGAAGGCGAGTTTGTGGTTATGGAACAGGTCCTTGGATCCCACCCCTTTAAGTTTTCCATCGACCTTGGTGTACGGTTGTCGTTGCACGTTTCAGCACCAGGAAAAGCGATGTTGGCATTTCTGCCAGAACGAGAAATAGAAAAGACTATCAAAGGCTATCGCTTTGTCCGCTATAACGAACAAACAATAACAAGCAAGCGAGCTTTGATGGATGAACTTCGCGGGATCCGCGAATGTGGCTTCGGCTTGGATCGTGGCGAACAGTTGCATGGCATTCATTGTGTGAGCGCCCCCATTTTTAGTCGACACAAGCGGCCCGTTGCTGCCATTTGGATCACGGGTCCCGCGGATCGCGTTCCCAACGAAGCTTTCCCCAACCTCGGCCGGACGATGCGATCGTACGCCGACCGAATTTCAGAACGCCTGATATGAAAATCGTCTCGAGGCGTTAGATTGCGGACTGATGGGACGATGCAGCCGGCTGAATTTGCTGCGGTTCGGAGTATTGATTCGCTCTGCTGTTGATTGGTTACGTTGCTATTTCAACGTGCTTTCGAAAAATGTGTCGGCCGTTTCAAGCATCTGGGCAAACCAGACTTGTTTGCCAAGAAACGGGTGGGGTGCGTCTTTGATGATGGTCAGATTCGCATCGATTCCCAACTTCTTCATTTGCTGTCGAAAGTTATCGGCATGCGTACTCGGATCGTCCGTTTCGCCAGTGATGAAAAGGCAAGGTGGGTCATCGTTGTCGAGATGAGATAGCGGAGAGGCGAGGCGATAGTCAGCCGGTTGGTTCGCCTGTGATCCGCCGAGGAATTGACGCCAATTTTTACCGCGATCCTCCATTGCGGAAATTTCCCGCGTGCGCTGTGACAGCAAGTCGGTCTGTGCCCCCATCGGGACGGCGGCCTGAATCGCACTGCTGAAATTTGCGTTTCCACCTTCGCCTTCAAGTTCTTTGTCTCCGGCTGAGGTTGCAAGTAACGCCGTCAAGTGACCGCCCGCGGATAGTCCGATCGCACCGATGTTCTCTGCGTCGATACCATACTCTTTTGCATTTGCTCGAAGAAACCGAACCGCCGCTTTACAATCCTGGATTGCTGCGGGAAAGGGTGCTTCGCCGCTCAAGCGATAAGAAATCGTTGCCGCGACATAGCCTCGCTCCGCCAACCCTTGAGCGACGATTCCGTGGTTGTCCCGATTGCCGTTTGCCCAACCTCCGCCGTGAATGCAGACAACTGCGGGCAACTCTCCCCATGTTCCCTTGGGCCGGAAGATGTCCATTTCCAAGGTGCGATCGCCATAGCGAGCATACGTCACGCCAAGCCTCGCATCCAAACGATCCAGTGTCGACTGGGGAATTTCAGTTCGGCCGTCTGCGCGAGGTTGAGGTGGGGCTTGCCCTGCCGGACGAGCGTCGAGTTGCATTTCTTCCTGAAAGAGAATTGCCATGCCGCGCAGCTTGCGCGTGATGTCTTGATTGCGTGCTAGCGTGGACTCGCCGGGGTCTTGGGCAAGGTTATACAGTTCAAGACTTGGATTCAAATAGAGTTTCCAATTGCGCCATCGCACGGCGGCCAATGCTCCTTGGCTGCCGTGATAAAAGAAGGCGTCGTTGTACTCGTTGCGATTGATAATCGGTGCCCATTCAGCGGGTGGATTCCATCGCCGTCGAAGCGGAACCGACGCGTTGAGTGAAGCCTTTTTTCCCGGAGGCGGTACGATGACGGTTTCGCCTCGGAGCAACGGACTGATGTCGCGTCCGTCGATGATGTGGTCTTCGGGAACCTTGATCCCCGCGAATGTGGCCAGCGTCGGGTACCAGTCCATCGCTCGCACGACCGCCGACGATTCTTTCCCCGCCTGCAGTCCCATGCCCGGCCCCCAAGCAATCGCGGGTACACGGATGCCACCCTCGTAAGTGGAAAGCTTGCGCCCACGAATTTTCTGTGACGGTGTGCGTCCTGGGCCGCGACCGTTGTCGGATGCGTAGATGACGATCGTGTTGTCGTCGATGCCTAACTTGCCGAGCGTATCGAAGACGCGGCCAACGTTGTGGTCCAGTTCCTGGATCGCGTCGCCGTATTCACCCCAGTCGGAGCTGTCCCTGAATTCTTCGCTCACTCCTAGCGGATTGTGGAGCATGGTATGCGGTAGATAGACAAAGAACGGCCCGTCTTTGTTCTTCTCGATGAATTCGATCGCCTCGTCGGTGTAGAGCTTCGTTAGTTCCGAAGGATCAGCGGGACGTTTTACGACTTCGCCATTTCGCATCAGCGGCACGCCTCCTTTGTCTTCGAAATAGACGACCTCCACTGGGTCAAGGTTGTGCAGCAGCCCGAAATAGTGATCAAATCCCTGGTTGCGCGGCAGAAAGGGCTCATGAAATCCGAGGTGCCATTTGCCGATGCATGCGGTAGCGTAGCCGTTCTGCTTGAAAAGTTCGGCCAATGTCAGTTCGTCCGAATGAATGCCTGTTTGTGAATCGGCGCGATGCACCCAAATATGGTTACCGACTCGGCGCGGATAACAGCCGGTCAACAAACCCGCGCGTGAGGGGCTGCAAATCGGAGCTGCGGCATAGTAATCCGTAAACCGCGTTCCCGCCTCTGCCATCGCGTCGATCCGCGGCGTTCGGACCTCGGTGGCACCATAGCAACCAAGATCGTAGTAGCCCTGATCGTCGACAAAAATGAACACGATGTTGGGGGAATTGGGAGCCGCTTGGCAGATTGCGGTCGATGCGATGCCCAACGCGCAAAAAAGATAGGTTGCTAGAGTTTTCATCATCCATCCTCGTCCTCGTCGAGTGCCCTTTGGCCTTTGAATGGCCCCCAAGTCATGCGTGTCTCGTATTCTTTGGCATTCTTGTAGATGTCGGGTTCATAATCCGGATTCCGTTTTGGGATGCGAGCGCCGACTTTTTCGAAGTAGCTTATCATTTCATCGTATAGGTTCTTGTGTTCGATGGGGTGCTTATCGGCGATGTTGTGAACTTCACCCATATCCTTCGACAGGTCAAACAGCATGGGAATCTCAGGGCGCTCGTAGAAATGCAATAGTTTGCGTTCTCCGGACACCACTGCCGAATGCGGCATGGTTGTGCGGTAGTGCGGATAGTGAAAGTAAAGCATCCGGTTTCGAAAGGCGTTGTCTGGTTTTTTGCCCGCCATGTAATCTGCGAGACTGACGCCATCGATATCTTTGAGAGCTTTGGGGTCGCCGCCTGCCCAATCCACAAAGGTTGGCAAGAAGTCGTAGTTGACGACGTTTTTGTGAAACGCAGAGCCCGGCTTGATCCTCGGTCCTTTTACAATCATGGGAACACGAATCCCGCCCTGCCACACCCACCATTTAGCAGCGTGGTGCGGCTGTGGGAGGCCGGGCAGAAAGCGGTGTCGGTAGCCGTTGTCGGACACCATGATCACATAAGTATTGTCTTCGATTCCCAGTTCTTTGATGCGATCGAGCACCGCGCCGATCCGCCCGTCCAAATCCTCTCCCATTCCCAACCAGATCGCGGGATCTTGTTTGCGTTTTACTGTCTCCGAAGTCTTGCCAATTTTTTCGTAATACGCCTGCACGGCTGGGTGGCGAGCGTACTTTTTGCGTGTCGCCGGCAAACATTCGCGGCCCTCGTGCATGGCGTAGTGAGAGATCTGAAGATAGAAGGGGTTACCGGCCTTGGTCTGGTCTTCCATAAAACCGATCGCCTTCGCGGTGACACTAAACATCCGCTTGGGATCGGTCAAATCGCTTGGCAGTCGCTGGTTCGCCTCTGCGGGCAACGTGTTGCCCGGAGTGTTATTGGTGTCGCCATCGTGCAGCACGTAGCCTTCGTTTCCAGGGTCGCCACGCATGTGCCACTTGCCAATATGGGCGCTGACATAGCCAAGAGGCTTTAGTGCTTCGGGGATGGTGACTGCGTCATCGTCGATCGTCATATCCGAGACACAAGAGACAACCGGAAAGCCCTTGAACTGTTTCTCGTTGTAGTACTGCTGCCTTCCATCGTTCATATAAACCGTGAAGCCGTTGCGAGGCGAAGATTGCCCTGTCTGCAAACAAACACGCGACGGCGAACATTGAGGTGACGCGTAGGCATTGCGGAACCTCATACCCTCTCGTGCCAGTCGCTCAACATTCGGCATCTGTAAAACGGGCATGCGTGAATTTTCCATGGCTTCGTCCATGGCCACTGGCGTTCCGTTCCATGCCCAGTCGTCGATCAACAGCATCACGATGTTGGGCGGACGGTTAGAAGCCGACGGTTCATCTGCCCTCGCCATGGGGGCAACTGCGAAACAAGCCGAAAATACGCAAGCAAACAATCGCGTCAATCCGCCGCAGTCAATCCATCGGCCGGCACAATTTCGCCAATACATCATGGTCATCCATCGATCCTTTCTCATGTCCTTTCCTCTCTCACCGAAGTTTAGTTCGATCGCCCGCTGGTTCGATGTTTGTCTAGCAGCGCCGCCAAGCTTTTTGTGATCTCGGGATGTTCCATTAGAATGTTGTGCTGTTCGCTAGGGTCATCTTGAAGGTTGTAGAGTTGGGCACCAAGTTCATCTCGACGGGGCACTTTCTTCAGATTGGGGCTTGGTTTTCCTTCGATGTACTTCCATGGTCCGCGACGAATCGCATAGTTGCCGTTGGGGCTGTGAACGATCATTGAAGACCGAAGTGGCTTCTTGGGAGATGCTCCCAACATCGCTGGCAGCACATTGGCACTGTCCTCGGCGACTTCTTTATCGGAACCCGTCGGATGGTCAATCACGGCGGCGACTGTTGCAAACATGTCAACGAGATTGATGGTCTCGTCGCACACCGACTCGGACGGAACGTGCCCAGGCCAACGGACGAGGAAGGGAACTCGGAAACCACCCTGGTAAATACTATGCTTGCGGCCTCGCCAATCTCCATTGCATCGTAATCCCGCTCGATACGCTTCCGCTTCTGGTCGTATTCCTTCGGTCGTCAGCACTCCGCCGTTATCGCTGGTGAAGATGATGAGTGTCTCGTCGGTCACTTGCAGGCGATCAAGCGTGTCAAGAATGCGGCCGACGGACACGTCAAGTTCGTGAATCCAATCGCCGTACAAACCGGTCCCACTGGTGCCTTTGGTCCGGTCCGATGGTGTGTACGGAAAATGGATTGCGACCGGCGCGAAGTACAGAAAAAACGGGGCCTCATCGGGTTGTTCTTCGAGCCATCCAATGGCATCCGTGGTCAAGGTGTCCATTACGTTTTCGTCCACTCGTTGGGGTGCATCGATACCAAGGTAGTCACGGCCGTACGGTGATTTACCAACCGGTACAACCTGATTGCTGCGTAAACCAACCACTTCTCGATTGCGGACATAAACGCCCGACGCATCGCCGTGATTTTGCGGCACGGCAAAGTGATAGTTGAAACCGATGTCGAGTGGGCCAGGGGTAAGCGGTTTAGTAAAATCCGCTCTAGTTGTTCCATAGCCAAGGTGCCATTTGCCGATCGCGGCAGTCCGATACCCGACAGACTTTAGGACCGAGGCGATCGTTGGACGCGTGGTTTCGATATGTAGTGGATCGACTGTGTTAATGACGCCGTGTTTTTGGTCGGTCCGCCAATCATACCGTCCTGTGAGTAATCCGTATCGAGTTGGCGAGCATACCGAAGAGGGCGTGTTCGCGTCGGTGAATCGTCGTCCTTCATTGGCCAAGCGATCTATATTTGGCGTACGAACGAGACCTTCGTCCGCGCCGTAGCTGTTCAGGCTTCCGTAGCCAAGATCATCGGCAAGGATGATCACGATGTTTGGCCGTTCTGCTGCAGACGATGTTTGCGCGAGCGACAAGAGAAGTAGGATGCCCAACAAGGGCGAAATGTTTCGTGGCATCATTGGTAGTCGTAACTCCGTGGGTGGTCGTCTCATTGTTGACTTGCCGTCTCTTCCCGGGCAGTCAGATCTTCCCGGGTAGTCAGATAAATCTTAGCAATATTTTTGTCGCTTAGTGCCTTGTCGAACAACGCCAATTCATCGATGCGACCATTCCACAGCCCAAGTCCATCGGTGTCGGTTCCGAACCAGACGGTTTCCTCCACGCTGGTTGCCATCGAATCATCCAGTTCCATCGGAATCCACAGCGCCAACGCCACCAGTTGGCCGTCCTCGTAGATCTTCACAACAACTTTGGCGTCGTGCCCCCCGGCGGTTGCCAAAACGTACGCTGAAATCGAGGTCTCGGCCTTCAGCCAGCACCGTGCTAATTCCTCGCTTTTTTGATCTCTATTCCTACTTGGTCCGAAGCGGAAAATACCTGATTCAAACGTATGCCGCGCTGATGATGATTCGTTACACCTATCTTATTGAAAGAGCGAGGAAACCGTTTTGGCACGAAACTCAGGCGTTCCTGACGCAACCGAACAAAGCCAAATGGAGTCAATCATACCACGGCGATACAGCACGGGGCGGTCGAGCTTCAACGAGGTGCACCTCGTAGGCTCGTTCAATACCGAGGAATACCAAATCTGGATAGTGTACGCTGGGCGGCGCACAAAGAGGTGGACCGCGCAACGTACTCTCCGAATCGACATATTCAACGGCTGACGAGATCAAAGCGAAAGCGATGGCTAAAAGTGGGTGATGAATCGTGTGTCTAATGCAAGCCGGCAAGAAAAGGTTGGTTTTGCGCCTGCGCATTTTGGCAAGCATAATGCGCAGGTGCGCACGCTTTCCTGTCGGGATTGCGCTACCATAGAGGCTTGTCTTGCCACCGCTTCGTCAAACGAAGTCGCCCTTCCGTAAAGTTTTATGTCTCTCGATACAAGTTCATATCGTTCCGATACCGAGACATTCCGATACCGAGGCACGGTCAACGTTGTCGCTCGGCCACCGGCTACATGTGGTTCTTACCGGCAGCGACGGGGATCGTTAATCATAGAGGTCTTAGAATGAATCGTATGTTGAATTGGTTTGTCGTTTTTGCCATTGTGATTCAAGCGTTGATGGTGGAGGCATATGCCGATGATCCGAATCCGATTGCTGTAATACATCCACGACCGAAACCGTCGACCGATTATGCCGACGCGATTACGAAGTTGATGGCCGCGATTGACCACGAAGTCACACAAAAAGCGTTGCCGGCATTTTCGATCTCTTTGGTCGATAACGACCAGATCGTTTGGGCCAGTGGGTTTGGCTTTCAAGACGCTGAGCAAAAATTGCCTGCATCCGCGGATACCGTCTATCGGGTCGGTTCCGTATCAAAGCTCTTTACCGATATCGCACTGCTGCAATTGGTTGAGCAAGGGCAGCTCGACCTCGATAAGCCCGTGGAGACGTATTTACCCGATTTTCACCCGCGCAACTCGTACGGGATTCCGATCACCCTGAGGCAGTTGATGTCGCATCGATCAGGTTTGGTTCGCGAGTCGCCGGTCGGCCACTACTTTGATCCCGATGAGCCGACCTTAACAGAGACCGTTGCAAGTCTCAATCAAACTTCACTGGTCTACAAACCGGAAACGAAGACGAAATACTCCAATGCAGCGATTGCGGTTGTTGGTGCGGTTCTTGAAAAGCAACTCGAAGTTTCGCATCCCGATCGAGTTCGCACGACGATCCTTGATCCGCTGTCGATGAACAGTAGCAGCTTTGTGGTGACTCCATCGATCGAACCAGCGTTGGCCAGCGGGTGGATGTATACGTATGACGGCCGGCGATTCGAGGCACCCACCTTTCTGCTTGGTACCGGACCAGCGGGGAATTTGTATTCAAGCGTCATCGATTTGTCGAAGTTTCTGGTTTGTTTGTTCAGTAACGGAAAAGTTGGAAGCAAGCAAATTATCAGTCCCGAGATGTTGAAGCAGATGACCACGCCCGAAGCAGACATCGATGGAAAGCCACAGGGGTTCGGACTTGGTTTTAAGATTCACGATTTTGATGGGACACCAAAGATCGGACACGGTGGTGCCGTCTATGGCTTCTCGACTCAATTGGAAGCACTTCCTGAGCATAAACTTGGTGTCGCAGCGGCAGCCTCGCTCGACGCCAGTAACGGAGTCGTCTTGCGATTAGCTGAATACGCACTACGGTTAATGGTCGCCGCCAAGGAGGAAAAGACGCTTCCGTCGTATCGGGTGACCGTTCCGATTCCTGCGGCCCAGGCTGCGAAATTGGTTGGCGAATACCATGAAGTGAACGGCGAAGTAAACGGCGATCGTTTCACGCGAATCACTGAATTAGGCGGTGATGTTTTCATGCAACGTGGTACGTTTCGTTATCAATTACGCGCGGTTGAAAATGACGGGACAATCGTGACCGATGATGTGACCGGGTTTGGCACGACAGTCAAGCTCGAAAACAACGACCGCTTGCTCGTGGATGACGTCGTGTTCCAGCGTGTTGCGGAGGAACCGCCGCCAAAGGTTCACGCGAAATGGAAAGGTCTCATTGGCGAATACGGTTGGGACCACAATACGTTGTACATCTTGGAAGATAACCAGCAACTGTTCGCCTTGATCGAATGGTTCTATTACTATCCGCTTAAGGAAGTCAGTGAAGACGTTTTCGAATTCCCCGACTATGGGTTGTATCACGGCGAACGACTCTTGTTCTCGCGCGACGCGGACGGTAATGCGACCGACGTGATTGCGGCGGAGGTCAAGTTCGTGCGTCGAGAAGTTCGCACCATCGATTCGAAAACGTTCAAGTCTACACCTGCTAAACCAATCGGCGAACGACTCGCCGAAGCACTTGAATCGTCACCGCCGCCGGAGCAAGGTGAGTTTCGCGACGCTGATTTGGTTGATCTCATTGCACTCGATCCGACAATCAAATTGGATATCCGATTCGCGACCGAGAACAATTTATGCGGTGTAGCCATCTACAAACAGGCACGTGCTTTCATGCAGCGACCGGCGGCCCAGGCGGTTACGCGAGCCAACGCTCGATTGAAAAAACTGGGATTTGGGCTGGTTATTCACGATGCTTACCGCCCTTGGCATGTCACGAAAATGCTCTGGGACGCAGTTCCCGACAACTTCAAGGAATCGGTTGCCGATCCTGCCATCGGCTCGCCGCACAATCGTGGTGGTGCCGTTGACCTGACTCTTTATGATCTGGCAACCGGAAAGCCGATTCAAATGGTTTCGGACTACGACGAGTTCTCGCCTCGATCGTTGCCGATGTACGACGGCGGTACCTCACGCGAACGCTGGTGTCGTTACCTGCTTCGTCAAGCGATGGAAGCCCAAGGGTTTACGGTTTCCGAACGCCAATGGTGGCACTTCGATTTCAAAGACGGCGACAAATATCGCATTGGTAATGCCACGTTTGAGCAACTCGTGAATTCTAACCAACTGAATCGAACCGACCAAGTCGATGTCGATAGCTTGTCCGTTAAGGAATCAACGGAGCACTCGCTCCGGGTCGCAATCGGTCAAATCGCCTGTATGGACAGCGACCTTCCAGGAAATTTGGTGCGTGTCGAGAATGCGATCATTAGAGCCAAACAGGAAAATGCAGATCTCGTTTGCTTTCCCGAAATGGCGTTGCGGGGTTGGGTGAATCCCGTTGCTCACGAACTGGCGAAACCGATACCGGGGCATGATTCGGACTGTCTATGCAAACTCGCAAAGAAACACCAAGTCTACATTTCGGTTGGGTTGGCGGAAAAAGAGGACGAAGAACTTTATGACTCAGCGATTTTGATTGATGATCAAGGTCAAATTCTGCTCAAACACCGAAAGATCAATGTTCTAACCGAGTTGATGAGCCCAAGTTACACTCGCGGTAACGTGGTGACATCCGTCGAAACGAAGTTCGGACGTATAGGGCTTTTGATCTGTGCCGACACCTTTGATCAATCTGCCGTGCAGCGGATGGTTGAATCGAAACCTACATTGCTGTTGGTCCCTTATGGCTGGGCCAACAAAGTGGATGCTTGGCCCCAACATGGGCTGACGTTGAAAGCGACCGTCAGCGCAGCAGCGAAGAAGCTTGGATGCACCGTGGTTGGTACCAATTCAATTGGATCGATTTCCAGCGGGCCTTGGCAAGGAATGATCTATGGTGGACAGAGTTATGCGTGTGATAAAAGTGGTGATGTGATCGCGAGTGGCAAAGACCGGGATGTGGATGTCGTCGTTTTTGACGTCAAAAAGAAATGATTTTTTTTCTAATCCGTTAAACGAACACGTATAGACAAAATGAATGCTACGGATCACTCCGTTCAAATAACGGACATCAAAATTTACCGATTCGACATTCCGCTCAGGGCAGTATTTGAAATTGCCAGTATGAGCATGGACTGTGCTCACAACGTGCTGATTGAGATTCAGACGAATGAGGGGATCACCGGTTGGGGAGAGGCCTCCCCGTTTCATGCGCTCGTTGGCGAAACACAGTCAACCGACATCGCCGCGGCCAAAGAATTCAAGCGACTTCTTATCGGAGAATATCCACTTGAAGTTTCCAGGCTGATCCACGCGATGGATCAATTCTTGCCGCACAACACAACGATCAAAAGTGCGTTTGATATGGCTTTGCATGATATCGCAGCCAGGATCGCAAACCTACCGTTGTATGCATACCTTGGTGGACACAAGCGTGAAATCGAAACCGACATGACCATTGGGATTTGTGATCCGGAGGAAGCAGGCGAAAAAGCATTGGCAATCCGGGAGCTTGGCTTCGAAACGATCAAAGTAAAGCTAGGTTTGGATTTTGATGCCGATTACAGGCGGCTAAATAACATTCGTCAAGCGATTGGAGACGATTCAACATTACGCATCGATGCCAATCAAGGATGGGACCGAATTGCTGCAAAATCCAACCTTGATGCCTTTGGGGCGTTTAAAATTGAATTTTGTGAACAACCATGCCGGGCTCGAGATTTGTCAGGCATGAAGTTTGTCAGTCAGCATACAAGTATCCCAATCATGGCTGATGAATCATTGTTTTCGCCTTGGGATGCGTTGAATTTGGTTCGGCATGACATTGCTCCGTATTTCAATGTGAAGTTCTCGAAGTCCGGAGGTATCCACAATGCAGCAAAGATTTGCCATATTGCAGAGGCGGCCGAAATTCCTTGCATGTTAGGTTGTATGTCGGAAAGCAAACTTGGCATTACCGCGGCAGCCCATTTTGCTGTATCCAGTCCGGCATTTCAGTTTTTTGATTTGGATTCGCATCTTGAACATGCGAAAGATGCCATTGCCGGTGGTATCACTATCGAAAACGGATTCATTACACTGCCTGATGCACCTGGCATCGGAGCTGTACCGGACTCCGCGTATTTATCTCAACTAGAAGAGGTCAAATAGTGCTGGGGCCGGAACTGACGTTTCTAGATCGAGATCATGTGTGGTATGAGGGCAAAAAACTCCTCTATCTTGCCGGGATAGACTATCACCGAATGTCCAACGATCCCCAAGTGGTGCGCGCGGCGACCGAGGCCGCGGACAAGTACGGTTTAAGTGCGACAGGCTCAAGAGCCACGACCGGCAATCACTCGCTATATATCGAATTGGAACGTTCCGTATCCGATTTTTTTGGAACGCAGGGAGCGATTGTCAGCCCTAGTGGGTATTTGTCGAACACCATTCTTTTGCAGGCCATTGCAGACGATTTCGACGCCTTCTTTATTGATGAAAAATCGCACTCCAGCCTCGCAGATGCTGCCAAGCAGTTTGCTAAACCAACCTATTCTTTTCATCATTTGGATTCACAGGACCTGGCCAAGCAACTTGCACGGAATCTCATTCCGAACGCGAAGCCTCTTGTTTTGACCGACGGTGTGTTTCCCTCGCGCGGTGAAATCGCACCTTTGATGGAGTACGCAAACGTTTTGAATGCGTTCAACGGCAAGATACTAGTGGATGACGCCCATGCCATAGCCGTTATCGGGCAAAATGGACGAGGCACATGGGAAGACCAACACGTTAGCCCCGAGATCGTTTATCAAACGGGTACGTTAAGCAAAGGATTTGGTGTCGGTGGAGGCATCGTTGCAGCGAACAGTCGAACCATTGAAAAAGTCCACCGTCACAGTTTGGCCTTTGTCGGAAGCACCGGATTGGCGCTACCGATTGCCGCAGCCGCGCTTCAATCCGTGTCCCATTTGGCTCAGAACAAACATCTTATCACGGATCTTCAAAAGCGAACGTTGGCTCTGAAACAACGATTTAAGAAGATAGGATTTTCGATGCCCATGACGGCTGCGCCCATCTTTTCAATCACTCTTGAGGATTCGGAAAAGAACCAACGGCTTAGCCATCGACTGATAGAAAATGGCGTCTACCCTCCCTATATCAATTACCCTGGGGCGCCCCAAGGTGGGCATTTTAGATTCATTCTCACAAGTTCCACGACACACGATCAGGAAGATCGACTACTTGAAACGATTGAATCTGCATTATAGGTACTCGAAATGACCGAGGCATCCGCTCGGTCCTAGACTTGGATAACTGAAAGCGAATGACCAGCCTCATCTCACCTGATGACCATTGGGTAATCTGGACGTCTCTGGTGGGCGTATCCGCCCTCAGCCTTTACTTGGAGCAAAACTATAGTCTGTTCCAAAAAATCACCGGCGCTCTTGTTGCCATGGTCGGCGGCATGATCCTATCGAACATCGGCTTCTTGCCGACGGAGTCCCCGTCCTATGATATTGTCTGGGACTACATCATCCCATTAACGATTCCCTTGCTGTTGATGAAGACGGACATCCGACGAATTGTCAAAGAAACGGGACGTATGTTTTGGGCGTTTCATCTCAGTGCCTTGGGCACCGTCTTAGGCAGTGTTGTTGCGGTCGTTTTGCTTCATTCGCTTGTGCCCTCGCTTGAACGCATCGTTCCAGCCATGACCGGGAGCTACATTGGTGGCTCCGTTAACTTCGTGGCGTTGGTCGCCACTTTTGAACCCCCCGAAGATTTGGTGAATGCAACGATCGTGGCCGACAACGGTATTATGGCCATTTATTTCCTGATTCTGATCGCCCTGCCTTCTTCGGTCTTTGTCCGCAAGCTTTTTCCCGCGAACGATAAAACGATCAGCTTCACCACGCAAACCTCTGACCAGAAAAACGGTATTTGGGGAGCTCAAGAAATTAGTTTGCTCGACATCGCTTCGGTGTTATCGATTGCGTTTGCCATTGCAACCCTTTCGGTCAAAATCAGTGACTATTGTTCAAACCCTTCCTTGCATTTTATGGTGAGATCGCTTCTCGGCCAGAAATACATTTTGCTTACAACCTTCGCGGTTGCCTTTCCAATGCTGTTTCCCAAGTATGCGAAACAACTAAATGGCTCAGAGGTGCTTGGTGCTTTCTTTATCTTTATCTTTTTCACGATGATCGGCATACCCGCCAGTCTCAAGACCGTATTTTTGGAAGCTCCTACGATGATACTGTTTTGCGCCATCGTATTAGCGGGCAATTTCTTAACGACGTTTGCACTTGGAAAACTATTCAAATTTGAGCTGGAAGAGTTGGTTTTGGCAGCGGTCGTCACGTCAGGTGGTCCGATGAACGGAGCCGCCATTGCCACATCCAAAGGATGGCATGCGTTGGTGGTGCCGTCCTTGCTTATTGGCGTTTGGGGTTACGTGATCGGTAACTACACCGGATATCTCGTGGGAGCCCTGCTCGGAGTTTTGTTCTAAACCCATGCCAAGCGAGAGGCCGAGAATTCAAAGGGGTGACGTCGATCGCGGCCTCCACATTTCAATGTACTTTCAAGTGTGCTTTGCACTATTGAGTCATTTGAGACATCGGCCCGGGTTTCATTACGCCAGCGCGAAGTTTGCGTGCGGGACTGTCGGGCGATAAGCAATAGTCGCCTTGTTCAGGAGCGACGAATTTTGGATCCGCAAAAATGGAGTCGCTATCGAGGCCCGTAGCCTTTTGATAATCTTCAAAGCTCGCAAGCTTTTCTTGAAACATCCAAGCCATGATGCCGGAATCGCTGTACCACAAGTTATGGTTCATCTCTGGTAGCGTCTTCCATCCGCCCGTGTATCGACTGCCCCAATCGGAAGCTTGGAAAAAGATGTTGTGCTTTACTTCGACACCCGACGTTGCAGCGGTGTTGCTGTAGAACATCAAGTGACTACCGTTTGGATCCGGTCGTTGGGCATGCGACCATACGAACCCCGCGTTGATACAGGTGTTGTTGAGGAAATGAATGTTCCTAGTCACCGATGTCTCAGGGTGATTCCAGTACTCGAACGAGTACTCACAGTTCCAAATCAGGTTGTTGCGATAGACGATGTTCTCTTGGCGAGCAGGCGTTGTGTTGTTTTGATTGGTCAGGGCCGCGTCATAGACTTCCCAAATCCTGCAGTTTTCGACCAAATGATTACTGGCGGATCCCCAAAACTCGATCGCGTTACCGTATCGCACTGGTTGGCCGTTGGGCCGAGTGTGTTGATGACCACCGCCAATGTAGCCCAAATCAACATTGCGAATAACGATATGTTCCGTGTTGCCACCACCGAAACCGTGTGCCGCACCATACATCACGGCTAGCCCATCGTACACGACATGGTGCGTGTTGCTTTGGTCAATGACATGCCGCTTGATTGCACATTCGATACTTTTGTGAAGCGTCGCTGGATTCGTTTCTGATTTCAAGAAGATTCGTTGGGAGGCACCGTCGTAATAGTAGTCATACGGTTTCTCAAGTGAATCCACGGACCACTTTTTCCAGCCACAACCATCGCCGTGATCGAAAATAATATTGCCGACATCGGCATCCAGTGGGTCTTCGACGGTCGGTGTGACGGCATGCAACTCACCAAGCATTAATTCGAACGTGGCTCCTGTTGGAAGACTGCCGCCAAGACTAAGGTGTAGACGTCCGCTGGTTGATGACTGATCCACATAGAACACCGCTGCAGTGTCTTGCCACTGCGTTGTGATATCTCGATCCACATTGGCCGACGCGTATCGCGTCCATGGCGAATTTGGGTGCAAAATATCCAGCTTCGACAAGTGAAAGGGAATGCTACAACGGACGCGAAGGTTCAGTTGTAGAAAGGTGCCCTTTTCGATTGGGATTTCCGGCCCCCACAATTGCACGTGATTCGATTTCTGGCCGCTATTGGTGCAGTGAATCTGCAGCACCGTACCTTCGTCGGATTGCGATTGAGTTAACCTCACATCCGCACCGGATTCTTGATGGTGTTGCCAGATGCTTTGGCTCATGTTCCCCCGTTGTTGGACTTGGCGGTATTCCATCGGTAACGTCGCCCAGACGCCGTCACCCATTCCGACCCAATCATCGACACGGCCCCGCGATTTTGAACCAAGTAGGAGTGGTTTTTGACCTTCACCATAGGAAGTGTAGGTGATTGGTGCGTTTGCGTCTCCGCTAGTGGGGACGAGAGAACCTCGCCATTGGCCGTCTCGCTTTAGACGGACGGTATCACCCGGTCTGAGTTCGGCAGAGTTGACTCGGTCCAAACTTTGCCAAGCGTTGCCGATACTCCGTCCATCGTGACGATCGTCGCCACTTTTCGAATCGACATAGAACGTCCGATACGGCGTATTGTTGGCTATCGCAGTGAGTGGCAGTAATGTCAGTAGGACGAGATGCAGGAACGTCATCGACAATGGGTGTTTCACGAGAGAGAACTCTGGTCGGCGGGAGGTTGCGGGTGGAGGGGGGGCAGGACAAACATAATAGCTTACGTCGATCTGAATTGCAGCAGCGCAGCGTGTGTAACCAGTTCACTGCGATTCTAAAAATGACACGTGAGCCATTGCGATCAGGCGTGTGGCTACATTTGCGGTGCTTCAATCGATAGACTATCGGGGGACTCGGGGTAATTTGTGGTATGTTCGAATCGTTCCTGATCGCCGGCCGACGTGTTACAGTGGGCGTGATTCAATTACCCATCCGTTTCAACTTGGCAATGGAGACCACCGTCCAATGCGTCAAACTTCGTATGTCGCTGCCACTTGTGCGGCCTCTCTATTGCTATGTGCCAGTATCGGGGTTAGTTACGATTTAGGACCCAATTCAGACACGGCCATTTCGGAAAGCGTTGTTACTTCGGCGATTCGCAAGGCCGTGGTTTTCTATCGTGGTCAAGTCGCATCACATGGCGGATACGTTTACTACTACAGCACCGATATGTCGCAGCGGTGGGGCGAAGGGATGGCCACCGCGGACCAGATTTGGGTGCAACCGCCAGCGACGCCGACCGTCGGGATGGCGTATCTAAAAGCGTACGAAGCGATTGGCGACAGTGATTGTCTCGACGCAGCTCAGGACGCTGCGGAAGCGTTGGTCTACGGGCAACGCAGGTCAGGAGGGTGGTCAAATTCAATCGACCTCAAAGGGCGAAAACTTGGTTTCCAGTACGAAGGAGGAACCAGACGAAAGGACGGCATTTCGTCGCTCGACGATGGTCAAACGCAAGCCGCCATCCAATTGCTCGTTCTAGTCGATGAAGCTTTAGAGTTTAAGAATGACGAGATTCATGAGAGCGCCACCACTGCCCTCGACACTTTGTTGTCAGCACAGTTTCCCGGCGGCGGGTTTCCTCAAGTCTGGAAAGAGCCCGTGGCAAAACAGCCCGTGTTGAAAGCGAGTTTTCCCAAATATGAATGGAGGACGGACGGTCGCATTAAGAACTACTGGGATATGTACACGCTCAATGACAACGTTTGCGGACACGTCGCGGGGGCGTTAATCACTGCTCATCGAGTCTATCAAGATGACAGATACATTACTGCCTTGAAGCGCCTAGGGGATTTTTTGGTTCTTGCGCAAATGCCTGAACCACAACCCGCGTGGGCCCAGCAATACAACTACGACATGCATCCGATTTGGGCTCGCAAGTTCGAGCCTCCTGCAATCGCAGGCGACGAGTCTCAGGAGGTCATCGAAACGTTGATGAAGATTTCGATCGCGACGGGCGATCGCAAGTACCTCGAACCGATTCCACGCGCCTTGGCGTACCTCAAGCGATCCCTGTTACCAGATGGCCGATTGGCTCGTTATTACGAACTGACGACAAACAGGCCCCTTTACATGGTCCGGCAAGATAAGTCGACCTACGCGCTCACTTACGACGATTCGAATCTACCATCTCATTACCGGTGGAAGTGGGATTCGAAAGTCACCGAGCTTGAGAGGAGATTGCACGCTGTGAAGACCGGTCAGCAAGCCCGATCCAAAACGAAAGGCGAACTGCAATCGAAAGTAAGTCGCATCGTGCAAGAATTGGATGAACAAGGTCGGTGGCTCAGCACCTATGTTGGGCAGCCACTGGTTGGCCAACCGAAATTTCCACCCGATGCCAAGTTTCTATCGAGCGAAGTGTTTAGCCGTAACATCACAATTCTTTCCGACTACCTGGAAGTATCAAAAAAATGATCGTTGGCGGTCCATCAATGAATTCTCTTTGGTGGACTCTACTTGAGACTGTAGTAGTTGAAATTGTCCTTGCCAACTTTGTGGTAGCCGATTCGACGCTGTATCCGGCCCGCGATGAGATTCCCGTCGATCGTGTGAAGACTTGGCGTATATGCATTGTTGGGGTCAACTTTTTCGATCAGGAAATGGTGCTGTTGCGTGGCCACCGTTCCAACATCTGCAAGCTTTATATTTTGCACGAACTGAGTGCTCCAAGTGTTCAGTGCGATAGGCCCTCGTGGGGCACCGATTGTGATGTCCCATCGGATCGACTTTAGGCCTGCCTGTCGGAGGCAGTAGATGCAAAAAATGCCGCACCAACTTTTTTTCTTGCCAGAAACGTACGGTTGAGAGCTCCAGGCTTTCGTGGTTGGATTTCGAAAGTTGGCATCGGTGAGCGAGACATTTGCAGCATCCTTGAACATCGTTTGAATCAGATCAATTCCTTTTGGCCGGCCGTCGATCATTTGGGTGAAGTCCACTTTTCCGATAAGCCTACTTGCTTCCCAAATGACAAGTTTGCGAATCGCATCTTTGTTCGGAGTCTTTACAGGAGGGATACCCAGAATGTCCCCCAACTTTGCGAGTAGCTCAGCCCATGTGTTAGGCCCAACAATTCCGTCGACGACAAGATGGCTTGTTTGTTGGAATTCGCGTGTCCTTGAGGCCGACTTGGTACCGAAAATGCCGTCGGTGACGAGTGGCGGCATCGCAGAGGGGCCCTGGTTCAACAGTTGCTGAATTTCAAGTGCATCTTCCCCCCTGGTTCCGAAACGAACTACCCGAGTCAATGTCGTAGTCATGATTCACCCGCCTGCATGATTGAAGAAACGAACCGATCCCGCGCTCGTTTGATTCGTCTTGAATTAGGCAAGTCGCGACGTCAAGAAAACAGGTTGAACTCGGCCCGTAAAGTGCCCCGTTGAATATTTGCTATGCCGATAAGCCGTATACACCCACTCGTTAGTTGAAAACGATTTTCGATTTTTATCGTTTCCAAAATTTTCAACTACTGCAGAATGATCGCAAATTGCATGCCGACGAAAAAACGCCTTCCACGTTGATGCCAATCGCATCGGGAGTAGGCAAACTGGGACCAGACCGCACAGTCCACGCACATTTCACTTGGACGAGGGAACAAGACGGTGCTTGTCGGTCACAGTGGTCACTCCTATCTGAAATTGCGTGATACAGAAAGAATGAAATGGGGAAACAATCGTTTGTGCGAAGTTATGCAATACGCGATCAACGTTGTCGGCGGCGATTTTTCGACGGGCTAGTACTTGTCGAGTTAAAGGTGGCGAAAGAGAATGTTCCCCAGAACGAAGCCAGTGACGGAACAAGGTGAATTTAACCTGCATCAAGGCGGGGTGTTTAACGTTATTGAGTAGGCCAGTGTCAATTCTTTTCGGATGGTTCAGCGAAATTGGATGCCATCGATACACATGGATTTTTTGCAAATCTGAGCTGAGGAAACCGAATGATCTCAATGGAGGAACCGAATGCAATTATCGACCAGGTTGCCGAACAAGTATCCGAAAGAATGTCGGGTCAACAGGCCGGTCATGGCGTGGACCATGTTTTGCGAGTGTTGAAAACGGCTCGTGAAATTCAGGCACAAGTCGGCGGGGATCGCTTCGTTGTCGAATTGGCCGCTTGGCTACACGACGTCGGTGATGCGAAGTTTCATGATGGTGTCGAACGCAGTGCCGAGTTTGCTCGCGAGATTTTGCGTGACTTGGATGTTGGAAATGACATCATCGAGCATGTCTCGCATATCGTTGACAATCTTTCGTTCCGAAAAGGATCTGCGGCGAAGGAGTTGTCGCTTGAAGGCAAGATCGTTCAGGACGCGGATCGGCTTGATGCGTTGGGAGCGATCGGAATTGTGCGGACAATCGAATTTGGTGCGACCCGCGGCCAGCCGTTCTATGTATCGGAAGCCAACGATGGGAGCACGGACTCAAGCAAAGCTGGCACAGGAAAAACAGGGATCGGGCACTTCCATGAAAAGCTTTTCAAGTTGCGTGATTTGTTGAATACGGAACCGGCAAAACACATTGCAGCCGAACGAGAGCAGTTCATGCGAGCGTTCTTGGATCAATTCCTCCGAGAATGCGGAGAAGAGTAAAACGCCATGAGTGACTATCCCTACAACTTTGACGGCAAGGTTGATGTCAACCTTGTCTATCTCCCGAAGGACATCGCATCACAGGTGGACTTCCATCAGTCGAAGCGATTGAGGATTGATGGTGAAATTAACGGTATTCGCATCGAATGTGGATTGATGTCCAACAAGGGGAAGTGGTGCTTTTTAGTGTCGAAGAAGCTACAGAAACTCTGTGGTGTTTCGGCTGGTGATACCGCCAGGATCGGCTTCGCCATCGCGGATCCAGACTCCGTGGTGGTGCCCACCGAATTGCAGTTTGCACTTGAAGCGAACGATGAGGCGATGGCGGTTTGGGAGAAGTGGACCGCCGCAAAGCGACGCGCTCAGTGCCTTCGAGTGTCGTCGGCCAAAATTCCGAAGACGCGCGAACGCCGTGTCGAAGAAGTAATCGCTTTGTTGATGGTGGAGTTAGGAATGCGAACGGGCACCACCACTTGGCAGGAGTTCGAGAATGTTGATATGCGAGCGGGGACGATCACTGCGGTTGATGATTTTGCCGAAGCTCGCAAACCGGCCTACAAAGTCACCGTCGATTTTGGTCCGGAATTGGGCACAAAGCGATCGAGTGCTCAGATCACGAAAAACTACACCAAAGACGAACTGGTGGGTCGACAAATCATCGGCGTTGTTAGCTTTCCACCAAAGCAGATTGGTCCCTTCGTTTCCGAGTTCTTGATCGCGGGATTCTATCGGGCCGATGGATCCGTCATCTTGGCCGTCCCGGACAAGTCGATCCCCAACGGAGCCAAGTTGGCATGATTCAAACGACGACGAATGAGGGATGTATGAATCGCTTGAACTAGATGTTCCGAAGATGTCTGCCAAAAATCTTGTTTGTGCATTTTGACATCATCAAATCGATTCGCACGGGTTGTTGCTGAAGAAGACAGACACGATTCGATGTCGAATCATTGTCTCACTTGTTGGCGGAATTGGAGTCAAGATGGAGCTTAACGAAAGCGGTTGATTGCGGGGCATCGAAAATATATCGAGTGTAGTGTGGATGACCTGATGTGGTTGGTTTCCGATCGGAGGAGGGTTGCGTATCGGAATGGATCACGCGTTTTTCTTCCGACCACGGCTCAATGGTGATTCGCAGCGGACAGTCAGTGACGCGGATCGACTTTGTTGTTTCGTTGCCGTTTTGTGATCGCTCATACCGAATCATTGGCCAAAGCGTTTCGTTTTTGCCCGGCAATTTGCTTTGCATTTTGATTGGGAGGCGGACTTCCATCCACTTCCAGGTTGTGGGCATCGTATCATGCACGACGAGCCGGTTGTCGGGGATTGAATATTCCAGTCCCGCGAGACCTTCGACGTAGAGTAGTAACTTGCCCGCGTTGAAGTTCGAGTACTGGTCGCCGAACAGTTTACCGCTGCGCGTGTAGGCTTCCGGAGCGACAGGGATGTTCCAATCCGCACGGAAGTTGTAGTTTTCCAGATGATTCAGGGTTAGTTGCCAAGCCGGGGCGCCAAGACGCTTGCGGAACATTCCGCGCAGCGAAAAGTAGGCGGTGTCAGGTGTGTAGCCAAAGGAATGATCAACATCCGTTGCGAAGCGTTTCATGGACGCACCCGACATAGCGAGTGGAAAGAAGTCGCCGTAGAAACCTTTGTCCCTATCAAGCGCCCATGACGCAACCATCTTCGCAGCGTAGTCACGAGGGAAATGCTTCGAGTGCATATGCCAGAAGCCCGTCGTCATCATCATTCCATCGTTTGGTCCGCCGAAAAAATGTTCGTGTCCGTTTGCCTGCCAACGCTGATCGAACCATGTTTGGATAGGGTTTGGATCGAGCGGCACAAGGCGTTTCCAGTGTTCAATATCCTCAACATGGCCGGTCAGTTTGGCCATTGCGATCAGGGCTTCGGCCACCTCAAAGTGATTGGAGTAGAACGGGACAATTCGCTCGCGGAAGACTTCTCGAAAGTAGCCGTCGTAACACTCTTGTAGGAATTCGACATCGCCCGTGTGCTGATAGATTTGCCACGCTCCAAGGACATGCTCCGAAAGTTCATTGCCATACACACCGGAATGCCACGTCGTTCCCTTGTTGTCCGCTAGGGCAATCGAACCGTCTGGTGACTTTCGATAGTGACCGTTGACAAAGAGTTGCTTCCACGTCAACACATTTCCGTAAGCGTAATGTGACTTGTCGCCGGTCCAGGCTCCCACTTTGATCTGAAACGTCGCATCGTAGCGGTGCATTCCGAGGAAGTTGTTGACAGCCGTTTGGGTGTGAGGAAGAATTTCCCATCCCTTCTGAACTTCGATATAGTACATCAGATAGAGCGACCAAAGGTAATAATAAATGTCCTCAAACTTTGGATCCGAGCAGCGAAACCAAGGGATCTGTTCGTTGAGTTGACGATTCATCTCGCGAGTCTTCGCGATCATCATTTCACGCGGTTCGCGAAGTACAGCGGTCGCGTCATCGAGTGCTTGTTGGTAGTTGTCGTGCATCGCCCAGACGAGCACCACACCGCCGGAGTCACAGGGCACGTTGAACTCATATTGCATCTCGCCATGTTCGCCCTTTGTGAACCGGTGGCGAGTGGCGAAGTTTTGGGACGCAGCCAAAACGGTGTTCATGCCCTGATACATGATTGGACCGACTCGTTCGGAGCGATCCGTGTCAGGCAGGCACCGCGTCGTGCCGCCTTCAATAATATGGATGGCATTGTGGTTCGCGTCATATTCGATGCTTGCAGCACTCGTCAAACTGTGCCGTCCAAAGAAACTCTGGCCCTCCAATTGCAACGTTACGGGGTGGGACGAAGTGATTATCGAACAGGCAGCGCCATTCGCAGCAATGAACTTTTCTTCACGCAATTGGACACCGTCCATTTCGTATTGGCAGATCATTCGGTCTGGCCGCCAATACATCTTTGTTGGCACCGGATGACGATGTGTCTTGTGGTTAATCACAACGCTACCATAGAGAACTCGCGTGTCCTTGTAGAACTCCCAGCCCGCGAAGTCGTTGCCGAACCCGGTGTTGTCATGATCTTTACCGCGGCTACGCATTCGTCCGACACCACGACTGCGAAGATCGTGATGAAACGGATGAGTCAGGCCAAGCGTTTCATGTTCCTGCGGCTCCCAACTAGCATGAAACCCGCCGACATAGTAGGTGACGTTTCCGGCGAGGAATCCATGTTTCTTTTCTTGGATTTCCTGCTGCAAACGTTGGCAGTAATCTGAAAAAGGCGGGGCTTCTGCGAGGATGGCATTGGTGCCAAGCAGCACGACCATTGCTGTGATAATCAGGGATGAGCGACAAGCAAACATGCACGCTTCGGAAATCTTCGGACGATGGCTCTGTCGTGGTTTGCTTTTCACTTTCATCAGTCCGCTTCGTAGACGCCCTGCTGACTCGAATGGGCTTTAATATCGGTCACTCATCCTGCTGATGGGGTGTGCCCTAAATAATTGATAACACACGGTTATTATTCTAGCTCAGTGTTTTTCAGTCTCGCTCACTGTTTTTTAGTCTCGCTCAGTGTTCGTTGCCTGCGAAATTCAATGTCAGCTTGGTTCGTATTCTGAGGAGACCGGCACGCGTCGCTTGGTGATTGCCGAGATTTTTCTTGATGTGTGTACTTATTTGTCAAGTTGAACGTCGTTCCTTGCCCCAGACGGTGGCAATTTGGATCGTTCGTAAATATGATCGAGCCCACTTCATCATCGAAAGGACGTTGCCTTTTGCGTTTCTTGAATTCGGATTGCTTGGTGCCAGCTCAAATGTGCTTGGTGCAGGACCAACAAAAAGTGAGCCTGAAGTCAAAATTCAGTTGGATAGGTTTTGGATGTTGGGCTTCTTTTAGGCCCATGTTTGCATCCGACATACTGACGATGAGGAAGAAGTTTCTATTGTTTTTGTTTCACAGTTTAGTACTACAGGTTTTATCAAATGAAAATGAAGACGTTATCAAGATTATGCTTTCTCGTCGCGGGCACCTTCGCCATCGCATCGACTGGCTGTACTGTTGTCGGTGTCGGCACCATCCCCTCGGCCGTCGAGGGGAGCAATCAAGACCTGGAATTTGCAGTGGATGTCGTCTTTGTCCAGAATGGGGAAGAATCCAATATACAAGAAGTGAGTGGAACTGCCACGTTTGTTGACTGTGCCGCTGGAATCAACGTAACTGCAAGCTTCTCTAATGAAGAATTCAGCGCTTGCGAAGTCGAGTTATCAAACAATGATGCGGTTCAGTTTTTTCTGAATAACTCGTTGGCTGAATGCTTCGGTATTGATCCAAGGAACTTCGACGCCGAGACAGAGCAAGTCGCAGGTGTCCTTGGGCGTTATCAATTACACGCTTGCCACCCCGGAAAGGCTTTGGGGCATACCAAGGGTAAGGGGCACACCAGCCATGGCAAGGGAAAGGGAAAAGGGCACGACAAAGGACATGGTGGTGGAGCTGGTGAGGGCGAAGTGATCGGAACGGGTTGCCTAGTCGCAATCTATGTCGATTGTGAAGCCGATGGATGTATAGGCGACGGTATGGCAGTCGCCTTGGTAGATGATAGCGACCCAGACAACATCTTCTACTCCAACTGTGGCTTCCTTAACTCAGGCGATATTGCGATCGAGAATGCTGACAGTCCGGGAGTCGTCATTGTTGGATCGAGCGCACTTGATTAGCACTCGAACTTGATTGGCGGTTAATCGCGAACCCTGTCACGAACTGCTTGAGGAAACTCGTGAACGCTGACGAGATGGCGCAGGCCACTTGTCGGCGCAGTTGATAGCCAAACTCTCTGGGCTGGCTCGCTGCATGATGGAATATCACTCGCGAATCAATCTTTCGAAGTTTTGCATAAAGGCATTGTTTGAGTGTAGCCACCAGTTCGTGGCTGAACGTTTATAGGTCAACAGGCATTGGTCATTGGCGGATGCCGCGACACCCATCGCAACGGATCCAGTAGCGATGGGGGAAAAGAAAATAGAAGGCGTGATGTGCGCATCATCACGCGGACTAGCAAGCTAATTGATTGGCGTCGGCCACCGGCGTCTGGCTCTTGGCTTCAGCCCCCGGTTCACCTTTCGGCTCGCTCTTGGCTGTGTGGGCTCTTGGCTTTGGCACTTAGCTTTCGGCTCAAATCGTCGCTTGCTACAACAACTTTGAAACATTGCCGAAGATAGTCAAGCAGAAACACAATCGGAAATGTTCCGCGACAACGACACGCAACGTGCTACCTGCATCAGCCGCAAATTTTGACACAACTGCGAACGCATCTCTCGCGTATTCGTTCTAAACGCTACTAGCCATCGCTGACGGCCTAACTCAACGCATCATGCTAGGTCCCATTTGGATGGCTATGTCCCATTTAGACCGAGTCGTTCTCGAGCCACTTCTTCAAGTGATTGTTGAATCGCTGGGCATGCACTACGCACAGTATCTAAGTCGGGACGCCGGAGTTCATACAAGGCACAGGGCGTTACGGCGCGACAGGTCGCCGAACGCGGTTCACCCAATAGCAATGCCAATTCGCCGAAGAACTGACCCGCCACCAGCGTGTTCAACTCCGTCCATGTCCCGTTAATGTCTTTGCCGACACGTACGACGCCGCGTGCGATCAGGAACAGAGAATCACCGGCTTGTCCCTCGCAGATAATGTCTTGACCGGACGGCACTGTATGCTCGCGCAGTTTGCCGGCGACGTGGTCAAACTCCTCGGGTGGCGTATCTTTAAAGAACGGCACTTTCCGCAATAGTTCGCTGGGATCGACGTGCAATTGGGCGTTGAGCGTCTTGGCGTTCAGTTTGCCGATCCGTTGCCTTAGACCGTCGATGATTTCATCCGCGATACCGTCGGGGATCGATCCGGCCATGTTTTCGCTTTGAATCACCTCACGCTGTGCCTGGTATACGAGCCGCTCTCCGAGCTGCTCTTGCATTGCCTGAACAAACTCAGGGAACTGTTCCGCCACGGCATCAATCCGCGATTGCGCCGACAACTTCCACGTTTCATAGCGGCTGCGCACCTCTTCCACGACCGAGCGGTTGTCCTGCTTCGCGAGCTTGTCCAAATGGAAGAGTACCCGTTCGCATCCCTGATAGCGTCCCCACGCTCGTCCGTACTCGCCACCGGTGCGTTCGACGTCGATCCGGCTCGCCCAGGCACGCGTCAGTGGGAACCGATCCAGCAGTTGTGTCATCTTTTGACGAATGGCTTGCCGGTTGTGATCATAAATCGTCGCCTCGGGCAATTCGCCATGATAGCGCATCGATTCGGTACACAACTCGAGCGAGAAGTTCAGATCTCGATAAACTCGTTCGGACAAATGCTGCTTACTGAACATATCGAAGTACAGCTTGCGTTCCAATCCGAAGCAGTGCAGGTAAACTACTGCACGTTCTTCGTCATCGCCCAATTCATTTTCACGCAGGTTTTCCAGTTCGGCGGTCAGTTCATCAAGTTCGTTGGTGAGGCGTTCTTGGAGCCGCTTGGCGATGACCGGTGAGAACAAGCCGCCGGCCTGCAATTCGGGGACGCGCTGCTGAGCATTACATGTTGCACTGATTTGTCCTTCGATTCGCGCCAGTTTGTCGGCGGTTGATGGTTGGTCGAGCCCCAACTTTCGCACCAGCCTGCTGATGGTTGTCGCCTGCACAATCAACGTGAAAAGCACGGCGCCCATGACGATCGCGGTGAACTGCGTCTTGTATGGGAAACTATCGGGAATATATAGCACGATTGCCAACGCGATTGCGCCACGCAATCCACCCCAGTGCATCACGATCTGGTACGACTTGTTGACGGTTTGAGAGAACTTGCCGGTGATCGGTACAAGACCGAAAATCACAATTGCTCGGGAAATCTGCATCGCGACGAGTACGACGACCAGCGAGCCAAACGCGTTGTACAGGTCGCCCAAATTCACGCTCAAGCCGACCAGTAGAAAAATCAACGCATTGCATACAAACGCCATGTACTCCCAGAAATGGTGCATGAATCCGCCGACCTCCGGCGAAATTTTGGTGCGGCCCCAGTCGCCCATCATCAGTCCTGCGACGAGTGTTGCCATCACTCCACTGACGTGCAGATAATGTTCGGCAATCAGAAATGAACCATACGCCAAAATCATGGTTAGAGAGATTTCGATGTCAGCGTTGACGCGTACACGTTGAAGCAGTTGGCCAAACACCCACCCCAGCAACAGACCGACAAAAATCCCGCCGAAGAACACGACGAAGAATCCCCCCAAACCGCGAAGCGCAGTTTCGCCGTTGAATCCCGTTGTGGCGACCGTCAGTAAAACACCTGCGACGACGATCGAGGTCGCGTCGTTAAAGAGACTTTCACCTTCGACCAGGACGGTTAGCCGTTTGGGTGCGCCTAGCTTTTTGAACAATGCGATGACTGCGACAGGATCGGTAGCACTGAGGATCGATCCTAATAGTAGCGCCGCAGCTATGGGGATGTCAGTCAGGAGAGCGACAATGCCGCCGATGATCAACGTTGACAGCAGCAAGCCCGGAATGGCCAACGTCAACACGGGCAGGATGTTCTTTTGAAGTTGTCGAAGCTCCAAGGTGTACGCCGACTCGAAGACCAGAGTCGGTAGAAAGACGAATAAGATTACTTCTGGGGAGATGCTGTATTCCGTCAGCACCCTCAAGATGGGCATATGCTTACTAACTAATGCCAGCGCCAGTCCGACCAGTACAAGGATGACGGTGAATGGCAGTTTCCATCGATTGCAGACCGATCGTACCGCTGCGGCCAGCAGTAGCAGACCGAAGATCACACCGACCTGTTCGGTCACACCATGCCCACCGACGGCACCGGCCTCGGAAGAGGCGAGTACGAGAAAAGGCGGTAGATTCGTGTGCGTCATGTTTTTTCACCGCAGCGAAATACGACACTCGGCCATCGCTACACTTTCTACATAACCGTTACGCATTCCGTATTGTATCAAAACCAGCGGCGGTGGCTGTGTATTTACGGAACTCGAATCGTACGAAAATCGACCGACTCTGGAATCGTTGGGCGACGCTTAGAAATTGAACCAGTAGTGGACGAAGATTGTCTCGTTTGCGTCGTCGAATGCAACCTGAAACCGATCTCCTTTTTGGCCAGCAAGCGATCGTGGGCATACATGATACGACGCGGTATTGCTTTTTCGGGGGTTCCACCATGGCGGCGTCGGATGACCGGAGTTACGGCTATGGCCATTCAAAACGTGCCAATTGGGATTTGCAACTTCGGTGAGCTGCCAACGAGCTGCGAGTTTTGAAAAAGCTTCGGCGTCACCATTCATTCGCCAGACATATTCGGGGTCGAAGCCTTGGCATAGGCAGTGCACTTGAATGTGGTCCGCATCCTTCACGAGCGACGTCTCATCCAGCAGTCGTTTCAGAGGATTTGGCCACTCGTCTTGTGAGGTCACACGACCGGTTTCTCCAACGAATATGTCGTGAAAGAAACCGTCCATCATACGCCCGTACAAAACGAAACCAGCAAGAACAACCGCAATGATGCCAGTGACAATGAGCAGCGTTGGAAGCCGAAATTGGAGTGTTTGACGCTTAGTCATTTTTCGGTTGCGTAGTCCAACGGAAGGTTTTTACGACACCGCCCCCGCAAAATGGAAACGATTTGAATAAGAGATCAGTTTACCAGCAGTGTGAGCCTTGAACAAACAACGAAGGCCCTACCGCAGGGCAATTCAGTTTTACAAACTGCGGTATTTCCAACTCTGAAACCCCAACGCGTTCGTTGTTCTTTTTTTGCTCTTTGGCCAACGGCCATATTCCGTCCGAGTCGTTTGGTTTGAATATGGCCGTTGGCCAAACCGATTCCATTGGTTCTCAATCCACATTTGCTCGAGTCTCAACGAATTTGTCGCGAATTCGCTGACGCTCCCTTCGTTTCTTAGCCGCAGGGATGCTGATTTCTTCCGCGGTAATGTAAAGAAGCTTGTATTTCAAGGCCTTGGTCGCATAACGGTAGGTTTTTACGACACCGCCCTGAACGAAGCGAGCGATGCCTGAACTACGAGAAATTGTACCAATGCCACAGCCCGTTGCCAAAGTGCGAAGGTGTGCCGCAAGCCTCAGCGTAAAAACCATGTTAGGTGTCACTATTTTTTGGAGGCGTCTTGAAGCAATTTGGCAATCTTCTTTTTCGTGGAATCACCGGGAAAGTCAATTCCATCGTACGTCTTGCACCAATAAGCGGGCGTGCGCCCATCATTGTCCTTGGCATCAGTTTTTGCGCCGGCATTGATTAGTAGTTCGACACTGCGGACATGATCCGAACGTGCAGCCCAATGAAGTGGCGTATCCCCGGAGGTGTCGGTAACGTTAACGTTGCCGCCGCGTTTGATAAGAGCCTCCAACACGGCAGGGCTTTTTGTTGCGCGATGCATCGGAGTAATGTCGCCATCACCATCAATGTAGATGCCAGTCTTCGTGTCGATCTTGGCACCGGAAGCAATTAGGAGTAGAGACAGGTCGTCAAATCCGTTGTAAATCGACGACGCAAGGGCTGTAGCGCCACGCCCATCGTCAACATCAAGATCGACCTTTGCGTCAACCAACATCTTCGCGATCTGAATACGAAGTTTGTCACGGGCGGTGATGATATTGGGGTCGATTGCGTTCAGCTTGGCGCGAGCTGCATCGAGACCTGCGATTGTATTCTCGGCCTTTTGTTTCGGTTGAGGGGCACGATGGCTGTTAGCGACCGCCATTAGTGGCGTCCACTTGCTAGACCCCATGTGAGAGTAGCCGAGCGTCCATTTGTCTTGAAACAGTTCGCCATCGTAAAACCCCAAAGGCATATCAAGTTTGGCACCGTCCGCAAGAAGAGTTTTGACACGGTCAGCGTCCAAATTGAACGCTGCAATGACGAGGGATTGTTCCTTCGTGCGTTTCGGTTTGGCGGTCTCTTGTGCGTTGCAAGTAGAGCCAATCGAAACGGCAGCCATCAGGACAAGAACGCGTGACCAACCATTCATCTGTGGCACCTAATGGAAGGTGTGCCGAAGGCCTAGCGTAAAAACCATGTTGTCGGTCGCTCGCGTTAGTCTTGCTTGGGTCGTTTCAGCATGCAAAAGACGGCGCTAGTTCCGGCTGTGTGCTCCGTGTCAAACGCGGTTACGAGCTCCCAACCGTCGGCACCGTATTTGTTGAGCTGCTGGTCAATCTCGGACGTGTTCATCGTCCCCTTAGAGCCACCCCAGCCCTGCTTGACGTTGAGCTCGACCGTTTTGTATTCCCAGCGAATCATTGATCTGCGCACCGACAACGGAAGGTTATTACGACACCGCCCTAAACGAAGAGAACGACATTGAACTACGAGAGATTGTACCAAAGCCAACGCCCGTGGCCAAAGAGCGAAGGTGTGCCGCAGGCCTAGCGTAAAAACCATGTTGGGCGTCAATACGGCGGGCGAGTGTGCCATTGATCGAAGAAAGCCCGTGATTTACGGCCCATGTGCTCACGTGCGAATTCTCCGCAGGGCTCCGAGGATATGTTCTCGAGAAAACAAGTGCACAGCGCGTTGTCGACAGGTGTTTCGTCTGCTGCGGGTTCAACGAGATTCCATTCGACAAAGTCGAATAGTTCGGTCACTGCCGCCGCAGCGAGCGCCGTGTAATTGTGCCTAAAGAAACTGCTGAATTCATCGCAGACCCCGTGTAGCGAGAACGAACCATCCTCATTGCGGCAGTAGTTACTGTCGGACTCCCACTGGGCTTCAAACGCAGGTGCCAGTGTAACGAATTTGCGGAGGAGGTCGCGTGGTCTCATAGCCGATGCTTTGACGCCCAACGTGTGTTTGGACGACAACCCGTTTGCCGCACCGTTTCATAGACTATTGTTGCGAATCGCTGGTGTCAAACTATGACTTACCGTACGCCATGGAAAATTCGTTTTTCACATGCTGAAAATGATCCATGGATCTTCCTCCACGAATATTCATCGAATCGAGGTTGGAATTTCCGCAAATTCCCTTTCTAGATGTATTCACCACCAAGTTTATTTTCAGATTGTTTTACACAATTCGGTTGGACGGCAGTTATTACTTTATATACACAACAACGTCGTTTCTTTGCCGCAAATACTCTGACTTTACGCAAGGTCGTCCCGATGCCCCAGATCCGAATTGATTGCCCTGCCTATTGGGTATTGAGTAGCGAGGTAAATTCAACATGAAGCGGTCAAAGCGAGTGGAGCGGTTCAATCGCTTGCGAGCGGAGCATTCGGAAATGTTGACTTCCGTGCTTTGGAAACTCGCTGGTGACCGCGAGGTGTTTGCCGAGGCGTTTCAGAATGCCCTGATGGGTATCTGGGAGCACATTGAAAAGCTCGATGATCAGCATGCTGGCGGGTACATCTACCGGATCACGCTGTCGGCAAACAGCAAAGCTTGGCGAAACCGACTGGGGCGAGACGGGTGCAGCGATCAAAGTTGGGGCGAAGCCGAGGCGTGCCCCGAAGACATGCTTGACCAAAATGAGACTGCAACCACCATCCGGCAAGCGGTCGCGGAACTGCCAACGAAGCAGTCTCAAGCGGTGGCGCTGAGATATCTCGAAGCACAGGACTACGAAACAATCGCTAAGCAGATGAGTTGTAGTCAGGCAGGTGCCCGATCACTTGTTTCCAAGGCAATTGCCACACTACGAACCAAACTCGAATCGTTCATCGAACAGGAGTAACCGATGCAAGACAACCGTATCGAAGGCATCCTGAAGGCAATTCGGAACGAACCCGTGCCGGATGACGTGCATGAACTTGCGACGCATATCACATCAGAATTCGAACAGGAATTCATTGTTAATGGACTATCCACTAGCCTCTGGGAGAGAGTCATGAAGAGTCGCGTAACTAGGTTTGTAGCTGCCGTCGCCGCTGTTGTCATCGGACTCGTAGGCGTCGGCGTGCTGATCGATGAGTCCGTCAGCTTTGCAGAGGTTGTCAAACCCCTGCTAAATGCTGGCACCGTTGAACTTGATTTTGTCGTCGGCGACGAGAAGGACGGCCCAATCGTCCATGATGTGGTCGTAGGATCGAAAATCCGGCGCACATTCTCGAACATGAACACGGTACTGATTATTGATCTCGACGCCGCGAAGATGCTCGCGTTGGAACCGTCGGACAAGAGTGCCGCCTTGGTTGACATCAAGGGGCCAGTTGAGAAAGGGACAAAGAACTATCTTGGAATCGTCAGGAACGTGTTGGCCGAAGTCGAAGCGGATCCTAACCGAACCGCACGCCCATTGGGTGAACGGGAAATTGACGGTCGAACTGCGGTCGGATTCGAAGTGGGTGGCAAGGATATGAAGCTGACCATCTGGGCCGATCCCGAAACGTCGCTGGCGATGCGCATCGAGATGCAGTATGGAGAGTCACGTACCGTGCTGAAGAACATTCGGTTCGATGTGGATACAAATGAATCGCTGGTCAGTATGGACGTGCCCGCAGGGTACACGCTGCAGGAAGCTACCTTCGATATGACTCAGTTCAGCGAAAAAGACTTTGTTGCCAGTCTAGAAGTGTTCGCGGAACAATTCGGTAATGGAGCGTTTCCCGATACTTTGAGTACGGAAGTCTATATGAAGCAAATGGCTGGATTGGCGGCAAAGATCGCACCACTGGATATTTCAGTGAATGAGAAAACACAACTCGGCATTCAGTTCGCTCGTGGGATGCTCTTTCTACAGAGCCTCGACCACCGAGCCGAGTGGGGCTACACCGGCAAGGGAGTCCAACTTGGCGACGCGGAGAATACGATCTTCTGGTACCAACTCAATGGGACCAAGGTGCGCCGCGTGATCGATGGTGACTTGAAGGTCCAAGAGACGGCGGTGGCGGAGTAGCATCGAGTAGCGAGTCACTCGGCGAGCCGATGGACCGAGCGAAGAACCCAGTAAAAAAAAGTCAGGGAAGTGGGCTCTTCGCTAGCGGACAGACCACTCTTTCGAATCGGACGGTCATCTCCGACCGCCGGATTCGCGAACAAGTCGACGTTTGGTTTTCGACCAGACGCCGGCTTCTTTCGTGCTTTTCCGCTCTGCGGGGAACGACCTAAGTCACTGCGTTTCGCTTTTCATTGGAGCCTGTGGGCATCGCGTTGCGGGTTGCTGAAAATAGCCACCTGATGGGCACTCGCCAACATGTCACTTGGTCACAACGGGTGCGCAAAGTCGATTGCAACGGCCACAATGCAAATTGCGGCTCGAACAATCCCGGAACATGAATGATTTGGTGAAGTGGTGTCTCGGTCGTTACCAACTTTTTTTCGCTCGTTGAGAAACTCGCCGGGAGGTTCGGCTGCACGATCAAACGCCGAAGGTCTCCACTACTTTCGATACGAACGTCCTGGAAAGTGCGCATGATTGCACATCGCGTGCACTATTGCACATGCCGACGTCTTACGATCGAAATAGGCAATGATATGAGGTGTGAATCATTCCTTTACGAGGAATCGCAAGTGATTGTTTCGCTTTGGCACTGTTGATGCTTTACTTGTTGATTGTGCGTTGGCTTTGCATCATAAACAGCAGGAGGATCGCGGTGAATGTGAAATCGGAGCAATCGCTATTCGTTCTTTTCGACCGTTGGCGAACCGAAGGTCGCAACGTATTTTTGCGTGTCGGCGAGGTTCGCGGCAGGGCGAAAAGAGCAGACGATATCGAAAAAGTTCTTGCCAGAATGAATGTCAAGAGTTTACCAGATGTCTCATAACTCGCTGTCCGCGATGCTGCTTGATCTCGCGATTCTGTTCTTTGCCACGTACCTGTTGTCGGCAATACTTCAACGAATTCGGATCCCGCCAATCTTGGGCGCGTTGTTTGTTGCGATGGCGGCTCAGTACACGCCGATCGGCCAGCGTTTGCTTGCGGAAGATTTGTACCCGACGTTCAGCTTCATGGCTGAATTGGGCGTGATGTTTCTATTGTTCTTCATCGGACTTGAAATTGACATCGCGGAAATGTCATCGCATGGTCGTGATATCCTGTTGCTCACGGCGATGGGAGCTGCTCTGCCGTTTCTACTTGGTCTCGGTGCGATGCTGGCTCTTGGCTATGGGTTGACGGTTGCACTTGTGGTCGGGATGACTCGCATTCCCACTGCGGAAGCCGTGATTGTACCGATCCTCGATGATTTTGGACTCCTGAAGACGAGAGTCGGCCAGTTTATTGTGGGAGTTGGAACGCTTGATGATTTCTTTGAGGTTATTCTAGTCGTCATCGTATCGGTATGGATTGGAGTGGGGGCAACGGATGCTGAAGCGTCGGCGAGCCACGAAGTTCTGATGGTTGCCGTAAGTGCGGTGGTGTTCGCTATGGTGTGTTGGTTTCTGTACCACTGGGGAATTCACTGGCTGAGCCAGATCGTTCGACGCGACACTCGCCAATTGGTGCTGTTGTCGATGGTGCTCTTGATCGGTTTCGGCGGCGTTTGCGAGGCAACGGATTTGGGAATGGTCGTGGGGGCGATTAGCGCAGGCATCGTAATGGCACCGCTCTTGAAAGAAGATAGACACGGTGAACAGGCGATGCGAGTGTTTCGGAGCATTGGTTATGGCTTCGTGGGAATCGTCTTCTTCTTGTGGATCGGTTTGAGCATTGATTTGGGAGGTTTGGTCGGTAACCCCACGTTGGCGATTTTGCTGTTTCTAGCAGCTTCGGTGGGCAAGGTCGGAGCCACATTATTGATGGTGCCCATGGGGCGACTCGGTATGCGTGAGGCATTGACGATCGGTATTGGCCTCGACGCACGGCTGACCACAGAGATCGTTGTAGCTCGACTTTTGTTTGATGCACAGCTAATCGACCTGTCTTTATTCACTGCATTGGTTGCCGCCGCGTCGCTATCGGCCATCACGGTGCCAGTCCTTTTTGCGGTCTTGGTCAACAAATGGAGCGATTACTTGATTCCCGAACGTCCGGCCGACAGCCCAATGATGGAGAAAGCTGAACCATGTCAACGATGAGCGATTCTCCATTGCAAACCGAAACGTTGCGACATTGTGTTTACGCGGCCGAGGTTGATGAAATTGCCGAGTCACTTCAGACAAACCTATCGCGTGGCCTGCGGGGCGAGCAGGTTGAGATTCGCTTAAAGCAGCATGGTCCGAATACCCTGCAAACGACAGCTGAAACGCATTGGTATGAAGTGGTTGTCCGGCAATTTACAGACATTTTGATTTTGATTCTTGTTGTCGCAGCGATTATTTCGGTTGCTGTTGGTGAGGTGACCGACGCCATTACTATCTTTGCCATCGTCGTCCTAAATGGGGCACTTGGGTTTGCCCAAGAGTGGAAGGCCGAGCGAGCATTAGAAGCGCTCCGCGATATGCTAAGTCCACGTTGTAAGGTCATTCGGGATTCAACAGAACAAGAGATCGATGCGGTGACGCTCGTGCCTGGGGACCTCGTTCGATTGGAGACGGGCGACGATGTTCCGGCTGACCTGCGATTGGCACAATGTGTGAATTTGAAGATGGATGAATCGGCATTGACTGGCGAATCCGTCTCCGTTGCAAAAGCTTCTGTCCCGGTTGGCGAAAACTCACCGCTGGCCCAACGACATTCGATGGTGTGGATGGGAACCGCAGTAACGAGTGGTCGTGCCATTGGCATCGTTGTTGCGACAGGTGAGCAGACCGAGTTTGGCCGCATCGCCACACTTACCGAGTCGATCGGCCGAGAAACAACACCCCTGCAACGTAAACTGGCCGTACTCGGCAAACAGCTTGGTTTTGCTGCCGTCGTGATCGCCATCATGGTGTCGGTCGCAGGTTGGGCAATGGGCAAACCACTGCTTGAAATGTTTCTTACCGGCGTTTCGCTTGCCGTTGCCGTGGTCCCCGAAGGATTGCCGGCGGTGGTGACATTGACGATGGCGTTGGGGATTCGTGCAATGGTCCGGCGCAAGGCATTGCTGCGTCGGTTGCGCGCAGCCGAAGGTTTGGGGGCGGCCACGGTAGTGTGTACGGACAAAACAGGTACGCTGACGCAGAACCAGATGACAGTGCGGACAATTTGGCTCTCCGGCGGATCGATCGATGTCACCGGTGTCGGCTATGATCCGGCGGGACACTTTGAGGTTGCTGGTGAAAAGATTGATTACCACCAACGCAGCGACTTGCTGAAACTGTTGGAAACAAGCTTGCATTGCAATCACGCCCGGCTGGATAGAGACGGCAATGGGTGGCAGGAGCGAGGCGAACCGACCGAAAGTGCGTTGGTTGTGGCAGCATACAAAGCGTGGCTCGAACCGGAGCGACATCCGCACGCGGTCCAGGAGCATTCGTTCGACTCATCGCGAAAACGGATGACCATTGTCGAACACGACAAAGACGGATGGGTGGCACATATCAAGGGTGCTCCTGAAGTGATTCTCTCTCGATGCACACAAGTCCTCGATGATGACCGAGTGCATGAGCTTACCGAAACGCGACGCCAGGAAGCCGAAGCCGCCTACAACGAGATGGCAAACGGTGGATTGAGAACGCTTGCGATCGCACGTCGTGAACTTCCGAGAAACAGTTCGTTAGAGGCTGATACAGTCGAAGAGAACCTGACGCTGTTAGGCATCGTCGGCATGATGGACCCACCTCGCGCCGAAGTGCCCGATGCAATTGGTTTGGCGCAGTCCGCGGGAATACGAGTTGTCATGATTACCGGTGACTCACCCGCGACGGCTCTGGCAATCGCTCATAGCGTGGGATTGCCTTCGACAAATGCGATCACAGGGCAAGAGTTGAACGAGATGGACGATGACACGCTGTCCGTAACACTTAACAATGACGTCGTGTTTGCACGAACGACGCCCGAACACAAGTTGCGGATCGTCGAAATACTGCAATCCGATGGTCACATCGTCGGCATGACGGGTGATGGTGTGAACGATGCACCAGCTCTGAAAAAGGCGGACATCGGAATCGCGATGGGATTACGAGGAACGGATGTTGCCAAGGGTGCCGCCGATATTGTTCTAACGGATGATAATTTTAGCTCGATCGTTGGTGCGATCGAAGAGGGCAGACGCCAGTACGACAATATCCAGAAATTCGTTCGATATCTGCTTTCCTCCAACACGGGTGAAGTCGTTGCGATTTTTGTCAATATCATCATCGGTGGACCGCTGATCTTGCTTCCCGTTCAGATTCTGTGGATGAACTTGGTCACCGATGGTATGACAGCGGTGGCGCTCGGCCTTGAACCAGCTGAGAAAACCGTGATGCAGCGACCTCCACGTAAACCTACTGAGCCGGTGCTTAACTGGTCCGGCATCGGAGTGATCTTGGGCTTAGGTGCTTACATTGGATTAGCAACATTGTGGCTGTTCCACCATTACTTAGGGCATGATGATCCCGAAACGGTCATGCTGGCTGAAACCGTTGCGTTCACCGGAATCGTTTTGATCGAGAAAGCAAACGTGTTGAATTTCCGGTCGCTCGACTCACCACTCTTGTCAGTTGGCATCTTCACCAATCCATGGGTCATCATCGCAATCGGTGTCACCGTCGGGCTGCAAGTCTGTGCCGTCTACGTTCCATTTTTGCAGACTGCGCTGCATACGACACCGCTACGTCTGTCCGATTGGGGGATGATTCTGGCAATGGCGGCACCCGTCTTTGTGGTCACCGAGTTTGCCAAGTGGTTTCGCCAACGAACGTCTGTCGAAAAGGTGTCGCAAAAGTGAGTTATTATTTCCGTTTTTCGGTAACCCAGTGATGAACGTCAAGTCAAGTGCTCACTCAGGTTTCGCGTTGCTCTGACGTTTTAGTGGGGACGTTTGAGAATGCAGTTTTGGCACTGTAATTGCATCTTTCCGTCACCGCCGTTTAGTCAAACGCGGTCATTTCGATTTACGCAAAAACATAAGGGAATGCCATGTCTGTCACGATTAACGAAGTCCAGCAAGAAAACATTCTGGAAATTCATGCTTCTGGTAAACTTGACCAAGAGGCCTATGAGTTGTTCTTGCCGTCGGTGGAACGCCAGATCGAAGAATACGGGAAGATTCGTATTCTTTTTGCCATGCACGATTTTCACGGATGGGATGCGGGTGCCATGTGGCAAGACATCAAGTTCGATGTCAAACACTTCAATGATATTGAGCGTTTGGCGATCGTAGGTGAAAAGAAATGGGAACGCGGTATGGCTATGTTCTGCAGACCGTTCACGACCGCTAAAATTCGCTATTTCGACGTTAGCGAGATCGACGAAGCCCGCCTTTGGCTTGTCGAGTAATTGCATGCGTTGTTAGGCAGAAGTTCGCAAATGCAACTTGCCGTTCCTGTTTGAATCAGCGGGCTACGGGAAACCTTCCCGACTCAAAAACAGCTAAGCTGAACGTCAAAGATGGTTTTGAGAACTTTAGCAGGCAACGAAGGTACGATGAGCAAACTAAATCGAGAACGCTTCATTCTTCCTTTGGTTGGCTTGGTCCTTTCAACTCTTGTCGCTTTGGTCGGTTGCGTCCGTTCATCGGACAGTCCGACCAATGCGGTGTTGCCTGCGGTACCAGAAGATCATCCGCGGTTCCTGACTTGGATCGATTCACGTGTCACCGTTCCGTTGGTTCATGCCGTTTCACCCAATGGACGGTTCGCGATTGCCCAGACTCAAACCGAGACGATCGTTTACGATCTGAACAATCGAAAGGAAATCAAGCATTGGCCGTCGGGGAAGTCGCAATGGTCCTTCAGCCAAGACTCGAAACGTCTGCTGCGGCTTCAGGCGGACGAGATCTCCGTTTTGGCGACCAACTCGCTCGACATGCTTGCTCGTTGGAAAGCAAAACCGAAACTTCCAACGTCGCCGCAAACCTACCTGCAACTAAAAGCTTGTATTAGTCATGATGGTTCACTCGTCGCGGTCGAAAATCGTGACGGATGCTTCGATGCCGCAGTGGATTCTGACTTTCTAATCTTGAACGTCGATACGGGATTCATCTCGCATCAGATTGACTTTCCGTTTGATCGACCGGAAACGCCTCGGGCGTTCCGGTGGGAATTTTCTTTTGTGGGAGCGTACGACCGACTGCTTTTGACACAGCGCACTTTTCGGCTAGGCGAGACGTTGCGTCGGTCAGGGTTAATGCAAATCGACGACGCAGAGCTGATTTGCGAACTTCCCGCCAATGGAATCGTGCGCTACTCGAAAGATCAAAAACTGATCGCGGTAGGAAAATGTAGCGGACGTTCGGATACCAGTCCGGTTCCAACGTCGGCGTCAAGCGAGATCGAAATGATTGACGTTCGCTCGGGAAGTCGACAGCGGTTGATCAAATTTGCGGGAACACTTCGCGACTTTGACATCGATCCCCGTGGAAAGCGTTTGTTGGCCTCGGTGCAAAAGCCTGATGCGAGTCCGCCAATGGAGGTCGATGGTTTTGCAGCTGATCCCGGCGGACGGTTGACTCATTTGTTGCAGTGGAACCTCCGAACGGGCCAACTGAATCGCGAGATCGACCCTCCGCCAATGCCGGTCGCAGCAGTGCGGTACGGAGTCGATGCCTCAAGCTACATGATGGCCATGGAAAGGCCCGATGGAGTTGACGATGGCTTGGAGCAAGTTTGGAGACTGAACGATATTTCGACCGGAAAGCAACTCACGCAAGATGATTGGCTACAACGCGGGACAATGGGTGGTCAACATCAAGATTTTTTTCTTTATCCAGACGGCAAACATTTCATCGTTCGTGGTGGCGAAGTTCAGGTCCGAGCATTACCGGACGGCAAGACGCTTTGGCGGGCCGACGATCGACGCCTTGCTGTACACGATGTGACCTTTTCACCCGATGGCAATTTCTGCTGGGCGGATGGGTTTTTGTCGAGACTGAACGACGGACATCAGCGACGTTGGGGTGGCTTCGGGAAATTGAAGTTCATGGATCGGGGCGAATCCGTTTTCTTTCAAGGCAACAATGAAGTTGGCATCGTGTCGTTGCGAACAAGTACGATTCAGTGGCGGCAGAGCTTTAGCTGGAACGGAAGTATGCTCAGCGCGGACATCTCCCCAGACACGAACTCAATCGCCATCGTGCTGGAACAAAACCGCTACTGGACGCGTGAACTGCCAACGCGAAAAGTCGTGCTGATTGATCGTCGTAGCGAAGACGAACCCAGATCGCTCGATATCAATGCCGCATGCGTTTGTTTCGATCCCACCGGTGAAACCATCTTGATTGCGACGAACGATGGGATTGAGCAGGTCAACGTGGAGACGGGCGCAATCCTGCAAAGAATCGGCCCTCTGCCGGGCGATCCTCTTGCCATCCAGATCAGCCCAGGGGGAAAGCGACTGTTTGTTGCCGGACAATCCGCGCGGAATCCGAATGACTTTGATCGGAATGTGTTTCGGAATGTGTTTCGCAATGTGATGGGAACCGGTTGGCTCGCTCTTGTCGACCTGCAGCAGAATCGTGTGCAACCGCTTCATCAGTCGGAGACGCCGATCACTTGCATCGCACTATCCGACGATGGAAACACTCTCGCAGCAGCAAATGGGACGAGCGATACAACCGACAGTCAGATTTGGATTTGGGACGCACCAACGGCCCCGTCTAGTGAACCGCCACGACAACGTTTTTCAATTGATGGTCATCGTCTCGGAATCAACGATCTGGCCTTCAGCCCCGATGCGTGCATGTTGCTTTCTGCTGCGGATGACGGTGCGGCGCTGTGGGATCTTCGTAGTGAACTTGCCACCCAAAACGGCCACCATGACACGGTCGAACTGGTCTTTCCAAAGCACACCACAACCGTCGAGGCTGCGGATGTTTATCGCGGAGAGGTCCGCCGCGTACCGCCTTACGAAGGTCCACTGCTCTTTCCCGAAAGCCCAGAATCTTCTGGAAACCTAGAAAGCTCTGGAAACTCTGAAACGAAAGCGGCGGAGCGGCCCAAGGCGAATTGGCCACTCGTGTTGATCAACCATTCGTCGAACGAGCATCACTGGCCGGGCTATGAGTTCAAAGAATCGAATATGTGGTTGCGGAATGCCAAGCAACGCATCAATGTCAACTACAAAGTCGATTGGCGTTCGGCTGAATCGAAGTTTCTGCGTCGTTACGAACTGGGGCCGCGCAGTGAAGATTGGAAGTGGCAATTCGCGTTTGATGACAACGAGCGAAGGCCGGTGTTGTTGGACGAGAACCACCAGATAATCCAGGCGTACCCAAAAGTTTTTGACAGCTACCAAAGCACATTGTCGCCATCGGGAAAATGTGTTGCCATTTATTCGGAAAAAACGCGTCAAGGCAGCAGGGCCAACAATCAACTACAAATTGAACTACTCGATGCCACGACCGCTGAGAAGATTTGGACAAGTTCTGCCGTAGCTGGAATTCACGTGTCCGGAATCGAGATGGATCGCGGAGATCAATTCGTGAGCGTCAACGACAACGGCAGGGCCATGATTGTCTTTGACGGACAATCGGGCAAACTTTTGGCGAGGTATCAGCCTGAATACGGCAGTCATCTACTAACACGACTGTCGCCAAGCGGTCAATTTGTTGCGACTGGCCAAAGAAGTCTCGCTGGTGTCATCCTTCGCGATCCGCGTACGCTCGAAAAAGTGAAGACACTGGACACGCAATTTTGCGTTAACTGGTTGCAATGGACCCCCGATGGAAACCACATCATCGCCGGGCAATCCTTTGGGGATGGCATGGAATTGGTTCAATGCTGGGACGTCGAGAGAGGGGAATCGCAGTGGACCCGACGGATGCCAGAGTCACAATTCATTTCGTTTGATCAGGCGGGGGATTGGATGCTTACAGGATCCCGCGCCAATGAAAAGAGGAGAGTGTTGTGTGATGTGAGCGACGGGGCCATTGCGGCCGTGTTCTCGATTTCTAGTGGCTCCCCCGTGGAGCGGCCTGTTTTGTCAAAGTCAGGTGGCGTCGTGCACCTCGGATCGTCAAGTCAACGCGTTGTATGGCCAATGCAAGAACAGCCATAGATGACGGTAGAAATCCGTCCAGACGACATTAACGAAGGGATACGTGGACTGTTTCTCGTCCGTTGCCGCAACCAACGCGATGGAGAAGACGGTACAATGCCGTCTATCGAAAAACGGCAAGAGATGGGGCAGGTCTCAACTCAAGGGAAAAATGCGATGACTCGACGGACTTTTATGAAGTCGGCTGGCGCATCCGCTGCGGCGTTCAATATTCTTCCCAGTCACGTACTGGGTTTCTCGGGACAGGTTGCGCCGAACAGCAAACTCACGATAGCGCTGATCGGCTGTGGTACGCAGGGGCTGCGTGAGATGGCGGGTCTGCTATCCACGCCCGAGGTGCAGGTCGTGGCGGTGTGTGATCCCAATCAAGATAGCGACAATTACGTGGATTGGTCGCGAGATGGCCTGCGGAAAAGTATCGCAAACGTTATCGGCAAGCCTAGTTGGCGATCCGGACAAGCGATTCCAGGCGGACGCGACGTCGGTGCGGAAATGACGGATCTGTATTACGCCAACAAGCGAGCCGCGGACAACTTCAAGGCTTGCGCGAAGTATGCCGACTATCGGGAACTGCTGGACAAGGAAAAGGGTCTGGACGCCGTGAAGATCATGACGCCGGACCACCTGCATGCGACGATCGCCATCGCGGCGATGAAGGCCGGCAAGCGTGTGCTGATGCACAAGCCGCTCGCGAACCGTGTGATCGAGGCGCGTCAGGTGATCGAGACCGCCCGCCAGACCGGTGTCGCCACACATTTCATTCCGTCCAGCTCCGGTGGGGACGTATCGATCTCTGCTCAGCTAATTCGCGGGGGGGCGATTGGCAAGCTCCTCGAAATCCACAACTGGTCCAACCGTCCGGTCTGGCCGCAATACGCGACACTGCCCACCGACACGCCGCCTGTGCCGAAGGACTTCGACTGGAATCTGTGGCTGGGCCCTTCGCTGGATCGGCCCTACCATCCGAATTATACCCACGCAGTGTTTCGCGGCTGGTACGAGTTCGGCGGCGGGGCGGTTGCGGATATGGGGCACTACAGCCTGTGGCGCGTGTTTGCCGAATTCGGCCTCGACGCGCCGGTATTGGTGGAGTCCACGCCAAGCCACGTGTGCACGCTCCGGGATCAGGTCAGCGTCAAGATCCACAACGACTATTCATTCCCGGCGGCGTCGACGATCCGCTTCAAGTTCGCAGCCAAGGGGGAACGTCCTGCGATGGATCTTTACTGGTACGACGGCGGGATGCGTCCACGCACGCCCGAAGAACTTGAACGAGAGAACGCCGAATTGCCGGCTGAGGGAATGATGCTCGTCGGCGAGAAGGGCAAGATCCTGGCCGGGTTCCTGGGCAACAATCCACGGCTGCTTTCCGGAGAGAAGCCGAGCGAAATGCCCGCGCCGACGCCGGTGAACCTAGACTGGGTCAAAGCCTTTCAGGGCGGCGAAGCGACTAGCGGCAGCTTCCTGTTGGCGGGGCCGATTTCGGAGGCTTTCAATCTCGGCGCGATTTCGTTGCGGCTCGGTGGCAAGCGTTTGCTGTGGGATGCGGCCAATAGGAAAATCACCAACTTGCCGAGGGCGGAGAAGTTTCTGACGCGTAAATACCGGAAAGGGTGGGAGATCTGAGCCCCCGGAACTGAATCCACACGAGGAAAGGGAAAGACAGATGCAAGCGATAACGAGACGAAGGTTTTTGGGCCAAGGGGGATTGGCGGCCGGGGCGGCACTGGTAGCGTGCGGTACGCCGGGAGCCGCGCGAGCGAATCCGATCGAGATGCCCGTCGGCGTCCAAACCTATATCGTGCGGGACACGATCGGCCAGGATTTCGCGGGCACGCTACGTCGGTTGGCGGGGATGGGATTTCAGTCGATCGAGATGTGTTCGCCACACGGTTACGGAAAGAGCTGGGAGTCGTTGACGAAGCTCACTGCTACACAGATGCGCGAGACGATCGGTGCGGCCGGTCTTAGCTGCGAAAGTTGCCATTACCCGTTCGTCGAACTGCAGGAGCATCTGGATGAGCGGGTCGCGTACGCCCAAGAGCTGGGGCTAACACAGATGGTCGTCTCCGGTTTCTGGCTCAAAAAGGACGCCACGCTGGATGATTGGCGGAAGTCGGCGGAGGCATGCAACCGGCTGGGTGAGCGCACCCGGAACGCGGGCATCCAGCTCGCCTTTCACAACCACCACTTCGAATTCGCCCAGATCGACGGGACGCTCATCTACGACGAGCTGATGGAGCGGCTCGACCCCGACTTGGTCAAGATGCAGTTCCAGGTGGCGGTGATCAACATCGGCTACAAGGCAGTTACCTATTTCCGGAAATACCCTGGGCGTTTCATCTCCCTTCATTTGGCCGACTACTCGGCGGAAAAGAAACAGGCCGTCCCCATCGGGCAAGGGGTTGTGGATTGGGACGAGCTTTTCTCCGAGGCCAATGCGGCGGGAGTAAAGAACTACTTCGTCGAGATGGGGGCAGAACTGCTAACGCCCAGTGCGGCCTATCTGCACAACTTGACGGTCTGAACACGGATGTCGCGTTTCGTCCGGCTGTAACCTCCGAATCGATCTTGAGGTTGAATAGGCGTGCTGCCTCCAAACTCATGACGAGAGGATGCCACAGGATCTTCTCGCGAGAAACTTAACTTGATAGATGGAAATTGTCGCTCTACACAATTTTTTGCCTCGGTATTCATAGACTCGGTCGAAGTTGTATATCGATTTCGCCTCAACAACTTTCCGTCGAATCGAATGGTGGTTTCGATCGTGATGGATTCGAAGCGTCCTCGCACGATGAAAGTGATTTCGGTATTGGTATGATGAAACGGATAAACGGTTTGTTCTACTACGAAGAATGAATCGACGACCCAACAACAACGAACAACGCTTCAAGCTGATTTGCCAACAGAAGGAACGAACATGTATTTAGTGTCAGGAAATTGGTGCGTGACGTGCGTCTTGCGTCTTGCGAGATGGAGTCTCTTGATCGCCGCAGTTCTGCTATGTCCTGCGAGTTTTTCTTCCGCCGCTGACCCCTTTAGTGAATCAGAGATTTTGAAGGTAATGCAACGGGCGAATCAATACACCGTCGATAACCCCTATCGTGAAAGCGATCGCAATTGGGTGCGAGCCACTTGGTATTCCGGCGTGATGGAAGCGTATCATGCAACGGGAGACGTTGAATATCTCAATCAGGCTGGGCAATGGGCCGAGAAACACCAATGGCGACTTGGAGAAGAAAGATCGGGATTCAACCGACTGTTTTGTGCGATGACCTGGGCAGAACTCTATCTGCTTGACCCCGATCCCAAAAAGACGACTCCCACGATCGACGGACTCGGTGCGGACTTGCCATACGCGCCCGAGGTGGGAAAGGTTTGGTATGGGCATGCGCCCAATCCAACGGATATTGAACGCGTATACGCTGACGCACTGTATGCGGCTCCAATGTTTGCGATGTTGAACAAGGCAACGGGCGACGACAAGTATCTGGATTACTTGAACGATGCGTTCTGGACTGTGACGGATAAAATTCTGGACGAGAACGAAGACCTCTACTATCGCGATCCTTCTTACATCGGACAAGAATCTCCTAACGGCAAAAAAATCTTCTGGTCACGGGGCAACGGTTGGGTGTTTGCCGGGTTGCCAAGAGTTCTGAAACATTTGCCAAAGGACGCTCCGAATTACGACCGGTATGTTGATTTGTATCGGCGCATGGCAAAGTCGCTGGCGTCGCGTCAGGGAGATGACGGTTTTTGGCGGGCCAACCTGGATGATCCCTGGCACTATACGATGCCCGAAAGCAGCGGCACGGCATTCTTTACCGCAGGCTACGCTTGGGGCGTGCGCGAAGGGATCTTGGATCAGGCCACTTACCTGCCGGTAATCATCCGAGGCTGGAATGCACTCGTCAGTGCGATCCATCCCAATGGCCGATTGGGCTGGGTGCAGCCAATCGATGCCCAACCGCGGCCGTCGCATCCCCAAAGCACTCAAGAGTACGCCGTCGGCCCGCTGCTGACCGCCGGCGGTCAGGTCTACCTGCTGGTCCGAGACGGTGTGATTACGCCCTCGAAAATCAAAGCCGCGATTCTCAAACAAAGTGAAATGCTGCCGCCGTCGGCAATCAAGAGCGATCAACTCGTCGCTCGCGACCACCCGCTGAACAAGCAGATCAATGAATTCCAAAAGCACCAACCAAGTCAGGATTTCACTCCGACCAATCTCACCAGGAAGGATTATCTCGACGTGATCGCAGGGCAAGTCTTGGTGATGCGTCAATATCAGGATGACGATGGACGCATCATTGACCCCGTCGAAGGAGTCGAAAAATATTTCACGACGCCCTGTTATGCGCATAGTGTTGCCGTGCTAGCCAAGGCTGGTTATCCGATAGCGAACGATGTCGTCGAAAGCGGCATGAAGGCCCTGGATGTTGCGCTCGACGATATGGCTAACGCGAAGGCAGCGGGCGGACATGGTGACTTTTTCACTTGGCCGATCGTGTTAGCATTTGAGTTGTTTGACAAAACGGCTTCGCAGCAACGCAAGGACACTTGGAGCACGAGTCTTGGCCAGATTGTCCCCGAGAGTGCCTACAACGTTTACCGCAAGCCGATTGATCCATCGGACCACAGGGGCTTCTACCAGACCTACGGTTCGGACTTTGCCAATAACTGGAACCTTGTCAATGTAGCCGGCGAATGGGGAAGGGTTCAGCATGGGTTTGCTGATCCGTGGTATGTGGACTATTGCCTGACGATGCAGTTGGCGAATTTTTCATCATTCGGGATGTATAGCGAACACGGCGATCCCTTGCCGTATGATTTGTTTTCCCGGCACTATTTGGCGGGGATGCTGCAGCGAGGATATCGTTCGTTCGCGTACACCACGTACCGCGATATTCTATGGCGCGGTGCTTGGACGTCTCTGTTCATGCAATCGCCCTTCGGTGAATTGCCGACCGGATACCGCAGTAGTCAGCATGTCTGGAATGAGGCCGAGCAGGCGGTGATCTTTGAAATCTATGCGTCGGCCTACGCAAAGGTCGGACGCGTGACCGAGGCGGGGGCCTTCAAACGGGCCGCGCGACTTTCGTTATCCTCCATTAAGAATTGGATTCGTCCCGATGGCTCGGGCTATATCGTCAAGAACCGTTACCCCATCCAGGCCAAGCATGGATACGAAACCTATTCTGTCCATACTTGCTACAACATGTTGGCCTGTTCGATGCTGGCTCAGGCGTGGCAGTTCGCAGAGGATGGGATCGCAGAGAAACCTTGTCCCGCGGATGTTGGCGGATTCGTTTTTGAGATCCCAAACTTCCACAAGGTCTTCGCCAATGCTGGTGGCACCTACTTGGAATATGACATTAGCGGCGACCAGAAATACAATCCAACCGGCCTGTTGCGGATTCACCTAAAGGATGGCAACCCACAGCTCGGACCGTCCGATGGATGTGCGGCATTTTATAGCGGCAAGGATCAGCTTTTTGCGGTCGGACCCGCCTGGAAGAGTGCGGATGGCGATTGGATCAAATTGGCGGAACTGACTGGGCAAGAGCCAACCGTCGAGGTTCTCGATGCTACAGTTGACCAAGTGCGTTTTAAGGTGAGCTACCGGCTTGATCAGAACGCCTCCGGTACTTTCGTTGGCGTGACGCAGGCGAATACGGTTGCCCTAAACGGCACCGCTTCCTGGTATTCGACCGGTGCGGCTGAGATCGGCAAATGGTTTCAAAGAACATTCAATGGCCACGACATCTACGAAGTCCAAAGCCGAACGGGAATGAATTCGGGCTGCGAGCTTAAGACGACGATTTCGGGACTCAAACCAAACCAGCAATACGCCGTCGGTGCGGTAAGCGGGTTCCGTGACGATGAAAGGTGGCAAGTTCTGTGCGGCCTGACCCCGAACAAAACGGATGCGGTCTTGAGTCGCGGCATGACGGAGTTGACGGGGGACGTCGCACGTCGAAGCTTCTATCATCCCTTGATTCATCAGGGACGCAAACCGATGGGGACGGCTCAGGCTTCTGCGGATGGAACGATCGATGTCTATACTTTCATCCCAGCGGATCTTGTCAATTCAAAACGTTGTTGGCTGGCCGGATTCACGTGCGAGTCGGTCGACTCGAATGCAAATACAAATGCGGATCGTACGGTTACGGCCAGCGAAACTTTCACGGTCACACCCGATGAGGTGCTGGTGGAAAACAGTGTCCAGGGCGCTGGCGTATCACAACTGCGAATCGATTACCCCATGCTGGTCTTTGATGGTGAGAAAAAGACGGACATCCAGATGGATCGTCATTCGGTCAGCTTGAAACTTGGTGGCAAAGGCGTCCGTTTTGAAATGTTGAAACCGACCGATACCGAATTGGTTCGGTCTGGCCAGAAGTTGAACCATCGCAATGGAATCGTCGAACTGCTCAATTGTGACGTTAAGGGAACCACTGCCCGCTACCGTATCGCTCCCATCCGCCCCTGAGATTTGGGCGTGCCAAAGAGCCCTCCCGCTATCATGTCGATCGTCGGCATGATCTTTATTTGCCTCGAACTTTTATTCAGCATGACACTTTATTCACCCATCAAGATTCAACTGCTTTCCCTTGTTGTTTTTGCATTCTCGTTTACACCGTGCGTGGCTGAAGATTACCAGCCGGATTGGAATTTGATCCGCGGCAATTACGAAGTGCCCGAGTGGTATCAGGACGCCAAGTTCGGCATCTGGCCGCACTGGGGCATCTATTCGGTTCCCGCGTATCGAGGCGATGGATTCCCTGCGGAGTGGTATGGCCGGGGGATGCACAGCATCGAGAAGGGGCCCGATGTTCGTCCTAAGAAGAACGACCCCAACACGATTATCAACGACTTCTACGACTCGCGTGGCCTTAAACAGGCGAAGCACCACTTGGAATCGTATGGTGGACCCGAGAGGTTCGGATACCACGACTTCGCCGATCAGTGGAAGGCTGAGAATTTCGACGCCGAGGAGTGGGCACATATGGCGGTCGACTCAGGAGCCAAGTTCTTCTGTATGATGGCTCAACACCACGATAGCTTCTCGCTGTACGATTCAGAGCACACCGAGTGGGATTCGGTTGACAAGGGCCCGAAACGCGACCTATGCCGCGAGGTGAAGGAGGCGATGACCAAGCGGGGCCTGAAGTTCGGCGTCTCAAACCACATGGCGTGGAATGCGACCTTCTTCAAGTTCTACCACTCCAACTACAGCAAGCTGCCCGGTAACGAGAAGTACAAGGATCTGTACTCCGACGGCGTCGTCGATGACGCGTACATCGACCGGTGGTGGAAGCGTACCACCGAGGCGGTCGATAAGCTTCAGCCCGACCTTTACTACTTCGATTGGGGATGGGACACGGGCCGCCTAGCTGACGAGGGCTACCATCCGAAGTTTGCAGCGTACTTGTACAACCGGGCAGTGGAGCAAGGGAAAGGCCAGTTCGGTGCACCGGGCGTCGTCATGTGTTCCAAGGACCACGACGACCCGCCGAATTGTGTCGTTCGCGACATTGAGCGAGGCCGGATGGGCAGCATCCAATCGAACGTTTGGCAGACCGACACATCAATCAGCGTCCACTCGTGGGGCTATGCGTCCGATGACGAGTATCACAGCCTCGACTACCTAATCGAAACGCTGGTCGACGTTGTCAGTAAGAACGGCGTGCTGATGCTTAACTTCGGCCCGCGGGCTGACGGCACAGTCGCTCCCGAATACATGAATCGGTTGCTGGGGATGGGCAAATGGCTCAAAGTGAACGGCGAGGCTATCTACGCCACCCGACCGTTCTCTATCTACCGCGACGGTCTCGATCGCCGAGAGATCAAAGTCCGTTACACACGCAGCAAGGATAACACGACCCTTTACGCTACAGCTTTGGACTGGCCCGGCGAGACTTTCACACTAATCAGTCTTAAGGCAGACAAGTCTGAAACAAGCAATATTAAATCGGTGCGTCTATTGGGCGTCGACGAAGAACTACAGTGGAGCCAAGACAACAACGGGCTACACATCACGATGCCCACCAAACCGGGATACGACTTGGCTTACCCCGTAAAGATCCAATTCAGGGGCGAGTTGCCGAAGCTAGACCGCTAAGTATCAAACGGCAAATGAGTTTCGCATTTTTGTTAGGAACTGGCCCTACGCCATGGTGAATCCTATAAGTCCCAAACTGACTGTTCGCTTGATCCTAAGTGGGAAGCTCAGTAGCCGTTCTTCAAGACAAGGCTTTCGCCCCGTTGGCTTTGTATCGCTAGCCGACATGGCAGATACCCACTCCGTAATCATCGAAAGGCAATCGTACTCATGAAACGACTCTTTGCATTTATCACGATCCTATTGACCGCGAGTGCAATCCTGTTGCCCTGCATCGCGGCAGATCAAGTCAATCACAATGCGGAAGTCGAGACGGTTGCGCGGCAATGGGACACGATCGACATTTGTTTTCAAGCCAAGAGTCTTTCTGCTCAACCGGTCGATGCTGAGTTTTCGGCACTGTTGCAGGACGACACAGGAAAGCAAATCGAAGTCCCCGGTTTTTACAACGGCGATCATGATTACTTGATTCGTTTCACACCGTCGAAAACGGGACGCTGGAGTTATGTGACACGCTCGACGCAGCCAGATTTGAATGGAAAAAAAGGTGTCTTTATTGTTGAGTCTGCTCGCGCCGGGCGTCGCGGGGCGGTTGTGATCGATCCGGCTTCGCCGCGCGAGTTTCGATATGAGAATGGTGACTCGTATTATCCGATCGCGTTTGAGTTGGATTGGTTGTTTGCACTCGATTCGGAAAATGCCGGTGATATTCCCAAGACGCGAATGCTGGTTGATACGGTGGCGGATGGTGGATTCAATCAAGTCGTGATGAACGTGTTCGCGGACGACGTCGATTGGCCAAAGGATGAGGCGTTGCCGACCGAGTATGAATACGGCAGTCCGAAGGTGTTTCCTTTTGCAGGCACGAACAGCGATCCCGACCATTCGCAGTTGAACATCGAATACTTCAAGCGACTCGATCGCGTGATCGAATATCTTGATGAACGTGAGATCGCAGCTCATCTGATGATCTACGTTTGGAACAAGAATGTAAGTTGGCCCAAAGCAAACTCCGACGAGGACAATCGCTACTTCGATTATGTCGTGCGTCGCTATCAGGCTTATCCGAATCTGATCTGGGATATTTCCAAAGAGGCGTTGGGTTACGGGCACAACGACGTGAATTACATCAGCCAACGTATTGAACGTTTACGCAAGCTCGATTCGCATCATCGCTTAGTTAGCGTCCACGATTGGGGTTACTGCAAGAGGTTCCCGGAAAAAGTCGATTTCATGTCGGTTCAAATTTGGAGTTCGGAGCTATACAGCCGAATGCAAAAGATCCGTGCAGAATCACCGACCATGCCTGTCCTGAATATCGAACATGGCGGTTACGAAGAGGGGCCTTACGCTGTCTTCACCGGTTGTTACATATCTCCCGAAGTATGTCTCGAACGGGCATATCAATGTGTCTTTGCCGGGACTTATCCGACCCATTATTGGCAAGACGCGGCCTGGAACGTGATCATTCCAAACATCCAGGAATTGGATCCTGCGAACCGTCCGCGGTTGGACTACTATCGCCATCTGCGCTCACTGGTTGAAAGATATGACATGGGCCGATTAAGGGCAGAGCAGAAGCATAGCAATAGCGGATTTTGCATGCACAACAACGATGATTTGTTCATCTATTATGTGCCTAAAGAGAATGTCAGTATCGGCATTAAGTTGCCCAAGAAGAACAACGGCCGAAAGATGATCGGAACTTGGTTCGATCCCTTTACTGGGACGTTTAGTGAGCCGATCGTTGAAACCAATTCGGGTTGGCCCGGGTTTGACAAACCCGACGGTGACCGCTTTGCGATTTTAATTGTACAAGTTCAGCCTAATCCAGAAGACAGCGCGTTTGACGAAAAGCAGAACCGTTGACCGTGCCGGCGCCGGATCGCGTGTTTCAGGAGCAGGATGGCTACGTCGTTATCGAAGCCGAGAACGCAACGTTGCCACGCGGTTGGGGTGTCAAGAATCGACTGCCTGATTTGACCGGTTTGGGCTACATCCAATGGGAAGGCAGCCCACAAATGGGCCTTCATCTCGCTCCGCAACAGGTCAAAGGGATCTTGACGTATCGTTTCCACATTACCACGCCGGGCGTTTATCGTGTGATGTGGCGTACGCGACAGTATCCAACGGTGAAAGCGAGAGACCAAGACAACGATATGTTCTTTCGCTTCGCTTCAGGTGAGAAGATGCCTGACCTTCCTGATGTTGACAACTTTCTCAAATTCGGAACGCAATCGCAGGATAATTGGACATGGCGAAGTTGGGTCTTTCCCGGAGAGCTTGGTGTTTCGTGTACTGAACGAATGAGGGCCGACGCCTAGCCGATGCTCTTTGGGCCTTTCGCGAATGTTTGCACGATTGTGTCTTTCGCCCGCATCAAGCGATGCAGGCTGAGTGATCTATGCCGTTGCTGTTATTGTATTAACGAGATGGATACGAGAGGGAGTCCTTCGCATGTTTTGCAGGCCACCTTTGAAGACGCGGATGTGTATACTGGTGATTCGAGACCTACTGCTCCGTCCAAATTTGTTTTTAGGGTAGTGGGCGAGGCTGCGAGTCCACCGTAGTTGCTATTGCGGCAGGGACTCGTTGCTTCGTCCACTACGGCGTACCCAAACTATAAATCTGGACAAAGCCTACATCCTACCTGATCGAAATTCTGACATGCCCCTATTGACCCGCCTCTGCATTGTCTGGCTAGTTGCACTGCTTCCGATCGTTTCGGCAACTGCACAGGAGTCGCATCCTAATATTATCGTGATCATGGTCGATGACATGGGTTGGTCCGACATCGGATGTTATGGCTCGGAAATCGACACGCCCAACATCGACCGTCTCGCCACGGACGGGATGTTGTTCACTCAGTTTTATAACAACGCCAAATGCACGACGACGCGGGCATCCCTGCTGACGGGGTTGTATCCTCGTAACGGAGGACGCGGGCAGGATGCACTGATCACAAAAAACATGCTCACGCTCGGTGAAGCGATGAGGCACGCTGGCTATGCCACCGGTTTGTCTGGCAAATGGCACAACGGAAAGGCTGTGGGAACTCGCCCTTACGAACGGGGCTTCGATGAGGCGTATGGACTTTGGGACGGATGTTGCAATTTCTTTAATCCCAAAACACCAGACCCCGAATTCAAAGGCGGCAACGTTCGGGCCTTTGGTCATAACGACCGCAGTCTCCGTTACGACGACTTTCCCGACGACTACTACACCACGGATGCCTTCACCGATCATGCGATCAAAACGGTCAAGGCTCACGTTGCTTCTAAGAAGCCTTTTTTTCACTACCTGCCGTATACCGCCCCGCATTACCCGCTGCACGCGAAGCCCAAAGACATCGCGAAATACAAAGGCAAGTATGCGGAGGGTTGGGATGTCTTGCGCCAGAAACGACTCGCCCGGCAGAAGGAACTTGGTCTGATCGACGAAAATTGGGAAGTCGTCGAGCGTGACGACCGCGCCCAGGCTTGGGAAGATGCCAAGAAGATTGACGAGAATTGGCAGCAACTTCGTATGGAAGTCTACGCGGCTATGATTGACTCGGTCGATCAAAACATCGGTCGTCTGCTCGACACGCTTGATGAAGTTGGTGTCGCTGACAACACGCTTGTTCTGTTCCTTGCCGACAACGGTGGCTGCGCCGAAACTCCTGGCGGCAACGACCCGAAACAAGTACCCGGTCCCAAGGACTTTTATTCCCACGTCGGTCCTGGTTGGGCCACTGCATCGAACACTCCCTTTCGGCGTTACAAACAGTATTGTCACGAGGGTGGCATTGCGACGCCGCTGCTTGCTCGTTGGCCGGCTTCCATCAAACCCGGATCCCGCTGCGAACAGGTCGGACACATCATTGACTTGCTTCCCACTTTTCTAGATATCGCTGGTGCCGACTACCCAGACGAACATCCGGCGTTCGGAGAGCAGACGATTCCGCTGGACGGTAAATCGCTGTTGCCAACGCTGAAAGGACAACAGCGTCAGCCTCACCATTACCTTTACTGGCACTGGGCGACCAATCGTGCAGTCCGCAGAGGGGATTGGAAACTCGCCTGGGATAAGCATGCTAAAACGTGGGAACTCTATGACCTCAGCACCGACCGCACGGAAGCCCATGACCTAGCCGCCCAGCACCCCGAACTCGTCGCCGAGATGACCGATAAATGGAATGCTTGGGCGAAAATGACCGACGTCAAAGTCAATAAGTAACACTCGTAAATCGAATTAACATGAAACCTATATCCCGACGATCGTTTCTAAATCGCGCTTCCCTCGCAGCTGGCGGAATTGCCATTGGCGCCCACCCGTTTGCCTCGATCGCCAAGGCGGCTTCGAAAGATACCGGCATGCGTCTCGGTCTGGTTACTTACCTCTGGGGTAAAGACATGGACCTACCGACGCTGATCGATGTCTGCGAGAAGTCCGGCATTGGTGGTGTTGAACCTCGGACCGAGCACAAACATGGTATTGAGCCGATCCTGTCCAAGGCCGAACGCATGGAAGTCAAAAAACGATTTGCGGACAGCCCTGTGACTTTGGTCGGCTACGGATCCAACGCTCAATATCACGAGTCGGACCCGGCAAAGGTGACGCAAAATATTGAGTTAACGAAAAAGTACATTCATCTGATGCACGATTGTGGAGCCACCGGCGTAAAGGTGAAGCCCAATGGGTTTCCAAAGAATATTTCGCGAGAGAAGACGATCGAGCAGATTGGCAAGTCGCTAAACACCGTCGCACAATACGGCGCTGATTATGGGCAGCAGATTCGGGTGGAAGTTCACGGCCAAGGTACGCAAGAAATCGAAGTCATGAAGGCCATTTTTGATGTGGCTGATCATGAAAATGCGACGATTTGCTGGAATTCCAACGATGTCGATCTGCAAGGCAAAGGCTTGGAACACAATTTCGATCTTGTCAAAGACCGCTTCGGGGCGACGGTTCATGTCCGTGAGTTAAACATTGGCGATTATCCTTACGCGAAGCTAATGAAGCTGTTCATGGCAATGGATTACAAAGGTTGGATCCTGCTTGAAGCTCGCACGAATCCGGAAGACAAGATCGCCGCTCTAATCGAGCAACGCAAAGTGTTTGAAGCGATGATCGCATCGTAACCAGCACCAAACGGATGAGAGTGCCGGTCAATCGGCGTCTCCGTCAAGTACTCGGGGCGGACCGTCCAGAACCTCGATGGCCCAGGTGAAAACGCCGGAGAAAAAGTGCAGTTCGCAACAGATTCTTGTCATGTCGAGTGCTATTGGTGGTTGTGAGAAGCGGGAACTTCGTAGCAGCGAGGAAGTTCAACTAGCCGCCATTTGGAAGTTGCTTTTCCCACTTCCAGTCTGCGTCTTGAATGCTCTTATGACGATAGTATCTGAAATAGTCTATGTCGAAGGACATGTCCTCCATGGTGTGCTTGATTGTCTTGGATTCAATCGCTGGCACGAGATATCGAGAAACGACGTTTCCCAATAGCCAGAAGCAAGGTTGCGCCGCTTTCTTGCCTATGGTCGTTATCGTGTACTTGCTCTCAGGTCGCCTGAGGTCGTCTTCCACGAAGGCCACATGCCGGTCATTGTAGTATTCCCATCGACCGTTCTTCCATTGCCAAAGCTTAAGAAAATCCGGCGAATACTCTAGGCCAACCGTTTGCCACCGAGCATCATGGATTGCAACCTCATCTTTCATGATCGCTTTTTCCATACCATGTCCTTTGGTGACAACTTTGCGTTTCACGCCCTTGCTATCCACCAATCTCGCTGGCGCATCACAGCTCCATCCACCTGTCTGTGTCTCCCATTCCACAAAATCTATTTCTAGCCAGTAACCATCACTGGCCGTGGTCCGATTTGCATCGTCAATATTGTCTGATTTCCCCGACCACACTGCAGGATGCCAAATCGTCTTCTTTTCGATCACTTCGGGCGAGTTCAAACCTCGGTATCTGAAACGCACCACATAAAACCCGTAGTAACCCGAGGCTCGCGAGACGATACCTCCGGTCCGCACGGGCCCATTCTTGGCTGTCGCCTTTACGGACACATATTGAGTGGATGAATGGTCGTCGGATTCTTCAGACTCCATCACAATTAAGCTGTCATCGCCAGAATGGTCAGCAACACTTGCTCCTCCCGTATTTCGTCTGCCCCATTTTTGGGTGTCCAGACGACTCGAATTGAATTCGTCGGAAATGCTGGGATCGATTGCATCTGCATAGTGCCGGCTGCTTTCCGCAGGTAAGTCTGTTACTTCCTGCGCCAAACCGCATACAGAGCAGCACAACAATAACAAAGCGATCAGGGTAATACGCATCATAAATATCTGCGAAGAAAGAGGGATGTCATGACCTCTCCGTTAAGGTAGTTGTTGGTCACGTGTTCATGTGTCGCGTTCTCGTTGTAGTCCGATATCAGGGAAACCACGCTGCGCTATCGATTTTGGAGCTTTTCTCCGGAAGATTATTAAGTCTTTGATCAAACAACGGAGTTTTTCCAAAAAGACGTCCAAATTCCCCGGTCGATTGCGATTACCTTCCTGTCGTGGTTTGTGAGCGGTCTTGGCTTGTGAGCGGTCTTGGCTTGTGAGCGGTCTTGGCTTGTGAGCGTCGGAGCAACTGATGACGCACCCTCTTTCTACCTGCCAACTGCACGTCGAACCGCGAGAAATTTCACGGCGACAATCCTACCTCCCCCACCGTTCTTATGATTGGGAACTCCACAATGATCAAGAAAACTATCTGGATGCTGACTGCATGTCTTCTGCAGGCTTCGGTAACAACAGATGCCTGGGCACAAAATGCCAAGCAGGTCCAGTACCGATCCGCCATTGAACACATGACGAACCTGCCCGAACCGCCGGAGGGTTTTAAGTGGGCTGTGAACCCGGATTTCACTGACGAGTTCGAAGGTGGCACGCTGAACGCAGAGAAGTGGTATGACAAAAGTCCCTACTGGACCAATGGTCGGTCACCGGCAACATTCAAGGCCTACAATGTCAGCGTGGAGAACGGTTGTTTGCGGATCAAGAACAGCCGGCTCGACCCGCCCGAGGGCAACGATGGCGAGCCAGGCGACAAGTACCATTTGGCCGGCGGTGCAGTTGCATCCAAGAGTGACCAAGCTTGGTACGGTTACTACGAAACCCGCATGAAAGCCTCGCCCACGCCAATGTCGTCGACTTTTTGGCTTAAGAACCTCCCCAAGAGGATCCGGTATGTGGACGAGACAGGCAAACTTGTCATCGAAGAGCACCGCCAAGAATTGGACATCCTCGAGACCATGGGCAAGCCGACCCGTCATCCCGATTGGGGTCGACAGTTCAACTCGAATACACACTACGGGCTGAACGTGGAAGAAGGGAGACAACGCGTTCCCAACTTAAGCGTTTCTGGCCCAAAGGACGATCATATTGCGATTGAGGATACGGCGAAGGATTTCCATACCTATGGCCTCTGGTGGGTCGATCCGAACACGCTCCACTTCTACTACGAGGGGGAGTTTCGTTTTACGATCAACCCAGGCACCATGTACAACCGCTTGCCATTTGCACGGCCGATGTATATGCACTTAGTTACAGAGACCTATAGCTGGGAACCGAGTCTTCCCACCGATGAAATGCTAACCGATGATCCGAAGAACAGTACTCACTATGACTGGGTCCGCAGTTATGTACTGGTCAGGAAGTAAGTCATCTAAAGTCTCGTCGTCCCTTAACACCTTTTCCGAAATGAGATCGCCGTGTTACACATTCTTGAACGCTACCGTCTTGCACTTCCGGCCATTCTCATCATCTGGGCCGCGTTTACCGGAACCATTCTATCGAGTTCCGTTCAAGCGATGGAGCGTCCGAACGTTGTCCTGATCCTGATCGATGACTTAAGCCACTATGGCGTTACCGCTTACGGCGCTGACCATGTCAGCGAACGACGCGGGTTGTTTGAAAATCGCAAGATCAGCACTCCTTCGATCGATCGGCTGGCGAAAGAGGGCGTCCGGTGCGATCAGGCGTTCGCGTATCCGCTTTGCGAACCGACGCGTATCGCGTTGATGAGCGGGCAGTATGGCTCGCGGAATTTCTTGCGATGTAAGTCGCAACATGCGTCGGAAATCACCTTCGGCGATCTGTTCAAGAAAGCCGGTTACGCGACCGGCATCTATGGAAAATGGAAACAAACGCGTGGAACAAAAGAAATTCACGCAAAGGATTACATCTTCGAATTTGGCTGGGATGATTTCTGCTGCTTCGACGTCGTGGGCGAGAACCATAGGTACATCCATCCGGATCTAGTGATCAATGGCGAAATCCACGATTACTCGGGACGCGCGGATGTCGATCCGCATACCGGACGTCAATGGTATGGCCCGGACATATGCAATCGGCATGCCTTGAACTTCATCGAGCAGAACAAGGATACCCCCTTCTTTCTCTATTACCCGATGTTGTTGGTGCATGATGAACACCAACCGACGCCCGATACACAGCCGCATTCCGTGTTCGACAATTTTATGAATCAGAATCAACGGGACGACCGCAGGTTCTTTCCCGATATGATTGCCTATATGGATAAATTGATCGGCAAGGTTGTCGACAAATTGGATGAACATGGACTGCGCGAAAATACGGTTGTCATCGTCATGGGCGATAACGGAACGAAAGAGAACTTCACGCACATCTTGCCTGATGGCTCGGAATACTTCGGCGGAAAAGGCGGCAATCGGGACAATGGGTTGCATGTGCCATTGATCGTGTCGTGTCCTGGTACGATACCTTCCGGAGGCGAGCAGAAGGTCAGAGCCTATGATGGCCTTGTCGATGTAACCGATGTCTTCCCGACGCTCTGTGAAGCAGCCAATATCGCCATCCCGAATCCCAATGGAATCGACGGTATCAGCTTTTGGCCGCAACTGTGTGGTGCCCAAGGCGAACCTCGCCAAGTGATTTACACTTGGTACAACGGTAACATCTCAGCCGACGATCAATCGCGGACTCTACGTTACGCTTTCACAAAAGAGTTCAAACGGTATGCGCCTCATCCCAATTTTCCCAAGGGACGTTTCTTCGATTTGCGAACGGATCCGATGGAGCAGGATGGGGATTTGGAAGCGGAGGCCCATTTTAGGTTGACAGTCAGCCCGCTACAGAAAGTCGAAAGTCGCGAAATGCGCCGCGATTGGAATCATCCGCATCGTAGCGGACTCAAACTCGATTCCCTTGATGCCCCGCAGCAGAAAGCCTTTGCGGAACTGGGACGCGTCATCGAGGACTATCGCCATGTGCCGGTGACGGCATTGCATATCGCAACGCTCCAAAAGACGATCAAGGTCGGCGAAACGGTTGTTCTAGCACATCGAATTGAGCCGACGAACGCAACGCGTCAGAACGTGATTTGGGAGTCGAAAGATCCAGCCGTGGCTACGGTCAACAAGTTCGGCCAATTGACTGCCCACGCCCCGGGGCTCGCGACGGTCACAATCTACTCGTGGGACGACGCCAATCCCGCATCTGCCGGACAGCCGGAGACCTACGTTCGCGACGGCATCCAAAATTCGATTTCCGTTGAAGTGCAGTAACGCAAACGAATGGGAGACGCGGGTTGTCTACTTGGTGCCTCATCGTTGGCCCATGAAACCCGACCTCCGCTAAAACCGATACGAAGGCAAGTGAAGTTCCGAACGGTATTGAACTAGCCCCCCTTTTGTTTTCTGACGGTTTTGATGTCGTCAAAGGTGGTCATGTCTTTGTTCTGTATCGAGAAGACATCAGCGTCCAGATCAATTCGGGCGGTCAAGCCGTCACTGGATTTTCCCAATAAGTTGACTGCCAGCTGTTTCCACATTTCTCGCGTTTGTGTATTTGAAAGCGACGCCATGGTAGCATCCACAACGTGTAACGCAGTGCGTCTGCGGTTACTCCGTTCGGTTCTCGGAGCGGAAGCTCGCGCAATGCGGCTATACCGCATTGCGAAATTAAACGTTTCGCCTGATCTGCAATCTGCTGGAGAGCCGCCTTTCCAAACGCTCCTGGTCCCATCACGCGGATGCCAGCAAGCAGCCTTTTTTATCGGGGTCACCCAGTGAATCCTTCACGACAAAGTCGAAGAACATTGCAATCACTGCACAAGGATCGTCGACAGACTCCAACTGACGCAGCTGCTCCCTTCTCTGCTCAGTCTCATCTTTCACTGCTCAGTGTCATATTTCAACAGTGACTGCAAAAACAGATCGTGCTTTCCATCAAACGTGTTGGACAGACTGCCCCGTTTGATGCCCGTCGCTTCGGTGATGTCGGAAATCGACGTCGCAGCATACCCCTTGTCCCGGAAGCACGTGCATCAGCCATCGATTACGCCTTACTTGCCAGCGTTGGCGAGTTTTTCCAGTATAGTAGGCCGGACCAAACGCAGCACCCTTCCGACAGAGTGCGACCTAAGCCCTCCATGCCGCACATTCGATTGCCGGAACGTTGTCGCTTCGCTTCTTGATCTGGCCTGCTTCACTTGTAGCCATGCGAGTGGTCAATTTTGTGTATCATCTGCTTGGCCGCAAAGCTGACCGAGCCTTTTCGTTTCTTTAAGATTTGCTCGGTTGTATTACTTAATGAGGATTGCAAAAGTGAGAATGAAGAAAGTTCCATGCGAGCAAACGGCTAGGATCGATAGGACGTGGCCGGCCTGCTCGGTCGCGATCGTCGTACGCGTTCGTAGCATTTTTGGTGACGGAAATCAGTGGTCCAGGCGGGTAAATTCCAGCTGTAGCGATCTCATGCACACGCTATTGATCGTGTTCGTGACAATGTTTTTCGGCAAGGGGCTGTTATTGGCCACCGATTCGCTGCCGGTGCCGGAGCGAGGGTTTGTCAGTTCGGAACCAGCCGAGACATGGGAGCAAGGGTTGATCTGCGGTAATGGCACGATCGGTGCCAACGCTTTGAGCCGTCCCCTCGACGAGCGTATCATCTTCACGCATGAACGTCTCTTTCTGCCGATGGGCGCACCGGTGATGCCGCGCGATCAGTCAGCCCGTTTGTTTGAGATCAGACGACTCATCGACCAGGGCCTCTTCAAGCAGGCCTGCGAATTGCAGTTCAATCTTTCGGGGCAAGACGGTTTCATGTATCCCGACTATTTTGTTCCGGCCTTCGACCTTACCATCCTCAGCCAAGCAGAGGGCGCAGTTCGCGACTACGCACGCTCGGTGGATTTCCAAACCGGCGAGACGACAGTTCACTGGGCGGACGAACGAGGAGCCTTCGAGCGTCGTATGTTCGTGTCACGCGATGAAGGTGTGGCGGTGTTGCTGCTGACCGCTCCACAGTCGGCACTGAACTGCCAGCTTAAGCTGGAACCGCGGGAACCGAGCGACGAGTTCAATGCGGATTCCGACATCAACAAACGCTCTGACGAAGTTTTTAAGGAACATGTTTCCGATATGAAAAGCACAGCCGGCGACCACTGGCTGACCTATCGCAATCGATTCAGCAAAGCCTATCCGGGCAGTATTCACTCGTTGGAGAGTTACGTTCGGGTTGTGGCAACAGGGGGAACGACCAAGTCGCGGGATGACGGCACGCTCGTTGTCACGGGCGCGGACCGAATCCTGCTATTTGTGGATATTCGTTTGTTGTACGATCCGGAGAAGTCGGTCATCGAGGAAATGGAACACTCGCTCGAACAGCTCCCCCCAAACTACGGTCGACTGCTCGAAAGCCACGCCCTGCTCCACGGCGAACTCTTCAACCGGATGCGTCTGGACCTCGGTGGCGGTGTGGACCACCATCGGACCACCGAAGAACTGTTAGAGCTTTCGAGCTACGAAAAACCAAACCGGGCACTGATTGAAAAGGAGTTCGATGCCGCTCGCTATAACATCATCTCCAGCACTGGCGAGTTGCCGCCGACCCTGCAGGGAGTCTGGGCCGGAACCTACGTTCCCGGCTGGGCAAGCGACTTCACCCATAACGGCAATGTTCCCTCCGCCATCGCTTCCTATTTAATGGGCAACATGCCCGAACTCATGCCGGCCTACACGTCCTACATCGAGTCGCTTGTCCCTTGGATGGAGATCAACGCCAAGCACTTGTTCGGGGCACGCGGCGTCGCGTTGCCGTCTCGCTCGACCACCCACGGTTTCAATAACGCATTCAACGCAAACTTCGCGGGGGGGATGTGGGTCGGCGGTGCTGGCTGGGCGGCACACTTCTTCTACGACTACTACCTCTACACTGGCGACCGGGAATTCCTCGCGAATCACGCCCTGCCGTTCATGGAAAGGGCGGCTCTATTCTTCGAAGATTATCTGTACGAGGGGCCAGACGGAAAATTCGTCTTTTCACCAACCCAGTCGCCGGAGAACACGCCGGGAAACTCAAATTCCCAGGCTTCCTTCAACTCCACCATGGACGTGGCAGTGGCGAAAGAACTGCTGCGCAACACGATTGCTGCATCTCGTGAACTCGGGCGCAACGAGAAGAAAATCCCCATTTGGGAAGCCATGCTTGCGAAAATGCCCGACTATATGATCGACGATCATGGTTTCATCAAGGAGTGGCTCACACCGCGACTCGAGAATAGGGACGACCACCGCCACTGCTCGCAACTCTACCCGCTTTTCGATGGCATGCCGGAAGAGATCGCGCAGAGTCCTGAACTGCAAGCGGCATTCCGCAGCAGCATCGAGTACAAACTCGACAGGCATTGGAAAGACAATCAGCGTGGATTCATGTCGTTCGGGCTGGTACAACTCGGGCAGGCATCCGCCAGTTTGGGCGAAGGAGAAAACGCCTACCATTGCCTCAGGCATCTCGTGAACCGTTTCTGGCTGAACAATCTGGCCTCGATGCACAACCACCGCTCGCTGTTCAACATGGACATTAGTGGAGGCATGCCCGCGGTGATTATCAAGATGCTGGTGGCTTCTGAACCGGGCAAGCTTCACTTGCTGCCGGCTCTGCCAAAGGCCTGGCCGACGGGGACGATCGAAGGGGTCTCGTGCCGTGGCCAAATCGAGGTCAAAGAACTGACGTGGCAGGAAGACCGCATCCTCGTTCGCCTTCTGTCGGCTAAGGATCAGCAAATCACACTACAGATGCCTGAGGAAGTCGGCCAGATCGTCGTGTCCGCAGGTCAGGCGTCGATCGAGCAATCGAGTCCATCGAAAACTCGTCGTATCACCCTGCCAGCGGGACAACAGGTGGCATTGCGGATTATGCTCGATTAAACGTTGCTTTACTTCTTGATCCAGCCTAACTATCTGAGTCCAACGCGGATAACATCCCTTTCCAGACCTGTGAAATGTCTTGCTGGGTTGTTCGCCAATTCGTCACGGAAATGCGAATCGCCGGCGTTTCAGAATATTCCGTCGGCGTCATGTAAAGCACTCCGCCCGATTGCACGCGGTGTAAATACGTTTGCACTTGGCGGTGCGTCACTTCTTGACCCGCCAGTGTAAACACAATGCCATTCATTCGTACTGGCGCGAGCAAATGAAATTGGTCGGAGGCTTGGATCAATTCACCAATTTCCCAAGCGATCTGGCAATTTCGCATCACGATTTCACGGTAACCCTCGCGGCCATAAGCCATTAGCGTGAACCAAGCTGGCAAGGCGCGGAATCGACGTGAGTTTTCGGGAGTGAGGTGCACGAAATTGGTCGGTGTCGGATCAGCTTCGAGGTACGCTGCTGAGTTCTGAAAAACTTCTCGCTGCAGTTGCAGATGACGCGTGAAGACCATCGCGGAATCGTACGGCACGTTGAGCCATTTGTGCGCGTCAATGGTGATGGAATCCGCGCGATCCATCCCATCAACAAGCGATTGTTTTTCAGGAACGCACGCAGCAAAGCCACCGAAGGCAGCATCCACGTGCAACCAAACTGCGAACTCGTTACACAGATCCGACAGCGCGTTCAAGTCATCGTAGTCGACGCTATTGACCGTTCCCGCATTGCCAACGACCAAACAGGGTTGGCCAGATTCACTTAGCTCAATCAATCGCTTTCGCATCGCTATGACGTCGACGGCCTCTCGATTAGGAAGCGTTGCGATTCGCTCCAAGCTGTTGCGTCCAAGCCCCAGCATCGCGATCGCTTTGTACACGCTGGAGTGAGGCGTTCCACAAAGCACGCGGATTGGCGGCACTCCCGACATTCCTGACTGAGCAATGTCGACACCACGCCCGTGTCCAACCCATTGTCGGCCCGTGGCTAAACCAACAAAGTTAGCCATCGTCGCGCCGGACACAAATACTCCGGCGTGTGCTTCCGAAAGACCAAACAACTCACGCAGCAACCCGATCGTGGCGAGCTCGATCTGCGGAGCGATCGAATCGTTGGAACCTGTCGCATTCTGGTCATAGATCGTCGTGACCCAATCGCCAGCGATACTTGCTGGTGTCGCTCCGCCAGTGACAAGCCCAAAGTAGCGCGGGCCCGCCGACCCACTCATCCAGTCAGCATACTTGGAACGAAAAAGGTCAAGCGTTCCAGACGCTCCGATGCCGGTATGGGGTAGCGTCTCGGCGACAGTTACCGGCGGCACGACCGCAGTTGGCCTAGAACCAAGCGTGCTGAGGAACCGGACGCTGTCGTCCAATACACTCGTCAAAATTTCCTGGATGTGTTCGCGGTCGGCGTCAAGCTGTTCGTGCATAGTGTATTACTGATTTTGGAAAAGCATCATGGCTAGGTGTCAATGCGTCGCGCGAAGGCGTGCATGCAGAACTCGCGGAATGGGCATGCGTCAAATGAAGACCCTCCTTGATCAGCCGATCGATATTGGGCGTGTGGGATTTGGATTCCGGATTCAGGCAGCTGACGTCGCCATAGCCCTGGTCGTCGGTGTAGATGATCAGCGGGTTCGGATTGGCGGTGGACGCAACGAGGGATGCTGATGATGCAACCAGTGTAAGCCCGAGACAACATTGGAGTATAAAACGTTTGGCCAATCTCATTTCTTCTTCGCTTGTTCTTTCGCAGCAGAGATTTTGCGAGGGATGTTGTGAATCGTCCAGTAGATATCTTCCTCGAACGGTTCGCCCTCTTGGTCACGAATACTCAGCTTTAGGTGGAGTTGGTGCACCGGGCGGAGGTCGGGAATCAAGAGATCTACCGAACGTTGGTCGGATGCGGATTTGGCGCCTGCGATGTTCACAAGCTCCGTTCCAACTTTGCCGGTGCGCGGTTGATACATTTCGGAACCGTACTGCGGTTGCCAGCTATAGTTCCAACGGTGTATCTCGTAAGACGACCGGTCGCTTGCCACCGTTGGATCGATTACAAAATTAAAGTTCACTCGTAGTCCATCGGTAAGCACCTGGCAGTCCGAAACCATCCGATGCGGTTTGCCCGTGTAGCGAACCCGCTGGATCCCTTTGTCTTTGAGGCCAGGACGCCCGCCGCTGTTCCAACCGTCGAGCCCGGTCACATAAACTTGGCCATCGGTCGGATTGACGCGACCGCGCATGATGCCTGTATTAAAATGATGTGGCAACTTGACAAGCGCCGCCTGAGTTACCCCCGCAACTTCCTGGGGCATCAGCGAGTACAGCCATCCTTTGCCAAAACTGGTGTGAAGCATCCGCCCCGAAAGTGGTCCCCAGCGTGGATCGTCGACCCAAATCTGTCCGCCAGACGAATTGTCGACATGCTGCGGCATCCAAATCATCGGCTGGTCAAATGTGTCCGGAGGAACGACTTTGGTATGGTCGATCCGACCACCATCGGGAGCCCATCTTTGGCCCGCAGAGTGTGTCTGGACGTAGCCGTAAAAGCCACCTTGTTTGACGAGGTTGATCTTCGATGCTGGCATCCAGTTTCCCTGGTTGTCGCTGACCGTTAAGCGATCATTCGGAAACATGCCGATTCCGTTCGGAGTCCGAAAGCCAGTGCAAACGACTTCTCGCGTTGTCCCGTCGGGAGAAACGCGGATGACCGATCCTGGTAACTCGTAGTCAGTGTATTGTCCACTCTTGGCGTAATAGAAATTGCCCGCCGAGTCACGTTCGAGTCCAAAATTGAAGGCGTGGAAAAAACTGGATACATCGGTGTCAGCACTGAAGCTTTCATAGAAGTCCGCTTCGTCATCGCCATTAAGGTCATGCAAGCGAACGATGCGATCTTTGCAGCAAACATAGATCAGGCCATCAACCACCTGCATTCCAAGCGGCTCATAGAGTCCCGCTGCAAATCGTTTCCATTGGATGTCGAGTAAGTCCTTGTCAATTCCAGAAACGATCCAGATCTCTCCACCCAGGGTGGCGACGACCATGCGGCCATCTTGAAGGAAATTTATCGATGAAGTGCGAAACCAGGTATTCCACGGTGTCGATTCCGGAATTGTGATCGTGTCGACTGCATAGGCTCCCTTTTCAAAACCCAAGTAGCCAACGGTTGATAACGTTTTTGGCCAACGACTCGGACCACCATCAAGCAATTGTCTGGGCTGCCTCGACACCGATGTCAGTTGTTTAAACTTTCGAAAATCCGCCGAAGTTTCGCCGCTGAAAGTCGCTATTTCAATGGTTCGAGATTCGGCGTCTTCAGGGATTTTCAAAACAAGCCGTTGTTGCTCGTCCACCTGCCAGGATAGGTTTTCGGTATCTCCCCAAACACGTGCAGCCGTGAATGCTCCGGCGACGTGCCCCGAAATCGCGATTGTACCGGTCGCTGGACCCGATTTTCCATCCGGTCGATCAGCACCCGCCAGGATCACGCCCTGCATCGATTTCCCAGGCGGTACCGGATGATGCATCGCACCGGTCCCTGCGGCGAGAACCAATGAGGTTCCCGATTCAACTTGTAGCGTGTGGCGAATGCCTATGTGCTGCGGGATCTCTTCGGGGACTTCCAAAATTTCCCGGCCATCGATGGCGTAGCTTAGGATGATCTGATCCCCATGAATGTAGTAGCCGTGATAGTCGAGCCAGTTTTTTGGAAGCGGGCCGCGTGGTAGCAAGTCAGTATTCGGGTAGTCGAGTGATCCGTGATGGCCCCAGGCCCATCCATTTAACCTTGGCATCAGCGTGCCTTCGGGTTGAGGAATTCCCTCACCGCGAGCTCGTTGATGCTGAGTGGATTTCAGGTTCAAAAAGCCGCCCCGCCATACATCGACTTGATCGAGTGTATGCAAGTCGTACGCGGCGGATGTGGCTCCCAATTTCATCGACAGCACGCTTGTTATGTCACGGTCGAATTGCGAAGCAAGTGCCAATCCGTAGTCCCGCTCACCGGCCGGCGTGAATTTGCCCTGCCCGGAGCCCTTGGGTAGCTTCTCTAGATACGCTTGGTCGATTGGTTGGTAGTCCGGATTGGAGTCCCGCATGAATTCTTCGCGAATGAAATGGACAACTTGATAACGTTCCTTCGGCGACAAATGGGTGGTTGCGGCCATCAGGCCATTTCCGCGTGAAAGCGTCATGAACATGTTGTAGGGATCGGCACCGAACTTGAGTTTCTGGGTACCGAAGGCGCGCGCAGTCGGAAGCGATGGTGTGTTCCCGTCTTTGCCGTGACAATTCACGCACAACCCAAAATAGATTTTTCGACCGGATGCGATGTCACCTTTATTGAAGCTATTCAAAATGCCCGCGTGGTTCAGATCTTTCGTGTCGTCGGGAATCACAAGTTGTTCAGCTGTCGGATGTAACTCTGCTGCCCGTGCCGCACCGCCATGAGCCACTTCGAAGACGTAGCTGGCTAGATCAAGGAATTGCGGAATCGCCTGAAGCGTAGCGACAAGTCCGGTCGGCATCATTGATTGTTTGGAAGTCCGGCGAGCTTCAATATCGTCGACCGCGATGGTGATCTCGTTTTCCATATTCTTTGAATCACGAAGGACCAACTGGTCGTCCGATTCTCGCGAGACTACTCCGCTAAAAACTCGGCCATCGAAAAGCAGGAGAGTCACTGTCTCATAGCCTTTTCGAATCGAACGAGACGGCAACAGCAATGCCTCAATCAGATGCTTGTCGGTTGTGTCGGGCCCGATGGTCGCAAGGTCCGGTCCTAAAGAGTTAGCGGCGTCGCCTTGACCGTGGCACTTGACGCAGCCGGCAGCCGAAGTAAAGAAAGCGATCGCGCCTCGCTGCGGATTTCCTCGCAATCGAATCTGTTCCGCAAGGACGTCACTGTCGATTGCCTTGAGCTGGGTTTCAAGATTCGCCGTAGCAGCATCCTCTGGCTGATATTGGGAGGCGATATCCAGCGAATTCGCGGCCCCTGATTCCTCAGCGGCAATGCATTGCCCTGACAACAGAGCAACGAGCCAAAGCAGAATGGTGGCAGGCAACCTGTTGGTAAATGATATGTTCATAACGCGTCGTCCTACTATTTCAGCGGATTTTCGTACCAGATTACACCGAGGCCGGCGTTGCCGTTCTGGGAATTGTTGTTCTCTTCCGTTTTGATGATAGCCCGTCCCCCTTGGAGTCTCTGCAGATGATGGACATGGTCCATGTCGCATCAGTCAGTTTATGAAACTTCCAGGCATTCGTGTCTCGCGGATTGGCGGGGCTTTCTAACCAGCCAATCGAACCGCCTTGCCTCTTTCCACCAACCATAACGTCTGGGCCGTGCCTGCCATCGACATCCATGGCCACGGCAAACATCCAGCGGCTGCCGTTTTCAAAGAGCGTTTCCGTTTTCCAAAGAGAGCTATCCGGATAGTGCTTGGTCGGCGGTGGGGCCCAGTGGACGAGGACCTTTCGATGGTTCCCTTCGGTTGAGCTCACTACCTCAATCGCTCCGTCTTGATCCAGATCCACCAACAGCGCATCTTCGACGGCAGGTGCCGCCCCCGCATCCACGTGAATCCACCTAGGGAGTGACTCTGGTTTTCGCTGCATCAAGTAGATCCGATAAACTCCTCCCTGTTCCCAACCGCAGACAAGATCAGGAAGACCATCGCCGTTGACGTCCGCGCTGCGAACACCGTCCACGCCGAGTGATGTGGTATCAATTGAGTGTCGTTTCCACTCTTCGGAGCGGGAAGACGTGTCGGGAGTCTCTGCGTAGCTGACAGCTGAATGTGAGCAGCCAATCGCGATTGCGACCATCGATGCGATCAGATGTTTACTCGTCATGCTTCGTACTTCCGCCAAAAGGTCATCCAATGGGTGGTAACTCGCAACCCTCGCGACGCGGCATCTCCGGTCGAGTGTTATTGCGATCTCCGACTATGGCACTCCGGTTGCTAGGAGGATTTCCAATCACTTCAAATACTTATCCAGTACTTCGATCTGAGTCCAGGTTTCGCCGATTCGAAGAGGAGCGTTTTTTTGTGGGGCGCCTGGGGTGCTGCGACCAACCTTGATCAAACTCGCAAAGTCTTTTTTCAATGACTCCACCACTTCGGGATGCTGATGCAGCAGGTTGGTGGTTTCCGACTCATCCTTCTGCATGTCGAAGAGCAGATGATCCGCGCTGTCGATGACCGGATTGCTTTTCTGTTCGTTCACACCGCGCCGGGATCCACCGTCTTTGTCAAACATAAGTTTCCATTTACCTTTGCGGATGGCAAAGACTCCCGCATCCGAATGATGGACAATCATCCGCTCGTGCACACCCGGAATCGTGTCGCCCTTGAGTGCGGGAAGGAAACTAATGCTATCCTCGCCGACATTATCGGGAAGCTTCTGCTCAAACAAATCGGCGCAACTGGCCAACAAGTCAGTTGAGCAGATCGTTTGATGTGACTCGGTGCCTGGCTGGATGTTGCCTGGCCAGCGGACGACGAAGGGCACACGATGACCACCTTCCCAAAGCGTGCCCTTCAGACCACGGTACTTCCAACTTGGGTTGTGGCCTTTTTCGAGTAACGTGCCAACGTCGGCCGCCGGCGATGTGCCATTGTCGGCGGTGAAAATCACGATGGTGTCGTCCGCCAGTTTTAGTTCATCCAGAGTTTTGAGCACCTGGCCGACGACCCAGTCAGTCTCCATGCAGTAGTCCGCATGGGAATTGAGCCCACTCTTGCCTTGGAAATCCTTGCTGGGCACGATCGGGTTGTGCGGTGAATGAAGGGCCAGATAAACAAAGAACGGCTGGTCCGGTGCCTGGCGAATCCATTGGTCCGTCTCTGTTGCCATCAGCGCAAGACGATCCTCGAATGCGAATCCATCGATCGCCCAAAGTTGATTAAACTTAACCTCCGCGCTGGTCCGCTTTTCGATTTCTGCTCTGGAACCAAGCAGCGTGACTTCTCCATCCACTCTTCGATTTCGGATGTAGTGCATGTCATGGCTGTCGGCGCCCAGGAAGAAGTCGAAGCCGCGATCGAGTGGACCATTCGTGATTGGTACGGTTGGGTCGATGTGTTTCGCGGAGACCCTCCTGGAGCCTAATGAGTTGCTGTGTTTCCAATTCATACCGAGATGCCACTTACCTAGGCATGCCGTGCGATATCCATGGTTTTTAAGAAAGGAGGCGACGGTTTCCCGATCGGCTTCGATCAACGGGGGACTGTAAGGGCCGAGAACTCCCTCTTTCAGTGAGGTCCGCCATGCATATCGCCCGGTCAGAATGCCGTAGCGAGTCGGGGTACAGACGCTCGAGCTGATATGAGCATCCATAAACTTCATGCCCTGACTCGCCAAAGCGTCGACATGCGGGGTGGGGATCTTTCCTTCGGAGTTGTAGCAAGCGATCTCGCCGATCCCCATATCGTCGGCAAGGATGTAAACGATATTGGGCTTCTCTGCCGCCGCAATGATTGTGGCCGGACACAGCAGTGCCAGCAGCAAAGTTGGAAGAATCATAGCTTTGAGTTTTTGCACCGGTTCTCCTATCGAATTCGCGTACCATTGGAAATGCATATTGGAGGCGTTGATTAGACAAAAATCGGAACGGTCCGCAAACTTTTGGCGAAACGGTTGCCGGAACGTCTTCAAAAAAAGAGAAGTGCCGATCCCGGGGACCGTTGCAGTATACCGGTGAATCCAAATTGGAAATTGCGATTGCTTCGGTCCTTTGTTTTTCTCTTCTCCAACATGTCGATGTCAGGACCGACACCATTCCCAGGACCTTAATGAACTTCGATGTGTCCTTTTCGTGGCGTTAGCGAGCGATTCTCAGCAGGCTCATTGATCTTGTGTGATCGTTCGCTGAACCGCTTGCTTTTTGACAGGGACAAATTCGAACTGATCGATGATGACTTCTTGCGGCGTCGCGCGCGCCGGGGGTTCCTCGATGCACCAAAAATTCAAATGTACCTGGGGCGTGCCGCCAGGAACGTTCGGTCCAGCGTAGGTCCATTGGGTGAGTTGCTGGTCGGAGATGTGTTCGCCCTTGGGGCCACCGCGCCACGCACGACACTCAACACGCTTGGGCAGCCAACGAAACGTATGGGTACTAAGCACATCATCACCCACGAGTGAGAACCGATAGGGGTGCAAGCTATCTTTGTGATGCCAGGGCTGGCAAACAAACTGAGCCGGAGCACGCTTGGGGTCTTTCCAGGTTCCAAATTCGATGTCGAATTCGTTGGCCACATTGCGCGCGTTGGATTCGTCGTAACTTGCTTGATATTCCCATAGAAACAGACCGAAGACTAGATTCGGGTCGAGGTCATCGATCCGGCCAACGGTCGTAAATCGGTAATCACCGTGGCCCAGTGGTTCGGTAAGGCGAACTTCCGCGGAGTGCCAGACGCCATCGATTTGTGTGACTCGCAAATGCAACCGCCCTTGCTTGTCGACCCAAACGCTTTGGTCCGATGCACCGAATGGAAAGCCGCCCGGACCGTAACGCTGATTGGGACCGCCGCCCTTGACCCGCCACGAATGTCCGCTGAACTGGATCATCCGCCCGCTGGGGAAATTGTCCCATTGATCCACTTTGGACTCAATTGCCGCAGCGTCATTCGCAGCCTCGGCATTGATGTTTCGTTGGGCATGGGCAACGGATCCGGCCAGTAGGCTAATCATCACCGCCAATTTCGCGATGGGGTTGGTTGGTTTTGGTATCATGTTTCCGCGTCCATTGGTCCTTGGCTTTGTGGGTCCGTGGCTTTATTCGTTGAATTCGAATAAGTAAGCATAAACGAAATCAAATCGTAACGAGCCCATTTGGGTCCGCCGTGAAATGCCGACTGCGGAAAGTTCTGGCTCGTCGGTAATTCGGCGCGGTGGTTGCCGAGATTGCGTTTGGCGCATTTGCGAGTGCCCCTATAACGATCCCCGTCTCTTTTGGTTCCAAACCAATCCTTTGGCGGTGAAGTTTTCGCAGAGATCGCGATAGCCGGCACCGGAGGAGATCGGACCCTAACGCTTTCCAAACGCCATTCGTCTCGCCTCTTCAGGATCGGGGTTGTAAAAGCCCAGATAACAAGTGATGTAGTCGTTCCCCAGTTGATGTTGGGGGTGTCAGTCCACGCCCCGGATTCAGTCCACGCCCCGGATTCAGTCCACGTCCCGGATAGCGTATACGGTCCCCAATGGGCGTAGAGTTGAAACTTCGCATCGATTCTTTCGACAGCTTGTCGATCCGCGGCGTTTTATAAAACGTGCTGCTGTTGTAGCCGAATTTGATCCATCCAAAATCATCGATCCGAATGAACAGGCCGTTGGGATTCGACGAGCTCGCGGCGGGTGAATTTTCCCTACTGCCGTTGAGGTGGCCAGTGCGACCAGGAACAGCCAAATGAGATTTTGCATATTGGAACTCATCCGATTACGCATGACTGTTAACCGGATTGTTGGCGACCGGAAGACGGCCCGAGGAGGACTCTCTGCGACGAGATACGGTGACGACGTTTCGCATCAACATCGTTGATCGGCACCATGCGATTGTTACCGCTTGTATGGTTTCAACCGCACATACTTCTTCAGTTGACCGGACAGTGCCGCCACCGTCTTTGCATGCTGCGGCTCGTTAGCAAGGTTCGTGATTTCGTCGGAGTCGATCGAATGGTCGTAGAGTTCGCGGCCGGCCCGGCCTTCCAGCCATTCGGTATAGCGGTAGCGGTCGGTCCGAATCGAATAGCCCCACGCTTTCTTGCTGTGCCAGATCTGTGTGACGGCAGGTTTGGTCCATACAGAAACGCCCCCCACGCTACCGGTCGGATTACTCAGCAGGGGGCGGAGCGATTGGCCTTCCAGGTTAGCGGGTGGCTTCAGTCCACACAGATCGGCGAGCGTGGGGTAAACGTCGAGCAGTTCAACGGGCTTCGTTGTGTTCTTGCCTTGGCTCAGGCCGGGAGCCGCGATAATCAACGGCATGCGAGCGGAACGCTCGAAGGCTTTTCGCTTGTACCACAAGCCTTTCTCGCCAAGAAAATATCCGTGGTCGGACCAGAACACAATGATTGTGTTGTCCATCAAGTCGTTTTCTTCGAGCGCATCGAGCAACCGGCCGACTTGCACATCCACGAACGAGATGGTGGCGAAGTACGCCTGCTTGCATTTGCGTGCCTCTTTGACAGTAACGTCCTTAAAGTAGAAGGGCCAGTTCTTAGTGTCGCGCATGACGGCCATGGGCGGGACGTCTTCAAGGTCAACTTTCGCCGCGTCAAGATCGGGCATGGTGATTTGATCGAGCGGGTACAGATCGAAGTACTTCTTCGGGGCCACGTACGGGCAGTGCGGATTGAAGAATCCGGCAGCGAGGAAAAACGGCTCGTCCTTCTTTTGCTTGATCAGATCGACGATCTTCGCTGCGACCATGCCGTCCGTGTGCTCTTCATCGCGGCTTTCCGGATCCCACCATGCCATGCTGATGCCAAGGTTTTTGTCATCCTCGCGACCGGCTCCGTAACGAGTGATCTTTTCCTGCTGCGAACGATCAATGCCGATCGGGTTGTGGCGCTGGTCCCACGTGGCCGGATCGTCATTGCCATCGGTCCCAATCATCTTGGGGTTACCGTAGTGATAGATCTTGCCGGCTCGAGCCGAGTAGTACCCTTGCCCGCGAAACATCTGTCCGAGCGTCACGACGTCCGGGTTCTTCTGACGCAGTTCATGCTTCAGCGTGTGCATGTCGAGCGTATCAGGGCGCAACCCGGTCATGATGCTGGCTCGGCTGGGGCCACATAGTGGCTGCTGACAGTAGGCCGCGTCAAAACGGACGCCCATGCTGCAAAGGCGATCAAGATTCGGCGTCTTTACCAATGGATGTCCGTAGGCTCCCAGATCGCAGTTCATATCATCAGCCGAGATGAACAGCACGTTGGGCTTGTCCGCCGAGAATGCAACCGAGCAACCAAGTATAAGAAAACTCGCGCAAAGACGCAGAGTCGCGGAGGCAATGGAATTCCGGTGGATACTCATTCTGCTATTTCTCGCAATCACTTTGTCATTGTCTCGATGTGTTTTCGGAGGACATTTACAGCGTTGCGTGCGTACGTCGCATCAACGCATTGGGCGAACTCGCGTGTTCTCCGACCGAAGCCGGCGAGACCGTGTCCGGCTTGAGATGCTTCGCGACGACTTCAAATTTCTTCAAGACGCTCTCCGCCTCCGCTGGCTTGTTTTCACGGACGGCCGATAAGGCCTTGTTCACAGAGATCGTAGAAATCCTGTGTACGTTCCCCATCGACAAACATGCGTGTTCACTCCCGTTGATTGCCGAGACGCTGGACGCCGCAGAACTGTATTTGGGAATAAATAAACGTCACCCGCATCTCGTCCGTGTATTCCTGGGGCATTGTATCATGGTCGAACACCTCGATTGTCCTTTCGGCTCTACAACACAATGCCGGCCTCCACTTTTTGCCTGTAGAAGTTTCGGCTTGTAGTAGAGCGTTTCCAGAGGAGCATGTCCCTCCTTCCAAGTATTGTTCTGGTTGATCATGTGGCGGATCATCGTTTCGCACTGATCGAAGCCAGATTTCATGAGCTGCTGTAAAATGTTTGTGTACAACAAAAGGTGCCAGTACGAATGGCACGGGGGTTGTGGCTGAGACCTAGGCGGTCGTGCTGGATTTGGCTTGACTCCGACAGGCCAGCGAAACTGGCCTTTGACAGCTTTTCGTTATCCGACACCCATTATTATTTTAACGGGCGCTCAACCAGCATTTTGCGGCTCGTCGCGATCCCAGAGTTCGGCTGATTCCAGGTTCGAAAACACCTCAGGCCACAGACCAGATCGTTGGCAACAACAGGCCGTTGATCGGGACGCCCGGTAAAGTTGCTCCGTCGATCAATACTTCGATTTCGGTAGTGGACAGTTTAAGGTTGCAAATTCGAGCGGATTGTGTCGCCACTGCAAGCTTATGAACAAGAAACTCAATCGTCGGAGTTTGCATCGTGCGTGTGATGAAGTGTCGCAATTCCTTGATCCGATGACGCAAAACATTAATAGATGACCGCTACAGGGTACTCGAATTGCAGCTTTTAAGTATTTATCCCAAAAACTGACGTATTTTGCCTAAACCGCAGGCCTTACCGCTTGTACCATGGGACAAGTATTGTCCTCAGGAAAGACCGAAGCCTGAGGAGTGGGGATTGGCGACAATCCACTTTCTACTCGAATTTTTCTACAGGTTGATTAGTCACCATGAGAACACGCTTCCTCTTATTACTGGCCATCGGTGGTTTTTGTGCGTTCATCGCAACTTCCACCGCTTCGGCGCAACTCACTTGGGATCCCGCTGTTTCGGGAGGCACTTCCCCTGGCGGAACCGGCACATGGGACACCACCACCGGCAACTGGTGGGACGGCTCGAGCGACACGACATGGGACAACACCGGTGCCACGACTGCGAACTTTACGACAGCGAGTGCCACTGAGGTGGTCAGCATCGGCTCCGGCCTGACCGTAGGAGACTTGACCAAAACCACGGGTCAGATCTTGCAATTCGATGGCTCCGGCGGCGATCAGGCGATCACGATCAAGTCGGGTGGAGCGACTTGGACCTCGACAGGTGGCAACGCCTTTCAGTTTCTGACATCGGGCAACGACGCTGGCCTCAGTGTGAGCAGCGGCGATACGCTGACCATCAACAGCGATAGTGGATTCCAAGCCATCGGTGCTCCTACCACAGCCTGGGCGGTCAGCGGCGCAACCCTCGACTATACCGGAACAGACGGTCAAATCAGGGGGAGCAATACTACCATCGGGCAGTTCGGAACGGTCAAGATTGCAGCTGGGACAACGAGATTCCTCGCGGATGTGAATAACACCACTTTGGCCAACGACTGGGTGCTCGACGGAACCGGACAAGTGGCCTTCGATGCCCAAGCCGCCTACAATTACACATTGAGCGGAGACATCTCTGGAACTGCAGGGATGAGGACTGAGTTTATGGGCAAGAAGATCGTTTACATTCGCGGTGACAACTCGACCTGGTCAGGCGGACTGGAGATTGGCAACGCGTCAAAAGCGTCGATCAACAATGTTAATCAGTTGGGCACGGGGAATGTCACACTCTCTGGGAATGATCTTGCCAATGCAGGTGTCCTCCTCCTCGGGGGAGTGAACATGGGCAGCAGCCGGGAACTCCATGTAAATGGTTTTGGCGGCTCCATCGTGAACCAAGGAGCCAACGCATTTGGCGGGAAGATTACCGGCTCCGGCATCCTTCATATCGGGCATGCCAACCATGACGGCAATACCAATACACTCACCGTCAGTGGAACGAACTCAGACCATACAGGCATTACCAGGGTCTGGAGAGGCACGCTCGCTCTAGGAGCCGACGACGCACTGTCGCATGCCACTGTCTTGCAACTCGGAGGAGAAGGTTCGAGTCTTTTCCAAATGAATGGCTTTGATGCAGAAATCGCCGGCCTGACAAGCACCGCCTCCAATACTCGTCGAGTCGATAATAACGGCGCAACGGTCTCCACCTTAACCATCAATGTGGCTGACGCAGCTAACTACACCTACGGGAGTGCTTTCGCCGTAACAGGCCCTGGCATCAATGTGGTTAAAAACGGATTAGGCACACAAAAAATTACCAATGGCGAAGCAAAAGCAGTTGACCTTACGGTCAACGCTGGCGAACTCGTGTGGGCTGGAAATGACCCCACCGGCGCGGTAACCGTGAGTGCCAATAGCACCCTGCAGAGCGGTAACGGCGGCGGGACGGGTGGCATTGCAACTGCCGATATTGCCAATGATGGTGCGGTTGTTTTCAATCGCTCGAATGCCATTGCCTACAGTGGTGTGATCAGCGGCGAGGGTGGTGTGACTTATAGTGCTGGTAGTAATGCGGTCACACTCAGCGCCGTGCAAACCTACAAAGGCAATACAACGATTGATAGAGCGGTCCTGACTGCACAATCAGCGAATGCACTCTCGGCTGACTCTGCGGTATTGATCGGTGGTGCTGGCTCAGGACACACTTCCGCCTTTGAGATGAATGGATTTGCACAGGAGATCGGTGGTCTGGCTATCGTAACGGGTAGTCATACCAGAACACTGCAGAACAATGGTGCCGACGCAACACTCACTCTTAATGTAGGCACTGCCGAAAGTTATGCCTACAACGCTAACGTCGCGGGCAGCGGAACCATCGACATCGTCAAGACCGGCGACGGAACGCAGACCTTCAACCGGAGCGGTGGATATACCACAGCCTTCGGAGACGTGACGGTTTCCGCAGGCGAACTGATTTGGAATAACAACACTGGTTCGACCGTCAGCGGCACAGTGGCCGTCGGCGCGAACGGCACACTCAGCGGTGCCGGTGTCCTCGGGGGAGCCGTGACCGTGGACGGTAAGCTGAACCCGGGCAACAGCCCTGGCACCCTGACCTTCGACGAGGCCCTGACGCTGGGATCCACCGCGACCACAACGCTCGAACTCACGGGAACAGGTGCTGGTTTCTTCGACGTTCTGCTCAACGATGGCGGCGATGTGCTCACCGCAGGTGGCATACTTGCCTTGGATACTACCGGCTACGTGGCCATGAATGGAGATTCCTTTCTGGTCTTCGAAAACTGGAGCTCCTTCTCAGGAAGCTTTGCATCGATTACCGGAACCGATCTCGGTGGTGGCCTCTCGTTTGACACCAGTGACTTGCTGACCGGCGGTACGCTAACCGTAACCGCCGTTCCGGAACCTTCGACCGCCATGTTGTTGGTCCTTGGATTTGGTGCCGTTGCGGTTCGACGTCGCCGGCGCTAGGCCAAACGGCTGCATCCTTCTATTGTTAAATCGAATAGTGCCGATCAGGACGATCGGCATTTTTTTTTGTTACAAGCCGGTTCGCGTGATCCCGCCGCGCAGCGGTCTTTTCTCTTCCTCCCAATACTCTTCTTCTCTTTTAAGATTCTCATGATCATGAATTCTCGATTCAGCATGCGGACCGCGTTTTGCTGCTTGACTCTACTGTTTGTTGCGGCGGTAGCCAATCACTCCTGCCTCGTTGCCCAAGATGATGTCAAGCGTGGTTTGGGAGCTGGAAGTTCGGCAATTTCCAATTCGACTAACTCCCGTTGGGCCTACAATTGGAAACACACGAAGATCGATGGACTCAACGGCGAATTCGTCCCCATGTTCTGGAGCGGTGGGAATCTGCAGACCAAAATTAACGCGATCAAAGGCTACGGAGACACGAAGTACGTGCTGGGTTTCAACGAGCCGGAGTTGCCTACGCAAGCGAACATGACGGCCGAAAACGCGGCAGCTCAATGGAAGACAATCAGTGACGGGTTTGCCGGAACCGATATCAAATTGGTCAGTCCTGCCGTTTCAGATAACCAGAACGGACGCGATTGGTTGGCCGATTTTATGGGGCGGGTGGCAGACAACGGTGCCAGAGTCGATGAGATTGCGTTTCACTGGTATTCGGGGATTCAAACAAGCAATCCTACGGCTGCTGCCAATCGGTTTTTGGATAAAGTCGATCTGTACCACGAAACTTACGATCGTCCCATTTGGGTGACTGAGTTTGCCATGCTCGACTATGGTAACCCTGGCAATTTTACACTCGAACAGGCAAATACGGCCAATACGATTTTCTTGGAAACCGCCATCGCAGGGTTGGAAAGCCGTGACTTTGTGACACGCTATGCATGGTGGAACCACAACAACGATTCGCGATTGGTGGCCCAAGATGCGAACGGACTCTATCGCCCAACCTCGATGGGTGATAAGTACATTCCCACGTTGGTCAATGGGGACACGAAAGACCTCAACGGATCCGGAACGGGAACCGACATGCATTACCTGCGCGGCGGATCGCTGGTCAACAATGGATCCGATCTGGGCAACAGTTCCGTCGCCAGAGTTTACGCGCTGAAGAACCTGGACGGCTCGGCATTGAGCAGCACGTTTGGGGGCTCTGGTGATTGGGGGGTTATCAATTGGGGGTCGGTCAGCGTCGAAGCTGACGCGACGCTCCGTAAGATCGGGGCCGGCGCGGTCACTTGGCGAAACATCGATATTTACAATGACGGAAAAATTCTGTTGGCCTACAGTAACAACAATGTGAACAATGGAACGCTGAAAATCTCCGGGTCGGGAACCAACGCAGCCGGTTCCGGCACGATTCAGATTAATGGGGGAGCAAACCTAGTTTTGGGTACGGCTGCAGACAATGCCGGATTTTCGCTCGGCTACGATACCACGTACGCCGGCGGCTCGGTGACCGTCGATGGAGTTGGCATTTCTCTCACCGGAACCGGGGCGATTCACTCGCAGACAACCTTCGTCGCCAACAAAGATTTTTCGTACGATGGGAATCTTGTTCAAGGTGGAACATCCGAACAGGGCATTGTCAAACGGGGTTCCGCCACGCTGACCCTCAACGGTGACAACACTTATGTTGGCTACACCACCGTCGCCGAAGGCACGCTGCTGGTTAATGGTTCGATCGCAGGGAACGATGTGATACTTAGAAATGGTAGTACGCTGGGAGGCGATGGCCAGATCGCGGCCGATATCAATGTCTTGTCTGGCATTGTGGCTCCGGGCAACAGCACCGGAACGCTTTTCGCAGATAACGCGATTTTTGCCAGCGGTTCACGTTTGGAATTGGAGTTGGCATCGGCAATTGATTTTGATCGCTTGGTCTTATCCGATTCTCTCTCATTTGACCCGGACGCGATTTTGGAGATCGTCTTGTTGGACGGCTACCAACCGATGGTTGGCGATGAGTTTGATATACTCGATTTCACCAGTTTTTCTGGTACTCTCGGCAACATCGATGCTCCGTCCTTGGCCAACGGGTTGCAATGGGATGTCAGCAGCTTTGGTGCCAATGGAACCATTGGCGTGGTCAGTGCTGTTCCAGAACCGGCGACCTTCGGATTGTTGATGCTGGGAATGATCTCGTTCGTTGCACGCCGTCGTCGTCAATTGTCTTGAACATCGGAGGAGCCGGCTCGAGTCTTTTCGAAATGGCTGGGTCTGCTGGTTCGAGGGCGTTTCGGCCATCGTTACCGTCCAGCCATCGAACATCTCGACGATGCGGTCCTGAAGAGCCACGCCCGGTCGACCGCTTCCTTGCAGCACTTGCGGTCCACTTCAACAACTGCTCAAACTTTTGTCCCGCCATGCACCTTAGATGCCCTTAGGGCTCCAACTCGGAATACCACGCTTCGATTTCTGCTGGTAGTAAAGCGTTTCCAAAGGAGCACGCTCCTCCTCCCATGTGTTGTTCTGGTTGATCATGTAAGGGATCGTCCTTTCATACCAATCGAAGTGGGCTTTGCTGAGCTGCTCAACGACCTCTGGGTATTGATCTGCCACGTCGTGATCTTCATATGGGTCGTTCTCGATATCAAACAACTCTTTGCCGACTAAACGCCAACGATCGGTCCGCACCGACCACAGCTTATCCGCCGCATTCCGAGGATCAGCGCCGAGATTTCCGCGATGGGTTTGTAGCGTACGCGGCGCCCAATCTGCTGCTGGGTTCTCCAGCAGCGGAAGCAGGCTGCGGCCTTCCAGTTTCTGGACGGCTTGAGACGCATCGGCGCCTGCCAGTTCGCAAAAGGTTGGGTACAAATCGATGTGAGCGGTCAGCGCAGGAATGTCTTTGCCTTCCTGAAGCTTTCCTTTCCAGTACCAGAATGACGGCACATGCACACCGCCTTCGTACGGGGTCCCCTTGCCGGTTTTATGCCCCGCCCTGAAATTGGGGTCCTCCGATTTATGCGGCGAACCATTGTCAGTTGTGAAAATAACTAGCGTGTTGTCGAGCATCTTCCACTGGTCAAGCTTCTGCATCATGATTCCGAAGTTGTCATCGATGTTTTCAATCATCGCCAATCGTTCATTGGGTTTCTTGATTCCGCGGTCTGCCATCCGCTGTAGGTTTTCCTTGGGAGCAATCAAAGGGGAATGCGGGGTGTTGGTCGAAACGTAAGCAAAGAACGGTTGCTTGTTTGCATGCTGTTCCCGCATCCAGGCCAACGCGGCATGAAAGAAGATGTCTGCACAATAACCTTTGGTCTGCACGATCGTGTCGTTGTGCAGCAGAACCGGATCGAAGTATTTCGCCGCTTTGCCTTCACCCTGATTTGGTGGGAAGTCCGCATAGCTTGTGAGTTCAACGCCGCGCTCTCGCTGGCCGATCCCGCCCGCACCATGCACTAGCACCTCCGAGAAACCACGGTTGCCGGGACGGTGAGCTTCAAGATCACCCAGATGCCATTTGCCAAAGAGTCCCGTTTCGTAACCCGCCTGCTGAAGAAGCTGTGGGAACGTCGTCAGGTCAAGTGCCATTCGTTCGCATTCGGCATGGGTGGCGGTGACCGCCGCACGAAACTCATGGACTCCGCTCATGATTGCCGCCCGCGTCGGCGCGCAGTTGGGGCTTACATAAAAATTGGTAAACCGCAACGACTTCTCTGCGAAGCGATCAATGTGCGGGGTTTGCACCTCTGGATGTCCGATACACGAGAGGTTCATCCCCTGATCGTCGGTCATCACGAAGACAATGTTCGGCTGCGAATTCTCCAGCGTTGTCGCTTCGGCGGTTACCGCAACTAGCGTCATTGCGACGAATACAAATGTATATTTTATAATACGAATCTCATTCGTATTTCTATTTCGATGATTTCCGTCTGCTATCGACGACCATGATTTTAACAGGCTCTTTGCCTTCCAATCCAGGTGCGCGCTGTATGTGCTTTTTGTGTCCTTTGAATGGAATGATCTTGTAGGAATCATCCGTCTTCTTGATTTTCTGGTACTCGGTGAGTTCAGCACTGAGCAACCTAAATGCTTCCGGAAAATCTCCTGGCGATGAACACTCCTGCTCACTGTAGCGAGCCTGATTGCTGGTGACCGGAATGTCGTAGAGCTTGCTGTTTTCATGAATGCGAAACCGTTTGTCACGAACCATGTAGAAGCCGCCTTCCCATGCCAGGTGCACAAACTCGCGATCCTTACCAGGTTTACCAAGGAAGTTGTGTGACAAATCCCTGCCACTAACTTCGTGTTTCATCGGCAGGTCTGTAAGGCCTGCAAGTGTCGGAAACAGGTCGGCGTGCGTAAAAAAACTATCTCGTTGTCCCACCGGAATTTTGCCGGGCCAGCGAGCGATATACGGCACACGATAGCCGGACTCTTTCAAATGGAGTTTGCCACCCTGGACTTTCAGATCGCCGAGAAGGCTGGTGATCGCGGCCGGTGTGCCGTTGTCTGCGGTGAAAATCACAAGAGTGTCTTCGGCAATGCCAAGTTCTTCGATCTTGTCCAGAACACGTCCGACCAGATGATCCATGTAGGACACCATCAGGCCGAATTGATCATTGTCTTTTCCGGGGTTAGTCAGGTTGTGCTTGATCCTGCCGTCCAACAGCGGTGGCTTGTGGAAGGGCTTGTGCACAAGTGACATCGGATAATAGGCGAGAAACGGACCGTCTTTGTTCCGCTGCATGAATTCACAGATGTAGTCGCAGCGCATATCCGGTCCGTACTGACCGACGTATTGCGTGAGCGTGCCGTTCTCCCAGACTGTTGGATCGAAATAGATCGAGGACTTGACCCCGTCGTAGGTGCCTGGTGCCAGAAAGTATTCATCAAAGCCATGCGCGACCGGGTGATTCGGGTACCAGTCAAAGTTCCCCAAATGCCACTTGCCTGCGATCGCCGTCTTGTAGCCGTTCGCTTTGAACATCTTGCCGAAGCCTGGGATGTGTGCCGGCAATCGGTTCTGTGTGCCTTGCCCCAATCGCTCCATGATGCCGCTCTTGTTCGTGTAGAGCCCGGTGAGGATCATCGCGCGACTCGGTGAGCAGGAAGGTGTGCCATAGGCGCTGTCGAACAGGGCTCCTTCCGTAGCAAGGCGATCAATATTCGGAGTTGAGAATCCGGTGTTGCCATAGGCGCCGACGCTCTCCGCACCCAGATCATCGACCATGATGATCACAACATTCGGCTTATCTGCAGCAAGGCAGACCAGAGTCGTGCAGCATGCTGTGGCGAATACCGCCGCAAGTATTGCTGGATTCGATTTCATGATTTCAGCAGTCCCTAACTGGACAGCGCCACTTCGTGGCTTCCTGATTTCGTAAGTTGTGACTGTGCCGCGAGTTATCTCGCTTGACTTGGGAGTCAAAAAGAAACGACCCTCCGTGTGCTAATTGTTTCACGACGAAACCACGGAAGGTCGCCTCTATGTCACTACAGGATATCGCATCGCTCGGAAAGATGCTCGCCCAATTTCTCGCCATCTTTGCCGATTGTTTCCACGGCGTCAAAGGCCGAAGGCTGTTTGCCGCGTATGTTCGCGGACTGCTCTCGGAACTGCAGCGAAAGAACGTCGAAGCGATTGCTTTGAAACAAGGCATTGCACCGCGAACGCTCCAACGATTCCTCGAGTCCATCAAGTGGGACCACGACGAAGTACTCCAGCGATGCCGCAACGTGATCGTCCGCGAACAGGCCGACCCGCAGGCCATCGGAGTGATCGACGAAACCGGTACGGCCAAAGCCGGCAAGGAAACCGTCGGAGTCAAACGACAATACAACGGCAATCGCGGCAAAGTTGAAAACGCGGTTGTCAACGTCGCTCTATCGTTTGCCACAGCGACTTTCCAGTGCCTGATCGCCGCCCGAACGTACTTGCCCGAAGACTGGGCCAACGACACCGCGCGCCGAAAAAAACTCATGTCCCTGACGAGGCCCAGTTTCTGACCAAGCCGCAGATCGCCTTGGTGCTGATCGACCAGGCAATGGCCGATGGCATCACCGTCAAAGCCTGGACGTTTGATGAACTTTACGGTCGTGACGGGAAGTTTCTCGATGGGCTCGACGAGCGCAAACAGGCATTCGTTGGCGAAGTACCGCCGAACTTTCGGGCATGGGCGCGGAAGCCAAAAGTGCTGCGAAAATCGAGGCAAAAGACCAAGAGGCGGCAAAAGAAATACCCTCGCTTGGCCACCAGCGACTCGAAGGCTTGCCAAGTGCAGAACTTGGCCAAGTACTCGCCCGGCCTGGCCTCGCAAACACCGCAGCGTTACCGCACACGGGACTCGCATAAGGGGCCCGAGATTTGGGAAGTTCGCTGGCATATCGTCCATCGCAAGACTCACGACGGTCGCTTGGTCAGCTCGCAATGCACATTGATCGTTGCCAAGAACGTTCGCACCGGAGAAGTAAAGTACTTCATCAGCAATCGAATTCCAGGCCGTGATGGATGGACGGTTCGCGAGTTGCTGCGAATTGCGTTCGGACGCTGGAAGGTGGAAGCGTGCTTTCGCGAAGCCAAAGAGGAATTAGGCTGGGATCACTTTGAATGCCGTGGATGGGACTGCGTTCATCGTCACATGATCGTGGCGATCGTCAGCCAATTGTTCTGTGCCCGGGTTCGTCATCGTCTGTGCCGCACGGAGGTCGTCACCGACGCTGAGCGTCTGACGCTTGAACAGGTTCGACGGGCGGCCGATGTGGTGATCCGCTGCATCGGTCTTCCCAAGCGACTTCGAGATGAGCAGTACGAAGCAGAGCGTCTCCGAATCAGCTACCATCAACGTCGTAACGCGGAAGCAAGTCGTTGCCATCGTAAGAAACGTATCGCTGACTGTCATGACCTTGGAATCGACCCCGGTCAAATCAAAAGCGTCGAGCCAAAATCCGCGTGAAACTATAACCAATAACATCAAACTGGCGCTGTCCAGCTAATGTCTTCTGGTGAGAGGTTCAGTTCGTTGACGCTTCGATCTCGTATCCCTCACGCTGTTTCCGGCTAAGCATCGCGTTTGCTTCGTCGTCGCCGATAAACCGCTCGTTGACCGGATCCCACTTCAGTTGGCGTCCTAAACGCAGGGCGATGTTACCCAGGTGGCAGGCGATTGTGCTGCTTCCAACACTGACGACATCGGAGATCGGCTTCTGTCCGCTTTCGATGCACTTGAAAAAGTTGCCCATGTGCGAGCTCTTGGCACGCGTCCAGTTCTTGCCGTTGTGTCCGCCAAAGCTTGAGTAGTCATTGATTTCGATGTCGGAATGACCGTAGGGGCCCTTGTAAAGCCGTTCGGCTGATTCACGAATCGTAGCGTGAAGCTTCGGATCGGCCGTGATATGGTTAAGCATGTTTCCGACCAGCTTGCCGCGGTTGACGAAGACCCGTTCTCTGTCGCCTTGCAGCAGGATGCCGTTATTCTTGCTGCCACCGTCCGCGAAAACGAGCTTCGTGCCGTTGGCGAACCTCATCGTTCCGTGAAACGTTTGTGCCGTGTTGAAGCAATTCTCACGCTTATCGTGAAAGCCTTTGCCGCTGATTTCGACCGGGCTGCTATCGAGCGTGTTCAGGGCCCATTGCGCGATATCGATATGGTGGGCCCCCCAATCGGTCAGCTTGCCGCCGGAATATTCATACCACCATCGGAACGATTTGTGGCACCGATGAGCTGTGTAGGGAATGTCAGGTGCCTGTCCCAGCCAGCGGTCCCAGTCCAGAGCATTCGGGACGGGCTGAGCTTTGAAGGGGCCCCCGGCCTTACCTTCGTCCAGGTAACAGGTTGCCGTAAGGTTGTCGCCGAGTACGCCGCTTTGTGCAATCGCGACCGCTTCACGGAACCACTGGCAACTACGCTGCTGGTTGCCCACCTGAAAAGTGCGATCTGACTGGGCGACCACCTTCCGCAGGACCTTCACTTCGTCAATGGTCAAGGTCATCGGTTTTTCGGCGTAAACATGTTTGCCCGCCCGAATGGCGTCGACATAGATCGGCGTATGCCAGTGGTCGGGAGTTGCGCAGATCACCGCATCGATGTCATCCCGCTGCAGCAATTCTCTGTGATCGGAATAGAAATCCGGCTTGTGTCCGCCGGTACCGCTGACGGCCGGGTTTTCTGCAAAGCGATCAATCTGCCGGCGGTCGACATCGCACAACGCAAAAAAATCACCGTGCTCCGCGGCAAGCTTCGCGTCGTCGAGTCCCTTGCCACCGCAGCCGATCATTCCAAGCCTTAGGCGGCTGTTCTTGTCACGTGCGGCCGCGGCACCAGTCCAAACGGCCGGCGCGGCGATGGTTGCTGCTGTGACCTTTAGGAATCGTCTTCTTGAATAAGTCACTGCAATTGCTCCTCGGGGTGTTTGGCTTTGTATTGGTCCGCTGTCATCCAACTGACCGCCGGCCACCAGCCAGTATCGTTAGACTGGCGGGGTCCCGGTGTTGAACGTCCGTTGCAGACAATATCCGTTAGCTGCGCTTCTAACCTTTTCGCGACTTCCGGATGCTGTTTGATGAGATTCTTTTTTTCGCTAATATCAACAGTAAGATCGTAGAGCCCACGCCCATTCTTGCCTGACGGCATCACCAACTTCCATTTGCCGGCGGTGATAGCAAAATGGCCGTCGCGATTGTTGGTACAGAGCAGTGGAATGCGCTCAAAATTTGAGGCGCGGTTGAACAGCACATCCGCGAAGCTCTGGCTGTCTTCCGCTGCATTGTCAGGGATGTCGGCTTTGATGATTTCGGCGAGTGTCGCCATTATGTCCACCTGACAAACCGGCTTGCCCCAGACGCGGCCAGCCTCAATCACCGCCGGCCAGCGGATCGCAAAGGGGACTCGGTGGCCACCTTCATATTGCGAACGCTTGCCATCTCTCAGGATGCCGCTGCTGTCGTGGCCAAACTCCTTGATGCGGTCTTTCCAAGTATTCTCAGGGCCATTGTCACTGGTAAAGAGGACGATCGTGTTTTCACGCAGCCCCATCTGATCGAGATGATCGAGCAGACGTCCAACGTGGTAATCGGTCTCCATCACGAAATCGCCGTATCCGCCGCATCCACTCTTACCGATGAAGTCCGCTCGCGGTGCCACCGGCTCATGCGGCGAGGTCAACGAAAAATACAGAAAGAACGGCTTGCCGCTTTTCGCGTCGTCCGCCTTTTTTCCAATCCACTGCATCGCCTTGTCGGTATAACGGGTCAGCAGTTGATCATCCTCCCAATCGGGCGCCACTTCGTTGATGAATCGCTTGTTCTGAATGGTCTCCAGCGGCTGTTGCTTCAAGTCCGTATAGTACGGCTTCATGATCCGCCAACGCGGCCCGAGGTTGGGGAGATTCTTTTTGTGGTAGGTCAGTAGTGTTGGCTCGGCGGCACCGGGCGCCAGCCCACGATTCTCGAACCAGGCACATACCAGCTTGGGCGACGTTGGAATGCCAAACCAATAATCGAACCCGCGATCCACTGGGCCTTCTTTAATAGGCTGCGACCAATCTCGTTGTCCGCGTGAGCCCGGAAGCAACATTCCCAAATGCCATTTACCAATGCAGGCCGTATGGTAGCCGCCATCACGTAGCATTTGCGGAAGCGTCAAACGGCCTTGGGCAATCATCGACGGCTCGTCAGGTTTGCCCACACCAAATTTCAGATGTGTGCGCCATGCATAGCGGCCAGTCATCAACGCGTAACGCGAGGGCGTGCATGCCGAACCCGCGGAATGGGCATGCGTGAAGTTGAGGCCCTCCTTGATCAACCGATCCATGTTCGGTGTCTGAAATTTGGATTCCGAATTCAAATGGCTGACATCGCCATAGCCCTGGTCGTCGGTGTAGATGATCAAGACGTTTGGATCTTCGGGCGCAGCAAAGATGTGTGCTGACGACGCAACCAAAACGAGGCCAAAACACCAGCGGACTAAAGCACGACTGACTAAACTCATCGCTCCTCCGACAAGTCTTCATGACGTGAGTTTTGTTGGAGAGGACTTGGTTCATCCCGAAGATGCCTGCCAAGTACTTCGATCTGAGTCCATGTTTCGCCGATTCGAAGAGGAGTGTTTTTTTGTGGGGCGTCTGGGGTGCTGCGACCAACCTTGATCAAGCTCGCAAAGTCTTTTTC
>SJPJ01000001.1:2059665-2063268 GCA_007859835.1 Novipirellula herctigrandis | reverse complement strand
TCGAATGCGAATCCATCGATCGCCCAAAGTTGATTAAACTTAACCTCCGCGCTGGTCCGCTTTTCGATTTCTGCTCTGGATTCAAGCAGCGTGACTTCTCCATCCACTCTTCGATTTCGGATGTAGTGCATGTCGTGGCTGTCGGCGCCCAGGAAGAAGTCGAAGCCGCGATCGAGTGGACCATTCGTGATTGGTACGGTTGGGTCGATGTGTTTCGCGGAGACCCTCCTGGAGCCTAATGAGTTGCTGTGTTTCCAATTCATACCGAGATGCCACTTACCTAGGCATGCCGTGCGATATCCATGGTTTTTAAGAAAGGAGGCGACGGTTTCCCGATCGGCTTCGATCAACGGGGGACTGTAAGGGCCGAGAACTCCCTCTTTCAGTGAGGTCCGCCATGCATATCGCCCGGTCAGAATGCCGTAGCGAGTCGGGGTACAGACGCTCGAGCTGATATGAGCATCCATAAACTTCATGCCCTGACTCGCCAAAGCGTCGACATGCGGGGTGGGGATCTTTCCTTCGGAGTTGTAGCAAGCGATCTCGCCGATCCCCATATCGTCGGTCATCACCAAAATGATGTTAGGCCGTGACCCTTGCAACGGTTGGGCTCCAAGCCCTTTGGCCACCAACAAGGTGGTGGCAAATAGTGCCATAAGTTTCATGCAATTCGCCTTAAGCTCATTTTTCAGACTCAACCAGTACTTGCATATCGCGGTCAAAGGCTTCACCGTCGAACGGTACGACAATGATCTTACTGCCGTGATTGTCGTCGCCGCGATCCGCACCTTTCGTGACGTCGATTACAGAGAAGTTGAAGTGGGTGATGTGACCGTCTTCCACATACGCCGTCGGACGCTGCACGATATACCACTCATCAACCGTACCGTCGGGATAGCGGAACAGGGCTTCATCTTTACGGTAAGCAATGCCCCGATACTTCCAGTCGTGGATGCCGTCCTTCGATGAAAAATGATAGGTCGTTTTTCCGGGCCAGTGGTTCACCAGCATGTGGTACATCCCGCCGCTATACCACGCCGTGGGATCCTCCATGCGAGTCTGCGGAATTTCCGGCATGTCTTTGTAGACCCGATCCGACACAATCTTATACGGCCCGAGGATTCCATCTTCACTGATCATGACGGCAGTGGAACGTGCAACGATCATGTAGCGACCGTCATGTCGCGGAATGATCATCACATTAGACATATTCCCCTTCCCGCCTTGATATGCCGCCAATCCAGGGTTGAAACCATTCGCCTCCCACTTGATTTCACCCAGCAGCGTGAAGGGGCCGCTTGGATTATTGGAAACAAACACTTCGCCACGGGTTCTGTCACTGGTAACCATCGCATAGCGATCGTCGAACATGCGCAATCCAATGACATTATGTCCGAGTCCCTCTTTCCAATGCGGCCAAGTCAGGCCCCTATCTTGATAGGGGCCCATCACATGATCACTGACCGCATGGATCGCTTTGGAGTGATCTTTCCAACCAGAACCATGCGGTTGTGCCTGAGTCCAGCGACTGGCATACATGTGATATTTGCCGTGATCGTCTTTCACGATGCTACCGTCCCAGTAGCACCAATTCTTCATGGTCGGGTCTTCAATTCCGTTCTTCGGATCACGAGGCAAAATGGCCTCTCCCCAGATGCCTATATCAACCAACGGCCCCTGCGGTTCCATCGGAAGGATGTACTTCTTGAAATTCACTCCATTCCAGGTTTTCGGCGGAGCAGGCGGTGCCGCGTCATTGTTGATTTCAAAGCGGCTAATCAGACGGTTCGCTACGCCGGCATCCGAATCAGCCGCTCCGGCCTGAATCATACCGAACAACTGATCCACCGGCCCTTCGGAGAATGCAAGCTCCTTTGCTTCCCATCGTGTCGAAAAATTCGATTCAGGATTGAGGTTCGAGAGCACGACAACCATATCCCACTTATTCGAGTCGGCGCGTGTCAGTGTCTCGGCGCGTGTCAGTGTCTCGGCGCGTGTCAGTGTCTCGGCGCGTGTCAGTGTCATGGAAAGACGGAGAGGATCGCTGGTGCCGACAGCACCATTGTTTATGAATCCGATCGTCTTCTTCTCGAACACAATCCCCTCAGGATAACCTTCGCGGCCGATTGAATCGTAATCGCCCCAGCCCTTGCGGTTGTAGGTCGCCAGCAAACGACTGTTACCATTGGTCAATCCCACCAGGATCAACTCGCTGTCGTTACGTTGCTTCACCTGGTCGAATGTGAAATCGATGGCCACTGTGATGGAGTCGCCACGCTTCGGGGCGGCGATCGCTTTGGCGTGGGTGATGAATCCGTCCGCCCACTTCTTGTCCGGAAGCAGCAACATTTCCTTGCCATTGCCGACGAAACCAGCGCCATCTTTTCCATTGTTCCATTGATCGCTCTGCGCGATTGGGGCACTTGAGGGAAAGCGGCTTTCATCGGAGAAATCGACAACTTCCGCCATCGCTCCGCTCGTGCAGAGTAGGAAGGCGATACCGATACATAGGTGTGTTTTCATCGTGGATATCCTGTTTGTGACGCGAATGGCTGACCTCATCAAATTCTCTGCTTTTTCTATTGAACACCCTAAAGGTCCGTGGGGCTCCACAGCGGAATACCACGCTTTGCCTTCTGCTGGAAGTAAAGCGTTTCCAAAGGAGCACGCTCCTCCTCCCATGTGTTGTTCTGGTTGATCATATATGGGATCATCGTTTCATACCAAACAAAGTGTTGCTTGCTCAATTGCTCAACGACCTCTGGATACTGATTTGCCACGTCGTGATCTTCGTACGGGTCGTTCTCGATATCAAACAACTCTTTGCCGACTAAACGCCAACGGTCGGTCCGCACCGACCACAGCTTATCCGCCGCATTCCGAGGATCAGCGCCGAGATTTCCGCGATGGGTTTGTAGCGTACGCGGCGCCCAATCTGCTGCTGGGTTCTCCAGCAGCGGAAGCAGGCTGCGGCCTTCCAGTTTCTGGACGGCTTGAGACGCATCGGCGCCTGCCAGTTCGCAAAAGGTTGGGTACAAATCGATGTGAGCGGTCAGCGCAGGAATGTCTTTGCCTCCCTGAAGCTTTCCTTTCCAGTACCAGAATGACGGTACATGCACACCGCCTTCGTACGGGGTCCCCTTGCCGGTTTTATGCCCGGCCCTGAAGTTGGGGTCCTCCGATTTATGCGGCGAACCATTGTCAGTTGTGAAGATAACTAGCGTGTTGTCGAGCATCTTCCACTGGTCAAGCTTCTGCATCATGATTCCGAAGTTGTCATCGATGTTTTCAATCATCGCCAATCGTTCATTGGGTTTCTTGATTCCGCGGTCTGCCATCCGCTGTAGGTTTTCCTTGGGAGCAATCAAAGGGGAATGCGGGGTGTTGGTCGAAACGTAAGCAAAGAACGGTTGCTTGTTTGCATGCTGTTCCCGCATCCAGGCCAACGCGGCATGAAAGAAGATGTCTGCACAATAACCTTTGGTCTGCACGATCGTGTCGTTGTGCAGCAGAACCGGATCGAAGTATTTTGCCGCTTTGCCTTCACCCTGATTTGGTGGGAAGTCCGCATAGCTTGTGATAGCCACTCCCCTTTCTCGCTGA
>SJPJ01000001.1:1934032-2059655 GCA_007859835.1 Novipirellula herctigrandis | reverse complement strand
GCCGCCCGCGTCGGCGCGCAGTTGGGGCTTACATAAAAATTGGTAAACCGCAACGACTTCTCTGCGAAGCGATCAATGTGAGGCGTTTGTACCTCGGGATGTCCGATACACGAGAGGTTCATCCCCTGATCGTCGGTCATCACGAAGACAATGTTCGGCTGCGAATTCTCCAGCGTTGTCGCTTCGGCGGTTACCGCAACTAGTGTGATCGAGACAAAAATAAACAGGTATTTCACAATACTAAACTCCGATACATTCTCTTGGACTTCAATTTTTTTACTCGCCGCTTTTCGTGCGCAAACCGGTTGTTGCATCCTTTTCCGGAATGATGCGAATTTTGGTTTCCCAGGGTACGTGCCGGTCAAAAAGGGTGCCGTATTCCTGATAGCCGTTGTAGTCGATGCTTTGCTCCGCCCAGCGTTTCACCTGTGCATCGTACTCGGCTCGCATTTTCACCAGGACCGGTTGATATTCCGGGTTGCTGCTCAGGTTGGTCATCTCGAGCGGATCTTCAGTTAGGTGGAACAGTTCTTCGGTTGGCTGCATGGCCTGTTTCTCATCGGTGTAGTACCAGTAGATATACTTGTACTCGCCGTTAATGACGGAGAGGCAGCGTGTCGCCTCCTGGCCAAATACCTGAATGATTGGCAGTGTTTTACGAACCTTGGCGGTTTTATCGGCCAAGATCGGCATTAGGCTTTTTCCGTCGTAGACTTCCGGCACTTTGACACCGGCTGCGTCGAGAATGGTTGCGGCAATATCGACGTTCCCGCTGAGGGAATCCGTACGCCGCATGGTGCCGCTTTTTGGATTGCGCGGATCGTAGATAATCAGCGGAGCGCGTGAACCTTCTTCATACGGAAGCACTTTTCCGCCTAGCCCATGTGCACCCATCAGGTAGCCGTTGTCGGAGGAATAGATGATTACGGTGTTGCCCGCAATTCCTAACGACTCCAATTCCTTCACCATTTTGCCGACGGCCACGTCGACTCCGTAGAGGAGTTGATGATAAACCCGGAGGGTGTGCTGATATTTTTCATCCGTGCTGTACGCCTCATCCCAGTATCTTTTGTATTGCCGATCCTGACGCGATTGTTCCGCCAGATGCAGTCCGGCATCACGACCGTAGTTGTCTGGCTTTTTCCAGACCGTGTCCTGGTACACATGGTCAAACTGCGGATCGGGTACCAACGGTTTGTGCGGCGCTTTGAAGCCGACGGTCATACAGAAAGGTTGACCTTGTTTGACGGAGTCACGCATGAAATCGATCGAGGCAGCCGCCAGTGCTTGAGTCAGGTGCGGATGATCTTTTTCATATCTGTTCAGACCCTTGTTTTTGGCGGTCGTGTAATTGCATTGACCGCCCTTGGTCAGGTAGAGGTGATACGAATCCTTTACTCCCGTACCTTCAATACCTCGCTGATCGAGGTTTTTCTGGTCATGCACTGCGAATCCAAATTTTCCAGCGTTGGCGACTCGATAGCCCGCCTTCTTCAGCAGGACTGGATAAGAAGTTGCCCATTGCTTGGTGCCCATCGCACCATGCATAAAGTTGCAGCCGGTTTTATATTCATACATTCCGCTCATGATGTTGGCGCGGCTGCCCATGCAAACAGAGGTGGTGTCGTAATGCCGGTCAAATATCACTCCGCGCCGGGCAAGCTCGTCAATGTTCGGGGTTTGTACCTGGTCGTTTCCGTTGACACCCAGCGTGTGATAAGCCTGATCGTCGGTGAGCAGGAATAGAATGTTAGTCTCCTTCGCATGGACGGAAGAAACCGCCAATGCAATGAACGCATTCAGTATCAATATTCGATTGTTCAAAGTCTTCCCCTAACGTATTGAATCGATTTCACGATCGATTTCACGATCGCACTCTTGTTCGCGGCGGCTGGAATTTTCCACTTCCTAATCCTTGCTCGCTTGCCTCTTGGGAATGATCTCCATTCGCAAGCGAGGAGGAAAACGGCTGCTATCGGTTCCCTCAACCATTCGTGTCATCTTAACGGTCATTTGTTCGAGTTTGCTTCCATACTCTGGATTCTGAGCAAGGTCGGTCACCTCGTCTTACTCATTTTTATCTTCCTTGCTTCCTTTCAAACGGTCGAAATGAAACGGTGTCGCCGCCTGGGAAGTCTTTTGGGACTTCCGACATGGTCACCTTGTTGGTCGCCGCCCACTCGACGCCACGTTTGAACGTTGTGATGAAGCCGACGCATTCAAAGGCTTTCGCATCATGGCCGAGTGTGGTGTGGAAGACGCGTCCCTTGTGATATTCGATCGTCATCAGCATGGGCTCGTTGCGTTGGGTCAGCGAGCTGATCGCTGTTCCCAGAATCGTTAGGTCTTCGGCTGGTCCTCGCATGTAGGCATAGCATTCGTCGTAGGCATGAAGCCACCGCTCGGGAAGGCCCTGACAAATGGGATGAGCACGCTCTCGCATCGTTACCACGAGGTCTGCCTTTGGACCGTGTTTGCCACAGATGCCAGGAGCGTCGTCGCGCACGACCTCGCCCAGTTTGTTCACATAGACATAGGGGCCGTGCTCCTCGGTGCGACCGTCCCACCCTCCGATGCCGATCATTTGGTTGTAGGCCTTCCAGTCAGGAAAGCAGTTGTCGGCGGCATGAACACTGACGAAACCACCGCCATCTCGCATGTAGGTCTCCAACGCGGCCTCAGTTTCCTTGGGCCACGCTGCCGCCTTGCATCCAAAATTCGAAATCACCACGTCATATTTCGAGAAGTCTGGCTTGAAGTTCGGGTCTGTCTGAGGCGTCTTCGTTGGGATGCCCTCCGCAACTCCCGCAAGAGGAAGCCAGTCCGCTTCACGCTCGCTTCGCCACACAAATCGGGTTCGGGCAACATCGACCTTAAAGAGGCCTGTTTCTTCGAGATACTGACGCATCATGATCGTCGACTTTGGCCAGACCGAATGGTTGTTCTGACCGTCGATAATCAGCGCTCGCAACGGTTTGGCTGAAGCAATGCTCGGCAACATTGCTGCTGCCAGAATAAAAAATGCAAGTGGCGTTTTCATGGTGAGGGTTTCCTGATGTTTAGCAGCAGCTTCAAAACCGATTTGCCAGTATTCTGAGCCGACGGCGCTAGCCGCGGGTATTGTAAATTCCGAGTGAAAACCAAATGTCACGCGACGCTAGCGAGTTCGGCTCGGGTGTTGAAACCACTTCTAGCTTTTCCATAGATCGTCGCCATATTCCCAGCCCTTGCGAGCGGGCTCTTTAACGTAGGCGTTGAGTTCCGGACGGTTGGTGACGCGCATGTTCTCGGAGTCCCACTCAATGCGTCCGCCGAAGCGTTGAGCGAGAACACCGATCAGCGAGACTTCCGTCATCGGCGCGGCGTAGTCAAAGTTCGACCCGGGGATTGGCCCGTCGCCCTTGATCGCGCGCACCCATTCTGCAAAAGGACCGCCACCCGGCACGCGAGGATACTTCTTCTCGATCGTGACAGTTTTCTTGAACTGCTGGTCTTTCTCCTTCGTCGACAAACTCGGCTTGCCCGAGCGATTGTTCAGATAACCATTTTGTTTATCGCCGAACCAGAAGGATCCGCCGCCCACGTTGCCCTTGTCCCATTCTTTCGGCCGCTTGATTTCGGTACCGCCGTTGTTCGCCCCGTCATACCAGTACATGGAGCATGCGTCTTTATCGCCGCGCGCCGGAAAATCGAATCGGATGACTGAGTAGTCTGGAAGCACGCCATCCATCGACGGACCACGCTCGATGCACTCGACAACCGTCGGGGCGTACAGATCAAGTGCCCAAACCGGTCCGTCCCCGGTGTGGCAGAACCAATCGCCGAGCTGACCTGTTCCGTAGTCATAGAAGCCGCGCCACGAAAGCGGATGGTAGATCTCGTTGTACGACGTCTCTTTGGCCGGCCCGAGCCAGAGGTCCCAATCGACTTCGGCAGGGACAGGCTGTTTTGGCAATGGCACAGCCGCAGGCTTCTTAAAATACTTTCCGCCCCACGCTGGACCGGGATGCCCCAAATGCACTTCATGTACTTGGCCGAATACCCCCGCGTCATACCATTCGCGCATCGTGCGGATGCCGTCGCCTGTATGCCCTTGGTTCGCCATATTCGTGATCACCTCGTATTTGTCCTTGGCCTTTTTCAAGGTTCGGGCTTCCCAGATGTTATGCGTCAGAGGTTTCTGCGTGCAGACGTGGATGCCTCGCTGCATAGCGTCGATCGTGGCCGGAAAGTGAGTGTGGTCCGGCGTACTAATACAGACGCCATCGATTTCGCTGTCCATCTTGTCAAGCATCACGCGGAAGTCAGAAAAGGTTGGCGTTCCTTCCCGACCCTTGGGGAACTTGCGACTGTCGATGTCGCACATCGCGACGATATTTTCGCCCTTGCAACCGCTGAATGCTTGATGAGCCACGCCACCTGATCCAATGATGGCGATGTTGACTTTGCTGTTGGCCGATGGGCCAGGTTTACCAATCGCAAAACGCGGGAGTGCAAAAGCACTTGTCGCAGCTAGAGAGGCTGCTTTGACAAAGGCACGACGGTTGGTTTTCATTATATTTACTTTTAAGTTGTTGAAATGGGTAGGTTAACGTCTACTTCTTATACGAACTGACGTAGACCTCTAATGCCTTCTTCAGCCGGGCGGCAACTTCCGGGTAATCGTCGATCACATTGTTTGATTCTCCAATGTCATCTGTGAGATTGTATAAGGCGTTTCCCTTGTGCGGACGCGCTATCGATTTGACCTTGTGACTCTGCCGCGAATGAAACTTCCAGTCTCCGCTGCGAACCGCTTGCGTTTCGTAGAAGAAGTATCGGTGCGGTGTGGTGGTGTCCTCTTTTCCGGTGATCAAGTCGATGATCTCCCTGCCGTCCAATGGAACGTCTTTTGCCGAACCAGCACCTGTGATTGCGGCAATGGTGGGCAACAGGTCGATCGAAGACGCCATTTCGGTACAAACCGAACCGGCAGGAATGCGGCCCGGCCAACGCATGATACAGGAAACCCGCATGCCACCTTCGAAGGTGGTCTTTTTGCCCTCGAGCAACGGCAGCGCGGAACCGCCATCTTCGCCCTTTAAAAGCCACCGGCCGTTGTCGGAGGTGAAAACAACAAGCGTATTGTCAGCGATATCGAGTTCTTCGAGATGATTCAATAGACGACCAACGTTGTAGTCGATTTCCTCGATGACATCACCATACAACCCCTGTTTACTTTTCCCCTGGAAGTCGCTCGAAACATACCATGGCGTATGCGGCATCGTATGTGCCAGATAGAGAAAGAATGGTTCCTTTGTCTGCGTACTTTCGGAAATGAACCGAACACTCTCGTCCGTATAACGCCGCGTCACAGTACTCTGGTCCACCGGTAGTTCGATGCAAAGCTCATCCCGCATTAGAAGAGGTTCTCCCCGCACTTGCCTGATCTTGTCGCGACTGTACCCTTCCCGAAACAAGCAATCTTTTGCGTACTCCATATCAGCAGCGGCAGCCATATCGTTGCTGTAGGGAATTCCGAAATACGAATCGAATCCTTGGTTTGTCGGCAGGTACTGTTTTTCGTCTCCCAAATGCCATTTTCCAACCTCCTTCGTCGCGTACCCCAAAGGTTTCAGTAGTTCGGCAATCGTGACGTGTTTCGGATCAAGTCCCTGCGGCCCTGTCGTTTTGCTTGGATTCAAAACCAGCGGCATTCCAACACGTTTGGGATAACAACCGGTAAGCAAGGCCGCACGGGAAGCCGAGCATGCGGAAGCAGCGACGTAGAAATCGGTGAAACGCATCCCTTCGTCCGCCAGATTATCGATATTGGGCGTGGCGATGTCTGGCGAGCCGTAGCAGCCGAGATCCTGGTAGCCCTGATCATCTGTGAAAATGATGATCACGTTCGGTTTCTCAGTGGCAGATGCAATGTGATGAAGCTGGCCACAAAGCATGAAGGTTGCCAAAGCGGTTACGATTTTCATTCTGTTCGGTTTCATGATAAATCCCACTAAGCCAATTAGTTTTTGACCGGAACCGGTCGTTCTACTTCCTTGATGCCGTATTCTGATTTCCAGTCATCAAAGCTATTTGACCATTTGCCAGGACGCGCATCTTCGGCTGTGACAATTTTTTCGTCGTGTTCAAAACCCTCTGAAGTGACGTTTTCGATGATTACTTCGTATCTCGCTTCGGATCCATCGTAGACCGGCGCAATGGATGGTCCGCTAAAGAACTTGCTGTCGTACCATAGACGCAGATGCTTAAAGTTCGCTTCAGGAACCATCTGCAGCGAGTGTTTTTTGAGCTGTGCATTCATGCCGAACTCAGCATGTATGTTCTTGATGGAACTGCCTTTTGCAAAGCTACCGGGCTTTGCGTGAGGATCAAGTTTCAATTGAGCTTCTTTTACACCGCCGAGTCCAAGCTGGACGGCATACGTGCAGCCTCTGGTGGTGACATTTTCAACGTTGACCTTTCCATTCACTGCGCTGTGCGGTCCCATCATCACAGCGCATCGTCCGTTTTCACAGACAATGTTCTTTCCTGTAATATTGTAGACCCCCGTGTGTAGGCCCACGGCGCCGGTCTCGAGGCGAAGTGTTACACCTCCATCTGCGTAGAGGTCTTCAAAGTGTACGTTTTGTGCTCCGTGCAGCTGAACCAGTCCGTAGCCTGGGCTTCCGTTGAAGATTCGGCAGTTGCGAATCGTGCCGTCGGTTGCACGGCTTACCTCCCACTTCGTCACGTCTTTGATATTTGTATTGGTCGGGCTGAGCGTCATTCCGCAATAGACCGTGCAGTTGTCTTTGACATCCATATCGGAGATCAGGAAGTTTTTGACCATTCTGCCGAGCACGCCGCGGACGCCTTCACCCTTATTGGGAAAGCGATCCGAATAATCGACTGTCCAACGCCCGCCGAGACCTCGGATGCTGACGTTTTCGATGAACGCACCCTCTTGCCCTTTGGTCATCTTCTTGGGCTGTTCCGCATCCAAACTGAAAACGACTGTCTTGGATCCCTTGGGCCAGTCCGGTTTGATGACCGTATCCTTCTCGATCAACAGGTGGATGTTTGACATCAGTCGGACGTTTGCCAGACGGTAGGTTCCTTTGGGAACGATCAAACGCCCACCGCCCTTGGCGGCCAGATCGGCGATTGCCTTCCGGAACGTTTCACTCTGGTTGTTCTTCGCGTCGTCATCGACGAGCCCATAGTCTGCTTTGAGGTTTTTCGTCAAACCGGTTGGGGCCATCGTCTCCCTATATTCGGCTGTTGCCAGGGGCGCCGGAGTGAAGAGGAGAAGGCCAAAAGAAATCTTGAGTATGAAGTTTTTCACGCCGTGCTTTTTCCTTATTCTGTCGTGGGAATGTTTCGGTAGGAGGTCGGACATCACTTCGAAAACAAAAGATCCAGGGCAGGCGAGCGAAGCGTTTCATGGTGCGAACCTGCGAAAGCATGCCACGGTGCTCCCTTCGTTCCCTCGGTTTCGGAGACCAGAACGATCGACACGAGTCGGTTCGAATCGCTGGCTACCAAGTTCGCGAGTTTCTGACCGTCGATTTGGAACCTGCCCGTTTGCTTTCCTCTGAGCAGTCTCTGTTGATGGCTTGCTAGAGCTTCTCGAAAATGCCGGTGTCGTATCAGTCATATAGCGGCATACCTGCTAATCGCGAATGGTTACGGTTGAATCCCATAGTTTTTGCATTCAGCGAGTGCTGGCTCCTTACCAGCCAACTGAATCCAAGAGATCCGTCCGGTCGTAGATCGCCAATATCAAAGTCGATCCGACCACGCCCTCAATGAAGTAGGCAGTGATTGGCATTACATTCCTATAATCGATTGCTTCAAGTGGTTCTGAATCGGTTCGAGCTGCGGCCACTTGACGTTTGGGTCGTCATGGTCACTCGACAGCTTCGATCCTGGCGTGCTGCGGCCTCGCATGATGATGCCAGCCAGTTGTTTCTTCAGCAACTCGGTCACCTCGGGGTGATCCGCGGCGACGTTGATCTTTTCGATGGCATCGGTTTCCATGTCGAATAGCTGCAGGCTTGCGGCATCCATGATCAGGTCGTCTTTTCGCGGATCACCGCGGTTAGAGCCACCAAAATCATCGAACATGACTTTCCACTTTCCGCGTCGAATGGAAAAGATCCCTTTGTCGGAATGATGGATCACAAGGCGTTCATCCCCACCCGGAATTGCAGTCCCCTTGAGCGCTGGCAAAAAGCTGACGCTGTCCTCACCGGCATTGTCGGCCAGCTTAACACCGATAAGCTCGGCGCAGGTCGCCAGGAAGTCCGTGGTGCAGGCCAATTCACTAGACACGGTGCCGGCCTTCACGAAGTTTGGCCAGCGCACGACGAAGGGGACACGGTGGCCTCCTTCCCAGTTGGTGCCTTTCATGCCGCGATAGATCCAACTCGAGTGGTGCCCTTTTTGGGCCATCTCTGGAAATCCAGCCTTGGGAGAGGTACCGTTATCTGCGGTGAAGACCACGAGTGTGTTGTCTGCGATTTCGAGTTCATCTAGGGTCTTGAGTACTTTACCGACCACCCAGTCGCTTTCCATGCAGAAGTCGCCGTGCAGATTAAGTCCGCTTTTGTCTTTAAATCGGTTACTCGGAACGATCGGCGAATGGGGTGACGGCAACGGCAGGTAGACAAAGAACGGACCGTCTTTGTTCTCCCTGATCCAGCCGCACGTTTTTTCAGCGAACTTGGTGAGCACTTCCTGCTGCACGTATTCCGGTGCGGCGTATCCGGGTTTGGACGGTTGTGTGTAGCCGCGCGCGTTCACTTCATCCAACGTCTTCAAAATTTCAAGCGTGCCCTGTAGCCGGTCGTTCTCGATATAGGCATGCGGATCCATGTTCAGCGAAGCGGAGATTCCGAAGTAATAATCGAATCCGAGGCTGTTAGGACCGTTTTGGATTGGCGCTGCCGGATCAATATCCTTGTACGAAATTCGCTTTCCGGCTCGGCTGGGATCGGTGACCTTCCAATCCATCCCGAGGTGCCATTTCCCGATACAGGCAGTCGCATAGCCCTGCTTCTTAAGAAGCGAGGCAACGGTTTCACGCGTTGGCTCGATCAGATGCGGGCTATGTCCGCCGAGAACCCCCTGTTTCAACGTCGACGTCCGCCATGAGTAGCGGCCCGTAAGGATGCCGTACCGCGTCGGGGTACAGACTCCCGAACTGGTATGCGTGTCCATGAACTTCATGCCTTCGCTCGCCATGCGATCAATGTGCGGCGTCGGGATCCTGCTGTCTTTGTTATAAGCCCCGACATCTCCTTGACCCATGTCATCAGCAAGGATGTAGATGATATTCGGGGTCTCGGCAGCGATGCTCGAGCAGGCCACAAGCGCGCACATCGCGGTGACGCCAAATAGGATTCTAGGATTCATAGAGTTGTGTTTGATTTTGGATTGACTTCTTCGATATTGCTGGAGTGCCCCGGCGGCCCCAGTCGCAGGTCCCGTACCGCGTGTTTTCGCAAGCCGAGGCCCGCAACTAGAGCGGTCGGCTTGCGATTTAATCGCGTTCTCAAGTACAGCCTACGCGACGAACTGCGCTGCCTGATACTACTTGGTCTTCTTCTTTTTCGTGCCTCTTTCATCCGAAACGCCATGGTCTGTCTTCCACTTACTGACAGCCACGCCCCATTTACCCTTTGGGAAGTCTGCCTCCGTCATGATCGGCTTATCTGCGTTGTATTTGAAACCTTCCATGGTTACGTTCTCGATGATCATTTCGTATTGATCGCCCGAACTGTCGACCACTGCACCGATCGACGGTCCCTCAAAGAACTTGTTCTCCCATCTCAGATTCAGGTCGTCGTGGTATTCTGCTGGAATGCCCAAGAAAGCGTGCGTCTTGACTTGTGCGTGCATGCCAAAGATCGCGTGGATATTTTTCACGTAGCTGCCTTTCGCGAAGATTCCATCGACTGCATCAGGATTCTGCTCGAGTTCCTTCGCCTTGACTCCGCCCGATCCGATTTGAACCGCAAACGCACTGCCGATTGACTTAATTCCATCAATCTTCACCACACCGTTCATCGCACTGTGTGGACCACACATGACGGCACAACGTCCATTCTGATTGACGATGTTCTTACCAGTGATGTCATAGATCGCTGTTTTGTCACCCACCGCTCCGGTTTCCATGCGAAGCGTTACTCCGCCATTGGCATAGAGGTCCTCGAAGTGGATCGACTGTGCGCCGTGTAGTTGCGTCAGCCCATAACCTGCGCTGGCATTGAAAATGCGGCAGTTGCGAATGGTTCCGTCGGTTGCCCGAGATACCGGCCAACCCTTGGATTCGTTCTTTGTTTGCATTGGTGACAGTGTGATACCGCAATAAACGGAATAGTTGTCTTTCACGTCGAGATCAGCGATCAGGAAATTCCGCACCATTTTTGCCAGGATACCTCGAATACCCTCGCCTTTCTTTCGCTCCCGATCGGAATAATCAATGATCCAGCGACCACCAAGCCCACGGATGCTGACATTCTCAATGAAGGCTTTCTCCTGATCCAGATTCATCTTCTTTTTGGAAGACCGTTCGGCGTCCAGGTTGAAGACCACCGTCTTTTCCCCTTCTGGCCAATAAGGTTTGATGACGGTGTCCTTCTCGATGAGAAGATGCACGTTCGATTTAAGCTTGACGCTTGCAAAACGATAGGTTCCCTGCGGGATTACTAATCGCCCACCTGCCGAAGCGGCAACATCGTCGATCGCTTTTTGCAGGACATCGCTTTGATTGGTTTTTGCGTTGTCATCGACAAGCCCATAATCGGAGCCAACATTTTTTGTTGGGCCGTTCGGGTCCATGGTCTCTTTGTATTCGGCGTTGGCCGTTGCCGCAAAGCCAATCGCCAGCAGCGATAGCAGCATGAGCCTTGATGTATATTTCATAAACGTTTCTCCTAAAAACGGGTTATGGGTTAGTGTCATTTCAACTCCGCTAGTCTTCGTGTCGGTTTGATTGTGGGATCCGAGTCGGCATCGACGTAGTTTGGTGGTTTGTCAAAGTGAATTTTTGGAAATCCAACACGTTCCGCCGGAACATGCTTTTTCATTTCCGCAATCACCCCGGCGTGTTCGGGGCGATTGATCCGATTCGACCATTCCATCGGATCATGCTTCAAATCGTAGAACTCTTCAGCGCCGGAAAGACTGTGGATGTAGTGGTAACGTTCCCCCATCACGGACGTTCCTGCCGCTGAGACCGTGACGCCAAAGTGCTTCCACTCTGTTTGGGGGTTACGAAGCAATGGCGAAAAGTCGTGACCGTCAAGCTCTTTGGCCGGCAGTCCGCAAAGCTCCACCAAGGTCGGGTACAGGTCAATCAGACTGACCGTTCGGTCGCAATAGGCAGCGTTTTGATCTTTCATTTCGGGTAGGCGAACGATGAACGGTGTCTTTGCCGCTTCGCACCACAGTGTGTTTTTGAGGTAGCGATGTTTTTCACCAAGATGCCAACCGTGATCACCCCAGATAACGACGATCGTGTTGTCGGCGTGCGGGCTCTTTTCCAGAGAACTCAGAACCATTCCTAGGCAGGAATCCACATAGCTGATACTCGCCAGATAAGCCTGCACGGCTTCCTTTTCCAAACCATGTTTCTTGATCCATTTGTACTCGCCGGTCGGCTCGTACGCAGGCTGACCATTGGGATTCAGAATGTCGTTGAGGTCGTCTTCCTGAATCTCCGGAACGTTTAGCGAGGCGAGATCGTACCGATCAAAAAACTCCTGAGGAACAATCCAGGGCAGGTGCGGCTTGATGAATCCAACCGCCATTAAGAACGGCTTGTCAAACTCGCGTTCCATCTGTTTGCCAGCCCAGTCGGCAACACGATAATCGACCGTTTCCTCAAAGGGCTTTTTCGTTGGCCCCCAACTGAGTTTGCTTTCCTTGCTCACAAAGTCGGGACTCTGACGACCATTGATAATCCCGGATTTACTCGCGGTGTAGCGTTTCTTGTCAGGCCCATCCTTCACTCCCCTGCGTGCCCGCGCGTGTTCATCAAATGCCCAGTGCCCAAAATCGACACCATGTTCCGTGGCGTGCTTGTGAAAAATTTTGCCGTTTGACAGTGTGTGATATCCGTTTTTGGAAAAGTACTCGGGCAGCGTTGCGTGCGTCTTGATGATGCCCGAGTAGATCATGTTGGAGTCATTCCCATAGACGCCGGTCCGCCCAGGCATGAAACCGGACAGAACGGCTGAACGCGACGGTCCACAGATGGGGGCCGCGCAGACACCATTGCGGAAAATCACCGAACCGCGTTTGCAAAACTGGTCCAGCTCCGGTGTCTGTGCCTGCGGATGACCTCCCAGCGGCCCAACCCAGTCGTTGATGTCGTCGATGGCAATGAACAGCACATTTGGATGGGTGTCCTCGCACTGAGCTGACTGTTCAGTCGCCAGTCCAAAGACTGACATTGTCGTCGCCACAAGCAAAAATCGAAATTCCATAACGTGAGCCACAAAGAGGGTGTTGGTTAACAAGGCCGGCCTGCACATCATCGAAGTACCGAGCCAGGGGGCAACGGAACATCATTTGCTTTTCGCCACTCGACCAACTCCTTGAGCAATACCTGCGTTTGTTCTGGGTTTTCTACGGCGAGATTTCGCTCCTCGCGTGGGTCATTCTTCAGGTCGTACAGTTCAAGTTTTCCGTCGGCAAGAAACTGAATCAACTTGTGATGATTCTTCCGGATGACCGAACACGTGCCGTGCTTATTACAGCTAGCCAAATGCCAGAAGAGAGGGCGAGTCTGCAACGACTCGGGTTCACCTTGAAACAGTCCCGTTATTGAGTGTCCGTCGAGCACGCCGTCATACTCGATCCCAGCCAAGTCCATGAACGTAGGGAAGTAGTCGAGGCAGGTGACTGCGTTGGATGTTCGCCGGGCGTCGATTTTGCCAGGCCAATTCACACAAGTGGGAACACGGATGCCGCCTTCGTAGATGTATCCTTTCTTGCCACGTAGCTGATCGTTGCGACCAACATTTTGACCGTTGTCTGATGTAAAGAGGATGAGGGTGTTGTTGCGTAGCCCGTTCTTATCCAGGAACTCAACGATCCGGCCGACGTTGTCATCAAGTGATTCGATCATCGTCGCGTATTGAGCCTCACGTTCCTTGTTTCGCCCTTCGCTGGTTCCCTGGCCGGTGATTGGGTCGCCTGGCTTATTCATGTACTTCTGGACAAGCTCTTCGCTACGTCCTCGGATCGGGCGATGGACTGTGTAGTAATGCAAGTTGATGAAGAACGGGTGTTCCTGATGCTCGCCCATGAATCCGATCGCTTCGTCGGTCAACCGGTCGGTCAGCCACTTGTCATCTGGTTTAGGCTCGATGAACGGGTTGCTAAATGGGGCAAAGTAGCCACCGGTTTCACCCTTGTAGCCGCCCACTTCAAGAGCTGGGTCACCACGATACGTTCCCCCAATATTCTTCAGATATCCACGGCCCTCCGGATAGTATTGTCGGCAGTGTTCTTTGTGATACGGCACCCAACTGAAGTCCCACGGGTCGGGCTGCTGAAGCTTTTCCTTCAATGGAAACTCCATCGCTAACTCTTCTTTGGGATACGGTCCGACTAGGTGCCACTTCCCAAGGTGAATCGACTTGTACCCAGCATCAGCCAGCGGCTGGCTATACATCGTGTGCTCCGCGCCGACCGTCCACCGCGAGAAGATGTTCTGCTGGTCATCGCCCTTTTCGAGGACAGGTACCGTGTAGACTCCCGTGCGAAACGATTGCTTGCCGGTGGCCAGAGCGGTGCGAGATGGAGAACAGGTGGGGTACATGTAGGCGTTTTCGATCACCAGACCGCCACGAGCCAATGCGTCGATGTTGGGCGTTTCGTAATAAGTTGAGCCATTGAAGCCAACATCCGCGTGTCCGAGATCGTCCACGAGAATGAATACAATATTTGGTTTCGATTCACCCATCGCCGTTGAGGCAAGGGCAAGAACGAAACAAAACAATCCAGTCAGGACGCAAAAGGTTTTGTGAAATCTCATCGTAAGTCCGGTCGTCGCGAGTTGGTTTCTCGTTTCAGAATCTGCTTCACTGGCTCAAGCGTACAGGTAAACGAACCCATGAGTTTGCCTTGTCCTTTGCTTGCACCGTTGTTTTCGCTACTTGATCTTCGTTCAGTTGATGGTTGCAGTTCAATTTTATGGTCATCCTTTCAAAGGGATTCAGCTTATCGGCCGCATTCTGTGTCAACAAAAACAAGTCGATGTCTATTTCGCGTAGGTTAGATCAACAAAACGCACGGATCCGGCAGGCACAGTTAAGTTGACTACCTTACCTTCAAAAGGCAGCGATTCCTTGCTCAGGATATCAATCGCCTTGACAGGTCGGTTGCCCTGAAAGCGAATCGTAACGTCGCGTTCACTCGGATCGATGTACCCTGGATCGACCAGCACCACGCGAATATGGAGATCATCGAGACGAATCGCGCTCCACGATGCCCCCGACACCAGCACCGGCATCGTCGAAGCTCCTGCCTTGACGGTCGAACTTAGCGTTGAGCCAAATTGTTTCGCTGGCACTGGTTTGCCGTCAACGTAACCCACTCGGCCATCGCTTACGGTATAAGGAATACCCGCGTCCTCAAGCGTCGAAGCGTATTCCACAGGTGCGACGGGCACCATGCCATAAGGCAGCTCAGGAACAAAATTGAGCCAGCGATAATCGACGCCCAGCGTTTTAGAAAAGTCGTGCTCGGGAACACTCGCGCCGCACCAGTTCACCTGTCCGACGGAGAAAACGGCATCCTCGTCGTGAGGCGTATAGAGTTTCATCTCGTGCCCATTATCGATTTGGTGAATCAATTCGTCATCGACGTCTTGGATCAAATGCCACGATCCGATCGACAAAACATCTTCATTCTGGAAATCTGGAAGTGCTCCCGATTTCATGAGCGCATAGAGGATGTTCATTCCCGGTTGTTCCAGGTATGCAACATTGAAGTTCACTCCTGACCTGGCCCCGTAGGCCGCAAGGATGACACCGTTCCTCAAATAGGGAGAAACCGAACGTTGCCCGCCGGGGCTGAGAGGACGCCAGCAGGTTGGGTTGTCATCAACCAAACGCATCGCCACGTCGTTGACATAACCACTAGCAAGCATTCCCACTCGCCCGGCAAAGTTGATGTCCTGCGTCCGTGAATTCGTATCCTCGGAGGAAGGGACAAGGATATCGTTGTATTTTCCCGAGAAGAACAGTCGATTCCAGGGTTTCTGATGTGATGTAGCTGCCCAAAACACATTTTTGTAGCGGAAAAACAACTTCGCCTTTCCATTTGTCCTGCAGACCTTGGCGAGTCGAGGAACATAGTGATCAATGAAGTAGTGGTAACGCTTGTCATCCGGATTCGACATCTCTGCATAGACGAATCCATAGCAAGTATTCGGCGCCACTTTCATGATTTCTTCAATCGTCTCAATCGAGAGATAGAAGGGGTCATTACCATGCCCCGCCCACGCAGCAAAAGGTTTGCCAGTTTTTTCGTGTTCACGAGCGATGTCCAGGATCTGATCGCGGCGCCACTTGTAATTGCCACGACCGTCTCGCTTGAGAGCTTCTTCTCCCAATGCATCAACGAGATAGTCGCGATCGAAGTCCTCGTGCCAAGTGTATTGCTTGACAAATACGATTTCACTCTCGTCGAGACGCTCGACTTCCTCGCTGGGCTGAAAACTGGTGATCATCATCCATGGTCTCTTCGATCGTTTCTGATAGGCGGGCGGAGTGAATTCGAGCGTCTGCTCGTAGAGCCTATTCAAGTTTTCTTCGACCTCTTGCATCCGTCCTTGAAGGGCGTGCGTTTTCTTCCACCAATCAGAGTTCGAAAGCGGGTACTGATAGACTGAGTTACCACCACCCACTTGGCCCGCTGCCAGCAGTCGACCGCTGTTTGGTTCCAGAGCGAAATCGTTGTAAATGATTCCGCGATTTTTTTCGCCGCCTGTATGCAGAAGCTTTCCTTCCAGATTCGTGATATAGAAAATACCGCCGTACTGCATCACGATTTCTGGGCGCTGAGGCAGTAAACATTCGCCCCGCACATGTGCATAACGCTGCTTGTGTTTGCTATTGCCTACGAATTGGGCGATTTGAGTCAGCTCTCCACTGAGCCCGAAAAAAGTAGCAAGCCCCGCTTTCGTCGAACCGAAGAAGAGCAAATCATCAAGCTCATCTCCATTGAGATCCGACACGGAAAAATCTGTCAGCATCAGCGAACGCCATTCTTTCGCAGAAAGCTCGTTGACCTCCACCTTCTTAAGCACCGCCTTGCTCTTTGGATCGAGCAATCCCATGAACTCCCAGCTGAATTTGTCATGCGAATAGGTCATCAGGAAGATGGATGACTTGTCTTTCGAACGGAAATTTCCAACTTCGATCTTGCGCACCACTCCGTTAATTTTCGTTTCAGAAACGAGCTCTCCGTTTTCATTCAATTCATAGAGCTTGAAATTGTTGCCGCCGGCAAAGATGCGAGTCACACCATTCTCTCGCATAGCCGCCACTTCCGAAAAGCGAACTTTATAGCCAGGATTGAATTGCCAACGGAGCGTACCGTCATTTCCCCAACAGCGAATCCGTCCATCCGCGCTGGCCACGAGCAACTCATCGATCCCATCACCATCAATGTCATCCGCTTCCATTTCGAAGATGACGCCCGGCGACCCCGTTGTCGCGGACCACAACTCCTTGCCATCCAAGTCATAGCAACCAACACCACCGCTCACTTCCGAAACAAAAATCGCCGGTCGGTCATTCACTTCGGTCGACACAAGATTGCGAAGCCCGTTGAGTCCCGTTACGAAATTTTGTGCATTTGCGGATGCAGCGAGCAAGCCGGCTAACAGCACGGCGAGATGACAATTCACACATTTATTCATAAGTAAAACTACTTTTGCGGTATGCTGACGTTTGTCCGTTATCCATTCGCAACACCTTGTTTTGCGATGGTTTACTTGTCTTCTTCTGCCAACTTCTTCTTGTGCTTTTCAAACTCTTCTAGAATCGGCATGCCGGTGAGAATCTGATTTAGATTTCCTTTCACGTCTTCTTTGAGCGTGACAACTCCAGGGTTGTACTTGAAACCTTCGCTGGTTACGTTCTGGATGACGGGCCGCCAACTTTTTTGAGTCCGATCGGTCACCGCACACACTGAAGGTCCTCGGAGAGATTTTGTTTCTCTTTCATCAATGCGAAGCTGAGACAAATACTCCTTGGGGACCCGGGCCAGACTCTTCGTTGCGATCGGTGCGTTAGTGCCAAAGATCGCATGAATGTTCTTTACGGTCGATCCGTCAGCAAAACTTCCAGGCGACACATGGACCCCCTCGGCCCTCTTCTTTTGGTCAACGAATCCGGAACCCATTTGCACCGCATTGAAGCAACCTTTGGTTTTGACACCATCAATCATGACCATTCCGTTTTGGCGAACATGAGGCCCCATCAGAACCGCAGCCTTGCCGTCTTCGCAGTAAAGATCTTTGGCGGAGATGTCGTAGATGCCCCCATGCTCTCCACCCGCTCCGGTCTCCAAGCGAAAGGTGACTCCGCCACCTGTTGTGGAGAGATTTTCAAAGTGAATGTCCCTGCCTCCGTGCATCTGCACCAAACCATAACCGGGTGACGAGTGAGTGCTGTGGCAATTCTTTACCAAGCCATCGACAGGCATGTAGACGTCATAACTTTTGGCGTTTGGGGAGGACGAAGGAGTGAAAATGATCGCACAGTAGGTCGTCCAGTTATCCTTGACCTCAAAGTCGGACAACAGAAAATTCTTTGCCATGCGACAGTTGACCGCGCGAATCCCCTCGCCCTTGACTCTTTTGCGGTTTGAGTAGTCGATAATGAAGGTTCCTCCCAATCCACGAATGCTGACATTTTCGACATAGCGATCGTCGTGTTGCCTGCGTTTCCTGGATTCCGAATAGGGAGTGAGTTGAAAGACCACTGCCTTTCCGCCTTTCGGCCAGTAAGGTTTGATCACGGTATCCTTTTCGATCAGCAAATGCACGTTCGATGCCAGGCAGACACCCGAAAACATGTAAGTTCCTTTGGGCATGATTAGTCGCCCACCGCCAGCCGCGGAGAATGCTTGGATTGCTTTTTGCATCAGATCACTCTGATCGCTTTTTGCCCCATCATTTTTTAGACCGAAATCCGTATGCAGGTTCTTCATTGGACCATTTGGGTCCATCGTTTCCCTGTATTTGGCGTGGACTTCGGTGCAGCAAATGAGAAACGCAAGTGCAATGATCAGATGTTTCATATCAGTGATGTCTTTTTGGTGCAGGTAGATCGTTGGTAGTCAAGTAGAGCGAAGTGTTTGAGGTTCTGAGATTCGTGGTAACGAGGAGGGTGAACGCGGGCTAATAGCGTGTGCTACGTTCACCGTGCAAGCCATAGATGCAATGTCGGTGGCCGGAGCGAGTCGTGATGCGAACTCGCAAAAGCATTCACCATCATTCCTTTTCTGGATTCGGTTTCCGAGACCAGCACAATCGAGAGGAGCCCGTTCGAGTCGTTTTTCAACAACTTGGTCAACTCGGGTCCTTCAACACGGAAGTTGCCGGATTGTTGCCCCTTGGGAATCGTGAAGTGTCCAAGCAAACGCACTGAATTCGACTGCCAAGGATTGTCGATCACGCCGGGAAGCTCGTTCCACAAGACTTTGTCCGGTAACCAATGATCCAACGTGTCGTCGATGATGCCGTAGGCCGCGATAACCGTATCCGTTGATTGCGAGGCGAATCCCTTTCCCGATGGCGTTGCGGTAAGTTGCAGGCTTGCTTTGTTTGCATCCGCAGTGCGCACATTCGTCAGATCGAAACGGAGACAGATCCGAGTGTCGAATCGGCTCAATGCGGGCCGGGATGTTCGTGCGACAAGCAGTGGGCTTTTAACTTTGCGATGTTGGTGATCGCGTCGCAAACTACAATCCGCGCCTTGAGCAGCCGTCGAGGCGATTTGAACATCACCTGAGTCTTCAACAGTCGGTGGCGGCTCGTATTCCGCTTCATCAACCATCTCTTTTGGCAGCAATCGTACGGCGGCATCCTCGGCCAAGCGACGTTGCTGGCCAGAAGTGCGATGCTTAACATCGACAAAACCGTCAAACACTTCCACCACCGACGCACCGTCGTCTTCCACGGTGACGCCAAAACTAGTCCCCTGATCGATGAACTGACCATGAGGGGTGTCGACGGTGAATCCCTTGAAGTCGTTCTCGACGGTGACAACCAGTTTACCGCTGTGCAATTGACAGTGATCTTGCCCCAGCACTTCCAGGTGCGATGAACCTTCCAGGTCAACCTGCGCGCCATTGTCAAAACGAATCGTGGCGACCCCCTCGGCAAGTCGGAAATGCCCAACGCCGATCCGACCGCCGACGCGAGCGGGCGTCGCTGTCTCTCTCCATAGGCAATTCGATACCGATTCAAGTCGCGCAAAAGACGGCGCCGGACGATTCGATAACCAACTCCATAAACCGACGGCCAACAAAAGACTTGCCGCCAGTACAACCACGCTAACGAAACGAATGGAGGAACGAGGTGCAGCGTCGTTGTGTAGATGGCTGTGGTTGTCACTGTTGGCAGGGCCGACGTTTTGGGCCTGTGATAAATCAGCAACGAGCATGCCGATTTCGACAAATGCGTCCAACGCTGCGGGCGATTCTGAAAGCATCATGTCGAGCTCAGCAACTTCCGCATCGCCAATGCGATCTTCACGGTAGGCGCTAGCCAGTTCGATTAAGCGGTCAAGCTCGGCGGATGATAACTTTGGGTTAGGTTCGGATGTCACGCAAGATGCTCCTGCTGCGAAAGCCTATTGGTGATACAACCGTGAAGTTGCTGATAGGTCCGATCCAGCCGCTTGTAGATCGCATGTATGGAGACGTTCATCTCCTCTGCGATCTCTTCGACCGACTGGCCTTCGTCGTAGCGGCGATGCAGCGTATCGAATTGCACCGACTTAAGTTTTGTCAGACAGTCTTTGAGTGCAGCAGACCGGTCGGAAAATCTGTTTTCCTGGTCGGGCGCCGCAAATCGGACAGCAACGGCTTCAATCACGTCAGCACTTAGCCGGGCACGCTCGCTCTTGCGGCGGCTGTAATAGCTCATCACCTGAAAGCGGGCAATCTTTAGCCCCCAAGCGGCAAAATCTGTCCCCGGCTCAAAATCGCAGTACTTCCGCCACATGACGGCGCAGGTTTCCTGTAGGACATCATCCGCGTCGGACCCGCAGGGGACCAGCGATAGGATCAATCCCCAAATCCGTTTCTGATTTTGGAGCAGCAATCGAGTGAACTGTTCGCCCGATTCCACGGACATTTTTTCGGTCGTCATACTATGGAAATACGCGTCGGAGGCCCAGATTAGACAAAAAAACGGAACGGCCTAACCGATATTTCCTTTTTTGGTCAATTCGTACAAAGGTAGCAAGCACACGTCCCACGCCGTTCGCGACCCATGCTCGTGGTTGACTGTACGATGTGTATGCCTATGACCGCGGTAGAGTCGATCTAGACCAAAGTGATTGGCGAACCACAGAAAATAAGTTTCAATCCATTCCTGTGAAGGTTTGAAGTTCTTTCCCGACACCGGATCGTCCCCCAACAGCCAACAGCCAACAGCCAACAGCCAACAGCCAACAGCTGCGACATACGCAAGCAAAAACGTGTCCAATCGAAACTTGATTGGAATCAAGTCGTTTCACGGTTGTGAAATACGAAGCGAACAGAAATTGTTGTTTAGTCTTTTCGGCGTAGCGGCAGAACGTTGTTCGGCAACACGTCCGGTAGCGGACCGCTGGGATACGCTCCCTTGATGGTCTGCCGTCCAATCGATTCAAAGAAGTCTTCCATCTCGTTGACCGTGTTGAAGATTTGGATTCGACCATCGGGATGAAAGGCGACCACGCCATTGCCCGCATCGGACAGCTTGGCATACCCATCGTGTGCACCGTGCAACACTCGGGGTTGATCCATTCCATCGTTTAACGCTTTGGCAACTTTTCGAAGGTCAGGATTGGACGCATCGGCGACCTTCTTGCCATCCTGGGTCGCGAGCACGATGTTCTGTCCTTTATTGTGCGGTTTGATCACGCTGTGCAAATCATAGTCGCCGACAAGTGGTTTTTTGAGTCGCGGGTCAATGACTTGGCCTGGTTCGAGTGGCCAGTCAGTCTTGCTAGGCAAATCAAGAGCTTGTCCGGCCTTGTTTCTGGCAACGCCATTTCCATCGACGATGTAGTAACCCGCACTGTAGGCATCCTGAATGTGTGACTCGGGTGTTGTTTTGGGGCCATGCTTTTGTACCGTCACAATCCCCGTCTTGTCGCTGGTTTTTACCTTCACCGACATCGGCTTTCCGGGATAGCCGCGGTCAATCCACTTGGTCGATTTTAGGTTCGTGAATCGAACGGCGATGATGCGGTTCTGGCCGCCATTAGACGACGCGACTCGCTGAAATACTTGAACGTGGCGGGAAGTGATTCCTGAGCGGGCCGAAGCCATTGCTGCGGTGACATAGGCAATCAATTTTCCACCTCGTCCCGACTTGCTGCCCAGCGTGACAAGCCCATCGACAAGCCTTGCGATGCGGGGAAATCGGGTCGCCCAGCGAAGGAACTCGCGACCAAACTTCACCGCCAATGCGCCCACACCAATGCCTGTAAATGCGACCGCGATCGAAGCAATGATTGGCCCCAGGATGCGGCCGACTTCGAAAGAAAACCGGATCACGCCAAGTCTGGAAAGCTTGCCAATCTTTTGTCCCAATTGCTGCCCAACCAACTTGCCAAATCCGTGGGCCGCCTTTTCATCATCTAAGATCGCCTTGATCAGTTTGACAGCCGCTGTGGCGATCTCGTCAAAATTGGTAACCAGTTGGTACAAACCGGTTACCGCCTTGACGATGTCTTGGACAATTCCAACCACCATGCCCGAAGCCATCACCGCCGGCAACACGACGTTAAGAATCTGTGACTTCATCAAGTTCCGATTCATCCGGGATAGAGTTTCCGGATCTTTGGCGAGCGACGTCCGAAGTCCCTCGAAAAGACCTTCCACAAAACCTTTCGACGCGCGCATCACCCGCTGGACCATTTCCGAAATGCCTTCGACCATCATTCCCGTCATCGGGAGCAAGGTCATTGGACGTCCAAAATAGGGATGATTGGGGACGCCATACATCCTTTGCATTTGACGGTCCTGCGCGGCAATCGCTTCGGCATGCTCAAAATAATCAGCGATTCGATCGGGATGATCCCGCTCGAGCGAAAGCGAACGCTGATAAACCGAATCCAAGTTCGTTACGTCGATGTTGCCAAAATTGGGACGGATTTCCTTTCCCGCAGGAAGCTGAAACGAGACCTGAGCAGCACGACTGCTTTGTGGATCAACTGGGCAAACACTGGCTTTTGCCTTTTGATAGTACGTAACGCCCATCGGTTCCCCTCGACACGAAATGGTTATTCAAGCCACGCAAATTGCCGTTGGCCCAAGCTCTTCGATGAAGTCAATTATTTGGCACAGACGAGTAGGTTGCTGAAAAAGTCGGTAATACATATTTGTTGTCACTGCCGACAGTCACAGTCGAACCGTTGGCAACTGAATGTAGTGAGGTTAGGTCGTTGCCACCATAACTTTTTTTGGTAGCAGGAAAGAACCAACACCGAAGCAATCGACAAGAGTTCACAGTTTGCATCACCTTGCTATCTCAGGCGCCGGTGGCCAGTCATCCATCATAACGCGATCACACTGCGACCATCATACAAAATGCAACCATGCAGCCTGAACGATGTTGGTTGCCGGAACAGCGGGTGCCTAGTCGGTTTTCGAGGCTCGATCGGAAATGTTTCTCAAAATCTTCCAGAATGCCGCGGGTTTTGAGAACCTAAAGCCAAAAGGCAGTTAAAAGCGACCGCAGAAAAGTCTTGGCATTTTGTTTGCTGACTCGGATTTTCGAGCTCGTTGAAAGAGATCGCGTCATGGTCCATTCGCTAGCTTCGATTCGCATGCCGCGTCGGCTTTTGCTTCGCCTAGAATTTTGACACCGCCGCGAACGACCAACATCGCGATCAGCACGCCGATGGCCAAGTCGGGGATTTGCGAATGGGTCAGTAATACAAGAAGCCCTGAGACAATCACGCCTGCGTTCGCAATCACATCATTGGCAGAGAAAATAAATGAGGCACGGAAGTTCACATCGCCGCCTCGATGTTTCCAGAGCAGTTTCAAGCAAAACGCATTCGCGATGAACGCCACACCGCCCATTGCGATCATCGCCATTCCCATCGGTTCCCCACCAAAAAAGAATCTCCGGCACGCTTCCATGAGGACACCGATTCCAAGCACTATCTGTAGGCATCCGCTCGCTGTGGCTGCTTTGCGTCGTATCCCGCTCGCTCGTCCGACGGCGTAAAGGCTTATCGCATAGACGCTAGCGTCCGCCAACATATCGAGTGAGTCAGCGGTAAGTCCCGTTGATCGGGCCAAGATTCCTACGGTGATCTCACTGACAAACATGACTGCATTGACTACCAGAACAAGCCGCAACGTCCGCCGCTGCAGTTCGTTGTTTGGCTCTGGTTCAAACGCACATCCGCAGTCAGTCATCTTGACGTCTCCTCTGATTCATCTATCAGCAACCGATTCGGTTACTCATTCGATAGTCGAATCCGACCCTGGGGGGCTGGTTTCGCGGAGCGAGCGCATTGATGGAACTCGGCTGAAGCGATCCCAATTCAGCAGATTGTTCCATCCAACCACAAGTTCAAACGCACTATTCCAAGGCGTTGTTTCTCGACTCGAAAAGTCGAAAGAGCGTCAACGCCAATGCAAATGATTGGCGTTGACGTAATGCACCTAACTTCGATCAATTTCCAGTGGCAGGATTAAAGGTCGAAGCGATCCGCATTCATCACTTTGTTCCAAGCCGCTACGAAGTCATTGACGAAGTTCTGCTTCGAGTCTTCACTGGCATAAACTTCCGAGATCGCTCGCAGTTGTGAGTTGGAACCAAACACGAGATCGACGGAAGTGGCCCTCCATTGGACCTGGCCCGTCTTGCGGTCACGCCCTTGGAAGTAGTGCTCACATACAGGGGATTTTTCCCACTGTGTGTTCATGTCCAGCAAGTTCACGAAGAAGTCATTGCTCAACGTCCCAGGTTGCTTTGTTAGGACACCCAATTTCATGTTGTCCGCGTTGGCATTCAAAACTCGCATACCGCCGATCAGAACGGTCATCTCTGGAGCAGTAAGCGTGAGCTTTTGTGCTCGATCAATTAGTAGCTCTGGCCCCGGTCGGTCGAGCTTTTGACCTAGGAAGTTGCGGAACCCGTCCGAAGTTGGTTCGAGCACGGCGAATGACTCTACGTCCGTCTGGTCTTGTGATGCGTCGGTGCGTCCCGGCGTGAAGGGAACTTGCACATCGTGTCCGCCCTTTTTCGCAGCGGCTTCAACGGCTGCACATCCGCCTAGCACGATCACGTCAGCAAGCGAAACTTTTTTGCCGTCAGACAGCGAACGGTTGAATTCCGTTTGGACTGTTTCCAACGTCTTCAATACCTGCGCCAATTCAGCCGGTTGGTTGACTGCCCAGTCTTTCTGTGGAGCGAGACGAATGCGTGCCCCGTTGGCTCCACCGCGTTTGTCGGTCCCGCGGAACGATGACGCCGATGCCCATGCGGTCGTAACCAATTGGGAAACGGAGAGACCCGATCCGAGGATCTTGCCCTTCAAAGCGACGATGTCTTTTTCGCCAATCAATTGATGATCCACAGTTGGAACAGGGTCTTGCCACAATTGTGGTTCGGCGACCAGTGGGCCGAGGCAACGCGAGACGGGACCCATGTCGCGATGCGTTAGCTTGTACCACGCTTTGGCAAAGGCCTTTTCGAACTCCTCTGGGTTCTCGTGGAATCGCTTTGAAATCGGTCCATAGATAGGGTCCATTCTCATGGCCATGTCCGTCGTGAACATCATAGGCGGGTGTGACTTTGTCGGATCGTGCGCATCCGGCACGGTGTCCGCCGCAGCGGGATCCGTCGGAACCCATTGCATCGCACCGGCAGGGCTCTTCACCAGATCCCAATCGTAACCAAACAGATTATCAAAGTAGCCGTTTGACCATTCCGTCGGTGTGGTAGTCCAAGCTCCTTCTAGGCCGCTGGTGATCGTGTCGCCAGCATTCCCCTTTCCAAATGTGTTCTTCCAGCCAAGACCTTGCTCTTCCAAGCTTGCACCTTCGGGCTCAGGACCGACGTATTTACTTGGATCCGCAGCGCCATGGGCTTTGCCAAATGTATGGCCGCCAGCGATAAGCGCAACGGTCTCTTCATCGTTCATTGCCATACGGGCGAACGTTTCCCGAATGTCCTTGGCTGCTTCAATCGCACTTGGGGTGCCGTTGGGCCCTTCTGGATTGACGTAGATCAGCCCCATTTGGACAGCAGCAAGAGGATTGTCGAGTTCGCGATCAGCGGTGTAACGCATGTCTCCGAGCCATTCGGTCTCAGGTCCCCAGTTAACATCTTGTTGAGGCTCCCAAACGTCCTCGCGGCCACCAGCGAATCCCATGGTCTCGAATCCCATTGACTCTAACGCGCAGTTGCCGGTGAAGACCATCAAATCGGCCCACGAGATTTTTTGGCCGTACTTTTGTTTGATCGGCCACAGCAAGCGGCGCGCTTTATCGAGGCTGGCATTGTCGGGCCAACTATTCAGGGGTGCGAAACGTTGTGTGCCATAGCCTGCACCACCTCGGCCGTCCGAGACGCGGTAGGTACCCGCACTGTGCCAAGCCATCCGAATAAACAGTGGCCCGTAGTTGCCGTAGTCGGCTGGCCACCAATCCTGGGACGTTGTCATCAACTCATTGATGTCTTTCTTTAAAGCATCCAGGTCGAGTTTTTTGAACTCTTCGGCGTAGCTAAAATCGTCACCCAATGGATTGCTCTTGGATGAGTTCTGATGAAGGATTTCCAGGTTCAATTGATTTGGCCACCAATCCCCATTGGAATAGGCTCCGGCGGCGGTGTTTCTGCTGGCTGGGTCTGAGGGGGGGGCCATCACCGGGCACTTGCCGCTGGCTGCGACATTGACTTTGGACGCCGCGGTTTGCGGAGCTTGAGCGAAGGTGGAAGTTGCGATGCAAAGCACCACTAGGCTCGTCACTGTGCGAGCGAACGGAATTGTCGAGGGCATGATGTTTCCTGGGTTTGGGGTGGCAATTCAAGGCTTCCAATGCGGACAGGCTAAACTACGTTGTTAGTATGCACGATCTTTCGGCATTGTTCCAATGTATTCTGTAAATGCTCCACGTGGATACCAGACCATACTAGTGGAGGTATCTTCGGGTGAAATTTCGACCAGGACCAATGAGTGCAAAGTTGCAATACCTTTGCTAAAGTCGTTCGGTATGAACGGAGGAACCTGCACCCCGCAGTGCTATGTTCTGACAACGAAGCTTTTGTCAACAAATCATCTACCACGAATGCGATTGTCTGATCGCGGTTAATCTTAATCCCAAGAATTGCGTTGGTGCGATCAAGTCGTTGTCGAGAATCCGTTCGATCGATATCTGGCAAGGGCGGATCTTGCAGGCCAATTGTGCCGAAAACAACGATTCCGCTCCGCTTGAAACACGCACTAGGCGGATTTTGCGAGCTTTAGCCGAGTCAACGGAAAATCCGTGATCCATCATTAAGAACACGGAATGTTCCTCTTTTTTGGTAAGCGGTTACGTGCATTTATTGCCCTCTGATGCGACCCTGCTTCAAGCGATCTTATTTGGATGCGGCAGTAGTTCTATTTGTCTTCATTCAATTTTGAATACTGTGATCAGCCTGGGGCACGATCCGCTGTCTTTCGTTGAATTTGACAGTGGACTAGCTCGGCTCGCCACAGCCGGACTCATCGTGTTCGAGGGGAACCGGGTCACGCCAATGGACGAGGCGTTGATGCTTGCCGAAGAAGTGATGTGCCAAAATGGTTCAGCACAGCGTTTTCACGCACAGTTGCTTGATGTGTTGACTACCATTTCAATCGAAGACAGGGGGGTGGATGGCTATACCACGGAGGTGCTATTGCCCACGGAATATGACCAAGCCTTTATTTGAAGCGATGGTTGCAAAGAAGGTGGCCACTCGTCCAGCGAAGCCATGCTTCGCTGGACGGTGCCAAAAGCACAGGCAATAAGACGTCCGCCTTATTGATAGGCCTTGTTGGCTTCTGCCATCTCTTCTTCATAACTTTCCATCGTCTGCAATTCTTCCTGAGTAATTGGCGGACGAGGGGTTAGCTCCACTTCTTGTGTATTGCTGCCGCAACCCGATAGGCCGCAAAGGCTAAGGCAAACAACCAGTGAAGCAAAAAAAGTGCATTTCATTACAGTAAAATTCCTTTCGAGACAAAGCCTCAATGTTAAGAATGGTTTGGCTGTCAACTTCGGCAGCCGTACCGACTAAAAATCTTCATTAATCGTTTCTTTGGTATTCGAAGTACCAAGGGCTCCCCACAATCCGTAAGGACTTTGCTTGCCACGTTGATCGTTGTGCTGGGCACTATACGGTACGATTGATTGATTACCGGCTTCGATTGAGCTGGTGATAAACTTGACCGCGCCATCACCCATCAAGATGTGCGCACCACCTTGATGCCGACTACTGGCTGGGAAAAAACCGTCCCAACTTTCGCGACGGCCGACACAATATCCGTTTGGCGGACGGATGGTGTTGAACCCAGTGTAATAAGGGACGCCATCGCACCATGCGGATCCACGACGTTGGTATTCGTAGTCGTTGCCGTAGTCAACGCCCCATACGTCGGATGTGGCGAGGTTCCAGAACTGCGGTCGTAGTGGATCGATTTTATCGGTGGTTTCCCAATAGTTTGCAGGACGACTCAGTGCACTGGTGTCGTGCAACATGTGATTGAAAATCTCACCTTTTCCGTCGCCAACAACAATTTCACCGGCTGCGATTGTGTTGGACAGCCCGTCGAGGATATCGCGGAAACGCTTAGAGTGTTTTCCCCAGAAGAAGCCGCGATCAAACGACTTTAACGTGGATTCGGACCACGGTTGCGTCGAAGTGTTTGGATTGCCATTGGCGTTGATTCCACAGTAGTGAAGTTCAGCGGTGGTGTCTCCTAGGCATGCAGCGTAGTTGGTATGCGCGATGTTCGTTTGGCCAGCAACCGTTGGATCACTGGGGCAACGATAGGTGGGAACTTGAGTTATCCATGGTAGGTAGTTGCGATCCCATGGACGTGGACCCATTGGGGCATAAGAAGGCGTTCGGGGAGTCCCATCACGATTCATTCCGAATGGATTGGAAATCGCTTCCCACATCGCTTGTTGCTCGATGAACGGTGTCAATCCGACCAGCCAGCTGAGTCGAAGACCATTCGAATTACCGCCTGAATCATAAGTTCCGCCGGTTTGCATCGGCAGCATATTGAAGGCACTGTGATAGTTGTGAAGCCCCAGCCCAATTTGTTTTACATTGTTGCTGCAACTCATTCTGCGTGCGGCTTCGCGGGCAGCTTGAACCGCTGGTAGTAGTAACCCAACCAAGACACCAATAATGGCAATGACGACAAGCAGCTCCACTAACGTGAAACCATGAACTTCACTCCGCTTACTAGATCTCATTACAACATCCTCTATATAAGTGGTAAAAGAAAAAATAATGCGACTGAATTGACGCATCGATTGCACTCGATTGTAACAGACTGCAACGGTGCTGATGTGATCCTTCGTAGTGAAAAAAGGGGGACAAAAGGGCGCAGCCAAAAAACATCACTCTTGTTGGGGGTGACGTTCTGGCTCGCGACCTTCACAAGCGTGGAAAACGGAAGAAGGTTCTTCTGATTGTGTGATTGTTAACAGCGGCTGGTTTCGTCAGGGAGCGATAACGCCCAAGCGACGTCTTTTCGCTCACCCGCGTAATACAACGTAATATTAGTGTGTGTTGCTTCGACTATGTGCGAACCTTGTCAGGTCGATGCAAACGCAAGTTGCTTCAAGCCAATGCGATACAACCCTGTCGTTTCGACCAAAGGGAACGCCGTTCGATGATGAAATATGCACGGTTTTGGGGTGGTCGGCAAATCCCCAAAGCGTTTCGCCACACAACGTTTGACTATGTCGATTCGTTTCTCGCGTGCAATTGGCTGAAGTCATGTACAGGCGGCTCAGCCAATAGCCAGCAGCACGAGAATACAGCTGCCATTGTCGATCACGTTGATGCCTGCTTCGCGCGCGGCCTCGCTTGCTTTGGCATCTTCTGCGCCGGGTTGCATCCAGACGTGTTTTATCCCCGCGTCAATCGCGTCGGCGATGACTCGCCGAGTTACCATCGGCGGCGTGATGATTGAAAGAGCTTCAGGAACGAGCGGCATTTCGGCGATTGCCGCGTATGCCTGATGACCTTCGATTTCGTCCTGAGCTGGGTTGAGGGGGTAAGTTTCGCGGCCAGCATCTAGCAAGGCACGGAATACTTTGTTGCCGTACTTGTGGCGATGATGCGACGCTCCGGCAACCGCGTAGGTGCGTGATGCGAGAAATTGATCGGTATTGCCGTTCTGCATTTCAGGTGCTTTTTTCGGGGCCAGCGGTGGTCTGTTGGTCTAGAGAATATTGTTACCGAAAAGGGCTTTTGGGCCAGCTCCTCGCCGGAAGGGAACTTCAACGCTCTAGCGAATGCTTTTCCAAAAAAAAGGGGACCCTCTAAACAGTTCAGGCTTCACACAAAAACCTAAGCTTTTTTCGTGGTGTCATCTTCTCTGGGCGGCCCATGCATCACTGGGCGGCCCATGCTTCATCGCTGGCAACCAGCAACGCGGAGACGAATGGATTCATCTTGCCTACGCCACTATTGATCCGAGACCATGAAGTATTCAAACGAAGCGAGACTATCCAATCCTTCCTGAACGAATCCAACACGGATAGACCTCGTCCATGGAGGAAGATCGCTTGCGTCGACATGCTCAACCCCTTCAGGAAACCGATTCCAATTTGCTCCGTCAGTCGACCAAAAGAAAGAAAATAGTCTTGCGTTAACCGCTTGGAACTTCAAATGAACTTTTTGGTTCGTATCGATACTACCGCAGACGGTTTCTTCTGCTTCACCGCGTCGAATGCTCTTCAGCTTGATTTGCTGATCTTCCACGCCCCACATGATCAAGTTCTCTGGATTGGCGTAGACACATAATCCATTGAAGCCCCCTGTGGCATCAACCATGGTGGTTTCGACGGAGTAATTGCCGACTCGGGTGTCTACACCTAAGAAAGTCAGCCCGTTGTTTTGGTTTTGAAGACCGAGTTGGCCTGCTTGCTGTGAAATCACAGGCTTCGATAAACCGACATCCCATTGCCAAGGAATCAAGTTTTCAACGGACTCGAAATCGTCTCGGAATAGGGAACGGCGAAGTTGTTGAGTGTTGCGAAGCGGAACGGGGGCTTGAACGGTCGGAATCGGGCCGTATCTGAAATAGGGCCAACCCGAAGCGTCGTCCCATAGCAGTTCATCAAGCATCCCTTGTCGGCCCACGTACTCAAAATCGTATCGATGATAGGCATGGTAGAGATAGAAGAATCGGCCGTCCGGGGTTGTCACCATTGTGCCGTGCCCCGAACACTTCCATAGGCCCCCGCCATGTAGGATCGATCCCGCTTCGTATTGTTCCCAATCTCCATGCAGGTCCTTTGTTCGCGCGACGCGAATGTTGTAATCGCACCGATTATCGCAGCAGCCTCCGACCGAATAGAAATGATAGTAGTAATCTCCATGCTTTAGGATGCATTGGCCTTCGTCTCCGGCTCCTTTCCATCCCTTGTCGTGGCGAGTGAGACTAAAGTGATCGCCGACAAGTGAAAGACCATCGCCGGATAACTCGGAGGCGAGAATTTCGATTTCGCGAGTAGGATTGAGCCCGTAGGCTTTCCACGATATGAATTTCTTTCCCTGATCGTCCTCGAAAATAAACGCATCAATGGCTTCCTTTCCCCACTCGATGATCACGCCGTGATCGACGAACCCTTCGCGAATGTCATTGGCTACTGCGACTCCGATGCACGAGACATTGTCGCTCTTCCGTTTCGCGGTGTAATAGACAAAGAATTTTCCATTTTCATAGAACAGCTCGGGAGCCCAGCATGATCCTGAAACCCATTCAGGAAGTTCATTGAATACGGAACCGATACGCCGCCAATTTGCAAGGTCAGTCGAGTGATAGAGCGGATAGGCTGGAACAAAGTCATGCGAAGTCCCACATGCGTAATAGTCAGATCCGACTCGAATGACCGTCGGATCCGGAAAGTCGCCGGCAATGACTGGGTTTCGGTAGGTTTGCTCGAAAGGTTGCGCAATCAAGGTTTGCGGAAGCATCACAACGAACGTGAAGCAAAGCCATTTTGCCAGCGGTGAAAACATTTCGTTTACCATTTTTGTAAAATTCTTCGAGCCTCAAAGAGGCACAGACTAGCATTTGTACTTCTCAATTTCGATGGATGGACGAGTTCGATGGATGGGCGAGTTCGATGGATGGGCGAGTTCGATGGATGGGCGAGTTCGATGGATGGGCGAGTTCGATGGATGGACGAGTTCGATGGATGGACGAGTCGCAGCTGCGAATTCGCTCGCCCTTTGTGGGGGATTCCGCTTACTGCTAGTTGCCGTCGCAGTGCGCAGGGGGGCTGCTTAGCGATTTGAATTTCCGGTTCAATGAGTTGTCTTCGTTTCCAAATGAAATCGTATGCAGTTGGGTGTTTGGCAGTCCTCGATAGCCGCGTTGAGTTTGTCGGGCCAACTTTGCTGATTGGTAAAGAGGACTTGTTCACTGCGCATCCTGTTCACTGCGCATCCTGTTCACTGCGCATCCTGTTCACTGCGCATCCTGTTCACTGCGCATCCTGTTCACTGCGCATGTAGACGCCCAGGAAAAACGTCCTGGCCCTTCGCCGGGACAAACCGCTTCGCTATTTCCAACTTGTTCGCCATTGACCCACAAATAGAATGCGCTTTCGACGCCTCCGAAGTGAATGAAAACTTCTCCTCCGCTGCAATCCGATGGCAATGCAAAATTACGACGATAGCTGCCAACCGGATTGCGATATTCGAAAGCGGTGTAGTGCTCTGGGGGCTCACCGGTTACCGTCGGCAAATCGCGGTGGAACGGATATCGTGTGTTGACGTAGAGCGGAGCACCAAACCCCAGAGTTTGCCAGCTGCTCGGTACCTTGATGTCACTCCAATCCGACACGTCAAACGCCTCTTGATAGAAATCCGTAGGTCGCAGGTCGTGACGCTTTGCATAATGAAACTTCCAAGTTCCATTGAGTAGCTTTACATTTGATGACTCTTGCCATCTCTTTTCCATGGCCTGAGACCGATCGGCAAATGGAAGGGAAAACACCCTGCCCGATTCTTTGTTGATACCGATTACACGTTCGTTTTCCCAATCCGCCTGCTTGTTTGCTGAATCAGCAGCGGTAGCAACAAACGAAGTGGCTATCAAACAAGCCAATAACGAAACGGAAAGTCGAGCAAACATAGCGGAATTCTATTGGTGCGGTGGGAGTGGGGGGCTGGTGCGTGCAAACGCGAGGAGGGCTGGTGCGTGCAAACGCGAGGAGGGCTGGTGCGTGCAAACGCGAGCGGGATTCTTTATGTAGGTGCCAAGTGTGTTATTCCAATGTTGTGTCGTAAACCAGACGCCAGCCTTTCGCCACAACTGCAATATTGTTTCATCCTTAATTGGCACGTTGGGCCTCAATCATTTTGTGATATTGGTAAAACTAACGTTGTTGAAGGTCGCCCAATGGTTGCCTTTTTCGTCTTGTAGAACTGGTCATGCCATCTTCGATATTTTGATACGAGAGATTCCTCAATGAAAAGAACAACGGAGCCCCGCGTGAGAAGCCTGCTCATTTGCACTGGAATCTTAATGATCGCGTCGGTGTGTTCGGCACAGCAGCCTCGAGAACGCATACGGTTGGATGATGAGTGGCAATTTGCGTTTGGGCATCCCTCGAATGCTAAGCAAGACTTCGAGTTCGGCACAGGTTACTTTTCCTATTTAGCAAAGGCCGGGTATGGCGACGGCGCGTCCGCGTTTGATTTTGATGATTCTGAATGGCGAACGATCAATTTGCCCCATGATTGGGCGGTTGAGGCACCGTTTGAGAACAATGGTAACCATAGTCAAGGATACAAGGCCGTCGGCCGCAATTTTCCTGAGCGAAGCGTCGGTTGGTATCGGAAAAAGTTTACCGTCCCCGAAACAGACAACGGGCGGCGCGTGGTTGTGGAATTTGACGGCGTGTTCCGAGATGCCAAAGTGTTTTGCAACGGTTTCTACTTGGGTACCGAGCCCAGTGGATATATCCCCTTCCGCTTTGACCTGACCGACTACCTAAACTTTGGTGGTGACAATGTTATCGCAGTACGTGTTGACGCCACGATGGAAGAGGGGCGGTCCGACGAACCGAGGCTTCATATCACTCCGAGTCATTGGAATTGGGCAGACCGAGAAGAACAGCTGATCCCGATTTGTGTCTATGCCAACACGGATGCGGTGGAACTATTTCTCAATGGTAAAACCCTTGGACGCAAGCCGATGCCGCACAATGGCTACGTGAATTGGAATGTCCCATTTGAATCTGGCCAGATCGAAGCGCGTAGTTTCAACAGCGATGGAGAAGTCGTTCTGACTAAGACGATTGAAACCGTTGGCGAACCCGTGCGTATCGAATTGGTTCCGCATCGTAACGCTATCACGGCCGATGGGCGTGACGTGAGTGTTGTGACCGTACGCACGCTAGATGATAACGGGCATTTTTCACCGACGGCGAACGATCTGATTGCGTTCAAAATGGAGGGCCCAGGACGGATCATCGGCGTCGGCAATGGCGATCCTTCGAGTCATGAGCCGGATAAGTTTATTGATCCCGCGTCCGTTTGGCAGCGTTCTCTTTTTCATGGTCTGGCGCAAGTGATCGTCCAGTCGAGCGGCGAACCAGGAGTGATCCGATTGTCCGCTTCGGGACCCGGGTTGCGCCCCACTGAGCTTGAGATTCAGGCGGATTGAAGATTGCATTGCATTTTGCACCGGCAAGAATGCTAACGATTGGTGGCCGCTTTTTTGGGGGGTCACGGATTGGGCGATGGATCGTTGGGCGATTGATCGATTGCGATCGGCACGTATCCAATTTCAAGTCCTTCGGGCGGCGAGACGATCAGTGCATCGTCCATCGCCACGAGCGTTCCTCTCGTTGGAAGGGGCATGTAGTCGCGATCAATCGGCCAAAGTCTATGAATTCGTTCCACCAACTTTTGCACTTTCTCTTTCTCTTTGGCGCTCCAGTTCAACGCTTGGATCGACGGTTGGTCGACGAATCGATACCATGCGTACGTGACAACCGAACCGTCCGTAAGCGCTGCCTTGAATGCCTCTGACTTTGGCCCCGGGTCTTTCCAAATACCCGAGTCGGGAGACCGGTAGCTTTGCGGGACGGACGTTGTACTAAAAGCCTGTTCAACGATCCCGGTTTCTTTTGGCACTTGTTCGGCTGTCGTCGCGATTCGGTGCGTTCCAACTTGTTTGTAATACTCGGGCAGGTTGCCGCGACCACGCGATGTTGTCCACTGCAGACCGAATGCCTGTTCGCCGGGGTTTCCAAAGATCTTGGTTTGCACCACCTGATCGATTTCGGTTAGCTTCACACGGTCGGGACCTTGTTGGAACGAGATTGGATTTGCAGTCAGTTTGGGCTTCCAAGATTTTTCTAAATCAAAGACGCCGGTTGGGGTAAACGCTTGCTTCGCGTAGAACGTGACGTCCTGCATCAGGATTGTTTCACCCCGATCGTTGATGGGAAATTGCAGCTGAGGGATTTTTGAGTACGTCGTTCCTGATTCATCGATCGATTCAAAATAGGGCACGGTGTTGACTTCCATCGCGCCGCTTCCCATCAAGCCTGGCCTGGCGTCCAGACCGCGTCCTGCGATCGTCTTGTAGCCGCGGGACAAACGACTCCATGTTTCAGGAATCCAAAAGGCAACAGGACCCTTGAAATTCGCGGTGTTAAGAAAGAGAGTCCAGCTTTGATCGCCTGTGGGTGTTTCGGGGCCCTGTTTGGATGACGTCATTGGTAACACCATCCAAGCGTTGCCGAGCACTTCTCCGTTTACATCTTTTGTAAACGTCATGCCATCGGGCGGAACCACGAGCCGGTTGCTAAGTTGAGCAATGCCCATTTCTTCGGACGTGAGTGAAACCGTTTTGCCGAATCCCCATCCCGGTGACGATATTTCGTGGTTGTAGCCATTGGGCGTGCCGTTCATCCGATACTTGGGCGTTGCCGAACGGAACCGTGTGGACCCCCAGTATCCAAGGCCGCCCTCGATGGTTTGAAACACGTTGCGATAATAGGGTCCGCGTTCATGCCAATTGTCGCGAGCGACGGTCCCAGGTGGACAGAGTGGTTGCTTGAAGTCGCGGTTGTCAGGGACGATCCACGTCGAAGGAAGTCCGATTTGAAAATGGGCGAGTGGGTCTTCAAGAAGCGGCCAAATACTAATGTAGAAGCTGGCGCCGTAGCCGTATCCAGGCGGTGGAGACTCAGCACGCATTGAGATGTAACCGTGAAAACCACCGCTCATCTGTGGCATGATTTTAACGCCATCTCTGACATACAAATCGTTCTGGAACGTGAACCCGATCACTTTGCCATCGCGTAACTTAAAATGAAATGCAGGCTGCCCTTGCTTGAAATAGGGATTGGATTCGTCTGTTTTGAGTATCCCATGTTCGAGCGAGGGAATGAGATTCCATGAGACGTTGGCTTTGTTGCGCCATCGTAGCGTTGTCACCGGATCCTTTGCCACTACTTCGATTGAACCGACATGCCAATCGTTTTCGTAGGGAAGACGCCGATACGTCCCTTGGATCGATTCTAGATCCACCGCGAAAACGGGTGTCAAAAGTCCCGCAGTAGAGAAAACCCAGACAGCGAGAATCAAGGTTTTTAACGTCAATAATCGCATGGTGGTTTGCCTGTTTGCGGTGACTATCAGGTTCCGGTGTTGGATTGGTCACAATGGCTGATCCAAGCATGCAATTCCGGTTTGAACCCAACGAGGGTTGCGTTTGCCACTAGAATACCCACGAGAAGGGAAAATGAGCGAATCATCTCCGCTAGCGCCAATCCACTTGCTCGCGATTCGAGCAAGTAATTTTGTATCAAAAGAATCATGCAAAAGCAATTTTTGGTAATTTTCGTCATCGTCGCTGCCTCGATGCTTGGCATGGAGTCGTTCGCCGAGGAATCGGTGACGGCCGAATCCGAGATACTGTTCGTTCGGCGCATCGGCCCATTGCTGCGTGAGAAATGTCTCGGTTGTCATGGGAACGATCCGGATGCGATCGAAGGATCGCTGGACGTCCGGTCGATGTCAGGATTGCTCGCAGGCGGAGACAGTGGCGAACCATCCATTGTGTCGGGAAAGTTTGACGACAGTCCGCTGTATTTGGCCGCGACACGCTTCAGCGACGATTGGTCCGAGATGCCCCCTAAGGAATCGGAACAACTGACCGCGGAACAATTGGCGTGGCTGCGAGATTGGATTGCTTCGGGCGCGGTGTGGCCGGATCAAACGCGAAGAAACGAGATCGAAAGCGAGTACGAAAAGGAGTGGTCGGTCGAGGACGGGACTGCGGTTAAAACGGCGGGTGGTTTGGATGTAGATTGGACCAACCGCAAGTACGATCCTGCCGGCTTGTGGGCCTACCAACCGGTAACTCGTCCTTCACTGCCTGCTAGCCCTGGTTCCGTAGAGGGAAAGGCGACGGTTGATCCAATCGACTTGCTGATTGAGCAAGCGTTGTCTGATGGAATAAAAGTCGCGCCGAGGGCTGATCGCAGAACGTTGATTCGACGGGCCACGTTTGACCTAACCGGTTTGCCTCCAACGCCACGTGAAGTCGAAGCGTTTTTGAGCGACCGCAGCCCGGACCGCGCCGCGTTTGCTCGAGTCGTCGATCGGTTGTTGGATTCACCGCACTATGGCGAGCGGATGGCACAACACTGGCTAGATGTTGTCCGCTACGCCGATTCGTCTGGTTTCGCCAATGACTTCGAACGTGGCAACGCTTGGCGATACCGAGATTACGTGATTCGATCATTCAATGACGACAAGCCGTATAACGAATTTATTCGCGAGCAAATTGCCGGTGATGAGATCGATCCAAACGATCCGGGAAAAGTGGTTGCCACTGGTTTTTTGCGAATGGGACCGTGGGAACTTACCGGAATGGAGGTTGCCAAGCTTGCCCGGCAAAGATTCCTTGATGACGTTACCAACAGCATTGGCGAAACGTTCCTGGGGCACTCTTTGCAGTGTGCTCGATGTCACGATCACAAGTTCGATCCCGTTCCGACGCGTGATTACTATTCCATTCAAGCTGTGTTCGCCACGACGCAGTTGGTCGATCGTCCGGCTGGATTTTTGCCACAAGAGAACACCGATGATTTTGGAGAAAAGGCGTATCTGTTGCAGGTCAAGCGACAACACTCTCGCACGACGGAGGAACTGAATGCCGTTCTGGTCAAGAATGCGGAAAACTGGTGGAAAGAAAACCACGGTTCGTCCGACGCGTGGCAAACAGCGATTGAACAAGCGAAACATAAGGGAAAGGGCCAATTGTTCACAGTGGCGAGGGAAATTTTGCGCAAGCAAGGCTTCACCGAAACGCAGCTTCCACCCAAGTTGGAATGCTTCACTCCCGAACAATTCGGGAAAGAGCGTGTCGCAGTAAAGGGTTTGCAGCGACTGACTTGGGAACTTGATCGCTATCGCCCGTTTGCACTTGCGGTTTACAACGGACATACGCCCAAGATGAGTTCGGTGACAAAGCCGATGCGGATGCCAGATGACGTGTCCAAGGGAGAGCTTGAGAGCACTTGCATCTTGAATGGTGGTGACCCATTCGCGCCGGGGGAAAATGTGATGCCCGATACATTGAGTGTTATCGATGAATACGTCAGCGCCGAAATTCCAGATTCGATCGATGGTCGTCGGAAGGCCTTTGCCGATTGGGTTGCCGACCCCGGAAACCCACTGACGACGCGGGTGATCGTCAACCGTTTGTGGCAGTGGCAATTTGGACGAGCGATTGCCGGTAATCCAAACAACTTCGGCTCCACGGGGGCCCGACCAACGCATCCTGTGTTGCTCGATTGGCTAGCTGCGACCTTTGTTGAGGACGATTGGTCGATCAAGACGATGAACCGGCGCATTGTGATGTCGGACGCTTATTGTCGTTCAACCCAATACAAGCGTGAACCTGGAATGGTTGAACCGGAATCAGTTGAACCGGAATCAGTTGAACCGGAATCGGTTGAACCGGGAATGGACCGAGACTCACTCGCCCATGCGTCACGTTTGTATGCCGTTTTTAAACCAAGACGCTTGAGCGCTGAGGAACTGCGCGATGCGATGTTGAAGTTGACGGGGGAACTGAACTCCGTCGTCGGCGGTATTCCATGTCGCCCTGAGATCAACCAAGAGGTTGCGTTGCAACCGCGTCAAGTGATGGGCTCTTTTGCTTCGGCGTGGGTCCCCAATCCACAACCGGAACGACGCAATCGACGTTCGATCTACGTTCTCAAACTACGTGGATTAGTGGACCCGTTGCTCGAAGTTTTCAATTCGCCATCGCCTGATTTTTCCTGTGAGCGACGGGAATCGTCGACGGTGACACCGCAAGTCTTCTCGCTTTTCAATGGGCAGAACACGCACACGCGGGCACTGTCCCTAGCGAATCGGGCAACCAACGAGACGGAAAACGATCATGAAGCCTTGGCATTGTGCTTTCGTTTGGCGTTAGCACGATCGCCGACGGTTGATGAAATGAGCGGCCTGCTAGCCCATTGGGACAAGATGACAGAATTGTTGCCGGTGAATGCCACTCCACCTGATCCGCAGCCACTGAAAGTGGTTCGCGAAGCAGTCGAAGAGAACACGGGTGAGCAATTTGTATTTGAAGAAGAGTTGTTTTCAAACCGCGACTATGTCCCGGATCGTCAGGCGTCCGACTGTGATCGTCGTACGCGAGCACTTGCCGACGTGTGTTTGGTGATCCTCAATTCAAACGAGTTTGTGTATCTGTATTGATCCAATGGGCGTTGGTGTCGGTGTGAAGATGACAAACCTGAGTTATCGTGAAAGAAGATGAACGTGAAAGAAGATGAACGTGAAAGAAGATGAACGTGAAAGAAGATGAACGTGAAAGAAGATGAACGATGGAAATTCCTAATATCAGTCGCCGCGATAGTCTGTTTCGCCTCGGCACGTCGCTTGGCAGCATTGCCTTTTCCTCACTTCTCGCCGAGGAAAATAGGGCCAATGCAAAAGAGAAGCCACTTGCCGCACGCGATGGCCATCTGGCTGCCAAAGCGAAGAATTGCATCTTTTTGATGATGGCAGGTGGGCCTTCCCACATCGACACCTTCGACCCTAAACCATCATTGAAGGACTTGCATCTCAAGGAGTTTGTTCGTGAAGGCAAACAGAAATCCGCAATGGAAAGCGGCAAGCGGTACTATGTGCAAAGTCCGTTCACGTTTCGCAAGCATGGTCAAAGCGGCGCGGATATCGCCGACAACTGGGTACACTTGGCGAAAGTGGCGGATGAGCTTTGTTTTTTTCGTGGTTGCCAAGTCGATAGTGTCAATCATCCCACAGCGATGTATCAGATGAATTGTGGCAATCGGTTTGGAGGTGATCCGGGCATCGGGGCATGGGTGACTTACGGACTTGGCACGATGAACCAAGACTTGCCGGGATTCCTCGTGCTACCCGACGTTTCGTATCCACAAGGTGGCGCGGCAAACTGGAGCAACGGATACTTGCCGGCCTTTTACCAAGGCACGCCGCTGCGACCAAAGGGCTCGCCGATTCTCGACTTAAAACCTCCGACTGGGGTGACACCCATTCGTCAACGCATGAACCTCGATTTGTTGGCTGAGATGAACCGGCGTCACGCTCAACAGCATCCCGAACATGATGATTTAGCGGCCCGTCTAGAAAGCTACGAATTGGCCTTTCGAATGCAGACCGAAGTGCCCGATGCAATTGATATTTCCAGCGAGGACCAGAAAACATTGTCGATGTACGGTATCGGTAACGATGCAACGGACGGCTTCGGCCGTAAGTGTTTGCTGGCACGCAAAATGGTCGAAAAGGGAGTCCGGTTCGTCCAGCTCTACAACGGAACGTGGGACAGCCACGATTATATCGAGCGCGCCCACGGTAATCTCGTCCGAGGCGTGGACCAACCGATCGCCGCATTGATTACGGACCTGAAACAACGTGGTTTGTTGGACAGCACTTTGATCGTTTGGTGTGGTGAGTTTGGACGGACGCCGGACAACGGTATTCGCGGTGGAGGTACGACTTATGGTCGAGACCACAATCCGAATGCGATGACGATTTGGTTATCGGGCGGTGGCTGTAACGCCGGCCACACGATTGGCGCCACGGATGAACTCGGAATGAAAGCCGTCGAAGAAGTCCATCACGTTCGTGATTTTCACGTTACGCTACTGCGTCTGCTTGGTCTCGATGACAATAAATTGACGTACTACCATGCTGGACGTTTCAAGCAGCTTAGCCAATTCGGTGGCAAGGTGATCGACGATCTAATCGCCTAAGGAACCTGATCATCAACCTCGTTGACGCATCGCAGTTGGTGAGCACCCAAAGTGTCGTGTGAACTGTTGGGTTAAGCTTGTACTGCTCGTGAATTCCATCTGGTATGCAAGCTGAGTGATGGACAGGTCGGACTCAAATAGCACTCGCTGGACTGCATCCATTCGAACTCGCCGAATGTGATCCGCGGGAGAACGACCGAGTCTCAGTCGGAATCGCTGCTCAAGCCACCGACGCGACACTGAAAACCGTGACAAAATATCGGCGACGCAGAGGTTTTGGTGTGAGTTTTCCTTGATGAATTGCAGCATCTCTTGCAACTCAGGAGCGTTTGTCGAATGGACATCGGTGGAATGACGTTGCCGAACATACAGCGGCGAAACCAGCTGTGGTTGTTTAGGAACCTTGCCGCCTTGCATCAGGCGATCCAATAGCTCCGCGGCTTGTTCCCCGATGGTTTCGCACGCCAATTGGATGCTAGACAGTTCGGGCGATGAAACCTTGCAAAGCAGTTCGTCATCGTCGCCAGCGAGAATGGCGACCTCGTCGGGAACATTGATTTCATTCCATTGGCACAACTCGGCAATATGTCGAGCTGGATAGGGATCCGCGGCAAAGATTGCGACCGGCCGCGGCAAACGCTCAAGCCAGTGTGCAACGGAGTCGTTGTCCATTTCCCAACCGCTTTTTCCGTCCGCTTCGGCAAATAGGTGGCAGCGAAACCCCGACTTTTCCACCACCTGCTGAAACGCCAACGCACGGTCAAACGAGTATCGGCCGATTGCCGGCGCGTAACATGCAAAATGTTTCAAACCACGTTCCCGAAGGTGGTCCAACGCCATCTGTGCACGTGCGTTGTCGTCCGTCGCAACACGACCAAGCCACGTGACTTTGGGCATCATGATCGACACGTCCACGGCGGGAATCGAAGCTCGTCGAAGATGGTTAGTCATGGAACGATCACGAAGCGACACCAGTGCTCCATCGCCAGTCCATCGTCTTGGTAGGCGGAGGCGATGTTGTTGGTCGCGCGGACAAATCAATAACTGCCAACCGGCGCGTCTTGCGTATGTCGCGATCGACGCAACAATTCGTCGCCCCCAGCTGTCGTCGGTCTCGATTAGAATGGCCACTCGGCGGCGTCCACGGTGCAATGGTAATTTGCCTTGATAAGAACTCAGGTTTAGTTTATGCGCAATATAGCAGGTCTTCTGCGCAGGTGCGCACGCGGTCAACACGCGGTCGGTCTAGAATAATGCTCTTTTGCAGTCCTTTTCGTGCATGCCGGTCAATCGGCTGCTTCCACAAAGACGCATGGAATTACTAGCTAGGGATGGAACATTTCCTTGAGCACGTTATCGCTCCAGCATCAAAAAATAGCGATCCTCACCGATGGCTATTCCACGCCTTTTCTCGCAAAGACGGCCATCAGTCTGCTGCGTTATCGTACCGATGATATTGCTGCGGTGATTGACAGAGCTGGTGCTGGTTCGACGGCGCAGGAACTGTTTGGAACCGGCGGTGATATTCCCGTGGTGAGTTCGTTGGATGATGTTGCCGAGGCCGACGCCGTTTACTTGGGCATTGCGCCACCGGGTGGGAAATTGCCGGAGGAGTGGAGGCCTTTGATTGTTGATGCACTCCGTCGCAAAATGGATGTTGTCTCAGGGTTGCATGATTTTTTGTGCGAAGACGCCGAGTATTTGCATACCGCAAACCAAGCGGGCGCTAAGCTAGTGGATGTTCGTCGCAATCGACATAAGTCAACCGCTATGGGTCGTCCCTTTCGACAAGGGGGCGTGCGGATCCATTCGGTGGGACACGACTGCAGCATTGGCAAGATGGTTACGACGCTTGAATTGCAGCGTGGCCTAGTGGCAGCCGGACAGGATGCCAAGTTTCTTGCTTCTGGTCAGACGGGGATCATGATCTCCGGCGAAGGTGTTCCGGTGGACTGCGTGGTTGCCGATTTTGTCAGCGGCGCCGCCGAGGAACTCGTTGCGGAGAACCAGCAGCACGACTTTTTGTTGATCGAAGGGCAAGGCAGCATCTCGCATCCGTCCTTCTCGGCAGTCACTCTCGGTTTGTTGCACGGCGTTGCCCCCGATGGTTTGGTGTTTTGTTACGAGGCGGGCCGGACACAGGTGAAGGGACTCGACAACATCGACATTCCAGAAATGAAAGCTCAGATCGATGCATACGAAACGATGGCGAATTTGCGGCATCGGTGCAAATTCATTGGCATCGCTGTGAATACGCGAAGGCTTGGCGATGAACAAGCGAAGGCTGAATTGGCACGCGTCGAATCGGAGTTTAACTTACCCGCATGCGACGTGTATCGAACAGGAAGCGAAAGGCTGGTGGCCGCGTGCATTGCGCTTCGTGAACAGGTCGTTTCGCAATGAAGATGACGCTCTATCAATTGGATCTTCCGCTCGCTCATGAGTTCACGATTGCTCGTGAGTCCATTTCCGTACAGCGATCATTGATTGTGGAACTTGAACATGAGGGAATCTCTGGTTTTGGCGAAGTGACTGAAAACCGATTCTATGGCCATACACTCGGCTCAATATCTGCATCGCTGGAAAAGACACAACATTTGCTGGGAAAGTGTCTTGAGCGGTCCCCAGAAGACCTTTGGAATGTCTTGAAAGTTGCCGTTGGTTTCGATAGGTTCGCGCTATCGGCAATCGACATCGCTCTGCACGACTTGAGGGGCAAGCGGCTTGGTGTTCCGACGTGGAAGGATTGGGGTTTTCGGTGGAAAGATACCGTGCAGTCGAGCTACACGATTGGAATTGATGCGATTGATAAGATGATCGCTAAGCTTGCCGAGCAATCGGGTTGGAGCATCTACAAAATCAAACTCGGCACGGACAACGATGTTCAGATCGTTCGCCAATTGCGAAAGCATACTGATGCTGTGTTTCGGGTCGACGCCAATTGTGGATGGACGGCACAGGAAACGATTGACAATTCGAAAGTCTTGGCCGATTTGGGCGTCGAGTTCATCGAACAGCCGCTGCCGATTGGAGCTTGCCGAGATGACAAATTGCGTGTTTTTAATGAATCCGCGTTGCCGATCGTCGCCGACGAGGATTGCCAAGTGAGCGAAGACGTTGTTCGATGCGTTGGACTTTTTCACGGCATTAACGTGAAAGTATGTAAATGTGGCGGACTGACACCCGCACTGGCAATGCTCCGTCAAGCACGCCGATTGGGCATGAAAACGATGGTCGGCTGCATGGTTGAAAGTTCAGTCGGCATCAGCGCGGCTGCTCAATTATTGCCGTTACTCGACTATGCTGATTTCGATGGAGCCCTCTTGCTTCGTGACGATCCGGCAACAGGAGTTGTCGTTGACAAGGGACTCGTTCGACTCTCGTCGTATCCAGGTTGTGGGGCCGTTCTTGATCGAATCCGCGCCGCTTCCTTCTGTATTGCAGAGGCGGACACGACTACCACGAACATTGTTGACCGAAACAATTTAAGGGACGGTGGCAGGTCATAGAGTCAATCGTTCGGCGCAATCGCAAAATCATCTTTGAGCCTACGAAGTAGTTGGATAACACCACTATTCGTCAAATTCGACTTAGGGGAAAGAACAAGTCGCTCTGTTGAGTTGGTACATTGGTCCTGTCGGCGCGGAAACGCGTGCCTGCATTTGCGACGTGTTGAATGAACCAATGGATTTAGAATTGGAAAAGGCCCGGGTAGCATATGAGTCGCGTTTTTTTTCTTTGTCTCGTCCTCAGCGTTCCGTATGCTCAAGCCGCTGAGCGTCCCAATGTGGTATTTGTTGCCATCGACGATTTGAATGACTGGGTGGGATGTCTCGACGGGCATCCGCAAATCCAGACGCCCAATATCGATCGGCTGGCACAGCGGAGCGTGAACTTCACGAATGCTCATTGCCAAGCACCAATATGCAATCCATCTCGGACCAGCATGTTGCTCGGCAAGTTGCCTTCGACCACCGGTCACTACTTTTTGGCTCCCGGATTTCGCGATGTCCAAGTGACCAAGGATGCTGAGACGTTGTTCCAGTGTTTCCGCCGACATGGTTACCGAGCCGAAACGATGGGCAAGGTGTTTCATGGCGTTGCGGATGAAGCTTCGTTCGATCATGTCGAACGCTCTAGTGGTGTTCGGCGACAAAAGGAAAAGCTGCGTTACCGCCAACCGGGATCGCATCCGAGTTGGGATTGGGGGCAGGTCGAGATTGCTGATGAAGATCAGCGTGATTACCACACTGCGGCCTGGGCGGTCGATAGAATTCCCCCGTTAGGGATGACCGAAGAACCCTTTTTCCTGGCGATCGGATTCCACCTTCCGCACGTGCCGATCTACGCAACGAAGAAGTGGTTCGATCTTTATCCCATCGATAATCTCGTGATGCCGACTGTGCTGGAAAATGACCTGGATGATGTTCCGCCAATTGCGATCGATTTGAGTCTCAACCCGACCGCACCACGGTACGAATGGATGGCCCAAAGCGGTGAGGATGTGCACGCGGTTCGCGCGTATCTTGCAGCGATCTCTTTCGTGGATCATCTCGTCGGCATGGTGCTTGATTCGGTCGAAGCGGCAGGGTTGGGGAAAAACACGATCGTGGTGCTGTTCAGTGATCATGGTTTTCACCTCGGTGAAAAGAAAAAGTGGGCCAAACGAAGTCTTTGGGAACGTACGACTCGAGTGCCGCTGCTTATCGCCGGTCCGGGAATTACAAGTGGAGACCGATGCGGAGCTCCGGTAGGATTGATTGACGTTTTTCCGACGCTACTTGATCTATGTGGGCTGCCTGAAAAAGTAGGTCTCGATGGGCAAAGCCTCCGTCCTCTACTCGAGGACGTTGATTCCCCGTGGCAGCATCCTGCGATCTGCACGTTTGGACCGGGCAATCATTCAATCCATTCTCGCCACTACCACTACATCCACTACCGCGACGGGTCAGAAGAATTCTATGACCATCGAAATGATTTTCACGAACACCAAAATCTTGCCAAAGACGCGGTATGTGAGGAGCTCATTTCGGAGCATCGGAAATGGTTACCTGGCAACGACGCCCCGATGGTTCCGGGTAGTCGCGGCTCCGATTCGCCGTTGTACGGAGAATCGAACGGGTTGCAGAAGGCGATGAAGCGATGAGTATGATGAATTGGGTCGTCGAAGAAGTTACGCTAATACCAACGCGTGGAAGCAGAACGAGCTGAAAACGGACACCACAGTCACAACGATGAGATAAGCGATCGTACGTTTCGGCCCCAGCCCAATAAGCCATGTGCCGATGGCTAGCTCTGCCCCAGTCAATAGGATCGACAACCACATCGACTCGTGAAAGTTATGGCCGAACCAACCGACGATGAGTGCCGAGGGAAGCAGCATCGGAAACCCCGCAGCCATAAACAAAAGCGCTTGTAAGATATTGTCAAGTTCGTCGTAGCTGATGATCCAAACAAACGGTAGAGACATGCACGCTAAGAGTGTGGATGCGGGCCATCGATGTTGTGGGTTTCGTGCAAAAAACCAGGCGAAGTGAATAAACGCACCTCCGCACAACACGCTGGCAGCAATCATTGGGAATTTAAGCAGCGCCGCAATGCAGATAGCGGTGGCCGCTGTCAGAGCGAGCAGGGTGCGAACGTGAAACCGTAACGGGCGTCTGTTCTCTGCCTCCGGTGCATCAGACTTAATGGGCAATAATGGCAGCGTTAGGCAAATGGCCACGCCGCCGATTATCATCCCCAACGCGAACTGGCCGATCAAGGGCGATGGCCGGCTTTGATCCGAGCCAGTCCATTCGTAGAACCCCGGAATGATCAACCCCAACAACAAGCTAACCCCGATGAAAGCCGGGTAAATTGAAGTTCGTGAACGCAGTTTTGAGAATGTCATAATTCATCCTTGGCCCACATAGGTTGAGCCCGCATTTGCCAGCGTAGTGCGCCAATTTCAGCAGAATGTCTAAATTTTCAATGACAAATGCATTGGGAACTATGCCTCCAAATAAGTGCTTCGTCTGCGAAACCGAAATTGCGAAACCATCCTTTAGCATAATGTCTCCCAAACCTTTGTATTCAACGCGGCCTGGTATTCAACGAGACATTGTAAGGTCGTGGCGGCGTTTTCCCCAAAACCTGATCCATCAGCTATGAGAGTGTACCGGCCGAAAATGGCCGAGGAGACGCTTGAAATGACGAAGTCGCGAAAACGACGAAAGCCTAAACAGATCGTAAGCCTGAATTGATCGAAAGCCTGAACAGATCGTGAAGGCACTTGCTGAAGGCGAAGCCAGGTGGGGTGCGAGTTGAATTGCGAATCCAGATAGTTACAATGACGATCGGAAAAAGTCGGCGTTCGATCGCCGAAACAATTCGAACTTCAACGCTACGGGCATGTCATGAGATCTCTGAAGATTGTCTCTCTGGTGTGCATAGTCGCAATTCATTACTCGCTGTTTGGCGTGTCCGCCCTAGGCAATGAGGCGACTTGTTATGTCGACGCTGAACGCCATTGTGTCGTCATGCCGGTTGAACAGCCGTTGAGTCAAAAGGCAGTCAAACTACAGCTGAAGTTGGGTTACAGATATCAGGTTTTGGCGAAAGGGGCCGCTTACTCGTCACCCGGTGAAGCCAATCCCATGCTCGGCGTCGTCCTGTTCTACAGTTCCAATCAGGAGGAAGACGGATATGCAACTCGCTATAGCGTGCTAAGGCCTGGCGAAGAGCTGGAATTTCAAACGCCTGAGGTTGGCAGTTGCTCGGATGCCGACGTGTTTCTTTCTGCCTTTTTCGTCGACGAATCCGCCGAGCACAAAAACCATGGTGGATACGAACTTAGCCTCATAGGACGATCCTCGTCGCGGCTGCTCGTTGGATCTGGAACGGCTTTTGTGGTTGATTCAAGAGGCTACCTGTTGTCGAATTATCATGTGATCGACGGTGGCAGCGAGCGAGAGGTTCTGTTTGCTGGCCGTCCAAGTATCAACGCGAGTGTCGTCGCCACGGATAAGGAAAGCGATCTTGCGTTGTTGCGAGTTAATCCCAACGACGTCGCGCTGACACCATTGAAGATCGCGTCCACCAAACTGAATCCAGGATCGAATATTGGCGCATTTGGTTTTCCTCTGGGGGCGACGACAGGACGTCGACTAAAGATTACGACCGGGGTTATTAGCGCGCTACCGGACGCGTCGACCGACGGTATGTATTTGCTCGATTGTATGGTAAATCCTGGTAATAGTGGTGGTCCACTATGCAATAAGCAGGGGCAAGTCGTTGGGATCATAACCGCCAAGAGCGAGGATACCGAAGATACGGACAGCTACGGGATGGCTCGTCCCGGATCCGATATGATTCAGTTCCTGAAAGACAATCTGCCGGACTTTGGTGGGACCGCGATTGCGACGACGGGCGAAGCCTCGGAGTGGGACGCTGTGTACGAGACGATTAGTCCATCGGTCGTCATGGTTCAAAATTGGCGATGAAATACGCGAGAGATTTGCAAAGGAAGCCATTCATGTTTCGAGCATTGTCCATCACGATCGTGTGTGTGTTGGTTTGCGGAACTTTTACCGATTCCCCATTTGCAGTAGAGATTCAGAACGAACACAAAGCGACTTTGCGGGTTGATGCTAGTGCAAACTGTTTGTTCATGACACAGAAAGTGACTCCAGCGAAGCACGCGACCAAGCTCCAACTTAGACGCGGCTATGAGTATCGCGTTACTGCTGAAGGCAACGCCTACTTCTCACCACAAACCGGTAAAGACGCCGATCGAGTGCCCGGTGTATTCGTTATGTATTGCATGGCTCACGAGGTTGGTCACGCGACACGCGTCGAAGTCCTTTTTCCGGGCAAACAGTTGCGATTTCAGACGCCCAATGCGGAGTCGATAAATTCAGAGCAGGTTTTCATCTATGCTTTTATTGTCGACTATTGGGACGCCAGCGAGAACCATGGCGGATTCAATCTAAACGTAGTGGGCAAACCTGTAGGGTCAGGAAAGAGCGAGGATGAATGATTCAGCCGACGTCGACATCAGCGACCGAGGCTATCGTGAGGCCGACGATAGTAGCTTGTCTGTGGTGCTTGCTTGGACTTCTGAGGCCGACGCCCGCGATCAGGCCGATAGTCGATTCTCTTACCCTAGGTGCTTCAAAGACAGACGCGTGTTGGCGTGTCGGGAACCGCTGCACCTTACGCCGACATCGCTACCAAGTTCTTTGGCCAAAGTGCCAGCTGTGTAGCGATGAATGCAGGCGTAGCTGATGAATGCAGGTGCAGCGATGAAGGAAATCGATGCGGAGACGATTGATCGCGATGTTGTCGCGCCAGGTACGTTTGCAACCCTTGGGGCACTTATCACGTTCAGAGAATAGCACCGGTATGCTGTGAACCCATGGCTTAAAGTTTCTTTATCTCAAGCCATTTCACGGTCGCCCACCGATTCGAGCCGGCTTCTCCTTGATAGAACTGCAAGCTGACTTGTGGGGGCAGCGCAGATGATGTCTCTGGGAGAGTCGACACACCGGCTTCGGTCCAATCCGTTGTACCTAGGGGACGAAAGTAACCACGAATTTCTTGGCCGACTACTGTTAGGCGAAGCTGCACGACCGGATCTGCGTAGGGAATGATCACCACGGTGCGGGTCTTGTCGCCTTCCTCTCGTCCCATCACGATGTTCGTGATTCCATGTTCAATTTCGAGGCCTAACTTGACCATCGCGCTGTCACTGTAATACCAAACCAGGTTGGCTTGTTCCCATCGTTTTTTTGGATGATGAGAGAGTTCCACACTTACCTCCACTGCGTCCTTCCAACCATCGGGCAACGGTTGGACTAAGATGTTCTTTGCGTCATTGGAAGCCCCCCACATATTGCCGGGCTCGATCAAAACCTCCAAGCCCGATTCACTGATTCGCCATCCTGCTTTGTTCTCTCGCAGCCATTGCCATCGTTCGTTAAGCGAACCAGCAAATCGATCAATGATCTTCTCTTGACCTGCGGCCACAGCAAGTTTCTTAGGGCTTTGCACCGATTCCTGCCCCCATGCGATTGACGCTAGCGATCCAATCACGACACCTAGTAACGCGATTGTCGAAAAACGATTTGTCATCTATCTACTCACCAACGGGAAAAATGAAGTCTAGCGAACGGTATTGTAACGATTCTGTTCATGGATCGGTAACTTCAGCAAAGCATCGAGATCCACCATCCCATCGCGAATGAACGCGACAAGATGAAATAAACAAAAGGTCATAGGTGCGATACCGACCCCGTTCAGTCGGTCATCCGTGGACAAAGGGGCCAATGCTTGGCTTCCGTTGATGCAACAGCAGCTACTGCGTCACAACGCGGTTTCGTCGCCGACTGGAAATCCACCTACAAAAATCCACCTACAAAAAAAGGTGCGGCCATGATGGGCCACACCTTCGAAAGATTTGCTTACACGTTTGATCTAGATCAGACGCGACGACGACGGGTCAGCAATCCCATTCCACCGAGGCCAAGCAATGCCAGCGAGCTCGGCTCGGGAACGGCGGTGACAGAAATCGCGAAGTTGTCGACAGTGATTGCGCTGATACTGGTGACGTCGTTGATGCTCAAATTGGGGTCTCCGGTTGCGGAGCCGGGTTGGTTGTAATCCGTTGTATAGCCACCGTAGACGGGGGTCCCCGCTGCGATGCCCAAGTCGATGGGATCCGTGGTCCAAACGGACGAGCCATCCAAGACACGGGTAAGTGCCAGAGTGCCTTCGTAGTTGCCGGCGCCGTTGATCGACAGGGCTAACTCGGCGGTCAGCCACTCGCTGGTACCCCCGTCGGCGGTGTTAACGCCTAGGCTGCCATGAGTTTGCCAGTTTTGAATCCAGGGCGCGACAGGAAGCCTATTTCCAATCGCACCGCCTCGGTTGGCCACGGAAATGCTCTTGTTGGCTCCAGACCACCACTGTGGTGCGTCCGAGACCAGGATGCCAAAGAAATTCTCGTTGGGACTGGCTGTGTTGCCACCAGCGCTGTGAGTGTATTGAAAGTTGGAAGTGATGGTTGCGGTGTCGCTTCCACTAATGGAGAAGCCAGTCTGGTGGACAGCTCGGTAGTTGATTTTGGCAACCGTGGTATCGAGGGTCGCGATTCCAGCCCCGTCGCCGGTGATCAGATTTTGCTGCGAAGTGTCGCCCCCATCCCACTTAACGTTCCAGTCAGGACTGGCGCCGAGTGACTGATTGGCAGCCAAGCCACTAAAATCTTCCGAGACAACGATCGCCGCGTTTGCGGTGGCGAGTGGGGCCAGAATCGTACCGAAACATAGAAGTGATTGGATCAAAAATTTCATAAAGAAGTTCTCGAGGAAGGGATTCTAATCCGAGATAATCGGACCACAAAATACCGGGTGAACTGGATTGGTTTGAAGAAGAAACAATGTTGATTGTTGACAAAAAACGCGTGCAACTTCTTGCCCCCAGTTTAGTGGGGTGCCTAACACTGGCAAGGCCAAACTGTCGCAAATAGGGGGAATGTGTGGATTGTGGAGGATGGGGTGTGAGCGGGAGTGTCTCTTCATTTCTGGTCCAGCAACAGCCTTCTTGCTCCGAAGGGGATGCAAAACCAGGCGATTTCTATGCGAATGCATAGGTGTTTGGTCAGCGGAGGCGGATCGGAGCCGAACAGACGCCCTGGGATTCGCCGCAGCGCCATGTCTGGGCTAACTGGCGCCATTTCTGGGCTGGCTGGCGCCATTTCTGGGCTGGCTGGCCGCAAACTGGCGACTGGCGGGGGCGGAATGTCGAGGTCAGCCGGTCCACATGTGCTATGAACGACCCCGAGCGTCTGGTCATTTTTTTGCCTAAGCATGACAGGCACCGTCTGTCATGCAACGCATCTTACTGAGGCTGGAACTTCTTCTTGAATTCCTGAAGTGCTCTCCAAGCTGTCGTTTGCAGGAACGCTTGTTCTTGTTTGGAAAACACCTTCTTGATCGGTTTACCATCGCGATCTTTCCCGCTGTCGCGATCATTGTTGAGAAAACGAATATCAGTGACGGAGTCAATCGCGACGCCCTCGGGACTGCGATCGTAGATGGCTGCGTAGATTGTACAGGCCGTCAAGTAAGCCATTGTCTGGTTCAGGTGGGGGTCGTTTTCAAAACGAAGTGTGACTTGGGGGTTACTCGTTTGGCATTGAAGGGCGACGTAGGACATCGGAGCGACCGAGGCGTCGATTTGAGTGGCTAATTTTGCGATCTGTCTTGCTTTTTCTAAGACCGCACTCGGTTCTTGGTGCTGGGTAATCGGAAACTGGTTTTGAGTGCTTGGCGTTGTTTCATAAAGCAAGACGCGGGCGTCTTGTGCTTTTGCCAATTCAGCGAACTTGGGGGCGAATCGCATATACGAGGACTGAGCTCCTTGCAGATCATCGCGGTACGATTGCAATACCACTAAATCCCACTTCGTGCGGTCAAGCGTTCCGTTTTCAATTTCTTGAAGCAGGCTTCGCATTCGCGTGAGTCCACCGGATGCATGTTTGAAAGTGGGGTCTTCTTCGGATGCGGTTTTCAACTCCGCAATCGTTGCTGCCACCTGTTCACGATTGACACAGTGGCGATTGATGATGTGTTGAGTTCCCAATCGCCAATGGGCTTTGAGCGTTTGGCCCCCATAAATGACTTGCGTCGGAAGGAAGGAGAGCTCCGCATTGGCCGCTTCCGACATCGCTTTGACGACCTGGGCAAGGTTATGCCTAGCCGTGTAGCTGTTGCCAATGAACAGCACATGGAGTGTCTTGGGATTGGCATTGGATGGTTCCTGTGCAAGCCCCATATTGCAGGCGACAAAAATGGATAACAAGAATGCGGTCACTATTTGGTATGCCTTGATTTTGTATGCCATGATCACGCCCATTTTTCCTAAGTATGAGAATATGCACTATTCGAAGGGGCGACGGTGATGGCTTTCGGCCGAGTCCCCTTCATCGGCTTTGAGTCTATGCGAATTGCTACCCGAAGTGTTCGACCGGTCGTTGCAAGGCGATTTAGCGTGAAGCGGGAGTGGGCACGGAAGAACGACTGGCGATCGACCGTCTTTGGCGAAGTCATGTTGTGGCAATAGGCCGCTGGCTTACGGTTTGGGGAAGTCCGGTAGCTCAAACTTTTTTACGGTGTTCGCGGTATGTTCTTGGTAGTGCTTTTGCATTTGCACCAGTAACGCTCGCAGGGATGGCCATCGACTTCCGGGCGCCTTTTTGTCAATGTCCATGCCATCCAGAAGGTAAGCGAAGCGGCGACAGAAATCACTTACACGCTGCATCTGCCGAGCTTCCTCGGCACCGTCCCAATCGGGATGTGCAAAACGATAGTCAAGCGGCATTTGCTGGGGATTCAAATTCATCACAGGAATGTTGGAGTCGATGGCATGGTAGATTTGCGAGAAAAACTGTAGTTGCCGTCCCATCATGTGTTCCGCATTCCAGCGCGGCGTATGCGTTTGGTTCGACGGCTTGAAGTTCATTTGTGACGTCGAGAGTTCAGCAAACACTTTCTGAGATTGGCTGCACGACTGTTCCATCTCTGTGAACAGTGCCGCGAGTTCGTTTGACATCTCCCACGGTGACGGGCCGAGCAAAACCGTTTGTGTCTCTTGTTGCCCTTTATCCGCGGCGGAAACCGCAAGCGTGTTGTGCCTTGTTCGGTTGCTAACGGTGCTGTCCGGTGATGATGCATTTAGGGGAATCAGGTATCGCGGGTTCGCTGATCGTACGATCTTGGCGATCGGTTCCGAGGTAAGTTGTTCGGCATGAACATTGGTCAGAATCATCACGTCGACGCTATCGGCGGAAAGCACGTTTGCCGCTTTGAAATCGTTTGATGCGATCAGCACAACGACACCGTCAACGTTGACTCGAAGTGAGTTGCTGCCAACGGATTGAATTGTCATTGCGTTTGGATCAATCGTTTGAATCTCGCTCGCTTTGCGCCACACCGGTTTCGGTTGGTTCGGCAAACGAGACAGAACATGATCCAAGGGATCGATCAAGGAAATCGACTTGCTGGCCTCGCGAGTCATGGTTGTTTGATGGTTGGCATGGGTGCTGACAAAAAGTTTCAATCCCCAGTGGTTTTCGATCGACACGACTCCATTGGGCCAAGTCCTCACTGCAAGCGGTTCGCCATCCGCCGCGATCGAAACGGAACTCAGTAGCCACCCGACGAGAGTGCTGAGAAGAAGACCGCGTATTAGAAACCGGTGGATGTTGAGTGGCATTTTTGATTTGCCTAAATGGGGTGGTGGATACAGAATCGACAACGTTTCAACAAGCGAAAAGCCATCGGTTGTCTATTGGGTCATGTGGGGGCCATTCGTATGTTACCAAGAATGAGTATTGGTTGAGTGCCTATGCTTCCAGCACTTTCGAACAATAATTAGCGTTGGCGTTTGTTGGTTTTGCGTTTGGTTGCTGCGTTGGAGCGTTTTCCCATCAACTGCAATGACTACACCCAGCGGGCGTTTGTTCGTAGCGATGCTCCATCGATTCGATTGTCCTGTGCGATCGGTTAGCAACTCACAGGGGCCTCCACCGAGTATGATTTGCATAGGATTTCTGCTTCGTCTCTGACAAAAGACTGCAATGATATCGCAGTTCAATGCCACAAATCTATTGACGGTTAGTGCTCGGATCATTGACGGGGCGCCATCGTGCCAGCAACAACAAAGTGAAACAAAAAAGGGTTTCCTAAATGAAGTGTCTAATCACGTTTGCCGTGACTCTCGGTCTGGCGATATCCACGATGGTTGTACAGGCTGAAACGGTCAAGCTTGTGCCTTTTTACGGAGTGCAGATGCAGGACGCGACTTGGAAACCTCGCATTGAGCAACTCGTCAAAAATACATTGCCGCATGCGTTTAAGAATACGGAGGTCGCGAGAGAACGACTCCGTTTGTGCGCCGAATGGCTCGAGTCGGGTGGCACGACGCCAAAACCAGAGCCGCATCGTTTCAATACATCGGACCTTTACAAAGTTCTTGAAGGCGGTGCACTAATGCTCAAGGCGGCCCCTCATCCGGAAATCGAGCGACTGATGGATGAGTCGATCGAAGTGATTGCCCGAGCGCAAAAACCGGATGGCTATTTGTACGTGTCACACATTACCGGTTCGATCTTTGAGAACGAGATGGGACCGCGACCTTACAGTTACCTGTTGCACAGTCACGAACTGTACAATGTCGGGCACTTGTATGAGGCGGCGGTTGCCTACGCTCAGGCGACCGGCAAGACGAAGTTGCTAGAGGTTGCCGAGAAAAACGCGGCGCACGTAAACAAGGTGATTTTTGAGGGCGGCGACCCGAACTACAACGATGGTAAGCCGGTACTTCAGGCACCGGGGCATCAGGAAATCGAAATTGGCTTGGTCAAACTCTACAGCCATACAGGCAAGCGACTGTATTTGGAGATGGCAAAGAAGTTCCTTGACATCCGCGGCGTTACCTTCAAGCCCAATCTCGATAACGTTAGCTCGCCCACCTACGCTCAGCAGCATCTTCCGGTCGCGCGGCAACGTAAAGCAGTTGGCCACGCAGTACGAGCCACTTACCAATATGCTGCTATGGCCGAAGTTGACAGTTTGCTTGGAACGGCCGAGTATTCCGATGCTCTGGACTCGATTTGGCACGATATCGTTGACACCAAAATGCACATCACCGGTGGGCTTGGTGCGGTCCATGGCATCGAAGGCTTCGGGCCGGCCTATGAATTGCCCAACGAACATACCTATTTGGAAACCTGTGCTGCGGTTGGAAACGTCTTCTTCAACATGCGAATGTTCCTGAAGTTCAAAGACGCACGCTACGTTGACGTCGCTGAAATCGCGCTATTGAACAATTGCCTGTCAGGTGTCGGGCTTGATGGCACCAGCTTCTTCTATCCAAACCCACTCGAAGCACGCAGTGGTCATCGCCCGCGATCGGGTTGGTTTGGAACGGCATGCTGTCCATCCAATATCGCAAGGTTGATCCCCCAAGTCCCTGGCTACTTGTACGCCACAACCGGCGATCAAATTTATGCTCTGTTGTACGCAGCCAACAACACGCGACTGGACATCGGTAATACGGCAGTGGATCTTCGCCAGGAGACGAAATATCCATACGACGGTGAAGTGACATTCCATGTCGATCCAGAAGCTGCATGTGAATTTGTCTTGAATTTGCGTGTTCCGACTTGGGCAGGCCAGCAGTTGGTTCCAGGTGACTTGTATCATTTCCAAGCGGATGCGCCGAAATGGTCGATCTTGGTTAACGGAACTCCCATCGAAGCAAGCATCGACAAGGGCTTTGCCAAGATTGATCGAACGTGGAATCCGGGGGACAAGGTTGTTCTACAGTTGCCGATGCCCGTTCGCACCAATGTTTGTACGGAGAAAGTCGTCGCCAACCGCAGTCGCGTTGCCTTCTCGCGGGGGCCCATCGTCTTCTGTGCCGAAGGCATTGATAACGAAGGATCCGTTCAGCGTTTCTTTGTGGATCCGAAAAACGCCGCTGCAAACGCTCGTGTCGAGACCTTTACGGATACGCCACTGAGCGGTTTGCCCAAAATCGTGTTGCCTGCTCACGAACTAACTGGTGACAAGGTTGCACAGGCGGATGATGTGAAGCTGGTTCCCTATTTTGCTTGGTCTAATCGGGATCGAAGTTCGATGATCACTTGGATGCCAACCCAAAGTGATTTGGCGATACCCGGCAATGGCGGGCTGGGCGAGTTGAAGTTCGCTGGTGCCGCTGCATCGCACACCTATGAACTTGACACGGTTGATGCTGTTCGAGCCCAGCATACGCCAAAGTCTTCGTCCGACACCAACATTCCTCGTTGGACCGGTTGGCCGCAGGTTGGTCAACCACAGTGGGTGGAAATCGATCTTGGTAAGGCTCAGCCGGTCGCGAGTGTGGGGGTCTACTGGTACGACGATCACGGCGGAGTCCAAGTTCCCGCAGAATGGCACATCGAAGCACTCGACGGTGACCAGTGGAATAAAGTCGAAATTTACAACACTGATTCCTACAGCGCATTGCCAGATACTTACAACACAGTCCAACCCGCCAATCCGCTGACCACTGGCAAACTGCGAATCCATATGCGACCACAGCACGACAAGACATCGGTTGGGATTCTCTCGGTTGACGTTACCATGGCGGAAGTGGCAGCATCGCAAGACGACGCGGTTGCTGAGAAGCTGCAACACGGTTCGCTTGAGGCAACTCATTTTGTTAATCCGATTGGCGAAGGGGCGGATCCTTGGGTGACTCGCGATCCAAATTCGGGACGCTACCTATGGTGCATGAGCGATGGGAACCGTGCGCTCGCGATTCATACAAGTGATTCGCTGACATCGCTTGGCCAGAAACACATCGTGTGGAAGGCGCCGAGACGGGGGCCATATTCACGCGAAATTTGGGCACCCGAACTGCACTTTCTCGATGGAAAATGGTTGATCTATTTCGCCGGGTCCGATGGAGACAACAAAAATCACCTGGCGTACGCACTGCAATCAAAGACAGCAGATCCATTGGGTGAATATGAGCTGCACGGGGCATTCATCACGGGGGATACCAAGGACGAAAACCGTTGGGCGATCGACATGACCGCGCTAGAACACCAAGGCAAACGTTATGCAATTTGGTCTGGGTGGGATACGGCAACGAGCGATCGGCAATACCTTTACATTGCCGAAATGGAATCGCCTACAAAGCTAGCTGGGCTTCGAGTTCGTATTTGTTCCAACGATGATTTTCCATGGGAGTTGACCGATGGCGATGGTCAAGGCCGAGGTCTTCACGAAGGCCCACAAGTCTTGCAATCAGGCGACCGCACTTTCGTCACCTATTCGTGCGCCGCCTCATGGCTGCCAACTTACAAGCTCGGGATGCTAGAACTTGTCGGCAACAACCCGCTTGATCCGGCCGCGTGGAAAAAATATGACAAGCCTGTTTTTCAAAGCACGGATGAAACGTACGGCGTCGGTCATTCCTGTTTCGTGCGGTCACCCGACGAGAAGGAGTATTGGCACATCTTTCACGCCAAGCGGGACCGAGACCCAGGTTGGCGAAGAGCCATTTTCGCACAGCCATTTCACTTTGACGAATCAGGCCTGCCGCAGTTTGGAAAACCCGTCCCTGCTGGTCGCCCCATGCCTATTCCCTCTGGTGACCCCGTTCCATCCGGCGATAAAGCAACCGAATTGAATTTGCCTTATCGAAGCGATTTGAAAAGCGACCACAGTTACTATGGTCACCATCAATTCTATCAGTTCACCGCAAATGGGCTGCGGCTAGGCGAGCCACCATCGGATCCGATTAACGACTATCGCAGTGGCGAAAAGATCGTGCTTGGGGCTAAGGTGCCGAATGATTTTTCCGCCACCATTTCGGTTGACTTTGGCGATGACCCAAACGCCACCGACGCGGGGATTCTTTTTCGCGTCACTGCCCCGTCCGTTGGCTATGACGCGCAGCGCGGCTACTTCGTAGGGATCAAGCCATGTGACAATGTGGTTTTGCTTGGAAAGACGGACGGTCGTCAATGGGAGGAACTTAAACGCGTCCCGCTCGCGATGGACACGTCAAAGAAGAAACTCAGTATCACCGTCGTCGACGACCTATTCGAAATCGCGGTCGACGGCAAGACGCTTTTTACTCACCACGACGCGACCTACACCGCAGGCACCCTCGGGCTGCGGGTCGTTGATTCGTCGGTGACCTTCAGTGAGTTCAAAGTATCCGCTCCGTGATCCGATGCGTGATCCGATGCGAATGCTAGTCGCCAACGCTCGGATTTTACCGAACCGGCTTGATTGATCCGAATCGCGTGGGTTGATCCGATTGCTGCTAGAAGTCTTTCACTTCTTTCCGAAACGCCGTTGGTGATTGCCCGGTTAGTCGTTTGAATACGACCGTCATGTATTCCACGTGTACGAAGCCGACAAGTTTTGCAATGGATGCAAGAGTCAGATCCGTTTCAAGCAAGAGTTGCCTAATTCGCTTGACCTGTGTCCAGCGGATTTCGTGTTGGGGTGAATGGCCGAGATACTTGCGAAAGGAACGTTCTAGGTGACTCCGTGACACGGCGACTTGATCGGCAATTTGGTCAACGGTCACTCCCGAGAATGCGTTCTCTCGAATGAAGGCGATTGCCGCAACGACATCCGCATCGGCAATCCCTAAAGCATCGGATGATTGGCGTACGACAACTCCAATCGGATCAATCTCGTGATCCATTGGGTCCGGCTGCTCTCCTGCCATTAGCTGATCGAGAAGCATTGCGGCCTCGAAGCCAATTCGTAGTGGGTTTGGTTGGATACTGGATAGCGGAGGGTTGCAAAAATTGCATAGCAATTCGTTGTTATCCACGCCAACCACCGCGACTTGCTCAGGCACGAAGTCGCCCGAGTCTTGGCACGCGTTCAAAACATGTTGGCCACGGACGTCGTTACAAGCCATGATCCCCACCGGTTTCGGCAGGCTTTCAATCCAGGATGCGATTTTGTCCTGATCGGTGTCCCACCGAGGGACGCCTTTTCCTCGCCATACCGATTCGTACAGATCGCAGTGTGTACCGAGTGTTGCTGCTTCGGCGAAAAAACCATCACGACGTTCGGTCGACCATGTTTCGTTCTTAAAACCACAGAACGCGAGATGGCGAAAACCCCGTTCGTGCAAATGTCTTGCGCCGAGTTGCCCGATCGCTTGCATTTTGGATCGAATGCGCGGTAATCCGAGACCCGTGTAGAGGTCATTCAGATCGACCGCAGGTATGCCTTTCGAAATGATCGACTCTGCGAGTCCTTTCGTCGTTGTCCGGCACAGGATCCCGTCCCAATGACGCTGTAATAGCCATGATGGCGGAGTTGCCCAAAGCTCCCGTTCATCCAAATACACCGACCATCTCGCATGACTTTTTTGGTACTGGGCGATCCCTTGAAGGATCTCGCGACCATAAGTCGTGGACGTTTCGATCAGCAACGCGACTCGTCGTTTGGAAGAGATTGGCATTGGTTTCTATGCATTTTTCACGTTCGGCCGTCTTGCAATTGATCTCCTGCAATAGCATTCTTCAGGCACGTTTTTGCTAAACGTCCAGCATCGCAAGGATGGTTGTGAACACAATTCAACTCGTAAATTGGCGTCCGCCGGCGCTACGATAACCGATTCAGTGGATGTTCGACAAGGATTGGGCTGACAATATCTCTCATGCTATTTACTGGTGTTCTCCTGGTGTTCGCAGGGGGACCATTGCACAATGAGAGCCCACGAAGAACTTACTCGACCCACGAAATTTGAAGAATTATCAATATGCTTTTTTTTAGAACCTTGCTTGTGGGGTTTCTTTTGTTGGCGATTGCGAAAAGCAATCAGGCGCAAGAATTAGCGATCAAGGTAGATGCCACTAAGCAACTCCATCCGGTTTCTCATCTGCTTACGGGGGCATGCATCGAAGATGTAAATCATGAGATCTATGGCGGTTTCTATAGCCAGATGATTTTCGGCGAGAGCTTTCAGGAACCAGCTACCGCATCGACGATTGAAGGTTTTAAGGCTTACGAAGGTGAGTGGGAGGTCGAAAATGGCGTGCTACATATATCAGGTGGTCAGGGCAACAAGTTGGTTTCGGATTCACCGACTTTGCGAAACGGCGAAGTGAGTGTCGATGTCAAGTTTGAGGACCGGACGCCAGGCAATGCGGGATTGATTCTGCAGGTTTCCAAAGCGAAGAATGGTGCCGATAACTTCTACGGCTACGAGATATCGCTCGATCCCGCTCTTCAGATATTTCGACTGGGGCGGCACCGAAATAATTGGGAACACATTCGCGATGTTCCTTGCGAAATCAAAGTCGGCCAATGGATCAACCTTCAGGTCAAATTGGACGACGGCACTCTCGCCATCGATGTCGACGGAGTCAATCGCCTGACGTACGAAGATCACGACAATCACTCGTTGCATGAAGGCTTGGTTGGGTTGCGGCAATGGCAGCGAGGGGCAAGCTTCAGAAACCTGAAGGTGATGTCAGAATCAAAACTCATTGAACTGCCATTCGAGAAGACCACCTCGCCAATGAATCACGCGGTCAGCAGTATGTGGCAGGCTTCCGAGACGGGCACCGCGGTTGGTCAGTACGAAATTGTTCGCAGCGATTCGTTCGTGGGAACTCAGTGCCAAAAAATTCGCTTTGTAAACGGTCAGGGAACTGTCTGTATCAACAACAAAGGGCTGAATCGTTGGGGTTTGCATCTTCAGCAAGGTAAAGAATACGAAGGTGTGGTCTACGCCAAAACCGATTCGCCGTGTGAGCTTTGGGTTGGCGCCGAGAACAGCGACGGTTCGCAGGTGATGGATGAGAAGAAGCTGAACATTGCCTCGTCGGAGTGGAAGCGAATTGAGTTTTGTCTGACTCCCAACGAAACCGTTGTCGACGGGCGATTCACGTTGAAATTAAAGATGCCCGGTTCGGTCTTGGTTGGCTACGTTTCCCTTCAACCGGGACCGTGGGGACGATTCGAGAATCTTCCTGTCAGACGCGATGTGGCCGAGATGCTTCAAAGGCAAGGAATCAATATCCTGCGTTATGGCGGATCGATGATCAACAACGATCAATAAAAGTGGAAGAACATGATTGGTCCGCGTGCGGAACGCCAGTCGTATCGAGGACATTGGTACAAATACTCAACCAACGGTTGGGGGATTTTGGACTTCATGGACTTCTGTGAAGCCGCCGAGTTTGAATACGTTCCGACATTCGGTATGCACGAAACGCCAAAGGACATGGCTGACTTTGTCCGTTACGCAACTGCGGCTATCGATACCGAGTGGGGGAAAAAACGCTCCCGCGATGGGCATCCGCAGCCATATCAGCTGAAATATCTTCAGCTTGGAAATGAGGAACGCGTGGACGAAGCCTACGCCGACACGTTCGCGCGGCTTGCCGATGCGATTTGGGCTATCGACAAGAACATCCAGTTAATCGTGGGCGATTTTGTGTACGAAGAGCTGATCACCGATCCGTCTCGAATCCGACGTTCTGCATCGGGAATTACGAACTTAGAAGGCCAGCGAAAGGTATTGCAGTTTGCCAAAGAGAGGAATCAAGAGGTTTGGTTCGACGTGCATGTTTGGACCGGTGGCCCACGTCCTAACCAATCGTTTGATGCCTTTTTTACCTACATTGATGCACTCGAATCGCTCGCTGATGGGGCGAAGTTTAAAGTGCTAACATTCGAGTTCAATGCGAACAATCACGATCAACGTCGCGCCATCGCCAACGCCTTGGCGATCAATGCGATCGAACGAGACGGAAGGGTGCCAATCGCGACTTCGGCCAATTGCCTTCAGCCTGTTGGACAAAACGACAACGGTTGGGATCAAGGGTTAGTGTTTCTGTCGCCATCGCAAGTTTGGATGCAACCGCCGGGCTACGTCACACAGATGTACTCGGATAACTATGGTCCAATGCTAGTCGAATGTTCGGTTGCTCAGGACGAGCAGGCTGAGCAGGACCTCGATTGTAATGCGAAACTAAGTGGCGACGGTGCATCGTTAGTGTTAAACATCGTTAACGTGTCCGCGAAGCCAAAGTCCGCAGTTCTACAAATAGCGGGATTCATATTGTCGAGTGACGAGGCGGATGTTATCGAACTCAGCGGTGAACTGGATGCGGCGAATACCGAAACAAATCCAACGACGGTGTCACCGCAATGCAGAAATTGGGAGCATGGTCTGGCGAAAGGCTCGACCAGTTTCACGTTCAAACCAAATTCGGTAACCACGATTGTATTGAAGTAGGTTGCAATGTGGATCGGTGCGGGGAGCCACTCCGCTACCAGTCTGCTAAGTTTCGGCAGTGATTCGTGGCCAGCATAACGTTGCCCGCCGGAATCACGCGGTGTTTGGAACGGCCTACTTTAGCGTTCTTTAACCGGATGCTGGAAATACTCAACAGCCGAGTTGCGTTTTGCTGTTTTGGCTCGATATCTGTTTCACTCGGTGGCATACGGCTTCCGTTGGGGCATCATCACCAAAGTTTGGTGCAACAGGACGAACCGTTTTTCAGGTGCGATTATGGACACGCTTTGCTTCCGAAGATAACGATTAGGAGAGTCATTCGCACTGCAGTGTACTCGACGGAGGTACGTGTCGATTGGCTCACAAGAATACTCGGTTACGCGTCGATAGTGCCACCATGGGCTGCAACGAAATTGTGGCCAAAATTTCATCGAATGGAGTCGATTCTGCTGTGAATATGCGTTTAATTGCTACCTTCTTTGTTGTCACATGCTGTGTTGCCGTCCTGGATATCAGCTCCGTTCAGGCTCAATCTTGCGATCAGCAGTGCGATTCTTCTTTGGGCGATTCTTGGTTGGGCGATTCTCAGTCGGGACATCTTAGAACACGAGGCTGCTCGGACCGGGGGACGGTGGGCTCCCTGTTTTGTTGGAGCGGGAACTCCTGCCGTGATGAACTCATTCAGCCGAACGAACCGTTGATTACGGACCGTCCCGACTTTACCGAAGCTAGCAGCGTTGTGGGGTTGGGCATACTGCAAATCGAAACGGGTTACACGTATTTCTACGATGACGATGGAACCACTCAAACCATTTCCCATTCGTATCCAGAGGCACTTTTGCGCTATGGCGTTTTGGCAAATTGGCTTGAGTTTCGATTGGCTGCGAATTACGGAAACAGTGACGTCAACGGATTGTCGAGCGATGGTACCGATGACTTGTACTTAGGTTTGAAAATTGGGTTAACACCGCAAGAGGGATTGCTGCCCGAGATGGCGTTGATTCCACAGATGACCGTGCCAACCGGAGGCAGCGCGACGACCAACGGCGAAGTCTTGGCCGGACTCAATTGGTTGTACGGATGGGACATCAACGATTTTCTAGCCACGGGCGGCAGCACGCAATTCAATCGTTCGTTGGATGAAGCCACGGGGATGGGATTCACCCAATGGGCACAATCGTGGACAATTGCTTATTCGCTGGCGGATCGTTTGGGAGCTTACACAGAGTACTACGGTTTCTATCCCAGCGGTGCGGATACGGCATCGCCCGAGCATTACTTCAACGGTGGCTTTACGTTTCTAGTCAGTAACGATGTCCAGTGGGACATTCGCGGTGGCACTGGATTGAACGACGAAGCGGACGATTACTTTGTCGGCACAGGACTTTCGCTTCGCTTTCGTTGAGTGAAGCAGAAGCAGCGATCAAAAGTGTTATTCGCCGACTTCCGCAGGCGCTGTGTAGGGATTCGAATCATTTTCCGATCCGGAGTTCTTTCGCGGTACCCCATTGGTTCCGGGGAGATCACCAGGCAAACCGTCGGATCGCGAAACGAACACAGCGCCAATGATCAGCACCAAGCCAACTGCACTGACCAACGCGGTCACCGTCCCGAGAATGGAATAATAGAATAAATAGTCGTTGGACGGCATGCTTTGTGCAATGTAGATCGAAGCGATCGTACTCCCGATACGACTGATCAAAATGCTCGCTAGGCCGGCGGCCAGGTAGGTAGCGGGTTTCGGGTATCTGCGCATCTTCGTTAACGCAAACAAAACGCCCCCGAAAATCGCGATCATTTGAATCAGCGATGGTGCCGCATAGAGGGCGCCCAACATTAAATCAGAACCCGTGTTAACACTCATTGAAGACTCCGGTGTGGTTTAATATTGTCGCTCGACGAATTGGAAGTGTTTGCCGATTCACGGGGGAAACGGGGGTAATTCGTGTTTCCTAAATCGCTTTGGTTTTTTTGGCAGCTAGGGCTCTATCCGAATGTGATTCGCAAAACCAAATAATCCATCCGCAGTCTAACCGATCCGTGCGCTACCGTCGAAACGATTTGACTTATTGGAATATCAAAGTGGATTGGATATGGCTGAATCGTCGGTAGTGCTCCATCCATTACCAAATATCCAATCTAGAGGACGCACCCTTTCTTCGTCGCGTGCGCGAAGAGTGATAGCCTTATTGTTTATCCTCTATCGATAGACAGCCTTTCGGACGTTTGACGTGTCTTCACAAACCCGCTTGTCAGGTGTAGAACAGCGCATGATACATTCCTTTTCCTGACTCAACAAAAGAGTAACGAACGTGGCCAAAAAGAAAGTAAGTAAAGCAACGGTTAAGAAATCTTCGTCAAAAAAGAAGTCGCTAACGCTCAACGACATTTATGACCAGGTATCGCGAAAGGCCGACACGCAAGGGGTCAAGATTAACGTTGCCGAAACGAAGCGGGTTCTGGCGTGTTTCTTCGATGCGCTTGAGGATTACCGATCCGCCGATGCATTTGACTTCATTGCCAAAGGGTTAAAGCGAGCTGGCACACGACGTCGGTAATCCGAAGTCGCTTGTCCACGAGGTAATTTGTGCTAAGAATTCACTGACCCTAGGAGGACAATATGGATCGGCGACTTTTTCTTGCACGAATTTCATCGTTAGCGGCTGCGGCCTCAGCGATACCTGCTACAAACGCATTGGGAGCGACTTCAGAGAATCTGACGCTCCCGGATATCGCCTCTGACGATGCCAAGGATCCGATGCGAGTTGGACTCGGCCGCCGATTCGTCTCGGACCTGCGTACAAGTGGCTACTGGGAAGTGATAATCGAGCAGGTGCATTTCCATCGCCAACAAATGAGAGACCGGAAACTCTGTATGCCGCTCATTCGCTTCAATGACGATTTTAGCCTTCCCGACGACGCATATTACTTTGAGATTTATGGTGTCAAAGTCTTTTCAAGCAATCTATCGCCAGAGTATCTGTTGAGTTCCTCACCATTGAGTGAGGATGTTCGACGTGAGTATGAGAATCTAAGTGTCCGTCTCGCGACTCTCGCCGAGCGATGTCAGCATGTCTGGCCAACGGAACTCAAAGAAGCGGCGGGGATTGTAACATCGGTGCGAAGGTCTCTTTCCCCAATCGATAAGACTGTTCGAATGGAAGGTGCTCGCAATGGCAGTCGCGTTTTAACCAACTAACCCATCAAACCGAACTCGGCTGCGTCAATGCGTTTGTGATGCAAAAAGGGCTCAGCGAATGGCAGTCCTTTGAGTCTCTTCGACAGGCCATCGCGTTGCGGCGAATGACAACCGCTTCCTTGAACTCGACGACTAAACTCTGCATCTAGCGTTCGGCCGACTATTGCGCAAGCAAATTGAGGAAATGCATTCGCGACACACGACTCATCTTTTGCGTTTGCTGAGCTTCCCGAATGGTTGATACTGCTTGCAAGCGACTAACAATTCGTGTGTACTGGCATCGCCACTTCTGGTGCCTTCATTTCTTTTGCGTCCTTTACGAACTCGTCATCCATGGCAGATCCCTCCGTGAGTCATTCAAGTTGGATCAAGCGAATGGTCGTCGTGATTTTGCTTACTTGGCAGATATTGCTAACGATCTTCCTCACTCTGGCAGGACTTGAAGACCGCAAGCTCGCCGCAATGTCGGGAATGCTGTGGGGCCTAAACCTGTTGTGGATCATCGGAATGGGGGGACTATCCATTTCGCTCCGCAAATATGTGGCCGAGAGTGTCGTTCATTCACCGAAACGGATTTGGTTGAAGTTCTTTTGCTTCGTCACCGCTTTGGCACTCGTTGAAGAGGCCATCACAACGACGATGACGAATTGTGCACCATTGTTTGGTGTCAAAATGGGTGAGGTCTATATCACGGCATCAGCCAACTATTTTGACGTGGTGCTGTTCCACAGCGTCGTTGTTTTCCTTCCGCAATTTGCGATGTGGGGCTGGCTACTAAAACGCTATGCCCTTTCTCCATTTGCTGCGTTTCTGATGTACGGTTTGACTGGCTTTATCAACGAAGCTCTGTTCGCGGGGCCGAATCCACTCATGCTCGCTCAATGGATTCTCGTCTATGGGTTGTTGGTTTACCTGCCGGCAAATCTATTCAATCACCTACCGGATCGTCGGCGTGTTCGTTGGTGGCTGTACCCCGCTGCAGTCGTGTTGCCGATTTTGGCGTCAATACCGATGGTGATGTTGCTGCTACTGGTTATCGCCCCAGGGCATCCGAGCATTCACTTTCCTCCGATGGGTGCCGAATAGCTTTCTGCGGTCGTGTCGGCGCCTCGGTAGCGATCAAATCAGGAGCGGTGCCACAGCCAGGGCATTTCGCCTGTTCATGGTCTGTCCATTAAAAACACGCTGGATCGGTCGTCGGCATGAAGCGTGCTACTTCGTTTACAATTGAGGCGAAGGAGGCTGAATCATTTGAATTTTTCGTTTTACGGCCAATAAATTAAGGCCGTTTGCGAATAGGTGTGAGACGCATCCTTCGTGAATCCGAATGCTCACGGTAATCCTACCTATTGAAGATGCATCCGCCGGAACCAAAATACTTTCCCACCAACAAACTACGTTGGCTTTCACTCGTATGATAGTTGCCAGCAGCCGTACCGATTTTGCCTCCATCCGAAAGGGAATCCATTGTGGAATTGGCAATCCAAACTGAACATTTAACCAAGATTTACGCAGGACGCGTGATCGCGGTGAACGACATGAGTTTGAACGTTCCCAGCGGAGCGGTGTATGGGTTACTCGGGCCAAATGGTGCGGGAAAAACCACGACTTTGCGATTGTTGCTTGGGTTGCAGCGACCGTCTGCTGGGAATGCAAAAGTATTTGGGCATCCATGTGGTCCCAATGCAACGAATGTTCGAGCCATGATTGGCTATCTGCCAACTCATCCCGTATTACCGGGCCATTTGTGCCCGATCGAGTATCTGGATTTGCTTGGCAAGTTGTGTCGGATTCCTCAGCAGATTCGCAAACCCCGATTGACGTCATTGTTGCGAGCGGTGGGTTTACTGAGTGCGACCGATCGTCGCATCCAAACGTTTTCGACGGGCATGCGAACTCGGCTTGGCATCGCCGCATCGCTGCTAGCCGATCCGCCACTTTTGGTTTGGGATGAGCCGACTGCGGGACTCGATCCGTCGGCGCGACGCTTCACGTTGGACTTGATCCGCGAGCTCGCGAAATCTCGCACGGTCATGGTGGCAACGCACATCCTCAGCGACATCGATCAGATCTGCGATCACGTTGGCGTGATGCATGAGGGACGGATGATTTTCAGTGGGTCGATGCGAGAGATGAAGCAGCGCTTGCAGCGCGACGATTTTTGTTTGGAACTCGATGGTGATCCTGAAGATGTCCGGCAATTAGCCGAGCAGGCCGCTCAAGTACAGGGCATCAAAATTCAACCGCACGAACAAAACACGGTTTTGGTCGAAGTGGCCGACGGTCATAGCCGCGCCGGCGTGATGGCCGAAGTGCTGCGGTTAGTCGATGCCAGCAAACTTACCCTTCAAGCCATTCGGTCGACTCAGAACGAAACCGAATTCGCATACCTTCAGCTTTTGCAACAGGACAGTGATCATGGATTTCGGCGGTTTGATCTCCAATCTCCACTCAAAGAGCATGCCGTTACGAGCGATTCTGGCGTATGAGCTTAACGGCTTGTGGAAAAGTTGGCTCATTCGTGCATGGTTGATTGCCACCGTTCTTGTGACGTTTTTGATTGTCACGACGAATTGGGCTGTTACACCGACGGCACGTTTGATTGCTCAACTTTTGTTTCCGTATCTCGTTTTTCCGTGGTTCTTGGTGGTGTTACTACTCGGACTCAATCCGGTCACCGGGGCCCGTTTGGAAGCGTTGTCCGATGGCATTCTAAGCAGGCCTGTCACTCGGTTGGAGTATTTGTTGGCGTCTTGGGCAGCTCGCGTGACGGCGGTCTTGGCGGCTTTGTTCGTTGTGATTCTGCCAGCCGTTTGGATCGTCGCTGTGGCTGATCGTCCGGGCGTGGGCGAGAACGATGTGACGCTTTATGGGATCGTCGCTTCACTCGCCGTTGTGGCGATGGTGCTAACGTTTCTTGTCTCAATAGGATTTTTTGCGGGAACGGCTTTTCGCAGTTCGATGTTTGCTGCTGCTGCACTGATTTTGATTTGGATGCCGGTAAACCTTGTGCTACATACGTTTTCACTCGAAGAGTTTTCCCCAATCAGTTTGAATCAATCGTTACCAACGCTGCTGCGAACACCTTGGCATGAAGGACAATCGGCTGCTGCGGAGCCAGCCAAGGGAGAGGACATGCAAGCGGCGGCCGAACAAGCAGCGAACTTCCTGAATGTTCTGGCGGGCGGAAGTGCTGCGGCGACCAGGAAAGATCCAAAGTTTTATGAACGTGGCGACTACAAAGATTTTTCTTTGATTCGCGTTGTCTTGGGATACGGGGTCCCAACGCTCGCCGCACTCGGACTGACCACACTGATGTTTTCCAGACGAGATCTTTAGAGGCGTCAAAACGCCTGTTCGAGACGCTCTTAGGAGGTGTCTCGACGAAAACGGGCCTGCGTGTATGACCAACCAACTTTACAACCTCCAAGGAGTCAAATCCATGTGCCGAGTTAGCTTCATCTTCCATTCTTCGCTGTTCCTTTTGTTGGTTCCACAGATCGTTTATTCGCAAGATTCACCCGCGCCTGCGACGGAGTGGATTTCGCCGGATGCATTGATCGTCGTCGAGATCACTCGCCCAGATGCCATCTTGGATGCTGCCTTTCAAGACGATGTTGTTAAAGCCGTCACTGCGATACCTGCTTACAAGGACTTGATGGCGAATTCGGAGGCACAGCAAGCGTTCAATCTCGTCAACTATTTCAAGGGTAGGTTCGAGTGCGATTTGCCAACGTTGATCGATAAAGTTGTTGGCGGCGGGATCACTTGGGCGATTGGGCCGAATGAGGCCAATCTATTGATCATCGAAGCCAAGGATGCAAAAACGATCGAGGAAATCCACGAGTTCTTTCTAATGAATGCTCGTAACGATGCAGAAAAAGCGGGGCAGCCTGATCGCGTGGCATCGGCAGAATACCGCGGCGTCACGGGATGGCGGTTTGGACCAAACGAAGCTCATGCGATCGTGGGCAATCGATTGTTAGTAACCAACAAACCAGACATGTTAAAGCTGGCGATGGATCTTCGTGCGGAACCCGATCAGCCCTGCTTCGCAGACTCCGAGAGTTTCCAAGAAGCGAAACGAGCATCAAGTCAGGAGTCGGTGGCGACTGTGTATGCAAATATGGGTGTGCTGAAGCAAATACCTAAGCTACAGAAAGGGTTGTCGGAAAACGAGAACCCATTGGCGTCACTGCTCTTTGCTCCATTGCAAAAATCGTTGCGCAATGCCAATTGGGTATCGATCGCAGCGGAGATCCAAGACGGTGCTGTGCAATTCCAATTGACCACCGATGGTACCGTCGGTGATCCATCGGCAGCGGATGGATTCGCTTTGCCAGAAGTTGCCGGTGAAGGCGCAATGCCCAATTTCGATGTGCCACAACAGATTGCTGGGATCAGCCTGTATCGTGATTTGTATCGCTACTATGCCGCAAAGGATGAATTATTCCCAGAGCGTACGTCTGGGCTGATTTTCTTTGAGAACATGATGGGAATCTTCTTCACGGGGCGTGACTTGACCGATGAGGTTTTAGCTGAAACGCGACCCGAAATTCGTGTGGTTGTTGCCGAACAGCGATATGACTCAAACGTCGGCACGCCATCGCTTCAGTTACCGGGATTCGCGGTGGTGATGCGGATGCGGGATCCCGATAAGTTCGCACCGATCGTCGAGGAAGCTTGGCAAAAGGCGATTGGCTTGGTCAATTTCACACGTGGGCAACAGGCCGAACCAGGGTTGATCATTGAAAGACCAACCCACGCCGACATCACCTATACAAAGGCTGGATTTTCCGCCGCCGACGAGCAGGATCGTGCTTCGGTCAATCCACGCCACAACTTCCAACCGACGCTTGCCATGCCGGGTGACTATTTGATTCTTGGTTCTTGCGACACGTTGACTCGAGATTTGATTGATGCAATCGGCGACCATGGTGATGTGGACGCCATGACGGACACGCATAGTATCGCTGTCATTGATGGTCCCCAACTCGCTTCGATATTGGAAAAAAATTCGGATGCAATGGTGCGTCAGAACATGGTCGAGGACGGTAACACGCGCGAGGAGGCCGAGATGCAACAGAGAATTTTGAGGACTGTGCTGCAAAACGTCCGCACCGCGACCCTCCATGCAAATTCCACCAATGGGCAATCCCAGCTGATCGTCCGATTTGAGTTGTCTTTGCCTGTTTCTGTTCGATAAGACGTTTGCTTCAAATTCGATTACCAGTGAGAAGAACGATGAAACGAGACATCGCGAACGACGTTGATCCTGATTGGGCTTGGTCATCCTACCAGCCGAGCGAGAGCCGACCATGGACGCTCGCGATGGCCGGTCACCTATATCGACGTGCTGCCTTCGGAGCAACGTATTCAGAGCTGCAGCAGGCGGTCAGCGGCGGTCCTCAAAAAACTGTTGACCGTTTGCTACGGGGTGGCGAGGAATTGGACGCGTTCCACCATGTGATGGACCAGGACGAATTGGCATCGGCTAAGTCCGGTAACATGGGATCTTTGCGAGCATGGTGGTTGCGGCGGATGCTGAAAACCCCCTATCCATTACTCGAAAAGATGACGCTGTTTTGGCACAGCCACTTTGGTATCAGCGGATCACGCGTAGGCGATTCGCAACTAATGCTCCAGCACATACGCGTGCTGCGCGAACATGCGTTGGGCAAGTACAGCAGTATGCTTGATGCCGTCTCGCAGGACCCGGCTGTCTATCTTGGTTTAGGTGCACAGTCCAGTCGTAAGGCACAACCCAATGAAGAATTCGCTCGGCAATTGATGCATCGTTTGAGCTTAGGCCCTGGCAACTTTGGAGAAGAAGATGTCAGTGAAGCGTCGCGAGCTTTCACCGGTTGGGTCGTCCTGAGGGGGCAGCTCCGCTTTTTCGACCGAGAACATGATACGGGCGTAAAGAAGATCCTCGGTCGAAGCGGGAATTGGAAAGCAGAAGACGTACTGCGGATCGTACTGGAACAACCGGTTGCACCGCGAATGCTAGTTCGAAAGCTGTACCGTTGGTTCGTTTCGGAAGTGGAAGATCCCAGCGATCGTCTGCTTGACCCGTTGGCCGAGATGTTAGCCAAGGACTATGACACTGGTCGAGTCGTTGAGACAATGTTACGTTCGAACCACTTCTTTTCCGCTGCCGCCTACCGACGCCGAATCAAGAGCCCTGTCGAGTTCGCATTGGAAATCGTCCGAGGGATGGAGGGGACGTTGTCGACCGTCATCCTTAGTGAGGAACTCGCTCAACTCGGGCAAAACCTTTACAACCCGCCAACCGTTGATGGTTGGTACGGTGGTCGTCACTGGATCAACTCGGCCACCATGACCGGTCGATGCAACTTGGCGCATTCGTTGTTTGCTCGGAATGGTCGGTATGGTGGTAAACTTGATCCCACTGCGATTGCGAGTCGTTATGGCTATGACGATCCGACGGCCTCGCCAGGATTCTTGGTCGCGTTGTTTTTGCAGGACGATTTACCGAAATCCGTGCGTGAGGAACTCCGTAGAACGATACCAAGTTCGATTGATACGGATGGATCGGCTTTGCGGCAATTTGCATCCAATGCCGCCGCGCTGACTGAGTTTCAATTGTCCTAGAGATTTTGCCGCGTCGCGAGATTTTGTTGACGCTGCGAACCACGACTGTTTTTCAATGACCCTAACGAGAAATTTGCTATGTCACATTCACGTCGTGATTTTTTGAAATCGGTGGTTGGCACTTCCACCTTGGTCTCGCTTTCGCCTGCGATGCCCACGTTCATGCAGCAATCGGCACTGGCGGCCGGTGCGAGTGAACCATCATCGGATACGGTGCTTGTTGTCGTGCAACTTTCTGGGGGCAACGATGGGCTCAATACGGTCGTTCCCTATTCGAACGACATTTACGCACGCAGTCGATCGACGCTTCGTTTGACGGCTAGTGATGTACACCCGATCGACTCGGATCTTGGCTTCCATCCCGAAATGCCGCTGTTCTCGCGACTGTTCAAAGACGGGCAAATGATGGTCGTTCAAGGTGTTGGTTATCCAAATTCAAATCGCGGCCATGACGAAGCCTTGCGAGATTGGCATACCGCGCGTCCCGGTCAGGCCGCATGTCAAACCGGGTGGCTAGGCCGTGCGATTGACCACGCCGAACGCCCCGACGAGCCTTCGGTTCCTGCCACGCTGGTGGCTCCAATCCCAATGCCGTTGGCACTAGGAACGCAACGAGCGGTCGTTCCGTCGGTCCGCTCAGCGGAAAAATGGACTCTGCGAACGGATGAGAGTCAACGAAAAGGTCTGTTAGAAGCAGCCAAACAATCGGCCACAGATAGTGACAATCCGCTCGCCCACTATGTCCAGCAAAGTTCTTTGGCCGCTCACGCAACCAGTCATCAAGTGGCCGAAGTACTACGTACCACCGACCGGCAAGACGAATACCCTTCGTTCTCACTTGCTAAACAATTCAAGACGATTTCGGAATTGATCCGTGCTGATCTTGGCGTGCGGATCTTCTTTGCCGAACTTGGCGGAGGTGGGATAGGCGGCTTTGATAATCATGCGAACCAACGGGACAATCACGCGGCGCTGTTACGTGAACTATCCATCTCGGTCGCCGCATTCGTTGACGATTTGAATCGTGCGAAGCTGCTCGATCGCGTGCTATTGATGAGTTTTTCGGAGTTTGGCCGAACTCTCTCCGAGAACGGGCGACGCGGCACGGGGCACGGGGCTGCCGCTCCGGTGTTTCTAGCGGGCGGACGTCTCAAGGGGGGCCTGTTCGGTGAACATCCCGATCTAGCCGATTTGAAGGAAGACGCACCACGCCACCATACCGATTACCGACAAGTCTATGCCACCGCGCTTGAACGTTGGCTCGGTTTCCCAAGTGAGCCAGTGCTAGGGGCAAGCTACAAAGCATTGGACCTATTCGTCTAACCGGCATCGATCAGCTACGTGACACGGTGGAACGTGGAAAACACACGACAATCCGAGTGTACGCAACTATCATTGGTTGTGTGCCATGACGTCAGCGTCAATCGGGTGTGCGTTCGAATCGATAATTGAAAGGGAACCGGACAATGCTACATGCAATCAAACGGCTAACCGCAATCAAACGGCTAACCGCGATCAAATGTCTTGCCCTTGTCCTTGCCCTTGTCCAATCGAGCCTGCGAATATTCGTAGGGTGCTGCCTGCTTAGTGTGCCTGTTCTATCCGTGGCAGCTGACGAAGAGCCGATTGTGGAGGAACGTCTGCAAAATTTGCTCAAGCGATTTCCAGGTGCCGACACAAACAAAGACGGCATCTTAACACGCGAGGAAGTTCGTGCTTACCAGATTCGATATCGCGAAAATCTGAAAAAAGGGTTCGCGAGGAATAGTGACACAACACGCGGCGCGATCCAACCAACCTACGCGGATGTAAAGTACGGCGAGCACGAACGAAACGTACTCGATTTTTATCAAGCATCATCTGACGAGCCAACGCCATTGGTGATCTACATTCATGGCGGAGGTTTCGTCGGTGGCAACAAACACGTCCCCCCGGATAGGCTAAACGGTTTCTTGGATGCTGGTATCAGTGTTGGTGCGATTCACTACCGTTTTGTGGACGGAAAAGAGGTGCTCTTTCCCACGCCGCAACAGGATGGTGCTCGCGCATTGCAGTTCCTGCGAAGCAAAGCGGAGCAATGGAATATCGATGCGCAGCGAGTTGCCTGTTTTGGCAGTTCCGCCGGTGCGGGAATCTCGATGTGGATCGGCTTTCATGACGATCTTGCCGATCCAATGAGTGATGATCCAATCAAACGCCAATCCACTCGCATTCAGGCCATCGGTACGTTTGGTGGTCAAAGTACCTATGACCCGATCAAAATCAAATCGTTGATTGGTGGTCGAGCTTGGCAGCATCCGTCGATTTTCAAAGTATACGGAATGACGACCGCGGATGAGGTGCTCCATCCGACTCCTGAAAAACAGAGACTCTACGATGAGTCATCAGCCATTACTCATTTGACGAAAGACGACCCGGCAATCTATATGGTCTACAGTGAAGCGGATGGACCGCTTCCTGATAATGCGCGGCCTGGCCAGGGTATTCATCACCCGAATTTTGGCCGAGACCTCAAGTCAAAAATGGACGAACTTGATGTCGAAAATATCTTTGTGTACACCCGCGATGCCGGCGGCCGAGACATCAATTCGGAAATGCGGGAGTTCTTTCAGAGGCAATTCGAGAAAGTGAAATAGACCATCCAGACTTGTATGTGGCCTTGAACACGCGAGCTAAGTATCTAGCGCCTATTCGATTTGGACGGCCAAGGTAACGCAGCAAGGCTTTTCGCAGGGTCCTATTGTCTTCTTTGGACCGCAGTTTGGTCCACGTTCGGGGCTTTGGGTGGTTTCGAAAAGCCGTGAATTTTCACTGAAAAAAACTCGGAAATTAATAAACCTTCCATTTCGGTCTGCAGTACAGGGTCTGGTTAATCCGGTTTTTCCGAATCAATGGTTGCGTTCTATGAAGACGAGGAAAATTCCTTGCCTTGTGCCTTGCAAACGAGGCGAGGATTTCCGATTGGGAATAACGGGGGAAGAAATGGATTCTTCCGAGTTTGAATAAACTCCTGAGACTCTCCGGTGGCATGCCCGGTTTACAGGCGGGCACGACCATCCGGACAAGACGGTCCATTGGTGTAAAACGCCAGATTAACATTTTTTAAGCCAGGGACGGTCCACTAATGTATTCCCTCTTTACATCCGCCCGCAGGCGGACCCTATGCGGACTCATTTATACTTCAACATTCATTTGCTTTAGCGCATCGGCCGAAGCTGATCAATTGGAGTCGTATCTCCATTCAGCTTACGAAGTCGAGTCGGCAAACGTGCCAATCGCACAACCCTATCTAGGCGAGTCGTATCCGCAAGGCATGCTGATCAACGAATCGCTTAGCGAACCCACCGAAGCTGAAACGGACACGGAAGACGCCGACGAATCCGAGGACGATGGTAGTGATATCACGAAGCTTTCGGAAAAAATCGAAGCCTTCGGGGAAGATCTTGACGGTTTCGAAAAGTCACTTGAAAAAGTTGAAAAGCTCGCCGGGAACAAGAGCATTGTCGTCAGCAACACCAGTAAGGCGACGATGAAGATCAGCGGACGTATTCACGTCGATGGTTGGGGGTTTGATACTAACGAAGATCCAGCAATCAACCAGTTCAACGGTGGTTCCGACCCCGACAATCGACTGGGCTTTCGTCGCTTGCGATTGGCTGCCTCTGGCAAGATCAAAGACAACATGAAATACAAGTTGGAATTGGAAATGGCCGGCGCAAACAAGTCGGAGTTCCGCGACGCCTATATCGGATGGAGCAATTTGCCGATTTTTCAAGAAGTCTTACTGGGAAATCAAAAACGTCCCTTTGGCTTGGATCACTTGAATAGCTCTCGTTACAACGTTTTCATCGAGCGTCCGTTTGTGATCGAAGCGTTTAATGAAGACGCACGCCGATTGGGATTGCAATCCTACGGTATCACGGATGACTTGGCTTGGAATTGGCGATACGGGGTTTTCAATCAACGCAATATTCAGGATGAAGGTAACTACACGGGCGACCATTTGCAGTTGCAAGTTGCCGGACGATTGGCCAATACAATTTGGTACGATGAAACAAGCAATGGACGCGGTTACGCCCACTGGGCCATTTCGGGTTCACACGCCGATGTTAGCACCGATGCGGTATCGGAATCCCGCTTCCGCACCCGCCCAGAAGCTCGGACCGAGAGTACGCGGTGGCTCGATACCGGACAAATCGCTGGTGCAGACTACTACAATCTGATCGGACTCGAAGGCGTTGTGAACTTGGGGGCGTTGCAAATCGTCGGCGAGTACCAAAGCAACTGGGTCGAGCGTGATGGAGCCGAAGACGTTCGTCTGGACGGTGGCTACATCTATGCCAGCTACTTCTTGACGGGGGAGCATATGCCCTGGGAGCGTAAGTCGGGAACGATTGGTCGTGTCGTTCCGTTCCAGAATTTCTGGATGGTTGACTCCGCTAATTGTGGACGTGCGGCTGGTTGGGGAGCGTGGCAACTTGCTGCTCGATATTCAAAGGCTGATTTCTCCGATGAGGACATCTTTGGTGGCGAAGGCGAGGCACTTACCATTGGCATGAACTGGCACTGGAACACAAACGCGCGGATGCAGTTCAACTACATCACTGGTGACATTTCCAACAGCACGGTTGGTAATCGGATGGGAGCTCCTGTCTCGGGTGAATACGATGTCTATGGTGCTCGATTTTTGGTTGACTTTTAAGCCGACCTTTGACTTTTTTGCCGAACCCCGGTGGGGTTTGGCACCATCGCATATTGATCAACCGAAAAAAGGATTTTCCGATGAAACGCATTATTCCATTAGGATTGTTGGGTTTGGCGACGTTGCTGACCCTTTCGACTAGCACCGCAAGTGCTTTCGGCCCCTGCTGCTGCTTCTGCGAAGAGGGACGCTGTCAGGTCAAAGTCGAAAAGGAAGAAGTGGAGACAACGAAATTTGTTGTTGAATGTGAAACCATTTGCATCCCGCCACTACGATTCCCCTGGGAATGTGGTCCGCTGAAAAAATGCGGCAAGGTGCGGACGATTAAAAAGCTAGGGACTGAAAAAGGCAAGAAGACCGTTTGTGTTTACGATTGGAGTGCACTGCACTGCTGCCCATCCTGTTACAGCAAAGTACGCGGTGGCTGTGGATGTGATAGCGGATGCGATTCCTATTCCTGTTGTGCTCAGGCGGACGTCCCAGCGTCTAATGACGTGCGTGCAGTGGCGCTGGCGGATGCCGCCAAAGCCGCCGTTGACTTCGCAGCTCGATTTCCCGAGGTCTCCGTGGCAGCGATCGGAGCGATCCAATCGGCTAAACCCGATTCGGATGGTTGGGTCACGCTCAGTAATCACGAAGAGGTTGCAGTCGCCTCGGACGTCGAATTGATCGAAGTTTCGCGGTAAGTCGCCGAACGGCTTTTGCCGTGAACTATTCAAAAAGAGCCTGGCGTTTGCCAGGCTCTTTGCGTTTCGGGATGACTCTTCAGCTCACATGTCGGCAGCCGCAGCAAAAGAATGGAAGCGAGTGCGGCGGTTTGGGCGATCCTAAAACGCTTCGGCGAATTGCTGGCAACCGTCCCGAAAGAGCGCCTCGGTCAATCCGTCGGCAACGTGAATACTGGTCACGCCAAGCTGTGAAACTTCGCTAATGTTTCGCATTTCATCATCAAAGAAGAGCATCTTCTCAAATGGAATGCCGCTCGATTCTTGAAGTGCTGCGAAATGTTTCAACTTCGTTGTCGGGTAGATCTCGGCGAACGAAAACCGATTGGTAATTTCGAGTAGATCTAGCAACATTTGCGCCCACCTCGGCTGCTCCGTTCGTGATGCCACGGCAATGGGGACACGCCCTCGCTTGCATTCGTCAAGAATCATTGCAACGTCATCGTATAGTCGGACCATGCGCCCCGTTCGGTCGGTGACTTTTCCGCCGCGTAAACCAAATGGTGGCGACAAACAGTCACACCACGTTCCGTCGCAGTCCCATAGAGTGAAGTCGAGATCAAAGACGATGAGTTTTGGATAGGATTCGTTCATACCCAAGGTTACGAATCGTTAGAAAGCAACGCAACTAGGTATCCAAATGTCGTGTCGGAATGTCTTTACCGGGAAGAATCGAACCGTACGGTAGGGAGAGCTGGCATGATTCATGCGTTTCTTGTTGCGTTTTTTCTTACCCGCACTCGCCCGCTGGATTTACTGACACAGCTTCGCTACAAACCGGGCTCATCGAATTCGTTTTTTGACGATGCTTGATCCGCCGGTCCTGTTACCCTTTTGCGATTGAATTACATTGAACCGTTTCGTTTTTGGCGTTTTATCGCTCGTTGGAGTGGTGACGGTTTGGTCCGGTTGGGCGATCGCGTCACGCTGGGGTTTGACGCATTCGTCGCTCGGGCCGATGGAATTGATGTTGCTTAGGTTCGTGTTCGCGGGCGTCGTGATGGCTCCCGTCTTATGGCGTATCGGGTTGGGGGGGCTGCGGCTGCGGACCTGCTTTCTGCTAGGTCTTGCTGCCGGACCGGGCTATACGGCTTTGACTTATACCGGACTTTCGTTTGCTCCTGCAACGCACGGTTCGGCGCTTACCGCTGGGATGCTGCCGCTATTCACGATCTTACTGGGGGCAGCGGTCGGTATTACGAAAGTGACGCCGGTTCGTGTGGTGGGTTTGTCCTTCATGGTACTGGCAACGTTCTTTTTTTTCCTCGATGGCGTTGAACCGTCACGAGGCCAAGCTTGGATCGGCGACTTGTTGCTGTTGGGTGGTCCGTTGATGTGGGCGATCTATACGGTTCGAGTTCAGCAATTGGGCGTAGATGCACTTCGAGCGACATCGATCGTTTCCGTATTCGGTCTGATTCTCTATCTCCCCATCTATATGATTTTCGGTGATGCTCAACGTCTTTTGGACGCAGGAGCCGGCACGCTTGCTGTACAGGGCATCTTTCATGGTTGGATCGTCGTCGTCGGTTCGTTGACACTTTTTACCTACGCCGTTCGTTCGCTTGGCGGTGCGATCACGACGCTGGCGACAGCGACGGTTCCCGGTATCACAGCCGTCGCCGCTGCGATTCTTCTAAACGAAGCTTTTACAACGACATCGCTGATGGGTGTGACGCTTGATGCGACTGGTTTGGTTTGTGTCGCGATAGCCATGATGAGAGCGGCACAAGTGACGGCGGATGTGGAAGAGTCACCATCCATTCCGACGACAGGTTTTGCCAGCCAACCTGCGATCGCAATGGACAAGTGCTGATTCGATTTCCCGCTCTCGATGGTTGGCCGCGTGTTTGCTTTGCTTCCACCGGTTGCGCCCGATCTGTCCGTTGAATGCGCCCAGTCCGTTGAATGCGCCCAGTCCGTTGAATGCGCCCAGTCCGTTGAATGCGCCCAGTCCGTTGAATGCAATGCTCGACGATGCCATTCTAAACGCGAAGGCGTTTCTGGAATCGGGCAATGCTAAGTGCCATGACGACCACGCCACAAATGGTAAGGCCAATGACCCATGGCATCAGGTCAATGAAGTCGGCACCACGCAAAACGACGCCGCGAAGTATCTCGATATAGTAGGTCACTGGAATCATGAACGTGACCAAATAGATCGGCAATGGCATTTCACTCCGCGGAAAAACGAAGCCCGAAAGCAAGACCGATGGCAGCATGATAATGAACGCAAATTGGATCGCTTCGAGTTGTGTCTTTGCGATCGTAGACACGAGTAATCCGAGAGCGAGCGAGCAAACCATGAACAACATCGACAGGGCAAGTAATAGCGATATGCTGCCACGGATGTCGACGCCAAACACATAGATCATGACGACCATCACGGTCAAAAAGGAGACAAACCCGACCAAGGCATACGGCAATAGTTTTCCCAGTAGTAGCCCCGTACGGCCGACGGGAGTCACAAATAGCTGCTCCAACGTACCGAGTTCGCGTTCGCGGACGATGGCAAACGACGTTAGGAATAGCGTTACCAATTGCAGGATGATCCCGACCAAGCCAGGGACAAAGAAGTGGGAGCTTTCCAAATCAGGGTTATAGAGCATTCGCGTCCGAACTTCGATTGGCAGCACGCCTTTTCCTGACTCGCTCCGAGCGGGGGCCAATTGCATCGCGTCCTCTTTTGCCCTCGCCAATTGGATCGACAAATTCATGCCTAGTAGCTGCGCGGTGCTCTGAGCCGTCGTCGCGACTTGGGAATCGCTTCCATCAATGAGTACTTGCAGACGCGTTTGTTCGCCTCGGAGTAGTTGGTCGACATAATTCGGAGGAATGCGGATTCCGACTTTGGCTCGTCCCGACGACATCGCACGCTGAAAGGATTCGTCATCGGTTGCGTACGAGACGATTCGAAAACGACGCGTATTTTCAAACGCCGATGTCAACTCTCGAGACAATTGTCGGCCATCAAGGTTAAACACGACCGTTGGGATGTTCTCGATCTGAGTGTCAATGGCATACCCGAAGATGGTCGTCTGTATCGCAGGGATAACCAGCATGAAGAAAAGCGTCGTCGGCTGGCGGCGGATATGGACGAGTTCCTTGAGCAAGACTGCCCAAAGACCTGTGTAGGTACCACGATACGATGGATTTTCTATCGCTGTCGCATCGTCGGGGATCTCTTCCGCAGATTCGTGGAAAGTTGGTTCCGTCGCGATGGCGGGTTCGGTCGTGAGCTGGGTTGCGTTCTCGTTGGCTTGATCGGGATCCTGTGGGGTTTGTTTTTCTGCGTTGTTGGTCAACGTCACAAAAACATCTTCTAAGCTTGGGGCGATTTCGCGTGTGTCTTCTGCACTAGGCTGACCGATTTGGCGAAGAACGTCACCGGGTGATCGCGTTTGATCCATTAGTAGATGAATCGTTTCACCGAAAAGCGTTGCGTCATGGACTTCGGGCAACTGTCGCAGTGAGGCGAGGTGCTGGGCTGGGCTAGGTAGACGAATCTCATACCGCTGCGTGCCCGCTGGGTTCACTTCGGGCAGCTGTTTCAATTCGTGAGGCTTTCCAAGTACCAGAAGTCGTGACTGATAGATGTAGCCAACTTCGGTGCATCGTTCCGCTTCGTCCATATAGTGGGTGGTGACGAACAGGGTCACGCCGCGACCGGATAGCTCGAACAGCAAATCCCACAAGTGACGCCGAGCGACAGGGTCAATGCCAGCAGTGGGCTCGTCCAAGAACAAAACTTCGGGCTCATGTATCAGCGAACAGGCCAGCGCTAAGCGTTGTTTCCAACCACCCGACAGCGTGTCGGCTAGCTGTGGTAGTCGGTCGTCGAGCCCCGTCAGGCTGAGTACTTCATCGCGCCGCTTCGCCAAACATTGCTGGTCAAGTCCATAGACGCGTCCGTAGAAATCGAGATTCTCCCTGACCGATAAGTCGCCATAAAGACTGAATTGTTGCGACATATATCCGACCCGTGGCTTGATCCGTTCGGCGCCGGTTCGCACATCCAGGCCAAGCACACTAGCACGACCACCACTGGGCGGAAGAATCCCGAGCAACATGCGGATAATGGTGGACTTGCCGCTGCCGTTCGGGCCGAGCAGTCCGAAAATCGACCCGCGTGATACTTGGAAACTGACGTCGTGAACGGCCACCAATGAGCCGAAGCTGCGCGATAGCGATCGGACGTCAATGATTGGTGGATTCATTCTCCATCACCCATTGAATCCAACCAAACATCGGCCATCATCCCCGGTCGAAGGTAGTCACGCTGATCTTCAATGGACACTTTGATGCGGTAGACTTGTTTGGATCGTTCCTCCAATGTTTGGACATTGCTTGGCGTGAACTCGGCTTGCCGGGCAATGAATGTGATCGTACCGCTGAATGGTTCGGAGGGATAACTGTCGACAGTCACACGTACTTGCTGCCCAACTTTCATACCAATGCGATTTTGCGGAACATACGCGCGCACCCAAAGATTGTTCTTGTCCAGCATCGATAACACGGGCGCTCCCGACGCAACCATGTCCCCCGGTTGAAGATCGAGTGCTTCGACGATTCCATCGATGGGACTTCTGATGCTAAGTTCCTGTTTCTGTTGTCGAAGTGCATCCAATGCAGCTTGGGCGGAATCGCGAGCCGCTTTGGCTTGTTCAATTTCCTCGCTACGGTAGCCTTGCTGCATCAGTTGCCAAGCTTGACGCGCTTCTTCTACTCGGGCTGTTGCCTCTTGCAATTCCTCTTTTCGGGTGCCGGCAAGCAGTAGATTCAGCTCTTGTTGACGCACAACCACATTTGACGAGGCGGCATCGAGCGACTCATTCGCATTGTCGATTTCCTGTTTTGAAGCAGCGTTTTCGCGGACAAGCCTTGTCAGTCGGTCCGAGGTTTGCTGCGCGAGTTTATGTTGAACCCTGGCCATCGAAAGTCGACCCCGTGCCGCTTCGATTTCCTCTGTCCGAGGTCCCTCGGTCAATAAGTCGAGCCGTGCCTGCAATTGGTCAATCCTTGCCTGAGCCTGCGCCTTCTCTTGGTCACGAAAGCCAGCAGAGAACCGTTTGAACTCGGCCTCGCGAGCGGCCAGAGAAAACACTCGCTGCGATTCTCGCTCTAGTAAATCAAACGGTTCGAGTTCAACAAGAACGGTGCCTTGCTTGACCGTTTGGCCTTCTACTACCAAGACACGTGCGACACGCCCCCCGACGCGTGAACCCAACCTTATCTCGTCAGATTCAATGTACCCCGATACAACCGCTGGCTTTGGGGTCCATTTGCTGTAGTACACGAGACCCAAGAGAGCGACGACAATCAACGTCAGAACGAGGACCCGTTTTGTCATACTGCTAAATCTCGTTGAAATACCGTGACCAGAACGCACATTCTAGCAGCAAACACGGGCAAACAGCAAACACAGCATGCTTCGTGGAGTTGATTCGAAAATCATCGTAGGTGGTGTCAAATTGTTCCGACGCTATTCATTGCAGACAGGCGTTGTTGAGGAATTTCGCGAATGAGTGTCGCAGCACTGACGCGCGAACCCTCGTCCAATCCACAACGTCACGAATGGCCGATGGCAGGATTTATATTAGCACATGGCTTCCTACACCGCCGTCCATCGCACAGCTAACGCAATTTGTTGTAACCACTTTGGGCCTGCAGCGAATGAGTGCGGCAAACGTCAACTTTCTGTGTACTCCGGTGCGTGTTGCCGCAACCATGGTCCGCCATGATTGTAGTTGATTGCACTACTGGATTTCCCATTGGAGGAATCGCGATCATGATGAGAAACGGAACTAACGATACGGTGAATCCTGCGGAACAACCTTAGTCGGCTGAGCAGTCATGCTTCTCGCTTTGGGGCACTTCGTATAGGCTACGTGAATTGGCCGGACACGGCACACGGATTGCTGTAGTATGCTAGTTTGTGTGCCTGAGCAGATAAGCACAGTTGTGACGTGTCGAATAGGATGGCAGATGCGTGTTGTAGGACGGGGTGTCCAGGTTCGAGAGGTGGCGTACTTAACGGCTGCGTACCAATTTCACCTGACACTCCCTCCTACCACACCCGAATGAGTCGCCAAGATTGGTTATGCGATGTTCATAGGATAATCGCTGATTTTGTGCCTATATCGGCCTAAAAGTGTTCGCCAAATATGCTCTCCGGCAGCGGAAGAAGTCGTGCTGGCAAACACCGACGTGCGCTCGGTAATTGCCGACGTGCGCTCGGTAATTGCCAACGTGCGCTCGGTAATTGCCAACGTGCGCTCGGTGATAGACTGAGAAGTCGGCTAGATCGAAGCATTGGTTGTCGCTTTCTACTTTTCATTTCGTCGCGTCGACGAGCTTTCATCGACAAGTCCAGTAATGCTACTGTGCTATCCATGTGTGCGGATGCGGACGATTGCAGCGCCGCAACCACTCGAAACATGTAGGAAACGGGGATGGGCTGTTTCGGTATGTACATTGCAGCGTTTTGATCGCTGTCGCTTTTCTATAGACCAGAGTTTCTCTTCCAAATTGGTTTCATTGATGAATGCTTTAATCGAATATCGCCACGTGGGTGGCGAAACAGGGTTTGTGGTTGATAAACGTGCTGCTGGTCGGATTGATCAAGACGTTCGCGCTAAGTTGGAATCAGCTCACCAACCGGCATTGAGAGCAGTATCGTGCGAATTTCGACAAGGCGTTCTTCAACTTCGTGGTCGCGTCGATTCCTTCTATCTAAAACAGTTGGCGCAGGAGCAAGTTCGGCGTGTCGATGGAGTGACCAGCATCATCAACAATATTTATGTTGTTGGTCCAGCAAATCTTGATAAGAACGCGCCGGACTGAGTGGCGGAACCTTTACGCCAGTGGCCATTATCGAAATGCCAATTGAGTTTGCGGAAAGGCTTTTGATGACGCGCGTGCTTTCACAGCATCTTGAGACCCGATGTAGGCCCCCAATAGGCAAGGTGGAACTTAGCCGATCAGGGTTCGAGATTTTCGTCAACTTCGAATTTTGGGGTAGCGGGACTCGTCATGAGTTTCGATTTGCACCGTGAATCGCTGAAAGTATTGACGACTTTCGCTGCGCCGCCAATCTTGGGATTTAGTTTGGACGAAGCTCAAGGTAGGCAGTTTGATTCGCGAAAACCATGATCAAAAAGACTTTTGTTGCGCGCTTTGCAGTTGTCACTCCGATGGGTGGGGATGCGATATTCCCCTCGTCGCGATTGCCTGTTTACATTCAATTTAGTACCTCGTTCGCACAGCCGTGTGTCGGCTGATTTTGTTCGCATCGGAAGGACATTGAGGCAAGAATAATGGACCGTGTCTTCGTTTTCCGTTGTCGTGCAATTCGTTTAATCGGAGCATCGATGTGTTGTCGCGCGTTTCGCGAATTCGTATAGCAATGTCCCAATTGCAAATTGAACCGGCCTCGACATCGTCATCGATGCAAAATATGCTTTGCCACTGAAGATATTCAACCATGTCCTGTTTCCAAGTCGAACCTCACTAATCATTTTTAAAACAAAGGACCCGAGTTATGAGTCACAAACAGACGTTAAAGAATTTGCAATCCGCAGTTTCGATGGAGTTAACCGCGATGCATCAGTACCAACTGCATGCGAGCGTTCTTGACGATTGGGGAATGGACCTGCTTGCAACGAAGATGCGAGAAGAAATGCAGGAGGAACTCGGGCATTCGGACGAGTTCATTTCGCGCATCATCTTCCTTAAGGGTGAGCCCGATCTAACGCTCCAAAAGACGCCTGTACGCGCCGGATCACTCAAGGAAATGTTCGAGCTAGACCTTGCTGACGAACAAGAAGCGATTCAGTTCTACACGGCGTCGGCAAAGCAGGCAGCGGACGAGAATGATTTAGGTTCACGCATGCTTTTTGAACGTATCGCGCTCGACGAAGAAGGGCACATCGGATGGCTTGAATTGCAACTTGACTTGCTCCAGCGAATGGGAGAGCCAGCCTACATTTCCAAGCACATTTCTGCACCGGGCGATGTCGGCGACGCTTCGTAGACAGTTGCAAGCCTTAAGGACAAAGGGACGAAAACTGTCTGCTGATGGTTTTCGTTTGCATCATCCACCGATCGTCATCGTGCGAGGCGTACGAGTTCGTTGTGATCGCTAAACGAGTTTGTGATCGCTAAGCGAGTTTGATTTCTTTTCTCACTAGGCATGATCACTTCACTCGCTTTCGGTGGTAAGCGGTCAACCGACGAATGTGCTCAATGCGTCTAGCATTTGATCAATGCGTGTTTCCAGTTCGGCAATCGCGATTGTGCCTTCGGGTAATTCATCCTGGCGAGCCAAGCACTCTATGTTTGATGCTACGTTTTGCACTTGAAGACCGCCAAGATTACTGGCACTGCCTTTAATCGTGTGGGCCGCTTTTGCGATTCGTTCTGGATCATGTTCGGAGAACGCTAACCGCATTTCGCTGAGATGTTTAGGGTAATCTTCCCTAAAGATGTCTAGCATCGTCGCTAAAAATTCTTTGTCGTTTCCGACTCGTTTCATCACTCCCTCAAGGTCGAGTGATTCTTCTGGGGATCGAATCGGTGGTGGTGGTGGTGGTGGTGCTGCGTCACTCGCTTGATCGACAAGATTGGCCATCACAACGGTCAATTTGTCTGCATCGATTGGTTTGGAGACATAGGCATCCATTCCGGCTTCAAGGCACTTTTCCCGATCGCCCTTCATTGCATGCGCAGTCAAGGCAATAATCGGTATCCGCCTCGTTCCACCAGCTCGTTCATCTTTTCGTATTGCCGAGGTGGCTTCGATGCCATCGATCTCTGGCATTTGGACATCCATCAAAACGACATCAAAGTGCTGTGCTATTGCCTGTTCATAGGCATCACGGCCATTGTCGACAATAATGACCTCATGCTTCTCTTGTTCCAGGATGCGAATCATTACTTGTTGATTGACGTAGTTGTCTTCGGCAAGCAAGATTTTCAATGGACGGATCCGCGACTGCTCCAATGAGGCGAACTCGGTGTTTCCAGTGTTGGACGCGGTAATGGTTTCGTCGGCGATCACGGAGCTTTGAGTGACGGCGATGATGGAATCCAATAATTCGGATTGCTTGATCGGCTTGACGAGCGTGGCAGCAATGCCAAGCTCTTTATTTAATTCAACGGCACTGCTGGAATCATTCGAACTCAGTACGAGCAACGCCACATCTGGCATTGCCAAATTTTGCCGGATATGTCTTGCGACTTGGAATCCATTGATCCCCGGCATGTGAGCGTCGAGCAGAACGAGCGAAAACGGATTTCCCTGTTCTTTCGCAGCGATGATTGCCTCAATTGCCTGTTGGCCTCCTACAGCAACACTTGGTTTCATCTGCCATGCAAACGCCATTTCTTCGAGAACCAATCGATTGGTTTCGTTATCGTCCACCACCAACACACGCAGTCCGTCGAGCGACACAACTCGTCTGGCGGATCGCATTTTTGCCATCGCTTCCTCGGGTGCTGCCTGTAGCTTCACGATAAAGTGAAAAGCACTCCCTTTGCCGACATCGCTTTCCATCCAAACACGACCACCCATGATTTCGACAAGGCGTCGTGTGATCGCCAAGCCAAGACCCGTCCCGCCATAGCGGCGCGTCATTGTCCCATCCGCTTGGGTGAACGCTTCAAAAACAGCTTGCTGTTTTTCGGGATCGATTCCGACTCCCGTATCTTCGACGGTGAAGTACAACGAAAGGTTGTCGTCGACACGGTGCTCAACATCCACCGTTAAGGAAACTTGGCCTTCGTGAGTGAACTTGAGTGAATTGCCGATCAAGTTCACCAAAATCTGACGAAGTCTGCCGCTATCCCCGATTAGCATTTCAGGGATTGCAGGCTTGATTCGAGTGGTTAATTCAAGTCCCTTCTCATGGGCGCGAAGTCCAAACATCTTCATCGCATCCCCGGCGAGTTCTCTCAAGTCGAACGTTACGGGATCCAATTCAAGCTTGCCGGCTTCGATTTTTGAGAAGTCAAGAATGTCATTGAGTACTCCCATCAAGGAGTCCGCGGAAGTTTGGACCATTTCCAAATGCCTGCGTTGCCTGTCGGTAAGAGCGCTCTTCAACAACAAACCGGTTAGCCCGAGAATGCCGTTCATCGGTGTCCGGACTTCATGGCTCATGTTCGCAAGGAATTCACTCTTGGCTCGGTTTGCCGATTCCGACACACGACGCGCTTCTTGTGCATCACGATAGAGTTCCTCTAGATTGGCATTTTGACTCAATATGAAGGTCTTTTGCTCTTCTAACGCTTTGCATGCGTCTTGTAGCTCCGCTGTCTTTTCCACTACCTTCATCTCTAAGCTTGCCTGTTGGTCTTTGACGGCACGGCCGAGTTGCCACTTTTTTGAAAGCGTCCATGCCATTTGCAGTGCTTCACTATTGTGGAATGGCTTCTTCAGAATTAACAAACGATCATGATGGCCAAATTTTTGGACGAGTTCTCGCCACGAATAGTCGGAGTGTGCCGAACAGATAACCAATTGGATCTCATCGTCAACGGTTTGTATATGTTCGAGAGTCTTGACTCCGTCCCATCCCGGTGGCATTCGGATGTCGACAAAGGCCATGGCGTAGGGTCGGTTTTCTTCTAGCGATGTTTTGACCATTTCAAAGGCATCTTTGCCTTGATACGCTGATGCCAATTCAAAACGAACGCGCGGCCCAATCTGTTCAGGCTTGCCAAACAACGCTTCTTCGTCCTCGGAGATCTCGTCGAGTTCTTTGGGAGCAAGGATCCTGCGAAAGTCCTCATGAATCGACCGATTGTCGTCGACCAATAGTATCCGTAGCGGTTCAGTATGGAGATCGGGATTGATCATGATGTGATTTCGGTTGTCGATTGAATGAGAGGTAAATTGAGTGTGAATGTGGCTCCCTGGCCAACGCCGTCGCTCCCAAAGCGAATGGATCCGCCAAGTTGTTCCATGGCTAAGGCGCAGCTATGCAAACCAAAGCCATGACCGTCGCTTTTGGTTGTGAAGCCATGAGAAAAGATCGAATCGTGGTGCTCCTTGGCGATACCGACGCCGTTGTCGATCACCGAGACGATTGCTCGATCGAGGCTTGGTTGCGACAGGTGCACGATGATCTTTTTGCTGTCGACGTCCGCCTCACTGACCGCTTGTTTGGCGTTCCCCAGTAGATTGACGAGTATCTGTAACAGCTTGTGTTTGTCGGTAAGGGTTTTTGGGTGACCTTCATATTTCCGCACAAGTTCAATTCCGCAATGCTCGTACCCGACGTGAGGGATTTTGATTGCGTCTTCGATCACATCCCTAAGATCGATTTGTTGCTCCACTCCGCAGACGCGAGCAAATTCTTGCTGACGCGATACAATTTCTTTGATGTGTTCGATCTTTTTGCATACACGATCGATGTTCTCCATCGTGATCGCTCTTTCCCCCATTAGGTTTTTGGCCAGCGTCCCCAAATACCTTGGAATCCTACGCCCGCGATCATCTTCGGTGATGAAATGATTCAAATTGTCAGAATGCTCGTCAAGCATATCGGCGATCTGGCCGAGCTGGGAAGCTCGCGACGTTTCAAGACTTTCACAAACCAATGCTGCCGACACACAAACGCTATTGAGGACGTTGCCGACGTTATGCAGTACGCCCGATGCGACTTCCGCCATGCCCGCTTGGTGAGACATTGCGACCATTTCTTGGTGGAGTCGCATCAGTTCCTTTTGCGAATCCTTTTGGGCATTGATGTCACTCAAGGATCCAACTAAACGAGTCGCAACACCCTGGTTATTTCGAACGCATTTGCCTCGTACTCGATACCAGCGATATTCTCCGGACTTCATGGTGCCGCGGAACTCGATATCGAGCCCGGCCGTTTCCGCCGATAGATGCTTTGTGATCGCATCTTTCACACTGGGTAAATCGTCCGCAAGGACGTACTCGGAAAAATGCGGAGGATCCTCCGCCGGTTCATAGCCTAGCAACTGCTTGAATCGATCAGAACGATAGTTGACGGTTCCATCCGACGCCTTTTCAAGGTCCCAATCCCAAATGCCGTCTTCCACTCCATTGACCGCCAAGTCGTATCGCTCTTCACTTCGTCGCAGCTCGACTTCAATCAACTTGCGCTGCTCGATCTCACGAACCATCGTTGAATTGGCGAGGCTTAGTTCCTCGGTCCTCTCCAAGACTCGTTCTTCAAGCGTTTGGTTCGCCTCAAGTAGCGACGCTTCGGTTGACTGCAGTTTGTCGAGCATTTGGTTAAACGCGATGGCCATACAGCCAATCTCATCGTCGCAATCCACTGTCGCTCGCGCTGATCGGTCCCCATCGGTCATCCGTGTCATGACTCGTTCGAGGTTGCGGATCGGTTTGGTCAACCGTTGGCCAACGAACCAACAAACCGAAAGAACAAGAATGAAACAGGCGAGCACTTCGTAGATGGATCGACGGTGCATTCGGCCGACTTCACGGTCCAATTCGGCCAAGCTTAAACGGATCTCGAATTTGCCAAGGTCCATACCATCGGTGATCAAGTCACCTTGGGTTAAATGGGTTCTTAATACCGAGCTGTGGTTTGGTTCGGTGTCCTCGGGCAAAAAATCGTAGCCATCCTTGTTGAAAACCATGATATCGCCATTGGCTTTCACAATAATGGATTCAATGTCGGGATTGGCCGAGAGCACTTCCATTGTATGGTTGATAACCACTTCATAGTCTTCTCGGTACAGCGATTTTGCGTATGTATCCGAAAGTGAACTCGCCAAGGTCGTGCCTCTAGCTTCCACCGCTGCATACAGCGCCGCCTGTTGGCTTTTTGCACGAAAGAAAAACATGAAACCAACGCAGGTAGTCACGATCACAACCATCGGAAGCATTAGCTTCGTGAAAACGCTGAACTTAAATGGCTTCGGCAAAGGTGTCGCCTTCGCGGGGCCGTTGTCGTTCGCTGGATTTGTTTGAGTGTTTAACATGGTGTTGGTGAGCTCAATGGCAAACGCGTTGCTTACATTCCATACTGTTCGACGATGGCTTTCGCGTCTTGGTACATTTCCACATCGTAATGGGCAAAGCACTCGACCTTGAACAACACAAGAACCTGTCGCGTGCGTGCTTTCTGTTTGAATCCATGCGTTAAGAAGTCAACAATTTGTCCTTTTAGGGCCGGATCAAATTCCGCTCGAAACGCCAGTGATGCGCGAGGGTATTCGGGAGACTTCGCAACGATATGAAGGCGTTTGATTAGGTGGGGACTTAACTGTTGCATTGTTTCGAATGTGGTTCGTGTGACCAAACAGGCCCGCGATTTACGGCGTACAACGCTGATGATTGCATTGACTTGCTTATCGATGGTCTCGATCTCTCCAAAGAATGACTCGGGACGGGTTTGGCACTCTTGGTCGATCAGGGATTCCAGAAAGTAAATGGGGAACTCGCGATTGCCAGGCGCGACTAATTTTGAACCTTTCAAATCAGCCACGTTCTCAATCGGCTGATTGGAAACGAGATAGATTTGCTCGGATGCTCGCCCTCCTTGCACGACGCAAATGGACGGTTCGAGATCCCAGTCTTTTTGCAGTCGAACTAAATCCGTAAACTGGACGATAACGCCATCAATCTCATCGTCTTCGAGTTGCTGCGGAATGGGCTGGGCGGTTTCCGGAATGATTGACTCGACGGTCAAGCCAAGGTCTACTGAAATCTCTTGCATGTAGATCGGGAACGCGGTGAACAGGTCGATGCGTTGAACCTCAGGCCAAGCCGATATCGGACCGGAGTAGCGAATCGGACGCGTCTGTGCAAGCAACAAGCTCGGGAACGAAACGCCGATAAATAGCCATGCCAAGGCACGCATGCCCGGAAAGCAAAACCTTCTCATCGCGTCGGTAGGAGGATTCTTCGCAATTCGTTTTTGTCGCATTTTTTTTGCCCCACTTTGATTCGTCAGTTGGTCGCCTATTCATCGCAGCATCTGTTCGATGCAACGACCGGTCGCATGGTCCAATTCCACCAGCGACACATTCCAGTGGTACAGCGCCATTAAATTTTCACGCTTCATTGCCGTTTCCGTCATCTGTGCTTCGATGACGTCCTTGCTTTCGGTCATGCCGATTTGGTATCCGCGAATAAGTAGCTCGCGGTTTTCGATCGCTTTCTGCCAAGCCCGGTCGGTGGCCGCGATCTGGTCTCTTGCCTGAATGAGCTCGATATAGGCTTTCTTTACCTGCACGCCAATTCCATCGTGCAACAGAGCTCTTTCGGATTGTCGTGCACAATAACGAGCCTTCGCCTGGCGAATTTCATTGAGTGTCTTGAAACCCGAAAATAGGGGCACTTGTGCGTACAAACCGACTCGCCAATTATCGCCATTGGGGGTGACCACCCCGACGCCACCGAGGTTGTCGCGGGCTTGGATCAGGGCACCGGAAGCAAGCAATTTCGGGTGCAAACCGCTCTTGGCCAAATCGACCTGGGACGCGGCGAGGCGAACAACATCTTGCATCTGTTTCCAATCCGGTCGAAATGCGTATGCCTCGCCAATCATTTCGTTTAGATCGAGATGGATTGGCTGATAAGGTAGTACGGCCTCCACCGAATCGATTTCCTCGCTTGCGTTTGCCCCCACCGCGTTGGCCAACGCGGTTCTCGCCAATTGCGTTTTTGCATTGGCTTCGGCAATCATGGATTCGACCGTTGCGACGGCGACTTCGCCGCGAAGATAGTCCGTGCGGTCAACCGTTTCGGAACCCGCATCGAGCATCCCTTTGGTCAATTCTTGGGTAACCTGCAATCGGTCTCGTGTGTCCAGACCGAGTTCGAGCATTTGGCGGGTTAGAATCGTGCCGTAGTAGGCTCGACGCGCTACACGCACAACGTCGTTTTTGGTGATCACTGCTTGCTGACGTGCGATTTGCACCCCGGCGTCAGCCATGGCGACTCCTGCCTTGCGCGCACCGCCGACATAAAGTGGCAAGGTGGTATCAAGCGACGCCGTTTCTACCCTTTCACCGGTTAGCGGAATCGTCAGCAGGCTGGTGGATGGGATTCCCAGCGCCGAAGCGGAGACCTTCGTGTCGATACCTTGCCGGATTCGGGTGACGGAAAAGTTTCCGTTTAGTTGGGGCCAAAACGTCGACTCAGCTTGCTTTAATTGCGCCATCGATGCATGAATGCGGTGATGGGCCGCATCGTTCCGATGGTGATTGGCTATTGCTGAATCGACACACTGCCCTTCGGTCCAATGGCGGATGTCAGTTTCACTGACGTGGCCTTCCGTTGCGCTCGTCGCCGTGACACTCGATCGTCCGCGGTATGCGACCGGAGTTGTTACCAGCGAATTCTCAGTCGGCGTGTCGAAGGCGATCGAGCTGCCCGCGTCGGTAGGACACGATTCGTGGCCCTGAAATGATCTTGCGCTGTGACGCGACCGAGAACTTGCTAGCTGCGGTTCGCGACGATGGGCGGCGCAACCCAGAGAGCACGCCGAAGCCATGAAGACAAGGATACTCAAACAAGTTGTTTTGGATAAAGGGACTGGTTCAGCCACGACAGGTAATCTCGTTGTAACGAGCAAAGCGATGATGCTAGATTTGCGGCTGGCATCGTTCGCTCTCGAAATTCGGTTTGGCAGCAATCAATGCTTACCCAAACACGAATGGGAAATACGTTGTCGCAAGGAAGGGGCGGGATTTTGTTAAGAATCTCCGTGCGTCTATGGGTTAGAGTTCGGTCGTTGACGGATCGCTCGCGAGATGACGCAAAGCTTTTCCGGTTGCGAGGTTTAATCCATTTGGGGATGCAACACCCATTGTTGGTTTGGTGACAAGCTAGAGAGCCCCTTTTGTCGTCGCTTTTCAGACGACACTTAATTTATGACCTACATTAAGGGTGGAGTAGAACGGGGCAAGCGATCGCCGATGATTTGGTGATTGCGTCTATATTCAGTAAGATACCAATGAAACTTCCAACCGAAGAAATCCCGGTCCTTGCGACCGAGGCGAGATCATCTGACGACGTTCGCGTTGTCAGTAACACATGCATGCGCCAGAATTCCGAGCCAAGTTCGGGGCTGGTGTTGATTGTGGATGATGAGAGAATCAATCAGCAGATTCTTGCACGTCTTCTCTCGAAAAAAGGTTATCAGACGGTGCTTGCGTCCGATGGAATGGAGGCGCTGCAATACATCGAAGAGCTTCCCATTGACATCGTGTTGCTCGACATTGTGATGCCCGTGCTCGACGGATCCGAGACGCTTCGAAGACTGCGGAAAAAGCGAAGCGAAGTGGTGCTGCCTGTGATTATGGTCACCGGGGATGGTGACAAACAACAGGTTGTCCGGGCACTCAACGATGGTGCCAACGACTTTATCACGAAACCGATCGACCCCGATGTGACCATCGCGCGGTTAGAGATGCAGATGAAGTTGAGAAGTCTTCAGTCCGCCTTGTTTGAAAGTGAGCAGCGGTATGCGCTCGCGTCGCAAGGAGCCAACGACGGCCTATGGGATTGGGAATTGATCACCAATGAAGTCTATTTTTCGCCACGTTGGAAGCAAATGTTGGGGATCGATGAGGCATTGGTCCTGGATTCATCGGACGATTGGCTGGGCCGAACTCACCTCGAAGACCGAGCACGCATTCAACGCGAATTGGAATGCCATTTACTCGGAGAAATTCCGCATTTCGAAGCGGAATTGCGAATGTTGCACTGCGATGGCTCCTATCGCTGGATGCTGTGTAGAGGCTTGGCCGTTCGCGACAAAAATGGAAAAGCGACGCGTATTGCTGGTTCGTTGACCGATATCACCGAAGGAAAGGTAGCGGATTCACTGACCGGGCTTCCCAACCGTTTGCTGTTTCGTGATCGTTTGCAAGGGACCATTGACCGCGTTGGACTGTTAGACGAAAAAAAGTACGCGGTACTCTATCTCGACTTGGACAACTTTAAACTTGTCAACGATAGCCTTGGCCATGCAGCGGGGGACCAGTTATTGGTTCTGTTGGCCAAACGATTGGAATCGTGCGTGTGTGCATGTGAATCAATCGTTGCAAGAATTGGTGGCGATGAATTCGCTATTTTGCTTGAAAGTGTGAAGGCTCAATGCGAGGCCGAAAAGGTTGCCCAACGAGTGACCGAAGCGATTTTGACGCCGTTTACATTAGGGGATGGTCGCGAAGTTTTTACAAGCGCCAGTATTGGCATTAGCTATGTCAGCGATCGAAACGCCAGTGCCGACGATCTATTACGAGAAGCCGACACGGCGATGTATGAGGCTAAACAACACGGCAAATCGCATTTTGAAGTGTTTGATCCAACCATGCACGAATCTGCTCGCGCTCGACTTGATCTAGAATGCGAACTTCGACGGTCCATCGACCGTGATGAATTGTACTTGTGTTATCAACCGATTGTCGAAATGGCATCCGGAGCGTTAATCGGATTCGAAGCTTTGGCGAGATGGAATCACCCACGGCTTGGTCAAGTTTCACCCGAGCAATTTATTCCGATAGCGGAAGATACCGGATTGATCGGAGTGATCGGATCCAAGCTATTGCGGATGGCGTGTCGCCAAATGGAGACCTGGAAGGCGTCGGAAAAGTTCGCGGCCGAGCTCTCGGTCAACTTCAACTTGTCCGCAAAACAAATGTCGCAAAACGGCCTTGCCGATGACATTCGCGATTCGCTTAGCGAGTCATCTTTGTCACCCGATTGCCTGCGTGTGGAAATAACCGAAAGCGCAATCATGGAGAATTTGCACGAAGGTGTCGAACTTTTGTGTGATCTTCGTGAAAGTGGGATTCGAGTTGAAATTGACGACTTCGGCACCGGCTACTCCTCGTTAGCTCTGTTGCATAAACTCCCGTTGGACGTTCTGAAGATTGATAGGTCATTCATCCGCAAAATGTTGACTTCGACTGAGAATATTGCGATTGTTCGAACCATTTTGACGTTAGCGGATAGCCTCAATCTTGACGTGATTGCCGAAGGAATTGAAACCGAAGAGCAACGCGGGCAATTATTGGAAATGGGCTGCGAATTGGGGCAGGGCTACTTGTTTTCCAAGCCGCTCGATTGCGTTCAAATTGAACATCTGATTTGTCAGGCTTGCACTTGGAAACCTCAAGGGCAACGTTGCGCCGGAGGGCCCTTTGGTTGTAACGCCACGTGTCGTTTCCCAACTTGGAATTTCTCGTAGTCGGCTTGGTCTCGAATCAACACCAGTCATCAAATCTACTGTAGCGAAAGCAGTCCGATCGTGTTTCCTTCGCTATCGAACGCGAACGCCACAAAGCCAAGCGGACGAAATCGCCAAAAGGCTACACACCAGCGCTAGCAATTCACGAGCAACGTTGGTGTCCAGGCTTTAGCCGCCCCGAGCAATCCGACCGAGCAACAATCCGACCGGCGCCGGACGAAATCGCCAAAAGGCTAGACACCAGCGCTAGCAATTCTAAAAACGACGTTCCTCCGCTTCGTGTTCCTTCGTGCACTTCGTGGCGTCCCCATCATTCCCATTCACCAAGACCAGAGCTACCGACGTTCAATTTAAAGAACAATAGAAAGACCGGCGCCGGACCATCGCCAAAAGGCTACACACCAGCGCAAAAACCGGGGGCTTACTGAACGCTCCGACACCCGAGTTCCGTTAAGATAAAGGCATGGAAACCCCCAAACGTGAAAGCAATCCGTACCAAACACCCGAGACATTGGCTGCTGGCAAAACCGAGAAGTCGTCTGGTTTTTCCATTCGATGGATCGTTGGCGGAGCGTTATGGTCGATTGGGTTGGCGTTTCCGATCGGCATGTTTTTCGCACTCGTCTATCGATTCCCCATTCCATTTGCAGGTTACCGATCGGGCTTCGAGGCGGTTGTTCCTTCACTGATGGCGGTCCTTTTTTACGGAGTCCTCGGTGGCTTTGTCGTTTTGGGCATCGCCGGTGCGATCGGTGGAGTGGTCATCGGTCTGCTACCGGGCACGCGCCGAAGCAAGCACGTGATGTTGTTTAGCTGTTCCGCGGCATTGACGACATGCGGTCTATTTGTTCTAGCAATCCTCGACAAAATCATCGGCCCCTGGTGATTCTCGCTCGCGGGTGTCCAGGCTTTAGTCGCTCGTCCGGTGTTGGTCGTTAGGTGCTTAGGATAGTGGTTCCCGATTAAGGATCGGTGAACCTCCAATTCCAATAGCCTGAATTGGGGTGTCCGGCTCAGGAGCCTTGGTTTCGGGATAGTCCCGAGAGCGACGACAGCACCGAGGACCAGATGCCAGGCCGCTGAGTTCGTCCGTCCGCCCGATATTCGTCGCGTTAACGACTGCCTGTATCGGGTGAGACAGCTGTCATCGCTATCGCGACTCACTTAGGATAATTCGTTTGTATACCATGACTTACGCCGTGGGTAATCGTTGACGTCGCAACGCGACTGGAAAATGACTCAATGCCACCAAGGTCTAAACGTGCTCATTGCTCGCGCGTTCGGTCTTGTGCTTTTGTCAGGGGCGGCAATTTGGCGGTGTGTGCTCAAATTGATTGCGTTTCTTCTCTTTCTGTGCCGCCGACCAAATCATTCGCAAGATTGAATTTAGCGATTAATCGGGTCGAAATGTTTAGTGGTTGCTAATATGGATCTCGGTGGGGTGAAAGCCTTTGACTCTCTAGGGCCCCGAGCGTATCTTGAGAGTTCACCGTGAGAGTGGATTTGTTCAGATAAATGTCCACCTAATTGTTCACCGGTTGTCGTTCGTATTTGTTTTCCTGACATCCTGATTGATTTTCCGGACGCCATGTCTGCTTGCCGGATCTTCTAAACCCCTCTGATTGAGATTTCGATGCAGCCAGCCCCTCCCTCATCTACCAATCGCTCCGGTTCCGAGTTGATGAATAATATGCAATCTGCATCGGACGTTTCGGTCGGTGGCGTGTTGTGGCGTCGAAAGGGTTTGATTTTGTTCTTGATCCTCTGTGGACTCGGTGGAGGCTATTGGTTTTTCACTCAGCAAGAGGAAACATTCCGTGCGGGGGCCACGATCGAGGTCTACAGCCAAAACGTGCAAACCAACACGGGAAGCGTGGTTGAGAACCTAACGGAATCGGCACCGAGTTTGGCCTTTATTCAAGCAGAAATGACTTCGGATGAAGTTTTGAAAAGTGCGATTGAAATTGGACAATTGACCGCCTTCGAAGAGACACCTGCGGACGTAGGTGCCTTGATCGCATTAATCCGGAAAAACCTTCGACTTCAAGCTCCATTTGATGGTGCCGAATCTCGGGATCGAACGATGGTCGAAGTGACGTTTGAATCGGGGGATGCGACCGTCGCGACCGCGATCGTCAACGCGGTTGTCGAAGCCTACAACGAGTATGTCAACGGTCGTCATCGCCGGAATATCGAAAATGTGGTCGAGTTTTTTCGTGAAGGACGCGATTCGATTTTGCCCAAGTTGGACGAGTTAGAAAACGAGTTCACCGAATTCCGATCGACCGCTCCATTGGAATGGAATGGCAAGGGGGAAGCGATCAACCCATACCGTGATGACGCCATCCGCCTTGAAGAAAGTTTGCATGCTTTGGAAACGCAGTCACGCCAATTGAATAGTAAGTTGCGGCTGATCAGAGAAGCGGTTAAAGACGGCACCAACAACTATGCAATTTTGCAAGAAGTTCAGTACTTGTTAGAGGATGTGAAGGACATCGACACGATTCAACAAGTGATCGAAGCAGACGTTCCGAATTCTGAATGGGAACTGCAAACCAAATTGATGGGCTTGCGAGTACGTGCCGATACCTTGGCGTCTCAGTTCGCACCAAATCATCCGCAGCGGATTGCGATTGAGCAAGAGTTGAAGATGACCGAAAAAGCATTCCGTGAAATTCAAAAAACTCGCGACAGTGTTCAAGCTGAAACGATCGATGTAGCAGCTCAAAGGAATGAGGCGGCCAAGACATTGTTAATTATGTATGTGTCTAGCATTCGCAAGAAAATTCAATTGATCGATGAAGACATTGCGGATACCAATTCAAGGTTGACCGAAGTCCGCGATCGGGCTTTGAAATTGATCGCGTTCGAGAACAAAAATTCGTCTTTTTTAAGAAGCATTGCCCGCTATCAGGAAACGTTGCAATCGTTTGATAGTCAGTTGGAAAAAGCAAATCTGCCAAGTCTGAACTCGGGACTCCATGTCAATGTGCTTCGGCCTGCCGGGCTTGGTTACCTCGTCGGACCGATATTGTCGCGAGCCTTGGTTCTGGGCGGCTTCCTTGGGTTGGTCCTCGGTGCGGCCCTAGCGTTTCTATGGGATTGGTCCGAGCGAACATTCCGTAGCCCGGATGAAATTTCAACGTCGCTCGGTCTTCCAATTTTGGCACATTTGCCTGTGATGCTTACGCCTCGCAAACTCCGCAAAAAGACAAGCCAGAAAGCGAGTGCATTTCCAAAGACCGCTTCGATCGTAACGGTGTTACATGAACCGCATGCTCCCTGCTCGGAAGCCTTTCGATCGATCCGGACGAATTTGTTTTCTACGGCAGGTGGGGCTCCGGAGTATCAAGTGATCCAAGTAACCAGTGCTTTGCCGGGCGATGGAAAGAGTACGATCGTCGCGAATTTAGCGGCGAGTGTAGCGAGAGCCAATAAACGAGTTCTAATCATCGATGCCGATTTACGGCGGCCGACACAAGCAAAAGTCTTTGGAGTCCAACCGAGTGCAGGGTTGACGGGATTGTTAAATGGTGAGATCGAGTTCAAGGATGCGATCGTTGAAACGGACGCTGAAAACTTGTTTGTGCTCCCTTCGGGACCAAAGCCAAATAACCCAGCCGAAGCCTTGATGTTGCCAGAGTTCGGGCAAATTTTGGATGAAGCCCGGATGCAGTTCGATTTGATTATCGTTGATACGCCACCCCTTTTGTCGGTCACGGACGCCAGCAACGTGGCAACCCACATGGATGGCGTAATGGTAGTGATGCGTATCGGTCGGAACATCAAACCAATGTCAAAACGAGCAACTACCTTGCTGCGAATGCTTCACGTCAACATCATCGGAATCATCGTCAACGCGGTTGGCGATAGCGGTTACAGCGCTACGTATAGCCAAGCTTGGTCCGATAGCTATGGCGGACAACCGGGAAGTGAATACGGATATTCGTCGTATCGTTATGGCAGCGACCGATATCTCGACGCATCGAAAGAGCAAACGGTAACCGTTCGCGGACGTCATCGTGCCGAAAAGGCTGAACCCATCGGTGCAGGCGCCGGTGGTGAGAGCAACGGCAAAGGCTAGCCCAAATGATCCATCAAGGGTGCCATCTCAAGGCACCCATTGACGCGCGGCGTGAGTCATCATGCGGGGGTGAGGGTGAGTTGCTTTGCGATCGCTTGAGTGACCATCGGCACATGGCCATACTGTTTCGTGTGATGATGCACTCGATGGCAGTGAATCGTTTGGTGTGGCTTGCCACGTCGTCGTAAGTCACCGTCGGGGCGTTACCCGAATGATTGTTGCGCTAGTGCTCCGACTAGATTCAACTTTAGGGTTGGGGCTGTAGCGGAAGTCGTCAAGACTTTCGACGATTCACGTAGCAGACCGAAACGCTTGCCGAGTTCCATCTAGATTCAACTTTAGGGTTGGGGCTGTAGCGGAAGTCGTCAAGACTTTCGACGATTCACGTAGTAGGCCGAAACTCTTGACGAGTTCCGCTACCCTAAATTCAAATGTGGTTGAAGCACTATTGCTCCGTGCAGATCCAAAGTTTGGGTTCCCCGTCGTGGACGAGGCAACGAGTCCCTCGCCCAATCGCGACTATGTCGGCCTCCGGCCTTTGCTGGACTTTTGTTTCTGATTCGTGGCCTCCCGGCCACAGCCGAGGATATCTCGGCATCCGGCATAAGACGGGCGTTCTGTGAAGGCTGAACTCCAACGATACGTCATGAATAATCCGGTTGATGTTCCCGAGAAATGCTGGTGAACATTAGCGAATGCTTTTCAAAAACTCTGGCGGATTGCCGCGTTTCTGTTTATGCTAAAAATGATAATTCGATTACATGTTTTACAAATACGCATGTCCGTATTGTTTTCACTCATCAAGCTCGTTCTTTTGTTAGGCAGACATCTCATTGGCGTTTTTTCGGCACACCATCCATGTGGTCACGACGCTTCTGCTTGTCGCTGTACCAGGGCTGATTGCATTTGACTGTGGCGGCTTTTTGCCTTGGTCCCATTGGTTGCTCAGCGTGCTGGCAATCCTGTTTGTAATCCTTGTCACCGTCGGTCACTCCGAAGATCACCCGAAATGGGACACAACGATTCATGGGGCTGACAACGACGTCTCACACCGCCATGCGGATAGCCCGCTAAGCCCTCCGATGGGGGCGATTTCGTTCATGTTTCAGTCATCCTTGGAGAGGCTGATGCATTGGACCCCGCTGATTCTCATTTTGGTCTTTGCCGCAGTCTCATTGCTGCAAACATTGTCACTCGATGCCTCGGTCGTCCGTTGGCTATCGCCCGCATCAGCCGATGTTTTCCAACATTGGCTTCCCAAGGCACTCGGTATTGCTGCTCCGGATCGTTTTACCGTATCGGTTTCTCCCTGGCTGACGAACAATTTCACCTCGCGAGCGATCATATTGGCTGCTTTTGCTTTCGTCGGTGGCCGCTTGATGACGAATCGCCATTTTGTGATCGCGATGATGATTGGACTCGCGTTGACGGGCCTGTTACACGCCGCGGCCGGCTACTACCAACAAGCGGTCTCCCCCGGCGTTAACCTGTTCGGCGTCACCCGAATTGGCCGCCCATTCGGTCCCTTCGTGAATCGCGCCAATGCAGGTGCGATGCTCAATCTCGGACTCGCCGCAGCCATCGGATTGTTGTCTGCCCGACTCCACGGCCGTTGGGATTACCCACGTAAACGCCAACGGGGATTTCACGGCAGCTTTCGACGGCTGATCGTTGACCGAGTCCGAGCGATCCTGCTTGATAGGCCCTCCCTATTGATTTCGTTCGGGATCGTATTCATTGTCTCCGCGATTTTGGCTTGTGGTTCGCGAGGAGCCTTGATGGGGTTGGTCGCAGGAACGATTGCCTGCGCAATTTGTGCCGTTTCGACACAGAAATTGCCATTGTTCCTGGTCGCGTCCGTCGGCGTCGGTTTGATGGCGTTGATGACACTAGGCAAAACGGGCATCGAAGCCACCTCGCTAGAGCGATTTTTGGAAACCAGCGAATCGATCACACGCGATAATGCGAGGCTGCGGCATTGGCCCGACGGATTGCGAGCCGCCACGTCATCATTGCCACTCGGCGGCGGTATGGGGGCCTACCAGTATACCTATTTGCCGTTCCAACAAACCGGTGGCCCGAATTGGTTTCTGAACGCCGACAACCAATGGGTCGAATGGTTTACCGAAGGAGGCTTGCCGATTGCGGGCGCGATGTTGGTGGCTCTCTTTTCGGCGATGGTCGCCCTCCGCCGGTTGCTCGAAGCGTCCGACCCCGCCAACCGAGGGCTCGCCATCGCCGGCGTCTTTGCCATCGCTGCGATAGGCATTTCGCAAACCTTCGACTTTGCGTTGACCGCATCCTCGATCGCGCTGGCCGCCACCCTGCTCGCCGCCGCCATTCATGCCCGAGCGGCAAAAACGCAAGCTGCACAATCCCTTGCCGCACAAATGCCCCACGCTTTTCCGAAGCCCCGTATAGACCATAGCGATCACGTCGACCGAATGAGTCACGCATCGAGGATTCAACAAGTCGTCCGTGCGTGGATCGAGCGTTTCGCAGCGATTCCAGCCCCCTTTCGATACTGGAGCGGGCGAATTGCGGTCGCGGTGGTTTTCCTAGGCATGCTTGCCTGGGCACAGCATCAAACGCGCCGGGAAGCCATGGCCTACGCTGTCGTTCGCAATTGCAAATTACAACTTGCTGATGATGCACTCGATTATCCGACGCTATTGGAACTCGAACAACGAGTCGATCGAGCCATCGATCAAGCCCGCCTCTGCGATCCGCTATTGATCCAGCAATGTCTCGTTCAAAGGCGATTGTTTCGTATCGAACGTATAGGAAGGCTCTTGGACGATCAGCCGATATCGGCCGCCGAAGCGGTACGCCGGACAAGCTTGGAGCTGATCCGCGTCAACGAGTCTTTGCTAGGCGATCCGCCGCTCAGTGACGACCCCCGGTTACGACGGATCACCGATTTATCCCGACAAACATTACAACGTTGCCCGTTGTCGGAAACCGCACTTTGGAACTTGGCCCAGCTCGATTTTTCCGAGGGATACCGCTCGCGGACGCCAGCGATTTTGGAGCAATTGAGCCGTCTGCGCTGTCGCAATGGCGACATTCTTGCCGGGATTGCCGCAACAGCGTGGCAGATGGGGGAAAAGGAAACTGCCGCCCAAGCGTGGAAGCAGTTGTTGTTGGTCGACGCTAAGCGTTTGCCAAAGGTCTTTCAGCAATTGTCGAAAACCGAAGGCGCGATTCGGCTCAGCCAAGTTTTACCCGACGAGATCGGCTCGGACGATAACCACGCATCGAACCACCGGCAATTGCTACTCAATGCCGCGAGACTACAGAACCAACTCCCCGCTGACCAACAAGACCCGATCGTCCGCGCCCGAGCCCTAAAGCTACTCCAAATTCCCATCAGCCCCGCCGAAAGGGAGTTGAAAAAGGAATTGGAGGAAGAGTAAGCGGGAGGCGGGAGGCGGGTGGCAGTTGGCAGTCGTCAGTCGTCAGTTCAAAGAAGTTGGCAGGCATCAGTTGGCAGTCGTCAGGAAGAGGCCCCATCAGCCGGCACGCGCTAGCGTCCGGTTCCGCTGCGCAAATTCCTCGGACGCCCACCGTCAACAAGGGGCGTAACCGCAATGATTTTGTAAAAGTAATTCGTCAAGCATGGAGGAGGAAGAGAGTGGGCAGTCGTCAGTTTTCAGTCGTCAGTTCAAAGAAGTTGGCAGGCATCAGTTGGCAGTCGTCAGGAAGAAGCCCCATCAGCCGGCACGCGCTAGCGTCCGGTTCCGCTGCTTAAATCCCTCGGACGCCCACCGTCAACAAGGGGCGTAACCGCAATGATTTTGTAAAAGTAATTCGTCAAGCATGGAGGAGGAAGAGAGTGGGCAGTCTTCAGTTGGCAGTCGTCAGGAAGAGGCCCCATCAGCCGGCACGCGCTAGCGTCCGGTTCCGCTGCGCAAATTCCTCGGACGCCCACCGTCAACAAGGGGCGTAACCGCAATGATTTTGTAAAAGTAATTCGTCAAGCATGGGGGAGGAAGAGAGTTGGCAGTTTTCAGTTTTCAGTTTTCCTGCCCACTGCCTACTGCCCACTGCCAACTGCCAACTGCCAACTCTTCCCCCTGCCAACTCTTTCCCCCCTTCCTCCCAATCCGCAAAACCGCTCACGTTGAAAGCATTCCGGCGTATTCTCTCGTGGTCAGACTAGAAACTCCGGTGCACATGAACTGTACTACCTTAATCTTCAATTAATCAGGCGGAAGACGGATTGCCAGCACGCACATGTGTACAGGCAGCTCCCTTGACGATTTGAGTGAGCCGACCCATATTGCCTCGACGGTTTTTTGAAGTCACATCCAAATTTCCTGACAAACCAAGCCACAACTCAACCACTTCCAAATATGGGTGCCATGCCACCCACGTGGACGAAGTCTGCGCCAAGCGAAGGCGGTGCGGTCGTCGGCGAAAATCATCCTCTATTCCCGGGCCGTGGCAATTTTATTCTTCTGCCCACTGAAAACGGCCAACTGATTACTCCCGTGAAGTGGGCCCTGACCACTCTTCTTCCCGCCATCTGAAAACTGAACACTCAAACTTCCATGACTCGAAAAGGAATCGTATTAGCTGGTGGATCGGGCAGTCGATTGCATCCGGTGACTCGGGCGATCAGCAAGCAATTGCTGCCGATCTACGACAAGCCGATGATCTATTACCCGCTGTCGGTACTGATGTTGGCGGGAATCCGAGAGATCTTGGTGATTTCAACGCCGGATGACTTGCCGATGTACCGAAAACTGCTCGGCAGTGGCGAGGATTTCGGGATCCAATTGACTTATGCCGAACAACCGCGGCCCGATGGATTGGCTCAAGCGTTTCTGATCGGTGAAGAGTTTATCGGCGATGATACCGTGACGTTGGTGCTCGGCGACAATATTTTTTACGGGCAAGGGTTTTCGCCAAAACTAAAGACCGCAGCCCAGCAAACCACGGGTGCGACCGTATTCGGTTACGAAGTCCACGACCCCGAGCGTTACGGGATCGTCGAATTTGATGCCCGTGGCAAAGCGATTTCCATCGAAGAGAAACCAACACGTCCTAAATCGCGATTCGCGGTTACGGGGCTCTACTTTTACGACAACCAAGTCGTTGAAATCGCCAAATCGATCAAGCCGTCGCCACGTGGCGAGCTTGAAATCACCTGTGTCAATCGGCAATACTTGGAATCGGGGCAACTCAGCGTCGAAAAGCTCGGCCGCGGTCACACGTGGCTCGACACGGGGACGCATGACAGCCTGCTAGAAGCATCAATGTTCGTCAAAACGATCGAGCATCATCAGGGGTTCAAAGTCGCCTGTTTGGAAGAAATCGGGTTTACGCAAGGTTGGTTGTCCGCCGAGGAGTTGCAGCGGCGATCAGAGCAAATGAAGAAAACCGGCTACGGCGACTACCTAGCTCAGCTCCTTCTCACCTAGTAGAAACCACGCAGTGGCTTTTCGATTTAACCAGCCGCCTCGCGATAGCGTACGGTTCGTTGCCGGATACCGCACGCTATCGCGTCAGTATCTGATCGTTATTTCGCCAATCCGCATAAAATCGACAACCTTCACACTGCCAACTGTCAACTGAAAACTTCCCTCCCATGATCCATCCCACTGCTGATATACAGTCCGATAAAATTGGCAAAGGAACACGCATTTGGCAGTATGTCGTCGTCTTACCAGGTGCGAAGATTGGTGAAGACTGTAACCTGTGTTCGCACTGCTTCATCGAAAAGGACGTGATTGTTGGTGACCGTGTGACAATCAAATGTGGCGTCCAATTGTGGGACGGGGTCAGGATCGAAGACGACGTTTTCATCGGCCCGAATGTGACCTTCACCAACGATCTATATCCACGCAGTCAACAATACCCGGCTGAATTTGCTCGCACGACCATCAAGAAAGGTGCGTCCATTGGCGCGGGCTCAGTTCTGCTGCCCGGAATTACCGTTGGCGCAGGGGCAATGGTTGGCGCTGGCAGTGTAGTGACAAAAAATGTATCGGATCATTCGCTCGTATTCGGCAATCCGGCGAAGCATGTACGGTCATTGAACTAAGACGAAAACTGAACCATGTCGATTGCAGATTGTAAACTTATTGATCTCCCCAAGATCACTGACCATCGTGGCAACCTGACCTTCGTCGAGGGCGGAAATCACATTCCGTTTTCGATCGAGCGTGTGTACTACCTGTACGACGTACCCGGTGGCGCCGAACGTGGTGGGCACGCTCATAGACAACTGAGCCAATTAATCATCGCGATGTCGGGAAGCTTCGATATCGTGCTAGACGATGGTCGTGATAAGAAGCGGATCCATTTGAACCGTTCATACAATGGACTTTACGTTTGTCCTATGATCTGGCGAGAAATGGATAACTTCTCTTCGGGTAGCGTCTGTATGGTGTTGGCCTCGAACCGTTACGACGAGTCGGATTATTACCGCGACTATCAAGACTATCTCAAAGCGCTCAAAGCATAATTGATGAACGTTCCCTTTCTTGAATTGAAACCAGCCTATTTGGAACTGAAGGACCAATTCGATGCCGCTTACCACCGAGTGATGGATTCCGGATGGTACCTGCTCGGAGCGGAAGTCAAGGCCTTCGAATCGGAGTACGCCGAGTATTGCGGGGCGGACCACTGCGTCGGTGTCGCCAATGGGCTCGAAGCGATCAAGTTGGCACTATTGGCCGCTGATGTTGGCCCCGGCGACGAAGTCATTGTCCCGGCGCATACCTTCATCGCAACGTGGTTGGCTGTATCGTCGGTCGGTGCGACGATTGTTCCCGTTGAACCGGATCCAAGCACGTTGAACATCGATACAAATCGAATCACTCCTGTGATTACTTCGCGGACCAAGGCGATCATTCCAGTTCACTTGTACGGTCAACCCGCGCAGATGGACCCGATCATGGAGATCGCAGCGGAACACGACCTGGTTGTAATCGAAGACGCCGCGCAGGCCCAAGGGGCGACGTACAAAGGCCGCCGCGTTGGTTCGCTCGGTCACATGGCCGCGCACAGTTTTTATCCAGGCAAAAATTTGGGTGCCTTTGCCGACGGCGGTGCCGTCACCACCAGCGACCTCGCCATAGCCGAACGCGTTCGGATGCTCGGCAATTACGGATCGCGTCAAAAGTACCATCATGAAATCGTGGGAACCAATTCGCGGCTTGGTGAATTGCAGGCAGCGTTTTTGCGAGTTCGACTATCGGTTCTGGACCAGTGGAATGGTCGACGACGCGAACAGGCGGCTGTGTACACTCGCCAACTTGCGGAATGTGCCAACTTAGTACTGCCCCAACCCCGCAGCGATACAAATCCAGTTTGGCACTTGTATGTGATCCAGACCGATCATCGCGACGAGCTACAAAAGTACTTGGCCGATTCGGGAATTGGAACCGTGATCCACTATCCCATTCCCTGTCATCGCGCCGGGGCGTATCAGGCCTTAGGGTTCGATCAATTTCCAATCACCGAGAACATTTCCAAACGTTGCCTCAGCCTCCCGATTGGACCTCATTCGATAGGCCAAGAGATGGTTGTGAATACGGTTATTCGATTTCAAACAGGAAATGTGGCTAGTGTTTAGTCTGTTTTCCCGAACGATAAAACGTGTGTTGCGAACAGCTCGAAGCATACGACTACCGAAGCCAACTTCGGGTGTAGGGCGTTTTGTATACAAATCGAATCGTGTCTCGCTGAACTTGAGTCGGCATCCCACGAGTCAGATTGTTTTAAACGGAAACGTCTATCTGCAGTCAGATCTGGGGGATCGAGGTTTGGTGAATATTTCGATGGCGGAAAACTCAACACTCTTGATTGATGGTGACCTAATTTTGGGACCCGGCGTGTTTTTGCACGTCAATAAAAATGCGAATTTGACTTTCGGCGGACGTAACACATCGTCAGGTAGTGGCATTACGTGTAATACGCGAGTTATGGTGAATCAGAGTTTGACCATCGGTTCAGATTCTATCATTGCTTGGGATTGTTTCATTTCCGATTGTGATTGGCACCAAATCCACAACCAGCAGAATACAATCCCTGTAAAAATCGGCGACGGCGTCTGGATTGCTCAGGGGGCGACAGTACTTAAGGGTAGCGACATCGGTAGTGGAAGCATTGTCGCAAGCAAATCGGTTGTGTCGGGAGGAACCTTTGGGCGGCAATCGTTGGTTGCAGGCAATCCAGCGAAGGTGGTTCGACATCCGGTTGTTTGGTCTCGTGATTTGGACGCGACGCATTGATTCAATCTATTAATCGACAAAACGAACTGTTGGAGAGTGATCAAGACACTCGCAATTCAATCGATGTAGCAGACCGCAAATCCCAGTCGAACAGCTATGGTCAAGTCCTCAAGGCATCCTCCATCATCGGTGGATCCCAGGTGGTCACGATGGTCATCGGAATGGTTCGAACCAAATTGGTGGCGATGCTGATCGGGCCCTCGGGGGTCGGACTGGTTGGCATGTTCCAGTCGATCACGGGAATGGCCGCAACTATCGCCGGACTGGGGATCCAAACCAGTGGCGTGCGAGATGTGGCTGCCGCCGCAGGAGCGGCCGACGAGCGGCGAATCGCCGAAACCATCTTGACGCTCCGCCGCGTTTGCTGGATCACCGGAATGCTCGGATGCTTGATCCTCTATCTCGCTGCCGGTTTCCTGAGCCAGATGACGTTCGGTTCCCTCGACTACGTTTGGTCCATACGGTTGCTCGGCCTGACCATTTTGATGGGTAACATTGCGGGTGGACAATCGGCGATCATCCAGGGTAGACGCCGGATCGGCGATTTGGCGAGGATGCGAATTGTCGGAGCGATCGGCTCGACCCTCGTCGCAGTTGGTTTTTACACATGGCTGGGGATCGATGGCATCATTCCCGCACTGCTGGCGATTGCCGCTATTACCCTGGCCGTTTCCAGCTACTTTGCTCGCCGAGTTCCGGTGCAGAAAACCAGCATCTCCTGGCGAGAGAGTCTACGACAGGCCCACGGACTATTGGGTCTTGGACTGGCATTGGTTTGGAGCGGGCTATTAACGATGCTGGTCGCGTACCTGACGCGAGTTTGGATTGCAGAAGAGCTGGACCTTCATGCGGTCGGTATCTACACCGCCGCTTTTGCACTTTCAGGGCTGTTCGTGCAATTTGTGCTGCAGGCGATGGGTGCCGATTACTATCCGCGGTTAACAGCGGTGGCTCACGATCCCGCCCAAATGAACCGCTTGATCAATCAGCAAACCGAGATTGGATTGCTGTTGGCGTTTCCCGGTTTATTGGCAACGCTGGCAATGGCACCGTTAGCCATTATGGTGTTTTATACTACGGAATTTGCACCGGCGGCGGGCCTACTAAAATGGTTTGTGGTTGGTTGCATGGGGCGAGTAATTTCATTTCCTCTTGGCTACTCGATGCTTGCACTCGGCCGCGGCAAGCTATTTGCCACCACCGAAACGATCTTCAATTTATTTCACCTTTCGGGGATTTGGATTGGACTTCATTACTTTGGTCTATCGTCCGTCGCGATCGCCTTTGCGTTGTTCTATTTGTTCGTTACGACTGTCATGCTCGTCACGACTCATTATTTGACGCGATTTCGTTGGAACCACGCAGTCATTGAATTGCTAGTATGGATGATACCGGTTGCTGCGATCGTCTTTTTACTCGATGGATGGTTGTCTCCAGCCCTCAGCGCCAGTGCCGGCGTCATAGCGACGCTAGTCGCAACGGTCCTATGCCTTCGGCATCTGGTGACCTGTTTAGGCAGCCAGCACCGCATTTCAAAAACATTACTTCGCCTTCCCGGTGGTAATTGGTTTACGCGAGGTCTAAACCAAGCATGACAAACACCAGCGAACCCAAACCCGAAAAACCTTTGATCACGTTTGCGCTGCTTGCATACAATCAAGAAAAACTGATCTGCGAATCCATTGAAGGTGCATTTGCCAAAACCCATTCGCCACTCGAATTTGAAACTCTTTCAAATGTCTACGAGCGCAACACCAAAATGCCAGCTTTCAATGTGTGAAGAAGTGAGTCATTGCTCCCTGAATATTGTCTATTATCTACTCGCGGTTTATTGTAGTTTGTATTGAGACGCTGATATTGAGGAAGGCGAAGCCTTTGGTGCCAATGGCCAACAGAATCGCGATCTTTGCTTTTAAGCGACCATAAATTCAGTAACTCGCAGGAATTGTTCCCAATGAAGTTTGTGTTCTTGACTTGCCGCCTTGTAATGGGAGGCAACGAAACATTGATGATTCGAATGGCCCGCTGGCTGATTAGTCGCGGGCATTCGGTTGCGATTATTACTGCACAAGGTGGATACCTTGAAGGCAAGATGCCCGAGGACTGCGAAACGTTTATCGTTGGCTCTACAAATTTTGGTGCGGCAGTGGTTCCCAGATGGCCGTTTCCACGACGCGTTCGCGAGCGCATTCGCGACGCCGATTTCGTAATGAGCTTTTCGGGTGGCGGATGCATGTTCGCCTACCATCTAATTCGCGCCACTCGCTCTCGTGCCAAACTGATAGCAGGAGTCTTTCACCCAAATACCGGAACCACGATTGGCCGCAAACACTTTTTTGACTTCGTGTTTCAAGAGGGTACTCACGACGAGAATAAGCTCTATATGAACGAAGCGATGCGTCAAATACATGAACATAGAATGGATCGCCCACTCCCTACATCCCCAATCTGGAAGTTGCCCGTGGAAGTCTGCGATAGCGAGAATGTATTTCCGAATCGTCAATCAGGAATCATCCTCTCCGTTGGGCGGTTGACACAATTTAAAGGCTACAATCTTTACATGCCGCGTGTATTACGGCAGTTGCTCAACGAAGGGTACGACACGCAGTGGCATGTAATCGGTGACGATGAACCCAATACTCGGGAACTTGTAAAGGAAGAAATGATTGCTGAATGCAAGCGTTTGGGAGTCCTTGATCGTTGCACGATGCACGGAATTGTTCCCTATGAAGAACTCCGGCAACATTTCGCGAAGTCGACCGTTTTTGTTGGCATGGGAACCGCCATGCTTGAAGCATCCGCTTGCGGCGTTCCCTCGGTCTGCGCGGTCGTGGATGACATGGATGGATTGTCCTATGGCTATCTTTGGAATCAGCCTCCTGGATGCGTCGGAGAGCGGTTAACCTCGCGAGAACCTAACAAAAAAGTGGTCAACCTACTAAGGAACGTTCTCAATGCGGACGAGCGTTCTTATTTAGAATTCACCGAAAAAGCGAGGGCGAGCGTTCGGCAATTTGAACTCGAAGATCGAATGAATGAGTTTTTCTCGATCTGTGCAGCGGCCAAAGAGGGCACAAAGCCCATTAGCCAGTCGCGGACACTGTACATTGCAAATAAAGGTCAGCAATGGATTCGAAAACGAATTGTTAGTCAGACGCAATGGTGGAAACGGCGGTTGTTAAAATCTACTATAGAAAACGATTCCAAGTCCGTGATGAACAAATGAAAGTACTTGTAGTGCTCGAGGAATGGGGGAATGGGGGAACTGAACAGTATGTTGATGTTCTGTACGATACGTTGTCTGCTGCCTTGGCCGAATCCGAATTCCGCCTAGTTCTACTGAGTGACAAAGCCAACTTGTCGGTTTCATCTGACAGATGGGGTGGCCCAGTTGAGATATGTGGCAAGGAACCGTCGCGTAAATTCAGAGCACTGCGTTCCATCGTCAACCAACAGCAGCCTGATATCGTGCATCTGCATCTTTACACTTCCATCTTACCCGCGATTCTATCCCTGAAGCCATGGTCCCGCGTTCCAGTGATTTCCACGTTTCACCTGCCCATTAGTCAATGGTCGTGCCGACATCAGATGGGCTTTCGGATCGCAGCGGCAATGTGTGATCGCGTGATCGGCGCTTCGGCATTCACAGCAGATCAATTGCGTAAGTGGATACCCGATGTGATTCAGGCGTCACCACCGATTTCCGTGAGCAACGATGCTTCCGAGAGAAAGCAATCGAATGCCGGTCGGATAAAGCTGGTTGGGTGTGGCAGGCTCGAAACACAAAAGTCGTGGGACACACTGATTCAAGCGATTGATGATCTCGACGAATGCCATCGCCACAATTTGCAGGTCGAAATCATTGGCGACGGAACACTTCGCAACCATCTCCAGCAACAAATTGACGCGTTTTCGCTTGGCTCCATTGTCTTTTTGTCAGGGGCATTACCTCACGATGAGGCCATGAAGCGTGTAGCGTTGGCAGATTTCTTCGTTTTACCGTCACGTTTTGAAGGCTTCGGTATGTCTGCCGTCGAGGCGATGATGTTGGGAGTGCCGACGATCACGTCCGACTTTCCAGCATCAGCCGAATACATCGACCATGGTGTAACGGGGCACCGCTTTCCCATCGGCGATACCGATGCGCTAGCCAAGTTGATTCTCTGGCACGTCGAGCATCGTGATCAATCGTTCGCGATTGGGCTAGCGGGTCAGCAACATGCAATCGAACATTATCAGCCACAGCGCATTGCAGCGATTTACCATAACGTCTACCAATCCTACTTGCCCAAAGCATGAATCTGACGCTATCTGAATGATTTTGTCGTAAATTGGCACAGGGATGCCAAGGGAATTTTGATGTTTTGATTGGCAATCATCTGGCCCGATTGATATAGCGTTAAACTGACGCTGCCCCGACTACATGCATAGAAGGATATGACACTATGGCGAGTCGAAAGGTCTTTGCTGGGTATCTTCTGCGAGAGATACCATTATTTTTGATCTCAACGGTAACCTGCATTTTGCCTGATCACCCACACTTTTGTCGGATACGGGGTTTTTTGGCAAGACCTTTTTTCAAGAGCTGCGGAAGGAACTTTCAATTTGGACGGTTCGTACGTTTTATCAGACCTGGCAATTTAGTCATTGGCAATGATGTCTATATTGCAGAAGGATCCTGGGTTTGCGGCACGGGCGGATGCGTTCTGGAAGATGAAGTCATGTTAGGACCTAGGTGTATCGTCATTTCAACTCATCACGGTCGCAGAAACAATTCATATCGGTTCGCCTATGGGAAAATGAAGGCAATACACATTGGCCACGGAACTTGGCTTGGTGCACACGTCACTGTTACCCCGGGGGCACATATCGGTGCGGGGTGCCTGGTCGGGGCGAATTCCGTAGTAAGTGGAGCAATCATGCCTAATCAACTTGTTCGGCCCGCGGCCGTATCATCCGTTACAATTGAGGCCAGTATCGATGAAAATTCTTCATTGTGATCGAGCAGGTGCACTTGCGATCTGGCAGGTTGTTGAGAATCTTTCCACAACCCTTCCTGACGGTATCGAAATTGTTGGCTGCCGTGTGCATGGTTTTCGCTCAAGCCTAGAACCCGTTGCGTTTTCAAGCAGGATTGTGGGAAGCGATATTTATTTGAAGCCCGGTCGATTGCCTGCTCTATCTCGTTTATTGGAGGCGTTCCAATTTGTACGGGCGTTTCGCAAGTTGTTGTTGCGTGAGCGTCCCGACATTGTTCATTTGCACTTTGCGATGCCAGGGATCCTCTCGAAGCTTGTTCTCACCTTCCCCTCAAACAGGAAAGTCATTCTTGTCTCGACGGGCCATGAGCTTTTCGGTTCCATGAACGCGTTACTCCGTGGAGGCACACGTTTGTTTGAATTCAGGTCCAATGCTGTCGTTTACGTGTCCCAGTCTGTGGGCAGATCATACCGGCCATCATTTGATCCGGATGAAAGCGGTGTCGACCGTGAGGATACGCGACACCGTGTCATTTATAACGGTATAGATACTAACGCGATCCAGAACGTAGTGCAGCAGGTAAACGCCAAGGTCCCTATGACACCATCCGTCAGGCGACCAACGCTGCTATCGGTGGGCCGACTGGTCCAAGAAAAGGGACATGAACTGGTGATTCAGGCTCTGCCTGGGCTGGTTCGGCAGCATCCGGATCTGTGCTACGTGGTGCTGGGCGAAGGACCGTATCGCGGACACCTGCTCGAACTGGCCCGGTCGCTGGACGTCGCCCAACATGTGCAACTTTCCGGCTGGATTGATCATGACCAAGCGATTCGTCAGATGGTATTAGCGGACGTGGTCATCATGCCGTCGCGAAGTGTTCAGGAAGGGTTCGGCTTGGCCTTAGCCGAGGCGATGCTGTGCGGCACGCCAATCGTTGCCAGCCGAATCCCCGTCTTCGAAGAAGTGGCCGACGACGACTCCAATGCCCTGCGGTTTTTCACCGATGGCGACAGTAGCTCACTTGGACAAACGATCAGCGACGTCTTAGCATCTGATCCGAATGAAGCCAACTTTGATTTATTATCTCAACGAGTCCGCGAAAAGTTTGATGTCCAGCGGATGTCACAGGCTTATGCTGATTTGTACGCGGAAGTTCTAGCCGACTCGCAAACACGGGGAAGGTGAAGGATTGAACCGATTCTAAGTTCGACTTTCGCACTTTTAAGTCGTTTGATAGCAATTGCTTATAAAGAAAACGACCTCCGGGTTGCAGGCTTTCGCCTGTGTCAAATAACCCTTACGAGGAGGCCGCCTTCAATGGACATCACAACATCTTTCATGCCACTTCTGCAAGTCTTTACCGCTGCGATGTCCGAGCCAACCGCAGAGTCATTTCGGCAACTCGTCGCCGGATGGATCTTCGCTCCCAAGCGTACGATTCTCGGCGGACTGCGAGCTACCCAGTCCACCAAACACCACCGTGCTTGTCATCGAGTCTTCGCCAACGCGAGTTGGTCCATCGACACAGTCGGACTGGCGGTCTTCGACCTCGTCGTGAAGCTTACGATCAGGCCACCTACGATTTGGTTGGCGACGATACACTGATTCACAAAACTGGACTCAAAGTCTACGGCGCGGGTATGCATCGCGATGCCTGTCAAAGCTCCAGCGGATTCACCTCGTTTCGTTGTGGGCACTGCTGGGTCGTGCTTTGTGTGCTCGTACCCTCACGCAAAGACCCCAACCGAAAGTTCGCCATTCCAATTCTGATGAGGCTCTATCTCAACACCAAAACCAATGAGAAGCTACGACGAAAGCACCGAAAGAAAACAGACTTGATGTTGGCGATGATCCGAATCCTGGCTAATCACGCAGCGGACAAATCCCTGCATTTCATTGCTGATTCGGCTTACACCGGCGGACGGATACTCCAGCAAATCCCTGCGTGGCGTGCTCCCCAAAACCTGATCCATAAGTTATACGAGAGAATCGGTCGCGTTGAATGAATCGCTAGCCGATTCTTAAACTACGACTAGTCCTCAATCAAGCGACTGCTAAGTCGCGAATATTTTATAAAACTCGAAAACCCTTGGCGTTTTACGCGTCTATTGGAGGTTACTAAGACTTCAATCCACGCACGCTACAAGGGGTTTCGAGTGAACATCAGGGTACGTCAACAACTGCGAAAACGCAAACGGAGATTATTACGCAGAATTTCAGTCCAGCATGGAGCGTGGAAATCGCCCATGATTCGTCCTTCCACCACGAAACTCGAACTCGCCGAGAAACAGCAGGCGGTCTCCTGCGGCGGTATCGCAGTGATCCTCGAACTGATCAAGAAGCTTGGTCTGCGGAAGGAACTCAATCGTTCGGCAAAGGTATTCAAGCTCCACCTGCCCTACGACGAAACTGACCACATTCTCAACATTGCCCTGAACCTGCTCGCCGGTGGAACGTGCTTGGATCACATCGAACAACGACGCAACGACGAAGCCTATCTCGATGCACTCGGTGCGGAGCGCATACCCGACCCGACTACTGCTGGAGATTTCTGCCGGAGATTCAGTCACCTCAAGCTGCTCATGGTCATGCAGGCAGTCAATCGCGTTCGGCAAACCGTTTGGAAGCAGCAAGAGGACAGCTTTCTCGATTGCGCCACGATCGAAGCAGACGGAACGATGGTGGAAACAAGCGGTGAAAAGAAATCCGGCATCGGCATCAACTACAAAGGCCAATGGGGCTACCATCCGCTGGTCGTCACGCTCGCGGAAACTCAGGAGCTGCTTTACCTGCACAATCGTAGCGGCAATCGTACCAGCGAGGAAGACTCCGCATTTTTCTATGACTTGGCGATCCAACAATGCACACAGGCGGGCTTTCGAAAGATCGTTCTTCGTGGCGATACGGCCTTCTCGTCGACGGAGCACTTGGATCGCTGGGACAACTCAGGTGTGAAGTTCATTCTTGGCTATTCCGCTCATCGGAACCTCTGCCGCATCGCTGATTCGCTTGCAAAAACCGCATGGAAACGGCTTGACCGTTCGAGGCGAAGCACGCCGGACAAGGCAGAGCGTGCCTGCCGTCCGAACGAGAGAGAACGAATCGTCCAGACCAATGGCTACAAGAATCAACGACTTACCGGAGAGAGTTACGCTGAATTCGAGTATTGTCCCACCGCATGCGAGAAGACTTATCGAATGATCGTTGTTCGCAAAGACATTGATGTAACCAGTGGGCAACAGCTACTGTTCTCCGAAGAGCGATACTTCTTTTATATCACCAATGAAACAGCAGGAACTTTGCCAGCGAGGGAAGTGATTCGCGGCAGCAACCAGCGTTGCGACCAAGAAAACACGATCAGCCAATTGAAAGCCTGTGGAGCCTTGACCGCTCCGCTGGATAACCTTGAAAGCAACATGGCGTACATGCTGTTCGCCTCCTTGGCTTGGACGTTGAAGATTTGGAGCGGGTTGCTGGTTCAAGTCAAGGGCAACGAAAGTCAGAAACGTGTTCGCCGGGAAGCTCGCAACCGAATTATTCGGATGGAATTCTGGACGTATTTGAATTCGCTGATCCTTCTTCCCGCTCAAATCATCCGTTCGTCACGGCAGCGCGTCTTCCGGTTGTTAACCTATCGCCCTACGGTGGACCTACTGATGACCCTACACGATCACATCCGCAAGCCACTGCGATGTTGACGACTCAGCACCAACGAAGCCGAGGTCTGGACGTCTCGGTACCGCTCAAACGCCTAACTCAAAGAACACGAGCCATGCGAAGATCAAGATCGAAAATCAAAAAGCCTGGCCACCGGTCTGCTCGCATCGCACAAGCGAAAAACCCGAAAACGTCACGCGTGGATCGCTTGATTGAGGACTAGTTGTCTTTCGATGATGCTTTTTGCATTAACTTCAAGATCAGTCACGCGCATTAGAAAAAGTATAGGTGAAATCCAAATGACGTTGCCAAGTTTTTTGATTGTCGGCGCAATGAAGGCAGGAACAACGACGTTGTATGATGATTTGAACTCACATTCGCAAATATTCATGCCCGAGGTGAAAGAGCCGGATGCGTTAATATCGGATGAAATCTATGGTGACAGCGTGCGAAAAAAATATGCTCAACTGTTCGATGATTGCCCGTTGGGATGCATCAGCGGTGAAGCCTCGACCACCTATTCCAAACTCCCCACGTATAAACGCGTCCCAGAGCGAGCGAAACAAGTTCTTGGTGATGATCTAAGAATAATCTACATCGTTCGCGACCCGCTATTGCGAGCAACAAGCCACCATGCATATTTACATCGGCGGGGTTACGTACAACAAGATGCAAATCATGCGATTGCGAATGATCGCACATACATCGACTATAGCAATTACGCGATGCAGCTTTCCAGTTGGATGAATCACTTTCCTCGCGAGCAGGTTTTAGTCATTCAGTTTGAACGATATATTGCGAATCGCGAGGAACAGCTTTCCGGCGTTTGCCGTTTTCTGGAACTTGATCTCGATGAAAAAGTCGCGATCGACAGCCAAGGCAGCAATCAAACGAAGGAGTTGTCTCCACTGCCGCCATATCTACGAGCGATTCGCGAATCATCACTCTATCTTAGACTACATGCGATGCTTCCGGGGAAAGGGCGTTCGAAAATGGGATGGCTTCGCAAAAAACTATCAGGATACGACCCACCTCCGGCGATTCCGTTTGACGCTTCCAATGTTGTCCTGATTCAGGAAGAACTGCACGATTCAACTTGCGAATTCATTGATGAATGGGGATTGGATGAATCCTTATGGGGCGTTTTTTTTAATCGCGAAATCCGCCCGTTTCCAAATGCTAATTTGGACTAATGAAAGTCAATGTGTAATTCTTTGAAAATGGAACGACAGCAACCCACAAGCAATTAAATGCAATGGCAAACACATTGGACCCAAACATGACAACGCTTCGTTACATCGTGACTAAGCGAAGGGTGAAGGGATTGGCCGTTTGCGATTGTCTATCCGCAACATTGGTCTGTGCGGTGACCGAAAAGACGTCGAACTTCACCAACAACTTCTCCGATAAGAATGATTGATTTATCAATGGTTACCAGCACACGAACGGATGAGTCCGTCACGCTTCGGGATATCTCGACTCGGTTGGGGGCCAAGGAGGCGGTGCTTCGAGATTGCCTCTACGCCGTCCTAGTACGCGCGGTGACCGATGGAACGGAACACAAATCTACCCACGACAAACTGTCAAACCCCGACCTCCAACTGCCAACTCTCTCCGTCCTCGACATTGGCTGTGGTCGTGGTGAGCTGATGCAGCATTTGAATGCCGCAGGGCACACCTGCGTTGGAGTCGATGTCGAACCGGATTGTGTGGAACTAGCACGTCAGTTTGGTGACACTCATTTGGGCGGATTCGATTCGTTGGCCTCGTTGCCACTGCCGGAATCGTTGGATGTCGTCGTCTCCTCTCATGTGCTTGAACACGTGGACGAACCGCTAACCTGTTTACGACAAGCGTTGGCACTTGGTGCGGAACGGTATGTTTTCGCCGTGCCCAATGTGCTGCGCAGTATCCGACTGGTCCGTGCCGTCACCGGCAGCCCGCGAGCGGATCACCCGACACACGTTTTTGGTTGGACCCGACCTGAGTTCAATGCGTTGCTCGAGCGTGCGGGATATGAAGTAATCGCTTGGCACCAAGACCGAGTCACCATCAATCCACTATCCGGAAAAATTGGTACCCAAATCACCCGCCTGCTTTCCCCGCTGGAAACTCGCTTGTTGCCAAAACTGTTCCCCATGCTCTCCTCGTCACTGATCGTGGAGTGTCGGCCGGGGAAGGGGAGGCAGTAGGCAGTTGGAACACTCTTTTTCACTTATCGACACTCATAAACGAGCGCAACCGATTATTGAGAACTAGCGACAATTAGTGTTCCAAGCTTGAACCCTAGCGAGAAACGCTCGGTTCCTTCCGCAAACTGTCGTGTTGGCCTGGATCACCGAATCCAAAGAACACGGAACCGGACGCTAGCGCGTGCCGCAAATCAAATTTTTACAAAGATCCAATCAGCCGCTGGGCGCTAGCCCACGGTTCTCACGCGATTCACGAACGGAACCGGACGCTAGCGCGTGCCGGCTGATGGTGGCAGATAGGATAAATCAGCCGGTGGGCGCTAGCCCACGGTTCCCGAGAACGGATAGCGAGGGCAAACCGGCGGGTGATCACAACGGAACCGGACGCTAGCGCGTGCCGGCTGATAGGGCGACGAAACTCATAGCCGAACCGGACGCTAGCGCGTGCCGGCTGATAGGGCCCGTCTATTCCTTCATCCCTTCCAACGGACGACTGAAAACTGACTACTACAAACTCCCCGCCACCGATTACTGCCAACTGCAAACTGACGACTCCGGCTGTGACGGCCATCATCACAGTCTATAACGAAGAAACTTGGATCCGCTCCGCTGTCGATAGTCTGCTGAATCAATCCCTGTCGGATCTTGAAGTCCTGGTTCTTGACGATGGATCGGACGATGGGACGAGCGAGATCCTGGATTCCTATACCGATCCTCGAGTCCGAGTGATCCATGGTGCGAGGATGGGCCGGGCCCCGGCTCTGGCCAAGGCGGTCGAGCTAGCACGCGGCAAGTATGTTGCCAACTTGGATGCCGACGACGATGCCTATCCCGACCGGCTTCGCGACCAAGTCGCGTTCTTGGAAGCCAATCCCGATCACGCTTGGATCGGTGGTGGCGAAGACCGTGAAGATACTCAGCGTGACGAACAGTACGTTCGTTATTACCCCGAGCATGATGCGGACGTCCGCCGGATGGCGGCCAAGTGCATTCCCTATTGCCACAGCGCGATCACGTTCCGCCGCGACCTGATCGACCAAGGCATCAACTACGACCCCAAACAGCCGTTCTTGATCGACTTTGAGTTCTTTTTACGGGTCGCTGCGAAACACAAGGTGGCCAATTTGCAAGTCCCTGTCGTGAAACGACGAGCCCACGCAAAGAGTTTTTTCCAGCGTTCGTTCAAAGTCAGTGACCAAAACCGTGAACTGTCGCGTCTGTGCCGAATCGCCCGGCGCGAGTTCGGCTTGCCACTGTGGATGGAAGCCTATCCGATCGCTCGAACCGTCTACCCCATGCTGCCAACCTTCGTCAAATCCCCAATCCGAAAAGTGTTGGGCTTAAGCGAAAGCAAGTAGGCAGTGGGAAGAAGTTGGCCGTTGACAGTGGGAAAGGTAGTATCAGCAGACTGCTTCGGTCGTTTGGGAACACTCATTTTCACTTATCGGCACTGTTTAAACCAGTGCAACAGATTAGTGAAAACTAGCGCCGATTAGTGTTCCACATTCGACTCTTGATGAAAAAGCCCGGTTCCTTTCGCAAAATGTCGCATAAACTTGGATCACCGATTCCAGAGAACTCTCCGCAATGATCCAAGGCCTGGTCCGAAGCATCCGCCGCAACAACTGACAACGGAACCGGACGCTAGCGTGTGCCGGCTGATAGGGCTTCCTGACGAATGCCAGCTCTTCACTTTTTTTCCACTGCCGACTACCAATTTCTTCCTCCTGTTCTTATTTAGCGAAAATTGATGACTTCATCGGTTCCAATATCCGCCGCACCTAGACAAACTCAACTGAATTCGATTCAGGCGTTACGAGGCTTGGCCGCCGCAATCGTTGTCGTGTCCCACCTGATTATTTCGATACGGCCGCAGATGCGTCATCTGGGAATGGAAATACCCGATTGGCTGCGAAAAGGATTTGATACGGGCGCCTGTGGTGTTGATTTATTCTTCATCATCAGCGGGTTCATTATCGTTTACGTCACGTCGAACACACCGGCAAATTTCCGTGAGGTTAAACGGTTTTCGTTTCGACGTCTGATCCGAATCTACCCGACATACTGGTTTTTACTTAGCTTTGCGGTCGTGGGCTTGATCGTGCGAGCGAACCTTAGCAAAACCACGTTCGCTGGCGATCGTTTCCCAATCGACGTGGAGTGGATTGTCAAGTCATTCTTTTTGTTTCCGTCATATAAGCCAGGCGGAGGATCTGACTTTGGCCCGGTGTTGGGACCTGGATGGACTCTTTGTTTTGAAGTGTTTTTCTACGGGCTTTTCGCAGCAGCACTCGGGCTGATTAGCAATCATCGAAGGCGGGCGTTTGCCACTGCGATCGCCACAGCTTGTCTAGGATCCATTGGCTATTTTTGGAGCGAGACACTTTCCGAGGCTGACGCGCTGACGCGAATGGTAACGCATCCCTTATTGTGGGAATTCTCTGCAGGTTGCCTTGTTGCTCTTATCTATCAGAAATTGATTGGTACAAAACGATTCATTTTTTCGGGACTAATCGTTTCGGGTTTAGGAGCTTTGATTCTTGAGTTTTGGTTTGACATGCACCCCGGCAAGCTTGGAATCAATCGACCCATTATTTACGGCATCCCGTGCCTTCTGCTTTTCTTGGGCTTCATCGGACTTGAGCTTAATGGATGGCTGCAGGTTCCTAAGGCCTTCATCGCCGTTGGCGACGCTTCCTATGCAACATACCTGTCGCACTCCGCGATCTCAACGAAAATCCTAGGCCTATTCTGGCTACACACAACACTGCTTCTCGTCTTCCCAACTCCACTAATTTTATTGATCAATTTGGCTGCTTGCCTTGTGGTTGGCCAACTGTTTTTCATGGTATTTGAACGTCCGGTTATCCAGTTCGGTCGAAATCTCCTACAAAACCATTAGAGGACCGTGAGGAGTATCTATCTAGATGATGAAATTGCTTGCCTGCAAATGCGGAAGTGAATGACGCCGACACCACAATGCAACATCAAGTCCGCAAGGATGAATATTTTGGATTGCGCCTATGAAGTATTCTGAGGATTCAAGACACCTTTGAGAAACACCCTATACCTTCTCGCCAAAATCGGTCTCCTTGCTTTTCCTGCGAACTGTCAACTGACAACTCCCCAAATCGGTTCGCTTGCGAGAAACGGCAAAGCCAAATAGGCTGGCGAGGCCGACGAAGGCTAATGTCGACGGTTCTGGAACTGCCATCGTCGTCGCCTGGAAACTCATTGATTCCAACCCGAAACCGTTTCCAGCAGAGTAGCCGACGTCAAAGGTTTGTCCGACTGCCATCAATTGATTGACGCTCAGCACATTCGTGTTCGACAAATCATCATCGTCGAATAACGAAGTGGGTGTGCCATTGATCTGTAGCGATCCTATATCTCCGTCGGTAAACAGGTTGAATTTGATTTCAGTAAGTTCTAGCGACGATAGCGGCACGTTCGAGGAGCTGATCGAAAACCTTGCCGATTCCACCCCTAATCCGCCGTCAAACGTGTCTGTATCGTCTCCCGAACCGTTGGCGTCGATACCGAATGAAGAGCTGGTCTGGTTAAACTTATGAGTGCCGCTGTTGATGCCGTCGACAAATGCTTCGGCCGACAGGGTCAGCGTAACGCCGTCGATGGTGATCGATGTTGATTCCGATGCTTTGCCATCCAAATCATTCCCAGCACCGGCGGAGGTGTTACGGAAATCAAAAACAACAAATGCGGCATTGGCGTGCTCGGCGGTGACCATCAGAACCACCAGGACGCATAAGGGTGCAAAATGAATTCGCTTCATCATTTTCGCCGATCGTAAATTTTTTGGGAAACCGATATTACAATTAGATCAGTAATTTACTCGACAAATTGCGAGCCTTCAACCGATTTCCAACAATCCTCACATGCCCGGCAATTTGCGCAACGGAACGGACTGATGGTGGCGGATACGAATTTAATCAGCCGCTGGGCGCTAGCCCACGGTTCCCGAGAATGGATATCGATGGCAAAACCGGCGGGTGGTCACACCGGAACCGGACGCTAGCGCGAGCCGGCTGATGGGGCAACGGAACCTGACTGATGGTGGCGGATACGAATTTAATCAGCCGCTGGGCGTTAGCCCACGGTTCCCGAGAATGGATATCGATGGCAAAACCGGCGGGTGGTCACACCGGAACCGGACGCTAGCGCGTGCCGGCTGATGGTGTTGGACAGGATCAATCAGCCGCTGGGCGCTAGCCCACGGTTGCCGGGAACGAATATCGAGGGCAAACCAGCGTCGCGTAACGGAACCGGACGCTAGCGCGTGCCGGCTGATAGGGCAACGAAACTCACGAACGGAACCGGACGCTAGCGCGTGCCCGCTGACAAGCTTTCCTGCCAACTGCCTACTGACGACTGCAAACTGACTACTGCCAACTTCTCCGAACTGCCAACTCCCCTCCTCCCCCTATGCTTGACGAATACTTTTACGAAATCATCGCGGTTGCCACCCTTGTTGGCGGAGGGTTGTTCCTGGCGGGGCTGCGCAATCCGATTGTGTTCTTCTACGCGGGTTTGTTTGGGACCGCGATTCTGAAAACGCCGGAGCTTCCCATCGTGCGGGAAAAGTTCACGATTGTGGAGCTTTGCTTGTTGTGCCTGTGGATGTGCTGGCCGCTGTTGTTAAAGGGGCGGTTGCCATCGAAGGCTACCGGACTTGTCTATTTGTGGGGTGGCGCGTTTTGCATCATCTGTTTGTCATCCTCGCTGATCGCCATTTCAACCGCACCGCCACGGATGGTGACCGCCAAGATGGCGGCGTGGTCATTACTGGAAGCGGTGAACTACTGCTATGGCGTCGCCATTTTGTGGACTTGTGTGCAAGTGCTCGATACGTGGCAGCGTTGGATTGGTGCGATTGTGGCTTGGGTTGGCGGCATGGCGGTGGCCTCGTTTGTTGGTGCGGCAGCGGTGGTGGGAATCGCACCGGGGTGGGCTCGGGAGGAGACGGGGCGGATTTGTTCAACACTGCGTAACGAGAATCAAGTTCCCTCGATGATCTTGCCACTACTGGTGGTGGTGCTGATGATCGCGGTACGTCGCGGGCTACCGATTCGATATCGCGGTTTGGCTCTGGCCATTTTTGTTGCGGCACTTCTCGCGGCGATCGGTACGGGAAGCCGTACTGCGGCGCTGATGATTGGGCTCTCTGGCGCCGGGGTGGTCTGGATTCTGCATACAGCGATTCAATCGAAATGGACCGTTTACCGGTTTCAATTGTTCTACCTAGCTGTCGGTTTTGCGGGCGTCGTTGTTTCGTATTTTGCAATCGCCTGGTCTCAGTACGATGGCAACTATTCGCTGATGAGCACCCCCTCGTGGCAGCGACCGGCGGTGCTACTGATTGAATGGTTTGATGGTCGGCGAGAGCTTGATGGCACGCGACCGAAGCAAATTACCAATGCGATGGAGTATTTTTGGCAATCGCCGATTCTTGGGACGGGACCAAAGTTCGGACCGGCGTTTGCCGCGACCGGTGGTGAGGTGCATAACACCTATTTCAGTCTGTTGTTGGAAACGGGTTTTGTCGGACTTGGGGCGTTTCTAGCGTTGGTCTGGTTAGCCGCCTATCTCAGTTTTGATGCGGCGCGAAAATGCCGTTATCCGTGGTACGGGATTCTTGGACGCGCATTGTTGGTGGGACTGTTTCTAATTTGTCTCTATAACGGCACCATGCTAGGACTGAGGCAACGCAACATTTGGTTCTTAATGGGAATGCTGCTGGCTTTTTCGGACCTAGTTGCCGCTGGAGCGGAGCCAGAGTCGACGTTACCGCGGCAGATTCCAAAGGGGATGAGGGCTATTTTCGTAGACGAAAATAGTAGGCAGGGGAAGGAAGTAGTCAGTAGTCAGTAGTCAGTAGTCAGTAGTCAGTAGTCAGTAGTCAGTAGTCAGTAGTCAGTAGTCAGTAGTCAGTAGTCAGTCGGCAGTCGGCAGTCGGCAGTCGGCAGTCGGCAGTCGGCAGTCGGCAGAAATAGAAATAGAAATAGAAATAGAAATAGAAAAACGACAATTGATGACTGAAGACTAACTCCTCTTTCTTATCGACTGAAAGGAGATTCTTATGGCTGGGTTTGAGGATTTGGAGGTCTGGCAGCGGGCGGTGGAGTTGAGTGCCAAAGTGTATTTGCAACTTACCGAGTGTCGTGATTTTGGATACAAGGACCAGATCACTCGATCGGGTTTGTCGATCCCGTCAAATATTGCGGAAGGGATGGAGCGATCAACGCCGGCCGATCAATGTAAGTTTCTCGACTATGCTCGAGGATCCTGCGGCGAGTTTCGCACTCAAACGATCGTCGGTCAAAAAGCCCGGTTCCTGCCACAAACAGTCGCAGAATCCTGGATCACCGAATCCAAAGAACTCTCCGCCATGATCCAAGGCCTGATCCGAAGCATCCGCCGCAACCACC
>SJPJ01000001.1:1930161-1933939 GCA_007859835.1 Novipirellula herctigrandis | reverse complement strand
GTTGGCGGTGGGCGTCCGAGGAATTTGCGCAGCGGAACCGGACGCTAGCGCGTGCCGGCTGATGGGGCCTCTTCCTGACGGCTACCAACTGATGCCGACCAACTTCTTTGAACTGACGACTGCCAACTGCCCACTGCCCACTGCCAACTGCCCACTGCCAACTGCCCACTGCCAACTGCCCACTGCCAACTTCTTTGAACTGCCAACTGATGCCTGACAACTGCCAACTTTCTTCCCCCATCCTCCTCGTCGAAAGTTATCCTCAAGTAATCGCGGGTCAGCAGCGGACGATGATGTCGCTGCTGTCGCATGCCGCGGCCGCCGGCGTTTCCCCTACCGTGTTGCTGCCGGGTGGCGGGCTGTTTACCGACCGGTTGGCGGCCGATGGCTGGGACACTTGCGTGGTGCCTTATCCTGAATCGCTTGGCCGCTACGGTGGTGCGATCTATCGGGACGGGATTGGAAAGCGGGCAGCGGTGGTCCGCGATGTGGGACGCTATGTGATGTCGCTGCGGCGGGAGCTTAAACGAATTCGTCCCGCGGCAGTCTTTTGTAACGACATGCGTGGACTGTTGACCGTCGGTGTGGCGGCCAAGTCGCTGGGGATTCCAAATATCACATGGGACAAACTCGATAAGCCTCATGGCATCTTGGACTGGTTCCAATTGCCGTTGGTGAAACGCAACCCGATCATTTCGGGACCAGTGGCGGGCAAGTACCCTGCTTGGCAACGACGATGGTACAAGGATCGCATATCGATCGTCCCCGATGGAGTCGATTTTGAAAAATATCAAGGTGTAGAACCGATCCGCGAGTCCTTGGGGTTAGCGGAGCAAGAGGTGGTGTTCGGCATCGTTGGTACGGTGACTCAACGCAAGGGGCATGACTTGTTGTTTGCAGCACTGGACGACGTGGCCAATCAACACCCAAACACAAAATTGCTGGTTATTGGCAGCTGGACGGACACGGCGGAAGATCGCACGTTCTATGAAACCCTACCGGAACGAGACCGATCGTCGATCCAGTTTCTTGGTCGACGTGATGATATTGCTGCCTTAATGCAATCGATCGATGTGCTGGTGATCCCGTCACGGTTCGAAGGACTCGGGCTGGTGATCCTGGAGGCGATGGCGTGTGGCAAGCCCGTGATTGGGTCGCGAGTCGGGGGGATCGCCGAAACGGTGGTCGATGGGGTAACGGGATTGTTGTTTGAAAACGAGGATATCGCGGGACTGCGAGACGCGATGTTGCGATTAGTAGACGATCCGGCACTGCGGCGTCAAATGGGTGCCGCCGGACGCGAGCGGGCAAGGATACATTACAACCGCAGCGAAAAAATGATGCAGATTTGGGAGTTGGTAGGGGAAGTTAGCAGGAAGAAGTAGGAAGAAGTATGAAGAAGTTGTCAGTTGTCAGTTGTCAGGAAAGGAAAGCTCATCAGCCGGCACGCGCTAGCGTCCGGTTCCATTACGATCACCTGCGGGTTTGCCATCGCTATCCGATCCCGTGAACCGTGGGCTAGCGCCCATCGGCTGATTTGATTCGTATCCAGTACCATCAGCCGGCACGCGCTAGCGTCCGGTTCGGTTGCAGTTCCGTCATTGGTTTTATCAGCCGGTACGCGCTAGCGTCCGGTTCCATCGTTTCATTTGACAATTGGCAGGCGATTGGAGATTGGGGAATAGCGGGCGAAAGAGCTTGATTCGCACTCCCCTGTTGGGGGTGATTGAGTTATGCTTCCGACGGTCGTTCCTTTGTGGCTCTTGGATTGGTACGGGACACATCCAATTTGATGGGTGTCCTGGTACTTGATACTTGTCGCGAAGCGTACTTTGAGCGGCAGGGAAACGTTCGTTAACAATAACGGCCGTCAACAAATAATCCTTGGTGGGCGGGATTTCTGTTCGAAACACCGACAAAAGCGATTGTCCGCTGGGCGTTTTTCGAAGTATCGATATCCTTGATTGTCTCGCTTGGATTTTGAGTTTTTATAGGCTGAAACAGACGTCGATTGCGTCGAGACGCATGGTAGGCGGAATGTGAACGATTTGGATTGAATTTGCGCAGCCTTCGCAAACCTTGAGTGTGACTAGAAAAGCGTTTGCTATCGAAATTCAGTCATCGAGCGTAATTGGCCGAATCCAAAAACGCTTCGAAAACCGAATGCTAGCGCATATCGACGGATACATTTTACCAGTCCGCTTCGACGATTTTTTCCTTTAAACATAGACATCCATCCTGTGAACATGGAAAACCTGATTGAATGTGAAAGCAACGGTCGCGACCGAATTCGAATTCTGCACGTTCAGTTGTTCCCGATGCTTAGCGGCGTCCAACGCGTATCACTCGAGGAACTTCGGCGGCTGGACCCGAATGTTTTCGATCGGCACTTATTGACGTGCGAACCGGGGCCGTTGAGTGAGGCGGCCGCAGCTCTCGGAGTGACATGCCATTACGAGCCTCGGTTAAAACGTTCAATTTCTCCGTTGAACGATTTTCGCACCTATCAACGATTGCGGGAGATGATGCGTCGTGAGCGATTTGATTTAGTTCATACGCATTCGTCGAAAACGGGGGTGCTGGGACGCATGGCCGCATCTGCTGCAGGAGTCCCATGCGTGGTTCACACGGTACATGGGTTCGCTTTTCCCGCGGCAAAGTATCCTGCGGTTCGCCGTTTCTATCAGTGGTGCGAAAAACGTTGCGGCCAAATGACCCATGCACTGGTTTGCTTGAACCCGGATGACCGTCAAATCGCGATCAATGAATTGGAAGTCGATCCATCGCGAGTTCAAGTCATCGCCAACGGAGTGGATATCGAAGCGTTTCGTCCAATCGAGAATCCTGCGGATCGAATTGCGGAGCGATCCAAGCGTTTCGGGGGCGATCCGGAGCGTCCGGTGGTGATGATGGTCGGTCGACTTTGGAATCAGAAAAAACCACAATTGTTTGTTCGATCGGCGATCCAATTGCTTCAAAACGGCTCGCCCGCCGAATTCTACTTGGCGGGTGATGGGAAACTACACAAGCAATTAGAAGACGAAATTGCCGAGGCGGGGGTGGCCGACCGAGTGCATTTATTAGGGTGGCAAGATGACGTCGATTCACTAATCCCCCTTGCGGATGTCATGGTATTGCCGTCGTTATGGGAAGGGATGCCGATCGTCCTGCTGGAAGCTCATGCGTGTGGCGTTCCGATTGTCGCCAGCGACATTCCGGGGAATCGAGAATGTGTGAACGACGGAGTCGATGGCTATTTAGTGCCCAAGAATGACTTGAAGTCACTGTCGGACCGAATCGCTCTCTTAGTCAACGATTCCGCGTTACGTCGTTCGATGGGGAGTGCAGGTCGGGGCAAAATTGTCGAACGATTTGACATTGTTCATCGCCAAACAACGATTCTCGAACTCTACAGCCAGCTATTGGGGAAAAGAGTTGACAGTTGACACGAAGGCCCGATCAGCCGGCACGCGCTAGCGTCCGGTTCCATTGTGATCACCTGCGGGTTTGCCATCGCAACCCGATCTCGGGAACCGTGGGCTAGCGCCCATCGGCTGATTTGATTCGTATCCAGTACCAGTCAGCCGGCACGCGCTAGCGTCCGGTTCCGTTGCGATCACCCGCCCGTTCGCCGGCCCCATCCGATCTCGTGAACCGTGGGCTAGCGCCCAACGGCTGATGAAATTCGAATCCGCCACCATCCGCCGGTACGCGCTAGCGTCCGGTTCCATTGTGATCACCCGCGGGTTTGCCATCGCAACCCGATCTCGGGAACCGT
>SJPJ01000001.1:1869991-1929967 GCA_007859835.1 Novipirellula herctigrandis | reverse complement strand
GCCCACTGCCCACTGCCCACTGCCCACTGCCCACTGCCCACTGCCCACTGCCCACTGCCCACTGCCCACTGCCCACTGCCAACTAAATCCTGAATCCTAATTCTTCCTTTTTTCTGAATTTCCCATGAAAAACCGTCATATTCCTCGCCGGCTGGGCTATTTAGGCGGGTTAGAAATATTCTAACGAAAGTGTTGACGGGAGGCCTAGCTGGTACTAGCATATGGAATCGTTGGGTGCATACTGGCACCAAAGACGTGAGCTAATTGATTTGACACAAGATATATTTACAACGGGTTTAAAAAGGGAATTGAAGATGAAACGAGTTGTTTTGATGGCTGGGCTTGTAATGGCCAGTCTGTTCTCAATGGGGCAAGCCAATGCCGCCTTTGTTCTGATTGATAATTTCAGTGTGATCGGAACCGACTCTGCCGCAATTCGGTCGACCCCAGCATCCGGTGTTTTTGGTTTGCCCGTCTCTCCAGTAGCACTTAGTGGTGGCCAGGCTACGTTCGAAGTTGGTGACGCGATTAGTTACTCGAATGTCGATTCGGTGCTAAGTGCATCCCCTGGTCTTTCGGTATTGTCGAATGTCACGGTTCGGATCAATAACATTTCCGTTTCTGCTGGGGAAAGTTTTACAGTGGTAGCCAGCGAAGACAATTTCGTGAATTTTTCGGGGAAAACAATCACGAGTGCGGACACGTTCGTCGAGTTCACATTTGCTACTCTCCCTGCTGCATTTACTGATCTAGCGTTTCATGTTGTTTCTTCAACAGGTGGTACAAGTTTCACAGCGAACGGCATATATGCCGTCCCTGAACCTGCAACCATGTCACTAATCGGACTTGCCGCTTGTGGTGGTTTGATTGGGTTCCGACGTCGCCGCCAGGCAGCGGTCGCCAGCTAAGTTTTGTTCATCATTGATGATCCACATGAAAGGCCTCGGTATTTCACCGAGGCCTTTTTTCGATTCCGTGATCAGCCGGCACGCGCTAGCGTCCGGTTCCGTTGCGTTAGGTGCCCGTTCGCGATCGCTATCCGATCTCGTGAACCGTGGGCTAGCGCCGAATGGCTGATTTATTTCGTATCCGCGACCATCAGTCCGTTCCGTTGCCCCATTAGCCGGCACGCGCTAGCGTCCGGTTCCGTTGTGATCACCTGCGGGTTTGCCATCGCTATCCGATCTCGGGAACCGTGGGCTAGCGCCCAGCGGCTGATTAATTCGTATCCACGACCATCAGCCGGCACGCGCTAGCGTCCGGTTCCGTTGCGATCACCTGCGGGTTTGCCATCGCAACCCGATCTCGGGAACTGTGGGCTAGCGCCCAGCGGCTGATTTATTTCGTATCCGCGACCATCAGCCGGCACGCGCTAGCGTCCGGTTCCGTTATGTTAGTCCCGGTTCGCCGGCCCTATCCGATCCCGTGAACCGTGGGCTAGCGCCCAGCGGCTGATTTGATTCGAATCCGCGACCATCAGCCGGCACGCGCTAGCGTCCGGTTTCGTTGCGATCACCTGCGGGTTTGCCATCGCAACCCGATCTCGGGAACCGTGGGCTAGCGCCCAGCGGCTGATTTGATTTGTATCCGCGACCCTCAGCCGGCACGCGCTAGCGTCCGGTTCCGTTGCGATCACCCGCCCGTTCGCCGGCCCCATCCGATCTCGTGAACCGTGGGCTAGCGCCCAGCGGCTGATTTAAGTTTCGTTGGTTCAACCTCCTGCGGACGTCCAGGCAACTCACCGGAGATTTTACGCTAGAAAATCGCGGTTAATCAGCTAAGCTGTATCGTGGATTGGGGATTGACCCTTTTGTCCCATTTCCCCCTTTGGCCGTTTATTGGTAACTCTCTCTCTGCAATGCAGAATGGATCCGGTGCAATCCGATGGTACATCGCGCCGCTTGAGTCCGCGCCGCTTATCCACCTGGCTCCGCGCGAACCGGTCTTCTGAGTTTTGTCTTACTTTGGAACTTTGATTCATGCCCAAATCCGTTGCAATTGACGATATCCCAACCACTGTGGATGTTGCAAGCAACAATGCGCCGCCCGGTTCACGATCGGCGAATGTGATCGCGGTCGTTTTGCTGGTACTCGGCGTTGCCTTGGTGATGCCCGTCGCGAAGTTGGGCGTATGGATGTCATCGCGCGACTATTACGAACATGTACCGTTGATGGCGCTATTCGCCTTTATCTTGGGCGTTTACCGTTATCGGCAAGAGCCGACAACGCGACAAATGGTCGTTTCACCGCGAGTCCTATTATGGACGCTGATCGCTTCCGGGTTCGCTGTGGGAACGTATGTTTTGCCGAGTCGATGGATGGCGGCTCCCGCGACGGTGGCGACGGTGATGGCGGCACTGACATTGTGGGGTGGCCGCGAAATGACGTGGCGGCTGCGCGGGCCATTGGTATTATTGGTTGCCTGTATCCCACTGCCGGTCTTGATGGACAGCTGGTTCGTGGTCGAGATGCAGCAATTGGCGACTTGGTTGGCCAGCTTATGGTTGGACTTAATGGGAATACTGCATCTTTCAACGGGCGTTGAAATTCGCACTCCTGAGAATAACTTTGCAGTGGCTGATGCGTGTAGTGGGATTCATTCGATGTTTGCCGCGATCGCGGTCGGCGTGGGTTACAGCGTGCTGCGAAATTATCGCGTGTGGCGAATTTTGGCGTTGGTAGTACAAATGGTCTTTTGGGTGGTGATCGCCAATGCGATCCGTGTTTTTGTAGTGGTCTACGCCCAATCGCGTTACGGGATTGATTTGTCGACTGGTTTACGACACGACCTGTTGGGGATGGTGACGTTTGCGACGGGCGTCTTGATGGCGACTAGCAGTGATCATTTTTGGCGATATTTGTTACCGGGAACCGGTATTTCCGACGATGAATCGCCGGCGTCCCCGTCCGAAGTCAATGGTTCACCCATTGGCTTTTTGGATTCGGCGGTATCGCCTCGCGCGGCGGTGATCGTGGCGGGCGTATTGGTTGTCTTTGGTCTAGGCGGTGTGGCGGCCTTTTCAAAGTTTTCGCGATTGTCACTGGCTCAGGCATCGATGGTGGAATTGGCTCAAAACTCGGCCATCGATTTTGATACGGTCGACGAATCGTTTTTTCCGGCCGAAATCGCTGGATGGACTCGTACGAATTTCATCGTCAATGAGAAGACTGAGGAATCGATTTTCGGTGGCATGAAGAGCTTCATTTGGCAATACAGTAACGGTTCGCGGGCGGTACTATTGAGCGTCGATGGTCCTTACAACGATTGGCATGATTTAGCGATGTGTTATTCCGGGGTTGGGTGGCAGGTCAGCAACCGATCGCCTTACCCTTTTGATGGAAATGAGAATTTCGTGGCGGCCGACTTGTCACTCGAACGACCGCCGCTGGAACGAGCCGAGGTGTTGTTCGCCTGTCTCGACCCCCGTGGGGATTGTGTCGCACCACCGCCTCACTTTGGCGATGCGTGGATCCATCTTATCAACCGAATGCGTTGGGCAATTGGTGAAAAGCAATCCTATGGTGGTGGAGTGATCCAGGTCCAACTGCTCGATGAAACGCCAGTGAAATTGTCACGAGGCCAAATCCGGGATAATCACGAATTGTTTCAAATGGCCGTGATGCATGCGTTTGGGGGGGAGAAAGAGTAGGCAGTTTGCAGTTGGCAGGAAGAAGAAAAGAGTTGTCCGTTCTCAGTCGGCAGTTTTCAGTTCTTTTTCTCCCAACTAACGACTGCCCCCTGCCCACTGCCCACTGCCCACTGCCCACTGCCCACTGCCCACTACTAACTACTAACTACTAACTACTAACTACTAACTACTAACTACTAACTACTAACTACTAACTACTAACTACTAACTGACGACTGACGACTGCAAACTCTTTTCCCTGCCCACTGAAAACTGACTACTTTTTCTCTGCCAACTGACAACTGCTAGCTTCCTATGTTTAACTGGTTTCATCGTTATCGAATGCGTCGACAAATGCGGCGCCAGGCTTCTCCGATCGCTAAGGGCGATTGGCTGAGTCGGCTGTTTGCGCCGGTTCGTTGGTTGTTTGCGTTTCCGGGACGGCTGCTAAGCCGGTTCTGGATGACGCTGCGGACGCTGTTGGATTATTTCTCGGCGGGTCGACGGAGTAAGCGAGATTTGCTGCTGGGGGTCCCGGCCGTTTTGCTGCTGGGTGGATTCTTTGTGGCCACTGCGATGGGGAATGTCCGGCAATCGACCAATGCCCAGCGGTATTGGAGTCGTGGGGTTCAGCTGTTGGAAAAAGGGGAACCGGAATCGGCCCAATTGTTGCTCCGCAAAGCACTGTTGGGTGACAACATCAATCGGAACGAGGTCATCTTCTCGCTGGCTCGATCGTACGAGCAACTCGGTGATGCCAACCGCTCGGGCGCGCTGATGGAATCGTTGGCTTCGGTGAACCGAGTCGGTTACCCCGCGGCCCATCGCTATTTGGCGATCCGCACGGCAAACCAAGTCGCTGCGACCAAGCAAGCCCCGAACTTAAAGGATTGGTATTGGCATCTGTCGCACGCCGATCAAGTCGATTCGGCGGACTTGGCGAAGTCATGGGGATTCTACTATTTGGTGGGGGGCGATTTGGAGAAATCGGCCGAGTATTTTCGTCGTGCGGCCGAAGAGCAACCCGAACTGTGGTTGCAAGTCGCTGAGTTGGAGGCGCGAATGAATGACATGGATGCAGTCCGTGCGACGTTGGCGACCGCGCGTCGGCAATTGGAACGTCAATTCACCCGAAATCCTGGCGATTCGAAAAATCGTTTGCTCTACGCAACGACCCTGTTTTATATGGGGGAACTTCCTGATGCCGAGCGGTTGTTGAAAGAGGGATTGGCGCAAGAGGACAACGAATCGTTCAAGAAGCTCTTGGCGGCGGTTTTTGTCCGGATGTTTGACGTGGAATCCGAGGGGGAAAAGGGACTCGAAGAGAGCTTCAAGTACTTGGTAGTTGCGTTGGATTATGACAATAGTTACCAGCCCGCGCTAACTCGGTTGATCACGGTATCTCGTTCGTCCCCGGAAAAACTCAAAGAGAGCCGCGAAACGATGCGGCGGATGATCGCCGACGGGAACGCCACCGCGATGGCCCATTTCGCGTTGGGTAGCTTGGAATGGTTGGCCGGGAATGGTGAACTGGCCAAATTAAACATGAAGCAAGCAGTCGCCTTGAACCCGAAATTGGCAGTGGTAGCAAATAACCTAGCCTATTTGATTGCGTTGGAGGATGATCCCGACTTGGACGCCGCGTTGCATTTAGCGACTCAGGCGATCGAACAAGAGCCCGACAACAGTGATTATCTCGATACGCGTGGGATGATCCATCTAAAGATGAAGAACTATGCGCTTGCGGCCGTGGATTACCAGAAAGCACTCGAACGAGCCAAGGATGCGGCGCCGATCCAGCGACAATTGGCTGAAATCTATGATCAGTTAGGCGATCCCGATACCGCTGCCGAGTTCCGTCGCGCTGCAGAAGGGAAAGACGCGGCTAAACCGTAGGTTCGTAGTCCGTTTTCAGTCGTTGGTTTTTTTCAATAGACGAAGCGGCTTAAGCCTGCACCCCAACGCTGGTGTCTAGCCTTTAGCCCGAACATTGCATCCGCCTGTGGTAGACGCTTTTGAGTTTAGCTGGGATGGCATGGGCCACTTTGGAGCATCGATTTGATCGTCTTTTTTGTTGGCGGCGCGGAGTTCCCCCTTCCCCCACGTTGACCATCGGCTCGCGGGTTGCGAATTATCTCTGGCGATGGGCAAGGCTAATCGCTACGGCAAAGTCGCAGCATCACGTCGTCCCATAGCGCCGCCGATGGACAATGGCTGCAAAGATGAAACACCACCCGGCGAGAAGTCACTTGGACCCGAGCGGCAATCTTCAACAGTCGCAGGCGAATGCTGTCCACACGCAGGCGTGAATGCTCGGTGCCCGAAAGTGCCAGTCGCCTCAGGCCATCAACCAACACATAGGCCAGCGATGAGAGCATCAGTCGAAATTGATTCGCCATGAATCGCGTGCAACTGGTTCGGTCGGCGAACAGACACAACTGCTGTTCCTTGATCCGGTTCTCCATCTCACCACGCATGCAGTACATCGTGCGATAGAAGTCTTCCGGATTCCAAGCGACGCTACACTGTGTCCCGGCTTCCTTGACTTCCCAAGGTTGTCGCTTGCCGTCGACCATCGGCCGGTGCCTTGTCGTATCAACAATGCCCGCGTCGCTGGGCAGGTTGGTGACCACGAAACGCGGGTTGGCTCCCTTGCCGGTGTACTGTGCCTTGCCGACAACCCAGCGATGACGATCCCAAGTCCTGGACGTTCGATAGCGAAACCATTTGAAGCACGCTCGCTTGCCACCGAGATACGATTGCTGAATCCTCGCCCGAGTCATTTCGCAAGCGATTTCCCGCACCAAAACCTTGTTTTTGGGTAAGCCGAAGATGTAGCCGACATCGTTCTTGTCGCACCATCGCATCAGCGGTTCGTCTGCATAGCCGCCGTCGCCGCGAAGGATGATCTTCACGTCAGGCCAACGCGAACGAATCTTCTGGACCAGTAACTTGGTAACCGGCCGAGCATGATGAGCCGCTCCGACACTACTGGGCCGCAGATACGAAACCAAAATCTGATCGCCGCAGAAAACGTAAAGCGGAAGGAAGCAGTAGCTGTCGTAGTAACCGTTGAAGAACCGACGCTCTTGGTTGCCATGGACGGTGTCATCGGTCGCGTCGTAGTCCAGGATGATTTCTTCAGGCGGCTCGTCGAAGCTATCCAGGAAGGTATCGACGAGGACTTCGTGAAGCTTGAAGATGGCCTTGGAGTCGATTCGGTTTTCAAACCGGCAGTGCGTCGAGGGACTGGCAAGCGGATAGGCGCCTTCGCTGTAATCGTTTTCTGCTGGCGTCCTTCCGGCAGCCACTTGAAAAGCGGGATCGTGCCGCAAGGCGTCGTGATCGTTGGCGTCTTGGTAACCGGCGGCGATGCCGAAGATTCGGCTGATGAGGATCTCGTCTTGCTGATGCGCGGTGTAGATCGGATCACGCGGATCGGGGATGGCTTGATCGACCCTTCGGATCAGATCGAGCCGCCGATCAACTTCGCGAAGGAGCACCAAGCCGCCATCGGAGGTGAGCGTTCCACCGTCGAAGTCAGCATCAACAGCTTGCCGACGTAGGCGTTTCAGAGCAGGACGTTTTCGTTTACGATCTGTCATTGCAGAAAGCCTTGGGCCTGTGGAAATTGAGGTGTGGTAACTCCAATGACTATCAGGACTAAGGCTTTCGCGCTAGTGGGCAAGCTGAATCCGCGGATGCAATGTTCGGGTTAGGCGATCGCAGGCGTCGGACTTTCCAATATCCAGGCGGCTAAAGCCTGCACACCAGCGCTGGTGTCTAGCCTTTAGGCGATCGCAGGCGTCGGTCTTTTGCCAATACCCAGGCGGCTAAAGCCTGCACACCAGCGCTTAATCACGAACCCTCTTCTTTCTTTGCCCCAACGTGTATCCTTGGGCCAGCTTTTGCTCTACTTGGATACGCTCGCGAGAACCCAAATGAACCAACACGAAAAGATCAACTATGTTGAATTCCCTGCGAAAGACATGGAGGCGACGAAGCAGTTTTTCTCCGTCGCATTCGGATGGGAATTTATCGATTATGGTCCCGACTACGCCGCGGTCTCCGATCAAGGGATCGAGGTAGGTTTCTATCGAAGCGAACTCGTTGCCTCCACCGCAACCGGTTCGGTACTGGTTGTCTTCTACAGTGAAACGCTGGAAGAGACATTGGCCAAAGTCGAGAAACATGGTGGCGTGATCGTGAAACCAATCATCTCGTTCCCAGGAGGGCGACGATTTCAGTTCGTCGACCCAAGCGGCAATGAGTTGGCCGTTTGGTCCGATCGAGAAGCACCAAAGGCGTGATAATCGGGAACGGGTCGTCACACCCGTAGCACGTTGAGGCCAAACAGGAATCAAATGCAACTGACATCAAGCCCATCCAACGTGATCCTTTCCAATGCGAACGTTTGGTCGCATGACGGACAATGGATCTATTATGACGTCCGCAGTGATCGGTCGGGATCGGTCTTTGATGGCGATCGAATCGAACGAGTCCACGTGAAAACGGGCGAAGTGCAAGTGGTCTTTCGCTCCCAAGATGGTGCCTGCGTCGGCGTCGTCACCGCATGTCCCACCAAACCGCAGGTCGTCTTCATCCACGGCCCCGAAAACCCAACGGCCGATTGGATCTACAACGCTTGGAACCGCCGCGGTGTCATCGTGCAAACCGATCAACCCAATACGGTCAACAAAGCCACTAACCTAGAAGCCCGCAACTTGATTCCTCCGTTTACGGCCGGCGCCCTCCGCGGTGGTTCTCACGTGCATACCTTTTCGCCCGATGGGAAATGGGTTTCGTTCACCTACGAAGATCAGGTCCTGGCGGCTCTCGATGCCGATGGGGCGAATGCGATTCCTCATGAAAGGAATCAACGTAACATTGGTGTCAGTGTTCCCGATTGGCCAAACAAGACAGGTTCAATCACAGTGGATCGCACTCATCCGCGAAATCATGATGGATCCCATTTTTCAGTCCTTGTCACTCGAACCGTCAATCACCCGGCGCCTGGCTCGGATCAGATCAGCAAAGCGTTCGAAGAGGGATGGGTAGGCACAAACAGTAACGGCAATCTGCCTAGGCGTGCGATTGCATTCTTAGGGCAAGTGGTTGCCGAGGATGGTCGTTCGATCAGCGAAGTCTTTCTTGTTGATCTACCCGATGATTTGACTTGCCCCGGTGAGGGACCGATCGAAGGAACGCCCACGTGTCGGCCCGCACCGCCGCAAGGAGTTGTCCAGCGGCGATTGACTTATACGGCCGACCGCATGTATCCGGGAATCCAAGGACCACGGCATTGGATGCGCAGTTGTCCTGACGGATCATCCATTGCGTTTCTGATGAAAGACGATGCAGGGGTTGTCCAGCTCTGGACGGTTTCGCCAAACGGCGACGCCGCAAACAAAAGTGCGCCGATGCAATTAAGTGAGAACCCATACGGCATCGCATCGTCGTTTACATGGAGTCCCGATGGTCGATCGATCGCGCACGTGATGGACGCCAGTGTCTGCGTCACCGACGCATTGACTGGACAAACAACACGGCTAACGAAGAAAGCCGACTCCGACACAGCGCCACGTCCCGAAGCATGCGTGTTTTCGCCCAACGGACTTCAAATTGCCTACGTTCGCACGATTGACAATCGAAACCAAATCTTTGTGTGTGGAATGACTGCCTAAGGCAACGCTTTCCATGACGATGTCCACGTTATCCCATTAACCGTAGTGCGTTAGAGAGCGTCCGACTTAGGCAGGACGTTCTGCAAAGCCTGGACACTAGCGCTGGTGTGTAGCCTTTAGGCGATTTGGTTGACCTTGGTCGGATTGCTCTTGAGCGGCTAAAGCTTGGACACCAACGTTGCTCTTGTCCTGTCACAGCTCTGGCGGGTCCCAGCTCTTTCCGTAATCGTATAACGGATACTCTCGCCAATACTCTAATGCCCGCTCGCGACCAACCAACTGCAAATACTCAGCCGCGTTACTGAAGGGCCAATCCGCCCACTTTTCACTGTAGTGATGGTGAACGGGGTTGTTGAGCACGTAGTTGAGCGATGCAAAATAATGGCCTTCCGATTTCATGGCCGTTTCTGCCGCATTGCACCATACTTGGCGCCCTCGGCACGATTCTTCACCATTCCACTGAAACGACGTGCGCCCGTGTAGTTGGCCGAGTTCTTTTAGTGTTCCCGTGATGGAACTGTCGTCTACCAATGCATGGTAGTGATTCGGTAAAACGACCCATGCGAAGAGGGCGTTACAGGTTTCACCGAGTAGACTGCAGAGCCTTAGCGAAAAGTCAGCCATTCGTTCGTTTGAAAAACCGATGACACTGCGGTGTTCAAAACAGGCTGCCGTGATCATGTAGTAACGAGTCGCTTCACTTTCAATGTGGGCGGGCGAGTGGCAGGGATGATTTCGCTGGCGACGCTCGTCCAGAATCGCGACTCGATCTTGTGGCGCGACTTTCCGCCAACGGTACATTCGGGAGGGGTCTCGCGGCACTGTACGCCTCCTGGACTCTGCTTCGAAGATCGCGAATTCGATGTATTTCAGTTTATGGCGGCGGTAGAGTGGATGCTAGCGCTGGTGTGTAGGCTTTAGGCGATTTGTTCAATGCACGGGCGGCTGAAGCCTGGACACCAACGTTGCTCTTGGGCGGCTTGCGCTGGTGTGTAGCCTTTAGGCGATTTTTTTAATGCACGGGCGGCTGAAGCCTGGACACCAACATTAGGCGGCTTCGCCTTCGTTGATTTCTCCGTCTTCGCTGACGTCTTCGAAGCGGATTGAGACTTGCTTGCTGACGCCTGACTCTTGCATCGTGACACCGTACAAGGTCGTGGCGGCGGTCATCGTTTTCTTACTGTGCGTGACGACAACGAACTTGGAATGATCTAAGAACTCGCTCAACACGGTCACGAAACGTCCAATGTTCGCTTCGTCAAACGGGGCGTCGACTTCGTCTAACACACAAAACGGACTGGGCCGATATTGGAAAATCGACATCAGTAACGCCACCGCGGTTAACGCCTTCTCACCACCGGATAATAACGAGTTACTGAAACTGGGTTTCCCGGGTGGCGTTGCGACAATTTCGACGCCTGCTTCGAGCGGGTCTTCGTTTTCTTCCAAAATCAAATCGGCATGTCCGCCACCGAATGATTTGCGATACAGCTTTTGGAAGTTTTGGCGGATCGCTTCGAGTGTATCTAGGAACAAACGACGTGAATCGGCATTGATGCGACCAATGATCCGTTGCAGCGAATCCTTCGCCGCCGTCAAATCTTGGTATTGGCCGTGAAGCTCGTCATAGCGACCCTGTAAACCTTCGAGCTCTTCGAGAGCTTCCATGTTCACCGACGTCGTCTTTTGCAATTGGGCCCGCAATCCTGCGATTTCGTCTTCGACCGCTTGGCGGTTTTCGGGTTCTTGTAAGTCTTCGGGTGGCTCGCTGCCTCGCAAATCGATTTGGTAATCTTCGAGCAATCGATCCGCTAATGTGTCGCGGCGCAGTTTCGAGCTATCGCGTTTCGCGGTGATTGCGTGCACCGCCTCACTGGCTTTGCTGGTTTGCTTGATCGCCTCTTCACTGGCTTTGACAATTTGGCGATTTTCAGCACGTACGGTAGATGCGGCTTCGGCCAAGCGGGCCAATTCGCGAGTGTTTGTGTCGGATTCCCATTGCAGCGTTGCCAATCGGCTAGTCGCTTCGAGCATCCGCAGGTTCAAATCGCTTAGCCGCGATCGGCCTTGTTCGGCTTGCCCGCGGACTTCGGCGACGGCGGCTTCGCGTTGGCCTTGGTCGCGTTTCTGCTGCTGCATCGTCGTCGACAAGGTTTCGAATTTTTGTTCTGCGCGTGCGACGTCGACCGAGATCGACATCACGCCGCTGGTGGCGGATTGCAATGCCGATTGAGCGCCCGAGAGCATCTCGTCGACTTCGGCCGCTTCCATTTCAAGTGTTTCGACCTTGTGTTGGCCTTCGGCGATTCGTGTTCCCATCGTGGCGAATTCGGATTGCGACGTGGCACGAAGTTGATTCGTCGAAACGATCTCGGCATCGATTTCGTCGTGAGCGGTTTGGAACGATTGACGGCGTTCTTGGGTGTGTCTTAGTTCCGCGACGGCGGCGGCACGATCGGTGATCATCGATCGATGGTTTTGCTCGATCCGTCCCAGTTCGGCTGCTTGATCGTCAACGAGGGCTGCCAATCGGGTCGATTCTTTCTCTGCTTCCTGTAATTGAAATTGGTAGTGTTTGATCTCTTGCTCGGCGGCTGTGATTTGACTGCGTCGACTGACGAGGCCCGTCGATGTGCTAGCCGGCCCGACAACGACGCTGCCATCAGTTTCAAGCAGTTCGCCCGACGCACTGACAAAACGCAAACCGGCTCCGCTCAATTTTCGCAGCCCCAATGCCGTGGCGAGCGAATCGACTAGCCATGTGCTGCTAAGCAGATGGCGTGTCAGCGGTTCGAACTTGGGTTCGCATTTGATCATCCGGTCACCGCGTCCGATGACCCCTTTTAGACCATCAAGCCGGATTCGGTCACCGGGACGCCGACGAGGCAACTCGTCCAAACGGATCAGGCCGACGCGGCTATTGATTTGCAATTTGCCGCTCAGAATGGCGTTTTGCAGTTCGCCGCCAGAGATGATCAAGTATTGGCTTCGCGAACCGAGTGCAGCGTCGATCAGGGGCGCGACATGGATATCGACTTCAAAACAATCGGCCACAATTCCGCAGAGGGATTGGGCCATGGGTGTGTGGGCGATGGGGTCGTCGCCGTTTCGAAGTTTATCGAGGATCGTTTTGACGCCGCCGGAAACGCCTTCTTGTCGTCGATCCAAATCTTGCAGGACGCTAAGCCGTTCGCTGACGCCCTGCAAGCGGACTTTGAGAGCGGACGCTTCTTCGCGTCGTCGTTCGAGGGTTCGTTTGCTTTCCTGCAATTTTGCGTCGGCAAGTTCGGCTTCTTTTGCTGCCTGTTCGATTTTTAAATCGAGCGTCTCGACGCGTTCCTTTGCAACGGCAGCCTCTTTATCGGCTTCGGCTAACGAGGTTTTTGCCGAGGCGATGCGTTTTTCTAAATTGGCCAACACACGGCCGACTTCGGCGATTTGTTGTTCCGCTCGTTGACGGGCGGCTTCCAAATCGGCGACGGTGCGGACGGTGGCGAGATGTTGTTGTTGAATCTCATCGCGGCGGCGGCGAACTTCGTCGACCTCTGTTTGGATCTTGTCTCGATCGGCTTCGGCTTCTTTGCTGTGGCGGCGGACTTCGGCAAGTTCCACTTCGTAATGTGCCAATCGTTCGTTGGCGTTACGCAGTTCCGCCGCGGCGCTGCCGGCTTGGGTTTGTAACAAGCGGACTCGGCGCAGTGATTTGGCGACGGTCGAACGGAGATCGGCGGTGGCGACTTCGTCGGCTTCGCGGCGACCACTCAGTTCGGCGATCCGCTGCAAATGGTGAGACCGGGCGTCTTCGATCACCCGGGCTTCGTCGGCAATCTTCTGTAATTGCATGTCGGCAGCTTGTCGCTGCTCGGTCATTTGTTCGCGAAGCGATTCGAGTTCGGCATGTTTGTTGACCGCTGCGGTCAAATCTTGCTCGGTCGTTTCGAGTTCAAAACTGAAATCGGCCCAATCGGTCCACGCGATTTGGGTGCGAAGTTCCTTGAGCCGCTCGGTGGCTTGGCGATAGCGTTCCGCTTTGCTGGCTTGACTTCGCAAGCTTCGCAACCGCGAGGCGACTTCATCGACGATGTCGCCTAGCCGTGTGAGGTTTTGTTGGACGCGAGCGAGTCGGCGTTCGGCTTCGATTTTTTTGGCTTTGAAGCGACTGATCCCCGCGGCTTCTTCAAAGATCGCTCGGCGGTCCTTGGCGTTGGCTTGCAGCATCCGGTCGACTTTGCCCTGTTCGATCAGGCTATAGGCGTCGATCCCGATTCCGGTTCCACGGATCAGACTTCTGACATCTTTCAGGCGGACCGGGGCGTTATTGATCAGGTATTCCGCTTCGCCACTACGGTAGACTCGCCGAGTGACGTGGACTTCGGGGGCATCGACGGGCAACGATCCGTCGGCGTTGTCGAAAATGATGCTCGCTTCGGCCGAATTGGCGGGGCCGCGAGTTTGCGAGCCTTTGAAGATGACATCCGACATGTCCTTGCCACGCAACGACTTAGCGCTTTGCGAGCCGAGCACCCATTTGATGGCATCGACGATATTCGATTTGCCAGAACCATTGGGGCCGACCACAACGGTGATGCCGTCGGGGAAGTCGAAGCGGGTCCGATCGGCGAAACTTTTGAACCCGGCCAGTTCGAGTGCTTTTAGCATGCGAAGAGATTTTTGCTCGGGATCAAGAAAACGGACAGGTTGGTCAAAGAAAATCGCGTGATTTACGAGGGTTAGATACTTACAGAGTAAATGAAAGCAGCCAAAAAGCCTAGCTCTGTTTTTGCGGGTTTTCTCGGTCTTGAGCGTGAAAGGGGCTGCCAAAGGCGGGATTGCGGCGACTTCACAAAATGGGTTATTTGTCAAACAACCAAATTTGCCAATCTACTTTCAAAAACCCTTTTTGCCTTCAACTTCAACTCTTGCTTGAACTTCTCCTTCGGCTTCATCCCATTCTCGCTCGGGCAGGCGAAACTGCATCGACGGGGGGGCATGGTCAAAGTTGGCAGCAAGATTCGGATCAGGATGTACGAGGGAGCAGGAAGCAACTTTATGCGTGAATCCCTGAGGATTCCAGCGATTTTCAGACTGCTGCTCGCCTTTGCGATCGTGGCTGTGAGTGGCGCTGCGCACGCCCAGGGCACTTCTGATTTGTCCACTCGTTTGGCCAAACTGAACCGATCGATCGCTGGGGGCCAGATCGAGGAGGCGATCTCCTTGGCTCGTTCGCTTGACGACGCCCCCCCGGAGGGGGCTGAACTTTCCATTCCGTTGGCACAAATCGCTAATTCGCTCAAAGAATCTGGCAAATTGGATGGGGCAAACGAGTTCTTCCGTCGCTCGTGTGCGGCACTCGATCGACCTGCCGCAGCGTCGCTTCCCCCCACGTCAGCGGTGATTATTCGGTTGGTCGCAGCATCGTGGTTTGTTCAAATTCCCAGTGATGCGGAGGCGCTCGGGGCGGTGCAAAAAGCACTCGCCGATCCGGGAATCGTGACCGACGCCCAACGAAACCAAGCTGTGTTGATTTGTTTAAAAATTGGCGGCCATTGCCTACCCAAAGGTGACGCTGCGACCGCTTATCCTGCGTATTCGTTGGCGGCGATTCATGCCGTGGGGAATCAACGCGCCGAAGCGATGCTCGGTGCAGCGTGGTCGGCGGCCATGATCGGCGATCGACCTATCGAAGCGGCTCGAGGAATGGTCGATTTTGTCGATACCTTTCCGCAGCATCCCGATGCGCCATTGGCATTACAAATGGGTGCCGCTTGTTTGAAACGGGTCAGCGATGACCAGAATGCCGCGTTGTTGCGCAGTAAAATCGTTGATGACCTTGTCACCCGATGGGCAAAATCGAAACCGGCGGCGGAGGTTGCAAAGGACTACGTTGGGGCGGCGATCGACGAGATTCCGGCGAGTGTACGGCGATGGGTGCTTGGGCAAAACGCCACGGACGATGTTCATTTGGTCGCAATGGCGATGCGAATTGCTGCGACAGAGTCGAATTCGGATGTGTGGGATCGTTGCCAATTGCATTTGGGACATCTCGATACCACTGGCCAAGTCACGGCCGATCTACTTGATCAATTGTCTTCGGCTGCGGATGCCGAACGGTTGGTAACCTTCTTTTTGGCTCCTCCTGAACAAGTCACTCTGAGTGCGGCGGCTCGTGAAGCGGCTTGCCGATGGGTGGGACGTCACCAGCATTGGACGATGCTCGCTCTCGCGTCGGGATCGACTTCGCCCGATTCCGACGATCCGTCGCGAACGGTTGCGATGGAGCGATTGTTTGCCGAGGCATTGATGCAAAGCGGTCGCCGCGAAGAGGCTCACCGTTGGTGGACGCATTTGGTCGATACCGAAAAGGTGACCGATTTTGCGACTTTGCTGCGATGTGCCGAAACCGAGAGCTCGCTCGGCGAAGTCGACTTGGCGGCACGACGAATCGACGCGGCAAAAGCAGCGGCTGAAAATAACGGGTACCGCAGTTCGCTCGTCGCGATGCTAGCAGCGGAGCTAGCGGTTCGTCGATTGCGATTTGACCAGGCACGGGGCGAATTGGAATCGGTTGTCCGCAGTAGCCAAACCGATGCCGCGCTTCGCGGACGGGCCCAATGGATGATTGGCGAGACGTTCTACTTACAGGAACGGTTTTCCGAAGCGATCGAGGCTTACCGCAGTGTCGCGGGAATGGACCCCAAGTGTGAATGGGCAGCGGCAGCGCTGCTGCAGGCCGGAAAATCTTTTGAACAATTGGGGAGGACACGGGACGCCGCAGTATGTTATTCGACATTAATGAGCCGTCACGGCGAGTGCCAGTATGCACCGCTGGCGAGTCGCCGGTTGGCCGCTTTATCGAATTCAGGTGAAACGAATTCAAACAAAACGCTACGACGATGATTGAATCGAACAAAACAAAATCGCCGAATGTCGCCTTTCGCTTTGCGAAGACAGCGGCTTCTCGCACCGCTTTTCCGCAGCAAACGGGCCTTAACCGAGCTCATACTGCCGGCTTGATGTCGCGACTATTGCCTGCGGTCGTATTGGCGATTGGTGCGATTTCCTTGATGGTGCATTTGGATAATGCATCGGCTCAATATCCACAACCAAACCGTAGTAACCAAAACACGCTTCAGCCGCAGCAGGGTACCTACCAACCCGCTCCGCCACGATTTGACTCGGGAATACCTGCGATTCCAGCCTCCGCGATCATTGCCGAAAGTGGCAGCTCCGAGCCAGAACCGGAACCAGAGGAAGCAGGTTGGCAAATCCCGTCGGCGATCGCAAAGATTGCCGAAGGTGGTTGGTTAATGCTGCCGCTAGCGATTTGTTCGCTGATCGTTTTTTCCCTTTCGATTGAGCGATTGGTGGCGTTACGCCGAGGCCGAGTGATCCCACGTCCGTTTGTGCGCCGGTTTACCGAATGTGTTGAAGACGGCCAACTCAGTTACGAAGAGGCGACCGAGCTTTGCGAAGAATTTGATTGTCCCGTGGCCGAGGTCTTTCAAGCAGCGATCCGTCGTTGGGGACGTCCAATGTTCGAGATCGAGCAAGCGGTGATGGACGCAGGTGACCGTGTGGCCGATGGGCTGCGCCGGTTTGTGCGAGTGTTTCACGCGATCAGTAATGTGGCACCACTGATTGGGTTGCTCGGTACGGTTCTTGGAATGATCCAGGCGTTTGAGACAATTAGCAGTCAAGAATCGATTGGTCGACCGGAGATGTTGGCATCCGGAATTAGCGTTGCATTGATGACGACCGCGGGTGGGTTGACCGTCGCCATTCCCGCCTATTTGGCGTACATGTATTTCAGCAGCAAATCGGATCGTTATCTCGGCGAGATTGACAAATTGTGTCAACGCGTCATCGATTGTATTTCAGCCGAGGGCCTTGAAAACAACAATTCTCAACGGACGACCACAAAGAAACGAAGAGCTGCGTAGCAAAATCAATGTCGCCTTTCGCTCATTGAAAGTACGCCCTCCAAAAATAGCTTTCGCGGAGCGAAAAGCGACCCTCTCCTCTTTTCCCGTGTTTTCTCATGGCAATTCAACGCGAACGATCCGAAGACGCAACCATCAATTTGACACCGATGATTGATGTTGTTTTTTTGTTGGTTATCTTTTTTATGGTTGGCAGTAAATTTAGTGAAGCAGAAAGCCGAATCAATGTGAACGTGCCCTCGGTCGGAGAATTACGATCGATCACGCGAACGCCGGATGAACGAGTCGTCGTGGTTGACAACGAGGGCACGATCACGCTTGACGATCAACCGGTTTCCATCGAACTCCTCAAGCAAACATTGGGCCAACAACACGCCAACTATCCCGCACTGAAAGTTGCTGTTCGTGGTGACGGCGAAAGTTCGTTCCAGCGTGTCGCCGAAGTGTTACACGCGGTTCGAAGTAGTGGCGTGGAACAAGTTGGGTTATCAGCCAAAAGTGCCCGAAGGTAAGCGATAACAGTGAGTACGAATTGATTTCGCATGCCAAACTCTTCGCGAATTTAACCTTGAAAACGTCAATGTGGGCTGACCCTCGTTTGGTCTACTCCGTCGCGGCAATCGCCGTTGCGCTACTGCTTGTGACGATATGGTTATTCCGTCGCGGTCGAAAACAGGGACGCCAAGCGGGCGTGGTCTGTTTGTTCTTGTCGGTAGCCTTGCATTTGGCCTTGGTTTTTCTGATTCCGATGCTGGCAAAGCCGTCTGGTGGCGCAGCGAAAAGTGACCCGGATGGGGATGAAGCGATTGGAATCGACGAAGTCGCGTTTTCCACGTTCGACCCCGACATGCAGATCGAGGATTTTGCAGCCTCTTCGGCTGAATCCGAAATGGCGCCATTGCCCCTTGCAGCGATCGCCGATCTTCTCGAATCGCCATCGTTCACCGAAACATTGCCAGCGGAAGAAATATTGCCCGCGGAAGCAATATTGCCTGCAGAAGAAATATTGCCCGCGGAATTCGAAGAGCCGAATGGGCAACCGGATGCCGAATCGACGGTGGAAGCGGAACCGGCAGCGGACGTTCCCGCATCGTTGGTGGCGACCGATTCGGTAGCTGTCGAAGATTTGTTTAGTAGTCTCGATGCGGATTTTGCGAAGCTCATGCAACCCGCCACGATCGAGCCTGCGGCAGTGGAGGCTCAGGCAGTGGAGGCTCAGGCAGTGGAACCTGCGGCAGTGGAGGCTCAGGTTGCGTCGGCACGAAGTACGCCTCGCCCGGAACCGACCGCGACTCCGCCGGTTCGTCCAGCGACGGTTGTTGGTCAAATGGAGAACGATTTTGCTAACCGTGTTGGACAAGCGAAAACGGAAGCGTTGATCCAAACAGGCGGCTCGTTACGAACCGAAGCCGCAGTGGCTGCGGCGCTTCGGTTTTTGGCCCAAAATCAACGTCCCGACGGTTCATGGAGTCCGGCTGCTAGTGGCGCGGGAATCGAACGCAACCCGCTCGGTATGGCGCGGCCTGGTGCAGGAAAACGATGCGAAACGGCGATCACCGGTTTAGCACTTTTGACGATGATGGGGGCCGGTAACACTCACCAAAACGGCGACTATGCCGATAACGTTTACAAGGGGTTGGCGTATATGATCGGCCAGCAAAAAGCCGATGGATCGCTGGCCGGTAACGCGACAGTTTATGAATCGACCTACAGTCACGGGATGGCGGCGCTGGCAATGTGCGAAGCAGCTGCGATCACGCACGATCCATCCGCCGTTGAGTCGGCACGCCGTGCAATGAACTACTCACGGCGGATGCAGCATCCGAGCAGTGGCGGATGGCGCTATACCGTGGGCGACACCGGCGACCTGAGTCAATTGGGATGGCAAGCGATGGTGATGGACGCGGGAGCCCGCGCGGGAGTGCCACCGGGAACTCAGTCAGTACGAGGGATCGAACGCTTTTTGGATTCCGTCCGCTTGGGACGCTCAGGTGGATTGGCTTGTTACCGACCGGGTGAAGCACCCAGCCGAACAATGACGGCCGAAGCCTTGGCGACGCGATTGTTGATCGGTCAAACGGTTTCACCGGCGGCGGTGGGGGAGGCGGAGCAATACTTGTTGCAGCAGAAACCGGGTGCGGGACAAGATAATTATTACTATTGGTATTACGCTACCTTGGCTCTGCATCAATTACAGGACGATGCTTGGAGCCAGTGGAATGAGGCTCTGCAGCAGCGATTGTTATCGACGCAGTTGTCCGATGGACGTTGGCCGACCAATAGCGTTTGGGGCGGCTACGGAGGATCGGTCTATACGACTTCGATGGCAACGCTTTGTTTGGAAACCTACTATCGGCATAGCGTGCGTGATAACAACACGCGGATCGGGAGTAGGTAACCGGGACGCTGGTGTCCAGGCTTAAGCCGCCCGACGCCTGACAAATCGCCTAAAGGCTAGACACCAGCGTTAGTGATCCAAGCGCAACGTTGGTGTCCAGGCTTTAGCCGTCCGTGCATTGAAAAAATCGCCTAACGGCTAGACACCAGCGCTAGCCTCCTAAGAGCAGCGCTGGTGTTCAGGCTTTGGCCGCATCGGTTTTCGACGAGCTCTACTCTTCGCCCATCAACATGCTGGCCTTTTGGGCCAATTCAACGAATTCGGCTCGCAGTTCACCTGGGTCGGTACCTTTGGCACTTTCGGCAACTCGAATCACATCGCTCAAGGTCCAATTGCCCCGGTATTCGCTCCGCCTGAGTTGCATGCCAAAGCCAGCCACGGCGGCGGCAAATTTCGTGTCGACGTCCGCTTTGTTAAACGATTTTCCATCGTCGGACACGGGGAATTCCACTAACGTGCTTTCGTCCGCATCGGGTTGTTTGTAACGGAGTTTCATTGTCATCGTTTCGCCCGATTGTGCTGCTTCGGTCGGCGATTGCTCGGTTTGGTATTTCAACGAATCAACCTTTGGCTTTGCTGCGTCGGGTTCGACTCCCGAGGGGACGATCTCGTAGAGAGCCGTCACGGTATGGCCTGCGCCGATCTCGCCTGCGTCTTTCGTGTCGTCGTTGAAATCCTCTTTCGCTAGTACACGATTTTCATATCCGATCAAGCGGTAGGACCCGACTTTGGTTGGATTGAATTCGATTTGCAGTTTCACATCCTTTGCGATCGTCACCAACGTTCCGTTGGCTTGTTCAACGAGTACCTTTTCGGCTTCGTCTTCGTTATCGATAAACGCATAGTTGCCGTTCCCCTTGCCACTGATTTGTTCGAGCATCGCATCGTTATGGTTTCCCATTCCGAAACCGAGGACCGACAAAAAGACGCCTCCCTTTGATTCCTTTTCCACCATGCGAACCAATGCGTCGGTTCCCGTTGTGCCGACATTGAAGTCGCCGTCACTGCAAAGGATCACGCGGTTGACGCCGTCTTTGATGAAATTGTCGCGAGCGGATTGGTAGGCCAGTGCAATTCCTTGTCCACCATTGGTGCTGCCGCCTGCGGAAAGCTGAGTGAGTGCTTTGCGAATCTTCTTTCCGTTTTTGACCTTCGTCGAATCGAGCACCAAGCCGGCCGATCCAGCATAGACAACGATGGCGACACGGTCGTTCGGATTAAGTTCTTTGAGAAGCATCTTCATCCCTTTTTGAACCAACGGTAACTTGTTCGTTGCGTTCATCGACCCACTGGTGTCGATTAAGAAGACCAAGTTGCATTGGGGCCGCTGAGCTTGCTCGACCACTTTTCCTTTCAGTGCGATTCGTGCCAATCGATGATCGGGATTCCAAGGACATTGGGTGATCACCGCGCGAGCCGCGAAGGGATGTTGGGCATCGGGTTTAGGCGGTTCGTAATCGTAGGTAAAGTAGTTAACGAGTTCTTCGATTCGTACTGCATCGGGTCGCGGAAGTGAATTGGCTCGGATCAAGTAGTCACGCACCTTGCTGTAGCTGGCGGTGTCCACATCGATCGAAAACGTGCTCATCGGATGCTCGGAAACTCGTTTGAAGGCGTTGTCTTCGATCACATCGAAGCGGTCACCGGCGATCCCTGGGCCACGGCCGTCGTCGATCGGTAACTCGTACATAAGATTGGTTCCGCCCATCATCATAGGGCCGGAATCGTCGCGGCCGCCCATCATGCCGCCCATGCCCATGCCGCCCGAGCCCATCATTGCGTCCATGCCCATGTCCATGCCGCCCATTTCCATTTCCATGCCCATGCCGCCCATTTCCATGTCCATGCCGCCCATCATGCCCATGTCCTTGTCGCCCATTTCCATGTCCACACCACCGGATCCGATGCCGCCACCGTATCCCATGCCCATTTCCATGCCGCCCATTCCCATCATGTCACCGGCTGGGGCCGCAGGTTGGCTTTGGACGGAAAGTGACTTGCTCAACATGGGGGCGGCACGTTGTTGCGGTTCGTACGCAAAGCTGGAGGCGGGCTTGTTTCCAATTCCTTTGCCTTCATCCATCGTCTTGTCTTCACGCTTGACGACCTTGATCGCGGGCGGGGTGGCAGCCGCAGAATCGGTTTCGAGTAGCTGGCTGCGCTCGATTCGCCTTCGGTTCTGCTCTAGCGAGGATCTATCCAAGGGCTTAAAGCCCGTTTGGGCAGTTTCCTCTTGTTCCTCGATAATGATCCTAGGCGTGACGTTTAGCTGGAGGTTGGTCTTTTTTTGACTTAGCGGCTTCGGCGCAGGTCCTGATTCGAACGGTTGGTCCATCACCGCTTCGTGCGTTTCGGATTCGGAGGCTCTCTCGTCGTTAATTGCGAGTTCGACAGCGGCCGGTAAGTCATCGGCCGCAGCGCCGTCTTGTTGTCTTTCGGAACTGATCGAAACCGCGGATTCGGTTTTCTGCATCGCCACCTGCTGGTTGGTCAATGAGTGTTGGATCTTTGGTGCGACGACGCCGAGTAGCAAGAACATGACGCATGCTGCGGTGACCAATTTCAAGACGCTCGGTGAATACCAAGAACGGTTTGGTTGTGTAGCGGGCTGGGTTGTAGCAGGCTGGGTTGTAGCAGGCTGGGTTGTAGCAGGCTGGGTTGTAGCAGGCTGGGTTGTAGCGGGCTGGGGCGACTCAGCAGAGATGATTTGTTCGCGTCGGTGTGCATCGAGTGGCGGAGTTGATTCGGCGGAATAGAAGTTGCCGAGTTTGTTGGTCAATTCGCGAGCTTCTTGGACAGCAGCGGCAAGTGCCGGGTTGTCATGAATTTCGTTTTCGAATTTGGATCGTTCGGTTTCGTCAAGTTCGCCAAGGACGTAGGCGGTGATCCGCGGATCGTTCCATAAGGATTCAGACATTTTAGGACTCGATAAAGATGGGGGTATGGTTGCTTCGCTTGCTTGTGGATAGACGCAGTTTTGCGTTACGACATGGCAAGTGAATCGCGCAGGTTGCGGACCGCTTCGTGCAAATGGAAACCGACATTGCTGACGGTCATCCCTGTCACGTCGGCAATTTCGCGGTAGCTCAGCCCCGCTTGCATCCGCAGCCTCAAAACTTCTTGTTGTCGCGGCGATAGCGAGTCGACCATCGCGGCAAGTTGGTCCTTTTGTTCCGCATCGCTGGCTACTTCGGACGCGTCCGGAGCAGGGTCGGCAACCGAAACGGTCGACGCATCGATGGGCGTCGTATGGGTTGTGCGTTTCATATCAATCACTCGGCTTCGACAAACAGAAAAGAGCCAAGCTGCGACGCGATGTTCGATTTTTGGGCGATCTTCGCGGCACAGGCGCAGGAACGTTTCCTGCACCGCGTCCTGAGCTCCTTGCCAATCCCCACTAAGCATTCGGCTGGCGTACGCCAGTAATGGCCGCTCATAACGATCGACTAGCTGGTGTACCGTTTCCGGCGGCCAATCTTCGCGTGCGGCGTCCGACATGATGCGTGACTATGGGAATAGGGAGTAGAACGACGGTTTCAATGAGGCCAACGAAGTAGAGAGAAGTTTGTTAGGGAGAAATTATATAGAAATCTCGGAGGGATGTTGGAGGGAGTTTTAGTTGCTCACGGGCGGCTAGCGCTGGTGTGTAGCCTTTTGCGATTTTTTCAATGCACGGGCGGCTGAAGCCTGGACACCAACTAGGCTGCCATTTTTGCTGGCACGCTTGCTTCCGATTGCTTTTCTATACTAACCCATTGCTCGATCGCCTCGATCGGGCTTGGTTTACTTACGATTCGCTCGATGCCGCCTTGCCGAGCCGCAGCGATCTGGTGCGTTTGCGGACAGTTTACCATCCACGCGTGACTGGCCCCTGGCAATAGATCCATCGCCGAGATTCGATTATGCCATTTTTTCGCCGTTGTGGCGGTGGCGAATGAGTCGTCCCAAATCACTCGTCCAACGTTTCTTAGTTGATACGCATTTGGCTTTCGCACCCACATCGTGGGTGTTCCGCAACCAGCCAAACCGTCAAGAATCGGCTCTGCACTGGCCAAGTTCGTCGCGACAACGGCAACCGTTGGTCGAGTGACTCGTTGGGCCAAAATCGTCGGCTTCGCAGCTAGCCATTTGGGTAATACCGAGCTGGATTGATGCCATTTGGCAAATAAACATTGTGATCCAGTTTGCATTTCCAATTCACGATTGGCATCGGCAATTGCGAATCGCTCGTTATGAATGGCTCCTTCGCACAACTCACCTAACAAACATGCCACGCTTGCGGCAGGATGTTCGGTGGCGATTTTGATAGCCCCGTTCCAATCGAATGTGGCACGGTTGGTCCGCGAGAAAACGATTCGGTCCACCGATGATGCGACTCGGAGCATCGCTTTTTCAAGTGACGACCGAAAAGCAATCTGTTCACAAGTCGATTCGCAAAGGTCAAAGGCAGGGCGAATCGAGTCGCCATGCCGAGGTCCAATCCAAAGTAGAGTGCGAATCTGTGAATCGGCTGCATTCATCGTCTATCATCCTTGACCGTTTTGTTGGGTGTCGCCTCGCGCGGAGCGAAACGCGACCCTCTTTACTCGTGATCATCCATGCGTTCTTCACATAGTTTCAAGCAATTCCATGCTGCACCCGCCGATTGGCAATTGCGAAGTTCGCCCAAAATGTCGTCTTGCACAATCATTCGGCTTAGTTTGGCAAGGATACGAAGGTGAGAGGTATCGTCGTAAGAGCAAATCAGGAAGAAAACGTCGGTTAATTGGCCACGATGAGCGAACGGGATCGGTGCCGGGCAAACGCCAAGGGCAATCACCGAATCGGAAAGGATCGACGTTTGGGGCCGCCGCGGGTGCAAGAGTGCCACGCCGCTATCGAGTGCCGTGGGATGCATTTCTTCGCGGGCACTGATGGCATCGCTCATCACCGACGCATCCCACATCAAGCCGGACTTGGTAGCCAATTCGGACATCGAACGGATCACCGAACCGCGAGTCCGTGCGTTCAGAGGAACCGCGATCGTGTCGACCGTACAAAGCTCGTAAATTGGCCGATCCACTGCGGCCGGTGCGACGCGGTCGAGCACTTCTTGGACCTTGTCGAGCTGCTGTGAATCGCTTGCTCCAATCCGGTCTTCAAGCCAATGATGGATTTCCGCTTCGCTAAAAACCCAATGTCCCCCCACTTTCCGTGCCGGAACTTTTCCTCGATCTGCCATCTTGATCACTTGAGGCGGCGTCAGGTGGAGGTATTCGGCGAGTCGTGCGACGTCGAGATCTTCCATGGTCGGAAGCCTAGATTTGGGGGGGAAGTGTGGAGCGGAGGTCAGGCGGAAGGGCAGATCATAGCATGTCGGCTCGGATACCGGAAAGCTTGAGAGAATATTTCTACTTTATCCATTTTATCTTGACGGGCGGGCAGCTGACGAGGTAGTTGGTTCAGAGTCGCAAACGATTGTGACACTCCATTCCCATGAAAAAGAGCCCACGCGACTGAGCGTACAAGCATGGTACCTGTTTGCATTCCCGAATCAGATCACGCAGTGGTTGGTAAACCAGTGTGCACTATGTGGCAATGCGTCGGCTTCGTGGTGAATCGGCGTATGTGGTTACTGACGCTTTGTTTTGGCTTCGTGATGGCGGTTGATGCTCATGCGCAATCGCCTCGTAGCAATGCTTTTGATGTACCGCAAACAAATCTACAGCCAATTGGTCCACCGCCGGGGATGAATGCGCCGTCCACGTTTTCGGGATCACCAACTTACAACGCGCCGCCGTCGACCTATGTGCCACCGGCTTCGAACTACGCCGCGCCACCACCGACGACAAGTTATCCAACGCCTGGGGCCACACTTGGCACCGCGGCTCCGACGGTTCCGTACAACCGTAGTTTGGTGGAGCAGATTTTTTCAGGTTCGGTGCCGCCACGTACTCCCGCCTATAACGCACCCGGCACGATTGGTGCTCCGGTCGGTTATGGGTCACCGTATGGGACCACCACGGTTCCGCCTCCAAACCTTTCGCCTCCCGGTTTGCCACCGGTCTATGCAAGTCCACCTCCGGCCTACAATTCGACACCGGGGTATGGTGCACCAACGTATTCGCCGAGCTATCCAACTTCGCCTTATGCGCAATCGCCATACTCACAACCAAGCTACCCCGGTTCGCCTTACCCCCAATCCGCTCCCACATCGCTGTACCCAGGCGGCATGTTTAGCGACATGAACCTCTGGGATACCGCGACAATGAGTGCGTATCGTTTTTTACAGGGGCCTCGTTTTCGTTACACCTACATTGGTCCGGGTGGTTCGGGAGACAATTTTTCGATCAATGACTTTGACACATCGGTGGTTTTCGCGTGGCAGAATTTTCTATTTTCAAGCCAACCTTTGATGATCGCTCCGTCGTTCTCGTTGCATTTGTGGGACGGACCTGATTCGAGCACCGGAGCCGATTTGCCCGGGAACGCTTACAGTGGATTTTTGGATCTGGGCTGGCAGAGTGATCCGAACCAAATCTTCGGCGTTGAGCTTGGGTTGCGATTTGGTGCGTTCACTGATTTCAACACTTTCAATGACGACAGCCTGCGATTGATGGGCAAAGCACTCGGTAGTTTCCGGTTAACGCCAGCATCAACTTTGAAAGCGGGCGTCCATTACTTGGACCGCAATAAAGTGAAATTGTTGCCTGCGGGTGGTCTGCTATATCAGCCGACTCCATATTCACGCTGTGACATCTTTTTTCCACAGCCCAAGTTTTCAAAGTATTGCCGGACGGTGGGGACACAAGACGTTTGGGGCTATGTCGCCGGTGAATATGGTGGCGGGGCGTGGACGGTTCAGCGTGCGAGTGGTGCCGAAGACAGTGTCGACATAAACGATTTGCGAATCATGTTTGGGCTTGAATGGGGCCAACACGAATACATCCGTGCCGGGAGACGAAATTCGTTTATCGAAATCGGCTATGTTTGGAATCGCGAAATCGAATATCGCTATAATCCTCAAGATAACATCAAACCTAGCGATGCGTTTATGTTGCGAATGGGAATCGGGTATTGAGCCGTTTGTTGACCCTGATCGGAGCCGCTCGGTTGGGCATTTGTTACGGACAGCGATTCACTAAGAATAGAATGCGACCACAAAAAAATCCTCGGCCGCAAATACTTGCGACCGAGGATTCCGTTTTTAATGAATCTTGCTGACCGTTGGATTACCAACCAGCGCCACAAGTGGGCTCGCAACCGCAAGTAGGCTCAACGATTTCGCATCCGCAAGTCGGTTCTGGAGCACAGCATGAATCGCAGCAAGCGTCTTTCTTGAACATCTTGCTGAAGAAGCCTTTGATCTTCGATCCGCAAGAAGGTCCGTCACAGCAAGGAGCTGCTTCGCAACCGCATGCTGGTTCGTAAACTTCGCAGCCACAAGTAGGCTCAACGATTTCGCAACCGCAAGTTGGTTCTGGTTCGCAGCAAACGTCACATGCACTGTTGCGATGGAACAATTTGCTGAAAAGACCACACTTAGGAGCTGCACAACCACTGTCACAGCATGGTTCGGCGCCACAAGTTGGCTCGTAGCAAGGTGCGGGAGCTTCGCAACCGCAAGTAGGCTCGACGTCACAACAGCTATCACAACCGTTGTTACACAATTTGTCGAAAAGGCCGAACGCGCTGGCGTTGACCGAGCTGCTAGCGACGAAAGCAACAGCAAGCAAGGCAGGAATGAATGCACGACGCATCGTGGTATCTCCAATGGATTTAGGTTTTCGGAAAGTTTTTGTATGCGATTTTCAAGCCGCCGAACCTGACCATGGTTAGGTCGTCGATTGGGCCGAGGTGAACCATCAATCGAAAGTCGTCATCAATCGGCCAAACGAAACACGGGAGGTGCGGCTAGGTCGATCAACCAAGGGTGGCTGTGGGAGTCACTGCATCGAATCGCTTCGATGCACACCAAATACTATTGGTGATACGGGTGTCTCTATCGTCGAGCCTACGATGCTAGCATTGGACTTCTTTGCCGGACTACGTGAAAAGCTATCAAATTGGTTGGAGACTATCCGATTGGGAAGGAAGTAGGGATTAGGCGGGCGGATTGGAAAACGATCGGCTTGTGGCAGGCCAGAAATGCTTCATTTTCATCGCGAACGAAACATCGAGCGAAACATCGAACGGCGGAATGAGTATGGCAGTATTTAGCGCGGGATCATCTTAGTCCGCCGAAGCGTTGCAAAGCCTTGCGTCTGAAGTGGTGTCGCCATAAGACCTGCGTTGAAGTAGGTTTGTTACCAATGTCACTGTCGTTTCAATGAGCGACGATACCGGTCATGCTAACGCGGGTTGATCGGTGTAGAGTTCAAGGATTTGGCTTTGCACTTTGACCGCGCGAAGCAGGATCCAAAGTTGATCGGGTGTGAAAGCAACGGGGCCGCTTGAACACATCTGTTCGAGTTCTTCAGCGACGGCCGCATGTTGGTCAGCGGCGGCTTCGAGCCGGAAACTGGCGTTCTTCCATGCCTTTAGCAGTACTTCATCGTCGTCAAGTTTGCCTGCATCTTCGGCTTGAATCAGAATCAAGAGGCTGAGCCGAGCGACTTCAACCGCTTGCAGTTCAGGCCGCAGCGAAGCGAGACGGTTTGCGAGTTCGTGACAAGTCATCGGATAGATTAGGTTCCCTGCAATCGATCCGATTGGCGCTGGATCGTCTACGCCAATGACGAAGTGATTGCTTGGAGAGGTAGGGTGAAACAAAATCGCGACGAATCGCGATGTATCAATTTGCGAGCAATTGACCCCTCTGGTGTCTTTCGCAAGTCGAACGTCTTGTTCGAATTAATTGATCGATTATGAAAAACCTATGTCACAAACCGCCCGAAGGCAAAAAATATATTTGGGTTTTGCATGGCCTTGGTTGTGGGCCACGACTTGAGACAACGCCTTTACCCAGATTGGTTGCAAAATTTCGCATCCCAGTTCGCTAACCATCCCAGTTCGCTAACCATCCGGGGACATGCGATTGGGATCGTGACAAACGCCATCGCCATGACGATGCAGGGCAAACCCAATTTTCACTTGACGCATCATGGCTGTTGGCGGTAAGGCCGCTGTGGGTAAGGCCTCTGTGATCGTGTGACCGACAGTTAACGCGGATCAGCGTATGGCCAGTTTGAAAAAATGATTTGGCCAAAATCCCACGCCGAGATCGTCGCAGTCTAAAATGATCTCCTAATTCGAAATTGTCGAAAACGCAGCGAAGCCAATTGGAAGCTGGTTCACGTGCGCCGAGTCGGTTGAGAATTACCCGCCGTTTTGTCTATTAGGCATGATTTGAACCTCTCCCTCGATCGAAGAGTCCCGCCATGTTTCCGTTCATTGATGGCCGTTTTGCCGCCCAACTTATTGGTATTCTGTGCATTTTTCAGTGCGTTGCAACGTATGCTGAGTCATTGGAATTACTTCCAATCAACAACTCGGTGGTTAACGGGCGAATCGAATCGAACGATGATCAGGTTCAATGCAAGCTCGTTGAGGATGCGTTGGATGTGAGGATATCTCCGGGCGATGCGAAATATCCTGGTTTCTATCTTGAACCCCAGGAAGGCGTATGGGATTTATCGCAAATGGGATTCATCGAAGCGATCGTTGAAAACACCGGTGATGGGCCATTGTCACTAAAGCTTCGTGTCGACAACGAAGGTGATTGGAGAAAGGAGCCATGGAACACGGAAAGCCAGCGTATCCTTGCTGGCGAACAGGGATCGATCAAAGTGATCTTTGGGTATCAATACGGTTTTCAACCAGGCTACCAACTCGATTCCAGTAAAGTGATTCGCCTTCTGATATTTGTTGATGGAAGTACGAAGCAACAATCGTTTCGTATTCGGTCGGTGAATGCGGGCGGCACCGCTGGCATGCGACCCCTATCACAATATGCTGCGGCACATACCGAACCCAACAACGGCTATCTGATGGGTGGGCCGGATCAGCAATTGGACATCGTAAAGCAAGTGACATCGGACAAGTCGGTCACATGCAAACGAGAAGGCCCGGGTGAGAAGTCAGCTCTGAGTGTCAACTTTGGCAGGGACAAGGCGATGCATCGGATGTCGATCAAGCCGCCGACCAAATACTGGAATTTGAAGAACGCCACGGCGGTTCGTGTTTCCATTCGTAACAATGGCCAATCGATGGTGACTCCGAGTGTTCGGGTTGCCAGCGAAGGCAACGGTTTCACGGACGTTGCGACAGCACCGCCGATCGCGTCTGGTCAGACAAAGCAGATAGTGGCCTCGTTTGTCGCTAAGGCTGCTTGGCAGGCGATGGCGTATGATCCGGCGAAACCACACGATGGCGGGAAACCAGGAACAGGCACGAAATTTCGCAATGACCGTGTCACATCGGTGGATATCGCAATCGAACATGTTGATTCGGGCGCGATCGTGATTGATTCGGTCGAGGCGATTGTGCAGCCTAAGCAAATGCCATCCTGGTTGGGACAACGCCCACCGATCGAAGGCGATTGGAAGCTAAGTTTTGAAGACAGCTTTGATGGGGCCAAGATTGACCTGAGTAAATGGAATGTCTACGGTCCCAATTGGTGGGGCAAGAGCGAGTTGACGCATTGGACCAAGGACAACGTTGTGGTCGGCGACGGTTTGGTAAAGCTTCATTTCGAGAAAAAGAGAGGCTGGTTGAATGATGATCCCAAAACCGGACACGAGTCTGATTTTGCTGGCGGCTATCTGGATACCGATGGGAAATGGAAACAGAAATACGGGTATTTCGAAGCCCGCATGAAGTTGCCGACCAATGATGGACTTTGGCCTGCTTTTTGGATGATGCCCGACCGAGGTTCAGAAGCGTCGACGGGGGCGCGGCGAAGTACGGCCAATGGAGGGATGGAATTTGACATCATGGAACACCTTACCCGATGGGGGCCGTATCGCTACAACATCGCATTCCATTGGGATGGTTACGAGCAAGATCACAAGTCGATCGGCACCAGTAATGTCTACGTCCAACCCGACGAAGAAGGATTCATCACACCCGGTTTTTTGTGGACGCCTGGGGAATTAGCGTTCTACTGCAACGGAGAAATCGTTGGCCGTTGGAAGGATGATCGCGTCGGGAATATTCCGTCTTACATCATCTTGTATCAAGTCGTTGGCGGTTGGGATAACGACAATTTGGATCCAACAAGTTTGCCCGCGGACTTTGAAATAGATTACGTCAGAGCGTGGCAGCGCGAGGATTTGAAAGAGCAGTAGTTTCCCCGCGGCGAATGCCGGATGAGCATAAGGCAAGTGCCTCATGAATGTCTTTACGTGGAAGTGTCTTCGACCGGGCTTGCATCGAGCAAGCTGATGATCAGCGGCAGCAACTGCTTTTTACGGCTGACCACTTCCTCGAGCTCGTAGAGATTCTTTTCCAATTCGGGGTAGTTGATGTCGTCCCAGCCTTCCGGTTGGTGGCTCATCAATAACAAGCTTCCGTTGCTGGCGATATTTGTGACCAATAACGCCGAAAAATCGAGGAAGTGTTCCGACGCCAATTCTTCGAGTGCTGCGGTTAATTCTTCTTTGCGTTGCCAGAAAAGATCAAAACCAATTTCCTCGATTTGTGAAATCGAGAACCGGCTATTGGCTTCGTGAAATTCTTTGCAATCTTCGCGGACGATCTCGCGCGGGGTGCAGGTGCGAAGCGCGGAACCGACTTCAAAGAACTCGTTCGCATATTGTTCTAATTCGACACTGCAAAACTGCTGAAGCCACTCTAAGACATCGCGATCCACGTCGGTCGTCGTTGGCGAACGGAGGTGCAACGTATCACTGATAATCCCCGAAGCCATACAGAGTGCCATGGAAGGCGTAGGGTCGATTTGAGCTTGGCGGAATTTGCGAGCGACTAACGTGCATGTTGATCCGACGGGTTCGAGTGTGAATCGAATGGGGTCGGACGAGCGAAGCGAGCCGCCGAGTCGGTGATGGTCGAGCACTTCAGCGATGTCCGCATCTTCGGCTCCGTGGACCGCTTGGGAAAGTTCGTTATGATCGACCAGAATGATTTCGGGTTTGGGTGGATTGACCAAGTCGCTCTTGCTAATCACGCCGATCAATTTTTCGTTGTCCAACACGGGAAAAATCGTCTGCGGCAAACGGACGATTTGTTGTCGTGCGGTGCAGATAGGGGTCTTCGCGGGCAAAGACACGAAGTCACGCTTGATCACTGAATCAATTAACCGTGCGGCTTTGATTCGCATGGTAGTCGTGGCGGTATCGTAGGGGCTGATGATGACTGAAACGCCGCGAGCCTGAGCGAGTTGTAGTAGCCCGCTCGACAATTCAAAGCCGCCGGTGACTACAATTGCCCGAGCACCCATTTCAAGTGCCGGCAATTGGATTGTCGGTCGGTCGCCACTGACCACTAACAATCGTTCGGTTGGGAACCCTTGCAAACGACTGGTGAACCCACTCGCACTCATCGCACCGACGGTCAAAATGAATTCGTCGGTTCGGTCGGGCTCGACCGCATGAGCGAGCGTACCGCCAAGCACCGATGCGACTTTGGTTAGGTTGCTACAGACTTCGCGTGAGTGAATCGGATCAACGCCTCCTTGAAAAACCAATTCCAGTAGATCGAGAAGGGAGACAATTCCGATCAGCCGATCGTCATCGTCGAGCACGGGTATCGCGCGTAGCGAGTGTTGCTTCATGACTTCGTAGACTTCATGAAACGTATCGGTACGGCGCGCCGCGATGACTTGACGTTGGCAAACATCGACGAGCTCGGGGCGGATATCCATGATGATCCGCGGATGAGTCAGATGAGCTTTTTTTAACGCAAACTCGGTGCGTTGGTTCGGCGCCCCACAGCTAGCAGCAATCGCATCGGGCCGCGTCGTTTGTTTTAGGAAATCCGCATAGGCGATGGCGCTGCAGATCGAATCGGTATCGGGGTTGCGATGTCCGAAAACATGAAGTGTCATGCAAGTCTCGTGAAGGCAAAGAACGTATCAAATGTCGAAAATGGCCGTCGCTGCTGCGACAATTGCCTCGGGTTCTGACATTCGTCCTTCCCCTTTTTCGCGGCAACTCAACCATCCCGCGTCGGGGCCAACAAAATGGCATCCGTCGGTTCGCAAAATTTCCATATTCCGTTTGACCGACGGTTTACTCCACATCGACGAGCTCATCGCAGGGGCAATCAGCACCGGACAATCGACTTGAAGATAAAGTGTGCTGACCAAATCGTCGGCGATACCGGTCGCGAATTTGGCCAATAGGTTCGCGGTTGCCGGCGCAACGATCATTAAATCGAGCTTCTGACTCAATTCGATATGACCACCCAAAGGCATGTGATCGCTACCGAATGAATCTGTGGCGACCGGTTTTCCGGACAATGCGGCAAACGTCGGCTTCCCAACAAAATGGGTAGCCGAATCCGTCATCGTGACCCGAAGGTCGTGGCCCGATTGAACAAGCCGACTGCATACGATCGCGGATTTGTAAGCAGCGATACCACCACCGATGGCAAGCAAGATTGTTCGCCCGCCGGTGATCATAGATCGGAGGCTTCCAAATCAGGTCCATCCGAAGATGCATCGGCCTCTGCGGTCAATTCTTCGAGCGTCTGGACTTCATTGTCCATGTTCAAGACGATTTTGTCTTGCACAATTTCCTGCAACACGATCGACATTTTGTCGTGCGTGTCGACGTTAACGAGCGCTCGGCTGCCCTGATTCAATTGCACCAAACGCTTTTGAATCAACGTGCTCAGCTTGAAACGGCCGCCGACTTTGTTGACGATCTCTTCTTCTTTTAGCTCTTCGAGCATGCTTGTTTTTCCTTTTGGACTTTCAGAATTTGGCAGATTTCCGAGACGGCTCGATCGACCGAATCGTTGATGATTTCGTGTTGGTAACGATGTAGGAACAACATTTCGCGGCCCGCTGTTTCCAATCGTGCCGTAATTGCTTGTTCGGTTTCGGTACCGCGACTTCGCAAGCGGTGTTCGAGTTCTTCCATTGTTCCCGGTTGGATGAACAGGGAAATAGGGCTGAACTCTTTTTGGTCAAGTATGGCTAGTGCGCCCTGAACGTCGATCTCCAAAATAACCAATTTACCATCATTTAGACCAGAGGCGACTTGGTTCTTGAGGGTTCCGTACCAATGTCCGAGCCCGAAAACCTCTTTGCATTCGAGGAAATCGCCCGCTTTTCGGCGTCTTTGGAATTCTTCGTCGGAGATAAAAAAGTAGTCGGCACCGTCTTGTTCGCCCGCCCTCGGTTCGCGAGTGGTTGCGGAAATGCTCATTTCCAGCGGCAGATCGCATTCATCGAGCAGTCGGCGCACCACGGTCGATTTCCCCGCCCCGCTGGGGCCCGATATGATGACAAGTCGGCCTGTGGTCGTGTAGGACCCTGTGGTCTTGTTGGACATGGGATAATGCGTTCTGCTCGCTTGCGCCGGATGGCTATTCTAGATTCTGGACCAATTCTCGCATCCGTTCGATCGCACATTTGATCTCAACAACGTGTGCGGAAATGTCGGTGTCGGACGCTTTGCTGCCGATCGTATTGGTTTCTCGCAATAATTCTTGCACGATGAATTCCAGTTTTCGCCCCGTAGGTTCGGGGTCTTTCGCTACTTCGGCACTGCCTCGAATCACCCCGCGGATCATCTTAAGATGACTCGCTAGCCGCGTGATTTCTTCACTGAAATCGGCTCGGTCGGCATAGATTTGAACCTCGCGTAGAAGGTCAATCTTGGAAACTTCGACTTCATGCTTCGCAAGCAAACGTTGGACTTTGGTTTCAAGCCGAGTTTGGTAGGCTTCGATGCACCGCGGTGCAAGTGTTTGGATTTCCTCTACGTGACGACCGATTGCGTCGCAATCATTCAGCAAGGTTTCGGCCATATGAGCCCCTTCCTGTTCACGCATCGAATTGAGGTTCTCAAACGTGTCGCGAATCGTTTGCTCGATCGTGTCCCAGAGTTCTTTGTTATCGCGTCCATCGGTTTGCGATTGAATGACCACGCCTGGCAACATGGCCAATTGGGCTAGATCGATCGTCGCCTGTTCGTCACCGAGTGCTTTACGACCGGCTTGCAGTTGGCGAAAGTAACCTTGCAGGACATCCTGGTCAATTTGAGGAATCGATTGGGCGATGGGTCGCTTCCACAGGATCGACAAAGAAACGCTGCCACGATGGATTAAAGATCTAGCCAGTGTTTCGATGCGGCTGTCAAAACCGGACAGCGCATCACTTGAACGCAGCGTACATTTGAAGCCCCGGTTATTCACCGTCCGAACTTCAACGAGGATCGAGCCTTGATCGGTTTGTCGCGACGCATGCCCTTGTCCGGTCATGCTGCGGACGTGTCGATGATTGGTGGAACTCATGCGGCGACTAGTTGCCGCCGACGGTTTCGGGTGGCGATGCCTCTTCAGCCGGAGCTGCCTCTTCAGCCGCAGTGGCCTCTTCAGCCGCAGTTGCCTCTTCAGCCGCAGTTGCCTCTTCAGCCGCAGTGGCTGTCTCGGTCTCAGCGGGCACCAATTCGGCCGATGGGGTCTCGCCCTGGTCACCGCCAGCACTGAGTCCGCTACCCGAGGATGGGGCAGGTGCGGCGATCTGTTCGTCGGTCATCGGAGGCACGTTGACTTGGTTGTCTTTCTTGTCACCAGGGCCAGCTTGGAGACTCTTGCTTGTGTTGATTGCCGTCGGCTTATGAGTGCCCAACAACCACATGGTGAATGCACACGTGAAGCCCCAAATGCAAGCGGTGACGACGGTAATGACCGTGAACGTGTCACCGGCTTTACTGCCGAATGCACTTTGTCCTCCGGGTCCGCCGAGTGCTCCGGTCAATCCGCCTCCCTTGCCTCGTTGGACGAGAATTAGCAAGATCAGAAAGAGCGAGAGGAAGCCCATCAAGATACCGAGCGTGGCGCCGGCAAATGATCCGATGATAAACGTGGTCATATTCCGTTGTTCCTAGTGAAAAACAAATCTGATTATTTTCAAGCTTTACCGTGTCAGTACCGATGGCGTGCTTGTGCCCCATAGGGAACTCCAAGTGAGTTCCCGAAAGGTTTTGCGTAGCGATATCAACCTGCGGAGATAATGCCAGCGAAATCTTCGACCTTTAACGACGCTCCGCCAACGAGGGCACCGTCGATATTGGTTTGGCCGAGTAGCTCTTTTGCGTTGCTAGGCTTGACGCTTCCGCCGTATTGGATGCGAATTTGTGCAGCAACATCTTCACCGAACATCTTGCCCAATTCTTTGCGGATAAATGCGTGCACGGCTTCGGCTTGTTCGGGCGAAGCCGTCTTGCCCGTTCCGATTGCCCAAATCGGCTCGTAGGCAACGACGATTCCGGCGGCACGAACTTCGTCGAGTCCTGCTAGCGAACCGTTGATTTGACGCTCGATCACTTTTTCGGTGTCGTCTGCTTCACGTTCTTCAAGTGACTCGCCGACGCAAACGATTGGAACGAGGTTACCAGCAAGTGCAGCGTGCAACTTTTTGCTAACGTCCGCGTCGGTTTCGCCCATCAAGGTTCGTCGTTCGCTGTGGCCGAGAATGACGTAGCCACATCCAACGTCGGACAACATCGCTGCGTTGACTTCACCTGTGAACGCCCCATCTTCGGCGGCGTAAAGGTTCTGGGCTCCGAGGCTGACAGCGCTGCCGGCAACCGCATCGCCGACTTCGCTAAGGTATACCGAAGGTGGGCAAAGAATGACTTCAACCGACGGTGTTTCACCGACCGCTGCGACCACACCCTTCGCCAATGCGACGGCGTTGTCACAACGCATGTTCATTTTCCAGTTTCCAGCAATAATCGTTTGGCGGGTCAAGTTAACGGCTCCGGTAGAGGTGAAATGGTTTTTCCAAGTAGCTCGGCTAAGCCCTTCATTTGGCTGGCGAGCTCACGATACTGTTCGGGTAATAACGCCTGAGGGCCATCACTTTTTGCTTGCTCAGGACAATCATGCACTTCGACGTGCACGCCATCGGCTCCGGCGGCAAGTCCCGCCATCGCACAGGGTGGAATTAGATCGGGTTTGCCTGTGGCATGCGACGGGTCGACGATCACGGGTAAATGCGATAGCCCATGGATCACGGGAACCGCAGCAACATCGAATAGATTACGCGTGACCGAATCAAAGCCTTTAACGCCTCGTTCACAAAGGACCACGTTGGCGTTGCCTTGCGACAAAATGTACTCCGCACACATCAATAAATCGGAGATCGTTGCGCTCATGCCACGCTTCAGTAGTACGGGCCGCTTTGACTTTCCGACTTCGGTGAGCAACGCAAAATTCTGCATGTTCCTCGCACCGACTTGCAGCATGTCCGCGTATTCGGAAACGGTTTCGACCAACCGTGGGTCCGTCACTTCGGTGACCACCGGCATCCCGAACGCTTTTCCAACATCGCGGAGGATCTTCAAACCTTCGACGGCGAGGCCTTGGAATGCATAGGGACTTGTTCGTGGCTTGTAGGCACCGCCGCGAAACAGGTTGGCGCCCGATTCGCGAACACTCTCAGCGATTCGCATCATCCGGTCGCGATCTTCGACGCTGCAGGGACCCGCGATCATCCCCAAATATCCGCCACCGATTTTCACGCCCGAGACATCGATCACACTCGGATCGGGGTGAGCTTCCAACGATGCCAACTTGTAAGGCTGCAATACAGGGATCACCTCAGCCACGCCAGGAATCGCGTCAAGCGACGCGGCATGCAATTTTTCCTCATCCCCGATGATGCCAACGATGGTCCGGAAGGTACCTCGGCTGAGGTGGTGTTTGAGCCCCAACTCTTCGACACGTTCTAAAACGTGATCGATTTGTGCGTCAGTAGCGTTATTTTGAAGGATCAGAATCACAGCAGCAGGGCGACCGATGAAAGAGTGTTCAGTTCCGGCAGCTTTTTCGGTCCATCTGCCTGGCCGACGCGCACGGTGTTGACAAGCGGGGCAATGTAGCAGGCCAATGCTAGAATCGTCGAGGGCAATGGAGCCTGATGGGACCGAAAACGGGCTGTTTTTTCGGAAAATTGGCATTCTCCGATCAACCTACCTCCCCCTTCCACCTCCCTCGTTCCAGCCCAAATTGATCCGGAATTTCGCTGAATGAGGCTGAATGAGTTCGTCATCGCAATTGGGCGCCAGCACGGATATCCCGCCAATCTTCCCCGGAAGGGTCCAACCAAACAGTTGGGCGATTCCAACACGATCGCCGCAAGGGAGGATAGTGCATCCTTGTTGCCGGGCGACGCTTTGATGATTCACTTCGTCGTCGTCCTTTTCGTGTCGGCTCAATTTCCTGGCGACTGGGCTTCCTGAAGCGGCTGGGCTTCCTGAGGCGACTGAGCTTCCCGAGGCGGCTGGGCTTCCTGAGGTGACTGGGCTTCCTGAGGCGGCTGGGCTTCCTAAGGATTCGGGTTCCCTAAGGATTCGGCGCAGCAGTCCGAGTCGTGGCTTGGCTATGCGTCTGCCTTCGCTTTGCGGCGCGTAAACAGGTCGTACAGAATCGGGATTACTAACAGAGTCAAAACGCCTGAAACCAAGATCCCGCCGGCCGATGCGATTCCGACGCCATTTCGCATTTCCGCTCCAATCCCTTTGCCCAAGGCCAAAGGTAGCATTCCCAGCACCGCTGCCAAAGTGATCATCACGATCGGACGGAATCGTTCGCACGCCGCTTCGATCATTGCCTTGTGTCGCGGCACTCCTTCTTCGACGTGCATATTGAATTGGTCCATGATCAGAATGGCGTTGTTCACAACAATCCCAATCATCATCACGATCCCCATGATGACAAAGATGCTGATGCTTTCGCCCGCAATGGCCAATGCCCAAAAAACGCCAATCAGCGCCAACGGTACCGTCATCAAGATTAACGCGGGTTGACGAAACGATTCCATGATCGCTGACAAGGTCAAGACGACTAGGATCATCGCCATGATTCCCGCTTCTGCTAATCCCTGCTGTGCTTCGCTCATCATTTCGTACTCGCCCGCAAACGTGTAATCGTAACCAGGCGGCAAGACCTTCTTGTTGTCGATCGCTGCGCTCAATTTCGTGACAGCCGTTCCAAGAGGTAGGCTCGGAGCCAATTGCGATGTCAATTTGGCGATCCGGCGTTTGTTCTTGCGAGTGATCTGGATTGGGATTTCCGATTCCTTGATATGGCTGAAATTGGACAGTAGCATCGGATGCCCATCGGGCCCAGGCAATTGGAAATTGCGAACTTGTTGTTTCCCTTGTTCCTCGTTTAGTTTTACGACGATGTCATAGTTTCGCGAATTTTGTTTGTAGGTTCCCGCTTCGATCCCCTCAAGGTTGGCCCTCAGTACCATACCTAACCCGACGGCTGGCGCAGCCACATCGCTTAGTACCGCTCGGCGGGGTTCAATGCGGATCTCTGGTTTGCCTTGGCGCACGGTCGTGTCGGGTTCGACGAAACCATTGATGTCGTGAGCCAAATCCAAACTGGTTAACGCCAAGTTGTCGAGCGTATTGAGTTCAACTCCGGCGATCTCCAATTCCACCGGGCTCGATTGGCCACCAATGATCGACGGTTGACTCACCGCGACAACGGCGTCCGGATAGCCTTCGATCCGATCGCGAACCAAATCCATTAACTCGGCAATGGTCAAATCCCGTTCATCACGTTCGCTAAACTTCAATAGCAACTGGGCCAAATAAACGCCTTCACTCGATTGGCCAAGCATTGCTTCGACCTTGCCGACGGTGGTCAGCACATGTGTAATTTCAGGAAGTCCCTTTAGTCGATCTTCGGCTTGTTTGACTCGCCGTACCGTTTCATCCAAGCTGTAACGCGTTGGGAATTCAAGCCGTAAATAGAGCCGCCCCATATCGGATTGCGAAAACGCGCTGCTTCCCAGCGTTCCGGCGACGTGGAGTGAATTTGCAAACAATCCGATCACCGCTACTAGCACTAGAATGGCGGCCCATCGATGTTGTTCGGTGAAGGTCAGCAGGTGTCGGTACCGTCCCACGACTTTGTCGAACATCCAATTCCATCCTTGCTCCATTCGTCCCAATAGGGACCTCGATCCCTCGTTGCGTGGTTTTAAAATCAGCGAACAAAGCATCGGTGTCAACGTGAACGAGATGAATAGCGAGACGACGGTCATGATAAACATCGTCATCGCTAATGGCCCGATGAACATTCCAATCTTGCTTTCCATTACCGCTAATGGAAACAGCACCACCACATTGGTCCCCGCACTGGCTAACACTGCGATAAACGCTTCGCTCGATCCAACCCGTGAAGCTTCCTTGGGATCGCCGGTCGTTCCCAGTCGCTTGTCGATTGCTTCGAGCACGACAATGGAGTTGGTGACTAAGATGCCGACCGACATGCCGATGGCAATCAAGGTAGAGGTGTTGAGCGTGTAGCCAACGACGCTCATAAAGTACAGCCCAATCACAATCGTTAGCGGCATGGTTACGCCAACGACGAACAGTGTGCGGACATTGTATAGAAACAAAAACAGAATCGCGGCAGTCAACAAAATGCCTTGCAGCACGTTCACCCACGCGCTTTGGTTGTTTGCTTCGATAAACCGACCGTCATCGTCGACCCAAACCAATTCCATTCCGCCCGGCAGTTGAGCGTTTAGATCGTCCATTGCGTCGCGTACCGCGTGAGCGACTCGGACCGCGTTGGCGTCCGCCTTTTTGACAACTTTGATAGCGATACAGGGTCGGCCGTCAATCGATGCTGTTTGGCGTAATTCTTCGGTCGACATTTTTACTTCGCCAATGTCACGAAGATAACATCGTTGGCCGTTGTTGTTGGCGACTTCCAGCTTGGATAAGTCGACGGCGGAATCAAAGTCGGCATCGAACTTGACCGCATATTCGGTACCCCCGTCACGCACACGCCCCGAGGGGATCGTGCGAACGGCCTCCTGGATGACTTTTACGATATCCATGCTCGACAAACCACGTGCAGCTAATTTTCCGCGGTCTAATTTTACGTGAACTTCGCGTTCGGCGCCGCCGATCAGTTGCACTTCGGCAACTCCGGAAATTACCGTCAATTTGTCACTGAGCGTATTGTCCGCAAAGTCGTACAAATCATCCAGCGGGACATCACCTGCCAATGCCAAGTTGACAATCGGCTTGGCGTTGATGTCAAACTTCTGAATTTGCGGGTCTTCCACATCGGCTGGTAATTCCGACCGAATCACGTCAAGTTTTTCGCGAACATCGGTGGCAGCCACGTCAACGTCGACACTCATTTGGAATTCGAGCAGCGTTTGGCAGACGTTCTCCATGCAAACGGAGCTAACGTGTTTAAGCCCATCAATCGAAACGACTGCGTCTTCGATCCGTTTCGCGACGTCGGTTTCTAACTCCTCCGGCGCTGCACCAGGATAGATCGTGACGATCGTGACAAACGGAGCGTCCATTTTGGGCATCAACTCTAAACCCATCTTTCGATAGGCATTGAGGCCCAATAACGTCAATCCGATGATTAGACAACTCATCGCCACAGGGCGACGTACCGAGAAATCGGACAGGCTCACTGTGCTTGCTCCTGGACGACCGAAACTCGCGAACCAGCCTCGACGAATGTTTGCCCCATCGAAACGACGGGTGTTCCGGCCGCTAGCCCACTAACGATTTCCATTAACCCGTTGGCTTGCCATCCTGTTTCGACATTAACTTGGCTGACTTGGTTGTTTTGGACCGTAAAGACGACGGCACGATTGCCACGAGTTTGGATCGACCCAATTGGTACGCCCACGCCGGTGCGACGGTTTGAGACGATCGTGACATCGGCTAAGCATCCCGGAACGACTGACGGTGGAGGCGATTCGATCAGTCCCTCGACCTTGAAGGTTCGAAGTTTGTTGTCCACCGTTGGGCTCTTGTAGCTGACCGGACGCAGTCCTAAATCCGTGTCGCCGACATGGACCCGCATTTCGGTCTCGCCAGGGACGACTCGTGAATAGAATTCGGACGGTAAATAGACGGAAACTTCTAACAGCGACAAGTCTTCGATTTTCAGCACGGGTGTTCCCGCGGCGGCCATTTCGCCGGGTTCGCAAAGTCGTTTGGACACTTGCCCACATATCGGGCTGACGACCAACGAGTCGTCCATGTCCTTTTCAGCAATCGTGACATTCAGTTTGGCTTGTTCCAATTGGGCATTCGCCAAATCGATCAACGCGCCAGTGTGTTTGACGTCCGCTTCGCATTGTTTGTAATGCGATTCGGCTTTCTCGACTTCTTGAATCGCGGTGGCGTTGTTACGAAGTAAATCGCGGAAGCGTTTCAGATCATTGTTTGCTTGGCTTTTGACCGCCAGACTTTTTTCGAGCATTGCGTTTTTCTCTTGCACCGCACACTCGGCAACCGTCAAATCTTGCCGAGCGATGGCGACCGCTTTACTTAATTTGAGTGAATCAGTTTGAAACAGCTTCGTTTCCCCCGCTTTGATCGTGTCTCCTTCGTCGACAAAGACCGCGTCAAGCGTTCCTGGGATGCGAGCAGACACCAAGGCGAAGTGTTTCGCTTGGATGCTTCCGGATATCGCAAGACTTTCCTCGAACTCCATTTCTTTCGATGGCGTCAACACGACCGGCGTTTGCTTCGTCGTATCAAGCTGTTCCGCATCCGAAGTACGCGTTCTACTTGACGCCTCTTCGGTCAATCCGGTGTCGGAGTCCACTCGTGGTGCAGCGGCGATGGTAAGCGCCAATCCGCCGACAACTACGATCACAAGGATCGATGCGCTGACGAGTTCCAACTGGAAGCTCTTTAATCTTCGAATCTTCATCGGACTTGTAAGCCTCGTGAAAAGAAATCCATTACGTGTTCTGTTAATTCGTCGGTTGGCCAAGTTTCATCGTTGGCCAGTTGCTGTTCGACCAATTGGCGGACCGCACCAAAGATCAGTAAACTCGTTCGCGCGGTGTCGACTTTGCGAAAAACACTCGAACGCACTCCCTCTTCGAGGACGTTGGAAATGTCTTGTAACGCCCGCTCTTGCTCGGTTAATTCTTCCGACTTTAAAAGCCCCTCGACTCCGAAGTCGTTACAGAAAAGATTGAACAACACTTGGTGCTCGCCGAGATGCTCAAACCACGTGCGAAGAATCGCCCGGAGTTTCTGGTCAGCGGGAATGTCGCTCTTCAAGTGTGTTTGGACTGCGGCAGTGACAGGTTCGATTGCCTTGGCATGCACGAACCGAAGCATTTCTTGCTTGTTGGCAAAGTATTTGTAGAGGCTCGCTTTGCCGACACCCGCTTGCGCGGCGACGCGATCCATCGTCAATCCGTCAAGGCCGTGTTCGGTCAACACTTCTACGACCGCCTCGTAGATTCCCTCGCGCATTACCGAGGTCACCATCTCCTTGCGTCGTTGCTCTAGTTTTGTCATTGAGATCACCCTCCGGTTGAGGTGCCAGCTGTTCACCCACTAGAGAACCGCTCTGTCGCAATTGAGAACTGACTAGTTTTGTATACAGAACCGTTAGTATTTGTGCAACTGGAATTTGCAAAAAGGAGGCGAAATGGGTGGATGGAGGGAGGGGCGTTGGTCTTGCGACCGTGGCGACTGGTCCGCGCCGATCTTGCTGGTCGTCGCTCGATCGAATCTTCGGAATCGGTGAGTTCTGGTATCAAATCGCAAACAAAGCGCCACCAACATGACAACACATGAAAAACTTCCTTTCCGCTGAAGCGGTCCTATAAAACACGTGTTTCACGGAGTTTCTAGTCGTTAGATTCCCTTTTGGGGCTCTTTGGCACTCCCGTTGCAATGGTTGGGGGTAGCAATGGATTCACATTTTCCCTTCTCCCACCGGAGCACCCTCAATCATGACTCGATGGATTCCCCAAACGCTTGGTATTGTTATCGCCGCGATGTTCTTTTCCACTTCGGCGAGGGCAGCTCAGAATTCACCCCTGTATTGTGCCGCGGATGAATACCGCGACGCGGTTTGTCACTTTGAACGCGATGTGATTCGGCTGCATTACATCGAGCGTTCGGACAAGCGTTTGGTGGACCGACTTGAAGACATGACTAGCCGGTTAAGAAGTGAATCGCGGCGAGCGAAAGATTTCGATCGTTTGGTTTGTACTTGGGAAGAGATTCAGCGTTTGCATTACGCCGTCAACGCGGCGCTGTTCAATCGGCCATGTTATCCATGCAATCCGAAATTAGAAGCATGTTGGCGACGAGTTGAATATGCCTTCCATGCGTACAGCGCCGCGTTTCGGCAATGTGCATTGGGTTCTCACCGTGACCACGACCACTCGTTTGGACCGCGACATGGGCAATACTACCAAGAACGATTCGAGCAACCTCGCGTTGCTCCGCCCTTGACCCCGCCGATTCAACCGATTGAGCCGATTCGATCAACTCGCCCATCGTTCGATGTTTCACCTTACTCCGTAAGACCGTTATCACCAAGCGTTCCCGCATGGCATGACGAACGGGTTCCTACAAGGCAATACGGCGTTGATTCGCGAGTGGAGTCACGGTACGAACCTCGCGGCGTCAGTTCGCGTCAAATCGGTGCCGCGATCGTTGGTGCGTTGTTGTCGCGAGCACTCAACTAGTGCGACACGATGTAGGCTATTGAATCACTTCGGTCGTCGCCATGTCGCTACCGCCGGCACCGCGACGGCTGATTGATTCAACCATCAAGTTGATCGTTTGTGGTTGATTGCTTCGCAGCACGATGTCGTATTCAAGCGTTTCGCCGGGTCGCATCGAGCGGATATCTTCAAGGGTTACCATGCCAGCGTTCACCTGATATTGTCCCGCGATCGGGCTTTGCCGTTGGGCGATGCGGTCGATCGACGTTCCGGTTGGCAAGTTAAATCGTACGCGAACTTCGCCGTCAATCTGGTTCGAATCATTGGTCACTCGAAGCGTATATCGAATTGGCTCTCCGACGCGGACCGGATTATCACGGCCGAAAATTTCGACTCGTACCTGTCCCGATACGGGTGGAGTCGCAGCAGGTGGCGTAACACTTGGCGGTGTGTTGCGCGGGATATCGCTTGGCGAAGTGATTCCAGGGCCACCGGGGATTGCTGGCGGGGGCAATGCGGGCGGCAATTGTGGTGTGGATGACGTGGGTGGATTGATCACTGGTGGTGGCCCGGCAACGATCGCGAACGTCAAGTCGGTTTGTGCCGCGGTCCCATCACGACTGCGAGCGGATAATTGAGCGCGTGATTGTGGACTGGTCGAAACGGCGCGGAATTGGCCCTCCAATACCTTCGTTTGTCCTGGGTCAAGATTGTCAATGTTCCATTGCAGCAGGTATTGTCCGGGCCGTGGTTGGTCAGCACCCTCGGTCGCTTGTAGCAACTGCATTTGAGGATCGTAGGATAGGATCACCAACGTATCGGCGAGTGGCACTTTGCCGGAGTTGTTGATGAACGCACGAAGCAGAACGCTATCGCCCGTTTGAACTCGTTCGCGTCCTTCTAGTCGCACCGTTAACACGGGTGCCGGTGGGACAGGATTGATGACGGTCACACAGTTTTGGCTTTGAGCTTGTTGTCCACCGTCGGCAATCGCTTGGAAGCCAACACACCGTCGACCGGCACGCGTCGGGACGTAGACAACGCTGGTCGTCCAAGTTTGCCCGGGTTGTAGTGGTCCATCGGTTTTGTCGTTTCCGACATCGCGAGTGCCCTTTTCTTTGTGCAACATGCCTTCGTCGCCGAACGCCTTTAATTGGACGTTGGACATTGGTCGGTCACCGGTGTTCTTGACATCGATGTTAAATACGACGTCTTGGCCGGCTTCGTAGCGTTCTTTGTCGGGTGTTGACGTGATCGTTAGCGAAGGACGGTACACATCGACGCGTACGGTATCTTCCGAAACGAGACCACCATCGCCGCGAGCTTGGAAGGTCATTTGTACGGGCGATTGTGAGACGACATTCATCGACAAATCCAATTGGGTTTGCGGTGGAATGCTACCGATTTCCCAGACCACCGCGTTGGGTAGGACTTGTGCGAAAGAGTCAGCGCTCACGGTTCGGGTGCCTGGAGGCAATTCGACACTGACGCGGACGTTCGTGGTCGGTTGGTCACCTGGGTTTTGGACATTGGCAACGACTTCGTAGGGAACGTCAAAGCTGGCTACCGATGGTGCCCCCGCACGGATCGTCAATTGAGGTGAACTCCATGTGACGTTGGTGCTGCCGCGGCCCAGCGTCATCGTAGGCATGTTGTCACCATCGCCACCGGGGCGAATCACTTGAATGTCGATCGCTGTTGTCCCGTTGGTGCCCGGGACAGGTTCGACGGTTGCGGGTGCATCGCCCGAATCGTCAACCACGACTTCGACTACCGACGAACCGCCTGTTCCTGCGAACGTAGCGAATTCCGGTTGTTGGATCTCGTAGCGAACTTTCCATCCACGCGCCGGTTCCGTTCCTTCGGCTCGCGTGACACGAGTTGTAAGCGGGACGGCGACCCCTTTGGGGACAATTTGCGAGCTGGGGAATTGCCAGCGGGCATCGATCCAGTAAATTGTCGCAGTCGCTTTACGTTGGTCCCAACAATCACTGTCGGGCGCAAGTACGGTCACGCGGCTAGTCCCTTCGCTGGGGCTGCTAAGCGATAACCATGTTTGGCCTTTTTCTAATAACACATCGTCGCTTCGATCAAGGTTGCCGCGAGTGATCATCGTCCGCTTGGTACTGGTGATACCGCGAGCGTACGAGGGATCGTGTTTCTCGGCTTTTTTGATGCCAGTTAACTTGTGTAAAAAACCTGGGTCGTCGTCACCGACTTGAATGAACGTGCCAACGCTGTCGGGCGTCAACATCCATTCAAGCGTTTCGCCGATCTTTAGGTAACCATCGGTTCCGCAAATGCCAGAAAGCAATATGACTTCGCCGCCCACCGGTGCGACGATTTTTTGTGGAGACAGGAGGATGCAACCGCGTTGGCCTGATTCAGGCAAGCTGGCTAGATCGTCTTCGTCAATTTCAGTTCCAAACAGTACCGCCGGTGGGCCGCTTTGACACGAGCCACCACATGCAGGACCGGGAACGCAAGGTTCGTTCGATGCGGCTGCACCACCAATGATAGTTGACGGAGGAGCAGAGCACTTTGGCGGTGTTTCCGGTTCAGGAAACGCCGGTTTGGGGGCACCGCAGTGCGGTTTCGTTAAGCACCTGATACAGAAGTAACTGCGCCCCTGTTTGTTCGTGCCAACGGAATTTGATAGACAGGACGGGCAAAAACAAAATGGCTTGAGGCAGCCCAGGCAATCATAATAACGAAAAAAGCCGCCACTGGCGGGGCTTGGTGCAATCGGCGTCGTCACACGAGGCGTGCCGTTGGCGCCGGATAATCCGCTAAAGCATCCTTCGCCGTTGCATCCCGGTAATGAAAAATAGGTCGATGTGGGACAACGCGAAAAAAGGCAAGAACCACTCGGGTCAATCGCTGGTAACCGTAGTCGACCACAGCCACTCGACAAAACCGTTAGCAGAATGAACGCAATGAAAGACACTCGGCCAGTTGGCAGATTCCTTCGTATGTGTCGCTCGCTTCGTGCTACAGTAGAATTCATCAGAGTCGACGGCTCGTGCCTGCGAATGGATTCTCGCAGACACCCTTCGTGAGAGTGGTGTTCCTTAGCGGACAGACTTTGTCCAAGGAACCCTAGCACGTAAAGAATGTCGATGATGCCGAAAAGCAACACACTTTGTTGCCTAAACGCTACATCTTGTCGAAGGATATGCGGCCTGTGACGGATAGGAGGGGGAATGAGCGCTGGTGTGTCGCCTTGAGGCGATTTCGTTGGGGAGAAGTTGCTTCTGAGCGGCTAAAGCCTGGACACCAACGTTGCTCTTGGGGCTAGCGCTGGTGTGTAGCCTTTAGGCGATTCAGTCGCCGGGCTTTTCCTTCAATTTGGAATGCTTATCGCAGTTCGTACCAAATTGTTTTTGCTGCCGGCGACACTTTGATTTCGACGCCACCCTTGGTTGGTGTTACGGGGATTTCACGGATTCGTTTGCCCGTGCCGTCGAGTGCATAGCAGTGAATTGGCGGCGAGTTCGATTTTCGTGGCACGAAAACGGTCGCTGCAAAGCTTGTCACCATCGTCGGGCCATGCCCCCATTCGGAACCGACACTCGTTTTTTCCTCGTTCCATTTCATTCCTTGGTTTTCGCTATGCGAAACCACTGTCAAAATCGATGTTTCTGCGGATTCAATTGGTTGCCCATCGGTGGAAGACAATAAAACGAATCCGTAGTTGGGTTCGATCTCGCTGGTCGTTACTTTTACGCCTCCCATCTCAAAGCTTTGTTTGGCAATCGTTCCCCAAACCGCTCGTGTTGCTGGTGTGTTCAACGTTAGGTAGCCATGGGCTCTTCCATCGCTTTTCCAGGCCACTTGATTGTTGGGTGAATGCAAATCACGAATGTCGACTGTCCCCAAAGGTGCGTGTGGCTTTGCGCCGGTTCGAACGCCGAGTCTTTTCGACAGCGCATAGCGGCCATCGATTGGTTCGCCCGGTTCGCTGATAGCTTCGTCGGGAATCGGGTTGAGGTCACCTCGAAGAATGACGTTAGCCATTTGTGACATCAGAGCCAACTTCACGGGGGCACCGTTGAAGGAGAAGAAATTTGTCGTCTGGTCTCGGAACCATGGTGATTTGTCTTCGCTAGGGCCGGAGGCATCGTAATCGAAAAAGTAAACGCCGTCCCAATCTTGGAGTCCCATGATGATGGCCGCTATTGGAACGCATCCCCCAGCATAAAAGCTTGGCTCGGGATAGTTCCACTCGCTCATCGTCATCGGCAAATCGGCGTATCGCCACCCTGTGCGCATCAAAATTGAATTTGCTGGCCAACCGGACTGTTCGGGTATCGCTTCCATTGGATCGTTCCCGATCGTCCAATTTGATGCACTCCAAGGTTGGTTCGATGGAAAGATCGGATGATGCCAATAATTATGCAGATCGACAAAATCCAATTCGTTTTCAATCAACTTCGCCGGATGGTAATTGATTTGGCTGGCCGTAATCGGCACCTTCACGCCGAGTTCTTCGGTCAAGAATGCTTTCAGTTCCTTGACCCATTGAATTTCGGTATCGACCATGAACGTTTTCATGTCGTTATGTGCTGCCACAGGCGAGGTGGCACTGGGGACGGCAATCGTGGCGTCGAAGAGGTTTTGGTCCTTTGGCAATGAAACCGGCGCAACGCCTTCGCGTAACTCGATTCCGGCGAATTCAATGGGAGTTGTCTCATTGCCAATGGTCATCACCAAGTTCACATGGTCTTGGATCGTTTCCTTTGGCAACACCACTCGCGTGATCTGAGTCCACTTGGGCGTCGCAACGATATCTTCGAAGATACCTAGGTCTCGCCATTCGCCGCCGAGTGACGTCGAAATTTCGGCGCGAAAAGTCCGGGTCTTATCGGCTCGTACCCAAAACGACAGCGTAACAGGCGTACCGACTTCGACCGACAAACCGCCTCGATGCAATTGTTGGAAGTGGGTTTGTTCGAGCACCTTTAAGGGGGCAATTCGCAGGGCCGACAGGGGGCTTTGCGCGGGGCCTTGAACTGCAATCGATCGCGGCAATTCAGCATTGGTTAGGCTGACTTCCCAATCGCCGATGGACGAGTCAAACGATTCAACCGGAAACACCGGATCCCCCAATGGGATTTGGTTCGCTTCCCATGCCGCAGTCAAGTTCTGCTGAGTTTCATAGCGATCACGTAACCAAGTGTTCCACGCCAGGATGAAGCTCTGTTGAAAACGTTTTGGCATTCGCCGGTAGAGGTCATACCCTTGCTCGGAGAAATAGTTCTCGTTCAACATCTCGACCACCGCGATCCCTGGATCGTCGACTCGAGCCAAGTGATCGCGATAGGGGTTTTTGTGAGTCAACAAGTCGCGGCAATAGGATTTCACTTTCGCTTGGATATCGCGGTCGTAGTACATCACCCATTTATTCGCACCGCCCCACCATGGTAAGTCTTTGCCGACGGGGAAGCCTTCTTCTTCGCTTAGTTCGCGAGAAACATGCATGTTTAAATTGGCATAGATCCCATGCTCATGCAGCTTTGCCAAAAAGTAGTCGAGTCGATCGACCATTTCGGGGTCGAACGTCCGCTCGCCGTCTTTCGTTTGGGGGTTCCAGATGCCGTTGGGTGCCGCTTGCATGTCCATATGGTGGAAACGAACAGCGTTGATGCCGAGTTTCGCCAAGTGGGGTGCCACCCGATCGGCTTCCTCATGGCTGGGGAAATTCGACGCAAAGCAGGTGTTGACGCCCCAAATCCGAAACCGTTGATCGCCAACAAAAAATTGGTTGCCCCGTTTTTCCACAAAGCCTTTGGCCCCCGCCGGTTTGTCGAGCAAACCGCTACGGTCGGTCGCAGTCTTTGCCGCATCGTCACCTGGAATCACAAATGGAAACGCTTGAGCCAATAACGCGGCAGTGAAACAAGTTGCTAGTACTAGAGTCAAGACGATGCGAATCATGGCGAGTCTCTTAAACAGGTTGGGGATGGTCTTTGATCACACTTTGGTAGCGCTCGATCACTTCCATTGGTAGTTCATAGTCTTCCAAGTTTCCGGACAAGTATTTTTCATAGCCTAACAAGTCCATCATTCCGTGCCCGCTAAGATTGAAGACAATCACTTTCTCTTTGCCTTCTTCCTTCGCCAACTTGGCTTCGCGAATCGTCGCAGCGATTGCGTGATTGGTTTCCGGGGCAGGGATGATCCCTTCGGTTCGGGCGAACAGTATGCCTGCATCGAAACATTCGGTCTGCGGCAAGGCAACGGCATCGATAAAACCTTCCTGCATTGCAGCGCTGACCAATGGAGCCATCCCGTGATATCGCAAACCACCCGAGTGAATCGGCGCTGGGATAAACGTGTGACCAAGGCTGTGCATTGGCATCAGCGGCGTCATCTTGGCCACGTCGCCATGGTCATATGTGAAGGGCGCTTTGGTCAGCGTGGGACACGATATCGGTTCCGCAGCGACCACTTTGATCGTGGCGCCATTGATCACATCGTGAATAAACGGAAAGGCAAGTCCCGCGAAATTGCTGCCGCCGCCAGCACATCCAACGACTACATCCACTTGCTTCTCGCCAAATTTTTTGAGTTGCTTTTGGGTTTCCAGTCCAATGATGGATTGATGCAACATGACATGATTCAAGACGCTGCCTAGTGCATAACGCGTTTCCCCCGTGGGGTCCGAAACCGCTTGTTCGATCGCTTCGGAGATTGCGATGCCGAGGGAACCGGGTGTATCGGGGTCTTGTTCCAAGATTTGTCGTCCCGCTTGAGTTTCCATGCTTGGGCTTGGCACACATTTGCCACCCCACGACGCCATCATCATTTTGCGAAACGGCTTCTGATCGAAACTGATCCGAACCATGAACACTTTGCATTCGAGTCCAAGAAGTGAGCAAGCGAATGACAGTGCGCTTCCCCATTGTCCGGCACCCGTTTCCGTGGTGATTCGTTTGATGCCGAATTCTTTGTTGTAGTAGGCCTGAGCGACGGCCGTGTTTGGTTTGTGGCTACCCGCAGGCGAGACACTTTCGTTCTTGTAGTAAATCTTTGCCGGCGTATCGATCGCCGCTTCCAATGCGGTGGCTCGAACCAAAGGTGTAGGACGCCAACGGGCAAGCATGCCGAGAACTTCGTCGGGAATGTCGATCCATCGGTCCGTACTCATCTCTTGGTCGATGATGTTCATCGGGAAAACCGGTGCGAGCATCTCAGGAGTAATTGGCTGACTGTCAGGTCCAATCGGCGGGTGCATTGGAATGTCGGCAGCCAAGTTGTACCATTGCCGTGGCATTTCAGCGTCCGAAAGGAATATCTTTTTGGGGTTGCTCATGAGGGCTGGAGAGAATGTGGGTAGAGTGAGAGGGGAAAGGAACTTGCGACAGTCTACATCGCTCGCCTGGGGCTTGACCGGAGTGTAATTGGGCCTTGCACTTGAGTTTAATCAAAACAGCGTGTCGCTCCAACGGCATGTGATTAGGGGAATTGCATCCGATATCGCTGAAATTGATATATCGCTGAAATTGATTTTGTCATGACACGATTTTAGTGACCAACGGGAGCGGGCGAGCATAATCCGAGCGGTAACTCGCTTGGCTTGCGGTCGCACCGGATTACGGCGTAATCCCCATCCAGGGTTTGACGACTAGAAATGTCAGGCCCGTAATAAGTAAAACAGCGATGGCGTTGAGGTAGACCCCCGTCCGAGCCATTTGCGGGATCGTGATTTCACCCGACCCAAACACAATCGCGTTAGGCGGAGTGGCCACGGGCAGCATGAATGCACAGCTGGCGGCCAAAGTTGCAGGAAAAATCAGTAAAAAGGGATGGATCCCCAACCCTGGTGCAAGCGCAGCCAAAACCGGAATCAATGACGCGGTGGTGGCGGTATTGGAGGTCAATTCCGTTAGAAACACGATCGCGGCTGTAACCAAGATCACGATCACCAGCGGCGGTAGCGACGCAAAGGAACCCGTTCGGCTACCGATGAACTCAGCCACTCCGTTGGCTTGCATCGCCGATGCCAAGCTAAGGCCACCACCAAATAGAATCAGAATTCCCCAAGGCAACTTGGCGGCATTCTCCCAGTCCATCGTAAAGATCCGCCGCGATACGTTCACCGGTATCACAAACAATAACATCGCACCGACCATTGCGATCACGGGGTCTGATAAGTTCGCTAGCGGCCTGACCACGGTGCCATCGATCGTCAGTTCTATCGGATTGAGCAACGGCCGAAACAGCCATGCGGCAACGGTCACAAAAAACACAGCCAACGTGTTCCATTCGCCTTCCTTGATTTTGCCCATTTTTTCTCGTTCGCGATCGACCAATTCCTTGCCGCCACTCATCTTGATCTTTGAAATGGGAAACAGCAGATGGGTCATCACGAAATAGAGGATCGGCAAAAATACGATCGCCAAAGTCACGCCGATTGGCGTCCACTCAAAGAAGCCAATGTCGCGTTGATATTCGGATTGAATTTTGTCTTTCACGAAACCGACCAAAAACGCGTTGGTGGGCGTTCCGATAATCGTCATCGCCCCCCCAATCGATGCGGAATAAGCGAGGCATAGCAGTAAGCATGTTGCAAATCGATTGCTCGTTGCGTCTGCGTCCTCGTTGCCGCACTCGGTCTCCATCGGATGGTCTGCTTGACGTACCAAACCGATGACACTGAGCGCAATCGGCAACATCATTGCGGTCGTTGCGGTGTTGGAAACGAATGCGCTCAGGACCGCCGTTACTAACATGAATCCACCGACCATTGCCGATGCGGAAGTGCCAACGGCTCCAAGCGTGATTAGTGCGATGCGTTTGCCGAGGCCCCAACGTTGCATCGACAGCGCGATGATGAATCCACCAAAATACAGAAACACCAACGGATCCGCGTAGGGAAAGCATGCCTCGGTTGGGCTGGCCGCACCAAGAATGGGGAACAATACAATTGGCAAAACCGCAGTCACTGAGATCTCGATTGCCTCGGTTAACCACCACGTTCCCATCCAAAGCATGACGCCCAAAGTCGCGCGGCCGGCCCATGAAAAAGCAGCCATTTCGCCGGTGTTTGCGTCACGAAACTCCGTGGGCAAAAAGTACATCGCCACCAAGGCCAGCAAGGGACCGACGATAAACCCGCTCCACTGCAATGTTTTGCTGCGCTCACGTTCTTTCGACATCACGCTCGCTGCTCAGTAGTGGGGCTAGGACGTCAGTGGCAGCGGACTATCGGAAAGCTCGCGATACGTTTCGATTAATGAATCGCGGTCTTGAGGGTTGCCGAGGGCATCCAATTGGATCCACGGACGTGCTTTGCGGATCACGCCTTTTTCGAGAAACTCACCGAATAGGCGCAGGCGTAAGCCATCTGCATCCGACTGGTCAGTTGTGAACGGAAAGTCGTGCGGCCCGAGCAATATGGCGGTCTTGCCGCGTTCGGAATTGGCAACACAAATCGGGTTGCACCCTTTGTCGGATTTAGCAAAGTCAGGCGAGAAGCCTTCGGTCTTTGACGCTGGGGAAACCAGATCAATCATTGGGTGGGTATCAAGCAACAAGGTTTCAAGCGATACGGTCGCTTCGAGTCGCAGTTGGTCCGCTGACGATCTAATCGGCCTGAAAATGATGTGAAGTGAATAGGATTGGTGATCCTTTTGTGGCAGCGACACATGCCATTGGTCCCCTCGAACGAATTGATCTTCTACGACCGGCATCGTATCGTCGCCAACCGAGAGGAACTGAAGAAGCGGGTTCGAGTCGGAATCGCGACCGATCGAGATTCCCCGTTCTCCACCGCGCGCGTCAAACCACCAAGTGTGAGACGAATCGCCGCAAACCGGGTCGACCCAAGTCGCGTGGCCAAGTTCGTTCGTCTTCCACATGGATTCTCTCGCTCGTTGTTGGGGCGTAAGGTGCGTACGTTCGGAATTGGGTTATAGTCGATATTTTAGCAATGGATAAGGCGAGCAGAGGACGATCCCGCATTCCCACCTTCGATAACAGAAACGTTATGATGGAAAGGCTGCCTGTTTCGTAACGCTGTGCCAACTAGGATAAAATCCAAGTGACTCGAACGAATCCACCTTACGATTGCTCCTGTTTTTATCGATCCGGTGTCCACTCTTTGGTGCGGTTCGGTTTGATTGTCGGATCGTTGGCGGTTGCCTCGACGGGAATCGGGCAAGACGATTCGAATCCCTTTCGTGAACGTGACATGGCGGAGACGATCGACGAGGGTCGCAATTCAGAACCCTCTCCGCTGAACGAAACGAGCCAGTCCAATGGGGCAAACGCGGCTACCCAGGTCGGCGAGTCCGCTGAAAGGAGCGAGCGTGAAGTGAAGTTGTCGGACGAATTGCGTATGCTTCGGCGTTCGGAATCGGCGATGGGGGCTAATCATCCGGCAGTCGGAAATGTCAAAACGATGATTGCTACAATTTCAGAGCAATTGAGGCTCTTGGCACTCGCACGCGAAAAGGCAGCGAAAGCGGAAAAGCAAAAGCTTTCCGGATCCATCGATGATTTAAGCGACAAAGAGCTTCGGCGATTGGTCGTACGAATGGCCGCAAAGATCGTCCAGCTTGAAACGCGGGTCGATATTTTGGAACGCCAAATTGACCCGTACTAACAGAGTTTTCGTTGCTGTTAGTTCCACCCATTCCCACCCTCTCCCTTCAAACAGAGTTTTTAAAAAAGTGAAATTAATGAAAACCGGAATACTGAGTCTCGCGTGTCTTGTTTTGTTTACTTCTTCTGCTGACGCAAAGCTTCGGGCGTTGATCATTGACGGACAGAACAACCACCTCGTGTGGCCCAAGTCGACCATCATGATGAAACAATACCTAGAAGATACGGGTCTATTCGAAGTCGATGTCGCTCGCACGCAGTACACATGGAAGGCCGACCGTGAAAAGGCCTTTCTACCGCTGGCGGGCGTTGGCGAAACCGAGGACTTGAAAGATCCAAAGAGCGATCCCGACTTTCAACCCAAGTTCGACGGATACGATGTCGTGATTTCGAATTTTGGATGGAAGGCAGCCGATTGGCCGAAAGCAACGCAGCAAGCCTTGGAGGCCTTTGTCGAAGGGGGGGGCGGATTTGTTTCGGTTCACGCTGCGGACAACTCGTTTCCGGCATGGAAAGAATACAATCGGATGATTGGTCTAGGCGGATGGGGTGGTCGTAATGAAAAGGATGGCCCCTATGTTTACTTCACGAACGAAGGTGAATTGGTCCGCGACGAAACGCCCGGTGGTTGTGGTGCACACGGTCCAGCACATTTGATTCCGATTACGGTTCGCGACACCGCGCATCCAATCACCAAAGGAATGCCAAAGGTATGGATGACGACCAAGGATGAATGCTATGCGAAACTTCGCGGGCCAGCCGAGAAGATGACAATCTTAGCAACCGGTAAAGACATGTCCGGAAGAGCCCCAACGGATCGTCATGAGCCCATTTTGATGGTGATTGACTACGGACAGGGGCACGTTTTTCACACCACACTTGGCCATGACGATTATTCCTGTGAAGGAGTCGGCTTTATTGTCTCGTTCACGCGAGGAGTGGAGTGGGCCGCGACGGGTAAGGTGACTCAACCCCTTCCTGACGATTTCCCCAATTCGGAAAAGCCGACATCGCGAAAGTTTGAGCTGAAAGAAGTCGCTGCGGTTGGCGAGTAGTTGAAATCGCGTGTTCGTGCGGGGCGCTCCTGCCATCTTGCGGGACGCCCAAACTTCATCGAAAAAAACGGCCTTAAACGAAAAAACCCGGCGTCACTTTTTGAGACACCGGGTTGTTTTTATCAATCAAAAATCCTATTTAGGACTTTCGCTTACGCGGATACGGGAACCTTGGCACTCTTGACCGTCGTGATGATCGCGCTGGCGACCATGTATGGGTCGGCGTTGGATGCAGGTCGGCGATCTTCGAGCCATCCCTTCCATCCATTTTGAACCGTTCCAATTGGAATCCGAATCGATGCACCACGGTCCGAGACGCCGTAGCTAAACTTGTCGATCGATTGCGTTTCGTGGAGACCGGTCAAGCGTTGATCGTTGTCGGCACCATACACGTCGATGTGATGCTTGATGCGTGGTTCGAAAGCCTTACAGATCGCTTCGTAAGTTTCTTTGCTGCCACAAGTACGCAAGGTCGTGTTGGAGAAGTTGGCGTGCATACCGCTGCCGTTCCAGTCACCCGATAGTGGCTTGCAGTGCCAGTTGATGCTCATTTCGTACTTCTCAGCAACGCGTTCGAGCAAGTAACGGGCGATCCAAACTTCATCACCAGCACGTTGTGCTCCCTTGGCGAAGATTTGGAATTCCCATTGGCCCATCATCACTTCGGCGTTGATGCCTTCGACGTTCAAGCCAGCATCGAGACACATTTGAAGGTGCTCTTCGACGATGTCACGTCCAACGGCTTTGCCGTGGCCGACGCTGCAATAGTAAGGCCCTTGAGGACCAGGTTCGCCTTTTACTGGGAAACCGATCGGCTTGCTCGTGTCGGGATTCCAAATCGTGTATTCTTGTTCAAATCCGAACCAGAAATCGTCGTCTTTGTCCATGATCGTCGCACGACCATTGGTGCGATGTGGTTTGCCTTCGCTGTCGAGCACTTCGCACATGACTAAGAAACTCGTGCCACTACGACCTGGATCGGGGCAACAGAAAACCGGTTGTAGCAAGCAGTCGCTGCTGCCGCCGGGAGCCTGTTCGGTCGACGATCCGTCGAAGGCCCACATTTTGGCGTCTTCAACTTTTCCGCTGAAGTCTTCTACGACCATCGTTTTGCTACGAAGGCTTTGAGTAGGTTGATAGCCATCGAGCCAGATGTACTCTAACTTGCACTTTGTCATGTAATCGATTCCCCTTGTGAATCATCGAAAAGAGAGTGAGATTCGAGCGTCATGGGAGGACACTCGCCATCCGCTCAACAAATTCAACTGGTTGTTCTACCTACCACACCCAGTACCAATCAGATCGCACTTGGCCAATCCAGCCACAGACGTTCTGAAAGCATTCTATCCAAAACAAGGAGTCCATCACCCGCCTTAGACGCTACTAGGATATCCGAAATCTCCACAATGAAAAGTGTATTGCCTGCCTTCCTCTGCGGCGGAGTCCCAAGGGGCACGTTGGAACCGCTGGGTGCGGCGTTTTGCGGTGATTTACACCAACACGAGCTGCTCGAATCTTAGACCATGCGCATTTTTTTCCAGCGGCCCTGGATGAAACGGCCCGCCATGAAGATCGCCAGAAGCCATACCCACATTGTGATCATCCACCACCACCAATGGAGGGAGGCGTTGGATGTTTCCTGAGCAAAAGTCAAAGCCGGTTCAAACGACAATCCGACGGCAAACGAGAAAACCGACGTCACCATCCCCGTGCCGAGCACAAACCACGTATCACCCGCCCCTCGCAGCGCCCCGGCCAAAATCAACTGCGTCGCATCGACGACTACATAAATCGCAACGAACGTTAAAAGTCCACGAGCAATCGCAATTGCTTGGGCCGATTCTTCGCTAGGCGTATTGAGCTCATACAAGTTCATCATCGTATCGGGCAGCAATAAGTAAGCCGCACACCAAACCGCCGAATAGGCCCAACCGATTGCTAAAGCCGCAACGACGCTCTTGATCGCGCGGCTTGGTCCCGTCTCGATCAAGTGTCGCCCCACCAACACCGACGCAGCAATCGAAACGCCGACCAATGGAATGAACGCGACCATGTTGAAATTGATCGCCATCGTTGTTGCCCGCAGCGGCACATCACCGAGTCGGCCGATGCGAAGCACCATCGCGGTGAAGCCACTCGCTTCGGTTAAGAACATCAGTCCACTTGGGAAACCAAAGTACAGCAGCTTTTCGATCAACGGCCAATCGAACCCAAATTGCTTTCGTACTTGATAACGTCCGTCGCGGTCATAATAGAAAATCAGGCTGGCGAAACAGGCTGCTTTGAACCAAAACGCGATTGAGCTGCCGATCGCGGCACCGGCGATCCCTAGTTCCGGAAACGGTCCTGGGCCAAAAATCAACAACCAATCCAAAACCAAGTTGATTATTCCCGACGCCAAGCTGACCCACATGATCACTCGCGTCCGTTCGGTTCCGCTAAAGAAACCACTCAGTGCGTTCTCAAGCACCGCGCCAACAGCCCCGACCAACAGCAGTCGCATGTAGGTCACTTCCGCAGGAATCAGACTTTCGGGCTGTTCGGCAAATCGAAAAAGCTCCGGCGCAGCGACCGCAACGAGGCTAAAGAAGGGAATTGAAAATATACCCAAGAAGATCGATTGCCACAGAAAACGACCGATTTTGTGTTCTTCCCCCGCACCGACGTATTGGCTGATGATCGCACCGGTCATCGAAGCGATACCTACCGGCAAGCAGGTGGCGACCCAGAAGAAATTGCCACCCGCCATCGACGCGCTCATCGAAGTCCCGTCGTACCAAAGCAATAGCGTGCGGTCAGCGAATAGCACCAACGAGAACGTCCCTGCGCTGACCATCAAAGGCAGCGCCACCGAAAGCAGCTCGCTAATAATCGAGCGAACCGAATCGGACGAATGGTTTTGAGGGTGGGCCGAAGGAGTCGTCATTTGCGTGGTCGTCGCCTTTCGCTTGGCGAAAGATGACATGAATCGGTGCACGGTTTAGGGGCGATCCATTAGGGGCGATCAAGACGTCGCACCACAAAAAATGCAACCGCGACTCCTGCCAATAATCCGCCAAGGTGGGCTCCGTTGGCGATGTTGCCAACCATGCCTGTCATACACAGCACCAACCAACCAAGCATCAACATGACATTCGACGGGTTCAAATGGATCGGATAATTCGGGTCGAAAGTGGGGCGAATCCACAAATATCCAAACAATCCGTACACTGCGCCTGATGCGCCGATTGCGAACGGGGTTCCCCCGATGGCGTGCAAAAATGGCGGCAATGCTTCCGCCGGAGGAATCGACACTTGCAATGCCATCCCGGCGATTTGCGTGACCAGCAGCAGTATCGCCAAAAACGCCGATCCTTGCAGTCGCTCGATCGCCGAACCGAGAACAAAGATCCAAATCATGTTGAACGCCAAGTGCATCATACTGCCGTGCATGATCATCGGTGTCACTAATCGCCACACTTGCCCTTTGCGGATCGAGGCGAATGGGTCGCCCTTGCTATCGGCATAATCACGCAGATCGACAAACGACAAATTTAGATAGGTTTCTTCGGCAAACGACAACGTGTTCGGATCGGGCGATGGCTTGGGACGCCCAAAATAAGTCACGTAACCGACGACCACCGACAACGCGATGACTGCGATTGTCACCGGAATCGCTTGTTGGCGACCGCCCACTCCCATCGCTCCAAAACCGCCCGACGCCGATGATCTTGGCATGGCTCGCTGCAAACTTTTCTGCTGTTTGCTGCGACGATGGATCTCCGCTGCCCGTTCGTTGCGGAGCTTGTCGGCCCGCTCCTTCACGTCGTACCGCTGGTCGGTGGGGGATTGGCGAAACTGGGAAAACTCTTCGCGTGCCCGTTGGACGTCGGTTTCTTCGCGAATCCAAATATCCCACTGAGAATCGTCATCGCCGGCGCCAGTATCGGCATCGATTGATTCGGTGACTAAATAATCACAAAAACGCCGAGCCGATGCTTCGTTATCAAGAGTGCCGATTCGACGCATGGGAACAAGACCGTTTGGGGAGCGTGGACCAAAGAGCTGGGCTAGGGTAACGGACGCAG
>SJPJ01000001.1:1822239-1869942 GCA_007859835.1 Novipirellula herctigrandis | reverse complement strand
GGGAATGGGGAATGGGGAATGGGGAATGGGGAATGGGGAATGGGGAATGGGGAATGGGGAATGGGGAATGGGGAATGGGGTTTTGCACCCGTATAGAGACGAACGCCTTCCCAAGATTTCCGTTGGCTGTCAGAATAACCCACTATTGGCCAAATCGCATCTCACCTCTCTTTATTGTTTGGAATCACCGTGGAACGGCGTCTTTTCACCTTTATTATCACTTCGACGGCGTTCTTCTTCGTCTATTTCACCTTGCGCTCGATGCTGCTACCCGAGCCACCAAAGGTGGAACCGAATGCCGCAGCCGAGGTTGCCGAGATGGATGATCCTGCTGCGGAGGATGCCGAAAGCACGGAGGACAGCAGCGAAAATGCGAGCGAAACGGATGTTGCGGATGCAAATGATGCCGCCGTAGACGTGGTTCCATCGGATCGGACCGAGACGCCGACCTGGGTAACGTTGGGGTCAATGGACCCAACGAGCGGCCACCGAATGCTGATCACATTGACCAGTCGAGGTGGTGCGGTCGAGCGAATCGAATTGACCGAGCGAGAGCCCAACAGCACGGATTTGAAGTATCGCCGTGTTGATATCCGCACCGGCTACCTCGGTTACTTTGCCGCTACCTCCGATTCCGAATTCGACGGTGTCACCGTGAACGTGGTCGGCCCAGGCACCCCGGCGGATGTTGCCGGAGTGAAAGTGGGCGACATCATTACGATGGTCAACGGCAAACCGATTGTTTATCGCGAAGACATCAATGCCTCGCTATTGAAAACGAAACCTGGCAAGACGATCGAGATGACCGTTTTGAGAAAAGAGGATCCGAACAGCGAACCGACCGAAGTGACTATATCCGTAAAACTCGGCGAACACCCGCTCGACCTGATTCGACTCGCTCGCGATGGCGGCGACGATCAAGTCAAAGGAAATTTGACGCGATTGTCGTGTCTGATGACTTTGTCGCAAGTCAATCGCAAGAAAATTGAAATTGGAAAACAATCGATCGAAGGTGTGGCCGACCCAGCGGAAATGGTCTGGTCGGTGCAAACTGCCGATGGTGTGGCGGTCGATGGTGTGGCGGTCGATGGTGTGGGTGAAGGAAGCCAGGATGCCGCTGAGCAAGTTACCTTCAAGTTGAACCTAACGGCTGCTGAATTGGCCAAAGCGAAAGGCCAAGCAGTCGAGTTGACTCGGACCTACCGATTGCCCAAATCGAGCTATGTCGTCGATATGGATGTGGAAGTGCGCAACCGAGGGGATCAACCGCAGGACTTGGCTTATCGCTTGGCTGGACCAAACGGCGTGACCATGGAAGGTTGGTGGTATAGCAACAAGATTACACCGAATTGGGGTGGTGCGGCTGCACGCGATATCGCTTACAAGACCGCAGCCGATGGCCGGCAATTCATTAGTGGTTACTCGTTGTTGAAGCGAGCCAAGAAGACCCCCGAAGACGCCGATCAAACGATTTTTGCCCCAGACACAGGCGAAAAATCGCAAGCGCTTAAATACATCGGCATCGATGCTCAATACTTCGTTGCCGCTTACCTGCCGCCCGAAAGTGACGAGTTTCTGAACACGTTCGCACGAGCCACGGCGGAAATCGTCGCGGATTCGGACGCGATTGAACGACACCGCGAACGTGCCGTGAATGTCTCGTTCTACTTGAACAGCGAAACCGCGACATTGGCGCCCGATGAAGCGATCCGGCAAAATCTTCGCATGTTCGTTGGTCCCAAAGACCCCGAAGTGGTCGCGCCATATGGACTAGGCGAAGTGATCTACTACGGTTGGTTCTCGTACTTTGCGAATTTGCTAGCCGGATTGCTCCATTTTCTTGCTAGCGTGATCGGGAACTATGCGATTTCGATCATTGTTTTGACGGTGCTAGTTCGTGGCGCGATGTTCCCGTTGAGCCGCAAAGCAGCCGTCAATGCCCAGCGGATGCAGGAACTCGCACCGGAGCTCAAAAAGATCTCCGAACAGTACAAAGACGACATGGAAGGCCGCATGAAGGCACAACGTGAATTGCAGGCCCGCGTCGGGTTCAATCCAATGGCAGGTTGTTTGCCGATGTTTTTTCAGTTGCCAATCTTTATCGGCTTGTATCGAGCGTTGTCGGTCGACATTGAATTGCGTCAAAAGACCCTTTCGTCGATGACCAATTGGGCTTCGAACTTGGCCGGCCCCGATATGTTGACCTATTGGGGCGATTGGATGTGGGACTACTTGTCCGGTCGAGGTACCGGATGGCTGGGGCCGTATTTCAACATCCTGCCTGTGATCGTGGTCGGATTGTTCTTGTTGCAGCAAAAGTTGTTCATGCCACCGGCGACGGACGAACAAACCGCGATGACTCAAAAGATGATGAACATCATGACGTTGATGATGGGATTGTTCTTTTTCCGAGTCCCCGCCGGATTGTGCTTGTACTTTATTACCAGCAGTTTGTGGGGGATTTGCGAACGCGTGCTCGTGAAAAAGACTTTGCCCAAAGGAAAGCACTTTGACCTTAGCACGGTGGATGGAACGGTCGTCGCAAGCGGAAAGAAAAAGCCGACTTTGGCCGAGCGGATCCGCGATCAAGTCAACAAGCCTGAGGTGAAAGCCGAACGTCCGAACAAGCGACGCCGGCCCGACATCAAAAAGAAGAAGTAAAGGCTAAACCAAGTACCAATAGATGCCCAAAAAATGGCATGTTGCGGCAAGCATGACAGCGACATGCCATCCAGCATGAAGGTAGCGAATTCGCGAGTCATTGACCAATAGAATGACGCCCAGCGAATACAGGACGCCGCCGACGAACATCGAGAAGATCAGGCCCGACGGGATGCTGCCGATCAGTGGCAACGCAGGTAACCAACCAAGTAGCAAGTACGAGATCGTGCCAATCGAGTTCACTCGGTGACGTATCATGACTTTGTGAAAAAATCCGATCGCAGCGGCAACCCAAATCGCGATCAATAGTGGTGTTCGTACGGCATCAGGAGCACAGGTGTAGATGATCGGTGTATAGGTGCCTGAGATCATCGTGTAGATCATCGCTTGATCCCACGCACGCAAGTGATCCAGCAACGGTTGACGCAAAATCGCATGCGACAAAGTGGATGAAACAAAGGTGCCGATCACACCTAGCATGTAGGCAGCACATGCGATTGCTAAACCGGTACTCTGCTCAAATGCTTTGGTGACCAACAAAGCCATTCCGACAATCGATACCGCAGTGGCTACACCATGAGTCAGCGCATTGGCCCATTCTTGGTCAATGCGAATGGGGGCGTCGCCTATCTCTGACTCCAAGTCATCACTGCCGAATTCTCTCGACACTAATGCTGCGATTGAATTTGTCACACTACTCACTTTCCGATCCACTCCTGGTCACGCATCCAATTTTCCAATAATTCGGGCCACGCATCCGTTGCATTGCCAACGGGGCGGGCGCCAAAGCCGTGTCCACCTTGGGCAAACACGTGTAGCGATGCATTTTGTTTGTATTTTTGAAGTTCACTAAACATCGTCACGCTATTTAGGCAATCGATCCGGTCGTCGCGAGCGTGGGCGAAAAAGATTGGAGGAGTCGATTCGGTCACCCGAATCTCGTCCAATAGCTTAGTCGGGTTTTCTTTTTCCACCAGCCACGCTGGATAGACTAAAACGGCGAAATCAGGGGAAAAACCGGCTGAATCGTTCGAATCGATGGGCGAATAAAACCGCTCGGTCGCCGTCGCCGCTCTCGCTGACGCGTTCCCGCCAGCGGAAAAGCCTAGCACTCCAACACGCTTGGGCTCAAGCCCCGCAACCGCGCCGCTGCGAATCATGCTAATCGTTCGTTGGATATCTTGTACCGGAGCCTTCCACGACTGTGATTCTTCGCGAGTAGGAACGCGATACTTTAATACTACCGTTGTCACCCCGATTTCGCGAAGGAATTCGGCAATTTCCGTGCCTTCCAAATCCCATGCCAAAATGGAATAGCCACCGCCGGGGCAAACAACGATGACCGTTTCCGATTTTTCGGTGTTTTTGGCATGGTAGACGTGCATTTCAGGCGTCGAGACGTACCCCAAGCGGACCACATCTTTACCGCCGACTTGGCGGCTCTCGGGTGTACTAGTGTCACGCTGTGACTCACTCGGCGCGGTCCAGGTTGGCGGTTGTTCCGGCCAAACTTGTATCACCGAATCTGCTTGGGTGACATTGGCGGGCGATTCCGCCAAAACGTTTTGAACGTTGGTCGCAGTGCCCGATAAGACAGCTAGAAAAAGGATCGTGTAAGCAACGGATTTCATCATCACACAGCCTCGGATTTAATTTCACCAAATGTCGTAAGTCGCTCATTGTCGACGATCAGAGTCAAGATAGGCAAGCCCGCCTACGCTTGACCTGCCACCGTAATCGGTACCACAATCGGGGCATGGCTAAGAAACAGAGTAAGAAGAAAGACGACAAAAAAAAGAAGTGGTACGCCGAAGGACTGCGGTTCGAGTGCACGCAGTGCGGTGATTGTTGCAGCGGTGCGCCTGGGTTTGTGTGGGTCAACGAAGAAGAAATCGCTGCCATGGCCGAAGAAATGGAAATGGAAATCGATGCGTTCGAGCACCAATTTGTTCGCCAAGTCGGCCGCGAAAAAAGCCTCAAAGAGTATCCCGACGGTGACTGCATCTTGCTCGGTCCCGAGTCTCGTAAATGCACGGTTTACGAATCACGGCCAATTCAATGTCGAACGTGGCCATTTTGGGATAGCACCGTGAAGAAACGTGGTGATTGGAAACAGGCGTGCGAGGTCTGTCCGGGCGCAGGCACCGGAAAGCTTTACACATTCGACGAGATCGAATTGCAGCGAAAACGCAAATCGGTGTGATCGCTGCCGGTCGGATCAATCGTTCGGATCAACGACGATGTTTTGCCGATAGTCGACCGCAGACAAAGCCTAGCAGAATGCCTCCAAGGCCAGCCGCCAGCATCGATGTCGCTAGCGATCCTTTGGCTTGGTTGAGCATTGGATTGTTGAAGATGTTCGCGGTTGCCTGAAAACTAACGACTTGCCAATCGGCGTCCTGTTGGCCAAGCGTCGCCGTCCAGTGACTTTCAAGCGTGAATTCGGAACGGTCTTCAAGTGTGAAGTGATCCGCGATCGTTCCTTCGACAATCGCTGTATTGTCGTCGACGACAATGAACCCGTCGTCAACGTTCATCTCGTGATCGACGTTTTCCACCGACGAAGCCTCGCCGCTGTAAAGCCTTTTGTGGATCTCGATAAAGTCTTCGTTCCGATGGCTCGTTTCAGCGGAGTACCAAGTAATGGCGGCATCGTCCGAAAACTCATCTAGCATTGCGGCAAGGTCATCTTGCTGATAAGCGGCTGCAATGCGATCCATGACCGCATTGGGTGTCGCTGTGTTGTTCGGCTCGACGTCGTCGGCCAAAAGTCTCCCGCCACCGAGAACGGCAACCAAGGCAAGTGATAGTAATGGGATTCGATAGTTCATTAAAAATTCAGTTCCGCGATCGTTTTGGCGACTTGTTGTAGGTCCACGCCTTCGACTGGTTCCGCCATCGACTTGAGCCAGCGGATCGATTGGTCGCGGTGTTGGGGCGTGGCCTTTTTTGACACCGCTTGAAAAGCCGCTTTCGCCGCGACCGTTTCGGGATCGTCGGGGCTCATGCCAAAAGTCGCAAGTTTATGGGCGAGGGTAAGAGGGATTTCGTCGAACGCAAACTCAAAATTCCTGGCGTTCCGTCGGACAACCAGTCGCTCCGGGTTGGGCTCGACGACTAGCAAGCGGACGCCTTTGATTACTTCGAAGTCGCTTCCGGTACTCTGTGCCGCAATCCCTCGTTGAATGCCATTTCTATAGTGGACCGCTAAGTCCGCCAATTGGTAAAGCGACTCGGCGCGAGCGATTTGTTCGTCCGTTCCCAGCGACTCCGTCGCCTGCTGTGCCAGTGGTTTCATCCGCTGCCAATCGGCTGAAATGATCGCCCGGGTTGCATCGCCAATTAATGTTTCTTGGGCCGCCATCTGAGCGGGTGTCAGTTCCGGCTCGGATGTCAGTTCCGGCTCGGATGGCATTTCCGGCTCGGATGGCATTTCCGGCTCGGATGGCATTTCGGTTTCCATCGCCGCAGACATTTCGGTTTCGTTTGCCGGAGTCATTTGTGTATCGGGTTCTGGCTCGACGCCCGACATCATGTCGTTTTCGGTGTCCGGAACAAGTTCCGGCGTCCCGTTCGCTTGCAGGTTGTCGGCAAGTGATTTTGCTTGCGGCTTTGGCCGCGACTTGAAGGGTTCCCGAGGCATGCTGCCTAAGACGGGATCGAACACGCGTCGGTTACGATTGCGATTTTGTTCATCGTCGGGACGCGTGGTTTGGACGCCCGCACGTTCGCTGGGCTTGGTCGAAATTGAAAAGCCATCGTCCGACGTAGTCACCTCAATTTTGCCTGGCCCCCAAACTGTAAACCAAACCAAGCCGAAAATAAGGCCGGTAAGCGACAGCGATAAGAGCCCAAAGAAGAACGTTCCCAAATGGGATTTGTGACGACGTTGGGCCGGTTTTCGATTACGGACCGATACGGTGGGAGACGGCCGCGCGGCGGCACGCGACGCTGTCGGCGAGTCAGCCGAAACGGGCGAGTCAGCCGAAACGGGCGACTGGCCGAAATCGGGGCTAGGTACTGGGCTTGAATCGGGGCTCGGTACTGAGCCAAAATCGGGGCTCGGTACTGGGCTGGGATGCGGCACGTGATCCGGCTGCGGCTTTGAAAGCGGATCGCTATTTGGCAATAACCCGGCTAGTGGATCGGTGTTGGGTAGCAGCCCGGCAAGTGGATCAGACGAGGCCGATGGTGACTCCGACGATTGCGAGGGAGGAGGCGGGACCGAGGGTAATGCTTCGAAGTCAACAATCCCCAAGCGAACGTCAAATTCCTTCTTGCGGCCAGGGTTCAGCAAAATCTCGCGAGCTTGGTTGATCATCGCCGTGGCTTGATTCCAAACCGAAGGGTCTGCGGTTGGCTTGGCAGCTTCGAGTCGGCGAACGGTTTGCTTGATCGAAGTTACGATCAACTGCAGATTGGGTTCGCCATCCTCCAAGCCGAACACCTGATACGGATGAGGATCTTTCACCCCGTCAGGAATTGGCAGCAGGTCGGAGATCTTCTTAGACTGCATCGACAAAGTTTAATTGGAGGAGAAGAAAAGGAGTTCCGCTTTGCTTTTGCATTTCAAACCGAATTTGTCACCTGTCGTTCGGCGGAAGCCTGTTGGCCCGCGGAAGCCTGTTGGCCCGCGAAACTAGGTTAGCCCGTGCACCACTGCAAAGCGACACTATTTTGGTGGTCGGACCAAATCGCACAGCCCCTCGAGCACCAATTCGGGCTGGACCGTGTGCGTGTGTTGGACCCAACCCGAGATCACGGGTGCATCACCGCCGCACAAAACAACCGTCACTTCATCACCTTGCTGCGTTTCATTTTCATAGGCCTGCACGAGCCGGTCAATGGCTGCGGTGACGCTGGTCAATACGCCAAGTTGAATTGCCTCCGAAGTGTTTTTTCCTGGAATGCGGAGCGAGGGCGTGTCGGTCCAATCGATCGGTGGCAGCGCGTCGGTCCCCGTGGCCAAGGCGTTGGTTTGCAGGTTCAATCCTGGCAAAATCGCGCCGCCACAAAATTCGTCTGACGCATTCACATAATCAACCGTCACCGCCGAACCGGCGTCAACAATGACCAGTGGAGTCTTGAACCGGTTTTGGGCCGCAAACGCGCTGAGTAATCGGTCAATGCCGAGCGAGCCGGGTGCATCGATTCGCATCTTCATCGGCACATCGTGGTGAGTGATCTGTTGGAGCGTCGTCGAGGGAATGGACTGGGCAATCTGTTTACGCAATTTTTCGGCTGCGCGGCGTTGGACACTCGAAATCAACCAATGCGATTGTTCGAGCGACAACTTGCTTGCCGCCGCCGTTGACTGGGCCCATTGGACAATGGCCGCAGGCCAATTCGCTCGGTCGAGCTTGAACGCATGGACCAGTTTGAATGAAGCACCTTCGGAAGGGGCAAGCGGCTCGATCGACAATTTCACGGCCGTGTTCCCGACATCGACCGCGACCAAGGCGACGGGGCCACTCATTTATCGCTCTCCGTATCGGTCGCGATATCTTGTTCGTACGCTTCGTCATCGAAATCACGTGGTTGATTTTCGTTTGACAATTGTGCCGTTGCGCCGGACAGGTGAGGTGGCAACTTTTTCGGACGTTTCTTTTTCTCGCCCTTGGTTGATTCGGAGGCGTTCGGTTGCGACGGACGATTCGATTTTGCATCGGCAAGCGCCTCGCGCCGACGTTCGACCCGTTCCATGATCTCAAGTACAAGCGGGTCGAGCCCTTCGCCTGTGACCGCACTGATCAAGAAAACTTCTTTGCCAGTTTGCTCTGCGATCGTTTCACAAATTGCTTCCGAGCCCGGCATCTCTCCTTTGGAAACAACCACAATCTCGTCCCGTTCACCAAGTGATGCATCATATTGAGTTAGCTCGGCGCGGATTGCGTGGTAGTTTTGAATCGGGTCACTCTCGTCGACAGGGGCAGGTTCCACTAAGTGAACTAACAAACCGGCCCGTTCGACATGGCGGAGAAACTCGTGTCCTAACCCGATTCCATCGCTTGCCCCTTCGATCAATCCAGGGATATCGGCAAGGACAAACGAACGCTCGATACCAACTTCCACGATCCCAAGGTTGGGGTGTTTGGTGGTAAAGGGATAATCAGCGATCTCGGGACGCGCGGCACTAATTCGGCTCAATAGCGTGCTCTTTCCCGCATTGGGCAATCCCACCAGCCCAACATCGGCGATCGATTTAAGCTCTAGGATGACATCGCGAATTTCGCCGTCTCCGCCGAGTGTTCGATCACGCGGGGCACGATTGGTAGCGGTTTTGAACGAAGCGTTACCACGGCCACCTTTGCCGCCACGAGCGATGACGAATTCTTCCCCTTCGTCGGTTAAGTCTTTGATCACAAATCCGTTCTCGGCATCGATCACGGTGGTACCGGTCGGCACGAGCAACTTTTGATCGCGGCCGCCGCGCCCATAACGCATCGAACCTTGGCCCGGTTGGCCTTTGGGAGCCTTGTAGAATCGGCGGTTGGCGAATGCTGCCAAACTGTTCACGCCGTCTTGAGCGTGGAGGATTAGGCTGCCGCCGTCGCCTCCATCACCGCCATCGGGCCCCCCCTTGGGAACGAATTTTTCGCGGCGAAAACTCATACAGCCATCGCCACCTCTACCAGCGTGCAATTCAATGCGGACACGATCAACGAACATAACGAGTGCTCTTACTCAACAGAAAACGGCTGACCCGTGCTTCATTTGCAGGTCAGCCGCAGATGGACTTGTGTGGTGTGGATCTGCTAATCGAGCGGCTTGCCACTCATTTTGCTTTGCTCAAGAAAGGGTCTGACCCTTTAAAACCAACACTGAATCCTACCGGAAAATCCATTGATAGTCGAGTCGCTTGTCGAGACCGTACTGCTTTAAATAGTACTCTTGCTCGGACTTTTTCTCGTAGGCAGGGACTCCAAAACGGATTTTGTCCTCGGTTTGCTTGACCGCATCCCCCGGACGATAGAAGTTCAATTGGAGTGCTTTTTTGCGGTAAGGTGCGTCAGGCCCTTCCCCGTCTTGTTCGAACGCATTGGTCAAACCGAAGACGTCCACCGACAAAAAATCTAGCTTGGGGTCGACATCTTCCCACGTCGCCACACCCCATACGCCAGGGGAGGCTGGATCGGTCGACTGAGGAATTTCGGCTCGCGAGATTTCGACCGTGTTGTAGAGCGGTGCAGTGATCTGTTCGCGAATGGCAATTTTTTGCTTCGCTGTTGGTAGGATTCGATCGACGTACCGCTTGCCACTGATACGATTGTTGAGAACCAACATCGGGAAAATTCGCCGCGATTGGTAGCTAACCGATTCGATTCGCTCGAAAATTTCTTTGCCGCCGACGACATCTGCCGCCGGTCGCAAATCACCACCGCGATAGCGGATGCGAAAAACCAAGTACCAAATCAATTTTCGTTGCATCCGCCCATCGGAACGTGGCACGTCAATGTAGATTTGACGCAGCGGTTTGAACGAAAACTCAAACGCATAGATTTCGCGTCGCAAGAAGACTTCTTCGGCCATCTCGGTCAGCATTTGGCTGCGTGGATCAAAGTGTGGCTTGCCCTCGGGATGCGAATCACCACCCCATCGAATCTCGGGATGCCCGTCGAGCAACGTTTGAAGCGTCAACGGACCGTCGAAAGTTTCCTTTGGATCGGGCGCTGGCGGGATTACCGTGACGACGCCGGGGGCAAACTCGGTTTGCTCTTGCGTCGACGGATCGTTTTCCGCCCCCTTCTGCCCAGCTGCGTCTTGGGCTAGCAAAATGCTGCCTGTTACGGATGCGCAGACAACGAACAGACCTGCAAAATAGATTGATCGACCGGAAACCATTTTCACTACCGTCGGGAAAAAAAGTGCTTACGAATTGTATCGCAAAACGTTATTTGCGATCGCTCGCCGATTGAACTTCACTGCGTCCTACTCGCTCAACGGCATCTTCATTGCCAGTCGCAAGTCCGGGCGACGTTGGCACCGCCGTTGGCGACACTTCGATCCAATTCATCGTGCTCGACAATTGGACGTCCGATCCACCAAACGTCTTAGCCGCATTTGCTTCCATTGTAAACGTGGCCAGGACCCGTTGGCCCGAATCATCCGAATAATGTTGAATCACCCACTCAATCGGCACCTCTTCGACCGCGCCGCGAGCGTGCAGACTCATTACCCGCAAACCCATTTCGCTTTCACGCTCGGTCGCAGAGACAAATTCACGCCATTGCTCGCCAAGCGTCTTGCGGATCTCTCGTTGAAATTGCTCAATCGTCCACGGTTTGTTCTCATCAAGCCGCGACAATTGGCGGAAATCGCACTGGGCGATGCTTTGGTCATTGTCAATCATGCGCATCATTACCAAGCCGGGCTTGTCGCTCATCATGCGCCATCGGCGATCCATTAACGAGCTAAATCCAATGGAACCGCTGCGCAATTGGACGTAAAGACGTTCCGCGGGAATCGGAGACTCGATTTCGATTGCGGTCGGTTGCGAATTCATCGCAATCGGTTTGTCGAGCGGTTTGCGAACCATCTTGATCGTTGTGGCAATGTCGAAACCTGGTTCCGCTTTGCTGATTTCTCGAGTCTCGTGAACGGCGATTGCCAACCAAGTGGTCACGCCAGCGGTTCGATCGAAGGTCATTTTGCCAACGATACGAATGGTTGTCGGTACCCCGTCTACGCTTCCGTCGATATTTCCGCGAAGTTGAAGGCGAGCTTCCGTGGGCGACATCGCGACCACCTCGCCTTTGACATCACTTTGGTCGACGGCCGACAAATTCAACAGCGAGCGCATGCTCTCGGCTTCGACCACATATTGGTCCCCTTTGACTACCGGATCTGATGGTAACAGGGAATCTGCCGCAATGCTGCTAACTGGCATCCGGAGTAAATCGAGTTCTTCGTGAGTGAAATAATCGTCGGGCGAGTACGTGATTTCCGGTAACGTATCGCGACGAACGATGGCCATCGGTACTTCGGGGCGCAGTTTCGCGGCTAGCGGAGAGCGATTGACTTCGCTTTGGCTTTCGGCTTCATGAAAGTGGCGTTCCGAAGCCGTCACTACCGAATTGGCAACCGCGTCGTTGGGTCGGCGAAACCGTTCTTCGTAATCAAAAACGGCGCTACTTGTCAGTGGCAATGTCCGATCACTCTTGCGAGACACGAGCGGGTTCTTGGGGACGTTCACGTTTCCTTTAGCATCGATTTCGACTCGCACGCGAAACAGGTTTCGCGTGTGGTCAACGCTTAATGTTTGTGCTGACATCTCCGTCGCATGGCTGAGCCCGATCGGCGCGACGCCCCCCGCGAAAAGCGCCGAGGCGATGATGAGCATATCACGGCGAGATTGCACAGATTCGTTTGGATTTCGAAGATTGCCTGACATTTTCAACCTGTTTACGCCCCTGAGACAAGTGTGCCCAAACGCAGCCCAACGCGATGCCACGGGGGCAATACAGACGCGGACCGCTCACGATGTTTATCTAGGGATCGACCAAATGCAGGGAGTCACAAAAGTCAAAACGTGCACAATCCAAAATATCGGTGTGTCAGGAAACTCTGGTCACCGGAAAAGCGTCTCCTTATTAAATCGCAAACCGGAACTCTCAACTTGGTCTGGATATGGTTTTGGTCTGTATGTGGTTCCCCCCATTCGGGCCGTGCTTCGCCAATTTTCCGACCACGCTCTCTTCCGATCAGATGAAAATGAGTGAAAAAATGGGGCAAGAATCGTGAATGCAAGTTTAACGAAGACGCCTTTTGTCCGTCCCCCTGACTACACGCCTATACACTGATTCGCCTCACATCTCTTGTAATCCTCATGATCGGTCCGATTTTTGGGGGCATCTGGGAACTTCCTTACTAACTTGGCGTCCCATTTGAAGCCTTTCGTTGACACGCCAATGGGGCCAACTAGAATCGCATCTCGTCCCTTTTCCCAACCTGTCCATCCTATTTATCGCGTAGTTCCTAATGTTCCCATGTTACGGGATAGGCAGGCCTTGGCTAATTGACAAACGGCACCCAATCCTTCCGACCGATGCTAGAACTGGATTCGAGTTTTTTGCACGCGAATGTGGCCATGATTGGACAGATGAGCGCATGAGAAACGAAAATCTAGTGATTGAGACGAAGTCAGAGTAAATTAACAAATATTCCTTTCCCTCTCCGCGTCATTGATTTGACGCCTTGGGGTTGCGGCGTAGGGCCAAATCCGGAATTGGTCTTTCGCATCACCTCAGGCAGACGTTTGGTAAGAGACCCTCGATGATCAGACGAAGTGAACCGACCCCATCATCCCAATCCCTTCCCTCTCGTAGCCGCGCCACGCGGAAGCGGGTCAAACACAGTAAGCGTAATCGCCGACTGATGATGGAAGGGCTCGAGCAGCGTCAACTGCTCGCTGGTGACGTGTCACCCTTGACGATTCCAACGGTTTCGGCGAGCGAGGTGTTTACCTACGATGGCCCTCGCAACGTTGGTGCTGCGACCGAGGCGTACATTGTCCAAGAAGCGGAAACAGCCGGCACGTTTGGATTGAATGACTCAATCAATGCGGCTCAGTTCATTCCGCTAGGTAATGGAGCCGGTCAACGCAGCACGATTGACTTGACCGGAAATTTGAGTTTCGGCAGTTCGGCACCTGGTGGGATTGGGTTCCAATCCGACATCGATACGTACGCGTTCGATTTGAAAGCGGGGGACATCCTTGACATCTCGACTCACGGCGTTGCGTTCTCGTACACCGTTTACGATGAGTCTGGCCGCGTTTGGTATGGCGTTGATGATCCCCAGATTGGGTACTCACTCGGGTCACCGCTGCAAACGACCGGTAATGCAGTGTTTGCTCAAGTCGTGCCTACCGATGGACGCTACTATCTCGACGTGGTCGCAACCACATCAGGTTCTGCCTATACATTGGGTTTGCGAACGTATCGACCGACGACTGAAAAATTGCCGGTAGGCGCGAAGCAATCGATCTTTCTTGATTTCAATGGCGGTTCGTTTACACCTGACACGTTCAACGCCGTAGCCGGTGGTGATGGGTTCACTCCGATCGGTGGCCGTGTCATTATTCCACCACTTCAAGATTCGTTAACCGATTTCAATATTGAAATTGAAGATGACGCCGCATACCGAGAATTGATTCTATCGGTGGTCTCCCAAGTGGAGAAAATGTTCTCGGACGTTGCCGCTATTGGTAACAACGGCGATTTTGCAACAAGTGGAATCGCAGGCGAATATGGAATCGACATTTTCCATAGTGAAATGGATATCGATCCGATTAATGGGCGACCGGATCCAGGGATCAATAACCCGCTTGTCACGCGTATCATCGTGGGTGGAAGTGCAGCGGACTACGGGTTCTCTACGGTTGGGATTGCGATGTCGATTGATATCGGCAATTTTGATTTGTCGGAAGTCGCAATTCTTCAAACTGACGGCATCGCTGGCTTAGCGACTCAATTTCCAATCAGCGGATCCGCCAGTATTCTTGACGCAGTCGCGCGGGCAATTTCGATTGTTTCGGTTCACGAAGCAGGCCACTTGTTCGGTATGCGGCACACCAATGCCTTAAACAATGTTGGTACATTGACCGACTCTGGTGGTCAACTTAACAGCAATGCCTATGGCATGGGCGTCGGACCCGACCAGATCTTCGGAACGGTGGATGATACCGAAGCCAATTTCCACGTGGATCGTTTTACTCCCGTTGAAGGTCTGCTTGGGACTCAGTACTTCCCCGCAGCTCTTACGCACGTGTTATCAACCGGTACCCAGGGTGGCGTGGCGCTGACTGGCAAAGTCTTTAGCGATGCAAACCGCGACGGAAGTTCCACTGGCGATGCCGGAATCGGTGGCGTAACAGTATTTGTTGATTCAAATAACAACGGTGTTCTCGATGCCGGAGAAACGCGATCGATTTCAGCAAGTGATGGTACCTACACGCTCTCGGCTGCATCAGGAACCGTCGTGGTTTCGGTCGTCGCTCCCTCCCAATATGTTGCTACGACTAGCACTAGCCAAACGTTGAGTACGGCAAGCGGCGGAAATGTCAGCTTTGGTTTTCATCGAGTCCAATCGGACATCACTGGTACCAAGTTCCTCGACTCCAACGGGAATGGGCAACTTGATGACGGCGAAGGCGGAATCGGTGGCGTATACATCTACTTAGACCTCGATGGTGACAATCGTCCTGACATCGGCGAACCTGCCAGCCGAACTGCCGATGACGGAACCTATTCGATCAACTTCCCAGGCCCAGGCACCTACACGATTCGCGAAGTGTTGGAGCCCGGTTTCCAACAAACGCTTCCTGGTGGCGTCGAACAAGAGTATGTCGTCTTCTATGACGGCACCGCATTGACCGATAACTACAACTTTGGCAACCAACCCTCCCAAGACTACGGCGACGCGCCGGACACGTACCTCACGACCGAAGCCGTTGGCGGACCAAGCCACGGAATCACCGATGGCCTGTACCTGGGTGCCGGTGTCGATCGTGAAATCGATGGCCAACCTACCGTCGGAGCGGACGGGGACGATTTGGCCGGTTCGGTGATCATCGGCGGGATTTTCGATGACGAAGATGGCGTTCGCCAAGCGTCACCATTTGGTCTTGGTTCCACCGGCCAATTTGAAGTGACGTTGACGAACAATTCCGGTTCACTCGCCTACCTTCAAGCCTTTATGGACTTCGACGGCGACGGCACCTTCAGCGGTGCGGGCGAACACTTTTTAGTCGATAGCCTAGTCACATCCCAAGTCGGTAGCCAAACTCGCAGCGTCAACGTCGACGTTCCTGCCAACGCCGAATTGGGGGATACTTTCGTACGATTCCGTCTCAGCCAAACGCCTGGCCTCGGTGTCGGTGGGTTTAGCGAAACGGGTGAAGTCGAGGATCATCGCGTCTCGGTATTGCCGACGGCCAATGTCGCCAATAACGATGACGAATTCGTTGCCCGCAATAGCTTGGCAAATCAACTCTTCCCGCTGGCGAATGACTTTGAGACGGCCGGCAACGAGTTGACGATCGAAACGTTGAACCAAACGGGTACACGTGGAACCGTCGTGGTTGCCAATGATCGTCGATCGGTTTACTACACTCCCGCGACAAACTTTATCGGAAACGATTCGTTTGGCTATACGGTCGTCGACGCGTTCGGCAATCGCAACAGTGCGATTGTGAACGTCCAAGTTTCGTTCTTGTCCGAGAACTTGACCGCCGTGGACGACACGCATTTCTTTGCGATGAATTCCACCCAAAACGCAGTGAATGTGCTTGCCAATGACTTGACCAGCACGACAGGCGGCTCGCCAGTCATCATCAGTACAACGCCCGGTAGTGCCGGCGGCACGATCACCAAGGTGGGTGGCGGACAATCGCTCTACTACACACCACGAAATGGTTTCGGCGGAACCGAAGAGTTCAGTTACACGATCCAAGACGGTAACGGTGAAATATCAACCGCCAACGTGACAATCAATATTTTGCCTCAATCCGAAGCGGACGACGTGGTTGAATACTCGATCGAGTTCCTCGATCCGATCAACGGTGTTCCTATCCAAAGCTTGCGATTGGACAGTAACAACCCTTCGTTGAATCGGTTTGATGTTCGCGTTTCCGTTGATGAACTGGATCCGAACGACCTTCGCAATCCCGAAGGCGTGGCAGCGGCATTTATCGATTTGCTGTACGACGACGGTTTGGTTCAAACGGTCACTTCGAACCCGGGAGCCGGTTTCGATTTTGACATCACGTTTGGTCCGTTCTTCGGTGGGTTCAGCCAAGGTGTCGCCGATACGCCTGGTTTGATCGATGAAGTGGGAAGCACGAAGGATCAAACTCCACATGATGGCCCGGTCGAATTATTCACGATCACGTTTGAAGCGACCGAAGTTGGCGTTGCAACCTTTAAAACCAACCCGACCGAAGACGCGCAAAGCGAAACCCTGTTGATTGGCGTGGACGAAGAAGTTCCGACCAGCCAGATTCGCTTGGGTAGCAATTCGATTGAGATCTTCCCTGGCACAGGTGCCTTTGTCGGTGCTATCGATGACGGGTTCATGAACGGCGTTGACTCGGCAGGTGCCACGATCGCGCAAGGCGTCGGTTCGACTCTACGTGTTCTCGACAATGACCAATTCGTTGGCCAAACGATTACCGAATTCGAAGCCATTCGCGGGCCAAGCGAAGGGCTCGTCGAACGCAGTACCAATGGTACTGCGACGTTGAACGATGACTTCTTCATCTACCGTCCCTTCGTCGATGCAGGGGCGAGCGGATATGACGAGTTCACGTACTTGGTGGTTACCGAAGGAGGCTTCGCGACAACGGCTGAAGTCACGATCGCCTATGGCAATGCCGCAGCAGACGATGAAGTCCGGATTGGCTTGGCATTGGTCGACGACAATGGAAACGCCATCAACGGAAATGACTTGAGCGTCGGTGATCGATTCGGTGTCCAGGTCGATCTTGAAGATCTCCGTGCGACTCCGAACTTTGTCTACGCCGGGTTCTTGGACATGCTCTATACCTCGAACACGGTCGCTCCAGCGAACACGATCACGACTGACGACTTTAACTTTGATGTCGAAATTGGTGAAGAGTTCAACCGTGACGGTGCCGTGGGCGTCGCTTACCGACCAGGCATCATTGACGAATTTGGTACGTTCTCAATTAAGGGACCAAACCAAACCGGCAGCAATCCGGCAACGATGGCAGTTGTTTACTTTGATGTGATCGCACCGGGGCCGATCAATATCGTCGGTTCCCCAGCGGATTTCTCACCGTTCCAAGACACGTTGTTGGCCGATGGTGCCACACTTGTGGTCCCCACCGACAAGATCACCTACGAATCACTCAGTTTCAACGTCAATGGTCCGCAGGGCGAATTGCCTGAGCACAATTACTTGTGGGGCGAAGATGTCAACAACGACGGCGACGTTAGCCCGATCGATGCCTTGTTGATCATCAATCGCCTGAGTGCCGAAAATGCAGCGGCTGCTCAAGGTGAAGCGACCGCTATCAAGCATTTTGTTGACGTCAACGGCGATAACGCTGTGACGGCAATGGATGCATTGCAGGTGATCAACTTCTTGACGCAAAACGACCGTGGTGTCAGTGGTCAAGGTGAGCAGATCGCAGCGGCAATTCCGTCAAATGGTTCAGTCGCAACCAGTGACGAAGTTCCTAGCGATTCGGTGTTCGCCGAATTGTCCACTTCCGAGAAGGTCGTTTCCGTCGACACGTCAAGTAGCCAAGCACTCGCCAGTGTTTCGATTTCTGACAATGCTTCGACGGATGCAGACGACGATGACGACCTGCTGGACCTGCTCGCCGACGATATTGCCGGCAACTGGAGTTAGGCATCGATTCAATGTCGCCTTTTGTGCAAAGCAAAAGGCGGCGCTGTGGTGCCGAAATCTCGGTAGCGATTCCGAGAGGCTTGAGATTCCGAGAGGCTTGATAGGTGTCTAGCCCGCCAAATCGAGAATTCGCCGCATTTCGGCGACCGCTTCTCGCATCCCTACCATCACGGCTCGCGAGACGATCGAATGGCCGATATTCATTTCGGTCATATTCGGCAATCCCGCGATTGGGCGGACATTCGCGTAGTTAAGTCCATGTCCGGCGTGCAGCCGAATTCCCGCATCACTTGCTGTTCGGCCGGCTTGTTGCAGTCGAGCAAGTTCTAAGGCTACGGAATCGTGTTTGGCCAATGCGTAGGGGCCAGTGTGCAATTCCACGGCGTCGACACCCAATTCAACCGAAGCATGCACCTGAGCCGGATCAGGGTCGATAAATAGGCTTGTTAAGATGCCCGCGTCTTTCAATTGCTTAATTGCATTCTTGATCCGTCCCGAATCGGCGATCACGTCGAGTCCACCTTCGGTCGTCACTTCTTGACGGTTTTCGGGGACCAGCAGCCCCCAAGTCGGTTTGAGTTGGCATGCGATTTTGAGGACGACATCGTCGCAAGCCATTTCCATGTTCGTTTTGACCGACACTGTTTTCATCAGTACTTCGACATCGCGATCTTGGATATGGCGTCGGTCTTCCCGAAGGTGGAACGTGATCCCATCGGCTCCCCCCTGTTCGGCGAGCGCCGCGGCGATTACCGGGTCGGGTTCGTACGTGCGGCGAGCTTGTCGGACGGTTGCAACGTGGTCAATATTGACGCCAAGTTCAATCATTTTGTGTTTGAGCGGTTATGGGGTGGCAAAAAAGGCGTTCAACGCGGATGGCCATCTTAATAGTAATCTTGGTGATCGCCCACGGGACAACATGGTGTTGTCCAAATGGTGTTGTCCAGTTCCGCCACCAAAGATCACAGGAATCACAAACTCTGGCAATCGCCTTTGAAGGTTGCACACCCGCACAGTTGTCCTCTCTTTCGCCTCGCAAGTATGCGAATCACCAATAGCCCCCTCCTCCTTCGGATTGTCCTATCGCCTACAATCTTTTTTTCATCCTTCACACGTGAAATGACCCATGAGCGATACGTCCAACCCCGATAATGCCGTCAAACGAGTTGCCGAGGTGATCTCGATTGGCGATGAAATGACCAGCGGCGCTAGACTCGATACCAACTCTCAATGGCTTAGCCAACGACTTGGTGAATTAGGGATTGAAGTTGCTTTTCATACCACTGTCGCTGATACGTTGGCGAACAATATCGATGTCTTTCGTACCGCCGCACGGCGAGTCGATTTGGTCGTGTGTACCGGTGGGCTTGGGCCGACGCGAGACGATTTGACCCGCGAAGCGCTAGCCGAGGCTGCTGGGGAACCGTTGGAATTTCGCCAACAAGCGATGGATCATATCGAGTCGATCTTTCAAAATCGGAAACGACCGATGTCCGAACGGAATCGCTTGCAAGCGATGTTCCCGCGTTCGAGCCAAATGATCCCCAATCCTGATGGGACCGCGCCCGGAATTGACATCACGATTCATCCGTCGGTTGCATCAGAGGGTGATAATTTGGGTGATCTATCCAGGCACCCGTGCCGCGTTTTTTCGCTGCCGGGAGTGCCAGCCGAGATGAAGCCGATGTTCGATGCTTCGGTTGCTCCGGCGATCATGGATATGGTTGGTGGTGGCCAAGTGATTCGAAGTCTCGTGATGAAGTTCTTCGGTACGGGCGAAAGCGACATGGAATCGAGATTGGGCGAGATGATCTCACGTGATCGAATGCCGCGGGTGGGCATCACCGTTAGTGCCGCGACCATCTCGCTCCGCATCACCGCAGCCGGTCAATCGGTTGACCAGTGCGACAGCATGCTAGTGGATACGAAGGCCGAAATCCTTACGCGAGTCTCTGATTTGTACTATGGTGATGGTGAACAGTTTGAGCAATATCACGCGATCGATTCAATGCTTCAAGCACGCAAAGAATCGCTAATGGTGGTCGAACTCGGGTATGCTGCGCCACTTGGTGACTGGTTCGCGTCGCTGGGTGAAACCCCTGCTTACCGCGGTGGTTTGTCGTTGGCGACGAAAACGGATCTGCAAGAAATCGCAGGGGCCGATTCTTTTGATGAAGCCATTTTGGATTTCAAGTCGCGATTCGGAGCCGATTGGCTGCTATTGGTCAGCGAGTATCCCCAGATTCGTGACGACCAAATCGTTGGTCAAAAGGGCTGTGGTTTACCGATGGCCGATGTGACGCTGTTGGTGGTTAGCCCAGACGGTCGATCACAGATTAGTGCCACCGGGGTCGGTGGACATCCGAAGATTTTGCAATCCCGAATTGGCAAATATGCTATGCAGTTCTTGCGCCGCGTGGTCGGTGAATATCGACCAGTGCCAATTGACTGATAGGCGATGACGGGTTTTTCGACAATGCGACGTTAGCCCAACCGATCGGTCGCAACATGGTATTGCGGATCCTCGGAGACGTTCACTTCAACAAAGTGGCCTGCGCGGTCGAGTAAGCTGCGGCACTCGCTGCTTAGATGCGTTAGATGCAAACGTTTGCCAAGTGATTGATATTTCTCGGCCAACATGTTGATTGCTTCGAGTGCCGATTGGTCGTACACACGCGTGTAATAGAAATCAATCACCACATCATCAGGGTCACTCGCTGGATCGAACATCTCTTTGAACGACGACACCGATGCGAAAAACAGCGGTCCGTGCAACTGATAAATCTTGCTGCCGAATTCATTCGTTTGGATGTCCGCTCCCAAGTGCAACGCGTGTTTCCATGAGAAAACTAACGCCGAAACGATCACGCCCAAAATCACGGCGGACGCCAAGTCGTGCATCACAACGGTGTATCCCGCGACTAAAACCATTACCGCCATGTCGCTCAGAGGCATTCGATGGAACATTTTCAGCGACGCCCATTCGAACGTTCCGATTACCACCATGAACATCACTCCCACCAAGGCGGCCATTGGGATTCGTTCGATCAAGGGAGCAAGAAACAGGATGAAAAGCAGCAAGCAAACCGCTGCCGTGATGCCGGACAAGCGGCCTCGGCCACCCGAATTGACGTTGATTAGCGATTGACCAATCATCGCACATCCGCCCATTCCGCCGAACAGGCCACAAACGATGTTCGCCGCGCCTTGGCCGATGCATTCCCGATTGCCTCGACCGCGTGTTTCGGTGATCTCGTCGATCAAAGACAATGTCATCAAGGATTCGATTAGACCGACGCCTGTCAACGTGAGTGCAAAGGGGAAAATAATCCACAACGTCTCGAGCGTCATGGGGGGAACGGAGTACTGCAAAAAGAACGGTCGTGGTAACCCGCCACTGATCGAGACAGGGTCGACATTCATCGGGTCCGCAGCGACCGCAGTTGCCTTGGTGGTCAGCATATCGCCGACGGTCGCAATGACATTCGTACCGTTTGATGCAAACGCAGCATTAACCGCAAGCGACAGGAACGTGACGGACAAAATCGCGACTAACGACGCTGGGATCGATTTGGTGTATTTGGGCAACAGCCAAATGATGGCCATTGTCAGTGTGACCATAGCCAACATCAGCACCAACGGCATGCCGGTTAACATCGTCAATTTGCCAGCAGCAAAATCGTAGGTTTGGAACGAACTAAATTGAGCCATTCCGATCACGATCGCTAAACCGTTCACGAAGCCCAGCATAACGGGATGGGGAACCAAACGGATCAGTTTTCCCAAGCGTGCTGTTCCGACAATGACTTGAATCAATCCGCAAAGGATGACGGTCGGGAACAAGTACTCGATCCCTTGGGTTGCTACGAGCGCGACGACCACGACTGCCATTGCACCCGTTGCACCCGAAATCATTCCAGGTCGACCACCGAAAATCGCAGTGATCAATCCGATAAAGAACGCGGAATAGAGACCAATGATTGGCGAGACGCCGGCGACAAAGGCAAACGCGATCGCTTCGGGAACCAAGGCTAGCGCGACAGTCAAACCGGAAAGGACGTCGTCCTTCGCCGTCGCGGATTGCGACCGAAAAAAGTTGAGCATGAAGTTTTTTGAGTAGGGTCACGGACAAGAATCGTTGAGCGGCGACTATAGTTTTTGAAGTCGGGGTGTCAATATCGATCGCAAGCCGGCGAAGCGCAGCGGCGCGGCAAAGAAATCTCGCTATCGTCTCGATGGCGAGTATCGCCCCCGTTAGGGTCCGGTTAGAAAGGGGATCTGCAACGTTTGGTCGGGACCAAAAATTGTCGGGGACGAGCAAGAATCATCACAAGTTTTGACTTAAGCTCGGCGTTAAGCGAGCAATTCTTGGATTCTCGCAGCAACTTGTTCGACCGACATTGAATCGGTATCCACACCATGGTGTGAAATTCGCTCATACAAAGGCGTCCGTCGCTCAAGCACCTCGACGACTTCGTCGGTAAAACTCTTGGTCCCGGTGAGCGAAGGGCGTTGATTGTCACCACCGATTCGCTCGACAATCTTTTCCGGTGAAGCCTTAAGCCACACCACTGGACCTGCTGCTCGCAAGCATGCAAAGTTGTTTTCGCGTTCAATGACTCCGCCACCACAATCGATCACCAAACCATCACGAGCGGCAAACGTTCGAACGATCTCCTCTTCCAAGTCGCGGAATCCGGGCCAACCGCGTTCCTCTACGACTTCGGGAATCACCTTGCCCGCCTTTTTGACCAATTCTTCATCGAGGCTGACGACTTCTAAACCGAGGGCGTTACCGAGCAATTTTGCGACCGCACTTTTTCCGGTGCCTCGGTATCCTACTAGGACGACATTCATAGGTTCGCCTCCACCACTTTTCGCATTACATCACGGGGTGCTTTTTTGCCGGTCCACAATTCAAATTGAACGAACGCTTGGCCGCAAAACATTTCGATTCCTTCGATCGGCGTTCCACCCGCTGCGGCGGTGTCTTTCAGCAACTTTGTCCGACGTGGGTTGTAGACGGCGTCAAAGACAACCAACCCTTTTCGAAGGAAATCGGGGGGGACCAAGCTAGAGTCTTCTTTGGGATGCATCCCAATTGGCGAGCAATGCATGACGATGTCGGCCTGGGCGATTTCACGCTTCATCGTGTCGTCGTTCAAGGCCAATCCGACCACATTGGCTTTTCCTCGTTCGTTAGCGTCGGCAACCAATTGTTCAAGTTCGTCTTGGGCGACACCCAAAATGGACAGTTGCTCGGGCGGTGCTTCACAGGATAGCGTCACCGCAATCGCTCGAGCCGCTCCGCCGGATCCCAGTACGACGACCCTTTTTCCTTCCGGGTCTGCGCCGGCATCGCGAAGCGCGTTCAACGCCCCGAGGCCATCGGAATTGTAACCGAGCAGTTTGCCGTTCTCGTTGACGACCGTGTTGATGCAACCGATACCCATCGCCGTCGGGTCGACATGATCGACGTTTTGCATCGCCTCGACTTTGTGGGGGATCGTCACTGACAAGCCGCGGTAGCCCATCGCCCGGACGCCATCGAGTGCCTTGCCAACTTGACCTGGTTGGACGTCATGTGCAACATACACGTAGGGCAAATCGAGTGCCTCAAACGCCGCATTGTGAATTGCAGGCGAAAGGGAATGGCCAACGGGGTGGCCAAACAGGGCACAAACGATCGTCTTAGCATCAATCGCAGGCATGAAGAAAACTCGTAGTGAACGCGGAAAAAAAGCGGGCCCCAGTGGATCTCGCTAGAACAGAGAATGACTGCTTCGAAAGTTTAGCAGTTTCATGTTCGGTTGGTAGCAGTAGCCCGGGCGAACCGAGCTACTTTTGGAAATCGCCCCATTCGAACCTGGCAAACTCGCAAACTCGCCTTTCGAGTTGCGTCCGCGAGGTCGCCGTTCTCATCGCGTTTGTATGCAGGACATTCTCTTAGTCCTTCATCATTTCCCGTTCGATTGCTTCGAGGGATTTGCCTTTGGTTTCCGGCAATTTAAAGTAAATCACCAAGAATCCAATCACGCAAATGCCACCGTAGAGCCAAAAGGTTCCGTACACGCCAAGTGCCTTGTTAAGCAGCGGAAAGGTGAACGTCAGTAGCGTGCAGGCTAACCATAGTGCAAAAACGGCGACGGCCATCGCGGCACCGCGAATTCGATTGGGGAAAATTTCCGATAACACCACCCATGTCACTGGCGCTAGCGACATCGCATAACAGGCAATTGCACTAACAACGAGAACTAACATCAATACGCCGCGAGTCTCGGTGTAGTAACAAGCACCAAGCAAGGCATAGATACTGGCTAAGCCGGCACACCCCAGTAGCATCAACCCACGGCGTCCGAACTTGTCGACCGTAAAGATTGCGACAAACGTGAAAACTAAATTGACAATCCCAGTAATCACAATATTGAACATGATCGCACCTACGCCGTAACCGGCTGCTGCGAAGATCTCCTGGGCATAGTTGAAGATGGTATTGATTCCACACCATTGTTGAAAGACAGCCAAGAAAACACCGAGCCCCAAAATTTTGAAAATTTTCGGTTCGAGTAGTTCGCTGTAGTGAACTTGGGCGACTTCTTCTAGTCCAATCGTGTTCTTGATATCCGCCAATTCTTGATCCGCGTAATCCTTGCCTCCGACGCGCGTGAGCACGCCGCGGGCCTGTTCATCTTGCCCGTCCTTGATCAACCATCGTGGACTTTCCGGAACAAAGAACATCAACAAAAAGAAAGCCGTTGCCGGAACGGTTTCCGCAGCAAACATCCATCGCCAACCATCCGTCCCATTCCACGATTCACGGATCACATCGACACTCGCGCCGTCGGGAACGTCTTGGGCAATCAGCAAGTTGACGATTTGCGCACCTAGAACTCCGAACACGATCGTCAATTGATTGATCGACACGAAACGGCCACGAGTATCCGCGGGCGAAATTTCTGCGATATACATTGGTGACAGGTTTGACGCCAAGCCAATGCCACCACCGCCGATGAGCCGGAAAACGTTGAACCAAGTGAAGTCCGATGCCATTGCCGTGCCGATCGCCGAAAGCGTGAATAGGAACCCGGAAAATACGAGCAAGCGTTTGCGTCCGAGGCGATCGGCGAGGACGCCGCTAATGACGGCGCCGACTAAACAGCCGACCAAGGCACTACTCATTGCCCAACCTTGCAGCATCGGCGAATCTGAAATGCCAAAGTAAGGCTCGTAAAACGGCTTGGCTCCGCCGATGACGACCCAGTCATAACCGAATAGCAAGCCACCCATCGCCGCCACAAAGCAGATCAACCAGATGAATCCCATGTTGTACGTCGAAGTGACCGAATCGGATGACGACAACGATGTTTCAGTCGGCGAAGTGTAAGGCACCGCAAAAATCCAAATAAGAAGGGATGAAAAATTGGAATGGCGGCGTGGCCGCAAGTCGCGAGCGTGTGCTCGGAAACAAAACGTCAACTCAAAACAGATACTTGTCTGTCATCGGATATTCGATGACGGACGACAATTTACGCTAACGCCACTTGGTGTGTCAGTACGCCGAGGTGTGCAGGTTCCAGCTTCAATACCTGGTCGAATTGCTCGTTGGCAGCTTCGAGGTTCCCTTGTCCCAAGAAACCAAGTCCTAGGAAGCCGAGACCCATCATGTAGCGACAGTGAACCTGGTTGCCCTGATCCAAGTCTGCGTCGAACACCAAGAAGTCAGGAAGCGAAACGGCAAAATAATCGATCGTGATCTTGTCATCCAAGTGCTTCTGGCCGTACTTGATCAACCGATCGAATCGCTCCGTTGCTTGATCTTTGTTGCCCAATTTGGCTTGAGCAAGTCCTTGGTAATAGATCGAATCGGGTGGTTGGTCGTTGTAATACATCGCCGAGGTCGGTTCACTCAAACCTTCGCTTGCACGAAGAAACCACTCTCGGGCACGGTCCGATTCGCCAATCGCTTCGCAGGCACAGCCGAGCATGAAGTGGACGTGGTTTTCTTGGGCCCCAATCAGCTTTCCTTCGCCGAGATTCTGGGGCCAATCCAAGGCTTGCTCAAGCAGCTCAATCGCCCTCGTGTGGTCACCGTTCTCAATCGCCGCACGTCCAAGCTGTGTCAGGGCGACAACATATTGGATGGGCACCTTCCCCTCACCACCTTCCCAAGGATGGAAATGTCGCGATCGAAGCAGGTCCAGGGCAACTTGGTACTCACCCACCAAATTATGTAGCGTGATCCTTTGCAGGAACAAATCATCGCGTCGTTCGACTAACGATGGATATTGCAGCAGGCGAGCGAGCCGATCGGCGGGAGCATGGCCGAGACGCATCGCCAATTGATCGAGTTCAAATAGCACTCGAGCATCTTCCGGATTTAGCTCGAAGCCTCGGTTCATCGCATCCCAAGCTGCTGAGCCGTCGTCGCGATGGTTGAGATAGGCCAACGATAAGTTTCGCCACACGGTTGGAAACTCAGGATTCAAGTCACGCGAACGTTGCCAACATTCAATCGCGCGGTTGTATTGTCGCCGGTCATACCACAAGTTGCCAAGTTGGTAGGCTGCGACCGAGTCACCACGGACGATGTTGGTTTTTTTGGCCCCATCGTTTGAGGGCATTTGGAAGTCCGCTTCCATTGCTGATTGTAGGACGGGGATGTCTTCGAGCTTGTTGGCAAAGAACAAGTCGCCGGCGGCATGTTCCATGGCCGATTGACGCTGCGCCGCGGCTTCATCGGATCGTCCTAGTTGATCGAGGTAGTGCGCCAAGTGGTAAAAGACCATCGATGATGCCGATTCCACTCGCGTTAGCAAATGTTCCAGCACCAAGACGGCTCGGTCAAACGCACCAAAGGCAGCGTAATCAATCGCCAATTCGAGAGCCGTGTTTTGGTCATCGCGAGTTCGAGCGTTGTAGGTTTCGAAATTCTGATTGCGAATGGCTTGCTCGAACAATACGCCAAAATTGAAGGGGTTTTGGCTCAAAGGATATTCGAGCATCGCATCGAACTTCGGATAATCTCTCGCCAAGTATGTGCTGAGATGGATTGCCTGAATATGATCAACGCCACATTGATGACACAGCCGAACCGCTTCACCGATATCGTTGCGGCGTGCGGCAAGCCTTGCCAATTGAAAAGAGGCCGATTGGCGGCATGCGGCATTCCACGTCGCTTTCGCAAACGCGTCATACGCTTTAGCGAACTGTCCTAGCATCACAAGTGATAGGCCTAAGTTGTACAACGGTTCGCCGTCGTACGGATTTGGGTTGTGGCGGGTCATTCGGTCGACTGCGTTTTCGAAATAGCCGATTGCTTCCTTGAAACAACCTTGCCGGTGCAGCAGTTTCCCTTTAGCATTGTTCGAACGAATGTCACCAGGATCCCGACGCAGTGCTTCGTCATAGTAGGGCATCGGGCGGCGGGTGGCATGACGATATTGTTCGATATGCTGGCCCGCCAAGAACAGTGACTCGGTCGAATCGAGTTGTTCAGGTTCATCGATTGCTTTAGCAGGCTCAGGCACGTTTTGGTTTTGCTCACCAGGCGGCGTCCAGGCAACCAAAGCTAGGCCATCGCTGCGAAGAAGACGCACCGTCAAATCACTTGCTTTGCAATCGCTCGGCACAGAGAACTCATGTTCGAAGTGCGTTTTAGGTGATGCGTCAAAAACGACTTCACCGATTTTTTTGTCGTTACGAGTCAGTGACACTTTCGCTCCGTCGTGACATCCGGTGGTGTAGACACGGACGACGGCCGTCGAATCGTCAACCTCCATTCCGACGGCGGCATCGATCGTTGCGTTGCCGATGACGCCGACACCTTTGTATGGCATGAAGTGCTGCGTGAAGGTTTTCTGCTCGCCCGGCATCAACCAGGAAAAATCGGGCTGGTTGTCAGTGTAAACGCCGCACATTAACTCGATATAGGGGCCATCTTCATCCGTCAAATGGCGATCCCAGGCTTGGCCGAATTCGCCGTTGCCCCAGGTCCATTGTTTTTTGCCGGGGCTGGTGTGATGGCTGCTGATATGCAGCAGTCCCGCTTGTCGGCCATGGTCGTAGCTGCCGACAAAATCGTACTCACTCTTGTGCGCCATGTAGGACATTGGAACGGGAATGTTCCGGTACCGCGAAATATCAGTGCCCGATTTGCCTTGAAAGGTTTCGGGACCTTGGGAATAGTCGACCTTGTAATAGGTTCCGGTTGCGATCGGGAAGCTCGATACATCGCGTTTACCATGATCCATCACCGCATTGACGTCCGGTGGGAAAATCGATTGGTGGTTGTCGTCGACCGCGATCGCTGGGTTGGCCCACCACAGGAATGTCTGTGGTTGTGTGGTTCGGTTATAGAGTTTCGCTTGAATTTCCAAAAAAGCTCGATCGGGATACAGCGTTAAACCGTGCATGCTTTCGGTGCGATGCATGCGGTCGATTTCATGACACCAAAGGGTGCGAGAGCCGTTTTTATTTTCGTCGATAGTGAAGTCGACCGGTCCGTAGGTGTTGGGGCGGTGGTGTTGCGGCCAATTGAATTCAATCCCGCCGCTGATCCATGGACCAGTCAATCCAACAAGCGCAGGCTTAATGACATGGTTGTAGTAGACAAAATGGTAGTCATTTGTTTTGTCCAAAGCCATTTGAATTCGCCCGCCCAGCTCCGGCAGGACCATGATTCTTAAATAGTCATTCTCCAAGAACACCGCTTGCCAAACCCGGTCGTTTTTTTCGTCATCGATGCTGTCAACGACTGGCAACGGGTAAACGGCACCACTAGATCCTTGATAGACTCGTTTTTCGAGAAACATCGGATTTGGATCGGGATCGCCAATTCCGTAAGTAGGAATCGTTATGGCTTTTTGCCAGACACGCACGGTGTTTTGCTGATTCATTTGGGTTCGTTTTCTTTAGGGACCAAATATGAAAATAGCTGGTTGGAGTCAAACGCCCGTAATGGTTATTTGATCGGCGAAGGCTATATGATAGGCGATGAGTCCACGAAGCACATTTCATCCTTGCGTTAATCTATTGCATTTTTGCCGCAACTGAAATTGGCCGGATTTGTGCCTGCGGGCAGGGCGGTTATGATAGCCACCCTCCGGCGACATTCTCGATTTGCCGCAGACATTGTTTTTCCCTTGATGTGGTTTTTTGCTCGGTTATTTAGTGGTTTGCCTATGTCGGGACCGCCAGCGTGTTGTTGTCGGCTGATTCGAACAGATTGGAAAGCAATCACGGGTTCCGCGAATGAAAAACGTGATGCCAAAGAGTACCGTGAAACGATGAAAATGAAGCCTATTCGAAAATTGCCGCAGGTTTTGCTGTTGATCGAATCTTCAAGAGGGTATGGTCGCAATTGTTTAATGGGGATTGCCTCCTACATGCGAACCCACGGTCATTGGCAAGTGCTGCATCTAGAACGTGGACTCCAAGAGAAAGTCCCAGCGAATGTGGAGCGTCAACGTTTTGACGGCGTGATCGCCAGGATGGAGAACGCTCAAATCGCTCGGTCAATTAACCGAATGGGGGTGCCGACGGTTGATCTGCGCGGACTTTTTCAACCACCCGGCGGCGTCTGTTACAATACGGATCCGAGTGCCTGCGCCTTGATGGCGCTGGAGCATTTTCGGCAACGCGGTTTTCGACAATTGGCCTATTGTGGTTATCCCGGTGTCGATTTTTCAGATGCGCGATGCACCGCGTTCAAGTCGCTTTGCGAGAGTGCGGGTATTCCCGTTTATGTTTTTGATGCATTCGCGGCAAAGAAAAGTACGAAAGCTCGACAATCGAAGAAGAGTCGATCGAGTGCAACGCCTCGTATCAATACGCTTGCTCGCGAAGCCAAGGGGGAAATGGATGAGGCGTTGATTGCGAAGTGGTTGTTAACGTTGCCAAAGCCGTTGGGGATTTTCGCGTGCAACGACATGCGTGGCCGGCAAGTTCTCAATGCCGTTCGATCCACCGAGCTACGTGTACCGGATCATGTTGCCGTTTTGGGGGTTGATGACGACGAGGTCATCTGTGACTTAGCAAATCCGCCGCTTAGCAGCATCCAGCCCGATGCCCTGCGAATTGGGTTCGAAGGTGCGGAGATGCTCGATCGATTGATGGCTGGCGAAACGCCCGATCAGGAAACTGTCTTAGTGCCGCCTGTACGAGTGTCGATCCGCACGAGCACCGATGTGTTAGCAGTTGACGATATGGACTTGGCCGAAGCGATTCAATTCATCCGGGCACATGGTTGTGATGGGATCGGTGTTCAAGATGTCCTTGAGGCGACCTCGATTTCTCGGGCCACTCTTGAACGGCGGTTTCGTGAAATCCTCGATCGGAGTCCCCGAGAGGAAATCGAACGGGTGCGGATTGATCGAATTCGCATGCTGTTGGCGGAAACGAACTACGGGCTCGAAAAAATTGCTACCATGACGAGCTATCGCACCGCCGCTCACCTGGTTACCGCGTTTCGGCGAATTGCTGGCTGCACACCGGGGCAATACCGCAGTCAATTCCGTGGTTAAACGGCCCTGCGACGTTGTCACTTTCTTGTCGGCAGCCTATCCTTCAAGCAGCGAAACGCACCCTTTTTTTCCCTCAGCATGCTGGAACTTGCATTGCTGGCTTTCCAACTCGGCTCCCGAATCTCTCATGAAACGATTCTTCCAATCCAAACGCGATCGATTTCTCGCCTCGTTTTTCGGCTTCCTGTTTATGACGTCCACCTTCAATCCAGCTGTGGTCGAGGCTCAAGCGGTAGCGACACAGCCGGCAGATGAAGCCAAAACCGAAGACGCGGCTAACAAAGCAGACGCGGGCGACAAAGCAGACGCGGCTAACAAAGCAGACGGGGGTGAAAGTAGCGACTTGAAATCGGAAGAACCGTCTTACTTGCGCGTTGATGAAACGGACAAAGGAAAATCGCGTGCGTTGCAAACGGCGATTGTCGGTTATGAGGGCAAACCGAACACCAAGTACGACGGGCATGTGGTCGATTTGGTGGGTGTTGTTCACATCGGCCAAGCCGAGTACTACGCGGATTTAAATGATCGGTTGTCCAAGTATGAATCCGTTTTATACGAATTGGTCGCGCCCGATGGAACTCGCATTCGACCAGAGGACTTACAGCGTCGCCGTGGTCTTTTGTCTTCGATGCAATCGGGCATGAAGGACATCTTGAATTTGGAATATCAGCTCGAAAAGATCGACTACATGGCGACCAATTTTCGACATGCCGACATGAGTCCCGATGAATTCGCCAAGGATTTTAGCCGCCGAGGCGATAGTCTATGGAAAATGGGAGCCCGCATGATGGGGGCCGGTTTGGCCACGCAAGCGGCCACCGGTGGCGAAGCCGGATTGATCATGGCTCTGTTCAGCGATGATCGTCCGCGACGAATGAAACAAGTGATGGCGAAACAAATGGTCGATATCGAAGTCGCCACCGCGGGAATGGATGATGCCAATGGCGAAAACACGCTCATCAAAGGTCGCAACGCGAAAGCGTTCACGATCTTGAAAGAGGAGCTCGAAAGTGGCAAAAAGAATATCGCTGTCTTTTACGGTGCGGGACATTTGTCGGATATGGCTGACCGCCTCGAAAAAGATTTTGATATGCAGGCGACGAAAACCACGTGGCTCGACGGTTGGGATTTGACGCAAAATTAGCGGGCGGTTGAGGTGCACTCAATGACGCCAATCACGCCAAGGTCATTTGTGTGATTCTTAAGCTCGCAGCCGGTATCGCTCGTTGGTATCGCTCGTGCTAACAGCGAACTTTCGCTCGGCCTAACCTTTCTCTACAGGCGAAGTAGGGTCATGGCGCCACGCTCATGGTTCAGCGGTTTGCCCGCCAAATCGCGTCGGATCGCCGCTAGGGGGTTGCAATTCGATTCTGCCATGCAGGCTCGCAATCGATCACCAAGGCTTGATTGCGTCGCTCCGTCAGCCAGCATTCCTCCGCTGAAACACAACAGTGTCTCGGCGTTGAGCAGCGAGAACGATCCGGTGAGCGGCCGGGCGTCGATGTGGCTGCCTAGCGGTTCGGTATGACCGTCCACCAAGGGACGGTATCCATAACGGCTACTAATCATTGCCGTGATCGTCCCCGCCGAGGCGAACGTTCCTTCGCCCGTTTCAGGGTCGATGTGAAAATACAATAGCGACGTTAATTGGTCTCCTGAATTGGTTTGCCAAAGTGTGTCGCAGATTCGTTGGAGCATTTGCTGCGGCGAATGGCGATAGCCACAATGCGCGGTCAGTGCACTTCGGGCGACCACCGAGCCGATCGATCCTCGTATCGACGCGTCGACCGATTCCGCCATCGCCATCATCAATGTTCCGTCGGGAAGGATGTCCCATGTGTGCCATCCAGTGGCGTGTGAGCGGGGTGATTCGAGCATCCCGTCCGCTTGGAACCCGGGAGCGATCTCGTTACCAATAGGCAAACTGAGGTGTTGCCATTCGGTCAAGTCGTGAAGTGAACCGACCGTGGCTGCTTGCTGTGTGGTTTGGGGCTTCGAAACAGCGCGGGACAATTCCGAAGCAATCGCCGATGCTGCCAAGCGAGCTGCTGCGGCGTGGGTTTTTCCGAACGTCACTGCCTCATCGGTGAATAACCATAGTGTTCCGATTGGGATCGAGTCCTCCAAGATCGCTGCGCAGATTCCACCCCGGAATGGTTCGGGGCTGTTCCAAGTATCGATACCACCGGCGGTAAAATGGTCGGCTGTCACGACCGTCCGAACGAGTGCTTCAAGATCACCACGACTGCCCTGTAATTCGCGGGGCGGATCTTCCAGCCGGCTGATTGGCAAGCCGTAGACGGCGCGGGCTTTGAGCAGTTCGGTGTTATCGTCAAGCAGATAGATCGCAGCCGATTCACAACCACAGCTTTCCGCCGCATTGACCAATATGTGCTCGATTCGGTCGGCCAGTTTGGTTTGTGCCTCGGCGCCGGACAGGATCGATGCACGCGCGGCCAATTCCATTTCTTGCCGGCGTAGCATTTCTCGCGATCGGATTAGTTGTTCGGCGAGTGCGGTTGCCGATTCTGCGAGCCGTTGTGCGTTCGGCTTTGTGATCGATGGCGAGTCGTCGCTTGGATCGGAAACGCGGTCGCTGTTGACTGCAGGCAGCAGATTGATTTGGGAATCAATTTGGCGGCGTGGTTTATCGATGCGCCAACCAGTGGCATCGCCAAAAATTTGCCAAAACGATTCAATCGCTTGGTTGTCTTTTTCGCGTTTGGTCGATGCAGCGACCGAGACTGGTCCATTATGGAGACGCAGATAACTAGGGATGGTTTTCGTCACGCTGATCAGGTGCTCAGGTTAAAGGGATCGCAAGGGAAGGGGGTCACTGGCGATCCATGCCAGAGCAATTCGTGAACAGTCAACCTTGGTGGGAGGGTGGAGTGTTCGGCGCAGTTATCCGTTGGTGCGTGTTAAGGTCATCGACGCGGCGGTGCGGTTTCGCTAACGTGAATGATCGACAAACTGGCCGAAAGTTACCGGGACGGCCGATCAATGCGAATAACGCGAGGCATCAGCAGAATCCGAATGAAAGACAAAAAGCGAAAAGAAATTTGCCATTGGGATCGTAGCGAGATTCAACGGTCGATCGCTTTGCTGATCGTTCAAGCACACAATGCAAAGTATGTTTGCAAAAAATGTGGTCGAACCGCAGAAGATAAATCGCTTTTGTGCAAACCCGTCAGGGAAAAAGGTAGCGATGGCTCGCTCTCGAATTCATGATGTGGGAGAGTTCAGAACCGCTGCCTTCTGATCCTTGACTTTCGCCATTAAAAACAGTTCATTTGTCCTCGCTTCACGCAATCATCGTGGGCGATCAACAACAACCATTCAGAAACGACGACATGTCACAGATAAAGCCTCTTGGTAAACGACGACGCAAAAAACTACAAAATAGAGTGGATGAGAAACTCGGCTATCGCTCCTATCACGATGGGGATGTTGCTGTGAAATCGACGGGGGCCGATAGTTTGGGCATCTACGCGGTCCGACAATTTACACCCGGCGAATTGGTGATGGAAATTAGGGGCCAAGTCTTGGCCAAAGCCTCCTACGAGGGGTCGACTTACGTTATGGAACTCGATGACGATTGGTACCTTGAACCTGCGATTCCGGCTTCCTTTTTGAATCATTCCTGCAACCCAAACTCGGAATTGGTTCAATTGTCCAAGTTGACGATGGGCTTGGTTGCGATTTGCAATATCGAAGAAGGGTCGCAAATCACTTTCGACTATTGTTGGCCAGCGCTGAAATGGATCCCTCGGTGCGAATGCGGTTCACCAAACTGTCGCGGTTGGGTCGTCGCTCAAGATGAAGTGGAAAAGATGAAGAAAATCGCGCGACGTAAGGGCAAACGCAAAGCATCTTGACAGGAATCGCTATAATTTTAGCAGGCGAGTTCGCTAACACGCCAAAGGCCGAATCCTCAACCATGGATGGCACTTTCGCTTGATGCTGGCTAATCGGATGTGGTCCTTGGGCGACGGTAACAACACTCGGAGATCTGCGATGCGTTTTCCTTTGCCAAATTGTTTCAGTAACGCTTGGCGTCTGGGCATGGTTTTCTTTTACGCCATTCCCTTTTTGCTGGCCGCGTTTCTAACCCAACCTGCTGATGCACAGTTTTTTGAAGCGGTCAATCCTGACGGCAGCATCGCCGCTCAGATCGAAGCGGCTTCGGGCTCGATGCGGATCCAGATGCAATCGGGACAACAATATTTGTACTTCCGTGATTCTCAATACGATTCTTTGAGTGGTCGCTTCGCAGGCTATTTTCACCCAACGCTAAACCGAGTGTTGCGGTTTCCGCGTTCGGGGGCGGGCCACATGATGATGGCTGACCTTGATGATTTTCATCCGCACTATCGTCGCTCGGTGATGGTTGCACGCCCGATGCTTCATCCGCCCAGGCCCGTTCCGGGATTCGGGCATGGCCATCATCGAAATGGATATCGCGGACAAGACGCATGGCATCATGGTGGAAGATTTAGGTCGGGTGGATTCGTGCCTATCTATACGCCAGGTTTTCATTGGCACGAGTTCTCGGTGACCACGTTTGGTGGCCCCTATGGTTCGCCATTTTTACCGCAACCTGGAATCGGTTTTTCTGTTCCCACTCAAACGCCGCAATCGGTCTTGATCGATACGCGGATCGCTCCAGGCCCCGAGCTGGCGCCGGTGGAGATTGGGCTGCAAAACAGTGGACGCGATGAGTTGCGCGTGACCATTGTCGATTTGAAAGACGGATCGCGAACACACCAAGTAAGAATTCGGCCCGGCGAAATCGCAAAAGAAATTTTCGCCCGCCAATCAGCGGACGAGCGAATCGATACTTATGAATCGCTATCCCTATCAGGGGAAGTCAAGACGCGTGAAGTGACTCTCGCGGTGCCGCCAACCGTACGGTACGAGATTGTCGTGGATTTATGGCGGATTCAATCGATTGCGATCGACCGAACTGGCAAAAGCCCTAACAAAATTGAAGACATCAATTACCAAGGGAAAGCCCTAGGCCGTTTCCCATTACCGCCTGGTGATCGGCTTCAACCCGGGGTAATCGACGTGTATCGCGAAGCGGTAGGTCGATAGTCGTCTTGGGACCGAGTGAAGGCGACAATGGTAGGTACATTCCGCAGCATCTAGCAACGACGATGGCTAAAATGTGACGCTTCAGCCATAATGTGTCTCCCTCCTGATTATTTCCCTTTCGAAAAGGCCTATCACATGCTCGTTCGCTTCTGTTCCCTGTTCGTGTTTGGACTTGCCGTTTGTTTTTGTAATCTCACTGTTCACGGCGAAGAGGATGCGTCAAGCCAAGCCGCAAAAGTTCGCGAAACTCGTATCGCAAATTATTTGACGGGAGCGAAATTTATCGGCAAATTCACAAAGGACGGCAGCGACGACACGACTCCGAAGACCGAAGAGTACACGATTAGCAAATGTGAGAAACTCACGGCCGCCGACATGTACCGTTTGACCACACGGATCAAGTATGGCGACGTTGATACCGAAGTGCCGATCGATTTGCGAATCGTTTGGGCGGACCGAACGCCTGTCATTACGCTTGATGCTCTGACGATTCCCGGCATGGGGACCTTCAGTGCCCGCGTCTTGGTGTTTAATGGTCGTTATGCGGGCACTTGGCAGCATGACGAAAAGGGAGGCCACTTGTTTGGCGCGATCGAAACAAAAGCTGCGTCTTCGGACCAGGATGCCGAAGTCGTTTTTAAAGAAGACTTCGAATCGGGGCTCGATCAATGGGAAATTTTGGATCCGAAAACTTGGGAATTGAATACCAACGACGGGAACGCGACCTTTGGAATTACGGATCGGAAAAGTGAGTATGTACCGCCCGTTCGTAGCCCCGGGCATGTGGCACTGATCCGAGATTTAGAACTAGCCGATTTTGACATCACATTCCGCGTTCGCAGCACCCTTGATACCGGCAATCATCGCGATTGCTGCGTCTTTTTCTGTTACCAAGATGACCAACATTTCTATTACACTCATCTCGGTGCGAAGCCCGATCCTCACAGCGGACAAATTATGATTGTCAAAGAGGCACCGCGATTGGCACTCACCGAAAACGAAAAACTCACGCCCTGGAATGACGATTGGCACACGGTCCGGTTGGAACGCAATTCAAAAACAGGCTCGATCAAAGTTTTCTTTGATGATATGCAAACGCCACATATGGAGGTGATCGACAAGACGTTCAGCAAGGGCCGCGTTGGGATTGGGTCGTTCGACGACATGAACGAGTTCGACGACGTCGTCGTGCGAAAACGCACGTTTTAAACTCGAAACGCGTGAACTTAGAAACGTCGATGGACAGCGAAATTCGCAATCGCAATCAGCGATTGCTTGGCCTCGGTGTCTGGTAACACGTCGAGTGCCTTGATCGCTCGAGTCCGATAACTTTCCGCGACGTCTCGGGTGTACTCCTTTGCATCACTTCTGTCGAGCCACGGCGAAATCTTTTCCGCGCGTGTGTGTGCCGGACCGCTAAGCAATTGAATCACTTGGTCCCGGTCACGTTGTTCGATTGTTCGAAGTAAGCGGATCAGGGGCAATGTCATTTTGCCCTGTTCAAGATCTGTCCCGAGTGTCTTGCCGACTCTTTCGCCGCTACCCCAAAGATCGAGATAGTCGTCCGCGATCTGGAACGCGATTCCGATCGCATTGCCGTAATCCGAGAGTGCTTGGACTGCGGCATTCGTGCCACTGGCGAACTTGGCGCCTAGCAGGCAACCGACTCGGCACAACTCGGCCGTCTTTCCTTGGATCATTTCCAAGTACGTGGTTTCGTCCAATTCGATGACATCACGGGTCAGCACTTGTCGCATTTCGCCTTCGCAAATCAGCCGCGACGCTTCCCCGAGCCACTGGCACGCTTCGATCGACCCGAGTGTCGCCGCTAGCCGAAACGCTTGGGCGAAAAGATAATCCCCCAACAACAGACTGGTGTGATTGTTCCACTTCGCATTGACGGTGGCGACATGCCGCCGCGTGTCGGCTTCGTCCAAAACGTCGTCATGGATTAACGTCGCCGTGTGTACCATTTCGATGACAGTCCCCAAGATCACGTGCTCATCGGTGACTTTTCCGCACGACGCTGCGGAGAGGAGCAGCATTGCCGGCCGAAGTCGCTTGCCACCCATTTGGGTGCCATGCCGCAGGACGGGGACGAGCGATTCGTACGGCGTTTGAAGCTCAAGATGAAATCGTTGTTCGATCAGCCGCATTTCTTCGGCAATGGTGCCGTACATGGCAGCGATTTGCTGTTTTGACGACTCATCTAACTCAGCGGCCGAAGTAGCCGTAAGAGGAGAATCGTCAGCGTTTTCACGAGTAAATGAGTGCGACAAAGGAACGCTGCGAAGGGTTGAGGTCGAGTCCATTTCGGCGAAACCGATTTACGAGAGCAAGGAAATGACTGCCCTGAGTTGATGAGCATTGAGAGTCAAACCGCAAACGGCGGACTCAATTAACCATACCTGTGCTGTGGAGTGACGGTAGCATTACGGATTTTTGCCGATTTGGGGAGTGGGGGAAAGGCGATGGACAAAAACTAGCTTAGAGCTTCACGCCGAAAGATGCATACAGAGTTTTTCGCTAGGTGTGCTGAACCGCGTTAACCCGCTTTATGGTTGTTCGCCAAGCCACTCGAAAACCGATTGGCTTGCCAATCGCTCGCGGCGGAGTCGTTCGGCAGGATCTTCAAGGATGCTTTGTTGTAACTGTCCGCCCAACGATTGTGTTTGGATCGCGATCGGTTCGTATTGCTCAAACGCTTGCATTCGTTCGAAATTCCGAGCAATTCGGACCACGCCATCTTCGCCGGTCCATTGCAAACGGTCGGGGGCTCGGTCCCATCGGCTGTCAATTTCGTCTGTATAAATGTTCGCCGTGTCGGTGCCGCCGTTGCTTGCGAAAGCTTCGACTGACTCGAATCCGCGAGCACTGACTTGATAGGATGGACCGGTGATAATCGATCGGTTGGGCGAAACATTCATTGTGTCATCGCCATCGGAATCGTAGATGGACGCCCGGTCATGACCGCCAGCGGAAGAATAGGCGTGAACTTTCTCAAAACCGTACGCCGCCTGGAAGGTGTCGTTGCCTCGGAGGCTGGTGAATTGAGGCTGGACTGCCAATGTGTCGTCGCCATCCGAATCACTTAGGAAGGCTTGGTCACTACCCCCCGCCGTGGCGTGGACGTAAATCCGTGGAATTTGGTTTACTTGGAATTGGAACCCGACGCCCGATAGTGTCGCCATGTTCGGTTGACTTCGCAAAATGTCATCGTCGTCGGAATCGTACAACGTTGCTCGGTCCGAACCGCCACCACCATCGAACAAGACTGCTTCGACGCCTCGAAGTTCAATCTTGTAGGTGTTAGTCGACAACACGCTTTTCGCTGCGGCGAGCGATCGAGGGTGCATGATCAATCGTTCGGCGTCGGACGAACCGAGAATGTGCAACGAATCGGCACCACCGCCAACATCAATGATCAGCGCCGAATCAGCAGAAGCATCGGAATCAAATCGGTAGACATTCCCGCCGCTTCTCAACTCGATGCCGTCTCGTAGGTCCAAGACATACGCTTCGTTTTGATTGTCACCGATAAATTGGGTCAGCGTCGGCTCGGAGAGAACTGGCGTCGGCTCGGAGAGAACTGGCGTGCTATTGTCAGCATCAACATCCGGCTCACTGCCGCTTTGCCAGTCCTCGCTTTGCGGAAGGATCGCCGAATGCAGATCAACGACATGGTAATGGGCACCGGTTTCGGGGTCGACTTGGGTTTGCATCGATTCTTGCAATCGAATCAAAACGTCGTCTGCACTCGGGTGTAGTCCTTGGTCGAGCATGGATTGGCGAACCAACATCGAAGCGGCTGCGATTTGTGGTGTCGCCATACTGGTTCCGTCCAACGATGCAAAGTCATCCACGTGGCCGTCCCAGCCGTAGACATGGTCGGGGACGGAACTGCGAATCGATTCACCGTCAGCAGCCAATATTCCGTCGGCACGCTGCGAGAAAGGACTGAGCGAACCGGAATTGGTGATCGAACCGACCGCGACGACCGATTCGCTCGATGCCGGATACATCAACGATTCGTCAGTGACAGTGTTTCCAAAGAAGTTACCTGCTGCGGCAAAAACGAGAATGTTGTCTTCGCGAAGGAGTGCTAGCTCGTCTTCGAGGATGTTTTGGGCTTCGGCCAAGTTGTCAGCGTTTAATGCTGCGCCCACCGAAAGGTTGACAGTCGTGATGGGGGAAGCAAAGTCGTTTTGGTGTTCGTGAACCCAACGCAAAGAAGCTTCGATCCAAGGCAATTCGCCCATCCCGGAATCGTCAAATACGCGGAGGGCAACGATATCCGCATTCGGGGCAACACCCGTGAAGGCGTCCGATTTTCCGGCCACGATTCCTGCGACATGGGTTCCATGAAATCCGGCGGGGCCGTCGTCGTACGGAATTGCATCGTTTTCGGCAAAATCCCATCCACCGACCACGCGATAGCCAGGCCCAAAACCGCCACCCAAAGCAACATGGTCCCATGCCACTCCGCTATCAATTACGGCGATCGTTTGGCCACTGCCATCGAGTGGATGGGAGCCGACTTGTGAGGCCAGCTCACGCACGGTGGCGGCTTGGTCGAACAGGTTTGGGCTGGGATCCGTGGAGGCCGGTTGTAACGATTCAGCCGGCTGTGAAAGGTCCGAGGATGGATCGATCGAATCGTATGGCGAATCGACACTCAATGCATGCAGCAGTAAATCGCCAGGCAGCGAAGCTGACAGCGCAAAGCGATCTTCACAGCGTTCAATCTCGAAGTTTTCAAGCTCCAATGCACGACGAACCCGCGGGGCACGCTTCGAAGGATCTTGAGTCTTTTTTTTCATGTGAAAACAATTTGCCGCTAAAGGTGGGAGCCTGCCAAAGGAAACCTAGATCGCAGACTCGGGTGCTTCCTGCCTAACCGGAATTTCTGGGCGTCGAATTGACTCGCGCCAACGGAATTGCCGACACAATATGACGAGTCGTTATATCTGTTACCGCGAAAGCTAGATTTGTCGAGGCCATCATTCGATGTCGCTGCTGAAATTGTGGAATTCCTTACTCGGTCGTTCTTCGGAAACAGCCCCCCAAACGATCGAACAACCGTCGATCGAACAACAATCGAGCACGAAATCGTTAAGCACCAAACCAAAGCAGCTTGCAGTCACGCAACCCGAACCCGAACAAGCGTCCATTGGGAAACCAGCCACTGCCGCGCAACCGGCCACTGTGCCGCAACCGGCCACTGTGCCGCAACCAGCCAAGGGTTCGCGCGGGATGTTCGGTTTCGGCTCAAAAAATGTCGAACCGGGCCTCTGCAAACTGCTCAAGCCGCTCCGTATCGGCTCGCTGTTGGAAATTGGTGTTGGTGATGGAACTCGCGCTGTCGCGATCATTTCGACGATCCAAAAGAACAAGCCTGAATCGAAATTGCGATATGCGGCGATCGATCCCTTTGAGATGGGCGATGGAAAAACGTCTCTGATGCAGTTTCATAAGTGCCTACGAATTGAAGGCATTTCGCCGCAAATTTTCCCCGGCCCGATCGACCAAGAACTACTTCGTTTGTCCCACACAATCGGTCGAGTCGACGTGGTGGTGATAGCCGAGAGCACTGAGAATTGGCAAACCGCGTCGACCCTCAGCATGCTCCGCCGCGTCTGTCATGAACACACAATCGTCTTCTTTAACGACGTGGGGAAGTGGAAACCGTTTGAATTGGAATCGATGGAAAGGCGTAAGGCCTCTTAGATCATCCGAGTCAATCGGACGAGTCGACCGATGGCATGTATATATATTTAGCGGCATTTAGAAAATGGTCGCGGCAAAACTTGGCGAAATGCGCCTTTCTTAATACAACTTCCTTGGCACAACCACACCAACCGGATTGTTTGGCGTGATCGCTATATTTTGGGTTTCCAAATAGGGCGAGGTGAACTATTTTCACCTAACCAAAATCGGAGTAGCAGCGGATTTCATTAGGCGATTACACTGAAGCTGGTTAACCTTCAAGGGAGTAAATCCTGAGGGAAAGTTCCGTTTGCGTCCGAACGGACAAGTCGCTGAAAGGCTAGAAAGGCTCGTCAATGTGTGGAATTGTTGGATACGTCGGAAGTGATGAAGCGGGCAACTTTTTGCTCGATGGTCTTCGCCGGCTCGAATACCGTGGTTACGACAGTGCCGGAGTTGCCATTCATTGTGGTGCGGAATTCACGATTACTCGTTCAGTCGGCCGGATTGATTCGCTCGCTGGCGCATTGGGCGATGTCATGCCCAGCGGTTCCCTCGGTCTTGGGCATACACGATGGGCCACGCACGGTCCCGCATCGATGGAAAACGCTCATCCGCATCTCGGCGGCGATGGCGAAGTCGTTTTGGTTCACAATGGCGTGATCGAGAATTTTCAAGTTCTCAAAGAGGGTTTGATTAAGAAAGGTTACACGTTTGTTTCCGCAACCGATAGCGAAGTGATTGCTCATCTGGTTGCTGACGAACTCAAACATGCACCTGAAACGAATGGCCAGCCCAACCTTCGCTACTTGGCTGCGGTACGAGCGGCCGTTGCACAATTGCGAGGCACTTACGGATTGGCGATCGCGTTTCGCGACCATCCTAACTTCTTGATTGCCGCCCGTTTTGGCAGCCCGCTTGTGATTGGTGTTGGCAGCGGCGAGTATTTTGTCGCCAGCGACGCGTCTCCTTTGGTCGGACGAACCGAACGGATCGTGTATCTTGCCGATCATCAATTGGCGGTGTTGACGCCTGACGGTTTTTCGGTGCTGCATCGCGACCAAGGCAAAGTTCGCGTCGATATTCGGCCTTTGGAAACCGATTCAGGCGAAGCCAGCCTTGAGGGTTTCGACCATTACATGCTCAAGGAAATTTACGAGCAACCCGAATCGATTCGCAACGCGATGCGAGGTCGACTTGATGATGAAAACGCGACCGCAGTCTTTGGTGGATTGAATCTAACGCCCCAGCAACTTCGCAGTGTCGAACGAATCATTTTGACCGGATGTGGAACCAGTTGGCATTCGGCGTTGGTGGGCGAGTACATGATCGAAGATCTGGCCCGGATTCCGGTGAGCGTCGAGTACGCGAGCGAACTTCGATATCGCAATCCACCGATTGATAACAATACACTGATCTTTGGGATCACTCAGAGTGGCGAAACGGCCGATACGCTGGCCGCTTTGAAAGAAACGAAACGCAAAGGGCATCGGACACTTGCGATTTGTAACGTCGTAGGAAGTTCGATCGCACAGGCGGCCGATGGAGGCGTTTACTTGCACGCCGGTCCCGAGATCGGAGTTGCGAGTACCAAGGCGTACACGTCACAATGTTGTGTCTTGGCGATGTTGTCGTTGTATTTTGGGCGATTGCGTCACGTCAGTTTTGAGAGCGGCCAACGGATCATTAATGAGCTCCGGCAATTGCCTGCCGCCGTCCAACAAGCATTGGCATGCGATGAACAAGTTCGCGACGTCGCGAAGAAGTACCAAGACGCGTCGACCGTCCTTTATCTCGGTCGGCAATACAACTTCCCGACCGCGCTCGAAGGTGCATTGAAGCTAAAAGAAATTAGCTACATCCACGCCGAAGGTTACCCGGCTGCCGAGATGAAACACGGCCCGATTGCCCTGGTCGACGAACACACGCCAAGCGTTTTCATTATTCCTCGTGGCACGACTTACGACAAAGTGATGGCCAACATGGAAGAAGTCAAAGCACGCGGTGGACCGGTGATTGCCTTGGCAAGCCGTGATAATCCCGAAGTGGAATCGATCGCCGACGACGTGATCCATGTGCCTGAGGTGCCCGGGTTCACCCAACCGATTGTGAATGTCGTGCCGCTGCAACTATTGTCGTATCACATCGCATTGCTACGAGGATGTGATGTTGACAAGCCACGGAATTTGGCGAAAAGCGTGACGGTCGAATAGACTCCTTCTCTCTACTTCTTTGACTAATTATTTGTGGAAATTCGAAACATGACTAAACGAACCTTGAGCGAGAATTCTCGAAAAGCTCTGATGATCAATATTGGCGAGTCGGCTGGCCGCGAAGTGGCTGACCTGATTGCACAAATGGCTGCTGAGATTGATGAACTCAAGCGGACCAAAGTCAGTGTCACGCGAATTGTCCCTGGCCCTGTCGATCGTTCGGCGATGGTGGAAGAGCCTGTCTAGGCGACGGATATTGAATTCTCAATTCTTCGAATGCTCTCTCTCCGATTTCAAGTGAGTGCCATGCAGGTGATTGGAATCACGGGCGAGTTTTGTTGGCAAAGCTGCGTTTTTGACTTGCAATCAAGTCGGTGACTTGGTTCTTGTTGGGGTGTATCAGGCCGATCTGTTGGGCCGATCTGTTGGGCCGATCGTGTCAGGGAAATCGTGTCAGGGCGATCGCAACTCGCAATCAAATGGGGCTATAATCAAAGCAGCTTCAGGTCACATCAAGTGTGTTTGATGTGACCGACTGCTCCTGCCGATTAACCTCGCCCACCCGACTGCTCCCCTCCCTGCCGAATGAACCTGCCATGTTACGCGCCCTCAGTCTTGTGCTGCTTTTTAGCATGCCCTTCTTTTGCGAATCCACTCTCTGTTTCGCACAACATGTACCCTCTAAAACGGACGCTTCCAAAACAAACTTGATTTTGAATGGTTCGTTCGAAGTGGACACAACCGCTTGGCGTCTTTTCTGGTCACGTTCAGGTACAGGCTCCGCCTCGATTGTTGATTCCGATGTTCATTCGGGCACGCATGCGTTGCAAGTTCACCATGCTGCGGAAAATGATTGGAGTGTTGATGCGGTCGAGCCACTCTCGGTTACGCCCGGGGAAATTTATCAACTCAGTGGTTGGGTTAAAGTTCAAGGATCGGGATCGGTCACACTCGCGGTTGCCCTGCGAAACGAACATGATGAAGTACTGGATTGGTCCTACGGAAGGCAGGCCAGTAAGGCGACGGAGTCATGGAAGTATTTGGTGAGCCGCTTTGTTGTTCCTCGTGGCGCTACGACAATAGTTCCCCGGATGATGGGTGTGGGATCGGCTGAGGTCACCGTTGATGATCTGCGGTTGGTTGCGGATGGCGATGTTCCGGCGCTGCGCGAACCACCGACGGACGATGTTTGGACGATCCGAAATGACCGCGTTGAAATTGCTGTTCATTTCGCTGACGCGTCATTTCGAATGCTCAATCGTCACACCGGTCGAGTGTGGCGGACGATGCCTAGTGAGACGGTCGTGTTAACGGCGGGACAACAGTTGTCGCAAAGTCTTCGTTTGAATTGGCTCGATACCCGCACGCTTGTCCAAGGAACGATGACGATTGGGGTGGTTGCCGATTCGCCAGAAGTCAAGATGACCCTTCATGGCGAGGGAGGCGTTAGCGAATCGGTTGCATACCCATCCGCGTTGCAAACCGAGTCGGGGATGAATTTGATTTTGCCAGTCAACGAAGGCATCAGTTATCCGGTTGACGACGACACGATCGATCCGATGCAGTTTATTCTTTATGGGGGTCACGGATTGTGCATGTCATGGTACGGCGTCACCGCTGGTGATGAAGGGGTGATGACGATCGTCGATACACCGGATGATGCATCCGTACGAGTCCCTCGTGTCGACGGTCGGTTGACGGTTGCACCGATATGGGACGCTCAAAAAACCCACTTCGGATCGGATCGGCAATGGACGTACGTGCTCGTGGACGAAGGTGGTTACGTCGCGATGTGCAAGCGGTTTCGTCGTTTGCGAACCGAACAGGGGTGGCTTAAGACGCTGTCGCAGAAGCGAGCTGAAAACTCGGATGTGGATATGTTGGTCGGCGCGGTCAATGTTTGGTGCTGGGATCACGATTCGGTCGGGATTTGTCAGCGGCTGATGGCGGCCGGGATCGACCGGATTCTGTGGAGCCATCGTGGTACACCCGAGTCGTTAGAAGAGCTCAATGAAATGGGTGTGCTGACGAGTCGCTATGACATTTTCCAGGACGCGATGAACCCCGCCAACTTTTCAAAATTGAATGGTCTGCACCCCGATTGGACCTCCGAGGGCTGGCCCCACGACTTGATGATTGATGGTGCCGGACAATGGATTCGGGGTTGGGGAGTCACAGGGAAGGACGGTTCGATGTATCCCTGTGGTGTTTTGTGTGACGCACGTGCGGTGAAGTATGCGAAGCAGCGGATTCCTGCCGAACTGCTTACGCATCCCTACCATTCTCGGTTTATCGATACGACCACCGCGTCACCTTGGCGGGAGTGCTATGACGAGCGTCACCCGCTGACCCGCAGCGAAAGTCGCCAAGCCAAGATGGAGTTGTTGCAATACATCAGTGAGGGTTGCCACTTGGTGACCGGAAGTGAAACCGGACATGAGGCTGCGGTCCCCTATGTGCATTATTTTGAGGGGATGCTCAGTCTAGGCCCGTACCGCGTTCCCGATTCCGGCCGCAATATGCAAAACATTGTCACCGAAGTTCCACCCAGAGTAGCGAAATTCCAAACCGGCCACTTCTATCGATTGCCTTTGTGGGAATTGGTCTATCACGACTGCGTTGTGGCACAGTGGTATTGGGGTGATTACAACAACAAACTACCTTCGTTGTGGACACGGCGCGATCTTTGGAATGCGCTTTATGGCACTCCGCCCATGTTCATGTTCAACGCAAAATTGCTCGATCAAAAAATCGATCGTTTTGTCGAAAGTTACCATACTGCTGCGACGGTGGCACGCAGTGCAGGCTATAGCGAAATGTTGTCGCACGAGTGGTTAACGGAAGATCACGCGGTCCAGCAGACGAGGTTTGCCAACGGTGAGACTGTAACCGTCAATTTTGGTGATACCGCATTCACAATGGACGACGGCACTCTCTTGGAACCGTTGTCACATGTCGTAAGCAAAGGTCCCTAAACAAACTGCGATCCATATTGCCGATTCATATTGCCGATTCACATTGCCGGTTCAGTAGGCTCGGTTTCTATTCTAGGCACGAGTCTCCGGTGCCGGATTTCGTCCGCGAAACACGTTGGCGAAGCGAGATGCGGGATGAACGAATTAATTGTGAATTGACTCCCAAAACACGGAACGAACCGGTAACGTGCTTGAGCGAGCTGACTTCATTGCGCGTGCAATCTCATTCTAGAGTCGTGACCGCGCCGGCCATTGCCGCTGATTGTTTTGACGTTCTTATGTTAGCGGCTCACGCGGGCCAGGCTGGTTCCGTGCAAAGCCGCCTAAGCCTGAACATCAATAACCGTACCGGTCGATCGCCGTCTTATGGCAACTTGGGTCGCAGCTCATCTCCGTTATCGTCGACTGGATAGACTGCTTGGTGGGCTTCCAGAGAAGCGATCAGTCCTTTCATCATTCGCTTGAGGACATCCGGCTTTGAATCGGCGAGGTTAGTCTGTTCAAACGGATCGTCAGCTAGGTTAAACAGTTGATAGTGGCCACCGTCAAACTGAATTAGCCCACCACTGGTGGGGATGTCTGGCAATGTGTGGTAGATCACTTTCCACTGTCCATTGCGCCAAGTTGTGAAATAGTTACTGCGATGGACTGCGTGCGGATAATGCATCAAAAACTGTTCCGGCCGGCTTGAGTCCCCGCGACCGGTCAACAATGTTCGCAGATTGGCACCGTCGACCGTGTGGTTGGCTGGAGAGTCAATTCCGGCAGCATCCAAAATCGTTGGGAACAAATCCGTCACCGACGCAACCTGACTTTGAATCACGCCGGCAGGGATCTTTAGTTGTCGCTGCAATTCGTTGTCTGGATTGGGCTTGGCCCAAGCGGCGATAAATGGCACACGCATGCCGCCTTCGTAGTGTGCCCCTTTTTTGCCGCGTAGCGGTTCGGCACAGGCTACCTCATGCTGATGTCCAAGCGGTGCATCGGAGCCGTTGTCGCCCAGGAAGAAGATTAACGTCCTTTCGGCAACGCCCCGTTTCTCAAGTTCGTCCATCATATCACCAAGTGATTTGTCCATTCCTTCGATCAACGTCGCAAAAGCCTGTGCGTTGGCTGGCTTGCCAGAATCCTTGTAGTGATCGGCAAAGCGAGGAT
>SJPJ01000001.1:1818455-1821783 GCA_007859835.1 Novipirellula herctigrandis | reverse complement strand
GGTGTGGTCAAGGCTGGCTGTGTGCTCCCGAGAACCCACTCGGACTATCTTCGGTGTAGCGGATTCTCTTCCGCACGCTCGAACCTGCAACTGATTTTGCGATTAGCGTTGTCTGCTGCGCGGTCGATGCTGAAAAGATGCATGTGAACTGACAGGAGAGGAGGTTTACCACTCCGATCGCGTCCAATGCCGGAATATTTCCGAAGCAAAGACTCTGGAAAAGCTCCTTGCTGAAAATAAAACTGGATGGCCCTTTCTTGTCCCGACGCACGTGGACGTCAAATCAAACAAACCGATCGGCTCGGTGGCGAAACCGAGTTTGCCTACACGGCCACAGGACAGCTTCTTTCGCTCACCGATGCCCAGGATCAAGTCACCAGCTACACGTACGACGATGCTGGCAATAAACTGACCGAAACCTATCCCGATCATGTTTCGGGCAGCAGTATCGGCAATGTTGGCTATGGCATTGTCAGCTTCACCCCTGATGCCATTGGACGCACGAAGATCCGTACCGACCAGCAAGGGGATACCTGCACTTATGCTTATGACTTGGCGGGACGACTACTCAACAAAGTCTATGCCGGTCATGCCTCCGGTCCGCTTTCGGGCCAGACGGACACCGACACGTTCACTTATGACGCTGCCGGACGAATGCTGACGGCGACATCCGGTCGCTATGGCAACACGGTCAGCTACACGTACGACGAAGCGGGCCGCAAGTCGACCGAATCGACCACCCTTGGTGGCCAAACCTATACAACAACGACCAATTACGACGATCTCGGCCAAGTGTCGAGCCTAACGTACCCCGATGGTTCGCCGGTCGTCCGGACCTATTCCGATCATGGACAATTGGAAACGGTCGCGTTTAACAATACTACCGTCGACACTCGCACCTACGACGATGGTGGGCGAATGACGGGTAGTAGCTACAATAATGGGGTGAGTGAAAGTAGAACGTACAATACCGATAACACCCTTGCGGGGATCACCTTTAGCGGTGCTCCAATCGGGGATCTTACGTACGGCTGGGACGCGAACAAGAACAAGACGTCCGAGACGATTACGGGAACGATGAGCGGTTACGGATTCACGGTTCCATCGAGCGGTTATGACGACGAGGATCGCTTGGTCGGTTGGAACCGCTCCGATAGCAATCTCGATCAAGCCTGGAATCTTTCGCTTGTCGGCGACTGGAACAGTTTCACCGAGAATGCCAGCGTGCAAAGCCGTACCCACGGCCCCACGCACGAGATCCTCAGTGCCGCCGGCCAAGCGGTTCAGCACGACGCCAAGGGGAACCAAACTCTACTTCCCACTAGCCTCTCGCCGCTAGCCACTAGCCTCTCACTTCACTGGGATTTTGAGAACAAGCTGCGTGGAGCCGATACGGACAACGACGGTACCGATGATGTGACTTACCAGTTCGATGCTCTCGGTCGCCGAGTCGCTCGGGACGATGGAACGACGGTAACGGTGTTCGTTCAAAGTGGTCAGCAAACGATTGCCGACTACACCTCTGGCGCGGTCGCTTCTTCACCGACGTACACCTACGTCTATGCCAGTTACATCGACGAGCTGGTAATAAGGGGTGGAACTGGCGGCTTACGTTACTACCACCGAGGCCAACAGTACAGCATCATCGCCCTGACCGATGGCGGCGGATTGGTGAAAGAACGCTACGCTTACGATGCCTACGGAACACCTACGACTCTGGATGCTGCCGGAACTGCACTTACGACGAGTGCCGAAGACAACCGTTACACTTACACGGGTCGCGAGTACGACGAGGCGTTAGGGTTGTATCACTACCGCGCCCGCATGTACGACTCGGGTGCCGGTAGGTTCTGCTCCAGAGATCCGATCGGGTTCCTTGGTGGGAGTTTTGGACTTTATTCGAATGTATTTGTTTTAGGTGACACAGATCCATCGGGGCAGAATCCATGCGAAAAGGGAGAGTGTAAAATTGCCAACGCCAACTGTGAACTGGAAGCCTTTGAAATAGAAGCATATATGGGGGCAAATGACTGGCAAGGTGTGGACGTTGGTGATGACATTGACGACATGGAAGACTTAGTGGATGACTTCGAAGGCTATCTCAAAAAGCTTGCCAGAAAGCTTGGGATTCCAGTGAAGAAACTCAAGCAAATGCTTAGACTTGGTTCTGCGAATCCAGCCGATGAGATGTGGTATCAGCTGCGAATTCGATTGAACTTTGAATGTGATTACGAAATCACCACCTGTGTCGATAAATTCTGGAGCTGGAGCTGTGGAACTCGCTGGAGTTTCACAGATATGAATGAGAGTGTCGAGACCGGTGTAACTACGCACCAAATTGTATTTGGGTCTCAGAATGGGTACGAACTCACAGATCATCTTGACCGGGCACAAATCATCGGAGCGATTAAGGAACTTTTCCAAAAGGGATCAGTCTTGAAATCAAAAGAACAGCTTGAAACTACGCTGAAAGCGACAGTTGAATCAGATGCGATAGAAAATAGCTTTGCAAACTGTTCATCTATCACTGAGTGGGACCAAGACTTGACGATAGATGCGAATTGATGCAGGGCTGGAGCATTAAGAGAATCGTTCTTACGGTAGGATGCTTAGTTGCTGTTACTGCGGTCGTGCAAGTTATGGCGTTTCTTAGTTCAGGACGTAGACGGTCGGTTGCAGCTTCGAGACTGAGAGCGAGTGGAATTGAAATAGCCTTTAAGAATTCAGATGCTGGTTGGTTTCGTGATTTGGTAGGTGACATCATTGGTGACGCATATGTTCATCCTACGCACGAGATACGAATCAACGAAACGTGTGGACGCTTCAGTTCTGGCATTGACTGGAACTCAATGTGCGAGTTATCACCAATTATAAAAATCGAAATCAGCGATTTCCAACTTTCACATGAGCTATTTTCGACTATTAGCAGTTTGGATATTGAACAAATTTGGATTAGGGACTGTGTCGTCTCTGATGACGCGAGGCTGTCCTTTCCCTCGACGATACAGGTCTTGGTCGTTGAGGATACAAAGCTGGGTAAGCATTTCGAAGGTGCTCTTGATAATTCAATATTACTCGAAGAGCTATGGCTCGATTGCGCAGGAATACAAGCAGAACAGGTTGTTCACTTATCTCTGCCAACTTTAAAGATTCTGTCCATTAACGGCATTGAATACATTGATCCTGCATCGCTGACTCATAGCTTTCCCTCGCTTCAAACCCTATACGTCAGCCGTGGGGATTGGTCAGGCGAAAACGAAAAAAGGTTCGAAGAACAGTGTGAAGTAAATGTTGTTATCAGTGATGAGTGATCTGTTACGGAGAGGAA
>SJPJ01000001.1:1726544-1818445 GCA_007859835.1 Novipirellula herctigrandis | reverse complement strand
GAAAAGGGGAGAAGAAAAGGGGAGAAGAAAAGGGGAGAAGAAAAGGGGAGAAGAAAACAAATGGGTCAAACCTCTTTGTTTCATGCTCCGACAGTGATAGACTGTTGGAATGCCCCGATCACCACGAGCCGACGGAGCGGGAGGGCTATATCACGCCCTGAACCGAGCTAACTTAGGTGCGAAGATTTTTCGCAAGGAGGGCGATTTCGTTGCTTTCGAGAAAGTCCTTCACGAAGCGTTGCAGCTTTACAAGGTTGAACTATACGCTTACCAAATCATGACAACCCACTGGCATTTGATGTTGCGTCCGCTTGTCGATGGAGAAATGGGGCGATTTTGTAAGTGGGTCTGCGGTACGCACACGATGCGATACAATGCCCACTACCACATGACAGGGAAAGGTCATCTCTATCAGGGGCGTTTTAAGAGTTTTCCCATTCAGGATGACGAACACTTTTTTGTGGGTTGCCGGTACGTCGAACGCAATGCTCTGCGTGCCGAGATGGTGTCGCGGGCCGAGGATTGGCGGTGGGGTTCGCTTTGGCGATGGCTGCAATCCCCTGAGCCTGAACCGAAGTTGCTATCGCCCTGGCCGATAGCACGTCTCCCCAATTGGATCGATCGAGTCAATGCCCCTCTTACTGATAGTGAACTCAAGGCTATCCGCAACTGCGCCCAGCGCGGAGCACCATTGGGCGATGAAGGCTGGATCGAATCCATCGCACGACGATTGCACCTCGAGTCAACAATGCGACCACGCGGGAGACCAAGAGTGCGACCTTTACCAACCGACGATCAAAACAAAGAGGTTTGACCCATTTGTTTCTCCAACAATGCGACCACGCGGGAGACCAAGAGTGCGACCTTTACCAACCGACGATCAAAACAAAGAGGTTTGACCCAATACTGTTCGGCACTCCGTTTGCCCTTGCTGATTTCTAGCCGGAGTGATGGAGGCAGTGCTAATTGATGGACGTGAGCGAGGTAACCTCATTGGCAGCCGTTGGTTCCTATCGCGCAGCAAGCAACCCCGCCGAGACTTTCTGTTCGGTCGGAGCGCAGTGTCCCTAATGGTTCTTCGACTTTAGCTTTTTGATGTGGGCCTCAAGCTCTTGCAGTGACGCCCAGCCGAGCAAGTAGAAGCAAATCATCTCGTAAGTTCTTTTGTTCGGCTGACCGCCGGTGTAAATCAGAATCAGAAAGCACGCGATGATCGCGAGGTACATCTGAATCTCAACTCCGTTGGGCTTCGTGCTAAGGAGATGGCGGCAGCCAAGCAGCTGTTTGATCATTCTGAAAAATAGTTCGATTAGCCACCTGAGGCGATATGCTTCTGCAATCAGCTCAGCGGGAACATCCATCAGGCTGGTTGCCACACGAAGAATTCCGTCACTATTGGCTCCGCCTTTGCCAGTGCGAACGTGTGAGGGCACTTCGATCTCGATGTAACGGACGGGATGATCGGTGGCGATGGTCTTGCGATTGGATGTGTGCGCCCCGAGTATTACTTCGCAATCAAGCCGAACGCCCGCGGCCCGATCCGCATCAGTGAGAGGGCGTTCTTTGAGTCGTTTTGGCGTGCTGTTGTCGCGTAGTCGGCAAATGTAACTGCTGTCGGCGGCATGGATCGCATTGAACAGTTCGAACTTCGCATAGCCTCGATCAGTGACATAACATCGATCGGGTTGCAATACGGAAGCCAAGGCAATTTTCTCGTCATCTTTGCCTTTAGGTTTAGCGGGTGTCGCATCGACTCGCTCTGGCACACCACGGAGAATTTCAAAGTGCGTGTGCATTCGGTAGCCGTCAACCGCTGTCGTTGTGGTGCGTCCGGCTGCACGCCCCGTGGACGGAATCCAAGACAGCGAAGCCACTCGTACAGCCGTTTTGAAAACGCTACCATCAACAGCGGTTAATTGGTCTTTGATCCCATCGAACCGTGAAGGATCTGCGGATGGGATTTGTGTAGCCAAACTGGCTGCAATCTCTTTCAGCGGCTCAGGATCGAAAATGGTAACGGACTCTGAGAGCGAAGCACGTCCAACACCGAACTTTTTTTGTACAGTTTCCAGTTCACTCGCTTGCTGCAGTCCCCGCAGCGAGGACAGAATCGGATTGAACAGCCACATCAGCACCAAAACGCCGTACTGGTCCATGTGTAGATCACGACTACCGGCCTTGTCTCTTTGAGCACCTACGCTATGAAGCGACTCCAGTAGTGGCCGAATGCGTTTGAAGAACTTCAGGCCAGTGATGTCTTTGGCATCGATCCTTGACTCGACATTAGGTCTTTTTGCCGTGACGCCGGGGGCGAGTTCTGCCTCGCTGAAGCCAGCAGGTTTTCGACATTTCGGCAGTTTCTTTTTTGCCACAGCTTTGGCCTTGGGGTGTCAACATGGCGGACCATCCGCATTGGGTTGACTTGGCGCAAGTCGCGTGCCAAAACCAACAAAAATACAGTGCGCAAATTCTGTGCCGAACAGTATTGGGTTTGACCCATTTGTTTCTCTATTCGTTTTATCTTCGTAAATGATGGTCTCTTCCCGCATTTTCGGCGGTTCCCGCCCGCTGGCAGCACGGCCTCTCGAAGCACGGGAAATGACGCGGTGAATTAGGTCTCTCGGACAAGGTCTCACTCTCTTGCCTTTTCGTTGACCGCAATCTGCTGAAAACCGTTCCGGTTGTACGTATTGGGCGGTTTGTCGGATTCACTCTTAAGAGCTTGTGGAAACCGTTGCGGAACTCTTCGGCAATAGTCTCGAGTCCAAACTAGGTTTCAGTGCTGGACCTTCATTCGAATGTCCGCGGAGCCGGGGGGTTCCTTTTTGGGCAGCGGAGCGTCGAATCGCTCCGTCGAGTCAGGGCTCCCTTTGTCAATCAACTCTAATCTTACATCGTTGGGTGTGGGCCGACGTCCGTTACTCATCGAAAATATTACCTTCAATATCCGTGCGCCCGATAGCGTGACGGCGGCTTCGACGGATCGCTCTGGTGATCGTTCTTTGAAGCGTATCACTTCGTTAGTTTCACAGATCAAAGATTGGGTGTTTGAATCCGTGAAGTCTGGTGAGAACGACTCTCAGGCTAACGTCGACGAAGCGTTAACCAAGATCAGCGCGTTGCTTGGTTCCCAATTGGTTTTGGGCGGAGCCGACAATGCCGTCTTCGAGGGGCTCAACGCCGACCAAATCACGGACGTCGAAGTGTTGTCTCTTCCGCCTGGGGGAGCCGCCTTTTTCTCAGGTGGCGTCGTTCAGCGCGAACGATCGGCTAGCATCGTTAGCGACGAAACGCATCGTTTGCTTCGTGATGGTGGGTCACTCAATCTTAACGTCGGCGGTGGTCGCAGGACCATCAACGTCCGACAGGGCTCGTCCTTGGCCGGATTGATTCGCAAAATCAATTTGAATGACTTTGGAGTGCGCGCAAGCGAAAGCGATAATGAGTTAAGACTGCAATCGGGTGGACGCAATCAAGTCTCATCGTTATCGGTCGACATTCGACCCAAGCAAATTAAGAACGGAGTTCAAGGCTCTAGTGTCAGCAGTCAAAACGTCACTCAGATATCCGATGTCGACATCAGCAATCTGTCACCCGGTCAATCGGCGACGCTGATAGGTAGTCGCGATTCGCTCGCAACATCAGCAACCCTTACTTATAACGGTGATGCAAATGGTTTGGTGACCGGTTCAGCCACCTTTGATATCACGGGAGGTCTGGGGACCGTAAACGTAGCGGCGATCGAGGGCGAAACGCTCGCCCAGCTTGCAACCCGGATTAATGACGTATCGTCTTCGACAGACGCGATCGCGGAAGTTATCGACAATCAGTTGTTTTTACGCTCGCAGGATGTTGGGCAATCCGCACAAGTCCAAGTCTCCAATATCATTCGTGCCTACAATAAGTCGGTCGAAGGCGTAAACGCTTCACAGATTGACACGTTTGATTTGCATAGCATAGCAGACAATTCCATTGTTACACTTGACGGAACGGTGACCGCCGCTGCGGAGACGGCTCAGGTGGTGTATCGGGGGGGGCCCGGTAGCGTCGTTACCAACTCGGCAACGTTCACGCTGGCCGGCGATCTCGGTAGCACAGAAGTCGCGATTTCCGAAGGCGAATCTCTTGACACGGTTCGTGACCGCGTGAATGGTGAATCATCGGTTACGGGCGTGATCGCATCCGTCGACGGTGATAACTTGGTCTTCAGTAGCCAGGATGTTGGATCAGACCAGAGTATTCAGGTAACACTGAATCAAGTTAATCGTGTTGTAGATGCTGGAGAGATCGACACGACCCAGTTGGGATCGTTCAATATTCTCTCCATTCAGGCGGACCCCACTAGCACGCTCAATGGTGCAGTCACGTCGGCAGCCACCCGCGCGGTGCTAACGTACGAGGGTGACAACGGCGAAGCCAAGGATAACGCTACGATCACGATTACAGGGGAACACGGCAGTGCCGAAATCGTCGTTATCAAGGATCAGCCGCTGGAAACGCTTCGCGATTTGATTAACGCTAATACGGTTAACACGGGGGTTACGGCAACGGTGTCCGGTGACGATATGTTCCTCGAAAGCCAGAACTACGGCACATCGGGTACGGTCCAAGTTGACGTCGTCAGTGGCAAGTTTGATACGAAGGGCGATGTTGATAATCGCAATGCGATCGGCATGGACGCGCAACTTGTCATCAATGGCAACTCGGTCACGGGAAACGGGAACCAGGTGGCTTACAGCGATGGGGTCGGTGCCTATGTATTTGAAATTGCAGATGGATTTGCCGGAGCGTTTGATTCGGTCACCATTCGGGCCAGCGATGGTAATGTTAGCGGTGTTAATCCCTCACAATTGCTATCCTTCGATCCGGTTTCGTTGAACCCACAACCGTTCCACACTTTGCAAGGCGAAGTGGCAGCCGCCGCAACACGGGGCGAACTAACGTACCATGGAGGAAATGGCGAGGCCAAAGACGACGCGGTGTTGACGCTCACCGGCGAATTGGGCAGCACCACCATCACGATCACCGACCATCAAACGCTCGATTCCGTTCGTGATTCTATCAACTCAGAGAGCTCCGTAACCGGAGTGACAGCGTCCGTGTTCGACGATTACCTGACGCTTAAAAGCGTCAACTATGGTTCCGCTGGAACGGTTCAAGTCGTCGTTGAGTCCGGAAAGTTCGACACCGAAGGTGGTGATGGAGAGGGCGACGCGGCTGGGACCGACGCGGACCTTCAAATCAATGGACATGCTGTCAACACCGACGGAAACCAAGTGATCCTCAATGACGGTGCGGGAGTCTACTCGTTTGAACTTGCCGCTGGGTTTACAGGTGCTGTTGATCCAATCACGATCCGGACCAGCGATCAAGATGTCAGCGGCGTTAATCCCACGCAGGTAGTGGCCTTCAATGTTGATTCCATGAACTCTCAGCCTTTCGACATCTTTCGAGGGGACGTGACGGTTGCAGCAGAGCGAGGCGAGCTGGTCTACGAGGGGGACCAGGGCGAGGCCAAAGACGACGCGGTGATAACACTCTCCGGTGAACTCGGCAGCTCCAGTATTAGCATCCTCAAACACCAAACGCTCGATTCCGTTCGTGATTCGATTAACGAAGTTAGCTCGACGACGGGTGTGACGGCAACGGTTGTGGACGATTTTTTGACGCTTTCAAGCGCCAATTATGGCTCGGTGGGCGTGGTTCAAGTTGTTTTGGAATCCGGAAAGTTCGACACCAGCGGCGGCGACGGTGAGGGCAACGCGGCCGGCGTTGACGCGGAACTTCAAATCAACGGCGAGAACATTACCGCTGACGGAATTCACTTTGATTTCAGCAACGGCTTGGGTAGCTACTCCATTGAATTGGACGCTGGGTTCACAGGCGCTCTCGACCCTATCGCGCTTACGTCCCGCGAAGGCGACTTCACGCTCTTGGGAGTTGACGGTTCAGGGACAGCCTATGGTGTCGACGCCGAGGCTACCATCAATGGCCAAAATTTCGTCGCCAGTGGCAACGACTTCCATTTCACGATCGATGAAGCGGAAGTTGAATTTGAGTTGGCGTTGGCGTTCAGCGGTGACTTAGATACGATCACGCTGCGCTCGACACCTTCGGACTTTGACATCCATGGTGGCGATGGCAATGGAATGGCGACCGGAAGTGACGGAACCGCTACGATCAATGGGGCCACCTACATGTCGGCAAACGACGCGTTCGAAGTGGATGTAGACGGTAATGTGATAACAATCAACTTCGTTGAGGACTTTTTGGGTACGTTTGACCCATTGGCCCTCTCGGCAGCCTCATCGACGGTGCGCCGTTCGTATTCAGGTCGCAGCTATCATGCGTTGGGCTCGGCTCGGATCGTGGAGATCAACGGTCAACGTGCTGAACAACACGATGCCCGCTACATCGTCGAACAGAATGGTGTACGGTTGGCGTTGACACTTGCGGAAGGATTCTCGGGCCAATTGGATTCGTTCACTGTCCGTGCTGGAGGTGGCATCGAATTGTCACCTGCGACGAATGCCGAGCCGGCATTGACCGGGCAAATGCAGCAAGTAACCGAACAGGCTGTTGAGGGTTTGTTTGAGCTTGCATCGGGCGGTAAATATTCGGGCTCGAATGCGAGCTCGTTTGACACATTGGCGGCTGTGGTCAACGCGATCAGCAATTTGAAGTCGCTTTTGGGTGAAAGTCCGGTTCGAGGCCGATCTTTAAGTGGCGTGCTGGTTGACCAATTCGCGTAAGTCGCAGCAAAGGGGGAAGGTTGTCGTATTGGCTTAGCGGCCTAGGAAGCAATGGCTTCACTTGTGACTTCACTTGTCCGTGAAGCCACGAAAAAAGGGTTGATGCCTTTTGAGCAAAAACCCCGTGTTTTACCAAGTGCGGATGAGAGGACTTGAACCTCCACGACCTTGCGGCCACTAGAACCTGAATCTAGCGCGTCTGCCAATTCCGCCACATCCGCGTCGGTTGGCTTGTGGGGAAAACAATATCCAATTGCCCGCCGGCTGGCAAGTGGCTTTGGCAAATCGACGCTAGGACCGTTGGACGAGTTGGGATTGGCGGCTTGAGCGGTTACAATGGATTCATAGTGGATACTACGAATCGGACGATATTGGCTTTTTGTGGAGACCGACTACGGTGCGACTTCATTGTCTTGGGACGGTCGGTTATCACCCCAACGCGCGGCGGCATACGTCGTGCTACTTCTTGCCGGAGAGCGGCATCTTGCTCGATGCTGGTTCGGGGATTTTTCGCTTACCGCCTCTGATCCAAACCGAATCACTTGACATTTTGATTAGCCATGCCCATCTCGATCATACCGTTGGGCTAACCTTCCTTTTGGATATTCTCTATCAGCGTCCCGTTGAGCGGCTACGTATTTGGGGCGAACAAGCGAAACTTGATGCGATCCGAACTCACCTGTTTAGCGACCTGATCTTTCCAGCGAAAATTGATGCCGATTGGATTGCAATCGATGACAAGCCAACGATCGAATTGGCTGGCGCGACGGTTTCGTGGCGGAAACAGGATCATCCGGGGGGATCGGTTGGATTTTCGCTGGCGTGGAAGCGATCCCCCAGTCAAGAAGCTAAGAAGTTGGTCTACGCTACGGATACTACGGGTGATATCAGTGAAGCAGCCCGAATTTGGGCGCTTCGGTGCGACTTGTTGTTGCACGAATGCTACTTTCGTGATTCTCATGCTAAATGGGCGGAGCAGACGGGTCACAGTTGGACGAGCCGCGTTGCAGAGATTGCAGAGCAGGTTCAGCCCAAGAAATTGCTGGTGACTCATATCAATCCGATTGAAACTGCTCAGGATCCAATTGATATTGACGTCATCAAGCGAAAATGTGATGCCGATGTCGTCTTAGCGGAAGACGAATTGGTAGTTGATTTCTAGCACCCGGTTGAAGCCGAACAACAACAGAGTGGAGCTGAGGCTCTTGGGTGCAAAGGTCTCGCTTCTCGCGATACCGAGGGAAGAAACCTATCGATCGAAATCCAGCTTATGCTAAAGCGTTAACGGGATTTCTGTTCGCGGTCTTTATAGAGACGATCCAATACGCCGTTGACGAACCGAGGACTATTTTTGTCTCCGTACCGTTTCGCTAACACGATCGCTTCGTTTACCGCGACACGACCGGGGGTATCGCCAAACAGAATCTCGTAGGCACCGAGCCGAAGGACATTTCGGTCCGTCACGGCCATACGTGGCAGGGTCCAATTGGTCGCAAGCTTCGAAAGTTGCTGGTCAATGGCTTCGCGGTTTTCCAGGGTTCCGATTAGCAGTTTGTGGGCAAACACCGTCAGCGCTTTGCGGCCCTGCAGCCGCGATCGGATAAACTTCATTGCTTCGTCAACGTCGCGAGGATCATTGATGTCCGCTTCGTAAAGCAATTGCAAGACGATCTCGCGGGCGCGGCGGCGAGTGGACATTCGAACCTAACAACTTGAAACGATGGGAAGGAACTTGGAAACAATCAAGAGCGAGATTCTAAATGGAAACCGGTCACGCGCCGATTAGGGGAGCCCGAATAAAAGGCTACATTTTTTTCATTAGGCGAAGTAATTCGATCACGGCACCGGCCGCCTCTTCACCTTTGTTGCCGACATTCCCGCCACTTCTTTGCAGGGCTTGCTCGACCGTATTGCATGTCAACAAGCCGAAACCGACTGGAATTCGACTTGCGAGCGACAATTCCATCAACGACGTGCTGACAGCCCGATTGATGTGCTCATCATGGGTCGTTTCACCCTTGATCACACAGCCAAGCGTGACGATGCCGATCACTTTGCCTTTCTCGACCAATTGTTTTGAAAGAAGCGGCAATTCCCAGGCGCCCGGTACACGGACAACTAGAATTTGCTGGTCATTGTAGCCAGCTTCGGCCAGCGTTTCTTTGGCAGCGCGGACCAACGAATCGCAAATCGCGGGATTGTAGCGACTTGCAACGATGGCAATTCGACCTTTTGGCAACTCACCTTCGAGTCCCGTTATTTCAATCGACATTCTTCAAACTCATCAAAAATTCGACGTTGTTCTGTGTTTTGCGAAGCTGCTTCACCAAGGATTCCATTGCCTCGGCAGGTGACAATTCCGCCAGACTACGGCGAAGCACCGAAATGCGGCGGTACTCTTCGGGGTCCATCAACATTTCTTCGCGACGGGTTCCACTGCTGCTGATATCGATTGCTGGCCAAACCCGACGGTCCACGAGGTCGCGGTCGAGGACGATTTCCAAGTTTCCGGTCCCTTTGAACTCTTCGAAAATAATGTCATCCATGCGGCTGCCGGTATCGACCAAAGCGGTCGCTAGGATCGTAAGCGATCCGCCCTCTTCTACTTTCCTCGCCGACCCAAACAGTGCTTTTGGTTTTTGCAGCGCTCCCGCATCCAGGCCGCCACTAAGAAGTTTGCCGGTTGTTTCGCCTTCGCTATTGTGAGCGCGGGCAAGCCGAGTGATCGAATCCAAAAAGATGACGACATCGGTTCCCGCTTCGACCATTCGTTTTGCTTTTTCGATCACCATCTGAGCGACTTGGATGTGACGCTGGGCCGGTTCATCGAATGTGCTACTGATGACTTCACATTGTGGACCGCGGACCTCGCGCTCCATATCGGTGACTTCTTCGGGCCGTTCGTCGATCAGCAAAACGAAAACATAGGCTTCGGGATAGTTGGATAATACGGCGCGAGCCAATTGTTGCATCAAAATGGTCTTGCCGGCTCGCGGCGGGCTGACAATCAAGCCACGTTGCCCAAATCCAATTGGGGTTAACATGTCGACGACGCGAGTACTCATTTCCTTGCTGTCGAACTCCATCATGATTCGTTTATCAGGATGAAGTGGCGTCAATTCGTCAAACGGTTTTTGGTGTTGCCGCTGCATGGGATCGCAGCGATTGATTGCCTCGATCCGTAGAAGTGCAAAGTAACGTTCGTTTTCTTTGGGCGGACGAATTTGCCCTGCTACATGGCTACCCGTTTGCAAGCCAAAGCGTCGGATTTGACTAGGCGAGACATAGATATCGTCCGGACAGGAAACATAGTGATAATCGGCGCTGCGCAGGAACCCGAATCCGTCGGGCAAGATTTCCAAGGTTCCTTCGCCGAACATCAATCCGTTGACCTTCATGCGATGCTTCAGAATGCTGAAGATCAAATCTTGGCGACCCACGTTGGTTGCAGTGATCCCGGCGGCGAGGGCCATCGCATTGAGCTCTTCGCTCGACATCGTTTGAAGTTGCGCGATGTTTAATTGAGGTGAGTCGCGTTCGCCGCTAGGGATGCCTACTTTTTGCCCGCATTTGTTTGCTTCACTGACAATTTCTTCGGGCAGCGAAAGTGGATCGCGTTCGGCATCGAGTTCACGAATTCGCTCGTCCACCTCTTTGTCTGGGTGGCGAGGTCGGTCGTGATGGCGACGGTCGTTGCGGTAGTCACGAGGTCCGTTGTTGTCACTCGAACCACGTTGGTCGCGAGAGCGAGGGGGCCGGTTGGATTGCATTTTGAATAGTCCGCATGATGGCGGCTGAAAGCAGGAAGGGGAGCTGTTGGAAAAGAGCCAGTTCGTTCAGTGGAAAAAGGCGAATGAGACAGGTTCGTTAACGGGGGTGGGGTGGAAACCGTAAAAAAGGTGGATTGCGTTTTTATTTACTACTTAATTTCTATCAGCAATCGTTCGACAATGTGTATCAATACTAGGTGCAGCCGCACCATTATTTCCCAGGTGTGTCAATTTGTCCCAGTGGCTTCGGACGATGCGACGAAGGTCCGTTAGCCCCGAGCCATTTTCGATGACGCAACTACTTAGTCGTCGTTTTTCGTCTGTTGAAAGCTGATTTGATTCTCGTTTGCGAAGTTCCGATTCATCCCAGCCTCGTTGTTTCGCCCGCCGCAACCGGTGGGCCCATGGGGCATCGACAAACCAAATCTCATCACAGCTTCGGTCCCACTTCGATTCGAATAGGAGTGGGACATCCAAAATTGCCACTTTGACCCCCGAACGTTCCGCTGTTGCGAGTCGTTCGGTGATTTCTTCGCGAGTCGGTGGATGAATTACCGACTCCAGATAGTGTAACGCCGTACGACTCGGTTCGTCATCCCCGAAAACGACCGAAGCCAAAGCCGTTCGTTCGATTTGACCGTCCGATCCAGTGATTTCCGGTCCGAAATGGGAGATGAGCTTGGCTTGTATTTCAGGGCTTTGCAGCACATCGCGTGCGACCAAGTCGGCATTGATCCACGTCGCTCCGAGTTCCTCTAGGTAGCCGGCAACGGTCGATTTGCCCCCCGCAGGTGCACCCACAATCCCGATTACAATCATCGTTGCTGCTCTCGTATTTGGTTTGGTTGTGAGTTCATGCGAAGAGTTGCTTGTCAAATCGAAATGAGAAATGGTGTTCTTTTAGTCGACAAAAAAACTGCAAAAAAAATTTGTGGATTACAACGATTCTAACGGATTTTGATCCCAGCCCGTGTTTTGTTGCGTTTCACGATGCCAGTGTCGGTAACCGGCGCAGACTTGAGGAGCGAGAAGCGGCAATTCTCTTTTCCCCGTCTTTACGGCATCGGCGTTTGTGTGGGAGTCGTCGTTTCGGTCGTGGTGGCCGTTCCAGTGGTTTGTTCCGTCTCCAATTTGACCAGTAATTCAGACCGTTGCTTTGCAACTTCATATTCTAATCGGGCTCGGTTCATTTGAGCCTCTTCTTCTTGGCGGACCAATTGGTCATACACTTCTCCCGAAATCACTCGGTCCGAGTGCGCGAGCAATTCCGGATCATATGTCATACCAGGATGCGTTTGGGCCGCAGTGAATCGCTCGAGTGAAACCTTTTGCGTTTCCATTTGCTCCTCCATCTTATCCACTTCTTTTTCTGCCAAATCTCTCGCGGCTCCTTGTGGGATTGCGTTTTTTGCCGTTCCGAACGGATCGTAGTCCTCCGGCGCCGTCCATTTGTCCCACCAACTCAGTTTTGGCCCAAAAATGCTTGCCATGATTCGGTCGACTCGATTGATCATATAGGACGAGACGGCACGACTTCGTTTGAAGAAGGCTGTTGGGAAAATTGCAGAGTCCCAAATCGTTTTGGAATGCGTTGCCATGTAACGTATGTTGGCGAGCAACTCGAACAATAATTGTAGAGTCGCTTCGTTTTCTTTTATTTGGCGAAGCGTGACGCCATAGTTAAGTGATCGTTCAGCAAGGTAGTTCAATTTTGGCATGGTGGGGCGCACACCACTGGCCCCCCACGTGCGACTGGTCCGCGAGACATGTTGTTCGTTGTAGATGTCGACCAAAATGGAATCGATCAACTCGTGTCCGATCTTCTGGATTTCTTCTTGTGTTAACGGCCGGTCGACATATTTTTCGTTGAACCGTGGAAAGGTTCGTTCACTAACGAGCCGGATGAATCGGTCAACCTTGTCTTCGAATCGCATCGCCAAAAAGACGCCATGCTTGTTTTGTTGGCTGTTGATGAAATCGCTATCTGCCACATCGATCGCATCGGCTTCGAAAAGCACTGCGGAGCCCTTACTTGAATCGAGTGTTCGCCTTGCTTCGAGCGTGCCGACTTTGCGTTTTTTGAAAAAGCCCCATGAAGTATCGGTATCGCCGGTATCGTACCGATGCACGATCACCCATCGATGCATTGGATCGATTTTTTTTAGTCTAGCCTGCAAATCACGGGCTTCCCGTTCTAGCCAAACCGCTTTGGGTTGAAACAAGAATGTTCGTTTGTTGATTTTGAATTCGTGAACTGCTCCGAGCGAGGCATCAGCGATGTCCGCGGCACCACTGGTCACGCCACCGACCACTTCACCGCTGCGGGCGACATACTTGGACCAACGGCGGACTTGTTTCAAAAACGCTCGTTCGGTTTTTAGTTGGCTAGGTTTTTTTTCATCACTGATCGGAATCAATGATGTTTCGAGCATCTTTGCACCGCCTGTTCGCGAATCACCGACAACGTAAAAGGAAACGTTATAATCCGCTGCGGCACTTAAAAACTGAGACTTTGCTAATTGGCTAAATGCCGCTGTCTTTCCTGCTGCGGTCAGGAAGTAATTGTTGGGAATGATGATGGTCATTCCTGCCCATTCTTCGAGCAACGATTTGTCTTGATCAATCTTGCGGACCAAATCGAGGAAACCGTAGTAGGCTACATCCCAAACATCCAAGCCGCTGCCAAAATAATCGGCCAATTGTGTCCATTTTTCAATGTCATCGACATCGGTATTCTGATTGGCAATCAATAAGAAACGCGAACCTTCGTCACGTCGGTACTTTTCTGAAACACGAATCAATTCGCGACGATAATCGACACGGCGGTATTCGTCATGGCGGTCGCTCGAACCAGGCCGTTGTTGATGCAAATCGACTCCCAGCACGAATGCTTGATACGCAATCACGTCGCTATGATCACGGATGCCAATTCGCGTTTCGATCCAACGTGTTTCGCCAGGGGCGAGATTGCGAACGGCCGATCGGAATTCTTGCTCAAGCAGATCGTGTGGATTGTCGGAATCGTCAAAGAACAACACTTGGTTCAAGTCGACGTCGCCCCCCAACAATCCCGCGCCGGTACGAACACTGCGGTGAAGCATTTTGTCGTCAAACGTTTGGTTGCTGACGTTTGTGATTCCCCAACGGACGCGTGTCGATTCACCGGGCGCGAGACTATTGAGTGCGATCACATCGGTCAATTCAATCGGGAAGCGGACTTCGACGATTTCCCCATTTTCAAAATTGCGAAACGGACGATGAATACCACTTTCCATCACCGCGATCGGGCTGATCGGTTGATTTAGAGTGAAGCCACGTTTACGCGGACCCGCGATGATGACATCGGCTAACCGAAGCCGCAGTCCTTGACCGGAAAACGTGAAAGTTTCATCGGGGGCAAGCGAATGGGGCAACACCAGCTCAATGTCTTCACAATTCATCCATTCGTCGGACGGCAAAAATGTCCGAGTTGTGTAGTTCGATGGCGTGGGCATGCCGCCACAATTTCGTACCGTGACATTGTCAATACTGACGAGACTATCAGGTTCGAGAATTTCGTACTCACTTGCGATGTCGAAGGAGACGAGTTCCAAATCGTAAGGGGAACTGTAATGTTGCTGGGAACCATCGCGATTTTTAATGACAATGCGAAGCTCTCCATCGCGGCCAGGGCCACCATCACGTGCACGGTACCTCGACGACGCTCCGGTGCGACCGCTTGGTCCGGAAAAGCCGCCTGGATTTGAACGATGGATGGTCCGCACTTGTCGCTTGCCTTGCGAGTCCGTGTAGGATTGTGATTCGGTCCAGTGGTAACTGCTCCCCCCTGGCCCGCCGGGGCCACCTTGTCCACCGATTCCGCCTTCGCCGGCGAATCCCATGTCGCCACCATTGAGGTCCCCTTTGAGCAGCATCAAAAGTCCTTGGTCATCAACATCAAGGACGAGAGTGACTTCACCTCCCACGCCGCCGACTTCGCCATCGGTTGGATTTCCGGCGTCACCACCGTCGCCTCCCGGACCGCCATTACCACCTGATGAAAAACGAGTTGCGTTGCGGCCGCGATGACCGCGAGCACCTGGTTGTCCATCGCCGCCACGACCGCCGTCGCCTCCCCGACCACCGGTGGCGTCGATAAAGATATAGCCTTCGTTTCCAATCGGGTGTTGAGCACGAATCGCGTTGCTGGGGTGATTGCGAAGATTCGCTTTGCCATTGATTTCGACGACGCCGAGATCACGCGATCGATCGGCATAGCGAATTTCGATGACCGCCGACGCTGCATCTTCGCCGCGGAATGCGGGCGAGGCATCTTCACCACGTTGGCCGTTGACACCGGGACGGCGAACCGGTTCAAAGAAGCTTCGTCCGTCCACGCCGCTTCGACCATCGTCACCGGCCAAGTCAATCCGAAGCAGCGTTTCGGTTTCCGCATCGGATTCGAATGCGCCGGTATGCGCGTTTTCGGAGCCCGCAGCGCCTAACACGATATCTCGCAATTCATTTTGTCGGTCGGAATTCATTGGCGCAACGGTTGGGCGATGGTGACATCAAGTAGATTAGGCGTTCGTGCCATGATTAGGGAGTTCACTTTTTCGCGTTGCTATCAGCCAATGACGAATGTAAAACGTTTGAATCTGTCTTAACGCTGAATTCCAACGCAACCACATTATAAGCGACAGCTGAAGAGAATACTCCCGGGGGGCAAATGACATCAGGGCTCGACCTAAGTGTTTGCAAAGCCTGAATGTTTGCAAAGTGATTGCTGCGGATGTTAGACTTGGGGAACTTATTTCGAAGCTCGCCAAGGATGTCCCGGCGAAATCGATTCTGTGATCTTGCCTTTGAGAGGATTGGGGTCTCATGTCAAAACATCGGAAATTTCATTGCCGCGTCGCTCTTTCGAATGCCGTTCTCACGATTTTGTTCTGTTTGAGTATGTCGTTATTGTCGGGATGTACAGGCCGCAGCAACGAACGTGTTGCCAAACATCGATCATCGAAGGAAGTGTTGGGCCGATGGATGAGCGTTCGCGGTAGTCGTGGCCAGGACTACACGACTAAACATGTCTTGGATGGCGAAGAATTCTCGGCGCGTTGGGTGTTGACCAAACACATTGGCGGCTCGTTAAAGTTGCAGCTAAAGCTGCCGCCCGAATGGAATGACATGAAAGTATATGATGCCGTTCAATCCGTCTTTATGGAGGAAGACAAACAGCCTTGGTTCTATCCAATTGAAGACGTCTTTTTGGAGGACCTTCGTCGTGCATTGTTGAGCAAGGAAGAGGAGGTCTCGATCCCAAACGGGACTCCTGACATGGCCTACTTTACCAACACGCTATTAAAGCGGCGTGATTACGAGTACTTCATCGAGTTGACTGCCGAAGTGATCCCCGATATGGACTGAGGAATATCGAAAGCAGTGGAGGATGGAGCTGGCATTGGGTGTTGTCGTTGCTGCTAACATGGATTCCTTGGTGATGATGTTTGGGAAAGATTGTTTATAAATCATGCAAAATGCTTCCGTGGCTGCGAAGAGCCAGTGCAAAGATGATTGATTGCCAGCCTGAATCACGTCACAATGTGAAGGACGCATCCATTTCTGTTTGGGAGCGATCGGAAATGTTCCGTTGAAATATTGTCCTGTAGGAATCCGCCATAGTGAATTTGCTAAGAATGCAGCCAACCTTTACGGTTGACTTAAACGTCGGTGCGGACGAAGCGATGGTTAGGATTCGCGAATCGATTCGTTCGCTCGAATCGCTACAGTATGCCAAGGCAGCAGGAGATTGCGCCGAGTTTACCGTTGAGCCGGAGAGTCGGCGATTTTTTTCGCCTCATTTGTCTGTTCAGGTGAGCGATACCTTCGACGGTTCGCAGTTGTTCGGCCGCTTTTCGCCTCGGCCTGAGATTTGGACGTTTTTTATGTTCATCTATTTCGTGATGGCATGTCTCATTTTTTTTGGTGCAATCTATGGGTATGTCCAATGGTCCATGAAGGAACAGCCTTGGGCATTGCTGCTGGTTCCAATTAGTATTGTTGTGATCGCGTTATTGCACTTCGCCAGTTTAATCGGTCAAGGATTGAGCAATGATCAAATGGTGAAACTGCGTGGGCAACTGGATCAAACGCTGGCCTCGTTTTCAAACGAATCAGCTATGCGAGAAACGATTTGTAAGTCCGATTCGTAAACACTATCTTGGGAATCAATCGATGCGTTTATTAAAGGAACTGTTCGAGAAGAATCGACTTTGGGCTGAAAAGTGCGTCGAGGTTGACCCCGGTTTTTTTCATCGACTTTCGCACTTGCAGAAACCCAACTTCTTTTGGATTGGGTGCGCGGACAGCCGAGTTCCTGCGAACCAGATCGTTGGGCTCGATCCGGGCGAGTTATTTGTTCATCGCAACATCGCCAATTTGGTTGTCCATACCGATTTGAATTGTTTGTCGGTTTTGCAATATGCGATCGAAGTCTTGAAAGTCGAGCATGTGATTGTTTGCGGGCACTATGGATGCGGCGGAGTGGGGGCGGCACTATTTAACAAAGAGGTTGGGCTGAGCGAAAACTGGCTCCGTCACTTGCAAGATGTTGTTCGCATCCACCAACCTACACTCGACAAAATTAGAAGTCCTCGTGGCCGTAGTGACTTGCTTTGCGAGCTGAACGTGGTTGAACAGGTCATGAACGTGTGTCGAACGACGATCGTCCGCGAGGCATGGCGATGCGGCCAATCCGTAGCGGTTCACGGTTGGATTTATTCGCTCAATGACGGTCGATTAAGAGATTTGAACGTGAGCATCACGTGTAACGAAGAAACGCTGCCTTTCTATGAAGCGACCTTGGCAAGCCTGGCGGGGCGTGTCGCAACTTCGTAACACCACACGCGAAATCACAACACGCCGGTTCTTCACCCCGGATCCTAAAACACTGGCGCAGTTGCCATTTAGATTGGCGCAGTTGCCAGTTACGATGTCGCAACTTTGTGTTTTGTTTTCACTCGGCGGCTCAGCATGCCTGTGACGGCACTGGCAAGTACCAACAGGCAAAATCCACCACCGACCGTGAGCCCCATTATGCCTAACCGGTCGCTGATTTGGACTTGCTTCCATGCACGATGGATTTCCTGTCGCGTTGGCTCATCAAACTCAAGTTCGGTAGCATGTTCGAACAGTACCGTATCGCCCTGTGTCACCTCGCCATGGTACGATTTGCGGACCAGCTTTTCGTCGATCCACTCGTTCGTGATGGTGAAAAAATCAAAGTTGCGTCCTGCATTAACTAATCGTTGAATGTAAGTTAGCACCGCTGCTCGCTGCATCAAACGAAGGTTTTGTTCGCTAGCTTCGAAGGTATCCGAAGGTGACGATACGACTACCCAATTGTGCACCGAATCGTCAAGTTGCGGTACATTGTCGAGCCATTGCGGACGATCCGATGGAAAGATGATTTGGTCCAGCGGAGCAACGGAAAGCTCTACGGATTTGCTTTCTTCCAATAATTCGGCTTCCGCCTTCGTGTTTGACTCCTCTTCTGCTACTGCGGTGGGTGCGGGCAGATTTATGATTGACGCAACTAAACAAAAAAGGGCGGATCGCAAACCAATGTTCATGCTACACCTCCTCGATTAGCGACCGATTCGTTCGCGGGATAGGGCGTTGGAACAATCGGGTTTCGCGATGGCGCGGGTTCGGTTTTTGATTTCGACCAGAGCCGTGGATTCACCCATGGGGCCGACATCTGTATCGCAATGGCAATTGCACCCGCAGTCAAGATCCCAGCGGGCTGTGGAATCGGCAACACTTGGTGAACAGCCCATTCGGCCGCGACTGCGACAACGACACTCCATATGCTCAATCGGTTACGACGGAGCGGGTCGACCGCTTTCCACCAACGCAGTGCCGAAAAGAGCAAAGCGAAGTGAACCATCATTGCGGACGCTTTCGGAATTTCATTGTCCCAGTACAACGCTTGTGGCAATGTCGTGGAATCGATCTCGCGTCCTAAGCCAACGTCGAGCGGCAGCATCAAGAATTGATAGGCTGAATAGGCCACGATCCCAACGCCTGCGCCGACGCCGGCCAAGACGATACGGCGTGGCAAACTTTCACCCTCGTCTCTTTCCCACAGTTTGCCAAACCCTAGTATCGTCAAGGACGCAACTAGAACCACCAACGCCATTGCTCCATAGGGTGCAATCGCAAACGAATCGACAGGGCCACTGCGAAGTCCTATCACGCCCGCACAAAGAGCCAATCCCATTGTGATCGCCGTAGCTGTGATCCACGACGTATTGAGTTCCGCAGCACGGTGAAGCGTATGTTTGGCTCGTAAATCGTTTCGCATGTGTTCACGCCACTGGGCCTTGGTCATCGGACGTGGCGACGGACCATGGAGAGCGGCAAGTTGGTTCGCAGAAGCTTGTGCCTTGGCATAACTGGGTTGTTGACTGACATGCAGCACCATTTGACGCACGACGTAGTAGGGGACATACACAATCCCAATCACGGTCAATAATGGCAGCAGCCAATGCGTGTTGATGAACAAAACGAAAAAACCGGTCAGGAACAAAAACGCTTTTGCGCCTGGCGATCGGTCAAGGGATCGCCACCATCGTTCTAGATCGGAGAAACTCGCCCGCACTGCTCGGGCAAAAGGTTCAGGAGAGCAATCTTTGTGAGCAGAAAGCGGAGGCTTTGGGGATTGAGCTTCGGGTAGCGGATGGACTTCCATCGGTGAGGTTTCCGCAAGCTTGGCAACGATCGGATGAGTAGCGGCGTGAGTTGCCGCGTGGCCATCTACATTCATTGACAAAGCGTTCGTCATCTCGGTGACCGTTGCGAATCGTTTCGCGGGGTCCTTCTCCAAGCTTTTGGCGATGACCGACCGATAGGGTTCGCCGATCTGTGATAGATCAGGTTTGGCCGTCATGTGTTTGACGATGATTTCGTGGCAGCTTTCACCATCAAACGGAACGTTCCCGGTCAGCAATTCGAACAACATGATGCCGAGTGCATAGATGTCGATCTCGCGACCATACTCGCCTCGCCCGATCTCTGGTGCCATGTAATGGAACGTGCCAACACTTTCAGTATGTCCGCCACGGTGTGATGACGAAATGAATTTGCTGAGCCCGTAATCACCGACTTTCACGATTCCCAGATCGTCGAATACGTTGCCTGGTTTCAAATCGCGGTGGACTAATCCGGCGCCATGCAAATGATGGACGCCCTTGGCGATTGCCGAAAACCAACGCCGTGCTTCCGATTCGTTCAATCCGTTGGGCAATTCGTCAAGCACTTGTCGCAGGTTCTTACCGGCAACATATTCCATCACCACCCAAGCTTGATCCGATTCGTCGTGACAGATGTCAAAGAGGGCGACGAGATTGGGATGTTTCAAATTCAAGCAATGCGAGACGCCTCGCAGTTCCACTTCCAAATTCCGCTGGATACGCTTCAATGCGACTTCTTTGCCAGCTGCGCTGATCGCAAAATAGACCTCACCAAATCCGCCAATCCCGATCCCACGACGTATCGTGTATCGCGGCAAAGGGGTCGATCCGGGCGGGTAAGTAAACGACATGGATTTGGAATAATTCGACGGTTCGTAAGCTTGAGTTACCTCTAATCCGCAATCGCCAGCGTCTTTGTCGAAAAAACCGCTTGCAACGGATGATTTTTTAGTGGGTTTTTCCCTCTTTAGTTTACCGAGAAGTGCAGTCATGAATCGGCCTTTCCTCATCGAAAAACTTTCAATTTTTTTTGTTGGTTCCGAATTTATCGGAACTCATCGTTTTCTAGGCACCGATCAGCCAACACCGGGGCGCGTTTTTTTATTTCAATCGTTCTGCGAAAGCGGGCTCGTGAATGCGCTTTCACGTTGTGCTGAGCGACATTGGTCTACTGTGTCACGGTTTCCCATGTAAGAGCGACATTTCCTATTTCCACCCGTTCTCCGATTGGACATTCTTTCAAATCTTGCGTGCCAATCACTTTCCCATACCATCGATTTCCTCGGCGGGTCATCACGATGTTTCCTCCTAGCATCGTCCCTCGCACATTGCATTCCGGAGTTGGCCCCACCAAAATGGTTTGGTCTGCCAAAATCACGGCGTCAATATGGTCGGCAAAACGATGTGGCGGATCGAGCGTCAGGACGGCCGAACCGCTCAAAGGGCTCGACTTGTGAAGGTTCAATCGGGCCGAACCTGGTATTGGTAAAGCCGTTCCACTTTGAATCATTGCCGGTTTTGCGTTCGCCGTGTTTGCTTCATTGTTCTCCCAAAAGTAATCGTCATCGTTGCGGAGAATGGTTCCGGCAGTTCGCGGCAAATCGGCGCCAACTGCAATATCGTTCTTGTCTGCAACCATCGCTCCGCCGACTGTCCATCGGTCCCCAGTGAGAACCAGAAAGCCTCCGCAACCATCGACCCAAAGCCTCCAGCGATTCGCAGGAGGCTTTGAAGCATTTCGGTTTTCCTGTCCTGACACAGAATCAGCCTTTTCAAGTGTCTAGTGAACCAAACCGATCAATCGAGTTGAATTGCGACAAGCGAGCCCGATGGGTTGTCGTTTTGGTTGAAGTACGAAGTGATTTCGTCAAGCAAGTTTTCGTCCGTGGGTTCGTCCAAGTCAATCTCACCGAAATATTCAACATCGACATTCATTGTTTCTTCGGCAACGTCGATGCGTGTTGCGATGTCGTCGAGCAATTGACGAGTCTGGGACAATTGGCTGTCGTCTAGAGCCAAGCTACTACTGGTTTGGGCGACTCGCAAGGCTCCGAGTCGAGCTTGCAGATTTTCAACTTCGACTTCGAGTTGTTGCTTGGCATTTAGCATCGCGTCCATTCGCTCATGCGCCGCACTAAGTGTCGACTTGCGAGCGCTCAGCATTTGGCTCAGTTTGTCGGCCGTTTGCTTGCGAGTTTTGAACCGCTTGAAGCGGTTGCTTAGATCACTCTTGACTTGCGCGGACGTGTAGGTGCGTCCAGCATACGTGTAGACAGTGTTGTCGTCTTTGAGGTCACTGCTCAAACGCTTGATGTCGGATTGGGTTTTTACCAATCGTTGCTCGGACTCGTTCCGTTGAGTTTCCAAGCGAGCGACTTCGACCTTCTCTTGGGCGATTCGGCGAGCATTGATTTCGATTTCGGGCTTCAAGTCCGCGATCATTTGCCGGGCTCGTTTGAGTTCCCATTCGAGGGGCATCGAGTCCGAGGCTGAGGAAGTGAGCCAGTTCATGCCACACCGAGCGTAGCTGAATAGGGGAGTGCCGACGGCGACGGATGACAATAGGGCAGCGGCTCCGCCTGCTAGAATGAGTTTCTTGAACATGGAGGAATCTCCTAAACGTTTTGGCTGATGAATTGTTTGTGGCACTTTTTCGTGCCTCACATCCACCTATTCGCTGTCTTTTAGGGATTCTTGCCAAATTTGTTGAAAAAAGCTGACTTGACCGCTCTGCTATCGCATTTCCATCCAATCCCGTTATCCTTGCTACCTGATTGATTGATTTTCAGCGGATTGGGGGCTCAATAGCGAAACTCGTATGGCGAGCTATAATAGGAACTTAGGGAATTGGATTAGCCGAGTTATCAAAGCCTCAGGAAAAAGCGTCAGCAACCACGTTTAAAAAGATATGAGCATCCTCAACGACCTCGTCGAAAAGAGTGTCAGCGGACATGTGGACGATACGGATCGTTTGTTCACGTTGATGTATGATGATTTGCGACGTCTTGCTGGGCGTTTCCTTCAGCACGAGCCGATGCGTGAGCGGCTTAGTTCTTCGTCGCTGGTTCATCAAGCCTACATGCGGATGATTGATCAGTCGCGGATCAATTGGCAAGGCAAAACCCATTTCTTTGCGATCGGCGCGACGGTGATGCGTCGGATATTGGTCGACCACGCCCGAAAGGTCCGTTCACAAAAACGCGGTGGCGGTTGGGATCGTCGCATGCTCACCGACGATGTGACGTTTGAACTCAGCAAAGATGACGATGTCGTGGCGCTCGATGATCTGTTGAACACGCTTGCGAAATTGAACTCTCGGCAAGCTCGGATCGTGGAGTTGCGTTTCTTTGGTGGCATGACGATGCGAGAAATTTCTGCGGAAATGAATCTCGGTTTGCGAACGATTGAAAAGGATTGGGCGATGGCCCGCGCTTGGATGCGGCGTGAGATGCGCCGCGAAGACGGGGTCGATGGAGACTCGGAAGAGGCCAAAATTAACGCTACCGACGCTCGCGATCCTGGGTCCGATTGATGGATGCTGACCGGTATTCGCGTATCCGCGATCTGTTTCTCGCGGCCGACGAAATGCCGCGGGACAAGCAAGTCGCGTTCGTTCGGTCCGAAGCCGATGGCGATGACGGGCTCGTCCGAGAAGTCCTCTCACTTTTGGGAGAACACGATCCCGAATCGGCCAAGATCGAAGGTGAAATGGTGATGCCGCTTCCAACACCGCTCGGCATGGGGTCGACTCCATCCATAGCGGGCCAAGCGATCGACGCTTCTTCGACGATGGCGCGGTCGGCAAGCGATACCCAGCGTGGCGATGAGTCGAGTGTCGTGGACGATTCCGGTGCCGAACCAGCAGGGCGTCAAAAGAAACAGGTCTCGTCGTCGGAGATTACCCAGCGTGGGGCGGAACGGACTCATGCATCGCCTCGTGACATTGAGTCATGGCTTTCGCAAGATCGAAGTTCGCCGAGCCATTTGCTATTTGCCAAAAAGTCCCGCCGAGCTCGACGGATCAATTCGGGCTGGCTCTGGGTCGCCGCTGTGTTGCCCACCGCATTGGTCGGATGGTGGACCTACCGCAGCGTAGCCGAAAGTGTTCGCAGTGCGTTACGAAACGAATTGACCGGGGTGGCCGATAGTGTCAACTTAGCCGCCGATCGGTTTATGGATGATAAAGCCCAATTGGTCGAGTCATGGTCGCGGCAATCTCACATCCGTGATTCAATCGCCGAGTTGGTTGAGTTTGCCGATACGAAGCCATCGATTGACGAACTCAAGAACGCTCCGCAATCGGATCGGATCAAGGAGGAATTGCAGAATTTGTCCGGAGTTGATTCGGTCAGCTTTATCGTTTGGAACCATTCCTTCACCACGATCGCCAGCTTTCTCGATGACCGAGCGGACATTGGCCATCCCGTTGCCCCGGCCGGTGCCTCGGACGTTGCTCGTGCCTTGCGTGGGGAAACGGTCATTTTTGGCCCATCGCGTTTGACCGATACGATTAAAGGCTACGTCTCAAAAACAGACGCTCCTGTGATGGCTTGCATTGTTCCGGTCAAAGGCGACGACGGTGAAGCGGTAGCCGCCCTGTTAGTTAGCGGAATCAATCTGTTTAGACAATTCGACCAAATTTTGCATGATGCATCGATCAGCAATTCTCTTGATGCGTATGCAGTCAACTCCGACGGGATGATGATTAGCGGTAGTCCCCACGCGGTGGCATTGTCCAATGCAGGGAAGTTGGATGTCGAGCCGAAGCAGATTGCGGATCGGCTTCGCGTTACTGATCCGGGGATTCGGCTCAGCCGCGATTCGATTGACGGCGTCCAGCGTCGGGCGCTGCCGCTGACCGAATCGGTCGCTTCGGCCACATTGATGGAATCCACCGTGCAACTTGATCCGTACAACAACTATGCTGGCGAACAAGTGGTCGGCGGTTGGCGATGGAATCCAAAATGGCAATTCGCTGTGGTGGTCGAAAAGGGAGTCGGAGCGGCTTTTGCTCCCGCAAGAATCGTTTGGTCGAGCTTCTTGCTGTTGGGAAGCCTATTGACGGTGACTGCGTTTGTCGCTGCTAGTCGGTTGGCGCGTCGATCGTTAATGGATCAAGCGGCCGCACATCCTCTAAGTCGTTACGAAATTGTTTCGGAACTCGGACATGGTGGCATGGGTGTGGTTTATCGAGCGAAACATCGGCAACTCGGTCGCGATACCGCATTGAAACTGTTGCATGACGAGCGGAACAACAAAGAAGACAGGTTACGCTTCGACCGCGAAGCAAAATTGGCCGCTTCGTTGAGCAATCCGCATAGCGTGATGATTTATGATTACGGACGCAGTGAGGAGGGGGAAGCCTATTGCGTGATGGAATATTTGCCCGGGTTGACGTTGCATGAAGTCGTTGCCCGCAGTGGGTTCCAGCCCATCGGTCGAGTGCTTTTTATGCTGCGTCAAGTCTGCGAGGCGCTCAAAGAAGCTCATCACCTCGATTTGGTTCATCGCGACATCAAACCGCAAAACATTATGTTGTCACTTGATGCGTCGGTCGGTGATTGGGCCGTTGTTTTCGACTACGGTTTGGCCAAGCCGCTTAGTCCCGACAATAGCACTTATCAAACCAGCGAAGTCGTTTGGGCTGGTACGCCGATGTACATGGCGCCAGAACGTTTTCGCTCGCCCTCGATCATGGATCCACGCTCGGATATCTACTCGATTGGCTGCGTCGCCTATTACTTGCTTGCCGGTCGTCCGCCCTATTCCGAATGCGATCCCGAGTCATTGTTTGCGCTGATCATCAGCGAGCAACCAATTGGCATTGGAATTCATCGTGGTGAAGAAGTGCCCGAACCGATCCGGGATCTGGTTTACCGTTGCATGGAAAAAGATGCTGACGACCGCTACAAAGATATCAATGAATTAGCCAAAGCCATTGACGCGATCCGCGGTGGTTACCCTTGGTCGGCCGAAGATGCCGCAGCATGGTGGAAGCAACACGGGACGGAGGACTAGTTCACAACGCTTCGCCCAGTCGTTGCAGGAGGCGTCCTTTGATTCATTCGATCTGTTGCTTTAAATGACGCTTGCGCCGCGTGATAGAGAACAATTCGACTGCGTTTTTCGCTATGCGAACTCTTGTCAAAGAGGGGCCCAACCGTATCGGCAGGTAACGAGGTGTCACGTTTGTTGGTACTTACGCATGAAGCGAGAATCGATTTGGCACTTCAGCCACCAGCACCATCGCGAGTGGAATACCCAACCCTTGTACTGCAGCAACGCTTTGCCATCGCCGGTGTTCACGATTTTTAAGAAATCCGATTGCGGACGGAAGTCTTCAAGTTTTTCGCCGCGAGTCAAATGGTTCAAGTTGCCCCAAAGAATCGGTGCTTGTCGAACGGCGTAGACGCCCGCTTTGGGGGATGGTTCGTTGATCACCGTGCCACAGTCCCCGACTGCAAAGATCGGCAAATCCGACTTAGTCGTCTGTAGCGATCGGCGTGTCGCTAAGAAGCCTCGTTTGTCGGTCGGCAATCCCAAGTGACTAAGCACGGCCGGCCCGACCGCTCCGGTCGCAAGGATCACCACGTCTGCGGGAATCGATTGTTGGTCTTTTGTATGTATCGAAGTGTCGCTGATGTCAACGGCGCGAACCGAGGTACGCACTTCGATGTTCCGTCGCTGAAGCAGTTGCCGTAATCGTGAGATGGCCTTTTTTGACATGCCATTGGCGATTTCCTCTGAGCCGGTTAAGACTTCGATTGTTGTGGAGCGTTCGGGAAATCGTTTTTCACAGCGAGTGGCCAAACAGAGTGCAATCTCAATTCCCGCGACTCCGCCACCGATGATCTTGATCCGTGTCGGTTTTTTGGATGTGGTCTCATTGATTCGTTGGTCCAACCGCTGCAAAAAGGTTTGCATCGGCTTGATTGGAACGACCGTCTTGCCGTTAAGCGTGTCCACCCCGGCTGGCATCGATCCGACGCCGACAGACAAAATGTCGAATGCGAGCGACGATCCATCGGCAAAGTGAAGCGTCTGAGTCTCGTCGTCCATTGCCTTGACTTCGCCGAGGATCAATTCCGCACCTGCGGCGTTGGTGAGTGCCGGCAGATCGATTTGCATTTGTTGCGGTTTGAATTGATCGGCTAATGTTCCTGGCAACATGCCTGAATAAGTCGAAAAAGCGAACCGAGAAACGCACACCAACCGAAAATTTGGGATCGGCGACTTGCACCATAGATGAACAATTTCCGCGTTTGTGTGGCCCACGCCCAATAGCACGATCGTTCCGTCTCTTTTCTCAGCCTGATTCATCCGATACCCTTTGCCTTATTGCCAATCACGAGTTTCCCTATTTCTTTCCTTTACCTCAAAGCGATTCTTATGCTTCATGCAGTCATTATGGCTGGCGGCAGTGGCACGCGGTTTTGGCCGGCGAGCCGAACGCTTCGCCCCAAGCAGCTGCTTACGTTACACGGTAAGCGATCGATGATCCAATCGACGATCGATCGTCTCGGCGACCTTGTGCCACCATCACGGCAAATGATTGTGACCAATAAGGTATTGGTCGACGCGATTGCCGAGCAACTGCCCGCGTTACCTAAACAGAATATTGTAGGGGAACCTTGCAAACGTGATACAGCGCCTTGTGTTGGATTGGCCGCAGCGTTAGTAAACCACCAAGATAGTGACGGGATCATGGCTGTGATGCCGTCGGATCACGTTATTGCATCCCACGAAGCGTTTCAAAACGCGCTTGCCATCGGTGAAAAACTAATCAAAGAGGACCCCACGCGAATTGTGACCTTTGGCATTCCACCCGAATATCCAGCCGAATCGTTCGGTTACATCGAACGCGGCGAGCCCATCGGATCGGGGGGTGACGCTAACATTTACAAGGTCAAACAGTTCCGCGAGAAGCCAGATCGGGCAACCGCGGAGGCCTACGTCGCAAGCGGTTCGTTCTATTGGAACGCCGGAATTTTTTTGTGGAAAGCGTCAACGATTCTGGACGCCTTGCAGAAAAACGCACCTGAGATCTACAAACATATCGAAGCGATCGCCGCAAGGATCGGTGAAGCGGACTATGCAGAAACTCTCGAACGCGAGTTTGCGGCGATCAAGGGAAAATCGATCGATTATGCCGTGATGGAAACCTACAAGAACGTCGTCGTTATCGAAGCCGATTTTCCATGGGACGATGTCGGCAGTTGGCAGGCACTTTCCCGATTGCACGAACCGGATGCCTTGGGCAACGCGGTGGTAGGGACGCACGTCAATATTGATTCCAAAGATTGCATCGTGCATGCCAGTGAAGGTCACACGATCGTGACGATCGACTTGGATGACATGATCGTCGTGCAAACTGCCGACGCAACCTTGGTTGCGCCCAAGGACGCCGAAGAACGTGTGCGTGAGGTTGTCAAAGCACTACAAGATCGCGGCTTGAACGAATTGTTGTAGTGGGGGGACAGAATGCGTGCTTCCGGTGCGTCCAATCTTGCAACACTTTAGGAATCGAATCACGGTTTAGTGGCAATGGGATTTGCCACACTGCGGAAATGCTATTCCATGAACTCGACTTTGCCGCTGTGCATGTTGTAGATGGCTCCGACAATCTTCGCTTTTTTCAGCGCCGGATCGCCATGTTCAATGGCCATGAAACGAAGTTGTTTAACGGCTGAAATGACATTCGCTTTGACCGCTGCTGCAACATACTGTGTGGGATCCGCTGGATGCTCGTGATCAGATAGCGAAACTTCAATCATCTTTAGGACCGCTTGCAATTCCATCGGTTCATGCGAACGAGCTTCGCTCGACGCCAATGCAGCCGTAATCGCCCCACAGCCTTCGTGTCCCATCACGACGACCAATTGAGTGTCGAGGTGTGTGACGGCATATTCAATACTTGCAGCGACATCCGTTGCAATGAGATTTCCAGCATTGCGAATGACAAATAGGTCACCAAACCCTTGGTCGAAAATCAACTCGGGTGGTACCCGCGAATCGGCACAGCCGACGATGACTGCGAAAGGGTGCTGGCCTTTCAACAGCGAGTTGCGACGTGAGCAGCTTTCGTGACCGTGCATCGGCTTTTCGACGGCAAACCGCTCGTTACCGTCGATCAATAGATCGAGTGCTTCCGATGCTGATACCGATGAACTGACCAATTCCGGTGCCGGTCCTTCGATCGAGCTCGGTTCAATTGCATGGGCACAAAAGCCGGGCGAGACACAAATTGAAAAAAGCGTGATTCCGAAAATGATCACGTGCCGGGAAGAAGACTTCTTCGAGGACGCAGACGCATCCTTATCGACTTGATTGTTCATCGGTATTGGTACTTGGATGAGGGTTGATACGGGTAACTGAACGCTCGGCCCGCCAGACTGTAATTTTAGCTAGGCCCTTTTGGTTGGCAAAGGCGTCTTGGTGGTTTGTTGATGGTGTCGAAACTAGGAATGCCGACAACCATCCGCGGTTCGATAGCAAGCGGTTAATGGAAAGCAACCGGACGCTATTGCGTGCCGGTGGATGGTAAATTCCTATTCACTCTTTCGCGGAATTGTTAGAGAGTTGTAGGGGTAGGTAGAATCCGAGTGTTGGTAGCAAATTATCGGTAAAATTTTCTGCGAAAGTAGCACTAATCGACTAATCCGTGGGGCATGCAGGGGGCCGGTAGGGCACAAGCTAGACGTCTGGCGAATCGTTGGCGAAGCGGTCTCGTAGTCGCTCATAAACGCGTCCTGGCGTTCTTGCTTCGCCGTCGTTGATTTGCGAAGCGAACCATATGCCGGTTGTCGTTCCCATGCAAAGCACTTCGTGAGCCGAGTGAAACCGCTCGACATCGATCCGTTCTTTCCGCCACGGGATGGATTGTTTGATCGCGATCATTTCGATGACTTGCTGTGTAACCCCTGCGAGCACCTGTTCGGCTAATGGCGAGATGATTTCACCCGCTTCCACAATCGCAAGGTTTGCTAGGCTCGTTTCGGTGATTGTGCCGTCTTGGTCCACTAACACTCCCGCAGCATCGGTGGCAAACCGACTCGCGAATTGGTCTGCCAAGTAGTAGTGCAATCGCGAGCGAACTTTCAGTGAGCGTGGCCAAGTCTGATCCGGTTGTTGTGTCACGTCCGTTATGATTAGCGGTTGGCCTTCGCGCATACGACGATCAATGAGTTCAAAATCGAGCGAATTGAGATGCAGGCTAATTGTGGGTGATGGTGATCCTGCTCGGCCGGGTGTGGCAAACAGTGTGATTCCTACATCGCCTTGTTCTTGTACCATTACCGCGTTACGAGTCAGGAGTTCCGAAACCAATTCGGTGAATCGTGCTTCGTCGGGTAGCGAATCGATGCCTAGATGACAGGCTGTGTGGCAGAATCGTTTTAAATGTAGTGGCAGTTCGAAAACGTTTCTGCTGTAGGTTCGCATTCGTTCCACTGCGGTGACACCTTGCAGAAACCCGATGTCATCCACCGACAATCCAATCTCTGCTCGTTTGATCCATTGGCCGCAGAAGTAGGCAGTTGAGTCTGCCAATCGAGATGGCGCGTTTGCAGGTTGGCGTTTCGTTTTAGGTTTCGCCATGATTCTTACCGCGAGACCATTTGGACATCGGATATCAACCGGGCCATTTCTTTTCCCGCGTCAAACCGGCTTTGGTAATAGTCGAGTTCGTCGTGTGTGATACCGATCGCGCGAGAAAAATCAAGTGCTCGTAATTGAATGGCTTGGTTATCCACGGTTGGCACAATCGATTGCATGCGACCGAGGCCGAGCGCTACCGCGCCACGAACTTTGTCGAGTAGCCAATAACGTTTAAGGACCGCATCGCGTTGATTGAACAATACCGTGAAATTTTCCATGTTGCTGATTGCTTTACCATGATACTGGCCCGCAGCCAACCAATCTTCCTCGATAGCCGGCGCAACTAAGCCCACATCGACGCCTGCATGTTGAATCGTTTCTCCGGGCAACGTCCGTCCGCCGAGTCGACCGCCCGCCAGTGCGTGAAGCGAACCGGTAATGACACGTCCCCCGAGACTGTAGCCGATCAATTTGGTTGCCACCGATCGACGAAGTTGTTCACGAATCAACCACGATAAATATAGCGCTTGCGCATCAGCGAACTTCGCTTTTTCGCGAACATCCTTCGTGATAAAGCTATCACAATCACTCGGCCAACTCCAGATTACCCAATCGATGGGGCCGCAGCCTGCGCGGCGACGCAACGTTTTTTGATAGACGAACAACCCACGCTCGATTGCCTCGCAGTGCTTAAAGCGATAGCCATGAACATAAACGACAACGGGGCGATCCGAACCAAGTTCCGATAGGTACTCTTCTTTTGTTGACTGGCAAGTCGATCCGTTGCATCCGAGCCGGCTGACTTTAAGGTCAGGATCGTCAAGGTTGACACGACACGCACAAGTGGGAATCGAACGTGTGTTGATTAACCATAGGCGATCGTTGAGCGTCGTTTCGATGGCACAATCATGTGCCTCGATCGACGTATCGAGACATACTCCCTCGGCAAACAGGGATGTCGTAGTCATTGCCAACGCAATGACGGCAATAACGTGGCGGATAGTAATGCGTGAGTGAGTCATCAGTGGTGAGGAATTAGCAGCAATACGAGGGGGTGGCATCTATACAACGAATTGTTGCAGAAAAAAAACGATGTTGCGTTTGCACATCATGGATTACGACCTAGTTTTTACTGGTTCTCGATTTGAGAACACCGAATAAGCTCACTATGCAAGTCAAGGTAAAGAAAATGAATACTCGTATTATGTCGTTTGTGGCGTGTGCGTCGTTGCTGGTTGTCAGCACCGGTTGCGGCAACTTGCGTCAATTTTGGTTTGGACGCGGTGCCAAGTGTGGTCTCTGCACGCGGCCAAGTGTTCCCTATATGCAAGCACCGCTTGCGGCTCAACCGGCTCCTTACGCTCCCTATGCCCCAGCGGCACCGGTAGCCCCAGCGGCACCTGTGATGCAGGCGCCGGTTGCACCTTTGGTCCGTGTTGCTCCACAACCTCGTTGTGGTTTGTTCAACCGTCGCACTGCTCCGGTGTACGCCGTACCTAGCTATGGTGCCCCAGCCTGTGGATCGCAACCGGAATGTTGCCCACCTTGCGGCAACGTGTGTGGAAACGGATGTGGCGGAGGTTGCTATAGCGGATACGAAAATTATGAATCGTCGAGTTGTGGTTGTGGTGGTGCCATGAGCCCGTGCCAATGTGGCGGATCGGTCATGAATGGCTACGGCCCGATGGTCGAGGATCCTTATCACAGCGGTATGATCATGGGCGAAACCGTCATTGGTGAAAGCGTGCTTCCGATCAACGGTGAAATCATCGGCAATGGAATCGGTGGACAAGTTTATGGTAGCCCTGTCTACGAAGGACAAGTTAGTGGCAGCGGGTCATCGATTAGTGACAACTTTGACGCTCGTGGTGATCGCATTCTTAGTGCTGATCCGCTTCCGCCTGGTGCCGTGCCGGTTCAGTAATTAAGCTTGAACAGCAACCCGCTTGTCTATAATTGAAACTTGTGAGCGACGGTCGGAGTAGTGCGGGGGTGAAATCCGAGCATTACTTCGGCCGTTTCGGTTCTATTCTCTCGACCAAAACCGCGACAATTCTTTGATGACTATGACACGATCCGCATTCTCGCGACGGCAACTGATACAGTCGACATTCATGACGGTTGCAGCCTCGTCCGTTTTTCAACCCAATCTTCGTTGTTGGGCTGATGAAATTGGATTGTTTGATGAGCAAGCAGCCAATGTTGAAAGCGAATCGACCGGCCAGCCTGCCCCATCATCACGCATCGTTTACGATTCGCCTCAGACTCAGCAGTGGCGGATCGGTCTCGTCCTTGATCCTCCGGTGACTTGCCGCGATGTGTACGCCACATTCCCCATTCCGCAGAATTGGCCCGAGCAAAAAATATCGTGCGTTAATCAAGTGATCGATCCTTTGGTCGTTGGTTGGGATTCGAGAGATTTGGCAAGCGGTGTGAAGCAAATTCAGCTACGCATGGCGCGAGTTCCAGCGGGCGTAAGGACGGAAACCTCTTTTACGTTTCAAATCGAACGTTCGCGAACTTTGCCGCCTCAGAAAACCGATGACTTCGTGATTCCGCGGCGGCCTGATCGCAGCCTGCGTATCTACTTTGGCAACAGTCCGAACATTGACGCCAGTAATTCCATCATCCGCTCGGCTTCAAGGGAATTGGCCGCCATGGAAGCCGAGAGTGATTGGCAGCGTGTGGAACAGATATACGACTACGTTCGCGAAAACGTTGAATATGTCGAAGGGTCACTCAAGAATGCGTCGGTTGCACTGCGCGACGGGAAAGGCGATTGCGAAGAGATGACGAGTCTGTTTGTAGCGCTTTGCCGTAATGCAAAAGTTCCCGCCAGAATGGTTTGGGTTCCAGGTCACTGTTACCCTGAGTTCTATTTGGAAGACGGGGATGGCAAAGGTTACTGGTTCCCATGTCAAGCCGCCGGTACACGCCAATTCGGAGGCATGGAAGAGTATCGTCCGGTGCTGCAAAAAGGGGATCGATTCAGAGTTCCCGAAAAGCGAACGCCGGTTCGCTACGTCGCCGAGTTCTTTAAGTGCGAACGCACCGGCAAGAGCAACCCGCGTCCCGAATTCATTCGAGAACGGGTCGACGCGTAGTTTGCGAATTACTTGATTTCCGCAGGGTTTTCTTCGTCGATCGGTTGGTCGTCATCCTGCGGGCTTTGGGTGTCGGCTGATGATTCAACGTCGGCCTGATCTTCTTTGGGCTGATCTTCTTTGGCCTGATCTTCTTTGGCCTGATCTTCTTTGGGCTTGTCCTGTTTGGGCTCTTCGCCGCCGAGTGTTGGATCTTCGAGTGTTGCCAATTCGACACTCAATACCATTTCTTTGCCGGCTCGATAGATTTTCACGTCTTGCATCGATCCGACAGGTTTTCGTTCGACCACTTCTTGCAACGAACTTGGTTTTCGGACTCGTTCGGATGCGAATTCCAAGATCACATCCAACGGCTTTAGTCCCGCCCGATCGGCTGCGGAGCCGTCAATCACTTGATAGACCAACACGCCTAGCCCAACCGGCAGATTGAGTTTCTTGGCATTCTTTGGATTTAACTCTGCTAAGCGAATCCCTATCGCGGCTCGGCGGACTTTGCCGTGTTTGTCTAGCTCGTCGGCGATCCATTTGGCTTGATTGATCGGAATGGCAAATCCGATCCCTTGATAACCACCATTACGCGTCGCGATGGCCGTGCTGATTGCGATCGCTTTTCCATCCAAATCGATCAATGGGCCGCCCGAATTGCCTGGGTTGATCGCAGCATCGGTTTGCAGCAGGCGTCCGCGGCGAATCCGTTGCAGGGTACGGTTTTTGGCACTAATGATTCCCGCGCTGACGGTTGCCTCGAGTCGAAACGGACTGCCAATCGCCAATACCCAGTCGCCAATTTCGAGTTGATCCGAATTGCCGATGTCGGCGGCCTTGAATTGTTCTTCACGTTCGACTCGAACGATCGCGATGTCACTATCGGGATCCCCGTGAACCTGGGTTGCTTCGATTTCGGTTTCGTCGGACAACTGCACAACGACCTTCTTCGCACCGTTGATCACGTGATTGTTTGTGATGATCAACCCGGTGGGGTCGATGATGACCCCTGACCCCAAACCGGTTAGCGGAATCGAATTGCCGTCAAGGTTATCACTTGGCGGTGGCGCAGGGCCTGGTTGATTCGGGTCTGTTTCTCCGTCTTCTTCCGCTTTGGGCTGATCGATATTTTGGCCATAAGAGAAGACCGTAACGACCGAAGGGGTTGCACGGCGAGCCGCAGTACGGAACGCTCGTGACAACGCACGTGGCCCCGCTTGGATCGCAGCGGTCACTTCCTCTTCGATGGTCTCCGCTTTCGAGGGAGCTGCGTCCGGTACATCCGCGGAAGCGAACGAGAGTGACAAGGTAACTGCAATGGCGATCGCTACGAATGTTCGAAAAAGACGCGCAAGCGGCAACAAATTATTCATTAGGAATTCTTAAAGAGGCGATATGATTTTATTCGTGAATTTTCGAGTCTTGTACGCGGCAAGCGGAGCTCGCTTTCCGCTAATATAACGTGTAGACATGTTTTTTGTTCAGTCCAGCAAAAACGGGCTGGCGGACTTTGACCCTTTTTGGCGTTAATTTGATGTTACCTGCGGCTCTGCTGGCGAAAAAACGTGACGGAGAAGCGCTGAGCGACCGCGAAATCCGGTTTCTGATCGAAGGTTTTTGCGAGGGAAAGGTTGCCGATTATCAAATGTCGGCCCTTGCCATGGCGATTTGTATTCGCGACATGAATTCGCGAGAAATTCGTACGCTTACTTCGGCGATGGTCGACTCGGGCGAACGGTTGCCGCGAGTCACCGATCGACCGCGAGTCGACAAGCATAGCACCGGCGGGCTTGGCGACAAAGTTTCGCTCATCTTGGCTCCGTTGCTTGCCTCATTGGATGTGGATGTGCCGATGGTCAGCGGTCGTGGGCTTGGGTTAACGGGCGGAACGCTTGACAAACTCGAAGCGATCGAAGGATTTCAAACGCAATTGTCGCTTGACGAGTCGAGTCGTGTTCTTCGCAAAGTGGGCGCGTTTATCATTGGCGCGAGTGAGCGGATTGCTCCGGCAGATCGCCGATTGTATGCTCTTCGGGATGTGACCGGAACGGTGGAATCGATTCCGCTGATCACGGCCAGTATCCTCAGTAAAAAGTTGGCAGCTCGTCTCGATGCTCTCGTGATGGATGTGAAAGTCGGTTCCGGTGCGTTCATGAAAACGCTTGCTCGGGCGAACTTGCTTGCCAGTTCGATTATTGACGTTGGCTGTCATTCGAATCTTCCCACCACTGCAATCCTTTCGGATATGGACCAACCACTCGGTCAAGCGATCGGGAATGCAATCGAAGTGAACGAATCGATCGAGGTGCTTCAAGGCAACGGCCCGCCAGAGGTCCGTGAGTTGACAATCCAGTTGTGCGCCGATTTATTGGTTGCCGTTGACAAAGCGAAAAATCACGACGAGGCAAGACGCAACTTGAATCGCCAACTCGATAGCGGGGCGGGATATGAGCGATTTATCCAGATGGTCCACATGCAAGGAGGGTCGATCGGCGAACCGCTTTCGCTCGCGCCATCGGAAACCCTCTGCGCCAAAACCGAGGGCTGGGTTGACCTGATCGATTGCCAATCAATCGGCGAAGCAATCGTCGAAATGGGAGGCGGGCGGAAACGCTCAGACGACCGAATTGACCCGAGCGTGGGGGCGAAAATCCATGTTCGAATCGGTGACCATGTAACGGTCGACCAGCCTCTTTTGACGCTCCATTGCCCATCGCCGATACGGTCGGAATTTGTTCAACGATTGCGTGGCGTGGTTCGTCTGACTGAATCGTTGACATCGGCAAGGCCGATCGTATTACAGCGGCTTGGGCAAGACGAAACGAAAAACGCGTGTTAAAATTTGCAGATTGCTTCAGGGCTCATTGTTACCGAAGCCCCTTGTCTAAGATCTAATCGAGGAATGCGATGGTGGAATTGACGGCGAAAGAAATTGAACGACTCAATCAAGCTGCAACGCTTGTGCGAGATCAGGCATACGCGCCCCACAGTCATTTCTATGTTGGCGCTGCGTTGTTAATGGATGACGGCGAAATTGTTGTTGGATGTAATGTCGAGAACGCCAGTTATTCGATGTGTTTGTGCGCCGAACGTGTCGCCGTTTCTACTGCAATCTCTTCTGGTTATCGGAGTTGGCGAGCGATTGCCATTGCTAGTCTTGGCGGTGTAACGCCTTGCGGAGCGTGTCGCCAATTTTTGTCGGAATTTGGCTTTGACTTGGCGGTCGTCACGACCGATGTGATCGATGGCGCTTACCGCATTCACCGGCTCGACCAACTTCTGCCCGAAGCCTTTGACGCTTCCCATTTGCCAGGCCATACGTCTTAGCAAGAGGCTGCTTGGGAACACGCTATCGACGGATTGATAACAACGGAGTTGGTTTTGAGGCAGCCGGTTTCATGTGACGAGACACCGCGTGGGCCGAGTGATCGTTTGTTTGTTGACATCTCGACGCCGAGCATTAAGCTAACGTTGTTGAATTTCTGGACAGTGGTTCTTTCTATCTCTATCCGCCATTTTTGATTGACTCGATCCAGCGCGATAGAAGAGGTCGGTTGTCGTGAATCGTCATTGTGCCGAGTTGGCCTGATCGCACTTCCGCACTGGTGATCGGATCGAGTGGTGTGATGCTCTCCAAGTGGGGCTGGACCAAGCGAACATGATTGGTATCGTTTGGCAATGGTTCCACCGCCAATGGCCCGCCCGAGGTCGCGGCGAATGCTGGATGAACTAGAGTTTGGAATGCACGCGGACGAAGCGCAGCTGGTTGCGTGCTGATCCTCTTTCCTCCACGCAATCGAACGCGAGCCACTGCCTTCGATGCGATGGCTTCCTGATAGGCATCAACGTCGTCCTCAGGAATCACCGTTAATAGTTCTTTCTCCCGTGGGTCGCAAACTCGCAAAAGTTCAAAGCCTTGCGAGACGAATCGGCCTGGCAATGTCGCTATTTGCCTGCCCTCGACATACCCTTTGCGTGATGCGACCACGGTTAGTTGAGAAATTTGTTCATCGAGTTCATCGAGTTGACGATGGAGTGACTCGGCGTTCTCAGCGTGCGAGGCTGCTTTGGATAATTCCCCTTGGCGACGCATTTGAACCGCCATCATGGTTGCCAACTCGAAGTCGTCCAACTTTTTGTCGCGGCGAACCACTGTTTCTGGTGCTGTTAATTGCATCAGTACCGTTCCCCTTTCGACATACTGGCCGCGTTCCACGAAAACGCTTTGAACGAACGCATCGCTTGGTGAGCGAGCGATTTGTTCGTCTTGGAATCGTACCACGACGGGCACGCGTCGATCGAGTGGCGAGCTGTAAGTTCCCAAGTGTTGAAGCAAGACAATCAAAAAGCTGGCATGCAAAAGCAGGCGACGTCGATAATGATTAAGCCCCAAGTATTCCGATGGTGCATACGTCCATACTCGGTACAGCCATCGGACCGTTGGCAACGCGAACCACATCACTGCCGCGGCGACCGCTAATAACATTCCTAGTCCTTGTGCCCAATACGCTACACCAATGATCAGTCCACCCATCCAAAAGAACTGGAATACGATACTGCACGCCGCGTGAATCATGGCGAACCGCGACCGCCATCCGCTCAGCAAGGACCTGGATTGCGGGATTCCAAAGAAGACTCGTTCGAGGTAACTACCAAGATCGCGACGCCCGTGCATTCGTAGGTTGGGGATGTCTGTTAAGTCCGATAAAACGTAGTAGCCGTCGAGTCGCAGTAACGGGTTGGCGTTCACAAGCAAGGTCGCTGGCCCAGAGATCAAAAAGATTTGTGCCGATAAATGCTTCATGTATCCATCGGGCATAAACCACCAAGCCCAGGCAGCGATTGATGCGATAGCCAATTCCCAATAGACGCCCCCCAGTGCGATTTGGACGCGTTTGAATCGGCTCTTCAAACGCCATGCATCTGTTACATCGACGTACGCAAGCGGAGCGAGAAAGAAGAACGTGATTCCAATTCCGCCAACCTTTACTCCATGATGCTTGGCACAGGTTGCGTGTCCTGATTCGTGAATGGCTTTCGAAAAAATCCAAATGACCGTCATGATTGGCCATAATTGTGGATCAAACAATTGACGGATCTCGGCCATGAACGCGTGCCAATGACCATAAACCAGCATCAAGCCACTGGCTACCAATACGCCCCAGAGCACCATTCCCATTGGCGAAAATGATCGCCCAAAGTGTTTTTCGAGTCGGGTTGCGAAGCGATCACCACGAAACAGAGGAATGCGCTGGCAAATCAGCAGTGGCAAAAAGGAAATGAGCCTCGTCAGCCCGCTTGCGTGTGGAGCCGGGGAAGTTGACGGTGAATGGGGGGACGAAGGCGTGGGCGGCGTTGATGTCTCTGGCGGAGGTGTCGGTGGAGATGCTTCTAGAATTTGCGGCGTTGGCTTTGGCTCAGCGGGGATGTCTTGTTTCGACGATGTGCCTTGTCGCGACGATGATGATGTTTGGATTGGCGGTGTTACACTTGGTGCTGTCGATTGCGAAGCGAGAGGAGCGGGGAGCTCTCCTTTGACCAATGCTAATTGCGATCGTACCAATTGGGCGATGAACTTTGCGACATCTTCGCCTGACCAGTCGATGCCATCGGTAGCCAGAGCTTGTTGGATATCGGTAATGGAGTGAATGCCATCGAGCAACGTTGCAATGCGATACTCTTGTGGCCCAAACTGAAAGAATTTTCCGGTAGCCTGGTGATGCGCAACGTAAGTGGTCCGTCCGCCGATATCGCGAGTAACGAATCGGACGTCCGAGTCAAGAATGATCAGCGGAGATGAAGGTGGTGAAGGAACCATTGCTACAAACTAGGACTCAATATTTTCGTGAGCTAACAAATTTTCGTGAGCTAACAATGCTCTAAGGATCCAGTGGGCAATCTATTTCGCGTGTCAAAGTAGGAATCGAGCCTACGTTTTGCCAACGCTTCGATTTATCGGGTAAAGGTTTTGCGGCCAATTCTAAAACCAAACGCTGCAATTCGCTAAATGTTCGAGTCGGCATCGGAGCGGAATATTGACCACGGGTTCGCGCGGGGGAAGGTCGGTTCCCTGATAATGGGCAAGCAATTTATTAACCACTTTAATAGCCAACCCACCACAGAACTCTTTCGACCTTTCCTCTCACCCACGACCAAATCCACGGTCTTACTGGGCCGTAGGTGGTTGCATCCCCTTGCATGCCGGGCCGTAATTTTCCATCTTCATTCTGTATTTCCACTCGCCCTATGAAAACGTTCTCGTCTTCTCTTATTTCAGCCGCCGGGTAAACATCATCCAACTCCACTTGCATCGATTTGCCACTGATCGCGACGAAGCGAACTCGGGCGGGCGCATGGGGCGTAACGTATCCAATTTCATGTGCCGGTATTTCGACCTCAATCGCCAATCGATCCATTGGCGAAATTTCAAATATCGTTTGCCCCAATTCCAGGGGCGCGCCGACGTATTGGTTTAGATCTCCACTAATGACGATTCCATCGATCGGGCTGACTACTTCGAGTCGACCCAGTCGGTCAGAAAGCAAATCGAAGGAGCGAGTCAATTGGCGTTGACGCAGTTTCGCTTGTTGAGCATCTGCAATTCGGCCGGTTGCAAGCGCCGTGTCGTGTTCTTTGGACGCTTGTTGAATTTCAGCGTCAATCGATTCGCGTTCCAGTCGCAAAGGGCGGCCATCGAGCGATGCCAACACGTCGCCCGCTTTGACTGACTCGCCAGGTCGCACATGCGATGACAATAGCACTGCCTCAAAGGGCGCCGCAACCAGACGCTGTTGGAGCGATTCGACACGCGCATTGCATGCGATTCGATAGTGAACCGGCCAAAGTGCTAGTAGTCCAAGGATGAGTGTAAAGCCGATGCCGATCATCATTGTGCGACGCGTTAGGTTCCGAATCGCCTTGGGCGCGGTTCGATTCGGGCGACTCCAAAAAACGGCGGCAAGTGTTGTATCGATCGTCCTGAGCCATTCAGCGAATACGGTTGATTGCGTTACAGGCGTGATCCATACGACGCAACGATGCGCCGAATTACAGCTAGGTAAACAAAGGACGATCGAATTTTCGCTTTGCAGTACCGCACATGTGTCAAGATCGAGTTGTTCCCATTGTTTCGTTGCTTGTTCGCGTGGGCCGCTTTCCGGGCCAAGCCATCCAAGTCGATGGTCAAACAAGCGTTTTAATTGATTGTCACCGATGCCGCAGCGGACTTTTGACTCAGGGAAGCGGCTCGCCAATTCCTGGGTTAGAACTCGTACCGAATCGTTGCGGGTTTCCGTCAAGGCGATTGCGCGAATGATTTCAAATAGCTTCGCCAACTGTTCGGGTGGACTTGGATCCGTTTTCGTCTTGTCGACTGCTCGTCGTTCTGGTTCACCGTTGGGCATGGTTGGCGCAGCGGGCAGCGGTAGATCGGTGTTGCCTGTCAACGAGACATGCAACATCGATTCAGTGCTAAACGATTCGAATCCTCCGTTCGCGTTCACCTTGTAGTCGTCTCCGGCGAGTTTGAGTCGAATGGGATCGCTGTTTGCGAAACCGAAGGTGTGGCCCTTTGCGGAGATACGCTGAGCGTGCAGCGATCTCCGGTGCGGAACGTTTGCTTGGCGTTGTCGATTTCAACGCGAACTTGAACGGTGCCACTTTCACCATCGATGTCGGGTGCAATGGAGTGGATCGTTGTTGGGATGGTCAATCCAGTGCTGCGCAGGTAAACACGCGCGGGGCATCCCATCTGTAAAAAGCCAATCTCTTCGGCTGGTACATTGAAAACGCCAATCAGTTTGTCAATTACCAACAAACGCACCACCACCGGTTCGCTCGGTGAGACGAACTCACCCTCCTCGCGGAATACATGAGAGATGACGCCTTTGGTGGGAGCGACGATTTGGCGTCGTTCGAGTTGCAGCTTGTAGCGTTCGAGTTCCACTTTCCGTTGTTCGATTTGTTCCTGTGCGGATAGGTAACGAGCTTCGGAAATTTCCAAGTCGGCCTCTGCGCGGCGCAATTCGTCCGGCCGGGCCATGTTCTTTTTTGCCAGTTCATGGAGCATTTCAACCCGATGTGCGTTTAGGCTCAGTTCCGCTTTGGCCGCCTTCAAGCTTCCTTTCATGTGAAATTGGACTTCCGCAACCTTGACCGCTGACAGCTGAACTTCGTCATCAAGCTTTGCCAAGAATTGGTCTTTTTCAACTGTATCGCCAACTTTCACTGACATTTGCCGTAGAATTCCGACATCCGACGCTGCGACCATGATGTCGGACTTTGGTTCGGTAAATCCATCGTAGATTAGCGTCTGTTGAGCTGACCGCAGGGCCGCTTGTGCAATTGCGATGTGCGAATCGCATGCGAGGCAGCAAAGCCAAACGACCGGAATCGCGAAACACAATCTGCGCCGAGATCCGAGGTGCGTGAATGGAGACATGATACCGTTCATTGTTACTTGGCCTCGTTGACAGTGTGGTCTGCGCGTATTGGATCGGAGAGGATTTGCGGAACGGGTGTCGGTTGCAACCGCTCCGCGCTCGGTCCTGCTTGCTCCCAATTGCTTTCAATCATTCCATCGCTACGTAGTGCATGTTGATCTAAGTTGCGGATCATGTGGTCCGACGACTCCCTATCCATTTGAGTGGTTGATAGGGGTAGCTTCGGTGCGACGATTTCGTATGTATCCGAAGGTGGTGTCAAACTGTTTACCGACTCAGGAAATGCGGACATACCGTTCGCCCCGGGAACACGGAACACATTGACCGTGTTGTCAAAATCGTTTCGGACGGTGTTAATGGACTCATGAACGAGTAGATTGCCCATGGCTCGTTGAAGTTCAATGAGGGCGGTCAAGTATTCCACTTGAGTCGAAACCCAAGCACGCTCGGCGTCGGCACGACGCTGCTGCGAGTCGAGCAAGTTTTCCAGAACAAGACCGACCCGCGATCCATCCGCGCCGACCAACATCCATCGCTGAGTCAAGATCGTTTCCTCTTCCACTGCGGCTTCGACCATTTGTCGCTTGCTTTGCTGTTGTGCGATCGCGGTTTCGACGCTAATCAGTGCTGATTCGATTTCGGTACGCGTTATTTGGATCGCTTCTCGCAGTTCTTCGCTGCGTTGACGATAAAGGAACATCGCTTCGCGGTTGCGTGACCGTACATAGCGTCTGCCGCTGGGAACTTCGTATTCAAGCCCAGCACTGATTCCAGGTTGAAAGTCAGTGAATTGGTCGCCGAAGGACTGCAAAAAGTCGTTGCCGCCGTTGAGGCCCGCCAAGTAGCCATCGACGACACCATTGAGTTGTGGCAACAATTGATTACGGCTGATTTTTATCGCTAAGGCAGCCGATTCAAGTTCCTTCGCCGCTGCTCGTACTTCCGGGCGATTTTCAAGTCCCTGTACAACCGCGTCGCGAAGGCTCCACTCGAATGGGGCTGCAAGTGGTGGGTCGGTCGGGATTAACTCGACTCGGGCTTCCGATTGAACCAATTCGGGACTGCCGACTAGCATCGCAAGTTTGGCCTGATGGCGACGGACGATTGCCTCTGCTGCAATCACTTGGTCGACTCGTCGCGCCAAACGACCGCGAGTTTTCGCGAGTTCGATGCGGCTGGAATCAAAGTCGCAGCGGCCTTCGAGGACGCGTTGCAGTTCTTGACCACGCTCGATTAATTGCTGTTGCTGCAAAAAATGACATCGAGCTTCGTATAATTGCCAATAAGCAATCATTGCCTCGGCGATCCGTTTTTCGACATCCTTTCGCATCTCTTGCCATGAAACTCCCGCGTCGATACGTGCCTGTGTCAGTAGACGTTCGGTATAGACTTGGCCGCCGCGTGCCATCAGCGGTCGAGATAGGCCAATGCTTAAACGGGAATTGCCTTGGTTGGTGGGACTAAAGAATAGACTGTTACTGTCCAACGTTCCAAGCTCTTGCGATAGCTCCATCATGGTACCGCGACGTGTGGTGCGCTGCACACCGGCACTTGCTGTTAACGATTCTTGCTGCAATCGACTCGGGCCACCCGTCGTTAGCGTGTTGCCTACGGGGTCGTTTGTGCGACCCGCTTTGGTTTCAAACAACAAATTGGGGTCGAATGCCGCGTCTTGCTGGGTCACTTTTTCTAACGACATGCTCGTTCGATTCGAAACGCTTTGAATGCGCGGACTATGCGTCAGCGTATCCAGCAGAATCGTATCCAAATCGAACGCGATGTATTGAGGCTGAGGCAGAATTGGCCCTGCGATCGATTGTTGCCACCATTGGAAATCAGGCAGAATCACGTCGTTTTCGACAAACGGGACGTCGAATGACGGGCTTTCTGATGACGGGCATTCTGATGACGGGGCGGCAACGGTTTCTTGCCCGTACAATCGGCGCGCACCGATAGCGATCGTTGTAAATACAACGGTCGCTAGCAATATTGCGGTCAATAGTGTGGGGCGTTCAAAACGCATTTCTGGTCAACCAGCGCGCGTTCACAAATACGGACCATGCGCACGGTCCGCGTACTAGTCGAATCGGTCATCGCTGGTGTAACTGTTTTGATGACTGTACGGAAAACGCTCATCAAACCAGTTCGGTGATGTAGCAACCGTTGTTCTCAGCAGTCACGACGCAGTCGTAATAAGCTGCCTAGCGAAGCTCGGTTCACTAAAGTGAAGGTTTTTCGGCGAATGCCGGTAAACGGTTCGGATTAGATAAAGTGTTCGGACTAGGGTTTACCGGAACGATCGAGTCAGTGTTGGATAAAGCGTTGGGGGAATCCGCCCAACGGATCGGCGCCAACATTCCCAGGTGATCGTGGAAAGCCTGTCGCACACCTTTTACGAAATTTCAATCACCGTCGCGCTGAGGTCGCCTGTGTTGGTTTCCGTGGCAACCTTTCGCTCATTCGGCAGCTTGCCGAGTTTCACGGTATTCGTATCTCTATTGACTCGATAGAAAAACGGCTTTCCTTCCGAGCCGATTGTTTGCGCAACTGGCAAACTCACTTGGGACAACTGATTCAGCGATTGTGGCCATTTGTCAAACTTGATTTGGTACTGTTTCACCGCGATCGCGGTTCGCGTGAACCGTCGGTCCACGGCGTACAGGACCAGACTTTGGGCATCGCCGGGCAGATGACTTCTGCTGTTTAAATCGCTTCGGCTACGCGGCATGAACGGCAACTTCAGCCACTGATCGAGCCGAAAAGCAAAGCTGCTTGGAAGGATCCAGGGTGGACTGTTCGAACGATCGCCCAATAGCTCACTGGCGGCGCCCTGAAACGCTGCCGTCCCTGGTTCACTATCGATTTGCCTCGCGGCGGCAAACTTTTGGACCACGTCAAACGAATCCGATGGCACCCAGGTCGAGTGATTTACGTCAAGGTGGTCGGTGTTTTTGCTGCCGACCCGAGTGTTTCGTGCGAAGCGTTTGTGACGCCATGAGTCTTGTAGCCAAGGAGAAACGATCAAGGCATCACGACTTAGTTGCCCTTCCCATAGCTGCCGCCAATCGTACTCGGGTGTCAAGAGTTGTTGTAACTCCGTTAGGTCGGCTGGCGACCAAACGTCATCCGACAACGAATCGCGAATGGCACGATGCAGTGAGAAGCTAGTAAAGCACGGCTGTTGAACCGATCGTTCCGATTTTGGGCCAAATAGATCGATGTACAAGCGAATTGCAGTGATCGCTCGCGGTGTGTCACCTTCATGGTACGCAGCCCGGATCTCTGGCCAGAGCACTGTCATTAATGGGGCGGGCATCTCGGCAATAGGATAATGATTCGCAAACGATTCATAATGTAGCGGGTGCCAGACCGGTTCGGCGGGCATCGGCATGGCTTTCAATCGATCGACAAGCGGCTTGGCCAAGGCCACCAACTTGTAATTGCGATCTTCCGACGGCCAATGTTCGTCGGGCGGAATCAAGGTGCCGGCACGATCTTCGCTGTCTCTCAAGAACGGGTTTGCCAGATAGCTAATCGCCAGCGAAGCGGTTTCCACTTCTCGCCAATCCAGAGTCCTTTCTTTCGACGAGTGTGATTCGTACCAAACTGCGAACGCATCCGGTGCCGTCGCATCGTCGAGCCCGGTCACCAAGTGAAGGTCGCGATCCAATTTCCTTTGGTTGATCCAAGCTGATCCGAGCGAGATCACAAACAGGGCTGCCAGAATACAGACAGGAGAGCCGACCAAAAGCAAGTAACGTTTATCGAATCGCGTGGGCGTTCTCATTCTTTACTCTCCTTCAAGGTTTCTACCGTTGCTTCCCAAGGCATCGCAATGTATTGGGCAGGATAGATTTTTTCGCCCGGATAGCCTTGAATCACCATCAACGTCATCATCGCGGGCAGGCTTCGTGTGCGAGCTGAATAGGGGCCAATCTCTGCCGGAACAACACTCGCGACTGTCGAGTCGTGAAGTTCCCGTTCCCACCAAGTCAAATCGCGGTTGGGATCGATGGGCCATTGACCTCGTTCGCTTTGCCTTGTCGCGGCTAGCGCTGCCGTCGCAATCTGTTCGATGTGGTACTCCTTCGCATAGCTCATCCCGACAAAGTTGGCTGTCGATTCGGCATCGATCAACTCGATTCCACCGAGCGACAACCCTTTGACGCTGAGCAATTTCTGGCCATCTCGATATATCCGCTTGAAGCTGTCCTCGGTCTCATCGGGCCATGATGCCCAGCTGGCCAAAATCGCTGTTCGACGAGCACGGTTCCGCTCGCTGCGAGAGGGCAAACGGTCGAGTGCTGTTTGGATCACATCACTCTTTAGATGTGGTTTCATCGCTTCGCTTGACAATATACCCGCCAGCCAAATTTCGATTCGATCGGCGACTTCTTGATCCAACCAGCGGTGACTTTTGCGTAGTGACTCTGTCAGCAGCGACGCGGTATCGATCCACGGTACGAACTGGTCAAACGCCTCGGTGTCCGCCGCGTTTTTAAACTTGACTTGCTCGAACGTCGCCCAAATCAAAAAGCCCTGCCAGGCATTGGGGCCAATTTTCGCAGCCAACGAACGATCGCCGCGAAGTTGGTCGAGACGTGTTAACAAGTCGTCGGGCTGAATCGAATCGGTTTGTATGATTCGCTTTGCTTCAGCCTTTTTCGATTCGCCGGAGTATTCAAGCGGCACGTCGTCAAATAGTTCTGATTCTACAAGCACATACTTCGGCGGCGATTCAACGAGCCGTTTCCCCTCGACCTCAAGAGCCTCGCGTTGCGAGACCACAAACGCAACGGTGCCCTCATTCATCTTGGAAATCGAGTCCCATTGGTCGGCAAATATCGCTGCGATCGAGATCGCGCCAAAGAACAGCAACATCAATGGCACGATCAAATATTTCCGAGGCGAATCGCGGCGGTCCATGTAACGCTGCATCATCGCCCATGTCACTAACATCGGAACCAGGGCAGTCAGCACGTTGAAAAAGACTTGCCACCTGACATCGGGATTAAAATGAAAGTAGCGACTGAAGGTGGCTGAAATGGCAATCAGCGGGGCCAGGCAAAATGCGACGGTTGTGGTGCGAATCAGTTGCGATACCCATTGCGATACGGCATAGATGCCTGCACAGGAAAGCGTGACCTGCAACAGACTAGGCCAATGATGCGACCTTGGCTGGTAAGAGCTACTGCTGAGGAAATAGGTGGCGATCATGGTGTAGACAACAATGCCACTTGCCACCATTGCGATCGGGACGGCGTGACGAGCGATATAAACCTTGGTCGGCGAAATGCCTCGGTCAGCCAGAAACCGCAATTGCTCGGGAGTGCCAGCGAATTTGAAAACGGAAACGGCCAACCAACAAACCGCTAGCGGTATGCCGATGTATCCGGCAAAAGCAATCCCGATGATCCGAGTCCATGGGTTGAAGCCAGCGAAAAAGAAGCCAATCACCAAGGCCAAGAGTATTGGCAAAAGAAACCACGACGAATGAATCGATTGCCAAACCATCGCCGCGATACTGCTGTGAAACGTCGGTGGCTCGGCTGCAAGCCATTGGGTTTGCAGCCTTTTAAGCGGGCTGAGTGTTGTCGATTCCGCGGGCGATAAGACCTTGGTCGCGCGACGATAGCCCGCGATGAAGATCACCGGAATCAGTATCAATGAGACTCCCAACCAAACAAAAAACTCGGTCCCCGGATAGACACGGCCTCGCATCGAACCGAATTCGGATATGAATGCCGATGCCAGAAAGGGGACGGTCGCCAAAGCTAACAGTGCAACGAGCGATAGGAATTGATTCTTGACTCGCCAGGCCGCATAGAAACCAGCCAACAGGACAAACAACGAATGAACCATCCACAACGGAAAACTGATCGGCGTCAACTTTTGCGAGATCTGGGTCGTGTTGGTCAATCGCCATCGTGAGACGTGCGGGTCTTCACCGATGAGTACTGTGATGGCCACGATCGCGATCAACCACATGATCGCCAATCCCGCCAATGCCACCATGACTTTGGTGACAAACAATTGGCGAGGCGTGATCGGTAGCGACGACAACCAATCGATCGTGCGATTTTCGCGTTCTTGACCTACCATCACGGCGCCAACGCCGGTGGCAAAGATGCCGGGAAGAACCAGCAGGATCAACTCCATCGAGGCATCGAACTCGGCCGTCCGTAATTCGTTCATCCAATACTGGAATGCAACCAACATTCCAACGCCCAGCACTAACGCCATGACGAGCGGAACCAGATGGCAAGACTCCTTCCAAATCAACCACGTGTTGAATCGATTTGGTTTCGAAGTGGCGGTGACGGCGCTCATGCTGTCGCCTCCGCTGTGTCAGTGGACAAACTTCCGGAAGTGCAAGCGATAAACACTTCTTCGAGTGTTGCCACGCGGTGACGAATGTCGATCACGCCCGGCGTTTCGCGAATCGCGGCGATCATCTCCGGTTTCAAATGCCTGACGATCAATTCGCGTTGGCGGCCTTCGGTTTCTTCGCTCAACACGACCGCCGGCGATGGCAGTGGCGGCATGGTCCGCAGTGGGTCTTCGACATCAATCACCACTTCACTAAACGATTCGCGAAGCTCACTCAGAGGTGCGACGAAGCAAATCCGGCCTTGGTGCATGATCCCCACCGTATCCGCCACTCGTTCCACTTCGCTAATTTGATGCGACGCCAAAAAGACCGTTCGCCCGGTGGCCGCGCGGTCGATCATGCTCTCTAGGAAACTGCGGCGTACCTTCGGGTCTAACCCCGATGTCGGTTCGTCCATGATCAAGAGTGCCGGATCGTGGGCAACCGCCAATGACAACGCGACCTTGGCCCTTTGTCCTTTGCTGAGGCTGCGGATTTTTTGGTCCGGGCGAATTTCGTATTTTACAATCGAGTCATTGAAGTGATTGCGAAATGCATCGTCATAGAACGACGCGGTAAAACCACCGATTTGGGAAACCGTCATCCAGTCATACAAAGCGGGCGAATCGGAAACGTAGCCAATTTGCCGTCGCACGCCGAGTGGATCGCGAGTCGGGTCCAGGTCGCAAACACGACACGAACCGCTCGATGGTTTTTGGTAACCGGTCAAAATGCGGATCAGAGTCGTTTTGCCAGCACCGTTTTCACCTAGCAGTGCGAACACCGTTCCTGGTTCGATCGACAAGTCGACGCCGCGCAGGGCATCACAGCGGCGAAAGTGCATCGTCAACGATTCAGCAGTGATTACTGGGTTTATCACTGAATTTTTCACGGTGTTCATGCTTTCTCCTTCGTCAAGGTTTTGTCGTCGGCGTCATCATCGATGGGGACCATCACCGTGGGATTCGTTTTGGTCAATTGTTTCAAATGCTTGTTTACGATCGATTGGATTTTTTTCGCATCCAAACCGGCGTGCCAAGATTCCGCCAGCGCGACTCCAAGACGTTCACCGAGAACCTGTTCGCGTTCACGGCGGCAAATCGCGACCGCGTCATCGCGGATCACCATGCCACGGCCGCGCAGCGTTTCGACAACACCGTCGTTTTGAAGGTCGGTAAAAGCGCGAGCGACCGTATTGGGGTTGATCGCCAATTTGCCCGCTAACGTCCGAGCACTGGGCAAGAGTTGCCCGGGGCGGAGCGTCCCCGCAGCGACAGCGAATTTCACTTGGCGGACGATCTGGGAATAGATCGCCACGTCCGAGTGAACGTCAATCGATAGAAACATTCGGACCGCCTCCCGAAACAATGGTCGGCACAGAAGATTAGTTACCTAGTAACATAGTACACCGGGCGGCAGCGGCGTCAAGAGGGATTTCTGATTTGTCGGCCGGACCGAGTTTGCGAGTTCCGGCATTTTGGGAGTTCCGGAATGATATGGAATGGACCGTTTTTCTTCACATCACTGACAGAACGACGCGAACGCTTCGATTGAAAACGTGGCCTGGTTTGCTGCGCCAGTAAACATCGCAACCCATTTCGAATTGCAACCGGTTCGGCGCTGGCGGCGGCCTACTGTTTTTTGACGCGCATCTGTTCGATGCGCTCTTGCAGAGTCTTTTCGAATCCGCGGTCGACCGGTTCGTAGTACGTTCGGTCGACCCCCAAATATTCTTGGTCGCCGATACCATCGTCGGCATCGTGGCTGTACTGGTAGCCTTCGCCATGACCGAGTGATTTTGCGCCAGCGTAGTGGGTGCACCGCAAATGCTTTGGCACGGGGATGACTTGCTGCTCACGCACATCGCGTCGTGCCGCACCAATTGCCATCGTAGCTGCGTTACTTTTAGGAGCCAGAGCCAAATAGGCAACCGTTTGACTGAGCGTCAATTGACATTCGGGCAAACCGACAAACTCGCAAGCCTGCATCGCTGCCACCGCAATCGTCAATGCTTGAGGATCCGCGTTACCGATGTCTTCGCTCGCCAAGATAACCAACCGTCGGCAGAGAAAGCGAATATCCTCGCCCCCTTCGAGCATCCTTGCTAACCAATACAGGCCGGCATCGACATCACTGCCGCGGATACTTTTGATCAAAGCACTAGCCAAGTCATAATGATCGTCGCCGGTGGCGTCATATCCACCGATGCGATTCCCCAATGATTCGACGATCGTTTGTTTGTTGATTGGGTGCGGGGTATCGCTGCTACTGAGTACTGCGATCTCCAAGGCCGAAAGTGCTCGGCGCGCGTCCCCTTCGCACGCTTGGCACAAATACTCGATGGCGTCTTTGTCCATCTTAGGGGAATGCGCCCCCATCCCGCGAGTCGAGTCTGCAAGAGCCGAATTGATGATCGCACGAACGTCATCGACGGAGAGTGACTCGAGTCCAAACAGTTGGCTGCGCGACAATAACGCTCCGTTGACGGCAAAGTACGGGTTACTTGTTGTTGCACCGACCAAAGCGACGATTCCTTCTTCGACGTCGGGTAGTAATGCGTCTTGTTGGGACTTGCTAAACCGGTGGATCTCGTCGACGAACAAAATCGGCTGCCGGTCGCCTGCGGAAACCACGTCACGTGCCCAGGCGAGGACAACGCGAAGTTCCTTGACGCCGCTTGTCACCGCGCTGACGCATCGAACTTCGCTTTTCGTTTCGTGCGCCAGTAGATGTGCAAGTGTGGTTTTTCCGGTACCAGGTGGTCCGAATAGAATGATCGATCCGAGTCGTCCCGAATCGATCATTCGCCTTAGCAGTTTGCCATCGCCTAAGATATGTTGCTGGCCAATAAACTCCGCTAACGTCCGAGGTCGCATGCGAGCGGCTAGCGGTTGAGCCGATTTCAGGTTATCTTCCTCGGATTGGTCAAAGAGGGACCGGCTTGGGGACATTGGAGATGTGCCAGAATATCGAATGGAAAGAATGGTTGTCAGATGAACAAAAAGAACCAGAAACGCAAGATGTTTGGAATCGTTGCTTTGGTAATTGTAGCGGTCTCTATCGTGGCACTTTTTATTCGAATTGACAATTGGAGTCGCGATTTTTCGACGAACTATGCAAAGTTAGATCCTGCCGCCCGTGATATGAATTTGCGGCCGATGACCTTCACCGATCCACTCGATGTTGTTATCGAGAAGATCGAAAAGTGGGTGCAATCGCAACCGCATTGGGAGGTGGTAGAGAAAACGGCAAGCGAATCTTCGGCCCAATTGCATTTGACGCGAACCACGTCTCTGATGCGATATACCGACGATATTCACGTCGATTTAACGGCCCAAGGAGGCGGTACGTGGATGGAAGCCGAGAGTAAGTCGCGAGTGGGCAAAGGAGATTTGGGCCAAAACCCGCGTAATTTGAAAGAACTGCTTGCCGCATTACGTCTGATGTAACAGACGATCTTAGAAGCCGTTTAGCGACTACAGTGCGTCACTGTTTTCGAGAATCGTGATTTCGGCTCCGTCAAGGAAACTGACCAACGACTTTGCACGGTAGGGTTGCTGCAACTTGCGAACTGCCTTGCTCTCGATTTGCCGAACGCGTTCTCGGGTGACGTGGAAAATTCGGCCTACCTCTTCAAGCGTATAGGTGTAACCGTCGGCCAAACCGTAGCGCAGCCGTAGGATCTCTCGTTCGCGGTAGTTCAAGGTTTCCATCGCCATGTCGATTTGAGCCTTTAACGCTTCTCGGTTTGATTCGAGCAACGGATCGTCGTCGCGATAGTCTTCGAGGAATTCTCCGAATACGCTCTCTTCGTGGTCGCCGATTGGTTGGTCGAGCGACAAGGGTTGCCGACTCATCTTAAGGATTACTCGCGTGTCTTCGATCGCGAGCCCACTACGGGCGGCGACTTCTTCGGCCGTTGGTTCGCGACCGTTTTCTTGAACCAAGTCACGAGTGATTTGGCGAATCTTGTTCATGGTGTCAATCATATGAACCGGCACCCGAATGGTTCGGCTTTGATCGGCGATCGCTCGTGTGATGGCTTGGCGAATCCACCAAGTGGCATAGGTGCTGAACTTGTAGCCTCGTGCGTGCTCGAACTTGTCAACCGCTCGCATCAAACCGGTGTTGCCTTCTTGGATCAAATCCAAGAACGATAGTCCACGGTTTCGGTACTTCTTTGCAATCGAAACGACCAAACGCAAATTGCCTGCGGACAAGACCCGTTTTGCGGCATCATAGTCTTCGCTGTAGTGATCGCATCGTACAATGCGGCGGCTGAGTGTCTTTGGCGTTTCGAACGTCAATCGCATCAAGCAGTGTAGTTCATTTGTTAATTCATCGACCGAAGGCATTCCGGGCAATTGCAATCGTTCCACGTCAGACAGTAGTAAACGAATCTCTTCCATTCGCTTGGCGGTTTGTCGCATTTTCTCGTAGAGCGGTTCAAGCTTGCTGGTCCGCAAATTCATTTCTTCGACCAAGCGGACTGCTTTGTTTCGCCGGATGACTAGATTTTTCCAAGCAGCGCGGCGCTGACGCATCGTTAATCGTTTGTTGACCGCATCGAGGAAATCGGCTCGGTTTTGATGGAGTAAGTGTTGCAGGGTGCGAACATTCGGGACGATCCGTTTCATGATCGCCTTCTTTTCCACTGCATTGGTAACACTGACTTCGATGGTTCGGTCTAGACGCAGTTTCTTGTCACGGACTTGCTCAAGCAATTTCAGGGCGCCTTGAAGCATGAAGTCGGTCGCCAACATCCAGTGGCGATAGCGATCACGCGTCCTCTCGATCTGCTTTGCAGCGGAAACTTCTTGATCCCGAGTCAATAGAGGGATTTGTCCCATTTGCATCAGGTACATTCGAACCGGATCTTCGGTCGGGTCGGTGTCGGTTTCCGTCCGGCGACGATTTCGCTCAATGTCATCGTCGCTCAGTTCAGTGATGTCGGTATCTTCGTCTTCGGCATTGACATATTGCTCGCCCATCACGCGGGTTCGACGCGAGACCGATTCCTCTGCATCGTAAGCATCATCCTGCAGACTGCGGCGGCTAAATTTTTTTCCCATCAAGATCTCCTCGGAGCCTGTGTCGAAAACGTCGGTTAGGTCCGAGAGGTACATTGCAGTAACGGTACCGATGCCAGGAGACGGTAGAGCAGAAATCATGGCAAAGTGTTCCCAGGGAATAGTTTAGGTGAATAGCGGAGGGCCGATTCCGAAGTAGGATGTTTCGCAAAAGCAACACTGGACGGTTGCAAAAAAACAACATCGCGTCGCAAATATGGCCTCCCCATCGTGTGTGGTGCCAAAATGCGTCGTTGGTTCTGTGCGAATGACTCTTAGGACAATCGGGCACTCAGCCGTTAGTTTGTCCCCCCGTGATAAAAGGTTAGGTTACGTTTGGCGCGCACTACACGAATCTTTTGAAACCTTTTAAACTATCAGTCGGCAGTCGATTGAGCAGCCTTCATTTATCCAATTCGCAATGACCAGAGAACACGCGTCAAAACATGCGTGACCCCTTGAGAAACAACATGGAAAAAGCATCCGGATGGATTGAGTCAATGGGGTTTGATGACCAGGATGCTGCGCGAAGCGATGCACAGTCGATCCTGCAATGCGGAGCACCCGATGACTTGCTTGACGCACTTCAAACGCGGCTCATCGAACAATTGCCTTGGCACGATTGTCCTGGTGAAGTGTTCTCGCGTTTGCGTCAATTCTTGCTCGCTAGTGAGAATCCGACGACGCTGTTATCTCTTTTCGAAAGTGACGCGTCCGCCTTAGAAGCGATGCTGCAAATTCTTGGAGTGAATGAGTCGCTTTCGGCACAGTTGATTGCGGAACCAGAGTTTTTCGATTGGCTTCGGCAAAGTGGTGGCAAGGCGGTCGATCGCGGTTTCCTACTAAGCCAACTTGAAGCAGAACTTCAGAACGTTGTCGATCCGGTCGTCGCAGCTTCGATGATTGACCGCTTTGTCAATCGAGAAACGGGGCGAATCGTCTATGGCGAATTTGTCCGCAGCATGATTCCCGAGAAAGTCGGTCGTCAATTGGCATTTGTTGCCGACGCGGCCGTTCGATGCGGACTTGGGTTTTGTTTGCGTTACCTCAGCAGCAAGCGGGGAATGCCGCAATTGCCCAGTGGCGAAATCCCCGAAGTCACCGTGATTGCATTGGGAAACCTAGGGGCGGAGGAATTGAGCTACGGCGACACCCTGGAACTCGTTTTCTTGTACGATCGGATCGATTCATTGAATCAATATCACCGGCAATTCTATGATGATCTCGTCGGCGAGATGATTTCATTGTTGCGAGCTGACACATTACATCATGTGGTCTCGCCCAGTGGCATTGAGGTTGATTTGCGGTCGAGTCCGAAATATGAGATTGGCGTTCGTATCTGCAGTTCGTTTGAAGCGATTCGAATCTACGAAACATCCGGGCGCACTTGGCAGCGGCTCAATTACATCAAGGCCAGAGTGATCGCCGGCAACAAGGATTTGGGTGATGCGTTCCTTAAGCGTTTGCAGCCGTGGGTTTATCGTCGATATATCACTCGGACGGATCTGGCAGAAATACAGACGTTTCGCCAAAAGCTTGAAAGAAGAACGCAATCGGCAAACAATGACCAGCAAGCCAAAACGAGAGATGTGGCGAACGTGGCAACGAGCGTCTTGCAGGCACCGGGTGGGCGACAGGATATCGGACGCACCATTCAGTTTTTGCAATTGCTGCATGGTGGTGATTTGGAAAGCGTTCGTACAGGAAATGTTTACGACGCAATTGTCGCTCTTGAACAAGCCGGTTGCGTCACCCAACAAGAAGCATCGCTGTTATCGGAGAACCACGCACGGTTGTGCCGTTTGCAACACTTGCTGACGATGATGTTCGCAACGAACGGCTCGCGGCTGCCGAATGAACCTGAAAACATCGAGCGATTGGCTTGGCGACTTGGTCTTCGCGATGTTGAAAACCACAACGGGGATGCTGAACGATTTTATAAACAACTGGATGAGATTTTTAGTGTCAATCGTCGAATGATCAATCACTTGATGGTCGAAGCGCCCGATGATGGATCGGTCGTTGCCATCGAAACGGAATTGATGCTCGACCCGGATCCGACTCCCGAAATGGTCACGCAAACTCTTTCGAAGCATCGCCTCAAACACCCACGTCGGGCGATGGAGGACTTGATCGCGCTGAGTACTGAATCGGTTCCGTTTTTGTCACCGCACCGGTGTCGCCATTTCTTTTCACTGATTGCTCCGGCGTTGTTGACAGAGATTTCCAAAACACCAATGCCCGGCCGTACGTTGGCTTCATTGGTGAAAGTGACTGATTCGCTCGGTGCCAAGGCGACGCTATGGGAACTGATGGCGGCGAATCGCCCGACCATGCAATTGATGGTGCGTTTGTGCGCGGCGGCACCGTATCTGGTCGAGGTTTTGACGGAAAATCCTGGGATGATCGATGAGTTGATCGATTCGTTGTCGATGGATCGCTTGCCGTCTGCTGAACGGTTGGACGCACAATCGATTGAATTGACTCGTGGTGCCGAGGACTTAGATCCGATTCTGCATAGTTTCAAGCACAGCGCCCACTTAACGATCGGCGTTCGGAATATTCTCGGCAAAGAAACATTGGCGGCGACTCAGCAAGCGATTGGTGATACCGCCGAGGCCTGTCTGCACCGTATCACTCAATACGAGCATAACCGCTTGGCCGCTCAGTTTGGTGATCCCGTTGATGCGGATGGGCAACCGGTGGAATTGATTGTTGTTGGACTTGGGAAACTTGGGGGACGCGAACCAAATTACCATAGTGACCTTGATGTGATTTTTTTGTATTCGGCCGAGGGTGAGACGCGGCGCCGCGTCGGTGGTCCACGATCGACGACGAGTAACCGCAATTTCTTTAACCAAGTTGCACGTCGAGTGATTGAGCGAATTGATACGGCGGGGCCGATGGGACGGTTGTACGAACTCGAAGGACGGTTGAAACCGACCGGTGAAGAAGGCGTCTTGGCCGAATCGACGGATGATTTTTTGAGTCGTTTTCGCCAAGCAACAGCTCCACTTTGGCAATGGTTGGCGATCTGCAAAGCCCGGACGATTTCGGGGACTCGTAAAGATCGTAAAAAGTTTGATTCAGCGATCATGGAGGTGATCCAACGAGCTCCGTGGAGTCGAACGATGGCCTCGGAGATTCGAGAATTACGATTGCGAATGCAGGAGACCGCGGCTCCAGGGAATTTGAAGCGTGGCGAGGGAGGAACGGCCGATGTGGAATTCGTTTCGCAAATGCTGACGCTACGATGTGCTAGCGAATCGCCCGAACTGGTTTCCAGTGTGGTGCGACCCAATACGGTCCAATCACTTCAAGCACTTGCGAAGGCAGGACGACTGAGCGAACAGGATGCGCTGCAATTGATCGCCGGTTATCAAACGCTTCGTGGTGTGGAGTTGAATCTTCGATTGATGAACTCAACGAACCGACATGAACTGCCACAAGAGGAATATCTGCTACAGAATTTGGCGTTTTTAATGAATGAGTCGGATTCTAAGATGATTGTCGCAGCATGTAGCCAAGCAAGACAACGAATCCGAAAGTTGTTTGATGCGATATTCAAACGGGCCATGAAATCCTAACTTCGCTATCGATTTTGCCAATCGACAGCGGATAAATCAGCGAGCGCCAACGCCAAGGCTTGCGTTCCCCTGCGGCCCCATCCTTTGGCTTGAACCGCTTGGTAAAGGGCATCGGCTAGTGACAGCCCCGGCATCGACAAACCCATTCGCCTGCTTTCGGCAATTGCGATTCCCATGTCCTTGATGAAATGTTCGACATAGAAACCAGGTTCAAAATCGTTTGAAATGATCTTGGGGCCCAAATTCGCTAAGGACCAACTTCCCGCAGCCCCGTTGGCGACCGACTGAAGGACTGTATCGAGATCTAAGCCGGCCCGGTGTGCATAAAGCAGCGCTTCGCAAACGCCGACCATGCCCGACGCGATCAGCGTTTGGTTGACCATTTTAGTGTGTTGCCCGGCACCGGCTCGGCCTTGATGGACAATCGTTTTTCCCATCACTGCGAAACAAGGCTTCACTCGTTCAAACACGACGGCATCACCACCGACCATGATCGACAACGAAGCCTCTTTCGCTCCCCGGTCCCCTCCGGATACGGGCGCGTCGAGGGCATGGACACCGTGTTGTTCCGCGACGCTGTAAATTTCCGATGCAAGCGATGGTTCACTGGTGGTCATGTCGACCAAAATTCCCCCTTCCTTTAACCCCGCTAAGACGCCGCTGTTTTTACACAACAACACTTGGCGAACGTCCTTTGGATAGCCGACGATGGAAAAGACAATGTCGGATTGTTCGGCAAGCATCCGCGGGGAATCGGCCCAAACGCTACCACGTGCAAGCAACGGTTCGGCTTTGGCACGCGTTCGCGTGAACACGGTAGTCGCGTAACCACGGTCCATCAAATGGCTGCACATCGAGGTCCCCATGACTCCGGTCCCAATCCATCCAATGCGTGTGGTTTCCGGTGTCGCTGGTTTGAGGATGCTCATCGATTTACGTCGTGATTTACGTCGTGATTTACGTCGTGGGGATTTTTAGGCTGCGTCGTTTCGCGGCGACACTATTGGGTTTGATACCGATCATTTTAGCGATCTCGGCATCGCTTTTGACCCCCAGCATCTTGATTTCGGCCGGAGTCCAGGTGTGCCGTTTCGGGCTAATCCGAATGCCGTGCCTACTCCGGTAACCGGAAACCGCACTGATCGGTATCCCGGTTTTTCGGCTGACTTCGGCATCAGGCATTTTGCCGAGCATCTTGATGACCTGCGGAGTCCAACGTTCTTTTGCCGCTGCGACGGTCGGGTTTTCAATCCCCAATGCTTGCCGCTTGGCGATCACCTTGCGGCGACCGGTCCCCATGCGACGAGCGATTTCTGCATCGGATAATTTGCCGAGCCAACCGAGTTCTCTCTTCGTCCATTTCCTCGCTGGGCGACCTTTGCGAACCGACGGAATACCCATCGATTCCCGTTTGGAGGCGACCGTGGTGGTATCGAGTTCGACTCGGCGAGCAATTTCAGCATCCGGCAATTTGCCGAGCCACGCGACTTGTTTTTTCGTCCACCTATGGCGAGCCTCCTTCCGCGAATAGCCGTAGGATTCGATTCCCAATTCTTGCCGTTTTCTCGCCACAGCAGTTTTGGTGACACCCACGATTTTGCCCACGTCGACGTCCGACATCGTTCCGAGCAATTTTATTTCCTTCTTGGTCCATGTCGTCCATCCTGCGGGCCGAATGCCTCGCAGTTGTCGCGCTGCTTGTACGTCTTTGACCGAGATACCGGTCCGTTCTGCTAAATCGGTGTCTGGAATTTTACCCAATTGACGCAGAATCGCCGCAGATAATTTGGGAGCCATAACAATTGTCGAGCTTGATTAGATTAGAAAAGGCGAGTCGGAAAACCCACCGTAATTTCGATAGGTTGGCCTCGGTAGGTGGTAATGTGGGGACTCGCCACCCGTTGTGTCAACTGGACAATCATTGACTTTTTCACCAAGTGTGTGTCGCAGCGAACCACTCCGAGAGAAAATGTTTTTTGTTAGCAACAAATATACTTTACCAGCTTAGATGATTCTCACTATACTAAGTCGACAAGGCGCCACACCCGGGTGGTGGTTGGCAATTACCTCGGAAGCGGGCGTTTGGCCAGTGCACAGCGACTACCACTCTCGAACTGGAAAAGACGCGTCGTACGTCGACAAAGCGTCCGCGAGGGATGGTCGTGGCGTGAAGGGCTCGTTTGCGATGACAGTCGCGAGGGTTCATTCCTCGGCAAGCACGATCTGCGATGCGCGCTCGTTTCAAACATCTGCGTTTGAGCCGGTTTCGGGGGAGCGGATTGATCGGTTTCGGTTGATTCGTGAACTGGGAAGCGGTGGATTCGGGCGAGTTTGGTTGGCGAGAGACGAACGGCTTCAGCGTGACGTGGCTATCAAATTTCCTCATGGGCGATTGGGTTTAGATGCCTTCGGCATGCGGCGTTTTCAACGCGAAGCCAAGTTGGCGGCGAAATTGAATCATCCCAATTTGCTTCCCATTCTTGAGGCAGTACTTAATCCGGAAAAAGCGTATATCGTTTCCGAGTATTGTCCGGGGCCGACATTGTCCGAGTGGATTCGCAGCCAGGGGCACTTTATCTCCGTTGCAAAAGCGATCTCGATCGTTTCGCAGATCGCCAGCGGGCTTCAAGTGGCTCATGAAATTGGCTTGATCCACCGCGACATTAAGCCCTCCAACATTATCATCAGCAACCCGGATTCAGATTGGCCTACCGCTCGCCTGATCGACTTTGGGATGGCGCGATGTATGACCGAAGTTAACGATTTGACTGAAACACGCATCGGCACGTTGGTTGGCAGTGTACCCTACATGTCGCCCGAACAAGCGTCGGGCAATATTGACGACCATGGAACCCATTCGGATGTTTATTCGCTTTGCGTGGTGCTCTATGAGATGCTAACAGGCGTGTCACCGTTCTCGTCATTGACACAGATGCAAACCTTGCACCGAGTGATGAGCTATGACCCGCCTTCATTGAGTCAGTTGCGTCCTGCAGTGCCGAGAGATTTGAGCGCGGTGTGCCAACGGGGGATCGAAAAGTCGCCTCAGCGTCGCTACCAAAATGCAGGTGAATTGGGTGCCGAATTGGAACGCGTTCGCGTCAACCAACCGACAATGGCTCGCCCGATCGGTCGCGTCGGCCGCACGTTGCGCTGGGCTCAACGTAACCCGATCATCGCGTCGTTTGCCTGCTTCGCAATTCTTGGCGGGCTGTTCGGTATCTTTGGGCTGTCACTTTACTCATGGTCACAGCATTCCTACGCCATCCAGAGTCGCACGCAATCGGCCCGTTTGCAATCGGCTCTTCATCGGGCCGATATCGAACACGCACGGTGGCGAAAAGCGAGTTACCAAAGTGATGTCTCACTCGCCTATGCCATGTTTGACATTGGCAAGTACGACGACGCGCGACGGTTGCTCGATCGACAGATCCCGCTTCGTCGGAAAGACGCGATAGCTGAAAAAGACTTAAGGCACATCGAGTGGACGTTACTCGATGCGGAAGTACGTGCTCGCTATTGGCATTGGGGAAAACACGATGGGCCGGCTAGAGAAATTGCCTCGATGCAGGAAGCGAATCAAGTGGCAAGTATCGGGGATGATGGAACCATTCGCTTTTGGGACCCTCAAAATGGAACGGAAGTGCATAAACTTGTGGGATTCCATGGTCGGTCGTCCGCGATCGCTTCTTTGCCGGACGGACGATTGGCGATTTCAGGGTCACAGTGGCCGCTTGGGTTTCGTGGCCCGATCCTGATCGATTCCGCAAGCGGTCGAACCACCAAAGCGTTGTCTTTGCATCCAACGACGATCGAGTCGATTCGGGTAAGTGCGGATGGACAAACCATTGCATCGGGATGTCGGTACGAAGGGATCCGTGTTTGGTCAGATCGTGATCGCCGTGAAACGTTCATTAACACGGGGCATCGATGTGAGTCGTTCGGGCTCACTGCGGATGGAAAGTATGTTGTCACGGGCGACGTCAGGAAAAACTATTTGGCGGTTTATGATGCAAAAATCGGAGAAATCGCTGGCAAAGCAGAAACCCCATCGGAAGTTCTCCTTGTCGAATGTGCAAGGGAACATGATTTTGCGGCATATTCCATGAGATCGGAGCAGGGATTTGGAATTGCTTCGATCTCTTGCATCGCCACAAATGGACTCCATGAATTGCAGCTGCTGACACATTGGATTGAAACGGATTGCACTCCCGTCGCGTTTGCGTTTTCCGAAAAGGATGATCTCCTAGCAGTGGCCGACGACCGGTTCGGGATCAAGTGGTATCAGCGGCGACATGCCGACGAAAAGGCAGACAACATTGTAGCGAGATGGCGTGAAGTCCACGCTGCGTCGGCTTCTCAGGCAAGAGTGACCGATCTCGAGTTTATCGGTGCGGTTGATGTTGTTGCGACATGCCTAGACGGCTCGATTCAAGTATTTTCACCCGACGCACACCACTTTGAACGCTTCACCCGGCCCACCAAAGAATCAGCCATGGTTGCGTTTTCATCAGACCATCGCCACGTACTCGACGCAGGAATCGACGGAGTATTGCGGAGGGGTGAGTTGTTGCCGCCCAACGAGAATCAAACCCACAAACGACGCAATGGCCAAAAACGCACTTCGATTGACTACAAGGCGGTGTTCGAAGCCGACGCGAAGCTTCAGACAGTTGCCGTTTCGCCAGACGATTCGGTCATCGCGGCAATCGACCAGAAAAATCGGTTGCATTGGATTCGCGATTGGACAACCGATAAGCCTCAAGTTCGCACGATTGCGATCGGCAGAAAGGATTCGGATGAGCATTTTCATTATGGACAATTTTCTTCGACTGGCCGTTATTTCGCCGCCGGTGGTTCGGCCGATTCCGTTGTGGTTTTCGATACGCAGCTGTCTACGGATCGGCCCATCATCGTCTTTCAGCCAAGTTCGGAAGTGCTCTGTATCACGTTTTCACCAGACGAACGCTATTTTGTCGCTGGCGGTGGTTTTGGATTCGAATGGATTGAATTGGAAACCGGCAAACGTCACCTTTGGAATAAGAATCTAGACGATCCGGAATGCATCACGTTCTCTCCTGATAGTGAAAAATTGGCTGTCGGGTGGGAAGTCGGTTCCGTATCGCTCTTTAATCTTGTTCACGAAACGCAAGAAATGATTGGTGGTGATTTGGTCGTATCGGGGGATTTTGCTCACCGTCCTGCAGCCATCCGGTTTGTCGGCGATGACCGAATGATGGTGGTAACTCATAGCGGAACGATGCTGTTTTGGGATTGGCGCAGTCGCGTGGCATTGGGCACTTTGCCAGTATGGTCGCGCGGTCGTCGTCAAGCCAAATGTGATGGGATACACATTGCCCATGACGCAAGCGATATTTTGTTTGCTCGTAACGAAGGCAAGAACGCGTTTGTGTATCGTTGGCACTTTTCAGAATAGGTACCGCACGGAAAAGGCACACGGCGACGAAATGGAGTGGTGTTATCAGACCACGGATCCATTAACCGCATTCACGATTGTCGTGATTGCGATCAAAGGAGTTCTCGTTGATGTGTTCTTGCCGGCGATCCAAGTGGTTTGTGTTTCCACGCGATGGATAGAGCGTTGTGAATCGAATTTGGTGACGCGTGCGCCTCCCCTGAGAAAAAAAATGGGTTGTGAATGGCGCAACTGTCTTCGATGCAGGTGTGATTGAGTTGAAGGAAGAAGACGCTCAAAGCAACTTCGCTGCTTCGTCACATAGCGACTTTGCTTCTGATTCGCTTTCGGCTTCGGCAATGAACCGCACGATCGGTTCGGTGTTACTGCCGCGGACCAGTAACCACTTGTCTTTCCATGCCAACCGCAACCCGTCACCGGACGCCGCTTCGGCATCAGAGTGTTTTGCAATCAGTTTGTCGAACAATGTCGGCAACTTTTCCGCAGAGACTTCCGCTTTCGACTTATGGATCGATAGCTTGGGTAGCGCATCTGCCAATTCGGACAAGGACTTGCCTGTGGTCGTCATTAGATCCAAGACTTGTGCAATGCCGACAAAACTGTCCCGAACGTAGCCAACTCGTGGATCGATTGGACCGCCATTTCCTTCACCGCCGTACATGGCTTTTTGGGCGATCATCATGTCGGCGACGTTTGCTTCACCCACGGCACTTCGGTAGGACGCGACCCCTGCCTCATCGGCTAGACGCTCACTCATGCCGCTGGTCGCACCATTGATCACAATCGGACCTCGCGTGCTTGGTTGACACATCGCGCGCTGAACACACAGCGCCAATGTGTACTCTTCGCCGATATAACGTCCGTTTTCGTCTACTAAGGCAAGACGATCCGCGTCGGGGTCTTGGCAAAATCCAACGCTGCATTTTTCTTCGCGAACTTGTGCCGCGATACTCTGCAAATTCTCGGCCGTGGGTTCGGGAACGTGAGCGAATTGGCCATCCGGGGTTTTGCCCACCAAAACTGCTTCGCAGCCAAGTGCGTCGAGCAAACGTTTGCCCAAGATGCCGCCGGCGCCGTGGTTGCTATCGAGCAGGACTCGGTGTTTTGCCGAAGCAATTTTGCGGAAATCGACCGTCGCGAGGACTTTTTCGAGATGAGCGGCATGCGGATCCTTGTCAACACAAACTGCACCAATTTTGTCAAAGTCACACCATGCGGCTTCGCCATCAAAATAGCCATCGCGAATGGTTGCTCCGCGTTGTGCGTCGAGAACGCGACCTTCGGGGCCAAACAACTTGATGCCGTTGTAGGGTGGCGGGTTATGGCTAGCAGAAACCTGGACGGCACCGGCCGCTTTTCGGTCGCGTACCAAAACCCCAATGGTTGGTGTCGCAATCACATCGGCATCAATGCAATCACGACCGCAGGCACGAAGCGATGCGATGATCGCTTGGCATAAAACCGGGCCGCTGCTACGGCCGTCGCGACCGACAATGATTGGGCCATCGGGCAGTTTGGATGCGTAGGCGGCGACAAAGTTGACTGCGACCGTTGGGGTCAAGGATTGGCCGACAATGCCGCGTAGGCCGCTAACGCTGATGATCAAATCGCTCATGAGGGGGATCGTCAATTGTGTGAATATGGGGAAGAAAGGGACTGTTTTGTCCCCACGTTGCCATCTGGCTAGGGAAACAAATAGAATCTAGCGAAATCGTCATTCAACGCTACCCGACCCTGACCCCGTTGCTTTTCCTGGAGCTCTCTGTGTTCGATCCTCTTTCCGCTATTGATGCTGCTGTCCAAGAGTCCAAAATCAGCCAAACGGCGGTCGCAAATATCCGCTCCTGGTTGACCGAAGATCGCTATTCGGGGTATCGCGACGCGGTCGTCGAGCACATCGAGAGCGGGAAGTGGCAAAAGCTTGACGACGTGTTTTGGACGATCATTCCGTTCGGAACCGGCGGTCGCCGCGGACGCATGTATCCGATTGGATCCAACGCGATCAACGACCGAACGATTGGTGAAAGCGCACAAGGCTTAGCAAACTACGTGGTTGACTACACCAAGAAGAACGGTGGTGACGTGTCGACACTATCGTGCGCGATCGCCTATGACACTCGTCACCAATCGCGTCATTTCACCGAACTTTGTGCCGGCATCATGGTTGCCGCTGGTTTCAAGGTCTACCTTCTCGATGATTACCGAGCGACGCCTCAATTGTCGTTCGCGGTGCGGTATAAAAAGTGTGATTGCGGGATCATGGTCACCGCCAGTCACAATCCACCAAGTGACAATGCCGTGAAAGTCTATTGGTCCAGCGGTGCCCAAATCTTGCCGCCTCATGACAAGGCGATCATTGAAGAAGTCATGTCGTGTCAAGAAATTCGCGTCACGCCGTTCGACGAAGCCGTTGCGTCGGGGCGTGTCGAGATCGTGACCGATGAAGTCGACCAAGCGTATTTTGACGCGGCTTCGGCACAGCGATTCGAGGGGCCTCGGGATGCGAAGATTCTTTACACACCGCTACATGGTGTCGGAGCCGCTGCGGTTTTGCCGCTCCTGGATCGAGACGGTTTCAAGGACATCGAAGTGTATGGCCCTCATGCAGAAAAAAGTGGGGATTTTCCAAATGTGCCCGGCCATGTCTCGAACCCCGAGAATGTCGCGGTCTTCGAAAAACCGATTGAGTATGCCAAGGCATCGGGTTTTGATTTGATCTTGGCAACCGATCCGGACTGTGATCGGCTCGGCGTTGCCGCACCAATGACGCTTGACCCATCGGGCGATTGGCGGACCTTTAATGGCAACCAGATAGCATCCTTGTTGGCCGAATATGTGCTTAGCAAACGCACCGACGCAGGAACTTTGTCACCCGATCACTACATCATCAAAACGCTCGTGACGACGGAATTGATGCGGCGGATCGCCGAAAACTACTCGGTGCGATGTGTCGGTGATTTGTTGGTTGGATTCAAGTACATTGCCGAAGTGATCGATCGCGAAGGGCCGGACCTTTTTGCCTATGGTGCCGAAGAATCACACGGTTACTTGGTGGGCCAATATTGCCGCGACAAAGACGGCGCGGTTGCATGCATGTTGATGAGCGAGTTGGCTGCGGAGTTGAAGGCCAAGAAGGTTTCGATGCACGAATATTTGTGGGGGCTCTATCGCGAGCATGGCTTCCACAAAGAAACCGTGATCAACCTGATGATGGAAGGAAGCGAGGGCATGGAAGCGATGAAACGGCTTATGACCGCGTTCCGCCAAAACCCTCCGAAAGAGTTGGCTGGAATCTCGGTTGCCACGATTCGTGACTACGGCGATGAAACGACGACCGATGTTAGCACCGGAGAAAAACAGCCCTTGATCGGCCCCAAGAGCGACTTGATCATCATGGAATTGGACGACGCGGGTAACTATGTCGCAGCAAGACCGAGCGGAACCGAACCAAAGATCAAGTTATACGTGTTCACACGTCTAGCACCGGCGGATTCGGAAGATCTCGAAAAGGCCGAAGCGAAGCTTTCGGAACGTTTGCAAGGAATCGAGACTGACATGCGAGCGTTCGCGAAGAAAAACTCCTAACGGAAAATTCGCTTCGACCACATCCCGGGGATCACGCAAGTAGCTAGATTGTTGCATGTGAATCGGTCATGCTTACAAGGGGCGGATTTCTCGTTGTTCCTTTGAAGTTGCCAGCCATGTCCGATGCTTCTAGCCATCCGAACCGTTTCTCCATAGAGACGCCTCCGTTAGCAAATACGCCTGATTCGACTTTGTCGGGTGAAAATGGGGTACTAGCGAAACGCTTTACGCGTTTTGCCGCCGCGATCGTAGACGGCATTCTCGCAATGCTGTTTTTAGTGCCACTTCAATTCATGACCGGTTACGCAAGTCGCATTTCAACAGGAGCCGTGGGGCTGGTCGAACAGCTAATGATGATCGCGGTTGGCTACGGGATATTTGTCTTATTTCACGGCTACTTGCTTGCCACTCGTGGTCAAACGATTGGGAAATTTTTGACAAACATTCAAATTGTCGATGTTGAATCGGAGCGACTGGCATCCGTGAAGCACGTTTTTGTCTACCGATACCTCTGGCTGTTACCACTGACGATTATCGTTGCGATCGTTCCAGGTTTTGCCGATGACATTTTGGTCAATTTGGTCGCGCTCGTGGATGTGCTGTTCATCTTTAGGCAAGACCGACGTTGTTTGCATGATTTGATCGCCAGTACAAAAGTGGTCGAGTATCTACCCAATCGCCCTAGCGTGAACGCGATCTAATGGAATCGAAATTGGCCGTTTGTCCGTTTTGCTCGCTCCACTGCGACGATGTTGTTTTCGGTCCAATGGAATTCGGTGCAATGGAATCAGTGAAGTGTTTGAGAGCCAATGATGCTTTCAAGGAAGTTCAGAAGACGTCGCCGTTGGGACGCATCGGCACCGAAGTCGCGGAGCCTAAGGATGTTGTGAAGTATGCAGTGCAGCGTTTCGAGGAGAAGGGACCGTTGAACGTTGCCACCGTTGGCACGGATTTGGAAACGGCTCGTGCTTTACAGTCGCTAGCAGCGAACGGAGAGATTCGGTTGTGGCTCGACGATTTTCCGTCCGCAGTCGCGTGGCGATTGGCGACTAGTCGCGATGGGATTGTTTCTGCGACGATCGGCGATATTCGTCGCCATGCCGATGTGGTTTGGATGATCGGTGATGTTTCGTCCGGTCATCCTCGGATCGCTGAACGGATTCGTCTTGATGCGAAGATCGGCTTAGAGACTTCGACGCTCGATGCCGAAACGCTCGCGGATTTGTATTACGACCTTCGTCACGGTGGGGAAGGTCATGTTGTCAAACCAATTCGTGAAGCGAAATATTTGGCGATCGTTTTGGGATGCGATGCTTTTAGTGAGTCCCAAGCCATCCCGATCGCGGAGCTATTGGTGAAGATGGTCTGGTTCTTGAACCAGACAAAGCGTGCTGTCGCGCTGCAACTAGATGGCTCCGCAACCAACCGCGCCGTAGCGGCTTGGCAAACCAATTGCGGGCTTTCGAGTCTAAGTGCTCAAACGCGGCGTGATTGGAATGTCGATGTGCGAATTGGCGATGCTTTCCAAAAAAAAGTTCCGGTGGAATTGCAAATCGGCGGGTGCGATCCAGGTCGGCAATCGGCTCAAGCGTTTCTGCCCGCAGCCACCGTCGGTGTCGATCGTGCGGGAGTGATTATGCGAGGTGATTCGGCAGTGACGATGCCGTTGGCGAGAATCGTTGAGCGGCGAGGCGTCGAAACGGCCCCTGACATCTTGAATCGCATTCTAGGCAGCAGACCCTCCACTTAGTTTGGCTATCGTTGGAGTTCGCTGGATCGAGCCCGACGGATCAGACAGTGAAGGGCTGGGTTTCAAAATCAATAAAAAAAGCGGTCGGCGGATTTCTCCGTCGACCGCCCTATTGAAAAAGCGTTAGTATTTTGCAGCCGGCATTAGTACATGTCGTGGTCGCCGCCGGTTCCGCCACCCTTTGTCGGTGCCGGTTTTTCTGCTACTAACGCGTCGCTGGTTAGCAGCAACGTTGCAACGCTTGCAGCGTTGCCAAGCGCGGTACGAGTAACCTTGGTTGGGTCAATCACACCCGCTTTGACTAAGTCTTCGTATGTATCGGTCAAGGCATTGTAGCCTTCGTTGTTCTTCATGCCGATCACCTTTTCGCAAACGACTCCGCCGTCTTGTCCGGCGTTTTCAGCGATCATGGTGACAGGGGCTCGGCAAGCACGCAAAACGATCTTGTAGCCGACGAGTTGATCTTCGGTCAGCGAATCATCAGGCTTCACCTTGCTCGAGGCACGAAGCAGAGCCACGCCACCACCGGGAAGAATGCCTTCTTCAACCGCAGCGCGTGTCGCATGAAGGGCGTCTTCGACGCGAGCTTTCTTTTCCTTCATTTCGCTTTCGGTCGCTGCTCCGACGTTCACCTTCGCAACGCCACCGGCCAACTTCGCCAATCGCTCTTCGAGTTTTTCGCGATCGTAATCGCTAGTGCAGTTTTCGATTTCGCGGCGGATTTGATCGATACGAGCCTTGATGTCGGCGCTCTTGCCAGCACCTTCAATGATCGTCGTGTTGTCCTTGTCGATGATGATCTTCTTGGCACGACCGAGTTGTGGCAAATCGACGCTTTCGAGCTTGGTTCCCAAGGCTTCGAAAATTGCCAAACCACCGGTCAAAATCGCGATGTCTTCCATCATTGCCTTGCGGCGGTCGCCGTAGCCGGGTGCCTTGACAGCACACACGGTGAAGGTGCCACGCAAACGGTTGATGACCAAGGTAGCCAATGCTTCGCCGTCGACATCTTCAGCGATGATCAACAGCGGCTTGCCTTGTTGGACGACCTTTTCCAACATCGGAACCATGTCCTTGATGTTGCTGATCTTCTTTTCGAAAACAAGGATGTAAGCGTCTTCGAGAACACATTCCATCGCAGTTGGATCGGTGACGAAGTAAGGCGACAAGTAGCCGCGATCGAACTGCATCCCTTCGACCCATTCTTGCTCGGTGTGCAGGCTCTTGCCTTCGTCGACAGTGATGACGCCATCTTTGCCAACTTTGCTCATCGCATCGGCAAGCAAGTCGCCGATTTCGCGGTCGTTGTTGCTGGCGATGGTTGCGACGTTAGCCATCGCTTCTTTGTCCTTCACCTTGGTTGCCATTGAATGCAACTGTGCCGTCAAGTCGTCAACAGCCGTTTCGATACCGAACTTCATTTGAACGGGGTTCACACCTGCGATCACCGATTTGAGACCTTCGTTGAAGATCGCTTCGGCCATCACGGTTGCGGTGGTCGTGCCGTCACCAGCGACGTCACTCGTCTTGCTGGCTACTTCGCGGACCATTCGAGCGCCCATGTTCTCATAGACGTCTTCGAGTTCGATTTCTTTTGCAACGGTGACGCCGTCCTTGGTGACGGTCGGGCTACCGAAGCTTTTCTGCAGAATCACGTTGCGGCCTTTTGGGCCGAGGGTAACTTTGACGGTTCGTGCCAGCTTGGACACGCCGCGACGAATCGCTTCACGTGCTTCCTGGTCAAAAGCAATCATCTTTGCCATGAGTAATTAAATCCAGTTCGTTGTGTTGTTGGGTCAGTGAATCGGGGGTGAAAACAAGGAAGACCGTTTATGCTTATTCGATGACGGCCAAAACGTCGTCTTCACGCATCAGCAGATACTCGACATCGTCGATTTCAACGGTTTCGCCAGCGTAAGAGCTGAACAGGACCATTTCACCCGCCTTCAATTGACTCGCAGCCCGGGTGCCGTCATCAAGCAATTTGCCATTGCCGACGGCAACGATGGTCCCGCGAGCAGGTTTTTCTTGAGCCGAGTCGGGCAGCACGATACCGCCAGCGGTGGTTTGTTCGCTTTCTTCACGTTGAACCACGATGCGTTCGCCGAGGGGTTGCAAACGGATCTTTGAGCTTTTCTTGGTGGCAGTCGCCATCTCCGTGACACCTTTCATCAATACAGGAAAGAAATTGGGAAGTATCGGGTGGCACAGAAACACAGCCACCTTCGACACCGTTAGTTGTTTTTTCACAATCGACTACCCGCCTAGCACTACATCAGCACCGTAAGTCTGCACAAATGGCAGGAAGCAGGATAGCGAGAGGCATTGACAGCAACCGGCGTGCCGATAAAGTTTTTTAGGTCGTAAGTGCTTTTTGGCAATGTAGTTAAGTTGTTTTGGGGGTAGTCGATCCAGGCCCTGCGTTCCAAAATGGCAGAAACATCTTGGACCGGATGGCGCCCCATGTGATCTTGTGAGTCACTGGCAGGAGCCACCCTCCATGGTGATTCCTAACGCCTACCTCCGGCTCGTCTGCGGGTTCGATCTGGTCTCGAGAAGGTGCCGGACCGATAGCGAATATTTCCGGTTTGCCATATCCAAACTTGCCATCCCCAAACCTATCCATTTCGAGCAGCCATACGTACTAATGTCAGTTTTCCACTACCAACTTCTTAACCGGGATCGCCGCACGTCGGCGCGTCGAGGCTTTTTTTCGACGCCGCACGGACCTGTGCAAACGCCTGGCTTTATGCCGGTCGGAACACAAGGGACCGTCAAGGGATTGACGATCGACCAAGTTGCCGCGACAGGCGCCGAAATGATTTTGGGCAACACCTACCATTTGGCACTTAGGCCTGGTCACGAGACGGTTCGCCGCCTCGGAGGGCTGCATGGGATGACTCTATGGGATGGCCCGATTTTGACCGACAGCGGTGGATTTCAGGTCTTCAGCCTTGAAGCGATTCGCGAAATCAACGAAGAAGCGGCGACATTCCGAAGTCATATCGACGGAGCGATCATCAAGCTAACGCCCGAACACAGCATCGAAATTCAAGAGTCTCTTGGTAGCGATGTGGCGATGGTCTTGGATCATGTCGTCGCGTTACCGGCTGAACGGTCGAAAGTCGTTGAGGCAATGGAACGTTCCATTCGCTGGGCACAACGTTGTCTTAACGCTGCCAGTCGCGACGATCAGGCCCGGTTTGCAATCGTGCAAGGTGGGCTCGATGTGGAATTGCGTCAACAGTGTGCAACGGAGTTGTCAGCGATGGAATTTGAAGGATTTGCCATTGGCGGATTGAGTGTCGGTGAGCCGCCGCCGGAAATGTACCGAATTACCGAAGCAACTTGCCCCTATTTGCCCGAAGAAAAACCTCGCTACTTGATGGGCGTGGGGACTCCGGTGGATCTGCTCGAAAGTGTCGCTCGCGGGGTCGACTTGTTCGATTGCGTGATGCCAACCCGTAATGGTCGCAACGCGATGGCATTTACGGATCAAGGAAAAATCAAAATTCGCAACGCCGTTCATCGTGAGGATACCGAACCGCTTGAGAAAGGCTGTCCGTGTTTGGCGTGCCGCCATAGTCGTGGCTATCTACGGCACTTATTCGTGGCTGGTGAAATGCTTGGGCCGATTCTGCTGAGCATTCACAATTTGACGTATTATCAACGGGTGATGGCTGGAGCACGCACGGCGATTGAAAATGGGACGTTCGCCGAGTACATGGAAATGAAAAAGGCGGGTTGGGGGGTAAGTTAAACTTGCCAGTCGTATTGGAGATCAGCCTTTCGGTTGCAATCGGTTCAATCAGAGCGTCGAACGACGGACGACAAAAAATCGTGAATTCGCTTCAGGTATCGCGCTAGGCATCGTAACCGTCTGGCTCTTGCGCAGCCTAATTGGACAGCGCCAGTTTGATGTTATTGGTTATAGTTTCACGCGGATTTTGGCTCGACGCTTTTGATTTGACCGGGGTCGATTCCAAGGTCATGACAGTCAGCGATACGTTTCTTACGATGGCAACGACTTGCTTCCGCGTTACGACGTTGATGGTAGCTGATTCGGAGACGCTCTGCTTCGTACTGCTCATCTCGAAGTCGCTTGGGAAGACCGATGCAGCGGATCACCACATCGGCCGCCCGTCGAACCTGTTCAAGCGTCAGACGCTCAGCGTCGGTGACGACCTCCGTGCGGCACAGACGATGACGAACCCGGGCACAGAACAATTGGCTGACGATCGCCACGATCATGTGACGATGAACGCAGTCCCATCCACGGCATTCAAAGTGATCCCAGCCTAATTCCTCTTTGGCTTCGCGAAAGCACGCTTCCACCTTCCAGCGTCCGAACGCAATTCGCAGCAACTCGCGAACCGTCCATCCATCACGGCCTGGAATTCGATTGCTGATGAAGTACTTTACTTCTCCGGTGCGAACGTTCTTGGCAACGATCAATGTGCATTGCGAGCTGACCAAGCGACCGTCGTGAGTCTTGCGATGGACGATATGCCAGCGAACTTCCCAAATCTCGGGCCCCTTATGCGAGTCCCGTGTGCGGTAACGCTGCGGTGTTTGCGAGGCCAGGCCGGGCGAGTACTTGGCCAAGTTCTGCACTTGGCAAGCCTTCGAGTCGCTGGTGGCCAAGCGAGGGTATTTCTTTTGCCGCCTCTTGGTCTTTTGCCTCGATTTTCGCAGCACTTTTGGCTTCCGCGCCCATGCCCGAAAGTTCGGCGGTACTTCGCCAACGAATGCCTGTTTGCGCTCGTCGAGCCCATCGAGAAACTTCCCGTCACGACCGTAAAGTTCATCAAACGTCCAGGCTTTGACGGTGATGCCATCGGCCATTGCCTGGTCGATCAGCACCAAGGCGATCTGCGGCTTGGTCAGAAACTGGGCCTCGTCAGGGACATGAGTTTTTTTCGGCGCGCGGTGTCGTTGGCCCAGTCTTCGGGCAAGTACGTTCGGGCGGCGATCAGGCACTGGAAAGTCGCTGTGGCAAACGATAGAGCGACGTTGACAACCGCGTTTTCAACTTTGCCGCGATTGCCGTTGTATTGTCGTTTGACTCCGACGGTTTCCTTGCCGGCTTTGGCCGTACCGGTTTCGTCGATCACTCCGATGGCCTGCGGGTCGGCCTGTTCGCGGACGATCACGTTGCGGCATCGCTGGAGTACTTCGTCGTGGTCCCACTTGATGGACTCGAGGAATCGTTGGAGCGTTCGCGGTGCAATGCCTTGTTTCAAAGCAATCGCTTCGACGTTCTTTCGCTGCAGTTCCGAGAGCAGTCCGCGAACATACGCGGCAAACAGCCTTCGGCCTTTGACGCCGTGGAAACAATCGGCAAAGATGGCGAGAAATTGGGCGAGCATCTTTCCGAGCGATGCGATATCCTGTAGTGACATAGAGGCGACCTTCCGTGGTTTCGTCGTGAAACAATTAGCACACGGAGGGTCGTTTCTTTTTGACTCCCAAGTCAAGCGAGATAACTCGCGGCACAGTCACAACTTACGAAATCAGGAAGCCACGAAGTGGCGCTGTCCAGCTAAGGTGGCTGAGGCCTGCACGCCAACCCGCACGCCTCGGTCATTCTTCCTGCGACGAAGCCGTTCTTCCTGCGACGAAGTTAGGCGAGCGATTCCCACTACTGCGACATGATCGCTTGGTAACGTCCTCGATGAATCAAACGCTGCCACCAATTGGCTTTTCGGAGCATTGGGTCCGATGCATCAACGGTATTTTTTTTCCCACGGCGAGTGCATAGCTCGATTTGGCCGTCGTCGAGCACACTATCGACAATCCAAAACTTGTCCACGGTGTAGTGGTAGAGGTCTCCCTTGGTGGCTGGGTGTACATTTGACGCTCTTTGTCCCGGCGACGTGCTGGTTTTCTGTTTGCGATAGATTACCCAATCGCCACGATTCCATTTTGTCTCGATCACGTTCCCTTAATCCTCCCCTAAACCTCATTCAAAATGTTGACGGTGGTTGTCTCCACCGCCACCCCAAGTAGAATTCCAGCCTCTTGGAGAGATATTCTCGGCAACGTCCCGCATTCTTCACTAGGCCAGTTCATTGGAATTCTCAGTACTCGTCGAATTAGTTTTTGGTCTGGTTGGTGGTCTAGGCATCTTTTTGCTCGGCATGAAAAACATGTCCGAGGGTATGCAAGCGGTCGCGGGTAATAGTTTACGCCGGTTGATCGCCGCCGTCACGACCAATCGCATTTTTGCGATGTCCGTCGGAGTCTTGGTTACCTGTGTTGTCCAATCGAGTTCGATTACGACGGTCATGGTCGTTGGGTTTGTTAACAGCGGTGTGATGGATTTGTCTCAAGCCATTGGCGTGATCATGGGGGCAAACATTGGCACAACGATTACAGGTTGGATCCTTGTACTGAAAGTTGGCAAATACGGCTTGCCGCTGCTCGGTGCGGCCGCGTTCATTTATTTGTTCTCGCGAGGCGACCGATGGCGCTATTGGGCGATGGCGATTATGGGCGTCGGCATGGTTTTCTTTGGTCTCGAATTGATGAAGGATTCCTGCGCGTTCATCAAGCAGCTTCCCGACTTCGAATCTTGGTTCCATACGTTTAAGGCCGACAACTACCTTGGAGTTTTAAAGTGTGCAATGGTCGGCTGTATCATGACGACGATGGTTCAGTCCTCTTCGGCGACGTTGGGGATCACGATCTCGCTGGCGACATCCGGCATCATCACTTACGAAACCGCCGCAGCGCTTGTGCTTGGCGAAAATATCGGAACGACCATTACTGCGTTTTTGGCATCGCTTGGGGCGACCACGAACGCACGTCGAGCCGCCTATTTTCACGTTATCTTTAACATGGTAGGTGTGCTGTGGATTACCGCAATTTTCCCCTGGTACATCGAAATGGTTCAGTGGATGATTCAATGGTCGTTTGGGGAACCAGCCTCGATGGTGGAGATGGTTGATGGCGTGAATACCTATCCACGGATCACGGCCGCAATCGCCACGACCCATACTATTTTTAACGTCATTAACACGTTTCTATTCATTTCGTTTGTGCCCTTGTTCGTTCGACTATTGAATTGGTTGGTCCCCTCAAAGGATTTCAAAGAGAAACCACGGTTGACCGATTTGGACATTCGAATTCTTGAATCTCCTTTGTTGGCGATCGCACAATCGGGTCGTGAAGTCGAGCGGATGGCTGACGGTTGCGACAAAATGCTTGGTTGGTTGGCCGAAGTCATCCAGCAAGATGAACCTGACCAAATCCTCGTCGATCGGCTCAAGAAACGTGAGCAGGTGCTTGATTCGATTCAAGACGAATTGGCGGTTTACATCACCAATTTGCTCTCCGGCAACCTGCCGCATGCAACTGCGGATGAAGCACGACGCCAATTGCGGATGGCGGACGAATACGAATCGATCAGCGATTATTTGGCCGATTTAGACAAATTCGACCGCAAATTGCGTCGCGACGGATTCCGATTTACCGAAGAACAGCGAAACGATTTGGTGGCACTGAACAAGGATGCCGTTGCGTATTTGCGTGAAGTCAACGATTCGCTTCAAAAGGGTGACCCAAACGTGGTCACCAAAACGTCCCCTTTGTCGAAACGCGTGCGCACTCAAATCAAGCTACTTCGACGAAAACACCTCGAAGACCTGTCCGGTGGCCAAACGCCGCCAATGGTTAGCGTCGCCTTTTTAGCTTCCCTCAATGCTTTCACGCGGGTCCACGATCATACACATAATATCGCCGAAGCAATCGCTGGTGAGAGATAGGCTAAGGTACGAATCGTCATGACCCGACTTTTTGCAGGAACTCCTTTCGATATTCCGCCGACCTGTGACCTATGCGGCAAGTTGGAGTCCGAGTGTGTTTGCACGGATGAAGAAAAGGCAGACGCCGAGTCGGCGCGTCAGCGTGCAGCCGATGCAATTGAACCGGCAAAGCAAACTGCCCATATCCGAGTCGAAAAGCGAAAAGGTGGACGCAAGGCGACTGTGATCGATGGTTTGACCGCCAAAGCAAATGATTTGCCAGGGCTGCTCACAACGCTGCAAGCTGCATGTGGTGCCGGCGGAACGGTGAAACCGAAAGAAGACCAAATCGAGTTGCAAGGCGATCATACGGAGTCCGTCCGCAATGTGCTTTCGAAAATTGGCTATCGCATGAAGTAGGCCATGCGGACTTGTTGGCGTACAGGATTTTTTAGTAGCGGCTTACCTTTTTCGAAGTGCAATGGAACGGCCCGCCTCTTCGCTGATTCAGCCTAACAAGCCCGCTAGCCTAACAAGCCCGCTAGCCTAACAAGCCCGCTAGTCTAACAAGCCGGTCCCTATCGTTTCGTTGCTAATGCGTCATCGCGTAGGTGACGATGTTGATCCCCATTGGGTACGCTTTCTTGACCGAAAACTCTTCGAAGTACCATTGGTTTTGGCCTTCACGTTCCCAACCATCACCGAGATCCGTGTTGTGACAAATGAAAACCATGATGCGTGATTGATCATCCACAATCGCACGGTAATGTGGTGTGCTCGTGTCGCTGCCGTCTGCGGACCATTCACGCGAACCGATTTGGCCATCGGGGCCTCGCCACGCAGCATTGATTGCTGGAACCTGCGGCTTTTCTTTCATGTCGTAGACGTTGTGAAAAATTTCGTGAGAGAGCGGCACTTCATACGGATCCCGATCTGGGAAGACCCGTTTTAACTCGCGACGCAGGTTTTCGTACTGCATGTCGCCCCAAAAGTCATCCACCATCAAGAAACCACCGTTGAGACAATATTGGCGCAGCGCCCGCACCTCGGGTTCGCTAAATACCAAGCTTCCCGGTTCGATGATGTAGATAAACGGATAGTCAAATAACGAATCGTCTGTTAATTCGAGGACGATCGGTTCTGGGTTGACCTTAAGGGAGGTCAATTGTTGAAGCCGAAGCGAGAAGTTTAGATCACTGTCGCGATAGTCGGTCGCCCATCCGCCACCGCCACCACGGCCTCCGTAGGAATCGTATCGAATGCGAACAAACGTAAACAAATCGCCAGGGAAATTTTCGTTCACTTCCCAATCGGGAACTCCACCACGTCCCGTTTCGATTCCCCGGTATCGCCGCGATCGGCCGCGCTGAGCGAGCGCAGCCCCGGCCGCCACAGCAGTCAGCAAAATCGTGAATAAAACGAGTCGCCGATTCATGGTTGGCTCCCCTTTTCGCTCGCCGTTGTTTGATTTGGTTGGGGGACCGCCGGTTTCGATTGGGGGGCCGCTGGCTGGACCAACGTTAGTAGCAATCGGTGTGCTTGGCGATATCGCGGCGCCTCTTCGAGTGCCAACAAGGCATGTCGTTTGGCTTCGTCATTCTGGTTCGTCTTGGACAGTGTTTGGGCGAGCTGAAAATGCAACCCAGCCGGATCAACCGGGTCCATTTCTAGCAAAGCCATTAGCGGATGGATCGCCATCGTGGGGTGGCCACGCATTTCCGCCGCTTCCGCTAGAAGGTCGTGGGCGAACGGCAATAGAGGTTGGATCGCCAAATAATCTTTCGCGTATAACGCTACCTTGTCCCAATCATCGCGTTCCTTTTCTAGCTCCATCAATCGCTTCAGCGAAGGCAACGCGTCGGCGGATCGGGAAACGATTTGCTCGCGAATTTCGCGTTCCAGTTCGGTCTCGCCCAATTCCTTGTAGACATCCGCCAACAATTCCATCGGTCCTCCGCGTTCCGCCGTCATCGCTTCTAATTCGCTAAGCTGCTCGAGTGGCACGCGTGCATCTTGGTATTGCTCCGCAGCGACTAATGATGCCGCCTTCGTCCGAAGTCCCTTGTAACTATGGGGATGATCTACAAGCCATTGAGCCAGGGATTCCGATGTGGGACGCTGCGGGAAACCTTCGTCGGACCAATCGGCATCCGGGGCAAACGCATTGCCAACCTTACAGGCATACGCTGCAAACTCCGCATCCAATTTTTCCGGCGGTCCGACGTTCCGACTGATCGCATCGTGAATCAACAAGCCATCACCGAGATCATCAAGCAAACCTTTAAGCGAATCAACTCCATGACGCTCGACCAAAAATTCGACCACCAACGATGACTGATAATAGGCGAATTGAAGATGAATCGGCGATGGCGGACTCAGGAACGCGGCACTCAATCCGCTCACTGGCGTCAAGTTGTCATCGAGCAACATTGTGCGGTACGTTGCCGTCATCGATTCGCCCCAGGCTTTGTTTTGGCATCGTTCTTCGTAGACCGAGATCCCCTCGCTCAGCCACCGCGGCATTCGGTTATTCGTTTTTTCAAGTGTTACGACATGACAGAATTCGTGCCACAAAACACTTTTCCAATTCGCTGGTCGTTCGCCCTGGCTAGCGGGGCTATTTGCCGTGATCACTCTGCCGAAGCAGACGCCTAAGAAGCCTGCCCCGCCTGGCAAGCCGAACGTCCGAATCGCAAAGTCTTTTTGCTCTGGGAAAATCTCCACCACGATCGGCGCGTTTGGCTCGACATCATACTTCGCGCATAGCACTTCACGAGCCTCGCTGAGCAGTTCTAAAACAGCACCGCCATAAATTTTTGCTTCCAGCGGATCCATCTTGACGACGATTCCGTTGGCTTCCAAAAGGGTGGATTTTTGAACCCGGTCTCGCAAGGTTGCCAAATTATGAGCTACGACGTTGTACGGGTCTTCCTCTGCCACACGGCTAGCCAAGTTCCATCCTTGTTCGTCATTGCCAAGCCGAAGCAAATCTTGCGCGAGCTGGAATTGAGCTCCCGTGTGGTTAGCGTCTATCGCCAACGCTCGTTGTTGATATTCTGCACCTTCGGCGAATCGATATTTTTGCGACAGCTTCAGTCCAATCAACGAATCGACAGCCGGATTGGCAGCCCATGAGCCAAGAGCTTTTTCGCGGTGTTGTTTTTCTTTCTCAAATTCCCCGTTCAAATGAGCCAACACCGCGCGAAAAGCCCAGGCTTGAGGGTGGTTCGGATTAATTTCGAGAACGCTAGCGATCTTTTTTTCCGCTTCGTCGTAGAATTCGCGGTCGATCGCAGCATCGGCCAGGAACAAAAGACTCGGCACATGGTTTGGGTTGATTTCGAGTGCTCGTTGGATCGAAGAGTTGGCAATTCCTGCATCAGACGACTCGAATGCTTTCGCCATTAAATAAGCGGTTCGCGGGTCACTTTGGTCGATCCGCTCGGCAGCCTGCAGGGTATCACCGGCGACGTTGAAATCGCCTTTCTCGATGGCCAATTCGGCCGTTGCGATGTAGGCCTCTAAGAAATTGGGGGACGATTGGCGGACACGGTCGTAGAACATTTCGAGGATGTCCCGCGCGTCTTCGCCCATCTCCGTAAAGTACCGGCCCGCAGCAATCAAGTTGTCGCGACTGGCGTTGCGCAAATCGGTGCTTTGCAGGACTTGGAAGACGAGAGCCCGTTCGGTTTCAATCTGTCTGCGGCCGGCGCCACTAAACCTCAACGCCTCGATCCCCAACATTCGTAGTGTCACGCTCGATGGATAACGGTTCACCACACTCTGGTAAACGTTGGCCGCCTCTTTGTACTTTCCTTGTACCAATTGAGAGCGAATTAGGGCGCGGGACCATCGTTCATTCCAAATCCCGTTTTCAACTTGCTCGGCCGCGGAGGCTTCGGCTTCGGCATAATTGCCTTCACGAAACATTTGTTCGGTCGTTGCCAAATCGGCCGCCGGTGCGATATTCCCCGCAATAAAAACGACAGCGAGCAAGAAACAGAGTCGAATCAAGAGACGTTTCCGAGTTTTGAAGTACAACGATCCAATATCCGCCACTGCATTCTAACAAGTTGAACAGGCATGGGACGCAGGATCGTCTAATCGCGAATATTCGCATTCGCACTTGTGAATTGAGCTATACTCGGGATCAACAAAAAAAGCATTCCCGAACCCCATTGTCTCGATTGCCTTCCCGCCCATGAGCTCATCTCGAAATTGCCTTTCGGTTCAATTCCCGGCGATCCTGCTATTGATCGTCATCGCGTTTGCCTTGCCAGGTTCCCGTTGTTTTGCCCAATCGTCGAGTTTTGGCCAACAGGTTCGCCCGATTTTGTCGGACCATTGTTTCGCTTGCCATGGCCCCGATGAGGAAGCTCGCAGTGCCGACCTGAGACTCGATACCGCCGATGGAATCTCGTATGTCGTCATTCCCGGCGACGAGGAAAACAGCGAATTGGTCGCTCGTGTTTCCAGCGACGATCCCGACATGGTGATGCCTCCACCCGACTTTAGCAAACCCCTTTCGGATGCACAAATTGCCACGTTTCGCCGTTGGGTGGCTGACGGTGCGGAATATCAAGAACACTGGTCGTTTATCGCTCCGAAGAAAGAGTCCCCGGATGGCGTGACACTTCGAAACGCAACGCAGGCGATCGACTATTGCATCAACCAGGAACTCGATCGCGTCAATTTGAGCCCGAATGGCCCGGCGGACGACCGGACGTTACTAAGGCGAGTTTGCTTGGACCTGACCGGATTGCCGCCGACACGCGAACAAATCGACGCGTTTGTGGAGGATCGTTCGGCGAATGCGTATAAGACGTTGGTCGAATCGTTGTTGGAATCGCCTCGCTACGGTGAACATCTGGGGCGTTATTGGCTTGATCTGGTTCGTTATGGGGACACACATGGATTGCATCTAGACAACTATCGCGAAATGTGGCCCTACCGCGATTGGGTGATCGGTGCGGTCAACCAAAACATGCCGTTTGACCAATTCATTACCGAACAACTTGCGGGCGACTTGTTGCCCGATGCGACCCAAGACCAACAAATTGCCAGCGGCTTTAACCGGTTGAATGTGACGACCAACGAAGGCGGTTCGATTTACGAAGAGGTTTTCTCGCGAAACGTGATCGATCGGACCGATGCCTTTGGGACCGTGTTTCTCGGATTGACGACCGGGTGCAGTGTCTGTCATGACCACAAATTCGATCCAATCACGACGCACGACTACTATTCGCTGTCTGCCTATTTCAACAGCATCGATGGTCGAGCGATGGACAAAAACATCAAAGATCATGCGCCCTCGATCAAAGTGCCCACCAAAGAGCAGAGTGCCGCAGTCGCCGACTGCGAAACGCAACTTGCCGAACTGCGAACGGAAATGGCTGGGCCAATCGACACCGTCGACGCGGCTCAATCCGAGTGGGAACAATCGGTGCAAAAATCGACTGGCGATCATCACGAACTCGTTCTCTCGCCAACCACGGTAACCTCCAAAAAGGGCGTCGAAATGGTGATTAACGACGACCAATCCGTGTCCGTGATCGGCGAAGTTGCCGGGACCGACACGGTGACGATTGTAGCGTCTCTGCAGCCCAACACTGCATGGCAAACGTTGCATCTCGAAGCACTCACCGAGACACCGGATAGCCGGGTTGGATTGTCCGACAATGGAAATGTCGTGCTAACGGAAATCGAAGTCGAAAAGAAGGCCGGCGCTGGCAAGAGTAATTGGACGACCGTCCCCATTCGTACGGCGACCGCCGACATCGAACAACCGGGCGACGAGTTTGGTATCCGTTTTGCGATTGATGGAAGTGACGATCGCGACAAAGGTTGGGCGGTTGATGGACACAATGCCGTTGGGCCGCGAAATGCGTGGCTCGTCTTGACTTCGCTCGCCACCGAATCCGAAGAGGCATTGATTCGCGTTCGGTTGAAGTACAAGAGCAGGTATGCGAAGCACCAATTTCGTCAAGTTCGGTTGTCGTTGTCCACCGCGATGCCGGATGTGCCAAACAAGGTCGTTGAATTGGTGAGCGTTCCAGTGGACGAGCGGTCCAACGAGCAAAACGCAGAGATTCGCAAGATCTATCGTAGTGATTATTGCACGCACGCTGATTGGACGGTCTTGGTACACATGGAAAAGGGGCTTGTCAAAACGATGGCATCCATTCGTGATTCCATTACTTCGACACTGGTTTGGAAGGAACTCGGCGAACCGCGGCAAGCGTATGTCCTCAACCGTGGTCAATACGATGCACCGGGGGATCCGGTCCAACGGCGGACGCCCTCGTTTTTGCCGCCGATGGATGACGGCCTTCCCAATGATCGATTGGGGTTGGCACGATGGCTAACCTCTGAATCGCATCCGCTGACTAGCCGTGTAGTGGTAAACCGTTTTTGGCAACAATTCTTCGGCACGGGACTGGTCAAAACCAGCGAAGATTTTGGAAGCCAGGGGGAACCGCCAAGCCACCCAGTGTTACTCGATTGGTTGGCGGTCGATTTTCGCCAGAACGGTTGGGATACGAAACTGTTGATGAAAGCGATCGTGATGAGTGATGCCTATCGTCGCAGCGCTCACGTCGACGCCAAGCAATTACGAATTGATCCTGCTAACCGACTTCTCGCGCGCGGACCTCGGTTCCGGCTTGATGCCGAAGTGCTTCGCGATCAAGCTTTGGCGTTATCCGGTTTGTTGGTTGACGAAATGGGGGGCCCGAGTGTGAAGCCTCCACAACCAGCCGGGCTTTGGGAGGCGGTCGGTTACACCCGCAGTGATACGGCGGTGTTTGTAGCAGACGAAGGCGAAAAGACTCATCGGAGAAGTGTTTACACGTTTTGGAAACGGACCAGCCCACCGCCACAAATGACCACATTCGACGCGCCGAGTCGTGAATCGTGTACGGCGCGCCGCGAGCGTACCAACACGCCACTTCAGGCGTTGCTTCTGATGAATGAAAAACAGTACGTGGAAGCGGCGAAGCAAATCGCCAAACGCGTGACCGAGTTGACGGATGTCCCAACAACCCAATCGCGGATTCAATGGGCATTTGAAAATGTCACTGGCCGTCCACCAAGCGAACAAGAGATCAACGAACTCGAATCACTGCTTCATGACTTAGTGGTTCACTACGTACAGAAACCGGAATTGGCAATGCAATTGACTGGTGATTCGTCTCCCGAATTAGCCGCTTGGTCGATTGTCGCCAGTACGCTTTTGAACCTAGACGAAGTAGTCAACAAATAGAGAATCGAAACGAATCGCTATGCTGAATCGAAATGACCCTTTTGAACTACGACGATTGCAAATGACTCGTCGCGCGTTCTTTTCTCGCACATCCGCAGGTGTCGGTGCAGCGGCATTGGCGGCGCTCGACCAATCGCGCGGATTCGCGTCGACAGGGCAATCCGTTGGTGGTTTGCCGAACTTGCCACATCACGCACCAAAGGCAAAGCGAGCAATCTATTTGTTCATGTCGGGTGCGCCGAGCCAAATGGATATGTGGGATCATAAGCCCGAGATGGCCGATTGGTTCGACAAAGACCTGCCCGAATCGATTCGGAAGGGCCAACGGCTGACGACGATGACAAGTGGTCAAGACCGATTTCCGATCGCCCCGAGTATCTACAAATTTGCCCCCCACGGATCCGCCGGGACGATGGCGAGCGAATTGGTTCCACATATGGCCAATAAGGTGGACGAGATTGCTTTGGTCAAATCGATGTACACCGAAGCGATCAATCACGATCCGGCAATCACGTACATCTGTACTGGGAATCAACTGCCTGGAAAAGCGAGCTTGGGCGCATGGCTCAATTATGGTTTGGGAAGCGAAAATGAGAACTTGCCTGCTTTCGTCGTGATGACAGCCACGTGGACCGGACGCAAGGAGGCTCAGGCGCTCTACAATCGATTGTGGGGAAGTGGCTTTTTGCCGAGTAAGTATCAAGGAGTGGCACTGCGCAGTAGCGGAGACCCGGTCTTATACTTGTCGAATCCCGATGGGATTGATGCGAGTGTGCGTCGGCGAATGTTGGATTCTCTGTCAAGAATCAATGCATCGACAGCCGAGCGGATCGGGGACCCCGAAACGAATGCTCGGATCGCTCAGTACGAGATGGCATTTCGGATGCAAACAAGTGTCCCGGAGCTAACGGATTTGAGTGATGAGCCGAAGGACGTGCTCGATTTATATGGGCCGGACGTGCTGACGCCCGGCACGTTTGCCAATTGCTGCTTGATGGCGCGACGAATGGCAGAACGGGGCGTGCGGTTCACTCAGATTTTCCATCGCGGCTGGGATCAACACTTGACGTTGCCGAAAGACCTGCCCAACCAATGCCGCGATGTTGATCAACCATCGGCTGGCCTGTTGACCGATTTGCGCCGACGCGGGTTGCTCGACGATACGTTGGTCGTTTGGGGTGGCGAGTTCGGGCGGACCATTTATTGCCAAGGTAAATTGACGAACACGAACTATGGCCGCGACCACCATCCAAAGTGTTTCACCGTCTGGCTCGCTGGCGCGGGAGTGCAAGGTGGTGTGGTCCATGGGGAGACAGACGAGTTTGGCTACAACATCGTCAACGATCCCGTTCACATTCGTGACCTAAACGCCACCATTTTGCACTTGATGGGAATCGACCACGAGCGGTTCACGTATCCCTTCCAAGGCCTCGACCAGAAACTGACGGGCGTCGAAGAAAGCCGCGTCGTCAACGAAATATTGGCTTAGCGATTTCCGGGCTTGGGCTGGTTTCGGCCTGGGGCTGGTTTCGGCCTGGGGCTGGTTTCGGCCTGGGGCTCGCTGCACCCCACAGCGGTGCAAAGCGGGGCATTGCTTGGCGCCTTGCGAAGTGCAGCGAGCCTCAATCCGAAAACCTCGGTTTGATGTCAAAAAGACAACTTTGTTCGGTGTGTGTGGTCAGTATGGAGACGTTTAGGAAGTCCCCAAGAGCCCTTGTATATGTCATTCTGACGCGACGTGTCTACATGGGATTTCATTCAACTCCAAGCTTTAAGGAGGGGTGGGTGCGTTAATTAGGGTTGCCCTGGAAGTTTGGGGGGAAGGGGAAGACCCTGAGTGTAACCATCTGTGCAGTTACACTCTCGTGTTCAGTGGTCCGAAGAACTTATAGCGATCTTAACGATCAGGTCTGGCTTGGCGAGTAGAAACCTACCGCCGGCACTCTTCGCCTCTTTTCACGATTGGGTTTTTACATTGATCACCAACAAACGACGAACGAATTGGACAAACGCATTCCTCGTGGCGGCAATCGGAGCGAGTACGGTTTTTAGTACTGGTTGCGCGACGACGACGACGTCAAATACCGCGCGAACGGGTACCGAGCAACTGTTGATATCCGCTGCGATCGACCGGGCGTTTTCGAATGTCCAATTCAACGATTTGGCTGGCTACAGCGTGTTTATTGACCAGCAATACCTCGATTCGGTCGACAAGGGCTATTTAGTCAGCACGCTTCGTCAGAAAGTCCTTAGCTCGGGCGCGAAAATCGTTTCGGCAGCAGACCAGGCCGACGTGATTTTGGAACCCTGTAGTGGCGGCGTGGGGACCGATTCACAAGAAAGCTTTGTTGGAATTCCCGCGATCGGCATCCCTGGATTGCCAATTGAATTGCCCGAGGTGAAGTTGGCTTCACGATCGACTCAGATGGGAACGGCCAAAATCGGATTGGTTTGCTACGACGCAAAAACAGGTTTGACGTTAGGCGGTGGTGGCGAAGCAACGGCATTGACTCATAACAACGACACCTACGTGATGGGGGTCGGTCCGTTCCGCAGCGGGTCGGTGTTGGACCAACGCGAACAGGCGGTTGGATTCAACGGCGTCGGTGGCAGCTTCATGTCGGGGCTGACACGTGTGGCATCGGCACCCGTCAAGATGATTGATCCCCAGCATTCGATCCAGCCATTTACTCCGGCGGCTCGAAGCACACCTGCGTCTCAGATCGCCGACTTGCCGACCTTGGACTATCTAAGGAAGTAGTCCCGCCCTACACGAATCGTCACGCTGTCTGTTACGCTTAAGGTTAATCCAACCCAAACGTAACCGTCAAAATGATCGAGGGCATTCAGCGTGACCAATTTATCAGGGAAAACCGTGGCTATCACAGGCGGGGGCACAGGAATCGGTGCCGGGATCGCTAAAGGTTTGGCCCTAGTGGGTTGTAAGGTTACGATCGGCGGCCGTCGAACCGAACCACTCGAAGCACTCGCTAATTCGATTTCGTGTGAACATCCTGTTCGCACCTGCAGGCTCGATGTTGCCGATGCTGGTTCGGTAGCATCTTTCTTTTCCTCGGTCCGCCAAACCGATGGGGAAGTCGACATCTTGGTTAACAGTGCCGGGGTGAACATTGTGAATCGCACGATGGCAGCGATGAAACCCGAAGACTGGGAACGTGTACTACAAATCAATGCGACCGGTGCGTACCGCTGCATGCACGAGGTGTTGCCGTCGATGCGGCAGCGAAAAGACGGCATCGTGATCAATATCTCGTCGGTCGCTGGCAAACGAGCGATCTCGCTTGGGGGAGTGATCTATTGTGCCAGCAAGTTCGCGATGACGGCCCTCGGCACCGCAGTAGCGAATGAAGTGCGTGACGAAGGTGTCCGAATCACGAACGTCTACCCTGGCGAAGTGAACACGCCGATTCTCGACAATCGTCCCGTAAAAGTAACCGAAGAGCACAAAGCATCGATATTGCAGCCTGACGACATCGCAGCGTTGATCGTCACAATTTGCGGTCTGCCCCCGCGAGCCCACGTCCCTGAAATTGTCATCAAACCCACCAAACAAGAGTGGGTATAGTCATCGTCGCTGATCGCTCCCACGATCAAAACGCCATCTAACAATCGTGCGGTGAATATATGACCGAAGAACACTCCCAAGACGAAACAGAAGACGAACTCGAAGACGAGCTCGAAGACGAAGACGAAGCAGAGAACGAAGCAGAGAACGAAGCAGACGAACTCGAAGACGAAGAAGACGAAGAAGACGAAGAAGACGAGCCTGTAGACGAGCCTGTAGACGAGCCTGTAGACGAGCCAGAAGACGAGCCAGAAGACGAGCCTGTAGACGAGCCTGTAGACGAGCCTGTAGACGAGCCTGTAGACGAGCCGGAAGACGAGCCGGAAGACGAGCCGGAAGACGAGCCGGAAGACGAGCCGGAAGACGAGCCGGAAGACGAGCCTGTAGACGAGCCGGAAGACGAAGAAGACGAACCTGTAGACGAGCCTGTAGACGAGCCTGTAGACGAGCCTGTAGACGAACTCGAAGCTGAACTCGAAGACGAAGCTGAACTCGAAGACGAAGAAGACGAGCCGGAAGACGAAGAAGACGAACTCGAAGACGAAGCAGAAGACGAACTGTCTCTCGACGATCTCGGTGCTGCGTATGCCCGTGCTGCTGCGAAGCATGATCCCGAAGCGTTTTCAGAGCCCGCAGACAGCGGAGTGGACGGAGAGGTTAGCGAGTCGGATGAGGATGGGCTTTCTTTTGAACCCGTTCCCGAAGATGAACTCGTCACCCCCGAAGCGATTATCGAAGGAGCACTCTTCGTCGGACACCCTGAAAACAAATTGTTTACCGAACAGCGGTTGGCGTCGTTGATGCGCGAGGTCACGCCAGAGGAAGTTATCGAACTGATCGATAGGCTGAACCAATCCTACCGCGACGCTGAGCAATCGCTACGAATTGTGAAGTCCGACGAAGGCTACCGGCTGACCATTTCACCCGAAGTTGAACAGGTCCGCCGGTCGTTCTTGGGAAAGGTCCGCGATGCGAAGTTGACGCAAGGGGCCATTGAAGCATTGGCGTTGGTCGCCTACCAACCAGGAATTACTGCGCAAAAAGTCCAAGACCAACGAGGACGAGATTGTGGGCCCCTGTTGAACCAATTGGTCCGCCGTCAATTATTGAGTATCGAACGAAAGCCTGCCGAAGAAGGTGGCCGCCCCGTGCCTCACTACTATCCAACGGAGCGATTCTTGGTACTGTTTGGTCTCGAATCGCTCGATGATCTACCCCAAGTCGATGAATCCCTTCGCGGCGTGACCTAGTCGAAGACAGATACACTTCATGACAAGAAAATCCTTACGACCACCGATTTTGGGTGTTGCACTCGATATGGACGGGCTGCTGTTCGATACCGAGCGACTTTATTGGCAAGTCGGTGACGAATTGCTCAAACGTCGTGGCTATCGATATAGCGATGAATTGCAGGCTCGGATGATGGGCCGCGTTGGCCCGGCTGCCATGCAGCAGATGATCGATATGCATCACTTGGATGTCACTCCGCTCGATCTGCTTTGCGAATCCGACGAGCTGTACGGGGCCCTTCTGGTCGATGGACTGGAACCAATGCCGGGATTGCAGCATTGGATTGATTTGTTGACCAAATCAAAATTGCCGTTCGGTTTGGCAACCAGTAGCCGAAGGCTTTTTGTTGACATTATCTTAGAGCGAGTCGACTGGGATAGCGCGTTAGCGTTTATCCTCAGTGGGGATGATGTTCAACATGGAAAACCGCACCCGGAAATGTACTTGGCTGCTGCTGAGAAAATGCAAATTTCCCCGGAGTCAATGCTCGTGCTTGAGGATAGTGGAAACGGTTGTGCAGCGGCGATCGCTGCGGGTGCACAAACCGTCGCTGTCCCAAATGAAAACACGGTTGGCCAATCGTTTGATGGCGCAATCCTGGTTGCCGAATCGCTGATGGATCCACGGCTGCACACCATGATTTGCGACAGCGACACAGGAACATGAAACAAGATGACATCTCCTACGCCTGATTTCTCCCCTGATTCCCCCAGCGTTCGTGAAGCTGCAGTTTTTGACAAACTGCGTGGCACCAGCGAGTCACCATCGAAAATGCTTGCCTTGATGGTCGAGCATTTTCGTCAATCTCGACAGCCAGTGGAGTTGTTCGAGGGACTAAAGATGCAAATCCGCGATCACCTTGGGTTGCCCCTTTTGGTCACCGAGCATGACAAGCCGAAACCCGAAGAGGTCGAACGCCAACTCGAAGCGGGTTTGTTGGAGGCATGTACCGAGGTGGGGCAAATGCTTATCGATGATGGCAAAGTCGCCGAAGGTTGGATGTACCTCCGGCCCACGGGGGATGTCGAATTGGCTCGTAAGTCGATCGCAAAAATCCCGATCACCGAAGAAAATTATGACGCGATGATTCAAGTCTTGTTACACGAGGGATTGGATGTAGGTCGTGGTTTCGCGGCAGTGCTTGAGCACCAAGGGACTTGCAACAGTATTACATTGTATGAGCAAGCGGTTGCGTCGCGAGGTAAGGCTGATCGCCAAGCGGCGGCGGCGCGACTGCTAGACCATTTGTATAACGAGTTGGTGGTTTTGGTTCGTGGTGATATTGCTCGGCGTGAATCACCCGCTGGGGAGGACGAGACACTTTCGCAGATGCTTCAAACGAGGCCATGGATCATGGACGAAGGTGCGTACCATCTCGATACAACGCATTTGGCATCGACCGTGCGGATCGCGTCGGTACTTGATGACCCTTCGCAACACCAAAAAGCCCGTGATCTTTGTCAATACGGTCGACGATTGTCGGCACAGTACCAATACCCGGGCGAAGAACCATTCGTCGATTTTTATCCAGCCTATAACACCTTTTATTCCACCCTATTGGGCGAGGACACAGAGGCGGGATTGAAATGGTTCGAACGAAAAGCTCGTGCGGTTGACACGAAACAGTTTGGGGCCTCAGCGATCGAGACCTATGTCGACTTACTCGATCGGGTTGGACAACATGGCAAGGCAGTGAAAGTGGCCGTGGAATTGGTCCCCGACGATATGCCTTCGCAGCGAATCGTACCTCTGCTACTGGATATCGCGTCGCGGGATGCAGCGTCGCGGGATGCAGCGTCGCGGGATGCAGCGTCGCGGGATGCAGCGTCGCGGGATGCAGCGTCGGATGCCGATTCAACAAAGAAGTTGGACGTTTACCAAACGATTCTTGATTATTGTCGTCGTCACAATGACGTTCTCGGTTACACTGCGGCACTTCATGATATCCGATGAATGGGCGAATCGCCCAATAGCTATGCAATCTCAATGACCCACAACACTGACCCTAGCGCTTCACCGGCGCCGACGTTCGCGTTCGTTTGCTGTGCCTATGGTGCGGAGCAACCCGTCAAAGACGCGATCACAACCCAGGGATGGCGGCTCGCTTTTTCCCGTCCCGGATTTGTGACCGCCAAACATGACGACCAAATCGCTGCACCGGAAGGTGTCTTTGTTCGTACTTCCTCGCTGTCGATCGGCCAAGCTCGTGGTGGCGACGGCAATGAGATGATCGATTCTTTGTTGCAGCAGATCGATGAGCGGTACCCGAGCGAATTTCGGTTCGATCAATTGCACGTTTGGCCAAAAGATCGAGCGGCTATCGGTCGTTTTGGGTTTGAACCAGGCGTGGATGAAGTTTCCAAAGCGGTGGGTGAAGAAATCTATCGACGGTTAGCGGCGGATCGATTGCGTTGCGATGCAGTCAACCGTGTCGCTCAACCGGGCGAGAGTATTTTGGACGTGGTGCTGGTGGAGCCATCACATTGGTTCTTTGGGACCCATAAAGCACAGACTTGGCCAACTCGATGGCCGGGCGGTGTGCAACCAATTGATTTGGCCGAGCCACCCGTTTCGAGAGCCTACTACAAAGCGGCCGAATCGATCCAATGGAGCGGATTTGATATCCATCGTGGTGACATCGCAGCCGAGATCGGCGCGGCACCGGGCGGGGCATGCCAACGACTACTTGAGTTGGGTTTGAAAGTCATGGGGATCGACCCCGCCGAAATGGATCCGCAAATTGCCGAGCACCCTAATTTTCGCTATGTCCAAGCCAGGGCTGATGATTTGCCAAGGCGGGAATACAGTGGCGTGAAATGGATTTTGGTCGATTCAACCGTGAAGCCGGAACAGACGCTGACAACGGTCGGCAAAATCGTCACGCACCGAAATAGTGATGTCCGTGGTTTGCTGATCACAATGAAATTGGGTGATTATCAGGCTGCGAAAAAGATTGACACATGGATAGATAAGGTCCAATCTTGGAATCCCGTCGAAATTCGTGTCCGGCAATTGGCACGCAACCGATGTGAAGTGTGTTTCGCGGTACGAATGGTGTGAATTCGGTAAATCGTAAACGCCAAACCGGAGTCACGGCAGGCGGTTGATCACGCGGTGTTTGGTACTTCTTTTCGGTCCGTTGCATGCCACGCCGACGTTACGATGTGGTCGTGTGTTTTGTCGGACGCAAGGCTGGGAGGGGCTCATGATGCTAAGCGGCTGCGATCCACAATCTGCGTGTTTTAGTGCGAGGGGCCCCTCTATGGGGGTGGTTTCGGGTGGCTGATCTTGCCTTTGAGCTTCCTTTTTTCCTAAGAGCAGTTTGTATGGGCGCGTTGCCGACGTTACGATGAAGTGTTGTGGCGATTTCATTGACACTTGCGATCGAGGGTCAAATCGGTATTTCGCTCTTTCGAAATTTGAAAAGAAAAGCAACCGAGACATCGCTGGCTACTGGCTCTGAGGAGCTGGATTCGTCTGCGGTAAAAGCACACTTGCGAGATGATTCGCAAGGTAAGATAGAGGTGAGCCATGGGAGCTGGATGGTATTACATGTCAAGCGGATGGATGCGGAAGACGCGTCGGGTAGGCCCAATTTCCGAACAGGATCTGCTTGTACGAATCGATCAGGGAAAAATTTCTCCTGAGACGCTTTTACAAAGCACAAAGACTAAAGGAAAATGGGTTCCAATGAATGCGATCGGTCCAGCGCTGAAGCATTGGAAGAAATCTCACCCCGACACACCTACTAAGTAGTTCAAACCATCGCCGGATCCACTGCTCGTAAGACCGCAGCCGATTACGCGGCGATCGCGGTCGCGCCAATGTTGATCTTCTTGATGATCAGCAGTTTGGCAAACTTCTTGATGTTAGTCTTGTACCGCGGTGGTTATCCGGAGCGTGTCTCGTGGACATTGTTGATGTTCACTCTCGGTGCAGTCGGAATTGCTCGTGTTGCAATCGAAAATGACCGGAAATACTCGCTTGGTTATCTTGTCGTTCTAGGCGCGGTCAGTTTTGTCGCCATGATGCGATTTGTCGGTTCGCCAATCTTTAGCATCTTCATTCTCGTGCTGGTTGGATACCTTGCCGACCGTATCGTTCACGATTGTACGTTGATCGATGATTCGGTCGACTCTAGTGGTCAAGGGTTAATCGATAGCGGTCGTCACTTTGTTCGATCGCAAATTGCATCGAAGGACGCTGAGTCCGATTCCACACCGGCCACACAGACGCCACGAAATCGTCCGACTCACCAACCTGGCCGTACGGTGATGTATTTGGCACTTGCCGCATTGCCACTGTTTGGCATTGGTCAGTTTTTTATTCGTTCCGATCCAGCGACATGGAATCGAGCGATCTGGTTATTAGCCATCTATCTGTTCGCAAGTCTGTCGTTACTTGTAACCACCAGTTTTCTAGGGCTACGTCGATATCTTCGCCAGCGCGGCGTCGATATGCCAGCGAATGTCTCCGTCGGATGGTTAGCTGGCGGACTTGGAATGATAGCTCTGATTTTGGCGATTTCCTATTTTGCCCCTTTGCCAGGTCAAGCTTTGGCGTCGTTTGAATTGCCTGAGTTCTTGACCTCCAGCGACGATCTTGCCGCCAGCAAATACGGCTGGGGGAACGAAGCAGCAGGAAAGAAGAGTCCCGGGGCCGCGACAACCAATCAAGATAAGAACGCAGCAGACAAAGAGGTTCAGGAGATTGCAGCCCAGCAGGGAGCGCCTCCGGGGGATGCCGGAGACGGCCAAGCCGAAAAGGGGCCGACTGGAAAACAGGAAGGTGGCAAGCAATCCCCAAGCCAATCAGGCAAACAGGACTCGGGCAAACAGGAG
>SJPJ01000001.1:1487094-1726436 GCA_007859835.1 Novipirellula herctigrandis | reverse complement strand
TCGGGCAAACAGGACTCGGGCAAGCAAGACAGCGGTCAAAAAGGTGACTCAGAAGATGGAGCTTCGGAAGGCAAAGCGGAGAAATCACCGGAGGATGCCAAGGCAGCCGAGAAGCAAGAATCAAAGCAGGATGAGTCGAAACAATCGGAGTCATCGGATTCTGAGCGATCCGATCAGCAGGATCCTGCACCTGAGGATCCCGAACAGCCGCCGTCGAACTGGTTTAAGCCAATTGCAGACGCTTTATCGATGTTTGGTTCGATGTTGCGTTTCCTTATTGGTTTGATTCTGGCGGCCGTCATTGCAGCATTCTTGTGGATCAATCGTGATGCGATTCTTGCTTGGTGGGAAAGTCTTTGGAATCGCAGGTCGAGTGACTTGGCAAAGCAAGAAGATGAATTCATTGACGAAGACTCCTCGGTTCCACCACGATCCTTTGCATCGTTTCGCAATCCAATTGGCTCCGAGAATGATCCGCGACGTGTGATCGTGATCACGTTCCAAGCACTCGAAGCATGGGCGCGAGAGCAAGGCACGGTACGTCGGCGGGATGAAACACCAAGCGAGTTTCTAAAGCGAATTGCTACTGCGGTTCCCTCGATGTCCACCGCTGCGATGCAGGTTGTCGACGCTTACAACCGAGTTGTCTACGGCGGTGGTAAGGCGCACCCGAGCGATGTGCGAGCGGCAGAGAGCGTTTGGAATCAAATGAAATAGGCTTTAGGCGAACTCCGAACGGAGCTGATCCAAATTTGGATCTTGAGTGCGAAGTATCCGAACCGAAATGGCAAACGCAGCAAGAACAACGGCACTTCCAACGATACCGAACCAAATCGGCGGAACATCGGGGAACCCCCAATTGAATCGCCCCACTTGGTAAATGTTCCATCCGCTATTGATAAACGCGTGACAACAAACGCTCGGCCAGATCGAATTCGTGCGCCACGCGATGACACCTAGCCATACGCCGATGATGGTTGCGAGTGCAATTCCGTGCGGTGTGACATGAAAGAGGCCAAACAGGGCCGACGTCACGCCGATTGCAACCGATGGTCGGTACCTCTGTAACATCCGGCGTTGGATGAATCCTCGGAAAAACAACTCTTCGCCGAAACCCGGTAGCACACCAATGAGGACGATCAACGCGACTGCCCAACCGTTGGTGATGTCTTTGTATAGGGCCAAGCCAGTTTCATCACCCGGTAGAACCATGTTGATCAACATGACAATTCCAACCGATATTAGAAGCACTGGCACCGAGCCAATCATCAAGCAAAGAAATGACGTCAAAGGAATGGTTGGCCATTGCAGTCCCAGTCTTTCTATAGTTGAGATGTGACGATGTTTCGCACTCATTCGTCCAAATAGAAACGCAAACCCGATCATTGAGAATCCAGAGAGGCAGAGCATCAGCAAGAAGAGGGGCGGGTGCATAAGTCGTGACGGCAAACCACGGACTGCTTCCTGTAACGATTGGCCGTCGCCACGAGTGGCAAACAGAAAAGCGAGGATGAATGCCCCTTGTAATATCGAAATGAACACCACTTCGGCGAGGCTTATCGCGAACAGTGGCCAAACCCTCGGCTTTAAATCTACTGGCGATTTTTCGGCCGCGTTTCCAATGTTCAATGAATCGGATGTGTGATCATTGGGGCAAGTTGGCTCGGTATGATTCGACATCTGTAGCTCGCAATGGAGGTCGCGTCCTGCAAACCAATCCTGGGATGCACGTCACCCATGATACATGTTTTTCCTAATGCGTTTTCAAACGCCAGGAATCGTACGATCAATTTGCTTGCACCGGAACCTCAACGGTATCCGACGTTACTCGATAGATCGTCGATATTGCGACCGTGTGATATCCGCGAGTTCATTGCTCTAGATCGAAGCGATACGCGAACGCCTCGGGGTCGTGTTGGAAATTGTTTTTCTGGTCAAGCGGGCGTTTCCATAGGACCTCTCCGGATTCACGGATCGCAATCACGCGGTTCGGCGTCGGCAAAGACCAGGGTAACGCATCCCAGTGAACTTTCCACGATGTTCGTTTCGCATTTTCGTTCGGCAGAGGTGTCAAAACGACCGTGTCACCATCACGTGTGATCCTGCAAGATCCGGGCGTGACGACCCATTCAAAATCAACGGGTTTCGCATCGATATTGTTGCGGTCGAGAAATGAGTCTCTGTCATGTTTGAACGTTGTCCATTCGACGGTAGTTGCCGCATCCATTTCACCTGTCACCGTGATTTTTCCGAGTCGAATCCGACGTTCATCGTCGCGATTTCCAATCAATGGCAAACGGTGGTGATTGCCTGAGGGGTCATAGAAACCAACACGCAATTCGAACTCATCGCCCTTGGTACAAGTTTGCGGCAATTTTCCTGTTGCGCGTATTGAGAAGGTTCCGGTTTTTCCGCTTTGCGGGAATTCATCGATGTTGGCTGCCTGGAACGCGATCTTTTCTTCTTGATCAACGAAGTGCAGGAACGGTTTGAAGCCTGTTGGAATGGGATCAGCCAACTTCCAGTCGATGACAAAGCGAAGTTGGTTTGCCGAGTGGGCGTCAAATCCGACGATTCTCGGTTCGATACAGGCCAGTTCGCCAATCGAGCTTCTCGCATTGACGTAGAGTTCATTCGGCGACTGACATTTTTCAACAATCAATCCATCTTGGCGACAGACCGCAGCAGATACGAGTCCTTCGGAAGTCGGAATCTTTGCCAAAAAACCAAAAGGAGGAAGGTCCACGTCTTGGGTCGTCCAATCATCTTCGCCCCGATTTACCCAAACCTCGCCGCCATTGGACCAGCGTACGTGTTGATGGTGCAGGTTGTCGTCAACAAACGTGACATCTTCGATCGTTTTCAATGCGAGTGCACGTGATACATTGTGCGTTAACCAGTATTTCCGCACAACGTCTCGGTCAAAAGGACTACTGGCCATTGTGGGGTGACCGGTCAGCATTTCCGTTGCGATATAGTCGTCGCTGTAGATGCCGTGCATTGTTCCATCGAGTCCCGCTTGATAACGCGAGGAATAGCCGGCGCCGTGAAGCACAAACCGGTCGTGATGAGCGGCATCGAACCAAGGGATCCGCTCCGAGTCAGCGCATTGAATGTTCCATACGCTCCACGAATGCTTCCCGCCAAGTGGTTTGCCGACACGCAGATGGTTCGTTTGGGCGCCGTCGAGCCAACCGATCAATTGGTCGTGACCACTCTCGGAAATTTGGGGAGCGTTGTTTCCAAGTTTGTCACGAATCCAAGCAAAGTGTTTCCTCCAGGAATCGCGGGTTGATTGGGCGTCAAAGAAAGTGCCGTCGGCGGTCCAGTAGTCGTAGGGCCGAATGCTTGACCAGACATCAATAAAGTAGGATGAGGGTCGAAGTTTTTGAGAGATCACATTTAGATTGTTTTGAAGAAACGGTGTGACTCGATCGGCCCGGTAACGGTAGGAACGTGCACCTCGGTATTCGTTCAACCATGCTTTGACAGGTTTTTGGTTCCGGTCAAAGGCAATCACATCACGGTACGAAAAGCCATCTGCATCGGGATAGAAGTCGATGTAGTTGTCGTGTAACGCGAACAGTACGTCGGACTGACTACAGGTCTCAATCAGTGAACGCAATTGTTCTTCGTTGCCATGTTCTGGATTCGGTGGGTAAATTTCAGGAAGTCGGTAATCGTACCCAAAATGTTGCCAGTTGTGCCAAACGACGACGGAGTGGGTCAGCCCATATCGAAATGCCCGTTTGAGTTGAGTGTTTGCGTCTTCGTATCGGCCTCCCCAAAGGTCAAACGCAAATCGTCCCGCTAATTTGTTGACGCCGCTGGCTGCCTTAAGTCCGTTGTGGTCGCGGTATCGCTTCGCCAATTCCCAAACACTTTTTCCGGGGATCAGCATGAACGTTGCCTCCCCATCGGTTTCAAGGGAATAGTGATGTTGTGCCGGATCCACACGCAATTGGGTCGGTGGCAAGTCGACTGCTTCCACCAAGGACACGTTGCTGTTGAAATCGAAGCCAACAAAGGACGTTGCAAGCCGGTGACCATCAAAGTTTAGGTTGAATGCTTCGGGGATTTCGAGGACGTTACCGTGGCCTGCGTAAATGCGTTTTGCTTGGCTGCTGAATTTACCGAGTGACACTGCTTCGATACGAGTGACATTCCATGGTTGATTTGGAGATGCATTTTCGAGAGTCCACTTCACTTGTAGCATCTCGTCTTTCACGCTTGCTTCACCCACCAAGTCGAATGCTCGATCCATCGTGGCGAACGAATGTAATACTCGAATGCCATTGTTGGTTGCCCGTTGACTGACTTCGCGAAGCGTTATCGCTGCTCCGCCGTCGTTCAGGTCAAATCCCGCCACTCGCACATTGAAGCCTTGAATCCATAATCGATGCTCCTGTGTATCCGAAAAACCAATCGATGCATCGAGTAGCCCTCGGCGACCAGGTCGAATGTCGACCTCGTTACTGCCACAATTAAAATGGTACGCTTTCGATTCGCTCGCAATTGGACGCTGTGAATCGGGCGGAAAGGGCAATCGTTCGGGTGGTCGGCCAACATTTAGCGTAGGAGTACCCCAAAAGCATTGGTCAAAGGAGGTGTTCTTTGCGGGGCCAGGATGTGATTCCAATTGCAGTCGAATGGACTGTCCTGCGAATTGGCTTAGGTCGACTGATTGGGATTGCCACGACGTTGCATCACTGTGATGTTCGGAAATCACATCACCAAACTCGCCATGAGGAGCATCAAACGCGGTGACTCGGACACGAAAGGTCACGCCGTCGCCTTCGCCATTTGCCGTGACCGCGTTTGCATAATCGAGCGAGATAGGTTCGCACGAGGGAAGCTCCAGCGGATATTCGATCAATAGGGTCCCGGGATTGCCAGCGAACCAAGGTGGATGCATTGTGATCGCGTGTCGTGATTCGTCATCTGCTTTGACGATGGCGCGAGGATCCATGTCCGCTCGATGCGTCGCAATCGGCCCGGTCCATCCCACTGATGTTGTTGTCGAGGGTTTCCCAAATACTTGTGAGACACTACGGTGAATGGGGATTTGCCAGAGCGAAAGCCTGCGATCACAGTCAACCTTGTACGGTTTCCATTGAGTGATGGCAGTCGACGTCGGACGAGGGGAAACATCGGTGGTTAGAACAAGGATAGGGTGAGCCGTTAAGTGCATGCCATCGGATTCGAAGTCGACGATCGCATGCACTGGATAGTGTGCCGAGTACGTGTTTGCGGAGGGCGTGATTTTGAATTCAAATTCGGTCTTGCTTTTCTTGTCGAGTTCAAAAAATACACTCCGTTCTGGCTCACATGCCCAACCATCGATGCTGTAACACCGCACGGTTCCCTTGACTTTCGATTGTCCATCGTTTTCGAGTTGGACTACCGTTGAGAAAACTTTTCCCGGTTCGTGAATGGAGCTCGGGCCTTCGATGCGAACCGTCAATGGTCCTTGTTGATCGACGGGGGGATTGAAAGCGAAGATGTCGTGTTGATGAATCGCAATTACGAAAGCAAAAGTAAGGAGCAGGCGAATGCCAACAGACGCGCGGTGTGGGTTGAATGCAAATTTCATAGGTGGGGTCTCGAAAGGAAGGAGCCCATAGTTTAGCCACTTCCCAGGACTTCGACGTGGCATGACCTAGAAACGAAAATGGGCCCATGAATTGACGGAGCACCCTATCGGCACACTTTATGGGCCGAGGTTTTCAGTCAAAATTGACGCCGAATCGTTCGAAGACAGATGTCGAGCGTTGCGACGCACACCGCGCGACGCATCTAACCAGCCCTTTCAGGTCTTTGGGGGCGGTCGGGCCGCGAGTCGTCGCCTCGGTTACGACCGAAGCCACCTCGACCGCCACTGCTACCACCACCCGGTCGGCCGCCACCACCGCCGAAACCACCAGGACGTCCACCACCGGGGCGCCCGCCACCACCGCCGAAACCGCCAGGACGTCCACCACCGGGGCGCCCGCCACCAAACCCGCCACGGCCTCCGCCTTCGTTTGCAGGTTCCGTCTTCGCGACCACGTTGTCGGCCGGATCAACCGTTTCGCCTTCGTCCATCACGCAGTACAGATGCTTGTCAGAGCGAAGAATCATCCGGCCATCGCTGATTGCAGGAGTGCCGCCGAACGATTCAGTGTCGGAGGTGACTCGATTGACGCTGATTTGTTTTACTTCTTCGCCGAGTTCAAACACGAACATTTGGCCCGATCCGTTTAGGTAGTACATCTTGTCCCCTGCGATCACCGGCGACGGGTAGTCGAGCGAACCGAAACCCCCGCGGCTGCTTGCAGCGCCGTCAAGCCGCACTTGTCCAAGTTTCTCTCCTGACTTTTCGTCGACGGTTGTCACGACACCATTTGCCACCAAGTACAGTCGTGACTTGTATCCAACCGGTGAGGAAAACCGTGATGACTCACGGCCACTCCATTGCACAGCCGTATCCGTCGTGTCGCCGGATCCGCCGACCTTCACAGCCACGCTTCCGCCACCGCGACCCGTGAATACATACACGATCCCGTCGTTGCTGATAATGCTGCTTTGCGCTTGTTCGGCTCCCGTTGCTTGACTGTACCATCGTAGCTTTCCGGTGTTCGGGTCGAGCCCCCAAATTTCCTTTGCAACGCTCATGACCAAATCCGTTCGCGAGTCGTCAACCTTCACCAGTGCTGGCGTTCCCCACATGTTGTCCAACCCTGAGGCTTCTTGTCGCCACACTTCTTTGCCAGTGGCTTTGTCCAATCCGACGATCGCCTGACTCTCCGCCGACGCCGTAATGATCAACGTGTCATCGTGAACGATAGGACTTGATGACGAACCCCACTTCAAAGGGTCCGACTCCTTGCCGACACTGGCATTCCATATTTCGTTGCCATCAAGATCGTAAGCATACACTCCGCTTTTCCCGAAAAAGGCAAATACCTTTTCGCCATCGGACACGGGCGTGTGCGATGCGTATCCGTGAGCCGTCACGCCGATCCCTGAATACGGATCTTCGGGCAAGGTTGCTTTGACGTCTTTTTGCCAGAGTTTCTCACCGGACTTCAAATCGAAACACACTAAGTGACGAACCAAGTCCTTGATGTCGCCGGGGTTCTCTCGACTCAGCCCGTAACCCGTGTAGCAGGTCACGAACACTCGATTGCCCACGACGATTGGACTCGACACTCCTGCGCCAGGCAGTCCTGTTTTCCAAGCAACGTTTGCAGTGGGCGACCACTGCGTGGGAAGCGGGTCGGTCGCTTGGCTAACCCCCGAACCGTTCGGGCCGCGAAAGCGAAGCCAGTCATCCGCAGTCAGAGTGGACGCGAACGCAAAGAGAGCGAGTGATGCGATTAGTTTTTGTTTCATGGCTGAGCCTATTTGAGTGGCGAGTGTACACTTCGATTCAATCGTTGCCGTACACTTACAGAAGAGTTTGATGGATGAAAAGCTTGCCGTCGTCGTCGATCATGACCGCGGTCTGACTAGAGATTATCTCATCGTCATACGAGTCACTGGACAGCGTCGCACGGCTGGGTGTGTAATCGTGTTTTAGATTTTGTGGAGAATCAACGTGATCATCAGACAGCATTCTACAGCAAAGGTCAACCAAATTTGCCTGGCCATCCGCTTGTGGCGATCTCCCTTCTTTCAATCGACCCGCAACCCTTTCAGCATGATTTTCGTGCTGCGATTCATCAGCAAATTCTCTCCGGCACTGGCATTGGCATGGTAATCGCCTTTGCGACTTGTGCTGTTGTCTGGACCCGATTGAATGGATTCAACATGCATTAGACCGAATGTGTTTTCCCGTTTTCTTCGTAGACGACTCGATACAAGTCTCCTTTGCGGTCGTGCCAATTTTGCACGGAACCGGTCTTGCGATGCCTGCGTAATTGTTCGAAGTCCAGGTCATGAATGATAACCGTTTCGACGTTAGGATTGCATTCTGCAGCAATCGCGTCTCGCGCGAATTCGGCATCCGCGGGAGTATAAATGCCCGATGGCGCATAGTGAATGTCCGAGTTTTCAACAAACGGTAAATTGCCGGTGCAGCCACTGATTGCAACGTATAGCTGGTTTTCAATGCAACGGGCTTGCGCGCAATATCGCACTCGCAGGTAGCCATGCCGCGTGTCGGTGTTGTACGGAACAAAGATGATCTGTGCTCCCTTCTCTGTTGCGATTCGCGTTAGCTCTGGCAACTCGATGTCGTAGCAAATTTGGATTGCAATCGGACCACAATCGGTCTCGAACACTTCGACGACGCTTCCAGGATTCACGCCCCACCATTTTCGCTCGGTGTGATGTGGATCTTGTTTGGCCATGAGAAAGACGCCTTTACAGGAGCAGATCAAAAACGAGTTGGCAAATTTGAAATTTGCAATGGCGGCACCCTGTTTTTGGACGAAATCGGCGAAATGGCACCCATCATGCAGGCGAAATTATTGCGAGTGTTGCAAGAGAAAGAATTTGAACGCGTTGGTGGTAGCGTCCCCAGGAAGACCGACGTCCGCATTATTGCTGCGACCAATCGTGACTTAAACGCAGCGATGGCGGATGGTAGCTTCCCTAGTCGCTCGATGGCCCTAGCCACTCGATGGCCCTAGTCGCTCGATGGCGCTAGTCGCTCGATGGCCCTAGCCACTCGATGAAAAGAGTCGCTGCGAAAGTGGATTGGGCAATTTGTTGACACACTCAAAACAGCGTTGAAAAGAGACTTTTCGATTCCATCCCTTTTTGTTTAACTGTGGCGGAGTTTGGATACTGCGGTACGAAAACGGCATTAAGCGAGTACTATCCGCTACTTGGAACCACTTGCACCAAAACAAGCTGGCGAAGCCGCACGTCCACTATGACGGATTACCCTATGCTCTCGTCGCGTTGCGTGGGAGGGAATTCAAAACCGATCAAGTCTCTATCGATGCAAATTTTGCACAATCTCGTGCTTGGCGATCAATCTTGATCCGCGCTGACGCGTCACATCGCAGACCGATAGCCAACGGCTATGTAATTGGTCGTACAGGTTGTCGGTCGCCCTCGCTCCATGCTTGATACCAGACACTTTTCCACCCGCGCGGTGCGAGTGCCCTCCGGCACCGCCCAGACCATGGAGCGTTTTTTGTAGAAGAAGAACGGCACTATCGGAATCTCGCGATGTTCGTGCCGAGATCAGTAAATCGTCTCCGACAATTGCAGCACAAAGCACGCTACGGATGTCGTCACAACGAACAAGCATGTCCGCGACCTCACCTACAATTTCTACGCCAGCGGCTCGTGGAAGGAAACAGATCGCGACATCTCCATAAAGAAAAGTGCTCTGCAGCGCCAAAAGCAGATCAGCGAAGTAGTCTCGCGTTAACGGGGCGTTCTGGATTTCCGCCAGCAATTCAGGCTCACCAAACTCCGTCAACCAAGTTAGCATCGTTCGATCAAGCTGAGAAAAATGGGTTTCGTGACCGCAAGTTTCCGTTCGTACCGCGTACAGCATGGCGGTTGCCAGTTTCGCGCCTGGGTCGATCCCTTGTTCTTGAAGGTAGCTGGCAGTGATCATCGCGGATGCCGCTACATTGGGGCGAATGTCCGTGAACGGCATTGCTAAGGAACCATTGCCGGTAACGTGATGGTCAATGATGCCAACCGGCTTGATGTTGTGGCGGGTCAAAAGATGGTTCGTTGCCTCCAAGCCACAGTCGACCAGAATCGTCGCCGTTTGGCCGTCAACGAAGATGTCATCCACTAACTCGATGGGCGGATGAAGCAGTTCCACCATGTAACGGTTTTCCGCTCGAACGATCGCTCCCCCAGCGATGACTCGAACCGGCTTTTGCAGTCGCTCGTGGACTAGAACCTCGATCGCCCAACCCGATGCAATCGCATCCGGATCAGGGTTGTCATGCATGACGACAAGAACTCGCTCGTAGGCATCAAGGACTTCGAGTAATCGAGAAGAAGTTGATGGCGATGAAACTTGGTTGTTTGTCATGATCGAAGAGATGCAAATATGAAATGCAGCGACACTCGATAGAACACAACTATCGAACACGCTGCCACTCATATCATAACCTGATGGAATTGGCTGACGAGGCAACCAGGGCGGTGAATTGACGTCAACTCTCGAATTCGGTTGTAGGGAGTGCGGATTGCGTAAGCGAGATGGCCAAAACCTTGCCGCATTGGAAAGAATCTTTTCAAGATTGTGCCCGCTGCGAAAACATATGCATTGACCGCCCTACCCAACATCAGGGTAAATGACCGAATCGCGACGATGTGCAACGGAGAAATCCAACAATAAGAATCGTCGTTTGGCATGACGTGTGCGGCAGGGTTATTGATCCGGTTGTTCGCTCGGCCCGAATTGCTTGACCCAAATTGCTTGACCCAAATTGCTTGACCACGAAAGAGCCTCAATCGGACTGCCAAATACTGTCAAGCGAAAATGGGTATGGGCAGATTTTCTTTCCTCGAAGACAAGGCTGACTGAAACAATGAAATTTGGCATCATTTCGTGTGCACCACGATGTTGATGTTACAAAACTTGTCGACTTGTAGCAGCGGCAAGGGAACTTGGTTACAAAACGTCGGTCATTAATACACTTAAATGCGCCATCGATCTGCAGCGTGGTAAGCCTGGCATTTACAACAAGGGGAAACCGCTTGGTGACTATGATGCAATGATTCCGCGTATCGGAGCCAGCGTTACCGACTTTGGTACTGCGGTTGTGCGACAGCTTGAACCGATGAACGTGTTCGTTGCCAATCGTTCCGCAGGGATTGCGAACAGTCGCGATAAGTTCCGTAGTTTGCAAATCCTCAGTCGGCACTCCATCGGGATGCCCAAGACGACGTTTGTGCGAGACCGTGGCGATGTGACCGCGTCCATCAACCGAATTGGTGGCGCTCCAGTAATTATCAAATTGCTTGAGGGGACTCAGGGAGTCGGCGTGATTTTGGCTGACTCGATCAAAATCGCTGAGGCGATCATCGAGACACTTCAAACCGCGAAACAGAATGTTCTCGTCCAGGGCTTTGTTGGCGAAAGCAAAGGACGCGACGCGCGTGCGTTTGTTGTCGGAGATCGTGTGGTTGGAGCGATGCGACGGGTTGCTCAGGGCGATGAGTTTCGCAGCAATGTTCATCGTGGTGGCCAAGTGGAAAGCATCGAACTTGATGATGAGTATCGAGAGACGGCGATTCGGGCGGCTCAGATCATGGGGTTACGGATTGCGGGTGTGGATATGCTTGAAGGCAAAGAGGGCCCCCAGGTGATGGAGGTCAACAGCTTCCCAGGCCTTGAGGGAATCGAGCGTGCAACAAGAACGGATATTGCTGGTGCAATCGTGGATTACTGCGCCGCGCATGTCGATTTTCCTGAAATGGATATTCGCCAACGCTTGACGGTTAACCGTGGCTACGGCGTCTGTGAACTTGTCGTGCCGGAGGGTTCCCATTTTGTTGGCATGACGATCGCAGAAGCAGCATTCACTGACAAAGACATCAACGTTTTGACCCTTTATCGAGGCAGCACCGTGATCCCGAATCCGAAATCGACACGCAACATGGAAGCGGGAGATCGCTTATTATGCTCTGGGAAACAAGAGGCGATGAAGGCGATGGTGCCGACGAAGACTCGTAAAAAACGTAGTCCGAAAATTAAAACTCTCGATTCTGCAATGATCGAGGATGCCACTTCGCATTCGGACCAAAGCTAACCCCTTAAACTCAATACTCTAACCTCGAAGAGAAACACCAATGCGTATTTTGATCCCAACCGCTGGAGAAGAAGCCGCCTGCGAGATTGCGGAATACACGATGGAGGTTGCCAAGCGGATGGGAGCCGACGTGATCGTACTGCATATCTTGCGTGACGGAGAAACGGATGAGGACGGCATCCAATCTTGCCTCGTATTCACGAATGCTGCCAATAAGCTTGGCGTGTCCGTGTCGTCGCGAATCGGCGGTGGTGAAGTGGTCAAGGCAATTCTACGCGTGGCACAAGAGGACAATGCGGACATTATTCTCATGGGAGCCAGCCGCGGTAGTTTGGTTGAAAATTGGTTGAGCGCCGACGTGATGGGGCAAGGCAATGTTCCGGTCCTGGTGATTCCACATTGCTTCCGACGATTGCGAAACCAGTAACCACTTTGATCCAGACGCTGTTGATCACCACAGTATTGTCGATCACCACAGTTCAGGGACGAAAGTTTGGTCTTCCAGTGGTGGACGCAAATAGGCGCCCGCGGTCGGTCGTTTTGGCAATTTCGGTGGCGTAGGCGTAAGATCCTTATAGGAAATTTTGCTTAGTAAGTGAGTGATACAGTTTAGCCGAGCACATTTTTTTACATCCGCCTTGACGACGTACCAAGGCGCTTGCTTGATGTCCGTGTGCGCGAACATGGTGTCTTTCGCTTTCGAATACTCGATCCAGCGTGAACGCGACTCAACATCCATCGGACTCAATTTCCAGCTGCGGGTTGGATCCTTCATCCGTTTCTGGAACCGTCGCTCTTGTTCATCATCGCTCACGGAAAACCAATACTTAATCAGGATGATTCCCGAGCGAACCAACATGCGTTCAAATTGCGGGCACGACCGCAGGAACTCGTCGTATTCCTCGTCGGAGCAGAATCCCATTACGCGTTCGACGCCGGCACGGTTGTACCAACTGCGATCGAACAAAACGATTTCACCTGACGCGGGCAAATGAGCCGCGTAGCGTTGAAAGTACCAACTGGTCCGATCCCGTTCAGTGGGCCGGCCTAACGCAACGACGCGACAAATACGTGGATTCAAACTTTCGGTGACGCGTTTAATCACGCCACCTTTACCCGCCGCGTCCCGTCCTTCAAAAATCACAACGACCTTAAGCCCCTCGTGCTTGACCCACTCCTGCATCTTCACGAGTTCAATCTGGAGCCGAGCGAGTTCCTGCTCGTAAACTTGTCGGTCAATTTTATGCTTCGTCGGCTTGACGTCGCCGGGGTCGTATAGAGAAGCCGCCGATGTGGTCTTGCGTGTCGGTTCCTTCTTGCGTTGCTTGCGTGACATGGTGCTAGCCTCTTAGGTCGCGGATCAATTCACGTTTGGTTCGAGCGGCTCAACCTGTCATTGTAATGGCACTCGCCGATCGCTAGCAAAAAACACGTGGAAATGGGCCAAAGAAGTGGGAGACAAGCCAATAGAATCGATTTGACAAGGAGAACCGTTTGTGCAACATCGGCGTCCCGCATGTCTCGCGTTTGACGGGCACGGTCGTGAAGCGTTTTTCACCCCTCTCTCTTCCGCCACGAACCGACGTTCACGACGGATTGTCTCTACAGGTACCAAGCCGGACGTAACACGTCCTACAATGATGGAATTGAAGATCGTGTGGAAGCCTCCTGATAATGCTACTAGACGCATTAACTCAAGCGAGGAATCACGATGAAAGAAAGAGTAGTGTTGACCCTGATTGTTCTAGCCACGGTGTTAAGTGTGTTAGGCATGTTAGGTGTAGTCTGGTACGAGGATCACGCGTATTCGTACGGGACACCTGTAAGGATTAACACAGGTGTCTTGAAAGGAAAGCATGGCGTGATTGTTGACGGGGCTCACTATTTTGACTGGGTTTACACCGTAGTTGTTGATGACCGTGAAACACAGGTTGTGGAAAGTGACTTAAAGCCCGACTATCAAACACGTGAGCGTGTAGAGGAAGCGAGACGTCGTGAAGAGTTGAAGGCCAAAAGGTTATCGATATGACAGGCGAAAGAAAGCTATGAGTTCAGAAAAGCTAAGACGAGTGAGCCTGTGCATTCAAAGGCTCTGCAGCAAGGGGGATGCGGTTCAAGGCTCAGATGTTTGAGGGTGCCAGGAAGGTTCGCGGGGCACGGCAGCGGAGACGAAAAGGCATCATGGCCCGATCACCTTCATGCGTAGATAACATTCTCAAGCACTGTAACGAAGCCCTTGAGCGGGCAACAGACGAAGGTCGGGTGCGGAAGAATCCTTGGAAGCGGTTGGAACGTCCAGGGCAACATAGCGGTGTCACGGAGTACATCTCACGTGCGACAATCGCTCAGGTTATCAAAAAACTTGACAACGTCGCTCACATTCGTGTCCTCTCACTCGCCCGTTTCGCTGGGCTTCGTATCTCCTCTGAGTTAATCAACCAGAAGTGGGGGCACGTCACCTTGAATGAAGACCCACGTGTGCTCATTCACTCGCCTAAGACTGCCCGGTACGCGGGCGGGGATTCACGTATTTGCCCCCTCCTGTTTGGGCTCGATACGTTACTAGCCCACGAAAGTGAAGGCCCACACGTCATTCAACAACCTGAACTTTGGAAGTACAAAGGCAACGCGAACGCGAAGTGGTTAAGCGACGTACTCAAATCGGCAAAGGTCCCTCAGCGGCGAGGGTTGTGGACTTCTCTGCGAGAAAGTGCGGAAGCAGACATGCGTGACTTACCGGGTGTTGACCCTGAGCAAGTCTCTTTGTGGATTGGTCACGACATCAAGACCTACCGAAAGCACTACCGTAATCCAAGTACCGAAGCCCGCCGATGTGCTAGAAAGGCATCCCGTTCGAGGACATGAAGCACCCATTGAGACCCTGACTCTTGGGGGAATCTCTGTACGTTTGGCAGACTTTCGCGAACCGGAAAAACCGTAAAACACAGTGTTTTGCGGTGAATCGCACGATAGCAACTGTCCCATTAGGACTTGAACCTAAAATAACAGAGTCAGAATCTGTCGTGTTGCCAATTACACTATGGGACATTTAGGGAATGCCGGGGCAACCCTTGGGAATGCCGGGGCAACCCTTGGGAATGCCGGGGCAACCCTTGGGAATGCCGGGGCAACCCTTGGGAATGATCGTCCGGACTGATCCACTGGCGGGGCGTTTCTCACTTTGGCTCCAATTGAAGTACTATTTAGATCGTTTTTGCTGGCGGCGTCAAGATGGCAAAACGCTGCGTTTTGGGTTGCTTTTGCGGGAAACGGTTTTCGGTGGGCGGCGAATGGTCGCGTTGTTGTCTTTGCGAACCAGACTTACAATGGCTCTCTTTCACTTCCTTTCGGGTTCAATAGGCGTTATGGCTTACTTATCCACTAGCTCGCTCGGTGACGATGGCAGCGCTGAGCGTTTCCAGCTTCAGGACGACGAAACGACGATCGGCCGGCACCCTGAATGCCATGTGATGGTCGATGCAGGTGCGGTGAGCCGATACCATGCGAAAATCCTCACTCGACACGACGATTTTCTTGTCGAAGACTCTGGTAGTCGCAATGGCACCTTCTTAAACGGCCAATTATTAACAGGACCGGAAGTGCTTCGCGAAGGCGACCGAGTCCGCATCAGTGACGTGGAACTGATCTTCCATCGCGACATCGTTCCCGAGTTTGCTCGAAACGAAAACCAAATGACCTTTGACGGGTCTAACTTCGGCATCATGATGGTCGAAGATCAGGACACCGAGCGAGCCAGTTCATCGAAAATCGAGTTTCGCACCGGTACGGACGGATTCAAAATGTCGGCCACTGCCGAGGCGAAACTGGAGGCGTTGATACGAATCAACAGCAGCCTCAGCAACGCGCTGGGGCTGGACGAAGTTCTACCTAAAGTCTTGACGAGTTTGTTCGATATCTTCCCTGCGGCTGATCGCGGTTTTGTGGTGATGGAAGATTCGGAAAAGAACCTGATCCCACGCTGGGTCAAAACTCGTCAAAGCCGTGATGAGACCGAGACGGTTCGGATTAGCCGCACGATCGTTCGCGAGGTGATGAATTCGGGTGAAGCAATACTTTCGCTTGATGCATCCGAAGATACTCGTTTCGACAGCAGTCAATCGATTGCGGATTTTTCAATTAAGTCAATGATTTGTGCCCCGCTGGTCGATGGCGAAGGAAAGGCGTTCGGGGCACTGCAAATCGATTCGCTCAAAGGTCGCGGCCAATTTCGCGACGAGGATACCGATTTGCTCAGCGGCGTTGCGGCCCAAGCGGGGATTGTGATCAATAACGCCCGGCTTTACGAGGCGGCCCTGCACCAAAGGGAAGTCGAGCAAGATCTGAAATTGGCGACCGAAGTCCAGGCGGCGTTCTTGCCTCAGTCACCACCGGATGCACCGGGGTACCGCGTGCATAGTTTCTACAAAGCCGCCAACCATATTGGCGGTGACTATTTCGACTATATTCATCTACCGAATGGTCGAATCGGGATTGTTGTCGCCGATGTGGTCGGCCATGGTGTCGCAGCGGCGATGTTTATGGCGAAATTATCGGCGGAAACACGGTTTTGTTTAGCCAGTGATGAGAATGTCGCTCGCGCGATCGAAAGGCTCAATGATCGGATGAGTCGACTGCATGTTGAACGATTTATCACGTTCCTCTTGATGGTGATCGATTCGAATAGCGACACAGCGACGATTGTCAACGCCGGCCATATGGCACCGGTGGTCCGGTTGTTCCGAGATGGAACGATTTCAGAGCCAGGTGAGGAGGAATCCGGTTTGCCCATCGCGATCGATGACGGAATGACTTACGAGGCGGTTGAAATTCCAATGAACGTCGGCGATGTCGCTGTGTTGTACACCGATGGGATCAACGAAGCGATGAACGCGGCGGACGAAGAATTCGGGATGGACCGTATTCGCGAATTGACAGCGTTGGGGGGCGATGCCGAAGAAATTACCGATCGAATTGTCGACGGCGTGTTGCAACATATTGGTACTACACCGCCGTTCGATGATATGTGTTTGGTTGTTGTGGAGCGTGTTTCGGCTGCCGAGGCGGTTAAAGCGGATATCCACGATACGCTCGATAGCGATGAAATCGGCGAACTTGGTGAAACCAACCTCTAATCGGGCGGTAGCTACCAGCTCGGCGCGGAATTCGACTAGAATGGCCATCCTGATTTTGTCCGAAGAATCCTCTTTTTTTGAAACCTAGGCAATATGACGACAACCGTCGAATCGATGCAGGCTCAAGCCGACGAGTTCCGCCGACGCTACGAGGCGGTCAAAGCGATGATTGGGCGAGTGATCGTCGGTCATGACGATATTGTCCACGGTGTACTGACCGCGATGCTGTGCGGCGGCCATTGTTTACTCGAAGGGGTCCCCGGGCTTGGCAAAACGATGCTCGTCCGAACACTTGCTGAAGTGATGAGTCTCGATTTCAACCGCATCCAGTTCACGCCTGACTTGATGCCGGCGGATATCTTGGGAACCAACATGATTGTTGAAGACGATCAGGGTCATCGCCGATTCGAGTTTCAACGCGGCCCTGTATTTACACAAATTTTGTTGGCTGACGAAATCAACCGTGCAACGCCAAAGACGCAATCGGCAATGCTTGAAACGATGCAGGAAGGAACCATTACAGCAGCCGGCCAACGCTATGTGCTCGACAAACCGTTCTTTGTTTTAGCAACGCAAAACCCGATCGAACAAGAAGGAACGTATCCGTTACCCGAAGCACAAATGGACCGTTTTTTGTTCAAACTCGTCGTCGGCTACAGCACACGCGAGCAACTCAACACGATTGTCGACCGAACAACGCGAGGCGAACAGGCCGAGTTGTCAAAGGTAATGGACGGCAGCGAGATTTTGAAATGGCAATCGCTCGTACGGCAGGTGATTCTTGCACCGCATGTCCAAGATTACTTGGTTCGTTTGACCTTGGCAACGCATCCTCAGGGTCCGCACAGTGTCGAGGCGACCAACAACTACATCCGTTGGGGTAGCAGCCCTCGTGGAGCACAAACGTTGGCGTTGGCGTCCAAAGTCCGAGCTTTACTTGAGGGTCGCTACAACGTCAGCTTCGAGGACATTCGCCGCGTCTTTTTGCCGGCGATGCGGCATCGCATTTTGCTTAACTTCGAAGCGCAAGCCGAAGGGGTCGATCCGGATCAAGTGCTGCTCGATGTGCTTGAGCGAGTGCCTGAGAAAGCGGACTGAGTACGGAACTTTAAATGAGCAATCTGATCGATCCTATCGACGCTGAATCGACGGAAATTCCTGAACCAACAAGTTGGGAGTATATCGTTCGGAGCGGTTCGATGCGCACATTGGGTGTGATGACATCCAAAGAACGATTTCGCTATAGCGATCAGGTTGTTATTCGGGCCGATCGAGGTGTCGAAATCGGAACGGTGCTGTGCGAAGCGACGTCGGTAGCGAACGAAGCGATCACCGAGAAAACACATGGCACGATATTGAGAAAGGTGACGGCCGAGGATCGCCGGAAGCGGGACTCGCTTGACGCGATGGTACGCCAGGATATCGATGGCTGCCAACGCTCGGCCAATCAATTGCGGTTGGAAATGCAAGTGGTTGATGTTGAACGAACGCTTGGCGGTGAGCGGATTGTCGTCTATTACTTGGCCGAGCAACGAGTCGACTTTCGCCAATTGGTCCGCGACTTGGCAGGACATTTTCAAACGCGAATTGAAATGCGTCAAATCGGTGTCCGTGACGAGGCGAAGTTGTTAGCCGATTTTGGCGATTGTGGCCAACCTATTTGTTGTGCGAACCACTTAAGCAAGATGCCGCCCGTCTCAATGAGAATGGCGAAGTTGCAGAAAGCGACGCTCGATCCGAATAAGATCTCTGGTCGATGTGGTCGCTTGAAATGCTGTTTGCGTTATGAGTTTGAGACCTACGAAGCTTTGGCCGCAGAATTGCCGGCAATTGGTAGTTTGATCTTAACTCGAGATGGCCAAGCGACCGTGCTCGGCCATGATATCTTGTCGCAACAAATCGCGGTTAAAACCGAAGACCATCGCCGAATTATGATCTCCAATCCCGACGTCGTTTCCGTGATCCGAGTGGGATTCGAGGAAAAGAAGTCTCGAAGGAAAAAGAAATAGACGCGGCTACCTCTGCTTTTCTCTTTCTTCTTTGCGGGCGGGGTATTCAACCACGACCAACTCTTGGGAATCGTAGTCCCATGCGTATTCTTGATAATACGGCAACATCGACAATCGCATGCCATCCGGTTGCCCTACCTTGATGATCTCATCCATGAACTCTTGATGCGTCAGCGGCTTGGGGTCTTGGATGCTTTGTGCATTGCGAAGTTGGATCGCTTGGTGGATAGCCATGGAATTGATTTTCCCGACCTGCGTTCGATAGGCCGATGCACTCTGGGTCAACGGATTGGCACGTTCGATCTTCATCGAAGCCCTGTTTGCGCCCTCGGCGAGTGCTTCCTTTAGATCCACCACTGTGGTCGTTTTCTTGCCTAGTGTCTCACGCGGGGTCGCTTCTTCGGCCGTGACACCGGGCGTTGTTGATTCCGTCGACTTTGGTTGCGATGTCGAAGGAATGCATCCTGACGAAGCGATCACCATCATCGAGAGCGCGCAGAGTGAATGAAAAATCGGTTTCATGTTGGTAGTATCCGTTATGCGGGAAGGGAGCATTCATCTTAACATCTTATTCGACCGCTGGCACATGCGGTGTGGTTGGCTTAATGATTCGTGTAAAATCTCCCTTTTCATCGATCATCGACATCTTTTGTCGCGGGTTTTTCACCGCTCAAGGTAGCCAAGTTTTATGAATATGGATCAAACGGATTTCCAATGGGTTTGCGACCAAGCGAGAGAAGCAATGTTGCTGCAAACCGTCGCCGATTTGTTGGAGTGGGACGAACGAACTGGAATGCCAATTGGTGGTGGAGATTATCGTGCACAGCAGGTTAGCCATTTGCGAGGCAAGGTCCACCGTCTTCGGACAAGTGAGAAGTATGGCGAAACGCTCCTCCGGCTAAGTGAATCGCTTCCTCAAGGCCATGATCTTGCGTCGGATGCGCCAGCCACGATTCGCGGATTGACGCGACATTGGAATCGAGACCATCGATTGCCGGATGATTTGGTCGAGCGAACCGCACGTGCCACAGTGAAAGGCCAGCAAGCATGGGATGCAGCCCGCAAGGCGGACGACTTTTCGATGTTTCGCGATGCGTTGGCCGAGGTCCTCGTGTTAAAGCGGGAAGCGGGCGAGCGGATCGCCGAAGGAACCGACCGAAGTGTTTACGAGGCCCTGCTTGACGAGTATGAACCGGATGCTCGCGTCCATCATTTGAACCGAGTGTTCGCCGAACTTCGCACGCCACTTGTGCGACTGATCGACCAGATCCGTGGCGCGTCTCAACAACCGAATCGTGAATTGCTTGAACGAGATTATCCGGTCGATATCCAGCGTCGGTTGAGTCGGTTTGTTGCCGAGCAGGTTGGTTTTGATTTCCAACGCGGACGACTTGATGAAACCTCGCATCCATTCTGTACGACACTGGGACCAAGCGATTGCCGAATCCTTAGTCGATATGATGCAAATTGGTTGCCCGGTGGTTTGCTCGGTACGCTGCACGAAGCAGGACATGGGATGTACGAACAAGGACTGCGGAGCGATTGGTTTGGTTTGCCACCCGGTTCGTATTGTTCGCTCGGCATCCACGAATCCCAATCACGTTTGTGGGAGAACCAAGTGGGGCGTAGCCGAGCATTTTGGCAGTGGTTATTTGAGCACACGAAAGAGATGTTCGGTTCGACGTTAGCAGACGTGTCACTTGATGATTTTCACTTTGCGATCAATCAGGTCCAACCCTCACTGATCCGCGTTGAAGCGGATGAGGCAACTTATAACCTGCACATCATTATTCGATTTGATTTGGAACAACAACTGATCGATGGTTCGTTGTCGGTTGACGATTTGCCCGAGGCTTGGAATGCGCGATACCAGTCGGATCTAGGTATTTGTCCACCGTCAGCTGCCGACGGGGTTTTACAGGATGTGCATTGGAGTGCTGGACTGATCGGCTATTTCCCGACATACACGCTTGGGAATTTGGCGAGCGCACAATTGTATGATGCTGTAAAAGACCAAATCGAAGGGTTAGAAGAGGGGTTTTCGGAAGGACATTTCCAGCCGTTATTGGCCTGGTTGCGATCCAAGGTCCATGAGCGTGGGCAATGTGAAAGTGGCAACCAGATCGTCGAAAACGCGACCGGTAAACCGCTTTGTGCCGAAAGCTTAATTGGTTATTTGCAGAACAAGCTTGGCAACTTGTATGGACTCAAGTCCCCTGGCTAAGCCCTACGGGGTGCGTGCCCAATTGTCACGGGGGTGTTTCCCCCCTGCATTTCCGTCTTTGGGGAGGTACAATTGGGGTCGCAGATTCGCTTTCCCCGAACCTTGATGCCATCGAATGATTACCTCGACCTGCCCCCGGTGCTCTGAACTCTTCCGCTTGCCTTCGGCTGATGTGCCTCCGGATGCGACGGCGCAATGTCCCTGGTGCGGTGAGATATATCCGGCCAGCGAAATTGTAAACCAATTGCCGCCGATGGTTCAGTTGATTTCGGTTGATGGTCAGCCTCTTTTTACGGACGAAACCCCAGCGGCGGCCGGATTTGTGGACACTTCGGCAGCCGGAGTTGGCGGATTGGCCGCCGTGAGCGCGGCGGGAATTGGCGACGAGACATTGGAGGATGTCAACGAAACGGTCTTTGATAAACCCAGCGAAGATATTGATGAAACGTGGACGGACGGATCCGAAAAAACGGTAGCAGATGTCTCTGGTTTTCAGCCTGAAAACGTGGCGTCAACCGAGTTTGAAAGCGACTCGTTGGAGATTGAAGAGTTTGGGGAGGACGTTGAATCCCCCGAAGGAATGGAGCTCTCTGAGGGCGATCGTTTTCAAGAGAGCCCTGTTGATCTCGATGGTGCTGTGCATTTCGATGGTGAAGAGGACGAAGAGTCAGCGGATGATTGGAATCTTGAATTGGCCGATTCCGGGGCTCGAGACTCAACGATGGAAACGGATGACGAGTTGGCGTTTGCAGACGCAACCGTTCAGGCTGGCACGGTTGCGCCGATGAACGTTCGGCCTCGAACAAAGAAGAAATCGTCGCCGATCAAGACTCTGCTTGGCTATGTCGCAGGCTTTTTTATCGCTTTGCCTCTTGCGGGCGGGCTTTTGTTGGCAATCGGCAAACCGTTGAATCTGGGGTTTTGGCCATTCGATGGGACCGTGGGCAGCGGGGCATCGATGACACGTTCGGCAGCTCCGGTTGTCAGTAGCACGCCAGCGGCCCCAAACAATTCACGGCCAAGTGTTCCGCTACCGCCGGGCACTTCGGGTGGTCTTGGCGATGGGTTGCAGGCGGTGACCGACCAGCTGGCTGAGCTAAGTAACGATGGGCAAGACGCGGTGGATAGCACTGCTGGAACCTCGGACGAGGCGCTGGCGATGCCGAGCGAGTATTTGGCTTCGGACGACCCTAATTTGAATCCGAGTGCTAACGGTGAAGTTGCGTATCCACCCTCCGCTGAGCCGGCCGAGCCAGAGTCGGGCGAAGTAGAGTCGGGCGAAGTAGAGCCGGGCGAGACAGCGGCAGCTGTTGAAGAGGTGGTTGACGAGAACTCGAAGTCCATGGAATTGGCTTTGCCGAAAGGATACGACGAGACGAATTTGCCTTCCAATGTCGCTTCCACTCTTGAATCGCTGGCTTACGGTGACGTCGAAACGGAGCCTACCGTGCCATCGTTGGATTTGCCTGATGCGTCCGCAGTGCTTGATGTTGATGAAGCGAAACCGCCGGTGATCGACATTAAGCCCGCTAAGGTGGTTGCTTCTGAATCGACGGTCGACAAAGCGGTGACCGGAGCGAACACCTTGCTCGGTTCGCTGCTGAACTACGAGGGAGCAGAAAAGGGGCGTCGCAGTTTGTTAGCCAGATCTTATGCTGCGGTCGCTGCCCTGGGCGCCGAATCGGGGGCGGGGGAAAGTGAAAACGTCGAACGATTGCTCGATGATCTCGGCCGAAGTCCCCTTTCAAAAGATCTTGGCGATGCAGCGAATCTGTGGCTCGACTATTCGAAACGTAACACCGAAGGGGTCCTGTTGATCGGTCGTACCGGTGCGAATACGCGGGGGACCGTCATTCGTATCAACACTCCTAGTGGCGACGAACGTCCGGTGGTTGTCACGGGCCAAGCATTGCCGCCATCCGACCGAGTCATCGCCCTTGGGCGAATCCTTGATTCGGGTGATGGACAAACGGTCGACGTCGTGGCGGTCAAAGAATTGCCGTAGTCGAAAAGCTCCGTGCTTGTCAGTGAGTGTCAATCCGGACGCCTGCACCGGAGGCGGCAACGACGCTATAGACGGAGCCTGCTGTGGCACGTGTTTGACCTTTGTCCTGTTATCGTTTGCTTTTGGACAACGGACTTTAGCTAAGCATTCCAGGTGTGCTTTGACCCGGGATCGCCTTTGGGTATTTTCCATATTTGTCGGGCGATAGCGGGGCTGGATCGTTGAACGACTTGATTGCGTCGAGGTTCGCCAGTGATGAAACGCATCCAATGGCATCGTTCCATTTCACTCGCTTGCCGCTGTACGTCGCCATTCGGCCTAAGATAGCTGTCATCGTGCTGGCGGCTGCATCGTCGACTTCGTTTGGCGTCTCACCACGGCGCAATGCCTCGACGAAGTCCGTTTGCTCTTGTTGCTGCCTTCGATCGCTTCGCATCGGTTCGGCGCCGCTCTCCCAAATGCGATTGCCCGCTAGGTCGCTGATCACACCGCTGCTAATGTCGGCCGTTGCGACCGTACCATGAAGGTGTTCGCCGATTTGGTTACTGCAGCCTTTGATGTGTCGGCATTGGCTTAGCAGTCTCGTCCCGCCGGGATAGATAAATTCGACCATATGATGATCAAAGATTTGTCCATGGTCGGATCCACGTCTCACTTCGCGGCCACCTTGACCTTGTGCTTCGATTGGGTGAGTGCCGATGGCCCAATTGATAATGTCCAAATTATGTACATGCTGCTCGACGATATGATCGCCGCTTAGCCAAGTGAAGTAGTACCAATTTCGAAGTTGGTATTCGAGTTCGGTTTGATCCTTGGTTCGCGGACGGACCCAATTACCGCTGCCGTTCCAATAGGCACGTGCGAAAATCGGTTCGCCGATTGCGCCCGAATGGATCTGCTCGATCGTTTGGCGATAGCGTAAGTCGTGACGACGCTGGAATCCAACTTGTACGGCCAATCCATTTTGCTTTGCAATTTCATTCGCAGCCAAAATGCGATTTACTCCGACAGCGTCCGTCGCCAGCGGTTTTTCCATAAAGACGTGTTTTCCCGCTTGAACAGCCGACTCGAACTGCAACGGACGAAAACCGGGTGGCGTTGCCAAGAGGATGATGTCGGCGTCGCTATCGATGACTTTCTGGTAGGCATCGAGTCCGACGAAACGCGAATCGCGTACATCAACTTGATCGGCGTAGTGCCCTCGAAGTGTTCGGTAGGCTGTGTGCAGATTGTTTTCAAAGCAATCGCCCATTGCAACCAAACGAACCGAGCCGGAATTCGATCCGCCCTCGAAATCGCCGCCGGTGTCTAGCATTTGCATGGCCGCGCCAACGCCGCGGTTGCCACACCCGACTAGACCGATTCGGATCGTGTCGGAGCCAAAAGCATAAGCGGATTTGGCGACCGACAAATTCGTCCCAACAATCGCTCCACCGGCCAACATCATGCCGCCACCTTTCAAAAACCCCCGTCGCGATGCGGCGGGTGTTAATGAGGGTGAAACGGTCGGTGGTGTTTTCTTTCGAGATCGTTTTGACATGGTGTCATTGTAGCACGATCAAACATTCGGTCGACGTTACTTTTCGGCTTCTTCCCCGAAAAGCAGCATGATCGGCGAGCTGCCTTGCGAGCTGCCGTTGTAGGTGTAGCCGGCTTCGAGAGCTCGCTTAATTCGCTCGGAGGCTTCCGAAAGATGGGCTCGTGTGTAGGCATCCATTTTACCGCCACACTTTTTGATCGTCTTCGCGATCTTCTCTCGCAAATCCTTCAATTCCATTCGAGCAAGGTTGCTGATGGGCTTGTAGGCAGCGGTGCTGGTGGAATCTTCCAAGACCAGGTCGACCAATCGTTGCAAGTGTTCGCGTTGCAGGTTGCGACGCAGTGAGCTAATCATTGGCTTGCGGTCGTTTCGTCCTTCGGGGCATTCCAGGTCAAGTTCGCTCCACACTTCGGAGCCAATCGTTTCAAGCAATTCGGGAAGCGTCAATGCATCCTCGTCCGCTGGTAATCGCATTTCGTTATCATAAACGCGTCGAAGTGTCGTGGGGTTCATCAGCGACGTTAAGGCGGACGCTTGTGTGCTGAGAATCCGATCATGGATCGGCCATGTTGCCTCACTGCTCATCGATGATCTGCTACCACCGTCAAGCCATTTGTCGACACTCATGCGTTCGAGTAATTCGGGTGTTAACCCAAAGGCTTCGTCATTGAATGACGTGTCAATCACGAATTGGAGCGCATCCCGTTGGTCTTTTGCAGGGACAACGGTAACGGGTGGACGATTTCCAGGGTCACCCTTCTTGTCACGAATCACAAACGCACCACCGATCCAATTGGCCATCATGCTAACGCTGCGGGTTTGCAATCCCAACGTTAACTCGTAACCGCGACGAGCCTTGGCCCAACTATCGCCCTCTTTCACAAATTTATCTAGCATACGGCCGCGGTACAGTTTGATCAGCTTTGTTTGCTCGGTCGCATACGAAAGTGGATCGGCAGCGAAGTCGTATCGGCGAGCTAACGGATCGGGACCGCTGGTGTCTTCGTCAGTCGCGTATTGCAACTCAGGTTCACTGCATCGTTTCAAAATTTCCGGCAGCTTTTTGCTGTCAGCAACATATCCGTACTCGATTGCCCAGTAATCGTAGGGGCCGATATCGATCATCGCGTAATCACCTTGGACCTCACCCGCTTCGTAGCGGTAGTTGATCGGTGAATAATCCATTACCGATGACGCGAAGGTTTCTTTTCCTTTGACGCCTTCGGAGTTAATGTCGTCCAGTGTTCGGAGTGCCGAGGCTTTGAAGTTGTGCCGCAGTCCGAGAGTGTGGCCTACTTCGTGTGCGACCAAGTCCGACAACAGAGGACCGACGAACCATTCAGGCATACCGTCAAGAAGTTCACCCTCAGCGACTTTGTCCTCGGACTCGTCGTCTTCCTCATCTTCTTCGTCGTCTACATCTTCGTCGTCTTTAGCGACTTCTTCTTTGTCCTTCTTTGCGTCATCCTGATCCGCAGCGGCCTGTTTGGCTTCGTCAGCGGCTTGAGCTTGTTCTTGGTCGTCCTGCTTGTTTTTCTTTTTGTCTTTCTTGGCGTGTTCGTCCGCCATCAAGGCAAGGTTCCAATTCATACGGGCGATGGCCAGATCCAAATTCTTGCCACTCGCTGCCATGCACAAACCATTTTTTTGGCTAACGTGACCGAACAAGCCGTCGTACTCATCATCGCCAAGCAATGTTGGGTCGGCTTGGGCCATGGCGTATCCGGCCATGGGGGAGTGCGCTTGACGGGCAAATTTGGCCTGCAGTTCCGCTGCGTTTTCGGGCCGAGCAAATCGGATGCGCGGGTCCCAGTTGGGGTGCTTGCCGAGCCACGCTAAGGTTTCAGCGCTCGTTCCTTCCATCGCCAATTTTGGCATTAGGTCGTGGTAATTGAAGTTGAAATGGCGAATCCAACCATCGGTCAAAACGATATCTGCGTCGAGGATTTCGCCTGTTTCAGGATGCACACGACTCGGCCCGATGGCGGTGCCAACGTCGTTATTGAGCCATCGGATGAAGTTGTATCGAACGTCCTCAGGATCCTTTTCCATATGGACGCCGCTTTCCGCGTCTTGGTATTCGATCACGATCGCATCGACCAAACCGACCTTTTCAAATGCCTTGTTCCAATAGTCGACACCGTTTTTGATCCAGCGACGATAGCGGACCGGTGCGGTGTGCTCGACATAGAACCGGATTGGTTCTTTTGGTGGGCTAAGTTTTAACTTGGAATCGCGTTTTTCGAGGTTCCATCGGTTGATGTAGCGGACGCGTGTGTCGTCATCTTCATATTGACTAAGGTCCGAGAACGATGTCGTGAAGAAACCAATCCGTTCGTCGGCTTCGCGTGGTTTAAAACCATTGCGTGTCGATGGGACTTCGCTAAATGAATAGTGGATCGTCTGCAACTTGCCGGCGTTGCCAACGATTTCAAATGCGATCTCGACGTTCTTGGGGAAGACTTTGGCCGATTCGACCTTTTGGATTCTTGAATTGGTGATGCGAACCGACGAGCCAAAGAAGCGGGTTGCGTTGCCAACGAGTAACGCGTCAAGATCGATCACCGGGCCACCACCAGGTCCCATCGCGAGGATTGGAATGTCCAACATCACCGTGTCTGTGAACAACCGTTTCACGGAGGCTTTGGATTCCGCATCGCCAGTTGCACGAATGTCCAGGTTGGGTGAGATCACCGCCAATCGGTCACCGTAACGACGCCATTGAATCACCCAGTCGCCTGACTGTAATCCGGCGAATTTGTCGCCGCTGCCGACCGTCAATGCCAAGAAGTAGCTTTTACCGGCAAAGCTCTTGGGCAATTCGCCGATCAGCTGAGATTCCTTTTCTTTTTGCCAAACATTGAACAACCCTTTGGGGTTTTGTTGGTCCGAAACGGGAACGGCCTTGTATCCTTCGGAAACTTTTTCGAAAGTCGGCAAATCGCCGTAGCTGTTTTGGGTGAATGCCGCCAGGGCGCAATACAGCAAGCCGGCGAAAAAGGGGAGACGTTTGAAAGCGATCACGGTTGGCTCTTGGGTGATATTGGCAGGAAGAAATGTCGGCTGCGGCAGTGATGGCCTAAGCGCATAAACACGGACCGAGCTGCATATAGGATAGCTTCAAGGGCAGCGTTTCGTATAGTTTACGCAGCCCAGGTGGTTGATGGTTCAGATAACCACCGTTTCCTAATCCAGTTTATCCGAATAATCCGCAAATGTCCTCTCCAAACGATCTTCTTCAAACTGCCATTCAAGCCGCACGCATCGGGGGAGACGTACTAATGCGCCATTTTCGCGACGGCGTCGAAATGCGAGATAAGTCTTTTTCAGGTGGCAAATCGTATGACCTCGTCAGTGACGCTGATTTAGAGAGTGAGAAGGCGATCGCCGAATTCCTACATTCGGCGCATCCGGGCCATGAACTGCTCGGCGAAGAATCGCTGGCCGGAGGATCCGCCGATGCGGAGCACCTTTGGGTGATCGATCCGCTCGATGGGACCAATAATTTCGCTCACCGGTTACCCCATTTCGCGGTTTCGATCGCTTACTATTTTCGCGGCCAAGCGGTTGTCGGCGTCGTCTTAAACCCAGCTCGCGATGAGTGGTTCACGGCGACCGCCGGTGGTGGAGCATTCCATGATGGACGTCGCGTTGAAGTTTGCGATGCTGCGGTACTGGATAAGTCGCTGATTGGATGCGGGTTCTATTACGACCGAGGTGCCATGATGCGGGGAACCTTAGCCGCGATCGAAGAGTTTTTCACCCACGATATTCATGGTGTTCGGCGAATGGGAACTGCATCGATCGATTTGTGTTACGTCGGTTGCGGGCATTTCAGTGGTTTCTTCGAATACAGCCTCTCGCCATGGGACTTTGCTGCTGGACGATTGTTTGTCGAAGAAGCCGGCGGACGGATCACCGACGCGACGGGAAGTCCATTGCCAATGGCAAAGACAAGCATCGTCGCCAGTAACGGCAAGCTACATGAGGCAATGATCGCGATCACGAGCAAGCACACGGTCGAATCAACCTAACGCTTGAATCCACATCGTGGCAAACCACAACTCATTGCGCGCAGGCTGTTTGCCGCTGAGGCCTTCTCGGTTGATTGTCTCTGGCACCTCTCGCTCTTGGCATGCCTCGCTCTTGACATGCCTCGCTCTTGACATGCCTCGCTCTTGACATGCCTCGCTCTTGGCACGCCTCGCTCTTGGCACGCCTCGCTATTGGCACGCCTTGCTATTGGCACGCCTAGAACGAGTATCCAATACGGCTTCCCCGTTGCAAACTATCGCGTTTGTCGATGGTGTTTGCGCCAACCCCTGCTATAATTCGCGAATGATTACAACACAACCGAACAAACCGTCGTCGATTAAAACCGGATCACTGGTAGCCTTGTTTGTCCTGTTGGGCGTTGGTTTGCAGTTGATTATGCCCAATGCAATTTTGCCCTTTGCGATCGTGCCCGATGCGATTGCACAGGAAGTCCAACCGAAAGCTGCGGGTGAAAAACCGAAGGTCAAATTCAGTGACGATTCGTTTCGCCGAGCCGCACTCGATGGGAACATGCAAATTGTCAAATTGGCTCTCGATTCCGGGTCTGATCCGGACGCCAAAGACGCTCAAGGCCATACAGCGATGCATTATGCGGCATTCAACGGTCATACCAAAGTCGTCGAATTCCTGCTCGGCAAAGGTGTCGATGTGAATGTGGTTGATGGCGAGGGAAAGACGCCACTGATCCATGCGTCCTCAGGCCCGTTTAACGAGACAGTGGTTTTTCTTTTGGACCACAAGGCCAAAATCGATCATGCCGACGCGACCGAAGGTTTTACGGCATTAATGATGGCGGCTGCCGAAGGGCAATTGGAGGTAGTGGAAACTTTACTGAAGCGAGGTGCCGACCCGACAACGGTCGATGTCGATGGAGAAACGGCTGAAATTTTTGCCGCGAACAATGGGCACAGCAAGGTGGTTGCAATGATACAAAAATTTGACGTGGATCAAGCCAACTCTTCCTGGCAAGCCGACGCGAAGTTAGTAGTGAGCCTTAGCGAGAAGCGATCCGAATTTAACTACGACGAATCGAAGGTTCCCGCCTACACGTTGCCCGATCCGCTTGTCGACAGCGAAGGCAAGCCAATTACAAAGCCCGAGCAGTGGTATGAGACTCGCCGCGATGAAGTGGTCGAGTTGTTTCGCGAGAATGTTTTCGGTCGACGACCGGAGACGGACTACTCTGTCTCGTTCGAAACGACAAGTGAAGTTCCCGATGCACTCGGCGGCATCGCAACGGGTCGAAGCATGAAGGCGATTGTCAAAATCGATAATCGTACTTATGAGTTTCCGTTCACCGTCTTCGTTCCTAATAATTCGGACGCGAAAGCGCCAGCGATTGTGTTGATTAACAATCGAAAATTCATTTCTCTCGAAGACGCCCTCGGCGAAGAAGACCCGTTTTGGCCCGTCAAGGAAATTGTTCAATCGGGATGTGCAACGGCATCGTTTTTCACATCCGATGTCGATCCTGACGACAAGGACGGCTATGACAAAGGGATTCGAGCGTTCTTTTCCGATCGCCAAATGCCTGCTGATGATGCGTGGCGAAGTTTGTCCGCGTGGGGTTGGGCGGCCAGTCGTGTGCTCGATTATGTGCAGACTCTCGATGCGGTCGACGCATCGCACGTGGCGGTTGTGGGGCATTCACGCGGCGGCAAAACGGCCCTTTGGGCTGCCGTCGAAGACCCTCGTTTCGCGATCGCCTATAGCAATAACTCAGGCTGTGGCGGTGCGGCTTTGTCGCGTCGTGCCTACGGTGAAACGGTTGGCCGAATCACGTCCGCGTTTCCCCATTGGTTCGTACCTCGGTTTGGCCAATTCGCAGGCCGCGAAAGCGAATTGCCCATCGACCAACATGAGTTGATCGCATTGGTCGCGCCACGCGGTGTCTATGTGACCAGCTCGGACGAAGATTTGTGGGCGGACCCAAAGGGTGAATACGAATCGCTAAAAAGAGCCGCCCCCGTTTTCACGTTGTTAGGGGAATCATCGATCACCGAACCGACGATGCCGTCACTCAATGGGCAACGAATCGTCGGCAAAACGGGATACCATATCCGCGAAGGCGGTCACGGGTTGACGTCACAAGATTGGGCATTGTTTCTCAATTTTGCCAAGCCGATCCTGATGCCATCCGCTGAGTAAGGTCTTCAACTAAACAAGGTCTTCAACTAAACAAGGTCTTCAACTAAACAAGGTCTTCAACTAAACAAGGTCTTCAACTAAACAAGGTCTTCAACTAAACATTGTTGCCTTAGACACTGTTGCCCTAAACTTGTCGTTATCCCTCTGGGGTTGCCTTGGTAACGCAGCTTCGTGGAGCGAGGGGCGATATTCTTTTCCTTTTTCTATTGGGTCAGGCATGCATCTTATCATTCGCCCACTTCTAGTCTTGCTGGTATCGCTGGCAATCTTTCCTGCGGTTCCCGTTCAGGCACAACGGGGGCAATTTGTCGAAGAGTTGTTTCGTACGATTGCCGAAGCACAACTCGAACGCGAGCAGCGAAAGCGGATTGAGCAAGAACAGAGAGAGCGGGAGCAGAGGGAACGCGAAAGGTTGCAACCTCCGATCGCCGACGTGCCAACGCCCATTCAGCCTCGGCGAGATCGTGGTGAAGGTCCACGTGGCGATCATGACCACGAACATGGTGAACCTGTCACCGCGCAGCTGCCGGCGATCAATGTCCGTAGTCGCGAAGCAGCCGGCTTTGCTCAAGACTTGGTCGACTTCTACGCTACGATTAACTCACTTGTGAACGATTTGCGGGCAGCATCGATCCAAAATCCCAACTTGCGTCCCTTGCTACCGGATGCCTATCACGTTCGCGCCGATTGTCGGACGCTGATCAGCAATTGCGATGGACTCGATTCGCTGGCAACCATCGAACCGGTTTTCTCTCCGCTTGACGCATGTTGGCGGCAATTGTCTTTTTCGCTCCGAGCAATTGGCTCGCTTGATGGCACTTGTAATGAATTGATCCGCCGAGCCGACCGATTGTGTTTATCGATGGAAAAACGGTTTGGCGTGGGGCCACAATTCAATCGCGCGGAGTTACGTGATTTGATGATTGTCGGTTCGAGTTACATGGAAACCTTGATTGATGACTTGGAATTAGCCGCCGCATCACGCCGGCAAACCGCCCCACTGATTCACGATATTCGTTTGTTGAAACAGCAATTGCTCGGCCAATCGGGGCGGCTTAGCCAAGGAAACTATGACGATGTCGTCGCGGCATTTACCGATTTTGCCCATCAATGGGGCGAATTAAGTCGGCGTGCTTACACGGTGGACGATTTGCATGTCCATCGTCGCTTGGACCGCATTCATGAAGTAGGAGACCAAACGTATGCGTTGTTGTGGTTGCCGCCTCCGACGAGTACGGTCGATTTGCAGGCAGCCGCTCAGCGGCTCGATCGAAGCTTCACTTCGGTGATGAACCGATTGACGCTCGCCACCATGGTGTCGCTTCGATCCAATGACCAACGGCAATTGCTCGAAGCGAGTCGTCGACTCTCGGACCAATGCCACCAATTTGAAAACGCAGCGGCCCAACGGAGTTCGCTTCAAGAGTTGAGCGGTTTGTTTGGCGGCATCGATCGCGACTGGAGCACGCTCCGAGGGGCGTACATGCAACTTGGTTCGTTGCCGCGTGGGGCGATTTTTGAAGTCGATCAAGCATGCGGACAAATCCGCGGGATGCTCAATATTGGACCGGCTGTCGAAACCGGCGCCGATTTGCGGTCGATGCTACCGTCTGTGGCGGCGCTTGAAGGAGGAGCTGAGTACCTTGACGCCGACATTCAACGGTTCAAACGGTACTTTGTGTCGTCTTCTTTCCGCAATTCGATCACCGATGCTTCAAGGGACGTTTACTCGCACGCTAAACGGCTCAATGCCGAACTGAGCCAACAGCTCGACCGGGGGCGCGTCGATATCGCTGATTTGCAGCGCGAAGCAGGTAAAATGGTGGACGCATGGCAACAACTTAGTCGCGATATCGAACAGATTCAAAACCAAGGTTTGCCGCACCGTTCCGCAGAAGGGGTGAAACGGGCTCGACGCGATTTGGCACCCTATGTTGCAGAAATCGCAGCCGCGCTACTACAACAGTGACCGCATCTCGATAACTCATCGTCGCTTTAAGCTGCGTGATAGACGCCGCTTTTGTAAGAACGCCAAACGACGATGCTGGTAGCCGATTCATCTGCACCGATTCATTTGCACCGACCCTATTTGCACCGATCCTATTTGCACAGCGAAACCCTCAAACGTCAACATGACTATCAAACGAAACCAAACTCGTCCGGTTCGCATCGGATCCATTATCATCGGTGACAATCACCCGATCGCGGTCCAAAGTATGACTGCGACCAAGACACAAGACATCGATGCGACGGTGGCACAAGCGGAAGCATTGCGTGAGCGAGGTGCGGGAGTCGTTCGGATTGCTGTGGACAGCGATAAGGATGCCGAAGCACTCGGTGAAATTCGCAAACAGACGACGGCCAATTTAGCGGTCGATTTGCAAGAGAATTTCCGGTTGGCGGAAAAGGTCGCGCCGTTTGTTGACAAAATTCGTTACAACCCGGGGCATTTGTATCACCATATGCGAGATACGCCGTGGCAAGACAAAGTCCGATTCATCATCCAACAGGCGACCGATCACGATTGTGCAATTCGCATCGGCGTGAATTGTGGCAGCGTCGATCCAGCGAAAAAGGAAAAGTATGCCAAGGACGATTCGGTCACGCCGATGATTGAAAGTGCGCTCGAACATTGTGAGCTCGTTGATTCGCTCGGGTTCTTTCGCTACGTCGTTTCGCTCAAAGACAGCGATCCGAAACAGGTCGTCGAAGTCAACAAGCGATTCGCCCAGACGAGGCCCGAAGTGCCCTTGCATTTGGGCGTGACCGAAGCAGGCATGCCGCCCGAAGGGATTATCAAAACACGCATCGCGTTCGAGCAATTGATCGGCAAAGGGATCGGCGACACCGTTCGCGTGTCGTTAACGTTGCCGAACAATCGAAAGCCTGAAGAAATCGACGCAGGCAAATCAATTATTGACGACATCCATGCGGGGCGAGTCCGTTCGGTGGTGGTGTTTGATGACACGAAGCTCAATATTATTAGTTGTCCCAGTTGTTCACGCGTCGAGAACGAAGCGTTCATCGAGTTAGCTGCAAGCGTGAAGGAGATGACCGAGTACGCCAAGGATTACGCGATCACAATCGCCGTGATGGGGTGTCGAGTGAATGGGCCCGGCGAAACCGATGACGCGGATCTTGGTTTGTGGTGCGGGCCAGCGAAAGTCAATCTGAAACGAAGAACCGAACCACTGGGCGCGTTCGGTTACGACGAAATTCTTCCGAAGTTGAAGGAAGAACTGGATCTGTTGATCGCAAACAAATCAGCAACTCTTTAGCACTTCCTTGGCTGCGTCGATCGTTTCGTCAATCATCGATTCGGTGTGTGTGCGGCTAAAGAACAAGGCTTCGAATTGGCTGCATGGCATGTAGATACCCTTGCCAATCATCCCCCAGAAATAGCGTCCGAATCGTTCGCGATCGCTGCGGTCCGCATCGTCCCAGTTGTTAACTGGATTGGGGTTAAAGAACAACGTCATCATGCTGCCAACCTGTTGCACTTGGTGAGGAAGTCCCGCATCGGTGGCGGCGGCATCTAAGCCTTTGGCCAACCGGTCACCTAAGCGTTCAAGATATTCGTACGGTGAGTCTTCTTTGAGGATTCTCAGTGTCGCGCTTCCGGCGGCCACGGCGACCGGGTTTCCGCTGAGTGTTCCTGCTTGGAAAATTTTGCCCGCTGGCAGCACTTGATCCATGATTGATTGTCGGCCACCGTATGCACCAAGCGGCATGCCGCCACCGACGATTTTGCCGAGCGTCGTCATGTCGGGCGTCACGCCCAAACGCTGCTGTGCTCCGCCAAACGCGACACGGAAGCCAGTCATCACCTCGTCAAAGATCAAGATTGTCCCCGCTTTTTCGGTCAAGGATCGGGCGGCTGCAAGGAATTCCTTGGTCGGGATCACGCAGCCCATGTTTCCGACGACCGGTTCCAAAATGACGGCCGCGATTTGCCCGTCATATTGGTTGAAAGCTTCGGTTAAGCCTTGCACGTCATTGTAGGCGAGCACGATCGTATCCTGAGTTGCACCTTGGGTAACGCCAGGCGAATCAGGGACACCGAGCGTCGCTGCGCTACTGCCGGCCGAAACGAGGAGTGAATCAGCGTGGCCGTGGTAGTTGCCAGCGAATTTGATGATTTTGTCACGGCCTGTCACGCCACGGGCGACGCGAATCGCACTCATCGTTGCTTCGGTACCACTGTTCACCAAACGCACACGCTGGACACTCGGCACGGCTTCGATGATCTGTTCCGCCAATTCCGACTCGGCTTCCGTTGGTGCTCCGTAGCTAGTCCCGCGAGCGGCCGCTTGGTGAATCGCTTCGATCACTTCCGGGTGAGCGTGGCCAAGAATCATTGGTCCCCAAGAGCCGATGTAATCGAGGTAGCGGTGGCCGTCGATGTCAAACAAATGAGGTCCGCGGGCGTGATCGATAAATAGCGGCGTCCCGCCAACACCACCGAACGCTCTTGCCGGGCTGTTAACACCACCGGGGATCAACTTTTGGGCACGGGCAAAAGCAGCGGTACTAAGGGGGCCAATGGCGCGTTCAGTCTTCGAGTTTGACACAGAAAAAAGTTCCGAAGGGAAGGGAATCGAATTCGGTAAGTTCTAAGCGTATGCCAAAACAGGCCGTTCGCAAAGTGAAGAAGTAAACCACAAATGTTCAACGCCAGAACCGGACTACGGAATTACGGTTCGTGGTGCTAGATTAGCTGCGTTGAAAATCGCCTCTAAATTGAAACGAATGTGATGAACGCTAGTGAAAACGAACTGAAGAATATCGACGAACTTCGCGAGTTGATGCATTCGGATTTAGTAAACGATGCTGCCATTGTGATCGACCGGATGTCGGATGAGCAACGGTCGGCCGCAGTGGGCGAATTGCCCGCCGAAGAGGCTGCGGAATTGATCGATCATTTGGTCGAAGAGCAGGCCGCAGAGATTCTCGAGCAGCTTTCGCCCGATATTGCGGCGTCGATTTTGGAAGAGCTAACCAGCGATGTTCGCGCCGACTTGTTCGCAGGCCTTGATCCTGATTCGGCTACTCAAATTCTAGACTTGATGGCACCCGAGGAGGCGGAGGAGACGAAAGAGCTAACCCGCTACGACTCCGAATCGGCGGGCGGGTTGATGGTCACGGAGCTGCTCTCGTTCGACATGAATGAAACGGTGCAAGGCGTCTTTGATGACTTGGCTGAGAACTCTGATTTGTACCGTGACATCGATGTCCAATACAGCTTTGTTCTCGACGAAGGTTGCTTGGTCGGTGTGCTACCGATGCGTGATTTGTTCTTGGCGAAACGAAGCACGCCCCTGCGGCAATTAATGATCGCCGATCCGATCAGTGTGCGTGACGATGCCGACATGAGTGCTCTTGAAGATGTCTTTGACAATCATCATTTTCTCGGTATTCCCGTTGTCAATAGCCAACGAGAATTGGTTGGCGTGGTTCAGCGATCCGCAATGGAGCGTGCGCTTGCCGCCCATGACCGTAGTGACTACTTGAAGTCGCAAGGGATTGTCGGTGGTGAAGAAATTCGGAGTTTGCCGGTGATCGAGAGGGCGCGACGGAGGTTGTCGTGGCTGAGCGTGAATATTTTATTGAATATTGTCGCGGCCAGTGTGATTGCGATGTTCCAGGATACCCTTTCGTCGGTCATTGCGTTGGCGGTATTTTTGCCGATCATCTCCGATATGAGCGGTTGCAGTGGCAATCAAGCGGTTGCGGTTAGCATGCGAGAGCTATCGCTAGGGCTGATCCGCCCAAGTGAGCTGTTACGCGTGTGGGGGAAGGAAATCTCCGTAGGGACGATCAACGGGATATGTTTGGGGGCTCTCGTTGGCTTGGCTGCCTTTTTATGGAAAGCCGACCCGATGCTCGGGTTGGTGGTGGGATTGTCGCTGTGCGTCAATACGATGGTCGCGGTATCGATCGGCGGGATGGTTCCGCTATTGATGAAACGATATGATTTTGACCCCGCCATCGCATCTGGTCCGATCCTCACAACGATTACGGATATGTGCGGATTTTTCTTGGTCCTAAGTATGGCCAGCGTATTGTTGGTTTAGGGTGACTTGAGAGTACCCTTGCGATCTCGTCGTAGCTGGGGAACTCGTGTCCGCCGCTCATTGGCGAAGCATTGCTGGGGCGAGTGGTTTCGTTTTGGTCCCGTTCATTCGGCTCGGGATTGACGCCGGTATTGGCCAGGGGTCATGTCGATTTCGCGGCGGAAAACGACGTGCATGTATTCCGGGTGATCAAAGCCACACAAGTTGGCAATGCGTTCCATCGATAAGTCGGTCTCGGCTAACAATTTTCGAGCACGCTTAATTTGGACGTGGCGAATTTCTTGTTGTGGTGAACGGTCAAATAGTTTTCGGAATTGGCGTTCCAAAGTACTTCGCGACAATCCACAATGCTCGGTTACGCTTTGAACCGTAATGCCGTTGCATGAGTTCTCGTGAATAAAGGCTCGCGCCGAGGCGATCAACGGATCGGCGATCGCCTTAACATCGGTGGATTGGCGTGTCTCGACCGAAATCGGTTGGATATAGCGAACAATCGACTCGGGCTTTTTTCCCATCATGAGTTGAGATAACAATTCTGCGGCAACAAAGCCAACCTCTTCCGGATTGATTTCGATACTCGAAAGAGTGGGGTCACAGAGCGGGCCGATGATCGAATCATTGTCGACTCCTAATACCGCCACCTCCTCCGGGACCAGCAATTCAGCTCGCGAGCAGGCTTCTAGCACATGCTGTGCCCGTCCATCATTGGCGCAAAACACGGCTACGGGTTTTGCGAGTTGTCCGAGCCATGTGATCAGTTCCGCCTGTTGGTCTTCCCACGATCGCAGTGATTCACCAAACCATCGCGAACGATAGATCTCGCACCCATCCACACCCGAATGGCGGGTTACGGCGTCGACGAAAGCCTTTTCGCGGTCAGTCGACCACTGTTCATTTTCGAAGCCGCAATACGCAAAGCTTCGAAAGCCGCGTTTGATAAGATAATCCGCAGCCATTTCACCCACTCGAACGTTGTCCGTTCGAACCGATGGCAAGTCGTGGATGATACGTCGATCGGACAAGTCGACCATCGCAATTCCTGACTCTTTGACTGCGTCGGCCAATTCAGGCGTCGTTAGTCGCGATATAATCCCGTGGCCATTCCAATCGAACAACCATTTCGGTGGCTCACGTCCAACATCGCATAGTTCGAGAAACACCGACCAATCATGATGCGTGCGAAGAAATCGCATGATTCCTTGAAGTGTTTCGCGGCCGTAACCACTCGACGTTTCAATCAACAGAACGACACGATATTTTTGCAGCATTTTGGTTGGATTTCCCGTCGCTACCAAGAAAGAGTGTCAAAGGAAGGGGGCAGCGATCCCGCATTAAGTTACACTACAACAAAGGAATGCGGAATGCGGAATGTGAAATGTTCCCTGTGTGTTTTTACCGTGCCGATCGTCGGCGGTAGAAAAAATACTATGATATGCATGTTAGCTTTTTGAGTCTCGCTTCCGAACCCGCTCACAGTCAATTTTCCCACCTGCGACTTTTTGGCACTCTCTCGATGCGAATTCTTGACCTCGTCTCTCCCCAGCAACTTTCACGAGTCGCAGCTTTGCAGGTCTTGGCGCGTCAAATCGTAGAAGGTTTCTGCTCGGGCCGACATCGGTCACCCCAAAAGGGGTTCAGTGTCGAATTCAAAGAGCATCGGCCATATGTCCGCGGTGACGAGTTAAAGAATATCGATTGGAAGGCTTATGCCAAAAGTGATCGGCTTTACATCCGCGAATATGAAGAGGAAACCAACCTCCGGTGTGTCCTTTTGGTCGACCGTAGTGGGTCGATGCAGTATCGAGGTGACCGCAGCGGTGGGCTTAGCAAAGACGACTACACTCAACGGCTTGCTGCATCGCTTGCCTATTTGATGCTTGCCCAACAAGACGCCGTGGGTGCGGTCACGTTCGACAGCATCCCGCGAAACATTGTCACCCCTCGTGGACGTGCTTCCCATCTTCGCGCGGTTTTGGCTGCACTGGTCAGTCCGCCCGAAGGAATCGAAACTGATCTGGGCGGTGCGATTCGCTCGGTGGTTCCAAAACTCGGGCGGCGTGGCATTGTCGTTCTGTTTTCGGATGCAATGGGGGATCTTGGCTCCCTCAGTCGATCATTGGCCCAAATCCGTTCACGCCATCATGAAGTCGTCTTCTTTCAGATTCTTGATCCTGATGAAGTTGATTTTCCCTTTTCCGGTCGTATCCAATTTCACGATCTCGAAGAAACCGCCGAAGATCAAACGGTCGACGCCAATTCGCTTCATGCGGCTTACTTAGATCGTTTTGAGCAACACGCTTCACAGTTGCGTGACATTTGTCGCCGCAATCGGGTCGATCTGGTCACGATCCAAACCGGTCAACCCTTTGACGACGCTCTGCACCAATATGTCGCATTGCGGAGGCAGATCCAATGACATTCATTAATGGTTTGTTGGCACTTGGCGCAGCCGCGTTTACAATCCCGTTAGTCATCCACCTTCTGTACCGAAATCGATTTAAGACCGTTTCGTGGGGGGCGATGCACTTGCTCGAGCCGGTTGTACGTATTAATCGGCGACGTATTCGATGGACGAATTTTCTGCTGCTTCTAATTCGTTGTTTACTACCGGTTCTTTTGGCACTTTGTCTTGCCCGGCCCGTGTTAACAGGCTTTCGAGCATTGCAAGGGGATTCGCCTGAGTCGATCGTTTTGGTGATCGACGATAGCCAAAGTATGGCGGCGCGGGACGAATCGGGGGTGTCAAGAATCGACCGAGTTCGAAACGAGTTGGGGCAATCCCTGGGTGAGTTTTCCCCGCGTGACGAAATCCTTTGGATGCCGACCAGTCAAATCGAATTTCCACCTTCCACAATGGGCACGGTTGACGCGGTTGATAAATTGAAAACCATTCGCACCAGCAGCGGCCCCTTTGATATTGCCCGGGTGTTGCGTGCGGCTGTGAAAGCGTCGAACGCCGGCGTGAATGCGCGAAAGCGAATTGTGTTTGCGTCTGACTTTCAGGGTGTAAATACCTCCGACGCCTCGGTTGAGTCGCTACGCACGTTTGCCGATGAACTAAAAAATGATTCGTCACGCCCCGATATTTTGTTCTGGAATTTGGCTGATTTATCACGATCCATTGACAACGTTTCCATTGATTCGATTGAAACCTTGTCGCCAGCGATTGTCCCCGATCGTGAGACTCGATTTGCCGCTCGTCTGCGAAACGCGACGGATCAAACGCTCAATGATTTGCGTGTGAACTGGTTGGTCGATGGAACGCAGGCTGCTTCGCAAACGATTTCGATTCCTGCTCGTAGCACGTCGACGGCGAACATGCGATATGCGTTGTTGGAATCTGGACTCCATGAAATCTCTGTTTCGGTCGAGTTCGTCGATGGAATGAGCGAAGACAATAATCGCAGCATTGCAGTCGAAGTGATCCGAGAAATTGAGGTTGTCTTGGTGGACGGCCAACCGAGTAACGAACCGCTGCGGGGGGAAACGGATTTCCTCGCAATCGCGCTAAGTCCGTTCGCGTTTTCTCAGCAGGACCAAGTCGACGCGGTTCGCGCCTCGGTGATTCGGGAAGGAAAAGTCGTTGAGGTGCTCAGTGAAAAAACGCCAAACATTTTGGTACTTGCGAACGTCGCTTCTTTGGACGAGAAACAACAATCAAAGATTGTCGAGTTTGTCGAATCGGGTGGTTCGTTGATTTCGTTTGACGGTATCCATTTAGGGGATGCCAACTATGTTTCGCGATTGTTGCCAGCTTCGATTGGGACGATTGTCGGTGATCCCAATGCTCGGCAAAACGCCGAACAGTCCGCGCCAATGCGGATCGGAATGCTTAGCTCCCAATACGCTCCGTGGCAAAAGCTTGCACCCGCTAATACGCGGCCTCTTGAAATAATCGACGTGTTTGCTTATCGAAAACTAATTATCGATCCAGATGCGAGCGACGAGGACAAGCCGACCGTGATCTTAGCAATGAAGAACGGCGATCCGTTGGTCGTTTCGGCGCGTCGCGGCCGTGGCCGAATTGTCCAATTTGCGATTCCCGCTGATGCCGATTGGACCACACTTCCGCTACGCCGACTCTTTGTGCCGATGGTACAGCAATTGGCACTCGACCTAATCGGTAGTGGGAAAATGCCGACCGTGACAACAGGACAACCGATGATCGTGAGCTTGGACGAATTGATGAAAACGCCAAGTGCAGAGAATGACTCGGAGGAAAGTGTTCGTGTTCGCTATACGGTCGAACCCCCTGGTTCAGCGGAGATCGACTTAGATGTCGACTCGCAACAGGAGGGGCAGTTGGTTTGGACAGCTACACAACTCGCCGGTGTCTATCGTTTTCGCCGAATTGAAATTCCCGTTTCATCGGATGAAAATAATCCGCCTGGGAACCTCATCAAATCAACGGTCCGTGTGGCACAAGTCCCCTCCGAGGAATCGAAGTTGCGTCCGGTGCTACCTGGTCAACTTGCCGCGATTGCAGGTTTTCTTGATGCGACTGTTTACGATCGAGCAAACACGCTTCGGGATGCTGAGCAAACACGCCGGTATGGACGCGAAATTTGGCGATGGCTGCTCGTCGCATTGTTAGTTGCGATGATTTTGGAGCTAGTTGTCCAACAGCGATCGGCTCCGGCTAAAGCGGTCACTCCGACAATGAATTCCGCAAGCGACTCCCTTGGAAGGAGTTCCGTATGATGATTGCGACGCTTCGTTTCGCGGGCGACTTGCCCGTTTGGTTGGTGGTGGCGGGGGCGTTGCTAGCCACCATCGCCGTGATGGTTTATTACTTACGCGAAACTCGCTCGTTGGCCGCTCCCTATTCCTACTTGCTGCCGGCGCTGCGTGCGGCGGCCGTCGCGATGGTGTTGTTGATTTTGGCGGGGCCGATATGGCATTCACGGCGCGTGGTTGGCACGCTCGGGAAAGTGGTCTTTGCGATTGATACCTCCGAAAGTATGGCCGTTACTGATAGTGCGTCTGTTGACGCGTCGGAAAGTCGCGTGCGGCGAGCGGCGCGGTTACTTTCGGGGCAAGGCGAATTCGCCGGCCTCGTCGAGTCGCTTCGCAGTAGCCACGAAATCGAAGTCGTGGCATTCGATGGAAATGCGTCGACGCCAATTTGGACTAGCCGTAATGAGCAGCCGCTGGGGAGTTTGGTGGACGTTGCGGCCTCGGGAGCGCGAACGAATTTGTCAGCACCACTGTTGCAACAAAAACATGGTGTCGCGTCTGGTGAAGTCGATGCCAATGATACGGTTGAAGCCGACACGAGCGACGAATTGGTTGGCCGGTCGGCTGTCGTGATCTTGAGTGATGGGCGTCACAATTTCGGGCCGTCCCCTGTTAACTCAGCGGAGCAGTTGGCGTCAAATCGGATGCAAGTGCTCACCGTTGGGATGGGGTCAGAGGACGAACCGGATGATGTTGGCATCGCCGAGATGGTGCGGCCTGATTCGGTCGCAGCCGATGGTCAGTTGTCAGGCCGAATGGTATTGAAACAATTTGGTATGTCAGGAAAACCGGTCGGTGTCCGGATTGAACATCTAGGCCAAACGGTTTGGCGGCAAACCGTCACGCCCGAGAGCGACGGCGAGATGGACGTTCCGTTCACGTTCGATGTGGAACCGTTGGTGAAGGCAACTCGCAGTGAAACAGAGCGTGGTGTTAGTCGCGATGCCGTGGCGCTCGATCTGAAAGCGGTGGTCGATGGACCGGAAAGCGAATCGACCATACCGGGCATGATACAACCGCTTGCCAAGAACGACTCGATGCCGTTTCGCGTCGCTGCTGCTACGCGTGATCGTCGTCTGTTGATTCTCGATGGATCAAGTCGCTGGGAGACGCGGTACATTCGGAACTTGTTTGATCGCGACCCTGCTTGGCGGGTCGACACGATTTTGTTTGGCCCTGGAACCGATACGGCAACGGTGCTTCGCGGTGAGCAGCCGGGGCAAATGCCGAACTCGATAGAAGCGATTTCGGTCTACGATGCCATTATCCTGGGTGAAATCCCGCCAGATCAATTTGGTGATTCCGATGCGTCTGTTTTGACCCAATTCGTTTCTCGCGGTGGCGGCCTTATTGTGGTCGATGGTCGCTACGGCAATGTGGGGCAATTGGCCGACGAGCGGCTTGCAGAATTGATTCCTGTTGAATATCCCCGGGGCAATCAACCGGTTGCGTCAAATCAGTTGATTCCTACCGGCATTGGAATGGAACATCCTGTATTGAACATCAGCCATTCGGATTCGGATCCATTGGCGATTTGGCGGGATTTGCCGCCACCTCAATACGCGGCCATCGTCAAGCCTCAGGCGGGCGCGGAAGTTTGGGCCAACACGATATTGGGCGATCAAACGGTGTCACCTTGGTTGGTGACGCGGTTGTTCGGTGCTGGACGCGTCTTTTACATCGCATCGGACCAGACTTGGCGTTGGCGTTACAAAGTCGCCGACGAATTGCATTCGCGTTTTTGGAATCAATTGCTCAGCGCCGCGATGCAACCACCCTATTCAGCTAGCGACGCATTTGTAGCGATTGGAACCGATAAAGTTGAATACGAACCAGGCGAATCGTCGGTCATTCGTGTTCGCTTGCAGGACCCGAGTGGCAAACCGATAGGTGATGCCGTGGTCGATGCGCTATTGGTTTCTAACGATCAAGTTGTCGCAGCCGTGCCGCTTGGCGTCGACAATCCTTCACGAGGAACATTCCAAGGGGCGACTCTACCTCTTGAACCAGGCCAATACAAAATTCGGATTCGTGCCAGTGGTTTTGATTCGACTGCACTGCAAGCGACAACTCCCATTTGGGTCGGATCGGCGGACCGTTTCGAGTGGAGTCGCGTTGGATTGGATCGAGACGCGATGGTTCAAATTGCCCAGCGGGGTGGTGGTGAATATTTTCACGAATCCGCCGCTGACGAATTGCTTGAGAGTCTTAAGCCACTTTCGAGCGGCGTCGTTGTTGAATCCGATATCTTGGTTTGGCAGTCCTTTTATTGGTTTTGGTTGATCATTATTGTGTTAGCGGTCGAGTGGTTATTGCGCAAACGAGCGGGGTTAGTTTAGACAGATGTCGACAACCGGTTCCATCTTTTTGAGTCAATCGAATCTTGATCCCGTTACGGTCGAGACGCTAGAGAATTTTTCGCGTCGTCGTCGATGGCTAATTCTAGTGCGGTGTGTCGCAGTCGCGGTGTTGGCGTTTGCGATTGCGATCTTAGTCGTTGCTTTGTGTGATTACCTGTGGATCTTGTCGGATCCGGTGCGATGGGGGCTGAGCGCGGTAGCCTATGGAATTACCGCGTCGGTGCTATGGTATTTCGGCCTACGGTACCTTGGTCAAACGGATCCCAAGCGATTAGCGATACAATTGGAAGCGGTCGCACCACGCGTTCGCGACGACTTGTTGTCGGCGGTCGAGTTTGCCGATCCGGAGGCGGTCAATGGTTCGCCCGAACTGCAAGATCGGCTCCAACGGATGGTGGCGCGACGGCTGTTGCTACTGGATGTTTCGAAGTTGTTGCCAATGGAATTGGTCCGCCGATGGTTGTGGCTCGGTAGTGGAATTGTGGTTTGCTACTTGCTTCTGATGTTGGTGCCGTCGCTTCAGTTTGGTCGTCGAATTGCTCGTGCGGCGTTGCCGATCGCTGCGATTGAGCGAGCGTCACAGACTCAAGTGACGATCTTGGAGCCGTCACCTGAAAGTAAGTTTGTTGCCGAGGGAGACGCGGTGGCCGTGGTTGTGGGAATCGGTGGCAGGATACCGCATGATGTCACTTTGCAGTGGCAAGTGGACGGTCGAACTCTCGAAACGCCGATGCTTTCCCGCCAACTCGGCCTCGGTTCCTCGCCTCAGCCCGAGGCCAGTGAGCAAAACCAAACAAATGATACCGAGCTGCAATGCTCCGCAAACATCGGCGTCGGCTCGACCAACGTTCGCTATCGAGTGTTGGCGGGTGATGCGGTCACGCTTTGGCACACCTTGTCTCCGCTGCCCCGTCCTCGAGTTACCTCGTTCGACAAACGTTATGAATACCCGGCCTATGCAAGCGTGGAAGATACAGTCGAAACCAGCGAACACGGGGACATTAGGGCCTTGGTTGGAACAATGGCTCACTTGACTGTCCATTTCGATCAACCTGTTCGCGATGCAACGCTACGCTACGGCAACCAAGGCGTCGCTGTGCCGTTGGAGCCAACGGATTCGACGGCAACTAGCTATACGGTTTCGGTGCCTGTAAAAACAGCGGGGCACTATCAAATGGATGCTGTCAGCCAAAGATCGGGTCTCGACAATCCCTTTAGCCCGCAATACACGATTACTCCGGTGATCGACACACCGCCGGTTATTCGGTGGGACGATTCGGTTCGTAGCACTACGCTCGCTTCGCCGCTCGATGTCCTTTCCCTCGCCGGATCGGTGAGCGACGATTTGCCAATCAACCGAATTCATCAAGAGTTCTCCATCAACTCAGGGCTGTTTGAAGAATACTCGCTTTCCATTGATCAACCGGAAAAGGAAATTTCGCTTGAGTGGTCTTGGGATTTTGAGTGGTCTTGGGATTTGATGCACCGCGAAGAAGGGACCTCCAAAACGGAGAGCGTGGACGAATCCCCAAAAATGCAGCACGGTGACGCGATCCAAATACGACTAGTTGCGATCGATCGACGGGGGCAACGCAGCACATCCAATCTCATTCAAGTTTTGATCGTCGACGAGACGTTCTCGCAAGACCGTTATGATCAGTTGGAATCGCTAGCGGAAATCGTCCAACAAGTGATCGCATGGACGGAGAAAGCGACCATCGTCACCGAACAGTTAAAAACCGCTTTGCCAACAAGTGACTCAAAAACATCGCTGGGAGAGGCCAAGACCAAATTGACGGATCTTCAAAAACGAACTCGCGGTCTGATTGGAAACATCGAATCGCGGTTGCCTGAATGCGAACACGAACCCGATGCAACGAACTTGGAACTGCTCGGACGGGTAGCGATTGACTTGCAAGCCGAACTCGATGTTGCAGTCTTTATGATCGAATTGTATGGAAGTGGTGATTGGCAAGAGTCCGAGAAGGATATCAAACGGATCGGCGACCAATTGAATCATATCAAGAATGAAAATCGGTCCGTGGCCGACAGTGCGCGTGCCATGTTGGCCCAAAAAGTCTCGATTGGAGCGCTCACGGACATCGCGTCACTGTACCAGAGCATGGAACGGTTCGCCGACGAAGATTCGGGTGTTCCCACGGGGCGTTATCCTCGCTACATCAAATTGGCCGAAGCTCGGATGCAAGCGGTTGATGATCTAATGGACGAGTACAGTGATCTGTTGCCGGAATTCACGAACAAACGGTTTCGTGATTGGCGAGGCTACTCTCAGTCGTGGCAGATTCGGTTGCGGAATGCGATGAGCGATCCGTCGGGAAATGAAGACGTGCGAAGTTTGGTTCGCCAATATGTTCGCGAGTTAGAGGGGAAACGGAACGGTAGCATTCTTGATGGCAATCTTAGCAATCGTCTTCGAGATGGTATTGGGCAACTCAATCGCCGAATTGAATCCAGTCGTGAATCGACCACGCAGATCAGTCGGGCTGGAAGTCGCGCGGCGTCCAGTCGCAAAGAACTCGGGAAAACCGACGATGCGGACAAGGCCGCGGAGGCGTCACGCGAGACAAAGCACCAAGAAGCGATCTACGAATTCAAACTGGTCCAGTTGACGGATCGTTTGCAGCGCCACGAGTCGCTGCACCGCCAACGACCCAATGTTGATTTGCGTTATGCCGCCGATTTGAACCTTTTCCGTCGAGCCCTCATCCATGTCAATCAAGGTGGCTTTGTCGACATTGGCGAAGAACGCCCGGAACAAGTGCACGATAAGCTTGGCCAAGCGATTGGCGTGATCGAAAGTGTACATTCGATGGGCACGGTTGTGGCCGAACTCAATGAATTATTGTTAGCCGAATCACAGCGGGCATCCTATGCGAATGCACGGATTGAACATCCGCATTGGTCCGATCGGATTGTTCAGGGGATTCAGCACTCGATCGAGGCGATCAAGCAAAACGGCGTCGATTGGTCGTTCCTTCATCCAATTCAAGACGTGCTTTATGGAGAAAGTCTTCGACTCGCTACGGGCCGAATAGGTGAACGGCGTTGGCAAGGCGAACCACCATTGTCGGCTGATCTGTGGTTGCGACCCGTGGTGGGCGAGCTGCAGCCCGCCTTTGCAGGTCTTACGCCTGAGGTCGACAAGGCTCGTGAGACGATTCAGCAGTATGTTCCTTCGCTTGCCGAACAAGCTCGCCGCGCGGCGGAAAAAGTGGCTCAGGCAAAAGAGCAAACCGAGACACGAGAGGATGCGTCCAAGGAAACAGCGGAACAGTTAGCCGAAAAACATCGAGAAGCCGAACAAGCGGCGGCCGAGACGATGCGGTCGCTGGCCGATCACGCGAATAATGCGAACTTAATGGATGCCGAACAACAAGAGTTGGCCCGGGATGCCGATGCGGCGTCTGCGCAAATCGGCGATGCGTTGAGCCGTGCTCAACAAGACATGCAACAAGCAACCGCAGCGTCGAATCAGGAAAAGCGTAGCGAATCCCTCGACAAAACGGCGACGTCACTCGAAAAACTAGAGAAAGCACTCGAGCAAACGGCCGATCACTTCGAGCGTGCCGAGGCCGGCGAGGACGTTTCGCAGTCTCGGGAAGCATTGCGTGAAGCGGCCGAGGAATTGCAGAATGAACAGTTGATGCGAGAGTTCGAAGCCGCCAAGGCAATGGCGGACGCTGCGTCGGCATCCCCCGAAGAGATGCTTCGGCGACTCGAAGCGGAGCTAAAACGAAACCAGCCGATGCAAAAGGAATTGTCGGAAATCGGCGATGATTCCGCAGAATCGGCGGAACAACTGCTCCGCGATGCGGCTGAGAAGCAAACCAATATCCAAAAAGATTTCGAGAAGTCCGATAGGGCATTGCGAGAAACGAAAGCTCAGAAACAACAACAACTTAGTTCGTTGTCGCGGCGACTCGAAACGGTTCGAAACGCTATTCTCAATCGCGCGCGTGAAGTAGCAAAAACGGCACGCGTGCCTGGTATGACTGACAAGTTCTCGGAGACTCAACAAACCTTACAAAAAACGGCTCAGGCGATTCGAAGTGAAACCGAGGGCGAGCATTTGATGGCCGAGTTGAATGAGTCGGCAACCAAATCAGCCGAGGCGGTCGAGAAGGTTCGCGAGGCGGTCAAGGAGATCGGCGATCAAGCTTCGGATGCGACGCAAGATGCGATTACGGATAACCAAACTGAACGCGATCGTGCCGAACGAAACGCTAAACAGCAGCAGACTGAATCGCGGAACCAACATAGTCGCGAAACCCAACAACAGATCCAATGGTGGACGCAGAGATACAATGAAGCTAAACGTCGAATCAGCGACGCACAGCGAGAGATTCGCGAAGGCGAAAAGCGAGTTCGTCAGGCCGAGGAAGAGTTGGCGAAGCAAAGCGACAATCAATGGCGAAAGGACGTTGTGGCCAATGCGAAAGAGCAACTGCAGAATGAAAAAATAGCGGAAGAAGCGGCACGCCAATCAGGCCAGTTTGCCAAAGATAGAAAAGCGGACGCCGAGCAACGTAAACGTGATATTGAAAGTCAACGTATCGACGACTTGAAAGATCCCAACCCATCTGCTCAGGCGGCGACACGCATGGCCAAACAAGCGATGGACGAATTGGAAGCAATCCAAAGCGAACTGGAACAACTTGCAGAGGAAACAAATGAAACTCAACCGCAATCAATCTCTAGCCAGTCGGCACAATCGGCTAGCCATCGTCAAATTGCTGTGACGGATCAAACACAGTCGGTCGCGGATGTTTTGGAGCGAGTCGCTCGCCATGAGCAGCGACTCGGTAACAACAAGACCAATCAAACCCTCAACCAAGCTGCCGAGTCGGTCGAGCAGAACGCTGTCTCTGCGGCACGCAGCGCCGAAGCGAATCTTGAAGCGGTCAAGGAATCTTCGGACGCTGCGCCCAATGCAAACCAGGCGATGGCTGAGGCGACAAAGAAGATCGATGCCGAAGCATCAAAGTTAGCTGAGATGCTCTCTCGTTTGTCGGACGACGCGCAGGACGGTTCTTCATCCGAAAACCAGGCCCAACAAGACCGTGCACGGCAATTGGCCCAAACCTTGGATGAACTTGATCGGGCTGTATTCCAGAAATCCAATCAAAGATCATCATCCGGGCAGGGTCAGCAGAGCGAACAGGGGCAAAGTGGATCACAGGGAGAGCCTTCGTCGGAAAACGGGCAGGGAAAACAACCGTCCGCTTCGGAAGCGTCACCCACTTTGGCTTCGGAAATGAACCAACGAAACCAAGGATTGGCTAAGCAGCGACAAAGCCAAATTCAATCTGCCTCGGACGCCTCAAAACCCTCGGATTCGACGTCTCCGCGTCAATCCTCAGCAACTCGCACAACAAACCGAAGGTCGTCGTCGACTTCGATTGCCGCTGGTGGCCCGCTCAACTCGGTCGATATGAATCGTTTGGGAAGCGAGTGGGGGAAACTGCGTGAGCGGCGGACGGATGATGCGATTGAAACCGATGCGACGGTCGCCTCACCCGAATACCAATCGCAAATCGAAGCCTACTTCCAGGCCGTCGCCCGTCGGGCATCGGAAAGTCGGGCATCGGAAAGTCGGGCATCGGAAAGTCGGGCATCGGAAAGTCGGGCATCGGAAAGTCGGGCTTCGGAATGACGGACAAGCGAATGAATATCCCACGGTTTAATCGTCGAGCAACGCTCCGAGCGGCACTGGCAACATGCCTTGTCCCGATGGTGCGACGGCACGGCCAAAAGTGCTGTGCAGACGATCCATATGCCACCCTTTACATCGCCGATGCGGTTGATCAAGCCGTCAAAAACGGTGTCCGGTATTTGGCAAAGGTTCAGAAAGAAGGTGGTGCAATCAACGATCGGTCGCACCAAGTGGCGATGACCGCGTTGGCAGTCATGGCGATGGCCTCGATTGGGACTCAGCCGAGCGAATCGACCGAGTTAGGCAAATCGATGATGCATGCGATTGACTTTGTCCTTTTGCCTCGACACCAAAACCAGCAGGGGTATTTTGGCGATTCCGACGGATCGCGGATGTACGGGCATGGTATTATCACGCTGATGTTGACCGAAGTTTTGGGAATGGGGGCAACCGTCCAGCAAAACGCGCGTATCCACGCGGCACTCGTGCCGGCCCTGCAGCTGATTTTAACGGCACAGAAAATGCCGAAACCGGAATCGCATCGCGGTGGATGGCGGTACACTCCGACGAGTCACGATTCGGATCTAAGTGCATCGGTTTGGCAATTGATGGCCTTGCGAAGCGCAAAGAACGACGGAGTGGATGTTCCCGGCGAGGCGATCGAACAAGCGATTGACTATTTGCGAGAATCATATACCGGGCGACCAAAACCGGGCGGCAAAGAATTCGAAAATAGTGGTTTTTCCTATACACCGGGGTCCTATCAACCCACATTCACGATGACGTCGGCCGGATTGTTGGCGATGCAAGTGTGCGGTCTTTATGATTCGCCGATGGTGACGGGAGCCGGAGAATGGTTGCTGCAACATCCACCCCAATTGAACGAGCGTTTTTTCTTTTATGGAATTTACTACTACGCCCAAGGGATGCATCAAATGGGTGGCAAGTACGCCAAAGTCGCTGAACCGATCGTCGATCGATTGCTACTTGACTCGCAAAGTGAAAATGGATCGTGGCAAGCCAGCGGCGGGGAAGAACGAAATGTTGGGATGGTTTACGCCACATCGTTAGCAGTGCTAAGTTTAAGCGTCCGGTATCACTACTTACCGATTTACCAGCGGTAAGTAGTGACACCGGATCAAGCGACTCTATCTCTTGCGCTTTCTGTCCTTCTTATGAGTGAAACTGATCTAGCTGTGACCTCGCATCTTACCAAATTGCCCAGCACGATTCGCGAAAGAATTCCTTGTCGCGTCTATTCAAAGGCATCTGACGCCAGTATCGCGGCGGCTGCGGAAATCGCCAATTTGATCCGATTGCGCGAACTCAAGGGGCTTCCTTGTACACTCGGGCTGGCTACGGGGTCATCGCCGACGCGGATCTACGAAGAACTGGTAAGGCTCCATCGTGAAGACGGGCTATCGTTTGCGGGGGTCGTTGTGTTTAGCCTCGACGAATTCTTCCCGATGCAACCCCGAGAATTACAGAGCAATGCACGGTTCTTACGTGAGTATCTGACCGACCATGTTGACATCGATCCGGCCAATATTCACTTTCCAAATGGAGCAATTGGAAAGGCCGACATTCCCGCTTTTTGTGTCGACTACGAAGAACGGATCGCCGCCGCCGGTGGTATCGACTTGCAAATCCTTGGGCTTAGCCGCATCGGTCACATTGGATGCAACGAACCAGGCAGTGATCGCAGGACGCGAACTCGAATGATTACACTCGATCGAGTTACCCGTATCGATGCCGCCAGCGATTTTTTCGGCGCCGAAAATGTTCCTCGCCACGCGATCACGATGGGAGTAGGAACGATATTGGAAGCCGAACGGATTCTCTTGCTCGGGTTTGGTGAAGGCAAAGCGTCGGTGATAGCGAAGACGGTCGAAGAGGAGGCAACGTCGGCGGTTCCCGCTTCGTTCTTGCAGGGTCACAAAAACGTCGACGTTTTCCTCGACGAAGCCGCTGCTTCGGCGTTGACGCGGTTTGCCACCCCATGGCTTTGCGGCCCGATCACATGGGACGAAATGATCACGCGGCGGGCGGTTATTTCGTTGTCGCTCCAAACCGGTAAGGCGATCTTGAAGTTAACTGAAGCGGACTACAACGAAGCTGGGTTTCAAGACTTGCTTGCCAATCATGGCAGTGCTTACGCGATCAATTTAAGTGTGTTCCGTCATTTGCAATCGACGATCGTTGGCTGGCCTGGCGGTAAGCCGGCTCATGCCAAACAAGTCGGCGATCGGCCTGGGGATCGCGATGATATTTTTCCGAAACGCGTGATTGTGTTTTCCCCGCATCCAGATGATGACGTGATTTCAATGGGGGGAACGCTCATTCGTTTGGTCGATCAAGGTCACGATGTTCACATCGCATATCAAACGTCGGGCAACATCGCTGTGTTTGATAACGACGCGCTGAAGTTCGCTGAATTCGCTGCAGAGTTTTGCCGCCGCTTTGGGATCAAGGCAGATGGCTTGGACCAACTCGAAGACCATGTTGATGAGTTTTTGCGTCACAAGCGTTCGGGCCAAGTGGACAGTGTCGAGGTCCAACGGATCAAAGGTTTGATACGCCGCAGTGAAGCTCGCGAAGGCGCAAGGTGTTGCGGTGTGCCGGATGAAAACTTGCATTTTCTTGATTTGCCCTTCTATCAAACCGGACGAGTCAAGAAGTCGCCACTTGGTTCGGACGATATTCGCATCACCGTCGACCTGCTTCGCGAAGTCAAGCCGCATCAAATTTACGCGGCAGGCGATTTATCGGATCCCCATGGCACTCATCGTACTTGTTTGAGTGCGATTTTGCAGGCATGTGTCCAATGCCAAAATGAAGACTGGTACCAAGCCTGCGTGGTATGGTTGTACCGAGGGGCGTGGCAAGAATGGGCGCCCGAGCAAATCGAAGTTGCGGTACCGCTGAGTCCGATGGAAGTCGAGCGGAAACGTGCGGCAATCTTCAAGCATCAATCGCAAAAGGATCGTGCGTTGTTTCCTGGGTCGGATATGCGAGAATTTTGGCAGCGGGCCGAAGCACGAAACGCCGAAACCGCTCGCCGCTATGATGCGTTGGGATTGGCTGAGTATGCTGCGATCGAAGGCTTCGTTCGTTGGGACGGTCAGACAGGAATCTCGCTGTAGAGTACCTGCCAAGGCAGCCGTCTAACATTCGTTCTACATTGCAGGTGTTGGCTCCGTCAGCGGGGTGGTCATCAGGAACAGGCCCATGATTTGTACGTCAACCGCATGCTTGCGAGTATTTGGTCCGAACCGATCCGCCGATAATTTCGTGCTTGTGTACTTGTCGCCAACCTCAGCGCCCGACATCGGCTGAATTTCATCCAAAGTCGTCCGATTCTGATCCATGAGCGGTTCAAAATAGGTCAACTTGCGTCTAGACTTCAAGTACAGGAACCGTTTTGCCCCTTCCCGATTCTGAGAGGTGACGAATTGAACGGATACGGCGCGTACAGCGACGATTTTTATATAAACATGATTTTGGCTACGGAGATGGAACTCCCGAAAGGCCGCGAATCTATACTTCACTTTTTTGAGCAAATCCGACGCCGATATCCAAAACTGCAAAACTTCTACGGTCGCGACAAAAACGAATTCGTTCTTGAGGAAGAAAAAGAAGCGGGAGCTTACCGTTGGGTTTCGACCGAACAAAAGCGAATCAACTCGGGCGCCGTGAACCCCGGATCGATCGAAGACGTGGACGAGTTGAACCGTAGCGTTTTGGAATTGATTCCCTATGAATTGTCCGTCACGCCGCTCGATTGTGAATCGCTTAGCGTGATGTTCGGGTTTGACTTTGCGTACCGTGGCAATCACAACGAAATGATTGCGGAAGTGGTCGGAGTGGCGCCTGGGTTGCACCAATTCACCAACGTACCCTATGGGAAGTTGTTGGCGCACGAACCAGCAATCCAATTTTCGCTCGACGAAGATTGTCGAACTCAGTGTCGTGTAAGTTTCGAGTCAAGAACCAATGCGTACCAAGTTCGGACGGGGGATTTTGGCGAAGAACAAATTAGCGTTTACTTGACCGTCCGTCGGTACGACAGTCTAGGGCCGGATGACACGTACGTGGGTGAGTACAATCGGTTGGCGGGTCTTGGACGCGACCTTGTTGATGAATTCCTCGTCAATAGCGTGCTCAAGCCGCTGCAAGAGGCTATTTCGCTAAGGTAGCAATGTCGCTGCTCAGAAGGCGATTTGTTTGGCGAGTGCTTTGAGTGCGATCGGTAGCGGCACGGGCGCAGCTAAGAACTCGTCCCACCACTTCGCCACGGATTCACCGAGCGAAATGTCGTCACTCAAACCCCATATTCGAATCGCATCGTTAATGGCAAGCGGATTGGGGCGAGTGAGATCGAGTTGGGAACCAGCATGCATTGTGATCGCGACCGATGCGAATTTCCATGCAGGTAACAAATCGGATGGCTTTGTCGGTGTTGTCGAAATCGGTGAGGTCCCCGACTTTTTCATGACGTGTTGCTCAATCGCTACTCGGGTGACCAACCAAGCCGCTCGCAACACTTCGGGGACCATCGGCTCCACGTCGGTCAACATCGCTTCGATCCAAATCGTGGAATGTTCCGAGTGAAAACCGCCATCGCCGCCGCGAATGGGTTGGACGAACAGTCCATCAACACGAGCTGGCCACCATGACGTTGGTGTCGTATCGTTCCAAATTGTTTTACCGATCAAGTTCAAGAGTCCTACGCCAACCGTGTCCCAGCGTTCCTTTAGCGGCTGCGCGCGGAGCAGCAATTGATCCTCGAGCCTCGGGAATCGCCTAGCCACAGCAATTCGGCATTCGTCCAATTGCCGCAATACTCCTCGGCTAGTCGAGTCGACTTGCAGTTCATTGCATCCCGAGTTCGCGAGCGCTTTTTCGCAAGCATTTGGAAGCCCATCGGTGCAAAGCGATTCGTGAACGAGTTGTTCCCAGAAAACAGGCACATCGACCAAGGCTGACAATAAGCGGTTATTGACTTCGGTGACGTAGGGAACGAGCGCTGCTTCGATTTTTTCGTCCGTACAAGGCAGACCCACCGCGACCGAGTGTGCCAAATGAAGCGTGCTCAGTGCCGTGTCGATTTTCCATCGGATTTTCGTCGCGGAAGCCACGGCGTTATGCTTCCTTCAAATGTTCTTGGATCCATTGTTCGAGTTCCGCAAAATCCACCGGCGGAAACTCGGCGAGGTCGGGACGCAGTTGTTTGGCCTTATGCAGGTAAACATGGTGGATTTCGGATTGTGGTTGATCCGTGTTCCAAAGCAGCATCACGCGAATGCATTTCTTTAGCGAGCCGCCGACCGAGATTTCATAGCCACAAATCATCGGGACTTCTATCCACCCCAATTGCCGGGCGGCCAAGGCGGGGAATTCCGCTTTGAGGTCCTCGGTCACGGTGAATTGGGCACTGGCGATATCGGCCGAGTCAATCCTGTTTTGACGGATTAGCAGCGCCAACAATTGACGTGTCGCTTTGAGAATTTGCTCGCGATCGTCGTTTTCCACGGTCGTCGCGCCTCGAACTCCTCGGCAGGCAGTCATCGTTAGCAAACTCACAAAAAATTTGTAGGAAAAACAGGAAATTTACAAAACGAGGCGCCGCGACTCAATGGATCGCTCCTGAATTCTTGCGGGATTCTAGCACGTTTCGACGTTCTTTTTGGATACGCAGGTCCTACTATAGAATAACGTCGCCTCGACCGATAATCGGGGAGAGTCAAGAATCGGCCAAAACGTGCAAAAACCCATGCCGCGCCGCTTTATTCCAATTTAACCCAACCTCGACCCGAATTTTCTGGTCCATTTTACTGAGCGAGAGACGATGGCAGAGCATAGCCGACACCAAGAAAAGATCATCAAAAACTATTACCAAAATCGCGACGCAATTGGCTTGCAGAAGGCCCAGGAGGCCGTGACGGATCTATACTTGAGTGAAGGAAAGAAACGAGCACAAGTTTGGAAGCGTTTGGTTAGCCATCTTGAGAAAATCGGGATCCCGGAAAAACAGATCAAACAAATGCAAGAGGACGACGACCCAGCCAAGGTTGCCAAGGTGCTTGAGAAATACGTCTAGGGCCCGAGATGTCTAAGTCGAAATCAAACGAACTGCCCAAAATTGTCATCCTCTCGGGGGGAACCGGCCGTACCGTCCAAAACTTGTTGACGGCTGCGTTGGAACAATTCCCCGATAACCAAGCCAACGTCGTCATCCATGCGGGAATTCGTAAACGTGACAAAGTGGTCGCTGCGATTCGCGAAGCCGCCGAAAGTGGAGCGGCGGTTTGCCATTCGCTCGTCGAGCCTGAAATTCGTAAAGCTGCGGAAGCGGAAGCTAGGCGGTTAGCAGTCCCTTGCATCGATGTGCTTGGCCCCGCGTTGGCGTTGTTGGGGGCCCATTTCAGTGCGGTGCCTCGTGGGCGGGCTGGTCTTTTGTATCAAGTTCACCATGAACAATTTGATCGCATCGATGCGATGGACTTTACGCTTGAGCACGATGATGGTCAGAAGCAAAACGAGTTGCGGAAAGCGGATGTTGTTATTGTGGGGGCATCACGCACTTCGAAAAGTGTTACCTGTTTCTATCTTGCCTTTCGTGGCATTCGTGCGGCCAATGTACCATTGCTGCCTGGCATGCCATTGCCAGCACCGCTGTTGAAACTGAATTCAAAACGTGTAATCGGGTTGACGATGAGTGCCGCTCACTTGGAATCGGTTCGACAAACGCGATTGGATCAAATCAGTCACCGGCCGGTTCCCCAATATGCGAATCTTCGTGATATCCAAGCAGAGCTGCGCGAAATTCGTACCTTGATCACGAATCAGGGATGGGAGTGCGTGGATGTTTCTTACAAAGCAACCGAAGAAGTAGCGGACCAAATCATCGAATTGCTTCCCCGCCGTCGAGCGAGCCGAAAAGTTGAATAGGGACGAGATTTTTTGGTTTCTCGCTGCGTCGTCGGTCGTCATGTTCGTCGGTTCCCTCATTGCTGTCCCCGCGATCATCGTCCGTTTGCCAGAGGACTATTTCGCTCACCGCCATCGCCATCCCATCAAGCCAAGCGGAAAACGAATCGGCATGCATTACGTCTGGTTAGCCGGAAAGAACTTGTTGGGTGTCGCCTTCGTCGTGATGGGAATCGCGATGTTAGTGTTGCCCGGTCAAGGGATCCTGAGCATGCTGATTGGATTGTCTCTTTTGAACTTTCCAGGCAAATACCATTTAGAACAACTGATTGTATCGCGAGATCCGGTGTTACGATCCCTGAATTGGATTCGTCACCGCGCCGGTAAACCATCGCTGCGTTTACGGTGAGGGGGTTTGAGCCGAGCGAGTCATGAGCGAAACCAACACCAAGGTTGCGAATGCGAGGGGGATTGTTACGATTCCAGGTTGGCTGAACGGCGCGATTGCGTCAGCAGCGTCCCATCCATAGACCTTCTGGTACGTATCGGCAGACAGCAAGATCCATCCGAGCGAGCTGACCATTCCGACGATCACACTAGCGATAATTCCCTGTTTGGTTGTCCCTTTCCAAAACAATAGCATGACCAAAGCCGGCAAGTTGGCACTTGCCGCTACACTGAACGCCCAGCCCACCAAATAGCTGACGTTCATCTCCTTAAACGCGATCCCGAGCAAAATCGCAATGGCGCCGACGGCAACCGCGGCGATTTTTGCGACACGGACTTGCGCATGCTCGGTCAATTCAATCCCCATCACGCCGCCGATTAAGTCATGCGCAACTGCGCCGCTGCTTGCCAGAATCAATCCGCTAACCGTTCCCAATACCGTCGTAAAAGCGATTGCTGAAATGATGGCAAACAACCATTGGCTCATGCTGCGTGCCAATAGCGGGGCTGCCATGTTGGTATCCGTTAAATCCAACGCACCACTTGTCATTGCTCCGAGTCCCAAGTAGAGCGTTAACACATAAAAGAAGCCAATGCTGGTGATTCCGACGATCGTGCTCTTTCTGGCCGCCGAAGCGTCTTTGACGGTGTAGTAGCGAATCAAAATGTGTGGCAGCGATGCGGTGCCACAAAACAGGGCCAACATTAACGATAAAAAGTTGACTCGATCCTTGGCGCCGCCACTTCGAATTCCCGCAAACGTCGGATGCTCGCCGGGACGCAGCACGTGGCTACCATCGGTCGGCTTTTGGTAAAACACCTTGGTCGTCGATCCGTCATCGGTGCGGACGACCGTGTTTCCCCACAACACGACTTCGCTATCTTGCAAGGTCGTGAAAAACGAAATGGGCCCAACGGATTTGGAATCGGCATAGCCATCGGGTAATTTTGTGATATGGCCGATTGGCATCAATTGACGTTCCGCTTCGCCCGCACCAAACGGCAGACCATCGACGAGTTTTCGGCCATCGGACAGCACCGTCATCGCTTGCGCTTGGGCAAGAATCGCGCGATCGGGATCATTGTCGGGTGAGGCGGCGATCCGAAAGATATCGAATCCGCCTTTCGAGTTGACCAAGCGGACGAATTCGGGGTGCTTGTCCCATCCGGCTTCGGGCGGCAATACCGTCCGGCCTTCAATTTCTGCGCTGCGAATGTCGCTTCGATCAATGGGGCCAATGGTCTTCAAGCCACCATCGCTGACGGTGAACCCGCGGTCGAGCACGATGATCACCAGGATTGCGCTAAATAGAACCAACAACGATCCTTTGAGGAACTGGACCCAAGTGGTCGAGACCATGCCGGCGGTCACAACAATCGTAATCACGACGATGCCGACCAACACGACGCCAACCCAATGTGGGAACCCAAGCAGCGGTTGGATTAACGAACCAGCACCGACCATTTGAGGGATCAAGTAAAAGACGCTCACAGCCAATGTGCTAACGCCAGCGGCCAACTTGATTCCGCGTGAATTGAATTGTGCGTCCAACGCATCCGCAAACGTAAATCGCCCAAGTCGTTTCATCGGCTCCGCGATTACAAACAACGCAACAATCCAACCAGCAAGATAACCGATCGAGTACAAGAAACCGTCGTAACCGTAAGCGGCGATCATGCCGCAAATACCGAGAAACGATGCGGCAGATAGATAATCGCCGGCGAAAGCAATTCCGTTGACAAACCAGGGGATTTGTCCATGAGCCGCGAAATAGCCTTGGGAAGATGTTGCTTTGCGGCCAAGGTAAAAACTAAGGCCAACCGTGAACACAACAAACGCTAGAAAAACAAAAACGGCAATCCAAGAAGGTTCGTAAATCATTCACTCGCTCCTTCTTGTGGACGATCGGTATTGGCAGTTGCGTTGGGGATCTCTTTGCGGCACAGCAATCCATAGAGCAATGCCAAAAAAATCGCGGCAACGATCAAGGCAAATCCATAAACAATCGCAAGGTTCAAGCCCAACACGATGATCGTTTCCATCGCCGATGGCTGTAGGGCATTTGTCAGCACAAAGCCTAAGTAAAGAACCAAGTAGACGGCAAAGAGGATCAAACCAAGACGCGAGTTGAACCGTCGCTCGGGTGAGGGTGGCATTGGCATGGAAATTTGCGAGTAGGGGCGTTCGAGAAGAGCAGAAGGGTTATCGGTTGGTCACATGATAACCGCTGTGCAGGGCGCTGTGGGGAACGTGGTGGGCGTTTTGTATTGCCATCGCGGTCGGAGTAAGTCTTGAGTCGGCTATTTCGAAGCATGAGTTTCCGACGCTTGCCTGGGCTTTTTATCCCATTTTAGGCTCATCCTGAAAGGGCGTACTGCAATGTCACGTCGGAAAGCCTAGTGGGTCTCCACGCTCTGTCCCTGAATTGCGCTCTGAGTCTGAAACGCGTTCTGAGTCTGAATTGCGCTCTGAGTCTGAAACGCGTTCTGCGTCTGAATCTCGCTCTGTCCCGGGATGTTGCCGATTTGCTTGGTTCCAAGTTGCGGGAATAGTGCCGATAGAAAATATTGCCGAAGTAGAAACCAAACCAAATTGGTTTCATTTAATTTCGGGTCGATCGTTTCCGCGATGCGTGCATGCGCATCCGGTAATTCGCTCCAGTGCATCGCGGGGTGGTCATGATGAACGGTGTGGTAGCCATTGTTGAAGAAAAGGAAATTGAACCACGGGCCCGTAAAATTGCGTGAATGATCATGGTCACTCCATGCGTCCGTGTGGACATGCTGGATGAAGTTAAAGAACATGATCACGGTGCTAGACAAGATCGCTGGCAAGATCACCGAAAAGAACCAAAGGTAAAGACCAAGCCCGGTTTGTTGATGGTGATACAAGGTTGCCGCTAGCACCCCAAGCCCGACATACGTGCCGATCCACAACGCGTACTGGAAACGAACCCGCGAATAGAGATTGGGTTTTCGTGTTTTGATCCGATCGATGTATTGCCGAATCGGGATGCTTTGAAAGTATCCCGACACGAATGGATACGTCAGCGCGACCCACAGGTTGTGTTTGTTTGTGTATCGCCAAGTTGCGGTAGCATCGCCGGGGCGATTAACGAATTTGTGATGATTTAAGTTATGGGTTGGCACCCACATCAGTGTGGGGTAGCCATAGAAAATCGTTAGCAGATGCCCGAATAGATTATTCAGGCGAGTACTCTTGAACGTAGCGCGATGGTTATGATTGTGCGAAACCGTGCCAAGCGAAATTGCTAAATAGCAACTGATAGGCGACAAAAAAACAACCAGCGCTGGGTTGCAATATTGCGCGATCACCAACGTTATCGCTAACAGCAACCACAACACACTGCGGTAATCGGAGGGATTGTGAACGAGCATCAAGATGCTCCTTTTTGGGCACGCGCGATGATGCGAGCGCGTTAGCCTGTTTGGGTGGCCTAGGGGATAAGAAAAGCAGACAAGATTGTCAGCGGAGCCACACCACTGCCTCCGTACGTTCCATTGTCAAGTTCAAGAGTACGGAGGTTCGATAATTTTGGCAAGTGTTGCGATCGTGATTCGGCGGCAAGACGATCCGGGGGGGGGCAGGTATAAATCATTGCGTCCTCGGATTGCGTGTTACTGCTAAAAGTCATCAAATTGGATTCCGTTGTGATTTCGGTGTTGGCCTCTGGGACGCTTCGCTGGGGCCGTTAGAGTTTGCGGAGCAACGATACTAGAAGACGCCACACTCGAAGCTCTGATTTTCGAGTGTCAAACTTTGCAGATCAGTCAATTTGCGGGATTTGCCTTTTGCATCGCCATCGATCGCCTGTCATCGTAGTTCGGTGAAGGGGCATGCGGTGAAGGGGCATAGCGAGACTGCTCGGAAAGAAGTCAAATCACCGCTAGAACTCGAGTTCAAGAAGAATCCATTCAGTACTCTCCATTCAGTACTCTCATCGCGATGGCATCGGATTTCGCGACGGCATCGGATTCTTGACATGGAAATCCGGTTTGTCGTTGGGACGCTGTGTCGTTCCGCTTTCACGCGATGAACGTCAAGCTTGGGGAATTCGAACGGGCGACTTTTTTTATACTCTTCGAGAATTTTGAAATTCATGAGCGTTTCAGCACCCCCCGGCATCTTCATCGTGGTCGACGGTATCGACGGCGCTGGGAAATCGACCCAGGTCGATCGGTTTCGCGAGCAATTCGAATTGGCTGGCCGAGAAACAATCGCGTCCAAAGAGCCAACCGATGGGCCGTGGGGACGCCGGATCCGCGACAGCGCGGTGACTGGCCGGATGTCCCTCGAGGACGAATTGTCCGCCTTTATTGAAGATCGTCGCGAACATGTCGCAGGATTGATCCGTCCCTCGGTTGCGGCCGGGAAAATTGTCATTGTCGATCGCTATTTTTATTCGACGGTCGCCTACCAGGGGCTTCGGGGGGCCGATACGGACGAGTTACTAAAAAAAATGCGTGCCGAGTTTCCGATCCCCGACGTGACACTGTTTTTCGATTTGCCCGTTCCGGTGGCCCTAAAACGTATTTCGGAGAACCGTGGCGACACGCCCAATGAGTTTGAACACGAGGCTGCATTGCGGCAAATTCGGGACTTGTTCGATCACATGGCGAATGTTTGCCCCGAAGTCGAGAAAATCGATTGCTCGAGCGACCCGGACGAGGTGACTCAAGCGATCGCACGGACGCTGCTTCGACGGTTGTCAATCGACCCGGCGTCGCCGTTAGCCGAACGACTTGGCCGCGTCGCGTCGGGTGCCCGCTAGTTGACGAAATGTGGCCCAAGAGTCTACGTTTCACCTATCGCATTTATGCAAAAACCCCAACGATTCGCGGCAGACGCCTCGAAAATCCCATCACCTCTATTTGAATTCACATCACCACTATGAGTTTCAATACACCGGTTCGCAAAGGGAGCGACTTCGCCGGGTTGTCGGTCGCCATTATCACTCCGTTCGCCAATGGCGAGGTCGACTATGGACGACTACGCGAACAGGTTGAATTTCAAGTATCCGCGGGCACACGTTGTATTGTCCCGGTCGGTACAACCGGGGAATCGCCCACGCTGTCTCACGACGAACATGAAAAGGTAATTGGGGAAGTCATCCAATGTGTCGCTGGCCGCGCAAAAGTGATGGCCGGGACAGGCAGCAACAGTACTGCCGAAGCGTTGCGTTTGACCAAACGTGCGGCAGCCGAAGGGGCCGACGCGACGTTGCAAGTGGCACCTTATTACAACAAGCCTACTCAAGAAGGTTTCTACCAGCACTTCAAAGCCATCGCCGAAGCGGTCGACATCCCGGTTTGCGTCTACAACATTCCCGGGCGATGTGGAAAGGAAATCGAAGTGGAAACGATCCAACGTCTCGCCGATATTGACGGAATCACGATGGTCAAGGAAGCGACCGGAAAGCTTGATCAGTGTTCGGCGATCATCGGTACGACCGATTTGACGGTCCTGTGTGGTGACGACTCGTTGACGCTTCCGATGATGAGTGTCGGTGCCGAAGGAGTGATTTCCGTCGTCGGCAACCTCGTTCCTAGCGATATGATCAAGTTAGTCCAAGCCGTTGCTGCGGGCGATTTGCGGGCAGCCGGAACGCTCCATCACCAACTCTTTTCGTTGTGCCAAAACATGCTTGGCTTGGCAACCAATCCGATTCCCGTTAAGGCTGCAATGATGTTGGTGGGCCGAGACACGGGCGATTTGCGTTTGCCGATGACGCCACTGGAATCACGCGAACTCGAGAAGCTTCAACAGACGCTGCTCGCCTATGGAATGACCAGTGCAGCCAGTTTGGTGTAGGGCGAGTTTGGTGTAGGGCGAACGTCAGTAAATTTGCCGTCCCTTCTTTTTGGGGATGACTTCGCCATTGTGTTGGTGTTCCGTTCCGCTTTTTCCTGATGGCGGGTTCGTCTCGATTTACTGCAAAATGGGGATGGCTCAATCGAGGTTTGTCCTATTTTTCGCTAAGTATTGAGTATCTTTGCGTCAAATTATCGGGAATTTGTACGATTCGACTCAAGAAAATTGATCTTGACGCCGACGGTGTCGATTCGCACAATCCCGGGTCGCTCGTAATGAACCGAACCGTTATGTAAAAATAGGTCCTTGGCGGCCCAACGGTTTTTGTTACGCTGCAATGGATTGCAAGATCGAAATTTGCCCGTTGTTTGTCTTTTGAAGACGCTCGAGAACCTGGATTACGCCTTGTAGGCGAATTTGGTGATGGGTCGACCGATCGTTACGTTTCGCTTGGTTTTGAATTCCGTGTTCATTACTTCGAAACGATTCCTAGGATAGGAGACAGTCGAATTGTCCTTACCTGCGGACTTCGATTTGAAAGAGCGAGTGCGCGCGAGTGTCGACATCGTGGATGTTGTCGGCAGTACGCTCGAATTACAGCCTGCCGGGCGCAACTTTGTTACCCGATGTCCATGGCATAATGATCGCCGCCCATCGTTAACGATAAACCAAGAACGTCAAACCTGGAAATGTTGGGTTTGTGACATTGGTGGTGATATCTTTAGCTACGTGATGCAGCGAGACGGAGTCGATTTCCCCACGGCATTGCGCTCCCTAGCCGAGTTAGCAGGTATCGAAGTCGACGAGTTTCGCGGCAAGAAAACCGTGTTCGGCAGTCCCGACGACAAGGCCACGCTATTGGCGGCAATGAAATTGGTCTCGGACGCCTATTTTGAGCAACTCGAAAGTGGCAAAAGCGACGATTCGAAAATTGCTCGTGAATACTTAGCCTCACGAGGCATTGACGACGAAAACCGCAAACGATTCCACGTCGGTTTCTCGCCCGAATCATGGAGCTTTGCAGTCGATCTGCTTCGCAAGAAAAATTTCAGTGGCGAAGTGGCCGAGGCGGCCGGATTGGCGATCGCCCGAAATGGTGGCGGGCATTACGACCGCTTCCGTGGTCGATTGATGTTTCCGATACATGATTTGCAGGACCGGCCAATCTCTCTCGGTGGACGCGTTATTCCCGCAATCGCATCGAAACGAGGGGATGACGGCGGCGGGGCAAAGTATATCAACGGCCCTGAAACGCGTTTGTTTCGAAAATCGCACCAGCTTTATGGTCTGCAACTCGCCCGCGAAGCGATCCGACGTAGCGGCGAAGTGTTGGTAATGGAAGGCTACACGGATGTTGTGGCTGCTCGCCAAGCGGGAGTCGAATCGGCCGTCGCGGTCCTTGGTACTGCGTTGGGCGAAGATCACATTAAGCTGCTCAAGCGTTTTTCCAAACGAGTGGTTTTGGTGCTCGATGGCGACACGGCTGGCCAAACACGAGCCGATCAGGTGCTCGATTTATTCGTCCGAGCGGACGTCGATTTGCGTGTGCTGACGCTACCCGAAGGAAGCGATCCAGCCGATTTCCTTGCTTCGCATGGGCGAAGCAACTTTGATGAGTTGGTCGCCAAAGCCCCCGATGCCCTCGAGCATAAACTAAACCGGCTTACCGATGGTGTCGACGTTACTAATGACACGCATCAAGTCACCACGGCGATCGAGTCGTTACTTGGAATTGTGGCTCAAGTGCCCTCTCACGCATCGAGTGGAATGGCGTTAAAGGTTGACCAATTAATGCTGCGAATGTCGCGGACCTTTGGCATCACGGCGGAGCGATTAAATCAACGACTCGAACAACTTCGCAAAGCGAAATCGAGTAGCCGTTCATATACGAAAAAAGCGAACCCAACGGTTCGGCGAGTTAACGCTCCACCACCGAGTAAACAGCCAACTCGTCCAGCCCCGTCTTCTCGTCCGCTCGATCCGAACGATGCGTTTGCCGAGGCGAGTGACTACGATCCTGATTTGGGTGATTACGGCGTAACAAATGGTGGTATCGGAAATGCGACTGCGATCGTCGCTGAAGCCGCCCCACTCGACCGCTTGACACCACTTTCAGGGGTCGACCGTGAATTGTTTGAAACACTGATTGAGTCGCCTGCTTTGGCAGCCATGGCGGTGGAGTCAATCGACCCGGATTGGTTCGAATCCAATACGGCAAAGATGTTGTTGTCGGCGTACCAGGATTTGGACCTTGATGGTCGCGATTTGTCGGTGGATTCGTTGCTTTTGGTGCTTGAGAATGAGCTCTTGAAAAACCAAGTGGTGACGTTAGAAGAACGGGTTCGACGTCGTGGGTCTCAATCGACTCAAACGCCCGAGCAGCGTTATGCAACCATTATTTTAAGCTATCGTCAGCGCGAGATTTTGGAAGAAAAATCTCGCCAAATTGCAAAACTTGAAACATTGGCATTGGCAGAAGACGAAGAGGAGGCTCTATTGAAGAGCCTGTTCGATGCCGAGCGGTCGCGACACGCGATTGATGATTAGTACATTTCCCGAACACGTTTTCTATCGCATAATTGAAGGAGCTTTCGCAACCACAATTTTGAATCTTTGTACGAACATTTGTTTTGTAAGCATTTTTTGTACAAGCATTTTTTGTACGGGCATTTCACCGAACGCTCAATGACGAGCACCCGCCGGTGATACATGAATCAAATGAGTTGATTGATGGCTTGTACCGACCGAAAAACGATTTTTCATTCGACCCAGACACTTTTGCAATCCCGAGGATAGTGGGATTTAGTGTCACAAAACATGAGGTTTTCAGATGCATTCAACGGACTTAGCTCTTTCGCAACTCATCGCCCGCGGATCCAAGGATGGATTCCTAACTTACGATGAAGTCAACGCGTATCTCCCTGACGAAGACGTCAATCCCGAGAAGCTCGAAAAATTGATGGTGGCGATCGATCGTCATGGCATTCAGTTGGTCGAAGCTTCCGAAAAGAAAGCGATCGTTGCTGCTGGTAAAAGCCCCTCGCTTCGCATGGCTGAGAACCGCGATTCGTCAGTTGAATTCAGCGACGGCGCACCTTTGACGCTCGTTGATAGCCCGAAAGCAAGCGAAGACCCCATTCGGATGTATCTGAGTCAGATGGCTGAGATTCCGTTGTTGACTCGCGAAGAAGAAATCTCGCTTGCAAAGAAGATCGAAATTACGCGTCGCCAATATCGTCGCACGCTACTCGAGTCCGACTACGCTCTTCGCAGTGCCGTCGAAGTGCTTCACCGCGTACACGATGGGGAATTGCCGTTTGACCGAACGATCAAAGTCTCGTTGACCGAACTGTTGACCAAAGAGCAAATCACCGCTCGCATGCCACACAACTTGCGAACCCTTGACGTTTTGATTGCTCAAAACAAAGACGACTTCGACCAATTGGTCCGCAAGAGTGTTTCACCACGGCTAAAGACGGAACTGCGTCGCCGCTTTATTCTGAACCGACGAAAGTGTTTGCAATTGGTCGAAGAATTGAGCTTGCGAAGTCGCCGCGTCACACCACTACTGGGGCAACTCGAAAAAATCTCGCGTCGTATGAATTTCATTCGCCAGCAGTTGGCAGATCTTGGTAATGATGCAATGAGCCGTGACGAAGCAGCCGATTTGCGTCAAGAATTGCGTGAGTTGATGATTGTGACTCAAGAGAGTCCGCGTAGTCTCCATAATCGCGTCACGAAAACTCGCCGTCACTTTGACGAATATGAAGCAACCAAGCGAAAGCTCAGCAGTGGTAATCTTCGCTTGGTCGTTTCGATCGCTAAGAAGTACCGAAATCGCGGCTTGTCGTTTTTGGATCTGATTCAAGAAGGGAACACCGGATTGATGCGTGCGGTAGACAAATACGAGTATCGCCGAGGTTTCAAGTTCAGTACCTACGCCACTTGGTGGATTCGACAGGCGATTACTCGGGCGATTGCTGACCAAGCTCGCACGATCCGTATCCCTGTTCACATGATCGATGTGCTTAGCAAATTGCGTCAGGCACAAAAGCGGATGACACAAGATTTGCGTCGCGAGCCGACTTATGAAGAAATCGCCGAAGCGACCGAAGTGCCAATCGAAGAAGTCCGCCGTGTGATGGACATTGGGCGTCATCCGGTAAGCCTTGACCGTCCCGTTGGGGAAGGAGAGGACAGCAGCTTTGGTGAGTTCATCGAAGACAGTGACGATGACAACCCTGTGAAAATGGCAGCGAGTGGCATTTTGCGAAACAAGATCGACGAGCTTTTGAAGACGTTGACGTTCCGCGAACGCGAGATCATTCGATTGCGATACGGCTTGGTGGACGGGTACAGCTACACGCTCGAAGAATGCGGTCGAATCTTCAAGGTTACTCGTGAACGCGTGCGACAAATTGAAGCCAAGGCGGTCGCGAAATTGCAAAGCCCTTCACGAGCCGACCGCTTGGCGGAGTTCCTGAAAACGGCGGCATAGTTGCCAAAAAGAGTAGCGTCGTTCACGAAAACGGCGGCGAAAGGTCCGGTTGCAACGATTCGATCTGTTCGATCAGTGGATAGGGTCGGATTGTGCTGCTTGGGGGGCGAAAGAATTGCATTTTCAGGTCTCATCGATTATTGTCGGGGATTGGGTTCTTGTGTTTCTTTCGCCAAAAAGATGCGTCGATCGATGTTCTACTTCATTCTCTGGGTTTTGTTCCTGTTCGCAGTCATCCTAGCGGTTCCGGTGGTTTCGTTCATGGAAAAACGAGCGGCTCGCGGTCCCGTCGTGGACGAGAATGTGGCGGAGGATGGGCAAGCCGAAGAGAAAGAGTTTGGTGAAAACGAAGGTTTCACCGATGACGCGATGGCTCCCCAAGACGCCGAATTTGCCTCTGCCGAACCAATGGAAGGTGAAGAGGTCCTGGCCGTTGACGAAGGTTTCGAAGAATTGAAGTAGCAACCGACAAAGGAAATTCACTTGCTATGTTTGGACGATGGGTCGAAATCGAGTTTGACTGTTTGCCGCTTCGTAGCGTGGTGCGAATGGACGTACCGATCGATGCTTCGCCAGCGTACGAGCAATTCGTCGCGAGAGTCAAAGCGGCGATGGCCAAGCATGGTTCCCATAATACCTATTACCTACACCGTGGCGCATGCAGGTACTATCTAACTAACGATCCTCAGATCGGAATGGTGGAATTCGCTTTTGAGGGAACCGTGATGACGGGCGAAAAGGACTTGAAAACCAAGGCGCTTGAGTTGAAAGTTGAACTCAAAGGCGAGACATGTTCGTGGTTGACTGAGCCGTTGGTGGGATCGCTGGCGGAAAGTGCAGAACACGCCGTGATGGTCGAATTCGATCGCTATATCGAAGCGGGTGATTTGAAGAAAACCGAGGAACGAATCAAAGCGATCGAAGAACAAAGCGATGCCGACGGTGGGTTCATGGGGATGTACCTCTAAGCTGCCGATTTTGATGAACCAGAATCGAAGTCGTTAACGCAATCGCCGCCAATCCACTTTGCGGTGTCCAGCATAGAAAAATCCCCATCAGTACTTTGTCGAATTCCATGCCGAGCCCATTTCCCACGGCAATGGCAACGGCAATCAATGTGAACGCCGCTGGCATTAGGATCGCGACACGGCGTTGCCATGAAAGGTTCTTAGGCAACATCGCAATTGCAACAAGGCAAATGGGGCCGAGTGCGTAGATTGCAATTAACGTTTCGGGATGCACGGCCAATTTGCTTGCGATTGTCGTAAAGACGGCAACGATTGTCGTGGCAACCATCAAACCGAACAAACTGAATTGAATGGGTTGCTGGTTCATTCCTGCGGCTTCGGCTTCAAAATCTTCAACCATTCGGTTGAGCGGGTCACGATAGTGGGCGGCAACCAATCCAATGATCAAGCCAATCGCGGTCGCCACCAAAATATTGATTCCTAGCATCGGATAGTCCGCGAACATTCCGCCATAGGTGTTGCCGGCTTCCCAAACGATCATGGGAAATCCGATTGCTTCGTGAGTCGATTTTGGCTTGCCGATTAGGCTGCTCCAATCGGACGAGCGGAAGAAGTACGAGACCGCGTTGGTCATTGCCATGATCAGCATCCCAACCGCAGTCCCGCGACTAAACCAACGAAAACGCGAGCCCGCAAGCTGAGGCGTAGGATGATCGCTGGGTGAGGGAGTGTTCAAGATATTCGTCGCGTTGAAAGTGCCTAAAAGATTATGAGCACTAGGGATCGAGTTTGGCATTTGAGGTGCGAACAAGCACGCACATAATGTTTTGCATCTATCACATTCTAAAGGTTGGGCAACCGCATGTGAGCAGCCATGGCACGAAAAACGCCGGCCTTTTGGGGCCGGCGTTTCGTTAGTTTTCTCTCGACTAAATCAAGTCGTTAACTGGCTTAGCTCAATGCCGCTTGTGCTGCGGCCAAGCGTGCAATTGGTACTCGGAAAGGACTGCAGCTAACGTAGTTCAAGCCAACTTTATTGCAGAATTCGATCGACGCAGGGTCGCCGCCGTGTTCACCGCAAATGCCGACTTTCAAGTCCTTCTTCGTGCTACGGCCCTTTGCACATCCCATTTCGACCAATTGGCCGACACCGCTTTGGTCAAGCGATTGGAACGGGTCGACTTCGAGAATGTCTTGCGACAAGTAGTCGGGCAAGAATGTGTTGACATCGTCACGGCTGTAACCAAACGTCATTTGCGTCAAGTCGTTGGTGCCGAAGCTGAAGAAGTCGGCGTGTTCGGCGACTTCATCTGCTGTCAAAGCAGCACGTGGAATTTCGATCATTGTCCCGATCAAAATATTCAACTTGCCTTCGAACTTCTTGGATGCCTTGGTGTCTTCGATCACGGCTTCGACCTTGCCACGAAGCAATTCTAGCTCGTTCGCGGTTCCGACCAATGGGATCATGATTTCGGGTTGAGCCTTGATCTTCTTTTTGGCACAGTTGATCGCCGCTTCGACAATTGCTCGAACTTGCATTTCCAAGATTTCTGGGTAGGTCACGCTCAAGCGGCAACCACGGTGACCGAGCATTGGGTTGGACTCGTGAAGTGCCTCGCCTCGCTTGGCCACTTCGGATGGCTTCACACCGAGTTGACTAGCAACTTCTTTCCGGCTCTCGGTGGTGTGAGGCAAGAATTCGTGAAGTGGTGGGTCAAGCAAACGAACGGTCACTGGCAGACCATTCATTGCCTTGAAAATGCCTTCGAAGTCTTTGCGTTGGAACGGTAGCAACTTCTTCAGCGCTGCACGACGATCTTTTTCGTCTTCGGCCAAGATCATCGCTCGCATGTCGGTGATGCGGTCGCCTTCAAAGAACATATGCTCGGTACGGCACAGGCCAATACCTTCGGCACCGAAATCACGAGCACGTTTAGCGTCGGCGGGGGAGTCCGCATTCGTACGAATCGCAAGCGTGCGGTATTCGTCAGCCCACTTCATCAACTTCGAGAAGTCACCGGACAATTTCGGTTCTTGTGTTTCCACTTCACCCGACATTACCTCGCCGGTCGTTCCGTCAAGGCTGATCACATCGTTGACGCCGAACGTCCGTCCGTTGACCTTGATCTTCTTGGTCTTGGCGTTGATTTCGATTTCGCCGGCACCCGCGACACAGCACTTGCCCCAACCGCGAGCGACTACTGCCGCATGCGACGTCATTCCGCCGGTGCTAGTCAAAATCCCAGCCGAGCAGTTCATGCCGTCGACATCTTCTGGGCTGGTTTCTTTACGAACAAGGATAACGCTATTTCCCTTGTCGGATTCTACTCGAGCGTCCTCCGCGGTGAACGCCAATTTGCCCACTGCCGCACCTGGCGATGCGGGCAAGCCGCGGCATAGCACGTCGGCTGCGTTGCGTGCGGTCGGTTTGAAACTTGGCAACAGTAGTTGCGTCAAGTCGTTTGCAGGAACTCGCAAGACAGCGGTCTTTTGGTCGATCAACTTTTCCTTGACCATATCGCAAGCGATCTTAACCGCAGCAAGACCCGTTCGCTTTCCGGTACGGGTTTGCAGCATGTACAACGTTCCACGCTCGATCGTGAACTCGATGTCTTGCATTTCCGCGTAGTGGTCTTCGAGCGTCTTTTTGATGCCTAGCAATTCCTTGTGAACCGCACGATTCCATTTTGGCATGTCGGCAACCGGTTGCGGAGTTCGGATACCTGCAACGACGTCTTCGCCTTGCGCGTTGATAAGGAATTCGCCGAAGAACTTGTTTTCACCGGTGTTGGGATTACGAGTGAATGCGACGCCCGTTCCCGAATCTTCGCCCATGTTGCCATAGACCATCGATTGAACGTTCACTGCGGTTCCAAGCAAGCCGCGAATGCCTTCGATTTCACGATAGCGTACTGCGCGAGTGGTGTTCCACGAACCGAAAACCGCCATGATCGAAAGCTCAAGTTGCTTCATCGGATCTTGCGGAAAATTTTGGCCAGTGTGTTTCTTGAAAACAGCTTTGTATTCTTCGCAGAGCTTCTTCAAGCCTTCCGCTGGCACGTCGGTGTCCTCGGTGACCTTAAAGGTTTTTTTGACCGAATCGAACGCCTTCTCAAAGATGTGGTGATCCATCCCCATGACAACGTCGCCGAACATGTTGATCAAACGACGGTAAGCATCGTAAGCGAAGCGTTCGTTTTTGGTTGCTTTGGCTAACCCTTGGGTCGCTGTATCGTTTAAGCCAAGGTTCAAAATGGTGTTCATCATCCCTGGCATACTGACGGCCGCACCGCTGCGAACGCTGACTAGCAAAGGATTGGCATCGTCGCCGAATTTCTTGCCGGTTTCTTTCTCAAGCGTGGCGACTGCTTTGTTGACTTCTTCGGTCAAACCTTTCGGCAGTTTTTCGCCTGACTTGTAGTAGGCATCGCACACTTCGGTGGTGATCGTGAAGCCAGGAGGAACAGGAAGTCCGATCGAGGTCATTTCGGCGAGGTTCAGACCCTTACCGCCGAGCAATTGCTTTTCTTTGCCTTTGCCTTCGGTCTTGGTTTTGCCGAAGTAGTAAACCATTTTTCCAAGTTTGGAAGCTGCAGCAGCTTTTTTTGCCATGAGTCTTTCTCTGTTTGTACGTGCAGAACGATTCTGCTGAGGAACCGTTACGGAGTGTGTTTGGGTTAGAGGAAATCAATCAAGAATCTAGATGTCAGGATGGGCGTAAAACGTCCGAACGATCCCGGCTCTGGCCCGTGTTGGCCAGCGTGAAGAAAACACGTCTTTTAGGGCCAAACTCTATTTCCAAAAGCGAGTTGGGTCAATGCGTCGACGTTGATTTATGCAGTTTTTTGAGGGTGTTTTAGGGTTTTCTTTGAGTTTGTGTCTTTGCATTCCAGTGCATCCGAATGACCCGTTGCCGAAAGTCGTCGGGCAGCGTTTGCGCATAAAAAATGCCGCCTCCAAAAAGGAAGCGGCATTCAGTAGGGCTGACAGGAATCGAACCTGCACTCCAGTAAAGGAACTGGATCCTAAATCCAGCGCGTCTGCCAGTTCCGCCACAGCCCCGGGCACTAAGTGCTAAGCACTCAGAATTAAACAATCAAGCCTAGGCAATCAGGCTTAGCCTTCGGTTGCTTCGGTAACCACAGTTGGCACGACCCATACCTTCAAGCTGGCGTCGACTTCCCCATGCAAGTGGACACGCACCGTGTACAGGCCTAGTTCACGCAGAGGACCTTCGAGTCGGATTTGGTCTTGAGCCAACGTGAAGCCGGCACCCTTGAGGGCATCGACGATCTCTTGGGCTCCCACGCTGCCGTACAAATGGCCTTCGTCGTTGGCGTTCGCTTCGATCGTGATCGATTGTTTGCCAAGTTCGTCTGCCAAATCTCGGTAGCTCTTCAGCTTTTCGAGTTCCAATTCGCGGAGCTTCTCGCGATGCTTGTCAACCATGCGGGCGTGGTGATCGGTAGCGACCGTCGCTAGTCCTTGTGGCAACAAGTAGTTGAGCGCGTAGCCCGTGCGGACTTCGACGATATCGCCTTGTTTGCCAAGGTTCTCAACGTTGTGGATTAGAAGCAATTGAATGCCGCCATTGGGGCCTTTTGGCAATCGCTTGTAGGGCCGTTTGTAGGTCCGGCCGCCTTTGGTTTCTGTCTTCGGCATTACAAAACTCTGTTATTCGATAACGTTAAAAGGGTGTTAGAAAGGGATGTCGGGGTCGTCGTAACCAGGGCCGTTACCGGTTGGTTGGGCTTCGCGATTTCCCGGTGGGCTGCTATGCCCATCACTATGGCTAATGTTTTCGTTGGAGTCGTAAACGGCGTCTTCACGCACTTGTTGTTGCGGTCTCGGTCGTGATTGTGAGCTGCCGCCGGAGCCACCACCCGACCCACCGGGGCTGCCTAGCATTTGCATGCGTTCGCCAACCACTCGCAACTTGCTTCGTTTTTGACCGTCCGTTTCCCAAGTGTCGTACTTCAGCCGCCCTTCAACCAGCAGCGGTGATCCCTTGCTCAGGTATTCGCTGGCTACTTCGGCGGTTCTTCCCCATAGTGTGATGTCAACGAACGTTGTCTCTTCGACCCACTCGCCGGTGGTCGCCGATTTTCGTCGGTCGTTTACCGCCAATCCGATATCTGTTACCGCCAATCCGCCCGGTGTGTATCGAAGTTCGATATCACGCGTCAAATTGCCAACCAGAATAACGCGGTTGTAGCTAGCCATAGGGTACCTCTTGGAAAAAACGATGCCAACAATTGCACGGTTTGCATCCATGCAGCGGTTTGCATGCGAATGGTCCTTAACGCGATGCAGTTGCGTCGTCGGCAACCGCGTCCGCGTTACTTGTTTTGGCGGAATCGTCGGCCTCATCGCCGGAACTGGAGCCGGCCGAAGGGTTGAACGACTGGCCGCGAGCGTTCGCGATCATCGGTTCAACCAAACGTGGGTCAAGTTTGAGAGTCAATTCGCGGACCACGGGTTCGCAAAGCGTAAAGGCGCGAGCTAGATTGCTCAGGATTTCGCCTTCGGCTTCGAAGTATGCCAACCAATAGGTGCCCTTTTGGTGGCCATCGATTGGAAAGGCCAGCTTTTGTTCCATCCACAGTCGGTTCACAAGGACATTGCCGCCATGTTCCGTAATGATGTCTTCGAGCTTTTTGCCAACGCCGCCGGGATCGCGAGCGTATTGGTTGCTATCGAGGATGAATAGCGTTTCGTAAGTGTTTTTTGCCACGGTTCGTTCGTCTCTCTACAGTTTTCTGATCGCTAAAGGTTTTCACTGAAAGCTCGGTTTGCGAATCCTTCAGCGACTTGATTCGGGGTCCGCATTGAATTTGGTCATTGTTGAAGTAATTCCAACGCTGGTCCATTCGATCGCGGCGTAAGCAGCACGAGTCGTCGCCGCTTCTATCGTCTCTTGTTCACTCTTACTAAATTTGCCCAGCACGTAATCGACCACTTCCCACCCTTGGGGTGGTCGGTCGATCCCGATTCGAAGTCGGGGAAACGACTCCGTGCCGAGATGCCGGACAATATCTGCCAGTCCCTTTTGCCCGCCCGACGAACCACTTGGCCGTAGCCGAATTCGCCCGGTGGGTAAATTTAGATCATCGCAAATTACAATGATGTCTTCAGGAACCAACTTGAAAAAATCGACTGCCTTTCGCACGCTTTTGCCACTGGCGTTCATGTAGGTGTGGGGACAAAGGATGGCCATTTTTTCGCCATTCGACGTCCCTTCGGCCCACTCTCCTTCGAAGCGAATCTTCGAAGGATCCGCATGGATCAGCGCCGCAAATTTTGCAACCGCCATGAAGCCGACGTTGTGTCGCGTTTGTTCGTACTTGCGACCTGGATTTCCCAGTCCAACAATCAGCTTCATGCGTTTTATTCGTCTTCGTCTTCCTTGGGTCCGCCCTTAGCGATTACCGCCGGTTCGGCGGTTTCTCCGTCCGCGGCTTCTACAGGCTCTTCGACCCGAACTTCTTCAACATGGACGATGGGCGTGTCGCCGGGGGTGACTAATTCAACCCCTTCGGGCAACTCCAATTCCGATGCCGTCATCGTCCCACCAAGTGCCAATTCGGCCACATGGATCGTTAACCTCTCAGGAATTGCACCCGCTGGGCAGATGATGTCCACGTTGTGACGGTTTTCAATCAAAACGCCACCTTCGCTAATGCCGATCGCTTGGCCATGAACATGGATTGCGACTGTCATTTCGACCTTTTCGGACAAATTAACTCGCATCAAGTCCATGTGTAGTACGTCAATACCCAATGGATCCCACTGCATATCGCGAATGAGCGCGGTGTCTTTGATCGCACCCGTGAGTTCCACGGTTTTGGCGTGGTGTCGCAACAAAGCCTTCACTTGGTCAACTGAAACCGACAACGATTCGGTTTCTTGACCATGTCCGTACAAAACAGCAGGCACGAGGCCGCTTTGACGCAAACGCCGAGTGGCTCGCGAGCCCAATTGCTCTCGCTTCTCGACTTGCAATACGTCTGCCATGGCTGGACTAACCTTCCAGTCAGATTGTGATTCGGTAATAAATATTCAGGTAAATGCCGAACGCCGGCTCCTAAACCCTCTAGGGAAGCGGCTAAGTATGGCGGATTCGCTCCCATACGCAAGCCCAAAGCGACCGTGATTTGAAGGCATTTTTTCAACCCAGAAGCCGGCAGCTTGAAAACGCTACATGATATCTGCCGCTCGAACTTGCTTTACGCATTCTTCCCCATTCCGGTCGGCCCGTTCGGGACTTAGGTTCGCGACTTAGGTGGTGTGCACCGCCCCGACAGCTCCTCCGGTAATGCTGGAATAACCACATTCAAGCCAAGTTTCCTAAGTTCTCGGGATGCACCTTCGGTGTTGCGGCCGCTTCACAGATGCGCTGCTTAGCCGATGCGCTGCTTAGCCGGTGCGCTCTTCACAGAAACAGCGGCGAAGACGCGTTGGCCGGTACGGCCGATCCATAAGGTCACTGGGGTTTCGCCGCATTGGCGAAATTGCTTGACCCATTTCGCCGGATCGTGGTCCGTCCCACGCACTTTGATCGTTTCAGGATACCAATTCCGCTTGCGAAACTCTTTACGCAATTTCCGGTGGTCACAACTCCCAGCCCATGCGATTTGGCCGATGTTGGCCATTTTTTCTGTCAGAGTGCCCGAGTCGCCCGTCAAGAAATCTGCATCGCCCGTCAGGAATCCTGCCGATCCGCCGAGCGTCCGAAGGGAATATGTTTCTGCGAAAGTTTCGGTTAGTCCCGCCGCGCGGATTGCCGCGTCTGGGTCGACCAGGAATGCCATGGGGGCGTTGGCCGGTTTTGCTTTTGCGTTAAGCATTTGCGAATCAGCGGAAAAGATCGAAAACGCCCCGTCCCGGCGACCCACCGCCGCTGAAACCGTCCCGACTTGCTGTCCTGCCCGCTCGGTTGATTCCCCCAATAGCACGGTCTGCTCGCGAACGCTCCCTGACAATGACATCCAACACCGATGTCCCGACCTTTGGATCGGTTCAGGCAAAATTGCCGCCGGGGCCAATTTGATAATAGCCGAAGACGCTTTGCCTACCATCGCCATTACATCGTCAAGCTGCGGCTGGTAGTCCTCGGGACGTGTTGTCCGCTTGCCGCCCGCGCGGCGATCGGGGTCGACATGAAGCGATGCACCAGCCTCGATTGCAATCGATCTGGCGTCGGCACACACGGTGGTTGTCCTCTCGGCGGCTCCCGTATTGTCAAGCGTTTTGGCGGTAATGAATTGCAGGTTCGCATCGGCGTACTCGATCACACGTGGGTCTGAATCGACCGCTACCAGCTGGCAAGTCCCGCTGGCTCGCAATGCCAATTGCATCGCATCGCCGCCGATGCCACAGCACAAATCATAGGCTTTGGCATCTCCGAGCCATTGAGATTTCAGCTTCGCGATCTGCCACGGGGTTGCTTGTTGCAGCGATTTTTCCGTCACCCACCAAACGCCTGGCCCGAATTTCAGGCAAGCTTTCTTTTGTAGTCTCGCAATTAGAATGAGTTCGCTCAAGCGTTCCGAGCCGAATTGCGTTCGCAATCGTTCAGCATCCGCCGGGCGAGGCGCAGGCAAAGCGGCTAATTTGGCGATCACACTTCGGATGGATTCGACGTCGGTCATTTGGGTCATGGTAACGGATTGTGATTGTGGTGACGATTGAGAGCAAATTTCCGAACGTGCGATTGGATCGATGATTTGGAGACAAATGGAGTTCAAAAGTCGATATCGCTTCAAGGTCATCCTCTCCTGACTTCCCTTCCGGACCCAAGCGAACGATCCATGTCCTTCACCACCCGAGCTCGCAATGTTGCGATTGCCGCTACGCTTGTTGGCGGTCCGTACGTCGCCTCGGAAACCGATCTCGGGCGTGATACGATCGCTTCTCTTAAACAACCGTTTGCATCGGAAGAGGGCGTCAACGCTTACACGACTCTCACCAGCGGTTCGTCGTACGCGAATCATTCGCACTACGAAGTCGAGCAACTTCGCAATGCAAGTTCATCGAAATTTCGCTACGACTTAGAAACGGCGCAGCGTTTGGGCGCAATACCCGTTGCTGCCGAACAGCAACCGCAGCTTGTTGGCAGCACGGTGCATGACATTCGCGAAGTACTCCGTTTTGACATCACTCCCGAGTGGGTCTTACAGCGATTCTCACGTGTCAGTACCGTGCTAGCCGACTTGAAAATGGAGGGCCTGCGAGTCCCCATTGTCACTGGGACTCGCCCCGATGATTTGGCCGGAACGCTTAGTTTCTATTTTGATCCTACTGGCAAAGTCCAGCGGATCACGATCCATGGCTTCACTGGAGACCCTGCCCGAATGGCTGCGATCATGACGGAATACTATGGGCTCAAACCAGAACGTTCGCTCGAAGCAGGCGTGTTGACGCGAAGGTGGAATGGCGAACCGATTCAATTCATGCGGCTGACTCATGCACCCGTCGTCTACAGTGATGCGGTTCACCAAAAATTCACGGTGTTCATCGAAATGAACGAACCGGGCCTTGCGTACGGAATTAGCGATGAAGCGAAAAGGATCGTCGCATCGGACCGATACAGCGGACGCTGGTAGCGGGGGGCTACTGGTTAATCGATTCTTGAATTAACGATTCTTGAATCAATCGAATCGCTTCTCGCCGCATTTGTGCGACAAGCTCGCGCCGTGGTTTGTCGAGAGGCGTGGTCATTTCAAGATTCCGAGAATTTCTGAGCAGCGTTTCCGCTACTCGTATCCTTTTGGATCCTTTTCTTTTGAATCCTTGGACGGTATTTCTAGCAGCGCCACCGGTCGTGGCGCTAGCAGGAGCATTTGCAGGGTCAAGTGAAGAGCCGTCGAGCACGCTGCCTAGATCGCGAATGATTTGCTGGACATCCTCGGTAATCGGAACGTCCACCCGTGGTTGGCTCGCCGACCTTTCCACGTCACGCCTCATCGCTTCGGCCGAAGGGGCTTCGAGGGTGGTTGTTTGGGCATGGATCGACGCGAAAGCCGCAAGGCAAAATGCGATCAGCATTAAACCGGTAACTTGGGTAAACGTCTTCATGATGGCGCTTCGTTAGGGACGTGGTCTTCGAGAAGCCACCGTTTTACGGCAGGCGGCGTTAATTCCAAAGCCCAGATCCAATTTCAAAGCCCAGATCCCTAACCATAACTTCCTCGCTACAACTTTTCCGGTTAGGCAATCTTTTCTAAAGATCCGGGTTTTGTGGGCCGATAACTAGCAATACTACGACGTTTAATCTCGAGGGGGGATACCTCGAAGCATCGCTCCGTGTCACTTATGTTGCGCCGATTGAGCCTCCAAGCTGTTTCGCTTCTCTTATGCGCTGGATTCATTTTGGTCCAGGGTGGCTGTGTCGCACTGAATATCCCCAGCGAGCGGATTGCCGACCCAACGGACGGCGGCGGAATGTTTGGCGATTGGAATAAAGGCCAACATCGCGGGGCAGCAAATCAGGGCCCTCGTCCCACAACCTTTGCCGATGGGTCGGAAATCGCATTCGATTGCGACGACCTCGGTTGTAAGAGCGACGGTGAGGGCATGAATCGCGAATTTGGTTGTGGTCCACTTGAAGTCGACCCGTTTGATGATTCGGTGGACCAAAGCGGTGTAGTGAAGCCGCCTGAGATACCTTGGCCTCGCTTCCACCCGGTTCCTACCCGCCCTGTTTTTGGGCCGCGGCCGTAACCTCCTTGCTCGTAACCTCTCAGGTCGTAACCTCCTTGCTCGTAACCTCCTTGCTCGTAACCTCCTTGCTCGTAACCTCTCAGGGCGTCATCTATCTCCCTCAGGACATCGTTCATCGTTCATCGTTCCCGCTCGGCTTGGCATTGATTGTTGCCCGGCTTTGCTACTATGCCCATGTCCTGTCCTGCATCCGTTGTCGCTGAAATGGATGTTATCGTGACACGAATTTAGCGACCAGCCTCAGCGGGCGAACGCAATCCGAGCGGCAGTTTGCTTCGCTTGGGGGTCACAACGCACAGCGATGATCCTCGCGTCAATGGTGAGACTGTTCCGTATTTGAATTGCCAGATCGTGAGTGTTGAGATCGTCGGAATGGTCAACGGGATTTCCCGAAATTCCCTCATTCGACTCCGTTTTTGGCTAACGAAATCGCCTGTTTCTTTTCCTGTAAGCATGTCCAAGTTGCTCAAGCGTTAAGCTTGGTAAACCTTGCGGGCCGCCCTATATCACATCAAGCAATTGCGACAATTGGACCGATCCAAACAGCCATGCCGGTAATACCGGCGTTTGCTTGGCGATTCGTCGTAGTGTTCGCCATGATTGTGAATCCGACCGACTCGGGTATAGGGATATATGCGACCCACAATCCTCGTTTGCCCGGCTCTTGGCCGCTTTGTTTTCACCAGCGTCGTTTTGTCGCTTGTGACATTCTTGCAGCCAGCAGCCGCTCAATCGCCGTCTCAACGCGGCAGCAGTCCCGCCAGTCATCGGGAAACGCCGACGGTGCTCGCGATTCGCCGTGCCTCGCCTGCGGTCGTCAATATTCATGGCCAAAAAACCGTTCGATCGACTGCTGCCGGTATGGCCGGTGCCACCGGTCCCGATTCGTTCCGTCAAGTCAACGGAATGGGTACCGGGGTTGTGATCGACCCACACGGTTATGTGATCACCAACTATCATGTCGTCGAAGATGTCGATGACATCCTTGTTACGCTCAGTACGGGTGAGACAACGACGGCCGAATTAGTCGAAGCTCGTGTCCGAAACGATTTAGCGTTGATCAAGGTTAACGTCACCAGCGAAATTCCTACCATCCCTCGCGGCACCAGTAGCGACTTGATGGTTGGCGAGAAAGTGATCGCAATCGGCAATGCGTTTGGCTACGTCCACACCAGCACCGAAGGGATCATCAGCGCACTGCATCGCGATGTCCCGGTCAACGAGACGCAAGAGTATAGCGATTTGATTCAAATCAGTGCCGGCATCAACCCGGGCAACTCGGGTGGACCGCTGCTGAATATTGATGGCGAAATCATTGGCGTGAATGTGGCTGTTCGTGTCGGTGCACAGCAAATTGCTTTTGCGATTCCAATCGATCAGGTGGTTGAAACCGTCACGGGGATGATAGACGACCACAATGAACAACGACTTCTTACGGGGCTGCGAACGAACGGCGGACCTCGCGATGGCGACGGAGTTACTGTCGCCCATGTCGCTGCAAACAGTCCGGCCGCCCGGGATGGGCTGAAGCCAGGAGACCGCGTGGTCCGCGTTGGTGCGCAGTCGATCGACGATCGGCTTGACCTTGCTTTGGCCCTTTTAAGTGCCAATCCAGGGGATGCGTTAAAGATTGCGGTCGAGCGAGACGGTCACCGTGTTGATGTGGCAATGCGTATGGAAGCGGCCCCGAGTCGGCTTTCCAGTGCATCGATCGGAGAGTTGGCATGGTCGACGATCGGGATCCAAGCTCGGCCCGTCGCCGACTCGACGGTTCGCCGGCTCAACAGTCGCATGCGAACGAAGTATCGTGGGGGGCTGTATATCACATCCGTTCGATCGGGTTCCCCCGCGGACCAGCAGGGGATCAGTGCCGGTGATGTACTGCTAGGGATTCATGGTTGGCAAACGGCAAGCCTGAGTGACTTGGCAGGCATCTTGGAGCATCCCGAAATGCAACGAGGTCCGCGAGCGAAGTTCTACATTGTTCGCAAGGAGCAAACGCTGTTCGGTCATCTTCAAATTGCGGCTCAGCCGGGAACCGTGCATATCGAAGACTCACGTCGATAATGATTTGGCGGAGTGATCGTGCCACACTCGCCGATTGACGCGCACGTCCCGGGGTAAACTTGTTCGCAGCGACCCGCAAACGCTCGCAAGTTTACCGACCCAGCCGGGACGAGAGCGCGTCAACGCTGCGAACCTTCGGCCTTCGCCATCGGTCCTGTTCCCGCTGGTTGTCCCCTCGGATCTGGCTATACTAACGACCGAGTGGAAAATAACTGCTTGACTAGTAATCGCTAGTAACGCGTAGGAATCGGCCCTAACGTCAACGGCCGCACTTATTTTCCGCTCGATTCAATGCGTAGCACTCGCGCCCATAGCTCAGCTGGATAGAGCAACGGACTTCTAATCCGTAGGTCGTAGGTTCGAATCCTACTGGGCGTGCTTCGCTTCTTTGGGCTCGATTGGAAAGGCCTATAGCTCGATCGCCTGATCTTTTTTCATGCGAGTCGATGCCGCTTTCCAGAGGTCGCCGTCGACACTGTTGGTAATAAACTGTGTCGATCCATCGCCATAGAGCACGTTCACGCCCCCCGCGTGACGACTGCGAGCGGTTCGCCATCCGAACGGCGTGTAGATCGTATCGGCTCCCCCGGACAACTTTGCGCTGATGCAATCGTGAGTCGGAGAATTGGGAACGAGGTAGTGGTTGTAAAGGGCCGTTCGGTATTCGCCGCTCGCCCAGGAAAAACCGCGAGGGTCAGCGTAGTTCCAACTTGGCGCAATCCGACACGCAAACTCGGTCAGTGGTGAGGCGAAAGAAAATTTGTAGGCGGTGTCCGGGTGGCGTTGGCTTGAGCCTGACTCACCGAGCAGGCTTTCGGACAACACAATCGTTTGCGACGAGCCATCTTCAATATCCGAGATACGTGTTCTTGAATTGACGTAGAACACACCGTCGGTGTCAATCGGCGTGCCACCCCCGGCACCGCTTCCGGTGCAAGCCGCATAGTTGGTCGGGCCAAAGCTTTGGCTCAAGCGTTCGCTACGGTCACTCGGGCAAAGGAAGTCAGGGACGATCAATTGCACGCCCGCGACGTTTTCAGCGGTGATCCCAAAGGTGGCCGTGTAAAGCGGTTTGCTTAAATCGATGCGGTCGACGACATTGGATTTCTCCATGAAGGGAGAAACCGATGCGAGTGCTGACCAGCGATAGAAAGTCCAAGGCGTGCTGGGGACATCCACATATTGTTTTGCGACCGCACCGGCCGGTAAGTGATCGAACGCGGCATGATGGTTGTGCATCGCAATTCCAATTTGCCGCATCCGGTTTTTGCATTGCATGTTCCTCGCACTCTCGCGAGCCGCTTGAACCGCAGGCAACAGCATTGCAACCAGGATCCCAATGATTCCAATCACTACCAAAAGCTCCACCAGCGTAAACGCTCTCGCGAGGGTGAAGCGGATGCGGCGGGCGTTGGACGTCGGCATCAAGGGCGGCGCTTTGGGTTGGCGATTGTTTGGAAGGCTCAGGCGAATCACCCCAGTTTAGGGAGCATGCGCGGTGAGCGGCAAGACGCTTGACGGCGGTTTTGAGCGGAAAACCGCCTCGCATCGATGCATGCGGCCAATCGTTTGCCGCAATAAAAGCGATCTATTCGGCTCTTAGGCCACGAGGTTGTGAGCTTAATACCGCTTTCGCCGGCGAATAGCCACCCCGGCGACACATAGCGTCAGCATCGCGACCGAGCTCGGTTCGGGGACCGCTGAGGGAACGAAGATCACACTACTGAGCGGAGTTACTGTCGAGCCCGTCTGCGCGACCAGGGATCCGCTACTGTCAAATTTGAACAGCCCGCCATTGGATTGGAAATTGTCAGCTGCGCTTGTGGGGTTTGTCCGCCCTAATGCGGCTACAAATAAGTTGCCGTTCTCATCGTATGCAACCCCTGCGGGGCTGGTAAAATCTGGACTCGCGAATGTCCCTGATGGCAGAGGCAATAGGGCTGCGTCAATCGTCAAGTAAGGATTGCTAAGTCCGACGCCATTTTCATCAAAGCGAAGCAGATCATTACTGAACGCAGCACCTCCCACAACAAAATTGTCATTCGAATCAAAGGCAATCATGCCATTGGCCAGTGGGGATGGGGCAAGCGACGAAACGATGCTCGTGTTCGGGTCAAATTGAAATATACCCGCTCCGGCAAAGGTGGAAATGAGGAGACGGCCGTTGCTGTCGAACGCTAGTCCGCTCGGCTGATTATTGCCGACACCAATATCGGGAACCGTGATGGTGTTGACTTGGTTCCAATTGGAATCGAACACGCTGATGGAGCTTCCGCCGTTGTCGGAGACAAAGACTTGCCCATTTGAGTCAACCGCCAAACCAGCGGGGGTTGTTGACAATTGGTGGAAACCGAGCGTGGAGCCTGTGTCGGCGTCAACGGTGTATATCCGTTGTGATATCCGAGCACTAACGTAAAGCTGTCTCGTTTGGTTGTTCAATGCGATACCGGATAGACCTGGAAATGGATCGCTCGCAGAGGCAATCGATGCAAAGGTCGTTTGAGCTAGCGTGTCGGGATCAAACCGCTCCAAAGTTCCCGAAAAGAAACCGGTCGCGATCACTTCCCCATTTGCCGAATGAATACCGCCACAAAGAGAAGCAACCAGCCCAATGGAAGCGGTGACCACCCACCCGGAAAAACGGCCAGAAACCTTATTCAATATCATCATGTTGTCCATCGAGTATGTTTAAATTCAACAAGCGAGCCAGTTCTAGGCTTCCCCTTGTCTTGCGACATTCAATCACTCTAGTAGGCATCCAACGCGTTGGCAAGTGTTCAGAAAAGGTGTGAAATTGTCATACTTTTGAGGGCCTTTGCCGAGCTATTGAAAGCCGCTGGCGTCGTGCTGTCGAATCCAGAATGCCTGATGATGCGAGAGTCTCAAGCGAAGTTTTAGAGGGCAACTTCATAGGTGCGGCTAAGCGATCGATGAGCGGTTGGCATCAAAATTCGGCCAAAGCTTGAACACCAACCATTTGGCGAGAGGCTTGTCGAAGCAGTGGGCTGTCACTCGGAAATAAGTCGGAAAGTCGTGGGCTCCGGAAAGGGAAAGCGAAGGACTAGAATGGACTCCATCCGCGTCCGCAAACCGATGCGAACGCCTAACGGTGGCGGATTGAGTGAGGTGTTGGAGGGAAAAGTGCCCGTCCTGAGCTATCGGAGCAAGATATGGATTTCTGGGATAATCATTCGTTGCTATTTGTATTGGCGATGTTCTTTTTTCCTCGCCTGACGATGTTGTTCGCGACCACGTATGGCGGAGGATTTCTGTATTGGCTCGGGTGGTTGTTCGCGCCTCGATTGACCGTCGCCATTATCGCCACAATGTTGTACGGAGACACCAATATTGTGTTGGTGGTGTTGACGTGGTTTTGGGCAATCGGCGGCGAATCCACCGAAAAGACCGTCGCATCAAAACGAGCGAGGGATTGATTCGCACTGGTACTCTTGAGTCGCGTGCCCCCAACCGGCCACGAATCCATGCGCGGTCGTTGTGGGAGTTCTGAGGCGACGCGGCTGGCGACGAGAAGCCTTTGCTAACAAAAAAGGCTCGAAACGCTTCAGGAAAGACGAGCCGAACGCAGGGTCCATCGAAGAGCCTCCGCGACGTTATCTGGGGCATGCGACGTTTTGTGGGGCAATGCGAAAAGTCAGGAGCGGCAATGCGAAAAATAGGGGTGGCAGGACTCGAACCCGCGACAAAGGGATTATGAGTCCCCTGCTCTAACCGACTGAGCTACACCCCCGGCAAGACGATTTTAACGCAAAATCGACATCGAGGCACAGGGGGCCCAATTGTCTCTCTACCGACGGTGACGCAAGCGGGACATGTGAGGCTGCCGGGTTGCCAGAGCGATGGTGGGTCATCCATAATAGCAGCTGTCCATTTAAGCATTTTTAGAATTTAGAGCGGTAAGTATGAGCGAGACGAAAGTCACCGGCGTGGTCCATTTGATCGAAGACACCAAAACATACGGAAGCAAAGGTTTCCGCAAGCGTTTGGTTGTTTTGGAACAAGACAAAGGTAGTTTTACTAATTATGTCCCTGTCGAATTCATCAAAGATGGATGCGACTTGGTAGATGATATGAACGTTGGGGATGAAATCGAAGTCGTCTACCGGCTCAACGGACGGCGTTGGCAACGCGATGAACAAAGTGAAGTCAAATTCTTTCTTAACGCCGAAGCGTTGTCATTCCGATTGGTCAACAGTTCGGGCGACACGATGAGTGAGCGAGTGACCGATTCGCCCAACGATGCTTTCGACGAAGCAAGCGAACAAGACGCCCCGTTCTAAACGTGCGATTGTGATGGTCGCCTTTTGTTCCGAAAACGATGCACCCATCGGGATGCTGCTTTCGAAGACCGAAAGGCGACTTAGGTTGAATTCGTCTGAGTGAGCTTTTTCACAAGCATCACAACGGCGACCGTAAATGCGAGTGCAGCCAAACCGCAAACCAACGCGTTTTGGTAATGTCCAAAAATGACGTTTCCAACGCCCGGTAGGATCGAATAGACGACACCGGTTGCGCACAGGGCTGCCAAAATCGATAGTCGTAAATCGCGATCAACCTTCACGTTTGGATTTCGTTCTGCAACGGGTCCCCAAAAAATGCCTCCGGGACGCACTTTTTGGAAAAAGGCGTCGAGCGTTTTCGGGTCATCGGCGGGGGTGATGTAGGTCACAACCACCCACAACAGAATGGTTAGCATCGCAACGCCGAACATTTTCTCTTCGGGGCGCAGAGGGCCATAGCCGATCGCCACCGATAGCGGTTCAATGGCAAGGAAAAAGACGAGCGATCCGAGCATCGACGAGATTTCACTCCACGCATTGATTCGCCACCAGAACCATCGAAGCATGAAAACGGCTCCGGTTCCAGCACCGAGGGCCAGTAGAAGTTGCCAACCGGCGTCGACCGACTTGCCGAACATCAACACTGAGGCAACGCCACCGGCAATCAGCACGATCAACGACGCGTAACGTGACGCGCGGGTCAATTGAGCATCCGATGCGTCGGGGCACATAAAACGCTGGTAGACATCGCGGACCAAATACGATGCACCCCAATTCATCTGCGTGCTCAATGTGGACATGAACGCTGCAAAGAAGGTCACCGTCAACAAACCGCGAAGCCCAGGCGGACTCAATTCACGCATCACCCGCGGGTAACCAATCCCTGAATCAAAATTGGGATCAGCGATCTCTTGAAGTCGCAGTTCGGGGTACATGGCTAGCGCCGCCAAGGCAACAATCAACCATGGCCAAGGACGCAAGCAGTAGTGTGCGATCTGGAACCACAGTGTCGCTAGTAGTGAATGCGTTTCATTCTTGCACGCCGCCATTCGCTGGACCACATAGCCACCGCCGCCTGGTTCGGCGCCGGGATACCACGTAGCCCACCACTGGACTAACAACAGCAGCAGAAAAATATGGACCGGTAACCAAGCGTTGTCACCCGAGAAGTCGGGAATCAGATGAAACGCCGCCGTTCCTCCGTCACCATAGTTTTCGATCACCTTGGCTTCCAGTTCCGCCGCACCGCCAAAGTGATTCACGGCGATCCATGCCAACCCGATGCAACCCGCCATGGCCAAGACGAACTGCATCGCATCCGCGACTGCGACGCCCCACATGCCGGAAAGCATGCCGTAAATACCGACGAGAACCAGGGTACCGAAGATGATGATCCACGGTCGGATCGATAACGCCGCGTCGCCAAACAGGGCGGTTTCAAACCCCGTTGCGGCTACTTCGTAAAGTATGGTCTCGTTTAGCACTTTATACATCGCCGATGAAACCCAGCCGATGATGATCGGGTTGACAATCAAAGAGATGTAGACCGCTCGGATGCAACGAAGCGATGCAGCGGGTTTCCCAGAGTAACGCATTTCGACCAATTCGACATCGGTCATCACTTCGGCACGTCGCCAAAGTCGGGCGTAAACGAATGCGGTGATCATGCCACCAAGAGCAAACGACCACCAAACCCAATTTCCGGCGAGTCCATGTTGGATGGTCAATCCGGTGACCGCCAAAGGTGTATCGGCGGCGAACGTGGTTGCCACCATCGACGTGCCCGCGATCCACCAGGGCAGATTACGACCGGAAACGAAGTACTCGTCGATATTCTTGCTGGCACGATTCCGAAACCAGAACCCGATGGTCACTGTGATCGCGAGGTAGGCGAGGATGATCGAGTAGTCAATCGGCGTGAGGATCATGAGTTGAATTGGAGGTAGGCGGGGCAATTTGCAGAGCTTCGTTTAGGCCGGCGGCTCCACTATCATCATGTCGTCGGTGTCCACTGGCAATGCCTGACCTTCGTCTGCCAACGTCTTTTCAATCTCTTGCACCAGTAACGCCAATCGAATACGGGGTGATTCATCGTAGGAATACTCGGCTAAACGAATCGCTTGCTGGACGTAGCTCCACGCCTGTTTCGAGTCACCGCGACCGTACCAAATCCGGGCAACACGGCACATTCGATTGGTGGCGATTTCCGTATGTCCCGATTGTTCATAAGCCGCTGCAGCAAGTTCCAATGCCACGGGGATTTCGCGATAGTTGCCTGCCAATCGAAGGTGTTTCGCTTCCTTGTCAAAATGCCAAGCGGCCTGCAATATTTCGCCCTTGGCTAGGTGAATCATTGCGGCGACATTCTGCAATTCTGCTTGTAACGCTTCGCTGCAGACTTCCGAAGCCAATTCGCATGCGCAATCAAAATGCTGCTTGGCACACTTGATGTCATACACTTCCGCGGCCAAACGGGCACGGGCAAGATGGATTTGGGCGTTGTAGTCATCCTCGCACTGTTCGGTGGCTTTCTTTTGTTTGATCCGCGAACCAACACAAGGGATCACCGTGACGCATGATTCTTTGCAGGGATCTTGTGAACAGCATGTGCAGCCGCCTGGGGTTCCTTCGCAGGGAGGATTGCAGCAAGCGGCGCGATCGACATAGATGTTCGCCTCTTCGAAGCGGCATTCTTGTTGAGCAATCTTGGCTTCGAGTAACCATGCGTTACCGGCGGAGCTTTTAGCGCGGCATAACTCGGTCCGTGCATCGAGAAGCCAATCTTTCGCTTCGGTATCCTTGCCAGCGCTGGTCATACAGGCGGCTAGGTTGTAAGCATTGGTTCCCGATTCATAGGGATCGTCGATCGCCCAGGCACGCCGAATCGCTTTTCGATATTGTTCGATCGCGTCGTCAATATCCCCTTCGGCAAATGCTTCGCTGGCATTGCTCGAAAATCGCCCCAGCGTGGCGTCGACTTTTGGAGGCGAATCGGCCGTGCTGCGGCACCCCAATTGTCCGAAGCCAATGATGGCGATGATCGCGAAAAGCGTCCATTGGGTACTGGTGATTCGGCGCATGGAGTCTGACACGTAATGAATCATCGTACGGATCCTCCGCGAATGGTGGACGGTGATAATTGTTCGGTCGCGGTAGGCTGTTTACTGTAGCGACGCAGTAGCCAATGGCTTCTAACTTCGCCCACCAAATCCTGTGTGTCGTCGACGGTGTTGTTGACCCGCTGCGTTGTTCCGGGCAAGTCGTTTGCTTCTTTTCGGACGATCCGAACGACTTCGCGTGTCTCTGTGGCAAGCTGCTGCACCTGTTCAGCGGCGACGCGGAGTGCATCCAAAGTTTCGGCGATGTCTTCGGTTACGGTTTCGGTGCTTTGGTTCACCGTTACAGCGGCTTGGCTGATGTCGTCGGTCGATGCTCGCACGTCGACTAACGTGTTTCGCATGTCGCTTTCGATAAGTTGTTCGATTTTTTGGGTAAGCGTTTCTACTCGTTTTTCCAAATTCTGGGTCACTTCACGAATCGTCTGCATCGTATCGATGGCTGCGGGGCGGATCGCTTCGTTGGACTTCAAGAACGATTCCGACGCTTCGCGAGTCGTCGCCAGGGTTGGGTCGATCGAATCGTTGAGCGATCCTTGGAAACGGTTCGCGGCGTTTTCGATGCCTGATAGTGTTGGATCGAGTTTTAGTTGGATTCGGCGAACCGATGCGCTAACCGATTCAACCTCGGCGGCCATTTGATCAAGTCGGTCTGCTTCACCGCGGAAATCTTCAATCTGACTACCTGCGGGTAAGGGGATTGGTTCCCAAGCGACGTCGGTTGGCGCACGGCGGATCACCAACATCGGTGTTCCCAGTCCATAGCGTCGCTCGAGCATGACAACCGAATCGACGAAGATGTCTTTGCTTTTGTCGGGATCGATTCCTAAATCGACACGGATTTTGTCGGTATGGTCCATGTAGGAAATGCTCTCGACAAGCCCTGCCCGCTCGCCCAGGATGTACACGTCGGCTCCTCGGTGTAGGTCGTCGACATCGGTTTGACTGGTTTCGATCCAAAATTGGTCTTTCTCGACAAAGTAGTCGCTCGCCCGCAGTAGTAGCACGGCTAGGACAATCAGAAACAACAACAAGATCATCAGGAATGTACCGACGATTTGGTTTGTATAACGCAACCGATAGGGTTCGTTCATGATGCAGATCCTCTGGTGCTTGGCGTTAACTTTCCTTGTTGAAGCGAGTAGATCATTCGTGGCGCGGTGATCTGTTCGCTTTCGTCCGCCGAATTACTGGTTAACCACAGCACGGCGGCGCCTTCGGAGCGAGCCTCGTTGATTGCTTCGACCAATTTCGGGCGTAGTCGATTCGAGACCGATTGCATGGGGCGTTCGAGTAGAAGAAGCTTTGGTTTCGAGAGGAACGCTCGAATCCATTGGTAAATCTGTAAGACGGATGGCTCGACAAACGCAGGTCGTTCCCGGCCGACGTTCTTGACATCGAACCGTTTTCGCCATTTGGCTAGGTCTTGTTCGATCGATGCACTGTCGATTTGGTGGTGCCTGCGCGCCAGTGTGACGTTCTCGGCAACATTCAAATTTTGAATCCAGGCGTCCGATTCAAACACGCGTCCGATCCGACTTCGCATTTTAAAATGTCGGTCAAAGTCGTCTCCGCCCCAATCGCCACCTTGGCTATCGAAAAAGAACTGAACGTCCCCTTCGGCTGGCTGTTTCAAGCCTTGCAGCATCGACGCCAATTGACGTGGGTGTTGGGATCGGTCGAGGTGAATCATTGCAAAGTCACCTTCCCGCAAGGTCATGTTGACGCGCTGCAGGTTGACACCACTTTCACGACCGGATCCGAAGGTGACGTTGGTCAGTTTCAGCACAATTGGTTTTTCACTTGGTGGTAGATCGGGTTGCCGAGTCATCGATTGTCCTCGCTATAGAATTTTGAAAACGAGGAGACGTCCGTAAATCAATACCGACAAAACGGCCGAGACAATAAAGACGGCGGTCAAGGCATGGATACCGCTGCGGCTGGATACTCGTGGTACGTCCGTCACACTAGTGCGGACACTCAATCCATCGCTGCAACAAATGGCGCCCGCGAACGCGCCGGCGATAATCGTCTTTGGAACAAAGAAGATCAGGTCCAACGAGTTGAATTCGCGAATGATGCCATCGAGGAACGTCATCCAGGGAACGTGGATGGCTCCCATCCCCCAACCAATCACGTAGCCTGTGATCACCATCGAAGCAGCGATGATTATCGCCAAACAAAACGCGCTGATCACCATGCCGAGGATCCTTGGCATGACGAGGGCCGTCATCGGATCGATGCCTTGTGCGTCAAGCACCTCGACTTCGTGATTGACTAGCATCGTGGCAAGTTCCGTCGAGATTGCGATACCACTGCGCCCGATCACGACCAAGCATGCCAACAGCGGAGCAATTTCACGAACGATGGCACGCCATAACATTGGTGCGATCACGTCGGTGGTGACCCCAAGCATGTCGATCCACAGGGCGGCTTGAACAATGATCAGCACGCCCACCGCAGCCCCGAACCGGCACGCCACCGCGACGCCATCGACGCCCGAGAACAACAACTGGCGTGCAAAGATGCTTCGAACCGGTGGTGTCCACGACGAGGGGCGAATCGCCAACCGGACGGTGGCCCAAAGAATCGCCAAAATGGAAGTCACCGTCGCCAGCCGACCGAGAACCTGTTCGCCAACCCATTCTGCGACCCGGAGTGGCCCGTGCCTGAATAACAAGCGAAGTATCGACGGTAGTTCGCGAGCGGTTGGCACAGTGACACTGAGTAAAAGTACGAGTCCGAATCAAACCAGCTCGAGCGACCGGTATCTTCGTTCTAATCGGCGTCATAGGAAGATGCGCGCAGCAAAACTGGTAGAACCCGCATTGCTAGCACGCCGCCTTGGTGGCTCACGCTGCATATTCGGCACAACCGGAACGACTAATAGCTCCGATTCAGCTCGTCGACCTGTTCATTCAGCGTACAAAAATCGTACACAAGGCCGATTCCGAACAGACCGCCTGTCAATAAGAAGACGACGCCGGTGATGATTTTGCCTATATAGAACCGGTGGATTCCGAATATCCCGAGAAAGGTCAGTAGAACCCAGGCGACCGTATAGTCGATCGGTCCGCGCCGAAAACGGCGGTTTGCCTCGTCCGACATCGCGGGAATGAAAAAGAAGTCCACGATCCAACCGACTAAAAACAGCCCGCCGGTGAAAAGCCACAGAATGCCGGTCAGCGGTTTGCCATAGTAAAACCGATGAGCGCCGGCAAAGCCGAGGATCCAGAACAGGTACCCGACCAGTACCGGATGCGTACTATCGGCGTCGACGACAGCGTGGCCATAGGATTCGTTCGGAGCGATATGATTTGGGAGTGGGGGAGCAGTGTTTTGCATCGGATATGGCTCGGGGGCGGTCGAGGCGGCTATGACATGATTCGTTGGCAAAACGAGAATCTTCGCAAATGCCAGGCCACTTTTAGGAGAAATGTTTGTCAGCTCGATTGCACGCTGCCAATCCCGGAAACTCATCGGGCCTCATGATCATCGGGCCTCACGATCATCGGGCAATAAGATCATCGGGCAATAAGATCATCGGGCAATAAGATCATCGGGGCTTACGACCATTCAACGCGATCAGTATTGGCCATGGAAAGTGCCCCACCACCAAATATAGACCGCTACGGCGACGAGCGCTGTGGTTGCAATTGCTTGTACCCGTTTCGGGCGTTTCACTTGAGCGATCATTGCGACAGAAAAGATCAGCATGACACCAACATTGCCCCAAGGCACCATCGCATGGACAAACGACCATTCCGAAAATGGCCATAAGGGCTTCAGCGGCCAATCACTCAAACCTTCCGCCCCCGAGACCAATGCGTCCGCGGGAATTTGGCTTAGAGCGGCAATAAATGCGACGGCGACCCAAACAAACCATGTGGATCGCGAAAACGTGTGACGGCGATCCATGTACGGCGCAAGTTCTTGTAGCGGTTTGAAACGAACCAGCCGACCAGCGACGCGTCCGCTGATGTCGAAACGATAGTCGATCGTCCCCAAGATCAAAGCAACGAGGAAGCAAGCGAGCAGGTTGTGGCCCCATACGCGGTGGCCATGTTCGAACCGGGACATGTCGATGAACATCGGCAATCCATCCCAATCAGGCGCAATCGCGGCAAACGCGGCAAGTGCGGCCAGTTTCCATCCGTGACGCTTCTGTAATCCCGTGGCAAGAAGCCCGTTCATCCCCAGTAGCGCGTGTTCGAATGTGGTCATGGTCGATTAACGGCGGTCGTCGGCCACGGTACGAGCCGCGCTGATTCGGGCCGTTTCTCGGGCTGTTTCTCGGCGGCTGATTGACGTGATCACTTCGACAAATTGCCGACGCTTGGCCGGAGAAACTTGGGGTAAACGTTCGGCAAAGTTGATCATCGCATGCGGGTTGACACGTGATGCTTCGGAGATTTGACTGACAAACCGAGCGGTTTCGATAAAGTTCGCGTCAGCCGACCGGCCAATGAACCCGCTGAGGGTGCGAGCGACTAGATCGGCTCCCAGATTGTCGAATTGCACAAAGCAATCGAGCGTGCCGGTGACGGTGGTTTCACCCGAAGCCGATTTGGCGTACGTGCTGCGAAAAACAAATACGCCGCTGCCTTTGATCGGGCGAGCAACCATCCGGCCGTCATAGCTGCCATCGGCGACAAAGATATGCAAATGGGGGTCGCCGTAGACCAAGTCGACTCGGCATGTCGTGCCGCTGCCGTCGGAGGCGTCCAATTGATACGGCCCGGTTCGTGTTGTGGTCACCTGGGTCACTCCCATCACATCCCACATGCCGACAAGGATTTCTGGATTCCGTGTGATGAACAGAAAGAAGTCACGGTCGCACGCGATCGCTTGGGTGGGCAATTGACGGTAGATCGTCGGAGAATTCGTGATTCCCGTGATCCGCTGTTGCGCTGCGGGAGTCAGCCGATTCATCGGTAGACTTTCGATCACCTGACGCCGACGCTCTATCGACCCTATCCCTGATTGGGGGGCGTCGGACGGCTCCTCCCGATTGAGGGGCCCTAAGATACCTTCGGCTGAGGCATCGGTTGTGCCGAGAATGTCGATCATGGGGCAGCCAATTAGCTCCCAAAGGGGCAAAAGCAGCACCACCGCGATAGCGCAATGTCGCCATCTGCGTACGATTCGCGTTGTCGATCCGCTCGGCACTAGGTTCCCCCACCAGAAGATTGACCGTAGTCCACCAACCACGGCGCATAATGCCACCGACCGATTTGCCGATTGCAGTGCTTGAAATCAATCTTCGGTCTTTGCGGATGGTTCAGTTGAGGAAAACTGTGACGCGTACTCGACACCCAACGCTGATTGTCGATAATCGCGATCTTGAAGGCCTTGGAAACCACAAAATATCTGTTAATTCGTGAACCACGAGAAGAAAAATGGCAAAGAAAACAATCGACCAAGTCGACGTTGCTGGTAAAACCGTTTTGATGCGAGTCGACTTTAACGTCCCACTCGATGACGACCAAACGATTTCCGACGATCGCCGCATCCGGATGGCAATGCCCAGTATCACGAGCGTGGTCGACCGTGGCGGACGCTTGGTTCTGATGAGCCATCTCGGTCGCCCCAAGGGGGAAGGAGACGATGCAAAGTTTTCGCTCGCACCAGCCGCCACACGGCTATCGAAAATCTTGGGAAAACCAGTTGCATTTGCATCGGATACCGTTGGTGATGACGCGACTTCGAAAGCCAAGGCACTCAAAGACGGCGACGTCTTGGTGCTCGAAAATCTTCGATTTAATGCGGGTGAAAAGAAAGGCGACAAGGACTTTGCCGGCAAGCTTGCCGCGCTGGCCGACGTATATTGCAACGACGCGTTCGGCACCTGCCACCGCAGCGATGCATCGATGGTCGCCGTTCCCGAAGCGATGTCCTCCAAACCACGCGTCGTTGGCCACCTGGTCGCCAAAGAAATCGCCTACCTTAGTGACACCATAAGCAATGCATCACGCCCCTTCGTTGCGATCCTTGGCGGAGCAAAGGTGAGCGACAAAATCAACGTGATTAACAATTTGCTCGGCATTTGTGACGCGGTGATGATCGGCGGAGCGATGGCGTACACCTTCTCGATGGCAAAGGGCGGGAAAGTAGGTAACAGCCTTGTCGAAGAAGACAAAGTAGCATTGGCCAAAGAACTTATCGCAAAGGGTGGCGACAAGTTGTTGCTGCCGATTGATTCTCATTGCGGTGACGATTTCAAAGCGGATTGCAACAAGCAAGTTGTCGAAGATGGCGAAATTCCCGACGGATGGCAAGGCTTGGACATTGGACCAAAAACATCAGCGAAGTTTGCCGACGTTTTGAAGAATGCCAAGACCATCGTTTGGAATGGTCCTATGGGTGTCTTTGAAATGCCGCCGTTCGATGCAGGCACCAAAGCCGTGGCTCAAGCTGTCGCCGATAGTGATGCAACCAGCATCATCGGTGGTGGTGATAGCGCAGCAGCGGTTGAACAGCTTGGGTTCGCTGAGCAAGTTAGCCATGTCAGCACCGGTGGCGGAGCCAGTTTGGCGATGCTTGAAGGGAAAGCGTTCGCGGCCGTCGATTTGCTAGACGAAGCGTAACCAGAGCAATGGGGTGCCAGGGCAATGGGGTGCCAGGGCAATGGGGTGCCAGGGCAATGGGGTGCCAGGGCAATGGGGTGCCAGGGCAATGGAGTGAATAGGGCATTGGCGGAATGCATTGATAGAAGTAGGTCATGACAGAGAAATCTGTCATTAGGTATTTGCCATTCATCATCCGCCATTTGTCTTTGGGGTCTTCTGTTTTGTATGTAAAACTTTTCCTACTGTATCCTCCATGCTCGATTGCCAATGACTGCTGAAGAAATCCGCTTGCAACAGAGTGAAGATCGGACGCAAAATTGGCAGCGATGGGGGCCATACCTTTCCGAGCGGCAATGGGGCACCGTCCGCGAAGACTACAGCAACGGCGGCGATGCCACATGGAGCTATTTCCCGCATGACCATGCTCGTAGTCGCGCCTATCGTTGGGGCGAAGACGGACTGCTAGGAATTTGCGACCGTGAGTGTCGGCTCTGTTTTTCAGTCGGTCTATGGAATGGACGTGATCCGATCCTAAAGGAACGACTGTTCGGCGTGACAGGCCCCGAGGGGAATCATGGCGAAGATGTCAAAGAGTGCTACTACTACCTCGATAGCACTCCGACACATAGCTACATGAAGGCCCTGTATAAGTATCCGCAAAGCCGGTATCCCTACGAGGAACTTGTTGACGTTTCACGCAGCCGGGCTCGGACGGAGCCTGAATACGAACTGACCGATACTTCGGCGTTTGACCAATCGCGATACTTTGACGTTCAAGCGGAGTATGCGAAGAACGATCCCGAAGATCTATTGATTCGGTTGACGATCACCAATCATGGGCCTCATGCGGCGGTGCTTCATGTGTTGCCTCAACTTTTCTTTCGTAACACTTGGACTTGGCGATGTACCGACGAGGGCTGCACGACTCGGCCGTCAATGCGGCTTGTGGATAACGTGGTACAAACCAATCATGAAACGCTTGATCGCTATTGGTTAGCATGCGATACGATTAGCAGCAGCGAGTCCGTCGGTGGTGGGGCTTCCGCTGGCAACGGTGATTGGGAATGGATTTTCACCGACAATGAAACGAACACAAATCTTCATCCTGATTTGCCGAGTGAATCGGATTACTTCAAAGATGGGCTGAACGATTTTATTGTTCTCGGTGATACCCATTCGGTAAACCCCGAACAGCGTGGGACCAAATGTGGTGCCTACGGACTATTGATGATCCCCAGTGGCGAGACCACGCAAATTCGGCTGCGGCTTGCACATGTGGATTCTCCGATCATCCGTGAAACGAGCCGAGGCGAAGCGAAACAATTCGGCACACTCGCGTTCAATGATTCGTTCGAAGCGTGTTTTGACAAACGAATTGCCGAAGCCGATGAGTTCTACCAAGCACGGATTCCCGACTTGCTCACCAGCGAGCGGGGAGCGATTTCGCGGCAGGCCTATGCCGGGCTATTGTGGACGAAACAGTTCTACTATTACTCGGTCCGCACGTGGCTCGACGGCGATACCAATAATGTCTCGACAAGCCCGTTTCGCAAGTTCGGTCGCAACAGTGATTGGCGTCACTTGTATAACCGCGATGTGATTTCCATGCCGGACAAGTGGGAATACCCTTGGTACGCGGCTTGGGATTTAGCGTTCCACATGGTCCCGATGGCGACCATCGATGTGGAGTTTGCCAAACAGCAAATGTTGTTGTTTTTGCGGGAATGGTACATGCATCCCAACGGCCAAATTCCTGCCTACGAGTGGAACCTTAGTGACGTCAACCCGCCCGTTCATGCTTGGGGCGTTTGGCAAGTTTACAAGGCGAGTGGTCCGCCACAAAAACGAGATAAGGAGTTCTTGGCTCGCGCGTTCCAGAAATTGCTGATCAATTTCACTTGGTGGGTCAATCGCAAAGACCCGCGAGGAAAGAATATCTTTGCGGGCGGTTTTTTGGGGCTCGATAACATCGGAGTCTTTGACCGTAGCAAACCGCTTCCCGAAGGACACCTTGAACAAGCCGACGGTACGGCATGGATGGCGTTCTATTGTGGCACGATGCTGAGGATGGCGATCGAATTAGCTGAGGACCACTTGGCGTACGGCGATATGGCAAGCAAGTTCTTTGAACATTACGTCGCGATCGCAGAAGCGATGAACTCGATCGACGGGTCGGGATTGTGGGATGAAGAAGACGGTTTCTATTACGACCATTTGCTCGTTCATGACAAGTCAATTCCGATGCGCGTCCGATCGCTTGTCGGATTGGTGCCATTGATGACGGGCGTTATTCTCGAAGAACCCGTGATCGAAAAGTTGCCCGGTTTTGTCAAGCGAATGAAATGGTTCTTGGAAAATCGCGGTGACCTAAGTGCCCACATGACTTACATGGAACGGGAAAACGTTACTGCCGGTGCGCTTTGTCATCGATTGTTGGCGATTCCCGCAGAAGATCGTTTTCGCCGCCTGATCGCGGTGATGTTGGACGAGAACGAATTTTTGTCGCCGTTCGGAATTCGCAGCATGTCGGCGATTCATCGTGACAAACCGTTTGTGTTTGACTTCGGCGGCCAACGCCACGAAGTGCAATACATGCCTGGCGAAAGCGATAGTGGAATGTTCGGCGGCAATAGTAATTGGCGAGGCCCGATTTGGTTCCCGATGAATTTTTTGCTGATTCAATCGCTGAAACGCTATCACGTCTTTTACGGCGAAGATTTCAAGGTGGAATGTCCCACACGCAGCGGAAATTGGATGACGCTCTTGGAGGTCGCTCGAGAATTAGAGCGGCGGTTGATTTCGATTTTTGAAGTCGGAAAAGAGGGCGTGCGGCCACTCAACGGAATCGATTCGATATACCGTGATGATCCGGCATGGAAGGATTTGATTTTGTTCTACGAGTATTTTCATGCCGATGAAGGAACGGGATTGGGAGCGTCGCACCAAACCGGTTGGACGGCATTGGTCGCAACGATGTTGAGATCCGGAGCGAACGCGGACAAATGGCAACCAATCGCCGCGAAGCGGAAGTGAGCGTTTCAGCGGCGTGTTGTGATCAAAGGTCATGACTCAATGTTTGCCGCTTTTTGCTCTGCCAAATGGGGAGCAAACGGCGATGATGTTTCGCCAATCAACGAAAAAACCCGGCCACCTAGGGTGACCGGGTTCCATTGCGATCGGCTAGTCAGGGAATTCTTCGTAAGCTTCCCCTGCGAACTCGCCGTTAGTAGCGGTAATGTTCCGACTTGTAAGGACCTTCAACGGGGACGCCGAGGTATTCGGCTTGGTCCGCGGTCAACGTGGTTAACTTCACGCCAAGTTGTCCCAAGTGAAGGCGAGCGACTTCTTCGTCCAACTTCTTCGGCAACATGTAGACCTTCGTTTCGTATTGACCATCGTTGCCCCAAAGTTCCATTTGAGCCAGAACTTGGTTGGTGAACGAGGTGCTCATGACGAACGATGGGTGACCGGTTGCACAGCCAAGATTGACCAAGCGGCCCTTGGCCAAAATGAGCACGCTGCGGCCAGATTTTTTGAAAGTGTAACGATCAACCGCACCGATGTCCGCTGGTTTGATCTCGTCCTTGGTCGCGCGACCCGCGGCGACTTCGGCTTCCAACCATGCCACGTCGATTTCAGTATCAAAGTGACCGATGTTACAAAGAATCGCGTCGTCAGCCATTTCGACCATATGTTCGCCAAGGATGATATCCTTGTTGCCCGTCGTGGTGACGTACAAACGACCTTCCTTGCAGGCTTCTTCCATCGTCGTGACTTCGAAACCTTCCATCGCCGCTTGCAGAGCGTTGATTGGATCGATTTCGGTGACGATCACGCGGCAACCGTAACGTTGCAAGCTATGGGCACATCCCTTGCCAACGTCGCCGTAACCGCAAACCACAGCGACCTTACCAGCCAACATCACGTCCGTCGCTCGCTTGACGCCGTCGGCCAACGATTCGCGGCAACCATAAAGGTTGTCAAACTTGCTCTTGGTCGCCGAGTCGTTCACGTTGAACGCGGGGACCTGCAAACGGCCGGTGCGATTAAGTAATTCCAAGCGGTGGATACCGGCGGTCGTTTCTTCACTGATTCCCTTAACACCCGCCAGTAGTTCCGGGAACTTGTCGTGGACCATCGCGGTTAGGTCACCGCCATCGTCGAGGATCATATTTAACGGCTTACCCGATGGGAAATGCAGCGTTTGCTCGATGCACCAATCGAATTCTTCTTCGTTCATGCCCTTCCAGGCGTAAACCGGTATGCCGGCGGCAGCGATCGCGGCAGCTGCATGATCTTGAGTGCTGAAAATGTTGCAGCTACTCCAAGTCACTTCGGCACCGAGTTCGATAAGCGTTTCGATCAGCACGGCGGTTTGGATTGTCATATGCAGACATCCCGCGATCCGTGCGCCAGCGAGCGGCTTCGTTTGACCGTACTTTTTACGAAGTGCCATCAAACCTGGCATTTCGTTTTCGGCGAGTTGAATCTCTTTGCGGCCGTATTCGGCCAGGCCAATGTCTTTGACTTTGTAAGGCAGTCGGTTCGTTTCGACTTGTGACACGTAAACACTCCAATTCGGAAGAGGGGGGAAAGTTTCGGAGCAAGCACGTTAGAGGGGTTGCGGACCCAACACGGGGACTCCCGCTGGTTCGCAATCCCCCGAACGTACTTACCAATTCAGGTACCAATTTTGGTGGTGCGGTTCGTCGACAGACGTTCTTGCGTTGGTAGTTAATACCCCACCAGAGTTATGACCGCATTTGAGACAGCATGATAAACAGTGAACGCGATTTTGACACGGGGCAAAATCGATCGTTTTTCCGCCAATTTGATCGGAAAATACGGGGTTTGAGTACGCTAGCGTCCTTCTCGAACACCCAGGTTCAGGCATTTTCGGGCTGAGCCGTTGGGCCTTTTGGATGCTGTGAAAAAGGGCTACGGGTTGGCGTTTCGGCAGAATTCAGAAATCAGGGTAGCTGACTTTTTGCCTCGTGGTGACTCAACGCCGCTGGCGACGTCAACGCTTTTCGCCCCAGTCACGTTGATCGCTTCGGCCACGTTGTCGGGGCGAAGTCCGCCCGCAAGCGTCCATGAGGTGTCTTCGTTCGCCTTGGACCATCGGCCCAGGGAGTCCCAATCGAGTGCCGTGCCGCTGCCGCCGTGCGCGGGTCCGGCATCGACGTCGAGCAGTACACCAAACCCAGCCTCGGTCCACGGACGGATTCGCGAATCGATTTGATTCACTCCGATCGGCCCGGCTGGTAACTTGATCGCTCGCAAAATCGGCAATCGGATCGCTGCCAACGCCTTCGCGTCCCCAAGCGTCTCGTCGCCGTGCAACTGGATGACATCGATCCATTTTTTTTCAGAAATCGATCCGATCCGTTCAGCCGATTCATTCACAAACACGCCCACACGCGTCAGACCCCGTTTCTGTGCGTAAATCGCTAGTTCGCCGGTGGAAGCGGATTGGGGGTCGAGGTAGCGAATACTTTTGGGGAAGAAATTCAGTCCCACCGCGTCGCCACCCGCCGCTTCGATTGCATCAATATCCGACTTGAGACGAATCCCGCAAATTTTAATGTGAAACACGTTTCTTGCTCCGCACAACCCAAACAATTCGATCGACCCGACTGTTTCATTGGACCTATCAAGGTCGCTTTGCCGATAAACAGAAGGCTGATAAACAGAAGAAGGTGTAGCGAAAAAGTCAACCGCCACACTATTTGGTCCTCTTCCCGCACGCCTCTTGTCCGAACGAATTTGCATCACATGAAGCTCCGTGGTCAACAAACCGTTGCATTGACCGACTTGGTGCTTGTCGCTTTGGCCACCATCGTAATCGCTCTGCACTGGATCCCATTGCCGGAGCCGCGACAACAGGTGGCCCAACGGGCAAGCGACGGACGCTACGTGCGATACACGTTGCCGATTCGTGATCCGCGAATTGTCGCAATTTTGGATAACAAAGAGCCGATGCCGTCCGTCGAACAGTTGACCGAGCGTTGGCGAGGCGAAGCGTTGCGTTTCTATGCCGAAGATCCACGAATGGCGGAGTTGGACGCTGCTTCGGGCAAAATTGTTCAAGTCGCTTTTACCGATTCAACGGCGTTCCCGAAAATTCCGACCAAGGATGCTAACAAGGGAAAGTTGGCGATCGGTTCGCAAGTTCAACCGCCACATACGATCATCGATTTTGCGATCTCTCTCGCAATTGGGATTTGCGTGGCGACCCTGTTTGCCCTTTGGAACGTCGTTTTTCCAGCGTTTCGTTTAAGGCATCCGCAGTCGCAAACCGCCGCTCGCCATCACGTCATGGATCGTTCGGTGGACGGTTTTCAAGGTGTTTTGGCGATCGAAATCGAACCTAATTGGATATCGATCCGGCAACCGTGGATGGTTCGAATTCGCCAAATCAGTTTGTTTGCGATAGTGGCCGTCGCGATCACGACGCTTTTGGTTTAATGTCTTGACTCAACGTGCTGTGACGAGAATTTGGCCGACAAGTATCCAAACGGCGGTAAACAGAATACCAAGCGTGGCATGGAGAGTATCAACATTCATTGAATCGGGCCTTTCGCAAAAGAAAGTGAACGGTCATGTTTGGCCCGTTCCTTGGCCCGTCGTTTGGTGAGCGGTCAGCTTGACTCGCACAATCCGAACGATTTTTCGATGCACCTCATTCCTGGCGCATGGTTAGTATCGGAGTGGAACCCGAGGAAACTTACAAGAAAATGGTTCGCACCCGATAGATTACCCACTCGTCACACCTTCCCAAGATGTACTCAAGAGAGCAGAGCTGACGCCGATGGCCATTCAATATTGGTTAATGAAAACCGAACCGACGACTTACTCAATAGACGACCTTGCTGCCCAGGCGGACAAAACGACGTGCTGGGAAGGGGTTCGCAATTATCAAGCTCGCAATTTGTTGCGCGACGAGATTCAGGCGGGTGATCGAGTCCTGTTCTATCATTCGGCTTGCAAGGAGCCGGCAGTCGTCGGCACTGCGATTGTTTCCAAGAGCGGCTACCCCGATCGGTTCCAATTCGACAAAAAAAGCAAGTATTTCGATCCCAAAAGTGATCCCGACAATCCACGCTGGTATCTCGTCGACATCACCCTCGACGAAAAATTCGATGCACCGGTAACGCTCGCCGAGCTACGTGAGACAGCCAGTGTGAAGGAGATGGTACTGCTGCAAAAAGGTAGCCGATTAAGTGTCCAGCCGGTGAAGAAGAAGGAATTCGACGCGATCCTAAAGATGGCCAAAAAGAAGGCGAAAACGTCACCAAAAAAGTGACCTGCGCAGGGGGCTTGTCGAACGGAGCGGAATCAAGCAAATTATGGGCCTTCAAGCCGAAGTGGCGGAATTGGCAGACGCGCTGGATTCAAAATCCAGTTCTCGCAAGGGAGTGAGGGTTCGAGTCCCTCCTTCGGTACTAGGGTTATCCAAAATCCAATGGAAAGGCTCGCGAAACATCTTGTTTTGCGAGCCTTTTTTCGTGGTTTCGGTCATGCACCCAAATGGGCGATGGGGTAAAATCGAGGTCCTCTCACCTATTTTCCCTCCTTTACCTGCCCAAGGTCATCACCATGCTGTCGAAGTTTTCCGTCGTTTCCGTTGTTGCGTTGACACTCCTTTCGGTCTGCGCTGCTGCGGATGAGCCTTCGGTGAGTCTTTTTAATGGGAAGGATTTGACCGGCTGGCACACGGATGTTCCTGCCAAGGATAAGGACGCGAACGTCAGAGATTCTTTCATCGTTCGCGACGGAATGTTGGTTAGTCTTGGCACGCCGCCCGGTCATTTGATCACCGACGCGAGCTATAGCGACTATCGACTCGAAGTTCAGTACCGTTTTGCTGGCAAGCCAGGTAACTGTGGCGTTTTAGTGTTCGCTTCCACGCCGCGGGCGCTCTACGGAATGTTCCCACAGTCGATTGAAGTTCAAATGATGCATCAAAACGCTGGGGATTTTTGGTGTATCTGCGAGGACATCACGGTTCCGGATATGGAAACGCGACGCGGACCGAAAGAGAAATGGGGGACATCGGGCAATAAACAACGTCGCATTTTGAATCTGACGGATGGTTCCGAAAAGCCGTTGGGCGAGTGGAATACGATGGTCATCGAGTGCCTAGGCAACAAAGTGAAAGTTTGGGTCAACGGTGATTTGGTCAACAATGGCTATGATAGTACCGCGAAAGGCGGCCAGATTGCTCTGCAAGCGGAAGGATCAGAGGTGGAATTCCGCAAGGTGCAATTGACGCCAATTACCGGATTGAGCGAAAAGATGGTGAGCGGAACGGAGGAATAACTGGTTTGGCCACAACGAGAGTAAAAGCAACGCGAAAGATCAGGCGATTTTATCCGTTACCCAATGGGTCGGTGGGGGTTAAAGTAATGCCCTGTTCGGAGCAAATGAGTTTTCGTTTGCTCGCACCTGCCTTCGTTTGCTGCCACCTGCCTTCTGCTCCTCGATGGAGTTGTCTGTTGTGAAAATATCACTGTGGATCGTGTTCGTCCTGCTGCCAACCATGCTTACGGTGAATGCGAACGCCGATGGTCCCCCGCAATCGCCCCCGTCGCGGGCGGTTTTCGAGTCGACTCGTCCCGTGAACCGAACAGGCAAGATCGATCGTTTGGTTGTCGATTCGCTTGATTCTCTCGGCATCAAACCAGTACTTTGTTCCGATGCTGTTTTCATTCGCCGGGCCTATTTGGACACGATTGGGACGCTGCCGACCGCGACCGAAGTACGCCAATTCCTTGCCGCTCCGAACACGGCGAATAAACGAATTCGACTGATCAACCGTCTGCTTGATCGTGAAGAATTCGCCGACTATTGGGCGATGAAATGGAGCGATGTGCTAAGAATCAAGGCGGAGTTTCCGATCAATCTTTGGCCCAATGCCGCTCAGGCCTACCATCATTGGGTACGGACTTCGATTGCCCAGAACAAACCGTATGACCAATTCGCTCGCGAGTTGCTGACCTCCAGTGGCAGCAATTTTCGTGTCGCGCCCGTCAATTTTTATCGCGCTGTGCAAAACAAGACACCTGAGGGTTTGGCCGGTGCGGTGGCGTTGACGTTCATGGGATCACGCGCGGATTCTTGGCCGGCCGAACGCTTGGACGGTATGGCGGCATTCTTCTCGCGGGTCGGTTACAAGCCAACTTCCGAGTGGAAGGAAGAAATCGTGTTTTGGGATCCGATGCACGAGAGTATTGATGCGGCAAATTTTGCACCTGGCAGCGCAGTGCCTGGAAAAGTCGCCGAGCTGAAAACCAACGACGAGGGTTCATCGTCAAAGCAGCGGCCAACGATGGCGGTGTTTCCTGGTGGGAGAAAGGTCAAAATTTCGGCGGACGTCGATCCACGCACTCAGTTCGCCGATTGGTTGATCAGGGACGAGAATCCCTATTTCGCTCGTAGCATCGTAAATCGCGTTTGGGCCTGGATCGTCGGTCGCGGCATTGTCGAACCTGCAGATGATTTTCGTCATGATAACCCAGCGGCTCATCCGGAATTGCTGGCGTATCTCGAAAAGGAATTCATCAACAGTGACTATGACCTTAAATCACTTTATCGGATGATTCTTTCATCGCAGGTGTACCAGTTTTCGTCTCTGCCCGACTCAAAACAATTGTCCGATTCAAAACAACCGGATCTTAAAAACGGCGGCGTCGCGCTAATGGCGCATTATCCCGTTCGTCGTTTGGATGCCGAAGTATTGATCGACGCGGTCAACCAAATTACCGGGACGAATGATCTCTATACCAGTGCGATTCCCGAACCGTTCACCTACATCCCACGCGACCAGCGAGCGATTGCGATTGCCGATGGCAGTATCACCAGCCCGTTTTTGGCATTGTTTGGGCGATCAGCGCGAGCGACTGGAATGGCGGATGAACGCAACAACAAACCGGTCCCGGCCCAGTGGCTGCATATGCTCAATTCGAGTCACATTCAAACCAAACTCGAACGTGGTGGAAAGCTGCGGAATATCTTTACCGCGAAATCGTTACCACGGAAAAAGATTGAAGAACTTTACCTGACGATCCTCTCTCGTTATCCGACGGAGGACGAGTTGAAAATCGCAATGTCGTACCCAAAGACACGAGGCAAGTTTCGTTGGGAAGACGGCATCGATATCAGTTGGGCGCTAATCAATAGCACCGAGTTTCTATACCGGCATTGAGACCTACTCTAACAAGGGAATTTAGAAATGAACCGCCAACCAAACAATCCGTCGCAGGCTGGGATTTCCCGACGTCAAACGCTTCGCTGCGGAGCGGTTGGTGCGACCGGTGTGATGCTTAGTGGTGGCGTGCAAGGACAAGCCTTTGCCGCGGAGGCAGCGAGCGCAAAAGCAGTGCGTTCGAATGCAAAAGCGAAAACGGTGATTCAAATCTTTCTGTGGGGCGGGATGTCCCACAACGATACTTGGGATCCGAAACCCAAGGCCGGCCGCGACTATACCGGCGAGTTTTCGGGCGTCATTTCGACCAATGTCCCGGGAACGCAATTGGGTGAGTTGTTTCCATCGTTATCGAAGCAGGCGGACAAGTATTCGTTGATCCGAAGCATGACGCATGGCAACAATGGCCACGAAACGGCTGCCTACCTGATGCAAACCGGCCATCTTCCAGGGGAACGATTGGCGTACCCAAGCGTCGGAGCCGTTTTTTCGCTGTTCAAGGGACGCGACTACGATGGGATCATTCCGCCCTATGTGGTGTTGACCAAACCGCAGGGCCGTTTTTCCGAGGAAGGATTCCTGGGGCCAAAATTCAAACCGTTCGCAACGGGTGGGGATCCAAACGCAGCACGATTCGCTGTCGAAGGGGTCGTGGCGAAGAACATTTCCGACGATCGTCAAAAAGCACGCCGCCGATTGCTTGAGAAGATGGATTCATTAGGTGCGACCATGCCGCAACTTGAAAGTGCGATTGCGACCAAAGAGGAAGCCTACGAGTTGATCCTCGGTCGGGGGAAAGAAGTTTTTGATTTGTCGATGGAAGATGACAAGCTTCGCGATCGTTACGGCCGACACACATTCGGCCAAGAGTGCTTGGTTGCACGGCGGATGGTCGAAACGGGGGTTCCCTATATTGTGATCAATTACCCAGGTGGATGGGACACCCACAAAAACCATTTCCAAACCATGCGGCGCCAAGTGCCGCAGTTAGATCAAGGTTTGGCTGCACTACTCGAAGATTTGAGCGATCGTGGTTTGCTCGATAGTACGATCGTGTGGTGCTCGGGTGAATTCGGTCGTGGCCCGAAAGTCGATTGGCAACCACCATGGAACGGCGGGCGCAATCACTATGGAAAAGTCTTTTCCGTTTTGGTTGCAGGAGGCGGATTTCAAGGCGGTCACGTGGTCGGTGCGTCCGACGACAAAGGCGAAACGGTCAAAGAGCGGCCCGTCTATCCGGTCGATTTGCTAGGCAGTATCTACACATTGGCCGGGATTGATCCGCACGCCAAATTGCCACATCCGCTGGGTGTCGATGCGCAAGTTCTGCCGCAGCCATCGGAGACGGTGAAATCAGGCGGATTGTTGACTGAGATTATGTAACCAAATCGTTGAATTGGATTGATGAACATGCCTACCGAAACTAGCCGCCGGAACATTTGGGGCATCCGCTATTTCGTTCTCTGTTTCGTTTTTTCGTTGACATCAACGTCGGCCTCGGCGCAACAAACTCCGTACATTGGGTACGTTTATCCCGCCGGCGGCCAACAAGCCACGACGGTTGACATCAAACTTGGGGGCCAACGACTGGATGGCCTCAAGGATGTCGTGGTTTCCGGATCGGGCGTCACCGCCAAGATCGTGAAGTTCTATCGAAAGATGAACAATCAAGAAGCGGTGTTGTTGCGAGAGCAGGCGAAAATCCTCAACCCGCGACAACCGAGAAAGAACGTCAATTCACGTGTTCGGCTGACCGCTGCCGAAGCGGAGATCCTTCGGAATATCCAAGCCAGAATGGTTGAGTACAACCCGCGGCCAGCATCGGCATCGATTTCCGAATTGGTTTATATCCAAGTGACAATCGCGGCTGACGCGAAGCCAGGGCCACGAGAGATCCGGCTCATTTCGGCTCGCGGTATCACCAACCCAATGGAGTTTTATGTAGGCCAAATTCCGGAAGTTGCACGCGAACCGATGCGGACCAGTGTATTGCAGGTGCTTGGCAAAGAAGAAGCAGCGCTTCGGAAACGACCAGCCGACGAAGCCGAGATGGCCATCGAATTGCCCTGTACCGTGAATGGTCAAATTGCCTCGGGTGAAGTCAATTGGTATCGATTCGAAGCGAGCAAAGGACAACGGTTAGTTTTGTCATGTGCGGCTAGGCAATTGATTCCCTATATCGCAGACGCGGTGCCCGGGTGGTTTCAACCGGTGATGTCGCTCTACGACAACGAGGGAAAACAAGTCGCCTACAACGATGATTTTCGATTCAAACCCGATCCCACGATCTTCTTCGAAGTGCCTTCCGATGGTGAATATCGCGTCAAGATCCATGATGCGATTTATCGCGGACGAGAAGATTTCGTGTATCGTATCTCGATCGGTGAACTGCCGATGATCACAAGTATCTTTCCGCTGGGCGGTTCGTTGGAATCGATTGCGGAAGTCCAACTAACCGGATGGAACTTGCAGGGGGCAAAGCTAAGTCAAGTGAATGCAACGGAGGATTCTACAGCCACTTCGTTGTCGGCATCGGTCGCTGGGGTCTCTTCGAATCGGATGCCCTATGCGATCAGTCGGATGAACGAGTCGTTTGAATCGGAACCGAACAACACGGTGAAGCAAGCAGAGAAGGTCCAAATGCCCACGATTGTCAATGGGCGGATCGAACAACAAGGCGACTCGGATGTGTTCGCCATCAACGCGAAAGCCGGGCAGATGTTGGTGGCCGAAGTCACGGCACGACGTTTGGATTCGCCTCTCGATTCAATGCTAAAGATCACCGATGCCGATGGTAACGTGATTGCTCTGAATGACGATTATGCCGATGTCGCCTCGGGACTTAATACGCATCATGCCGATTCTTATATCATGGTGAAAATCCCCCAACGCGGCGTCTACTACGTTCACATTGGCGATACCAGCCATCGCGGTGGCGAGGCGTACGCGTATCGTTTGCGATTGAGCGGTCCGCGGCCTGACTTCGAGTTGCGAACGCAACCATCGGGGTTGGCATTCCGCAGCAAAAAAGCTGCTGGCCTAAATGTTTTTGCAATTCGCAAAGATGGATTTGAAGGTGACATTCGTGTCCGCGTTGGTGGCTGGATGAAAGGTTTTACGTCGGGGTCGGCCGTGTTGAAAGCGGGTGAAGACATGACAAAAATGTGGATCAAAACCGCGCGAACCGAAACCGAGTCACCAGTCAAATTGTCGATTCAAGGCGTGGCAACGATCGGAGGGAAGCAGGTATTTCGCCGAGCGGTTGCTTCGGAAGACAAGATGCAAGCATTCCTATGGCGGCATTTAGTAACGACCGAAGGGGACTGTACCGCGATCGTCTTTAAGCCTCGAAATGTACCCGATTTCAAACGCGAGTTGCCTCCACCACCAACCATGGCCGACAAGCGGGCGGCGGAATCCGGTGCCCCACCTCAATTTACCGAACGGCAAGTCCAAGGACGGCTCAGGCAATTGAGGTTGCTGTATGACGATTGGATGCTAACGGACAATTTCTACACTGAGAAAGTGGCTCAGTGCGAAACGGTTCAATAACAGGGACGGCCTTTTCTTTCTTTGTCTGAGTCGCCCTCCTGCGACATCTTGTAACCCGGCGATTGACCCTCTTTGCGGGGGGCGGATGCCCCGACAAAGTGACCATTCCCCTTATTTGGTATAAACCGGCCGCCAGATCGCCATTGTTTGGGGGTTTCGCCTGAGGAAGTGACCTCTACCGCGTAGGCATAACTGACTATATTTCGGGCCTTGATTTTCGCGTTTCGCCGAAAATCGAATTTGGGGCTATTCGAAAACACTCAAACTACTTGGGCACAAGCACGGAAAATGTCGGGCGCAACACAGAATCGCGGTGTACTCCGCACACTCATCGATAACTCTTTCTTACTCATTGCCGGTGCCGTTGGGGCACTGGTTTGGGCGAATATTGACCAGCACAGCTATGAGCAATTGATCCATTTCGATCTCTTGTCGCTGTTTGGTGGTGGCCATGAAGTGGCACATGAAGCGACCGGCGAGGGAGCTGAGCATGCTGCATCTCACGGTTTGACGCTGCACTTCATTGTCAACGATATTTTGATGGCATTGTTTTTTGCGATTGCCGCAAAAGAAGTGTGGGAATCGTTGCTGCCCGGTGGCGCGCTTTCGAATCCTCGTAAAGCGGCCACGCCCTTGTTGGCAACCGTTGGTGGTATCGCCGGTCCGGCGCTGGTTTACATCGCGGGCGCGTACATGACCGGAACACAAGTGGATCTTGGCAAAGGGTGGGCGATTCCATGTGCAACCGATATTGCATTTAGCTATCTGATTGCACGATTCATTTTCGGAGCCAGCCATCCTGCGATCGCGTTCTTGTTGTTATTGGCAATCGCCGATGACGCAGCCGGACTAATGATTTTGGCTGTATTCTATCCGCAGGCACCAATCGCGCCTCAGTGGTTACTACTGACGCTCGGCGCGATGTTAGGTGCTTTGGTCCTTCGTCGAATGAAGGTTCATACTCATTGGGCTTACTTGATCGGCCCGGGGATTGCGTGTTGGTACAGTTTTTTCCAAGCAAACATTCATCCGGCGTTGGGTTTAGTTCCGATCATCCCGCTACTGCCTCACGCTCATACCGACCTTGGGATCTTTGCCCGCGAGGAACTCAATCGCGGTGACACGCTTAGCGAATTTGAACATTTTTGGAAGTTGCCCGTAGAAGTGGTCTTGGGTTTGTTCGGTCTTGCTAATGCAGGCGTGGTAATGAGTAGTTTGGGTACTGGTACCTGGATCGTGCTCGCCGGTTTGCTGATTGGCAAACCGGTTGGCATCACCGCATTGACGTGGTTCGCTGAGAAAGTCTTGAAGCTCGAGAAACCTGCTGGGATGGATTATCGCCATGTGGTGACTCTGGGCATGGTCGCAGGAATCGGATTTACCGTTGCCTTGTTTGTTTCCGTTGCTGCGTTTACGGTTCCTGGTGCGATTCAAGATTCGGTTAAGATGGGGGCGTTGCTGAGTTTTGGCGCGGCACCGTTGTCATTCTTAATTGCCAAAGTTCTCGGTGTCCGTCCGCAAAAAATGGTTGACGTGGATGTGCCTGCCGAAGCCCAACCGGCTTAAGGGTCGTGTATGTTAGGCTGTTGTGCTTGACGTCGAAGTTTTGTCGCCTCGGACGCTGGACCGCCCCGCGTCACCGTTGGCAAATGCGTCGTCACGGCTAGCGAATGCGTCGTCACGGCTAGCAAATGCGTCGTCACGGCTAGCGAATGCGTCGTCACGGCTAGCAAATGCGTCGTCACGGCTAGCGAATGCGTCGTCACGGGTGTCCAAAGTGAGTACACCAAGGCATGCTGGTTTTTTTGGTTGTCCAATGGTTAACCTAGAAAGGCCACGTGTTTACGAAAGCATCCAATCCTTCGACACTCCAATCCTTCGACACTCCAATCCTTCGACAAATAGAAAAGACGAACGAATGCATCAAGACAAAATACCAAGCGAAGCGATTGGCGAAGACGAACTGAAGCGGCCGCAGCCGGCGGATGAGCCAATTTCGGCGGTCGATTCGAAAGACTTGTTGCAGGTCATGAGGCACACGGTTGACCGATTAGAGAAAGACAAGTCGGCGCGGGGTGACCTGAAAATTCTCTCTCGAACGCTGCGTGAATTGCGTTACGCCTTTACCGTCTTTCGCCCCTTTCGACGTCGACGCAAAGTCACCATTTTTGGCTCCGCTCGGACGGAACCTGGGCATCCGGAATACGAAACCGCCGTGGAACTCGGACGCCGTATGGCGGGTCACGGATGGATGGTGATCACCGGTGCGGGTGGCGGAATCATGGAGGCGGGCCACAAAGGGGCCGGGCGAGAAGCGTCGATGGGGTTGAACATCATGCTTCCCTTCGAACAAAGTGCGAACCCCTACATTCAAGGTGACCCAAAGTTGGTCACGATGAAGTATTTCTTCACGCGTAAGTTGATGTTCGTCAAAGAATGCAGCGGCATCATCTGTTTGCCGGGCGGATTCGGGACACTCGACGAAGCCCTCGAAAGTTTGACGCTGATGCAAACCGGCAAGCAAGTGATTATGCCGTTGGTGCTGCTCGATTCACCCGAAGGGAGCTATTGGCACGATCTTGGCGTGTTTATGAAGAAGCAACTGCTGGGCAACGGCATGATCAGCCCCGAGGATGTCCATCTTTACAAAGTCACCCATTCGGTGGATGAAGCAGTCAAAGAGATATTAGACTTCTATTGCGTCTACCACAGTATGCGTTACGTTCGCGACCAATTGGTTTTCCGGTTAAAGGAAACTCTCAGTGACGCGACGCTTGAGCAAGTCAATGAGAAGTTTTCAGACATTTTGGTCAACGGGACCTTTAAACAAACCGATGCTTTGCCGGAAGAAATCGAGGAAGCCGATTTGGCACATTTGCCGCGTTTGGTATTCCACTTCAATCGTAAAGCGATGGGGCGATTACGAATGCTGATCGATTTCCTTAACCAATCCCACGCGGATTGTCCTGATGATTGCTGCGGTGAAACTTAGAGCATGTCTTAGCGTCAATCCACAGAGGTTCTTCCATGAGATTCGTTTTTTTGGCAAAGCTGGCTTTGCTCTTTGCCTTGACCAGCGCCAATGTCTTAGCACAGGATACTGCGGTCACAGACGCTGCGGTCACAGACGCCGCGGTCACAGACGCCGCGGTCAACACGACGGTGGATGTTTCCGACCCCAAAAGTGTTAGCCCGAATATTAACCGTCGATTTTTAGACCCTCAGATGGATGTACAGGAGTGGGTTGAGCGGTTTGAAGTGGAAAGCCGTGAGGTCTACCATGCTCGCGATGCGATCCTTCGTGGTTTGAACCTAAAGCCTGGTGAACGCGTTGCGGACATCGGAGCGGGAACCGGTTTCTATTCGCTCTTAATGGCTGATGCCGTCGGGCCAAAGGGCTGGACTTTCGCGGTCGAAATTTCGCCCAAGTTCGTCGCCTACTTGTCGGGAATGTTCGAGGGGCGGGACGTCAATAATGTGACCACTGTCATGTGCGATGAGAATTCAATCTGTTTGCCGCCAAATTCGATTGACGCAGCATTTATTTGCGATGTCTATCACCATTTTGAATATCCCGCCGAAACGATGACTTCGATGTTTCATGCCCTGGAATCGGGTGGGCGGGTCGCGGTGGTCGATTTTGAACGTGTCGCCGGTTTGTCGAGTGAATGGACGATGGGACATGTGCGTGCGGGCAAGCAAACGGTCATTGATGAAATCCAAGCGGTCGGTTTTGAGTTTGTCGCCGAGAGAGACATTCCAGGATTCAAAGACAACTATTACATCGAGTTTCGCAAGCCATGATGGACCATGGGGATGACACGCGGCCGAGTAACCCCGATCAGCCGACGCCACATTCGAATCGTGAACCGGCGCTTCCGCAAGCAGGGCGTTCGGAAACCGAACCTGTAAAATCGCTCGATTTGGTCTCGGCCACATCGTTGGTTGCGGCCAGTATGATCGGTGCGGGGGTCTATACGACGAGCGGTTTTACGCTGGCCGATCTTGGGTCGCCCGGATGGGTGATGACCGCTTGGGCGGTTGCGGGCGTGATCGCGATTTGCGGAGCGATTTGCTACGGTTCGCTAGCTCGCGAGTTGACGCAATCGGGCGGCGAATATTTGTTCTTGTCTCGGTCGCTGCATCCGATCGCTGGCTTGATGGCGGGTTGGGTCTCGATTCTTGCTGGGTTTACGGGGGCGATCGCGTTTGCCGCAACGACGTTTGAAACCTATCTGCCGTTTGAAAACGGTTTGCCGCGAGGGATAATCGCTTCGGGGGTTGTTGTCGTGGCTGCGGTTTTGCACACCATTGGGGTGCGGCCGGGAGCCCGAATCCAAGACGTTGTTGTGATTTTTAAGTTTGTCTTGATTGGTGCATTCGTGCTAATCGCGGCGCGTTGGATTGTGATTGCTGATTCGACGACTGCGACGACTGCCACGACTGCCACAATTCCCGCTGCCGTTTCACCCTTTGCGTTTGCATTGAAATTTGCGACCGCGCTAGTTTGGATCTCGCTCAGTTTTAGTGGTTTTAACGCAGCGGTTTACGTTGCCAGCGAAGTCAAGGAGCCGGGACGTACGGTTCCTCGGGCGCTTTTGCTTGGAACGGTGTTGGTGACCATTTGCTATTTGGTGCTCAACGCGATATTTGTTTACGGTGCTCCGTCAAGCGCGATTGCAGGGCAACCCGATGTCGCCGCCGAAGCGGCCCGCGCGATTGGTGGCAGTGGTTTTGAGGCGTTTGTTCGGATCGTGATCTTGTTTGGACTGTTCACGTCCGTTTCGGCGATGGTCATGAGCGGGCCGCGAGTCTACGCAAAGATGGCAGATGATGGTTTTTTGCCCGCATGGTTACGGTTTCGTGATCGGCCGCCCGTTGCTGCGATTTGGGGGCAAACCGTCTTAGCGATCGTGGTCATTCATTTGTCGACACTTAAGCAGCTTTTGGAATACCTTGGGTTTACCCTGTCGTTAACCGCCGCAGTGACTGCCAGTTTACTGTTTTGGGTGCGTGGCAATTCGGGCGAACGAATTAAGGTGCCATGGTATCCCATTCCACCGATCCTATTTGTCGGAGGGACGCTTGTAACAGCGACGCTATCGGCGATCGGTTCCCCTTCCCAAGCGGTCGTAGGGCTGGTCACGATCGGCGTCGGAGCGATTTTGTATCCCTGGTACGCCCATCGGCATTCGGTGTGAGGCGACGGTAATATACCGATGGTCTTTCAGTGACTTAGTACCACTTCATCGCATAATTCTTGAAGCGATTGATGACGGTTGTACGAAGTCCCGGTGAATCCAAATACGGCGCCCAAGTCGCTTGGTTTTGTCGCAGTTGTTGAAGCAACATCGCGTCGGAAGCTTGATACTCCTTCCAATCGCTGGTGGACTCGCGCAGGTTCGTTTCGATCTCACTTTGTCGGTTGGCCAAAAGTGCCTGCACACCTTCGCGAATCGTTTGATCCGGATGGTCGGTGAGCGAAAGGAGCGTCAGCATTCCCTCGTCGTTGATTTGTTTGACAGCCACCATTACCGATGGCGGCAAATAACCGTCGTTGACTCGGTTCGCATTATATCGATGAGCAACATAATCAACGGGAAACAAACTGAATGCGATGATTGTCACCATGACTGCCATCAGTTGATATCGAACTAACCACCAAAACGACCGGTGATTGGCAATTTTGTAGAGCACCAATAGGAAGCCGATGACGACGACAGTGATTCCAAAGAATCCAACCGTTCGCATCCGTGTCATGCCGTTGTAACCGACATAGATCGTCAAGCGGTTATAGACTGCTAATGCCAGCAGCAAATTGAGGGCTGACCAAAACCAAGCGAGCCAGCGCAAATGCGTAACCCGTGGGTCTTGCAGGACTTTTCCGTTGAAGATCGCCGACAATAGCAGCGTCGCCAAAGCCAATGCGACCGTTAACCATGCTGCACCTTGGTGAGCGTAGCCAGCGTAGTAGAAGCCTTCGGGAAATTCTCTTTTCCACAAAGTCACAAATTCGAAACACAGGTACAACGCAAACAATGCGATCAGCGTGACCAGCGAATTACGAAACGCAGGGAGCCAATCCGACGTTTGTCGTTCATCGGGGATTTCGATGAATTCGGTTTGAGGCCCGAACCGGAACATGGGTAGTCTCGGACACAAAAAACCGGCACCGATCAGCAACGCAAAAATGCAAAATGGAATTTCCCAGGCTGATTCCACCGAGAACCATCGCCAAACGTAATCAGCCAAGTCGGCGAGGTAGCTCGTCGTCCGGTTCACAAGATCGGGGTTTGCAAGGATAAATAGAGTGCCAAACACCATTACGGAGACAACCGGTAACAACCACGTAGCGGTCGATCGTTTTCGTGACGCTTGGTTCTCGGTCGCTGCGCGGAAACGATACTGTGCAATTCTAGCGGCGCCTTCGAAAAGAACTCGAGATGCAAAGGCAATTCCTTCTAGCACATACGGCATTGCGCCAGCTGCGACCATGGAAAGGGCAATCGTTAGCACGACACCTGCAAACAATGTCAACTGCGAACCCATCCATAACAATCGCAACGCGACTAGTAACAGCAGAAACGAAATCGTCAAACCGTGGCGTGGCATCAAGAACTTGTAGCAGCCGATCCAGAACAGAATGGGGACGAGTGCAAAGAAGAGTGCGGGGCCCGTAAATCCATCACTGCGAAAGATCAGAACATCGGCCAGTGCCGTCCACGCGATGACTGCAAAAAGTTCGCGGCTGCGTACCGGAGTGAGGGCTCGAGCAGGTGTGATAGGGGAATCGTCTTCTGCCGAGCTAACCTTAGCCGTAGGAGCTTCGTCGGCAGGGAACGCTGCTGAGCTGGATAGATCGTCCGACATCTGCAAATTCCCCTGTTGGTAATCCAATCGCCCAACCGATTGTCGAGCCGATCCACATTATACTCCCCAAGTCCACGAAGGGTTCGGCTGCCCCCATTGTGTAACTGCTTGGGGAATCTAGACTAACGGGTGGCAAATGCGGCCCTATCGACAGCGGCGCATGACTGTGTCGAAGGCATTGGTTCTTTCGATGAGTCGATTTTCAAGTTGCCCTTAGATAAAAGGAGGCAGCTATGTTGGAATCGGTGTTTTGCGTGGCGCTACCCACTTCGGGTCAAGTACTCGTCGCCGTTGGCGTGTTCGCCGTGATCGTTGCGATGGTCATTGTGACGATCATTTTCAAGTGGGGATCATTTTGGTTCCAAGCATACATGTCCGGTGCCAGCGTCAGCATGGCGAGCCTGATAGCGATGACCTTTCTTCGGATTGACCATCGGATGATTGTCACAGCGATGATCATGGGCCGCCAAGCGGGCTTGAAGACCGACCGCGAAAGTGGAATGACGACGGGGCGCCTGCAATCGCACTATTTGGCTGGCGGTAACGTCAAGAACGTTGTCCAAGCGATCATCGCCGCCCAACGCGCGGGAATCGATTTGGATTTCGACCGTGCTACCGCGATCGACCTGGCTGGTCGTGATGTGCTTCGCGCGGTCCAAACGAGTGTCTCGCCAAAAGTGATTCACTGTCCTGACAACTCGCACGGTGCAGCGCGGACGCTTAGCGCCGTTGCGAAGAACGGAGTTGAATTGCGAGTTGCTGCACGCGTGACGGTCCGCACCAACTTAGAACGGTTGATCGGTGGCGCGACCGAAGACACCGTGATCGCTCGCGTTGGTCAAGGAATTATTTCTGCGATCGGTTCAGCTGAAACTCACATGGACGTGCTGGAGCGGCCTTCGCAGATATCCAAAGGAGCAATGGCCAACGGTTTGGACGCCAATACGGCTTTCGCGATTGTGTCGATTGATATATCGGATATCGACGTGGGAGAGAACATCGGCGCGCGTTTACAAAGCGATCAAGCGGACGCAGATACTCGGATTGCACGCGCCAAAGCGGAAGTGCGCCGCGCCGAAGCGGTTGCTCGAGAGCAGCAGATGAAGGCAAAAGTGACGGAAAGTCAAGGGAATTTAGTTCTAGCCGAAGCCAAGGTGCCTGCGGCACTCGCCGAAGCGTTTCGAGGGGGATTATTGCGGAATCAGGCTCCGAAATTATTGCAGAATGAAAACAATCAACAATAGTTGACCCGTGAGTATGCAGCCATCACAATGGATCCCTGTGAAACGAGATCAACTTCAATAATCAGGGCCAATAAACGCGATGAAAATGCTCGTCCGAAACGCATTACTCTGTGCGCTCGCAAGTCTGGCTGTATCGGTTCACGCCGAGGATCGTCCGAACATTTTGTTCATCATGTCCGACGATCATACCGCTCAAGCGGTCGGTGCCTACGCAACACTGCTGAAGGATTTGAACCCCACGCCGACGATCGATACGCTCGCTGCCGAAGGCGTTTGTTTCGATAACGCGTTTTGTACCAATGCGATCTGCACTCCCTCGCGTGCTTGTATCCTGACCGGCAAATACAACCACAACAACGGCGTGTTTGACTTGGGGGGCAACGTTCCGCCGAAAGAACAATTGCTTCCGATTGAAATGCGAAAAGCTGGATATCAAACGGCGATTATTGGGAAATGGCATTTGGTCAAAGAACCGAACTTTGACTATTACAAGGTGCTTCCGGTACAGGGGAAATATTTTGATCCCGATTTTCGGATTCAAGGCGACAAGCCTTGGCCGCGCAACCTTGTTACCCACAAAGGGATGCACTCGTCCGATGCGATCACCGATTCAACGTTGGAATGGTTCAAGCACAAGCGTGATCCGAATAAGCCATTCTTTGTTTGTCATCAATACAAAGCGCCGCACGATTTCTTCGAGAATGCACATCGTTATGACGCGTACTTAGCCGACGTCGAAATTCCCGAACCAAAATCGCTCTGGGAAAAACCAAGCGATTGGGGATCGATCGCAACCCGTGGTGTGAATGACGAGTTGGTTCCTCACGTTGGGACTTCGATCGGACGTCGTAACCCGTGGCGGTCCTATGCACGCGACTTGCCTCGAGCATTCCCAGAGGAATTCAAGTGGGACATCAACGATCCGAACCTATCGGATGACGAGATCAAACACCTCGCTTACCAGGCTTACTTGAAGAAGTATTTGCGGTGCGTCAAAGGCGTCGATGACAACCTCAAACGCTTATTTGACTATCTGAAAGCCGAGAACCTTTACGACAATACCGTGATCATCTACACGGGCGACCAGGGATTTTGGTTGGGCGAAAAAGACTACCAGGATAAGCGATGGGCTTATGATGAGTCCGAGCGAATGCCGTTTATCGTGCGGTATCCGAAGTCGATTCCGGCGGGGACACGCAGCGATGCAATTGTCGAAAACGTTGATTACCCGGCGCTGATGCTCGACTTCGCTGGGGCCGAGATCCCCACGGAGATGCAAGGCCGATCGTTCCGCTCGATTTGTGAAACCGGCAAGGAACCTGCCGATTGGAAGAAAGCAGCTTACTATCGCTATTGGATGCATATGATCCATCACGCCAACCCCGGTGAGATGGCGATTCGAACAAAAGAGTACAAGCTAATCTTTTTCTACGGATGTGATTACGACGGTGGCGAGCAAACGCCGCCCGCATGGGAAATGTACGATCTAAAGAGAGATCCGCAGGAGCTTCACAATGTGTACGACAATCCCGAATACCAAGCCATTCGCGATGAACTAAAGTCTCAGTTTGCGCAACTTCGCAAAGACATTGGTGACGATGGGACGCATCACCCTAAATGCGAAGCTGTCGTGCAGAAGTTCTGGGACTACGATGACGTTGACCGTCAGGAAGCGGTCGAAATTTCCCATGAATTTCGATTGCGTCGCGAAGCGTTCGTCAAGGCAACGCAAAGTAAGAAGAAAAAGAAATAGATCCGCATCGCAGCCATTGGCGAGCGTCGCGTTGGAAAAAAATGCGAACTCGGTCGCTTTCTAAGCCCCACCCCGGTTTCGGGCGTTAGACTTTCTGCGGAATCAACACGCCGTAAACTTCGGTCGTTTTTCCTGATTCGTCAAAGATCGGTTGTCCTCGAACGACTAAGGTTCGATACCGCGATTGGGCTCCGCGTTGGCGAATCGAGATCTCGTAGGCTGCACCGGATTTGATTGCCGTAGTGATTGATTCCTTCATGATTTTGCGGTCTTGTGGGTGAATTAAATCCATGTATTCGGTCATCGTCGGCGTTCCTTCGGCCCGTTCACGTCCGGCCAATACGAACGCTTCGTCGCTCCAAGTGACCTTCTTGGTTTGAACATCGTATGACCACGTCGCTAATCCCGCCAACGCCTGTAAGTCTCGCAATCGCCGCCGGTTTTGGCGAAGTTCGTTTTCGGCCTTTTTGCGTAGCGAGATGTCGCGAATGCTAGAGATTAGCAATTTTTCACCATTGATTGTTGTCATTCGGGCGCTGATCAAAACATCGATGGGCGTTCCATCGCGGTGCAGAATTTGGGCGTCGAAGTTGTCGATTCGCCCTTCTTTTTCGAGAGCAGCCAGCAATTCGTCGCGTCGGTTCGGACATTCCCATAGGTTTAGCTCGTGCATCAACTTGCCAACGACTTCGTCTTCGGTGTAGCCCATTAGATCGCCAAAGGTTTGGTTCGCTTCGATGACTCGGCCCGACGAAATTCGCACCAACAGGCCCGCGTCTGGGGAATGGGTGAACAGAACCGAGTAGCGTGATTCACGCTGCAGGGTAGCATCGCGTTGGTCTCTTTCGCGGCGGACTCGGGATGCGCGTTCGCTGTCGCCAAGCCCCACGGCATCATAGAGTGACACGGCTAGGTCCAAGTCACCTTGTTCGGTCGCAGCGGCAGCGAATTGGAGGTTCAAATCCACTCGGGCTTCTTCGGCGCGGCGGTTTTGGGGCCAAATTTCCAGTGCTTCACGCAGTAACGCGTCGGCAACTCGAAAGTCCTCGTAGTGATTTTCGGCAGTCGCTTTGCTCAAATGTTCGTTGACACGTTTTACCAGCCGGGTGCTTTCCTCGTGTTCACGTTGCAGGTGGATCGCCGTCAAGAAATCGTCGACGCTGGCATATCGATCCGCGGGCGAAGTTGCCATCGCCTTGATGGCGATGTCAAGCAATTCCCCTTTGATACTGGTCGGACGGATTTTGTTTTCCGCCGCCGCTTGGATGCACTCCAACAGCGTCTCGCCATGATGGGGCGGGAAGCCTGTTTTGATTTGGAATAACACCGCACCAAGCAAGTAGACATCGGTGGCAAAGGAAACGTGTCGAGCATTACCGGTTGCCAACTCGGGGGCCATGTAGGCAGGCGTTCCACCGATCGAATGCGCTAGGCCACCGACTTCCTCATCAAGGTTTTGACTTGGATTGTGGCTAATGGCCAATCCCCAATCGGCCAACAAAACTTCGCCGAATCGTCCGAGCATCACATTTTCAGGTTTGATGTCGCGATGGACCAAGCCGCGTGAATGGGCATAGCGAATCGCGTCAGCAACTCGTGTCAGGATTTGCACGTTCTCGGAGATCGACTTTTCATTGATTTGTTGATCCCAACTCGTCCCGTCAATCCGCTTCATCGAATAGAACAGCCCACCATCTTGATCGATGCAGACTTCATGCAACGCGATAACATTGGGATGGTCGAGTCCACCGATCACGCGAGCTTCCGTCAAGAACCGTTCGCGGGACGCGGGGTCAACAGCCAAGTTTCCTCGTAAGGCTTTGATGGCCACTTCACGATCGATGGCCCTTTGGTGAGCCTGGTACACAATGCCAGTCCCCCCGGCACCTAGTTGGCCGACCAACCGGTAATCGATCTCGCATCTCTCAACGCCGGCAGGGATGTTTACTCCCCCGATCGTTGCGACTCGTCGTTTGGGAACAAAGCCACGATCTTTGCACGGCGTTTTAGGAACAAAGTCGGTCGGTTGATCCAGCGAACCGATACCCGTTTTTAGTGGCAATTCAACCGTTTCGTTTTCGTCTGAATTGGTGGGGGCGTCTCCGTCAAAGTGGTTCTCTCTCCATGCAGGATGAGCCAGCGTGGAGGATGCTAGGGCGTCACCAGAGAGAACCACGGTTTTTTCGTCCGAGGGCATCGAAGCCAATCGCTCACGCATCACTGAATTCGTCAGCACGGCAGTGATCAGGTTGACTGGATTGCCCTTCGTTTCCGTGTCAGAAACCATCGCACGTTGCACATCTGAACTAGCAGCGACACCCGAGGGCGAAGCGAGGGATTCGGTTGGATCGGGTAATTTCATGGTTGTTTGGCCAAACAGGTTGAGTGCATCCATACCGCTAGGACCCCGAATAAAATCGGCGGTTCACTTGAAAGCAGTATAAGTGGGCGGGAACGGAAACGACACGCAAAATTGACCTGCCCCGATAGGAAATCCCAGCAAGAATTCGACGACAGATGCCGGTGTCCAATGCCACACCATGATCGATCGCTCCATTGGCTAAACACCCAACGGCAGGTTAGGCCCGGTGATAATCGCCTGATTTGCCACCCGATTTTTGTTCAAGCACGATCGGACCAATCGCAATCGAGCGGTCAATTGATTTTACCATGTCGTATACCGTAAGTGATGCGATCGACGCGGCTGTCATCGCTTCCATTTCGACCCCCGTTTTTGCACTCGTTCGAACGGTGACGATGCAGCACAGCGTTTCCTGAGATTCTGTTTTGGCAACCGACTTCGTTTTGTTGTCGTCGGCCCACTGAAAGTCTACCATGACGGACTCAATGGGAATCGAGTGACACAATGGAATCAACAGTGACGTGAATTTCGTTGCTTGGATCCCGGCCAGTCGTGCGATGCCAAGCACGTCTCCTTTATTCGCCGTGCATCCGCGAATCACTTCGGCGGTTGCCGACGCCATCACGATTTGAGCCGACGCCGACGCTTGGCGAACCGAGACCGGTTTTTCCGAAACGTCCACCATGTGGGCGTCACCGCTGGGAGTTAAGTGGGATAGTTCGTTATTCAACGTTCAATTGGATGGTATTGGGGCGGAAACGGATAGGGAACGAGAAATATTGACGTTCGGTTGAAGAGTGTCAACGGTTGGCGGGGAAAACGTTGGCGGGGAAAACGTTGGCGAATTGGCGGCCGAGTAAGCGAAGCGACCGATGCACGGTAGCGACGTAATTTCTATCGGCGCGCAAAAAAACGTCGTACACCGCGGGAGGCGTACGACGTCTATGATTTGACGAGGCATTGCTGAAATCTCGATCAGTCCCTCCGGCGCGGCTTTCGCTGTGCAGGGTAAGGGCTGACTTAGACCAATTCTTTTTTGCTTCCGACAAGCGTTCTCAGGCGTTCGGCGAGCAAGTGCGCGTCGAATGGCTTTTTGAACGTCTCGTTGATGCTGCTTCGGTCGAAGCTCATCGGTTGCCCGTCGTCAGGAAGCAATGCAATCAAGACGATATCTGTGAAGTCGACATTCTTGCGAAGATTTTGGCAAATCTGCACAGCTTCGATCTTGCCGATCGAGAAGTCAACAATGATACAATCTGGATTAAAGCTTTCTGCTTGAATGCCAGCTTCAAAACCGCTCGCGGCCACAGCCACTTTGAACGCTTTCTCAGGTGGTAATTCTCGCTTGAGGTTCTCGATCAGCACCTGGTCTTGGGCGACGATCAGGCATTTAGCCATCGCTTCGTCTTCCAAGTCTCCCAGGGGCATGCCGTGTTCCTTTAGGAATTTGATCAGGTACTCACGCGGAATGCGTCGGTCCTGAGATCCAGGAATGCGATAGCCCTTTAAACGCCCCGAGTCGAACCATTTTGACACGGTTCGTGGAGCCACTTTACAGATCTTGGCGACCTGTCCAGTTGTGAAGACCTTCATACTAGGTTCTCCATAACGCCTCGTTAATTTTCCCTCGAACAATGGTGCGTCGGTAACCATTTGTTCTAGCGGCCATGTTTCGTCATCTGAATCGTCTGTCATCGTCCGGTCCTGAATCGGTCGTCTTGTTCGCAATTTGTGGGTTTGCCAACAAAGTAACAGGGATCTTCTAACGCTGGGTCCGGCCAGCCGGCTCGCATCCTGCGACACTCACCGAACGGGATTCCTCGCGGTTTGGTTGTAAAAGTAAGCACGGTTCCACCGAAGCGGGACCGGTTTCCAGGGGACAAGAAGCTGCGTGCAGATCGATTGCCTTCATCAAGTACGTCTGTTACTCGACTCCGAACTTTCGTTACGATTGTGCCGAAGTTTACACGCACGCATCGAAGTCTTCGTCACCGAAACCTTAGACGCCAGATGTCTGCAATTAATGTGCTGCTTACTGAAGCCACTTCCATTCGCAAACGCGAAAGAAGTATCCTCAGCCGAAGCGTTTCCCAGATTCCCCCCTGGGGTGGGTCGAGTGTTTGGCGTGTCTTCGTTCAAACCACGTTTCTAATCTGCCTATGTCAGCCGAGGCCAACTGCGGAACAGAAAAGTAGTCTGGGCGAAAACACCTCGATCCAAGGATTAATGTCGAGTAAAACCGGGGTAACTCTTTAGTGCGTTTGATCGCGAAAAACGAGTATCAACGGTTTCTCGTGTCAAGAGTGTTTTGACGACCATGCAGGTGCGGACCGGCCGTACGCCAATTCTCTCGCGTTTCTTCACATTCTGACGCGCCAATCGCACCATTTGCTGCAAAGAAAATAGTCTTCTCGGAGAAGAAAAAAAATCTCGTTTCTTAACGTTTTCATGACAAAGTACGCCAAAACGTCGCATCTTCGTGCAAAGAAGTCGTGGAAAAGTTGTGTTGCAACGCAAGCTTGCCTAAAGTTTTGCGATAAGCGGCACCATCAACGACCTATTGATGTTGAAGTAAACGCTCTCCTCAACCACCCGCTCGGTCGTATTCTATCCACAACCCGCTTGTATCGTCTCGTTATTTTTTTTCTGATCGATACGATTGGATCATGTCTGATCGATACGATTGGATCATGTACGTGTCCGCCGCCTTCTTTTAAAAGGATCCACCCATGCAAGACGCATCCTTCGATTTCTTCCGCAATGCCATCGAAACGCCCAGCCCTTCCGGTTACGAAGAACCGATCACACGCCTCATTCGTGATTACGCCAAACCCTTCGCCGATGCCATTCGCACGGACGTCCATGGTAACGTGATTGTCAGTGCTGGCGACACGTCGGGGCCGCGATTGATGTATGCGGGACACTGTGACCAAATCGGAATGTTGGTTTCACACATCGACGAACAAGGATTCCTGTACGCTCAGACGATTGGTGGTTGGGACCCGCAGCAATTGATCGGGCAAGGGATGACAATTTGGACCGCCGACGGACCGATTGCAGCGGTCATCAGCCGAAAGCCAATTCATTTGCTGACGACGAAAGAACGCGAAGAAGTCGTTCAGTTTAAGCAAATGTGGCTCGACATCGGCGCTGCCGACGAAGCCGAAACAAGGTCGAAAGTCCGTATCGGTGACCCCGTCACCCTTGAACTTCGTTACCGACCACTGTTGGGTGACTTGGTCAGTGGACCTGGAATGGATAACAAGACGGGGATGTGGACCGTCATCGAAGCACTCCGGCGATCGTCAAAGTCGGGAAATTCGCTCCAATGTCACCTCCATTCGGTCGCCACGGTCCAAGAAGAAATTGGACTTCGTGGTGCGAAGACTGCCGCTGGTAGCATCCATCCTGATGTGGCGATCGCGGTCGACGTCACGCATGCCTCGGATTGTCCGACGATCGAAAAGAACCAACAAGGTCATATTCGCATCGGCGGTGGCCCGGTCATTTTCCGTGGACCGAATATTAACGCAAAAGTCGCTGTTCGGTTGATCGAGTTGGCCGAAAATAACTCGATTCCCTACCAATTAGCAGCCGTGGGGCGAGCGACGCCGAACGATGCCAATGTGCTGCAACTGCATGGTTCCGGAGTGGCAACAGGGTTGGTAGCGATTCCCAACCGCTACATGCACTCAGCCGTTGAAGTGATATCGCTGTCGGATATTGACCATATCGCCGAGCTGCTAGCCAAATTCGCAGAATCACTATCGGCCGAGGACGATTTTGTTCCATCATGATGTGGGCTGGAAATCGCGTGGGCTGGAAATCGCATGGGCTGGAAATCGCATGGGCTGGAAATCGCCAAGCGCGGTCGCTTCATGTGTCCCGTCCATCTTGCCCGTTTCCTAAACTTTCGTTGATGGTACCGCTGGCATTTGTGGTTCAAGCAACCTCACGTCATCGCTTATGAGTATGATGAAGGGAAGCCAGCAAAGGGAACCGATTGACTCGATCGCCTTAAAGGAACAGTTGAAATTATGTCTGAAGGTAGCGGATTCCTTAGTCGCGTCTTTGCCGATGCGAGGTCAACCTACCAAGCTCTCGCCGATGCATTGCCCGTTAGCTTGGTTATCAAGGATATTGACGGACGCCGGATCTTTGCCAACAAGCAATACTTGACCGTCCGCGGCAAGAAACTTGAAGAGATTCTCGACAAAGACGATTTTGAAATCTTCCCCGTGGAAATCGCCAGCAACTATGTTGCCGACGATCAAATCGTGATCCGCCATGGTGAAACGCTCCATTGTGTAGCGCAAGACGTTTTTGCGGATGGCCGAGTCCACTGGATCGAACGATTCAAGTGTCCGATTTTTGATCACGAACATAAAGTGATCGGCATCCAAATCATGTTTTGGGATGTTACCGAACGCATCAAGGCGGAGGAGAAACTCAAGCATGAACAGAGCTTGCTCCGCACGCTGATGGACAACATTCCCGATTCGATCTACTTCAAGGATGCACAAAGTCGATTTATGCGAGTCAGCCGTATGATGGCAGACAAGTTTGGAATGGAATCCATCCATAGCGTGATCGGGAAAACGGATGCTGACATCTTTACCACGGAACATGCAGGTGGGGCTCGCGACGACGAGCTTCGGATCATGCAAACCGGCGCACCGCTGGTCGATCGCGTCGAGCGAGAAACGTGGCCCGACCGAGATGATACGTTCGTGATGACCACCAAAATGCCGCTGCGCGATGACGCGGGAACGATCATCGGAACCTTTGGGATCAGCCGCGATGTCACAGAACTAACAAAATCGCAAGAAGCGCTTCGTGAAGCTCGCGATGTGGCGAACAAAGCAAACGAGGCGAAAAGCAATTTCTTGGCCAACATGAGCCACGAGATTCGCACTCCGATGAATGCGATCATCGGTATGTCCGAGCTGCTTGCGATGACCGACTTGACGCCCGAACAACGTGACTACAACAACATGGTCACCGAGTCCGCTGATTCGCTGCTCCGGTTGCTGAACGAGATTCTCGACTTTTCGAAAATCGAAGCCAACCGGCTCGAACTCGAGAGTATTCCGATGGCGATCCGCGATGTGATCGAGAAATCGGGCCAAACGCTCTCGGTCAAAGCCGCTGAAAAATCACTTGAACTACTTTGCCGAGTATCTCCCGATGTTCCTAATCGACTGATCGGGGACCCTGGTCGACTTCGGCAAATCCTAGTGAATTTAGTCGGTAACGCAATCAAATTCACTGAAACGGGTAGCGTGTTTGTTGACGTGAACCGCGTTGAGAAGAATCCGTCGGACCAGTCTCCTAATCCACAAACCGGCGATACGTCCAATGACTTATGGGTGCGTTTCCAAGTCACCGACACGGGAATCGGAATTCCCCAGGACAAGGTGAAATCGGTTTTGGAAGCGTTCACGCAAGCCGATTCGTCGACCACGCGTCGCTTCGGTGGCACCGGTTTGGGACTCGCCATTTCACGCCAATTGATCAGCTTGATGGGCGGGACACTACACGTCGAAAGCGAAGAGGGAAAAGGGACGACGTTTTGGTTCATGATCCCCTTGGCTGTTGCCCAGGAGCAGCACGAACCCGGCGGCGAACTTCGTACGCTCAGCGGGACGCGAGTATTAGTTGTCGATGATAACGAAGTGAACCGGAGAATCTTGGCCGAGATTTTTTCGCATTGGGGATTCCGAGCGACGATGGTCCAAGGGGGCGAGCAAGCGTTGGCGAAGTTGCAGGAAGCGGACCACGCGGTAGCACCCTACGATTTAGCCGTCCTCGATTGCATGATGCCCGGCATGGACGGCTTTGAATTAGCCGAGCAGATCCGAAAACGTTTTCCGAATATGAAGACCGAATTGATTATGTTGTCTTCGGCCAACATGCCCGACATCGATTCCCATTGGAAAACGCTTGGGATTGCTCGCTATATGACCAAACCGGTCGTTCAATCAGAGCTTCTTGAGGCGATTTTTAATGTTCTTGGTGTGAAAAACCAAGCGGTCGACGATTTGCCGATGTCCGATACGCCCTCGTGTCCTGCGCTGCATGTGTTGGTCGCTGAAGATGGATTGGCGAACCAGCACGTAGCACTTGGAATGCTCCGAGCATGCGGTCACTCGGCCGTTGTCTCCAGTGATGGGAAAGAGGCAATTGACAAATGGCAAGGGGCGGCGAATCGAGGAAGACCATTTGATTTGATTCTGATGGACATGCATATGCCCGTGATGGATGGCCTCGAAGCAACACGCACGATCCGACAACACGAGGAAGAGAAAGGAACAGGGACGCGGATCCCGATTATTGCGCTCACCGCAGCAGCGATGCAGGATGATTCCGATGCGTGTATCGAATCGGGAATGGACGGTTTCCTGGCGAAACCGATTCACGCTCGGCGACTACAAGAGATGCTGATCGATTTCGCGCCACGAGACAGAGCAATCGACACGGTGCCAAAACTCTCGGAATCCGACGCCCAACCGGAAGTCGAAGCGTCCGCCGAACTCAATTGGGACGAGACCGATGTGGTCGATTTGCGAGCGGCTCAGCAGCGCTTGCCGGGTGGCCTTCGCGGGATGAAACGGTTGGCAGAAGTCTTTATTGGCGAATGTGATACGTTGATGAAAAAGTTCGACGAAATCATTCCTGATGGCGATTTGACGGAGATCCAACGAACCGCCCATACATTGAAAGGGTCATCGAATCTGTTTTGCGCCAGCCAAGTCTATGAGACATCACGCTTGATGGAGGTGAACGCTAGCGAAGCGAACCGAGACACACTTCCGGAATTACTTGGGACGCTTAAACGACAAGTCGACGTCATGTTGCGTGTGTTGCGAAGGTTGGTCGATACCTAGTAGACCGACATGTTTGGAAAAAACAACGCGCTAACGCCAATCCCATAAGCAATTACAGCCCGCTGTGATTACGTATTGCCGAATACCGCGTAGCACGTCGATGGATCGTGAAACACGGATCGCTGATACATGCATGGGTGCCGACGCGCAATGTCGTTTATTCCACATCGGTTCGGAACGGAATCGCAGGCAAGCCTTCGGCGTTATAAAAATTGCCGATCGGATTGTTGGCCCAATTGTAGCGCACGGCCGTCGGTTTCGTGACACCTGGCGACGAAACGATGACGGTGTCTCCACTAACCGCTGCATCGGCCCAGACGAATGTTTTGTCGTCGCCCGCGATAGCAAAGCCTTTCAATTTGTCACCCTTGGCGACCAACCCAGCGCCAACGTGTTTGAATTTAACCAATGCCTGTCCATCCCGATACTCAACCGAATCGAACTCCGGTCCGCTATAGACGATCTTTTGGTCATAGCCAATTCCTAGAGCTGCCAACATCAATCGGTGCCCGACGTCTTGCTTGTTGCGCGGGTGAATGTCGTTCGCTTCGCCAATATCAATTGCAACTGCCAAACCGACCTTGTCATCATTCTTTGCGGTCATCGATTGCGCTTCACGAAGATCAGCCCACCCTGGTTCAACCGGTTGTTGCTGGACTGCCATGAAGTTCGCCAATTGGACGATCAAGAACGGAAACTTGCCTACTTCAAACCGGTTTCGCCAATCGCCGATCATGGTCGGCAGCAATTCGCGGTACTGGGCTGCTCGACCGGCGTTCGATTCACCCTGATACCAAATCGCTCCCTTGATCGCGTAAGGAACAAGTGGTGCAATCATGCCGTTGTACAGAACCGTCACCACATTCGGGTTTTGGTGCAACCGTTGGGGGATCGGTTTCATTTGCGACACAGCGGGCCCTTGATGGATCTTCCAATCACCTGCGAGGGAGACACGTTCGTTTCCGTCGATTGCGAGAGACATCGCTTCAGGTTGGCCAAAGAATCCACCTTCGCCGCCAGTGTCAAGTACGCGAATCGTGATCACGTTGCGACCTTCCTTTAAAATGCCGGCGGGGATTTTGTAATTCCGGTCAACGTTCCACTGGTCATTCTCGCCGACCCATTGGCCGTTAATCCAAGTGGTGTCTTGATCGTCGATACTTCCAAGACTAATCGAGGCTGTTTCGCCGTTTATCGATTTGGGAAGTTCGACAGCTTTTTGGAACCAGACCACCCCATCAAATCGGCTTACGCCGTATTGTTCAAATTCCGCCGGCAGTTGGGCGGTTTTCCACTGGTCGGTTTCTGTGTTCGCATTTTGCCAATTGGCAGCACTGCCGGGGTCGTTCTCTTGCCACCATTTTTGAATCGCTTCACGATGCTTCTTATCACTCAGGTTCCCCAATGCAACGGATTGTTTGAGCGATTCCAGGCTGGCGTCAAAATCGTGCATTTTGCGCAGGCCTTCTTCGCTCGTCCACGCTTCTGCGACCGTTCCACCCCATGACGTATGGATCAAACCAATGGGGACATTGAGTTGTTGGTGCAAGTCGCGACCAAAGAAATAGCCGACCGCGCTAAATCGCGGGACATTGCTAGGCGTGCAAACTTTCCAAGTGCTTTTAGTGGTTTCGACTGGTTGCCCCGCAATTCGTTTAGGGACCGTGAATAATCGGAGTTCGGGAATATTGGCTTTAGCGATTTCCGCTTCTGCATGGTTCGAGGCCGCTAAAGGCCATTCCATGTTTGATTGTCCCGAGCAAATCCAAACATCACCAACCAAGACATCGGAAATACTCTGCGACGACGATTCGCCATTGCCGCTGGCAACCACCTTCAATGTGTGCGGGCCTCCCGCTGAAAGTGGTTCGATTTTGGTCGACCAATGGCCTTCGGCGTCTGCGGTCGCCTTGGCGGTTTTCTCTGCAATCGAAACGGTGACGGTTTGATTGGGTTCGACCCAACCCCAAATTGGTGTCTGGGCATCCCGTTGAAGGACCATGTGATCGGTGAATAGGGAATGCAGTACCGATCGATCTTGGGCGATTACGAGATTTGGAAGTGTGGCAGCAATCAAGCTAACGGTTAGGAAGCAAACCGAGCGAAGGCGAGTGCAGAGTGGTGGCATGGCGGATCAAACTTCAGAATGGAATATGCGGCGGGGTGTTGAGCGGGGAACGGTTGGCGAGATCCGCTTTAGTGTGCAAGCGGACGTGAAACACCGACTTCTATTCTACACCGAAGGGAAGCGTCGTGGAGACAGAACCAGCCGAGATATTTAGCCGATATCTCTGGTTTTTTCCTGCCTCCCCCCTCTCGCTTCTCCGTGTTGCCCAATCGTTTCCTAATCTCAACTGAGGTTCCTCTAGTCCTCCGACCGAACGAACCAAAACCAAAGCAATCCCGCACCACTTAGCAGTAAGAATAGCGAAACAATGGCGATCAGCATCGAAACCATGATGTGGTGGTGAGCAAGCAAAGGGGTGTTTGGGGGACGTTGGAATTGATTACTCTAAGGATGCATTCGCATCCGCCATTCCGAGTCGGAACAGGCTAAAACGGTGGACTTAAAACAGTGTGACGCTTTGCTCCGCTTGGATCAAGCTAAGTTCGCTATCTTCCTCATTTTGAGCAATCGATGTCATCGGGATCATGCCGACTTGTTTGGGATCAATTTGCTCTGCGTTCGCCTGTGGTTCACCGAGTGCATTGATGACAAGTAACGCATCAAGTGCGGTAATAAAATAGTCGCCGTTGACGTCATAGTAAAAATCGTTTTCGATCGGCTCCGTCTTTGGATTGAGTAACACTACCGCAATTCGATCGGTCAATTCATTGATGACCGCCAACGCATCGAATGCCGAGAAATCTCCGCTACTGTCGACGTCTAACGGCATTTCTTGGTTCTGATAGAAAGGGGGTTCGTCATCAAGTAAATCAATCGATGCTTGGTCGTTGAGGTATCCGGTCGCCGTGAAGGCATACGCATAAGATTGCATTGGTTCGGGATCGTTGTCATTGACAGGCAACACGTCCAACACCACGCTTTGCTTTCCGGCGGGGATCACAAAATCGGCACTAAATCCAAGTTGTTCTGTATTCCCACCGGTTGCATTGACGGTGAGTGCCGAGTTTGTGTTCGTGTTACTTCGGGACAAGGTTAATTTGACGGATTCCGCATCATTTTCGAGAACTTGCGGCGAGCTAAAGATCGCATCGATCGTTTCATAATCGGTGACGGTTAATTCCACATTACCGGGATCAACGCCCGTTGCTGCCGCAGCCAGGGTTAATGATTGGGAGCCGTCCAGCAGTGCATCGTCAACGGCATCGACTGGAACGGACACCGAAGTCGCGCCGGCTGTGATCACCGCGGTCGCTGGCAAGGTTGCTTCGCTGGTATCGTTGGACCGCAGCGTCACGGTCAATGACTTGTCGGACGCCGGCCCGCTTCGCCGCACTGTCAATGTGGCTGCGTCTGTTCCCTCGTTTTCAACGATCGAAGATTGATTCAATGACAATTCAAGCTTCGGAGGTGCCGCGACGGTCACGCGAAAGGTTTCCTGGTCCGAGCCACCGTCGTCATCCGAGACCCGCACGGTAACGGTATAAATGCCGGTTTCGGTGTAAGCATGCGTGCCATTGAAGGATGCCAATGTATCTCGTGTTGCGTTACCCGTTTGGTCGATCGTCGCGTCGCCCGCAACGATATCGCTGCCATCACCCCAATTGATCGTGTAGGTAAAAGTCTCGCTTGTCGGCGGGGTAGACGCACTTTGGTTAAATCCCGGATCCGAAAGAGAACCGATGTTGGTTAGACTCAGTGCCACGCCGGCGACCACAGATTGGTCGGTCGGCACCGTCAATGTTGGAGCGACATTCGTGACCGTTGCGGTGGTCGCCGGAATCACGACCTCACCGAGTTTGCTACCGCGAAGGATGATCTTTGTTGGAAACGCTCCGTTGTCCGCGTATACATGGTTGGCGGTGACCGTTAAGGTCGAACCAAGGAGTGTCCATCCAATGTCATCGAGCGCAGCAACATCAAGTGGTGTCACTGGTTGGCGTTCACCTTGCGAAAGATTCTCGCGCATCAATGTCGGTTGATTGTCTTGCGTTAGGAGCGAATCGCCCCAATGGTAGCTTTGATCTAGGGGGACGTTTCCCACGCCAACATAAGCCGCTTTCGCTTTCACGCCGGTAAATTGGTCGTTCACCGCGAAGGTGTCCCAGGACTTATTGATTCCAGCCCGACCAAAGCCGAGCACGTGAGCCAATTCATGCATTGCAACGCTGACGAAATCGGTTTGGCCATCTTGAGCCCCATCAGCGTCACGGCCAAAGTACCAATTGGTTCCGAGGGTATCGAAGGCGATTGATCCACCCCACGGCCCAAAATCCGTAGGCGTCGTTGCTTTTGCACCCGTTTCGCCGCGGAATTGCACGGTATCCCAAAAAGCTAAAATTTGTTGTTGCTCGGCGATGGTACTTGGTTGGACCGGCGGGAGATAATAGCCGCCTGGTCCGCCGCGGCCTCGCTCGTTGCCACTGAGGTCCCGAGCGGCCACAAAGACGACCAACTCGTTTGAGCCCACACTCAAATTTTTTGCAACCGAGACGTTCACGGTTCCGTCGGGATTGAGCGTCGTTCTGCCATTGGCTGGGTTAATAAACTGAGCGTTCCATTGCAACTTTCCACCTGGAGTGATCGCTTGTAAGTCGTCATTGAATCGGCGGACCAATGCATCGGCGGCTTCTTGAAGGATCGTACGGCGTGAAAGGTTCGCTCCGGCAAAAAAACCACTGGTGTCGAGCGAATAATCGAGCCGAATCTTCAGCCTGCCTGACGCTGGTTGAGCGGACACTTCGCCACTCGTTTGGGTGCCGTCCCCCCATTGGACTTGGGCGGATACCGTACCGAGAAGTCCGGTCGCATCGACCGTTTTGCTGAGCGAAAAGAGGTCGCCCTCCGCCACCAATAACCGGCGTGCTTCAAGCGGCTCAAACCGCATCGCGCGGCGAGAACGCGAACGTGGGCGCATTATAACGCGGGAAAATAATGCAGCTGACTTCTTTGGTCTGAACATAACCGTATGGATGCAAGAGTCACAGAGAGAAAAGAGATACCAGCGTTCATGTTGTTTGTTCAGGCTGCGTGCATCGTCATTTCGGAAGTGTATACCTTTGAGCAGATTAGGTGTATGGGGAATCTTCAGTTCCTTTTGACGGAAAAGTGAGGAGGGTTGATCTCCGGTAAGCCACTTCTGGAGCTCGTGAAACATAGTTGACTCAATTTGATTGTAGCGATTAACCGGGTCGTGCCGATGAATCCATTTGAACGGACAATTACGCGCCCATTTCGTTGGCATAGATTTGGCCGTTCACCTAGGGAAGCAACTTCATCCCTAGGGAAGCAACTTCATCCGTACCGGAAAGGTGGTCGCAAATGCGGCGTCGGACTTCCTGCAAAATGACATTGGGTCTAGCGATCTTCGCGACAATATTGGCCGCTTCGAGCCCGCTTTCGGCACAAAATGGGGTGAATCCTCGTTCCGTGAAACCGGAACTTCGAAAGTTGGCCGTTCCGTCGTCGCAAACACGTGCGATCGCTACCCGGCTAAGTTTGAAGTATCACGATATGCCGGGTGTCCAAATTTCGCCGGACACACGTAACGGTCAATTGGTGGTTATGGCACCGGAAGCGGCTCAGATGCGGATTGCCGACGACATCCAATCGATGCTTCGGTCCGGCGGCGTCTCGCAAGTTTCCGCAACAGGCCCGGTCCAGGTGCAACTCAAACATGTCACATGGCGTGAATTTGAAGACGACCTAAAGCAACTCGCCGGCCAGAACCTGCCGATCACGACCAGCAACAACGGTGAACGCGCATCGTTCATGTTAAACGCGATGCCACTCGCCGGAACCACGGTCCAAGTCGACCGGCGTAACAACTTGGTTACCATCATGGCGCCAAGTCATGCGCAAACGCCTTGGCGCGAAATGATTGAAGCGCTCGACGTTGACCCAGGCACAAACGGCGGTATCACCCAATTGATACGACTCGAAAATGCCGAGCCGGCTCCTGTTCAACGCGCGATTCGTTTGCTCGGTCAGCTCGACGCACAACGACCGACGCCGCTTGATGCCAATGCCGGCTTTCGAAATGCTCTTTTTCAACAAGAGGCTGCGGGCAATACTGCGGACGCCGGGCAACCAGGACCTGCAAACGGACCTGCAAACGGACCTGCAAACGGACCTGCAAACGGACCTGCAAACGGACCTGCAAACGAGGCTACGATCGGCAATGGTCAAGAGGAATTGTTGGATGATGCCGCTGGCGGGTCAGGGGTGATTGGCGATACACAAATCCAATTCGTTCCTGAGTTAGGAACGATCATCATTCGGGGTGCCAAACGCGATGTTCAACGCGTGATGGACGTGATTCGTGAAATTGAGAAACAAAGCGAAGTCACCCGGCCTGACATCGAGGTTGTCATGCTGCAGCACGCCGACAGCACAGCCGTTGCGACACTTTTGACCCAACTTTACACCGACGTCCTGTCGGCTCGCCAAGGCGAAGTCAGCATCACCTCGCTCGATGCCCCCAACGCCCTTTTGTTGATCGGCCGCACCGAAGCGGTAAACGGTGTACGCGATTTGATTGCCAAGGTAGACCAGCCGATTGACCAATCAAGTAAGCTGAGGATCTTTCGGTTGCAGCATGCATCGGCAGCAGACGCCGAAGAAACGATCCGCGAATTCTTTACCGAACGTCCTGGCAGCGACGATGAAATGCGTCCAACGCTTGGGATTCGCGTTCGCCTGTCAGCCGATTATCGAACGAATTCATTGATTGTCAGTGCTTCGCCACGCGATATGGCCGAAGTCACGCGACTGATCAACGACCTTGATGTACAAGAGATTTCATCGCAAAGTGAAATCAAAATTTTTCCGCTCAGCAACGCCATCGCTGAAGACTTAGCAACCGTCATCCAATCAGCGATTAGTGGTGAAAGCGACGTTGATGGCGATGGAAACATTACCACACCTTCATCCACCCTGTCGATCGTTTCGATCGACGCCGAGGGTAGCCGGATTCTCGATTCAGGGATTTTGACTGGGGCGATCGTGACCGCGGACGCCAACGCGAATTCGATTGTCGTGCGGGCTCCGGCGGCAAGCATGCCGTTGATCGGTGAATTGATTCGTCAATTAGACAAAACGCCCGGTGCCGAATCATTGGTGAAGGTGTTTACGGTCGAAAATGGTGACGCAGTGCAATTGGCAACCGCATTGCAAACGCTCTTTGGCGACGAGGCCGCGACGAGCGGAACGAGCGTCGGCGCGGGTAACCTTGGCGGATTACCGAGTTCCACAGCCGGAGTGGATAGTACATTGGTACCACTGCGGTTTAGTACCGATCAGCGAACCAACAGCATTATCGCCAGTGGTTCGGCGGACGATTTGGAAGTGGTAGAGAGTATTTTGATACGACTTGATACCGAAGGGTTTGCCGAACGCATTACCGAAGTGATTTGGTTGCGTCACCAAAATGCGCCTAACATCGCCGCAGCGATCCAAGACTACGTGACTCAGCGAACAACGCGAGTCAATTCGATTCAACAATTCCAACAAGGTGGACTCGGTCCCTTTGACCTGCCCGATCGCGATTTGATTGTGGTAGCTGAAGAGAACAGCAACAGTTTGTTGCTAAGCGTATCGCCGCGATTGTACGAAGACGTCCGTCGTCTGATCGACAAACTTGATCGTCGGCCGCCGATGGTATTGATTAAAGTCGTGCTAGCTGAAGTAGCGCTAGGTGACTTGTTTGAGATCGGTGGCGAAGTTGGATTGCAGGATTCGTTGATGTACGATCGTGGAATCGTGTCAAGTGCCTTTCCTACGTCCGATCCCGGGTTCAATTTTAATGGCAACGGGGCAACGAACGTGAGCTCGTTCGGCAAAGAAAGTTTGGCCGGAAGCGGGCTAAGCAGCTTCGGCGTTGGCGCCACCAACGGCACTTTGGGCTACGGAGGATTCGTCCTGAGTGCTGCCAGCGAGTCGGTCAGCTTGCTGTTGCGGACGTTGCAAACGGCGGATCGACTGCAAATTCTCAGTCGACCGCAGATCATGACGATGGACAATACCGAAGGTTACGTTCAAGTCGGTCGCCAAATTGCACGTGTGACCGGTGTGATCAACAACGGTGTCTCCGGTACGCAAGTCGTGACCGAAGACACCGAGGTTGGATTGATCATGCAAGTGCGACCACGCGTTGGTGCCGATGGATTGATTGTGATGGAAATCGACGCTACCCGTTCAGCACGCGACACCAGCAGCGGCACGCTCATTCCAGTGGCCGGTTCGGACCCGATTTTGGTCAACGATATTCTGCGTACGACCGCTCAATCGACCGTCGCAGCCTACAGCGGGCAAACGGTGATCTTTGGTGGCTTGATTCAAAAAGAACGTGCCAATTTTAGTCGCCGTGTCCCGTGGTTGGCAGACATCCCTGTTTTGGGGCACATGTTCAAGTACGATCAAGAACGCGAACTCCGGACAGAACTATTGGTCATCATGACCCCCATGCTGATCACCGGCGAAGAGGACCTCGACTATGTCAAGTCGACCGAATCGAGCCGAATGAGTTGGTGTTTAGCCGACGTGGTGGAAATGCATGGCGATGTTGGACTCAATGGGGGTTACGGGTTATGGGGCCCCGCAGTGGGCCAAACGATCTATCCCGATTTGCAGCCAACGGTCGACCAATTCCACCAAGAAATGGCAGCCGACGGTCGAGGCAATGGTCGCGAGTATGCGGAAGGTGTTTACATCGGAGCCGAGGGGACCGAAGGTATCGATGGGACAAATTCCGTCATCGCGCCGCCAGCAACGTACGAGCAATTCACGGATCCCGCGATGATCGATTCAGGTCTCCAATGGGATCAGGGCGATGTGATCTACGGCACCGAAAGTGTTCCGCTTGAATCGGTTCCACTTGAATCGTCCTCAAGTTCACAGTCGCTCGAGAATCCGTTTTCGGATCAACCGATCGGTTTGATGGTTAACCCAAGCCAAATCGAAAGTGCGTCGCAACCATCCGCCGGTCAGACCCGTCAAGTCGGATACCAACGTGGTTTGCCTACGCGGCTAGGTGCGAATTCAAAAACGACACAACCGCCGACGATGACGTCACCTGCGGTCCAATCAAGCATCATGCCCCAATCATGGATCAAATAATGAAACGAACTGTACTCAATGGCGTCGCGCTGGTTGTGGTTGCGGCGATGGTTTGCAGTGCCGGTTGTGTGACAGTACCAGCCGGCAGTCCGAAGGAACTGGCTAAACCGAGTAAGCTGTTCTCGTGGCAGATGCCGTGGAACAAGAAGAAAGACGAGGCACCCGCGCCGTATCCGAAGCCAGTCAAAATGGCGACGACTTGGTCACCCGATACGCTGGTGCAAACCGGTCGTACGCCAACTCGAGGTTTCGGAGGACGCATCTTTTTCTATGATGAAAAATCAAGAGCCGTGCCGGTCGAAGGGACACTCATCGTCCACGCATTTGACGAAAACAGCCCCAACCCCCAAGCCAATGCGAAGCGTTACGAATTCACATCCGAGCAATTGACGAGGCATTTTAGCCAAACCGATCTCGGTGCCTCGTACAGTGTTTGGATTCCTTGGGATGCTGTGGGTGGAGAGTCCAAACGGATTTCGTTGGTCGCTTCGTTCAAACCGGTTGAGCCAAAGGGTTCGATACTCAGCGCGAACGGCAAAACACGCGAAGAAGTGAAGTTGGTTCAAGGATTGCCGGCCATGGTGATGTTGCCAGGTGTTGATTCGGAACTCAACAAAATTGCCAAATCAGAAAATCGAATGTCACCCGAGTATCAAGATTATAAGGCTGCCTTAGCGTCGATTGATACGAAACCGTCGGGCTTAACGACAACGACGATCCAGCGGCGTCGAGGCCACCATCGCTCGTCCGATCCGATTCCATCGATGAAAATGCCACGAAGTCTGCTGCCCAGGGGGGTTAATGAATTGGGGACGCAAATCGCCGAAGGATCGTCAACACCTTCATTGGAGATTAAGATGGCAGGTCGAAACGCGGGGCAATCGAACGTCTTGCCCGCTAGCGCCACGATGCCATTGCAGTAACCGTTTGCCACATGACACCATCGAAACCAACACCCGCTGCGGAACGCCGTCGACAAAATCAGCGTCCGGAAGGGCCGCCGTGGCGTCAACAGATGTACGACGTCATCTTCGAAGCGGACACGCCCGCGGGATATGGTTTCGATATCGGGTTGTTGGTCGCGATCATCACCAGCATCGTGTTGTTTTCCCTCGAGACAGTTGAAGGATACGAGGATGCGGTATGGATCAAAAATGGAGAATGGTTTTTAACGATTCTCTTTTCGATCGAATATGTGTTGCGGCTGATTTGTTCGCGACATTCGTTCCGCTATGCGTTAAGTTTTTGGGGCATCATTGACCTGTTTAGCGTCTTGCCAAGCTATTTGGCCTTCTTTATCGGCGACTCATCGCGATCACTAATGATCCTCCGCAGTGTTCGATTGTTGCGTGTTTTTCGCGTGATGAAACTGTGGCGGATGATGAACGAAGCGGACGAATTGTCGACTGCTATTTGGCGTGCACGCAATAAAATCGTCGTCTTTTTAACTGTCGTCTTGGTCGCGGTGACAATCAGCGGTTCGCTGATGTATCACGTCGAAACCTTGATGACCAATGTCGACGAACAAAAGAAAAACGATACTGAAAGCGACTTCACGTCGATCCCCCAAGCGATGTATTGGGCGACGGTCACGATGACCACGGTCGGCTATGGCGATGTGGTTCCCAAAACGGTGATCGGCAAAATGATTTCCGCCGCATTGATCTTGCTAGGTTACAGCCTGATCATTGTGCCGACCGGATTCGTTAGCGCGGAAATCCTGGGGGGCAAAGCGGTCGGTAAGGAGCCGGATTTCATGTGCGATGTTTGTGAAGCGACCGGTCACCCCGTCGATGCGCATTACTGTTACCGATGCGGGGCCAGGATGCACCATGCCTAGTGTCGATTGTGGCACCACAGCAAGGGGGACACTATTCGGGTGCAGCCTGCTCAGACGCAGCCTGCTCAGACGCATCTTGTTCAGACGGATCTTGCTCAGACGCAGCCTGCTCAGACGCATCTTGTTCAGACGGATCTTGCTCAGACGCATCTTGCTCAGACACATCTTGCTCAGACGCATCTTGTTCAGACGCATCTTGTTCAGACGGATCTTGTTTGGGGGCAGATTCGATTACGGTCTCCGTCGACTCATCCGCCTTCGCTGTATTGTCAGGCCCCGGTGTGGCTGGGGTTAACGAGTTGATATTTGGAAAGCGGGGCGGAGTGAACCGCGTGTTATGATAAATGAGCACTGCAAATCCGCATAACGTCGTCGTCAAGAAGAACGCCAACAGAACATTGCCGTGATTCTTTTTCCACGGATTAACGTCCATGAGCGAATGCGGAAGATACTCCTCGTCATCTTCTATCTGAGATTCCTTTTTGCTCATTGTCTTGCTCTACAGTAGCTCACGGGCATTGTCAGGGTTATGTTTTGCAGTGTCGACTGCCAACGTCATGTTAATGTTGACTTCGTTGAGCTTGCAACCGCGCGTCGAAAAAAATTGGAGATTCTCGCATCCACGTTCTTTGATGCAAACCGAGTCGAAGTTGGCTTTTGCACCGCCGCAGCTGCATGTTCAGCCGCAATTTTGGATGAGCGGATCGCGACATGGGGTCACTGTCGAACTAACGCCATGCAAGTAATTGGACCTGTCTCGCCCCGACTTCACGTCGCCACGCATCGAGGTGTGCCGGCAACGCGTGCTCATCGAAACGAGATTCCGATTCAACTTGGAAGCCCGCCGCACGAAGTTGACTTTCAATTGCTACTGCGGAATTCGTTTCGATTGTCTCATTGGTTTCGTGAACTTCGGCATAGATCGCATCGATGTTGCCAAGCAAATCATTGATCTCCGTCAACACACTCTGCTCGACGCCCTCGATATCCAATTTTAAAAACGCAATTTTTTTACTGGCTAGATGAGTTGAAAGCCGCGTGCAGTTAACGGTCGTTTGTTTCCCTGAACCACGGACTCCGTCGACCGAGCGGTTTCCCCACACCGGTTCGATCGAATTGCCTCGTGCATCGCCACCGGCGCAAATGTCGCCATACAAAGTGGTTTTGCCGTCGGTGTCCGAGAGCGCTGCATTAATACAGCGGACGCCGGGTATGTCGTTCACGTCAACGTTTTGTTCGAGCGCCGCAAAGGCGAATGGATCCGGTTCGAAGCAAAGTACCTGAGATTGTGGCCAACGCGTTTTCCATTCCAACATCGAAACGCCAATATTCGCTCCGCAATCGACGATCAGCGGGGAGTCACCGACGGGAGTAAAGAATGACGGGAACTCCTCGATTTGCCGAATCATCGACTCGGCTGCGTCGAGGTCTTGGTAGAAGAGTTTGAAACTGCGGAATTTGAGGTGGTGCTGAAGCATCACCTCAGGATATCCGGGGATCCGATAGCGTGAAAGCCAACGCTTAGGACAAAAGTAGATCGTTCCCTTTGTCGCCTTCTTCCCATTCGCGGCGGACTTCTCGTAGACCGTAGGCGCACAATTCAAATTGTTCGCTGAGTCGGCGAAGCAAGTCAGACGGAGGCCGCTCCTCGCCACCTTCAATCTCTGCTGCGATCGCGTAGGCTCGTTTGCCTTGTTGGCAATAATTGACAAAGCCGTCTGCGGATTCCGAAGGTTTAATGCGTCGCAAACTTTCCGGGTACATTCCAGACCAGAACAGCGTGAAGTCGCCGATGTGGCGGTGGACTTCGCGGCGAGCTAGTCCAATCCGGCGATCAGCTTCGAGCACCATTTGAAACACCTCGGTTGCCGGTTGTCCATTTGGGCGGCGCACGCGATGCATCGATTCGGTTCGGACGAACCGCAGCAGCATCCCGCTGAGGTAGTCAACGAGTTGGACGTCGGCGACGCCAAGTTCGGACTGAAAAATACACTCGCTAATTCCAGTCAGAAAACGTTCGATGGTCGAGCTTTTTTCAGCCGAGCCCTTGTTAGAAGAGTCTTCGTTCGGATTCATACTTGCCTCCTCCGCGAATGTTTTTCCGGATTGGTTCAAAATGACCACTCTTCACAACTACTGTGAATCCGCATTCATGTCAAGGCAAATCTTTGCATGTCGCCTATCGCTTTGCAGTTCGCGACGTGGGTGAAACGCGATTTAGAGGCGACGAAAATGCAACTCAAACACTCGATTGCACTAACAACCGGTCAAGCGGGCCGACGGATCAACAAGAGGCGTATCGGTATCGAATCGCTCGATTGCAGCTTCAACCGGTTTCGACCGGAGCGTTGCGAACCACCAGAACAATATCAGGGCGATGATCCCGCTGCCGAGTACCCATAGTGGTTGGTACTCAGGCCCTTCGCTTGTCATTCGGAACATCATTGCGGCACCACCCCAATTGCTGGTTGCAATCGTTTCCAACGAGACGGATAACGCATTGTTGGTGAAGTGCAACAAAATGCATGGCAACACGGAGCCGGTTTTCCAAGCGAGCACACCTAGTAGCAGTCCCATCACGGTTGCTGCAAGTGATTGTTGAAGTACGCCGTGAGAAATGCCGAACATGACTGCGGAGACCAAGATTGCTCTCATCGCAGTGCGGTTGCGAGTGAAGCTGTTTTCGCGATTGAGTCCGCCGAAAATGAAACCGCGAAATGCCAACTCTTCGCATACGGCCGGTAACAGCGCCATCAGGAACAACACCGACATTAGCGGCGCACTGCGGAGGTGTTCCGCGAACGGCTTCATCGCAGCAGCAGCTTGTTCGCTGACGGGGTACATGTAAGTGATCCACGATGCCATCGAAACGTAAAGCGGATGCAATGCAATCCCCAGCAAAACCGCCAATGGCAACGTTGGCCAATGCGGCATTCGAATGCGAAGACTCGTTCGCAGGGAGGTCGTTAACACCGTCGCCATCAACAGTGTCGGTGCCAGGATCATCCCGATTTGTGGCATTAGGATAAGCTTTGCGATTCCTCGGAAATCGCCGGGCATTTCCGTGACAGCAAGTTTGCCGAAAAATAGTGCGACCAAAATGATCGCCCCGCATGCGACGCCTTGCGCCGGAGTCGCTACCAATTGGCGATCGCGCCACAAGTGACGGACCCAATTTCGAAGCTCCCATTGGTCGCTGTCTCCGAACAACACCGATTCGTCCTCGAATTGTCGGTGTGCCCATTTTGCCGCCATCATTAAGCACGCGACCATAACGATGGCCACCAGCGGAAAATGCCAAAGGGCGAGCGCGTATTGGCCTTCAACCAAGGCACGGACCATCAAAAACATGCCCGTTACGGGAATCAAACTGGTCCCGGTCGTCAAGGTCGTGCCTGGCAACATCGGCAACATCACGAGCGGCAACGTTACCATCATCAACGGCATCAAATAGTATTGGCCTTCTTTACTGCTGCGTGCCATCGCGGCCACTGCCAATGCCAATGCACTGAACAAAGCCGACAGGGGAACGAGTGCCACCAACAACCATAACATTGGTATGATCGGTGGTGCTCCGAATGAGTTTTCGGCCGCTCCCAAACCGATGTGGCTGAACACGAACGAACTCGTGATCAGCATACTCGTGGCATTCAGAATTGCCGTCATCATGCTAAACGAGGTAACGGTTGCCAATTTCCCTAGCACGATTTCCGAACGAAGGGCTGGTGAGCAAAGGAGTGTTTCAAGGGTTCCGCGTTCTTTTTCGCCAGCCACCAAATCGATAGCCGGATAGAACGCGCCGGTCATCGCCCAGATCAGCATGATGAACGGCAGCAATTTGCTCCACAACGCGGCTTCGCGTGTTCGTTCGGGGGCGATATCGATATCGGCCATTTTGAATGGCTCAATCGCGTCGACATCAATTCCCGACCGACTCAGGCGATCGCGTATCCATCCGCTGCGCCATTCGCCTAACAAAGTTGAAACGCGTTGCCGCGCAACCATCGATTGGTCCGAGGCGACGTTGTACAAGACCCGGACGGATGCTTCGGAATCATGCAGGCGGTCGGGGGAACTAGCGAACGACGGGGGTACCAACACGACACAATCGAATGCACCGGTGCGCACCCATTCGGTTGCGCGGTCTTCGACGGTTTGGGTCGTGATAATGTCTTTCCACGCGTACGTGACGACCCTAAGTTGTTCTGCGTCGGACGAAAACGTTTCGTCGAAGCAATCTTCGCCGACGAGCGGCGGAGCATCTCGAAGGTTTTCGGTGCCGATGACACAAACACTCGCCGAATGCTGGTGAGTGAATTGGACGATTTGTAATAGCAGTGTGCCAACCAGCGGATACAGCAGCATCGGCAAGACGGCGATGGTAAACAACGTACGGCGATCGCGAAGTTGGTCACGCATTTCTCGCATGAAAATCAGCCACACGGCTGACATCCGAGGCTTGCCAGCCATTTTTGCCGCTAACCGTTTTTCTTTTGCGGATTCGATGCGCTCGATGGCCCATTGTTTCATGATATCACTCCGCGCTCATTAAGTTCGGAGCCGTGTGAACGTAGCTCACCTTGTTCGTGCTTGCTTAGCAAACCAAAAAATAGTTCTTCAAAATCTTGTTCGCCGTGGCGACCACGAAGTGCTTCGAGTGTACCGGAATCCAAAATCCGGCCTTGGTGCATGATCGCGATTCGGTCGCACAGTTTTTCGACCTCGCTCATGATGTGCGTTGAAAAAATCAAGCACTTGCCGCAATCTCGCAGGTCGCGGATCACGGACAACAAATTCCGTGCGACCATCACGTCGAGTCCTAGCGTGGCTTCGTCGAAAATGAGCACAGGTGGATCATGAACCATCGCTCGAGCGATCGAGACTTTTTGTTTCATACCGGTCGACATTTTTCCGCCAGGAACGTCACGGAAATCGTTCATTCGCAATTGCGTGAACAAGGTTTCAATGCGTTCGCTCAGGGTGGCCGGCGTCATGCCATGTAGACGGCCGAAGTACTCAACCATTTCCCAGGCGGTCATCCGGTCATACATCGCGGTGTTATTGCTGACGAACCCGATCCGTCGGCGAACTTCGGCGGGATCGTTGACGACGTCGTGTCCGGCGACGTTGGCGATGCCCGATGTTGGGCTTAGCACCGTGCTAAGGATGCGAAGGACCGTCGTTTTGCCCGCTCCATTGGGACCGAGTAGGCCAAAGATTTCACCAGATCCGACCGTGAACGAGACACCATCGACGGCCGCAAATGTGCCTCGATGTAAGTCTTCGTAGTGTTTCGTGAGGTGCTGTACTTGGATCATGTACGACCGGTGTTGGTAGACGAACTCGCGTAGAGTTCGATGATTGGCTGTTCATGTGGGAAGCCTTTACGGCTTTCTCTACCGGAGAAGTTAGCCCCTAAAACCGCGTTATGAAAATAACCAATCCATGGACACCAACACGAATGTCCAACGATTCGCAGTTGGCGGTCAATCCTTCACTCTAAGCCGTACAACCGGACCGTTAACGGCCGCAAGTGCTTCGATTTCTTTCGTCGCGGCTTTGGCCGCCCCTTCGGCTGCTGCGTGGGTCATGATCACCAGCGGAACGGTATCAGCATGCTCTGTCCCATCATCCGGTTCATGTTGAATAACCGATGCAATCGAAATACTGTGTTTCGATAGCACCGCGGTGATCGCGGCCAGCGTGCCGGGATGGTTGGCAACGCTTAAACGGAAATAGTAACGCCCGAGCAGCGTCGCGGCATCACGCAATTTGACGCGTGGCGGATTGTCGATCGAAAAATATTCGAGCGTTTGGAACGTCAACCGCGTTCGACCCACCGCCGTATCGATCAAGTCGGCGACAACCGCCGAAGCGGTTGGGTTTTGGCCAGCCCCGAGACCATGATAGAACACGGGGCCGACTGCATCGCCGATAACTCGAATGGCGTTAAACGCATCGCGAACTTCGGCAAGCGGGGTGCCGATGCGAACCAGTGTCGGACCAACCGAAAGTTCGAGGCCATCGTCTGCGAGTTTCGCCAACGCTAGTAGCTTGATTCGGTAACCAAGTTGGCGGCTGTATTGCAGATCGTCGGGATCGAGCCCATCGATACCCACGCGAGGAATCTCAGCCCAATTGACCGTGGCACCAAAGGCAAGGTGAGCGAGGATCGCGAGTTTTTGGGCCACGTCGGTTCCATCGACATCCATCGCCGGATTCGCTTCGGCATAACCGAGTTCTTGGGCGCGGCGGACGACATCGTCATAGGGAGCGTCTTTTTCGTCCATTTGCGTAACGATAAAGTTGCTCGTGCCATTCAGGATCCCTTCGAGCGACAGGATTTGATTGGCCGACAAGCATTGGCTGATGTTGGCAATGATCGGAACGCCACCTGCGACGGATGCTTCGAATGCAATCGTTCGGCCTAGCTCGCGGGCCCGAGTGAACAACTCTGCACCGTGTTCGGCTAGCAGTGCTTTGTTGGCCGTGACGATGTTTTTGCCCGCTTCGAGCAGGCTCAACATGATCGTTCGAGCTGGTTCGAGGCCACCGATCAATTGGGCAACGACTTCGATCTCGGGATCATTGATTACGTCGTCAAGTGAATCGGTCAGAACGCCTTCCGGTAAATCGACTTCACGGTGCTTTCCTAAGTCGCGATCGACCACTTTTTTCAGCCACATCGTCCGACCGGCATGACGCGCTGTACGGTCTCCGTGATCAAGAAGGAGGCGAGCGACACCGGTGCCAACGGTTCCAAGTCCAACGATAGCAATATTTGTTTTTTCCATGACGCAAATAATAATCGCCAACCAGCGAGATTACGAGTGGTGATTCGGTTGCCACCGTCACGGCGATGGTGGACAGGGTTTGATGATCGCGATTTGGGCTCTTTCGCACCGCTTTGACAGCGTCGTTTTCCGCGTTGAGAGGATGTTTTTGCGTTATTCGACGGTCGCTGGGAAAGGTCGAGAACAGCATTTGCAGTGAACGTGAATGACGGAGCAACTGCGACGCTTTGCCACTCGACGCAATCTGCACTACCCGGGTAAGATAGGGCTAAGCCTCAAGGGAGGCTTGCCCCCCGAAGCTCCTCTCTTCACATTGCCGCCCACCTGATATTAGCTCCTCTATGGATACCATTGACCTCAATTTTGTTGACGACGCGATCGAGCGAATCGGTCGGGGGCCGGAGGCGGTGATCCCGATTCTTCAGCAGATCCAGCAGCATTACAGGTACCTGCCCCAAACTGCTCTCCGGCACGTTTGTGCTCACACCGATATCACCCCCGCGTCGATCGAAGGGGTTTCGAGTTTCTATACGCAATTTCGGCACGAACCGGTTGGCGAACATTTGATCCATGTTTGCCTGGGCACCGCGTGTCATGTGAAGGGGGCTCAATTGGTGATGGATTCGATTCGCCAAGAATTGAAGATTGCCAAAGGGGAGGACACCGATCGCGACGGGAAGTTCACCGTTCAATCGGTCGCTTGTCTGGGGTGTTGTACGCTCGCCCCGGTCGTCCAAATCGACGAGCTTACGTACGGGGGACTCACCCCTAAGAAAGTCCCTGAGATGTTGCACGACTTTTCCGCTCAGGCTATTCGGCCTGCAAAGCCTGCGGCCATTACGGCCCACCGCAGCGGTGAATCGATTGGCGAAATACGCATCGGCATGGGGTCATGTTGTGTCGCACAGGGCAGCGACAAGGTGCGAAGTGCTATCGAATCGGTGATCGCCCAATCGGGAGCGTGTGCCGACGTGAAACGAGTCGGTTGTGTAGGGATGTGTCACCAAACGCCACTGGTAGAGATTGTTCCCAAAAGCGGAGAGACGAGTCTTTACGCGAAGGTTCAAGCCGACGATGTCGAATCGTTGGTGATGAAACATTTTAAACCGAAAAGCCTTATGCGGCGGATCAGCTACTCTGCCGAAAAATTCCTCGATCGATTTCTTAGCGACGACGAGGATGAGCCGACGATCCAAAAATCGATCAATCCACGTGAAGGCAGTGTGTGCGCGTTCTTGGGGCCACAGAAGCATCTGGCGACGGAATACTGCGGCCAAATTGATCCGATGAATTTGGAAGAGTATAAACGCCACGATGGCTTTGCCGGTTTGAAAAAGTGCATCGAGATCGGTGATCCGATGAAGATCATCGAAGAAGTTCAAAACAGTGGCCTTCGAGGCCGCGGTGGTGCGGGATTCCCGTCCGGCATTAAATGGCAAAAGGTTCGTGAAGTTGCCATCGATCAAAGCCGAGGCGAGAAGAAATACATTATTTGTAACGGTGACGAAGGCGATCCCGGTGCGTTCATGGATCGTATGCTGCTCGAATCGTTCCCCTATCGAATCATCGAAGGGATGGCGATCGCGGCGATGGCGGTCGGTTCCAACGAAGGTTACTTCTATGTCCGAGCCGAGTATCCATTGGCGGTCAAGCGGATTCGCGAAGCGATCAAAATTTGTGAACAGGACGGGATTCTCGGCGAGAATATTCTGGGTAGCGATTTTTCGCTCAAACTTGGAATCATGGAAGGCGCCGGTGCATTTGTTTGTGGGGAAGAAACGGCATTGCTCGCGTCGATGCAGGGCGAACGCGGTATGCCCCATTTGCGTCCACCTTACCCCGCAGAGTTGGGACTTTGGAAACAACCGACTCTGATCAACAACGTCGAAACCTATGCGTTGGTTCCGTGGATCATGCGAAATGGATCCGATGCGTTCGCTGCCCTTGGGACCGAAAAGAGCAAAGGGACCAAAGTATTCGCTTTGGCAGGCAAGGTGTCGCGTGGTGGTTTGATCGAAGTGCCGATGGGGATCACCATGCGGCAAGTGATCGACGATGTCGGTGGAGGCGTGGCGAACGGCAAGAAGCTCAAAGCAGTCCAAGTCGGCGGACCTTCGGGCGGATGCGTCCCGGCGTCGCTCGCCGATACATCCATCGATTATGAATCGCTCGCCGAAGTCGGCGCGATCATGGGCAGTGGCGGTTTGGTGGTCTTGGACGAAGACGACTGTATGGTGGATATTGCGAGATATTTCCTACGGTTCACACAAGATCAATCTTGCGGCAAGTGTACGTTTTGCCGAGTCGGCACGCGGCGAATGCTCGATATCTTGGACCGGCTTTGCGAAGGCAAAGGCAAGAAGGGAGACCTCGATACACTCGAACGATTGTCGCATGACGTCTCGGCGGGCAGTCTTTGCGGGCTGGGGAAAACAGCACCGAATCCTGTGTTGTCGATGTTGAAATACTTCCGTGAAGAATTCGAAGCTCACCTCGATGGTCGTTGCCCCGCTGGAAAGTGTGTGGCGATGATCGAGTATAAAATCAACAGCAAGTGCACCGGATGCACGATTTGTGCCCAAGAATGCCCGGTCGATGCAATCCCGCTGACTCCTTACAAGATTCACACGATCGACAACGATAAATGCACCCGCTGTGACACCTGTTTACAAGTTTGTCCCGAAAACGCGGTTTATGTGGAATAGTCCATGCCAAAACTTACGATTGATAGCCGCGAAGTCGAAGTCGAGCCCGGGGAAACGATCCTCGACGCCGCTCGGAAACTTGGCATTCATGTACCAACATTGTGTTACCTGAAAGGGTACAAGGCGTCGACGTCGTGCCAAGTGTGCTTGGTAAAGATGGTTGACAACGGACGCGTCGTGCCATCGTGTGGCATGCCCGCGGCCGATGGAATGAAGATCGAAAGCGAAACGGCCGAGGTCCACGCACTGCGGCGAACCGCTTTGGAACTGTTGCTGAGTGATCACGTTGGCGATTGTTTGGCCCCCTGCTATTTCGCGTGTCCCGCACATATGGATATCCCGAAAATGTTGCGGGAAATCGGTGACGAGGATACTGCGGCAGCGATTGCGACGATCAAAGAGGACATCGCTCTACCAGCGGTTCTTGGCCGCGTTTGCCCGAAACCATGCGAAAAAGGTTGCCGGCGAAACAGCGCGGATGGACCGGTCGAAGTGTGTGACTTGAAACGGTCGGTTGCGGACCGTGACTTGGCATCGGGGACCCCTTTCATTCCCGAATGTAAAACCGATTCCGGCAAACGGGTTGCCGTGGTGGGCGCGGGGCCGACGGGGTTGGCGGCTGCGTTCCATTTACGCTGCGAAGGTCACGCGGTGAAGTTGTTTGAGGCAGCCGAGAAAGCAGGCGGGCGATTGCGACATGAATTTCCCGTCGATCTGCCGGCGGAAGTGCTCGACGGCGAAGTCGACGTGATACTGGAAATGGGAATTGATTTTGCGCCAAAAACGCGAATCGGCGAGGATCTTTCGTTGGATGAGTTGAAGCAAGATTTCGACGCGGTGCTCGTTTGCAGCGGCGGTGATACTAAGGACCACGCGAAAGATTGGGGATTGAAGATCAGTCGACGAGGGGTCGACATTAACGCAGGGACTTTTGAAACGGGAACCGAAAAGGTCTTTGCAGCCGGAAACGCGATTCGCGGAAAAGGATTGGTCGTGCGAAGTGTGGCCGATGGAAAAGAAGCCGCTGGAACGATCAACGAGTTCTTGCAAGGCAAGCCAATCACGCCTATTGCACGTCCGTTTTCCTCGCGGATTGGAAAAATTCCCGAATCGGAAATGCCCGAATTCTTGGCCAATGGAAAACCGATTCATCGTTTGGCAGAGCCAGAAACGAACCCGTTTGATTTGCCAGTTGCTGCCGAACACGCCGATCGTTGTTTGGAATGTGGTTGTATCGCGCACGGCAATTGTTCGCTCGAAACGTACGCAGCAATGTACGGAGCCGATCCGACGCGTTACCACAGCGAACGACGAGCGTATGTAAAAGTGAATCGTTCCGGATCCGTCGTTTACGAACCGGGTAAATGCATTAATTGTGAATTGTGCATTCAAATCGCTAGCGAATCGCAAGACGCCTTGGGCTTGAGCTTCGTTGGACGAGGCTTCGACGTCCGCGTCGGGGTTCCCTTTCACGGCACGATGGAAGACGCGTTAGGCTCAACGGCTGAAAAGTGTATCGACGCGTGCCCAACCGGGGCGTTGTATTCGGCAAGGAAACGATAGCCTCAGGGCTGCGTGTTTCCGTTGAAGCATTTGGTGGTTCCGGCACATCCAACGCATCCGCCGGTGGTTCCGCAGCCCATTCCTGCGACGGTTCCACAGTCGGGACCGCATCCATCCCGAAGCAATTTGGCGAAGTGACGCGTCCGGGCGACTTGCTCGTATTGCTCAGTAATTTGTTTGGTAATGCTCTCGGCCAATGGGTCGATTTCGCCCAAAAAGTGCATCACCAGGGTCCCGCCATCAAACAGTTGGTCCACATCCAACAGCACCGCACTTGACCCGGCTCGGGCCAATTCTTCCCGACATGCTTCAACTGCCTCGCGGCGGTGCCGGTCGAGCCGGCGGATCAAAAGCTCGTCTTGTTCGGTCGTGGGACGCAGAATTTCAGCTTGCGGCACACCTGCCAGTGGCGAAGATTCGTCAGAAAAGGCCGAAACGACTTCGGCCAATTCCACCCCGCGGGCGGTTCGCGTGATCACGCGTGTACCGCGTGGGAGCGTCATATGGGACAGATTGGCGTCTTTAGCAACGAATAGGCTCCCTAGCGATCCAATTCGTACTAAGTATAGGCCCATGGCAAAAATCATCCTCAAGACGGCTTGTCGATTCGGCCCTTCGCGTTCACCATGTTGGTTCAATGATCACTCGCCCAAAATAGGCGATGCTTAAGCAAACTCGAGCCAAAGGCAATCTATAATGTCGATAAGCACTGACTCCTCCGCGACGCTAACCGAACCCGAACTTTCGCCCGAGCTGCCGATGAGTCGCTACGACCAGCTTGCGGATCAAGTGCTCGACGGACAACCCGTCTCTCGCGAAGAGGCCCTTGCGATCCTGGACGCGCCCGACACTCACGTCCCCGCTATCTTGGCAGCTGGGTTTAAGATCCGCAACCGTTACTTTGGTCGTACGGTGCAAATGAACTTCTTGATGAGTGCCAAGAGTGGCCTTTGCCCAGAAGATTGTAGTTATTGTAGCCAATCGAAGGTTTCCGAAGCTCCGGTACCAAAGCACAATATTCTCAAACGCGATGACCTGATGAAGGCGGCCGCACAAGCTTCCGAGCAAGGTGCCAAAACCTACTGCCTCGTTATTTCCGCTCGCGGGCCAAGCGAACGCGAAATGAAAGCGGTTGAGGAAATCGTGCCTGAGATCAAACAAAAGTACGATCTCGATATTTGTGCTTGCCTGGGGCTACTTAACAAAGAGCAAGCGGATCGGTTGAAGGAATGCGGCGTCAATCGAGTGAACCATAACTTGAACACGAGCGAAACGCATTACGCCGAAGTTTGCACAACGCACACTTATGCCGATCGTGTTCAAACGCTCAAACACGTCAAAGCGGCTGGCATGGAAATGTGCAGCGGCGGGATCATCGGGATGGACGAAAAGTCTGATGACATCGTCTCGATGGCAATGGATCTACGCGAACTTGGCGTTCATTCGATTCCGTTGAACTTCTTGGAGTCGATCGATGGGACACCGTTCCAAGGCAAATCGAACCTAACGCCCAACAAGTGCTTGAAAGCGTTGGCGATGTTCCGGTTTGTGATTCCGGACAAGGAACTGCGAATCTCAGGTGGTCGTGAAATTCACCTGCGTTCGCTTCAACCGCTCGGGTTGTACGTCGCTAACAGTATGTTCGTTGGCGATTACTTGACAACCAAAGGACAAGCACCGGATGCGGATCGTCAAATGATCGAAGACCTTGGTTTCGAGATTACGACGAAGGTTGAGTAGGTCCAAGGGACTAGCTGTTCATTTATTAGCCGACGGTGAAAGCCGTCGGTTTTTTTGTGTCTTGAGAACATGCGCTGGTGTTCAGGATTTCGCCGCCCGAGTATGGGAAAGCCGACGCCGGACGGCGCCTCAAGGCTGGACACCCACTTGCGCTGGTGTGCAGGCTTTCGCCGCCCGCGTATGGGGAATGCTCGACGTCGGACGGCGCCTCAAGGCGGGACACCCACATGCGCTGGTGTCGAGTATGGGGGCAAGGCGAATTCGATCCTAAAGACCTAAATCGCCGAACAGCGGAGTGCTTAGATAACGCTCACCGAGGCTGCACATGACCGTGACGATTCGCTTGCCTTTCATCTCGGGGCGAGCGGCAACTTGAGCGGCAGCCCACATGTTCGCTCCGCTGCTGATGCCTGCAACGATGCCTTCTTCCTTGGCAAGGCGTCGGCCCCATTCGAACGCGTTTTCGTCGTCAACTTTGACAACGTCATCAATCAGTGATGTCTCTAAGTTCTTTGGGATAAACCCAGCACCGATGCCTTGGATGCGGTGTTTGCCAGGCTCGCCACCGCTGATTACCGGTGAATGAGTCGGTTCGACTGCGAATGCTTTGAAATCGGGGTTTTGTTTCTTCAGAAAACGGGTCACGCCGGTGATCGTTCCGCCGGTTCCCACGCCCGCAACGATGGCATCGATGTGTTGGCCGCTGTCCATCCAAATTTCAGGACCGGTGGTCAATTCGTGTATTGCGGGGTTCGCTGGGTTTTCGAACTGCTGGGGCATGTAAGCGTTTGCCTCTTCGCTGACCATCTCGGCAGCTTTATTGATCGCCCCTTTCATTCCCTCGGCGGCTTGAGTGAGTACCAAGTTGGCGCCCATCGCTCGCAGTAGCGCTCGACGCTCGACGGACATTGATTCCGGCATGGTCAATGTCAGCCGATACCCTTTTGCTGCGCAAACGAATGCTAACGCAATCCCTGTGTTACCGCTGGTAGGCTCGATGATATGCGTGTCTTTGTTTATCATTCCATCCCGCTCACCTGCTTCAATCATTGCGACGCCGATTCGGTCTTTCACACTATTGAGTGGCTGAAAGAATTCACACTTGGCAAGCACTGCTGCTCCGCCGCTAGGGACGAGGCGATTGATTTCGATCATCGGAGTATCGCCGATGGCTTTTGAAACGTCCGAATAGATTTTTCCGCGCGGCATGAATCCAATTCCCGATAGCAGTAAACAATTGAAAGTGAAACGCTGGCAACCATTAGCAAGTAGCTGATCGCTGACAGTTTCCTAGGCAACTTCCCATGTGTCGCCGGTGGTGAACAGTTCTTGGAGGCTTCCGGGCCCCTTCTTGATCTTCGCTTGTTCGACTTGGTCGTTGATTTGGTCATTGTATGTCGCGACCCCTTCGACTGCTCGCAGGACTCCGATCGGCTCCGGCATCTCAGGGTAGCGCATCCGAGCCATCATCATTTGGATAGCAGGATTGGGTTCTTTTTCGTCATGGATCAACAAGTCGTCGACTGGCACATCGGCCAAATTGACCACTTCCAATCGGCTGCCGACCAAGCGAACGCCCTTGTCGCTTTTTTCGCCGAAAATCAAAGGCTTGCCATGTTCAAGCTCGACCACATTTTCAGCCCGTTGTTTGCGTTCTTGAGCGTACGCCATCGCGCCGTCATTGAAGACGTTGCAGTTCTGGTAGACTTCCACGAGCGAAGTCCCCTTGTGTTCGGAAGCACGTTGAAGCATGTTGCCAAGGTGTTTTACGTGTGCGTCGATACTCCGCGCGACAAACGTTGCTTCGGCTGCTAACGCCAACGATAGCGGATTGATCGGATGATCAATCGAACCCATTGGCGTACTCTTGGTCACCTGGCCTTCGGTACTAGTCGGACTGTATTGGCCCTTGGTCAAACCGTAAATCCGGTTATTGAAAAGCACAATGTTGACGTCGATGTTTCGGCGAAGTGCGTGGATGAAATGGTTTCCACCAATGGACAACGCGTCGCCGTCACCGGTGATTACCCAAACCATCAAATCCGGCCGCGTTGATTTTAGGCCCGTCGCGAAAGTCGGCGCACGTCCGTGGATGCTGTGCATGCCGTAGGTGTTCATGTAGTACGGAAATCGGCTGCTACAACCGATCCCGCTGATGAAGACGATCTTTTCACGGGGTACGCCCAAATCGGGGAGCACCTTTTTCATTTGAGCCAAAATTGAATAGTCGCCACAACCAGGGCACCATCGGACGTCTTGGTCGGAAGCGAAATCAGCAGCTTTAAGTACAGGAAGATTCATGGGTGAAATTCAAAGAGTGAAGATGGAAGTTTGGAAAGGGAAGCGAAGGTTTCGTATTAACTGGCACGACTTTGAACATTCGCTTTGCCGTTTGGCTTCGAGTTTCCGGTTGACTTCGAGTTTCCGGTTGACTTCGAGGGCACCGAAACGTGCGACTCGATGGCATTGACCAACTCACTGATATGGAACGGTTTCCCTTGCACTTTGTTCACTCCGATGCAATCGACCAAATAGGTCGAACGTAACAGCATCCGCAATTGGCCCATGTTCAATTCAGGTACGATCACCGTCTTGAACGCCTTCAACAATTCGCCCACATTCTTGGGCATTGGGTGAATGTATCGAAGATGCATGTGGCTGACCGAATGGCCAGCTTGGCGACACTTATTGACTGCCGTATGGCAAGCACCATACGTTCCGCCCCACGATACGACTAACACGTCACCGCTGGTTTCCCCCAAGATATCTTGGTCCGGAATCCGTTGGGCGATTTGGTTGACCTTGGCCGCGCGAGTGTCGGTCATGTGTTGATGGTTCGCCGGATCGTAACTGACGTTTCCAGTCCCCTCTTGCTTTTCCAAACCACCGACGCGGTGCATCAATTCTGGTGTTCCTGGGATCGCCCAAGGGCGTGCCAAATGCTCGTCACGCGCGTAAGGCAAGAACGGTTCGTCGCCATCGGCTCCTTCGGGATGTTTGATATCGATCTTTGGCAGCGACGCGATATCCGGAATGCGCCACGGTTCGCTTCCGTTGGCCAAATACCCGTCCGACAAAATCATTACCGGGCACATGCATTCGGTCGCTAATCGCCACGCTTCAACCGCAATGTCAAAACAGTCGCCGGGCGAGCGAGGTGCTAGGATTGGAAGAGGCGATTCGCCGTTGCGGCCATACATGCACTGTAGCAAATCGCTTTGCTCGGTCTTCGTTGGCAAACCGGTGCTGGGGCCGCCACGTTGGACGTTGATCACAATCATGGGCAATTCCAAAATCATGCCCAATCCCATTCCTTCGGCTTTCAACGCGATGCCCGGTCCGCTGCTAGCGGTGACCGCCATCGTGCCTCCAAATGCCGCACCGATTGTTGCGCACATGGCGGCAATCTCATCTTCGGCTTGGAATGTTCTCACGCCAAAGTTCTTGAACTTAGCTAACTCGTGCAAAATATCACTAGCGGGCGTGATTGGATACGTTCCATAGAACAAATCCTTACCGCATAATTCGGACGCCGTAATCAATCCCCAAGCTAACGCTTGATTTCCCATCATGTTGCGATAGGTACCAGGCGACAACGTTGCTGCTTCGACTTGAAAGCTTTCGCCGAATGCTTCGGTCGTTTCGCCGTAGGCCCATCCGGCGCGAAGTGCCGCAATGTTCGCTGCCGCGATTTCCGGTTTACGCCCAAACTTGTCTTCGATGAAACGCAATGTCGTGTCGAGCGAGCGTCCGAATAGCCAATAAACCAATCCCATCGCAAAGAAATTCTTGCAACGATCGCCTACTTTTTGACTGAGTCCATGTTCGGCAACCGCAGTTCGGGTCAACTTCGTCATCGGAACTTTGAAGACACGATAGGTCTCCTCAATCACGCTCGCGTCGAGCGGATTCGCTTCCAATTTGGCGAGTTTGAATTCCTTTTCGACAAAGCCGTCGACATTGGCAATCAAAATGCCGCCTTTTCGCAAATCACCCAAATTGGTGACCATCGCAGCAGGATTCATGACCACCAAGGCATCGAGTTGGTCACCGGGGGTGAATATTTCTTCACTAGCAAATTGGACTTGGAAGCCGCTCACGCCAGCCCGTGTCCCGCGTGGAGCCCGGATTTCCGCTGGGAAATCGGGGAAAGTCGCCACATCATTTCCCGCCAACGCACTGGTGTTGGTCAATTGGGTGCCAAGCAGTTGCATACCATCCCCCGAGTCACCGGCGAGACGCACGGTGATACCGGAAACGGTTTTTACGTTCTTGGACGTGGTGGGAGAGGCCGTCATTTATCTAATACCGTCACTTCTTCAAAAAGTGTGCGCGATATGGCGCATCTTTAGTCATACAGAGGGTTTGAGGAGGATCATTACGATTGTATCGATCGTTCCGGTCAGGAAAGTTACCGAAATTCTATATTTTGGCGATTCAGGCGTAAGGCTAACGGACCTCAATCTCAGGGAATTTGATGAGAAAAGGTCGCAGGCACGCAGTTTTTTAAAAAAAGTGCCTTTGCCGAACCATCGAATTGATTCCTTGTCCACTGAGCCATTCAGCGGCTTCCCTGTTCAACGTGCGTGGACCAACGATTTATATCTGCAGGGGGGGGCTATCCGAAGGGGGACTCAATGGAGTCGCTTCGCTCGAAAAATCATGTTCTTTCGAGATAAATACTGAATTGACACCTCGCGATGTTGCGATATATTGATTCGTAAGGAGCAGTGATCGCGATGGCCAAAAGTAACTCAAACAAAATCAGTACGTCTGCCGCAGGTCAAAAGCCTGTGGGGGACACCGAAGCGTTTGCGCCCGCAGCAGAATGTCTCCGCACGCTCGCCCACCCGGTTCGGCTAAGGATCGTCCAGCTCCTGCTTCACGGTCGTTACAGTGTCGGTGAATTGGCAGATGATTGTGGGATTCCCGATAACGTTGCCTCCGAGCACCTGCGGTTGATGCAGCGTTGCGGGTTCTTCACAAGCGAACGGGAAGGACGCAAGGTGTTCTATCAAATCGCAGAGCCGCATCTTGCAAGCTTGATGGCATGCATCGAAAATCGCTTTATTGAGCCTTACCCCAGCGATGATTAAACCCCAGCGGTGATTAAACCCCAGCGATGATTAAACCCCAGCGATGATTAAACCCCAGCGATGATTAAACCCCAGCGGTGATTAACGCTGTAAAATATTGTTACATCCATTACCTTTTTTTTCGAAGATATATCGTCGCCTTGCGAGGTAACGATTATTTCTACAGCCCCCATGGGAAAAATATGTCAAATTTGAAAACGGTCACGGTCAACGAATTGGCGAATCGAGAAGCAAACGGCGGTGTCGAATTAATTGATGTTCGAACGCCCGTGGAGTTTCGCTCCCTGCATGCCGAGTGTGCGAGAAACCATCCGCTCGATTCGCTGGATCCTCACGCCATTATGGGATCGCGAACCATGAACACAGACGATCCTCTCTATGTGATTTGCAAGTCGGGGGGCCGGAGCCTGAAGGGATGCAAAAAGTTTTTGGATGCTGGGTTTACAAACGTGATCAATGTCGAAGGCGGTACATCAGCATGGGACCGAGCGGGCTTAGCGGTCGTTCGGGGGAAAAAGTCAATGTCGCTCGAACGACAAACTCGCATCACCGTCGGTTTGATTATTTTGGTCAGTGGGATTTTGGCTTTGACGGTTCATCCGATTTTCGCAGGCTTGGCGGCTTTGATGGGCGCCGGTTTGGCATTCGCGGGAATCACCGACAGTTGCATGATGGGGATGATGTTGGCTCGGATGCCTTGGAACCAAGTCGGTACCGAAACGCAAGCCTGTGCCGTTGAATAGGCCTGCGGGCTACGACCTATAAATACTTCCCAATTTTGGACACACCACTAACATGATTAACTCTCTCCGCTTCACTGTGTTGTTTTCGCTTGTTGGTCTCGTTTCGATTGCCGCGTACGGACAAGGACGTGGCATGGGGCAGGGCCGTGGCATGGGGCAAGGCCGTGGTATGGGGCAGGGCATGGGCCGGGGCGGCGGTATGGGCATGGGCCAGGGCGGTGGCATGGGCCACGGCGGACCGATGCAGGACGAACGGTTCACCGCTGACCGTGACGACTTTCACTTTTTGCTTGAAAACCATGCCAAGATCACTCGCACGGTCAAGCAGCGCAGTGATGGTGTCGAGACATTGACGGTTTCCGATGATCCTCCGATCGCTGCGAAGATCAAGGAACATGTCAAATGGATGGAATACCGGATCGAGGAAACCAACCCGATTCGGATGCGGGATCCGTTGTTCGCTGAGATTTTTCGACACACAGACAAAATTAAAATGGTTCACGAAGAGGTTGCTGGTGGCGTTCGAGTGACCGAAACGTCCGAGGACCCATACGTGATCAAGCTGATCCAAGCTCACGCCGAAGCGGTCTCTGGCTTCGTGGCACGCGGGTTTGACGAAGCGATGAAGAATCACCCTGTGCCATCTCGAGATGATCCGCAAGCCACCCCCGAAATTGCTCCGCTCATTAAGGACTATGGCAAAGTGCATTCGATGCCCAATGCGGCCCAGCAACCTCGTGACGGCAGCAAGCTTTGCATTGACATGACGACGGGTGGTGCTCCGGAGTTGCCTAACCCGGGGCTCGAATCGGTTGCGAGGTTTGTGAATTTGTATCACTCTGGTGGTGCTAAACCTGCGTCTGCGCAATTCGCAGTCGTGCTGCATGGCGATGCGAAACTCATTGCATTGAATGCGGATTCTTACAGCGAACGATACGACACCGATGGTAATCCAAATTTTGAACGCCTCCGAGCACTGCATGAAGCGGGGGTTGAGTTCTACGTGTGTGGGCAATCCTTGACCTCCGTTGGCGTGAAGCCCGAAGAGGTCATCGTGTTCGCCGATGTCGCGGTTTCCGCAGTGACTTCGATTGTGAACCTACAAGCGGATGGTTTCGCTTACGTCTCCTTAGGGAATTAATGTTTTCATGAAAACTCACTTTCTACGCAAAATAGCGTCGATTTTTGGCCGCATACTTGGCATCGTCGTCGCGTTGGCTTGCTTGGTGCTAACCATCGCGTGGTTGTCAGGTATGTTCCAGGAAAAGGTCGCGCCCGGTTGGGCAGCCACAGGTGTGACCAAGCATACGGACGAGCCGACGGATGTCGTCCACGAAATCCGTAAAGAAACAATCGAGGAAGCGATTGGAACACTCAAAGCATCGAGCCGAACGGTGGTTTCATCGAAACTCTTAGCCACAATCGACCAAATTAGCGTCACCGCAGGAGAAGAAGTTACCGCGGGTCAAAAACTCATTGAACTTGACAGCAAGGAGTACGAATCGCGATTGAATCAAGCCCAGTTGGCGCTTGAAGCGGCAACCGTTCATCGCGCTCAGGCTAAACGCAATTTCGACCGCATGAATGCATTGATGCAGCAAAACGCAGCCTCGCCATCTGACATGGAAATGGCAACTCGAGATTATGATGTTGCCAAGGCCGAGGAAAACCGTGCTCGCCAAGCGGTTTCCGAAGCCGCAGTGATGCTTTCCTACACCAATATTATGGCGGCGAAAAACGGTCGGATTGTTGACCGATTTGCAGAACCCGGCGATATGGCCAAACCTGGTGAACCGATCTTGGTGTTGTACGATGCAACCTCGTTACGACTCGAAGCACCGGTGATGGAACACTTGGCGGTTAAATTGAACATTGGCGATCAATTGAAAGTCTACGTCGATGCATTGGACAAAGAGTACGACGTGACGATTGATGAGATTGTGCCGCAAGCCGATGCGCCGAGCCGATCTTTCTTGGTCAAAGCGAGTTTGCCAAAGGCGAACGATTTGTACGAAGGAATGTTTGGTCGATTGAGAATCCCATCGGGTGAGCGACGTCATCTCTGTTTGGCGGATAACGCCGTGGTCACTGTGGGACAGCTTGAATTCGTCGACGTGGTGTTGGCCGATGGCACGATTGAGCGGCGTTTGATCAAGAGCGGGCAAATGGGCATGCCAGGCCGTCACGAAGTGCTCAGTGGATTGAAGGCAGGCGAGCAAGTAGTGTTGCAGAGAGAGTGAGAAATGGTAAAGACGCTGGTGTGCAGGCTTTAGCTGCCCGGGTATGGAAGAGGACCGACGCCGGACGGCGCCTCAAGGCTGTACACCAACAAGTGCTGGTGTGCAGGCTTTAGCCGCCCGGGTATGGAAGATGACCGACGCCGGACGACGCCTCAAGGCTGGACACCAACAAGTGCTGGTGTGCAGGCTTTAGCCGCCCGAGTATGGAAGAGGACCGACGCCGGACGGCGCCTCAAGGCTGGACACCAACAAGCGCTGTACAACCAAGATTAGTGTCTTTGGGCCGATACAACAATGATTGAAAGCAATCGAAGCATGGATCACGAAGATCAATCGAATTTTCTGACACGAGTTGTCGAAGTGTTCCTCCGAGCCGACGTGGCGATCCTGATCACGTTCGTATCACTGGTGCTTGGAGCAGCGGCGCTTTACATCACGCCCCGTGAAGAAGAGCCTCAAATCGTCGTCCCAATGGCCGACCTTTTTGTATCCGCACCCGGCTTATCAGCCGAGGAGGTTGAGCGCCAGGTCACCGATCGAATCGAAAAATTGCTCTACCAAATCGATGGCGTCGAGTACGTCTATTCGATGAGCAAAACAGGCCAATGCATTGTGACGGTTCGTTTCTATGTCGGCGAAGACCGCGAAGATTCGCTGGTGAAAATCTATAACAAGGTCAACTCCTCGACCGATCAAATTCCGCCATCGGTGTCGTCGTGGGTGGTGAAACCGATCGAAGTAGACGACGTCCCGATTGTGATCGCGACTTTATGGTCGGATCAAACCGATCGATACGGCGATCATGAGCTTCGCCGGATTGGCGAAGAGGTGCAGCATGAATTACAGGCGATCCCCAATACTAACCGCGTGGAAGTGATTGGCGGTCGTCCACGGCGGATCTACGTGAACCTCGACACACAACGTTTGGCGGCACACAAAACATCGCCCCTTCAAGTTGCGCAAGCGTTGCAGGTCAGCAACGTGACGGTACGTAACGGCGAATTCGAACAACAAGACCGTCTGTTTGCCGTCGAAACGGGGACCTTCATTCAAGGCGTCAATGAACTCGAAAATTTAGTGGTCAACGTCGCCGGCGACCGTCCAGTCTATTTGAAAAATGTAGCGACGGTTGTCGATGGGCCAGCGGAGGCGGAATCGTATAGCTGGATCGGATTCGGTTCGGCTGACCCGGAACTTGGCGGCAGCGACACACTTTTTCCTGCCGTGAATATCTCGGTTGCCAAACGGAAAGGGGCCAATGCAGTACGCGTCGCCCAAGCGGTCCATGACAAATTAGAGGAATTGAAGGCGACGCATTTGCCAAGTGGCGTCAATGTTCGCGTCACTCGCGACTATGGTGAAACCGCCAACGAGAAGGTCAACGAATTAGTGGAGGGGTTGGTGGTCGCCGTATTGACGGTGATTGGTTTGATCGGATTGGTGATGGGGTGGCGACCGGCATTGGTGATCGCGATGGCGATTCCCGTATGCTACTCGTTGACATTGTTCATCAATTTAATGGTTGGCTATTCGATCAACCGAGTAACCATGTTTGCGTTGATCTTGTCCCTGGGTTTGTTGGTCGATGACCCGATCACCGATGTCGAGAACATCGCTCGTTACTTTGCCATGAAGGTCCTGCCGCCGCGTCAGTCCGTTTTGAGGGCGGTCCAAGAAGTCCGTCCGGCGTTGATTATGTCGACCCTTGCGATCATCGCTAGCTTTTTGCCGTTGGCGTTCATCACGGGAATGATGGGACCCTACATGGGGCCAATGGCATTGAATGTGCCATTAACAGTTATGATTTCGACGATGGTCGCGTTTGTGATCACGCCGTGGTTATCGATGGTGGCCCTGAAACACATTGATGATGATGCGGACGATGGTGAAGGGTTTGATTTAACCAAACGACCACTGTACCGAATGTCCAAAGCCGTTTTGACGCCCGTGGTGACCAAGCCGATTTATGCTTGGGGCGTCCTGCTTGGGATCGCCGCGTTGCTGGTCGCCGCAATGTTGTTACCTGTTTTTCGCGCGGTTCCGGTGAAGATGCTGCCGTATGACAACAAGAACGAATTTCAAGTTGTTATCGACATGCCCGAAGGAACGACGTTGGAAAGGACCGATGTGGTTTCGCGTCGGATCGGACGCTACTTGGGTGGATTGGCCGAAGTACGTGACTACGAACTTTTTGTCGGTGTCGCGTCGCCGATGGACTTCAATGGGTTGGTGCGACATTACTTTCTACGTCGCGGCGCGAATGTAGCCGATATTCGCGTCAATTTGATTGGTAAAGACTTTCGTGTTCAACAGTCGCACGAGATTTTGTTGCGGATTCGCAGTGAATTGACCAAGCTTGCCGAGTCGATGGGGGCGAATATCAAATTGGTCGAGGTGCCGCCGGGGCCGCCTGTGTTGGCATCGATCACGGCCGAGGTTTACGGACCAGCGGACCGCAGTTACGCCGACCAAATCGCGGTCGCACGGCAAGTCGAAAAACGTTTGGCGATGGAACCGGGAGTCGTCGACTTGGACGTCAGTGCCGAGGATGACCACCAGCGGTATGTGTTTGAAACTGATAAAACCAAAGCGGCGTTGTCAGGTATCTCGACGCAAACGATTGCCGAGACAATTGATACCGTGCTCAGTGGGAACAAAGCGACGGTGTTGCATGTTCCCGAAGAAGTAGAGCCATTGTGGATTGAATTGCGATTGCCTCGCGAGAACCGATCGGCGATCGATGACTTGGAAGAAGTCTACGTGCAAGGCAATCAGGGACAAGTCGTTCAACTTGGTGGTTTAGGACGGTTTTATCAGTCCGAAGAAGAGAAGACGATCTATCACAAGAATTTGCAGCGAGTCGTTTACGTCTTTGCCGAAGTGGCGGGACGTCCTCCCGCAGACGCGATCATGGACTTGGAATGGGATCGTACGCAAACGACGGACTCCGTCGCGTCGGTATCGGATGTAACACCTCGTCCGGTGGACGACCGATCATGGATCTCGCTAGGCGGCGGGGTCCCTTGGTCGATTCCCGAAGGCTATCAAGTCGATTGGGCAGGCGAAGGAGAATGGAACATCACGCTTGATGTATTCCGAGATCTGGGGTTGGCTTTTGGTGCAGCACTGCTTGGTATTTTTGTGTTGCTGATGTTCCAAACCGGTTCGCGGTTATTGCCCGTGCTGATCATGTTAGCCATTCCGCTCACAATGATTGGCATCATGCCGGGTTTTTGGATCTTGAATCGGATTACGGATCAAGGCGTCGGCGGATTTCCGAATCCAGTGTTCTTCACTGCAACCGCCATGATCGGGATGATCGCGTTAGCGGGGATTGTGGTCCGCAATTCAGTTGTATTGATCGACTTTATTCACTTAGCTCAAGCCGAAGGCCATTCGCTCGATGAATCGATTATTCGCAGCGTCGCGGTACGGACGCGACCGATCCTGTTGACCGCTGGCACAACCCTGCTGGCGAACTGGGTGATCACTCTTGATCCGGTCTTTTCGGGGTTAGCCTGGGCGATCATTTTCGGAATCCTGACCTCGACAGTGTTTACCCTGATTGTGATCCCTGCCGCCTATTGGTTGCTTTACCGTGGAGAGACAAAACATGCCTGATAAAGCACAGCACTCCAAACGTTTCCATGCTGTTCGACGCTGGTTGGGGACGTTGGCAAAGCTGATCGTCCTCGCCGTTGTGATTGGCGGATTGGTTTATTGGATGAAGTTCTCGCCGATTTCGGTGGTTGAGCATCCGGTCACTCGCGGTTTGATCGTTGCGGAAGTGATGGGGACGGGGACACTCGAAGCTCGGGTGCAAGCTACCGTTAGCCCCAAAATTTCAGGCCGGATCGAAAAGGTGTTGGCGGATCAAGGCGACCGTGTTGTGGCAGGTGATTTGTTGGTGGAATTGGACGATGAGGAATTGCAGCAACAAGTAGAGATCGCGGCGGCCAATGTCGATGCGGCCCGCGCGGCCATTGACCGATTGATCGCTGATAAAGACCGGGCAACGGCCGCGTTTACGCAAGCGGAAAAGAGTAACGAACGAGTGCAATCGTTGACCACACGCGGCGCAGCGAGCCAAGAAGATTCGGACAAAGCGACAGAAGCCTTAGCGGTTGCGGTTACCGGAGTGTCGCGCGCCGAAGCGGCGATCGCCGAAGGACAAAAGGAGTTGGTCGCAGCCGAAAAGACGCTTCAGTACCATCAAACACGCCTTTCCGATAGCCGCGTCGTCGCACCCTTTGACGGGTTGATCATTCGACGCACGCGTGAACCGGGCGATGTGGTTGTTCCCGGTAGCGAAATGATGAAGCTGATTTCGATGGATCAAATCTGGATTAGCGCATGGGTCGATGAAACCGAAATGGGTAAATTGCATCCCGAACAAACGGCCCGGATCGTATTTCGATCTGAACCCAATTTGGATTATGAAGGCAAAGTGATTCGGCTGGGCAAGGAAGCTGACCGCGAAACTCGCGAATTTATTGTTGACGTCGATGCACTTCGATTGCCACAAAATTGGGCCGTCGGGCAACGCGCCGAGGCATTCATTGAAGTCGAACGAAAAGACAACGTTGTCCAAATTCAAGCCGATCAGGTGATCAATCGAGATGGTGCGGTTGGCGTATTTGTAAACCAGGATGGCGTGGCAAAATGGACACCGATCAATATTGGACTTCGCAACCGTGACGTCGTTGAAGTCACCGATGGACTTGTGGTCGGCGATCGAATCGTAACGGCTGCAACTAAGGGAATGGTACTGACCGAAGGACGAAAGGTCGCGGCAAAATGAACCTGGCTTTCAAAGACATTCGCCATAACCTTGGTCGTTTCGCGTTGACAACCGTCGGGGTCGGAATGTTGTTGATGATCGTGATGGGCATGGGCGGTATCTATCGTGGTATCGTCGAAGACGCGACGTTGCTGGTCGATAATGTTGGTTCCGATTTGTGGTTGGTCCAACGCAATACACGTGGGCCGTTTGCGGAAATCTCTCGCGTCCCATCGAATCTCGTCCATCGAGCCTATGCGGTTCCAGGCGTTGTTTCGGCACGCGAGTTCGTCTATCACACGATCCAGCGGGAACAAGACGGCAAACCCCTCCGAATCGCGGTGCTGGGGCTTAGTTGGCCAATCGACAAAGGCCAATGGATACCGCTGACCGGTGGTCGATCGCTAGGCCAGAACCATTTTGAAATGGTCGCGGACCAGTCGCTCGGACTTGCGCTCGGCGAAACAATCGATCTCGGCAAAGAAAGTTACACCATCGTCGGAACAACCAAGAGCATGCTAAGTGCCGGAGGTGACGGGATTGCTTTTGTCACTGTCACGGATGCTCAGCAGATACAATTCGATACACCTGGGGAAGCGGTCCGGCTCGAACGTGCCTCGCGTCTTGCTCGAGGCGAGCAGTCGGACTTGGGGAATCTGCAACCGGCAATATTGGACAACACAAATAAACCAGCATCTCAATTGCCTGCGATCGCGAGGCCGCAAATGAGTGCCGTGTTGGTTAGCGTGTCACCGGGCGCGGATCTAGCCAAAGTAAAGGAAGCGATGTCGGGATGGGGTGACGTTTCGGTTTATACCCAATCGCAACAGCGGGATTTATTGCTTAAGGGTACGGTCGATCGTGCGCGTCGCCAAATCGGTTTGTTTCGCGTTCTGCTAACTCTGATCGCTGCAATCATTATGGCTTTGATCCTGTATACGTTGACGCTCGACAAGATTCATTCAATCGCGTTGCTGAAACTGATTGGGGCACCAAACCGTGTCATCCTTGGCTTGATCCTTCAACAGGCATTGATGCTTGGTGTCGCAGGGTTCGGTATCGCCTATTTGGTGGGCGGGAAGTTGTTTCCGATGTTCCCTCGGCGCGTGATTTTGACCCAAACCGATTTGTTTCAGTTGGCCTTAATCGTGGTCGGTATTTCGGTCGTCTCAAGCCTGTTGGGGATTTGGAAAGCAATGAAGGTGACACCGAATGAGGCGTTATCATGAGTGATCGGGATAGCCGCAGTTTGGCGATCGAAACACGCGGGCTGACAAAGATTTACGGCAGCGGTAACACGGAAATTGTTGCGATGAAGGATGCATCGATGAAGGTGCATCGTGGTGAGGTTGTTGCACTGCTAGGCCCAAGCGGTTCAGGGAAATCGACTTTCTTGACAGCCGTTGGGTTAATCAATCCGCCCACGTCCGGCCAAGTCTGGATTCGAGATCAGTTGGTGCTTGAGGGCGAAATCTCGTACACGAATCTGAGGTCGTTCCGTCGTCAACACATCGGGTTCGTTTTTCAGAAGTCGAATTTGATTCCGTTTTTAACGGCGATCGAAAATGTGCAAATTGCATTGGAATTGAACGGTGCAACGTCGCGCCAGGCACGTCGTCGGGCTCTGCATTTACTTGATGAACTTGGCGTCGAGGATCGCGCAAGTAATTTGCCCTCCATGTTGTCGGGGGGCCAACAGCAACGTGTCGCGGTTGCTCGAGCGCTGGCAAATCATCCCAGTGTCATTTTAGCGGATGAACCGACCGCGGCGTTGGACGGCCATCGAGGTCGGCAAGTGATGGAATTGTTCGCCAAGGTTGCTCACGAACATGGTACTGGTGTGATTGTGGTGACCCATGACCACCGCGCCCTCGATGTTTTTGATACAACATACGAGATGGAAGATGGGCTTATGGGTTTGAGTTCGTCCGAGGCAACCTCAGTAACATAGAAGCAACTTAATGTTTAAATCGTCCCGATATGATCAAATGGTGTATCGCCGCTCAGGTAACTCGGGATTGCTTTTGCCCGCAATTAGTTTAGGCGGTTGGCAGGCGATCGGCAGCTACCGTAGTGATGAAGAATCGAAGCAAATTTTCTTTACTGCGTTCAATCATGGGATTACGCATTTCGATTTTGCGAACAACTACGGCGATCCGTCGGGTGCCAGCGAGGCGTTGTTTGGACGTATTTTGCCAGATATGCCGCGGCATGAATTGGTCATCAGCAGTAAAGCGGGTTACCCGATGTGGCCCGGCCCGTACGGCGACGGTGGCGGACGGAAATATTTGATCGAATCATGCGAGCAATCACTAAAACGATTGGGCGTTGATCATCTCGATATTTTCTATTCTCACCGAGTCGATCCCGGTACACCGATCGAAGAAACGATGGGGGCTCTCGACACGCTCGTCCGCCAAGGCAAGGCCTTGTACGTCGGGATCTCGAACTATCCCGACCCGCCGTTTTCCGATGCCGTTGCGGCGGTTCGCAAACACGATTGGGCCAACATCACGATCCATCAACCTCGTTACCACATGTTTGAGCGGACGGTTGAGCAAACGGTTTTGCCGACCGCTGATCGTGAAGGTGTCGGCGTGATCGCGTTCTCGCCACTGGCCCAAGGCATGTTGACCAATCGCTATCTCAATGGCGTTCCCACGGATTCGCGGGTGTCAAGCAACAAGGGCAATGGAGCGATCGAAGCCGGTCAAATCACCCCCGACCGAATCGGTCAAATTCGCAAACTCAACGCGATCGCTGCACGACGCGGTCAATCGCTTGCCCAAATGGCATTGGCGTGGATTCTGCGAGACCCGCGGATTACATCCGTGTTGACCGGAGCGAGTCGCCCTGAACAGGTCGTCGACAGCATCGCGTGTCTAGAAAATCTCGTGTTTAGTGACCAGGAGCTAACTGAAATCGATTCGATCGTCGGTGTTTAACGATGATTCCGTGTTTAACGATGATTCAGTTGCGTAAACACTCGTAGTTGGAATTGCGAATAGGTTTCGTCTTGGAAATTGCTTTTGCGAGATACAAACACGAACAGTTGAGGTTCAGGGCTAAACAGTAGCCCTCGTATCGTCCGCGATACTTGCACGTCTTTGCTCGGCCATGCAAATGGACCGTTGGGCGTATTCAGTTTGAATTGTGTATCGCTAACCCCCAACCAGCACTCTGCATTGTTCACCAAACCGACGACCTGCATCCGCTCGCGCAATCGGATCTTAAATTGATGGACCAGCGTCAAGTAGCATGCCGCCGACAAAAAAAGCGCCGTCACCCAGCCAACGGAAAAATATCCCAATGTTGCTAACCAGCCAATCCAAACGACGCTGGCTGCAATCAATCCGAACGAACCAAGCGACAAGCGAGCGATGTTCGAATGCAAGACATGTTTGGCTTCCGCGTGACGCAGGTCCGCAGCGGTGAGTCGGAACGCCACATCCCATGCTCCATCGGTGTTTAATGGTACCGAGGGCGAGTCGTCCGTCGGGATTGTGGATGGCTGATAAGGATTGATGTCGCCTTGCATGAAAGGTTTCCCAGATTAGATGCGATGAACGAATTGCATCAAGTCCGCCGACAACGTCACAGTCATGGTGTCTAGGGATTCCAGTCGTGATTGTTCGCTATGCCGCACCGCTCGGTAAGTCATCGCCAAGGCGTCGGCAATCGCGTCCGGTTGAAGCTCGATACGCTGTTCCCAATGTTTGCGTTCGACACACTCCATTGATCCGGCGGCCATTTCTTGGATCACCATTTCCCATCGGCTCCGTCGTTGGCCTGTTTGCTGAACTTGTTCCCGCAGTTCGATTAAATCCTCTTCGCCGGGCACAGCCACAATGCAAATGCCACTAGGGGTTAGCACTCGATCGATTTCCGTCACCGGCCGACGGCCAAACAGCGACACTACTCTGTCGATGCTTCGGTCGGCCACCGGCAAGATACGGTCTGCGTTGGCCAGCACCCACGTCGCTTCGGGCCACCCGCGGGCGGCTAACTTGATCGCCCGTTTTGATAGGTCGATGCCGCAGTAACCTTCGGCTTGGTCTGGGAAAAGTGCGGGCCCAAACGATCCTTCGCCACACCCGAGGTCAACGGTGCGGGCGCCCCGGTCCGATTTCGATGAAACCGTCGCTCCGATCCAAGGGCGAATCGCCTCGATGAGTCCGGCGGCATGCCCTCGGGCGAGCCAACGATGTCGGGCCAGGACGGCGGCGTCAGTGTCACCAGGATTTTTCGAACGCCGATCCTGTGGCTGCAGCAGGCTCCAATAGCCCTCCTTGGCCCGGTCAAAATGGTGGCCTGATGCACAAAATAGTCCTCCTTCACGGTGTTCAAGGAGATGGTGGCAATTTCGGACGGTGCATCGAAGTTCAAACATGACGGCTAGTGTAAGGGGGACGGGTCGCACTGAGCTAGTACGCTCGGTCGTGCCCGCCCGTGTTGGGGCAAAGGCCCGTGTTGGGGCAAAGGCCCGTGTTGGGGCAAAGGCCCGTGTTGGGGCAAAGGCCCGTGTTGGGGCAGCGGTGACCCTGTTGGTCGAGAACGTCTTTCACTAGAATTCGGGTTGAAACCTGTTTTCCCCAATCCACAACGACCTTTACGCATGAAACGCATTCGGAACTTTTGCATTATCGCCCACATTGATCACGGGAAATCGACGCTTGCCGATCGACTGATTCAAGCGTGCGGTGGCGTGACACAGCGTGAGTTCCAGGACCAAATGCTCGATTCGATGGACATCGAACGCGAGCGGGGGATCACGATCAAAAGCAATACCGTCACGCTTGGCTATACCGCTACGGATGGCGAAACGTACCAATTGAACTTGATTGATACCCCCGGGCACGTCGACTTTTCCCACGAAGTTCGTCGATCGCTGATGGCTTGCGAAGGAGCGTTGATGGTCGTCGATGCCTCGCAAGGGGTGGAGGCCCAAACGGTCGCCAACCTTTACTTGGCGCTTGAATATGATCTAGAACTTTTGCCGGTGATCAACAAAATCGATCTGCCGGCGGCCGATGTCGAACGAGTTCGCGAGGAAATCGATGCCGACCTAGGGCTTGACCCGTTCGCTGCGATCCCGGTATCCGCAAAGACAGGCGAAGGGATCGATCAAGTGCTTGAGGGAATTGTCCAGTATTTGCCTCCGCCTGAGGGCGACCCAAACGCACCGCTCAAAGCGCTTGTCTTTGACGCCTTTTTTGACAAATATCGCGGTGTGATTTTACAGTGTCGCGTCATGGATGGAACGCTAAAACCGAAAGACACCATCCATTTCATGCACGCGGACCGCGACTTTACCGTCGACGAATTAGGCTACAACCAATTCCGCTTGAGCCCGCAAAAAGAGCTGCATGCGGGCGAAGTGGGTTACATTGTCGCGGGGGTGAAAAGCGTTCAAGATATTGAGATCGGTGACACGATCACGCTTCTCAACCGACCCGCCGCCGAACCGATCCCCGGTTACCAAAAAGCCAAGCAAGTTGTTTTTTCGTCGGTCTATCCGATGAGTACCGATGAATACCAAGATTTGACAAAAGCACTGGAGAAATTGTCGATCAACGATGCGGCATTAACGTACGAAAAGGATAGCTCCGCAGCACTCGGTTTCGGTTTCCGTTGCGGTTTCCTTGGGTTATTGCATCTCGATGTGATCCAAGAGCGACTGCAACGCGAATTTGATTTGGGGCTCGTCATTTCTGCGCCGTCGGTTGAATACAAATTGGACCTTCAAGACGGCTCGACGATCCATGTAGACAACCCAAGTTATTGGCCCGATCCGACCAACATCGCTTCGATTAGCGAACCCTACATCAAGGCACAGATCCTTACGCCGGAGGAATACGTCGGGCCGGTGATGGAGTTGTGTCGCGAATATCGCAGCGAAAGCCAGACCATGAACTATTTGTCCGCTGGCCGCGTCGAAGTGACAAGCGAAATGCCGCTAGGCGAAGTGTTGTTCGATTTCTACGGTAAGTTAAAGATGATCACGCGCGGCTACGGGTCGTTTGATTATGTGCCGATCGAGTACCGAAAAACCGACGTGGTCAAGGTCGATATCTTGGTTAATAAAGAACCGATCGATGCGTTGGCATATTTGGTTCACCGCGAAAAATCTCGAGCCCGGGCGCTGCATTATTGCGAACAGCTGGCCGAAGCGATTCCGCGTCACCAATTTAAGATCCCGATTCAGGGAGCCATTGGTGGGACGATCATTGCGCGGGCGACGATCCAGCCTTTCCGAAAAGATGTGACGGCCAAGTTGTACGGTGGTGACGTGTCACGGAAGAAGAAGTTGCTTGAGAAGCAAAAGAAGGGAAAGGCCAAGATGAAGCAATTTGGCAGCGTCAATATCCCGCAAAAAGCATTCGTTTCGGTGTTGAAGGCGGACAAGGATTAGGGTGAAGTAATCCCCAATTGCGGTACCCGCAGGGATTGCGGTACCCGCAGGGATTGCGGTACCCGCAGGGATTGCGGTACCCGCAGGGATTGCGGTACCCGCTGACGTGATGGGTAGCAGTGTCGGGTAAATCGGCCGGCGGCCAAACTTGGCATCGCCAATGTCATCGAACTCCACGAAAAAAGGGCGACTCTGGAACCCAGGGCCGCCCTCGTGTGGACACGCGATTGATCGTTGTGAAAACCTTAAGCTGCGAATCCCATCAAACAAGGGCTCCGCAAAAGTCGATTAGAGAGCTTCAGGATCCAAAATGTACTCTGGCCAAGGAACCAAAGAGCTCTTTCCGCGTGGGGTCAACAATGCTTGGTAGATTCGGTAGTCGACCGATTCGGTAAGAAACTTGGTCGCACCATCAGCCATACCAATGTTGACGCCGTCGGTGTGGGCGGACGATGGGCGAGCAAGTTGGCGACCGGTGAGGGCATCCGTAATCGACTTATTATAAATCTCATCCGAAACCGTGGACCCGCCACCATTGATTCGGTGGAAGGTAGTGACTGCCGCTGGTCCCACGCCAACCGAAGCGTTCCAGAAGGACGCCATTGTCGCGTCGCCTGATTGAATGTCTTCGTAGTGCCAGACCATGCCGTGAACGTATCTTGCGGTTTCAACGCTATACACGACGTCTTTATCAGTCGCAGTTGCGACATCCAAGCTATCTGCAGTGATCAACCCAGCACGATGCCATGGAAGAGCTTGCACGTTTTCCGAAAACAGCATTGTGTTGCCTTGGCCGTCCTTGAAGTCATCCAATCGGACTTTTGGGCCTTCGGATGCATGAACGCCATTACCTTTGCCGTCAATGCTCGTCACATTGTATTTGGAATTGAATGCACCATTGGCGCGATCTTGCGAGTTCGCAAGGTTGATTGCCGTCGCAGGAATAGCCGATCCACTGTCATCAAATGCAATGTGACAGAGTCCATTGTTGGCGATATAGCTATTTCTACCGTTTTCGGCGTCCGTGTTTGGATTACTTGGGCATTGGAAGATCGCCAAGTTGGGAGCGGCAAGCGTGTGGAAGTTTAGACCTGCAACGCCATCGGTAGCACCCAGATCCGATCCTGAGCTCGCTTTGATTGGATAGCGGTCTTCGGTCCAATGCTCGTAAGTTGGTTGTGCGTCGAGCCATGACAACAATGCAACGCCCCAAGTTCCTAGCTTCACATGAGGATCGATCGATGTGTTCGATGGATCTGAAGGGTCAATTCCGCTCGAGTGGACACCGAACTTTTGCACATAACCTGGCAACTGTCCCTTGTTGTTTTCATGTTGGATCGTTGCTAACGCGATGTTTCGGACATTGTTTGCACATTGGGTCTTTCGAGCGGTTTCGCGTGCAGCCGTGATGGCTGGCAAGAGCAACCCGACAAGAATGCCGATGATGGTGATCACCACCAACAATTCGACTAAGGTAAATCCATTTCGTTCACGTTTCATTTCACGCTCCAAAGATAAGATGGTTTGAGAGGTACGTGCGCCGCCAGAAAAATCGAATGATTCTTAGCGATTTGGCCCGTATGCAGAGTTAAGGTTCTTCACGTCTTGATTATCACCACTTTAGCGGTGCAGTGCAAACCCGTTAACTGCGTGAATGGTAGAAAAAGGGCGTTTTGTGCCGTTACAAGCGGCATTTCGGCTTCCTTTTCACTGGGCAGCTGGTTTTCCTTGCGGTCTCGATTAATCTTGTACTTTTGCAAGCTTTAACGTGGTCACTTGGGGCATAATGTTTGCAACGCTTTTCGCGCTGAAAAACCGCATCGAAACCGCGTCGATTTTCGCATTTTTTTTTGACCAATGCCAATCGGGCGATTATTTTCCTCGCACATTCTCATCCTCGTTGATCTACCTCGATTATAACCGCACGACACCGTTGGCCCCGTCCGTCCTGGAGGCGATGCAGCCGTACTGGATGACCCATTTCCTGTTGCCTGGGCAAGAGCACAGTCATGCTCAAGCGGTCGGCGAGGCGCTCGAACAGGCACGCGAATCGGTCGCAGGTATGGTCGGCTGCGAATCGTTTGAAATCGTCTTTACGGGCGGCGGCACCGAATCGAATAATTTGGCAATCCTGGGCCAATTGACTCACTCGCAACGCCATCAAGACAAGGCGGGGCATGTCTTAGTCAGTCAGCTTGAGCATGATTCGGTCATCGCTGCGGCTCACTCGATGGAAGCCGCTGGGGTCGAGGTTGAGATGGTTCCGTGCGAGGTCGACGGGGTGGTTGATCCAGACCGTATCGCGGGGCTGCTGCGTCCCAACACGCAGTTGGTTTGTCTGCAATTGGCGAACCCCGTTCTAGGGACTTTCCAGCCCGTCCGTGAAGTGGCTGATATTTGCCACAACAGAGGGGTGTCTGTTCATTGCGATGCGACGCAGGTTTTCGGGAAGCATCCCGTTGAGGTGAGTCGCCTGCGAGTCGACACCTTGTCGCTAAGTGGGCACAAGTTCTATGGCCCCAAGGGAAGCGGGGCAGTCTATGTTCGGCGGGGCCTGAATCTTTCTCCGATCGGCTACGGTGAGCCTCGCGAAATGGGGCTTCGGCCTGGTGCCGAAAACGTCCCGGCGTGTATTGGGTTGGGTGCCGCGGCGAATCTGGCTAGCCGCTGTGCAAGTGAGGTTTCCGACAACTTTTCGGAGTTAGCGGCTCGTTTCTTTAATGGATTGCAATCTTCCCTAAGTATAGAGCCGATTTTGTTGGCCGAAGACGCTCCGAGGTTGGCCAATACGTTGGCGATCGAGATGCCATGTGAGGCGGTGCGAATTCAAAAAGCCGCGCGGCATTTGGTGATGGCGACAGCCCAGTCGACGTTGCCAGCCGATGAGATCACGAGGTCGCTGCAGGCGATCGGGCGAAGCGAGGCTCAAATCCGTCGGACCTTGCGAATTTCGCTCGGGTGGACCACTAGTCGAGATCAGGTTGATCGGGCTGTCGGGTTGATAGCCGAGGCCTGTGACGCGGTGGTCTGAATGCGATAGGCGATTGGGAGCGAGGGGGTTTAGTGCGTCGGGGGGATAGTGTTGCGTGATGTCCTGATCGCGGTCTTGTTCCGCTTGCTGTCCTGTTCTGAATGTACAGAATTCGCCGTAGAGACAGCGTGCCTTCTGTGCTCGAAAGGCAATTTCGGGAATCCCCTCTAGTGGAGGTGTCGTTTTGTTTGGCCAGCTTTTGTTCTCGTGTGAGTCCCTTCGTTGAGGGTCGTCGCATGTTTATGTATGAGTGAGTCTCGAGCTGGCACTTGACTTCCGTTGCCGCTTGCTACTGCATAGGCCGTGCTCTTGCGTGCCCCTCTGGTGGTGATTTTCGGGTTTCGGTGTTTTCTGGAATCCAGTCGGCCGCGAGGTGAAATCTTGGGTGGACCAAGCCCTTGACTTGCATTTCAATGCTTTCAAAATCTTTGGTTTTCTTTTTCGGCTTAAAAGTACGTGAATACCGAGCTTTGGCGACGTCCGATACGATCCTTTTCTTTGCTTGCTTTTAGTGGACACTTGGCAAATGCACACCCTGGCCCTGCCTTCTTTTTGTGCAAGTCTCGTTTGCCTTGGTCTCCGGCATGGCTGCCTGCAACTTAGGCAGCCAGCTAGCAATAGACGTAAGTTGTTTTGAAAGCATAGTTTCCGTAGATCGGTTTGACGGTGCGTGAGTATGGGCCCAAACAACCCACGCACTCATGGTCTTGGAAGTTGGTTGCGAGCGATTGCACTGTATTCCGCGCTGTATTCCGCACGGTGAATCGCTAGCCAACGTCCGAGACACGCTCCGAGAAAAGGAATCTCTTTTACGATGACACCTCTATCTAATTCTGCTAGCAACTTATCCACTCACGCAAACACGGCTACCGAAACGACGACGGAAGCTCGCTCCAGCCTTCGTTATGCCAGCGACCCATTGCCGGAACAAACCGATGCGATTGCCCCCCGGTTGGGTATTGCACCTCCGTCCGCGAACGAAATCCCCAAAGACCAACGCGGCCGCGAAGTGCTCCGGTTGGCGGAAGAGGCATTCGCGAAAACGGGGAGTTGGGTCGTGTTCTATCGCGAGATGTTGGGAGTGGATGGGGTGGTGCGAAAGCTCTATCCGGAATCCGATGACTTGCGAGCATTCGAGACGAGTCAGGAGTTCTTGGAGCTGCAAGAAATGGTCGCTGCAATGCGTGGCCAGGATCCGTCCAAGGGGGACGCCGCAGAGCCTGAGCGAATGATTACAATTCGTTTGCCGATGAGCCTTCATGATGTGCTAAAGAAGGAGAGCGAAGAGATGAATTTGAGCATCAACAAGCTCTGTATCAGCAAGTTGATCCAGCCGATTGCGGGCCGGTTTGTGCCGCTTCAACAAGGTCGTCGGCGAGGTCGCCGCCCAGGTCCTCAAGGGCCACGCAAGAAGGTTCAAGACGCGCAACGGGCCACCCTCGAAGGGTCGCAATCTTAACATTGCGTTTTGCGGGTTTGTTCTTCGGCGGTCGCGATGATACGACTGCTAGCCGTTGATTCATAAGCGAGCGACAAGGCGATTGTCGCTCGAATTTGGATCCCAATTCCCTTGCGGCGGACCGTGCCCGTGCAACTAATTGGCGACCGAAAGGTTGAACTGCAAGTTTCCGCTAACACGTACCGTTGAACTCAAGTACGTGGCTGACCCTGGGGTAGAGCCGATGTGTTTGCTAGCGGACTTTGCGGATCCCATAGATCTTGAAACCAGGGTAATTCTGCATCGCGATTTGTGATGCTTGGGCACTATTTTGGGCCGGAATAATCACGGAGGTTCGTCGCCAATTGTTCCCCCCCATCGGTTGGAGTCCGACTTCCCAAATTTTGATCAAGCCGGTGGCGTTTGCCATCATCGTCAGTTTCAACATTTCGATCCGTCGCAGCTCTTCGCGATGTTCTTCCTGTTGTTGGTATTGCATGGCTTCGGCTTGCATATACAAACTTTCACGTTGGCTCGCCACTGAGTCTTGTTCGTTCTCAAGCCACGACTCCCAACCTGGCTTGAGCACCTTTAGGTCCTCTTGGGCGAACAGGAAAAACGGAAGGGCGAGTTTGTCGCCACTTTCGAGTTCCATCAGTACCCCCTGTAGGGGGTGTTCTTTGACGTTTGCCCCAAGCCCCATTGCCCACGCCTGAAGCTGTTTCCGGTTTTCGAGCGTTTGGTTTTCTAGTTCGCTGAGAATTCGCAAGACAAGTCGCTGATGCAGCGGAGCGAACTGATCAAATGCGACATCATTGATGTACACTTTTCCGAGCTTTCGGTTAACCTTCATCGTGCTGCGGCCGTATGCAAGCACTCGCCCCCGAACCTGCATTCCGTCGGCGGAGGTCCAGGTTTGCATTTGTTCGGCGGATTTTTTGATTGCCGAGCTTGTATCGTCGGACCCAACGAAGGCTTGATCGGCATCGGACAGTTCGTTGCGTTCGACCCCAACAAGGTCCCCATTTTCACGTTTCAAGACGATCGTAGTGTCATTGAAGGCAACCAAGTCCGCTTCGAGCTTGTAGTTGCCGTCGCGACTCGACCACTGACGAGCAGTGGCTAGGGGAGAAGCGGCGAGGGGATAAATGACCAGCGCGAACAGGAGGGATGTACAAAGGCGACGCATCGGATTTGAGGCTCCACGGAGAAAGTGCGAACAAATGGAAGAGGGCACTTTACCATCATATACGCCTGCCAGCGCTTGACCACTCGCTTCTCGTGTTCAATTCTCGTGTTCAATCATTTCTCCGCTTCTACTGAATCACCTCTTCGAAGATCATTCCTTCAACGGGGGTTCCGCTATCGACGGTTGCCGTGGGGGTCAGGCCAAAATAGGGTTCGCGAGGTTGGCGGCGTCGGGGCAAGCAACAATTGTTGCATCCGCCGATCATGCCGGAGTCGCTTGTGCCCGAAAGGGTCAGCAAGTATTCGGGATCAATCTTACCGGGATCGATCCACAATCCTTCGGGGGTCAATTCCATTGTGCCGAGGTCAAAGTCCAGTGTCCGGCGGACGACTTCGTAGTTGACGAAGATATCCAGAAGCGAGTTTTGTGCATCCAGCAAATCGTTTAACGCGCTGATCGCGTCACGAGCGGCTGTGGGGCCGTTGCTTTGACCGCGAGCTTCTTTATCAATCCGGATGTCGGCGTTCAATTGGATCTGAGAGGCGGCAATTTGGACCGCTTGGCGACCGAGTTCAAAGGTCAGGCGGTTTGCTTGCAGTTGACGAATTTCGGCGCGTAACTGTTGCCAAATACTGTCTTCAAACGAATAGTAGTCGCGTTTGGATTGCTCAAAAGAGATTAGCGTGGCTCGGTAATTGTTGCGTTCAAGCAATCGTGTGATAGGGGTATCCCATTGGATCCCGACGGATAGGGTTCCGTTGGACGAGCGGAGGTCCAGTGGGTTGTCGCCGACATTCGCGACATCGCCATTGAAACTGATGTCGAGTGTGCTTTCTAGGTCATCGGCGGTCACTTCGATTAAACGCCACTGGTCCACTAATTGGGCGCGAGCGTTGGCCCAATCGCGACGGTTGACGCGTGCGATTTGCAATGCCGTCGCGGGGTCGATATCGACGGCGGGTAGCAACACGCTTTCGCTTCTGGCGCGGGCTTGAATCAGCTGTACTGACAATACGTCGTCGGCGAGTTTGCCCAGTAAATCCTGAGACGCTTCGATCACTTCTTTGCGAAGTTCGCGAGAGACGTTTTTCGGATCTTTGTCTTTCGGGCCGTCTTTTACAAAGCGGTCAATCGTCTCTTCGAGTTTAACGATCGCTTTATCGTAACCGTTTAATCGTCCGTCGAGCTTGTTGTATTCGTCTTTAAGTTCGTCACTCAGCGTGGTTAATTCAGTTAGATCAAACAGCGTTTCGTCAACATCGGACGTATTGAGAAGAGAACAGATTTGATCCTTTTCTGTCTCGTACGTTTTCTTTAGGTTTTCGTTTTGGGATTCGCGTTCTTCTAGTAGTTCGGTAAACCGATCAATGTCTTTCATGACGCGAGGCAAATCGTCATCGATTAGGGTCTTGTTGAATTCTTCGAGTGGTTTTAGTGCTTCCCGCATTCCTTGCAGCGTTTCAGCGACGCTGTCGTTCCATTCCATTTCCGATTCAGGTAGACCCGTTACCTCGTCGACGATGTACCTTGCTCCGTCGAGCATGGCAACATTGAATTCGCCAACTTTGGTGCGTACGTCGGCCAATTGTTCGCGGCGGCTTAGCAGTTCGCGATCGATCAATTCAAACCGTTGTAGGACAGGGTCTTCGAGTTTGACGCAAATGTAAGGTGGTAGTCCGAGTGTGCGAAGGAACGCGTCGACGGACCTTTCATACGTGGCTTGTCGAGTGATAAGGCTGGTTTGACTTCGCAGCAAGCTCGATCGTGTTTGAGCGACCTGCAATCGGTCGGTGAGGATTTGCCCCGCGCCACTTCCTTGGGATTCAGGCAGCTTGGTTAAGGTTTCGATCAGCGTATCTTCGAGGATCAGCAAGTTCTCGGTTTGCCGGGCGATGTTTTCTTGCAAGTTGCGGATTTGCAGCTGGGATTGCAGCAGACCGAGGTAACCTTGTGCGCCGCCGTTGGTCCCGAACCCTTGTCCGTTTATCGCGATCGAGGGGCCCCCGTTGGCGTTTACTTGGCTTTCGAATCCGCGACCGGTGGTGATGTTCAAGAAGAAACTGCGGCGATAGCGTTCGAATGCTCGCACATTGGCTAGCAGGTTTCGTTCCGAAAAGGTAAGCCCTTCGAGGATCTTGTCGCGACCGGCTTCGCGGAGCAGAGGTTGGACCAGTGAAAAGTCGAGAAGCGTGGTGACACTTTGCGTATCGGGGCCGCTGAGTTCCCAGACAATATTATTGGCAACTCCCACGACTAGCTCGGCCCCGGTGGCAAATTGTCGCTCGAGCGAAAGCCCCCCGTGTTCGCCTTTGCTGAACGTGCCCACTTCATACCGAGTGCTGCTTTGGCCGTCGGCTCGTTTGCTACGTCCTGCGGCGGTCAAAAAGGTTTGAGCTCCGCCAAAGAATTGTGTGTCGAACGCAAATCGTTCGTTACTGACGTCAAGTGCCGCTAGGTAGAGCTCTTCGAGTTCGGATTGGTATTCTGGTGAATGCAGCAGGGCGATGCGGACCGCGTTTTCGGCATTGAGCACGAGCACGCCATCGTCGTCCAGGGGTAAAAATTGCCACCAATCGGGACTTTCGGCCGTGTTGGTTACGCCGGCGGCTTCCCACATCGGGTAGCCTCGTCGCCCGTCGACGCACTGCATGTATTCATAGGACGAAGGGTCGTCGAGCGGCATTGGTTGGAAATCGAGGTCGAATGGGTTGAACATTCGGCTGCGTCGGTCAACGTCGATTCGCAGGGCTTGATCGGGAGGTCGCGAAATGTGACTCGATTTTTCGTCCAATAACATGTTTGCTTCGCAATCGGCTTGCTTGCGATAGTATTGCCGGTGACATCCGGTGGCCGCAACAAGCGTCACGGCAGTCAAAGCGATTACGAATTGCAGTTTTTTTTGTGCAGGGTTGCTCACGGCAGTCGCTAAACGTCGGAGAATGGGATTGGTAAGAAAAATCGGCGCAGCTGGCATAGCCGGTAACGCTTTGATCCGTTTCGGATACCGATGGGGTCCTCCTTTACCGCATTGACCGGTTATGCAGGGTTCGCGTGGCATGGTCGTGCCGCTGGTTCGCTTTGGGGCGACTTTGCGGGGTAGAAGATCGCAGCAAAGGCTCGGTTGTGGTTGCTTGGTGGAATGGGATAGGCCGGGGGGGGAGTTAACCAAGATCAACCGTTTTGCTCGTAGAAAGCGAGAAAAGCTTGACGGTCCATCTTGCCCAACTTATGATCGAACGAAGCAAAATTATGCAGATTCGCAGCCTTCTATCTCCCTTTGCCTGTCACGTGTCCTGAGCGATCATGAAATTTGTCATTCTTGCAATTTTGATCCTGGTCCTGATTGGCTTTTTCGTAGTTGTTTGGAAGGCCCGACACAATTGGCGATGGTTCCATATTGTCGCGGTGATTTTGAACATGATCCTTGCGATCGTCTTCCTGTTCCCAACTGCGGGTGTGCTGAAAAGCCGCCAAGCATGGCACAAGGTCAAAGAAGAGCTCGAAGTCCGGGCAGCGAAGGCCGAATTGGAACAGGAACAGTTGAAGCTAGGCGACCCGACGAACCCCGCAGCGGGCAAAGGGTATGTGGCCGTGGCGGATGAGTTGGCCGAGATCGCCGTAGAAGCTGGTCGCGTTTGGCGGTCGCTTGCGATGCAGAGTAATGATTTACAGGGTGTCGTCTTGGCACAAAACCAAGCTGCCTCGGATGTGCCTCCGGAATTAGCCGGCGGAGTGGCTGAAGCAGGTGGTGACGGTGAAGCAGTGGCCGGCCCGGTTGCTCCACAACCACTTCTGCCCGTAGGACTCGTTGTTTATGGGTTTGGTGAGCAAGCGATGCCAAACTCGACAATGTTCCTGCCCGTTTTTTATCTCGGCGAATTTCAAGTCACTGCAAGCACGCCGACGCAAGTCACGGTCGTTCCGACGATGCCGCTAGAACCGGCCCAACAAGATGCGATCTCGAGCGGGCAGGCGCGAAGTTGGTCGTTGTATGAACTGTTGCCGCTTGATGGTCACAAAATGTTTGTGCGCGAAGGCAGTGAACAGAATGACGAAAGTCAATTTGGACTGATGGACGAACAATTGCTGAACCAATTGTTCAGTAACCGTGTTAAACCTGAATCGCTGCAACGTTACATTCGCGATGGTGGCCGATCGCTTCCCGACGATCCACCAGCGAGTCGGTGGACGCAAGTCGAATTCACAAAGAAGTACAAGATTGAAGTGGATAGTCCCGAACAACGAGGGGCACTCGATGGCGGATTCTTTGACGGTAACGGACGGGCAGTGGACAGTCGATTGCAACGCGCCGAAGACAACGAAGTGCCATTCAATGTTGGCGATGTTATTACGGTAAAAGAAGAAGCCGCCGACATGTTGATGGATGAAGGCGTCGCAAAATTAAAGAACCAATTCTACGTCCGACCTCTCAACGATTATCGGTTCGGTCTTCGAAGCGTTCGTCTTCAGCTTGACCAATTGGCGACTCGCAAGAAGGAAGTTGAAGATCAAAGCAGGGTGTTGCAGGACGCGATTGCGGCGACGGATTCGATGTTGACGAGCAACCAGGCTATCAAGTTGAAGCTTGAGCAAGACCTGAAACAACGTCAAGTCGAAAAGGTTGCGATCCGCGAATATCACGACACTGTTGAAAAAGAGGTCAAAGAAACACGCGAGCGGCTTGTTCGGTTGTACAACAGCAACCAGAAGCTCGAGCAAGAATTGACGCATATTGAGTTAGCTATACAAAACCGCATCGACTCGCTGTCGTTGAACCCCTAACTGGGCTCGTGTTGGTGTTCAGGCTTTCGCCACCCAAAGTGGCAGACACTTTGGGGGATGAGACACCTTGTTTGGAGGTGAGGTCACCCCTTTTTGCATTGAACCCGCGCCGTCAATAGGTTGCTTGGTGCTTTGCAATCACAGCCCGCTCAGTTCGTCCTCACATAGGTCGAGCAATCCGATGGGATTTCTTGTTGGATGTCGCGTCGAAAACGTTTAGACGCATCTGCGACAGAGATCGCACTGCAATGGGCACAGCATACTTTAGTTTCGTCCCACTCGGCGCGAATGCGCATCGGTCGGCCACACGTCGGGCACGGTTGGTCAAAATAATCGGTGGAAAAATACTCGCCGGAAACTCCCATCTCAATCCGCCTTTTTGGTTTCAATATTCTTTATTGGATTTCGATCTACCCCTACGGCGCAACGAAAGGCCAGTCAGATCCAAGTGCCGTGTAGAAAACTCGGTTGGCAAAGTGACTCCTTACTGAAAATCCACCGTGGCCACGTGAAATCCACTGCGCCCACGTGTTTGCTATAGGGACAAAGTAGGCCCTAGGAAGGTTCGTCCGATTCGTTCTGGCGTCTTTTCGCGTCTCAATTCCGGATTTTCGTTGTAATCGGAACGGTCCCCTTGAATCGTTACACTTTTGCCTTAACGCAAACTAGCCTTAGTCAGATAAGTCGCCGATAAGTCGTGTGTTGCAATGAAGACCGCGACCTTTATCTGAATCGGTCGTTCTGCGTTTATTGGTTCCGAGTTGCATTTCTCACCCATTTATACCACCAAGGGAATCGCTGTTTTGCCGGATGCAAAATGATGATGACCTTAGTCGCCCCCGCTTGCGACTTATAGCGGACGACTCACGGGCTGCCCCATCGTAGCGTACACGCTCGGTGAATCGTCGCATTTAATCAGGAGGATTAATCATGAAGATTCAGCTATCCAAACGAATTCGTCGTTTCGTCCTTTCATGTCTGATCGCCGGCACGGCGAGTTACATTCCCGCTACCGGTCTCGCAACCGATATTGATAGCGACGCCAATATGGGAGTCTATGCAATTTTAGATTCCCAAACATTGAGTGGTTTCGATCAATGGTGCGAGTGGGAATCATACAATGCCCACAGGCTCGAAAACCCGACGCAAACGCTGCCTTCCCAATCCGAAGTTAGCGTGAAGGACGAGACACCAAACGACGAGACACCGTTCGTTTCGGATAGTGAATTGAAAGATGAGTCAGCAAGTGAAGAGTTGGTAAGTGATGAGTTGGCCAGTGATGAGTTGGCCAGTGATGAGTTGGCCAGTGATGAGTTGGCCAGTGATGAGTTGGCCAGTGATGAGTTGGTAAGTGAAGAGTTGGTAAGTGAAGAGTTGGTAAGTGAAGAGTTGGTAAGTGAAGAGTTGGTAAGTGAAGAGTTGGTAAGTGATGAGTTGGCCAGTGACGATTTGGCCAGTGACGATTTGGAAGTCGATCGGATCGAAGAGGGCGTTTGTGAGGAGGAGGGGTTAGCTTCGGTTGTCGATGAAGCATTAGCCGAGGAGGCTAGTGAAGAAGAATGGATCGATCCCTATGGTGATTTCTATGACACGTGGTATGCCGAAGCAGTGTCGGAAGAGACGGCCGAGATCCATGAGACTGAAATGGTGGATTCCAGCGAAGCAGAAGTAGCGTCGGTAGAAGTTGCACAGGAAGTGACGGGTGAGGGGGAACCGGTTAGCTCGGCTCTGTTCGCGATTGCTGAAACAATTTGCCGGCGAGTTGGTGTTTCGGTCCAGCAAGTGACAGAGCCTTTTGCGATGGTGACACCCTACGCAAAAAGTACACTTGAAGAGATCGCGGAACTACAAGGTCAATTGGCTGCTGCTGATGATGATGCCGGTTCAGACGCCGTTGTCACCGTCGTTGAATCCGAGATGCCACAAGGCGATTCGGTTCCAGTTGAGAGTATTCGTGAAGAACTTGACTCGCTCGCTACTGCCGAAAAACCAGAGAATGTGATCGACCACTCACCTCATGGGCAAAGCGTCTTGGTGATTGAACCCATTGATACAGTTACCGGACCGGAGCGCCCCAGCAGTGACGCATTGGTCGGAAGCTCGGCTGTTATCGCGACGATCGAAGACGCCTACTGGCCATACGATTTAGCCGCCAGTGATATTCAGATCTGGAATTTCTTTGCAACCGATTCAAGACCGTATTGCATTGTCGATCGCAACAACCAAGTCGAAATGTGGAAAGAAGCACCGGATTTGGATGAGTCTCTGATCGTTGCGGAAGTGGAATCAGTGGTTGTCGCTGAGGCAGTAGAAACGATCGCCGAAAAGCCGTCCCAGGAAAGCGACTTAAACGAAATGGTTTGCAAATTGCAGGCGATCTCAACAAAACTATCGCCGATCGTAAATGACGTTGCCAATCAGCTCACAGGCCAAACCGTAGGAATGGAACTCGGTAGATTTCTTAGCCAAAGCCTCAACAGCACCGACCAGGCGGTCGTTGTGATTTCGAAACAAATCGCTAGTCCAGAACCAGTGGCGGATGTTTCTGACGGAGAATTTGAGTCGAACGCGGAAGAAGCCGCTGTCGAACAGATCGCCGAAGTACCTTCGGAAACCGAAATCAAATAGACAAAGAGATCGGTTGCAATTTTCCACGTCAAAGGACTCCAACAACGGTTGGGGTTCTTTTCGTTTGTCGCCCCATACAACGCTCCAAAGAAATGTTGGTTGCTGCTGTCGCAATCAATACCGGACGCGGATACGCCCAAGTGTTTCCAGGAAAAGTGCTTCACGAAGGTGACGACTGTCGAAGGGACCAGCCGACATGCAGGCAATGTGCTGTTCACATCGATGAGGATGCGTTGCCGGTAGAGTTGGTGGCGAGGCGATCGTTTGTGGTTGTGGGAGTGGCAATCCGCAGCATCTAAATCTAAAACTTCATACTTGCGTGAACATGTTTCCCTCGTTTCTTTGACCGAGCTCGGTCGTGGCACGTGCTGGTATCGGACTGCTCGGTATGCATTTGTTCGGTATGCATTTGACACCGAATCTCTGCGAAAGGGACGCGGTTCGCTTCTGAAAGAAACATCTTGTACGTTTCTAGGTTGAATGGAGGCATTTCGGCTTGAATGGAGGCCAGGACCTGTATTGTCATAGCGGTGTCGGGCCCGGTTTTGGCCTGTGACAACCGCACCTCGATGAGGGTAATGCTCTTACCAAAGACGATTGCTTGGCCCGCAAAAGTGTCCCATGGATGCCTAAATGTCGTACCGCAAATTGGCATGATGTCAAAATGCAACATCTGTAGCGTCAAATAAACAGGCTTGGAAGATTGGTTAACCTACGAGGGTGAACTTGAATGAAAAGTGGCTTTTTTTCGAGGTTTCCCCTACTTTTTCTTCAAGGGCTGCCTAATCTTAAAGATGCAGCGAAATCCTCAATTGCTGCCGTGGTCGGTGATGGAACCGACCTGCTTTTGTTCAGCAGTCCCTCGGATGACAAACACGATGAATCGCCCCAAACACTCTCTGCTAGCTGGCATTGTTGTTCTAGTTTTTGCAACTGTCCTCAGCGGAACTTCCTTTTCGCAGGACGCGTGTTGTTTCGAACCCACTTATCGCCTCCAGTGCGAGACGGTGCTACAGCCTGAAACTGTCCAACGGATGCGTTTGACGTACGAAACCGAATACGTAGAAGAGGAAGTGACGAGTTATCGGCCGGTCCTCAAGACGCGTACGGAAGAAAAAGAATATAAAGTCGCTCGACCTGTGGTTGAAACCTCGTTCCGCGAAGAACGCTATACCGTTTGGAAACCGGTGGTTGAAACTGCCTATCGCGATGAAACGGTAACGCAGACTCGCTATGTTACCGAGACTGCGATGCGAGAAGAGCAATACACGACATTCAAGCCAGTGGTCGAGACTCAGTACTACGAACAACAATACGCCGTCGCACGGCCAGTGGTCGAAACGCAGTACCAACAGCAACAATATGCGGTGCAACGTCCCGTTGTGGAAACACAATACCAAACTCAACAGTACACCACGCTCAAACCGGTAACGACTTACAAATCGCAAACCGTTGACGCGGGCGGTTATGTTCCGCAACAAGTCGTCACGCCTGGGCAAATGCAATATCGGGCACAATACGTTCGCAACGCGTATGCAACACCAGGGCCTTTGGGAATCTTTGCACGAGTTCGCGGTGCGTATGCGGTTACGCCACAATTGACGCCGCCAACGGTCCAAACCCAAATGGCTTATCGCCCGAACTACATTCAACAACAAGTTGCTCAGACGAGCTACATGCCGGAAGTGAAACAAGTTCAGGTTCCGGTTCAAGTTCAAAAGATGCAAACCGAGTTGAGGACGCAAACGGTACCAGTTCAAGTCCAACGGATGGTGACCGAAACCATGACCCAGAAGGTGCCGGTTCAAACCACACGCATGATCCCGACCACCGAAGTCCGCAAGGTACCCTATGTCGTCCAGCGTCCTGTGACCGAGACATTGACCCGAAAGGTGCCTGTTCAACAACAACGATGGGTGACGGAAGAGCAAGTTCGCAAGGTTCCCGTACAATCGACGCGAATGGTTTACGAAACCAAAAAAGAACCTGTACAGGTCCAATATTACGAGCAGGAAGCAATCACACGGAAAGTAATGCGCCCGGTGACTCGTCAAAAGTACGTTCCCTACACGGAAACGAAAATGGTACCCAAGCAAGTGGTCCAGCGAGTCCCTTTGTCTTACTATGATCCGTTCAGTCCGGCGATTGTCAGTGGCTATTCCTCGTTCTCAAACCCAACGACTTCCTCGCCAATTGCCAGTTCGCCAATTGCCAGTTCCCCGATTGTTAGTTCCCCGATCATCAGTTCGCCAATCGTTTCGCAAAGTGCCGAATCGGGTCATTCGGTGTTGATGCCACCGGCGGTTTACGACGGTGAGCCTCAAACAAAATTGAAGGGCGTCGAGATTGATCCGCCAGCGAATGCACCATCAGACGATGATGCCGACACGCCAGCAATCGATCCCGAAGACGAAGAGCCTCTCCCAAAACCGACGCTCAACAGTGCAACCGAGGCGAGTTGGGGATCACACAAGTCGACATCGAGTGTCACCGAAGCGGGCCATCGAATTCGATGGAACCCGATGTTTGCCCGAGAAATATAGAGCATGATTCAAATTGAGGGCACGATTTAAACTTAGGGCACGACCGTCGTATCACTTCGGTCGTATCACTTCGGTCTGGTCACACGATTGGTGATCGGTCACAATTCAATCTCATGAATGGTGCCCGAATTCTATGCCGAAGTGCTCTCTCCGATGACCAAACGACGCTCAAAAAGCAAGCCTGCCCCCACCGCATCGCCGACTCCGGCGCCGCCTGGCCCTCCCGCCCCGCCACCCATTTTCGCCTCCGCTGATACGACGAAGAAACCGCTCTTTACGCGGCTGCCCTCGCTTTCGCGTATTTTGTCAGTCTTGATGCTGCTGCTTGGCATCGTTGCGGTCGGCGCTCTGTTTTACAAAGTCATGGTTGGGTTCTTCGTCCCGCTGTTCTTGGCCGCACTGTTGGTCGTCATTTTTCACCCCGTTTACGATTGGCTCTACAACCGGATCGGCAAGAAGAAGCACGTGGCTGCTGCCGGGACGACATTCATTATTCTGACCTTAGTTTTGATGCCGATGGTGGTCGTGTTGTCGGTCGCGACCAGCCAATTCACATCGATGGTCAGCCAGATGAATTTTTTCGATGTTACTGACGCGCTCGAGCGAGCCCGAAAACAAGTCGGCATTTCACTTCCACAGGCTGAAAAATTCCGCCGGCTCGACGAATTGACCGACTCGCTGAACACGTCGACTCTCTCTGCCAAGGAGTTTGGCGAAATCGATCAGGAAACCTCGCTCTCTGAATTCTTTACGATATTGTCCGCAGTCCTGAATGATCCAGACAATCGAGCTGAAATTAGCAACAACATTGACGAATCGATTGCCTTGATCGCATTCTTGCAAGATAAAGTGGAAGGTCCTGTTACCGCCGAAGCCTTTGCCGAAACAGCGACAAGTCATCTGCAAGGTCTGCAGAAGTTGGTCAAGTCGCAGCATGTTGTGGGAGACCCCGAATTGCAATCGGAATCCCAAACGGTCCAACGTGATGCGCCCCAGAGTACGGCGGGGATCGCAACCGAAGATGCATCCGAAGACGCAACCGAAGACGCAACCGAAGACGCAACCGAAGACGCAACCGAAGACGCAACCGAGGACGCATCCGAAGACGCAGCCGAAGACGCAGCCGAGAGTGAAACCGTTGCACAATTAAGCGCAGAGGAACGGTTTCACGAAAAGAGTGTCGTGGCATCGGCGGCGATCCGTTCATGGATGAAAACGCTTTTGGGCGGGACGTTTCTCAGTCAAGTGAAATTGGTCGCCAACCCCAGTGCCGAGGACTATAAGGGGTTGCTTTCGCATGCACGCGAATCGTTGCAGCCACGGTTTGTAAGTCTAACCAGCGCGACGGGGAGCTTTTTTTTGCAGGCCGTGATTGGGCTGATTGTTTTGATGATTGCGGTTTATTTTTTCTTGGTCGACGGCGCCGGTATGATTCGCACGCTGATGCGTCTGAGTCCGCTCGACGACAATTATGAACGCCGTTTGCTGCTTGAATTCGATCGCACCAGTCGCGCTGTGGTTTTGGCGAGCGTTCTCAGTGCCGTAGTGCAAGGGATTTTGGCCATCTTGGGATACTGGGTTCTCGGTTTTGAATCACTGGTGCTTCTGTTTTTGGCAACGACGCTAATGGCGTTGGTGCCGTTTCTGGGTGCCGCGTCGGTTTGGGTGCCCTGCGTGATTTGGCTCGGGATGGTCGATCAACGGTGGACCGCCGCGATTCTATTAGCCATTTATGGTGTGGTCGCAATCTCATCGGTCGACAACGTGATCAAGATGTATGTATTGCATGGTCGTTCTCAATTGCATCCGCTCTTTGCACTATTGAGTGTGCTTGGTGGCGTCAAGGTTTTCGGGCCGATCGGGATCTTAGTCGGCCCGATGGTGGTTGTTTTCCTTCAAACGCTTTTGGAAATTCTTAACCACGAGTTAGACAATGGACCGGATGAATTAGAAGAGACCGTTGGTTAGAACTTTCGGGTCCAGGGTTTGTTGACGAGCCTATTGGCGTACCGACATTCGGCCTAATTCACGTGGGCCTTCTCATGCTTGGACTAGGAATGGCGGTGCACCAACATTCAAGCCGATGGGGTTGAGCCTATATGCCTATTGGGTAGGTATCATCAAATAGAACTAGATTCGCGGCTTGCAGTAACGTCCCTTTTTCGAATTGAACATTCTTAGCTGCAATTGTGTATTCCGTGAGTGACAAGAAGTAGCGGCTTTGTGCTTCACTGACCCGCCGTTGTGCGTCCAACAGTTGTTCCAAGTTCACCGGCATCCCTGCTTCGCGACTCGTTTCTAGTACTTCGAGCGCATCGCTGGCGGCCAGGTAACGGTTCATGTTTGTCTCCATCTGCGTGAAGGCACGGTCACTCTCGCCCACCACGGCTGCTAAATCGTGCAGCACTTGGCGCTCTTGCTCTTGCAACACCGCTCGATCGCGAACCATTTGCGTCTTGGCATGCCGAACGGCCAAGTATCCTTGGCGAAGTCCAACGGGCAACTTGAATTCCAAGCTGGCTTCGTATTCTTGGAAATCAAACGTTCCAAGTTGCTTTAATGCCGAACCGTCACCCGCTAAATCCTGATCCAAGCCGCGAACACGGTAGATTGTCACTAAATCAAGAGATGGCATCAAATAGTTTTTTGCAGCGAGCGTTTCCATTTCGCGTCGTTTGACAAGCAATCGTTGTTGCTGCAACTCGCTTCGCAAACGGATTGCTTCGACGGAGATTGAATCCCAATCGAATGTCATCGGAGCAATCAGTGGTTCATCCATTGGGCGGAGCAACGATCCGTCTGCTATCGGCAATCCGACCAGTAAACGCAAACGACGTTCAGCCGCCAGGACTCCGCCGAGTCCGGCAAACGTCCCGCCAGAAGTGGAATTGTTAACCTGAGTCCGTTGGATCAATTTCCCTGCGACGGCATCTTGTAGTTCGCTTTGGAATCGGAAGTATTGCTCGCGAGCGAGTGCTTCGGCTGCCCCTGATTTGCGATTGCTCGATTTTTGCGCTTCGTAGCTTTGCCATGTTTGGCGGCTTCGTTCGAGTGCTTCGCGTTTTGCGTCTAAGTCGCGGTAGGCAAAGTACAAATCCCAATAAGCGTTGATCACGTTGCTGACGTAGTCGCGAGTCCCTTGGCGGAATTTGGCATTTGTGATGTCGTTGTTGACTTTCGCAACTAAAACACCGTTGTAAATGCCCGGTTGAGACGCGGGGCCTGCGATTCGGTTGAATTGCAGACCGCCACCTTGCATTAGCGGTTGACGGATCTCGGCATGCAATTGACTCTGCCATGCACTGTTGGTGATGTTGCCGGTTGCGTTGTTCGCGTCGTAATCGGTGACGCTCCGTACTGCAAGTTCAGCACCGGTCGCGGTGCGTTTTGATAATTGGGCAACATAGTCGTGCGAATCTTGTTTGAAGGCGTTTGCACCGCCACCGAAAAACCGGTTATTGAATCGACGGTCATTGTTTTGGAATTTGCCCATCGCGTAGAGTTGGGCGTCAAAGGCGGACAAAGCGGACTCGATACTGGTTTGCGGGTCGAGTTCCGCGAGCGATTTGGTTTGTTGTGTCGTTAGCGTTTGCGGAGCCCGTAGAACGGTCGCACCGAGGTCTCGCATGACTTCGGAATGTTGAAGCGCCGTTTGGATCGTTTCATCGAGCGTCAGGTCACAGTAAGCCACAGCATCAAAATCTTCGATCGTTCTAATGGTGATCGGCGGGATCGTTGTGTCGAGGATCGTCTTTGCCGGCGCCCCAGCGTCGACATGTTGCATGATGGTGTCGATGCACGCAGTGTCGTTGCAGACTGTTTCCGTGAAATTGTGATGACTTCGGCATCCCGTTACCGTCGCTACGGTGATTGCGCACGCCAAAACCGCATGGACGCACGCGCGAAGTCTTCGGTGCCGTCGATGTGTCGAGGAATCGTAGGATTGGTAGGTGCGTGAGGGCACGTTGGCAACAGCTGTCGTTGATGGAGTCGGTGCGCGGAACAACCGCAGGACCGGTACAATCCGTATCCTTTCTCTTATTCGTAAATTTGGAACATGCGGGATCAATCAAATCGCTGCGATTCATCCAACCCAGCCAAGAAGTAGCGTGAAACAGCGGAATGCTCGGCGGAAACATCCGTTTTTTCGTATAAAATGGGTGTTTTCGTTGAAGTTTGAGTCATGAGCCCAACCCCCGCACCCGACGACGTTTGGAAAGACGCCACCGCATTGGTTGACAAAATCGACCAGATGTCGCGGTCGCCGCTGCCTGTTTTGGGAGTGGATGAGGACGACTTCTTTGACTCTTTCGCGAAACAACTGCGGCAAACTGCTTCGGCTCGCTCGGTTGTCGTGCGAGCCAGTGAAACGTTCTCCGGGGAATCTCGCGATATCGAATTGGCGCGTGATGGTATCGAGGTGATTTCACAACCGAGCGAACGGCATTCTGGTGACCCGAAAACACCAACGTGGCGAGATGATCGGCATCTGGTGGCCTGTGTTACGATTGATGAAGAGTCCGAATTTCAAGTCGACGTTCGATGGGGCGAGGCGGTTGCCTTAGCTAGGCATGAACCGTTCGCTCAGATGACGCAAGCCACCGCGGAAATCGCCGCGACAGTCTATCTAAAGCGTGAAGTGTCACGGCTTCGCGGCAAACAGAGTCGCCGGGTCGACCGTGATTCAATCGTATGCAATATGAATCGTGGATCTGGGCTTGCGGATTCATTCCGCCATATTGCACAGACAATCTCGACGTATGTTGATGCTGATCGCGTCTGTTTGCTGAAGCAACATAGCGAAAGCACCTTTTGCCTGATCGCGACGAGTACGTCGACCAGCGTTGACACGCGCACACGGCTTGGCCGCCGAGTGCAAGAGCTCGCCAGTGTGATCGATTCAAGTGACTCTGATTTTGAATTCACCGTCGGCAATGCTGAGGATGTCCCGGCTGCAATCAAAAAGTCTCTCGACCCCTACTTGGTCGAATCCGGCTCGCGTCAAGTCGCTGTATCGAGAGTGGAGTGCGACGGGGATCATCGAGACATCATCGTCATGTTAGAGCGATTCTCGCATCCCAAGCGTCCGGGAATGCTCCAGCGGCTGTCCGAAATACACTTGCTTGTTGATACAGCGATTGCCAACGCTCTCGAACGAGATATCAGCGGTATGCGAGTATTCGTCGATAAAATGTTGCAGTTGCGCACGGCGAAACGTGTAGGGTTGTTCGCTGGTTTGGTCGCGGTTGGCGTGATTGCCATGTCAATCATCCCGATTGACTTTTACGTTCCTGCGGAAGGTCGAGTGGTCGCGGCCGTTCGTCGGAGCATTTTTGCACCAACCAATGGCACTGTGTTAGCTTTGTCGGTCGACAACGGCGACGTAGTTAAGCCCGGCGATTCAATCGTGGTGATACGAAACCGAGAATTGGAGACGCGGATTCAGCAACTTGAAGGTGGGAAGGCGAGGGTGAAAGCGAGTCTCGCGTCCGCACAACGGTCTCGTGCGTCTGGGAACGGGGCGGCTGATTTTTCGGCGTCTGCAACCGAGCAAGTGCTCAAGTCACAACTCAAGGGACTCGATGGGCAACTCTCGCTGCTTCGTCATCAGCAAGCCGAATTGAATGTGACCAGTCCGATCGCGGGCAAGATCGATCATTGGGATATGCGGCAAAGGTTGTCAAATCGACCAATCGAGCGAGGTCAATTTATTGCGGATGTGATTGACCCTGAATCGGGATGGAAGTTGGAAATTGAAATCGATGATTCGGATAGTGGTTACGTTTTGTCTCAACAACATACGAAGCCCTGTCTAATTCGGTTTTCATTGCGTTCACATTCCGATCAAACGTATGAAGCGGTTCTAAGCAATGTTGACGAAGTTACGCATCAAAATGCTCGTGGCGATTGGGTCGTCAAAGGAATGGTCAATTGCCCGGTGGACTTTTCCAAGGGTAATGATTTTGCGGCAAACGACAAAGGTTTACGAGCTGGAGCGACCGCGAAAGTTGAGGTTTTTGCTGGTAGACGGGCCATCGGTTTTGTATGGTTTCGTGGTTTGATCGAGTGGATTCGGGCAAAGGTATAAAATCATGATTCGCTTTTGGACTTATCATCTGCTTGTCATCCTTGCGGGATTGGTTGCTGCGGCCGCGCAAGGTGAAGAGCCATTTAGTGGACTCGACGATCTCATTGTCACCGCGATCGATTCTGCTCAGGTGCCAGCGATGGAAACCGGTATGATTTGCGACGTGGTCGTGCGCGAAGGGGACTCGGTAAAAGTAAGTGACTTGCTCGCGCGGCTGGATGATCGTCAGGCGACGATTGAGCGACAAATTGCAGCCACTCAAGTGACAATTGCGGATGAGAACAGCCGCGACAAGACCGAGGTCGCTCTTGCCGAAAAAGCTTCTACGCGGCAACAACAATTGGCCAAACAGAGACAGATAGAACTGGATATCGCGGTTCAAAACGCGAAAAACAATCTTCGAGTTCTGGCAGCATCCAAATTCGAAAGCGTCGCCAAGAACGAGTTACAGCGGGCTGTTGATGCCAGGAATAAGTATGTCGATAGCGTGTCGGGCTCTGAAATCGAGTCGCTAACGTTAGCGTATGAGCGGTCTAAACTGGAAACTCAGCAAGCCCGGTTCGAGCAACAGGTTGGCGCATTGAACGCTCGGGCGGAACAACAAGCCGTGGCCGTGCAGAAGATCGCCATCGACGAGTCGATCGTTGCCGTGGACCAAGCAGAGTACAAGCAACGGGTCGATCGGCTACAAGCCGAACTGCATTCGCACCGAAAATCGCTTGCCGAGCTGACCGTTTCTCGGCATCAGATTCTGGCTCCTTTTGACGGTGTCGTGGTTGAGGTGATGCGGCGCAAGGGAGAATGGGTCAAAGCCGGTGATCCGGTCGCACGGGTCGTCCGACTCGATCGACTGCGAGCCGAGGGGTACGTTGATGCGATGTTTCGTAATCGTTTGCTAAATAAAAAAGTTTTGCGATTATCCCTCAGCGGTGAAGCAGGAGAGAATGCTTCTTTTCGGGGGACCGATCTTTTTGTGAGTCCCGAGATCGATCCCGTAAACAACCAAATCCGCTTTTGGGTTGAATTCGACAATCCTGGGCAACAGGTGCTACCGGGGATGCGAATGAAGATGATCGCAGGTGGCTCATGAGCTTGCCACGGCTTCGGCCTGATTTGACATGGCGTCAAATTGCGATGGGTAAGGCTACGGTTTGGATTCTCCGTGATCCACTTACGAGTGACTACTTCTATGTGAGCGATCGCGAACGGGCGATCCTCGAACTTGCCGATGGTGACCGCAGCGTTGAGGAAATTGTAAGCGCCTGTTCGCAGCGTTTCGCACCGGACTATGTTGCATCCGAATCGATTGTGCGATTCCTCGGCGATGCCGATCGATCGGGTTTGCTTTGTGCTCGGTTACTCGATCAGCGTCTAGAGCCAAATTCACTCGAAGAGCCGATTCCTGCAAAACCCAAACCATGGAGCCAACCGTTGGCGATACGGCTTCCTGGGGTCGCTGTGGGCCAATGGCTCGATGGTTTGATGCCACGGATTCGGCCGTTTTTGCAAATGCCATTCGCCATCGTAGCGTTATTGTTGATCGTAATCGCGATTGCCATTGGTTTGTTTCAGTTTGACAAGATCGCCGAGCATGTTTCAGTGGTTGCAAGCCGTCGCGTCAGCGATTTGGCAATCTTGCTCTTTTTGGCAATTTCGGCAACGAAACTGGTCCACGAATTGGCTCATGCAATTGCATGCCGTGCGTTTGGTGCTGAATGCCGACAAATCGGAGTGATGCTGCTGTTTGGTATGCCGGTTCTTTATTGCGATGTGTCGGATGCTTGGTTGCTTCCCGAAAGATGGAAACGTATCGTTGTTTCCGCAGCGGGAATGTTGGCCGAGTTGGTGATTGCTGCAGTCGCGACATTGATATGGATATTTATCGACGACTCGTCGGTGCGTGATGTTTGTGTGGTAGTGATGGTGGTTTGTAGTGTCAGTACTATCCTATTTAACGGCAATCCACTTTTGCGATACGATGGCTACTACATCTTTTCGGACTTGATCGGCGTCCCGAACTTGGGCGGCGAAGCGTCGGCGATGATTCGTCGGGGACTAAGGCGTTGGGTTTGGGGTGATGCTGCGGCGAGCCGCTTGATCGATCAAGGACCGAAATTCCAACGCAAAACGTCGAAGCTTTTCTTAGCAACCTACTGGCTTTCCAGTACGATCTATCGCGGGATGGTGTATTTCGCGATTGGCATGATTGCTTTTGGAGCAGCCGAGGCTGCAAATGTGGATGGTTTCGTCAGTGTCGTAATTATGGGGCTCTTGATTACGGCTGTGGTTCGATTTGCCAAACCGATTTTGGAAAAGCCAGCTGGCGTACGACGCGGCGGTTATCAACCGCTTGGAAGTCGGCGTCGGTTTTTTGTCACGGCAATCGGTTCCATCATTGGCGTAGTCGGTTTGTTTTTGCCGTTACCTCGTTCCGTGACTGGGCCTATGTCGGTGGTGCCTCGCGAGGCGAGCGAAGTCTTTGTGACGGTTGCGGGGCGGATCGATGCTTCGGCAACAGACGGGGATCGGGTTAAAGCGGGCGAACCAATTGCCCGGCTTTCCAATGCGGATATGCAACGGGAGCGGATCAAAGCGGAATCGGATTTAGCTAGCCGCCGAGTGGAATTGGCATCCATTGAAAGTCAATTGCGTGGCCAGTTTCGCCAATCCGAAAAATTGCCGGTGCTGCTTGAGTCCATTGAAAGTCTAGAACGACGCATCGAGTTGTTACATCAAGATGCTGAGCGGCTAACAATACATGCACCCACGGCGGGGAGGATCTATTGCACCGAGTCGCGTGTGCGGATGGTCGGATCACGAAATCATCGAGAGCAAATGATGCCAACGTGGTACGCCACACCGATGGCCGCAGAGAATCGCGGTGCTTGGCTCGAAACAGGAACGACCTTGTGTACGATCGGTTCGCCCGACCACTACGACGGAATCACGCTCATCTCGGAAAAGCAAATTGCTTGGGTGCGCCCGGGCCAGGATGTGAAAGTTCGTATGCACGACCGACAACTCGGGGCGGTCAAGGGAACAGTCGTCGAGGTGGCTTCGTCACCGATTGAGCGATTACCGGACGAGTTTGCCAAAGACGGGACGCTGAGTTCGCGTTTTCGTAGGTCGAATGAGTCCTATTATCAGGTGCGGATTCGACTTGATCGTCGCGGCTTTTCCAGTAACGAAAGTGATTCTTCTATTGCGCCGCTTGTCATTCGCTCGACAGCGATGATCGCTATCGAAGTCGACAAGGCGTCGATCTGGCAACGACTATTTTCGTCGGAACGATTTGGCGTCGATCGTTTTTGACTTTCCGCTTGCGCTGGAATTTGGTCGGGGTGACCTTGGTGTGGGGCCAAAACGATCGCTATCGGGTGCTGGATAGGTTGAATCCGTATGCGTTCGCGATTCGAATCCCGATGTTGACGCGGTTGTATTGACGTGGACGTCGACTGCACGGATGTAGCGGCTCAAGACGTACTTTCGGATCAAAGTTCGCCCTGTAGGTATTAGCAGGATGAAACCGAGAGAGTCGGTTAGCAACCCAGGTGTCAGAAGAAGAGCAGCTGCAAAAACGACCATCAAGCCATCTTGGATTTCTTGACTCGGCATGCGGCCTTCGGCTAGCGCACTACGGAAACGGTACCATGCCAACACCCCTTCGCGACGCGCCAACGCTGATCCGATCACGCCCGTGATGATCACGATCGCAAGCGTTGTCATCACGCTAGTGGCATCCGCCAAACGGAGTAACAGAACCAATTCGACGAGCGGGACGACGATAAAAGCGACAAGCAAACGAAAAAACATCACCAAATCCAATTGAGACGTGTACCGATTCTTCCAATGCGGAAAACCGCCAATCTGGCATCGAACAGCTAGGTCATGGTTGATGGTTGCAGTTTCCGTGCCAAGCGTAGAATCAAGCGTTGCATTTCGCCGGACGAATAGCATCATCTCTTAACGCATTGGGCAATTTTACCAATTTCGTCTCCTTTGCATCCATGAAAAGCTGGAAAAGAACGGGGACGAACACCAAGGTAAAAAAGGTCGATACCAGAAGGCCGCCTAGTAGGACGCTGCCGAGACCTCGGTACAATTCGCTGCCGCTGCCTGGAAACAGCACCAACGGGCAAAGCCCCAAAATCGTTGTTGCCGTGGTCATCAGGATTGGTCGAACCCGGGTTCGCACGCTTTCCAAAATAGCGTTTCGCGATGTGTAGTTTTCTTCACGCATCAGATTTAACGACTGATGCACAATCAAGATTGCGTTGTTTACGACCGTCCCAATCAAAATCACGAAACCGAGCATCGTTAGGACGTCGAGCGGCTGTGGCGTTAACCCTTGCCAACTCAAATAGAGGCCCAACAATCGCAATCCAAGAATTCCTCCGACGGCCCCAAGCGGCACACTCATGATGATCACCAGCGGATAGATCCAACTTTCGAACAATGCAGCCATCAATAGATAAGTGATCAATAGTGCTAACAATACATTCCACCGGAGAGCCAACCACGTGTCACGCAGTTTATCAGCGGTTCCGGATAGGCCAATCTGGTAACCGCCAGCAAGTTGACCTGATTTGCGCATCGGATCGATGATTTGCGTCTCGATTCGCTCCAGGGCATCTTCCAACGCTATGTCGGCCGGCGGTGACACTTCAATCGTGATCGCTCGTTGCCGTTCCCGGTGATTCACTTGTTCCGGCCCGCTCGATAAGTCGATATCGGCCAATGACAGTAGTGGAACCAATTGACCACCAGGCGTGGCGATTGGAAGCGACATTAAGTCTTGTGATGAACTCGCTTGTTCGGGATTGCCCACGATCGTCAAGTCGATCTTGTCACCGCCAATATAGTAGTCGGCGGCGAATGCACCGTCGACCAAAGCGTTCACGGCGTATCCCAAGCTTGTCGCGTTGACTCCCATTTCTTCGGCTTGCATGAGTCGCGGCACAATGTGAACTTCGGGATTGCTTAGGTCAAGGCTTGGTATGGGGCGGGCCTGCGCATCAGGAACGACTGGTTCACCACGCGCGCCAACGACTTGGCCAAGTACTTGACCTCCCAAAGCAACCAATTTTTCAAGTTCCGGTCCGGTGATTTCCACATCAATCGTTCGCCCTGCTGTTAAGCCTTGCTCGAACAGACTCGACTGTTTGGCGATCACGAATGTGCCAGGCAATTTAGAGCTAACACTTTGGATCAGCGGGACGAGTTCGCCGCTTCGTTGCGGGTCGACGGATCGAACGCCAAGGAAAACTTGGCGACCACGGGCTACGTAAAAGAAGTCGTAGATCGCAGGATATTTTAATTCTTCGGCATTCGCGTTTTGGGGGTCGATATCCCAGTAGGGTTTCAAATGCTCTTCGACCACTTCGCCAAGACGCGATAATTCGTCGAGGTTGTATCCGGGCGGCGGTAACACGATTCCAAAGACCAAGTTGCGGTTTCCAGTCGGCAGGTATTCGACCTTAGGCCATAACGCATAGCTAACGCATGCTGTTACGGCTAGCAAAACAACGACCATCGCCAATCGGCGGAGAAGGCTTTTTTGAAAGAATCGGTTGGTCGCGACAACGGCACTCACGAACCGCGACGAAAACGCGACCAGCGATTTAACGATACCATTGGCCAATCCAACATGCTTTGTTGAAGATTCAATTTTGGACGGGTCGGGATTGGATGGATCTCTGCTCGGTTTCAACCCGTGAGGTTTCAATAATCGTGCCGTCGCCGTTGGGATCAACGTGATACTGACGATAAGCGACAATCCAACTGCCGCACTAATAGCGAGTGCAATATCACGAAACAATTGGCCCGCTTCTTCTTCGACAAATAAGACCGGCAAGAAAACGGCCAGGGTCGTCAAGGTCGACGCCAACACGGCTCCCCAAACTTCTTTCGTGCCTCGGATTGCCGCTTCGAATGGTTCGTCGCCTTGTTGGTAGTGACGGAAAATATTTTCGAGCACCACGACGGCGTTGTCGACCAACATTCCCACAGCGAACGCCATTCCCGCCAAACTGATCACGTTGAGTGAGCGTCCCCACAAATTCAATAGCAAGAACGTTCCGATGATACTAATGGGAATCGCCAATCCGACGACTAAGGCACCGCGTGCGAACCAGAAACCAGCGAGCAGGATGAGGCCAAGCGTGACGAGTCCAAACCAAGGACTGATTAGAAGCGCGGCGATTGTTGCGCCGACAATCATGGGGACGAATAGAATTGTGCGGATTTGGAGATGCAAAAACAGCATCAATACCAACATCGTGAGTGTTCCACCAACAACGATGTTTTGGTTGACCAATGCGACCGACGCGTCAATGTATTCCGTTTCGTCGTAGACCTGCAAAAGTTGCAGTTTTTTGTCCCGGAGTATGTCGTTGTTCAATTCGCTGACGGCGGTTTTTAGACCGTCCATCACATCGAGCACGTTCGCGCCGGTTTCCCGCAGGGCATTGACTGCGATCGCGGATTCGCCGAAACGTCGAACCAAGCCATCGGGCTTTTTGTACCCAAGCTGCACTGAGGCTACGTCGCGGATGAAGACCGGGACTCCGTCGCGAACCGTAATGACTTGCTTTTCCACTTGTTCGGGATCACGGAATTGGTTCAGCGTTCGAACGACCCAGCGGCGTTTGCCTTCCCAATAATCGCCGCCAGACGTGTCTCGGTTTTGGTTTCGCAAAACGCGCCGAATATCGTCAATCGTTAAGTTTCGTGCGGCCAATCGTTGGGGGTCGACAATGACTTGCATCTCATCGGTCAATCCGCCGAGCACGTTCGCGTTGGAGACGCCGTTGACGCGTTCGAGTTTTGCTTCGATGGAATCTTCTGCAAACCGCCGCATCTGTGGGACGTTCAAATCCGGCGGCAGTAGCGGATGGAGTTCGGGATGCGCTATCGCGATGTCTCGTAATCGCAATAACCGGACGCCGGGGTTGCCAGCCCGGAGAACGGGGGCGAGTGCTTCTTTGGTTTGGGGGTGCTCGTTGGCGAACGCTTCGATTTGTTCGTGCGTCGGTTGTAATGCGCTAAGGATAAACCATGCGATTGGCCGGTCAGATGAATTGCTTGTTGAAATGACTGGCTCGTCCGACTCTTCGGGGTATTCCGGAACCTGCTGCAGTCGGCTGTTGACCTTCAGCAACGCTTCCTCCATGTTGGTCCCGACAAGAAACTCCATCGAAATCGAACCGCTGGAGTCCATCGATTCGCTGGTCATCTTGGTGACCCCTTCGACGCTTTTTAGTTGTTCCTCCTGTTCTTGAATGATTTCTCGTTCGACTTCCTGTGGGCTTGCTCCGGGCCAACGGGTTGAAATAGTTAGTGTTGGCGTTTGGACTTCTGGTGTTAGCTGCATCGGCATTCGCACCAGTGCGATGGTGCCAAACAGAATGAGCAGAAGCGCACCAACAGCGACTTTGACAGGATTGCGAACGCAAGCTTCGATCGGATGCATGGAGGGATATTTGAAAGGTGAAAGGGGATGTCGCGTTTGGAGAGGTTGATAGCCGACAGTGGAGGCTAGTTCGCTAAGGCGGGTTGTTGTTCGTTGATCACGACATCTTGGCCGGGACGTATCCGCTCGTTGCCTCGCGTGATTACCAGGTCGCCTTTGTTTAATTGATTACTAAGTTGTGGCGAAACCGAAATCCAACTTTTCAGCGCTGGCCCGACCTTGACTGGCACAGCCATCGCCTTGTTCTCAACAACCTTAAATACCACGGTGCTGGCTCCACCGAATTGCAGTGCGTCTTTGGGGACCAACAGTCTTGGCTCGAGCGTTCCTGCTGGTAAGGTGACGCGCGCGAGCATTCCGGGCAGTAGCCGATGACGGCCATTTTGTTTCGCATTGGCAACTCGGACACGTACCGGAAAGGATCTTGCGCGATTGTCGGCTAGCGGTACGATGCGTTCAATGGTTCCTTCGAAGGTTTGGTCGGGAAATGCCTCGACCGAGACATTGACTTTTCCGCCAAGTGTGACAAACCGAATTGCCGCTTCCGGAACGTAGACTTCGATTTCCACCGGATCGATCTCGACCACATTCGCGATCGGGTCGGCTTGCCGAACCCATGCACCGGTTTGCGTCATTTCGGCTGATACGAATCCGTTGAAAGGCGCCCGTGCCGTGTACTTTTCCAAGCGGTCCTTTAGCCCTTCGAGAAGTTGTTTTTGGACTTCCACACGCGCAACGGCTTGTTCGATTTTCTCTTTTCGAGGTCCTTCTTTTACGAGACGAAAAGAACTGTTCGCTTCGGCTACCCTGGCCGCTGCGACTAAGGCTTCGGCGCGGGCCGATTCGTATTCGTCTTGTGACATACTGGTAGATTGGTTGAATAGCGTTTTGGCGCGTTCAAGTTTCGCCTTGGCATATTGGCTATTGGCTGCTGCGACTTCGGTCAATGCTTCGGAAAGGGCAAGTTCGTCCGGTCGCGATCCGTTTCGTTGTTCCTCCAGTTCGGCTTGCCGCAGGGTCAATTCGGCTTGGGCGCCAGCGATTTCGATCTCAATCGTTTTTGTGCGAAGCTGAGAAAGGGGCTGACCTTTTTCGATTTCTTGGCCCGCTTTGACCAAAAATTCGAGCACGCGGCCATCGACGGCACTGCCGACTGTCACGCTTCGCCACGGTTTTACATTCGCCACGAAAGCCTGCTCCGCAGAAATATCTCGCTCGATGACGGGAGCTGCCACGACACTGGCGGGGCCACCGGGTTGGGCATTGGATGTCGAGGACAAGGTTATCAAACAAATGATTGGCAAACAGCAATTCAGAATTCGGCTGAACATTGGGTCAAGTAGATTGGGGGATTTGGTGGGGATCGCAGCGGTGATCTTACACCGGATGACATCAATCCGTTAGCTAGTTTATTTTGACTTCTAGAAATCGCAAAAAAACTTGTCGGAAAGCAAAAAAAAAGCGGCCGCGAGATTTCCGAGGAAGTCTCACGACCGCTTTGTTTATAAACCCGCGAGAGAAGTTCCTCGTTTTCACTTTGGCAGCAAACCCACATAAGCTGCCGCGTGTCCTGAGGTACCGCTCGTCTTCTAGCATCGGGTCGTCCACTTGGTTGACCCATGCCGGCAGTAATAGGAATCGACCGGATCGTGCTGATACTTCGGATCGTTCCGCTTCTTTGACGAGGAAAGCGTCATCGAGGTTGAAACAGTAACGATTATGCCGATTGATGCCGACCAAATCAGGTGGCTGTCATCGACCGGAGATTGGGGGGGCGGGAAGTCGGTCGGCGAGCCATCCTCTTTTCAAATTCCGTAGCGGTCAGCCAAACAATTTCGATGCGTTTTAGCTAAAGTGCTTCGCGCTGTTTGATTGGCAAATTTGGTCGCCTCGACAATCTCATCGATCAGCGGCCCGTATTGATCGATCGAATCGATGCCCAAATCCCAACCGGCTTGCATCAGACACTCAATCGACTTTGCAGCCTCATTGGAACGCTCGGCTTGTTTCGCTTGGTTGACCCAATAATCGAAGACACCTTGATGCGAGTGATTGGATTCGCCGCATCTTAACAGCGACAAATAGGGAGAGCGTTTTATGAAGTCCGAATCAAGTTTTTCCATCCGAGCAACTGAAAATTTAGCCGCATTCATTTGCGTCCAATGCGTATGCATGCGGACCGATTGATCGGTAAACGTCGAACGCATTGCACCCTGTTGGTAATAGGTGATCGCATCATGTTCGTTTCCTTGGCGTTCATGGCCGTAACCAACCAAATCCCAAGGCCATGTCAGCTCCGGTGCAAGTTCTCGGCACATCTGACTATGCGCCATGATCGTTTCCCAATCTTGTTTCTTGAAGAAGATGTCGGGAAGCTTTAGCTGTTTTTGGATTTTTTCGCGTGCCTGTTTGGGCATTCGTTTGCCATCAAACATCCATTCGACGATTTGATTCCACGCAAACCCCATTTCGCTAGCGATCTTTTTGTCGATTTTTTCAGCCCATGGTTGATCCATTGCGGCATGAATCAATTCGCATCGCACAGCAATCTCGGCCACCTGATGCGACAATAATGTCTTAGCCAAGCTCTCATCGTTAGGGGCCTCGTCGAGTAATCTGCGGACCGGCTCGGCTTGATGTTCAAATGCCCAACGAACAAGTGGGTCTTCATGGGGACGGAAACCTTCTTTGGCGTCTTCGGCAGGGATCGCCAATCGTCGATGTTTTCCCGGTAATTTGTCGACAAAGGTTTCAAAAACAATCGCATCGGCAAGACGGTTGCCCCATGGCATCCAATCGCCACCGCCATGGTACCACTGCACAATCTGGTTGGCGGCGTTATCTTGGCCGACGCGGAGGCAAAGCCAATTGCCAGCTGAATCGCCAAGAATCGGCAGCATGTCGCACTGCATCAGCCCAGGCCAAATTGCATCGGGCGATTCGCTAAGAAGGTCTTCCGGCGAAACCGGCCGATCGTATTCACTCGTCCCTTCAAGCTTCCAAATCTCGCGGTCAAACCAATCCACCAAATCGTCCGGTAGTACACATTCGTACCGCTCGGAGATCGATGAAGACCATCGTTTCGGCGTGGAATGCGAGCGGGACGTGGTAAGCGACAATGGAGTGTTAGTGTTGGGGGATCGGTGTCAGAGTGGCGTAGGTTAATGAATTGGTCTTGTCGTTCACAAGAGGAATGGGCGCAACGGGAATGGTCACACGCGGAATGAAGCCGTGTTTGCCCCTAAACGACAGTGAATTCACTGTCGCTCCGTCCGTAATTCTAGCGGATTCACTTTCACGCCGGGTCTCGCCGTTGTGAACTTTTTCAGCTGTTCGACGCTGACTTTAGTCCTTTGCACGTCAACAGCCTGTAAATTTGGCAACGACTCGATCGCGTCCATCGTTCGGTCGGAGATGTGTGTGCCAGTGAGCCAGAGCGTTTGGAGTTTTTGAAATTTACCGATTACCGTTGCCAACTCATCGTCAACGGGCGTGAAACTGAGGTCAATTTCCTCAAGGTCCACCCCGGCGGAAATCCAATCGACAATCCGACCGTCCACTGCGGTCGCTTCGAGGCTGAGTTGTTTGAGCGAGTTAACGATCGGAACCAGCCGAATGACCTCATCGCTACCGACCTTTAGCCGCGACAAATCAAGCCACTGCAACTCTTGCTGAGCCGGAATCGATCTGAGTCCCTTCTCGGTCACTTCACAACCGGCCAAACAGAGCCTCGTGATTGGCATTGTGATTGTATTGTCAAGCAAGTGTTGATCGGTGACCGATAGAAAGCCACGCAGCTGAGCGACAGTCACTTCCTGTTCGTTCGGACCGTCCATTGAGCTTTCGATTCCGTAGATCTCTGCCAATCGATGGTAAACCCACTTGCGATTCGAAGGCTTGCCGCCATCGAGCAGGAAATGAGTATGGGTAATCGCATGAGCGTACCAACGAGCTAAGTCGGAGCGTTGCTGCGCGTCGACCCGACCATCGCGTTCTAATTCGTCGAGTGGCATAAAATCGTTTCCGACCAAGATCCGATAACGTGCGTACGCCAATCGTGATGAATCCCAGCCGCCCAACGTGGCAACTCCGTCGCAGACGCCGCTAGGCCTGCCGACTGACATTGATTCAAAGTAACCTGCGATACCTTCGACGAGCCAAAATCCAGAATCCTCGCCTGGCATCTTTTGCCTCGTTGATCGAGACCGGGTTGGGCGAGTTGCTTCGCGGAATAATTGGTGAGTCAATTCGTGTCGTCGCGTCGCCACTGTCTCTTCGTGACCGGCGAAAAGAAAGATCGTTCGATTCTCGTCGCTATAAAAACCTGTCGACCGCTCCACACCGGGCATGTCGCGGCCTAGCGTTGCGATGTATTCCTTTGCATCACGCAAAAGAACCACCTGCATCTTTTTCCGTGCCGACAAGCGACTCGGTCGATGTTCGAGAAATTCGGCGATCGATTGATTGGGATCATAATCGGCCATCGTTACCGCGACTTGTTGGTTCCCTTCCCAGAGAGGGAAAAACATCTGAGTCCAAATCCAGTAACACTGTTCCATGTCTTCGGCGACACTTCGCGTTTCTTGGTCCGCGGCACGACTATAGATCACAAAGTGTGGCGTCTCGAACTCTACATAGCTGGCCCGTCGCCAACGCAGAAACGAAGGTGCCGATCGTCCGGCCGACCTTTTAATTTGGACTTTGCCTTCGAGCGGTAAACCAAAGTACCGCCGAATTGCTTTGTTGGATGGGGCGGCGTAGTGGGCTTTCCACAACCGAATGTAGGCTTGCCAAGACTTGGACAACTTCCCGTCCGAAAGCCCATCGCCAGTGATTTCATCTGCGAATCGGGCGTTGGTCACCGTTTCGACGTTACTCGATCGATTTTCTATCGGTATCACAAACGTGGTGCGGTCCGTTGCCAACGCCGACGAGCACACCAGCGTGAGAACCAGTAACTGCAAAATCGTTCGGTTGCGTGATACCGCGTTGGCCATGCTTTGGTGGATCCATTAGAATTGAAAAACGGACTTTCACTCATTATAGCCATCCCGCCTCCAACCCACCCTTAAAACGAGCGACCCACAATGCGAACATCCAAAACGAATCGGTTTTTAATCATTTTGATCTTTTTGACATGTTTAGGCTGGCTGGGGCACGTCGATGCCGCCGAGCGAAATGTGTTGTTTATTATCACCGACGATGAAAGCCCAACATTGGGGTGCTATGGCGACACGGTTGCTGCGTCCCCTTCCATTGATGCAATCGCTGCAGACGGATTGATTTTTCGCAACGCCTTTGCCACGACCGCCTCATGCAGTGCGAGCCGAAGTGTGGTGATGAGCGGCGTTCATAATCATCGCAATGGGCAATTTGGTCACCAACATCATTACCATAAATTTTCGTCGTTCCATGATGTCGTCACGTTGTCGTTGCCGCGAGTGATGGCTCGAGCGGGCTACCGAACGGCTCAAATCGGCAAATACCATGTTGCGCCGGAAAAGGTCTACCACTATGACACGTACCTCAAAGGCGATACCAGGAACGCCGTGACAATGGCTGAGGCTAGTCGAGAATTTTTGACCGACAAGGACGATCCGCGACCCTTCTTTCTCTATTTCGCAACTTCGGATCCGCATCGCGGCGGAGGTGTCGATAAGCGATCGACTAGCGAGCTGAAGCCGGACCTGTTCGGTAACAAGCCCGAAAGGAAATCTCACGAAAGCGTAAACGAAGTTTTTTTTGATCCCGATGATGTGATTGTTCCCGCGTTCCTGCCCGATACACGCGAAACTCGCGAGGAGCTTGCTCAGTATTACCAATCCTGTGCCCGGATCGATCAAGGTGTTGGACGTTTGATTGAAATTCTCAAAGAAGCGGACCTGTACGATAAGACGTTGATTGTCTTTACCAGCGACCACGGAATGGCATTTTCCGGCGGAAAGACGACGGTCTACGAAGCTGGCTTGCGAGTGCCGATGGTGGTCCGTGATCCGTATCAAACCGAACGAGGCGTCGAGTCAAACGCTTTGATCAGTCACGTTGATATCACGCCGACGCTGCTTGACTACGCAGGAGGGTTGAATGACAAGACAAACGGTCCTACGAATCCGCTCAAGCCAGGAACCTTTTGGATGGAGGAAGATGAGGCCGTTCGCGATAACCGAAATGGAGGAATGCCATTCACAAATTACCAAGGCAAATCTTGGCTTCACTGTTTAGCGAATCCTACTGAAAAGCATCACGACACGATCTTTGCATCGCATACTTTCCACGAAATCCAAATGTATTATCCGATGCGAGTCGTACGGGACGATCATTACAAGTTGATTTGGAATATCGCCCATCCACTGCCCTATCCGTTTGCGTCCGATTTATGGGTTGCCAGTAGCTGGCAGGCTCAATTCCAAAAAGGCCCTGACGCGCCGTATGGGAACAAAACGGTTGATACCTACATCCATCGGCCTGCATTCGAGTTGTATGATATTCAAGCGGACCCCAACGAGATGACGAATTTAGCGGAAAGTACGGGGCACGCGGATTTGCTGAAGAAATACCAGGATAAAATGAAGGCGATGCAAAAGGATTTGCAGGACCCCTGGCTCATCAAATGGACTTACGAGTAGTCGTCGTTCTACTTTAAGTGCTCATCCAAGAATCGCAGCATCCGTTCGCGTAAGTGACGCTTGGTCCCCTTCCGCTCTTTGATCGAATGCGAGCGATTTGGGTACGCCATCATGTCGAACGGTTTGTTCTTTGCCACCAATTCGTCGATCAACATTTCGACGGTCTGATAGTGACAATTGTCGTCGCCGGTTCCATGGATGATTAACAAATCGCCCTTCAAACCGTCGGCAAAATTGATCGGTGAACCTTCGCGATAGCCATCGACGTTCGACTGGGGCAATCCCATGTATCGCTCTTGGTAGATCGTGTCGTAGTAACGCTGGTTTGGTACCGGTGCAACAGCGATGCCGGTTTTATAAACGTCGGGATATTTGAACATCGCATGGAGTGTCGATGATCCACCGCCGCTCCATCCCCAAATGCCAACGCGTTGTGGGTCTAAATAGGGGCGATCGGCAAGGACTTGGCGAACCGCGTCGGCTTGGTCTTTTGGTCCGATGCTGCCAATTTTGCCGTAGACACTTTTGCGGAATTCACGGCCACGAGGGACCTTCGCACCCCGATTATCGAAACTCATCACCACATATCCTCGCTCGGCCAACATGCGGTGCCATAAATAAGTGCTGCCGCCCCATTGGTTTGTCACCGTCGACCCAGCGGGTTCACCATAGACATAAACGAGCAAGGGGTACGTTTTCGATGGGTCAAAACTCGCTGGCTTCATACACCACGCGTCTAGTTGCACATCGTCATTGACTGTGACTCGAAAGAACTCTGTATCGATTGATGGTAGCGCCGCCACGTTTTCGCGTGCTTTGGTATTTTCTTCTAGGACCCGAATCGAATTGTGTGTTGGCAATGAAACGAGATCGACCACCGGCGGTGATCCCGTGCGGCTGAAAGTATGGACGGCAAACTTTCCATCTTGGGCAATGTCGTAGGAATGGGTGCCGTCGGCATCAGCGGGACTGATTCGTTTTAAGCCATCACCACCGAATTTGACTCCGTACAAGTAACGCTCGGTCGCGTTGTTTGGCGAGGCGATGAAATAGAGCCGTTTGTTTTCCTCGTCCACGTGCAGCAATTGGATCACGTCCAAGTCGCCCGGCGGCGTCCATGTTGAAATGCCTGAGGACGCATCGACGATACAAATTTTACGCCAACCGCTGCGTTCACCGACCCAAGTGAATTGTTTTCCCGAATCAAACCAAAGCAATTCGTCGTGAACATCGACCCACGCGTCGTCGGTTTCGGTCATCAAGAGCTTTGTGGAACCCGAATTTGCGTCCGCGATGAATAGTTTGTTCGTATTTTGAAGCCGGTTGAGTTGTTGGATCAGCAGTTGGCTCGAATTTGCGGTTTTCTCGTCGTTTCCAGATTCCGTCGGCATCCAATCGATCCACGGGACATAGTGATCGCGATTGTCCCCCGGCAGATCCATCCATATGGTCGCTTTTGATTCAAGCGAAACGACACCGACGCGGCAAATAGGGTTCCGTGTTCCTGCTTTTGGATAAGCGAACCAAGTGACTCTGGGGTATAGCGAATCCGTGTTGTTGACGAGCGGAAACTTTTCGACGCCTTCGGTGTTGATTTGCCAAAACGCGATTCGCTTTCCATCAGGACTCCACTGAAACGCATCGCGAAGCCGGAACTCTTCTTCGTAAACCCAGTCGGTCGTCCCATTGATGATGGTGTCGGAATCTGTGAAGGTCAATGGCGTGATAGTGTCGTCCAGCAAGTCTTCGACATAGAGATTTCGGTCGCGAACAAATGTCACTTGTTTCCCGGATGGTGAAAGTTTGGCAAACATCATCGAAGATTCACTCCCTTCGCTGCCGCCGAGTTTACGAAGTTGGCGGCTGGATCGATCGAGCAACCAATAGTCGCCTCGTGAATTGACTCGCCACACTCGCTTGGAATTCGTAAAAATCAACAACAAATTTTGATCCGCGGTCCAAGCGTAGTCGTCGATCGAAAGAGGGTCCGATTCGCCTGAAGGAACGAGCTCCGCTGCGGCAACCATCACTTGCGTTTCACCCGTCGCAGCATCATGGCGAATGATGTCGTTGAATTTTGGATAGGCTTCGGAGGGTTTCAGCGTGGTGAACGCGGTCGGTCGCCCGTCGTTTTCTAGCCAACGAACGGAGTAGCTTTGCGCCGAAAATTCGCTGCCTTCAAAAATCGTTTCGATGGAAAGCGACGGTTTTGTCTGTACCGCGTCGGGGGCTTCTTGAGCGATCGCGGGGAAACAGGCCAACAAGCCTGCGAAGAAAGAAAAACAATCAATGCGAATCATGGTGCAGACGTCGAGTTCAGAGGTCAAAGTGGAGCAACTAATAATGCGGTGGCTTTTCGTCAAGCGGATCGCTGGCAGGCTCTTTGTCCGCTTTCATGTGTTTGATCTTTTCTTGCAATTGCGTGACCGTAATTTGCAGCCGATCTTGCCGCAGGGCTTGCTCGGTGACGACTTGGTTCAATTGGTCGATAACGCGTTGTAAGTGCGCAATGTGAATCTCTAATTCAATCAACCGAGCATCAAGATCAGGCTGTGGGGGCATTGAAGATTACAATTCCTGGGCTTGAAACGTGTCGCCTTGGTTAATGTCGCCCGTTTGTAGTCCCTTCATGAACCAAGTCAGCCGCTGTTCGCTGGTTCCATGGGTGAAGGATTCCGGAACGACATAACCTTGGCTTCGTTGTTGCAAGCGGTCGTCACCAATCGCCGCAGCCGCACGTAACCCCTCTTCGATATCCCCCGGTTCGAGGATCTGTTTGGTCAATTGGGCATGGTGGAACATCACACCTGCGAGAAAGTCGGCTTGAAGTTCCAATCGAACGGACGCTTCATTTGCTTCGGTTTTGCTTCGCGTTCGGCGAACCTCTTCGACATATTGGGTATGCCCCATTAAGTTCTGCACGTGATGACCAACTTCGTGTGCGATCACGTAGGCTTGTGCAAAGTCGCCGGGGGCACCAAGTTCCTTGGCCATTTGATCAAAGAACGATGTGTCGAGATAGAGCTTGCGGTCCGCCGGGCAATAGAATGGTCCTGATGCACTCGAAGCAAAACCGCACGCCGATTTAACTTTGCCACTAAATAGTACCATGGTGGGGGGCGGGTAAGCCTTGCCAAATTGTTCCTTGAAGATAGCGTTCCAGACGTCTTCGGTATCGGCCAAAACCGTTTTCGAAAACTCGCCTGCTTCGATTTCCTTTTCGGACAACTCTGCTTGGCCGCCAGCTTGAGCAGCCGGGGCTCCTTGCTGAGCCTGTTGCATCACTTTGTTCGGATCGCCGCCAAGGAAGGCGACAAACAAAGCCATAATCATCAGACCGATTCCGCCACCGACCACGGCCGGCCCGCCTACTCCACGGCGATCTTCCACATTCTCACTCTGACGACGACCACGCCAACGCATCAGCCACTCCAAATTTACAAAGAAAAGTTCTAAAAAAGTATCGCGCGCGGGTACACTCGCGTCATGATCTTAAATTAAGTTTTGCTCGTAGTATACTATTTTCGACAAGTCTATCCGCTGCATTGTAACGACCTTGATCGTTTTGGCGAGCGAGTTGTCCGTCAAAGTCTGGATTTATGGTTCCCCACGAAACACTGTCCTTTTCGCTTTATGACCGACCCCAAATCCAAAGTTTCCGTTTCCCAATCTCCCCTGCGGGCGAGTGCCGCGGGGTTTGCCTTCGGGGGTCTGTTGAATCTCGTTTTTGCCTTAGGAACGTGGGGCTACAACGGTGCTGAAATGGCGGCGGGGTGTGCGACCGACTTGGTGATGCCCGTGGGGTTGATCTGGACGTTTTCACTGATCGCAATGATCACCTTCTATGGTTGCGGAAATCGACGATCTGCAATCGCAATGGCAGGTTTGTTTTCGCTAGTCACGCTGACAGGAAACGGATCGGTTGCTTCCATGATGATCGGCTCGGTCGAAATGCCACGCAATTCGTTGTCGGCTACCGATGTACCGCTTCGATCGTTGGTGGTTTTGGGTGGAGCGATCTCGATTGCGTATGATGATGTGCCGGAACTTGGCCGTGCTGGGCAACGCATGTTCTCGACTGCCGAGTATTGGTTTTCCGATCAAACGCAAAGCATTATTTGCACCGGCACCTCGCCGGTCAGCGAATTGGGGCCGTCAAAAGCGGGCCGCATGATGCTCGAATCATTGAAAATTCCTTCAGCGGCAATCTTTGAAGTGCCCGGACATAACACGACGCAAGAAATGGAAAACTTGGCTGTATTTTTCCATTCGCCGCCCGAAGACTTTCCTTCCAAAGGAAAGATTGGTTTGGTTACCAGTGCGTTCCACATGCGGCGAGCGATGCGGTTAGCTGAAGCACAGGGGCTTGATTTTATCCCGCTGCCGTGCGGCTACGATTCGCCGGCATCGTACGAGTGGACGCCCCGTGCACTCGTCCCTAAAGCAGACGCGATGGGGGTTTTTTCAAGAGCGTTAAAAGAACGGTTGGCAAAAATCGTTGGTCGATAGAGATCGGCTTTCTCGTTGAACCCATTTGCCGATTCAGCACCGTTGCTGGTAAACCTCGTTGTTGCATGTTGCTCTGCGAGGGCTCCAGCAAAAAAAGCCACCGGAGTGATCCGGTGGCTTTCATGCGATTTTCCATTAGCCAATTGCGAGTTAGCTGCAGCCCATGCTATTGCCACAGTTGTGGCAAAGGTAACAGTTGCCATTGCGGACAGTGATGGATCCGCAATTGTCACATGACGGTGCATCCATTTGGAACCGAGCGAATTGTTCGCCTTGCGAGGTGACCGATGGATCGTTGTCCTCTAACGCTCGGCTATGTCCGTTGGTGGCGGCATGCCCATTGTTATTGCCGTTGCTGATCGACTCTGGCAAACTTGCTAAAAAAGTTGCACGTTCAGCGATCGCAACCGCAGCACCGGCGTCTTCTTTTAGCCCTTCGATCACTCGGTTGGTTGTTGGAGCCACAGGACCGTTGCCGGACTTTTCGGGTGAACTAGCCGAAGGCGAGTAATCGCCACTGCCGCTCATGAACGTCAATCCCAACCAACGCGCGATGTAGTCGACAACGCTCTTCGCAATGCGGATGTCCTTGTTGCTCGTCATCCCCATTGGTTCAAATCGAGTGTGGCTGAATTTGTTAACAAGTACTTCGAGTGGTACGCCGTATTGAAGGGCGATCGAAAGTGCCGTCCCAAAGCTGTCCATGATCCCGCCGATCGTCGACCCTTCTTTGGCCATCGTGATGAACATTTCGCCTGGACGTCCATCAGGATAGAGTCCAACACACAAGTAACCTTCGTGCCCTGAAATGCTGAACTTATGGGTCAAGCTTTGACGCGTGTCGGGCAAACGTTCGCGGCGAGGTTTGTAGACGACCTTTTCAACCACCTTGGTCGTTGTGCCGGCCGATGCCTTCTCATCTTCTTGGTCGTCTTGCTTCGTATTGAGCGGTTGTGATTGCTTGCTGCCGTCGCGGTAAATGGCAATCGCCTTCAAGCCAAGTTCCCAACCCCAATAATAAGCGTCAGCGATGTCTTTTGGTGTGACATCATTGGGCATGTTGACGGTCTTGCTAATCGCACCGGACAAAAACGGCTGTGCCGCCGCCATCATCGATACGTGAGCTTGCCATGCGATACTACGAACGCCGTTGGCAGGTTTGAAGGCACAATCGAACACCTTCAAGTGCTCGGGGTCCAAATCCGGTGCCCCTTCGATCGTGTCATGTTCATCGATGAATGCCAAAATACCTTCGATTTGAGCTTCGTCGTAACCGAGTTTCTTTAGTCCCAATTTCACGGTTTGGTTGACGATCTTTAGCATCCCGCCGCCGGCGAGCTGCTTGTATTTGACCAATGCGATATCCGGCTCGATGCCAGTCGTGTCACAGTCCATCATGAAGCTGATTGTGCCGGTCGGTGCTAGCACGGTCGCTTGTGCGTTACGGAAACCGTATTTTTCGCCAATTTTGAGCACTTCATCCCAAAGGTCTTGAGCGGCCTGTTTCAGTTCCGCAGGGCCCTCGTCGTTGATGGAATCGCATGCATCGCGGTGCATCTGCATCACGTTCAACATCGGCACTTCGTTTTCCGCGTAGCCATCGAATGGACGGACAACACCGGCGATTTCGGCACTGGTTCGGTTCGCTTCGCCATGAAGTAGTGCAGTTAGCGAACCACACATACCGCGAGCAGAATCGGAATCGTAAGCCAATCCGGCCGTCATCATCAAACTGCCTAGATTCGAATAGCCAAGCCCAAGAGGACGGAATTTGTGGCTATTGCGAGCGATCGGCTCAGTTGGATAGCTGGCGTGGTCGACCAAGATTTCTTGCGCGATAAAGAACAATCGAGATGCAGCGCGGAATCGCTCGACATTGAATTTGCCGCTTTTATCGACGAATTTCATCAAATTGATCGAAGCTAGGTTACAAGCGGTGTCGTCGAGGAACATGTACTCGCTACACGGATTACTCGCGTTGATCGAACCGCTGTTGGGGCAGGTATGCCACTTGTTGATCGTCGTGTCGTACTGAACGCCCGGGTCGCCACAATGCCATGCACATTCGGCCATCTTATTGAGCAGTTCTCGAGCGTCGTATTGTGGCGCTTCGCCGACGGTTTTTGAATCAATCCATCGAGTTTGGAACGTCTTTTTGTCACGGACCGTTTCCATGAAATCGTCCGTCACACGCACCGACAAGTTGGCGTTTTGGAAACAAACGCTGCTGTAAGCTTCGCCGTTGAAGTTCGACTCGTAGCCTTCGCGGATCAAAGCGTGAGCCTTCTTTTCTTCATTCCATTTGCACTCAATAAATTCAAGCACATCGGGATGCCACACTTTCAGCGACTGCATCTTCGCGGCACGGCGAGTCTTGCCGCCACTTTTAACAACGCCAGCGATCGAATCGTAAACACGCATGAACGAAAGCGGGCCCGACGGTGTGCCACCACCGGACAATAATTCGCGTTGCGACCGAATCGTTGACAAGTCGGTACCCGTCCCCGAGCCGAATTTGAACAACATCGCTTCGCTGCAAGCTAACCGCATGATGTCTTCCATGTTGTCGTCCACCGATTGGATGAAACATGCTGACCCTTGCGGATACTCGTAGGGGTTTTCGGGTTGAGCGGTCGTTTGCTCGGCTTCGTTCCAGTGCCAATTGCACTTGTCGCCGGTGACACCGTATTGAGTATGCAGCCCGACGTTGAACCAAACGGGACTGTTGAAGGCACCATGTTGGTGCAAACATAGCCACGTCAGGTCACGGTAAAAATTTTCGCCGTCTTCAGGTGATTCGAAGTAGCCGTCTTGGAGTCCCCAATCGGTGATCGTGCGAGTAACCCGGTGGATCAATTGACGAACACTTCGCTCACGCTCCTCCGTGTTACTAGGGTCGCCGTAGAAGTACTTTGATACAACGACATTCGTCGCTAATTGGGTCCAAAACGCGGGGACTTCGCAGTTGTTTTGCTCGAACAGAGCCTTGCCTGATTCGTCCTTGATCGAGGCGCTTCGCTGATCCCATTTGGTCGTTGCGAACGGCGTCTTGCCATCATCGGGACAAAACTTCGTTTCGATCTTCAAACCGCTTTCGGTGCGGCCTAACTTATTGCCGAACTGGGTTCTTGCGTACTCGACACCGTGTTGCGCGTTCACTCGTTCAAGCGCGGGGTCGGATGTGGGGCTATCGGGGGTGGTTGCTGACAATACCGTGGCCATACCTTTAAGACTCCTGAAGGGGGTTCGTCCGTGGGGCGCGTGTCGGGTGCCAAAGCGTTTTTTCGCGTTCCTCGCGAAGCACCGGAGACTCACCAGTCATAACAATAATTTATAAACATTTGTCCACTATTCGTGGCAAGTGTGGCTCGGCGTGGCTTCTGAGAATCCTGGTGAATAGTAGGACGAATCCGTTCTCACGACTCAGAGCGAAGGGTTTCCCTAATCGCCAATGCCATCACTACCGGTAGTGGTGATTCGCTCGCGAACGCACTACATGTGGACAACGAGGGGAATCTTAGAGATTCACAGGCGTGTGTCAAACCAAATTTTTCATGGCTCGTTAAGTCGTTGTATTCGCTCACTTTAGGAAAAACCTTTTGATGGTGGTCAACATGTCACAATCGACCGATGAGCTTCCTAAGTCATTGCCATGTTAAGAGTTAGTGAATTTTGATAGCAAATCACTAGGCAAGGTGGAAAAGTTGTCGGAATCTGGAAAAATCTCCGGCCAAGCAGGCCACTTTGGTAAAGTGGGAGTTTTGGGTTGAGTTGGCTGTGGCCGGTTGTAGTGGAAACAATGAATGCGGAAGATTTGGCGTCGTGGAAGCTATTGCAGCTTGTCGATTACATCGGGTCTGACGCGGCTGACATCGTTGTGGTCTTCGACGTCGTCTGGCTTCAGAAATAGCGGTGTCTTGCCATCGTTTTGCTGGACCATGTACCACCGCGATGTCGTGACAGCGTACTCACCATCGCTGGACGACGTTTCCACTCGCGGCACATATTCGTCATCCCTTTTGGGCCACTGTGCCGGATCGATAATCGCGCGATTCGAATCGACCATGTCGGCTAAAATCTTTGCAATGTCGGTCGCGCAAGTAAGGCTTCCGTTTCGGATCGGAGCACCGCGACCGATGATCAGTGGTAATCGATGATGGCAACTTCTTAGCGGTCCAGCACGATGGCCGATCCATCCGTTTTGGCCCAAGCTCATTCCGCTGGTCCCCAGCAGGACGACGGTGATGCCAAGTGGTTCGGCAACGTCCATCAGCAGCCCGATCATCTGGTCAAACAATTGCACTTGGCATCCGTAGGTTCGCATCCACGAAACGATCGCATCGGGATGTTCGTTCGAAGCTAGCTGCAACATCGGCGGCGTGACTTGATTGTGAATCCATGGCGGCGGTGCAGTCGAATCAGACGCTTCAACAGCAGAGGGGTCAGGCAAATACGCTGTTTCCTCTGATGGTTCTTCCTCGTCAATGTCCTGTTCTTCGTCGGGGATGAGCCACCGCGGGGCGTCCCAAACAGTAGCGAGCGATTGCGTGTGCAGCCAAATCGCACTCCAAGGCGACTCGCCTTCAATACGGTCCAAAAGTGACGCAAACAACTCGGCGAGCAGCGTTTCTTCGATCTCTTCACACGGCGGATCGCTGGCCGTCGGCGGCTCACGACGAACGAATAACGCGGTATCGAACGCACGAGTGAATCGATTGTCATTCAGCCGCAGGTTGTCCGACATAAGTTCAACCGGGCCGTTTGCTCGCCAAGCATCGAGCCAAGTGGGGGATGCATCATCATTGGCCCAAATTTGTCGAACGACTTCCACCGGATCATCGCGGGTGGCGATCAACCGGTCCCACAGTACACCCTCGGCCGCGATCGCATCGATCGCGGGAGTTGGGTTCCACGAAGATCCGTAGCAGCCGAGTGCTGCGGTTGCGAGTCCTTCGGCCGAGATTACGATCAGTTTGCGGTTGGTCATGGTCGAAAGTTATAACCCGTGGGACGTTTCGTCGTCACCTCCCAGCGTATGAGCTTGACTCATTCAATTGCTCGCTTTTGTGCGTGTTAAACGGTGAGGCATCGTTTGATCGGTTCCGATGGCCATCACTCGACAGCCAACAACCCGATGGCTGCCAACAACCCGATGGCTGCCAACAACCCGTGGCCGTGGGGGCTTTCGAGAGTGCGCTCATGAGCTCGTAGTGGAATTTATTCGCCCAGGACGATCGCAATCGTCTCGACACGGAACGTGCCTGCTCGGTTGGTCTGGCTGATCAGGAAAGTGTTGGAGCGACGCTGGTGAGTTTTGACGACAGCCGCTTTGCCGGCATATCGATCGCTACGCCTGCTACAATTCGCACAATCGTTGCGACGCGGAAACCTTTAGGTAGGTATGCCACTGAGTGTGTCACTTTCTTGGCCTGCGCTGCACTCTTTTGTAACCTAGACTCTAGGTGCCAGGGGTACACTCGTTTTCCTTTATCCTGATGATGATCCAAGATGAATCTAACTTCGTCGCCCGTTGCTATTTTCGAGGTCGAGCCAGCTATGTCTTCTGAAGAGCCAGCTATGTCTTCTGAAGAGCCAGCAATGTCTTCTGAAGAAATTGCGTCCTCCGAAGAAACTGCTGCTATGGATGCAACCAAGAGCCGGCCGACAGTATTGGCTCCTAGATCGTCAGCGCGGAGCTGGGTTTGGGATGTTCCGTTTGATCCATTGACGCTTAGTGGGTCCGTCGATCGGATTGAACAGATGATCCAATACGGGATGGACACTGGTACGCCAAGTTATGTGATTACAGCGAACTTGAACTATTGCATGTTGCACCATCAAGAACCGGAACTGCATCAAATCACCAACGATTGTGGTTTGATTTTGGCCGACGGGCATCCGATCGTTGTTCGCAGTCGACTCAGTGGCAAGCGGTTGCCCGAACGAGTCGCCGGTAGCGAACTGATTTATGATTTGGCCGAACGTTGTGGCGAGCGTGGGTGGGGGATCTATTTTCTTGGCGGCGAGCCAGGCGTTGCTCAGCAGTGTGCCGATAAGTTGGCGGCGGACTATCAAGGACTAAGAATCGCGGGCGTCGAATCGCCACCATTCCGAGTGCTCACCGAGCGAGAGCAACGCGAACAAGATGCTCGGATCATGAATTCCGGTGCCCAAGTGTTGCTTGTCGCATTCGGTCAGCCGAAAGGCGAAAAGTGGATTCACGCCAACTACAAACGGCTCGGTATTCCCGTGAGCATCCAGCTAGGTGCCTCGTTCGATTTTGTCGCTGGGAAATCCAGCCGCGCTCCCGATATTTGGCAAAAGCTAGGCTTGGAATGGATGCACCGAATGATGAGTGATCCCAAGCGATTGGGGCCACGCTACGCTGCCAATGCCATGTTCCTCTGCGGCAGATTGGTCGAAGATTGGAAGCGATTGGTCACCCGATGGGGGATGGGCGATTGGAGCGACCAGAGAAGAGGCTAGAGCGAACAGGCAGAACATGGACGTTCGCAATTAGGCCCGAATGGCGTCCGCGATGGTCCGGATGGTGCCCGATCGCACCATGTGGAGGACTTTCATGGAGAATGGTGCTGAATAGCAACAGGCTGGGTACCAACAGGCTGGGTACCAACAGGCTGGGCATGAGCGCCAAGCCTACCGGTTCTTCTTCGCCAAGCCTTAGCCAGCGACGACGTTGATTCGGCGTCCTTCGCGATCAAACATGACTTTGCCGTCGACGAGGGCGAACAGGGTGTAGTCGTTGCCTTGTCCGACACCTTTTCCAGGATGAAACTTAGTACCAACTTGGCGTACCAAAATATTGCCTGCGGTGACGGCTTCGCCGCCGAATTTCTTTACGCCACGGCGTTGTGCGTTCGAATCGCGACCGTTTCGGCTCGAACCTTGCCCTTTCTTATGTGCCATTTGTACTGCCTTTTATCAAAATTGCTGGATTTTTCTGAATTGGTTGGTTTTGGAAGCCACGAAATGTAGCGACTTGGTCCCGTTTGTTCAAGTCGGCACGCATTCGATCCTGGGCGAATCTGTTATACCCAATTATGCAAATTTGCCGTTTTCAGTTCGACCACAATCCTCTGGTGACCGCGAGCTAACGCTCGTTTGGGGGAGCGATTAAGAATAGGATTACCATTAAGATGATGGCTCAGGGGTAGAGATAGCGACAAGATTTGACCATTTTTGGGCTTTTTGAGACACCGTTTTAGGGCTTTTGAGACACAGTGCCGATCCTCACGATTGAATCGACTTGCGACGAGACGGCTGCCGCCGTGATGGATGACCAATGCCGTGTTTTGGGCGAGTGTATTGCCACTCAAGAAGCCCTTCACGAGCGATTTGGCGGGGTTGTGCCAGAAGTCGCCGCTCGGGCCCATTTGGAAAGAATCCTGCCGGTCATTGATACAGCGATTCGGCAAGCGGGCATTTCACCCGGGGCTATCGAAGCGATTGCGGTTGCGGATCGTCCAGGCCTTGCCGGATCGCTTTTGGTCGGCGTCATTGCGGCCAAGACACTCGCAATTGCTTGGGAAAAACCGCTCGTCGCGATCAACCATTTGCATGCACATTTATACGCCTGTCAATTGGCCAGCGACGAAGTCGTCTATCCTTGTATCGGACTGGTTGTCAGCGGCGGGCACACATCGCTTTATCATTGCACCAGCCCTCTCGATTTGGAGTACCTTGGTGGTACGATCGACGACGCTGCGGGCGAGGCGTTTGATAAGGTCGCCACGATGCTAAGTCTCGGTTTCCCAGGCGGACCGGCAGTCGCCAAGTTGGCCGAGACAGGAAACCGATCTGCCTATCGATTCCCGCGATCGATGATTCACGAGGATCATTTTAACTTCAGTTTCAGCGGGCTCAAAACAGCCGTCCGGTATGCGATTGTCGGTCCTGGGCAACAGGATTTTTCTGCTTTGAAAATCGCTGAATCGGTCAAAGCCGACATTTCGGCTTCCTTTGAAGCTGCCGTCATTGATGTGTTGGTCAACAAAAGTCGACGCGCGATTGCCAAATACGGTTGCCCCTATTTGATCGTCGGTGGCGGAGTGGCAGCAAACAAACACCTAAGAGAAAAGTTGCTTCAGGCCGCTGCGGAAGATGGGTTTCGCGTCACCATCGCGCCGATAAATCTGTGTACCGATAACGCTGTGATGGGAGCGATTGCATGGGAAAAAATTCGCCGCAGTGACTTCGCTGCGCTCGATCTCGACATCACCCCAGGGTTGCAGCGAGGTTTCTAGTTCTCGCTAGTCGCAAACGCGAATTGCAAAGCAATCCACGGCGTTATTCCACCGTATACAATCTTGCGAAACGCGATGGACGTTTCACGCCGTGGCGGTGCATGCGTTCGATCAGGCTTCCCTGTGATTGGCCCGTTTGCAGGACCGACAACGCATCTTCGGCTGCTAATTGATAGGGCCGTAAATGTTGGGCCTTGGCAAGGGCAATCGCTTCAACAAATAGGGACTCCGTTTGATTCCGCGACGCCTGGTCCGGTTGCGTCATCGTTAACAACAACCCACCGTAGAGCAGCGATAACGTATCGGCAAACGCATTTTGTTCACGTTTCAATTGCTCGATATGTTTTTTGGCAAGTTTGCTCCACTTCTCATCGGAGGTAGTCTTAAGCAAGTGCAGACATAGAAGCGCGCCGAGCGAAGCGGTTAAGACTCGCCACAATTGGAACCGCGAAAACGGCAGCTTCTTCAGTTGCGGAGCTAGTATCTTAAATTCATCCCATCCGGATTCAAAATCGCCTTGGTAAAGTTTCAAGTGAATTTTGGCGATCCATTCTGTGAAATCGAACGCTTGAACATTCGGGTTCGATTGAAGCGATTTCGCGTTTTCGTCTCGGATTCGAGAACACTCACTCGCTTGGTCTCGCACCAACCAAGCTGATGCTCCCATCGCGCCGCTGACCATCAACCATTCCAACAAATCGTTTCTTTGCTTCGCATCGTCTTGCATTTCCGACGACGCTTCGACCATTTGGTGCCAACGGCCGGTGTGCCATAAGGCCCAGGGTTGGAACCATCGCGTGTGCAAGATTTCGAAACTGAGCGGGTCGCTTGGGGCGCGGTAATGTTGCAAGCACGTTTCGAGTGCCGCACCGACCCGTTGCCAACGCATCGAGAACACGTGAGAAAAAGTCACACCGGCCCAAACGTCACCGATCGTTTTTGACGAACCAAGTGCGTTGGCTCTGGAAAGCAATTCCTGCAAAGCGATTTCGCTTCGGACGCGAACCATCCCACGGTCGTAGCATCCAAAGACCGTTTCGCCGATCTCCGCCAAAATCCGTTGGCTCTCGGTTCCGTATCGCAACGCGTCAATGGCGCCGCGGCTATTCAGTTCGGCGGCATAGAGGTTGTCGAATGCGCTAAGCGGCCGCGCAATTGCCAAGCACAACTGCAATCGTTGACGCTCCCTCAACGAGCCCGCTTTTGCTTTGGTTTGTTTTCGACGCAGCGTCTTGCACACTGAAAGTTGAATCCAAAGTCTCAGTAGATTCAGTTTGCCAAGCCAATCCGGTTTCGACAAAGGAGCGCCGACGAGTCGGGCGAGCGAACGGAGTTGGTCTTGCGCGGCTGGGAAACGACCGCTTCGAATCAAAAGTGCGGTTGCAACCAATTGGTGTTCAATACTCTCGTCGGCGTCCACTTCCGAGGCCAACATTTGATAGTACTCGGCGGCTTCGGTCGGCCGGTCCGCTTCGGCAAACGTCATCGCCGCTTGCCGAATTCGTTCGATCCGTTCTTCGCCACTAAGGAAAGGGATCACGCGGGCGTGCCAGCGAGCAGCTTCGGTTTTCGCTACGTATCGCTCGGCATCTTCCGCAGCCATGATCGCGTAGGATACGGCTCGGCTTGGTTCTTCGGCAGCAAAGAAGTGGCCTGCGATTCGTGCGGCGAATTGATCGCTGCCGTTTTGCCGCGACAAATAGTTCCCCCAATCCGAATGGCATTGTCGCCGTTCTTCTTCACTAAACGCCTCTAATAGACCGTCACCCATCCGGTCGTGAATGATCGAAATGCATTCGGCCCCGGTCGCCTCGTCGCGGATCAAACGCTGTTGAGACAATTCGGAGACCGCAACATCAACGTTCTCTCCTAATTTTGTCAATTGGCTAAGTTGATACATCGAGACTTGTCGATCAGCTGTTGCGATATACGCCAACACTGTTTTCGCTTCTTCACTAAGCCGATTCATTCGCATTCGCCAAACTTGGTCAATGCTTGTGATCGTGATTGGCTCGTTGGGTTCGATTTTTCCTGCATCGCTGTCGCTGCGTTGATGGAGTACGCCGCCAACGCGAAACTCCTCCGAAAAATCAATTAGCCGAAATGGATTACCCGATGCCGCTTGAATGAGCTCTTGAACGAGCGATTCGTTGATCGTGGCGTGATAACGTCGCGAGGCGTTCACTAACAAGGCTCGAGCCGCCGTCTCCGAAATCGCGTTTAGGGATAGAGTCGCCGTTGGTGGAGAAATTTGTCGGTCTCCCGCCACGTGACTGGCGGTAATGATCCCGAGCATACCGCCCGAAACACTCTGCAATCGATCGAGTACGTTCAGGCTATCGCGGTCCGCCCACTGGGAATCGTCGATGATCAACACCAACGGTCCCACGATTCGCAATTCCTCGCTTAGTCTGGCCCCCGCTTCGAGAGCGTCAAGTCGTTCGGACACCTTTCGCGCCGGGTCCGCCGACATGCTGGCTCGTACGGCGTTGTGCAGTACAGGAAAAACGCGGTGAAGAATCTCGGCACTGACCGGGTCGACTTCCATCTTCTCGCGATCACTTTTCATGTACCGTGTCGCGATAGCGTCACAGATTTGATCAAACGCTTGCAACGGATGATCTTCGCCACGCCGACATTTGGCGCGAAAAACTTGGCCCCATCGTTTGCCTTTAACGTAGTTTTCGAGTTCATCAAGGAGTCGCGATTTGCCGATTCCCGGTGGCCCTTCAACGTGAAGTCGGCCTACGTTACCGTCGAAAATTTTGTCGATCCATTGTTGCCCGGCAATTAGTTCTTCTTCACGTCCAACGATTGGCGTTTCAATCCACAAGAAACTCGGTGCCTCGGAGGAACCCAGTCGCGTGATTTCGGCCGCCGACGGGCGATCACCGGGATCTTGTTGTAGCATCTCTTCACAGGCTTCACGCAAGATGGTGGGCACGTCGGAGCTCAACTCCGAAAATGCCTCGTGGATCATGTGTTGGTCATCGCTACGGTCTTCTTGGGATCGGATGATGGGCGAGTCATACGGTTTTGAGTTTTGTGCGATAATTCGAAGCGTTTCGAGCACCAACAACCCCAAACTGAAGATGTCGCTAGCAGGCAAATAGAACTGGTCCCAAAGCGTCTCGGGTGCAAAGTAATGTCGCGGTCCTACGAGATAGTCGCGATGACCGCGCGGGTCGCTATCGACATCGATCGTGCCAACCAAGCCATAGTCGATCACCCGACCGTTCCCCTTTTCGTCGACCATCAAGTTAAGGGGCTTGATGTCTCGGTGAACGAGTCCATGCGCGTGCATCATCGCTAGAGCCGATGCATATTGGCGAGTCAGCGAGAGGAGATCCGCATAGACGTTTTTCGTCGCGGGGTTGGTCGCGTTCTTCTTGCACCAACCTGCAAACGTTACACCGTGAATCTCTTCCATTGAAAAAGCGGTATAGTTCTTTAGATGATGAATCCGGTCGATGTGCATCAGGGCCGGGTGCCGAAGTGCAATCATGCGACGGAAACCAAGTTTGTTGCGGACCAAGTCTTCCGTCTTAGTCGGTAGCAACAGTTTTAACGCGCAACGCTTTTGCGTGTCTCGGTTGAGGGCCCGATAGACGTAACCGCTGGATCCTCTGCCAAGCAAGCGTTCGAGATCAAACGGCCCCAGCGAATCGCCTTCGCTCCATGGTGGAGTGGGACGGTCCGACGATGAATCCGATTGGTAGGTATCGCGATCGTTTTGACCGCGCACCTTCGTATCCGAAGATGGACTGAAGGACGACAACCCGTCATCATCGTTTTGATTGAACATGATTGCTTTTTGCCCCGCGGAGACCCACGCCAATCAGGAAATGGAAAGAAGATAATCAGAACGGCATCGATTATAGGCGGATTTGGAGCTGTCGCGAGTGAGTATTTTCTACGTTATGAGACAAAAATGGGCGAATGCGGCGTTCGCGGGTGCCTCTCAAACTCTGTGCCAGCGTTCAGCGTTGGTAGGCCCCAACCGTCGTTGATGATTCGAGTTCAACGGTGTTCGGCAAGCAAAGAGCGGGGACGCCATCGCATCGCAACTCGACGTTTTGTGGGGGCAAACACGTCCTCTCAGCACAGTGCTTGTCGCTATCGAGTGTTGTCGCTATCGAGTGTTGCCAAGCTGAATCGCCTTGCCGAGCTGAATCGCCTTGCCAAGCTGAATCGCCTTGCCGAGCTGAATCGCCTTGCCGAGCTGAATCGTACGAGCTTAAGTGATTCCCGATAGGAACCCAGGGAGTTTGCTGCGGCTGTATCAGTGGAAAACCTCGCACAAACCCTTTGGCCAGCGCCGTCGGCTCACTTGGTTCGCGCCATTACCAATCGAAAGAATATTGGTGCCTAGCCCAATGATCGGACAACTTCTGCGACGCTCGTGGCTTCGATCTCTTGAAGTGCTGCAGGTAATTCGTCGATCAAACGTGTTGAAACGGTGGGGTCGTAGTAATTCGCTGTGCCAATTTGAACGGCACTCGCACCGGCGACGAAGAATTCCATCACATCATCGATCGTGGCAATTCCGCCGATTCCAATGATTGCGATATCAACGGCCGACGCTACTTGATGGACACAGCGCAACGCGATTGGCTTGATCGCTGGGCCACTGAGTCCCCCCATGCCGTTACCGAGCATTGTTTTTTTACGTCGCCAATCAATCGCCATCCCTAAGACAGTGTTGATTAAACAGACGGCATCGGCACCTCCATCGGCTGCACCTTGTGCGATCTCGGCGATCCGCGTGACGTTCGGAGTGAGTTTCGCAAGTACAGGAACTTTGCATCGGTCGCGAGTGGATTGGACGACTTCGCGACACGAGTTTGCGTTGGTACCAAAGTCGATGCCGCCACTTACGTTGGGGCATGACAAATTCAATTCGATCGCCGAAACACCTTCTTCGTTTCCTACTCGTTCCGCTAACGACACGAATTCGTCGGTTGTCCGTCCTGCGACGCTGACGACAATCGAAGTTCCAAGGGATCGTAGATAGGGTAAGTGGTTTTCGAGGAAGGCATCGACGCCGTCATTGTCCAATCCAATTGCGTTGAGTAACCCCGCCGAGGTTTCAACGGTTCGCCACGGAGCATTGCCGACCCGCGGCTCCGCGGTGATCGTTTTGGGTAGGACCGCGCCAAGTCGTGGAACATCGACTACCTCTTGCATTTCGCGTGCATACCCGAAGGTGCCCGAGGCGACCATAATGGGGTTTTTTAGGGTCAGACGCCCGAGCGTGGTGGAGAGTGACGTGGTATTGGGCATGATTGGCGTTTCGGCTTTGAAATGTCTTGGGACGCCTTTGGTTTGCGTGAAAGGGCGTGAATTCGAGAACGCGTATTTCGAGAGAGAGAGAACGCGTATTTCGAGAGAGAGAACGTCCGGCCACAAAAAAGGCAATGTTATTGAATGAACTTCGTGATTTTCTTGAGTAGTTTTCGGGCGACGATTTCTTTGTTTCCGTGGATCGCAGCGATGACGTTTCCAGCGCCATCGAGTAGCTCAACGTCGTTTTGGTCTGAATCGATCGCTTGCGGGCCATTGCTGACGATTAGGTCGCAAAGCTTTTTTTCCAATTTCACGGTCGCTCGGAAACGACGGTCTTGGGTTTCCAGGGCAAATCCAACCACCCATTGGCCGCGTCGTTTTTGTTGTCCAAGTGTCGCGACAATATCAGGTGTTTCGACCAATTCCAATTGCAGCGGTTCGCCTGTCTTTGCGATTTTCTGCTTTTGAATGAATCGCGGCATGTAGTCGCACGGCGCGGCAGCTCCGATTGCTCCGTCGCATTTCGCAAACGTCTCGGTCGCGGCCTCAAGCATCTCGTCGGTCGTCACGACGTTGATCAATTTGGCTCGCAACGGATACTCGACCGAAACAGGCCCGGACACGATCACCACCTCGTGCCCCTCATTAATCGCAGCGCTGGCCAAAGCCGCACCCATCCGTCCGCTTGAGGCATTGGTCAGGTAACGAACTGGATCAAGGTATTGCCGGGTCGGACCGGACGTAATCAGAATTCGGGCCACGACGGATGCGCTACCAAAAGAGTTAAGAGACGTGCGTGTTATTTGGAGTTAAGCGTCTTGTCGATGATGCGATCAACATCTTCGCGTGACAAGTCCATCATCACGGCCGCCAATGCAAACAGCCGTTTTTCGGATTCTTCCAAATGAGCGTCTGCGGCCATCACTCGTATCAACTCGCTCAGCAAGGCTTCGCGTTCGCTAGGGGCCACAGGCAATTCGAGTGCAGCATCATCACCTAGCCCAAACTCGACTGCTTTTTCCAATTCCGTCTCGTCTAGCCCCAACGCAATACAACGATCCGCAACCAAGTTCACTTCGCGTTCGCCCAGCGATCCATCCGCTAGCGCCATCACGACAAGGTTGCGCAACAGTCGTCGTCGTTTGTTGAGTGTGTCTTCGCTCATAGCCTTGATGGTACCCCGCCTGGAATTGCCGCGAAAGCCCCACTACATGCTGTCGATCCACTCTTTGTTGAGCCAGCGGATTTCAGTAGCGACATCATCGGCTAAGCCTCGTTTGCGCATTGCCTCGGGCAACACGGTCCAGGCATACGTTTCGATTTCGAAATGGCCGGTGAAATCAATCGTCGGCGTTGCCAATGCGGCGTCATCATGAAGAGCTTTCAGGCACTTTAGGATCTCGGATTGACTGGTCGAAAGCCGCCCGAATCGTTCCAAGAAAATGGGAACATGAAAATGGACCACCCAACGCATGTCCCCTTGTGCTGGGTCACCCGAGGCTTGTGCGGGGTCACCCGAGGTAGGGGTCTGCGAGAGCAGCTGTGGTAAATCCTCAACCAAGGTAAACGATCCGTCAGCGGCCATTCGACCGGTTTGATGCAAATATCGGTCTTCCGCGAATTGGGCCAATTGCTCGATTGCCTCTTGGCGGCGATGAATCGCCATGGAATCCCAATCAGCGACGACCGCACTGCTGACTTGAACCTTGCCAATTCCGATTCCTGCAGCTGCGTAACGGCTGAGCACCTCCTGCTGCGGTTCCATCATCACTGCGCTATGGCAAATGTCATGGCAAACTTGGATGTAGCGTCGATGGACCGAATTGGGAAGTTGTTTTTCAAACCACTGGATCAAGTCCGTGGCCGAATCCAGAATGCATCCTGGCTCCGGTTCGATCGCCACCACGATTCGCCGGCCCGATCGCGCTTCCAAAGCCGCGAGGAAGTCGGCCAAATCACGCAACTGGGTACCAGCCAAGTCAAGTTCCTTGGATTTGGCCAATCCCAAATGAATCGAATCGGTTGGCCATCCAATCGGCAACGTACTGATCGATCCGACCTTCTGGGATTCCGGCAGTAGAGATGTCATCACGTGCGCGAGCTGTTTCGTATAAACCAACCGCCGCGGGTCCCACCATGCTGGTTCGTAAACCTGATGTTTCACGATATCTTGGTGAAAATTGTCGTAAGGAAATCCGTTGATGGTGAACGCTTCCAAGTGCCGTTGATCTAGAAATGCCCGGAATTCTCGCATCTCCTCGTCGCTGGCGGCCAGCTGCGAAGCCGCTTTTTGGGGAAGCCACAAGCCGACTCCGAGGGGGGCGTCGCCTGTCAAGTTGCGATGGACATCCACTGCGTATCGCTGCAAATTGTCGCGAATGGTATCGAGGTCAGTTCCCGCATGGACGTTCGTGCAATAGCCAATCGTAGAAATCATCCGATCATTCCCTGACGCGGAGAAAAATGAAAATGGAAAAGGAGCGTGGTTACGCCTGAAGCGTGGTTACGCCTGTGTAGTGTAGAAAAAAACACTCTACCGCGTCAGCACCTTAATTTATGGGGTGGCCCAGGACGCTTTTGGGGGTGTCTAACGCAACTGTGCTCAAATAGCTATACTCTCGACCCTTTGCTGAGGAATTGTCCGAAATTCAAATTCCCGCCCGACCGAATGCAATCCGAAAATTGCAGTTTTTTCCCACTAAAAGCTCGTATGACAGACACTAATCTGGTTCCCGGAAACACAACACGGGACGCCTCGACAACGGATTTGAAAGAAGGCCACACCAGCCCAATCGCCACAAGAGGCCGGATGGGTAAAATCGCTGGCGTCCAGATCGCGGGGATCGGCACCTACGTGCCTGAGAAGATCGTCACCAACGAAGACCTGGCGGCTCTCGGTTGTGATAGCGAATGGATTATCCGCCGAACGGGTATTAAAGAGCGACGACACGCGGCCCCCGATCAAGTCACGAGTGACTTGGCTTACGAAGCGGCTCTCAAAACGCTCAAATCCGCTGGCCGCACCGCTGACGAAGTCGACTTGATTATTGTCGCCACGATGACCCCCGACCATCCATCACCCTCAACTGCGTGCTACTTGCAAGGCCGCCTTGGCTCGGTCGCTCCGGCGATGGACGTCAGTGCTGCCTGTGCCGGATTCATGTACGCAATGTTGACGGCGGGACAATTTGTTGCCACCGGGAACAGTAAGTGTGCCTTGGTGGTCGGTTCCGATTTGATGAGCCGGTCGGTCGACCCCAAAGACGTGAAGACATTCCCCCTGTTCGGTGACGGCGCCGGCGCAGCGATCCTAACCCCAACCGAGAAAACGGAATCCTCGGGAATCTTGTCATACCAATTATGCAGCGAAGGTTGGGGAGCCGATTTGCTTCGCATCCCTGCCGGAGGAACGCGTCGCCAATTGACCCCGGAAGCATTTGGCAATGGAGAGCATTTTTTGGCGATGGACGGTCGTGGCGTCTTCAAATGGGCGGTAAGAGTCATCGATGAGAGCATCGAACAAGTGCTTGCGGATGCTAATGTGACGGCTGACGAATTGAAGTTGGTCGTGATGCATCAAGCGAATGAACGAATCATCGATTCCGCAGTCGCGGGCCTAAAGCTTGCACCCGAGAAGGTGCTGATGAATTTGGATCGCTACGGCAATACATCAGCAGCCAGCATCCCACTCGTGCTGGATGACGCGATTGCTCAAGGGCGTCTCGAACGAGGTGATTTGGTTTTGCTCTGCGGCTTCGGGGCTGGTTTATCGTGGGGAACGGCACTGATGCGATGGTAGGATTCGCGTGACGCTGAGCGCTACTACGAGCTACTATTTCACCGCTAGCATCCGCTCCAATGCAATCAGACTCCACTTCGAAGTCTCTTCCTCGACTTCGATTTTGTTAACCACAACGCCATCGCGAAGGTTTTCAAGCGTCCAACACAGGTGTGGCAAATCAATCCGGTACATCGTCGCACACATGCATACCACCGGACTGAGGAAATGAATCTCCTGCTCCGGATGCTCGGCCTTTAACCGGTTCACCAAATGCAACTCCGTTCCAATCGCCCATTTTGTCCCGGCGGGGCTGTTGCGAACCGTTTGGATAATCTTGCCAGTGCTTCCCGAAACATCTGCGAGATCATTCACTTCTCGCGGGCATTCGGGGTGAACGAGGATTTTGATTCCGGGATACTGTTTGCGGAATCCTGCGACATGCTCTGCGCGAAACATTTGATGGACGCTGCAGTGCCCTTTCCACAAAATCACTCGGCTGTGTTCGATCGCCTCATCCGAGTTTCCGCCTAACTCTAATTGGTAGGGATCCCAAACGGGCATTTCCGATTCCTCGATCCCCATTTTTAAAGCCGTGTTGCGGCCGAGATGTTGATCGGGGAAAAAGAACACTCGATCACCTCGTTCAAACGCCCACTCCAAAACCGCCTGGGCGTTGCTACTCGTACAAACAATTCCTCCGTGTCGACCACAGAAAGCTTTCAAGCTTGCGGCGCTATTGATATAGGTCACTGGAATGACTCGCTCGGTATCGATCACTTCGGACATGTCGGCCCAAGCCGCTTCCACTTGGCGGATGCCAGCCATGTCTGCCATGGAGCAGCCTGCGGCCATGTCGGGCAATGTCACGGTGATCCGACGGCCCTCTCGTTCAGCCAATTTTTGGGGTCGGTTGGCCAATATGTCGGCCGTTTCGGCCATGAAATGGACACCACAAAAAACAATCGTCTCGCACGCTGTGCTACTCGCCGCTCGTTCGCTGAGTTGATAGCTATCGCCACGAAGATCCGAATGCTCGATCACCTCGTCTTGTTGGTAATGATGGCCAAGAATCAACAGCCGATCGCCAAAGTGTTTCCGCACCGCTTCGATACGCGACTGTAGTTCGTCGGCTTCGAGCGATTTATAAGGTTTTAGCGAATGGAGTGCACCGGAATCCGCAGGAGCGGCAATCACGGGAATATTAAGAGCGTTCTTTTCGTTCGAAACGGGTTTCAAAGTCATTTCCTGTTGGAGGCAATCAAGCAGCGATCATGAATTATAGAGCGCCACGGTCAAGCCACCAACCGATCCTCGTTTCCCGGTCGCTGCGCTGCGAGCAAATCGGGACGTGAAAAATCAAGGAGGATGTTACTCTTCCTCGCGCAGAATTTCGCGGATTCGCAACCCGAACTTGTCGCCGATTTTAACTGTCTCCCCTTTTGCTATCGGACATTCCCCGACTTCTAGCGTCAACGGTTCGTCACAATGCGAATCAAATGTCAGCATTGAACCAGGGACCAAATCGATGATCCGGCTCAGTGGGACTTGTTGTCTTGCTAGCGTAACGCTGACCGTCGTTTGGATGCCGAGAACCGCTTGCGAATAGCTGTTGGAGTTTGGGATTTCCATGGAAAGAGTGTTCGTTTGTTCGGTGTTTGGGGTCGAAAAGCATGCTGATTTCCCCTTCTATCGTCCGAAACGATCGCCAAAGATTGCCCAGAGTTCGGCTAGGCGACTTGAAAGCACCTTAATTAGGCGTTTTTTTATGCGAACCACCCGCCGGGGGGTGTAGGTCGAGTCCAAGCGTAGATACATTATTGCCTGTTGGAGCAAAACGACCCTTTGACAAAGTCTTGGATGTTTGCTTTAGCCGGAGAATTTTCACTCAACCGATCTTTGAAAAGAAAGCTGCGAAATGTGCTTATTGGCCGTTCAGTATCGCTTGGTACCCGAAAGTCCCATTTTGGTCGCTGCCAATCGCGAAGAATACTACAGCCGCTCGAGTTTGTCACCGTCGATCCAATCTGGCAAGCCTCGCGTTTTGTGCGGGATTGACCAGAAGGCGGGCGGCACATGGCTCGGAGTGAACCAGAACGGCGTTTTTGTCGGCCTTTGTAACCGTGCGACAACGATGCCACTTTTTGGGCAACGATCGCGAGGGCTGCTCGCTCTTGACCTGCTCCGTTGCACCAGCGCCGACAAGGCACTCGACAAAGCACACGCCGAATTCGCAAAAACTCGCTACGAAGGCTGCAACATCATTGTTGCTGACGCGAAGAGTGGTTATGCAATTCATGCGGACGAGCGTCAAGAGGTCGTCGAATTGCACGACGGTTTGAACATCATTGGTGCGCGCAACTTAAACGACCCCGAAGATCAACGTGTGCGAATGGCTCGCCGCTTGTTGACTTTGCAAACGCTCGACTCACCAGTGAAATTCTTGGCGGTTGCAAGCAAGGTATTCGCGCGAGCCCCCGTCGGACCGGGGCGTCCGAGCATGGTGATTCGCAACAACGACTATGGAACGCTCTGTAGCACATTGATTGCATTGGGTGTCAAACCACGCGACGCGATCTACCAATTCAGCAACGGGGCGCCAGACGAAGCGAAATACGAAGATTATTCGCCCATGCTACGTGATATCCTCAGTCGCGGCCTTCGCGAGGCTCGCACCAAAGCAAAAACGACTAATTCTGAAGCCTAAGACTGTAAGGCGTTTACGATTCAGAGCTGGTCCCTATGGGATCAGCTCTTTCTATATTGCCCTCGCTTTTCTTTGATTGCGTCTTCTGTTTCTTTGGTAGCATCTCTTGAAGCACGGCTAGGTTTATCCGCTTAGGGCTCCGTCGCGCTGGAAAATCTTTAACTGCTCTTCACGCAACCAAGCTTTTTTTGGTAACGACATCATCTAGCCGCTGGATTAGGCTAGTTTTCTCGCGAAGGAATGCGACCGATGAAACCGTTTGGTGTTCGACTTGCTGCAGGTGCTGTTACCATTTTGCTTGGTGCCCTGGCAGCTGCTCAAGCTCAAAAAGACCGTAGTGACGACAACGAATCAAGCTGGACCTTGAACGCGTCGACCAATCTCAGCCAACCACCGACTCCGATTTCCGGGATCGATACTGAGATGCGTCAGTCGTTTGCCAATGTCCCGCCAGCCTTTCCCGCTCCAATTGTTGCGCCGGACATGGGGGCGGTCGAACAGGTCCAGTACATTGAGCCTGTGGAGGCACCCACGCCAGCGCCGATGGAAGGTAGCAGTGGCACGCCCTCGCTGCGTCTCCCTGGCGGCTTCCAGGATGATGCCCAAGTCAACGCGAATGCTCTCACGAACGATTCGGCTTCTGCAGCCGAGGCACCATCGATGGCAATGCCGTTTGCGGGTATGCCAACACCTGGTTTGCCCGAGTCAGAACCGAACTTGCCATCTTCCGCAATGCCATCCGCGATGCCCGGCGCAATGCCATCCGCGATGCCCGGTGCAATGCCATCCGCGATGCCCGGCGCAATGCCATCCGCGATGCCCGGTGCGATGCCATCCGCGACGACCGTGCCCCCCTCGTTGGCAGTCGAATCAAATCCGATGGAAACACTTCCTGTGGCAGAAGTCCCAGGATGGGGACTGCCTAACAACGACCTACCCAACAACGAATTGCCTAACAACGAACTGCCTAACAACGACCTACCCAACAACAAAATCGCTCGCGAGGCTCCGCCCGTAGGCTATGCTCATTCCGAACAGCCAAGCAACATGCTTCGTGGCGAAGAGCCGTTGCCCGGACTTGAGGCATTGCCTAGTCCCGATGTTGCGGTCGAGCCCATGCCTGCACTCGACATGAACCAGTATTCGGTGCCTCCGTTTGAGCCCGCCCCCCAGCCCGCGCCGCAAAGCTACCAAGCATTGGCCGCTCAGCCGCCAGCGATACCACAGCCACAAGCGATACCACAGCCTAATTCGTCGATTGCCGACGAGCGTGTTGCGTCGCGAACAATCCAACCGAACATGGTGCCTGCCGCGACGATACCTACCGCAGCAGTGCCTGTTGCAGTCGATGCAAGCGAAACGCTTGCATCGCCCGGTGATCGACGGTTGGAGGGAATTCAATCGCCCAGTATTGTGATTCAAAAGCGTGCACCAGCGGAAGTAAAAGTTGGCAAACCTGCGTCGTTTGTCATTCATGTTCAAAACGTTGGCTCGGTTGAAGCATTGGACGTTCAAGTTCATGATCGCATTCCACTAGGAATGCGGTTGGTTGATGTGTCGCCAAGTCCCGTCCAGCAAGGTGACTTGTTGGTTTGGGCACTCGGAGCGATGCCGGCCGGAGATGAACGAACGGTGACGCTTCAGTTAATTCCTGAACAAGAGGGCGAACTTGGTAGCGTTGCTCGGGTAACATTCGAAGCGGCGGCCTCGGTTCGCACCGTAAGTACACGGCCGGAATTGAAGGTTGTCCAACGTGCTCCTGAGCAAGTTTTGATCGGTCAACAATTGGAAATCGAAGTGGAAGTCTCTAATCCGGGAACCGGTTCGGCTACGGGGGTCGTCGTTCAAGAAGACGTCCCCGATGGCTTAGAGCATCCCAAAGGCAAACAGCTTGACAACATGTTGGGTGATTTGGCCCCAGGGGAAGTGCGTCATCAAGTGCTACGCCTGCGTGCGGTTGAACCCGGTATGATCCAAAACGTCATTCGCTTAGCGTCCGACGACGGAGTCACGGCGGAGCACGCGGTGAATGTTGAGGTGGTTGCACCTGAGTTACAGGTCGGATTGTCGGGACCGTCAAGGCGGTTCCTTGAACGACAAGCGACCTACCAACTTGACGTTGGCAATGCGGGAACAGCGGACGCGACGAATGTTGAGATCGTGGCCCAGCTTGATCGCGGCTTTACGTTTGTAAGTACTGATTATGAAGGCCAATACGATCCAACAAGACACGCCGTTTACTGGTCGCTGAAAAATTTACCCAAAGGCAAGAACGGCCAAGTGCCGCTGACATTATTGCCAGTTGAAGAAGGAAATCGAAAAATTATGATTGAAGCAACAGCCGACCTCGGAACGGTCGCCAAGAGTGAAAGCCTTGTTACGGTTGAGTCGTTAGCAGAACTCACATTCCAAATTACCGATTCATCCGATCCGATCGAGGTCGGTGGCGAAACGGTTTACGAAATCAAACTGGCCAATAGTGGTTCGCGGAATGACTCCAACGTGCGACTGCAATTGCAATTGCCGCCTGGGATCGAGCGGATTAGTGCCGACGGAGATGCTCAAGAGGATGGACGTGGCGGAATTTTCTTTCCACCGAAACCTGAATTGGCAGCCAACAGCGATTTGGTTTACCGAGTCCGTGTTCGTGGCACGGCCCCAGGAACGCATGTGGTCAAGGCGATCGTGATGAGCGACCAGTCGACCGTTCCTGTGACCAAAGAAGAGAGCACGATGGTTTACTCAGACCGTTAGGCGATTGGACTAAAAGTCGGGACATAAGTCGCAGCATCGAATTGCCGCGATGGTCGGACTTAGAGCATTTCTAAGTTGGACGGCGATGGTCCCAAGTCAATTATTGAAATGCACCCGCATCGTACTGCGAAGATGTCATTTAGGTTCTTCGCATTCGATTCTACGATTCTTCGGCGAACCCTCTTCAAGTTCCTGACGCCCGTTCCTGATGGGATCGGTCGGTTTGCATGCCAGTCTAAGTCTTGAGTTCTGGGGCCTTTGTTTCTGGGGCGTAGATCGCGTCACAAGCGAGGCAAAAATAGAAGTCCCCATTTGCAGTGAAGGCAAGGGTGGCTGTGCGGTAAACTGCATCAACGATGTTGGGATCTACTTCTGACGTGGGGTGGGGGCGTGTTCCCGTCGGGCACAAAGGGGCTGTTCTTGTTGTTCGAACGCAAATGGATCGATTATTCTTGCTTGGTTTTGCCAAGAAGAACGGCCACTCAGTGATTTTCGAGTAAGTTTGAAGTAAGCTGGAACCGCCGGAGAGATGTCACCATGGTTTCCGAATAGACGCATCCGATAGGGGATGGGTTGGTCCGGAATTATAGGGGGGCTCCTTGCGAGTTTATTCTCTTGCATGCTGTTATTGCTTCCTGGATTTATGAAAAGAGAAACCAATGAAAAGGCGACTGTGCTTGTCACTTGTTGCGGCGGTGGCAACGTTTGCGATGGCTGGGAGTGTTACCCAAGCGGCTGAAGTGGTCGCGTTTTGGGGATTTGCGAATGATTACGATTTCGATCCCACTCCACCGGCACTAGCTCCAACGAAAATGGATTTCGCTGCTGATTTCGATAACACCGCCAGTGGAAACGCGAATATGCAAGCGTTTATTGGCGATGGAGCGAATTTTGATTTGAATGGTGGAGGCGGTAAGATTGGCTACACGTCTCCCACTAGCGGCGTCGTTTACAGCCCGACGCGCACGCTGAAATGGGACGATCTAAAGGGTGGTGGTAGTGACTTTGATATCGGTGGAATCAGTTTATTTGATGTCGATCGGAAAGATGGAAATCCGGTTACAGTCGGTGATGATTTTGGCAACGATGCGTTGATGTACATTACTGTCGACGGCACTGGTTTTGAAGATCTGGAATTTCGCTTTGACATCGAAGCGACCCCAACAAGTTTGCCGCCAAGCTTTGACGTGTTCTACCGAACCGGTGGAAGTGGAACGTGGTTTCGAGAGCTGAGCCAAAACAACATTCCGTTAGTGTTTCAGGATTACGATCCGGTAGATCTTGACAATCAATTTGGCCAAAGCGGCGAGATTGAACTTTCATCGAGTTTGGACAACCAAGCGATGATTGAACTCATCATCGCTGACTTTGCAAGCGGTGCAGGCAACAGTGAGATGGAGATTGACAATTTCGAGCTTGTCGGGACACCCATCGCCGTTCCGGAGCCAAGTTTTGTCGCATTGCTCCTAGGTGCAACCGGTTGTGGTCTTGTCAGTCGTCGCCGGCGGAAAAAATAGGACGCAATCGTGTCCAAGTTTCACCTAGCCGAGTGTTTGACTCGGCCTAGGTTGTGGGCATCCAAGGGATTTCGTTAGAACCTCGCCAAGCCGGTAGAACCTCGCCAAGCCGGTAGAACCTCGCCAAGCCGTTAGAACCTCGCCAAGCCGTTAGAACCTCGCCAAGCCGGTAGAACCTCGCCAAGTTCGATATCGAACTTGGCCTGGGCTATTTTGATGCCATGTCCACAATGGAAATGCGTAAATGTTAACCTACGCGCTTTTTGCCGCGTAGACTTCGGCATACTCGATGGCCCATGCATCGATCATTCGATCGAACGCATCTTCGCTTGCTTCCGCGATCGGAACAAAGTGATTGCGATTAAAAAGTTCGCGGTTCATCACCGTCGCCTTCCCTCGCAGTTCGAGCACTTGTAAATCGCTGTAGGAAGGAATTGCGATTTCCAGCCGGCTGTATTGGTTCGTTCGTCGGCCCGCTTTGAGACGCAAGTCATCGCGATAGCATGCCGCTCCCCAGCCACCTTCGCCGATCACCGATTCGGTACGAAAACCGGGGAAGTGATCCGCAACTTGGTGTACCGATTTTTCGATCCGTTCCGAGAGAGACAACCTCAGAGCGCTGTGCATTCGCTTGAGCTCCTCGGTCGTCAGTTCTTCCTGGCGTTCGGCCGATGCTTTCTGGGTCGCGCGATGTTTTCCTCGCTCGATCGCTGAGTTCAACCTTGCTTCAAAATCGTCCATGATGTCTAGGCTGGCGTGTCGGAGGATGTCGTAGTTTGGTCGTTTTCAGGCGAGTCGCTTGCGTTTGCCCCGTTGGTTTCATTGGGCGTGTCAACGCTGGCGGTCGTGATTTCCGGTGTGGTCGGTGTCTCGGGCGATGGAGCTTCGGCCTGTTTGGGTTGAGGTGCGGCTTCCATTGCAGCTTCAGACGCGGGGGCTTGTTGTGCCGGTTCCGGCTTGGCTTCCGGTGCTGGCTTGGCTTCCGGTGCTGGCTTGGCTTCCGGTGCTGGCTTGGCTTCCGGTGCTGGCTTGGCTTCTGGTGCCGGTTCCTTTTTTGGTTCAGGCTTGCTCATGAACTGCATCAAATCACCGAAGGATCGAAGCGGCTCGGCGCCTTTCTTCATCGCATCGGAAATTGGTTCGACTGGCTTGCTACTGACAATGCGATAGGATTCGGGTTGTTTGTCACGACCACGACCTCTTCCGCCACCGCGATTATCGCGACCGCGCCCATCACCGCCGCGTTTGGGTCCTCGGTCGCGTCCACCCGATGGTTTGCCGCCACCTGAGCGTCCACCGGCTGCGGGAGCTCCGCTGCGGGCGGGTTGGTTGCCGCGTTGTGTGTTGTCTTTCCCGCCACGTTGACCTTGGCCGCGTCCACCTTGGGGGCCACGTCCACCTTGAGATCCGCGTCCAAATCGTGGGCCAGCTTCGTTTCGGATTGCTTGAAGTTCTGCTTCTCGCTCAGGAGAAATCGCACTCAGCGCGACCCGGCGACGTTTTTCATCGATGCCGGTGACCCAGGTTGTGACGACATCGCCAACTTGGACGGCTTCATGCAAATCTTCGACAAACTTGTCCGACACCTTGCTAACGTGAATCAGTCCGCTGCAATCGGGGGCTAATTCAACGAAGACACCAAACGGCATGACGCCTACTGCAACCCCGATAACCTTGTCGCCGGGCTTCAGCTCTTTGATCGAAGGGACGCTCGTCAAGACGCCGTGCGCTTCCCCGTCATTTGATTCGGAATCGCCGAACGGATCGCACATCCATCGGACCAATTGGTACGCGCGACGGTAACCGATTTGCCATTCTTTGACGCACTTGTCCACCTTTTCCTTTGGTGGTTTGGTTTGTCGGCTCGTATCGACAACGGGCTCCGCTGCCGGTTCGCTGGTGTTTTCTGTGGAATCGACTTCGGCTTCGGCTTGCTCCGCTTGTGGGGTTTCTTCTTGCGGGCTTTCAGCGGCCGGTTCGGCCGACGCTTCTTCGGCCGACGGTACTTCGGTCGTCGGTACTTCGGTCGTCGGTACTTCGGTCGTCGGTACTTCGGGCGTCGGTACTTCGGCCGACGGTTCTTCGGCCGACGGTTCTTCGCTTGAGGCTTCAGCGGGTTTTTCCGCATCGGTTTCGGAGGACGCTTCTTCCGAAGTTAGCCCAAACGGCTTTTCGCTTTCGCCCTCTGCACCCGGCGCTGCCGGGATCTCGGTCACTACTGCCGATGGTGTTGTTTCCGCAGAATCGGATCCGTCGAGTGACTTGACCTTTTTGCGTTCGTCTTCCGTGAAATCAGGAGGCTCATATCCAGCGGGCGTCGCCGGTGGCATCTGAAGTTCAAGGGCGTTTGCCAGTTTCTTTGCCAGGGGATAATCGTCGGGATGGATCAGTGTGGCGTCAAGCGTTTCGTCGCTACCAAAAACTCGCAAGAACGGTAACGCTTGGCGAATCGATGCTGCATCCTGCCAACCTTCGAGATTGGCAATCTGTTCGCGCGAATTGAACAATGCTTCGCGACGCCGTGTGTCAATTGTGTTTGCAACCGATTCGGAAATGCCGGGTAAACGGCTCAGCCACGAAGCGGGCGCTGAATTCACATCCACGCCGCCTCGGGAAGCGCCACTGACGATTACGTCATCGAGCACTTCGAGCAGTGCCGAATCGGACAATTCCCTTTGGAACGAACCAAGACGGAGTTTTAACGGATCGACTTTTGCAATCGCTTGTGCAGGTTGGATCACCGAAAATGCAATCCACGCGGCAGCGCGGAACCGGCGCGGTGTCGACTTCATCTCGCGATCGGCGATCGAGCTGCCCGCGTATGTGTCAGCACCGCTGCGGTCGGCCAAGGTCCATCGAATTGAATTATCGGGCGACTGTTTGATCAATTCGCCCACGGCGACCAAGCAACCTCGTCGCGCCGGACCGTTGCTGATGACGATCAGGTCGACGTGATGAGTGTGGATCAATTCACCCATCCGTAAAACCGCTTGGGATCGCATTCCGGCGGACAGTTGGCAAGGCAAATCTTCGCAATGTAAGATGCGTCCGTCGCTGGAGACGATTGAAGCGGCAGCGGTTCGTGGGCCGACTGCGTCGATCGACAGAATGACTTTCGCTTCGACGCCACCGCGATTGACTTGCGAACGCAAGTGATCCGCTGCGATACCTAGCAGGCGGCCCGATGCACGTTCTTGCAATTCGTCCCACCATGCGGCTTCGGCTGCACCGCGAATATCCGATTCGTTCTCGACGACGACATGTTGCAGCGTGTCGGCAAGCTTTGCATTGATCCGGCCTGCGGCGTTTTGCAGTTCGGCGACCAATTTGTTCGCATCGTATTCGAACGAGCACTGTGCGACTTGGCTGCGGAGGGCGCGGGCCAGCATCACGGTTTGGAAAGAACTGAGCTTATTGGCTGCGATTCGTTTTCCTTCGAGCGGCTTCAAGACGCTCATCAACCAACGTCGCCGACGTTGACGAGGGGATACTTTCTTTTGCTTTTTCGGAGCTGGCGTCTTCGCCTTCGCTTCCTTTTTCTTTTGGCTGGGCTTCTTATCGCTACCCTGCTCGGTGAC
>SJPJ01000001.1:1450481-1486967 GCA_007859835.1 Novipirellula herctigrandis | reverse complement strand
GTTGCAGCGGATTCGGCAGTAGCTGGTTGGGCGGCCGTGGGGGCTTCGCCTTCCGTTGTTTCGGAAGCAGTCGGGTCGGTCGCAACCGTTTCTGGCGCCGCGGGTTCTTCGCTGGCTACTGGTTCCGCAGCAGCTGGTGCCGTTGCAACTGTTTCCGTCGCAGCGGGTTCTTCGCCTCCAGCTGTTTCGGTAGCCGCCAGTTCCGCATTTTCAGCCGTCACGTTTTCAGGCTCAGCGGGCGATTCAGGCTCAGCGGGCGTTACCGCTTCTTCGCCTGGCTTGTCCTTCGCCTTGGCATGTTCCTCTGCGCCTGGTTTGTCGCCTGCTGATTCCTCGTTCTTATTCGAAGAATTATCCGTTTCTTGATTACCGCTGACATGCGGATCACTGATCTCGGCCACCAAGATTCTGGCATGCTTGCTTAGCCACTGGACCGCTGCGTTGATAATTCGAGGGTCGCCAGCCAAGCGACGCGCGAGCGATTCTTCGAGATGACCGATCGCTTCTTCGGTATCGGTGATTCCTTCGGCGGATTGAGCCAACGTTTGGAAGTCGTCGCCGTCACCCTTTTCGGGGTTCAAAATACGGACGGCCAACTTGGTGCCGCCGTCGACGGCCTCGTTCGATTCCAACTTAATCCGCCGACCGAGTCGCTCAAGCATCCGTTTGGTGCTTGCTTTCTCGATCGCTCGGCCAAGCGCTGGATCGGCCAATGGAGTCGCCGTCCACTGCGTTAAAAGTTCGGCGCGGCGATGGGCGAGGGCTTTTTCGGCGTGTAATGCCTCGGAAAGCTCCCAGAGTGTTCCCTCTTCCAACCCTCCTAATTCATCACGCCGGTAGCGTGCCAGGAAAGGAGGTGCGTAACCTTGTTCAATCAAAGGTAACGCGATTCGTAAATTGGATTCCTCGCAACGCCCTCGACGGGCAATTGCTTCTAGATCGACGGTCATCGCGAGTCGGTCTCATTCATTGGGGCGATGCGTGGGCTAGGAACGTCATAAACACGTCATTTCGTAGCACGCACGTCGCTTGGAGCTTGGAAAACCAGCAGCCTTATTCAGATTCACAGCGGCTCTGCTGGGGGTTCTTGTCAACGGCCGAAAAAATCCAGCCTGCCGCAGTGTGCGAACATAGCGCCAAGTGCGCGAAATGTCAACCATACAGACGCCGAAGATCTGTCCTTACTTACTCGCCGATGCACATCAATTGTGTTTCGGTTCGGATGTAGAGGCGGCTGTTTTTTACCGCAGGGCTGGTGACGCAGGGCTCTGCCAGATCATTTGCGCCGACTTCCGTGCAAGACTCGAGCGTTGGCTTGACGATGAAAACTTGGCCATCTGTATCGAACAGGTAAGCGTTTTCGCCGATCATCGTGGGCGATGACGAGAACGAAGCATCGATTTCATGCTCCCATAGCGGGTCGCCTCCTTCGTGCAAATCGTAACACGTCAAAAGCCCATCAGACGTCAAAAGCAGTACCATTTGATTCGTCGCCAGCGGGCTGCATAAATCTGGGACTCCCATGAAACCATCCCATAACATATGGGTCTCGGTCACATCACCCGTTCCATCCGCCTTGATTGCAGTCACGCCGGGAACTTCGTTTGCCGTTACCACGATACCGTCGGCATAAACGGGCGATGGGCCAACGTCACCGTACAAACAATCGGCTCGCCATATTTCTTTGCCATCGCGCGGATCATACGCGACCGCGTTGGGCGCGCCGCATGTGAGCAATTGCGGTTGATCGTTGACGTAAATTAGGATTGGCGTGGGCCACGAATTGGGCACTTCTTCGCGCGGTGCTTCCCAGGTCGTTTCACCTGATTCGACGTTGAGTGCCAATATTCGCGATAAGTTCTCTCCTTCGCTCCCCTGGTCGAATTGGACGATCAGCAAGTTTTCAAATGTCATTAGCGACGAGGCGTGCCCGTAAGCGTTGTTGGGGATCCCCAGACTGCGCGACCAAGCCAAATTCCCTTCAAAATCAAAGGCTCCGACGTCGCCGTTTGCAAAAATGGCATACGCTCGCCGTCCATCGGTTGCCATGGTGGGTGCCGCGAAACCAGTGGCTTTCATGACATTCGGTGTTTCCGCGGTGCTTTCCGGAGTCCCGGGCACAGCCTTTTGCCACAGCAACTCGCCACTGACGGCGTCAAAACACATGACCTCGCGAGTCGTCTCGGTTGCACCCGAAAGGAAAATACGATCGCCCCACATGACCGGTGAATTGTTCCCGGGCAGCGGAACTTCGGTTTTCCATAAAATGCCCTCTCCGGTTTCGACGTTCCACGAAGTCAACATTGCCATTTCAGTCACAATGCCCAACCCATCGGCGCCACGAAAGCGAGGCCAATTGGCTGCCAATTCTTCCACGGTTGGAAATCCCTCGGGAATCGCCGATGGGGTTAGTTCCGCCGTCTGCGTCGCGAGAGCGTCGGAGGATGGTGGTTCGGATGTGTCGCCTTTTTCAATGTCCGATGACGCCAAGTGGGCGTCTTCGTCCGCTTGGCCAACGGTTGGGCGGGACGGTAATCGGTTTGGGATTGCCATGAAAAAACCGAATGCCAATAGCACGGCGAGCCCTGCAAAACCGCCCACTGCGTTACGGCCGATGCGGTTGTCGGTTTCCCCCGCGGTGGCACGTCGTTCGGATGACGTTAACGTGGGGTCGGGCAAGCGGCGGCGCAGAACGGCCGCCCATTTGCCGAGTCCGATTGTTCCGGCGGTGCTCAATAGCAGCAGCCAACCACCCCAATAGGAGAACGAGCGGCTGTCGAAATAGGCGTCTCGCAATTCAGTATCGAGCGCACGAAACGACTCTTGGAGCGTTTCGTTTTTCGGGTCCTCGAGTAATTGAGCCCGAAGTTCGATGTATTCCGCCGAATTGAGTGGGTCTTTGGCCGTACGTGATCGGTAGTCCGAACCTAGATTTATGGCAACCACCGCAGCAAACAGTCCACAAACAATGGTGCTGCGAAAAGCGAGATTGTATTGATCGCGAGGCGTCATCATTTGGAAACCGCCTTTTCCGCTTCGATTGCATCGACGTTCAATGGCACCAAGTCCGAAACGTCACCAACAAGCCCCAATCGCACTTGTTCACCAGGGCAATACCAATAGCAACGTGCACAGGAAACACACCTGGACCGGTCGGGTTCATAGTCGACGCGTTTTCGTTGCAGCGACAGAGAGATTAACTTGATGCCAATCACGAATCCAACCCAACCGCCGAACAACATCCCCATCGTTCCAAAACGATCGCGGATACCAATCGCCAAATCGATGAGTTCACTTTTGGGTTGTCCGGTGTTCCGAAACGCGTCGGTTGCATCGGTGGTTCCTTCCACTTCGCCAGCATCTTCTTGGATGATTCGTTCGGCCAATCGGACATTTGGATCAAGCTTTGCCATCGGAGTACCAATCGTCATTCCGACTAGCACACCCGCAATCACCAACACGGGCGCGAGCGCAAGTGTTTTGGCCAATCGGCGACGCGCGTTGGCTCGTTCGGATTTTGGTGGGGGCGAAGACGGGGTGGCGATGGCACCGTAGGGGCAACTGTTTTCGCATAGATGACACTGGATGCACTTTTCAGGTGCGATTCGTCCATGCCATTTCGATCCTTTTGACAGCACGCCAAGCACCGCTCCATAAGGACATAGGTAACGACAATAGGGGCGACCAACAAAGACCCCCAAAAGCAATAGCGAACCGCCGAAAACAAGCATGTTCACATTGCCGCTCATTCGGAACATCGCAACAAAGGGATCGTATCGGCAAATGATAAATGCTGTTCCCGTTGCGGCATAAACAACTGCCAAGCCGAGGTAAATATAAGGAACCAACCCCAGCGTATGGTCGAGCCACGATGGGACCTTCACCGGCCGAATGGCGACCACTTCTTGTATGGCCCCCAACGGACAAACGGCCGCACAAAATGTCCGACCGAAAAACAGAGTGAAGATCAGCGGAAGTATGAAAATCGCAACAATCGTCCAGGGAATTGCATAGCTGGAATCGAACATCGCCAATGCCACGTTCTGGGTCGCTCCAATCGCACAAACGCAACCTGATCGAGCAAACCCGAACCAAAGCAGCGACGCAATCGCGAGCGTAAACAATCCACGGCGACTGCGCGTGACGATCGAAAAATAACTCGCTAACGACAGCGCACCGATCAAAAGCACCACGTTAAGCCATTCCCATACCGGGCTTTCCACCGGCGCGGGCATTGAAATGGGAACTTCGTAATCGCTAAATTCCGGCACCGGAATGACGTCGCTGGCGTGACTCAGCTGCGACATCGCCAGTATCAATAGACCGGCGAGTCCAAACAGCCTGCTCAGACGCATCGATGCCTTCAGAGTCCTCCGCAATCCTTGCTTAACCATCGGAGGTGCTCCCGCCATTTTCTTGGTTTGCTTGTTGCTCTCGCCAATCACGTTGGACCGCTGTTCGAGATAGCAATTGATTCGCTTCATCGAGCTTTGCTTGGTCACCGCTAGCGGTACGCAGCATTTGGTTGCCGCGAGCATTCAAAACTGCTGCGCCCCGGCGTTTCATGATTTCCGCTTGGCTGGCAGGGATTCGGTAGAACGCTTCGGTTGGACAAGCCGTTGCAATCGCACATTCGTTGCAGTCGAGGCATCGATCGTGTTCAACCTGCAAATACATGGATCCATTCATCAACGCACACCCTTTGACGCATTTTGCACATCCGATGCAAAGTGGTTCGTCGATCGTGTACTCGTAGAAGCGTTGTCCTGATTTTTCTTCCACAAACTTACGCACAATGGCACCGGTCGGACACGCTTGATTCTCTGCGGCGGTGTCGAGTGACTCATAGTCCATTTCGAAATAGCCGGTGCAAATATCACAGAAACCGCACATGTCGAAAGCGTTGAAGCACTTCACGGCGGAAACGTCCAGCACACAATAGGTTGCACAGTTTCCACAGGCGGTGCATTTGTCGGGATCAAGTTGCCATACCATCGGCTCCCCGTCGTTTTCGGCAGTGGTTCGCTTGCCTGTCAAAAAACCACCCCCGCCCGCGATTGCGATCACGCCCGAAGTGCGAATGGCATCGGCCATGAATTCACGTCGATCTTTTTGGTCCTCCGTTGGCATTACAGTTCCCTCGGTTGGGATTCGGTACGTGTCCGGTTCGCTTGTGGCAGTTCGCAACGTTGGAGTAAACCGCACTGTTGGCAAGGAGTTTTCCGCGTGCAATCCCCGTTTTGATTGCGAAACGCAAACAAGGCGGAAATGACGCCTAGCACCGCCAAAACGCACCACCGATAAATGGCAGCGAAAAGATCGCGTCGCGAGTCGCGGTAGTCAATATTACGATTCATCGGTTGAGACCATTTCCGTTTTCAGTTCAAAAATTCGGACAGCCCGAGTGTTGGGGTCCAACACCAAGACGCGGCCGTTTGGATCCGTTGCAACGTCTAAGACGTCGGCTCGATGGTCGTCCCGTATGTCGATGCTGGACGAAGCGTTTGCGGATAGCATGTCGGTGGTTGCGACGACGGACTCAAAGGTGCCATCGGCGGCGTATACTTTTACTCGCGGGATCCCTTTTTCGGCTGTGACAAAGCGACCGTCCGGCAACAACGCCAAAGCCGCTGGGTTGCAACACCCAAAAAATCCTTCGATCCCTGCCGAAGCTTTGCCCCACGAACCGAGCAAATCACCGTCGAGTGTGAATGCTTGGATCCGCCGAGCCCCAGGGTTGACCGCTCGCAAGATGCCGTCGTCCGAGCCGACAATGTCGAAGTGGGCACTTGGGACAATGAACGGAGGAATCTTTCGCGATGGATCGGCTTTGCCGATGGAACCTAAGCGTTTGCCATCGGCGGCGAACCGAGCAATCACGCGGTTCCCCGCGTCGGCGGCATAGATGTAGTCTTCGAGAACGGCAAGCGAAGTGATTTGAGTTTGGGGATCGAATCCGTCATCGATTGTCCTGGTCAATTGGCCTTGAGTATCGAAAACGTCAATGCGAGCGACGAATCCGACGAACAGGTGTCCTGCCATCACGTGGTCGTCGCCTGCGACGGTGACGCATATCGGTTCGTCGGCACATGAAATGGACTCGGTCGGTTCTCCATCCCTGCTAAATCGTTGGATGGTTTTATCCCCAGCGACGACAAACCCGCCGTCGGGTAACGAAGCGATTCCTCGAACGCTTTGCATTGCAATGGGATATTGTTGGGTTTCGGCGTAGTTGACAAGCGCCGGGTCGACTGCGGCTAGTTTTGCCGTGTCTAGCCCAAACCGAGTCGGCAGGTTGTTGCCACTGTCGCCCCAATTGTCGACTTGCAAAACGGCGTATAACGCTAACAAAGCGACGACGACGGCGATCGACCAAAAGACGATCGATGCCGTTCCCTTGGGGTGTTGAATGGGCGACGAGTCGGATGGTGCCCCGGTTCGACTCGGGGTGTTTTGGCTCGGGGTGTGAGGGTTTGGGGCGGTTTTGTTGGACATGGGAATGCGTCTATGGGTTCTCGCTTCGTAAATCCAAACAGGCGACTCGAGTTAAGTCACGCACAATTAGTCGGCCAGACGCGATTGCCATCGGGCCCCACGCTTCGTTGCCATGTTCGAACACTTCGGTTTCCCACACGGGGTGGTAGGCTTCGGTAGTTGCTTCGGCAGCAACAAGTCGGCCTCGGTCGGAAAGCGTCAAGATTAGGTTGTCGGCGATCATGTAAGGGCCGTGGCCAAACTTGTCTCGGCCGCTGTTCCAAATTTCATTTCCCTCTAAATCCATACAAACCAATTGGCCGCCCCGGTGTTTCCGAATGCCAAATAGATGGTTATCAACCAGGACCGGTGTTTGTTGTTCGGAATTGAATTGCTTTCGGTCGAGATTCTCGCCTGGCGTGGTGATGAATTTGTCGCCTTCTTTGCTAATGTTCAAGAACATTGCACCAATGGAGTCGTAACCACTGCACAAAAAGACTTGGTTGTTGGGCAAACCAATCGGTGAGGGGCTTGTCGCAAAATGTTCGTCCCACGATGTTTCATCCCAAAGTAGCGTACCGTCCTTTGCCGAGACTCCCGCGGTTCCGCCCGTGCCACAATAGACGTACATCGGTGTTTGTTCGAATTCCATGGGTAAGATCGAACCGTGCGACATCTTCCATTCATGTCGGTTTGGTGTTCGCCATACTTCGTCGCCACTGTGTAGATCGATGGCAACCATCATCGCGTCTTTGCCGCAGGGGGCAAGGATGACGCGGTCGTCGTCAATCAGCGGGCATTGTCCGCTGTACCACTGGCGCTCTTCGCTGCCGAATCGCTCGACCATGCTGAACAGCCAACGGCACTCTCCCGTTTCGGCATCCCAGCATGCGACGTGGCATCGGGGGCCGATTGTGACGACCGAATCGCCCGCGATCGCGGGAATGGTGCGAGTCATTCCATGGTTAGGGGAAACTTGTGCGGGATAGCTGTTGTGCCAAATTTCCTGGCCATCGTCGAGCGATAAGCAGCGAAGCGTATCGAGTTGTTCGTCGGCGTCGTAATCGATCAGGTAGACACAACCGTCACGAATTGCCGCCGCCGCGTAGCCCTCTTCGACCTCGATTTCCCAAACAATCGGGGGCCCATCGGCCGAGGGAAATGAACGTGCTAATTTCGTTGGATCCGTTGAGATGGCATCGTTGTTTTCACCCCGAAATGAGGTCCACGATCCTGCGACCGTTGAACGGGTGCCTGGACCATCAACCACGCCGACGGCGATGAGGTCGCGGGTATCCGAATTGGCTGCCGAGGGAGGCGTTCCATCCAATCCCGGCTTGCGGCGAGCCATTTGGCTCGTCGGAGCAAACGCATTCCAGCTGAGGAATAGAAGAACGCATAGAGCCGATAGTGAGGCAGGAAAAACTACGGCCAGTGGTGAGTGTTTCATAGGTACGCGTCATTCTAACTGTCCCCAGAAAGCTCGCCAACGGCAAACCAGGGCCGATCCCGCAATGTTTCTTCATCAAACCTTCATCATTTCCTCTCACATCGCTGATGTTGGGGGTTTATCATTCCGGCCTCGTCGAAAGTCGGACAATATGCCGCACAAGAAAGCGACTGCGGGCGTCCTCTCTTCACATACCTTTTAGAGTGAATCCATCGTTCCAAGAAAGAAATCGGTAACAGAATGACGCAGCGATCAACGTTTCGGTTTGCAGTCCTTGTATTCTGCTGCGCGTCATTTGTCAGCATGCAAACTGCAAACGTATCGGCCGAAGAAACGATATTGGTCAGTAGCGAATCGCGTCGATTGGTGCATCCTAAGCCGATTGAATTGATCGGCGTGGTACGGTTGGATGGACACGCAGTGGATGCAAGTGGGTTGCACGGTAAATTAGAGGACGGTTCGATGTCGAACCAGTTCGGCGGTTTCTCGGGCATGGATTACAGCGGCGATAAAGATCGTTTTTTCTTGCTTTCGGATCGAGGTGCGGGTGACGGCGCGGTTTCCTATCCATGTCGATTTCACGAAGTTAATTTAAAAGTTGATCCGGCAACGAAACAGATTCAATTCGATTTGCTCGCCACTCGATTGTTGACATCCCAAGCAGGATCGCAAGTCGTTGGATCGTTGGCGGCTCACGACAACGACCTGCACGCGATGGGTGATTCGCATGATTGGACTGCGATGGATCCGGAAGGGATACGTTGTCTTCCCGGTGGGGCGTTGCTGATGAGTGACGAATACGGGCCGCACATTGTGATTGTCGACCCATCGGGACAAATTGAAACCGAATTGGCTATCCCCGGCCGATTCCGTATTCAATTGACCGAGGATGGCACCTACCGTCGAGGTACCTTCCCAAATCGTGGGTTGGAAGGAATCGCGGTGACGCCCAGCGGTAAGCGTTTTGTTTCAATGCTGCAAAGCCCACTGATTCAAGACGGAAAGATCGAAGACCATAAGTGCTTCGGGCTAAATTGCCGCGGTATCATTCTCGACGCAACGGCGAAGGACCACGACGACGGCGAAGAGATGGTGGAACACGAATTTGATTATCGGCTCGACAGTTTCGCGTCAGGGACGAGTGAGATCTTGGCAGTCGATGAAACGCGTTTCTTGGTAATCGAACGAGACGGCCAAGTGGGCGAAGCGGCGAAATGCAAACGGATCTACTTGATTGATACAGCAAAGGCAACGGACGTGTGCCAGTTGGAGTCGATGCCGTCGGAAGAAATCCCAGCGAATGTATTGCCGGCAACCAAAACGTTGCTGATTGATTTGCTCGATCCGGCGTTTGGGATTGGCGGCGCTTTGGCGGTCGAAAAACCCGAAGGGTTGTGCTGGGGAAAACCACTCGAAGATGGTCGCCGGACGCTGTGGGTTTGCTGTGACAACGACTTCGACGTCAACGTCAAAAGCGAGATCTATTGTTTCGCAATTGCAGGCACTGCGCTATGATTTCGGGCACTGCGCAAAGATTTCGGGCACTGCGCTATAGTCGTCGCTGGTCCATGTCCATGTCCAAGTCCATTGGATGGCGCCCATTGGATGGCGCCCATTGGATGGCGCCCATTGGATGGCGCCCATTGGATGGCGCCCATTGGATGGCAAGCGGTCACTTCACGGATTCACCAGCCAGATGTTGAAACAATTCAAAGGGCTCGGCGTCCCCCTCGGCAATCAAATAGTCATGGCCTGCCAGCAGCGATTTGAACGTTTGTTGGCCGCCTGAGGGCCAATCGATTGTCACGGATTGAAGCTCGGGTTCCGTACCCATTCCAATCGGAATTCGGCGTTGGTTCGAGCTAAGGTAACCGTCGCCCGCCGTCAATTGAGCATAGCTTGTTCGGTTTCCGGCTGTGGCACGTACTTCCGCTCCAATTGCGTCTCGCTGACTTTTTGAAGCGACAAGGACAAGGCCTACCGAACGCCCTACAGGCTGCATCTTAGAACCCGATGTTGATTGGTTGATCAGCAGCGATACCGGTTCGTAAAGGTGGGTGATTGCAACATCATTCAAGCCGTCCCGATTGGCATCCAAGGTAAGCAGTGCACGTCCTAAGTGGTTGCTGGTGAAATAGTCGCCTAGCTCCTTGGCTGGCATTTCTTCCCATTTTGATTCACTGGTTTGTTGGAACAATTGTGGCGGCATTCGATAGGCAACGTCTTCTCGGTCGAGATCGCTAACGTGCCCGTTGGCGACGATCAGTTCCGCCACGCCATCGTTGTCAAAGTCAGCCCATTGGGTTCCGAACGCCAGCATCATAATCGATGGTTCTGACAGCCCAACGCGATACGAATGGTCAACCCACAACCCGCGGCTGACTTGTTCATAGTAGGTGTTGTGGTCTTCGGCGAAATGAGTAACAAACAAATCTAAGTCGCCGTCGGAGTCGGGGTCGCCGACCGCGATTCCCATGGATGCTTGGGACAATGATTGTCCGCTAACCGCGACGCCTCGTGCGGTCGCAGTTTCGTTCAAGCGCATTAGTTCGTCGGACGTTTGCTTGCCGGCTCCTGTGGGCGACCACAAATGGTTTGCGGACATGTCGTTTGCGACATAAACGTCTAGCCCCGGCGACTCGTCAAGTTTGCCGACGACCAGCCCGAGGCCTCGTCCAGGGCTGCTCAGCGTCATCCAATCGTCGGTGACGTCCGCGAACCTTCCATCGCCTCGTCCTGCCCAAACGCGATCGGGTTCGGCTTCGAAATCCATCGGTGTGCAGGCAACCAATTGGCCCGTGCTGCGACTTCGGCATTCCTTTTCAAAGGGACGCTTGCCGCCACAATAGTTGGTTTCAAACAGATCCGCATGGCCGTCTGCATTGAAATCGGCGATCACTAAGGACGTTGTCCAGCGTTCTCCGATCAAACCAACCTGTTCTGTCACATCCTCAAACGTGCCGTCGCCGTTATTGCGAAACATCCGATTGCGCCCGATGTTGCCGATCATCAGATCGGGAAATCCGTCGTCGTTATAGTCGCCAGCGGTGATTCCTTGTGTGAACCCATTGTCGTTAATTGATGTGAGTCGCGTGACATCCAAGAATGATCCTGCGATGTTGCGAAAAAGGCGGTCCGTGTCGGAATCGTCTTTCATGGGGTGTCCGTTCAGGTCCGCCATCGCTAAGTCAGGCCAACCATCTAAGTCAAAGTCGATCACTGCCGCCCCACCGCCATTGCTTTGGAAAATCCAATGTCCTTGTTTGGTCGTTTCTGGTGCTAGCGAGGTCGTGTGTTTTAGTCCCAACTGTTGGGCAGAATCCGAAAAACGGAGCTTTGCATTGCTTCGCGTGATGCGGGGGCCCGATGACGTGCTTTTCTTGGTCCACGCGACTGCGGGCAATTCGGCTATCTGACGCTGAAGCTCAGGAATGATCGGCGAAGCATTCCAAGGTGTGTCGGGCGAAAGTTGGTCACGAATGGCAAGGTATCGTTTTTGTGCGTTGGATACATGCTCATCGGGCAATGTGAGCGAGAATCTTGCCCAGGCTTCTGCTTCCCATGAACGCCCTAGTTGTCCCATGATGTCAGCAACTTGCATTGCGACCTTTTGCGATCGCGTTTCTCGTTCGTAAAGTGTTTTGGTCGCGTCGTGAAGCGCGGCGAGCTTTGCATTATGTGCCGAGACCAATTCGGCTTCTGCATCATGACCGATTTGGCGAAGTGACGCGATCAAGTAGGTCAACGTCTCCGAGTGGTTCGCATCCTCTCTGACTGCCGCCTCGCAAAAGGCTCTCGCGGCGCTTTGGTGGTCATTTTGTCCTGCTGCCCACAATCCAGCGACCACCCAATACTCAGATGACATCCGGGCTTCATCGGGCTCCTTACGACGCCAATCATCAAGCGAATCTGTTTTGCCCAATTCAATCAATGCTCGGCCATACAAGACATACGCCGGCACAAACCGAGGGTGAAGCTCAATGACGGGTTCTAATCGCTCAGCGACTTCCCGCCATTTCATTTTCAGTGCGTCTAGTTTTGCCAATCCATACTGAGCGCGTTGATCGCTTGGGTATCGCTTCAGGACTTCCTGGCACAATTCGCCATCGGGTTCCACCTGTGTCGGTTGAGCCAACACGGTCAAGCTTTCGTGATCTCCGTGATTGTGTTGTGCGAGCCACTTGAGTTGTTCGATCGCAATGCTTTCGAGGCCCAACATGGATGCAAGGCCCGTCAAGGCAAACCGTGGTTCAATCACCGACGGGTGCTTATCAATCAATGCTTGTCCAATCGCGATTGTCTCAAACGGTCGCCCCGAGGCCATCATCAATTGAGCGAGTCGTTCACGGACGGCGATGGATGCATCGTCGTTGATCGCCAAAACGCCTTGATAGAGCTCAATTGCTAATTCGGTTTTTCTCTGCTGCGCGGCAACGCCAGCGAGCAATTCGTGAAGCCGTGCGTCTTGAGGTTCCAGCAGTAAATGCTGGCGGAGAATTCGGTTTGCAGTAGGCCAATCGTTGTCGGAAGCCGCCTGTAATGCTTGTTCGATTCGTTCTTTCGATGTCTGCGTCGCCGGGGCGCTTTCCAACTGTGGTTCGAGCTTGTTGGGAGACGAATTCTTGCTCGGCGTCTGAACCGTTGCCGGCGGGGGGGGCGAATCGGAGCACCCGGTCAAATGTAGGAGCAAAAACAAGGATAATAAGGTCCTTGCGAATGCATCGAAGCCTCGCATTCCGACCGCGTCATCGCTCACATGGGTGTGCCCTTTGTTCAACTTCAAATCCTAAAGTCTTGCCTATTTGATTCAATCCAAAATGGGATCGAAGCCGTTGACGCTATCGATTGGATATGCACTTTATCAAAAAGAATAGGAAAGACAATCGAATCTGCAATTGTGGGGCATTCTGAAATTGCCGGACCGCGTCTAGCGTTGCTTGCGGAATTTCCCAGGCGGCATGCCTTTGGCGCGACGGAATGCCACGTTCATGTATTCCTCGGTCTGGAACCCAGTCCGTAGCGCAATTTCTCGCATTGGCAAGTCGGAGCTGCGAAGAAGTTGGCAAATGCGATCGATCCGACTTCGGATAATCTCTTGATACATCGTTCGCCCCACACATGCCCGAAAACGAGATTCAAGTGTCCGGCGGGATAGCGGTACCACTTTGAGAACGTCTTCCACATTGATTCCATCGCAATGGTGGTCCCGAATGAAACGCAGTGCATTTGCGACGTCTTCGTCTTTCACTGCAAGGATGTCAGTCGATTGACGCGTTTCAACACCCAGTGGTCCGATAAGATGACAAAGTTCTTCGACTTCGCCGCCGTTCATCATCGTATCGAGAAGTCGGGCTGCTTCGAAACCGATGCGTTTGGCCGCAGGAATGACGCTCGATAGCGGTGGCGTCGAAAGATCACAAAGCACTTCATCGTTATCGACGCCTAGCAACGTGATTTGCTCGGGCACCTTGATGCCTAAATGGCGACAGGCTTCCAGGATTTGTTGGGCCTTCACGTCATAACAGGCAAGCAGCGCAGTGCGTTGGGGGAGCGTTTGGATCCAGGCTTCAAGACGCTTTCTTGCTTGGTTCACGGAATCGCGTTGGCCCGGACGCGGGGAATCGTTGAAGATTTCAAGCGGAAAGCCTGCCTTCTCAACAAAGTGGGTGAACCCTTCTTGTCTCAGTCTCGACCAGTCGTAGATCGGTTCACCACAGAAAGCGAATCGTTCAAAGCCTCGTTCGCGAAAGTGTTCAAACGCCGCTTGGCCGATCCCCATTTCGTCAATTTCTACCCAAGGAACATCGGGCAGTATTCGTGCCGCGCTGACATCCACAATCGGTATGTTCTTGCGTTTGAGTATGTTGGCAAGTTCTTTGTTCTCGATTCGGGCAATGACTCCATCGCCTTGCCAAGCACTCAGCCAAGGCGGTGGACCTGCACCGCGTTCTTGCTCAGGCAGCGTAATTTTCCAAAGCTCGTTTTCGTGCATGTAGGAAGCGATGCCCCGAAGCATGCCTCGCGTATACGCATTGGACGTTTCGATGAGTAGGGCAACAGACTTGGCGGATGGTGGCATAGCGGACTGAAAAGAGATGTTGAGAACGGGGGGCCGAAAGGTCAGTCCGTCAGTGTAACGTAAAATCGAATCTTTAATGCGCTTTTTTCCATTATCGCCAGACGCTTCAGATCTATACTTGCTAACCTCGCTTCAGACGAGTTTCCCTGTGAATGTCTGGTGTTTTGCCAAAACGGCGCAGTGGGACAATGCTCTAAAGCTATTATTTTGAGCAGTAGAATGGGCTATTTTTTTTGCCGGTGCAACCCCTTTAGGGGGGGTGTGGGTGATTTGTTCGTGTGCTGTTCTCTTAGACATGGCTCCCGAGTGTGGGTATCGATCCCCGCTCGATAACTAAGACCCCGTGATGAATTCCACCCCTATTGCGAGTCGCATCCGATCGCTGTTCCGAGAATTCGTTTTTGGGGCATTGGCCTTTGTGTTGTTTGGTGCTAGCAGTGGCTTCTTCTCGTGTGTAATGGCTGAGGGGTTGGAGGTGCTGTTTTTGGGGGACCCCGGACGTAGCCATCAACCTGAATCACGCTTCGGCGAATTGCGTTCTGTGCTTTCAGGCCGGGGGATCGAACTGACTTATACCGAACGTGTTGCGGATTTGAATCCCGGCACACTCGCCCAATACGATGTGTTTTTGCTCTACGCGGACATCGACGAAATTTCCCCTGATCAACTTAGTGCGTTGTTGGGTTACGTCGCCGGCGGTGGTGGGTTTGTCCCGCTGCATTGTGCTAGTGCTTGCTTCCGCAATGCGCCTCCGTTTGGTGCGTTAGTCGGAGCGGAATTCGTGCGGCATGATTCAGGTGTATTTCGTGCGCTGATCGACAAACCCGATCACGAAGTGATGAAAGGTTACGCAGGTTTCGAAAGTTGGGACGAGACCTATGTGCATGATCAATTCAACGAAAAGAATCGGACGATTTTGGAGTACCGCGTTGACCAGGAAGGACGCGAACCATGGACCTGGATTCGTACACACGGAAAGGGTCGCGTTTTTTATACCGCGTCGGGACACGATCAACGAACATGGACTCATCCGGGATTTCAAAACTTGGTTGAGCGGGGCATCCGGTGGGCTGCTGGTGAAGACCCTCAGGATGCGGGGGTCTACGTCGCCGACGCTCCTTTTCCGATTCCGGAAATGAACTCGTTGGCGAATGATTTGAAACCGTTTGAATACGTGGATGTCGGACGTGAACTTCCCGTCTACAACTCGGCATCGGAATTTGCGTCGTTGGACGAAAGGCAAAGCACGATGCAACAGGCTTTGCCCGCCGAAGAATCGATCAAGCATCTTGTTGTTCCAAAGGGATTTCACGTCGAATTGTTTGCCTCGGAGCCCGATCTTCATGGCAAACCCATTTGCATGGCATGGGACGCATCGGGGCGATTGTGGGTTGCTGAAACCGAGGACTATCCCAATGAGCTTCACGAAGATGGTTTCGGTAATGACCGGATTCGTATTTGCGAGGACACCGATAAGGATGGCCGGGCGGATAAGTTTACGCTGTTTGCCGACAATCTAAGCATTCCAAGTGCTATCGCATTTTCGCGTGGCGGGGCAATCGTGCAAAACGGCACGCAAACGCTGTTTTTACAGGATACTAACGGAGACGGACGTGCCGATGTTCGCAGCGTGCTAGTTTCGAATTGGAACATGGAAGATACCCATGCGGGGGTGAGTAACTTTCAGTATGGCCACGATAATTGGATTTGGGGTACGCAGGGTTACAACTACTCGCAGCCGATCGCCAACGGTGAGCCGCAAGAATCGTTCCGCATGGGGTTCTTTCGGATGCGCCCGGATGGATCGGAGATTGAATTTATTCGGTCAACCAACAACAACACATGGGGATTGGGGTTTAGCGAAGAAGGGCTTGTCTTTGGTTCGACGGCCAATGGAAACCCGAGCGTCTACATGCCGATTGCCAATCGGTATTACGAACGGGTCCGCGGTTGGATGCCCTCGCTCACATTGTCTTCGATTGCCGACACGAGTGACTTTTCCCCAATTACGGACAAAGTTCGTCAGGTGGATTGGCAAGGCGGTTACACGTCCGCAACGGGGCATGCGTTATATACGGCTCGCGCGTACCCCGAGGAGTACTGGAATCGTGTTGCATTTGTCAATGGTCCCACCGGGCACTTGTCCGGCGCGTTTGTTTTGAAACAGCGTGGTAGCGATTTTCGTTCCACGAATCCGTTTAACTTGCTTGCGAGTGACGATGAATGGACTTCGCCGACAATGGCCGAAGTTGGTCCAGATGGCCAAGTTTGGGTCATTGATTGGTACAACTACATTCTGCAACATAATCGGGCCGCCGAGGGTTTCGAGGAGGGTAAGGGACGCGCTTACGAAACGACTCTGCGTGATAAGGAATTGGCACGGATTTATCGTGTGGTTGCTGATCCATTACACGCTCCTAATCGAATAAATGATTCCTCAAAAGTGCCGGATTTGGAGCGTGCAACGGTCAAGCAGCGGGTTGCCTCACTCGCTCATCCAACCATGCTTGTTCGCAAACATGCCCAACGTTTGCTTGTCGAGCGAGGCGTGCGGGACATTACCGATTCGTTGATCGATTTAGTTGACAATCATACTACCGATGCCATTGGGTTGAACGTAGGTGCCATTCATGCACTGTGGACACTTCACGGCTTGGGGCTTCTTGATGGTTCGCATGACGCATCAAATCGTGCGGTTTACCGGGCGCTCAAGCATCCGTCGGCGGGTGTTCGCCGTGTCGCAGCACAGGTGTTGCCAACGCGCACGCAGTCGGTCGCTGAGATCTTCAACAGTAATTTACTAAGGGATCCCAATCGCGTCGTGCGTTTGGCCGCATTGTTGGCATTGTCGGATTTGGCCTCCAGTGAAGCGACCAAGGCGGCCGATGGGCGAATGGCAAGAGATCGGGCCGGTGAGGAGCTAATGGGCATGATGCTAAGTCATACGGATATGACGGACCGCTGGATTCCCGATGCATTAACCAGTGCAGCGGCACAATATAGTAGCTCGGTTTTGCGTTCCTTGGCGAATCAAACGAAGTTGCCTGAGGCCGCCTTGGAAATCATCCGTCGTGTTGCCGAGCATCATGCTCACGGTGATGACGCAAACGACCAAGCCCTGTTGTTAGCGAATTTGAATGCTGTGGATCCGCCGATCTTGAGTGCGGTCATCGACGGTTTTTTGGCGGCATCGGGTCACGAGTCTGCTGTCAAACTTGACGTCATGACCGATGTTAAGTTGCTATCGATTCTTGATCGTATCCCTGCCGGTTCAAGAGGCGGGCTGATCAAACTTGCCACTGGATGGGGCAGTAATAAGTTTTCACGCTATGGGCAAGAATTGATCGACGGTATGCTCCGCACGGTTCATGATCAGACGATGCCCGATGAGCAGCGTATTGCCGCTGCCGTGAAAGCCATTGATTTTGTTAGCAGCGATCGCGAAGTCGTCGTCAGTCTGCTCGACGAAGTCACGCCACGCACCTCGCCATCCGTCGCCATCGGCTTGATCAATGCTTTGGAAGGATGTCGTTGGGATGGGCTTGGTGACGAACTCATCGGACGGCTCGGAGCGTTGACTCCATCGGTCAAACAGGCTGCGTTTTCTTTGATGCTTAAACGTCCTCCGTTAACGATGGTCATGCTGCGTGCCGCAATAGAGGGTGACATTTTGCTTGACACACTAACGCTTGAGCAACAACAGGCTTTGATAGCGCATCCCGACGAAACCATTCGGCAGTTGGCTGAGCGTCTGTTGAATTTAGAAGGGACGTTGCCAACTTATGACCGCAAGATCGTCCTTGATCGATACCAGATGTCCACGCAACATTCCGGCGACCGAATGAAAGGTCAACGAGTCTTTATGGATGAATGCGCCAAATGCCATGTGCACGGCGAATTGGGCGTCCGGATCGGCCCCGATCTGACTGGGATGGCCCTTAGTCCAAAGAGTGAATTGTTAATTCATATCCTTGATCCCAGTCGAACGGTGGAGGGTAATTTTCGGACTTACACGGTTTTGACGGACGATGGCATGGTCTTAACGGGGATGCTTCAATCAGAATCGAAGACGGCGATTGAATTAGTCGATTCGGCGGGAGTGAAGCAAAATGTGCTACGAGAAGGAATTGAGGAATGGGTCATGTCACCCAAGTCCTTGATGCCCGAAGGTTATGAAGGGTCGATCAGTGTGGATGGCATGACCGATTTGTTGGAATTTCTGACATTCAAGAGCCGGTACGTTCCGATTTCAATCGGCCGTTACGCGAACGCCATCAGCACCAAAGGGTTGTTTCATGACGATGGTCCGGATCGGTTTGTGTTCCCGGATTGGGGACCCAAGCAATTCAACGGCGTTCCGTTTCAATTGGCCGACCCACATGGCGAATCACGTCCAAATTTGATCTTGTTGCATAGCCCCAACGGCCCTTTAGCTTCACGGATGCCAAAGGAAGTTTCGTTGCCGTGCAATGCGGGGGCAAAGGCCATTCATCTGCTTAGTGGAGTCGCCGGTTGGGGATATCCCTTCGATACCGAACCGACCGTTTCAATGATTGTCCGCTTTCGCTATGCCGACGGAAGATCCGAAGATCATGAATTGCTCAATGGTGTCCACTTCGCCGATTACGTGCGTCGCAATGATGTTCCTGAGAGCGAATTTGCTTTTGGTTTTCCTCAGGGTCAACAACTTCGCTATTTGAAGATTGAACCGAAACGAAGTGAGAAAATCGAGACAATCGATTTCATCAAAGGTACCGATCAATCGGCACCGGTGGTAATGGCGGTCACCATCGAACCTAGTTCGTCATCACCGTAACTTCACCCTAATACGTCCTTTGGTCCTTGAAGGAAACGAATATGCCCCCCACCTAACTTGAATCGGTTTTTGTAATGCCACCGTGTGTAGCAACTTTGCGGCTGGCCGAGCGTCATCTGTATCGTCGTCATTTTCGACCGACTACTGTTTTCATTCGGTCCGCGCCGGATCGAGTCCCTTTGGCTCCGGATCGAGTCCCTTTGGCTCCGGGTCGAGTCCCTTTGATCGACTTGAACTTTGATCTCGGACGCCGGGTTTGTCACGCTAACTCCCTCCTAAAACCTTCCTTGTCCACCTCTGATGGAACTTCCCTTCACGATGAAAATGAAACTTAACAAAATGCAGCCTTCTTTGATTCAGCGAGCCGTGGTGCTGCTGGTCGCCTTCGTTTCCGTTGGCATGTCTCGCCATGCAAACGCTGAGAATGTCTTGTCGACTCAACTTTGGCGTTTCACCACCGAACAACCCGCCAACGGATGGCAGCAGTCCGATTTTGACGACAGCGATTGGTACCAAGGCGAGGGCGGTTTCGGAACCCGCAGGACCCCAGGTGCGCGAGTCGGGACGACTTGGGATACCGACGATATTTGGATTCGTGGATCATTCTCGCTCGACTCGATCCCTGAAAACCTCGGCTTGTTGATGCATCATGACGACGAAGTCGAAGTGTCGGTCAATGGAAAACAGATCGCGGCGATCGAGGGTTGGACCAGCAATTACGAGTTGGTCCCCGTCGCCGACGAACATCGTAGTGCGTTTAAGCAGGGGAAAAACCTGCTGGCAGTTCATTGCCACCAAGACGATGGGGGGCAGTACATCGGCATCCACGTAGTCGATGCAGACAATGTGCCACCGTTACCGCCGATTCCACCATTTAAGTCCGAATTGATCACGACGTGGGGCAGCGATCTCACTGCCGATAATGCGTGGACCGAGTACCCTCGGCCTCAAATGGCTCGTGACAATTGGACCAATTTAAATGGCATGTGGGATTACGCCGTCACTCGCGAAAATCAAACCGACGTTCCATCGAAGTGGGACGGGGAAATTTTGGTTCCATTCTGTTTGGAATCCAAACTCGGCGGCGTCCAGCGAATGCTTGATGCACGCGAAGCACTTTGGTACCGACGCAATTTCGATGCGACGAAACAACTAAAGCAACGCACTGTGCTTAATTTTGAAGCCGTCGACTACCAATGCGAAGTCTTTGTGAACGGCACCTCCGTTGGAAGACATCAAGGCGGCAACACACCGTTTTCGTTTGATGTTACGGACGCTTTGAAAGACGGCAAAAATGAATTAATGGTTCGTGTCGAAGACGATACCGAAGCATGGCAATTACGTGGCAAGCAGGTGATCAATCCTGGCGGAATCTTTTACACGCAGGTTTCCGGAATCTGGCAAACGGTTTGGCTTGAACAAGTCAACGAGACGTATTTGACGGATCTGACGATTTCAACCGATCCACAAACCGGCACGATCCATTTGGATCCTGAACTGGAAGGTTCGGCGTCGGCGAAACAACTGCGTTTGGTCGTGAAAGACGGTGATAGGACCGTGGTTGAGAAGGAGGCCGCCATCGGCGAAATTTCCGCTCAAGTGGATGATGCAAAGCTTTGGTCGCCTCAGTCTCCTCATCTCTATACCCTTGAGGTCTCAGTACTGGATGACGCAGGCAACGTGCTTGATGAAGTCAATTCCTATGCCGGAATTCGAAGCGTCGGAAAGACACGTGATGCGGATGGTCATTGGCGGATGACGCTAAATGGCGAACCGATTTTTCACTGGGGCCCGCTCGATCAAGGTTGGTGGCCCGACGGGTTGCTAACGCCACCATCGGACGAAGGGATGTTGTTTGACATCCAGTGGCTCAAGGATGCGGGTTTTAACATGATCCGCAAACACATCAAAGTCGAACCCCGTCGATACTACTATCACTGTGACCGACTAGGCATGATGTTGTGGCAGGATCAAGTCAGCGGAGGTCAAGGACCACCTTGGACTCACCTTGAACCCAATCCGGTTGACGCCGACTGGTCTGATGAAAATCACGCTCAGTATATGATTGAACTGGAACGCATGATTGATAATTTGGAGAGTCATCCTTCGATCGTTGTGTGGGTTCCATTTAACGAAGCGTGGGGACAACATCGCACGGTCGAAGTTGGCAAATGGACTTCGAATCGTGACCCTTCACGGTTGGTCAATGTTGCCAGCGGCGGAAATTTTTGGCCGGTGGGCGACATCGCCGACCAACATGCCTATCCCAATCCGGGCTTCCCGCTCGATGCGAAGCGTTTCGATGACTTCATCAAAGTGGTTGGCGAATTCGGTGGTCATGGCTACCCCGTTCCAGGTCATTTGTGGGACGCCGAACGTGATAATTGGGGATACGGCGGACTGCCGAAATCGAAAGCCGAGTATCGCGATCGCTATCTCAAATCCCTCGATATCCTCAATGAGCTTCGGCACAAGGGTATTGCCGGAGGCGTGTACACCCAAACGACTGACGTGGAAGGCGAGATCAACGGCTTGATCAGTTACGATCGCAAGGTCGAAAAGATCGCACCGGAGGAACTCAAGCAAATGCATGAGGTTCTATTCACGCCATAATCTGACCAGCGTCTTCTTCAAAGACACGGATTTGTCACAGCCACGTCCTTTGCGATTGGCTGTGATGAAAGTTTTTCGCTACATCGTTTCGCTAAGCGGCGTGCCCAGTGCGCCGAGCGGTGCAAATATGTCCCATGGTGGGCGGTGCTCAGGCCGTTACGAGATGTAGCCCCTGTTTCCAACAAAAATTCACTCCCTTTACAACGGTTTTGACTTCAATGAAAACTCTGTACTCTCTCTTTTTTACGACGCTAAGTCTTGTGACTTTTTGTCAATCCCAAGCATTTGGGGCGGAAACTTCTGAAACCGGTTTTCGGCCGCCTGCGGTTCCACTGATTGCCTGTGATCCCTATTTCAGCGTTTGGTCGCAAGCCGATAAACTTTGGGAAACGGAAACCACACACTGGACTGGAACGACTCAACGTCTCGGAGCCATCGTTCGCGTCGATGGGACTGCCTATCGTTTGATGGGTGCCGCACCGCAAACGATCGCCACGATGGAACAACTTTCGGTGCAAGTTTTGCCGACTCGATCGATTTACACCTTCGCCGGCGCGGGAGTTGACGTCACACTCATATTTACGACGCCTGGGTTGCCCGAAGACATCTCCATCCTGAGTCGCCCAACCACTTACGTTAATTGCAGCGTTAAGTCCAATGACTCGAAGCAGCACGACGTGGAATTCTATGTCGACGCCGGGGGCGAATTGGCTACCGATGTGCTCGATCAGCAGGTCTCTGGCTCGACCGAATCATTTGCCAATGCAAAGGCGCTGAAGCTCGGTACCGATAGCCAACGCATTCTAGGTCGATCCGGCGACGATTTGCGAATCGATTGGGGATACCTATACCTTGTCGCGGCCAATGAATACTCTCCCGTCACGGCATTGGGTGACGCTCCGACACTGCGTCAAGCGTTCGGAAAAGCGGGCGTGAAGGCCTTGGTTGCACCGGCAACGGAATTTCCAACGGATGCAGGTCAAGTGGTTGCGTCGGTAGCCATGTCACTCGGCAACGTCGGCGACAATCCCGTGTCACGTTACGCCTTGATCGCTTACGATGATTTGTACTCGATCGAGTACATGAAAAAGCGGTTGCGACCGTATTGGCGCAAAGACGGTTGGGAAGCTGATGATTTGATTGTCGCAGCGATTAGTGAACACGATACACTGGAACAACGTTGCGACACGTTCGATCGCGAATTGATGGCCGACTGTGTTGCTGCGGGTGGGCAAGAGTACGCGGATATTTGTGCTCTCGCGTATCGTCAATGCTTGGCGGCAGGCAAATTCGTCGCTGACGAGAACGGCCAACCGCTGCAATTTTCCAAAGAAAATCACTCCAACGGTTGCATTGCGACTTCGGACGTTTTCTATCCGATGATGCCCCAATTCTTGTTGTTTGGCCCAGCGATGACGAAATCGGTGTTGGTTCCTTTCATGAACTACGCTGCTTCGGATCGCTGGAAATTTCCCTACGCACCGCACGATTTGGGAACCTATCCCAAGGCCAATGGTCAACGATACGGTGGGGGAGAAACCAGTGAAGACGGCCAAATGCCGGTCGAGGAATCGGGCAACATGCTTGCCCTGTTTGGTGCTCTTGCAAAGATCGAAGGCAACGCGGATTTCGCGGAACTGTATTGGCCACAACTCAGCCAATGGGCAGACTACTTAAAGGAGAAAGGGTTCGATCCTGATAATCAACTCTGTACCGACGACTTCGCCGGGCACATGGCCCACAACGTCAACTTGAGTGCCAAAGCGATCATGGGGCTTGGGTGTTACGCGATGCTTTGTGATATACGTGGGTTAGAGGCCGAGGCAACGGAATACCGTCGTGTCGCAAGACAGTATGCAAGCCAATGGATCAAGACTGCTCGCGATGGCGATCACTACGTCCTGGCGTTTGACCAACCGGGAACATGGAGCCAAAAATATAACCTTGTTTGGGACCGTATTTTGGATCTCGGGTTGTTTCCTGATGAAGTGGTGGAAACGGAAATGGCGTTTTATCGCAAAAGTCAAAACGAGTTTGGATTGCCTTTGGACAGCCGATCGGACTATACAAAACTTGATTGGGTGATGTGGACCGCAACGTTGACGGAAAACCGAGAGGACTTTGATGCGTTGATGTTGCCCGTTCATCGATTCCTCAGTGCAACGCCCCAGCGAACACCGATGACCGATTGGTACTTCACTTCAACGGCCGAAAAACGCGGCTTTGATGCTCGGCCCGTTGTTGGGGGCGTGTTCCTGAAGATGCTTTACGATTCCAATGTTTGGTCCAAGTATGCGTCGCGAAACCAAACCGATGCTTCGAATTGGGCGCCGATGCCGGTTCCGCCTAAAACGATCACGTTGGTCCCAACTAGCGAAAAGGCGGAAACGATCTATCACTACGTGACGTCGCAACCGACGGGCGATTGGTATGCATCCGACTATTCCGTCGCACAATGGAAAGAGGCCAATGGCGGGTTAGGAACGGAGACTCTCAGCAAAACCCGTTGGGCTACGCCTGAGATTTGGGTTCGAAGAACCGTTGAAATAAGCGGGGATGTGCCCAGCAAAATTGGACTTCGAATCTGGCATGACGAAGACGCCGACGTTTTCATCAATGGCAAGGCTGCAATCTCACTTGGCGGTTACACCACAGGCTACGAAGTCTACGAGGTGCCAGCTTCCTTGTTGCATTCGGGGACCAATGTCGTTGCCGTTCACGTTCGACAAACCTCGGGCGGCCAATTCATTGACTTTGGTTTTGACAGTTACGCCCCTGCTAAATAGGGCGTTTCATCGTTTCGAGCGGCCCATCCATCGGTGGATGCGCCGTTCTGGCAAAAGAACGACAGCTAATCGAGCGACAGCGACCTCACTTGCTTGCCTCTTGGGCATGGGGTTGCTTCGCCTGCAAATCGTTCCACCAAATCGAGACCGATCGTTCCTTCGAAAGGGGCCAAAACTCCCCTGTTGCAAAATCGAGATCGCCATCGCCATCAAAGTCGCCAACGTCGAGTGACCCGTGGTTTAGAGTCTCTTTTTCCAACGAGTGCCGCATGTATTGGCCTTCGACGTTTTCCAGGAAAACGACACTGTCCAACGAAAAATCGGTTCGGTTTTTGATCAGGGTTGGCAGCAATGCACAGGCGATAATGTCGAGGTCGCCGTCCCCATCAAAGTCGGCGGGAAGAGCGCGATGAACACCGGGCATGGTCGCGATAGGATGGTGTGTGTAGGGATACGTTCCGCGATTTTCAAGCCATTGGATCGCGAAGTACGGCTTGAGGAAATTGTCATCAAATGCGTCACCGTTGGTATACAGGATGTCGAGGTCGCCATCGTCATCTAAGTCGACAAGCTCGACTCCGTTGGAACCATAGGATGGAAAATCGGCTGCCCAGATCAACTGCGGTTTGAAATGGCCTTTGCCATCGTTGAGGTACCCCATAACAAGTTCATGTTCTTGGCTCAGTACGGTGACAAAATCGAGATGGCCGTCGTTGTTGAGATCGCACGTATGGATCTGAATTGCGCCTGAGCGTTCGTCAATGGTTTCCTTCGCGAACTTCGGTTTGTCAGGATCCGTGGTTTGGTTGCGTAGGAATATCACGCTGCCGGTTTTCCGCCAACCGAACTCCGAGACCACGATGTCCGTTTTTTGGTCACCATCAAAATCGGCCGCTTTAACGAATGCGACTCGTCCCACGCGATGAAGTAGGATTTGCTTCACCCATTCGCCATCGGAATTTTGGTGAAGCCAATAAACTTTCCCTTTACTATGGTCGCTGGGTGCGTACGAACCAAGGTCTGCAAGGAGATAATCGAGTTTTGAATCTCGGTCCAAGTCGGTCGGTTCAACCGATGCGATGTTGTGAAAGGTTTCGAGCAATTTGGCATCGAGTTGGACGTGATCGGTCGTCGAACCATCCATTTTCGAACCCATGGGAATATGCATCAGGTGGCCCCTGGCCATATCGCAGAGCAGAATGCCAGCCTCTTTCTTCGTTACTTTTACTTCGCCCGACGACTCAGGCAGCCAACGAACAGTTGCAACCGACACAGCAGCGTCATCTATCAGAATTGGTATGTCTTGACGATGGAAACTCACGGACATGGGAGTGTCGCTGTGTTGGGGGCGTTCAAGCACCAATGTCTCAGGTGCGTTGTCTTGATAATATTCAAGCACAGCGCCTTGGGGAGTGGGAGGATCCAGGTCCGTTCGCCCCGAGTTTAGGAACAGCCGAAATCCTTGGTTGACTTCCTCTGCCCAAGCATCTTTGGGGAAACTGCTAGGCCGCGGAACACCGTGGCACGCGCCGCAGAAATTCTCGATCTTGGTTTCAAAATGTTCTGCCTCGCTTTTTGCAGTTTCCGCCGTCGTTTTTGTGGGTGATGGCTTCGCCGGTTCGACGCTGCAACCACTAACCGTAAGGAGTAACGGGATGCACAACCCAATACACATTCGCGGCAAATCAATGGCGAGAGGTTTGTAATGGTTTGAATGTGTCATTTGTTATCCGTTGATGAGGGACGCAGTAAAACGATTTGGTGAGCTTTCAAACCTTGTTGTAAGGGCTGGTTTGTTAAGTCATTGCCAAAGTATTGCGTCGTTTTCACTTTTTATTGTGTGGGGTCGTCCTGTTGTGGTGGCGGGGTCCGCGACACCGAATCCCGTTTTCAATTGAACGGCTCATCCATCATAGTGTGCATTAACTACGACAACCACGTGTTGATCCCGTGACCACGTTATTGAAGGCTCATCGAGAGAGTCAATGCATCGACGCAACGTCCCGTTTTGGCGGTGTCTGGACAATCCTTTTTGAGTGTTTGTGATTGAGCGGAAGGATGTGACAACCGTGGTAGGTCCGCGAAAGCTTAATCGATGTTAACTGCGGTCGGAGCATGTTACGTCGCGACACCGTTTGATGCGCAAAATGGCGTTTGAATTGCGTGAAATGCCATGGAAAATGTGTTTGTTGTCACCGATACTCCGGTGGAGCTTATCCAATAGGATTGTGTATCTTCCCCACCTTTTTCCCACCAAGCACCAAAAGCACAGCAACATGATTGCCACGTCGAGAACGCGACTGAGTTTCTTTCCCATGATTGCATCCCGGATAGCGGTTGTTTTTTCAACAGGTATCGCAGTTGTTCTGCTTGCTCCATCGCTTCTGCGAGCGGATACAAGCGTTGTGGATGCCCCATTTTTCACCACCGATTCCCCTAACAACGCATCGGTTAGCAATGTTTCCTACGTTGGTAACCGAGCACCGCTAGCGCCCAGTCGCTTCATTAGTTTGCCGCCCGGTTCGGTTAAGCCTGCTGGATGGCTTCGGGAAATGCTAGATCGCCAACGCAAAGGATTGACTGGGAATCTTGGAAAGATCAGTGCTTGGTTACAGAAAGAAGACAACGCATGGTTGAGCAAAGACGGCCGTGGCCAATACGGATGGGAAGAGCTGCCTTACTGGCTCAAAGGCTACATCGAATTGGCCTACCTTTTTGACGATGCCGACATGATCGCAGAAAGCCAGATTTGGATTGAGGGCACTTTGGCAAGCCAACGGCCCAATGGCGATTTCGGTCCCCAACAACGTCTTGGTGATGGCAACCGAGATTACTGGGCCAACATGGTGATGCTTTTTTGTCTGCAATCTTACTACGAGCATAGCGTTGCAGCAGGGCAACCCGACGATCGTGTGTTGGATTTAATGACGAGGTATTTTGAGTACCAATTGACCGTGCCCGACGACCAAATGCTGACTGGATATTGGCAACGCATGCGAGGCGGCGATAACCTGCAGAGCATCTATTGGCTGTACAATCGAACCGGTAATGCCGAGCTATTGAAGGTTGCCGAAAAGATACATCGTTGTACGGCCGATTGGAGGCTCAAAGGCACATTACCCAATTGGCACAATGTCAACATCGCTGAGTGTTTTCGCGAGCCGGCAACTTACTATTTACAGTCACTTGATCCCAATGATTTGCAGGCGGCCTATAACAATTTTCACGAGATTCGCAAACGATTCGGGCAAGTTCCCGGAGGCATGTTCGGCGGTGATGAAAACAGTCGGCCTGGGTTCGATGATCCTCGGCAAGCAACTGAGACGTGTGGCTTCGTCGAGCAAATGCTTTCCGACGCAATCATGATGCAAATCAGTGGTGACCCGTTTTGGGCGGATCACTGTGAGGACGTCGCGTTCAATAGCTATCCGGCTGCGGTCATGCCTGATTTCCGAGCTCTGCGCTACTTGACCGCGCCGAACATGGTTTTAAGTGACGCCGAAAACCATTCGCCAGGGATCGAAAACCGAGGCCCCTTCTTGATGATGAATCCGTTCAGCTCGCGATGTTGCCAACACAATCATTCGCACGGTTGGCCGTATTTTGCCAAACACCTCTGGATGGCCACCCCGGACAACGGCGTTTGTGCGTCGATGTACAGCGCCGGTGAAGTGAATGTCAAAGTCGCCGAGGGTGTTCCAGTCCGCTTCACTGAAACAACCAAGTACCCGTTCGAAGATACGATCGTGTTTGAGTTCCATTCGGAACAATCGACAACTTTCCCGCTTTATCTTCGTGTTCCATCTTGGTGCAAGGACGCCCATTTAACGATCAATGGCAAGCAAGAGGAAACATCGGCTTCCCGTGGGCGATACTTGCGAGTGAATCGACAATGGAACGATGGTGATACTGTGACTCTGCAACTGCCGATGAGCGTTTCGCTAAGAACGTGGAAACGAAACCACGATAGTGTCAGTGTCGATTATGGGCCGCTGACGTTCTCACTCAAAATTGGTGAGCAATACGTCAAGAAAAGCAGTGTGGAAACGGCGATTGGTGATTCGCATTGGCAAGCCGGAGTGGATACGTCACAGTGGCCGTCGTTCGAAATTCATCCAACGACATCATGGAACTACGGCTTGGTTCTCGACAAGGACAATGTCGAGAAGTCGTTCAAGTTTGAACATCACGAATGGCCAGAAGATGATTTTCCGTTTACCATCGATTCCGCTCCGATCACTCTTTCCGCTCGTGCCAAGCCGATTCCTCAGTGGACGATCGACCAACATGGATTATGTGCGGTGTTACAAGACAGCCCGGTTCGATCCGACCAACCGACGGAAACGGTCACACTGGTTCCAATGGGTGCGGCACGACTTCGGATTTCTGCCTTTCCCGTTATCGGCGAGGGGGCCGATGCAGAAACTTGGGTTGAGCCACCCAAACCACACAAGTCGACTTTTGAAATATCGGCGTCCCACGTCTACCAAGGCGATTCGTGCGATGCGATCGATGATGGCTTAGTTCCCAACCAATCGGCGGATCGCAGCATTCCAAGATTCACATGGTGGGATCACCGCGGGACCAGCGAGTGGGTGCAGTATGTATTTCCAGAACAACGTCGTGTTTCCCAAGTCGAAGTCTATTGGTTCGATGACACCGGGATCGGAGAATGTCGTATTCCCGAATCATGGACGGTACTGGTTCGTGACGGCGAGCAGTGGAAGCCGGTTAACGCATCTGACATGTCGCCGGTCGTCGCGGACCAGTGGAATCGAACATCGTTTGAACCCGTCGAAACGACCGCAATTCGCATTCAAGTGAAATTGCAACCCGGCTTTTCCGGCGGAGTGCTGGAATGGAGAGTCGGCAACGGTCAAGAATGAAGTGAGCGTTGCTGCGAAGCTTTGCAGGTCCAACGCGGATTCATCTGCGCACGGTCCTAGAGCCGATCGATTGTCATTTTGATTTCATCGATTGTGTTAGCGCGATTGTGTTAGGGAGCGTCTTTCGAATTCCGCAGTGTGTCCAGGTCCAATCGGTATAGTATTTGGTTGTAGTCATAACGCGGGGTTGGCGTTTTGGCTTTGGAGAACGTCGAAGTGTAGGTGCCTTCGAAGAGTAGAACGGGCGAGTTTTTGTCTACCCATTCAGCGTGGATCTGGGGGTTGTAGAAGGTGTACTTGTCGTGTGTAACGACTTTGATCGCAGCGGACCAAGGTCCCATGGGCGACGTTGATTCGGCATACCATATTTCTCCAAGCTCGGATCGATTGCCCGATGTTTGGGTAAAAATGGTTACCCAACAATCGCGATAGGCGTTAAACGCAATGGCCCCGCGATGCGGCCGGATGGTTTGCTTTGAATTCGCCATTTCGACCGTCTTGGTGGTGTCGATCGATTCCCACCGCTTGGGTGTGGACCAATCTTCAAACGTCGCACGACAACGAATTGTGGGAAATGGATCTCCAAACAAAACCCACTGCTCGCCATGTTGGTCCGTCCAAAAGACGCTGTGCCCGTGCGGCATTAACGGAGACGAGGGGTCTTGCTCGGACATTTTCCAAATCACGCGGTGGCGATCAAATTGCTCGGTTTGCTCATTCCAAACGCAAAGCCCTTTTTCGTATTCGGTCAGCGGGCCTTTGATCTTCGAGTAAGTTGCGCCTAGGCGGTGTTGGCCGTTTTGGTCCGGCAAACTAACCATTCCGAACAACCAAGTCGGACCGTCGCCAGGCATGCGAGCGATATCGCGAGGCGTCCCTTGATCATCGTTGAAGTAATCAAATCGTAGTCCAATGGGTGGAACAAGGGACGGTAACGGAGTTTGCGCGGTAGTGGCAGCGATTGAATGGAAGCGGCCTAGTGGGTAGCCCGCCAGCGTTGTATCGCCCCACAGCCAGAATAGTTTTTCGTTGAAAATCGCGTTCTGGACACTGTCACAGCCGAGCAAGTTTTGTTCTCTCCAGTCGTTTGCTTCGCCCAACTTTTGGCTCTCGCTAAACAGGCCACCGCCCGTCAAGCGTCCGAGGCGTTTGGCGGCAAGTTCTCGCTGGACTTCGATGCGAAATGTCTTTCCAGGAACAGGAATAATGCGAACGCCGCGAAATCCGAATCCATCCGGTGCGACGGAGTACCCATGGCCTCGCACATGCAACCAAGTTGGCGTGTTCATGAGCTCGGGTAAATCAAATGCAACTAATCCGGCGTTGTCGGTGACGAATCGAATATGATTCGTCGTTTCAAGTTCGACCATCGGAACTGGCCATCCGTTGCTTTGATCCACAACCTCAATGCGGCACGGTTCCACTGCCAACGTGTTCGTTGAAAGAAGGCAGACGACAAGCGTGATCCGAAGGCACAATCTGAAACTTGAAAGCCGATCGATGGTGTCACTCATGATGAACCCGCGAGACAGTTTGGTAGGCAGTAGATTGGTAGGCAGTAGATTGGTAGGCAGTAGATTGGTAGGCAGTGGACGGACATCCCACATTGTAACCGAAGCTGCAAACCCGATTTTGAAATATCAAGTCTGGGCTGCAACTTTGGCCGCGATTGCCCTATCGCTACGATCGAAAGCGTTTCTCGGCCGACGAATCGTCATGGAGGTGTCGTCCCTCGGCGTCCAGCACCTGATAGGACGCTTGGCTACCATGCCAAGTATCCGAAAGATGGAACGTACCATTACAGTCGAGATGGGGGAACGAATCGAGTGCCTGTTCGATGTGGGGATTGAGCAGTAACAGATTCGTCGATTCACAATCGAGGCAACGCGGCGGAGATTGGCGGGCAGTTCGCCAACGCATCAATGCATGGGATCGGAAAAGGCTTTCAGCAAGATAGTCGGAAACGTCTTGCTTCATCAATTTCGCGTTCTCAATGTCGTGTTCGGAAAGCCCGGTGGTTTCCAAGTCAGCAACAATCTCTGTGAGACGCTGAAGATCTGGGAGCCGTTCTGCGGATCGCAGTGCGTTACAGTCGTTGCACCATGCGGGTTGTTCACAGCGAGGAATGTCGGTGCCGTCCGAGAGGCGATAATAGCCGATCGCCGAGCGATACGATTCCGTTTGGTTGCAACGGTCACATTGGTATGTGTAGGCAAACATGAATGGACGTTACCCTACGGAAGGATGTGCAGAAGTCGCGCCGCACGCAGCGACCAGCCGATTGGCCCATCTCGATTTCCGAAAACCAACGATGACCGCATACAGAAACCCAGATACTAAAATCCAGCGGGACTGTTGAATTCGGCGTAGTCGTCGAATTCGCTGTGGCGGTCAGGGGCTCGGTCGCTGAACTTTGTGAAATCGCCTTCCCAGGTTAGCGCCACATCACCAATCGGCCCGTTACGTTGTTTCGCAATGATGATTTCGGCTTGACCTGCATATTGTGCCTTCTCTTCGCCGCGATGGTAATACTCTTCACGGTGCACAAACATCACAACATCGGCATCCTGCTCAATCGCACCCGATTCTCGCAAATGGCTCAACCGTGGACGGTGATCTTTGCTGTCTTCGGCTTGTCGGTTCAGTTGTGACAAGCAGAGTAGCGGCACTTCCAACTCACGAGCCAATCCCTTCAAACGTCGGGCGATCTTTGCGACCTGCTCCTGACGCGGGTCACGCGAGTTATCGGGTTCAATGAGTTGCAGATAGTCAATCACGATCAGCCCTAAGCTTCCTTCGCGACGTTTGATCCGCCGAGCACCCGCAGCAATTTCGCTGACCGTTCGGCTTGGTGAGTCATCCACGAACAGCGGCGCCTCGCTAATTTCGTTCGCTTTGCCAATCAGTCGTTCGCGGTCGTCGGACGAAATCGTTCCATTGCGAAGTTTATGGCCGTTGACTCGTGCCAGCGAACACAACATACGGTCGGCCAACTCGATTCCTGACATTTCGAGTGAAACGAACAAGACGGGGGTTCGTTGAACAATCGACGCTTCTTCGCCAATGTTCATCGCCAGGGCCGTTTTACCCATCGACGGCCGAGCAGCCAAGATGATCAATTCACCGTTGTGCAGTCCACCGGTCATCGAATCAAAATCGGTGAAGCCCGTTTCGCAACCTCCATCGGTATGTTCGCCGCTCATGCGAGCTTCCATGCGGTCCATCGCCTGATGCAGCACGTCATTCAAACTGCTGACCGAATTGCCGCTGCGCCCGTCCATGATCGCGAACACTTTTTGTTCCGCTTGGGCGCACAATTCTCTCGCGTCGCTTGCTTGATCGTACGAGTCACGGAGGATCTCGGTGCTTGATTCGATCAATTTTCGATAGACCGCTTTTTCGGTAACGATCCCAGCGTAATAGACGGCGTGAGCGGCGTTAGGGACGGCGCCACTGAGTCGTGCTAAGTAAGGCGCGCCGCCAACCTTTTCGTAATCACCGGCGGTTCGAAGCCGCGAAACGAGTAGCGTGATGTCGATCTTTTCGCCCTGGTCGTGCATCTCGCGAAGATGTTCGTAGATCTTCTTGTTTGCTTCGTCGTAGAAGTCGTCGGGCAGCAAGCTGGCGATGTCGTCACAGACAATCGGTAGCAGCAAGATACTGCCTAGGATTCCCATTTCCGCCTCAAGATCAAACGGTGGTTGTCGCTGCAAAATCTCGCTAGCGCTCACCTCACGCTTCTTCTTTTTGCCGTTTCGATAAGGTTGGTCGTCAGATTTCATCAGTCCGATCCGTGGAGTATCGTGGAATAAGGAGTCGTTGGTTGGGAAGCGGTTCGGGGATCAATCGCTCGTCCATGATTGAGAACCCATTTGATCGACCAATTGGCCGATGTGCAACCGTAAATGTTGAAAGGGGCCGATTCGTTTGAGGGGCCCGTTTAGCCGGTTCGGAGCAGTGTTTCGAGCCGGTGGATCGCTTCGCGGGCCGAAATCGCTGCGGCTCCGCGGCCGATCGATTTTCCTTCCGCCAGCCATTTGTTGACGTTTCGTTCAGCAGCAATCGCGGTGGAGTGCGACCGGCCCCCGAAATGGCCAGCAATTTGAGCGTAGGCCGAAGAAGTCATTTGACGCGATAAATACATCGCCAACATACGAGGTTCACAAATCGCTCGAGCCTGTGACGTGCCCCGCAGCTCATCCGCAGGCAAGCTAAACGCTTCGCACACCGCTCGTTCGATCGAGGTGAGCGTTACCGTTGGTTGACTGGTTCGCAATAAGTCGCCACCAAATTGGCGAATCTCGTCCATTGACGGCATTCGTGAGAGCATTTTCTGCAGCGTTGCGACCAAATTCACCACACCACTGAGCACCCGCCCATCGCCGGCTAATTGTGAATTGACTTCCGTGATGGTCGCTTCAGGCCACTCGACCGAACAGCGTTCGCTAATCAATCCGCGAAGCACAGTTCCGCGAGTGGCGTTGTCGAGTGAATGCATCGGACAAACCAAACCGCTTGCCATCCGTCCGATCAACTCTCGCGACAAACCTTCGATTTCCGATGGTGCTTGGTTGGCCGAAAAGACAATCGGGCGACCAGCTTCGATCAACGCTTCGACGGTATAAAGCATTTCGCGAAGCGTTGCACTCTTGGAACTCAGGAATTGCACATCATCGATCAAAAGTGCGTCAACATCGCGGTAGCGTTTGCGGAATTCAGGCAACCCAGTGCCGCCGACCGATTTGCAGAAATCATTGGTAAACTTTTCGCCCGAAATTTGCACGACACGGCGCATCCGATGTCCGCGACGAAATTGGTCCGCGATGGCGTTGATCAAATGCGATTTGCCGATGCCCGAGGGGCCATACAAAAACAGTGGCGTCGCGGTCGAGGGACTTTGGCATGCCATCATCGCGGCGGTGTGAGCGAGTTGGTTACATTGGCCGCCAACAAATGTCTTTAATGTCATCGTCGCCCGCAGGGCCGCAGCGGCAGACATCGGTTTGTTTGATTGGTGGCTACTACCGGAACCAATCGCTTGTTTTCCGGTGGCTTGATTTTGGCTGCCTTGCGCTTCCCCGCCAAAGTTCGGTAACGATGGTTGCCCGGCACACGGTTCGCGCCGACGTTTGGTCGGTTTGCGGGTGGTGCCTGCACCGTCACTCACAAGCGACGATAGCGATTTGGCGTTTCCGCGGTTTCGTTGGGAAGTACGCGTTCGCGTTTTCGCAGCCAATTTTTTCGCGGCGTTGTACTCTGCCACAGCGGCCGGATCAAATTCATCCGCGTCCGCAAACTCATCGGATTCACTCTGAAGAGGCAGTTCCGATTGAACCGCTTGTTGGTGTTGAAGTTCCAAAGCAACGCCGAGCGAAGTACCGAAGACTTGAGCCGCAGCAGCGCGAATCGGTTGCATGAAGTTTTGCTTGAGTCGATCAAGCGCGAATTGGCCACTCACCAATACGACAATCCGCGAGGGCGACTCGTCGTGTGAGTATTCGAGGGCACTGGTACCGTCCGTCTCCAACGTCACAGCAGAATCCATCGTCACAGCAGTATCCGACGTTACAGCAGACTCGACCATGCACGTCGACGTGGGTGATGGGGGCGCCTCGGATTCCATCGCCGCAGATGATGCTGATTGCAGCGAGAACGAAACGCCGTGGTGAAACCACATCTGAAACCGGTCTGCACCGATACGCTCTTTCAAAGCTTCCTTGAATTTTTCGACGACAGCCGTGTCATCGATGCAGCCTTGCGATGCAGACATAACGGTAGCGCAATCCTCCTTCATGGATATTTCGCGAGCAAACCATTATGCCACGTTTCGCCGAGAAGATGTTGGCGATGGATCGTGGGCTTAATGGAAAGACCAACCTAGCTCCGCTGGGTGGCGACAGTGCCTTCCCATGCTTGAAACAACTCTCGCTCATACTTGGATTCATTCACACGCCCTTTTTCGACGCGACTTTTCCCTACAAGCGAGACGCAGATTCTATGATTGCTAGCAAGCAAGTCAAATGGTTCAGCGGCTTCTCGGAAAAGTTTTCTTCGGGAGCTTCCTTGGGCGTCCATACAACCCAAAAAAGACCACAATACGGCATCCTCGCACAAGGCTTGTCTGACCGTCATGGACGCCGCTCAACTTGATAGCTTGGTGGAAAATATGTTGGTAACGAAATCTCAACACGAACTTCATGTCTCGGGCGAGTTTCTAAGTCCATCTAGGACAAGGGTTTAGCGGGGGCGTTGGGGAGGAAATCACCATTTGAACCGTTTTTAGTCAGTTCATGTTTTCACATGCCCATCACAAATTTTTTACCGCGACGGATTCCCGAAGCATGCATTTCAGACCAAACGCATCGTACAGGCGGCGCGCGTAAACGTTCTGTTGGTCGACCGCTAAAATGAGTCTCGACGCACCCGCGGTTTGGACCGTTTCGATCACCGATTGGATCACCTCCTTACCAAGCGACATGCCGCGCGCTGCCGGCACCACACCCATGTAAACCAATTCAGCCACTTTGGTCCCATGCATCGCCAAAACCAGCACTCCGATGGGGGGGGTGTCCGCTGAGTCCGTCGGGGCCTCCGCGCGGTGCAACGTGAACCACAGGTGGGGGGCAAAGGCGCCACTCTGTTGATACGACGCGATCGTTTGCTCTGCGGTGCGAAAGTTCAGCAGCGCTGGACAATCGAGCGTGTCGATGTAGGTTTGATCGACAATCCTCGCAAAGTCGTCTTCATTGATCATCGATCCCATCAACCACCGAGTTGGCTCGAGCCGAATCCGTTGAGGGGAATCCCGTTTTGATTTCGGATCAATCGAAACACTTAAATAGTCCAAGTCCGCAGCCCACTCGAACCCCATTGCTTCGCGCCACAATTCGGCGGCTTCGGAGAAATCGTCTACATCGCTTGCCCATTGAACAAACCGCATCCCACGCAACGTGAGGAGTTTGTCTAAATGAAACCGAACCGCTTCAATCAGGTTCGCGTTGGGCGATTCCGATTGAAACTGAGTTGCGTGCAGCAGCGTTGCCGAGTCACTGCCTTGAAATGAAATCGCGATCGCGGCAGCGATATCGACCTCGATTCCGTCGCGCTCTTCGTACGCCACGACCAAGTCGATGCCGTCCGCTTTCCCGCTATCGACCATATTGTGAAGCTGATCGACGATGATCTGCCCGCGTGCGATCGAAAGGTTCTGCAGAAACGTTGGTAATAGTTCCGGCAGCGTCTCAAGCGAAACAACGCGCGTTTGGATTGGAGAAGGCATGAGCTTTTCAATTCAGAATAATGGTCCAAACTGACCATTCTATCAGATATGCCTGTACCAGATACACAGGCGTTTAGCCTTAGCCACCCACGACGGTGCAGTG
>SJPJ01000001.1:1418615-1450447 GCA_007859835.1 Novipirellula herctigrandis | reverse complement strand
CCCCGTTACCCCCACCCCACCGTTACCCCCACCCCACCGTTACCCCCACCCCACCGTTACCCCCACCCCATCCGTGCAATACTACCGAGTGCACCGGAAAAAGATCAGGATTTCGCTAAGCCAAACCACGCTGGGGAACATGCTGAAGAACACGCTTTCACCCAGCGATAGGTGACTATTCACCCAGCGATAGGTGATAAAATGCAATTCCTTAGCGTAAGGATAGGACCACCACTGCTTTTGACGGCAGGTTGATTTCGATTTGGTTACCCCTCAAGCTTGCTCCATCGAAATCGGTCGGTTTTACGGTTTCCGGTGCATCAAACGAGTTATAGGAATTGAATTTTGGTGCTGTCAGTACCCGTCCACTAATATTTTTCGCCTCCGCGCCATTCATCGAACATGTTACGCGAAGTGCTTGGTTCGGATTTGTGTTGACCAACGACAAATGGATCTCTCCGTCGGCATCGCGTGTTGCCGACGCGCTGACCGCGGGGATTGAGGAGTCACCGACGGTGTAATCGGGTGTCTCGATCTGTAATGGCAGGAACGTGCCACCTTGGTGGACACTGAACATTTCGAAGACATGGTAAGTTGGCGTGAGCAACATTTTTTCTTTGTCGGTCAAAATCATCGCCTGCAGCACGTTGATCGTTTGCGCGATGTTGGCCATCGAAACACGATCGGCGTGTTTGTGGAAAATGTGGAAATTCAATCCTGCGATGATCGCGTCACGGATCGAGTTTTGTTGATACAAGAAACCGGGATTGGTTCCTGGTTCGACATCCGTCCAAATACCCCACTCGTCGATGACCATGCCAACGCGTTTGTTCGGGTCGTGGCGATCCATGATTTCGCTGTGCTTGGTCACAAGTTCGTCCATGAACAGGGTTCTACTAAGCGTTTTGTGATAAATCGCTTCGTCAAACTCGGTGGCGGAACCTTTGCGTCCCCAGTTACCCGTTGGGATGGTGTAATGATGCAGCGACAATCCGTGCATCAACCGTCCTGCGCGGCTCATCAACACTTCGGTCCAGTTGTAGTCGGCAACATTGGCCCCGCCGGCGATCTTGAAGATCCTGTTCCCCGAATAATTCTTCACGAACGTGCTGTAGCGACGATACAAATCGGCGTAGTACTCGGGCCGCATGTTGCCGCCACATCCCCAACTTTCGTTGCCCACGCCAAAGTACGGAACTTTCCATGGTTTGTCGCGTCCATTGGCACGCCGCAAATTGGCCATCGGTGAATCGGCGTCGGAAGTCATGTACTCGACCCAGTTCATCATTTCTTGAACCGAGCCACTGCCGACGTTCCCACAAACGTAAGGTTCTGCACCGATTTGTTCGCAGAGGTCTAGGAATTCGTGGGTGCCGAAATGATTGTTTTCGACAACCCCGCCCCAATGCGTATTGATCAGTGCAGGGCGTTTGTCGCGCGGCCCGATGCCATCCATCCAATGATACTCGTCTGCGAAACAGCCGCCGGGCCAACGCAGTACCGGGATATTCATTTCCCGAAGTGCAGCCGTGACGTCGTTGCGAATCCCGCGAGTATTCGGGATCGAGGAATCTTCGCCGACCCAGATCCCCTCGTAGATGCATCGTCCAAGGTGTTCCGCGAAATGCCCATAGATGTTTGGGTTTACTTTGCCCAAAGGTTGATCGGCATGCAGCGTAACGGTGACATCCGAAGAACCGGTGTCTTTTGGAGCATCAGTTGATTGAGCCTGCGCCACAGTAACCGAAAGTAAGCAGAGACAGACCAACGCGAGTGGCATTTTCATGGTGGATATTCATCGACGAGGAGGGGTGATTGAGAGTCCAGGATTGTATCGCACTAAAATCGCAGTTTCAAAGAAAATTCCGCAATTGGATCATGGCGATTGTCTAATTCCTTTGTCTCTCGAATGGGTGTACGATACCGAGATACACTTCGCCTGTTACCCTCATCATGGAAGCGTCGCAATCATGGCTAAAGTATTGCTCGTTGAAGACAGCTCGACACAAGCACTTCAGCTTCGAATCGTTTTAGAAGAAGATTCTCATCAAGTTCAACATGTCACCAACGGACGACTGGCTCTTGACGCGTTGGAAAACGATACCATCGACGTCGTGGTCACGGACTTGGAAATGCCCGAAGTGAACGGGCTAGAATTGGTTGAAACGATGTTGATGGATTTTCCGCACATTCCTGCAATTTTGGTGACGGCACGCGGTAGTGAAGATTTGGCTTCGCAAGCCCTGCAACAAGGTGCGGTCAGTTATGTGCCGAAGCGACACGTTGAGACGCTGCTTAATGATACGATCACCAATGTTTTGGGAGTGGCTCGGACCGACGCCAGTTTCAATAAGTTGATTTCGATGCTCAAACGCAACTCGTTGGTTTTCGAGTTGTCCAATGATGCGGACTTAATTTCGCCGCTGGTAGGACTGGTGACACAAGTCGCTTCGGATATGAATCTGCTTAGCGGGACCGAGATGTTGCGGCTCCGTGGCGCGGTAGAACATGCGCTGGTCAATGCCATGTACCGAGGGAATTTGGAACTGAGTGCTTCGGAAACTCCAGCTCATCATGGCTTGGTCTACGAAGATGCGACGACCGATATGATCGAGAAGCGAAAAACGGAGTCCCCTTACCGGGACCGCACGGTCAATGTCGAAGCGACCGTGGGAGAAAAGGAAATTCGTATCGTTGTTCGTGATTGCGGCAATGGCTTCGACACCTCGACGATTCTCGATTCCGCTGCAACCGACGCGCTTGATTCCGAATCGGGCCGTGGACTCGTGTTAATGAAGAGTTTTGCGGATGAGTTGATCTTTAACGACACGGGGAACGAGGTTACGCTCGTAAAGTGTTGTCGATAGGCGACGTGCCAAGCACTGGTGGATGCTTGGGAAAAGGTCCGTGATGTTCCGGCAGGGTGAATTCCGTTAAGTCAGACGTGGGGGCCGCGAAAGCAAAGTTTTCCCAGCGGTCTTCTTTACAGCGGTCTTCTTTACAGCGGTCGCAAAACTGCGAAGCAACGAATCGGTGCCGCTTTACGCCGCCAAATTCGATCCAACATCGGTTCGATAAGCACTTGCCGCCGGCAAAAAACCTGCCAACAATGCCAAGCCGACGACCAAAGGCAAGATCGCTAGTTCGTAGGCACTTGTTGTAAACAGGGTCACTTGCACACCGGTTTGATCTTCGATGTAACCGCTTGCAATCCAGATCGCAAGGTGTGCTAAGAACCATCCGAGTACCCCGCCGATCAATGCGATCATTAAGCTTTCAGCCAAAATGATTGATGTGACGGTCTCGCGTCTCGCCCCCAACGCCCGCATCACAGCGATGTCTCGCCGGCGATCATTCATCGAATTATAGATAGCCACCAGGACGCCAACTGCTGCGACGACACATGTGATTAACGTGATCGCTAGCAGTGCTTTGAGCAGCGGTCCGACGATCGCCGTCATCAATTTTGCAATTTCACCTACCGGCGCAGCGGCCTGTGCCTGTAAGCCTTCGTTAATCTTGTTTTGCATCCCCGGTGCAAACATTAGATTCCCGTTGCGCACCAAGATGGATGTGACTTCACGTTGGGGGATGGTCAGCGGTTTATGGTCGGGGTCACGCTGTTTCCAATCCTCATTCTCGACGATGATTTCGTCACCCGTGAGAGGCCTGGAGTGGTTGTCGAGCAAGTAGAAACCTTCCAAATTCACGAACGTGGCTCGATCGTTCGGCGTTCCCGTCGGATCGAGAATACCGACAATTTTGAAGCCTTGTCCGTGCCCCTTGCCTTCGGGGTCACCATGAGTCGGATAGAATGTCTCGCCCGCGTGCATGCCCATTTCGCTTGCCACTCGAGAACCGAGGACTGCTTCGAAGTAGCCGTTCTGTTTCGTGAAATCTTTGAACGGACGTCCTTCGCGAAACGAGAATTTCTCGTCCAAATTCGGTCCTTTGCGTAGCTTTTCAAAAAAATCAGGGGTGGTTCCCACGGCGCGAAATTCGCCGTAATAATCGCCCAGAGCCAACGGAATCACATAGCCCCCCGCGACGAATCCTGAATACACGCCATCACGCTCGCCCAGTGCCGGGTCGCCACCATAACGACGAACCATGTCGGCTCGTTCGGCCTTGGGGAAAAATTCCATATACTCGGTGAACGGCAAGTTTTCGATCGGTTGGCTCAAATAGTAAACGCTGTTGAGCGTCAATTGCAGCGCGCTGCCTTTGGGGCCGACAACGAGGTTGTAGCCGACCGAAGCGTTTCGAGAGAACGCTTCGGTGATGATTCCGAATATCGATAACACCAACACAACCAATCCGACCCCAAGTGCTAACGAGAGCGTCGTCAATGAGCTGGAAAGAGAGCGGTGACAAAAATTTCGCCAAGCGATTTGAATGAGGGACATCGTTAGCTTTCTGAATGCGAAAACGCGTGGTTGATCTTTTCAAGGCTCTCAACTCGCTCGAATCGTTGAGCCACTTCCATGCTGTGGGTAACCATCAACATCGCCAAGTTTTCTTCCTCGCACGATTGATGAATCAAGTCCAACACCGATTCAGCACTGACGGGGTCGACGTTCGCAGTCGGTTCATCTGCGAGCAACAATTTTGGTTTTCCTGCTAATGCCCTGGCGATCGCGACGCGTTGTTGTTGACCGACGCTCAATTGGCTCGGTCGATAGTGGGCTCGATCGGCCAAGCCAACGCGATCTAGCAAATCCATTGCACGGTTGGGGTCATGGTGGCCATGCCCGAACGTCATTCCGAGTCGGACGTTTTCAATCGCGGTAAACGCAGGCAATAAATTAAAAGTTTGAAAGACATATCCGATCGCAGATGCACGAAACCGGTCGCGGCCCTGCTCGCTCAGTTTCGTAAGCTCGGTTCCGGCCAAGCGGATGGAACCGGTGTCGGGTGTCAATAATCCGGCGATCAAATGGAGTAGCGTGGTCTTGCCGCCACCACTTTCCCCGATCAACGCGACTTGTTCGCCAGCGCTAATTTGGAAACTCGATACGTCTAATACGGTTAATCGACCGCCACCGGGTTGGTCAAACGTTTTGACCAAGTCGGTGATTTCAAGTGCTTTCATCGTTGATTCCATTGATTTGCAGGGCATCCTCGGCGCTTCGTGTTTCTATCCGCGAGATCTGGGCCTTCGGCGAGATCTGGGTCTTGTCTGTGGCGTTCGTTCTATCGGCGACGCATAGCGCGTTGCAATCCACGCTCGGCGTCACGCTTCTTTAAGGTTTCCCGTTTGTCGAAATTTTTCTTACCCTTGGCGAGCCCCATGACACATTTCGCGATACCGCGATCGTTGAAATAAACCCGCAGCGGGATCAGAGTCAAACCACGTTGGTGGGCGCCGCCGGCGTATTTATCAAACTCGCGTGCATGAACGAGCAATTTTCGCGGTCGGCGTGGGTCATGGTTCCACATACCGGCGTTGTTGTAATGGGCGATGTCGGATCCGATCAGCCATAATTCGCTTCCTTTGACCCGTATGTAGGCTTCATCGAGCGACATTTTTCCCTCACGCATCGATTTGACTTCACTGCCGATCAACATCATGCCGCATTCGATCGAATCGAGAATCTCGTATCGATGACGTGCTTTGCGGTTTTCAGTGACGATCGTGAATCCGGTCGCAAGCTTTTTTTTGCCTGAGGATGTTTTCTTTTTCTTGTTCTTTGCCATTTGCCCTTCTACCGGTTGCGGTTAGCGAAGAATTGTACAGCCAAGGTGCGATCTAGCGCAGACGGGCATTGCATGTTCATTACAATGCGTATGAAAAGGTCTTTTGGTTCATTCCCCTATTGCCCAATATTACGGCTCCTATGGCATTCCGTTTACCCGTTGTCGCTGAACCCGAAATTCCCGCTGGTGTTGACGTTAGTGCGTCGGGACGGTTGCCGAGATGGCTTCGGCGGCCTGTTCCTCGCAGCAATTCCAATCACATGACGTCCGAATTGCTGGACGAATTTAATTTGGAAACGGTTTGCGAGAACGCAAAATGCCCCAATCGGATGGAATGCTATAGCCAGCAGACGGCGACATTTATGGTTTTGGGGAATGTTTGCACACGCCCCTGTGGTTTTTGTGCCGTTCATCGAGGGAAACCTGAATTGCCCGAAGCCGATGAGCCGGCCCGCGTTGCCGAAGCAGCAGCCCGTTTGGGCCTCAAACACGTGGTAATTACCTCGGTCACGCGTGACGACTTACCGGACGGTGGTGCCGAACACTTTTATCAATGTGTGGTTGCCGTCCGCGAGCAAACGTCTGCGACGACCGAAGTATTGACGCCCGACTTTGTGCATTGCAAACCTTCGCTCGAACGGGTGATCGAGGCGAAACCAACGGTGTTCAATCACAACATGGAAACCGTTCCTCGTCTATACCGCCGCGTCCGTGGGCCAAAAAGCGATTACCGTTGGACCCTTGAATTGATGCGCCAAGTCAAACGGTATGATGCCGACGTTGCGACCAAGAGTGGTTTAATGCTCGGCCTCGGGGAAGAACGAGGCGAATTGCTCGAAGCGCTTGCGGATCTTCGCGAGTACGACGTCGACTTTTTGACGCTCGGCCAATATCTACAACCCGGTGAAAAGTATTTGCCAGTGGTTCGGTATGTTCCGCCAGAGGAATTCGAAGAGATCGGCGAGATCGCTCGCAGCATGGGCTTCAAGAAAGTTGCCAGTGGTCCCTTCGTCCGTAGTAGTTATCACGCTCGTGACATGGCCCAAAGCAAATAGCGTCGCCCAAAGCAAATAGCGTCGAATCCCGTTCGTGATGGGACGCTGCCAAACGAGACCGACACTCCCTCAAAAGGCTGGGGGGCTAAGCGAGCTCTGTGTAACGTCTTCGTGCTTCTCCGTTTTTGTTGGTGAATTTGGTGTCAATGAACCGAGCCCTGAAACGATACCTCGGCATGCTGTTTTGGATCGCGGTCGCGGTTGGCATTGCGATACTGCTGCGACCAACTCCGAACTCGGTGGGGAAAACCGATGCGGCATCGGTGGCGGGTTTCGTGTTTGGCAGATCCGATCGGTTTACGGCTGTCGACACGAGTCAACGGTTGCGGCGGTATGACCCGGTTTTTACTGCGAGCAGTACCGGCGATTGGCGCCAAATCGGTTACGTCACCTCGTCGGATCGATCTGCGGGTACAGTGGACGTGCAGTGGAACGATGCCAATTTGAGGGCCAATCAGGCTCGACTTTTCTATTACCACAATAGCGGTCGATTAGAAGACGTATTGCGAATTATGTTTCCGCCCGAGAAACAGCGGCGAATCCAAGATCAATTGGCGATGGCGTTTGAAGCTCACGGCGAAGAGTTTTCTGCTGCTTTTGTCCCGTTAATTCAAGAAAGTATCGAGCGGTCCTTGCCCCTGATTGAGGATGAGCTTCGTTTATCGATTGACCGTCATCATGCCGAAGTCCAAAAGCTCGCAGCGCGATGGAACGACGAAGTGGTGGGCGAGCGGTTGATCCCGCTGGCACGCGAGGAAATTTTGCCGATCGTACGTCGCCATGCTCAACCAACGGTAGAAAAGATCGGTCGCGAAGTTTGGGACCGTGCATCAGTGTGGCGATTCGGATGGCGAGCGGTTTACGACAAGACGCCGCTGCCGGAACAGAACTTGGTCCAAGAGGAATGGCGTCGCTTCATGGAAAACGAGGCCGTTCCCGTGGTCGAAGCGCATGTGGATGAAATTGTCCAAAGTGTGCAACGCGTGTTGGCCGAAACCGCTTCGAACCCCATGGTCCGCGCTGAGCTAGCCGATGTGGCGAACAGAATTGCTTCGGACCGTGAAGCTCAGGCGTTGCTGCAAACGGTCCTGAAAGAAACCTTGGTTGGTAACGAGCGACTGCATCGCGTTTGGAGCGAAGTGTGGCAAAGCAACGACGCTCGCAAAGCAATCGATCTGGCGGGCCAAAAAATGGAGCCCGTGATTCGCCGGATCGGTGACGAATTGTTTGGGACGCGTGAAGAGGGGATTGATCCGATGTTCGCGTTGGTCCTGCGAAACCAGATTTTCGGAAAAGATCGACGCTGGGTCGTGGCAGTACCGACCGATCACTCCCGAAATGACGGCCAACAAGTTGTCGAAGTGGCTCGTGATGCGATGGTCTATCCGATCGTGTATATGGCCGCGGGAGAGTCGCAATGACCAACGCAATGACCAACGCGAAGGCACCGAGTGAATCGACGTCGCTGAGGCTGAGCGATTTTGAAGTCCGTGCCGGTACCCGGACGCTCATTGGCGACACCAACGTTACGATTCCCGCTGGGAAAATCACGGTGATTGTCGGCGGTAGTGGTTCGGGGAAATCGCTTTTGCTTCGCACGCTGGCCGGATTGTTGCCGCCCGATGGGGAGGTGATTTCGTGGAGTGGTCGTATTGAATTTGATGCGGACGATACGGAGGATTTGGTCGCCAAGAAACGGGTTGGGATTGTGTTCCAGCAATTCGCGTTGTTCGACGAATTAACCCCGACCGAGAATGTGCAATTTGCGATCGACCATCGCAGCGACTTGACGAATCAACCGCTTCAATCGGCGCGGGAATGGCTCGATGAGCTAGGCGTTCCCGCTCGTACGCCGGTTGCGGGGCTAAGTGGCGGTCAAAAACAACGACTTGCGATTGCTCGAACACTCGCCGCCGATCCTGATGTTTTGTTGTATGACGAACCCACCAGCGGGCTCGATGCGGCGAGCGGCGCAATGGTGGCTGAGTTAATTCGGCATACGCAAACAATTCATCGTCGGACTAGTATCGTGGTGACGCATGACTATGACACACTCTTGCCAATTGCCGACGAAGTTTTGCTGCTTGACTCGCGGCTCAAACGTTTGGTTTCTATCCCGAAAGAAGATTGGGCGGAAATACCGAAACGAATGCAGCCCGTGCAATTAGAAGACGATCAGCGGTTCAGGGAACCTGCGGTTCCACGAGTGAGACAGTATACCGAAGTGGCCCGGCAATCGGTTGATCGTTTCTTGATCGCGACCGGCTCCGCAGTCGGCGCGACGCTGCGTTTGCCGCTTGAATTGCGTCCCTACTTTCCGCATCTCCGTTGGGGGGTGCGGTTCGTGCTGCACTACTTGCGGCTTGTGGGCGGCCCGTCGGCTTGGTTCTACTTGATCCTTGCAGGCTTGATTGTCGGTTTCACAGGAACCTACTTCACGTTTCGTTTTTTGCCATTCCGTTCGTACACACAACCGCTGCTGATCGACGAGCTACTCGCATCGATCGGATTTGCACTCTATCGAATCTTGGTTCCCGTTCTGGCAACCGTGTTGGTCGCGGCCCGTTGTGGAGCGGCGGTGTCGGCCGATGTTGGGGTCAAACGATATGGTGGGCAAGTCGATGCACTCCATACGCTCGGAGTCAAGCCGCGTTCCTATTTACTTTTGCCGATCGTGATCGCGTTTGTTCTGGCCACACCGATGTTAGAGTGGATGGCGTTCAGTGCGGCCAAGGCGATCAGTATGGTGACGTTTGTGCAAACGTACCCGCATATCGGACCCTATTTTTGGCAGCAACATTTTCTTCGAAATTTGACCACCGATGGTACGACCATGTTTGTTGGTTGGGGGTGGGTTCTCGCCAAGAACGTCCTTTGCGGATTCGGTACTGCGGTGATCGCGTACTACCGAGGCCTATCACCGAAGGATTCGGCCAGTGATGTCAGCCATGCGATCACGTCGACCGTTCTATGGACGACGCTCTATGTTTTGATCGTCCATTTCGTCGTGGCGCTGATTGAGTTTTAAGCCACGGGGGTTTGACTCCGATTGAGTGTCGCTTGTCATACTCTTTCTCTCTCTCTCTAGCGGTTGACGCTATGGCAACGATCTCGCCTCGTTTGACGCGGTGTAACGAGCGCATCCATCCGATCAGGTCACGTTGACTGCGCTCAAGTTGCGTATAACTCAAATCGATTCTGCGACCCGAGTGGTTCTTCCCTCGGCTTTGTACTGCTTTTGGGGCAACCATCAATGTCCTAAATGCCCCTTGTTTCTAATTACATGCGTATAATGGAAAGACTCCGCTTTGTGGGGAAGCACTAGGCCTCAATCAAGCGATCCACGCGTGACGTTTTCGGGTTTTTCGCTTGTGCGATGCGAGCAGACCGGTGGCCAGGCTTTTTGATTTTCGATCTTGATCTTCGCATGGCTCGTGTTCTTTGAGTTAGGCGTTTGAGCGGTACCGAGACGTCCAGACCTCGGCTTCGTTGGTGCTGAGTCGTCAACATCGCAGTGGCTTGCGGATGTGATCGTGTAGGGTCATCAGTAGGTCCACCGTAGGGCGATAGGTTAACAACCGGAAGACGCGCTGCCGTGACGAACGGATGATTTGAGCGGGAAGAAGGATCAGCGAATTCAAATACGTCCAGAATTCCATCCGAATAATTCGGTTGCGAGCTTCCCGGCGAACACGTTTCTGACTTTCGTTGCCCTTGACTTGAACCAGCAACCCGCTCCAAATCTTCAACGTCCAAGCCAAGGAGGCGAACAGCATGTACGCCATGTTGCTTTCAAGGTTATCCAGCGGAGCGGTCAAGGCTCCACAGGCTTTCAATTGGCTGATCGTGTTTTCTTGGTCGCAACGCTGGTTGCTGCCGCGAATCACTTCCCTCGCTGGCAAAGTTCCTGCTGTTTCATTGGTGATATAAAAGAAGTATCGCTCTTCGGAGAACAGTAGCTGTTGCCCACTGGTTACATCAATGTCTTTGCGAACAACGATCATTCGATAAGTCTTCTCGCATGCGGTGGGACAATACTCGAATTCAGCGTAACTCTCTCCGGTAAGTCGTTGATTCTTGTAGCCATTGGTCTGGACGATTCGTTCTCTCTCGTTCGGACGGCAGGCACGCTCTGCCTTGTCCGGCGTGCTTCGCCTCGAACGGTCAAGCCGTTTCCATGCGGTTTTTGCAAGCGAATCAGCGATGCGGCAGAGGTTCCGATGAGCGGAATAGCCAAGAATGAACTTCACACCTGAGTTGTCCCAGCGATCCAAGTGCTCCGTCGACGAGAAGGCCGTATCGCCACGAAGAACGATCTTTCGAAAGCCCGCCTGTGTGCATTGTTGGATCGCCAAGTCATAGAAAAATGCGGAGTCTTCCTCGCTGGTACGATTGCCGCTACGATTGTGCAGGTAAAGCAGCTCCTGAGTTTCCGCGAGCGTGACGACCAGCGGATGGTAGCCCCATTGGCCTTTGTAGTTGATGCCGATGCCGGATTTCTTTTCACCGCTTGTTTCCACCATCGTTCCGTCTGCTTCGATCGTGGCGCAATCGAGAAAGCTGTCCTCTTGCTGCTTCCAAACGGTTTGCCGAACGCGATTGACTGCCTGCATGACCATGAGCAGCTTGAGGTGACTGAATCTCCGGCAGAAATCTCCAGCAGTAGTCGGGTCGGGTATGCGCTCCGCACCGAGTGCATCGAGATAGGCTTCGTCGTTGCGTCGTTGTTCGATGTGATCCAAGCACGTTCCACCGGCGAGCAGGTTCAGGGCAATGTTGAGAATGTGGTCAGTTTCGTCGTAGGGCAGGTGGAGCTTGAATACCTTTGCCGAACGATTGAGTTCCTTCCGCAGACCAAGCTTCTTGATCAGTTCGAGGATCACTGCGATACCGCCGCAGGAGACCGCCTGCTGTTTCTCGGCGAGTTCGAGTTTCGTGGTGGAAGGACGAATCATGGGCGATTTCCACGCTCCATGCTGGACTGAAATTCTGCGTAATAATCTCCGTTTGCGTTTTCGCAGTTGTTGACGTACCCTGATGTTCACTCGAAACCCCTTGTAGCGTGCGTGGATTGAAGTCTTAGTAACCTCCAATAGACGCGTAAAACGCCAAGGGTTTTCGAGTTTTATAAAATATTCGCGACTTAGCAGTCGCTTGATTGAGGACTAGGATTTGGTTGTTTACGCGACCAACGCAATCGTAAGATCCGTTACCGAAATGCTTTTGCTCACGGTTGTGGAAAAATGCCGACATTCTCCGCATGAGCAGCAGCGCCTCCCCTGTTGCCTTCGGTAGTTTGCCTTTGGTAGTTTGCCTGGGTGTTCGCTCCATATCCCGTCTACTGTCACAATTTACGAAGTTTTGCGAAAACGAAAGCGGTGAAGACTCTATGGCTGACAGTCAGGACGTTGATCTGGAAGCGATCGTGAAGGCGGCATCTTGCCTACCCCCGAAGCAACGCGAGCAATTTGTACTGCTCCTGCCCGCTACGGTACGCGCACACGTTCTGGATCGACTGGAAGCACTCAGCAAAGCTAATGTGAAGTTACGGGGTTTGGATGAAGGTACGCCCACGGTTGCTGAAAATCCAAGCGTCGATGTGGATGACGTGGTGGAAGCGTCCTTATCTAAAAGCAATCCAACCGTCGAAAGCGTTGACGGATGTGATTTGCCAACTCTTGCCATGACACAAGACGTGATTCGGCGCGACAAGACAATTGTTATGTCTTGCGATTCAAAACAGAGTTTGGGTGACAAATCGTCTGATTCAAATTCGGATTTCAATGAGGTGGCCGACGATGGTTTTAGCGACTCGCAAACGGCAAGTAAACGATCACGCGTTCGGTTGGTGCGGCGGCATGCGCGTGGTGCTATTGGCGAAGTATTCGTTGCCTATGACGGCCAATTGTCACGCGAAGTCGCATTAAAGCGAATCCGCCCTGAATTACCCCCTAGCAAGCGACGGGTACGACGATTTATTCGTGAAGCAGTCATTACGGCCAAGTTGCAGCATCCAGGCATTGTCCCGATTTACGATTTGGGTGACGACGGATTGTCGGCGCACTACACAATGCCGCTGGTCTCTGGTTCGACACTTACAGCTTTGATTGAACAAACGCATCATGAACTGGGCTCGCGGCCGACGCGCGAGGAATGGATGTCAAAACTCAGACCGTTGTTGACACACTTCATCGCGGTTTGTAACGCCATCGACTATGCACACAGCCAACGAGTTCTGCATCGTGATCTAAAGCCATCGAACATCATCATTGGCAGTCAGGGCCAAACCTTAGTTCTCGATTGGGGCTGCGCAAAGAATATCGGTGATCTGGATTCGAACGATGGTTTGGACTCCGACGACGGTGAGATGTTGACGGAAGCTGGCGGCGGCGCGGACATTACTGTCGCGGGAAGCGTCATGGGGACGATTGGGTTCATGAGTCCCGAACAGGCTTCGGGGGAAAATGAACAAGTGGGAACCGCCAGCGATATTTTTGGACTTGGCGCAACCCTATTCTGTGTGCTGACGGGGGATCTTGCTTTTAAGAGCGGATCCAATATTAAGCAGGCACTTGAGGAAGTGCGACAGGCGGCTTTTCGGCGTGTTGACGAAATCGATCCACGCGTGCCAGCGCCCCTTGTCGCCATTTGCCACCACGCGATGGAGCGATCTCCTGAAGATCGGTACCGTTCAGCAGGGGATCTTGGGCGCGATATTGACGCCTTTCTCGCGGGAGAGCAAGTCACAGCTTATCGCGAGCCGCTGCGGGATCGATTAAAAAGATTCGCTAAGCGTCACCAAACCGCAGTGGCGACGTTACTTGGCACCTTTCTAGTGGGATTTGTTGCGCTGGTGTTTGTGACCCTGATGATCGAACAACAGCGAGGAGCGCTTTCGGAAAAAAATCAGCAACTTGACTTTGTCAATGATCAGCTTGAAAAGGCTGTTGTGATAGAAGACGAATTGATCCAGGCAGGCACGATACGTGAAGAGTCTATCAAGCGACAATTGTATGAAACGCAAATGTTGCTGGCAAGCGAGGCGTCGTCGGAGCCCGGTGGTGTGGGGCGAATGCGTGAACTGATCGACCGCTGGCGAGGCGATGAGTTAAAGTATTTACGAGGTTGGGAATGGCATCACCTTGATGCACTTGGACACCGTGAACTTTGGAAGGTCGATGTGAATTCGACCGCAAACCGTGTGTTGTTCACGCGCGACCATCCCAACGCAAAAGTCTTTGATGCAGGCCAATCACTGATCACGACGATCAATGTGGTTGATGAAGACAGTGTTGCCGAAGACAGTGTTGCCGAAAACCGTGTTGCCGAAAACAGTGTTGCCGAAAACAGTGTTGCCGAAAACCGTGTTGCCGAACGGATTATGGATGTTGAAGCATTGCCAAAAAACGTGACCGTGGTTGACTATAATCGCGATCAGTCGTTGTTGGCCATGGGCTTAACCGATGGCAAGGTGATTGTGGTCCACACGACGGATGCAAATTTCGAACCGGTTGAGTTCATCTACCTCGATTCATCCGTCACGGATGTATGTTGGAACATTGGTGGCGATTATTTGGCAGCCTCCGACGCATCGGGTGAATTGGCAGTGTGGCAATGGTACGAACGTCAAATCCGAGGGACCGGACAAGGCGTGCTGAACCAACCTGGCAAACGCTTGCTGACATGGTCCTACGATGGACAACAAGTTTCGTGGACAACGGGTACGGAGATCCGACGGCTGACAATGAAGAACGAGCACGAGGATGTCATTGCGCGGGATGACTGGATCGTCAATCCATGCTGGAGCCATGAGGGGAAATTGCTCGCCTATATAGGACCGGAAAACTCGATCGTCGTCACTGATCCCATCTCGCAATCGACGAATCGTTACACGGGGCATCAGCTCTTTGTGGAGTCGCTCGCCTGGCATCCGAATCAACATTTTTTGCTCAGTGCAAGCGCTGACGGGACCGTCCGAATTTGGAACGCCGACACGCACAAGCAAGTTGAACAGTTGTTGGGCCACAGTGCCAACGTCTATGCGGCTGCGTGGAGTCGCGATGGCAAGAAAGTTGTTTCGGGCGGGTTACCAGAAGACTCGCTACACGTGTGGGACGTCTCGAATCTTGGCAAAGAAGCGTTTGACCGCGAACTTCAGGACCATCCGGCGGTTGCCTGGTTTCCAAATGGAGATCAACTTGCGGTTGCCGAACGGGGTGACATCTTATTGCAAAACAGTATCGGTGATTCAAAGTGGATTCGTAGCAAGGAACCAAAACCGCCCGAGATTTTTGCGATCGACGTTGCTGATTCCGAAAAACAGATCGCTTGTGTCTCCGCATCCGGACGCATTTGGACGATCGACATTGAAAGCGGCGATATATCCAAAGTCTATGATTCGGGTGGTCGCCGGAATCAGTTTCCTGAGATCACCAGCAAAGGAGTTGCTTGGTCAGCCGATGGCCGATATCTCGCAGGTGTAGGCGCGGGTGGGAAATTGCGAGTCTGGGACGTAGCCAGCGGAGAAGACATTGGGACCGAAATCGAACAGCGAGGCACAACGCTGGTGGTCGCCTGGGTGCCCAAATCTGCTGGCGATCCAACGTTGCTCGCTTACGCAGGAACCGATGACAATGTCTATGTGTTTGATCCGGATAAACGAGAAGTCATCGCGGAAATCACACAATACGGATGGAAGACTTCGCTTGCATGGTCAGGCGAGGGAACTCGTATTGCGGTTGGTGATCGGCGAAATATCAGCATTTGGGATGTAGAAACCGAGTCGCTGATTGCAACATGTGACGGTCCCAGCGCCATGGTCTGGGATGTTTCCTGGAATGATTCCCAAAATCGTATCGCGGCCTTAACCGAAGACGGGCGGGTCAGCGTTTGGAATTCGTTGACTTGGAAGTATTGTGGCAAGTTTAACCTGCACGACCGGGCACCTTACTCCATTCGATGGAGCCCCGATGGAAAACGTTTGGTTTCAACGGCACGGTACGGTCGCATCGTGTTTCAAGACATTGATCATTGAGACTTCGAAATCTCGCGGCCTTGTTTCGACCGTTGCCTTGGTTCTTCCAGTTCCGTTTCCTCGGTTGCGGATCCGGCTTAACGATTTGATGAGTGCTCTTTGGCGTACTCGCTCCACAATGCTTCGAGTGGTTGTCCCGTTTTCTCGACAAACAACGTATCTTTGTATTCGCCATTGCGTGCCATACTATTGAGACTTTTGACAATACCGGGGCCACGATCCGATTCCAACCAGAATAGGAACCCAGCAGCCGTGTTGTATCCCTGCAAATAGGCATTGTCTTGCCGAGGGATCGGGAAAAAGTCCTGAGGCTGCCCTTCAAAAATGGCTCGACGAATATAGTCAGCGATTCCTTCGGTGATCCAAAATGGAGTACCGTCGGGATACCCTTGGATGACATGAACCAATTCGTGTATGACGAGTCCGATATCCTCAGGATGCTTCTCGATCCAATGTGACGACACCGTTATCGTCGTCCCTTGAGTTGAAGCTATACCTTTTTCCGACTTGATGATGCGCAACGTAACCGTCTTTGGTGGCGTCACGTCCTTGGTTGCTAATAGATTGCAAATTCGCGGGTGCCATTCCAACGCAAGTCCCGCAGCATTGGTACCCCATTCCTTGAGTTCAGGCACTTCGTTGATGTCAAGGTTTACGGTTGCCTTGCCTCGTTTAAACGAAACGATTGAATCGGCCTTGGTGGTCGTTTGAGATGCGACCGTCAACACGAACGTCACGAAGAATAGGATGGAATGTCGTCTATGCATGTTTAAGAATGTATCGTCGGCGATAACCGTGTCGCGGGGGGATTGTCCATTGCAAAGCTGCTCGGTTCGGCAACTTTGATTCATCGAATGAGATGAGTTTGAGGTGGGGTAGCGAGGCGGGTCCCTCGCAAATCAACGGAAGGTTAGCGACCGTTTTTACCATCGGAAAGGCCACCTGCAAACGATACTCTAAAACCATTCCGAGAACCAGACATGCAGGAGGCTTCCATCGCGATCATCACTCAGGCCGACCCTCCAATGGATGTTTTGAAATCACCTTCATGGGCTGATGAATGGCCGCATTTTTGAATGCCTTGTTTTTAGGGAGGTGCGTTGAGAATCCTTGTCATGTTGCGACTTTGAATTCGCTCGGTTCAACGCTTAGAAAGGCTGCCCCTTTGCAATCGTTGTGCAAACCAAATCAATAGAAAGCTACCGCTGCCCCCGACGACGAACGGTCCGATAATGGGAATCGGGACAAGGAACAATCTGGGGATGGCAAACACAGATGCCACGTCAAACCAGTTGGGCTTGGGCTCTCCACGTCGTCCCCAAGCTTCAAGCAAGAACCACGTGCAGAACGCTGAATAGGAAAGGGCAACGATTGGCACAAAAACCCAGTACGGCCATCGTGCCTGACGCGGCAGTTGATGTTCGGTACTCAAGGACTTGTTGGTGTTCATCGTTGTTTCACTACGAAGGATTGTCAAAAGCACGGGGCGGTCGTCGCAAAAATCGGAACCCGCTCAACGTCCAACGCAAGTCGATGGATAACGCTCACTCTTCTACTGGACATTTTGTCCCGACAAAAGGGGGACCACCTGCCATTCAAAATAACGTCAACACGCCCGCAAGATGCATGGCGTATAGGATCGTCGGCACCAAGGCACATGGTACGAATGCCATGAACGCCAATGCATAGCCTTGCAAACCATTTCGGTAATGAATTGCCGCTGTCAGTAGTGCCATTGCACAAAAGAGGAGTACGCCAATGACAAAATTTCCAATGGGTCCAAGGTCAATGATGCCGAGGTTCCAAAGCACGCATAATGCAATTCCGGTCCCGAAAGTTGTCACTGCCAAAATGAATGCAATGAATGAGCGTCCGCGATGGTTCGAAGTATCACCTATTGCAGGGGAAGGGATTATGCTTGTCGGAGCTGAATAGGGGTTTTTGTCTGGATTCATCGCGTTAGGCCATTTTGGTATAGATGCATAAGACCAGTTGTCCGGCTTAAAACGTCCGTCTTTTCCGCTGGCGTGGATCGAAAGCTTGTCGAGCTTTAGGGTGTGTCGCCCAAAAATTTATCAAAGGGATGATACGAGTATCGTGATGAAGGTTGAATAGCGGTCGCTCGACTGGCATTCGTCATTACAGCATCTTGTTATCGCCCCGCCTCATACTCAACTAGCAGCTTCGTGACCTTTGCAAAACGTGGGTCGTCAGGATATTGAGCGAGCCACTCGAGCAAGGTTTTTCCATCATCTGTGAATTTGGCATTGGTGTCGGCGTGATTTTTCAATAGCAGTCGCACGGAATCAAGGTGCCCGTGACCCCCAGCGCAATAGAGAACCGTGTGACCACGTGCATTCTGGGGGTTGACATCGGCACCATGTTCAATCAACAGCCGAATGATCTCGGTGTCGCCGTTACGCGCAGCATGATGGATTGGATAGTCGCCACGCCCGTCGACCGTTGTGGCGAGCTTCGGATGGAGAGCTAGTAAAGAGCGGACGCGGGTTTCATTGCCGAGGAACATCGCTGCAAGGAATTGTCGCGATAGGTCGTCCGTTGGTCGAACATGCGTATCCAACGCTCCATATTTCACGAGTAAACCAACGATCTTCTTGTTGTTTGGCACCTCGCTTGCATAGTGCATCACGTATCCGTCGTGGGCTGAGAGATCGGCCCCAGATTCAATCAGGAATTCGACAATATCGGCGTGACGATTGAGCCCTGCGTGAAAAAGGGGTCGCCATTGGTGGATGTCGTCAGTGTCCACAATTGATGGGTCCGCCGTAACTAATTTGCGAACCGTTTCGATGTCACCATCGCGACACGCATTGTGAATCGTCTTGTCCATCGAATCTCCATGGGTTAGCGTTCAAGTCGAACGAGCCGACGACAAGGCTGGTCGATCGAACGGTTCAATGAGCTAAAAGAGGAATTTGGTTGCTGTGATCTCCGCATACAAATCGAACGGTCTGCTGGTTACCGAAGTGTTAATTGACTTGCCTGCAAATGGAAATGCAAACTCAAATGCAGCACAAAACGCTCAGTCCAAATTGTGTTTCGGGTTTGAAGTTGCATGTTCTGTGGGAAGTGTCGATTCCGACGCTATGTCTTGCCGAAGGTCGCCCCATCGCTTTACCGTTCGGAGTATTTCATAGGCAATATACCCCGCAACTACAAACGCAATTGCAGCGAATGACCACGAGAATCCAAAGTCACGAGGAATGTCATTAAAAGGATTTATCACAAAGGGCGGACGACAGAAAAAAGCATTGATATTGCCAAGAATAAACCCAATCGCGAGAAAAAGTCGGGGCCGTCTCAGGGAAGCATACACTGACAGAACGGCGGCAATGATGCCGAGAAGTGCGCCGCCCATTGGCGGGAATTCGGTAGAAAACGTGTCAGTCCAAAACAGTACCCAGTGCGTTGCCGTGCCAGCCAAGAAACCAAGTGCTCCCGCAGCAAGGGGTAAGCGAACCGAGCGTGAGGGGCGCTTGTCATCAGTGATCGCAGTTGGTTCGTACGGGTTGATGTCGTTTTGCAAGTTGGTTGCACGCGCTTTCATGTTCGTATTTCAGTTGTATTTGAAGAATCGCGTTTTGAATCCGGTTCAATTCGTGTCGTTCATGCTCGGGACTGAGTCACTGCGAATTGATTGTGTATTCGGCGCTTGCGGAGCAACGGACGACGGACGTCGAGGAGTCGTTGACACCGAAGGAAGAGTGAGTCCGTGTAGGATTGCACAAATAATAACAATCGTAAGCAATTCGACGACCGTCATCCGTTGTCGATTGATCGGATCTAGTTTCGGAGCGACTGTTCGCGAGAGCGTAAACCAGCAGACGGTAATAAATGCTACCGCAGGAGCGATCCCTGATATGCCGAATAGGCTCCACGCGGCATACACGATGGCGAAAGAGAGCGTCGCAAACAGAAGTAGGTAGATTGCCGAGCGAGGGCGTGTCGTCAACGCATCTCTTGGCGGTGCGTATGGGTTGGCCTTCATGTTTGTGCCGTGCGAGTATTCGTTCAATGAACGCTCAGGGAAATTGAATTTAATTTTGACCGGCCCACACTGTCGGCGCATTCGGTGGCTCTTTTTAGCGTCGTGCGGAACCGTTTCTTACGTTTCTGCAAAGTGTTTCGTCGATTCGGTCCGTTTACGAAGTTGGGCATCGAGTTGGCGGACAGGGGGCAGTTTGGGTTCCGTATGCCGTTTGCCGCTTTTGGATACCTTGCATGACATTACTTCCCGATCCAACAGGCACAGATCACGCTGCGAATACTTTAGGAATTCGACTCATGTGAGTTGGCCCTTAGGAAATGGCGGTATCGATCACCTAGTACCGTGGAACGCGTACATGCCGAGGGCAAAATTGACCACGGTTCATTTGTGTCGATGTGATGTTTATCACCGATCGTGCCGGTCAGGTGTCGTCCCCAATATAGCGTACCGAGCGAAGTCAATAAGCCCCGCGAACCGATAGTCAGGGTCGACGTAGTGTTCAATCACGTAGAAGGCGAAATAGTACGCGCGGCAAAACGCCCAGACGGCAATCAGCAGCAAAACCACAGTTGCGAGTTCCGCGTTGCGAGCGATGAGAATGCCGGAGGCAAGGATCCCAAGGAATAGAAAGAGAACACCCTTGATCCAGATCGCTTTAGGGTTTGTTAAATTTGCCATCAGTCTTTCAGATGCCTGGATTGATCGTATAGTGAGTTTCGGATGCTTTGGTCGCTACGGAAGCAACCCCCCCTGCGAATTCGGTTACCCAATACCTACGCTCGTCGATGTGCGTTTATGTTCGGGTGAATCCCAAGAGCACAGGCTCGCTTCATCGCTATTGTCCTTGGGCGTGACGGGATGGAGTGAGAAGACGGGAACAAGAAAGAAGACGCGGTAACGTGTCGGCAAATCGCGACCCGTCGCGATCAGCTACTTGGCACGTTCGTATTCGGTTTCAATCGCTTTGGATTCCACTGCATCGGGATCGATATTGTACGCGGTGATCGTCAAGTGATCATTATCAATCAATTCATACTCGGTTCGCCATCGCCATTTCGGTTGTCCTTCGCCGATGTCGTATTCGCCCACAACTTTGAAACCTCGCTCGCTTTGTTCACCTTGCGAGAACATGATTGCATAGTTCATGTGAAAGTCGTCGACCCAAGATGATTGGAACAACTGGGTAACTGAATTCAATGCGATCAGTTCTTCGCCAAATCGAGGTTTGCCTTGGATTGTGCTTTCATAAGTGTGCCGAATGAAACGGCCATCAAGGATCCCTGAAATTTCTCCGGTAACCTGAGACTCATCAGCGAGCTTGCCGGGTTCGAACCAAGTTCGACATTTGCCTTCCCATTTTCCAATTAGCCTTTCAAAAAGATCGCATTGTGGCATCATTAAATCCTGATATTTGTTGAGTAGTTCATTGACGGGAACCGGTCGGATCCGGTTGCGCCCAAAGTTCGAGCAACGATTAGCGGAGAAGAATCCAAACCAATGTCCATGTGCTTTTTTTATTGGCGAACGTTTCCACTCAGCCAGCGCTGCGTAAACCAACACAATTCTAATTCGGAAAAGAACAATCTGCCGCGAACCGAAGCGAGCGGCAAGCACCAGTGAGACAATATTGGCTGTTTCTGGGTTAGGTATCAGTCCCAACGCAATCGGTTCAGTTTAATTCATCGAGTTATTGCTTCGAAAATTTGCAGTTTAGGCTTCGGGCCGCGTATTGTAATCCGGCGAGGTGGATCGACCCGTTCAGGAAGCTCCGAGAAGGTTGAACACCGTCAATTGACCTTTGGATGAATCGTTCCAAGTGCGTCGTCACCCGCAATGCCTGCCGATGATTGCGGCGGCGGGGGAAACGAAGTCTTCGACGCGGGCGAAATGCGGTTGAAGGAATTGCTGAGTATGGGCCCTATCGTATCGCGATAACATAGCGGCGTTGAGATTCAGTAGCACAATCGCCGCTTCCCTGGTTGTCGGACGACAATGATCGCCCAGGGATCATCCACCGTACATCAATCACGCGAGCAATGACGCGAGCAATGACGCGAGCAATCACCCGAGCAATGACGCTTCGAGTTTGATGACGCCTCCGTTCACCGTTTTGCATGCACGCTTCGGTGTATTGCTTTCGCTATCCTTCGGTTTCAATCGTCATTGACTCTTTGGAGAGCAGGTCCAATGAAGTGAAGGTAACCCAGCCGAACACGACGCCAAGCACGAGTCGATGTGTCGTTGGCATCGTGATCAGTCCAGTGCCATAGCCGATCATTGGGATCACAACGAGAACACTCGCAATCTCTGCTTTGCGTTTAACGAATCGGTTCAGTGAGGAAAGGCCACTAACTCGGGCCAAACCAAAACACCATCCGGCAAGTGCTAGACAGATCGACACAAAGTGGGCTTTGGATAGCGAAGCCTCCGCATTAACCAAATCCGTTGGTATCGCTGCTAACGCAAACCCGATACCCGATAATGCTAACCATAAACCAGTTGTCGTATCTGTAATCATGCGACCAAACGCGTATCCAAATGCCGCGAGTGTCACGCCAACGGTGAGAAACCCAATTGCATTCCACCAAACCTCGCACGGTTGCCCTTGCGCACCGAGTTTGCTGATAAAGTCATCCAGCGGGTCAAAATCGGGTGTCAAAATCGAGCACACGATAAACGCGGTACAAAACAAGCCAACGCCAAGGAGACCGAGAAAGGCGGCGATGTAGCGATTCGGAGTGAACGGTTGCATAAGCATGAACGAGATAACGACCCGGATCAGAGGTGCAAGGGAACTGAATATCCATTCGTGTAAACGGGCCATTCGGATCAACGACCACTGGGGCTCCGTTACATCCGATGTTTTTCGCCGGTGGTTCTAACGAATCATCATCCCAATTCGTTCCCATGCTACCGGCCCAACATTAACGTCATCCAAGTTTCTTGGATCCTTGATCGTCCTTGGTCTCGACCAAAAAACTCGCACTGCTGTTCCGCGGTAATCCGTTTTCGATATCGGGCCCAGAAACCGACTGTCCATCGAACGCCGTCGAGAATCCCCAAGTACGAAGAAGCAGTCTCTCGGGACACTCGTAGTAGCCATGTTTGCTAGGTCCTCGAATTCGGGAAGTTCCCCTTCAAAGTTGGCATTGGGATCACTTATCGCGACGCCATTAAGAATGACCTTCTCGTCAACTATTTCAATCGTGTCCCCTCCGAGAGCAATCACACGCATCACGTAGAGTGGACTGCCAGGTCCTCTGCTATGAAAGACAACCACATCACCGTAATCAATCGCGTCGGAACCACCCGCCATTTTGGTAACAAATATCCGGTCGCCCGCCATGATCGTGGGCGACATTGGACGAGACGGCACGACAAAAGACTCAGCAACATAGGTACGCGTAAACCTTGAAACGCCCTCAATAGCGGTAAGGTAAACAACAAAAACCAACGGATATATCCACCAACGCTGAAACCATTTGAGCTGCGTTGTTACAGTGCTCCGAGCGATACGGACAGCATCGACGATCAGCAAAATCGGATAGCAGACAGCGGCGATCATCAATACTACAAAGGCTACACGGCCATCCGACGGTGAGACGGCGAGCGCGCTTAGTAACGGAAACAGCAAGAGTGTAATGAATGCTAGGACGAAGAATCGAACGCCACGACCGCAATACAGCTGCCCAAGTGGTCCGCCCAAAAGGCTAAGCAGTGCAGCAACCCAAGGACGACGTGGAGTAGATTGTTGTTCTGACATATTTTGGTGCAATAACGATTTTGTTGACCGGGTGCGAATGGACATGCTTCCATTTGCAATCGTCTGTTTTGAATAATCCGGTTCAACACGTTGTTTGGTTTGCTCCTCGATTTCAGCAAGAGTGGTAGCCGTTTTCGTGACCGGTCCGTCGTTAGTGTAGCCGAATTCCCAAGGCGTTGCGTCCGCAAGACACAAGTATGGCCATCGAAGGAAAGAACGTGTCGTAAACCAATTTGCTGGCGGTTTCGATCGTGACCTGCTTCCCTTTTCTGTACCAACCGCAGTGAGGAAATCTGGGGGATTTTACCGACTCTTCTCAAGGAACAGGTTGGCGTCTTGACACCGGGAGTGAGGCAGTCGCATAAAGAACCATCAGCATTTTGATGCCAATCAGCGGCGCGGCGTAGCGGTCGTAGTAGGAAATTAACACGTACGGCACCAGCACCGCAGCATAGATCCAAATCGCCGCCGATTCCTGTTTCGCGAGGGTACGATCGGTTCTCAGTAGAATCACGAACATCGCCAGAAACGGAAACACAAATACGATTGACCTGACGACTCGCAAAGTTTGCGGAATGGCGTTTGCAGAAAGCGGTTCCCAGAACAAGGTTGCCGAGGCAAACCGGTTGGCGATTCGATCTAGGCAATCCACCGGTTCCGTTTTGAACTTTTCGCTAGTCTCGGTATCGAACGTATCGATAAAGGCGATTTCGCCCAATTCGACGTAGCGACGACGTGCCTCGTTGTCCTTGCCCCACGGATGTTGGATCATCACAAACATGTCCATCACGCCGTCGTTATCGAGACACATCGATTGCCACAACTCGAACTTGCCCGCCGATTTGATCGGCACCCAACGTCCTAGTACCACACGATTGCGGATCATCCAAGGCGATATGACTGCGATCGAAACGAAGGCTGCAATCGCAACAGAGCGAATCGATGCTCGCCATGATACCGCCGTCCAAACGGCCCAGGCCGCCGCCATCACGGGGCTGCACAATGCCACGATGCCTCCTGCCACTCCGCATCCCACCGCGATCGCGCCCGACGGCGCTGATGGCCATCGCGTCATGATCCAAAACAAGACCCATGAAACCAACAGCAGCAATGCATGGTCATGCGTGAAGTAAAACAACGTATGAAAATTGACTAAGATTCCAACGCTTAGAATCAACAGCCCCCAACCGACGCGGCCGATGCGGATCGATTCACGGATGACAAACAAACAAGTCGTCGCAATCGCTATTCCTTGTAAACCGACAAACATCGCGATCACTGCCATGCGATCATTATCGGCTAGCCAATATCCAGCCGCCATCAAGATTGGAAGTACCGGCGGCATCCAAGCGGTCGGGCCGCTTTCGACTTCGAAAGGATCGCTGAAACCACGGCCTGCCACGATTGCGCGGGCGATCGAATCGTATTCGGCTCCTATATGGTCAAGCATGTTAGGGCCGCGCGTCGATATCGCGAAACCGACAAGCGGAACCAGTAGACTGACGATGTAGACCCAATAGGGCAATTTTGGTTTTGGACGCATTAGGCGAGCGGCGTTTGAGTTCTTACCCGGATCGTAGTGGGATTAGCCAGAACCCCTTCCGAGGCGCGAGGACATGAGAGTTCTGGCGAACTCCACTACATTAGTTATCGCTGAAATTGATGTTATCATGATACGATTCTAGCGACCAACGGGAGCGGGCCAGCGCAATCCGAACGGTAGCTCGCTTCGCATGCGGTCGCACCGCACTACGGCTAAATTCTCTTCTGCCGATCGCCTTAGATTCCCATCTGCCACTGTTGACGCAGATAGAAACCGAACGCGATCCCCGCAACTGCGACAAAACACCAAAACAGGATCCTCCAACTTGACGTTGCCGGCGGGATAGCTGAATCACTGGCTAACTGCTCCGCTTCGATTTCCAGTGATTCAAGTTCGACGGCCAAGTCTGCTTTTCCCCCGCCCGATCCGATCCATACCGCGACGGGGTAAATATCGGTGGTGGAAACTTTCTGCTCGTCCAATGGTATCAGTTGCCCCTTGGCACCTCGCAACACCGTTAGCAACTTGCCCCTGCGAGTGACCTCGATCACTTGCGTCGCTTCGAAAACGTCGGTAAAGGCAGGTACACGACGGACGTCATGTTTGTCTTGCCCGCCCGTGGTATAGTCGATTTGCCAGTAGATCACGCCATCGGTCGCCGCGATCAACGAAACGGTGACGCCGCTGCGCGCACGATCACAAAACTCCAAACGCAACTGCACACCGCTACCCCAACCTTGATCGGGAGCCGTCATTTTGTCGACCGAAAACTCCATCCGGATTGTGCCATCACCGCGAAACCCAAAACGAGTCTTGCCGCCGACCGAGGCCATCGTCGTATCGTTTTGTTTGTTCTCTATCGCAATCCCAGTCTTCGTGACTTTCGAAGCGACACCGTTTTGGTCAAAGGAAAAATCGAGCCCCGGTTCGGTCTTCGTCGCTGCGCCAAAGTGATGAATGAAGGATTCCTGAGCGTTCGTCGGGCGAGCAAGAAGCAGGAAAACAACCAACAGTATCCACGCTGGCTTACCAATCTTTACGTAGCGAGACGCGTCAGAAAAGTCCGCAACGTGTTTACATCCACTCATTCGGCCATCCCTTCTCATTCGGCCAGCCCTTCGGATTCACCGCCGTCGATGCTCAAGGCTGCGGCCATCCGTCGCCAATCGGCACTCGTTGTGATGAATTGGACATGACCATCGGCAAAGGCGAACAACGCACCCCCGTCATGCGGCGACCCCCAATTTTCGCGAAACTCGATACCGACCCGGTCGGTTAAGATCTTGGTTCCCGTTCGCATTGTCCCCTTGGAACCGCCCAGCCAAATCGGCTCATCCCAGTACCACGACGTATCGAGTTGCACGACCGGATCGAACGCTTTTTCGCCAATCAGCAGTGTTTGACTCAGGCCATCTTTGATTGCGCGGAACGAGATCACATCGGGTCGATCGGGGAACGTCGCACCGTTACCGGCATAGTCTGTCTTGGTCATCGCAATCCCATCGGATTGATAACGCGCATATTGGTCATCGGCAGTTGCCATTGCTGGCCCCCGAGGACGTGACGGGCAAGCAAACAGAGGCAGCGACACGCCACAGTTACCATTTTGGTACGCAGCGCCCTGTTCAATCTTGGGCAGAATCGAATAGCACCACGAACCCGTTTGCTTTTTGCCAACCCACTGTGGATTCCCAACGCCCCAAGTGAAAGTGATCGCAGTAAAGTTTTCGTAGGTCGTCGGTTGGATCTCTGCGCCCCCGACCAGAGCCAAGGTGCTTTTCGGATCTGCGCCACCATTGGATGGAATCACGCCAAAGCTGTCATGGAACATCGAGACGCCGAGAGCCAATTGGCGAATATGATTCTCACATTCGAGTCGTCGAGCCGACTCCCGAGCACGCTGAACCGCCGGTCCCAACAGCGAGACCAAGATACCGACGATGGCGATCACGACCAATAACTCGATTAGCGTGAAGGCCGGGCGATGATGGCGATGGAGGCAGGTGACACTCATTTTAATTCTTGCGAAAGATCGTTCCGTCCATCTATGTGATACACGTTCGTGGACACGGAAAGCTTTTTGTCGGGCGTTTGTTCGAGAAACCAATCATAAGGTTTCTCCAGGCACTGTGCTTTGGAGACCACCCACCAACCAGAAACGGTTGGCCCCTTCTCGTCGACCAATTCTTGGGCCGAGGTTGCATCGATTCCCAATTGTTGAAAATCAAGTGGATTGGTATGAAGCAAGTAGACAGGCCGTTTTTGGGGATTCTCGCGAACCCATTGTGCGATTGTGGGAAGATCCTGGCCCCAGTCGAGATTGCTGCCGTCCAAATAGAAGTGGCCATTGCATGCACCGCCAATCCCTTTGCTAAAGAATGCATAGGATCGCGGCAGCATCGTCATGCTGCTTAGAGAAAACCATAATAGCAAACACGAGAATGCGATCCGAATCAGCAGCGAGCTTCGTGAGAAAAAAAAGCCAGCGAGTAAGAATGCGGCTGGAAAGGTGGGAAGAACGTACCTCAAGTGATGACTGAACCCGGTTTGCGAACTTACAAAAACAAACACAAGCAATCCAGGTAGGATCACCATTGCAAAACCGTACCGTTTCACCTGCGATCGATGATACTTTTTTCGCGAGAAGATCAAGCCAAAGACGCCCAATGGAAGCATCAACCAAAATGCCAACGGCTCTTTCACCAGCCAAGCGACAATGTAGTAATACCACCATCCGTGATTGCGCCAATGGCCCATTAGGTATGAGGGCAATCGACGCTCGAAGTCTCGTTTTTGAACATCTACCCCACTGACGTAATTCTCCGGAAGTGGTGAGGGAATCCAGGAGAAGGGCGTGTTACGAAATCGATTACCTACCGAGCCGAGTTCATAACCACCAAGCGTTCGGCTAATAAAGTCAAAACGGCCCATTGGTTGCATGAAGCCGCGAAAATCGTAGGCTGCATGGATCAACAAGAAACTGACCATCACGATCCCGACGACTTGTAACCCTTCACTCCTCGAACTGTTAGGAGATCGTCTCCTCAGACACCGAATGCCCCAGATCGCCACGAAGATCGGCGGCAGGATGATCCATGTCGCTTTGCTTAACATCGCCGCTGCAATACTGACGCCTAACCAAACGGACTGGCGTACCGCCGCGATGCGATACCACACATAAAAACACCACGATGCCCAAAGCCCAAACACCGCGGCGGCGACGTCTGGCGTGATGGCGGCACCGTGTGTCAGGATCATTGGCGAAAACACCCAGAGAGTTGCCGCAAACAACCCGGCACCGACTCCAGCGAAATGCGTTCCGATCTTCCAGATCAACCACGTTCCAAACAAGGCGATCGGTATTACGCCCATCCGTGCGATTGAAATCCAGCGGAATACCTTCGATCCAAACTGGCTCATATACTGGCGGGCAACTCGAAATTCGGAACGATACCCTGGTGCCTCCGTGATACGTACTGGCTCCATTCCGCCGCCCAACAGAAACACTGGCACTGCGGCAACTGTTCGTACCAGTGGCGGATTCACTTGATAGGGATGGAAGTCACCATATTGAAGGTGATACAACCCGCTTGGCAAATGCCTCCATTCGTCCCACCCCGGTCCGGTGGACCATGCGTTGATCGATAGCATGACCACCTGACAGGCCAACAGGAATCGCACAAGACGATGGGCCGTAAGTCGGAACATGTTATGTGTTAGTCACTTGAAGTTATCGCCAAACCCAATCATTCCTAACGCGGAACTGTTTGGCCTCAGGAATTCTTAGCTTTTCCCCACCGATTTCGCCCGTAAATTGCCAGCAGGATGATGCCGACTAATAGTACAGCAATCCGCCTTACCCATGAGGCTCCGCTACGACGAATCGGCCCCCCGTCAACATAAAAAATCTCCAATGGAGCTGGGCCGAGCTCGACCTCCTGTAGGGAGGTTGAAGATCCGGCTTTATACTCGTCCGAAGCAACGCCGGATTCAACGTCGAATCCAACAACATTCCCCAAAGACGCCGTGGAAATAGGGTGATTCTGATTGTATTCCCATGAGGTTTTTCCAGAGTAATGGTGTTCAGCCAAGTCATCATTTGGCGCTGAGTACCCTACGACCGTATCACCCTCGCTGGAGAGCAATCTGAAGTGATCACCAGACAATATCACCGTTCCTTTCGATGTTTGATCATCGCTTGTTACAACGAAATCGTCGCGAATGTCACCATTTGGAAGCGAGGATAATTGGTGCTTCGCGCCATCCAATGGTTTGCTGTCGCCTCGTAGGATTGCAGAGGCAACCTCATAGATCTTCTTGTTTTCGATTTCGTTTCCCTCGTCAAACCACGACGCAGCCTTGATCGTTGAAAGTCCGTCATCGAATGAGCCTACATGCGTGACCACCCCAGGATCGGATTTTGATTGTGAAAGCATTCTTACATGACCTTCGGGTCTGACGATGGTGCGATACACCTTCACCACCTTCTCGCCGGCCCCATCAAATGTAGCCCCATCCACTCGAAAATACTTCCCTTCGCGTGACCAAAACTCGATCTGTTCTTTCGTTTCTCGGCCATTAAAACCTGTTCGGCGACTAATCCAAATCGCGTGCATGTTATCGTACTCACGCTCATACGATTGACTTTTTGAAACGATGGCTTTCAAAAGTGTCCGGTCGATGGCATGGTCGTCCGCGACAGAATCAGCGGCATGAACAACGAAGAGACTGGCGATCAGGATCCGCCAAATCGCGAAATAGGCTTTCAACGTTCTTCCCTAATAAAATGAAAACGACAACAAAGAAGGACCACTGGAGAAACCAGTGGTCCCTGAACGCTACGCGATTATATATCACAGTTACATGGTTGACCTGACCGAACATTACAGTAACAGTCCGATCCGCTCTTCCGCCCCGAACACTTGGAACCAGTAGCGCAGTAGTTCTGGTTACTGATTTTCTGATTGACACATTTTGACGTATCGGTGCAACCATCACCACCAACATCGGCGAAAGCACTGAGTGCGGGGACCATCGCAGCAAAGATTAGGGAAAGGCCAAGGGTTGCCAGAAAACTCACAAATCGATCTCTCATTAGTTTTTTCCTCATGGAAAGATTGCATTCACGGCGTTGGGATTCGGATGCACTAAAGCCGTCACGTTGAGTGTTAACCCCGACGTGGAATCGTCACATATCAAAAACGCGGATTCTCGCTGCGGACCACTTTCGGATCGACCGTACATGGACACGCGAATCCACTCGGTTTGCGAAGGCTCAATGGTGATTGGCAAGTCTTCAAGCGCCACGCAGCGGCACGAGGCTTTCGCCCCGAGAATCCGTATCGGAGTCGCCGACGCGTTTCGCACGCGAAACGTTGCTGTCGCCTTTTCGTCAGCGTCCAAGACACCGACAAACTTGTCCGATGAATCGACCAGTAGCGAACGCCCTGACAAATAACCAAACGCTGAATGGACCGACCCGAACCACAGCGAAGCGCCTATGAGAAGGACGGGAATCGCGAACTTTAGATTCTTGGCAAGATCACCCGTCATGCCTTCGGCAACAAAGACTCGATGGTCCCAAGCGGACCTATAATAGACAAGGCCGCTAATCGCCAGCAGATCCAGCACCAACATCATGGCAATCGGCAAGCCGCTGCCGCCGAGACATTGACACTGCGTCGCACCGGAGAACCAATTGATCGACAACACGACCACAAATAGCGAGAACATCGCGGTAATCGCTTGACGAAGTAGCCGATGCGGCAGCAACGTTAACGCCGCCCAGCCGGTTACGATTTCCACTATGCCCCACGCCAGCACCATTCCGGCGGGAATCACCAAGAATGATCCCAGTAACGATGGCTGAGCTGCGAATACCTTGCCGAATCCAGCAATCAACAGCAATACCCCGATCAATACTCGCGACGCGATGTAAACCCAGTTCGACTTTCTCGACGTGTTCTCGGAATCGGTCGTTGGAGCTGGTGACACTGGCGCGACAAACCGATAACGAACTGACGTCGCGATCAGTCGCAAAAAGTCGTTGGCAACGATCTTCTTTCCTTCCGCGTAAGATCGCGGCTGGTAGCTTATAGGAATCTCGGTAATCTGCTTTCCCGCGGAGAGCAACTTGGCATTGATTTCAGTACACAGTTCAAAGCCACGACTTTGTAGACCAAGATTACCTGCCAGCTTGTTCGGCAACATCTTGTAACAGGTCAAAGGATCGGATAGCCACTTACCAAACAGCATCCACTGAATCCAAGCAATCACACGGACAGCCAGGTACGCCGATTGCATGCCACCGTTGGCTTTGCCGGTTCGCAAGTATCGCGATCCATAAACGATTCCGTCTGAACACTGGTCTGATTGAGCAAGTTCAAACATCGTCGCCAAATCGGCTGGATCGTACTCTTCGTCCGCATCCTGAATCACCATCCAGTCGCCGCTGGCAACTTCCAAGCCCGACCGCACCGCCGCACCCTTGCCTGCGTTCGAATCGTGACGAATGACTTCCAACTGCAACGGCTTGGTCAGCCGAGCAAGAATCGATGCTGATTCATCGGTAGAACCATCATCGACGACGATGACTTGAGCATCAGGCAGTTCACGTCGTACGCGAGTCAAAAGCGACTCGACCGTCGCCCCCTCGTTGTAACAGGGAACGATCACGGACAACGTCGCCGTCGACGCTGGGCTAAGCGATGATACGTGCTGCTGAACCATGA
>SJPJ01000001.1:1383010-1418581 GCA_007859835.1 Novipirellula herctigrandis | reverse complement strand
GGGGGGGGGGGCAATGCCTTCGATGGCATTTATGGTGGATAATTCCAAATTGACTGTCACCCCGGTTTACTAGCCAAGCCAAGTCCTAAATGGAAAAACTCCTGGTTGCCCGGAAAAATGGATGTTGCGGCTGATATCTTTCCGACAAAAACGCGTCCGTTAAATCGGGCGTGGCAAATCGTCCCACCTGAGTTTCGGTCGAGGCAAATTCGGTAGCGATACAGTTTGTTGCACCAGATTTCGGGAATCGTGAAGGTAAAGAAGGGGCCAACCAGGAAAAGTGCGTTTCATCTGGGAGCTGCTAAAAGTCCCACTTAGAATGATCCGTCCACGAGGCCGTTATGCCACAAAAATCACGTAGTGTTGGTCGCTGATCCAGCCGAAATTCAAGTGTTTCACGCGGAATGTCATTGTGTACGACGTAAGCCCAGCATTGCCGTGGCTGGATTTGCGATCAATGGGAGTTTTGCCGAGTGTTTTGAGAATCGATTGCCTGACCTACACGATTTTTGGCATTGCGGTTCAACGTGTTGTTTGGTTTGCTCCGCGATTTCAATAAGCGTGGTAGAAGAGTTGAGGTTGGTCGATTGCGACTGTAGCCGAATTCCCAAGGCGTTGCGTCCGCAAGACCGAGTGTGGTACCTGTAATCATGCTACCAAACGCATATCCAAATGCCGCAAGTATCACGCTAACGGTGAGGAACCCAATTGCATTCCCACAAACCTCGTGGAATGACCCCGTTTTCTGTGCCAAGTGATGAATGAAGGATTCCTGAGCGGTCGTCGGGCGGGCGAGAAGCAGTAAAACAACGAACCGAATCAACGCTGTCTTACCAATCTTTACGTAGCGAGACGCGTCAGAAATGTCCGCAACGTGTTTGCATCCACTCATTCGGCCATCCCTTGTCATTGGGCCAGCCCTTCGGATTCGCCGCCGTCGATGCTCAAGGCTGCGGCCATCCGTCGCCAATCGGCACTCGTTGTGATGAATTGGACATGACCATCGGCAAAGGCGAACATCGCACCCCCGTCATGCGGCGAACCCCAATTTTCGCGAAACTCGATACCGACCCGGTCGGTTAGGATCTTGGTTCCCGTTCGCATTGTCCCCTTGGAACCGCCCAGCCAAATCGGCTCATCCCAGTACCACGACGTATCGAGTTGCACGACCGGATCGAACGCTTTTTCGCCAATCAGCAGTGTTTGACTCAGGCCATCTTTGATTGCGCGGAACGAGATCACATCGGGTCGATCGGGGAACGTCGCACCGTTACCGGCATAGTCGGTCTTGGTCATCGCAATCCCATCGGATTGATAACGCGCATATTGGTCATCGGCAGTTGCCATCGCTGGCCCCCGAGGACGTGACGGGCATGCAAACAGCGGCAGCGACACGCCACAGTTACCATTTTGGTAAGCAGCGCCCTGTTCAATCTTGGGCAGAATCGAATAGCACCACGAGCCGGTTTGTTTCTTACCGACCCAGTTTGGATTTCCCACACCCCAAGTGAAAGTGATCGCGGTAACGTTTTCGTAGGTCGTCGGTTGGATTTCGGTGCCCCCGACCAGCGTTAGAGTGCTTTTCGGATCTGCACCACCATTCGATGGAATCACGCCGAAGCTGTCATGGAACAGCGTCACGCCGAGAGCCAATTGGCGAATGTGATTTTCGCATTCGAGTCGTCGAGCCGACTCACGAGCCCGCTGCACCGCCGGCCCCAAAAGCGAAACCAGAATCCCGACGATGGCGATCACGACCAATAACTCGATCAATGTGAAGGCAGAAGAACGGCGGTGCAAACGACAGTTGGAGAATCTAAAGGCATTCATTTCCACTCCTCAGGAATATCTATATGATAAACCGTTGTGGATACCGAAAGTCGCTCATTGGGGTCCCGATCTAAAAACCAGTTTTCTGGGGTTCGAAGACACTGGTCGATCGATACCAGCCACCAACCTGGTGCGCAAGGACCGTTGCCGTTGACCAATCCATGGCCGTCCGTAGCATCGATCCCCAGACCTTGGTAATCCAACTGAGGGATCGGATGAAGTAAATAGACAGGACGCTTGCTAGGATTTTCACGAATCCAGTTCGCCATCGTCGGCAGATCCTGTCCCCAATCTAAATTGCTGGAGTTCAAATAGAGATGGCCGTTTCGTGAACCACCGATCGCTTCACTAAAAAACGCGTAGGATCGGGGCAGCGTCGAAATGCTGCTGAGCGCGAACCAAACGAGTAGGCCAACCAACATCTGCTGTAGCGGTTTCGCAAGGCGTTCAAACGGAAAGGCCGCAATCAAGATCACCGCTGGGAACGCGGGCAACACGTATCGCAGATGATGATTAAATCCGGTTTGAGAACTGACAAAGCAAAAAACAATTAAGCCGGGAGCAAGCACCATCATCAGACCACGGCGTTTGACACGCGAACGTCGTCGTTCTCGCTTTGCATGCAATACACCCATCCATCCTAATACGAGGATCAACCAAAAGCCCAGTGGTTCTTTGACCAGCCAAGCGACGATGTAGTAGTGCCACCAACCGTGATCGCGCCAGTTGCCCAGCAAATATGAGTGGAATTTCCCTTCGAAATCCCGTTTTTGAACATCGATTCCACTGATGTAATCAGCGGGCAACGGGGAGGGTATGTGAGCAAGGATCGTATTCTGGAAGCGATTTCCGGGAAGCGGAGCCCCTCTATCCGGATTGTTGTTGTTGCCACTAAGGGTTTGGCTGATGAATCGATACGAACCGATGGGTTTCAGGACACCATTGAAGTCATATGCGGCATGGATCAGCGCGAGGCTGATGGATGTAGCAAGCAACAGCCGAAGAACCTCGACTCGAAACGGTAATCGTGAGCGGCGATTAAGTCTTCGAAACACCAAAATCGCTAAGAATAGCGGCGGTAAGATGATCCAAGTAGCCTTGCTCAACATCGCCGCCGCAGTACTCACTCCCAGCCAGACGGAGTGTGTGACCTTTCCGGTGCGAAACCAAACGTAAAAGCACCAAGACGCCCACAGCCCAAAGACCGTGGCACCCACGTCCGGTGCAATCGTGGCTCCATAGGTGAGTACCATCGGTGAGAAGGTCCACAGCGTTGCCGCAGCCAAGCTAGACTTCGAGCCGCAAAAGTGCAGCCCGATTTTCCAAATTAGCCAAGTCCCGAGCAGCGAAAGAGGAATCACTGCCGTTCGGGCAACCAACATCCACGAAAGGACTCGCGGGCCATGTTGGTGGACGTAAGCCATCATCAGCAACCATTCCGAACGAATGCCAGGAGACGGTGGAATTGTTCGATACTCGATTCCACCGCCCAACAACGCAACCGGCAGTGCTGCGATCAGCCTGACCAGCGGCGGGTTGACACGGTAGGGATAAGAATCGGCATACTTCAGGCTATACAAACCACTTGGCAAATGAGCCCATTCGTCCCAGCCTGGACCTGTGCAGCTCACAATAGTAACCAACATCCCCAATTGCATTGCAATCAGTGTGACAAGGCTCGGGGACAAACCTAATTTCGATAAATTCATGCGAAATCCCCAAAGTTGACTGTTCTCGCTTTGGTGTAATCTTAAAACATCCTATGCTCAGTATTTCATGTACGGTTGACTCGTTTGCGATGGAAAAAGTAGACAGCAAAACATGCGAATCCGACCCCCGCGACGAGTAGTCGACGGAACCAAACAATCCCAGCTGGTCGAGCATCGAGCGGTGCCAACTCTGCAACAAAGAAAACTTCCAGCGGTGCGGGTGTAAGCTGAAATTCTTTGAGTTCGTAGTTTAACGATTTCATACTCCCGTTACTTTCGACAGTTGATGCACTAGAGGCAATTGGGATGTCGGTCTGTTGGTTGTCATAGACTTTAGCGTATTTCGACTCGTACCACGTTCCATCATCCTTGTTGTCGACTCGGGTTTGGGATTGCAGAAAACGATAGCCGGAAGAGGACAACTCAAACGTCTCGGAATTCGTAGCCGACTCAACGTCAACGAATCCTTCAATGAAAACACTATCACCTTCCTTTTTGACATGAAAGGTCTTGTAAAACTCTTTCCCGTTCAGCCAATCGGTGATTGTCTCGTGAATGAAATCGTGCGACACTTTGTTCGCTTGGCAATACCACTTGGCTGCTCTAACCCAATTCATACCTTCCTCTGCCGCACCAAACCGAAATATCGCGCCGGGGTCTTCGCGACTATTCGCAAAAATGCGAGCGTATCCCTCGGGTCGGACGATCATTCGCGTGATTTTGTTCGAACTGGAAGAATCCGATGTATTTATGACATCAAAGCGGTAGTATTGGTGTTCGCGTGACCAAAACTCAATCGTACTCTCAATATCCTCCCCATTTTGCACGATTTTTGTTACCGTCCAGACTGCATGCATGTTTCCATATATCTTTTCTCGTTCTCGCTGAACAGCAACAATCTCGTCCATGAGCGATTTTTCCTCCGAGCTGACATCCCTTGAAAGCCCGTTAGATTCGATCAGCACATTTAAACCGACCGCCAAAATCCCCGAAATCAAAATACTTTTCATAACGCAGTCTAACCTCGCTGTGCATTTAAAAAAGGGAGCCGACGCTGAGCATCTTGGCGGTGAAAGTGTTTTTCAATTCATCGGCCGGCCACTGGTAATGCATGCACATTTGCCAGTGGCCAAGCAACAGATAGTGGCTTTATTCACCTGCCCCGCCAACGTCACAGGTGCAGTTGGATCCTGACCATTTTTCGCAGCCGCATGTAACGTTTCCAATGTTGCCCGTGCAACCGTATTTACAATGTTTGACGTCTGCTGTGTCGTTCATGCAGCCGGCGCTTGTACACTTGTCGGACCCTACGCCTCCGAACACATTTCCGTGAGGCAGGAGCGTCAATAGCATCAATACCAAACCAAGTGTCCCAATCAGACTCATTACGCGTTCTCTCATCAAATTTCTCCAAAAAGGTCAATCTACATCCACGGCGTTATGGATTCGGATGCACCAAAGCCGTCACGTTGAGTGTTAACCCAGACGTGGAATCGTCACATATCAAGAATGCGGATTCTCGCTGCGGACCACTTTCGGATCGACCGTACATGGACACGCGAATCCACTCGGTTTGCGAAGGCTCAATGGTGATTGGCAAGTCCTCAATGGGCACCGCGCCACCGGTCACACTTACCCCTAACCCAAATCCGATGAAAACGAATAGGCACAACCAAATCACGTGGAAAAAACATGACATAACGCGTTGGGTGAATTTCCCCAGATGCCCATCTTCCGATATTTGACGAACTGTCATCTGCATTCCTGAATCGTCTCGCCAATCAGTTTACTTTCCTTGCGGATTTCGCTTAAACACCCAGTACATTAGAAAAAGCAAGAAGCCGAATCCAAGAAGAACAAGACGTCTCCACCAAGGCGAACCAGACGACTGCCCCGCCATTTCAATCGGAGGGACGAAAACACTTGCTGGGATCGGTGAATGGTCGACAGAAAGCGTTTCCAGAATATTCGTGCGTATTATACGCCTGTTACGCTGAACCGTCACGATTTCGGCCCGACTAGGCACCAACCCAAATTTCTCAAAGTCATATTCAAAGCTAGCCGTCTCGTCGTAGATTTCTATAAGGGCGCCATCTTTATGGGTGTGAAGCATCGAGCCACCCGTAAAAACATAGTGAAGATTTGGATCCATGGAAAGTGAAAATTCCATTCGTTCTTGACCCGATTCGTGAACACCATGGATGGCAACTCCTTTTTTGGAATCACCGAGAGTTTCGCCTTTAACCACAACTTTAAACTTTTCAATACTGTAACCCGATGCCTTAATTGCACTACCCGGATAGAAAGGAAAGGCATCATTATCATAAATGTAAAACTGCAACTGAGGCTTGTAGTACCAGCGACTGTTCAGATGGCCGATTCCGGAAACACTGATACCTGCAATTACTGGATCGGCGTCACGATGCTTATAACGGATTCTGACACAACCAGGGTCACCATTGTAAAGCGAGTCAATTATGCCGATCTGTGAAGCATCGTCACTCTCTAGGATCTCTTCGTCGAGGCGAAATAACTGCTCACGTTGCAAGTATAGCTTAATTCGCTTTACAGTTTTCTTCTCCGCTACATCCTTTTGATCTGAAGAAACTGATTCCGTAACACGCATCTCAATCGTAACACCCTGGTACTCGTCATGAACGGCCTGTCTTTCCGCCTTAACGATCGATGCCCATTTTGCAATCTCGGCATCCGCCATCACCCCATCAGCCGCCTCAGCCAAAACAGTATTCAGCGTTAGGGTAAGAATTCCCCAAAAGAGAGCGAGTAGGACAGGGAGTTTGATAGTCATTATCTGAACCCAAGCAAAAACAGAGGCTATACGTGCAGGAAAACAACACGGAACATGAACGCCTACCAAGAATGGACTCGCAACATTGGAAAGTCGATTTGCTGCAAGTGCTTACTTTTTGTCAATTCCAAGACAATTCACGGCGATGTCGGAGCATTTAAGACATGGTAGAGGATGATAAGGGGGCGCAAGCCCTTCGATGCCATTTTTGGTGAAATGATTCCAAATTGACTATCACTCCGGTTAACGAGCCAAGCCAAGCCAAGCCAAGTCCTAAATGGAAAAACTCCTGGTTGCCCGAAGAAATGGATGTTGTGGCTGATATCTCTCCGACAAAAACGCGTCCGTTAAATCGGGCGTGGCAAATCGTCCCACCTGAGTTTCGGTCAAAGCAAATTCGGTCGCGATACAGTTTGTTGCACCAGATTTCGGGAATCGTGACGGCAAAGAAGGGGCCAACCATGAGAAGTGCGTTTCGTCTGGGGCTGCGAAAAGTCCCACTTGGAATGATCCGTCGATGATGTTGTCGAGCTAAACGTGGCGCCTTTAGGGGCACTCCATTTCATAGTGCCCACTTCTGCGATCCCTATTCACTCGGTTATTCTCGCGTTTCGCGGGTCCCCGCCGGCAGCCGTGTTTTTGCGTCGTTGGATGGTTCTCCTCCAGACATGTTCGTTCCTTTGGTGGATTGAGTTGATGTCGTCTTGCCCTCAAAGAACTTCCAAATCTGGTCGGCCATTTCGATATCTTGATTCTGTGCACCTATGATCGCTAAATACAAACGGGAATATGGCTGCTTGATGCTTGGCTCGGCGTGCCCACCTCGGTCAATCCGAACGACGGCGACTTCGACATTCGTTTCCGCGTTTGTGTATGTATCGCAAAAGGCAGTGCAACCGTCTGCTTTTGTCCGGTCGGGATACCGAATGGAATGCGGCGTCTGCGCACAGTGGTTGTGCTTGACCCAGTACCGGATCGAATCGTCCGTTGATTGAACCTCTCCACGATTGCGGATCATTTTTCCGCCTTGGTACGGGACGATTCGATCATCGGTTCCATTCATCAGTAGAACGGAAACCGGATGTTTCGGTTGGCGAGCAAAAATGGGCTGAGGGTTGGCTGCTGCGATAGCCGCGACTGCCGCAAACTTTTCCGGTGCCTCGGCGGCCAAGCGTAACGCCATGTGTCCGCCATTGGACGTACCAGCTACGTAGATTTTTTTCAAATCGATGGGGCATGACTCGGCAACCGTCTCGATAAGGTCGCTCAGAAAGGCAACGTCGTCCGAATCTGGATTTGTGGAAAGGTGACGAGCGTCATTCCAGCCTTGTTTTCCATCGGGGCTAACGAGACCATCGGGTATGATTAGAATTAGTGCTTCTTTTTCAGCAATTGGCATCCAGAGGCGATAGGGAGCCTGTCGCCCGGTCACGCCCATCAGTTGATCTGCACTTCCACCATGACCATGCAGCAGCAACACTGCTGCACTCGGTTTACGTGGATGTGGCTCGGGAGCATAAACACGATAGGACCGCGCTCGCCCTTGGTGGTTCAATGTCTGCTTTTCAGAAAGACTCCATTTGAGGGTGACGTCGCTCGAATTACCCGCGGTGAAATCAACCAGTGGAGTTTCTGAATTCAATCGACGCCAACTCATCCCAAGCCACAGGATTGCCACGGCCATGGCACCTCCAACGGAAAGCCGAAGTATTCGCAGTTGTCGTTGGTTATGCATTTGAGTGGAACGTCCTTAGTCGGTGGGAGGATCTAGAAAGTTCGCCGTCACCGAGTAAGTCGAGTTAATTGTTCATCTATTGGCATTGGATGCTGCAAAAAAATAGGAACGTCGTGGGATGTCGCTTGCTGCCGAACAAGTGCCAAACCGCTGCGGTCAACCCGATGTGGCGAAAACAGGTTGATTTCAAGACCTAGCCATTTTGCGGCTTGACTTCAACGCTTCGTTTGGCCGATTCCCATGATCCGATGTTTCTTTCGAAGCATTCCAAAATATGACGCGAGGATGGCGAAAAAGATCGCACTTAGCAGTCCAAAACCTAACTGCGGATAGCCCTGAACAGGAATTCGATTGCCCTGTTCATCCACGGCGATTCCCATGAAGGGAGTGGTTTCCAGAATCTTCAAGATCGCATCCCCCGACACCGCGATACTGAGCAAGCACATTACGATGCAGGCGACCATGATCGCAAGAAATATCAATGTGGCGCCCCCTGCTTGCTTACTGTCCTGCATTGGCGGTTCGTAGGGGTTCGGTCCCTTCGGTTCATCGCATTGGTTTGGTTGGCGGTTAGGCATTGTCAGGCAGATCAACCTCTGTTTGTTCTCGATCAAATGGCAGCAGTTTGACATACCCAAAAAACCAAACGTAGTAGGTGGTCTTTTTCGTTGTCGTGCGATTGGCTGCGTTGCGAGTGGATACCCAGCACTTTAGCACCAACGGAGCGACGTAATTCGGAGTGATCTGGTGTAGATTGTTCGCCCGCTGGTACTGGGTTACGTCCATGATACCACGTGACTTGGTAGGCGGTCCGCAAGCCAAGTAGGCAGCGACAAGCACCGGAGCCATCAGCAAGGATCGAAGCGAAAGGCGAAAACTTCTGCGTTGACGTTTTTCGTTCATCAAAGCGTTGCGAACCGAGCGGCCTTGTGGTCATTCCATTGCATCAGAATCGTTTGCTCCTCCGCAACCACGCCCTTGAGATGCATTTGCGGGATGAAGATGCGGTTTAAAACCCTTTTGCCCTGTGCGATAAAGGGCAAGTGTTTATGTTTGGAAAAAAACAATCGAAGGTGTGGGCGTTTGAGTCCCGGAGCGTGAGAAACACGGTTACCCTATTGCGGTTCTTGGCCGTCTGGGGAAATCTTTGGTGTTACGGTTACTGCAGTGCCAATGCAGCAAATCATAAGCATCGAATTGCCGACCGTCGAATAGTCAAAATGCATGCCAACGACCGCATTCGCTCCCAATTGATCCGCGCGCTGTGTCATCTCAGCCATCGCGGTATTACGTCCACGAATCAGCAATGCCTCGTACGCACCCGAGCGACCGCCAACCACATCCGTTACAGCGGCAAAGATGTCACGAAGCACGTTCGCTCCGTAGATCGTTTCGCCGAAAACGGGGCCGAGGTAGGCATCGATGGTGTGGGTTGTCAGGGTCGGCGTTGTAGTGACCAGCATCTCCAACCGTGAAATTCCGGTATCGGAATCTGTACCAGGCCGTGGAGCTTGGCATGTCCAGCATATGTTGTATCCAAGGTCGGTTTCGGAGCCGCATGACGGGCATTTCCAAGGCATATTGATCAGTCGAATGTATGGGGTGGCGCGGTCGGAGAAAAAACGGTGGCTATCGTCGAGGATCGGGAGTTAAGTGCTCATTTTAACATTGGCTAATCTGTGACGCACGTCTCGCGTCACGATCTCGATCGGCAGCAATTCGGCCAACTTGAACAAGTCGCATTCTTCGGAAAAACCCACAGTTTTTGACTTCGGTTTAGCCTTGACAACATAATCGAATCGAATTCGTGTTTTGTTTTCAGCATGAGCCGTCAGGGTCACACGGGTGAGCGATTCAGGCTTAATGTGAGTGGCCGATTGGCCGTGAGAGATGACTATTTTCTTCGGCGTTACTAGAATCCTTTGTTTGAATAGGGACAGCATCGCAGTTTGGGCGACCATCGCGCCCAACACAGTTGGAAGCGCTAAAAAAACAGGCCAAATATTTGGCAAAACCATTTGCGGAAACGCAAATTTGAATGCGGCCACAATCAATAAGACAGCGACCGCAGTTGCGACTGACATGCGAAACAATGGGCCGCTGGAAAGTAGGTATTTGCGCAGCGCCCACCATTTTCGATGATTCGTGGACCATTTGGGAGCGTACCAAACAAGCTTTTTGTTTTGTGCAGGCCGAATTGGATGTGCTCCGAAAATCAGTGCCATGGGGGAACTATCATGAATTCGCTCGACGGCCAAGATGATTGCCGAATTTGCAGCGAGAAAACGATTGTGATAACCGAGTCGCTGGGCGCGGATCGTCCAAATCATAGTCGCCCGGTTCTGCAACTTCAATTCATCGCAAGGTTACGTGCCGGCCATCGGTGTTGCGGCATCTCCCACAACCAAGATGAAGCCGCCTAGTGGGAGCGAGGTTGGCAGTGCACGTTCGATGAACCTCGCAATCTTTCCCCCGGTCGGTATCTGTATGGCCGTGTAAACTTCAAGATGTTGAACGGGCAATTCACGGAAAAGCTGTTTGGCTTCTCTCACCGTGTGCCAATGCGCGCCGTGGTAGCCACCGCGACCGCCACCCCGCCCCTTTTGCATCCATAGAAGGCTGTGTCGGTTAAGAAAGCCGATCGCGAAGCGACGACGGGCAACGCGGAGAATTTCGCGGGTTGCCGCCATCTGCTGCTCGATGAAGCAGACTGCGGCAATTGAAATCACAAGGTCAAAGCTCGCGTCGTCGTAAGGAAGTGCCCGTGCGTCGGCAACTTCATAGTGCGTTTGTCCTGCATCGCGACCACGAGCATACGCCACCCATTTCGGATTGATGTCGGCACCTGTCACCGGTCCATCGATCGAGTCAGCCATTGAACGAGTGAAGTACCCCGTTCCACAGCCAACGTCGAGCAACGATTCTCCGGGGCGAGGTCGCAGGTGCTCAAGGATCAATCCCGCTTCACGCTCCCCGATCCATTGACCGCGCGGTGTTGAGTACCACTCATTATAGGTTGCTGCGTCCATTTCGATTCGCAAGTTGTCCTATCGTCCGCTGTAACGGGGCGTTGACGAGCGACCGTCAATTTCAAATTCGCCATGCCTGGCGGTTCGTTTCGCTGCTTGGTTGTCCGATATCGTGAATTGGCAATATGCTTACGCGGGCTCTGAAGCGTGGGATTGTTGCCTGCTTGTGTTTCAGAGTCCTATGCTGTGATGTCGATAATTCATTGTGTTGGCAAAAGAATTTGTCCCTACCAACCTCTGTCCATCGTCATCGATTGCAAATACATTTCGATAATCATTAATCCGCCAATGGTCCAGATCGTAAGAACGATCGCGAAGGCCATGACCGTCTGCACAATTCGCCGTTGAGCGGGCTTGCGGCGAAATGAAATTACTAGATACGCCACGCCGAAGATTGAACACAGAGTGGTCAGGATTTTGATCTGCGGTAGCCCCTCGCTTAGAAAGCCATTGACGGCGGCGAAAGGGAATGCAATTACTGCCAACGCCGACACCAAACTTGCAAACCGAACGTTGGTAAACCAAGAAACGAGGCAAAGCAAACCGAGGCAGGCAACTTCCACGGTATACAGCGAAGACTTTAGAATGTCGCTAGCCAAGGCATCGGGAAGGAGCGTTACGACAGTCCCGAATCGGCCAAATTGCCACCTGTTGGCGAAATTTCTTTCAAGCTGCGAACCAATCTGGTCAAGTGCAAGGTCAAATCCATATGCGAAAGGCAGGAAGCACAAAGCGCACAACAAAAGCACTGCATTGACAATTGTCACCCGTGCTTTCGAGCGATGAGGATCGTTGGTTGGGCTTTGCTTTGGATCTGCGGATTCGGTTTGAACAACCTTCGTAGATGCGATGAAGGGGGTGTACGGATTTTGTTCGTTTTTGGCGGCCAATGCTCTGATCGCTTATGATTTCTTCAGTCGTGTAACATTAATGATCACTGCGGTCCGAACGGGTCACTGTCCATTGCCCAAATTCAATTCCAAGACTTTAGTGGATCATAAATTATGGCGTCTCCGACGCCTTCTTTTGCTGACGCTCTAAGTATCGATTGTCCGTATCACTAAGCGAGTCAAAGGGCACCTCAATTTCTTGGCCGTTGTCCTCGCGTTTCAGAACCACGCTGTTCCCACTAGGCCGCAATAGCGTGGCGACGACCGAGAACCTCCCATTCTTACTCCGCCAAGTTCGTGGTTTTGCATCGATCGCTGTTCCTTTGGGAACCATTGGCTGAACTGCTGAAGAATTGGGTGAGACCGATGCGGTCTTCGGTTTTTGTTCGAACGGTTCCATTTCTGCGGATAAGATTACTCCGCCTTCGGCCGTGCGAATGAACAACGATGTCTTGCCATCATGGGTTGCAGCTTCAGGATGGTCCAACAAGTAGTCTCGACGGTGTGCCCAACCGTGACGAAGCTTGTCCATCTCTCCGTATGGGTCTGGGTATTTGATGCGACGAACACCCAATGGCGGTGCAGCGGCGGACAATTGTTGTCCCGTCATCATATCGTCAGCAATGACATACAACCTTTTCTGAGTTCGGTCGGCAATGACGAGGTTGCCCCACTCGTTGGGCAAACGTGTCAGTGGTAACCCACCCATCACGCAATCACGACCGATCCAATATCCCCCTCGGTCAATTTGGTACAGATACGTATTGCTGTCTGGATCCGCAGATAACACTTGGCGGGATTTGCCACCCGAGCGTACGTATTCGTCAAACAGATGTCCGGTGATCTGTCCGCCGCTGCTTAGGTTGAACGATTCGTGCCTGATCAGCAATTTTCCGTCGTAACTGACCGTGCCCAACGCTGACTTGGAGATTGGGGTAAATCTACCGCTCGTGGAAGTCACGAAAATCATACTATCTTGGTACGATGCCTGGCTTCCATCGCCGTGACAAGTCACCACCAGCTGTCCACGAAACGAAGGCCCTCCAGCAGCGGATAGGTGTACGACGCCTGTTTTGGGAACGCGCCACTCCTTGGTCAGCGCCCAGTCGTTGCCCCTGCGCTGATAGAAATTGATGATGCCTTCAATTTGGCTCGCCACAATGATTTGGTTGCCTCGGAAAAGAACCGACCGTGGCGCCGGGCTTTCGATTTCGGCCGTCACCACGCCAGCAACGACGTCGTATACCGAAATCACATTGTCGGCTTGGTGCGTGATCGCGATGAACTTACCGTCTTCGGACATTTCCATGGCCGTCGCGGAACACTCCAAGTCCAATGGTTTAAAGACAATGTCGGCTCCAGCACCAGCACGCTGCACGCCATCTTGGCCGACGACAACGTTGGCCAACAAAAGCGTTGAAAGGAGAAACAAGGTAGCGAGCGACTTGTTGAAGTGCGGCAATTGGGGCATGGCGGACGAAAGGAAATGGCAGACAGAAGAATGGGGACCATAATTTTGAATTCCCATTATAGTAAAAATTGTTCGCCTTCGGTGCAACCGTTTGCCAGATCGCAAGTTGAACTCAAATCCGAAACGCAATTTTTAGATGTTGTCAAAAGGTTTCCGGCAGGGTGGTGAAATTGAGGACAGCGATGGGCGTTATCGTTGAATTGCAATTATAGCAGGGGTGAGTCGCTGTTCCGGTTCATGCATTGATTCTGGTGTGTTCGTGGTCACAGGGCACCCCATGACGGGCGCACCCTCATGGCGGCGCCCCGATGTCGGTGTTGCCATCGTTTGCAGTGGTCGTGGTAGCCTTGGATTGGTCTGTCCGCATTATGCAATTGTGCATGCCGCTCGATGGTTTTCGTGCTGAAACAGGGGGCAATAATTGGATGAGACCGTTTGGACTTCTGTGCCAACCAGCTTAGTGAAACGGTGTGTTGCCATTCGCACCGGGGGCGGAGCGGATCGTACCTCAAATCGCATTTTCACACTGTCAACGAGTGGATAAGCATCTCCGCGATGCAGCCGAACCTCGCCACGCGTCAAACTTTCCCATCGACAAGTTCATCGGCGCAAGCACGGGTTGTTTTTTTTGTAGTTCTAAGTCAATAGATGTATGGTTGGAGTGACGAAGGGAACTCATCAACCACGTATGTTTAACAAGAATCGCAATACGAGCCATCCGGAAAATCCAACGAGTCCACCTGTTGCGGCCTAGGGAATCTCGTAGTGAACTGGTGGAGCAGTTGCGATAGCGGGCGCGAGCATCGCCCCAATGAGGCTGGACGTGAGAACCGTGACAATGCCCTGTGCAACGCGTGCCCGTTTAATATGGTTTTGGCGGGACGTTGCGGTTGGGGTTGCTGTGCTCGCCGTTGGTTCGTAGGGATTCGGCGCGTCTACCACGTTTGCGTTTCTACCTTAAGTCACACGAACGGCCTGTTCATCGTGCCGCGGAGCTAACACAACCAATTAACAAAACATGTTGTCTTGTTCCAGTGGGTGATGAGGCTATTCCGTATTTGGGATTTGGTTAAGAGTTACGTCATGGAGCCAATACCCTTGCCAGACTTCTGAGTAGATCGCTTCATGATCAACGGAAATAGCAAGCCGATCCCCAACCGCAATGCGAACATGATCTGGTATTCGGTTCTCGTAGATTATATTTAGCGTTTCATCGTTGCGCTGTAATACGATTGCCATATAGTCGTTGTGGTATTGCATCCCCTTTTCGTCTATCAGAGTGTCACGACCCTGATCGGCATCGACCTTTGCAACCGTCCAATAGACTTCTCTTTGGAAACAGCCTGGGGATAACGTTACCGCAAACGCAGCGGTAAGAATCAAACGAAGCGGCGGTGAGCAATGTGTCATTTTCTCTTAATCAAAATCAATCGATTCACAAACTTCGAATCGCCTCGAAGGAATAACGGGTGCCGTATGCGGGCAGACGCATTTGTTTAAGGATTTCCAAACCCCAAGATCACGTACTTCGTGTTAACGCATGGTCGTTTTCTGTACGCAGCAGTGTTTGGGGGCCGTTTAGGGAAAGTCAACCCGCAGGACTTGAGGCGGTCCATGCCCCAAGAACGTCACTACTTATGACTTGAAATTGACAGTGCCTAGTTGTTTTGGTTCGTCGTTTCTATGTCGATTGATTGCTTCTCTGCGGATTGTCTATCGGGATGTTGCACTGAAGTATCATGCTTGATGACAATATGCGGCCGAAGCAGTTCGACCGTCTTGGGGCCGATACCATAAACGTCGTCAAGTTGTTCGACGGTCAAAAAGGGACGCCCAGAGATGATTCCGTTCGCGATGGCATCGCTAACACGTGGTAACAAGCGTAGATCGTCATACGACACAACGTTTACATCCATCGGTGAAATTTGCAGCAAGCGGTCATGGCGACTGATGTTTGGGGCAAGATTTTGGATTTGATCTTCGACCGATTGATTAAATGGATGGCTGCGATTGGAATACGATGAGCGATCTCGAATTTTTGCAAGCAGGGCGATCACAACAACTGACGTGACGATAGCTAGAACGAACGAAAAGCCGACTGGTTTCGGCTCTTGAGTTTGCATGTATTTGCGTTCCGATACTCCCATGACTAAAAATCCAATTTGCGAAAATATGAGTTCAAAATTGAAACGCTATGGTTCCGTTCCGAAGAGAAATGACGTTGAAATCACCGATTGGGGGCATTGCGAGGATCAACGCCAATGATCCGAAGCTTTTCCTATCGCCCCTTCTACAAATGGTGGATGTCAGTCGGCTAGCGGCCTGGATCACCGAGGCGGGAAAGTTGATTTCTCATTGTCAAGTCGCTCGGTTATTGCGACTTCGGTTCATCGCATGGTTCGCCGTGGTTATTGGCGTGATCCATGATCCGTGTGAACCAGTAGGTTGCAAGAAACGCCACAATATACAGCACGAGGTGCGCAACGAATCCAAGCACCAAGGGTGTTTTCGGAAGAGTAACACGATCAAAAAGCAGGAATAGGTTGTAGAACATCATGAGCGGGCAGAGAAAACCAAACAGTACCGTTGACGTCAGGTACAACGAAACCGCGAATGGACGGTCCGCCCCTTGAACACGTCTGCAAATGATTAACCACCAAAACACGGCAACGAGCGAACATCCAATCGTGTAGCCAAGACGGTCGGTGTCATGTTGGTTTTGTGGCACAGCCCAGTCAAGATAGGCGTAGATCACCGCAACGATTAGGGGAAGTGAAAACAGGTGAATAAGCCGTACAGGACCGCGTGGTTGCCTGCGAAGTCTTGAAGTGGGGAAGAGGCCAAGAAGCGAAACCGCCCAAGTGAAGATGGTTGCAAAGACCGTGATTTCAATAAGTCTTGTGTCTATCAACCGATTTCGTGCTGGCTGGCGAACGACCCGCATCACCGGGGCGCGTGAGCTGAGATTCCACTCGTAAGAGCGAACGGGCCTACGTGTGCCCGCGATCGTTATCCGACATTATGAATTCGAATTCGTGGTGAGGCTTGAACTCTACTCCACTAATGAATTTGGGTCGGTGTCCGGTTGGCTCTGTTCCAGCGCGTTCAGTCGACGATCCACCTCCAACAAGCCCATGCACACCACAATTGACAACAGTACCAAGGGAAGCAAGAGAATCCCGTCGGAAGAGTCAGACGTAAGCATCGCGATTAGATAGCCCAGTGCCGAAAACAACAGTATAAAGGCATCAATCTTAAGCATGTGTTTCATAAGGGATTCCTGGTTATTGAGGTAAGCTTTTTGATGAAATCGTTTTCACAACGTAAAGAATGACAACTGGATGTCGACGCCCCTAAAGGTCTGTCATAGCCGATGTCATCCACAAGCAATCAATCCGTCGGTGATCGGTAGTGATCAGCGGGGACGCGCGAAAAATCTCAACTTCAAAAACGCCGACTCGCGGACTCCGTGTGCACGACATGGCTATCCCCCGCTCTCCCGTGTCCGACGCCGCATAACTTGGATTCTGGTTTGATTTTCCGTGCCGAGCAGCAAAATGGCGATGACGCCGCCTTCGTCGTTGGTGAAGAGGGTTGTAATCTGCTTTAGAGTCGGAGTAAACCAATAGGTAACAATCGCTTTCGTTGGATCGTCTTTTGGATTGATCCCGTGTTCAACGCAAAGTTCAGGTGCCACAGCAGAGCGTCTATCATAGTCAGCAACTTTTTCCGATAGATCAGGCGTGATGAGCCGATCAGAGTACCATTTAACGATTTCGTCAAAGCTTGCGACAGACGAATGAATCACTCGACTTGTGATCGCGTTGCGGCCGCCGATTTCCTCCACATACGACTCTGCTATTCTCAGTGAGTCCAATTGGACTTTCGCGGTGGGAGAATCCATTGTCACCGGAAACATCCATGACTCTTCGGCACATGCGATGAGGGGCAGTGCAAACAATGTCATAAAGACCAGCAATCTCATTGTGACCTCACAGTGATTGGGGTGCGGAAGACGAGTCGTTGCGGTTCTTTGCATATCTCGATTACCCTACCACGCCACACGATTTTGCAAAACGCTCGGTCATCATCAGTCGGGCAACGACAAAGATAACCGGGCTGGGATTTCGCACGCCATTTTCAACACGCTATGTCCGGCTCCGGTTTGTCGTCTGGTTAACCCGTGCTTCGTTGTTGATCTCACTTGTTCCCTAATCACGGCGGACTCGAATTACCTTCCCTTCTTCAATCACGGCGTTGAGACGCTTTGGATTACGGCGTGACAAGCCGATCGGAACGACCGAATCATCCCGCGCAATGATTCGCCACTTCAGGCCACGATTCCGAGCAAGACTAGCAGCTTCGTCTGTGTCCAGCCCAATCAGGTCCCGGTCAGCCAAGTCTGTTACGGCCTCACTCTTTTCTCCGGATAGCAATCGTCCGATGAGAATGGGATTGGAATTGATCCGCCCACTTGTTTCTCTGGGGGTGTATGCAATCGGTCGCCCTTCGTGGTCCGCTTCAAACCACATCTCGCCACTTCCAAGCCCGGTTCGCCCATCAGTCCGTGTATCATTCACTCGCGACTTGTCTGTCGAGTCTAAAACGCGAACCCGGAACCGCCCATCCGGTTCGATTTTCACGCTGAGAATCATACAGACATGTCCGGTAGACCTACCTCTTTCCAGGTTCGGTTTGCGCCAAGCAATGAGGTCACCAGGGACAGCATCTTTCATTCGACGAATCTTCATCCAAAGGCCATCCCCCTTTTCCCCGGCACGATCGAAGGTTTCGTAGAAAGTTGCGGCAAGGGGGCGTGATTTCCAAGGGGCGAGATCGCCGCGAAGGGCCAAGTAATGTTCTGGGAATTCACGCCGAAGGGCGTAGCCCATCAATCCGGAGCAATCGCATTTGAACCGCCCCGTGGTCTCGTCAATGTCAGTCTTGTGCTGATAGTTGGATGTTTTCATGGAGGCCAACATACCGGTCAGGCGTACTCGAAACCTCGCTGCGGAAGGTTGCTCTGACGGCCAAGCTTCGAGGGCGGGTAGCAATCCCAGAAAAAGGAAAATACCAGAGAGAAGAGCTTGTGATGTCTTGAAACGCGTCATGTTTGCTCGTGTTCTTGTCAGTGGGAAATCAAGTAAAAGTCTTAGGCGAACCACCACCGTCAGCGAGTCGCGGAAGCTGATTTGCCTTTACCAACATTCGCAGCCATCGCGACTCTGGTGCAATCCATGGTGCAATCCATGGTGCGTCAATTTCTTGCAATAACGAACGAGCGAACATCTCCTAACGCGGTGACCTGAGGGTTCTGAGTGTCGAATCACTCTGCGTCCACATGTCGACTACATCAAAAGTAATGGCGAACGGTAAGGTCAAAAGAACTCCACGTATAAAGCCAGAATGGTCGCAAAGGTGGTCGCGATAGAGAAATGGACGCGATTGATACCGAGTCGATTCTTGGAAATGCGATAAGCCGCCGTGCAAACCACGAAGCCGGCTGCGAGCAAAAGCATCAGCCAAGCTTCCGTAATTGCATCCCGCATCGAAGGCGAACGCAGAAAGTCGAGGCCATTGAGAATCGTGCCGAGCATCACGTACGCAGCAATGCAAGTGCCACAAATGCTGGCAACGATCAAGTACGGGTCCCGTTGCAATGCGAGTACGGGCTTTGCGGCAGGATCATCGACGCTCGTCGACGGTTGGTATGGATTCAAATCGATCATATTTCAGTTCGACGGACGTTGCCATCAGCGGGCCGCGACAAACCATTCAGCCACTGACAAAACGCCTGACACTCAGCTCTGGTGCATCGCGTGGCTGTCACACGGGTATGGGTAATGCGCCGATCCAGTCACGGTGATGGGTCAATTGACCGAGAAATTTAAGTCTTCGTAACCTCCGTCCGGCCTTCGGCCCCTTCGGTGGCAAGCGACAGTTCCTTACCAACATCAGTTTAGCGAAGGTTTAATTTGAAAGCAACAAAGGACGTTGTCGAAATAAGCGGTCGCCAAGGGATTATCGACAGCGCACCGTTCGTATTGTACCAATCGCCACGAGTGTGATAACGGCACGGCGTCAAGGTGACCGGAATGTTGGTTGCGCGTCGTCATAAGGCTCGCAAGTCCATTTCTCCGGTTCAACCGATGGTGGTCCGTGACGTTGATTATCCCTGCGCAGGAAATGAAATCCCCAAGGTAAACACGGAAGCGATGAACAACGCAAGGATAATGGCTGATACCAGTACGATGATTGCAACAAAAACGCCGATGATCGAGAAAAAATGAATCACCCAAAGTTGAAAGCCACGTTTAGGCCGAGTGCGTTTTAGATACACAAGCAGACCGATTGGCCAAACAGTGGCAAGGACGAGAATTTCCCATAGCCGAATCGGGTATCCACGAATATCCGAGTCGAGATATGCCCACATGGTTGCCGGTGCAGCAGCACACAAAAATAGTATCAATACGAAAACAGGAGGCGTTGATGTAAAGGCAACAAGTAGCAAGCAGATATTGAGCAGACCGTAGACCGAAGCAACAGCGAATCGACAAGCTGAAGTTCGCTCATCAACAGGCGCAACAATCTCAGGCGTCAGAATGGTCGGTTTGTATGGGTTTGTCATCGCAGTTTATTGGGGCAATGCGAATTTCAGAAACTTGGATCGAATATCGAGGATGGTTGCTGGGCCGACGATGGTTATCGGCCCGAGAGGGTGAAATTAGATTTTAAATGACGCGGGCGACCGTTACTGCGGTGCGTGGCATCGATATTTGGCTAGTCGGCTTTGGTCGGCACCGATGGAATGGCATCAGCAATCGCGTAGAATCCACAACGACCGCGTCGAGGAATTGCGTACCATCGATCGGAAATCTTTGCAACGACGATGCGAGTTCGGTATTCGAGACCATCATAGTCTGCAATCACCACTTCGACGTTCATGAATTGCTCGCCGTAATAGGAACTCACCAGTAGGCCATGTGGAACATCCATCTCTTTCATTGATACGACTCGTACGGTGTCGGGCATCAATCGCCGAGTCATGTCGAATACTGTTAACTCTCCCTTTTCGCTTGAGAATTGTGTTGTGTGTAAGCACTCCGCATAGCGGCTGGGCCAATCATTTTTGCCTTCGCATACACCGAGGAGCCGAGATCGAACGAAGATCTTGTGGTTCTTGGTGGCAATAGCGCGGACCATGTTGGACGCGGATTCTATTGGTGATGTGTAACCTTGCATACTCTCGGAGTTGGTCAATTCAATACCGCTTTGGGCTGCCACCGTCGGCGCGTTGATGACAAGCGAATTGGCCATGATGAGCAAAGTGAGGAAGTAGCAGGAGCGTAGAAATACGATGATTTTTTCTCCGTAGGAGTGTTTGCTAAATGACGTTTATCGTAAGCGGTCCGCAACGTAAGCGGTCCGCAACGAGAGATGTGCCGTTGCGAATCGGGCGGTTTCGCCACTCGGGTTGACGGCAATTTCGGGGCTTCTCCAAATCGATGACTGGGCGAGCTAAGTGCTTCGGCGAATGGACTGCTTCGGTGGACATCGTCGCGACAATCCTCACCGCATCCGGTGCTGCATGATGAAGGCGACGAAAGCGATCCGCGCCGGATCGTCCTGGTTTAGCATGCGGTCCTTAATGGAACCGTGGTCCCGGTCCTTGAATTCGCGGAATCGCGAGGTGTCGCAGCCGGTCTTGGCCAGGGCTTCGTGCATACGGCGGTTCTCGTCGCTGCGTTCCGCTAAGTCGTGGTCGCCGGTGATCAGCAACATCGGCGGGGCGCCGGGTCGGACGTGGGTAAGGGGTGCGGCCTCGTCCACGATTTCCGTAGAACGAGGAATGCCACGCTCTTTGCGCACCGTGCTATGTGTGATCATTTGGCCGCTTACTGGCAGCGTTCCCGCCAGCAGGTCCGTGTCGATTCCCGCAGCGGTGAGCCAACGTTTGTCGATCGCTACCATGGCGGCGAGATAGCCGCCTGCGGAATGGCCACTGACGAACACGGAACGGGGCTCGCCACCGTATTGGGCGATGTGTGTGTGGACCCAAGCGACTGCCGCAGCCGCGTCTTGGATGTAGACTGGATACTGAACCTTGGGGCTAAGACGGTAGTCCACCGCCGCCATCGCGATACCAGCTTTGGCTAGCGACGAGCCCCATTGCCGTTCGCTGTCTTTGCCGCCGGATTCCAGCCCGCCGCCGTGGAACCATACCACGCAGGGAAATTCTGTGCCCGACGCGGGTAGGTAAAGATCCAGCTTGCAACGGCTCTTTGCGTAGTCGTTCGGTTCATTCGCCAGTCGATAGGGAAGGTCCCTTACGATTCGCACTTCCTCAGCGGAAGCGTCGAGGCCGGTCGCGAGGAGGGCGAAGATGAGCAGACGCAGCAATCGGATGCTCCGCAAGCTTGACGGCGAATGCCATCGACGTTCTCTCGATTGCGCCGGTCGCAGCAGTCCAAGTATTCGCATCTCAATCATCGTTTTAGGTCTAGCGGCAGTGGTCAGTGGGGACGATCGGAAAGCACACCAAATCGAACCGCGTTTTTGTGTGCTTCGGTGCATTCTACAGTAATCCTTCGTCGCCTTTGATTTCCGGTTCATTAGGACGCGGTTCAAACCCAAGGGAGGCGTCAACGACAGTGATGATTAAACCACGCTCGCCGTTCTCGTCAGGTTCCATTTTCAAAAAAGGTTCGTTCCGGATGACCCCACGATACCGTCCGTCACGCTCGTGGCGAAGTTTTATTGTACCCGATGTAGGATTTCCGTCTTTTGGGTCGACGTATGGTAAGGCGGCCATGTATGTCGCTCCAATTGGATTGTATGAAGTTATCGACTTGTCAACAGGTATTCCGGCGTTTGCTGTTGCCCGCTCAACCGGTATTGCGATGTCCAAAGTTAGGGCAGGGGAACACTGTTTCGATTTTTGATTTAAGTGGTGCTACTTCTAATCGGGATTGGTGCAATGCAATGAAAACCCCAAGAATCGGCACCAATATCAACGGCGTCGCTAAAGAGATGCGAAACCGTGTCATTTCGAGGTATATATAGAGAGCATGTGTCTGTTCGAACTTCCGCCGTATAGCAGTTGGCAATCCCGAGTAGGGAGGAGCGATGGTCCATTAAAAAATGCAAGCCGGATTTTGGGCCATGCCATGGTTCTGTGCCTACTCACCGTGGACGGGCAAACATCACATGATAACAGTATCAGCCAATTCGTTTTCGTCGGACTCGATTAGCACAGGCCTCTTACAGAAATACCACAGGGCAAAAATCCAACTATTGGGCGGAAGGTTAGGATTAGCTGGATTGGCCCACAAAGCGTTGAGATGTTTGGGAATTGTCGTGGCCCGCTCCGGTGCGACCCGTGGCGCTGCTTCCTACGGAAACATGAGTGCATTCGGATCATAGGCCAAGGAACGCGTTAAGAAATCAAGGATCTCGCTGTAGCTATCGTTCGATTCATCGAGAAAGGGGCCTTTTGCCGTCTCAACAAGCCGTGCATCGCGCACAGCCGTTTGTAGTTCGGGGAAAGTTTTTACGCCCAAGTGTTGAAGCGAATTTGAGGCATGCATCAAAAAGACACCATCCGCATTGCCTGTATGGAATTTCTCGAACCTTGCAAGGTCGTAGAGTTGCAGGATCAGGTGATTATGAAACCGGATGTCGCGTTCCTCAGGTTCCTCATGAGCGATTTCGATCATTTTATTGATCCAAACGGAAGTTGCGAGGACATAGTCAACTTGCTTTTCGGTGCGCGTTCGTTCCATGGCATTGCGTTCGGCGGACCGTGTTGTAAAACCGCCAAACCACCAACCGAGCGCAAACATAGCGGCAAATAGAAGAAGAGTTGAAATGCTATACGTGAAGCGTTTCATAAGATAGTCGACCAACAAAAAGCACGGTGGCGGATACTAAGCATTTCGTGGAATCGCCCTGACTTACCTCTGGTGAAATTGGAGGTTGCCGTTGATATGGATTTAGCAGTCTCGCAACGGAAAAGGCATCGCATAACAAGTGGGCAATCCGCAATCGACATGATTCCTATCCCTAAGTTTGATTGGTTCGGCAAGTCTAATTCTCCATTTCCCGTTTTGACTTTCGATGTGCGTCCGGGCATCGCAATCGGTTAACCGTATGATGTGAAGCCCAGGCACTGTATAAAATTCCAGCAGGGAGAAACAGAAGTATCAGCAAACCTGGCCCACGCCCACCAATCCAATAGGCGGCAAGTGTTGCGCAAACCGCCAAAGCTTGGGCAAACAAAAGGCACCCGCACCCCGATGATACTGCTTGCGATGAATTGCGGTCTGCTTCAGTAGGCGGCTGCAATGGTTTTCCATAAGCAAAGAGGGGGTGACTTGGCAACAAGCGACAGAGTCAAAGCCAGTATGCGATAAAAAGGCAAATCACCAAGCACGAGCTTGAAGCAAGCCATTTTGGAATATGTTCCTAAACACTCCGGTGCATGGCCGAGCTTGATTTGTGTTCCTTCATCGACGTAGAACGTTCTAATTTGACAGGTGTTTTTCACAGAATTCTAACTGGAGACTCAGCCAAGTCTTGCCCTTCTCGTCTGGGGGAAGGCTATTTCGTCCGCCACCAATCGCAACGCAGGGGATGCCCAACTCGCGTGCCTTGTCACGTATCGAGATCGCTGCCAAGGGAGGGTGAATGCGATCACTGTTAGCGGCATTTGAGTAGATAAAGATCGGAGCCTCGCCTTTGTCCATGAATGGCAAGACCGACTCCTTGGTGCCTCGCGGTTGCATGATGCTGACCACGACTGTGGGTCGTGAACTACAGCGGTCCACGGCGTCCTTTGCCGTCAGAACTTGGAAGTCGTCGTGGTAGGCCAAGACTTCGCTGATCAGAGCGCCGGCTGAGACGCCGCCGCAGCACAGCCGTTCCAGGTCGATGTTCCACTGGCGTGCCTTTGACCGGATGAACTGCACGGCGCGGGCGCAGTGGTTCGCGATCTCAAGGTGGTCGATGTGTTCATCGAGAAAAGGATAGTTGCAACTCACCACAGCATAGCCGGCTTTCTGGTAGGTCTGCAGAGTCGAAAATCGATTCTTCTCGAGCTGACTCTTGTCGCCCCCCCGAAACCCGCCGCCGTGGAACCAGACGAATACCGGTGCTGGCCCGTCACGTGCTAACCCGTCACTCTTCAGAGCTGGCCAAAAATCGAGCACGTTGCGCTCATGCTTAGTGTCATACTTGACGTCGCGCTGCGGCTCATTGCCATGGGCGAAGCAGGGCATGAGAAACACGGCCCCGAGAATCAGAAAGGCACGAATATTGGAGGTCACAATCGCAAAGTTTCTAAGTAACACGATGTCTCTTGATCTGAATAACACAATGCCTAGCAACCTAACGTCCCTCATTGGCGAGCGGCGGCATCGGGATAACCCTTTTGTAAACTCGCCCCATGAAACGCCGGTGCAACGTGTGGGTGTGATTGCGGTTGAATTGAAATCCGAAACGCCAAAATCGCCGCTACTGCCAATTTCATCGAGCGAGCGTCATCCGTCTGGCCTTCGGCCCCTTCGGTGACATGGTTCACCGTAATCGAAACATCAGTTTAGCGACGCTTTAACTTGAAAGCAACAAATGACGTTGTCGAAGCAAACAGTGTGTTCAGACAAACGGTCACTAAGTGTTGATGAATAACGTATGGATAGCAGAACGACAATCGCCTCCGCATGCAGCGGTTCGTTGTATGCTTCGGTTGACACACGCTGGCCGCACGCACTCCGTGTTGTCCTGTTTCGATATTCTTTCTCTCTAGCCTACTGATCACGATCAACGCGGAGGATGGGGACGACTCTCTTCTCGTTGACAAAGACGAGGCCCGTCTGCTCTGACAAGTTCGCAAGTACCGTGTCTTGGTCTCGATCATCCCACCCTTCGACATTGATCGAGTTGTACCGCCACTTGCAACGACCTTCGTGTGGGATCGCTACTTCACTCACGATTCGGCGATGGATGAACGATCCGATCTCTCGAACGAATCGATCGAAGGATCCGCTCCCACCACCTCCTGGTCGTTCCGTGTGGACTCGTCCGTAGAGGCGGATTTCATGGCGACCGGAAGTCCGCGTCGGCTGGTACTTACCCCTGACTACAATGACTTCCCTTTCCGCCTGTTCAAGCCTCAGTCTCACCGGTCGTTTGCACTCATCCCGCAGGATCTCTTCGAGTCGTGGCAGGACCTCATTCGTTGGCGAGCCTTCACGGACGATCCAATCACCGTCGATTGTCGAATTCAATAGTTTCGGGTCTCCTTCAATTTCCTCCCGCTCGATCGCGATATCCAGCAGCCTGTCAACGATAAGGGATATCCGCGCCATTCGTTCGTGATCGCCACCGCCCGAACGCGTGTTCCCAGGCCTCCAGCGAATGAACATGACCTGTGGCACCAGCACGTCGCCGTCTCGTCGGTGCATTGCCTGGTGGTATGCCGCTCGACAAGCTGGAAAGGGCGGCGCAATACGTTTCAGGATCTCGCCTTCGCTTAGCGAGGTCATTTGCCACCACTCGCGGACCGCTTCCCGTTCTTCAGCACTCAATTCTCGGACCGGAAGGGGCGCTGCCTTTGGACTCTGTGTATTAAAACGGAGTCGCGAAGCAGTGTCTCCTTTATCGGCAGTTGTGAATCCACACGGCAAGGCGACTGTTAAAGCCACAATGACAATACATCGCAGTCGATTTCGCATGAGTTTTCTCCGTCACTGCGGATATTCTTTGAAAGACAACGGCCGCGCCGGTGCATGGACTTGTCATTCTCCGCTTGACCGCAACATTGAACCGCAAAGCAAATAGTGATTGATCCGTGACTCCCAGTCTTGCATCATTTTGCAATAGTATTCGTCGGTAAAGGATGCAACAAACGCATCGCCCTCAGGTCCGAGGCTCGTATGGCAATACGTAACCGCCGCCACTGATCCGTCCGCGACAGCACTGACTTGAATTGTCAGCCTGCAGGCAGTGATGCCGGGCGTGATCCTGATCATTTCTACGAAGCCGGATTGCGGCTCGTGGCGAGTGATATACCAAACAGCATCGGTTGGCTTAGCGGAGGTGACAAACACGCAATCGGGCTCAGCGACGCCCGAATTAGAGATGACCAGGAGTGGGGCCCAGCCCTCGATCCAGTCAGCCTCTCGTACAGGGCATAGCAAAGGAAATACAGCATCCGGCGGGCCGGCGAGACGTTGATTATAGGTGCGTGAGACTCGGGTAGGCTGGACGACATTCATTTGAACGATCGATGCTTAATGTAGGGAAATGCTTTTTATTACCTGGGCCACCGCGTTTAGCTTGAACCTGCAAACGCGATGTCGGCTCCTGACGGTTCCGCGCGTAGCTAGCCGCCTTGATTGGGTGAGCGTTACGGCAGTCGTTTCATTTGAATGTCCTTGAAATACCAAACGCTGTTTCGGTCGTGCGCCTGAAGTGCGATTGCACCACCCGTTTTTTTGAGTACCCGTCCAGCACGGTTCGGTGGACGTTTCGGATTCGGCGGTTCGGTGTAGTTAATTACCTGCTCGTCGTTTATAAAGACGGCAACGTGATCTCCGTTTACTAAGATACGTATGCTGAACCATTGAGTTTCATCGATGGGTGAGGTCGCTAGATCCACGACTGCGTAGAGGCTGCCCGTTTTGCGATTTTCCGTTTTCGAGCTGTTTAGCTGGACTTCGTAACCATTGGCAAGATGCTTTTTTGCGTTACGGACCTTCATGTCCGTATGGAAAAAGATCCCACCATTTGATTCAGGCTCCGAGCGGGCCACTGCCTTGAGTTCGAAGTTCTTGATCGGTTCGATTCCTGTCTTTCGGTCACCTGTGAAAAAAAGGTGTGCCGCGGTACGACCCGTCGCTTGGACACGAAGCAATCCGTCGACGACCGAGAATGAGTCCGAGGTGTTGTTGGCTTTCCAGCCCGTAAGGTCTGTGCCATTGAACAAACGGCTCCAGCCATCGCACATTGCGGGGCGACCGCTGATTGCAAACAAGAGAATGGTAAATACGATACGTGTCATTTTTGGGTTCTCGGCGGGTAGCGGTTGCTCTCAATGGGGACGGCGATTTGAGTTACCACTTGAAAAAGCCGTATCCAGCACTCCGGTGCACACCATGTTACCCGCTTTTGTTGTACGGTGCCAAAGGTACGGATTCGGACGTGCCCGGGTGTATGCCCGCGTGCCAATCATGATAGCGGCACAAGTTACGATAGCCATCAATTCTCGCAGCAAAAACTTGCGATCAAAAAACACCTATATCACAATTGCCGCAGATAGAACCGCGGTTGCAAAGAAGATTAGGTTGAGTGTCACACCGGTCATCATTGAGTTAGCTTTATCGTATACGGCAATGTCGTCTCGCCCTAACGCGTGATCGATCGGTGAATACGTTGTGGCATAGGGAGTGCGTGCTGAGAACGGCTCGGTCGCAATGGCAACGGGCCATCCAAATTGTCTGGCGCCTCCGTAGCCAGACGAGTAGCCTTTCCCAGGCGTCGGCAAATAGTGAATTCCGTTTTCCAATCGAGGCACGATTCACGTTGCGAAAAACATGCTGCCGACAACTAGCAGCAAAATGGAAAACGTCAATTGTCTAGCCATCTTCTTGCGTATTTGTGCGTGAATGGAGAGTGGGATTATGTTCGGAGTCACCGGGTCAGGAGAGTTCGGCTGCCGCTGGAAACCGGTCGCAAGCTCGACTTCATGTGCACGCGATGATTATGCCATTCGGCCTTGTGAAAAGCCGATGACCTTTTTGCAATGCGGGCAGAAATACATGGTGTGCCTTCCGGAAAAGAGTGGAAAGCCTTTTGACTTGTAGAGGACTTTATCGAGTTCCTTTTCGCAGTGAGGGCAAATGGGGGATTCGTCATTTGCTTCGACTAATTCGATTTTTTGGGTCATTGTCGGTGTCCGCTAATTCAGTCGTACCGCATGCAACGGGTGCCAACGAACGCACTCGCGCAGAAACTTGTGGCGAGCGGATAGCCATAGACCAATGCGTTGATCTGAAGCGTTGTCGCAGGGAATCGGTTCGGTCGGCCACCCGTCCCAATACTCGATTGTTTTCGCTTGCTCTTTCTGTGTTTGTCCAGCGCTTAGTGGACGGATAGGGAGAGGCAAATCGCCGTTTCTTACCACAAGATTCCGGGTGTAAGCGTCAGCAAATGGATCCATGGCGGTTCAATGGCGGCATGACGGTGAGAAATCTGGACAGCGTACTCATTCCATTTGAAATTGCTTTTTCAAGAAGCTAACCGTGTAGTCCCACCTGCGATTGTAGAATGCAAGATCCTCCCTGTTCTCAACGGTAAATACCTCGCAAGGCAATTCCAATTTATCCGCAAGCTTCTTAAGTTCGAGACCAAAAAGGGGATGATGAATGCCATCCATCGCATTCTGCTCTGCGATCTTTGGATCTTTTGACCTCCGATAGAAGAACAGGATTGGCGGATCGTCTGCACTGAAATGGTTGATCGGCGAGCAGTCTTCGATGACTCGATATTTCGCCGCTGCAATTTCGTCAGCATCCTCGATGGTGTATCCAAATAGTTCCTGCAATCCATCGCCCTGCCAAGCATCGCCGGGAATGTGTTGCTTGATCCAGCGGAAGTCGTATGACGTTTGCGCATTGAGCAAGACCAGGGCCGAAACTCGGGTTGACTCATGCATGACGGGGTCGGCGGCCGATGGATCAGCATGGTCTTCACTAAAGCCGAGCCACTGCGCTAAACCGGCACCGGCCGAACCGCCGCCTACGGCGATTCGCGATTTATCAATGTTCCATTTATCGGCATTTCGGCGAATGAATTGAACGGCTCTGGCACAATCTTGGAAACAAGCTGGTGCGATCGCTTGGTGACTCAAGCGATAGTTGAGCGTCACGTAATGGATTCCATTGTTTGTGAAAAAGGTTGAGAACAAGCTTCCTTCTGATTTATCGCCCCTCCTGAATCCTCCGCCATGAATCCATATCATGCACGGTGCAGGTTCCTTGTTTTCCGTGTCGGCTTGGTAGATATCAAAAACATGCCGTTCATGTTCACCGTATCGCACGTTTTGAAAATCCGGTTTGACCTGTGCTCTCGCTCTGCCACGTATGCCTGGTGCGCGCGGACGAGATTCGTCAGGTTGCGTTCTGTTGTCAGCATTTCCGGCAGCTTGTCTAGGCATATTGCCGACTCTTGTCCGGCGTTCTTTCAGCTTCTCTGCTGCCTCTGTCAGAACCAGCACCCCGTCACCATCCCCGTCGAGTTGTTGGAACAACCGATCAGGACCGGTGAACTCGGCTTGTGTCAACTTGCCGTCACCATTTGCGTCGTCATTCTTCATCCGCGTAATAAATCTCGCCGTTTCGTTTTGCGCTGGCAAGACGGAGGGCAGAAGTAGTGCGCCGAGAATCGCGGTTGCTAACCTAGTTGTCATTGTTATTCCTAAAATGAAAATCACCAATCGTTTGGTCGATGACCACGCCGGACGTGGAATCACTTTGCAACCATTGGAGATGCGTTTCTTTGAGTCCAATATCGGTGTCGTCTTGCAAAAACGTGTTGGTCGCGTTGACCGGTATCATCACACAGGCTGCTATCAATGCTGCGTTCAGAAAGTCGCATTGAGAGACAGCAACATAAAGAATAGCCGAATTCCATTCCGTATGTGCGTACAGCGACGCAATTGGAATTGGTTGCTCGAGTCCAACAAATAGCGGCGACGGTGGGCATCTGATCAGGAAAGCCATCATAGCGAATACCGTTACTCCGAATCTCCAAAATCGTCGAGCCGGGAACCTCCATGCAACGCGAGCCACCGTGATCGTCGGCATCGATGCCAAGAATGGTAAAATGATGAAGGGTCCGGCAATCAAGAACAGGAAGAAGGCGGATCGAAATTTAAGTGCTCGAATCAAAAGTGAAGCTACTCCTCACGTCTTTGCCACAAACTCAGCATTCGCATTTCGGTCAGATGAAGTTTCGGGTTATCGGGGACTCTGGTGCATTCGGTGGGTTTCAGCCGAGCTTTTTGTACATGACGTAGGCATCTACGTAGCCCGCATCGGGGTGAGCAAACGCTTCAGGAAGCGTCCCGACGATATCGAACCCTAACTTCTGCCATAGTCTCACGGCCCCGGCATTGGTTGAAACAACAAAATTGTATTGCATCGCCCGGTATCCATCCGCTTCTGCTTGACGTTGCGAGTGCTCACACATCTCGGTCGCGATGCCAAGTCCACGCGCCGCGTTGGAGACAATATAGCCGCAGTTGCAGATATGCGATCCCTGTCCGGGTTGATTCGGCTTGATGTAGTAAGTTCCGAGGATCGCACCCGAATCGTCTACGGTAATATACGTTTTCGCGGGCGTCGACACCCAGATGCGGTATGCCTCTTCCATCGTTGTGTCGCGCGAATAGGGGTATGTGTCGCCAACGCGAAATACTCGTTCGATCACCTTCCATGTTGCAGGCCAGTCAGCATCGACGAGTTGACGAATGTGATGCATTGGGATCAGTAGACTTCAATTGGACGGAATGGATACTCGGCTAAAATGACGCCGTCTGCTATAGCCTACCATGCTTGCGGCACGCGCCAGGGCCGCGCATGATTCTGCGACCACTCTGGCGGAAGTCCGGCCTGTACATTTTTGCATTACGCCAGGAACATCGATCCACGGATCGAAAACATGGCACGAATCGATTTCGTTCGTGAGCGACCTCATGGTGAATTCAGGCATCTCACGTTCAATCGGAGTTGCGTTTGCCGATCGTTACGTTTACCGAAATCTTTGGCCGAGTGTCTTCCGTGGGTAGTGGCGAAATCGCAAACGCATGCGCAAGGTTTACCCATGTTTGGGTAGTGTCAACGCTGTTCTTGGCGTAACGTCGCAGATCTTCCAAACGTTTTTTGCCGTCGTCAGTGGATTGAAGCTTTTTGATATTTTGAGAGTTCAGCTTTGCCGCCGAAGTGCGCTGTAAATTCCATGTTGCTGCGTCTGACAGCGACGATGGATGCTCAAGTAACGCCCATTGCGACGGGCCGAGCTCTCGGATCGTGAATACGGTGACGACATGGGTGACCTTGGTCGTAACAGGAATTCGCTGACCACTGGACGTCTTGCCGTAATCGACACTGCTGCTGATTCGAGTGAAGGCCTTGATGTGGTCCGGGAATTGAACATGATAATCTGTGTCGATTTGAAGAAATGGCAACCCCGATGTATTCGCCGGCGTTTCCGCGCCGCAGGTCGTTGCTGCAGCGATGAGCAAAAATGCGGCGACAAGCAAAAATGGAGCGATAGATCTCATTTCGTGTTTTCCCGTGCGAGCGACCGTGTCGAATAACGGCGAAAATCATTGGACGAGCTCGCAGCAGCGATCGTAGAAAAAGTCGCCGACCAACGATCCGGTACGATGGGTTGTACTGGTGAATTTGCAAGTATCGAACTCATTTTACACGAGATGAAGTCTTCCCGCTCGTCAATCCGAATGGTCGCGCTGGTCATCGGTTGCGGAGTCCTCATCGCGGACAATGGACGCGACACCCGCAGTGCAACCGCCCAAGAATAGACAAATAGCTATCCACATTACGACTAGTCCGGTTGTGGATGGTGCTCGAAATTCAAGCCACAGTCGAAATCGTCCCATCGATAAGAATCGAAAAAGGAACAAAAATGATGTGCTGCAACCGTATAGGAAAGCAGTGGAAGGTAGAGCTCCGGCGCGCGCCAATCGGTAAGCACCGAACATCAAAATACCGAATGCAGGAAAGATCCCCGACCAATTGTCTGAATGACTGGTGGCGGGCATCGTGAACAGAAGCAGGACAAACGCAGCCAAGTAAAACGCAATCCAAGTAAACGGAATCGAACGACCAGCGCGTTCATCCTGCAATTTCGTCAATTGCGAAAGTGGCTCATAGGGGTTTGGTGTCTTGGTCATTGCATCAAGTGAAACGGATTCTCACAGCCAGGGCGACTCGCATCGCCGGACCCAAGAGAAGGCTCAACCATTGTTTGAAACCCCGGTACTCGTCTCCGGTGCATCAAAAAGTTCGCCGCTTGCCATGCCAAGTGCAGAGGACCATAGCCGCCTCGATTCATCCGTCTAGCCAACAGCGACAGTGTAGCCAACAGCGACAGTGGTATACGATCGCGTAAGACCAAGAATATCGCGGTACAAAGGAGGGAAATCAATTAGGATCAGATCGCGATCGCCAAACGGAACACGTTTTGCTTTTCTCGTCGCATGTTTCATTTGCCATGCCCTGCCACGACGCAAATTGCAATCAACGACGCTTGCTTCAATCGTTTCTCGATTCCAGGTAAGCGTTAAAACAGCGGCGTCAAGCTCGATGACGGGGAGTCGCGATTTCGTCCAGCGATTCCGCGTGAAGCACCCAGCGAAATAAACGACCAGCAGCCAGGCTAGCGATAGCGTCAGTCCTGTAATCACCAACACCATCCATTGCACTGACTCCGTGCCGCGACGATAAGGGAGCCATGCGAGTGCAACGCCGAGCGGTACCCAAAGGGCTAGAATTCCGCCGATTACGAGACGCGACCAGAATACCGAAGTGTTCCGCCAACGTGCAACGAGGTCATCTGGGATATGCTCGATGAGCCGGCTTGGCACGCTGGGTATCTCCGAGACGCGACCGTTCACCGGCCACAGACTAGACCGCGTTCGGGTGCCTTCCGGCGAAGACAGATCGCTCCAAACACGAGTGCGAGGCAAAGGAAACTGCCCGGTTCTGGGACTGCGATTGCCATCGGATTCCCGCGATACAGGATATTCAGAGAATCGCTGGTAACGATCAATCCATTTGAACTTCTGCCATTGGATGCTAACTCTTGCCCGAGGAACGCGTTTGTGCCATCAAATTGGATCGTCTGCGGCAACTGAAAACCAAAGTCGTAGTAGAAGGTCGCATTCGACACCTGGTCGGTGATTTCCAAACGTCGGGGTTCCCAAACGTTATCTCCGACACTTTCAACCTCACCTAAGTACTCAACCTCGTAGTTAATAAGGAATGGATTTGACGTGAGGTCGTCCGTTCCGCTGACTGAATTTCGCAGTCCCGCATAACGCCCTTGAACGCCGATTGAATTGGCGTCGTCGTTCGAAAAGGGATAATCACGAAAACCACTGTCGTTCATGTCTGGGAAGAAGCGTATGGTTCCAGCCTGCTCCGACGGTTGGGTTCTGCCCTCGTTCCACGACATGGCGAAACCGTGTTCGATTTTTCCGGCTGGTGTTCGCGAGAAACCGATTCTCGCGATCTCCTGACCGAAACTAAATGTGCCCAAAGTGAACTGAAGCTGGGTTTGGACATTGATACGATCTCCAACTCCAAACGTCATTCCGGGAAACGTGTCGAGGACTCCGGTCGAAAAATGAACGGGGCCGTTGGAGTCTGTTGGCACGCCTATTTGTATCGGATGGATGACGCGGCCCACAGTCGGGTCCACGTCTAAATATCCAGATCCTACCCAACCAGGATTGTCTATCAGTCGACCCGCTTGAATACCCTCACTGGACGTATAGTTGGACTGAATACTAACAATCTCGGTCGCAATTCCGAGTGGTAATGTGAACGGGAAGGCGATCACAAGGAACAAGAATAATCGAGTACACATCCTAAGCATTTTGTTTTCCTAGGTCTTACGACTGTTGTTTCTAAACCACAATGCAGTAGAGGCTTTCACTACCTGAGCGAGCAAAACCTAAATTTGATACTCGCTGATGCGGAAGTGCGCCACAGGTACACGATGAATTCGCTCGGATAACATCCAAAACCACAGGGGATGTGGAAAGACGTAACCCTTTTGTATAGACGGCCCAGCCGTCCTCCGGTTCAATTTAACGTTGTCACGCGGATGCGGGTAAAACACCGCGTTAATCACGATTGCGAAGCAATCGACAAATCACTGCCCGTTCGGCCTTCGGCCCCTGCGGTAACGGGTGACCGCTTCATAAAACAGCATCCGTTTATCAAAACATCACTATAACGACGGTTCAATTGGAAAGCAACAATTACCTTGTCGGAGCAAGCGGTTGCAATGCAGTTCATCAGCAGCGGACAAATTGCAGTGCAACCATCGCTCCTCGCCGACCATCGCATGACCGCTGCCCATGTTGCAGCGTGCCACCGCTTAGGGATATGCCTGTTCTTTCCGCCAGAGAATCTCCAAACCTTGGTGGAATAACGTCCGCCGTCACGGGGAACGGTGAGTAAAGGCAGTCACATGCAAAGGCTCACAATCCGTACTCTGGTGCATGAACTGGTAATCCACTATATGGAATCGTGCGGACGCCACGACCAGCGTCCTGTGACGTTGCCGGTTATGTCCAGGGCGATTACAGCAGGCACTCTATCACCGTTTTATTTGTGTATTGTGAACTCTTGGATCGGCTCATACTTGCCCGCAATGTCATTGTCCGAGGCCAGCATGGTAACAGGCGACATCAGGACACCACGCGTTTCAAACACGGAACGGTACGGTTCAGCGGGGCCGCGCGAGCGACTCTCCACTTCGACAACGTCAACTCGCGGCCTCCGTTGCAACCGATGGTTCCCCGCTTCTTGTTTGTCAGTATGGCGATTCGTATTTCAACCCCGCTAAGCGACGAGGCATTACGGTCGCTTCAGGAATCGCTACCAAACCATACGGCGTTTTTATGTTACGTCCCGGTTCGAGAAAGTGCATTAAGAAGGCAACGCGGATGTCTGCAATCCAGATCTCAGGATGATCCCAGCCATACCGATAGTCCCCAATAACAGAACCGTCATCCAGCGAGAGATAGTGCTCTCCGAACGGTGCCTGTTGGGTCGCGCGATGATCAACCACTGCATCGTATACGATTCCCTTTAAACGTTCGCAGTCGACCGTAGCATCGCGAATCGTCAGATCGACAATGTGGCATGGGTCGGGTGCGGCCACGTCGTGAATGCCGTTGATTGTCACGCTAGTCATAGGGTGGCTTCTGTCGGGTAACGACCGCCATCACCGAGGACGGCCAATGTGGTTTCCATTTGTAAACGCGTCATGCCGTTCTTCGGTGGA
>SJPJ01000001.1:1250631-1383000 GCA_007859835.1 Novipirellula herctigrandis | reverse complement strand
CGAACCGCCGGATGCGGACCCGCATGTCCGGTGGTGTGAGAGGGGTCCCGGGCAACCGGGCCCCTATCTCGATCTTGGTTACTCCTCAATCAGCGGGACCGTGGTTCACCCGAACTGTGCTCCCGTTTTCGATTTTCTTCAGTGACGCATGTGGCGGTAGTTCCCTCAGCAGCGTAATCCGTGCATTTAGTGTGTCGGCACGCGCGACCAGCAAGACGTCCTCAGAGCAAATTCCTTGTTCGAAACTAGTGGCTCGATATTCCTCCATGCGCATTCGATTCTTGATGATTGGTCTTAGCGACTCTATTCGTTGAAACTTGGTCACGCAGCTTTGTAGCCGTGCGTTCAGGAGGTCGTACTCGGCACTCAACACGGCATCAAGCGGAGTACGGCCATTTTCATAGGCGTCCGTAAGTTGGTCGAGCCGCTTTTGCAAAAGTTCGCTCCTTTCAGACTGAAGCTCGCGTACTCGAGCTTCGACAGTTTTCGCTGAGTCCTGTTTGACTGCGTCGTCAGCGATCAAAGCGGATGCGAAGGAAGTCGCGGAGAACGCGATCAAAGCTGCAACCAAGTTTTTTCGGGATTTCATTTGGCGTTCCATTTAGGATAGACCAACTAACAGGAGTAACGGTGGACATCACGGGGGATGGAGAGTTGATTGTCCATTGCCAAGTCGCCCGGCTACCGCGACTTCGGGAGAGTAGACCGAGGTCTCTTTGGTTTAGGTTACACTTTGTATTCCCTGTTTGCCACTGGTTTCCCGTTGTGGTGTCACAAGATTCGAACCTTGCCGCATTGACCCTCGGCCCCTCGTAGATCCGGACGTGCGCCTTTAACGCATCCGGCTCCCAGATTTCACTTGCCTCGCGTACTGCGTAACTTGCGGTCCATAGCGATCAAGTCCGTCAAACACTTCGGATTTACCAGCGGATGAAGATCCGTGAAGCGATTGAAATCATCCCAGTTCACATAGCTGTTCTGGCTCCGGCGACTCAAGTGACGCTTCGCCATCCGGCGAACCTTACTGCGATACGCCGCCAGCAACGGCCAATTATCATTGATACCGTAATACTGGTAGTGACCACGAAGTTTCGCGTTAAGCACCGGCCACATTTCGCCCACCGGAGTCGATAGCTGATGATGAAACCAGAGACGCATCTCCGCCAACTTCACTCGCATCTTCTTGCCAGACGTCTTCCTTTTCAGTTTGAACCTGCCTGCTCGACTACGACCACAGTAATGAGTAAATCCGAGGAAGTCGAAAGTGCCCGGAGCACCTTCGCCCAGTCGCTGGCAATCGCGACGGGCCAAGCGTCCGAACCGTAACAACTTCGTTTTGTCCTCGGCGACACATAACGAGAACCGATCCAATCGCTTGGGCAAGACCGTTTGGTATCGCACCGCATCAGATTCGAGTTCGAAGCAACAAAGGAAGTCGTCAGCAAAGCGCAGCAAGTACGCTTCGCCTCCGAGCCGCGGTTTGACTTCTTGTTCGAACCATTCATCTAACACGTAGTGTAAGTACACATTGGCTAGTATCGGTGAGAGACTGGCCCCTTGGGGGACACCCTCTTCGGTTGCCTGCAACTGGCCATCGATCATCACGCCTGCTTCGAGAAAACGTTCGATCAGCCGAAGCAGTTTCGGGTCGCTGATACGTTTCCGCAACAGCTCGCCTAAACGCTCCTGACTCAAATTATCAAAGAAACCTCTGATATCCGCGTCACTGATCCAGTTCACTTTCCGCGTGGCGATGATCCCACCAAGAGTCGCTAAAGCCTCATGACACGATTTCCCAGGGCGATAACCATACGAGAAGTCATAGAAGTCGACTTCGTAGATTTGCTCCAAGATCGTCACGACTGCGCGTTGGACAATTTTGTCTTCGACGCAAGCGATTCCCAGCGATCGCGTCTTCCCATTCCCTTTCGGGATGTTCTTTCGCAAACTGGGCTTCGGGCGATAACTGCCACGATGAAGTCGCTGGAGCAAGTCGCGAAGGTTCGCTTCGAGATCCTCCTCGTAGTCCTCGACCGTGACGTTGTCGACTCCTGGCGTTTTGCCTCGTTTTAGTCGGCGAAAGGCGTACCACAACAACTCATAGTTGAGCATCGAGAAGAGGTTATTGAAAACCGCTTCTGGGGCTCCCTTCGCTCTTTGAAAGGTGCGATCCAGCCGGGTTATCACTGAGGTTCCGTCTCTGAGTACGGGCAGTGCCTGGTCTGGATCGCGTGAAATCCCGACCGCCTTCCCTACACCGATATTACTCGGCTTGTCACTTCCCGATTGGTCTTCGGGCTGCAGCGGTACTATTCGGTCGTCCGATTCCCTGAAAGTCATTTGTCTTCGTTGCTTATTCCACTTCTAGGACATACTCGATCGAGCAAGCTGGTCTGCTTGCGGTCGATCAAGAACCTCAGGGCCTCACTGGTTGCCTGATTCACATGATGTGTAGAGCGAATGGGGCGCCGACTCCAGGTCTCTTCACGAGGCTCGCCAATGACGCGTCGTGAAGTGTTGCCTTGGGGCGTGAACAAACCTTGGGCAGAATCCAACAGGTACCTAATTTCGGAGCTAATCCCGTTCACGGTCACAGGGCCACCTGTGATCCATTCATCCTCACTACCTCTCTGTGTACGCTTCAATCGAAGACTTCGGGGAACCACCTGCGACAGCAGACAATTGCTTTGGGCCCTTATACTTCGGCTGCAACACTCGATACTGGGCGTGTGGCTAGCACTTACCCAGGCGGGATTTCCACCCGCTAGTCAATCAGACCTTGCCAGTCCGCACGTTCACGACATGGTTCGCCGTCAATCTTGGCCGAGCACCATGTGCCACTATGGTAGCAAATCATTTAAAACGTAGCGAGTCAACGCAACAGCCATCGGTAGGAAAACGAACAGTGTCGGAATGACGAGAATCGACCAGCGACTTATGAGAGGCGAATGATATCCATTAACCGGTGTTGAATATCGCATCAAGAGGTACAGCGGCACGACGAACGCAAATGCGAACCACAGCGAATGATAACCGTATGTGAGTGAGCCTCCGGACGCGATTCCGGCTAGCAACACCGACCAAGTGACGAATCGCTTGTCCCAGTCGCGTCGAGTTAGGACCTGTTTTGATATTGGCATTCAATTGAGCCTGAGAGCGCAAGCCATCACTTGAATCGCAAGACCACATCAATCGGGGAACGTCTGCGATAACCGAGTCGCGGGAGTTGATTGTCCATTGCGAAAACGCCCAGCTACCGCGACGTCGGTTGATCGCTTGGTTCTGCCTCTCTTGTCTGCTGGTGAGCAGGTTTGCTTTTTCTAGTGTAAGTCGTGACCATCGTGCGAGTCGACGTGTCTGTTTTGAATGAGTCCGGTCTCTCCGTAGCGTTCTCGGCGATCCGTAACATTCCATCCTTGATCTCGTAAACGCATTTTAACACCCGGGACTTTCCGTTGCGTTCGGCGGTAATGTCCAGGTGTTTCGGTTTACGACTGGTATCCACGACAATGGAGAGATTCAATTGCCGTGTTCCTCCGCCTCGTGAGAGAACCATTTCGGCGCCAGCGATGGTGCGTGTCGTGCCGCGCATTCGCTCCGGAAGACCATCGCCCTCCACTTTTTCTCCACTTTTCTCGATTGACTTCAGTAGCCAAACTCCATCGAGCTGTGGGTCTTGCCGTTTTGACTCTTGCGGCTGGTCTGCCCAAGCGTTGACAAATACGCTCAAGGAAAACACAACCCCGACGAAAAGCGTTCTCATGACATTATCCGAATGGTGATTCGATTGTTTGGTGGATTGAAGTCGACGTGGCGACGGCAAACCTGACGCCGCAGAACGGTGGACATCACGGGGGACGAAGAGTTGATTGTCCATTCGAGTAAATGCCGCTAGGACGCTTGACAAGCAAGCGTAAAGCGACGCCATGGTTATCCGCACATGTGAATTATTTGAGAGTCCGTTTCCTGCGACGGCAGGCGATTGCTGGAAGCACAGATACCAGGATCAGTGCAAACGAAGTAGGTTCGGGAACTGCCACAACGCTTAGCGAAAGCGTCGGCGGAATCCCAGCAGCGGTGGTGCTTATCCCGCGAATGTCGGTGGCGGCGTTAGTCTCTGATCCTTGCATGCGTATTCCAAGATAGCTTCCTGAATTCAGGAACCCGTTTACGACTGCGGTATTCAAGACAACGGAAATAGTGCCGCCACCGAGCGTAATGGGATCGTAGTTTGCGACAGTTTGTGCGATTCGTGAACCGTCATCAGGAAACGTAAGGACTCCGTCAGCTTGGTAGGCAAGAATGTCAATGTTGCCAGACGCCGTTGGTGTGCCAAGAATAGTGAACGAGATGCTCGCGGATTCGACGACGGCACTACTGTCCAGGCCAGTAAGGTCAAACTCAAAAAACAGTACTTCATTCACGACATTATCTGTACGCTGAATCGAATTGAATGGGTTTGCGTTGCCGCCAGAATCAAATGTCCCATCGAATCCATCGTCTCGAAGTGTTGCATCAAACGCGGGCGTATATGTAACGATTTCCCCATTTGCAGGCGATGTCATTAAGCTTGATACCATGGTAATCGTAAGTGCGAAAGGGAGTAGCTGTTTCATCATTAGTCCGAAGGTGACCGAAGAGACAAAGGCGATTGAGGCTGTGTTCAGGTACAGTCTAGTGTGGCGACTGCACGGATGCAACGTAAAGCGATGCGATAGCAGGGCAACTCACTTTTTGAATCTGGACAAGAGTTTTAGTAGATCGGTTGGCTTGGTGGCGAAGGTTCGAAGGGCGGAGGCGATCCCACTGTGTCCCGCGTCGCGAAGAAACGTCAGGCTGGCGTTGCGAAGGCATGCCAGATTTACCGGACCATGCCCAGTGCGGGCACGACACTTGTCCTCGCCCATTGTCACATCACGCACCCAGTGCAATCGATTCTCGATGCCCCAGTGGCCGCGATTCAAATCCAGAAGATGCTTCGCATTGGCTCGATCGGGTCCCAGGCTGGTGATCGCGTGAGAAACTTCCGTTACCCGTTCGTCGCCGGTGATCCGCGTTCGCTCGATGCGAATCGCTTGGGCAAACCCTGGCCAGTCAAGAAAGCTACCGAGTCGGCTGCTGGACTGAAGATGGCGAATCTCAATTCGCCCATGCCCTTTGTCGACATCGCGAACCTCGTCAAGCTGCTGACGGCGAAGACGTTCGCTGTAGGGGGGAAAGGCCGGGATTGAAGTCCGACGTGATGGTCTTGTTCAACTCCGGCTGGTTGTCTTTGACAGTAATGAGATAGTCGCCGCCAGAATCAATGATCTGCTGACAGAGCTTCCTCTGGCAGAACATGGCGTCACCAGTAATCACCATGCCATCGACAATCAACGACTTAAGCAACAGCATGGCGGTTCGATGCTCGTTTGTTTTGGGATTCATTTTCAATTGAGCCAGCACACCGCCGGAGGCGTGTTCGAGCAGGGAAAGCAGGTGAATGCTCTGTCCATGTGGTTGCAGCGTAGCACACAGCGTTTTGCCGTTGATCGCGACTCCACGGTGCTTCTCTGCTGTCGGTTTTTCACCGAGTCGATGCTGAGCCCACTGAGAGATGGCGTTCTCTAGCGTTTCCGGTGGAAGGTCGATCAGCAGCGACCGATAGCAATTGGCCGTCGGAGGCTTGCGGCCAAAGCCGATCGCATGCCAAAAGCTGGGTTCTTGATTGCGAGTCCACTGCGCAATGGCGGTGCAACCGGTCGCGCCGGTGAGCAGGCCACAGATAGTCGCCGCCAGCATGGCAGCTAAAGAATGGCGTCGTCCCTTCCGCCCGCGAGGATCAGGAATCGTCGCCAAAATGGCGAGCAATTCCCCGTCTGCGGGATTGGTCACTGAGATATCTCCGTAAGGTTAAATGCACTCCGTTAATGCAACGAACCAATACTACGCATCAGATAACCTAAAATCAAACACTGAGTTGCCCTGGATGGCAACTCACACCAGAATGCCAAAAGCGAGAGCCATCAAAATTCATTCCGAAAGTACCCATTAACGAAGCGGGGGCACTGTCAATAACATGGTCGACCGGTGACGCCGCAAGGTGTGACATACGGGGGCCCGCCCGTACACCGTCACGAAAGCGGAAGTTGGGCGTGACGCGTCGTCGGGTATGCGCGAAAAGTTCTCGACTTCCAAAACGCCCGACTCGTCTACTCCGCTGCATGCGATGGTTGTTTGCCTTCTCGATCTACAGACGCGTTAGGTATGCGACGCCGTGAACCGTAGCGGTTGCGGCCAGTGTTGTGAGTATCGCTGGTGCTAAACGGCCCGAGCACCACAGCCGTGCCGACAGAACAGCGATGATTGATCCAACCAAACACGATGACGACCAAGCGGCATACTCTAGCAGCGAAAATGGTCGGGGAGCCCCAAATGCACCTACCTGGAACACATCGAATCCATGGATTGCCGCAGATACCAGGTAAACCGCACTGCAAGCCGTCATAATCACGACCATCAGCAAAGGAACCATGCCAGGATATTTTCGGGAAGGAGGTTCGTTCATCATTGTGGTGGAGTTGTTCGCAGTCAAAGATTCGTGATCAGGGATCGGTGATTGGCCTTACCGGGCAAACAAAGTGTCTCCGTCGGGTAACGCCACGGCTCCGGTTGGCCCGAATATTGTGCCCAGCCTAACTGGTTGTAGATCGGTTGGTGGCGACAATCGGAAATCCGAACGGTGGCTGAAGCTCTTTCCATAAAACAAGACGCCCATCACGGCTGCTTGGGTTCGTCCAATTTGGCTCGCGTCCTTCGTGCATGTCATTGAAATCCGACTGTTTCGTTTCCGCTCTGATGCGGCACCGTCTATTGCCGTGATATCGTAAGGAAAATATACGAGCTTTTATCAACAGTGGAGGCACCAACTAGGGTTGGTTTCCCAATGTCCATGAGTTGAGTAGTCTTGATTGTCGTCGTAGCGAACTCTGGGGGAGAGTCATCCGTTCCCTCACCAACGATTCGAGATGAGCTAAACGAAAGATCCGCAACCACGCTCTGATCCTCAGGCGATACGGTCACTTCCAAGATCGTACCAATTTCTTGTTGTTGCGTTTGGCGTGTCATTACGTCCCGATTACTAACTCGACCGGTAGTGACAGTGACGGAACGACCAAATTGAACCATGCTTTTAAATCCGGCAACAGCGGACAGCATGACCGTTTCGACGTGGGACGCGTTTTCTGAGCTAATCGCGTTTTGAATTTTCTCGGCGGTCACTTTCGCCGGGTTAAAATCTTTGAAGCGATATTCGGCCAGACTGACAAAATACCGTTGCGGCAGTTCGTGTTGGGAATGGTGTGTCCCGTTGCCTTTGTCAGTAGACGGAAGCTCTTGAGGTTCGGCGAAAACGTACCCCGTATTTGTGAGGTTACAGCTAATGGCAACCGCCATCGCGATCCAGAGGGCAAAGGAGTAATTCATTTTGGATTGCCTTTTCATTAACGAAGGTTTGAAATGGATCTCAGTGGGTAAAGACGGCGATAACCGGGTGGCTGCGGTTGGTTCTCCATATGCTAACCCGCGGATGGCCAAGCCGCGTTCATCGTTAGGTTATTCGCCGCTCTTTGTAGTGTCGATCAAAAAGAAATAAGAAGATCGATCGGGAAAGACTATTTGTCCAACTGGTTCGTAATAGACCCAGATTCTATATACACCATCGTCCGTAAACGCTTTCAAATAGGGGTATTGTCCTGCCTGAAGATGGTAGTTCATTTCTTCTGCCGGAACAATTCGACCATCGTGGAAAATGCGATGGATCAAATCGTCCGTCAATTGCGCATATCGGAGGCCCGGGACATCTTGCTCGTTACCGATGCGTTCGCATCGAGTGATTGCATCGAATGAAACAAGGTCACAAAGTCTCTGCCCAACGAGTTGTTCAATTTTCGATTCGTCGTGCGCCCATGGACTTTGATCATCTTCTAGTTGCAAATCAAGCGATTGCAAAGTTGCTAAATTGTCCGTTGCTTTAGGAGCGGGGAGGTCAACGATGCTTAACGTTCGTCCGTTTTGGCGATCGACCGCCTCGCGTTGGCATCCGCACGTGAGCAGTATCATGAGTACTACGATACGCATTGGAGTCACTTTCGTTGGACAATGCCAGGCATCACCGAGGACGTGCAAAAGATTCACCATTGCTAAACCGCTTAGCTCGCGTCGTCGGTGGATGTCGTCGTTCTGGTCTGTCGTGGCTGGTTAGAGCAATCTTTCTAACTGATTTGTTGTTCAATTTTAGATAGACGCTTCTCCATTTTCGCGATTCTTTTTTTGAGATGGTTCGGAGCCCAAAAGAGCTTTACGAACCAAACAATCCATGCGGGCAAACTCAATGTTTTCATTATCAACAGGGCGATGAACACGTACACTGGAATTAGGACTGTGTCTTGCTAGTCCCATGACGATGTTTCCTTTCGTACTTTGTGTTATTACTTCTGTCAGTGCCTGGTGGGTGTTTGCCTAGCGTCACGCGTGGCCGGACGGTGCGGTTACGCGTTGATTTCAAATTCGACCGGCTGTCCCGCTCCGACTCACGCATTGGCTGACCGACTTGTCAGTCTTGGCTTGGTGATTGTTTCATCCATTCGGGTTCAAGGAATTCGTGAATACGTTTCTTGTCATCCATCAGGAATGGCCCGTGATTCTGTGTTGTCCAATAATGGTATAGCACTGACCGCAACTTCGGATCGCTGATTTTGAACTTGCCATCTCTTTCTAGGGTTTCAAGCCATTTCTGGGTTGCATCGAACGCTTCCATTCCCGCTTGCTGAAAGAGGATGCGACCGCCACCATACGTTTGGTGCAGGTGCAGCTGGAACTTCCGATTGTTTAACATCCAAGCGGCAAAGGACTTTCCAGGTGGATTAAGTCGGGCCTGGAGCGTCATCTTCTCAATGGTGAGTTTTTGTTTGTTTTCTTCCGTCAGCCCTTTGAGAGTGAGTTGTTCTTTGACCGATTTGAGTTGCCTACGCAACGCGGGTTCCTGTCCCTTGATACGTTCGCGATGTTGATTGTCGAAGTGTTTTGTTGCTGCCGCAATCTCAGCGAGCGTTGGTGCGATTTTATCTTTGTGCGTCTGGCGATACTGTTGGGTGACAGGTGCAGTGAACAGGCGATGGAGTTCGTCCGATAACGAAACATCCTTACCGACGCGAATCTCATCCCGGTATACGGGTCTCCCGAGGACTTCGCCAATTTGCTCTCGTTGTTGCTGGTCGGTTTCCTTTCCCGTCACCGTTAGCCCCATCGCCAGCACCAACATAAGAACCGGAGACGTGATCGTTGCGTTGAATCGAATCTGCATGGGAATTTCCTTGTCAGCTAAGGGCAGCATCCGCGGGCGGCGAAAGTCGAACTTCCATTCGTAAAAATGTCTCCACCGCCGTTCTGTGTGCATGCGATGGTATTCGGTATTGTGAATTCAGACACATCACAGCGTCGTCCTGTATTACACAAGAAGGCCAACCGCAACTACCATCGCGACTGCCTCGCCGTATAAGACAGGCCGGAGGTCAAAGATGTCGACAATTAGACGATTCCAAAGCTCGCGTGCAAAATACGCCGAGAGGAATAACATAGCCATGTAACGCACAAAGTCGATGAGCGATGTTAGCACGATACCCTGTATCGGGACATCTTTTGCAGCGTCAGAAAACGCAAAAGCGAGAAATCCACATGCCGAAGAATAGAGAACCATTAAGGCATTGAACTTGGTAGTGATTCGCGGCCGTTTGTCCATTGAACGTTAGTTCCTGATTGTGGTTGGTTAATTGTCGAGGTCAGTAACCTGAGCTATATCGAATAATCGCGGTACCGATCACCGGGTGGCTGCGAACAACCTGCAAGCAAACGAAAAAGCTACCCACCACCACTTCGGTGCACCGGTGGGTTCGCCGCGATCGGCCACTCGCGTGCGTTGAATGGTTACCCGCCCGGTTGCCATGATCCACTACCTTCGCCAACTTTCTCGGGTGGCAGCCATGTGTCGGCTTCGACGAACGGGGCATCACTGACCGGATTTCCATTGTAGTCTGTTGCCGGTTCCAAACGGCTTTCGACGCGAAATGTAAGCGATGAAGTTGTTCGCGCCACATCATCGCGAAACACAACGTAAGTCTCAAACCCCATAGTGAAGTACTGTTGTCGCCCATGCGGAATACGTTGAATGCGAATCGAAATGTGGGAAATCTCGGGATACTCACGGCATCGTTGCTGGAGTAATTCGGTTCTAAAGATGTCGTCTAGAATGGTGCCCGTCGCCAGCGTCGTGCCATCAACATAGGAAGCGGTATCAAGCGATTCGGTCAAGTCAAGCGAAACGTCGCACTCGGCGACGATTGAGTCGGGTTGATTGATCGCTGAGATTTGGGTTTCCAACCGGAATGGAAATTCGCCCACGGCGATGGTTCGGATGAGCGAAGTTTGACTAACATGTTCAGGCGAACCACCCACTCGGGATGTCCCACGTGAGAGGTGTCTCTCGGCATTCGACTTGAACACGTCAGCGATCTCATCCCAGGGCTTGCCAGTGACAGAATGCGGCAAATCGCGTGAAGCGTCTCGAAGGAGTAGGTGCGCTGACGCGTAATCGCTAGTGCGAATCGCGTTTATGGCAACAGCCGGGTCAAGATTCGGAGACCAAGGAGGCGGCGATGACGGATCGCAGCCGTTAAAAATCAGGAGGGCGAGTAGGAGCAGGATTCGATTCAAGTAGCGTGCTCAGACGGGTGATAACGTTAAAAATCACCGCGGACCGGCGGATGAGTTTCTATTGTCAAAAGGCAACGCCCGGTCCCTCGATGGATTGAATGGTTCCTCGTCTTCGCCCTTCAGAAGAGGCGGACCGTCAGGCGGCTCATTGTACATCGATATCGGCTCAGGATTTGGGGAATCAACCAGACCTCGGGACTTAAGGTAATCCGTGAATGGCTGATTGCGTAGGAGACGTGTTGTCCCGTCGTACTCAATCGTCACATACGAAGGCACGCGCACGACGCCTGGCTCATGCAATTCATTCAGGTAGCGTCGAAGCTTACCCGTGATCGACATACGCAGCTCTATTTCTGTGCCATCGTCAAAATGGAATTGTAGGGGGCAGTGCGGTGAGGGATGAGGTGCAAGCATCATCAGGTTGTCTGAATGCGCAATACGACCTTGGATGTCTACGATTAGCTCTGGATCGGAAATCATCACAAAGTCCCGGTCCATCTGCGGCTTGAAACGAATCTCGGTGACACGGGCAGTGAGAACTCGTCCAACCTTGCGATTAAACACAAGTCTAGGGACAAATCGGTGTGCAGCGAAAAGAGAGCCAATGATCATCACAACTGTAGTGATGCGCTTGCGCCAAGGAATCACGATAGATGTCGGATGAGAGGATTTGGTCGAGGAGCGTCTGCAGTCACTCGGTCGCGACGAGGGATTGTCCGTAAAACACGCGTTTTCGGCGGTTCCGCGTTCATGCTTTTGTTAGGCAACGCTTTGAGGGTTAAAGGTTGAATCTTGTGTTTCCATTAGATATCGCAATCCCTGTTTGAAACAGGGTTTCAGATCGAATGACAGAAAGGGGTACCAGTCGGGTTTCGGTTGATCACGAAACCAAGCAGTGTGCGCTAGTGCGTAGGCAAACATCGGCAAGGTCATGTATTCTGGCCGCTTGAGGTCAGTGCCCCGCCAGTTGCTGTATTGACTGTCCCAGTTTCGTGGTGAGTTACCGAGGAAGATTCCGAATCCGTGAAACACGGCGGTCAAATCTGTCAGTAGTTCATTGTCGAATTCGTCGCCGGTCACCCGCCGTTCGCCCATTAGCCTTAGGTGTGCAAGTTCATGGGCCATCGTTCCAACAAGTCCAGCCAGATTCATGAATTCGGATGTTTCGATGTGGATAATCGTCCTATCGACTTGTTCGTCGTAGAGGCCTGCAGCGCCGGTGGGTAAGTATTTTCCATCATCGTTCACCAGCCAAAGCTCGTTCGCGTTTGTGAATATCTCAAGTTCCACAAGGTTCGGATTAACGTCCATGTATTTGCACACCTGATCTAGCAGGTTGCGAACGCTCGCCTCGGTGCCATCCATTGGATCGGGAAAGAAGTCATTTGTTGGAAGTAACACCGCGCGGCGAGTGAACGTGTCGTGACCAAATTGATCCGAAAGCCAGTGGAGACGTTCTTCGATCCACTGCTTGGCGGCAGCGTCTACCGGGCATCGAGGTTTAAACCATTCAAACATATTTTCGATCGAGCGGCCTAACGGTGGCCATCACACGGCGCGCGAGAGAGATGTTTCATGTCAAAAACGCCGGATCGCGCGCTCGGCTGGCTTGCCTGGTTATCCGGCAGAAGCTTCCATCGCGTTTGAACCTTCGGTTTTGTTCCGCCCCCTACCAAGGATAGCCAATAGCAAACTTACCAATCCGGCAAGTAGCGAGTATTGCCTCAAATGCAAATCCGCGTAGCCGAATCCAAAGATCGCCGCGCAGATTCGAAGGCTCAAATGAGAGAATGCGATTTCCGTCGTCGCCGTCCACCCGCACGGTGAGTTCATCGGTTGACGTTGATGCAACATAGCCGACGCTCTTTTGGGCATGTTGCCGATCTGCCACGCCTCTTCCGTGTCTGAATGGAAAATGAGTTCTTCGCCGTTAGAATTGCGGACTGATACTCGAATATCGTCAGGGGATGTTGGTGAATTTGAGACTGGTTGATCGCCGAAGACGGTTTGGTAGTTGTCGTAAACGTACCAGCGTTTCGGTATCGTGGTAGAGACACTGATCTCGCCGTTTGCTCTGTGCTGATCGCCGATCCCCGTACCATCCAACAGGGAGCGAAATGTGACTGCGATGAACAGTGCCGCCACCAACAATAGCAGAATACGGAGCCATGTTAGACGTGTTTCCATAGGATAGCCTCACGCGGTCGTTGGCGGATAACGCCCCGTGCAACCGGGGACACGCGAAAGAATCTCAACCTCAAAAACGCTGACTCGCGTACTCCGGGGCACGCGATGGTTACCCGCTCGCGATGTCATTCGGATTGGGGTTGCGAGTTTAATTCGCGACGCGTGCGAATCCAACGATGTCCCGCGGGATGGAAATATCCGAACCAATATCTTGTCAGAAACCCGATTGCGATCAAACCAAACGGAAGTCCGAAGAGGTGGCTAGGTACATCGACTTCGAACAAGTATCTCGATGCGAAGATTGTAGCGACTAGTACCGCGCCAAGTGTCATCAGAATGCGCGTCGCAGTACGTGAAAGCGTTACCACTAGCGGTTCATTGCAACATTCACAGCGATACGTGCGAATCGTGTTGATCCCTTTCCAGATACTTTGGCGGTGCAAACAGTGTGGACACTGGTTGCGTTCCCAATCACGAATCGTTAGCACTGAATCAGTGACATCGGACGGTTTGTAAGGATTGGCAATCAAGAAATTTCAGTCGAGTAACGCTAACGATCAGCCAGCGGTCACGGTTGATCATCCACTTCAAAACGCCCGAATATGCCGCCCGGTAGAATCGTTTGTACGTCGGCGTTTACTGCTACGACAGATTTCACGCCATCAGTCTACCGCTCACCATAACGGGCTGAATCATTGATGCATACAAGCATGGACACGTCATGTAACGCGAGGCAATCCAATGAGTCCAATAAGAATCCCGAGTGTCACCCAAACGTAGAATCCTTTTAACGCTCCGCGTTCCGCTGATCTTCGTGTTGGCACTTGGTCATATGCGATGCTTGCACCCGTCGCGCAAAACAATGCGAACATCAAGATCAGCAATATCAGGAAAAAGAAAATGAAAACTTTCGATTCCAAAGAGTCGAAATGAGAAGTCCGCAACAAAGGCGAATAAAATCCGAAAACGACGGCAGCGGTTGACATGATGAAAAGTACGGTTCGGATCGAAATCTTCATTCGTGCCTGACTCTGGTGACAATGTCTCGGGAAAGGATACTTAAGCTATGCAACAGAGTAATCTGCCCTCAGTTTGACGCGAGTCTATGTTCAACGGGTGGCGGCGGAAAACGTACAAGCAGGCGGGAAAAGTAACCTCCGCCACTCCGGTGCATTTTGTGGTTGTCACACGGATTCGAACCAGGGGCGTTGCGAAACACGGTTAGATTCTTTCGAAACTAAAGTAGCGAAAATCCGCGAACGTTGCAAATCAGGGAGTACGACAACACGCCAAGGAAGAAAATGGGAATTGGCACCGGCGCAATTGCAGTCCCCCACCACGCCAACGCTTGACCTCTTGTTGAGTCGAGATAGGTTACCATCCACGACAAGAGTGATATCACGATTAGGATGATAAGCGGGCCAACGAAACAGATCATCCCAATCCCTGCAAGCCCCAGCGGTTTGAGCTCGCCTGCCGGTCGAGCCATGGTTGCAATATGCGTACAGAGCGAAGCAGTTTGTACGAACACTAGCACGTTGAACAACAGAGAGATCAAGAACGCGGCAAAGCCGAGTCCCGTTCCGACCCGTTGACGCCACGATGGCAGTACGTTGTCGTGGGAGAAGGGCTGGTACGGGTTAGTGTTGTTCATCGCTTAGAAGCACAAACAAAGTGATTATTTCAGTCGCTCGAACGCCTGGTTATCTACCGACTTGGTGTTGAGTGATCCACTCCGGCCATTCGACACCCGTTGAAGCAGGGGGAGCAGTGTTTTCACATTGCACAATTTTAATCCTTCCGTCATCCAACCTGCGCCACTCAAGAGTGAAATACGAAAGAATGCCACCGTCGAACTCCGCTTCAATAGGCCACGTAGGTGGCGGATAGTAGTCAAGGAAGTCCGCATAAATCAACCAGATATTAAGTGTGCCGTGATCACGAGAATCCGGAATTGACCAGACTAAGTCGTCTGAAATGGCACGATGAATAATAGTTCGTTTGTCAACAAAACCGCCATGAGGTGGGTGCCATTCGGCGGTCACCAACTCAGCAGTGGCGAGACTAGCGTCCGCAGGTTTCACAACAATTGCTGCAAAATCATTGTCCACACCCTTCCCTGGATCAACACCCCCGTAACGCTGCTGACGCTCAATTCCGTTGGCCCGAAGCAGATACGGAAGGTTCGGCCATAACCATTTTTCGTTGCGGTCCCAAGTGCGTACGCGAGACATCCAATCGTATTCAGGAAATCTTAAGTCCCGATTCCATCGCAAACGATCATCATCGGTCGATGCACGCGTAAGTTCAATCCGTAGGCATATCGTGGATCTACGCGTGAGCCGGCCAGAATTGGCAACAAGTTGGCCAGACAAAAGAGGGGCCGCACGATCGCTTCGTCCAAGAGAAGGATCGACTGGTGGCCAATCTACGCGAAAGTTAGTGGAGCGAGAGTCCTCCGCAATTTCCAGAGAAATCGGGCTATGATCCGCGGGAATCTGAAAAGACGAAACGGTCGGACGCGCCGGTTGGGAACAGCCATAGATCATGGCAATCCCTACGCCCACAATGTGCAATGCACAAAGTGCGTTTTTCGGTCGTGAGGGCATGGGGGCGACCATTTTTCCAATCGGCGAACGCCCGAGTTCACCGGGCGGGAAGAGTAAAGTTGTCCATTTTAAATCCATCCGCAAGCCCCGCTTCGTGCGCAACCCATGGATATTCGTCCGCACAGGGTCAGTAACGAATCATGGAAGCGATGATCGACAGCCCAAGGCCAGCCCAGGGCAGTAAGGCCCAGCCATTGAACCATAGGCGATCGTGAAGGGAAATGCTTGGCAAACACTTGCGGTACACAAAAGCCGAGACGAGCAAGATCGGAATTGAAATACCGCATGCCATTACGGGCGCAATCATAACTTCATATAGCTCTGGGTTGTCAGTGTCGCCGGTGAGCAGCGTAATTGCACCAAGTATCGAAAGAAGCCCGAGCGGAGCCAATAGCAGCGACAGCATGCGGAAAACCCAAACCAACAACCGAGGATCATCGAGTGGGTCGCCATCGAAATCTTTCGAGTCAGTTGGCGGAGGGGGGGCAACGGGAGGACGGTAGGGTGAAGCTGGCAATGTCCGGGCTCAGTGTGCCTTGAGTACTATCAATCGGCGAACGTGAAAATCACGGGGGACGGGGACGCAAGTAACCGTTTTGTATAAACGCCCCAACCGTGCTCCGGTTCATTTTGTGGTTGTCATACGGATGTGGGTAAAATGCCAATCGCATCACCATGATGAATTGAAGGGCCAAGCGCCGTCGGTCTGGCCTTCGGCCCCTTGGGTGACGGGGGGCAATTCCATAGCAGTATCTTAGCGAAGGCTTCGTTTACAATCAACAAACGACGTTGTCGGACCAATCGGTCGCCAGCGGATCATCGACAGCCCACCTACAGCAGAGCAACAATCGGACAGGGTGGGATAATGATCCGGATCAGCGGGCAGAGGGAGCTGGGCATCCATTCGTAAATTCGTCGCCACCGTCGCGCAGACGATTGCGGTGATTGTCGGCATCTTGTTGAACGTCTTGTATTGCACCTTGCTCTTCCGACTGTTCTGGAAGCGGTCGGTCTTGCTGCCCGCCAATCTTGCTGCCCGCCGATCTTGCTGGCTGCGTCCGGGACGCCGAAGGGTAAACCTATTGCGGCTCCAGCCAAACCGAAAAACCAACCGGGCCGACGTCGTCGGGCCCCGGTTGCGGGTACCATCGCCGAACCAAGTCGATCCGCTCGCCCGGTTGCACCTCGACCACGCCCGAGACGCCCAACCGTTCTTCTTCGTAATCCGGCCTAGTTGCAAAGCAACGATCAACCTCCGGTGTGAGTCGACAAACGCTGTTGGCTTTGCCGACCGATACGCCAAGCAACGGACTGACATTACTATCGAACTGCTCCACCATGATTGTCGTTATCCCGGTACCCATCAGGCCTCCGATTTGGCCGTACCCGCTGGCCGATGTGATCTTGCCCTCGTGGTCGGCGGTCCCCACGTCGATGTGAAGGGTATAGCGATTGCCCGGGGGCACGTAGGCCCGCCACGTCCACCGGCCGTAGGCGTACGCCGGTTCCGCCAGGATATAAACTCGCTTCGGGTCGTCGACGGGCAATTCGGGAAGAGCCAGCTCAGCCGCGTGCAGCCTGTTGCGCAGCTGGGCGATCTCGCTCTTGAATTGCGCCTCTGCCGCGAGTTGCCGCGCGTGCTGCACAACTACGGTCAGCACGAGCGCGACTAAGACGCACGCCACAAGCAGATTGCCGATCGAATACTGAAAGAGGGTTTTCATAAGGTATGACTGATCCAAGGCATGGTTCCTAGGCCGCCGTACTCACTATTGAAACACAATGGATGCCTGCCTGTGCAAGAGTCTGCTATTCTTGTTGCGAGAACAAGCGGCCTATCAGTTGGCGGATGTGATCCGACGGCATACAAGGTTCCAGCGGAATTGGACATTGATTCGGCAGCGATGTCGAAATCCTCCACGGACATGAAGTTACGGGATCCATTCATCGGAGCGTTCACTTTCTTGTATCTGTTCACGGGGTTATCCGAAGTCAGAAACGACGTATTAGGGTCAAGTTGATTGCGAGCCGTCCGCTAAATAAACTCCGCCAAATAACGTCCATTATCACCGAGAACGCGCGCAAGACTTTCCATTGCCAAACCGCTCTGCACGCGTCCTGCGGTAAATGTCATTGTTGTGTGCCTACATGTATCGGTGCCTACATGTATAGGAAGGCCCAATTGTACACGTTTGATGCGACAAGATAGGTGGCTAAAGCGAGGGAGGTCATCACGCACACAATCCCAACGAACAATGCTTGCCAGGAATCTAACGCCGCAAACAACGGTTTGTACTGAGCGACGATACCAGCCACGGGCAACCCGATTAACAGACCACCCCAAGTCCGCACTAGCAATTCGGGAATCGTCAATCCAAATATTGCGGGTGCATCTTGCAACTGATTGTTTGGGCCGTATTCCATATGGTCCATCAGCAACCCATCAACGAACGGAATCGTGCAAACGATGAGAACACCGGCTGAGGCTAAACCGAATACAAAACCGCACGGGTAACGCCACAACCTAGGCCCGGGATCTACGTTGAAGGGATCATCGAGCGGGAAGCCGCTTTGAAGTTTGGCACTACTCATGTTCGTAAGGCATTGGATTGGAAACGGCGATTCGATTTCACGCACGAAATTAGATTTCACAGGTGTCCCGAATCTCTGTCAATCAGAACGATTGCGCTTACTCGGTCGCCAGCAGTGATTCTCACTTGCCTGAACGCCCGGCTTCGCGACTCGAGGGCAACGCGTTGTTATTCGGCAATGGTTCAGACGTGATTCGTTTATGGTAGTACGCTGCGATCGCGAAATAGACTCCAGCACCCAAGTACAATCCAACCGACCAGAACCAAGCGGAATGAAGCCGATCATGGAATGCGTTTTGTACGACAGCGACCGTTCCCGTTCGCAAAAGCGACAGCCCGTTTATTGCCCCTATGGCACAGCTCATGAAACTAGCTGGAAGTAGTGTACGCGGGGATGGATTCTTGATCCAGAATCCAATGAAAATCAGGACGTTTGCGCCGAGGAATAGCCCGATCCACCCGAATCGAGGCATGACCAGGGCGCTAACCGCCGGAATCATCAACCCAATGATCGATATTAGGCAACCAGCGAACATGAATAGAGCGATCGCAAGCACGCCACGGTCCAACCGCCGGGACGATGGCGATGGCAACGCGTCGGCTTGCTGGGGTGACTCATACGGATTCATTCTGAAATTCCCATCGTGTGCCGGATCACGGGCGGTTTGACCAGAAGGTTTGACCGGGCGGGGAGAGAAAAGTGGCCCATTTCAAATTTGGTCGCAAGCCCCGCTCGGTGTGCAACCCATGGCGATCCGCCATTGTGGACGAACAGCACTTCGGCTAGAGAAGGGCAGACGAAAGTATAGGGTGAACGACGGTCAAAAGAAGTGCAGAAGCGGCGAAGTGGCACGCCGCAAGGCCCCACTTTCGCCGACGGCACATCAAGGCGGCGTTCAACATGATTGCAGCACAGATCAACGTAAGTGCGGGCAGGCAAAGGACGTAGGTTGGCATCGGGTTGACCATAACGGCAGCGGAGTTCAGAACGAAATCGTTCCGCAACCCAAAGATGGCAAGCAAAAACATAAGTATCGCGAGCAATAGCATCACCATAAACGCGGCCGAATGGGCGGCGGATAGTTGCTTGCCTGGGAGACCCTCTGAGTGAAGACCCTCTGAGTGAAGACCCTCTGAGTTACCTGGAACTTGGTACGGGTTGGTGCTCATGCATTCCTCTCGGCGATAAATTTCAGTCGGCAGAATGTCAATGATCACCGGGAACGCGCGAAGGGTTTTCAATTCCAAAACCCGCCTGGATCGCGTACTTGGGGGCACCCGCTGGCTATCGTAAATCTGGATCAGGGTGAGTACGCCGGTTCGCAGTAATCAGTGCGGCCAAAAACGAGATTCCGATGATAGCGGCAAGGACAAGGAGCGGTGAGACAAGTTCCCGGCGCCGCAATGAGATCTCAGCCGCAACATACGTTACAGCAAATGAAGCGAGGATTGCAAACCAGAAGTGCAGACGAGGACGAACCGAACGGTCGAGTTTGCGTGAGCAGATCGCCAGCAGTCCTGCATAGGGAATGCCGAACATTGCCCCGCCAATGGACATCGCAACGGCGAATAAGAACGTGGATCCTCCGCTGCGCAAAAGAAAATCAGGATAGCTGTGTAAGGCCCAAGCGAGGGCCGTTGCCGTCACATGTACGAGCCCAACAGACGCACCCGTCAGCGGTCCAGCAGTCCAGAAAGGAAACCGCGGACGCGGATCGAAAGACTCTTCGCTGTGTTGAACCGTGGCAGATGTTTTATACGGGTTGGCTTCCATGATGCGTGCGATGCTGTCGGAATGCGATAACTGCGGGGGTAACGGAGTCGCCGCCTAAAAACGATGACGTCAAAGCCCGCGTTATTGACGGCTCCCGTTCACCGTTTGGTTCTGCGACTTCTTCTCCACGAGATCAGAAACTACCTCTTCTACGAGAGCATTTGCATTGGCGTTGGCGTTGAGGCTGGCGATGCGACCATCAACATCAATGATGAAAACGGCTGGAAAACTCTTGATACCCCATTGGTCCATCAGTCCTCCGGGCTCACTGTCGCAAACAACGGGCCACGAAAGCGGTGCATTATCGACTGCCGCTCTCGAAGTTTCTAAATCCTTGTCTTGAATAATCGTGAGAATACGTAGTTCTTCGTGATACTGTTGAGCCAGCTTTTGTAGGCAAGGGTCCATGTATTTACACGGCGCGCAGCTGGTGAAAGAAAATAGGAGCACGACGACTTTTCCACGTTGCTCGGACAATTTCCAGAACGTACGATCCAGAAGTTTGCCCCCAAAGTCTTCGAGAAGGGAGCCAACGCGATGGCGAACGCGTTTCCTGCCGAGACCCGCAATCGTTGGCAGCTTCGCCGTAGCGTCGAGGTCAATTCGCACGCTGTTCGGAAACCTTGCAGCCCGAACAACTGGTATACGAAAAGAAGGGTCCTCAAGCGAGAGGGCCGCCAGCAAAAGATTAGCCTCCGACTTCCACGCTTGGTATTCAGTATCCGTTGGTAAAGCCGGGAGGAAGAACTCTATTTCCTTCACGCTCATAATCGACTCCGCATCGGATCCGTTTTTCAGTTCTTCGAGCCGCTGTTTTATTTTCTCTCGATGCTGCACAAATGTGTCGAAGCTGAGTATCCAGTCGCATAGTTTGAGTTTGGCCGCCGCCAACACATTCGGCTTCGCCGCGGGTGAACGCATGATCGCGCGAAGACAATTGCTAACTTCTCGGTCAACGTATCCGGTCATGACGAATCCCGAGTCAGCCAAATGACTGATAACCTCGGCGAGAATGGGTGGGGAAGCGTACGCAGGAAGGCGACGGAGCGCCTCCGATTTTGCCTTCGCAACGTCACTCGAGGGAAAGCCACAGCGGCCACTTAGCAGAATAATCTTTCGCAGTGCCATCAAACCCAAATGAGTTGAGGGATGGTCTTTTTCAAACCGCAGAAGTGCGTCGAGATGCTTCGGCGAAAGCCCATCAACCGCAAACGATGCCATCGATTGCCTCGGAGAAACAATCTTCTGAACAGCAAGTTAGTCGAAACGCTGTTGCACTTCTTTATCCAGATCCTCGCAGAGTTGGACGAATTCATCATGTGCACGGTCCTCCGCACCCACTGTCCTGTTCTGCCAAAAGGGAACGGTGCTCAACAGGATGAGAAGCAATCGCCAGAACCCCGACATGGTTCGATCCTCGAGTTTTAGTAGTCAATCGAATAACGTTTGGCACAACCGGGCCGCCACGATTGATGCCCCATTTTAAAAATTCGCGACCGGTGACTACGCGTTGATGCCGTTGTTATCCGCCATTCGTGGAGGGCACAATCTGCGGCACTAAGATAAAACGGCTAACGATAAGTTCGTTGAAACCATCGTCAGCATCTGGATTGCCCGTCGTAAATTGGTCACATCTGCATGCAGGCTTCTCTCGATCATCGTACGCGCCTGCCCAGTTATCCAGCTTACCCAGAAACAAGCCAGGTACATCTGCACATTCGGCATCATAATTCATGAAACCATCGATCCCGTACTTGTTTGGCCGATCGGAAGCCGTTGAGCCAATCGTGGACTTAGCACCTTCGCCAGGGCACGTTTGCTCGTAACCGTTCTTGCATGCGAAAGCCCATTCTTGCTGGCTAGGCAACCGGTAGTCGTACTCAGTATCAAACTGCGATAGGGCCTTGGCATACCGAAGCACGTCGCGCCACTCCGACGGATGACCGTTGTTGTGATACCAGTCGATTGTTTCGTACGTTCCATCCCCAAACGCAGCTTTGCGAAACGCCTCGTGTTGCTCCCATGTCAACTCGGTTTCCTGCAGATAGTAGGATGCCTTTGGAAATGAGTCTTCGTGATCGACTCGGGTTGAGTCAATTTCGACGAGGCAAAACGTCATTCCAAACTGGTTCGTTATTCTCGCTGGCATCCCCAGCGACCACGATGCGATTGGAGCCTGAACCGAGTTGATTGCGGCTTTTTCACTATCGTTCTCAGCAGGACTGCATCCGACCGCAACGAGAATGCAAATTGGGAGAATCCGATGAGCATCCATTTGTATTGCATACCTCACTTGCGGTTCACATAAGAGTGCGTCAATTCACTCTTACGAGTCAGTGCCTAGCCTTGTACACGAAGAACTACCGTTCCAATATAAAGCGTCCCAGTACAGAGCAACCCCCATGCAAGCACTTTTGCGATCGTACCGTATACACCAGGCAGTTTATATTGAAATGCGATGTGGTTACACACGAGCATCACCGTCACCGTGATTCCCGTGTAGTTGTCATAACTGTAGTCGCCCCCTATCACCAAGAGTGCAAGATTCGCAGCGAGCAGAACGAGCAACAAACTCAGGAAAGCATTCTTGTAAGGAAAACGATGTTGCGAATTCTGGATATCGTCATTCATAGGTAAATTGTGTCTGGGTTAATAAGGCAGCCAATCGAGTAACGTTAAAATTGCCGAGACGGGCGAGCAACTTGCGAGCAGGCCAAGAAACGCGACTCCCGTCCTAACGTGCATTTCATGGTTCGGGCTCCACTTCATGGAAATTGTATCCGCAGCATCACCCAAGTGCAGATTCCAACAATCAGTAAAATCCAGCCTCCAATCGCGACGAACACTCCGGGTGTATTCTCGGTAATGACCGGTCGCCCCAGCCCCATTGAAATGCCGCTTAGTCGTCCCAGTTCATCCGAGAACCAGATACAAGCTAGGGGCAATAGTACAAAAAGCAAAACGCGAAATGTCGATTCGCCAGAACCCGTCATCGCATATACGAACGCTACAAAGCTTGTTGCGGCTGACAGTGAAAGCGTCTTCGATAGATCCATGTTGTCAATCAATCGAATGTAAAACGCTTCAAGTGAGAACGTGAATGAGCATTTTCCAGAACGTTCAGCGTCACCGCGCGGCGGGGGCGACAAGTAACCATTTTGTTTAAACACCCCAACCGTCCTCCGGTGGATTTTATGGTTTTCGGACAAATTGTGAATCGCCGAATGGTTGTCAAGTTTGACGACGGTGAACACGCCATTGTAGGCAAACATTGCTAGCCAGAGCAACGGTCGAGCGAGCCAAACTTCAAGTCGTGTGCGTCCGATAACGGTGGGTATAACCAGGCCAGCGTGGTTGATCTTCTATTTGTAAAGGCGTCGTTGTTGGCCACTCCGCATTTATCGCTTGGTTATCCGCCGTCTTGGTTTACGGATTGTGTTCGATCGGTGTCCGGCGTTTCAGACAGTAAGGTCAGCAGCTCAGAAGCGAGTGCGGCGACGTCAGTGTTGGGTGATGATGATAGCCGATGAAGGTCCGCTGAGTATTCCGTACGCATCCAATCTTGCGCGGCGGCATCGTCGACAACCAACGTGGTAAAATCACGAATGATTTGGCGTTGCGTACTGGCGTCACCGTTTTCCAACCCTTCGTGATACGACTGAACTACCGCGGCCCCAAACACGTTTGCCATTGCGTCGCCATCAATAACGATACGGTTTGGTAGATCGCGAACCCAAACAACCACCTTGACCGCTGTCCAACCAGCCACCGAGACGCATGCGATGCACAGGGCGATCGCCGCGACGATTAGTTGCATTTTTCGAGATTTCATGCGTTCGCCTCGAAGCTTAGGTTTGATAACTTCCGCGATCACCGAGTCGGAGCACTTGATCATCCATTTTTTAAAAAGTACGCAATTCCGGCTTCGCGTGTTTTGAATTGTTGTCCAAAGTTTGGGGAGCCAAGACGCAGCCTCAGCGTGACGATACGATTGTCGTCTTTAAGTCGGTCGAGGCATCCATACGTTCGGCATCGTTAGTCGGATACGATGACGCGGAACTCACCCTTGAGACGCATGGTCCTTCCGGTTCCCGACACGACTCGGACAAATACGGGATGAACGCCTGGATTGGCATCCGGGGTCGCCGTTACGCGTACCGCCACGACGGTTAAGTGCTTGAACTCAGTGCTCTTCTTTTTACCCAAGTATATCCCATCCTTCGCGAAAGCCGCAGACGCGGCGCTCGACTTCTCTTTGTCGTATTCGGCGATGACCCCATTGCGTTCCAGACGCAACTCACCCGTCGAGTGGAGTACCCGCTCTTTCGACAACATCTCGTTGGAGGCGACGAGGAAGACGACGGGGACGCGACCGGTACCCTCGTCCCAGCACATGATCACTTCACTGGTCTCCCCTTGCGCAAGTGTGACTACCGATATTGCTTTGGCCGGGACTTTGGCGACCGCGGTCTGGGCCGCAACGGGCATCGCGGACAACAGCAGCCCCGCCACAGTCCCAACAGCAAAAATCAATGAGCGTGAGAACGATTGCATCAATCTATTTTCCAGATAAGGGTAGACATCACGGGTCACGGAGAGACGCCTTTCCATTTGTAAAACCTTGCCAGCCGTGCTCCGTGTGCACGGAATGGTTCGCTGATTTGAGAAGCCCGTGTCCCTTAAACCTTTTTGAGAAACTCCTCTCAACGAGCGATGGAGCCGTTTTCCGATTTTCGTAGCGTCATCTCCACTAGATTTTCAGCAAACCGCGGCGTTTCCGCAGCGTTGTGCTTTCTCAAAAACATGCTGCCGAAAAAGAGTGCCGTCAGCACTTTCATGATGAGTCTATCATGTTCCACCACGACGGTGTTCTGAAACAGACACTTCGTTGCAGACATCGGTAAGACCTCTATTTCCCACGTGACTTTCAGGTGAACGTACCACAAATGGAAAAGCCAGCAGTCCGAATGAGAGACCAGTTTAAGCTGATTTTGCAGTGAGATTTCTGGGAGATAGTGCTGAATCATCAGATGTCCACCGACCGATTCGACATTGACCGATGTTTGGGTTCCATCCGGCATGAGACTGGACCCGGCTGCAAGATGTCCCTTCGCGCACTTCTGGTATTCCTCATCTGATAATCCAAACAGCCACTGCCGCAAGTCAATGTCTCCGGACGGTATTTCCAGTGGAGCTTCACAAACGGAATGGAGTATCTGATAGCTCATGGCAATCCCTCCGTGACGCGTGGATCAACTATCAGCGACTGGAACTTCTTCAGGCTAATCACTGTTTGCGCATAGCGCGGAAGCGTGACTTGAACGGCCTGCGTCTCGGAGGCCGATTCTGCGGAAACACAGTCACTCAAGACCGTTACATGGAGACCAAACTGCACGCCATCTCGAACCGTTGAATCAATTGCCAAATTCGCATAGGGACCCGCCACGACAAGGTGTTCGATTTCCGACTCTTGCAACTGGTCGCGCAGATCCGTCTTCATGAAGCAACTCAGCGAAGGACGGTCCCTCAGGACAATGTCGCAGGAATGTGCAGCAAGCTCGAGCGGTATCTCCCTGCCATTGGGTGTCGAATCCAGTAGTTCCGTAAGTCGAATTTGAGCCGGCGAAGGGTAGTGCTGTGAATGACCACCGTATGGTGCATGAACAATGCGGACGCCCTTCTCGCGTGCCAATGTGTGCAATTGAAGTAGGCCGGGCATGATGCCCTGTAATTGACAGGCAAATGCCTGCTGAACGTTCACAAACAATACAGCGGTCCTCGCAGCCGGATAGGTTCGGTATTTCCTCATGGCGAAGGACACATACTTGTTTACGGCACGGTCGAGCAGGCGATTAAACATGTGCGTCTCCCAATTGGCGCAAGAGCGGCACCAACGCCTCCGTTGTCAAAACATCAGACGTCAGGCATGGATAATTCACAGAAACGGCTGCGTGATGGTCTACGGGGGTCCAGCTCGCGACCGCATCACTGACCAAAGTGATGCGGTAATCCAGGTCGACTGCACTTCGTGCGGTTGCTTCGACGCAGGTGTTGGACGTGTAGCCAATGATAATGATGTGAGAAATTCCTCGACCCCTCAGCTTTTCATGTAAATCCGTTTCAGCGAACCCGCTCGAACAAGCGTGAGGACTTGAGACCAAATCTCCTTCGATCGGGGCCAGCGGCCCGAAGAACTGCCCACCAAACTTGCCGTCTTCAAACACACGAAGCGACTTGATCCCAACGTGTGACGGGTGGAGGTATTTGCGACCGGCAAACTGCCCCGTCCTATATCGTTGATGAGGTGCGTAAACGATAGGTACATTACTCATTCGTCCGGTCGAAATGATTCGCTGCAGATTCTTAATTGCATTGACCTGTTTCGATACCCTTCGCAACGCCGGCCACAGCTTACCTCTCGCAGACATAAAGTCGTTGTAAGGATCGACCACCACGATCGCTGTGTCTTCGTTCGAAAATGCAGGAACATTCATTGCGGATTCCAACTTCTTGATTGTGCCATTCATTGTCGGAAGACGTCAGCCGCGGCGAACCGCGTCAACAGACGTCGTCAATCACCCCGTTCGCGGGCCAACGGATTGAAGTTGGCAGCTGAGGGCTCGAAGGTCCATCGCGACTGGTCCTTGTTCGCTGGGTTGTACGGCGCCTTGAGGCCCCGATCGGTGTAGTCTTTCACCACCCGCGTATGCAACTCATCAAACAGCCCCATGACCGTGCTGCGAACCATCTGATTGGAGTCACAGTGGCTCAGCCCGCCGGTGTTCATCGCGCCAACATGATCGGTCGGTTCCAGCAGAATGACCGAAGCACCTTCACGCGCAGCGGCAATCGCAGCACAAAACCCACCGGGGGTCGAACCGTAGACGATAACATCGGCTTTGTTCTCGGCCATTCCTTGCTGGTTGACGGTCGCAACTAATGCGATTGCAAGAATGAACAAGCGGGTCAACTGGATCATAAGTACCGATTGTGTTGTGCTCGCAGTGACGATTCTTGGCGAACGATTTTGATCTCACCACACCGCGCGGCCGCGGTATCTAGTGCAACGGTGTGTTCGTCAGTTTTTCGATTTGGTTTCTTCCACACTGGACCCCAAAGAGCGAATGAATGCACCGATCGCGGCAGTCGCGTAGCCCGGGACCATCAATAGCATTCCAACCAGCGGCGCAACGAGTGCGGTTGAAATACCAGCAGCCACTTCCGAAGGCTTCGGCGTTGTGACGCTCGTTGCAATAATGCTGTAAGAAGCAATTGCCCCTTGAATCGCAGCAAAAAGACCAATGAAAAATGGCACATGAACGACGAGGATAAGCGACGCTGCTGCCATCGGTCCTCTGCCACGCAGCACAACGATCAACGCAAGCAGGAAGCACAACAGTCCCGCGAGCGGCAACAGGATCACGTAGGGAAGTCCCAACGCCGCAAAAATCCAACTGAGAAGAGACTGGCGAATTGGTTCAGGGTCCATTGCGGATTCCAATTGAGTGTTGATGCTGACGAACGGTAGTGATCACCGAGCCGGAACGGTAGATCTAAACATTGAAAATCACACGCAAGTCCGACATCGTGTGCATCGTTTTGTTATCCGACGTTTTGACGTCCGGAAACCGCCCACCGCCAAGCAAGCGGTGCAGAAACGATCACGAACAGAAAAAACGCCGTTTGGGCCACTAGGTCAATGTTGCCTGGGTAAACACTATCTCGGTATTTGAACGCAAAGAACGTGTTGATGCAAACATCGAGCGTCATGATTCCGACGGCACTTACAATAGCCAGTCTGAACCTGCCGACCGCAAGAAATAAAGGCACAGCTAGATCGACGAAGGCCAGCGAGGTCCAGAATGCATTGAAGAACAATGGAGCACCACGATAAGGGAGAAAACCTTCGGTGAAAATGTCGTAGAGATGATGAAGGGATACGCCCACAAAACAAACAGAGTAAAACCACTGCAGGACCAGTAACCAGGGTGTGGAATTTTCACTTGTGTTAATTTGCTACGGCTCCGATATCTGATTTATTAACGCCCATATGCTAAGTCGGATAACAATAGCGATCAGCGAGCCGGGCAGTTGGCATTCCATTCGTGAAACCTTGCAAGCCCGGATCCGTTCATCCATGATTTTGTCATGTCGATTTGTTCGGTGCAAAAACGGCCAAGCATGCTTGAGGGTTTTCAATCGTCCCACCTGGATCGTGCGTACCACTCCATTCTGTTTCCAACATAGAGCAAAGTTTACGAGCGTACGATTGAAAGAGCCAGCAATGTTTGGCAATCAAATCGTCGTCCAGTCGTTTGACCCGTTTTGAGTCATGTGTCGACAATCCGCACGCGTACCGAGCCCAACCTTCTATGCCGTCCTCAAAACTGGCAAATATCGGCTTTGCTCTTTTCTTGTAGGGGGATGTTGTGCGATTTGCCAGTCAACGCGGACAGCTTGTGGCTTCGCAGCGGTTTTGCCAGTCGGCCGTTCGATACCCAGCTTGGATTCTGGAAGACGAGAAACACCTCGATCGCGTTTTCCAACGCAAAGCTGGCGAGAAGAAAGGTCGGGCGATCCGTCAATGCCCACGGTTCAGTAGGGGCACGGTTCAGTAGGGGCACGGTCACGATCGAGTTGCGTGATAACGGTTCCCGCGTGGTTGTGAAAACTGGTTTGTGTTTGTGCGTGGAGACTGTCCGCAACCAGCAGCCAGCGGTATGGATGCGTGAGACCAGCAAAGCCCACGCTTGTGAGTCCAGCTGGCATTGTCGTCTAGATTTTAGTTGTAGAACGGCCATGATCGCCCAGTTGCCCCTGAGAAATCGTCCATCCAATTCCGACCCGATCGGTAACTCGTGTGAATTTTGGTTCTGCACATTTAGAACGGTGAGTTCACGCAAAATATTGCTTAATTCCGAGACCGTTTCTATGAATCGAGTTCCCAAGAGGACACGACGAAGAACTGATAGTCTTTCGGTGGTTGCATCAGTGAGAATCGATCCCAGTTTTGAATACACTCAAAGCGGCCATGTAGCACAAAGTTACCCTGTTGGCGATTCAGCATGGGATTTCCCTCAGGAAACACGGCATGCACGATTTCCTTTGTTTCGACATTCTCAAATATCAACTCTTCGCCGCCCGGATATTCGCCGCCGGAAGAGCAGACAAGGGGATGCGCGACGCGCGCGTCACGCAAGACAATGAGGTTACTCAGAGTTGTTTCGGGAACGCCTTGACGACGACCAATCCTGACTTCGCCAGAGACGTCAAACTTTGGCTCAGGGGCTTCAGGCTCTGAACATCCGAATGTGCAAAGCATCGCAATGATGACAGCGGCTCGCATTTGAATACCCCCTGGGGATTAGTACCATTGTGATTGTGCAGAACCGTGGCGATATGCGGGCGGCGGCAGTTGGGCTTGCATTTGTGACCGGCGACCACCGCCGCTCCGTCATCATCACATGGTTGTCCGCGATTAAGAAATTCAGTTCGGCACTGGCATCACATCGTACCCGAGTCCGGCAGTCACGACAAACATCACGAGTATTGAAACGTAGAAAGAGACCGGGCTAAGAAGGATTGCGACAAGGAAACCACGCAAGCCCCACCGCACTATTGAGAAAGCTACCGGCAGAACGACACAAACCCAAAGAGACAGCAAGTCAATGAGAATGTGCGGTGAATACTCAGTGTAGTGTGCCTCCAAAGCAACGAAGAGAAATGATGCGCCGGCAAGGACTGAACCAACGATCCGTCTTGCGGCGGTCCAGTTGGCCGATGGCAAGTCCGACGACAACTCTGGCAGCCCGGCGGCGATCGGTTGGTAAGGATTGTCAGTCAATTGTCAAACGTGTAGGAATGCTCGACGTCCGTCGGATAACGGTCGCGATAACCGAGTCGCGATAGTAAATTGTCTATTGTCAAGTCGCCCGCCTACTGCGACGTCGGTTGATCGGATTGTTACCCGCCATCGTCGACTTGCAGCTCGTCAATGTATGGACCAAGCAATTCGTTCGCAATGTCAACACGAGTTGCGGCAACACGATCCGACATTGGATCGTCACAGGTATCGAGTATGGCGTAGGCGTCATCGTCCAGGCGTAGTTGCGCTAAGATTTTGGCCAGGCCGATCCGGGCGGTGTCGCCAGCACCAAGCCGTATAGCGGTCTCGAAGTGAAGTCTGGCGAGGGTATAGTTTTCTGCGATGTCATGCCAATATCCCAGTGAATTGTGTGCGGGTCCGTACTCCGGATCGGCGTCGATCGCATTCAGGTAGCAGTCCAGAGAATCGTATCGTTCAGCAAATTGATTGTCGGCAAGTTGTATGATGTCGCCGAGGACGTCCCATAGATACGGGTCACGGGGATGCGTTCGCGTTAGCGTACGGAGGCATTCAACGTCAGCCAACGTGATGATGTCTTTTCTGCGAACGGCGTCGATTGTGTCGTCAGGTTCCATTGTGCACAGCAGAGAGTTTAGTCGAATAACGGTTAAATCACCGGGGACGGAGAGTTATGTAACCATTTCGGAAATCGCCCGCAAGCCGCACTCCGGTGCATGCAATGGGTTTCCGCAGTCTGGGGCTACGTCGTAAAGGCGAAAGCAGCAACACCGTAAAGCACCGACGCGGCGAGACCCACAAGTGCCCCCAATTGGAGCGGCTCGTAGTACGCGTTCAGTCGTGAGTGATTTCCCCAGTACCAGTGGAAGTGAAGGTACAGAGCGAGAAACGCAAAGGCCAATCCGATTGCGCACGGGACATGAACGCTTGTGCTGACGGCCACGTGTTGTCCGATGCCAAATCTTCGAGGCAACGGCATCGTTACTAACGCGGGAGGAAATAGGAGCCACGAGACGCCGTAGACCAGCGAGATCACCGCTGCCGTCAATCCAAGCCCGAAGCGACGAAGAGGCCCATCGGATGGTGGGTCGGTCAGTCGATCGAGAAAGTCGACCCACGCGAGATCAGTGTTTCGTGTCATGATTTGCAGCGGATGGTCATGTTAATGCAGCAACGAATCAGTCGAATAACGGAAAGCATCACCGAGGACGCGCAAAGGACTTATCATTGCCAAACCGCTCGGTTCGCGTCCTTCGGTTAATATCATGGTTGTCGGTCATGTTTTGAATACGGCGGAAATCCGTTGCGCGCAACATCAACATAACGTTCAGACTCAACGTAGTCGACAATCGAATCAACTCGATCTTGAAGATACTCGTCGCGCGAACCATAGGAAAGAGACCGAATTTGATCCGTTGTATTGCTCTTCGTTTTGATGAGTTGGCGAAGTCCGTCAAGCCCAACCGATTTGACCTCGGCGTTTTTCAATAATCGCAAAAGTTCTTCTTCGTCAGCCGATCGCACATCGATAAGCTGATTGTTAAAACAAAGGCGTCCAGGGGACTCGGCGGTTGCAAGCAGATAATCACCATAAAGAGCGTGCTGGTTTAGGCGAATGAAACACCTGTGCCCTGACTTGGTGACGCCGTATAGTTCGACAGTGCCTCCGTCTTGTATTAACCCGCCATCCTCAACGATTGTGATTGCATCTATGTTTCGGAGAGCAATAGCTTGCGAGATCCATGGGGTGGATTGTTCCGTGTCCGTAGAGCAACCAAACGTGCTCACCAAGCTAATGAGAAGAATGCGATGAAGCGGCATTGCTACATCCGATAACGGTACCGAGGACCAGAAGTCAAACGCCCATTTGTGAAAACGATCCACCGGTCCTTCGGCGCATCAGATGGTTCGCCAGCATTCACGGGTTAAAGTTCTGGGAAATCTTCACCAAGTAGCTCAAATATAGGACCGAACGTGTGACGAAGTCCGTATTCCATCCATTCACCAATGTACCAATCGTAGGCGTCGCCAATCAGCCCCGGTGGTATCGCGTAGTCAACCGGCAAGTAAAAAAAATGGCCGATTCGGAGGGCCACCGCCATTGGAGGACTAGCTTCCGTGAAAATATGTTGCATCACAAGCATATTGAAAGGGCCGGTCGATGCGATGTAGATCGGGAACAAGACGAGTAACGCTCTAACGACTCGCGTTGGAATCCTTCGTTGACGTTTATCGCGTGATAGCAGGACGAAACCCAAGGGAACCAGCGAGAAACAGGCGATCCCAATTGGCGGATATCGCGCTGTAATAGCGAAAAGCACGGAAAATGCTGCAGCGATGCAAAAAAGGAATCGGATTGAAAATTGCATGAAGGCCATATGGAATCAGTGGCGGATTACCGGGTACTCTCTCTGTTGGCCTCATTCAAGAACTAAGTGGGCGCGCAATCTTCCTTGGCGAACGCGAGCGGTAACCGGGACGCCGCGTAGAAACGATGATTTCCAAAAAAACGTCATCGGCGGCTCCGGGAGAGTAGACCGAGGTCTCTTTGGTTTAGGTTACACTTTGTATTCCCTGTTTGCCACTGGTTTCCCGTTGTGGTGTCACAAGATTCGAACCTTGCCGCATTGACCCTCGGCCCCTCGTAGATCCGGACGTGCGCCTTTAACGCATCCGGCTCCCAGATTTCACTTGCCTCGCGTACTGCGTAACTTGCGGTCCATAGCGATCAAGTCCGTCAAACACTTCGGATTTACCAGCGGATGAAGATCCGTGAAGCGATTGAAATCATCCCAGTTCACATAGCTGTTCTGGCTCCGGCGACTCAAGTGACGCTTCGCCATCCGGCGAACCTTACTGCGATACGCCGCCAGCAACGGCCAATTATCATTGATACCGTAATACTGGTAGTGACCACGAAGTTTCGCGTTAAGCACCGGCCACATTTCGCCCACCGGAGTCGATAGCTGATGATGAAACCAGAGACGCATCTCCGCCAACTTCACTCGCATCTTCTTGCCAGACGTCTTCCTTTTCAGTTTGAACCTGCCTGCTCGACTACGACCACAGTAATGAGTAAATCCGAGGAAGTCGAAAGTGCCCGGAGCACCTTCGCCCAGTCGCTGGCAATCGCGACGGGCCAAGCGTCCGAACCGTAACAACTTCGTTTTGTCCTCGGCGACACATAACGAGAACCGATCCAATCGCTTGGGCAAGACCGTTTGGTATCGCACCGCATCAGATTCGAGTTCGAAGCAACAAAGGAAGTCGTCAGCAAAGCGCAGCAAGTACGCTTCGCCTCCGAGCCGCGGTTTGACTTCTTGTTCGAACCATTCATCTAACACGTAGTGTAAGTACACATTGGCTAGTATCGGTGAGAGACTGGCCCCTTGGGGGACACCCTCTTCGGTTGCCTGCAACTGGCCATCGATCATCACGCCTGCTTCGAGAAAACGTTCGATCAGCCGAAGCAGTTTCGGGTCGCTGATACGTTTCCGCAACAGCTCGCCTAAACGCTCCTGACTCAAATTATCAAAGAAACCTCTGATATCCGCGTCACTGATCCAGTTCACTTTCCGCGTGGCGATGATCCCACCAAGAGTCGCTAAAGCCTCATGACACGATTTCCCAGGGCGATAACCATACGAGAAGTCATAGAAGTCGACTTCGTAGATTTGCTCCAAGATCGTCACGACTGCGCGTTGGACAATTTTGTCTTCGACGCAAGCGATTCCCAGCGATCGCGTCTTCCCATTCCCTTTCGGGATGTTCTTTCGCAAACTGGGCTTCGGGCGATAACTGCCACGATGAAGTCGCTGGAGCAAGTCGCGAAGGTTCGCTTCGAGATCCTCCTCGTAGTCCTCGACCGTGACGTTGTCGACTCCTGGCGTTTTGCCTCGTTTTAGTCGGCGAAAGGCGTACCACAACAACTCATAGTTGAGCATCGAGAAGAGGTTATTGAAAACCGCTTCTGGGGCTCCCTTCGCTCTTTGAAAGGTGCGATCCAGCCGGGTTATCACTGAGGTTCCGTCTCTGAGTACGGGCAGTGCCTGGTCTGGATCGCGTGAAATCCCGACCGCCTTCCCTACACCGATATTACTCGGCTTGTCACTTCCCGATTGGTCTTCGGGCTGCAGCGGTACTATTCGGTCGTCCGATTCCCTGAAAGTCATTTGTCTTCGTTGCTTATTCCACTTCTAGGACATACTCGATCGAGCAAGCTGGTCTGCTTGCGGTCGATCAAGAACCTCAGGGCCTCACTGGTTGCCTGATTCACATGATGTGTAGAGCGAATGGGGCGCCGACTCCAGGTCTCTTCACGAGGCTCGCCAATGACGCGTCGTGAAGTGTTGCCTTGGGGCGTGAACAAACCTTGGGCAGAATCCAACAGGTACCTAATTTCGGAGCTAATCCCGTTCACGGTCACAGGGCCACCTGTGATCCATTCATCCTCACTACCTCTCTGTGTACGCTTCAATCGAAGACTTCGGGGAACCACCTGCGACAGCAGACAATTGCTTTGGGCCCTTATACTTCGGCTGCAACACTCGATACTGGGCGTGTGGCTAGCACTTACCCAGGCGGGATTTCCACCCGCTAGTCAATCAGACCTTGCCAGTCCGCACGTTTACCGCTTGGTTATCCGGCCAGTTTGGTTCGCGTTTCCAAGAACTGCGGATGTCATCAGAGCCAATTTGCATAAACCGAAGCAGTGATTCCGTCGTTCGTCGGGCGCATCCGAACCGTATAGTTCGTGTAGCGTTGGCCATGCACCTGCCAGATTACAGTAACATTGTTTTGATCGTAAACATTTCGTCCAACAGCTCGCATCTCGTCGTCGCTGCCAAAAGCTAGCACGAGCCGTACAGGTTCAAATTCAATCAATCGCAGTGCCTTTTCACTAATTGCGATGGCCTCTTCGTCAGAAATACTTGAACCAACATCAGCAGCGACAATAACCGAGGCGACAGGGTCGTCCATGCGTCGAATCAAAATAATTGTGGCGATGAGAAGAGCCACAACGCCAATGATCGCAACGGTAAAAAGTACGTTTCTTATTTTGTTCACCGTTTAGATCGGGTAACGGCAGGGAGAGTGGGCGGGGAGAGTTGACATTGATCGCACGAAAAACGCACCACCGCCGCTCCATTGCATCCCATGGTTACGTCGTTGTTTGGTTTACGCGGTGGTGCCGATGGCATTGCCAAACCATCCATGCAGTGTAAATCCCAGATGCAGCGCAAAGGAAGCGAACCCCCAGCAATGGAGAGTCGCGAGATGGTAACCAATTCATTATATCACTCACCGTGTGTTCCTCGCAGTCTCCGAGAAAACCGAGGACGAATGTAAGGCATGCGATCGCTGTCCACGGGAATCGAAAAAATGATCGGTTGTCCATCGTAAGCGCTGCCGCAAGTGGCATGATCGAGAACGGGTTAATACGAAATCCATCAACGATTGGCGAAAACAAGAGCGGAAGCCCGAGTGCGAGAATCGAAAGGACGCGCATTCCTCGTTTTGTTGATGTCACGAGTTCGGCGGGTAGTCGCGTGGCACGTTGCTCCGGCGAAGCGTCCGGTTCACATGCCTGGTGGACTGGCGGCTCGTATGGATTCAATTGGAACATATCGGTGAACTCATCGAAGAACGTCTATGTTCACTGGGTCGCGGCAAACAGCATTGATCACAAGAATCCGCGCGACCCGCGACTCTGTGTGAAACATTTTGTTCTGCTGAGTTCTTCAAGCGTTCACGACCCAACCTAGCATGACAAAAGCGCCTTCGATGGCCGAAAACGTGAAAATCCAGTATACCGCAGTCTTCACGGACTGCATTTTTAGTGTATGATTTTTACGTTCAAATTTAAGGTGGGCGAAAAAACAGAAGGACGCAAGAACAGTCGCCCCAACCTGGACAATTCTGGGACCGATTGTGTCAAGAAAATAGGGCCCACCACAGATGCCAACAAAATTGTTAATCGTGAAGGTGCCGCAGACGGTCAGGAAGTAAATTGCGAAAGCTTGGCGGCATGGAGTTGGCATCACAGCGACCAATAGCTTTGGCAAGACGATGTAGACAGGAATCCACAGCAACGAATTGCTTGTAAGTGGTGCCAATATCTGGTTCAGTTCGATTCCCAAGTCGTGCGCAACGAAATAGTATGTGGTCACCGTATCCAATAGAGCGACTGCCAGTACAGCGATTATTAGCAAGTCAAATCGGAATTTCACGGCAATGACATTGACTCCGATACGAGCAGCAGAACGGTAGGGTTTAGCGGGGCCGCGCGAACGACTCACCACTTCAATCGTGTGAACTCGCGGCCTCCGGTGCAACCGATTGTGCGTCGGGAAGCAAAAGGTAAACTTGCGAGAGCAGGTCAGGGATGGGGGTGAGCCGTAGCTTCGCCGTTCTCGTGCAGCCAAGGCCCGTCACGCTCGTCAATTTCGGTATAGGAATAGAAATGGTTCTTGTCGCGTGCGAAGGGGCCGTGGCCACTTGGATGCTCAAGGCTCGGCGGGAAGAATCTTAGGTACTTGCTTCCCAGGACCTCAAACGTTTTAGAATCCGCACCGGCGATGATTTTACGCATCCAGTAGACGTTGATGGCGTCTTTTGCGTAGTTCGCAAACTTAAGATCCTCGAATGTATAGGGATCGATGGTGTCAACGCGTTTGTTGCCAAAGAACACATTGTTCGCGTCGCGGTTCCAACCTTCGGTAGCATACGGGCCTTTGTGATAGCTGCCTCCAGACCAAACATTGGAGATGTAACCCGGCGATGATGCCTGGAACGTCGCGGCGTCCGCTGGAAGCGTAGTATGTCCCAAGTAGGCATGATTGTCGTCGACCGAAAAGTCCCCCTTGAACCGTCGAAACGAACCGGGATCAGCTCCTTCGATTTTGATGGCACGGTAATATACGTGATCTTTGTCGCACGCGAATCTGCCGGCTTCGTCCAACAACCGGAATGTTGCGGGGTCGGCGCCTAGTATTTGGATCTCACGGACAAGCTTTACAAAAACGTGGCTTTTATCAGCTGCGAAAAGCTCTCCTGGGGGATGGTGCTCCGGAAATACCTGTTCAAAAGTACGAAATGTCTCGGCATCAGCATCTTTGACGCGGGTAAGCCCCCGTTTACCTGTAAACGGGATGAATCCTCCCGCGAAGGCGGCTTGCCCATCGATCACGTGAAAACCGTAACTTAAAGCTTCATGCCTCTTTGGCTTGACCGATGCCTTCAAAGAGGACTCCAAACCCTGCGTTTCAATAACGCTTCGGTAGGCAAAGTACGTTAGTCCCACGATGAGAATCACGATCGACAAACCGATGATACGAATCTTGTTTATGTGCATTATGTGTGGGGGCAATGTTTGATTGTCCCCCATGGCAGCTAAGCGTTGGAAGTGTGTTTGTTGTACGACGAACGGTACCGATCACGGAGGACCGGCATTGTGGTTTCCATTGTAAAAACGGGACGCCCGGTCCTTTGGTGCATCGGATGATTCGTTGCGGTTCTTTTGAACGAAACGCCGTAGTAACGAGAACCCGGAAATCGCAAAGAAGGCGATCCCGAAATAGTCTGCACGAATTGGGCCAACAAACCAGTCTTTGCCCACGAAAAAATAGAGTAACGGAGCCCCCACAAAGAACGTGAACAAGGTACTTTGGAAGACCATGCGATCACGGTCGTCTTCCACCGTAGCAAGTGTTGGATCTATGCCATCGAGTACTAATCCATGGGCGGTAATCGAGTATTTACTTCCGAACGTCGTGTCGCGTATCGAGATCAACACCTCTTGTCCGTCGACTGTGAACGGAATATCGGCCGAATATCTCATAGTGGTAAGGTCACCGCTCTTAAAGACGGTATCGCCGTCAAGAAGCAGAGTTGTCGCCATTCCCCATTTGCTGTGCTTTAGTTCAACGACATGAGACACGCTGTTTGTGTGCAAAACCCATGTGCTTTTTCCAGTGCGTTCTACGCGCAAATCTCGTTTTGAGTTGGTCTCAGACATCTACTTGGTCGACGAACGGTAGTGATCAGCGGGGACGGGCAAAAGACTTGCAAGCTTACCAAAGAACCCGTCTCCCGTCCTCCCGTGCATTTCATTGTTCTGCTTTGGGCGAGTTAGAGGTCCATGTCGGAAAGTGAAATGGTGCCAGAGAAACCCAGTTCTTTTGCCACGGACATCAAATCTTCGTCGGATTTTACGTTGTACGCGATGCCGTAGAGGATACTCACAACCAGATCGTCAAACGTCTCAAACCTCTCTGTGACTCCTGATTCAAGGCAAAAGTCCACGAACTCTGTGGACTTGCCACAGGAAATTGCAAGGTAAAACGTGTCGCCATTGCAACCGGTTGCCAGCGGAGTGACCTCTGTTTCTTCGAGGTCAGCCCAATCACTGGTCATTAAATTGAAATAGGCTTTGTCTTCATCCAACAGAACGTATGACAAGTGATCTTCCCTTTTGCTCAGTTCTGCAATAGTCGCTACGAATGACGCGGGGACTCCAATCTCTTCGAGTCGCATCTTGCGAGCTTCACGGGGCGTCAATCGGTGCTTTCGATCTTCTTCGGATTGCATCTGACTTGAGTGGAATTGCCTTGAAAGCAGAACACCAGCGATAACCGGGGAAGGGTGATCGTAGCGGAGGCGGGTAAAATGCCGAAGGCAACCCGCCGCAGCGGAGAGCACACTTCCGCCGGTTCTTCGCAATAGTTATCCGCCTACAATCCCGACATCGTCATCACGACTGATCCTGAATTTACGAATTACATCGTTTCGCGGAGGAGTTGAAAGCAAAAGCGTTATTGAGCCACCGTCCGCCTCAATCCGAACAAGCGATTTCACAAGATCGATTGATTCTGTTGTGAAAATGGTAGAAACACCATTGGTGTTGATAATGCCATGAAGAACATCTCCGTCAATTATCTTTGGTGTCGCCATGCGGCTTGAGTGGACGCTCTCAACGACTAACCTACCACCGTGGCGAACGACGTCAAATCCAGGCGAACGCGGATGCGAAGAGAAACGCATGCTCGGTTTCCGGTGGACCTGAATGACCTTGCCTTCTTCTACAAGATGGATGTCTGCCTTTGCGTAGTGTGTGTCGCTAGAAGACCCTGCGAAACCTCTGTTGAGAATAGTGAGTTTACCGGAGTACCAAGTCGCAGCGACCGGTAGTGGTTCACCAAAAATTTCAGCTGGATCCACTTGTTGACCGTTGAGATAGGCCTCGAAACCCACGAGAAAAAGCATCGAATCGCGGATTTCCCAATGCGGGTAAAAACCAGACCAGTTTGCAGTGTTTAGAACATCGAACTTAGGGCGTTTTGTTCGAGGCCAGTATTTCCATAGCGGTCGCTCTCGCACAACTTTTTCGGTTCCCTCGACCGATATCGTATCCCAGACCTGATCAGTCCCACTCGATTCGCGAGCGAATGCGACAACGAGCATGAAGAGTACAATTCTATACACAGCTTGCCTCAGTAGGATTCATACAGGCCCGATAACGCCCCCGTTCACCGGGCCGCGGCGAACGACGTTGATTTCAGAACCCGCGCGGCCCGCGGCTCCGGTGGAACGGAGTGTTGTGGTTGTGCGAGTGCGGCTATGGATTACCCGCCACCTGGCCGGTCCTCCTCGTATTGTTTAGGTCGAAGGCTGTGCTAGAGAAGAATGCTATTTCGCGAATAGTTGGGACAAGTCATTGAACGCCTTGAATTCGAGAGCATTCCCAGACGGATCAAGGAAGAACATGGTGGCTTGTTCACCGACTTCGCCTTCGAAGCGGATATAGGGTTCTATAGTGAATTCTATCTCCGTGTTGAAGAGTCGATCACGTAGCATTTTCCAATCGTCCATTGTCAGGATAATGCCAAAATGCGGCACGGGCACATCGTGGCCATCCACAGGATTGTGATGAACCGAGGTTCCGACGCTGTCTGAAAGTGACGGCTTGTAGTGTGCCACGATTTGGTGGCCGAACAGGTCAAAATCGACCCAAGTGTCTGCACTGCGGCCTTCTGGACAGCCGAGGACCTCGCCGTAAAAACGGCGTGCTTCCTGTACGTCGCGAACCGGAAACGCGAGGTGGAAAGGACGCAATTCGCTCATCGATTTCTCCATTGTGGAACACCCATAGCAACATAACGGTTGACATCATGGGGGACGGACGATGGATTGTCCTTACCAGCAAACGCCGCAAGCCGTCCTCCCATGCCTGTGTACGCCCGACATGGGCGTGAACTTGTGGGGTGCCGCTTTCTTTGGGAAAGCCAGTCCCCTGTACGAAAACGGAACTTGAACGAAAGACAGGATACCAAATGTAATCGATCAAGACGAAGTACTAGGCGAAGGCAACTGCGGCGAGGTGACAGACCGTGGGGAGGAAGCCCGAGCCAAAGCTGCGAGGTGACGAACAGAAACGTCATGAAGGCGGCGAGCTTTCTGAGGCGAGTGGCCCCAGGACCACGAAGCCGTTTCCGACAGGACTCGTCGTAGTTGACGCACTTGTGCAGCGAAAGTTCACGTCCCTTATTCGGGGAGATCTGTCAGCGTACCCGTGAGTAAGGCTTGCCTGAAAGGCGGGGCGACCGGAGTGATCCGGCTCGTGCGAGCAGAAGTCAGCAGAGGTCGTAGTACCGGAGCTTCGCATTCCACCGGAGTCGGGAAGGACCGAACGTTTCTTGACAAGGAAGAACCATCGATGAACTCGAACCGACCGAAACATACAGAACCTACTTCCGGCAACCAGCAAGGAGCGGAAGACTCGAAAGGCCCTGTCGCTCAAGGAAACTTGGGCTCTTCGGCGTCCCTGACCGGTCACTCGGACTCGGCGTCCATCGAGAAGCCAGCCTTGAACGATGTTCCACTGAACCTCATGGAGCAAATTGTCGACACCGACACCCTCGAATGTGCCTGGGCACGAGTCAAAGCGAACCGCGGAGCCCCCGGGCCCGACGGGATCATGATTGACGAATTTCCAGACCACTTCCGAGAACTCTGGCCGGTGCTCCGGCAACAACTGTTGGAAGGAACTTACAAGCCCGGCCCGGTCCGGCGTAAGTCGATTCCCAAAGCGGATGGCGGCGAGCGACATCTCGGCATTCCAAACGTAGTTGATCGACTCGTTCAACAAGCCATCCTGTTAGTCCTGACGCCGATCTTCGATCCGGAGTTTTCCGAATCGAGCTTCGGCTTTCGGCCCTACCGCTCCGCTCATGAAGCGATCCATCTCGTCCAAACGCACATTCAATCCAGCTATCGTTGGTGCGTCGACATGGACCTGTCAAAATTCTTTGACCGCGTTCAACACGATGTTTTAATGCATCGTGTGGCTCGCAAGGTCCGTGACAAACGTTTGTTGCGTTTGATCGGGAACTATCTCCGAGCAGGTGTGATGGTCGATACCGATTGGCAACCTTCGACCGAAGGCACGATGCAGGGTGGTCCACTTTCACCCTTACTTGCGAACATCCTGCTGGATGATTTCGACAAGGAGATGGAGCGACGTGGTCATCGTTTCGTGCGCTATGCGGACGACTTCTTGGTGTTCTCCAAGACTGAGCAGTCGGCCACTCGCGTCTTTCGGTCAGTCGAGCGTTACCTGACATCAAAGCTGAAACTCGTGGTCAATCACGACAAAAGCAGCGTCTGCTCGGCGGAGGCGGTCGAGTTTCTCGGCTATACCTTTCGCGGTTTCGGCGGACGATTCGGTGTCAGCGGGAAGAACCTGAAGCGGTTCAAAGAGCGTGTGAAGCAGATCACTCGTCGCAACGGCGGGCGTTCGATTCAATCACGTCAAAGCGCACTTCGCCGGTACTTCCAAGGTTGGGTGGGCTACTTTCACTACGGCCTGGGCAAGAAGCAACTGCAGAGTTTGGACAAGTGGATCCGTCGGCGCATCCGCGCCTGCTATTGGAAACAGTGGTATCGAGTCCGCACCCGAATTCGGATGTTGTTGAAGCTCGGCGTTCGTCGTGACGAAGCCTTCTCTCACGGTAGCAGTGGCCGCGGAGTCTGGGTGATGTCGTCGAGTGCCGCGATGCATGTGGCGATCTCGAAGGACTATCTCAGGCAACAAGGACTAGCGAGTCTCGAGGAGATTTGGAGCAAGTTTGCTTCCAAGAAACGAACCGCCGGATGCGGACCCGCATGTCCGGTGGTGTGAGAGGGGTCCCGGGCAACCGGGCCCCTATCTCGATCTTGGTTCTGCGTTTGTTTTTGGATTCGGCGATACGCTAGCGGTATCCCTTCGATTCTATGTCCAAACGTGTTGTTGTACAAAAGCCAACCGCCCATTGACGATCTTCTGGCTCGGGATCAGATCGCAAGTAGCAATAGAATGCCCACAGATAACTATCCATAGACGGGTCGGAGTCCCAATCGAACTCTGGGCAAAGATGGACAACAACCACACGTGAAAAACCGAGCTGAGGCCAGCAAAGCAGATCACGGAATCCCTCCCAGTTTCCATGACCGGAGTAATATTTGGCCACCAAATCATTGAAGCAATTTGCAAGCACGTGCTCCATCATCACTATCGATCGCGTTAGATTCTTTGGAACAACAATGACCAGTGTTGAATCCGTTGTTGAGAGTTGCGTCCAGTCGGAATCGGGATCGAAATAGAAGAACGTGTCACTAGCGAAGTCGATATCTGACAGGTCCATAATTTGCGAAATTGGTAGTCTCGAGTCATTCGCAGAACGTCTGCCGTCACCGGGGACGGCGATGTGATTTTCCATCTGTAAACGCGCGACGCCGTCCTCCGTGTGCACGGCATTGTTCTGCTTCGATGTCAAACTGACTGCCAAACATCAAAGGGTAACCCACTCGCAAGTAAAGATGCTATCAACTGCCATTTCTAAGTCTATCAAATCTGGATCGATCAGCGTGTCCCTGAATTCACGTCCATGGTTTATCGAAGCCTCGTAATTCACATAGGCGTGGTGCCCGATCCCGAAAAGTGCGGCGGCAAGTTCGCGATCAATCGTTCTCGAGTCTCCTAACAGATCGAAAAGCCGCTTCAGGTCAAGCTTGAGTTCAGCAAAATACTGTTGGCCAGGATCTTCGGCACTCCGCGCGAGAACCGGCAGCGAATCTCCTCCAGTTAGACCTTGATCGATCAGCTTGGTTCGCAACCGCTCAAATTCAGAATCGGCGGTCATTGAGTGCCATCAACTTTCATAGCAGAACGCTGGCGGTAACCGAGCGGAGAGTTGGTGTGACCGAGCGAAGAGCCTGAAACCGCTTCGTTTCACCGCATTGTTCCGCGTATTTTACAAACGGCGACGGCCCGCTGCTCGTCGCTCTTTCCCCATCGTACCCCAGTCAACCGCCGAAGAGAAATTCGGCCTGGATATTCGGGCGTTGGGTCACATGAGTCAAAAGCGAAACGACCCCCTTCCCCTTTCCCTCGCCCGCCCTCACGATAGTCTTTAATCAACGGTGAAAAATCGCGTTGGCCACTGCAGCCAATAAGCCGATTAGCATAAGGTACGTGAGCCATGCTGGAAGTATTGGCGTTTGTGCCGGGGCTTCCGTTTGACTGCTCGGCTTTGGCGTTAAATCCGTGTCGCAAATTGGGCAGCGTTCCCCTGCGGAAGGCACTACAGGTATCTGGCATTCAGGGCATCGTATGGACATGGTTCTTTGCGGTAGTGGTATCGGGTGTAGAGTCGCGGCCGGCCCTGACTCGACTATTCAAGGCACATAACGCCGCCATTCGCCAAGCTGCGGCGAACGACATTGATTCCAGAGTACGCGGCCTGCGGCTCCGGTGCAACGAATATGGGGAATCGCTATTTTGCTGATTTACTACTTTTTGGATGGCCTTTTTCCCAAAGCCACTTCAGGAGATCATCCGGAATTCGGTGAACGCGCGCCGTCGCCTTCTGGGTTTCAGTAATGTAAAGTCCATCGTCCCATAGAAAGTCGGGATAGCTGATACGGGTTTTGGGATTTCTGTCATATAGGACTGCCAATGGTTCACCCCACTGGATGTGCTTGCCATCGGTGCCGTCAACTTCCACTCCTCCGAGCAGATAGGCGGGGTTGCGACCGTCCCAACCCTTCGTTTTTCTGTTGTGGAACCAATAGATGTACCGCCCTTTGTACGGACCCTCCGTAAGCTTACGTACAAAGTTGGCGGCCCGAGGGTGATTCACTAGCCTGCCGCCCGGGCCGTAGGTCATGAACGCTGATTCGGTCCAGCTCTTGCCATCATCGCGAGAGTACGCATGACAGGGGTGTCCGGCGACAGTCCGGTAGGTACAAAAAAGACTGCCATCTGACAGCCCCGTTAGATTCACTTCCGAAGCAATCGAATGTGCTGGAGATTGGAGACCATGGTCTCCCTTCGGAAGTGTCTCCCAATCGAGTTTGGCCGGATCGCGCTGTGTATCAATGTTGGCACAGCGCAAAAACCACGACTCACTGGCCCCAATGAAGTTCTCGCCGAAACTCTCGACCTTGGTAAATCCCAGATACATCGAGCCTTTGTGACGTATTGGTTTTCCGACACCCCAAAAGAAACGGACATCCCCTTTGTACGGATTTCGTCTGTCAATATTGGTTTCACGAACCGGAATAAACCAGCGTTCGCGCGACCAAGTCTTGCCCCCGTCATCGGAATACTTGAAAGCATATTCTCCGAGCGTATCGACCCGTTTTCGCGCGTAAGGAGTCGAAGCAATCACATCACGCATGTTCTTTGAGTTGTACGTGTAGAAGACGTAAGCCCTTCCATATGCGGTCAAATAGGGCATTGCCCATGAGGCCTCAGGACCGTCGGCTGGTTCGATGTCGACAAGTGGGCTCCATGTTTTTCCTCGGTTGGAACTGCGGCATGAGACAACGTGCTGCCCGGACTGACCCTCATGACCTTTTCCAGTTGTCATCGTGCAGAGCCAAGTACCGTTTGCAAGTCTCAGAACGTACGGCTGGTCGCAATACCCTTCGGACGGTATTGCAAGCCCCGACGCGATGTCGACTGCCGAAGGTGTTTGGTTAATTGCTTCGGTTAGCAGGTCCTGTCCCATCGCATCTGAAACTGGTAACACGACCATCATCACGATCACTGAGAGATAGAGTCGATTCATCGTATTTCTTCTGTATTGCACGATAGGGATAATGGCAACCGATTGGCGCCATTTAGTAAGCGAGATAACGATTGTAATAGCAGGGTAGCTGCGTTTGATCTTCGATTTGTAAACTCGCTGCCGGCCGCGCCGCGTGGATCGCCTGGTTATCCCTTCTTCTGGACGATCCAGTTGTCGCGATCGTAGTATTTTGGCTTACGCAATCCATAGTAGTACTCGGCCATTTCAAGATGGTTGTTGTTGCCGCAGATTGCGAGTGGACCACGAGGTCGTTTCTTGTCCGCGGGTTTGAGTTTGGCTTTGCCGATCACAAGCCATTCGCGATGTTCAATTGTCTCGCGATGAATTGGACAGATCTTCACAATCAATGGTTGGGTAACGATCTCGGCGATATTGATAGGCGACATGCCGCGCGAGTCATAAACGCCAACCATCGGTCCGAGGTCACCAACCTCGAAAATCCGAGCAAAAACAAGGTCGCCGCCCTTCATCGTGGCTTGCAGGACATCGCCGGCAGCGAATGCTTGCCGCTTCGGAATTTTGCGAGTCTTGAACGAGAGTTCGGTTAGCTCGGCAGTGGCGCCGTCACTAGTGTGGTCTTGCAGTTGTGCGTCCAAGACAGCTTCTACCGTACCGATCAGTTCGTCCAGAGTAGGCTTGCGTTTCCAATCACGTTGGTACAACCGACAGACCTCCGAGAAACAGTCCGCGATAGCGTCAAACGGTTCGTCTCCGATGTACGACTTAGACTTCGGCTTGTCGGAATCGAGTAGTGACCAGCCCATTAGATGTCCATTAAGTGTGCTTCAGTGGGATAACGGTAGCCGTCACAGGGGACGGCGAGATGATTTTTCAATCGTATAAACGCGATGCCGTCCGCCGTGTTTCTAGTTTAGGTTGAAGACGATGGATCGAACAACAATGTCCTGAGAAACAGCAACTCCAACGTTTCAGCCACCCCGCTTCGCTCTGGTTCGTAGCGATAGTTGAACATCATCCAGATTAAGCATGTCCTTGATTAGCCAGCATCAATTGCGGCTTCAGCGACAGCATTGCGGTAGGACGATGCCCACGATCCACGGAGCAGCTCCGCAACGAGTTTTGTCGAGCCGTCTGGGGTAGATGCAGTTTCTTGGATGTCATGATCGTAATAGCCTAGCCGAAAGTCAGCAGAGAACGGGTGGAATTCCGCGTCATCATCGTCGTAGTTTTCGGTGAAGTAGTCGACGGGGAAATCCGTCCAAGAGTATTTCGCAAGCCAGAAGTAACCGAGGTTGGAGTTGGGAGCTTCGTAGTGAGGGTAATCATCCATTCCCGTCAGATAACCTCCGGAATTTCTCGGCAACGACTTCAGTCGGGTGACGCCCAAGAGCACGCGGTCGTCACCGTGTGATCATTCACTTAATTCCCTCGCGATTGGCGACTCGCGCGGATCGGTACGTTCGTCTCATTTGCGAGTGACGCGGAAATTGTCGAACCGCACCCAGTGATCCCGATCTGAAGGGCCACCTGATGCAGAAAGGCTGAAACCACGTCTGGGCTCATCCTTGCGGAGCGCTGAATGGAAGAAGTTCAAGTATTTCCCTTTCCGTGAGGGGCCAACCTGGAAGTGTCCATAGTTCCCCCGAACGATGATTCGTAGCGAACCATAAACTTCATTCGCAGGCCAAAACTTCATCGCATATTGCTGAGGGTCGCCTTCCTCTCCCTCTTCACCAATGAATTCGACGTCTCCTGGTAAAAACACAAGATGACCGTTCCGATTTTTCTTCTCACCCCCGAATTCGCGGCTGTCAGCATCCGTAAGGAAGAGCCCGGCAGACTCGGCCGGCTCGGTGAATCGATCCAGAAGTGTCAGCTCGACCGAAGCCGTTACAAACTCCGATGTTTTGAAAGGCAGTAGAACCATGAGCATCGGCGTGTCACGGGCACGTCGCCCCGGTTGGACGCGCATCTCCAGTCCGCCGTCTCGGATTCGGTAGTCGTCCTTCGTTAACCCGACGGCCCGCCACTCGGACGACAGCGTGCCATCAAAGTCATCTTCAAAGAGCACTTCTTCCCCCACCGAAAAAGGGACTGTTCCGAACCACGCAAAGGCGATGGTTGCGAGCAAAGTGCATCGAACCATGGTACTCAAATCCTTCTGTGCATTCTGAGACAAACGGTAAATTTGACCGCGTCGGGACGATCAAGCGTTGAGATTGGCAGCGACCGCAGACCCGACCGCGGTCCAATATTTTGTTCTCGGCCAGTCGGGGAAGTGTGTCCGCCTACAGCTTATCATAGGGGGCCGGCTGAGTTCCGTCAGTGTCTGTGAATCCATATTCTCTTGCAAGTTCAGCGGCGACAAGAATTTGCCCCGTCTTCTTCATAAGGCCTCGATCAGTAGCCAAAGCAGCGATGGCCCTCCCCACAAACTGAGCTGATTCCCTCTTTGGTTTGCGTGTTTTTTTCACATCTATCACATGGCCCGGATACAGCGAAACGGACGCAACGTTGTGTGGCGCCAGTTCCACCGCCATATCCTGAGCCAAACGATCTACTGCTGCCTTGGAGACGCCGTAGGGCACGTTGTCGCGATACCTCCGTCCGGCATAGAACGAGATGCTGACGATTAGACCGTGGCCTTGTTCCTGCATTGCCTGCGCAGCAAAGACGCTGGCGATATAGTTCGAGCGAACCCCCACCGTGTGCATCTCGTCCCAGAGCGTCAAGGGTTGTTGCCAAAAAGGATCTTTCCACTGAAAGCCTGGATTGGCCTTTCGGTTTCGAAGGCGTTGGTATCCGCCCCATGCATTGTTCACCAAGACATCAAGGCGGCCCTCGCATTTTGCAATGTGTTCAAAGACCGACTTCACCCGGTCATCATCCTGGTGATCGCAGGGAACAGCGACCGCCCGTCCCCCCAACGCACTGACACGCGCGGCAACTCGATCCGAAACCGACCGGCCTGTGATGTAGACGGTTGCGCCCGCCTCGCAAAGCCCGAGCGCGATCCCCTTGCCGACGCTACGGCTACCGCCCGTGACCAGCGCAACTCGTCCTTCAAGTGAATGCATGGTTCTATCCTGGGTTTGTTCGTTCAAGGTGGATATCGCTACGCATTATCGGGACGCGCGAGAGACTTGCAAGTTTTCCGAAACGCGTGCCACCCGCCCATCATTGCACGCGATGGTTCTTCGGACATTTGGCAAGACGCAGGTCGTGAGTCATGCGTGTGCCAGTATATCAATGATGGTTTCGTAAGGCTGGCCATCCCAGAAGCGTTTGTGGGCAAAGTCCATTGCCGTATGACCTAGGTCATTGACGGCATTTGGGTCAGCACCCAATTCAAGGAGGCAAGTCGTTGCTTCAGGAAATCCCTCGGCTGCGGCAACCATTAGTGCCGTGCATTCATAACCGACGAGCGGACCATCTTCATTAGGTAAATCGATTGCCGCACACTTTTCTGTGCGACTGTCAACATCGACACCTTCGGACACAAGGAACCTTATCATTTCCACGCGGTTGGGCATTGAAACTAAATGAATCGGGCGAAATCCGTCCAGCGGTGAAAGCACATCTAGATCGGCTCCCGCCGAAGCCAGAGCTTGTGCGACCGGTACCCGTGTAGAGTCGAATCCCCAAAGCGATGCCATATGGATTGGTTTCCATGGAATGTAGTTTTGGCCGCGAGCGTCATCCTCCCATCCAAAGTATGCAACTTTACGCAGGTCGCGGTTTGCATCATCGCCGTGCTCTGCCAAACAGTGAATCACTTCTGAATGTCCTGCGGTAATCGCGAATTGCACAGGGAAATACGTATCGACTTGTTTGTTCAATTCTTGGGGGCGATCGGCCAAGAGGCTCTCGATTCGACTGATCGATCCGAGTCCGCAAGCGGAATGCAAATCGACCTCGGCACCGTGATCGATTAGCACCTTTGAGGGATTGCCACCTTTCCGTTCTCTAATCGACGCAAGCTGCAGCAGTGTCATTCCAAAGCCAATGGAGTGGTTGGTTGGCTGAGGGTCGGAGATCGTTGCTACGAGTGGGTCGCCGCCAACGTGCGACTGTAGCAGTGCCGCCAACTGACTGTCAGTACCATTCGTGATCGCGTCGATGAAGTTGCGTTCTCTGTACATCGAGTGAGTTGCCAATGAATGCCGTTTCTGTCCGCTAACGTTAAAAATCACCGGGCATGGAGTGAAGGCTCGCCACTTGCGCAAACTCGGACTTCATAGTCGGCACGGTTCAGCGGGCGGCGAACGACTCACCACTTCAAAAATGTCTACTCACGGCCTCCGGTGCAACCGAGGGTTCGTCGTCATTCAAACGGATCTCCGCCAAAAAGGATCGTCGTATGCTGCCGAAACGCCGCCGAAAGGATCATTCCCGGTAACGTTAGGTTGGGAATCCACCCCACCAAGCAGGTCATCCAAAATCGATTGCGAAACTTCGTACGCCGTAGTGTTCGAGCCATCGTATCGAACGTCAACGTCAGGATGAGTCGACCGGAAAAGGTACAAGACGCCCGCGAGTTCGGCGGCAGATTGAGATCGATCCGACAATCGCGTTGTCCAGTTGGAACATGAAACAGATTCCAGTTCTTCAAATGCGTCAAGTTCTACAACGAGATCGGGGTTCTCCTCATGTTGGAATTCAATGTGGGTGACGCGTCGAAACGCATCCAAGTCGAGGCATCGAATGAAAGCAGGACCGCGTAGTTCCGTGTACACCACGCCACCAGACCACGTTCCGCACCAGTGATTAACAGCATCGCTGATGTCGAATATCGACGTACGATTTTCGGTTAGTTCTTCGATTCGTGCGAGAGATCGAGGTTCCTGGGTACGCGTGGCGGAATTTCTCGCGTACCAGGCAAATCCAATCGCAATCGTCGTTACCACGCTCAACGCGGTCCGAATTGAAAGTTTTATTCTCATCTTCTATCGACGAACGACCCGCATCACGGAGTCGGGAAAAGTGACTGCCCATTCGTAAAACCACGCAACCCCGACTTCTGTGGATGCGATGATTATGCCAGTAATTTGAGGGAAATAGCGACGAACCAAACCGATATAACCGGGACTGCGGTCATTATCGTCCACCAATCCATTGCGTCTCGCCGTGTGACCGAACGGGCAATGGCTGCGATCAGTAAGCATATCGGAATTCCAATTGCGGCCTCGAAGTACCAGAAGTTCAATGCAGAGCCTACGTAGGTGCGAAATCCCAGATGGACCTGTCCAATAATCAAGAGTGCAAAGAACAGAAATCCCACCCACGTCAAACGAAAACAGAACGGTTGATTCTTCGTTTTGCAGATTACCCATAGGAGAACAGGTAAGCAGGCGACGTACCCGACATCAACAGCGAAGTTGCCGTACCAGATGCCAAGAATATAGCCCCGACGATCAACAACCCCCGGTGCGAGATCGGTTTGCATACGAACATACGTCACGGCGGAAGCGATGAATTCTAGGCTCCAGTTCAGGACGCACATTGTTGTGAAAAGCAATGCGAGCGTTTTACCTGGGCTCAACCAAAAGTCTCTGGCGCGAATTGCGAGAACAACCATCGTGACACAAAGTCCGTAGATCGCCGCGATGAGCATCCCAAAGGCGTGAACGCCTGAAGGACATTCAAGTTTGTAGTAGTGAGCGTCAGCCGGAAATCGCAAATGCTCGATACCCCGTGCAACAAAAAACGCAATGCTAATGCCTGCGGTCAACAGCATGAGATGAGATATTCCCAGACGTTCTTGCGTTGCAGGCAGTGCGGTCATTCGATTGGCATAACGTCACGAATCATCCGGTCGCGGCGGATGATTAACAACTTCAAAAAACGCAACCACCGCGACGCGGTTGCATTCGATGGTTATCACACGGATTTGGGTTTAACGCCGATCGAGTCACCATGATGAATCAATCGACCGAGCACCGTCCGTCCGGCCTTCGGCCCCGTCAGTGACGCGTGACACATCCATAAGAGTATCAGTTTAGCGACGGTTCAATTTGAAAGCAACAAACGACGTTGTGGACCAAGCGGTTGCCAGTGGATCATCGACAGTGCACCGATAGCAGGGCACAAATCGCGCGGACTTCATCGTCGTCACCGTTCACCGGGGTCGCGTGTACGATGTGGATTTCAGGATCGACGCGGCCCGCGACTCCGCTAGCAACCAAGGGCCTTCTAGATTTTATACGGCGTTTTCCAGTGGCAATCGGTTAGCCAATCGGCGCGATATGGTAACGACTAGAAATTCCCTCGATGTCGTGGTAGTAGTAAAAACTATCTGGATCGGCGTTTTTTATAGCGGCAATTATTTGTGGCAGTTCTTCGTGGGTAATAATGGTTCTGACAATATCGAAGGACTCGCCGCTTCGCCCACCGGTTCCTTGATGTATCGTGTAGGTCCGATGTGGAGAGGTCGTATTGATTGTGGTACCGATGGCTTCCGGTTGCCGCGTGATGATCGCGAGCATGGTTATTTTGAATTTGCGGTAGAGATTGTTTAGCGTTTCAGTGGACGCAAAGATGTAAATGCAGGTGTACATCAATGTGTTCACGACGGACTCGAATTCTCCGTTCTTAACAAGGTCCATTAACAGTCCAAAGGCGGTTGAGCCCACGGCGGCAATAATGGCAATTGATCCAACCGGTTTCAGGTACTTGGCTGCGAAATAGGCACCAAGAATATCTTCGTCGCCGGTTGAGCCACGATGTTTAAACGCCAATGCTTTGGCGACCCCGGCAAGGAGTCCGCCAAAAAGGACTAGGATGATTCGCTCGTTCTGCGGTTCCGGTTGAGCGAATCGCAATTCTGGCAAAACCAAGAGTGACACCACAACGGTAATCACGACGACGAGCGATCGGCGGGCGAATACCCGGCTTACATGTGCAAACGCAAAGGTCAGTAATCCTATTTGAAAAACCACGTAGAGAGCGATAAACACCCAGTAGCTCTCGAAGTAGTAAGACAGAGAAGTGGCAATGCCTTCGGTCCCGGTCAGAATCACCTTTGATGGTAGGACGAAATACTTCAGAGCAATGGCGTACAGTACTCCGGCGAGGCAAATTATGCCGTAGTCAGTTAACAATCGGCGCACTTTTGCGTCATCCTTGAAAGTGGAAATTTTGCCGTATAACGTTAAAAATCAATGGGGCGCGGAGAGGTTAAGTGACCATTCTAAAAAAACGCCGCAACCGTTCTCCGGTGCATTTCATGGTGTGTCACACGGATGTGCGTGAAACGCCAACCGCGTCACCATGATGAATCAATCGACCGAGCAGCGTCCGTCCGGCCTTCGGCCTGTTGGGTGACCGGTGTCCGTTCCCTAGCAGTATCTTAGCGAAGGCTTCGCTTACGATCAACAAACGACGTTGTGGACCAAGCGGTTGCCAGCGGATCATCGACAGCGCACCGATAGCAGAGCACAAATCGCGCGGCGTGAAGTAGTGAAATAACGTCTGTCATCACTAGCTGGACAGCGCCACTTTGATCGCGGGTTGGGCCTTTAAGACTCGGCGTAATATCGGTTTATCGCCGTTGACTTGAATGCGAAAAAATGAGACGACCTTCCATGTGCTTATGTTTCACAACGAAACCACGAAAGGCCGCCCCCATGTCTGACAAAGATATCGCATCGCTCGGAAAGAGGCTTGCCCAAAAACTTTGCCTTGTTTGCTGATTTTTTCTGCGGCATTCGTGGCCAAAGCCTGCTAGCGGTTTACGTCCGTGGACTCCTCTCGGATATCGGTCGCAAGAACGTCGAAACGATGGCTCGAAAACAAGACGTTGCTCCGCCAACATTGCAGCGTCTTCTCGAAACGATCAAGTGGGATCACCAGGAAGTTCTTCGCCGATGCCGGCGAATCATCGCCGCAGAACACTCATGGAATCGCCAACACGGTGGCCGAGGGAATCATCGGCAAGATACAGTCCGTCAAGCGACACGTCGGTGGCTACCGCAACAAAGATTACTACAAAACAGCAATTTTTTTTTACTGCGGTGGACTGGATTTACACCCACACTAAACCGTGACGGACCTTCGTCACGTGTCATCGGATTGAGTAGCGTCGAAACGGCGATCGCTCGACGTATGAAGGCGACCAAATCCAAGACCAGCGATGCCAAGTCGCTCCGCAAGCGGATCGCGGCACTGGAAAAGAACATTGCGAAGGGAGTTGAGCGTCCCTTGCTGCTCGACGACGACCACCTCGATGACGCATCCCGTCTGCTGGCCGATTGGCGCGGCGAGCGACGGAGGCTCAACGAACAATTGCAGGCGACTGGGCGCGGACGGCAATCAAACCCAAAACGCGAGGCCGCCCGTGTCACGGCCGAATTAGGTCGCTCGCGAGAGAACTTTCACCCTGTCCGACCCCGCGACGCTACGGGCCGCGCTGGCGACCGTGATCGAAGATGTCACGCTCTGCGGGACCGACGGTGGACCACGCAAATGGAAGTTCCAACGCGGCGTAAGCCGCCTCGGTGGGCACGTGCGCTTACTGGCTAGTGCTACGAACTGAAATTGTCATGTGTCGACTACCTAGACATTGTCGCAAAAATGTCGACTATTTCCTTTCCACAATCGCACACAGGAACGAATGCTCCGTCCAAATTTGATTTACCGGTAGTGGAACCGAACGTTAATTCTGGATCATGCACTCGTCTTTGATAATTCGCTCGATCAGCAATTCTTTCATGGCTCGATACGATGGCTTTGGATGGTAGTCGCGATCGAAGACAAGTGGGCAGGGTTCGTAATCGTGCCCATGGTTTCCTTTTTTCATCGGCTTCCAGCAACTTGCGTCCGTGAACCCCCATGTTTTAAACGCCTTGCACGCTGGCTCCGAAATGCATGCGGAAAGAATTGAGCGATAGGCACTCGCTTGCTTCGCGAGTTTCTCGTCATCGATTGTTCCATAGAGATGCACATCACATTCAGTGACAACCACGTCAATCCCCGCTTCCCCCATCGTTCGAATATTCGCTGCGAACGACTCAGCATCAAACTTCGGACCATGAGCTTGCGAACTCGCGCTCAACCGATGTTCTCCGTGCTGGGTGATCTTTGTATGACATTGAATTCCAATACCATCGATCGGAATCCCTTGTTTCTTCAACGCTTTAAACAAAGCAATGCAGTCCAGAGATTGCGGCATGCCCAAATGAGTATTGTTATTGTCGTTATAGATTAACTTAAGTTCATCGCCTCCATACTGGCGGCACCACAACAGCATTTTTTCCAAAGCGATTGGCCATCGACCAAACTCGTTCTGATGCCAACCAAGTTGAAGAAACCGATTTTCATTCTCTCGCCATCCTCGGGCTGCTCTGCCGAAGCCTTCGTTGTAAACATCAAGGATGTGGATTCTTCCTTTGTATCTAGTAAGCACCGTCTTAATTCGGTCCTCAATCATTTCCAGCATCTTATCATTGGTCAAATCATCCTTAAGTAACCAATCGGCAAGGTAACCATCGGAACCAAACATCGGATGAGCGTAAACCTTCAGCCCGTTTTGCTCCGCAAAGTGCACCACCGGATCAATGGAACGGAAATTCCAATCGTCCTGGGACTTTCGCTGTGTGCTTTTTTGATAAATCCCAACGGAGATCAGATTGTATTCTCGCGCGATGATCTGGCGAGGTTTTTCATTTTCCACCGTGTCAGGCATATGCGCGGCTGAAAGATGCGTGCCGAGCAGAAAACCGGGCCTAATTTCCTTCGTCAGCTCGCAAAGGCTCTTGTTCTGCAGCGCCAATGCGTGCGGCGATTCCTGGGCGTCCACATCATGAAAACTTAGCAACAGCGCTGCTGCCATAATCGAGTATTGCAATCGGACGAGTGTCATCGAATCTGCCTTCGTTCCATTTCTCGCTGCTTAGCGGCGCTGTTTCAAAACCATCTCAATTGTGAGGAAGAACGTCCTGCACGCTCGGCTGCATGCCGGGCACATACTTTTCCAAGTCGATCGAATTAGCTCTGCCACGCACAACGAGAGTTCACTATCGAATCCGCCGAGGGACAATTCCATGTCCAATTCTCTATGTCGAATTCATTTAAAAATCGAATTTCCTCAGTCCTTTCATCTCTCGCAAGATTGAAAGAGTCGACATTATAAACGGGGTCATGATGGGATGGAAACATGCTTGTTCAGAATGATCGTTTAGGTGGACGATTCGAGCAAGAACATCTGCTCAAAAGAAGAAAAATCTGTGATGCCCTCTCGCTTGATGCGAACTGCTTAACGAGCTCCTAAACTGGTCGCGTTGAGATTATTTCCTAATGCTAATCCGGGGGGCTCAAGAGCCGTACGTTCCTGACTCCGAAGCGGTGCGGATTTCTGCAACGCGTTTGGATTAGAGTTGCCCAGTCCATCCTCAACTTTGACGATTCAAGGAACGCGTTACGGTTCCCCCATCAGCTTTACAATGGTTGGCTCCATCGCTTCCGCCCAGATTCCATAGCCCTTCTCGCGCGGGTGCAGCAGATCGGGCATCACTTCACGTGTGAGAATACGATCCTCCGTTAAAAACGCAGAGTTAATGTTAAGGAAGTGAACCATCTCACCGTCCGCTTGCTTTTCGATCAACTCATTCGCTTTCATATTCACTTGCCGACCGGGATGCGTGTCGTCCTCGCCACGAGGAAAGATTGCCAACACCAGTACCTTCATCTGTGGTAGCTCTGTTCGCAACTTGGTCACGATCACATCGACCCCCTCGGCAATCTCCTCCGGCGTATTGCTGCGACAGTTGTTCGTGCCGATCATCAGTACCGCCAATTTCGGGGAAATGTTATCGATATTCCCATTTTCCAACCGCCAGAGCACGTGTTGCGTTCGATCACCGCCGATGCCAAGGTTGACGGCATTGCGGTGACCGTAGTACTTAAGCCAAACCTCACTGCCAGCACGTTCCCAGCCGTGCGTGATCGAGTCGCCGATCATCAGAAGATCAACATTTCCCTCTTTGATTCTCTTGTTAAAACTCTCGTGACGCTGCATCTGTTTTGCACCACGAGGAATTGGAACAATCGCCGAATTCGGCTTCGTCCGAGGTGGAGTATCCAAGACCGCCTCTTGGGCAATCGAAACGGTCGCAAGAAGTAGCGAGACAAAGAGGGCTAACGGACAAAAGTGTTTTTGAAGCATTGCGATTTTTTTTAGGCAGGAACAAATGGAAAGGTACCGGCGAACGAATGGGCCCCAACATTTTACTTTGATGCAACGCGGAACACAACAAACAGCCCTGCCAAGCACGGCAACCTAGCATCCTGGTCCCATACCGCGACTCACAATTGGAGACGAAAAGGCTACAATCCGTTCGCGGTTTAGGACCACCGTGCTAAATTTGCTAGTGCGCAACCTTCAACGAAGCTAGCTCGCTCCATCGATGGCCTTGCTCCTTCAATTTGCGCAGCACGTCGAGTTGCTCTTGCTGTTGCTCCATCGAATGCACTTGCAAGTGGACTAATAGCGATCCGCTGCTTCGGGCTCGTTCCAAACCTCGCTCAAGCAGCAATGTCCATTCTTCGAGCTGGTCTTGCGTTGGATTGGATTGGGGCGTTAGCGTTTTGAGTTCATCGATCACTTCGATGAGTCTGCGGCGTTCGTCGAAGATTTCCTCAACGTAGGCTGAGCCGTGCGCTTCATGAACTTCGGGGAAAACATACATTTCCTCGAACTCGATATGGGGACCGGCTCGCTTGTCGAGACGATTAGCGACCACCGCAGCCGAGACAAAATCTCGTTTTTCAATCAATGAGAGAAGCTCGCGATAGCCGCGTTTGATTTCTCGATGATCCTCGATACAAGTGCGTTCGAGTTGTTCCCATGAAGATGACATGACAATTTTACTCCAATTGCAAATAGTAGCGCGGCAGTCTCTGCCGCATTCAAAAAAAAGCACGGTGGATTTCCACCGCGCCACGTTAGCTAGTGAACAGCAATTCGTTTTGCCTTTGCTTGCTCGCCTTTGGGCAGATGCACTTCAAGGACTCCGTTCTTGTAAGTTGCATCGATTTTATCCGCTTCGATACCCTTCGGGACGGTCATGCTGCGATAGACCTTTCCATAGGAGGTCGTACTACCAGAATCCGTCTTGCTTTCCGACTTGTGCTCTGCCTTGACGACCAAACGATTGCCAGACAATTGCACATCAATTTCATCAGGTTCAAAACCTGGTGCTTCGGCGCGTACGACAAGTTCATTCTCGCTGTCCTGTATGTCGTATCCCCAGCGACTGTCCCACAAGTCTTCGATATCGCTTTTCCAGAAGTCGCTAAGCATCTTGTCGAAATTCGCACGGAACTGTGCGAGTTCGCTCATAGGCTGAGACTTGGCCAATTCCGTCTCTTCCGCCTTTCGCCGTGGAATTAGGCTTTTGAACATGGTTAGTCATCCTTTTTTTTGATGGTAAAAACACAGGTCCTTCGCCACAAAATGCAGCGAAGGAGGAGCCGTATCGTTTTGTTAGCAGGATTTAAACGGCTTTGACTTGGATTCGTTTGGGTTTGACTGCCTCGGTCTTTGGCAGGTGCACGACAAGTACACCGTTGTGAATTTCGGCATTGATTTTGGCGGGATCAATCGACTCACCAATCATGAAGGTGCGTTGATAATCGCCTACGCCATATTCCTCACAGAGCATGGTTTCAGCTTCCTTGCGCGATGGCACCTTTGCGTGAATCATCAATTGCTCGTTCTCATAGCGAACATCGAGATCCTTTTCTTCGACGCCTGGCATGTCGCCATAGAGCGTTAACTCGTTGTCAGACTCGACAATATCAAAACGTGGTTGATAAGCGGGTGATTGGCTTGTTGGCTCTGCTTCCATTTGAGCGGGATGAGGTTTTGTCAGTGGTTTGTTTGTCATCTTAAAATCTCCGATAATTGGCATGTTTTCACAGGAATATTGAGCGGCTACTCAAAGGGATTTACCGCACTTGCCGTCTACCGGCGGGGTGCCGGAAAACTTTCTAACCCGCTGTCACCGAAATGTGACGAGGTTTTGCTTCTTCTTTCTTTGCCAAGGTGATTTTTAATACGCCTGCTTTGTATTGAGCAGTCGTCTTTTCTGCATTGATGCTCGATGGCAATTGGATGCTTCGCGAGAATCGACCGAAGCTGCGTTCTTGTCGATGCGTAGAACCTTCGGCGCGTGGCGGTTGTTTTCGTTCGCCTTGAATCGTCAGGGAATTTTCATCATTGGAAAGAAGCTCCATTTCCTCTAGCTCCATACCAGGAATTTCACTCTCGACATATAGGTTGTCCTCGTCTTCCCAAATGTTTACGGGCGGATAGGCACGCGGACGAAACATGCTTTCTCCGGATCTGTCACCAAACAGTCGCTCCATTTCATCCTGCATCCGGTTAATCTCATTTGCCCATGGAATGTTGAATCTCATTTTTTCACCTTCGATGTTTGTGATCTAATACTTTTTGTATTCGGATGGACAGCTTCCGACGCACAAATTGCCGAATTGCAATTCGTGTGCCGTGGCAGTTCATAGTGTCGTTCACCGCATGTTTCCAATAAACGAAGTGCAATAGCCGCACGCATGCGTCAGGCAGATGCCCAAATCAGCACACCACCACGGTATGCTCTTTGCACGCAAACGTTTCGATGGTCTTGCTTCGTGTTGCGGTTTTGAAATTGCAGGGTTTCATCATGTCTGACGAAATGAATTTGAAAGCACCATGGTTGGTCGCCGTTTGGCCGGGGATGGGGCATGTCGCGTTAAGTGCCGGGTACTTTCTGATGGCAAAACTCAACATGCACCAAATGGCCGAGTTCAGCGGTGGTGGTTTATTCGATGTTGACTTCGCGATGATCAAAGACGGTGTGATCCAAAACACGCATCAACCTCGCAGTCGGCTGTTTCTATGGAAGGGACAAGAAGGCAAACGCGATATCATCGTTTTCATTGGCGAACAACAGCCGCCACGCGGAAAGTACGCGTTTTGCGAAAACCTAATCGACTTTGCTCGCGATCATGGCGTTGAACGAATCTTTACGTTCGCCGCGATGGCAACCGAGATGCACCCCGAGCAAGAATCTCGCATCTTTGCCGCCGCGACGGACACAACATTGCTCAAAGAACTCGATCGGCCCGAGGTGCGTATTCTTCAGGAAGGACATATTGGCGGTTTAAACGGAGTGTTGCTTGGTGTTGCAAAGGATAAGGGGATGCCGGGCATTTGTCTGCTCGGAGAAATGCCGCACGTGTTTGCTCAAGTTCCGTTTCCAAAAGCTTCGTTAACGGTGCTAAAATTGTTTGCAGAAATGGCAGAGATTCAAATGGACTTTACCGAACTGGCACATCAAGCCGAGGAAATTGAACATCATCTGGGCGACATCGTTGCCAAACTTCAAGCCAACCTACAGCAATCCGAATCGCAAGAGCCTGAGGAGGAATTCAAAATGCCTGAGCAATATGAAGGTTTGTCAGAAAAAGATGAACAAAAAATCGAATCACTTTTCGAACAAGCGCGCCAAGACCGCTCGAAAGCCTACGAGTTAAAAAGCGAATTGGATCGTCTAGAAATTTTTGACGATTATGAGGATCGCTTCTTGGATCTGTTCTCAAAACCGCAGCATGACGGTTCTCAGTCGTGAATCCAGCATTCATCAAAACACGGTGCGAACCGAACGTGCAGAATCGTTGAGTACTCCAATGGATATAACCCTTGTTTGTGCCGGATGTGGAGCGGTCAATCGCTTGCCCGACTCGAAAATGCGTGACAAGCCGGTATGTGGTAAGTGCAAACTCTCTCTACTACCAACGGCCCCGGTTGAGTTAACCGAGGCGACCTTCACAAAATTCATCACACGGACAAGCATGCCGGTACTCGTCGATTTCTGGGCACCCTGGTGCGGTCCGTGTCGCATGATGGCGCCTGCATTCGCCCAAGCTGCGGCCCAGCTTTCACCGCGAATCATCTTGGCGAAGCTGAATACCGAAGACGCTCCGATAGCCGCTTCCCCGTTCGCAATTTCGGGAATACCGACAATGATCTTGTTCCGAGGCGGCAACGAAGTCTCTCGTCAATCGGGGGCGCTTAACACTCAGCAAATTATCCAATTCGCAACGACTTAGTTCCGCCGCCCCTTCTATCGCAAACCGCCGCCTCGGAAGCGTGATGCGTGTTCGCGCTACGCTTGGTAGTATTCGAGACATTCATCTTCTCTGCCACGCACGATACGACGACCGCTTAGTTTGCCAAACCGTGACGTGATCACAGTCCACCGACCGTGCGAATGTGCATCGTCACGATAGATCACGACCCAATCCTTCGTCGTTTTCAGATCATGAGCACGAGCGGTATTGGAATACAAAGCCGAATAATGATGCCCGTTTCGCTCGCGATGCAATATCGGAAGCCAAGCCACATTGCCGGGATTGAACTTCCGAGGTGCGATCTTTGGAAGTTTGTCTTTACTGGCCAGACGACGGTACTGCTCGTCAACTTCAAGGATTTCGCCAACGGGAACAGACCGGTTTGTTTCCGGAAACAAGCTTGCCCCGCGGTGACTCTGTTTCTGCATTCGCTGAGTCAACGAATCACGAATCGCTCGCGCACGTTTGCGGCCAATACCGGGCACTTGATCGAGTTTGCCTTGGCAAACGGCAGCGAAAAGTTCGGGCAGCGTTTCGACATGAAGTTGCTCATGAATCCGCTGAGACAATTCCGGACCTACCCCGGGCAGCATTGTAAAATATTGCTCCGTCGAACCTTCCCCGCGGAGACGATCCAACAGCGGCATGCGGCCGGTTCGCAAAGCTTGAACGATTAAATTCGCTATCGATTTGCCGATCGTCGGCAACTCAATCAAACCATCGATTCCTTCATGTTCATAGATCAATTGCAGAGGGCTGGTCAGTTTTCGCACCGTTTCAGCAGCACTGCGATAGGCGCGTATACGAAACTCGCTCGCTTGTTGATTACTTAAAATCAAACCAATCTCGTCCAACCGATCCGCCATCGCATGGTTTTCTTGCAGAGCCTCAAGTTCGTCCGCAGCGTGAATCGGATCATTGGATAAAATGACGGTCATCGTTGGTTCTCCTAAAAATGTAGGACAACGCCGGCCCGCTATCAAAAAGGTGATTTCCGCGGAGACCAGCTAACTACGATCGGACGAGAAATCGGTGGTTCATGATTTCGTGAACGTCAATGGATTTTCGCTCTTGATCGTGCAAACGGACCCATTGACGATAGTACTGGTCCAACGCCTTTAATGCGTCACTTCGACAAACCATGCCAAGCAAATGCTTGTCGTCAACAACGGGCAAAAACCGGCACTTATGGCTGATAAAGACCGATGATAAGACAAAAATATCGGTGTCAGAGGTGACGCATAACGGGTGCTTTTGCATGATCGTCGCCGCCGTCTGGATAGGCATGGGTGAGCCATAGAAAAGTTCATTGCTGAGATGCTCCATGCAATCCGCTTCGGAGATGTATCCCAACAGTAACTTTTTGCCGTCCTCGACACGAATAACCAACACGTTGGCAAGTCGGTGTCGAGTAAGATACGACACAACGTCTGCCAAAACCGTCTCAGGCTCAATGGAATGGATACCTGTCTGCATCAACTCATCTGTTTTGGGTACCGATGGCATCTTCATTTCATTCCCCTTAATCCATATTCACATTTATCCACAATCACAACGGTCGTCAATCCGTACCGTTATCGCTCGCAACAACAACCCATTTTTATGACGGGTAAGCAAATCGGTTCATCAAAGACCACTTCTAACGCTACGCACAATTAGCACAACTCGTCGTATAGGGAAGTAATTCCAGTCGTTCGCCTGAGATCATCTCACCACATTTGGCACAAACGCCGTACGCTCCCTGATCAAGTCGATGGATCGATCGTTTGATTTGATCGATCTCGTCATGAGCCTGAGCACTCAGCGACTGCAGAACTTCATCGTTAATCCGCTGCGAAGCTTGTTCCTCCCAGTCCTCATCGCCGGGCTGTCTCAATCGATTGTCGATCTTTTCAGCACGTTCGATATGCACTCGAAGATCTTCTTCTAGACGCTCGCGAATTTCGGCTAAGTCAAACATCGCAAATGGTTCTCCAAGGAATCTTGTTGCGTGCGTTGCCGCACACCAAACTCTCGCACGGTTCCAAAATGATGACTTCACTTCCTACCGTTGGGCCGCCTCACGACATCGATCAATGCAAATTCAATTCCAATATTGACCACAATCGAATGAGTGCGACAAATAGAGGCAACCGCTATTCGTATTCGGTACGCGCGTTGCAGTAGGTGTGTAGCAAAAGTTCCAAATCTCTGGTTGCGTAGCGGCGGTGACGATCGTCGAATTTGCACGACGAGGCGATTCTTAAACGTGGAGTTTCTGCGATGTCTAAACTGATTGCGTTTGATAACGATGTATTTGAGGCGCTTCGGCGAGGGGTAACGACACTGTCCAAAGCAGTCAAAGCGACTTTGGGCCCGCGTGGCAAGAATGTAATTATTCGAAGCGGATTCGGCGGTCCCTCAATTACGAAAGATGGCGTCACGGTAGCCAAAGCTATTGAGTTGGAAGACCCGCTTGAGGATGCCGGCGCACAAATGGTTCGGCAAGTTGCTTCGCGGACCAACGACGTTGCTGGCGATGGCACCACAACCGCAACCGTCTTGGCGGAGGCAATTTTCAATGAAGGACTTCGGGCCGTTGTCGCTGGCGTGCGTCCGGTTTACATGAAACAAGGGATTGAGGAAGCAGTGGAAGACATCGTGGCCTACCTGAAGACGATCTCGGTGCCGGTAAAGGATAATTTACAAATTGAGCGAGTGGCAACGATCGCTGCAAACAACAACGAAAAAGTCGGAAAGCATGTTGCCGAAGCTCTCGATAAAGTTGGAAAAGATGGTGTCGTAACGTTGGACGATGGCAAGAGTACCGAGACGGAAATTGAGTGGGTCGAAGGCATGCAATTCGATCGCGGCTACCTCTCGCCGTACTTTATTAACGACACGGAGAAAATGGAATGCGTACTCGAAGAGCCATTGATCCTCATCTTTGAAAAGAAGATAAGTGTGATTAAGCACCTGTTGCCCGTGTTGGAAAAGGCCAACCAAGCGGGTCGTCCCTTGTTAATCATTGCGGAAGACGTGGACGGTGATGCGCTGGCAACGTTAGTGGTAAATCGCCTTCGCGGAACGCTCAAGGTCGCAGCTGTCAAAGCCCCTGGATATGGTGATCGTCGCAAGGAAATGTTGGAGGATATCGCCATTCTCACTGGTGGCCAAGCAATCTTCGAGAGTCTTGGAGTCAACCTCGATGCCGTCAAACTCAGTGACCTCGGAATGGCACAGAAGGTTCTAATTGACAAGGACAGTTGTACGCTTATCAAGGGTGGGGGGGACAGTCAAAAGATAAAAAGCCGCGTTGCCCAATTACGTACACAACGTGAAAAGACGACAAGCGATTATGACCGTGAAAAACTTGATGAACGCATCGCGAAACTCGCCGGAGGTGTCGCCAAAATCAATGTAGGTGCGATGACCGAAACGGAAGTCAAAGAGCGGCGTTTCATGTACGAAGACGCAATCAATGCAGCCAAGGCGGCGAGTGAGGAGGGAATCGTTCCCGGCGGCGGAGTGGCTCTGTTGCGTGCATCGTTGGCCGTTGGCCGCGAGGGACTGCACGAAGACGAGCAAGTAGGCTACAAGATCGTGCTTCGGGCGTGCCGGTGGCCACTGACATGCATCGTTGAAAACGCTGGCCAGGACGGCAGTCTCGTCTGTGAAAAAGTCGCAGAGCGACAAGGCAACATGGGCTACAATGCCATGACCGATACTTATGAAGACTTGATGGAAACCGGCATCATTGATCCGACAAAGGTTGTCCGCAGCGAAATTCAAAACGCTGCGAGTGTGGCTGCCTTGTTGCTGACAAGCGATGTTCTGATCGTCGAAAAGCCAGAGGAAAAGGAAGAAAAAATGCCAGCTGGAATGGGCATGTACTAGCTCCGGTGAAACGTACTCGATCGTTCCATGACAGGAGCATTGGCGAAATCGTTTCGTTTGGCGTGCGAGTTACCGTATCGCGCGCCTACCGGGTTTTCCCATCTAGGTCAAAGATGACTCCTTGACTTTCCCATACAGGCTTCAAGGCAGGGACGAGTCATTGGCAATGTCGCTTCTTTGTCAACTGATCCACAGCGCTACAGGCGTTAAATTTCCGGGTGGGCTATGAATAACAAACTGGCCCTCGTGTATAGGTCGAAAGTGCAAATGGTCGCCGTCTAAGAAAACGCACGTCTTTCCAACATGTGCGTGTCCGCACACTCTGTGACACAGTACTGCACATGCCAGTTGCAGTGACATCCAGTCAAGTTCACAGCCCCTTTCCCGGAGGGTGTGACAGGTGTGTATATTGAGAACGGCCATCAATTCGGGCTGAAGATCCCTACAACGATTGCGACGTACTCCCCCCACCCAATAACGGATCCATCGCCGGCGCCGCACACGCCATGCAGCCAACAAATGAACGCCAATCAAGTCAATTCTCACTAAATCAATGCCCGCCGCATCGGTTAGCCGCAATGAATAAATAACCGAGTGAAGCAGGTCTTCCCCATCTTCGTTGTTGATCCATTGACATCGAAAAACGTTGGCGTGACTCGTTTGCAATCGAAAACAAGCCGGGTAACCTTTGCCGAACGGTAAAGAATTCAGTAGATTCACTTCCGGCACGTTGATTGCTTATGATGCCTTAGAGGGTTATTGATCTGGAACCACTTTTCAAACAGAGGTCGAAACAGATGAGTACAAAAACCACATCGGAAATTCTGATCCACAGTGTTATGCAACGCACTCCCATAAAGGTTTACGATTCCGACACGATCATCGATGCGGTCGATCGAATGAGAGAGCATCATATTTCCGCGTTACCCGTGATTGACGAAGGTGGCTATTTACAAGGCATACTCACCGTCAACGATCTTTTGCGTTTGGTACAAGACGCCGGCTCGAAAGTAATGGACGACTTCCCACTCTACGAAGACTGCTACTGGGTGACCGAACTTATCCGAGAAACTCTCGGCACCAATGAAGTGACGTCCGCGATGACGGCGGCACCCGTGGAAGCTTCTCTCGATGATACGCTCAAAGACGTTTCGAAGTTGATGGTCGAACATCAAGTGCATCATGTTCCCGTTGTGGGAACAGACCACAAGTTGTTAGGCATTATCACAACCATTGACATGGTCCGCCTCATTGCTGATGGGGTTCTAGATTGACAACTTTAGCATGGATTGTTTTTTCCGGCATCGCAATGAGCATTATCTCGTTGGTTGGTGCCGTGACGTTGCTGGTAAAAAGGGAGACGCTCAATAAATTATTGCTGCCGTTGGTCGCGTTCGCCGCAGGTTCTTTGATTGGCGGGGCGGTGTTGCATATGATCCCAGCCGCCGTGGACCAAATGGACAACAATCTTTCACTCTACCTGTGGCTTGTAGCTGGTTTCATGTTGTTCCTGGCTCTTGAGCAGTTCTTACACTGGCATCATAGCCACAACGCCACTGACGATGACACGCCACCGCTTACCTATCTAATCATTATTGCGGATGCGTTGCACAACTTCGTCGGAGGCATGTTCGTTTCAGCTAGTTTTATGGTTGATGTACAGCTTGGCATCACCGCGTTTCTCGTTGCCGCAGCCCATGAAGTTCCGCAAGAGCTTGGCGATTTCGGCATATTGGTGCATGGTGGATGGAGCACATCAAAGGCTTTGCTATTCAACCTGTTTTGCTCGTCGACCTTCTTGGCGGGCGGGATCTTGGCCTATGTTGCTTCGGACCATATCAACGTCGTTTTTCTCGTCCCCTTTGCAGCTGGAAACTTCTTATACATCGGAGCGGCGGATTTGATCCCAGAAATCAAGCACCACCACAGCGTAAAAACGAACCTACTTCATTACGCGGCTTTTAGCCTTGGGATCGGTCTATTGTTGTTAGTGCGATTGGTTGGTTGAGCAGGATTTCCCTTCAAGAAACTCTTTAGCCGACCGCTGAATCCATGGGCATCCGAATCAATTCGTTGAGTTGTTTCGCATAACACAAGGGGAGCTCTCGGGCCAACGGTTCCACAAATCCGCTGATCACCATTTCATTTGCTTCGCTCTCCGAAATGCCTCGACACATCAAATAAAACAGTTGCTCCCACTGGATTTTCGACACTGACGCCTCGTGACCAATCTCGACATCTTTTTCGGCGACATCCAACTCGGGATAGGTATCGCATCGACTCAACGGGTCAAGAATTAGCGAGTCACACACGACGTGCGACCTGGATCCACTTGCCCCCCGGTGAACTTGGATCAAACTTCGAAAAGTTGACCTTCCACCACCCCGAGAAATCGATTTAGAATTCACTTGGCTTGTTGTGCCCGGTGCCGCATGAATGACCTTTGTCCCCGTATCATGATGCTGACCCGCTCCTGCTAACGACAACGAAAGAATTTCTGCACGGGAATCAGGTTCAGCCAAGTAAACCGAGGGATATGCCATCGTCAGCCGTGAACCTAGATTGCCGCCGATCCATTCCATTAACGCGCCACGTTTGACGACCGCACGTTTGGTCGCCAAGTTATACATGTCTTTCGCCCAATTCTGGATTGATGTGAAACGGCATCGTGCCCGGGGTCCAACAACAATCTCGACGACGCCTGCATGTAAAGATTCGGTCGAACGGTGAAGTGCAGAGCAGGCTTCAACGTAACTTAGCCGCGACCCTTCTTCCAGCACGATCAGCGTATGCTCAAATTGGCCAAATTCTTTTGCGTTAACACGAAAATACGAATGCAGCGGCATCTCCACTTGAACACCAGCTGGCACGTACACAAACGCGCCGCCCGACCAAGTAGCTGAATTGAGCGCAGCAAACTTGTTATCCGATGGTGGTACGATCGTTCCAAAGTAGCGGCGTAACAGATCCGGATGCTCGCGAAGTGCTGTGTCGGTGTCTGTAAAGATGACTCCCTTTTGGTTGAGTTCCCTCTTTACACATCCATAGATCATTTCAGAGTCAAGTTGAGCTTGGACAGCCATGTTAAGTTGGCGTTCGGCGTTAGGAACACCAAGTTTGCCGAAATCTTGCTGTATCAAGCAGGGAAGAGAGTTCCAATCTTCCACCTTCTGTGTTTCGGGTGGCACAAAGAAGTGAATTTCGTCAAAGTTCAATCCACTCAAATCCGCCCCCCATGTAGGCATCGCTTTGCTGCGGAATGTTTCAAGAGCCCGCAAGCGAAACTCAAGCATCCAAGTGGGCTCGTGTTTTGATGCCGAGATGCATCGAACCACATCCTCACAAATTCCTTGCTGAAAACGTTTGTCGATCGGAAGGTTTGATAATTGTGTCATTGAGATTATTGCAATCGCGGAGGAACGTCGGAAAATGACGCGATCAAAGAATCAGGGCAACACGCATGCCAAATGGAACCGTATTCGCAGTGTCTGGCACTATCCGACAGACCTAAATCGGCATGCGCTTTTGGAAAGCTGCTGTTCGACATTTGCCGACACTAATCGGTCGGTACCACAGCGAAATGTTGATTGAAGTTGATTGAAGTTGATTTGTGGGACAGCCTGGGAATCGCGAATTCGTGCGGCTTTGTCTCACTTTCTGCATTCCGTCGCACATCTAAATAGTGAATCCGAAAGTGAGTTTTTTCAAATGAGTACAACATCATCCGCAAAACACAATTCGTCACAAAGCCCGATCACCACGTTTGCAGGTGAGTCAGACGCGCATCGAATGTCAAGGCATTGGCAAACTGCCATCCGCGTGATTCTGATTGCCTTAGTGGTGGCCGCGATTGTGCTATTCGTGTTCTATCGTGCGGCCGCCTATCTAGCGGCGATCCCCATTCCGATTTTGTTCGTCACGCTAGCTCTACTGGACTATTACGAACAGCGTTCAAGGACGCATCACCGACACAAGTTAGGGGAGGCGGACTTAAGCAAGCAGGAGATCGAAGAGGAGGTCGAAACAGCGGGAATCGTAATGGTGTTAAAAGTATTTATGGCACTGGCATTAGGGACCTTTATTGTCGCTGCCGCATTCTTTGACTGGGCGACCGTCGGAATCGCTGCCACGGCAACATTATTCCTGGCAATCCTAATCAATCTTCCCTACTTACTGCTTGGCTTCGCCGAATCGGAACGGGATGAGCGAGAGAAACTGTCCCACTAAGGAAACGCGCAACCTTTAGCTTGGTGGAATCAAATCTTGCATGTCAAATGCCAATATCCGTAGCGGTTTCACCAACGCGGCAAAGGAACGGTTATCCGATGTCGCCTCTTGCGAGTTTGGTTCAAGTGCCTGTTTCCCATGCGGATTGATATTGTTGCTGCTGCTCGGTCAACGTATCAATCTTAAGACTCATGGCTTCGAGTTTCACCTTCGCCACTTGCTCATCAATTGCGACTGGAACGCGATGGATCCGATCGGGCAATCGATGTAGACGCGATTGCGCTACGATGTACTCGACACATAGCGCCTGGTTCGCGAAGCTCATATCCATCACCGCACTGGGATGCCCTTCGGCCGCCGACAAATTGACAAGTCTGCCCTCGGCTAGAAGTTGCAATTTGCGTCCATCGTCCATCGTGAAAGTTGTGACATGAGGACGCGGGTGGGCGATATTGCACGACATTTCGCTTAGCGATTGAACGTCTATTTCGACATTGAAATGCCCTGAATTTGCAAGAATGGCGTCATCCTTCATCCGTTCGAAGTGCGGACGATCGATAACGTTGATGTCACCGGTCGCGGTGACGAAGATATCACCAATTTTTGCCGCTTCGTTCATCGGCATCACGCGGTATCCATCCATCGCAGCTTCGAGTGCTCGTAGCGGATTGATTTCCGTGACCACTACATTCGCGCCTTCGCCTTTGGCACGCATCGCGATACCGCGTGAACACCACCCATATCCCGCGACGACGAAAACCTTTCCTGCGATCAGAACATTTGTGGCTCGCAGCAGTCCGTCGATGGTCGATTGCCCAGTCCCATAACGATTGTCGAATAGGTGCTTCGTCATCGCATCATTGACTGCGATCACAGGATAGCGCAGGACTCCGTTTTTGGCCATCGCCCGCAGCCGCATCACGCCAGTTGTCGTTTCTTCGGTACCACCGAGCACCAACGGTAGCAAATCGGTACGTTCGCGATGCAGCATTGCGATCAAGTCAGCACCATCGTCCAGCGTCACTGCGGGCATAATATCGGCAGCCTTGTGCAGATGGAGATGATAGGCCTGTGGATCCTCACCCCGCTTTGCAAATACCGCTATACCGTGTTGAACCAGCGCCGCCGCCACATCATCTTGTGTGGAAAGCGGATTCGACGCACATAGCCGTATGGTTGCACCGGCGGTTTGAAGCACTTCGACCAACCGAGCCGTTTCGGTTGTGACGTGCAGGCACGCGGCGATCAAGATATTTTGGAGCGGTTTTTCCTCGCGGAATCGATCCTCGATCAATTTCAAAACGGGCATCTCGCGAGCGGCCCAATTGATTCGTTTTCGCCCTGCCTCGGCAAGTCCTAAGTCGGCGACGTCATGTTGGGTGATGTTTTCCATTTGCATCGTTTGCATAATTTAACCTCGTTCCTACCCCAGACTTCTGCTTCACTGGAAGCCGCAACTTATATGCCAACGTAGGTTTGAGGCACATCGTTTGCATGACTAATTGATCGGTTGCAAAGCAAGATAGAACGTGGAGCAATATCATGGTCGAACGAGTTGTCTCACCGCCGAATTCACCGCTTCTTTCGGATGGCAGCAAACTTGGCGGATGGTACCATGTCAAAAATGGTCGAATTGTGTGCGACTTGTGCCCGCGCGCGTGCAGTTTGAAACCGGGTGACCGAGGGTTCTGTTTCGTTCGGGAAAACATTGATGGAAAAATGGTGCTCACCACCTATGGGCGTAGCACCGGCTTCTGTGTCGATCCGATCGAAAAGAAACCGTTAAATCATTTCTATCCGGGAACCAGTGCGCTTTCGTTTGGCACCGCCGGCTGCAATTTGGGCTGCAAATTTTGCCAAAACTGGACGACGACGAAGTCTCGAGAGGTAAAAACAGCCTCCCAATATGCGACGCCCGAAGGAATCGCCTCCACTGCCTTGGAACTCGGGTGCCAAACCGTTGCATACACCTACAACGACCCGGTCATTTGGGCAGAGTATGCCATCGATACTGCGAAACAATGCAGTAAACTTGGCATCAAAAACGTCGCCGTTACTGCAGGCTACATCAGTGCCGAAGCTCGCGGTGAATTCTATGAGCATATGGATGCGGCGAATGTTGACCTGAAGGCATTCACCGAGCATTTTTACAGCCATCTAACACTCTCTCATTTGCAACCTGTGCTTGATACGCTTGCATGGCTCAAACATGAAACATCGGTTTGGCTTGAGATTACGAATTTGATGATCCCTGAGGAAAACGATTCAAAGCAAGAAGTGAAGCAGATGTGCAATTGGATCTTCGATAACCTTGGTGATGATGTGCCGCTTCATTTCACAGCCTTTCACCCTGATTTCCGGATGCGCGACACGCCGCCTACGCCGCCTGAAACGCTCATCATGGCTTACGAGATCGCCCGAGAAGCCGGGTTGAAATTTGTCTACACAGGCAACGTTGACGATGTGACGCATCAATGCACCTATTGCCCGTCATGCAGTGAGATCCTTATCGAACGGCGTGGCTATGACATAACACGGTACCATCTCCGAAAAAATCACTGCGAATTCTGCGGCAAAAGAATCGCAGGTTGCTTTGGTGAACAACTCGGCACTTGGGGATCCCGCAGAATGCCCGTTGAAATTGAACCACAGTGGCCACCAAAATGAATCAACAAAAACACGGATAATCAGCAGGAGACATTCCATGTTAACGATTCGTCAATCAGCAGTTGCAGGAGTCTTCTATCCCGAAAATCCAGTTTCGCTTCGAGAATGTGTTAGTCAGCATATTTCCGCTGGACAACAAACCCATGCACCGATCAGCAGTCGTCCAAAAGCATTGATCGTCCCTCATGCTGGGTACGAATACTCCGGCCCAATCGCTGGCACCGCATACGCACAATTGCTGCCGATTGCTGACTCAATCGAGCGAGTCGTCTTGTTGGGGCCTTCTCACCATGTTGGATTTTCTGGCTTGGCGACAAGTGGTGCAAACTATTTTGAAACCCCTTTGGGTGACGTACCGATTGATACCGAAAGAGTAGAGGATCTACAAAGTTTGCCGGAGGTGACACTTCTGGATGAAGCCCATGCTTCGGAACATAGCCTGGAAGTTCAATTGCCATTTCTGCAGGTCGCTTTGCCAAACAGCTTCAAGTTGATCCCGCTCGTTGTCGGTATGGCTACCACCAAGCAAATTGCGGAGGTGATTGATTTCACCTGGGGAGGCCCCGAAACGCTCTTTGTGGTCAGTAGCGATTTGAGTCACTACAAAGACTATGCGACAGCGCAAAAAATCGATCTTCAAACCACGAAAATGATTGAATCACTTCAATTCGACGAACTTAGTGGAGAGCGAGCCTGTGGATTCGCAGGTATCCAGGGCCTTTTGAATATCGCAAAGCATCTGGGTTTGCGAGTCACCACACTCGACCTGCGCAACTCCGGAGATACAAGTATCCGCCATGACCACGTCGTAGGATATGGAGCCTATGTTGTTCACGACTAAATCACCAAGATTATGCGAGAACCCACCGAGTTCTTCCAGCGTTTGCGGCTAGAGGCCGGTCTTGATCCTGATTCATGGTCACCACACATTCAAGTCGCAACCTTTACATCGCAGCAAATTGCTCACAGCCCGCTTTCTCCGCTACATTGAATCCATCTTGGCTCGGAGAGGCATTGCTAACTATCCAATGTGATGAATCAAGATCGCACCAGAACACCAGACGGTATGACGATCGGGATGCATTCCTTAGCGATAGTAATACTGCAACCCGAACGGCCCCACGTAGACCTGCACACCCGGTCGTGAATAGGTCCGATACGATGGATAGCGACGGTGGTATTGGGGGTACGGGTACGGTCGTGGCAAAGAATACGCATTCGGCGGAACGACGTAGCGGTACCCGAAATAAGCAGAGGGCCCGTAACGTTATTCATACCTGTAATTTGGACGGTGCGAATAGCGATTCCGATCCCCTGAGTGAACGACATACACATACGGCGGAGAGCTCAAATACTGACTCGCGTCATCATCCGGCAAACTTTCTATCGTTTCCGGATCGTCCTCGTCCTGATCGCCCAAGGGTGCATTCTGGTTTCTCTTTTCAAGCATACCCTGCACCTGTTCGCGGAGCTCTTTAAACTGCTTTCGAATTTCAGTCATCTGCTCTTCCAGCGTTTCGGAATTCCTCAGTCGACTTCGCTCTAACTGTGGCGGAGTCGGGAAGCGCGGAATCGGCAGCGGCTGAATCGGTATAAATGAATCGATTCCGTTCGTGTCCAAATCCGGCATCGGCATGCGATAACTAAAGATTGGCGGTGCATCAACAATCGCCCCAAGCTTGACTTCCCGCTTCGATTCCTTCTTACCACCAAACGTGATCGCTACCGTTTCGTTTGCCTCGAGGTTCTCGATTGCGTTGACTAGGTCCGCTGCTGATTCGACCGGTTGATCGTTGATTGCGACAATCAAATCACCTACTGCCAAGTTTGCTCGCGCGGCGGGACTGCCAGGAATAACCATCGTGATTTTCGCACCGCGATAACCGTCCGATTCCAACATTACGCCAAGCCAAGCTCGGTTCGGTGCGTCCACAGGAACAACCGATGTCGCTAACAACGCCTGTTTGGTCATTTCTTCCCCAGCTCGCCAAACTCCGAGCGTAATTCTGTCACCCGGCTTTTGGACAGCGACGCGTTTCACTAAGTCAGACGGTGTTTCAATAGGATCGCCATTGATTGAAAGCAGATAGTCACCCGAGCGAATGCCAACTAAGTCCGCTGGTCCGCCGATCGCGACCATGTTCACCAATACACCAACACCGGGGCTATCGGTAACCTCGATACCCAAATGAGCGGATTCTAAATTTTTTGGCACCGACATCTCTATCGTCTGGCCAACCAATGCCTGATTGCTGATGCACACTGCCACAGCGAAAACGACACCGTGTGCGAAAACGCCCAATGCTTTCACTCTTGCCAACATGGTCTATTCCTCGAAAATCAAAAACGAAAAACCTCGTTCACTCAGCCAAGCAACAACCCTGCCACCTTTTGTGTCAACATCAACAGCAGCACGACAGCGAGCAAGAGAACTGCCATCCAAAAGACACCTTCTCGATGACTTGGTGACCAATGTTTAATATTCATGTTAAAGACCTCCCTCATTTGGGACTTTTCAATTCTGAACGCTACCAAACACGCCCGTGGAATTTTGCTGCACATCCCATTCCAATAACCCTTTCTTGACGTAAAATCCAAAGCCTCTTGCGGCGCACAACTCCCTCGTGCCAAGTGAATCGGGCACATGAATTGCAGCCAAGATTGCTTACAAAAGAAATCTCGCTAACTGCATTTAACCATGATGTTGCTGGCTTGTGTGCAATCACAGCGAAAGTTCTTCCGCGTCGAGGAAAGGGATGTGGGGCGAGCAAGTACAAACTGCCCATAAGGAGGAGGTCAAGACAAATGTCGACGTCCACCAAACCAATCGATGCCGATGCCAGCGGAATAAAAGCTTCGACGGACGTGGTCTAATTTTTGCCATCGATGGTCACAGGACAGGCCCATTAGACGCCGAAGCGATTCGACAACGCATGGTCGACGCTGTGATCACCGCGGATACCCTGGCTTGGTGTCAGGGCATGGAAGAGTGGAAATCGGCTCAAGAAATTCCGGAATTGAGGGAACGCCTTGCTGAACTTCTGATAGCTCACGTTGTACCGCCGCCGCTAGAACAAAACGTCGCTGACGTCACCCCTCTCACGCCACCACCGTTGCCGCCCGAATCGAAAGGAAGCGGCGCCGTCAAGCAGGATGATTCGGCATCGCAAACGGCAGGCGTTCCGGAAGGCTTAAGTGATCTTGAGGCAAATGCCTATCGCTTCACCATGTGGTTCACGCGATCAAAAATGTTGCGTGAATATATCCATAAGAATCCATCCAAAGCACTACCGATCGCCGCTGCGACCGTTCTTTCCATAGCGATACTGTTCGTCGCCGTCATGTTCAGCATTTCCGACTCAATCAACGAAGCGGAAAACTACGCGCCACAACAACCGGGCGGGATGCAGCAACCGGCTTGGGTCGACCAACATCAAGCGTGGCGGGAAGGATACCGCGACAGGCAAGCCATTCTCGATGACGCGTATCGACAGAAACGCAAGAGTGACGACACCATGAGCGAGACTTACCGACGAGGCAACTATGATTGGTACACGGACGACAAGGATTGATCCAGATCCGACTGTATGCACGTCTCGACGTTTGACGAAGCACTATCCACCGATCGACTGGTCGCACAATGGTGCTGCGTTATAACCGCGTTGCAAGGAGAGTAAGCAGTTGCTCCGATAGCGGCTCGGAATTGCTTGATGTATCTTTATGCGTCAAGTAATTGATTGTCATCAACGCGTCAATTGCGGTCAGCTTCCCATCACCATTGCAGTCATAGTAGGGCGTCGGATGATGTGTTTCATCAATCTCGTCGAGTTCACATGTATCCGGATCGCTCATCCGCCGATCGATCAACTCGTTGATAATGATCAGCGCATCGTTTGCAGTGATCTTTCCATCGTCATTGACATCCTCATGGAAGACCGGGTTTTGCCATCCAGGTAGCGGCGCCGGTGGCACGACCGATAACGCGTTGATGACTCGGACCGCATCCAAGGCGGTGAGTTTACCGTCGCCATTAACGTCGAAATAGGGTGGTGGGTGAATCGTTGAGGTAATGGGCACAAGATCGTTGGAAAGCCGATCCGTATAGCGGTAATCGGTTAACTCGTTGATAATCAGCAGTGCATCGTAAGCGGTGATTTTGCCGTCACCCGCGACATCAACCGGCCAAGCGGCATTGTGCCAAGTGAGCGTCGATCCCATTTGAAGACGTACGTCGCTGATCTCGGCCCGGCTACTATTTTCGCCAAATCCGATCAAGTCAAAGAAGACCGTGGCCGCAGCTTCGGAAAGCGATTCTGGTACGGTCGCTGTTACGCGAATCGGTTTCGCGAGATCGGTAAGCCTGTCACCGCTTGCATCGATTCCTTCGACGGTGACGCCCGACGCATACCGAACGGTTCCATCCGCAGCAATGTTCAATAGTGCATCGCCGCCATCGAGTCCCGTCATCGTGTTGGCGATTGATTCGGATGTATCCGTCATTATGACCGCTACCTCGAATGCCTCGTTGGGAGCATCGACTTGACCAACATCCAATACGATTCCTCCGATCGTAAACGTGATGTTGGCGGTGCCCTGTGGAACCACGAATGTTTGTGAAAAATCGCTGATCATCCCGACGCTTTCACTGATGGTTGCCACACCGTCGGCGATTTGGACGTCACCGACCATCGACCAGCCGTAGTCAACCGCATCAGGGTTCGTTTGAGTGAATGTCCCGTTGGTTAATCCGGTGGTGACGTAATCACTCGAAGCGATCAAGGCTTCACGAATCGGCGTGAATCCGATCGTAGCAGCCATTAATTCGCCATCGATCATCAACCGGGTGAACCCCGTTTGACTTGCATCCAATGCCGCCGAGATAATCTCCACTTCGGATTCGGTTGGCGTCTTGCGGACTCCAAGTTGAATCGAACCAGCCATCAGTAGCGACGGGTGACGACGGAGATCCAATTCGCTGTTGCTGGGGTCTAGCCACAAAGTCTCGGTCGAAGTGACAATCGATTGTCGGCCTTGACTATCGGAAACGGTATTCAAACCGAATCCGTCAAACGATTCGGTGAAGCCATAGAGATGGCCTAGTTCATGCAGCAAGACCGACAACACGTCAAAACGACCGATCGCTTCATCCACGTTGGCTTTCAACGTTCCATCGGCGTTGATACGAAATTCGCTATCGCTCGACGGTGTTGGATCGACAAACCAACCGTGTCCGGCAGCATCGTCGTCAATGACGATCGTGGCTTCGATCGGCCGACCATTTTGATCGATCTTGTTAAGCATCGTGTATCCAAGCCGTGTGCCGCCAAGTGGTTCGACGCACAAATGGATCATTGGACCCGGAAGATCAAGATCCGTTGACTGCCAACGCCCGATCGCGTCGACAAGCACGGGGCCAAGTTCGGCAGCGGTGACGATGGTTTGCGACGTCGCCGATTGGACAACCGCCGAGTGCATCAAACCGCTAAGGATCGTCCGCGAAGCTCCCCCGAGTTGCGCCGCGGGGTCCAAGTGAGGCGAGTAGTGTGCAACCACATCGAACGAACTGCCATTGGTGATCACGCTCATACCACCACGATCGATAGGCGTGTTTCGTGCGGCTGCGGCGTCAGCGATTTGAGCAAGCTCTCGGTTTTGGTAGACATACCATTCCACGGGAACTTCGACGCCCACTTTTCGAGCGGTTCTACCGATGAACGAATTGGGATCGGAATACTTGACAATAGCGTCGATCGCTTCCCCACCCTTAAGCTGCTGAATGCTGCCGTTGGGGAACGTGACTTTGGCTTCGTTGAAGACGCTCAGCAGATTGTTTCCACCTCCCTTCACAATCAATCCCAGGTCGACATCACTGGTACCGCTCATCATCGGACTCTTGGTCAAATCAGCCAACGTCCGCCATGCTTCCAACGGCTTCTGGAGAGTCTGGTGCAACCGTTGGAAATTCCCCGAGTAGACGTCCTTGACAAAGTCAGCACGAAATGCGATTTGGCTCAACGTGGCACCCGCGGTTCCCTGTAGCATCAGTGCAACGACACCACCCTCGTTGATACCCGGCACTTTCAGCTTGCCGTTATTGATGGACCTAGCGACGTTCGCTAAATCTTGGACGTCTTGGCGAGTCGTGAAAGGAAGATCCAATATCTCGGCGAATTCGGAAGGCGCGGTGGTGATCAAGCGATCCGCCAAATTGTTGAATGGTCCCTCGAACGAGTAGGGATGATCGGTGAGGATTTTCCTCATCGCTTGAGCTTGCTGGTAACGTGTGTAACCGAGGACATCCATCGGTTGCCGCCCACTCGGGAACAATTGTTTCATGCCTCTTTCATAAGCTCGCAACCCAGCCTGTTGTTTTTGTAGCGTGCCCACATGGTTACGCAACAGCAATTCCATGTTTTGGGTATGCTGTGTTTTGTCGCCTGTTTTGATATAGAATTTCAACGCTTCGTGTTGTGCCAGCGCCGCGTCCAATGTCGGGTACATGCGATTGATAACTTCCCGTTTCACACGATCGATCATCTTCGGCAGTTTATTTTTGACCCCCAAATGAGAGTACGGTGCGGACAACGTTGGCGCGGCCGGGTTGTTTACTCGAATCAATGTTGATGCGTGCAGGGCGATCGCTTGCTCGCGCAACGATGCCTTGGCGGTCGATGTCAACATGGCACCACTACGGTTGATCTCGGCATCGACCAACTCACCAATCAGTTTCCGATACACGGGATTATGTTCGGCATTGAATTGGATGACACGGTTCTGCGCTGCTTCGATGCGTGACGTATAGCCGCTGCCTCGAATTTGGTCGATGAATGCACGTCCTGCATTCCATGCTCGGTTTCCTTGAGCGTTTAATTCAAGCGGGTAATCCCACTTGGCGGATGTTGCTGCCGAGACCAGGTCTTGCTCCATCTTCACCAACGCGGATTCCATCTGCGCCAATTCGGGATTCTTGCGGATGTCTTTTTGCAGCATTTTCATCGACAGCGCCCCCCGTTGCCCAATCCGGTTCACGGCCACTGAGCGGATCTGATGATCCAAACTGCCATGCCAACCAAGTTTGGCGGCTTGAGCGGCGTCGATCAGTCGCGAAAATTGCTTGAAGGTATTTGTTTGGAAATCGGGCGGCTCAATGGCATTGCGTATGGCAATCGCGTCAGCGTTGCCACCAAGCGATTGCCGATAGTACTGCACATCTGCTTGGTACTGTTGCAATCGAGTGATATCCGAAGCGAGCCCTTTCAAATTCTTTCCAACACCCAACAAATACGGGATCGTTCCGTTACGGACTTGGTTAACGGTTCCGGTCCATTCCGTCCGCATGGTTGCGATGTCGCCTTTTAGTCCCTTCGATTGCATACCCTGCGCGTGATAAGAAGCAACGTCGCCAACGAATCCGGTTGTTGCCCCCATCAATCGGCTATCCATCGCATTGAGGTCTTTCTCATAAGCGAGTGCGACGTAGGCATCAGCGGCATTCAGCGCAACACTAGCGTAAGTGCCGACGGTCGGCCCAATTGCCGACGCTCCGACAGTCAGGAACAATTTGACGCCGTCCCAAAGTTCAAATCCTTCACGTCCAGGTTGCTGACTCTGCTTGACGAGGCTATAGGCAGTTTTCCCTGTGCTATAGGCTGCGTAGTAAACCATATAGGGAGCGGTCACGGGGTTCGTCGACAAGGCGACTGTTGCTGCGATGGTGGCGAGTGCTTCCACAGCGATATTGGTGCTGCTGATCGTCCCCATGGCAAACGTCAAGACGTTGAAGTTGCCAACCGACATGCTCTTGTCAAATGTCTGACGACTTTCCGTCACCGCATCGCGAACCGAACTCAATTGGTCGAAATACGGATTCGCCATCGCCGATGGAACCCCCGATAGCCCACTCGGATCAGCCATGTTGATCGGGTCTGACAAGGCGTAGCGATATTGGTTTGGATCGCCCGCGGACAAGCCGATTGGGTCGACACTGACAAATCGTCCATTCGTTGGGTCATAGTAACGGGCGCGGAAGTGATACAATCCAAGTGCCGGCTCGTAGCTTTGGCCAGTGAAGAAGTAACGATTGAAGACATCGGGATCGGTGCGTGAGACAATCTCGCCGTAGGCCGAATAGCGAAGATGATCAAGCAATTGGCCGTCTACGCCAACTAAATCGCGAACGGTCCCAACATGATCCGGCAACATCCAAATCGTGTTACCTTGGTGTTCTTGGGCCAGTGGTGAATCACCGCCCGCTCCGTGCAAGTAAACCACGTCCACCACAGGATCGGTTCCAACGTCGAGTCCGCCAACATCGACAATCTCTACCAGCACATCATCACCGTTGTACAAGTAGCCTCGCCAAGTAACCGGCTTGTTGCCAATGCCATCAGGATCCACACGCTTCCAAATCCGTCGATTCAAAGCGTCATAGCCGACCTCCACCACCTCCACGACGTTCCCAGATGAATCTTCGGTGACCGCCGCGACCAAACGATTGCGATGATCCCACGTATAGTGAATGACGTCGCCGGTTTCGATCGCCGTTTGTGTAACAAGATTCCCTTCGGCGTCATACTCGTAGTTAAAGATACCGTCGCTGGCTAGTCGGTTCTGTTCGACGTAGCTGTAGCTATCGCCATGCTCACTGCTAGAAGTTCGGTTTCCGACGTCATTTAGGGTGAACGACTCATCGGACATCTGCGGATCGGTGTGCGAAACAGATGTCAGACGTCCATTTGCGTCATAGTCGTAAGTCGCTCTGCCATATTCATCCTCGATCGACGCTACACGAGCGTCGGCATCATAGGTGTAGCGGTATTGATTGATCGTGCCCGACGTAGCGGATAGATGTTTGATTTGGTCGATCAATTGCCGCTCGTTCAGCGTTGTGCTTGTTGTCAACACCAAGGCATCATCGCTACCGTAGCGGCGAATTTCCTTGAAAGCGGAAACGTCATCGTGATAATCAAACTCGACTCGCTTCGCGTTCACCGCAGAACCGGTTTGCTCAATGGATGATAGTCGGTCATCGGTCAAACCATAGCTGAATCTTTCTTGAATGATGCCTGCTTGAACACCAAGGGATGCCGAAACGTTTGTCGTTAAGCCAAGCAAGTTACGTTCATAGTCGATCGCGAACACATCGACACCGCTGGCGATCGTGGACGTAATCGCGGAGATTTGCGCCGTCGCGTCATCGGCAAACGCAAACGTGTTAGTCGCATCACCACTGAACGCCTCCGTCATTCGACCGATCACGTCGTATGTGAACGACAAAGTGTTTGTCGTGCTGCCGGTTGAATCAAGCCAATCTTCTTGCACAAGACGTTGATTTCCGTTGTATTGGCGAACGGTGATGCGACCATCGCGATCGACGTAACGCACCGGATTCCCAGCCGGGTCATATTCGTAGGATCGAGTGCCAAAGTCGTTGGTGTCGCTGACCATCCGGTGCATTGCATCGAACACAAAACTTGTAACGCTGCCTTCCGCATCCATCACGCGGCTCAGGTTACCGGCTTTGTCATACTCTAGTTGCGTCAAACCGCCATCGGATTGCCGAATCGATCGCTGCAAGTTCAGCGCGTCATAGGAGTACTCAACCGGATTGCTTTGACGTGCATCTTGTTTGGTCAACAAATTACCAACGGCATCGTACGTATAGGCGTAGAAGTTCCCATATCCGTCCGATTCCTGAACCAAACGATTCAGCTCGTTGTATTGGAATTCCCGTTGAACGTCGCCAACGGTGGCCATCGTCAAATTCCCGGCATCGTCGTAGCTACGAACTTCGGTTTCAGCCGATCGCGGTTGAATCATCACAACCCGCTGTGCCTTGTCATAGTCGGTCGTCAAGGAAACATTTCCTGCCGCATCGATCTGTTCAATTCGATAACCAGTATCGGTGTCGACATAATTCCATTGGTTCACCATATCATCCGTGCCATCACGCTCGATCGTCTCCGACACCATGCGCCCCACGCGGTCATAGTCGCGAGTAATCACATGGCCGAGTGCGTCCTCGACGTGAACTTTCTGGCCGGCGTTGTTGTACTCGAACTTCTGGACGGCTTCGGCAGGACTAGCCGGTGTGCCGACTTGCTGTCTAATTCCCGTCACGCGACCAAGCCCATCGACATCCGTGTAAATCGTATAGAAATCCCCTCGAGCGGGAGTCATTGCAATCAGATTCCCCACCGAATCGTATTCATAATTTTCAACAATCCAGTCGTCTTCGCCCGGTGTACCGATGCCGGTACCCGTTGGCGTGCCTGCATGTCGGCGCTGCTGGATCATGCGGTTGCGAGCGTCATAGACCGTCTCGGTTCGATAGTAGTCGCCGCGCGGATCGATTTGCACGACTTGTCGTCCGAGCGAGTCGTATTCGTAGCGAGTCGTGATTTCCTGCGGCGTGTCGACCGCTCGCGTGACCGATAGCGGCATATTCCTAGCGTCGTAGACCGAATCGCTTACAATGCCGTTTCGATCGACGATCCGAACGACGTTCCCAACCGCGTCGTATTCCTGGAAGCTGGATTGCCCCACCGCATCGATCGATTCGATGACTCGGCCCAATCGATCACGGATAGTTCGGCTCGACCGCCCAAGCGGATCCTCGGTGATGATTTCCAAACCATTGTCCGAGTACTCGAAAACCGTCGTTTCGTCTTCGGCGTTTGTTTTGCTTAACAAGCGATTCAATGCGTCGTAGGTGTTGGTCGAAATGCCGTACACATCGATCACCGACAGCACATTGCCGTAACGGTCGTAGCTGTAGGCGGTTTGTTCTCCGACGGGGTCCGTGGTCAACGTCACACGTCCAACCGCATCATATTGATATTCGGTGATGTAGTCGTCACCACCGATGCCAACATGTTCAATCAAGTTGCCTTCCACGTCGTAGCTAAATTTTTCAGTCAAATGCGATGGCCCGCTGGTCCCCAAAACGGCATAGGTCGTCGAGGTGATTCGTCCGGAGGCGTCAACGGAATGGGTCGTCGCATAGTCGTCTCCGCGAGGATCGATGTTGCGAATCAAGTTGCCGGCAAGATCGTACTGGAATTGATCGACCTCGATCGTGGGTGCGTCTTCGGGACCAGCACTATTGTGAACTTCGATGGGAAGACTTCGGTGATCAAAGATCGTTTCCGTTGCAAAGGCCTCGCCACGTGGGTCAATCACTCGGGTGACATTGCCGATTCCATCGTGCTGCATGCGATACGTTACTGGGTCGCCGGGATCGGCTGCCGACCCCGTTGCGTAGTGAGTCGCAATTAGTCGGTTCGCGCCGTCAAAATCCATCGTTGTGTCGGCCCATTCGCCTCGCGGATCACCGATGCGGATTCGGTTCCCTGCGGCGTCGTAGTCATAAGTGGTCGTGTCACCTTCCGCATTCGTTTCACTGCGGATTAACGAACGACCATCGTAGATCCGCTCGATCACCGAAGCACCGTCGGAGCTAGATAGCGGACCAATAATGCGGACTGCATTTCCAATCGCGTCATATTCAGTCATCGTCTCCAAACCGACTGCATCAATCACCTTGGTCATGCGATTAAGACGGTCGTATTCCATTCGCGTTGTCCGCGTTGGTGTCAAAGCGTCGCCGAGTTCGGTGATTGCGAACGCATTTCCGATCGTGTCCAATTCGTACTGTGTCACCGCACCAAGCGAATCGGTCATCGAAGTTAGCCTACCGGCGGCATCGTAGCTGTATTCGGTCGGCAAAATGTCTTCGCCGGCATTTTCGCGAGGACCATGGATTGACTTAACCGTTCCGCCGGGAAAGTAGTCGTAGGTGGTAACGGCAGGGGCCTGAGGGTGTTCGGCCGAGCCTTGTGGAACCGATTGCGACTGAACTCGCCCGAGCGCATCGACGACCATGCGAACGGTGTAATACTCACCGCGAGGATCTTGTTCCGCGATCAAGTTGCCTACTTCGTCGAATTCATATCGAGTCACCGCCATTGGCCCAGGCTCCGCTTCGGTACCGGTCGGTTCGATCATCGCAACAAGTCGATTGCCAGCGTCGTATTCGAAATGCACCGCGTGAAATGGGCCGCGAGCGTCAACAGAACGAACAAGATTCCCCACCTCGTCGTACTCCGAAATCGTCTCCAACGCGGACGCTCCCCCACCGGTGTCCACGACAACGTTTTGCAGACTGACCGTGCGATTGTATAGCGGGTCGTACTGGTAAGTCGTGGCGTACTCGGGGCCTCGCGGATCTTCATATCGCACCAAGTTGTCCGCCAAGTCGTAGCGAAACTTTTCGATCGCGATGACGTCGCTACCCATCACACCAATGGACGAATGTTTTTCCGCGACTCGTCCAAGTTCGTCGTAGATAAACTCGGTAACAAATTCACCGGGTGTTGCCGCGTCAAAGGTCCGCGGATCAGTTTGCTTGGTAATATTGCCAAACGCATCATACTCGATCTCTGCACGATAACCGCCGGCATCCACAACCGCGGTTCGCCGACCCAATGCATCGTAGTACATTCGCGATGCGAAGTCGTTATCGCTATCGGCGATGCTGCACGTCGCCAAGTTTGCTCGCGCATCAATTGTTAGCAACAAATTACCGACGTCATCGGCAACAAAACAAGTCGTATTGCCCAGAGCGTCTCGCATCGAAGAGCGATTGCCGAGAGTGTCGTAGCTGAGTTCCAATATCGCAGCGGTGTTGCCATCAAGCGACGGTGTTTCAATACGTGTCGTGTTTCCCGCCGCATCGTACTGGTAACGCGTTTCTTGCCCCAACGCGTCGTGCTGAACCGCCAAACGACCATTCGAGTCATATTCCATCCGTGTTTCTAAACCATCTCCGCGAGGGTCGGTTTGACGAATCGGTTGTCCGATTTCGTTGTACTCGGTGATGATTTCATAAGGTCGCGGATCGGTTGCCGTTCCCGAATTACCGGACTCCTTAATCTGGCGATTCATCTTGTCGTACTCAAACGACCGAGTGTAAAAGGCACCTCGTGGTTCAGTCAACGAGGTTAGGTTGCCAACCACATCGTACTCGTACGTCGTCACGGCAGGTTTCGTCGACCCCTTGGCCACCGTGGTCGTTTTCGGACGAAGCAATTCATCAAACTCGGTAACGGTACGTTGCCCCATCGGATCGATTGTTTCCTGGACCATCCCCAATGGGTGATAGACCGTCTGCGTCGTCGCTGCCCGCGGCGAACCAGCAGCCATTGTCTGCTTGACGACTCGATTCATCTTGTCATGAACAAAGTCGGTTCGTGCTGCTGAACCTCGTTGATCGATGATACTCGTCATGTTGCCAATCGCGTCGTATTGGTATGTCGTCACGAAACCTTCGGGATCGATCCTTTGTTGCAACCGACTGCTTTGGTCGTATTCGTACTCAGAGACATCGTTGACAATGCCGTCGAGCGTCAACCGTTGTTGAGTCACTTTTGTCGCATTGTCGCTTAAGTCATATTCGTAGCTGGTGGAGCGACCTTCCGCGTTGGTTGTCTTCGTAAGTCGGTTGAGACGGTCGTATTCGAATCGCGTCTCGACCGGAATATCGTCGGTCGAGCGTGGGTCGATGATCCGGGTTTGATTCCCCAGTGCATCGTACTCGTAACGGGTCGTGTCACCGTACGGGTTAATGGTGGTGATTTGGCGATTCAATTCATCATATTCATACGTTTGCCGGAACTCCGTATTGTCCCGATCTCCTTTGGCACGCGGATCAACGATGCCGATTTGATTTCCGCTACCGTCATAGAGATAGTGAGTGACTTCGCCTTCCGCATCGGTCTGGGTAACCGTGCGACCGAGTTCGTCATAGACCATTGTGACCTTGGCGTCTAAGCCATTGGTGACTGACTTCAACCGTCCACTGGGGTAGTATTCGTTGTCTGTCGTCGCCAAATCATTGACCGTCGTGTGGATCACGCGGCCCCGCTGATCCAATTCATGCTGGGTGATACGTTTATCCGTACCGTTGGCGTTTTCAATGACTCGCGTGGGATGGTTCGCGGCATCGTGTTCGAACCGTATCACCACACCAATCGAACTGGTACTCGCCGCAACGGAGTCGAACAAGTTGTAGGTCGCCGTGGTAACTTGATTTCCGGTCGCTGGATTCACAATGATCGTTTCGACTTGCCGATTCGCGTCATCATAGACCGTGACGAATTCTTCCGTCGTTGGGCCAACCTTTTTCGTTTGACGTCCGCGACCATCGACCTCGAATCGAATATTCCCTCCGCTAGGCATCGTGATGCCGACCATCTGCTGGGCGGCATTATAGTGATATTGGGTCCGCCGCCCCATTTCATCAACCACCGTCATGGGTTGGCCAAATTTGTTTTCGACCAACAGCGAAACGCTACCGTTTGCGTTCTTTTCATAGCAGTAGGTGTAAGACGGATCAAAGGCAAGCGCAGCGTCGACCAACATCGCCCCAAAGTCGTAAGCGTAGTGGGTTGTTGCATCGAGTACACCCGCTGCTTCAATCCGTTTGGTCGGCCGATCATAAACGTCGTACTCGTACAGCGTTACATTGCCGTTGCGATCCACTTGTCTTTTCACGTTGCCGTGCGCGTCATACTCAGTAGCATCGACATAGGTCACGCCATCAATGGAAACGTCGATCGTCGTTGTCAACAATCGATTCATTGGATCGTATTGAAGTGTACGATTGAATCCATCGGGATCGATCACTTCACGAATGTTTCCGGTCAGATCGACATACTCATTGACCTGTTCTCCGTCAAAGAACTTTGTTGACGTCAGCCGACCAAAGTCATCGTACAAAAATTCGGTAACGATTCCCGCAGCGTCGATTGACTTTCGCATCAACCCATCGGCAGGTCCATTCGTGTGGAACTCATACATCTTGGTGGAACTGGTGGGATTGCCAGCGGGCAAAACTTCCGTCGTCGCAATTGTTTCGGACACGATGTTTCCGTCATCATCGAGCACGCGCCTGGTCGTACGTCCAACCGCGTCGGTGCTGGTTGTCCAAATCGCAGCAAAATTTGGATTTTCGTAAGCAAATGTCCTCGTGGCGGTGCGAAGACTATCAGGACCATCGGGGAAGTCGGTAATGCTGGTCACGTTTCCGAAAGCATCATACGTTTGACACGTCACGTTTCCAACTTGATCTACCTGGACACTCACGAGGCCGGACTCTTCACTGCGACCCATCGTACGTCCAGGAAGATCACCATCGGTTTGAATGTGAATATACTGACCAAACCCATTCATTTGGTACGTCGATTCTTGGCCGCCGAAGTCGATGTACTGTGCTTCCGCCGAAAATCCCGTCCCCCCCGACGCTTCGGGTGGTAAACCGCACTTGGCTCGCGCTGCATCCAAATTCGCTTTCTGAGGTTGGTCACCGATCATCTCGACAACCAGCGGAGCCTTATGCGGATCGCTAGTGAGTGACGGTCTATGTGCAGCCAATGACTGCGCTGGAGTTAGCGAAAACTCTGCACCATCCACTCGCGTGCCTGCGATCACTTGACCGAACTCGTTGTACTGGATGGTTTCATGAAAGGACTCACCCAAAGGCTCGTCGGCGGCATTGCCACGTTTTTGCACTTGCCCGGTCATCAGATGCTGATAAGGAGCAATCAACGAGTCGCCGGGTGCGAAAAGGTCATATTCAAAGCTACGCATGGTGCCGTCAGGATCCGTGATGCTGACAAGATTGGCCCCATCGTATTCCAATTTTGTTACGCGGTTGGCTGGGTCGAGAATCTGGCTAACCAAACCACCTGTGTATTCAAACCGTGTGACTAAGCCCACCGGATCGATGATTTGTTGGATTTTGCCATCGGAATAGACGTAACGCATTTCATTGCCGTTACGATCTCGCACAGTATGCAGTAAACCGTCTGCATCAAAAAGCTCGACGGTGCCATCAATGTGCCGTCTCTCGAAACTATCGTCTGGCAATTGCCGCAGCACGCTTCGATCCAACGACAAAGGCGTATAGGCTTGGCCAGCGGTTTGTGGCGGCAAAAAGATCTGCTCGGTCCCATTCCCGTTGGTCAACAACAAAACACCATCGCTGTTGTGCAATCGTAGCAACCCGTCGAGTGCCCAACCCGCTCCGAATTCGCTTTCCTGTAAGTTAACGACTGCCAAGTACTCGTGATCCGTTTGGAACGCGCCGTCGATATACCCGTCTGCCGACTCGCGGAAGACGCCGACATCGACTGCCAAGTCATACACGCCCGTTTTGGCATCACTGAAATCGATCATCACGCTGCCGCCATGGACTTGGGTCTTATCGAGACTTTCGTAAGAGAAGAAATGCTCGTCACCACGAAATCCGTCGACCCATTCCGTTCGCGTGGGCTCGTAGTCCGATTCGGCAACGTAAGTTCGATCATCAAGCATCGCTGCAGCACGGACGATCACTCGCCCGTCGTACTCGGCCGTGGCTGCCAATCCAGCTAAACCAAAATAGGTCTGATGCCTCGGTTCAGCACGCAGCGAATCGTAGTGCAATATGACGCCGCGATTTGCTTCTTGCGACCGGTACGACACCATCGCATGCGATTCGTGCAACGCGCCACTATGGATTTCCGCTTGGCTACTGCGGCCGGTTTCAACCGTTTGGGATTCGTTGGGGAACGATTGCAGCGAGGGCGCTTGTGTATAGGGTGTTGAAACAACCTGTAACACCCGAGGCGGCACGATTGGCTGCGAGTCAATGCCTCGCGGCAAGTTCCCGACTTCGATCGGGCCAAAATGGTTCGGCTCATCACCATACGGTCCCGTCGTTGGAACCCCATAAAGCGTATTCCGATCGTCAGAATAGAATGTGTAATGTGCCGCTGTCATCGCCGCAGGGTACATCGAATCGAGCGGGATTTGGCCCAACGGTCCACGGATCAGCGACGTTAGTTCCTGTGGCGCATCGGGGTACTGTGATCGTCCGGCATAAAGGGTCGTTGGCCCTGCACCGGCAGCCAACTCGATCGCCGCGATGGCGGTCGGCATGTCATAAGCAAAGACCGTGTCTTGACCTTGCATGGCGACCAATGCCATGCCCTGGGCACTGATGGTCAAATCGTCTGCGAACCCGTTCATGATCGGATTGGTTGCGGCGACCAACCGTGGTTTGTCCATTGGAATATCGAAACTGCCCAACGGATTGCGAACGAATCCGATATTGCTGCCCGCGCCGACCGCGAAATATCGAGTCACTTCCTGCGTGAACACCGTTGTTTTGCCGCTGCTATCGGTGACGGATTGTTCCACGTCATAACTTAGCGGCACATTCGGATCCGGTCCCGCGCCGGGATAACTTGCATAGAAGGGCGCGAGGTTCGGATTTTTCTTTGGATCGAACATTGAGGTGTAAGCATTGTAGGTGCTGAACACCGCATACGACGGATGGGGACCAATCACCGCTTCGAACTCGTTCTCGGGAATGAAGGCGATGCCTTGCGCGTTGCTGGTTCCAAACGCTTGCAGTGCACGACCTTCGTTGGGATCAAGTCCAAACGGTGTCAAATCAATCGAATCCACTTCATGCCAGAAAAATTCGTCCAACGTCATGTGACGACGAAGGATGCCGACGCCATGTTTGTCACCGACCCGATCGACGACCAACATCACATCCGGATCGTCTGTGGCCGTGATGTCATAGGGTGCATCACCAAATTCGATGATGGAATCATTGGAAGTGGGGTCAAACGAAAGCGGTGCGATTAGTGGCGGGTCGTCGGGATCAAGTTCGTTGATCAATCGGCGCCGCTCATCAATCGAAAGAAGTGTGGAAACCAAAATCCGCCCTGGCTCACCACTGTCGCTGCGGAACAAATCGCTGCCCGGTGCCGTTACATAAACGGTTCTGCGATCCGCAGCGACCGCCACGCCACGTAGCCCAAGCGGTGCGAGGTTGCTGCCATAAACCGCGAACGACTGAGTTTGTATGACTTGGTTAAATTGACTCGAGTACGGATCAATGTCGATCACGTACAACGTCGGTGAATTCATGTCCGTCACAAACAAGAACCGACCATCACCGTCCGTGGTTAAGTCATACGGTTTTGCACCTGATGGCAATGCGATTGCTTGATTGCCAAGCGTTTCCGGATCACTGTCATCGTCGGCAACCATGTCGACTTCTTGAAGCCCTACCGTATCGATCACGGAAATCCAAGGTCGACCACCCTGAGTAACGTAGAGACGCGTGCCATCGGGAGTGACTTGCGACTTTTGCGGTCGAATCAGACCCTCCGAATCCGTACCGATGCCCAAAGGAATGCGTGCGACTTCGCCAGGATCGCGAACGGTCAATTGTGTCGGATCCGCATCATCATCCGCCGGAGGGATGTCAACCACTTCGGTCGCATCGAGATCCAGCACGGTCACGGTTCCATCGGCGCCGTTGAGAACAAATCCATAACGGCTCTGAACAATGAACGAAACCGGATTGCTGGGTACCTCAATCGTGCGGAATACACCATCAAGTGCTGCTTCTTGTTTACGCGTCACGGTGATTGCTGCATCACCAACGAAGGAACCTCGCGGCAAATGAACCATCAGCGTTTCGTCATCGGTCATTTCCAAATCAGCACCTGGTACGATCACGTCGATTCCACCTACGACGACCGGATCTCCATTTCCGTCGACGCTGTCACGCCCGCCCACTTCGAAGGTGACAAATAGATCTTCGAGGGTGGTTCCCACGGTCGACCCAGGACGTGCCGTTTCGTCGGAGTTCAGCAAGAAATGCCCCATCAATTCAAAGAATGGACCCTCCGAATCAAAACGCATCTCGCTTTGAGCAAGGGATGGAGTGGCAGTTGCAATGGTCGCACGAGGCCGTAGTGGGACGGCGAAATCAATAAGCTGTTGGTCCGGAGACAAGAACACCTCGGTTTCGGTGAGTGTGTCCAAACCATGCGGCCCCGCACTATGGACCGCCAATTGGATCTTGTAGTTCGGCACCAATGGAATGTAGAAATCCGCCATGATTCCCGCCGACGCCGCGTACAACTCCTCACCCGACCCACTTGTGAAATCCCCAAGCGTGACAATTGGCGGGAGTGAATTTTGCCGATCTTTCGCATCCAACGTCATAAGCGCAAACGTCAATAGGCTTGGCGAGGCCATGAAAACGCGACCACCTAAACTTGGGCGAACAAATCCGGAAAATGAAGATCGGGTTTTCGCTGCTACTCCGATGTTTGGAGGTGACGCAGTACGTGCCATCCCGTCTTCACCTACGACCATCGAATCGACGATTTCCCAAGACGACAACACACGCCCATCGGCGAACGTGAGCTCAGAGGGTTGGAATAGGTAAAGAATATCACCTGTTGATTTGTCCGCTGGGGCCGGGATTGCCAAACTTAATGGATAGTTTGCAAGTCGGTCGCCGTAGTCAATCAATGCGCCGCCGTCAAAACCCCAATTCGTCGGCAAGTTGTAGGGCAAATCGGCCTGAGTCAACGCAGTCACCGACAACGCGATCGGGTCGTCATAGGCTCCCGGTGGAATTCCCACCGTGATCCCCGTTCCATCACTGATCACTCCCCCTCGATCATCAATGGTGGCCGTGCCCGTGACAGCCGCGTCAATGGTAATGGGAAGCACTTGCGAGATGCCACCTTGCACGATCGTCACGTAAGTCTGACCCACATCGATGGCGGTCAGCATCCCGTCAGCGTTGACCGCCATCAGACTCGAGTCCGCAACAAAGTACTCGGTCCCCGCCGATGCTGCGCTGATGTGGACAACGGAATTTTCGAGCCGTTCGCGGATCAGTAATTGACGTTCCTCGCCAACCATCATGGCATAGGCATCCGGGAAGAAGTCCAAGAAACGGTCGTCCAACGATTCAACATTGACCGCCGTGGCCGCAGTCAAGCCAAATGCTGTGACTGTGATTGTCGCAGCTCCCGGTGATTGTCCGATCATTAACCCCGTATCCGTAATCGCAACGACGGAATCGTCTAACGTCGTGTAGCTGACCGCGTCCGCAGGCAGCGTTTTCGTTTCTCCGTCGGCGGTCCGACCGATCACCAATAGCCGGCTCGGATCATCGAGCTTCAACGCCGGATCACGGTTTAGAATGACAAGTTCGCGGATGCTCGAAGTCAACACGCCCACGCTTTGAGTCACGTTTTCCGATGCCAAGATGCCATCATCGGCGATAACGCCCACCGAAATCGTGGTGTCCGAGGCGGCATCCGCATTGATTCGGAAAATGCCATTTCCAAGCGGGAATACTTCCGCGTCGGAAGACGATGCATGTACGAATACCGCATCGGCTTCCGCGTCAGTTACGTTCGATACGAGATCAACGACTTGGTTCACCCCGGCGATCAATTGCAGCTCGCTTGGAGCATAGGCCGGGGGTTGATTGGCAACAAATCCATAGGCAGCCAACAACGCCGCTTGATCCTGCGCGTCGACATCTCCGTCTCGATCGACATCCGCACTTATGAGGTAATTCGCATCGCCTTGGTTGCTGCCGATTGCCATCGCGAACATCGCATTGTCAGCAGCATCGAGACGGACGTCACCATTGGTGTCACCGCCCAAAAAAACATTTGCCGAGTAGTTGCCTGTGGCATCACCCGAAACGGAAAATGTATAGGTCTTTGGATCGGTGATCGTAAACACGGCAACACTGCGTGTCGGTTCACTCAGCAATGATCCGGCTGTTAGTCCCGTGACGGTTGCCGGGTTAGGTTGAAAATCGCCGCTCGTTGTCTCGATCCCGATGGTGATGCTGCCGGTGGGGCTGTTTCGCAATTCGCCCTCGGTAATAGTAAAACCAAAATGGTCGACAAAGTCGGCGGCGAGTGTGCCCATGATTGGCGCCGCCATCAGCGTTTGCGTCCCACCGAGGTGAGATTCGATTGCATTGGTTTGCGTTAGTAAACCTTCGCTACCGTATTGCAGTTGCGTTCCCGTGGTGGACGTTGGTGCGATGATCGTTAACCGGCTGAGTTCGTCATAGCCGTAGAAGGTCCGCTGTCCACTTACCGCATCGATAGCCGAGATCATTCGACCGGCCGAATCATATCGATAGACCAAATGTTCTTTCGCCGGACCGATCCATTCCGAAATGCGTCCATTTCGATCACGCACCATCATCAGCCGCGATCCGTCCGGCGCAACCAATCCGCTGTCGGTGTATCGCAGTGAGGTGCTGTGATCCGCCGCGGTAACTCGCCAAAGTTGATACTGCAAACCACTTCCCGCTGGGCCGGCGATGCGGTAGCCGTATTCGATTCCGTCGGGCGAAACAAGCGTAAAGACGGCCTCGTTGTCTTGCCCCACTCGCGGTACATAAGGTAGGCCTCGACCAACAATGTAGTATTGTCCCGCCGAACGGCGGAGCGTCGCATCAAAACTTTTCAGTTGCCAATTGACACCCGCATCACCGATCCAATTCGGCGCGAATGTGTCAAGGTTGCTCATCGCTGTGGAAGTCAGCTCCGGTGCGAACGTAAAGCCCACTCGCTCGCCACTGGGCAAAGTGACGTAGAGTCTCGTACCATCGGCAAGTGCTTCAAACTCGTCTGCGGTATTACCGGCCACCGCGATCGCCGGATTGATCAACGGAATCGACCATCGCGACCCGAAACACGATCCATTTTCGCCGTTCGCAAGTGAGTCATAGACCCGCGTAATCTCGATGGGGATTCCATCAAGTGTGATCGCCAAATCCACTTCACGTTCGCGAACGGATGCGGATTTATCGTCGGAATCGATCTCGAGTTGCGTTTCCTCGATCGTTTCCAGTCCACCAAAATCAATGGCATTGACTGTTAAAGTATAGAAACCGTTGGCAAACATCGCGGGATCTAACGTGATGGCCTCGCATCGACACGTCGTCCCTTCCCCGAGCAACATCGGCGCACCACCACCGATCGGAACGAGATCGATACTGTACTGAGCCAATCCCTCGTCGCTGATTTCAATGACAAGATCGCGCGGTTCGCTGACAATTGGCGGAACAATTTCGTTGATCGATACCACCGGTGCGTCGTGATCGTATGGGTTTCGTACCAAAATCGCCTTGCTCGTGGTCGTTTGGCGTCCCTCCGCATCGACCACAATGGCAGTTGCCTCGTATCGACCGGGTATGCTGGCAACGAATGTCCCACGCCCCAGTTCATCTAGAGCGATTGGATTGCCAGCGATCGAGAGGACCGTATCGACAATGCCAACATCGCTATCCGCAATCGGCTCGACAAGCACGGATTGACCTGGCACTGCCGGGAAGCTTGGCGTCAACGCGAGGGTTAACTGGGGCCCCAAAGGCTCAAGCGATGTCGCCAAGGTCAGTGTTCGTTGGGTTTGCAAATCACCGTCGTCCGCATTGACACGAACCGTGTAGGTACCGGTCTGGAAGCTTTGTGGTTCCCAACGCAAAACGTTATCAGCGTCAAGAGTTGCCCCCGCCGGCAAGTCAATGGCACTGAGCGTGACAGAATCACCGTCAAGGTCGCTAACGCCGATCGCCACTTCCAACAATTGCCCGATCGCGGCGTTTCGCAGCGTTGGATGCGACAACTCGGGTGCGCGGTTGGTTGCCACGATTTGAACGCTAACGTCCAACGAATCACTCGCACCCGACGGGTCGGTGACGGTGAAGGGCAGCGTATGGTAACCCGCTGAATCGTAGTCAGTATCCCAAACGACAGTACGCGAATTGGGGTCGAATTGGAATCCATTTGGTGGTGACCCAACAAAGGCATAAGCTAATGCACTACCATCCGCATCCGCAGCATTGAGAGAGAACACCATTTGCTCGCCCTCGCGACCATACAACCGTGGCACGGACGAGAACACGGGCGACTGATTCGTGTTCGTCACCGTAACTAAAACATCTTCGCTTCGCGATCCAGCGCCGTCGCTGGCAGTGATTCGAATGCGGTAGATTCCCGCCTGCGTCGTGCTTGGTGTCCATTGCAATAGGCCCGTCGCCTGGTCGAACTGGGCCCCGGTGGGCAATGGTCTGGCGATTCCCCCTTCGACCATCTCCGCAGTAAAGTGAATGGGATCGCTATCGATATCGGTCGCCAGCGTTTGGATCGTTAGCATCTGTCCTTCGGCAACCTGTTGCTCGCCAATCGGTGCAAGATCAGGTCGAGTATTGCCGTCGCGCACTGTTAACGTGATCGAGTGGCTATCCGCCAACGGAGCGGCCACTCCGTTATTGCCACTATCGGTCACGGTAAATGTGATCGCATGACTTCCAACGTCGGCCACCGCAGGCGTCCATTGGAAAGTCGCTTCACCATATACCGTCGACTCCGTCAAAGCAGATCCAACGGGCAACCCCGTAGCAGCAAAGGAAAGTGGATCTTGGTCAGCATCGGCGGCCATCAAACCAAGTGTATACGCTTGACCGGGAATCAATACCGCATCAAAAACCGATGCAAGGATCGGCGGTTCGTTCAGGCTGGTCGCTTTTAGAATAAACTGTGTCACACCGTGTAACGCCCCGACGTCCGCTGTCTCGTGTGCAGTCACCGTCACCAAATAGTCGCCGCGATCGCCTGGTTGCGGCGCGACCGAGAGCGTTCCCGTGCCATCCCCGTTATCAATTAGCGTTGCCCAAGTCGGCAGCACGCTCGCCTGATCGATCCGAACGTCAAGTGCGATCGAAGCTGCTTCGGGATCCATGGCGACAATGGGGATATCAAGCGTCTCGCGAACGGCAACCGTCTGGTCATTCATCTCGGTCACAATGGGTGCGCCGTTGGCGTTGAGGACCTTCAACGAAAGAGTCACCGTGTCGGTTGTCGGCGTGCCAGTTCCATCACCATCGTCCGTTGCTGTGAAATCAATCAAATATTGCCCCGACGCATCGAACGAAGGCGTCCACGAAAACAAACTGCGATCGAAATCATAGCTCGCACCGGTCGGCAACGGATCGTGGGTGTAGTTGAGATTGGGGAAGAGGCCTTCAAAGTCAATGAAGAAATCATCGCTAATCGAAAACAGGCTCGTCGGTGCTACGGGAAATTCGGGATCGAATGCGGCGATCCGAAGTTCAATCGTTTGTCCTTCATAGATCTCAAATTCGCCAAGCTCCTTAAAACGCACCTGCCCGTTCTGATTTAAAACAGTGAGCATTGTTGATTGCCGACCGAGTGCTTCGCCGTCATCGGCATAGAACACCAACTCGAACACGCCATGTTGATCGAACCGGGGCGTCCATTCAAACAAGCCTGTGTTGGGATCCAAGAAACTGCCCACCGGCAGGTTTGGCGAAGCGTAACGTATCGTATCGCCGTCTTGGTCCGATGCGAACAAAGCGAACGAGACGGAATCACCTTCGTTGATTGTTCGGTTTGCAATCGGCGCCAACGTCGGCGGCACGTTGTTGTTTGCAATCACGATGTCCAACGTAATGCTCGATTCGACGAAACCATCACTGACGCTTATCGCCACATCTTCATAAACCCCCGCGTCGTCGCCACCCGGTCGCCAACGCAGCGTTTGCCCTACGACATCCAACACCGCACCGGGCGGAAGATTGTCCGCAAAGTAGAACAACTCATCGCCATCGGTATCGTACCCACTAACAGGAATCTCCACTAACTCGCCTTCGGTAGCAAAGACATCCTCGTGCGGTGAAATGATCGGCGCATGATTTGCGCCCGATACATCGACCACCCAAGTTTGGCGTTGAAAGTCTCCGCGACTATCATAGGCCCGCAATTCGAACTCGACTTGTGAATCGTCGGCCCGAGAGGGCGTCCAATGAATCGTTCCAGTGATCGGATCGACCGAGGCCGTGTTGGGCGCATCCGCCAACACAAAAGTCGTTGTCGTTCCGTCAGGGTCTTCGGCTGCAGCAATGTATTGGTAGTCCGTTCCCACCGCAGCGGACGACGCCGGAACCGTCGTGAATTGAGGCAACTGATTCGGCGCCAGCATTGCCAACACTCTTGGATTGAACGACAAATCAACGAGTTCCGTGTTTTGGATCACAATCGTTTGTGAGGCTAGCGAATCGCCTGCACCAAGAATCACTCCTGCCGGCAATAATTGAACTCCTGTTTGTTCATCAGGCTCGCCGCTATTGCCAAACAAAACTACCGATTCGTGACCAAGGTCATCAAACACGATTTTCATCGGGCCGGCGACATCCGTATCGCTGGTGTTGGTAACCACAACATCGAAAATGAGCGTCCCGTCCGCACGGTTCACGCGTGTGTTCGCATACGAGACGTCCATCGCCGCTGAGAAATCACCAAACACATGTAAGGTTGCCTTGTATCCCTCGCCATCGATCGGAATGCCTTGCTCACTTTCGATAACGGGGCTAACCACGAGTTCGTATTCAGCCGGCGGCAACGTTTCAAACAACAACTCGGCTGATCGAGATTCAACGTCGTAGCGCACTGCGCCTACTTCAACTTGCTGACCGGTTTCCGTGTTTGTAATTGAATAGTTATCGAGATTCACGGCACTTTCGGGAACCGACGACTTCGCTGCATTGACGGCAACATCAAAAACGATCGATGCACGGTTGTTACTGGAATTGAGTTGTGTTTGAACCACTTGAGGCGCAGCAACGATGAAGAACAAATCAACTTGATCACCTTGAGTCACAAGGAATCGACCGTCGCCGAGCGATTCGATCCCTTCCACACGCCCGGTGCCTCCGGTGGCAACCACTTGCTGACGCAGCGATAGCGGATCGATTACCGAGATGGTTCCATGTTGTTCATGCCCGACGATCAATAGGCCTTCCAATAGCGAATCGGATGCCCCGAATGCCAACGACTCCGCTCGACCGTCAATTGTCGCGATACGCTCGGCTCGTCCACGAAAATCGAAACGCAGGACCTCCCCATCGATTGGCCATGCCGTCGCGTACAATGTCCCGTCGGCATCCACGGCCATCGAATCAACTCGGACACGACTAAACGGCGTTAACTTACGCGTTGCCGTATCAAAGCGCTGAATGCCTGCGGTCGTGGACACGTACAGTGCAGTATCCCCTGGGATCGCAGCAATCCCCAGTGCAATGCCAGCGCCGATTCGTTCGAGCACCTCACCCGTGGTTGGATCAACCTGTAACAAGCCTTCACCACCCGAGGTCGCCCAAAGTTGTCCCGCGGCATCAAAAGCGAGTTCGTAGATTGGCGTTGTGGAAGTCATTTCCAGACGCCGCATGCTACCGGTATCCAATGTGTTGCTGGCGGTGGCTGGCACAACGTACAACTCATTCCTTCCCGGTCCGCCTGAAAGATAAACATCTCCGTTGGGGCCGACGGCGATCGCGAGTGCTCCGATATCCGCACCACTGTCACCGGGTATCGTGACAAACCGTTCCGCTGCAAGAGGACGCGTGACTCGTGTGAAAATACTCGGTCGAGTCGAGCTTGTTCGAGATGGAATACCGAGAGAACTTTCAGCGAACAAACGATCGCCTATCGAGCTAGGAAGCGCGGCCGCTTGCGGGTGTTCGACCGTCGCCGAAACTGACACGGTCGGTGTTTGCCCCAGATTGATGTCGGGAATCAACCGGGGCAAACGCACTCCATCAGGCCCCATTTCGACGTTACCCGCGGCATCGATTGCGCGCACCAAGAACAATGGGTTCTGGCCCGGCTCTGCACGGTACCGATACGATTGCTCCGTTGTGCGGTAGAGCACCGTCCGATAGCGACTGCCTCCATCCAATGAAACAAGAAGCGAATAGGATGCAATGCCGCTTCCACCAAAATTATCCGTCGCATCCCACTTCACCTCATAGCGATCTCCTCCAAGCGGTGTGGCAATCACGCTACTTGTCGGTGCCGTCGCATCAAGCGTCGCAAATGCAATTTGGCTATCGACCGGTGCATTGTCATTCATCGTGACGCGGGCCACCATCTCGACGGTGTCACCCGTTACGACGTCGCCACCTGTACCCGCAGCCGCAGTGCTATCGGCGTTGATCCAGAACCCAACGATTGCCGATTCGCCTCGCTGAATCAGCCCAACGCCTGGATCGATCGGTGCCAACCCATCACGCGGATCGATTGCGCGCAAAAGATAAGATGCCGTTCGAGTCGTAGCGTCCACGCCCGCAGTCACCTGCAACACATAGCCCGCTGTGTCAAACAGGTCAAACTCACCAACAAAGCTCGGTCGACCACGGGGAATTGGCACAGCAGTGTTGCCAAGTTGGATGTCGGACAATTGGAAACTGCGTAGATCCAAAGTGTCATCAAGCGGCACGACGACGCGAATTTCTTGCACCGCTTCGGTTGATTCGTCGTCGTAGGTCGCAGTGACCCAATAGGGCAGCGGAGTCGAAATGGGGACAAAATTGGTTTCTGAAAATCCGCTCGGCCCGACGAATGTCACTGAATCGCCGCTCGTTTGGCCAAGCCGCTCTAGATCGAATACAATGCTTTGCGCTACCTCGACCGAGTCAAACAACGATGGCTGTCCCGCACGTAGTTTAAATGCGACAAAGGATGTGGGGTTCGATAGCGACAAATCATAGTCGTCACTTGACGGAATGTCGCCGCTGTTGGTGACTTCGGGAGTGTGTCCATAAACGACGCGAAGTTTGTCCATCAAACTTGTCAGCATCGTTTCTGCGGTGGCAAGGTTTGCTTTGGCGTCGGCAACGATGCCCACTCCGGCATCGCCACCCAACAGGCCGCCCGCCGCGGTGAAAAAGGCGTTGATATTCACTGCGCGTCCGAGTGCGGCGGGCGGCACATCTTCCGGACGCAAAAGTCCGGTTGCAACAAGGGATTGTAGGTAAATTTCCACGAACTTGACGCGATCACCAACAATCGACCGAAGAGCAACAGGAGCTTCCGGATCGGATAATATGGATTCGCGCAGCCGGTATGCTTCGTTTGTTTGATAGTCGATGTATTGATCGCTCGTCAGCGGTGTTGCTGATGCCGTGACATAGAAATCGAACGCCAAGGAATCCAAATCAAGCTCACTCAATTCCTTCAAAAAGTCAGGATCCGATTCCAACACTTCCCGCAGCCCTGGGTATATCGTTACGGCTGCTCCGATTTCGGTAACCTCACTGGCAGGCAAGTCGATCGCGACACCACGAACGGTCAACACACCGTCCAAATTCAGTTCGGGTGGTACACTGGCGAAATCGAATGTCGAAATCGAATCAAACAGCGGTGCCACCGTCGTTGCATCGCCGCGCAGGCCGCTCGAAAACTCAATCGCAGGTCCTGGAATGAGTTCAGCCATCCCATTGGCGATGTTTGGAAAAGCATACTCAACGATCGTATAGGGAATGTCGACGTTAGCAAGGTTCTCGACTGCGATTGCATAGCTGCCGGTGGCTCCAAGATCGATTTGACTCGGACCACCGACTCCCACATTGACCTGCAACGGTTCAACGGGTTCGATTTGGAACCGATACGGATCCACCGCGATTCGACCATCCGGATGCAGAACTTGAACGTCGTACAAACCGTGCGCGGCCTCTTGCAAATCAAATACCGCAATCAACTCGGTTGCATCGACGCGCATGACTGACACGGGCGCAAATTCAGCAATCTCGGGACGCACCAACCGCACGGCAGCTTGCTCGGGGAATTCGGCCCCCATCACGCGAACGGTGACGTATCGATCATCGCCGCCCGAATCAGGTGTTACGTCCGAAACTCCAAATGGAAGTTGAGTTGCCGTTAGCTCGACCGGATATTCATTTCGGTTCGTTACATCGCCTTCCTCATCGACGCGAACGCCTGCACGGGCTAGTACAAAGTAACGTCCGCCTAAGGTTTCGGGGATCACAAGCGTTTGATCAGGACGCAGATAACCCTGGTAGGCCGCATCAAAATCAAACGGCTGCGGCAATCGCTCGTGCGCGACGTACAACTCGTGTGAGCCAACGTCGTTTAGACTGTCTAGACCAATCCGAATCGTTTGCCCCGGTTCGGCATCAAGCTGATAGAGCCGCGAGACACCTTGTGCCAAATCGTCTTGAAGCGGTAAATCGACCCTTAGCGCAGGCACCGTCACCGTCACGGTATTGCTTGAAAAACCGGTGTTATTGCGGTTGTCCTGCGCTTCATAAACGTCGTCATAAATATCCGTGCGCACAAGGATTCGATAGTCCGCTGGAAGCGTCGCCGGTAGTTCAACGTCGATCGAGGCGTTGTAAGTCTCACCAGGATCCAGCGTTAAGACCGTGCTTGCTTCGTATCGGCCTAGCAACGGGTCGCCGAGATCCCAAACCGAATCAGACGATAGATAGACGGCATCGGCAAACTGTGCTTTGGCGGCTTCGTCCCCTCGGTTTTCGACCGTCCAACCGACGCGGATGACGTCACCGACCATGCCACCCGAACGGGATGTAACATCAATCACCTGTAAATCAGACGGCGGCGGCGTTTGGATCAACATCGGCGAATCGGCGATGCGCAGATTATTCCCTTCGTCCGCTTCGATCACTTCACCATCAGGCCTGCCAAAACGAGGCACATCGGTCGCAACGATGACATAGTAGTCGCCTGTTAAACCGCGAGGCAATTTCGCGACACGGTTGATGGTTTCGGTTTGACCAGATGCTAACGGGTTGCCACGCTGCACTTGCATGACAAAGTGATCGCTTGACACATCCAACAAGCGGTCCCGCGACAGATAGACACGGTCATAAAATGGCGTTTGGCTTGCGGGAACCGGGCCTCCGTCGTTGCTGACACTGTAGTAAAACGCAAAGTCTTCGCCGCGCATCACTCGCGATTGGCTACCCACTGTATCAATCACCAAATCGGGTGATTCAACATATTGGATCGTCACGAGGAACGATTGTTGGTTGTCACCTTCGTCATTGAACTCAGCGACGGCATCGCCGCTGGGATGAAGTTGTGGTGCTCCTGCCGTTGATGGGTAGGGAAGCGGCCTCGCTTCGTAATTCGGATTCCACCTTCGAAGCACTGCATCGGTTTCCGCCATCACATAGAAATCACCACCAATGTTGTCCGGCAATCGAACTTGAATCGTAGCGTCGTAGCTATCGCCAATCGCAAGTACGTCTTGATGGTTCAAACCGCCAAGATAGAAATCAAAGGAATCGACGGACGTATCGGTTGACAAGAACAAACGGTCCGCCCATTGGTCAACTCGCGTTTCTCGGGTTCCCTCATTGGTTACGGTAAACGAAACATCCAATATTTGCCCACTGTCGGCATTCGTTGGCACGACGTTTAGACTCGACAACACCAAGTTCGCTTCGGCATACTCAATTGCGGTTGGATTGGAAGAGCCGACATTGTTGTCCTTATTGCCTGATTCCCAAACGCGATGAGCGAAGTAGTCGACCCAGCTCGGGAATTGACTCTTCGACCACGGCCGGAAAATCGGCTTGCCATCTTTTAGACCAACATTGATAACCACATGCGCATACCAATCGCCACTGCTGCCAGGCGGTGTCGCAACCACCGTCGTGTCGGTGTAGCTTTCCCCCGGATCAAGCGGATCCGTCAACACGAAAGACTCAGCCGCTGCCAGCGAAGCTCGGCTCGGATCAAACACCGGATCCTTAGATAAGTAAACATATTGATATAGCGATCGATTTTCCTCGGTGGTCGTGAAGTCCCCTTGATTCTCGACGGTCCACTGAACATGGATCGGATCTCCCGATTTGCTGGCCATGTTTGTCACAACGCTTGTCACAGCCAAATCAACCGGAGCGTCCACGACGTCCGTTGGTGCCACGCCGACATTATTGTCCGTGAACGTTCCTTCATAGACGGTTTGCAAACGACCGGAAGTTCCAGCCAGGATCTCAAGCAATTCGCTACGTGAAAAATTTTGCAGATCACTTACATTTACGTTACCAATCGGTTGTCCGGTTGCTACCTCGATCCGCTCAAGCACTGCCCTAATTTCGGAAAGAAAGCTTGCCTCCTCCGTCACGGCTATCGACGGATCAACGTTGGTGCGAACCAACAAATAGTTGCCTTCGGCAGTCGGTGGCAACGTAAACTCAGCAGTATGCTGATAGGATTCGCCACGCTGCAGTGCGCCGGAATGCGGAAGCGCAAAAACAAGCTGATCGTTACTTGACCAAACGTCGTCTTGCGACAAGTAGATCGCGTCGGCCCACGAATCCCGATCGGTTGCGCCCGCACCTTCATTCGTGACACTCCAAGTGACGGTATAGCTTTCGTTGCCAACGCCCGTTGCATCGGCGTCGACATTCGTGACAACCAAATCCGCCGGCGGAGTCAACAGGACTCGGATGGCGGCACTACCATAATTGCTGCCTTCCATATCATTTGGCGCATCCGGGTTCACATTCTGGTCAAAGGCTGCCTCGAAAACACGGCCATTCCCATCGGCATAAACGGTCAAGAAGTACTCGCCGGAGACTCCCTGGGGAATTTTTACGGTTTGCAGTGCTTCGTAGTCGTCCCCCACATCCAACACACCGCTATGGGGGTTCGATCCGAGAAAGATGTCACCGCGATTCGGCTTGGGACCATCTTTGCCATACGTCAACCAAATTTGGTCCGTCCATGATCCCGGATCGGTGACTCCGACGCCAAGGTTCGCAACTCGATAACGGACCGTTACCGAACTATCATCGAATACGTCCCCAGGGCCGTTAACGGATTGCACCACAAGATCCGGCGGCGGCACGGGGTTCGCATCGATTGCGATGGCCGCAGCGGCACGGTTGTTCCCTTCGGACAGGGACTCGTCCACATTGTTTTTGGCATCGGTTTCGACAAGAACGAACCAATTGCCCGAGATCGCTCTTGGGATCAAGAACGATGCCGTGGATCGATACTCGCTTGGCTGGCCGGTTGTGGTCCCCAAAAAACCGAGCGCCGAATTATTCGTGAGTTCTCCTAGAAGAATTGCACCGGCGGTACTGTTCGATGACGACGATAGCCACACCCGATCCGTCCATCGACTGCCCGCGGAGGGAGTGTCGGCGGTGCCAAGGTTGGCAACGGTAAACTCAACATCGATCGCTGTCCCCGCCGTCACCATTGACGGTGAGGTGACCTCCGTCACGCGGAGATCAGGGCGCGGTCGAAGATTGATCAGGAGCGTATCCGATTGGGTCGTATTGTCGAGCTCGTTCGTTTCCACAATCGCTTGACGCGTGTCAGTCTCCACGACGAAACGGAACAACCCGCTCGTCCGCGGAATCGTCACCAACTCGGTTCGTGTCACTGTGTGCCCCGCGACAAGCGGATCGTCAACAACGTAGTTACCCAACTCAAAGACCTGCTGGTCGCTGGTCGATTGGAGATGCAATCGATCCTGCCACCCCGTTTCGGTATCGTGGGGACCGTCATTGCGAATCGTCCACTCCACTTCCACTTGAGCGCCGTCATCTACCTCGGCCAAACCTCCTATCGTGACTTCGGTCACCCTTAAGTTGGTTGGTTGAGGCGGGAGATAGATGACGTCGATCGCGTCACTGCGTCCCTGATTGCCCGAGTCAAATCCCGCATACAAGAATTCATAGGGACCGCCCGTCCGCACGAAAAGATAATTCTCGCCATCGGCATCACGTGGGATAGTGACGGTCGCTGTTCGCGAGTAGGAATCGTCAACCGCAATCGCCCCGCCATGAACGCTGCTACCAATCAGACGCAACCCCGAGGAACCGGTCGGATCCGGACTGATGTAAACGTAGTCCGACCACGTCGCACGATCCGTTGTCGAAATACCTCGATTCGAAATCGTCCAAGTCACCTCGATCGACTCACCCGAACTCGGTGAGGTCGTGCCAGGCGTCACCGACTCGACCACCAAATCCGCGTATGGTTTCTGTGTGACTTCGATCACATGCGTGGGTGAACCAACATTGCTGGCACCCCCATCGACTTCATAGACCACGTCTCTGGCATCTGTCTGTACGAACAAATGGAATCGACCGTTAGTTCGAGCGGCAAGCGACAAGATTTCCGTTCGGCTGTATTGCGCATCCTTGGGAACAACACCTTCATGAACAAACGATCCAAGAACGACGTCATCGCGGTCCCCAAGCACATCATTCGGCGAAAGCACCACCTGATCGGTCCAAGAATCCGTTCGCCCAGAGCCCTGGCCGACGTTCTGGACCGTCCACGTCACGGTCAAATCGACGGGATCGCCAATCAACAACTCCGGTGCATTAACCTCCGTGACCGTCAAGTCGGCATACGGATATAGCGAAACGTCAAGCGTGTCGCTCGCCTGGGTGCCCGTCGATTCGCCCTCTCCTTCGCGGACTGTATCTTCCGCGTCCGGAACGACGATCAAGTAGAACTCGCCTGAAATTGATTCAGGTAGCGACGCGGAGAGCGACGCATCATAGGTTGCGTTAATAGCCAATGACCGAGATTGTTGCGTCTGGCCGATTAGCACGTCGTCTGTGGAAAGTGTAATGTCGTTTGACAGGTAGACACGATCGATCCAATCCCCGGCCGCCACGAGTTGACCGCTGTTGCGTCCGGTCCAGTTAACTAGGATCGTTTCGCCTGACTGCAATACGCTGCCGAGCGCCGGAGCAACCGCATCCACAACCAAGTCGGGCAATAACGCAGGTGCGATCGCCACGGCATGCGATACCGTTACGTTGTTGTCCTCCGCTCCGGGCTCGACTACAGCATCCGACGCATCCGCTTGGAATATCAAATAGTAAGTTCCGGGCGTGACCGAGGGAATCACGACTTCGGGGCTGGCCGCGTATGAACCGTTGGCTTCTAGAACCCCAGCGTGATCGATTGTGACAAGCAACGAATCACCGGCATCAAGCGTTTGATCGGTACTCAAGTAAACACGGTCAACCCAGACGTCCACCTCGGTGGCTGCCGTCCCATCATTGCGAACGCGATAATGGAGCGGATAGGCATTGCCGATCCCCAAATCTGCACTCGTTTCGATACCATCAATAATCAAATCCGCGGGTGGTCGGGCATAGGCAATGGTTATCGTTGATTGCGCGAGATTGGCTTCGTCGACTTCGACGATCTTGTCCACGGAATCCGTCTCAACGAACACGCGATAGTCGCCCGTAATGCCAAACGGCACCATCGCGGTAACCGACTGTTGGTACATCCCTCCCGCATCCAAATTGCTTGTCGAGGTGAAGGAACCAAGCACGAAATCATCATTGTTGCCGTAGTATTGGTCGCCAGACAGCACAACGCGATCGGTCCACGGAACAACCGCGGTTGCTCCGCCCGTATTATTGACGGTCCAGTTGACGGTCAACGGTTGACCATTAAGTATCGATGCAGGCAACGCATCAATCGTGACTTCCATTTCCGCGAACGCTTGCTTAATCGTGCCAATGAATTGGTCATCAACCGCTTCACCGCCGACACCGTCACCGTCTTGATCCATGACGTTACCAATCGAATCAAGAATCTCTGGTCCGACGGTGATGATGAAATCACCAGGTGCCATTTGCGATTCAAAACGAACTCGCAAGACATCCGCATCACGAACCACAATCTGAGTCACGTCGATTGGCCCGCTGGGGCCAACGATTGCGACTTGATCATGGCTAAAACTGTTGGGCTGGATCGGTTCATCAAAGAAAACATCGATCCACGCCAGTGCATCGGAGGTCCCGATCTCAGGTTCGGTGCGAACGACCTTCGGACCAGTGCCATCAATTTCGAATGGCTTCGCATAGATATCATCGTTGGCTTCGCCTCGTATACCGTCCTGGTCTTGGTCCATCATTGAACCACCGAGGTCCGAAATCATCGGGCCAACCGAAAGCGAATAGTCACCATCAAGCGTTGCTTCCGCAAAACCGAGGCGGTAAACATTGTCGCCAATCGGATCGACACGCGTGACTGCGATTGGCCCGCCGGGCCCCATCAACGTGACATCATCCGCCGTGAAGGTAGACAATTGCAACGGTTCGCTGAACGTCAGTTCGATCGAACGAAGTGGCGGCTGCATGATGCCTGCCAGCGTCGTATTGGTGATATACGGGCCCGCACCAGCGAGTGTGAAAACACCGACATAGCGGTCATCCAACTCGCCGGCAATCCCATCGTTATCGCCGTCCATCGGAACCCCTGCTTGATCCCTGATGTCCGGACCAACAATCAACTGATACTCACCGTCGTGGGTCGATCTTTCGACATGAATGCGATAGTGCTCCGAGGTAATGCGTTCGATGCTCGTCACATCGACCTCACCGTGAGGACCGATCAAACGAGCGTCGGCCGTCGAGAAACTGCCATCGACGACGGGAACATTGAAGAACACATCAATCGATTCGATGGCTTGACTTGTCGTCCCCGAGGGCGTTTGAGACGTCACCATAATCGGCTTGCGATCGACTGTGATTCGGCCGATGTATACATCCTCGGTCGGCTCGCCGCCGTTGCCATCGCCGTCTTGATCCATCACGTTACCGTAAACATCGAGTGATTGCGGAGCGATACGCAATTCGTACTCACCGTCGACCGCCTGAGTTTCAAAGTGAATCGTGAACGATCGGTTGGTATCGCCCGTTGGCGTCACTCCAAGCGGTGCGATTGACGCAGAGGGTGGAATTGCAAACGACGACACGGCAAGCCCACCGGCATCGGTGTCGCCGATCAGTTTGAAGTCAGTACCAAACTCGATCTTCGTTCCTTCGGCGGCCGACAACTCGAATCCATAGTCGGCGTTCAGTTCAAACATGACTAACCGAATTGGATAGAAACCGGCATTCGGAAAATCAAACGTAACCAAGTCGGTTGCAAATCCTCGGCCTCGAGTAAACTCGCTCTCGAAGGCGCCAATCTGCAAATGATAGCCGTCATCGCTTCCGATCGCAAAAGTCCATGGACCAGCGGTGGGAATCGCAATCGTCCCGGTGGCCTCGAAGGCAAGGTAGTTCTCGTCAATACCAGGTCGATTGATCGCAGAAGACAGGTCGCCGGCAAAGTTGCCTGGGCTCGGACCGTAGTTGATTGTGGGCACGTTTTCACGAATCACGCGACGCTGTAGGGATCGATCGACGAGCACCCGTTCGGCGAATTCGAGGTGGTCGAACGTAGCCGCCGAGTCGGCAGCGAATACCGAGAATCCATCAACCACTTCCGCCGGATCGAATTCCAACTCGGCCGTCAACATGGCCGGGTCAATTAATTGAATCGCCGACCCTGTGAAGGAACCCTTGGCGATTGGCTCATTAAACGTGACCTCGATCGACGACAAAACGTGACCGATAGACCCGACAGGCGACTGATCGATAATCCGTGGACCGGATTGATCCACGTCAATCGCAGCTACATACACATCATCCGATACTTCACCTGCAACGCCATCGCTGTCTTGGTCCATCGGCGTACCGCCGGGCCCCAGTATATCCGGGCCAACATTCAACGCATGCGTGCCTTCCGCGAGCGATCCACCAAGTGTGACCACCAAACCGCGATCACCGAATGGCGTCAACGATTCCGCGACAATCGGCGATGTGCCTGGTAATGTCACATCAGTCCCATTAAACGAGTTCGCATCGATCGGACGATCAAACGTAAATAGCCATCGATCTTTGGCATGCGAAGCAACCGCTGTCCCGTTATCACGCAGCGTGATAATCTCGGCATCACTCACGCCTCGCTCGACAATCGAGATTGCATCGATTCGGCCATTGAAGAATCCGGCGTTGTCAAATGTGGTACTGCCAATGCGAGTGCCAGCGGTGGATGGTATGTACGCCGCACCAATATCGACATGATTTCGAAGTATGCCATCGGTGTAGACGTGCAGCATGTTGTCTCGCAACGTCGCAGCGACATGCGTCCAGCCACCGACGGTTGCAGGGACGCCACTATCAAGAATCTCGCCGGCTTTGAAAGCAGCAACGTAATTTCCATTGTAGATTTCAAGCGACCAATCCCGGCTAGAGGAAGCACTTCCCACGATCCCAATTCGCCCGCTCGCCGGGACGTCGGAGGGATTCACCCAAGCGGACACGGTCCATTCGGACGTCGGCGCTCTGCTGCCCAAGTCGACATAGTCACCGTCGCCATCGAACGAAAACGACAAGCCTCCGTCGTGTCCGGGTGCATACCAAGTGTTGTTAGCCAGGGTTCCGCTCTGAGTGGCGGATTCATCGTAGGCCGAACCGTCCGCTTCATAACGATGATGAATGGGTGCGGGTATTGCCGCAAGCGACTCGAACGACACGACACGTGGCCCGATTCCGCGATTCGGCGGACTGACCAAGTAACCGCTGTACTGAACATAGTCCGATACCGATTGTCCACCGGGATTATCGTTGACCACGCCATCGACTATCGACGGATCATAGGGGCCGCCTACGTCACCCCACCAATTGTCTCGAAAATCGGCGTTGAAAGCATCGGTCCCATCATGCCGTACGCCTATTGCATTTCCAATAAAAGCGGAATTTGACACAATCGCGGATTGGCCGTCGTCAATGAGAATGCCCACGTCATCGCCAACATTGTTGCCGACGATGTCAAGATCGGTAGCAGTGAGCGAACCTGTGTGGACCCAAATACCCGCATGGCTTGTACTTGACGTCGAGATTGAATCGAGGCGGCCACCATCGTAAGTAACAACACCGTCATCGATGTGCAGCCCACCGGCACGTGTCGACTCAATGTTAACATTGGTCAGCGTGATATCGGCAGCGGCATGAACCGCATAGGTACTGCCATAACCACCGCCATCACCGTCGGAGTCACCTGCGTAACGAACGTCGACATGGGTCAAAACATTCTGCGGACCGTTCAGGTAAATCGCTTCCCAGAATCCTGGATAGGCAACGCTTTCGCGTCCGTCATTGTTTGAGTCGCCCCCTACGGTATCATCGATGGCTGCTGTGAACACAATCGGATTATCCATGGTACCCATGGCGGCAATCGACCCGGTGCTTGATCGGACGAATTTTCCTTGAGGCATCTTCACCACGGTGCCTGACGCGATCGACAACGTGGCTTCACTGGCAACGGTAAAATCCGTTGAGATCTGAACGGGCAACCAACCGTAGTCCCATGTACGGTCTTCGCTGAGTGTCCCACCTTGGACTTCGATACGATCGCCACCGGTGTCAGCCGCTGTTAATCCACTCGCCGATGGCGAGGCGACAAGAGCAAACCAATAGGCAACGCCGTTGCTATCTTGCACATGGATGTTTTCGAGCGTGGGCGAACCGGCATGCACTCCGACACCGGTCGCGCGACTCAAAGCAACCTCCACATCGCTTAATCTCGTGTTCTCCTCTGGCTCAGCCGGATCATGATTGACTTCCAACGCATTGACCGCACCATATCCGCCGCCATCACCGTCACTATCTCCGGCATAACGCACTTCAACATGCTCTAGCACATTGCTTGGCCCACGCAGGTAGATCGCCTCCCAATAACCACGGTAAGCAGTGCTATTGGCACCATCATTGTTCGAGTCGCCGCCCGCCGTATCATCGATTGCCGCGGTAAATACAATCGGATCGTCCGCTGTACCAATAGCCGAGATGCTACCGGATGTCGATTCAATGTATTTCCCTTGGGGAAGCTTCACGACGGTACCCGGCGCCACGGTCAATGTTCCGGGTCCACCAACGCGTAGATCCGTTGAAAGCTGAATGGCCAATGGGCCATAGTCCCACGTGCGGTCTACGTCGAGCGTTCCTCCCTCGATCTCAATTCGATCACCGCCGGTATCCGCCGCCGTCAATCCGCTCGCCGTTGGAGATGCTAACAGAGCGAACCAATAGGCAACGCCACCGCCATTTTCCACATGGACGTCTTCAAGAGTGGGCGAGCCTGCGTGAATACCGATGCCGGTCGATCGGCTATGGGCGACCTTTACATAACTTAACCTTGTGTTGTCCCCAGGCTGCTCCGGATCATGATTGACTTCCACTGCATTCACGGCCCCGTATCCGCCGCCGTCACCGTCTTCATCGCCGGCGTAGCGCACTTCGACATGCTCTAGCAGATTACTTGGCCCACGCAAATAGATCGCTTCCCAATATCCTTGGTAGGGCAAACTTGCGACGCCATCATTGTTCGAATCACCTCCGACGGTATCATCGATTGCTGCTGTAAACACGATCGGTTCCGCAGCAGTGCCGATCGCCGAAATGGTTCCAGTCACCGACTCGATCAATTTGCCTTGCGGCATCTTCACGATGGTGCCCGGAGAAACCGTCAATGTCGCCGGTGCAGAGACTCGCAAATCGGTGGAAAGCTGAACAGGCAGTGATCCGTAGTCCCACGTGCGGTCTTCACTGAGCGTTCCACCTTCAAGTTCGATTCGATCGCTTGCGGTATCCGCCGCGGTCAAACCACTTGCGTTTGGCGATGCAGCAAGCGCAAACCAATACGCAACACCATTGCCACCTTCCACGTGAACGTCTTCCAATGTTGGCGAACCCACATGGACTCCGACACCCATCGAACGGCTCTGAGCGACCGTCACATGACTTAGTCTCGTGTTGTGTTCTGGCTCAGTCGCATCGTGATTAATCTCCAATGCATTGACCGCTCCGTAACCACCGCCATCACCGTCACTATCTCCGGCATAACGCACTTCAACATGCTGTAGCACATTGCTCGGCCCGCGAAGATAGATTGCTTCCCAATAGCCACGGTAGGGCGTGCTAGTGACACCGTCATTGTTTGAGTCGCCTCCGACGGTGTCGTCACTTGCCGCCGTGAAAACGATCGGCTCAGCGGCGGTACCGATCGCCGTGATCGTACCGGAAGTTGATCGGATAAATTTTGCCTTGGGCACTTTCACCACCGTGCCCAACGAAATCGTCAAGTCGGCGGGCGCTGCCACGTTCAAGTCGGACGAAAGCTGAACGGGTAACGATCCGTACGCCCATGTGCGGTCTTCCGTCAGGGTTCCGCCTTGAAGTTCGATTCGATCACCACCGGTACCCGCCGCCGTCAAACCGTTTACCATCGGCGATGCGGCAATTGCAAACCAATACGCTACGCCACCGCCGTCCATCACATGGATATCTTCCAATTGCGGCGTCCCCTGATGCACACCGACACCCGTTGATCGGCTCTGAGAAACGGTCACATGACTTAGCGAGGTGTTGGATTCCGGCCACGCCGGAACATGATCGATTGCCAAAGCATTTACCGCACCATATCCACCGCCATCCCCATCGCTATCTCCGGCGTAACGAAGTTCAACATGCTCCAAAACATTGCTCGGCCCGCGAAGATAGATTGCTTCCCAAAAGCCACGATACGGTGTGGTTGACGTACCGTCACTATTGGAATCACCACCGACCGAGTCATCACTGGTCGCAGTGAACACAATCGGTTCTGCCGCCGTGCCAATCGCCGAAAGCGTGCCACCAGTGGATTGAATCAGCTTGCCGGTGGGCACCTTAATGACACTACCGGGAGCAAGCGACAAAGTGACCGGTTCATTGTCGGCGTCAACATTGATCGCCAAATCGTTAGAGAGATGCGCAGGCAAACCACCAAAGTTCCAATAACGGTTTTGGGTAAGCGTGCCTCCCGCGACGACAACCGCATTGGTCGCGTTGTTCGACGCAGACATATTTTGATAACTTGGACTGGCAGTGAGCGTTTGAGTCAGCGCCGCAGCACTACGTTGGACATCGACCGTGTCAAGTGTCGGACTACCGCTAACTGAAATCCCTGAACCATAAGAATCGGCAACCACCACCGAGTGAAGACTGGTTGCCTGTTTGCCAAGCTGAACCGATGGTACTGCACCATAGCCGCCGCCGTCTCCATCGGAATCACCTCCATACCGCACGTCAATATGCTCAAGCGTGACCCCGGCATCGCCATTATCCAAATACAGCGACTCCCATCGTCCGGCGTACGGATTGCCATCATCGTTGGTCAAATCTTCGCCAACCGAATCATCTTGGTCGCTGGTGAACGTAATCTTGTTGTCCGCCGTGCCTCGTGCAACCAACGAACCATTGACGTCCAAGAACTTCGCTCCCGCGAACTTAATCACGGACCCAGCCTCGATAGTCAGCGACACGTTGGCCGCAACCGTCGTGTCGCCTTTTACATGGATCGTTCCCGACCATGTCTCATTTTCGCTTAGCACGCCTGATACATCGCGCGCTAACAACCGCCGATCTTCAAGCGACTCAATTAGCAATCGCCGAAGCGCGTATCGTCGTCTGCTTCGCTCCTTCTTCGTGACTGCCGAATTCCTCAAAGCACGAAAACCTGATGCATGGAACATGACGCTCGCCTTAACAACTTCACATAGCAGCAACACTCAGCAGCAACACTCAGCAGCAACACTCAGCAGCAACACTCAGCAGCAACACTCAGCAGCAACACTCAGCAGCGACACTCAGCAGCGATGAAACGACCAACCTTCGGCTTTACTAATTCGTATTTCTTAGTAGTAAGGAATGTACGGTGTCGGCTGGTACTGTTCGACCGTGTACTGTGACTGCAAGAACGCCACTAAGTCAATCAGTTGCTGCACCGTCATCTCGTTGTTGTACAATCGCATCTTTGATTGGCCATCCACTTTGATGGCTTCATCGGCGTACCCCACAGCGAACCGATGCGAAGGATTGATGATCGACGTCACCAAGTCACCATAGGTTCTCACCCGAGTGGTTTTCCCACCTAGCTTGACGATTTCTTCAGACGTCTCGACAGCATCAAATTCAATATCTGTGACGCTGTGGCACGCATAACATTGCAATTGTGCAAACGTGTCTTGTCCACGCTGTACGTCTCCATCGGGCAAGGTAAATCCAGCGGCGGATTTTGGGTCAGCTGTGCATCCCATGCAAGCCAAACATACAACCGAAATAGCAAGTAAGGTAACTTTCATCGAATTGGACTCCCGGTAAGTGGTGAAGCCCAAAACAATGCAATCGGTGTGCCACAATCAAGGGACCGCATCTTTCAGAGACTTAGCATTCCGCGGAGATCGTGGCGCCTCATCCACGTGGCCATCCTTCATCATCCAAAGCAATCCCATGCCAATCACAAACAGTGGCAAAAGTCCGAAAATCGCTAGTCGAGAGCTACCGGAAGTTGCAACGATCAAACCGAACAAAAAGGTACCGAGAAAACTGGTCGCTTTCCCTGATAAGTTAAAGAAACCGAAGTACTTTGCGCTTTCCCCCATGGGGGTCATCGTGGCCATCAATGAACGACTTACCGATTGCGTCCCACCAAGTACAAACGCGACGACGACCGCCATTCCCCAGAAACCGATTTTTGACGCAATGAAAAGCGCGGCAACCAAGACACCAATCCATACTGCTAAAGTTGCCAACAGCGTGCGTTTTTGCCCGAACCAATCCGCACACTTGCCAATCACCAATGCGCCTGGCAAGGCAAGGAATTGGATCATCAGGATCACCGCCATCAACTCGGCTTCCGGAAACGAAAGCTCTTGCAAGGCAAACGTGGACGCTTGGCTGATAATCGTTTGTACGCCATCGTTATAAAAAAGAAAACCAACCAGGAACAGCGCAAGCGGAACATTGACGCGTAAACTTCGTAGCGTTTGAAGCACATCACCAAAGCTATGGCGAATTGCGTCCCTTATCGATCGTTGTTCAGCATGCTTGTTGGGCTGGTCACGAAGAACAACGATTGCGGGCAGCGAAAAAATCCCCCACCAAATGCCCATCAGAACGAGACTGCATCGCAACCTCGCTGACATGGTTTCAATCCCAAGCAAGTGGCCAAACTGCAGGATCATCATCGCAATGAGCAAAGCAATTCCACCACCTAAATATCCTAAACCATAGCCCCAAGACGACGCAGAATTTATCTGTTTCTCATCAACGATCTCGGGCAAAAAACCATTGTAGATGCCTAGCGACAATTCGAGCATCAAGTTCGCCATGACAAACAAGATCACGATAACAACATACATCTGAGGCGGCACGATACCGAGCAAAATAGAGGCGACCGCGCCACTCAGTGCCGTAGCGGCCAACCAACGTCGCTTGCTTGCTCGGGCGTCCGCGATCGCTCCAACCAAAGGTGAAAGTACAGCCCCAAGAAACATCGACAACGAAATACCCCACGCCCAAACGACAGCCCCCGTGTAGCCCCATTGCTCCACTGGAAAGACAACCCGCTGAATGTATGCGACCAAAACCGTTATCAACAATGTCGTGTATGCACTATTGGCCCAATCGTACATCGCCCAACTCAACACCGCTTTGTCGCGAAGCGGATCGCACCATGACGGTCTGTGACGCGATTTGCGGCGAGAGTTCACCGTGCTACAGTGCTCTCTGAACGATCTCCTCAATCGATTTTCTCACATCATTGGGTGTGACACTTGATTCCAAAACAACGTCAACGGAGGTCGACCATGGTTGATCAATCGGGCTTCCAATTTGGCTGCACAACCACACCGTGGCTTCTTGCACCGGAGCGATCGATTGGACGATCTCAGCGGCAATTTTATGTGTCAAGTGATTGTAGATATTACCAACATGGCACATTGTGTTCTTACCTGCGGCCGCTTCATTGCTGGTCGGACGGTTTAGCGAGATCAAGCCGTTAACGGCATTGCCTCGGCCTACTTCTCCGCCATCACCGCTTTCGGCCGATGTGCCGATCACTGTCAAATACATACCCGCCATCGCGCGACTTGGATCGTCCAACATGTTGATGTCAACGGTGACTTCTTCGATTTGATCTCGCAATTCGTTGACAAAACCCACAATCGCTTCGCGGATCGATTGCTTGTTATCGTAGTAACTTGCCGCGGTAGGAATGAATTGATCCACCATCGCCACGGCAATCGTCATTCGTAACTGTTTGTGATGCCTGACCCCCATTACTTTGACATCTTCGCCCGCAAAGGGAAACGGATGTTGAAAATCGGCTGAGTTGATAAAGTGTTCGGTCTCCAAAACGATCCGTTCGGTTTCCGAAAGTGGAGCGTAGCCAACGGCGGCGGAGGTATCGTTGGCGACCGTCACTTCGCGATCAAAGATTCCCGTCAACTCCGCCGACCCAGCCTTGATTTCACTTCGAAAATTCACATCTTTGCGGACATCCATGAATCGCATGTGATTGCGAAGCCAATCCAAAACAGCGGACTCAACAATTTCGTCCACAGGAACATCCTTTTTGCCGAATCGGGTCGTCGCTCGATCACCCGCGATGAATTGCATGGGACGCTCGATTTTCCCACCACCGAGTTTCGGAGAACTCTCACCGGCCACGAGCATCGCTTTGTCCAGATTGTAATGCAACTCCCGACCAAACCGTTCAACATATTCACGCCGCAGTGCTGAGGCAGCTGCCTCCATGACCGAATCACAAATGGAATCTGGATGCCCAAGGCCTTTGCGCTCAACATACTCGAATGGCAAATTCGACGTGGTGATTGCACTCGAGACGCTCAGTTGAATTTCCATCGGAACCTACTCCTGCGCAGCGGCCCATGTCACGCAAACGCAACCAAAAGGCAAACTCGGCGAAAGCCACGATGACTCTTGATACACGCACTCCAACTTGGCCTAAAATGAAGGCGACTACCGTTGCTTTGATCCATGCGACTGCGCGGATCGATTACGCGGACCGATTACGCAGGCCAAAATTCACGGAATTTCACTGGCAACGTCGCTTTGATGTCATCAATCTCGCCTTTGGTAATGTGGCGTGCCATAACACGAAAGACCGCCCAAACCAATTCCTCGGGATCAACTTCGAAATCGCCCGGGAATGCGTCAAAGATATGTTGCAAGAATTCCTCTTTGGTTCGATCAGGCCTTACCGTTCGGTTGGGTCGCCATCCTTCGAAATAGACGCCGCGAACCAGCATCGGTAATTGCGACGACAAATCGACCGCTTCCGCGAGTGGCAATCGGTCACGCAAAGTGTGCAGTACGGCACGAAGTCCATGGTATGCACGCTGCGGATCATCCCAGCACATTTCATCCATCACTTCGTTCACCCATTCGTTTGATTTCTGCACCGTGCTTTCAAAGGCAGCAATTGCTGAAGCATTCATGAAATACGCTCCTATTATGGGCATGTTGTCGATCGAACCACTAACCGGTTTGTTGTTTTCCGACGATCATTGCCAAAGCAGTGCAAAGCGAATGCCACCTCGAGTCGCTTCCTTGCTCACCCACCATCAACCTGCCTGACCAGCAAAGACCATCGACTCGTGACAAACAGTCTGCTCGTGACTAAGGCCTGCACAATCTAATTTGGTCACCGTATTTGGCAACAAATTAAATCGCGGCCCGATAAACACAGCCATTGCATTGAAACACAGCCATTGCATTGAAACACAGCCATTGCATTGAAACACAGCCTTTGCGGAACAGAACATCAATGCTCACGTCTCTTCGATGAACCGAAGCACAGCATGGCGAATTAACTCCGTTGCATTATCAAGCCCGAGTTTCGCTTTGATATTTTCACGGTAGGTTTCAACCGTTTTGGGACTTAGTTCCAACTTATTGGCTATTTCACGAACCGTAATGCCTTGACCAATCAGCTGAAACACCTGCATCTCACGATCCGACAAAGTGTCGATCGGTTCTTTGATACTATCCTCTTCTTTTCCTATTGAGCGTTTCAACAAACGACTCGTCATCGCGTCGCTCAGAAACACTTGACCGCGCAAGATCGTACGAATCGCATCAATGATGAGGGTCCGCGAGTGCTCTTTACTCAAATACCCCATCGCTCCCGCACGAATCGCCCGTTCGGCATATAAACATTCGTCATGCATCGAAAGGCCTAACATCTTGATGCTCGGATCCAGCGCATGAACTTGCTTGATTAGCTCGATGCCGTGCCCCACCTTTAGCGACATATCAACAATCATAAAGTCGGGTCGATTCTGTTCGATCTGTCGCATCGCCTCCGAGGCACCCGACGCTTCGCCACAAACTTGCATGCCGGGCTGATTGGATAGAAACGTCGCTAACCCTTCACGCACCATTGCATGATCGTCAACGATCAAGATCCGAGTTGACTTCTTCGATTCCTGATTCATTCGCATCTCCACTGCTACCGCTGCCCGTCGCTACATGTGGATACGCTTCAAAAACAGAAATTGCATTCCCCGTGCCGTTTGCCCTCAAAACACCTACAACTCACAGAGATTTCGATTGCACAGTGGCCGGAGATCGGCCTAGACGGTAGGGAAAACGAATGAAATCGCCAACCGGATGGACAAGTTTAGAACTCGACCATAATCAGCCCTGGTTCGTCGATCCAAATCTTTGCCGGTTACCAGATAAGCCCTAAATCCAAACGACATTTAATATTCGACGACCGTTTTGCTTGCAACATTTCAGCACACCGCTGGGCGATACTGCACGGTCGCGGCCAGACAATCCCCCAACCATTTATCCAAAAAATGGGTGCGTCACCATCAAATCAGGTCGCGAACAAATGTCTTGGCTTGAGACAATCAATCACTTTAAAGGCTTCGTCGCCGAGCGGAGAATCCCAGGTGCAATGGTTGCTGCCAACAGTTGTTGAACTTGAGATCGAAAGTTCGTGGCCTTGGGCCGGAGCGTCTTAGTCGTCAAAAGCATTTGCTCGCGAAGTTCCGATAATCCAAACGGTTTTCGCAGAACCGCCGAGACGTGAGGCCAGTGGTAAAGACCTTTGATTTGGTTCGTCGATCGAGTTGTCGTCACAATGATGGTCAAATCCTTTTCCCGATAGATCCCTTCACCGTTTTCCGCTTCCCGAACCACGCCAATGAATCCGTCACTTCCTCCCCAAAGCATTTCATCCTCTAGCACCATGATCTCCGGCGATTGTTTTCGCCAAACACTTAAACACTCCAAACCATTGATGGCAGTAGCGACATCGTACCCGTGGCGAGAAAGATAGCGAGCGGCAACGTCAACCCATTCCGGGTCACTGTCAGCGACAAGGACTGTGTTATTCATTTTTCCCCAATGGCGTAACCCGAATCCTCAACCTTCGCGATGTCAATAGCAAAACACCTAGCAGTTGGTGCTTTCCACCATGACTTGATTGTTAATTGTGTGGACACCATCGAGCGTTCGTAATGCTTCCTGCAAAAGTTGCTTATAGAAAAACGTTGGCACTCGACCCGTCAAAACCAACCTGCCATCTCGGCACTCCACCTCAACCGCAGAAGCAAGGCCACGAAAATGTGGGTGAGCAGCGATAATCCGCAATGCTTCTCGCTCAACCCGTTCGGATCGCACTTGGCTCATACACGCGGTTGCATGGATTCGGAAGTACGTCTCGGCGGTGAACTCGGCTGATAGAGTGGCGGGCATACAGGTTTCCTTGAGAATAGGCGAAGTAACGGCTTTCGATTTGCTTAAGTATTTCGAATTCTGCAAGCATCGAACATCGGCAAGAGCCGTTAATTTTGACTAGGGATTATCCTGAAGACATTCGTATACCGGACTCCGCGAAAGCAAAAAAAGCGATCATTCTTGACTGTTCTTCGCAAATTCTGCGCAGCACTATCCGATCGCAGCCTTGCTTCATGGCCTGTTTTACCAACCGCCCCAAGCATCCACGAACTCATCTCGTGGCTCCCCAAAAAGTGCCAACACCGACTCCAATGAAAATAAGCCGCCCCGGTTCCAAACGTTGGCATCACGCTAACGAGCATTGGCACGAATCAAACCGTTAGCTTGAAAGTGCCCCAATGCCAAATCAGAAATGGTTTTGGTCCAGCAACCTCATCCGGCCAACAATGGCACGATGGCCTCGACGGTGAATTGACGCACGCTGATGTGAGCCGCAATACACTAGCCGCGGGTATTTCCAGGGTCACCGGCTAGCGCCGCGCCGCTGATCATTTACGAGGTCTCGCCTAGCATTCGGTCTCGGCTAGCATTCGGTCTCGCCTCGCATTCGGTCTCGCCTAGCATTCGGTCTCGGCTAAGATTTTGGGATTTCCATTGGTCGCGCAAATTAGCAACACTTCTGACTGAATATCCCCAAAACTGCCTCCGACGCCGTAGGGCCAGCCCAAACACGCAATGCGTGCTGAATCGACGCACTTGCATACTTGATTAGCCGTTTACGCACACTCCACGTGTCAGCCCTTCCACGGCAAGCCAAAAAAACGATGCCTAAAAACGTGTGAACATGCTGTGAAAAAACGGTTTGGCATGCATGTTGCGTCAATTCGATCACGGTCTCTACCGACATCAAAACAATCGGCTTGGACACGGCGGTTTCAGCCGAACTCCATAGCAATCCAAGCTGGTGGGTAACCTGCTACGTTGAAAGAAAAAAGGATAATTCGGATGAAAGATCAAGACAAATTGGTTGCGGAACTCGTCCGTGGCCTTAAGCACGAGCGAGATGAATTGAAACTTCAAATGCATCTTGGTACGAAAGAATTGCAGGATCAGTGGGACTCGCTGGACCGCAAATTCGATTCTCTCGATGAACGGTACACACCAATAAAAGAAGCCGTTGGGGAATCGGCGGATGACGTTTACGAAGCAGTAAAACTTGTGGCAAGCGAAATCAGAAGCGGTTTCGATCGCATTCGAAAATGCCTGTAGTCGTGCATGGAGAGAAACAGAGTGATTTCTTTTTAGGTGCACAGTTCGATCTGCGCACGGTTTCGCCTGCCCAAAGTTTTGTTTGCCCACAGTTTCGTCTGAACAGCCAGAAGCATTACCCCCTTCAGCCACCGGACAAACCATGAACTCTGAATTGGCCACTACATTCTTGGGGATAGAGCTGAAGTCACCCGTGATCGCGGGCTCGTGTCCATTGACGATCGAGCCGGAAATGGTCCGTCAACTCGCCTGCGCAGGCGTCGGCGCGATCGTGTTACCTTCAATACTCCAAGAACAGATTCTGTACGCGACGATACGTTCAGTGGACCCGGAACACGCGATCGAGCGCAGCGGCTACCAACCACTGCAAGACCGATACAATGGCGGCGTCGACAACTATCTCGCCGCGATTCGTCAACTAAAACTCTGCGAGCAGATCCCAATTTTCGCCAGCATCAGCGGTTCAAGTGTTGAACATTGGATTGACTATGCCAAGGAAATCCAAGCCGCCGGAGCGGATGCATTGCAATTAAGTTGGCCGCCGATCATCTCGCTTCCCGAAGAATCTTCTGATCAAGTGGAACAGCACTTCGTCGACACGGTTCGCCGTCTATGCGAAAATATTTCGATACCGGTGGCCGTCAAACTACATAAGCGATTCACGAATCTCGCATCGATCGCAAAAAAGTTACAAAATGCGGGCGCCGACGGATTGATTCTCTTTACCCATTTGCCGGAGTGGGATGTCCACATAGACCAAATGCGTTGGACCATTCGATGGGAACTTTCCCCAGTCCATTCCTTAGGTGGAACCCTCGAAGGGATCGTTCATGCTCGCGCTGGCGAACTCGACATTTCAATCGCCGCCAGCGGCGGAGTGCGTTCGGCCGAAGATGCGATCAAGGCGATGATCGCTGGCGCGAACGCAGTGATGGTAACCTCCGAAATCTACCGAGAGGGTCCCGAGGTCGTGCACAAAATGATCGACGGAATCAGCAGGTTCCTCGATAACAGCCCCTACAAATCTCTGCTCGATTTTCTTCAAGCACGACCAAACGTTGAGTTTGGCCCGCTCCGCATGATGCAATTGGAATATTCGGACCCGCTCACTCACATCAACGACTACGTCGACCCGACACCCGTCGCGTCTTTCGAAACGGGCGATTGCTATGGCCACAAAGCATAGACGGGTTTTTCTCAACCCACGACTACCGCTTTCCTAGCCAATGCCCGCTCCACTGCGTGAAGCCCCGCCGCACTGCGTGAAGCCCCGCCCCACTTCGTGAAGCCCCAACACAGTGTTCTGAGTTCTGAAAATTTCCACGCACAAAACTGTGACGCCAAAGCACGTTACGAACCCAATTGTGTGCGAAGTTGTTCACCTTCATTATTTTGTTTCCACAAAAACCATTTGGAACAGAGTTTGCGAAGCTATCACCCTATGCGTCATACCAACAACCTCTTGTTTGGGACGCTAGTTTTGCTTCCTTTAATGCGAGAAATACCATGAGCGTTGTTACCGACGTGTCTACCGATCTTATCCGCTGGTTTGATCAAATTGGTATGGATGATGTTCCGATAGTTGGCGGGAAAAATGCTTCCCTTGGGGAAATGTATCGCCAACTGACGCCGCGCGGAATTCGTGTTCCCAACGGGTTCGCAACCACGGCTGCGGCCTATCGAATGTTTCTCAATGAAACCGGTTTGGACGAAAAAATCTCGCAAATCCTCAGCGGCATAAACGTCGGAGACATCGATAATCTTCAGCATCATGGCATGGCCATTCGCCACCTAATCTTGGACACGCCTCTTCCCGAACCCATCTCGCACGCGATCGTCGAAGCCTACCACCACCTTTGCGAAGAACGGCATGACTTAGCCGATGTCGCTGTGCGTAGCAGTGCCACGGCCGAAGATCTTCCCGACGCTAGTTTCGCGGGCCAACAAGAAACGTACTTGAATGTTCGTGGCCAAGCTTCCGTGCTGGACGCTTGCCGTCGTTGCTTTGCCTCGTTGTTCACCGACCGAGCAATCTCGTACCGTGCCAATCACGGATACGATTCGATGCGTGTCGCGTTGTCGATCGGCGTTCAACAAATGGTTCGCTCCGACTTGGCAACTTCAGGCGTGATGTTTTCGATTGATACCGAAACCGGATTCCGTGACGCTGTGCTGATTAACGCAGCCTTTGGCCTTGGTGAAAATGTCGTGCAGGGAAGCGTCAATCCAGACGAATACTATGTATTTAAACCGACCCTCAAGAAAGGATTCCGCCCAATCCTAAACAAAACTATCGGCACCAAAGCGATGAAAATGGTGTACGACATTGGCGGCAGCAAAATGACCAAGAACGTTCCGGTTAGCCCCGAGCAAGCGAATTGCTTTGCTCTAGAAGACGATGATATCTTGCAATTGGCACGTTGGGCTTGCCAGATTGAAGATCACTACAGCCAACTTCGTGGACAAGCATGCCCGATGGATATGGAATGGGCAAAGGACGGGCGGACAGGCGATTTGTTCATCGTACAGGCACGTCCCGAGACCGTTCAATCCCGCAAGTCGCCGACGACACTCGAAAGATACCACCTCCGAGAACGCTCATCGATACTATTAACCGGACGGTCGATCGGGGAAAAAATTAGCTCCGGACCCGTACGGCTCATTCGTGATGTCCACGGTTTGGCTGGCTTTCGCGATGGCGAAATCCTCGTCACCGACAAAACCGACCCCGACTGGGAACCGGTCATGAAACGAGCCGCCGGGATTGTCACTAACCGTGGCGGGCGTACTTGTCATGCCGCGATCGTCAGTCGTGAACTTGGGCTCCCAGCGATCGTCGGAACACTTAACGCCACCGAAGTCTTGAATGACGGCCAAACCGTTACGATCAGTTGCGCCGAAGGAGATGAAGGCATCGTCTACCAAGGTGCGTTACCGTTCGACGTCGAGTCCGTCGACCTGAGCGACCAACAACGCCCAAATACCAAAATCATGATGAATGTCGCGACTCCGGACCAAGCGTTCGCATTCTCTGCTATCCCCAACGATGGCGTCGGACTCGCACGAGAAGAATTTATCATTAGCAACTATGTCAAAGTGCATCCGCAGGCATTGTTGGACTACGATCAACTTGATGACGATACACGAGCCGCCGTTGACAAGGCAACCATGGGCTACCACGACAAACCCAAATTCTACATCGACCGACTAGCCGAAGGCATCGCCATGATCGCGTCGGCATTTTTTCCCAAAGACGTGATTGTCCGATTGAGCGATTTCAAAACGAACGAATACGCCAACCTGGTCGGCGGTGCAAAGTATGAACCCAAAGAAGACAACCCAATGCTAGGATTTCGTGGTGCATCACGATACTATTCCCCGCAATTTCGAGACGCCTTTGGACTTGAATGTAAAGCGGCACGAAAAGTTCGTGATGAAATGGGGCTCCGCAATGTCAAACTGATGATTCCGTTTTGCCGGACCGTTGAAGAGGGCCGAAAAGTTCAAGAAGAAATGGCAAGGTATGGATTAGTTCGCGGACAAGACGGCTTGGAAATCTATGTCATGTGCGAAATCCCCAGCAACGTGATTCTGGCTGATCAATTCGCCGAAATCTTCGACGGCTTTTCGATCGGATCCAATGACCTGACTCAACTCACACTCGGTATCGATCGCGACTCGGAAATTGTCGCTCACGTCTTTGACGAAAACAACGAAGCGGTCAAACGATCCATTTCATCCGTGATAAAAACCGCCAAAGCCAAAGGAGCGAAAATCGGCATCTGCGGACAAGCTCCCAGCGACTACCCCGAGTTCGCTGCATTCCTAGTCAAAGAAGGGATCGATAGCATGTCGCTAACTCCCGACGCAGTCCTCAAAACCACCATGCATGTGCTGGAAGTCGAGAAGCAATGATCCCGAACCGGTATTGATCACTGAAATCTCGACAAATACATCGGATCCAATCGAAGGAAAACGTTTCTGCACACGCGTCGCGAATGGTTTCCGTTGATATCAAGTAGCCCGCTTGATGATGTCGTGCCTCAACGTCAATTTATCCATTCGTCAATTTATCCATTCGCCAATTCACCCATCCTTCGGAGTGTCGCGTTCCACAATTTCCTTCCTCAGTCGTTGCATGCGAGCGAGTTCCTTTTCCATGCAAGCGATCTCTTCATCAATCGATGCGATGTTGCGACGGTCCACTGGCATCAGCAAATCCTCTCGCGACGATTCCATCCTGCCGATGCGGTGCAAAATGGGGATAACAAGCGTGATCGCCGCAGCGACAATCGACATCGTTGCCACCAACCGCCATATTCCCTCCGATTCAATCTCGCCAAAAATGATCGTCGCTAACAGTACCGCCAAGCCAAATATCACTTGACATCCAATCCAATACACCCATTGGAAACGACCGACCAACCTTGCGATGGACAACAAACAAACATGAACGGTCGCGACACCAAAAATCGAAACCACCGCCGAGATTTTCCAGTAGACTTCGGAGTCCACGTCGCCCCACATGCCCAGCAACAACATTGCGGCGGTGATACCCGTCATCACCAAACCGGCCTTTGGCAACAAATTCAAACCGAACGGCGTCTTCGATAGATCGCATGCCAAACCGCATAAGCTCGCAACCGCGATAACCACAGTGGTCAACATGACTCGAACCTCAAGCCACCCCCAAGTATTGCGAAGCACCAACAGAATGCCCAGAATCGCTCCCAATAACACGGAAACAATCAAAGCGTACAACAGCGGCTTTTTAAGACCTCTCGAATCGGACATCCTATGATTCCTGTGCTTCAGGGAGTAATCATCACATAGTCATCGCGTCATCATCACATACTCATCGCGAGTTTCGAACGCTTCACTGTAACTCCCGAGCCCATCACCCCGCAGAGCGATACGCGGAATTCGGAATATTTCAAAGCAATTCCGAGAAGGTTTGCCGACACGGCGATCGACACAACCATTAGCACATCAATCGCTCCTGCGAATCGATTCTGCATTTCGACCCGTTGATCGCAGTTGTCGTGATTGCAGGTGTCGTGATTGCAGGTGTCGTGATTGCATTAGACCGCCTCCCCAAAGGCCCCCCTTAGGCTCATGGAAGCGTGCTTATTGATGCGTGCTCATGGAAGCGAAGTCGACCGCATCGTTTCGCTTTCCAATCGCACCCTCTCGCCCGCACGGCCTGCCAATCGTTGAAGGTGAGGTCTACGCACCATTTGCATACAACATGGCTGAACCGCCTGCTTCTTTTCTTCCGCGTCCTTTTCCAATTGTCGCTCCGCTGCCGCGCCCCATGCTCGCAGCCGACGAAGCAACGCAGGCGACAATGGCTGCGGACGACTCTCGGCTCGCGCCGCGACAACGCTACGATCTTCGCTCATTTTCAACAGCCGTTGAAGATCTTCGATCCGAACCGACGAGTCCGACTCTTGAATGAAAACCAATTCGCCCCGCGACCGCTCCAGTCCCGTTTGACCCGCCGCCTCCATGCCGCGTGGTCGACTGTGCCGCGCAACGCGGACTTGCGGATTCCGAGAGACCAATTCGTCGAGCACTTCCGCCGTCGAATCACGACTACCATCATCAACAACAACAATCTCTGCCGGATCGCTACTCAGACTCTCCAACGCTTCGAGAACCTGTTCGACCCGCGCGACGATACGATGCTCACCGTCACGCACCGGCAAGACGACCGATATCTTGGTGGGGTTATTCATCATCAGACACACTCATTGAAAATTCACTCGCAATTGCCAATACCTTGGCAAATCACTGGACAGCCCTTGGAAATGTCTTCGGCGAAAGATTTGCCGGTCTGGAGATCGAAATGTTTTGATCCCAATGTGACCATCATTCCTTCCGTGACGATTTTTCATATATTAACCACCTCGACGGTTGCCCTACTCACAAAACAATTCGTAAAAAAGACAAGCATGAATCCACAAGCCAAATTAAATCAACTCGCGATCACCCTACCTGAAAGCCCAAAAGCATTGGGGCTGTATAAACCTGTCATCGTCGTTGGAAACTTGGCTCACTTGTCAGGCCACGGTCCAATCGGCGTTGACAAGAAATTGATCACCGGGCGACTCGGCCTCGACATGGACGTGCAAGCCGGATTCGACGCAGCACGATTAACCGGATTGTCGATGTTGGCAACCCTCCAATCGCATCTCGGAAATCTGGATAAAATCAAACGGCTGGTAAAGCTGGTAGGTCTTGTCCGCTGTACCGACGACTTCGACCAACAACCCGCCGTCATCAATGGATGTAGCGAACTGTTTCGCGACGTCTTTGGCGAAGACGCCGGTGTCGGAGCCCGCAGCGCAATCGGAGCAACATCGCTACCCGGAAAGATGGCAGTCGAGATCGAAGCAATCTTCGAAATTACAGCACCCTAGGCATCTCTACTCATCACTTAGGCCATCTGATCACTTAGGAGCGTTTTCGCCACAGCCGCACATCGTTCGGGCCGCAAAACTGCATTAACAATGCCCCCCGTGCAGCATGCCGCTGAAACACTCGTTCGTGAAAGTCATCCTCGCCCGGCCACGGATAGGAATACACGATCGCAAAATCGTCTAGGTCCAATCCGATCATTTCATAAGCCGATTCCACCGCGTGTCCGAGACTCGGTAACGTTGGGTCATCCGCAAGATGCTCGGCATCCGCAGGCAAAAAATTGCCGCACACCAATTCAAGGTTGACGTTCCAATCCTTCGTCAACCCACGCCCTTGATCAAGGAGGTCCGCTTCCGCTTCGATCCCGATCACGTCCAAATCCAACGTCGACGCCAAAGCGCTAACAACCGCGAACCCGCATCCCCACTCCAAAAACCGCCGACCAATTAACATCTGCGACTCAATCGCCCAAGCAAGGGTTTGGTAAACCAATTCGTAATCCGCCGCAACAAACTGTTCCATCAGGGGGCGGTCCCAGCGATCCTGAAACGCTTCGATACGATTTCGAGCATCGTTGATCCAAAGGCGGATTTCCGGGGAAACAACTCGCCGGTCAACCGACGATGGAATGGAAATTCGTTCTAACAAGATAACGACGCAAAAATTCGAGTGGACAGCGATCAATGATCGCGGGAAATGGATAAGCCGGCACGCATTTTCCAAGGCCGGATACAGCCGCTGGAAACCACACCCTATAAAGAACTTGCTCGCATGAAAACCCACGTGCTATCCACACACACCAACACACGTCAAACCAAACCCTCGTCTGGATACACGTCCAATTCCGGGTTCGTGCAACCTGTCCAACCAAGCTCGGCAATATCACGCAGATCGGCCCACCGACTCTGTTTCCCCCACAACGGCTCGCTACAAATCGGACATCGCGCGTCACAGGCATCCGGGTATTGATGTGGCGTCGACGTATCGGGCTCCAACCAAATGGCTTCGCATTCGTCACAAACGATCAACCCGTGCGGCTTGACCAATTCGTAATGCCCCACCAATTCGTTGGTTTCGTCGTTGGCATTCAAGCCACAGATTCGGACACCACAAAGCCCACCGCCACAAATCGGACAAAAGTCAATGGAATGTTTCGGACTCACGGTTAGTCAATCTCCGGAATTAAGAAAACGATGCTTTACAGGACAAGAAATCAGAACAAGATGCCAACACTTACATCGGATACGCGGTAATCACTCGTGTCCCCTCAAGGACCATGCGGACACGGCGAGCCATCGGCTTCCGTTTTCGATTGCCATCGCGTCCCCCGACGTAGCCGATCCGACCTCCCATGTCGACCGTGTAAATCGTTCGACCATCGTCTGTACGTTTGGTCGTTCGCGTACCCTTTTTGGCTCGCTCGTAAGCTTTGTCAATCGTCTTTAACGCCCCTTCCATCTCACCATCAAACACCCCATGACTGCCCGCGCGCGATGGGTTGTCTTTGGTGTGCCGACGTAAATGCTCAAGCCGATGCCCCTCGGCACTGCCCGGCACATACTGCAAACCCGCCGGCGACATGTACCGCTTCGGTGACACTTCGCGGAGCAATCCGTAAAGCAAATCCGAATCACCCGCCCCTTCGACCTGCTTTGCATCGATCTGGCGCGACGAAGAACTGGCTGGCGAAACCGTTGCCGACTTCGCGCCACTCTTGGTCGGACTCATTCGGTCCGCCAACGGGCCTCGCGCTCGCTCGCTCATCCCCGGCTGACTCGTACCCGACTTAGCCGAGTCCTGTTTTACCGTTGCTGAATTCGCCGTGCCGCTTGACGACGGCTTGCTGGCGGTCCGCTTCTTTTCGGACGTTTGCGTCTCGCCCCTTTGCAGTGAACTAGAATTGTCCGAAACCTCTGCGACCGCCCCTTGCCCCGCTTGATTCGATCTCAAAGCGGGCAAGTTCAAACCGTACCGGTCGTTGAGGACCGGTTGAGCAAATGAGTAAATGCCGACAAGGACGACGATACCAATCGCACCGAGTGACGATTTTCCCCGCCCCGACTGTTTTGTATTGAATTTCATTGAAAAAATTTCCGCGCGGATTTTCCGACCCCACCCCTTTTGCAGGGGCCATCACCCCATCGATGATTGACAGCTCAAAAGAACTCTCCGCTGAATCGCGAAGGGAACTTGCACTACACCCATTTTTCGACGATCGTAACGTGCCAACGACTCGCCAATGATTATACACACCTTTTGAATTAGAAACGGGCGTACACGAATATGCCTGAGGAGACCCAATAATGAAAATAAGTATTTTGAACCTTTTCGTTGCCTGCGGACTGGCTTTGTCCGTCGCAGGCCAATCATCGGCTGCCGAACCGGGATGGTCACCCGTCGTCGTCGCAACCGGGGCGTACCGACAACAAATCAAATCGACGCCAATCGAAAATCGCCCCTACCGCCCAGGCCACTTTTACGGAAACACAGTGCGCCGCCGCTATCATCGAGGCACCGCGATGCCTACACCCGCTGACATCGCCGCCCCATTGATGGCCGCACCGCAATACAACGCACCGCAATACAACGCACCGCAATACAACGCACTGCAATACAACGCACGAAAATATGTAGTACCAAGCTACACACGCCCCGTTTACCCTTACTCCAATAGCTTCTACCGAGGCTATTAGGCCATTCTTACGGCATCGTTTCTTACGGCATCGATCCGCACGCATGCTTGATCGATCAACCACGCGGATGGCTACTCGGTGCCAAACTCCCGGACACCAGCATCCTGCTTAGGATTACTTACTAGGTCACCTCTCCCGCCTGCGCAAGAGGTTGACGTCTCCGCGCGAGAGGTTGACGCCTCCTGCGCGCGGTTGGCGACTCGAAGCCGGGCAAGGGTTTTACCAGCGGGCTAATGTCCCTAAGGTCCGAAAAATGGATTTGCCCTGGATGGCTACTTCGATTCCTTCAACTGCTTCGCCTCGGCTTCTAACTTCGCAACTTCATCTTCCAGTTGCTTCAGCTCCTCGGCATCATCTGCTTGAGCGCGAGAACCCGCCAACCGAGGACGCAAACTGGTGAGTTTTTTGTTGATGACTTCGAGACGTTTTTTGGCTTTCTTGTCCATGCGTCTAAGCTTCGCCCTTTAAGAATATTGTGTAACAGAATCATGCGTCCGCATCTGCGGCCCAACGCCAGTAACGGCCCAATCTGCCCGCAGCACGCGACGCACTTCATTTCAAAACGCCGAGTGTACCGGAATTGTCTCCTCCTTGTAGAGACCGGCTAAAACATTCCACCCATGCCGCCACCCATTCCACCACCCATTCCACCCATGCCGCCACCCATGCCGCCGCCCATGCCGCCACCATACGGCTGGACACCCGGAACCGCAGTTGCCGGGTTCTCCGGCTCACCGCCAAAGTGGTTTTCGCGAAGCACGTCAATCAACGCCTCGATTTGACGGTGCATCGAAAACGTCGCGCTGACAATCAATGCAGGACGTGCCGTCTGTAATGACGACATCGTCGACGATCCCCCCATCGCTTCCCATTGATCCGGCTCGATCGACGCTTGAATCACCTGCATGATCGAACCGAGATAACCCCTTGCCACCCCGGTTCCCTCCAACCAATAAATGCGACTCATTCCCTTTGATTCACGCGCTTCCCGTGTCGTTACCGTCAACGTGTCGCCTTGGACATTCAACGTTAAATCAACAGACCCCAGCAATAGATCCAAAAGGCTTTCTAATTTGACATCCTTTCGCACCAAAGAAACGGGCGTGTCCGTCGTTAACCCAATTTCTTCAAGCGATCGTGCATCAACAAGAATCGGCAAATCATGCTCGGCCGAAAGGACACTCAGTGCTTCCTTAAGCGGCGTATCCGAAAAATTAGCATCCGCTTGCGATTCCAACGCCCTCTCGATTGCACCAGCCGCCTCGGCATCAACACTCAGCCATCGCGATGTTGCAATCCCTTGATGCACCAGTGCACTCGGATCCGCCGTGATCACCAATCCCTCGTCCTCGACCACTCCTTTTAAACCAAGTGGCCGAAGCATCTGACGCAGCGCCGTTCGCAATGGTATTTCCCCAGATGCCTGAAAATCGACCATCGCCTCCTCCGCCTTCAACTCCGCGAACGCGACTCCGCGATCATCCAACATCACCGGCACCCCAACTTCTTCGCTCAAAACCCTCGGCAAATCCTTCAACAAACTCGATACCGAAAAGGAATACAATTCATCGAGTTGCTCCATCGTCGTTTGCGCAACTTTCGTCGCAGTGCCCCCAGCCCCACCTTCCGAGGATACGGCTCGTTGAGACGGAGCCACTCCTGGCATCCCCGCATGCTGAACGACATGGGGCTGAACGCCCTGAGGCTGAACAACCTGAGGCTGAACACCAGCCCCATGCTGTGCACCCCGCGGTTGCGGCGGTTCGGCAACAACCTCGGCGGTCAAACCACCCAGCTGCCCCAGGAACACATGCGGAGCCAATTCGATTCCCTTTTCGACAATCACCGCATCATTCACACAATCTCGCTCGCTCCGTTCGTCTGGGGCTTCCGCCACCGCAAGACCAACCAACATCAAACCCGCAACCACAGCAATACTCAAGCGAACATTGAACATAAGACGAGTTCCTTCAGAGAGAAAAGTAGGTCGAAAATCATTATCGCAACCATCTAGAATAGTGGATCGAGAGCCCGAAAATGCACACACTCCACAATGATTGTCGGCTTTTCCGATAACAACCGCCCAAGCACCCATCACCCAACCGCCCATCACCCGCCTTACCAACCACCAATCGAGCCGCTGTTGGCCACAACCCTTCGAAACACCCTGCAAAAAGTCCCTGTGACGAGATCAATCAAACTGGGCCAATCCGGTTCCCGCATCCAATTGTCTCCGCAGCCGATCACAACTCAAGAACTTCGTCCCCAATCACGGTGACTGGCCAGCAACGAAAGACGTCATAAACACGCAAAAATACCTAAGCAAACTATCCCGTAGCTTGAATATGCCATTTCCATATGTCGCTGCACAAAATGTCTAGCATTGCCCATCTCATCCCGCTACACTGAACGCTTGCAGCAATCAGGATTCTCACCTTTCGGGTCACCCACGGTACCGAAGGTGCAGATAACTACACCTGATCCCCCTCAACCAAGCTCACAGGGTGCCGACGACAACCCATCAAGCGGACTCGTCACTGCCAATCCTGGACGATTCATCACGTGCGTATAAATCATCGTCGTTTTCACGTCCTTGTGCCCCAACAACTCTTGCACCGTGCGAATATCAGCACCATTTTCTAACATGTGCGTTGCAAATGAATGCCTCAGCGTATGAGGCGTCGCTAACTTTTCGATCTCCGTTCGCCCAAGCGCATTCTTCATCGCATTGGCAAACGTTCTCTCGTGAACATGATGCCGTCGCTGCGAACCGCTACGAGGATCACGCGAAAGCTGACGTGATGGAAACAAATACTGCCAACCAAATTCACGCCCCGCATTGGGATACTTCCTCGCCAAAGCATTCGGCAAATATACATCCCCCAAACCTTGCTCTAAATCCATCTCATGCACCAAACGCGACTGCTGAATCTGATTTTGCAGCGACCGTATCGCCACTTCGGGTAACACAGTCACTCGGTCCTTCTGCCCCTTCGCCTTGCGAACCACAATCTGACGAGAATCAATACAGAGGTCCTTGATACGTAGCGTCCGACACTCCTTGTGCCGCAGCCCACTTCCATACATCAACAAAAACATCGTTCGCTTGTAGCCAATCATCCAGTGTATTAACTCGCTAACCTCCGACTTCGTTAACACAACCGGCAGAAAAACACTGGTCTTCGCCGTCAACCGAGAAATCATCGACATCTCCCGGCAAAGCACATGTTTGTAGTAACACAATATCGCATGAAGTGCCTGATTCTGAGTCGAACCAACCACGTCCGTTAACGCCAAATCCGTCAAAAACTCTCCGATCTCTCGCTCCCCATAGCGTTCCAAGTTTTCGTCGTCCAAATGATTGATGAAACGATAGACCCAACTCACATACGCTCGCTCAGTCGACAAAGGTGTCTTCTTTAAACGAAAGTGCACACGAAGCCGCTGAATCGCCTCCGGCTCGTTCTCATCGATCAATCCCGCAGAACCTTCACCAGCAACGACCGAGATTTCTCCGTCTCCATCAGCCCGAGCTTTCTCCCACTCCGCAATCTCACCAAGAACCCGCTTCACTTCCGAAAAATCAACAAAACTGCTTGGCTTCAATACAAAATGTTGATAAGTGTCAATCGCACGGACACATTGCAAACGTTTCCAAGCAGGAGTTCCCGAATCCCTCAAACTCTGCGAAAATCGAATCACATCGTCATGACCAAATTGGATTCGCTTAGCCGATTTTCCCCGCTCTCCTAATTGAAACTGCGCAAACGACATCATCCACCGTGGAAACCAAACCTGATCTTTCCCCACGACATATCGATGACAGACATATTCAAACTCGGCTAAAGACATACAGCTTTCCCCAATAGCTAATGGCCAATAGAATGAGCGGCGAAATCGATAACGCCACAACTGTGAACAAAACGTCACTGCAGAAGATTAAGCGGTCCCCATTGCGGCGTCAAGCGTTAACCATGGGGATATAATCAACCGCTAGCATTGCCAGCTACCCGTTTAAGCAAACGAGTTATCACACGGCTCAGTCGTGTGATAACAAGACATATCAGTAGCTAACCCGTATATAAACAAT
>SJPJ01000001.1:1248235-1250621 GCA_007859835.1 Novipirellula herctigrandis | reverse complement strand
GTGCACGCGGAGGACCGGTGGTTCGTTGTCGCAAATGGATACTCAATTCCCGGTCCCCGGTGACGCGGTCCGTTATCCGAAAGAGTTCGACTGGCTCTGTTTTGTAATCTACTTACTTTGATGAAAGAAACGTCGATATTATCGATAACCATCTTGGCGCTAACGCTTGTGGGGTGCGAAAGGACTGCGCTTGATTACCACCGTTCTGTTAGCGACTGGGAGAGTGCAGAGGTAGCTCAAGAAGGAGGGCAACCCTTTGACACAATTTGGACGAAGCCGGGCACATCGTATCCACACTGTATTTTCTATACGGATACTGACCAGGACGGTCGAATCGACCGGAGAGATGAACAGCGCGGAGAACGTTATACCGTTTCGTCTTTTGACGATGATCGCGACGGAAGGTTCGATCGAGAATGTGTATATTCATTGGACACACCGAATAGCGAAAAGAAGGTCGATTGTGCGGTCCCCGCAACATGATCTATGAATCAACGACGATCGGTATGCTGGTGTTGGGCTTTGACGTCACAACACTGGCTTGCGGCTGATGCCGGTGAACGATACACCCGACGAACCATTCCCTCGGACAACTTTTCTGGTTCGACCTTCCAATCTCCTGATGGCTTGCGCGAGCCTCCTCGCACCGACCATCGGCGTGCTCGGGCGACATTCGTTGCTCGACGACGGAACGTCCTGATGGCTTGCGCGAGCAATCTCCTGTTACCATCGGCTTGCTCGGTCTTGCTTTGGAACATAAACTGGCATTCCACCTTCCACCTATATTCACCACGGATAACCATCCGTTGCACACGGAGCCGCGGGCCGCGCGAATTCTCAAATCAATGTCGTTTGCCGCGGCCCGGTGAACGGTGACGTTCTGCTAGTCAATGAAACGCCCCACCTATCGCATTGCGACACTACTTCTCTTCGTTGGGATGTTTGCGTTGGGGTGGCGGTTTGGCGTTTTCACCACTCGTTCTGCCGAACTCACTTTAGCGGAACGAACACGCACAGACGAGCAAGTTGACTACGTACTCGCATCAGCGGTTTGGATTAATAAGATGATCGAGATTGCTAACGAACCACCAGCGGAACGCGACACGCGTTTTCGAAATCACCTGATCCTTCAAATCTACGATCTTGCAAGGACTGAGAAATTCCAGACTGGCAACAACGATGGCGTCTTCTTGATGCATGGCTCACATTCGCTTCAACATTTGGGCGTATCGAACTACGCGGAACTGGAATCTGCGGTACGCGATGCGAGGCTCGTTGCGAGTGCAAAAGAACCTTTTCTTGATGAAACAAACGAAGACTACGATGAAATTGTCGATTTCGTTACACGATCAATTGCCTACGATCCAAACGCAATCACGTCGCCATAAGAAGCAGAACCATGGGTTGGACGCGGAGGCCTCGAAAGCGTCGTTTTGAAATGGTCAATCTTTCGCTCGGCCCCGGTCAACCCTACCGTTACCCGACGTAACGATGAAGATCGTATCGACGTACAACATCGATCTCGTATGATGATCTCGTTTCGACAACGTGATCCGAACGCCAATGTCAAAATCGTAGTTTGAAAATTGCTCGTCTAAATTACCCGTTGGCTAATGCGACTCCACGACGGCGTTTGGCTGGAACCTTGGATAGCCTAACGTCGCTGCTTCGGTCTTTCGGCGTTACCCAAAAACCTGCCCAACAACTGTTTTATTCGACACTGATTTGATACACTGATGCTTTCCGTGGTGACTTGCTCGCCCGTGATCACTTCCACGGAATCGACAATCAAATGGCCGGGATTTCGGGTAACCATCGGATGCAACGGAGGACCGGTGGTTCGTTTTCACGAATGGATAGTCAACTCCCGGTCCCCGCTGATCCGTACCGTTCGCCAACTGAAATCGTTTGACCGCCATGATTGAAACTTGGTGCTGGCGATGCGGCATCGAATACCCGATGCTCGAAGACTCCGAATGGTCTGTAATTCAAACCGCACACGCGTTTATGCATGAAGACCGTGCCGCGCCGATGCGGCAACTCGCCGCCGACGCAAGACGTCTTGGGCTTTCCCAGCCGCGAGCCATCGATAGAAATGCCCCGCTCGTGGCACAACGCCTATGGCACATGATCGCTGGCTTTGAAATGTTCACGGGCATTCTTGAGACGTCGCCGAATCCGATCTACCACCATGTATTATCCGCATACGGACCGCCCTGTTCGTGCTGTGGTAAACTACTACGCACTCGAAATGCTACGTACTGCGTTGCTTGCGGCACTCGTGCATGATCACGCGCACCGTGGCGAACCATGAAATGCACGGGAGGACGGGTGGTCCGTTTTGTCGTCTGCTTGCAAGTATTTCGCCCGTCCCCCGTGATTTCTG
>SJPJ01000001.1:1245137-1247756 GCA_007859835.1 Novipirellula herctigrandis | reverse complement strand
GATGCAACGGAGGACCGGTGGTTCGTTTTCACGAATGGATAGTCAACTCCCGGTCCCCGCTGATCCGTGACGTTATCCGACTGAGCTGCTCCAGCATTCGCACTAACGCGTGTTATCATGTCTCGCCGCAAACCAACGTCCCGATGGGTCACCCTCGCAGTGGTTGCGTTTGCCATCGCGATTTTGGCGGCACTCGTCGTACCTGCAATCAACGTCTACCCTATTCGCGACGAGCGCACTTCTGAGATTCTTGAGGCGTACACTCTGTCCCAGGCGACAACTGCATTCCAGCTAAACTTCGGGTACAAGCCACCGCAGACTGAGTATCAGATTCGTCGCCACCTACATGCCGTATCCCCACACGCAACCTTGAACTCCGATGATCTGGATGCTGTGATCGCGCTTGACGATGCCGAGCGGCTCGTCTTTTGGCTTGGTGGCGACACGCTACCAGCCTCCATCAGTTTTGATCGAACTGTTTTCTTCGAATTTGACCCAAGTCTCTTTGTCGATCAAGACAGCGACGGTTTCCGCGAATACCGTTCGCGACGTGACAAGGTATTTAGTTACGACTCAACTACCTCACGTGTCTCGTGCGACTTTTCTGACGACGAAATGGTTGCTAAGATTGACGCTAGTGGGATACGCAATGACTCTAGCACTGCTATCCCAGATGACGGCGGATAACCATCGGTTGCAACGGAGCGGCGGTGGTTAGCGTTTTGGCCTGCTTGCAAGTCGTTCGCCGCCGCCCGCTGAACCGTACCGTTATCCGACTGAGATTGCTGACTGCATGAATCCGTACGAGCCACCCCAATCAAACTGTGACGGCGTTGCAAAGCCGTTGGCCACTACTGTTGCGTCACTTATTGGAGTCACTTCCGGGGTTTGTTCATGGGTAGCAATGCTATTCGCCTCGGAGCCTGGCGCGACCCAGCCCCCGACGACAGTGCTACCGCCCGGCAAGGCCATTGCACATATCATCAATATTTACTCAGCTTACGTGTGGACTTCATATGCTTTTGCTGCACTCGCACTGTGCTTTCTGTGTGTCGCAGTTGTACGAAAACCACCGCAATTGCTCCACCGTAGATCGTGGGTTTTCTGCATCATCGTCGTTATGATTGCATCGGCAGTTCCTTCCGCTATCTATTTGGTGCGTGGGATAGTGATTTCGCTCTGACCACGCGGAATCTTTATTCACACGAACGGATAACCATAAAATGCACCGGAGGACGGTTGGGGCGTTTTCACAAAATGGTTACCTCTCTACCCGTCCCCGGTGATTTTTAACGTTATCCCACCAGTGCGCTCGCTAATTCCGACTTACTTACAGCCTCGCGAAAATGCTTGAATCGAAAACTGAATGCACGAAATGTCGCGCACTGATCTTGCAAGTTACCGCAGATCGAAATGGTGGACGCTGTAAGCCGTGCGCAACTGGGGCGAAGCTGGAGAATATCTCGGAAGGAATGGAATTTGGAATGCGATTTCTGCTCGGCGCATTTTTTGGTGCGATGCTTGCCGGAGTAGGTTTTGCACTCGGTTCGTTTCTTGGAACTGTCGGCGGGGTGGTTGTGGCAATTCCGTTTGCTCTCACTGGATTCATTTACGGTTGCTTTTGTGTAGAGATAAATGCGATAATACGAAGCCTCCTTCCATTCATGCTTGACCCCTGATGCAAATTGGTGGGATAACAATACGTTGCACACGGAGCCGCGGGCCGCGCGGCTTTTTCTGCTTGCATGATTTTCGCCGCGGCCCGGTGAACGTTGCCGTTATCACACTCCGGGCGATTTGTGTTCTGCTATCGGTGCGCTGTTGATGATCCCTTTTCGTCCGTTTGGTCCACAACATCGTTTGTTGCTTTCAACTTGGGACCTCGTTAAACTGATACTGCTAGGGAACGGACAACTGTCACCGAAGGGGCCGAAGGCTAAACTGACGGTGCTCGGTCGACTGATTCATCATGGTGACTCGATCGGCGTTTAACCCAAATCCGTGGGATAACCATGTGATGCAACGGAGGACGGGTGGTCCGTTTTCTCGTCTGCTTGCAAGTCGTTCGCCCGTCCCCGCTGATCACCACCGTTATCCGATCAACGACGATCGGTATGCTGGTGTTGGGCCTTGGCGTCACAACACTGGCTTGCGGCTGATGCCGGTGAACGATACACCCGACGAACCATTCCCTCGGACAACTTTTCTGGTTCGACCTTCCAATCTCCTGATGGCTTGCGCGAGCCTCCTCGCACCGACCATCGGCGTGCTCGGGCGACATTCGTTGCTCGACGACGGAACGTCCTGATGGCTTGCGCGAGCAATCTCCTGTTACCATCGGCTTGCTCGGTCTTGCTTTGGAACGTCTACTGGCATTCCACCTTCCACCTATATTCACCACGGATAACCATCCGTTGCACACGGAGCCGCGGGCCGCGCGGATTCTGAAATCAATGTCGTTTGCCGCGGCCCGGTGAACGGTGACGTTATCCGATCAACGACGATCGGTATGCTGGTGTAGGGCGTTGGCGTCACAACACTGGCTCGCGGCTGATGCCGGTGAACGATATACCCGAGGAACCATTCCCTCGGACAACTTTTCTGGTTCGACCTTCCAAG
>SJPJ01000001.1:1242965-1244667 GCA_007859835.1 Novipirellula herctigrandis | reverse complement strand
GCTTGCTCGGTCTTGCTTTGGAACGTAAACTGGCATTCCACCTTCCACCTATATTCACCACGGATAACCATCCGTTGCACTCGGAGCCGCGGGCCGCGCGGATTCTGAAATCAATGTCGTTTGCCGCGGCCCGGTGAACGGTGACGTTATCCAACTAGGCACCCCTCAAGGGCGAACCCAATGAACCAGATTCCACTTCTCTTTGTGGCGTGTCTTCTCACTACTGTGCTCGGATGTTATCCGGCTGAATCCGAAAGCGAATCAGCTTTGAGAACGCAGTCAGACGACGTCGCAGCACCCGCTTTGAATGTACAATCGGATTCTATTCCACCGTCTGTTGATGCTGGCATGCTCGCGGATGGACTTGACCGAACTCAGCGGATAAACGCGGCCACGAAACCCGCGACAGATCCTAGCACTTTGTTTGAATCAAATCCAAAACGCGATCCGACTAAGTGATCGATACGTGATAACATCTGTCATCAACTTCTGCCCGTCGTGAGGCAACGCTGGCGGATAACCATCGCGTGCACACGGAGCGGCGGTGGCGAGTTTTAACAAATGGTTGCCGTGCTCCCGCCGCCCGGTGACGCGTAGCGTTATCCGACTGGTGTGCTCGATCTAGCTCCTAACGCAATGCTTGACTTGGACACTGCCCGATGAATATCGTGAGGCGACTAATCGGCTATAAGATGCAAATCGGCGGCGTCGCTCATAGCGGATGGTTGCCCGATAACGCCGCCGTGCCTTTACCCACTCCCATACGCAACATCACTCTAAATCTTGAGATTCAACACGATGACTCTGGATTTCTGCTGTGCTATACATCAACCGATGGAAGCGTGCACGGTGATACTTGGCATGAGTCACTGGCTGACGCAGAACGAATGGCAACCAGAAGTTTTGGGATCTCTGCTTCTGAATGGAGTTCATGTTAAATACTTGTCGCCGTTCCGGCGTTGCTTTCCGCTCGCGCGGCTTGCGCTTAACGCGGATCGCAAGTTGATCTTGATTCGCTGTCGCTGCAACCTCACGGGCCAACTTAGACTGACCACTAACAAAAACAGATAACCATCGGTTGCAACGGAGCGGCGGTGGTTAGCGTTTTCGTCTGCTTGCAAGTCTTTTGCCGCCGCCCGCTGAACCGTACCGTTATCCGACTGAAGAACCCTTGGCTGAGTACACATTCGTCCGTCGGTACGACACCCCGATCTACAAGGCGTTCCTCGTTCTTTTTGCCGTCATTGCTGTCGCGTTCGCGTTTGCCGCAATGCACCGCCCGGTGGCTCTCGCGTTTTGCCTTCTGTTTGCGTTTGGCTCTTGGATTCTCTACTCCGGAATTGGTCGGGGTTGCACCTCTGGTATTACTGTCGATGAATTCTCAATTCGTTGGCACCAAACCGGGTTTCAAGCACTCTCTCGCTCCGTCGACCTTTCGTCGATATCGAGGGTGGAACGACTGCACCTCGATGGTGACCGTGTTACACTCATTCTCAACGACAACAACAAAATACAAATCGAAGAACGTTTCTTTGGTGATGGCGACGCTCTGCTGAACGAAATTGCGGCAAGGGCTAACAGCGTCACGATACTCGACAACGGCCGACCATGGAGCGGATAACCATCGGATGCACACGGAGCGACGGTGGTCCGGTTTTTCGGTTTACAAGAACGCGGTTTCCCGTCGCCCGGTGATCCGCAA
>SJPJ01000001.1:1242768-1242955 GCA_007859835.1 Novipirellula herctigrandis | reverse complement strand
GCAACGGAGGACGGGTGGTCCGTTTTCTCGTCTGCTTGCACGTCGTTCGCCCGTCCCCGCTGATCACCACCGTTATCCGATCAACGACGATCGGTATGCTGGTGTTGGGCCTTCGCGTCACAACACTGGCTTGCGGCTGATGCCGGTGAACGATATACCCGAGGAACCATTCTCTCGGACAACTTTC
>SJPJ01000001.1:1242372-1242758 GCA_007859835.1 Novipirellula herctigrandis | reverse complement strand
CATGGGTTGAACCGCAGTCGGCCACGAGCGTTTACTCTGTGGTCAGCCTTAATCGGGCCGACGCGGTTAACCCAAACGTTATCACACTCCGGGCGATTGTTGTTCTGCTATAGGTGCGCTGTTGATGATCCCTTTTCGTCCGTTTGGTCCACAACATCGTTTGTTGCTTTCAAATTGGGACCTCGTTAAACTGATACTGCTAGGGAACGGACAACTGTCACCGAAGGGGCCGAAGGCTAAACTGACGGTGCTCGGTCGATTGATACATCATGGTGACTCGATCGGCGTTTAACCCAAATCCGTGCGATAACCATGTGATGCAACGGAGGACGGGTGGTTCGTTTTCTCGTCTGCTTGCAAGTCTTTCGCCCGTCCCCGCTGATCAC
>SJPJ01000001.1:1238112-1242354 GCA_007859835.1 Novipirellula herctigrandis | reverse complement strand
CCGTTGCACACGGAGCCGCGGGCCGCGCGGATTCTGAAATCAATGTCGTTTGCCGCGGCCCGGTGAACGGTGACGTTCTGGCACTAAACACATTCTCGCATGAACGGCACGATTTACGATCGCTTCAACGCTGTTGCTGTGCGTTCGATGCAATACGCGAATCAAGCTGCATGGCATCTGCGGCACGACTACATCGCGTCCGAACACATTTTGATTGGACTCATCCGCAATCGGCGTTGCCCTGCTCAGCGACTGCTCACTCGCCTCGGTGTTTGCCGGGCTGCAATTGTTCATGAGTTGCGCATCCACATGACAATTGGCAACGATCCTGCCGTCAAACGACGCAGACCGATAAGTCCGGACGCACGACGCGTTGTCCGTTTAGCTGCCGATCACGCGGACCGCCTTTCCCATGAATTCATCGCAACCGAACATATTTTGCTTGCGCTGCTTGCCGACGAAACAGGACTAGCGTCGCGTACGCTTGCGACTCTAGGGCTCGTATACGATGATGTATTTGCGGTCGTCGCGAGCGATCTTGGCGTGATCTTGGGCGACGCACAGAAGCCAGAACCATGACATGCACGGGAGGACGGCTTGCGGCGTTCGCTCGAATGGAGAATCAATCTTCCGTCCCCCGTGATGTCTAACGTTACCCGACGTAACGATGAAGATCGTATCGACGTACAACATCGATCTCGTATGATGATCTCGTTTCGACAACGTGATCCGAACGCCAATGTCAAAATCGTAGTTTGAAAATTGCTCGTCTAAATTACCCGTTGGCTAATGCGACTCCACGACGGCGTTTGGCTGGAACCTTGGCTAGCCTAACGTCGCTGCTTCGGCCTTTCGGCGTTACGCAAATGCCTGGCCAACAACTGTTTTATTCGACACTGATTTGATACACTGATGCTTTCCGTGGTGACTTGCTCGGCCGTGATTACTTCCACGGAATTGACATTCAAATGGCCGGGATTTCGGGTAACCATCGGATGCAACGGAGGACCGGTGGTTCGTTTTCACGAATGGATAGTCAATTCCCGGTCCCCGCTGATCCGTACCGTTATTCGGCTGACTTCTCCGTTCAACGCCGCTCGCATTGGAGCCCTGTCCGATTCAATGCTTGACCATGCTCCCGAAGTCATGCTCGATCGCCGGCTGCTCGATAGCTTTTCCTGACTACGCTTGTTTGCAGAGACTGCCGGTGCATTTTGACGGGCAATGGATTGCACTGAAAGCCAACGCCTGACGTGGCGTGCCGAATCCTGCTCCGTTACAATACTCGACGTTGTTTTCCCTGCGGGGCCAAACGCGATTCTCGCCTGGGTTTTCCCTGCGGGGCAGCGACATAGAATGCAATACGGCCACCGACACCAAAAAAACCGGCCTTCGACGAAACCAACGCCCGTGCGAATAACCAAACCATGCACGCGAGCGGCGTGGCAGGCGAACAGGCCAAAAACACCACTAGTCGCCGCCACGTGATGGTCGGCGTTATTCGAATTACTTCTCCGTTCAACGCCGCTCGCATTGGAGTCCTGTCCGATTCAATGCTTGACCATGCTCCCGAACTCATGCTCGATCACCATCGGCACGACTGCATGTCCTGACTACGCTTGTTTGCAGAGACTGCCAGTGCATTTTGACGGGCAATGGATTGCACTGAAAGCCAACGCCTGACGTGGCGTGCCGAATCCTGCTCCGCTACAATAATCGATGTTGTTTTCCCTGCGGGGCCAAACGCGATTCTCGCCTGGGTTTTCCCTGCGGGCCACGACATGGAATGCAACACGGCCACCGACACCAAAAAAACCGGCCTTCGACGAAACCAACGCCCGTGCGAATAACCAAACCATGCACGCGAGCGGCGTGGCAGGCGAACAGGCCAAAAACACCACTAGTCGCCGCCACGTGATGGTCGGCGTTATCCGACTCGGCGCACCCGAAATCCACCGCGCAACTCAAATTAGCCGCCTCCGTAAATGCCGCCTACACTCCATGATTGCTGACTACGTTCCTGCGATCCTTGCGATTTCCGCGTTTGCGACCTACGTACTGCAACTCTGGACCGGTGTTGCTTTTGCTGGATGGTCTGGCGACGACTCTCTTGTTGAACGCTCCAAGAGCCCAGGGCCGTACTGGTTTGTGATGACCTTACAAACGCTCGCGTTAATCATAATTCCCGTTTTGATTCTGCTAAACCGCTGACGCATGCAATGCCCTGCCAATCGTGGTGACGTTCCGTCATTGTTTCCTGCTCGCGCGGCTAGTCCTGTATACTGACTCGCGATGTTCCGTTGTTGTTTTCCACTCGCATGGTTTAATGCTCGGCGGACGCCCGATTCATACGGACGGATAACCATCCGTTGCACACGGAGCCGCGGGCCGCGCGGATTCTGAAATCAATGTCGTTTGCCGCGGCCCGGTGAACGGTGACGTTCTGCCACTCAATCTCTCGCTCATTTGGATCAGCAATGAAAACGACCACCAGTTCGACAATTCTTTCGCTTGCTTTGATCGCAACAACGCTTGTCCTGTACAGTGGTCGAGTGTTTGCGGACACTCCCAATGCGTCCATGAACTCTGAGACATCGCTTGAAGCGGCATGGGAGCTACTGCTCGGAAGCGATCCCGAATCAACGCGTGCTATTCTGCAACTTGCCCAAACGCCCGCTCAGACGCTTGCGTTTGTGGCGGAACGTCTGCATCCAGTAAGCCTTACCACCGATCGACTGCAATCATTGCTTGATGACCTTCGATCACCTGACGGCGAGGTATGGCAAGCTGCATTTCGTGAACTGGAGTACTTCGATCCGAGGCTTGCCTCCGGACTCGAAGAGCTTGTTGAGCTCGACGAAATGAAAACATCGCCAGCACGCAATCGTCTTGTTGCCGTCTTGAGCGGCCGCAAAATCAAGCGGATTGCTGACTACAAATATATCACGCTCCGCCCAGTTCGTGATGACGGATTCAATTTTTTCGGTAGCAACAATCCGGACCGTGGCGGACATTCATGGTGGGCGGAGCACAAAATCGAACGCCTCATCAGCGGTACGAGTGGCAACCCGAAACATGAGTGGACCCGGATCATTCGGGCTATTTGCTTGCTTGAAAGTTTCGGAACTCCCGAGTCAATGGCAATCATCGAACGATTGTCCGAAGGGCATCCTGATGCACAGCCTACAAGGATTGCCTTGGGTGCCCTCGCGGGCAGCGAGAAGGGAAAACGGCGTGATGCTTCCCTTGAGTCCGTTTGGGAATCACTTCTCGGGCACGAGCCCGAATCGACACGCGCGTTATTGCAACTTGAGAAAAACGCTACGCTGGCGACTGCTTTTCTCGCCGAACGGATACGGCCCCTGCACCTGACGGATGACCGATTGGAGGCGTTACTTAATGCCCTTCAGTCGTCTGACGACAACGTCTGGCAGTTGGCCTATCAGGAATTGTCTTACTTCGACCCAAGACTTGCTCTTACAATCGATGAATTGCTCGGACATGAATCGATGAAGCAATCGCCTGGACGTAATCGCCTTGCTTCGATTCTGATTGGAACCGATATCAGCAATATCGCTAAATGGAAATTTATTCGGCTGCATCGGGTAGGAGATGGCTTCAATTTCTGTTGCAGTGACGATCCTGATACTTGCGGCGCGAACCACTGGGGCGAACCCAACATTAGTTTCCTTGGTGGCAACAGTGATCCAAAACCGGAGTGGACCAGGCTCGCACGGGCAATCGTGTTGCTTGAGCATTTTGGAGGTCCGGAGGCGATAAAGATCATCCAGCGGATGTCCGAAGGGCATCCTGATGCACAGCCGACGGTTCTTGCCAGCGCGATCTTGTCGAGACATACAGAGGCAGAACAATGACATGCAGGGGCAGAACCAAGCGATGAACCGCAGTCGGCCACGAGCATTTACTCTGTGGTCAGCGTTAATCTGGCCGACGCGGTTATCGCAAGCGTTATCCGATCAACGACGATCGGTATGCTGGTGTTGGGCCTTGGCGTCACAACACTGGCTTGCGGCTGATGCCGGTGAACGATATACCCGACGAACCATTCCCTCGGACAACTTTTCTGGTTCGACCTTCCAATCTCCTGATGGCTTGCGCGAGCCTTCTCCTGTTACCATCGGCTTGCTCGGTCTTGCTTTGGGAACGTATACTGGCATTCCACCTTCCACCTATATTCACCACGGATAACCATCCGTTGCACACGGAGCCGCGGGCCGCGCC
>SJPJ01000001.1:1236482-1237733 GCA_007859835.1 Novipirellula herctigrandis | reverse complement strand
TGCCGGTGAACGATACACCCGACGAACCATTCCCTCGGACAACTTTTCTGGTTCGACCTTCCAATCTCCTGATGGCTTGCACGAGCCTTCTCGCACCGACCATCGGCGTGCTCGGGCGACATTCGTTGCTCGACGACGGAACGTCCTGATGGCTTGCGCGAGCAATCTCCTGTTACCATCGGCTTGCTCGGTCTTGCTTTGGAACGTCTACTGGCATTCCACCTTCCACCTATATTCACCACGGATAACCATCCGTTGCACACGGAGCCGCGGGCCGCGCGGATTCTGAAATCAATGTCGTTTGCCGCGGCCCGGTGAACGGTGACGTTATCACACTCCGGGCGATTGTTGTTCTGCTATCGGTGCGTCGTCGATGATCCGCTGGCAACCGTTTGGTCCACAACGTCGTTTGTTGCTTTCAAATTGGGACCTCGTTAAACTGATACTGCTAGGGAACGGACAACCGTCACCGAAGGGGCCGAAGGCTAAACTGACGGTGCTCGGTCGACTGATTCATCATGGTGACTCGATCGGCGTTTAACCCAAATCCGTGGGATAACCATGTGATGCAACGGAGGACGGGTGGTCCGTTTTCTCGTCTGCTTGCAAGTCTTTCGCCCGTCCCCGCTGATCACTGCCGTTATCGCATCTTGTAAGACGCACCGCCCGATCAACAATATAAATCCATACTCGTCGACCACATCAAACGCGACGCCACCTGATCGCACAGCACCGTCCCTGCGTTGGTGGTTGCCAGTTGCGTTGGGCGCGGTCTTCACGCCGCCGGCTGTCGTTGTCGCGGTGGCGTCGAACGCCGCTAACCAGGGAAATGGTTTCTGGGAAATCGCACTTTTTCCGTACTTCGTGCCGCTCCACCTGTTTGCTTCCGAGGCGTGGGCGTTTGCTTCTGTTCTTACTCAGTACATCATATACGGTGCGTTAATCGCATTTGCCAAACGGCACAAATACCAATGGCATTGCGTCGCCGTGCTGGCGGCTTTACACGCCATGATCTACTTCGCATTTCGCGAGTTTTGACCAAAGCACACAACCGAAACAATGCCTGTGCCGCCACATGCTGTCGAGCTCGCGCGGCACCGTTTGGTGGCTATACTAAACCGCTATCCCCATACGGTTGGTGACGTCAACTGATCGTAGACGTAAGGGCGATAACCATGCCGTGCACGCGAAGGACGGCATAAGATATTTACAAATGGAAACCACATTGGCCGTCCTCGGTGACGGCGGACG
>SJPJ01000001.1:1235807-1236472 GCA_007859835.1 Novipirellula herctigrandis | reverse complement strand
TGCACACGGAGCCGCGGGCCGCGCGGATTCTGAAATCAATGTCGTTTGCCGCGGCCCGGTGAACGGTGACGTTCCCCAACAGAAGAATGTCGAATCCCTACGCATCACCAACGCCGACACCAGAGAACGGGAAAGCGTACTCCCGACGCTATCTCGTGGTTTTGGCTGTGTTGGGAGCAGCCAGCTACGCGACTAGTCGATACTCATCGAGCCTGATCCTGGCGGTTGCTCTCAGTTCCATACTCGTGCTGGCGATTGTCATATGGATGCACTTTTCTGATTCTAGGGCAGAACGCCTAATCGCAATCGGTATACCTCCATTGGATACTATGCGCACCTACATAGCATTCGCTGTTGCTGGCTTCTGCATCAGTGCCGGACAGAGTCTGCCAATCGCACTTGGAACCAATTGAACGACTACATTCACTCGACTTCGTTCGCTGTGAACCTAGCTGGGCGAGCGGGGAACCATCGGTTGCAACGGAGCGGCGGTGGTGACTGTTTGGCAGTCGTTGTATCGTTCGCCGCCGCCCGCTGAACCGTACCGTTATTCGGCTCACTTCTCCGTTCAACGCCGCTCGCATTGGAGCCCCGTCCGATTCAATGCTTGACCCTGCTCCCGAACTCATGCTCGATCACCTTCTGCTCGACTGCATGTCCTGACC
>SJPJ01000001.1:1235109-1235722 GCA_007859835.1 Novipirellula herctigrandis | reverse complement strand
GCGGCGTGGCAGGCGAACAGGCCAAAAACACCACTAGTCGCCGCCACGTGATGGTCGGCGTTATCCGAATGAAATGAAGACGCTCCCATGCTGAGATGGCTTCGCCACCAAACCGCGTCCCTCGAGAAATCGGAAACAATTGAGTGGGAGGTCGAGCCTTATCTCACGAACCACGTCCGAGTGTTATTCGAAATTGCACGTAGAGAGGGTGACACCCTGGCTTCCCCACGGATTGTGCGGCATCTTCTTACCTTTCCGGATCGTGAACTTGCCTCTTCGTTTCGTGACTCGATTCCGTGTGGGTGGGCCACGACCTTGTCCGAACGCGTGGATGGCGACGAATGGCAATGCGCATGCGAGCGAGAATGGACTCCGACATTTGCCGATCTGGTGTTGGATACGCACAGATTATGGACGCTCGCGTTATCGTTCCACCCAAGGCTATGGGCGTATACTGGCATGCACCACGAAACTGGTGATCAGTTCTGGTACACTGCTCCACCGTTGTTGGAATACGAATGATCGAGCGGATAACCATTGCGTGCACACTGAGCGGTGGTGGAGACCAACTTCGCTTTCCAATCACATTGACCGCCACCGCCAGGTGACGCTG
>SJPJ01000001.1:1232033-1234118 GCA_007859835.1 Novipirellula herctigrandis | reverse complement strand
CACACGGAGCCGCGGGCCGCGCGGATTCTGAAATCAATGTCGTTTGCCGCGGCCCGGTGAACGGTGACGTTATCCGACTGAATCCCACCGAAACCAATCGCAACTAATGACTTCAGCCGCCAAATCGAAACTTTCAGTGAAATGCAATGCGTGCAACCGCGCACTGACCGTTCCAGGGAGCGCCGCGGGCAAGATCGTCACTTGCCCTTGCGGGCAAAAACTGAAGATCGCAACTCGCTCGCTGCCAACAGCGACGGAAACGCCGCGACAGCGCGCTCCGGTTTTAAAAGGCACAACCAACTCTTTTGCCCCGAATCGGAAACGTGCTGCTGGTGCCCAAACCCCAAAGCTCACTTTGGCGACCGTCGCTGGATGGGGCGCTGCTCTGCTTGCGGTACTTTGTCTCTGCTTCGGAATGGTGTGCTTGTATTTGGGCGTCGACATTCGTGCTTTGTTCGTCATGGTTTTCACTGCCGGGCTTTGCGCGGCGGTCTCCGTTGCATGCTTGAATCCAGCGAAGAGAACTCCCGCGATTCGCTTGCTTGGAGGTGTGTTTAGCGGTGTCTTCTTCCTAACCTTCATTGTTTCGGTTGTCGCACCACCAGACGACGTCGATTTACGCCGCAAGGGGATGATGCTGACGTTTGCCATCTTCATGGCGGGCGTCGCCTACAAGGGGCGCTGGCCAACCAACAAAACCGGATAACCAAGAGATGCACACGAAGATCGCGACGGCGCGGTTTTTGACATGGATACCACACTACGCGATCTCGGTGATCTCCAACGTTATCACACTCCGGGCGATTGATGTTCTGCTATGGGGGCGCTGTCGATGATCCGCTGGCAATCGTTTGGTCCGACAACGTCGTTTGTTGCTTTTAAATTGGGACCTCGTTAAACTGATACTGCTAGGGAACGGACAACTGTCACCGAAGGGGCCGAAGGCTAAACTGACGGTGCTCGGTCGACTGATTCATCATGGTGACTCGATCGGCGTTTAACCCAAATCCGTGGGATAACCATGTGATGCAACGGAGGACGGGTGGTCCGTTTTCTCGTCTGCTTGCAAGTCTTTCGCCCGTCCCCGCTGATCACTACCGTTATCCGACTGAAATCACCAAATGACCTTTCGGACATTCGACCTGCTTTTGCTCGCCGCTGCCTTTGCTGGCGTGTTTGGCGTGCAGTCACTTCCCGGAGTGCTGGCGACACTTTCGTCGGTTGCAATTTGCACGGTATGCTCGGCATTCCGAGCCGCTCGCTCACCCGAGGCCTCCCCGCGTGTCGTCGCTGCGTTCGTGGCGGTTGCTTCTTTCTGGCTCATGGCCGGCATTCGTGGCGTCGCTTACCCGCTTAGCTTCGCTGATGGTGCTGGCCGATTGTCTTCGGCGACGCATTTTATTGACGCACCGCTAGTCTTCCTGTTTGTTGCTGGGTCGACTATCCTCTCGGCGTTGTTTGGCTTGCTCGTCGGGCACTACTTCGCGATGTGGCGAGACCATGGCTGGAGACACGTATTTGACGATCCGAGCGGATAACAATCCCGTGCACCGGAGCCGGGCTTGCGAGCGTTTTGGCAATGGTTGACTTCACACTCCCGGCCCGGTGACGGGCGACGTTCGTCGATCAAAGTGTTTTCGCCCATACTATTCCGATGACTCCAGCTGAGATTGCAGTCCAAGAAGCGCGTCAGACACCGCTAGACTTCGGTGACGATGTTCTGGTGTTTAACTACACGAACAGCGATGGCGTAGAATGGCAAGGCTGCGTCGAAGAATGGATAGGTAACGAAGAGTCATCGCCAATTGCCAGCAATGACTTGCATGTCGAGCTAGACGGTAATATATACTATCAAATCGGGTCGTCTGGTGGAGGCGCGGACATTCTGCTTGTGCGTGACGACGATACCGGAACGATCCACTACCTAAACGATTTTGATCAAACCGTGTCTCTGGTGTCGAAGAATGTGAGCGGGCTTGTCGCATTGCTCCGGGCACCAGAATAGACGACGAACCATGGCATGCACGCGGAGTCGGGCTTGCGAGGTTTCACGAATGGACACCCAACTTTCCCGACCCGGTGATG
>SJPJ01000001.1:1228667-1230331 GCA_007859835.1 Novipirellula herctigrandis | reverse complement strand
CGTTGCACACGGAGCCGCGGGCCGCGCGGATTCTGAAATCAATGTCGTTTGCCGCGGCCCGGTGAACGGTGACGTTATCCAGTTCAAATCCCACACTACTTCGCAATCTAGCCAGCCATAGCCAAATGAACGACACTGACCCCGTGCAGCAATCGCTTCTCAGTTGGGCAATATCTTCACTCGGACCGATCTATATTATCTTGCTTCCGCTTTCGGCGCTGCTTGGATTCTTGTGCGTGCTTATTTTGCTCTTTCGCGGACGTGGGCCAATGGCCGCCGCTTCGATACTGCTTTTCGTGCACGCTCCGCTGGTGATTGGCATATTCGCTGCGGTTCAAGGGATGATAAACGTCTACTCCGTCATCGGCATGAGTTGGACGACCCCAAAACCCGCTGATCTCGCGGTTGGGTATTCGACTGCACTATTTGCTCCCGCTGTTTCCATGCTTCTGATCGTTCCATCATACCTTGCCGCCGCCGTTGGGACGTTTGTGCGTGCGGTTCTTTCCCGCGATGACGCAAACTCCACCTCTGATTCCATACGAACCAAAACCGAGGGATAACCATCGGTTGCAACGGAGCGGCGGTGGTTGAATTTTCCGTTTGCTTGCATGTGCACACCCGCCGCCCGCTGAACCGTACCCGTTATCCGATCAACGACGATCGGTATGCTGGTGTTGGGCCTTGGCGTCACAACACTGGCTTGCGGCTGATGCCGGTGAACGATACACCCGACGAACCATTCCCTCGGACAACTTTTCTGGTTCGACCTTCCAATCTCCTGATGGCTTGCGCGAGCCTCCTCGCACCGACCATCGGCGTGCTCGGGCGACATTCGTTGCTCGACGACGGAACGTCCTGATGGCTTGCGCGAGCAATCTCCTGTTACCATCGGCTTGCTCGGTCTTGCTTTGGAACGTCTACTGGCATTCCACCTTCCACCTATATTCACCACGGATAACCATCCGTTGCACACGGAGCCGCGGGCCGCGCGGATTCTGAAATCAATGTCGTTTGCCGCGGCCCGGTGAACGGTGACGTTCGCCGTATCAGGTAGGTATCGAATTGTCTAACCCGTATTCACCCCCTGCACCGCTTGACAATTCTCCGGCGGAATCTCGTCCGGAATTAGCGTTGGCATCACACATGCTGCGTTTCGTTTGCTTTGGCTTAGGTTGTATCCTGGGCGTTCATTTGATTAATGCGTTCACATACGGTCCAATTGAAGCGATCCACCGGACTGTAATAGATCCCGCTGGTCAAACCCTCTTTTTCGCTGTAGGCATCACTGCATGCTTTGCTTCAACGACCGCATGGGCGCTACTTCGCAGGAGGGCCTTTCCAGCCCACGGTACGACACCATTGACCCGTTTCGCATCTGGACTAGTGCTTGTGATTTTGTACGTGGCCTCAATGACTTTGCTATCGCTTGCAATTCAGCAAGCGGTGCCATCGATCAGTCTCTCGGTTCGCAAAACACTGAAGCCTTTGTGGGTGTCTTTTTCGTTGCTCGCAGCGTCCGCTGCCGCGATCGAATTGGAAGGATTTTTGGTTCAGTTCCTACGCCGAAGTCAAGTAGCGGACGGCGAACCAAGTGGTGCACCGGAGCGACCGCGCCGTCTGTCCTGAGATCATGTTTTCTGGTGGTCGCCCGGTGACCACTG
>SJPJ01000001.1:1227798-1228436 GCA_007859835.1 Novipirellula herctigrandis | reverse complement strand
TCCGTTGCACACGGAGCCGCGGGCCGCGCGGATTCTCAAATCAATGTCGTTTGCCGCGGCCCGGTGAACGGTGACGTTCCACCAATAAAAGATGACGCTTCCTGACGACCTTATATCGACGCTCTCCGAAGCCGTTGAAGCAGATGACGCCGACGCGATCCGCCATACGATCTTGACCTCCAAGCTGAATGGTCATGACCTGGGCGAGTGGCTCACGATGGCATCGCACCTCGGAAACATGGACGCGATGAAGGCGTTACTCGAGCATGATGCTGACGTGCATTGGAAAAACCAAGACGGCGAAACCGCGTTCAGTTTCGCGTGTGCGTATAATCAATTCGACGCTGCGCGATTGCTGCACGAACACGGCGCTGACATCAACAGCGTTGATTCAAGTGGTGGTACACCACTTGATTGGGCGGTCTGTCACGCACGTCCCGAGTTTCGGGCATGGCTTATGGATATTGGCGGTACGAGGAACAGCGACCACGAAGAATGGCCCTGGCCACCCAAGACAGATGGCTGCGGCACCTGATATGCCGTAGCCGTTTAAGAGCGTGGAACCATGGGATGCAACGGAGCGGCGGTGGTACGGTTTCTCGTGAGATCGATGTCAACTCCCGCCGCCCGCTGATCCC
>SJPJ01000001.1:1222532-1226233 GCA_007859835.1 Novipirellula herctigrandis | reverse complement strand
CCAGCATGTCATGCCAACCAAATTTTGAAACAATAATCCAATCAGGAAAACTATGCCGCGCAGCGGCTTTCTTGAACCATGTGATGCAACGGAGGACGGGTGGTCCGTTTTCTCGTCTGCTTGCAAGTCGTTCGCCCGTCCCCGCTGATCACCACCGTTATTCGACTGAGTCGTAAATTGCTTCTCAGTAATTTACCTGCTCCACAACGTCATCGTCAGCAATGCTTCGATATAATCATTGCGGCGTCACTCGCAGACAGAAATCCCCACACCCACCCTCGATTCCAGGCCCCACGGAAGATCCGACTGCCTTCGACGCGATTCAATCTCCTGTCATCGGCCTTTTCTGGTCTAAACGGGGCGAATAACCAAGCCATTCACACGGAGCACGGCTTGCAAGTTTCCACAAATGGATGCATCACTCTCCGTGCCCGGTGATGGCAATCGTTATCACACTCCGGGCGATTGTTGTTCTGCTATCGGTGCGCTGTTGATGATTCCTTTGCGTCCGTTCGGTCCACAACGTCGTTTGTTGCTTTCACATTGGGACCTCGTTAAACTGATACTGCTAGGGAACGGACAACTGTCACCGAAGGGGCCGAAGGCTAAACTGACGGTGCTCGGTCGACTGATTCATCATGGTGACTCGATCGGCGTTTAACCCAAATCCGTGGGATAACCATGTGATGCAACGGAGGACGGGTGGTCCGTTTTCTCGTCTGCTTGCAAGTCTTTCGCCCGTCCCCGCTGATCACTGCCGTTCGTCGATCAAGCGAATCCACATGACACGCAGTTGTCACTCATTTGTGCCGATCTTCTTTCTCGTGATCACGGGTTGCGCGGATAACGCAACGCCGAGCATTCAGCCCAGGGTTCTCGCGCAACCTGACATTTCCAACGTCCAGATCGTTACAGATGCCGATGCCAATGTGCAGCGTTTTCGACGAGCGCTTGTTGGTCTCTGTGTCCAGGAACCGTCGCTTTCGCTCGCGATCACTCCGACGGCAACCAAACCAGCGCACAAATATCCAGACACCAGCGAATTGCAGATCGACCAGTGGATGATTGATCCTAACGAAATGACTTTCCAACTGATGTCCGCCAGTGAGAAACCGATCTGGATTGTTTCGGGCACTTTTGTTGAACAGGATGGTGGTCTAACTGCGGATGCAACCATTTCGGAGCTGCACTACAAGTAACTTGCTCGGCCACGGTAGCACTACGCTACAATGACGACGAACCATGCGATTCACACGAAGGACCGCATGCGATCTTTACCAATAGAAACCACATTGGCGGTCCTCGGTGATCGCTACCGTTCGTCGAAAGACTCTGACACACAATGGCAAAACGCAAGTCGACTAAAGAAGTGCTGCCCGTCAAGGACGAAGACGAGCAACAACCAATTCCAACCGCTTGGCGCCCTGCATTTCGCGATATAGTAAACGCTTTCGTGCAACACGATTATCGCTTGTCAGAAGGCGTCGACGGTGTACTACCCGTCTCGGCCAAAACCGCAAAGCAAATCAAAGAGTACATCGAGGACTATGGCGAAACTCTCGTCGCACTTCCAGAAAAGACATGGGCCTCGTCGATTTGCATGTGGATGGGCAAGAAATGGGAGGTGCTGATCGATCTGTGGACGAAAGGTGAAGGGCAAAGCGACCTTGTCCTAAGTGCATTGGTCTCGGAGACTAAAGACGGATTCCAAATTAAAATCGAGATGGTGTACGTTCCATGAGAACCGATCTCAAATCTATCCGCTGGCCCCAGTTCGAAGATTCAGATCGACGAACCATGGGATGCAACGGAGCGGCGGTGGTGCGTTTTTTGGTGAGATCGATGTCAACTCCCGCCGCCCGCTGATCCCGGACGTTACCCGACGTAAAATGAAGATCGTATCGAACGACAACATCGATCCTGTTTGATGATCTCTTTTCGACAACGCGACCCGAACGCCAACGTCAAAAGCGTAAGTTAAAAATTGCTCGTCTAAGTTACCCGTTGGCTAATGCGACTCCACGACGGCGTTTGGCTGGAACCTTGGCTAGCCTAACGTCGCTGCTTCGGCCTTTCGGCGTTACCCAAAAACCTGCCCAACAACTGTTTTATTCGACACTGATTTGATACACTGATGCTTTCCGTGGTGACTTGCTCGCCCGTGATCACTTCCACGGAATCGACAATCAAATGGCCGGGATTTCGGGTAACCATCGGATGCAACGGAGGACCGGTGGTTCGTTTTCACGAATGGATAGTCAATTCCCGGTCCCCGCTGATCCGTACCGTTATCCGATCAACGACGATCGGTATGCTGGTGTTGGGCCTTGGCGTCACAACACTGGCTTGCGGCTGATGCCGGTGAACGATACACCCGACGAACCATTCCCTCGGACAACTTTTCTGGTTCGACCTTCCAATCTCCTGATGGCTTGCGCGAGCCTCCTCGCACCGACCATCGGCGTGCTCGGGCGACATTCGTTGCTCGACGACGGAACGTCCTGATGGCTTGCGCGAGCAAGCTCCGGTTACCATCGGCTTGCTCGGTCTTGCTTTGGAACGTATACTGGCATTCGACCTTCCACCTATATTCACCACGGATAACCATCCGTTGCACACGGAGCCGCGGGCCGCGCGGATTCTCAAATCAATGTCGTTTGCCGCGGCCCGGTGAACGGTGACGTTATCCGATCAACGACGATCGGTATGCTGGTGTTGGGCCTTGGCGTCACAACATTGGCTTGCGGCTGATGCCGGTGAACGATACACCCGACGAACCATTCCCTCGGACAATTTTTCTGGTTCGACCTTCCAATCTCCTGATGGCTTGCGCGAGCCTCCTCGCACCGACCATCGGCGTGCTCGGGCGACATTCGTTGCGCGACGACGGAACGTCCTGATGGCTTGCGCGAGCAATCTCCGGTTACCATCGGCTTGCTCGGTCTTGCTTTTGGAACGTCTACTGGCATTCCACCTTCCACCTATATTCACCACGGATAACCATCCGTTGCACACGGAGCCGCGGGCCGCGCGGATTCTGAAATCAATGTCGTTTGCCGCGGCCCGGTGAACGGTGACGTTACCCGACTGACCGCACTCTCTTTCGTCGACGATGAATTCCGTTTCGACAACGCAACCTCGCTCTCGCATCCGCCGTTACACAGTTCTCGCCTGCGTTGCGATCGTGGTTATTTGCATCACTTTCGGCCCCGCGGTCTATCGGCAGTTCACCCTAACACGCGGCTTATCGCCAAACTTGATTTCTTCTATCGCACTCAAGCCAAACGGCGACCAACCTACCGTAACGTTGGATGATCCCGATGACATTGCGGCCTTCGTTACTTGGCTCGCATCAACGCGCGACGCTAGCAGGCTACGGTCTGCTCCTCCACCAACCATTTTCGATGGCTCGATTGTGTTCTCAGACGGACACACGGAGCCCATCAACTCTTCGGCAATACTGCCTCTGCTCGAAGACTATGCCACTCTTGATGGTTCCGAACGCTGGGACCGTATGTTGCTCACTCCACGGTCGGATGTTCGGGTATACTTCCGTGGTATCATGCGTTCCGGCGACCGGCAGCCGCTTGCTCGCCTGATCTCGTCACGCCCAGATAACGGCGGGTAACCATCGCGTGCACCGGAGAACGCGAGCTGAGCGATTTGGCCGTTAGAAACTTTTCCGCGCGTTCCCGGTGACG
>SJPJ01000001.1:1220593-1220797 GCA_007859835.1 Novipirellula herctigrandis | reverse complement strand
GTTAAACTGATACTGCTAGGGAACGGACAACTGTCACCGAAGGGGCCGAAGGCTAAACGGACGGTGCTCGGTCGACTGATTCATCATGGTGACTCGATCGGCGTTTAACCCAAATCCGTGGGATAACCATGTGATGCAACGGAGGACGGGTGGTCCGTTTTCTCGTCTGCTTGCAAGTCTTTCGCCCGTCCCCGCTGATCACTA
>SJPJ01000001.1:1218533-1220583 GCA_007859835.1 Novipirellula herctigrandis | reverse complement strand
TGTGATGCAACGGAGGACGGGTGGTTCGTTTTCTCGTCTGCTTGCAAGTCGTTCGCCCGTCCCCGCTGATCACTGCCGTTCGTCGATCGTGATACCGGTACTCTCGCATGAACAACAACGACGCTGCAATCGTCCTGGCGTTTTTCATGATCGCCTTCGCGTTTGTTTCGTTTGTGGCATTGATCATTTTTTGGTATCGGACTGGAAGAATCTACCGATCACCACTCGCAACGCGACGCGAAAAAAACCAGCAGCACATTGTAACGATGGCTACGTTGATGGTTTCATTGCTTGCCGTTCCCATCGGCTTCATGATTGAGGCCCGACTCGGCCTGCTCGCATTGATCGCTCTATTGCCAATGGTCTTCGTGTTGATTTTTCGAACTGCGATGGTCGAGTTTGGATTGCGACGACGCTCGCATCCGCGTGCTAAGGCCGTGATAGATTGATGAGGCCGCCAAAACTCGGACATCAGAACGGTTTTTGCACCAACGGATGCGCTCGCTATACTTGCACGACGTCGTTTCGCGATGGTCAGATCTCGGCGCCACCAAAAACGACGAACCAACGGATGCACGCGGAGGACTCGAGTCGCCGTTGGGCAATGGTTGCCTTTCCGCTCGTCCCCGGTGATCCTGGACGTTATCCGATCAACGAAGATCGGTATGCTGGTGTTGGGCCTTGGCGTCACAACACTGGCTTGCGGCTGATGCCGGTGAACGATATGCCCGACGAACCATTCCCTCGGACAACTTTTCTGGTTCGACCTTCCAATCTCCTGATGGCTTGCGCGAGCAATCTCCTGTTACCATCGGCTTGCTCGGTCTTGCTTTGGAACGTCTACTGGCATTCCACCTTCCACCTATATTCACCACGGATAACCATCCGTTGCACACGGAGCCGCGGGCCGCGCGGATTCTGAAATCAATGTCGTTTGCCGCGGCCCGGTGAACGGTACCGTTATCCGATCAACGACGATCGGTATGCTGGTGTTGGGCCTTGGCGTCACAACACTGGCTTGCGGCTGATGCCGGTGAACGATACACCCGACGAACCATTCCCTCGGACAACTTTTCTGGTTCGACCTTCCAATCTCCTGATGGCTTGCGCGAGCCTCCTCGCACCGACCATCGGCGTGCTCGGGCGACATTCGTTGCTCGACGACGGAACGTCCTGATGGCTTGCGCGAGCAATCTCCTGTTACCATCGGCTTGCTCGGTCTTGCTTTGGAACGTAAACTGGCATTCGACCTTCCACCTATATTCACCACGGATAACCATCCGTTGCACACGGAGCCGCGGGCCGCGCGGATTCTCAAATCAATGTCGTTTGCCGCGGCCCGGTGAACGGTGACGTTATCCGACTTAATTGCACCGCATGAAACTAAATCTGCAATCTGACCGAAAAAAGATTCGACGCTACATCATGAAGCGTGTGCGTGACTACCCCTACTACACTAACCTTGGCCCCGGTGACGACGAAGATTCCATTGCTCGCATCACGATCGGCTTTTACGCCGAGCAAGGTGGCTACGTCACGGTTGTCTTCGACACGCGTCCTGAAGCTGGCCCGCACTTAGGATTCGACGGTGAGTGGACCCTCTGGATCTACGACGATACGATGCTCGAACTGCCGAAGTGGGTCGATGCATGTGAGGCAATTTGCAACGGCAAAACCGTCAATGTCGTGCGACACGACGGAAAGATCGAAAAACTAGATGGTGACAAGGGCAGTGATCGAATTGACGCCTGTTTTGGCGAAATGCTCGTTGACTTAATGCTTGAACTTTGTGACGACGGAACCCTGGCTCAGCTTCCACTCTCTGCGAACGCCTACATGGTCGTTGAAGAGTTCAACGAATCGTTTTTCTGGCCGCAACCGGGAGAAAAATCCTGGGGCGACCGTAAGACGCAGCAGAAGATCGTAAGATTGGGTCGCATTGACCGCTAGTCGCGTGTTCAAAATTACGGATAACCATCGGATGCAACGGAGGACCGGTGGTACGTTTTCTCGAATGGTTGCTCAACTCCCGGTCCCCGCTGATCCGGGC
>SJPJ01000001.1:1215686-1217871 GCA_007859835.1 Novipirellula herctigrandis | reverse complement strand
TTGCACACGGAGCCGCGGGCCGCGCGGATTCTGAAATCAATGTCGTTTGCCGCGGCCCGGTGAACGGTGACGTTATCGCACTAAGATTGGAACACTTCTTAACTTCGCGACGCGTTTCCCTTCGGTGTCCACACGATAGCGCGATTCCCCACACGTTCTCTCACGTTCGATACCGCCTCTCAACTACCACTCACGATGTGAATCCGTACACGCCGCCTGAAACAAACACCGACGCCAAGTCTTCTCGCCATACTGACACGCGAAGGCGTTTCGCGAGATCGGTTCGTACGTTTGCGATTGCCGTGTTTGCTGGCCTGTTCATGACCGGACCTTCAATTTCAACGACGCCAATCAAAACGCTTGCTGGTGTCTCGCTATTTGGTTTGCTCGCAGTTTGGTTTGACCGGACATATTCTCGCTAACAGTATTCGATGGTTTCGCATCAAGAGCCTCTCGATTCACATGCCAAGTCTCGGATCTGATTGATGCGCGGTCCAACTAGCGGTACGATGCGTGTGATGAGATGTTCACGTCAACGGTCACCAATTCGCCGCTGCAAAACGGCGATAACCATGTCGTGCAACGGAGCACGGCATGGGGCGTCTACAAATGGAATCCACATTGGCCGTGCCCGCTGACGACCACCGTTATCCGACTGAAGTAAGCCGAATTTGATTTCCCTGCGATCCATTCTTTTCGCTACCGCCTACCTCGCAATCGCGTTTGCCGCTCTTGCTGCGCAGTCAACCCTTGCTGCCTCGGCATTCGTCTATTTGTCCGCGATCGTCCTTAGTTTGTCCGCCATCCTTGCTTTCACTGGCGTAGAATCGAATCGTCGATACTTCGCTGCGTTTGCATTCGCAGGGCTCACTTTCTACGTTTTTGACTCTCAAACTGGCTACTCACTCTCAGAGTTTGTCACCAGCATCTACTTCGACCACGCGATCCCACCGGACTACGCGCGATCGGTTGCGGTCCCCTACACCGAATCAGGCTCATCCTCCTATACTGTGTACGTTCCGCCATCCCGGAACCTTGAGCGTTCGATCTTTCGTTGCGTAATCTCACTTTCAACTGCCTTTACGCTCACCGCTATTTCACGCCGCATTTCGACGCACACGAACGGATAACCATCGCATGCAACGGAGCCGGGCTTGCGCGTTTTCACAAATGGCACATCAACCGTCCCGGCCCGCTGATGCGTAACCGTTATCCGATCAACGACGATCGGTATGCTGGTGTTGGGCCTTGGCGTCACAACACTGGCTTGCGGCTGATGCCGGTGAACGATACACCCGACGAACCATTCCCTCGGACAACTTTTCTGGTTCGACCTTCCAATCTCCTGATGGCTTGCGCGAGCCTCCTCGCACCGACCATCGGCGTGCTCGGGCGACATTCGTTGCTCGACGACGGAACGTCCTGATGGCTTGCGCGAGCAATCTCCTGTTACCATCGGCTTGCTCGGTCTTGCTTTGGAACGTCAACTGGCATTCCACCTTCCACCTAAATTCACCACGGATAACCATCCGTTGCACACGGAGCCGCGGGCCGCGCGGATTCTGGAATCAATGTCGTTTGCCGCGGCCCGGTGAACGGTGACGTTACCCGACTGAAATCTATGGACCCACTCGTGGCCGACATCGCGTCGTGCTTTCCGGTAAATCCGGTCCCCGCGGCTCGTGACGCAATCATCGACACGTACATGGTTGAACACCTCCACGAAATACTCGGCGACAAACCATGGCCAAGCCTTTCCCCGATCGAGTGTCGGCATTGCTCAGATGGCTTCACGTTTCTTACGCCAATCGGACTGCACTACTATCTTCCTGCCTACATGACCGCAGAGGTCGTTGATGCCGAAGAGGCAGACGTTGTGATCGACTCACTAATTGGTCTTTTTCAACGTGACCGATTCTACCGCGACGATCGCTATCTCGAATTCTGGAACCTTGTGACAGATGATCAACTTGCGATAATTGGGCATTGGGTGGACCACTACGAAACTACTTACGACTTCAACGATTGCACGCAGTCCGAGGTTACAATTGCCCGTACTTGGCTTGCCACACTTTCCGATGCTCGCCACTCCAAAAATGACGGGTAACCATGTGATGCAACGGAGGACGGGTGGTTCGTTTTCTCGTCAGCTTGCAAGTCGTTCGCCCGTCCCCGCTGATCACTA
>SJPJ01000001.1:1212542-1215540 GCA_007859835.1 Novipirellula herctigrandis | reverse complement strand
CCATCGGATGCAACGGAGGACCGGTGGTTCGTTTTCACGAATGGATAGTCAATTCCCGGTCCCCGCTGATCCGTACCGTTCCCCGACGATATGCATCCTGACAGCGTCTGAGACTCAATGGTGAATAGCAATCCATACGCGACGCCAAATGATGCGAATGGCAATGTTCCCACAACCACAAACCGAGCGAGGTGGTCCACCTCGGGGTTCATGGTTTCGGTTACGTTTGCATTGTTGTATTCCGTCGTCCTCGCAATGTCGCTTTACGAATATGCGAACGCTGCGAATGGGTACCCGACAGCGGACTACGTTCGTCACGGAATTGCCTCGGCGCTCTTCTTGGCGATCTGCCTATCTGCCGCGCGAGGATTTTGGAATGGGCACACTTATGCGCGTTGGCTACTCGTCGTTTCGCCCGTTTTGCTAATCATATTTGTTCTCCCCGGCCTAAACGCTGTTTTGAACTATGTGGCCAACATCGTCTCTTAGGTCAGCCATCGTGCCGATGTCCCGGAGGGCGAACAAACAGCGGGGAACCATCGGTTGCACCCAAGTATCGGTGGATCGATAATAGGCCATCACAACGTCGTTCGCCGATACTGGGTGAACCGCACCGTTATCACACTCCGGGCGATTGATGTTCTGCTATCGGTGCGCTGTTGATGATTCCTTTGCGTCCGTTCGGTCCACAACGTCGTTTGTTGATTTCACATTGGGACCTCGTTAAACTGATACTGCTAGGGAACGGACAACTGTCACCGAAGGGGCCGAAGGCTAAACTGACGGTGCTCGGTCGACTGATTCATCATGGTGACTCGATCGGCGTTTAACCCAAATCCGTGGGATAACCATGTGATGCAACGGAGGACGGGTGGTCCGTTTTCTCGTCTGCTTGCAAGTCGTTCGCCCGTCCCCGCTGATCACCACCGTTCTGGCACTAAACACATTCTCGCATGAACGGCACGATTTACGATCGCTTCAACGCTGTTGCTGTGCGTTCGATGCAATACGCGAATCAAGCTGCATGGCATCTGCGGCACGACTACATCGCGTCCGAACACATTTTGATTGGACTCATCCGCAATCGGCGTTGCCCTGCTCAGCGACTGCTCACTCGCCTCGGTGTTTGCCGGGCTGCAATTGTTCATGAGTTGCGCATCCACATGACAATTGGCAACGATCCTGCCGTCAAACGACGCAGACCGATAAGTCCGGACGCACGACGCGTTGTCCGTTTAGCTGCCGATCACGCGGACCGCCTTTCCCATGAATTCATCGCAACCGAACATATTTTGCTTGCGCTGCTTGCCGACGAAACAGGACTAGCGTCGCGTACGCTTGCGACTCTAGGGCTCGTATACGATGATGTATTTGCGGTCGTCGCGAGCGATCTTGGCGTGATCTTGGGCGACGCACAGAAGCCAGAACCATGACATGCACGGGAGGACGGCTTGCGGCGTTCGCTCGAATGGAGAATCAATCTTCCGTCCCCCGTGATGTCTAACGTTATTTTCATCTGCGTAGCTGATCATGCTATACGCCGCTTTGCTCGTCGCCTTTCTTCTCTTGTACTCAGGTGGTTATCTGGTCCTCCGGAAACCATCAATCGCCTATTTGTGCACTAGAGGCAGCCGCGTATTCCGCATACGTAGCGAACGATACCGTTTCAACAATCGCTACTTGGACATCCTCTTTCTACCGATTTCCTTCGCTGACCAATTGAGTCGCGAACGGTACTGGTGGGACAATGATCTCGTTCGATTGATGGATGAGGACATCGGAAGAGGTCGTCATCTGCCGACGCTGGCACGCATTGGTGAGCTAGGCGGTTTTGCAGATTGGGGCGAGGGCCCGGCGCATGTTCGCCTTACTGGATGCGACCTGACAGACGGAGACCTTTGGATTTTTGAGCACTCGCCAATTGTCGGGTATCTTGATCTGCGTGATACGGCAGTGAGCGATAAGGGCTTGCAACGGCTTACAACGTGCCAGGATCTTTGGTTTGTTGACCTGACCGGAACGCGAGTTACCCAGCAAGGCGTCAACGCACTTAAGACTGCGATCCCCGATGTCACGGTCGTAACTTGAAAATAACCATGACGTCCACCGGAGGACGGCATGGGGCGTTTACAGATGGAAAATCAAACCGCCGTCCCCGGTGACGTCGGACGTTATCACACTCCGGGCGATTGATGTTCTGCTATGGGGGCGCTGTCGATGATCCGCTGGCAACCGTTTGGTCCGACAACGTCGTTTGTTGCTTTCAACTTGGGACCTCGTTAAACTGATACTGCTAGGAAACGGACAACTGTCACCGAAGGGGCCGAAGGCTAAACTGACGGTGCTCGGTCGACTGATTCATCATGGTGACTCGATCGGCGTTTAACCCAAATCCGTGGGATAACCATGTGATGCAACGGAGGACGGGTGGTCCGTTTTCTCGTCTGCTTGCAAGTCGTTCGCCCGTCCCCGCTGATCACCACCGTTATCGCACTGAGAATTCTATGGAGCGTACAAATTGACCGCTGATGATGCACTGTTCGTTGACCTGCTCAAATGGATGCGGTCGGGTGGCGTCGAACTTGATGTTGGCGTCACGCGGGAGGTGCTCGTCGGGGACGGCGCATTTGCTCGCCAAGATACCGAGCCATTCGTCGCTGTCGGTCCCGTAGATCGCGAAGACAGTGGCACATGCACGTACTTTTCCGATGCCGCGACTCTGGACGCCTTTATTCGTCGACTTACCGACGCCCGAAACTCTGCATTTGGCAATGACTAGTTTCGTCCAGCACGCGCACGATCCTAACGTTCGTCGAACATGTGGGTTGCGCGGCCCAGTTTCGCGGTCTTCCGTCGATTGTCTATACTTTGATGCAACCGGACACGACTTGGAATAGCCGTCGCGACATCACAAATCGCGGCGATAACCATCGCATGCAACGGAGCGGCGGTGGAGAGGTTTTGCAAGTGGAAGCCCAACTCCCGCCGCCCGCTGATG
>SJPJ01000001.1:1208284-1210341 GCA_007859835.1 Novipirellula herctigrandis | reverse complement strand
TGGGATGCACGCGGAGGACTCGGCAGCGCGTTTGCAAGTGGGTGCCGTTCCGCTCGTCCCCGGTGATCCCGGCCGTTATCGGACTGAAGACAGGAACTGTTTTTGATGCTTGAGCGTTGTGTGAACCTAGCCCTGTTTCGCCACGATGCGTCACATGTTTACGAACTGCCGTTCGAGAAAGATGCGCGCTACCGCTGTTGCCAGACGTACGGTGGCACACGATCGCATCACGGCGACTCACACTTCTCAGTCGATTTCTGGATGCCGATTGGAAGCATCATCTGTGCTGCAAGAAGTGGCTGCGTCGTTCGCTCGCTCGATGCCAATGAACTTCCAAGCGACGGATGCAACTCGATTCGTGTTTGTCACGATGACTTTTCAGTTGCGTGCTACGCACACATTCGCCTAAACGGCGCTCTTGTGTCTGATGGAGAGTGGGTCGATGTCGGGCAGCCCATCGCGTTATCTGGCAATACTGGATGCTCTGGGCGTCCACACCTCCATTTCCACGTGCAAACCTCCTATGACAAGACGCGAGTCCCGACGCTATTTCGCACCAGTGTTGGCGTGCTTGGCATGCTGATTGACAATGAGTTCTATAGCCAGACGGACGTTTCCGTTCGGCCACCAAACGAAGAATCCGATAACCATCGCATGCAACGGAGGACGGGTGGTCTGTTTTCTCGTTTGCTTGCAAGTCTTTCGCCCGTCCCCGCTGATGCGTAACGTTACCCGACGTAAAATGAAGATCGTATCGAACGACAACATCGATCCTGTTTGATGATCTCTTTTCGACAACGCGACCCGAACGCCAACGTCAAAAGCGTAAGTTAAAAATTGCTCGTCTAAGTTACCCGTTGGCTAATGCGACTCCACGACGGCGTTTGGCTGGAACCTTGGCTAGCCTAACGTCGCTGCTTCGGCCTTTCGGCGTTACCCAAAAACCTGCCCAACAACTGTTTTATTCGACACTGATTTGATACACTGATGCTTTCCGTGGTGACTTGCTCGCCCGTGATCACTTCCACGGAATCGACAATCAAATGGCCGGGATTTCGGGTAACCATCGGATGCAACGGAGGACCGGTGGTTCGTTTTCACGAATGGATAGTCAACTCCCGGTCCCCGCTGATCCGTGACGTTCCGCTTAACAGCTAAACATGCAAAGCCGCGATGCAGACCAAACAAACAGCGAACACGAGCCACGCAACGGTGGTGATGCGTTCGCTCGCAAGGTTGCTGGCTTCGTCATACTTCCCATTATTCTCATTGCTACCTACTTCATCAGCCAGATCCCCTACACGGTATCCAGCTTTCGCCAGTTTGATGACTACGCAAATGGAAAACGAGTGCGATTCACGGGCACATATAGGGAGCTCGTTGGCGACTTCTCGCATGTCGATTTCGACGGGGAAACAATCCTTGTGGTCGTCCAACCTGGGGAGAACCAACTGTCGCCCGATGCTGGGGCAAAATACTGTGTGACTGGTGAACTGCAACGGTCCTGGCAATCGTCGAGCGTAACGATTACCAACGCAGAGTTTCTTCCGTCAAACTAACGCTGACCAATAACGCCGAGATCAGCGGAACCATGCGATGAAACGAAGTCGCGGAATCGTCTTTTTTACGATTGATAATCGATCGCCGCGACTCGGTTATCGCGGCCGTTATCCGATCAACGACGATCGGTATGCTGGTGTTGGGCCTTGGCGTCACAACACTGGCTTGCGGCTGATGCCGGTGAACGATACACCCGACGAACCATTCCCTCGGACAACTTTTCTGGTTCGACCTTCCAATCTCCTGATGGCTTGCGCGAGCCTCCTCGCACCGACCATCGGCGTGCTCGGGCGACATTCGTTGCTCGACGACGGAACGTCCTGATGGCTTGCGCGAGCAATCTCCTGTTACCATCGGCTTGCTCGGTGTTGCTTTGGGAACGTCAACTGGCATTTCACCTTCCACCTATATTCACCACGGATAACCATCCGTTGCACACGGAGCCGCGGGCCGCGCGGATTCTGAAATCAATGTCGTTTGCCGCGGCCCGGTGAACG
>SJPJ01000001.1:1207446-1208274 GCA_007859835.1 Novipirellula herctigrandis | reverse complement strand
GCCCGTGATCACTTCCACGGAATCGACAATCAAATGGCCGGGATTGCGGGTAACCATCGGATGCAACGGAGGACCGGTGGGTAGTTTTCACGAATGGATAGTCAACTCCCGGTCCCCGCTGATCCGTACCGTTCCGCTTAACAGCTAAACATGCAAAGCCGCGATGCAGACCAAACAAACAGCGAACACGAGCCACGCAACGGTGGTGATGCGTTCGCTCGCAAGGTTGCTGGCTTCGTCATACTTCCCATTATTCTCATTGCTACCTACTTCATCAGCCAGATCCCCTACACGGTATCCAGCTTTCGCCAGTTTGATGACTACGCAAATGGAAAACGAGTGCGATTCACGGGCACATATAGGGAGCTCGTTGGCGACTTCTCGCATGTCGATTTCGACGGGGAAACAATCCTTGTGGTCGTCCAACCTGGGGAGAACCAACTGTCGCCCGATGCTGGGGCAAAATACTGTGTGACTGGTGAACTGCAACGGTCCTGGCAATCGTCGAGCGTAACGATTACCAACGCAGAGTTTCTTCCGTCAAACTAACGCTGACCAATAACGCCGAGATCAGCGGAACCATGCGATGAACCGAAGTCGCGGAATCGTCTTTTTTACGATTGATAATCGATCGCCGCGACTCGGTTATCGCGGCCGTTATCCGATCAACGACGAGCGGTATGCTGGTGTTGGGCCTTGGCGTCACAACACTGGCTTGCGGCTGATGCCGGTGAACGATATGCCCGACGAACCATTCCCTCGGACAACTTTTCTGGTTCGACCTTCTCATCTCCTGATGGCTTGCGTGGGCCTCCTCGTACCGACGAC
>SJPJ01000001.1:1206077-1206674 GCA_007859835.1 Novipirellula herctigrandis | reverse complement strand
CCCACAGCTCGGCGTGAACCGTTTTGGAAAGTCAAACTCCAGCTGCCGAGCAGGGGTGAACTTAAACGTTATCCGACTGAGGCGCAACGATGAACCGTGTTCCAACCTCACTCTACGCCGCAGCATGCCTTCTAACGCTAGCGTCTGGATGCGGCCCAACTGCTCCATCTATCGCTAACGGGCCTCCCGCGGTTACATGGCAACACCTAACGTCCGAAAGCTGGCGATATGAACTCCAAGACCCAAAACGCATCGCCAACTTCTCGTTTCGCGCAAACGGCGGCGTCCTCTGGTCCGAAGGCACGAAGAATGGCAACCTTCACTCTGTGGCTGCGCTCGGGGGACGGTGGTACATTAATAACGCTGGTGATCTCGTGATTACCGACGAAAGCGAATCCAAGCCATACCGAACGCTTGGCGTGACTGCATTGACGGCAACAACTGCTACGGCGATTGACCGTAGCACCGGACTGACCGAAGCATATTCTCGGATCTACACACCCCAAACCGGCGGATAACCATCGGTTGCAACGGAGCGTCGGTGGTCGGCGTTTTGGTCTGCTTGCAAGTCAACCGCCGACGCCCGCTGAACCGCAA
>SJPJ01000001.1:1203953-1205184 GCA_007859835.1 Novipirellula herctigrandis | reverse complement strand
TCCGTTGCACACGGAGCCGCGGGCCGCGCGGATTCTCAAATCAATGTCGTTTGCCGCGGCCCGGTGAACGGTGACGTTCCCCGACTGAGCGATTCCAACGCAATGCCGTTTTTGACATCACGATGAAGGACCAGAACGAGCCTACTGATCTTCGCGATGAACATGGCGACTTGCTTCCGCCATGGGTTGCGTTCCCTGAGCTTCCACGATTCAGTATCGGTTGGCGAATGGGACACCCTGAGTCACACTTGACTGACTGGACAAACTGGTACCTCGATCTCCCTGAAGACGAACGACGCAGCTACCGACGACGCTACCGAGCGCCATGGCCGTTGTGGACTGGATCGTACCTAACGCTGTCCCGTAGCAGCGCGACGACCGTATTCGGCTTCGTGACAACTGCGATCGTATTCTTCGTGCTTGTTTCACTCCGATTTGCTCTGTTTCCATGGGTGCGCGGCATCAAGATTGATTGACGATGGTAAAATGCGGGGAACCATGAATTGCACGGGAGGACGGGAGTTGAGTTTTTCGGTTTGCTTGCAAGTCTTTCGCCCGTCCCCCGTGAATTCTGCCGTTATGCGATAGAGAAACGTGACCCGAGAATCAATACGAACGCTTTGGTCGACCGACCGAAAGTCACGTGTAAACATCTTTCGCCGAAATGATGGCACCTATGGCTTCCTCGAAGAACGATACTCAGACGCGGAATTTGAACACTGCTGGATTCCCCACTTCGGTGACACAGAATCGTTCTGCGCTACAGAAGAAATCGCGATGCGTGAAGTTACATCGAGGGTTCCGTGGCTCGCTGAGATGGTCGCATCGTTTGAAGAAATCGACGGCCTAACGAGACCAAGTCCAAGTCCAGCTCCGTTACGAATAGATGATGCCAGCGTTCTGCGCATAAACGTTCTCGACCGCGGGCATCGCCACACGGGCAGCTGCGTTCATCGCCGCAACGACTTGGCTCAAGGCCCGGCAATTTGCTTGGCTATTTGCCAATATGACAGTGATGAGGGATACTATTTGTTTTCGTGCGACGAAAACTGGAGTGTCTTATCGGACACGTACCATTCGTCCGTGGTTGAGGCGGTGCGACAGGCAGAGTTCGAGTACTCTGGCACGTCCAACTCCTGGGAAGAAATCGCATAACCATCGCATGCAACGGAGCCGGCGGTCGGGTCGGTTTTGAAGTCAACGCATCTCGCGCCGGCCCGCTGATGCGTGT
>SJPJ01000001.1:1195864-1202682 GCA_007859835.1 Novipirellula herctigrandis | reverse complement strand
CCGTTGCACACGGAGCCGCGGGCCGCGCGGATTCTGAAATCAATGTCGTTTGCCGCGGCCCGGTGAACGGTGACGTTATTCGACTTGGATTCCGTCAATTTTCGACTGATCACGATTCGCTTCCCATGACCGATGATTTGCACGTGTTCGGTAACGTTGATCGACTGCCTGTAGCGTGCTCGTTGTACACGGCGACCTGTGCATTCGTATTCGCAATATTTTACTCCGCCTATTCTCCATTCTCGCTTTTCGCGATCCCGTTTGGAGCAATCCTTGGTTACATCGCTGCATATCTTCGGCAACGATTCACGACACCACGATACAGTTTCGCTACCATTCCAAAATCAAAACGGACGCACGTCCTGACATACGTTTCGGCAATTGCCTCTACACTCGCGATTTGGCATATTGCGACTGGAAACTGGATGGGGCTTTGGTCGGTGATTGCAATGGGTGGTCTTGCAATACTGATGATCTCAAGCGACTTTGGCTACTTAACGCCGCAACTTGACGGACGCGACAATTGCGAATAACCATCGCATGCAACGGAGGACGGGTGGCACGCGTTTTGGTATGCTTGCAAGTTTTTCGCCCGTCCCCGCTGATCCGTGACGTTACTCGACTGAAAAGCGTGAATGCAGTACCGACTCTCGACGCTGCTCTGGATCGTTCTTGGAATTGCTGTTGCGATATGCATTTGCCGATCCATGCCGATGCTGACTCTGTCATGTATTCTACTTGTGCCACTTCCATTGCTGGTTGCGCATTGGTTTTCACATCGCAATTCCACCTCTTCCATTCTCTTGCGACGACCGCGAACATTGGCGTGCGTGCTCTGCTTAGCCTGCGTCCTTTTTTACATTGGCATGACAGGCCCGCTATTTGCCATTTTTTGCCTTCCTGATCACTTCCCGCTACTGGCCAAGAGTTCGCATTTCGAATCATGTGTTGATATGCTGTACACACCTCTGTCATGGCTTGAAAATGACTCCGGCGATAGCCACCCGTTGTTTCAATACCAATATTGGTGGTTGAGACTTACTATGGTCGTGATCGAGGCACCGGAATAGCGAGTAACCATGTGTTGGACCGAAGATCGCGATGTAGCGGTTGTTGACATGGAAGACACAAGGCGCGATCTCGGTCAACACTAACGTTATCACACTCCGGGCGATTTGTGTTCTGCTATCGGTGCGCTGTTGATGATCCCTTTTCGTCCGTTTGGTCCACAACATCGTTTGTTGCTTTCAAATTGGGACCTCGTTAAACTGATACTGCTAGGGAACGGACAACTGTCACCGAAGGGGCCGAAGGCTAAACTGACGGTGCTCGGTCGACTGATTCATCATGGTGACTCGATCGGCGTTTAACCCAAATCCGTGGGATAACCATGTGATGCAACGGAGGACGGGTGGTCCGTTTTCTCGTCTGCTTGCAAGTCGTTCGCCCGTCCCCGCTGATCACCACCGTTACCCCACTAAAGGAATGACACCTCTTGAATAAACCGTCGAACGACGAATCTGAGTTTATCGAGCAACTCGAAGAATACAAAGCCGCGCTAATGGCGTACGCGCGGGGTCACGATTCGCTTGAAGACGGAACCTCAGTAAGGACTTATATCAACCGAAGTACACCGGCAGTCCGTAAACTCGTCTGGCGGGCGGGCTGCGGCAAGACGATGACAGTGGCTCCACCAGCGATGGTCGGCGGGTTGATAATGCGCAACGTCGATCCGTTTGGGTGCGTGTTTGAGGGGCCGTATGGGATGAGCATGACATCGGTTATCTGCGACATGATCGACGAGGCCGTGGGCGTGATTCAAGCAGGAGATCTACGGCCGGAACCTAAGCCGAAGCCAGATAAAGCAGCGGCGACACCGATATCCAATAAGAAAGTTTTTGTCGTGCACGGGCACGACAACGAAACCAAACAAACGGTCGCACGGTTCCTTGAAAACCTTGGGCTTGAGGCCGTCATTCTTCATGAACGCAGCAACGCCGGGATGACGTTGATCGAGAAATTCGAAGAGCATTCCGATGTTGCATATGCGGTTGTGCTGATGACTCCCGACGATCTTGGCGCCGCAAAGGCAAATGCGGATGATCTCAAGGCCCGTGCCCGCCAAAATGTCGTGTTCGAACTCGGCTATTTTATGGGTAAGCTCGGTCGCCAGCATGTTGCTGCTGTTCTTCGCGGCGATATCGAGCGCCCGTCAGATTACGATGGGGTCGTTTACATTGCGTATGATTTCAACGATGGTTGGAAGTTGCTGTTAGCGAAAGAGCTCAAGGAAGCGGGGCTTAATGTAGACCTGAACGCCGCGATGTAGGCGGGTAACCATGTGATGCAACGGAGGACGGGTGGTCAGTTTATTCGTCTGCTTGCATGTCGCTCGCCCGTCCCCGCTGATCACTACCGTTATTCTGCTGAATGAAAGAGTATCAAAAATTGCGTGGGATAACTCTACAGCAGGTTTTCATCAGCTTCATGATCATCGCTTTGCTTGATACTGTTTTCCGCCATTCAATCACGCTTGCACCTTGGGAGGCGACTAGATAACGCGAAATTGGAACTTAAATTTGAAAGAATAATTGCTGGGCCGCTTAGGCTTCGTGGCATTGCCGGCAAGAAAATTGAGGATCTCCCGTTAATTCGCGGATTGGCAGTGCATTCTAATGTCACTGGCGCGGAGCTTCAGGCGAAACGTGAATCTGTATCAACGTCCAGCATGATGGTAGACAGCCATGCGAACGGGTTGGCTGCAGTACAGTCGGATGACGATATCGACGTCTACACTATCGATTTGAGCACCCCGCCTACAGAAGGAGGCGATGACGACTTCATTATTTATGTTCGAAAGGGCTTGATTGTCTTGACGGTCCGTTCGATTAACACGCTAGACTGGTAGCATGGAATGTTTAAATTGCAGAATAACCATATGATGCACACGAAGCGGCGAAGCAGTGTGTTTTAGAAATGGATGATCATTTGTCGCCGCTCGGTGATCATTGCCGTTATCCGACCGAAATCATCTGAAGTTGCCCAGTGAATCCATACGCCTCGCCATCGCATTCCTTGTCCGACGCAGGCCTCCTACCGGTTGAACCGTTGACGCGTCGTGATCGAACTGTCGCTCTCTTCGTGGTCGCCTTGCTCTCTGCCTCGGTGGGCATGTTTGTCTTCTTCGGTCTGATCGAGTTAGTTGGCCTTGGCGTCAACTGGCCAAATGTGCTTCCGCTTCTCGGCTTGGACTTTATTGCAATGATTACGCTGGCACTGTTTTTGCGGCCGTTTCTTCGGAGAGGGATTCGGATGTGGTCCACCGTTCGTTACACTGTGACCGGTGGAATACTACTTGGATCGACAGGAGCGGCGCTCGCCTACCTTCGCGTCATCTAGGACCTGGATCGACGCGGATAACAATCCCGTGAACCGGAGTCGCGTGTCATGCGTTTTGGCTATGGTGAACTTTTTCGACGCGACCCGGTTACGGGTGGCGTTATCCGGCTCACACCAAATAACACATCGCTAAACCATGTCGCTCCATCCAGTCATCGCCGAAAACACTGCAAGGTTCGCACAATGGAGAGACGACTCATTCATGGGCACGCTTCACGAGTCACACCACTGGAATCACGCGAAATTTGGCGCGTTGGAAGACGCCATTCTTCAACTCGCTGGAAACAAACACGATGATACAACTATTGCCGCGCTGTTCCAAATTTTCGATTATTTAATGCTGCTGTTCGGCTGTCACTTTGATCCGTCGGATGACTTCAAATTCAAAAACCTAACGATTGAACAGATTTGCGACTACAGAGAGCGTGTGCAGGTTGCATTCTCAGCATACTTTTACCGAACTACAAACCGCAACGACAGCAGCACCACAACCGCCGGATAACAATACGATGAACCGAAGTGCCGGAGTCGCGCGGTTTTTGGAAGCAATGTTTAATCCCGGCACTCGGTTATCGTTGCCGTTATCCGACTGAAACCACTCAACGCTTATGACCAACGCCACCGTGACTGTCGCTGACCTTGATTCGATCGACGATCAAACCGCGATCGTGGCGATGATGGACGCTTATTCGGCGGACCCGATGGGAGACGGCAAACCACTGTCTGCGTATTCACGCGAGAACCTGATTGATGGCTTGCGTAACCATCCGACAACGCTCGTGTTTCTCGCACGAATGAATGACTCCCCCAGTGGTATCGCAACCTGTTTCGGCGGGTTCTCCACCTTTGCTGCCCGTCCACTTTTAAACATCAGTGATTTCTACGTTGATCCCGCCCTGCGCGGTCGTGGTATTGGCGGCGAACTCCTGCACGCGATTGAACGCGAAGCCAATTCTCGGGGTTGCTGCAAGATCACGCTTGAAGTGCAAGAAAACAACAATATTGCTCGCTCAATTTACGGCAAGTTCGGATTCTCGCAGGCTGTCTACGTTGCTGACGCGGGCGGTTCGCTGTGCCTGTCTAAACCGCTTTCCCAAGACGTCGGATAACAATGGGTTGCACCCGGAGCCGCGGGCCGCGCGGTTTCTGAAATCAATACCGTTCGCCGCGGCCCGGTGAACCCGCACGTTCTGCTACATGATGCAACATCGTCGATTGCGATTCTCAATAGCCTCATTGCTTATTCTGACCGCAATCGTTGCGTTGTACTTAGCGAACAATCCGTATCGGCCGTTTCATCCGCGAGTCATCTCCACGCTATCAACGGGAGATGCGAACGGGATTGCAATGATCCACACGGGGATCAGGCGTCACAAGCATGACTCTGCTTTGGATGCTGTTGAATTCGTTGTCATCGAGCGTTTGTCCGTACCGGGAGAACTGAAGTCCCGTGTCACAGTCAAGAAGTCAGGTCGTGATTATGAATCATCTGTGGTAATTACACTTGTTGATGGGGCCATCGAGCTTCCCGCCGCTGAGAATTTGATGCAACTTTCCGATGGCGAATACACTACCCTGAATGCTGAGGTCGACGTGGGTACGCTAAGCCGATTCCTGTCAACGTTCTCATCGCAGTCGACTATAGTAGAGCTTGCGGATTTGGTTGGGCGTGAAGAACAAGCAGAACCATGACATCGCTTTACGCTTGCTTGTCAAGCGTCCTAGCGGCAAGCGAGCCGATTCTTCGAGCTCGCGTTAAGCCGCTGAAGCTTCGACATGCTTTACCCTTGGAGTTGACTCTCCCATTTTTGCGCGCAACTTTGTGTTGCTTGGTTCTGTTTGGCACTTCGCTGTTTCGTTGCTTCCACTCACACATCGAACCGAATCCTAGACTGGCAAAGTTCGCGTTTGGGCTCTCGTTCGGAGCAATCACTTGATCTTACTCATTGGCCATGTCGAAGGATAAAAGCGACCGGTGTGACAGGACTCAGACTCACTCGCCTGGTCAATGTGCACCGATCATGTTGGGCGGATGCCAACTGATAATGCCATGGTGGTCATCACCGGTCGCCAAGGTTCAATATCTCAGTCGAAGGGGTTCCTCCTAGGTTTTCGCTATTTCAAAAGTTATCGCTGACGGACGTTTCGACTAGGCTGCTTTAGCGTGCTCGCTGGCCATTACAAAGACGCGACCCGGATCGAATGGCTCGCCGCTCTTGTACCAACCGTAAAACATTTTCAAAATCTTTCGCATCACGCAAACATTCGCCTTTTGACCTGGCATCTTGTCGGCTTCCTTCTTCTTCCAGTAGTAGTCACCAAAGAGCTTACCGCGACCGACCAGCGGAATCGCCATCAAGTTCAGTACGTAACGTAGTTCGCTCCGGCCGCGACGGCTGATCGTCGTCCGGCCTCGCCATTTGCCACTTTGACGTTCGCACAAGTTCAACCCTGCATAACGCATCAGTTGCGAGACCGTGCGGAAATCATCCGGCGGTCCCATCTCGGCGACCAAACGCGAAAGCATCCGAAGCGTGACGACTCCCTTGCGTGGAGCAGGTAACCGCGGATCGGAAGATTGAAGCGTCAGGTAAAGCTCTTGCATTTGACTTTCGATTTGTCGTTGCTGCTGCAAAAACGTCGTGATTTCCGTATAAAGTTGCTGCACGGCGGTGGCTCGGATTTCGGCAAGCGTGGCAGCCAAGTCATCCTTTTGAGTGCTTGCCGTATCGTTGGCTGCTCGCCAGAGCTTTTTCAGAGTCGCCTTCTTGGTGTGTTTGCTGCAAGCTTTCATTCGTCCGTAGAAGGCTTCCTCGCCCACCGCAAGAATCGCGTGCGGGTTGCCGGCAAACTGCTCGATCAGCGCACGGCCGGTCGGTCCGTACAACACCGACTTGTCCAATCGAAGATCCGCAAACAGACTTCTCAAATCAGCGTGCAGTTCGCACTTGGCGACCTTGATGCGGGCTTCACAGCGGAGGACCAACCGATGAAGTTCACGTAGCTGCGCGTAATGTTTATCAAGCTTACGGTCTTGGATCAGTTTGCCGACTTTGGCAACCGTCAGCACCGCTTTGGGATCGCGTTGGTCGGTCTTGCCATGATCGGCGAATTGAATCGTGCGGAATTTGGCTACGGCTTCTCCATGCACCAACGCGGTTCGCATGCCGAGTTCATCGGCCAGCTGCAGAAGTCGTCGATGATAGATGCCCGTTGACTCACAGAGGACACGAATTTGATAGTCACCGTGTTGTTGGACTTCGTTGCGGATCTCTTCGAGCGTTGTGCGTATGTCGGAACTGTTGTTTTCACACTGGCCACGGATTGATTTCCCCGACAACTCCATCGCCCAATACAGCGAATCACTGCCAACATCGAAGCCGACGTTAACGATTCGGACGGTGTCAGAGATGTTTTGG
>SJPJ01000001.1:1190094-1195854 GCA_007859835.1 Novipirellula herctigrandis | reverse complement strand
TGATTCAGCTCGTTTATTACATCGAGAGAAGCCATTTTCGTTTCAAAATCCAATAAGTCCACCTAAGAGTATGTGCACCGGAGCCGGGCTTGCGCGTTTTCACAAATGGACAATCAACTTTCCCGGCCCGGTGACGGGTACCGTTCTGCCAACCATAGATGCCTACGCGTCTCCAACCCAGCGTCTGTGACTAGCGGTTGCGGTCTGCTAATCACCTGACGGGGTTCCCGCGAGTCCGATGCCAAGCGAACTACCGCAACACTACATCGGTCAACTTGAAATTCGCGATGATGGCGTCCAGGTGCTGCATCGAACCAATTGGACGGCCATCGCAGAGACAAATCCCGACCTCGTGGAGCCACCTCCGCGAATGGCCAGGAATCCGGCCACTGGAAAACCGATGCTGCTGCAGCCGCACATGCTGCCGCGCGATTATCGCGTAGTTCAACTCGGCGACGAATTCATCGGTTCATTTGAATGGTCATTCTACGAGTACGACACCGTTGCGGATGACGACTTAGGTGTCGTCTTGGTATCGGCTGCACAGGGGCATGAAGATGCGATTCGATCAATGGCAGTCCGATTTGCCGCTACAATGAATGCACAATTCACGATTGATCATTCGCTCGTGCTCGGCAAACGTTGTGAAAATGTGGCAGAACCACGTGATGCACCCGAGTCCTCGAGTTGATCTTGGGCGATGGTGACTCAACCGCTCGGACCGGGTGATCACCACCGTTACCCGACTTAGATTCCGCGATGACGAACGCTGCATTTATCTCCTGGGCAACTGACGCTGGAATCGATGCGGACACCATCGGTGCGATTATTGATTGCGCATCCACAACGGAGCAAGCGGATGCGGCATTCGCAGCACGTGAACCTGGGCCACCTATCTTCCCGCTGCCGCAGATTGTCGATTTGCACGACTCCGATGGGTACAACATGAACCCAAAGTCGCACGGATTTGTTTTGATCGGCTACTGCCCAAACGGCGACTCGATTGCCGTAGACACAGATCGTGACCCGGGCTCGATTTGGTACATTGGTCATGAAACACTTGGCTCTGTTCCGCTTCGCGAGAATGCGGTTCGAGTCGGCGATGACCTTCGTTCGGTCTACTATTCGATCGAACATGACCCTGACTTCCCGTGCGACTACTACACCGCGCGGGGACAATGCGGGTAACCATCCCGTGCACCGAAGTACGGCTTGCGCGGTTTTACAAATGGAAACTCAAACGTCCGTACTCGGTGACGGGTACCGTTATGTCACTTAAATGGGAATCGAACACAAAATCACGCTTGCGAGTGACTTCCCCGCTGATGACGTCCTACATCCAATGTTGACGGCACTCCCACAGTTCACGGAGTACGATACCGAATACGGGCTGCACGACTTCGGCACCAATGCAACTGCCGTCACCGTCTCAATTGAATCAGACGGGTTTCTGGTTTGCGACCATCTCGTCGACCGTGAACTCGCCCGCAAGGTGCTCGACTCACTCATTACCGGCATCAAAGAACTGGATATCAAAATTAACGACGTTTCCGAGGTCTGATGTGCCGTTTCCAGTAGATTCAAAATGGATCACCGAAACCGAGGCGAAACTCGGTGTGCGATTTCCTGCGTCTTTCGTGGTTGCGATGGGGGAAATGAACGGTGGTGCAGTGGACGTTGGTACTGACGTTTTCTGGCTCCATCCATTCATGGACAAATCTGACAAGAAACGGATTCAACGAACCTGCAACAGCATCTGCCGAGAAACCGCTTCAATGCGCGAATTTGAATACTTTCAGAATGAATTGGTGGCGATTGGTCATAATGGTGGTGGCGATGCATTGGTGTTGAAACCGATGGACGATGATCCAACGACATTGGAACATACGGTATACTGGTGGGATCACGAAACGTCGGAACTGCACCTTGCCGCCAACGACTTCAACGAACTCAACAAATCGTGACATAACAATGGGATGCACGCGAAGCCGCCGACAGCGCGTGTTTTGAATCAACGATTACCGCGGCGGCTCGGTGATCCCGGACGTTACCCGACGTAACATGAAGATCGTATTCACGTACAACATCGATCCTGTTTGATGATCTCGTTTCGACAACGCGATCCGAACGCCAACGTCAAAAGCGTTGTTTGAAAATTGCTCGTCTAAATTACCCGTTGGCCAACGCGAATCCACGACGGCGTTTGGCTGGAACCTTGGCTAGCCTAACGTCGCTGCTTCGGTCTTTCGGCGTTACGCAGATGCCTGCCCAGCAACTGTTTTATTCGACACTGATTTGATACACTGATGCTTTCCGTGGTGACTTGCTCGGCCGTGATTACTTCCACGGAATTGACATTCAAATGGCCGGGATTTCGGGTAACCATCGGATGCAACGGAGGACCGGTGGTTCGTTTTCACGAATGGATAGTCAACTCCCGGTCCCCGCTGATCCGTACCGTTCGCCGACTGAAACTCATGACCGCATCGCCGTATCAAACACCGACCGCTACGGACACGCCAACGAAGAAAAGGCCAAAACTGGCGTTTGTCTCGAACATTGCTGGTGCGATCTGTTTGACTGTTGCAATTGCTGTCCTTGCCATACCTGTAACGGTGATCGCATACACGTGGTCTCGCACGCCTCCGATGACAGTCAACATGGTTGACGAATACACTGTCGTTGTGGTTTCCTGCCTGTTGATCCTCATGATCTCAGGATCGCTTGCTTATCTTGGCGTGGCGCTAATTCGACGCCGCAAGCGTGGTGCCATTGTTAGCGGATCAATGCTACTTGTCGCCCTTGGGATCTACTTTGTTGCTGTCGCCGTGGTACGTTCGCAGTAACCTGTTTTTTAAAGATCGATGTTGTATCCCGACTTGTTCCGTCGCTGTCCCTACGATAGTCGTCAACTCGGCGATATGGTTGTTCCTAATCGCCACTATCTATTCCATGTCGCCCGGACGCGGCGAACCAATCGATGAACGTGCGGACTGGCAAGGTCTGATTGACTAGCGGGTGGAAATCCCGCCTGGGTAAGTGCTAGCCACACGCCCAGTATCGAGTGTTGCAGCCGAAGTATAAGGGCCCAAAGCAATTGTCTGCTGTCGCAGGTGGTTCCCCGAAGTCTTCGATTGAAGCGTACACAGAGAGGTAGTGAGGATGAATGGATCACAGGTGGCCCTGTGACCGTGAACGGGATTAGCTCCGAAATTAGGTACCTGTTGGATTCTGCCCAAGGTTTGTTCACGCCCCAAGGCAACACTTCACGACGCGTCATTGGCGAGCCTCGTGAAGAGACCTGGAGTCGGCGCCCCATTCGCTCTACACATCATGTGAATCAGGCAACCAGTGAGGCCCTGAGGTTCTTGATCGACCGCAAGCAGACCAGCTTGCTCGATCGAGTATGTCCTAGAAGTGGAATAAGCAACGAAGACAAATGACTTTCAGGGAATCGGACGACCGAATAGTACCGCTGCAGCCCGAAGACCAATCGGGAAGTGACAAGCCGAGTAATATCGGTGTAGGGAAGGCGGTCGGGATTTCACGCGATCCAGACCAGGCACTGCCCGTACTCAGAGACGGAACCTCAGTGATAACCCGGCTGGATCGCACCTTTCAAAGAGCGAAGGGAGCCCCAGAAGCGGTTTTCAATAACCTCTTCTCGATGCTCAACTATGAGTTGTTGTGGTACGCCTTTCGCCGACTAAAACGAGGCAAAACGCCAGGAGTCGACAACGTCACGGTCGAGGACTACGAGGAGGATCTCGAAGCGAACCTTCGCGACTTGCTCCAGCGACTTCATCGTGGCAGTTATCGCCCGAAGCCCAGTTTGCGAAAGAACATCCCGAAAGGGAATGGGAAGACGCGATCGCTGGGAATCGCTTGCGTCGAAGACAAAATTGTCCAACGCGCAGTCGTGACGATCTTGGAGCAAATCTACGAAGTCGACTTCTATGACTTCTCGTATGGTTATCGCCCTGGGAAATCGTGTCATGAGGCTTTAGCGACTCTTGGTGGGATCATCGCCACGCGGAAAGTGAACTGGATCAGTGACGCGGATATCAGAGGTTTCTTTGATAATTTGAGTCAGGAGCGTTTAGGCGAGCTGTTGCGGAAACGTATCAGCGACCCGAAACTGCTTCGGCTGATCGAACGTTTTCTCGAAGCAGGCGTGATGATCGATGGCCAGTTGCAGGCAACCGAAGAGGGTGTCCCCCAAGGGGCCAGTCTCTCACCGATACTAGCCAATGTGTACTTACACTACGTGTTAGATGAATGGTTCGAACAAGAAGTCAAACCGCGGCTCGGAGGCGAAGCGTACTTGCTGCGCTTTGCTGACGACTTCCTTTGTTGCTTCGAACTCGAATCTGATGCGGTGCGATACCAAACGGTCTTGCCCAAGCGATTGGATCGGTTCTCGTTATGTGTCGCCGAGGACAAAACGAAGTTGTTACGGTTCGGACGCTTGGCCCGTCGCGATTGCCAGCGACTGGGCGAAGGTGCTCCGGGCACTTTCGACTTCCTCGGATTTACTCATTACTGTGGTCGTAGTCGAGCAGGCAGGTTCAAACTGAAAAGGAAGACGTCTGGCAAGAAGATGCGAGTGAAGTTGGCGGAGATGCGTCTCTGGTTTCATCATCAGCTATCGACTCCGGTGGGCGAAATGTGGCCGGTGCTTAACGCGAAACTTCGTGGTCACTACCAGTATTACGGTATCAATGATAATTGGCCGTTGCTGGCGGCGTATCGCAGTAAGGTTCGCCGGATGGCGAAGCGTCACTTGAGTCGCCGGAGCCAGAACAGCTATGTGAACTGGGATGATTTCAATCGCTTCACGGATCTTCATCCGCTGGTAAATCCGAAGTGTTTGACGGACTTGATCGCTATGGACCGCAAGTTACGCAGTACGCGAGGCAAGTGAAATCTGGGAGCCGGATGCGTTAAAGGCGCACGTCCGGATCTACGAGGGGCCGAGGGTCAATGCGGCAAGGTTCGAATCTTGTGACACCACAACGGGAAACCAGTGGCAAACAGGGAATACAAAGTGTAACCTAAACCAAAGAGACCTCGGTCTACTCTCCCGAAGCACCGCATGTCGATTTTACAAATGGAAACCACATTGGCCGGGCCCGCTGACGGCCGCCGTTACCCGACTGAAATCCATGCCGCACACAACTGCTCGGTTTAGACGCACCGCTTTGCTAGTTGCATCGGTCTTCGTGGCTTTGCTCATCTATCTTGGATACTACATCTTTGGTCCTGGGGGTGCTATCAGCTTCGGTGCGTTCTTCGGTCTTGCAGCCTTCCTAGCTGCCAGCTTGGTCTGCCGATGGGATACGGCCGCGAAACGCGACCGCCTAATATCCGTTTGTGCGGTCATGCTTGCTGTCTCCGGCGGACTCTATGTCGCGTACGTTGACTACGGATGGGGCTTTCACCTCACACGCCAGAAAATGCGAGATGCGAATAAACTCCAAACACAATTTGACGCAGACACTCGATTTCGGCGTATTTCAATTTCGTACGTTGACCCTGCCCGCCAGAAAGGCGAATGGCTGACTGTTTCTGGTCGCGTCCGATCCGATGCTGATTTGGCAACGCTGCACAAGTTGATTGACGATGACGACAAATGGTTCGTAAAATGGGATGTCGCCATAGTGGACGCCCGGACTGGCGGGTAACCATCGCATGCAACGGAGCCGGGCTTGCGAGCTTTCACGAATGGAACATCAACTGTCCCGGCCCGCTGATGCGGGT
>SJPJ01000001.1:1186259-1190084 GCA_007859835.1 Novipirellula herctigrandis | reverse complement strand
TCACACTGGCCACGGATTGATTTCCCCGACAACTCCATCGCCCAATACAGCGAATCACTGCCAACATCGAAGCCGACGTTGACGATTCGGACGGTGTCAGAGATGTTTTGGTTTTGTTGATCTAAAAGAGTTGATTTCGACATTGAGTTTGTAGTAGAATTCATGAGGCTTCTTTCGAATGTATTGTCGAACCACGATCTCCAAATTGTTGGTTACGACCACTAACACCAAGTGAGCGAATCCTCGTGATTCAGCTCGTTTATTACATCGAGAGAAGCCATTTTCGTTTCAAAATCCAATAAGTCCACCTAAGAGTATGTGCACGGAAGGACGGCTTGCACGGTTTTGAAGTGAAACGTCTTCCGTCCGTCCCCCGTGATGTCCACCGTTCGTCGACTGAAATCATGTTACGCAAGACATTCCCAACGCTCGTCGTGATGCTTCTTGTCGCGTCTTCTTTACGCGGAGACGAGGTGCGATCCAATATGGCTCTCGGCGTTTACACTTGCGATGTTACGGATGATGCGATTGCCAACGCGCCGCAATGGACTGACCTAAATCGAGACCCGCCACTTGCGATGCTCGGTGCTGTCCGTGCTGCAACTGCGAAGCTTAAAGCCTTGCCCGCCAACACGGATCCTGTCAAATGGACGCTTCATCGTGTCACACTCAAACGCAACGCTAGCGACGGATGGTATTACGTTGCAACATTCCGCAGCAAATTCGTTCCTGATCCACCTGATGGTCGCGGTCGCGCGAGCACAGGAATAAATCCATACAGGACTCCGCGCGACCTAAACATCCCCGTATTGATGAACGGGGTTGTACCAGAGTTTTCAGTCAAGCGACACGCTGACGACATGTTGAAGCTACTGGATGATTTAGACTTGTAAGCCTGCGACGAACCATGCAATTCACCGAAGTGCGGCATGGCGCGTTTGCAGATGGAAACCACCTTGGCCGCACTCGGTGATTGCGGTCGTTATCCGAATAGAATGTGGCTCCAAGGCGAACTTAACCTGAACGAAAATGACTGACATCCACGACGACCTCAGGCGCGCGACTGCTGACGCGATTCGCAAAGCCTGCGCAGATATGGCTCGCGAATTCGGTTCTGATCCGATACATGGGTTCGCTCTTTGCACAGACGACAACGTGATGACCGTCTATTCCACGGCTTGCACGAAGTCATGGGTTGCTGAACGTGAGCCGGATTACAGCGGGATCGGATCCATCTATGCAGAATGGGTTCAGAATGCGGGCGACCATCATTTTGATCCGATATCGAAAGCTGTTGCTGCGTTGGCGGAGAGTGACAAATCTACCATCAAGCAACGGTTTGACTGCCTCAAACTTGCTTTGGAAGACTGTCGAAACGAGGGACTTTTCGATCCCAACACGATTCTCCTGTGCGGAAGCACCGATGGCGTAGGTGAAATGGAGATGGAAGCCGTCGATCGCCTGAACTCAACGGAAATAGCGGGTCAGGTCGCAGAAGATCTTTCTGCAGATGATTACGGCGACGATTCCGATCCTCCGGATAGAACGCCGAGTCGACGCACGGGTTCACGTCTCGGCAAATTGGTGGCCGTATTCAGCCAGGCTTTTCGCCGAGATGCGAATCAACTGACGTCGATGGAGATAGTCCCTGGGCGTGGAGTGGAAGGATGCGAAATCGGCTTTGCGAGAAACACCGCACGCGAAGTTTTTGGCATCACTGAGAGTACGAGCGCCAACTATTTTGAATTCCCTCAAATAGGCGTCGACGTACAATGTCGCAAAAAGATGATTGATACTATTTACTTCTTTTTTCGAGCCAAAAACTACGAATCATTTAATGGTGTAACTCGAGAAGGAATCGGTGCGAACAGTTCCTTAAAGCAAGTCATTCGCACGTACGGAACGCCGGACAAGAAAGATCAAGGTCCAACTTCTAGCGGAGGCACATATGAGCATGTTTACTACTATCGCCTGGGGATTGAATTCAACTTTCACCATAACGAACTTGAAGATATTCGAGTATTTGATGCCAGTGAGGTCGAGCCAAAGCCGTGAACCGAGTTGCGTTTTAGGCACTATGCCAGTCAGAAAATCGGATAACCATCGCGTCGCTTTACGCTTGTTTGTCAAGCGGCGTAGCGGCAAGCGAGCCGATTCTTCGAGCTCGCGTTAAGCCGCTGAAGCTTCGAACATGCTTTACCCTTGGAGTTGACTCTCCCATTTTTGCGCGCAACTTTGTGTTGCTTGGTTCTGTTTTGCACTTCGCTGATTCGTTGCTTCCACTCACACATCGAACCGAATCCTAGACTGGCAAAGTTCGCGTTTGGGCTCTCGTTCGGAGCAATCACTTGATCTTACTCATTGGCCATGTCGAAGGATAAAAGCGACCGGTGTGACAGGACTCAGACTCACTCGCCTGGTCAATGTGCACCGATCATGTTGGGCGGATGCCAACTGATAATGCCATGGTGGTCATCACCGGTCGCCAAGGTTCATTCGTCTGAGTCGAAGGCGTTCCTCCTAGGTTTTCGTTATTTCAAAAGTTATCGCTGACGGACGTTTCGACTAGGCTGCTTTAGCGTGCTCGCTTGCCATCACAAAGACGCGACCCGGATCGAATGGCTCGCCGCTCTTGTACCAACCGTAAAACATTTTCAAAATCTTTCGCATCACGCAAACATTCGCCTTTTGACCTGGCATCTTGTCGGCTTCCTTCTTCTTCCAGTAGTAGTCACCAAAGAGCTTACCGCGACCGACCAGCGGAATCGCCATCAAGTTCAGTACGTAACGTAGTTCGCTCCGGCCGCGACGGCTGATCGTCGTCCGGCCTCGCCATTTGCCACTTTGACGTTCGCACAAGTTCAACCCTGCATAACGCATCAGTTGCGAGACCGTGCGGAAATCATCCGGCGGTCCCATCTCGGCGACCAAACGCGAAAGCATCCGAAGCGTGACGACTCCCTTGCGTGGAGCAGGTAACCGCGGATCGGAAGATTGAAGCGTCAGGTAAAGCTCTTGCATTTGACTTTCGATTTGTCGTTGCTGCTGCAAAAACGTCGTGATTTCCGTATAAAGTTGCTGCACGGCGGTGGCTCGGATTTCGGCAAGCGTGGCAGCCAAGTCATCCTTTTGAGTGCTTGCCGTATCGTTGGCTGCTCGCCAGAGCTTTTTCAGAGTCGCCTTCTTGGTGTGTTTGCTGCAAGCTTTCATTCGTCCGTAGAAGGCTTCCTCGCCCACCGCAAGAATCGCGTGCGGGTTGCCGGCAAACTGCTCGATCAGCGCACGGCCGGTCGGTCCGTACAACACCGACTTGTCCAATCGAAGATCCGCAAACAGACTTCTCAAATCAGCGTGCAGTTCGCACTTGGCGACCTTGATGCGGGCTTCACAGCGGAGGACCAACCGATGAAGTTCACGTAGCTGCGCGTAATGTTTATCAAGCTTACGGTCTTGGATCAGTTTGCCGACTTTGGCAACCGTCAGCACCGCTTTGGGATCGCGTTGGTCGGTCTTGCCATGATCGGCGAATTGAATCGTGCGGAATTTGGCTACGGCTTCTCCATGCACCAACGCGGTTCGCATGCCGAGTTCATCGGCCAGCTGCAGAAGTCGTCGATGATAGATGCCCGTTGACTCACAGAGGACACGAATTTGATAGTCACCGTGTTGTTGGACTTCGTTGCGGATCTCTTCGAGCGTTGTGCGTATGTCGGAACTGTTGTTTTCACACTGGCCACGGATTGATTTCCCCGACAACTCCATGGCCCAATACAGCGAATCACTGCCAACATCGAAGCCGACGTTAACGATTCGGACGGTGTCAGA
>SJPJ01000001.1:1180549-1186238 GCA_007859835.1 Novipirellula herctigrandis | reverse complement strand
AAGTGAGCGAATCCTCGTGATTCAGCTCGTTTATTACATCGAGAGAAGCCATTTTCGTTTCAAAATCCAATAAGTCCACCCAAGAGTATGTGCACACGGAGCGGGGCTTGCGGCCGAATTTGAAATGGACAACTTTACTCTCCCCGCCCGGTGACGCCGGTCGTTATTCGATTGAGACCCGTCCGACTACTCTCACTGGAACGCTTTGATGACACCCAGACTTCTCTCGATAATAGCGCTATTGGCATTCATTTCATTTGCGACGAACACGCCTGCCGAGGATAGCGTTCCGGATTTTGTTGCAAATAAGTCAGTCGTGGTCGCTCGCATTGGTGATTCAAATGCATTCACTGCTTATAGCAAGCAAATTGGAGAATGGACAACTCACAAGTTCCCGGACGGAATAAGGGCGACTCCTGTTTCGGGCTCGCACTTGATTGCTTTCGCGCTCGAAGGTGACTCAATTGCTGAGCTTGTTGCGGTCGACGCGAACGGCAACTGGCAAACGCACAAACTCAGCGACGAGAATGCCAAGAAATGCACTCCCTATGTTGGCGCAAACCTGGCGATCTATCGCATTGGTTTTGCGACCTGGGGTTTCAGTGGGGCAACTCGTTCCTGGGATTCGATTAAGACCGGCGCAGCGCCATCTTTATCAGAGGACTCAGCTATGATCTTGGAGCCTGGATACATCCACATGTTTAGCGAGTTGTCGGGTAAATGGTCGTCCTCGCCTGATCTTTCAACTAAAAAACAGGCCAGCGAATAACGATGCCGTGAACCGGAGTCGCGTGTAAAGCGTTTTGGCACTTGCCAACTCTCTCGACGCGACCCGCTGACGACCAACGTTCGTCGACAAGGAGAGTCTCAGACTATGCGAAACCTGCTCTGTTTTTTTGGACTAGTTGCGATTTCTCAGCTAGCGCATGCTGGCGATATAAATCCCAAGTCAAAAAAGTCGCAATGGCGAATTCCGCCTAATGCTGCTGTCACGGCAGTCGGGAACAACCTCGACTGGAAGTTTGGTGAGAAAGACGATGGGCTGCGGACGCTGCAAGTTGGATTAGGGGAACACCACTCTTACGAACAAGCTTGGGCTTACTACGCGAAAATCTTCGGCTTGGAAACCGATTACAACGTAGATACCAAGACGCAAGAGATCGTAGTCGACGGCGATACACGAAGGGTCCTTGAACATGATCGAGACCAGGTGTTCAAGGCGGGACGCTGGGCAAGAATGTATGGCAATTTTGACGGCTACAAAGTCTCTCTAAATCTCTACGACGACCCAAGCTTGGCCAAGGACATGGGCAAAGCGTATCGGATCTCGGTTACAATCATCTTCGCCCCGATCTGAACGAATCACGGCGAACCATGTCGTGAACGTGCGGACTGGCAAGGTCTGATTGACTAGCGGGTGGAAATCCCGCCTGGGTAAGTGCTAGCCACACGCCCAGTATCGAGTGTTGCAGCCGAAGTATAAGGGCCCAAAGCAATTGTCTGCTGTCGCAGGTGGTTCCCCGAAGTCTTCGATTGAAGCGTACACAGAGAGGTAGTGAGGATGAATGGATCACAGGTGGCCCTGTGACCGTGAACGGGATTAGCTCCGAAATTAGGTACCTGTTGGATTCTGCCCAAGGTTTGTTCACGCCCCAAGGCAACACTTCACGACGCGTCATTGGCGAGCCTCGTGAAGAGACCTGGAGTCGGCGCCCCATTCGCTCTACACATCATGTGAATCAGGCAACCAGTGAGGCCCTGAGGTTCTTGATCGACCGCAAGCAGACCAGCTTGCTCGATCGAGTATGTCCTAGAAGTGGAATAAGCAACGAAGACAAATGACTTTCAGGGAATCGGACGACCGAATAGTACCGCTGCAGCCCGAAGACCAATCGGGAAGTGACAAGCCGAGTAATATCGGTGTAGGGAAGGCGGTCGGGATTTCACGCGATCCAGACCAGGCACTGCCCGTACTCAGAGACGGAACCTCAGTGATAACCCGGCTGGATCGCACCTTTCAAAGAGCGAAGGGAGCCCCAGAAGCGGTTTTCAATAACCTCTTCTCGATGCTCAACTATGAGTTGTTGTGGTACGCCTTTCGCCGACTAAAACGAGGCAAAACGCCAGGAGTCGACAACGTCACGGTCGAGGACTACGAGGAGGATCTCGAAGCGAACCTTCGCGACTTGCTCCAGCGACTTCATCGTGGCAGTTATCGCCCGAAGCCCAGTTTGCGAAAGAACATCCCGAAAGGGAATGGGAAGACGCGATCGCTGGGAATCGCTTGCGTCGAAGACAAAATTGTCCAACGCGCAGTCGTGACGATCTTGGAGCAAATCTACGAAGTCGACTTCTATGACTTCTCGTATGGTTATCGCCCTGGGAAATCGTGTCATGAGGCTTTAGCGACTCTTGGTGGGATCATCGCCACGCGGAAAGTGAACTGGATCAGTGACGCGGATATCAGAGGTTTCTTTGATAATTTGAGTCAGGAGCGTTTAGGCGAGCTGTTGCGGAAACGTATCAGCGACCCGAAACTGCTTCGGCTGATCGAACGTTTTCTCGAAGCAGGCGTGATGATCGATGGCCAGTTGCAGGCAACCGAAGAGGGTGTCCCCCAAGGGGCCAGTCTCTCACCGATACTAGCCAATGTGTACTTACACTACGTGTTAGATGAATGGTTCGAACAAGAAGTCAAACCGCGGCTCGGAGGCGAAGCGTACTTGCTGCGCTTTGCTGACGACTTCCTTTGTTGCTTCGAACTCGAATCTGATGCGGTGCGATACCAAACGGTCTTGCCCAAGCGATTGGATCGGTTCTCGTTATGTGTCGCCGAGGACAAAACGAAGTTGTTACGGTTCGGACGCTTGGCCCGTCGCGATTGCCAGCGACTGGGCGAAGGTGCTCCGGGCACTTTCGACTTCCTCGGATTTACTCATTACTGTGGTCGTAGTCGAGCAGGCAGGTTCAAACTGAAAAGGAAGACGTCTGGCAAGAAGATGCGAGTGAAGTTGGCGGAGATGCGTCTCTGGTTTCATCATCAGCTATCGACTCCGGTGGGCGAAATGTGGCCGGTGCTTAACGCGAAACTTCGTGGTCACTACCAGTATTACGGTATCAATGATAATTGGCCGTTGCTGGCGGCGTATCGCAGTAAGGTTCGCCGGATGGCGAAGCGTCACTTGAGTCGCCGGAGCCAGAACAGCTATGTGAACTGGGATGATTTCAATCGCTTCACGGATCTTCATCCGCTGGTAAATCCGAAGTGTTTGACGGACTTGATCGCTATGGACCGCAAGTTACGCAGTACGCGAGGCAAGTGAAATCTGGGAGCCGGATGCGTTAAAGGCGCACGTCCGGATCTACGAGGGGCCGAGGGTCAATGCGGCAAGGTTCGAATCTTGTGACACCACAACGGGAAACCAGTGGCAAACAGGGAATACAAAGTGTAACCTAAACCAAAGAGACCTCGGTCTACTCTCCCGAAGTCGCGGTGGCCGGGCGATTTCGCAATGGAGAATCAACCCCCGCGACTCGGTTATCGCGGTCGTTATCCGCCCGTGTGATGCCCGTCGCTTGATGGTTGCTGCAACTGCTTAAGCCACCTATAATATGCGAAGGAGAAACCAATGACTAACCTGCTTGAGAAAGCGTTTGAAAACGCATCCAAACTACCGCCGCAACAGCAAGACGCGATCGCTAAATGGCTTCTCGCTGAACTCGAAGACGACAGACGCTGGGACGCTTCATTCACCAAGTCGCCCGATTTGCTTGCATCTCTTGCCGCTGAAGCTTTGGCTGAAAAGAACTCCGGCGAAGCACTCCCGCTTATCCCCGATGAACTTTGAACTCGTTCACTACACGTCGGTTTCGCGAGCGCTTTTCTCGCTTGCCTAGCCATCTCCAAAAGCAAACTCGGGAAGCGTACCGCCAGTTTCTTGCAGACTCCTCGCACCCTGGATTGCGATTCAAGGCAATTTCCGGCCACGACAACATTTGGTCTGCTCGGATCACGCTGGATTACCGGGCTGTCTGTGTGCTTGACGGCGATACCGTGACCTGGTTTTGGATTGGCTCTCATTCTGACTATGATAAGCTGCTTTCCAAGATGTAGTTCAAACCCGCTGATCACCACCGTTCTGTCTCACTTCAAGTGGGAATCGTCTTTGACGGCGTTGGCTCCACTTGAGCAATTACAAGCGTGCACTTGAAGGAGTACACGGATGTCACGGATAAGAGCCCTTTTCATCGCCATCGTCACCGCGAGCCTACTCACCGTGACGGCGAATTCCGCTTTCGGGATTCTAGTGCAGATTGGTTCCGATTGCCGAATTCCCTTCACCCTTGGTTACCCGAAGCACGCGGTCATACAGGTCGTGGCTGCCCTGAAATCCGACAACTATAGACTTGTTGATGGTCAGTCGAATATGCGTGTGTCAACCTTACGCTTTCGGGGCGACACAACCGCCATCAACGACATGCTGAAGAAACTTGCCGATTGCCCCGTTGCCACCGTCGCCGTTTCGTTCAGGGCAATCGATCACACCTGCGATTGGCAGATTGATCATTCCGTGAGATCCAACACGTTTGCCGTGATCGTTAATTTAAAGTCGGCCCGGATCAGACTTGAAGAGCTCATCATTCCGTCCGCCAACGGCCCAAAGTTAAAAAGCGAAACTCGAATATCGACAGAACCATGACGTCCACCGGAGCACCGCATGGCGCGTTTACAAATGGAAACCACATTGGCGGTGCTCGGTCAACGCCGACGTTCGCCGACTGAATCCGATGCGTACACTGTTATCTTTAGCCCTTTTCGTCGCTGCCTTCTCCCCGGCGTCAGCGCAATTGATCGGCTACAGTCGATTCCCGATTGAGCGTGCCACTGATACCTTGAATGGCATCGACCTCGATGCTCCCATGTCCTTCAAAGGGTTCGGGATGTATTTCGATGGGGGCTCATACGGCGCAAGATTTGAGACCGACGCGGGAATTGAAATTACTCTTTTCCTCCCGCACTATGGATACTGGAGTGACGCCGCAAGAACACAATTGCAACAGCCCGTTGTCTTCCCGCACAAACGCAATGGAAAGTATATATGGATTGAAATCGAACCGAAATCGAACGCTAATGCATCCCTGCTTGACGCAATTGACTCTATCCTGGCTCGCGATGAGTTGAAACGTTCACAAGTGACAACACTCAAACGAGTGAGAAAGTGTGTTGAAGATCGAAAACCGCTTAAAGAGGTTTCTGAACGAATTGAGCTGTACAAACGCAACGCTGCCGTCGCTGCTGGCGGATAACAGCCCATCCACCAGAGGACGGGTGGATCGTTTTCTCGCCTGCTTGCAAATTTTTCGCCCGTCCCCGATGAGGGTTAATGTTCGCCGTGATACAATTCCGCCATGGACACTGTCTACATCGAAACGTCGGTCGTTAGCTACTTGCGGCAAAAGCCGAGTTCACAAGTTGTGATGGCGGCTCGACAATTGTTGACCCACCAGTGGTGGAACGATGAGCGAACCAACTACCAACTTGTTGTGTCACAATTGGTGATCGACGAGGCATTGGCTGGTGATTCAACACTTGCAGCAGAGCGATTGCACGCCTTGGACGGAATTCCGCTTCTGCCACTCGATCCAGGGATTGCGGATATTGCCGACGAGATCATGTCTCGTGCCATCC
>SJPJ01000001.1:1177766-1180424 GCA_007859835.1 Novipirellula herctigrandis | reverse complement strand
GTGCGATTCTGGACGACGCTCGCAAACGTCAGGCTGCATCTGGGCGTCCGATTTGGTCACCCGGAGCGGCGAACCCTGCGATGCAACCGAGCGGCGAAGTCAAGCGTTTTGAAGTGGATGATCAACCGTCGCCACCGGCTGATCACTAGCGACTATGAAGTCCGTGGTTTGACCAGTGGCGACTGGCCGCTTTTTTGAAATATTTCTTACATTGGGTGTTTTGTGTTCATTTGTTTGTGGTGACTCGGTGGTAGCGAACTGCGGCGAGCGATCTACTGTTGATGACTTGGCTCGATTCGATTGGGTACTAAACGACTATTCGAGATGTCGACGCCTTGACCCAAAAGGGTCGGTCCTTGACAGCGTCGCCTCAGCATTCCTTACAGGGTTTCAATCGGTATTCTCTTGAGTTCTGTTGGATGGCCCGACACTCCGAGCGATCTCTCAATCTTTATGTCGGGTTCATCGCCTCTCACATTCTTTAGGACGCCATGACCGGAGGCGTTTACGTTGCTTCCGGTGGCAGTAGGTGTCAGTGATGCAGGCGAAGTGGAGTCCTTTTCGAGTTGCAAGCGTGGTCTTCGATCAGTGTTTCGTTCTCAGTGATTCGCTCCGGTGTTGGTTTGGGTTCGATGGGTTCAAGGTGGGTGATAAAAGCTTCCCTGGAAAGCGCCACATTCGTTATCTCAGGGTTATCAAGCAGCGTTTCAGATGCGGCTTGACGCCCTTGTCAGCGATTCGTGGTCACTTCCAGGAAAGCACGGGCCCAACAACGGGCCTTGCCTGGTGTCAGGTTTTCAAGGGCGAGCGGCGTTTGCTGCCGCGGCGGCGAGTCGGTTTACTGCCTCGGCCGCTACGCTGCTTCGGTTCGTCGCTGATCACTGGCCCGGGAGGATGTGGTTTTGCGCGTAGGAGTTTGGCTTTCTTTTTTGGTTTTGCTTCGTGGGGCTCTGTTGCTTCCTCCATCAGTTCTTGAGTTCCAGGATCCGTCACAGCTTCCTGCAATGCCTTGCTCTGATCCCATGCCTGTTGGTCTCGCATCATCGCCCAAGCGACCACTGCGATCTTGCGCGCCAGTGCAATGCCAGCTTTCTTGCGTCGTGTTTTCGATCCTCCGTGAATCCGTTCAAAGGTCTTCTTGCTCCAGGCGTTGTATCGGAGGCTCGCCCAAGCACATTCTAATAGCATTGTGCGAGCCAGTTTTGGCCCGCGTTTACTGATCTTTCCGTTGCGATCGGTTTCACCTGATTGATATTGCTTCGGGGTTAAGCCGAGGTAACTTGAAAGATGCCGGGCACTCTTGAATCGGTGCGGATCATCGATAATGGCGACAAGTAACTCAGCGGTCTTGCGACCCACTCCAGGAATCGTCATGACAATCTGAATTAGAGGATTATCAGCAGCAAACAATTCCAACCGATCCTCGACCGCTTGCATCTCGGCAGTTAACGCATCGAGCTGCGTCAATTCCAAATCAAGTTGCCCTTTCCAAAGGTCGTCACAGGTACACTCCGCGATGGATTTTCGAAACGAGTCGATGTGCACGCGTCCGGTATTCCATGCTCTCGCGCCGGTATCGATTTCGATGCCGCGGTTGGCGAAGGTGGAGCGAATGCCGTTCTTGATTCGAGTGATTCGGCCGTCGAGGTTCTTTCGGTACTTAATGATGGCTCGTTGTTCACGGATCTCGGGTTTTGGCACGTGGACCGGCGTGAGCACTCCCATGGCGGCCATTTTGGCCAGCTTAAGAGCATCGTCTCGATCGGTTTTGCGTTTGGTTTTGTTCCACATCCATGCTTCGTCGTTGGTGCTGCAAACGAGCGTTTTGATTTCTCTTTGTTGACACACATCGCTAATCCATCCCGACGGTCCGCAGGCCTCCATGACCAGCAGATCGAATTCGTTATCGTCCAAGAGCTTGTCGATATGCGAACGTCGGGTGAGGATGGCTTCGAAGGAAAACTTGCGAGTTTTACAATCGTAGAAGCAGGCGACCGACTTGAACTTGCCAAGGTCGAGAGAACAGATCATCATAGAAAGGTTCCGTGGTTTGGGGTGTGAACGAAGTAAGAAGCGTTTCATTGTGACCGATCGCAAGATCGAGATCACGGCCTAGTCAGCAGCGTATGCAGCCGACTCGCCTCAAACCACGGACTTCATGGATTCTTTATCCGATTGAAACCCTTGCCTCTCATCTCATAGCGAAGACCTGACAATGAATCGAACGGACGTCGTCTTCAACTTCAGCACAATCGAAATGGCGTTCGACTACGCCAATTTCGACGATGGCTCAAATGATGCGTACCTCGACCGTCACACCGGCGAGGCGATCTACTTTTCCACCCTTGGCGACTCCGACGAAGAGCCCGACGATCTTGATGACACGTCACGTTATGTCGCCCTTCCAGATTCCCGCGACTTGAGCCTTGGTTCTCGACTTGCTATTGATTTCGCATCCGACATCGCGCCGCATTTGCTTGACGACGTTCGGGACATCTTTGGTCGACGAGGTGCGTTTCGACGATTCAAGGACATGCTCGACAAACATGACCTACTTGATTCGTGGCACAAGTACGAGACAGATCGTGAACGTGAGGCGCTCCTTCGCTGGTGCGACGAGAACAATGTTCGCTATACTATCAACGAAGACCAAGACGG
>SJPJ01000001.1:1175638-1176167 GCA_007859835.1 Novipirellula herctigrandis | reverse complement strand
TTCAGCTCGTTTATTACATCGAGAGAAGCCATTTTCGTTTCAAAATCCAATAAGTCCACCTAAGAGTATGTGCACGGGAGGACGGGAGTTGAGTTTTTCGGTTTGCTTGCAAGTCTTTCGCCCGTCCCCCGTGAACCCAACCGTTATCCGATCAACGACGATCGGTATGCTGGTGTTGGGCCTTGGCGTCACAACACTGGCTTGCGGCTGATGCCGGTGAACGATACACCCGACGAACCATTCCCTCGGACAACTTTTCTGGTTCGACCTTCCAATCTCCTGATGGCTTGCGCGAGCCTTCTCGCACCGACCATCGCGTGCTCGGGCGACATTCGTTGCTCGACGACGGAACGTCCTGATGGCTTGCGCGAGCAATCTCCGGTTACCATCGGTTTGCTCGGTCTTGCTTTGGAACGTATACTGGCATTCCACCTTCCACCTATATTCACCACGGATAACCATCCGTTGCACACGGAGCCGCGGGCCGCGCGGATTCTCAAATCAATGTCGTTTGCCGCGGCCCGGTGAA
>SJPJ01000001.1:1171389-1174761 GCA_007859835.1 Novipirellula herctigrandis | reverse complement strand
TCGCAAGATCGAGATCACGGCCTAGTCAGCAGCGTATGCAGCCGACTCGCCTCAAACCACGGACTTCATGGATTCTTTATTCGGCTCACTTCTCCGTTCAGCGCCGCTTGCATTGGAGCCCTGTCCGATTCAATGCTTGGCCCTGCTCCCGAACTCATGCTCGATCGCCGGCTGCTCGGTAGCTTTTCCTGACTACGCTTGTTTGCAGAGACTGCCAGTGCATTTTGACGGGCAATGGATTGCACTGAAAGCCAACGCCTGACGTGGCGTGCCGAATCCTGCTCCGTTACAATACTCGACGTTGTTTTCCCTGCGGGGCCAAACGCGATTCTCGCCTGGCTTTTCCCTGCGGGGCGACGACATGGAATGCAACACGGCCACCGACACAAAAAAACCGGCCTTCGACGAAACCAACGCCCGTGCGAATAACCAAACCATGCACGCGAGCGGCGTGGCAGGCGAACAGGCCAAAAACACCACTAGTCGCCGCCACGTGATGGTCGGCGTTATCACACTCCGGGCGATTGATGTTCTGCCATGGGGGCGCTGTCGATGATCCGCTGGCAATCGTTTGGTCCGACAACGTCGTTTGTTGCTTTTAAATTGGGACCTCGTTAAACTGATACTGCTAGGGAACGGACAACTGTCACCGAAGGGGCCGAAGGCTAAACTGACGGTGCTCGGTCGACTGATTCATCATGGTGACTCGATCGGCATTTAACCCAAATCCGTGCGATAACCATGTGATGCAACGGAGGACGGGTGGTCCGTTTTCTCGTCTGCTTGCACGTCGTTCGCCCGTCCCCGCTGATCACCACCGTTATCCGACTGAAGGCAATGCAATTGCACATCCCGACCAGGCCGCTTGTCGGAACGCGGCCGTGAAGCTCAACGGCGGAACTAAGGGGCGTCGCGCGGGATGGACGCACGCGTGTCACGCGATCGGTGGCCCTGAGTGTTCCGCTGATCCGGCCGCGAGGCGTATAAGAGAACTATCCATCCGACAACATGTTGTCACGTCGCTTGGTCGCCAATCCTTGCGTTGCCTCGATGTTCCTGATTGGTGCGCTCAATCCATGCTCGTGATTGGTGCGCGGTCGATTGTTGCTCGAGCCTAGACGGTTGCTTACACTGCTTGTCGTACAATCCGATGCCGATACGTGAGACAGCGGATAACCATGGCATGAACACGGAGCGACCGATCGTGTTTTTTGGTAGTTGGATACCGGATTGCGGTCGCCCGGTTATGCCCGCCGTTCGTTGGATAAAGTGAACGTCATCGTTTCCTTTTCATCACGACGCAAGCCAATATCGGTTACCCCTCACCGAATGGGATCGTAACAAATCTCATTCGCACGTTGACGCTAGATGACCGAACGCTCGCTCTTTAACGTGGCCTGTAAACTTCTTGGCCTGTGGCTGATGTTTCGAGCAGTGTCCGCATTTGTTTGGGCTTTTCTCGCTGGACGATATTCCGAACAATTTCTACTAGAGCCGCCTGAAGCGTTCGGATGGTTTTCCGGCGCGGTCGCACTGGCATTTGGGCTATTCCTTTGCTGCCGGTCCGGCTGGCTCACCCAACTGATGTTTCGCATTGACGGCCCTCTCGACTCTGAACGTGACGGATCGCCGCCGAGACGATTGATGCCGTACTCCGACGCCAACGATAGTAGCGACACTTCGATGCCCGACGAACAATAGAACACATCGCAGAATCGTGGCGAATTTGGCACTCGGCAACACGGACGGTACAATTATTGATCGGCTTGGGGCGATGGTCGCTCTAAAATCGCTGCAAAAACACCAACGAACCATGGGATGCACGCGGAGGACTCGGCAGCGCGTTTGCAAGTGGGTGCCGTTCCGCTCGTCCCCGGTGATCCCGGCCGTTCTGCCACACATAGAATCACTTCACACTGGGGACCGCATGGGGCGCAATCGAAATCTTGCACGTGACATTCGCGATGTCTTGGCGAAATGGCTGCCAAAAGCGGTTGCGAGCGCTGAACTTAACTCACCCGCTTACTGCCTCTTCATCTGGTATCAGGACTTCAGCGGTGACGATGTTACACCGCAATTTGGACTTGCTACCTCAGAATACCGCGACGCTTGCCTCGAGACGATGCGGAAATCCTCTGCGCTCGAAGCCATCTGGAAACCGCAACAGATTTGCCACGACCCACCGTTCCCCGGTTGGCCAGTGCACCAAGCAGATTGCGAACCGATTGCTGCCCAGTCACGCGAACTTTATGACCGACTTTCACGTCGTGTGTTTGGTCCCGTGGCACGTGTGGTCTGGCGGGTCCGAAATCTCCGGGCGGATTCGCAAGAACTGGAAATGCTGGCGCTAAATCCGCTACGCGACGAGTTGCACAAAATGGCGATTGAAATGAACACTTCCATTGCATGGTTTGATCTTATTCCCGTAACCGATGACTTTGTTGTGTTTCCGTGTGACTACATCGGTTGCTGGGCGTACGATGACTTCACTGCTGCAGTGCCCACGGACAAAGCGGCATTAATTGACCGTGCCGGACTCAACCCGTTCGACTGAAAGAATTGGCAGAACCATGCGATGCAACGGAGCCGGGCTTGCAAGGTTTCACGAATGGACGATAACCTGTCCCGGCCCGCTGATCGCTACCGTTATCACACTCCGGGCGATTGTTGTTCTGCTATAGGTGCGCTGTTGATGATCCGCTGGCAATCGTTTGGTCCGACAACGTCGTTTGTTGCTTTCAAATTGGGACCTCGTTAAACTGATACTGCTAGGAAACGGACAACCGTCACCGAAGGGGCCGAAGGCTAAACGGACGGTGCTCGGTTCGTGTAATTCATGATGGTGACTCGATCGGCGGTTAACCCAAATCCGTGGGATAACCATGTGATGCAACGGAGGACGGGTGGTCCGTTTTCTCGTCTGCTTGCAAGTCGTTCGCCCGTCCCCGCTGATCACCACCGTTACCCGACGTAACATGAAGATCGTATTCACGTACAACATCGATCCTCTTTGATGATCTCTTTTCGACAACGCGATCCGAACGCCAACGTCAAAAGCGTTGTTTGAAAATTGCTCGTCTAAATTACCCGTTGGCCAAGGCGAATCCACGACGGCGTTTGGCTGGAACCTTGGCTAGCCTAACGTCGCTGCTTCGGTCTTTCGGCGTTACCCAAATGCCTGCCCAGCAACTGTTTTATTCGACACTGATTTGATACACTGATGCTTTCCGTGGTGACTTGCTCGCCCGTGATCACTTCCACGGAATCGACAATCAAATGGCCGGGATTTCGGGTAACCATCGGATGCAACGGAGGACCGGTAGTTCGTTTTCACGAATGGATAGTCAACTCCCGGTCCCCGCTGATCCGTAC
>SJPJ01000001.1:1166959-1170938 GCA_007859835.1 Novipirellula herctigrandis | reverse complement strand
AACGGAGGACGGGTGGTCCGTTTTCTCGTCTGCTTGCAAGTCTTTCGCCCGTCCCCGCTGATCACTGCCGTTATCCGATTGAGCGTAACCGAGTTCATGAAGCCATTTGGTAAGTAAAAGTGAAACGATTTCGCATCTCCTTGGCCTCGCTCTTGCTGTTTGTGCCGATTGTCGCACTTTCTATTGCGTTACATCGATCTCGATCCGAAATAGCACGTCTTAGATCGCAACTCGATACGGTTTTCCCAAGTCCTGAGCTGGACATCGCGATTCAGGTTGAGCGGGCAACCGCAAACGCTGGCATCCCTGTTGATACTACCATGATTCAATACAACCCGGTTGGTGCGACATATATGGTGGGGTTTACATATATTGACCCCAAGGACGGAAGCCCCGGTTCGGGCACGATTAAACTTCGCCACGAGCGAGATGGGCGATACGTTGGGTTCATCCGGAGCAAACCCTTTTTGAAATCGCAAGCAGATGACAACGGCGAATTTGGCTTGGTCGTGACTGTTGTCGACGGAACGTTGGGCTTCACGCCACGGCCTAATGCACCAGAACTGAAACAAAATGGCGGATAACCAAACGATTCAACCGAGCGGCGAAATCGGGCGTTTTAGAATTGTTGATCTGCCGTCGCCGCCGGCTGATCGTTGCCGTTCGTCGGATCGAGAATTGAAACACGCGGCTAATCCGTATCGTTCACCGCCCGAAGAACACGAAGTTGCGTCTGACCAAAGCCGGAATCTTCTTTCACGCGTCTGGCCGCTCTTCTTTTTCTTGAATCTCGCCGTTCCCTCGCTACTCACGTTTGCTTCACCTCTAGCCCACGATCCCGGCAACGTCGGCATTGGATTCGCCGCGTGCGTTCTGTTGATAGCGACGTGGTTGGTTTGCAACACGGACTCTGCACACGCGGAACGCATGATTGTGGGATCAGTAATCGTCGCGTTCACGCAATTTTATCCGTTGCTTCAATTCGCCGCGCACGATCTAGGCGTTTCGGTTGCGGCTGGAATGGGCGTCGCGAATGCAGGAACAGCTTTGACGTTTGACACAATCTCGTCGGAGCTTGGCGGATTTGTGTTTGTGATTGTTACCGGCACCGCAATATTCGGTGCGGCTTATCTAGCGGGTTGGCTCATGACGCCTGTGTTACAATACATACTTCCCGACGACAACAGAGAACCGACGAACCATGGGTTGCACACGAAGGACTCGACAGCGCGTTTAGGCAATGGTTGCTCAACCGCTCGTCCTCGGTGAACCCGGCCGTTCGCCGACTGAAATATCCGACCTTCGACACATGATGCGTATTCTACTGATCTTGCTGCTGCTCATCGTTTCCCTGCCTTGTGCGTTAGCCCAAGACGCGAATCCGTTCGGCGCTACCGATGATAAGGCCAATACCAAGGCGGAATGGACTGCAACGCATCCTGATGGCGACGCTCCACACGAACGAATGCTGTCGCTTGCACATACCGACGCACTGCCAAGCTTCGATCGAGTCGAACTCTACGCTGTATCCCTTCCCAAACGCGATCCATTCAGCGACGAGAAGCCGGAACCTAAGCCCGGTGGCAAAACGTTTCCCGTGCGTCCATACGGTGCTCAGGCCACCATCCACGCTCACGTCTCGCTAACCGGCGCTGACTGCAACGAACTGCGGACGGCTTGGCAGTCGCTGGCCTTTGATCGTCTGGGCGGTGCATTCTGTCATTACCCGGCATACGGGTTTCGGTTGTATCGCAGTGACTTGCTGCTATTTGAGACAACGGTTTGCTGGCAATGCCAGAATTTTTATGTCCCTCGATTCGACGCAGATAAGAAACGCTACACTCACGGGTGGTACGGCTTTGCCAACGACGCCAAGGCGAAAGCACTGCTCAAGCTGTTCAGATCGCATCTGCCCCACCCAAAGCTGTAGATGCGGCGAACCATCCGATGCACCGAAGGACCGGTGGATCGTTTTCACGAATGGATGCTCAACTCCCGGTCCTCGGTGATCGGTAGCGTTATCGGATTTGGCGTCCCTGTGCGGACCTCTGAGCATCGACGATGGAAGCGCCCATTGCCACCGCATACTGCGGCCGGAAACACAAGGTGATGACGCTAGCACTTGCGGTCGTGTCGATCGCACTTCTTGGCACCATGGCTGCGACCGAAGGTCTTGCCGACTTGCGATCTGTTCTCGCGGCTGCGACTCTCGGGATGATTCTGGGCTGCCCCATCGTAGTGATGTTCCTCGAATTCTGGTTCGTCCGTGTGGACGTATCCCGCGATTGCATCTCTTGCCAATCACCGTGGCGTCGAGATCGCGTCATCCCAATGGCCGACGTCACCGGCATCGATTTTGCGGTGTGGGCACAATGGTATCGCGTTCACACTAACTCGCATGGGACGATTCGTTTGCATGGCTATCTACTGGGGCTGTACGATGTTTTGGATGCGCTTGAGTCGGCGGGCCACTCATTCCCGCGGGTTCGACATGTTCGATGACGACCACACGGGATCCGATAACCATGGGTTGAACCGGAGGTCGCCATCAGCCCGTTTCAAATGGTGACCACATTAGGCGACCCCGGTTAACCCGACCGTTGAACTGGCCCTCCGGGCGAAAGGTTAGCGAGTCAAGCTTTTGCGATGAGGTTAAATGTTGGCAGCGATGCTAACGGATGGTGACGCCAACGCGTAAAGCAATCGTCATGTCGATCACACTTCAAACGCTGTTTCGAGACCACTTTTTGAGCTTCCACGCGAAGTACCGATGCTCAAGCGATATGCTTCGTGCCGCCTGGAATGTGCAGGCCTGCAGAACCGAAGCCCTGGGGGGCTGTGTCAACAGTTGCCCCGAGGGCCACTACCACAACGTCGCGTACCATTCCTGCCGGCATCGATCGTGTCCTCAGGCGAGGAAAAGGGGAAGGGGGTCGTTTCGCTTAATTACCCCCTTTTCCTTTTTTTGACGCTTAATTACCCCCTTCCCCTTTTTTTGACTTGCCCGAAAAGGCGCGTACAGATGCACTTCACATCGCCATGGTTGCCCATCATCGGATACAATATTTACTGACGTGGAACTGTCGGCACATCGCCAACGCCAGGATATTGCCTCGAATTCACGCCGTCTTCAACGACCTTTCAATTCCAATTCCGGTGATTTGCACGCCGGAAGAGATGGTGGGTAATGATCCAGAAACCGACAACGACTGATCCAATACTCGACGAAATTCATCAAACACGTCGCGAAATCTCGGAACGCTTCGGTGGTGATCTCCGTGCGATTCTGGACGACGCTCGCAAACGTCAGGCTGCATCTGGGCGTCCGATTTGGTCACCCGGAGCGGCGAACCCTGCGGTGCAACCGAGCGGCGAAGTCAAGCGTTTTGAAGTGGATGATCAACCGTCGCCACCGGCTGATCGCTAGCGTTGTCCGACACAAGTTGATTGACATCGAATCCGTTTCCCACACATGAGCGAATCGAAATACGTCGCGACGAAAAGTACAAGTTGCGCTCTCGGTAACGTGATCTTTGTGGGATTCCTCTGTGCTGGGATTGGCGTCTTTGGCAAACTGGCTCAGTGATTGCGTTTTACATGATAATCTTTCTCGCTGCGTTTTGTATCTGCCTCTGCATTCGACCGAGCGGCTTGCTGCTCGACCGAATCTGTCGATACTGCCGCGAGGATTTGTCGCAGGCATGCGATGACGACGCAGCGGTTCGCGATATTGATCCCACAACGGAACGAATGAAATCAACACTCGATTCCATGCGACGAAGAGAGGCAATCTGTGCTGCACGCTACGATCAGCGACGTTGCTCGTCAGATGTTCTCATTCGTGCAAAATCACTCCGAATTCAAGCTGAGATCGAGTTGTTGCGACAAGAGGCAATGCCAAAGTCTTGGGCTGAAGCTTGCCAAAACGCTCATGCGCGAAGATGATAAACCGATTGTTACTGGATCCCACTGCAACATG
>SJPJ01000001.1:1161315-1166949 GCA_007859835.1 Novipirellula herctigrandis | reverse complement strand
CACAACGGGAAACCAGTGGCAAACAGGGAATACAAAGTGTAACCTAAACCAAAGAGACCTCGGTCTACTCTCCCGGAGCGACCGGCAGCGCGTTTGCAAATGGAAGGACTTTGGCGGTCGCCCGGTTACGACCGCCTTATCCGACTGAGCATACTGGATCAACTGTGAGGAAGCTCTTTCCACGTCTGACGATTCGCACGATGCTGCTGTTGACGGCGACTGCTGCAATGCTGGCTGCCTACGCATTTCCACGATTGCGGGAATGGCATGAAACTGGTGCCCCATACATCGTTTTGATTGGCGATATTTCACCTCCGTCCTCCGCTGAAACGCAACTTGCATTCCGCGGGCGAGGAAAAGGGGAAGGCGAGGAAAAGGGGAAGGGGGTCGTTTCGCTTAATTACCCCCTTCCCCTTTTTTTGACTGGCCAACCTCAGTGCGTCGTCTCGATCGGTCTTTCGCTTGGTGTTCTTCCAGGACCATGCTTCGTCGTTGGTGCTGCAGACGATGGTTTTGAGTTTTCTCTGGTGACAAACATCGCTGATCCACCCGGACGGGCCGCAGGCTTCCATGACGACGAGGTCGATATCGTTGGACTCGAACAGGTGATTGACGTGAGAGACCTTGGTGAGGATGGTTTCGAATCGGTAGGTCTGATTTTCGGTATCGAAGAAGCAGGCCACCGACTTGAACTTGCCGAGGTCGAGCGAACAGATTATCATGGGACAGTTCCGTGGTTTGAGGTGTCAACGTGTTAAGAGCGATTGATTGTGACCGATCGAGAGATCGAGATCACGGCCTGGTCAGCAGGTGTATCCAGCCGACTCGCCTCAAACCACGGACTTCATGGATTCTTTATCCGACTGAAACGTGTCGTTTCGCAGCGATTTTGGCTGACTCGACGACCAGCATTCTTCGGGATACAATGGAACAAGGAGAACTCCCCATGAATGTTGACCAAACAATTTCCGCTCTTGCCGCCCTTCCAGTCGGCGATCGCTTGCGCGTGGTGCATGCGATCTGGGACACGCTACCCGATGACGTCGATGTTTCGGTCACCCCAAAACAGCAAGCAGAACTTGACCGTCGTTTGGCTGCCCACCGGGACGATCCTAGCACGGCAATCTCACACGACGAACTGATGCGGCGTGTTGAGAACCGACGCTGATGTGGCACTTGTCCTACCGACCCGAGGTTGAAGACGATCTTGTCGACGCCACGGTTTGGTACGATGACAAACGTGCTGGACTGGGTAACGAATTCATCGTCGAGTACCTGTCTGCAATCCGCCGCATTCGTGATAACCCTTTACTTTTTGCGATTGCTGCAAATGGACTTCGTCCTTGTCGCTTAAAGCGGTTTTCGTACATCATTCATTTCGATGTTGACGCAAATGACGTGTTGATAGTTGCTCTGATGGGCACCGAGCGTGACGAGTCCGCATTCATTCATCGTAACGAATCTCCATGAACTGCATTCCGATTTAGCCCGACAGAGGGGCGGATTCCGTCAAGATAGGCGATATGCACCGCATGGCGGATAGTTCATCCCAGGCCACCCCGAGACGACGCCTCGTGATTTAGATAACCAAACGATGAACCGCAGTCGGCCACGAGCGTTTGCTCCAGTGATTGCGGCGATCGGGCCGACGCGGTGATCCTGGGCGTTCGGCAACATTGGTCACTCAAATATGCGATACAAATACATGAAACGTTTCCTGTCGTTACTGCTCGTATTTGCATTGGCTGTTGACTCGTTTGCGGCAGCAGCAAACGCCTCTGGGCGAAGACCTAACATCCTTCTCGTCATGGCGGACGACATGGGGTGGACGGACCTCGGCCGATTCGGTAGCGAGATTGCCACGCCAAATCTCGACCGACTGGCAAAACGCGGCCTCACGTTCACTGATTTTCATGTCTCGGTGTCTTGTTCCCCAACCCGCTCGATGCTCCTCTCCGGCAACGACAATCACATCGTTGGCCTTGGGAACATGGGTGAACTTCTCACAGAGCACCAAAAAGGAAGGCCTGGATACGAAGGTTACCTGAATGATCGTGTCGTCTCGTTGGCCGAGACGCTTCTTGCTGGCGGTTACCACACCTACATGGCGGGCAAATGGCACCTCGGGCACAAGAAAGGAAACTTGCCTTTCGATCGAGGTTTTGAGCGAACCTTCTCTCTTCTCGTTGGAGGAGCAAGTCATTGGGGAGACCGCCTCGGACTCCTCCCTTCGGATGATCCCGCAGAGTACTCAAAGAATGGAGCGTACCTGGAGGAACTTCCGGAAAATTTCTACTCAAGCAGGAGCTACGCGGATTTTCTCATGGAATCGATCCGGAGCAACCAAGGAGATGGTAAGCCATTTCTTGCCTATCTCGCCTTCACGGCCCCGCATGATCCGGTGCATGTTCCCGAGCCCTGGTTGTCGAAGTATCGAGGCAAATACGATCAGGGTTACGGACTACTGAAGAAGCAGCGATGGGAAGCCGCGAAGAAGTTGGGGATCGTGCCTCAGGACGCTGAACTGGCTGCAGTACATCCGTTGCTCAAAGAGTGGAGTGAACTCAGCGACGACGAACGTGCCATGGAGGCGCGCGGCATGGAAGTCTACGCGGGGATGCTCGAAGCCATGGACTACCACTACGGGAGAGTGATTGATTTCCTGAAAGACATCGGCGAGTATGAGAACACAATCGTAATCTTCCTCTCCGATAATGGGCCGAATCCATGGTATTCGGACGAGTATCCCGGGGCCGCAGATCCCAGTTTCAAGGACCAGTTCGACAATCGTCTCGAGAACATCGGGCATCCGCGTTCGAACTACGCTTACGGCATTGGTTTCGGCAGCGCTTCCGCTGGACCGCTGAACAAGTTTAAAATGACGGTCGGCGAGGGGGGGATTCGCTCTCCTTTCCTGATCGCAGGACCGGGCGTCAAAGGAGGCCGTCAGATCGACGCCTTTGCATACGTGACTGATGTCATGCCGACGATCCTTGAGCTTGCAAGTGTCAGCCAGCTTCCCAAGTTTAAGGGGAGCACTATGGAGCCGATGCGAGGGCGATCCTTGGTAGGCCTGCTCGACGGGAGCAGCAAAGCGGTCTATGGCCCGGAGGAGTTCGTCGGCGGTGAAATGGGAGGAGGCAAGTGGATGCGGCAGGGAGACCTGAAGGCTGTCATCGTTCCCAAACCCTATGGAACGGGGGAGTGGAGCCTCCACGATGTCGCAAAGGACCCAGGTGAAGCGAAGGACCTGTCAGCAGATATGCCCGAGAGGCTTAACCAGTTGATGGCTGCGTGGAATGACTACGCCAAGGAAGTCGGGATCGTTCCTGCCGAGTAGCGATAGACTGAGTTGACCGACTCGCTGGAGCAATGAGGCCGAACCATGCCGTGAACGTGCGGACTGGCAAGGTCTGATTGACTAGCGGGTGGAAATCCCGCCTGGGTAAGTGCTAGCCACACGCCCAGTATCGAGTGTTGCAGCCGAAGTATAAGGGCCCAAAGCAATTGTCTGCTGTCGCAGGTGGTTCCCCGAAGTCTTCGATTGAAGCGTACACAGAGAGGTAGTGAGGATGAATGGATCACAGGTGGCCCTGTGACCGTGAACGGGATTAGCTCCGAAATTAGGTACCTGTTGGATTCTGCCCAAGGTTTGTTCACGCCCCAAGGCAACACTTCACGACGCGTCATTGGCGAGCCTCGTGAAGAGACCTGGAGTCGGCGCCCCATTCGCTCTACACATCATGTGAATCAGGCAACCAGTGAGGCCCTGAGGTTCTTGATCGACCGCAAGCAGACCAGCTTGCTCGATCGAGTATGTCCTAGAAGTGGAATAAGCAACGAAGACAAATGACTTTCAGGGAATCGGACGACCGAATAGTACCGCTGCAGCCCGAAGACCAATCGGGAAGTGACAAGCCGAGTAATATCGGTGTAGGGAAGGCGGTCGGGATTTCACGCGATCCAGACCAGGCACTGCCCGTACTCAGAGACGGAACCTCAGTGATAACCCGGCTGGATCGCACCTTTCAAAGAGCGAAGGGAGCCCCAGAAGCGGTTTTCAATAACCTCTTCTCGATGCTCAACTATGAGTTGTTGTGGTACGCCTTTCGCCGACTAAAACGAGGCAAAACGCCAGGAGTCGACAACGTCACGGTCGAGGACTACGAGGAGGATCTCGAAGCGAACCTTCGCGACTTGCTCCAGCGACTTCATCGTGGCAGTTATCGCCCGAAGCCCAGTTTGCGAAAGAACATCCCGAAAGGGAATGGGAAGACGCGATCGCTGGGAATCGCTTGCGTCGAAGACAAAATTGTCCAACGCGCAGTCGTGACGATCTTGGAGCAAATCTACGAAGTCGACTTCTATGACTTCTCGTATGGTTATCGCCCTGGGAAATCGTGTCATGAGGCTTTAGCGACTCTTGGTGGGATCATCGCCACGCGGAAAGTGAACTGGATCAGTGACGCGGATATCAGAGGTTTCTTTGATAATTTGAGTCAGGAGCGTTTAGGCGAGCTGTTGCGGAAACGTATCAGCGACCCGAAACTGCTTCGGCTGATCGAACGTTTTCTCGAAGCAGGCGTGATGATCGATGGCCAGTTGCAGGCAACCGAAGAGGGTGTCCCCCAAGGGGCCAGTCTCTCACCGATACTAGCCAATGTGTACTTACACTACGTGTTAGATGAATGGTTCGAACAAGAAGTCAAACCGCGGCTCGGAGGCGAAGCGTACTTGCTGCGCTTTGCTGACGACTTCCTTTGTTGCTTCGAACTCGAATCTGATGCGGTGCGATACCAAACGGTCTTGCCCAAGCGATTGGATCGGTTCTCGTTATGTGTCGCCGAGGACAAAACGAAGTTGTTACGGTTCGGACGCTTGGCCCGTCGCGATTGCCAGCGACTGGGCGAAGGTGCTCCGGGCACTTTCGACTTCCTCGGATTTACTCATTACTGTGGTCGTAGTCGAGCAGGCAGGTTCAAACTGAAAAGGAAGACGTCTGGCAAGAAGATGCGAGTGAAGTTGGCGGAGATGCGTCTCTGGTTTCATCATCAGCTATCGACTCCGGTGGGCGAAATGTGGCCGGTGCTTAACGCGAAACTTCGTGGTCACTACCAGTATTACGGTATCAATGATAATTGGCCGTTGCTGGCGGCGTATCGCAGTAAGGTTCGCCGGATGGCGAAGCGTCACTTGAGTCGCCGGAGCCAGAACAGCTATGTGAACTGGGATGATTTCAATCGCTTCACGGATCTTCATCCGCTGGTAAATCCGAAGTGTTTGACGGACTTGATCGCTATGGACCGCAAGTTACGCAGTACGCGAGGCAAGTGAAATCTGGGAGCCGGATGCGTTAAAGGCGCACGTCCGGATCTACGAGGGGCCGAGGGTCAATGCGGCAAGGTTCGAATCTTGTGACACCACAACGGGAAACCAGTGGCAAACAGGGAATACAAAGTGTAACCTAAACCAAAGAGACCTCGGTCTACTCTCCCGGAGCGGCGATGGTGAACGGTTTTGAGATGGACAATCTTTCGTCGCCGCCCGGTTACGGCTACCGTTATCACACTCCGGGCGATTTGCTCTGCAAGGTGTGCGCTGTTGATGATCCCTTTGCGTCTGTTTGGTCCACAA
>SJPJ01000001.1:1160450-1161008 GCA_007859835.1 Novipirellula herctigrandis | reverse complement strand
GACAGTAATGAGATAGTCGCCGCCAGAATCAATGATCTGCTGACAGAGTTTCCTCTGGCAGAACATGGCGTCACCAGTAAACACCATGCCATCGACAATCAACGACTTAAGCAACAGCATGGCGGTTCGATGCTCATTTGTTTTGGGATTCATTTTCAATTGACCAAGGACACCGCCCGAGGCGTGCTCAAGCAAGGAAAGCAGATGAATGCTCTGTCCATGCGGTTGCAAAGTCCCGCAGAGCGTTTTGCCATCGATCGCGACTCCACGGTGCTTCTCTGCTGTCGGTTTTTCACCGAGTCGATGCTGAGCCCACTGAGAGATGGCGTTCTCTAGCGTTTCCGGTGGAAGGTCGATCAGCAACGACCGATAGCAATTGGCCGTCGGAGGCTTGCGGCCAAAACCGATCGCGTGCCAAAAGCTGGGTTCTTGATTGCGAATCCACTGCGCAATGGCGGTGCAACCGGTCGCGCCGGTGAGCAGGCCACAGATAGTCGCCGCCAGCATGGCAGCTAAAGAATGGCGTCGTCCCTTCCGCCCGCGAGGATCAGGAATCGA
>SJPJ01000001.1:1158776-1160440 GCA_007859835.1 Novipirellula herctigrandis | reverse complement strand
AAGGTTAAATGCACTCCGTTAATGCAACGAACCAATACTACGCATCAGATAACCTAAAATCAAACACTGAGTTGCCCTGGGGCCACAACGTCGTTTGTTGCTTTCAACTTGAACCGTCGCTAAACTGATACTGCTAGGGAACGGACAACTGTCACCCAAGGAGCCGAAGGCTAAACGGACGGTGCTCGGTCGATTGATTCATCATGGTGACTCGATCGGCGTTTAACCCACATCCGTGCGATCTTCATCGTGTGCACGCGGCGGACGGCATGGGGCGTTTACAAATGGTCAATCAAACCGCCGTCTCCGCTGAACCGTACCGTTCTGGCAATTCATCATCATCCTCTCTACCTGATCGGCGACCTGATTTGTGACTGTTCGATATAATTTTGTAACCGATGAGCGTGAATCCAGGACTTACATTCACGATGCGTGCGGGACCGCTACGCAGGTAGATGGAATTGATTTCGCGACTCTAGTGCATCCGTACGGTCCGATAGCTGGGACACATTGCATGAAGTGCGGAACTGTTAGCGTAAGTAGCGTCAAATGGTCGGATACCGGGGAAGTCGTGTCTGATTTTCGCGCGGGTCTACGTGACGCAATTAGAGAATCTTCTCCGGAATGGGTTCAGAAACTACCCGTCACGCTCGCAATTGCATTCTTGATTCTGTTTGGGTTTGGCGGTGCCCTTGCTGTTGCCGGTGGTCGCGACTTCCTGCTCCCAATCATGGTCGGGGCCATTTTTGGCGTTGTCGGGCTAGCCATTGGTTTTGGATTGGGATTCATCTCGCGCGGTGCAAAGCGTGTGAAGGTAATGTCCGACCAGATGGGGATTGACGCGCGACATCTCACGAGGATCGAAAGAATAGAGCCAGAACAATGACATCCACGGGAGGACGGCTTGTGGCGGTGGATGATCAATCGTCCGTTTGCCATGATGTCTAACGACTATGTGCTGGGGGGGGCGCATTGCCCACGACTTGCGCACTCGGTCCCGGCGAATTACAGTGGCCGACGACTGGATCCCGTGGCGCGCATTGTGATGCGCGATTCCGAGCAGTGATAGTGATCAGCAGATCTCTGGCGTCGTATAACCCTCCGTAAAATTACCTAATGATGAATGAAACCGTGAAGACCCGCGCCTTTCTGATCTTCTGTTCGGTCGGCTTGGTGCCGATCGCGCTAGGCTATGGAGCCAAGCCATCGGTCACCTTGGACGTCCTCTTTGGCATCAAGGTCGATACGACCAACCTCACTCACATCATGCGTGCAGTGATGGGGCTCTACCTTGGAATGGTCGTTTTTTGGTTGTACGGTGCATTCAAGAAGTCGATGACGCGTCCGGCGCTAGCAGGTTGCGCCGTGTTCATGCTCGGACTCGCCGCCGGACGCATATTGAGTTTCATTCTAGACGGCATGCCGCACTGGCTGCTTATCGTTTATGCGGCCCTGGAGATTGTGCTTGGTCTGATCGCGGTCACGCTTTACTGGGGACACAATTCAAAAGAAGCCCCTGCGTCCCGATGAATAGGACCACGGTTTAGGACGCGCAAGGCTCGTCACCATTCTCTCCGGTCGTACTTCCCACAAGAGTTTACGAATCGAACATAATATCTATATGTCGCTTGGTTGGATCTATATGTCGCTTGGTTGCAATAGGG
>SJPJ01000001.1:1158145-1158766 GCA_007859835.1 Novipirellula herctigrandis | reverse complement strand
TCTTTTGCACCGGTGTATTCGCTCGTCTCCGGAGTTTCAGCAATCGCAGCACGAATCGGGTTCAAGTCCACATAGGCTGCACAAGCCAGCAAACTCGCTTCGTCCAACAGGGTTTGCAATTTGAACCTACCTTCCCAAAAACGGCCGGTACACTCGTCTTCGCGATTTGCTCGTCGAGCAATGTTCTCTGCCGTACATCGCATCCACCAACTGATGTCACTGAGTCGCCGCCGTCGTTCGTCCAACACTTCGGCTTGATTGACGATCATGTCAATTTCCGGCTTCGTCGGTTCCTCGGGCGACCCATCTTTCTTGCGTCGATGAGGAAACAGTTTCAGCCAGCGCTGAGCCACCTCTTGATCACTCCACTGAGCAACCACATCAGGCCGACTCCGCAAAACGAGGTGCAGATGATTGCTGAGCACTGTATAGGTCAGGCAATCGACTGCGAAAATCCCCGCCAGAAACTCCAATCGATCACGAATCCAGCCACGGCGATGCTCATAGGATTGACCGGAAAACGGGTCTTCGCCACACAAGAATGCACGTCTTACACAGCGTTGAACTGCGTGGAATACCTGAACTTCAGCGGGATCAGCGACTTCATAGCGTGGTTTACGT
>SJPJ01000001.1:1157805-1158135 GCA_007859835.1 Novipirellula herctigrandis | reverse complement strand
GAAGATAGTCCGAGTGGGTTCTCGGGAGCACACAGCCAGCCTTGACCACACCGGACTGCCTCGCGAGCAAGGCTCTCGGGAGTGCCTGCCGCTCGCTTAAAGACGCGACCAAACTTCTTCACAATGTCGCACCAACCATGAGTGTCGAGTCCAATGCGACTCAAGATAGGAGCCAAGTGGTCGGGTATCTTGCCAACCTTGTTGCGGTGCAACTGCCGGCCCGTCCAATCCAAGAGCTCCAAATAACGAGACATCGAGACCGCCAAGAACCCCTTGGTACTTGCTCGCCGACCTGATGGATCGACACACGGTCCGACCGCATCGTTCTTC
>SJPJ01000001.1:950452-1157702 GCA_007859835.1 Novipirellula herctigrandis | reverse complement strand
GCAGCCACGGTTACACCAACTCAACCCAATTCAGTTGCCAATCACCCCGCGAAGCAGCGGCCGTGAATAATCCGGGCTAGCGGTTCTGTTGGCAGAAGGTGCTTGGCTTCTTCCTCGAGGTAGAGTTGAGGCGGTTTGCTTGGTGGTCGGTTGCTAGTGAGGTTCTTCTGGGGATGTCGATTCTGTTGCAGTGAAGAAACAGAAGTCGCATCAAACATCTATTTAGGCTCGCTACCAGTAATCGTTTCTAATCAGCGGTAGGTCTGACCACGTGATGCACGCAGCAATCACGTGTCCGAGAAGTACGGACTAACGGTCAGACGGCTTGAGAATCTCATCTTGATCCGGGGAGGTCCACTCAATGCGCCGTGGGCTCGGAGTTTCACCAGGTCAACCTTGGTCGTCGGGCTGCGTCGATGTTGACGCTGCCACGCTCCGCTAAGCAGTCGGTTGTCCTTCGTCGGTGATTCCTCGCAGCGTGCCAGTTATCCGCCCGAGCTCTGATGAGAACGACTGTGTCTTATCGAAACATCAAATTCACATCGAATGCTTGGCCCCGTTTAAGCATGTAGTAGACCGCCCGTCCAAGTTTGCACGACAGCATTGACATCGCGCGAGCCTTTCCGTGTTTCTATTCGATCCGGTTGCTGTAGTCCGTTGCGGCAACAGATTCTCGCTCGAGCAGATTGCAGGGATCACTGAGGCCTTCGCCATTGCCAACTCGGTTGGCTTTGTACTTGATGTTTTTGGGCTTGGGGCTTTGGGGTTTGGGGAGGTTGGGCTGCAAGTGCAGAAGCTGGATATGGGTCAGCGTTTCGGCTCGCCGACGGACGAGATGGGTGCTACGCCGCATCAAGTCTCGCGCCGCTCGTCCTGCTTTGGGATACACATGGGACAGCGGAAAGTTGCCGCCGCGAATCAGGCGTGCTAGTTTTTCCGAGTCAATCGCGTCGGATTTCGTTTCACCACCGTGAATCGCCTTTAAATACAACGCGTGTCCCAGAATGAAGGGGAAGTTGTGTTGGTCGCAAGCATCCGCGAGCCAGTACCAGTTGAACGTGGGCTCACATCCGATGACAATGTCTTGCGTTTGGAATTCGCACAGCCGTTCAAAGAGCCGCTCAGCATGTTGACACTGAAAATACCGATGTAATCGTTTTTCGCCGAGCTCATCGACGACACAAACGTGCAACGTTTTAGCGCGCAGATCGATTCCACAATACAATGGGTGTTGTTGGTTGTCCAATTTCATCATGGACTGCTTGGGTGGTGGTATATCTAGCCAGACCGAATCAGCCTACGAGCTGAGTGGAAAGGTACCACCGCGCGGGCCATGATGAGTATCAATTCGTTGCACACGGAGCCGCGAAGCCGGGCGATTCGGAATGGAAAGTCAACTCCCGTGACTCGGTTATCGCGGTCGTTATCCGATTGAATTATGAACGAAAAAGAACCCTACGTCCCGATCGCTGACAGGCTAAACCAAGATGTTTGGCATGACAATTTCGTGCCGAAATACAGTGCTCTTTCAAACGTAAGACCCAGCCTTCTCGTACTCGTCGGCGTCTGGATGCTATTCGCCCCCACTGCAATTGGCTCTGCCTGTTTTGCGTTGTCTACGCTTGTTGGCTCCGACGATCTCGGTGTCCGATTAATTCTACTTTTCAGTTCTGTCGCCTGGAGCGTTCTGATTTTCGCTATCCTACTCAAACAGACGAAGCGCTACTTGGACCGAGATGGCGCCGGTGATAGCGTTGACTGTGATAGCGTTGACTGTGATAGCGTTGACTGTGATAGCGTTGACTGTGATAGCGTTGACTGTGATAGCGTTGACGGGGATGCTTAGGCAAAGCTCGAACCGGTGTGGTGCTTTTTCCACGGCGGATAACAACGCCATGAACCGCCGTTTGCTCCGTCTTCTAGCACGCAAACGCTTTGACCTTCGATTGCATTTTTTTCTTCACTAAACTTTTAACTGTTGGCCCGCAAACGCGGATATCGCCAACGTTCGTCGACAGTAGCAATACCGAATACGACCAAACACTATTGGGACGGGGGCTTTATGCCATTCTCTTAGCCGTCCTTAGTCGCCTCTTGGGCTGAGCGTGGAACCCGAAAAGAACCTCGTGTCTCTTTCTTTTCCGATACCGATTTCACGTTAATCGAGCTGATTGTTTCGCCAGTGCCACAGAAAAAAACAACTGTAGAATCCAGGGTGCAAACCATATCGACTAGATTTCACCGGAATTCAGGGTCATAATGTTCAGGTTGCTCAGCAAACGAGTGCCGTTACTTCACCTAAGGTTTTTAACAAGGGCTGCCATGAGACACCAACTCCTTCCCCTGAACGTCATCGTTATTGCCATCGTCGCTTCGCAATTCACGATCGTCAATTCTGAGGAGGCGGCAAAGAAGGTATCACCTGAATCAGTCGTGCCTACAGAACTTGACCGACACGAAATCCGCATACGATCGCTGGATCGATCGTATCGTGAATCGATCATCAGTCTGAATGAGGCCTATCAGATGGATCGCGAGTCCCTTCGAAAAGCGATCACGAAGAAGTTGACAAAGCAACAAGAGTTACTCACCGAACAAGGTAAATTGGACGAAGCGGTTGCTGTGCGCGATCGCATCAGGCAAGTGAGTTCAGCGCGAATCTTGCCACCCCTGGCGGTTGGCGTCACGTCAGACTTGCCGACCCATGGAATTGTGGGAACTTGGCGTTGGAATAACGGCGTCGACGTGCGTAATCTTTCCGATGGAAAGACAAACGGAAACTGCACATGGAAATTGGTCGATGGCAGTAAGAACGAGTACCTATTCAATTGGACAAAAATCCCAGCCGACCGCGTCAGGCTTTCTGAGAACGGTCGCGTTTTGGAAGGCACGAAAGCAAACGATCTAACGTTTCGCGTCTGGGCCGTGCGAATCGACTGATTCCATTGCGCCGGCCTCGATTCACTTGGTTTGAATTCTTTGATCAATCGGGCATGTCGATGTTTTGAGTCCACCCTACTCCGCATTCTGTTCAAAGGTCTTTTTATTGCAGCACTGATGCATCACAACCAGACTGATTTTCAACTCTCTTTGGGTTTCATGTTTTGCAGCGAGTTGTTGGGAGCCGGTGACATTCGGCCGAACGACTCGGTAACTCGGATCATTTGATTGGGATCCCATTCTTTGTCGTCTCGCAGCATCGCGCAGGCAACCACAGCGATCTTGCGAGCCAGTGCGAGGCCAGTGCGACGCCAGTTTTGGTCTTGCGTGTTGTTTGTTTACCACGGATCCGTTCGTAGACGCCTTTGGCCCATTGGTTTTATCGTAGTGAGGCCCAACCACACTCGACCAGGATCGTGCGTGCCAACGGGGGGCCTCGCTTGGTGATGCGTCCGTTGCGATCGGTTTCCCCCGACTGATATTGCTGCGGAACCAAGCCGAAGGAGCCCGAGACTTGTCGTCCGTTCTCAAAGCGATGTGGATCGTCGATGCACGCGACCAGGATCTCGGCCGTGCGTGGCCCGACGCCGGGAATTGTCATTAACCGCATGATTCGCGAATCAGCCTTGCCGATGACTTCGAATTTCTTGACGACGGCGCCAATCTGCTGCGTTAGCGAATCAAGGATAGTCCGTTCGATGTCGAGTTCGTCTTTCCAAAGCTCGTCGTGCCGACACTGGGCCAGCGGCTTGCGAAACGAATTGATGCGATCACGTCCGGTGTGCCAAGCTTTATCGCCCGTGTCAATCGTGATGCCCTAATTAGCGATCCAGGCTCGGATGATGTTCTTGGTTTTGTTGATGCGTCTGTCGAGCGTCTTACGATACTTGACTAACGATCCGAATTGCGTTGACGGCCACTGCGGTCTATTTTCCCGTTTTCCTTATCGCCTGCTTCCTGGATGATCGTGTATCCGATGTTCCGTGACTTCTTGTTGCCACCCTCAATACCATTCATTTCGCGGTGATGTTTCTGAACCTTACAGCCTTACTGCTTACTGGCTGCGACTGGGACTTTCGCAAATTCAAAACCCAAGCCGGTAATCGATGGTGGCTTGTAGCTATCGTCATGACTGGCGGCGTTGGTTAAGTTTGCTACATTGTTAAGTTCAAGGTGTGGCGGCACAACGATCAATCCGCTGCACAACATCCGCTGCACAACATCCGCTGCACAACAAATTGGCGTGCACCCGAGCAGTGGTCGGGCTGTTCTACGGGATCAACGTCGGTCGGCGCAACCGGGGCATGCTAAACGTTATCTGGCGCTGACCCCCGGTCAGCCACTTGTGAACTCAATGGAACTGTCCACACAAAGCAGAAACTCGCAAGCGGTTAGCCGAGGGGATTGGCTGGCTTTCGGCGTTTGGTGGATTTTGCTCATATTCGGATATTTCTATGTAGCCGGGGTTCTGTGCCAAAGAGACAATCCGTTCCGATCCGGCAATCCTGGATTCCGCGATTTCGTTCTCGTGGCATTGGTTGGCCCTCTTCTCTTCTTTGCCGGCCCGAGACACAATTGGAAACCCGCCAGGTTTTCTGTCAGGGACATTTTCCGGTGGAACGGTCTGTGTTACCTGCTTCCCTTCTTTTTAGCCCTCCATTGGGAATACCTGGGAGACGCGATTGGTGCTCAGTTCTCATTAAAACCTGCGGATCTCCATTCATTGGATTCGCGTGCCACAACAGTGTTGGCGGTTGCGGTTTGCATTGTCATAACGCTTCTGACATTCCACCTTGTCTGGGCACACCGGGCAGCAATTCTCTATCCGTACATTACCTTCCTGTGTGGCATTCCCTGCCTCATTTGGGCCATCACGATTGTTCTCGGGGACTCGCATTACCTACATGTGCATCATTATTGTCTGGGTGCGTTTCTCTTCCCCTTTTTCCGGTTTCGCAACTTCCTGTCGCTCGTTGCTCAGGCTACATTTCTTGGCTTAGCAGTTGAGGGGATCAGCCGCTGGGGCATGGACCCCATGTGGTACTCGGCAGTGGCCAGATAACCATCGCATCCATAGCAGTAGCGGTGGCCAGCGGATTTTGAAATCAACGTCAACTCACGGCGCCCGGTGATGCGGGCGTTATGCTCAGAAAGGAACACACGATGCCTCGTTGTCTCACATTACTATTCTGCTGTTTGCTTGGAGCGTTCTTCCGCCAGGACGTCCGGTCCGCAGAATACCGTGTCGATTCGCAACAAGTGTTTGATCACCTGAAGGCCAAGACCTTCATGCCTGGTGATTCGATTCTCTTCAAGAAGGGCATCCGTTTTACAGGGATGTTCAACCCCAAGGGTACAGGTAGAGAAGGGAAACCTATCATCATTGATGCCTACGGGAAGGGTGATCTTCCGGTTATCAATGCCAACGGAACGCATCGTGCAGGACTTCTTCTAAGAGATCCATCTTTCTGGGAAGTCAACAGGCTTGAGATCACGAATACGAACGGGTCAGATGACGATCAAGGGGAGCTGTTTGGTATTTACGTTCTGGCTGACGGGTCGGAAGGTGTGTTTGAGCACATCTACATCAACGATTGCTTTATTCACGACGTGAACGGGAAGGTTGCCGGTAAGCAACGCGGCGGAATACACGTTCACATCAAGAAGTTGAAGGCATCAAGATTTCACGACTTGCGCATCACCAACAATCGAATCGTTCGCATTGGCGGAGTCGGCATTGGGAACGCTTCATCTTGTGGAAACGTCACCATCCTAAAGGATGGGAAGGTGGAGTCCGCACACTTGTGGACACGAGTTTACGTTTCGGACAATACTGTTGATCACACCGGACGGAACTGCATCATTGCCAGGGTGAGCAGAGACGCGATCTACGAGCGAAATATGCTGGCCAACAGCAGTCGCTATAGTACTGGGCACAGCATCTTCAATTTCGATACTGACGGCATAAAGATCCAGTACAATGAAGCATATGGCAATGTTGGGCCTGGGGGCAAAGACCGTGGTGGATTTGACGCAGATTACAGTAGCGCAAACACGTATATCCAATACAACTACAGTCACGACAACCAGTGGTTCTGCGGCATCATGAAGAAACCCAACCACAATGTGACGATACGCCACAACATCAGTCAAAACGATAGGCATGGCATCTATTTCTATGGCTTCGAGAAAGAGCAGAAAGCCTCACGAATCTACATACACAACAATACTCACTTTGTGAGCAAGGACCTGTATGTGAAGGTCTTTGCTGAGGACCGGACGCCACTCAATTCGACTTTCGAGAAAAACATCTTCTACTTTGAGGGGAAGGGCGAATGGGGCGAGAAAGCGAAAGGCATCGGGACGCTCTTCAGGGACAATGTGTATTACGGGATCCCTCCCCACGTGTCTGACAAGCAAGCCGTCACCCGCGGTCCCAAGTTTCGCGAAACTGGCACTGCAGGTACTAATATAGACCTTAAGACAATGAAGGCCCTTTCGGGATACCGGTTGGACGATGGCTCTCCCTGCCGAGGATATGGCGCAAGCCTGCCCCGTTGGCGAGAAACGGAGGAACAAAATGAGGATAACAAGCGGGACGCACAAGACGGTTTGTAGCCGCGTGTGCCTCCGCGACGCTCTGTTGCCAACCCAGAATCCACACCATTCATGGAGGCACATGGCGCCATTTTAAACTTCCGAGACGCGATCAACTGCTCCTACGCAAAATGGCGATGCATTCAAGAGCCTTCACTCATGACTCGGCGCCGACCCACGAGGTGGTATGTCAGGGCACGGAGGCGTCCTCGGGTCTTTTAGAGGAGGTACGCATTCATTTACAGGAATGGACATTCGACAAGTTCGTCCGTTTTACCGACAGTTGGTAGGATGAGTGTCCGCCCTTTTGACCACGTCATGCTGGCGCAAGCACAATCAGATCGCCGTGCAGTCGTTGCGCTATCGAACATCACATTTACCGTTCGCGACATCCAACATCGCAACGGAACAAACGCATGCACCGAAGCCGAAGCGGCCGTGCAGTCTCGCTTCGCTCGTTCACGTCTACTTCCGGCCCGGTGATGCGGAACGTTCTGTACCAACATGGACCTTGCACCTTGGAAGCATCCGACAAGAAAATGCCAGATATCGACACCTTCATTGAATTAATCCGCGACCATCGGAATAGGGAAGCGTTGGAAATGCTCAAAGCGTCCCCAGCGCTGGCTACGGAACACTCCGATCAATCGGGAGAACTTCACGGCGCTTCACCACTTCATTGGGCCGCGCATCGCAATGCCACGGAAGTGTGCCAACGTCTCATCGAACAAGGTGCAAATGTGAACGATTCGGCAAGTGATTGGTGGCTGACACCACTCTCGTGGGGCGCTGACGCTGGCAGCGCCGAAGCGGTTGAACTACTGCTCAAACGCGGTGCCGATGTCAACCAAAATGCAATTGTGGGAACAACGGCCCTTCACGCGGTCGCGATGGGTGGGTCAACGCAAGGCAAAGGTGATCCGAACGCATATGAAACGACGGCTGAAATTCTGATCCGCAATGGTGCGGACATCAACCGACGAACAAATAAGCACCGGACCCCGTTGGATGAATCGATCGACAACGAAAATGATGCCGTCACAAAGGTACTGCGGCAACACGGGGCGATGGCTTCCAAGACTACCTAGAAAAGGGTCCATCACGGTTTAGTGTGGGTGTAAATCCAGTCCACCGCAGTAAAAGAAGATCGCTGTTTTGTAGTTTTCTTTGTTGCGGTAGCAACCGACGGGTCGCTTGACGGACTGTATCTTGCTGTTGATTCCCTCGCCCACCGCGTTGGTAATTCCATGAGTGCAGTAGCTGACCACGTTGGCCAGTCGCTCTTTGATGGTCCGGGCGAACTTCTTCATCGGAGCAAGTTTGGTGTAAATCACACTGCGGTACCAAGCGTCGAAATAGGCCTTTGCCTTAGCGGCCGTCTCGTGGTGCCAAAGATCCCATAGCCCGCATCGGACATGATAATCGAGTTAGGGGGTAGTTGCTCAAGACCCTGGCGAGCAAGTTGAGTTTCGGAGACCGCCTCGGGCCCGTAAATCGGTCCAACTTGCGGAAGCATCGCTGCGCCGCTGGCGAGTTCATGGAAGACCGTCAACAGGGCGCAAGGCCAGACGCCTTCACCCATTTGATTGCTCGCTATTGGAAACGCTTGCTGTAGTTCTTTCTCCGGTGCAAGAGCCATCGTGGTTCCGTCGATCAAAAACACGCGTCGACCGTCCATTGTCGGCTCGGTGGCAGAAATGACACCTGAGCTAACTTCCTGGGCAAACCAACGAATGACTTCCAAAGGCAATTGAGATCGGGCACGACTGTAGCCGCCCGAGGCGGTACTCTCGGCAAGGCGATCATCGTTGCCAAAATCCAAGCTCACGCTGATTTCATCAAAGAACGGTTCGACATCAACTGCCCGCACTACAACGGCGAGTTCGCTCGCGCAATCAGGTTCAAAACCGAGTACGCTCAATCGCTGATCGATAGCTTTTGCAACAAAGACAAAATGCCTCAAATTGCGATCTCGGTCGACATGCTCAATACGGTAATCGATGTTCCGGAAGTCGTGAACCTCGTTTCTTCAAACTCATTCGGTCGAAAACCAAGTTCGGGCAAATGGGCGGTCGCGGCACTCGACGGTGTCCCGAGTTGTTCGGTCCAGGCAAAGACAAGCAATTGTTCTACCTCTTTGACTACTGCCGGAACCAGGAGTACTTTAGCCAAGAACCGCCGAGTTCAGGTGGTTCGCTTAGTGAATCCCTTCGGGCAAAACTGTTCAACGCTCGGTTGGAACTGATCGGGGTGTTGGAAACCCGGCCGGCGATGGTGAAAGAAGTAAAGAGCGGATACGTTGCGGAATGTGAAACGGTCGTCCCGCAAGCTGACGAAGATGACTTCGATCCCAAATCAAAAAGACTGGTCCAGCGACAAGTAACACGAAGGCTCTACACCCAATTTGCGTCGATGAACTTCGAGAATTTCGTCGTCCGTACGCATCGGCCAGTCGTTGAGAAGTTCGCGAAGGCGGAAGCTTGGGCGAAGCCGAGTGACACAGACAAAGACGAGTTGGCTCATCAAATCGCTGGATTGCCGACGCAGTTGGATCGGGAGTCGGAAGACGCCAAACGGTTCGATTTGCTGGTCCTGAATCTGCAATTGGCTCTGTCGAGTCGTGAACCATTTTATGAACGCTCGAAAAAGCAGGTCGTAGCGATTGCGGGACTGCTGGAGGAAAAATCAACGATCTCGAAGGTGAGGAAGCAGATGAGTTACATCCAGGTTGTGCAAACGGACCCATGGTGGGAGGACGTGACCGTGCCGATGCTGGAAGTCATCCGTCGGCGATTGCGTGATTTGGTTCAGTTCATCGAAAAGAAAAAGAGACAGCCGATCTACACTGATTTCGAAGACTTGCTTGGCGACGAGACGGAGGTCGGATTCCGCCAGTTTGCGGGCCAGGACACCTTTGAACGGCTCCGCAGTGAAGCACAAGCTTCCCTGCGGGAGCATTTTGACATCGACGCCGTGCGGAAGCTTTGGACCAGTGAACCACTTGCCCAGCACGATTTGAATGACTTGGAGAGCATTCTGAATGACAATCAGATCGGCAACCCAGAATACGTCGAACAAGCGAAACAAGAATGCGAGAGCTTTGGGTTATTTGTTCGTTCGCTTGTCGGACTCGATCGAGAGGTTGCGAGGAGGCTGTTTGGTGAGTTCCTGCAGGGCAGCGAATACAACGCCAATCAGATCGAGTTGATCAACATGGTCATCAACCATCTGGTCGACCACGGTGTCGTCGGCGTTTCGATCTTGTACGAGTCCCCGTTCACCGACGTTTCGCCCCAAGGGCCTGACGCGATCTTCAGTGCGGAACAAATAGACAAGATCACGCAGTTGTTGGAGGAGATCCGCTCGACGGCGGTTGCTGCGTAACATCGGTTAAGAGAAAGGAAAGCCAGAGTCCGTATCGTTAAACCTGCAGCGGAGATGTCGTTTGACGACGACTGTTTACAGCTTTCGGGCTTCGCCGATCAGCTTGAGGGATACTTGCAAGTCGACCACATCTTTGTTCCTGGCAGCTTTGTTGTTGGCTTTGAAGCACCTTTTGAATTGGGTAAGACGGCATTCTTGGCAATGTGGTTTATACGCATGCGCGGCGAATTGAAAAACGATTCCGACGGACCCATTCCCGTTCTCCTGAATGTTTGGGCAGGCGACTTCGCTGGGGACTCTCTTCTATCGATCGTGCTTTCATTTGTTTCCGAACTTGAGCAAATGCAGAGTGCGCCAGCGAGTGATCTGAGTGCATTGAAGAAGGTGGCCAAACAGGTCGCGTGGTTCGGAGTCGGTTACGACAGGCGTTACACCCAAGCTTTCTAATCCGCTCTTTTCAAATTCAAGTTCCGCTTACTTTGAATCATGGCGTTCGCGAACTTCGGTCAACAACCGAGCTGTATCCTCGGATACAGTTGTGGTTGCCTTATCTTTCGTCTCTCGTGCACGTCCAGCAGAATTGCAGTCCAGGCATCGGTAACGTCGTCGGGCAAGTCCAACGTACCGCCGTCGCTTCCTTCGACCTTAACGGCAGTGGCCAATCGCTCCACGGCATGGTTTCGTGAAGACGCGGGAATCGCGTTTTTCATCTTTATTGAATCTATTCAAGGAATTTTGGTAACCCTGTCTCAGATCACCTATTCCGCTTTTTGAGAAACGTGCTCGCAAGATGAGCAACCGTGCAGAATCTTTTCACCTGCTGGCGAGAGCAATGTGAACGCGATCATTCATTTACGCGGTCAGTTGAGGTACTTTCCAACCTTTGCGGGGAACGTTAATCAGCAATCCCAATCGACCAGCGCGGTGCAGGTGCGTTTTGATTGTTACGTAGTCGCGTCGCCGTTTTTCGGCGACATCCTTCGTTCGAACCGGCCTCTCGCCGTCGAACATCTCCCGCACCACCTCTGCCATCTTCTCCGGTTCGGTCAACGGGCGATCCAAATCTGCGTCGGTGAACTCAAGCACATACTTCATAGTTCCGCTCGATTAGACCATCAAGACTATAGCAACCTCTCCGTCCCGAACGCCACGGCAACACGTTGGGTTTCGATCAACCAGGACGGAGCGTTTCACAATGGCTTTCCTATTGGTCCGACGTCTTTTTGTCCGACTTGGGTTCCGGTTTTTTGTCGGTGTTCTTTGATTGGTCTCTTGGTGGTGGCCCAGCACCATCGCGCGGACCACGGCCACCACGATTGCCACGGAATCCATCGGGTGGTCCCGCGCCGAAGCCTCGTCGAGAGTCGCCCAATTTTTTGACTCTTGAGGTGAGTTCTTCTCGCGAAATTTGTGCGTCATCGTCGCCATCCGCAAGTCCGATTCGATCCCACATTGAGTCAGGGGCTTCGTCCTTGGAAAGCTTGCCGTCATTGTTGGCATCGTGAGTATCGAAAATGCGATCGATGATAGCTGCTACGGGAGGACCGTCTTGCCCCATTGGTGGGCCACCACGAAAGCCACCACGCATGTCTGCGCTGGGTGGCCCACCGCCGGGACGCCGTGAAGCGTCAGGGCGATCGGGTCGCGGTTGATCGGGTTTGGCGCGCTCCGTTTTGGCTTGTTCCGGTTTGGCTTGTTCCGGTTTGGCTTGTTCCGTTTTGGCTCGCTCCGTTTTGACGCGGTCGCTGTCACGTTTGCCCTCTTTTCGCTCGAGACCTCTTGCTTGTGGACCTCTTGCTTGTGGACCTCTTGCTTGTGGACCTCTTGCTTGTGGGCCTCTTGCTTGTGGGCCTCTTGCTTGTGGGCCTCTTGCTTGTGGGCCTCTTGCTTGTGGGCCTCTTGCTTGTGGGCCTCGATTCTTGCCGCCATACCAGTGAGGACCTGCCGGTGGTCCGAAACCACGGCGTGAGTGTCCCATTGCGTAGCCTCGCCCAGCGAATCCCCTGCTATGTCGCATTCCGAACGCCATTGCTCGTGATGGCCCGCCGCGGCCTCGTTGCATCATCGGTCTCGAACCTCGTTGGCTTCCACGTCGACCTTGATAGCCGTCACCGCGGCGGTTTCCTTGGCCAGAGCGAGTGCCGGCAAGCTTTGGTCTAAGTTCTTCCGCCGTTAAAGCATGGTCGTCGTTCTTGTCGAGCGTGCGGAGGGCGTCGGCTGAATTTTTGATCTCGTCATCCGAGATCGTTCCGTCTTTGTCTTGATCGAGTGCAGCCATAATGGGGAGATGTTGCATCATCCCTTGTGATGGCGGGCCTCCACGTCGGCCTTGTTGCCAAGGCGGTTGTGCATCGGCGACCGCAATCGGAAGCCAACTGAGTATCCCTGTGACAAGCAGGACGCGTTTGAGTTTACACATGAGTGGATAGTTCCAATGAGAAGAGTGATGTGCGTTACTAGTATTTAGAACACCACAATCGGTCGGAGGTTTCGCAGAGAATCAATGAGTGCAATTGTCCGTGTGCCCGCTAACCGCAAACTATGCCAGCCCTGCAAAAAGCGTATTGGGCAATTCGCGGCAGTGACTGCCATGGTTTGTCAAAGAACTACCATGGTTTGTCAATGAAGTTGTTCGTGGACCGAGCGAACCGCCCCTCTTAGGTTTGAACGCAGATTTGAAAATAGGACTTGCACCAACTACCATGCGAATACCTATGGTGATGGACGCTACTGAAACGGTATAACTGTGCGTCTGTATCCACTGCAACGCTGAGGAATTGATGGCAAACAGAGAAGAACTGAATTGGACGGATCGTCACCGTGGTAATCACGTATTGGCCATTGGTGAATATGCCAATCGCATCCGTTCGGTTGTCCTGTTTTTCCTTTTGTTTGTAGCGGCGTTTTTACCTTCTCTCGCCGCCGAATCTCAGACGACAAAAGGTATCTCCCGCCGTGTCACTCTCGATGGCCCTGGGAATTCAGGAGCGATCCCCTGCGACGTGGTCCAAGTTTTGGACCCCGGTGGAAATCTAAGAGAGTATTTCATGGATGTCGATTCGGTTGTTTGTGCTGACGCAAAGTGTGAAATTGTCACCGTTCGCATCCACTTCGACCCATTAGGCAATTACTTGCAGTACGAAATCCCGTCGGGTGGCAATTTGACAAAATGGGGGCACCAACCTTTTTCACGCGCGGACCATAATCGTCTGCACCAAATCCTCTTGGACCCCTACTCCCAATTGAAGTCGATCGGGTGGGACCAGATCACCATGCCAAAGAGTGCCGCAACGGGCAGCGACGCTAGCGATGGAATCTCTGGGGCAACGATGCTGTCGAAGAAGAGTGTTGTCGTGGTCGGGGCCGCCTATACATGTTGCACCCTTTGGCATTGGAGCCATGGTGAAGTCGAGAATGTGATTCGCAACATGACCGCCGATGCTTGTGGCAAGCAGGATTTGATCCAGTATTTGCGTAGCGGACGCGAAAAGTATGTCGTGTTCGCAGCAAACCAATTGCAAATGCAACGCAGGTTCGATACTGAGACGTTGTCTGCGGTGGTGCAAATCATGCGTCAGGGTGACGCGAAACTTGTCGATTCGGCGTTGGAATACTTGGAAAAGGCATCGGCCGAATCAGGAATCGACTTTTTCTTTCGTTGCAGCGTGGAAGAAAGTTTGCTGACCGATTCCACCAAGAGAGTTAGGTTTCTTGAGGCTTTAAGGGATTCCACTCAAAAGTTTCCCGCGGGCTATTTGGATCAATTTAGCGGTTGGCTCGGGCGAGCGGACAGTTACTACGAAGTCCACTTGCTACTGAGTCTGCTAGAGCAGCAAAGTCCGCCGACCGATGAAGCGGTCAACGAAGCGATACTGCTGCTCCGAAGCCGCAACTCGCTCGTCGTTCGTCGAAGCTACAAGTATCTAAATTCGATGGAATTGACTGCCTCACAACAACGCAAATTCGATTCGTTCGAGCAATAATGTCTATTGCTTGACCTCGTCCTGAGTACCGGATTTCAACTGCATGGTCGCGCGCAGACCTTCGTCTTGAAAGGATAACGAGGTTTCGATCACGTCGGTCGGATTGAACATCAGTCCCAGAACGGGGCCTTTCTTAGGGTCGAGGTGGTAACCCTGTAGTGTCGAAACGTAGGATTGGATCTGGTCGTCCCATTCGTATTGGCCACCGCTTGGCTCGATCAACGTTTGTCCAAAAAGTTGGCGGTACACTTCCTTTGGTTCACGGTCGGGATACCGGTGGCGCAAATAGTTAAGGATCGGGATGTTGCCCCACGACAAACGATGCATCCGATTCATCCCCGAGCGAGAGTTGACGCTACTAAGCACTTCTGCGCCCGTCCCCGAGATGTGAGTTTTTAGCTGAGACTCGAATGCCGTTTCCTGTGTGCTCTTCTCTTCGTCGATATCCACGGAGGAAGCGTTTTCTTTTCGCTGAAGATGGCGATCGATGGCTCGGCGGATAACGTTTTCATTGAAACTAACCGTCAGCCCATCCGGCGTAGTGACGTAGTAAATATTCGGCAAATCCCTCGCATTTCCGATCGGTGTTGAATCGGCCGCGGTTGCCTTGGCGAACTCGATTTCCTTGTATTGGATCAAATCCCAACGGACTAAATTCGGCGCGGACCGTTCAAAGAATCCACGAACTGCGGCGACAAACATTGCTTGTTTGAGGCTGTCTTTGGACGGAAAGAATACTCCGATTGGAAACTCTTTGGCCATGTCTTCCGTTTTCCGTTGCCACGGCGAGCGATCGGCCATGCGTTGGATCCACGCTTCGTCTAGGTCAACGTAGAGATGTACGGCATTGTCGATCCAACTGAGGATATTGATCCTTAGGTTGCCGTTGGCAACATTGGTCGTCCCGCCGCCAAGAAACGCCGACACAAATTGAAATTGTGGCGCGTTCAAATCTAACGCCATCACAAACGACAACAATTCTTCTTCGTGTCGATCGCCAGCGTGTGGCTTCAAATGAATATCGCCGATGAGCGATTGCCAAGTTCGATATTGGGTTCCCAACATCAGCGGGATCACTGACAAGTCGGCCGCAAACGCATCGTCCGAAAGCGAGAGTTTCAAGGCGATTGGATCAAACACATTTCGCCACCGGCGTTGGTAACGGTCTCGCCAAGTGACGTACAATCCTACTTCGCCTGCGGTAGCCGTCTTTAAATCTAGCTCAACAATCGGTGTTTGAAAATCAAGTGTTCCGTAACGATCCGATTGGACACCAGCGGAAGTGAGGGTCAACGCACCTGCTGCGTGCATGTTGCTGTCGATGTGTATTTGCGTTTCTCCCTGAACGGTTTTACGCACCAACGCATCCGCATTCTGCATCGATATTTCAGCGACCGACGCGCGAGCTCGTGTTCGGCGGGATGCACTGATTCGCCATTTTGGGCCGCACCATCGGCGAATCGCCGCGTCGGTGACAATGATCAGAGCGGATTCCGCTTCGCTGCCACGTCGATAACGTTGGCGAAAGAATTTGTACTCGTCCAATTCCATCATGGATGTCGATCGATCGGCCACGGTGTTGAGGATTGCCATCATCTGGGCAATTGAATTCGAAACAATGACTGCGTCATCAACCACAGCCACGAGGCTGCAAAAGTCTCGTCGTTGGTTGGACCACTGGGCGATCAAGTGGTCGTTAACTTGATGGTCGATACGTTTGACATGATCATGGCGTGATGCTTGCAGAGCAACTTGTGCGAGGAGTGCTTGATGCAGTAGCGCCGGTTGGCTTGTCTGCATCAGTACCGCGACGTCGGTTCCCGTTCGGAAATAGGGATCGGACCCGGTCACAACCACTTCGTCAATTAACGCCTCGCCGACTTGACGGGTCAGAGCGTCAAGCGGAAGTCCGAGTTGATCTTGGTAAAATCCGAGTACATTGGTTGTTTGGCTTTGCGGTTCGAACCATTGGACAATCGGGCGTGCGAGTTCACTGCTGCGATCGATGATCTGTGTTAACTTGGTGAATGATGGAACAAAGACGGCGTATTGGTCGTGCGGAATGATCGCAGCGAGCGGATCGAGTTCGGTCGGTTCCTTGGACAGTCGCCGTGTCCAGTTGATTTCGCGAACGGTGATGCCCTCCACATCGGCGAGGTCTTGTAGTTCGTCATTGGCAGAGTCGGCTCCGGCCAATTCTCGATCAAGTTGCAAGTTCTCGCTCACCGCTCTACCACCGCTGACCAATTGAATCGTATCATCAATGCCGGTCCTTCGTCGCAACGGCCAATTGGGGCCAATCGGTGTGGCGGTTTCACCAACCTTTTTAAGCGACTCGATTGCCAAGTGGCGAAACATCGCTGAGCCAGCATAGTCGGTAGACCAAAAGAGTTGAAAATGACGACCTTTGGCTTGATGGAAATCGCTCGAATCGCAAGGCACGATGGAAGTTTCATCAATATGAAAATCAAATTTTGCAAGCGACGAATCCCGAGGATGATCGGGGTGCCGGCGAAGCAAGTAGAATTGGCCATCGACAGCAACGCCCTTTGGCTTGGCTCCTACGATTCGATACCCGCGGTACTCGTTATTTCGATCTTCGGGTTCGATCAGGTAGGCTTCGGATCCGATCGGGACGACGACTCGCGGAGTCGTTTCCATTTGGTAGAACGACGGCTTTAAGACTTCCGGATCCGAAACAATGTGCGTCTTGTCGAAATCTTTGATCAACTCACCGACATCGATCGAATAATAGTCTCGATCCTCGGCGGGTTCTTCGGCCGCGACGTCGCCGTGTGTGAATCCGCACGGTTGTGTTGCAAAAATGGCAAGAAACAGGATGCCGACGTGATTGTAAAAGCGTGACACGGTTTACCTCGATTTCGATGAATGAGCTATGTCGAACTAGCTGTCATCTTACCAAAGAGCCCATGCCGGCGATCACCGTGCGCAAAACAAATTGCTTTTTCGCTATTTCATTTTCAGCGTCGGTGAAACGTGGAAATGTGTCGCTCGGACGCCCATTTTCAGGACGAAGTAACGGAGCATTTGTCACGAGCAGATAAGAACGGTGTCGGATCGGCAGACACCTGTCGGCTTCCGCCGGCAAATTTGCAGCTGTCTCAGCGCGAATGAAACGAGCCTTCCCGTCCCTAAACGGACCAGACCAACAATACCGTTCCACGTTTCATGGGTTGCTAAGCGGGTTTCGGAGTGTCTATGGAACTCCCTCACCGGTGGAGAAGACAGATACATCGCCAAACTTGTATCCACCCCATATGTGGATACCGGCGCCGGCGAAGGGGATGGGAAGGGTGTAGACGCCCTTCTTTGTGATTCCGGCATTCTTGATTGCATTCTCTGTCAAATACCTGAGCTTCTTGAACTTGTCTAACGTGTCGACGGCCTTACCGAGTCCTTTGATCCCTTTCAAGAAATCCCCAAGTTTCGTATAGATCGCTAGGTCGAAGTCCCAACCACCGGAGACACCGTTCATCTGCGCGGCATTCTCGTAACCATGGGCAATCACAAAGACGGCTCCAATGCTAGCGCCCAAGCCAGGTCCAAACTTAAATCCATTGATGTTGAGCCATGCATTTCGAACCTTCGATGTGTCGTCGCCAATGTTATAGATCTTTGCCGTTAAGTCATGCGCCCCGATCACAAACAAGTCGCCCGAATGCGATTTTCCGAGTCCGGCCCAAAGTGTTGATTTTTTGGCAGGCACATTCCCCGGAATGGTCATCGGGGGCGTCTTAATGACTCGCAATGGAATGTGGATGATTCCTGGATTCGCTCGTGATGTGAACGTCCAATTGTTTCCATCACGCGTGCTTTGCACACAGCCCACATTTTCTCGCAAATACCAATTCACTTCGGCTGGATTACGCGTTTTGTAATTCGCGACAATCAGATCCCAAACCGGCATGTTGTTCGCCTTTGCCACGCTCCACCAATTGTCACCATCGCGAACTTTGTAGGGAGTACTGTTCGGAGGTTTGTAGTTCTTTGGCAATGGATTCTTTGGACGCTTTTCGATTGGCATCGGACTTACTCCTACGATTGGGTCAAAAGCAAAACTGGCGCGGAGCTAGGTTGCTAAATTTCGCTTCGTCGTCTTCACACCAACCTGCTAGAGCATTTTTGTCAGTGATGTCGAAGCAGCCCAAGCGAGAACCTCTCCTGGTGCCGCAGTGCTAGGACAAACCTCTGGCGTGATTTGTGTGAAGAGAAGTGCGTGTGTTCAATGCTTTGGCACGTTGACCAAATTCGTTACATGAACAGAGCGACGCAAAGAACGTGCCGGGAATGGGAAAGCTAAAAACCACTTTGGTGTTGCGTGGATTTTGCAGTCAAAATTCTCCACCACGGCGTGTTCTCGTGCCGAGAGGTTTTTGTGGTGAGTCGGTACAGCACTGCGGCTGGGCTTATGCACACACATTCGAGTAGGACGAAAGTAGCTGAGCCAAGTGGACTCATCGATCGGTTGCTCTTTCGCAGACCGATTGAGTTGGCATTCGCGATGATCCGCTCGTGGTTAAGGATCTTTAGCGTGCGAGAAACAGAGGCCGTAATTGCAAGGACTCAGCTCACGTTGATTTCGGACGGATCGACGCCGGTTAGATGAGCTACGAATCGGCGTACGGCTTCGGCGACTGCGGTTTGTTCGCGACAGGTGGTTTCCGCTTCCATTTGTTCCTTTAGGCTGTCCACATGCACTCCGAATTCCGCGTGCAGTTTCGTGTGGGCTTGTTGGATATGCGGGTTATCGATCCCGGCGATTTGCTGGAGCGTTCGCCACAGGTGCATCCGGTCGGCGGTCTGAACGACGACTGCATCGGAGGCGGTTTTTTGCGCCGTTTCGCCGTTGCAGTCGATCACCTCAATGAAAGGAGTTCTGCCAACGCGTTGCCGACGATTAAGTTCAAGGTAATCCGTCATCGGAATCACGTGTTCCGGTTTCTCAGCTTCGGCGATCAAGTCAAATTCGGCTACGAATGACGCTTCACTCTCTGCGAAGTGCGCGAAGGTGTACTCGTCGCCTTCCGTGCCGTTGTCGCCGGCTTCGGCAGACGCGTTCACCCAAACATCCTCGACCGCAGGGTTGTTTGACAGATCGAAGCAATTCACAAAATGCCGCGAGGCATCGGGATCATAGAAACAAAGCGGAAATGCCCGTGAACGCACGGCACGCTGTGCACGTTGGTGAAAATGATCAGCCTCTTCATGATCGAGAGGACTCAGCAGCGATACAACGCCTGGGCGCGGCGCGGTTAGTCCGGCAAACAGGTTTTCTTCAAACTGTGGATCGGCGACACAGGTTTGGACGAAGTGCACACCGCGCATCGCCAGCGGAATCATTTCAACGGCCATCGATACGGGCACGCTTGGATCGTGTACTGATGCGTATTGGGTACGTAGATCGGACCGCACGGTAACAATCTTGATCGGTTGCCGGCTCTCAAGCAGCGACATTGCTTTTCGCAGTTGTGCACTCTGGTTCGCGTTGATACGTGCGACAACGATAAATGGCGGACACAGCCGCAGTTCCGCAGGGCTTAACTCTTGCCAGTCAAAATTGGCGAAGGCAACATCATGGATTTCCGGTTGATACTTGGATCGAATTTCTAGTTGGGCAATCCGCAACGCGCGGAACACGCTGGCCATGTGATGGAGATGCTTCTCGGCTGCTTGATGAATGCGAAGTTCGTCCTCTTCAATGTCAACCGATTCACAGCCGGAAACCGTCAGGCTGCCATCGTCCTTCATCGATTCCAACGATTTCAGAAGTTCGTTGATCCGGTCGAGACGAACCGAGTCCATCGCCAATGCACGGGCGCTGGGGCCGAGTACCGAGGAAAGCGACGACACATCCAAACTAGCCGTTGCGTAGGGACCAAGGGCCTCTTCAAGTTTTTCGGTGTTGTGTCCATGGCGGTGATAATCGTCGAGTCGCACAAGATTGTTCAACTCGTGAATCGTGTGCGTGATCGCTTCTCCGAGCGCGGCACAGTGATGCTGCCAAACCTCTTGGACGGGTTGAAGAATCTTGGTTTGCATGATCCATCCTGCTATCAAACGGTGAAACGATCCAGAGTCTTATCGAGTAGATCCACAAAGGTCGCATGATCGGGACGTTCATGCCTTTCGTGACGGACGTCCTCGTAGACGGGGAGCTCGGGATTGTGGTAAATCAGCCCCATGGGAGCGGGGTCGACCGTCACAGCAACTTTTTGTGCTGCGTTGATGTTACGTTGATCGTGTGCTTGCGCCGGACCGCGTTTCAGCAGCCACGGGTCGATCGGGACGCCTTCATTGTTTTCAAGGAATACCACGGGGAAATTGCGTCCGCCTTCACCGAAGGCTTGTGGCATGAAGACCGGACAACGCTGCAAAATACGGACAAAGGACAGCCCGCGATGCTCCCATGCTTTCTCGATCGTTTGGTCGAGGTGAGTGGGTAGCCAAGTTGCCGTTTGCGCGACGAAGGAGACATTCGTCATTCCGACGACGACACTCAGTGGGTTCATCGGCTGCAGGTAGGTTCCTCGTGGCGTCGTATTGCTGTGAGTGCCGTCGGGCGATGTGGGCGAGACTTGGTTCTTGGTCAGTGCGTAGATCGCGTTGTCGAGCACAAGGACGACTGCGTTGATGTTGTAGCGAATCGCGTGAAGCCAGTGGTTACCACCGATGCTAAAGCAATCGCCGTCACCCATGGTCACGATCACCGGCAACTCAGGTCGTGCCAATCGCACGCCGGTCGCGATCGGCAGCGCGCGTCCGTGGATGCCGTGAAATCCGTAGGTCCGAAGGTAATGCGGCAGACGACTCGAGCAGCCGATCCCCGACACCGCGACGGCATTTTCAGGCTCGACGTTGTTCTTTTGCAAAACACGTTGCAAGGAGGCGAGAACTCCGTGGTCTCCACAGCCTTTGCACCAGCGAGGATTTTCAGATCCGTAGTCTTCGAGGGAGTGTGCTTGGACAGCATTGCACTCGTCGAGGCACTCTTCAGCGATCGTTGACATGGCTTCAGTTTCCTTTTTCAGTAGTATTCATGGAAACGGCGTTAGAGACGTTTTCGGGTTCAAGGTCGAGAGTTTGGCGAATCTCGTCAGTGATTTCGACAGGCATGAAAGGACGACCTGGGACTTGAGCGTAGCAATCGATATCGATCAGCGTCGCCGCGCGAAGGATCCACGCCAGTTGTCCGTAGCGCCGATTTTCGTCGGTGATGAACGGATCGTTCTTGTCATCGCTGTAGTTGATCTCGACGGTCATGATCTTTTTGAAGCGTGAAAAGATCGCTTTCAGGCCTGGCGGCAGTGGACTGAGGAATTGGATATGAAGAGAGGAAACCGAGATGCCATCGGCGCGGGCCGAGTCGACCGCTTCTTCGATCGCACCACGTGTACTGCCCCAACCCACAATCAGTAAATCGCCCTCGTCCGCACCATAGACCGGCGGTCTTTTTAATCCTTTTTGCAGTGCCGCGAGTTTCCGGCTTCGCATCGTGTGTCCGGTCTGATTGCGAACCGAATCGTAACAGGCCTTGCCATTGCGATCATGGTTGAGCGACGTGGTGACACCCATCCCGCCTGCTTGGCCAGGGATCAGACGCTGTGAAAGTCCGGTCTCCGAATCCCAATCATAGGGCAGAGCACCCGGTTCCACGGGGCTCAAATCCAATGGCGGCCGGCGTGGAGTCATGCTCACATCGGGACGGTCAAAGATCTGCTGACCGGTGGCCAGATTCGCATCCGAGAGCACGATCACAAGCATCCGAAACTCTTCGGCGATTTTTCTAGCGAGTGATAGAATGTAGTAGCACTCCTCGATCGAGCTGGCGGCCATGACCACTTTCGGTGCATCGCCCGGTGCCCCATAGATCGCGTGTAGCAAGTCCGATTGTTCAACCTTGGTCGGCAATCCCGTACTAGGGCCACCGCGTTGCACATCGACAATCACAAGCGGCGTCTCGGTCATCACCGCAAGGCCCTGAAATTCGGTTTTCAACGCCATGCCGGGACCGGACGTAATTGTCAGGGCGGTTTTTCCTGACCAGGAAGCACCGACGGCTACACCGATTGCCGCGATCTCGTCCTCGGCTTGATGTACAAATCCGCCGAACTCCTCAAAGATCTCCGACAACATATGCGAGGCCGACGTGGCGGGAGTGATCGGATACATCGAACAGAGTTCAAATCCGGCCGCGACGGCACCAAGGGCAAGGGCCGTGTTTCCATTCATCGCGACTTTCGTCGTGCCCGCCGGAATCGCTTCGATCTCGTAGCAGGTCTCGAGATTCTCGATGCCATATTGGTAGCCTGCCTCGGCAAGCGTCACTGCCGTAGCGATGACCTCTCCGGATTTCTTTTTGAAAATGCCTTGAATGACTTTCTTGAGTACCGGCAATTCTTTGCTGTAAAGTGCACACAGAAGCCCGACGGCAAACATGTTCTTACCGCGACCGGTGTCGTCGACATACTTCGCCGTTTCACTCTCAAGAGGGATCTCAATGATCGTCGCGCCTTGCGACTTCGCCTGACTCAGAACTTCGCGGTAGCTCTGTTGGTATGCCGTGTTCGGATGGGTGGCCCAGTGGTCATCGATGACGACAAGCACATCATCGGCAAGGCCGCCGGTTTCAAGCCGCGACAGAAGGGCCATTTCATTGAAGGCCAATACCATATTTGCGCGGTTACCGGAGTTCGTCACGCGGCTTCGCGAGGCAAGTCGAATGCGGTTTCCGCTGGCGCTGCCGGTCGTGTGAGGTGGGGGCTGGATCTCCGAGGGAATGATCTCCACAGTCCACAAGCCGTTGCCAGATTTGGCACACAACTGTGCGAACGCCAATGCCGCCTTTTGGGCACCTTCGCCGGCGTCGCTGACGATTTCAACAATGTGTTCAGGGAGTTTGACGATGCTCGGGCCGCTCATAAGCAATGAATTGGGGTAGAGAGAATCGGAATGGACTCGGGTTTCGCTGCACGATCTCAGTTTGTCAAACAAAGATTATAAGGGTTTTTCGGTGAAGGAAACCCTCTGGAGTGGTATCCGGTCCAGACTCGCCCTTCCTCTGGATCTCACTGTCGGGTTGAAGGGGTTAAGGAGGGTAGAAGGGACGGAATTCACACATTCGTTCCGCCTGTGCGACAATTACGCCACCCCCCGCGGTTGACGGTTGGCGTGCAAAAGGCGTCTCGAAATTGACAAGTTGTCGCAGTACGCCCGCCAATCAACCTTCCGCGATTCATTGTGGTCCCCTTCGGGCAACTACTTTTTGCTTTGCGGATTGACCAAATGTTTGATGCTACCTCGGAAAAGATCGTCCGGCGTCATGATGTCCCGGCGGTATTGGAATCCCGTCGCTTCCACATTCGTGATGGAAATGGTTTCCTCCTCCGGTTGCATGTTGGCGACTGCCGCGATGGAGGGACCGCGGTACCCCGGCTCCGAACCCTCTTCAATACGGACAATGGAAGCGTGGAGCTCTTTTGGATAGTACTCCAAATGTGGGTATCGAGTGACGATGGGACCATCCCGATAGACCGCCTGTACGCCCTCAACTGTGATTGACTTGAAGCTGCCAGCAACCTTCTCCGTTTCGGGCCCATACTTCTTCTTCGAGACGAACGGGTTGGCGATGTAAACGCAAAACTCGCTGCCGTCGGAGCGGATGTTGCGTGCGACCACATCGCCATGTTTCATCGTGTGCGGCTGAAACATCAACGCCGCTTGCCCGTTCTTGCTCGACACGTTTTCGACAAGAATATTGAACAGGCCACCAACGCCGGACAGGTTCATCTTCTTGTAGCCCGTTTCTAGACGCACGCCGACGCCGCCGACACTCTTGATGTTCCGAAAGATCATGTTTTCGCCTGAGTGCGCTTGAATCGCGCCGTAACCGTAATGCGCATCGTTCGCAGTGAGGTTCTCGATCAGGCCGTTCCGGGCGATTTCTGCAACACCATCACGGACACCACCCCATCCGAAGGTGAACGAACTGTAGACCGTCCGATTGTCGTTCACCGTGAAATTCGCAACGCGGAAATTGTTACAGTCATTCACACAGACTGCCCTTAGGTTCGACGTCATTCCTGTAAAGTCAAATACGGTTCGGTCATCAGACCCGATCAATGATGTGTTTTGAACGGCCTCTTTCATGCCAAAATTGAACAGGTTTCCGTCCTCCTCATTTCGAGGCCGAAGGACAACCCCGCTTTTGAAAATCACATGAACATTGCTTTTCATTTGGATGTCCATCAGTCGGTACTCGCCTGCGGGAACAACAACGTGTCCTCCGCCGCCAGCGTGAACATCGTCAATCGCTTTTTGAAATGTTTTGCTGTTATCTTGCGACTTTACGGGGTAGTGTGCGGATCCAATCGCTACGGTGAGCTTGGGATTTTGGTAGCTATCCGAAGCGATATAAGCCGCATTTGAACCAGTCGCATCTAGAAACGGGATTGCAAATAACAACGCCAAGATAAATTTGTTGATGTTCATGTCTCTAATTTGCGTAATGGGATGTTTGCGTTTGTAATGGGATGGGTCCGTTTATGACCCTGGTGTTTCCACCCGATTGGCGAGGTCCGTTTTCTCCTGAACTCGGTTTGCGTTGCCGTTGATGTTTCCGGTGGCGAGACTCGTCAATTGTTTTGACTGAAAACGAGAAAAAATTGTTTTGACTGAGAACGAGAAAACGCCAAACATCTCGACGAGTTGGGCTACCACTCTACACCCGATATCAAAGGCGAGACGGAATCGACCAAGGTGGCGGTGGATGGCAAAAGAGAGTTCTCTATTACCGACTTTTCTCGGTAAGTGACTGTTCGGCATTGATGGATTCTTGAACGGCGTCCGAAAAAGGACGATGCAAACTTACCGCAGAATGAATCTCGCGAAGCGACGCCCGCGAGACTGCCCTGACAGACGAATCCAAATTTGCATCATTCGATCGGCTTTGCTGATGCCAGGTGCATCTCGTACTATCCCGCCTTCTTCTTGCTGGCTTTGTCACGTTTGAGACGCATTTTTTCAATTTCGGTATCGTCCAACCGCTCCATTTCCGCTGTTAGTGCTTGTTTTAGCTCTTTGATCTTACCCGCGTATTGAGGGTCGTCGGCAAGGTCGTTCATCTCGTTTTGATCGTTCTTGAGATTAAAGAGTCGGTAGACAGGAACGTCGGGGTAATAGATCAGTTTCCAATCGCCTTTGCGAATACTGCGCGAGACATGAAGGTAACCGCCGTAGATCAAATCACGTCCTTTGTCGGATTCTCCTTCGACAATGGGAAGAAAACTCTCGAATTCAATTTCTGGTTTTGGCACTTCCAAACCAGCCAATTCCATCGTGGTCGGAACAATGTCTTGGATGTAAACATTCGCATCAACCGTTCGGCCTGCTTCAATGCTTGGGCCTTTGACGATCAAGGGTGCGCCAAGGCTATGTTCATAGACATTTTGTTTTCCCATTAAGCCATGGTGTCCGACGGCTAGTCCATGGTCGGCCGTGTAGAAGATATAGGTGTTCTCGTACATGCCCCGCTTCTTGAGTTCGTTGAGGATGATTCCAAGTTGGTCGTCGAGATGCGTGATCAATGCGTAGTACTCTTGGCGATTGACCTGGATAGCATATTCCGTTCTCGGGAATGGAGCGAGGCGAGCGTCACGCAATGCTTTGCCGCATTTGATTTCGTCTTGATACGGATATTTGGGCAGAAAGTTTTCTGGGACCTTGATGCTATCGACGGGATAGCGATCCACATAACTCTTGGGTGCCTGCCTTGGATCGTGGGGTGCGTTAAAAGCGAGGTACATAAAGAAAGGTTCGTCTTTCTTTTCAGCGGCCTGATCAATAAATCCAATCGCTTCGTCTCGCAGCACTTCGCTCCAGTGTTGTCCGCCTTCCCAGAAACCTCCCTTGGACGTGTCCCAGGGGAGCCAGGTCTTGTCGTTCTTGTCTTTCGGGCGAAGGTAACCTTCTTGGGTATCCTTCGGCATGCCGGGACGTTCGGTTCCCACGACATCGAATACCTCGTTCGTTTTGAAGAAGGGAACATGCCACTTGCCGGCAAAATAAGTGGTGTAGCCGGCCGACTTCATCCGCTTGCTCCACGAGGTGCTCGTATCTGGATAAGGATTGGGCATCGATTTATCGCGGTTCCTCGAGTTCCATTTGCCGATTTGTTGGTTAACCGATCCGCAGTGCCAAACCGTGCGCCCTGTGTTAAACATGGCGCGACTGGCTAGGCAGACTGCTCCGGAGTAGGAACCCATGTTGTAGGCTCGAGTGAACCGCACGCCACTTTTGGCAAGTGCGTCCAGGTTGGGTGTTTGGACTTCGCCGCCTTCACACCCCAACGTTTCCCAACATTGGTCGTCCGCCAGGATGAAAATGATGTTCGGCTTCTCTGCTGCGTTACAAACGGTCGCAGCCGGCACGAGCAGAGTGAGTGCGACGACCGCAGCCAAGAATGAGATCGTTGGGCAGGATTTTTGATTCATGGTTCATTGCCAAGAGTAATTCGGAAGGTCGAGTGAAGATATTGGACTAGGTCAGTTCTAAAAAAACTACTTTCCATGACCGTCATTCGCAAGTCGAGAGAGCAAAATCACCATCGAGGGAATTTGTTCTCAGTGAAAACGAATTCTTGTCCCTTTGTGCGATAACTTTCGATGTTTTGGGGCCTTCGGCAATGCTCGGACGGGTGAAAGTAATCTCGCTACGAATTGTGCCGTACCGGTCGCGACGCGGGGCATGGCATTGGTCATTGGGGTTCTTGCACAGTCCCACATTGTACACGTGTTCGCCGGGGAGGTGCGCAATCACGCAAACGTGTGTCCTTTCGGGCCGTTTGGCACATGACTTGATCCACTGAATGCGTTGCTACCCGCTTTTTGGTAAAGAGGCTGCGGAACGCGAAATGAAGCGAAGGAATGTGAGGCAACATACGGAGAATTGATGTGCAATTCAATTTGCAGAGAGTGAATAAACAACAATTCGAATAGACCATTGTGTGCGGAAATTCAGCAGTCGTGCTTCTGTGCACATGTGCAAACCGTTTACAGCGAGAAGTACAATGCGAAAGTCTACTTTGCTCAGCAAACTTCGAAGACGTCGACGCACCAAGAGCTTGGAACCGATTCGCCAGAAACGGAGTCGTCGCCACATCTTGCCAATCGAGCAGTTAGAGGACCGACGATTGTTAGCCGTGTGGTCCGGGACATTGAACGCCGATACGACTTGGACAAACGCCGAAGTCCAAGAAATCTCCGGAGACTTGACGGTCGCCAGCGGCGTCACGTTAACGGTCGAGCCTGGTACGATCGTCAAGCTCCCATCGGCGAACGCTCATTTGTATGTCAATGGCTCTTTGAATGCGCACGGCACCACCGCAGAGAAAATTATCTTCACGTCGATCCGAGATGACATCGGGGGCGACACCAATGGCGACGGGAATGCAACCACACCCGGAAGAGGCAACTGGGCAAGAATCCAGGTGAATGGAACCGCAGCGATCTCCAATGCCGAAATTCGCTATGGCGGCCACTACTTTGGTTCGATGCTCGAAGTCAATGGTGGCGATCTGACGTTAAGCGACAGTACCGTGCGCGATTCGGAGACCGACGGTGTAAGAGTGATCGGCAGCGATTCGGTTCTTACCAATATTGCCTTCAACAGCAACAGTAACGCAGCGATCAGTATGGATTTGAATTCAAATCCATCGATTACTGGATCCACTATGGTGGGGAATGGAATCAATGCCATGCAGGTTGACCCGGGGACGCTAACAAGGGATCTCACTTGGGATAACCCAGGAATCGTCTACCGGCCGGATGGCGATATCACCGTTCCAAACGGAGTCACGTTGACGATTAATGCGGGCCAGATCGTCAAACCGTTCGGCAGCAATACGCACTTGTTCGTCGACGGCGCTTTGGACATCGCGGGAACGGCTGAGGATCCCGTTGTGTTTACTTCTGTTTCGGATGACACCCATGGCGGTGATACCAATGGTGACGGCGACGCGTCGACGCCAATATCCGGTCACTGGGCACGGATTCTGATGCGGGATGAGAGTACGAATAATCGCATCGACCACGCTGAGTTTCACTATGGTGGACACTACTTCGGCGCAATGGTGCAAGCGGTAGCCACGGATTTGACAGTATCCAACAGCAAATTCGTTAACTCGGAAACCGATGGTTTACGGCTCGATGGGTCCGATGCGATCATCACGGACAACTTCTTCGAAAACAACGCTAACGCCGCAATCAGCATGGACTTGAATTCCAATCCCGACATCAACGGCTTCACTTGGTCGGGCAATGGGATCAATGGCATGCAGGTGGATGCGGGTCCGTTGCAAAAGGACTTGACTTGGAACAACCCCGAAGTGGTCTATCGACCCGATGGCGACATCACGGTTCCCACCGGAACGACACTCGCGATCGATGCGGGCCAGATCGTCAAACCGTTCGGCGCCAACACACACTTGTTCGTCAATGGCACTTTGGACATCACGGGAACGGTTGAGGATCCCGTTGTATTCACGTCGATTCATGATGACACCCATGGTGGCGACACCAACGGTGATGCCGACGCAACGTCGCCCTTACCCGGTCACTGGGCGCGGATCCAAATGCGGGACGACAGCATCAACAACCGCATTGATTACGCGGAGTTTCACTTTGGTGGCCACTACTTCGGGCATATGGTGCAAGCGATCGCTACGGACTTGGCGGTTTCCAACAGCAAATTCGTTAATTCGGAAACCGATGGTCTACGGCTCGATGGGTCCGATGCGATCATCACGGAAAACTTCTTCGAAAACAACGCCAATGCCGCGATCAGCATGGACTTGAATTCCAATCCCGACATCAACGGCTTCACTTGGTCGGGCAATGGGATCAATGGCATGCAGGTGGATGCGGGTCCGTTGCAAAAGGACTTGACTTGGAACAACCCCGAAGTGGTCTATCGACCCGATGGCGACATCACGGTTCCCACCGGAACGACACTCGCGATCGATGCGGGCCAGATCGTCAAACCGTTCGGCGCCAACACACACTTGTTCGTCAATGGTACTTTGGACATCACGGGAACGGTTGAGGATCCCGTTGTGTTTACGTCGATTCATGATGACACCCATGGAGGTGACACCAACGGTGATGCCGACGCAACGTCGCCTTCACCCGGTCACTGGGCGCGGATCCAAATGCGGGACGACAGCATCAACAACCGCATTGATTATGCGGAGTTTCACTTTGGTGGTCACTACTTCGGGCATATGGTGCAAGCGATCGCTACGGACTTGTCGGTATCCAACAGCAAATTCGTTAGCTCGGAAACCGATGGTTTACGACTCGATGATACCGATGCGGTCATTACGAACAACTTCTTCGAAAACAATGCCAATGCCGCGATCAGCATGGACTTGAATTCCAATCCCGACATCAACGGCTTCACTTGGTTGGGCAATGGGATCAACGGCATGCAGGTGGATGCGGGTCCGTTGCAAAAGGACCTGACTTGGAATAACCCCGAAGTGGTTTACCGACCCGATGGCGATATCACCGTTCCAGCGGGGTTGATGCTAACGGTCGATGCGGGCCAGATCGTGAAGCCTTTTGGGACGAACCTGCAATTCTATGTTCGTGGCATCTTGGACATCACCGGCACCGCATCGGATCCGGTCGTGTTCACTTCGATCTACGATGACACCCATGGTGGCGACACCCTTGGAGATGGTGACGCATCGATGCCCTCACCGGGGCAATGGGCGCGGATTCTGTTGCTGGACGGTTCCGTCGACAGTCACATTGAACATGCCGAGTTTCACTATGGCGGCCACTATTTTGGCGCGATGGTTCAAGCGGATGCGAGTGTGGTGACGATTGAAAATAGTCTATTTCGAAATTCGGAGACCAATGCGATTGTTGGTTCAAACAACGCGTCAGTCGATGCTACGAGTTGTCTCGTGTTTGATAATGTCGGCTCGGGGGTTGTTGCTGCCTCCGGTGCATTCGTTACGGTGGTCAACAATACGATTGATAGGAATTCGCGTGGGATTCTTTCGAGGGGAACTACGTCAAATGTGAATTTGGTCAACAGCGTTGTGTCGTTTAATACCCAGGGAGTCGTCAGCGAATCCGGTGGCACGGTCACCATGCAGTTCAATGATGTGTTCAACCCGGACGGAACCAACTTTGTTGGCGTAGATGACCCAACGGGAACTGACGGAAATATTTCCGCGGATCCAAAATATATCGATGCCATCAATGCCCGCTACCAACTTCTAAGTGGTTCGGCAGTGATTGATGCAGCCAACGGAGATCTTGCGCCAGCGACTGATTACGATGGCAATTTGCGATTCGATGATCCCGGTATTGCGAACATTGGTATCGGTGCTGAGCCGTGGTATGACCTTGGAGCCTTTGAACGCCAAGAAGGCTCGGACCCGAAGAACCTCGTCATTGAAAATGTGGCGGTCGACAAAATGCAGGTCGGAATCGGCGATCCGATCAGCATAAGTTGGACCGTGCGAAATGACGAAGTGTTGCCCATCGACGGTGGTTGGATTGATGTCGTTTTCGCATCCTCGGATGAGATTTGGGACATTGGCGATGTGCCGATTGCAGAGATCATGCGAACCGACGTGCTTGCACCAGGTGAATCTTACAATCAACAAACCAACATCAATGCGCCTCCTAGTCGCCAAGGTGATTTGTTCTTTATTGTTCGCACCGATGCGCGCCAGCAAGTTCGTGAATCGGTGGAAAGTGATAATCAAGCCTTCACTTCGACCGAGTTGGACGTTCCTGAATTGGTCCTTGATACGCCGCTTGATTCATCGTTCTTGGGCTCAGGCGAATTGCAGTACTATCGTATCGACGTTCCCGGCAACCGGACGCTCACCATTTCGCTCGACAGTGAGGCGACCAGCGGATCGACATCGATGTTCTTGCGTCAGCAGGACATTGCGTCGTCGGTTACTTTTGATGCAGCCAGCCCAAGTGTTTTTTCGCCCGACCAGCAGCTTGAGTTGGCTGAAACGGACCAAACCACCTATTACCTTACTGTTCGCGCGGACTCGGGTGCTGCGGCATCGAGCCCGTTCACGCTTAATGCCACCCTGCCGGGATTCAAACTCAGTGCTGTCTCACCAGCGGTCGGCGGCAACTCGGGTGAATTGACACTTGATGTGGTGGGAACGGATTTGACACGCATCGCAAGAGTGACGTTGGTCAGCGAAGACAACACGGTTGTCACGCCTATGCAAACGCGGTTTACCGATCCAACAAGTCTGTCGGTCACGTTTGACTTACAAGGGGTGGCTGCGGGTAGCTACGATGTACGAGTTGTCTCGTCGGTTCCGGTAGTCGAATTCGATGAAGAGGGAAATCAAACCACGGGCGAAGTCATTGATGGCGATGCGACCTTGGTTGACGCATTTGAAGTGGTGGATGAGGAACCGACGCCATTGACCACACGATTACTTCTACCATCGGCAGCACGATTCGGTCGAGTGTTCCCAATCCATCTAGAAGTCATTAACGAAGGAATGAACGACGTTACTTCACCGCTGCTATTGGTTCATAGCCCATCGGGAACGCCGCTTTCGCTAACGCCGGATTTCAATGCCAATACACCGAGCCAAGTTCAAGTGATGCCGCTCAGTGATCGTGGATTACCGACGGTAATGAAACCCGGTGACCGAGTCTTGATCCCGGTGTATGCATCGGCAATAACGGAACCGGATTCAACCTTTGTCGTCCAGGATCTGACGGTTCCTTCAACAGCACTTGCTTGGGATGATGTCGAAGCGTATTACCGTGACCAGACAACCGATGCTCAATGGGCCGAAACATGGGCCAATTTCAAGAGTCTTGTTGGTGACAGTTGGGGCGAACTTCATGATGTGATGCGAATGGCGGCAACCGAGCGCGTCATGCTTCAGCCACAGACGACGTTTGTGGCGGGGGCCGAATTGATTCGTGATCTTATGATTCGTGCCTCCTTTGGGGAACAAGACACTAGTCAATTTTTGACGTTCCCAAACGGCATGCTCGATCCTGACCCATTTGGGATTGGGGGGGCGGACGAATCGGCTGCTTTAGGCGAGCGATTGACAGCTCTGGAAGAGCCGATCCTTGCATGCTCATTTGCAGCCGCGGAACGGGGCGCTAGCGGGGAAGATGTCGATGAGAATGAGGATGGTTGTGCGTACTTCCGACCTCGGAATCCCGTGATTTTGGCGTCGATGGAAGCGTGGGCGCAAACCTCCGTGATTGCTGCGCTATCGGGGCGAAACGGCACGCTCGCGTCAAGCCTGTTTGTCGAGTTTCTCAATAACGACGCTCCGTCTTACCATACGTTTAGTGAGAGTCACGAAGTCGTTGATGGTACCCTTGCACACGCCGGATTCCGAAACAGTTCCGTCACGCGGAGAGTTCTGCAAACGGTTTTCAATGATGCGACGCATGAAATTGGTCGACGACTTGATCCTAGACTGGCGGCCGGATCACCAATCACCGCGGAGCAGTTACCACCATTTGAGTCCGTCTCGTTTCCAGTTGAAAGTTTCTTTAGCCAAGTCGGACAACTGGACAGCCGATTGAGTCCGTGGAGTACAAAACGTGGTGGTGACAACGAGAGTGTTTACTTCGCCGATGCGTTGCATTACGGTGGAAGTGGCGATACCTTTTCGATTCCAAACGCAATCGCCGGCGGTGTCGGAAAAACGGATAAATCACTTCCTGAAGAGTTGCAGCGCACCTATGGCAGTGACGTTTTTGGTGATGACGAGCGGCGGATTTTTGGCAACATTATCCTCAAACGGATCGTCGACGAAAACGATAAGACGATCAGGATCGAAGCAAAAAGCGATTTGCGTGTATTTATCAAGGACACGATCGATTTCTGTCCTGGTGATCTTGGCGACGGGTTGACGGTCAAAGCAGCTACCGTCCCCCTGGCAAACCTCGAAGCCAATGGCTGGGCCTATGATGTTGGATTTCAAGTTGAATTTGCCAGCGAAGTGATGAACGGTAGCATCCGAATCCCACGAGATTTTGACAAGGATCCGGATGATCCGGAACCGCCTCCCGAGCCCGAGCCGGAACCAGAACCGCCAACGACTTGCACCGGAGAGAATGTGCCAGGTGAACATCCTGAGTGTGACCCCGGTGACCCGCCTGACGATGTACCTACCGTTCGTCCGCGTGATCCCAATGACATTCGGGGACCCGCCGGTGTAGGAGAAGAGGGGTGGATTCGGCAATCGGAACTACTGCCCTATACAATCCGATTTGAGAATGATCCCGAGCAGGCCACCGCAGCGGCACAAGAGGTGATCGTCTCGAATCCGCTTAGTGATAACATGGATTGGGAGACACTCGAACTTACTGGTATCGGGTTCGGTAGCCAAGCGGTTCAAGTTCCCGCCGGGCGTCAAGAGTTCTCGACCATTATGCAGACGACCAATGTCGACGGCACACCTCTTGATGCGATGGTGGACGTTGTGTTTGATCACGAAACCGGAACTGTCACTTGGTCCATCCGTTCCGTGGATCCGCTAACAGGCTTGTTGCCAGCAGATCCGTTTGCAGGGTTTTTGCCCGTCAATGATGAATCAGGCAGCGGCGAAGGATTCGTGACCTATACAATCCGATCCAAGGCGGATGTTGTTACCGGTGATGCCATTGAAAACCAAGCGTCGATCGTTTTTGACATCAATGATCCGATTGTCACCAACACCGCTCTTAACACCATTGACGAACTGGCACCGACCAGTAGTGTATCGCAACTGCCCGAAGCGTTTAGTACGACCGCCTTCATGGTTGAATGGTCAGGTACCGACGGCGCCATCGGCTCAGGGGTTGCCGCTTATGACGTCTATATGTCAATCAATGATGGTTCGTTTCAATTGGCACTCGCTGACACTCCCGCAACGAGTCACGAATTCACCGGCGAATCGGGCAACACATACTCATTCGTCAGTACGGCGGTAGATCAAGTTGGCGTGAGGGAAACAAAGACGCTCGTCGCCGAAACGACAACGCTCGTCATCATTGGCGCATGGGTCAACAACGACAATATCTATGACGTGGACAAAAGCGGTGACGTGACTGCGTTTGATGCCTTGCTAGTCATCAACGAATTAACGGATCAATTGGTGCATGACTCGGAAACAAGCCGCTTAACGCCACTTCAACCCACGGGCTACGAAGACCGCTTCTTTGACGTGGAAGCAGACGGGATGTTAACGGCGCTCGATGCACTGCGAGTCATCAATGTCCTGCTAATCCCTGACTTGGTCGCGGGTGAATTTGCTCAGGATACCATCGAGCCGATTCCATTTTCTGTCGATTGGCTGGGTGATTTGGTCGACGATTCGGACAGCGATAACGATCCCTTCGGTTCGCCTTGGGGCGAACCGGGGATGACTGCAATTGACCAACAATTTGCCTCTCAAGATTCCTTTGAATTTGACGAATCGGAAACAAGTCAACTTCGGCCGATGATCCAAGCCAGTAAGTCAACGACAGGCGAATCGGTAACAGATGGATTAGAGAGTAGTCTTCGCATGTTTGCTGATGATGTCGCGGAACAATGGAGAGTCGATCAGTGGTATCGTTAGGTGTCTACTGAATTGTTTTTCCGGTTCTGCTTTTTGGCTCCTGTTTTTTCGATGCACGCTTGCTACGTGGTTTGCCATCGTAGCTCTCAATCAACGGCTTTTTCCATTCTCAAAAAAGCTTTGCGATGACAACTAGGTGTTGTCGGCTTGCGGATTGGAATCCTCCGCTTTACGTTCCGTCCGATTCAGAAAACGGAACAAGAGGACTGCGATGATGGCCAACGCTGAAATGAAAATCCACGGTGACAGTCCTGTGATATCCGGCAAGGTTACCTTGCCATAGTCCCACACGGAAAGCAGGTTTGCTTTGAGCATCGCATACACTTCGGCATACGCCGCAGCTCCGACGAGCATGCCCACTATGCCGGCAATGGCGTGCCGCGATCCATCACCGAGTGCGGCCACCCCCGTGCCTGGGCAATAACCAAGTACCAACATGCCAATTCCAAATAGGATGCCTCCAAGAGCATTCGCCAAAAGCGTCGCAGCTTTGACATGCAATGCGACATCACCCAATTGGTGCATTGCATAAACACCGACTGAGCCGACGACGACGGCCGTTAACATGGTTCGTAAAACGGTGTGATCAACCCATAGAAATTGGCCGACGATTACACGGTAACGAGTCACGGCTCCGCGCTGTAGAAGCATGCCAAACACGATGCCGGTTGCCAATCCAAGGATCAAGTTTGTTGGCGTATCAATACTAAACATGGCGTTGTCCTTCCTTTCCAAATAGTACAAACGCGGTCACAATCCCGGAGGCAAAGAAGGAGATGAAGAAGACCCAGCTGCTAACACTGAATTGAAGTCCGCCGCTGATGCCATGCCCCGACGTACAACCGCCTGCCATGCGAGATCCAAACAGCACCAAAAAACCGCCAACGAATGCGCCGGCATAACGTACCAACCGGCTTGCCCCAAATCGCCACTTCCACAAACTGGGCACATCCTCGGGTTGATAGGAGCGACTCAGTAGTGCTGAAATCAATGCTCCAATTGGCAACCCAATCACCAGCATCATTTGCCAATCCAATGCCGGTTTGTCCACCAGGTACTTAACGTAATAGGGGTTGCCGGTAACGTGTTCTATGGAAAAGATCGATTCGATCAGTCCAGCCCAACGCACAAAAGTCGTGCTTGTTCCGAGAGCCTTTCCCATGAATCCGAAAGTAATCCAACTTAAAATCCCAAGTCCGGTTCCTACAACGTAGGGTGACCAGCGGGACATCTTCAAGTATTTCATCACAGCATCCAATCTCCACAATTCGTTAATCAATCTGGAAGCATTCTCTATCTTAAACACTTCGGCCGAGGCCATGTACTGACACGAGCCCGACAATTCTTCGTTGTCGATGGAAATGTCCCGCGAGTGTGCTTTCCTGTCACGACATCGCGTTCGTAGCGGAAGGTTTCCTAGCGAGACGACTTTGAAATCGGGTGTCGGCCCCCACGGATTGGCAACTTGCGTTTTGGCGGGTTGCGCCGGTGCCAATTGTCGTGGCTGCTAGGTGAATCTCTAAATGGCCGGTCAAGAACGCCGGTCAAGAACGCCGGTGAATGTGGGGCCGGTGAATGTGGGGCCGGTGAATGTGGGGCCGGTGATTTTCAATACGGATAGGTAGGTATTGCTTGGCTATGCCTTCTCATTTCCGTCGCGATTTCTATTGCGGAACGGATGAGGCGCACAGCCATCTGTTTTCGAAACGCAGTCGCACGATACTGAGCAAAGCGGAATCCACAAGAGCGTGATAGCTCCGTGTTGGAGAGTCATTGATCGGACAAGATGATCTCGGCGGCAGCTTCAATCCGCAATCGATTAAGATGTTGCATCGGAGTCGAATTGGTCAGCTGGCGACAATTGTCGGTGAAGCGTGTTAGGCCTAGCCCAGATGCTTGGGGCATGCGGTGCACGGGCGATTGTTGGGCTCGGTGCAACTCGCTGTTTCCGAGATCCTTATGGAAAGTCCGACGCTACGCTGAGTCGCCGGGATTTTCTATGGTTACTTACATCGATGAGAAAGGAACCATGTAGGTCATCTTCTGCGCCCAGCCATTAGCAAAGGCCATCGCGCCCGTCGTGCAGGCCTGTAATCCCATATTTGTTTTTAGGAAGTGTTCCAGGTTTTCGACAGGCATTGGTCGAGCAAAATAATAACCCTGCATTGATTCGCAGCCGAGTTCCTGCAATGCCTTTAGCTGCTCGAAGGTTTCCACTCCCTCGGCAACTAATTTAATACCAAGGTTGCGGACCATCACTACTAACCCATGCAGTAGGGCGGCTTCGCCGGTCGAGTCTTCGATGTTATCGATTAGAGAGCGATCCACCTTCAATACATCGACAGGAAATTGATTGAGTGCGGCAAAAGAAGCTGTGCCTGAGCCAAAATCGTCGATGGCAAGTGTGACTCCCAACTCTCGTATCGATCTCATTGTGCGAGCTGCTTCATTGACGTTCAATGCAAATGATTCTTCAGTCACTTCCAGTTGAAGGAATTCGGCTGGTAAACCGGTCTTTCGGAGTACACTCGAAATGTCGTTCGGGAGATTCGGGTCTTCGAATTGTTTGCGAGCCAGATTGATGTTGATTTGCCGCGGTGCGACACTGCCTAGTGTTTTCTGCCAATCAGCACACTGTTGGCATCCCGTCGATAGCACCCACTCACCAAGACGTAGGATCATGTCCGATTCTTGGGCGATTGGAATGAATTCAGCTGGACTGATCGATCCAAATTTCGGATGCTGCCATCGCAGTAACGCTTCGACTGCGGTTATTTCGCCGGTGACCAACGAAACGATAGGTTGATAGTGTAGTGACAGTTGGTCGGTTCCGATCGCGTCACGCAGTTCATTCTCCAACTGCATGCGACGATGGACTTGGGTATGCATTTTGTCATCAAAGATGACATGCTGTGCCCTACCCGCACGTTTGGCTTCGTACATCGCGGTATCAGCATCCCGCAAAATGTCTTCACCGCGATCATAAGTCGAAGGTCCGTTGACGATTCCGATACTGGCTGTCGAGAAAAACTGTTGAGCTCCCAATTGATACGGCTCAGCGAATCTCTGTTGCAGCTTTTCCGCGAAAGTGGCGGAGTCTTCCGCTTGATCCAAGTCCTCAAGTACCACGACAAATTCATCGCCACCAAGGCGTGCGATGACGCTTACGTAGTACGATGCAGCGGGATCATTCACCTCGCCCTCGGTACGCAACCGATCTGCTATTTGTCGAAGTAGTTCGTCGCCGACATCATGGCCCCAACTGTCGTTAACTGACTTGAAACGGTCGAAATCTAAAAATAGGCAAGAGAACTTTGTTCCGCGTTTTTTTGATCGAATGATTGCCCCCCGCAAATGGTCCAGTAGCAGGACGCGATTAGGAAGGCCTGTCAAAGAATCGGTGACTGCCGCTGCAGCGAGTTTCTCTTCGTAGTGCTTTTGTCGCGTGATGTCTTTAGCGATCCCAAGGTAGCCCGTGATTTCGCCGTTATTGTCTCGGAGGGCTGTGACTCCCAACATCACTAACACATGGGAGCCATCTTTTCGGACGTACGTCCATTCAAGTTCGTTAGGCAAACCCAAATTGGTTTTGCAAACGAAAACATCGAAACCTGGCTCTAGGTCGATTTGCAAATCGTTGCTGAAAGTTTTTGCCCGAGCCGCGACTTCGGATTCAAGGTGGAAAATCGCAGGCGTGTGCTGGTCGACCAATTCCTCCGAAGTGTATCCGAGCAAACGTTCAGCGGCTGGGTTGAAGTTCGTGATGGTCCCAGAAGGTGTCGTAGCGATGATGGCGTATGCCGCAGAATCAAAAATTGCTCGCTGCAATGCGTTTGCCTTTGCGGCTTCCGCTTCTTTGGCAAGCCGTTCGGTGATATCCATGATGATCGCCAAGAAGACTGGGCGATCCGCCATCATCGACATTTGCAATCGTACTTCGACGTCGTAGTCGGTCCCGTTTGCTCGACGGTGAACGGTTTGAAAAACGAGGAAGTCCTTGGTTTTATTGCGCAGAGGTTCGATCGACTTTTCGAAATCCAACAAGTCGAATGTTGGTTTGATATCGACGGGCGTCATTTGACGCAGTTCGCTCATGGCATAACCGAGATTGCGTCGAGCGCCCTCGTTTACGAATTGGAACAGCAACGTCTCGGCATCAAAAATGAAGATTTCATTGAGGCTGCGTTCGAGGATCACGCTGTGTTCATTGCGTTCCAACTCCAATGCTCGACGTTCCGTGACGTCCTCGATATAGCCAATGTATCCGCCATCGTGGAATTGATCGGTCGTAACCGGTCGTGCGCGGGCGCTGAGATGGCGAATCTCGCCATCGGGTCGCCGGATGCGAAACTCCATTTGATACTCAGAACCGGCTAAAAAGTAGCGGTTCCATTGATCCATCACTTTGGAAAGATCCTCAGGATGTATGCACTCTAGCCAACCGCTGCCAAGCGTCTGCTGCGACGTCATGCCGGAAATTTGTTGCCAAGCGTGATTCGTATAGACGTTCGCACCGCTCGCATCACACTTGAAGATTCCGATCGGTACAAACTCAGCAATCGAATGTAACTGTGTTCGGCATGAAGGCTCGTCAAGTGTCAGAAGTGAGTTCGGCACCGTTAACGGAGCAGACGCAGCAGTCCCGTGCGGCCCTTCAGGGTCCGTCGGATCGCTGTGTATGGCTTCGTCGTTTTGGATCATGTTGTCGTAGTTCTTTGCCGCCCGTGAGGCGGTTGGTCGTTCAATTGCCCAAGTGACCGCTATTGGTTTACGGTGCAATCTGATTTTGGGGGCCGCATCGTTCGTTTGGGATTGTATGGATCGTGAGCTTTCTGCGGATCGAAAGGCTTCCACCTTGGCTTGGGCCAACTTTTGACTTGCTCGCTCCGCTGTGTGAGGAATTGGAGAAAGCTACCAATTCAGTAAATACTTGGTCGCAATCTATCCGTGCCGCTGATTGAGCCCCACTTTTTGGCAGATGGTGAACGGTTTCCGGGCATCGCTAACGACTGTCAGGGCTGTAGTGATTTCTCTACACCGGTGTAGGTCACGTCCTGACTGGAATAGTGGAGCTCAGGCGAAGTGTTTGAAAAAGCACGAACAGCGTTAACGCTCCGCAGGGGTGGCGTGAATTCGCTGAAAGGGGGGGCGAGATTATGGCAATCCACGATCGACCTTCCTATGCTCGAGACCTCCTGAGCCTAAGTCGTGCGTTCCGTTAAGTGTCACCCCATCGTCCGGCGAGCATGCTGGAAATCGGTTTAGTGGCTTGAAAGCTTTCCAACGCGATTTTGATTCCGGCGGTGATCGGTGTTGCTAAAAACATACCGGTAATGCCCCACATCATTCCCCAAAACATCAACGCGAACAAAATCACCACAGGGTGCAGGTCAGAGGATTTACCCATTAGTTTTGGCTCGATTAGATTGCCACTAAGGATTTGTATCGCGGAAGTCGTTCCAATAGCCGCGAACATCCAGCCGAAGGTTCCGTCGGGATGCAGCAGAATAAACGGAATGGGCAGCAACGTGGCAACAATCGGTCCCACGTTCGGGATGTAATTCAACAGGAACGCCAACACGCCGAACGTTAGCGACATAGGAACGCCGAATAGCCAGAGTGTTATCCCAAAAACGCCACCGGTAATGATCGAGATGATGGTTTTAAGAGACAGGTACGAACGCACTTGTGTATTGATTCGATGGATCGGAGCACTCGTTCGATGCACATCCGCAGATCCGAGTAACAGAAAGAAAACGTAGATCAGCACGACCACACTGGTCGTCGCCAAGTTGAATAACTCAGACGACAACCGAGCTAATCCATTTCGCAGGAACTCATCAACGGTCTGCTGCAGATTTTCAAGCGACTGACCGATAGGTCGTCCTTTTGGTTTTTCGATGTGCACCGACGTTTGGTTTGGCAAACGTTCGCTGTTAGCTTCCGAGCCTGTCTCTTCGATTTCGGCCCAATTGGGTTTGGCAAAGGTCAGTTCGATCTGCTTTTCAATCGAAACAATCAGTTCGTTAACCCGATTTCGGTACGCGTCTCCCTTATCAGCCATTTGAACAACAGAGAGCCACAAGCACAGGCCTAGTACTACCATCATCGCAAGACCTAAAAGAAACGTAATCGCAGCAGCGATCAGACGATTCACGCCCAGTCGTTTTTCAAGTGTTTCCAGCAGTGGGGTGATCCCGCTGACCACAAACAACGCGACCACAAACGGCACCAACACGGGCCGTAGCCAATAGATCATGTAAGTCGAAACTGCGGTGGCAATCACAGCCAAACAAACCGTCTCGATACTTGGGTAAGATTTTTGGGATTCCATTGCGTTATCCGAGTTGGGCTACGCCATTGTTTTCGACAACCTGAGTGGTTGCATCACGGTTTTGTATGGCGACGAGGCATCTTGAATCGCATTGTACCGATTTCGAATCACCGTAAGACTGTACAATGCGGTGTCGAATGTCTGACCCTAACATTATTGTCCACTTCGTGTTTGAGTTATGCCTGAACGTAAGAAGCCTCGTCTGAAGAACTTTGTGATTTTTAGTCGGTATCTGTTTCGCTATACCGTCTACGTACGCGAAGTCTTGTTTGGTTTGCTGTTGATCATCATGCTGTGTGGCATTGCTATCTCCTACATCGAACGGATGGATTTGGGGGAGGCGATTTACTTTGCGTTCGTGACCGGTTTGTCCGTTGGCTATGGGGATATCGTTCCTGTGACACTCGGAGGACGCATTCTGAGTGTGTTGGTTGGATTGATTGGGGTTGTCTTCACCGGTTTAGTTGTTGCGATTGCGACGCGTGCCTTAGCGGATGCGACGGCCCACCGTTGGGAAGAGCTCGAGCGTATGCAGAAGGACAAGTAGTCTTGTCGCGATTTGCTCTCGTCGCAGCATGGCTGCCTATGCCTTATGTCTAATGACTTATGGGGCATGGTTTGGCGTCCCAGATGTCGGCGGCGTATTCGGAAATCGTTCTATCGCTCGAGAACTTTCCTGACGTAGCAACATTGATGAGTGCTCTGCGAGTCCAAGCATCGGAGTCCGCATACAACTGGCCAACTTGCTGCTGAGTTTGTGTATAAGAGCTCAAATCAGCAAGGTGCATGAAGAAATCGCCTTTCAGCAGAAGCGATTCGCGAATCGGTTCGAATATTCCAGGCTCATCTTTGCTAAAGTGATCATTGAAGATGGCGTCAAGTGCGGCTCGTGTTTCTGGTTCGTTCTCGTAATGCCAGATTGGTTTGTACCAACCACGCGTTGAAACAACTTGTTCCGCCGTCAAACCGAACAAGAAAAAGTTTTCTTCGCCAGCTTCCTCTGCCATTTCAATCGTCGCTCCATCACGCGTACCGATCGTCAGAGCCCCATTCATCATGAATTTGATGTTGCCGGTTCCACTGGCTTCATAGCCCGCTGTCGATATTTGTTCAGAAAGATCGCTGGCAGGGATCAACCGCTCGGCGAGTGACACGTTGTAGTTCGGCAGAAAGACCACCTTGATTCGTCCGTGGCAAACAGGATCGGCGTCGATCTTTCGAGCGATATTGTTGATCAGCTTGATGGTAAGTTTCGCTAAGCGATACGAGGGAGCCGCTTTGCCGGCGAAGAAAAACGTACGCGGTGGCATCTTCGTTTCCGGATTCGAGCGAAGGCGGTTGTACAAAACGACGATGTGAATCGCATTGAGAAGTTGACGCTTGTACTCGTGGATTCGTTTGATTTGGCTATCGAAAATCGACTTTGGGTCAACCTCATGCCCCAGGGCTGACTTCAACCACGAGGCAAATCGTTCTTTCGAGACTTGCTTCGTCTTGCGAAAACGAGCGATGAAATCGGAGTCATTGACCAATGGCAAAAGGCGGCGGAACTCCGTGAGGTCGGTTACCCATTTGTCACCGATCGCTTCACTGATGAGGGCGGATTGGTCTGGGTTGGCTAGCTTGATCCAGCGTCTCGGCGTGACTCCGTTGGTCTTGTTATTGAATCGCTCGGGGTACATTTCGGCAAAATCATGAACGACTCGACTGCGCAAGAGATCCGAATGAATTTTGGCGACACCGTTGGTGCTGTGCGTGCCAATGATCGCGAGGTTAGCCATCCGGATTTGGCGAGCGGGTCCCTCTTCGACAATGCTCATTCGCGTTGCACGGTTTTCGTCACTCGGGTGCGACTTTTCTACATCGTCGAGAAACCGGCGATTGATTTCGTAAATGATCTCCAGCAATCGTGGGCAAATCAATTCAAAAAATCGAACGGGCCATTTTTCGAGTGCCTCGGGCAGTAGCGTATGATTCGTATACGCCAGCGTGCGAAGCGACAAATCCCATGCTTCGTCCCAGCTTAAGTTGGCATGATCCAACAAAATTCGCATCATTTCTGCGACGGCCATTGCAGGATGCGTATCATTCAATTGGATTGCTACTTTGTCTGGCAAATGCTGCCAATCCTTATTGGACTTCTCATAACGCGCAACAATGTCGGCGAGCGAACAGCATACGAGGAAATACTCTTGAACGAACCGCAATACCTGCCCCGCTAAGGTCGTGTCACTTGGATACAGTACGCGCGTCACGGTTTCGGCAAGCAGTCGATCGACGATTGCACCAACAAAATCACCTGAGCTGAATTCGCCGAAGTCAAAAAAATCGGGTGTTGCAGCGCCCCACAGACGCAGTGTATTGATCGTTCGACCTCCATAACCAACGACGGGGCGATCATAAGGGACACCGAGTAGTTTTGATTCGTGTCCTGGGATCGTAACGAGGACTCCCTTCTCCATGCCAAAGCGACACCCCACCGGCACTTGAACCGTTTCACTACGCCGAGTTACTTCCCAAGGATCAGGCCGAGCCAACCAGTGGTCCGGTTGTTCTATTTGAAAACCATAGTTAATGGTTTGTTTGAAGATGCCATACTCATACCGCAAGCCATAACCGATCGCGGGAATCTGAAGCGTAGCAAGCGAATCGACAAAACAGGCAGCAAGACGCCCCAGCCCGCCATTGCCGAGTCCCGCATCGGGTTCTGTTTCGATGACGTCGGTCCAATCTTGTCGTGGATCCGAACGCAAATCGTCGCGAACAAACTTGTCGACACCGAGGTTGATGATATTGTTCACCAAGGTGCGACCCATTAAGTATTCCATGGAAAGGTAATAGACGCGTTTAGGGTTTTCCTTGTCGTGCGTTTCCTTGGTTAAAAGCCACCGCTGAGTCAACAAGTCACGCAGTGATCTGGCGACCGCCTCGAACCGTTCGCGTTGGCTCGCCGCATCCATGGACACGACATGATCAAAGACGACGTGACGGTCATAGTATTCATGTTTTGCATCGTGCGGAAATTGGAACTCACCGCATTCGTATTGCTTAAGCGGGTTCGGATTTGAGGAGTTCATGGATCGACCAACTTGTTGGGTAGAAAGGTTAAGTTGAGTGATTTCCAATCCTTGGTAATTATCGAGCCTTCGTTCACATGTTCCGTTTGACGTCGTGAACGAATGTTTTTGAGTAGACAAAGTGACGCGGGTCTCTTTCCTCTTCTCAGTCGTGCGTTCTCAACAATATCGTTTATAGCATCATGCTTCGGGCCAAGGAGTCGATTGGGGCTTGTTTGCCCTGGGATTATTTCCTGCGTTGAGAGTCACCACGCGGAATCGGAATGGAAAGAAGCCCCAGAAGCTCTTGGTCGTTTTGCGAAGGAAACCAAACGCTAACCCGTTGCGGCTGAATTTTACGGGACTATACCTTGTGCGGTTGAGAGCCTCCGCGAATGGAAATCGGTGCATTTGGTCGCGAAAAACGTCGCTTTTGTTGCAAAGTGCGGTTGCCCAAGATTCCATTTCGACCGTTGTGGACGGAACACGCCGCGTTCGTCGCCCATGAAAAACTCTGATATCTTGTTGGCTTCCATGGGCTTGTGGCAAAAGCTCTACTAAGCATCACTGCACATACAACGCACTGCACGTACGAAGCCCCGCACAGGAGAGAGTTAGAAATGTGGTATTGGTGGACAGGCCTTGCCGTTGGCGTGTTTTTTTTGGTCGTTGTCGTCTATGACCTTGTCCAGCGGAAGCACGCAATTCTACGGAACTTTCCAATAATCGGTCATTTCCGGTATCTACTGGAAATGGTGGGGCCAGAATTGAGGCAATATATTGTCACCAGCAACGACGAGGAGCGACCATTTAGTCGTGATCAGCGTCGATGGGTCTATGCGTCGGCGAAGAAGCAGAATAGTTACTTTGGCTTTGGATCGGACAATGAGATGGAGCAGACGGGCAACTATTTGATTCTGAAGCACGCTGCGTTTCCATTACCTTCGCCTAAGGCGGGTGAGCCGGGGTACGATCCCGGGTATCGAATTCCCTGTGCCAAAATTCTTGGAGGTCATCGTCAGCGAACCAAGGCGTTTCGCCCTGCTTCGGTCGTCAATATTTCGGCCATGAGCTTTGGCTCGTTAAGTGGTCCCGCGGTGGAGGCGATGAATCGCGGTTGTAAGCTAGCAGGTTGTCTACATAATTCTGGCGAAGGAGGGATTGCACCCTATCATCTTCATGGCGGTGAGTTGATCTGGCAAATCGGAACCGGCTATTTCGGTTGTCGCGATGCAAATGGCACTTTTAATCTCGAGAAGCTGAAGGACTGTGTTTCCAAGTATCCCATCCGCGCAATCGAAATTAAACTTAGCCAAGGTGCCAAAGCGGGTGTTGGTGGTATCGTGCCTGCTTCGAAGGTGTCCAAAGAGGTGAGTCAGATTCGAGGGGTTCCAGTTGGAAAAGACTGTGTCAGCCCATCGACGCATTCTGCGTTTGACGGACCGGATTCGATGTTGGATTTCGTTGAAAGGCTTGCCCAGGAGACGGGGCTTCCCGTCGGCATCAAATCGGCTGTTGGGCAAATTAGTTTTTGGTCCGAGTTGGCAGACTTAATGTCGTCTTCCGATCGAGCGGTCGATTTTATTAGTATCGATGGCGGCGAAGGAGGTTCCGGGGCGGCTCCACTTGCTTTTTCGGATCACGTCGCGCTACCATTTAAGTTGGGGTTCGCACGTGTGTACCGCCAATTTGCTGAGCTGGGTTTGCATGAGAACGTCGTGTTCATTGGGGCAGCAAAATTAGGGTTCCCGGAATCTGCTATGTTTGCGTTTGCACTGGGATGTGACATGATTGCGATTGCTCGCGAGCCGATGATGGCGATCGGATGTATTCAGGCCCAACGTTGTCATACCGGTCATTGTCCAACGGGAGTGGCAACGCAAAATCGTTGGCTGATGCATGGGCTTGACCCCACCGACAAGGCTGCTCGATTGGCAAACTATATCGTGAATTTGAGAAAGAAAATTTTGATGCTCAGTCGGACATGTGGCGCACTGCACCCGGGACTTATCAGCGGCCAGCATCTTGAGATTCTTAACGGCACATTTGGTTCGAGTACTCTTTCGGAATTGTTCGGATACCGAGACGATTTTGGAATGCCAGGGATAACCGATCGACAATCCATTGAATCAATCATGTTAGCGCATCAAGAAAATGGCTTGGCCCCAATAGAATCGACATCGCTATGAAAGTACTCGTTGCCGAAGATAGCATCGTCATGCGTACGGTCTTGGTCTCACACCTCCAAGAGTGGGACTACGAGGTCTTTGAGGCGCGAGACGGCAAAGAGGCTTGGGAGCTCTTCCAAAGTGAAGACTTCTCGCTGATATTGACGGATTGGATCATGCCAGAGATCGATGGCTTAGAACTCATCCGACGGATCCGAACTTCGACGCGACCAGGTTATTGCTATTTGATTTTGCTGACTGCGAAATCGGATAAAGAGGATCTGATCACGGCGATGGAGGTTGGAGCCGACGACTTCCTGGTTAAGCCTTGTGATCGCGAGGAGTTGCGAGTTCGGCTTCGCGAAGGCGAACGTATCATTCGATTGCAGCAAGAGTTGGCCCAACAAAACCAACAGCTTCGCGAAACCCAGGCCGCGTTGGTCGAAAGTGAAAAGTTAGCGAGTCTGGGCCAATTGGCGGCGGGCATGGCGCACGAGATTAACAATCCCATCGCATTTGTAACGAACAATTTAGCCGTGCTTCGACGTGAACTCGGCCCTATTATCGAGTTGGTCAGGAAGTACGAACAGACGCGTGATTTCCTTGATGATGCGCCTGCGGAACTGCTTGAAGACTTGCATCGGATCGAAGCAGAATGTGATCTTGATTGGGTTGGCGAACACTTGCCGCAATTGCTACAGTCGTCAACTCAGGGGCTTACGCGTGTCCGCGACATCATCAAGAACCTTCGTGACTTTGCACGTTTGGATCAAGCCGGCTGTGATGATTTGGACTTGGGCCAAGCCGTCATGTCGACACTGCAAATCCTCAAAACCCAAATCGATGAAAAACGTATCCGAGTGGAATTGGACGCAGGGTCGGTGCCAACCGTGTTGTGTCGTCCTGACAAGATTCTTCAGGTCATCTACAATGTGATTCTCAATGCGGTTCAGGCCAGTGAGTTGGGTGCGGAAGTGATGGTTCGCTTGATGTCGAATGATGAATCAGTGATTATCGAAGTTGAAGATAACGGTTGCGGAATGGAGAAGGAAACACTTTCTCGCGTATTCGAACCGTTCTTTACCACCAAGCCCGTCGGAACGGGGACCGGATTGGGGATGGCGGTTAGTTATGGGGTTGTTGGTGACCATGGTGGGGCGATTACGATCGATAGTCAACCGAACCAGGGAACAACCGTGCGAGTTGTCTTGCCAATCAAACCGTCTGACGACTCGATGACGGCGTCCCTGTCCAAATCGACTTAGATGCCAATGACTTTGTCCATAGCCACACTCGGAGTTAATCGATGCCAGCGACAACCAAACACGCAATCTTAATCGTTGATGATGAGCCTGACGTGTTGTTCTCGCTGGCTGCGTTGCTGCGTCGCGATTTCCAGGTGTACACTGCGGCCAGTGGCTCAGAGGCGTTGGAGGTCATGGCCGAACATCCGGTCCACGTCATCATGACGGACCAACGGATGCCAGCGATGACGGGTGTCGAGTTGATGCAACGTGTGTGCGCGGAATACCCTCAAGCGGTTCGGATTGTTTTTACCGGCTATGCCGACACGCGCGCAGTGGTCGATGCGATCAACAGCGGAGACCTCTATCGCTATATCACCAAACCGTGGGATCCTGATGATCTCGTTGATTTGCTGCGTGATGCGGCATCGCAACACGATGCAATGGCGGCAAAGGTGGAACTGCTCAATGAATTGGGTAGCTACTTTGAGGATGCCTTGCGTGTGACCAATGACGCTGCGGCAAGGGATTCAGAGTTTCTGCAAGAATTCCAAGCTCGTACGCTAAAACTTCGCCGCCAATTGGAACTCATCGGAGAGGCCCAATGAGCGATCGCGAGCCCGCGTGGCTAGTCGTTTTGATTGACACCGAATTGCTGCGTTGGTCCGCCGTCGGCATTGACAGTCGTGGTCAGGCGTTTCCATTGATTCAAAGCGAAGCGGGAAATCTTGATGAATACAAAGAATTGGCAGCGGATGACCAAGTCTCGTTTCTAAGGCATCGCTTGTCAGGTGTGCTGCAGCGAGGGTTTGATCGATTCTATGCAAGAGGGAAAAAGGCCAGTCACATCTTGCTGATTTCGGATGGCCCCTTTCCCAATAGTGCCGAAGGCGTCACCAAACAGTTGGCGGAGCATTTTGTCGAGTGGATGATAAATCCGCCGGTTGCTTTCCTGATGACACCGTCCGCATTCAATGTCGGGCATGAGGCTAAATTTGACGTCATTGCGGGTGATTTTCTCCGATCGAATTTGGTGACGCTATCGAGGGCAATCGATGGAATCGTTTCCCAATTAGGGCAACCTGAATGCTGGGAATTGATACCCAATGCAAAGAAACATCCGGGCTGAAACGTACATCCATTTTCGGGTGACGCGTTCTGAGCGGGTGGCTTCGGGGCGACCGGCGGTAATGGCATTTGCAAGCGACCGAGTGGGCTCCGGTGTAACCGTTGTCATCGCGACTGATAAGCGGAATCAGATTGGTTCTGCTACTCATTGTTGGGTGCGAGATGCGATGGCTGTACACAAAAAGTGTCCGTTTTAACCCCGCGTTGTTTTTCGTGTGGTGTAGGCAACTAGGTCGTAGGCACGATAGGGCACGATCATGCTCGCAGTCTTCAGTACGCTGATTGTGTTAGCCGTATCCCTGACTGTGCTTCGTATCGCGACTGTGTCGGTGATGATGACAGGGCGTGTCGAAAGACCTTGCTCAGTTTCAAACGCTTTCGGCGTTCACCGGTGCAGGCTTCACCACGAATGAATCCGAGGACATCGTCAATCATCCGTTACGGCGACGGATCATGATGTACTTGATGCTTCTTGAGTAGATTGGTGTTGTGGTAACGATCCCCTCGGCGGTGCTGGCTTTTCAAAACACGGGCGGAAGTGGGGATTGGACGGGGCAATTGACGGAATGGATTGGCGTCTTGATCGCTGGTTTGCTCCTGCTCCTGCTCCTGTTATTTGCGAGCAGCCGATCGATTGAACGAATCATGTGGGCTATAAACAAGTGGGGCCTGCGGCGATTTGCAAATAGGGAAGTCCACGACTACACACGTCTGCTGCGAGTTGGTCGAAACGACGTGATCCATGTGTTGGCGGTAACCAATCAATTGGATTGCACCGAAGAAGAAAGGCAAGCAGAGTTCAGATCGCCTAGAGGTGATTGAGTTGAGGTTGAGACCAATCATCATGCGGCAACGCGTTGCTTGATCTTTGGTGATCCATTGTGGAGATGGGTTAGTGCCTACGAGCAATCTTTAAAAAGCGTACGCTATGCCCTGGCATCGAGATGTTCATCGTTGCCATCCCATCAACAATCGTTAGCGATTGTTCATCCTGTAAGCGACTGGGCTGAGCAAGTTGATTGTAGAGTTTTCGGTTTTCTGCTAACAGTTTAAACACTGCTGGACCAAAACGTCTCGACGGCTGGCCTCCGAAAATGGGCGATTTGGGTAGAGGTTCGAGTCCCGCACGTTGGCAATCTTCGTACAATTTGTGCATGAACACGCCGTGTTCCTTATCAATAGCCCACTCGGAAATGGTCCATTGGTCGTCGTTGTCCAATTGTTGTGACTTCAATGTCAGATCGATCTGTTCGGGGATATTTGCATCTCGCTGAGGGCGATGGTTATAGAGCAAGATGAAAAACGTGTCGTTCTTCAAACAAGCCAATGCACCGGCTTGAGCGGCCGATTCGCCTTCCACCGCGACCGGCAATCGCTGGCCATTGTGCATCTGCTGTAGCATCCCAATCACATTGGCTCTCGGACGCAGGATCCCAGAGGTTGTTTGTGACCATTCGTGAACTTGCTCGACATTTAAATCGTAAATGCGATCCGCTATCGCCGCATACCAACTGGCACTCCACTCGGTTCCTTCACCGCCGTACAAGCGGTTTCCGTATTCATCGGCTAATACGCCAAATTCAGCAATCGATATCGGAGTTCCCTGCAACGACGGATAGCGATCCAATCGGTCTTTCATCCGTTGTATGGCAATGTTGATCGAGTCTATGGATCCTCCGACGCGACCATACCACGAACATTGCAAAAAGGAAATTCGCGTACAGGGTTCCGTTGCCGTACTTGTCATTCCTGTCCAAGTATTCGTTCCCGCGCCGCAGTGATCGACAATGTCCAAGCCCCATTTCGTCTGACCGTGTAAGTTTACTTTGTTAGAATCCGAGGGATTCAATACGTTTCCAGGACCGATCTGAGCATTAGGAATCACTGAACAAACCGCATCGACGGTACAGTCATAGTGACGCAAGTATTCCTGTTTGGTTCCTTGCCAATGCCCAGGATACAAATCAGGTTCGGTACCAACTCGAAATCGCCACTTTGCAACGGTTTCTATTCCAAACGAATTGGTCATTGCAGTGACGGCTTGTTGAACGTATTGATGCCAAACGTCCAAATCGGTGGCCGGTCGCGTATTGCCGTATTTCGCGTTCTCACCCGATTCGCTCATTGCGAAAGGGATATTGTCGAGCACGATTCGCGGCGTGTACCCGGCGTCGAGAATGCCTTTCAAATAGACTGTCATATCAGTGAAATTCGAGCTGACGATCTTCTGCCTTGTATGCTGCTCAGTGACGCCTTGGAACCATTTGTTTCGGCCGTCAACACGACCACCCAGCAGTCGCACGCAATTGACTTCCTTCATGAACGGCTTTTCCTGCTTGACCCTTTGGGCATAATGAGGATCGGCAAACATGTGCTGGCTTGTGAAATTATTGATCGACCAAAAGTTGTAACACTCGCCCACGGCGCGGTCTCCGTCGACGACGACGGTTCGGCGACCGGGCAGCAACTCCGCCGGTGTGGAATACAGGCTCGAAAGCGTCGCAGAATGAAGGGTGCCCAACCAAATTTGTTGACTTCGGCGAGCACCTAAATATCCAACGTTCGGCCAATCTTCAATCAACTTGCCCGTTTCTTGGCCGACCAACTTGCCGTCAAGTTCCAGGTAAAACCGAATCGTATCGTCCTTTGTATGCCAACCAAAAATGGCTTCATGATTGGTGAGGGCAATCCATGACTCGGATTCGCGATACTGAATCGATGCATGATGATCCCGGTCGGATTTGTAGACTGCCGTCAAACGACCTTTCTCTGCAAACAATGTCACGTGAGTATGTGAACGGTCTCCCACATGAAAGAGCGTTTGGCGAGCTTCTGATGGCCAATTTGACGAGAGTCGAAAACTTATACGGATCGTTCCTGATTCTGCGGAAAGTGAATCGGCAAGCGAAACCGATATGCCCTTATGGCTCAATCGGATTTCTGCATGACCGTCGGCGGATTGAACCCGCTGGGCATCGCCGATTTGAACTCCCTCAGGTGATTGCGCAATCGAAGTGGCGTCGATCGTGACATCCGCATTCGCAGAGCTAAACGACGATCCGCAGATGAGAGCGACGAAAGACAACAGACAAGCTTTGTCGAAGAATCGGGTTTTAATCATGTGAGAGTTCTTGTTCGCGATAGTGGGTGAGAACTGGACCGGAAATCAAGTGCCTCGTCTATTCAATCCGGTCTATTCAATCCGGTCTATTCAATCCGGTGTATACAATCCGTTGCATTCGGCAGCTCTCGTTCAGTAAACGAGTTCCGGATGGTAGAAATTTTGATTGCCCGGTTTTCTCGGAAAACCGCTGGTGAGAAATTTGGTACCGATAACAATGTCCATCTCGTTGCGTATTTACATCCGTGACTGTCATTTCGTTTAGTAGACTACAATGTTCATGGCATTGCCATTAAAGAAAGAGGAAGGAAGGAGGGAAACGTCAATCGAACGGCGCCAAATCAAGTCAAACGGTCATCTTGACTTTTAATCCCGCAACGTCATGCGATGTGCTATTCTACACGGCGTTGCTTCCGACTCCTCTCGACCCCCTATCGATAAGGCTAGTGCAATGAAACGTTACGAAGTTCTATCACGTAATGCACCGATCATTCGAACCATGGTCATTGGCTTGGTCTTTTGCGTACTAGTTCCATGGACGAGTGCAGGCGACGAAAATGAGCAGCCGAACAGAGCCGCAACCGATGCGGATCGTTACCACCAAAAGAGTGATGACGACAGCGATACTCAGTCGTCATCGGCCAGTGTATCATCGGCCAGTGAATCATCGGCCAGTGTATCGAGTTCGTCGTTCTCGGAAGGCCTGTCCAATGGAAGAACCCGTAGCAAGAGCGCTGTCACAGGGCGTACGTCCGGGAATGCCTCGGGTGTTGGCTCGGCCAATAGCAACGCTAGATCGGAGAGGTTGCGAGATGGCGGGCAGGCTCGGTCAAGTGATGCATCAAGTTCAGCGAGTGCAAGATTTGGCGGCACCAACAGGTTCTCAAGGCGAAATAGCCACTCGAAGAATCAGCCCATGGCATCCAACGCTTCCTCGTCAACGTCAACAGTCATTAAGAACGGTATCCGAATTACGCGATCGGTTCACGCAGATGAGGACCAGAAGGTGTCGAAGCTCAATGTGGTTGACAAAACACAAGAGATCGCGGTTCGCGAAATCAGTGATGGGGCGATTGAAATCCGAGTACGTAGTCTCAAAAAGAACGCCGATGGAAGTATCACCGAAAAGGTTTATTCTGCGGTATCGCGTGACGAGTTGAAAGAGCAAGCTCCTGAATTGGTTCGCAACATCGAACGCTACGAAAAGATGGCTGGATTTGCGTCTGCGACTGTTGGTCCTAACGGTGGCAACGCGACGAGCCGCGCCGGGAACAATAGGTTTTCAGTGCCGATTCCCAATGAACATCTTGATGCGAAGGAAATGATGCAGAGTCAATTGCGCAAGATGTTGGAGCAACACGCTGACCATCCTGAAATGCAGCGCATGATACGAAGGATGATGCTAGACGTCGGTAAGTAGCGAAGACTCGTTTGGAATTGGATCAGGTCAACGTGTGTGCTGACGATATGGCACACACGGCTAGAAATGTATAGGAAATGGCAATGAAGAACGCGATGTTTTCGATCGGCCTTGTACTAATCGTGCCTCTATTTGCAATCGGTGCAGAGGAGGCCAAGCTTGCACAGGTTTTCTCGGATCACATGGTCTTGCAGCGAGAGAAACCGATTCCTGTATGGGGATGGGGTGGCAAAGGGGATCACGTCAACGTTGAGTTTGCCGAACAAAAAAAGGGTACCACTGTTGATACCCATGGCAAGTGGATGGTAGAGCTCGATCCGCTGCCTGCCAATGCAGAGCCGAGCGAGTTGGTCGTGACGTTTCCCGACGGGGCGGCAGTGACGATTCATGACGTGCTTGTTGGTGAAGTTTGGCTTGGGTCTGGGCAATCCAATATGCAAATGACGGTCAGCGCCGCAAAGGATTTTGAGACCGAACAAGCGGCTGCGGCGTTGCCACTGATTCGTATGTTCAAAGAAGTGTCAAAAGCCGAGAAAGAGCCGAATTTAGACGCCAGCGGTGAATGGTTGGTCTGTTCACCGAAGACAGTCGGAAGCTTTTCAGCGACGCTGTTCTTTTTTGGTCGTGAACTTCATCGTGAATTGAATGTTCCTGTTGGGCTAATTAATTCTTCCGTTGGTGGTACGCCGATTGAGTCGTGGATTGCCGCAGAATCGCAACGACAACATCCCCAATTGCGATCCACACTCGAACCGACTCGCGCCGTTGCTCCGACGGAGGAGCAACTGAAGGCGAATTACGCAAAGGCACTACAGAATTGGGAGAAGAGATTGGCCAAAGCAAAGGCAGAGGGCAAAAAGGCTCCGAAAAAACCGAAGGATCCTCTGGTAACCTTGGCGCGTAAAGGGAAAGCAGGACAGTTGTTCAATGGAAAAATCTCGCCGTTGGTTCCCTATGCCGTCCGAGGTGCCCTTTGGTACCAAGGCGAAGCCAATTCGCATCCAGGTAAGGGATTCGCATATCAATACCAATTGCCGCTGCTCGTTTCTGATTGGCGTGCACGTTGGGGCGACGAGTTTCCGTTCGCTTGGGTACAGCTTCCAAATTACAATCGCCCCGGAGAAGATTGGTCGCTGGTACAAGAGGCGATGCTAAGAACGCTCCGGCTTCCGAAGACAGGTATGGCGATCACTGTCGATATCGGTGAACCAACGAACATTCATCCCAAGAACAAACAAGAAGTCGGACGCCGACTATCGTTGTGGGCGTTGGGGGATGTCTACGGTAACGAGGTCGAAGCAACCAGTGGGCCACTGCCGACGGGCCATCAAATTCGTGGATCGAACGTCATCCTCTCTTTCTCGCATACTAACGGTGGTTTGAAAGCGAAGGGGGGCGACTTGAAAGGCTTCGAGATTGTCGGTGAAGACAACAAGTGGGTTGCCGCTGACGCCCGAATTGAAGGCAGCAAAGTCTCCGTTTCGAGCCCGTCCGTGGCCAAGCCCATCGCAGTGCGATATGCGTGGGCGCCTAATCCGGACTGTAACCTTTACAATGGTGCCGGATTGCCTGCGTCGCCGTTTCGCACTAAGGAATAGGGTGCATTGCCGGGTGGTGATCTGCTCGGTCGTGTTTTTTGGTCAAACCGAAAGTGATTTCGGTTTACGGTTCCACGACGAGGATCGAATACAGGTCTAAATGTGGCATCGTGACTATTGCGCGACCGTTTTGCCACTCGATTTCCAGCGACTTGCCTTCCGGTTGCATCACAATGGATTTCGGAGGTTGATCCAAACGGATTGACACGGTTAGTGGGCCAACGGGTTTGATCTCTTTGATTCCTTCGTCCGGCGCGTTCGCGTGCGGACCGGACGAGTTGACGAGATGAACCGTAAGGTTTCCATTCAACATGCGTGGACTCACATCGACATCTTTTGAACCCACCACTTCCACAATCGGATTGGGGAGTCCATGTCTCAGTGCGTCTGGAAATGCGGCGTCGACCTGATCAACGACGACGATCGAGGAATCGGCGATTTGAGCCAGTTCCTTATCAAAAAGCTTTTTCGGGCCGGTCCCGATTAGTATTAGACGACCACCCGATTGCGCATAGGCAGCCAATTCGTCGCGAAAGTCGGCTTCAAGAAAAGTCCATCCCGGGATGACGACGACAGGCCACTCGGACAAGTGCCCGCGCAGGTGATGCTCGCTAAGTATTTGCACGCCATATTGGTTTTGCAGCATTTCCGTGAGAGCCATTCGCAGCACTTTGACGCCGTTGGTGCCGTTCCAATGGAATAGGCTTGGCGATGCTCGATAATGTCCAGCGGTCGAGTAAAGCAGTGCGATTTGCGGCACGGCAACGGAGCGGTGACAGTAGGCTTGACGGTCACGACAGAACTTTGCAACCTCGGCCATGACGTCCATCTCGGCTGGGGAGCGAATCGCGCCGTCCCGATCCTGTTTGAAGTAGGCTTGATACCCACCGCCGATGGCAAGTACTTGCGAGGCTTCTTGCATCAGTTGCACCGCAGGTTTTTGTTTGTTGTTTTTGCGACTGAATGACCATGACATCAAGTCCCAGGGGACGCCCTGATTTTCAAGACAACGACCGGCAAAGCGAGCGGAGTTGACACTGTTGTCCGGTGCGAAATCACCCGACAAACCAGCGACATTTGCAAACACAGGTTCGGGCATATGATCACTGAACGCCCAATTGCTGATCACTTGAAAGTCCGGGTGGGACGCCTTCAGTTCATCCACGTAATGACGCAAGTAATTGCGAAAGCCTTCGCGATGAAAATCCATCCACTCGTTCCAATAGGGATCACTCTGTTTATAGGGAGCGGATTTTGCACCCGTTTGGGCGCAGAATTTTTGCACGGTCGCCTCGCTGTAGTCCGGCGTCGTTCCCCAACAATCGCCATCCACCCAGGCACCGTCCACACCATATTCCCCCGCCAGTTCACGGAGTTGGGGAATCATCAGTCGATCGGCGTATGGCCCGAACACGGAGGTCGCTTTCGCGTTGGGTTTTCCGTTGCCATCCACCGCAGCCCAATCGGGGTGGTCGGCGACGGCCTTATAGTCCCATACCCCCGAGTAGTGCATGAAGAGTGGAATTCCCCGCTTCCGTGTAACCTCACGCCAGATCCGCAATGGATCGCCAATGAATCCGGGCGCAGGATTTCCCACCTTGGTTGGATAACTTGAATAGCCGCGATGCCCTTTGCAGTCGATTTGAATGTAGTCGGGGTTGACCTTGTCGATCACCATCTCAACCATCTGTGGCGTGGTTCGTTTGCCAATGCTGTTGCAATCGTCGCCCGCATGAAAATCAAAATGGATACCTAGAAAAGCATCCGCACGTTTCATGCGTGGCGAAGGGCCCACGTGAGTCTCTTTTGCGACGGCGGGCGAAGCCAACATCGAACAAGACAATAGCAAGCACCAGCGTGCGGAACGGGGACAGTTTTTTTGCATCAATAACAACAGATTCATTGCATGTCTCAGCGGGAGGTGGGATTGGCAACGCCCAAATGCCGATCGTAGTGCACGATGGCAGCTTCAAAACATTGCCGGAGGGGAGCATCGGAGTGTAGCAAATTTCGCTCGGCTTTACACGCTAAATGAAACCGTTATTGTGAATGGATTGAACTTGAGAATCTTGGAGCATGCTTTTGAATCCTATTCACTTGAGTCGAAATACGGACGGTGGCTACATCGTTGTAAGTCGCGAGTTGATCGCGATTTGTTTCTTGACGCTTGCAGCGATGTTGTGCGTGCCAGCAAAAAGCGAGGACTGGGAACAGGACTGGGAACATTGGCGCGGTCCGACGCGGAATGATATTTCGACGGAAACATCGGGCTGGGACGGCAACCGTTGGATCAAGGGCGAACTATGGCAAGCGTCCGTTGGCGAAGGAAGCTCGTCGCCTCTTGTCATTGAAAAGCAAGTCTATTTGACCGGTTGGTCGAATGGCCGCGACACGCTTTTTTGTTTGGACGCGGATAGCGGCAAGGAATTATGGCGTCAATCCTACAAGACGCCTCGCTATGGTCGCGTTGCTGTAGGCGACCAATCTCTCTATTCGGGGGCCTGTTCAACACCGGAATTTGATTCGGAAACCGGCTTGTTGTTTACACTCAGTGCCGACGGGGACCTCAACGCTTGGGATACTCGCAAGCAAGGGAAACGCGTTTGGTCCTTGAATCTGTACGAGCGTTACCAAGCGTCGCAACGTCCTGAGGTCGCCAAACGCAAAAAGACTCGCCGTGACTACGGTTATACAAGTTCGCCACTGGTCGTCGGCGATCAATTGATTGTTGAGGTCGGTGGAAAGAGCGGCAACCTCGTCGCATTCAATAAACGTGACGGGATCGAAGTGTGGCATAGCGAAAACCGCGACGAGGCGGGGCATACCGGCGGCCCGGTGCCGATCAAGGTCGAAGGAGTCCCCTGTTTGGCCGTGCTGACACTGCGAAATTTGGTCGTCACTCGAATCGATCGCGGCAACGAGGGCAAGACGGTCGCGGTCTATCCCTGGACGACTGACTTTGGAAACAACATTGTCACAGCCGCAGTCTTTGGTGATTCGGTCATTATTACTTCGGCTTACAACCATTCGGCGATGTGCCGACTTAGGATTTCACTTCGTGGTGCGACAAAGGTTTGGGAAACCGATGGAATCGCGTCGGGAGTCTGCACTCCGATCATCCACAAGGATCGAGTCTATTGGGCGTGGCGAGGTGTTCACTGCGTTGACTTCAATAGCGGCGTCGAATTGTGGACCGGTGGCCAAGTTGGCTCACAAGGTTCCTGTATTTTGACTAGCGATGAGCGTTTGATCGTCTACGCCAACCGAGGTCAACTATCGCTTGTTAACACTGCAAAGCAATCGCCTACAAAGTATTCGGAGCTCGCCAGCAAGACGGTGTTTGCATCGACCGATGCATGGCCACATGTTGTGCTGTCGGGTGGCCGGCTTTTTTGTCGTGATCGAGACGGAAGCGTCCGATGTTTTACCGTCTCATCAAATCCTCTAAACGCCAAGCAGTAAGCACCGCCATCCGCGATGGTGATCGAGTTTATTGTCACATTCAACACGGTCACACGCAAAACGAATGGTCCGCTTTGATCCTGTGCGTCGATTCGTAGTGACCGTCTAAGGAAATCGACAAGTCAAGAATTCGTCCGACACGACGTTTGCCATATTTAACCACGCATTGTCGAAAATTCGATATACTTGGGACTAAATCGGTTCGCAAAGCCTTGGCCACGAACCGTGGCTTGACCTGACGAACCGAGCAATCGCCCACCGTTGGTTTTCCGCCCCTCCCCTCCCGCCGACACTTCCTTCCCTCTTTTTGCCGAGATCATCCGATGAGGATCCCTACTTGCTTTGTGTTTGTCTGCTGGATGTCGCTGGCGACGTCGCTTTCCGCAGCCGATTACGTGTGGATCGAAGGGGAGCAACCGGCGACAACGCCTGCCTTGAAACAAGTCGAAGGCGTTGAGCAAGTTTCGCCCCGCAACGGATTCGAATTTAACGGTTGGGGACGAACATCGATCATTTCGAACGAAGTTTTGCTACATGTGACTGTCTCCAGCAGCAACGTTGAGAAATATGTGCCCGAAGAAGGAATGGTATTCGGATATGACTTTGTGCTTGATCGTACCGGTGAGCAGAACATTTGGGCGAGAATTGGCTACGAATGGGTTCGAAGTGATTTCCAGTGGCGAATCGACGATGGTTCTTGGCAGATGTGTTCGCGCCGGACCCCGACGACCAATGTTCAACCGCTGCAAACATGGAACGAATTGGCTTGGATTCAGCTAGGCAAGATTGACTTACAGGCTGGCAAACATCGCATCGAGACGCGGCATAGCGTTGCCAAGGAAACGGACTCGCGCGGCGAGCAGCGAACCGCTCGTATCCTTCACATGCTCGATGCCATTTGTATTACGCCCAACGTCTTTTTACCGAACGGCAAATGGAAACCGGATGATAAGTATCAAGAGGACAGTGACCGGCAGGCGGTGGAACAGGTGTACGACATTCGTGCCGACGAAACACCTGCCGACAACGCACCTGCCGAACGGTTCGAGACGGTTCTAAACGGTCTTTGGGCGATCGCCCCATGGGATGAGAACGACGTCACGGATCAGAGCCGCTTACAGGCGACCGAAGAATTACCCGATCTCGATAAGTTAGCCTGGTATGGTTATCGGGTTCCCAACGACCGCGACGTTGACCGGCCTGAGATGAGCTTCTCTCATCGCTACCTCGTCCGAACACGGTTGGATGTGCCTGCGCCGCTTGAGGGTCGTGGGTTCTTCCTTGATTTCCAAAACTTTAATCTTACGGCTAGCGTGTTCGTTAACGGTCGGTTCTGTGGTTTTTCGAAAGCGCACAGTACGGCTTGGCAATGTGACATCACGCCGGCCGTTAAACCGGGCGAGATCAACGATTTGGTTGTTGTCTTTAAGGACGCCTATTACGGATTGAGTACGAAGTACGCCGACAAAAACGAGTATGCGATTGGTCCGCGACGGTTTTGGAATCTGCCACGGAGCATGATCACCCATATGTCGGGGGGCCAGCACCTTGACATGCCGACCGCCTGGGATACCCGCACCGGGATGCTTGAACCTGTCACGCTAGTCGTGGCGGGGCCCGCCTACACCACCGACGTGTTCTGCAAACCTTCGGTCGATGAAAAGAAGCTGACGTTGGCCATCACGCTACTGAATCCTGATGACGACGACGTGACACTCCAGGTCGAAAACCAAGTCGTGCCATGGAACGGCGGCAAAGGTGGAGAGGTCGAGAAGACTTTTTCTGTGCAAACAGTGACGATCGAAGGCGGGGCGGCCAAGACGCTGCAGACGGAGGAGCCTTGGGCCAAGCCAACATTGTGGTGGCCTGATCGCCCACACTTGTACTGGGTCGTCACCACGCTGAAGAAAGATGGCAAGGTCGTGGACGTAAAACGCACTCGGTTCGGATTCCGCCAATGGAAATGGGACAGCCATATGTTCACGCTCAACGGTGTGAAATGGTCGATGTGGGCTGACACAAACTACACCGTCAGCCCACAAGAATTCATAAAGCTATGCCAGACCAGCAACATGAACCAAATGCGTTATTGGCGTCAAGGAATGTGGGGTGGAATGACTCGTCGACAAGTGCTCGACTACTTTGACGAAAAGGGAATGATCGTCCGTAGTAGTGGTGTTTTCGACGGCCAAGGAGCCAATTATGGCGGTGGTCTACGCGTGCCGGATACTTCGCAGCCCAAGGATGATCGCGGCCGCTATCCATTGAAGGCGAAGCCGGAATTATTCGACAACTGGAAACATCAGATGACCGCGTGGCTCCGCGAGGAAAGGAACCATCCGTGCATTTACATCTGGTCGGTCGAAAACGAAATCGCCTACATCAATTCCAACAACTTGGGCCAATGGCGAGAGGTGGAACCGGCACTTCGCGATGCTGTTGAGCACGTGATGGGGATCGATCCCACGCGTCCGGCAATGGTCGACGGTGGCAACGCATTGCGTGATGAGTCGCTGGCGGTTAACGGAGCCCATTATACGGAATTTATGGGTACCTCTTTTCGCGATTTTCCCGACGCTGCGTATACGCGAGATCCTTTTTACAACACGGTGCAACGCGATGCATGGCGGATGGTTCCCGACCGTCCAATCATGAAAGGCGAAGTCTACTTTGCCAACGGCTATTCGACCGAACGCTTCGCCACGATCGGAGGCGACCGCTGTTTCATCGGAGTAGGCGAGACAATGGAGGCTCGCGGTTTGTGGGCAAAAATGCTCTCGGAAGGCTATCGCTGGGCCGAGGTTGCTAGTTGGCACTTTTGGATGACCAGTAGCCAACGGCAATACTACAACAGTTGGAGCCCCGTGGCGGTTCTTTGTCGACAATGGAATTGGACTTTCGCAGAGTCAGAGAGTGTCGAACGAACATTGAAGGTTTTCAACAGCACTCGGCATTCGGATCCCATTGACGTTCGCTGGGAGGTCGTGCTCGATGGTCAACGGATCGCGGAAGATTCTCGAAAATTCCATGTGCCTGCGGGCGAGGCGGAAGAGTTTCAAATCAAATTTCAGCTGCCCGCTGTGGATACACGTACCGCTGGGCGGTTTCTGCTCACAGCAACTCGCAATGGAACGGAAGTCTTCCGAGATGAAAAGCCGCTTGTCGTCATTGCACCAGATCGAATGTTGAAACCGCAGCTATCCAAAGCGGAATTGGCCGTCTTCGATCCACAAGGAACCGTGAAGGCGTATCTGGCGAAACGAGGAATTCCTTTCACCGAGATGACCCAACCGGACGTAGCACCGCCAACGGCAAAAGTGATTGTATTGGGGCCTGATGCCGTATCGGCGGAATTGGCAGCCGACCCGTTCTGTTACCGCTACGCGATGCAGGGCCGCCGCGTGATCGTTCTTGACCAGACGCATCCACTGCGCTACCAAGCGATCCCGGCGGATGTTGTTCCAACGGACTACGTAGGACGCTTCGGTTTCTCGGAAGACCTGAGCCATCCCCTGTTCTTAGGACTTGAACAGTCCGACTTTTTCACTTGGGGCAATGACCACGTGCTGTATCGTAGCGCTTACCGCAAGGGATCCAAGGGTGGTCGAAGTTTGCTGCAATGCGATGACCAGCTCAGTTGTACTGCACTGGTCGAATCCTCCGTAGGCGATGGCCTGCTGCTGCTGAGCCAGTTGGCCATTGGCGAAAGACTGGAATCTCTTGGGGTTGCCCAAGCGATGTTCAACAACCTGTTGAATTACGCTACTGACTACGTCCCGGTCCGTAAGGAAACCTACGCAGTAATCGAAAAGGACGGTCCCGAAGCGAAACTGCTCGATTCATTGAATTTGAAGTACCAACTTGTCCGCTCGCCCTTGGATGCGCTGCAAGCGGATGCGATCGCCGTTGTCAAGGCAACACCATCGAACCTACGCATCCTAGCCGACGAGAATCCTCAGGTTCAAGAATTCTGTGGGCGTGGCGGTTGGTTGATGCTGTGGGGCCTGACTCCGGAAGGTTTAGCCGACTACAACCGCATTGTCGAACACGAACACGTCATTCGCCCGTTCCAAATGGAACGTGTGTTGTTGAACGTACCACGCGATTCGCTAACCGCTGGATTAACGCTCCGAGATGTCGTGATGGACACGGGCGAAAAGGTCTACGGTTGGATGGCGCTAAAGTGGCCCGATGAGCAAGCGTTTCGATACATCGTTGATCACACCGACATCGCGCCCTTTGCCAAGTTGCCGACCCCCGAAGCGTTGGGGAAAGAGTCCGGTCGGGCAGCCAAAGGCAGCGATCATTGGCCCGCGAACTTGACCAACGGATTCACAGCCGATGATACTTGGCGGTTCACCTATTCGATCATCCTAGACGCAGGCCACAAGACAAAATGGACCATGGATTTGCCTAAGGAAGAAAAGCTAGTCAGCCTGAAAATCAAGACCAACCAAATCTATCACAAGATCACCAAGATCAATTTGTATGTCGACGACGACCCGGATCCGATCGTGGCTGAGCTCCGCCCCGATGGGGAGATCCAGGAAGTTCCTCTTGTTGGGAAACGCGGCAAACGCATCACCTTTGAAATTGCGGATTGGGAAGAAACTGGTAACCAAAACGTCGTTGGTATCGACAACTTTTGGCTGTACGTACAGCGGGACGAAGCGTATCTCAAAAACACGCGATCGTTGTTAAATATCGGTGGGTTGATGCGTTACCACCGCGGGAAAGGCGGGATCGTTTTAAATCAGTTAAATATCCTCGACCAGGAAAAACTGCCGCTAAACAAGATCAAAAAAGCTACCATCACAAAGGTATTGCTGGCCAACCTGGGCGCCGTTTTCGCTGGCACCAAGACGATCGTGGCCGGCGCGGAATTGCAATATGAACCGGTTCTGATCCCCGATGCACGCTTCAATGCTTTCGTCAATCGGCAAGGCCGACCAAGATGGTTCTCAGGCCCTGGGGACGTAAGCAAAATGCCAGTTGGCGACCAGATGTACGCGAATGTCGATTATCATTTGTCCGATTTTTCGACGTCGCCTGTGCCAACCGTCATGATGCTAAAGGGCAGCGGCAGCGAAGTTCAAGAAACGGAAATTGAAGGCATTCGAGTGGACCGTACGGCGGATGCGGTGTTTTTTCTGCATGCATTCAATCCAAGCGGTTCGATTGAAGGGTGGCAGCGTCAGACCAGCGAAGCGATCCGGCGCAACCGATCGTTGCCCGAGGCGCCCGTCGTGTTCCAGTACGTGATCCATTACACCGACGGTGAACAGCGCATTGTACCGGTCTCATGGCAGACAGGAGTGGGGAACTGGGTCAGCAACACACCGATCGCCTTGCCGAACGCCGCAGTCGCCTGGACCGGACAACTCGACGATGACAACAAAGCGGTTGTCTACTCGATGCAGTGGAATAACCCACGTCCCGACGTGCCGATCGAGAGCATCGATATTGCATCGAGTCCCGACGGTCAAAAATGGGGGGCGCCCGCAGTGTTTGCAATCACGACCGCTAAGGCAACCGGGCGATGAGACCCGTTCGTCGGATTAGTTAGCCATGGAGGACCATACAATCGGCGCTGACAAGCGGTTTACATAGAGGGCTCAAGAAGCCGGGTCGACGATATGGATGTTGGTCTTCGCCGGCGTCTTTGAGTGCAAAAACGGCTATTTCAGTTTCAGCATGCCGAGTCGCCATGGAATTTGGCCGTAGTTCCCACGTTGATACTCTTCGTCGTTGGCGCCTTGGAACAGCAACGTAAGATCATCGGGATCGACCTCAAGCTTTTGGTTGTATCCGGTGCGAATTAATTCACCGTGGCTGTATGACGTTGCCCACGACGTGCGCTGGTTGACGACGTTCTTGGTCGAAACCAGTGGTTTTTCCTGACTCGCTGCTAACGGACTCCATGTGCCGTCAAGCCTATTGGCGACAAAGCCTTTGAAGTAACGTCGCTTGCCTGCTTGAGCTTCGACGACCGTCAGGAATTTATCGTGACCGCGCAACGCATATGTATGGCTCGCCTCGAAAATATCTGCTCGCAACACTATTTGCGGGTCCGTCCATCCTTTATTGGGAAACTGATTGATCGACGTTTCTGCACGCCACATTTGTCCATTGAGCGTAGTGAAGAACAGGTGTGCCTTTGAGTGATCACAGATAACCCAAAAATCAAGTCCCGCTTTCGTACCTTCCTTCACGACATAAAGTGGTTCGGGTAACGTCCATTTGTGCGGATCCGAAATATCGTCGTTCGTCGAAAAACAGGGGCCGTACTTTAAATCTCGTGTCGCATCTTCGGCTTGATAAACGAGATACCACTTCTTATCAGGCTCGAAATAGAAAATTTGCGGAGCCCCGTGATATCCCATCGTCAAACTTAGAACGGTCCAATCGGCATCTTTGGCGTCCGACCACTGCTCAAATGACAGATAGCCAATTCGGATTCGTCCGTCTCCTTGCTTTGCTTTACGCAATGTGCAGAACAGGTGCCATCGCCCATCGAAACGAACAATGCTTGGGTCTTTGATTGCCAACCATGGATGTTCAGTGGATTGGGGAAGTCGATCCTGGTCTATCGCCAAAAGTGGCGGGCTGACCTGCCAGCGAAACATTCCGCTCTGCCATATCCCAGTAGCAACCGGTTCGTGGTTCGTGGTTTGCCCGAAACCTGTGGTTTGCCCGAAAGCGGTGATCCCGCAAGCACTGATCCCGCAAGCGGTGCCGAAGAACAGGGCAATAACCATCGGCGCCGTTGAATGGATTCTGCGGCAAATTGAACGGATTCTGCGGCAAATTGAACGGATTCTGCGGCAAATTGAACGGATTCCGCAGCAAATCGGAATGACCTGCATTGTCCACATCTATTTCACTCCCTTGGCCATCGCGCGGGCCGTTGCATGAATGATCGCTTGTGAAGTGACGGTGGCCCCCGACGTGCCGTCGACACTTCGGAAACTTTGGTTGGCGATGATTTGATTGGGAGTGTCCGTAAGAGCGGCAAAGAACTGCTTCTCGGTGTGCTTGGTCACTCGGACGCTTTGGATTTGCGAGTCGGAGATTTTTACTTCTACTTCTAGTTGCCCGTTGTATCCGACGCTGCTGGCAGTGTACGTTCCATCTCCAACACGACTGACGTCGGCTCGATCAAACAACTCAATCGCCTCGATTGCACCATTCGCTCTCGCTTGGAATCGTTTTAGGTACTCTGCGTTTCGAGCGGTATTCCGATCAATCACTTTCTGGTAATACTCAATCGCTTCGTCATATCGCCCCGCGCCCCGCAACGCGTCGCCTGCATTCAAAAACGCCTCGTTAAAGAAATTTGTTTTCGCGTAGGTGTCGGTAACACGTAATGCCATGTCGATTTCGCCCATGTCACCGAGCAGCTTGATGGTGTTAAAGTGCAACCGCTTACCCTGCAATTTTTCCAGCGCCATTGGGTCGTTGCCTAGCCGCCAATAGCACTCTGCCAGAAAAACGCCGGTCTCTTTGTCAATCGGCGAATTGGATTTCTGCAGCCAATATGCTGCCCTTGGGTAGTCTTGTAGGAGAGTGAAATACATGTCGCCAAGCTTTTCCATGTCGCGAGTGAGTCGCAGCGGATCTTGCTGATGACGCTTCATGCATTGATGGACCAGCTTGATACCAGACTTCCATCGCGAGACGTTAGGGTTAATGCGTCCCCAAATATATTGTCCGACATTCTTAGACTCATTCCATGGGCCGGGCGACCGGAGAGGCCAGTCAAGGTCGAGCGAAGCTGGATGATTCATCGCAGTGGAGGCGAGCCAATCGGGAGGAGTGTTGCCTGCCTTTTCAATGATTTGAAGCACCTCTGCCTTGGTTCGGTTTCCTTGCTTTTTCGTTGCTAATCCCGAGGCCTGCGTGTCCGAAGTGTTGGGTTCGGAAACGATCTTGGGAGTTAGCACGAAACGCTTGCCGTTGAGAGTCACTGCATGCACGTCGCTGTACGGAAAGGTGCGAGAAACCTGTTGACCCCCGAAATGCAACTTGAAGTTGAATTCCTTGGCATCCTTGCGAATCTCAAGCATTTCTCCCTGGACCGTCGTCCCATTTGTAAACTCCACTAAATCCTGAGCACAACTCGGTGCGGTTCCAAGGACTAGCAGCACTGTTACGGTGGAGGCGATGAAACACAGCGTGTCACGGACGCAACGCAGCGAGCTACCACTCGTTGTCGCGATGTCCCAGTTCAGCGGGTTGTTGGAATCGTGCCCAAAGAATGGCAATTTCCGCAATAACGGATGCAGGCGTTTTAGGACCAGAGTCCATCCTTGTCGGTGTGTGGATAACAGATTCATGGTGCCATTCTACTATCGGAGCTTCACGGGCACATATCGATAACGGCACATATCGATCAATTGGGAATTGATGGTTCCATTTTGACGTGTCCTGGACATCCCCTTTGTCTTTCACGGCCACTTCACGGCATGGGAGAGCTGAGTAGGCACAACCGTCCTACGACATTTCGACATAGGAGCAAGCGGAGCATGGATCACCAAAAGGGCGTAGATATCCCTCAAGCACACGCACAAAAAAAGCCCTAAACCGTTACGGCTAAGGGCTTTAGTGATGGGCAATACAGGAATCGAAACAAGCGGTGAAAACACTGTGAATTGCGGGGCGAAACCGCAAGGTGATGTTTCGGCGGTTGCATCGGCGGTTGCATTGCACCCCGTTTCACCCGAGTTGTTGGGCGTCATTCGTCAATGGGAAACGGAACATGGTAGCCGCGATGATGGGACCGCGGTACGCAATCGCTGAGGCGTTGTCTAAGCGTTTCCGCACGATCAATCGCATCGGTCGGAAACGGTGTTACACGGCAAGCTGGGGCCGTCTAATCAAGTTACGACTGGGGATAGCGTGGTAGGGTGTAGGTACTACTTTCTACCGAAAGGGTCCGGAGCTCCAAGTGGAAAAGTCACAAAATGTAGTATTGACGCACACGAACGGTGGGGGGGGGGCGTGAGAATGTGGGGGCGGGGTCGACACCATGACCGCATGCCCGCCTGGTTACGCTTCCGCAAAATTGACAGATCGGTATACCCTACCTTTGGCGGGTCCTCCCGGGCGGCTGTGGCGCTCGTTGCGGGTGGCTTTCCGAAGTCCTCCCACTGGCTCGAACCAGAAAAAACTAGACTACGACGACGACACGTCTAACCCCGAGGTGGTTGTTTTCTGGGGGCGGGTGCCTGCGTAGACCGTGCGACCGCGCCCGCAAGAATCCGCAAAATGAGCGATCGGATCGACATAGCAGGGGGGGCGGAAAAATCTGGTGACCGACACGCCACGACTGCCCTTTAGCCGATTCCGTCTACTAGTGCGGCAAAATGAAGCTGCAAGGATAGTGGTTGCACTGGAGTTATGCAGTGTAGACAATGAACGCCGCGGGCTAGTCACTCGCGAATCTAACCCCATCGGCTGACCCCGATGGTTTTGGGTAGGCGTTCTGCAAACGTCGTGCGATTCAACTGGCTACTGGCGTAACCTTTCGGCCGTGGCCGTTGAATCGGCCCGCTACGAACGAAAGGAACGGCAATGTCAGATTACTGGCAGAGTATCGAGGGTTTGACGCGACGAAATTTAGACTTCTTAGAGGATCCTGATGAAACGTTTCATTCACGTTTCAAACGTAAGTTTGTTTGTCAAACAAACGAAGGCTACGTCGAAATAGACCCAGTAGATTGTCGCGGCCTTTCATTCGCTGACTATTCCACTATGGACGCATCAGGATCTATAGAACACTTCGCAATTATGATTCGTGGTCGTATTGCTGCGATCGTGCAATCTGCGATTCCATCCCTGAACTCACGTCATCGCCCCGTTTTGCGTTGGCTAACGGAACCAGAGCTGAAGGAGTGGTGGAGTATTCACCAAACGGTGGTTCCCGAAGATTTGCATTCTCTTTGCTTTCCAATGCAGTGTGTCCGGTCAGAGCTACTTTGGCAGATAGAAAAGACCGAACAGCTTATCGACAAACGCGAGCAGGCATTGCACGGTTTGCGTGAAGGTTGCGGCGCGACGGACCGCCGAGAAGGGATTGAGGGATTTGTTTACCGACTGGGGCACGCTCGAAACACTATACGAGAAAAGTACCAAGATGATCTCGAACTGATTGACACAATCGAATCTGCCAATGCGCGGTTGATCTTCGCAGCGTCCAAAGCCGGGCTTTGTTCGTTGACGGCGACATCGGATGATGCCGCCCGTTGCGTCGTGCGATGGGGAATCGCAACTACCGGGCTTTATGACAAAGAGGTTGAGCAATGGCCGGTTGATGAAGCAATTGGCCGGCTTGGGGACGAAACGCTCGAGACAATCAACAATGTTGAACCAAGTATTATCGCTAAGGAAATAATTCATCAGTGCACGACAACAGCGCCAAACCAAGCCAAAATATTCGAGTTGCTCCGTAGCATAGCTAATATTTCAGGTACTCCCTTACAAATTGTTTCGATAGATACTGGGGCAACCGAACTTTTTAAGTCACGGATTGAATTGGCCAACGGCTATGAAAGAACAATTGAATATGACGTGAACGATATTGGGGAGCCTCCCAACTTTGAAGCAACCCCATATATTTTCGATCAGATCGATGTGGAGTTGCGAGAGGAAATTGTTCGCTGTTTTCGCTTCTGGCTAGGTGAGAACCCAGAGGCGAGTATTCCAGTCGCCGCGAAAGCGAGTATCCCACACGCCCCGAAGGCGGTCCGGAGTAAAAATTCCAAAGGCCCTCAGGAACTGCGCGACGAACGCGACGACGCTTTGCTTGATCGGTTTGGTGTGGACAGTAAAAAACACCCGAGCTATCCCGATTTGGCAAAATGGCTCGAAACCGTATCAGCTACAAATGATTGGACACCGATAGAAGCTAGTTCGATGCGTGATGCGTTGCGGCGGGCGTGGGGCAGGCGAAATTTCGGTTTACCTTGGCCGTTTGATGGTCGCGGCAAGGGCAAGAGAGCAAATAAGGAAACAAGGATAAAAGGAAAATAGAAATCCTGTTTTCGCTCTTTCAATGAGGGCGGCAAATTGTGGGTGTGTTGATTCATTCCCCGATTGGAGCCGACGAAATGAAACTTTCGGAAACCCTGCCACCACCCGAAATGGTGGCCCAGCAAATTGCCAACGCCCGCCGTGAGCGGGAACTGTTACGACGCCTTTACCGGCTGAGCCTTGACGCCCGAGCTGCCCGACGTGAAACGGAACAAAACGTTCACTCCCCCGTCGATGATCGGCAGGAGGGCGAACGTGGATAGTTTCACTCCCGTTGAACTTGAAACGCTTGCGGACGCGGTGGCGGAACGTGTCGCGGATCGACTGGCAAACCGCCGTCGGTTGCTCACTCGTCACGAGTTGTCCCAAGTGATCGGCGTATCGGTGCCGAAGCTGGACACGATGTTGCGGGACGGTGAATTGCCCGTCATCCGCGTTGGTCGCAAGGTGTTGTTTGATCCCCATGCGGTGATTGCACACTTGGCTATGAATTCGCGGGGTGCGTGATGCTATGCGAATTCTGCCACAGCAACGTGGCCGTCCACCACCAACACCGGACGTCCTACGGATTCGCTAGCGTTTGCGATCCGTGTTTTCGGGCAACCATTGGCTTGCCACCGTTACGCAAACAGGCTCGAAACCCAAGGGGTTGTAGCCACCAACTAGAAACCAAAACAAAAGCGGCCGGCATCGGATTCAGCGATACGCGGCCGCAAGAGGAAATTCACTATGAACAATGATAACAAACCTGAACGCCGTGTACGAAAGAAAGTCAATGCGAAAGCGCCTAACGAATTGCCTGGACTCGAAGCGCAAACCGACGAACCGTCGGGGGCAAAAATGTCCTCGATGGTTTCGGATGCTGCGACAACGGACCCATTCGACCCGGCCGCGTTGCGGCTGAATCCGAACACGGCCGCCGGCGCGATTGGCGTCAAGCGTAAACTTGTCACAGTGAAGTGTGGTAAGCCCGATAAGATGGAATTTTGCCGTGTGCATCCCGAGCCGGCGTATAGGATCGATACAGCCATTATCGAAGATAAGACGAACCGCGAAACCTATTTGGTTGCGCCCGCGTTGTGGTCATCGCTACCGGACTTCATTTCGCTGGTTCGCTTGTGTACGGCGGTGAATCGACACGGCACCACTTTTCTATGGCAGGCAAAGTTACCGGACCCAAACGGCCGGCCAATGGATTGGCATACGTCGATGTTGGAAGCGCAGGAACTTGCGGTGAAAAGTTGGGTCCGCGTTCAAGCCGATATGAACGCCGGCTCCTACGCGGTGTTTGAAGCCACAGGAAACTTGCCAGAGCCCGAGTGGCCGGAATTGTCTTTGCGTGAAATCTTGGAACTTGCGTTCAAGACACGGTTTATTGATTCGATGAATCATCCCTACTTGCAAGAGTTGTTTGGGGCAGCGTAATGGATTGGCTAAATCGATTTGATTCGGTTTGGCTTATCGACTTTGAATTCTCACAACCACCTGGCGAGCGGCCCATTGTCGCTTGCTTGGTGGCCCGTGAGTTTCATTCTCGCAAGCTACTCCGAATCGGGATGGACGAATTAACGACGATGAAGCGGCCGCCGTTTGATGTTAGCGAGCGCTCGCTATTCGTCGCTTACTTTTCATCCGCCGAATGGAATTGTTTTCTGTCGCTTGGTTGGCCCGTTCCGATTCGTGTACTCGATTTGTACTGCGAGTTTCGTAATTTGTTGAACGGCATTTCCTTACCCGCAGGCCGGGGCCTACTCGGTTGTTTGTCTCACTTTGGTTTCGATTCGATGTTGGCGAGTGAGAAACAGGAAATGCGGGACTTGGCTATCCGTGGCGGACCGTACACGGCCGCCGAAATGTCGGCGCTACTGGACTACTGCCAAAGTGATGTTGACGCAGTGGATAGGCTGTTGCCCGTGATGAATTTGGCAATCGACTACCCCCGAGCGATCTTGCGGGGCCGGTACATGCGGGCGGTTTCGTCGATGGAAACCGCAGGCGTCCCCATCGATATGGAAACGCTGGCTATGTTCCGTCGGCACTGGTTGACGATCAAGCGGCAATTGATTGCATCGGTAGACGAATCCTTTGGTGTGTTCGATGGTGAGACGTTCAGGCACGATCGATTCGCGGACTATCTAATCCGAAACCGTATCCCGTGGCCAAACACCGATAGCGGACGACTGGCGTTGGACGATGGTACGTTTCGGCAACAGGCGAAAGCATATCCGCAAGTTTCGCCCCTACGTGAACTTCGTCACTCGCTATCGGAAATGAAGTTGGAGAAGTTGGCCGTCGGATCGGACGGTCGCAACCGCGCGATGCTAAGTCCTTTCGCTAGTCGATCCGGCCGCAATCAACCGAGCAACAATAAATTCATATTTGGTCCGTCGGTATGGCTCCGAGGACTTATCAAGCCGGCCGTCGGACGTTCCATTGCCTATGTCGATTGGTCGCAACAGGAACTTGGCATAGCGGCCGCGTTGTCCAGCGATCCCGCACTAGGGCAAGCGTACGCTTCCGGTGATCCCTATTTGGAATTCGCGAAGATGGCCGGAGCCGTCCCACCGTCAGCAACGAAACAGAGTCATCCGGCCGAAAGATCGGCGTATAAGGTTTGCATGTTGGCCACCCAGTACGGTATGAGCGAATACGGTTTGGCGGCAAAGTTGAACAAGCCCGTGGCTTTCGCTCGAAACTTGTTGCGCAGGCATCGTGAGACGTTCCCCGTGTTTTGGCGTTGGTCCCAATCGCAAGTTGACGCGGCGATGTTGGGTGGGAAATTGCAAACCGTGTTCGGTTGGACGATCCATACCATCGGCGGTGACAATCCGCGTTCACTGGCCAATTTTCCGATGCAAGCGAACGGCGCTGAAATGTTGCGGCTGGCGTGTTCGATGGCGAGTGAAGCCGGCATCACCATTTGTTGTCCCGTTCACGATGCAATTTTGATCGAAGCCGACACGGGACAAATTGACGAAGCGGTGATCCAAGCCCAAACGATCATGCGAGAAGCCGGCCGGATTGTGCTGGACGGTTTCGATTTGGAATCAGACGCGAAGATTGTTAGTTATCCGGCGCGATACATGGACGACGACCGAGGGCAGGAGATGTGGGACAAGGTGTTCCGTTTAGCATCCGAAGCCGAAAGCAAACATGGGACATAGCGAGCCGTTGAAAGGTCGGCTGTGTCCCAAATTGGGTTCGCTGTGTCCCGTGAAAGGTTCGTTGTGTCCCACCCGTACCCTATCTACTTAGAGTCTTATTAAGTATCTCCTTAAGAATCTTATTATTAAGTAAGTAACCCTATGGACTTGGAAACCTACACGGCCGGCCCCGATGACGTGGCGGCATTGTTCACCGTTCAAGGTGAAAGACGGATCGACGCGAAAGGCAAGGCTAAGCCGGCATCGGTGCCACTCCCGAGACACGGACATGGTGAACGCTTCATCCGTGGTCCGATCCCGCTGGCTTGGTTCAAGTTGGTTCCCGGCTGTGGCCGACAAGCCGAAGCGGTGGCGGTGTTGCTGTGGTACGCGGCCGGCTACCAACGTCGAAACCCCCTAAAGTTGTCACCCACCGTCCTTGCGGAATTGTCCGTCCACCCCAAAACAGCAAGGCGAATATTGCGAAAGATGGCCGAACGTGGTTTGGTCCGCGTTGAATCGCGCCGTGGCCGGTCCCCAATGGTGACGATTGTTTCGCCCGAGCCGGCCGGAGCATCCGAATAGAAAGTTTGTTACACTCGAAAGCGCAACGGCTAGTCCCGTACAGACGAAAACCGGCTTCACCACCGGCCCGCCGTTGCTCTTTCTCTCCTTTGGTGACGTTGAAAGGTGATTCAATGGCAAGTCTACGCTTAGAAAATGACCGCGGCCGCAAGGGCTACCGCTTACAGTTTCGGGACGCGGAAAAGCGAAACCGGACAATCTGGCTTGGGGACGTTCCCGAGTGGCGAGCGCAGGAAGTGAAGGATCACGTCGAACACCTGCTAGATCAAGTGAAGAAAAAACGTCCGCCGGAAATGGCAACGGCCGATTGGCTTAGTGGTATCGATGACGACTTGCGAAATAAATTGGCAAGGTGCGGTTTGTGTGAATCGGTCGCGAAACGTGTTGCGAAAGTTTTGACGCTGGAAAAGTGGATCGACGAATACATTGGCGAGCGCCAAGACGTGAAGGCATCGACGAAAGAGAGTTTCACAAAAGCAAAAGCAAACTTGCTTACGTTTTTCGGTCGCAAGAAACTGTTGCGTGACATTACACCGGCTGAGGCGAAGCGGTGGCGAGTTTGGCTAAAAACGAAAGGCAACCGCCGGGATAAGAATCGAAAGTGGATGGCCGAAGATACTGTGAGACGTCGAACGGCAACCGCGAAACAGTTTTTCTTAGAAGCGGTAGAACGAGGCTACATGCCGGCGGACCCTTTCGCAAAGTTGCCTAGTTCGATTCAGGGAAATGCGAAGCGGCAACATTTCGTACCTGCCCCCGTCATCGAAAGTTGCATGGCGCATTGCCCCGATAGCGAGTGGCGGACGATTCTTGCGTTGGCTCGCTACGGTGGCTTGCGTTGCCCGAGTGAGTTGGTCGCGTTGCGGTGGTCGGACGTCGATTTGCCGGCCGGTCGCATGACGATCCATGCTAGCAAGACGGAGCACCATGCGGCTGGCGGTGTTCGCGTTTGCCCGATCTTTCCCGAGTTGCGCCCGTATTTGGAAGCAGCATGGGACGCGGCCCCCGATGACGGAAGCGCGGAATTCGTGGTCACCCGCTACCGACAATCGACCCAAAATCTACGATCCACCTTTCTGTTGATTCTGAAACGGGCCGGAATCACCCCGTGGCCGAAGTTGTTTCAAAACTTGCGAGCGAGTCGCGAAACAGAATTGTTGGCTCGCTATCCAGCCAAGGACGTGGTTTCGTGGATCGGCAATTCCGTCCCCGTGGCGATGAAGTCCTACGCGATGGCAACGGACGAAGCGTTCCAAGCGGCATCGGACCCAAAAGGGCAAACCGTGGCCGCCGCGCCACTGGTGAGCGATCCCGAGCCGGAGACCGACGATTTGGGATGCAACCGCGGTTGCACTGGCGGTTGCATTTCGGGTCTATTTGGCACTATTGGGGGGCTGGGTGATTCGGCTGGAAATGAAAAAAACACCGCGAAAAGCGGTGTTTTTATAGTTCAGGATAGCAAGGGAAACCACTATCTAATGGGCAATACAGAACTCGAATCTGTGACCTCCACGATGTCAACGTGGCGCTCTAACCAACTGAGCTAATTGCCCTTTTTGAGTCGGGACTCAACAAGATGTCGAATCTTGATGACCCTCGACAAGGTATCGTTTCGACGGTTACCCCGCTCGTCCTTGAACTTGCGGTCTCCCGTTCAGCCTCGGTAGTCTGTGCCGAACTTGCCGACTCGTCAAGTATGTTTCAATCCGGTTTTTTTTGGAGCGAATCAAGCCGAATTCCAGCGCCTGATCCCCCTGAAAGTGCTAACTATTGTAACCGGCGACCCTTAATGAGCCTGTTTTGCTATCTGTTCTGGTGCAAAATGCGGATTTCAGGGGTTTCACTGTTGACGTTTACCACCGCTGAGATGGATACTTTTGCAATGCATTTGGGCTTGACGGCCCCTTAAACCGCCCCTATCGCCTATATGATGAGGTAAAGTGGTTTGCAGATCGGGATGGGACTGCGTTGGTCCCCCCCAAACACCTTTTGGATTTACTCGATTTTGGTCGCCTTCGAATAAGGTATCCGGGATCGAACACTTACCTATTGTGCCGGAACCGCCATCCGGCCGGAGACGTTTTATTTAGTGGCATTGGCACGAAAAACCAACCAGCAAGAATCTCGCGATACCGTACGCATTAATAGCCAGATCCGAATCAGTCCGGTTCGAGTCGTCAGTGAAGAGGGGGAACAGTTGGGGATAATCCCAACCGAAGCAGCCCTCGATCGAGCACGTGACGCTGGCCTCGACTTAGTGGAAGTTGCTCCCAACGAGCGACCGCCAGTTTGCCGAATCATGGATTACGGCAAATTCAAGTACGAGAAGAACAAGAAACAACAAAGTAGTCATACCAAGACGAAGACCAAAGAAATTCGACTTCGACCCAAGACCGGTAACGAGGACGTACGCACCAAGATCCGCCAAGCGGAAAAATTCTTGGAGCACAAGGACAAAGTCCAAGTAAGCGTTCTGTTCCGTGGCCGCGAAATGGCGCACATCGAAGAAGGCCGAAAGGTCATGGAGATGGTCGTCGAAATGCTAAGTGAGGTAGGCAAGGTCGAAACGCCACCGCAACAACACGGACGACGAATGATCTGCATGATCGCACCAAAATAGGTGACGAGGTTGATTTAGTCGCGGATAGGTTTTGAATCGGTCCGATGGTCGGCTAGTCCGGTCGCCTTTGCGTCGCAATGATCGTTTAAGGTCGGGCTACGCCCACGCGCCGAGCGAAGGGGCGACAATGGGGAAATTCAATGGTAAGCGTGGATCGGGTTTGTCAATGCTTGGCCGAGATCGCGCCTCTGCGATTGGCTGAGTCCTGGGATAACGTCGGTTTGCTAGTCGGTGATCGCAAATGCGAGGCTAGCCGTATTATGACGTGTCTGACGATCTCTCCTTTGGTGGTCGATGAAGCCGTTGACGAAAACGTCCATATGGTTGTCACACATCATCCGCTGCCCTTTAAGCCGTTTTCCCGGATCACGTCCGATACCATTGCGGGCTCAATGCTGCTGCGATTGATCCGAGCGGGCGTTGCAATTTATAGCGCTCACACTGCATTCGATTCGGCAGCCGCAGGGATCAACCAACAATGGGCTGACCAATTGGGACTTTGTGATGTTCGTCCGTTGGTCGATCTAGAGCTCGACGGCAATCCAGCGAACCCAGATCCGACTAATTTGGGCAGCGGTCGCTACGGGACTCTCGTCGAGAAGGAGTCGTTGTCGGAGTTTGCTTCGCGTGTATCAAAGCTGGTATCCGGCGATCATTGGCGATGTGTTGGTTCGTTCAACAGGCCGGTCCGCCGATGTGCATTCGCGTGCGGTAGCGGTGGTAGTTTCTTGGCAGCGGCCCATCGAAAAGGTTGCGATACCATGGTCACGGGCGAAGCGACGTTTCACACTTGCCTTGAAGCCGAGTCGCTTGGAATCAGTTTGATTCTGATTGGCCACTACCAAAGCGAACGCTTTGCGATGCAGCGGTTGGCGGAACAGCTTGCAGCCGAGTTTCCTGAGTCAAACGTTTGGCCAAGCCGTCGCGAGTCCGATCCGATATCGATCGGGATCAGCGACAGCTTAAACTAACGGCGCTCTTCACGGAAATCTCCGTTGCGCCGTTCGCTGTGGTCGGTACTTCGACAGCACGAGCTGCCTACTGTTCAAGGCGGAAAATCACGGTTGCCAGCGGTGGCAAGTCGATGGAGATGCTATCGGGGCGACCGTGTTGGCCTTCGCCAAAAGTCTTTCGTCCTGGATAGTTTCCCACATTACTTCCGCCGTAGGCTTCTCCGTCGCTGTTGAAAATCTCTTTCCAATAACCACTTTCGGGAACACCGACGCGGTAACCTTGGCGAACGACTGGTGTGAAGTTGCTGCAGACGAGGATTGGCGGAGCACCGTCAAGTCCTTTGCGAAGATAGGACAAGATACTGGCATCCGCATTCATGCAGTCAACCCACTCGAACCCTTCGCCACTAAAGTCGAGTTGATGCAGCGCGGGGTTCTCGACTACCAATTTGTTCAAGTCGGCAACCAGTTGTTGCACGCCACGGTGGGTGGCGAAATCGAGCAGAATCCAATCCGGTCCATCATCGTCATTCCACTCGTTCCACTGAGCGAATTCGCCACCCATGAACAACAGTTTTTTGCCTGGGTGGGTCCACATGTAAGAGTACAACAAACGCAGATTTGCGAACTTCTGCCACATGTCACCAGGCATTTGGCTGATAAGTGATCCTTTGCCGTGGACCACTTCGTCGTGCGAAAGAGGCAACATGAAGTTTTCGGTGAACGCGTAGATCAAACTAAACGTTAATTCGTTTTGATGGTATTTTCGATGAATCGGCTCGTTTCGCATGTAGGTCAGCGTGTCATTCATCCATCCCATGTTCCACTTGTAAGTGAACCCAAGGCCGCCATCGTACGTTGGGCGGGATACTCCGGGCCAAGCGGTTGATTCTTCAGCGGCTGTAACCACACCCGGGAATTTTTCGTGAACGGCGATATTGAATTCGCGAAGGAAATCGAGGGCTTCGAGATTTTCGCGGCCACCATATTGATTGGGAACCCATTCGCCATCTTCGCGGCTGTAGTCGAGGTACAACATCGAAGCGACCGCGTCGACCCGCAAACCATCGATATGGTATTTGTCTAACCAAAACAGTGCGTTGGCGACCAAGAAGTTTCGAACTTCGTTGCGCCCATAGTTGAAGATCATTGTGCCCCAATCGGGATGCTCGCCTTTGCGTGGATCTTCATGCTCGTAGAGCGCCGAACCGTCAAAGCGACGCAATCCATGACTGTCTTTGGGGAAGTGAGCGGGGACCCAATCAATGATCACACCAATACCGTGTTGGTGCATATAGTCGACGAAGTACATGAAGTCTTCGGGGTTGCCGTGGCGGCTGGTCGGTGCAAAGTAGCCAACCGCTTGATAGCCCCATGACCCGCTGAATGGATGTTCGTTAACGGGCATCAACTCGACGTGAGTGAAATTCATACGGTGGCAATACTCAGCCAATCGTCGGGCCAAGTCGCGGTAGTCGAGCCAACCGTGCGTTCGACCGGGGCCTTTTTGCCAGCTTCCCAGATGGACTTCGTAGACATTCATGGGTTCGTGCATTGGATTCCACTCGGCCCGCCCGTCGATCCAATCGCTATCGGACCACTGAAAGGTCGTTAGGTCGGTGACGATCGATGCAGTCAGTGGAGGCAATTCTGCGGCGAAGCCAACGGGGTCACTTTTGTCGACCCATTCGCCTTGTTCGTTATGAATCCGGAATTTGTAGCGGTCGCCTACTTTTGCTCCAGGAACGAACAGTTCCCAAATCCCCAGATGCGCTTGGACCCGTGCGACATGTTTTCGACCGTCCCATCCATTGAAATCGCCAACAATTTGGACGCTGCGAGCGTTCGGAGCCCAGACGGAAAAGTTGACGCCCGATTGTCCGTCTACCGTGCGAAGTTGGGCACCGAGTCGATCGTAGATTTGGTGGTGTTTGCCTTCGCCGATCAAATAGCGATCAAAGTCGGTCAAAATCGAAGGGATTGCGTAAGGGTCTTGCATTTCAACTAGCTTTCCGGATTCGTTAGTCATCTGGATGTGGTACTTTGATTTTTCCAATGCGGTGCTACTACTAGCATCGCGTTTCGGGCGCGATCCGTCGACCATAGGATCACAAATCGCCTCAAAAAATCCAGCCGGGTGAATTCGCCGCATCGCCCGTTTTTGGCCGCTTGCCCGGTCGATCACCCATGCGGCTTTCGCGTCCGGAAGGTAGCTGCGGACGGCCACTGCCGCATTGCCGCGATAATCGATCGTATGCGGTCCCAACAGATTAGAAGGGTTTTCGTGGGTTCCGTCGATGAGTTTGGTGATCGACGAGAGCGAAACTTGAGTGTGCATTTGAGATACCGAAATCAAAAAATACGTGAAAGGGTTGTGGAAATTCAGTCCGTTTTGCCACAAAGGGCAGTCCGTTTGGCCGCTCGGAAAGGGCAACCGAAGGCGGCTTGATCAATTTTCAGATGTGTTTTGCGGTTTTGCTCACGACATTTCGAGCAATTCCGCGGTGGTCAGTTGGCGACGTGCTGGGGCGGCAGCCGCAGCCGATGTCGCTCCGCTGAGTAGCCACCGTCGCAGCCGGTCGCTTGGTCGTTTGATTGGATCGCGATCCGAATCGTGACCTGCAACCGGGCCTGCTGTGTGGTTGGCAGGAACGGCCTCATGTGGCGCATCGATCCGCACGGTGACGCCGTTTTTCGATTCGCAGCGTTTCGACTCGAATGAACGCTTGGCTTCACGACCTGAGCCAGCGTCCATCATCTTGGGGCGTTGCACGGGGCTGACCAAACGAGATGAAACCAAACATGCTTCGACACGGTGGATCCCAAGGGCTCGGTCAACGCGACGCCACAAATCCGCATGCTGGACATCAATGCGACGACCGAAATGTTCCCACACAAAATTGTTCTCGCGCCATCGCGGTAAGGAATCGGCGAGTGAACGAATCAAGTAGCGGTTGTTACTCAACAGCGTGACCGACGATGGACCTTCGATTGCTTCAAGGCCGCGCACGGCTGCGAGAAGAGTCAAGCGATTGAGGTCACCGTGTTCACTGTCTCCGGCGGTAAAGACGGGGGTACCGTCAGCGGATTCGAGTGAGAAGTTCCAAACGCCATCGGTCAACGATGTCGCGCGAGCTTCGCACACCAATAAGTATTCCGAGATCATGCGGTCACCAAATGGCAACGCATCATCATCGCTGTTTGCACCAGCGAGGTCGGTTGAGGAAGAGAGCATCACGAATGGGAGGTCCAACAGGATGGGTCAGTAGGCTCGCTGCGATCATGCCGTGATCGTTGCGATCCAATAAATTGGAATGAGTCGGTCCATCGTTACACGTCATCTCTTCGCGTGCGGCCTGCGATACGGATGCAGAAAACGCAGCAGCGAAACGGCGTGTAGAAGGAGCGTCGACAAACTCAACCTGTTCGCCACAGTTTAGCCGAGTGAAAAAGTGATCCTGGTTTGACACCGGCCACTACGAAAGATGCGACCGAAATAACCGGATCCTGTTCGTGAATCACGATCCGGTGATAGCACGCTGCGGTGCGAGAGTGGATGCTGCGGTGCGAGAGTGGCTATCGTGCACCGCGGATTATCAAATCGGGAAAGCCGATGCTCCGCATGATCGCTCAACTGCCGGTAAAAACTAAGGCGATAATTCCAAACACGATCACGAGAACCAAGACAATCAGAACGGCCCATACTGCGGGATGCGTTTTGTACTTGATATGGGGCGTCGCCGCGACGACTTGGCGGTAATGATCGCTACAGACATATTTCCCTTTTTCGGAAAAGAAAATGTAGAGGAAATAGGCGCTGACTAGTGTCCCAATGGGGATTCCCAAAAGCCCGGGGATGGTCAAGACGCCAGCGGTAATCCGAGCCCATTCTTGCATGCGACGAAGTCCACGGCCGACAAAGAGTTGCAATGCACCGAAACCGAGATAGAAGACCGAAAGAACCATAATAATCACACCGGCTTCAGGGTTTTTCCCGCCTGCTGCAAGCGTCGCAATTCCACCAATCAGTGTGAGTACCCCCATAAAAAGCAAGAGCACTGAGCCGAGCAAATACAAAAGTCCAATGCCCTTCATAGAAGCTTCGTGTGACAAATATTGGTTCCGAGTCCGTTCCGCATCGTTGTTTCCTGCGGCGACCGGACCGGCCATGCCACCGCCGGACGGCGGGCTGTATGGATTTGCGGCCGCAGCGGTATATGGATTATTGACGGGCGTTTGCGCCGCCGGTTGCGGTGCTGAGAATGCGGCTGCCGGAGGTTCGGAGAACGAGGGAAAGCCGCCGTCGCCAAACGCGTCCGGTGATTCCTGTTGCGAAGGGGCAGGTTGCGAAGGGGCAGGTTGCGAAGGGGCAGGTTGCGAAGGGGCAGGTTGCGAAGGGGCAGGTTGAGCCGACCCAGGGACGCGAAGGTGTTGCTGGCACTTCGGACATGCGACCGTCGATCCGGCTGCCGATTTTTTAGCCGCCAGGACCTGCCCGCAAGGACATCGGATTTTGATGACGTCGGTCGCCGACGCAGCGGGTGTGGCGGCAGCACCAGGAACCAAAAGTGTCGTTGAGCATTTTGGGCATACGACTTTTGCGCCCGCGGCAGACTTTGCGGCGGATAATTCTTGGCCGCACTGGCAGCGGAACCTTACCTTGTCGGAACTCATCGGCGTTTCCTTTGTCAGTCAAGCGGTTTCAAAGATAGTCGGTATTGTAAGTGTACAGGGCTCGACCGGCCGAAAAAACTAGCCTGCTATGGAGTTCTCACGAAACAACGGTTCAGGTTGTTGTGACGGAGATTAGCCAATTGCGGATTGGGCAGAGTTGGCTTGCTTCTACTTTCTCCGGCACAAACACGCGCACTTCGTTTTCGGCGAAGCGTGTCAGGTCGATCGTTGCATTGTATCGCCATTCTCGCTCTAAAGTCCAATCGTGCGTCTTGCCTTTGGCTTGAAAACGAAATTTGTCCTCGCTGGTGAGTTGTTTCCGATGCTCTTTTTCACCGTAGATGACGGGTTTGATCCCAAATCGTTTGGCCGCATCGATCTGAACTGCGATCCCGTACGGTTCGCCGTCCCAGCGGCTGACATGGGAGCGAAACGACCGTTGTTTTAGACATTCCACAAGCGACCGTTCCGAGAAGCACACCACAGGGTACTTTTGAGCACTCGTGATTGCACCGGCCACCAGTCGCCCGGAGCGGACGATTCGCATTAGCGTTTCAAGCGGTCCGCGTGACGTTGGATTCGCAAAGCCATCGGAGTGCCCGAGGAGAAGTTCGTCTTGGTGCTGCTTTGGTGTCTGGCCTGGCCAAGGTCCTAGACAGGATCGCGTGCAATGGATCAACCATTGTCCGTCGCTCTGCATCCATCGGGTATCACCGTCAATGATCGGTTGATAAGTATTGCCTTTGACGCATGATTCCATCGCCTGATCGGTATCGGACAAATACCACCCGATTGCACCGGATTGGATCAGCTCGGGGCCAGCGGTTGGCAATTCGTTTAGCACCGCGACTCGGCAAGAGGAATCGCGGAGGGCGAGCAATCGTCGGCGGAGTGCTTGGTCGATCTTGCCTCCTCGGCGGACGTAGGCTGCATCGATTTGGTCCGCCAAACCAATGAGCACTGCGTCACGCGGTAGGGCATCATTTGACTGGATCACACAGTCAACCAAAACGGTCTCCGTGGTTGCATACGAAGTGGCTTCTTTGCCGACGATCAGTCGTACGACGGGAATATGGAAAAGCTCCGCGGCTCGAATGGCCAACTTTTCGATGGCCGATCCGGCAGCCACTAAAATCCGGGCGTGACGCTGACGGAGATCCATCATCCGGCGGCTCAGGAATTGGCAAACTTGACGATGTAAATTCGGATCATGACCCAGGCGGCTACTGACGATTCCGACCAATGGCCCTGGTGTATCGAGAACTTCGGCGGGCGAGATTTGCTTTGCTTGCAATTGAATTGGTTCGCAAGCCGCCAACCGTAATAGACGTTTTTGACCGTTGTGAGGCGATGGTTCAAGCATAGGCATCCCTTTTGGAAACGTAAACGAATCGTACCACAAAAAGTCTCTGGGGAATTTCTATTGCAGCGTTTGCCCTGATTTGCGACTCTGGCAGCACTAGGCGTGAAACACCGTTTTGGCCCAAGTTGTTTTGTTTCCCTCTCGGATGGAGTCGATTGCCGTGAATCGTTTTCTTTGCGTAGCATGTTCGATGCTTTTTTTCGCCAACTTTGCCACGTTCGTGCTGGCCGACCCAGCGGATAGCCCCGCTTCCAAGGACGCGTCGCACAGCGTATTGGAGCGATTTTCGCTCCGTTACCATCTTAATCCCGGCGAAAAACTACAGTATGAAGTCACTCATCAAGCGAAAACAAAAACGCGGATCCGCGGTGCCGAAGAGATCTCTCAGGTGCACACGATTAGTCAGCGACACTGGGATATTTTGCCGGCAACACCGGAAGGCGAGATGGTGTTTGATCATGTCGTTGATTCGGTCGAAATGACTCAGCAACAAGGTGAAGCGGAAGAAATTCGTTGGGACAGCATGAGCGGCGAAGATCCACCGAGCGTGTTTACGTTAGTCGCCGAACAAATGGGTAAAAAATTAGCAACCGTGACGATCAATCCAATGGGCAACGAGCTCACACGTGAAGACCACGGTGGCAGCAAGGCGTCGTTAGGGATGGGATCGTTGACACTTCAATTGCCTGAAAATCCAATTGCGATTGGTGAATCATGGAACGTGCCTCACGAAGTAAAGGCAAGGTTGGAGAACGGCGAAGTGAAAGTGATCAAAATCCAAGAACGGTACACCCTCGAAAAGGTTCAAACCGGCGTCGCAACCTTGTCGATTCGTAGCGAACCGCTAACGCCCATGAACGAGGATTCCGTGCGAGCACAGGTGGTCCAGCAAATGAGCAACGGAGAAATTCGTTTCGATATCGACAATGGCCGGTTGCTCAGCAAGCAGCTCGATTGGGACGAAACGGTAGTTGGTTTCCAAGGAGCAAATAGCTTGATGGAATACCGCGCTCGGATGACCGAGCGATTAGTCGAAGGCGTACCGCATACGGCACAAAAACCTTAACAGCGGCTAAGCCACGACGCTATCGCGAACGCGTCACGCCACTTCCTTTAGCAACCGCTTTGCGACTCGAGCAGGCGGTTTGCGCCATCGGCGATGCAACCACCAATATTGTTCAATCGCCAATTGGATCGCGGTCGCAAGTGAATCGTTGTACCACTGGGTCAGCTTTGTGACCGATTCACAAACGCCATCTGGATCGTCCAAAGGGTCCGCAACGGCGACGCAGCCCGCTTCGAAGTGCATTGGTTTTCCATCGGTACGAATCGTATAGCTGACCATCATCGGTGCATTACTGGTCAGGGTGAACAATGCCAATGCTTTATGGCTTGACGCTGGGACTCCGAGGAAATTGACCCAGCAACCCTTGTCGCCGGCGTGCTGGTCAGCTAGCAAGGACAGCGCGCCGCCGTTTTGCAGATGACGATCGATTTGCGGCGCACAGCCTTCCTTGTCCACCATTTGTTGCCCCTTCGCACCGCGGAACCTCTCGACCCAGCGATGAAGGAACACGTTATCGAGCCTTCGTGCGATCGTTGTGGACGAAAACCCCATTAGCCCCAACACGTAGCCACCGATCTCGAAATTGCCAAAGTGACCTGTTACGCTGACGGTTGGCCGCCCCGAGAGTAGATTGCTGAGCACCGCGCGATTGTCACGAAATCGAACGTAATCACTCCAATTCGTTAAGTGCAATCTTCGTTGTGCCCACGCGATTTCGCAAACCATCAGCAGCAGGTGTCGCCACATTTCCAGTTCCAAATGGTCGCGACTTGCAACGGTGGCAGCGGGGAAAATTTGACGCAAATTCTCGTCCGTTTCCTTATGCCGGATTTTCAACAGGCAGGTAGCGACCCATGCCACGAAATCGGCCATCCGTTTGCCCATGTCGAGCGGAAGCGTTTGGATGATGGAGACCAACATCCGTACGATGATATAGGCAATGAAATCGATGGCCAGTTGCGAGTATTTTTGTAGCGAGTTTTTCACAGCGATCCAGTCCGTGTTTCGATCCAGTCCGTGTTTCGTGGCAAACCCCGTTTTATCATCGGCAAGCGACAAAGCGAAGTAGGGTCCTTTTGGGCCCCACTGCTCATCTTGGCTGCCTCGTCCATTTGGGTAGCCTCGTCCTTTTTGTTAGCCTCGTCCTTTTTGTTAGCCTCGTCCTTTTTGTTAGCCTCGTCCTTTTTGTTAGCCTCGTCCTTTATGGCAGCCCAGCAGGATATTTTGCCAACCTGGTGAGGGGGCCGATTCTTTTTCCGCTACGACCCGGTTTGCACGACGGGTTGGGTGTGACGATCGCTACACAATACGACGAGCAAGTTCGATACTAGCGTCGCTCGTTGTTGCGGATCGAGTTCGACAATGTTGTCACGTTTTAAGTGTTCGAGAGCCATATCGACCATCCCGACGGCACCGTCGACGATTTTCGTCCTGGCGGCAACAACGGCGCCTGCTTGTTGTCTCTGCAGCATCGCCGCCGCAATCTCCGGTGCATACGCTAGGTGACTAATGCGGGCCTCCAGTACGGTCACCCCCGCCTTGGTCAAACGTTCTTGGATATCTTCGCGAAGCTTGTCGCAGATCACGTCGGTGCTGCCGCGGAGTGAAATCTCATGGTCTTCGCTGTCATAGGGATAGCGAGTTGCCAAGCTACGCAGCGCCGCTTCGCTTTGTACTTCGACAAAGTGTTCGTAATCGTCGACTTCGAACAGCGCTTCGGCCGTATCGGTTACTTTCCAAACGACGACCGATGAGATTTCAATGGGATTGCCATCTCGATCGTTGACCTTGGACGGCCGGCTAGCCGTTCGCGATTTGGCTTTCACCACCGTGCCCGCAGCATCCTTTTGCTCGGGGGTGGATGAAGATCCGGTTTCGAAGTTGCGCACGCGGAGACTCACTTTTCGTTTCGAAAAAAACGGATTCACCCAAAAGAACCCTGACTCTTTCACCGTTCCCTTGTACTCACCGAAAAGTAGCAGTACGCGAGAATCATTGGGAGCGATTGCCATCAGTCCAAATAAACTGATCAACGCGCATGGGAAAAGCATGATGGCCAGGATAATGACCAAACCGGCTTCGGTTGCGATGCCAGCAATGAACAGGACGAGGGCAAACAAGAGACCTCCTAGGCAGACAAATAGCGGTAACCAACCAGCCGATGGAACGACCAGCTTCTCGGCGTGACTCGGATCAGGGGTCTGTTGAAAAAAGGCTTTATCTTGCTCGGACATGTTGTTCGCTCGTTCGGAGAGGGAAGTGGAAATCTCAATCACACAGCGCGGTATCATCGACCGCAATATTCTATGGCACAAACGGCGCCCATGGGGGGCGCGACCGCATTCTCCTTTTCCACATGTCTCTACTTCGGGCGGACCGCTGTGCTAGCTGGACAGCGGGCAGTGAGCAGTGGGCTGTGGGCAGTGGGCAGTGGGCAGTGGGCAGTGAGCAGTGAGCAGTGAGCAGTGGGCAGTGAGCAGTGAGCAGTGAGCAGTGGGCAGTGAGCAGTGAGCAGTGGGCAGTGAGCAGTGAGCAGTGGGCAGTGAGCAGTGGGCAGTGAGCAGTGAGCAGTGAGCAGTGGGCAGTGAGGTTGTTGGTCCCATATCTATTGGTGAGCGGGTTTCGAGGTGACCGGATTTCGAGGTGAGCGGATTTCGAGGTGAGCGGATTTCGAGGTGAGCGGATTTCGAGGTGAGCGGATTTCGAGGTGAGCGGGCGACTTCACTGCCTATGACATTGATCGATCCATTGTTGGACCTGTACTGCGGCGAAACTTCCCGTGGTGCGAAACGTCCCGCTATGGTTATTGCCGATGCTTTTTTTCCGTTTACGATTCGGGAACGTTTGGCATTTCGACCTTGGTAGCACCTTATGACACTTACAGAACTAGTACCGATTTTGCAGCTTTCGATTGGCCCCGTTATCCTCGTTTCGGGGGTCGGTTTAATTCTACTGAGTATGACCAACCGAATTGGGCGCGTGATTGACCGGTCGCGGCAATTGGTCAAGACGCTTCGCGTTGATCCAGACGCGGACCGAGACATTGTTTTGGATCAACTTCGGATCTTTTCACGGCGGGCCAAAATCATTCGAGCGGGAGTTGCGTTTGGCGTTTTTAGCGTTTTGTTGGCCGCTCTGCTGGTGATCGGTCTCTTCGTTGGAGCCTATTTTCACTTCGATTTTGTTGGCCTGATTGCGGGTGATTTTATTCTCTGCATGGTCTGTCTGATCGCATGCTTGGTGTTGTTTCTTGTCGACATTAACTTGTCATTGACGGCACTTTGGCACGAGATTCCACCGGAAGGTCAGCAAGGCGATTGAGTGGAATGGAGCAAGAAAACCGACCCTACTGAACTTGTTCCAACCGGCGTACAATGGGGCAAAATGGACGATCCCTCCTCTTACCCACTTCGCCCCATGCCCAAGCCGTCAGCGGATTTTAATCACTTGAACATCGCGGCTCTCGAAAGTCGCCGTGCGGAGGATATGGCTCGATTAATCGAACGCCATAATGGAACCGCTCACGTCAGCCCCTCGATGCGAGAGGTGCCGATCGATCCGAATCGAGACGCGATTGATTTCGCTTATCGTGTGATGACAGGTCAAATTGGGACGATGATTCTGACAACTGGCGTCGGTTTTCGTTACTTTCTCAAAGCGATCGAACGACACCTCGATAAACAGCGTTTCCTTGATTCGCTTTCGGATATCACCACGATTTGCCGAGGTCCCAAGCCTGCGGTCGCACTGCGCGATGTTGGTTTGACGGCCACGTTTCGCGTACCGGAACCGAATACTTGGCGAGAACTGCTGCAGACGATCGATTCGCACGTACCGATCGCGAACCAAAATGTGGGGTTGCAGGAGTACGGCGTCACGAATGCTTCCCTGATCGCGGGTCTCGAAGCTCGCGGCGCGACCGTCGAACCTGTTCGCGTTTATGGTTGGGAATTTCCCGAAGACATTGGGCCACTTGAAGCCAATGTGCAATCGATCGCAGCGGGCGAGCGTGACGTGCTGCTGCTGACCAGTGCTCACCAGATCGTCAACATGTTGCGAATGGCCGAGCAATTGAACATGGTCGAACAACTTCGCCGCGGATTACAGTCGACGGTGATCGCGTCGATTGGGCCGACCACGACCCAAATGGCGACGGAATGTGATTTACATGTCGACATGGAGCCATCCCATCCGAAAATGGGGCATCTTGTTACCGAGGCGGCGGCACGCTCCGAAGCACTTGTGAATTCAAAACGCCGTCTGCAAGTTATTGTCAAAAGCAAAGGAGATTCAGTGACGCGTCATCCATCGCACAATAGCCTGTTTATGCGTGCGTGTCGCAGCGAGGCGACCGAGCGGACACCCGTTTGGATGATGCGTCAAGCGGGGCGTTACATGGCCGAGTATCGCGAGGTTAGAGCGAAGCAATCGTTCTTGGAACTGTGCGCCAATCCGAAACTTTGCAGCGAAGTGATGTGTACTGCGGTCGATCGGCTAGGCGTCGATGCCGCAATTATCTTTTCGGATTTGTTGCCGATTTTGGTACCGTTGGGGTTCGAGCTGGAGTTTGTTCGTGGCGACGGACCGGTGATTCACAATCCGATTCGTGAAGCCTCAGACGTGTCGCGAGTGTTGCCGTTGGATCGTCCCGAGGAACTTGATTTTGTGTACGAAACGGTACGCCAAACGCGTGCCGATTTGCCGGAAACCATGCCTTTGATTGGTTTCGCGGGTGCTCCGTTCACGCTGGCCAGCTATGCGATCGAAGGTGGCGGAAGTCGGCAGTATTCAAACACAAAGAAATTGATGCACGAGGATTCGTCGGCTTGGTCGGATTTGATGAGCAAGTTGTCCGACGCAATCACGGTTTATTTGAATCACCAAGTTGCCGCGGGTGCTCAGTGCGTTCAGTTGTTTGACAGTTGGGCGGGGTGTTTATCGCCTGCAGACTATAGCAAATTCGTTTTGCCTTGGATGAAGCAAATCATCGCGGGGATTGATCCGTCTGTGCCGGTGATCAATTTTGCGACTGGAAATCCTGAGTTGTTGCCGCTGTTGAGAGGCGACCGCCGAACGGTCGTTGGTGTTGATTGGCGAATTTCGCTCGATGTGGCTTGGCAACGAATTGGCCATGATTGCGCCGTTCAGGGCAACTTGGATCCAACGGTTCTGCTTGCGGATCGTGATGTGATTCGCAAAAGTGTAGCGGATCTATTGCAGTCGGTTGGTGATCGACCAGGGCACATTTTTAATTTGGGCCATGGCATTTTAAAAGAAACGCCCGTAGAGCATGCGATCGAATTGGTCCGAAGTGTCAAGGAATTGTCGGCCCGGTAACCCGCCCGGAAAACTTGTCCGTCCGATTAGTTTGCGGGGCCAGTGGCGCGGGGCCAGGGGCCAGAAACATTGCGGATAGCTGCGCAAGAGACGGCGATTACCGTCTCTTCGAGCGATTCTGCATCCACTGAGCGTACTCGCGAACCGTAATACGTCCGTCGCGATCGGTGTCGGCTGGTCCGGGATTCAGCAGCATCGATTCCCATTCCGATGGCGTCAGTGCATTGTCATTGTTCTTGTCATTCTGAGAAATGATCCGTTCGGCAGTCTTGACTAACCGGTCGTCTAACTTGGCGTCGCTCGGCACGGATGCGTTTGTGGCGCCACTGTCTGGCGAATCGCTGGTGGAAGTCGAGTGACTTGGAGGAGCGTTAATTTGGACTCCGTCCTCAACCGCTTGTAGCACTTCATTGACGGTGATCACGCCATCGCTATTCAAGTCCGATTTAAAGAACTCTTCGATCACTTCATCGTTCCATTGATCGGCGAATTCAGCCATGCTCACTTGGCCATCGCCGTTGGTGTCTTTGTCCGTAAAGAAACCTGGTAATCCGTCGGGTGTCGATGCGGATTCAATTCGGTAGGAATTGCGTCCGTTGAAGTAATCAACCTCACTAGAGGATTGTTGATTGTTGCGATTTCGGTCGCGGTCTCTTTCTCGTTGCTTGCTCGCTTCTTCCTCTTCACGGACTTCACGGCGTCGGGCATAGCGGACCGCCAATTCGGTGGCCGACAATTTGCCGTCGCGGTTGGAATCGAAATCCATCGGAGTCCCGGAAAATCGACCGTTTTGAAGTTCTTGTTTGGATAGTTGCCCATCGCGATCGCGATCGTATCGGCGGATCCGTTCTTGAGCTTCCCGTTTATCTTCATCCGACACTGCGGCAGTCATTAATTCGGCGCTCGGCCCAAACCCAAGCAGTGGGATAAGTTCTTGGTCGGTCCCAAATCCAGGGACGAGAAGTTCTGCGGTTAGTGCTTCGTCCTCACGACTTTGATCGCGGTTTCCACGGCCGCCTCCGTTATCGCCTCCACCTTGTTCACGCATTTTAGTGAACGCTTCGGAGATCTTTTTCAGCGGGACCGGTTTGCCCGGTTCAATACTTTTATCCATTTGCTGGACCCGGCCAATAATAAATTGTGCTGGCCCTTGTTGTTCGTCTGGGTCGAGGATGCCATTGCCGTTGCTATCGAAACGCTGCAACATCGCCGCGGGGTCAAATCCGCCGCGGCCTGAATCACCACCCCTGCTCCGGCCGCCGCCGAAACCACCTCCAGGACCGCCTCCACCGCCGCGATTGCCGCCGCCACCGGGAGGACCGCCACCAAAACCACCGCCGCCACCAAAACCACCGCCAGGTCCACCGCCCCTTTGCGGTTGAGCCGAGACCTCGGCCGACGGGAAAACGTGGAATGCCACCAAAATGGAAAATGCGGCAACGAAAGTCAGGATTTTGTTGTTCATATCGGATTAAACCGCCGGGGCCGAGCAAGGTTTCGAAGCGAAATCGAAGCGTTCTTCATTGTAGCTGCAAAACCCTTCCTGACCCATAAAAATTAGCTTCCTAGCGACTGTAATCGACGAGTCGCTTCGGCTGTCAAACGCTCGATTTCGCCGAATCGACCGCTATTGATCATGTCGGATTTGACCATCCAACTGCCGCCGCAAGCGATGACCGATGGCAGTGCCAAGTAATCCGCCAAATTGCTTTCGCTAATGCCTCCCGTCGGAATGAAACGAATTTCGCCATAGGGACCTTGCAGTGCTTTTAACATTTTAACGCCACCGATCTGCTCGGCCGGAAAAAACTTGACTACTTTGAGGCCTAGATCCAATGCCATTTCAAGGTCGGTCGGGCTGGAGATGCCTGGAAAGACTGGCATCTGTTTGTCCAAGCACCATTGGACCGTCTTTGGATTGAGTCCGGGTGAAACAACAAATCGGGCTCCCGCATCGGCCACTTGTTTTGCTTGATCGACACTATGCACAGTCCCGGCTCCGACAAGAAAATCAGGGCGGGATGCAAGTGCGGCGATCGAGGCAAGTCCAGCTGGTGTACGCAAGGTGATTTCGGCGACCGGCAATCCGCCAATGGAAAGTGAATTGGCCAATGGAACCGCGTCTTCGACACTTTGGATTGCGACGACAGGGATGATGCGAAGTTTGGCAATTTGGTCGAGCATTGGAAAGCGCTTTCATTGAAATAGGATGGCGGAATCGCAGAGCAAAATCGTGTAGGGCGAAATATCGTAGGGCGGTGCGAGCTGCAAGCGAAGCGAGCTACCGCTCGGATTGCCTTCGCTCACTCCGGTTGGTCTCTAGAATCGTGTCATGATAACAGCAATTTCAGCAATAACGGATGTTGTGGCTATTGGCAACAATGGCACCGGTTGTATGGGCTCGGTATTTGTTTCGCCAAAGACAGATTGACGCAGTTCGGTTCGCTTTTGTTAAGGAAATCGAGCCGATCGTCGCGAGCCCATTCGTTCCCTTTTGATTCGTTAGTGGCTATATTGTCGCTCTCACGTCTCAAGCTTTGGCGAGGCGTTTGTGAATACCCATCTAATGGGTTAGCATTGGCACAAGAATTCAGGTGGGGTATGTCGCTCAGACGTACCTGGTCGGATTTCCTTCTTACGGGAATTCCCCCGCGAGTTCCTTCAAGAAAAACGACAAAAAATTAGATTCGGGAGAGAATCGAGTATGGATAATGGTTACGTCACGGTGGATGGAAACGAAGCGACCGCTCGAGTCGCGTTTTCCACGAATGAAGTGATTGCGATTTATCCGATCACGCCTTCGTCGACAATGGGCGAACTGGCCGACGCCTGGGCCGCAGCGGGGCAGAGCAATGTCTTCGATGTGATCCCCCAAGTGGTGCAGATGCAAAGCGAAGGAGGGGCTGCCGGGGCGCTGCACGGTTCGCTCCAAGGCGGTGCCTTGTCGACCACGTTCACCGCATCGCAGGGCCTGCTGCTGATGATCCCCAACATGTTCAAGATCGCGGGCGAGTTGACCTCGGCGGTGATCCATGTTGCTGCTCGCAGTTTGGCCACGCACGCGCTATCGATCTTTGGTGACCACAGCGACGTGATGAGTGTTCGAAGCACAGGTTTCGCGCTGCTGTCCTCCGCTTCGGTTCAAGAAGCACACGATTTTGCGATGATTTCGCAATCCGCCACCCTGCGGGCTCGCGTGCCTTTTTTGCACTTTTTCGATGGTTTTCGAACCTCGCACGAAGTCAACAAAATCGAGCCGCTTTCGGATGACGACATCCGCAGCTTGCTCGACATGGAATCCGTTTGGGCTCATCGAAACCGTAGCCTTGATCCCGATCGCCCGGTGCTTCGCGGAACCGCTCAAAACCCGGACGTCTTTTTCCAAGCACGCGAAGCCGCCAATCCGTTCTACGATGCCGCCTGCGATATCGTCCAACAAGAAATGGATCGCTTCGCGGAGCGAACCGGTCGGCAGTACAAATTGTTCGAGTATGTCGGTGCTCCGGATGCGGATCGTGTCATCGTGATGATGGGATCGGGCATTGGTGCGGCCGAAGAAGCCGTTGAGGCAATGAACCAAGCAGGCGAAAAAGTAGGGCTGTTAAAAGTCCGCTTGTTCCGCCCGTTTGATGTTACTCGCTTTCTCGCTGAATTTCCAAAGACGACCCGCCGTGTCGTCGTGCTTGACCGCACCAAAGAACCCGGTGCGATCGGCGAGCCGTTGTATCAAGATGTGATTACGGCTATCGCCGAAGGTTGGGATCCACAAGCCGAACGGACCCCGTTGGTTACCGGTGGTCGTTATGGATTGGGGTCCAAGGAGTTCACGCCCGCAATGGTGATCGCGGTGCTCGATCATTTGGCTACCGACAATCCCAAACGTCACTTTACGATTGGGATTCACGACGACGTCTCGCTGACAAGTTTGCCGTGGGACGAAGAACGGTTTAACGAACCGGACGATGTCACGCGAGCGGTCTTTTACGGGCTTGGCAGTGATGGCACGGTCGGTGCCAATAAGAACTCCGTCAAAATCGTAGGTGAGAACACTCCGCTTTATGCTCAAGGCTACTTCGTTTACGACTCTCGAAAAGCAGGTTCGACCACCGTTTCCCATCTGCGATTCAGCCCTCGTCCGATCAATTCGACCTATTTGATCCGCAAGGCCAGTTTCGTGGCGTGCCATCAATTCGAACTGCTGCGGCGAATGGATGTGCTCGAAACCGCCGAACCGAATGGGACGTTCTTGCTCAACAGCCCGTTCAGTGCCGATGAGGTTTGGGATCATTTGCCAGTGGAAATGCAAAAGCAAATCCTCGACAAGAATCTCGATTTCTATGTCATTGACGCTGCTAAAATCGCTCGTGACGTGAACATGGCGGGTCGCATCAATGTCGTCATGCAAACATGCTTCTTTGCATTAGCGAAAGTGTTGCCGATCGATGAAGCGATTGAGCAAATCAAAACCGCGATCGAGAAAACCTATGGTAAACGAGGACCTGCGGTCGTTGAAAAGAATCTTAATGCGGTTTCCGCTTCGGTCGCTGCACTGCAACAGGTCACCGTCCCGGCATCGACCGAGGGTGACCAACACATGCTACAGCCCGTTCCCGATTTTGCGCCGGACTTTGTCAAACGGGTAACCGGAATGATCATCTCCGGGAAAGGCGATTTGTTGCCCGTCAGTGCATTTCCGGTTGATGGGACTTTCCCGACCGGAACAGCGACCTATGAGAAACGCAATATCGCCGACATGATCCCCGTTTGGGACCCCGATATTTGCATTGAATGCGGGCTTTGCGCGCTTGTTTGCCCCCATGCTGCGATTCGAACGAAACGATTTGATGCCGCGGAGCTAGCCAACGCACCCGAGAACTTCTTGGCGCGGTTGTCGAAACCAAATAGTGAACCACAAACCGCTTTGACCGTCCAAGTGACTCCCGAAGATTGTACCGGTTGTGGTGTTTGTGTGAATGTTTGCCCGGCCAAGAGCAAAGAAGTGGTCAAGCACAAGTCGATCGACATGATGCCCAAAGCGGATCACTTCGATGTCGAAAAAGAACGCTACGAATTCTTCGCCACAATCCCCGATGTTGATCGCTCAACGGTCAAGTCGAATACGGTCAAGGGTTCACAGTTGATGTTACCGCTGTTCGAATTCTCGGGTGCGTGTGCGGGTTGCGGTGAGACACCTTACTTGAAATTGTTGTCGCAATTGTTCGGCGACCGAATGGTGGTTGCCAACGCGACGGGATGCTCTTCGATTTACGGAGGCAATTTGCCGACCACCCCATGGTCGACCAACGCGGAAGGACGCGGTCCGGCGTGGTCGAATTCGTTGTTCGAAGACAACGCCGAATTCGGCTTGGGTATCCGCTTGGCGATCGATGGAAAGCGAGATCGCGCGAATCATTTGTTGAGCGAACTGTCCGAAGAAATCGGATTGGAGCTGGCAACCGAATTCCTGTATGCGACACAGAACAATGAACAAGATATTCTCAGCCAACGGGGCCGAATCGCTCGATTGAAGGAAGTGCTTCGCTCGGTCGATGATCCCGATGCACGCGAATTGGAACGGATCGCCGATTCGCTGGTTGATCGAAGCATGTGGATCATTGGCGGTGACGGATGGGCCTACGATATCGACTTCGGAGGCGTCGACCATGTTTTGTCGACCGGGCGGAACGTGAATTTGCTTGTGCTCGACACTGGCGTTTACTCGAACACCGGCGGACAAGCATCGAAAGCGACTCCGCGAGCAGCGACAGCCAAGTTTGCGGCGTTTGGCCGCGAAGCTCACCGGAAAGATATGGGCCAAATGGCGATCGCTTACGGTAGTGTCTATGTGGCGCAAATTGCGATGGGAGCCAATCCGGCGCAAGCGATCAAGGCGTTCCACGAAGCCGAATCGTTCCCCGGTCCATCGTTGATCTTGGCGTACAGCCACTGTATCGCACACGGGATCGACATGACATCGGCGATGAGCCACCAAAAGGATTTGGTCAAGAGCGGGTTCTGGCCTCTGTATCGATACGACCCCAGAAATGCTCGCAAGGGCGAACATCCGTTCCGGTTGGACAGCAAGAAGCCGTCGATTCCGTTTAAAGAAGTTGCGATGAAGGAAGCGCGATTCGCAATGTTGGCCCGATCGAAACCCGATCGTGCTCGCGAACTGATGAAGCTCGCCCAACGTGACATTGACGAAACATATAGTTATTATTCGCAACTTGCGGATGTTGACCGCGAGTTCACCGATTTGACGCCCTAAAATGATGCTATCGACGATGGTTGGTGTCCTGACTGTTTCCGTTAAGCGGAGCAGCCATCGAGACGCCATAACATTTGGTCGATGGACACCATCACGAAGCCAGAAACCCAGACGTATTAATCCGATTTCTAGGTATAGGAAACACAATGAGCATTGACCTGTCGACTACTTACTTAGGCTTGAAGCTCGATAGTCCGCTAATCGCATCGGCGAGTCCGTTAACGGGCGACGTCGACTCGGTGCGTAAATTAGAACAAGCCGGTGCTTCCGCAGTCGTGTTGCCATCCCTATTTGAAGAACAGATCGATCATGAGCGCCGCGAAGTCGAACGGTTGCACGAATTTCAAGCTGACTCGATGGCCGAATCGCTCAGCTTCTTTCCTGAAATGGAGTACAACCTCGGCCCCGATGAATATTTGAAAACACTTGCCGAGGCGATCAGTTCCGTGAAGATTCCTGTGATCGCCAGCCTGAATGGGGCGACCAGAGGTGGCTGGGTTCACCATGCACAATTGATGGAACAAGCCGGTGCGAGCGCAGTGGAATTGAACATCTACTTTATTCCAACCGAACGGAATGCCAACGGTAACGATGTCGAGAACCAGTACTGCGAATTGATCGCCGCCGTCAGCGAAACGGTTCATATTCCCGTCGGTGTGAAAGTCGGTCCCTACTTCACATCGCTACCGGACGTTGTTCGCCGTTTCGTCCAAGCGGGGGCCGATGGCTTGGTTCTGTTCAATCGCTATTTGGCTCCGGATATTGATTTGGATTCATTGACCTTCGAACCGGCATTGAAACTAAGTACACCCGACGAGTTGCGAGTGGCACTTCGTTGGATCGCGATCCTGCGGGATCAAATTGATGCATCGATCGCGGCAACGGGTGGCGTTCACAATGTCGAAGATGTTGTTAAATCGTTGTTGGTTGGCGCTGATGCGGTGATGATGGCGACGATTCTGCTGCAAAAAGGACGCGATTACCTTGGCGAACTGCGTACTGGCTTGACTCGTTGGCTCGAAGAACACGAGTACGAATCGGTTGAGCAGATCAAAGGAAGTATGAGTATTAACCGCTGTGCGAACCCCGAAGGTTTGAACCGAGCCAACTACATGAAGGCGTTAACGTCTTACACGACTCCCGAGTAACGTGCTCGGTTTGTCACGTTTTCTCTCTCGCCATTGGGATTTCATCCGTGGCGTAACGCATTTGGTGTGCGTTTTAGGGCTAAGCCGGTATGTTCGGGCTGGCCAAATTGCTCTCAATCGCCCGGCAAAGCGTCTGGCAAAACGCCCGTCAAAACGCCCGTCAAAACGTCTGGCAAAGCGTCTGGCAAAACGTCTGGCAATGCGCCCGGTCGGTTGAAACTGCCCGCCGAGAGTAAAAGCTTGACTTTGCGTTGCCTATCTTGTATCAATGTGTTGATACAAGGGTTCAAGATGCAGATACACATTTCTAACGATGGGCCGCCGATCTACCAGCAGATCGTCGATCAGGTTCGGTTCCGAATCGTTTCGGGCGTTCTTCACTGTGGTGACGAGTTGCCGACGATCCGTGGACTGGCCGAGCATTTGAGGGTGAATCCCAATACGATTGCCCGGGCCTATCGTGAATTGGAGCATGAGGGGCTCGTCGAAAAACGAAGGACGACAGGGACGTTTGTCGCCGAATCGGTCCAGCAGCGTACCGCCGCGCAGCGTCGTCAGATGATGGGCCCGCATTTGGACAAGCTTCTGATTCTATCGCGGCAACTTGGCTTCGACACCGAAGAGCTCATCGCACTGCTTCGCAAACACGATCAACGTTTTCCTCCTTTGGATGGTCCTTCATGAATGAGCATACCGATGGTTTGGCCGTCAATGTTAACGGCTTGAGTCGTTCGTTTCGTGGCAAAGTCGCTTTGGATCATGTCGACTTGCACATTCCCCGTGGATCGATCTTTGGACTTGTTGGGCTCAACGGTGCGGGCAAGACGACATTGATTCGCCATTTGATTGGTTCCTTCCGATCCCAAACCGGAACGGTGCGAGTGTTAGGGATGGACCCGGTGGTGGATTGCGTGAACGTGTTGAAACGAGTTGGCTATTTGACCGAAGAAGATTCGCTACCAACGTGGATGCGAGTGGGCGAGCTGATCGATTTTGCTCGTGGTGTCTACCAAGATTGGGATGATGTCTATGCCACAAAACTTCTCGATCTATTTGGTCTATCGCGGACTGATCGGTTACGGTCGCTGTCGAAGGGGTTACGTGCGCGCGCTGGGTTGTTGGTGGCCATCGCGCATCGGCCCGAGCTATTGATCTTGGATGAACCGAGCAGCGGGCTCGATCCATTGGCTCGCCATGATATTCTTGAGGCGATCATTCGGGCCGTCAGTGACGAAGGGAGGACGGTTTTGTTTTCGAGTCACTTGCTTGACGAAGTGGACCGCGTTTGCGATACGCTTGCACTGATGCGTGTCGGTCGCATCATTGAAACGATTTCTGTCGACGCGATGCACGAGCAATATCACGAGATCACGTGTCGCAGCGATTCAACAGCGGCGCCCGAAGTTTCGGGTGTGTTCGGTTGGCGAGGCGAGGGGCACGAATGGACAGGAGTGGTCGATAGCGCGCAAACAGATAGTAACAAGTTGGAATTACCGTCGAGCGTGACGTTAATTTCGCAGCATTCAATCACTCTGGAGCGATGGTTTGCAGCGAAAGCGGGACACGAACGTGACAATCAAAATATCGAACGTTCCAACGTGCCTACGGAGGTGGCTGATGTCAGATAACTTGGCGCTGCTGCGTTTTGCTTGGACCCGACATCGACTGCCGATTGTCGTCTTTGCAGTCATGTTGGCGATCACAGAGTGTTTTGTTCTTTCACTGCCAATTCGCTCTCGCGAACCAAGCACTTTTGCGAGCTTTCTGCTGCTCATCACGTTTCTCCCTGCGTTTTTATGGGGAGTGATTGCATTTGATTTTGTTCATATGAACGATCTTGCTTCGTCCGAAACGGGCTACAGTCACTTCTTATTGCGGATGCCGATTGCGGAATGGAAATTGGCAGCGATTCCGATTGTGATGAAGACGCTCTGGGTAGGGTTGCTTTGGTGGTTGGTTTGCTTGATCGCTTGGAAGCATGATGGTTTGATCATGCCGATGTCGATTCTTTTCGTCAGTATTGTCGCCACGGGGGTTTGGGTTTCAGCGATTGCGTGGCGTCCGTTTCGTGCCGGGTGGCATCGTTTCGTTGCTTTCGCCGTTCTCGCTCCAATTGCCAGTTTGGCGGTCGCGGGCACTGGGATTCACTCGGCGACTTCACCGCTTACGACTTTCCTTATTCTATTGATCATCGTTGGTGAGATTCTTTTTCTCGTTATCGGAATTGTCTTTGCCGTTCGGGCGATTCATGTCGCGCGATCGAATGTGGTTGGCAAAATACCTTCCACCTCGTTTCCGATCGGAAAGCGGTTTTGGCAATGGCTTGATCAAGATTTCGATGACCAGTGCTCTCGTCATGAACATAGGACGGCGACCAACGCATTGCGTTGGCACGACTTGAAACGTTCTCGCGGGAATCGTGTGCGAGTTTTGTTTTTTCTCGTGGTGCCTACGATTCTACTGTTTTCGATGCTCGATTCACCTCCTGGGGTTTCGCTGTTCCTCGGGTGCTTCATGTTGTTTGTTTTTGCCAACAGCGGTATTTATATGTTGATTGAACCGACCTCGCACACCGAAACGACAACGTTGCCGCCCTATTTGGCTGCCAGTCCGTTGTCGTCCGAAGAAATCGCATCGACACGGCTGGGTGAGACGCTTTCGATCTCGCTGCGTTTCATGCTGATGTCGTTCCTGTATTTTGTGATTTGGCTCGGTTTCGAGACGCACCGCGAGGCATGGCATCGCTGGGCGACGGACTTGTCGACGATGCCGACGGTGGATGGACTACCACTGGCTTCGGGAATTCGAGTTACCGTGGTGGCGATGGTAGCGCTCGTGACGTTTTTTCTCGGCCGCAATTTGGCCCATTTGTGGGTGACACTTGCGGGGCGGACTTGGATCGCGATCGGTGTCATCGGGACCCTGTTGGCATGCATGTTTGCAGCCACGTTCGCCGTTTCGACGTGGTTCTTCAAGCAACGTGAGTGGGAAGAAACTTTGGAAGCCTTCTACTTCGGGGTCTCTTACATTCCGTCCATCATTGGATTGCTAATGGGAGTGAAAGCGATTGGATTAACGACATCGTTGGGGCTGGCGTACCGCAGTAACACCACTTCGATTCAATGGATCCAACGCACGTTGCTTACATGGCTGGTTGGTTGCGTCGTCATTGGGGTTGTGTTGTTTGCGTTGATTCCTGACTCACGAGCGACGTTGCCGATGTGTTTGGCTTTCCCCGTCTTGGTATTGCCCGTCGCGCGGTTACTAGTGCTCCCGATCGCGGTGGATCAAAACCGTCACCGATAAATGCTGCATAACTAAAGTTTGAAATCGAAGTCGCAGTTCGATCGATGCGACTAGGGGAGGTCACTAAGCGGTTGACGGTTTATCCGACGTCGGTTGGTCGCGATCACAACCATCCCCATTGCCAAGCAGAAAAAGGTCGCTGGTTCCGGTACAGCGGTGACGAAGATGCCTTCGGCACCTAGCACGTACCCGTCGGCGTTCATAATAGACTCGATCTCGCTCATGTAGGCACCTGCGAAGGTGTTGAAGCTGTAGACTTTGCCTGTGTCCGTATCGGTGCCTACTCCCATATTAGCGCCGACGACTTCGTAACGCCCACCGAAATCGATCAGAGACGATCCGCCGGAGTCGCCGCCGACGAGTCGAAGTTCATCGGATGGTAGGATTGTTCCTTCTTCATCAAAGCCATAAATGACTGAAGCGGTGATCGCACCGGTATTGAGTTCAACGATCTCCGCAATGTCGATCGTATCCTTGCCGGCTCGAACGTTTTTATCAAACACAAATAACTCCTCTCCCACCATCGAAGATAGAGTCCCTGTGTAGATCGGTAACGTGTCGATTCCGTCTGCGGTCGGAATTGGCGCGGCGAGTCGGACAATCGCAATGTCGCTGGCGTGTGTCGTTCCGGCCAACAATACGGTGCCGTTTGATTTCGTAAAATCGGCTGTCAAGGTTGTACCCAAAACGGTTCGCGAGCCTGGCGTCAAATCGCGAGCGAAATTATGAAGTGCCCCATCGGAGCCAAGGAATGTTGGATTGAATGCCGAGATGTGCGCCGCAGTTAAATAGTGCTGAGGCGAAATCAATGCGGCACGTTGACCAACCGCGTCGACTCCCGAAATCAATGAATGATCCATCAGAAACGTTGGATTCGTAATCACTCCCGATGAGAAACGATCATGCCGCGCCGGCAGGTAATTGGCAAAAGTGGCTGCATTAGCCAGCGAGGATCCCAATAGGCCGGCATTAGCCAGCATGAAAAGGAAACGCATTGATGTTTCACGCAAGTGGTATCTGGTAATGAAACGGAGAAACATATACGGGGCCAATAGAGAAACGAGAAAAGTTTGCCACGGAGCCGCGGCGCTTAGGCACATTGTAGAGGCAGCCTTGGCGAAAAACCACTAATTTTGCAATGTCTCGAAGGATTGCAGCGGTTTGCCGGGGGGCCTCAACCCAATGTATTGTTGGGGGAATTGGGATGAAAAGGCTCTATCACCAACTCATATTCCGTCAAAGTGCAATTTTCTTGGCTGCGGAGTAAAGATATGCGGGTTGTTTGGCCGATGAGGGTTGTGAGGACAGTTGCTGCACTGGTTTTGCAGCGATGTTCTGACCGTTTCGACACCTCCAATGACAAACGCTGGCATTAACAAACGCCGGAAATTCACGAAGGCATCAACGATGAGCCAAAAGTCGACGAAACAACGCATGACTCGCCTAGCTGTTGCTACGGTTCTAACGGGAATTTGTGTGATTTCCAGCACGGGATGCCAAGTTTCTCTCAATGGACAAACCCTGCCGAGCCCGTACTACTTGCAGGACGACATTCAATACTTCCCAGCCGGGCCCGAATTCAAGTTGCCGCGTGAAGCGGCTGCATTGAAAGCGGCCAAGGCTGAAGAAAAAATGAATCGCCGCTAAACGCGGTTTGACGACGATTCATCTCATCTGTCTTTTCGAGCGAGTGTGCTGTTCAGGGCGAGTGTGGTATCCAATCGCCCAACCTATGGCGACGGGAACTACTCGTCCGATGCTCGCATGAATGACGTCATAGGCGAATTGAAATCGCAAAATTCCGAGTCGCCGAAGTAGAGTTTCAACTCTCGCGCGGCCGCTTCTTCGCCATCGCTGGCGTGAACCAGATTCATTTGACGGCTACTGCTAAAATCGCCGCGAATCGTTCCAGCGGCAGCCTTTAGACCGCTAGTTGCTCCCAACATCTCGCGGACCACGCGGATCACTTCCAATCCGTCGATCGCCATTGCGATCACGGGGGCCGACGTAATGAAGGCCTCAAGCCCTCCGTAGAACGGCTTCTCGACGTGCTCGGCATAGTGCTGCTTCGCAAGTTCAGGGGTAATTTGGATCATCTTCATCGCGACAATCTCGAGCCCTTTGGCTTCGAACCGCGAGATCACTTCGCCCATCAAACGTCGTTGGACACAATCAGGCTTCAAAAGAACAAGAGTACGTTGCATCAAAAACAATTCTCCACGCCATTGCGACGCGTTAGCTAAACGTCACAAAGCGAATCAAGTAGCAGAAACAGGTGAAAACGGTAGGAGCGTTAGTATCGACATGTTTTCGGCCTGCGCGAAGCGGTTGCGATCACAATCGTCGATTGCGTCGCGAATTTAGGGCAAACACCCCAAAAACTGATTTTCGGGGCAATGCCGAGTCCAGCGTGGCAATCTAAGGTTGAGGGTGGCTATGCCTAAGAATGCCAATGCCTTAGAAGTTAAGAAGTTAAGTTTGAACAAAGGCATGCGGCGTGTCGTGTCGCCATTTGAATAGGCGAACCAAGTCCTTCAAGTGATCGTTCGCATTGCCTCAATGAAGTCTCGCATGAACTGGTAGCGGTTGGCAGGTCGCTTTTGAATCGCTTTCATCACCACATCATCAGCCGCTTGGGAAATTTTCCGGTCTGGCGATCGTTCGCTTGGCGGAGGGATTTCCTTGTTTTGAATATTGTCAAAGGTCTCGTTGATATCGGCGCCCCGAAAGGGCTCGCGAAGCGCTAGTGCTTCGTACAACGTCACACCTGCGCTGAAAATATCGGACCGTTCGTCGATGCCTCGGTTTCCGTTGACTTGTTCAGGTGACATGTACAGTGGAGTACCAGGTCGTTGGCCGCCACCGGTGAGCGTTTTTAGTTGTTGAGTTTCCGTTTCTTCGGTCGTTAGCACGCTTCGGTTGAGTGGTTCGTTGTCGTCTGCTTGCCCCCATACCTTTGCGACGCCCCAATCCAACAGGATGACTTCCCCGAAGTTGCCCACCCAAATGTTCTCGGGTTTAACGTCGCGGTGGATTACCCCTCGAGCGTGGGAATAGGCGAGTGCTTGGCAAGCATTGATGAGGATCTCAACTCGCCGTTGGGCTGGGAACACGTCGATAGTGTCCTGTTCCCCGCGCGCGATTCGTTTAAGGATCTCAAAAAAATTCTCGCCCGAAATCCGCTTCATCACAAAGTAGATCCCTTCAACCTTGTCGTTACCGATGTCATAGACCGGAACGGTATTGGGATGTTGCAATTGGGCGGTTACGCGTGCTTCGCGGAGGATTCGGCGTTGCTCGCGGCGGTCGTGTCTGGTTTCGGGAAGCAAGCATTTGATCGCTACGGTCCGACCGGTGATGCAATCGAAGCCTGCTCTCAATATTGCGCTACCGCCACGAGCCATTTCACGCAAATTGCTATAGCGGGCCAATCCAGGTGGCACGTTCTGCGGCAAATCGGGGTCGGTTCCCGAAAGAATGATGGTCGGTTCGTTGATCATGGCAATTATTCTAAGCCATCTCCGATTCGACCGCGAACCCGTTTGGTAGCGTTTGGGTCCATATTTTTATCTGAAAAACACTTTCAGAAACTTGTCAGGCTCTTGCCGGGTGAGGATAATGAAAGTACCGGGCCGTGATAACGCGTCACGGCAAAGACCTTTCCGTACGATTTGCCACTCGAATCTGGTTGGCACCTGAGTGGGAATCGTCAAACCAATTACGTAAAGGAGGTGATCAAGTGGAATATTGCTGTACTAGCCAACGGGGTGGTAACCCGTAGTTTAAGTCGGCGGGCTGATGCTTCGGCGCAGCCACCCCACTCGCGATCATCTATTGGTTAGAGATTCTGCGAGAACATGCCCGTTTGTCGAGATTCACCTGAGTCTTGGCAAGCGGGTTTTTTTGTTACGGTTTGCTGTCTGCGCCGGCCTGATGCGGCGTTCTTTCAAGATGGGAAAGCGGTGATGCGAAAGCAAACGATGGGAGCCACTAGTCGAACGCACGCTCCGCAGGCATCGCTTGGGAATCGAGATCTTCGAAGCTGACGCGACCGATTGGTTCGCCATCACCGAATTCCAACGCATCCACTTCGCCCGTTGAAGGTATGGTTTCGGCCTTGGCGGGCTTTGGCATTTCCTCTCTTGCCACGATGGAATCCTTTTCAGGTGCGGGTAGTGTCTTGGTTGTCGTCGCTTCCCCATTTATTTTTGTGGAATTACCGCCAAACAGGCCACCAATTGCTGAACCAATTCCACTGAAAACCGAGCTGCCAGAGCTCTTGCCCTGGGCCGTTTTGTTGTCCCGCTTCGCTTCGCTATTACCCGATGTTTGAGCAATTTTTGCATCCTTTGCGGCTTTCGCTTTGGCCATCGCAAGTGCTTGCGGATCGACCGTCAATGTATACAAACGATTGTTGCGGACCAGTTGCAGCTTCAGCGGCTGGTCACGATACCAACTGTCGATCTGATTTTGGAATGCATCACCACCCACGGTAAAGGTATCGCCGACCGAAATCACTCGGTCACCTACTTTCAGTCCTAATAATTCGGCTGTTGACTGCGATTTGATTTGCGTTACTACTGCGCCTCGTTCGTTTGGCGAGTCGGTCACTGCGACACCGAAATCGGCGATACCCGAGTCGGTTGCGATTTGGGAACGCATCTGTTTTTGCGAAGAGGGAAAATCAGGCTTGGCGTAGGCGATCTGTCGTTCGGCTGCCTCATCAATGAGTGGCAAGGTCAAATTGGCAACGCGTCTGCCTCGGTAGACTCTCGCGACGATCGAGTCACCGACTTTCTTCGATGACAAAATCTCTCGAACCGACTCGACATTTGGTGTCGCTTGGCCGTCTAGCATCACAATCACATCGCCTTCCTCTAGTCCTGATTGGCGGACTTTCGATACGTCGCGAACCCGCCGAACTTCGATCCCCGGTATTCTGGGCAATCCGGGAGTGGTCGACTTATCGGTTGGTTGGACATCGATGCCTAGAGTTGCCGGAGAGGTCGCATTGTTCTTATTCGCTTTCTTTTCATCGTTAGGCACTAATATCGAAGGGCCTGAATCGTCAGGTTTTGCCGCAGCCCTGTTCTTGTCAGAATTAGTGGTACCTGACTTGTCGTTGGGGGAAACAGGTCGAGCTCGTTGAAGTTCGGGACCGTCGGGCGAATTCATTTGTTGCGGCCTAGCCGAACGATAACTCGATGTAGGTGGCCGGTAGTTTTGCTGAGGTGGGCGTTGATACTGCGGTTGGCTTTGACCACGCAACCGCGCACGCAACCGAGGAAACAACTGTGCTTCCGCCGAATCGATGGTAACCAATTGGGAAAAGCATACCGCTGAGGCGATCGCAAATAAGCTAAAAAGAAGTTGGTTGGGCTTTCGGCGAGACATTATCGTTATCATCCTCAGTTCATTTTTTCTTGGTCAGACCAACTCGCATGGTAGGTCCTCCGTGCGTTTTGATCAAGCGAATGGGGGGTGCTTGCCGGATGGACTAAACTGTTCTGCGGAACTGTTCCGCAGAAAAAAACCGGCAGCTACCATTAGAAAGCGAAAATTGCCAAAAATTGCGTCATGCGAATTACAGATTGGCAAATTCATAGGAATCCGTTGATGAAAGCATATTACGACTGTATCGTGATCGGTGGCGGCCCAGCGGGCGGGGCGGCGGCGGCGATTCTCGCCCAATCCGAACTTGACACGCTATTGATTGAACGTGAACCGATGCCTCGATTTCACGTTGGCGAGTCACTAATGCCCGAAACCTACTGGGCACTCGATCGACTCGGGGTGAACGAGAGGGTTCGCCAAGCTGGGTTTCAATCGAAAAAGAGCGTTCAGTTCGTCACGCACAAAGGAACCGAATCGGAACCATTTTTCTTTCGCGATCACGACTCGCGCCAATGCAGTAGCACGTGGCAAGTCGAACGCAGTGAATTCGACAAAATGTTGTTCGACCGTGCAGGCGAACTGGGAGCCGAGTGTTGCGATTCGACACGGCTTGTCGACGTTCATTTTGACTCCGATGGCCGCGCAACAGGAGTGGTGCTGCGCGATGCCGACGGCAAACAGCACGAGATTGGATGCCGCGTCGTGATCGATGCAACGGGCCAACAATCGTTTATTGCGAACAAACTTGGGCTCAAGCAAATCGATCCGCGATTGAAGAAGGTTGCGATTTGGACCTACTATCGTGACGCGGTTCGCGGCGAAGGAGACAACGAGGGCGCGACGATCATTCTTAATACGGAAACCAAGGACGCTTGGTTTTGGTTCATCCCGCTGTCGCGCGGCATGACCAGCATCGGATGCGTTGGCGATACCGACTATTTGTTGAAAAGTGGTAAGAAACCTGAAGACGTATTCATTGAACAACTGCGTATGTGTCCCGGTTTGCAACGTCGTTTGGAACCAGCCACGCGATTAGGCGAGATTCGTACGGCGAAAGAGTTTTCGTACTCGACGAAACAACATGCCGGCGATGGATGGGTGTTGATTGGTGATGCTTTTGGATTTATCGATCCGGTTTATTCGTCAGGTGTCTACTTCGCGCTCGAAATGGGCATCCGGGCTGCCGACGCAGTCGTCGAAGGGTTTGCCAACAACGATCTCAGTGCCGCACAACTCAATACATGGACCGAGGAGTTCAAAGAGGGGGCCCAGTGGGTACGCAAGCTGGTCGACGCGTTCTACTCGAAAGAGTTCAGCATCGGCCGTTTCATGAAAATGCATCCCGAGCATCGGGGCCGTGTTACGGATCTTCTGATTGGGCGAATCTTTGAAGATAGCGCCGAACAATTGTTTGCGGACATGGAATCGTCAATGCAAATGCCGGGGACGTGATGGCGTCGAGGCGTAGGCTGATTCGGGCCTTGCATTGTTGGGCTTCGGATTGCCTAGCTGCTCGAAAGGACCTCGATCACACGGCGAATGTCGTCCGGCAGCGGTGCTTCGAATGTCATCGACTTGCCACTTTGGGGATGGGTCAGCGTCAAACGTTTGGCGTGCAGGGCTTGGCGTTCCAGTACCACACGTTTGCCCGTTTCGTCGCGAACTCCCGTCAACATCGCAACGGTCACTTCGGCATGCCCAGCGTACAGACGGTCGCACAGGACTGGGGCCCCGGCGTGGCTTAGATGGACTCGGATTTGATGCGTTCGACCGGTCTTGGGCAATACCCGCACTTGCGTGAATCGACCATGCCGCGAGATGACTTCATAGAAAGTCGATGCGGTTTTGCTCGTCGTGTGGTTTTCACGAATCGCCATTTTGTCCCGCTGGTACGGATGTCGTCCGATCGGGGCATCAATGATATCTCGGTCTCGATCGAGTTTGCCTGCCGCGATCGCGAAGTATTCTTTTTCGACTGTTCGGTTGGCGAACTGATCCGCCAAATTCATGTGGACGGCGTTCGTTTTGGCAACCACAATCACGCCACTCGTGTCGCGGTCGAGTCGGTGGACGATGCCCGGACGTGTGGGGCCGCCGACATCCGATAGAGCTTGAAAACGAAATGCGAGGGCACTGGTGAGCGTCCCGGTCCAATTGCCGCGAGCCGGATGGACGACCATGCCCGGTGGTTTGTTTACCACCACAAATCCGTCGTCTTCATAAAGAATATCGAGCGGGATATTTTCGCCGATCGTGTCATCACTGACCGGTTCGGGAACGCGAAACCGGATCTTTTGTCCCGCTTTCAATTTCACGCTCGGGCGAACGGTTCGTCCGTCAAGAGTCGCACCGTCGGCTTGGATCGCTTGCGTAATTTGGCTACGGCTGAATCCATCCGATGCTTGGGTAAGGAACAGATCGATGCGCTGACCGACCGCCGATTCTGGGACGACGAAATCGCGACATACCGGTTCACCGGCGATTGGATCTGTGGCCGATCCGTCGATATCGCTGTCGTCTTCGATCGAGTTATCGTTTACGGATTCATCCTTCACGAAGCATCCGGCGTTTCAGTTTTAACGTCCGTGTTTTCGGGGGGCGCTTCGGTTGCTGGCTCAGCCGGTGGATCGTTGGCCGGAGTCAACTCGGTTGGCATCTCCATCGACTCTTGTTCGTTGGTTGGCTGTTCGGTCTCAGGCTCATCTGATTCAGCTGCAGCCGTTTCATCGGTTGTGGCTTCAGGCAATTCCACACCGGTATCAGAAACTTCGCCGTCGCCACCTTCGAGTGCTGGCAAATTCAAATCAGGCAAGTCGGGAAGCGTGTTGCCGCTTGGCAACGAAGGTGGTAGCGATGGATCGGCAGGCGTAAAATCTTGGTCGGCAAACCAGGCCAAGAAGTCTTTTGTGTCATCGCGTCCTAGCGATGTGATGCGATCCTGGCATGCTTTTGCGATTTCTTCGGACTCGCCAACTTTGATGCAATCCTTGTACCCCTCGACTGCTTCATCAATTTGACCGAGTGACTCCGCTGCTCGCGCGATACCATAGTTGGCTCGCGATCGAAGCATCTTGTCTTTTCCTTTGGAGAGGGCCGACTTGAAGGCCGACTTCGCGTCTTCGAGTTGGACTTCGGCATCTTGGCGATTAACGAATAACCCTTGGCTGCCTTGAGCCAATAATTGGCTACCACGTTGAAGTTCCGCCCAAGCGGCTGCGGGAGTGCCCGGGAACCTTGTCGAAATGGCTTCAAGTGCTTCGGGGTCTTGCGACTCCGATTCCTGCAACAAACCGAGTGTCGCATCGCTGCGCTCACCAACCGCCTTGCTGCTGTACAGCGAGTAGCCGACCACGGCAACCAGTAATGCGATGACCCCCGCCAAGATGATCTTCGAATAAGGCTCGATTGCTTGGTTGATTTGGCCAAGATAGTTGGCGAGAACGTTTTCTTGTAACTCGTGTCGGCGTTCGCTTTTCATCGATTCGTCTTCAAGGGACAGGCTGGGTGGTTTTGGTGCAGGATTTTTAGGCTTCAAGCTTTTTGCAGCATTTAAGAGCTCGAAGTGCGGAAGTATAGAAATTACAACCACTTAGCGTCAATAGAGCCACAAAAAAACCTCGCCGATCCAAGGGCCGGCGAGGTTTCAGTTCTTTGTTCATTGACATCGATCATCAATGCCAATGGGCTCAGACTATCTTTTGAGCAAACAAGACAAGACTAGATGTCGGTGTTTGCGTCTGCTTCTGGTGCTGGTGGTGCATCGCTGCTGCTTTCCACTGCATCGGCAGCGGCATCGGCTTCAGGAGCAGGAGCAGGAGCTGCAGCTTCGTCAACAGCAGGTGCTGCAGCTTCGTCAACAGCAGGTGCTGCTTCGGTTGCTTCTACTGCTGCACCAGTCACAACGCTGCCAGGAACGAGCGTTTCGCCTGGAGCCAAGTCGAAGCCATCAGCGCTCTCGCCAACAACCGCTTCGCTTGCAACCGCTTCGGTAACAACCGCGGTGCCCATTGCAGGACTCGCCATCATCACTTCGCCACCGCCACAGCTTGAGCATGCTTCCACGACGGGAGCCGCTTCGACGACCGCTTCGCAGCAATCGCATGCTGGAGCAGGTGCTTCGCAGCATACTGGCTCGGGTTCGCAGCATACTGGCTCGGGTTCGCAGCATACTGGCTCGGGTTCGCAGCAAGACTTCTTAGCTGCACAACGAGCACGCAAACGAGCGAATAAGCCGCAACCACGCTTTGGAGCACATGCTGGTTCTGGGCAGCATACTGGTTCGGGAGCTGGCTCGCAGCAAACCGGTTCTGGAGCGCAGCAATCCGAGTTGCTGCTGTGAAGACGCGACAAAAGTCCGCCGCCACAACCTTTTTGGAACAGTCCGCCACCGCATTGGTTAGCGTGACATTTTGAGAAGAGTCCACCTGCATTCGCAGTATCACTCATCACGATTGACGCACCGATCATCAGTGCGAATGCGGCGATGCCGCTCACCACAGTCCGATTCATAGAAATCTCCCAAGTATTCGGAGGATAGGTGCGATCCAAATTCGCACATTTTGTGTTCAGGGCGGACATCCAGTCGCCTGTTACTCCTGATGATCAATCCGCCAGATAACATCACTGGCTACCGAATGACCATCTGAGCCGTAGCTACCAACAAGACTAACTGGTACTTACCAGTAAACTAGGGTATTTGCGTGGTTTTTGCGGCTCACGTAATTTTGACGCTACAGTAACCCTGGGCGAAATCGTGTCAATCCACCCAGTCCGCAAAAAGTGAACTAAATTGCAACTCAAAATCCACGGGCGCTGATTGTTTGCCGGGAACCACACTAAACGGATCACTACCAGTAGTGAACAACAAGGGCGTACAGCAGGCTGAGCATGACGCGTTAACTATTGGGGTTTACCGCAACATGCTGTAGGGAAAGGTGGAAACCTCTACTCCGTGTACACATCCTCGCCCGCTTACGCAAACACCCCTCTTTAACGGGGTGGGAGGCGGTTGGCAGTGTCTAGAAGATTTTCGCTGAAAGTCGCTAGCAAAAACTTAGGGCGACCGAAATGGCTAAAAACGTGAAGCTTTGCAGCGTAACGAATCAGATGGCATTCAGAATTTGCCCTGGCATTTCGGCGCCCGGAAAGAATCTGGCAGAATCTGGCCAACAATCGTCCATCGACAATCCATCGACGATGAAATGATCTAGCAGCGACCCATTGGGCTTTTGGGCTGGGCGACGATTGGCTGGGCGACGATTATCGCGACAGCGGTTGCTCGACCGCGGCGGATGCTTGAGCAGGATTTGTCGCGGGAGTCTTCGCTTCGGGAGCGGCCGGTTCGTCGGTAGACGCAAGCAATTTAGCCATTTCGTCACCGTTTTCAAAGTCGATGACAACGGCGGGTTGTGCGGGATCCATTTGCATCGCTAACCCCGAAATGCGCCAACCGCCTGCTTCGCGCTGAACGGCCCAGACGACTTCAAAGTCGCTTTTGGATCCATCTCCGGCCGGTTCGGTCCAAATGCTTTGGACCAACATGGCGTCGGGGTCGCTTGGCACTTGGCGAGCTTGTGTGACTTCAAAGTGAGCGTCGGGCGAGCCAATCGGTTGGACCGATCGGCCGATTCGCGTCAGCTCGGATTTCGCTCGTTCAGTGAGCAATTGATCCGCACCCGACGATTGGCCGCCGCGCCGGACTCGGTCCAAAAATTGTGAAACAACCTCGGTTGCGGAAGGGCCTTTCGCTGCGACGGTTGTAGTGTTAATCGCCGTTGCGTCGGTGACATCCGCCGAAGAACCACAGCCGACGGTGATACTGAACAACCCGGCCACACCGTACAAAACGACCGCCGAGGAGATGGATACAAGACGTGACATAGCCAAGACACACTGAAAAGGGGTGGAAATCCAAAAACCGAGCTATGGGAATAGGAAATCGGTTGAGGGCTCGTCAAGATGGATCTGGGCCAATTTGTGCGGGCCAATTAGGGGGGCAATTAATCTGTGCATTTGTCCGGTCCTATTCGGTGGCGGAAGAATTGCGGCACAATTGGCTCCAATTAGTTCGATTCACCTACCACAAAAGCTCCATTTCACGCACAATGCTGCAAAATGCTACTGAAATGAATGTCCTTTGCGACTAAGCGTTACTTCCCTCCCTATAGAAAACGAATATGCCTGCAGACTCCGAATCGGTGATTGAAGTAGACGGAAAAGAAGTCGACTTGCATAACCGCTATCTGGCGGCCTTTCTGGCTTGGCTGGTCCCCGGATTGGGCCATTACTACCAAGGCCGAAGAACCAAGGCTGGATTGTTCTTTATTTGTATTTTGACCACGTGGATCCTTGGCTTTGCATTAGGCGGTGGCCACGTCGTTTACGCATCTTGGGTACCTGGTGACAAGCGTTGGCATTATTTCCTGCAAGCTGGCGTCGGTGCGGCAGCCTTGCCTGCATTGGTGCAAGGCAAATACATGAATTCGCAGACCGATCCGCTCTCTGGTCAAACCTACGAAAGCTACGTGCCCTATTGGTTAGGCCTGATGGCGCCACCACGACGACCGGTTCGCGAAGATCAAGCGGACGACGTTTCGGCTTGGTACGCTCGCCATGGTGCAGGCTACGAAATGGGAACGTGGTACACCGTGATCGCAGGTCTATTAAACATATTGGTCATCTACGATGCCTTTGGTGGCCCCTTAGCCGTGCCGTTTAGCGGAAAACGAATCGAAGAAAAAGGCGATGGGAGTGAAGACGATGGGGATGACCAGCAGGAACGCGGTGCTAAATAGCTGCGCTCGCCATCGCGTGACGCAGGCTGAACGCGTGACACAGCTGAACGCGTGACGCAGGCTGAACGCGTGACGGTAGTCCATCCAATATCGGCGAATTCTGCTGCTTAACCCCAAACACACCTGGCCCGAACCGCCTAACCCAAACACCTTGCCCGAAACACACTGCCCGAAACACACTGAGACAATCTTTTGATTCCAAACTCTCTATTTGACTTGGCCGCTCCGATCGCCACATTGTCGATCTCGCCCAGCTACTTGTTGTATTTCGTCCCGTTGGTGGTTTCGATCTCGCTTGTGTTTGGTGGGACTCGGCACGAGGATCACGCATTGATCATCCAACATGCGATTGGTACCGCACGCTGGATCACCGGTTTTATGGCGATCATATTTGTTGTGCTTTTGTTTATTGAATGGCTGGTCTAGCAAAGGCAATAAATAATCATGCGAATTCTCGTCTTAGGTGCTGGAACGGTTGGTCGTTGGATTGCCGATATGCTTTGTCGGCGACGTCACAGTGTGATCGTGGTCGACCATGATCCGCATAACGTGCGCCGGATCAACAGTGAGCTTGACGTTCGGGCAATCGAGGGCAATGCATCGCAAAGTACCGTGTTGTTCCAGGCCGACGTGTGTGGTGCGGACATTTGTTTGGCTGTGACCGGTGACGATGAAGTCAACATTGTTGCGGCCAGTATGGCAAAAGCTCTGGGGACGCGCCGCAGCATCGCACGAGTCTACGCGCCTGCGTTTCGCGATCTCAGTACGTTCGACTACCAGCGCCACTTCAATATCGACAGCATTCTCAGTTTGGAGCAATTGACCGCCTATGAGCTGACTCGTGCAATTCGGAATCCCGATGCGATTCCGCTTGAGCATTTTGCTCGTGGTCAATTGGAAGTCTACGAAATGGAAGTCGCCGGCAAGTCGAGTGCCGCAGGTGAGAAGCTTCGTGACTTGAAAATCCCAGGCGGCGTCCGCATTGGTTCGCTCGCTCGCGAAGGCCGGATGTGGATTGCCAGTGGTGAAGATGAACTGCATTCAGGTGACCGAGTTAGCTTGGTCGGAATGCCGGACGCGGTCGCCAAGGCCCGCGTTTTATTCGGCGGTAGTAGTGAACGAACCAGTAAGAAGCGTGTCATGATCGCCGGGGGCGGGGAAACCGGTTATCACTTAGCCGGTTCGCTCAGCCCGCATGATTACCGGATCGTCATGTTGGAACAAGACGTTGATCGCTGTGAACACTTATCGAAGCTTCTGCCCAACGTCACGGTGATCAAAGCCAACGCGAATCGCCGCAGTATCTTGGAAGACGAAGGTGCGGGGACGGTGGACCATTTTGTCGCCTGTACTGGGAACGATGAGAGCAACATCATGTCGGGTGTCGAAGCGAGAGAACTTGGGGCGGCGCGAGTGATGTGCGTCGTCGGCAGACCTGATTATGCGAACGTGGTAGGCAAGTTGGGGATCGATCGCGCAGTGAGTGAACGTGATGTTTTAGCTCGTCAAGTTCTCGGTTTTCTTAACGAGGGTTCTGTGATTAGCCAACGCCGATTGCCGAACGGGGAAATCGCAGTCTACGAATTGGAAATTGTCGAAGGCTCGCAAGTGACCGATGCAACGTTGGCTGAGTTGCCCTTTGCGGGACGTTGTTTGATCGCGGCGATCCAACGAGATGGATTCGTGCGAGTTCCGCGTGCGGACGACCAACTAAAGCCCGGCGACATTGTCGTTGCGTTGGTTGACCAAGCTTCCACCGAAGAGTGTTTGTCAATGTTCAACGTGGCCTAGTTCTGCTGTCGTTAGCCGTGCGTTAGCGTGCTGGTGGTTCCCGCTCGATTGGGGACCCGGAAAAGTCACCCTATCGGTTTCCAACCTGTGGCGGCGCGGCGATGTTCAATCGCTCAAGCTGTAAGTTTTCGACTTCCATCGTCTTGAGTCTTAACGTCATCGTTCGTACTGCGCCTTCGGGACCCGGTTGGCCATCGGGTAATTGTTGCCGAAACAGTGCGGGGCGATTTGGCACGCCGTGAAGCGTGAAGAGGTCCTTGCCCGACGCATACGCAGCTCGCGTCGCGGTACATTCGAGCAATCCACGATCGCCGCGCGTTCGGAAAACCACTCCACCGGACGCTTCGGTTTCCCAAGGTGTCGCTAGTCCTTGGATTGATGGTCGGTTCAAGCTTTCCGGTGCAACCGAAAACCTCAACTGGTCACAATCGAGTGTCGATTGCCCGTTGGAGATCGCGTCCATTGTTTGTGCGTCGAACACTTCGTCCCACGATGCCACGTCACGTACACCCAATCGGATGCCTCGCGAAAATTCCAGCTTTTGGTTCGCCATGTCGCCAACCATTGCATCGTGAAAGATCAAGTGGATGCCCGTCATCATGGTGTCAGCATTGGATGGTTGTGCTGTCTTGCGATTGCCGCCGGGCATCGCCGAGGCCAATTCGCCTCGCGTCCAACAGCGATACCAGCCTGGGCCTGATCCGAACAATTTGCCACCGTCGGATGGAACCAATGTCAGTTTTTCAGCATGCAACACATGCTTTGCTTCGGTAATTCCATCGCCCGCTTTCTGAACCGCCTCGATTATCAAGGGGCGTGTTTCATTTTGAAGCAGCTCGATCCGTTGGACCGTCGCGGAACGCATCGTTGCCAAATCGCTTACTTGGACACCATCATTCAAGAAGATCTCCATTCGGTCACCTGCGACATGCACATCCCAAGGATCGCGACCATTAACGAGTGCTGCGTGGATTTCGACGCCATCGGTAAGCACCGCCGTCTTTCCGTCGAAGACCATTTCGCCTTGCCATCGGCATAGCGGCGGCCGAGTCCATGTCAAGTTCGACGTGCTCGGGTCCGACGGTGATAGGCCTTTCGGTAAAGCTTGGGATGGGATTTGGAACTCGCCTGCTTCGTTGATCCAGACAATATTGTCGCTCGGTCGTATTTGGATCACGGGGCCGACGAAATAGCCATCGCCCAGTTCAAACCGCGCCGGATTTTCGACTCCGCTACCGAGATGCAGCACATCCTCGCCATTGCTATCGATCAGCCGCAGTTCTTCACCGGTTAACTTTGCCAGCATCGGCTGGCCACCAAGTTCGACCGTATGGGTGAGTTCAACGCTGCCGCGAACACTCAAATCTTGGGCGCTCACGCCTGAGTCGTCGATCGCAAGCTTTGCTGAAATGACGTCTCCACGCACGGTGGGTCTCGGTCGTGCAACTGGTTCGGATGCGGGGTCATTCGCATCGGGTTGGACCACCAAATGTCGAATGGAGCTCGCGGGTTTCGGCTGACTGTCGTCGATCATGGTGGAGTCATTTGGCTCCGGCTCAACAAAGAACAGCTGTAATTGACTCGCATCGGCCGCGATCGCAGCGGTGTCCAAGTGAACGTTCCCATTGGCCGCCACCCAATCGGGGGCGAGAGTTCGTCGGGCTGGTTTTCGATCGGAATCCGGTTTTCCATTGGCGGCCAATCCGGCATTGGCGGCCAGTGCGGCATTGGGGGCCAGTGCGTTTTCCGGGGGAGACGGTTTCAACACTCCTTCGATCGATCCGGCGTTGAATTGGCCTCCGTCGGCCAACCAGGTTTGGACTTCACCATCGATCCAAAAACCAAAGTCACTGTTAAGAGCATCAGCGGTTGTCGCGGATAACGATTGAAGCTTGAATCCTTCTTTCCACTGTGCTCGTCGCAGTGGCATGGAGGGATCATCCAGAGTGACGACGCCGATGCCGCGAGCGTCGATGGCGCCGAGCGTTGTGGGCGATTGGGGGTCAAACTGATAGACGATGCTTTCAAGCCGTGCATGAATGCCGCCGCGGTGTACTTCGATCCCTTGGTTTCCGTCGGCCATCATTAGTCCCCTGGACGCCTGCAGGTCGAGTTGACCGGCAGCGATCTTCAGATCTAAATTCGGCAGTGTGGCGACAAGCGGCGCGCCGGTCGCTTTGATTCGGTTGATCCAATCAAGTGGCCCTTCGCGATTGAGTGTCTTGTTGCTCGGGTCTCGGAGCGTCAATTCAAGTGTGTCACAGTCGAATCGGTCGGTTTCGGCGCCAGCGATTTTGTGAATCAACGCGACGCGATCTCGAAGCATTAATTGGTTGATTGCGAAATCGTATTCAAGCCGTCCGCCGCACTGGACGCTGAGCACGGCTGGCGACTTCGCGACGGCCTGCTTCATGGGATCGGTGTGGAATTTATCCGTGGAATCCACCGCGACCGTTGTTGCGGGCCAAAGGCCTCCCTCGTCCAGAGGCATGATCAACTCATCGAGATAGATTAACTCCATGCGGTCCAGTACCGCTCCATTGCCCCTGGCGTTCATCGGCGTCGACGCTGCGGTAGCGAGATGGATCGTCAAGTCGCGACCGATCAAACGGGTCTTCCCCATATTCATTTGGATCGCTTCGGTCGTCCAAACTTTTTGATTATCAATCCCGACGTTCGCGGTGCGAATGGAGAGTGAATCGGTTGGCGAATCCGGATCGGTACGACTGATTTGCACCACTCCGATCATTCGTCCGCGTTGAATCGGAGGGGCGCCGCCACTCATCACATCGAGCGACCCAGTGAATTTGATTTCCGCACCATTGCGCGATTCGATCACCACCGGCGCCGTGCTCGATTCCCCATCGGACCCACGTCCGATCACGACCGTGATGGGCCATAGTTTCCATTGATCCGGAGTCGATTGTTCCCAATTTTCAAACAACAACATGCCATCGGAAGTTTGCAATCGTTTGCATTTGCCCCGTTGCCAAGCACCTTCGGGGAACAAGTCACCAAGCGTATCACTGAGTTTCAACTCGGCGCGGGGTGCGTAGGCCATCCGCTGAATGTGCGGTGGACGCAGGTACGAAACAACCACTACCTGATAGACAACCGCTATCACGCTTAGGAAGACTAGCGCGGTGATGTAATGAGTGAGCTTTCGAACCATAGTTATTTAGTGTGTTCTTTCCAGCGACCTTGCGCTCGGAGCAATCGTTCGATCACTTCTCGCATTGCTCCGTGACCGCCTTTGCAGCGTGTGACCCATTGTGCCGCTTCGCGTGCGTCGGTTGCTGCGTCAGCTGGCGCGACTGCCAACGCGACTCGTCGCATGACGGCAATGTCCGGCAGGTCATCGCCGACATAGCAAGCTTGCTCAAAGCTGCAGCCCATTTCAGCTAGCATTTTTTCGGCGGCCGGAAGCTTTTCCTCGAATCCTTGTGCGAGGTGCTGAATCCCGAGGTCCGACGCACGCTGGATGACCGCGTTCCCGGTTCGTGCAGTGATGATTCCAAACTGAAGGCCACGCTGCAGCCACGTTTTGATCCCTTGGCCATCCCTTGCGTGAAAGTGTTTGATCTCGACCCCTTCGCCCGTGTAGATGATTCTGCCATCGGTCAACACGCCGTCGACATCCGATAGAATGCAAGTGATGTTGGCTGCTATATCAGCGTCATTTTTGAGGTGTTCAAGCATGAATTGGTTTTCGAAGAGTTAAGATGCGAATGGCAGAATCGAAGGTTCGTCGCGATCCCCCAACATCGCCGCGACATCGGTGATGTCAATCAGGCCGAGCGGCCGGCTGTTGGCATCGACGACTGGCAGTTCGCTGATGTGCCGACGCGACATCACCGCGATTGCTTCTTGAAGCAGAGTGGCCGAGTGTACGGTGGTTGGTTGGCAGGTCATTCGCTCGGAAATCGGCTCGTCAAGTGCCGTATCATTTCGTGTTTCAAGAAGCCTCGCAAGGTCGCTATCGGTGAAGATACCAACCAAGATGCCCTGTTGGTCCACAAGCATGACCGCTCCAGTGCGACGCCCGTTTTTGCTGGTTCGCACCATCGCTTCGCGGACTGTAATGTGGGGTGGGGCAATGCGACAAGCGTCAAGGTTTCGCATCATTTGATCCACCGTCGCTAGTTTCTGGCCAAGGGCACCACCGGGATGAAAGCGAGCGAAATCTTGTGGTGAGAATGATCGCAATTGACTTGCCAACATCGCAATCGCGTCACCGACCGCCATCATTACGGCGGTACTCGATGTCGGTGCCAAGCCATTTGGACATGCTTCGGAGTGTTTGCCAATCGCAACGATACAGTTCGCTGCATCGGCCAGCGGGTTTTCGGCGGTCGCCGTGATCGCGATCAAGCCAGCGGAATTTTCTCTTAAATGGGGGGCGATGCGAACCACTTCTTCGCTGCGGCCCGAATTAGAGATGGCCCACACCAAATCGTTCTCGCGAACGCGGCCCAAATCGCCATGAACGGCTTCCGCTGGATGCAGAAAATGGGCGGGTGTACCGGTACTGGCAAGAGTAGCCACAAGTTTTTTACCGACAATGCCGGCTTTGCCAACTCCGGTGACAACGACGCAGCCTTCGCAGTTTGCCGTCATCTCAGCCGCTTGGACTGCTTCCGAGTCAAGTTGCGAGGCAGCCAAAAGGAGCGCATTGCCCTCGGTCGAGACGATGCCGCGAAGGATTCGCAGTCGTTCAAGCAGGGTCGCAGGAGGGACAATCGAGTCGGTATTTTCGAGTGTTTCGTAATGGGCGGACAATTTTTCAGCAGCGGACACGTCGAAACCTTCCATGGTATTTCGATGCCGATCGATGAGCTAACGGGACGAATCGGTCGGATAGTGAGATAGCATGCGGCGATCTTAATCAGAATCCGCGACTCATAACAAGACGAGCGATACGAAGCGCGAAGCCGGGAGAGCATAGGACGCGAAGTCGGGGGGGGCGGGGGACACGCCATTCAGCAATGGTCGTGATGACGGCCTCGCTTGAAATGTGCATATAAAAATATAGATTTTGTTCCACTTCTTCCCTACAAACCCAGCACAATCCGAAGGGATGATTATCTATGATGAAGGATGCGTCCGGTGGGATGTCGTGGAGCTGAAATGGTTGCTCAGAGAATGTCCGCTCGCAGGTGATGGGTTTGAGCATTCCTGCGTTTGGATCAATTGGTCAATCGAAGGCGGAAGACGATGCTTGTTTCATTCGTGTGAGCTGCGGCATGTGCACGGAAATCCGGAACGATACCTATCAGCTATACCTATCAGCTATGGACAAAAGTTTTGAACACGAGACGATCGGAAATCGATCAAGAACGAGTCCCCTGCGAATCGTATGGTGGTTTCCTTGGAGACCAAACCGAGTCGTCATTGCAGGCCGCGCGAGCCGAAATAGCTGGCATGGATGTTGATACCGTTAAGTCGCTGATCCAAGAATTGCGGGCACGCCAATGCGAATTGGAGATGCGGAGCGGGGATCCTAGCTCCGCCCAGTCGGATCTTACGGAGTCGCAAAACCGATTCTCAGACTTGTATGAATTCGCGCCGGTAGGCTACTTCACACTCGATCGACAGGGCTCCATCGTTGAGTGCAATCTAACGGCTTCCCGCCTTTTCGGTTCGGCCCGTTCAGCACTAATCGGAACGCAGTTCTCTAAATTCGTCGCTCCCGAATCCCAAGACCATTGGTGTGCCCATTTTCATAGCGTCTTTTCGAGAGAAAGTCGGCAAGCGTGCGAAATTGAGTTACATGCTCAGAGCAATCCACCGTCGATCGTCAAGATTCAAAGCGTTCTACGAGCTTATCAAAAATCCGATGTCTGCTTTGTTGCGATGATGGATGTGACCGACCTTCGCATGGCGCAACGAAATCTCTGCGATCTCAATGAGCAGCTTGAGCAGCGGGTTGTCGAGCGAACGAAAGAGATTCAACGCGAACGAGAGTTTGTTTCGAATCTAATTGAAACGGCCCAGAGTATCGTTCTTGTGCTCAATTGTGACGGTAAAATCGTGAGTTTCAATCGCTATTTCGAATCGATGACGGGTTGGGGGCTTGATGAATTGAAAGGATGCGATTGGTTTGAGACTTGTTTGCCCGAATTCGAAAGAAAGTCGATTGAAAATCGCTTTGCCAAATCAATCATTGGCGACCGTGTTCGTGGCCACATCAACTTCATTCTATGCAAAGATGGCTCGCGTCGCGAAGTCGAATGGTACGACGCGATGTTGTCGGATTCTAGTGGCAATCCGATTGGCCTTTTGTGTAGTGGGCAAGACATTACCGAGCGTCGCGAGCTTGAGCGGGCCGTGATGCGTATTGCATCGGAAGAGCAGCGTCGTATGGGAATCGACTTGCATGATGGTGTGGGGCAAGAATTAACAGGTTTGGCTTTGATGGCCGATTCCTTGGCGATGTCACTACGCAAAAAAGACCTGCCCGAAAGTGAGATTGCCGGTCGGATTGCGACGCAAATCGATTATTCGCTCGAGCAAATTCGGCAACTCGCTCGAGGCCTTTACCCGGTTAAAGCTGAAGGTAGCGGGCTCAATTCCGCGTTCGTTGAACTTGCCGCTCATGTATCCGAGTTGTACGGAATTCAATGTTATTACACTGGTGACAAATCGTCGCACCGACTCGACCCAGAAAAAGCAAGCCATCTGTATCGGATTTCGCAAGAAGCAATCACCAATGCGGTAAAACATGGGAATGCAACAGAGATTCAAATCGAGACCGAACAAATGGACGACACATTGGTTCTAAGGGTTGCCGATAATGGCCTCGGCATTGACGACGAAAATAATCGGAAAGCGGGGGGCGGAATGCGGTCGATGGGATACCGAGCGAGTATTATTGGCGGTAAGCTAAGTATATCGGCGGGTGTCAAACAGGGAACCAAACAGGGAACCCTGGTGACTTGCATCGTCCCAAATCCCATTTCACAGCGGTAGCGGGTTCTTAATGTCAGGGGCGGCATCCATTCGATAGTGTTGGACCGAGGATCGTCCTTGGAATGGGGATCTTCCTCGGAACGGCGCAATTCGATTGTGTGGCGATACAATTCATGTATCCTAAAGTGTCAGAGATGTCAGAGAATCGATCCTTAGAATGTTCCGGGGCATGCGGCATGGCAAAAGTATTGATAGTCGACGACCATCCAATCACTCGTGATGGCTTGGCGATGCGCATTCAAATGGAATCGGACCTCGAAGTCTGTGGCGAAGCAGAAGACGTTGTCGATGCAATGAAGGCGATTGAGGCTTCCCAGCCCGACGTGGCGATCATTGACATCTCGCTCAAATCCGGTAGTGGAATCGAGTTGGTCAAAGAGGTCCATGCTCGGTTTCCTGACGTTCGCTTGTTGGTATGGTCGATGTATGACGAATCGTTGTATGCCGAACGAGCCCTGCATGCGGGGGCCAAAGGTTACGTCAACAAACGTCATGTGCGTGAGACGATGATTACCGCTCTGCGAACGGTTCTGAAAGGTGACGTATACCTGAGTCCCGAATATTCGGCCAAAATGTTTCAGCGACTTTCGCGAGGTGAGCGCATCGATGATCGTGCGCCGGAGCGAGCTTTGTCGGATCGGGAATTGGAGGTATTCACGCATATCGGCGAAGGTCAAAAGACAAGCGATATTGCGGAATCCATGCAATTGAGCCCAAACACGATCGAAACCTATCGATCGCGTATAAAGGACAAGCTCGGGCTCAACCACACCGCCGAGCTAGCGAGAGTGGCGGCCCAATGGGTTCTAGAGAACTGAAGTTGCCGATTGGGAATTCGTCCCCTTCTCATCCCCGGGCCGGGCTCTCTACAGTGAGCGTGTCATATAAACTTCGCTTCACGTTCCCGCGCCGCCATCCTTGACCCACATTGAACTGGCCGAAGACCGCTCGACGCCGAATTCATGTTCGGCAAGTGCTGTGTCCGAACCGACGCTCGCCCCGCCCCAATCCGATTCCCCTCAATCCATGTCGCCGTGGGAACCGCTGCGTTTGCCATTATTCCGGGCCTTCTGGATCGCCTCATTGGCATCCAACTTTGGTACCTGGATTCATGAGATTGGTGCCGGTTGGTTGATGGCCCACTTGGACCCTTCGCCACAAATGGTTGCGGCGGTTCGAACGGCGATGGCGATTCCGATCGTGTTGCTGGCGATTCCCGTCGGAGTGATTGGCGATCGGTTTGATCGACGACGAATGCTGATTGTCACTCAATTACTACTGTGCTGTACCGCCGCGACACTCGCAACAATGACGTTTTCGGGCGTGATCACGTCATGGATGCTGTTGGCGCTGACAGCAGTGATGGGGATTGGGATGGTGATCCATGTTCCCGTTTGGCAAGCAGCGGTACCGGAATTGGTTCCCAAGGTTCAATTAACGCGTGCGGTTGCTCTTGGCAGCATCAGTTTCAATCTCGCTCGCGCGGTCGGCCCAGCGGTCGGCGGAATCTTGATTGCCGCCGTCGGGACATGGATTGCGTTTGCATTAAACGCATTCTCGTTCGCCGGAATTGTTGTGGTGTTGGTATCGTGGAAACGCCAACGCCGTGAATCGACACGCGGCCTCTCGTTTCGGATGTCGCTTTATCAGGGGCTTCGTTTCGTCGTCAATAACGCAGTGATGCGCAACGTGCTGGTTGGCGTGGTGTTATTTATCCTTCCGGCCAACGCCTTATGGTCTCTTTTGCCATTGGTCGCCAAGGCACAACTCGGTTGGCAAGCCGGCGGTTTTGGGTTCCTGGTCGGATGCGTTGGTTTTGGTGCGTTGGCCGCAGCTTGGGTGTTGCCACGTTTTCATTCACAATTTGGCGCCGATAGAACAATCGCAGGCGCAATGGCGGCTTTCGCGTTCGGTCTTGCCGTGCTGAGTGTCACCACACATGCCGTTTGGGTTGGCTTGGCAACGATATTGATGGGGTCGGCATGGATGATCACGTTAACGACGCTTAATGCCACGGCGCAAATGACGTTGCCCGGCCGCATGAGAGCGCGCGGAATGGGGTGTTTTTTGACGTCGATGGCTTTTTCAATGTCCGCCGGATCGTTACTCTGGGGGCGAGTGGCCGAGGTGACTTCGTTGCATGTCACGCAAATGTGTGCTGCCGTAGTGCTGCTTTTCACCGCCGCGATCAGTTTGAAGTTCAAAATCGGCGATCAACTTCATTGACCGAATCCTGCTCTCCTATCCACTGATGTCGCGAGACCAAATCTACTCACTGCCTCAGACTCGCATCGGCGATTTTACGTTCGATGATGCGGTCGCAGATGTCTTTCCCGATATGATCGCTCGGTCGGTCCCCGGGTATTCGTCGATTTTGTCAATGATTGAACAATTGGCGTCGCGATTTATTCGCCCCGGGACGAATGTCTACGATTTGGGATGTTCTCTCGGAGCGGCGACGATGTTGATGCGCGGCCGAGCACCAGCGACGAGTCGGATTTATGCCATCGATAATTCACCCGCGATGGTAGCTCGGCTTAAAGAGCAGATTGGTTCGGAGCCAAACAGGTGCGACGTGGTTGTCCAAGAGGCCGACATTTGCGATACGCCGATGTCGAACGCGTCTTTTGTGGTGATGAACTTAACGCTTCAATTCGTATCAATTGAAAAGCGTACCGAACTCATTCAAACAATTTATGATTCGCTGATTCCCGGCGGCGCGATGTTGTTGTCCGAGAAGATTCGCTTTGACGAGCACGATCAAAATCTATTGATGGTGGATTTGCATCACGACTTTAAACTCGCTCACGGCTATAGTGAGCTCGAAATCGCGCAAAAGCGAACGGCACTCGAAAACCGGCTGCTGCCGGAGTCAATCGATGAACACACGGTGCGACTTCGCGATGCCGGATTTCGGTGCGTTGCCCCCTGGTTCCAATGCTTCAACTTCGCCTCGATCTTGGCAGTGAAAATGGAACCCGCTGGCCCCGGCACGGAGTTGTCAAAGTGACGCTTTTTGATCGACAATCTTTCTACGATTGGCTGTCAGAACAAGGCCAAACGGAATGGGCGAGCCAGTTGCGGGCGATTTGTAACGCGCGTTTCTTTCCGCCCAAACATGGAAACCTTGACAAGTGGAAACGTGCCTATGGGCGACTGCCTGAGATGGACGGCGCTTCGGTCGATGGGCACGATGATGCGGTTGCGGTGAAGGGGGAACTTGCCCCGGCCACCATCGATTCGCTGCGCGAAACGTTGATGCAATTTCACCCCTGGCGTAAGGGGCCGTTTAGCGTTTGCGGGATCGAAATCGATACCGAGTGGCGATCCAATTTGAAATGGCAACGAGTATTGTCGGCAATCGATTTGCGGAACAAAGCGGTTTTGGATGTCGGTTGTGGCAACGGCTATTATGGATGGAAAATGTTAGCCGCCGGCGCAGACTGCGTCGTTGGTTGCGATCCCTATTTGCTATACGTGATGCAATTCGAAGCGATTCGACGCTACGCCGAGGCGTCGGAGCGGCACTGGATCGTCCCGCTCGCAGACACCGAATTACCGGCTAAGTTGAACTTGTTTGATGTGGCTTTTTCGATGGGCGTGTTGTATCACCGGACCAGCCCGATTGATCATTTGCAAACGATTGCCGAAACGCTTCGTCCCGGAGGCCAGGTGGTGCTTGAAACATTGATCGTCGAAACGGACGATTTCGCGACGCTTGTTCCGGTCGACCGATATGCCAAGATGCGCAACGTGTGGTTTATTCCGTCGACCGCGATGCTAAGTCGATGGATGTCGCGAACGGGATTCAAAAACATCCGAGTCGTCGACATCACGACCACCACGTCCAACGAACAGCGCAAAACCGATTGGATGACATTCGAGTCGCTCTCGGACTTTCTCGATCCGTCCGATCCGACAAAGACGATCGAAGGTTATCCCTGTCCGGTGCGAGCGATCGTTGTGGCGGATCGAAAGTAGCCAGCAAAGGACGGTCGTTAGCGCAGATTGGCCATTAGCCCAGATGTAATGCCGCGCGTGCTAGTTGTAGCCAACTTGTTCCCGCCGCATCGACTTCCATATCGTAATCCTTCGTTGGGATATATGCTCGGTGTTTATCGACTACTCGGATAGGGATCGACGTGTGGCGGACTAATTGGTCGATCCGATGTCGAGCGGTGTAATGCAATACGATGAACCTAGCGTCATTGGTGATTGAGGCAATTTGCCACGCCGCGGCGTCAAGTCGCAATTCGGCAAGCTCTAGAATTCGTTTTGCTGGTTTCGGTAGCTTCCCAAACCGATCACGAAGTTCCGCTCGGATCGCTTTGATTTCCGCTGCATTGTTGATTTTTGCGATGCGACGGTAGACATCAATTTTGTGTCGCAAATTGGGGACATAGTCGTCTGGCAAATGGGCTTCCACAGGCAAGTCAATGTCGACATCCGCTGACAATTTAGGCGGCAATTTTTGGATTTGGCGAACGGCGTCCTCTAGCAATTGGCAATACATCTCGTAACCGACGGCCGCGATATGACCGCTCTGTTGGCTGCCGAGCAAATTACCGGCACCTCGGATTTCCAAGTCCCGCATCGAAATGGCAAAACCGGCTCCCATTTGGCTGAACTCTTCGATCGCGCGAAGTCGTTTTGTTGCTTCGGGTGACAAGTGTTTGTGCTGGGCTACCATCAAGTAACAATAGGCTTGATGCTTGTAGCGGCCGACACGGCCACGAAGTTGATGCAGGTCACTTAGTCCGTATCGATCGGCGTCGTCAATGAAGATGGTGTTCGCGTTGGGGATGTCGAGGCCACTTTCGATAATCGTGGTCGCTAACAGCAAGTCGAATTTATGTTCGATAAAATCGACCATCACTTGTTCGAGTTCCCCTTCGCCCATTTGTCCGTGACCGATCCCGATACGAACTTCCGGAACAATGCGGCGGATTTTGTCGGCGATCATGTGCATATCGCCGATGCGATTATGAACAAAAAAGATCTGGCCACCGCGATTGAGTTCACGCACGATTGCGCTGCGGATCATTTGGTCGTCCCAGCGGCTGACATTCGTTTCGACCGCCATCCGTTCGGCGGGCGGCGTTTCGAGGTTGCTAATATCGCGAACGCCGACCAACGCCATGTGCAAGGTTCGAGGGATTGGCGTCGCGGATAATGTCATCACGTCGACGTTACTGTGAAGCGTCTTGAGTCGCTCTTTGACCGCGACACCGAACCGTTGTTCTTCGTCGACGACGACTAAACCGAGGTTCGAGAACTTCACATCGTCGCTGGCCAGCCGATGGGTACCGATCACGATGTCGACTTTGCCACGAGCGAGTTGGCGGACCGTTTCACGCTGTTGGGATGCAGTACAAAACCGGCTAAGCTTTGCGATTTCGACCGGAAATTCCGCCATTCGGTTGCAAAAGTTGTGGTAGTGCTGTTCGGCTAACACCGTGGTCGGAACCAAAACGGCGACCTGATGGCCACTGATGACCGCTTTGAAGGCTGCTCGCATCGAAACTTCGGTTTTACCGAAACCGACGTCGCCGCAGATTAAGCGATCCATCGGTTTTGGCAATTCCATATCGATCTTACTCGCCTCGATCGCTGTCAGTTGATCGGCCGTTTCCATATACGGAAAGCTGGCGTCGAACTGTCGTTGCCAAGCATTGTCGGGATCGAAAGCGATGCCGCGGCGCGAGGTGCGTTCGGCCTGCATTTCCAGTAGCTCGCTTGCCATATCGGTGACGGCCGATTCCGCTGCTTTGCGCTGTCGCTGCCACGCTTGACCACCAATTTTTGCCAATCGCGGCTGAGTCTTCGTACCGCCAACGTACCGTTGAATCAAACCAATGCGAGACGCCGGGACGTAGATTTTTGTGCCGCCATCAAACTCGATCGTTAGGTGTTCGAGGTGTTGGCCGTTCTTTTCGATATTCTGCAAGCCGCGGTACAAACCGATGCCGTGCGATAAATGGACAACAAGGTCGCCGGTTTCGAGCTGTAGAAAGCTGTCGATCGGCTTGCCGCGCGCCCGCGTGCGACCACGACGTACCGGACTGCGGTGGAAAAGTTCCGCCCCGGTCAGTACCAAGACTTTGGCACCGGATAAGCGAAAACCGCCACTGAGTTCGGCGACGGTTAAATGTAAGCGTCCTTGTTTGTTCGCGGTGGTATCACGCAGCAATTCCGACAACCGTTCAACATCGGCGGGTGTGTCGCCAACCAAGATGATCTCGTGGTTCTTTGCGACCGTGTCGATTTGGGTGACGGTTTCATCAAGATGAACGGCAAAGTTGTCGGCCGTAACCGCTTTGAGGTCGATCACCTTTGCGTCTGTCGATTCGCTGAGTGAGCTGGCCGTGATGACACGGTACCCGGACAACGATTCCATTAAGTCCGCGTAGGATAAGAACCGAGGATCGTCGCCACTTCGTCGTTGGATCGCGGCAGAGGAGGCTTCACAGTCCTGTGGATCGACAATCACCACCAACGTGTCTTCGGGCAAGTAATCGGTCAGTGATCCGAAGGTATCGGTTTTCGATTCCGAATCTTCGCCACTGATCGCGGTGATTTCAATTTTCGGAACCGATTCAATGCTTCGTTGACTTGCCAAATCAAATCGTCGGATCGATTCGATTTCGTCGCCAAACCATTCCAACCGAAGTGGGTTAGGTTGGTCAGCGGAATAGACGTCTAAAATGCCGCCGCGAGATGCGAATTCCCCAGGGAATTGGACTGCCGTGGTTGCGGCGAACCCTGCGTCAGCAAGCCATTGCCGGATCGCTTCGGGTTCAACTTGTTCGCCGACGTTAAAGGTCCGTGTTGCGCTGTCAAGTCGATTCCGCGACGGGACCCGCTGCATCGCTCCGCCAACGAATGCAGTCACCAATAGCGGGGTGGGATCGCCGCCGGTTCGATCGCCTAATTGCTGTAAGACCTGCAACCGCTCCGCAAACTCGGCATCGCGGTGATGATGGTGGCCAGTGGATTTTCCAACCGAGGACTTGCCGCCAGACGAAAGCGGTAGCGGAACTGAATTGCTAAGTCCGAACGCAATCGCATCTCCTGCTAACGTATCGGCGTCGGCTGCTTGAGGAACAATGAATAGCAGGTTGGACGCGTGCCGAGCGAGTGTGGCGGCGAGTAGTCCACGAATCGACCCCCAAACATTGTCAAACGCAACCGGTTTGCGACGTCTTGTCTTGCCTTTTGCAGGCTTTAAAAGCGCACCAATCCCCGTTGCCGCGTCCAGCTGGATGGGCAAATCGGCTAGGTCTTTTGCGGTCGTAGCAGTGGCGTGAGCCAAATGCGTCACTTTCCTAGCGGGGAGTGGACATTGTTGTTCTCAGGCAGAGCCATAGTGGTTCTCAGGCGGAGTCTGGGAACGCGATGCAAAATTCGCTATGATGCTAGCGATTGATTCACCTTGAGATACTCAAAAAGTATCCGGATGGGGCGAATCTGAAAACACCACTTCTTTGAGGAACGAGATAATGACGGTTGGGATTGGCATCGTTGGGTGCGGGATGATCGCAGGTTTCCATAGCAAAGCGATCGCGGACGCCAAGGGTGCCAAATTGGTGGGCTGTGTCGATCGTCTCCACGATTTCGCTACTTCCTTTGCAGAAAAAAACAACTGCAAAGCGTATGAGACCATCGAAGAGATGTTGGCGGATCCCGAGATTGATGCCGTATCGATATGCACCCCTAGTGGTGCTCATCTGGATCCCGCTGTCGAAGCGGCCAAGGCTGGCAAGCACGTGTTTGTCGAAAAACCGCTCGAGATTACTACTGAACGATGTGACAAAATCATTAGTGCGTGCGAGGAATCCGATGTGCGGTTGGCTGTGACGTTTCAAAGTCGGTTTCATGAATCTAGCAAGTTGGTCAAAAAAGCGATGGATGCCGGCCGGTTTGGCACGATCACGATGGGCGACGCCTATGTGAAGTGGTTTCGAACGCAAGAGTATTACGACAGTGGTGCATGGCGCGGAACTTGGGCACTCGACGGCGGCGGAGCACTGATGAACCAAGCGATCCATAGTGTCGACTTGTTGCTTTGGTTGATGGGCGATGTTTCGGAAATTAGTGCGATGACATCGACACTGACTCACGAGCGGATCGAAGTCGAGGACATTGCCGTTGCCACATTGCGATTCGCCAACGGAGCATTGGGGGTGATCGAAGCCACAACGACCGCTTATCCCGGTTCGCTCAAGCGGATCGAGATCAGCGGCAGTCACGGGACTGCGATCATCGAAGAAGAAGACATCTTGACGTGGAAGTTTGCTCAAGAAGATGCATCCGATGAAGAAATTCGAAGTTCCATGATCGGAAAAACGAGTTCGGGCGGCGGAGCGGCTGATCCATCAGCGATAGGCCATCATGGTCACACTATGTTGTTCGATGAATTTGTCGCCGCAATCAACGAACACCGAGCCCCGTTGATCGACGGTCACGAAGGTCGACGCAGTGTGGCGGTGATTGAAGCGATCTACGAAAGTGCCAAAGGTGGGCAAATTATCGAGATGAATAAGTAATGGTCCGCGAATTGGTTGTGGTGCCCCGTTGCTTTGAACGAGGCCCCGTTGCTTTGGACTGGGCCCCGTTGCTTTGAACTGGGCCCCGTTGCTTTGAACTAGGCCCCGTTGCTTTGAACTAGGCCCCGTTGCTTTGAACTAGGCCCCGTTGCTTTGAACTAGGCCCCGTTGCTTTGAACGAGGCATGGCACTTTCTTGGTGAGCTCGTCTTTTCTCGGTGACAGCAGCGATTGGGGGACACACCGCTATGCTCAACGTAGTTTCTCCGTTCTAATAATAATGGCGTGCAAATGGCGTACAAATCGTCACCGACGAGTGCTGCTCCAACCATTCGCAATGTTTCACTTCAGCCTTAGGATATTCCGATGTCGATGAATTCTGACAATCCCTTCCAATCGTCCCGTAACAATACGACTGAGCCACAACCCAAGAAGCGAAATGTGTGGGTATGGGTGCTTGGGACTTTAGGCGTCTTAGGTGTCGTTGGAGCGCTAGTGTGCTGTGGCGGCAGCTATTTCATGTTCCAATTTGGCCAAAACATGATGGGTGACCAAATTAAGAAACAAGTTGGCGACGATCCCATCATCGTCGAGCACATTGGCGAGATTGAATCGGCGAAAATGAGTTTTACTGAAACCGCCAGTGCAGCGGACGGTCAGAAACCCGACCCGATTGCGTTTGACGTTGTGGGTGACAAAGGATCGGCGGTTTTAGTGATCCGTCCTGATAATAACGCCCCCGGTCAACCGTTCAGTTTCCGTTCGGCCGAGTTGATTCTGCCGGATGGGTCCCGACATCAATTGGTCTCCGGAGATGACGCGGGCGATCTGCCATCGAGTGTTGACGCGACGGCGCCCGAGCCAGCCGACGAATTCCAAACCATCGACATTGAACAACTGCAGCCGTTGAACAACTAGTTTTAGCGAAGCGGGGAAGTCGCAGAGCCTTCCAGAAAACGCAGCACAAATTTATCTTTCGGGAAGTCTCTGCGACTTCCTCCCGATTTCCTCTTTACTGAATTAATCTCATGAAAGTAGCAATTTTCGATACCACTAAAGGCACCATTCGCGTCGAATTGTTCGATGATAAGACTCCCAAAACGGTCGAGAATTTCGAATCGCTTTGTGAAAAGAAGTATTACGACGGATTGGCGTTTCACCGCGTGATCCCCGATTTCATGATCCAAGGCGGTTGCCCGCAAGGAACCGGAACGGGCGGACCAGGATACCAATTCGAAGACGAATTTCATCCTGACCTGAAGCATGATGGCCCCGGCGTTTTGTCGATGGCCAACGCAGGTCCGAACACAAATGGCTCGCAATTTTTTATCACCCATCTCGCCACGCCTCACCTCGACGGCCGTCACTCGGTCTTCGGGAAAGTGATCGAAGGACAAGATGTTGTCGACTCGATCGTCAAAGGGGACAAGATGACGACGGTGCGTGTTAGCGAAGAATAGAACGCTGGCTTGCGTCCCAAAGCGTCGCTGCCGTCGATTGACGGTAGCCGGTTGGGGGCGCGCTCATCGCAGAGTAATCGCAAGGTAGCTGCATTTTTCGCGACGATAATCCTTTTGTGTCGGTCTCTCTATGACCAAGCTTCTTGTTGCAAAATGGTTCATCGGTGCAGTCGTCGGTACCGCCCTTGTGGCTGTGAGTTCGCCGCTATTTGTACGTAGCTACGTACCGAGCCGTATTGATTCTCTTCGCCAAGTCGTCGTCCCTGCGAACGGGCACCAATACCGATGGCGAAGCGAAGGCTATGCGACCACGAGGATCGGCCCGCACGGTATGCCGGGGCTTGAACAGTTGCCCGCTCAAAAGAAACCGTCTGAAATTCGACTTGCGATTTGGGGGGATTCACAGGCCGAAGGAGTGTCGGTCGAAGATCGCTTCAAGCTGCATTCTCAAATCGAACCACTCGCTCGCACCGAGCAACTCAATGTCGTGGCGTTGCCATTGGCTCGCAGCGGAGATGATCTAGGGGATTGGCTAGCCCAAATCCCGCGCGTCGAAGAACCGCTCGGCGTTGATGCGCATGTTCTGTTCATTGCCGAATTGTCGGACCTAACCGACTTCGTCCCAGTCGCGATCAATAAATCAACGCTTGTCACTCAGAACCAACTCGCATCGACCGTACCCTCTTTTGTGATTCAAGCGGCAAGAAACGCATTGCAACATCCCGATGGCACGCAAAAGCGATTCCGTTTTTCATTAGGACCCGTGCGGCGTTCCGAGCCCAGGCTTGTACCGGCATTGGTGAAGGAAGTCGATGGCGATTTATGGCATCAGGTTGCCGAACGGATTCGGTTGGCAACTGGCAAAGACGTCTACATTGTTTACGCACCCGTTTTGCCTGCGATCGTAACTTCGGGCGCTCACGTTCCAAAGTCACGGATTGAACGAGCCGATTTGAACGATCAATCGTTTCGAAAACTCCGTCAGTCGGCAATGGAATTTGCGATCAACGTGATCGACGTCCGTCCGGACTTGATCGCTTCAGCCGACGCGAACCGTTGGCCGCATGGGTTTCACAATGGCCGGATCGGGGAAGGTCATTTGAACGCGACCGGTTACCGTGTCGTCGCGAAAAAAATTGTGAACGAACTCGCTAACCCACCCGCTCGATAGGTTTTCGTTCGACGTCATGCTGTTTACCCAAATCGAATTTCTGATCTTTTTTGTCGCGATCTTCGTGGCCGTTTGGGTGACGCGCGGTCGAGCGACTCGAAACGCGATTCTGTTAATTGCCAGCTACTATTTTTATGCATACTGGGACGTTCGTTTTTGTGGACTGTTGGTTTTGTCCACATTTGTTGATTACTTTGTCGCCATTGAAATTGATCGCTCCGATGACCCGATTGTACGTCGTCGTTGGTTGTGGTTTAGCTTAGCCGTCAACCTTGGCGTACTGGGGACGTTCAAATATTTTGACTTTTTCATTGAATCGGCGGCAATGCTTTTCGCGTCTGCAGGTTTACATTCCCACACGTTGAAACTCATTTTGCCGGTTGGTATTTCGTTCTACACTTTCCAAACGCTCAGCTACACGATTGATGTCTATCGTCGTCAATTGAAACCGACCAAATCGTTACTCGAGTTTGCGGTGTACGTTGCGTTCTTTCCACAGTTGGTCGCTGGGCCGATCGTGCGGGCTCGGGAATTATTGCCGCAATTGGCGGTGGTTCCCGATTGGTCGTCGCGGCGTTGTTACGGCGGTTTTCAACAAATGCTCCGAGGTGCTGTTAAGAAAATTCTGATCGCCGATCGATTGGCGGAAATGGTCGACGTTGTTTTTGCGGGGCCGGAACTCTACAACAGCCTGACCGTGTGGATAGCCGTGATCGCTTATGCGGGCCAGATCTACTATGACTTTTCCGGTTATACCGACATTGCGATCGGTGCCGCAAAGATGCTGGGGTACCAGTTTCCCCCTAATTTCCGGCATCCGTATTTGGCAACCTCCATCGCTGAGTTTTGGCGACGCTGGCATATGACTCTTTCGCGGTGGCTGCGCGACTATTTGTACATACCGCTTGGCGGCAGTGGCGGATCGGCAGCATCCACGTATCGCAATTTGATGTTAACGATGACGCTTGGCGGGCTTTGGCACGGTGCGGCATGGACGTTCGTATTGTGGGGCGTCGTGCATGGTGTTGTCCTTTGTTTGGAACGAGCGCTGCGGGATTTTTCACGTTTTCGATTGCCCATGCTGGCTCATTGGGCAATTACGATAGTGATTGTATTGTTCGCTTGGGTATTTTTCCGGTCGCCTGATATGCAAGTTGCCAAAGCTTGTTTTTCGCATATGTTGATTCCGTCATCCGGGATTGCTTGGTATCCGCCGCTGGTTCTCGGCGCGATCGCTTGTATGGTTTTGGAGCATTTGGCATGGCGAACCAAGCTGCGTTTTGCGATGCGATTGCGAGCCGACCAGTGGTATTCGCCGGTTGTGACCACCGTGATGATTTGGGCGCTACTCGTCTATGCGCCGCAAGGTTTCCTGCCGTTCGTCTATTTTCAGTTCTAGCATAGCCGAGGGATTCCATATCTTGTCTGAGCATTCAACACGATCGCCATGGCTAATGCTGGTTGGTTTTGTCGTCGCCGGTGTCGTGGTTGCGGCATTCACGGGGCGATTGGAAATGCATCTGGTTGCTGACTCGGCCAGCTACCTGGACTATTCGTTTGCGTCGCTTGATGCGATGTCGCGATCGATTCGCACACCGGGCTATCCACTTTGGTTGGCGTTTTGGCAAACCACCATCGGCGTGGAGTGGGTTCCCACTGGTCAAGTGATCGTTCATGCCATTGCATGCGGTTGGTTCGCCATCGAACTGCGACGCTTAGGAATGAACACGACCTCGGCTGTGATCGCGGGGGTTGCCGTGGGGATCGGCTGTACGGCGATGGACAATATCAACTGCATTTCGACGGATGCCTTGGCGGCGTCGGCGGGAGTCATGGTTGCGTGTTCGTTACTTCGATGCTGTGGCAGCACGCCCTCGGTTCGATGGACGTTTGTCACTGTAACGCTGGCGACGGTGGCAATCATGCTACGACCGGCCTATTTGTTTTTGATTCCGTGGCTGTTTGTCGCTGGGACGCTGCTTCGTATGATCCGACTTGGGGATTTTCGGACATCGGCACTCAAGAGTCTTACGCTATCGGTTATGACCGTTGTGCCGCTGGTGGCGTGGATGTTGATCCGGCTTTGGGTGGTTAGCGATTTTGCCGTTTTGCCGTTCGGGCACCAGAATCTTGCGGGGGTGTTAGTGCAATTGTTGAGCGACGAAGAATTAAACCAATTATCCGGCGAAGCGGGCGAAATGGGGCGCGCAACCGTGGAGGCGAAGCAAAGTTTTCTTGACGGCGGAGGGCGGTTTGCCGAACCGTCTTATGGGGGCGAGCGTGGAGAGACGATGAGGATCGATCAGTCGTGGGACAAGATGACTTACTTTGTCGTCGTCCCAGCGTCAAAGTCGTTTGGTGACAACGATCGCGTCGCAGCGCACCAGCGGGTAGCGACGATGAACAAAGCGATCGTTCGTGCTTACCCTGTTCGCTATGCCATTTGGATTGCGAAGAACATCCGTCGCGGAGCCTGGGCGATTTCCGCCGACATCGTGATGCATCCGGTGTTCCTGGTGGCCATCGTGTTGGCAATGGGATGGGCAGTCTATCATGCGACCGTTTCAGGGACAGCATGCGATTCGTTAGACCCGACGATCGCGATGCGGTCGTTGGCCGTCATTGCAGTCACCTATGTTGTCATGAACCTAGGGTTCGTCTCGCTAACCAGTCCTGCGATTGGCAGGTTTAGTGACGCCGCAGCGATTTTTCTACCCGCGTGGTTGGCCGTGATGGCAAAGCGTCGCTAATCGCTAGATTTGAAAGTTCATTTCGTCGATCGATTCATCGTCTTTACCGGATCGAACTCGCAATTGCGGTTTTTCGAGCGTCACCGTGGTCGCTGGGGGAACAGTTTTGGTGATCCACACGCTGGATCCAATTACACTTTCCTTGCCCACCACGGTTCGTCCGCCGAGGATCGTTGCATTGGCGTAGACGACCACGCTATTTTCGATCGTTGGATGACGCTTCGTGCCACGGATTAGTTCGCCATCTTCATCGGTTTTGAAGCTCAAGGCACCAAGCGTTACCCCTTGGTACAGCTTCACATGATCGCCGATTTCGCATGTTTCACCGATCACGACACCTGTTCCATGGTCAATAAAGAAGTGTTCACCAATCGTTGCACCGGGGTGAATGTCGATGCCGGTTTTTTGGTGCGCCCATTCGGTCATCATTCGAGGAATGAAGGGGACCTGCAATTTGAGTAACTCGTGTGCAATCCGATAAACCGTGATCGCTGCGAATCCCGGGTAGCAAAAGACGACTTCGTCGGTTGTTCGGCAAGCCGGGTCGCCGTCATAAGCGGCTTGTGCGTCAGTCGCCAAAATACGCCGGAGTTCAGGGATGCGAACGAGTAGTTCGATCGCCATCGCTTGGCCTTTGGCTTCAAAGTCAACGTCGCTTTCGCAGTCTTGGTGCTTCTGAGTAACGCGATGTTCATGCCGCAGCGCGCATGCAATTTGTGTCGTCAGCTGATCGTGCAGCGAATCGATGAGGCTGCCAACGTGGTAGCGAATGTTGCCTGCGTGCAAACCGACTTTGCGACGATACCCTGGGTAAAGAATGTCTTTTAAGTCCAGTAGTATGTCGACGACGGCAGTGTAACTCGGCAACGCGCAATGCCCGAGATGGTTCATTGCGTCGTCTTTGGTGTACGTCGCAACAATCTGTTCCGTCAGATTCGGAAGCTGCTCTTTGAGGCGAAAGTCAGACGCCACGATAATGCTCTCGGGTTGAAATGAATCAAGAATGGAAGCTAAATGAAGAATCAGCCGAACCCGCGATCGCGAATACGGCTGATTGCTATGAATACTATCAAGTTGGAGATCGCGAGGTTTAACGGCCGATCGTTGGCGGGTTTGCCATTAAGAAGTCGCGAGGCCCATGATGAGTATAGTAGGGATAGCCAACTTGCCCAGTTGGAGGTCCCGCATTGAACGGCTGCGACTGCAAACGCGCTCCTGCACCGTGGCCGAGCAGGCCTGGGTTCAAGTGTGAGCTATAGTCGTGACCACCTTGCTGCCATCCAAGTGCGCCAGCGACACAGCCGCTGCGGCCACATCCGCCTTGGCAACCGGCGATTCCGCAGCCGCCACCGTTACCACAGCCGCCTTGGCAACCTGCGATCCCGCAGCCGCCACCGTTACCACAGCCACCACAGCTTTGGTCGCCACAGGGCCCGCAACTTTGGCAGTCGCCACAGTCGTTACTGGAACACAATTTGCCCAGTATTCCTTTTCCGCCACAGCTACCGCTGTCGCATTGGTTACTGCTACATCCGCCCCCGCCTCGTAGATTGTGGTGGAGACAACCTGTGCTGGTGAGCATCAAGCCTACCAACGAACCAATCATTAACCAACGATTCATTGCCGAATCCTTCTTCGCGTGCTCAGCCACAAAGCGTAGCCAAAGTGAGGTTGTGTATATTGTTTGGTGCGATCGACCTGTGATGACTCACTTCTAGTGGCCTTTCGCGACTTCTCTATCACTGTCCTGTTTCGGCCGTTGTGACCGCTTCGATACACACAATCACCACCACCAATGCAAACCGGACGATCAGCCAGGGTTAAATTTGCCGTAGGCTACCTAGACTGTTGCTAGCGGATTCGGGTTCGGTCGTTTTGCGATGAATTCGGCTTGCAATTCTTCGCTTCGTCATGGTAGTCGATTGATAGCGCGGTGCCATTGTGCGCCAACAATCGACGACTCGCGAAGGAGCAGTAACACCAATGAAACGCCAACTCATCATTCATGCGACCATTTTGTTAGGCGTGACCGCGGCCATTTTATGTGATTCGCTCACGGCGACGGCGCAAATTCCCACGCGAACCACGGCGATCGCAGGCCCAAATCGATACGCCACGCTCGAAGATCAGCTCGTCAACCGATTGCATGCCACCACTGACCAGCAGCGGGCATACCTGCATTACATTGTGAAGCAAGTCAAACTGGGAAAACTTGACATCAAGTTAGTGGTAGCAATGGAGCGATACGCTCTTCGACGACGTCCCGATTTCCCAATGCCATTTTTCGAGCGAGCAATGAAGGCTCAGGCTGACAAGATCGGTCTCGCGTTGCCGCCGATTCAGTCCTTCTTGACCACACGAACGCTGCGTTCGTAGAGGTGGGGTAGGTTCGCGAGGGCTTCGTCAAATAGAAATTTAAGGTTGGCTTTCTTAGCGGAAGTCGCCAAGGCATTGGGCCATTCACTGGATGCCAAAATTCAAACATTAGACGCCTCTGAGTTACGAACGCCTACTCTTCGTCGACCGCTTGTTTTTTCGATTCGATGATCGATTCGATTCGGATCGCTTTCTTGCCTTTGTAGGCACCCGCTTTGGCTTGGAACTTTGGTACATCTTGGATTGCCAGTTCGAGCGGCGAATTGCTCTCTTTTTCGGTCGCTATCACATCGCCGACCGCTAATTCCAATAGGTCGGCAGTGCGAATCTTTGACCGGGCAAGCGTTACAACTACATCCACCGGTGCCGTATCGATGTTGGTCGAGATCTTTTGGCGAGTTTGGTCGCTTGGCTTACCTTTGCCGTATCCGACCCAACCGTTGCGGCTTAACTGCGAATTGAAACCCTCAATGGTGTTGAAGGGGATGCACAAGTTCATCATGCCGCGATTTTTTCCCAGTAACACTTCAAAACCGATGAGGATTACCACTTCATTGGGCGGAACAATTTGGACCAATTGCGGATTGCTTTCCATTCGATCCACTGTCAGGTCCAATTCGACGATATTCTCCCATGAATGCGTCAATTGAGTCAAAAACAAGTCAACTGATCGGCGGATCAATCGTGTTTCAATTTCGGTTAGTGGGCGCCGAATCGTTTCCCCTGGCTTCGGGTCACCGCCGAGCATTCGGTCGATTACGGCATACGAAAGGGTTGGTGCAACGTCGAGGATCCAATGGCCTTCGAGCGGTTCGGGCTTCAACACGCTGAAACAACTGGGGTTATCCAAGCTGAAGACGAACTCGCTATAGGTTAATTGGTCAACGCTAAGCAGTTTCACTTCAATCATCGTCCGAAGTAATCCGGACATCGCAGCACCAAAGTTGCGTGCCAATGTTTCATGCAGCGAGTGCATTGCACGCATTTGGTCCTTGCCGACGCGTTCGGGACGTTTGAAGTCATAGGCGGTCACGCGGACCCCTTGTGGCAACAGCCCCGACATTTTGGACGAGCCTGATTTTCCGCGTCCTGGAGCCTTGCTCTTGGGGGAATTGACCGTCCGGCTATCGGTGCTTGGGGCGGAGCTGGGTTCATCGACCGACTCCATCGCCTTAAGCAAGCTCTCGACTTGATTTTGGCTCAGCGATTCGTCTGACATATCCGTTGTCCTTCGAAGTTCTAAGTTCGAACGTGGCCGTCACCACGAACGATATATTTGTAGGTTGTCAACTCACGCAGTCCACAGGGGCCACGAGCGTGAAATTTATCCGTTGAGATACCGATTTCAGCGCCAAGTCCAAACACGCCGCCATCGTTAAACCGAGTGCTTGCATTGACCATCACTGCAGAACTATCGACGAGCGTCGTGAAAATTTCAGCCGCTTTTAGGTTGCCTGTCACGATTGCGTCGGTGTGGTGCGATCCATAGCGGTTGATATGCTCGGCCGCTTGTTCGATGGTATCCACGACTGCGACGCTAATCGTTGGGCCTAGATACTCCGTCGACCAATCTTCCTCGGTCGCTGCGGTCGCCGATGGCACGATGCTCTTGGCTCGTTCATCCGCACGCATCTCAACACCCCGCTCGGTCAATCGCTTGGCGATTTCTGGCAGTGCCTTGGATGCAATCGCCTCGTGAATTAGCAGCGATTCGCAAGCGTTACAGACGCCCATTCGTTGACATTTCGCATTTTCGATGATCTCCACTGCCATTTCGATGTCGGCGTCTTTGTCAACATAGACGTGGCAATTGCCATCGAAATGCTTGATCACAGGCATTGTCGCTTCGGCGGCGACTCGTCGGATCAACCCTTCGCCACCGCGAGGGATCGTAACATCGATCAGTTCGCCCAGTTTCAAAAATTCGCCGACCGCGGCTCGGTCCGTTGTCGAAACCAGTTGCACGGCATTCTCGGGTAACCCGCAATGGGAAGCCGTTTTGGCCAGCACATCGACAATCGCTTGGCTGCTATGGATTGCCTCTTTTCCCCCACGCAAAATCACGGCATTGCCACTTTTGACGCAAATTCCTGCGGCGTCGGCTGTCACATTCGGTCGGCTTTCGTAAATAAAGAAGACGACACCAAGCGGCACTCGCCGTTTCAAAATTTGCAGGCCACCGGGCCGAGTGAAACCATCGATCACTTCGCCGATCGGATCCGGTAGCATTGCGATTTCTTCGAGTGCCGTCGCAATCGACGCAATCCGCCCCGAATCGAGTCGAAGCCGGTCAATTGCAGCGTCGGAGAGGCCGTATCCGGCAGCCGCGTCGAGGTCGATTTGGTTTGCTGCAACAATTTTTTTTTCAGATTTGATCAGCGCTGCAGCGGATTCGCCGAGCCATCGGTTTTTGACCTCGGCGTCAAGCGAGGCTAGTTGGTACGAAGCTTTTCGAGCCGCCTGGGCGGTTTTGAGGCAATATTCAGTGATTTCAGCGGTCGAAGCGGACATAGAATGGGCGGTTTTCGTTGGGTTTTAGACAAAGGGTGCGGTTTCACGCGTGTGCCAATTGTCCGAAAACCATCCCGAGGGGTCAACGGCAGAATAAAATCACACTCCCTTCAAAGGATGTGAACTTCTCGATGACGAAGTTCGCTCTCGAAAGTTCGTTCCGGGGCGAATGGTTGCAGAGCAAGAGGCGACCCAAGAATGCCGCTACACAGGATTGAATCGATACTGGCTGCGATCAATATTGGCTCGGGTCAAGTCGCCAGGATGACCTTTGCTGCCGACCAAATTTCTTACTGGCCATTCAATACGACGTGGGTGCGATCGCACTCCTGATGCACATTCACGCCGACATCTTTCAATAAGGTTCCCGAGTCGTTACTGAGCGAGATCAATGACACTGCGTAGCGTGACAAGTCGGCTGCGTAACTCAGTTCCGCTTGCAGCAATTCCTCTTGGGCGTCGAGCAAGAATTCGATTTGAATCTTGTCACTTTCGAACAGAACTTCGGAACTCTCCAAACGGTCCTCCGCTGCTTCGGCCTGCAACCGTGAAAAGTCCATCGCATCGTAGGCTGATTCGACTTCGGTTATCGCATTGGTCACTTCGAATCGCAGTGCGCTCTGCTGTTCCGCTAAAATGCTGCGTTCTTTATTGACCTGCAACATTGCGTTGCGTACAGCCGCGTGTGCTTGGCGACGACCGGCCACGACGCCCATCTCGACGCCAAATTCGATTTCTTGGTGATCGAGCGAAAAGAAATCCTTGTACGCGCTGCTGAATCGCGTTCCATCGCCAGTCAAATCGTCACCGAATCCTCTCAGCCGATAACGGCCGATCAGGTCCAGCTGTGGCAACAGGAAATTTTTGGCTGCAATCAACTTCATCTCTTGTTGCTGAACTTTGATCGATTGGCGTTTCAATTCCGCACGGTGCATCATCGCTCGAGACAGGGTCGTGTCGAGGTCAAACGTGAACTCGGCTGAGACGTCATCGTCGATGGGTTTGAGTAGGACTTGCTCGTCTGTTGCCAGTCCGGTCATTTCACGCAGGCGGCGCTCGGTCGTTAACAAGCCTGTTTGTCCGTTGCCGCCACCAAGTGCCATCTCCGTTTCGCGGCAATACCGGTAATATTTTGCTCTGGCTTGGGCTTCCTTGTTCGCCTCACCGCCGCTTATCTTTGCTTCACTTTTGGCTAACACGCTCTGCCACGTTTGATACGACATATCACGTGCCGCTACCACGCTTTGGTAATTGCGATGTTGTCGTTTTAGATCCCAATAGACGGCATACAAATCACGAATAAAGCTGCGAACCGCGACTTCGAAATCGACGTCACTGATTCGATTATTCAATCGTGCAATCAAAATTCCATTTGAAAAATTGAAACCAGGTTGAGCATTCGGGCCTGCGATGAGGTTGAACTCGCGTCCCGCACCCCGAAGCAACGGTTGACGTACGCCAGCAACCATTTGTGTTTCCCAGTAGCTTGGGAAAATGTTGCCATCACGATTGTTGGCGTCGTAGAGTTTTTCGGTGGTTAAATCCCAAACAGCACCATTTTGCGAACGTTTCTGGATTCGCGCGTTCATGTTCGCGTAATCTTGCGTCAATTCTTGGACGTTACCACCCAACGTCGCGTTGTTGTAAACACGATCATTGTTCTGAGTTGTAAGCCCAGCCGATAGGACGCTGTCGAATTCTGACAACGCCGCTTGCGGACCGAAGAACGGGTCGGACGCTGCAATCGCTTGGTCGTAAACGGTCGTGGCGGAACCTGGGGTTTCCAGGATCCGCAGCCCCAAGGGGCGAAGGACAGGACTATTTTGCAGTGCCAATTGCAGCATTTCAGTCTGAGAAATCGGCCGCGATGGCAGTACCGATGGATTCACTGGGTGCGCTGACTCGGTTGGCTGCGTTGATTCCGCAGGCACGGTTGAAACATCAGATTGCCCCTTAGCAAATGCTTGTTCCAGATCTCGCTCGGTGGGTAAAGAGAACGTATTGGGTAATCCCAACTCTTCCGGCGGTCGGTCCAAATCGGGCGATGGTTGCGACGGTGGAAGCGACGGACGGAGGTTTAACGCTTTCGCTGCAGTTTTTTCCTCTCGGTCCGAATCAGCCATGTTGGGCAGTTCGAGCAGATTGTCCGATGCGACGAGTGCTAAATCGGATTGTCCAGTAGAAGAGGCTTCCGAATTGCGATAACCTGCAAGCTGCAGCAGAGCGGTTGAGGGCTCGCTGGCAACGCGTCCTTCTGCCTGTGACATTTGGACTTCTTCGAGCGTCGGTGGCTCTGGCGGTCCCCCGCTATTGCGGAATCGGTCGAGCGTCGAGCAACCGAGAGTCGCACCGGTCGTGAGGACCATCGCAGCGAGGGTGAGACGCAGTTGATTGCGTTGTCGTCGCCGTCGGTCATGATGTTTGTGCTTTGCCACTGCGAGGCCAGTCCTTTTTGCCGCTGGTGGGCGACTTGGGCAACAACGACGCTAAATCCGTTTAACGTACTCCTGTGTTGCATCGGATGTGCTAGCTCATGGTCTACACTGTACACGCATTGTACGTCCCATCGGTTATGCTTGCTAAAAGCCCCACAACCGGCAGGTCCGTCGTAAGCGGAGCGTCATGGTTTGGGCACCTAAGTTTTGCATCGGATATCAACTTTTTGAATCAACCTAAACGCTGAGTTTCAACCATTACGCTTTAGGGTCTTATAGAACAACATCATGAACATCCGCTCTTTTAGTCTCGGTTCGATGATCGTTTCGACCGTTCGGCATCGACTGCGTCTCTCCGTTTCGGTTGCCCTTGGCGTTGCAACCGCTACGGCTGTCATTGTCGGTGCATTGTTGGTTGGCGATTCGATGCGAGGTTCACTACGGTCGCTGACAATCGAACGGCTTGGTAAAACGGATTCGATCCTTGCACCGGGATCATTCTTCGCCGTTGACCAGATTACTAACGACCATCCCGATGCCGCGCCCTTAATGTTTTTCCCAGCGGGAATTGCGGAATTCTCACCGGATGGCAAAACCACACGGCGAGCCGGTTCGGTTCAACTCGTCGGTTGTGATGAGCGATTCTGGCAACTTGATGTGACTGGTCTTCGACCCGATCGCTTACCAAATGATACGGGGGTCGTGCTGAATCAATCGGCTGCGTCAGAGCTTGGTGTCGCCATCGGAGACTCCATCACCGTTCGGTTGCCCGTTGACGGCGCAGTCCCCGCCGACAGCCCACTTGGTCGACGCGATGTTCAAAGCGAAGGCATTCCACGGATGGAAGTGGTGGCCATTTTGCCGGACCAAGGTCTCGGTCGGTTCGCAATTGTCCCCAGCCAAGCTGCGCCGATGAATATTTTCCTTAGTCGAAAAACGGTCGCCGCTGTATTGGACCGTCCGTCGGAGGCGAACGTGGTGCTTTTTCCCGCTCCGGTCAAAATCGATGAACTGGACCTGGACCTCCGCTCGCTTGGTCTGCAATTGACACATGTGAAGCAAGTATTTCCTGACGATTCAACGGGTGAATCCGTTTTCGATTATTGCTCTGTCACCAGTGACCGATTGTTGATCCCCGAAGTGGCTGTCGACAAAATTGTTGAGCGACTTGGCCCGGTTCGATCTCAGTTGGTGATGACTTATTTGGCCAATGCCATCGAGCGGATTGACGAATCGGGTGAAGTGATCGCCAGTGTTCCCTATAGTACGATCAGCGCGATTGATTCGAGTGAATCGTTGCCACTGAACTATGCGTTTCCTGAATCTGCTGCGAAACCCCGCGCCGTCCCGGTGGTCTTGAATGATTGGACCGCTCGGCAACTTGGTGATGCGACTGTGGGGACCGCTTTGCGAATTGCGTACTATGAACCCGAAGTTGAAATGGGCCGCGAAATTGAAAAGTACTTTGAGGCTGTGGTAACGGATGTCGTGCCTATCACGGAACCTTCTCGGCCGTTCCGACGAAACCGCCCTGCGGTTTTTGACAAACTTCCAACGGTATACAACGATCCCAATTTAACTCCGATCGTTCCAGGTGTCACAGATCAAGACTCGATCAACGATTGGGACTTGCCTTTCAAGTTGGAACGAAAAATATCGGCTGCGGACGATACGTATTGGAATGACTATCGGCTAACTCCCAAGGCGTTCATGCCGCTGGGCGAAGGACACCGGTTATTCCGTAGCCGGTTTGGCGATACGACGAGCATCCGCATTCAACCCGATCCCGGCCAATCGGATGCTGAATTAAGTGCAACGATTGATGACGCTTTAGCTCCGTCACTTTCGGATCTAGGGTGGACGGTGCGCCCGATTCGCCAGCAACAGCTGGAAGCGTCGAGAGGGACGACCCCGTTTGATGCGTTGTTTTTGTCGCTCAGTTTCTTTGTCATCTTGTCGGCTGTCATGTTGATTGCGATGTTATTCCGTTTGGGGTTAGCTCAGCGACTTCGGGAACTCGGCACTTTGATGGCGATCGGATGGACGCCGCGTCGAGTGGGGCGGTTGGTGCTCGGCGAAGGAGCGGTCGTGGCGGCGATTGGCGTTGTGATTGGGATTGTCGCTGGGGTGGCCTACGCAATGTTTGTCTTGTGGGCACTACGATCATGGTGGGTTGGCGCCGTGACAGTGCCGTTTTTGACATTCCATTGGACATGGAAAAGTTTGTTTGTCGGCGGGATCGCCAGTTGGTTGGTGGCGGTGGTGACTTTGTGGGGTACCGTTCGAGGCATCGTTCGCGTTGAGGCCCAGGATTTGTTAAGCGGACGAGATTCCGACACCGCCATGACACGGACGAATTTACGACCTCGTTCAAACCGCCGTTGGAACATCGCCACCGCCGTGATCGTGGTTACCGCCATCGTCCTTGCCGCTGTGGGGGCGGTTTCGGGCGGCCAAGCTGCAGCGGGTGGGTTCGTGGGAGGTGGAATGTTGCTATTAATCGCAGCGATGATGGTTGTGTTTACTCAACTACGTCGTCCGCGAGGCATCGTCGATGAATTTGATGCCTCCAGTTACACGCTCGGTCGGCTTTCGCTTCGTAATGCATCACGTCGGCCGCTGCGCAGCACGTTGACGATTGGTTTGATGGCCGTCGCCGCCTTTTTGATTATTGCCATCACCGCATTTCAACTTCGCCCAACCGAAAAAGGGACGGGGGGATTTAGTTGGATCGCCCAGTCCGCACAGCCTCTTTACCGCAATTTGGCCGATCCAAACATTCAACAAGACTTGCTCGGCGACGACGCGAAACAGCTTGAATCGGCGATCATCAGTCCGCTCCGATTGCGAGAGGGGCAAGATGCTAGTTGTAACAATTTGTATCAAGCGACCGCACCGACGGTGTTGGGAATTCCCGATTCATTCAGTGGGTTGTTTGCCCAGCATGCTGACCATTTAGCGGGGTTTGATTGGGCCAGTAACGCGGAACTTGACAATCGCAATTCGCCATGGTCGTTGTTGTCGACACGCGCCGATGGAAGCGAGCTCGATCCGATTCCGGTCGTGATTGACCAGGGGACTGCGATGTGGAGTTTACAAATGCAAGGAGGCATCGGGCAGGTCAAAGCGTTTGAGTTTGATGAAGGGGAAATGGTGTATTTCAAAGTGGTCGGGTTTTTGTCCAATTCCCTTCTTCAAGGAAAGTTGATGATTGGCGAGCCAAACTTTGAGACTTTGTTTCCGAACATCAGTGGTTATCGAGTGTTTCTAATCGAATCGAAAAGCGAGGGCGATTCGAGTATCGGATCGGTTCTCGAAAACGGACTCGGCGATTACGGAATGGATGTCTCGAAAACGGACGATGTGTTGGCGGGAATGATGGCCGTCCAAAACACCTACTTGCGAACCTTCCAAAGTCTCGGCGCGTTGGGGTTGTTGCTCGGAACGATCGGTTTAGCGGTCTCGCAATTGCGCAGTGTGTTAGAGCGTCGTGGTGAATTGGCCGTCATGCGAGCGGTCGGATTCACTCGGGGCCGATTGGCCGCAATGGTGATGCGAGAAACGGCGGTGCTCTTGCTAGTCGGAATCGGCTGTGGAGCGATTTGTGCCGTATTTGCCGTGTTGCCGTACGGCATGGTTAGCGGAATCCGTCCACCCTGGATCGAGCCGCTATGGATTGTCGCAGGGATTGTCGCATTCGGATTGATCGCAGGGCTTTTGGCGATCCGCCAAGTCGTCCAAATGCCGTTGCTCGAATCCTTGCGAAGCGAGTGAAAAGGCAACGGTGTTTTGGACTGTTTTGCATAGCAATTCGGTTATTTCTTCTTCAAAGAAATCGACATGCCACCGCGAACCACGGTTTCTAAATTGGGGTCCGCAGTGATCGCTTCCATGAACGGCGGGTGAGCCATTCGTGGGTTGATATTGTGTGCCAGGATAAGTGCGCCGGGGCGAAGCAATGGCATCAGTTTCGTTAGGTAGTCGACATACCCTTCTTTGTCAGCATCTAAAAACACCATGTCAACGGTTCCATCGATTTTTTTGATTTCTTCGTGTGCGTCGCCCAGTACCACGGTGATCACGTCTTCTAACCCGGCGCGTTGGAAGTTTTCCTTGGCCGTTGCGGCACGCCCCGGATCAATTTCATACGTAGTCAGCTTTCCGCCCGTCTCTTTGACAGCGAGTCCTATCCAAATCCCCGAGATGCCTGTCGAAGTTCCCAGCTCGACCACATGTTTCGCACCAATCGATTGGGCCATGATTCGTAGTAGACGTCCATCGTGCTGTGGCACGTTGCGGTACTGCTGATTGGCGACGATGTCATCTAAGACTTTCAGTGCGTTTTTTTCAAAGTCGTCTACCGCTAGAGGGCCTTTTTCAAGTTCCACGTCGCCAGCGGATCGGTCGCCGGATGGGCCACCGCGTCGTTGTGCGTGACAGGTCGCTGTTGCGAGCGAGAAAATACCTGCAGCGAATGCGATCGTTAGGGTTTGTTTGGTTAACTGCATCGAATGTTCCATTGGTCGTGAAGGTGAAGTGAAAATGCGGGTACGGGGATCTACCCATCAATATCGGGCGAATGGTCGTTGTCTCATCGTTTTGCAACGATTCGCCCGCCGAGCGGCAGCTAGCCAATTGCGACTAGCCGTTTTCGTTCTATCGCACAGTGACCGACTGCGACGCCTACTTGGCATTAATCGTTACACCAGGCCAATCGTCGGTGCGGAACGGCGTTAGGGGCAAGTCTTCCTGGTTGTACATATTACAGACCGGGTTGTCGGCCCAACCGTAGCGAACCGATGCCGGTTTCTTGACGGAGTCAGCGGACACTTCGATACGGCCGTCTTTCAATAGCGTTGCTTTCGCATTGACAAACACTTTGTCCTCACCGGCAATCGTGAAGCCAAGTGGTTCTCGGACATCGAACGGACGCCATCCTTTGCCGACAAAGTCAAATGTCAGCACCGCTTTATTACCATCGATAGCCATCGACTTGTATTCGGGACTGTGGAACGCAATCGGAAGCTCGTATTCGTTGGCAAGTGCCCATCGCGCCAATCTCATTCCGACATCCACTTTGTTGCGTGGATGAATGTCTTTGCCTTCACCTAGGTCGATGATCACTGCTTGGCCGGTGTGAGCTAGTTTCGACATGGTCATGGTTTGAGCTTCGCGAAGTTCAGCCCATCCGCTGTCAGCCGGTTCTGGCTTTTCGGCCCTAAAGTCGGCAAGTTGAACCCAATAGAATGGGAAATCGCCTTGTCCCCATTCCTTTCGCCACGAAGAAATCATCAATGGGAATAATTCGCGGTACTGATAGGCTCGTCCGGCATTGCTTTCACCTTGATACCAGATCGCTCCGCGGATTCCATAGCCAAGGTGTGATTTCAATACGCCATTGTAAATGTTCGCTGGTCGATGATTGCCCGTCATCTGTCTACGGAGATTTGCCAGTTGTTTGTTTTGTGCATCGTTTCGATCGGACTTTGCCGACAGTTCGGCAAATTGCGTTTCCATCGCTTCCCAACGCTCCATGAGGGGGGCGAACTGTGCATCGCTGGCAAGAGTTTCCCGAGGGATCCATGCTTCGCATGCCGATCCGCCCCACGCGTTGTTGACCATTCCAATGGGGACACCCAGAATTTGGTAAAGTTGACGTGCAAAGAAGTAACCTACCGCAGAAAATCCGCCTACAGTGTCAGGACCGCAGACCATCCATTTGCGGTCCTCGTGCGACCATACCGGATCTTGTTTTCCCACTTGAGGAAAGTTGACCATTCGGATTTCTGGATAGTTTGCACTCGCCGCGACAAGTGCATAATCGGTTGATCCGCGAACCGCGAACTGCATATTCGATTGGCCCGAGCAAACCCATACCTCCCCAACTAGAATATCAGTCAAGCGAATTTCGTTATTCCCCTTGATCACAAGTTCTTTGGGTTCTCCGACGGACATTGGGTCGAGCGAAATCTTCCATTGTCCGTCCGCGGCTGCTGCTGTCGAATGCTTTTGGGAACCGATCGTGACGGTAACCGTCTCGCCAGGATCCGCTTTACCCCAGACGGGATTCGTTTGGTCACGCTGAAGCACCATCGAATTGCTAAAGATGTTTGGCAGCGTCACATCAGCCAACGCAATCTGGCTTGCTAAAGCGAGCGAAATGAACAAGCTAGTTCGAGACAACAATTGAAGCATTAGAGGTGACCTCGGTGGGATGTGTGTGGGGGGAAGAAACCGAATCAAAAACCGGTTTATTGGGGGACCGCGATTCTAACAGAATTGAACTAGAAATGTCGTGAGAGCGTTGATGACTTTCAAGGAGGGGCCTGACGCGGTGAAAAAAAATTATTGGCATTGACAATTTTGGGGGCGGTTTCGTGACGCGAAGGCAACAAGCAAGGTAGCGGTCGTTTCGTGTCGCTCTCGATCTTACTTACAACGGTGGCTAACAGCCCCGCCTATGAAAAGGCAAACTATGTGCACTTTTGCTCGATCCACTGCGGTGGTGATCTGTGTTTTGGTAGCCCAAATTTCCTTGGCACAACCACCGCGTGGTGGGCGTCGCGGGGGGATTGGTGGTGGGCCGGGGGGACCCGGCGGTCAAGAGCGTCAGTTGCTCAAGCAATTTGACGCCGACGGCAACGGTTGGCTCAACATCGATGAACGCAAATTAGCTGCCGAATTTCTGGCCGCCAATCCTGCTCAACAGCGTGGTCCCGGCGGGTTCGGTGGCCCTGGCTTCGGTCCTCCTTCCGGGTTTGGACCTCCTCCTCCTCCTGGTATTGACCCATCCGGTTTTGACCGTGCCCAAGGTGCAGAAGATAGACGCGGTGCAGAAGATAGACGCGGTGCAGAAGATAGACGCGGTGCAGAGGATAATCATGGTGGGTTTGGCCGCCGTGGTGGTCCGGGTGGAGGACCTCCGGGCATGGGACGCGGCCGACCGGAGGCGACCAAGGGCGACCCGATTGCCAAGTCGTCGGTTCAACCGCTGCAGGGGGAACTTTACGATGCGAGTGTCCTTCGAACCATTTTTATCGATTTCGAGAATGAGGACTGGGAGCGGGAACTCGAACAGTTTCATGGGACGGATGTCGATGTTGCGGCGACTGTGACCGTCGACGGTAAGAGCTATCCAACGTGCGGTATTCGTTTTCGCGGAAAGTCATCCTACGGAATGGTTCCCGCCGGATACAAACGGTCGCTAAATGTCTCTGTCGATATGGCGGACGATACCCAAAGACTTCTTGGATACAAGACTTTGAACCTGCTTAATTGCGCGAGCGATGATTCGATGATGAGTACGGTGTTGTATTCGCATGTTTCACGGCAATACATCCCCGCGCCCAAAGCAAACTTTGTTCGCGTTGTCATAAACGGAGAAAATTGGGGCGTGTATACGAACGTCCAACAGTTCAACAAGGATTTTCTGAAAGAGAACTATCCGAGTTCTAGAGGTGCACGTTGGAAAGTGAGTGGATCGCCCGCCGGTGGCGGTGGATTGGACTATCGTGGTGAAGATCCTGCCGCGTATGAATATCCTTATGAACCGAAGTCAGGTGGCAAAGAGGCAACTGCAAAGCTGATCAAGTTGTGTCAGGTGCTAGATCAGACGCCCGTGGAGGAATTGCCAGATTCACTGGAACAGATCGTTGACGTTGATGGATTATTGTGGTTTTTAGCGCTCGACACGGCGCTGATAAACTCAGACGGCTACTGGATTCGCGCGAGTGACTACAGTATCTTTTTGGATCAAGAGGACAAGTTTCACTTCATTCCGCATGACATGAACGAAGCGTTCCGTGGTGCGGGTGGCCCTGGTGGCCCTGGTGGCCCTGGTGGTCGCGGTGGACCCGGTGGTCGGGGCCCAGGTATGGGTGGCCCAGGTGGTCGAGAGTTTGGTGGTTCTGGGATGCAAATGTCAGGTCGTCCTTTCGGGCAAAGGCCAGAGGCTAGAAATTCACGTCAACAGCAGTCGCGTGAGGCAGTGCCTGATGCCGGAGCCAATCGGGGGCGCCCTATGATGGCTTCATCGCCGCTTGAACTTGATCCGCTAGTTGGAATGGATGATGCGAGCAAACCGCTGCGAAGTAAAGTGCTTGCTGTAGAGAAGTACCGAGAGCAGTATCTGCGAAATATTCGTGAGATCGCTGACAAATCATTGGATTGGAGCCACATTGGTCCGTTCGTGGAATCACAATCGAACCTTATCAAAGAGTCGGTTCAGGCAGATACTCGAAAATTGGGAACGTATGAGGCGTTTATGGCTGCTGTTTCGCCAGAGCCTGAGGTCGCTAAGGAAAAGCAACCAGCGTTTCGAGGTGGCCACGGGAGTATGAATTTACGTGAGTTCGCTGACGGACGGCGCGCGTATTTATTGAAAGAAACTGAGTAGCGTTGGCTTTGGCCCGACGATGCAAATTGGTGCGGCGGCCGAAAGCCGCTGTTTGGAATGAAGGCAAACATGTCAAACGATCAAGCTGATACCTATAACAAACGTATCGAATTAAAGTACCTGTTAGATGAGTGCCAATCACAGCAAGTCAAGCTATGGGCACGCGAACATCTGGAGACCGATGCATATTGTGATCCGCAGCTTGGGGATAGTTACGATATTCACACACTGTATCTTGACTCAAGCGAACTCGATCTTTATTACCGAACCGGAGTCATTGGAAAGACGAAACATCGCATTCGTCGCTATGGTTGTGATCCTGGATTGTGGATCGAAACAAAACGTAAGAAGAAGTTTGTTGTCAAGAAGAACCGAACGATGGTGATTGACCACGAGCTTCATCCACGCGTGACGGCGTCTGATCCTAAGTTGGCGTTACAGAATGAATCGTCTTGGTGCGGCGATTGGTTTCTTGATCGGATCGCCAATCGACAACTTCAACCGTCCGTGCAGATTTATTACCGCCGTTTTGCTCGAACAGCGGTTATCGGTGGTGAGAGCATGCGATTGACAATCGACAGTGACTTGCAAGCGATGGCTTCAAGCGATTGGCGAGTCCGTGAACATGATTCTGAATTGATGAGCGCAATCGATAACGTTCAAATTTTGGAACTCAAGTTTCACAACCATATGCCGTACCTTTTCAAGGAGTTGCTCCGTGAGTTTCCACTTTCGATGACGAGCTTTTCGAAGTATAACGCTGCTGTGGAGGCGACGCGGACGGTTGCATTTCCGAACGTTTCGGATGCCCGGAAAAGCACCAAAACCGTACCGTTAACTCGGCTCGCGATATGAAGGAATTGTAGCGGCGCAATTTCGCCACTGCCACTTGTTCTCGTTAAGACTTTTTACAATGCCTGAATGGTTTTCAATTCAATCCACCAGTGTCGACCCCACCATATCCACGCTGGGTATGCGATTAGTCTTGGCGTGGTTAGGCGGATGGGTTGTCGCGTTTTTGGCTCGACGCAAAAAATCTTGCGATGATTCGGATACGCTAACATTGACGTTGGTATTGATGAGTATCCTGATTGCGATGGCGACTCAGATCATCGGTGACAATGTGGCACGAGCATTTAGCCTCGTCGGCGCTTTATCAATCGTGAGGTTTCGAACTGCCGTGCCAGCGACGCGCGATGTTGCGTTCGTGCTTGCAGCCGTCATTGTTGGGATGGCAATCGGAGCTGGCCAATACTGGGTTTGTGGTATCGGCCTTGTTACCGTCGCGTTGGCAACTCAGACCTGTCCTGCGGCCCAGACGAACGGAGCAAACCGTCGAACAACAAGCAAGGATAAAAATGATCAGGCATGGCGGTTATCGATCGTCGTGGGATTGCATCATGTCGCTAGTTGGGAGCAGGAATTGGAACGGGTAACCCAGAGCTATCAGCTAACGACTGCAGAGACGACTCGCCGTGGCGGAGCCTTGGAGATGGTTTACCGAATCGTTCCTCTCGCTGACACGGATATCGCTGCACTTATCGCCGCGCTCAATGCCACGCCCAACGTCCAGTCCGTCTCGGCAAAGCAGATCAGCTAGAGCATTGCTAAGTTTGATCTAGGTAAACAGTAACTTGAAATGCTCTAGCGGAACCGGAAATCGAACGGTTCACCTACGAGACCGTCCCAGATGCTGCGTTGTTCTGGTGTTAGGATTTCGATGATTTGTTTGACCGTTTCGTTGGTCGCATGTTGATGATCGAGTTCGTTCGATCGGCGGCCGCCCGGCACAAATCGATTTCCAAATCCATTCGGAGGAAGACCATTGCCTCCAGGGAGGAAATCGGGCGGCGGACCCTCAGGTCCAAATTCGCCAAACATATTTGGACGATCACGGCCGCGTCGCCGGGCGTCGTCTGGACCACTCGGCCCTTGGAATCCGGGCGGTCCGCCGCGGCCAGGACGCGTTGAGACGATGATTCGATTGATCGCGTCACGTTGTTCACGAGTCAAGCCAAGTGCCGTGACGATCTCTGATGTTTTGAACGTGAATGGCAACCTCTGTTGAAGAGATATTTGACGGAGTCGATTGAATTGATCTTTCGCCAGTTTCGCGGTAACAAACGAATCGAAAGAACGAACCAGATCATTCATCTGGGCATTGCTAGTATCGGAACTGGTCTCGCTGGATTCGGCTATCGTCCGGCGTGCGGTTCGGAATTTTTCGATCGCTTCTTCAATGGTGTTTTGGTTTTCGGGGGCCAACTGGATTTCCCGCTGCACGCGTTTATCTGACAATAAAAGCAGTACCGCGATGTTGTCGAGTACTCGCAGGTCGCTAACCATCTCCTCAACGCGTTCACTTGTGGCCGCCAATTCATTTGCCAGCTGGGGCTCGTCAGATCGCTGTTCAAGAAAGTCGCGATAGAATTCAAGTGAGGTTTCAAGAAAGCTTCGGCGAAGATCTTGAAGCTCCGGGCGATATGCCAACTCGCTTTCACTCAGACTGCTGAACGTGTCTACCGCCGACCTAGCTTGCTGGAAACTTGCTTCTGCTAATTGGCGTTGTTCGGTTGCGCGGTCAAGCGCCTTGCGCGTTTGCCGTTGCTCATGCCACACCATCAAAGTTGTCGCCAATAAGCCAATCGTTGCCAACAACAGTACGACGGATGTTGCCACGACGAAACCGCTATTGCGCCGACGCCACTTTGCAAATCGCTCTAAAGTGGTGGGGGGGCGAGCGGCGATTGGTCGATCGTCGAGCCAGTTTTGTAAGTCGTCGGCGAACGCAGCCGCATTGGCGTAACGCTCGGTCGATGATTTTGCGATTGCCTTACGCACAATCGTATCGAGTTCCGTTGGCAGCGATGGATCGACTAACTTTGGTGTAGCCGGTTCATGCTCAGCGACTTGGTTGAGCATCTCGCGATAGCTGTCACCTCGAATTGCGGGTTCCAGGGTTAGCAGCTCGTACAACGTCACCCCAAGGGAATAGATGTCGGTGCGATGGTCCATGACGGCGCGGTCCCCAGCGGCTTGTTCGGGACTCATGTATCGCAGCGTGCCGACAAAATCGCCCGTGCGAGTCAACTGCGATTCGGCTTCGTGAACCTGAGCGAGTCCGAAATCAGTGACCCATACTTTCCCACTTGAATCGAGCAAGAGGTTTGCCGGTTTGATATCGCGATGGATGACGCCGTAACTGTGAGCGTGATGGAGTGCCACGGCTGCTTGATGAGCCATGCGGACGACGGATTGGTAGTACCGCGTTCGCTGTGACTGGTTGGTATTCAATACGGTTGACTGCAATCCAAATGTATCGTCCTCTTTTTTGCCGAGCGGGTTTTCGGCGGTATTGTGTGTCTTTGGTTCTAGGGGGACAGGCGGAGTTTGTAGTGCGTCGCCACTCTGTTTGCCGTTGACCTCTCGCATATTGTGAATGAGCTCAGCCAACGTGTGACCTTCGATCATTTGCATCGCGTAATAGTGCACACCACGATCACTGCCGACCGCGTAGACCGGTACGATATTGGTGTGATGCAGCGCCGCAGCGGCATGAGCTTCGTTGCGAAATCGTTGCAGTCGCACTTCGTCTAGGCCGCTCGCAAACGGCAACACTTTTAAGGCAACGTGACGACCGAGTGACAATTGGACCGCTTCGTAAACGACGCCCATTCCCCCTCGTCCAAGCTCGCCAACGATTTGAAAGTCACCGATGGGTTTGGCGGTGAATTCGGCATCCGGAGCAACCATGCTGCTTGGTTTCGGGGTGCCCGCGCGATGAACCAATGCCAATCCTTCGAGTGCGGGCCGCAACTCCTTGGCAATATCAGCATGCTGACGCAAGTATTCTTCAAGCGGTGGTGCGGAGCCATCGTCAAGTGATTTCATGTATTGCTTGACCGCGCTAACCAAACGCCCGTCATCACTACCCTCCGTGAGCGGTTGGGGAAGATCTTCGGTGATGTCATCTTGTGGCATAATGCTTCTCTAACTTTTGCGGCGGCAGCCAAGTACCGTTGACCAATGAAAATGAAAACACGCTTGGAAGTCGCTGCGGTCAATCGCTAAGTCATTTTGAGTTTCAGCTTCGCTAATCCGCGGACCCATAGTTTTTCAACGCTGTCGACGCTACGGTTCATCATCCGAGCGACCTCCGCAAACGGTAATCCATCCACGTGACGCAGCACAATCACTTGACGATAATCCTCCGGCAATGATTCCAATGCTTCGGCTAACTGCAAGAACGCTTCGTTTCGAGCGAAGTGCTGACTCGGTGACGTCACGTCCCCCGCAATACCAGATTGCAAGAAACCTGACGCACTATTGAGTCCCTGATTGAGTGTTTGTTCCAAGCGTGGATCACGCTTTTGTGTTCCCAAATATTTCCTTAGTTGCATTGCCAGGAGATTCGAGAGAATTCCCCTCAGCCAGCCCGCGAATTCTTCAGGTGTGGTGCCGCGAAAATCCTTGATATTGCCGTGGGCCGCCAAGCAGACTTCTTGCGCCAAGTCCGAGGGGTCCGCTTTGGCTTGGAGATGATGATGCAGTTGAGTTCGGGCTAGGAACACAAGGTACTTACGGTAATTTGCCAACAATTCGCCAAGTGCCTCTGGGTCACCCTCTCGAGCGGCAGTGAGCAATCGCTCAGTCGGTTGATTCGCCCAATGGGAAGTTTCCAAAACACTCACATTCACATGAAGAACCAGCAGATACAACAACGGTGTGGTACATAACCGAAAGACCATTGAATTGAATCGCAAATTGTAGCGGATTGTCGAACCGTTTGGGAATGTCCTAACCAAAAGGCGGCTGTGGCAACCGAGTACTCTCCATCATGATGTTGATTGAAGCAAAGCCTGTTTGCGGCGGTGGGCCGTTAAGGCGAGGGTGCTAGCCACAATCACGGCGCCGGGGTAGGCGACTGCGGATACACGTAATGGCGGTTCCTCATGCAAAGGATCCCATAGCTTGGGCTGTTCGTCGGCGATTGCTGCCAATATCTTGCTGCGGATATCACTGGGGACGTTCGATACGTCCGACGCCGCGATTAGCTCGACTCGGCGGTGCATGCCAACGGTTGCGTCCAAGACGACATCGACGAAGGATGCGAACTGGTCTGTGTGCTGTACCAATTCTTGGTTGCTAGTCAAATCGATGAGCCCTGTTGTTGCTCCAAACCAACCCGCGATCACTTGGTCAGTATGTTTTGCGGTATCGACCCGAAGATCAAAGTTGGAAGGTTTCGCAGGCTCCGCGCCGGTGTCTTTCAATCGTCGGATGGTGTTGAGATCAATTTCCCATACCTCATCGGATTCTGGTGATTGAGGGTCTTGTGACTGATATTGTTCCGCCTCGTGGTTCAGTTCGCGACGAAGCAGTGGAAGGGAGTCGATCACCCCGGCACTGCGTGCGATCGTCGCATTCGTGTCGGATGTGGAAAGGTTGTCCGTTGAAACGGTTGGATCCGACGCGTCTGTGTCCGGAACGCCTGTATCAACGGCCTCGATTTCGGCATACTCAATCGCTTGAATGCCAATCGATTGAAAATCTTTCAGTGAAGTGGGGGGCCGTTCAGGCCTCGACGTAGAATCATTGGTCGATGTAGTCGTGACGTTCGCTGTGGGTTCCTTCGGATTTAGTTCGTCTTTCGATATGGGATCGGTTGCCCCAGTTTCGGTCGAGACGTTGCTAATCAAATTGATAGACGTTTCATTTAGGGTAGGGGATGCGTTTACTGCTGGTGACGTGTTGTTCGAAGTTGGACGTTCCGATGGTACCGTATTCGCGTTGCGATCTGTGGGTGCAACATAGATGAAGCTGAATTGAACGGAGTTCACGCTGGGTGTCTGTTCGCTATTCGTTGTTTGTTTGTCATGACCATCGTTAGGTCGGTTGAACTTCGCCCCGCGCTGCGCGTCATGAAAGCGTGGTCCGATCACGCTGCGATTTGATCTGCTTTGAACGTCTCGAGAATGGTTTGTTTGAACTTCTTGGGAGTGATTTGCCTGGTCGTCGAGGAAACGATTTGTGATAGAGTGTGACAGCATTCCGCCAGTTAGCAGACAACGGGCTTCCAGTTGTTCGAGCATCAGGACGCGAGAGGGAATTGAGTTGTTCATGACGCCGCTCCTTTGACTGCTGCTGCGAAGTTCTCTTCGTGTTTCCTAAGGTACTCCTGATACCGGCCAACTTCGGGGGCGAGCCGAACAGCGGTCGATTGAGCATTGATTGCTTGGCGGTATGATTCCGCGGCACCGTCGATGTCGCCCAATTGTTGTTGCAGGAACCCGAAATTGTTCAGCACACCACCAAGCATGCTTTGTGTTTCCGCGTCACCGGCGAACGATTCCGCGAGTGGACGTTCGTGTGCCAATGCTTGCTCGAAGGCACTGCGTGCTTCGGCAAGTTTGCCGGACTTTGAAAGCGAGAGACCGAGATGGTTCAAGCTGATGACGAGATCACGTCGGTACGTTGGTTGTTCAGGCCACCATGCTAACAATTGTTCGCCAATTTCGATCGCACGATGAAATGTATCGATCGACGCGTCATTTTGCTGGTTCCGAGATTGAGCGGAACCGAGCGTGTTGAGGGTCACGATTGCTTGAGTCGCAAGTTTTGTGTTTCGGCGGTCGGACTCGAGGGCCTTGGTTTGCTGGGTCAGGGCTTGGCGAGCATACCGCACCGCCCGATCCGGTGCGTGCTGGGCCAACAGGCCGGCGAGATTCGTTAGGATGTTCGCAGTTGTTGCGAAGTCCTCTAAAACGGGGGCGTCCAAGTGACGCGTGTCATACATCGGTTCCGTCACGTTTGCGTTCGTCGTTGCATTGTCAAGCAATGCGATCGCCTCAAGATACGTACGCTCCGCTTCGGCGATTGCTTCGGTCTGGGCGAGCAATAGACCAAGGTTATTCAGCGTGGTTGCAAGCGGCCGCCGCACCAATTGATCGGATTTCATTAGCTGCTTTTGCGTTACGATCGCTTTTGCAAAATAGCGGGCGGCTTCTTCGAGTCGCCCACTGGTCTGGAGCGACTGCGCCAAATTGTTTTGGCTGGTCGACCAATCCAGTTGCATTTGAGCGTTGTCGGGGTGCACGGCAACAAGGTCAGCATACAGTTGCTCCGACCGAACAAGCGAGTCAACGGCTGCCTCGTTTTGTCCTAGTTCACTCTGGAAATTACCGATTTTACCGTAGGTAATCGCAAGATCTTCTCGCAACTCGGGATCATTCCCAGCTTGCTTGGCAAAGGTTTGGTAGTAGTCAAGCGTTTCCGATAGCAGTTGGCGGCGAACGGGGCCAGCGGCAGGAATGTCAGCTAATAATTCTGCCATTTGCGACCCCAATCGATCGACTGCGCCGCGAGACAATTTTTCGGCACGTTCATTTCGCAGCGCCGATGAGGCGATAATCTGATTTTTTGCAGCAATCGTTGCTGTGCTAACCGCCAAACCGACAAAACCTAGTGCTACTGCCAAGATGGATACCAAGACTCCTTGTCGATGTTTAGACGCCCAACGCGAGATTCGATCGGTTACGGTCGGTGGGCGGGCGAACGTTGGTTCCCCCTCGACAACGCGGCGAAGGTCATCGGCGAATGCTTCGGCCGTTTCGTAACGACCATCGCGGCCTTTTGACATCGCTTTGGCAATCACCGTTTCTAGGTCACGTGGCAAGTCACCGCGAAGTTGCCGCAGCGGTGTGACTTCTCGTTCGTCGATCATTTTCAAAAGCGTGGGTGCATCGCCACCCTGGTGCGCTGGCTGCAGCGTAAGCATCTCGTACAACGTTGCCGCTAACGAGTAAATGTCCGATCGTCCGTCAACGAGTGCGAGTTGACCACGAGCTTGCTCGGGGCTCATGTATCGCATCGTACCAATCAGATCGCCCGATTGAGTCAGCGACACTTCGGTTTGACAGCGTGCGAGTCCAAAGTCGGTGATCCAAATTTTTCCCTGTTTGTCAAGCATCAAGTTGGACGGTTTGACGTCACGGTGAACGACGCCCGTTTCATGGGCCGCGTGTAGAGCCTCGGCGACGTCGATCGCCCACTCTGTGACCTGCTTAGCGTCGACTTCGAAATGTCGTCCGGTGTCATCGAAGTTCGCTGATGCTGCGACTTGTTCGCTAACCCATTGTTCGATCGATTCACCATCAATGTACTGCATGGCGTAGTAGTGCATTCCGCGGTCGGTGCCAACACTATGGACTGGCACGATGTTGGGATGCTGAAGCAGGCCGGCGGCGTGAGCCTCGTTTTTGAATCTTGCAATTTGCCGTGAATCCAACAGTGACGCCATCGGCAGTAGTTTTATCGCAACCCGTCGATTCAATGATCGCTGAGTCGCTTCATAGACAACTCCCATTCCACCGCGACCGATCTCACGAACAATCGTGAAATCGCCCAAGGTCATCGATTCCGAATTGGGCTTTGGCGCAGCCGCGAACCCGACAGCGACTCCATAAAGCGAATCGAGCTTTTCGAGGTACAGCGAGAACACATCTGCTAAATCGGGATGTTCCGCTGTGATGACGCTCGCATCGATTGGTTCACCTTGTTCGAGCCCGCAAAGGTATCGGTCGAGTTGTTCGGTCAGCCGTGCCTTTTGATCCTCGCTTAATTCACGAAGAGGTGCCGGTTCGAGACTGGTGTCGCAGTCAATGTTATCAACCATCATTGCCCAGGTCTCCATGCGTTTTGAACGCCTCTAACGCTCTTAGCCACAGCATCCGTACGGCGCCATTGGACCGATTCATTTGCTCCGCAATCTCCTCGAACGACAAACCTTGCAAGATGCGGTAAATGATCACATCACGGTATTGTGGCTTCAAAACGCTCAATTGGTCGGCAAACTCAACTGCCTTTTCACGTCTCTGCATCGGAGCACTGGGTGAATCCGTATTCGCAGCGATTGTTGCCGTCAAGTTGTAGGCGGACTTTTCGAGTCGGTCGGAGATTTGGTGAATCGAAACCTCACGACGAATGTCGCGTTTACCAGCTTTGACATGTTTGTTGTAGACGCGATGCAGCGTGTGGATCAAAATTTGCCGAAGCCATCCGAGTAACTCCGCTTGGCTTTGCCCGCGAAAGTCAGCAAAGTCTTGATGGGCCGCTAACATCGCCTCTTGGACGATGTCCGATGGATTGACACGTCTGCGGAGTCGATTGTCGAGCTGAGTGGTGGCAAGAATCGTTAGATAATTGCCGTACCATTGCAGTAATTGGCCAAGTGCTTCGCGGTTGCCGCTTCGAGCTCGGCAGAGAAGGTCGTGAAACGTGGCGTCCGAAGCCCAAGAGTTCGAGGTTTGTTGAGCGGCAAGAGAGTCAATGGACATGGCCGTTTCCGCGTTGGAGATAAGATGAGTGCTCTTATTGTTGGTAGTTGCGAAGGAAAAGGCAAACCGCCACACAAAAGTGCGGATTCTTTAAATCGCCCATTTGGACGTGCAGGCAACGGCCCTCGGGACGTTGCCATTCGTACACGCAACATAATGGGGATGCAATGAAATGGTGTCAAAGTTGTGCTCGTCTGTGTTGTTCTCGTCTGTCACTACCGTCGTGGTCTAGCAGCGGCAAAGCCGCGACCGATTTGGGCGAACACTTGATCGATTCCGCTTTCGTGACCACGACCTTGCGCGAACTGATCAGCCACGGACGGTTCGGTGTCGGACAGTTCCGTATTCCCTGAGTCGTCCGTGTTTCGATCGGCTAGCCAGGTTCCGATTTCACTGAGGGAAACGCCAAGGTCTGAATCCGCGTCGGCATCGGACAGTTTCGACCAGATTCGTTCTCCGACCTCGGATTCGGTCAGTAATCCGTCTGCGTCCGTATCGAGTTCGGCGAACTTTGTTTCTCTCGCCGTCGTGATGGCAGCACTGAGTTCCTCGAGCGTTATCAGGTCGTCGGCGTCCGCATCGACGCCCTTTTCAGTGAGCTTCGTCCAAATTTTTTCTGGTACTTCGTCCTGGGATAGGCTGCTGTCATCATTCGTATCGAACTTATCTAAGAACTTCTCGCCGTCAGCTTGGAATAATCCGACATGGCGTCCGAAGCGTGTCCGATGCTGATTCCCGCGACCATGATTCCCGCGACCATGATTCCCGCGACCATGATTCCCACGACCATGATGTTCACCGTCACAGATTGGATCGTCGCCATCGTCATCCGCGTTTTCATCATCCGCGTTTTCATCATCCGTGTTGTCATCATCATCCGTGTTGTCATCGTCATCCGCGTTGTCATCATCATCCGTGTTGTCAGCGTCCGATTCGTCTTCAATAATGCCACCGTTATCGACGGGGGTTTCCGTATCGTCGGAGTCGTCTACGTCATCGACGGGTGATTCGGTGTCATTGGATTCATCGACCGGCGTTTCGGTTTCATCGCTTTCGTCGCCAATTGCCTCGGTTTCATCCAATTCATCGACGGGTATCTCGGTGTCCTCCGTTGCGGTGTCCGTATCCTCCGTTGTCACAATATTGATCGAGACCATTGGAACGGTTTCACTGCGGTTCATGGCATTGATGATTGACAATGCGTCAAGCGGTGTAATCTCTCCGTCGCCGTTCGCGTCACACATCCCGGTGACGATCGATTCGTCACTACTATCGCTGAGTTGGTTGATGATGGTCAGCGCATCGAGAGGGCTGACGGTATTGTCATTGTTGACGTCCATTGGGTTGATGTAGTTATGGTACTGGGGGACATCGGCATCCAGTCGCCCGCCAAATCGATGAAAACGCCCGCCGCGCCGCCAGCGATGTCGAGGGAAGGGATCGTCGTCCGAATCGCCGGGATCGGTCGGGTCATCGGCTTCGTCGGTTGGTGTTTCGTCGGTTGGTGTTTCGTCGACGGGAGTTTCCTCTTCGGGCGTGACGCCTGAATCGACAGCCGTAGCGTACACACTTTGGATTGCCGCGACGTCCACACTGCTTAGGGTTGTGAAAACCTGGCTCGGCGAAACAAACGGCGCCAATACGCTACTGACGCCGTCCAGGTGATCCAGCCCGAGTGAGTGTCCAATTTCATGAGCGGCAACCCATACCAGATCAAATGCACGGTTGCCTAACGTGTTGCCAACTTCCCACGATTCCGATGTGTCGAATTGGATGTCGCCGGCAAGTCGCGTGGGGTTCACGTCATCAGGGAAATAGGCTTGCGCCAGTATGCCAGCGGAGCCGTCAATATTGGTGAACGAAATGTCGATGGAATCAGCAAGCCCGGCCCGGTCAGTTGGCGTGAAAGTGATGTCTGCGGCGTCGGACCAAGCCGCCAAAGCTGTCTCGATTGCAGTGTCGGTTTCCGCCTGAGTGAGCGAGCTAGGCGAATTCGCAATATGATACGTCAACTCGGCACTTCCCAATCCTGGGCCGTCCCAACCAAAACTGGCGGCAAGCACGCGGCGATGTTCGAGTGACTCCAGTGAGAGACGACGATTGTGACGCTTGGTTTGTGAACGTGCTTTGCTGATTGACATACCCGTTTCTCGGTTAAGGGTGGTTTCTCGTTTGAGCTTGATGGCGTGGCGTGGACTTTCGGCCACGGTTGACTTTTGGCAGCGACTCGAAGCCGCAGCGATTTGCGATCTTTATCGCGGGAACGGATTCGTTGAGACGAGACGGCTCGCCGTCGAAGTGGATGCCTCAGCCAATTTCGCTTCGTACTTAGCCTTCATCGCGGCAATCCGCGAGGCTCGTGCTTGACGCTTCTTTTCGGCCCTTTCCATTCTTGTCGCTGTCAGAACTTGCCTCTCTTCATCCGCTTGTTGCAGCAATTGCTGTTGACGAATCGAGTTAAGTTGTTGCTGCTGCATTTGCATCTGGCGCTGCATCGCGTACATCTGCATTTGCTGCAGTGCGATCGCTCGTTGGTATGAGTACGTGTTGGGGGAGACCGAACCAATCGATGCCAATGAACTGAGTGATCCAGTCGGTGAGGTTGGTGTCATTGAACGTATGGGAGGTCCGCCTCGCCCTCCGCCACCGGAGCATTGAGCGGCGACTTCGTTCGATGACGCCAACAAAGCCGCGAACAGGGACAGGATCATGGTTAAGGTCTTAGTGTGCGTCGACATCGGAAATCTCCCAGTGCGTTTAGAAGAGAGGGTTTGCAGGGATGTTGCTGTCATTGCAGATCTCGGCCGCCTTGGGTTGACCCGATTGGCGTGACGGAAATCACAGTGTTGAAGCAACGTCCTTAACTAGAAAGGACTGTTTTGCAGAAGCGTTGTCACGGAAGAGAAGAAAATTGAGCATTTTTTTGGAGGAGGCCATTTTCGGCGTGACGCCAACAAAAACTTGCGACATAGGCAAGTAACTTAATCAGCTAGCTATTCCAACCGTTCCTTCAGCTTTCTACGAGCGCGGTGCAGACGGCTGCGAACGGTCCCGGTGTTCGTCTGCATGACTTTCGCGATCGATTCGTAGTCATACAACTCGTACTCTCGTAAAATCAATATGGTCCGATGTAACGGATCGATTTTAGCGAGCGCCAGGCGGACTCGGCGGCATTCTTCATTCCGCTCCGCAATTTCCGACGGTGACTCATTCCGCTTCGCTCTTGGCCTTATTCGACTTTCTTCGATCGATCCAAGCTGTAGGGATCGATGTTTGCTTGGCACATACGTTCGTCGCGAATTGAGTGCAATCCGGTATAGCCAAGAATAGAATTGGCCATGATCACGTAGTTTTTCAAGATTCGTAAACGCCTTCATCCATGCATCTTGAACGATATCCTCGGCGGCGCAAGGGCACCCGACATTGATGCTGAGCGATGTATGGAGCTTGTCGTAGTAACGAAGAACCAATTGTTCAAAGCCGCTCGGCTCGCCACGGATCGCGATTTGGATCAACTCCGAATCCGATGCGGTTTGCGTATGCGAAGTCCGAGTGTCGAAAGCGTAGGCCATGAGGGTAATCTCAAATAGAAGCGTTGCCCTTTAGTTAACGAAATTATTAGCGATTTGAAGTCACCGCTACTCTTCATCGAGTGAATACAATGGCATATGGCGGTAGTAGACTTCCAAGCAGTACAGTGACATGCACGTTGTGTAGAGACGTCCGCCGTGTGAGCCCCATGCATCGCGAAGCGGTGACCAGCTTCCTTTTTCGTTGCCCCGTTGTATTTGCGTCGCTGGAATTCCGACTCGCATTGTCTCGTTCCACTGCGTCCACAGTGGTCCGCCATAATGATGCATTGCTTGGGTTGCGTAGTACCAGTAATAGACGTCCGGCGCACGCGTATTCAATGGATGATTGGTCGCCAACGATCCTAGTCCTTGCGCCATCCCAGGTTGGTTTCGATGCCAACCCAGATATTGGCGGCAGAGGATTCCTTCGGCAGTCATTGATGGCGAGGCAACTTCACCCAATTTGTACGCATACTGCGAATTGTAGTCGCTGCCGACCGAATCAAGGTACTTCTCGACATTATCAAAGACGTACCGCTCGACTCGCAAACCGGCCGCCTGACCGCTTTTCAATCCCATCACGAACCATCCGGTGACGGATGTATCCGAATCGAATCGCGGTTGGTAACGCCAACCACCTTGGGGTGATTGGGATTGCACGGCAAAGTCGCACGCCGCTTGAGCATGTGGGTGTAGCCAGTCGTCTTTCGTCATTGCATACAATTCACACAATGCGATCGTCGCTTGAGCTTGCGCATACATTTTTTGCTGGTTGTGGGTTTTATGGGCCATAAAGCCGCTTCGATCTTGTTGGGCGACCAGCCATGCCGCAGCCTTCTGAACGTGCACCCGATAGATTCCGCTTTGGTGCGTGTTACCCGCCCCCATGAATGCCAATAACGCCATTGCAGTCGCAGCGGTTTTGTTCTCGAACGGAGCACCGCTGCTATACGGCCCCACCAAACTCCAACTGCCGTCGTAATTCTGTTGTCGTTTGAGCCATTGAAGCCCCAATTCGACCGCCTTCTCGGTCTCCTCGGTTCCTCCGAATTCTCTTAGCAGAGCTTTCTTCATCGCCCCGCTACGACCGCCAAACATCGACGTGTCCATTGCGGCTAGCTTGGCGGAAATTCCGTCCGAAACAGACGATTGCTTCATTGCGTCAAGCATTGGTTCGACACTTGCAAAGGAAATGGGCTCGATCACGATTGGCTGGGGGGGCAATTCGACCGTTTGGATTTCTGTTTCATGGTCCGCCTCGCTTGTGAACTCATCTGGCAATTCAACCGGGGCGATCGAAAATTCGGTAAACGCCGCAACCGCATCTCGGTCGCCTTGACTTAATGACAGCAGCAGCGGGCTAGATTCGTCGATCGAGATCGTGATGAACGCAAGTACGAGTAACAGAATCAAATGCAAGACGGTACTGATAAGCCAAGCAGGGGTGTCCTCGATTCGCCGTTTGAATGCACGATAGCAGCGGACGCTTCGCTTTGGTTTTGCTTTGAATGGCTGTTCTTCCTCAATCAACGGCCACGCGATTGGAATGTTTTGGATCTCTGCAGATTTAGCTCTCTTCGGTGGCGTCTGTTTCGTCTTCGCAAAGGGTTGGCGAATATCCGTTCCAAGCCAACGTGGATGCATCGCATGTCGCGCTACGGCCGGTTGAGCCACAATGGGTGGTGCAATCGGTGGAGGTACAATTGGTGGTTCTAGCAGGCCGGATTGAGAAGATGCAGCCATTCGAGGAGCTTTCGTTAGCGTTGCGAAAGTAACATTAGATTCTTGTTGCCGTGAGGATAAGAGTTCTGTTTGATGAAAACGGCCGCTACCTGTAAGGGGAATTTCGATCCGTATTCGTCACACCCATTTCCTCACAATTTCAGTTTGCGGCCGGGGACCCCGTCGTTGGACGTCGAAAAATGACAATCTCGACTTACGCCTTTTGGGGATCCCCCAAACATGATGGTTTCTTGAAAAAAATGAGAGGGATTGCTCTCGATAGTGACTAGCGGAACGTCACTTGAATGTTTGAGAAGGTATCTGATGACGGAGGACGTCAATCGGATTAACGATCTGCAGGAGTACGGCCCAACACGATATCAAAATGGCATGCCAATTCACCGATCTTTGAATCCGGTAGTGGCTTGAAGTCGCCCAGAATCCGTTCTCGTTCCGCAACATCACCTGCTCGACGAAAGACTCCGTCGCGGGCGTTCCCTTCGTGGCCGCGAATCATCAATTGGGTTGTCAAGACTTCGTGTCCGTTTTGGGACACTTTGATGTGAATATGCGGAGCCGGACGCCCAGGGTAAGGGACCGGTTTGATGGTGCGAAAACGGTAACCACCATCCGACGCTGTTTCAAATTTACCGTAGCCTTGAAAGTTCTGGTCTTGCTGTTGTTTTTTTCGATCGCTGTCACGCGAATGCAGGTACACCGCGTTGGCATCACATTGCCAAATCTCGACCGTCGCATTTTGAACCTCTGACCCAGATTTGGTCAAAATGCGACCTGTCAGATGAGTGATTTCGCCAACCGCCGGCGTCGTGTTGTCATTGACAATGATCAAATCATTGTCCTGATCCAAAGGGAGTCGATCTGGAAAGAACGGTCCTTCGGTCAACCGCGGCGTCGCGAGTAGTTCTTCAGCGAACAAACCCGGAGTCGAAAACAGGGCCATGCCTCCGGCGGCAATTGCCGAACGTCGATTCAAGTGCGCATATTTCAAGGCTTAAGTTCCTGAAGCACGAGGATGGTGAAGGTGCCGCGATCTTGTCGGCGACCAGCAGAAAAGGGAAGTTGCTGGGGGAAAAGTTTGCGAGCGAATTCCTGTTAATTGTTACGACAATTGCCAGAAACCGCCATTGTTTTGTCGAAGAATCACAAACTTTGTGCAGACTAGCGGCAGCTGGAACCGCAGTAAGAAGCACGCCTTAGATGTGTTTTCACACTCTTTGCGTCAGCTTTTTGGTGCAAGAAGTAAAGCCTTACCAGAGGCTTTGATCGGACGGGGCGCATTACCTTTTGGTCGCGCGCTTCCGCTTGAGGCGTATCCGCTTGCACGATACCAATGGACGGTTCCGCCTGATCCTCGGCATTCAAGATCCTCGGCATTCAAGAGTCCAAGAGGGATCTCAACTGTCCTTGGGACAATCGTTGCTAGCCGCCTAAACGGCTGGCAAGCAAGTCTCTAACTGGCCTCACCTGGTTTTTTTCGCCAACCCGATTTTGCAGCACTGTGATGCAAGGCAAAGCTAATCGTGTTAGGCCCAGGCAATACAGGCGGCATCAATGTCGACTAAATAGATCGTGATTTCTAGTGCGCAAAAAACGCTGGCACACACTCTTTCGTGTCTCGGATCTACTCGTTGTAGTGAACCAAACATCACTGCCTTGTTGCTCGCTTGGCAGTCAGAAATTGCTTGGGCGAACTTGCGTGTGTCGGACGATGCACTGATGTCAACTACAAAAGTGTGGGGTCATCAGCTAGCGACCTATCGATTGTGTCTTCCAAGCTGAGGACTTCAGTCGCTGTCGTGTTGCTTAACAAAAAAAAATTCTCCAAAATGGGACGAAATGCTAAACATAATTTCAGTCTTACCCATTGGCACGTTTGTGCAGAATCCACTCACTTATGCCTAGTCGTATCCACCATTAAAGGACCGTGAAGCTCTCGATTCAAACTGCGAACAGAAAAGGTCATAACTACGATTGGTAGAGCAGTAAGATCCTTAAGCAATGGAAAAATGATGCGTAACAAAGCACTCTATTTCAATCAGTCATGTCCGGTGTGTGGACGGAGGCTTTGGGTTCCAATTGAGTTGCTACGATTCAGCGAGGCGATCTGAAGACGGGTCGAGCCTGGGCCATCAAGGAAAGCTTTCTAGACTTTTGGACTTACGTCGACGCCTACTCGGCAGAGGACTTCTTCGAGCGTTGGTGCGGCTGGGAGATCCGAAGTCGTCTCGAACCGATTAAGAAGGTCGGCAGGATATTGAAGTCCCATATGGATGGACTGTTGAGCGATTTTCGATACCGATTTACCAATGCCGTTGCCGAAGGGTTCAACAGCCGAACCAAAAGCAATAGATCAGAGGCAAGAGGCTTCCGCACTTTCAAGAGCTACCGCCTACGAATCCTCTTCTTTTGCAGCAAACTGGAAATGATGCCGAATACCTGCCACTAAAATTCCGGAAGAACCTCCACAGGCGCTGCGATGACGATCGAGTCACGGCTCACACCGGGAAAAAAAGTCCGGGTGAAGTCGGGAGCGTTTCAAGGGCTTGAGGGGACCATCATTAAAAGGAAAACCGGTAGCCGCCTGTTGATCGCCGTGCACTACTTGCATCAAGGAGTGTCGGTCGAAATTGATGACTTTATGGTTGAGCCGCTCTAGGTATTGGGTATGCAGCGAGATGACGCATGCATGCGTGATGCGCCATGCAGGTGGGATGATTGTGCGCGGGCAATCCATTGTGACAGCACGCTTGATCCAGGCGTGCGGATCCAGGCGTGCGGATCCAGGCGTGCGGATCCAGGCGTGCGGTTACCGAAAAGCACCCTCGAGAGGATTCGAACCTCCGACACCCGCTTTAGGAAAGCGGTGCTCTATCCCCTGAGCTACGAGGGCCCCTCCATACCGAGGGCATGTGCGAAAGTTTGAAGTGTGACGCGGGAAGTGTGAAGGGGGTGTTCTCGGCGGATGTGTGTGTTGCTGCTAAAATAGCGGATCTTGCTGGTTCAGTTTCCTCATTTTTGCTCTTGATTTTCATGAATTCTTCCTCCCTGCGTGCGATTTATCGGATCTTGGATGCTTCGATCAATCGAGCCACCGAAGGTGTTCGGACGCTCGAAGAATTCGCTCGATTTGACCTCGAGGATTCCAAGCTGACGGAATCATTCAAAACGATCCGGCATGATTTGAGCACCTCCGTGAACCGCTTTCTGTCTCGCGACCAATTGCTTGCCTCGCGGGATACCCCGGGTGACGTGGGGACGAAAATCGAAAACGATTCCGAATACGAGCGGGCCGATGCGTCGGGCGTTGTGGCTGCGGCAGCTTCGCGTGTCCAGCAGTCGCTTCGAGTGATCGAAGAATACGGCAAAACAATCGATGCGGCGCTGGCAAAAGAGGTTGAACAGATTCGCTACCGCGCTTATCACCATTGTGCGTCGCTTGAGTTACGAGTCGACACGAGTGATCGGCTTGGGCTGCTCCGGCAATCGCGTCTGTATTTTCTGATCGATGCCCATGCGAGCGAAGAGGCATTTGTTTTGTCCATCCGGGGGCTATCGGACGCCGGGGTCGATATTTTTCAACTGCGAGACAAGGCGGTCGATGACCGCACGCTCTACTCTCGATCCGTTGTCGCGGCCAAAATCGCGCGCGGGCTTGGTCGGCTCTTCATTGTCAACGATCGTCCGGATATCGCTGTGGCTGCTGATGCGGACGGGGTTCACGTCGGGCAAGAAGAGTTGCCGATTTCGATTGTTCGGTCGATGGTCGGCCCCCGCCGAATCGTGGGCCTTTCGACGCATTCGGTTGACCTGGTCGACTCGGCCGAATCCGGCGGAGCGGACTATATTGGTTGCGGTCCCGTGTTTTCGAGCCGAACGAAGCAATTCGATCAATATGCCGGTACTGAATTCTTGAAGCAAGTCGCCTCGCGCAGCCATCTTCCGGCGTTTGCGATTGGAGGAATTGATTTGACGAACTTGTCCCAAGTTATTGATGCGGGGTTCAACCGTGTTGCGGTGACAGGAGCCATTCGTGATGCGGAACACCCGCTTTTGGTGGCGCGTCAGATCAAATCACAACTCTTGTAGCGCGACGCCGCCTGTTGCCTTGGCTAGCTTAATCAAGTCGTCGTTGCACTCTTCAACGATGAATACATGCAGCAGGATTCCTTTAAGCTCTTCTGGCTTGACATTGATTCCGTGATCGCCATCGGTCACGATGATCAATTCAGGTTGCTCCGAACTAATGTCGCTCACCAGGGTTTTGATTCGCTTGATGCCTTCTCGCAGAGCCAAGTTTATGTCGGTATCGTCGCCCATGAAGAATTCATAGTGCATTTGCCGAATTTGCTCGCGGGCTTCTGCGACTTCCGAGATGACAACCTGATCGTGAACAACGGAATCGAAAAAACTGTAGCCGAGGATGGCTTCGCGCCGCGAAACCGCTCGCAATCGATTTAGCAGAATGGCTAGCAGTTTGTAGATCCGTTCGCCCTGTTGCATCGATTTGCTACGATCCAACATGGCGTAGAAGAATTGCTTTTTGTCGCTTCGTTTGATCTTTTCTCGCACCATGAAACTTTTTGTTGCCAAACGATAGCGAAAGTACTTTGGAGCAGCGACCTTCAACGCCCATGCTGCTGGCGCGATCTTTGGCAACTCGTCGTACGATTGCATCATCCGCATACGTGTTTGATCCCCATCGGGCGAGGGAATCATTTTCTTCTCAAAGCGTGGCTGAAAGGCAACGTATTCGTTTGCAATCCGCGAAATCCTTAGCAACGCTTCCATTCCGGGTTCGGCCAACAATCGCGAGGCGACATCCAGGCGACGAACGGACAACGGGTGCATTTCCTTTTGCTCGGGCTCTTTGCGAATGCCGCCAAAACAATCGGAGAATAAGGAAGCGATGCGGCCACGTGTGTCGATGTTTTCGACGAGCTGGATCGACGTGACTCCACGATCCCGTGACATTTGTTCGTGGTCGATCTTGTCGGTTGGCTTTAGCATGCTTTCGTCGGGCAAGCATTCAAGTAAATCGACCTCGTCGGCTTCCAATCCTCCGACTTCGCCAAGTGCCCAATTGATTTGGCGAGTGATCGTGTCGGGCGGAATACCAACGGCGACCGATCGTTTGGCGGTGGAGATGACGGCGACGTTTGCAATCGCTCGATCCACATCGGTACGTCCACGGATGTGATCAAATTCAACGTCGCGAAGGGCTTGGGCAAGTAGCAAGTAGGTTTCGATATCGCGATCTGACCAGCGGAAAACTTCATCAAGCCATGTCGTCACTTTCCACATTCGCAGTCGGTAGGTGAACCGGACTCGTCGTTCGATTTCGCTCGCACCTGCGAGTCGGCCCTCGTCGACCAAGTGGACACCGTCCCAAATCATTGGGACTGCGACGTGATGCATTCCAATCGCATCGAGCTTGTTGATGACTTCGGCCGTGTTGATTTGTTGACGGCGTTCACTCGATTCCGGATAGCTGACGTGAGTGTGATAGCGAATAAAGTCGCGAAATTTTCGCTCGACACGGATGCGATCCATCGACTAGCTCCCCGCTTCGATTTCGGTTGCCAATTCGTCGACTAAGGTTTCGCTACGTTTTTTCCATTTTTGCAGGGCTGGATCGGAAATTTGCAGATGTAGTAATTCGTGCTTCAGTGAATCCATGCTGCTCATCAAATCCACCATTGCTGTGATTGCTTCGTCGTTGACGTCGCCACGAGCTTCATCGTCAAGCTGTTTCGCCATTTCGAATTTGGCGTTGATCTCTTCCATTTTTCCCTGCAACCGCCCCGCACGTTCGTCGATATCGCTTAGCAACACTTCGACACCCCCTTCGAGAAGAGCTGACCGGATCATCGCTTCGACATCTTTCTTGTACGATTCCATCCCTTGGACGTTACGAATCGTCAGAATGTCCTCGACAATCATTTTGCGTCGCCCATGTCGTCCGACGCTGTTGGCTGCCAGTCGTAGTCCGCCCAATGCGATACGTGGCGACACGTGGAACCCAGCGTCACGTTCGTCGTTGAGGTCGGCGATGACGTGTGCGTAAATGCGGTTGAGTTTGCGGCGGTCGGGCCCAGCGTCCGGGTGCGTTTTGCTGAACAGGGCCTCATAATCGGTTTGCTCGTAGGATGGCCAGCGGACTTCTAATTGCAATGGGAACCGTTCGAGAAGTGCTTTGACCGCGTCGCTGTCTTTCGCGAATTGACGCGGGTCCTTGTTGGTACATGCGACGATCGATTTGGACATCATCGGAACGCCTTGGTTGCCGTTCATGAAAACGCGTCGAGTAAGAACGTCTTTCAGAGGCAAGAGGGCTTGGCTTGATGCGTCGAGAATTTCTTCGAGGATGACGACTTCGTAGGGCAAGAACGACCGGTCGGTGTCGTATTCCAAGCAAACATCAAGTTTGGCGATATTTGGGCCGCCCCAAAGCCGGTCTTCGGTCATTCCTTCGCCGAATGACTGTAAAAAGATCTCGTCTTCTTCGTACCCCAGTGCTCGTAACGCGGTCATAACCATGTCGGATTTTCCATGGCCGCCCGGTCCCCAAAGAAGGACATTGCAAGGTTGGAAAAAGGCGTGGGTAAGGACTTGGACAATTTCGTCAGCGTGAATGAACCTCGATTCGAGAGTTTCGCGAACCATTTTTGGGATCTCGCGGCGCGGCGTCTTAAGAGGGCCCGCGTTGTGGTGCGAAAAATCTTGTTCCGAAAGCGGGATGTTGACGAGTTCCTTCGAGGAGGCACTGTCGACAGACTTTCCGCCCGGGAGTTGCTTTTCGATGCGTCGAGCCAGATCCGCTGTGTAGGATTGCATTCCCTGAACGAAGCGAATGCTTTGGAATGCGTCGGGCGTGATGATGTCGTCGCCGTGGATACGGGCGGCGTTGGAGACGACTTCGAGTGATTGAATGGCCATCCGCGGCGACATGATAAATGTTTTGTCTTCGTTGAGCCCCGCGATGACTTTGGAAAGGAGCGTGTGGAGTTGTTTGCCGCCCATGCTCGCACCGGGGCGAACTTTGGCGAACAATTCTCGGTAGTGCTTCGCTTCGTAACCAGGCCAACGGACTTCTTTCTGTAACAAGAATCGTTCCATCAACGCTTGAACTGCATCGCTATCTTCGGCGAATTCCCGAGGGTCTTTGTTGGTGCAAGCGATGACGACCTTTGCCGACATCTCGACGCGTTCGGGGCCGTTCATAAAGACGCGACGGGTCAAGACATCTTTTAGTGGCAACAACGCTTGGGCGGGTGCGTCGAAGAGTTCTTCGAAGATGACAACCTTATACTGTGGGGCCAGGAACGATCGAGTCGTGTCGTAGCGCACACATGTATCGAGCGACGCCATGTCCGGTCCACCCCACAAGCGGTCTTCACTCATCCCTTCGCCAAACGATTGGATGAAAATTTCGCTTTCGGCAAGTCCTAACCCCCGCAGAGCAGCAACGGCCATTTCCGATTTTCCGTGACCGCCAGGCCCCCAAAGCAGAACATTGCATGGCTCGTAAAAGGCAGCCGACAATAGGTCCGCGATTTCATCGCAAAACACAAACTGATCTCGAAGTGCCGATTGAATCGTCGGCAAAATGTCTTTACGAGGCGTCGAAAGCCAAAAGGAATCAGGTGTAGCCAAGAGAAATGATTAGCTATTGAGGATTACGCTGGAAACACCATCGGGATTTCCGGCATTGGATGAGAGATAGACGACGAAATTGCGAGAGTTGCCGGGCTTCCGTTAGTCGGGCCCGCCGGCGTTGGTTACTCCAAATATCCAGCGTAGCACGTGTACTCGATCCCTGCTTGGACCAACGGGTTAATCTTGCTGTCTTGTTTTGGGCGGACGAAGATGTCGTAATTATCAACGTCGACGCGAACGATTTCCGCCGGAATTTTTTCGACGCCGTTTTCACAGGGGACGCTCAAGGTTACCGACAATGGAGCCCCCTGTTGTGTCAGTCGTTTTTCCCAATCGTCGATCGTGGGTGGATCGGGGGAGTCGGTGTCGATTGCTTTTTCCACCAAGTCCACATTCGGTATGTCCAAACCGAGCGGCACGCGACCGTCCCATTCCAACCTTCGCCGCAATTCAGGTCCTGTCCAGCAATGGGAGCGGGGCGACCATGTAAACAGAATCGCACTTTTTCCGGCGGCCTGTGCAGCGATTTTAAACAATCGTTCTTCTGCCTTGGGATTCTCATCAATTATTTCGATCGACATACGACGAAGCTTTTGATCCAACGCAAGCTGAAGATCTTTGGGCAACTCTTTGAGTTCATATTCAGGATGCGACCAGAGTATCAAAATCCGATTGCCACTTTGCGAACTCGCTAGCCATGCTTGTTCCAGTTTGCGTGATTGGCCGTCAAACGGTTCGGCCGAAAACGGCTCGCCCAGTGCGGCTTCGAGCAATTGCTCGATTGCATCGCCACTAATTTCGCCGCCATCACCCATCACTAAGTCTCCACTGGACGCAGTGTTGCTGCCAATCACCAACGGAAACTTTTTCAACAAATCGATCAGTTTCGGCTGATTGCAATACCATTGCAGTCGGCTGTTGTTGAAAGATCGATTGAGGAACCGAGTCGCTTCGTCTCGATCGAGAGCGTCCATTGCCTCGTTCAGGTTATCGAATTGACCTGTGGCCAAGTCGAGTGACACGGTCAGGGGAATTGCATCGTCAGTAGGTGGAATCGAAGCAAGCCATTCACGTGCTTCTTCGATTCGACCAGCGCGTGCCATCGCGGTGATAGCGTTTTGGATGCGATCGTCGTAGAGCCACGTTTCGTCCGAGTCGGTATGGGCGACACATTCCTTGAGTGCCGACGCGGCCTCGTCGGCATTCCCTTGCGACCATTCGAGCATTCCGACTTCTTGACGAATCGATGCATAGATATCCCCCGAAACGACGCCCATCTGATTCGCTACTGCTTGCCATTGTGCGCATTGATTAGGATCGCGCAATCGAACCGATTCTTCGACGGCGGTTGAGATGAACGGTCCGATCGATTCATGGGCGAGTTGATCGAGATTTTTTGGCGGTTTTGATTGGCTGAGGACACAATCGTTTGCCCATCGGCGAACAATCGCAGGTCGCAGATAAGATTGGTCGTCATCAATCACTGTGTTCGAAAGGTCCAGTGCATCTAGGTACAACTGATCGCCTTGTACGGGATCATTGGAAACATAGGCTTGGTGTGCTAGCAGTCGCAGTTGCTGCAGGCGGACCGAATCAGATGGTGATTTCGATGTGGCATTGAGGAACGCGGTGGCGATTTCCGGTCGATTCGAGGTGAGAAGATAGTCGCCGACTTGCCAATGGCGGTTCAGATCATCGGGCCAACGCGTTGTCACGTCCGCAGGTCGTCCGAGTTTCAACAGCGTCGTTGCGATATAGTACTCGGTCGTGTCCTTGATCCATTGGTCGTCTTCTTCGATCGCATTGGTGTTGTTCAATTGCCACGCTAAGAACGTCTCGAAGTCCGCAAGAGCACTCTCGTTTTGGCCATCTTCGTAAAAGGCAAAACCACGCAGCCCAGCCGCCCAAGGATTTTCAACAAAGTCGGTTTGCTCGGAGAGCGCGTCTATTAGTTTCCTGGTATCGCTGTAGAGAGCATCGTCGTAGGCGCGGCGAACGAGCTTTTGGGTCGTGGCCTCGATGTCGGTAGATTCGGCGAATAGTTTTTTGAATTCGCTTTCTTGAAGGCGTAATGCCAAATAGTCATTCGACGCAGCCACAGCCAATTCCTCGAGCTTCACCGTCTTTTGGGCGGCGAGAAAATGAATAGCCGCTGCCTCGTATTCGTTGTTGGACCAAGCCAAGTTGGCTGCTGCCATGTCGGCTAATCCCATGGGCAAATCGCTTCGTGTTTCGATTGCATTGAGAAGTGCTTCGCCGAATTTGGTGTTGTCGGCCGCTGTGTCGAGGATACGTGTCCAACCATTTTCGGTTTCGGCTTTCTGTTGAACGTTAAGCAGGACCTCAACATCTTTGGGCCGCGATTGACGCAGCACACAATTGGCGACCGTCGGATCATGGGGGATCATTGGCAGTGCTTTGATCGCCAAATCAGCCGATTCGTCGTCACGACCGAGTTCATTATAGATTTCGGACAAAATCCACTGTGTGTTTGGGTGGTCGGGCGATTGGTTCTGCGATTTCAACGCGGCTTGCAGCGCCTCTTCGTTTTGGTCGAGACTCCATAGGCAAACCGCCATCGACGGCCAAACCCCCAACATTGCGTCGGGGTCTTGGATCGCTTTCATCGCGGCGATCGCCTCGGCATATTGATACATTCGCATCCAAGAGTGTGCGGTGCGAAGTTGGAACGAGGGGCGATCCGCGGCAAGCATTAGTGTTGATTCGGCGCTGCGGACGATTTGTCGAGCTTCCTCGTGGCGGTCTTCTTGCCAAGCCGTTTCGGCGTCGACCAGTAGTTCGAGTGCCGTGTAGTAACCGTCGTCTACGGGTGGTTCACCCTTCAAATAGGCCGCGTACTCGTCCGATTCACGCCGACCAAATTCGAGACGTTGCCAATCATAGAACCTCCACTTTCCCTCTTCCTTGACCAAGAACCACTGGATCGTTTCGACTTGATTGTCAGCAGAATAACTCAATAGATCGACTTCGGCCAAATCGCCAGAGGCGTCCAAACGCACGTCGAGGATCCGGTAGTGTGCGTCAAGAGCCTCGGGAAAAATGGGACTTTCGTTCAACCAATTTCGCATCGTGATCCGTTCGATAAGGCCGAAGTCACTGGTACAGAACTCGCTCTTTCCGACCGCTTCGATGAACACGCCCGAGCTAAACGGAACGTCTTCTTCGGCGACTAACGCATCAGCCGATTTGCGGATAAAGGAATCAAGTGACGACTGGGGCACCACTAGATCCGAAAGCGGGTCGGTGGCAACCTTGGCAAGTGATTGATTAAAGTTGGCTAGGTCGCTTGGGAAGGACGGTGGCGTTTCGGGCAGCGTAACGTCGCTCGGCGGTTGCGCTATCCGTTGCATCGCGATGAATCCGACCACGCCTAAACCGCCGCAAAGCATCACAGTAAACAAAGCGATCACGCCGAGTACGACGAAGATTCGTTTGTTGGAATGAGTGGGATTCGCCCGCGAATTGGGGGGGATTGGGGGAGGCGTATGCGATTGCGAAAATGGGTTGTCGTTTGACACGTGCGATCCATGGCAATGGTTGATGTCGATCGGTCTAGTATGTCTGATAAAGCGATTTTACAGGACATTGCGAAGACATAGTAGGCAATGCAGCGGCAAGTCAATGCACTGGCAATATGTGTGGTTGTCCGTTTTTAACGAATCGATCACAACTAGCGAATGCAAATCCTCAAACATGCTCTATCGGACCCGGCTGACCAATTGGCTCTTGATGAGTCGTTATTGTTAATGGCGGATGAAGCGAGCAAGCAAGAAGATTCGTCTGCGAAACGATCAAACGAAGTCATTCGCGTTTGGCAATTTCGCGATCCGGTTGTCGTGGTCGGGCGGTCTTCGCGGGTGGCAGAGGAAGTGGACGTTGCGTACTGCCAAGCGGAGTCGATTCCAGTATTTCGTCGTTGTACCGGCGGTGCTTCGATCGTCGCTGGGCCGGGGTGTTTGATGTATAGCGTTGTACTCGATGTCGATATGCGGCCTACGATTGGTCGGATCGATTTGGCTCATGAATTTGTCATGCAACGTGTTTTACAGGCTGTCCGTCAACAGTTGCCCGATGTGGCGTTTCAGGGTACCTGTGATTTGACGTTTCAAAACAAGAAGTTCTCGGGCAATAGTATGCGGATGGTGCGTCATCATGTCCTGTACCACGGTACAATCCTGTACGCCGCCGACCTCGACCGAATCGCCCGTTGTCTAAGGACGGCACCGCGGCAGCCCGACTATCGCCAAGGCCGCGAGCATTCGCAATTTATCACGAATATTCCTGTCAATCCGGAAGTTTTAGAGCAAAGTCTGTATGAAGTTTTTGGGGCAAGTGAGGTGTCATGCGACAATTTGCCAGTCGACAATATTGCCCATTTGCGCGAAACTCGCTACTCAAATCATGGATGGAACTTTCTGCGATAAGTGGTATCTTTTAGCGGTTCGGTCGTGACCATTTCAACGAACCTCTAATTGAACCATTATGAATCTTGAAGCTCTGAAAACTCGCCTCGCAGAATTCTCACAATCGCATGTCCTTCAGTTTTGGGACCAACTCAGCGAAGTCGAGCGGGAATCGTTGGTCGGTCAATTAGAGGAGATTGATTTTGCACAGCTCAGCACACTGATTGCAGACGAAGACGAGAAGCCTGACTTTGCGGCGATCGCCGCGACGGCCCAGGCACCACCGGCGGTTTTGGCCGATGGGTCGGGGGCCAGTTGGACGGTGGACGAAGCGACCACGCGAGGCGAAGCAGCACTACGGGCCGGTGAGGTTGGTGCGATTCTTGTCGCTGGCGGACAGGGAACTCGGCTGGGCTTTGACCGACCGAAAGGAATGTTTCCGGTTGGTCCCGTTTCGAATCGGACACTGTTCCAAGTGTTTGCCGATCGTTTGTTAGCGATCGGGGCAATTTACGGCGCCGCGATCCCGTTCTACATCATGACAAGTGACGCAACCGACGCCGAGACGCGAGCGTACTTTGAAGAGAACAATTACTTAGGTCTCAAGAAGGAAGACGTATTTATTTTTCGCCAAGGGACGATGCCGGCGGTCGATGCGAATAGCGGGAAATTGCTATTAGCGTCGAAAGCTTCCTTGGCACTCAGCCCCGATGGGCACGGTGGCACGGTTCGAGCGCTCGATCGGAGCGGAGCCTTGGCGGATGCGAAAAAACGCGGTGTCAAACATCTAGCTTACATTCAAGTCGACAATCCGCTTGTGAATCTGTGTGATCCCACCTTGATTGGTCATCATTTGATGAGCCGAAGCGAATTGACGACCCAAGTAATCCGAAAACGCTATCCGATGGAAAAGGTCGGAAATATTGCGATCGCGGATGGTCGAGTACAAGTAATCGAATACAGCGATTTGCCGGAACAAGCCGCCGAGGCGCGAGACGCCGATGGCGAATTGAAGTTGTGGGCCGGCAGTATCGGCGTGCACGTGATCGACGTCGATTTCCTGGTGCGGATCGCGTCCCAAGCGAGTGCATTGCCGTTCCATCGGGCGTCCAAGAAGGTGCCGTATCGGAACGAGGCGGGCGAGCGTGTTGACCCAACCGAGCCAAATGCGGTGAAGTTCGAGAAGTTCATCTTTGATTTGTTGCCGAGTGCCAAGAACGCGTTTGTGGTGGAGGTATTGCCAAGTGACGGATTTGCACCAGTGAAAAACGCTGACGGAGCCGAGAACGACACGCCGAAATTGTCACGCGAGGCGATCGTTGCACAGCATCGGCGATGGCTCGAGGCCGCTGGGGCACAGCTTGGCGAGGAGGTCAAAGTCGAAATTAATCCCCGATTTTCGTTAACACCCGCCCAGTTAGCTGAAAAGATTCCTGCGAATCTGAAAATCGATGACGATCGATACTTTGCCCCCGAGTTACAATAGCGTGGTAGGTCTGGTTTTTGACGCTGGCCTGAGAAGGTTTTAGTACAGCCTTCGGGCTAATTTGATTGCGTTTTATCGGTATCGGGCTCGGACCACCCATTAGGGCGGCGCCGAGGTTGAAGCTGTCGATCCGCGCGGAACTTGCCTCGGTTTCCGGGGTTTGACCAAATACGGTGTATTCCCCCCCCATTGTCCCCCCCTCCCTAAAAAAATGAATCTATCTTTCTATTCTGTTCCCGGCCGGCCTCGGCGTGGGGGACTGATGATCGGCTTATTGGTCGTCTTAGTTGTTGCAGCTACCGCGGGGTGGTTTGGGTATTCGTATGTATTCAACGCGGAAGACGGTGTTTCGCAAGCTGACCTGATCCAAGGCGAAGTCACGCGTGGTTCGTTCGACCATATCGTTCTCGAGCAGGGGGAAATCGAAAGCAGCAGCAATATCGAGGTCCTCTGCGAAGTGGAAGCTCGCGGAGGCGGTGGCACTCCGATTCTCTGGGTGATCGACGAAGGGACTCGCGTCAAGGAGGGAGACAAGTTAGTCGAACTTGACTCGTCAGAGCGTGTGTTGGAGATGAAAGAAGACAGGCTTGAGGTGATTACGGCCGAGTCGAATGCTGCCAGCGCGAAGGCGAATTTGGAACAGGCAAAAATCTCGCGTCAAGAATACGTTGAAGGTGTTTTCGAAACAGAAAAAAAAGCGATCGAAAGTGAAATTGCGATTGCGGAACAAGATCTTCGCAAAGCTCAATTGGCGCTTCAAAGTAGCGAACGGCTTGTAGCCAAGGGGCTCGTCAAATCGTTGCAATTGGACGCCGATAAATACGCGGTGGCCAACGCAAATAACCGTCTCGAATCTCATATTGGTCGGCTTCGCGTGCTACAAGAATTGACCAAAAAGAAAATGTTGGTCCAATACGACAGTGACATCGATGCGGCTAAGGCAGCTTTGTCGGCGCGCGACAGTGAATTGCAAGAAGAAAGCCAAGACTATGCCGAAAGCCAAGACCAAGTCGATAAGTGCATGATTTACGCGCCCGCCGACGGCGTCGTCGTTTATGCGAATCGATATAGTAGTCGCGGTGGAAATTCCGAATTTGTTGTTGAAGCAGGGGCGCAAGTCCGCGAACGACAAGCGATTATTCGTTTGCCCGACCCCACTCGGATGCAAGTCAATTGCAAAGTGAACGAGTCCCGAATCACGCTGATCCAATCAGGCATGCCAGCGAAAATTCAAATTGGCGCCATTGCGGGGATGATAGTCAATGGAGCGGTCATTAAGGTCAACCGCTATGCGGAACCGGGAAGTTGGTTCAGCTCGTCGATCAAAGAATACGCCGTTTTGGTTGAGATCATTGACCCGCCCGAAGAGATTCGAACGGGGATGACGGCCGAGGTCCAGATCTTTGTCGAGCAAATCAAAGACGCCGTCCAAATGCCGATCCAAGGTTTGTACGAGCATGGCGGACAAATGTTCGCGTTGGTGCAAAAGGGGCCGCAGCAGTTCGAGACTCGTGAGGTCGAAATGCGAGCGACGAACGATAAAATGGCCTGCATCTCCGAGGGAGTTGAAGAGGGAGAGACAGTGATTTTGAACCTTCGGTCTCATCTGAATTTAATGGATTTGCCGACGCTCGATATAGCCGACACGAGCGACATGTTGGAAATCGCACGCGATCGCGCCGCCGAGGCTGCAAAACGGGGAATAGAAGCCGGTGCAGACAACGGGGCTTCGAACGTGCAAGGCCCAGTGGATGGCCGCTCGAATCCCGGCGTTTCAGGCGGTGGGCGTCCCGGAGCTAGTGGCGCCGGAGGTGCTGCGCGTCCCGGAGGCGGTAGACCTCCCGAAGGTAGTGGCGCAGGACGTCCCGGAGGCGGAGGCGCAGGACGTCCCGGAGGTAGTGGCGCAGGAGGTCCCGGAGGCGGTGGTGCTGGGCGTAATAGTGGCGGAGGCCCACAGTGAGCACGAAGGAAGCGTATTCACCGGGCGATCAGCCATTTGCATCGGAGCCGGTGTCACCAGCGAGAATGGCGACTTCGATTCGCGATCTAAAGAAAGAGTATGTGCTCAAAAGTGAAACCGTTCGCGCTTTGCGCGGCGTGTCATTTGATGTGCCCGAAGGAGACTATGTTGCGATCATGGGGCCTTCTGGGAGCGGCAAAAGTACGCTTCTGAATTTGCTCGGATGTTTGGACAAGCCAACCGCTGGATCACTGATGCTAGGTGACGATGACATTAGCGTGTTATCCGATGACGAATTAGCCGAGATTCGCAGCGAACGGATTGGGTTTGTATTCCAGTCCTATAATTTGATCCAGCAATTGAGCGTGGTCGAGAATATTGAGGTGCCGTTGTACTACCAAGGCAAGCTCGGTTCAAGCGAGCGTGAACGGGCAATCTTATTGGCCGAACGAGTCGGTTTGAAAGACCGGCTCGACCATCGGCCTGCCCAATTATCGGGCGGCCAGCAACAACGTGTCGCGATCGCACGCAGTTTGATTAACGATCCCTATTTTATTCTCGCTGACGAACCAACCGGTAACTTGGACTCGGTCACGACCGACGAAATTTTGGAGATTTTCGACGAGTTCAACAATGAAGGACGCACGATCATCATGGTCACTCACGAAGATGATTTGGCCGATCGAGCAAAACGAATCATTCGGCTCAAAGACGGCATGTTGGCACTCGATGCAAAGGTTAGCGAAGAAAGACGGGACGAAACACGGCAAGCCCAACGACTCGCAGTCGAAGAGTTGTTGGCAAAGACAAATTGATCCATCCGTTCATCGTTTGCCGCTTGTTGAAACGGGCGGCCCGCATCTTGCCAAACACGAAATTACCCTTCCTTAATAGAGACACTTCCTAATGCTTTGGTTGAGAACCTGGCGACTCGGAATCAAGAGCCTTTCGCTGCATCCGCTGCGCACATGCTTAACAATGCTTGGTATCTTGATCGGCGTTTGGGCAGTGATCGTTTTGACAGCCGTTAGCCAAGGCGCAAGCGATCAAGTTCAAAAGCAAATTGAATCTCTTGGGGCAAACACGATTATTATCCGCAGTGTAAAACCTCCGGAAGAAAAATTAGCGGGAACGGCCGCCAGCCAATACGGGCTTCTGCGTAGCGACCTTGAATTGATTCTTGGAAGCGTTCCGACGATTGCTGCAGCAGTACCGATTCGTGAAATTCGACGTCAATTTACCTATGGCGATCGGTTGGTTGACGGGCGTTTGGTTGGCTGCACTCCTCTTTATGACGAGGTCAACCAACTCAAAATTCGCCCGAACGGCGGCCGGTTTCTGAGTGATGCCGATGCAATCCAAAAAGATACCGTTTGCGTTATCTCGGAGGGTGTCGCCGAAAAACTTTTCCCTTACGAAGAACCGCTCGGCAAGAGGGTCTACATTCCGGAAAACCAGGACTTCTTTAAGATTGTCGGCGTTTTGGAACATCGCAATGCGTCTGCGGCAATCGGTGGGTCGCTCGATTCGCAAGACTTCTCAGCCGATGTTTACGTTCCGATCGAGACACTGCGTCGCCGCGTTGGCGATACGATTGTGACTCGTCGAAGTGGCCAATTCCAAATTGAAATTATGGAATTGAACCAAATCACGCTACAAGTTGAAAGTGTCGACCAAGTCCGTACCACCGCGGCGATGATTGAATACATGCTTGCGCCTAAGCACGAAGAAACCGGCGATATTGCTGTGGTTGTGCCGCTCGAACTGCTAGAACAAGCACGCAATTTGCGATTGATGTTCTTGGGGATTGGTGTTTTGATCGCCTGTATTTCGTTGATCGTTGGTGGCATTGGGATTATGAACATCATGTTAGCCAGTGTGACCGAACGAACCCGTGAAATCGGGATTCGGCGCGCACTGGGTGCCAAACGCGGTGACATTGTTCGACAATTCTTGGTCGAGACTCTGGTGTTAAGCTTTGCCGGTGCTACGCTTGGGATCTTTCTCGGATTCCTTGGGCCGGGGATGTATCGCGGGCTGATTGCTTCGATACGCGTCGGTTTTCCCGATAAGTTCGCGGCGCTTCCTGATGCGATTCGAGAGGCCGAACCTTCGATCGTTTACGAGACGATTCCGCTTGCGGTATTGATCGCCGTTGCCGTTGGATTGATCAGCGGTTTGTACCCCGCGATTCGCGCCGCACGGATGAATCCGATCGAAGCATTGCGTCACGAATAGTCTCCTATGGCGGGTGCCGTACTGCCATTTGTTCTGGGGCAGCGTGCCATTTAGCGAGCTTTCGCGTGGTAAGAGGCGATTGTATATTGGTGCACAACGCACCAACACGTTCGCCTACATTTCAAACGCAGAAGTGATGGGCGATGATGCCCCCTTACAGAAAAGCAGTCGAGTGAGAATACTCTCGTGTTCGCTCGCCTCGTTCACCTATTTCTTTCCCAAAATCGGTTACTATGCAAAACGAATCGCCTGTCCCAATCACGTTCGCCCAAGCGATGCAGACTACCTTTAATGACGCGCCAAATGAAAGCCAAGTCAAGGTGTATGGCGTTCGCTACGTTTTTGTTGTCGATGACGACGGCAATGAATTCTATGTGACACGATTGGGTTGGCGGTTGCTTGAAAATTTGCAGCCCGAGAATTGGTATTCTGCCAAGGCCTATTCGAAGAGGGGAGAGCGGTTGGTCGAAGGCAGCGGTGTGGTTTATCGCGTTCCAACGGAAAACAAAGACGGAGTCAAACAAGATTTGGTCGTTAAGTTTTCGCGTTTTGCCGAAGAAGTACCACTACAAGTGGCCAAGACCTTCCCCGATAAGATGCCGGCCGAGGTGGTTGCTGGGGCAATGTTCAATGATCCGTTTCAAGAGTTTGGGTTGTTGGTGGACCTTAGGAACGGTCACTTTGGCCGAAAAGAATTGCAAGTTCGAACGAAACATCCGATTTGTATTTTCAGCCCTGCGCGGAAATGCGCACCATGGCGACTGGGGCGTGAACGAGGGCGGTTTGATCGTTACCGAACGGGAATGGCCGCTAACTTGGACTCAAATTATTCCAAGATTGATTTGGACTTTGAACGCCAATATGTCTACCTGTTTGCATGGATCAAAGGGATCAATGCCGATGTCAGTGCCCAGGAAGGCTTGATCACTAAGGAAGAAGCCGGCGAAGTGACCATGCAAGCTGCTAGTGACTTGCGAGAAAAGGGTTTCATGGTCTTGGATAACAAACCGAGTCACGTCATTCTGCGACAACGAAAAAAGAACGGCGAATTGTTGCGACGCAACGGTAAGTTGGTCTACGGTTTGATCGATTTTGAGTTATTGATGCGGACCGAAGATTACAAGAACTTTTTACGCAACCGAGAGAAAGAACGGGCGGCGCAACAGCAGCAACAGTAGTCGTTGGGCGTGCCGTTTACGCCACGTTGCGCGATGGTTTTTTCGTTTCCAGTAGTCCGTCTTGCATGCGGTAGCACACGTCGGCACTCTTGGCGATCGCATCATCGTGAGTGATCATCACGATCGTAAGATTTTCTTCTCGACTCAGTTGGTCGAGCAGGCTGAGGATCGTTTCGCCCGTATCGGTATCGAGGTTTCCGGTTGGTTCGTCGGCAAGCAATAGCTTCGGATCGGTCATTAGCGCCCTGGCAATCGCAGCCCGTTGCATTTCTCCGCCGCTCATTTCGGTTGGGCGGTGAGTAGCACGATGCAGCAATCCGACTCGGTCCAACATCGCCTCGGCACGAAGTCGTGCTTCGCGGCGGTTGCGGAAGTAGTTCCACAAGCTTTGCCCGATCATCATCGGTGCAAGGACGTTTTCGATTGCCGAGAGTTCAGGCAGTAAGTGATAGAACTGAAAGATGATCCCGATGTCGCGATTTCGGTAAGCATCCCGGCGTGCTCGAGACGCATTGTCGATGCGCTGGCCTTGAAAGATCACTTCGCCTGTGTCGGGAGTGTCTAGCGTAGCGAGTATATGCATTAGAGTGCTCTTCCCGCTGCCTGAACGACCAACCAGTGCGTTCACTTTTCCAGCGGTGATATTCACATCGACGCCGCGTAAAACGGGAACTTCGATGCGGTCTTTGTGGTAGCTCTTGTGGATGCCACACGCTTGCAGGACAAATTCGTTTTTCATGTTCTCAAGTCAGCTAATGCAGGTCGGTTTATTCGAATCGCAGGGCTTTGACGGGGTGCATCCGAGCGGCACGAAGGGCTGGCAGCACACTGGCCATTGCTGCGATCGCAACGGCACCTGCCATCACCCAGCAAAGGGTAAATGGATGAATGATCGTCGGTATTTTGGTGAAGTAATAGACGGTCGGATCAAAGACTTCTTGGCCAGTGATCTTTTCAATTACCCCCGCAATTTCGTTGATGTTGCTAACGAATAGCAATCCACCAATCAATCCCGCACCGCTGCCAACAAAGCCGAGCAAGAGTCCATAACTGAGGAAGATGCTCATGACGCCGCGGCCCGATGCACCGAGTGCTTTGAGCGTTCCGATGTCACGCGTCTTTTCGACCACGATCATGAAGAATGTCGCCAAAATTCCGAAACCCGCTACAGCGATGATCAAGAAAAGCAGGATATTTAGGATCGTCGTTTCGAGTCGGACGGCGGCCAATAACGGTCCCTGCATGTCTTTCCATGTTTGGATGTTGTATGCATAAACGTCCGGTGGGAATCGTCGGCGGAGCATATCGCGAACCTCGTTCAGGTTGGCTCCTTCGATCAATTTCAATTGAATCGTTGTGACGCTTCGGATCCCCGTTTGCGGATCAATCATACCGCGAAAATCTTGCAGTTTATCGAGTCGGACAAACGCGAATGTGCTGTCGTATTCGCTCATCCCCGATTCGTACAAATCGACGACGGTGAATTTTTGGTTGATGACTTTGGTGTTGTCCGATGCGTTGGGGAACATCATGCGAACATCGTCGCCTGGGCGACAATAGTAGTGGTCGCGAACGACGTTGTCTTCGTCTCGAAGTTTGGTGCTGCAGGTGGAAATCCCCAGGATGATTCCGGGGTACTGATCGACGGCGGCGTCAAATTCCTTGGGGCCTTCACCGTTGGTTCCCTCAAGCATTTCCGGTGAGAAGAACGGCGAGATCGTCGGGCCATCCGACGCAGCGACGGCCGGAGCGTTGGCGGGTGGTTCTTCGCCCCGTTTCTTTGCCAGTTCCGCATTGGCTTTAGCTTTGAGAACTTCGATTCGTTCTCGTTCAAGCTCAAGAGCTTTCTCGTATCCGGCTTTAGCGCGGCGGTATTCCCAACCCGATGCCGGGAAACCTTCGCGGTCCGGAGCGAACCCCTGTTCACGAAGATCAAACGAGACGGACGATTGGTTTTCCGGGTGCAGCAGGAATTGCCCGAATTGGCTGACCGTGTTGTAGGTTTCCGGATCGAGGCCAACTAAGTTGACATGACGCGCGATTTGTTGGCCATTGAATTCGATGCCTAGCATGCTAGGAACATGAACGCTGACCGAGGAGCCTGCGATTTGATCGCCACATACTGATTCGATTTCTTCCAGGTGGCGTTCTGGGTCGGGCATGCCACCACTGATGTGACATTCGATCAAGATGTCAGACGCCAAACCGTGGAGCCGGTCATGCATTTCAGCAGAAAACCCGGCCATGACACTGTTGACAACGATCAATGTAGCGACGCCAAGCGTTACGCTGATGATTGACGCGAGCGCAATGTAGCGAGTCCGCAAATAACGGAAGCAGAGCAACCAACGATACATAGCCGTTCCTTTGGCGGAGCAAGATGGGAATCGTCCTGACAATTGACGTGCTGGGAGTGTAGAACAGAGAGCGGGGCGGGGTAAACGCCATTAATCCCCGTAAAAGCATGATCTTGAGGTGCAAATCGACGATTTCTGATATCTTTCAAAACTTATGCATCTCTACTACACCGACCATTTTGAATTGCCGCTACCAGAGGGGCATCGATTTCCGATGTCAAAATACCGCTTGCTGCGCCATCGAGTGGTGAACAGTGACCATCATCGCGACGATCCACTGTTAGTGCCGCCTGCGGCGACCGACGACCAGCTTTGTCAGTGTCATACGGTAGCTTACGTCGAAGGAGTCAAATCAGGCTCGTTGTCCACTGCCGAGATTCGGCGGATTGGGTTTCCTTGGTCGGAGAAGATGGTCGAGCGGTCGCGGCGAAGTACCGGGGCGACCATCGCCGCGGCTCGCGCAGCCATGGTCGAAGGGATCGCGGCAAATTTGGCCGGTGGCACGCATCACGCGTTTGCCGATGCGGGTGAAGGATACTGCGTGTTCAACGACGCCGCCGTTGCAGCAAAGACACTTCAAGCCGAAGGGGGCATACGCAGCGCGTGTATCATCGATTTGGATGTTCACCAAGGGAACGGAACGGCTTCGATATTGGCGAACGATCCATCAATGTTCACGTTCTCACTGCATGGCGTGAAAAACTTTCCGCTACGGAAGATGCCTAGTGATTTGGATGTCGGGTTGCCAGACGGGACCGGTGATGAGGATTATTTGGCTGCGTTGGCCGACGCACTTGCGATCGTCGAGAAGAATGGGCCATTTGATTTGGCCATCTACTTGGCCGGTGCAGATCCGTTCGAACATGATCGGCTTGGCCGATTGTCGCTGACCAAGGCGGGCCTTCGAAAACGAGACGCGACCGTGATTGATTGGTGCCAACGTCGATCGATTCCGCTTGCGATAACGATGGCAGGTGGTTACGCGCCCTCGGTCGAAGATATCATCGAGATTCACGCGGGGACGTTAGCATTGGCGACGTCGGCATTGGCAAACGAGTTGGAGTTGAAACGGTTACCTAACTCCTTCGAACAATCTTGAACCGATCCGTACCATCGTTGCGCCTTCGGCAATCGCAGCGGCGAAGTCACCGCTCATTCCCATCGACAATTCGGGCAGTGAGATCCCTAGCCGCTGCTGAAGATCGTCGCGAAGGCTGCGTGTTTGCGCGAATTGGGCTCTGGCATCTTGTTGGTCGGTTCCCCATCCGGCCATTGCCATTAGACCAACGACGTTGACTCCTTCGCTTGGCAAGTGGGTCAACAAATGTTCGACTGCTTCAGGCGATAAACCGGTCTTTGCTTTTTCGCCACTGATGTTCACTTCCACTAACACCGTCGTGGTCCGCCTTTGCAGGATTGATTCGTCGGCAATTGCCGTCATCAATCGATCGCTATCGACACTGTGAATCAATGGACTTAACGGCAACGATCGGCGAATCTTGTTTCGCTGCAAATGCCCGATCAAATGCCAACGCACATCCGCGGGAAACGTGACCGCTTCATTTTTCTGCCAAAGTAATTGTGGTCGGTTCTCACCCAGAGCGTGACAACCGGCTTGGGCCAAGGCAAGCGTCGTTTCAGCGTCAACGTATTTTGAAACGCCCACGACGTGTACGGAATCGGCTGGGCGGCTTGCCGCATCGGTGGCTGCGTGGACATCGCGAACGACGGATTGCCAATTTTGCCGGATTCGATCCTTCGTTTGCTGATCAACCATCGTTGGACTCATTATCGTCGACGGTAACCAATTCTTCCAAATTACCGTCGCCCATATCGAAACGGGCAGCAAAGAAGTCGGCAATCAGATGTTTTCCCAGGACGGTGCGACTACGGCGGTTGCCAAGTGATCGATACAGCATCCATTGCTCCGAGCCGATTTGAACGCGATACCCTACCGCTTCGCGAGCGGGACAGATTCGTCGTTCATCGGCGACCGTTAAATTTCGCCAAGTGCGTTTCCGCTTGAATCGGTTGGTTTGGAAATCAAACCAGAGTGGACAATAGAGCGCGCCGGAGCCAACGGCCTCGACTACCAATGCATCGTCATCGGTGGACGACAACGTAGCCATCGTTGGACCGCTGCTCCACTCCGATGCCGACAATGGCATGACGAGCGCTTTTGGTTTTCCGGTGGTTAGAAATACTTCGCGAGTCTCTGTTTCCGAAACGACCGAAACGTCTTCGGTCGTGGGGAAACGTGTGCGATAGAGAATCTTTCGATTCTTATCGTCGCTTTCCAACGGCATTTTGGGCATCACGCTGTCGGCGAACACCAAGCAGCGATCTTCGCGAATCAGCAGCCATTGTCGTTGCAGCACGACGCCACCGGACCATACTTGTTCGATTTCCAGGTAGTGGACATCGTCGTCGGTATGTTCACATGTAAACGTCCATTCGCCGATCGGTTCTTGTGGTTCACCGTCGATCTCGATGGTGGTTTCGATTTTGCCCGCGGCGATCATGGACCGACCGGCATGCAATTCGATCGTGTTGTGGATGCCGGAATACTGTAAATGCGTCCGTCCGCGGCGCACGTCCCACTCCGGCAACAGGATTGCTTGTTTGGCTTGTTCACAATGGCAAAACGATTCTGGCAACGAGACTTCCCACGCCAACCGGCCACCTGAATGTCCCTGTCCGAGTGCCGCCTGCATTGCTGGATGAAGCGAGCTGGGAGCGAACTCCGTGGCTTGCATTAGCACACCGTAGTCCTTCAAGTCATCCGTGATTTCTTTCGGCGACTGTTGGCTGAACGCGGCTGTGCCGTCGGGCGTCGTCATCGCGGCGGCCCAAGTCGCGATTTCGTCACCAATCGAAGCGGCGCTGAGGTTGGATTTTTGCTTCGTTGTCTTTTCGATAAGCCGTTTGCATCGCAGCAGCGAACCGAGAACCAGTCGCACGTTTGAAGGCTCTGACAAAAGCATCGGTAATGCCTCTTCGTTGCGCTCGACCCAGCGACGAAAGGACTCAATCGATGACTTTTTCAGTCGCTGACAGGAAGGCAGATCGGCGAGCCGCCACGCTAACGTCAAGCCGAGTTCAGCTCCTCCGATCAGCAGCGACGGTGACGCAGGGGCGGTCGTCTGCAACGTTGATTCGCGATACTGTTGCAGCGTTCCGAGTAGATCCCACCACAGCGCGGGTTCGAACTGTTTGGCAAGCATTGGCATCGCGGCGGCCCAAAGAATGGCGTCGTGACAGGCAACCGTGTCGCTCGGGCAACGAGCGAGTCGATCGATGATTTGCTTGGCCGGTTCAACGAAATCGATCGGACGGGATGACTTGCGACGTTTTGGTTTCTGGTCACATGCAAGTTGGCTCAATGCATCGCGAAGCGGGTCGACTTTTGCATCCAACGATGTAGCTAGTCCCCATCGGTAGACATTGCCACCGATTGCCGGCTTTCCAAAGAGCATCCTGGCGGTCAACTTTTTGTTTCGGGCCGCGACCTTTTTGCGCAGCCGTTTCCACTGGTCATCATTCATGGCGTGTGAAACATCGGGAATGTCTTTTGGCTCAACGGTTTTGGTGGAGATTGGTTGTCCGCTTTCGCCCCCTTGCGCACCAGCCGGGGCGTCTAGCGAGGCGGAGGTATCGGTCGACATAAGTTACAAGTTTGAAAGAAGATCAGGTTGGTGGAATACAGCTCGGCAACGAGGGCCAAGAGGTGGTAGAGTATAGCGAAACGGTGGAGTTCTCGTACCTGACTGTGAGCAGGCCCAGGGAATAACAGGTCCCGAGAATCCGCAAACGCGTCAAACCTGCCAAAAGCCCGAGTTTAATTGATGAAGATTCGAAATAGCTTGTTTTGTTGGATGTTCTCAGCGAGTTTGGTTGCTTTTGTCACTGTCAATGCAGCGGCACAAACGACCCCCAAACCAACTGCCCCCCTACCCTCACAGCGGTTGTTGCCGACTCAGGCGGAATTGACTGAAATGATGGACGAGGATGAGGATGAGGAGAAGCCGGCGGAAACGCACAAGGCTCTCGAAAATGAGCCGGCGGTTGAGAATCAAACGTCTGCTGAAAAGAAGCCGACAGTGGAAGAGGCTCTGCGCGACGCTTTCTTGCCGCCTCCGCACGCTAGACCACTTCGCAAAGATTCGTTTCTATGGGTCGATCGAGACAAGAAGCGGGTGTATATCGATGGTTATTTGGCGATGGACCGCGGACCACTTGAGATGTTCGCATGCCCGCGAGGTACAAAAGAGCACGAGTCGATCGTCGCGACGATTGCCCGATCCAGCGAAGTGCATGCTGCGTTATTGGCCGTTGGCACGATGCCAGGCACGCCGGTCCGGTTTGATCCTGAATTCCTGCCGCCGACCGGTCAACGCGTTCGCGTTTGGGTGTCGTGGCGAGATGAAAAGGGAAAGTACCACGTTTCGGATGCCAGGCGATGGGTGAAAGAAAGCGAAAGTGGCAAGCAGATGCAGCCCGATTGGGTCTTCGCAGGTAGCGGTTTTTGGACCGACCCCAGCGATAACAAGCAGTACTACCGAGCGGACGGTGGCGACATGATTTGTGTCTCGAACTTCAGTTCCGCGATGTTGGACATCGGAGCAGCCAGTAGCGCGAGTGCGGATTCGCTGCTCTACACTCCCTTCACCGGGCGAATCCCGCCAAGGCATACCTTGGTCCGGTTGACACTTGTTCCGATCCCCATCCCAACGGACAAACCCAAACACGAAGACGCCATCGACCCGGACAAACCGCCGGGCGATGAAATATTACCAGTGAAGAAGTAGAAGCGAGATTTCAAGCGTTGTGTTGAAGTTCGTCGTTTCTGTTTCGAAGTTGCCACGCACCAAATTGGGGGCACTTGAGGCACCCCACCGGTTGAGCTCCAACGCGTGCTATTTTGATGAACTAGCCAATCGGCCTAGCATCGCTTTGTCTTTCATGCTTGGACGCATCGGATCGCACCCGGTCGTTCCGACCAACTCTTTGACGTAATTGGGGGACTCCACTCGTGCACGCATTTCTTTGACGAATGCTAGACGTTCCTGCAATTTCAGCTCACACAAAATGTCGGCACTTGCAGAATCCGCCAAGCTCTTTTCGATCCGTTGTTCAAACTCCTTCCAATGCGCCACATCGCGATCTCGTTTTTCTTGTAGCCGACGGGCGTACCAATCACTGGCTAGCAGCGAATCTCGCGTGAACATTTCGCGAATCGACGGATCGTCGATTGTTTTGCCTTCGAAGTCGCCATACGCCATGATGCTCAAGATTGCTTGTAGCGGCGGACACGCCAGCTCGAAACCGCCATCTTCGAAATACGTCTTCGCTACACGCTCTTGCGCTTCGGCAATGTAGCGAATTCCATCAACATACGAATCGTGGTCCTGCAGTTCCGGTTTCAAGATTTCCTCGGAGAAGACCTTGGCTGGATTGTCAAACACACGTGCTAGATAAGTGCGAACAAATTTGCGTGTGATTCGGTAGCCTAACCGGCTGGCAGGTACGTTGACTCCGTCCACTTCAAAATCTTCCAACTTTTCGAGCATCTTTGCTTGGATCATATGCTGTGGGTCGCGTTCGTTAGGCCCAAGCCGGCACCATACTTCGGGGACTAACAAGGAAATGTCGTGTCCAACCTCAAACCGTGGCCCAACATACCCCGCAGCCGTGCTGAATCCGCCGAGTCCCGTCAAAATCATCGAGGTAACCACGGAGTTCAAATCGATCGATGGCATCAGTGCATTGAATGGACCTTTGGTCAACGCGCCTTCGCTGCCCGCACCTGTCGTGCTGGGGCTCTTGCCGGTTAACGAACATACGAAGTCCATCAACAATTCAGGTAAATCTTGGTAATGCAGTGGCGAATAGACCGCCAGCGATCGGAAACCTGCCACCGGATCCGGCGGATTGTTTCGGCGACCGCATAAGACGGCGCCAACGGGTACGTGAATCGGTGCATCGGCAGGCAAACTGCGATGCAATTGCATGCCGCGCATCGCGACGTAGGTGTCTTGGGACCGGACCATATCAGGCCGATCTTGCAAGTAACGAGGATTCTTGGTTCGTACACCGTCAACGATTCGTGGGTCGGCAGTGGAAACCACATAGCCCTCCGGTTTCGCCGCTGCTTTTTGTAGAAGTTCGGCCATGGGGCCAGTGAACTTGTCAAATTCAATCGCGTCGTCGACGATTCCACGGGCTTGGTCGGTCGATAACGGTTCAAAGTTACTGATGAAGTTGCCCGGTCGCGATAAATCCCATTCCGTTTGCTTGTCGAGTCCCCGATGGACGGCGTCGTCGGGACGTTGGAATAATCGGTATTCGCAATTTTGGACGAACTTGTAGCTGTCCGCTGGCATCACGCCGTCGCCAACTTCGCCTGCTGCGATGCGAGGGACGACTACCGAACTACTGATGTCATCTTCACGCTGAACCTTGTCGGCAGCGATGAAATCTTGACGTAGTTTGAAAGTACGCCATCGATTTTCATCAAGTCCGACCCGCAGGTAGGTTCCGACCAAAGATCGTTCGTCCATTTTCAGTTCATGTCCAGGCGAACCGTTGACGATATCGACGCCAAAGAAGTCTTGCCAGTGATCTTCCATCCCCGGGTGCATGAATCGTTTAATGATTAGCGCCAACGCATAGACATGGTCGGGAATGGTGCGAAGCCATTTGTTGTAGTCTTCATTGAAATCGGGCGATGGTGTCAGAAGCTGGATCACGCTACCGAGGCTACGAGTATGGTCAAGCACTTTACGACTTGGCTTTTCGGTGTAGTCGGTCCGCCCTGTATATTTCTTGGACCAACGGTCATGGTAAGAACGGGAAAAGATCGCTTCGAGTTCCTTGAAATCTTCTTCACGATCCTTCACAAAAATCGGACCGTAGAGCATGTAGTCGCGAAGACTCTTGCTGATTTCACTCTTTCCGCCGCCGCTGACGGTGCACGGTTTGTGACAAAAAATACCTTCACCTACCGAACCGATAAGACGCCACGAAGGCGCCGCGGGGTGTTTTTCAAGACGAATTTTGTAGCCACTCGGCGCGATGTAGACCTTTTCGGGCGATAAGGGAATGCGTTGGTCCTTCCCGTCCTTGGTCCAATGAATGCAACGCTCGAACAGCGTGGCGTTGGCCGTTTCCGGAATGTAGATCACATCCGGATCGGTTTTGTCGATCCCGTAGCCTTCGGGTTTAACATCGATAAACGAGGCGTAATCCTTGGCAACATCCGCGAACGTTCGCCCGTTGTAACGGCGGCTGTCGACTTGGAATTCCTCGCCGAGCGAATAGGAAGCGAACGCAACGGCGCCTCCTGCGTGCTCTTCTTCGCAGCCTCCCATCAAATTGGTTGCGTAGCTGATTTGAGTTTTGACTTCCTTCTTGCAATAGCCGAAATAGTTGTCGGCAATCAAGGTTACGACAACTCCCGATGCATCGCGACACGTCAACTTGAAAGCACCGCCATCGTTGTATTTTTCGGATTTGTCTTTCCAGCACATCGAATGGCGCCGTTGACGCTCGTTTGCATCATCCCAATGCGGAAGCCCCAATTCCTTTTTGGTCAGCGTGATTAAATGGGGTGCCAAGATCACGCACCCGGTGTGGCCGCTCCATCCGTGTACGTCTAGTCCCGCGTCATTTCGCGGCGTGAGTGGATCCCCAGCATTACCGAAGATCGATTCAACAAAGTCAAGGTTGCTGACGAGAGAACCGGGGGCAAAGAACCTTGTTTCCATTGTCTTGGCTTCACAGTACGGTTCAACTGCGGGGCAAACCAAGGGCCGAAGTAACAGCGATACCCAAGTATGGGATGGGTTCGCCGAAGTCGATGTGTAGGGCAAAAGGGTCATCTCCTCGGGCGGCGACATGGCAGCACGAAATAGATTCGCGAACACATGCTTGGGCACAACCCGTTTGTCAGCCGGAATCGGAAGACCGCCTGAAACGACATGAAACGTCCCGGCCGTCGTCCGGCGGTCCGCTCGAGGGTTATGCAGAACGCCGTTGAGGCATCGGTAGGAATTGACCAACGGGTTGCTGAATTCGTGTCCGTCCGCTGGCAGGCTCAGTTCACGTCCCATGCCGTGTCGGTCCAAGGTCAATGTGCGACCGGGCAAACGCAGGAGCTCGCCGTCGATAACGTCTTGAAAGTACCGATTGAGGAACTTTTCGATCCGCGAATCGACCGGGGCACGGTATTCCGCCAACAGTCGATTCTTGGTTCGCAAACTTTCGAGAATCCCAGCCGAAAAAGCCGTCATCGATTGTTCTTGTTGACTGTCCGGCGGTAACAACCCGGCGGACGCCAATTGCAAAGCGATGTAGTCGTGAAGCTGTTCACGTCGAGTGGGGGCGTTGGCAAATTCGCGATCCCAACCTAAGGCTCGCTGTAATTCGGAGTTGGCGGTCTGTGGCATGTTTCGCTTGAAATTGAAAAGGTTTTGAGAAGAGACTGCTGGATCAACACTAGGATGCTAACGCGAACATACTAACGATCCAAGTCACTTTTGTAATGGGACAGGTATCTATCCCGCTGAAAGGCTATACTGTGGGACATTCTCCCTCAAAAGATTCTGTCCTCTTGGAAAAATGTCCTGATGCGAATTCGCGGTCTAAAAAAGCTGGTACGAATGGTTTCGATCCTTTTGTTCGTTTTCCTTTTCGCTTGCTCTTTCCTTTTCGCTTGTTCCGAGTCCTATGCCCAGCGCTATCATGCAACGCCGGCGGACATGTTCGCAACGGTGGACGGATTTCAGGCTGAATTGGTCTACGACGTTCCCAGCAAAACCCAAGGATCATGGGTCAGTTTGACCGTTGATCCCAAGGGCCGGTTATTGGCGTGTGATCAATACGGTGGTCTGTTTCGGGTGGATGTTTCCGGGGCGGAGGGGGCAGCTTCGAAGCAGGTCGTCGAAAAAATGCAGGTCGATTTGGTCGGTGCCCAAGGTTTGCTATGTGCGTTCGGGTCACTGTATGCCAACGTCAATATACGGACGGAGGATTCCAACACGAACGCGTGTGGGCTTTGGCGATTAACCGATACCACCGGCGACGACCAATATGATAAGAAAGAGCATCTCGTTCCGCTTGATGGGGGAAGCGAGCATGGACCACACGCATTGATTCTGTCTCCTGATGGCGAGCGAATACTAATGTGTGCCGGCAATAACACGCCGCTACCCGCCGCCATCACGCGGAGCCGAGTTCCCCGGGTATGGGGCGAAGATCATTTGCTCGGCCGAATGCCCGATGCTCGTGGCCACAATGCCAATCGGATGGCTCCCGGCGGTTTCGTCGCCTCGGTCAAGCCGGACGGCAGCGATCTTGAATTGATTGCGACCGGTTTTCGCAACGAATATGACATCGCTTTCAATCACCATGGCGAGTTGTTTTCTTACGATGCCGATATGGAATGGGACATCGGTACGCCATGGTATCGTCCAACACGAATCAATCATGTCATCAGTGGTGCGGAATTCGGATGGCGAAACGGAACCGGGAAATGGCCTGACTATTACCCCGACTCGTTCGGTGCCGCAGTCAATATTGGTCCCGGTTCGCCGACCGGAATTTGCTTTGGCTACGGTGCCAAGTTCCCACCAAAATATCAACGCGCATTGTTCGTTGCGGATTGGAGTTACGGCAATCTGTATGCCGTGCACTTAGAGCCTAGCGGCAGTTCCTACACTGGATCGTACGAGACGTTTGCTACCGCAGCTCCCTTGCCGGCGACGGATTTGGTGGTTCATCCCGATGGAATGCTCTATTTCACTGTTGGCGGAAGAGGGACTCAGAGTGGACTTTACCGGATTCGCTATGTTGGCGACGAATCCGTTGAACCGGACGTTGCGCTAGAGCAAGGGACTGCGTCGGCATCGTTACGCGATCTTCGCAACACGATCGAAGCGACGCATGTTTCGCCAATCGCTTCGACGGTCGACTTGGCGATTGAGAACCTTGGGCACGAAGACCGTGCCATTCGGTTTGCGTCTCGGACCGCGTTGGAGCTTCGTGGTGTGGATGTGTTGCGCCACCAAGTTCTAAAACTTGAGGACAAGCAAGCAAGGATTCTTGTCGTCGTCGCACTGGCGCGGCATGGAACCGAAGCGGATAAGCCTGCGGCACTCGCCGCGTTGAACCAGATTGATTGGGACGGACTTTCGATCCATCAGCGAACGGACATGTTAAGAGCGTATTCGCTCGTTGCAATTCGGTTGGGCGGCATCGCCTCGGACGAGGCGATGCCGATTCTTGATAAATTGAATTCGCGATTTCCCAGTGGAGATAAACAGATTGATCGGGAATTGGCGGCGCTATTGGTTTACCTCAACGCGCCCGAGATCGTTGGTCGGGTGGTCACTCAGATGGAACAATCGCCAAGCCAACAGAGTCAAATTCACTATGCGTTTGTGTTGCGTGAGTCGAAGCAAGGATGGAGCGAATCACTTTTCGAACGCTATTTTTCTTGGTTCCGTGATATTCAATCCGCTCGCGGCGGTGCCTCGTTCGGCGGATTTATCGAGAACATCAAAACGGCGGCCTTGGGGAATGTGCCCGAGCAAATCAAGACCAAGTTGGCGGACGTGATTGATCCGCCATCATCGGACGAGGCGGCCGAGGTTTCGGCACCAAGACCGCTGGTGAAAGAATGGACGGTTGATGAGTTGGAGGATGTTGTTGCCAATCCGAGCACGATCGATTTGCAGCGTGGGAAATCGGTTTTTGCCGAGGCACAATGTTTCAAGTGTCACCGAATGGGTTACGAGGGAGGCATCCTGGGGCCCGATTTAACGGGCGCGGGCGGACGATTTACACCACACGATTTATTGGTCGCGATGATCGAACCGAGCAAGGAAATCAGCGACCAATACGGTGCCACTCAGTTTTTGACCGACGATGGTCGAGTCGTCGTCGGGCGAGTGGTCAATCTGAGTGGTGACAAGTTGCGGGTGATGACCAACATGCTTGATCCTGCTAGCCAAACCAGTGTCGATCGGAGGACGATTGAACAGGCGAAGCCGGCAAGGAACAGTATGATGCCACAGGGATTGCTCGATACGTTCACCAGGGAAGAGATCGCCGACTTGGTGGCCTATTTGCGAAGTGGCGGAAAGATTTGATGATTCAAAAATGCCGCTGACCCACGAATCGATTTGTGTGTGGACTGCACTTCACGCAAATCAGACGCACGGTGTGTTGGGGCGTCCATGAGACTTATTGGATTGTCTGCGGCAAGCATAACGGCAATCGGCATCGACCACCTTGTGAAACAGCGTGGATTTGGCGCAGCCGCTATCCATCACGTACAAGCGATCGCTCTGAATCGTCCGCTCCATGACCGACCGCCATCGGCCGCGATTTCCGCCGCCATGTTCTATTTCTCGTTGTTCACATAAATGATGAAGTCTTGGAGGTCGCATGGTTTATCGGATTTGATCGGCACGAACCCGATCTGTCGTTTGATGTGCATCGCAACGTCCGTAGCAACATCGCGGTTCTGATAGGCTGCTGCAATACAACCAAGACCAAACAGGAAGTCGGCGCTGGCTTGGTTGCTCTCGATCAGGTCATGTGTGCCGCGAAACAGGCGTTCGGTATCGAAGGGGAATTTGGGCATCAGCTTGACTGCGATGGGAGTTGCCACGGAAGCGATTAGCTTGGCATACGTTGCATCGCCCTGATCTCCATGTAAATCAGCGATTGAACTTGAGTACAACGGATAGTCCTCTTTGGTTTGAATCCAATTCGGCTTCACTAGAAAAGCGACGCTGTAGAGTGTTGGAAAAAACGAAGCATCCGATTCAAGCGACATTCGAACATTCTGTTCCATGGAATCCAATTTCACAGCTTTGAGTGCAGCCAGCGTGTAAAGGTGATTGGCCAGCGTGTGCGGTGTCTCCGCAGCATTCAAAGGAGCGAGATCCTCTTGCGCGGCTGCCATGTGCTGTTCCTTATTAATATAATCAACATATCCGGCACGGATGCGTCGTTGTGCGCTAAGCAGCAATGCGGCTTCACTGCCTTTGCGATACCAATCGTCAAGCCTCCTTATCCTCTCCACCTCGTTCGGTTGATACTTTTCCAGCTCAGCCCAAGCACGACCGGCGTCATCGATGAATTGCGCGTACAATTCGTTAGGACTCAGGCCAAAATGCGATTGTCCTTGGCGCGAAAGGTAGTCTGTGAGAGCTTCGATTTGTTCGATCGTTCCGTGTCGAACCAGATGTTGGCCAATTTCTCTCAGGAGTTCCGCGTCACGAAAGCGACGCTCATCGCGGCTGTAGACGCGAACGGAACCTGAATCGTAGACTGCAACACGAAGCCCCTGGTCGCTCAGCTGAATCGCACTGGGAGAATTGCACTCAGAAAGCACCGCAGCGGAACTCATTCCTCGTACTCGTGGCAGCACTTCGGAGAGCACATATTGGGTCTGTTTTTGCTTGGTTTGCCGCTGACTCAGAACGATGATCGCCGGCCAACTGGCCTGCTTGTCAACGGGCATCGCTACGTCGAGTGGATTCCAGAAGAATCCGGATGCGGTGAAGTTCTTTGTTTTTTGTATATCGGAACCCCTCCCACCAAACGACTCTCTACATTCTGTCACCGTATTCGCCTGGTAAAAGAATGGATTGCTGAACAAATAGTTCTTATTGCGATCATTGCAAATGAGGAAGTCGCGGGTAAGTGTATCAAGGATCGTGAATGTCTTTTCGAATTGAAGCCCGTTCAGCGGAACGGTACAGAGTGTCGGTGGTGCGGCAATCAGAAGTTCGGTGCCAGTAAAGTTGATCGCGATTTTTGGCGATTCGCCGCTCAGACGCTGCGGATACAGTTCCAGTTGAGAAAGACCATCGTTGCAAACGAACAAAGCCCCTGTGTCTGTAAGTGCACATATCACATTGCTCCCGGATGCACGTAGCCACTGTCGGATTTCTCCCTTCGGCCTCGCGATTGAATTGACGACGTCACCATTGGGTAGGGACAACCGGTAAAGTTTCTCGTCATCCGCGACGATGACATGCCTTTCGTTTTGGTCCAACATCACTGCCGTGACGTCCGCCGATGGCAATGGCTTGGGTTCACCTCGCATCGTGCCGCTGTTAATGTCCCAGATCCTCAGTTGGTCCGAGACGGTGATCAAGCCGGAACCCGAGCGTGATATCGCAAAGGCAAATTTCCCCGGCAAGTTTTCGGAGGGCACACGCATTAATATCGGCAGCGAGTGTTCTCCTTCGGCGAAGCTATCTCGCAAGTGGCGCCGGAGTCCCGGTGCAAACGGCTCGAAGTCCAATTTTGCATTGGGGTCTCCCTTTGGCCACTTGATTTGTTGCGGATCCATTTGTTGGATAAACGCAAAAGGCAAAGGACGCGAGAGCGATAAATAATCTTTTTTCACGGGCCAGTTGAAATCGGTCTCGATATTCGATAAATCCTGGTTCTCCGACCAGTGCGTGTCGAAAGACAGCGGCTGAGCCGTGTCACATCCAAGTGAAAGGCAACTGACAAGGCCGACTAGTATCATCGCCGATGGCAACAGCGGGAAAATCGTTCGTATGCGACGAGTACTGGTCATAGGATTCACTTATTGGAGTTCAAGATTCGTTCCGAAGAGGGGCTGACCTTTTTGGAAATACGTTCTAGGAATCGGAAAGGAAGTGGAGCCGTAGGGCATCTTCATCCACCAATGGATTTTCATTAATTGCATCCGGTTCCTGGCGGCGTTCCAGTGTCAGTAGTCGCATCTCGCTGGCCAGTTTTACGTAAATTTGCGATGGCACCTCGGCAAGCTCAAAATCGAATCGCAGTTTGGGAAAATGTTTCGCAAGCTTCAATACACCGATTCCGTCGATCTTTCCGTCAGAGACCCTTAGACGCTTCAAATTTGCTGCCTTCAGGATTGTGTCGGCCATTTCTAAGTCGATATCGACTCCGATAAAATCCAACTCGATGATGTGCGGCGTTTTTTTCAACAGAGCGGATAATTGTGCAGGCGTTAGCTTGACATGGGGGATGCTAAGAATCGCGAGACTCCTGCTCTTGATCCGTGTCGAGAGGTCGTCTGCGGTCAAACCAGCGGCGCTAAATACGAACGTTTCCAATTCAGGGGACTGCAGAATGTGCCGAATACTGGCTGCGGTGACGTTCGTATCACGTAGATTGACACGCATCAGGTGGCTGGGATTCAATGTTGTGATCACTTTATCCGTGACTTTCGTGCCAGGGATGCTCAGGTGCACCAACGACTCGGACTTCGCCAGCGGCTTCAATCCTACATCGGTCAAGCTCGTGTAGGGCAGCGCAACGTGAGTTAGCGTCGTGCATTGATCGATCCACCGCACGTCTTCATCCGTGATCGAGGGGCCGCCGACACCTATCGTCTGTAATCCAGACAAGCCTTCAAGCGTAGCGTTGAAAACCGTCCGCATCGCGATTAATTCAGTCAGCTTGGGGAGATTCCTGACGTTCAGACTTTGCAGCGGATGCATGAACTTCAAGGTGCCCTCAAGCAGTTTGAGATTGCTGAGATCGACGTTGCGGCAAACCCAAGTATCTTCGGGAACCGCGAAAGTGTACTCAGTGAGATGGGGAGCATTGTTACGCAGTTCACGTAAATGCTCATGATCATGGAGGGTCAGTTGGTAGTCTGCCAAGCGACCAGTAGAGAGATGCTCTAATTCAGGTAGCTTTTGTGAGAGATCGCCAAGGACGTCTTTATCAAACTGACCTCTGCCCAGCCTGAGTTGCTTCAACGCTGCGAGGTCGAAAATTGACTCCATGGTCGCATCGGACATCGAGGAGCCCGTGAGATCCAGACTCTTGATCAACGAGTTCCCTTTCAATGGAGAAAGGTCAACATCGCGTAGCGGCAATTCCTGTAGATCGACTTCGGAAGGCCCCTCACTTTTTCCGAGACCGTTTACCCACTTCTGCACGACGTCAGGCGATTTGACTTCGATTTCATTGATGACTCCAGAAAAGTAGCATTGGTTTCTGTCTGCTCGAAATGCAAGCTGAGGCGTTCCTCGGTAGTAGACTTCCTCGAGCGTGGGACCGTACGCACGCGCTTCGACAAGTTTGGGCGCATTGTCGATGTGCAACTTCGTCAGCCATGCGGCTTCAGGCCCGGTCTGGAATCGGGATACCCGTGATCGGAAATAGATATTGTCATGACACAGGTGTGTGAGTTCGGGTGCGTTGACGATTGACAACTCGAAGGCTTGCATTGAATCGAGTGTCAGGTGTTGGAGTTCGGGAAGATTTTGCAGTTCCAATTTGACTGGGCTATCGTTCATCAAATGGGAGCATGACCGAATGGTTAGCTCTCGCAGGTGAGGCCAGTCGGTAAGCGCAAGTGAGTCTGAGTTGCCTGGTCGAGGACGCGGTAGCTCGAGCGAAAATAGATTTGCGGACCATGGATAAGTCGGCGCCAGGTCCTCCATACGAACCAGGGTATCGGCAAGGCTAAGACAAATTAAGTTTGGCAGGTCGCCTAGCAGTTCAAGCCCTGCGGTGTCGATATTCGTTCGTATGAAACTAAGTTCGCGAACTTGAGGCATCGAAGCAATCGTGTGGAGCAGCTGATCGTCGATCATGCGGCCTCCAATTCGAATGTCCATCAACTGCGGCATCGTGCGCATCCGCTGAAGTTGTTCCAACGAGTACGTGTCGCCGCCCAAACGCAAGCACTCCAGATTCTGGATCGCAAGAGCTTCCTCAACGATCGAATCCGATGGTTTATTGAGGTGTACTTGGTATATTCGCACTGAAACGCCGGTTACGCTCTCGGGCAACAGTTTGGCAAGCACTAGTGGAATCCGGCCCTCCGCCATAACATATCCTTGCGTCGCCAGCCTCGACGCCAATTGAATGTGTTTGTCTTTCTGACTCGCGGAAATTTGCCAAAGGCCCAATGGAAGTGCAGCCAGAAATGTCAAGAACAACAAATCGCGAATGGATAGCTGGCGAGTTTTACCTGGAGCCCGCCTCCAATATGCGCCAGCAAGAACAACGACGGTAAGCGTCCCACAGGCGAGAATGTTCTTGAGAAGAGTCCAACCGTCGAAACTCGTCGATACGCTGTCGTCCGAATGCGTCCGCAGTCGATAGTAGGTTTGTGGGTATCCGGCACTCTTGACTAGGCGATGGGTGTCTTTTTCCGTTTCGAATTGAACTTTCGTGCCAAAGCGTTTCGGAAAGACAACTTTTTGTTCGAGCGGATAGTTCGCGAAAACGCTGGCCGCTATGCAAGCGACGGCCAAGCAAGCCAATAAAAACACGTCGCCACGAGAGAGACGTTTTACTACGTGCGCAGGCAAAGCCGGTTCGCTAGTCTGCGCGCCAGGCAAGTCGATTGATTCCACAAGTGAGTCGCTTGATTCAACACTTTCGGACATGTCGTGGCCCTCAAATCCCGTTTTGATTCGCATTAGAGATACCTGCTAGTAAGTAGCATAAGTCGCGAGCATTCCTAATGCAATGCGCGTCGATGCATCGGCGCAAGCGGGCTAAGAGGCTTGGTGTACTAGCGCAATGAGGTCAAATCAAAATGGGGCGGGACCAATACGGTTGGGCGCTTTACTTGTTGTGTCGTATCCGATTCAAGACCAGGGCACAGCCGGGATGGATTGTAGCGTCGCGATGCCGTCGAGGTGCCTGTCCGCATGGGGGGCCGCGCAGCATCTAACGCAGGCAAGCAATGATCGCTCAGTAACATTGAATCTCGATGCCGTTTTGGCTACGAAAGATTCAAATGACTACCGCCTAAAAACGGCTTGAAGAATTTCGAGGTTGAGAAAAGGTGGCATTTGTGGCAGAAGCCTTTTCTTCGCTGATCGCTTCCTAAAGACTGCGCCGATTTGTTCGCTGCGAGAATGATCTGCCAGGTCGCAGGATCGCCGTCGTGCTGAGTTCATCGCGAGTGAAAATTCCGCAGCCTGATTTGGAACTGTATCCGATCGAGCCCCTTGCTACAGGTCCGTCTCCTGTTGCCGGTCATCCGAGCCATCTTAGCGTTTTGGCCAATCGCAGTCAGAAAGAGCTTTCTACTGAGCCGACTCGGAGCACCATCAACGGCTTCATTTGCCGTGGTAATGGGGGCAGGGGAGGGGGAATTACCCATTTTTGGAGATTTTTTGCGCGAAAAGTTAGCTTGAGAGCGGGTTAATCAAAGCGAATGAACATCTTTTGAGGCATTTTTATTTAAACGAAGAGAGACTAACTATGAAGAAGATGGTTTTTTTGGGAGTCTTTGCCCTATTGGCAATGCCCCAATCCACACAGGCTGCGGTCGTCCTAGCGGTCGACAATTTCCGGAACTTGAATCCAGGCGACCCTCCGGCCTACATTGTTCAGGATAGTATTGACCTGATCATTAGCCGTACGAATATCGGACTCAACAGCATCGGTTCGACAGACGGCACTTTTGGTAGTTTGGCATCTCCGGCGGCGAGCACTGGCACTGCAAATAGTTCGGAGTCGTTTCGCTGGGTGAACGGTATTGCGACAGCCACCCTTGATTTCGCCTTCACCGATACCAGTGGCGCTGACAGATCGCTAACAACCTTTCATTTCGATTCTGGCGCGACCCGTCCAAACGCGGCTCGCAATTTTGAATTGTTTTTGGTTGACGGAATGACCGAGACTTCACTTGCTTCGGACGTGATTCCTTCAGCGGGCGCTGCAACTCCCACATACGCAGACTTCGACTTGGGTTTGGGCGGCTTGACTCTCGCCGCGAACAGCACCGTTAACCTGAGTCTTCGTTTCACCGGAGGCGATGGTAGTGGTGGTCATCATGGCCACTTCGACAATTTGGCCCTAAGCGCTGTCGCCATCGCCGTACCAGAGCCTTCGTCGGCTGCCATTATCGGCTTGATTGGCATTTACGGCTTGGTTCGCCGCAGAAGAACAGCTGCTTAATCTGGATCCGTTTCCGGATCTTCATTTCCAATAGCGATCACCGCAGTGAGGTAAGTCTTCATCGCTTGCCTTAACTGCGGTTTGCTTACAAACAGATAAGCGATTGCAAGGCTCTTTGCGGTGAGAAGAAGAAATGCAGAAGCACAAGATGATGTTGTTGGTAGCCATTCCTGTAACGATGTCATTGGGATTGCTGGCACAGGCTAGGGTAGCGTATGCCCAAATTGCCTTGACGCCTCATGCCGATATGGTGCTCGACACACAAGCTCTGGTCTATCCCGACACGGCGTCGTTCGGGCGAGATGTCAACGGTTCCCCCTACCGAACGGAACCTCTGGTCACGTTTGGCGATTACCAGTTTGCAACTTGGTATCACGCTGGCCCGGGCACCGGAGATAACTCTCAGGAAAACATCTATATCTCACGAAGACATTTGTCGGGCAACACTTGGGAGACGATTGATACAGGTCAACAGATGCTAAACGGTGACAATAGTTGGGACTCCCACAACGTCATCTCAATGGGGATTTCCAACGATGGCAGAATTCACTTGGCCTACGACATGCACAAACACGGCATGCGTTACCTGTCCTCGCAGGCAGGTAAAGCGACGACCTCGTCTGCTAATTGGAATGATCCCGGCTTTACCATCTTCAATTCCGAGCGAGACTCGTTGAATTTTTCGGGAACAGGCCTGACGGACGTCACGTATCCGCGTTTTGTCAAGAATGGTGACGACATGTTGTTGACGTATCGTTCCGGGGGCAGTGGCAATGGGGACACTGTTTTGGCCCGTTACGATTCGGATGGCTCGACGGTCCACAGCCGTTGGGTTGATGTGAACGGAAATAACGGCGCAAACGTAACCCAAACAATTATCTCTGGTTCAACCGGAAGCTACACCAGCCCATTTCAAACACCAGAGACCAGCAATAATCGCAATGCCTATCTTAATGGGATGGACGTTGGGCCGGATGGAAAGATTCACATGACCTGGACTTGGCGTGAGAATTCTCAAGGCAGTAACCACGACATCAATTACGCCTTCAGTGATAACAATGGCGCGACATGGAAAAATAACTCAGGGCAAAATTTGGGAGCCACTATTTCTATCAATTCGCCCGGAATCATTGTTGAATCGCTCGATCTGCATCAGGCGTTGATCAATCAACAAGGACAGGCGGTCGATAACGACGGTGGTGTCCATGCGCTGATGTATCACCGGCGACAGGAGCCAGGGTTTGAATGGCAAATCGGCGATGGGCTATTCTTCAAAGGCGATTCGGCTTACTTCCATCACTATCGCGATCCCGTTACCGGTCAGTGGACTGAGAGTATGTTGCCCACTGATCGACCCGTCGGTTCACGGCCCAGTATCGGATTTGACGGTGAAAACAATCTCTACGCGGCTTATGTGTCTCGCGCTGGCGGAAACGATATCCTGACGATTGCCATGGCTGAAAAGATGATGTCGAGCGGGTATATGGACTGGAAAATCGTGCTAGAAGATCATCGGGATTGGGCTGGCACACCGCTTCTGGATCAAACAAGACTACTGGACGACGGAATCATTTCGATTTACCTGCAACAAGACACGAGTTTGGCTGGACGAACCGGAACCAATTTGCATGTTCTGGAGTTCGCGATCGCCACGGCAGTTCCCGAGCCTAGTAGTTTCGCCGTGCTAAGTATTTCGTGTTTATCACTGGTTGTCTTTCGTCGTCGAAGGCGAATCGCGTAGCCTGGCTTTAGCACGAACGTAGTCGTTCGAATTTGGACTTCGTACCACCCTGACCTTCGGGATGCCGTTGATGGAGGGCATGTGTAGCTCAGTGATCCTCTTTTCTTCTACTTCCTCTTTTGTTCTTCGCCACATCGATCGCTACCCCACGGCCATCGCATCAAAATCACGCTCCGAATAGGAGTTTTTCGAGAAAGTCGGTGTTCCAGCCGGCTGCTTTTCGCTTGCTCTTCAAACTCGACTTCGACGTGTCCTGCTTCAGCAGTGTAATTACAAACCGTCTGGTGAAGCTCAGGTTTTCAATTGAGATAAAGAATAAAGAATAAAGAAAAAGAAGGAGAGAAAAAGAAGGAGCCATCCAAACTCTATTGCCTTACTGCTTGGGATTTGCTAGAATTCTCGCTGATCAAGTCTTTTCCAGGAGGTCGTTATGCCACGTAAACCACGCTATGAAGTCGCTGATCCCGCTGAAGTTCAGGTGTTCCACGCAGTTCAACGCTGTGTAAGACGTGCATTCTTGTGTGGCGAAGACCCGTTTTCCGGTCAATCCTATGAGCATCGCCGTGGCTGGATTCGTGATCGATTGGAGTTTCTGGCGGGGATTTTCGCAGTCGATTGCCTGACCTATACAGTGCTCAGCAATCATCTGCACCTCGTTTTGCGCAGTCGGCCTGATGTGGTTGCTCAGTGGACCGATCAAGAGGTGGCGAGGCGATGGCTGAGGCTGTTTCCTCATCGACGCAAGAAAGATGGGTCGCCCGAGGAACCGACGAAGCCGGAAATTGACATGATCGTCAATCAAGCCGAAGTGTTGGACGAACGACGGCGGCGTCTCAGTGACATCAGTTGGTGGATGCGATGTACGGCGGAGAACATTGCTCGACGAGCAAATCGCGAAGACGAGTGTACCGGGCGCTTTTGGGAAGGCCGATTCAAATTGCAAACTCTGTTGGACGAAGCGAGTTTGCTGGCTTGCGCAGCCTATGTGGACTTGAACCCGATTCGTGCGGCGATTGCCGACACGCCTGAAACCAGCGAATACACGGGTGCAAAAGATCGAATCGATGACTTGGCCGAGCGACAAGATCGGACTCGGCCGAGTACTCATGATTGGGAGCGGAGTCGACGTCGGCGGAAGAGCGGTTGGATGAGTCCGATCGAGATCGACGAAAAGAACGATGCGGTCGGGCCGTGTGTCGATCCATCAGGTCGGCGGGCAAGTACCAAGGGTTTCTTGTCGGTCTCGATGTCTCGCTATTTGGAACTCTTGGATTGGACGGGCCGGCAGTTGCAACGCGAAAAGGTTGGCAAGATACCCGACCACTTGGCTCCTATCTTGAGTCGCATTGGACTCGACACTCATGGTTGGTGCGACATTGTGAAGAAGTTTGGTCGCGTCTTTAAGCGGGCGGCAGGAACTCCAGAGAGCCTTGCTCGTGAGGCT
>SJPJ01000001.1:950310-950442 GCA_007859835.1 Novipirellula herctigrandis | reverse complement strand
CGCGAGGCAGTCCGGTGTGGTCAAGGCTGGCTGTGTGCTCCCGAGAACCCACTCGGACTATCTTCGGTGTAGCGGATTCTATTCCATACGCTAGAACCTGCAACTGATTTTACGATTAGAAGAAAAGAAGGA
>SJPJ01000001.1:919895-950300 GCA_007859835.1 Novipirellula herctigrandis | reverse complement strand
GTTCCGCACGCTCGAACCTGCAACTGATTTTGCGATTAGCGTTGTGTGCTGCGCGGTCGATGCTGTAAAGATGCATGTGATCTCGCAGGAAGGGAGGGTTCCCACTCCGATTGCGTCCAAAGGGGGAATATTTCCGAACAAAAGACTCAGGAAAAGCTTTTTGCCAAAAAAGAAAACTGGATGGCCCTTTATAGACTTTAGAAGCGAGATATGGCACGTAGAAGAAAAAAAAAGGCGTCGGGTTACTCCGACGCCTTTTTCGATGGGTGAATCGTGGGTAGTAGGGAGTGCCCCGTACTTCACGGGTTCCGTGCTACTTGCTTACTTCACGTCGTCCATGTTGATCGCGTGTTTTTCAGCGGCGGACAATGCCGAAGCTTCGAGGACACGCTGAGTTTGGTAGGCGTCTTCGAAAGTTGGGATCGGCACAGTTGGGGTTTCGCCGGCGATTTCGCTAAGGAAATCATAGGCTTCGTTGGTGAAGCAATGCTCGTAGCCGATCAAGTGAGCGTCAGGCCACCAATTGGCAACGTAAGGGTGATCACCCGCGTGGGTGCACATAATGTTTGTCCACCCTTGGACCGCTCGTGGTCGTGTTGCATCGTAGTAGTTCAGTTCGTTCATTCGTTCAAAGTCGAACTTCAATGAACCCTTCGTGCCGTTGATTTCGAATCCGTTGCGGTTTTGGTTACCGGTCGCTTGGCGTGCCGCCTCAAAACTAGCGACTGCTCCACCACTGAAACGGGCCAAGAACAGCACGGTATCGTCGACGGTGACATCGCCCATTTCCTCGGTACCTTGTAGTCCCGCAGCGATGTTGCCGGCGGAAACACCCGTCATCAATTTGCGTTTCTTGATGAAGGTTTCGGAGATTGCACCGGAGATTTCCGTGATTTCTTCGCCGGTTACAAAGCGAGTCATGTCGATGATGTGAGCGTTCAAGTCGCCGTGCGCACCCGATCCAGCGAGTTCTTTCTTGAACCGCCAAACCAAGGGTACCGATTCGTCGGCCCAATCTTGCAGGTATTGTGCACGGACGTGAAGGATGTCGCCAAGCAAGCCATCTTTGACCATTTGGTGAGCCAAAGCGACGGCGGGGACGCGGCGGTAACAGAACCAAACCGCTGTTTTCACACCTGCCTTGTTCGCTGCTTCTGCCATTTCCCGCGCTTCGGCGAGTGTGCCTGCGATCGGTTTTTCGCATGCGACATGTTTGCCGGCGGCGATCGCCGCTTTGGCTGGTGGTGCGTGCATGAAGTTGGGGGTCACGATATCGACGACGTCGATTTTGGGATCTTTAACGACCGATTCCCAATCGGTGGAAGCATTTTGCCATCCCCAATTGTCCGCGAACGCTTGCGGGTTTTCCGCTTCTTGGCCAAACACCGTGTGCATGACAGGCTTTGCGGGGGTTTTGAAGAATTTGGCGACTTGGCCCCAAGCGTTCGAATGTGAACGGCCCATGAAACCTTGGCCAATCATCGCTACGTTAATACTACTCATCGAAAGACTCCGCGCTGAGGCCGTCAAAGCACCGGCCATTGGGTGAGCTGGGTGGGAATGATGCAAAACGCGACAATCGCATGATGCTGCTGGATCTAGAAGACACTTTTCTACGCGGAAACGAAGCGGTTTTCAAGGGGACGCGATGCGTTGGGCGTATGTCCAACACGCATTGGTGCAAGATGTTGTCGCTCCACCTTTTGGGGTGTGACCGAGCGAACAACCGACGCAGTGATTTGTCGTTCACCAAACGCGATTTGTCGGGGATCAAACGCGGAGCCCCCGCGTCCGCCTCGCAACGCATCTGCCTGGAACCCAACCGCGATCGATTCGCGTGTACCTCTTAGGGAGTGTTATTGGCAACGGTACCTGTCACTGTGCATTCGGCGGCCTGATCGCCGGGAAGATTGGTTACGACGCGGATCGATTGATTAACGCGTCCTTCGGTTCCGTCACCTTTGAACCGCATTTTGATGAAATGCAGCTTCTTATTGCCAACGGGAATCTCGAACTCAAACCGAGTGTCGGCGCAAACGATATCCTTCACCTCAAACGCTTCATCGCCTTTGACGACGAGGCGTTTTTCGACGACTCCATCGGTTGTTGTCGTTCCCAGCGTCACTGCGGCGGGAGAAATGCTGACGGCCGAACGAGCGCGTCCGGAGATCGCCATCTCCGTGGTTGGGAAATCGCGGTCGTTGCTGATCAAGGTTAATCGTTCGTGGATTTCCCCTTCGGGCACGTCATCTTTCATGGTGACCAGCATTCGGTAGCGAACCAATCCTGGGGACAATTCAGGTGGATTCAATCGAACTTGCAGGTTCGGACAATGGCTGCGCACATCGGTGATTCGCCAACTGCTGTTTCCTGTATGCGAGATCACGATTTCACGTTGTTGTGTTTCTCCGGCGCGGAATTCACCGAATGCGACTTCCGCAGGATCGAAGGTGATGTCGGTACGAATGAAACCGCTAACTTTCAGCTGGACTTCCGCGTAGTAGGGCTTGTCGAACACAACGGTGAATGTCGCGCCTTTTTTGCCAATGAATGTGTTCGTGTTGAAGGTCGCGACTACAGCGCCGGATTCGTGTGTTTTGATCGTTTCTTTCGTTAGCGATGGGGTCGTGCATCCACAACTGCTGCGGACGGCTGCGATATGAACGTCTTCTTCGTACTGGTTCGTTAATTCAAAGTGAAATTCGCATTTCGCTCCGCGGCCGACAGTGCGGAAATCGTGCTCGTGGACCTTGAACATTTTGTCTGCCCAATCTTGGCCCTGGGCCAAGCAGGAAACGAGGCTTCCGGCGAGAAACAAACCAAACACTAAAGCGAAACGACGAAGCATGACATCCAAGCCAATCTGGTGAAGGAAGCGAAGTGTGAATATTAGGGACAATAGCAAGATTGGCTATTTAGACAAAGGCGGATTCTCGCCAAATGGGTTGATTGCTTTTGCGAGCGTATCAAAATCTGCAAAAATTTCGGCTAATCGTTCCATCGGCAACCCTACCACATTCGATTCACTTCCTGAATCGACGATTTCGAGCCAATCGTTGCCGTCTTGAAAGCCAAACGCACCCGCTTTGCCTTCCCACATCATCGATTCCAAATAGTTTGCTAACATCGAATCGGTTAGCGGCTTCATTTTTAATTCGGTTCGTACAACTTCGACGACGCATCGATTCGTCGCGACGGACCAAACACACACACCGGTGTACACATCATGCCGCCGTCCGCTTAGCCGCCGGAGCATCGATTCGGCGTGCTGCTGATCGGTTGGTTTTCCCAAGATTTGTCCATAGACCGATGCGACCGTATCCGCACCGATCACTAACCCGGTCTTGTTTTTTCCTTGGATTTTCAGAGCCACATCGGCAGCTTTTCGGTAAGCATACCGGGCCACCAATTCGGGGGCGGTTTCACGCGAGCACAGGCCGCATTCGGCTTCATCACTCGCTGGTTGGACTAAGAATTCGTAACCTGCCGCTTTGAGCAATTGAGCCCGTCGAGGCGAACCACTGGCCAAAATCAACGGCTCGTCGGTCGGCAAATCACTTTGGGGAAGGGATTGCATGAGCTGCAAATGGTCCGTGAATTTCATGAAGAGCGAGTTCGTTGGAGTGTCGACTTACGAGCCAATTCGTTCTTGGGCCAATTCGTTTTTGGGCCAATTCGTTTTTGGGCTAATTCGTTTTTGGGCTAATTCGTTTTTGGGCAGCTGGATGTTCGGCCGGCGTACGCTTGGACACTAGCGGGTCAATGGATGGGGGGTGGCGTTCCTTCCTCAGGCCCGTTTGTGTCAGGCCCGTTCGTGTCAGGGCCATTTGTGTCAGGGCCATTTGTGTCAGGGCCATTTGTGTCAGGGTTGCTTTCCGATGGTGGTTGCATATCGGGAGTTCCGCCTTGGCGTCGCTGCTCTAGTTGCCGGACGGCTCCCTTGAGCGACTCCAGCAAACGTGGGATTTGTCCCGCAGCGACAAAGACTCTCGCGCTCACGGCCGACTGAGGGAAAAAGCTGGTCAAAAAATCGAGTCCAAACTCGCTTGCGCCGTGACCGATCATCACCCCATTTGCGTAAACGCCACTGAGGACACTGTCGGGTAATTTCAAGTCGTCGTAGATTTCTTGAGGAGTTGGTCGCCGTGGTTGTTCACCCGGCGCCGGTGTTGGTGGCGAAGGTGGATCACCAAAACGACCGCGATACAGTTCCAAATTAGTCTGCAACGCATCGATAAATTGAGGCATCACAGGATGAGGTATCACGACTCGCGAAGCAACGCGATGCGGTCGCCCGATCGTTTGCAGAAAATCGACAATGAATTCACTGGGCCCCGTCATGACGATTGCACCCGTACTGAAACAGCCGTCGGCTACGTGGTCTGGCACGCGAGCACGGAGAGCAGGGTTAGCGTCCGACGGGTCAGGTCGATCGGGTGAAGAGCCAGAATCAGAAGTCATAGTCTTTCAATCGCACGCGGATGGAAGGCAACCAATGGCAAGGTTGCCGCGAAAGTGTACTATAACGCAAACCGCAAACATCGAGTAGCGTGATGTGATTGGCTTTGAGGTTTGCATCGGGCCCCTCATCAAACCAATAGCTTGAACACTGCTAAGCCGTTGAACATTCAAAGGCCTTGGGGCATCGGCTATGGAGTATTGGGCCTCGGTAGCGATTGTCACAAACTCAAACTCACAAATCTTATTGTCACGAACTTTTTGAGCCGACTGTTTTGACCCGCAGTCCTCGACCAGCACTCCGGTTTTATTGATTCATGAACGATTCTCGCGATCCAATTTTGGTTCAGCTCGTTTCCAAAGGGATCGATGTTGGCCAATTGCAATCGTTCATTGCGGACCCTGACGTCGGGGCTCATGGTTGGTTCCACGGCGTGACGCGTCGGCGGACAGGTGACAAGATTACGCAGATCCTCTCCTACGAAGCTCATGAATCGATGGCGATTTCAGAGTTAAATCGGTTGGCACGTGAGGCGACCGAGCGATTCGAACTGACTCGATTGGTGATCGTTCACCGGTTGGGGATCGTTCCCGTGGGTGAAGCGAGTGTGGTCATTGGGTGCAGTAGTCCCCATCGCAAACAAGTATTCGCGGCGTTACCCTGGTTAATGGATCATTTGAAACAAGATGTTCCCATTTGGAAACAAGAGACCTTTGTTGACGGATCGTCCGAGTGGGTCCATCGTTGATTGCTTGTGGGATGAGTCTTGTGGGCTATGAATTGAATCGTGTCGCGTCGCGCTCCGTACCGGTGCGTTTGGGAAACATCATTTTGCAGTGTGAAGGGTGACCATCTTAACAAACCGATGACTTTGCCTCGTATTTATCTTGATCATGCCGCGACCTCTTGGCCGAAGGACCCCTCGGTGCTCGACGCCATTGAGCGTTTTTTGCGCACTTGTGGGGCAGCATCGGGACGGGGCCAATACCGCTCGGCGAGTGAAGCGGATGCGGTTGTTCACTCCATCCGTCGCGCCATTGCAAGCCTGATTCAAGCTCCCTCGTCCCAATGCATCGCTCTGTTTAGTAACGGTACGACGGCGTGCAATGCGGCCATTGTTGGTGTGGTTCAAAATGGCGATCATGTCGTTACGACCGCCGTGGAGCACAACAGTGTGTTGAGGTGTTTATGGCATTTGAAAACGATGGGCCGCATCTCGTTGACGATTGTCGATTGCGACCAATCAGGCACCGTCGACGCCGATAGCGTGATCAACGCTCTAACAGAGAAGACGCGTTTGGTCGCCGTCACGTCGGCGTCAAACGTCACAGGCGCCGAACAGCCGATTGTTGAAATCGGTCATAAGCTTGGCGATCATCCAGCCGCGTTTCTGTGTGATGCAGCCCAAAGCTTTGGTTATTTGCCGATCAACGTGATGCAATCGCGGATCGATTTGTTGGCCGCACCTGGGCACAAAGGAGGTGGCGGGCCGCAGGGAACAGGTTTCCTTTATGTTGCGCCGAGTTGGCATGAGCGAATTGCACCGTCCGTATTTGGTGGGACCGGTTCGCAATCGGAATCGCTATCGATGCCCCACACGATGCCAATGAAATTGGAACCAGGGAATTTGAATGTCCCAGCACTTGCCGGTTGGGAAGCTGGTCTGAAAGCGATTTCGAAAAAAGGGGAATCCTCGATCGCAAAACATGGTGCTCGTTTGGCAGAGCAATTGCACTTGGGATTACGTTCGATCCGAGGGGTGCGTGTGTTTGGCCAAGCAGGGCGGTTGCCGATCGCCAGTATCGCGGTCGACGAATTGTCGCCGCATGATTTAGCAGCGATTCTGGACGCCGAGTACGCCATTGAGACACGTGCAGGGTTACACTGTGCCGCACGTATCCACGAGTTTCTTGGCAGCTATCCCAATGGAACACTTCGAATTAGCGGCGGTGCAACGACCACGAGCGGAGAAATCGATCAAGCCATTTTGGCAATGCAAAGTTTGGCGGATATGTAACACACTTGTTCCCTAACTCACCTTCTATTTCAAAAGCGAATCGATGAAGTCGAATCCCCTTCGTACGACCGTCATTGGCAGCTATCCGTTTCCCGGGTGGCTTGAATTTGCCTCGCAAAACCTCGACCAATTTGGCCCCGTCGACATTCTTGAAATGCAAGAAGATGCGTCGGTCGCGGCTGTGCGTGACCAAGTCGCCGCGGGGTTGGACGTGATCACCGATGGCGAACAAACGCGATTGGATTTCAATTTGTCGTTCTACGGATACCTGCACGGTATCGACCTGGAATCATCGCCACCACGTCGTTGGGGACCACCGGCGCATGATCAACGAGGCAAGCACGATATTATCGATACATTATCGGCGCCAAATGGATTGGGAGCCGTCGAAGAATTCCAGCGACTGCAACAAATCGCGGCGGACATTGTCCCTGACTCCGTGACGTTAAAAGCGAGTATACCGGGGCCGTTTACATTGTCGGGGCGATTGAATCCAAACAAACAATATCCGGATCGATACGCGATCACCGAAGCACTGCTGCCAATGGTGCGCGACGAGGTGACTCGATTGGTCGAAGTCGGCTGCAAAGAGATTTGCGTGGATGAGCCTTCGATGAGTTGTTACGCACACAAAGAAGATACACGGCGATTTGTCGATATCTTTAATCGGACCATCGAACCGATCGTGGGCAAAACGCGAGTCTGTATGCACATGTGCTTTGGCAACTTCAAAGGCCGCAGCGTCGGCGGCAAACGGCCCGAATGCATGTTCCCCGATTTTTTGGACATGAAAGTCAACGAAATGCACTTGGAAATGGCAACGTTGAACTTTGCGCCGTTGGAACTCATCAAACAAGTGACCGATGCCGGAATCGATGCAGCGGTCGGGATTGTGGATGTAAAGAGTTACTACATCGAAACGCCCGAGGACATTGCCAACCGTGTGAGGGCGTGTTTGAAGTACTCGCCCGCTGACCAGCTCGTCTTTGCACCCGATTGTGGGCTGAGCCAAACGGCGCGTTGGGCGTCGCGGCAAAAGTTAGCCAATATGGTCCACGGGTGTCGGCGGGTACGTGAGGAGTTGGGGCTATGAGCTTGATTCCAGCGGTCTTGAAGGATGAGACGCTGCGAGCGGACATCGATCAAACGGTCCCCGTATCGGGCGTCGTGATTTGGTGGCTTGGGCAAAGTACGTTTTTGGTCAAAGCACGCGATGGCTGTGTGCTATTTGATCCCTACTTGTCGGATTCGTTGACTCGAAAGTACCACGATACCGACAAACCGCATGTTCGGATGACCGAATTGGCGATTCGGGGTGATCAATTGACGGGGGTGGATCTTGTCACCTCGACTCATAACCATACCGACCATTTGGATGCCGAAACGCTGGGACCGCTTATCGATGCCAATCCAAATATCACCATGGTGATCCCCGAAGCAAACCGAGCGTTTGTGGCCAAGCGGATCGGGTGCGTCGCAGATTGGCCCATCGGGCTTAATGATAGCGAAAGCCGTGTGGTCGGGACGATGACAATTCATGCCGTTCCGGCGGCCCATAACACGGTTGATCGAGACGAAATGGGGCGTTGTAAGTACTTGGGATACGTAGTTGAGATCGATGGGACGACGGTTTATCACAGTGGTGACACGTTGCTTTATCCAGGAATGGCCGAGTTGCTGCGTCCATTTGCCGTTGATGTGGCGATCTTGCCGATCAACGGACACCGCCCCGAACGTCGGGTTTCAGGCAACCTGTTTGGTGACCAAGCGGCTCAATTGGCAAAGGAAATTGGTGCAAAAGTGGTGATCCCATGCCACTTCGACATGTTCACATTCAATACAGAGTCGCCGAAATTGTTTGTCGAGACTTGCGAAGCGATTGGTCAGCCCTACCGGGTAATGAGGTGCGGCGAGCCGTTTAAGGTTGCTTGAGTTTATCTATTGCAGCGAAGAATCGGACAATTCGGCCATAAGTACGACTTTGTGACAAAATGTTTGCACAACGGTTACATAAGTCGCTGCCGCTAACTGGCCTTCTAGCTGTACAATACCGACGGAATTTGAATGGATGATGGATCGTCGGGCCCAACTGATTGGCCCCAAGGTCTCACCGTACGTGCAGTGTCTTGCCGCGCGTGACTGGATACGACTCGACGATTCCATCAAAACACTGCTGCTTTGACTGCAAAAAAGGATCTATCGATGTCATCTATAATCAGCCGTCCGGAACCGACCATCATCCAAGGTGGAATGGGGGTTGCCGTATCGGATTGGCGGCTCGCCCGATCCGTATCACAAGCCGGTCAATTAGGGGTTGTTTCGGGCACGGCGCTCGATGCGGTTCTGGTCCGTCGGCTTCAATTGGGCGATCCCGGCGGTGACATGCGTCGCGCGATGGCCGAATTCCCGTACATTGACATGGCCGATCGGATCCTCGAGAAGTATTTCGTTGAAGGTGGCAAGGCGGACGGTGAGCCGTTGAAGAACACCATGGTGATCCCGATGGAACCAACTCAAGAGCAGTTGGAATTGGTCGTGGTTGCTAATTTCGTCGAAGTTTTCTTGGCAAAAGAAGGCCACGATGGGCTGATTGGTGTCAATTTCCTGGAAAAGATTCAGCTTCCTACGTTGCCGTCGATCTTTGGCGCGATGTTGGCTGGTGTGGACTATGTTTTGATGGGAGCTGGCATTCCTCGGTACATCCCAGGCATTTTGGACCGCTTCGCGGAAGGCAAAGCAGCGGAAATGCCGATCCACATTGTCGGAGCGGAGAAAGACGACAACTTTGTGGTTAAATTTGATCCAGTCGAATTCACCAACGGTGAATTGCCTTGGTTGAATCGACCGAAATTCTTGGCGATTGTCGCTTCGGTAACGCTGGCTAGCATGTTGTCCAAGAAAGCGAGCGGGTATGTCGACGGATTCATTGTCGAAGGGCCAACGGCCGGTGGGCATAACGCGCCACCGCGAGGTCCAAAAACAACGAATGATCGAGGTGAGCCGCTTTACGGTAAACGCGACGTGGTCGACTTGGCTGCGATTGCGGCACTTGGGCGTCCGTTCTGGTTGGCTGGTTCGTATGGCACGCCCGAGCAAGTTGCCAAGGCACTTGAAACCGGTGCAACGGGTGTTCAGGTAGGAACGGCATTCGCCTTTTGCGAAGAATCAGGATTCGGTGGCGACATCAAGGACATCGTGTTCAACATGGTGCGAGACGGCGAGCCCGACGTGAAGACCGATGGGCAAGCTTCCCCAACGGGATTCCCGTTCAAGGTGCTGCAAATCGAAGGGTCAATGTCAGACCAAAAGGTCTATGAACAACGAACTCGCGTTTGCGATCTCGGCTTTTTGCGAGAAGGATTCAAGAAGGAAGACGGCACGATCGGTTGGCGTTGTCCATCCGAAAAGATCGCGGCGTTCACCTACAAGGGCGGTGATGCGGAAGCGACAGTTGGTCGCAAATGCGTTTGCAACGGGCTGATGACCAACATCGGATTGGGCCAGCGACGCAAGAACGGTGAACACGAGTTGCCTTTGGTGACATGCGGCAATGACGTCGCAGGAATCAAACGTTTCATGAAGACACCTGATTCGACGAGCTATTCGGCAGCCGATGTGATCGAGTGTTTGATGGCGGGGATTATTATCGATTCCGCCGTCGCAGCCCGTTAAAACCTGTGCCGCGACGGCACCTTCGGCAAAAATGCCGATACTTTTCCGCTGACCGAACCAATCACCGTGAGGGTGGCGCGTGCGCTTCAAGGCAATCGTGCGCTTCAAGGCAATCGGGCGCTTCAAGGCAATCGGGCGCTTGCCGGAAACTCGGACGCTTGCCGGAAACTCGGGCACGAGGCGTCGAAGGAATTCTTGGAGTTTATCCTTTCAAAGTTGCTTCAAGTGCGTCACATGTTTCTGTCGCACGCGTGAGTTCCAGTCGCACGCGTGAGTTCCAGACGCACGCGTAAGGGCGACCAATTGATTTTGCCGTGCGTTTCATTTTGCTTGCGTTTCATTGAACGGCGAGCCTATTGGCACGCCCTGATCCGAAAGCTGTTAAGCTGTTAGGGTAATGCACACGCGGTTCTGCGGTTCCGTGTTTCCCTTCCCGTTCTCTTAATCGCCTACGGATCATGGATCATCGCGCTCTCGGCAATACTGGCTTGTCGCTCTCGGTTCTTGGATATGGTGCGTCTTCGATTGGTCAGGAGTTCCGCCAAGTCGAGATAGGCGAGGCACTGCGGAGTGTCAACGTTGCACTCGACCGCGGGATCAATCTCATTGACACGGCTGCTTACTACGGACGTGGTATGAGCGAATTGCTGCTGGGGCGGATTTTGCCTGACATTCCGCGTGAATCTTACCTTCTCAGCACCAAGTTAGGTCGGTACGCGCCTGCTCATTTTGATTTTAGCGCCAAGCGAGTGGCGGAGAGTGTCGACGTTTCGCTTGAAAGAATGAAGATCGATTGCATCGACATCCTGTTTTGTCACGACATCGAATTCGTCGACATGGACATCATTGTAAATGAGACCTTGCCGGCGATCCGCAAACAGATCGAAAAGGGGAAAGTGCGATTCGTTGGTGTCAGTGGTTATCCGATAAAAATTTTCACCGAGATGCTAGGTCGAAGTGACCTGGACGTGATTTTGACGTATAGCCATTACACATTGCTCAATGACATGGCTTTGAAATTGGTCGAACCGTGTCAAGAAAAGGGAGTTGGTTTGATTACCGCAGCTCCCTTTTCGGGGCGCTTGCTGACCCAAGCACCACTGCCCGAGTGGCACCAGGCGACCCCCGATGTACGGCGAGTGGCTGCGGAGGCGGCGGCATTTTGTGAAAAGCACGGAACGGATATTGCCAAGTTAGCGCTGCAATACTCTGTCGCAAACGATTGTTTTGCCACTTGTTTGGCTGGATCGGCCAACCCCGATCGAGTGGACCAGTGGTGCGATTGGTTAGAGGAACCGCTTGATCAGCAACTTGTTGCGGATGTGAAATCCATTTTTGAGCCGATAGACAATTGGTTTTACCTCTCCGGGCGACCCGAAAACAACGACGCAACCGAATGACACAACAAATGAAATCCTGTATCACCATTAGCCTTGTCGAAGAAGCGCGGGGTGGTCCGTTCGTGCTTTGGGATGGGCTCGAAAAATCAATCCGCTACGCGAGCCAACTTGGCTTTGATGCGGTCGAAATTTTTTCAGAAGGCGCCGAATCACTCGACACTGATTTGTTGGGTAAGCTTCTCGATGCCGAAGGCTTGAAACTTGCCGCACTGGGCACCGGAGCCGGTTGGGTGAAGCATGGCTTGCAGTTGGCGGATGCGGATGCAGCCCAGCGAGATCGTGCCAAGCGATTTGTTCGCGATTTGATCGATGTCGGTGGCGCATTGGGTGCCGCGACGATCATCGGGTCGATGCAAGGGCGAAGTGATGATCGGGTTAGCTCGAGTTTGGCTCGCGGTTATCTATGTGAAGCCTTACAGGACGGTGGAGAGCACGCAGTGAAGTATGGAGTACCGCTTTTATACGAACCGCTGAACCGCTACGAAACAAACCAGTGCAACACGGTCGCCGATGGAGTTGAAATTATCGAATCGCTGTCGAACAACAATGTGAAACTGCTGTGCGATTTGTTTCACATGAACATTGAAGAAGTCGATATTGCCGATGCATTGGTATGCGGTGGAAAACATGTGGGCCACATTCATTTTGTAGACAGCAACCGACGACCGGCCGGATGCGGGCATCTGCAGTTTGGCCCGATCATGGCCGCATTGGGTCAGATCGATTATGCGGGGTATTTGTGCGCTGAAGCCCTGCCTTGGCCCGACTCAGCTGAAGCCGCTCAGCAAACGATGCGAGCAATTCATTATTGGACTCGGCAATAAGTGAATGGCCGAATTGAATTGAGTGGCGTCCGTGTTAGAGTGGTGCCAATCTCAATCGAAATCGGCAATCTAGAACTTTCAGCAAACGATTATACATGGCTTCCAGCGAACCATTATCGGGAACTTCCCTTCATGGCATTGTGCCCCCCTTAGTCACGCCCCTTTGTGGTCGCGACAAACTTGACCACGAAGGCTTGTCGCGATTAATCGAACATGTCATTTCAGGCGGTGTCTCGGGGCTTTTTATCCTCGGTACGACCGGCGAAGCTCCCAGTTTGAGTTACCGTTTGCGTCGCGAATTGATCTCTCGTGTGACCGACCAAGTGGAACACCGCGTGCCGGTATTGGTAGGGATTACGGATACTTCGTTTGTCGAATCGGTTGAACTTGCCAAACATGCAGCGGATGCCCAGGCCGACGCAGTCGTGCTGACCACTCCCTACTATTTTCCGGCAGGTCAGACTGAGTTGACCGCTTATGTTCGCAACATCGTCCCTGAGTTGCCGTTGCCACTTGTGCTTTACAATATGCCGCAACTGACAAAGGTATGGTTCGAAATCGATACCGTTAAACAGCTCGCAGATATCGATACGATCGTCGGTATCAAGGACAGCAGCGGTGACATGGAATACTTTGGGAAGCTTTGCGATTTAAAGTCGATTCGTCCCGATTGGTCGGTGATGATTGGTCCCGAAACGAAGTTAGCGGAGGCGATGTCGCTCGGTGGTGATGGCGGGGTCGCAGGGGGGGCGAATGTGCTGCCGAAATTATTTGTGGACCATTATAAGGCGAACAAAGTAACCGATGCCGAACAGGTCGCAAAGACACATGCGATGATTCTTGAGTTCCATCAAGTTTATGATGTGGGCAAATATGCGTCGCGTCATATCAAGGCAACCAAGTGCGCCCTGTCTTTGCTTGGAATTTGCCAAGACATCCCAGCCGATCCTTTCCATTGTTTCCGCGAACCGGAGCGGAGGAAGGTTGCAGACGTGCTTCGGACGCTTGGCGTTTTGCCCGCTGAATCGGTCGTCTAACGGCGGTAAAAGTGGTGTGGAGTGAGCAAAGATGGATCGCTTTGCAGGTGCCGTCGGAATGGCACATTGCGGTTTGGATGCCGGTGTTGAAACGTGGGGGCTCGAAAAAGGTGGCTTGCCAAAAGGCCATCCTTTTGAATTCTTGAGTTTCCCGATAGCCGAGACTCGAATGTGAACTACAATTTCGAGTCCTGCCATGGCGACCGTACGCTTCGGCAATTACGGATTGTCATTTCTTTTTATGCATTCGCACGCGATATGGTTAAGACTCGTCTTGTCTTGTTGCTTGAAATTTCGCTGGCGTTGTTTACGTCAGCCTCCTCTGTGTTTGGTCAATATTACGGAGACCCGGCCCAATACTATCACCACGGCGGTTTCAGTAACCGGCATCAGGTCGCAGCTCGGATGTTACCGCAGGCCACTGCACCGCCGATTGCTTCGAGTATCGAGCAGATCGCTATCGATGCCGGTCGCGTCAACCTAAACCGTCCCTATCCGCGGATTGCCGGCGAGTTTGAACCGCAACGGGCGATGGTAGTCAGCGTCAGCGATTGGCAACCGCACCATGCGTTTGTGCTCCAGCAAATCGTGGCAAAAACTGCGGGGCATACCAACGTTTTGGTCCTTTGTAACAACTCCGACCAATTATCGATGGTCGTTGAATGGTTGTTGCCAAACGAGGGTGATCCAACCCGAACCGACGCCTCTCCGAACTCGCATGTGTTCTTTTGCGAAATGGAGGTCGATACGATTTGGATGCGTGACTTTGGGCCGCTGTTGGCCGAGACGGAAACGGGAACCATGTCGATTGATTTCTTTTACGAAGGGACGCGGCCTAAAGATGACGCTTTACCGGCCGTATGGGCCGATCGGACCGGAAGCCGTTTAGAGACTGTTCGATGGACGATCCAAGGAGGCAATTTGCTAAACAACGGGCGACGATTGGCGTTAACCACTCATCGTATTTTCGAAGACAACCGCATCCAGTTTCCAAACCCATTGCCTGGACTCGATCCTGAGCTCGAACGTCGCAAAATGGTCATCGAGGAGTTTACCAAGGCATGCAATTTGACCCAGTTGGTGGTTCTTGAACATCTTGAAAACGAAGCGACTCACCACGTCGATATGTTTGCGACTTTCTTGGCCCCCGACCATGTGGTGGTTGCTCAATTGGACCCAAGATTGGATCCGGTCAATTCCGCGATCCTTGAACGCAACGCGGCGCGACTTCGTCGTGTGAAGGTGGACGGCAAGCCGATGCAGGTTCACCGAATCGTCATTCCACCTCGCGAAGGAACGAGTTGGAGTGCCTACACGAATGTAATTTTGGCAAACGATTTGGTCCTGATGCCAATCTTCGATTCGGACCCACTGGATTTAGTGCAAAAGGCGAAACAAGCGTATCAAAGATTGCTTCCCGACCATCGGGTCGAAACAGTTGATATGACGACGCTTAAGGCGTTGCAGGGCGAGCTTCATTGTTTATCAATGAATCTGCCTGTATTTGCAGCGACCCCCGACAAGGTGATCGACTTTAAAAAGGCACTTCAATTCTTCCGGTCACGTGAGCGTCCACAATAGCAGTGTACGCTTGATGGATGACTGTGATCATGGCCCGTTTACTTTGCGATTTGAAAACAAATCTGGGTTCCCGTGTCCTGCGAAGGACTGATCCAAATTTCACCGCCATGACGGTTGACAATGCGTTTGCATATCGCCAATCCGATGCCCGTGCCTTCGATCTCGGAATCATTGTGGAGCCGCCGAAAGACTTGAAAGACGTCTTGGTGATACGTCTCGTCGATTCCAATTCCGTTGTCGATAATCGTAAATAACCAAGCGTTCTCCTGTTGGATCGCGGAAATTTTGATTACCGGCCGCTCGCTTGACCGGTACTTGATTGAGTTGCTGATCAAGTTCTGCATCAGCTGGACCAACCGCGAATGAACGCCATTGACGTTTGGCAGATCGGCAAATTGAATATGTGCGTTGGACTCGGTGATCATTACTTCAAGCCGCCGCATGGCATCGCTAAGGACTTCGTTGAAATTACAATTCGAAAAGCCCGATTCATCACGATTGACTCGGGAATACAGCAGCAAATCGTCAATCAATGCCCGCATTCGCTGCGTCGCCGCTATCTGGGCGTCGAGAAGCCGCTTGCCTTCGTCACCGAGCAAGTGTTTGTAGTCTTCGTTGAGGAATTCGGCATAGTTCCCAATGGCGCGAAGGGGTTGTTGCAAATCGTGAGAGGCGATGTATGCAAATTGCTGTAACTCTTCGTTCGATGCGTCAAGTAGTTCCGTTTGACGCCGTAGTTGTTCTTCGATACGGATGCGAACGATCAAGATCGAAACAATATAGGCGAGTTGGCGCAACAACGATTGGTCTTCTTCGTTAAAGCCACCACTGACCTTGTCGGACAACCAAATCACACCAAGTCGATTCCCATGGACGTCGACCAGCGGACACGCCAACAAGCCACGAAGTGCCGGACGTAGATCCGTTGCTTGGCAAAGACTTGATGAAATCGAGTTAGTCTCGAGTTGTTGCTGAGACATGCACAGCAAAATGCGGATTCTGTCAAAAACGGGGTTGCTCGCCACGTCGTCAGAGACGGTCACGTTATCCACTGGGAAAGCATCACGCTTGTAGTCCTGGTACTTTACCGAATAGCTTCGCTCCGAAAATCCCGCGACTCCTTGCTTTGTTGGATCGAGATCAATCCCGGCAAGATGCGTTTGCAGTAGTTGGCGTGTTTGAGCGCAGACGATCTTGCATAGCGTGTCAAGCGACGTCGTGTGCAGAGTTGACTCGAGGGTTTGAAGCATCATCTCACTGCGATACAAATCGTTCCTGAGCCGTTGTTCGTGTCGCTTTTCATTTGTAATGTCCAAATGAATGCCGAGCAATCGTATTGGCTTACCCGACTCGTTACGAAACAACTGCCCGCGAGCAAGGATCCACCGATATTCACCTGAGCGGTGACGCAGTCGAAAGGTCGATTCGTATTCGTTTTGGGAACTCCCTAACAAGTTACGGACGCGTGCCACCGCGTCGGCAAGGTCATCGGCATGGACGCGTGATTCCCATGCTTGGTAATCCGACAAAGACCCTGGGGGTTCGCCAATTTGTCGGTGCCACTGATCGCTGAAAAAGACCAGGTCGGTTTCCAGATCCCAATCCCAAAGTCCGACGTTGCCGCCACTAAGTGCTAAGTCCAAGCGGCTTTGGAGTTGGTGAAGGACTTGTTGTGTGCTAAGAGGTTGGTTCACGGAATCGTTTCACCCATTCGCGGTAATGCCGGCTTTTGCTACAACGGTTCGACATCCTTGTTCGACGAGCCCACGCTAGGTTCGTTCAGAATAATCACGTCGCTGCTTTCTTCATCTTGGGTCCGGCAACGTGCCAATGTCATGAAGATGCTTCGCTCAAGAGTCTCGGGGGTCGCATTGTTTTTGGGTAGATAATCGTTCGCTCCTCCGTCGATACACTTGGCACCGTAGTCGGGATCGGCAATGCCAGTCATTACGATCAGAGGGATACAAGGACAAAAGCTGCGAAAATGGGTGATGGTCTCAAACCCAGCACTGTCGGGCAGGTTCAGATCGAGTAGCACAAGGTGGATTGGGGGGCCGTCGTTCGAATCGTCGATTCGCGTTCGGCATGCTGCTAATGTCGTTGCTTCAGCGATGTGCAATGATCGGTTCATCTTGCCGAGCATCCGCCGCGCCGCATAGAGGTCATCCTTGTTATCCTCCACGATCAGGACACTGATGGGCCCATCATCGATGTCGCGTGGGCCTGAAAGTGCCTCGATCGCAGCGATGACTTCGCTCATCGAAGAAAAGCGTTTGTCAGGATCACAATGGCACAAACGGTCGATCAAGGCGGCGACTTCTTCACGCACTCCCAACTTTCTAGCACTCAAAAAGCGACGTTTCGAAATCAAGTTTGTAATTTGTTGTCCCACGTTAGTCCCGACCACACGAGATTGACCGGTCAGCAAGAAAAATAACGTCGCACCTAGCGAATAGATATCCGTTCTCTCATCCACTTCATCCTCATGCATCGCCTGTTCGGGGGACATGAATTCAATCGTACCGACAAGGCGGTTCGTGCAACTGGGGATCGATCCCTTTTGCGGATTGACCGCAATGCCACACGCCAAACCTAAGTCTGTGATCTTCACGACTCCATCGGCTGTAACGAGCATATTGCCCGGTTTGACATCACGATGGAGCAAGCCTTTGGAGTGAGCGTGTTGAAGGCCACGCGCGATCTGCAATGCGTAATTTAACGCATGAGTTTCGTCGAGTATTCCGCTTCGATTCACGATTTGGTGCAGATCACTTCCCGAGACATATTCTAATTCAATGTAGAAACGCGATCGAATTCGGCCCGAATCGTAGGCGATCACAATATTCTTGTGGGCCAATTGTTTTGCAACTTCCGTTTCTCTTTGAGCTCGGCACAGTGCGCGTTCACTGGCAGTTAACAGTTTGATCGCAACGGTTTCGCCTCGTTCCATATTCATTGCACGAAACACGGTACTCATTCCACCACGGCCAATCATCTCCACTAGCGAGTATTTGTCGAAGCGAAGTTGGTCTTCGCGTCCCCAATGCATGTGGATCGCTTGAAACTCGGTCAGCAAACCCGCGTAGACAAGCTGCTCGAGCGAAAGACGCGTGTCGCTACGCTTTTCAACGAATCGACGAACTCGGTTGATCTGTTTCGGCAAAAACGCCTTGCTCTGCTGCATCCTGTCAATCAAGTCGCTCGCCAATATCTCCGCTGCGGAGAATTGTTGAAGCGCCGGTTGATCGCTATCGACGCTGATGGTAGGCGCGCCGACGTTTTGTTCGTTCGGTAAATAAATGTCACCACTTAGACCAAGCGAAGTGAGGTCGCCCGCAATGGTCTCACTTTCCTTGCGAAGCATGATGAAACCAGCGCCCGCTATGACGGCGGCATGGTTGAAGAGTGTCGAGATCGGCGATGGAAATGTTTGTAGGACGGCACTAAGCGTGACCACAATTGCTGCTCCCGCAGCAACGCGAGCCGCACGAGGCGATAGATTGTGATGGGCGATCCAAAGCATCAAAAGCACGAAGGAACTACCAGACTTCGCATGATCGGAAAAGACTTCTAGCGCAAACGCCAAAGTAGTAGCCAAGGCGATTAGAAGGAAAACCGACAAGGAGCAACGTTGATCCGAGTTCACACTAACGCGATTTTTCAAGTGGGGCTAATGATTACTCCGAAAGAGGGGATGGGTAGTATACCCCACTTCGCTGTGACTGTCTAAGAAAGCGTTGTGGTGTAGTCAAATTGACGGCGTGTTTGAGGTGGATGCGTTGAAGGTAAGTCGCCAATGCGCCGCTTCGCCGAAATCCACATCCTTCGCCAAAGTCTCCCGATTGGCGATATCCCTCGATTCACGCTCTCGTTAAATGTTGCGACGCCAACATCGCAGCATGTTTTGTTTTTTGAATCGATCCCGCTAACCTGCTGCCAATTCGAGCCCGTTGAGAAGTTTCGCGGCTGCCTCACTTTTGTTTAGCACGTAATAGTGAATTCCTTCGACTTGGTTTTCGATTAAGTTGAGCGTTTGATTCCGAGCGTGGTCGACTCCAACATTGAATTGGTACTTGGGATCATCGTTTTGGCTCATGGTCTTTGCCAACGTCGAAGGGATTTCGGCTTTGCACATCGACGCGATTCGCTCGGCTTGCTTAAAATTCGTAACGGGAAGGATTCCAGGAATGATCGGCACCGAAATGCCTTCTGCGACACAAGCGTCACGGAAGCGATAGAAGTCGTCATTGTTGTAAAACAATTGCGTAATGATGATGTCCGCGCCCGCGTCCACTTTGCGCTTCAAATTCTCCAAGTCACTCTTTGCGCTCGTCGCCTCCTGGTGGACTTCGGGATAACCAGCGACCGCCATCGAAAATTGCGGAAACCGATCGTGAATCAGCTCCACCAATTCGTTCGCATAACGAAATCCACCTTCGACGGCCTCGAATTGGTCGGATCCTTGCGGCGGGTCACCTCGCAGGGCAACGATGTAATCGACCGAGCGTGATGCGGCGTCTTGTAGGAACGACTCAAGCTGTTCGACGGTCGACCCGACACAGGTCAAATGCGAGGCTACTGGCAATCCGGTCAACTCCTTGACTTTCTCCACCACGTCGAGTGTCGTGTCGCGAGTCGAACCGCCAGCACCGTACGTGCACGTAAAGTAGCTCGGGGAAAACTGGTTGAGCTGTTCGATGCTTTTCGCCAGTGCGTCCATTCCCGCAGCCGTTTTGGGTGGGAAGAGTTCAAAAGAGATGGCGCAACGAGAAGATTTGTAGTGGGAAACCAAAGTCATAAGTAATGTAATTCAATAGTATCGTTAAAGATCGCGTTTGGGGTTAGCCAAATGCGATGATGGGAAAACGTGGTTCGACTGGGATTTCGACGGGGATGCTATGCTCCGTTTTCATTTGGTCGATCGGCTCCGGGCCAATCGGTTGTATTGGCTTGGCCGTGCACTACCACACCTTTTTGATTCCATCCCAAGTAGGCGTGAACATCCGCCGGGCAATAGCGGAGTGTCAAGCCACATCGGCGGCGGTCACTGTTGTTGGGCATCGAACCGTGCACTAGCAGGTCACTGTGAATCGAGACTTGGCCCGCGCGAAGGGGGGTGCGGCGCCATTTTCCGTATTTTTCCGGATTCTTAACCACTTGATCCAGCACATTGTTTGAATCGGCGTCACTCGCATCAAAATCGAGAAGCCCATGCGTATGCGAACCAGTGTAGACTTCCATGCACCCATTTTCTTCGTCCGCATCGTCGATTGCCAACCAAACGGTGACTGCCTTGGTTGGAGTCAATGGCCAGAAACTTGAATCTTGGTGCCAATCGACTTGCTTGCCATCGTGAGGCATTTTGCAAAAGAAATGTGACCCCCAACCGACAACATTCTCGCCCAGCAAGTCCGATACATAGCCTGCTATCCGCTGGTTGGTCAACATGTCCCATACGCGACCATGTTTCAGATGAGCACTGCTGATCGAATAGCTATTTCCACCCTGGGCGATCACGTCAGCAAGTAACTCGTCAAAGTAGGCTCGGATATCGGCAATTTCATTATCATTGTAGACATCGAGTGGACACAGATACCCAGTTTCATTCCACTCGGCGATCTGATCGAGGCTAAGCCAATGGGGCGATTGGGTCTGGGAAGGAAAGAACCGAATATCTCGTTCGACGCTCGCAATCGATTCGCGAGTAGGGATAATGTCGAAGTCTTTGGTTTGATTCATCATCGGCCGGCTTTCCTTGTGGACCATTTGGTTTTGGGAAGACCGACCTATTCTAACAAAAAAACATCCCTGCGACAGTTTGCCTCACTGGTTCGATTCCAAAATCTCCTTTTCGTTTCTTAAGCCAACGATGCCCAATTCTTACCAGCGCCCGACCATGCCATCGGCTCGCGAATCGCTGTCGATTCAGGTCACCGATGACCACAGCCGAACACTGATCAAACACGATACCGGCGACAGCTACCACAGCGGTTCGGGGGCGATTTCCGAAACGCGACACGTCTATCTCAATAACAGCGGCGCTCAACAGAGATTAGCAGTTGGGCAACCAACGCGAGTGCTTGAGATTGGGCTGGGCACCGCGATGGCGATGCTGTTGACGCTCGACCAAGCGGTCCGCTACGACACACCGCTCGATTACGTCGCCATCGAACTCGACCTGCTATCAGCGGAGGTGATCGAATCCTTGCAGCCAAAATCATGGATCGAAAATTCAGAGCTTGCGGAGCAATTTTTGGAATGGCGAAGGAAATGCGATAATCCCGCTCTGCCTTCGGTTCATGTTTGGTGTCCTTCGGAGAAACATCGCGTCGAAGTTGTCCTTGATGACGCATGCGGGTGGCACGATTTAGAACGAACCTTCGACACGATCTATTTTGATCCTTTCGCTCCAGAGTCGAATCCAGAATTGTGGACCCACGCAGTGTTAGAAAGAATGTTCACAATGCTTCAGCAGGGTGGATCGCTTGTAACCTACTGCGTTAAACGAGCGGTGCGCGACCGGCTGGCAGCGATCGGTTTCGATGTCAGCAAAGTTCCAGGCCCCGAAAAAGGCAAACGCGAAGTGTTGATCGCAACCAAGCCGCCGGGGGGCTATAATCATCTGCAGACGAGGTCGTAAGGACTCGTTCCCGCTCCGTTCCTCCCACAACCAAAGAGCCCACAAATGAGACCGATTCGAAATGCTGGTTTGCTCGTTCTATTGGCCGTTTTCGCTGTTCTTGGCAAGCCGGTAACGTTGTCGGCTCAATCTGCCGAGCCATCACGGATGCAGTGGTGGCGTGATGCACGTTTTGGCATGTTCATTCACTGGGGTTTGTACGCCGTGCCAGCTGGAAAGTACAAAGGCCAAGAGGTTGCGGGGATTAGTGAATGGATCATGCAACGCGCTAAAATCACGCGAAGCGATTATGAAAAATTTGCGCCGCAGTTTAATCCGAATTCGTTTGACGCGGATCAGTGGGTGCGAATTGCGAAAGACGCCGGGATGAAGTACATCGTGATCACCTCAAAGCATCATGATGGGTTCTGTTTATTCGATTCACAAACCGATTACGACATCGTTGATGCTACCCCCTACGGAAAAGATTTACTGAAACCATTGAGCGAGGCTTGCCAACGCCAAGGGATTACGTTTTGTACGTACTATTCGATCATGGATTGGCACCATCGGTCGCAATTGCCCAAGAACGGTGATATGGCCAAACCCGAATGGAATCCAACGAAAATGGTTGAAGGAGAAAAATCAGTCTACGTTGATTACATGAAAGAGCACCTGAGGGAATTGGTGGTCGACTACAAAACCAACGTCCTTTGGTTTGACGGTGAATGGCCCGATTGGTGGACCAACGCGGATGGCCAAGCGTTGTACGATTGGTTGTTGGATTTGAACCCGAAATTGATCGTCAATAATCGCGTTGGCGCCGGTCGCAAAGGCATGTCGGGTTTTTCGGATGAGAATTCGTTTGCGGGTGACTTTGGGACTCCCGAGCAAGAGATCCCCGCAACGGGTGTTGATAGTGATTGGGAATCTTGTATGACCATGAACGGATCGTGGGGCTTTAAAGCGTCCGATACAAATTGGAAATCGTCCGAGACCCTGATCCGCAATTTGATCGATATCGCCAGCAAAGGTGGAAACTATCTATTAAACATTGGTCCAAAAGCGGATGGGACATTTCCTGCGGCGAGTGTCGAGAGACTTGGAGCGATGGGCGATTGGATGCGCGTCAATGGTGAATCGATTTACGGAACCAAATCAGCATTGTTCGGTCCCTCGTGGGGGCGAGTGACTCGAAAACAGGGGGCACTTTATTTGCACGTTTTCTATTGGCCATCCGATCGGAAACTCACCATCCCAGCGCTCGCAAACCAAACGGTGAATATCTCGTTGTTGGCTGCTCCAACAGAAACACTCCGCGTCGAAAAAGGGGATGCCGACTGGGTGATCCGCGTTCCCACGACCACCATCGACAAAGTTGCAACGGTGATCAAAATCGAAGTCGAGGGAATGCCCGAATTGTCGAAAACGGAGTAAAGGGTAGGCAATCTATTCCGATTGAGCCCGATAGAGGTCGTTTGGAACGTAGCGACCGGGGCGGTCGGCGGGATAGTGTTTGTCTAGCACCGCTTCGAATTCTTCTCGACTGCGAAGCTTTGTAAACATCGCGCGGATTATTTCGTGCTCTGGATGGTTTTGCGAATACTTGATGTAGAACTTTCGCATTATCATCGGCGCACGTTCGGGTGAGTAGGTTTGCTCTGATAGCGAAAAGTGTTCTCGCATGACATCGGCTTGTTCGCCGAGCGTCGGCGGTGGCGGCAGCGGAGCGTCTGCGGCCAATGCACGTGACTGGGAAAAAATCCATGGGTTTCCGATCGCTCCGCGCGCGATCGTGACTCCGTCGATGCCTGTTTGTTGGATCATTCGCAAACCGTCCGCGGCTGAAAACAGATCGCCGCTGCCGAGGATTTTGATGCGGTCGCCGACATGTTGTTTGACTTCGCTAAGGAAGTTCCACCGACTTGGCCCGTTGTAGCGTTGTTTGACGGTTCGCCCATGAACGGTCACGGCCGCTAACCCGGCGTCGATGGCACCATCAAGAATCTCGAAAAACGAATCGCGAGCTTGATTCGAATCGTCGATCCCGCGACGCATTTTGACCGTAACGGGAATTGAGTCGCGAACAATCTCTCGTGTCCGCCGCAGGATTTCGATCGCCACGGGCGGCTGGGAAAGATGAAAACCGCCACGGCAACGACCGAGTACCTTTTTTACGGGGCAACCGAAGTTGACGTCGATAATGTTAAATCCTGCTTCCACGAGCTTCACCGCACCCGCAGAAAACTGCTCGGGTTCCGCACCCATCAATTGTCCACCCACCGGCGGTTCGTCGGGATGAATATCAAGGAAGTGTTTTGTCTTTTGGCGTTTCGTGAGCGACAGTAAAAATTGGTCGAGCATCACTTCGCATAGGGTGTAGCTAGCTCCATGTCGCCGCGCGATCAATCGCATCGGCAAATCGCTGTACCCTGACAATGCCGCTTGGACGATCGGAAATCCAATCGACACGTTTCCGATCGTGAGCGGTTTGAGTTCCAACGTAGGTTTCATGGTTTCATTCTTCGGATCTGCAATTGCCGACGGATTCAAATAGGGGGAACATCCGCTGCTGCGAGCGGGGACGCATTCTACTTTTTGGCTTTCCGACGCGGGTTGGTCTTTCCTTGCGGTTTTGTAGGCTGCACGTTCGAAGTTGGCAATATCGCACGAAGTTTGGATTTGATCGATTCGGATGATGGTAGCAACGACAAATTGGTCCACTCGTATGGATCGTTTTGATGATCGTACAATTCCTCGTCACCGTTTTGGTATTGAATGTAGCGATATTGGGCGGTGCGAACCGAATGGTTCTTGAAGCCATGCGTTGTAATGGCAACATGGTTGGAGTGACTCGTTGGGCTGCGAAGTAGATTTAAAATGCTCTCACCTTGAACATGTTCTGGGATCGATAGCCCTGCTGCTTCGCAAAGCGTTGGGTAGATGGTCATGAAATCGACCGTCGCATCGCAGTGTGATTTCTGTGGGGTGACTCCTGGAATCACCCAGATTAGCGGAGCCCGCGTCGGTTCTTCCCACAATGCGAATTTTCGCCAGTGATGTTTTTCGCCAAAACTCCAGCCGTGGTCGCCCCATAGGACGATAATCGTATTGTCCGCAAGCGGGCTTTTATCGAACGCATCGATTAAGCGTCCAATGTTCATGTCGGTGTAAGCAACGGTTGCTAGGTACGATTGCATCGCTGCTTTCCATCGCCCTGATTCTAAAAACTTTGCATGGTCTTTACTGGCGATGGCCATCTTCACGGCGGAGGGTGGAAGGTCATCAAGGTCGTTCTGTTGGTAAGGAGGCAGTTCGATCGAATCCAAAGGAAAGCGGTCGTAGTATTTTCGAGGGACTGCAAACGGTAGGTGTGGTTTATGCAAACCACAGGCAAGGAACAATGGTTTGTCATGGGCTTTGTTTATTTGGTCGATGCACCAATCGACGATTTGGTAGTCGGGGATGTCTTCGTCCTTGAGGTCATGCGCGAGCGGTTCGTGAAACCCTTCGTATTTTTGCACGTCTCTTGCGGATGCAGGCACCGTTGGCCGTGGCATGTATTGGCTCCATTCCGATTCGTAGAAGGAATCGCTATGGTAGATTTTTCCGCTGCCGGCGACATGATATCCTGCATCGAGAAACACATTCGTCAGACCGAGGCCTTCGGGGATGTGGTTTTTCCATGGATCACTATTGAGGTAGCACCCTGTGTTCCATGGGCGGCGTCCAGTCATCAGAGCGGCGCGCGAAGGATTGCAAGCTGGGACGGCACAATACGCGTGGTCCATCGCAACGCCACGAGCGGCAAGTGCGTCTAAGTTGGGTGTCTGGGTCTGAGTATTGCGTCCCATGTAACCGACCCAATGATTCAGGTCGTCAACCGCGATGAACAGAACGTTCGGTGGTGAGCCAGCGGTTGGTGGTGAGGCTGCGGCACAGTGCTTCGCACAAAAAGCAACGCAAACCAGGAAAATAGCTGAAAAGAAGTGTTGCAAAGTCATGGTCGCAATAATGTTCTTTCGGATGCAGGGCGTTCTTTGGATTGCGGATTGGCACGGAAAAACAATGGCGAAGGAAAGACAACGGCGAACGCGTCGCTAGTACCTATGCCGCATCGGTAGTACCTAAGTTGTCGCTATGCCTCGGTATAAATTACTTGGACTTTTGTAAGGAACGAAGGGGGCATTCACGTTCAGCGAATCATTTCATTGGATCTTCGGAGCCAACCGCACGGCTTGTCAGCATCCGTTTGCCAGCATCCGTTTACCAGCCTCCGTTTGCCAGCCTCCGTTTGCCAGCCTCCGTTTGTCAGACTCAGCAAGGACCCGACCGGTCGGGCTACCGTTGGCAATCTTTTAAATCGATGAAGCAGTCGAATTAGCAAGGCTGCGTCGGCATGATAGAATCGTCGTTCACATCAACTCTTGTAATACCACAAGCCGCTATCGACCACTCTACCCTGGGAAGTTTGATCATGTTATCTTTCGTGCCGCAACGGTTTGGGTTTGCCTGGGTCGTTTTGTGTCTCCTGTTTGTTCACGAAATTGTTCACGAAGCGAAAGCGTCTGACGCGATGAAAATTGAATCCAAAGTGTTCGGGAAAACCGAGGATGGCCACGATGTCACTCGTTTTGCATTAACCAATTCGCAAGGGAATCAAATCTCGGTGATGGATTGGGGCGCGACCTTGCTAGAAGTGAATGTTCCCGATCGTGATGGCAAAGTGGCAAACGTAAATGTGACGTTCTCTACGCTCGATCGATATTTATCGGGACACCCCTATTTTGGAAGCACGGTTGGTCGTTTTTGCAATCGGATTGGCAATGCGGCGTTCGAGATTGATGGAAAACGATATGAGTTGCCCAAGAACTTAGGGGAGCATCACCTCCATGGCGGGCCAAAAGGGTTCACTTATCGTTTGTGGGATGCGGCAACTTATCAAACCGAAGACACCGTTGGCGTTCGGTTCCAGCGAACAAGCCCCGATGGCGAAGAAGGCTATCCGGGAACTGTTTCTGTGACCGCTGACTATAGCTGGAACGGCAACAACGAATTGACAATCGTGTATTCTGCGACGACCGACGCGGCGACGCATGTCAATTTAACCAACCATAGTTATTGGAACTTGTGTGGTGCCTTAAGCGGTTCGGCGATGGATCATATTGCCGAAATCAAGTCCGATGCGATCCTTGATACGACCGAAGACCGAATCCCGACCGGTGCGTTGGTCAATGTTGAGGGGACGGCATGGGATTTCCGAAAACCGACCAGCTTTGGGGCACGTTTGGATCAAGTAAGCGCCAATAGTGGCTATGACGATTGCTACGTGGTGCGAGGCGAGGTTGGCGAATTACGCGAGGCGGCAAAGGTCGTTGACCCAAAATCGGGTCGTGTGCTCGAGATTGAGACAACACAACCGGGGGTCCAGCTTTACACGGCAAACTTCTTGCCAGGCAACGAGCGTTCGGCTGGTGTCGGTGGTCACGAGGCGTTTTGTCTTGAGACGCAGCATTTTCCGAATGCTCCCAATGTGCCAAGTTTCGCTAGCACGTTGTTAAAACCTGGCGAAACGTTGAAAGAAGTCACGGTTCACCGGTTCTCGGTAGAGTAGAGTCCGAATCAGGATTGCAGGTCGGAAGCGGAGGGGCAGCCATAGGGCGTCATCACGGAATCAGACTTGTTGCTGTCTCGCAGTAGTGGCTGTCTTGCAGTAGTCGATGCAGCCGCGGACTAAATCTCTGGCGCCAACAATCCCCTAAGCGTACGCAAATTGATTTTGTCCCAGTCCTCACCGGTTTCCTCGTCGGTCCCCTTTTCGGTTTCCAAATAGCCAGGGAGTGTACTGAGTAGCGGATCGCTTATCACATTGCGAAACGCGTCCAGGCCGATCTCTCCGCGTCCGATATGTTCGTGGCGATCCACGCGGCTGCCTAGTGGTTTTTTGCTGTCGTTCAAATGCAAAGCTGCGATACAGCCCTTTGGTAATTTCCCGCGGATTTCTTTCATCATCTCCGCAAAACCGTCGTCTGTGTGAATCGCATATCCCGCGGCGAAGGCATGGCATGTGTCAAGGCAAACGCCGACCCGCTTGTTGTCACTAATCCCACCGATCATCGTCGCAAGTTGTTCGATCGTATGCCCTAAACAAGATCCTTGGCCAGCGGTGTTCTCCAAGAGCAATCGGCATGAACCTGGTTCTACCCGAGCGAGTGCTTCGGTGACGCCGGCGATGACACGGTCTAGGCCATCGGCTTCGTCACTGGTCGTAAACGCACCTGGGTGGACAACCAAGCCTTCGAGTTCTAACTGGTTTCCTCGCTCGAGTTCAACAACAAGCGCATCAATCGATTTTTGGAACAAGTCGTCTTTGGGTGACGCCAGATTGATCAGGTAGGAAGCGTGAGCGATGGGATTCGAAAGCGTTGACTCATCCATCGCCGATCGCCACGCGGCGATGTCTTTTTCGGACAACGGTTTCGCAGCCCACCGGTTGTTGTTTTTGGTGAAAATTTGGAGGCAGTCGCAGCCCACTTCGACCGCTCGAGCGACCGCTTTACTGACTCCACCCGCAGCAGAAACATGGGATCCAAACAGTGGCATCGGAGTCAATCCAAACGAAAGAGAGAGAATTGGGTGCGGCCGTTCACTGGCATGAACGGCTTTTTGTAACCAGGAACGAGGGGGTTGGTGCGATGGCGTTCGCGAGTGGATGCGTTTGCGTCTTTGAGCGGCATTCGCTTTTCTTCCGTACGCCTATTCTACTTCCTTGGTCGCGGCCTCCTGGGCCATTGGCTGATCGGCATTTTCGTCGATTGAACTTTGTTGGGAAACTAAGTCCGATTCAGCTTGTTCTAGCCGGTCCTTTGCCGCTTTCATCAGCAATTGGCCTTCGCGAGCGAAGACGCCGCCAAGAACGATGATAGCGATCGCAGCAGGGTACTTGAGCCAATGGACGAGGAAGATCACGATTAGCATGGCACAGAAAACGGAAACCCCAGCGTAGACTAACTTCATCATCGCTTTGAGTTGCGTGTCACGCGTTTGAATTCGAACACTTCGCGAAATCGCGGTCCGCGCCGATTGGTTGGCAAGCTCTCGCATCGCCGACATGTTGCTGGTCCGCTCCGGGGCTTGACTGCGGGGAAGCATCGGCTCCGGTAGATCTATCGGAGCCGGTGGATCCATCGGCTCAGGTGACTCATCCATATTGGTCACGGAATCCGAGTTGCTGACTTCGGAAACGTCGCTCGCTTCCGATGGCTCGCTGTCGTCCGTCTTCTTTGGCATTGGCGAGTTTGCCGTCGTATCACCTTGAACACGTTTCAGCAATCGGTTCATGTACGCTTCGATCGAATCTTCATCTTCTTCGCCGTCCGAATGGGATCCCGCTGAATGCACATCCAATGCTGCTGTTTCCACCGGTTGAGCCGTTTCAGTCACCGAAACAGGTTCCTCAGCAGATGCCTCATCGAGTGCAAATGGAATCGGTGCGTCCGGCACGTCGTGGTTCACCGAAATTGAGTTTTCTTCCTCGTGCTCCGAATCGTCGAATGCCCATTGGCGAGTGTGGTCCTGTTCCGCTTCATCGACCGCATCCAATTGATAGGTTTGTTCGGTAGGTTCGAAAACATCGTCCGCTTCGCTAGGCAATCCCGCATTCGTATCCATTTCGCTGAACGACCCGTTGTCTTGGACGTCGCCCGGGGAGAGGTTGTTCGCCGCTAATTCGGAGTCCTCGTGGATGATGTCCGATTCATGACTCGATTCGATGTCGTTGATTAATTGACTCGCAAGCGAACCAAGCTCGGTACCTTGGCATGTATCCAACTCTTGATCGGAGTCAGGCGACTGATTCGCATCGGCATCGTGTTCCCAAACGCTCTCGATCGGGCGGTCCGAGGATGACTCGTCGTGTACGTGCGATTCCTGGTTCTCTGTGAAGCTTGGCTCTGAGTCGTGCTCGTCCGGGGTTTGGTTCCAGTTTGTTGGTGGCGTTGGCTCTAAGTTGAAACCGTTAAACGTTTGCGACATAACCGGATCGGCGTTTTCTCGGTAATTGTCCGCTGTCGGATCGTCTTCTTCAACGGGTGTGATGTGGTCGAGGTCAACCAGCTCGGCGGTCTGCTGCCACTCGACGCTCGGTTCGCTATCGGAATTCTCCTGGCAGATCTCCTGGGACTCAGCGCCAAATGAATTTGATTGCGATTGTTCTTCCGCGCTGTCCGATTCGTTTCGTTCGGTCGAAATGAGTTGTGACGGAGTTTGCCAGGCACTTTGATTGTCTGTGGGATAATCGTCAAAAGTCTCTAACGCGTCGTCGTTGAGTTGAGCGGTTGGTTCATATGGCAGCGAACTCGTTTTCCAAACGCTCTTGGTTTCCTCCGGAGTCTCGTCTTGGTGCTCCTGATCGGATGTCGCTCGCTCGCTTTCGACTTCTTGGATTAGCGATTCCTCGAGCGAAAGCTCCGCTGCGGGCTCCTGGCCAACCGATAACTGGTCGGCTGGTTGGTCTCCATGTTCGTTCTTCTCGACGGCTCGCTGCTCGAATTGGTCGTAGGTTGGCCAGAGTTCATCCGATGCGTGCGCCGACGCAATGTCCGAAAATTCGCTCGCTGCCGAAGTGGACTCAGGCGAATTCAATTCCGGATCGATCGGCTCATGTCGAGCCATCGCTTCGCGATCATCGGTGATGTACGCTTCGTCTTCCCATTGCGGCTCGGGTTGTTGCAGCTCGGGTTCTTGCAGCTCGGGTTCTTGCAGCACGGGTTCTTGCAGCACGGGTTCTTGCAGCAC
>SJPJ01000001.1:895970-919396 GCA_007859835.1 Novipirellula herctigrandis | reverse complement strand
TCGGGTTGTTGCAGCTCGGGTTGTTGCAGGTCGGGTTGTTGCAGCTCGGGTTGTTGGCGAGTGGATTCTACTGCCTTGGTTTGCAGTTCCTCGATGGTCTCCTCGTACTGCAATCGAATTTGCTCGATCTGCTCGTTCGCGATTCCCAATTCAGTAGCCAGCGAATTGAAAGCTTCATTGGTGGGACGTGACTCAAGTTTTGCAACTGCGTCATCGCGTTCTTTTTGGGTCTTCTTTCGATCTTCTGTCGCGTGGACAAATTCGGCTTCGATCGTTTCACGATCGGCTTTGAATTGATCAAGTGACTCTGCAAGTTGTTGGTTGGCTTCACGAAGTTCTGCCAGTTCGCGGTTTGCATTGGCCAACTCGATAGATAGCTCTTGGACACTTCTGTGCAATTCGTCGGCTTCGGCAGCCCAGCTTTCACGATCGCGGTCGTGACTTGCAGCGGACTCGTGGATCATCGACTCGAGTTGAGCGACGGAATCACGAGCTTCGCTGTAGTTTTCCCGCAGTTGAGATGACTCATCGCTTGCGCTGCGGACCATGTCCTGCAACTGTTCAATCTGCTGACGCAATTGCTCGGCTATTTCCCCGCTCTCCGAAGCAATGCGTTGTTCCTGTTCGCGTTGCTGTTTGATCTGTTCGAACTCGGCCTCGACTTCGGCCAACCTTGCTTCGGCAGCATGGCGTTTCGCTTCGCTTTCGGCTTGTGCGTCGAGTGCGTCGTCTCGTGACCGTTCAAGCTCCGCTTGAATGCGATGATGCTCAATGCGGTTATTCGCTTCCTGGTTTAGCAGCGATTCTTGGTTGGCCGAGAGGTTTTCGAGTTGAGTTTGCAGTTCAGTGAACTGTTCACGCATCTTGGTGATTGCTTCGGTCGCCGTGCGAGCTTGCTCTTGCGACTGGTGCAATTGTTGCGATGCTTCTTCGACCTGATTTCGGTAGCTAACCTCGAGTGTTTCGAACTCTTGCTCACGCTTATCGAAGAGTTGTTCGCGTGTCAAGTTTTCTGCGTGCATCCTCTCGACTTCGGCAGACTTGCGAGTGCATTCGTTTTGCAGCGATGAGATTGACGACTCTTTCGAGAATAGTCCTGCTTCACGTTCTTGAAGCTTTTCGGAGCGACTCCAAAGTTGACTTTCGCGTTGGTGTAATTGGGATTCGCGGTCGCTGCATCGTGATTCACGGCGATCGACCTCTTCTTGACGCTTTCTCCACAATTCAACTTCGTGACGCAATTGTTCACGCCATTGCTGGTCCGGTTGTGGGGCAACTTGGGTTCTGAGGTGTGGTTGTGGTTCCACTTCGACCATCCCGATTAGCTTTTCGGCTGCTTGGTTTGCAAGCGGTGGCGAAAAGAGATCGATCGGTTCCTGCGAGTAGTGTTCGACGACGCTTCCCGCTGGGGGCGTGGTGAATAAAGGTGATTTTGCGAATGCGGGTGCGGTGAGAAGCTCGAATGAGTAATTGCCCAGACGTAGCAAGTCACCGATCTTCAAGGTTGATTCAGTTTGTCGTGTCGAGTTGATTTCGATCGGTACCGAATAGGCTCGAACAAGTATTCGGTTGGAGTCGCGAATCAGGACGGCATGTATTGGCCGTAGGCTTGAATCGGCTAGCTGGATCGAACAACCACTACCACTGCCGAACGTGTAGCGATTTCCAGTCAAACGTAAACGGCGAACGGGTGATCCAGGGTGAGTGACTCGAAATTCAATCGCAATGGGATCGGCCGGGTTAGTTTGTCCCCGATTTGAATCGGTGAATGAAGTCTGATGCGACGCTGATGGATAGCCAGACTCGGTTCCGTCGAGTCCATTGTCGGTGAGTCCCGATTGATCGCTGACAAATGCACCTAATTCATAGGTATCGGTTTGGAAGGGAGCTGTGTTGTTCGTGTGATCCGTATTCACCGTCGGTGTCCCTCGAATTTTGAAGATCCAAACTATCCAGCGTCGCCACTATCTAGTGTGGCTAAGGCTCACTCGTTTGCTGGCATTCGTGCGCGCATTGACACTCGTATGTGTCTAGTTGCACGTTCTCTTCTTCGGACACCGGAACGTGCTCGGGTTAGACAATTTGGAAGAGCTGTGCCGATTTGACCGGCTGGAACCCCTCCACGGAGTGGTTTGTGGCTTTCTAGTTGACGAGGCAAGAGTGCAATTCCGCAAATGTCCGGCTGGGGAAGGGAAACTTTTGGGAGGCTCATTAGCCGTTAGAGGCCTGTTAATCGCGAGTTTTTTTGCCACATTTGACGAAATTTGCATGGATTTCATCTTGCGGGTGCAGACACCGGAGTTCTGGTTTCTATGATTGGATCGAACCCTGTGATTGCCCGTCATTGGATTTTGGTGTATCAAATGCAACCGTCAACGGTGTCTTGTGGAACGCAAAATGCGTCTAAGGTAACCGCATAAGCCGTTGACTGCCGCTGTGGCATACGTTACGACTCTATTCAATTCCTGGTGCGATCTCATTTGCTTTCACTTTGGACAGATTTTAGAGCGTAGAAACAACAACGTGATTTAGTTCGACTCGAACGTGTAAGAGGTACAAGCCATGGCTAGAAAAGATGCGATTTTGAAACTGCGGGAAACTTTGCTTCACCGCCGCAATGCACTGAGGCGGGCTCTGGCGGGTGACTTAAGCCTTTTGCAGGAGCTGCATCAGACCAAAACGGGCGACGTGCTCGACGCTGCGGCCGATACGGTCCAAGATGAGCTCAATAGCCAATTGCTTGAGGTCGAAAGCCGTGAGCTGACAGCGATTGAAGATGCTCTGACAGCGATGGATCAAGGCGAGTACGGTGACTGCGAAGGCTGCGGAAAACCGATCCCGCTGACTCGACTTCGAGCGATCCCGTATGCGACCGATTGCATCGCTTGCCGCCGCAAATCGGAAATGTCTAATGGATCGCATGGCAAGGTTACTTGGAATCGTGTCTTTGAAGATGTCGAAGTCGATTCGATGTAGTGGGCTTTCCGCCGAGTGCTGCGTTTCAATGAGCGTTTCTGGAAAAGCTTGTGAGACGATTCACCGCTTCAAGTTTATCCGGTGAGTCTCTTTGTATCGCTTGTGTGGCTATTTGAGTTGGTTATTAGCGATTCTACGTTCAGCGGCTGGTTAAATGTCCGGCCGTTTTTTATTGCGCCGCAAATGCCAATTGTTCCAGATGGGCCGTGAAAGGCTAGCAAAGCACAAAGTCGCAAAGGTGGTCTTCGCTCGTGGCCGATGCATACAATCACGCCGTCGTCGTCCTCCACCCAAACGACGGTCATGTTTATGTTACCTCCCCACTTCCAAACAGCCCCTTCCAGCGACGCCATGGATCAAAGCCTAGAAAGTTACCGACGTCGTGCGTTGAGTCGTTCGGTTATCGGACGGCCAAGCACGCAACGCTTATCCACGCGACTACGTCGTGCTTCGCTGGCCCTTGCGATGTTGCTCGGATCGACATCATTCGCAGCGGGGCAATCCCCGGTGGTCATTGGGCATCCGACGAAGGATCCCGATTCGCGAAGCGTTAGCGTACGACGTCCAGTTTTGGATGAAACCGGTCCAGCAATGGTCGATGCTCAGCGAGAGCGTTTGTTTAACGAGTTGGCCGAAGAATTTTCAATGTTTGACCGGCTGGGCAACTTGGTTCGTCGCGTGTCGACGCTGGTCAAGCCAAGTGTGATTCATATCGAAGCCCACAAGACCGAGAAGAATGAGTCGTATGACGAAGCGGGCGCGGGGGTGGTGCTGAGGATCAACAACGAAAATTGGGTGATGACCAATCGACACGTGATTGTCGGAGCCGATCCGAAACAGATCCTGCTACGAACAAGCGATGGCCACGAATTCCATCCTGTTCGGGTTTTGGCAGACCCCAGCACGGACGTGGCAGTGATGAAAATCGCGTCGCTTGATTTGCCCGCGGCACGGTTGGGCAATAGTGACCAAACTGAAATCGGTGACTTCGTTATCGCAATTGGTAGCCCATTCGGGCTGAGCCACTCCGTGACGTTTGGGATTCTCAGTGCGAAGGGGCGGCGTGATTTGTCGCTCGGTGAGCAGCGGATTGAGATGCAAGATTTTTTCCAAACCGATGCAGCAATCAATCCCGGCAATAGTGGCGGACCATTGTTGAATTTGCGAGGCGAAGTGGTTGCGTTGAATACGGCGATTGCAAGTAGCAGTGGCGGTAGCGAAGGGATCGGCTTTGCAATTCCAATGAATATGGCGATGGACGTTGCCAAGCAATTAGTAAATTATGGCCAACTTCGGCGAGGCTATTTGGGTGTGACACTCGACCCAGCCTTCTCCGTTGCCGATTTGGCTGCTGCTGGCTATACAGCCAAGGGCGGGGCGCTGGTCAAGAATGTCCGCCCGGGTTCGCCCGCCGAAGTCGCTCATTTGCAGCGTGGGGACATCATTGTCGAGTTCAACGGACAGCCGGTCGATAACGATGATCATTTGGTTGCGCAGGTCGGTTTAACGAGTCTGAGCCAAAGGATTCCGATGATCATTTACCGCGACGGAAAGCGTTACCGGACCGAGGTAGTGTTGACCAACACCAAGTAGTCGAACGGCAGCAAAAATCCATGTTCTTTCCGCAATTTGGTAAGTTCTAGTCGTAGAGGTTAAGATAACATACGGCGGTAAGTATCGAAAACGCGGGCGTAACTCAGTTGGCAGAGTGACAGCTTCCCAAGCTGTTTGTCGAGGGTTCGAATCCCTTCGCCCGCTTTTGTGAAGACATTGCAAAAACCTTGAATGCGAATAGGTTTTTCGCTCTTGAACCGGTGCCCTACGATTTGATCTGCTATTCCGACCGCAAGAATGGATCGAGTGGCTGAGTCGGAAGGAGCTTGAGCCCAGCGATGACGCACTCGGCATTGACTTTGGCCCCTTCGGCGTTCGTATGGGTTCGAGCGTCGGCGAATAGCGTGTTCACTTTTACCTCGCCGAATTGTTGGTAGCGATCCCCAATGATTGTCGTCAAGTCAATGAAGTATGCCCCGGTCGCTTCGGCAACCTGGCGGCACCATGCTCGATGTTCTGCGAAGTCAGGCTCGAAGTGCCCTTCATGCCAATTGTTCTTGTGTGGTATCGGAGAGCAAATGATTGGCACTGCCTGTTTCTCTTTTACTCCGGTGCAAATTTGCTTCAGGTACCATCCATATGTATGGACCACTTCAACGCTACCATCATCGAGCGTGACCTCTTGTGCGTCGTCACCGGTTCCCGCCAGTGCGGGACGCCGCTTGAATCGAATGTCTCCAACACGTCCACCGTCGTTGTGACCGAATTGCATGATCACAAAATCGCCTGGTCTCAGTTGGTTGAAAATATCCTCCCATCGCTTTTCTCGCATATAGGTTCTTGTGCTGCGGCCTCCGATCGCCCGATTGACGACATTCAGTTTCTCTGCACTGAAGTATCTGCCAATCACTTCACCCCAGCCGACTCCGTCCCGATAGCCATTGCGAACGGTTGAGTCGCCCATGATATAAAATGTTGGGATCGCTTCGCGGAGCGGCATTTTGTCCAAGACGGAGGAGTCATCCAGTATCGGGCGCGGATCGGGAGTGATTACTTGCACCGCCTTCGCCGCATCGATGCTTTGTCCTGCCTGTGAAAGGTGCCTCACCAGATCACCGTTTTTCAGAGCCAGAAGGCCCGCGACCAAACATTCTGCGTTTAGTTGAGCGCCACGCAGCGAGGTATGGGTGTGCTTATCCGCAAACAACGCCTCGACTTTGGTTTGTCCAATGGATTCGTAATGCTCAGCGATGATGTCATTCAGATCGATGTACGGCACACCCTCCGATTCGGCTGTTTGACGTGCCCATGCGGAGTAAGAGGTTGTTGCACGATTCACCGAGTCGCCATTCCACGACTTGCGTGGCACTGGCGAGCAGACAATCGGGTTGGCACCTTTCGCTTGCGCGTCTTGGATATACCTTCGCAAATACCAACCATACGTGTGGACCGTTTCTGGTTTGCCAGTCAATTGGTTGACGATTTCTTCCGCTTCGTCACCGCTGCCACGGATGGTGCCGCGTGCTCGTTGGTCATCGTTAATCGCAGACGCATCATTGTGACCAAATTGCATGATCAAAAAATCGCCGGGCTTAAGGTGTGCCTTGGTTCTCTCCCAATATCCATTTGTCAAATAGGTTCGACTACTCAAACCACCCACAGCACAATTGACGACATTGAGCTTCGATGAATCGAACAAATCCCTCAATGGCTCACCCCAACCCCATTGGCCATTGCCGCCTGAGCCATCGCCGTTGCGTACTGTGGAATCGCCAATCAGGATGAGGCTTGGAAGCGACGGCTTTTCAGGTTCAGGCAAGGGACGCAGTTCGGCTTTCAGATTGCCTGCATGCAGAAGAAGAGCAAGCAAGAGCACTTGGCTTGCCATGTGGAATAAACCACGGCGCGTCAGTCGTCGAATCATAGGACTTAGGTTGACTTGGTTCATTCTCAGCATCCCGTTTCTTACTTTAACCGGCTGCCTGTTGAGATGGTTGGTTGAAGGTTGCGAAGGATCCAAAAGCCGAGATACAGCAGGACTGCCTATCGATGCGCGCGATCCCGAAGCAATGGGCGCCTAGGATGACTTTGGAACACTGGTCTATCGCGTTCGTATGTATCGAAATCTCTTAAGTAAGTCGTACGCTACCAGATGTTTTCATTGTTGACGCTGCTTAGTCGGTGAATCCCATGAACTGCTTCGCGTTGGAATAGCAAATATTACGAACCATGCCGCCCACCAAATCAAAGTCGTTGGGCAATTCACCCGTTTCCATGTCGCGGCCCAGCAGATTGCACAGCACGCGACGGAAGTATTCATGTCGCGGATAGGACATGAACGAACGCGAATCGGTGAGCATCCCGACGAACCGCGAAAGCAGTCCTAGGTTCGATAAGGCTCGGATTTGCCACTGCATCGCCTCCTTTTGATCCAAGAACCACCAGCCCGAGCCAAGCTGAATCTTGCCCGGAATCGTTCCGTCTTGGAAGTTCCCGACCATTGTTGCGAACGCGTAGTTGTCGGCCGGGTTGAGGTTATAGAGGATAGTCTTGGGAAGCGAGTTTTCCTGATCGAGCCGATCTAAGAAATTCGCCAGCGGCGTTATCTGTGGAGTGTCCGCAATCGAATCGAATCCGGTATCCGGACCGACTTTCTTGAACAAACGCGTGTTGTTGTTGCGCCGGACTCCGAGATGCATTTGCATGGTCCAATTTTTTTCAGCATTCCAACGGCCTATCGAAAGCATGACATGGCTTGCGAACTTTTCCATTTCATCGGCCGTCGCTGCTTTCCCCGCGCGGGCCTTGTCAAAGATCGCTGCGGCGTCTGCGTCACTCGGGAAGTTTGCGAAGCACTTCTCCATTCCATGATCGGACAGACGGCCGCCCATTTCGTGAAAGAAGTCGTGGCGTTTTTTGAGTGCGTCGAGGAACTGAACAAGGTTCGAAATACTGACGCCGGAAGCTTGTTCCAAGGCTTTCACCCATTCATTCCAAACCTGCGGTTGATGTACGTTGTAGGCCTTGTCCGGGCGGAAGGTGGGGACCACGCGTGTGCCCAGCCCTGACTTTGCGATCGTCTGGTGATGCGTCAAGTCGTCCGTTGGATCGTCCGTGGTACCGACAACTTTGACCTGGAAACGATTGAGGATGCCATGCGCGGAAAACTCTGGTGAGGCAAGTTGCTCGTTGGCCTGAGCCCACACCGCAGGAGCGGTTTGTTCATTCAATAACACATCGACGCCGAAGTATCGCTTAAGCTCCAGGTGCGTCCAGTGGTAGAGGGGGTTGCACAATGTTTGTGGTACTGTCCGAGCCCAAGCTAGGAATTTGTCATACGGTTCAGCATCACCGGTGCAGAGTCGCTCTTCGACACCGCCCGCCCGCATCGCTCGCCACTTGTAATGGTCTCCTTCGAGCCAGATCTCGAAGAGGTTTCGGAATTGCCTATTTTCAGCTACCTCCTTGGGCGGCAAATGACAATGGTAGTCCAGGATCGGCTCATCGATTGCATAATCATGGAACAGTCGACGGGACGCCTTGGTTTCTAGCAGGAAATCTTCGTGAATGAATGCTTTGCTCATCATCGTCCAATCAACCTTTTCCAAATAAAGACGGAATCCAAAGTGACAGCCCCGGCAAATAAGTGATCAGTAGTAGGGCTACTATCATTGCGAAAAAAAAGGGCAGCAGCGATGGCGTGACCTTCGCGATGGTGGTCTTGCCCACGCCACACCCTAGAAACAAACACGTGCCCACAGGAGGCGTACACAAGCCGACGCAAAGATTGGTGATCATCACGATGCCGAATTGCAGCGGGTCCATTCCTAACTCGACCACCACCGGCAAAAAGATGGGCGTGAAGATCAGCACCGCTGGGGTCATATCCATGAACGTCCCCACAGCCAACAGCAACAGATTAATCGCCAGCAGAATCACAAATGGGTTGTCCGACATTGCCAACAACGATGTGCTAACTTGTTGCGGAACATTTTGTGTCGTCAGCAACCATGACATTCCTGAACTGGCACCAATCAATAACATCACCACCGAAGTGGTGACGGCTCCTTTGAGCAGGATGGCAGGCAAGTCGGCCAGTTTGACTTCGCGATAGACGAGCACTGCCAATACAAAGGCGTACGCCACCGCGATGGCTGCTGCTTCGGTCGCGGTGAAAATGCCTCCCAAAATTCCGCCAATCACGACAATCACCAATAACAGGCTGGGCACCGCCCGCACAAAGGAACTGAGCAATTCACTCCAACTGACGGCTGGTTCCCGTTCGAGCTTGCGACCTTTGGCCCAAAAAAAACAAACGCTCATCAAGCACAGTCCGACCAAAATTCCCGGGACAATCCCTGCTAGAAACAGCCCCACGATCGACACGCCGCCAGCGGCCACCGCATAGACGATCATGATATTGCTAGGCGGGATGATCAATCCGGTCGTGGCGGATGTTACCGTCAATGCCACGTTGAAATCGCGAGGATATCCCTTGCGGTTCATCTCCGGAATCATGAACCCGCCGACCGAGGAAACCGCCGCTGCTGCCGATCCCGAAATCGATCCGAATAGCATGCACGTCAACGTATTGACGTAAGCCAAACCTCCTGGGAATCGACCAACGCAGGCTGCGGCAAAGTCGATCAAACGCCGCGCGATTCCCCCCTGACCCATCAGCAGTCCCGACAGAATGAAAAATGGAATGGCCAGCAGCGTGAAGCTGTCGATGCCATTGGCCATCTTCAGAGCAACGGTGTACGTCGCGTCACCCCCGCTGGCAAAGATGCACAAAAACGTCGCAATCGCAATCGCCACCGCGATGGGGACATCCATCAATAGTAGCAACCCAAAGCCAATCACTAATAACCAAACTACCGCTGACATCAATCCATTCCTTCTTCACGCGGTTGTGGCAACTCGTCTCGATCACACAGCACATCCCACATGTGACCAAGTGTAAAAAGGGAGGTGAAAACGCCGCTGATCGGGACCGCCAAATAGACCCAACCCTTGGGGATACCAAGTGCTGGTGTGTCCTGTTTCAATGCCAACGTGCGGCTGACCAACTGCCAACCGCCAATCAATAGCACTCCGATCGCGAACAACAGCACAACCAATAGAGCGCCGAGTTTGAGGATTTTGCGGCCAGCGGGATGGAACTTGCCGACGAAATAATCCACGCCCAAGTGCGACCGGCTTTCAAAGGCGAGCGAGGCACCCAATAGTCCCACCCAAATCATCAGGTAGCGTGCAAGCTCCTCGGTCCAACTGCTTTGTCTCGCCAGCATTCCCCAGCTGGCGAGCATCCGGGAAAACACGCCCCATAGTACATCGATCACCAAAAAGCCCATCGCCAAAATGAGCGTCAATTCGAGCAACCGCGTCAGGATCGCGAGAAACCGAGTTCGTTGATTCGCATTGTCAGATTCCATTGTCAATCCAAAGGCTCCATCGCACGGATTTGTTGGACCAAATCGCCAATCTCAGTTCCTTGGAATTGTTCATACATCGGTGCCACCTTGTCCATGAAAGGTTGCTTGTCCGGTTGATAAACTTCGACCCCCAACTCTTTGATTGCCTCAAGTGCTTCGCTACTCATTGTGGCCCATAGTTCGCGTTGGAAGCGACTGGATTCGTCGGCTGCTTGTTGCAACCACGACTTTTCCTGATCGCTAAGTTGATTCCAAATGGGCGTGCCGATCAGCAGCATGTCGGGAAGCACGACGTGGCCATCCAGACTGAAAAATTGACAGGGTTCGTAGTGCTTGTTGGAATAGAAGCTCGGCAGGTTGTTTTCGGCGCCATCCACGGTCCCTTGGGCCAAGGCGGAATAGAGTTCGCCCCAAGAGATTGGCGTGGGCGAGGCACCCATCATCTCGACCATTTTGATTGCCATGGGACTATTCATGACGCGGATTTTGAGGCCCTTTAAATCCTCTGGTGCCTTGATTTGTCGGCCCTTTGTATAAAAATTGCGACTGCCGGCATCGTAGTAACACAGCCCATACATGTTTCGTTCCGAACCTTTGTGCAGCAATCCTTTGCCGAGTTCGCTGTCGGCGAATTTCCAAAAATGGTCTCCGTCAACAAACAGGTACGGCAACCCGAAAACTTGCATCTGCGGCACAAACGCTTCCATCGGTCCGGTGGAAGTTTTGGTCATTGCGAGCACGCCATTTTGCAGTTGTTCGATGCATTCCACCTCACCACCAAGAACGGCGCTGGGATAAATTTCAATCGACATTGAACCGCTAGAGATCGCTTCCAACCGCTCCTTCATGTGTAACATGCCAAGGTGCACTGGGTGCGAGGGGTCAAGCGAATGTGCGAGCTTCAACACGCGACTCTGCTGAGCGGCAAGTCCGGAGGCACCCGAACCGGACGCACCGGATTCCGCCACACCGGAGCGGGACGCGCCCGACCTAGACGATCGACGAAGTACCATCGAAAACCCGGCCGTCGCCAATAGCACGCCGAGTATCAATCCGGCTAAGAAGACGGAGATAGATTTACCCATCCGTGATGACCTTTACAGAAACAGTGGCTGAATGTGGCGATCGAGCAGATTGGAAGTGACATTGCGAGAGATCGATTCCTCGCATGCTTCCAATTGACTTAAATATCGTTGGCCCATCTTGGCCGCGACCTTGAAGCCGACATGAAGCAACTGCCGCAAGTGCGGATTGAATTGTTCGTCGGCCTGGTTGTGCCGAAGTGCACGAACGAACTGCTCACTGCTCCAGCCATTCACCGCATCGGCGGTTGGTAATTTCGCCCGATCAATGTCAATGACCGTCGCGTAGGGTGCGCACAATTCATCGATGTGAGCCAATGCTTCGGCGTAAATTTCCTTGGCCAACTCGAGCCCCGTGCCGCCTGCTTCGGCTAGCCCAATGACTTCCTCTAACCAAGTCGTGCCAGCCGTTTTGAGGTGCAGTCCCGCGTTGTGCTGTTTCAGTGCGCGGCGGATGGGACCATACAACGAAAATTTATCGCTGCCGGAATGAACGCTAAGCTTCAAGTTGTCCGGCAATCCGTATTGCTTGACCGCATGAGCGATCACACAGATATCGTCGTTGAACTCACGTTCGAATTGTGCAACGTCCCCGACGTAGTCAACGCCCTTATTGAACCGACCCGTGAACTTCGGTGCAATCGTTTGGATAGGGATCTGCTCGTCCGCGATCGCTGCTAAGATGATCAGCAGCTCTGGCGGAGTTTGCGGGCTGTCGGTCTCGTCCATCGAGATCTCTGGGACGAAGTCGCCCTTGGCCGCCGCGATGTGTCGATGCACCTTGCCCGCCTCTTGGACGGCAAGTAGAAACTGTTTGGCCACTCGCCTCACTTCGGCCTTGGAACCGGTTAGCGGCCGATCGATGCCAGCGACCTCAATTTCGCCGCACAGTTCGGGGTGTCGTTCGACAAAGGCGTCGATCGATTCCGCAGACGCGGGCTTGCCGATGAAGTCCGCCACGTCGATGGTGAAGAAATCCGAGGCATCCATGAAACGGTCTACGGTTTGGAGCCCAATATGGTCCGCATCGACATGATAAGGCCGGGACCAGTTCAATGCCTTGACCGCCACTTCGGCGGCGGCCAAAACACTATCGGGCTGCGATCCGATAATGGTGTGCTCGCGGTTGGATTTGTTCCACACCGGCACAATCTCGGCGCCTCGTTCGGCAGCCGCCACGAAGGCATTCAATTGTGCCTTCGCCTGATGCGCGAAACGGTCGCCGACCCCAAGCGTGAATCGATTGAGTTTTAACATAAGTAACAGGAGCCTTTTATTAAAATTTTAGGAATAAGTAGCTTGGATAGGGCGGGAATTGAAGGTCGAAATACGATGCGGTAGCGAAGCGTGGTACCGGTTCGTACCGGGTGGGCTTCATCGGAATTCCAAGCAGGGTCGCTAGGATCCGGCCCCTCGTCGAGCAAGCCACAAATTTCTCGTTTGTCGGAAAACGTGAACATCATACAGGAAATCGTTTCTCAGGTGTCATCTTCTTTGAATTTGGACCGGTCGGAATGTTTCTACCGAACGAAGCCAAACCCTTCGACGGCTCACGCGAAAAGTTGGCTCCTATGCCTGAGTTCTGACGAAGGAAATGGAGACGCCAATTGTGTTCTTATCGAGATTGGTGTTCGCCATTTTTCCGATTGGGTATCGTTTCTCTGCGGTTGGGTGGTTGGCGATTCCCTATTGCAATGATATCCATCGCAGATTTCGGAAGTCTGGGTCCGGACCTTGCCACGGAGCTCCTAGGTTCACGCGAACGTTTGCTCCGTTGACGCTGTCGTTGAGCGTTTCGATCGCGTCTATCCGAAATTCCATGATCCCGTTCCAATCTGTCAATGCCGCGCCCTGGGCGTCATGGAAATCGGCTGGTGAGAGAACGATCGGTTGCCACTGGGAACCACCGGCGAGATCGATTTGCGCTGCATGTCGGTCGATTCCTAGTACGATCTTGTTGGCCTGCGTCGCACGTACTTCCACAGCAAGTTTGGCATCGGCGGGTGCGTTCCAACAATCATCGTAGACCTTGTGTGTTTTGCGGCCCCAAGTGTCGGGTTTGTAGGTAAACCATTCCTTCTCCCAATCGCCCTCAAAGGTTTCGATCATCGGTGAAGGTTCTATCGTTGGTTGTACCCCGGCTGATTTGAGCTCCTTGGACGTGGCCATGAACATGAGCGATGAAAGGTTGAATTCAGCAGATGAATGGACTGCATAGTAGTATCCCGCATAAGTGACGGGTTCATCAAGCGAATAGGTCGCGTTTGCGTAGACCCAGAGTGGTTGATCGATGCTCGTTAACGGCAGGCTCGCGACCCAGCGGTCTCCCTGTTTCTTGGCTTTGGAGTGTCGCCAAAATCGGTTCTTTGTGTTTTCCATATCGTCCACTAGGCCGTCCATTTGGCCGTGTCCGGTATAGTAAATATCGACGTTCAAAACTGGTTTAGAACTATCGGCAATAACTGACACATGAGGAACCCGGTCCTTCGTGTCTAAATCGACGTTGAGCTGGGGCGTTTTGGGAAAAGTGAAGGTTCCTTTGAGTTGTTGGTCAAACCAAAGTTGGCTAGCGACTTCGTAGTTGGCTGTGTCTTGGTGGTTGTGATGCGGCGAGCAGGTGACACGCCAATCGGAGCTCTTGATTTCGGTGACGGCTTTTTGCAAGTCGTCAATGCGACCATGGAAATCGTTTGCTGGGCTTTGAAACAAGATTGGGCATTTGATGTTTTTTAGCGCCAGATCATCGTTGATGGTGGCGCGGTAGAGTTCGTCACCTCGCGTGCGATCACTGATCCCGCCACAGGATGGAACCGCAGCCTTGACTCGCAAATCCGACCCGGCCGTTTGAACCGTTAACTTGCCGCCCATCGAGTGGCCGTAAACGCCAAGCCTCGCCGCATCCACTTCGGACTGCTGCTCCAAAAACGTCAACGCCCGCTGCGCCCCGATGGTGCATAGAAACCACGGATTATTGCGTGGTGAATCGACGGAATCCAGCGTCCAAGGGGCTGGTTCTATTTTGAAAAAGTTGTTTTTTGGATTCCGACACGGTGCATGATAGCCATCCAGTGCGCCCCAATCGGTTGTTACTCGATAGGCTTCGTTATCTATTTTTCCGTCCCAGAATAGTTTCACTTCGGCGGGGGTGACTTTGTAGCCAGGTGCATTGATTCGGCCAGCCCAGGAGATTGAGATTGTGGCATAGCCGCGCTTCGCATTGGTCAATGGAGCCCTGTAGTCGGCATACTGTCCACCTCCGTGAATTTGAACGAGGCCCGGCAGGTCTTTTTCGCCCTTAGGAAAACCATACACGGCAGCCATCATCGCTTTTTGGCCCTTGAAATTTCCGATGCGGTAGCGAAGCACCTTCATTACCACACCGTCTTCTTCCCACTCCTTCAGGACTTCGACATCGAGCGGATCGGACCGCGGGTCAAAACCCGCCCAAAGTTCGGCATGCGTTTGAGGGGCATGCCCGTCCTTCAATGTCGGTAGTGTGTCTTGTGCAAAGGATGCTTGGACAACAGCGAGAAGACTCAATACGAACAAGTTCACTCTTTGACTCATCACAAATACAGAACGCTCGATAGAAAATAATAGTGTTGATCGTGTTCGCAACGCATTTCATTTTTTGTTTTTGTAGGCCCGTTTTTACCTAGCCTACGAAATAAAAAAATGCTTTAGGGGTACGTTACAGGGATAGGACTCAGCGTTTTGAGGCTTCGTGCTTATTGCCCGACGCTTAGGTTTACGACTTAGACGCGTGTTGGAGGAAGAAGTCAATGATGGGAGCCGGGTCTTTTAGTCCATGAGGATGGTGACCTTTGCCGTTTTCAACAATCACTTCAATCGATCCGCCGAGTTGTTCGTAACGCCTTTTCATGATGGCGTGGTTTTCCTCGTAGGGAACCACATCATCTGCCGAGCCGCAAACGTGCAACAGAGGAATGCCTGCCTGAGCCAGAGGTCCTAGTAAATCAATGGGGTTCTGTTTGTAAGCCAATGCTTCTTCATCGGAGTGGAAACCATACTTTTTCTTTGCCGACCGCCACTGCTGGGCGCTACCCATTGCTTTGGAATCGCTGCTGGGAACAAGTTTGCCACCAGGCCAACTTTTCAGTGCGCAAACACCGTTGTCGGCATAGATACAGCTGACTTTTTCTGGATTCGCCGAGGCCCAACGATACACGGACAAGCATTCACGGCTCACTGCTACCATCGCCGGTTTCTTTGAGAACCCATACGTATCAGTTAGCAAATTGTAGGCGACATCCATGAGATCACTTCCCGATGGATGCCCCAACGAGTCGCCTGGCGCCTTGACGATGTAATAGCCAGCATCCAACATTTTCAGATCGGCGAAAATCGTCAACTCCGTTGCTGGATTGAAGTGGGCCCCCCAGAACATCCCTCTCCATATCCAAGGATTCCCCGGTGCGGGTTTCTTGGGGCAGACCACTTCGATAGGAACGCCGTCAGAGGAAAATTGGTAATGATCAAAGCCTTTGAAATCGTTCTTCTTTCCTGGAAACGCGTTGTCTTGGATTGGACCGGGTTTCTGACCCAGCGGTGTTGCACTTGAAGAAATCTCGACCGACAGTTCCTGAAAGGCGGTGTTCTCTCCGCCCGCGACGGATGTCACCGGTGAGACGCTCCAAAGGATCCAGCGGAACTGTCCTAGTGATCGACCGGCGGCAGCTCGTAGCGAGGCTGCCGTGTATTCGGGCTTCGTTGCCCGGTTTGAATCATTGGTGACTGTTGTGTCAACGTTGCCAAGGGGTGTGTAATCGGCCGGATCCCAACCGGGGTCACTGACGGAGTTGCTTCCATATAATGTCACTTTCTGTGCGCCGCGTGCCCCCTTTGCAAACGACCAACTGGTGATGGCCGCGATAGGTTTTGATTTGCCCAGATCCACTCGGTAGGCCCCATTGCGAACCCCGTTGCCAAATACGGGGCCATAACGGTTGGCGAGTTCACCGTTAAGAAGCGAGCTTAGCGAATCGTTGTTGGTGCTCTGGTTAGCAGCGACCTTCCCGCATGGAATGGTTGGCAGACGCAAACTTTTAAACTCGTCCGCATCGGATGCTGATTCGATCACGACGTACGAGTGTTCTTCAAGAGCGAGATCCATCGGTTGTTGGTTTCGGACCACATTGAGTTCGAGCGGCGCTGAACCGACGGTGGATAGGGTTTGGAAGAACCTGCGCATGTCTGATACGGGATGACCGTTAATCACTTGAACAAGATCGCCGCTTTTTAAACCGGCCTTGGCGGCTTCGGATGTGCTGGGAACTTCGGTCAGCGCTACACCGCCCGATTCTTTGCTGATGCCATAGGCAGAAAACTCATCACCTTGGAGCGAGTGTAGTTTGGCTCCAAGCCAGTAGCGATCATGCGATGCGATGTTCAGCGCGTTGGCTTTTAACGGATCTTGCTCAAGTTCCTCGTTCAGCGCAGGGATGACTGGCGTTGCGGCGATTGATTTGAGTGATGGTTTTTTTACGCCGAACTGATCCATCGGGAAATTTTTGAAGCCGATCGCCAAGGCGGGGGATCCCTCTTGGACGCGAAAATCACCGGCCGACGGATTGATGAACATGGGATCGGCGATGATCGAATTGACATCCCAACCCAAATTCGCGTAACGATCCTTTTGCTCGGCGCTGATACCGAAGTACAGATTGCCGTCGATCCGCTTTCCTTTGGCGATCTCGCTGGGCATTCTGGCGCCTCGGTGGGCCGCCATGAAAATATTAGAGAACACTTCGTCTAGGCTGTTGTTGAACCAGACGTGTGGATGGAAACCATTGTTGACTGCGATATTGTTCCACGCGCGGCGGCGGAATCCCTCGCGAAATTTCAATCCACCATGAAGCAGTAGGTTGTTATAGATGTCGTAGTTGCTTGATCCGTCATCCAAATCGATATCCCAACCGTGATCGCAGCGCCAACGGCTATCGCGGATCACTGTCGTGTGCATGGCATCGAGGAAAGGCAATCCAGGATCGGCGTCGACTGCTTTTTGTGAAGCCTCCAGATGATCGCGACGCCAATAGCGATCCCTTCCCCACGAGTTAAACGAACCGTGGTCATGCGTTTCTAGAACGGTGTCGAAAACATCACAGCGTTCAATAAGGTGGCCACCCCAACAGCCGTCGCCAATATTGATACCGGAGCGGGCGCAATCGTAGACCGAACAATCGCAGACCGAAATTTTCGACGCCATTTCGATCAGCACACCGGCGGGTTGACGTTCAACTCGGCCGATGCCGTGAATCAAACAGTCTTTGACGGTGCATTGAGAAGGATAATTTTCCGTTTTTGGCCCGGGAGTACGGTCAATCGTCGCTAGGTCGTTCTTCTGGGCATATTGAAACAGCGGATCACGCACTGCGTTGGGGTCGCCAACGAAACACACTCCGCTGGCCCCGGCGTCGTGAATATGACAACCCTTTATCAACACACGGCGGTTGTAATGGTTGACGAAGATCGCGTTGCCACCAACCTGGTCAAACTCGGTATCGAGAATTTGGACATCTTCGGTCCCCGTGAGCATGATTGCGCCACCACGATAGATAGCCCAATCGCTTCGCAGCAGTGGCTCTTTGCAGTCCATAAAGGTGCGAGCGGCATGACGGATAACGAAGCCTTGCAACGTAACGTGCTTGACCGGTGTGTTGACCGATCCATCGATTTGGATCAAGTGGCTCAGTCGAACGACTTCCACGTTCGCCGTACTCAGGTCCGTGTCCGGTTGAGGCATGTAGAAAAGCGTATTGGTACTTGAATCGTGAAACCATTCTCCCGGTGCATCGAGTTCTTCGAAGATGTTTTCCACCATTCGAAAGTCGGGGTGCATTCCCATTTGACGATTGTTTTGCCAGCCACCTTCGAACGTCACTTCGCCATTGGATTCGGTGCCCGTGATCCGGTAATGATAGCCCCCCCAACGCGAACGGTGCATCGCGTGTATGTAACCGCCGGTCGGGTTGGCCCACCGTGCCGCTCTCTGTTTGGAAAACGCGTCGGAGGCGTAACCTTGATAGGCTTCGGTTTTTTTGCTGGCGTCATAGTTCGGGTAACGGGCCATCCGTTGATTCTGTCCATCTACAAACAGTTGATCAACGACCAATCCAGAGGGCGTCCTCGCCATGAAGATACCATTGCGATACGGTTTCCAGGTTAGGTCCAATTTGCTTCCGCCGCTCAGTACCGCGCCGCCTTCGTTCTGTGCGGCATAAGCGATAGGATGTTCTGCGGTTCCCGAGTCTTCCGGATCAAACACTAACGTGTCAGGCAAGTAATAGATTCCATCTGCGACATGAACGGTAACCGTTTCCTTTCCCGCAAATTGGCGTGCAAGCGACTTGGCTCTTGTAAGCGTTGCGACGGGTGAGGATTTGGCCCCCGAAGCTTCGTCACTTCCGGTTGGACTGACGAACAACTCCGCAGCACTCGCATGATTGGAACATAGCAGTGCCAGAAACAGAAAAATAGGAAACGATCTCATGCATTTTTTCATTGGTCAGTGATTCGAAGTAATCGGTGATATTTGAAGCCTTCCAGGAGATTGATTGGCTATCACGCTCCCTGGGGGGGGCTGCTTGTCTTACAAACTAGGTGCAACCCAATCTGGAATTCCATCGGTTTGCTTTTGTTTTTCGAACTGCTCTTGGAAAGACTTTGGCACATCTAAGGAAGCATCTTCGTTGACCATCATGGGACGTACGTCATCCCACCAAGCATCAAAGTTAGAACGCAACATTTCAACGACCTCGGGATACTCACTCGCGAGATCGGTTGTTTCGCCCAAATCTTGCTCGATGTTGTAAAGACGCTTGTTTATCAATCGCCACTTCTCATTTCGCACTGCAAAACCGTTGTATTTGGAATGGTCGGGATTCGGGTCCCCCTGACTGAATCGCTCTGGTGCGCCCGCTTTTGCCCAACGACCGACATGGAAGAACGTATTTCGTTCTATCCAGGGCGCGTTTGCATCCTTGATTAAGGGCACGAGGCTGCGGCCATCAAGATTTAGGTCACCGGGAATCGTGGCCCCGGCGATTTCGGCAAGCGTTGGGAACAAGTCGAAGTGACGTGTTAAATGATCAATTTCGACATTTGATTTTGTGGTGCCTGGCAGTCGCATGAACAATGGAACCCGAGTTCCCCCTTCGTCCACCGTCCCTTTGCCGCCCCTCATTCCCGCGTTGTGGATTCTTGAACCTGCGGCGCTACCGTTGTCGGTCATGAAAATCAACAATGTATTGTCCGTCAGATTCCATTGATCCATCTTTTCCATGAGCAGTCCCATGTTCTCGTCTATGTTGACAATCATGCCTAGAAAAGCGGCGGGCTTCTTGTCACATTTGTCTTTGAACAAATCAGAATATTTCGGGTCGACACGATAAGGCGAGTGAGCTGCGTTGGTTGAAATGTAGGCAAAGAAGGGCTGCTTTTTCTCAGCACCCGTTCCCTTGGCTTTGATCCAACCGAGTGCTTGTTGGAAGAAGACGTCGGTGCAATAACCATGGGTTTGCTCGAAACGACCGTTGTGTTTGATAATGGGATCGAAATAGTTTGTCCCCGGAGCATCGCTTTGATCGCCCGCATGTGCTTGGCCGATCCCGCCGGCGCCATGAATAAATGTCTCGTCAAAGCCACGGCGATCCGGTTGGTAGGGATCGGCGTCACCCAAGTGCCATTTACCAAAAATTCCTGTGGTGTAGCCTGCCGATTTCAATACCTCGGCGATCGTCGTTGCGCTCAGAGCCAAGCGTTCACGTTCGACAACGGTATGAGTCACGCCGACATTGAAGGGAGCTTTCCCGGACATCAGCGCAGCCCTCGTCGGCGAGCATGTGGGGCTGACGTGAAAATCAGTGAAACGAGTACTTTCGCCGTAAAGCTTGTCGATGTTGGGCGTTTTGAGAAACGGGTGTCCGTGACAGCTAAGGTCACCGTAGCCTTGATCGTCCGTCATCACCAAAATAATGTTGGGTGGGGCTTCCGCTTGGGCGGCAGCGTTAAACGCTCCAAGGATCACTCCAAGTAACAATGCCGGTGCTGTGCAATAAACATGACCATGATGGAACTGAATCAGCGATCTCATTCTTGTCCTTTTCAGATAATGATGTGTGTGAAATCGTTTTTAGCCGGCACACCATTGGTGCTGCGACCGTTTTTGATATCGGATTCGAAATGACTCAACAGTACGGTGATGACTTCGGGGAGCGATTGGGAAAGGTCGTTGGCTCGCCCGGATCCGAGTTCATGTCATTGATCTCAGGAGCGAGGTAGGTTGAATGCGGCTTTCGGCATATCAACAATGGAATCGTGGATTGATCTTTGACATAAGCAACGGTGGTATTGAATCTAACCCAAGGCTGGTGTGAACGCCTCGGAACAGAAATCGGAAACGAAACAAATTCGCAGGTCCTGCGAGTAAAAAATTTCGCTCACTGTAAATTGGGTGGATGCTTGGCAAACATTAGCGTGCCCCAGGGCAACGACGATCGGCCACCAGACTCGGGCCGAATCTTGGACACAGCCTGTTCCGTGTACGGGGCATCCAATCCTTTGCGGTTGTGATAGTGGTTGTAAACTTTTTCGTACATTGGTCGCAGCCGACCACGACTATTGTTCGAGATGGATTTATAGTGATAGCGTCCTTCGAAACTTTTGTACGCTTCGTAAGGTACGTCAAAGCCAAGATTGTACTTGGCGGTGTATTCAAAACCTACAAGCAGTCGGTTGTCGAGAGCACCGTAAAGATCGATTCCTTGGTTCCACGCCGTTTCGCATGTGTTAGCCAGATACTCTAGCCCCATTTGTGTGTGGACCTGATCTCGTCCCGTTTCTTGGCATTCACCAAACTCGTTGAAGTAATTGCAAATGGCTCCATTGCCTTCGCCATTTTGGAAATAATTGACTGCGCGATCAAATATTTCGCGATCATCCAAAACGACTCCCATGGCAATCATCGTTTGCAGCATCGAGGCATCCCAGTTGCCATTGGCCGATGGATAGAAATCCTTGATGATCGGGTACCAAACTTTCCGTAACATCGATCGAAATTGTTCCTGGTTTTCCTCGGGCCAACCATCCCAATTATGGCTAAGCAGCTCGGCGGCGTTGCAGAATTGATGGCCAATCATCCCAATCAATAATCTCGCATCATGGTTGCTGACACTGCGAAGTGTTTGCGACCAAGCGTCAATAATCTCCGCAGCCTTTTCCGCGTGGGCTTGTTTGCCAGACAACGCCCATTTTAGAGCATGCGTGTAGGCCGCCGACCCGTCTCTTGCGAAATCGGAAGCACCGATATTGGGATGGTTGCTTGGCCCCCGCTGGACGTGTGCGAGGGGCGTGGGCCTCCAATCCAAACATGCCAATTCAGACGCATTCAATTGTTCCCATGCTTCTTTCCAAGGTTGTTGGTTTGTGTCCAATTGTCGTTTGACAAAGTTGATACTGGCTTGGGTGTGCGCGATGCCGGGATGGACAAATTCTTCGGGAGCCCGTGTCTTTAGCTCAACGGCAACGAGGATTGACGGCACCGTCCAAAACAGAAACGCGGTCAATTGAGCACAAAGAATCGTTATTCGTGATTTGTTTCTATTGTTCATCATGTTACCTGTGGTGACTCGACAGAACTCGAAATTGAAAGGTGTGTCGAAACCACGCTATGTTTAATGCGTCTTTACTGTGACGGATGTTAGGGGGCTATCGTTTCTTGTTTCGATGGTCCGCTACGCTGAGGCATGCGCCAACGCGAACGGCGATTGGAGTGGCGAGACATAGAATGGAAAGGATCTTCGATATAGGGGCGATGGGTGTAGTTGTACGCTTCGGTCTACAGATGAATTTCTTGCTAGTTGGCTTTTTCTAAGTCGCTTGCTTTATCAATTAGAGCACCAATTTGTGGCAACGATGCAACAGCTTGGGCGATCTGTTTGGCGATAAGTTCACATCCTTCTTTATTGGGATGCACGCCGTCGTGGCTGATCCAATTCGGATCCTGCTTAAGGACTTTTTGAAGGTCAACTAACGCGACGTCATGCTCGGCCGCAACCTGAATCGCCGTTTTTTGATATTGCGTGATTAAATGTGGAAGTCCACCGACGGCATCGAACGATTCTCGCTGATGACGCAGGAAATACTTGTTCGGATCAATCGGTGGTAGCGTACAAAGCACGACGTCAGCCTGTTGCTTTCGACAGGCGTCGATCATGGTTTCCAAGTTCTCTTTGTATTTCACGACCGGCACGCATTTTTCGGCATCGACACGTAAATCGTTCGTACCAAAAAAGATGACCACCACATCGGGCTTTTTGTTTAAGACATCGGTTTGCATTCGGTGCAGCCCTTGGGCAGACGTATGTCCAGCCACGCCGGCGTTGATCGCTTCGACACCAAGTATCTCCGCTAAGATCGCCGGATAGCCTCGCTTGGTGATGCTGTCACCGAAGCATACTATTCTGAGAGGGGCTGATTTAGCTGTTGAACTTGTGGCTTCTTCAGCTGAACTCCATCCGTTGGGCACCAATAGCCAAGCAGCGAAAATTGCAAAAGTCGTGAATCGTCGTGATGTCATGTTTTCTCTGTCTGGATCTATTCTGCTACAGGGAAGGAATTGGCAGGAGACTTGCGGCGTCGCAGCATCAATCGTAGCCCCATTGCAGCCAACAGGAACACCGAAGTTGTCGGTTCGGGAACCGCGGTGACGACGAAGTCAAAGCTCTGGACCCCTGTGCCCAACTCTCCCACATAAGTCGATCTTTCAAACAGGCCAACCAGTTCGGCGTACGTCAGATTGGGTGCCAAGATCGATCCAAAATCAATCGAGGCTAGCCCGGTCGCCAACGGATCACTGGCAGAAATCTCACCTGCATTGGCGGTGAAGAAGAATCCATCAAACGGATTGCTCAGTGCCCCGGTATTGATGAACATGTCGTCGCTTTCAAGCACAAAGTTCGTGATTCGACCGCCGTCCGCTTCGCTGCCATCGAGCATGACCGCGCCGGTCCGCGGGTTGTAAATCAAATCTGCCAAGTCCGAACTTAGCAAGGAAGCGGCAGCAGAGCTGATGAGTGCATTTTGTGGCGGTAGAGTGGCGCCGAAGTTGCCAAATACCACTCCGATGTCGGCGTTGTCGACGTCTAAGTCCCCATCAAAATCGCCGATCGTCCAATCGGCGTCCGTCGTCGATTGATACGACCCAAAGACCGCTCCGATATCGGCATTGCCAACCGAATCGGAGAAATCGGCATCGCCCATGATCGAAACCCTTGCAGTCACATCGTTAGCGCCGTACTGCACGGCCAATCCAGCATTGAGTCCGTTGACCGTCCCCATCGAGACGCCGCTGATCGAG
>SJPJ01000001.1:675439-895773 GCA_007859835.1 Novipirellula herctigrandis | reverse complement strand
CAGCGTGCCTGCGTTGACCGTGGTTGCACCGGTGTGGGTCATCGTGCCGCTGAGCGATTGGGTGTTATCGCCCGATTTGATCAAGCTAATCTTGCCGTCGATCGAGCCGCTGTAGAGAGCCTCGCCACTGTTGCCGTCGATCGTGAGGATTCCTCCCGTGTCCGCGGTGGGATTGCCCGAGACAATCGCCCCACTGCCGTGCAGTCGGCCCATGGAGATGTTAAGGTCGTTGAGGTCGTTCCGGCCATTGATGTCGAGCGTGCCATCGAGGTAGACATCGCCATCGGTGTTGATGAAGTTGTTCCCCAGGCCGGAGATCGATGTCCCCGCCGCCAGGTTCAGGTCGCGATGCACGACGCCTGGCCGTGCGATGATGGCGCCCTCGGCGACGATCAGGTTGCCGTCATACGTGCTGGACTTGCCCATCACCAGTGTGCCGGCGCCCCGTTTGGTCAGGTCGCCCACGCCCTGGATTCGCCCGACGAGCAACTGGTTGGCCGCGACCCCGACGCCGATCGACGAATCTCCGTTGAGGAAGATCGTGCTCCCGTCATTGTTGTTGCTGCTGCCGAATCGGGTGTTGGAGTCGTTCGATCCATCGGAGTAGAGGGCACCGTTCCCGTCGACACCGTCGCCGGTGATGGTCAGCTTCTCGTTCTGGATTCTCAGACCGGAGTTGATCTGCAGCGTTGCGCCATTGAACACGACGGTGCCGTTAGAATCGTAGGTGTCTGCGGTCGCGGTGCCGGTGTAGACGATGCCGCCGTCACTGTCGAACTCAGCTCCGGTTTCGACGCCGCTGTTGCCCAAACCCTTGACGTGGGCTACTTCCAGATTTGATCCGGTGGGGACGATCGTGACGCCGTCGTAGTAGTTTTCTTTGCCGTTGCCGATCACCCCACCTTGAGAGCGGCCGACGTTGCCGCTTGCCTGCTCGCCAAGCACCAAGAGCGTGTTAGTGTCGTTGATGAGGACCGAGTTGATGTGGTCGTAGCCGTCGACGTCGAAGGTCGTGGTGTCATTGGTTTCACGCCAGTTGTCGTAATAGAACTGGGCGGTGCGGAACAGGGTGGTGTTCTCGAAGTCTTCCGCAGGGCGGTTGCTACTGATGTTGATGTCGACATTGTTGCCGTTGGCGTAGACCAGGGCGTAGTCGTGGTTGAACGGTTGGTCCCCGACCAGCTCGATTTCCACCGCTGTATCCCGAATATCGTTACGATCAAAACCCAAGATCGGTCCATTCACCCCGTCTGCCTTGGCATTGGTGATGGTCGTGTTGTTTCCGACTCCAAAGCCGTTTTCGGTGCCGTAGGCCTCGACATTGTTGAGCGTTTTTGTGCCACCACCAAGCGATGTGGCGAATCCGCTACGCATGTTTGTGACCACAACATTGTCCACCGTCAATCCTGACGAGCCTGTATACATCCGCACGCCCCCTTCGGCGCCAGAGATCAGAAGGTCGTCGGGGATTTGGTTTTGGTGGTAGGTGACGCCGTGCTCCTGGTAGAGCGGGTGATCGATGACATTCTGAGAGGGGAACAATTCGCCAGTCACCGTGCTGTTAGTCAGCGTCGTATCGGTGGAAGTTTGTACGAAGAAGCCGTGTCCGAAAGTGTTGACCTCTAGGTGCATATCGTTGATGACGGCATCGGTGGCCTCACCAACTCGAAACGCGGATGCCTTACGGTGTGCGAGGAAGGGGGTGATGCCTCCCGAAGCGCCCTTGCCGAACGCGTCGCCAAGTCCGTAGGCATCGGTTCGTGAACCTCGCGTCACGACGTGGGCACCGTCCACGGTATTGCTATCGCCGGACAGTTCGACGTACTGCGTCGCCCAATCGGCGTAGCGTTGAGCATTCGGGTCAGTATCCAGAGCGATATCCTGCCCTATCAAGTTGATTCCTCGAACGGTGTTGTTGGAACCCGAAATCCGGATGACATCGACTCCGCTGTCGTGTCCGAGATTCCGCCCGAAGCCGTCGAGTTTGCGGGTGTCGAGATTGATGGTCGCGCCGGCGAGGTGGTAGGTGTTGCCGGTACCACCGAGCTCCATAAAGACCGGCGCGCTGTTGGTCGGGTCGGTATAGTGGTCGCCGTTGATCCAATAATGGCCGGGCGTGACGACGCCGGTCACCGGGTGAGGGTCGCCGCCGGTCGCGCTAAGCGTGACGGTGGAATTGTTCACCGACAACCCGTAGCTCCGCAGCTCCGCAAGGCTGTTGGCGGTGACGGAAGTTTGGGCGTCGGCCGAGGTCACGGCAAACCACGAAAGAGCCGCCATGAACAGAACGATCTGCACATCTCGGTGAGGAAGTAGCGAAGTCAATAAGACCATGAGTATATCATCCTAAAATAGAAAAGCTTTACGGCGTCGACGCAGTATCAGCGGCGACCCCAATCCGATCAACAACACCGCTGAGCTAGGTTCGGGAACCGCGGTGACGACGAAGTCAAAGCTCTGGACCCCTGTGCCCAACTCTCCCACATAAGTCGATCTTTCAAACAGGCCAACCAGTTCGGCGTACGTCAGATTGGGTGCCAAGATCGATCCAAAATCAATCGAGGCTAGCCCGGTCGCCAACGGATCACTGGCAGAAATCTCACCTGCATTGGCGGTGAAGAAGAATCCATCAAACGGATTGCTCAGTGCCCCGGTATTGATGAACATGTCGTCGCTTTCAAGCACAAAGTTCGTGATTCGACCGCCGTCCGCTTCGCTGCCATCGAGCATGACCGCGCCGGTCCGCGGGTTGTAAATCAAATCTGCCAAGTCCGAACTTAGCAAGGAAGCGGCAGCAGAGCTGATGAGTGCATTTTGTGGCGGTAGAGTGGCGCCGAAGTTGCCAAATACCACTCCGATGTCGGCGTTGTCGACGTCTAAGTCCCCATCAAAATCGCCGATCGTCCAATCGGCGTCCGTCGTCGATTGATACGACCCAAAGACCGCTCCGATATCGGCATTGCCAACCGAATCGGAGAAATCGGCATCGCCCATGATCGAGACCCTTGCGGTCACATCGTTAGCGCCGTATTGCACGGCCAATCCAGCATTGAGTCCGTTGACCGTCCCCATCGAGACGCCGCTGATCGAATTAAACTTACCGTTCATTGCGCCGGTGGAGTTAACCAACGTGACGTTGTTTCCGATCTGGTACTGTGAAAGATTGTTCGAGCTGAGTTCTAATTCACCAGCGAGCGAAGTCGTTCCACCGACACTCAAACTGTCTTTAATATCGAGCGCCAAGGCTGCACCGTCTGCTTGGGAATAGTCCCCACCAATCGTCAATTGCTGACTACCAAAAGTGTTTGCGTTGCCTGGTGAGAGTCGGCCGCCGGTGGTGAGGACAACATGCGAAGCGATCGATCCGTTTCCACCGAGCGTTCCGCCGTTAACGGTGTAGTCGCCACCACCGGTATGCGTGCCGTTGATCAGCAGCGTGCCTGCGTTGACCGTGGTTGCACCGGTGTGGGTCATCGTGCCGCTGAGCGATTGGGTGTTATCGCCCGATTTGACCAAGCTAATCTTGCCGTCGATCGAGCCGCTGTAGAGGCCGTTTCCGGTATCGCCAGCGAAATTGAGTGTGCCGCCGTCAGTGTTGCTCGAAGTGAACTGCCCGCTGCCAGACAAACGACCGATCGTTCCGCTGAGAGTTCCACTACTGCGTCCGTTAAGGTCGAGCGTTCCGTCGAGTTGGATCAATCCCTCGGGTGTGTTGAGCATGTTGCCAATGCCCTTGATCGAGGTTCCGGCCATCACCGTAAGATCATGGTTTACCACTCCGCCACGTGCGACCACGTCTCCTTCGGCAATAATCAGGTTACCGTCGAGCGTGCTGGACTTTTCCATCGACAGGATCCCAGCGCCGAGTTTGGTCAGGTTGCCGGTCCCTTGGATGCGTCCCACCAACATTTGGTTGCTGGCGATTCCGACGCCGATCGATGCATCACCGTTAAGAGCGATGGTGCTCTCGTCACTGCGGTTGGAACTGCCGAAGCGGGTGCCGGTACTGGTAAGTCCGTCGCTGTACAACGCCCCCTTGCCGTCGACGCCATCGCCGGTGATCGTCAGTTTCTCGTCTTGAATGCTGACTCCTGGGTTGAGTTCCAGTGTCGCGCCATCGAAGACGATCGAGCCATTGGAATCCAAGGTGCCGTCATCGGCCGAGCCGTTGTTCCCCATTGCTTGAGCATCTTTTGCAGTCATGCGAGTCCCACTTAATACCAGCGTGACACCGTCGTAGTGGTTGCCATCACCACCGTTCACGGTTCCTGCACTCGAGAAACCACCTACATCGTCGCCGTTTGTCCCCAGGACTGTGATTTGGCCAGTGAGATTGTTGACGACCACGCCATCGGCCGGCAGGCTGGTGTTATCAAGATCACGGAGGTCGTGCCGCCAATCGTTGAATCGCTGTCCAACTCGGACATAGGCATCGGCAGGAAGCAAGTCTGGATCGATGTCGCTGGTTAGGGTTACAACGTTGTTCGTACCATTGATGTAAGCGACATCCCAAGTCCGACCGACTTGCGGCACATCGCCAACCAACTCGATTTCAATATTGGTGTCGTCCACGTAACCTTGGCGATAGTAGAGCAGTGGGCCGTTGGTCACGTCGCCTCGCGAATTGGTGATAACGGTACCCAACCCCGGTTCAAAGCCAGTTTCGTTACCGTAGGCCGAGGCGTTATTCACCGTGACTTCACCACGGGCAGCAATCAACGAGAACCCCTCTCGCATGTTGGTCACTTCCACGTTTTCGATAACCAAACCCTCGGACCATGCTAGGTTGGTGCCATCGCCGTAGTAGCGGATGCCGTCTTCGCTGCCGGAGATCAAGATGTCGGGGAACATTTCTTGGCCGTAGACGTTGACGCCATACTCTTGATAGACCGGATTGTTGATCACATCGTTGCTGCTAAACAACTGACCGGTTACCGACGAGTTTCGGATCTCGATGTTGTTACCACCTTGGACGAAGACGCCATGCCCGAACGTGTTCATGTCCAAATCAAGGCCATTGATCTTGATTCCGCTGGCGAATCCGCTGGCGTTGCCGCCGTCGCTCCCGTTAATCAGGACGCCAGACGTTTTGTTGTGACCGATGAAGGCGACGCCACCTTCGCCGGGCGGCAGATCACGGCCAGCGGGTGGCGCACCTTTGCCAAACGCATCGCCATATCCGTAGGGGTTCGAGCCTGCGGTCACGATGTGCGCGTTGTTCAGTTCGTTGTTGGTGCCGCTAATTCGAAGGTAGTTTGCGGATCGGTTTGAATAACGACGAGCATCGGGGTCGGTATCCACGTCGACGTCCAAGCCGGTAAGTTTCAATCCGTTGACCTTTAAATTGCTCCCCTCGATATTCATCACTGAAAAATTGGTCACACCGCCGTAGCCCGCCAATTCCCGAGTATCCAGTTTGAGCTGGGCTGCTGAGAAATCGTAGACCGTGTTGCTGCCGGTGAGACTAATAAACGCGGGACCTGTCAGAGAGCCGTCGATCCAGTAGTCGCCGGCCGCCACCGTGACGACATGGTTGTCGGCGTCGGCGTAAGTCCTTAACTCTGCGATGCTAGTGACCGTGACGTTGGTTTGCCCGAAGGCGGGAGCAGACAACAGCCCCACGAGCCAGAGCCCCAAGAGCCAGAATAAGTGCGGGCCAAAGACGCGTCGTTGAGAAGTTGGATGAATAATTCGTGTCATGAAGAGGGTGCCAGATGTTTCCAATTTCAATGAGTCGTATGCGACCGATTGCGGACCAACGGCCTGTCAGTTGCACATAAGTCAATTTCATCCCGAAGGGATTGCAAGCCATTAGCCGTAGGTAAGCGAAGCGCCACCTACGGAAAACGGCAAGCAAACCATTGTTCGACCCCGAAGGTGGTCGCAGCGAACAGGCTGGGTTATCTGCGACCACCTTCGGGGTCGAAAAACATGCGTTGTCGTTCTGTATCCGGTGGTATCGCTGCGCTCAACCACCGGCTAATGGCTTTAACGCCTCCGGCGTAGTTCGACCAAATGGTCCTCAGGCTGCGGTAGCCTGAGGACCGTTGGCAGATCAACCACTAAAACTACTTGCGTCGACGACGCACCATCGCCAAACCACCGATCGCCAAAAGCGCGAACGAGGAAGGCTCAGGAACAGCGACTGCGGTTAGACGAACCTGAAGGTCGTTGCCGCTGATCTGGCTTTCCCAACCTGAGGAAATTGCGGTCGCACTCAGGGTAGGAGCACCCGTCAGCGTGCCTTCCCAAGTCATGACCGTTGTCCAGACGTTTTCTGCAGCACCGCCCAGGTCATAGGGATCCAGGAGCGAACCGGCTGCGAAGACCACATTGCCTTGCGTGCCAGCCCCGTCGTCACCGACGTCGTCGACAAGGATCACGGAGCTGCCGCCTGCATCAAGTCCGATGCGAAGCATGCCACCGGCATCCTGTTCCCAATATCCATCAGTGGTACCAAAAGTACCGACACCGACCGTCGCGGAACTACCGGCAATATGGAAGGTGCCAGAGTCGCCGATCTCAACATCATTGCGGGAGGCGAACGAGCCACCGGTAATGTTCAGGGTTCCGTCGCCACCGCCGGCGACATTACCGAGTTCAAGGCCCCCTTTACCCGTAATGAATTCGCCACCACTGACGTTGATTGTCCCGCTACCGCCTGTTGCCGTGCCCACCCGAACTCTATTCGCCTCAACGTTCGTAATGCCACTCACAATATTCAGAGTGCTGAACTTGTTGGCCCTGCCGCCAATGACCGCGCTGGTGCCGTTCGTAACGAGAACGTTATTGCTGGCGCCTGAAGCCCCAAAGTCAAAGGTAAGGGAGTGAGTTCCGTTGGCACCACCAGCAGTACTATCCCCCATCAACAAGCGTGCAATCCGGTACTGCGTCGCAGACTGCAAGTTGCCGGCAGTGTTTAGAGCAGTCCAGGTATCAGCATCGAAAACAACCTGGTGATTGTTATTGATTAAGGTGTTTCCACTGCCGTTGTTTAACGGCACAGCATCGGCGGCCCAGTTCAACGCGTCCTCCCAGGAGGTGCCGTCACCCCCGCCATCAAAGGTGTCGGCCTGAGCGACGCCTCCAAATGCCATGGCCAAGGCCATAGCGGCTATAAATCTTCCTGTTGCAAATTTCATTTTGTATTTTTCCATGGAGTTGAAAAGAAACGTGGTGAGGTTGACACCTCACAAATAACGCTTGTTTGACCGTGGGTCACGTGCCCCACAGTCCTTCTTTACGAACCAACTATGGTAGTTGGTCTTCCTGCAAGAGTTACCGAAAAACATTGCCGCCTAAGTCCATGGATGCAATTTTCAGACTTCATCTCGCAAGTCATCTTCTACTTTCGACGGCGTCGGTTCGCCACTCCCATTCCGATAAGAATTAACAAGGCAAGGGCATTCGGTTCCGGCACAGCACTAACAATGATGTCGAAGCTAGGATTGCCGGAACCTAACGACCCCACATAAGTTGACGTTTCAAAAAGACTAACCAATTCCGCATGACTCAAATTGGGTGCCAGGATCGATCCAAGGTCCATCGAGGCTAGCCCGGTCGCCAGCGGATCACTGGCAAAAATTTCACCCGCATTGGCGGTGAAGAAGAATCCATCAAACGGATTGCTCAGTGCCCCGGTATTGATGAACATGTCGTCGCTTTCGAGCACAAAGTTCGTGACCCGACCGCCGTCCGCTTCGCTACCGTCGAGCATGCCCGCGCCGGTCTGCGGGTTGTAAATCCAATCTGCCAAGTCCGAACTTAGCAAGGAAGCGACGGCAGAGCTGATGAGTGCATTTTGTGGCGGTAGTGTGGCGCCGACGTTGCCAAATACCACTCCGATGTCCGCACTATCGACGTCGAAGTCCCCATCAAAATCGCCGATCGTCCAATCGGAATCGGATGTCGAGCCATACGACCCAAAGACCGCTCCGATATCGGCATTGTCAACCGAATCGGAGAAATCGGCATCGCCCAAGATCGAGACCCTTGCGGTCACATCGTTGGCGCCGTATTGCACGGCCAATCCAGCATTGAGTCCGTTGACGTCGCCCATTTAAACGCCATCGATGGAGTTGTTGTCGCCCGTCATCTTCACGTATACCGCTGGCCAGTCGGCAGGCCGACGCGCGTTGGGATCCGTGTCCACGTCATAGCCGGCAAGGTTGTAGGTGTTGTTCGTGCTCGAGAACTCAAGGCACGTAGGCTCGGGATGGCACGTAGGCTCGGGATGGGTCGGGGGCTCGGGATGGGGCGTAGGCTCGGGGTGGGTCGGGGGCTCGGGATGGGGCGGGTTAGCAATGTGGTCGCCATCGAAACGGTAGTCGCCCGCGGCGAGTGTGATCGTCGCATTGCTTAAACTGGAATACGTAAGTAACTCGGCCAAGGTATTGGCGACGTACTGCGCTTTGACCGGAGTGCTGATGCCAAACATGATCTGGGTAACCATTGCTACGCCGATCCATCTAACAACTCGATTTTTGTTAATCAATTGAGGCTCTTTCTCTGTGAATCGAATTCCATGTGTTTGGAAGGATACTTAGGGTTGGGTGGATATCACTCGCAGCGTGTCGCTACGGCCTGAGCCGTCCGTGTCAACAAATTCAAAATGCCAAACGTCCGGATCAACGCCGTGGGCGAACTGCAATCCTTGATCGGTAAGGACGCCATCCCATTTTATGATGTCCCAAGAACCCGAACGATGGGCATCAAGGAAACCAACATCTAGCCAAGCACCTTCTGCGAACGTCACGTCCCCGCCTTCATCGCCACCGACCTCGTCAATCGAAATGGGGGTCACCCCTTGATCATCGATCAAGACTTTCAGAGTGCTGCCGGGATGTTGTATCCAGAACCCGTCATGATCTTTCTCTTTGCCGATTTCGATGCTTGTGGCTGCCGACCCTTCAACGAAAAAGCTCCCCACGCCGTCATCACGGCCCAACGACACACCCCTTCGAGTTAGCAACGAACCGCCACTGATCTTAAAGGTTCCAATTCCGCTTTTGGCGCCAATGTCCAAGCTTCCGACCGCATTATTGACGGCACGCGAGATGGTCAGGTTGCCTCCTTTGAGGTGATAGGTGCCGATCGATCTAGGATCCAAGCCAATTTGAAGTGAATTCAGGTTGACGTCCCCGCCATTTTGGTTGATCGTTCCGTCTCCGCCTCGCAATCCAACTCTGGTGTGACGGCTCGAATTAGAATGGGCATTTAAATTCCCTCCTATGATGTCTAGCTCGCCGGTTCCTCCAATGTTCGACCCGACGTAGAGCGATTGAAATGGTTCGGATGTTCCCTCACTGTAGATTGCCTTGTCGGGGCCAGCGGTATCGATCAGTACCGTGTCGGCACGCAATGGTGTAATCCGTTCGGCCCAGTTTTCAACGTTGCCCCACACATTGTCACCGCCTTGGTTGGTCCAGGATACATTTTCCAAGTCGTGGTGAGCAAGGATCTCTTGAGGGGTGAGAGCTCGGTCGAACATAGCGAACTCGTCCATCCGACCGTTGAAGTTCTGCGCGATCGATTGATCGAGCACATGACCGGCGTTCCCGTTCCCCAATTCGAGTTGTCCGGTTTTCAAGATCGATGCTTGTGAACTCAACCGTGAAAGACCAACAAGTTCGCCGTTGACGAATTGACTGCACGTCCCTCTATGAGCGTCCCATACGAATGCGAGTTGGACCCATGTGCCGAATCTTTCTGGTCGAAGAATTGGTTTGCTCGAATAGCAATCCAACCACGTCGATTCCGATTGTACGTATTGGCCCAAACGCAACCGACCGACGGATAGATCGACTTTGTTTCGCGATATTTGCCATTGGAGATTTCCTTCTGATGAATCGTCCGGCATCAGCAATGCGGCCACATTGGTATCCATTGCGTCAAGTCGTACCGATGCGATTGCCGTCAATGTCTCGTGTTCTCCAGGAACAGAGAATAGGACTCGATCAAAAACATTCTTAAATTCCAAGGCATGTTTTCCCGGCCAACGGCCATCGGTAAAGTCACAGCCAATGATCGTTCCGTCGGTCACGTGTTCCTTGGCACCGCTCGGCCTCAACGCATGGTTTTCCATCACAGTATCGTCCGAATCGGAACCTTCGAAGTCGAAGTAAACCAAACAACTCGGGTCCTCGACAATTGCTGCACGCCGACGCTCCCATGCCTTTCGCTGTAGAACCTTTGCCCTCTGCGTTCGCGACATGACGATGGCGGCCGACGGGAACGTCTCTGCTTTCGAGGGGATTTCACGATAGGTTCCGTCGGTGACGACACCCACCGATTCCCCTTGGCGCAGTTCTCGAATTGGATTATCCGTCGATGGCGAAATCAGTTCCACCATTCCTTTGATGACATGGATTTCCGCTTCATTGTCCGCACTCACATTCATGGCGAACGACGTGCCGCGATTCACGACGTAGACGTGCTCGGTCTGAACGAGAAAGCCGAAGGCCGGTGGTGGGGCATCGACTCTAATGCGCCCGCTTCGGCAACGCATCGCCATATCGCTGATGATCTCAATATCCGCTGGCCCTTCGACTGTGATCAAAGCGCCTCGATTGGTCTGGATTTCGATAAGCCCACTTTCCAATTGAAACCGGCTGGGGCCCATCGGTTCGCCCACTCGCGGTGCACCTTCTGGGTCGAGCCACTGAACAGCCACTGCTCGACGAACGGCCGCCATCCAAACCACATTGTGAGCCGGACTGCCAACAATTTGCTGTGCGTCGAACGCGATGTCTGATTTGGAGGTCGAGTGAAAAATGGACCAGTAGCCAAACACGGCGATCAGCATCGACACGGCGATGCCCGAGACGATCCACTGACTCAGCAGCGGTGAGAGGGATCGTGCTACGTTCGGTTGTTGGGCGGGGTCCTCTAACCGTTGGACAAACGCTTGGTCGTCCCCCCAAACCTCTTGGCCATTTTGCCGCAGCAGCGAATTTAATTTCCCTCGTTGCCAAAATAATTCCCTGGCTTGAGGCGAACTCAAAAGCTCTTCCTCAAGCTCTTGTTTGGTCGCCTCGGTGAGTCCTTCGTCGAAGTAACGGTCAAGCAGCTTCTCTAATCGTTCTGTATCCATGGGGCCTCTAACCGTTTATTTCGAGTTTGGCGTTGATGCATTTTTGCAGCGTGCCTCGTGCACGCGACAACACCACGTAGACCGAGTCGATCGACCATCCCAGGATCGTTGCGATCTCCGAAGCGCTGTGAGCGCGTTTGTAACGCAAGTCGATGGCCCGCCGTGTGTGGGGCGACAGCTCGCACAGGCACTTTTTGAGCGCCGACATTTCCGCTTCGTCACCTTCGTCCAACAGCGGATCGTCCGCTGCACAAACCGCTTCAATTGCTTCGGGTGAAAGCAAAGTCTTGGATTTTTTGAGTCGCTTGCACTCTTCGAGCACTTTGTATCGAGCGATCGTACAGGCCCAAGCCACGAAATTTGTCCCGGCCACAAAGTCGTTGGCCTTCAAGGATGCCGTCAAGAATGTCTCTTGAAGCACGTCATCGGCACGCCCAATGTTCGGCAAAATACTTAGGATGTAACCACGTATTCGCGAGGAGTGTTGGACAAACAAGGCATGGACGCGGTCCTGGTGGGATGGCTCTTTCTGGCTAAACATTGTTGTTCCTAAGTCAATCCTGACGCAATATTTCACGCCTGATGGCAATGGGCGTGCCTTCTTAAATCTAAACTAGTGAAGTCGGAAAAATTCGCAAAAATCAGTGAGTTACGCTCGTTCTTTCCCAGGCCATTTATCCCCCAGGCCATTTATCATCCGTCGAGCACCTAAGCTATACCAATTGGTGTAAGAATTGGATTGAGGCCTCTCGCTACCGTTGGGGCAGGCCAGCCAAAATAGGTGGTCGCAACGGAATTTAGCCGAGACGCGTTAACGTTCCGTAACCCTCCCTTAATTCGAATTCTGCTTCCAAAACATGGGAAAAAAATGCCTTTGATGCTCTTCACGCAACGCTCAGCCCCCTTATGGCGAGTAAAGAAGGTTCAGGGACGCTTGTGAATATCGATTCGCCTTTGAGACCGCTGAAGTGGGTTCATTGGGTTTTAAGCTTCTTTACACGGAAATGGATGTTCTGCGGTCCGGCGATTTTGGCCGGAAGATTATAGGTCTGACTCCAACGCTTGCTGGTCGCGTCGTATTCCGTCTGCCAAAAATCGTTGCCATGAACGCTTTGATCGAGCGGATGGCCATCGACGACAAGTTCATAGTGGCTTGGTGAACTCAGGTCGGTGAAGGTGATCGGCACGTAACCAAGGCCGCCCGAAAGCGTCAATTTTGCTTCGTTGTTCAGCGTGTGAATGCGGACATCGGGGTAGGTGCGTTGGATCTTGCCAATCGATGCTTCTGCCTTGCGATCGTTGTTGACCGCCTCGCGATGAATCATTTGCCATGTGTTCTCGTGCTGCGCTAGTGCAGATCGAAGAGCTTCGTTGGGTCCGTAGTAGTTGCGGGCAAACTGTGGCATAACAATGTGTTCAATCGTGGCGTCGACGAAATCGCCAGGTTCCAAACGAGTGATTCCAGGCGGCGCAACGAAATCGATCGTGGACGTGTCATGGCCTCGAGCATTGACACCGTGTTCTGCGATCCAAGGCGGAGTGTCCTTTCCGCCAAGCCTCGCTTTCCATGAACGAATCACGACGCCACGATTCGCGCATGCTTCTTGATTGCCTTGTTTGGGGCGAGCCACCGCATCGTGAAGTGAGACCCAGGTAGCGCGGCCGGTGCAGGCAACCGGATTGGTTCGATAAGTATTGCCGCCCCATTGAGTGTTCCATTCTTTCAACAATCCGGTAGTGTCGCCGATCGCCATTTTTCGCTCGCCGGTGGAGCTATAGGTGTCAGCTCCGATCTGGAAGATCACCAATCGTGAGAAGTCCGTGGCTTTTTTTACTGCCATCCGCAATCGGTAGGTGCCACGAACCAGATCATCGGTGCGCGACAAACTGACCGTCGCCGCTTGACGGATACCGCTTCCTAAGTGACCGTCAAAAGTGACTTCGGTAAGGCATGGGCCTTGACGATGTTCGGTCGTTTTCATCGCCGTATGGGGAACTCGATTCCCGCTTGGATCGAACATGCGAAAGTAGTCGCCACCACCGACGTTACACGTCCATCGCCACGCCTGAGCATTGTCCGTTGCTCGGACCATCAACGGTCGCACATCCGTGATGCTGCAATTCGCTTGTACTTGATCAGGCTCGTAGCAAATGCTCTCGCCCCACGCCCCGAGCGCACTTTGGTCCCATCTTTGGTTACTTCCCCAGCCGATCAGGCAAAGCTGGGTATGTGATGCGGCGGCAACACCACCCCAGTGTCCGTAGACGATCGACAATTCCAACTCAACCGTCGCGTTCGCCAACAATCGCACTTGCGAGATCCCATGAAACCAATCGCCACGGTAGGTACCGGCTTCCGCGTCGGTGTGCCAATTCTTGCTTAGCTGAACGGGGATGCCAGTTGGATGACCTTGGGCGTCACGAAGCACCGCGGAAACACCCGTAATTGACGACCCGACATGTTGCTTGATACCACCCGATGTCTTCTCAAACATCAGCCTTGCGATCTGCGGCTGATCGCTAGGGTTGGACAAAACGAGCTTGATGCGTTCCATCGAATTATTTTTGTTCGCTTCGGCATCTTTGCCCGCCGTGTTCGGCACGATCGGTTCAATTCCATCCAAGTTGATCCGATGCCAACCGAGCACCGAGTTGTACTTGACCGGCCTTGCTTCGCCATTTGCGATCTCCGTGGCGCGAACATTGACATCGCACTTTGCAGAGACCTTTTCAAATGCGATGGGGTCGATGGCAAGCGACACTTCATTCCATTGTGAAGGATCTGTTTTTCCTTTTGTTGGAAGATCAAGAGAATTCGACAATGTACCGTTTGGTCCACGCAGTCCAATCGCCAACGAGGCCGACTTCCAAATCGAACGGGGTGCGGTCTTCAATCCGACACCATCGCTGCGGAATCTCCATTGCTTTGTTGGCTTAACCTTGGCATCGACTACATCCGGATGTCGAAAATGCTGAAGGATTTCACTGCTGCTGAGAGCGCGATCGTAGTACGTTGATTCATCGATGACACCGCGAAAGTGATATCCGTCGCCACTGTTGTCTTGCCTTCGGCCGAAGGTCAAGGGGCCATCGCTGGGCACACGTTTTCGGCCGATCGGCTGTTTTGCCGATTCCCGGCCGTTGACATACAGTCGTAATGAATCACCGTCGTAGCTAATTGCCAAATGGTTCCAAGTGTTCAATTTCAAAGCATCGCGGAGATCAGCCGTCGCAGTAAACGCGTTGTCGCGGCCGCCACCGATATTGAGTCTTGCTTGTGCCCGACCATGAAGAAAGATGATTCCGAAGTTGCCATCGACCTCTTCATTTCGATCTTTGCAAACCAGCCACGGAAACGTTTTCTCGGAGGCTTGGTAGTTGTGGGGTACATAGGCCCAAAGTTCGATCGTGAAATGTTTGCTATCCAATTCAGCGGAATGCTTTACTTCAAGATGGTTTGTACCGTCGAGCCCGAAGCCGCCGCCGATTCGACCAAAGCTCTTTTCACCCGCTTCGATCGGCATGATTGCGGGGCGAGCTGCGAAAATGAGTCCAAGGCGATCTGACCAGGCGGCCGTTTCAAATCTTGCTTCGACGTTGAGTTCTTGCTCGTCGGTGGATGTGAAAACTAAATCGGTTACGTCGCCACGTTGGAAAAATCGGCCCGATTCGATCAGTCTCGGGCCGCCGTGCTTAGTCCACTTTCCGCCTGCGGCACACTCGTAGGTCTTTCCGTCGACCACGATTCGCAGGCCAAGTTGTGCAGGTGGCAATGTCGTTACTGCATTTGGAATGTCCAGCGGTCCAAAGTGCGGGATTTGCATCGTCTCGGTATCAAGAACGAATCCGTAATTCCCCGATTGGAAACAACGATGCCACCGAGCTGAGGGCGAATGCGATGGAAACCCGTCGGCCCACCACATGGTCGTCCGATCCGATTCCTGAGGCATGATTGAAATTGGATCCAATGCCGATAGGCGGCTGGTGGCGAACACGAGCATCAGGATGCAGGAGAGCGGCTTTAGCCCAATCACGGAGTTATCGGAGCCTCACTTTGGTAGACTCGTTCGGTCTGGAAAGCGTACTCGCAACAATCATTATGGCTTCCTCTTTGGCGATAGCGGCAACACGTTGGCTCGTTCGGCGTACGTGTCCCAAAGGGCGGCCAGTTCCTTTTGCTTCTCGGGCATCTCGCTGCTCAAATCGTTTTGCTCGCTTCGGTCTTTGGCAATATTGTAAAGCTCCCACTTTCCATTTTTGCCTTTAGCGACCAATTTCATATCGCCCACGCGCACCGCTCGATTGCCTTCGTGTTCCCAATAGATTGCTTCGCGATCGATTGGTTTCCCTTGAAACGCGGGGATCAAACTCTTTCCTTCCATCGGCGAGATGGCTTGGCCTTCGTGGTAGGTTGTCGGATACTCTGCACCGGAAATATCCACTGCGGTGGCCATCAAATCAATCAAATGGCTAGGTGTTCTTTCGAGCTCTCCGCGACGCGATATGCCGTCTGGCCAAGACACAATAAGAGGAGTCGAAATACCGCCTTCGTGTACCCAATGTTTGTACTCACGGAACGGTGTATTTGATACGGTTGCCCATCCGATTCCGTAACCGATTGCCGTATCCGCTGGGCCTGCCATCGCTCCTTTGCCTCGTCGTATTGGGTAGCCATCACGAGTTTGTTTCGGTAGTGCATCCGGTTGTATGTAGTCGGCAGACAGCGGAGATAGTGGCGGTTTGGACGCACGATCGGTTCCTTTGCCACCCCGTCCGTAGGCTTCGGCACATCCGCCGTTGTCTTGCAAGAAACAGATCAACGTATTGTTGAATTGTCCAGTTGCCTTGAGCGATTCGACCATCCGTCCGATGCCACGGTCCATCGAATCGATCATCGCAGCGTAGACTTCCATGTTCCGTTTGTCCCAATCCCAATGTTCGGTTTCTTTCAACTTTTTGGGAATGGGCCAATTGACGGTGTTGTCCGCGTCGATCAGTCCAAGTTCAATCATCCGTTCATATCGTGCGTTTCGGATCGCGTCATAACCAGCGTCGTATTCGCCTTTGTACTTTTCAATGTCCTCGGGCAACGCGTGCATAGGCCAATGCGCCGCGGTGAAGGCAACGTACATAAAGAACGGTTGATCGCCCGATTGAAAATGATGTTCGCGAATGAATTTGGACCCTTGGTCAGCGATTGCATCGGTGTAGTAGTACGTTTCACCGGGCCAATGACTCTCAGGATACTCAGGATCATTCAAGGGCGACACAAACGTATTGTCACGAACCAATGATGAGGGATCGAAGAAGCTCCCCGCGCCAGTGATGGTGCCGTAATAGCGATCGAATCCACGTTGTAGCGGCCAATTCTGTTTTTCCGCTTCTGTTTTCGCTTTTACCGCTTTGGTGACGTGCCATTTGCCGGTCATATAACAGCGGTAATCGGCGGACTGCAATGCTTCCGCGATCGTTACGCAATGACGATTTAGTTCGCCGCGATAGCCGTCGTAACCACGGTCTTCCATCATGTGTCCGACGCCGGTTTGGTGTGGATAGAGTCCCGATAACAAACTGGCCCGCGTCGGACAGCAGCGGCCCGTGTTATAGAACTGAGTAAATCGAACACCTTGCTCGGCGAGCAAATTTAGGTTTGGTGTATCGATTTCGCTGCCGTAGCAGCCCACATCCGAGAATCCCATATCATCCGCGAGGATATAGATAATGTTTGGTCGCTGGAAAGATTCAGCGTGGCTAGATTGAGCCTGTATGTTTGGCGGCATCATGGCCTGCACGGCCAACGCCATCAGTGTGGTGAGGAAGATTGTGGTGAGGCGATGATGATTCATGGTGGAAATTCCAAGGTGGGCTGATTTGAACACGTTCACCAGACGGGCAACGATTTGGCGCTATTCGCGGCTACTTTGACGCTCGTTCCAGGAGCAGCATCATTGTAGCGGGATTGTTTAACTGAATGTGCCAACCGTTGTCTTGCAGGTAGGTCGTGCACCTATTGTCGGTGGGCTGACCGAGTGAATCGAGAACGGTGGCTTGTAGCGGGGCTCCCTTATCGAGTCCCCCAAGACTTACTTTTCCGGAAACAGGCTTGATTGCGACAGGGCCGGCACCCCAATTGGCCACCGTTTGAAAATCGTCTTCCCAAGTGAGGTCCCTGTTCGCGGATCGATCCCCGACAAATAGCAACATTTTCTGGCTCGAGCGGATCGGTTGGTCGTCGAGGCTGACTAACACGACGGCGGCGAAGAGGTTGCGGATGTCGACCGATAACTGCGAAGCCCCCGGATAGTTCCCGTTTTGTTCGTCACGCATGAACCCAATCATCGCTTGAACGTTAGGTGTATCGATCACCACTCGGCCTCGTTTCTTGTCCGCTCCGTGCCAACGCAGTTCATTTGTATCCGAAACGATGTCAGCCGGATTCGGCTCCTCAGGATATTCTTGTGTTACTGGTTCAGGCGATAACTTCCATCGCACCCGGTGGACGAGTGGTAAGGTCTTTGGAAAGGCATTGTCAAAGAATGGTCGCTCGAGCCATTGTTCGACGCGAGTGTTGGCAAGCAATTCCGATGGAGAGATCGTGCGGACGATCGTTTGTTTGGCCGGTTTTACGTCGCCACGGTGCCACATCAAAGCGGAGACCATCATCTCGTTGATCTTCATTGGATCCGAACTGAGTCTAAACCACCCGTTCTTTTCAATCGCATTTGGATGGTCGTAGACACCTCGTCCAAATTCATGAAAAACGATGCCGTCCCAATCGTGAAGCATTGCGTATGCTGCGGCGATTGGGAATCCTTCCACGGCATAGCGATGCGGGTAGGGATGATTGGTTTCGCTGATGACAAACGGTTTACCGACCATTGGTGTTCGAGCGAATTGCACAATGGTCGAATCACTCGGGTCATTCACCATCGGATCATTTTTCACTTTCGTGAGTTGACCAATCGATGGGTGCTGCCAATACCCATGTCCATCCAAATAATCGAAGATCGAATTGTTGAGAATATGCGGAAAGCCATTGATGGAATCACTATGGTCCGCATCACCGATCAGCATCGATTTTAGCCCGATCGTCTCTTTGATTAGCGTCTTCATTTGGGACAGAAACGATCGTTCGGTCATCAGGATAAACTGATAGTCCGCCTTAAACCGATCAAGGGAAACCGCTCGGAACTGATCGGGTGAAAGAAGCGTGAACGGTTGGTTATCCGACAAACTCGATTCGTTGCGGAAGCCGGCAATTTGTTCAGCGGAGTAATTTCGGGAGAGCCAACCATTGAATTGGCGATTGAGTTCTTCGGCATACACGACCGGTAGCGGACTCCACGTGTCGCCACTGTTGTCATTCTTGCCGACTAAGCGACCGTTGATCCAACCTTCGATCAGCGAGTTTTCATTGACGATTTCGACGACCAATACAGCGGGTTCGTCGGCGTAGCGGTTCCCGGTGTAATGGTTAACATGGTTGAGCAAATCGGTTGCGTACTTCTTTTCGAGTTCAATGATCCTTGGATGAAAATGGGTGGCCCATTTTCCCAGGCCTAGTTCATCGACATCGGGAAGTCCGTCCTTGTCCCCGTAGGTGCGAAAGACATTCAGGTTCAAATTGCCGTAAATGCCGCGACGACGCAGTTGATCAAAGAGATAGTCGAAGCGTTCAAGATTCGTCTCATCGAGCTGCGATGATTTGCCACCGGTGCGATCAATCGAACTGGTTCCCCAGTTGGAATCGAGGCCATGGAAGCGGACACAGTTGACGCCCAAACGAGCCAACGCATCGGCAAGCTTCTCGGCATCGGCGTGTGAGGGAAAGCAAGAGGGCCCACCCAGATTGACTCCCCAAATCCGCAAACGTTTGCCGTTTTTGTCCACTAAATGTTCTCTGGCGGGGCGGATGAAACCACCGGCGCCAGCGGGCGCATCAAGGAAACCGCTCAGGTCGATGACCGATTGATTAAACGTCGTCCAGTCTAAGGAAAACGGTGCTTTCTCTTGTGCGACACTCGGCACAGAGAAGACGATCAAAAGGACGGCAAGGCAAATCGAAACGATCGGGCGGCGTTTCACGGTGTTAAGGTGGGGTAGGAAGGTGGGAGTTGGAAGGCATGATTATAGTGGATCGATGGTATACCGGCAGTGGCTTTGGGTGCGACACATGGAAACTTTTTGCTGGATGCTCCACTTGGCTTGGTTTTCGGAATTCGCATCAACGGCTATGATCGTTGCTGTGAAATAGGGGCCCCGCCGATTACTGATTTTGATTCGGATTCGTTCACCATGGACGCTGATATTATCCTGAGACAATACCGAATGCTAAAACGGTATGTCGAATGGACAAGCGACGATGCGCAACGTGTTGCCGATTCGTTTGAGCTGGTGGAGCCTTCTCTTGCGCTGTTGATCGATGATTTCTATGAAGAAATCGAACGGCATCAAAGCACACGCCGAGTCATCACCGGCGGTCACGACCAAGTCGAGCGACTCAAAGGCTCTTTGGTACAATGGCTCCGCGAACTCTTTTCGGGAGTGTACGACGATGCGTACGTTCTAAGGCGTTGGCAGGTGGGTGGCCGTCACGTAAGCATTGGACTGCAACAAATATTTACAAATGCCGCTCATTCACGATTGCGGAAAGGGTTGATCCGTGTCCTGCAAGACCGTTGGGTGGGCGAAACGAGTGAATTGTTCCAAGTGTTGGAGTCGCTCAACATGCTTCTCGACATGGATTTAGCAGTGATCCAATCGGCGTACGAATGGGAACACAGCGAACGTCTTAAGCGATCGGAACGTTTGGCCACCATTGGCCAAGTCGCCGGTGGGATCGCGCATGAGCTTCAAAACCCGCTACATGCACTCAAAGCGGGCGTGTATTATCTGACTCGCGCAAGCGATATTCCGGCTGAAAAACTGAGCGAGCATTATCAATTGCTGGATCGGCAGGTCAACAAAGCCAGCGCGATCGTCAAGACATTGACCGACTTTGCTCGACTGCCGATGCCGGTACTCAAACCGATCGATTTGAAAATCACAATCAACAGTGTGATTGAATCCCAAAGCATTCCTAAAAACATTGATGTAGCCGTCGAGATCGGGGAATCCGCTCCGACGCCACTCGGTTGTGCCGACCAAATCGAAGTGGTGCTTTCGAATTTGCTTCGCAATGCGATCGATGCGATGCCCCTCGGAGGCGAAATTGTATTTCGTGTGAGTGAACATCGTGGTTCTGCAAAGATTGTCGTCAAAGACAATGGCGTAGGAATCGATAAAGCGAATTTGGCAAAAATTATGGAGCCGCTTTTCACGACCAAGACACGCGGTTGTGGTTTAGGTTTGGCTCTTTCCAAAGCGATTATCGAGAAGCACGATGGCTTGATGACGGTGTCGAGTGAGCCAGGCGAAGGAACTGAGTTTTGCCTCGAGATCAAGTGCGACCGGTCGCGGCAAGCGCCAAGCTAGAATGTGGATCGATGGTTATTTGACAGAATTGACCGAACCGCCCCAGCCGAGTTTTTCCCGAAGCGTTCGGTAGTCGTCTTGCCCTGGAACCGAAAGCATCTTGAACGTGGGGTCGGCTCGTTCGACTCGCACGCGGTCGCCGGGCAGCAATTGGCTCAATATTCGTCCGTCTACTACCACGCTAGTCGACTCGTAAGGTTCGGTCACCGACAACTCAAACACCGTATCCGCTGAATCAACGACCGGACGATAGGTCAGCGTATGAGGACTGATTGGCGAAATCACGATGGCCTGCAGATTCCGTCTCAGGATGGGGCCACCGGCTGACAAGTTATGAGCGGTGGAGCCAACCGGAGTCGCAAGGATCAAACCATCGCAGCGGTAGCGAGTCGCTAAATGCCCGTCGGCATACAAATCGATATCCAAGATCAGATAAGGCGCACCTCGAAGAATCGCAACTTCGTTCAGTGCCAATTGCTCGGCAATCTCTTTACCATCTCTTAGCACCTTGATGTTAATCATTAAATGATCGATCACATCAAACTCGCCTCGAATCACAGCCGGCCATGCGTGCAGAAAATCATCTGGGGAAAGTGCTGCTAAAAAGCCGAGTCGGCCGCAGTTGATCCCTAAAACCGGTGATTGAGTTTGTCCCATTTGCCGGGCAGCTTGCAAAATTGATCCGTCGCCACCAAGGACGATGACCAAGTCAATTTCTTCGTCTTGGAATTCGTACCGAAACAGCAAGTCTTCGGCAACGATATCGGCTTTGGCGGCGATCACCGGTCGCAAACGGTCAAGTTCCGCTTGCACGCGGTCACGGTTCGGCGCCCCCAACACCACCACGCTTGGCCGATCACCATCGTGACACCATTTAACTGTTTCGCGTGATGGCATGATTCTTTCGTTTTATGTTCGTTTCAAACCACGCTCTGGGAAACGTAGCTTCATGCTTGTCTCAAAATGCATTAACTAAACTCGAAGCTTCCCGACACGTTTGAGCGATCTGTTCGGCGCCGAGTCCCTGCTGGGCCAATAATTCATGGCGATCACCATGGTCAATAAATGTGTCACTTAGACCTAAAAGATGGATCAACCGAGTGTCCAATCGTTGCTGGACAGCGGATTCCAAGAATGCCGATCCAAACCCACCGACCTTTGTATGTTCTTCAAGAGTGATGACGAATTTTCCTTCGCTCATCGTTTCGCGAACCATTGCATGGTCGATCGGTTTGACGAACCGAGCGTTGACGACACCAACATTCAGTGAATGTTCCGTTGCGGAACTGAGTAATTCGGCTGTCGCCAATGCTTGATCCAACATCGCGCCACAGGCGACAATCGTGCCATCGCGTCCTTCGCGAATCCGCTCGCTCTTACCAATTTCGATCGGAGCGGGCGAATGATTCAATCCTAAACTTTCCAATTCAATGGCGGATGCTTTCGGATAGCGAATCGCAACAGGATGTTCGTGCGTCAAACCCTTGCAGAGCATCATGTCAACTTCCGCTGCATAGCCCGGAGCCATCACGACCATGTTGGGGAATAGTCGCAAATAGCCGAGGTCGTAGACGCCATGGTGCGTCGGTCCATCGGGGCCGGTCAACCCCGCTCGGTCGATCATGAAGACGACCGGCAAATCTTGAAGTGCTACTTCTTGGAAAATTTGGTCATAGCTCCGCTGCAAGAACGTGCTGTATATGTCGACGATCGGTCGCAGGCCTGTTTTGCATTGTCCCGCAGCAAACGCAACCGCGTGTGATTCGCAAATGCCAACATCAAAGAAGCGATCAGGGAATTGTTCGCGGACGGGTTCGAGCTTGTTTCCTTGGCACATTGCCGCAGTGATGATCGTAACCCGTTCATCTTCGGCCATGGCACGACTGATCGCGTTGCGGGCATGCAGTGTGAATGGCGGGCATCCGCTACTGGCCGTTGCGATCGGTTTGCCGGTTTCTTCTTGGAATGCAGGTGGCGTGTGGAAAAAAACGGGGTCTTCGGCCGCGGGTTTGTAGCCGTGTCCTTTTTCTGTCACGACGTGAAGTAGCACGGGGCCCTTCATTTCACGAGCCATCGCCAAGTATTTACGCATTAACGCAACGTCGTGGCCATCAATTGGACCGACGTAACGGATGCCTAATTCTTCAAACAACATGCCACCAAGCAGGCCTGCTTTGACACCCTCTTTCATCTGTGCCAATAACCGCTCGGTCGGGTCACCGAACATCGGGACACGATCGAGCAATCGGATGACTTCTGTTTTCAGGCCAGTGTAATAGGGGTTCGAACGCAATCGGTCTAAGTAGGTGGCAACGGCACCGACGCGAGGGCAGATTGACATCTTGTTGTCGTTCAAAACGATGGTCATATCTTCTTCGAGTTCTCCGGCATTGTTCATTGCCTCGAAGACCATTCCACAAGGGAACGCACCATCCCCAATCACGGCAACCGTGCGTCGTTTTTCATTGCCGTTCAGAACATCGCCACTACGAAGGCCTACCGCAGTACTAACGCTTGCACCGGCGTGACCCGTCATGAACAAGTCGTAGACACTTTCGTGCGGATTCGGATAACCCATCAACCCGCCCTGCGTCCGGATGGCGGGAAATTGGTGATATCGGCCAGTCACCAATTTATGCGGATAAATTTGGTGGCCCGTATCCCAGATCAATCGGTCGGTGCGAAAGTCGAACTCGCAGTGCAAAGCAATGCATAGCTCTACAACGCCAAGGTTCGAGGCAAAATGAGCCGTCCGAGTTGCCAACAGGTTGCAAAGCACATCGCGCGTTTCGGCGGCCAAGCAAGCTAATTCGTCACGCGACATCCTACGAAGAGGCGTCGCATCAGCGAGGCTCGCCAAAAGTGGGTGTTTTGCAGCTGCTTTTTCAGGGGTGTTCATCATCGTGTCCGCCAAAAGACGTTCCATCTAAATGTCAATTCAGTGCGTCCGTTGCAATACAAAGTCTGCTAACCGAGTTAACCGCCAAGCCGACTCGCCGAAAACAGCAACATGTTCACGAGCGGATTGGACGAGTTGTTGTGCCTTTGCCCTCGCACCGTCGATGCCCATCAACCCAGGATAGGTCAATTTGCCCTTGGCAGCGTCTTTTCCAACACGTTTTCCCAAGGTTTCATTGTTCGAAGTCCAATCGAGCATGTCGTCTACGACTTGGAATGCCAATCCTAAGTCACTAGCGTAATTGGAAAGGGCGAGCCGTGATTTCGGTATGGCTCCCGCAAAAATCGCCCCAAGTTCGAGCGAAGCCGAAAATAATGCACCTGTTTTGCGTCGATGGATCGATTCGAGGTGGGTTAGTGTACGCAAGGTAGGGTCGTTTGGAAGTCCATTTTCCGCCGGTTTCGGAGGCTGTTCGGCTGCCAAATCATCAAATTGACCACCGACTAGGTGAGCGGCCCCAGCGGCGCGAGCCAATACGTGGACCGCTTCGGCCGTTTTTGCGGGGGCAATATTTCGAGAAATGCTGTTAGAACAAAGTTGTGCGAACGCTTCGGCTTGCAGCGCATCGCCGACCAAGATCGCAGTTGGTTCATCAAATTCAACATGAACGGTGGGTCGGCCACGTCGCAAATCGTCGTCATCCATGGCTGGTAAATCGTCGTGAACGAGGGAATAAGCGTGAATCATCTCGATTGCGACTGCCGCGCCCATCGCGTCGGCAAATTGGCCACCACATGCTTCGGCTGCCATTAGCACCATTGCGGGACGGAGCCGTTTACCGGGGGCCAACACCGCGTACCGAATAGCGAGACCCAGTCGAGGGGGGCAACCATCCCCGAATTGGCAAGCCTTTTCAAGAGCATCTTCGATTAGTGGACGAAGATCATCCATTGCAGAGGGGTTTTCTTGATTCATGGGTCAAAACAGGCCGGGCACATCATCGTCGTCACCGGCATCATCGTCGAAATCCTCTTTACGAGTCTTCTTCGAACTCGGGTTGGTCGACGTCGTTTTGTTGGTTTTGGACTTCGCGTTTCGATTCTTTCGCCCTGCTTTGTTGGGTGACACCTCTGCATCGTCGTCGAAAGGTTCGGTGAGAGGATTTCCGTCAGAATCAAAGCCTGACAACAACGAAATTTTTCGCTCGGCCGACTGCAACAATTTGTGGCATTCGTTCAAACGCTTGATCCCAACTTCGTAATGGTTTAGCGATTCGGTCAGGCCAAGTTCACCTGATTCGAGTTCATGGACGATCCCTTCGACCTCGCCAATCGCGGATTCAAAGTCCATCTCGTCAGGATTGGTACCTTCGTCAGAATCCGAAGGAGACCTTTTCTTTTTTGCCATGTGTATTTTTGACAGCGTTTCGGTTACGACGTAGAGATGAAGTATAGAAAGGGTGATCAGATACGGCCCTTTTTTAATTGATCCTACGTATCAAGAAGATTCGCGGATCAGACAATCAACCGTATTTTAGCGTTTCGGTGAACGAGGCGAAATGCGTCTGGTTGCGTTTAACGTGTCTCATAAAACGATACTCATGTCTCGGAAGTCTCAACGAAATCGAACGACCAGTCCCCAGCGGTCGCCGCACGCCCCGAAAGCAGGTTCGGTAGCAGTCGGTCAGGTTGGCGATAATGTCGTTGAGACGGTTGAGCATGCTGAAGCGGTAATAACGCATGAATCGGTTATCGAATCCGTGGCGATAAGGGCGGAAGGACCGGTTGAGACGGAAGAACTTGGTACCGCCGAAAAGTCTGGCAACATTGAAGAAGCCAGTGCCGCTGATCTGAAAGAGTCCAGTTCGGTTAATGATCGCCTCGTCGAAGCGGTTGTCGGAAACTCATCGCTGCTGTTGCAGCTTCTTGCGGATGTCGACGAGCTGCGTCAATCGGTTCAACGTGAACCGGATCCCGTTGCGTCTTCGGAACCAATTGCGTCGCCAGTGTCCGCAGACGATTTGCTTGAACTCGAATCGCTTCGCGACCAAGTTTTCGAGCTGACCGCCGCGAACCAGCGAATGCAGGAAGACTACGATGAACTCGAGCAGCAGAACGCACATTTAGCGGCAAAAGTCGCTAGCCAAGGCGTTAAGAAATCACTCGAAACGACTTCCTCCGATTCAAACGAGTCACTTTCGTGGGAAGAACGTAAACAGTTGATTCTCCGTCAAATGGAAGAAGATTCGTTTGACGCCGACGACTTTATTAGCAACACGATCGAACAGCACTTAAAAGACGACGCCGCAGCGGAAAATACAATCGACGATCCGGTTGCCTATGTCAACGATTTGAACGAAGAATTATCGCGGCGCACCCGAGAACTGGAGCGTCGCGAGGACGAGATTACGGAGCTCAATCATTTGCTCGAAAATCGGCCTGATTCAAGCCAATCGGGGATCGCCGTCGGTGCGGCCGCGATCGCAGGGATGATCGACGGTGACGAGCTAGTCCGCGAAGAACGCGAGCGTTTGCAACAATTGCAAGTCGAATGGGAAGAGAAGTTCCGTCAATCGGAAATCGAATTGTCGCTCGAGCGAGCTAAGTTGTCGCGTGAACGGCAAGAGTTGTCAAAACAAGCGGCGGGGTTAGAAGAACAGCTCGAACATCTTCGTCACGAATCAAGACAAAACGAGCAAGCGGACGGGCATTCAAGAAAATGGCTCGCCAAGCTAGGTCTGGCCGGTAACGATTCCTAGGGAAACCAGCGTCATCGATCCGTCCTCTGGCGTAAGCGGGGAAGGGACTAACGGCGTGGCTGTAGGTTAGGCAAGTTGTGGCAATCTGGAATCGAGAGCTTTCCGAGGGGCGTGCCGATCGGATTCGGTTCACGGAATTTCGAAAATTCGTGGGCCGCCGCGTGAAAGCCAGCGTTTTCTGTGTGAAAATACCATGAAAGCGCAATAAACTCGCTTTCCAAGGCAGATTAAAGTTGCATAATGTTGAACAGCTATTGTACGAATTGCGTACCACTTGCACGTTTCTATCTGTCTCGGTGCTCAATACCCTGTTCCTTTCTGTGACAAATTCGATTTCCCGAATTGCTTTGGTTGCCTACTTGGTGGGTGGTTGGCTTTTGCCCGCCTCGCATCATCATGTGCATCCACAATCGGACGTTTCGCTCGAGACGAGCGTTGCGGCCACGGCGGATGCTTCTTCGGAAGCGATCTGCTCGGGGCATTGTTGTTGCAGTCATCAAGAAACTGCATCGGTAGAATCCAAACAACAAGAGCTTTCACAGATAGAGCCGTTCGGACGCTCCGCATGTAACGGTTTGTGCGCTCTGTGCGCTGCTCGGACTTTGACGAGCCAACCGGTCCGGATCGTTTTAAACGTCCCGACGGGCCCGCATGTTTGCGAAAATGTTCGTCCCGACGATCGGCTCGTTGCGCTGCAAGAAGAACGAAATGGCATTTCGTCTCGAGGACCGCCGGTATTGGTTTGAAGTTTCTACTTGTCTTCATTCCTGTTTTTCTACCGTTGATTCTTGAAAGAGTATTTTTATGCCTTGCCGATACCTAATGCGCGTGCCGAATCGCATTCGAAACAACACGCGAAAGTCTGCATTTACCCTGGTTGAACTCCTGGTCGTGATCGCGATCATTGGCGTTTTGGTCGGGTTGCTGTTACCAGCCGTACAAGCGGCCCGCGAAGCTGCTCGCCGAATGAGTTGCAGCAACAATATGAAGCAACTGGGGCTTGCGATACACAATTACCATTCCGCTTTTGACCAACTGCCAATGCATGGTGGTGGGACCTGGGTCAATGGGACACCGATTGGAAGTGATCTTACGAACCGGATGGACTTGTCTATCTGGGTCGGCTTGACGCCATTTTTTGAACAGCAGTCGTTGTGGGAGCAAATCAGCAATCCCGCCGAAAACGCGTCAGGCGTTCCCAACCCTTGGCCAGCAATGGGGCCCGAAACGAACCAAGCCAACTATGACCCTTGGGTCACGGAAATTCCAACGTTGCGTTGTCCAAGCGATCCTGGTGTCGGATTGCCAGCGATGGGGCGGACTAACTATGCAGCATGTTTGGGCGATTCGTCCTACTACATGGACAAAGGTCCTTTGGGGATCGTTTCGGATTCGACCGTGACGATTGCCAATTTAGGCGTTCATGGTCAAGAGTCTCGCGCGGCTTGCCGCGGTGCATTCGTCGCTCACAGCAGTACACGATTCCGAGATTGTCTTGATGGTTTGTCGACCACAGTATTCGTTGGAGAAGTTGCAACGGATCTGGGCGACCGCGACATTCGAACCATTCCTGCGGTCGGTAACGATTCGGGTGCAGAATCGGTTCGCGAAGAACCGGATTTGTGTCAACACGAAGGGTTCGCCGACCCAGTGCGTCCGCAGTTTTGGATTGCCGGCAACCCGCCCAACCTCGCTGCGGCTAATCAGGGCCGCGGATACCGTTGGGCTGCGAGTGGTGCGGCGTTCTCAGCGGTGAACACGATCTTGCCTCCCAATCGCGAGCTCTGTTTCGACGGGGCGACTGCTAGTAGTACTGGGATCGCGTCGGTCAGTAGTCGCCACCAAGGTGGTGCCCATATCGTAATGGGTGACGGTGCGGTCAAGTTTATCACCGATTCGATCGAAGCGGGCGACGTTCATCACGGCAACGTATGGTTGTCTGGAACGGGCGAAAGTGCCGCTGGATCGAAGAGTCCCTACGGATTGTGGGGAGCGATCGGCACGCGAGCTAGCAAGGAAGTGATCAGCGATGATTTTTAACCGCCGCCGACGAGTGTGACTAATTCCACTTCGTCGCCGTCGTTGACCATCGTCGCCGCGTATTCTTCACGCGGGACGACATTTGCGTTCACCTCAACGGCCAAATAGTTTGGCGGAACGTCGACCGTGTTGAGCATACGCTCGACACTCATCGGCGATTCGATTTCGACCCTTTGGCCGTTGACAGTGATGTGGATCATCGCTTTTGAACCCTCGGGGTTAATCGTCGAACGCTGCGTCAAACGCAATGTTGCTTGGCGAGAAGTCGAGTTTCTTGGTGAACTCACAGGCTTCTTTTGCACCAAACGTTCGTTCCATTCCACTGTCTTCCCATTCGATCGACAGTGGGCCTTGGTAACCGATTTCGTTAAGGGCTCGGATGATCTCTTCGAAATTCACTCCACCGCGACCGGGGCTGCGGAAGTCCCAACCACGACGTGAATCGCCAAAGTTGAGATGGCTGCAATTGATTCCGGTCCGGCCGTCGAGCGTCACAATCGCATCTTTGATGTGGACGTGGTAAATGCGATCGGGGAATGCGCGAATAAATTCGACCGGATCGACACCTTGCCAAATCAAGTGGCTGGGGTCGAAGTTGAAACCAAATTCTTTGCGATGATCAAGCGCCTCAAGCGCTTTTTGAGCCGTGTAGATGTCGAACGCAATTTCGGTTGGATGAACTTCGAGTGCAAAGTTGACGCCGCATTCGCCGAAAACATCCAAGATCGGGTTGAAGCGATCGGCCAACAATTGGAATCCGTCGTCGATCATGCTTGGGGGAACCGGTGGGAACGAATAAAGCAGGTGCCAAATGCTGCTGCCCGTGAATCCGTTGACCACATCCACGCCGAACTTCTGGGCGGCGCGTGCGGTTTGTTTAAGCTCCTCGATCGCTCGCTCATTCACCCCGGCTGGGTCGCCGTCACCCCAAACGTAGTCAGGAATAATCGATTGATGGCGAGCGTCGATGTTGTCCAATACAGCTTGGCCGACCAAGTGAGCACTAATGGCGTGGCATTGGAGTCCGGCGTCGTCCAGGAATTTCCGCTTGTTATCGCAGTAATCGTCTTCCGCCATGGCTCGGTCGACTTCAAAGTGGTCGCCCCAGCAGGCGAGTTCGATACCGTCGTAGCCGAATTCGGCTAACATCGGTGCCAATTCGGCCAGCGGCAGGTCGGCCCATTGGCCGGTAAACATCGTGACAGGTCGTGCCATTGCAAAAGTCTCCGTGTTGCAAAAGAGGGGAAAGAGGTGGGAAGGTGGATATTGTGACTTTGCTAGCTCTCTGCTGCAACAACCCATAGAAAAAGGCGAGAAGCCCCCTGCCTCTCGGAGCCTCCCGCCTTGAGTTACAAACAAATGGAAGTCTCGAACTACGATCGGAGACTACCGCGACTGAGTCGTTTGCACTCGGGGTCAAAGAAGTATCCATGCAGGTCAAGCCCGGTGGTGTGGCCTTGTGGATGCCGAGTGTCGCCATTTTTCCCAAATTGTCTGGCTCGAGGTCTCCGCGACACTTTCGATTGTTTTGGGGCACGTCGAAAGGCGGGTTAGTTTTTCTTGGGTGATTGGGCAATCAGAGCGAGTGGAAAAATAAAGCGGAATCGGATCGCAATTCGCGGCTGCCCCACTCGGGGAAAGAAAAAGCTTGGATATGAATCGCAAAAAGTGACTGGCGGTTTGCGAACTGTTGTTGTCGCCGCCATCAAAAGACCGTTCACCCCGCACAGGAATATGAGGTGACCGACCGACCCGAGGGCAATGGACTCCGCTGAGGTTCCGTTTCACGCGTCGGAAAGGTAAATGGCGAATGCGACATGCGGGGATCGTGGCAATCAAATCGGTCCCCATGGCCCATGGGCGGTTCGAGACGTTGCAAGCGGAACGCCACTTTGCGGGGCGCGGGACGGCGAAATCCCGACAGGAATCGATCTGCTACGATTTGGCGATTGTTCACAATCCCGACGACAAGGATCTTGCGCCGCCGGACTCAAAGGCTCTGTAAAAGATGATCAAGGCAGCCGAGTCGGTCGGTATTCGTGCGGAATGGGTGACTTGCCAAAATGCAGGCCAGTTGATGAAATGCGACGCGCTGTTTATTCATGGAACCAGTTCCATAAACCACCACACCTATCGGATGGCGCGATGGGCTGAACGTGAAAGGTTAGCGGTGATGGGCGATCCGCAATCGATCATCCGTTGTACAAATAAGGTCTACTTAGCGGAGATCTTGGAGAGAGCCAAAATCGATACGCCAGCAACGATCGTGGTTCCCCGTGGCAATGCGGACTAGATCTTGGCGGTGACCGGTTTGCCTTGTGTCTTGAAACGTCCCGACAGTGCATTGTCGCTCGGTGTGACCAAAGCAGAGACCGAGCACGAGTTGGCTGAAAAACTCGATGCGATGTTTGCAGATTCGGAATTGGTGATTTCCCAGGCGTTCACGAGGACTGACTTTGATTAACGAATCGGGGTGCTGGATGGGCGAGCATTTTTGCCTTCAAATGGCATGTCGCGCGTCGCCATTGGCAAATCGCTAAACATGGAGCCGAAGGAAAACGATCCTTCGGCCGCTCCGAAACCTTGTTGGTCGAAATGGCGCCGAGGCGAGCGATTCGTATCGTTGTGAAAGCAGCCCATTTGATCGGCGATGGACTTTTCGGCGTCGACGTCAAAGAGAGTAACGGCAAGTTTTTCATTGTCGAGGTGAACGATAGCCCGAGCCTCGACAGTGGTGTGGAGGACGCGGTTTTTGCGAGAAGATTTGTATCGCCGAATGATGGAGTCGTTTCTGCGAAGAATCGAACGGGAACAGTCGAGGGGCACAGCGATATGAGTTCAAAGCAAAGGCGTCAGTTGTTTGTAGTGTTCGGTGTGGAACTTGAGTAGGTCCTGGTCGACCGAGACGATGGTTCGGTTCGTAGTCAAGTCGATCAAGTTTTTAAAGTGTCTCGCCAAAACGATTGCAGCAGCCGCATTGACGGGGGTGAATTCCCCTCGCTGATAGTTTGCAGCCAAGCCAACCAATGGTGCCTGAGTCGCTAATCGCAGAACGATTGAGTGCGGCTAGGCAGTGTCAAGCAATGGCTTAATTGGGCTTGGAGATTCGATTAAATCTTTGATCGTTACACCAACGAAAATCGCCTCGGTTGCTGCGTAGGCTTTGTCGATTGTGTCGTGCAGCGGACAGAGGTTCGTGTGACTCTCTCTGTTTAACGGGCATTTGTGGATCCGTTCCATTGGTGAAACGGCATTGACCACATCGAGGATTGTAAGCTTATCGATGGGTTGGCAAAGTTCGTAACCGCCTCCCGGTCCAGGGCGTGAACGCACGAGCCCCTCAACCGCTAAGTCTTGCAACACTCTCGTCAAATAACGCCGCGGCACTTTGGTTTGCTCGAACAGTGCGTCCGCTGAGGCCGGCTTCCCGACTCGACTCCCCAAGCATGTTATCGCTCTGAGTGCATACTCGGCGGTTTTGGAGAGCATCGTCGTATCCTACTTAGTTTTTTTAAGGAGTAGTAATAACATGCGTGTGGGTTTGGACGCCGCGATACTGTGCGGCAAATTCGCCGACATGTGGACAAACGTGTTCGCTTGCGAAGCGAATTTTTCGTCACCCACTTTGACCGTGGCCTCGCCGTCCAAGAACTGCAAGATTGCTGGCACCGCCGCCGTATGTTCAGACAACTCTTGCCCGGCCGCAAATCCAAACAGTACCACTTTTAACTGGTCATCCTGATAAAGCGTTTTGCTAATCGTGCTATTATCAGGGATCTCTACCTCTGATGCTAGGTCAAGATAGGTTGTTGCCACCATTAAACTCGGTTCCTTCGGTTTGGAAACCCATAAAAATGTAACTCCGGAAATCTTCACGTAAGAGTGTAGATTGGTCTTCGATATACCGCCATCGGTTATTCCGGACATTGCTCGAAAATGCTATTCTGGCGGCTCGCTCCAAACATCCTTCCTCCCTCCCTGTGAAGTTAGCTGTGAACCGTTCTTCGACCAATTTGACTGAAAAGAAGCAATCTCGGACCGATTTGGAGGTCAAAGACGCGCAATTGATTTTCAACTCCGTCTTGAAGGACCTTGAAGCCGAATATGGCCGCAACCAGTTGCGGTTCCCCAAAGAGTTGATTCTGCTTGGCGGGGCGCCGGGGGCCGGAAAAGGGACTAATACCGATTATATTCGCAAAGTCCGCGACATTACGTCCAAACCGATCGTGGTCAGTGCACTGCTGGACAGCCCTGAGGCAAAAGCCATCAAAGCGCGTGGTGGCATGGTCGGCGACCGCGAAGTCATCGGGATTTTGTTCCGCGAACTACTCAAGCCCGAACATCAAGCCGGTGCGATTCTTGACGGATTCCCTCGGACCAAGGTCCAAGTGGAATGCCTCAAAATGCTCAACGATGAAATGAAGTCGCTACGCCGCGAACACGCTGGGTCGCCCGAACAGGTTCACTTCAAGCAGCCTTGTTTCCACATCATGGTGTTGTTCGTTGACGAAGCCGAAAGCATCTCGCGACAAATGACGCGTGGACGGCAAGTGATCGCGCATAACGAGGAAGTCAAGCGAACGGGCACAGGAACGCTTTGGGAAGAACGCCCGACTGACTTCAATGAAGATCTCGCTCGGAACCGCTATCGTGTGTTCAAGGAACATACTTACGACGCGCTCGTTTCGCTAAAGCAGATTTTCCATTACCACTTCATCAACGCCCAAGCACCGATGGAAGTGGTGAAGGACAACATACTGAGGGAGCTAGAGTATCAAAGTTCGCTGGAGTTGGACCCGCACACGTTCCATTCGGTTTCGCGGATTCCGTTGGCGAGTGACATTTTGTTGCACGCCCGCCGCGACTTGGTGAGCCGATTGGACGCCTACGCAATGAATCATAGCGATTTGTTTGAGCAGGTGATTGAGTTGATCGAGAGCAAGATGATGCCGATCGTGATTCGCCACGCAATTTCCGGTTACTGTAGCATCAATACGGAATCGGAATTGTTTGGTAATCCGTTGTCCTTGAAGATGTTGATCGACGTTTTTTCCGAACGAGGCTTTCACGCCAGTATCGACTTGCAACGGGATCAGATTCCGGTCCGGTTTAATTTGAAAACAGGCGAAGTGGTTTGTAGCGAAAAGAAAGTGTATCGAATTGCAATCCGGTTCCGAGGTTCCGAAATCCGGCGCGGGTAAGAAGAGGCAGTGGATCGCGTGCCTGTTGGAGTCTAGCGTTCCGCAGCGTCTCCATTTCCGAAACCGAGCCAACCCCAGCTTTGATTTGAGGGAAACGCTAGGCTGCTGTGCGATCTTCGTCAGCTGAATCGGCTTGCGTTGATCTCTCGCCAAGCGAATTTTCGACGGGTCCGATCAATTCGCCCATTTCGCAATCGTGTGAACGTGGCGACTTTGGCTTTCGTTCGGATTCCATGCGATCAAAAATGCCTCCCAGAAATTTCGGGTGGAAGCAAACGTACGCCCAGCTCAGTCCGAATGCGGCTCCGCCACAAACATCACTCAGGTAGTGGGCTCCCGAGAACATTCGCTGCAGCATCACTCCCACCAGAAAAATACTGAAAATCCATCGGCCTCGTGGCAGTACGGCCCATAACCCGACAGCGAACGCGGTTGCCGTTGCCATGTTTCCGCTCGGGAACGCTCGCGTGCTCGAATCGAACGCCGCGACTCGGTCAAGCGACCAATCAAAGACCCATCGCCACGCGATATCGTACGATGCCAATTCGAGGTTGAATGTCCCTGGACGTTCACGAAGAACGAACATCTTCACGATCGTTGCAACCGCGCCGGCGCCCATCGCTAGCACTGCCAAACGCGATATGTAGCGGCGGCTACGAGGGGCCATGAGAAGAATACAGAGCAGGATCAGGAAAATGCCCATCCCGTGTGAGAAGAAACTCGTTAAATCGAGCAATTCATCGATTTCGCGAGGCAGCTTGACTCGGGCGAACCAACGACCCACGGAAACGTCAACGAGCGTCAACATTGGGACGCTAAGAAGAGCAATGCCCGAGATCCACATCAAACTTGTTGTGCGGAACGGGGCGAATTCGTCAGCGTGAGCGCCTCCGAACATCGACAATTTGGGTCGTAATTTCGTGTTGTCACTTGTCGACATGGGACAGCCGAATGGTGTAGGGATGAAGCTAGAGAGGAACGATAAGGTTGGCACGTTACTGAATAAGAAGCCTGCAAGGGAAGATCAATCAGACGCAGCCAACCCCGTCGTCATCGCCAATTCGGGGGAATCCCCGTGGGATCGATGTTTTGGCGAGCTTCGTTTTGGCAGGTATTGGTTCGGCGATCATGGCGGTTGGCACGCATGTTGTTTTGGTGGCATATTGTCGCATTTCACCAACAGAAACCGTGGGAAACTGGTCTAGTCCCCGTTGCAGAGGATTCGCTACGTTGCCAGCAATCGGTTGCACCGCTGTGCGACCAAGAGTAGAACTTATGATGTCATTCTCGTTCGGATGGCATTGAATTATGGATGGTTATGAATGGGCTTGCGAAGAGGCCCGCTCACGGAGGAGAGACATGCAAACGATAAAAACTGCTGCAATCGTCGTTCTATTGATGACGGTGATGTACGGAGCATATGTCTCCCTCACCACCCCCCCGGACACGCTGCCCCCGGAAGTCGCTGAATTGGTGATGGATGGCTCTGGGTTCGATATCGAACATGGGCTTCCCGAATCGCTCGGTGGATTAGAAATCAACACGGGTGTACCGGAGTCTGGTTCGGGGGCTTCCGGTTTTGCTGTTTCCTCGGGCGTACCCGAGGGGCAAGCCTTACCACCGGGTCAAGGAACGTTTGCAAGAATCGATTCTGCTGGAACTCCGGCGGGTACATTCGCGTCGCCATACTCGCCCGCTGGGGAGGTTGGTTCCGAGGCGATCGCTGACGCCAATTCCTACGCACTCACCGGTGGTGTTTCGGCTCAATTGAGTGACAGTGATGAACGGTCTGATTTGACGATTCATCAGCCCGATGACAACGACATCCCCAATCACAACACGACCATCGCATCGTTAGCGTCCGCTAGCACCCACAAGGCTACGTCGCCCAAGGGCGCGCCAACGCAATATCCTTCGACGAACATGTCGTTTGAATTGCCCGAACCTAATCAAGCATCATCAGGTCAAGCGTTCGATCCATCGGCTGCGAGTGCGACTTCGGTGACAGCATCCGTAAGTGATGATGCGTCAAGTATTCAAAACCAAGTGAATATCGAATCCGCAGCCGATCTCTCGGCGGCTAGCTCGTCCCATACGAACATTGGTTTGGCCAACGCATTCAAAGCAGCCGACGCACAATATGCATCCGATCAACGCAAAGAGGCGTTGGCGACGTTGAGTCTATTTTACAACACACCGAATTTGAGCCCCGCCGAACGGGAAGAACTGCTTGGCCGGCTCGATCCTTTAGCGGCCGAAGTGATTTATTCGAAACGGCACCTGCTCGAACAAGCCTACCGCATTGGTCATCATGAAACTCTGATGCAAATCGCCGTTCGTTACGAGGTTCCTTGGCAATTGCTTGCGAATATTAACGGCATCCAAGACCCGATCACCGTGCTGCCAGGAACGGAGTTAAAAGTGGTCCGCGGACCCTTTCGAGCGGAGGTCGATTTGACGCGTCTTGAATTGACGTTGTTTGTCGGCGAACTCTACGCGGGTCGGTTCCCAATCGCAGTCGGCAACGATCCAGCACCCCAACCGGGAACGTTCACGATTCAGGACAAGCAATCCGAGCGAACCTACTATGACGCCAATGGTACGGCGGCTCCTCCGAATAGCCCAAATAATCCGTACGGGACTCTGTGGCTGGATTTGGGTCGCCAATTGTGCATTCACGGCAGTCCCTATGCGACCAAGCCGAGCCCACAAGGGTGTATTAGTGTGGCAGCTGATTATGCGGACGATTTATACGGCATTTTGACACAGGGTTCCTCAGTCACGATTCGCCGTTAAAATGCCGACTCGTCCCACTGAAGACAAAAACCCTAAAGAATGAATCTCGAATGAGTTACGATCGTGACGCGTTAATGGACCTCCTTCGCACCGAGGCCTTGGCTCGCGGCGACTTCACGCTAGCCAGTGGCAAGAAGGCGTCGTATTACCTTGATTGTCGAAAAATTACGCTCCATCCCAAAGGAGCCAATTTGATTGGTCAAGGGATGCTTGACGTGATCCAATCCGGATCTGAAATGCCTGATGCCGTCGGTGGGATGGCGATCGGGGCGGATCCCATTACCGCATCCATCGTCACGATTGCCGGGCAACGCGATTTGCCATTAAAAGGTTTCATGGTTCGTAAAGAGGCCAAAGGGCATGGGACCGGCAAGCAAGTCGAAGGGCCCGTCGAAGCTGGTCAAAGCGTTGTGATTGTGGAAGACGTGATCACCAGTGGTGGTAGCGCGATCAAGGCAGTCGAAGCAGCGGAAGCATTCGGTTTGAAGGTGCTCTACGTGGTTGGGATTATTGACCGTTTAGCAGGCGGCGCCGAAGCATTCGCAGCCAAGGGCTTGGAACTCAAGACGCTTACGACGATCCGCGACTTCGGAATTGAACCCGCATAAACACGGAGGTTTCGCCAACCGTGATGCGAAAGGCGAAGGTGAAACATTCACTCTCAACGGTAGTGATCAAGGACGATGGAAACTTCGCTTCATCAACAACTCAAACGCTGTTACGCGGCGGATGAAGCGGATACGGAAGTCGTGCTGGGGGCCTATCGTATTGACGTCATTCGCGATGACGAATTGATTGAAATCCAATGCGCGGGATTGTCAGCAATCCGAGACAAGTGCCGTGACCTTCTGAAGCGTCATCGTCTGCGCGTGGTCAAGCCGGTCATCGCGCGGACGCGAATCGCAAAAGCAGCCAAAGCGGGCGGACCGATTAAATCGAGTCGAATGAGTCCCAAACGCGGCAACATTCTCGACGTTTTTGAGGATTTGATCTACTTCACTCGAGTATTCCCGAATCGCAATTTGGTTTTCGAAGTTCCCATGGTTCACGTCATTGAGACGCGAATCCCAAGCAAGCGTCGCCGACGGCGCTGGCACAAAGATTATACGGTCGCTGACGTCGCACTCGAATCGATTGGCGAAACTTACGAATTTACTCAAGCAGCTGATTTGTTAGAACTCGTCAACATCCCCGTGGGGACGACCGAGTTTAACACTTCGGATCTAGCCCGATGGATCGATCGACCTCGCTGGGTCGCTCAAAAAATCGCGTACGTGCTCCGGCACATTAGCGCGATTGATACCGTCCAGCGAAAACGCAGCGGAATCGTGTACGCCTGCAAAGAAGTTGAAAACGGATCTCGCCGATCCAACGCTGCGTAACTCCTTCGCCGTTTGTTCATAACGGGTTTCAGCACTCAGGACGATTCGCCGGTTCCGCCGTCACTTTGGTTTCGAGCTCTCGCTCAAGTTTGGCGATCTTTCGCCGCACGAATCTCGCTTCATCGTCGAGTTCTTTGAGGCGTGTTTGCAATCGTTCCAGTGACTTCTCCGGCGATGGGCTGATCACTCGTTCGAGGAAATCGAGCAGCACCAGTGCTCGCAGCACCTTCATTGCTGTGCCACGAAGTCGATACATCCGCGCGACTTGGTTTAACTGAGATAGTCGAACCAGTTTGGTGATTCCAGTCGCCCGGAGCAAACGAAGGGATCGGAGAAACGAAAACAGTGGCAATAAGATGATCGCCAAATCGATCCAGTGCGTTTTGCAATATTTGATCTTCTTTTCGGCAAGCGAAACCATAAGAATGAATTCACCAGCGAAGCAGAACCATATCATACCGGTGGAAAAGTGCAGTGCGAATCGCAACCATTGGTAGTCAGCGACTTGCGACTTCAAAAAGAATTCGATCAATAACACAGGCAGGATTAGGAGAGCGATTCCGATCATCGGCAGGCTGAATTTTCGCTCCAACCGCCGGCGCATTCGCGCGTTCGCTTTTCGCCATCCCAATTCCGGTAGCCATAACCTCTCGCCCATCACAAGACTGCGGGCGCACATCCTTAGCGAAGGGCACAGACAAAACAGCAGCGAGAAAAAGTGAAACCGAATGGTCGATCGATTCCATGGGCAAGTGACCGCGTGAAACATCGATTCGAGAATGATGATTGGCCAAATCAACAGCATCAGGTTGATGGCGAACGCTTCAATTCGAAGAGACGTTGGATCGGGTGTGTAAAATTGTGGGGTTTGGGAGAACTCGCCTGTTTCAGTCACGCCCGATTCAATCACGGCGGTTTCCAAAGCAGTCGCCTCGATTGCCAAGTTATTGCGAAGGTTTGGAACATCGACCCACATTACCACCAAAACGGCCTGGCAGACCAGGAACGTGAGTGACAACCAAAACATCAACGGCGCAGTATGAACTGCGATCAATGTAAGAGCGGCTTGCTTGCGGATGGTTGTCATTTCAGTTTTTGTTCGTTGAGGCGTCTAGCCTTGAGCCACTTTGACCATAAATGCCCGACGCTTGAGGGCTCAACACCCTCCTTTAATGTAGTGAGCATTTGCGGAAGTGAGCTGCGAATATTTCTAAGGTTGATGTCGGTCAGGACGGGTTCTTGTCGACGATCGCCGTACGTCGCTTTGGAAAGTGCTTCAGGGGCACAAACGTCCATCTTCAAGGCCCAAGTCAGCGTTTCACTGGGCGCTGCGTTTGCCACCTTCGTAGACTCTCTTAAATTGACATTTACGCACTCTTTTCCTCACAGCACCTATGTTTTACCGAATATTGTTCGCCTGCGGCTTCGTTTTTACTGTCGCTTCTCCCACTTTTTCTGCTCCACCGAGTGGTGAGCCGCTGCAAGCATTGACTTGGAACCAATGGCGAGGTCCCAACCGGGATGGCCAAATTTCCACTCTCCGCTGGCCCGACAAATTTGAGGGACATCTCGAGCTTGTTTGGCAGCAACCACACGGTCCTAGTTATAGCGGTCCCGTGGTAATGGACGGCTTGGTCTATACCACAGAAACGATCGCCAAGAAAACCGAGCGTGTCACCGCACACAGCCTAGCCGATGGAACGATCGTTTGGGAAAAAGAATGGGACGGGGCGATGGCGGTGCCGTTTTTTGCCGCGTCCAATGGCGATTGGATTCGCTCGACACCGATCGTGGTTCCGGATCACTTGGTCGTATTTGGTATGCGAGATGTCTTGGTTTGCCTTGACCCCAAGACGGGTGCGGAAAAATGGCGAGTTGATTTTCCAAAGGTCATGGGGACTCCGCTCCAATCGTTTGGAGCGGTTTGTTCGCCTTTGATTGACGATGACGCGATCTATGTGCAAACCGGTGGCGCATTGGTCAAACTGGCTTTGACCAGTGGCAAAGTGATTTGGAAGACGTTGCAAGTCGAAGGTGGGATGAGCGGGGGTGCGTTTTCTAGCCCCACGCTCGGTGTCCTCGGTGGCGTCAAACAATTGGTCGTGCAAACGCGTGAACAACTTTGTGGCGTCTCGCTTGACGATGGTGCTGTGCTATGGAATGAACCAATCGAAGCGTTCCGCGGGATGAATATTTTGACGCCGCTTCTGGTTGGTGATGCGATCTTCACGGCGGCCCACAGTGGAAAAAGCCAATTGTTCAATGTCATTCGTTCCGAAAATGGACAATGGAATGTTGCGGAAGCGTGGTCGCAAAAAACACAAGGTTATATGTCGTCGCCGGTATTAATCGGTGATGCAATCTACCTGCACCTCAAAAATCAGCGACTCGCGGCACTAAGTGTTGCGGACGGCAAAATTCGATGGACCAGTTCTCCGTTTGGCAAATATTGGAGCATGATTGCCGCAGGTAACAAAATACTCTGTCTCGATCAAACGGGTGACTTGCGATTGATCGCAGCGGACAATTCAGAGCTAAAGGTGCTCGACCAAATTCGCGTGGGCAGTGACACATGGGCTCATCTCGCTGTTGAAACCGAACTATTGATCATCCGCGATCTAGCGGCATTAAAGGTGTACCGTTGGAAGTAGGTGGCGAACGGAGTGAAGATTCCTTTCCCCTTAAATTTAAATACGAACCCTATCCAAATACGAAACCATGAGCTCTGTTAAACAACAATATGTCAACGCTAGCGAAGCCGACGTGCTTGAATCCATCAAGCAGCGATGGAGTCCCTATCGATTTGAATCTCGCCCGGTCGAGGACGGAAAAATTGTTTGTTGTCTTGAAGCGGCACGCTGGGCGGCAAGCAGTTTTAATGATCAACCTTGGTCGTGGATCGTTGCACGGCGTCAGGAGAGCGAAGCGTTCGATGCAATGGTCGGATGCTTGCTAGAATCCAATCGGGCTTGGGCCAGTCGTGCCGGTGTGTTGATGATCAGCGTTACACGTAACACGTTCCGCCAAAACGGAAAACCGAATCGCGTCGCACTGCATGATCTTGGACAGGCCGCGGCCCACATGGCGTTGCAGGCGACACAGTTGGGGCTTCAGATTCATCAAATGGCGGGGATCAATCTCAGTGCAACGAAGCTGCAATATGACATTCCCGATGGGCACCAAGCGCAAACGGCGATTGCGATCGGCTATCCCGATTTCAGTAAGCCGGAAAGCGACTTTGATAGACAAATGCACAACCGTGAAACGGCTCCACGGACGCGATTGGGTTTAAGCGAGCAGGTGTTTTCCGAAAAATGGGGCGTTTCAAGCGGTTTAGTGGAGGCGTAAAACAATGCGGGATAGGTTGACTTTTACGATTTCATCCAACGGTTGTCGTATTTGGATCGGTGTCGAAAAACCGGTCATCGACGCTAGGGTGATTTATTCTCGGCGTCCTTCGATGTACACTGAAGCAATATTGGGACATACCTCTTTTTGACAAATCTAAACTCTTGAGTTGTCGCTCTGTGTCGGATAAATGGAAATCAGGAATCGCGTTCTCGCAACTTACCGATGTTGGAATGCGTCGAGCGAACAATCAGGATTCCTTGGCATGCTTACCGGCATCCAGTGGCGAGCGGTTTGCCGATCGTGGTCACTTGTTCGTCGTCGCCGACGGAATGGGGGCTCATGCTGCTGGGGAAATGGCTAGCCGTATCGCAACCGACCACATCGCGATGCAGTATTTCCGATCCATTGAGGGAAATTGTGCCGAGGCTTTGCGGGTGGCTGTCGAAGAAGCGAATATTGAAATTTTTCGGCGAGGACAGCAGAACCCCGAATTCTACAACATGGGTACGACCGCCAGTTCGTTGGTGCTTTTGTCGAGCGGTGCTCTGATTGCCCACGTGGGTGATTCGCGAATCTACCGCTTGCGTAATGGCGTTCTCGAACAATTGACTTTCGATCATTCGTTGGTTTGGGAATTTGAAGCCAGCGGCCAAATGGAACCAGGCAGCGTTCTCGGCCAAGCGATTCCCAAAAACGTCATCACTCGCTCGCTTGGTCCGAATGACGTCGTCAACGTCGATATCGAAGGTCCATTTCCGATTCAAGTCAACGACTGCTTTTTGCTATGCAGTGACGGTTTGAGCGGCCAAGTCGAAGACGAAGAAATAGCGACGCTATTGGATTGTTTGCCCGAGGATTTAGCGGCGCGTGTGTTAGTTGACTTAGCCAATTTGCGTGGTGGACCTGACAATTCCACTGTCATTATCGTTCGCGTTGACGAATCGTTTACCAATGCATCCAACGATGCCAAACCATCCAACAAGCGTCAACGAAACTCGCAATCGGCCGTTTCGCCACTCTTGATTGGCACGGTGGTCAGTTGTTTTCTTGGCGCCGCGGTGCTTGGGGGGATGGCAGCGTTTGGGGTGAAGGAAGCGTTGGGACCCATGGTCGTTGCGATCATTTTGGGGTTGATTTCCGTCGCCGTTTGTTTGGTGCAGTATTTCCAATCGAGTGGGAATACGTCACGCAAACCTCTGCCGCAAGTTCCTGGCGGAAAAGGGCCTTACCGTCGCTACAACGCTCAGCCAACGAAGGAATTATTCGAACGCCTTGGACAAACGGTCGAGGAGTTACGAGAAGCGGCCAACCAGAGGAATTGGTTGATGGATTGGAGGAAGATCGACGAGCTTAAAAAACAAAGCGCCGAAGCCTTGGCGAACAAAGACTCTAAGGCTGCGATTCGACTTCAAGCAGAACGGATCATCGAAACGATGCATCAACTCCGCGAATTGAACAATCGAGCTGCCAACGAAACCGCGATTGATCATTAGTCAATCTCGCTAGCATCCACGAAGCCAGCGGACCGGTGTGGCCCGCCATGCGGCTGTGTACGCTGGTTACTGTACCTTGCCCGCATTTTGCGTTCCCGCCTGATTTTTGGAAACCGTTTACCGCGAGAAAGCGGCTCGCGCGGCGGTCCCATCTTCGTGAGTTTACCGACAGTGATTCAAGAAGGAAGCTCGCAAGTTTGGGTTGAAAGCCTCTGTTCCTACCTAATGATACGCCATGAACGCTATCCATTCTCGACGTCATTTTTTGCGGCTTGCTCCAATGCCGCTTGCGTTTCCAGTTCTTGATTTTCTAGCCCAGGATTGCCGAGCTGCGGAATCGATGCAGCCGCTAAACCGGTTTCCTCGCATGGTGCATGAGTACTTTGTGAATCAAGTGCAGATATCAGCCCGCCGTGGTGAACGCGCGTTTTCGAAAGTGACTGACGAAACACAGGCGACCGAGTACCTCAAAAAGACAAAAGCAAAGATCCGCGAATGTTTTGGGCCAATGCCTGAGCGGACACCCTTGAATGCACAAATCACAGGGGTTGTGGAGCGCGATGGTTACCAGATCGAAAAACTGATTTACGAAAGTCGACCCGGTTTTCCGGTTACGGCAAACCTATACGTGCCTACGAATCGGAAATCTCCGATGCCGGGTGTTGTTGGGACCTGTGGGCACTCGCAAAACGGCAAAGCAGCCGAACCCTACCAAGCTTTCGCTCAAGGACTAGCACGGCAAGGATACGTTTGTTTGATTTATGATCCCATCGGACAAGGTGAGCGTTCACAATACATCGACGATGACGGCCACTTGAGATTAAATGGGACCGTGCGAGAACATCTGATGTGCGGAAATCAGCAGTTCTTGGTTGGCGAATTCCTGGGCACTTGGCGTGCCTGGGACGGTATTCGAGCACTGGATTATTTGTTGACTCGAGACGAGGTTGATCGTAATCAAGTTGGTGTCACCGGCAACTCGGGTGGCGGCACGATGACAACTTGGCTATGTGGTTTGGAGTCGCGCTGGTCGATGGCGGCTCCGGGATGCTTTGTCACCACATTTGCCCACAATATGGAAAATGAATTGCCAGCCGATACGGAACAGTGTCCGCCCAAATCGCTGGCTCTTGGTCTCGATCACGCCGACTTTTTAGCCGCAATGGCTCCCAAGCCGATTGTGATTTTGGCCAAGGAACGGGATTTCTTCGATGTGCGTGGTGCCGCCGAAGCTTACGACCGATTGCGACGTCTCTATGCATTCTTCGATAAGGAAGACCAAATCAGCTTGTTTACTGGACCCACAACCCACGGTTACTCGCAAGAGAATCGTGAGGCAATGTATCGTTGGTTCAATCAGGTAACCCGCGTCTGTGATGCAACCAGTGAACCTGAGTTAACAATGGAAGCAGACGAGACTCTATGGTGTACTGCCAAGGGCCAGGTTGGATTGCAGGACGCGAAGAAGGTTTTCGATTTCACGCGGGAAAAGTCACTTGAACTTGCAGTGAAACGTGATCCGGTCAATGCCGACACATTGCCAGACAAGGTACGTGAGGTGTTGAAACTGAAACCACGTTTAGAGGCGTCGCCGCCGTATCGGGTTTTACGCGCCGGGCCAAAGCGAGGCTATCCGTTGCCGTATAACGCAACGTATGCGGTCGAGACCGAACCGGGAATCCTTGCTCTGGTCTACATGATGAGCAACGAGAGGTGGTATTCACGTCCACCGCAGGATACCGAGAAGGCGATTCTATACGTCTCGCATCGAAGCAGCGATGTGGAATTGCGTACCGAAGCGTTGATCCGTGAAACGATCGAAGACGAGCCGGATGCGAGAGTCTTTTCGGTCGATGTTCGCGGCGTTGGCGAATCGCAGCCGAACACCTGCGGAAACAATACTTTCGACGATCCTTATGGCTGCGATTACTTCTATGCGATCCACAGTTTGATGTTGGACCGGCCCTACTTGGGGCAAAAGACCTATGACGTTTTGCGAGTGCTCGACTTTTTGAAGGAAAACGGTTTCACCCAAATTCACTTGGTGGGGAAAGGTTGGGGGGCGCTCGCGGCCACTTTTGCGGGGCTGCTGAGCAATTCGGTTAGGCAGATATCGCTCAAGAATGCGCTGACTTCGTACGCGGATGTTGCCGAGCACAAAGAATACAACTGGCCGCTCGCGACATTGTTACCGGATGTACTATCCCATTTCGACCTGCCCGATTGCTATCGAGCACTCCAATCGAAATCACTTCGACTTATCGAGCCTTGGGACGCTAGTGGCGAGCCCTTGGGACGCTAATGGCGTGCCCTTGGGACGCTAATGGCGTGCCCTTGGGACGCTAATGGCGTGCGGTCTGAATGAAATGACTGATGGAACCGAAGCTGCAACGCCAGAGGACAGTGCGGTGGGGTGCCGTCGAAGGTGGCTGGCTTTCAACCGATCATCAGCAACGCAATATACGGAACAAGGTTGAATACCAAAAACATCAACTTGAATAGGCCGAGGAAACAGTAGATCGCAATCGTGAAGACGTCTTTCGATATCGGAAAGAATTTGTGCTGCGTTCGGTAGACGGCATCGGGGGCGATTACGCATGCCCCAATCCAGAACACCAACAAGCTTCCGTTGAGGATGGTGCACCACATAAAGAATGACTGAAGCATCTCAATGTTCATGATGTTCTCGCTTTTTTTGTGTCAAACGTGTTTCCAACGCGGTGTGTGTCGTCGAACAGGAAAATTCAAACGTTCCGGTAAATGTCTCGGTCCATCGAAGTTGCGCCTTGAAGTCCGCAAATACGAACCGCAAATTGAACGCACCGATCGAGGACGTTTTGATAGGGAAGGTCGCGAAGCAATCCGTCAATCGTTGCAGCGGCAAACGCGTCACCGGCGCCAACGGTGTCGACCATTTGTGGTGGTTTGGGGGCGGCCGCAAAGACGGTTTCGGTTGGGGTAACGGCGTAGGCGCCTTTTGAGCCGCAAGTGATGAAATAGACTTCACCTCCGTATTGCCCGCGAATTTTCGCAACGGCCGCTTCGATTTCTTCCGTCTTTGTGATGGGCATCTGAGTGAGTTCGCTCAGTTCGTCGTCGTTAAGTTTGACGTACTTCGAACCGGTGATCAGCGACGGTAACCACGCGGTATCGAACCAGGGTTTGCGGATGTTGATATCGACAAACCGAGGGATCGAATCGTCTTGAGCGAGTTGCTTGATCGTGTGACGTGATTGGTCTCCGCGCATCGCGAGGCTGCCGTAATACAATAGCGAGAAACCTTCGAGCGAATCGGCAAACGGTGGCGGGCTGATGAAGTCCCAGGCCGATGGAAAGACAATCTCGTAACTTGGTTGGCCATCCTTGACAGTGACATCGACCACGCCTGTCTTTTGACTGGGTAGCGTTTGCAGGCCCTTGGTGTTCATCCCCCATTGGTGCATGCGATCGGCCACGAGATGCCCCGCCGGATCGTCGCCCACAGCGGAAACGAATTGGGGGGCCAGCCCGAGTCCTTGTAAGTTCCATGCGACGTTAAAGGGGGCTCCGCCGAGGACACTGCGTCCATCCGCAAATTGATCGAAAAGAACTTCGCCGACGATTAGTGGTGGTAATCGATCTTGATCAATTGACTTTGACATGTGTTCCTTTTTTCGTTTTCACGTTGGAAACCATGTATTGTATCGGATCGCCGAGCAAGGAATAGGTTGTGGGCCATCATTGCGTATGCAAAAAGCTTGGCCTGACTAGCGCAGTTGGTAAGACAATTCGCAGGTGGTTGCTTGGAAGTCGCAGGGTTGCTTGGAAGATTCGGTTCACATGCGTTGGTCTATTCGCAATGTCTTTGAGTGGACGCCGTATTCATGGATCGCGTTTTGAATCGCTTCCTCGCCGAGATTCTCGAAAAAGCCATACCATGAACCTTTGGGGCGAAATCCCAGCCCGCCTGCCATGGCCGATTCGATATCCTGTGGACCTGCTGCGACGTTCTCTTGAAGCAACAAATTCGCCTCGGTCCACATGGCAATGCTGAGTCGTAGCAGCACTTCGCCGTCGTCTAGCTGGCGGATTTCCCGCTGGTAACGTTGGCAAATTGCCAAGGCGTCAGGTGACAAATCCGTTGACCGCGTGCCGTCGTTGTAATCATAGAAACCGCCGCCTGCGGAGCGGCCCAGGCGGCCGGCTTTGATCATCGCCGGCAAGATCGGTGATGGGTCAATTCGAGTTGGGAACGCTTGCCAATAGACTCGGCCCGCATCAAACATCGTCCTTGATCCGATCAGGTCAATCAGTTCCAGTGGCGAGAGTGGCATGCCGAATGCGATTGCGGCGGCTTCGATTTGCTGCGCCGTCGCACCTTGCGACAGTAGTACCGTCGCTTCGTTCAAGTAGGGCGATAACATTCGATTGACGATGAACCCGGGCGAATCAGATGCGATCAGCGGCGTTCTTCCAAGGCGACGAATGTGGTTTTCGCCGATGGTGATTGTTTCTTCTGATGTGGCAGGCGTCCGAATCAGTTCCACCGCATCCCGGTCGATCACGGGCATGAAGAAGTGCATTCCGCAAACGCGATCGGCACGCGAGAGTGTTTGAGAAATCTCGTTGATGCGAAGGGTCGAAGTGTTGCTACACAGAATCCAATCGGCTGATAACTTCGTTTCGGCCAACTCAAAAAACCCCCGCTTGATTGCTAAGCGTTCAGCGATTGATTCGATCAGGATCGGTGTCAGGGAGGTTGCTGATGGCGTAATCCAAGGGGCCCTTGGATGCAGCGTCGCGGCGGGCATCCCAAGCGGACCGGTGTGAATTTCCGAGATGATCCAATCGGTTGAAGGGATCGAAAGGCTATCGAGGGCTGTTTCAAGAATGCTCGCGTCTTGATCGATGACGGTGACAGCGATGTCTTGAGCCAAGTGAGCTTCGAAAATCGCACGCCCAACTACACCCAAACCTACGAGCGTAATCAGCGGCGTGTCGTCCATGAAAAGCAAGCGGAATGAGAAAGTGTTGGTTTGAAACCGACGGACGCCCGAGGCGTCGCACACTTACTAATCAAGGCGACTATGGCCTGAACCCCAGCGCAGATCAACCTCGGAGATTTTTATGGAGCGACCGTGGCGAGACAAATTCGTTCAACCGTTCTTCAAGCACCGTCAATTGCTCGGTCATCCATTCATCAAAGCGATCGGTTGACTCGATCGACAAGGTTGCAGTCAATTCGTTCCAATTCCCGTCGTCGGGTTTTGGTGTCAGGTTTTTGCTTGAAGTCGTCATTGGAGGAGTCTCCTTGGGTCGCGTTCCATCGCAGATTGATAAGGTAAGCTAACCACGAAAATGATGAAAGGTGAAGCCGCAATATTCTTGTCGTCGTCCGCTTTCACTCACTTAGACAACTGCGATTCCAACTCGGTTCACTGCAAGCGGTATGCCTATGATCCTTTGTTTGCCCGTTGTTTGGACGTAAGTCCATAACATTAAAGGCTTTAAGTTAAATTTGGGATTCTGGCTGCCTGTTTCTTGCGTTATCAAAACGACACTCCATGTCGCAAAATGCCAACAACACAACCAATCCCGCCTCGTTATCGGCCAATTTGGCCCCACAGGTCAAGTATATTCCATTAGGAGGTAATTAGGAAGGAAACAACACCTGTGGTCCCTTCGGTTTTTTTAGAAAATTCAACTCGCGAAGACTGGCTAAATTGTCCTGATTGAATCGGTGCCTGTAAATTTGGCAGGGGGGTGAGTAACTCATCGGCAAGGCGGCGCCCCCGCATGCTAAGCTCGGGTTTGCAGGTTGCATCCTGTGACGCATTTCCTTGCGCTGCAACGCCCGAAAAGCTAGCAACTATTTTCCGTTCTCTTTTCGTGAAACATGCCAAATACGACTTGGTGGTTTTTTGCAACTTTCGTTAAACTTCCGAGATTACGTAGCCGCTGCCGCGCTGCCTAAACCATCCAAAGGGACTTCACAAGATGTGAATGACGCAACTGGGTGGGGCAGTATCCGCAGGCAAACCGCACAGGAGGGAGCCCATGCCAGGCGAGTCGTTTCGTTTTATACACGCCAGTGATTTTCATCTTGAAACGCCACTGGGAGATCTCGATGCAATCCCGAGTCATCTTCGGGAAGCAATGGCCGATGCGCCACGCCGTGCCGCCAAGGCGGTCTTTGAAGCGGCGCTGGCTGAGAATATTGACTTTTTGGTGCTCAGCGGTGATTTGCTGAGTCCCCAAGCTGCTGGCCCGCACGGCATGTCGTTGCTGCTCGATTACTTTGAACAGCTTCACGCTAAGAAGACGCCGGTTTTCTGGGTTGCTGGTATCGTCGATGATCCTCCGAAATGGCCCGACGCCGCGCCGTTGCCTCCCAACGTGACGCTGTTCCCCAAGAATCGGGCGGTTGCCGTGCCAGTTCAGCGGGCGGGGCGAACCATTTGCGTGGTCGTTGGGCGAAGTAGCGAAGGTCGCACGCAGCTACATGTTCCGAGCTATCGTATCGAGCCGACGGACGAATATACCGTCGCGGTGGGGTACGGGACCTCCGATGCCGATGCGCTGGCCGAGGGCCGGTTTGACTATTGGGCACTCGGTGGCGAACACAATCGCGACGAAATCGATGGTGGTGCCGAAGGGGGGGCAGTTGTTTGTGGCAGCCCGCAGGGTCGCAGTCTTGATGAGCACGGTCCCCATGGTTACACCGTCGTTGATGTCGATGCGGATCAGACGACTCGAGTGCATTCGGTGGAGTGCGATGCTTTTCGGTATTGCCGTGTCGAGGTCGATGCATCGGAAATTGCTGCTATGGGCGGGATTCGCAATTTTCTCGGCGAACGAATCGGGCGGCTGCAGCACGACAATGGTGGTCGGCACTTGTTGATTGGATGGGATATTTCGATCACCAGTGGTGAAGATTTGCAGGCGATCGGCGATGTTGAGGAGTTGCGTACTTGGTTGCGCCGCGAATTCGGTTCCGGGGCACCGTCGGCTTGGACTGCGTCACTCGTCGTTCGTCCACCAAAGCAATATCCGAAATCATGGACCGACGAGGATACAATTCTTGGGGACTTCTTGCGAGCGGCAGATAAGTTCGACAAATCCAATGGCCGCGAAATTAACTTGCTTCCTTACACTGAAGAAGTTTCGGGGGTCGTTGGCACCACCGCATCGTTGTTGGCAGATGTGTCACCCACGGTGCGTGAAGAAATATTGGATCAGGCGACGTTGTTGGGTGTGGAATTACTTCGCGGCGGCAAGCCAAATTTGGCATAGGCAAAATTTTGTCGCCTTTTGCTCAGCAGAAGTGCGTCGAGGGAAACGCACTTTCGCGGAGCGAAGGGCGTCATTTACTAGATGAAACGCAACCTCAATTGGTGCAACAATCATGAGAGTCAAGGACATTCAAGTCGACGGATTCGGCGTCTGGACCGGTCTTTCGGTCGACTCGCTACCGGATGGGATGACGTTATTCTATGGCCCGAACGAAGCGGGCAAGACGACGCTGATGCAGTTCCTTCGAGCGCAGTTTTACGGATTCACGCCTGATCGTCGCGAGCGTTACCTGCCGCCCGTTTATGGCGGGGTCCCAGGCGGAGCGATCCGCGTGACGGGGCCTGGCGGTGGTTATCAAATTCGACGCACTAGCCAGTTGACGGACTCGGGTGTGACCGGCCAATTGACCGTGACTGGTCAAGATGGGTTGGCACAAGGCCAGCACCGTTTGACTAATCTGCTTGGCCAAATTGACGAGCCGATCTTTACGAATGTCTTTGCTATCGGTATCCGGGAATTGCAAGAGCTTTCGACGCTTGACGACACTTCCGCGGCCGACGAACTCTACAAACTCTCGAGTGGTTTGGATCGTGTTTCACTAGTAGACGTTCTTCGCTCGCTTCGCGATGGTCGAAAATCGATGGTCGGCAAGGAAGTTGCTGATTCCGAAGAATCGTCCAAGCTCGCTGGAATGATCAAGAAACGAGAAAAGCTTCGCGATGAGGTCGAGCAGTTCACTCGGCATGGGCGTCGTTGGAGTGAATTGGCTAGCCAGCGACGCACGCAGCAGCAAGAAATCGAACAGTCGACCGAGCGAATGGCGGCTTGGGAAACAGAGGCTCGATCGGTCGAAATCGCAACCAGTGTCTATGAAACTTGGCAAGATCGCGCGCGTTTGGCAGATCAGATTGTTCAAACCGAGAAGCAGTCGCAGTTACCAGATGAAGCGCCTGGGCAATTGGTGCAAATTGAGGCTATGGTCGAAGACGCCAAGGCAAAGATTGAAGAGGTGAAGGCGAAACGCCGGGAAATTCGTGTGAAGGCAGAGCAAATTCCTGTTAGTAAGCGGATGTTTGATCTGCAGGGGCGAATCGAAGCGGCGTCCGAGCAAGCAACCTGGGTCGAAGCCCTCGAAGAACAAATCGAACGGCTCGATGTGCAAATTGAAAAAGCTCGCAAGCAGCTTGAGGTAGACGCGGATCGTTTGGGGATGGACGAACGGGATCGAGCGGCGGTTCTCGAGGGCGACATGTCAAAGATGCCCGATCTGTCAAAGCAAGCCTTGTCCGCTCTGGCAGGACCCGCCAAGCGAGTGAAGGAACAAGTGTTCCTGTTGAACCAAGCCCGCAATGAAAGTGCCGAGCATAAAACACGGTCAGAAAAACTTGGGGCCCAGTTACAGGATGTCTTGGCGAGGGCACATGCAACGAATCTGCAGCAAGCGATTCGAGAGCAAACTGAGATGATCGCGAGCTTGCGTCACCGAGTCCAGCTAGGCGAACATCTCGATAAATTGAAACGGCATTATCGCGATCTTGAAAAAGAATCGGTTGATTTGACCACCGACGAAGCGTTGCCGATCGATCGGCTGATCCTGTTGTCGGTTCCGTTTATCTTTGGCGGAATGGCATTGATCTATGGCTTTGCAAACCTTGTAGGTTTGGATTGGTTCGTTGCGGAGCCCGATCCAACATGGGGCATGTTATGGTTGATGGTTGGTATCGTCAGTATGATGGCGTACTATTTCGGTCGCGAAAATGGCATGCGATCTACGTCTCGAGACCTGGATGATTGCGAACGCCAAATTGATAGCCTTCGAAAACAGATTCGCGAAATTGAGGCCGAACGAAGTGATGTTGATTCGTCGCTGCCGACCAGTGCTGAGTCTCTCGAATTGAGAATTCGAGAAACCGAGGCTTTGCTAGCAGAGCTCGAATCCGTCCTGCCAACATATCACAATCACGAAGCGTCGATGCAGTCGTTTAAGTCGGCCCGGTCGCGAGCGAGTGAGGCTGCGGATGGTTTGAAAGAGGCGCGTCGCGATTGGTCCGGTACGCTTGAAGAGCTTGGGCTTAGCGATTCTTTGTCGCCGTCGAGTGTTCGAAAATTAAGCGATGGTTACGAGGCGTTGCAGCAGAGTTACCGTCGGCTCGATGAGCTTAAAGCAGAGAAGGAGCAGCGGCGACGCGAGCGGCAAACGATCGCACGACGTATCGAGGCCCTCTATTTCGAAGCCTTGGATTTGTCGGACGACAGGGCTGAGCTTTCTAGTCGCGAACGTGATCACGACTACCAGGACGATGACCAACAGTCACGCGATGTGACGGCCACGCGAATTCACGCTCGGACAAATCCACTCGATCAATTAAACCATTTGCATGAAGAATTGTCGCGTCAACAGCATTGGATCAAACGACGCCGCGAATTGAAGGAACAGGACCTGAAGCTAAAGAAGCAGCAAGGTTCCTATTTCCGAGCGATCGAACGTGGCGAACAGCAGCGTCGAGCATTGTGGGCTAAGTGTGGTGTTGCGACCCCCGAACAATTCTATGGGATGGTTGACAGTAAGGCGAGTTTGCTGGAGATGCGAAAGGAGCATGCTGAGTTAGAGAAGCAAGTTCGGTCGATCATTGGGAGCCACGTCGAATACGATTCAGTTGCTCGCGAGATCGAAGGTGCGAAGATGGGCGATATCGAGAAACGATGGGACTCATTGACCACGCGAATGACCGAAACCGAAACGCGCATCGCGCAGCTCCGCACTCAGCAGGGTGAGATCACTCAAGAGATGAAGCAGTTGGGCGAAGATGGTCGGTTGACGGCAGCCCAATTGGAGCTCGGTTGCATCGAGCGAAAAATTGCTGCCTCCGCTCGTCGCTGGCAGACCTTGTCGATGGCCAGCTACCTGCTAGAAGACGTTTGCGGAACATTCGAACGCGAACGCCAGCCCGAAACGCTTCGCGAAGCTTCGTCGTTTTTGACTCAGCTAACTGACGGAAAGTACAACCGCATTTGGACGCCGCTCGGAACAAACCAGTTGAAGGTCGATGATACGGCAGGGAAATCGTTGTCGATTGACGTTCTGAGTCGAGGTACTCGCGAGGCGGTATTTATTGCTTTGCGGCTATCGCTTGCAGCGTCCTACGCCCGTCGTGGTGTGATGTTGCCGTTGGTGCTCGACGATGTGCTTGTCAACTTCGACGGTGATCGAGCGATCGCTGCGGCGAAGACATTGAAGACCTTTGCGGAGCTTGGGCACCAAGTGTTGATGTTTACTTGCCACGACCACATCGTTGATATCTTCCACGATATTGATGTGCAGGTTCGGTTAATGCCCGCCCAGGGTGAGCCTGGCCGCGCCGAGATCTTGCTGCCTGAAGAACGAAGTGAAGAAGAAGCGTTCGAAGAAGAGTACGAGGAAGAAGAGGTCGGCGACGAGTCGGTGATGGAACAGGAAGAAGTCGAAGAGCCCGAGCCAGAGCCGGAACCGGTGATGGAAGATCCGAAGCCAAAACCGAGGATCGTCTATCGTGAAAAGAAGCTGGTTCGGCCCGAGCCGAAGGTGATCGTCGTCGAGCGAGCCCCGGAAAAGCCAAAGGTCGTTGTCGAGCCAAAGCCGGCTCCAAATCCGGTTCCCAAACCGGCGCCAAAACCCGTTGTGATTGAGCGTGAGTACGTCGAGCCCGAGTACGTTGAAGATGAGTATGAACAGCCTCAGCCATCAATCGGTTGGGCGTGGTTCGAGCAAGATGCTGAGCAAGACCGAGTCGAAGAGGACAAGATGGCATCGGTGGCCCGCAGCGAATGGATCGAGGAATCTGAGTCCGAAGAGGTTCAAGATGAGCACGGTCCGTGGTGGCGAGCGACAACAGAGTAGGTTCGCCATAGTTGAATTTTCCAACGGCGAGACTGGCGCGCGGTTCGCCCGGTACTGGCAAAAGCCGAAAATCTCGCCATCTTTCGCTGCCTTTTTCGAACTCGTAGTCAAGGCGAGTCGGAATGCGAATTGGGGCGTTGATGTTCGCCAGTAATTTCTTTTGAAGCGGACGCCGGGTTCGTGTCTTTGCGAAGCAACGGGTGGGATGTCTGCGGTGCAAGTATTGTGCATTCGGCGCCACCTTGCCAACATCGGTTGTTCGGAATACCGGTAAATCGCCCTTTCGCTAGAACGAGACCGTTTGATAAGCTGCTTCAAAGTTTGGCTGTAAGGATACAGTCAACATGAGTTTCACGATCAAAATTTCACGCAGGCGTCACGGATGAAACGATTTTCCTGGACTGGCTTCTTGCTAACCGCTTTCATGGCGGTCCAACCTCTCGCCCCGACAGAGAGCTTCGCCCAGCAATCGGGTGGCGTTCCCTCTTATGCTCAACAAGCGAATCCGCAGCAAACGGATGCACCTGATGCGAGGATCGCGGCACAGCAACGTCAGCGACCTGCGGCAAATCGTTCGGCTCCGCAGCAGCCTTTTGAACCGCTCAATGCTGCACAGCAAGCACAGCTAAACCAGCTCCTGTTGGCGTGGCAACAACAAAGCCAGGGGACGAAGACGCTCGATTGTAAGTTCCAACGTTGGCACTACGATAATCAAGCGGCTCCCGCAGGCATTCACGCCACTCGTGCCGATGGCGTCGTGAAGTACGCCTCGCCCGACAAGGGGCTATTTCGCGTTGACTCTTTGGTCTACTTCAAGGGGATGAAGGAAGGCAAGCCAGAGTTCGCGGGTCAGCCGGGGATGTATGGCGAGCACTGGGTCTGCAACGGAACTCAGTTGATCGAGTTTGACCGGAGTGAAAAGAAATGCAACATCCAAGATCTCCCGCCTGACATGCAGGGTCAGCAAATCTTTAATAGTCCATTGCCGTTCGTTTTCAATTTGAACGCTCAGGAAATTCAGCAGCGATATTGGGTCCGCCAAGTGCAAGCACCCGCCGAAGGGTTGATCTTGATTGAAGCGTGGCCAAAGCGCCAAGACGATCGAGCCCAATACAAGATGGTGCAGATCGCGCTCGAGGAGAAAACCTTCTTGCCTAAAGCGTTGATTCTCTACGCACCTAATTTTCATCCTGTCAACGCGGCCAAGTGGGACCAGTACGAGTTTGTTGAGATGAAGAGGAATGGTGTTGGCAATGCGTTGGCGAACTTCATGCAGAACTTCATTAGTGACAAGCCACCGAGCGATTGGACAATCTTCCGCGATAAGTTTAATCCTGTGGTCGATCCACCAGCCCAGCAAGCAGCGAATCCTCAGGGAAAGTCCATGAGGTAGTCGGCGGCTAGGTTCATTGGCCCCGTGCGATTGGAGCGTATGTCAGGATGTCTTGTGCATCGGGGCGTGCTGGGGCCATTGTTCGGTACGCGATCCGCTAGCCAAACGGTCGCTATGGGTGAATTGCTTTGGTTGAATTGGTCGTCTGCTTTTGCGGGTGGCCGTCTGGCCTCAGTCCTGCTTTCTAAATTCTTGGCTCTTTCAGTGCTATGTGCTGCCAAGCAATGCGGGGTTTCTTTGGTGTGCTCGCCGGTTTGTAGCATAAGTTTCTTGTGAAACCAGTCTTGTTTCCGCAAGCCGATTCTTCGTAATCTCCATCATCGTCAACGGATTGGCGGGATGCAAAATACGAACGAGGGCAATAAGCCGTGGGCCGGATTCTTTGTGTGGTGAATCAGAAGGGTGGCGTGGGTAAGACTACCACGGCGGTAAACCTTTCGGCTGCGCTCGCAATTTCCGGCAAGCGGTCACTGCTTCTCGACATGGACCCGCAATGCAATGCGACCGGTTCGCTTGGCCATGAACCGACCGACGGCCATGCAATGATCAGTGATGGATCGCTCGATTCCGCGATCATTCAAACCAAGGTTAACAACTTATCGATAATTCGTGGTAGTCGTACCTTGCAGGATGTTGATCGCTTGGCCGCTGCAGGTGAAAGCGAAACCAGTATCGTTCGCAAGCATCTTGATTCGATCATTGATCAGTACGACTATATCCTGGTGGATTGCCCACCTAGTGTTGGTCCGCTCACGCAGACTGCCTTGGCTGGCAGTACCGAGGTGTTGATGCCAATCCAATGCGAATATTTCGCGATGGAAGGATTGACCCAACTTATTCAAACAATAAAGAAGGTAATTGTCGCTACCGATGGCAGACTGACCTTTGGTGGAATCCTACTAACTATGTATGATCCATATCTTGAATTGACACGAGAAGTCGACGACGAAGTGCGTGACTTCTTTGGTGATATTGTTTTTGACTGTGTCGTGCCTCGGGACGTTTCGCTGTGCGAAGCTCCGAGTCACGGCCAAACCGTGTTTGAGTATGCACCGCGATCCCGCGGCGCGTTTGCTTATACCCAGCTGTGCATGGAGGTGCTCGAGCGTGACTAGTGCAACAACCAATAAGGACCGTCGTTTAGGAAAAGGGCTAGCGGCTCTCTTGGGGACACCGCTCGACGACGAAGGTAATCCTTTGTCCGACTCGGCCGGTGGGCAGGAGGGCGTGAAGATCCAGTCGCTTGAGTTAGCGGTCGGTGACATCCAAAACAATCCTTTTCAACCTCGCCGTGAATTCAATCCAGAAGAGATTGCATCGCTCGCCGAGAGTCTGAAAAACCATCAGCAACTCCAACCGATCCTGGTTCGGATTGTTGACGGAAAGTACCAATTGATCAGCGGCGAGCGTCGGCTTCGGGCCACCATCCACGCTGGCTTGCCGACGATCCGCGCGGAAGTGCGCGAAGCTGATGATCGCCTCGTCGCAGAATTGGCGATTATCGAAAACCTCCAACGGAAAGATTTGAATCCGATTGAAAAGGCGTTGTCCTTCAAACGGTACATCGATGAGCACAAGTGCAAACAAGATGATCTGGCCCGGCGGCTCAGCATTGACCGTAGCACGATTGCGAACCTGATGCGGTTGTTGGAATTGCCAGATGGAATTTTAGATATGTTGCAGGGTGGCGAGTTAACGGCTGGGCACGCTCGAGCACTGCTGCCCATCGGTGACGAAGAAATCCAACGTCGTACGGCCGAAAAGATCAAGGAAGAATCGTGGAGTGTCCGGGCCACCGAGACGCATGTGGCGGAGCTTCTGAAGGCCGAGGAAGACGCAGAGACTGGTAAGAAGGTCGTCAATGCGACGCGTCAGAAGCGGCGAACGATTTCGCCGCAGGTCGAGGCGATGCAACAAGAGATGCGAATGATTTTTGGCACCAAGGTCGAGATCAAAAGCTCGGCTCGCGGTCGTGGAAAGATCACCCTTCACTTCACCGATCCCGATGAATTTGAACGTTTGCGAGACATGCTCTCCGACGCGGGTAAGCCAAGACTTAGAGTAGCTGGTTAGTCAGTGGGTAAGTTGCTTAGAACAATTCAAGCATAATTTGGCCAAGATTCCTCCTGGCAATTCAGCGTCGGTGCAGCTACTGGCGCATGGTGTTGTCCCGCCAATGTTCAAAATTCTCAACTGCTTCATTCCGGTTTAAAACTGGGTTTGGCAGCGAAACGGATATCGTCAAGACTTCTTGCGATTGACGGTACTGATCGAAACGCGAGAGGCGTTTCGCTACCCTGAAAGGTACGGTTACCGAACGCCGGGCATGTTCTCATCTGCAAGGATATTTGCGTCGTAAGTCTTTGTGGTGAGCGTCGGTGTTGATGTAGAGGCCAATGTTAATTTGTGCCGATTGTGGCGATTGTGCAATCTGCCAATTTGGGGCTCTAACAAACTGTACGCTCGCACATTGATGTTGTGTGAAACTTTTTGTTTTGCTAATTGCAGGCAGTCGCTTTTTCTACCACCCGCTGTTGCCGTGATGGAGGCCGGAATGGGATTACTTTTCGGGCGTTCAAGGCGACGCTCTTCTCGGTCTGTGTTTTCCTACATTCCATTTATCCGGTGGATCGGTCCGCTGGTAAGTGTTGGTGGGATCGCGGCTGCCTGCTTGTCTGTCATAACGGGGCGCATCGATTTGTCGGTGCTTGATAAATGGGCAGGTGTGGATGATGAAACAGCAGAGCTGGCAGCTGCCAACGGCGATCTAATTGTCAATCGCAAAGTGCCCCGCGAGCGGTCGAGTTCAACCGTTCGGATTGCGACCTTTAACATCCAGATGTTCGGTGACAAAAAATCTCAGACGCGAACCCTCAGTCAAGTTCCTGGCGTAGATGTGATGGGGACAATTGCGAGCATCATTCGCCAATTCGATCTTGTCGCAATTCAAGACATCCGGTCAGGTGATGTTGGTCCCGTTCGCCGTATGATCGAACTCGTTAATGCGGAAGGCGGTACCTATACGGGGACCGTTAGCCAACCCATTGGACGTTCCTATCAGGACACTCAATGTTATGCGTTCGTGTGGGACGCTCGGCGAATTCGGTTGTTAGGCGAACCGTATGTCGTTCAAGATTCGGCGGACCGCATGCACCGCGAGCCGATGGTTGGGTCTTTCGCGACGATCCCGGTTTCATCGGATGGTCAGATGGATGGAGGTCGTCCTTTCTGTTTCACGCTTATCAACGCGAACAATGATCCAGACCCGGCGCAGCACGCCCTTGCTAGCGCGGAAGTTAATGTTCTTGATGACGTCTTTGTTCGCGTTCGTGATTACGAGTACAGTCGAACAGGCATCGAAGACTATTTGTTGGTCGGTAGTTTGAATACAGGCGTTTCCGGGCTGGGCGAATTGTCGAGGATCCCCAATGTGGTATCGGTGGCGGGTGACATTCCAACGGATGTGCGCCGTCGTGAAACTCTCGATCACATTTTGTTAGACCGGACAATGACGACTGAGTTCACAGGACAAACGGGGGTGATCGATTTGCAGCGAGACTTTGGTCTAAGCGAAATGCAGGCTGCATTGATCAGCGATCACGCCCCCCTGTGGGCCGAGTTTAGCGTCTACGAAAGCGAGCATTCCCAAGAAGTCGCCGTAGAACAGCGGATGATTCGGTAGGCTCGCGGTTGCCGAGCTTGGGGGATGCTCAGGGGGAAATTGACGGAGGCTTACCAGAGCGGGTTTGCAGCACAAAATTCGCTGCGTGCTGTTTGCATCGCTGGAGCACTGCGGCGTTGGGTGACGGACGCACGAGGGCCACGTGAATCGTGAGCGAATTCAACTGCTCTCCGAATTCAACATGCAGGGGCTTAATTAAGCGGTTTTTCGACCACCATTGATGCCGGAAAATCTGCCGATTGCTGGCCACCTTGCTCTTCCCAGCGTTTGTTGTTGATACCACCGGCGGGCTGGTTCATCGGGATGTCCATTCCGCCGCTTTCCCCCAACATCTCGTACAAGCGGTTTTCCATCTCTTTTGCAACCGACTTGTAATCAGGGTTGTTAATCAAATTGATCGTTTCGCCGGGGTCGGTCGTCAAGTCGTAGAGTTCGTCGACATCCCAAAGTCCATAATACGTGATGTACTTGAATCGATCGCCGCGAAGTGCGAATTGGGTCGGCGATTGGGGAAAGTTCTTTTCCCAGTAGTAGACGTACAAGAAATAGTCACGCCATTTCATGTTTGGATTGTTTGGCAAGTCGAGGAAGCTCATTCCGTCCATATAGTCGGGAGCTTTCAAGCCGGCGGCGTGTAAGATCGTTGGTCCGATGTCGATATTTCCAATTACTGAATCGAGGACGGTTCCGCCTTTGTACAGTTCGGGGCATTGCATCATCATCGGGACGCGAATCGATTCTTCGTAGGAGACGCGTTTGTCAATCAAACCGTGTTCGCCCCACATGAAGCCGTTGTCGCCCATGTAAATGACGAGCGTCGAATCGTAGAGGCCCATCTCTTTGAGTTGCTCCATCACACGACCGACACTGTCGTCAACTCCCAGCAATGTTTCACAGTACCTGCGATACAAATAGTCGAGTCCTTCGTCGCTGTGGTACGAAAAGTCGATACCGTGCCAGCTGTTCTTTTGGTCGCGAACCCAACGGGGCGCATCGTTTTGTGCGGTGATGTTTTCGCCTCGAGGCAGAAAGCTCAAATCAGCATCGGCATACTGCCCCGCATGCCTTTCGGCCGGGGTGAAGTTAGCGTGAACTGCTTTGTGGGAGAGGTATAGACAAAATGGTTTGTCGGAGTCCTGCTGTTCTTTGAGCCAATCAATCGCATAATCGGTCAGTTCGTCGGTGATGTAGCCATTTTGTTTAACCCGTTTTCCGTTGACGTTCAGCGTGTAACTCGGTCTCGGCGGCAAGTAGACGCCTTGGCCGCGAAAGCTAATCCAGTGATCAAACCCAGGTCGCGGGTCATCGTGATGCCCGCCCATGTGCCATTTTCCAATGAAGGCTGTCGAATAGCCGGCGTTCTGCAGGTATTGAGGAAAGAACACGGTTCCTTCGGGCACGGTGCGATTATTGTCAATGACGCGGTGTTTGTGGGTATAGAGTCCCGTTAGGATTGACGCGCGGCTCGGCGAGCAGAGCGAAGTCGTTACGAATGCGTTTTTTACATGCACACCATTGTTGGCGATTGCATCGAGGTTGGGGGTTTTCAAGAACGGGTGCCCCATAAACCCCATTGCATCATAGCGATGATCGTCGGTCAAAATGAAGACGACGTTGCGTGGCTTGACGCCATCGTGTTGCTCAAGCGGTTGCAGGATGTTCTGTGGTTCTGCGGCGAAGCAATTCAATAGGTTAATCGCCATGAAGGCGACGATAATTTGGGATCGACCAAGCATAATGTGATGCATATTTGTTGAAAGTGTCTGAGGCGGGCAAAGAAAGACGCGATTCGCAAATTGTCAAACGAGTATACCCTAAATTGTTCGAGATTTCAGTATTTGGGAATTGGATATCGCTTTTAGGGCCTATCGTATCGAGCAATCCGGCTAGGGGTAACTGCAGCGGTCAGGGGCGGCTACGACTACCGCTGCGTTTTGTACCCATTGCGACTGTTTCTCTTAGTAAGCCGACCAGCGATTCTTTCTTCGATTGTTTTCCGCGAAGGGACGAAGACTATTTTGTAGCCCAAGCGTCCGATTCAGTTCCAGTTCGTCGGCGACGAAAGACCACCCTCCTTTCGTCGTAGTGATTGGCAGGCGTCGACGTAGAGTCAGTCCTGAAGAAAATGAAAACCAAGTGGTGCCCTCCCTTTACCGCTTCTCGTTTTTTCTAACTGTGCGTCGACGCCTTGGCAGATTGGCTACTCCATCCATCGTTAGAAACCCTGCTGTTTGCTTCCGAATCGGTTCTTGCAGCAGCTTCCGTTTTGCATTGCAGACGCCAACCCCCCCCCTTCCCGGAGGCATCATGGCCAAGAAAGATACATTCCGCATCGTTTCACGCGGTAGTGACGGTTCGCTTTTGATTCGCGATTACCCTAGTTGTGACCCGCTTGTGGGGATTCACTGTCAGATTGGAATCGACGATTGCAGTACTGATTTGGACATCCGCGGGATGCCCGTTTTTCGCGGTTTGATCGGACCGATGCCGGAGGGCAAGACAATTGTCCGCTATGAGACTCCTGAGGTTTTTGAAGCGTTGACCAAGGATTGGGCCAATGCCAAGCCACGACGCCGAACGCGGCGCAGCAGTGCAGCTGTGGCTGAAGCGAGGGCTGCCGAATCGGCTGCTGCTTCCTGAGCGTTTTCCTACGACTTCGCTCTTAGCGATTTAGAAACAATCCGATGAATAGCACGCTGGCGCATCCGCAGCAGGCTGCTATGTTATGATCCGTCAAATCTTCAGACGTGTATTATTTCGCTTCGGATCATTCGTGGAAAACTGGTACGACTATCCTCAGTATTTCGACATGGTGTTCCGTGACGAAACGGCTGCGGAAGTTCGATTCTTTGAAGCCGCATTCAAGCGGTACATGAAAACCATGCCGCGCCGGTTGTTGGAACCTGGCTGCGGCAGTGGTCGGCTTGTCGGTGCGATGGCAAGCCGTGGCTACGATGTCACCGGTTTGGATCTAAGCCAACCGATGCTCGATTATCTTAAGCGGCGATTGGTCCGTCGCAAGCTCGACGCGACGCTCGTACTTGGCGATATGACCGAAATGTCTTTTCGTAGACGTTTCGATGCAGCGTTTTGTACGTTCAATACGTTCCGTCATCTAACAACCCAGGCAAGCGCATTGTCACACCTGAGGAGCGTTGCCGATGCATTGCGACCGGGTGGCATTTATATCCTCGGTTTTCACTGCATCCCGCTCGATGCGGACGAAGAAAGCGACGAGCGGTGGACGGCGTGTCATGGTGGAACCAAAGTTCATGTAACGTTGAAAGTGATTGACTTCAACCGAAGCCAGCGGATCGAAACTTTGCGAGCCAGTATCAAGGCGGTCACACGGACTGGGCAAATCCACCGTGTCCGTAGCGAGTTTCCGCTGCGATTGTACACGATCAGCCAAGTGAAGCAGCTCTTTGCGAAGGTCGCCGATCAGTTTGAAGTTGCTCAGGCGTTTGATTTTGATTACGACATCGACTGTCCGCGACGGATCGATAACGATTTGTGCGATGCCGTGTTCGTGCTTCGAAGGCGTGCTTTTTGATGCCCGCATCGCCGCCTTTTTGGGTAGCATAGCATTTGGCATCAACGTCCGTCGTCTATCTTCATTGACGACTAAATTCTGTTATGCGGATTAGCGCAGTGACCTCTCGTTCACCGCTGCGACAGAGGTCGCCGTTGCAATCGGTAAAATTGATTCGATATGAACGGCCGTCGCAATAGGTCAGCCCAAACGGAATCTTTTGCCTTGGCGAACTTCTTTGCATGTTCAACCCTTAGTCCGTAGACGATGTAGTCAGTGCATCACAATTCGTTTGACTTGATTTCCAGGTCTGCGTAATCGATCCAAGTTCCAACATCTCACAATAGTCTGCGTGTTGGTTCACAATCGATTTTTTAGTGACGTCAGTCATTAAGTGAAGTTCGAATTGTTGATGTCGAGCCGAGGGGCGGGTGCTCCAGTGGCTTAGGTAAGCTGCGTCCTTGCAACACCCGTATTTGATTCCAGTGGAGAATGTAAGATGAAAAGGTTTTTGTTACCCACGATGACGATCTTGTCGGTCGTCTTTGGGGTGAGTTCAGCTAGCGCTGCCTGTTGCGGTGCTGTAAGTTATGAAGGTTGTGGCGGTTGTGGTAATTCAATCGTCGAAGGCGGTGTCGTTGGTGACGGCGCTGCTATCGGTGGCGGCGGAGCTGTCGCTGGTGGAACTTACACCGTGATGCGAAATGTTCAAGAAACCGTTTACGAGCAAGTTCAAGAAACTCGCTATCGTACACGCAATGAAACTTATTACGAGGACAAGGAAGTAACGGGAACCCGGATGGTTCCTGAAACGACCACTCGTGAAGTTCAATATACCGTGAATGTTCCTACGTACGAAACTCGTACCAAGACGATCAACTACACGGTCATGAAGCCCGTTCGTGAAACACACGAACGAGTGATCAATTACACCGTGCGTAAGCCTGTTTATCAGCAGCACACCAAGACGATCAACTACACCGTCTGCAAGCCAGTGTACGAAACTCACCAAAAGGTGATCAATTACACTGTCAAGAAGCCAGTGTGGGAAACTCGCACCAAGACGATCAACTACACGGTCATGAACCCTGTTCGTGAAAACCACAGCAAGACCGTTAACTACACCGTCATGGTTCCTGTTCAAGAGCAAAAGTCTCGCACGATCAACTACACGGTTTACAACACCGTGAAAGAGCAAAAAGTTCGCACCGAGAACTACAGCGTTGTTGTTCCTCAGCAGTACACCAAGACCGTTCAGGTCAAGGGTGGACATTGGGAAACGATCACGGAAACCGTTCCTGGTCGAATGATGAAGAAAACCATTCGTGAGCCTGGCACATGGACCTACGACGCAAGCAGCTGCAAGTGCGTCTACGTTCCTGGTTGCTGCCGCACCGAATGCGTTCAAGGTTGCCCAAAGACGATCTGCAAGAAGGTCTGGGTCCCCACTTGCGAAACCAAGGAAGTTTGCTGCACAAAGTACGTACGTGAGTGCCGTACTCGTGAAGTACCTTACACGGTATGCCGTAAAGTCCCAGAATGCCGCACCAAGGTGTGCAACTACACCGTCTGCAAGATGGTTCCTGAGTGCCGCAGCAAGGTTGTCAACTGGACGACTTGCAAGATGGTTCCAGAATGCCGCAGCAAGGAAGTTTGCTACAAGGTTTGCAAGATGGTTTGCGAACAACGTCAAAAGACCTGCAACTACACGACCTGCAAGATGGTCAAAGAGTGCCGCAGCAAGGACGTTTGCTACACAACTTGCAGCTACGTCTGCGAGCCACGTACCAAGACTTGCAGCTACACGACTTGCAAGATGGTTCCAGAATGCCGCAGCAAGGAAGTTTGCTACAAAGTATGCAAAATGGTTCCAGAATGCCGCACCAAGACCGTTTGCGAAACGACTTGCCGCAAAGAATGCTTCACCAAGATCGTGAAAATTGCTAAGTGCCGTAAGGTTTGCGAACCTTACACGGTCACCAAGTGCGTTCCACGAGTTATCTGCAAGCAAGTTCCAGTCGAAGTATGTGCTCCAGCACCTTGCTGTGGCGGAGTTGCTTCGGCTTCGGACATGGGTTGCGGTTGCTGCGAAGCGGCTCCAGTTTGCTGCCCAAGCGAAGGCCCAATCCGCGGCATGCTTCGCAAGTTGTTCAGTGGCTGCCACAAAGATTGTGGTTGCGACGCCGGACCAGCTTGTGGTTGCGACGCTGAGCCAACTTGCGGTTGCGAAGTTGCTGCACCAGCATGCGGATGCTAATCAATAGTGATTCTCTCTCATGCCCTGTATAGGGCGTGAGCGAATCAAAGTTGTAGGACGTATGCTACAAAAAACCGAGGCGGGGTGAGACTCTTTCGAGAGACTCGCCCCGCTTTTTTTTTTTGATGATTGCTTTGAGAACGGACGCGGCAGAAACACGCTTTCCCACCGAGCCGGCGGACACAATCTATCAGCATGCTCTTATTGGTAAGCTAAGTTTCACCAGGAGGATGTGCTGCAATGTCGCGAAGGCTTTCCAAACAAAATAAACCAATTGAACGAACGAAGCTCTTCGGGCTGTGGATTGAAAACCGCATGCTTCAAGTCGCTATTGCTACGCCCATCAATAGTGACCGCTATCGATTGGAAATTGACTACTGCGAATGCCCGTTTGAAAGTGGATGGTTGGACTCGAAGAGTCTTGATGCGTTTTCCGATGCAATTGAATCGCTTGTTGAGAAACACGGGATGCGCCGCGGCACCGTCGCGGTTTCGCTCGATGGCGATTTTTGTGTCAGTCGAATTGCACTCGGCAATCGCGATGCGGTGGAACGCGAAGTCCAATCGCTCGATAGCAGAGTCCCTCGCTACTTGCAGCTCGGCCCTGGTGTTAAAGTAACGGGCCAAGTGCGTCAGCGAGTGGATGACGAAACAGACTACGCGATTACCAGTGTTGTGAATCAATCTTTGATTGGCTTGGTCTATGGCACGTTTCGAGCCCATGACGTCGAACTCGCGTACGTGGAACCTTCACTGGTTAGTATTTCTCGGTTGATTGGCCAATCAAAAGCATGCTCCGAGCATCCAGTGCTGATTGCCGACGGAACGGGGTTAACATGGGACGTGGGAATCGTCTTCGACGGTCGGTTGATTTTGGATTACCGTCCTGCAGCGGCCGCATCGGAAACCGAGTTTCACGCCGCTCTTGATGGGCATATTTCACGGTTGCATCGATTCTGCAATCGTTACCTTGGTATCAAGGCAGGTCAACTCGACAAGATGTTGATTTGCGGTAGCGAGGCCCGAGTCAACCAAACGATTGCGTTGTTTCAGCAAAGTGGTGCAATCAAGTCGGAAGCGTTGAGAGTACCACGACTTGACTCGCTGTATGAGATCGACGAGGACCGTCGGCATTCACACAGCGTCCCTGCGGTGGCTTCCGTTTTGCCGTTAATGTTGGACATTCAGGCCGATCAGGTGCCCGATTTGCTGACTGCCGTTCGGCGTGAACCCGATCAGCCGCTCTGGATGCAATCACTCCGAGTGGGGTGGCCCGCAATTGCCGCATTGGTGTTGTGCTTGTTTGGGTTTGGTATTCTTACTCGTCAACGATCTCATGTGACAGAGATGAAAAGTGGTGAAGGTCAAGTCCAGGCAACCGTCACAGCCACACAAAGCCGTATGCACCGATTGGCGGGACAACGGGAACGGATCAACTATCTCCATTCGATCGCTTGGCATTGCCAGGAATCGGATTGGGGAGGGCGACTTAAACAGATTACCCAAAGTTTGCCGGATACTGCTCGGTTAAACGAATTTAGGGTCGAGGATGGACGCAGTATTCGAATTGATGGCAGTGTCTTTGAGGAACGTCTCGTCTACGACATTTTGGCGCAACTTGAGCAATTACCGGGGGTGGCTGAGGTTGCTCTTCACAACACCACCCCCGATACAAACTCGGATACGACACGGTTTGTCATCCGCTTGACGATGGTTGGGCCCGGTGTTCAGGGGCAAGTTGAGGATGCAGGAGCGAACGACAATGAATAAACCAAATAATCGGGCGATCCGAGCAATCGTTGCGAGTGTAAGTTTGCTTGTGATCATCGCGATAGGTACACGGCTGGTCGATGAATACCTACACCTTAGGCAAGACGCTATCACGCTTAGTGAAATGGGAGACCAATTCACGCAAGCTCAGCAGCAAGCCGAACGGCTACAGCAGATCGAGTCAAAGATTCAAGCGGAATTCGAATCGGCAACACGGTCTTCAATTGATCCTGAGACGATCCAAGATGTTCGCAGTCAATTCATCACGATCATTCGTAATGCTGGCGGGCGTTTAAGGACGCTCGAGATCAGCGAAGGACGAAGTCGGCCGTGGGCGTTTGAATTGGATGACCCAAGAAACGAAACGATGCCTCAGTTTGGCGAAGAGTCGGCGTATGACCTTCATGCGCATGAGATTGAACTTCGCGTCGAAGGCTCGCTTGAAACGGTCACACAAGTATTGAGAGGAATCGCAGATCAACACTGGTACATGATCACGAAGAACTTGGTAATGATGCCCACGGATGGGGATTTGCCAATCATCGCTGTCGAAGCAAGGCTAATCGTTTACGGATTAGTTCTGCGACCCGAGGAAGCGGAAGAAGAATTCGCGTTGGAACGACCAAACCGGAAGGCTGATCTACTGATTGCCTTTCATACGGTTAGCCTTCGCGACTGATTGAATTGATACGGAACACTTTTGCCAAGGATGGCAATTCGATGCAAAAATTGAAGCGACTCTTTTTAACGCCACGCCAACAATGCCGGTTGCTTGTATTGGCGTTCGCAGTCGTTTCGTGTCAAAATGCTTTTGGACAATCGGGGTATCACGAAATCGAGCGAACAGAATCGATCCCGACCGACCATCGTGACGTGCCGGACCTCGTGCCGATCCGTCGACAGCGAAAACCGTTGATCGTCCATTCCGCAACGCTTGTAAAGCCGCATGGTCGAATCCACGTCTCCGCAAAGACCGTGCAAGCTCCCACGAATGACGCGTATAGGCACAGTGTTGCACGAAGAGACATTGCCATCGTCGACTCGGGCAATCGCTTCGAAGACGCCGGGCCGCTGACTCCACTGCACCCGATTTCGACCGCCCAATTCCGCGCAGAACCGATTGATTCGCCGACCTCGCCAAATTTGGATCACGCGGTGGAATTGCCGCAGCCTGAGGGTGCATCCGAGCAATTGCAGGTTCCGGTTGTCGCCGATACGATCGAACAAGCACTCGACAGAACGGGGAGCATCACGTTTCGCAAAACGCCGCTTAATGAGGTCGTCTTTTTACTAAGCGAATTGTGGAAGGTGAATATCGTTGTTGGCGAAAGCGTCTCGGGGGAAGTCAGTGGCACGTTTCATGAAACGCCGCTAAAAGAAGTTTTGTCGGCGGTTCTGACGACTTCGGGGTATAGCTACCGGAAAACCGGTAGCAGTTTGATCGTTTTGCCGATTGATCAAATTGGCTCGAGCAACCCGGACTTTGTTTCGCGAACGCTGCGGCTTCCTGGTAAAGAAGAAGATGCTGCTGACACGATCGACGCGGCTCAGCTACTGCTTGGCGAACGAGGCCAAATTCGAAAAGTGGGTAGCGATCGGGTGTTGGTCATCGCAAATGCCGAGTCGGTTGCAAAGGTGGAATCGCTGTTCGCCAGTCTTGTCGAACCCCAAGCAGAGATGTTGCCCGAGCCAGCTGCTGCGTTGGACTCGTCCTTTGGTTCTTCGGAACGTGTCGGTTCGGACGAATCGATTGAGCCATTGATGGCGCAAAGTGGGATCGCATACTTCACACCTCAATACACCGAGGCAGAAGAGATGTCTGAATCACTTCGCCAAGCCCTCGGCGATAGTGTGATCGTGGCGGTATACAACGAAGAAAACCGCATCATGGTTCGCGGGACGGCTGAGGAACTTCGGATTGCATCGCAAGCCATCGAGCAATTGGATGTGCCACGTCCTCAAGTTCGCATTACGGCGGTTATCTACGATGTCGCGATTGGGGAACTGGAACAGCTTGGCGTCAACTGGACGAAAGGCGCGCATAGCAGTACCACGACAACCGATGGGCTCAATAGTGAGGATTTAATCTATCGAAATCTTGTGGGTGGCGCGACGAGCATGTTGACGACGGATTCAGCCACCGCAGGCATAAGTTCGCTAGCAATTCGCACACTCAATAGTACCTATGACGCGACGATGCTGATTCAAGCACTCGATTCCAATTCGGAAGCGAAGATCTTAGCGGATCCTACGATTACCGTTGGCGATCGTAGCGAAGCGTCCATCAAAATCGTACAGAAGTTGCCGGTCCAAAGTACGATTTCGACCACTGGTGGCAGTACAGCCAATGTGACGTTCGTAGATGCCGGAATCATCCTGCAGGTCACACCCCGAATCAGTCGCGATGGAACCATCGAAATGAAGGTTCATCCGGAATACAGTTACAAAGTAGACGAAATCGAGGGTAATCCCGTCATCGATAGTCGAACCGCCGATACCACCGTGCGAGTCGATGACGGTCATCTTTTCGTGCTTGGCGGTCTTCGCCAAAAGAACATTGTGGAGACGGTACGAGGTGTTCCCTATTTAAAAGACATCAAGTACATCGGGAAGCTCTTCCGCAGTCACGATACAGATGTTCGTGAAAGCGAACTGATTGTTTTCTTAAAGCCCGAGATTGTCACACCTACGACAATGGGTTCGCGGCGTCAAGAACAAGCGGCTTGTGTGGTCCAACACGAACTTGGCAAGATTCCCTACGCGACAACCCGTCCCTTGACGCCCGATTGCAAGAACCCGTATTGCCCGAACCACCATCGGCGTTGCCGAGTCAACGGGGGGACATTAGAGCTCGAGATGCTTGGCGGTAGCGGCATCGGGTGTTCGTGCCAGGAGTACGAATTGTACGATGCTCACCATGACTACGGCGCTCACCATGACTACGGCGCTCACCAACACCACGAAGCGAACCAAACCGTCGAAGTAATCGTCGCGGACGATTACTATCAGTAGACGTTGTGTGAGATGCCGGCTTACAAAGGGACCGCTTAGAACGGGCTCTCGAAACTTTCTTTGCCCGCGCGAGTACCAAGAGCACCCCAAATTCCGTAAGGGCTCTTTTGTCCCTGTTCGATATTGGCCATTGGGAACTCGGTGTTTCCAGCGTCAATCGAATCGGTAACGAAGCGAACTGCTCCATCACCAAGCAAAATGTGTACGCCACCTTGATGACGACTACTAGCGGACCAATTCCCTTCCGCAGATGGCCCCCATGATCCCATACAGAGTTCTGTATTGGGCGCCAAGATTGTCGTCATTGCTGTGAAGATGTTGTGGCTCGATGCCCACGATCCACCGCGAGTGGTTCCTGACAAAGTGGCTCCAGTGAATTTTGCGCCGGCGGTCGCGCCAGGGTCATGTGTTGGGAAAATCGACGGATCCCAAAAAGAGGGACGAGTCGCATCGATTTGGTTCGACGAACGGCAATGCTTGACACCGGGTGTAGTGGTATAAACCATGTCACCGTTCTCGAAGGAACCACGAGTTCGTATGTCGCTGTCACCAAGGTCCGTTGCAATCTCGCCCGCCATAATCGTATTGGATAGTCCATCAATAATATCTTTGAAGGCCATCACTTTTCGCGGAACGAAAAATCCTCGCAAATGTCGTTTTACGGCTCTCCGGTCAGCGTCGGACAAGCTTCCTGAACCGCCACGTCTGTGGCTCCATCCCGACGACGATCGTACGCTGTCATCGCCGATGCATGCTGCGTAGTTTGTTCTCGCTAAACCGATGGGCGTTCCTGGATCGCTCGGGCAGCGGAACCCTGGAATTTCGATCATCCAGGGTGAGTATTCTGTGTAGCCAGCGTAGGGCGTTGGTCCCATCGGATTCCATGGGGTCGGTCCAGCACCGGAAGTATTCGCCAGCGGTTTGCTGATTTCATCCCAAAGGGATTGCTGTTCCAAGAAGGGCAGCAAACCAACCATGTAGCTCAAATGCAGTTGATTGGAATTGTATGACTGTTCGTAGATATTTAGTGTCGTATCATCCCAATCGGTGCCGCTGCCTTGTGTTGGCAACTGATTGTGGGTTGTGTGGTAGTTGTGAACCGCCAAGCCAATTTGCTTGAAGTTGTTGCTGCAACTCATCCGTCGAGCGGCTTCGCGAGCCATTTGAACTGCTGGCAAAAGTAGGCCAACCAACACGCCGATAATTGAGATGACGACCAACAATTCGACAAGTGTAAACGCTGACTGTTTCCGACGACGCATTCGATCCACCCTTAGCTAGAAGTCCTGTGATTGGCCCGTGACCGGACATTGACCAACCGAAATAAAACAAACGCAGTGCAATTGCACTGCGTTCAGTTTTGAAAAGCCGATTAGAAGAAATCGTTCGATTCCAACACTATGACGCTCATGATTCAACTATTTTTTTTTGCTGAACCGAGTCGTTTTCGTCGGATCGCCAAAATTCCAGTGCTGCAAATCATTATAGCTAGCGAAGAGGGTTCGGGTACCGCAGTTACGGTGATGTTATGGTCATTAGCAAAAATGCTTGGTGTGTCTTCTGGTCCCAATTCAATGCCAACGAACACAGTGTTCGTAAAACTAAGTAAATCGTTCGAACTCGGTGTGTTGGATGTGTTAGAGGCTAAGAAGCTGATTTCGCCGATGGTAAATGTCGTCGTGGTTCCACTCAATGCTTCGAGGTAATTCCCTGTCAACGTATCTGGTCCACCGCCAAATTGACCGACACTTGCACCGCTGCCACTGATCGTGGTCGCAATAGTGGATTCTTGTTTAAAACCTGCAAGCCCGTCGCGCATCGAAGTGTCGGTGCCTAACACCGTTAAATAAGTGGGATCGAAATCGATGTCGAAAGAAAAAGACTCGACTTCCGCAGGGCCAACTAAATCCATCAACAGGCGAACATTGATTGTGTCTCCAGGCGAAGCCGTGAGCGTAGGCTCGACTGTGCCCGAATTCGCGTCCAAGTCAAAATAGAGCACGACATCCGCCTCAGCCGGAGCTTGCACCAATACCGTTGCGAGGATCGCCATTGCGATGAAACCAGATTTCATGTGGGTAATTCCTGTCATGGAAGTTGTGTGCAAAATCCGCGTCGTTCGCTAGTCGGTCACCTTTGTCGGACCCCACAATCAATCTCAGCGATTGGTCGGGGGGACTCTTGGTACCTGATCGACTAGTGTTGATCCGGCTAGGATACTGAGTCTAACTGAGAAAATCGAGCCTTGCTCGGACAAAAACCTCGGTTTTTCTCGGTTCGGATGTGGCTTTTTGTCACAGGGAGTGTGTTGGGGTACCCCAACCTAGAAGAACATATTGCGGAATTGGCCGTAATTTCCCGTGGTCAATGCGTGTTTAGCAGGCTTTCCAAGTGTATTCGCAGTAGATTTTCGTATTTATCCACCATTTTGTCCCAACTGAATTGGGTGGCGACTTCGGTCGCCGATTTTGCAACGCGTTCTCTTTCGGTGGGATTGTCGACAAGATGTCTCAGGGCGGCGGTTAGGTCTGGGATGCTGTCTGCGACGATCAGGCCGTTTTCACCATCTCGAATGATCTCGCGTGATCCGCTTTGGCAATCCATTGCGATACAGGGCAAACCGGCAGCCATCGCTTCAAGTAGTGCCGATGGGAATCCCTCATAGCGGCTTGGCAGCACAAAAACAGCTGCGCCGGCATACTCAGGATCGATCGGGCGAACCCATCCGGGGAAGGCAATTCGATCCGAAATGCCCCGTGTTTTGGCCAATTCCTCGAGATAACCTCGCTGCGTTCCTTCGCCTACAATCCGCAGTGTCCACTCGGGTGAATCGGCCGCAATCTCGGCGAAGGCTTCGATCAGCCTGTCGAAACCCTTTTCCGTTTGAAGCCGTCCGACCCCCAGTATCACGTTCTTGCGAGCCCCCGAAATCTCTGCCGCGTCAAACTTATCCACAGCCGATGGAATCACCTCAACCGGACGGTGGTTCAGCGGTGCGAGGGATTCGGCGATTGCATTGGTTAGTGCGACGATTTTGGCTGCTCGTGGGTAGATTTTCCGCCGCACTCGTTCCCAAAACGTTCCTAGATTCTGGTGCCTCGGATCACTCCTTTCGCTGATCACAACTGGGACGTTCATCCCGATTGTCGCTAAGAGAACGTCGATATTCGTGCGGTCACAAAATGACAAAACCACGTCAGGGGATTCGTGCTTCACCGTTCGCCGGATTGCCGAAAGCCGACGGCGGATGTTCCTCAGTTTTGCGAACCCGCGTGGCGTTTCTGACATCACGCCGAGTGGCAAGCGACGGACGGAATCGGAGACCGAATGACGATCGTTTTTCGCATCATCCAGCGTCACCAAGGCAACTTGGTGGTTACGAGCGGCTAGCATCGAGGCGAGTCGGGCCATGACCCGTTCCGCCCCGCCGCCGTCGAGCGAGTGGATGATACAGAGGATTTTCACAGCTTTGAGTCCAACATTCTTTTCCGCAAACGCAAGCGACTTGCTCGCCGATTTCCCTTGATTTTGCCGTCACAGGGCCGGAAAAGCCGAATTGTGGGATTGATTCAGTTGCAACGGCATTAGGGGGCAATTAGCGTGGATGATAGCACGGGGGGATTCCATCCACTCATCAAACTCGATTCACCAACGAATTTCACGAAATTCCCCCTGAGGTTTCTCCATGTATAAGCTCGCCATTGCCTTGGTCGTCACGCTCGCGGCGGCTCTTTTGACCTCTGAAACCGCGTCGGCCCAGCACCCTGGATTCCTCGGCGGTTACGGGTGTGGATCGGGTTATAATTATTATGGTGGATTTGGTGGTGGCTACAGGACACCACCGTATTTTGCGATGCACCCCCCCGTTTATTACGGTGCTCGGTACTCACGCCCGTACGGCATGAGCCCCTTTGCATCGATGCCAATGGTGACCGCTCCGGAGAGCTATCGAGGCCGGTTGGAGTCGGAATTCATCCAACCTGGTGTTCCCCAGAGCATCCGCAGCATGAATCCGTGCGTTAGCTATTCCACTACCCTTTCGGCATCGAAATCGAAGAAAGTCGCCCCTGGCCCTGTCCGTACCAATCCCTTCGTGGACGCCGACGCGAGCGTGGATCAATTGGCCAAGAACTAGTCGGCGCGAGGCGCGGATCGCTCATGAGGGATTGTTGGATTTCAGGCTGTATGCCTGAATCGGCAAGTGGCCAAATTCCCATACAACGAGCGGCCATGAGCCTGGACTCCAACCTCTTTCCGGGCTCACCGACGACTGGCCGTGCCCGTGTATGACTAGTCATACATGTTGACGGCGACAATGTCTTTCTGGATCGAGGCAAACAGCGTCACGAACATCGGCGTCAATCGGAGTGCTCCCTCGATGGATAAGTGATATCCGTCTCGATATAGCACGACGTCATCGACTTGAGCAGGCCAGAATGAATCTCGGTTGGTGAGGGCATTCCTTGGCTCGATGACGAAGGCTTCTCCCTCGGCAACCTTGAAGATAACGTCATTGCATTCGCGGTTTTTGCTCTGATACGCGTCGTCGGATGCTCCGACATTGGCCGTATCTTGCGATCGGCTTGCTCGGTGAGCGAGCGTCAGGGTGATATCAGCGTCATGGGAAACCACATCCAAGACGACTGCGACTTGGATATCGTTGGCCCGCAATCGCTTGATGGTATTGCGTAGCGCGGACTCGAAATCGGCGTTCTCCGCATACTGACTCCAGACTCCCGCGAGGATGACAATGTCAACCTGTTGTTCCACTGCGAAACGGACAACGGCGTCGTTGAAAACGGGCGAGGCATCGTTCAAGCCCGCAGCGGTAGGGTACACGAAGTCTAACAGCGGCGCGGTCGCGGAATACGTCGCTTGAAAACCCTTGATATTCGACTGCTCGCATGCCGCGTTAATGGCTGGAACAAGTGCCATCGCATGACTGTCCCCCCATACCAAGCACTTTGATTTACCTGAATCGGAACCAAATGTCGGGACCCCGCCGCGTTGAATATCGGCTGTCTTGACCTGTTGAACAAACGCAATGCTCTTTTTTGCTCGACGATACGCCAGCGTCTTTTCCGACACTCGATCTTGAAACCCGTTGCTGGACACGACCACGGCGGCCAAGACGACTACCGCCATGGAGCATCCACCGATCCCAAGAACCAAAGAGCGGTTCGCGAACCCAAACTGATTCTTACGAAAGGGCTGTTCAACGAAACGCCATGATAGGTACGCAAGCAGCAGGCTAACGACCAAAGCCGTCATTGCGACACCCGCCGGTAAATTCCCATCCAGAGCATAGCGAGCGTAGGCCAACAAGGGCCAATGCCACAGGTATAGCGAATAGGACATCAATCCGAGCATCACAATAGGACGAGCCGAAAGCAGTTTTCCGCACCACGTCAGTTTGGCTGCGTTGGTATAGATGCAAGCAGCAGTGCCCAAACATGGCAACAGGGCATGGAAACCGGGAAAGGGGGTTGTCGAGTCAAAAAACCATGCTGCGACACAAATCGCTAACAAGCCAGCTACATTTAAAATTGCTAGAGTGCGAGATCGCAATTGACTTGGTGGTGTAAAGCACAGCAGGCCACCAAGCGACAATTCCCAAGCTCGAGTTGGCAAAAGGAAAAAGGTCGCGCCGGGGTGATACAGCACTCCCCATTGGCTCACCAGTAGTGAAACGAGTGTTGCGAGCCCAAGCAGTGTGACGAGAGTTCGGTCGCTTGCCCGCCGCAGCAACACTAGGACAAAGGGATAGAACAAATAGAACTGTTCTTCAACGGCCAAGGACCATGTGTGCAGAAGTGGTTTGAGTTCTGCATCGCCAACAAAGTAGCCCGTGTTACGCCAAAAGTAGACGTTTGAGAGCATGAGTTGTTGTGAGAGTGCTGACTGAGCCAAGTCCCGATAGTCGCTGGGAAAAAGGAGAAACCATCCGGCGACCAGGGTGCAGATGACAACAAAGACCGAGGCAGGAAGAATCCGGCGAATACGCCGCGACCAGAAATTAGCGAGGCTAAACTTCCCGGCTCGTTGCTGCTTGACAATTAACCCTGTAATCAAGAATCCGGAAATGACAAAGAAAACGTCCACTCCGATATAGCCGCCTGTGAACCCTAGTTCGGCGTGGAACAGCAGCACGAGAACAACCGCGACCGCTCGCAGTCCATCGACATCCGACCGATATTTGAAGTCCAGCATAGTATTGAGACCGATGGGTGTAGAAATTGAACCGTGCGGTCCTTCTCTCAAGTTTCTGATGGCCTGTCAATTGAAGTTCAGTAGTCCCTCGGCAGCGGGGCGGGAAGTCCCACGCATTTGACCTAGTCGTCGCAGCCTCTCATTGCGTATGAATGGTTTTCGTGTCTTCCTTATACGCAATTCAAACGATTAGAGACCGCTGATGAAGGGAATCATTCTTGCCGGGGGGTCGGGTAGTCGGCTTCATCCGATCACGCTTGGCATTTCCAAGCAAATGATTCCGGTCTATGACAAACCGATGATCTACTATCCCTTGTCGGTGCTGATGTTAGCGGGGATACGCGAGATTCTTGTCATTTCGACACCGTTCGACATGCCCAACTTTCAGCGGATGCTTGGTGACGGATCGGCGATCGGATGCGCGATCGAATATGCCGAGCAAGCCAATCCCAATGGGCTAGCCGAAGCGTTTACCATCGGCGAATCCTTTATCGGTGACGACAAAGTCTCGCTAATTTTAGGCGACAATATTTTCTATGGTTCTGGATTCGGTGAGTTGATTCGTAACCATACTGATCCAACCGGTGCAGTGGTCTTTGCCGCTTGGGTCAATGATCCACAACGATATGGGGTCGTTGAATTTGGGCCAAAAGGAAAGGCGATTTCGTTAGAGGAAAAACCGAGTGAGCCAAAATCAAGCTATGCAGTGCCAGGGCTCTATTTCTATGACAACCAAGTTGTGGAGATTGCTAAAAACCTAAAACCATCGGCTCGCGGTGAACTCGAAATCACAGCAGTCAACAACGAGTATCTCCGGCGCGATGAATTGCAGGTAGGTGTATTCAATCGCGGCATTGCCTGGCTTGACACTGGCACCTTTGCATCACTCAACGAGGCGTCGACATTCGTGCGTGTGATCGAAGAACGCCAAGGAACAAAGATCGGATGTATCGAAGAAGTGGCGTTTTACATGAACTTCATCGACACTCCGGCACTCCTCGCGTTGGCGGACAAGTATGACAAGAGTGGCTACGGTGGTTACTTACGCAAAGTCGCGACATGGCCGCGGGTGACCGATTAGTTTTACTCCTCCATCAAGATCAACAACTAATATGTCTCGCATCTTACGACGCCTGAAATCGGAGTTCGAATTAGCGTATGTCTATTGCCGTGCCAAGTTGTTTGGTCTGGATGAAGTCGTCCGATATCTTCGCAATCCGGCACCCAATGTGTCGGTGCGACTGCTTCGAAAACTAGGTGCGACGATTGGGGAAGAAACAACAATTAAGGGGCCACTCTATTTGGACAACGTGCTTGAGGACATAGGCTCGCGAACGGACTTTGGTAATCTGCAAATCGGAGAAAACGTCTACATCGGATTGGGAGTCACAATGGATCTGGCCAACGTGATCATGATTGCAGACAACGCAGTTTTGTCGGGAAACGTCTCGATTCTGACGCATGCCGATTGCAACCGCAGTCCTGGTGTCAGCGCCATCTATCCCCGCGTCTGCAAGCCCGTTCGAATTGCAACGGGAAGCTGGATCGGGTTCGGCGCGACGCTTCTAGCGGGCGTCGAGATCGGCGAAACGACAGTGGTCGCTGCTCACTCGCTCGTCAATCAATCATGTGACGCCTGCTCACTCTACGCTGGCATCCCCGCTCAAAAAAAGATGTCGCTTCCACTGAGCGAATCGCTAAGTGACACGCCAAAAAGCGGACACGTCGACCATGCCGGGGCTTAAGCAAACCGCCGTCACCGGCGTCAAATACACGGCGTTTGCGAACATCACGACGCAACTATTCAAGCTCTCAACCTTGGCCGTGCTGGCGGTCCTATTGTCGCCTGAAGATTTTGGATTGATTGGTTTGGCAACCATCGTGACCGGTTTCATCGCAATCTTCCAAGACCTTGGCACTGGTGCCGCGATCGTCCAACGACAAGAGCATGACGATTCACTGCTGGGGACTGTTTTTATCTTCAATGTTGCCATCGCGATCACGACTACTTCGATTGTCTATGCTTCTGCGCCCCTGATCGCTAACTACTTTGGCGAAGCTCTTCTTAGCAACGTATTGCGAGTCCTCTCGACGACGTTCGTACTGTCGAGCATTTCGATCGTGCCGGTCTCATTGCTTCAACATCGGCTAGCGTTTCGCAGTTTAGCGATTGTCGAAGTGGCCGCGGCGACAATCGCTGGCGGAATTGGAATCACGTTGGCGATTCTGGGCTACGGCGTCTGGAGTTTGGTGTTTCAATCGATTGCCAGTGTCACAACGATCACCGTTCTCGCATACGCGCTGAGTCGCTGGGTTCCCGTGCTTCATTTCAGCCGCGAGCAATTCGCAAGCGTTTTTCGCTTCAGCAGCAACCTTACTATGTCAACGGTATTGAACTACTTTGTTCGAAACGCAGACTACTTTTTGATCGGAAAGTACTTGGGTCCATCGGCACTTGGAATCTACACCCTCGCCTATCGTCTGATGCTGCTGCCGGTGCAAAACCTCTCCTCGGTAATCAGCAAAGTCATGTTTCCCGTTTTCTCGAAATCACAACACGATCACGAGCGATTCCGAGCGGGTTACTTGCAGGTGTCGCAGATGATATCGCTGCTAAGTTTTCCGGCGATGGTGGGAATGTTCATCGTCGCGGTGCCAATGATTGTTGGTTTCTTTGGTGAAAAATGGTCCGAAAGTGGGCATGTCCTTATGATTCTTGCGCCCCTTGGTATGTCCCAATCGCTTGCCTCGACCGTTGGCATTATCTATCAAGCCAAAGGTCGAACCGACCAAATGCTTCGTTGGACAATCTTTGCGACTGCAGTGGTGGTCCCGGCTTTCATCATTGGCGTACGTTATGGTGTCACCGGCGTTGCCTATTCCTACTTAGCCGCATCGATACTAATTACAATCCCCGGGTTCATGATTCCGTTTAAGTTGATCGAACTGCCGTTATCGAGTTTTTTTTCTGCGATCCGTGCGAATCTGTTCTGTAGTTTGTTGATGGGTTTGTTGGTGTGGATTTCCGGTTACGCGTTTGGGGCGATGCAAGTTCCTGTTCGAATCGCCGTTGTCCTTCAGGTAGTCATTGGTGCGGTCAGCTATGTCTTTATCACCTATTGGTTGAACCGAGAATCGATGTTGATGTTCGTCAAGTTGCTCAAATCACGCACGACCTCTAGTCAAATTGCCCCATGAAAGTACTCCATTCACACCCGGTTTGGTTGCCGCAGACGCAAACATGGATGCACTCGCTCGTGCAATCATTGCCTCCGCGGATCGAGAACGCGGTTTCTTGTCTAAAGACAATGAACTTGGATCAATTCCCGGTCGATTCGATCTGCTGCTTTGCGGATGATGCACCCGTTCGACGAACGCTACATGGAATTGCCAACCGATTGAATTTTCTCCATCGATTCCCATTGAAGTTTGAATACCTGCCCGCGCACATCGATCGGTTCGGACCGGACATCGTTCATACTCATTTTGGTCACAATGGCGCAAGAGATTCGGAGCTACTCAAATCCTATCCCAACGTCAAACACGTCGTCACATTCTATGGCATGGACGTGACACGTTTACCTCAATCGCAACCTTCGATTGTTGCCGACTATCGACGAATGTTTAGCCGCGTGGCGTGTGTTCTTTGCGAAGGCGAGCACATGGCGCGAAACGTCGAAAAGCTCGGTTGCCCGGCCGATCGGATTGTCGTTCAACACCTCGGCGTCGATGTCGATAAATTCCCCTTCGTGGCAAGGCAATGGAATCCGAATGAAAAGTTGCGAGTTTTTTTTGCGGCAGCTTTTCGTGAGAAAAAGGGGATCCCCTACGCACTCGCGGCCCTCGCTCGGTTGGCTGCGGACGTTCCGATGGAAATAACGATTGTAGGCGACGCAGCGGACGATCCTGCATCGCGACGCGAAAAAGAAAGGATCATGGAGGTGGTTGAAGAACACCATCTCGATCCGCTCATTCGTTGGGAAGGCTTGCAAAGCCACCGAAGGATGCTCGAACTTGCCTACGACCATCATCTGTTTGTGTCAACGAGTGTCCACGCGAGCGACGGCGATACGGAAGGAGGGGCTCCGGTGAGTCTAATTGAAATGGCTTCCACGGGAATGCCAATCATTAGTTCCAAACATTGTGATATCCCGAGCGTTGTTTTGGATGAGAAAACCGGATGGCTCGCTGAAGAGCGGGACGTTGATTCGATTGTGGACAAACTGCGCCGAGCCGTGAGCCTACACGAACAATGGCCATCGATCGGTTTAGCAGGCCGACAGCATATCGAAGCAGAATACAGCCTGCAAAAGCAGGGGAAATCGCTCGCGCAGATCTACGACCAAATCGTCCGCGGTGGTTGCCCAGGACGGCTTGCCCTGGACACAAAATAGCTTGATGTAGAGTGTTTTTGTGAGTGAACCGAAGCCAATTTTGAGTTCAACGGTTTACGGGTTGTGGTCGGCTTGGCAAACCGCGATAAAGCGAACCAACGTTTTTGAATCCTTGTTGTCCACGAGTAGCGAATATGTTCCACAATTTGAAGCTGTGGTGTAAGAGCCGCATGAGCGATATCACTCGCCATATGCTCGGCCCCCATGTCAAGGCGCTATTGGTGCAGTCCGAAAGTCACCTGTTCTTGGTCGATCCCGAGGATTATGGGGTCGGACGCCAGTTGCGTTTGAAGGGAATGTACGGCGAGGACGAATTGGCTCGGCTGTTGCCGACAATCACGCCCGAATCAAACGTCTTGGTCGTCGGCACGCATGTCGGAACGCTTGCGATACCGTTAGCGGGGCATTGCCGGGCAGTTTCCGCGATCGAAGCGAACCCAGTCACGTTTGAGCTGTTACAGGCGAACATTGCAATCAATCGAGTTTCCAACCTGACCGCTTACAACATCGCCGCCAGTGATCGCCAGCAGGAGCTGAAATTTTTGGTAAATCGATCAAATTCAGGTGGTAGTAAGATTGTTCCGCAAAAGAAAGAGTACCAGTATTACAGTGACAAACCTGACGAGATCACGGTTCCGGGCTTTCCTTTGGACGACAAGTTTCCAGACCAGGCGTTTGATTTGATTGTGATGGACATCGAAGGTTCCGAGTATTTCGCGCTTCGCGGAATGGAAAACATTTTGAATCAAGCCAAAACGCTTGTCGTTGAGTTTGTGCCTCATCATTTACGAAATGTCAGTAACGTAAGCATCGAACAGTTCCTTGAACCATTGGCGATGTTTGATTCGTTAACTGTTCCGTCGCTAAACAAAACGGTTGGGAAGGATCAGTTTCACAACTGCTTGCGTCAGTTGTACGACTCTGATCAAAGTGACGATGGGTTGCTATTTCAGCGTACGGGCTAGTTCCGTCGCACTCCCCGCCAATCCGCTTGCCACGCTTACACGATTTTTTGCACCAGTTCGTCCCACGACAGGATCTTCTCATCGCAAAAAGTGGATCGATCCGCTGCTTCTGCTTTTTGCAGTGCTTGCTCGATGCTGTCTGGCTGATTCGGTTCATATAAGAACAAGTTGTTTCGATCGGATCGCAACATCTTGGGCGCAAGAATGGGAAGCCGGCAATAGCTATACTGGATCGTTTTCAGCGTGTCGGTGAAGTATTCGGATCCGGGAATGTCCACAAGATTCAAGAGGCCAACGTCGGCGAATTTAATATAGGGAATGGTTTGGTCAAACGGCAATTCTCCATGCCAGCGAATGTTCTTTGATTCAAGCTTTTTGGGAATCCCAATGATATGAAAGTTCCAGTTAGGCCGCAGGGATGCCGCAATGGAAAGAAACTCATAGTCAAAAAAGTTGAGTCCGACAAACACGGCGTTTGTGCCGCCGTCCTTGTATGGTGACTCGGTACACCTGTCAAACAGTTCCTTCCGTATACCGTGAAGATGATGAACCGCGTTTGAACCAGGGAATTTCTTGAGAAACGATTGATAGGGCACGCTGACCAAGTCGAACTGAGGTGCGACATTCGTTTCCGCATCGACCACGATCGGGTGGTTCTTCATGAATGCCAGATCATCGGACACTCGGTAAACGAACTTTGCGTTGGGATTGAGCTTTTTGATCTTTTCAAAAAGGGTGATCGCCGGCACGCTTTCAAAGACGATAACATCCGCACCTTGGACATACCTTTCGCACTCACCGAGCGAAAACCGCGGGTATTGACGCAGAATCGGAGCGAGTATCCGGTTGACAAACGACGAGCGAAAGTTCACTGGATGGAAGGGCGGAAACCAGACATAGCTCCAAAGCCCTTTCTCTTTCTCGATCATACGGTTCCGCTCGGATAAGACAGGATAGCGGAACAGATAATGGTTTTTTAAACGCGACAATTGCGAAAGGGACGTTGTTAAAAACAGCACTTCGTCGCCGCGACGATGGCAAGCATCGGCCATCCAGTGGAAACCCGCTTTCCGATCCGAACCGAGGTAATGTCCCGTAATGAAAACGACCCGTTTATGTTCAGGCATAAAATTTCTTTTCGATTCTAACGTAGTCGCAACTTGAGCGTCGGGATCTGGATGGCAGGCAACCTGAGGAAGGTCAATGTGAAAGGGACCGCCAATGCGACGAAAAGTAGCGTAAGGGTGATCCCTTTGTCAAACATCACGATTCGCCAAACCTCGAGATTGCAACACTGAAACACACCATACATCACGATCACATAGGTCCCTCGGAAATAATGCAGCATCCCGCAAGCCACACCACTCAAAAAGAGAATGACGGACAAAGCGACCACGTTCCATTTCCCTGCCCACACGGCAACTTCCATGAGTGCCGAGTTTGTCGTCAAGCCGTTGTCGATGCCCGCGGTGTCAGGCATCCGACCACTGGTGCTTGGACTGTTGACGGCTTCGATACTTCCTTGGAACGGGGCCGCAAGGTATCGATTGAACTCGCCCGACGCTGCTGCAACAAACGTCTCGGCGCCACGCTTTTGATAGTAGCCATACGTCCGTGAAATCGTTAACGCGCCAATAACAAACATGAAAATGCCTCCCCAGACAGCTACTTCTGCCAGGCTAATCTTGCGCTTCTCGATGCTCGAAGGGGCAAGGAGGTACGTACACCCACCGATCACGACAGCCCAAATTAGTGACAGCCGACTCGAGATCATTGCAATCGCAAGAGTTAAGCAAAGCGAAACAATCGTTCGCATGGAAACTTCGCGAAACGCTAAATAACGAAAAATCGCGATCCCGCCGACCAAGATTGCAACATAGCGAAGCGATAAGAGGCCCAAACTATAGTCCTCATACAGAACCTTCTTTAGCCCGTTCGCGTTGAACGATGTGATTGCCTGAATGCAACCTCCGACCCCCAAAGCACCGACGATTTTCAGCATCGCGAGACCAACCCCTAAGGTTGCAAGTGCGATCCACGCCGTCCAAACACCCGTCATCTCAAGGCCAGCACGTTCCTGCACGCGGGAAACAGGCAGTCGTCGCCCAAGTGGAATGCCCAAGAAATACCCGACGGCGCAAGACGCGACGATCGCACCATAGGCCAACAGCGTCAAACTGGTTTCGTAAAACGATGTGGGGGCCGCAACAAAACCTTTACCCGCCGTGCTGACGGCGGGCAACATCCACACGCCGAAGCTAAGTACTACCCCAACCAACACTCCGACATGAGGGAGCGTTAGCATGCGAAGGAACGAAATATGGCGTTTAGTTTCTAAAGACCGCATCGGAGATTCGTAAAATGGACGGATCGTGGGAAAAGTTGCAATGGATAACGACAGTTTCTATGACGCAGCGACGCTTTGAAGGGCTCGTCTGACGCGTTCGCCCACCTGGGACCAACGGAATTTCGCAGCCTGTTGGAGACCTTTTTGTTTCATTGCGGCGCGAAGTTCGGAATCGTCTAGCACGCGAATCATGCAATCGGCAATGTGGTCGATGTTGTTGGGATCGAACAGGATGCCTGCGTCGCCGACCACTTCGGGAATCGATGTTCGATCCGATGCAATTACAGGGCAACCGCACGCCATCGCTTCGACAAGTGGTAACCCGAATCCTTCGAAAAAGCTTGGCAACACCGTCGCGACCGCTCCCCGATATTGCTCAGCGAGCTTCACGTCACTGGCTCCGCGAATCCATTCGATTCGATCTTTCACCGGAGTCAATGCAACGAGTCGACGGATCGCATCGCTTGGCTTTGCGACCAATTTCAATTCCACGTCGCCATACTTCTCCGCGACGATCGCGAACGCTTTCACTAACGACTCGACATTTTTGTGCGGTTTGGTGTTTCCAACGAAATAGAAATACGGCCTTTTCGATGGCAACGCTATTTCGTCCGGCTTGAATTCCTCCGAAACGCCATTGCCCACCACGACCACTTGTGATTCAGCGATGTCATACCAATCGATGATCTCTTGGCGACTAAACTCCGATACCGTCAACGTCACTGGGGATCGCCGGATCATCGGTCGTTGCACATAGCGATAGTAGGCTCGCTTGGCGATCGACGTTTCATCGGCACAGTGCAAATGAATCAAATCGTGAACGGTCGCAACCACGGGACATGACGCGTAGAGGGGGACGTTGTAGCCAGGCGAAAAATAGATCGATGCTTTGTTTTGCTTCAAGCATTTTGCTAATCGCCACGAATCGCTCGGGCTGGTCGGCGATCCGTCCAATGGCAAATCATCCCATCCGCTGAGACGATTGCGGACTTCGGTTGCAAATCGGCCGATACCGTGTGGGGCACACCACCTTGCGTCGTAATACATCCCGGTCATCGTTCGGTCCTGTCATTTTGCGACAAAACCAGTTCTTCCATTTTCCCGTTTTGCGGCGATTGGACCCCAACGGCTTGATTCACAAACGCTTGGTATTCACTTCGGAATCGTGCTTCCGAAAATTGGCTAGCGTTCGCCGCACAATCGTCGGCGCTAATGGCGTCACCGTCAAATGCTTGTACGGCCGCTGCAAGCGATTCACCGTTTTGATCATCAAAAAAGACACCGGTTTTGTGATCCAACACCGTTTCCAGCACGCCGCCCGCGCGATAGGCGATCACCGGACATCCGGCCGCCTGAGCTTCAACAGGCGTGATCCCAAAATCTTCAATCCCCGGAAAGACGAAACCTCGCGCAACCTGCAATTTGGCTTTCAACTCCGAGAACGGTTGCCGCCCCATGAATTGGATGTTTGGCTTGGCTATCGCTTCGAGCCGCGATCGTTCGGGACCATCACCGATGATAACGAGCGGAATACCGAGTCGATTGAACGCATCGACGGCAATATCAATCCGTTTGTACGAGACCAATTCGGAAACGACAAGAAAGTACGATTCTCGCGGACAATCGTGACGGAATTCATGAACCGCGACTGGCGGATATATCACTGTTGATGATCGGTCGTAGTATCGCTCGATGCGATCCGCAACGAATTTGGAGTTTGCGATAAAATCGGTGACCGACTGGGCGGCTTGGTAGTCCCAATCGCGTAGCCGAGGCGCGAATCGATCGAGTGCCATTCGGGCGGCGAAAGATGTCTTTTTGTATTCGCCGGACATCTCCCAAAGGTATCGCGGGGGCGAGTGACAATAGCAAATGTGTTTCGATACATTTGGTGCTGCAACGCCTTTGATCATCGCCGCGTCGGTGCTTAGCAAGACGTCGATGTTATCGGCGACCTTCAATTTGCTAATCGCCCAAGGGTGGAGTGGAAGGAGATGGCGATACAGTTTGTGCGCTCTAGGGATTGATTGAAGAAAAGTCGTGTGAATGCGTCGACCTTCAATCCCGGGGATCGCGGCCGCAGGATCATGGACGAGCGTGTAGACATCACACTGAGGATGCAACTCGCCGATCTGCTGGAGAACGCGTTCGCCTCCGCGATAGTTCGTTAACCAATGGTGTGCTAAAGCGACTTTCATCGACCGCGTTGTCCTTCCCTGCGTTTTCCAATGAGATCCTGTCCTCCTACGCCGCTGCATTAGCCAACCGAACGTTCGGCCGCTAGAATCCTTGGCGAACGTTGCGGAATCGTCGATTCAATGTCCGTTGCTTCATATTGGCTATGGTAGTCGCCCACATAGGCGTACTTACCGGCCGAGTAGCTGCCGTAGCCATAGCTCTTGGAACTTTGGTCGACGCCGTTGACGACAATCGCAGCGGGGGCGAGCCCCTGGTCTTGCAGGATCTTCGACGCTTGCTCGACAGGCCCGCGTGCATGTTTGTTGACTCGGACGGTCAAGACAACCGCGTCGACCAATGGTGCGATGATCGCTGGGTCAGCAACGGCCAACAAAGGTGGTGCGTCGATCAAAACCAAGTCGTAACGCTGAGTCAGTTCGGCGACCATCGCGCCGAACCGATCCGATTCAAGTAGCTCTGAAGGGTCGGCGGTGGGGCGGCCATTGGGAATGAGATCCAAATTGGACACCTCGGTGTTTTGAATCGATTCGCGAGCCGAAATCGTACCCGACAAGACATCGGACAAACCGGGTTCGCGTTGAACACCAAACAATCCTGCGATCACGGGGCGACGCATATCGGCATCGATCAACAATACCTTCTTGCCCGCGCGGGCGAACGAAACGGCAAGGTTCGAAATGGTCGTCGATTTCCCATCGCCCGGCTGGGGGCTGGTCATCATCATCGTCCGAACATTCGTTTTCCGATTCGCAACCATCAAGCTTGTTCTAGCCACACGGTAAACTTCCGATTCCGCACTCCGCGGCGCGTGGAATGTTACCAATGATGGTTGAATCAACGAACCGCTGCGCGTCTTGCTCTTTAGATCACGTGTATTGAAACGTGGAACATGTGCGATTGCCGGAGCACCAAGGGTACGTTCTAAATCATGAACGTCACTGAAGGTTGAATCGAGCAACTCCGTTGTGATGGCCAATGCTAAACCGAGCATCGCCCCTAGGAACAATCCCAACGCACAGATGATCGGCAATTTTGGCCACGCTGCACCCCGAGAGACTTCGGGGCTGGCCAACAAGTCGGTCGAAAACCCAGCGTAGGATCGCGATAGATTCAATTCTTGAAGCCTGCGAATCACTTCGTCGTATCGCATTTGGGCTCGTGAGTGTCGTGCACGAAGCGACGCGCCCTTCATAAAATCGCCTTCGACCTGCTTTGCCATTCGCATCTCGACCTCTGAATCGGCCAGCAAGATCTCTTTGCGTTTTTCCAATTCCGAGATGTCGTTCTGCAATAGCGAAGTGTAAGTTTTGAGCATCTCGGCAGGGTCGAGTTTCTTGGTTGCGACTTTGGCATTGGTTGGAGCATTTTTTGCAATAAATTGCCGCGTGATCTCGGCCTCTTGGCGAGCCGCCTCGACCAATGGATGTCCCGGGCCGAACGCGTCCGCAAGTGATTGTTCTTTCTGGATCAAATCGAGCAAACGGTTATATTGGGCCTTCGCAACTTCTTGCCGAATCGGTTGTTCTGCTTGAAATGCTTCTGATTGAGTTTCACCGCGGGTCATGTCCAAGAACAACTTCAGTCGCTCGACCTCGTTGTGGCTTAGTAGAGCCAAGTGATCGATGTTGTTGATTTCTTGGCCATTGCGGTCGGCTAAGTATGTCGCGATGACTTCGAGTCGTGAACGGGACTCGGCCAGCGAGTTGGTGACGAGATGTAGTTCCTTTTCTAAATTGGCAAGACGCTCTTTGTGAATGTCTTGGACGCTATCGCCTTCGATCAGGACGGGAACGGATTTGACAAATTCCCGGTAGGCTATATCTGCGGCTGCCAATTCTTCCTCGTGAGTTTGTCGTGCTTGCTGGATCAGTTCGACCGCTTGCTCGGTGCTGTCATGGCCATGCGATTCGACGTAGTCGCGATAGCTGTCGTAGATCGTACTGAGTACCAATGCCGCATCCTCGGGGCTGCTGTCTCGGTACGCCGCACGGAGCACCATCGCATCACGCGAAGAGCCTTCGCCACCGCGGATTACCTCAATGTGTTGCAAGATGTGATCGATTCCGCCGCGACCTTCCTTTGCCGCGTTCTTGAATGACTCCAGTTCTGCAAGTTTGCCGTCCTTAATGGCATCGGAAAGCAGTCGCCGACTGACGAACAGACGCATGTGCGTTGCTAATTGATCGTCTTGGATGGAGTCCCCACTTGCGGCCGCACCGCTAAGCGTTCCGCTGCTGGTCACTTCACTGCTACGTTGACCTACCAGGATTTCGATTTTGGATTCGTACATTCTTGTCGTCGCGGCATAGTAGAACGCTGCTAGGGAGACGCCGACGAGGATGCCGAAGACGATCAACGGCCATCGCCGCCGCAACATGCCTAGCAGATTGATCTCGATGACCGGAGCTTTGCTCGCCGATTCAGTAGTGGGAGAGTCCATACGAGTGGCCTAGCAGGAAGACAGAGGAATCGGCGCAAATGGAAGTAGCAGTCCGTGCTGGGAAAGGAAAGCTGCACCTCTAGCTTTCCCCCCGTTCTGATTTATCGTCTCTGCTAGATTGGCTCGCGACCAAAAGTACGACTCTGAAGATTCTGCCAAATAGTCGGGTTCTATCGCTCCATTTCGCGCTAAATCCCCGAAAGATAACACCATGGCTCATTGGTGTATCCCATTCAAGTAGCACATTACGCGCATGTGGATCCGGTAACTTAGCCGGGGGAATTCCTCAATTCCTCGATCGGATCTCGCGGCGGATCGCGTCGGCCTTGTTCTTGAATCGAGTTTCATCTGGAAAAAGCCGCTGCCCAAGAACGGCTTGGTCGAGAGCTTCGTTGGGGTGCCCGCCTGCTAGCAGACTTTGCGCAAGGGAGAGTCGAATGTGCACATCGAGCGGGCTGAGTCGAAGGGCCTTTTTCCAATGCTCGGCAGCTGCGTCGGGCTGGTCGAGAAGATCGTTCAATCCGGCGAGAGTCACGTGTCGCCGGACTTCATCGAAGCGATCACTCGAATCGAGGTAGTCGCGAACCTCAGCGACTTCGGAATCACCCGACAGTGCAATGGAATCTTCGCCGCGTTTCTTAATCAAGTCGATAATCTGGTCGGGGCGAGTCGCGGGCACCAAGCGTTCGACAACCGTCACCAATGAGGCTCGTTCGCTCGACACATCCAAAATGGTTTGCAATCGCTCGTGACTGATCGACAAGGCCTTCGACCATTGGTCGATCATGGTCTCGGTGTCGTTGCCGTAGTAAGCGACCAAGCCATTGTCGAACAAGATATCCGGGCTATTGTTTCCAAGTGCCACCGAGTTTTGCAGCCATGGAGAGGTCGAAAAGCCGGCCAGTGGCGCGATCATGGCAAGCCGTAAATGAGTATGCGGATGATAAGGATTCAGCCGAAGTGCGCCATGCAGATCAACCAAAACCGCCGCCAGCGATTCGCGAAGGATTTGATCGGTCAGAAATTCGTCACGCAACAATTCGCGATTCGCGGGCGACTGTGACATCAGCAACGGGTGTATGGCACCCATTTCTGTATTGGCAAGCTTGATCGCGACACCTTGGTTCGCGGCGACTTGGACCAGGCCTTTGCGATAGCGGAGCAAATCCACCCGAGCACGCGCGGCGTATAGGTCAACTCGAAGTGGGGCTTCGGCTATCGCACGATCAACGATCACAAGTTGATTGTCTAGTTGCTCAAGCGATACGACGTCGGAGGAATCATCCCTTACGATGGAAGCCAAACAAGCGTCGCCCCGTATCTTTTTTCCCGACAAAGAGATGCCTACGATTGCCATGACGATACCAACCAAAACCCAGGGCAACGGAAATCCGGCGAGCATTCCGAACTTGCGAAGTCGTGTGCCCTCCGCGACGGTTAGTTTTGGTGACATCGATTCAAGTGCCGCTTGCCGACTGACAGCGACGACCGAAATCATGACGCTATAAAGGATCAGATTTGCGGGGATTTTTAAAACAAAGTCCACGATGCTTTGCACACTGCCGCAAACCAGAATCGCGATGCCGATGATGCCCCACATTTTCAGGTTTGTGGTGTTCGAGGTTTCGCCACGAAATCCCTTCGCTGGTTTTGTCTTGGATAACCGGTAGGAAATGATCGAAAACCATAGCATTCCTGCGATGATGATACTGATACCGACCAAGCCCATTTCCTCAAAAACTTCGAGGTATTGGTTGTGCGCCTCGCGGAACCAACTGCGTCTTGCTTTACTTTGAAACGGCAAGCTCGCGTAACCATACGTTCCCAACCCGCTGCCACTGGGCAAATTTGCTAGCGCAGCGTCGAAGCCATCTCGCCATTGTTCCCATCTTTCATCTGCACTGACATTTTTCAAATTGACCTGGCCGGCGCGCGTCTGCAATGTGTCGGAGATTCCGGTCGTCAGCGAGACGGCGATCAGGAGTCCGACTAGCCCCAATAGGACAACCCATATGCGTCGGTCTTTGATGGAAACGCCCAAACGAAAACTGATGGCAATCATTGCGACTAGGAGGGCTGCCCATGCCGCTCGCGACAGCGAGGCAATCAATCCGGTGACCAAAATGCCGCCAAGCAAAATTTGGATCATCGTCATCATCGTCCGCATCTGTTTGGTCCACACGGACCGACCTGCCGTACGTGTTTGACGATACGTTCCATCGGATTGCTTCGGCCGATTAACGAGAGATAAGATCACCAGACTGACGATTGCCGGAAGTAATGCTGCGGCACCGGCGTTCTTGTAGATAAAGCTTCCGAAGGGATTTCCATCAAAGTGGTTTTCTATGCCTGGCAAGATTTCCGAACCATTTCCTGCGCGCTGAACGATCCCCCAAACGGCAATCGCTGTGCCATTGAGAATGATGGTCCACAACAGCCATCTTTTTGAATTGTCAGTGCGAAAACCAATCGCCGCCAACACAGCCAAAGCCATCGCGATTTGGTAGGGGACGAGTGCGTGTTGAGTTAACGTAGCAACCACCGAGCCACGATTCGTTTGAGTGTTTTCAAGCGATTGGATTCGAGATGCCGCAACTTCGTCGAGGTTTTTCGCAGCCTTGCCGATCGAATCAATGGATTCAAGGAAATGTGCGGTTTGTTGGTCGGCGCGATCGAACCAAGGTTCCAATACCGATGGTGTGGGCGCGAATTGAATCCATCCGTAGGCGAGCCAACCGGCCAACAGAAAGAGGAACACTTTCGGCATCAGGTTTGATCGCCGAGACCATGTTTCGGTCACTCCCAACGCCGCGATCAAACCTATTACGGAGAGCCAACTGAGACGTTGTAGCGCGACCGCGTGGACGCCGCCATAGTGCCAAGCCCCGTAGATAAGACTTACCAACACGATCGCCCGGACGACCGCGAGTGCGAAAAGGTCCCTGTGGTTCTGTGGTGTGGGCACCGAGACGGCTGCTTTGGTACGTTGCGGTTTCACGGTCGATGCTATCGAAACGATGGATGGCGGAAGGATGTCAAGAATCCACCCATAACACAATTCGATGCCAAAAATCCAGAGCTTCGCCTGTTTGGGAGGAATTGCCCGCTACTTTGAAGTCGCCCAAACCGTGAATTCGCCCGAGCCGCGTGAAGTCGACCGATTTTCGGCCCTAATACGCACCGCGGCTTCCAAAAACGGCTGCGGGAGTCTTCAAGATGATCAACAGGTCGAGCCAGGGAGTCCAGTTTTTTGCATAAAACCCGTCCAACGTCACTCGTTCGTCGTACGTAGTATCGTTTCGGCCCGAGACTTGCCAAAGCCCGGTCAAGCCTGGCGACATATGCGAATAGGCAAAGTAGTTTTCTGAGTATTTTGCGATTTCGTTCTCGATGATCGGTCGGGGACCCACCAAGCTCATCTCACCAACCAAAATGTTCCACATTTGCGGAAACTCATCCAAACTCCACTTTCGCAAAAATCCGCCGATCCCCGGGATCACTCGCGGGTCATTGCGCAATTTCTGATCGGCTTCCCATTCTGCTCTTAGTTCCGGGTGATCGGTTAGGTATTGCTGAAGCACCCCTTCGGCGTTGACCACCATTGAGCGAAATTTCCAAGCACGGAACACGCGACCATGTTGTCCAATCCGTTTATGTCCAAAGAAGACAGGTCCCGGATCGGCACGGCGAATCAAAAAGGCGATCAAAAGGCCAACCGGCGCCAGAAGGATGATCGTCGGAATACAAATCGCTAAATCGGACAGTCGCTTGAACGTCCGTGGCACGATTCGCATTAACGGAGAATTGAAATGGGTCGCAAATGTGCAAGGGCTTTGAAAGGCGTTGTTGCAAAGAAGCGGAGATTTGAGTGAGCGGAAGCTGACGATCGCAGGACATTGAAATGCCAAACGCTCGATATCTTTGGAACGATCCGAATCGCCCGACGCGATCACAATGACGGGGGCATGATTCTTGATCGCCGTTTCAATCCCGTCGGCAATCGGACCTGTATAAAGCTCGTCTGGACCCCATTTGTCTTTCTCGCCATTCGACTCGCAACCGTAGCCAACCGGGCGGAATCCCCAGTTGAGGTTTTCGTTCAGTTCTTGGCAAGTTTGAAGTGCGGATAAACGTTCGCCAAGGACCAACACTCGCAAGCCCCACCACGTCGATTTGGACAACAGTCGGCGGCTAAGCCAACGTGCCGTCGGCAACAGAGTGCATATGAATATTGATCCGACGACAAAGGTGGCAAATTCCGCTTGTGGCAATTTACCAAGCCATGCGTTGAGCGAGGCAAGCACCACGAAACTGCAGAACGTTGAGCGAACCAAGCCACGAAGCTCAAAGACGTGGCCGCCGCCAATGCCGGGATACATTTGATGCAGCGTCAGGAAAAATGTCTGCAGTACCAATAACGGTGGAATTTGCTTCCACAGCGTATGCGGAACCGAGTGACCGGTTGCGTTGTAAACCAAAAACGAGGCAACTAATAGACTCGCCACACTGATCAATAGATCCACTATCAGGATCGGCAGCGCCGTCATCAACAATTGTGATGTATAGTCGAGCGAAAGTCGCCGACTTGGCCGAACACCAGTATGCTCGGCAATAATACTGTCGACCGACGAAGCGGCTGGCAAACTATCCGTTACCGCCGTGAGCGCAGCGGAGGATGCGGAACTACTGAAGAATAATTCAGGTGCATCGATTTGATGTGTGGGGTTCATCACAGGACTACCGTTCTCCGGACAAAATGTTCCTCCAATTCCGTTCGGAGACAATCGCAGACGCATCTTTCAAAGGACTTGATCCTGATTGGTTTCGGCGCGAAGCCGTCGCGTTCTCATGCGAACTTAGAAAGAAAGGCTAGCAATGCTGGGCACTAGCATAATTAAACGTTTTAACCGTCAATCCCCGAAAAACCGTTGTTTTGGGGCTTTTGAGAACAGGGCGATGGTGGAGTGGCGATCGCAACAAAGAGAGGGGTGGCGGTGCGCTGCGTTCCCTTGTGATCGGATGGCAGGTTAGAGACAACCGATCGCACTCGAGACAGAGACAACCGATCGCACTAAAGACAAGGAACCGCACGAGAGCATTGTCCAAATGGAATTCTAGGGGTGGCTCGATAGCGAAACTTTTAAGACTCTCAGGGATTCAGGGCGATTCGCAGGGATTCAGGGCGATTCGCAGGGATTCACGGCGCAGATCGAAACGCTTGACGACTTCCGCTACCCGGAAAATCAAAGCTGGATGAGGCTCTAGGGCCAAGGGAGTGCGCGGCTATCCGCGTTGTGGTTTGGATTTTGCGGATCAGGTCGACGCAGCACAGTAAATACAAAACTGCAAAACCAATAATTGGGATGCTTCAACAAAAACCGACCAAGTGATTGTCCAGCGGTACGGACGAGGGGCAAGCGTTTGTAGTAGTTGTGTCCGAAGCCGGCTGCATAGCGGATCACTTCGAAACCCACGCTGTCGAATCGAGCTAGTTGGCGATGGGTGGGGCCACGAGTCCAGCTGTAATAGGCGGGGAACTTGCCAAATTGGACCATGTCATGACGAGGCGCAACCAAGTTCAAAATGGGGTCCGATAGCCATTCGGGAATCAAACGATTGACTGTAAACGGCACGGAATAGAGAGTGGGAAAAAAATGGTAGGCGACTCCACCCGGTTTCAGCATGTCAAAAATATTGCGGTGGAATTGCTCCCCGTCTTGGATGTGTTCTGCAACCATTCGCGAGAACACAAAATCGAAGGTTTCGTCGATTTCAAACTCCCGCGAACCGACGTCTGCACAAATTTTTTTGTATTCGGGCGGGGCGTTATCAAGTTCCTGCTGAGCGATATCTAAGACAGAGTAATCGAGTTGATGTTTTTGGACATAGTCGAGACCGAGTTGTGGGTTGCGGCCACCTCCGATATCACAAACTGTCCTTGGTTGAATCGATTCGATCAACGATTCCAAATAGTCATCGTAGCGATCGAATAAATCCGCATACCAGTAGTTCTTGATGTTTTCCTGTTCCATCACTGTTTCTCCATAACGTCACTGGTATACGGAAACCAAGTTCAGCACAAGTGAACTTGTTAGCTTCGGCCGAGGATCTTTTTGATCCCGGCGAGGGACAACGCAGTGCATTCCATGGGCGATTTGCCATCGGGGTAAGATTCTTGTTCAACCGTGTACCATTCGGTTTCGCCGACATCCATGCATGCTTGGAAGATCGGTTCCCATTTAACCGAATCTTGACCGAGGATCGCTTTGCCTTGCCCATCGACGACGGTGGGTTTGCAGTGAATCACTTGGCTTCGCCCAGGAAATTGACGGATCATTTTCACGGGATCAACGCGAGCCGCCGTGGTCCAACCGACGTCTTGCTGTAAAACCACAAGGTCGCTGGTACGTTCGGCAAACAATTCCCAGAAGGTCTTGTCGCCATCTTTCTTAAATTCGTGCGTGTGGTTGTGATAGCCGCACTTCATCCCGGCTGGGGCCAATTTTTCCGCAGCACCATTAAAGATCTCCGCAAGCTCTCGGCTCTTTTCTTTGTTTGAAAAGCGGCCGTCACCTGGGACAATCAAATACTTGCAACCAATCGTTTGGTGAAAGTCAATCGTTTTGGTGAGTTCGTCACCTTGGAGTGTGCCGGTGCCGATATGAGTTGCTGCGACCTTTAGACCTAATTGATCCAGGCGATTTTTCAGCGAAGCTGCTTTGCCAGAGTAGTTGTGGTATCCGGCGAATTCGACAGCGTCAAAACCGACTTCGGCACACCATGCTAATGCGGCGTCGAAATCCTTCGCACAATCATCGCGAATCGAATAGAGCTGAAGAGCGATGCCCGGTTGTTTCGCAGCAGCGTCGGCTGCAAAACCGAAACGGCTCGCCAGGGTTAATGCAGCGGCACTGCCGACGGATGCTTTCAATACACTGCGGCGGTTGAGCAATTGGACGTCAGGGGTGTTTTTCATTGGGTGGGAGTTCCTATATAGAAAGGTGGTGGGACCGATTGCGATGCTATCTAGCGGGCTGAGGCACATCGCCTACTATGCCTTCACCCCAATGCCTTCACCCCAATGCCTTCAACGCTCAAGAGGGCGCTAAGGGCGCAGGGCAGGATAATCTCATCGGTGTTGAAAGGTTATCCTACATGATAGTTCACCACCAGATGGCCCTCGATTCGAACGGTTCAAACCACACTATTTCTGCATCAAATGCCTGATGCAAAACTTGCGCCGTTGTCCATTTCTGCGCCAATCGTTATGGTTCAGTACTGAATCAACGTTTGCCCCGCTGCCACGGTAGCTGTCTCTTTTCCGTTCGCGTTATCTTGACCACTTTTCGCACCGTAATGGATTCCTTCGACCTTCGCACGTCGGGGAAATGGATTGTACTCGCGTCGGTTGTCGGCATCGTCGCGGGGCTCGGGGCGATCATTTTCCAACTATTGGGCCAGATCGTCGTCCATTATTCGTTGACCCAGTTCGCGGGCTATACGCCTCCGGAGGCACAAGGCGAACACAGTATTTTCGAGCATACCACTGGGACCATGGTGCCGTGGATGGTCGTTTTGATCATGATGATTGGCGGATTGATTTCAGGGACTCTCATTTACATGTTTGCTCCCGAAGCAGAAGGTCACGGGACGGACGCTGCAATTGACGCGTTTCACAACAAGCGAGGCGTCATTCGAGGTCGCATTCCATTCATCAAAACGATTGCGTCCGCTATCACACTTGGCACCGGCGGCAGTGGCGGTCGCGAAGGACCGATCGCTCAAATTGGTGCTGGGTTTGGATCGTGGTTGGCGACGGTGTTGAAGCTTTCGCATCGAGATCGCCGAATCATGCTTGCCGCCGGAATGGGAGCGGGCGTCGGTGCGATTTTTCGGGCCCCCTTGGCAGGTGCCGTTTTTGCGGGCGAAATTCTTTACAGCGAAGCGGACCTTGAGGCTGACGTGATCGTTCCGGCGGCGACTGCATCGATTGTCGCCTACAGTGTTTTTACGCAATCGCTGCCGGTGGAAACTCGATTCATGCCCCTTTTTGGCGACACGCTTGACCACCCATTTAGTTCTCCGATCGAATTGATTCCCTACGCTGTTTTGGCGGCCGTGCTAACGGTTGTCGGAATGATCTATGTCCGAATCTTTTACGGTACCCATGATGTGTTCAAAAAGGTGCCGATTTTGCCCCATTTTCGCCCAGCGATTGGGGCCGGTTTGGCCGGATTGTTGGCAATGGGGCTGCTGCATCTGTTCGGTGGCGATATGCGAGTCCTGGCAACCTTGGGAACTGGCTACGGGACCCTGCAAACGGCACTGACTTCGGCGACGGAACTAGGAATTCCGTTACTATTAACGGTCGCATTCGCAAAAATCGCCACGACTTCGCTGACGATTAGCTCGGGCGGATCGGGCGGTGTTTTTGGTCCATCGATGGTGATTGGTGGATGTGTCGGGGCAGCGGTCGGTTTAGCGTTCCAACAAATTTGGCCGTCCGTCGTCACGGAGCCCGAAGCATTCGCTGTGGTGGGTATGGCTGGGTTCTTCGCAGGAGTCGCTCGAGCGCCAGTGTCGACGATTATCATGGTGCGCGCGATGACCGGCGACTTTGGGTTGCTGGTCCCGACGATGTTAGTAACGACGTTAACGTTTGTGACGAGCCAGCGTTGGACTCTCTATAAAAAGCAAGTTCCGACGCGAATGGATTCCAAGGCGCATCGAGGCGATTTTATCATCGACGTGCTCGAAGGGTTAATGGTCCGGGACGTATTCCGCAGCGACCGAAAGTTAATGCTGATCCACGAGGGAATGAAACTCGATGATATTGTGCACCGGTTGGCTCGCAATCATCAACACTATTTCCCCGTCATTGACGATGCTGGCGAAATCGTTGGGATCTTCACGGACAACGACGTGCGATCCTATTTGTACGACGATACGCTTTGGGAATTGGCGGTCGCGCGAGACGTGATGGTGACCGAATTCACCAGCGTTGCGCCTGACGACGATTTGAACACGGCGCTCAAGCGGTTTACGTCGATGAATGTGGACGAGTTGCCAGTGATTGACCCGAAGAACAAGAAGAAATTGCTCGGGATGGTCCGGCGTAAAGAAGTGATTGCGGCTTATAACCAACGGTTGATGGAACACAAAGAAGCCGCTGCGGAATAGTCACCGTTTCTTGATCCGACGGCGTTTGCCGAGAATCTCCGTGAGCTGGCAACATTGAGCTGGCAACATTGAGCTGGCAACATTGAGCTGGCAACGCAACTGCCGTTTGCTGTATCGCGGGCCTGTTGTGTAGTCGCACGTCTGTTTTAGTGTGACGGTCATGTTGGAACCGGCCGGGTAAGCGGCAAAAAAAAACGGCCCACTTTCGCGGGCCGTTTTCAATTTCTAATCGTATTTACTGGCGAATTACGCGTTCAGCTTCGACTCGAGTGACGCCAAGAACTCTGCCAATTCCTTAGGCAACTTCTCGCCAAACTTCGGATAATGGTTTGCCTTGATGTCGGCCACTTCTTTCTTCCAACCTTCAAGGTCGACCGAAAGTAGTTCGTCCATATCCTCTTGTTCAACACCTTCTGGCATGCTGATTTCGCCCTTCGCAGGCATCTTTCCAATCGGTGTATCGACTGTCTTTGCCTTGCCATCACAGCGGTTGAAGATGTACTCGAGGACTCGCGAATTTTCGCCGAAACCTGGCCATAGCCACTTGCCATCGTCGGTCTTGCGGAACCAGTTGACGAAGAAGACCTTCGGCAATTGGACGCCATCTTGCTTGCCAAGATCGATCCAGTGTTGGAAGTACTCGCCCATGTTGTAGCCACAGAATGGCAACATCGCCATTGGGTCGCGGCGAATCGTGCCCGCCTTGAGGTCCAATGCCGCTGCGGTTACTTCGGAACCGACGATCGAGCCCATGAAAGTACCGTGTGCCCAGCTATCAGCTTCGTGAACCAACGGGATTACCGAAGGACGGCGACCACCGAACAGGAATGCGTCGATCGGCACGCCCTTGGGGTCTTCCCAATTCGATGCGATCGAGGGGCAATTGGCTGCCTTGGCGGTGAAACGCGAGTTCGGGTGAGACGAAGGACCTTCGCTCTTGCCTTCTTCCCATTCGTTGCCCTTCCAATCGGTCAGCTTGCCAGGTGCAGGATAACCGATGTCTTCCCACCACACGTCGCCATCTTCGGTCAACGCGACATTTGTGAAGATCGTATCTTTTTCGATCGACTTCATCGCGTTCGGGTTCGAATGCATCGAGGTTCCTGGTGCAACACCAAAGAAACCGGCTTCAGGGTTGATCGCGTAAAGTTTGCCATCGTCGCCGAATTTCATCCAAGCGATGTCGTCGCCCACGGTTTCGACTTTCCAACCAGGAATTGTTGGAACCAGCATCGCCAAGTTGGTTTTACCACAAGCACTTGGGAACGCCGCAGCAACGTGCTTCTCAACGCCTTCGGGGCTGGTCAGTTTGAGGATCAGCATGTGCTCTGCCATCCAACCTTCGTCGCGAGCTTGTGCCGATGCGATGCGAAGAGCCAAGCACTTCTTGCCGAGCAATGCGTTTCCGCCGTAGCCCGATCCGTACGACCAAATCAGTCGCTCTTCGGGGAAGTGAGCAATGTACTTCTTGTCGAGCGGAGCACATGGCCACTGGCCGCCATCGTTTTCGCCTTCGGCAAGTGGTTTGCCGATCGAATGCAAACAAGGAATGTACTCGCCGGTTTCGCCAAGGACGTCAAGCACCTTGGTACCAACGCGAGTCATCGTGTGCATGTTCATCACGACGTAGGGGCTGTCGGTGACTTCAATACCGATCTTCGAGATGTCTGAACCGACCGGGCCCATCGAGAAAGGGATCACGTACATCGTACGTCCCTTCATGCAGCCCTTGTACAATTCCTTCATCGTTGCTTTGAGCTCGTTTGGGTCGATCCAATTGTTGGTCGGGCCAGCGGCTTCTTTGGTCTTCGTTGCGATGTAGGTACGGTTTTCAACGCGAGCGACGTCACTTGGGTCGCTGCGGAATAGCAAGCTGTTGGGGCGTTTCTTCAAGCGAACGGCCAAGCCTGCGTCGACCATGATGTCGGACATTTTCTGGTACTCGGCTTCCGATCCATCACACCAAACCACCGCGTCGGGGGTCATCATTTCGGCGCACTCATTGACCCAGTCAATAAGCTTCTTATTCTTGGTCGGTAAATTCATCTCTACTCCTGTTTAGGGTTTGATCTGCCACTATTAGCTGTTGGGCTGAAAATGGGGCGGTAGAAGAGGCGTGTACGGAAATTTTCCACACGTTCCCACCCGTTGAGCCCATATGGTAGGGACTCTTTGGTGCGTGCGCCAACGGTACAAGGCGCCGTTGGCAACCGGACATGCCGCCGATAGCCTCAAAGATAACATTTATGCTAGTGATTTCCCCCATACCTACTCGCCCCGAGACCTAAGTGCCTGGCGAAATTATTTCCGTACGCGGCTGTCGCGTCCATAATTTGCAAAATATTGACGTCGATCTTCCCCGTGGAAAATTGATAGCATTTTGCGGCGTTTCGGGTAGCGGCAAAACGTCGCTGGCTATTGATACGCTTTATGCAGAAGGGCAACGGGCGTACATCGAAAGTTTTTCTGCCTACACCCGTCAATTTCTCGCACGGCTCGATAAACCCGACTGTGATTCGATTGAAGGGATCCCGCCGGCGATCGCCGTTACCCGGGCTGGGGGCTCGCGAACCAACCGAAGTACCGTCGGAACGACGACCGAAATTGCCGACCATTTGCGATTGTTGTTCGCAAAAATTGGCGATTTGGTTTGTTATAGCTGTGGCCAACCGGTCGTCAATGATGACCCGGAGACCGTGGCCCAGGAAATCATTGCATTTCCTGATCGCACCCGCTGCATGATCGGATTTGGCGTCCATCTGGAAAGTCGCAAATCGGCGAGCGAAATCCTGCTCGGGCTTCAACAAGAAGGCTACCTGCGGCTCGTCGTTGGCAATCAAACTTTTCACCTGTCCGACGACGACCGCACCAAGCTAGCAAAGAAGGTTGGCAAAAACGGCATCGATTGTGTCGTCGTGGTCGATCGAATTGCTTCGGACGCAGAACTCTCGCGAGTGACCGAATCGCTTGAAACAGCGATGAACGAAGGGCATGGTCGGGCGGTCGTTCTCCGGGCGGTGGTCCTTGCCGAAGCGACCTCCTCAAACGCACCCAATCTCGTTGAAATCGATGGTAAATCGTGGATGCGCCGCACCATCAGCCGCGAAAAACGATGTGATACTTGCGACATTGACTACCCCGATCCCGTCCCACGGCTATTCAATTTCAACAATCCGCTTGGTGCCTGCGCGACGTGCGAAGGATTTGGCGACGTCGTTGATCTCGACATGGACTTGGTTGTCCCGGACAAATCGGTTTCATTAGCCGACGGAGCGATCGCGCCGTGGAATACACCCTCCTACGAACATGAAAAGTTCGAACTTTTGGCGCTCGCCGACGACTATCACCTTCCTACCGACGTTCCGTTTTCTAAACTCAGCAAAAAACAGCTCAAACTGATCCAAAAAGGAGTACCGGAGAGGAACTTTGGCGGCCTAGATGGCTTTTTTGCGTGGCTCGATCGAAAAAAATACAAAATGCACATTCGCATTTTCGCGTCGCGTTTCCGCAGTTACCGTCCCTGTCCCGATTGTGGCGGCAAACGGTTCAACCCACAGGCAATGGCATATCGAATCGCAAACAAGAACATCGCAGACGTTCTATCGATGCAAACGGATACCGCGGGGGACTTCTTTGCAAATCTAATCGCATCAGGCTCACAGCTGCTCGGCAGTTCACAATTGCTCGGCAAACGCGAAGCCAAAATCGCCGCGGAACCTCTATCACAAATTCGCGAACGGATTGGCTACCTACAAGCGGTCGGGCTCGGGTATTTGCAGCTCGACCGCACCCTCAGGACGCTTTCAGGTGGCGAAACCCAGCGAGTGGCGCTCACCGCTGCACTGGGCAGCAGCCTCGTCAACATGCTCTACGTTCTCGACGAACCGACTGCTGGTTTGCATCCCGCCGACGTCGATACGCTTGTCTCAGCGATCCTTGGGCTTCGTGACCGCGGCAACACGGTGATTGTTGTTGAACACGATGAAACCTTGATTCGAATGGCCGACCAAACCGTAGAGATCGGGCCGACCGCTGGCCGAATGGGGGGCAAAGTGGTCTTCCAAGGAACACCGAAACAGATGCTCCGACACAAAAAGAGCGTCACCGGCCAATTTCTCAGCGGTCGACGTGGGTGGACCCTGCGTGACCGCGAACCTCGTAAACCACGCGGCACCATCTCTTTGGAAGGAGCAACCGGACACAATCTAAAAGACGTCTCGGTTGATTTCCCTCTCGGGGTGCTTTGTCTTGTCACCGGCGTGTCAGGCAGCGGAAAAAGTTCGCTCGTTCAAGACACGCTTTATGGTGCGATCCGATCACGGAAATCGAACACCCCCACGCCTGCGCTGCCATTTCAAAACATCAAAGGGCTGAGCCAAATCGAAGAGTGTATGTTGATCGATCAATCGGCGATCAGCAAAAGTGCTCGTAGTTGCCCGGTAACGTACGTAAAAGCGTTTGACGCAATTCGAAAAGTCTTTGCCAACACGGTCGACGCGCGAACTCGCAATTATGGTGCCGGACACTTCAGTTTTAATAGTGCGCTCGGCCAATGCAGTGAATGTGACGGAGCGGGAATTCTGCAAATTGACATGCAATTCCTTGCCGACGTGACGATGCGATGCCCGTCGTGCCAAGGTTCGCGGTACCGTGACGAAATTTTGAAAGTTCGCTACCGTGATCGCACCATCGCGGATGTGTTGAACATGACCGTTCGCGAAGCAACGTCGTTTTTCCGTGGCGAGCAAAAAGTGCAAGAACGATTGAAACGATTGATCGATGTAGGCCTTGACTACATTACGCTCGGCCAACCAGGAACGACTCTATCGAGCGGCGAAGGTCAGCGATTAAAACTCGCCGCGTTTTTAGCTTCTGCATCGCGCCGGCGGACACTCTTTATTCTGGATGAGCCAACCACAGGATTGCATTTTGCCGATATTGTCCGGCTTGTCGATTGTTTTGATGCTCTGATTGCGGACGGACATTCGCTTATCGTCGTCGAACATAACGCAATGCTGATGCGAGCGGCCGATTACATTATCGATCTCGGGCCCGGCGCGGCCCAACACGGAGGCGAGGTGGTCGCAACGGGGAGCCCCACTGAATTGATGCAAGTCGCTGCAAGCGTGACCGGCAAAGTGCTCAAGCAGGCGTGAAGTGCTCAAGCAGGCGTGAAGTGCTCAAGCAGGCGTGAAGTGCTCACGCAGGCGTGAAGTGCTCACGCAGGCGTGAAGTGCTCAAGCAGGCGTGAAGTGCTCACGCAGGCGTGACCGGTGACGCAACGAGTGACGTCTAGGGAACCACCTGCACGACGCTGCCCGGTTGCAATTTGTCGCTTGGATACTGAATCACTCGATCGCCCTCTTCGAGGCCCTTTAAGACTTGCGTACGAGATTCATTTTGCAGTCCGATTTCGACTGGCCTCAACATCGATTTGCCATTGACCACGGCTAACACGTGCCACCGCCGGTCGCTGCGAAACAGGGCGCTGTTGGGAATCAATAGTGCCTTTTCAAGCTGATTGACTGTAATCCTCGCTTCCACCCGGTAGCCGTCCCCGAGTGAGGCGATACGATCGGGTGGTTCATTGAAATCGGCGATCACGTTGACCCGTTGTTCCTCGACGCCGAGTGACGATATTTTCGTAAACGCGCCTGGTTCGACGACACGCACATGGCCCGTCAAAGGTGAACCGCCACCCCAATGTTCGATCGTCACTTCCGCACCGTTTTGGATTTTGACCGCGTCGGTCGACAAAACATCAATCTCCATTTCCAAGTTGCTTGGATCGCCAAGTTCAATGAGCGGTGCGCCGACGGCGACGACTGTCGAACTTTCTTGGAACACACGCAAAACTCGCCCCGAAATGGGCGAGAAAATCTCGAACGGTTCGACGTTTACCTCCGTGGTATCGTCCCCGAATTGATCCAATGCTGCTTTGGCCATCTTCAATTCGAAGTTCGCAATTTCAGAGTCAAACGACGCGGTTTCGATGCCCTGAGCAGCGGAGAGCATATCCGATTTGGCAATGTCATATTCTACTTGGGATATCGCGCCTTGCGGCCGAAGTTGTTCCGCACGATTAAGTGTCGATTCACTCAAATCGAGGTCAATCTTCGCCTGACGTTCTCGCGATTGTGCTCTTAAAACAGCCGATTCGGCTGCTTGCACCCGAGCACTCGCTTCGGCTCGCGTGCGCTTGTCCAAAATCGCAGGATCACTCGGCAAAATCACCGCCAGCAGAGTTTTTTCGGTGATGAAATCGCCTTCGTTCAATTCGATCCGCGACAAACGTCCCGACACGGGCGCTGACACTGTGTATTTTTCGCGTATCCGCGTTTTGCCATCTTCTTGGACCGTTACTCGTAGAGCTCCGATTTGTGCAGAAGTGGCTTGGACATCGATCGGCTTGGGGAACATCGCCAAAACGCCGACCATCGCCAGCGCTATCAGCAGGGTTCCCCACAGTAAAGTCTTTAGCGAAAACCTCATTTTCAATCTCTCGTCTTCAAGACGCCTATCAAATCCAAATGTTGCACTTGTCGTTGTACCAGACCCGCTGAGAAAATGGTTGCCAGCACCACAATACCGGCGGCCATCATGTAGGTTTCTCGATTGATTACCAATGGAACGCGGTAGTTTTCGGTGTCCAGTCCGGCGATCATAATCCCCGCCAACCCGTAACCGATCATAAAGCCTATCGGGATCGCCAATACCGTGAAAATGAATATTTCCCCAAGTAGCACTGTCGATACTTCACGGGTCGAAAAACCGACGACTCGCATCGTCGCCAAGTCGCGACTTCGTTCGGAAAGGGATATCCGAGCGGTGTTATACACGACGCCGATCGCGATGATTGCAGCAAAAATGACGATGATCGACCGCATCACCAAGATGTTCTCCGCCACGGTGTTCTCAAAACTTTGCATCATGGCATCCTTGATTGTCACACTGCCGACACCCGGTCGTTGTTCTAGTTCCGTGAAGACTTGGTCCATCGAATTGGGGTCGACTTTTAAAAAGGCACCAGATGCGACTTTCGACTCGAGCAAAGCGGCATGTAAACGCTGCTTGTTCATATAAGCGTTCACTCCCGTATACTCTTCAACGATCGCGGAAACTTCCAATGTCAAAATGGGGCGTTTGTCTTCCAAGACCTCGACGATTACCTCATCGCCAACGCGAACGCCAAGTAATTTGGCTAGCTTCGTATTGAGCATGATCCCAAAATCGGGGACCCGGACGACTCTCTCCTTGGCGTCGAGTAAACGAAAAAGTTCTGCTTCCGGCTCGATGCCCATGATGCCGACGCGGCGCGATCGGTTCTGGAATCGAATGCGTGTTGCCACCGCTCGCATTGTCTCGCTCTGCAAAACCCCAGCCAAGGTTTGCACTTCGTACATGACCGACTCGGTTGCTGGTTCGACGAACGTTACCGTCAAATCTTGTCGTTGAGCCATTCGAAATTGGAAATCCATCATGTAGTTCATCGCATCGAGGGAAAAGTTGCCCAAGATCATGATGGCGACGGCCATGGCGATACCGATGACGGACAAGAACGCTTTGATGGGCCGTCTGGACAAATTGCGAACAACCATTCGCATTTCGGGTGCGAGAGCGTGTTTCGGAAGCATTCGCTCAATGATCGAAAGCCGAAAACTCGGTGGCGGTTCGGGACGCATTGCTTCGGCGGGCGGTAACCGTACCGCACCGCGAACCGAGACATACGTTCCTAGAAGTGCCGCTGAGAATGTCAACAAGAACCCTACCGCGACGGCAAAAAAGTTGATTTGCAATTCGAGTGACGGAAACTTGTAGAATTCCTCGTACATTCCCATCATTCCGTTTCCCATCCAAAAGCCGAATAGCGTTCCGGCAATCGTGGCGGTAACCGTAATCAACAAAACGAGGTTCAGGTAATGGACGCCGACTTCGAGGTTGGTATAGCCAAACGCCTTGAGTGCCGCAATTTGTTCGCGTTGTTGGACGATGATCCGCGAAACGGCAATATTGAGCAAAAAGGCCGCGACGCCTAGGAAAATCGCGGGCGCAATGATGGCCATGCCGCGAAGTTGACTCAATTCGTCACTAAGGTATTGGTGCGACAAGTGCTCGCTTCGGTCATAGGCCCCGATGCTGCCGAAGGGTGTCAGCAACCGATCCAAGTCCTCGATAACCGCGTCGACGTTGTTGCCGTACGCTAACCGCACGGTAACGCTATTGAACGCACCGGTCATGTCAAAGGCAGCCTCCAGATCACGTTCGCTGACCCAAAAGATGCCGAAGCGTTTGTCATCGGGCAGCATTGCTCCGGGTTGAACTTGGATCACGTATTCCGGTGACAGGGCAATGCCGACGATTTTGAAGGATTGTGATTTACCGTTTAGGATTGCGCGGACTTCGTCGCCGGGGAGAAAGTGGTGCGCTTTGGCGAACACATCGGAAACAACCACTTCGCCCGATCGGTCTGGCTGAAGCATTCGTCCACGTTTGATGTACAGGTGGTTGAGGACCGTTTGACCCGCGTCGGGAACGCTGATCAACCGAGCGGTCGCCGGTTCGGTCATCTCGGGAACGTCAAGCAGGACGTCGTAGACCAATCGTGTTTCAACCGTAGCGACGCCTGTGATTTCGCGAAGTCGCGGCAGCATCGCGTTCGGTGTCCGTTGAGTCGATGAAAAGACATCCGCAAAACGATAATCGCGATAAAATTTGTCTTTCGAAGTGGTTAGCGACTGGTACGCGCACATCGACATCACAAACGTCGCGACACCCGTTGCAATGACCGTGAAAATTGCAGTGGCTTGGCCACGCAATTGATACAAGTCACGGAGCAATTTACGGTCAAGTTTTTTCAATGGGGATCAAGCTGACGTTGGAGTTTTCCCATCAGGGTGTGTCCATGCTCGTAAGGTGAACGGCATCGGAAATGGCCCGACAACCGAAATTCGACATTTTTGATTTAGACGATCCTTACCCTTACCACGATAACACGTTGGCTTGGATTTTGGTCGTATTCTTCTCGACTCCTGCGATTTGTCCGTTCGACAAAGAGATCACTCGATCGGCCATTTTGGCAATTTCAGCATTATGGGTAATCACAGCCGTTGTGGTGCCAAGTTTGCGGTTGATCAAGGCAATCGCCTCCAACACGACGATCCCGGTTTTTACATCAAGTGCTCCGGTCGGTTCATCACAAAGCAAGACGTCGGGATTCTTGGCAATTGCCCGAGCAATGGCCACACGCTGTTGCTCGCCACCCGAAAGCTGAGCCGGAAAATGGTCGGCCCGCTCACGCAGATCGACAAGATCAAGTGCATCAAGTGAGTCCATTGGGGAATCGGCGATCTCGGTGATTAGCTCGACGTTTTCCCGTGCTGTTAAACTAGGGATCAAATTGTAGAACTGAAACACGAACCCGACATGATCGCGGCGATAGCGAGTCAGCATGCCTTGGTCGCTGGCGGTCAATTCATTGTCCAGGTAATGGACCGTCCCTGATGTGGGCACATCGAGGCCGCCTAGAATGTTCAACAAAGTCGACTTCCCGCTGCCCGATGCGCCAAGCAAAACGACGAACTCGCCTTCGAACAACTCCAAGCTCACGCCGCGAAGCGCACGCACTTGGACTTCACCCATTTGGTAGGTCTTGGTGATGTCGACGGCGCGAAAAACAGCGGTCTTGGTCATGGGATTTCCTAAGCTGCCTTCGCGCTCCCTAGCAGAGGGCGAATCAATTCATCGTCACGTTGCTAACGGAATCCTACGTGATAGATTCGTCGGCCAAGGTGAATTCTGCGCCCGCTACAATCCGAACCCAATCGGGAACAAGCACGAATCATCTTGTTTGGTGGAATTCAACGGAATTTGATCCACCGAACTTGGCCATGTGATCGACAGTTTTCCGGTTGGTTTGTAATCTCCAAACAGAACATCCGCCACACCTTGGCCTTCGGTTCCCGGCAACCATGCAGCAATAAATGCGTCGGCAGCATCGAGCGTATCGTTGATGATCAGCGGGCGTCCCGAAACCAACACGACAACCATTGGTGTCCCAGACGCTGTGACATTTTTGATCGTCGCTACGTCCTCGGGATCAAGAACAAGTTCCGCGCTGTCGCCCATGAATTCGGCGTACGGTTTCTCACCAATGACGACGATGGCCACATCCGCATCGGCCGCATCTTTGCCGTCTTCCGAGAAAGTCACATCGGCGGCGTCTGCGGCCGTGCTGCGAATTGCTTCGACAATCGTCGTGCCGCCCGTGGTCACTTCGCCCGACTTGCCTTGCCAATCAATCGTCCAGCCTCCGCATTGGTTGCCAATGTCGTCGGCACATTTGCCTGCGACACAAATTTTCGTTGCGCCCTTTGCAATCGGGAACGCCTTGCCATTGTCTTTTAACAGAACAAGCGACTTTTGGACGGCCCGGCGAGCGACATCACGATGCGCTGCGGATCCGAACGCTTCCTGTAACGCGGGATCGGCTTCGGGCGAGTAGTCATCGTCGAGTAAACCCATCGCACATTTGACTCGCAAGATTCGCGTCACCGCATCGTCGATACGCGACATGGGAACGCGTCCTTCGTTGACCAATTCTTCGAGAAACTTGGTGAAGTTTGCATAGTTGCTCGGTACCATCACCATGTCCATGCCGGCGTTGATCGACTGTTCGATCGCCTCTTTGTAGTCGGGCGTCACTTGGTCGATGGCGTTGTAATCGGAAATCAGGAATCCTTCGAAACCGAGTTCCCCTTTTAGGACATCCGTCATTAAATACTTGTGCCCTGACATCTTTTTTCCATTCCAACTGCTGTAGGACGGCATGATGGTTCCAACGCCGGCATCGACTGCGGCGTAGTAAGGAAACAAATGCATGCGTCGGACCATTTCTTCGTCACCTTGCATATCACCTTGGTCAAGCAAACCATCGGCATGGCCTGTTCCGGGACGCGTGCCACCATCGCCAAGAAAATGCTTTGCACAACCGAGCACCCTCTGTGGATCATCGCTAAGTCGTGGACCTTGAAGGCCGAAGACCGCTGCTTCGCCTAGCTCTGAGGCAATCTTTGGATCTTCTGAGTAGCCTTCATAGGTCCGTCCCCAACGCTCGTCTTGTGGGACGGTGATGCAGGGAGCAAAGGTCCACTCGATACCGGTGGCACGAACCTCCTTGGCCGTGATCTCCGAAATTTCCCTAATCAACTCCGGATCGCCAGTACAACCTAAACCAAGATTGTGTGGGAAGATGACGGCTCCAATGACATTGTTGTGTCCATGCACGGCGTCGACACCGTACAGAAGTGGAATGCCAAGTCGTGTGCTCATCGCCTGTTTTTGACAGCGAAGGTAAAGCGCGGTCCACGCTTCGAGTGTATTGCCGTCCTGAGGATCTGAATTTCCGCCGGAAAGGATCGATCCAACGAAGAAGGTTTCGATATCCGTCTCGGATTGGAGTGAATCTTGATCAGGCTGAGTCATCTGGCCGATCTTTTCCTGCAGCGTCATCTTCGCTAGCAGCGGCTTGATTTGCTCGTCATAGGCCGACAACTTCTTTGCGGCGGACGTCGCATCCGCCGTCGGCGATTCACCCAGCGCGGCGGTTGTGGAACTCAGAGCAAAGACCACGGAGAATATTCGAATTGCAGTTCGCATAGTGGGCACTCTTGATGTTGTTATGGGAAAAATGAGGAGTCAGTTCGGATGATTAAATGTTCAGTCTACCTGAATGACTCGTAAATTTGTTGAAATTGGAATGCTTTTTGTTTCTCGTCGTGCAAATGAGAAATGTTCTCAATTGACGGGAAAAACCAGTTGTATTCTATCGTTCTGTGGCGAGGGACCGAGCGTGTAGGAAAAAATTTCGGCTAGACACGTGCTCCCCCTTTCTGCGAAACCCTATTCGGTAATATCTGTTCGCAAATTGAGCTGTGGGAACCGTTTGATGGCCGATTCGACTCCAACCAAATATGCAACGCTTCGCGATGGCTTTGCAGCGACCAGGGAACTGATAATCGTTTTGGCGATGTTAGCTCTATTGGTGACGCCAGAAACGGTTCGCGACATCCTTAACGATGCCGGAATTCGTTCCTTTGCCGGCGTTGAATTCGACGAAGAAACATTGCAGGATGTCGAACAGGCCAGCGCCCGAGTTGCAGAATTGGAACAACAGCTTGCTCTCGCTCAACAGCAAATCAATATCGTTTCACAATCAGGCGAGGTGCGAGCGGATCCGCGTTTGGGGTCAATTTCAAAAATACTCTCCGATGCGCGAAGCAAAGTGGCAAAAACCGGGAAGGATCTCGACGACGCAAAAGGCAAACAGATGGAGTTATGGGAAAAAGCTGGCAGGCCGCAGCGCAGCGCCCACGTCAACCCAATCCGAGCCGCCGATTCGCAGCCAATCCAGCAAGCACTCGTACCACCCGAAGTGCTTTTTCAGCGATAACGCCGTATGATGTGCTTTCGGATTTCCGGTTGCGTACGGTGTAGACACTCGCAATCTAGGCAACACTCGAAGGTGGAAACGGATGGAAAACGCTGCGCGACTTGGGCTGTTTGTTTGTTTCATCTACGTGCTTAATGCGCCGTTGCAGGCCCAGCAGCAGGGCGAAGTTAGTCCAGGAGACCAACTTGAGCGAAACGACTTTCTAGATGTTACTAAAACACCGTATTTTGCGGACCCAACCGGCCACACTGATGCAACCACTACGATCCAAAGGGCCGTCAATGACGCGCGGGATCATGGCGTGGCATGTTACTTTCCCAGTGGAACGTATTTGATTTCGGATACGATTTCTTGTCAGCAGAAAGTGACGAAGCTCAATCAGCCTCGATCCACCGATGGCAGAACGCAGCACTATTGGAACCAACCGAATCGGATTGTATTGCTCGGTTCAACCAAGGGTGAACGACCAATTCTTAAGTTGTCTGAGAAGGCTAAAGGCTTTGACGATCCACAGAACCCTAAACTCGCAGTTTGGGTGTGGGCGCAAACTCGCGACGACGCGCCGGGCAAAATGGAACCGATGTGGGGGAAAGAGCAACCCAATATTTCGTTCAGCCATGTCTTTAAAGGGATCGACATTGATGTTCGTGGACATTCCGGAGCGATCGGGATTCGGCATAGCGGCTCACAAGGGTCAACACTTCAAGATGTCACGGTGCACGCAGAGGGTGCGTACGCGGGACTCAGTAACTGTTGTGGTCAAGGCGGAGGAACTTACAACATCGAAGTGATTGGTGGACGGTACGGCATTACGATTGATCGCGGTAGCCGTTTTCCGCTTCTGGTTGCATGTAACTTCCGAAACCAGACTGATGCCTCGGTAAGGTTTGCGGACCGCAATCAAATGCCGACGCTGTTGGTGGGATGCTGTTTGAAAACGACAAGCGACAGAGCAATCGACATGACGAAGCGTTCCGGTGGCGCAGGAATTAGTTTGGTCGATTGTGTCGTCGAAGTCGAAACCGGTGGCAGCGTGTGCGCTACAAGGCAAGCGGAAAATATCTTTTTGGAAGATGTTTGGGTCTCGAAAGCAAATGCGGTTTTCAAGACGGGAAAATCCCTTCCGAATGAACGCCCTTGGATACGTATCAAACGATACAGTTCGTCGCTTGCTGATGCTGTTCGGCTTGTCAATGGCATGAAGGGTTCTGGTGAGATGCTTGACTGCGCATTGGGACCGGGCGTTCCTGACATCGAGCAGATTCGTGATCGCCACATCGCCACTTATCCCTCATTTGAAGATTCGGATTGCGTGAATGTGAAAGACTTTGGTGCCAAAGGTGATGGTGTTACGAATGATCGCATCGCGTTTGAAAATGCGATTGTCCAAAGCAAGAAAGTGTTCGTGCCACCCGGGAAATACCAATTAACAGGCACGCTACAACTTCGAACGGATACGCAACTATTCGGTGTTGCAGGAGGAATTACCTCAATCGGCGACCATGCGATTCAGGAACGTTCCAACCGTGTTAGCAACGCGGGCGCGTTCATGATCGTCACCGCAGACAACCCGGATGCGAGTCCGTTGATTGCGTTTTTGTCGATTCGCGGCCAAATCGCGTGGAACAGCGGGAAAGGCACTTGCATGTTGGCGCCCGCGAAAATGAGGGTATCCAAAAATGGTGGTGGCCGAATCTACGGCGCGATGGCACGCGGCGGTCCGATGATTATCAGTGGCACGGCGCAGCCACTTTCGTTCTACGCTCTGAACGTTGAGCGGGTGGGGCATGACCCTCAATCAACATTCGATGGGTGCACGCATATTCGAATCTATTTCTTTAAGGTGGAAGCCGGCACCGTCAACCGTGCGGAACATCCGGACGCTAACACCACTTGTCGCATCATCCGTTGTAGTGATGTTCGCGTGTACTGCATGAACGGAGTCGTGCGGCACATGAAAGATCGACCGATGATCGAAGTGATAGATAGCGACGATATTCAAATCTCGCAGTTGCAGACGTTTAGTCCTGGTGACTTCGCTCATTTGATGGAGACGCGCGGTGAGCATCGGTTTACGTTGCCCTCTTCAAAAATGTGTTCTTTGTTCATTCGCGGAAATGAGCATGTGGAACCAGCGGTGCCCGTTGCTCCTTAGATTGCGTGATTCCGATTGCCTGATTCTTACCTCAGGAGCGAGAAATGGCGACTGCGATATTGGGTGGGAGCGGTATGCCAAGAAACGAGGCATTGGGAACAGGCAAAGCGAGTTTCCGGAAAGCGAGTTGCCCCGATGTCTAGTCGCTATGGGCTAATTTGCGTGGCGATTGTGTTCAATATTGCACGTTTTTTGCGTGTTTTTGATCATCATCGCAGCTGTTCCCGTATCGCATATCCGAATTGCCAATGTTCTCGAACGCCTTCATGTGATCCGCTGTTAATTTTTAGCGCTTTTCTGCCTAGCCTTCTCGTGAATGTGGATCATGATGGTGTTTCCGAGCGGGGGTTTGGGCTGCGCTGGATAGGGGACCTGCGGTGCCGACCTTCGTCGTTACAGCCGTGACGCCATGGACTTCGGGAAAACAATCGGCGGCAGTCGATCGTTTGTGGACACCGCATTGGCTGGTGCCGTCCTGCTTCCTTTCCGAGGTTTGGTGGTGTTAGGCGAAATGTTGGTTTCTCGCTAATGGTCTTATAACAATAGGATATGAATTCTTGATTGACATCCGCTCCCGCTCCCGCTCCAGCTACCTCCTGCTGACCGGTTCGACGGGCCTGTTGGGTGAATACTTGATCAGGGATTTGCTTCAGCGAGGTGTCCTATTGGCTGTTGTTGCGCGCCCATCGCCAATCGCTTCGGCGGCCCAGCGAATCGATGCGATTTGTCATCGCTGGCAACGTGTCCGTGGGCAAGCATTGCCGCGACCGGTCGTGTTGGAAGGCCATTTGGACAAGCCGGGTTGGGGTTTGTCGGCGGATCAACACCGCTGGATTGAAACCAATTGTGACGCGCTGCTGCACAACGCGGCCAGTTTGCAATTTGTCGCCGAGTCACGCGAAGGTGAGCCCTGGCTGACCAATATGCACGGCACCGAGCGAATGTTGGAATTGTGCGAGCGTTGGAAGATCGCCGAGTTGCATCACATCAGTACGGCTTATGTTTGTGGTCGACGTACCGGCATCATACGAGAAACGGAACTCGACCAGGGGCAACAATTTGGCAACGACTACGAGGCGAGCAAGTGTGCATCGGAGTTGATGGTCCGTTCAGCATCGGATCGTTTCAAAAGTGTGACGGTTCATCGCCCGGCGATCATCACGGGCGATTACCACACAGGTTACACAAGCACGTTTCACGGACTGTACGCACCGCTGAAGATCGCCGCAAGCTTGCTGTACCAAACGCCGTTGATGGAGGTGTCAGAAAGCACGCTTGTGAAAACCTTGGACTTGTCGGGGAGTGAAGAGAAGAATTTTGTTTCGGTCGATTGGGTTAGCGAAGTGATCAGCAGCATTGTCTGTGACCGTTCGCTGCACAATCAAACTTATCATTTGACGGCTGAGTATCGAACCAACTGCCAAACGTTGGCGAACGTGATGCACGAAACATTTGCCGAGCACGCGATGGAAATTCTAGTAAAGGAAATTGAAAAGGCGGCTGCCTCGCCAGGGCGTCAAAACAAGAATTCATCCTTGCCGACGCTAAGTCTTGAAGGGCTTCAATCGGCTTTTCGAGAGCAGATGGAGATTTACCAGGCCTATTGGCGTAGCGATCCCGTTTTTGATCGATCAAATCTAAACGCCGCATTACCTTATTTGGCTCCGCCGCCAATCGATGCCGACAGTATTAGGCGTCTATGCCGGTTTGCACTCAAGAGCAATTTCGGGTGGCCCAAACCACCGATCACCACACCCAAGTTTTTGGCAGGTGATTTGTTGCAAGATCATGGATTTGCAAAACCGGCCGCGAACAAGTCGAACCGAATCACCACCATTGAAACCGACTCGGTCGCCGATTTGAACTTGCGCGTTCTCGGGGATGGTGGCGGCGACTATGCCGTCCAATTTGGCTCGCGTGGGGACGACGATGCGTGGGTGAACGTTGGATTCGATATTCGCCAAGGAGCACGATGTACGTTGTCCGCCGCGACGCTGCGGCGGTTGGTTGACGGAGAATTGAGTTTGGGGGCTGCCGTTTCGAGGGGGGCTGTGGTGATAGGGAACAAGTGTGCATTCAAAGCTGTTTCGGCTGGAAAATCCAATGACAATTCGCCACGTGTTTGCAAAACGGATTTTGTCAAGGAAATGATGGAGCGTTGGATTAACGTGTTGTCTAGCCAGACAGCCAACCCCATTTCCTCGATTCCCAGGTAGACATCGAACCAATGTCGACGCAGGACTTTGACGCACAGGCCGAGCCGATCGTGGTGATTGGACGGGGTTGTCGTTTGCCAGGGGCTTCAGGGCTTGATGCTTACTGGGATTTGATCCTTTCGGGAGGTTGTACTCAGACGAAGCTTCCCGACGATCGTTTGGATCGCGACCTGCTGTTTAGCCCTGAAAAAGGCAAGCAGAACAAAACGTATGCCGACATTGGTTGTCTCGTCGATCTGCCAAATTTGCGAACGTCCGATTGTCGTTTGCCCTATGGCTTAAAGACGCACCCCGAAACGACCTATGCCACCTTAGCCTCGGTCGCCTTCGATACCGTTGACGACGCGGGACTCGATCCGCTCGATCTTCCCCACGACAACGTCGGCGTATTCATCGGCCACACTCGTGCAAGCAGTTTGGCAGGCGATATCGCGTTTGCCAACTACATCGGACAAGCCGCTTCGCTATTGGATCAAGTTTGCGGCGAATCAAAATTGCCACTTAGAGGATTGAGTTCCGATCGACTGAAACAACTGAAGCAGGATTTGGTCGATCAGGTACGGCGTGATTACCCGAATCAATCGAGTCACCCGCTAGGGGCCAGTTGTAGTGCTCGGGCGGTCAGCGATGCGCTTCGCGTTACAGGACCGACGATGTCGTTCAATGCAGCGTGTGCTTCGTCGACTCATGCATTGATCCAAGCGGTGCGATCACTCCAAACGGGTCGGATCGACATGGCAATCGCTGGCGGCGCGTCCTATTGCCATAGTGATTCCCTTGTCCTTTTTTCTAAAGCACAATCATTGTCGGCAAGTCGCACGCGACCATGGGATAGTGAAGCCGATGGATTAGTCATTGGCGAAGGTTATGTCACTTTGTTGCTGTGCCGACAATCGACCGCTCGTCGGCTCGGATGTCAGGTGCATGGCGTCATTCGCGGGCTTGGTCTTTCCTCGGACGGCAAGGGCAAGAGCCTTTGGGCACCTCGAAAAGAAGGGCAAGTTTTGGCGATCGGGCGTGCCTATCGTGGTGATCTTCAGCGATCCGATGTCGGATACATCGAGGCTCATGCGACAAGTACCCAAGTCGGTGACGCGACCGAAATCAGTGCATTGGCAGAAAGTTACCAATGCGAATTGCCACCCGGAATACGGATTCCGATAGGAAGCGTGAAGGCGAACATCGGTCACACACTCGAAACCGCAGGCATCGCGGGACTATTAAAGTGTATGTTGGCGATGGAACGCGAAACAATCCCTCCGGTAACTCATGTTGCAACACGTAATCCCAAGATTGATTGGGACAATATTCCTTTCGAGTTGCCTGCTGAATCACGTCCCTGGAAAGCAAACAATCAAGGGTGGTTGGCGGGGGTGAATGCGTTTGGAATCGGTGGCCTAAACACGCATGTCGTGGTCCAACGTCCTTTGAAAGACGGACGGGGCGTTGAAAAAGCATCTGCGCCAATCGAGCCCCGCCGAGAAGCCATCGCAGTGATCGGTGTCGGTTGCATTCTTCCAGGTCCAAGCGACGCCAACGGGATGGCTGCGTTTTGGAAGCGATTGATGGAACATGCATCTGCGATCGTCCCTTTGCCAAAGGATCGTTGGAACGGTGACGCCTACCCGACATCGCCTTCACCAAGCGGATTTGATGTCCGCAGCCGACTTGGTGGCGTCGTTCAAGACTACCAATACGATTGGCGACGGCATCGTGTACCGCCTAAACAAATCGCGAATGCCAGTCCACTGCAATTTATGATTTTGGACGCCGTTGATGAAGCTTGCCACGATGCGGGCATCACTTGGACTGATTCGCTCCGGCAATCTTGTGGTGTATTGACGGGCACCACTTTCGGAGGCGAATTTGCCAACCAGCTTCAAATGGGATTGCGACTGCCTGAATTGAAAAAACGGATCGGCGGACTCTTGGAGGACGAAGGGTTGTCGGCTCCGCAACAGCAAGAGTTTCTTGATCGGTTCGCCGAGGTTTTGCTCAAAGAAATGCCCGCGCTTTTGGACGAAACGGGTAGCTTCACCAGCAGCTCGCTAGCGTCACGCATTACAAAGAGCCTGAATTTGATGGGGGGGGCAGCCGCTGTCGATTCTGGACACGGATCATCGGGCGCCGCGATACTTTGTTGTGTCGATCAATTGGTTTGTGGCGACAACGATTTGATGATTTGTATTGGTGCGCAACAAGACCTCGGGCCGTCGCGATACGTTGGGATGACCCGCGCGGGAATCTTGGGCGACCAAGATGGCACCGATGGCATCTTTCCGGGCGAAGGATGTGTTGTGTTGATTCTCGAACGCGAACGAGATGCGATTAAGAACGGGCATCCAATTCGTGCGGTGATCCAAGATATCGCAGCGGGCTATGTGACAAAGTCTCCTCAAGCATCGTTGGCGTTAACGATGGAGCGACTTGTTGCGGAGCATCCCGAACAGAAAGTCGCGGTGGATCATGTCGAATTTGCGAATTCAACCCACGCCTCGCTTCATGCCGAGGCTTCCGCAGCGGTCCGCTGGTCACTGCGTGATCACAACCGATCGGTGCCTGCTGCTGAACACGATGCAAGTCAACTTGTTGGGCATCTGGCAGGAGGCTCGATGGCCGTTTCCGCGCTTGCTTCGATGCCAGAAAAAGTATCATCCAACCAATCGCCCGACAAACCGAGAGATTTCTGTGCCGGATCCAAGCGGATCATCATCGGTGGTGGAATAGACGATCCCAGCTTCCAAGTGTTATTGAGAGACCAATAGACAATGAATTCATCTTCCAACGCTCAAAACTCATCTGCCGGGACAGCACAAAGAAAAAACGCGGCATCGGTGCCTAACCCAGCAGTTGAACCAGAACGACTCGATGGCGGAATCATCCATTTTGACGCCACTGAAGTTCGTCGGAATCGGATGCGTCGCGATGCGGGCCGTTCCATAGAAAAACCGGCGGCACCGGCTCCGACGCAAGAGAGTGTCAACACTCGCGAACGCGAAACGCCATCCGGTTCCTCGCAACCTGTGACTGCGGCACCGGTTTCCGCGCCACCGTCCATAGACGGCAGCGATTGGTGGCAACGAGTGATGCGAGATTTTCCCGAGCAAACCGATGCAGCTGCCACACCGATTCCGACCGCGGATCCGGTTTCGGCCGCTGCATCCACTGCCCCGCCTACTACCCCGCCTACTGCCCCGCCAACGCCGTCTGTTCCTGCCGAACCGATTGCGGCGGCAAACTCCTCGACTCACGATCGAGCGGAATTGCAGGCCTTCCTGATCAACTTCGTCGTGGAACAAACCGGCTATCCCGAGGAGATTGTCGAAATGGAAGCGGACTTGGAAGCCGACCTAGGGATCGACAGCATTAAGAAGGCGCAAATGTTCGGGGAAATCGGTGAGATTTATGGACTGCAGCCTGACGAGAGCCTCTCCTTGGACGATTTCACGACACTCGACCTAGTGCTTGACTATTTAGCCAAAACGATCGGTGTGGAACCCGCGGTTTGTGCGAGCCAGCCACCGCAGGTTGGCAGCAATGGCCGGCATCCCTCGGTGGTTGCGGGTGCGACAGAGTCAGTAGTGACTGCGCAACCCGCACCTGCGGTTGCACCCGTGGTTGTCTCGGACACCGCCGCGACGTCAACCAATGATCTTCGTTCGTTCTTGATCAACTTTGTTGTTGAGCAAACGGGTTACCCGGAGGAGATTGTCGAAATGGACGCAGACCTTGAAGCGGATTTGGGTATTGACAGCATCAAGAAGGCGCAAATGTTCGGCGAAATTGGCGAGTACTACGGATTGGCGCCCGACGAAGATCTCTCGCTAGACGATTTTCCGACGCTGTCGCACGTCCTTGAGTATTTGCGAACCCATGTTCGTTGAGAGTGACCGATGCTAACACGATGAAAAAATACACCGGACCGGTCGCTTCGCTCCGCTAACACAACCAACCGGCTATGACAAAAAGTATCCCTGCGTTTTCTGATAATCCACTGGCGATCGTTTCGATGGCATGTCGCCTTCCCGGCGCAGATTGTCTGGAGGAGTATTGGGATATGATTCGCACCGGCGGCAGTGCGATCGAGGAATTGCCACCGGAGCGATTGAACCAACGCCTCTACTACGACGAGAATCAAGGCGTCAGGGCGAAAACGTACAGCCGGCTCGGCGGAATCATTCGCCCGGAATCAAAGCCCATCGAACGTTTTGCGCTATCGGAGTACGACGTATCTGCGGCCGACAAAGCACACTTAGAGTTGTTGTCGGTCGCCACCGATGCGGTGCGGCGTGCCGGTTGGGACCCGAATGATTTGCCGCAACGTCGCGCTGGTGTCTACGTCGGGCACACTCGCGGGACCGGCCGCAGTGGTGACTTGGTTTATCGTTCACTGGTTCGAGAAACCGCACAGTACTTGAACGACCTTCCGCTCTACCATGAATTGGCGGGCTTGGATAGCGACGCAATCATCAACCAAGTGGTAGAGGAAACCCAGCGGCAATACCCTGGCCGCGACGAAGATGGCGGGCCGCGGGTGGAAGCCTTCCAGGCAGGGCGTATCATCAATCGAGCGTTTAGGCTCGATGGCCCGTATATGGCGATGAACGCCGCCTGTGCGTCATCCCTCTATGCGCTCGCCTCGGGAGCCATGGCATTGCAACTTGGCGAGATCGACATGGCGATCATCGGTAGTGCGTCTCATTGCAAGTTCGATAGCCTGTTGTTGTTTTCCAAGGCAGGGTCGGTTTCCGCAACGGGAACTCGACCGTTCGATGCCGATGCCGATGGTTTGATCACGGCCGAAGGCTATGTCGTGATTGTCCTAAAGACGTTGGCAAAAGCGATCGCCGATGGCGATCACATCGACGCGGTGATTCGTGGAGTCGGGTTTTCGTCCGATGGAAAAGGGAAAAGTCTCTGGGCACCTCGCGAAGAAGGCCAAGTCGAAGCGCTCCGTCGGGCTTACGGCGACACACTTCGCGTTGACCGGGTTCAATACATTGAAGCCCACGCGACCAGCACTCCGGTTGGCGATGCTACCGAGGTCAAGGCGTTGGCCAAAGGACTCGAAGGAAAACTGCCCGACGGCTATCGCATCCCGCTTGGAAGTGTGAAAGCCAATATCGGGCATACGCTTGAGTCGGCCGGTTTGGCGGGTTTGTTAAAAACCGTGTTGGCGATCCAACATCGCACGATTCCGCCAACACCCAATGTCAAGACGCCGAACCCCAAAATCGATTGGGGCAAAACACCGTTCGAGTTGCCAACGACGGCGCGTGAGTGGCCGGAACAACCCGATGGAACACCTCGTCGCGCCGGAGTCAACGCGTTTGGGATTGGTGGTCTCAATGCACATGTTGTTGTTGATCAATATGTTCCGCAGGCTGCCCTGAAATTGTCCCCATCAATCAAGCCGGACTCAACGGACGATCCGGACTCAACGGACCTCAAAGCGATGGAAAACGCTAGCTCGATAGCGATTATCGGGATGGGAGCGATTCTGCCCGGAGCAACGGATTGGGCTTCGTTTTGGCAACAAACTTTGTCTGGCGTATCGGCTGTAACTCCGATGCCCGAAGGACGTTTCTTGGTCGATCCCCTTGGTGTCGACCGGTCACGTCTTTGCGGTGGTTACATGCCCGATTACGAATATGATTGGCGAAAGCACAAGGTCCCACCAAAACAAGTCGCCAACGCAGATCCACTGCAATTCATGCTGTTAGATGCGGTTGACCAAGCCCTGCGAGACAGCGGCTATCGGGACAAAAATCTAAATGCAAAACGGACCGGGGTTATCGTCGGAAGCGTTTTTGGTGGCGAGTTTGGTAACCAATTGCAAATGGGAATGCGGCTGCCCGAGTTCATGGACAATGTCGGAAAACGGTTGAAAACGCGACATGTTGATAAAGCTGCCATTGAAAAACTAGGTGAACAGTATGGCGATCTGTTATTGTCGCGAATGCCCGCGTTGATGGACGAAACAGGGTCGTTCACGAGTAGCACATTGGCATCAAGATGTACCAAGACATTTGATTTAATGGGTGGCGCCACGGCGATCGACGCCGGTGATTGTTCCGCGCTTGCCGCGTTGCATTTGGCATCGCTGATGCTGCGCACCGGAAACACCGATATGATGATCGTCGCAGCCGGTCAGCGGTCAGCGGGCTTCACGCTGTTTGATTCGCTACGAGCCAGCGGACGGCTATCGGGTAACGGCAAAGTTCATCCACTGTTTGACGCACAAGGTTCATTGCCGGGCGAGGGTGTCGGCGTCTTGATCCTCAAACGGCTCGATCAGGCGGAGCAGGATAACGACAAGATTCACGCGGTGATCGCCGGTTTCGGTGTCGGCAGTGGCAACGGTGTTGAACCGAATACGCGATTGTCGATTCAACGTGGAATGGACAACGCGTCGATCGTTGCGGGCGACGTTTCGCTGATTGAATCCTCCGCCAAAGGTGATCCGAAATGCGATCCCCAAGTGCTTCGAGGCATCGTTGCAGCGGTGGAGACGCAGCAGAGCCAAACCGAATCGGTGGCCGTCCCTGCGGATGTGCACGTGCGATGTATCGCCGATTCCATTGGCTCCCTCGCTGGGGCAGGTGGAATGGCATCGATGTTGCGCGCTAGTGAATCGGTGAAACAAAAACAAATCGCTCCGCTGGTACACCCGGTCCGGGCGACCACCATCAAGCAACTTGCCAGTGCCGATCGCAAGTTTACGTTGGCGAACCAGTTGGTAGCACTGCCGACCCGCTCGGACGGCGTTGCGACCGCCGCAATGGTTAGCTCGACGCAAGACGATTCGCTTGGCTATGCAGGAATTGTGACTTCCTATGAACGCGCGACCTTGAACTCGGAGAAAAGATCAAAGACCGAAATGGGAAGGCCGAGTCAACCGGCTGTATCGCAAAGTGATTCCGCGAACATTGCCAGATGGACGATTGTCACTATTGGGGCACCCACCATTTCAGAATTGCTGCACAACTTGGAAGCCAAAGCGGGTAACCCGGAGGCTGCCTTTGAAATTGGCGAACGGCAGTTTGGGTCAGAGGACCGTTTTCGCTTAGCGTTTGTGGTCCAATCGGCAAGCGAGTTTGCCGAGAAAGTTCAGCCCGCGTGGCGAGGGTTGCAGATGGATCGCAATCTAGCCCACTTGGCCGTACAAGGGATCTACTTTGGTGTTGTCACGGAGACGCCAAACCGGGTCGCGATGATTTTGCCAGGTCAAGGTTCACAGTATCCAGGGATGCTGACAAGCTTGATCGAAAACGATCCCGTTTTCGCTGACGCTGCAATCCGAATCGATTCGGTATTGGCGTCACTGCAAATGCCGTCGCTCGACCAGGTGATCAATCGCGAATCCGCTTTGCTTGGCAAAGATGTTTTTCGCACGCAGTTGTCAATGTTACTTGGCGACGCCTTAATGATGCAACAAGTCGCAGCTTGGGGCATGACTCCCGATGTGGTGATTGGGCATAGTTACGGTGAATTGGCGGCGCTGTTTGCTGCTGGCGTTTGGGATTTGGCGACGGTGGTGCGGGCAACGTACGATCGTTGTCGTTCGATCGACGAAGCCAATTTGCCAGAGGCGGCGATGGTTTCGGTAATTGCATCGACCGACCAGGTGCAACCGCTTGTCGATTCGATAGGCGGGAACCTTTGGATTGCCAACCAGAATGCGCCCGAACAAACAGTGATGGGGGGTTCGGTGGAAGCGGTTGAGCGATTCATTGGCTTGCTCAAACAGCACAAGTTAAAGTCGAAACGGTTGGCGGTTCCTTGCGCGTTTCACACCCCGATGATGGCGCCGGCGCAGGCCGCGTTCGCCGACGCTCTGCGGGATGTTCCGATGCGACCTGCGCAAGTCCCTGTTTTGAGCACCGTGTCGGGCCAATACGAATGCGATCCCAATCGCATTAAAACAGGGTTGGTGCATCAATTAGTCACTCCTATTCCCTATGTCGATGTCATTCGGCAAGCTGTCGCTGACGGTTGTCGGTTGTTGATTGAAGTTGGTCCCGGTCAAGTTTTGACAGGACTGAATCGTCGTATCATTTCCGATCGGTCGGATTGTGTGGCTGTTTCGATGGACGAGCCACGCCGGGGGCCGCAGCGAGGCATCACCGCGGTGCGAGCCGCTTTGAGCGTCAATGGACGTCTTGGTCCGCTGCTACAAACCAACCCTGCGATTATCAAATCGCTTTTGAAACCCTCCGCGAAGTTTGCTCCGTCGCGACTTTCTTCGCCTTCCGTTACGGGTTCACCATCCGAAGCACAACCGACTGCGAGAAAAGAATCGACTGCGAGAAAAGAATCGACTGCGAGAAAAGAACCGACGAAGAGTCGTTCGCCTGTTCGTCGCCAAACCGTGACTCAAGGGAAATGTGACAGCGGAGCCGCCGTGAGAATTTTGCCAATGGACGTTGCTTTGGGCTGCGTTACTGAGCAAGAAAAAAACGGTGGAAATGGGAAGCTTAAAGACGTTCCCCAAGAACGCTTCGCTAGGGCAAAACACATACGCACGATTGAGGTGTCCGGATCACCACGGCAAATGGGACGGCAATACGGCGAGCAAGAGCGAGATCGTATTGGTCAGCTTGTCTCTCTATGTGCGGGAACTTTCGCCGAAGGTGGTAGTTCGCTGCCGGATCTTGGCCAGGTGTTACCGAACGTGGAACGATACTGGGACGAAGCATCTCTTGAGGAACTCCGAGGGATTGCCGAGGGTAGCGAGATTGCTTTCGAGAACTTGATGGCGCTCAACCTTTGGCTCTATCCCGACATCGATGCTGGTTGTGCTCACTTCGTTGTTCCTGCATCCGATAATGCCAATGGGTGGTGGCACGGTGCGAACGAGGATTTGCCGATCGGGTTGTTGCTTCGCGGTCCATTGCCACGCAGTGTTTGCGTCCGCAGTCCCCAGCATGGTCAACGTCATGTTTTATTTGGAATCGCAGGCCAGGTCGGATCAATCGCTGGATTCAATGAGGCAGGTTTAAGCGTCAGTAGTTCGATGCTAATTGATCGCCCGATCACAGGTCGTAACCGATTTGGTCTCCTGCATGGCTTGCTTGTGCGCCGCCTGCTAAGCGAAGCGGCGAGTATCGACGAAGCAATCCGGATCATAAAAAGTAGTGATCGGCGAGGCGCGTGGGGCGTTTCATTACATGACGCTCGATCCGGAAAGCAGACCTACTTGGAATACGATGGCTGCCATCTTGAAGCGAACCGGGTCGCTGCGGATTCAGTGTTGGCAAGCAATCACACTCAGTTGCTCAAACCTTCGGGCGAGGTCCCTGACCATTCCACGAATCGATTGGGACGACTGGCGGAACTATTCCCCGCGACGGCGAAACGGTTCTCGTTAGCAGAGGCACAGGATGCGCTGCGCGACCAATATTGTCCCCAACGCGGAAGGGAAACTTCACATGCGACGATGCATACTCTGCGGCGAGTTGATAACCAAGCCAGTATCGTGATGGCACCGGGGCAAGCGAAAGCGTGGCTTGCGGTGACCGATTCTACCCAGCACATTGATGTGAAAGACGAACTTCACGTGACTAGCAACGGTGTGGCGAAAGCAAGCGTATCGGACGCGGCAAGTAATGATTCATCGCCCACCTACCTCGAACTTGATTTTCGACCTTTCGGTTTTAGCGAGGTCAAGCCAAATTCAAGAAACGGATCAGCAGGAACAAAGCAGTCGAAGGCGCCCGAAACCCAGCAACCATTCCAAACAACGACGCACACCGATTATCCAGCCATCGATGCGGACGCATTTATCAAGCTTGCAACCAGCGTTGAGGGCAAACCGCCAACGGATGTTAGCGATAAGATTTGCAATCGGTTCGTTTATCGGATGGTGCCTCGGTCGATCGAAATCGAGAGATCCACAAAGAAGGAAGATACTTCGACGATGGCTCCGTCGACCATGACCGGTGGTGTTTTGGTTGTTGGCGACGGTACCTTCGCAGACCAGTTAGCTAAGACGTTTGACGCTGAGCACAATGAGGTGATGCTGCTAGAAACGACGCTCTCGCTCGAAGAATCGGTCTCGCGAATTGAAGCATCGTTTGAGCAAGGGTTCCCTATGCATGTGATTGTCGCTGAGCCCGGGGACCATCAAGGTATCGATCTAAAAAGTGCCTACGTGAAACAACGCGAACGCGGGGTGATGGGACCCTATCGACTGCTACAGTGGTGGTATGGGAAAGTGACCGAAGCGAAAGCGAGCGATTCGGCGTCCTGTTTTGCGGTCATCCGCACAGCGGGAGATTTTGGTTGGTCAGGTTGTTTGGCCAGTGTTTGCGATGGTGCTTTGACGGGTCTGATGAAAGCGATTCGGTTGGAATCGAAGTCTCAGTTTGGTGACCGGTTTTGCGCCAAAACCATTGATTTGCATCGGACGATTTCTGACCGTGACGCAGTGGGACTGTTTCACGAGGAGTGGAAACTGCGGGCGGTTGAAGCCGAGGTTGGATACGATCAAAAACAGCGGCGGTATGTGCTGCGGCCGATTCTTGAGCCGCTGACGGCCGAGCCAAGCATTTCGGTCGATTCGGTCGAAGGGGCTTGGGTGATTACGGGCGGCGCTCGCGGCGTCACCGCAACGGTGGCCGAAGCGATTGGAAAGCGTGTAAGCGGTACTCTTCATCTTATTGGTTCTACATCGCCACCGAACATTGAGCCGGGTTGGTCGGATCTCGACGATGCGGAATTGCGGCAACTTCGCAGCGAAGTGATGCGGCAGGCGATCGCCGAAAAACAAATTCCTGCGGATCGGTGGTCGGCCGTCGAAAAGGCGATCGAGATCGAACGAACCATGAAGCGATTCGCCGAACAAGGCATTCGATGCCGATACTGGGGATGCGACGTCTCGGACCGTGCAGCGCTAGACAAATTGCTTGACCAAATCCGCAGCAACGGCGAACCCATCGTTGGCGTGATTCACGGAGCTGGATTTGAAAAAGCGAACAAGTTTGTTTCCAAGAAGCCGAACTTGGTAGACCGCACTATCGCGGCGAAAGCGGATGGCTGCGCTGCTTTGATGCAGCTAACGGCAAACGATCCGCTACGGTTCTTTGTGATTTTCGGATCGATCAGCGGTCGCTTTGGAGGCATTGGACAAACGGATTACTGTTTAGCAAACGAGATGGTTGCAAAAATGGGATCGTGGTTTCGGTTCCAACGTCCCGAAACCCGTGTTGTGACACTGGCGTGGCATTCATGGGACGAAGTCGGAATGGCAGTACGGCCCGAAACGAAACATGCCAAATTTCTAGCCAAAATGCGATTCTTGCCCGTCCAGGAAGGCACCTCGCATCTGATCGCTGAAATCGAGTCGGGTAGCTGCGAACCCGATGTCACCATCACCGATTGGCGTCATTTTAAGACCTTCTATCCCGATCCGGTTTGGAAGGGGACGCTGCCAACGCCAAACCAAGCTAAGAGCACGCCAAACCAAGCCAAGAGCACGCCAGAGGATACTAAGGATAATGTGGCGAAGCGGTTCGTGATGCGAATGCAGCCGATGCAAGGAAGCGGTAAACGAGTTCGCGTCTTGACAGGATCGGTTGTTATCGTCGGAGACAACCCCGATGCGAAAGCGATTGCATCGGTCTTTTCTGAAGCTCAAGTAAAGGTTTTTTGCATTGCCACGAACGACCACGAAAACGCAATGCAATCTTTTAAGGCAATTGTAGCCAATCAGGTTCCCGAACATTTGGTGATTGCGACGCCACGTGATGACGCAGCTTGGCGAATTAACGGTTCCAAATCATGGGGCAAACGAGTCGAATCGGGAGTGATGCTGCCATTTGAAATCCTGCAAAGTTGGGTGAGTGCGGCCAAAGAATCGGGGGCAACGCTGCAATCACTGAGTGCGGTGACTTGTTTGAACGGCGATTTTGGGTTTGCAAAACGACCGCTGGCACCTGAGGGTGGAGCCATCAGTGGGCTGCTGAAAAGCATGCGTGTCGAGGCAAACCAGCGTGGATGGAGCCAACTGCAGACAAAGGTCGTTGACGCGTCGCCCGGTGAGTCGCCGCAATCGGTCGCGACGTTTTTGATGGATGAACTAAGCAGCGACGATCCGGCGGTCGAAGTCGCTTTCGTTGATGGAGAGCGTCGAATTCCAATCGCGTTGGAACGATCGCTCGACGACACAATGCCGCTGGTCCCAAAGCCAGGTTCGGTATGGGTTGCCGCAGGTGGCGGTCGAGGGATCACCGCACGCGTAGCGATGGAATTGGCGGGCCGATTCCGATTGAAGATGCACGTGCTCGGTCGCACCAAGATCGATCCGCTTCCTGCGGAAATACTCGATGCATCCGAGCATCAGCTAGCGGAAATTCGACGCAGGGTCACTCGCGACGCCATGGCAGAAGGTAAGAGCGGGCGCGAGATCTGGAACTGTTTGGCCACGCAACGTGAATTGCAACGGAATTTGGATGAAGCAAAAAGAAATGGCATCGATTTCCACTACCACACTTGTGATATATGCAATCGCGAGGAGCTGAGCAACACGCTAAGGGCGATCCGTTCAAAAGATGGCGATATCCATGGGATCATTCAAGGTGCGGGCATTGCGTTTCCTGATCGCATTGAAAACAAGCGTCTTGATCGCGTACGCCAAATGGTAGATGTCAAGTTAACTGCGACGAAGAACTTAATGGAACTAACCCGCCAAGATCCGCTGCAGGTCTTTGTCGGATTCGGTTCCATCAGCGGTCGGATGGGAGCCAACGCCGCGAGCGACTACTCACTCGGCGCCGATGGAATGTGCAAACTGATCGGATCGTTGCGACACGAACGGCCCGATGTTCGCGCGGTCAGTTTCCATTGGCATAGTTGGGGCGAAGCGGGAATGATGTTGCGATCGACTAGCTTCGGTAGTCGGTCCATCTTGAAGTTGGCACTGATGCCAATCGCGGAAGGGGTGGATCATTTACTGCGTGAAATATCGCGTCCGACGGCCGAATCGGAAGTGATTGTCAGCGATGAAAGCTTTTTCGAATTGACGGGCCAATTGTCCGCGAGCGAGTTTAGAGAAACCGACGACCCGCGAACGAAGGACGAAGACTCGACCCACAGCCAAGATCACAAGGACAGCATTCCACTTGCAGACTGCCCGCTTTTGGACGAGCAGGTGTTGCAACGTGATTCGTCGGCATCTAAGCGGTTTTTACTTCGTCTCGATTCGAAAACGGATCCCTTTTTGTCGCAGCATTTGTTTCGATCGAAACCGTTGATGCCTACCGTTGCCTCGATCGAGGCGATTGTGGAAGCGACGTATGGACGGAGCGGCCTATCCACCACACCGATCGTGCTTGGTGACATAGGAATCGAAAAGAGCTTGCCAATCGAATTGGATTCGGTGCACGCAGCGCATGTTTGTGTCGAGGATCAGGGTGAGCATAAGATCGCTCGGTTGGTGGCGGATTTTAGAAACAGTAAGGGGGTGTTGGTCCAATCCGATCAAACCAGGGTGACGTGTATTGTTCCTACGCGAACCGAGATGTCTTCGATCGTGCGGCCAGAAATCAATGGGAACTTGGCTTGGCATCCTGTCAAATACGCTGCCGGTGAATTGATTTCTCATGGACCGGCGTTTCAAACGCTTACTCATGTTTGCTCCGTCAATGGCGTGCTGCTGGGCAAATTGCGTTCACCCGATCCCAACGAGTTGGTCGGCGAGCGGCGTCGCGGTCGACCACTGACGCCAATGGCAGTGATCGATGGATGCATGTTTGCATGTGGTGTCCACGTGTGGTTGACAGACCCTTCGTTGTTCGCCATTCCCGTTGGCATGAAACAGTTGCAGATTCTGCGGATGCCAAATGCTGAAGAGGAATTGCTGGTCGACGTCAAACTTCACGAGAAAGTAGCTGACGCCGCGATCTTGGATTTCAATGTTTGGGACGCTTCGGGCGAAGCCGTTATCAGCGGACTTGGCTATCGATGTACCTTGCTGCAAGGGATTGGGTCCTGATGTGCCAAACCAAACACCCCATTGCGGAATGGTCGATTGAATTGACGCCACAGGGAGGCGCGTCTTGGGAGTCATTGAACCGACGCTCATGTGAGTTGATGGCACGGATGGTTCGGCGTTGGTCGAGCGAAGTCAATTCGGAGCAAAGGATCGAAGTTCGATCGCGGTGCCGTGATGGCAAATCTCGCCGTCCCGTCGCGTTCGTCAAGCATCCGTCGCATTCAACGACTACCGCGTTGCGGTTACGGTTGTCGACCAGCCATATTGAGGGAGCCGTTGCGGCAGCGGTCAGCCGGTCTCGGATTGGAATCGATTTGGTCGACATTCGAAATCCGTTGGCGCCAAGTTTCTTGACGACTTGGTTTGACCGCAATGAACGAATTCGAATTGGCACGCAACCCCCCCACGCGTTCTGGGCCGCGAAGGAAGCCGCCTACAAAGCCTTCTGTCGCTGTGAACCGTTTCGCCCCAATCGCTGGAAGATTGTATCGGTAGAGAACGATTCGGCGAAGTCGCATCCCTCTCGATGTACGGTTCGAAACGACCGCAATGACGCGATGTGTCAACTCGCATCGATTGAATTCCACTTTGTGGACCGCTTCGCCGTGGCGGTGGCTCAGCCGCATTCGGTTCTTGAACAAACAATACCCCATCATTCAAACGAACTTCTCTTAGGAATATGTAAACCATGATCGATCTTACAGGAAAAGTGGCCCTCGTCAGTGGGAGCTCGCGCGGTATCGGCCGTGCCACTGCCATTCGGCTCGCCGAAGCAGGTGCCGATATTGTCATCAACTATGTCACTAGCCGAGCGGCAGCAATGGAAGTTGCCCAGGCGATCATTTCACTCGGTCGGCAAGTTTGGGTAGTCAAGGCCGATGTTAGTGAATCCGAGGACGTCGAAGCGATGATGCAGTTTGTCAAATCGGAAATCGGACGGTTGGATATTATTGTCAGTAACGCCGCGACCGGTGGGTTCCGCAATCTGTTGGCCGCCGGGCCACAGCATTTCAACACTGCAATGCAAACCAACGTGATGTCATTAGTGCATCTGGTCCGCGAAGCAAAAGACATGTTGACGAACGGTTCCGGTCGAGGCAAAGTCATCGCGATTAGCAGCCACGGTGCGGACATTGCCCTGCCGATGTACGGGCTGATCGGCGGCAGCAAGGCGGCCCTCGAGAGCATCTCGCGTCACTTGGCACTCGAACTTGGTGATGAAGGCATCAATGTCAACATCGTCAAAGCAGGTCTGGTCGAAACGGACTCGACTCGTCGTTTGCCCGGTGCGGATCAGATGTTTGAAGGGCGCAAACAGAAGTCGATGGTTGGTGATCGCTTCTTGGTCGACCGCGACGTTGCTAATGCGGTGTTGTTCTTAGCCAGTCCGCTTAGCGACATGGTGCAGGGCGAAACGCTAACGGTCGACGGTGGATCGGCTGTTCATGTCTAAACCAACCGTGTCAAAACCCGTCACACTTCGTCACTTTGCGTTTCGTATCGCTGGACCACGCGAATTTTGTATCGCGGGGGCAATTAATGGGTTGATTGCGTATTGGCTTTACGGGCAAGCTGAATCGGTGACCCTTTTCACCGACTACCCTTTGGCGGCAATGTTGATTCCAATGTCGATCTTGTTGCCTGGGTTGTCTTCGTTTTTCGGTGTGCTCGCTGCGTCACTTGGGCGAAAAGCAGCGGCGATCGATCCGCCGATGGCCAACGAATTGCGATGGCTCCCCTTTGCAATTCGAATCGGAATTGGAATGGCATTGATTGTTGGGCTGTTAACGATCTTGATTCTATGGGGATGTCGATTGCAAGGATTTAACCCATCGTTCAACGGCTTTCATGCGTTTTTGGCAATCACGGTCGGCTCGGGTTTGGCGGCTGCCATTTGCCATGTGAATGCGATTTTTCTGTCCACTCGAGTATTGTAAACATCATGCCTAATTCACCGGCAAATGAGGCGGAACGATTTTCGGCAGATCTGGGAGCGGTCCAGGAAACGTTGCTAATTCCGCTCTACTTTCGAGCGATGGAAACCGAACGCGACGACGCAATTATCCGCGACCCCAAAGCTGTCGAGATCGTGGATTCGATCGACTACGACTTTGCTAAATTCGCGGGGGCCTGGAATTTGCAGATGGATGTTGCGGTTCGAACGGAGATATTTGACGAGCGCGTCCGCGAGTTTATTGTCCGGCATCCCGATGCGGCAATTATCAATCTTGGTGCGGGGTTGGATGGTCGTTTCGAGCGCATCGATAACGGACGAATTCGTTGGTGGGATTTGGATCTACCAGATTCGATTGAACTGAGAGAGCGTTTTTATCGCCCGTCGGATCGAAATGCGTTCATTGCGTCCGATTGTTTTGACACCGCATGGATGGACAATTTGGATCTAGGACCGGATCGTCCGCTATTGGTTACTGCGGAGGGTCTTTTTTGTTATTGCGATGAGTTGAAAGTTCGCAGTCTGTTCGCTGAACTTTCGCAGCGCTGGCCGGGTGCCGAGATCCTCTTTCAATCCATTTGCCCCGCGATTGTGGGAAAGCAGAGCACGGTTGCAGCCGTTTGTAAGACGGACGCTGTTTTTCGATGGGGAATTTGTGATGGCCAAGAGGTGTGCGGTTGGGACCCATGCTACCAATACATCGGAGAATGGTATTTGGTCGATCGACACCGACGACGTTGGAAATCGATTCGCTACCGCACTTGGTTTCCACCGACTCGAGCATGGTTCCGCCAAGTGATGAAAATCACTCAGGTACGGTTGGGTTAGGAATTCTTAGCGGGCTCCGCCACGTCGGGTCCCGATCCGGACAAGAAGAAACGGCCTAGAGGACTGTATAGGATCGCAGGCAACAAGACCAAATCGGCGAGAAGTGCTACGAATAACAGTGAGAACATTAGCCATGCAAAACGTTGGATCGGGATGAAGGGACTGAGCGAAAACACCAGCATCCCTAGTCCGCAAACCAGCGTCGTTTGAACCATCGCCGTGGAGCAGGTGGCAAGTGCTGCAAGGACCGAATGTTGGCGTGAGAGTCCTGATTTGTACCATTCACGAAACGACATGATCAAATGGAGCGAGTCGTCCACGGCGATCCCCAACACGGCGCTGGCGGTCATCACGCCGCCAATTTCCACCTTCCAATTCATCGCGCCCATCCATCCAAACACGACAAACGCCGGCAAAATATTGGGAATCATCGCTAAGGCTCCCGCGAACAGGTTTCGTAAAAAGATTGCCATCGTCGCCCCGATTAACACCATCGCGGTGATATAGCTGGTGCCTAAATCGCTCAATAAACGTTCCTGAGTCTTCGCTGCCAACGGCACGCCACCGCTTAACGTGAAGGTAATGTCAGGATCGCCATGCGTCGCCAGCGTTTCGGAAGTTGCCGCTCTCAACTCGTCCATAATCAGATGGTATTCCTGCGGTTTGGACCCTTCGACACGAGCAGTCAAACGCCACAAACGCTGATCGGGATCGACTCGCAATAGACGCAATGATTGGTAGCGATTTAGCGATTGATTTAATCCTGCGTTCAGGCCCGCTCGGTATGCCAAGGCAGCGAGTGAGCTTGTTTTCGATTTCCGCGGAATAGGAGGCGAGAAATTGACTGCTGAAATGAGACTTCCCACTGGCTCGGTGCGGCGGACCCGAGCTTGCAATTGTCCTAAGAGTGCAAGCTCATCCACCACATCACGGCCGTCCCGACTCGGGCACTCAAGCACAATTTCAACCGGCACAAGTGGCCCGATTCGTTGTTCAATCCAAGCGTAGTCGCCAAGCAATTTGGCATCGTCAGGGAACAGGTCATGCAATCCGGTCGAGATACGCAGTCGCACCAAGCCAACGCCACCGAGGGCGATGCAACTCAAAAAGAAAAACAAAACGAGAGGCCACTTACTCAGCGTTCGCCTTAGTAGCCTAACTTGTAGTGATTGTTGGCGTGTCGGGATCCCGATAGTCGCGTTTCGATTCCCTCCAAAATTCGTTGCCCGGCGCGATGAAGGCAGGTACATCGCAAAGTACCAAAGTGTCAACAACGCGGCCAAGGGAACCGCGATTGCCGTATAGAAACCAAACTTATGCACGGGAACGATCTGACTTATCGCAAGCGATCCGAACCCGATTGCGGTGGTAATCGCAGCAAGGAGCGTTGGTTTGAATGCCATGCGAATGGCGATTCGCGCAGGCGGCGTGTCGCTGCTAAGTTGGCTCGCATGACGATAATAGCCGTACATGTGAATGCCCGCGGAAACGCTGAGCACCAACGTCAAGTTGGCCGTCAGAAGTAGAATGCTATCCATTTGTGATCCACTAAAATGGATCAACGCCATTGCCGCTTGCTCGTTATAGATTGCGATCCCAAAAATAACGATTGCGTACCAAACCCGTCTTAAACAGATGATTAAAAGGCCGATGCAGACGAGGAACGAATAGCCGTTTAATCGCAAAAGCGACGATTGACTCGCCTCGTCGATAGCAACCGCTTCGATCGTTGGTCCGGCAAAATGAACTTCGCTTGCGGGTCGATCCAAGACATCGGTCGCGACTCGTCTGGCGAAATCGATTGCACGATGGCGGTCAGCCATGCCGTCATTGGAGACGAGCGCTAATACCGCGGTGGTCTCATCACGCCCCAATATCCAACCGGCCATCCGCACCTTTGCTTGAGTCGCCGTTAATCCGAGCGGTGGGTCCTGCATTTCCTGCAACACCGAATCGCCCGTCCATACGTCTCGAAAGAAAACTCGGCGCTGTTGGTCAAGCGGATCCGCTGCCAATAGCCTTTCGCGAATTTGAGCCAAATTGGGATCACCGAGCTTCGCCCCTTCCCATCCAATCATCAGCAGCTCGTCGCTGCCGAAGCGGTCAAAAAACTGGATTAACCGTTCGGTCTCTTCGAAGCCGGACGGTAACCAATCTTCAACCTTCGTGCCGCTATTTTCCCAGGCCCTCGTGGCACCGATAATGACGATGGGAAACAGAACTAACGCGAACGCGAAACTGGCCAAACGGACCGTCATGCTTGGCCAACGACTTGGCGTTTCATTCGTTGGGGGAATCTCGTTGTTCATGAGTGAACTATCATCTCTTGTTTCCACATCGACGCTAGTTTGTTTGCTGCGTTTTGCGAAAGAAAATCCGGCATGACTCGCAGCGATAAGTTGATCTTTCCGCCCATGGTGTTGATCGATGATGAAACATGAGTGCCGGGGCGAAGTGGTGGCGAACCGCTGAGGCGTGTTAACTTGAAGTTGCCAACGATGGTCCTTCCCCGTTCATCCAAGGGAAGTTTGTTGCGGAATCGGCGAGTTGGGTCGCCTATGTTTGTGACGACACAGGTTGCCGGGCGAGTTGTTCGCGTGGCAAAGAAGAGGGCGCCTGGTATCCTACGGACCGCTGCAACCCCATTGAGAAACATGCCTGCAACTTTCCATCGTTGAATAAAGCGACTTTCCTCGGTGAGCGATTGAATTGCGGAATCCCAATCTTCGATTCCGTCGCGTTGACGAGCCAAAAATCCATATCCGATCATATTGGCCGCGCTTATTCGTACCGCTTTCCGCGGTCTTAGCAGCACTGGCATGTTCGTGACCAGCCATCCGCGTCGCGACGGAGCGTTATGATCGTCATTCCACTTTGCAATCACTCGCATTAGTGCAAGAATCGCCCACTCATTGAGCGACGCCTCACCATTCGTGTTGGCCGCAAAAACGCGTTCGCTTTCTTCTAAATTGAAAGGAACCTCCATCATGCGAAGGCCGCCGCAACGGTCCCGCTGTGTCGTGTCTCTTTCGATATCAGCGGCAACGGTTTCTGCTCGGCGAGTGACGAACCTTAGCGATTCTTTTGCTGTGAACTTCAGTGCCGTCGAACGGCTTACCGGTTCAGGTATCGCTAGATCGACGTTCGCACGCTGAGTCAGATAACGATGAGTCGGTCGCCGAATTTTTGCCGGATCGAAGTTGCCGATCGATGCGGCGTAAATTGCAAAGACATCGCCGCAGAACTCGACGAAGGACACACCGTCGGTTGCCGCGTGGTGGAACATGAATTCAATCGATGTTTCCTCGCCTTGTTCGATCACATTGCATCGAACCGTTGGCCCGTTGCGAGCATCGACGCGGCGATCCGCTGCGGTGGGCTGATCACCGTTGTCAAAGAATTGGACATCGCTGACTGCGTTTTCACTGATTCGCCAAACGTCATGGTCGACGAGGCTGTGAAGCAACGGATGCCACGATATGGCTTCACGAAACGCTTTGCGAAACGAATCTCGCCGCGGTTCGCCAAGGGCAGCCCAGTGTAAGGCGACGGACATCGGATACGAATCGAGTCGTTCGTCGCAAATCATGTATTGCTCGAACGGTGACAGAGGCAATGGGTCGCCTCCATCGATTTCCGTCGGTTTGTTGGATTTGCTCGGCATTCGACAATGGGTTGGTTTACGACTTGAAACGCATTTCGGAAGGAATCTCCGTGTGTCGCATGAATGCGACCTCTGGCAGCAAATCGGTGACGCCTATTCTAGTTCGCCAATTGGACCTCGGTGTATTGTGATCGGTGGGATTGGGAAATTGGAACTCGTTTGTGCTGATCTGTACACCGCCCGGCATGACAGGGAAAGTCCTCGCAATTGGGATTGTCGACGTAACCTTACTTCTTTCGCTAATGATCCGAGTCGCGGGGTGATTTTGGCGACTATACGAACGGATCATTTTGCGCGTTCTTTGCGCGTAGGTATTGATTCATGGGATGAGTATTGACTACCGCCACCACGGATGATTGGCACGAAAACATGAGTCGCGAATTCGACTTTTACCCGCTCGAAGACCGTATCCTGCTTAGCGGCGAGGGTCTTGATGGACATGACGGTTCTATGGACGTCGATGCGGACCTCGCTGCATCGTTAATGCACCATTTCGCCGATGCGGACGGCGAAGTTCTTGATACGCACGTCTTCGAGCCGACCTCGGTAGGCGATTTGGACGCTCCCGATGCGCAACATGATCAACATGATTTGCTGGACGATGTCCATGACATGGCTGAAGCTCCGGCGTTAGATCCCGCACAACCGATCGAAGTGGTTTTCATCGATACTGATGTTGATGATGCGGATACGCTGTTTGATGGGCTGCGTGCCGATGCGGATGGCGAAACGCAATGGGTTGTCTTTCATCTCGACAGCGATTCAAACGGAATCGACCAAATCACGAATGCCCTCGAAACGCTTTCGGGTGTCGACGCGGTTCATATCATCAGTCACGGTGACGGCGAAGGGATCCAACTAGGAAACGTTCGACTGGATGTCGACGAAGCACCCGGATACGCAGGCGACATCGCCTCGTGGGGGCACGCGTTGGACTCTGACGCAGATATTCTGATCTATGGCTGCGACCTGGCGTCGACCGAGTCGGGGCGCGACCTGATCGACATGCTGGCGATGGTCACCAATTCGGATGTCGCAGCCAGTGACGATGCGACCGGGCATGCGGATCTTGGCGGTGACTGGATCTTGGAGTACACCGTCGGCGATGTGTCGACCGACGTGGCCTTTGGATATGTTGCGCAAGCATCCTGGCGAAGCACATTGGACACCACTACCAACCTGGTTGCCCACTATGAGTTTGATAGCGATACCTTCAGCTTTGCCACAGATTCTTCCGGAACTGGAAATCACGGGGTTTACCAGAATTCAGATAACACCACGACCGGCGTGGTCGGAACGCTTGCGGCTGATTTCACCGGGGATGCGGCCGGTCAGAACCAACACATCACGGTTGATGATGATCCATCGATTGATTTTGGCACCGGTGATTTCAGTGTGTCGTTTTGGGTTAACACCACTGATTCTTTCGCGAGCGAAGCCACGGTCATCGACAAACAGAATGGCGGCGATGGATTTCGCATTTTCGTCGAAGCCGGCGGTGTGATGAAGGTCAATCTTTCTAGCGGCGGTTCCAGCGGTACGTCCAACATCGGAGCGATCAACGACGGAAATTGGCACCATGTCACGTTCACTCGTAGCGGTGGCGCGGTCAAGACCTATCTCGATGGTGGGGTCGTTGGTAGCAACTCGGCATCAACACTTGATATCAGCACCACCGCACAGCTGGTCATCGGAGCCGGTGGCGATTCGACGAACGACTTTGAAGGATTATTGGACGATGTCCGGTTGTACTCGAGACAGCTGAGCGATTCGGACGTTACTGAGTTAGCGACACCTCCTCCGGTCACCTCAATCACGGTCGACACCTTTACCGACACGATCGACGGAACGACAACGGACGTGGCAACACTGCTGGCAAACCGCGGTTCGGATGGATTCATTTCGCTTCGTGAAGCGATCATTGCAGCGAACAACACCGCCGGTGCGGACACGATCATCCTGGGAGCAGGAACCTACGTTCTTGACATCACGGGCGATCATGAAGACGTCTCGGCAACCGGCGACTTGGACATTACCTCAGAAATTTCGATCACAGGTGACTCGCCTGCGACCACGATCATCGACGCCTCGGGACTTTCGGATCGCATCTTTGATATTCTGGCCAGTGGAAATCTAACGATCAGCGACATGACGCTTGCTGATGCATCGCATTCGAATCAGGAAGGGGGGGCGATTGACAACGCGGGAACGTTGATGGCGGTCGATGTTGTCATTAGTGGTAACACGGCTGCCAACAACGCCGGTGGCGGTATTCACTCCAGCGGCACCGCAACGCTGGAACGTGTTGCGATCATCAACAACGCCACAATCACGGGTGCCGGTATCGCCGTCACTGCTGGCACGACAACCTTGACGAACGTTACCGTCAGCGGAAATGTTAGTAACAACAACGCTGGCGGAATCAGCGTCTCGGGTGCTTCCACGGTGGTCACTCTTTCTCATTCCACTGTCGCGGGTAACTCCACCCTTAGCAATGGTAACGGTGGTGGTCTGTATAATTCCAGCGGCACCGTCAATATCGCGAACTCAATATTTGCCGATAACGTCTCGCAGTTTGGTGGCAATGACGTCAACGGCTCGGTCGTTAGTAGCGGCTACAACATCATCGAGCACAATACCGGTTTCAGCGGGACCGTTGGAACGGACATCCTAGGCAGCGACCCAGCTCTGGCAGCACTCGCTGTTGACGCATCTTCTGGGCAGTATGTTCACGCAATCGACGTAACCAGCATTGCCTACAACGCGGGTGGCGGCACGCCGCCTGCGACGGATCAACGCGGTTTGGCTCGTGACGCGTCGGCAGACATCGGTGCTTATGAATTTTTGGGTCTGCCGCCAAGCGATCTTCATTCGAGTGCTACAAATGGTGGTGGATTAAAACTAAACCATGACGGCGGAAATGACGCCTACTTGATCGCCGATGATGGTGGGACACTCCTCGGCGGGCTGACGACAATGACGTATGAAATGCAGTTCGCAACCACACATACAGGAACGTTGAATACGCTCGTTTCCTATGCATCGTCAGGAACCTCCAACGAATTCACGTTGATCATCCGGGACACTGGCAATCTGAGCGTCTATATTGGATCAAAAGTCACTTCGACGGCAATGGACTATGGAATTTTGGAAGACGGCAACAAACACTCCCTGGCGGTGACCTGGAATTCTGCTGCAGGCGATTGGCAGATCTTTGTTGACGGAGTATTGGTTGATAGTGGCACCGGACACAACACAGGACAAGCGATTGCCGGAGGCGGTGAGCTGGTTTTCGGACAGGAACAAGATTCCTTGAACGGCGGCTACGATAACGATCAATTGTTTTCAGGAACGTTTTTTGACGCCAGGTTCTTCAACGACATACGGACCGATGCAGAAATTGCGGCGAGTTATCGCAGTTCACTGCCCTATGACGAAGCGAATATGATCGCCAATTGGCGATTCGATAATTTTTCTAGTAATGCCGTCGTTACGGAAACCGTATCCGGAAACAACTTGACGGTCGAGCACGTCGCTGACGTCGGCTTTACTGCCAGCGAGCCAGTGTTGACTTTCGCGGTCGACGAGAATGCGATCACCGGAACCGTTGTCGGCAGCGTTACAGGCATTGACGCTGAGCGCGAAGCAAAGATCGTGGCGTTGCTGGCTGCCGACCCCAATCTCACTTACAGCGCCGAAACCGGCAAGTTCTACAAGGCGAATTTGAACTCACAAACCTGGGCATCGGCGGAATCATCAGCCATGTCCACACTTTTGTCGGGAGTTTCCGGTCAGCTGGCGACGATCGATTCCGACCATGAAAACCAGCTCGTCAGAAATGTGGCAGACATCGCCGGAGCCATTGGTGTTTGGATTGGAGCCACCGACGAAACGGTTGAAGGTGAATGGTGGTGGCGAAACAACGGTAGTGATGCCGCCCTACTATGGAGCGGTGATGAGAATGGCTTCAATCCTAACCACGCCTACGAAAATTGGTCCGCGGGCGAAGCGAACGGGTACTACGCCGATGAGGACTACGCCTACATGGCAACGGACGAAGTGTGGTACGACGTACGCAGCACAGACAGCTTCGCGTCAGTGATCGAATGGGACGCCGACGATGTTCTCACCGTCACCGACGCTCTCACCTACGCCATCGAATCGCAAACCGTCGCCGCTGCCTTTGCGATCGACGCCAGCACGGGCACGATTACCGTTGCCGATGGATCGTTGCTGGATTACGAAACCAACGCGAACCATTCCTTGACCGTTCGCGTGACGGACGTCGACTCGAATACCTACGACGAAGCCTTTACCGTCTCGTTGAACGACCTGGTCGAAACGGACAACGCGCCGACCGATCTGTCCAGCGGTATCGAACTGAACACCGATGGTGGCAACGACAGCTACCTGTATCTTACCGATGGCCGTCCCGTGCTTGGTGGATTGACCCAATTGACACTGGAAACAACTTTCCAAATCGATTCGGTTCCTAGCGGGTACATTCCAATCATTGATTATCAAGAGGGAGGAATTTCCACCGAATTGGGGGTCGCGATCTATCCCGATGGTTCTCTGCAAATTGTGGTTGCGGATGGTGCCCCACAAACGACCTCGGGAACCTATTCGCAATTAATGGACGGTGGACAGCATCACGTAGCCGTCTCGTGGGACAACACCAACGGTGACGTCCATTTCTATGTGGACGGAGAATACGCAGAATCGATTACGGGGGTTGGAACTGGACATGTGCTATACAACGGTACTGCGACACAGTTGGTCGTTGGCCAAGATGCTGATGATGCAGGAGATTTATACACCAACACCGTGTTCACCGGCACCATCTACGACGTCCGAGTCTGGAACGAAGTTCGCAGCGCAGCAGAAGTCTCCTTCAACTTTCAAGCCAAGTTCGACAGCGGAAGCCTGCCATCCGGTCTGGTCGCCAATTGGCAAATGGACGGCTTCAACGGTTCGAGTGAAGTCGTCGATGTCGTCAGCGGTAACAACCTAAGCGTTGGACACGCGGTTGGCGCAGGCTTTGTCGCAAGCACGCCGTTCGATGATTTGCACGTTAGTGAGAACTCCGCTGACGGAACAACGGTTGGTTACGTTTTGCCGACCGATCCTGATTCGATCGCGAATAGCGACCCGACGCTTTCGTATGACGCGGGGACGGGCAAGTTCTATCGACATGTCAATTCGACGACCGACTTCAATACCGCACTGGCTGGGGCATTGGGAGCGGATTTGAACGGCGTCTCTGGGCAACTGTTGACCGTCAACTCGGACTATGAGAATCAGCTGTTCCAACAAAAGGTCATCGAAACCGGCAATGAGATTTGGCTAGGTACGTTCGACACGAACAATGACGGTAACTGGAATTGGCTGGACGGGAACGTTGAATCAAACGACCAATTCTGGACCGGGGGAGACGCCGGTTCCGCTGCCCCCGGATTCTACGCACCAACCTTTAGCCAGTCGAACAACGCGGGAGAGGATTACGCCCGCATCCAAGCCGATGGAGATTGGTTGGATTATGGATCAGACGGACCATTCGCCTACGTGATCGAATGGGATGCCAGTGAAGTTCTATCCGACTTCATTTTCACGCTAACCGATGATGCAGGCGGACGCTTTGAGATCGACAGTAGTACCGGCGAAATCACCGTCGCCGATGGTTCGTTACTGGATTACGAAACGGCAACATCGCATGATGTCACCGTCGAAGTCGCTGACGCAGCAGGCAACACGTACAATGAAGTCATGGCGATTGCCGTTGATGATCTCGATGATCAGCCGCGAGATCTCTACGCCGTGCCGTCCACAGGCGATGCCGATATCCTGGGCTACTACGGCTTTACAGATCCTGCCGACCTGGGACGTGATGATGCGGGCGATGACGCGGACATCACGCTGTTCAATACGCCTACTCCAACCACAGGACAATCGGGTGGCAACGCAATCGACCTTGACGGCGTCAATCAGTATGGCGACATCACCGGCATCACGACCGGCGGTGCGATGACCATTGCGGGTTCGGTGCGGTTCGATTCAACAAGTAACTGGGAGCGAATCGTCGACTTCGGGCAAACGAACGGTGGTGGGATCGGAAATATCATCGTTGGCCGCTATCTCGGCACCGACGACCTGACGTTCACGATCGAACAGAATGGCGTCTACACCCATCGAGCGATAGCCGTTGGAGCCATCACCAACGGCAACTGGATGCACTTCGCGGCCACCGTTGACGATGCCGGCAATATGGTGCTGTATGTGAACGGTGTGCAGGCCGCGACTCAGACTGGCGTGGCTCCGATCGTAGGAGTTCGGGATAACAATTTCATCGGACGCTCTAACTGGTCCGCTGATGACTACTTCGATGGCGCCATTGACAACTTGCTGATCGCCAATGGTGCGATGGCCGCAGGTGAAGTCCAGGAACTGTTCAACCAAACAAATGGCTTCACTGTGTCCGAAGACGCCACCATTGGGACAACCGTCGGAACGCTCTTAGTAGAGCACCCAATCGCGGGCACAACCTACACATTCGATCTGACGGACGATGCTGCAGGCCACTTTGCCATCGACAATACGACCGGCGAAGTGACCGTCGCTTCCTCGTTGGATTACGAAATTGCGACGTCGCACAACGTGACCGTGGAAGTGACCGATTCGCTCGGCCATTCGTACAACGAAGTGCTGACGATCACGGTCGGTGATGTGAATGTGGCACCCGTGATTAGTTCACCCGGCGGGACGCTTCCGTACAACGAAAATAGTGGCCCGTACCTGATTGGTGCTGCAGGCTCGATCACCGACGCCGACAACACGAACTTCGACGGTGGGCAGCTTCACCTGCAACTGACGTCCAACGCGTTGGCCGAAGACGTACTCGACATCCGCAATCAGGGAACTGGTGCAGGCCAGGTCGGAATCAGCGGCACCGACGTAACCTACGGCGGGACCGTCATCGGAACTTATACCGGTCCTGTCACAGGCAGTACTGCGTTGGTTGTGACGTTCAATAGCAATGCCACACTGAACGTCGTCAACGCGGTCCAGGACAACTTGACGTATGAAAATACTTCGGATAGTCCGTCGACGTCGGTTCGATCGATCGAAGAGTACGTCACCGATGGCGACGGCGGAACGAGCAACACAATTTCCGGCGGGATTCAGCCGGTTTCAGTCAATGATGCGCCGGTCAATACAGTGCCTGAATCACAAACGACACCTGTGAATACTGCAATCGTTTTTTCCGGCGGTAACGACAACCTGATCGCAGTTTCCGATGTGGATGCCGGCTCCAATCCGATCCAGGTGATACTGACCGCCACCAATGGCAGCCTCTCCCTGGCAGGTACCACCGGCCTGACTTTCACTGCTGGAGATGGCACGAACGATCCCTCCATGGTCTTCATCGGCACGGTCGCCGCTATCAACACGGCCCTGGATGGTCTGAGTTTAAACCCTGACACCGACTTCAATGGTACCGCCTCGATACAGATCAATACGGGAGAGCCAATCATCAGCCTGTCAGCGGCAACCAGCGCCACTTTGGGCGGGTTAGCGTTTACAGCGGATGATTTAATCCAATATAGCCCGGCTGATGATAGCGCAATTCTTGATTTCGACGGCGCTTTATTTGCTTTGGGTGAAAACATTGATGCCGTCCACGTTTTGGATAACGGACACATCATTCTTTCTACTACCTCGTCAGCCACCCTAGGCGGTCTGGCCTTTAAGGATGGCGACCTGGTCGAGTATGACCCTGTGGCTGACACGGCCAGCCTCTATTTTGACGGACAAACATGGTTCGGATCGTTAGAGGATATTGATGCCGTCCACGTTTTGGACAACGGCCACTTCGTTCTCTCCACTGCCCTGTCGGCCAGCCTTGGCGGGTTGTCGTTCCAGGAGGGTGACCTGGTCGAGTATGACCCTGTGGCTAACACGGCCAGCCTCTATTTCGATGGCGAGACTTTGTTTGAATCGGGAGAGAATATTGATGCCGTCTATATTTTGGATAACGGCCATATCGTCCTCTCCACGGACCTTGCGGCTACTCTTGGCGGTCTAACTTTTAACGGCGGCGACCTGGTCGAGTATGACCCTGTCACTGACACTGCCAGCCTGTATTTCAACAATACATTGTTCGGATCATCGGAAAATATCGATGCGGCCCACATCAATACTGCTCAAACGGATCTCGATCGCGTTGACATCACCGTTGGCAGTACCAATGAAAATCCGACCATTGAATCCACCATTGTCGACCAAAACTTGGACGAAGATTTTGCCGACTACACGATCGACCTGAATGCCGCCTTCGCAGATGCAGAGACCGCTGACAATGCGCTCGTCTATAGCGTTTCCGGGGACACCAATATCCAGGTCAGCATCTCGAGCGGCGTAGCAACAATCACAACAACTGCAGACTGGAACGGCAGTGAAACTCTGACCTTTACTGCTACCGACGCAGGCAGTTTGAGTATCAGCCAGGACGTCGGCTTTGATGTCACTGCGGTCAACGACGCACCAGAAATGGTGAACACGTATGGGACCAACTTCAATACGATTGACGAAGACGCCGTTGACAATGCGGGACAAACGGTCGCCTCGGTATTGGCGTCCTCTGGCCAGGACATTATCACAGATGCCGATGGTGATCCCGAAGGAATTGCCATCACGAACAACAATCCGGACAACGGGACCTGGGAATACTCGATCGATGGCGGTTCGAATTGGTTTGGCGTAGGCACGGTGTCGAGCAATTCAGCATTGCTACTGCGTGACACCGATTGGCTGCGTTTTAATCCGAATGGAACTCACGGTGCAAATGCAAACCTAGGTTTCCGCGCTTGGGACCAATCCACAGGCACCGAAGGCACAAAAGTCAATTCGTCGACCAATGGTGGAACGAGTGCATTTAGCTCCGACACGGAATCCGCGTTGATTAGCGTGACCGATGTCAACGATGCTCCCGTGCTGACGACCGGAGTCTCGGATGCCGTTGCGAGCTATGACTTTGAAAGCGGAGTTGCTTCGGGTATTAGCGGAGCGCCAGACATCACGGTCAATGCGCCAGCAAGCGTCAGTGGCTCGGACGGAGTTTCCGGCAGTGCGGGTGGCTTGTTGTTCCCGGTTGGGGACAGAGATAGTTGGACCCCTCCGGTCAGCATCAGCTCGATTCCGGGCGTCGCGACATCTGGTGAATTCTCGTTCGCCGCCGATGTGCGTTTTGACGCTGGCAGCGGAAATCGATTTTGGGAAACCGTTTTCAGTTTCGGCGGCGGGGCTTCCGACAGCAACGTCTGGATGGGACGAAACGGACTGTCGGACGATCTGCACGTCACCGTCTATGACGGTTCAACCGAGCTAGGAAACATAAACGTGACCAATGCGTTGCAGGGGATCAGTGGCCAGTGGCATCACTACGCCGTATCGCTTGACGCGGGCGGTCAGTTGGAAGTTTACATTGACGGTGTCTCGGCGGGAACGACGAACGTCGGTGGCGTGCCCGATTACTCGGTGTGGGACGAAAACTACATCGGCAGTTCCAACTGGACGGACGACAAGCAACTGCAAGGTGCGATCGACAACATCGCGATCTTTGATTCCGCACTTTCGGCAGGGGCCGTTGCCTCATTGGCTTCCGGTTCGCCCGCAGTTGCAGGGCCAATCCAATACACCGAAAATGATTTCCCCACGACGATCTCGCCGACGATTTCCTTGTCGGACGTTGATGACACCCACCTCGAATCCGCAACGGCCACGATCACTGGTGGTCACGTCAGCAGCGAGGATTTGCTGAGTTTCACTGACCAAAATGGTATCACCGGATCATGGAATTCGACCAATGGCACCCTCACGCTGACCGGCACTGCAACGGTTGCCCAGTACGAAGCGGCACTGCAGTCGATCACCTATGAAAACACGTCGGATGCCCCCGACGTGACCGACCGCACGGTCAGTTGGTCAGTGACCGACGGCACCACGGCCAGCAACGTCGAGACGAGCACCATTGAACTGACCACTGCGAACGATGAGCAGGTTCTCGCTACCAATTCGGGTGCGACCGTCGCCGAGAACTCCACCGGTAACGTTATCACGACAGCAATGTTGGAAACGACCGACGTTGATAACACGGATGCCGAATTGGTTTACACCGTCACGTCACTCGCAGGCAACGGCACGGTGTTGCTAAGCGGAACAGCACTGGCGCTCAATGCTGAGTTCACACAAGATGATATCGACACGGGCCTGGTAACCTACGATCACGCGGGTGCCGAGGTTTTCCTCGACAGTTTCAACTTCAGCGTGGATGATGGTTCCGGGACGGCCTCAACAGGCACTTTCAATTTCACGATCAACCCGGTCAACGACCAACCCGTCGTGATCACCAGTGACGGTGGCAGTGCGACGGCAGCGATTTCATTAAACGAATCGATCAGCGAAGTCACTTCGCTAACTGTATCCGACGGCGACTTGCCCGGCGACACGTTTACCTATTCGATCATTGGTGGTTTGGACGCGCTGGACTTCAACATCGATGCAAGTGGCAATCTGACGTTCGTCAATCCTACCGATTACGAAGCCCCCGCCGATAGCGATGGCAACAATGTTTACGAAGTGATTGTCCAAGTCAGTGACGGCGTCCATACCGATTCGCAAACGTTCACGATCACGGTGCAGGATGTCGATGGCTCGGCACTGACTGTCACGACGACTTCCGACGTTGATGATACCGGCTTAGGTGCCAGTTACACAATCGAAGAACTCTACGCCGTTGGTGGCGGGAGCGACGGATTCGTTTCACTGCGAGAAGCGATCACCGCTGCGAACGGAACCTTGGGACAAGACACCATTTCGTTCGCGATTCTCAACTCCGACGCGGGCTATACGGGTACGGCAGGGACGGACGCCCACTGGCAAATCTCGCTGACCGCTGCTCTGCCGACGATCACTGAGAGCGTCATTCTTGACGGCACCACACAGACAACTTTCGCCGGTGATGTGAATCCTGGAACGTTGTCGGTACTTGCGAACGTGGGAACCAGTTCGCAAGCGATTAGTGCTGTGGATCGCCCCGAAATCGCCATCATCGGAAACGCAAGCGTGGTGGGTGGCCTGTTCATTGACGCTGACGACGTGACGTTCCAAGGCTTCGCTGTCTATGGCTTCAGCAACGCGGGTGCCGCAGCAGTTAACATCGAGAACGATGTTCTCAATACCGTCATCGATTCGAATGTGTTTGGGGTCGCCGGAACTTCGCTTGCCAACCCTGGTGCGGTGTTCCAAAACAACCAACATGTGAGATCCACGGGCGGCGATAGCGGAACACTCTCAAACAATCTGTTGGCGTACAGTCGTGCGACGGGCATATGGGTTGGACTCGGCTCGGACAATTGGAACATCACTGGTAACCAATTCATCAACAGCGGGAACGATTACAGCAATGGTGACGCGATCGCGATCAACGCGACAACTGGCGCGACCATCGATGGCAACTACATCACAGGAAGTTCCACTCAAGCCATTATTCTATCCGGTGGGACCACCGATGTCACGATTTCCAACAACACGATTGTGAACAACGGCATTGGACCAAACAGTGGTTCCCATATTCAATACGATGCCATCGCCCTGCGAAGCGGAACGTCCGACATTACGATCAGTCAAAATGTCATCGCCAATAACTACGGTGCAGGCGTTTTGGTGAACGACGGGGCTGCGGGAATCCATATCACTCAGAACTCGATTTACGGTAACGGGACCGTTCTTTCACGCCAAGGCGCCGCGGCCTTGGGCGAGATCGGTATTGACTTGCAAAGCAGCGGAGAAGACGTCAATTTAGGCACGGCCCCCTACTACACGCTTAACGACGCGGGTGATGCGGATACCGGCGGTAACAGTTTGCAGAACTTCCCCGTGATTACATCAGCGATTAGTGACGGATCCCTGATCACGGTCGCGGGCACGTTCAACAGCACAGCGAACACAACCTTCACGTTGGAGTTTTTCGATTCTGCTGAATACACAAATGGATACGGGCAAGGCAGCACGTATCTCGGTTCCGTTGACGTTACCACCGATGGATCAGGCGACGCGACGTTCAGTGCCAACTTAAACGTGTTCGTTTCGGCAACTGACTTCGTGACAGCAACGGCGACGAACCAAACAACTAACGAAACATCGGAGTTTGCTGCTCAGTTCGCCATCGAAGGCCCTGTGTATGCCGCCGACGACAACGGACATTTTGTGTTCGATGGCGATGATGTGATCACCATTGCCGACTCCGCTAGTCTTGTGATGACGACGACGATGACGATGGAAGCGTGGATCAAACCCGACAGTTCGGCGCTGTCTCGACTGATTCTAAACAAAGAAGGCGAATACGAGATTGCGGTCGGCGACAATGGGAATCTTTGGTGGGCATTTACCAACACCGACCCGGGTTGGGCGTGGCATGACACCGGCGTCGTTATTTCGACGACCGAGTGGACTCATGTCGCAGTTTCGTATGACAACGGAACTGTTAGTTCGTACGTTAATGGTGAACTGGTCGAATCGTATGCTGGTAGTGGTACCATTGGCGATTCACATCCCACCAAGAACGATTTGCTGATCGGCGGCCGCATGAACAGTCCGACCGACCAATACTTCTTGGGCGGCATCGACGATGTGCGAGTCTGGAACGTAGCTCGCACGCAAACTGAGATCCAAGCCAATCTAACGGCGACGCTCGCGGGTAACGAAACGGGGTTGGTCGGATACTACAAATTTGACAGCCCCGCTTCGACAGTGGTTGACTATTCGAGTGCTGGAAACAATGGCGTTCTAGCCGGTGGAACGCAGACACCCTCTTGGAGCGGAATCACACTTACCGAAGACGCAACCTACTCGGTTTTGGCTGCCAACGGCGTGCTCGCCAACGACGTCGACTTGGATGGCGATTCGTTAACCGTCACCGAAATCGAAGGCAACTCGGGCGCGATTGGCAGCAGTTTCACTTTGGCATCAGGAGCCACCGTGACACTGCAAGCGGATGGGTCGTTTGTATACGATCCCGGTAGCAATTTCATCACTCTGGTTGCGGGGCAAACCGCAACGGATTCCTTCACCTATCAAGTGACGGACGGAAACGGGGGAACGGACGATGCTACCGCGTTCATCACGATCATTGGAGTGGATAGTGCGCCCGTCGCAATCGATGATCCCGGCGACTTCAGCACCGGCGTGCTGGCTCAAGACCCCGTAGGCTATTGGCGTCTGGGCGAGTCATCAGGCCCAACGGCGACGGACTCTAGCCTGAACGGCCTTGATGGAACCTACGACGGGCCAACCCTCGGATCCACTGGCGCCCCAGCCACCGGTGACAACACTGCCGCTGATTTCGACGGCATCGATGACAATATCAACCTTGGCACCTTCGACGTTGATGGAACGGGACTTACATTGTCAGCTTGGATCAAAATCGATGATTTTGACACGGTCGAACAACGTATCGTTTCAAAGGCGTTGTCAACCGGCGGCGGCGCAGAGGCAGATCATTGGTGGATGCTAAGCACCGCACTTAACGGTGATGACCCTGTGTTGCGTTTTCGCGTGAAGGCCGGTGGCACGACTGACACGCTGCTCGCCTCGTCTGGTGCGTTGAATACGGACCAATGGTATTTCGCCGCAGCAACGTATGATGCGTCCACAGACCAGATGAAGGTTTTCCTCGACGGTGTCGAGATTGGTAGCCAAACGCATAGCGTCGGGGGAGCGGTCGACAAAGACCCCACGCAGACGGTTATGATTGGTGCGAATCCGAATGACGATCGCTACTTTGACGGTAACATTGACGAAGTCGCCATTTTCGATAAAGCACTCAGTCAAGCTGAGCTTGTGTCCATTCAAAACGGCGCAACCGACATGTACGTGGTGGATGAAGATGCCACGCTAAACGTTTCCGAGGCGCAGGGCGTGTTGGCCAACGATACTGATCCGCAAAACGATCCAATCACCGCGGTTTTGGTGGCAGGCCCCAGCCAAGCATCGAGCTTTACACTCAACGCAGACGGGTCGTTTAACTACACGGGACTCAGTGACTTCCATGGCACGGATACTTTTACCTATCGAGCGGACGACGGCAGCGAGCAGTCCGAGATCGCGACGGTAACCATCACGGTTAATCCCGTCAACGATGCGCCCGTGCTGTCGAACACATCCACCATCCTGTTCACGGATAGTTTTGAGACGCCCGATGTTTCTGGAGTGAACGGCGACGATCCAGCGGGGTGGATTAGCGACTCTCACCCGAGTTATGTCCAACACGTCGATGAGGATGCCGGGGTTTTCACGACCCCGTATGGCGATCAAGGCATTCGCGTCTACCAAGGTTCGACGATCGGAGCGACGACGGACGCCACCGGTCTGAACGAACCTTTGGAAGCCGACACGCTCTACAAACTGTTCTTCAACGTCGCTCGCGGCACTGCGCTGGTCGGCGAATACATTGTTCAGCTGCTGGCCATTGCGGGTGACAACTCCGAAACGATCTTATCGAGCGTGTCGGGAACGGTAACCGAAACCGACTTCTCCGAATCGGGGTCTATCACGTTCACGACCGACGGGTCGCACACCGCCTTACTCGGCGACCGAATTGCGATCCGTTTGCTGCATGATTCTGCGTCCCATTACACACACAATGTGTATTTCGACAACATTCAACTGGTCAAGAATGTAGCGAATTATGTCGAAGACGGACCGGCCGTCCAGCTGGGTGAACGGATCACTATCGCTGACGCTGAACTCGATGCCGCCGGCGGTGGTTCGGGTAACTATTCCGGAGCCGTTTTGACCCTCGGCCGAGAAACCGTCCTCAGCAACGAAGACGTTTTCTCGTTTGCTGACGGGAACGGAATTTCATTGTCGGGAAGCAACCTGATCAAAAACGGTCAGATCATCGCCAGCTTCGACACAATGGGAACAGAGGGCGAACTGACCCTCACGTTTACTGACGCGAATGTCGAAGTGCCGACCACCGCGGATGTCAACAATATCTTCAAACAGATCACCTACGCCAACAATAGCGATGCCCCGCCCGAATCCGTTCAAATCGACTGGTCACTCAGTGATAGCAATTCGGGTTCCCAAGGTAACGGCGGTCCACTGATTGCCACCGGCAGCACGCGTGTCGATATCACCGCTGTGAATGACGCACCGATTCTGGATTCATCGGGTGGTCTGCACACGCTAACTTCAATCACCGAGGACGACACCAACAATGGCGGGCAAACGGTGGCCTCGATTATCGACAGTACAACTGGTTTTGGAGTGAACGATCCAGATGGACCAACCGTTCCTGAAGGCATTGCTATCCGATCGATCGCCGCCGGGAATGGGACCTGGCAATACTCGATCAACAGCGGTTCCAGCTGGAACAACATGGGAACCGTGACCAGTAGCTCTGCATTGGTCCTGCGCGACGTTGATCTAATTCGCTATGTGCCGGATGGTAAAAACGGCGACATTGCCAACCTCACCTTCGTCGCTTGGGATCAAACTGACGGGTCGACCGAAGGGACCAAAGTCAATGCGCTCACGACCGGCGGCACCACTGCATTCAGTAGCGATGTCAAAACGGCTCGGGTTACCGTCACGGCGGTTAACGATGCCCCTGAAGTCACCGCCCCAGCGACAGCAACGGTTGCCGAGAGTGGTTCGTTAACCTTTGATATCTCGGGTGCGGGAGTAATCGACACCAAGGACGTCGACGGAGACGATCTGACCGTTACGGTAACTGCGAATCATGCCTCGATCACGCTGGCTCAGACCACCGGTTTGACGCTGATTGACAACGATGGTAGTGATGGAACGCTGCAGTTCATCGGCAGTGTAGCGGACATCGATGCGGCTCTCGATGGTTTAGCCTACGACTCCGATGGCGGCTACAACGGCGCTGCAACCTTGGCTGTCTTGGTCGACGACGGAAGCCTGACGGATTCAACAACGGTCGCAATCACGGTGACGTCGGGCCAAAGCACGTTCGTATGGGACGGTGGCGGTGCGAGCAACGATTGGTCGGACGCGGACAACTGGGATCACGATCTCGTCCCCGAAGCAGATGATGTCGTGGTGTTCAATGCGACTAGCGTGAAAGATTCATCGGTGGATGCCGCGTTCGCGGGTTCGATCAGCGAAATTCACGTGGATGCGGGCTACACCGGCACATTGACTCAGGCCCGTTCGATTCAAATCACCAATTCCGTGGTGCTTTCCGGCGGTACGTTCACGACGAGCGGCAATGATTTGGATATTGATGGCGATCTGACACGCACTGCGGGTTCGCTGAACGTCGACGGTAGCGATGTCTATATCGGTGGTGACTTCACTAGCACGGCCGGGGATCCTGGGTTTGCCGGTTCGACATGGCATTTTGATGCTGCGGGTAATCAGACGTATAACGCTTTGGATAACATTGGTTCGATCGACATTAGCACGGGTGGGACGCTGACGCTTGTTAGCGACATGATCATCAACGGCAACTTCACTCACAGCGGAGCTGGCGATGTCGATTTCGGTGGCAATGAAGTGACGTTCCGAAGTTCGGGCGTGATCAACGCAGTCAATCTCGACTTTGATGATGTCAAATTTGATGCTGCCTCGACTCTATTACTCACGATTACTGGCGTGATGGATATTGATGGTGATCTCACGATTGTCGACGCCAATAGCATCAACGGAGACGACATCACGCTAGCCGGCGATCTGTTGGTCACCGATATTTCAGTGGTCGGCACGTCGGATATCATTCTCGATGGCAACACGACCCAGACGTACAGCGCCGACGGTGGCGTCGGGGGCATTGAAAGTTTGATTATCAACAAGACTGGCGGGACGGCGGTGTTGACCGATACGCTGATGATCAGTCGCGACTTGTTGGTGACCAGCGGTACCGTCGACGCAACCGTGCTCGACCTGCGGCTTTTAGGGACCGCAGCGGGAACCGTCGACAGCGACATCGGCCCGGTGGGCGCGTTAATGGTGAACGCGGAGGGGACCAAGACGATCGACGGAACCCTGGACGTACTTGGACTGACCTATCTGTCAGACGTGGGCACGCTCGACGGCGGCACGATCCGAGCGCTGGGTGACCTGCGAAGCCGCGATACCGACTACAACGGAACGGCGACGATCCAACTTGGCGGAAGCAATAATCAATCCGTCATCGATTCGACCGGCAGCGGAACCATCCGCAATTTGGTAATCAACAAATCGGGTGGTACGGCAACGGTTACGGACAATTTGACATTTACCGGTTCGTTCACACACACCGCGGGTAACTTCGACGCAACAGTTGTGACCACGACATTCGCGGACTCTGGATTGGTGATCGACGCGGATGGAGCCAATCTCGGTAACGTGACGTTTGCCAACAGCGCGACCTTCACACTGGTCAGTGATTTAACTGTCGGTGGCGATTTGGATATCCTCAGTATGGCGGGCAGCAGCACCGGCGGCGACATCCTTGTCGCGGGCGACATAAGCAGCAGTGATGTGGTTGTCGTTGGAGATTTTGGGATCATTCTCAACGGAACCGGCGACCAAACGATCTCCGGCGAAGACCTGACCGACGGTCAAATCGCCATCAATAAGGGGTCGGGGGTCGTTTTTCTGGCGGATGACCTCGTGCTCAACGGATCTGGTCAGAATATTACCGTTCAAGCAGGAACACTCGACCTCAGCGGCCAGACAATCACGATCGACGGCGATGTGATTATTGACGGGGGCACGGCAACGGGTAGCGGCACGATCACCAATGATTTCACAGTGAAAAATAGCGGTATTGTTTCGTTAGCGGCTAGTTCGACGAGCATCTATGAAACGATCGCGGTGGGCGGTGCCATGACACTCGACGCTACCTCGGAACTCGTGCTTGATCTAAACGGCATGGCCGTTGGTGGGTTATTGGACGATCTGTTTACTTCCACCAGTGTCACCGGGACTTGGGACACAATCACGCTTGTCAACGATGGCGTTGGATTCACGATTTACGATCACTATGATGCGCCCGCCGGCGCGGTCGATGTCTTTCTAAATACTGATCCGACCGGTTCGATTGGCGATGTGACCGTTGATGAAGATGCAGTACCAACGGTCATCGACCTGTCCGCCGCGTTTGGTGACAGCGAACACGCGGATAGCGAACTGACTTACTCGATCATCAGCAACACCAACGCTGCGTTGTTTTCAGGAACTTCGTACGACAACGCTGCCAAAACCTATACATTCACGCACGCAGCGGATGCCTATGGATTCTCGGATATCACGATCCGAGCGACCGATCCTTATGGCCAAACGGTGGATTCAACCTTCCGGATGACGGTGAATCCGATCAACGATGCACCAACATTGACCGATGGCTCGACCGTCAATCTTGCGGGTACCAATGAAGACACCAATTCCGTCGCCAGTAGTGTCGCAGCGATTTTTGCGAGTGCTGGGGGAAATGACATCGATGCCTCACCGCTTTCGGGTTTGGCAGTAACATCCACGACCGGCAATGGCACGTGGCAGTATTCAACCGACGGAACGAACTGGACGGACTTTGGAGCCGTTTCGGAGAGCAGCGGCCTGCTGCTAACATCGACGAGCGAAGTTCGTTATTCGCCCGACGGTATCGATGGCGAAACGGCAACCTTTGACTTTAAAGGCTGGGATCAAACCATCAGTTCAGGATCTTCATTTGGATCACCAAGCAATGTGGACGCCAGCACCAATGTTGGCGGAATTCACGAATTTTCTTCTGAGAATGCCACCGCATCAATATCCGTCTCTGCGGTAAACGATCCCGTTGTCGCTGTCGCAGATGCCGACGCAGCTACCGAAGCCGGTGGGGTGAATAACGCAACAAGCGGTGTCAATCCGACCGGAAACGTGCTTACCAATGATAACGAAGTTGACCCAGGCGACACGCTCACGGTCGTCGGAATTGCTGCGGGCACGGTTGGGTCGGCGTCGGGCAATGTCGCATCGGCCGTCACCGGAACCTATGGCTCACTGACAATCAATAGTGATGGCAGTTACGTCTACAACGTCGACAACAACAACGCGATCGTGCAAGCGTTGCGGACCAGCGGCGACACCATTACCGACACGTTCTCTTACACGGTGACCGATAGTGGCGGAAGCAGTTCAACCACACAAGTCGTGATCACGATTGATGGCCAAAACGACGCTCCCGTTGCTGTCACGGATAACGTCATTGCAACCGAAGCCGGCGGACTGGGCAACACCACTCCCGGATCCGATCCAACCGGCAACGTTTTGACCAACGATGCCGATGTTGACTCGGGCGACACGAAAGCGGTTTCCGGTGTTGTCGCTGGTACAGTCGGATTAGCCACGGGGAATGTCGCATCGGCGGTAGTGGGAGCGTACGGTTCGATCACGATCAATTCGAACGGATCTTACGTCTATAACGTCGACAATAGCAACGCAGCGGTAGAAGCATTGCGAACTGCGTCCGATACGCTTCAAGACGTGTTCACCTACACGATGGTGGATGCAGACGGCGAAGCTTCGACCACTCAGGTTACCGTCACAATCGAAGGAACGAACGACGATCCGGTCGCTGTCGATGACACGATCACAGCAGTCGAAGCAGGCGGTGTCGGAAACGGAACCGCAGGCAGTGACCCAACCGGCAACGTATTGACCAATGATACGGATGTTGATTCAGGTGATGCGAAAAGCGTCACGGGAGTCGCTGCGGGATCGCAGGCGAGTGCATCAGGCAATGTTGGTAGCGGAGTTACGGGGACTTACGGATCGATCAACGTCGCAAGCGATGGCTCTTACACGTTCACCGTGGACAACTCCAACGCTGCGGTGCAAGCACTGCGAACGTCATCCGATACTCTTTCTGAAGTCTTCACCTACACGATTCAGGACACATCGGGCGCCGATTCGACCGCGGAAGTCACGGTGACGATCCAGGGTGCCAATGATGCACCGACAGCCGTTGCGAATACAGCAACCGCGATTGAGGCAAGCGGGATGAACAACAATATCTCTGGCACCGATCCAACAGGGAACGTCCTGACCAATGATACCGACGTTGACGCTGGCGATACAAAAACAGTCACCGGTGTCGCTGTGGGTGTCCAAGGCAGCACTTCGGGGAGTGTTGGCAGTGCCGTCATCGGTACCTATGGTGAGATCGTTATCAACGCCGACGGAACGTATACTTTCACGGTCGATAACGACAACGCGGCCGTGGAGCTACTAAACGCAGGCGATACGCTTAGCGAGACATTCTCTTACACCGTGGCGGACACCGACGGGCTTGAATCGACAACGCAAATTGTCATTACCATCGACGGGCGTACTGACTTGCCCGTCGCCGAAGCCGATATGGACACAGCCGAGGAAGCGGGTGGAGTGGCCAACGCGACCCCAGGTTCCGACCCGGTAGGAAATGTATTGACCAACGACGCCTCCAATAACGGCAAATTCATCATTGGCGTCGCCGCAGGATCTACCGGTTCCGCATCGGGCGATGTCGGCGTCACCGTCGTCGGGCTTTACGGCAGTGTCGTGATTAATTCCGATGGCTCCTATGTCTACACATTGGACAATAGCAACGCGGCAGTCGAAGCTTTGCTGACTTCGGGCGATCACGTCACTGACATCTTTACGTATACGATGGAAGATGCGTTAACCAACCAATCCTCAACCGAGTTGACCATCTCGGTTGATGGGCAAGACGATGCACCGATCGGCAACAACGACAGTGGCACCGCCACGGAATCGGGCGGACTCAACAATGCGACCACCGGATCTACTGCGACCGGAAACGTGCTTTCTAACGACACGGATGTAGACGCAGGGGACACGAAGACCGTAGTGGGAGTCGCCGTTGGCACGGTCGGTTCTGCATCCGGAAACGTGGGCGCATCGGTCGCGGGGCTGTATGGGAATATTGTGGTCAATAACGATGGCAGCTACTCCTATACGATTGACGAAACCAATGCGACGGTCCAAGCGTTACGCACTAGTGCAGACACAATATCCGAAACCTTTACCTACACGATGGAAGATACCGCCGGTGCAGCATCGACGGCCCAGGTCACAATCACCATCGAGGGTGCCAACGACACACCAACCGCCGTGGTGGATGTTGCAACAGCACAGGAATCCGGCGGAGTACTCGATGGTACCGGTGGAACGGATCCAACAGGGAATGTATTTGACAATGACACGGATGTTGACGGCGGCGACACGAAGTCGGTCACTGGCGTTGCGGCGGGCGTACAAGTTTTCGCTAGCGGTTCGGTAGCATCAGGTGTCACGGGAAGCTACGGATCAATCACCATCAATTCCGATGGTAGCTACACCTATAACGTTGACAACGCCAATGCAGCGGTACAGGATCTGAGAACCAGCGGCCAAACGCTTGACGACGTTTTCACCTATACGATGCAAGACACCGACGGCTTGACGTCAACGACACAAATCACCGTTACCATTCATGGTGCCAATGATGATATCAATGTGGTTTCTGACAATGCCACGGCGGTTGAAGCGGGCGGCATCGGCAACGCAACCGCAGGCACGAATCCGACTGGCAATGTATTGGCGAATGATTCCGATGACGACGCGGGTGATACGATGGCAATCAGTGGCGTTGCAACGGGGACCCAAGGTTCAGCCACCGGTAACGTCGGAGCCAGTGTTGGCGGTTTGTACGGTTCAATCAATATCGCGTCCGATGGTAGTTACACGTATACCGTCGACAACAACAACGCAGCGGTTGAAGATTTGCTCAGCAGTAGCGATACACTCACCGATGTCTTTACCTACAGCGTCCAAGACGCCGCGGGGGCCGAGTCAACGACGCAGGTCACGATCACAATCGAGGGTGCCAATGATGCGCCCGTGGCGATTGCCAATTACGACGATGCATACGAAGCAGGCGGCATTGCCAATGGCACTGCGGGTACAAATCCATCCGGAAACGTGTTGACGAATGATGACCAAGTCGACGCAGGCGATACATGGGCAATCACCGGAGTCGCTCAAGGTGTGGTTGGTACGACCAGCGGTTCGGTAGGTGCCACCGTCGCTGGATTGTACGGATCGATCACAATCAACGCCGACGGCACTTACGACTATACGGTCGACAATAGCAATTCGACCGTTCAATCGTTACGTACGGCAACCGAGACATTGTCTGAAGTTTTTTCCTACACGGTTGATGATGGTTTGGGGCTGGACAGTACATCGCAAATCACCATCACGTTGCACGGGGCGAACGATGCTCCGGTAGCCGTGGGCGAGACCGCAATTGCTGTTGAATCGGGCGGGGTCGACAATGGTACGGCCGGAACGGATCCGTCGGGAAACGTATTGTCCAATGATACCGACGTCGATGCAGGCGACTGGAAGATTGTGGATGGTGTTGCTGTAGGAGTTCAAGGCTCGGCGTCAGGCAACGTCGGCACCGCCATCACTGGCACTTACGGTTCGATCACGATCGACATCAACGGAAACTATTCGTACACAGTTGACAATAGCAACGCGGCCGTTGAAGCTCTGGCAACAAGCAGTGACACGCTTGACGACGTTTTCACCTATACAACGATCGATGCGTCTGACGCAACGTCGACGACCCAGGTCACTGTCACCATTCAGGGGCAAAACGACGCTCCTGAAATCACGATCGAAACCGGTGATTCGGAATCCGAATCGCTGACGGAAACCGACACGACGTTGACAAGTTCCGGGACACTGACCGTCAACGATATTGACCTTAACGATCCCGTCACATCCTCGGTCGATGGCGTGGTGGCCACGGGCACGACCGCTGGCTTGCAATCGAATAATGCAGCCTTGCTGGCGATGTTGACATCGACAACGAATGTTCTCGACGGCGCCGAAATTACTGACCAATTGACTTGGAACTTTAACTCCGCCGCTGAGGCGTTTGACTATCTTGCCGTAGGCGAGTCGTTGACTCTGACCTATACGATCACGGTCACTGACGACCAGGGAGCGACGGACACTCAAGAAGTCACCATCACCATTGACGGCACCAACGACGCACCGGATATCATCGTGGACGTTGGTGACAGCATCGCCGAGACGCTGACGGAAACGGATACGACGCTAATATCCAGTGGAACGCTAACCGTCACAGACCTTGATCTTTCGGATGCTGTCACTTCAACCGTCAGCAGTGTCGTTGCCGGTGGCACCACGACGGGGCTACAGCCAAACAATGCGACCTTGTTGTCAATGTTGTCCTCCACGGCGAATGTCGTTGGCACAGCCGAGTTGACTAATACGCTGACTTGGGATTTCCATTCGGCTGGCGAAGCTTTCGACTACCTCGCCGTGGGCGAATCGTTGACGCTGACCTATACGATCACGGCCACGGATACCCAGGGAGCGACGGATACGCAGGAAGTCACCATCACCATCGACGGCACCAACGATGGTGCTATCGCTCAGTCGGGCACAAACACCGCTACGGAAGATGGCGTTGTCGTGAATGGACAATTGACCGAAACGGATCTCGACACAAGTGACACGCACACTTACACATTGATCACAGACACCAGTGAAGGCTCCGCCACCGTAAACCTCGACGGTTCCTATAGTTACGATCCCGGCAGCGACTTCCAAGACTTGGCCGTCGGCGAAACTCGTGATGTGACGTTCGTGTTCGAAGTCGAGGACAACAATGGAGCCACAAGCCAGGAAACGATTACGATCACTGTCGCGGGAACCAACGATGGCCCGGTCGCTCAATCGGGAACCAACACCGCCACCGAAGATGGCGCGGTCGTCAACGGCACGCTTAGCGAAACCGATGTCGATACCAATGACACGCATACCTATTCGCTGGTGACCGATACTGCCGAAGGCAGCGTCACGGTCCAGTCGAACGGCGACTATGCGTTTGATCCTGACGCAGACTTCCAAGATCTCGCTCTCGGTGAGACTCGCGACGTGACATTTACTTACGAAGTCGACGACGGCAACGGAGGAACCAGTCAAGCCAACGTCGTAATTACCGTCACCGGGACCAATGACGGACCGGTCGCGCAAGCGGGAACCAACACGGCCACCGAAGATGGCGCGGTCGTCAACGGGACGCTCAGTGAAACCGATGCGGATACAACGGATACGCACACTTATTCATTAGTCACCAATACCAGCGAAGGTAGCGCGACAGTTCAGTCCAACGGCGACTACTCGTTTGATCCCGGTGCGGACTTCCAGGACTTGGCCCTTGGCGAAACTCGCGATGTGACTTTCACCTACGAAGTCGAAGACAACCACGGAGCGACCAGCCAAGCCAATGTCGTGATTACCGTGACCGGCACCAACGACGGTCCGGTCGCGCAAGCAGGAACCAATACCGCGACCGAAGATGGTGCGATTGTCAACGGAACGCTTTCGGAGACCGACATCGACACGATTGATACGCACACCTATTCGTTGATCACGGATACCGCCGAAGGCAGCGTGACGGTTCAGTCCAACGGCGACTATGCGTTCGACCCAGGCGCGGACTTCCAAGATTTGGCACTTGGTGAGACTCGCGACGTGACATTTACCTACGAAGTCGAAGACAACAACGGCGCCACCAGTCAAGCCAACGTCGTGATCACCGTGACCGGTACCAACGATGGTCCCGTCGCGCAAGCGGGCACCAACACGGCGACCGAAGACGGGGCGATCGTCAGCGGAACCGTGAGTGAAACCGATGTCGACACTAGCGATACGCATACCTATTCGCTAGTGACGAACACCAGCGAAGGCAGTGCTAACGTTCAATCCAACGGTGATTACACATTCGACCCCGGTGCCGACTTTCAAGATCTCGCACTCGGTGAAACTCGCGATGTGACTTTCACCTACGAAGTCGAAGACAACAACGGCGGCACCAATCAAGCGAACGTCGTGATCACCGTGACCGGCACCAACGACGGTCCTGTCGCCCAGGCAGGGGTCAATACCGCGACCGAAGATGGCGCGGTTGTCAACGGCACGCTCAGCGAAACGGATGCGGACACCAGTGATACGCACACCTATTCGCTAATCACGGATACCGCCGAAGGCAGCGTGACGGTTCAGTCCAACGGCGACTATGCGTTCGACCCCGGTTCCGACTTCCAAGATTTGGCTCTTGGTGAAACTCGTGACGTGACGTTCACGTTCGAGGTCGAGGACAACCACGGGGTGACCAGCCAAGCCAACGTGGTGATCACCGTGACCGGTACCAACGATGGTCCCGTCGCGCAAGCGGGCACCAACACGGCGACCGAAGACGGGGCGATCGTCAGCGGAACCGTGAGTGAAACCGATGTCGATACTAGCGATACGCATACCTATTCGCTAGTGACGAACACCAGCGAAGGCAGTGCTAACGTTCAGTCCAACGGTGATTACACATTCGACCCCGGTGCCGACTTCCAAGATCTCGCGTTGGGTGAAACTCGCGATGTGACTTTCACCTACGAAGTCGAAGACAACAACGGCGGCACCAGTCAAGCAAACGTCGTGATCACCGTGACCGGCACCAACGACGGTCCGGTCGCACAAGCGGGAACCAATACCGCGACCGAAGATGGCGCGGTTGTCAACGGCACGCTCAGCGAAACGGATGCGGACACCAGTGATACGCACACTTATTCGCTGATCACCAACACCGCCGAAGGCAGTGCCACGGTCCAGTCCAACGGTGACTACTCGTTTGACCCCGGTGCCGACTTCCAAGATTTGGCTCTTGGTGAAACCCGTGACGTAACGTTCACGTTCGAGGTCGAGGACAACCACGGTGTGACCAGCCAGGCCAACGTGGTGATCACCGTGGCCGGCACCAACGATGGTCCCGTCGCGCAAGCGGGCACCGATACGGCGACTGAAGACGGGGCCGTGGTCAATGGAACACTCAGCGAAGCCGATGTCGATACCAATGACACGCACACCTATTCGTTGGTCACCAACACCAGCGAAGGCAGTGTCACGGTCCAGTCCAACGGCGACTATGCATTCGATCCCGGTGCGGACTTCCAAGATCTTGCGTTGGGTGAAACCCGTGATGTGACCTTCACTTACGAAGTGGAAGACAACAACGGCGCGACCAGTCAAGCCAATATCGTGATTACCGTGACTGGCACCAACGACGGTCCGGTCGCCCAGGCGGGGGTCAATACGGCGACCGAAGATGGCGCGGTCGTCAACGGGACACTTTCGGAAACCGACGTAGACACAAGCGACACGCATTCGTACTCCCTCGTGACGAATACATCCGAAGGCAATGTCACGGTCCAGAGCAACGGCGACTATGCGTTCGATCCCGGTGCGGATTTCCAAGATCTCGCGCTGGGCGAAAATCGCGATGTGACATTTACTTACGAAGTGGAAGACAACAACGGCGCCACCAGTCAAGCCAACGTTGTGATCACCGTTACCGGAACAAATGATGGGCCTGTTGCTATGGTGGATACCGATACGGCCACCGAAGCAGGCGGGGTCGCCAACGGAACCTTTGGAGCACCGACGACCGGCAATGTCCTGGCCAACGACACCGATGCGGATTTAAGTGACACTCACGCGGTCACAGGCGTAACACTTGGCGTTCAGGGATCCGCGTCGGGAAATGTTGGAAGCAGTGTAACGGGGAACTATGGCGAGATCACCATCAACAGTGACGGCAGCTACGTCTACAATGTCGATAATGGCAACCCAATCGTCGACGCCCTGCGGACAGCAACCGATACGCTCAGTGACGTTTTTACCTATACGATGGTCGACGAAAACGGAGTCGCAACCACAACGCAGATCACGATCACCATCGAAGGATCCAACGACAACCCGAACGACATCGATGCGACTGGAATGGTAATTGATGAAAACCTTGCCGCCGGTCAATTGGTTGGCACGGTCACCGGAAGCGATGTTGACTCAGGCGATAGTCTCACCTTCTCGATACAGAACCCCGATGGGCGATTTACCATCGATGCATCAGGAGATATTCGCGTTGCCGATTCGAGCCTATTGGACTATGAAATAGCGACAAGCCATGCCATCACCGTTCGTGTCACCGACACGTCGGGCGCGTATTACGACGAGACGTTTACGGTCACGCTCAACGATATTGACGAATTCGATATCAGCTTGCCGTGGGACAGCGACGGCGCAGCGAACCAAGTCAACGAAAATGCCGCCATCGGAACCTACGTTGGCGTCACCGCACATGCGATCGACGCAGACGGAAGTAACAATACCGTTACCTATTCGTTATTTGATGATGCGGGATGCCTGTTCGCGATCGACGCGGTCACTGGCGAAATCACCGTCGCCGGTCCATTCGATTACGAATCGCAATCGATCCACACGATCACGGTCCAAGCCGATTCGGTTGATGGATCGACAAGTTTCGTGGACTTCACCATCCAAATTCTCGACGTTAACGAAGCACCGGTTGCAGTGGATGATGCCTACGCGATGTTCGCCGGTGAGACGTTGACGGTCAATCCAGGTGTTTTGCTAAATGACATCGATACCGACATGGATACGCTTCAGATGACCTTGGTCTCCGGACCTTCGAACGGTGTCCTCGTTACACTTACCGACGGCAGTTTTGTCTATACGCCGGCGGGTGGATTCTTTGGCATCGACACCTTCACCTATGTCGCAAATGACGGCGAACTTGATAGCAACACGGTCACGGTTACGATCACGGTCAATGCGGTGGACACAGCCGATAGCGACAGCGGTGATGACGACGGCGATAGCGACAGTAGTGACGACGATAGCACCGATGACAGCGGAGATGATGGTGCTGACGATGGCGATTCCGAGCAAACGGACGACAGTGACCCTTCAGGAGATACTGACACCGCGGATCCATCCACACCAAGCCCGATTGGCAATTCGACCGGGACAACTACGGAAGAGAGCGAACGAGAATCGGCCGAGAAGAAAAATGCCGAATCCGATGTGAGTGATTCTGGAGATGAATCAAGTAGCTCCGGCCAAGCGGTGGCCCGCGGATTGAACGGAATTAACGCGAGAGCGGGCAGTTTCTCATGGGGTGGATATTCGCAAATGTCGTTGACGGAAAATCAATCCGGCGGGATCGAAATGCTTGATCGGATGCTGGTCATGGACATCTCCAATGCCATTCTTTGGCAGGAATGGAACAACAATTTGGAAGCTGCCGAAGACTCCTTGTTCTTCGGCGTCGAAAATGTCGGCGGCATCGGAGCGACCGCCGGAATCGCGACGGTTGGCTATGTGCTTTGGGCACTGCGTGGTGGAGTGCTCATCACCACCATTTTCGGCAGTCTACCTGCATGGCGAATGATTGACCCGTCCGCGCTGTTGACTGCCTATCGGTCCTCCGACAGTAAAACCACCGGTGGTGTTGATACGTTCTTGGATTAATCTTCGCATTCGAAACAGCAAAAATCGCGGTCCGCAGAGGCAAGCAGGATTGATGTCGATTGGATTGCAATGGCTCTGTTTCGTGTGGGTAACAGCCACGTGGTCTTATTTTGGTATACAATTGCTGTCTTTGATCCGCCATTGTCCCCACCTCAAATTTCAACGAGAGAACCTGCGTAATGAACTCATCCTATGACCGTCGCCGTCTGTTTCGCGCATCAGCTGCTGCTGTTGTGGCACTCGGTTTGAAGGATCCGTTTTCGCACGCATTGGCGGCTGACCAATCTTCTCTGGGGAGGCCGGTCAAGCTCGAGGCCGGTGACACGATCCTTTTCCAAGGAGACTCGATTACGGACGCCGGGCGTGACCGCCGGCGCAATGGTGTCAATGATCCGCGTGGGTTCGGCAGCGGATATCCGATGATGATCGCAAGCGGGTTGCTGAGAGATTACCCGGCCAACGGATTACAGATTTTCAATCGAGGGATTAGTGGAAACAAAGTTCCCGATTTGGCGGCTCGTTGGCAACAAGATTGCATCGATCTCGAACCGAACCTGCTAAGTATTCTGATCGGAGTCAACGATATTTGGCACAAGCGATCAGGCAAATACGATGGAACTGTCGAATCTTTCCATTCGGGGTTAACGGAATTGTTGATTCAGACAACGGCGCAGTTACCAGAAACCACGATCGTGATTTGCGAACCGTTCGTTTTACGCTGCGGTGCGATCGATGACTCGTGGTTCCCTGAATTCACTGAGCGACGCGAAGCCGCCCGTAAAGTTGCCGACTCTCTCTCACTTCGTTGGGTGCCATTCCAAGAAATGTTTGATGAAGCCGTCAAAGTTGCGGAGCCAAAATATTGGGCTGGCGATGGCGTCCATCCGACCATGGCCGGTCATGCGTTAATGGCCAAGACGTGGCGTGAAACGCTGGAAATCTAAAATCGCTTAAGTGGTCGCAGCGCCCTCGACGCGGGTGGCATTGGTTGGCCCGTCGTCCACGTTCGTTTCGTAGTACGTTGGCGGTTCGTAGGTCCATCCATCGGCCAATCGTGCCTGCTCGTCGCGAAGCCTTTTCAAAATATAGCGGCCAACGATGGGGGCTGCATGTCGCGACTTTGCACCGTATAGCTCGTGAATGTCGTCGAGTAGTTGCGAGCACATTTTTGCGATCCGTGGCTTGTCCTCGTAGGCACGCTCGGTGGCCCAGAGAACTCCGGAATACTTGACCGGCAAACTTGCTGCTTCCTCGGAAAATCGTGCGCGAATCCGTGCGTCAGGATGATTTTTGTAACGTTCCCAAGTTCGTAAAGTCGTACGAATGATTCGGATTGCACTGGGGCCATTGACGTCAAAGTCACGATGAAAAGCTCGCAATAGAAACTCGGTTTCTTGGCCATCTTTGATATTTGGATGATGGAAATTGAATCTCAATTGCCCATGAATGTCGGGAATCGAAATCTCGCTTCGATCCAACAGCGTGCCTTTGGCTTCGTGCTCGGCATACAATGGCGTGCCAGGGATCGGCGTGTAGAGCATAAATTGGTGAAATTCGCTGTTATGAGCGACCGCGTGATCGATCGCTTCGTCGATATTCTCAGGTGTATGTTCTTCTAACCCAATGATGCTGCTTCCCAAGACGCGAATTCCGTGGGACTGAAGCTCTTTGACCAGCGAAAATGTATCGGTTCCTGCCAACTTGGTGTACTGGGACGATTTTCCTTCTAAGCCCATCCAAACCCAACTCACCCCGAGTGCAACGAGTTGTTCCATGGTGTATTGCTTCAAGATGTTCGCACTGCTGAACAGATATAGCGACCACGGTTTGTTGTGCTTTTGCATCAATTCGAGCAGCCCGAGTGCTCGCTTTTTGTCGACCAAAAAATTCTCGTCCATGACAAAGAAGGCCCGCGTATCGAGCGTCTTTTCGAGTTGGCACATGATATCGAATAGCTGCTGGCCGGTCTCAAAGAACTTGACGTATTTCCCTTTGCCGCCAAACATCGCCGACGTTGAGCAGAAGTTGCATCCCATCGGACATCCAGCCGACGGAATCAGCGTTGCGGCAATATCGCCCGGATGGTTTTTTAGGTTGATACCCATCATCCGACTGCCAATGTTCGCGATCACTTGCGGGTGTTTCAGCGGCGTCTGTGTATCTTGGCCGAGGAAGTCCCGCATCCAACAAATGCCGTCACCGCGAACGACGTGATCATAGTCGCAAAATTGATCAAGCCCAGGAAAGTTACCGATGTGGCCGCCAATCACGATGGTGGCATTCGGTAAATGCTTGCGAATCATCCGACACATTTTGCGGACCTTGATCAAGTTCGTTTGGATCGAACTAATGCCCACCACGTCGTAATCGTTCTCTTTGATTTCCTGCAAAAATCGTTTTTCACTCGGAAAATCAAGCAGCGTGGTGGGAGCTTCCAAGTTGACTTGGATCAGCATCAAACCCCACGACCGCTGGAACGTTCGAAGCGAATACGCTTGCTGCACGCGAGTCACTTGGTTGTGGTACAACTCCATTGGATTGATCAAGCGGCTACCCGCACCATCGTCGACGGCGTAAGGGCCAAATACACTGGTCAGCAGTACCTTCGCGCGTGACCCGAGCGGGTGCTTGTCAGGGGCGGTTGGTTGTGCAATTGGGGTGGCGTTGGTTGAGTCAGGCATGGTCGAGTCAGGCATAGTGCCGATCCGTTTGGGTGGCGGTCAGAGTCCTAATGGGGTGCTCACGCTAGACCATCGCCCCGGGTGGGGTCAATCGCCAATCGGCGGAAGTGGACATAACGTCGCACCAAAGGTGAGGAATTGTAGGCTTTCGACAGGTTTTGCCCGGAATTCTCGGGGCTTTCCAATGATTAGGTTTGGGGGGGCGATTGAGATTTGAATTAGGATTATGATTAGTGGCCATGAACACCAGGATGCCGGAGCCTGTTTTGACTCTACCTTCTTGGCACCTCCCACCTCTCTCCTCACTCGAAGAGTCTTTCGTTATGCGAACTCGCTTTCTTTCCTATGTTGTCCTCGCGTGCTTGACCGCCTTGACCCATTTTTCGGTGGCATCCGCAAAGGAACTCTTTGACGGCCAAAGTTTGGCGGGATGGCAGGGGCACCTCGATAGTGACACGGCCAAGACTGCTGACGTTTGGAGTGTTCGCGATGGTGTGTTGGTTTGCAAAGGGACACCGTTGGGATACCTTCGCACCACCGAAAAGTACACCAATTTTCAATTGAAACTGGATTGGCGTTGGGCTGTCGATGATGAATCGGATGCTGGAAGAAAAGCCAATGCTAAGACTCCCAACAGTGGTGTTTTGTTGCGAATCACAGGAGACCCGATTGGGTTTATGCCCCGCTGTGCCGAGGCTCAATTGCAGAGCGGTAGTGCGGGTGACATTTGGGCGTTCCGCGGATTTCCGCTTACCCCAGGCCAGGATCGCATTCGCGAAGTCAAAGACCACGCAGTGCTAGGCGATTTCTCAGGTGTCGCAGCGATGGCCAAGGCTGAAAAAGAATTGGGGCAGTGGAACTCGTATGACATCACGATGAATGACGGCAAGTTGACAGTCAAAATCAACGGCCAATTGGTTAACGAAGCCACGGGATTAGAAGTTGTTTCCGGGTACATTGGTTTACAGTCCGAAGGGGCGGAGATTCATTTTCGAAATATCGAAGTAACGCCGCTCAACGAGGAGCCGTCGGAAGATTGGATTTCGCTGTTCGATGGCAAATCGTTTGACGGTTGGAAAGTCAACGAAAACCGTGGCACTTGGAGCGTCCAAGATGGATGCCTCGTCACCGAGGGCCCTCGCAGCCATCTTTTCTATGAAGGCCCAGTGGCCAAGCATGACTTCAAGAATTTCGAGTACCAACTTCAAGTAAAAACGCGGCCCGGGTCCAACAGCGGTGTCTACTTTCATACCAAGTATCAAGCCGAAGGTTTCCCAGGTAACGGTTATGAAGTCCAAGTCCACAACACAAACCGTCGGGACGGCCGATACCGCGAATTGAAGTTAACCGGAAGCCTTTACGGCATCCGAAACATCTATCATTCCTTCGCCAAAGATAACCAGTGGTTTTCGATGCGGGTCAAAGTTATCGGCAACCGAGTGCAGGTCTGGGTGAACGATTATCCAACTGTCGACTATTTGATTCCCGAAGATTCACGTCGCGGATTGCAAACCGGCACGTTTGCTCTTCAAGGGCACGACCCGACGAGTTGGGTCGCGTACCGCGATATCAAAGTACGTGTGTTGCCAGACGATGCTACGGTGGAGTCCAGAGCGTCAACCGATGGCTACGGAATTGATCCGCGCGTGATCGACCGCACTTCGCGTGCCGATATTCCGTTGATCGACTATCACGTTCATTTGCGTGGTGGGATGACGGTTGAAAAAGCAATGGATCGCCAAGCGGTGACGGGATTCAATGTGGGCGTGCTTCGCAATTTGGGCAAAGGATGGCCGATTGAAAACGACGAACAACTCGAAACGTTTATCAACCGTGTTGACGATCGTCCAGTGTTCATTGGATTGCAGGTGAATGATCGCGATTGGTATACCGAGCATTCTCAGGAACTGATTGGTCGGCTTGATTTCATTTTGGCCGATACGATGATCATGCCGATGCCCAATGACGACAGCGAACCGGTAAAATTGTTCGTGCCCGAGGCGTTTCAAATCGATGATCCCCAAGCGTGGATGGATCGCTATGTGGCCCACAATTTAAAAGTACTTGCCGAACCGATTACGATTTTGGCCAATCCTACTTGGTTGCCCGAAGTGGTGGCTGACCAGTATGACGCGTTATGGACCGACGAGCGAATGGAAAAGGTCATCCGTGCGGCGGTGGACAATCATGTTGCACTTGAAATCAACGCTGGCAGCGGCTATCCGCATGACGCGTTTATTCGAAAAGCAAAGGCCATGGGGGCGAAATTTAGTTTTGGCTCGAACAACTTTGATGATAAACCGCACGACATGACGCGGTGCATTGACGCAGTGAAAAAATATGAACTGAAGCACTCGGATATGCGTGTTCCGGAAGTGATCGCCGGCCAGTAATTTGTTTGAGTTGGCTCTTTCCGGGCTTGACCTACATGAACCCATTCAGGTAATTCTAAGTACGAAACACGAGGGACTTGGCTTATATGGATTCCAAGCCCCCACTCAACTCTACAAGCTCAACCATGGAAGGTTGCACCTATGGCCGATGCCAACCGCGGCGTCCCCTTGTTGGACGTCAATCGGGATAATCGTCCCCTCCGCGACGAATTTATTGAAGCGTTGACCGAAGTGGTCGACAGTGGCCGATTCTTATTCGGTCCTGACGTGACGTCGCTTGAAAGTGAAATTGCCGGCTATTGCCAAGTCGACAATGCCATCGGATGTGCATCGGGCAGTGACGCGCTGCTGTTGCCTTTGATGGCGCTCGGCATCGGCCCGGGCGACGAAGTGATCGTCCCTAGCTTTACATTTTTTGCGTCGGTTAGCTGCATCACGCGGCTTGGTGCGACCCCCGTTTTTGTCGATATTTGCCCGGATACGTTCAATATTGATCCGGAAGGCATCCGCGAAGCGATCACGGATCGGACTCGTGCGATCATTCCCGTTCACCTGTTCGGCCAATGTGCCCAAATTGACCGGATTTGCCAAATCGCCGGTGACCGAGACATTCCCGTAATTGAAGATGCTGCCCAAGCGATTGGTGCGGCCTACCATTCGCGTCCAGCGGGAAGTTGGGGTTCGGTTGGTTGCTTTAGCTTCTATCCGACCAAAAATTTGGGCGGTATGGGCGATGGCGGCATGATGACCACCAATGATGCCGGCACCGCAGACCGTTTGCGATTGTTCGCCGGTCACGGTATGCGACCTCGCTATTACCACCAAGTGGTCGGCATAAACAGTCGGCTTGATACGTTCCAAGCGGCAGTTTTGCGAGTCAAGCTGCGTCGTTTGTCGGACGCCGTTCAAGACCGTCAAACCAATGCGGACCGATACAGTCGGTTGTTGACGGAATCGAAATTGGTTGCAAGCGATCAGGTAATCTTGCCACCGCTCGACCCAAATGCATTCCACGTTTGGAATCAATATGCGATCCGGATTGGCGATGGCCGCCGAGACGCTTTACGAGCCCATTTGTCCGAACACGGCATTGGCAGCGAGATTTATTATCCCGTACCAATGCATCAACAAGAGTGCTTCGAGTACTTGAATGTTGATCGCGACACGATGGTGGAAACCGAACGGGCAAGCATGGAAGTTTTGAATCTACCCATTTTCCCATCGCTGAGCGAAGATGAGCAACATCGCGTGGTCGAATGTATCGGCAAGTTCTATGCCGCGGGAGCGAAATCGGCCGCAGCATAGAGTCAACGGGAAATAATGCAGAATTGAGTGGCCGACGTCGGAGTAGACGCCGGCCACTTTTTTTTCCTGCAAACAGGGGAATGAAACGCCTGTGAGGGTTTGGTCGGGCTAAGCAGCAGTGGAGGCTGACGAAGCCGGAAAGTCGCTCACAATCGCTCATCTCACCTCGTGACACAAACGTCCGCGGGCAGGCCAAACGCTGCATTTGGCTGCGAATCCGCAAATGTGCCTTGTCGAATGCTTGCCTTTGCGAATACTATAGTGGTAGTTCGATTCAGTGGTGAGACTGGTAGAAATCACCCTCTGAGTTGTGCTGCGTGTTTTCCGCATTTCCAAAACCGGCCTCGAGAGACGGGGTTGTAAGAAGGGATATTATCGACGATGGCAGTCAAACTTACCGAACGAGCCGCAGATGAAGTGAAGCGGTTCCGAAAAGAGCATAATTTCGAAGACACCATGTTGCTCCGTATCGGCGTTGCTGGCGGTGGATGCAGTGGATTCAATTATACGCTGAACTTCGATGACAATTTCGACGAAAAGGCCGACAGCAAGTACGATTGGCACGGCGTCGAAGTCGTCGTCGACAAGAAGAGCGCCCTGTATCTCGACGGCACCACGGTCGATTGGTACGAGAGTCTTGAAAAGCAAGGATTCACGTTCGAGAATCCCAACGCGGTGAAGAGCTGCGGTTGCGGCAGTTCATTCCAAGCATAAGTTGGACGTTCAGCCAATCGGTTGGCCCAAGCCATCCAAAACTGCGATTGGGCTGGGCTTTGCGTTTAAAATTAAGCCTCTCCGAGACGTTCGGGGAAACACATAATCCGCGTTGGCCTTTGGTCAATGGCGGATTTTTTTGTGGCATGATTTTGGCCTCAATCACTTCTGCTTTGAAAAACGGTGCTGAGTTACTATTCACCCCCAAATCGCGGTGTAGAATCCCGCTCCGACACAACTTGGTTTTATTCTTCTGAGTACATGACTATCCGTCACTGAAGGTATTTCATCGAATGAGTATCGTTGAGCAGAAACAGTGGAACGCGGACGATTCCGCATCGTTGTACGAAGTGGATCGTTGGGGCGATGGTTACTTTTTTGTCTCCGAGCAAGGCCGCTTGGTGGTTGCACCCAGCCGGGATTCGAGCGAAACGATCGACTTGAAACAATTGGTCGACGGGTTGACTCAGCGGGGCGTTGATCTGCCTATCCTGCTTCGCTTTAACGGCATTCTGCGTGACCGGCTTAAACGGCTCAGCGAAGCTTTTGGCACGGCGATCGAGGAGCATGGCTACAAGAACCGTTACCGCTGCGTCTATCCGATCAAGGTGAACCAACAGCGTGACGTGGTCGCGCAGTTCGTCCATCATGGTCGCAATTTCGGTTTCGGTGTCGAAGCGGGTAGCAAGCCAGAGATGTTGGCAGTCGTCGCCATGACCGATTCGGAAACGCCGATCATTTGCAACGGATTCAAGGACGACGACTTTATCCACTTGGCGATGCGGGCTCAGCAAATCGGTCGAACCGTGATTCCGGTTGTCGAGAAGGTTAGCGACTTGGACTTGATCCTAAAACATAGCCAAGCACTTGGGGTCCGCCCCACGATTGGGATGCGAGTCAAATTGGCTACGCGAGGGTCTGGGCGATGGCAGGCGAGCGGTGGTTACCGAAGCAAGTTTGGGTTGACGGTTGCTGAGATGCTCCGCCAATTACAGAAGCTCGAAGAACGAGGGATGGCGGATTGTTTCAAACTATTGCATTTCCATGTCGGCAGCCAAATCACACACATTCGGCAATTGAAAAGCGCTATTTTGGAAGCGGCCCGCATCTACGTCGACCTGCATCGTCGTGGCGCAGGTTTGGAAATGCTGGATGTCGGTGGTGGCCTTGGTGTCGACTACGACGGTTCGCATAGTGATAACGACTCGAGCATGAATTACTCGATGCTTGAGTACGCAAAAGACGTTGTCTACCTCGTGCAAACGGTTTGCGATGAAGCGGAAGTGCCGCATCCGGAATTGATCAGCGAATCGGGACGCGCCATAGCAGCTCATCACAGTGTCTTGATTGTCAATACGCTTGGTGTCACGCAGCAAGGAAGTGTTCAAGACTTGCCAACCGAGGTGCCCGATACTTTTGAGCAGCCGGTGATCGATCTTTGGATGACTTACAATAGTTTGACTTCCGAAAATATGCTCGAGTCGTTTCATGATTCACAAACTTCACTTGACTTGGCAATGAACTTGTTCAGCGGTGGGTACTTGCCTTTGGAACAACGAGTTGTTGCAGAGAATCTTTACTTTGCGATCTGCCATCGAGTCCGTGAATTTTCGGCAGCGATGGAGTACGTACCTGATGATGTGACGCATTTGAACCGAGTGTTGTCCGATATTTACTTTGCGAATTTTTCGCTATTCCAATCGGTTCCCGATTCATGGGCGATTGATCAATTGTTCCCGGTAATGCCAATTCATCGGTTGCATGAACAACCAATGCGTCATGCGGTGATTGGCGACATCACCTGCGACAGCGATGGGAAGATCGATCGATTTGTCAGCACGGAAGGAGTCCAACGCACGTTGATGTTGCATCATTTGAACGGTGCCGAGCCTTACCAATTGGGCATTTTTATGGTAGGTGCCTATCAAGAAATTCTTGGGGATCTGCATAACTTGTTTGGGGATACACATGCCGTCCATGTGGACATGGAAGAAGGCTCGGTGACGATCGGATCAGTGGTAAAAGGAGATACGGTCAGTGAAGTATTAGGCTATGTTCAATACGATGATCGGGAACTGAGCCGACGTTGGCTCGAAGCGATCGAATCGGCGGTTCGGCGAGGATTGATCGACAACACACAAGCGGGCGAGATGATACGGTTCTATGAACGGTCACTCGAAAGCTATACCTATTTGTCCGAAGCGGGCAATTCAGTATCGAAGGTTTAGGAGCGTCAAAGTATCAAGCTTGACATGGCTGCTTAGCCGTTTTGGCTGCGACCGATTTCGCTGGAAACGCCAACGGCTTGGGGCATTCAAACCGCAGCTGCTGGCAACAACCTGCTAGGCATGCCCCCGACGATTCCTGATGCGGCATTCCCGAGCCAACGCAGTTTCGCTGGTTGTTTCACGTTGCCTGGATGGTTACACTTTGGTTGGAAAAATACCCATCCCACCCAACCGCCGTTTTCGAGCGTCTTGATCCGGAGTTCTAACCATGTCTGACTCAAAGCCAACCAGTCCTGTCAATCGTCGTGACTTCGTCTCAAGTGCGGGAAAAACCGCGGCGGCGGCTGCCATTTTCTCGGCCTTGCAAACTCGACTCGCCGCCGAAGATGAGGTTGCCGAAGCAGCGGGTGGACGAATCAATCACTCCGTGTGCAAATGGTGCTACGGAAGCATCCCCCTCGAAGATTTGGCGGTTGCGGGAAAAGCATTTGGACTTCAGTCGATTGAACTGTTGCAGCCATCGGAAGTCCCAACGATTCAAAAGCACGGTTTGACATGTGCACTTGTGTCGAATCCGACGGCAAAGACGGCTACTGGAAAGAAGGTTGGTGGAATCCCCGAGGCGTGGAATCGTGTCGAACATCACGACGCCTTGGTCGAAGCATATGAGCAACAAATCAAAGACACCGTCGCTATCGGGCTCGATAACGTCATTTGTTTCTCGGGCAATCGGAACGGACTCGACGACGAAGAGGGGCTCAAAAACTGTGCCGTTGGATTGAAGCGTTTGATGCCGATCGCCGAAAAGGCAGGTGTGAAGATCACAATGGAACTGCTAAACAGCAAAGTGAACCACCCCGATTACATGTGCGACCACACCGATTGGGGAGTCGCACTTTGCAAAGCCGTCGGATCGGACAACTTTAAATTGTTGTACGACATTTACCACATGCAAATCATGGAAGGCGACGTGATCGCCACGATTCGCAAAAATCATTCGTTCATCAGTCACTATCACACGGGTGGGGTTCCAGGTCGGAATGAGATTGATGAGACACAAGAGTTGTTCTATCCCGCGATTATGAAAGCGATCGTTGAATCGGGATTCAAGGGCTATGTGGCTCAGGAATTCATTCCAAAACGTGATGACAAATTGGCCTCGCTTGAGCAAGGCGTCACGATTTGTACCGTTTGATCTCTGCTGATGCGAATTCGATCATGAAGTACTTCTTGCCGGTCTTGATCTTTACCGCCATCCTTGGGTGCGCCGATGATTCGACGCGTCAGGGTGATTCGCAACCGCTTCCATCGTCGGATCCCATGACGCGGGCAACGGCAGCGAAGAACGAGTTGCAAAAGCGGCTTTCGGGCCGGTTGAAGGAGGCGATGAGCACGGCAGGTCCGGTGGCGGCAATCTCTGTGTGCAGCAAAGAGGCGCCGCAGATTGCGGATCAAGTAAGTAAAGAGCAGGGGGTTTTGATTGGCCGCACCTCGGCGAAACTTCGAAACGCCGCGAATAAGCCTCGGCAATGGGTACTTGATGGGATGAATCTTGATGCGGGCAATGGGGACCCAATGACCACCGAGCTAGCCGATGGGATTCATGGCGTGATGTTGCCGATCAAACTTCAAGCGACTTGTTTGATGTGTCACGGGCCAACAGACCAGATTTCCGACAACGTGAAATCACAGCTTGCGAAAAGTTACCCCGACGACCAAGCAACTGGATTCAAAGAAGGAGACCTCCGAGGTTGGTTTTGGGTCGAAGTCCCCGGTCGCTCTTAGGCGATGAACGATCGATTGCGCCTTTGGCTTTACGAGCCTTCACTCCCTTTTGTCCGAATCCTGCGCTCGGAGTGTGGGGGGCTCGGAGTGTGGGGGGCTCGGCTATGCGGCGCGGCTATGCGGCGCGGCGAATGTCATCGCTTGATTGCGGCTGTTCAGGCTCGGGCATCTTCAAGATCGCTCCGGTTTCCATTTCCATGGTGGCGGCTTGATCGATCTCTTCACCACTGAGAACATGTTGCAACTTGCCATCGATCCCGTAGATCTTTACCTCGTCTTCTTCGATGAACCAAATCGCGCGGTGCGATTCCATATGGAAGCAACGACCACAAAAGAACCCGTCGCGAATAAGCATGGATTCCGAAAGGATCTCGTTTGATGATTCCTTCTGTTCGGCACCGACAACGCGGCACAGGTGGCTTCGGATCATAGCGAGACGTTGCGAATTTGTCATACGAAGGGTCGGATTCAATCAGTTCAGAGTCGAAAAAATGAAGCAATCGCCGCGCTGCGAACGTTGCTACCCATCATGTTCTTTTTCGGCTCACTACAATACGTTCAATCGGTCTCTTTGGATTGCTTGGCATTTCAAACCTAAACCACCCAAATTCACTTTTCCGAAACCTGTTTGATAGGAAATCGAGATTCATGCGTGTTTTGCTCGACGAAACCCAGTTGACCCAAGGTGTTCACCAATTGGCGGACGAAATTGACCAATATTACGGCAACAGTCGGCCATTGACGGTGATTGCCGTTATGACAGGCAGTTTGGTGTTGTTTGCCGATTTGATCCGTCGACTATCGATGCCCCAGCGGGTCGGCGTCGTGCAAGCGTCAAGCTATCGTGGTGGAACGACTTCGGGCGAATTGCATGTCGATTCTCAGATGATGATCGACGTGACCGGTCGCGACGTACTGCTTGTCGATGACATTTTTGATACTGGAAAGACGCTCGATCGGCTTCGCGGAATGATGCTTGAGTGCGGCGCATCGAGTATCAAAACAGCGGTACTGCTTCACAAACAGCGCGACCATTCGGTAGAATTGCGGCCTGACTTTGTCGCCTTCGAGATCCCCGACGAGTTCGTTGTCGGGTATGGTCTTGATTACCTTGATATGTACCGTAACCTTCCCTATTTAGCCATTTTAGAGCCTGCTGAGATCGAGGCGACCGCGTCGGAACATCACCTGTGAACCCATTGGACGACACGACTCCAAAACCCCGGACGGTGGGCCAAGATGCTGCGGCGAGAGTATTGCTCGTTGGGCGTCATTTTTGGCCTTCGTCTTCGTTTGATCGCACCGGGTATTTGTGTCAATTAGCGACCGGGTTTCACCGAGGCGGTTTGCATGTCGAAATTTTGACCCCTCGCTACGCAGCATCATGGCCCCAGCGATTCTGTTTCCGTGAAATGCTTGTTCACCGGCCTGCGGCCGCGCCACGCAGCGACTGGTCGATGGGACGGTATATCCGCCACCAAGCCACATGGCTTAAGGAATACGCTCAAAGCTACGACGCGTTGATTGTTGATGCGATTCGTGAAGAGGCATTGGCGGTAACCGAGGCGGGGCGATCTACCGAGACCCCTGTAGCGTTGATTTGTAGCGGCTGGGGGGACCGTCGTGATCCTGTTTGGTGGCAAACCTCGCGATCGGCGCGGCGCTGTGGTGCAGCCGCGAAGTCGGCCGACCACGTCATCGTCAAAGACGCCCAAAGCGAACGTTTGTTGATCAGTCATGGAATCACGCGTGAGAGACTCCATCGCATCGACATCGGATTCGCTAGTAGCCTTGGAATTTCCGAAGACACGCGTGACGAAGTCCGTGCTCGGTTGGGTAGGCTAAATTCGGATCTGTTCACGATGCCCGACACGCCCGTGATCGTTTGTTGTGGACGAATGGAACGTGACGGCGCGATGGATCTATTGGCCCGTTCGGCCCGTTTTTTGGCGTCACGCTATCCCGATCTGCGGATTTGGTTCATTGGTGATGGGCCTTACCGCGAGAACCTTTACGATATGCTGAGATCCGACGGCGTTCGCAGTTCCATTGCGATGCCCGGTACATTTGCTGACATCAGCGACGTGCTATTGTCGGCTGATTTGTTTGTCCAAGCGGACGAGCAAGGGCTCGATTTTGGTTTACCATCGGCGGTATCGGCCGCGATACCGATTGTTGCGATGGATGTGCCTGCGGTGCGCTCGTTGTTAGAATTACCTGCCGATAGTGTTGGTCACACGGAGTCGGTGCCCTGCAACGTTTCGTTATTCAAGGGCGCGACGTCAAAATCGCTTCGCGCTGCGATTCGCGGCGTCTTGGACAATTTGCCTGCTGCACGCGAACGAGCGATGCTGCTTCGTCGGTATCTAACACGAACCCGCCCGCAAAGCAAAGCCATCGACGCGTATATGAAAGTCATCGGAACAATGAAGTCCAAGAATCGTCGTGTCCGTAGCGTGGGGCCACCCGATTCAAATACGATCGAGGCGGCATCATGAAAATAAAGGTCGCGTTGATCATCCCAACAATGGATCGCGGTGGCGCGGAAAAGCAACTCTGCCTACTCGCGGAATATTTGCCCGCAGACCAATTCGATGTCCACGTGATCTTGCTGACGCGTGACGGTCCTTTAACTGAGCGATTGCGGGCTGCTGGGGTTTCGGTGACCCTGATTGGCAAGCGTTTCAAGGTGGACCCTACCGCTCTGTTTCGTTTGCGAAAAGTCCTGAAAAAGTTGAAGCCTGATGTGGTTCACACCTGGATCTTCGCTGCAAACAGTTTTGGTCGGGTCGCCGCGCGTTCCGCTGGCGTGAAGCGAATTATTGCCAGTGAACGGTGCGTTGATCCGTGGAAGACCGAAGCTCATTTCACGATCGACCGCCAATTGGCAAAATTCACCGAAGCGATTACGACCAATAGCAATGGCGTGGTCGACTTTTATGCTTCCCACGGCATACCCCGGCGGTTGTTTCGAGTGATCCCCAATGGAATTGAACCGCGACGACCAACAAACCTGGATCGGGCCGAGGTCTTTGAAAGATTAAACACCGATCCGAGTCGCAAGCTAATTTTGGCGGTTGGAAGGTTATGGCCTCAGAAGCGTTACCGTGATTTGATTTGGGCCGCCGAGCTTTTGGGGACCACTCGCGAAGATATCTCGTTTGTGATTATCGGCGATGGACCTCAAAGAGGCGAGTTGTTGCGATTTCGGGATTCGGTGACGAAGCCCGACCGCGTTCGATTTGCTGGATCTCGCGACGACGTAAACGCGTTGTTGCCGCATGCCGACGTGTTTTGGATTGCAAGCGAGTATGAAGGGCAAAGCAATTCGGTGATCGAAGCGATGCAAGCGGGCGTGCCCGTGGTCGCCTCGGACATTCCGGGCAACCGTGACTTGGTCGTTGATGGGGAAACCGGATCTCTTGTGCCGCTTGGCGACACCGCGGCGTTTGCACGCCAAACGAATGTCTTATTGGACGAACCGAAACGTCGCAAAGAATTTGGCGCCGCGGGGATACAACGCATTGCCACGGAGTTTACCATCGAGGCAATGGTCGCCCATCACGCCAAGCTATACCGCGATGAGAAATAGGGCATTGCGAAGTCGGATGTAGGCTATCCCTACTGGTACTTTGCCGCCATCCTCTTCACCGCGTCGGCGACCTCGCTGCGAAATTCCGCAGGTTCGATGACTTCCGCTTCGGTCCCCAAGGAAAGCACTTTGGGCAAGACTTCGCGCGGATGCGACGCCGGGACGGTTAGGATCGCAGTACCATCGGGTTCAGGCGAGATTTTTTGTTCAGGGTGCCACGGGTCTTCGCCCACCCAGGCGGCGGCGCGTTCGCCCAATCGAATTTGAACCATTGTTGGTTTTTCACCCGAGAAAATTCCGATGCTTCGACCGAGCCGATCAGACAGGTCAATACTCGGATCAGGCTTGAAGTATTCGTCAAGCGCGATCGCTTGTTTAAACCGGTCGAGTTTCCAGTTTCGAAGTCGCTCGGTTGGGTCTTGGACTTCCGGGGCCGTTGCGACCACGTAGATACTGCTTTGGTAGACCGCTAAGCCATAGGGCTCGATTCGTCGTGTTGAAACCGGCTTGCCGACCGGTGCGTACTGAATTTCAACGATTCGATGTTCGAGGATCGCTCGGTTGATCGTCTTGAGCATTCCTTCGTGTTGTTCGTACGTCTTGCTAGGCGTGCCGAAGACATGCAAGGTTTTACGATAACGATCGTAATGTTCGAAAACGCCATCGGGTAGCGCGTCTTTGACTTTGTTCCAGAACGTTTCGATACCACGCCAATACTGCGTTCCTAGCAGAGGGTAAAGAAGTTCACGTCCGATCGAAAGCGAGATCAATTCAGTCGCCGAGATTCCGATTTCGTGGACGCCCTTGTTGGTTTTGCCGAGCTTGTAAACCTTTCCTCGTTCGAGAGATTCGGTGCGAATTCCGTAGCCCGAGGCTTGCAGCGCTTCGAGGTCGCGGCGAACGGTACGGGAGTGCAGTTTGGTTAGTCCCAGATCGCCGACCAATTCGTCACGCAATTCTTCGAGGGTGCTCCCAAATCGCGAAAACTCCAACAGTTGGAGGAGTTTGTGTTGTCGAATCAGTTGCTCGTTTCGCGCCATCGATGGCTCCCTTCCGTGTTCAATAGACCGTCAACCGTGTTCAATAAATTGGCAACAAGATTGTCCCGAAGCCGCCGATCTTTGGGAAGGAGGGTTTATCGATTGGTTATAATGACGCTCCAACCCCGTTCTTCGTCATTCGAATCCTTGACCAATCCCCGTGTCAATTCCGAGGAAAATGTATGCAAATCCCCCTGTTTGATTCACGTCGACGCTTTCTGACGCACACGATGCAGGGGCTCGGCTATGCGGCTCTTGGGGCGATGTTGGCTCCCGATTTGGTCGGCGGCAACTCGTCGGCATTGGCCAATTCGCTCCCGTTGGGCACGCTGCCGCGGATCGGAGGTATCGATGGAATTCCGCATTTTCCGCCGAAAGCCGAACGGGTGATCTATTTGCATATGGTCGGTGGGCCAAGCCAAATGGACTTGTTCGATTACAAACCGGTGATGAACGATTGGTACGACAAGGACTTGCCGGAATCGATTCGAAATGGCCAACGTTTGACGACGATGACCAGTGGCCAAACACGGTTCCCAATCGCCCCGAGCAAGTATAAGTTTGCTCAGCACGGTGAATCGGGAATGTGGGTCAGTGAGCTAATGCCACACACGGCCAAGATGGTCGATAAGATGGCGTTCATTCGATCGATGTATACCGAAGCGATTAACCACGAACCGGCAATCTCTTTCATCCAAACGGGCAACCAAGTCACAGGGCGGCCATGCATAGGGGCTTGGACGTCCTACGGGCTCGGTTCACTTAATTCGGACTTGCCGACTTTTGCCGTGCTTGTCGCTCAGCCAACCAACCGAGAACAATTGCAAGCGATTTCGGGGCGTTTGTGGGGCAGCGGCTATCTGCCTGGAAAGCACGCCGGGGTATCGTTCCGCAGCCAAGGCGATCCCGTGTTATTTATCAAGGATCCGCCGGGGGTGCCGCGATCGATTCGTCGTCAAACGCTCGATTCGATTAGCGAAATGAATCAATTACAGTATCAATCGATTGGGGATCCGGAAACCGTGACACGGATCGAACAGTACGAGATGGCGTACCGAATGCAAACGAGCGTGCCGGAACTTGTCGATCTGTCGAGCGAATCGCAAGCAACTTTTGATCTGTATGGCGAAAATGCGAAGGACCCAGGGACGTTCGCCAATTCGGCATTATTGGCAAGGAGGTTGTCCGAACGGGGAGTTCGGTTCGTTCAGATTTACCACAACAATTGGGACAACCACAGTAACGTTGCGGGACGTTTGCCGAGTCAATGCAAGGATGTCGATCAGGCGTGCGCCGGGTTACTTCAAGACTTGGAAAACCGCGGCTTGCTTGAATCGACGCTTGTGATTTGGGGTGGTGAGTTTGGTCGCACGATTTATTCGCAAGGGAAACTAAGCCGAGAAAACTACGGTCGCGATCATCATCCTCGTTGCTTTACGATGTGGATGGCCGGTGGCGGAGTCAAACCGGGGACGGTCTATGGGGAGACGGATGAGTTCAGCTACAACATCACCGAAAATCCCGTTCACATCCGGGATTTGCATGCCACGATTTTACATTTGATGGGCATTGATCACGAACGATTCAGCTACAAACATCTAGGGCTTGACCAGCGATTGACGGGCGTTGAACCAGCCGCAGCCATTCAAGCATTGATTGCTTAGTGGTGTTGGTCGGTGTCCGGTTTATGAAAACACAGGGCGTGTTTACATGTACCAACGTTGCGACGTCGGAGGATTTTGGGGATCCTTTTGCCGCATTGCGATCGGGTGATGCTTCGACGGGATGATGGATTCTTTTGGCTGTTGTTCCTGTGGCCCGATATTCTTTTCAAGTTGCCGTAGCCATCTCGATTTGAGGATGCCGAGGTTGTCAAAGGCTTCGCCCGGAAACAATTTCAAGACACTATCGGCGACCCGTTGATTCGATCGCGGCAGAGAGGGATTCGGCGTGGTGCGTCGCAGCAGCATGTCGTGCATTGCAATGTTGAATAGCCAAGATGCCGTTGCGCGTTCGGGGGCGGATTGCAAATCGGTCGATTCCTCGGCATAGGCGATCGCTCGTTTGGTATCGATCGCATAGTCAATCGAAGTGGGACACAAAGCCATCATTCGTCCGAGCATTGCGTCGGTCCAACGTTCCACGCCCTGGCGAAGTCGATTGAGTCGTACTGCGGTACGAACACTGCTGCCGCGACCGAACAGCATTAAATGGTGGACGCGCGATCGGATTTCGAGGTGTGAATTGAGAACGCTTTCGGTGATCGGGGATATGTCTTCGGTTTGGTTGGCCAAGTCGATCGTCTTGGCGGTCGCCGCAACGACACGGCAAAGCGTTTCGCTGACTAGGATTTCCTCAAGGACGCTGACGTGGCGCGTCCACCACTGACGCATCGTTAGAGTGTCGCCAACCGTTTCGGCCCTGCGATAACGGGTGATCACTTGGTGCCAAAGTTCAAGGCGACTTCGGTTGCTGGTCCAATAGCCAGCGATGGCCGGGGCCATTTCTCGTTGGGGATTCAAACCGTCACGCTGGAGCGAAAGGGCAGGAGCGTGTTGCGAGACGATAGCGGCGAGATCGGCGAGCAGGACACAATGCATGAGTTTCAGACCCAAGGAGGCAGGAGGCTTTCGTTGAAGCTTCTTGCCGATGCATCTTGTATGCCTTGGCGGTTGAATTCGTTACGAAAAGCGTACGTAACTGCTGTGACTGCAATAAGTTCCGCGTTCTATTTTGCCGAAGTTGCATCGGTTGAAGTCACGGTCATGATGTAAAGAATCAACATTGGGCGGTGTGAATTCAACATTTCGCGCCGTTTTGCAAAAGGCACAGGCACGGAGGTGCCTCGCACAGACACGGAGAGTGGATTGCGATACGGGTGACTCGTGACCTGTCAATCGCTCATTGGTCAATTGCTCATTGGCCAATCGTTTATAGAGGGATGACTACATCCATGGAGATAAAAAAAAATGGCCCAGGATTTTGCCCCCCGTTGCATGAAACGTTGATCGTTTGATGCTGAGTAAAAACCTAAGCCACTTTGGTGTCCGAGTTTGCTGGACAAACTTTGCCCCACACATAGTAATGCACAGTCTTACCCGAACACTTTTTTCATCGGCAGCCTATCCGACCAAGTCCAGTCCGATTAGATGAAAACTTAAACGGACTTAACTATCTGAGGCAAGGCAATGCACCATCAGCGATTGCCACTCATGCCACTGCACGTTTTGGCATGCCAATTCATTCGATCTGTCGGCTTGAGTCGATTTTGCGCAATTGTCGACAAATACAAATGGGTCCGAATAGAGATCGTGGTTGGCGGAGGCGATTTGGTCGATCACGGGGTGTTCTCCAACACGGCGAAACCAGTACTTGGCGTTGCCAAAATCACCTTCGCGGCGGTGCATGATACCGTGCCAAAAGCTCCCTTCGGCCGAATGCAAATCTTGGCTGAGACTGTGGCTTCGGTCCAAATCACCCGCCAGTAACCATAGCCCGCTATTTACCAATTTCACGGTTGTTGCCGTATTCGATGAGCCTTGGTCGGCAGCGAGTTGCGCAAATTCGTCATCGAATTCACCACCCCAGAGTGCGTCGGCGAGGTCACGATTCATTGGACCTGCGGCGATCGCGGGGAGCTCTGCATTGCGAATCATCTGGGACAATGGTTCGGGCAACAACGAGAAGGGCGTTTCCGCGAATGGATGGAGTTTTGGCAAAACGTCTCTCCTAGGTGAGTGGGAATCAACGTGAATGGCAATATTCACCGTTGACTGGGACAACCACGGCCGCTCGGGATATAAAAGGCCGCTCGGGACAATCACGGCCAGCGGAGACAGCCGATCGGCGCGTGCGGAATCCGCTTCGCATCCGAACCCGGAACAAGCCGAGACATGAACAGGAACTGTGGCGACGTTCAAGACTACCGCAGCGGCAATTTGGTTGCTAGACTGGCGGATTGCAATGCTACGGGTGATCGAAGGGTCCGTAGCAGATGTCCCCTTCCAACACTCTTCGCAAACGCATTCTCCCAATAATCTGATGACAAACGGCGATCTTCCCCAATCGGAAACCCCTGCGGAAAATCTAGCGGAAAATCTAGCGGAAAGCACAGCAGAACCTGCTTCCACGCAACCGGCCCCAACGGAATCCGCAGCGGCACAGACGGACGCGACGGAGGCGGCAGTACCGGAGCAAGCCGATTCGGAGCAAGCCGATTCTGGACAGCCCGCTCCCGAAAATGCCACCTCCGAGACAACGCAAACGGACAAGCCACTTGGGCCGCTTACCGGTATGGCTCGTGGGGCGGGACCATTAGCCGCCCGTGGACTTGGGATTGCCAAACCGGCATCTCCGGCTGTGTCCCCCGAAGCGATTGCGGCTGCGGGGAAGAAGAAGTCGACAAAACCGAACAAGCCAGCCAAGAAGAAAAGACCACCGCGACCACGTGTCGGTGGCGATGCTGAGCAGCAAGCCAAGCCGCATACGAAGTCACCTGCTGCGACCAAGGTTGCAGTGCCCAATCGCCGTGACTCACTTTCGGACGATCTTCAAGCAGAACTTGATGCGGAATTGGCGGCAGCCGATGTCGACGCGATCCTCAGTGGGGCGGCGGGGATGCCAGATCGAACCGAGCCGCTCGCCGAGGGGACTCGGGTGAACGCACGTGTGTTGAAAATCAATGAAGACACGGTTTTTGTCGCTTTGGGCGGTCCCGATGAAGGGGGCGTACCGTTCGAACAATTCACCGGCGAAGAACCCAAATCGGGCGACAATATTGAAGTGATCGTTCGAGGGTTCAACAGCGAAGATGGCTTGTACGTCCTGACGCTTCCCGGATCCGCAGTCGAAGTGAGTGATTGGGACGATATCCAAGAAGGCTCGGTTGTCGAAGCGGTTGTTACTGGTCATAACGCCGGTGGGTTGGAGTGCAAGGTTGGCAACCTTCGCGGGTTTATGCCGATCAGCCAAGTGACGGAATATCGTGTCGAGGACCTATCGGAATTTGCCGATCAGAAAATGGTTTGCCTCGTGACCGAGTCGAACGAACGCCGTGGCAACTTGGTGCTTAGCCGGCGAGCGATCTTGGAGCGTGAGCGTGAAGAGAAACGCCGCGAGCAGTTAGAACAGATCGAAGTGGGGGATACACTCGAAGGCACCGTACGTAGTGTCAAAGACTTTGGCGCATTTGTCGATCTTGGTGGCGTCGAAGGATTGATTCACATCAGCAAACTGAGCTGGGAACGGGTCAAGCATCCAAGCGAAGTGATCGAAGATGGCCAACGTGTCAAGGTTAAGATCGACAAGATCGATAAGCAGAGTGGCAAAATCAGTTTGTCGTATCGCGATTTGCTAGAGAATCCTTGGGACACGGCCGAATCGAACTTTGCCGTCGGTACGATTCATCGCGGTACGGTCACGCGGACGGCCCCATTTGGTTGCTTCGTCCGTCTCGGTGCAGGTGTTGAAGGTTTGGTTCACATCAGTGAATTGGCGAACCATCGTGTTTCGAAAGTCGACGCGTTTGTCAGCGAAGGCCAAGAGATTGATGTAAAAGTGCTCAGTTTTGACCGCGATTCCCAAAAAATTGGGCTATCGGTCAAAGCGGCCCAAGCGATCACGGCCGGCGACGCCGCGAAGACGCCTGAGGAAGACGTGGACGAACCGCCTCGTGAACTAGCTGTCAAACCATCGCATCAAGGGCCACTCAAAGGTGGCAATGACCAAGATACCGGTGGCGAACGATTTGGGTTGCGGTGGTAGGGTTGCAAACCCGAAATCAGTCGATAGCCGAAGGCTTTTAGCCGCGCGACGCTTGGCCTCGTGACGCTTGGCCTCGCGACGCTTGGCCTCGTGACGCTTGGCTACTTTGCTGCAAGTCCGGAGGGAGGCTACTTTCGAAAAGCAGCCGTGAAGCAATTGCGGCTAGCCGGGTTTATGCCGATCGGTCAAGCAAGTCGATGAACTTCCGCATCCAAGCGGGATGTGCCGGCCAGGCGGGGGCTGTGACCAAATTGCCCTCAACATGGGCCGAGTCCATCGTGTCGGCAGGGCTCACGTAGGCTCCGCCGCTTAGCGTTACTTCGGGACTGACGGCCGGGTAGCAACTGCATTGTCGTCCCTGTAACACTCCGGCCGCTGCCAAAATTTGGGGCCCGTGACAAACGGCCGCAACCGGTTTGTTGGTCGTAAAGAAATGGCGCACCACATCAAGCACTTGTGGATTGAGCCGCAAATACTCGGGCGCTCGGCCACCCGGGATCACCAATGCATCGAAATCGGCGGGGTCGATGGACTCGAAATCGCCCGTGATTGCGAACCGATGCCCGGGCTTTTCCGAATAGGTTTGATCGCCATCGAAATCGTGAATCGCGGTGGCGACCGTATCGCCAGCACGTTTTTCAGGGCAGACAGCGACGACCTCGTGCCCAAAAGTCATCAAAATTTGCTTCGGCACCATCGCCTCGTAGTCCTCGACGTAGTCCCCCACGAGCATCAATATTCGCTTGCTGGCCATCGTTTTTCCCTTTTGCGGTGGTATGAATCGTTAGAATTGGTCTAGCCGGCCCTGTGGTCCGTCCGGCATCTGCGATGATTTTTTCCGGCGTTCGCCTTTCACTCTGCAGCTGATTAGAATGAGAGCCATCTGTTTTGAAAAAACCTCGTTCCCTTTTCGCATCCATCCTATCAGGTGTTCGCTGTGCGTATGTCACTGACCTGTCAGCCCATTCATCACTTCCCAGGCCAAACTCGGGTTGCCGACCGATCGACTAGCCGAATCCGACCAGCCGCGATGCTGCGGGCCGCGATGCTTCCGGCAGTGATGCTTCCGGCAGTGATGCTTCGGGCCGCGATGCTTCGGGCAGTGATGCTTCGGGCCGCGATGCTTCCGGCAGTGATCGTCGGTGCTGCTTTATTGTGGACCGGTTTGTTTGCCACGACTAGCGGTGCTGCGGAGTTCTTTACGAACGCCCAAGCGTCCCGTTTGGGGTTGGTCGAGGTTTGGCGGCGGCAAATCGAAGTTCCTTTGAATGCCCAGTCGATTGTGGAACAACAACTGTACGTCCACATCAATAATCCGCGTCAGTATGTCGAAGTCGTTCGGGGCCTTAAGACCGCTGAAGATACTGGCGAAGAATCAGCGGATGCCAAAGCATCGGAAACCCCGGCGGACCAGGATTCAAAACCACAATCACCACTAGCCGAACTGGATGTTTTGCTTCGGATTCCGACCGACCGAGTCAATTCCTTTGGTCAACCGATTGGGAAAGAGGAAGCTGAGCGATTGGCCCGAAACGAAATTCGACGTTTGAAACGACGTGGCATTGAAGCGAGGATAGAAAATCGCACCGTTTCACGCGTCATGCTCTACACACTTAGCGATGATGGTACCGTTGATTGTCGTGACGCCGAAACCGGCGAGCCGTCTTGGATGGTTCGCGTTGGTGAACGTCGGTTTGGCTACATTGGTATGGGGGTTGGTGAGGAATATGCGACGATCGTCAATGGCGGCAACGTCATCGAACTCGATGTTAACAACGGCGAAATCGTAACCCAAACCACGACGACCAACACGCCGATGTATGGTGCTGTGCAATGTGAAGGCTACACGATTTTCGCGACGATCCGAAATGGTATCGAAGCCTATCCGTTGGTCGATCCAACCTTAATCCCGTTTCGTGAAACCGTCGCTGGACGCGCACTGAAATTACCTGTCATTGCACCAGGGTCGACTCGCTTGGCGTGGGCAACCGACCAAGGATTTGTCTACTGTATGGAAGCAGGCGGCGCCGAACCGGTGGTGTTGTTCCGATTGAAGACGGATGGGATTGTCAGCGGCCGATTAGCAGCAGCCAGTGGACGTCGCTTTTTCTTTGGGTCCGAAGCCGGCCAAGTATACGCCGTTAAGGGAACTCGAAGCGGAAAGGTCCTCTGGAGCCGCCCGTATGGCGAGCCTTTCTTTGAGGAGCCCGTTGTAGAGGGAAACCAGCTTTTGATTCGGTCCGCCTATGGGAATTTGTTTTCGCTTGATACCGAAACGGGACTTCTCACTTGGGATGACGTCGCGACCGGCGTGGACCATTTGTTCGGTGTCGTCGATGGTAAAATATATGCGACCACCACAACCAGTTCGATCGGCGTATGGGATTTAAAAACGGGGCGACGAATCGAAACGCTCACGGGAATGCGTCCCCAAAAGGTGCTTCGCAATATCGCCACCGATCGCTTGTATTTGGTCGGCAGCAGCGGACATGTTCAGTGCTTGCGTCCCGATCGTCCTTCCGCTGAACTACCCTCGCTCGGCAAAGGATTTGGAGAAGACTTGATGGAATTGGAAGCTGAGCTCGTCGAAGCCAAACCCGAAAAGGAGGTGGAAGTGCAGGAAGACTTTACACCCGATAGCGGAGCCGACCCATTTGGTGGAGATGCGGACCCGTTTGGTAGCGGAGCCGACCCGTTCGGCGGCGGTAGTGATCCATTTGGTAGTTAGTGCCAAACAGAAAAACAACACCGTCGGCTAACTCTTGAAGTAGTCCGCCGATGCTGTTCGTTGTCATGAGGTTCCGTCGGTGATTGAATCCAGGATTCCAAGCAGACGCTTTGAATATTGTTGCTAAGTGTCTGTTAATTTCTCATACGCTCGCACCAAGAGCTTGACGGCGTTATCAATTTCGTTTTCGGTATTGAATTTGCCTATTCCGAAACGAACGCTTCGTCGAGCCTCCGATTCGCTGCGTCCCATTCCCATCAACACGTGGCTGGCCCGCGGATCGACGCTACTGCACGCGGATCCGCTGCTAAAGGCGACGTCGGGTGTGGCGGCCATCCACGATTCTCCTTCGATCGCTTCCATTGTGATGTTCAGGTTACCTGGCAAACGATCTGGTAGTGATAAATTGGGGCCGTTCAGGAGGATGCCTGGGATTTGTGATGTAACACCCTTCCATAATTTGTCGCGTAGGGATTGGACGCGGGCCGTCGTTGTCGTCATCTCTTGCGCTGCGATTGCGATGGCAGTTGACATCGCGACGATCGCTGCAGGATTCATCGTTCCGCTGCGTCGTCCGTGTTGTTGTCCACCACCAATAATTTGCGGTTTGATGCGGACGCGTCGATTGCCACCACCGACGACCAAGAAACCAATTCCCTTGGGGCCGTAGAACTTGTGCGCCGATGCGGAGAGTAGGTCGATATCGGTGCCACGGATATCGATCGGAATTCGACCAACTGCCTGGGTCGCGTCACAATGCAAGATTGTCCCTTTTTTGTGACACAGCTCAGCAATCTCTTGCATCGGAGCAATCGAGCCAACTTCGTTGTTTGCCCACATCACCGAGACCAACGCCGTGTCGTCGTCGATCGCGTCGGCAAGTTTGTCCATGTCGACACATCCGGCCCGAGGGTGGTTGATGCTGTACGGCGGAATCCGCGAGACTCGAAAACCGTCACGCTCCATTTCGGTCGCAAGGTCCAACACAGCTGGGTGCTCCGTCGCTACGGTCACGAAATGCCGTTTTTTTTGACGAGGGTGCTGGCAAAATCCACGGATTGCCAAATTGTTGCTCTCGGTCGCACCACTGGTGATCACCACCGATTCGGGTGCAACGCCGATGGCCAACGCCATCGTTGCGATCGATTGATCGATCGCTTCGGCGGCCAATCGACCCATTTCATGCGAATCACTGTGGGGATTGCCATACTGGTCCGAAAACCACGGCAACATCGCTTCGACGACTCGTCGATCACAGGGTGTGGTTGCATGGTTGTCAAAATAAATCATGTTGGTTTGCGCAAAGAAATTCGTATGCGTGGTCCCAGCGAAGCAGTTAGAATACGCTGTTAATCCCTTCGAAACGAGGCGTTGCGCGTATGAATTCACCGGAAAATGAAAAAGACCATCCCCGTGGAGCGTTGAGTGAACTTCAACGCATGCGGGAGCAGGTTAGCGTTTGTGTGGTGTGTAAGGATCGTAGTGGACGAATCGTTCATGCCAACGAACAATTTTGCGCTTCAATGCGTGTCACGCGCAAAGAGATTGTTGGCAAGACTGACTTCGATCTGTTTCCGGCGGATTTGGCAAAAGTCTATTCCGAGAACGACCAAGCGGTGATGCAGAGTGGCAAACCCGAGCATGTCATCGAAGCGCACCAACGCGCGGATGGCAAACGGTCGTACGTGGAAGTGCTCAAACTTCCCACGTTCGATGAAGACGAGAATTTAACAGGTCTGCAAGCTGTATTTTGGGACGTAACGGAGTCCAAACAAAATCAATTTGAGCTTGAACAATCACAGTTTCTGATGGACACATTGCTCGACAATGTGCCCGATGCGGTTTACTTCAAAGATAAACAAAGTCGGTTCCTTCGTGTTAGCCGTGCCCATGCTCGGTTGTTTGACTTGGATGACCCAGCGGAAGTCATCGGCATGAAGGACTCGGATTTCTTTGGGCTTGAACATGCCCAAAATGCGCTCGCTGATGAACGGCGCATTATGGAAACGGGCGAACCGATGATTGGCAAGGTCGAGCAGGAGACGTGGCCTGATCGCGAGGACACTTGGGTTTCGACCACGAAGTTGCCACTGCGTGACCGATCCGGCGAAGTGATCGGCACGTTCGGTATTTCGCGTGATGTAACCAAGCAAATCCGCGCCGAATTGGAATTGGAACGCGAGCGTGATTTGCTGAAAACGATCACCAACAACATTCCTGATTTGATCTATGTCAAAGATCGCTACGGACGTTACGTCACCGGCAATAGTGCCATTTTGAAGTTGCTTGGACTCGAATCGGTCGACCAGTTGGTTAACAAAACCGATTACGACTTCAACCCTCCTGAGCTAGCGTGTAATTTCGTCGCGGATGATCAAATCGTTGTCCGCTCTGGCGAGGCGCTTTTTGACCAAGAAGAATCGTCTCGGCGTGCGGACGGCAGCCCTCTATGGTTGCTGACTACCAAGGTGCCACTACGAAACGCAGATGGCGAAGTCATTGGTATTGTTGGGATTGGACGCGATATCACGCTGCGAAAGATTGCCTCGGAAGAATTGATTGCCGCAAAGAATACCGCCGATGCCGCCAATCGTGCCAAGAGTGACTTTCTAGCAAATATGAGTCACGAGATTCGCACCCCGATGAATGCAATCATAGGCATGACCGAATTGCTTCTCGATACGAAGTTGGACGGCTCGCAGCGAAATTACTTGAAGATGGTTCAAGAATCAGGCGATGCGTTGATGTCGATCATCAATGATGTTTTGGACTTTTCCAAGATTGAAGCGGGCATGATGGATATCGATTCCATCCCCTTTGATTTGCGTGAGAACCTTGGCGATACGATGAAGACGTTGGGTGTCCGGGCGCACGCCAAGGGATTGGAATTGGCGTTCCGCGTGGCACCGGAGATTCCCGACTATGTGGTTGGCGATCCCGGACGACTTCGGCAAGTAATGATTAACTTAGTTGGCAACGCGATCAAGTTTACCGAGCAGGGTGAGGTGGTTGTCGACGTGGAGCTAGAAAAACAGTCCGAATCAACTCTGGAATTGGTGTTGTGTGTTCGTGACACGGGGATTGGGATTTCACCTGAAAAATGTAAAACCGTCTTCAATGAATTCGAGCAAGCGGATTCGTCGACGACCCGTCGCTTCGGCGGCACGGGGTTGGGGCTAGCCATTTCATCTCGGCTAGTCGAGATGATGGGTGGGACGATTTGGGTCGAAAGCACTCCGGGAATCGGCAGTCGTTTCTTTTTTACGGTTGTGTTGGATCTCGCTCCCGAAAACGTCGAGACCAATGCGTTGCGTGGGACTGTCGTGGTCGGTGGCACCCGTGTGTTGGTCGTCGACGACAATGAAACGAATCGTTTGATTTTGCATGAAATGCTTGGCAATTGGGGAATGGTTCCGACGCTTGCTAGTGGCACCGAGGAGGCGTTGACGTGTCTGAAAACGGCGTTCGATAGCGAATCACCTTTTGGGTTGACGATTGCGGACGTCAACATGCCCGAACTCGACGGTTTCGATTTTGCCGAACGCGTGCGAACGAATCCAAAGGCATCCGAAATGCCTATCATCATGCTCACTTCCGGAGGGCGTCCGGGCGACAAGAAAAGGCGAGACGAATTGAAGATTGCCGATCGCCTGATGAAACCTGTCAAACAATCGGAATTGTTCGATTCCGTCGTTCGCGCGCTCGGAGTAAACGGTTCAGAGGATGAACCCCTGCATCGTGAGGTCCCGAGTTTTGGAATCGAACGTCTGAATATTTTGCTTGCCGAAGATAACGTCGTTAATCAAAAGTTGGCTTTGGGGGTTTTGAGAAAGCATGGTCATCGAGTAACGATTGCGAACAACGGAAACGAAGCGATCAAGGCCATCACGGAGGGGGCGTTTGATGCCGTGTTGATGGATGTGCAAATGCCCGAGCTAGACGGAATGGCTGCAACGCGTGCGATTCGTGAATTAGAGAAAGGGACCGGGAAACGTATTCCAATCATCGCGATGACGGCGCATGCAATGAAAGGGGATCGAGAGGAGTGTTTAGAAGCGGGGATGGACGAATACGTGCCAAAACCAATTCGAGTTGCCACGTTGTTCGAAAAGCTGAAACAGGTGCTAAATTCAGGTGGGCAGGAGAACACAATCAGGGACAAAGTGCAGTCGGAGGATGAAGCCAATTCAGAGCAAGGCGGCGGGCAAAGTGAAACACTCAAATTGCTCGAAGCACCCGAAGCACCCGAAGCACCCGAAGCACCCGAAGTACCCGAAACACTCGAATTAGCCAAGTCGGCGGAACCGGCCGAAAAGACGGGACAGGCTAATACCGGCATGATCGACTGGGAAAAACTTCGTCGATCGGTTGGCGATAATCAATCGCTGACGGCGGAGCTATTTAGAGCTTTTTCGGAGGAATGTGGGCCGCTTATGAAGGCCATCCAAGCCGCAATTGAAAGCCAAGAGGGTGTGTCACTGCGTACCGCATTGCACACGTTGAAGGGAGCTGCTTTGGCAGTTGGGGCATGCCAAGTGGCCGACATCGGTGCGGAATTCGAGCGAAACAGCAACGCGGATAAGTTTGAGAACGCTCAAACCAGTTTTCGAAATCTAGAAGTTGCTGTCGCGCGAACGCTAAAAGAGACCCAGGCGTTTCTTCAACAATAGCCGTAGCTCGCTTTCGTGCGGGGTAACATCGCACTATGATGGGGGTATCGCAATCGCATCTGTTTCTTATACCTGGAAGGAGAGAACATCATGGCGCGGGTATTGTTGGCCGAAGATAGTCCTACTCAAGTTGTGATGCTTCGGGCATTGCTTGAAGAAGACGCACACGAAGTTCAAGTTGCTTCAGATGGTGCCATTGCCTTGGAGATGATCGAAAAGGAAATGCCCGACATCGTCGTCACCGATATGCAAATGCCCAATGTCGATGGTTTGCAGTTGGTGCGAACATTGCGAAATCAGAGTTCTCAGGTGCCCGTGATCCTGATCACCGGCTATGGTAGCGAGGATCTTGCATCCCAAGCGCTCAAGGAAGGTGCCGCTTGCTACTTGCCGAAAACGCAAGTCGATGAGTCGCTGCTCGATTCAATCGATCATGTGTTGGAGTTGATGGCAACCGATATGAGTTATCGGAACTTGATCGAGAATCTCGATTACAACGAATACCAATTCACGCTGCCGAACGAGCCTTCGTTAATTGGGCCATTAGTGAATTTGATGCAACAGGTCGCCGGTGGACTTCAATTGTGCGACGACATCGTTCGCGCACGGATCGGGATGTCGGTCCAACAGGCGTTGCTCAATGCACTCTATCATGGCAACCTCAGCATGTCGCGAGAACAGGTTGTCGACGATGAAGAGATCTATGTCGAAGGCGAGCCGTCGTTGGCCCAAAGCCGAGCGAAACTATCGCCATACAAGGACCGGAAAATTCATTTCCGAGCGAACCTAGGGCTGCAACGCCTTGAGTTCATCATTCGTGATGACGGCGATGGCTTTGATACGACAAAAATGCCGACCACCGATCACCCCCAATCCTTGGATATCGATGGCGGCCGAGGGTTGGTTTTAATCCATTCTTTCATGGACGAAGTCCGTTTCAACGACAAAGGGAATGAGATTACCATGATCAAACATACCGGTTCCAAATAAACGCTTTTTCAGGTCGAAGTTCTCTGGTATGATTCAGTGTTTCGTAGCCCAACAAGGCTACAATAAAACGGATTTGTCGTCATTGGTTGACTCATTGTCCCGGCGGTCAGCAGGATCGTGTTTGAGTCACGTTTTCGACGTCCAGGTGAGCGTAGTGATCCCAATAGTGGCGCTGTCCCAAAAGTGGTGCTGGCCCAACAGTGGTGCCGTCCCAAAAGTGGCGCTGTCCCGAATTGGGGGGATACTGAAACCGTTGGTATGGAAATTTAGTGAGAGCCGTTGAATGCTGAAGAAGCAAAAGAAGTTGATCTTGACTGAGGCCCAACAGGAATCGATGCGACGAGCTGGGCGTGTGAACGCGCAGTTGATGGATTTTCTGCGTCCATATGTGGTGGAGGGAACGAAAACCTGCCAAATCGATGAGTTGGTGGTTCAGTGGACTGCGGATCATGGCCATAAAGCTGCGACTTTGGGGTACCAGAACTTCCCCAAGAGCTGTTGCACAAGCGTTAACGAAGTGATTTGCCATGGGATTCCTGACGACTACGAATTGAAGTCGGGTGACATCGTCAATATCGACATCACCACGATCGTTGACGGATGGCACGGCGACCAAAGTGAAACGTTTTTGATTGGCAAAGTCTCGGAAGAAAAACGCTTGGTGACTCAGTGCGCATTTGACACCATGTTTATGGCAATCGACGCGCTCGAGCCGGGCTGTAAGGTTTCGACTATTGGCGAGGTAATTGTTCCTGAGGCCCAACGACGTGGATTCTCGGTGGTCCGTGAATACGTTGGACACGGATTGGGGAAACAATTTCACCTCGATCCGTCGATTCCCCACTTCCCGAACCGCCAAGCGCGGGCCGATCGGCTTTACCCGGGAATGTGTTTTACGGTGGAACCGATGATAAATGCTGGTTCGCGTTACACTCGATGTGACAAAAAAGACGGATGGACGGTACGAACCAAAGATGGTCGGCCGTCGGCCCAATTTGAACATTCCGTGATGATGACCGAAAACGGTCCCGAAATCTTGACGCTGACCGAGAATGGTCCCCGGCGAGGCCACCAATTCCAACCACCCGAAGAAGCGTCCGAAGAATCGTCCAAAGAAGCTTAGTCACTGTCGCCCGATCATCGCGGATCGGATTAGGTTGCGGATCGGGGAAGATTGCTGGCTGAATCGAGCCGCCAACGGGCTGACAGGTACCTGGGGGGGGGATAGTGAAGCTAATCTCTCCACAATTGGTGACATCATGGTCGTCACTGAGCCAATTCCGATATTCTTGGGAAATAATCCCTTGCTGCGTCTGATTGTCGCGGCTAGCTTATTGATATCGTGAATGGACGTGACTCGGCGGAGTCTGCGTTTCATTAGGGATTTGCGGCCGCTTGCAGCCTAGAACTGCTAAAGAGCCATGATAAAGAATATGACTAAATCTTCCGACGCAACCGATCTCGGTCGCGCGACGTCTTCCAATGGTGGATCGGGTTCCGATTCCGCGTCGACTTCATTCTCGCGTGATTCACTCCGGTCGAGTCACGCCCTGCCTGAAAAAGCATCTGACGAGCCCGTTTCGGTGACCAAACCGGATATCGGAACGTCAACCCAGTGTGTCCATGCAGGCGAACAACGGCAAAAGTCCGAAGGTGCGATTGCCTCGCCAATCTACACCGCTTCCACGTTCACGTTCGAATCGACGGATGCGATATTGCGGTTCGTCGAAGGCGATGAGAAACGTGAGGAATACGGTCGTTACGGTTGTCCGAATGAAAAGAGTGTTGAAGCCAAATTGGCGGCACTCGACGGAGCCGAAGACGCGATTGTGTACAGTTCAGGCATGGCCGCGATTGTCGGCTTGTTGATGACGAAGTTGAGCGCGGGCGACGAAATCGTTTTCTTTGATCAATGCTACCACCGCAGTCGAGAATTTTGTAGCAAGCACTTGTCACGTTTTGGCGTGATCACGCATCAAGTTCCTACGGGCGACTTCGATGCACTCGAGTCGGCGATCACGCCGCGGACGAAGATGTTGGTTAGTGAATCGCCGACGAACCCGCATTTGACGGTTGTGGATCTGGAAAAATTCGTAGCGGTCGGAAAGGCCAACGAAGTTGAAACACTGATCGATGCCACTTTGGCGACACCGTATAACATCTCGCCGATCGATTACGGCGTCGATTACGTGTTGCATTCGGCAACCAAATACCTCGGCGGTCACAATGATCTTTTGGCGGGCGTGATTTGTGGGCGTCATGAATCGCTCGAGCCGGTCCGCGGGATGCGTGGGATTTTGGGTAGCGTCAATTCGCCCCAGAATCTCTACCAGCTTGAACGGGGGCTTAAGACCTTTGCACTGCGGATGCAGCGGCACAACGAGAATGGTTTAGCCGTGGCACGATTCTTGGAGGCACACCCTCGTGTCGCCCGTGTCTATTATCCTGGGGTTGATTCGCACCCGACTAGCGAAATCGCGAAACAGCAAATGCGCGGCTTTGGTGGGTTGATCACGTTCGAGTTAAAGGACGCGGATTGGAAACAGACATCACGAGTGGTCGACGCAGCACAAATGGCGCGTATTGCACCGAGTCTCGGTGGTGTTGAATCGCTGATCGAACAGCCTTACGTCATGAGCTATTACAATTGCTCCGTCGAAGACCGTAGGCGGTTTGGAATTGCCGACAATATGATTCGGCTGTCGTGCGGGATTGAAGATACCGCCGATTTAATAGCGGATGTTGATCAAGCCTTAGCGGCCAAGTAGCCGAAGCCTTCGTCGAATCACATCGCTATCATGTTTCCGGAGCGGCATGGCGCCGGCCGCGGGTCTGGGAAACCGTTTTTACCTTGCTGACAGCGATGGCTATCGCGTTGGTGTTTTCTCTTAGAGCTATTGCCATGAGCGAGTCCAATTCAACCGAAAATCTATCCCATGCCGACTTTCGCACACGCGCGATTCACGTCGGCAACGAGATTGATCCTTCAACCGGTGCCGTTGTGCCGCCGATCCATTTGGCCAGTACGTTCAGGCAACCCGGCGCAGGGGAGTGGGGCGAGTTTGATTATTCACGCAGTGGCAACCCGACTCGCCACAATCTCGAAACCACACTGACGTCACTCGACAGCGGCGCCGGAGCGTTGGCATTTTCGTCCGGTATGGCAGCGATCCACTGTGTCACGATGTTGTTGCGCAGCGGGGACCATGTCGTTGCCGGGTGCGATTTGTATGGCGGCGCGTACCGCTTGCTGCACAAAATTTGCAGTCGCAGCGGCATTGAAGTGACGTTGGTCGATATGACCGACCACTTGGCGGTCGAGTCGGCGATCAAAACAAAAACACGATTGGTTTGGGGCGAAACGATTGGCAACCCCCGTTTGACGATTCCCAATTTGTCTCGTTTGGCGGAGATCGCTCATGCGAAAGGATGCCTGTTTGGCGTGGATAATACGTTCGGCACCCCGGCTTTGATCCGTCCGTTGGAACTTGGGGTGGATATCGTCATGCATTCGGCGACGAAGTACCTGGGCGGTCACAGCGATTGTCTCGGCGGAACTTTGGCCGTCGCAGATCGGTCGCTCTACGATGAACTCTACTTTATTCAAAACGCAACGGGAGCGGTGCTTGATCCTTTCAGCTGTTTCTTGGTGTCGCGCGGCCTGAAAACATTGGATCTCCGCGTACGTGAGCAATCGGCGACGGCGTTACGGTTAGCGCAATGGCTTGAGCAACATCCGCGAGTGCGGTCGGTTCTGTATCCAGGGCTGGCCTCTCATCCGCAACATGAATTGGCCCAATCGATTCTCAGTGGCGGATTCGGGGCGATGGTGACGTTTGAGCTGGACGCTGAGAAAAGCGAAACGGCCAAGGTTTGCGAATCGACCCAGTTGTTTCATTTGGCGGTCAGCTTGGGAGCCGTGGAATCACTCATTGAACAACCCGCGACGATGTCGCACGCCAGCTACGACGCAGCCGACCGTGAGCGATTTGGAATCTCCGATGGATTGATCCGGTTATCGGTCGGATTAGAGTCGTTCGAAGACTTGCAAGCGGATTTACAGCGAGCGTTTTGCCAATAGCTGGAGCGCCGGCAAAGACGTGGTGACGTGGCGGTCCAACCGCCGGCAGCGGCGGTTAAATCACCGGGTGCGGCGGATAAATCACCGGGTGCGGCGGATAAATCACCGGCAGCAGATCGATCGTTTCGGCAACGATTCGTATATGGCGGGGTTTTTGTGTTGTTCGGCGATTGGTACGGCAACTGCACTAGATGGCGTGCCGACACATCGTCGTCCGTGAATGCTCACCCCAAATGATAGAGAGAAACCCTTGTTCAAAACGGATTCAATGAAATGGTCAAAGAAAGGATTCACCCTTGTCGAACTACTTGTCGTGATCGCCATCATTGGCGTATTGGTTGGGCTGCTATTGCCAGCCGTCCAAGCAGCTCGCGAGGCGGCGCGGCGGTTGCAATGTTCCAATCGTCTCAAACAGATTGCGTTGGCGTGTCACAATTACCAGAGCGTTTTCAAGAAATTTCCGCCGTCGGCAATCCTTGATCTCGACAACACCAACACAGGGAACAACGGCTCGTGGGGCGTGCATGGCCGAATTTTGCCCTTCTTGGAGCAAGGCAACGTCTACGAAGGTGTCGATTTGTCGATCGCGTGGGATTTCCAAGAATCAATCGATGGTTTGAAAATTCCTACCTACAGTTGTCCAAGTGATCCCGGAAGCGACCAGGCTCGCACCTTTAGCGATGATCGTCCCACACTTTATCCGACCACCTACGGATTCAATTTCGGTCGTTGGTTCGTTTACGATCCCACCACAACAAAAGGTGGCGATGGCATGTTCTATCCGAATTCGTTTCTGAGTTTTCGCGATTGTCTCGACGGCACCACCAATACCCTGCTGGTGGCCGAAGTGAAAGCGTGGACGCCGTACCAGCGGAACGGTGGTCCAAGTTCGACGGTCTTGCCGACGACGCAGGCCGAAGCGGAGACGATTGTCGCCAGCGGGGCACAATTCAAAAACACCGGTCATACCGAATGGCCCGATGGTCGCGTTCATCACACAGGCTTCACGGTTACAATGCCACCCAACGCCAAAGTCCGGTTTACCAACAGCGGCCAAGAATACGAGCAAATGGATTTCAATTCCTGGCAAGAAGGCAAAAACGGACGCTTGGGAAGTCAAAGCTATGCCATGATCACTTCGAGAAGCTATCACGTTGGGCTTGTCCAGGTCGCCATGGTCGACGGATCGGTGCAAACGATCACCGAATCGATCAATCGTGATACGTGGCATGCGCTGGGGACTCGAGCCGGCCGAGAAGTCGTTTCGCTCGATCGTTGAGCAACAGTAATTTTAAAGACGCGTGTCGATATTGCGCGCACGGTGATTGCACGCACGGTGATTGCGCGCACGGTGATTGCGCGCACGGTGATTGCGCGCAAGGTGATTGCACGCACGGTGAATCTCAATTTAGCAGTTCCTATGATACAATGAGCCAATCAAACCAGGCTTGTTGATGGAAAAACGAAAATCATGTGTGGTCGATTCACCCTGCGGATATCGCATACCAATCTTCAACGATTCTTTCAGTTGAAAGATTCGGTTGTCGACCTTTCGCCTCGCTATAACATTGCTCCCACGCAAACGATCTTGGCAATCGTTCGTGGGTCTAACGATCGCTCTCGTCGAACCGTTCGGATGATTTGGGGACTCGTGCCACCGTGGTCTGACGATGTCCGCATTGGGGCTCGGATGATCAACGCCCGCGCAGAGACTGTCGACGAGAAACCCTCATTCAAGCAACCGCTGAAGCATAATCGATGCTTGATTCCGGCCGATGGTTATTATGAATGGAAAAAGGTTTCCGACGGAAAGCAACCGTTCTTGATGCACCGTCCTGATGAGGGCCCCTTCGCCTTTGCCGGACTATGGCAGCGTAATAGGAAAGCTTCGGGTGACGGTGGCGAAATTGTGACATGTACGGTTATCACGACGAATGCGAACCAGCGGACCGAGGACGTCCACGACCGGATGCCCGTGATACTCGATGTCGACGATTACGACCAATGGCTCGATCCCGATTTCAGCGATAGTGAGACACTCAAAGGGTTGCTTCGGCCTGCACCCGAGGAGTTGTTAGTGGTCACCGCTGTCGATCGAGAAGTCAATAACGCCAGAAACGATAACGCGAAATGCGTTGAACCGGTTTGACCCGCGTGATTTGGTCCTCGGGAGTTAATCGTTGTGAAGCGACCTTAAGAGTCTTGGCCCATCTCGGCGGCTTCACGCTCGTACAATGCTCGGATTTCATCCAAATCGGCTTCGACTTTTGGCAATTGCGGGTCCATCTCTTTCATGGTCTCGTGGACAATGTGAGCAACGGCTGCATCGCGGTACCATTTTTTGTCGGCGGGGATAATGAACCACGGTGCCCGTTTTGTACTGCACTTTTCAAACACGTCCTCATAAGCTTGGTGATACTTGGGCATTTTGTCGCGGACATCGTAATCCCCAGCGTTCAATTTCCAATGCTTTTCCGGGTAGTCTAAACGCTCTTTGAATCGCTCTAGTTGTTCGCGTGCACTGATGTGCAAGTAGAACTTCAAAATTCGCGTTCCTCGTTCGCATAGCAAGGATTCAAACTGGTTGATTATTTCATACCGCTTACTCCAAATGCTCTTCGGCACAAGGTCCTCGACTCGAACAACCAAGACGTCCTCATAATGGGAGCGATTGAAGATTGAAATTTGGCCGGCTGCTGGTGTGCATTGATGGGTTCGCCACAAGAAATCGTGTGACAATTCGATTGGTGTCGGCACCTTGAATGGATATGTCCGCACACCTTGTGGGTTCATTCGGCCAAGTGTTTTGCGGATCAAGCCGTCTTTGCCAGCCGCGTCGGGCGCTTGCAAAATGATCAATAACGACTGCTTCCCTTCGACGAACAACCGATATTGAAGGTGTTGCATCTTCGTGATCGTATCGGCGACATATTCGCGGGCGTCTTCCTTGCCGTCAAACGGGCCATCGGGTTCGGTGGCGATCGATTTGAGTTTGACGGATTCGCCAGGTTTCACAATATGCTTTTTGATCAGATCCATCGATTGGGCCTTGGGGGAAAGGATCGGCGTGAGTCAATGCTGTAGAGATTAACTAGTCTACACTGCTTTGGCTCAAATTGTTCTTTTCCGCTGCCGTTCGGTAATCGACGACATCCCAAACCAATCCCGTAGCGCGAAGCAGCCGAATTGCTTGCCATGTGACATCGAATTCCCACCACTTGTGACCATGCTTGGCCATTCGTGGATAAGCGTGGTGATTGTTGTGCCATCCTTCGCCGTAAGCAACGATCGCAACGAACCAATTATTGCGGCTGTCATCGGTCGTGTCGTAATTTTTGTATCCCCACATGTGTGAGGCACTGTTGACCATCCATGTCGCGTGTAGCACGCCAACCAAGCGGACGAACATGCCCCAAACAACCAACGAAGTCCCAAGCTGGGTCCCGCCGAACGCGTAGCCGATACCGAACAGTGCCAAGCCCATCATGATGTGAAGGGGCAAGAACATCACATCCAAAATCCGCATTCCACGCTGTTTGTAAAGGTCCGGTACCCAGCGTTTTAGATAAGCGGTGCGGTCACCGTTATGCGTGTGATAAGCAAGCCAAAAAATGTGGGACCACAACCCGCCATCGTGGGGTGAATGCGGGTCACCGTCTTGGTCGCTATGGGCATGGTGTTTCCGATGGTCGGCGACCCAATCGAGCGGTGAACCTTCGCCCGCCAACGTGCCGATTGTCGCAAAGGTGTAGCGGACCCAGGAGTGCGTTTTCATTCCTGTATGAGTCAAAAGTCGGTGGTAACCCAGACAAATCCCCAACGATCCGGTGATCCAGTGCAATAGAAGCATCACGGCGATGCCCGCCCACGAGAACGTGTAGGAGAAGGTGAAGGGAATCGTCAGGACGACTAAGTGAGCAAGACTCAACCAACCAATCGCCCAAGGGCTAAGGTTGCTGAAGCGACGTCGCTCGGTCGTGTTGGGGTCAGTGTTAACGGGTGCTTTAGAGGCCTTTGAAGGAGCGACCTTTTGCGTGATTTTGTGATTCGAACTCGTCCGACGTTTGCTCGATCTTTTTTTGCTTGGTGGCTGGATTACCGAAGCCATAGGAAATTCCTGTCATTAGGTTACCGCATCCAGTGCGGAGATAAGTGAGTCAGGATTTTAGCTATCTGTCCATGGGCTTCTGTCACCAGATCGACTGTAATTTGTAACGGCTAGGTAAAAATCGATTGAGCGTTGCCCTGAATCGCGATGCCCTGAATCGCGTTGCCCTGAATCTGGTGTCGCTCTTGGGGCCCCCCGCCATTTGCTCTTGGAGCCCCCCGGCCATTTGAATGAGAGCGATTAGGGGTTAGTCGTAGGATGCCGAATTTGAACCTAAACGCTCTGTGCGGTCCCAATATCAACTCCCTCGTCTACATAAAAACGTACATTTTTTGCTGTAGCACTTGCCGATCCGAGCCCCACTTGCCGACAATATCCCTACAGACGGACCCTGTTTTTGCAAAATTCATCTCGGAACCCATTCTTTGCTTCATTTTTGTCGGATCGCTACCGCAATCACGCTGCTGTTGCACTCGGTTTTTGGGTGTGAATTGCATCATTTGCATGCATGCGATCACGTTGGAAACGATAGCGAGGTACAAAACGAGCTTGTCTTTCCAAACGCCGAGATTGCTTTTCATTCGGGCTGTTGCCAACATGACTCCCGCCGCGATTCGATCCCCGCCGAGAAGCCTTGTGACAGCAATCAACCGGGTTGCCATAGCGAGTTAGAGTGCAGTTTCCTCAGCTCGCCCTCTCTACTGTCGTTATTCGACTTCGTCACTGTCGCATTTGATGGAGGGTTGACGCCGTTGCGCCATCAATTTGTTGACGCTTCTTTTGTCTGTTACGGCTCTAAATCCGTCCTGATTGGGTTAGCGGATTCGACTTCACGCTGCGCGCTGCAGTGTTCTTGGCAATTCTAGCCAACGCGAGAATCTTGTCGTTTCCCCCATCCCGTTGGCTTGGGGGGGCAATGGCGTCTTGGCTGTCGCTTCTCGAACAGCCACGGATGTTCCATTTTCGTCAGCCAAAGCGTTGATTCAATTTCAGCAAAACACAAAGAGCGGTTCTGATGCAACAATCGAAACGATCCAATCTTCGTACGTCGATTAGCCCCTTGATTGCGATTGTCGCCATCGCAGTGGTCGGGGCGGTTGTCTATCGATTCACCGACTTGGCCGAACGGTTTGGGATCGGGAATGCACCGATGGCCGCAGTGGACGACGCTTGTCAGAGCGAGGATTGCCAAGATCACGCCGGACATGATCATGCCGGTCACCCCGAAGGAGAATCGCTTGAGCTGAGCGCCCAGGCACGTGCGAATTTGCGACTTCAAGTTGCTCCGGTTCGCGTCGGTTCCTTTGTCGACTACATCGAAGTTCCTGCCACGATGTCCGATTGGCCGGGCAAGACGCATTACGCGGTGACGGCACCGATGACCGGCATCATCAACTCGATCTCGGTTTCGCGTGGCGAGTTGGTCGACAGTGGCACGCCGCTTTTTACGTTGCGGTTGACGCACCAAGATTTGGTCAATACGCAAGAGAACTTTTTATCGATGCTTGGGCGAATGGATGTCGAGCAACGAGAGATCAGCCGCTTGACGGCGATCGCAAACTCGGGTGCGATCGCTGGGAAAACACTTATCGCTCGGGAGTACGAACGAGATAAATTGTTGGCCGAAATTGGCGCTGCCAGCCAATCGCTACTGCTACACGGGTTGTCGCAGAAACAGATCGATCAAATCGAACGAACGCGAAACTTGGTCCGTGAAATGACCGTGTTCGCCCCGACTTTACATACAGACCGCTCGCTGCACCATGATTCACTCGGCGATCAGCATACGCTCGAAGTTCCCACGCGACCCGACCGATACGCGTCGATGTTGCAACCGCCCCCGGCGATTCATCCTGAGCATCTTGAAACGTCGTTTCTAGTGACGGTATTGGACGTGTCGCCCGGACAGGCGGTTGAGGCGGGACAACAATTGGCTCGGTTATCGGACTATACGCATATTCTGATCGAAGGCTCCGCGTTCCCTCGCGATGCCGCTTCCCTTCGCATGGCAGCGGATTCCGATGTGTCACTGCAAGCGGTGATCGAATCTTCGAGTGGACAGTTCGAGGTGGTTGACGGTTTAAGTATCGCCTATATCGGTAACGAAATCGATCGCCAATCACGAGCTTTGCCGTTCTTTGTTGCCATGGATAACGTCATTGAACGATCACAGCAGGTGGGGAAACACCGCTACATCAGTTGGCGATACAAGCCGGGACAACGATTGAAACTTCGTGTACCAACAACGGTGCTTCACGATGTGATCGTGGTTCCGAAAGAGGCGGTGGCCGAGGAAGGTCCCGATCGATTCGTGTTTGTCGAAAATAGTGACCATTTTGAACGCGTCGCCGTTCACGTTCTGAAATCCGATTCGCTTCATGTTGCGATTGCCAACGATGGACAAGTGTGGCCGGGCCAAGCGATCGCGATTCGCGGTGCCCATCAATTGCAGATGGCGATGAAGAACCAAGGGGGCGGAGCGATTGACCCGCACGCCGGGCATAATCATTGATGGTATTGGCACGGACGCAAGCAGTCATTGACGCAACAGGTTACACTCTATGCTAGATCGCATTATCCACTTCTCGCTTCACAATCGACTTCTCGTGCTCGTCGGCGCGATGATCTTGCTTTGCGTTGGAACATGGCAATCGACTCAATTACCGATCGATGTGTTTCCGAACTTGAACCGACCCCGCGTGGTGGTGATTACCGAGGCCCCGGGGATGGCACCTGAGGAGGTGGAAACATTAATTACGTTTCCACTCGAAACAGCGCTGAATGGTGCCAATGGCGTGATGGCGGTGCGCAGCAGCAGCGGTGTTGGCATCTCGGTCATCTATGTCGAGTTTGATTGGGGCACGGATATCTACAACGACCGGCAAGTTGTCAACGAACGATTGCAATTGGTTGCAGAAAACTTGCCCAGCAACATTACGCCGACGTTGGCGCCCATTTCTTCGGTCATGGGCCAAATCGTCATGTATGGGATTTGGAGTGAGGGTGGCCAAACGCCACCGATGGAAGTCCGAACGTTGGCCGATTGGGTGATTCGCCAACGATTGCTAACGCTCCCAGGCGTATCGCAGGTGTTCACAATGGGTGGCGGCAGGATGCAGTACCAAGTATTGGTGGATCCCGATTCGCTACGGACTTACGACCTAACGATGGACGACGTCTACAAAGCCGTGTCCCGATCGAATTTGAATGCAACCGGTGGATATCTCGACGATCGTGGTGCAAATGAATTATTGGTTCGCGGATTAGGCCGAGTGACCGACATCGACGATTTGCGAAAGGTGACGCTAACGCTGCGGAACGAACGACCGGTGACGCTTGGCGATATCGCCCGGGTGGTAATGGCGCCCCAAGTCAAACGTGGCGACGCGTCCGCATCGATTCGAAGTGAAACGGGTCAAATCGAAGGTGGTCCGGCAGTTGTGTTGACGGTGAACAAACAGCCCGACAGTGACACGCGGGCGGTTGATTCAGCAATCAAGGAAGCGTTAGTCGAACTGCGCGGGTCGTTGCCTGATGACATTCGTATTGCCAACGTCTACTCACAGCGGAAGTTCATTGACCGCGCGATCGATAATGTTATCGAAGCGCTTGCGGATGGTGGCGTATTGGTTTTAATGATCTTGTTCTTGTTCCTGCTGAATTTTCGCACGACCCTGATTACCTTGACGGCGATCCCGTTATCAATCATTGCGACTGTTTGTGTTTTTGCGATGTTTGGGTTATCGATCAACACGATGACGCTAGGCGGATTGGCGGTGGCGATTGGTGAATTGGTTGATGATGCGATCGTCGATGTTGAGAATATTTTTCGACGACTCAAGGAAAATCGGCAACTTCAAAATCCTAAATCGACACTGGGGGTCGTGCTTCGCGCTAGCATCGAGGTACGCAGTTCGATCGTTTACGGAACTGCGATTGTGGTGTTGGTGTTCGTACCGCTTTTGGCGCTCGAAGGGATGGAAGGAAAATTGTTCATTCCGTTAGCGGTAGCCTATGTCGTATCGTTGTTGGCATCGCTGCTGGTTTCTTTGACTGTAACGCCTGCCCTTTCGTCGCTGCTGTTGATCGGGCGATGGGCTTGGAATGTCGCATTGCCGTTTTTGTCGCTCGCTGTCGCTGCGTTGCTTGTTTATTGGGTCTTGCCGCGAATCGCCCCATTCGTTTCGTTGCCTTTTGCGTTGCCGGGCGATCCGTTGTGGTGGACGTTGGTACTCACCATTCCGGTATGGTTGCTGATCGCAGTAGCGGAGGTGTGGCTCGGTGGTGAAGATGCTGACGAAGGGCAATTGCTTAGCAAGTTAAAGGGACTCGCAGGGTTTGCGATCGATCTAAGCACCCGCGCGTCGTACGCTGTCTTAGCCGTTGTTGCTGCAATTGTTGTGATCGCTGGGCTTTTTCTCTCGACGCTCGACCGCGATTTTCTGCCGCCGTTCAACGAAGGGGCGGTTCAAGTGAACGCACTTTTGGCCCCTGGTACCTCACTTGCAACGAGCAATGGGATTAGCGAGTCGATCGAGCGTCGTTTAATGCAGATTTCCGATGTCGAAATGTTGGTGCGGCGGACCGGGCGGGCCGAATTGGATGAGCACGCCGAAGGAGTGAACGTAAGCGAATTTGTTTTGGAAATGAAAGAAGGTGCAAATCGCGAGGCAACCATCAACGAGATCCGTGCGGCAATGAAAGAGATCCCTGGCGTCGTGGCAAGCACCGAGCAACCAATTGCCCATTTGATCAGCCACATGCTATCAGGGGTGCGAGCTCAAATTGGAATCAAACTCTATGGCGATGATCTTGACGTGCTTCGAAACAAAGCTGCTGAAATGGAAAGCCAGATCAAAGGGGTCGACGGATTGACGGATGTTTTGGTGGAACAGCAAACCAATATTCCGCAACTGCAGATCAAGTTGGATCGTGACGCCTTGATGCAGTACGGGTTGCTTCCGGCGGATGTGATGGAATTGGTCGAGACGGCGATGAATGGCCGAGTGGTCAGCCAAATCTTGTTGGGTCAGCGAACCTTTGACTTGGTCGTCCGGCTTGATGAACCTTATCGCGAAGACGAATCCAAATTGCGGCGGTTGGCGATCACCTTGCCGGACGGAGGAATCATTCCGCTCGAGAATGTTGCGACGATTTTCGAGAGTGCCGGGCCAAATACGATCAAACGCGAACAAGTGCGCCGCCGTATTGTGTTACAGGCGAACGTTTCGGACCGAGGTGTGGTCGATGTGGTTGACGATATCAAAGAGCGACTGGCAAACGTTGAATTGCCTGCGGGGTATTTCCTCGAATACGGTGGGCAATTTGAAAGCCAAGCCTCGGCCTCGCGGCGGCTGGCCATTTTAGCGGCCGTGGCCCTGTTAGGAATGTTCTTGGTTCTATACAAACTTTTCGGCGACGCGAATTTTGCGATCCAAGTGTTGGTGGCATTGCCTGCGGCTTTCGTGGGTGCTGTCGCCGCATTGGTGATCACCGATCAGAATTTGACGATCGCTGCGATTGTGGGTTTCATTTCGTTGTGTGGTATTGCTAGCCGCAATGGGATCTTGCTTTTGAATCACTACCTGCATTTGGTCGAAAACGAAGGGGAAACCTTTAGCCGCGACATGGTCGTCCGGGCCGGCAAAGAACGGTTGGCGCCGGTGTTGATGACGGCATTGACGAGTGGCATTGGATTGTTCCCGCTCGCGTTGGCCGCCGGCGAACCGGGGAAAGAGCTTTTATACCCGATCGCGACAGTGATTGTGGGTGGTTTGTTGACCAGTACACTCGCGGAGTTCTTCCTTCGGCCTGCATTGTTTTGGGCGATCGGACGGCGTGCCGGTGAGCGAATTGTCAAGCGGGCTGTTGCCTCCCAAAAACAATCCGACAAGATGTCTGCTTCGCAAATCTCCGCAACGATTTGATCGGGCAACTTGTGACGAAAGCCAAATCGAAAAGTCTTCCGACGTCAGTTATCGATCGCATCGTGGGTGTTGTTGATTTGAAGCAAGGGATGGCGGTGCATGCCGTTGCGGGTAAACGTTCCGAATATCGGCCCGTACAATTGGCCAAGCAATCGGCGGGCGATGCCTCTGCACTACTATGCCATTATCGCAAACTAGGAATTGGATCACTTTACATTGCCGATCTTGATGCCATTTGTGGTGGTCAAACGCAAGTGGATTTGATTTTGCGTTTGTTGGAGCACGGCGGTTTTGACGACGTGTTGGTGGATATTGGGTTTTCGGGTGCTGGTCCTTGCAACAAATGGATGCAAGTCCGTGGGCGAGCCGAATTGGTGCTGATTGCCGCGACAGAATCGATGCAGAACACGGATGGTTTGATCGAACTAGTTGATCGAGTCGGTCCATCGCAAGTGGCGTTGGGTCTCGATTACCAAGCGGGCGTGTTTCGAAGTGTGGTCGGGAGTGAAGCGGAATGGCTTGTCACGGCGGATCGGTGTGGGGTGCGTCGTATGGTGGTTCTTGATACCGCGGTTGTGGGCACACGATCGGGGCCGAGTACTCTCGAAATGTGTTGGCGACTTAGCCAAGGAGATCCGCGATTAGAAATCGACAGCGGTGGCGGCGTTCGGGATGCAGAGGACGCTAAAGCGTTGTTCGCGGCTGGTTGCGCGCGATGCCTGATGGCGACGGCGCTATTGGAATGCTCGGCAAATTAACCAACGGTAGGTGAGTGAGCGACGATTTGTCGTGTTTCGTCGTCACGAAAGTAGTTCGGCAATTGTCGTGAAACGGAACTACGAGGGATACGTGATCCGGAACTTCTTCATTTTTCGCCATAACGTCGTCTTGTCGATTCCGAGTGTTTTGGCGGTGTTACCACGATGCCCGTTATGTTGACGGAGGGTTTGGATAATCACATCTGCTTCGGCGGCCGTAAAAGGAGTGGCTTCGACGTGTTTGGTCGGCTCAACCAATAGATCAGGCGGCAAGGATGCGAGTTCGATTTGATCGCCGCGACTGAGCACGACCGCATGTTCGATGATGTTTTGAAGTTCGCGGATGTTGCCTGGGTAGGAATAATCCAGCAAACGCTTCAATGCATCTTCCGACACACTGCGAACGCGTTTCTCTTGCTCGACGTTAAAACGTTCGATGAAATGATGGATCAGCAGCGGGATGTCTTCACGACGCTGGGAAAGTGTTGGCAATTCGATGCGAACAATGTTAAGCCGATAATAGAGGTCTTGGCGAAAGACGCCACGAGCGATTTGATCCGTCAGTGGTTTGTTGGTTGCGGCGATCACGCGCACGTCCGATTGGACGGTCTCAGTCGAACCGAGTGGTTCGTATTCGCGTTGCTGAAGCACACGAAGCAGGCGGACTTGCAATGCCATCGAGATGTCCGCGATTTCATCTAAAAATAGCGATCCCTTTTGAGCCATCGCGAATCGGCCTGGTTTGTCGTTGTCCGCACCCGTGAACGCACCTTTCTTGTAGCCGAACAATTCCGACTCAAGCAGCGTTTCGGGTAAGGCGCCGCAATTGATGGCGACGAATTTTTCGTCCGCTCGACGACTGAGGTTGTGAATCGCGCGGGCGATCAGTTCTTTGCCGGTGCCGGTCGCCCCTTGGATCAATACGGACGTGTCACTGTTAGCAATGTCGGGCAGCACGTCCAATATCCCAAGCATCCGGTGGTTCTTGGTGACGATATCATGCTGAGTGTATTGTCCTTCGAGTTCGCGTCGTAAACTTTCGATTGTGGACAGATCGCGAAAGGTCTCCGCACCACCAAAGGTGGCGCCATTTTCGTCGCGCAGAATCGATGTGCTGATACTGACCGGAACGGTCTCGCCGTTTCGATTAAGAATATCGATCCGTTGATCGACCCATTGTCGCCCTGTTGAGATTGTATCGTGGAGGGCGCAATTGCCTTGGCAGATGCTGGCTTGGAAAACGTCAAAACATTTTTGGCCGATCGCTTCGTTGCGAGGCACGCCGGTAATCTCTTCGGCCGCTCGATTGAAAGAGGTGATATTCCATTCAGCGTCGACCGTGAAGACACCATCCGCGATCGAATTGAGAATCGCGTCGGTTGAACTAGGCAGGGACTCGGAATGTTTAGTCATTTTCCTATTGTCATGGTCCGATGGAAATTTTTCCACCCCGCTTTGGCACGCTTTCGGCGAATGAGCGGATAGCGTATTCGCAGCGAATCCTTGTAGTGAAAGTAGCATGCGATGCTTTGCCGCAGCTAATTTGATGCGACTAATGCTGCGTTTTCAACAATCCCATTTCCACGACTTTTGTGTATTCGGTCGCAATGACACGCTTGTAGGCGTTTGCGTCGGATTTGGATTGTGATGCGATCCGTCCCGGGATGTCGACACCATTGAGGACGTCGGCAACAACTGTGCCGAGTGCGGGTAGGCTTTGCGGTGTAAGAAGAGGTTGGATCCAAGCAACTCGGCCGTCCATTTCCATCAGCACTAGAGAACCGGGGCCAAGGGCGAGTGAACGAGCGATTTCGTTTCGATTGTCGATGACGCTGGCAATCGTGACCGATTCGCGAAGCATGTTTTGTGTCTCCGCTGGCATGTCTGCGATGCCCTCTTCCATCAGCGCAATCGGTAAGACTTTCGTTTGCAAAGCGGCGGGGAATTTCCTGTACCAATCTTGAAGCACCATTGCCGAGACTAGCGATGATTGTTCGTTTGCCACATAGACCATCGCCAACACGGCGGGCTTTTCCGGTGAGTCCTTGGCGACGGTTGTTGTCATTGCCTCAATCCCGCGGACTTTTGATCCGAGAGTGGATATTGGTGGCGCCGGTGGCAAGGGAACAAAGCGTGTGACGAACTTTGGTTTTGGTGGCAACGATTCGGCTCGTGGACTCATTGTGGGTGGATCAAATGTCGCGCCCGACAATTCGAGGGATAGCTGCATCGTTTTCGGCCGTTGGTTCGGTTCGTTGGGAATCACGACCGGCGGTAAGTCGACCTGGCGAACGAGTCCAAATTGTGTATCAATCCAAAACGTGTACTTGTCGGTTCCTGAGGTGACTACGATTGCTTGGCACGGTTGGCCTTCGATATTAGTTTGCAAGCCAAAAGCGAATTGGTTTTCGGGTTCAAAAAGCCCTTTCATAGGCTCATCAGCGAACAACCATTCGAGTTGCGGCGGCGGACCGGCAAGTCCGGCAGCGATGCGTTCGATTAGAATGAGATCGGTCAGCAAGACTTTCAATTTCGGGCGTCGCTCGACGGCCGGCCCACGCAATACTTGCGAGTCAAAATTGTGGGTCGATGGATCGACGATCCACGCGGAGATACCGTTGCGGTCGGACCACAATCGCGTATCGTACGCCTTCAAGTAGACAATCGATGGATCGAACCAAACGGAAAGTGGTGCTACTTCGCTTGACGGTTTTCCTTCCTTTTCAAACTTCAATCGAACACGCCCGTCGTCCCGGTACGAACCGGCCACGCGATAGCGCGAGAAGATTGCACCCAAGTAGTCGCGTGGCGACGATTGCGCATGCGTAACGTTCCGAACCGAATCGTTCAGCAGAGCATCATTGTTTTCGATGACGGGCGTGCGCGGAGAATCACAGCCAGCAAAAACGACATAGAAACTGAGCACGCCGCCTAACCAGAGCGATTGGGTCAGAAGCCGTTTTCGGTTTTTGCAAGCATCCGAGCACATGTGGTCGCCATGGGGCCATCGGAACGAAGTGGAATTGGAGATGCGTATGTTAGGGAAAAGAGCCGACGGAACACAATTGCACTGTCTCGTAAATGTGAATTGACACTCTCTTAGGTGAGCCGCAAGACGATAGCCTGGATTTTGCATCCGCTAATTCCTTTTGGCCAGTAGCGCGAAAGCCTTGGGCATGTTAGGCATTGGAGTTACCGCACTTCCAATCCCGCACAGAACCAAGGCTTCGCAATCACAGAGCGTCAACGAAAACGCCCCCTCCCGAAAACGCCTCCGCTGGCAAGCCGTTGAGGTGGATTTCGATGGTGGCACGCTTAATAGCGACGGTGGCTATCTGCTGATTCGCGAAATCGATCGGCGACTCGACTTGGTGCGTCGGTGCGACAAGAACGACGTGAACGATGTCTTTGGATTGCAAAAGAACAACGTTTTGGGGCGAAAATTGGCATGTGAATTGGCACGAGCCCGTATCCGGCAGGCTCACTCGGGAGGCAAATGGCCTCCACACGAGCGGCAACTTGGATTGCCAGCGTTCGCTACGTCACCGCTTGACCACGACCCAATGGGGCAGCTCGACGGCGACCCAATGGGGCAGCTCGACGGCGTCGATTGCCGGCGGTCCGCTTGCGATGATCGCTACCGGTCTCCAGCGGAACGCCCTCCGAATCTGGCCCGAGTTCCGGTGGTGGATCAGCAACGATCGCTCGAAGACGCGACACGAGATTGCATGACAACGAATGCATCATGATGCGAAATAGGTTTGCCATGTAACGATGGTCACTTAAACGATCGATGCTCAGGTCAACAGTCGATTCCTTATTGTGATTTTCACTCTCTCCTCGATCACCATATTCCTGATACGTGCCATCGGGATACTGCGCGGCTCAAGGACGATTGGTGACCACAATGTGACGGGTGGTCCCTTGATTATGCGCTTCACATTTAATGACTATATCCCGTGCGTGGGACCACCCTCGTGGCTGATGCGATAGAGACCTATAGTTCTTCGTCTCTTGTCCCGTTTCCTCAAACTGGTGAAATTTCGAATCCATCAATTTATGACACCTCTCGGCGAACGCCACACCTTTTGAATTGGTTCGGCGATAGAAGAGCCTGTGCCTCACAAATTCGGTTTTCCCAAACTCAAACCACTTCAATCTTGAAACAACCGGTGCGTTAACTGCTACGCGGTGCTGCCGATTTGTCTCGTTTTCTTGCCTCTCGCCAGACTGCTTGCACTCAAACTCGACTAAAAATCGGGCTTTACGCTTCCAAAAGACCTCGGAATTCAACGGTCAAAATCTTCGTTCGATTTTTTGACTACACGGGGTGCATGTGTGCTACGTCCGCCTTGGCACACACGCACCGCTTTCGGAACGGATCTATTTTAGTACACTGGCGGAAACAAAATTCCCGTCAGTACTGCGTCATGGAGAGGCTGTGAAGCATTCTGCTCCGCAGAAACGGTGTGAAGGGACGCTGCTTTGGCGTAGAAAAGGATTGTGATGAACCATTGGGACAAATGTTCTACATAGCAGCGACAGACGACATTCATTATTTCGTTGGACATTCTTTTTGAAGCGGCAGAATGAGCATTCAGAATCGGGTCAAGCAATTTGCCGTCGTGTTCTTTAGCGCAGCCGTGGTGAGCTCATTTTGTGCTGCGGCACCACCGGCCAAGCGTCTGAAAAAAATCCCCGATTTCACTGAGGGAGACAAAACCAACGGTAGCCACGATTGGACGCTTGGCCCCACCGGCGCACGAGGCTGGATTTATGCGTGGAAGCATACTGCCGATGCCCGTCAAATCTTGATCACGAAGGTTGCCAAAGGCTCACCTGCCGACGGCGTCCTGAAAGTCGATGATGTGATATTGGGCGTTGACGGCAAGCTATTTGATGATGACGCGCGAATACTATTTGCCCGCGCCGTGACGCGCGCTGAGCGGGAAGCATCGCGTGGTGTCCTCAAGCTCGTCCGCTGGCGTGCGGGTCCATTGGAAGCGGGTCAATCGGAAACTGGCCAATCGGAAGCGGGTCAATCGGAAGCGGGTCAATCGGAAGCGGGTCAATCGGAGAACGTTGAGATTCGCATTCCAGTGATGGGGACCTACAGCGATACCGCCCCTTTTAATTGTCAGAAGTCGGCAAAGATTTTCCAGCTCGGTTGCGAGGCGATTGCGAACAAGGGGCTCAGGCGGGTCTCGATCCCCAACAGCATCAACGCCCTTGCTCTGTTGGCTAGCGGTCAGCCCAAATATCGGCCCATGCTGGCAAGCTATGCCGAGCAGGTATCCCGCTATCGGGCGGACGCTTTTGCGACCTGGTATTACGGCTATTCGATCATGTTTCTGGCGGAGTATGCTCTGGCGACCGGCGACGACTCGGTCATGCCAGGGTTAACGCGTTTGGCGATGGAGGCGGCCCACGGTCAAAGCAAGGTCGGTTCCTGGGGCCATCGATTTGCGATGCCCGATGGTCGGGTCGGTGGATACGGGTGCATGAATTCACCGGGAATCCCGTTGACCATTTCCATGGTGCTGGCCCGTGAGGCCGGCGTGAATAACCCCGACCTGGACCTCGCGATCACCCGCTCTGCTCGGTTTCTGAGATGGTATGTCGACAAAGGCGCGATTCCCTACGGTGATCACGCGCCCTGGCCCGGCCACGAAGACAACGGGAAGTGTTCCATGGTGGCGGTGCTATTTGACCTGCTAGAAGATCGCGAAGCGGCCAGTTTTTTTGCCAAGATGAGCACGGCAGCTTACGACGAGCGAGAACGTGGCCACACTGGCAATTTCTTCAACATGCTGTGGGCGATGCCCGGCGTGTCTCGCTGCGGTCCGCTAGCCAGCGCAGAATACTGGCGCGAGACCGCCTGGTTTTATGACTTGGCTCGCAAGTGGGACGGCAGTTACCGTTACCAAGGATCGCCGGACGGCGAAGAGGAGCACGGAAAATACGCCGACTTCGAAAGCACCGGTGCGTACCTGCTGGCCTATGCTTTGCCGCTCGAGAGCCTTTACATCACCGGCAAAAAGCCCAGTTCGTTTCCTGCACTCAAGAAGTCGGAGGTGGATGACGTCATTGCCGCGGGACGAGGCTTCTTTGAAACAAAACAAAAGGATCGCTTCCGGTACCAGGATCGTAGCGAAGAGGAATTGCTGAATGGGTTATCCAGTTGGTCGCCCTCGGTTCGCCGGCGTTCGGCCCAGGAACTTGGGAAACGTAAGGGAGTTTTTCAACCGGCGCTACTGAAACTCATTGCCTCCGATGATCGCTATACTCGCTATGGTGCCGCCGAAGCACTCGGGAAACTTCGCTCGAATGCCGATGCGGCCGCCAGTGTGTCGGCCCTGACGGAGGCGTTGGAATCGGATGATCTGTGCCTGCGAATCCTTGCCGGACAAGCCCTTGCGAGCATCGGCCAACCAGCGATGTCGGCCGTTCCCTTAATGCTCCAGCGGCTCGCAATGACCGATCTGGAGAACGATCCCAGGGGGATGGAACAACGCTTCCTCTGCTTCAGTCTTTTCAACCGTCGCGACGGTCTGATCGGCAGGTCGTTGGAGGGCGTCGACCGTGAACTGTTGTTGCGAGCGGTTCGTGTCGGCCTGCAGAACGAAGATGGACGCGCACGTGGCAGTCTTGGTTCGGTGTATCAAATTCTCACCTATGAGGAAATCAAACCATTGCTGCCCGCGATCCATCAAGCGATCGTCGAGCCCGCACCGAGCGGGATCATGTTTGCCAGCCAGATCCGTCTTAGCGGCGTTGAGCTGCTGGCCAAGCACCGCATTCGAGAGGGCATGCCGCTGTGTATTGAAATCATGGAGATCGATAAGTGGGGCAAGAAGACACGTATCACGCAATGCCTGAAAACGCTGGAAACCTATGGTGCAGCGGCCAAACCTGTCTTACCTAAACTCCGACAGCTCGAAAAAGACTTACGGGCCCACCCCGAGCCGCAAATGATGGCGCCTATTATCAAGCAAATCAGGGACCTGACCGAAGAAATCGAAAACGGTACTGAGTCGGTTGAACTGCGCAGTCTCCCAAAGACGTAGTCAAGCTAGCGGGCTGTCGATTTAGTCGAATGGTTATAATCAATCGTGAGCGGCAAGACGCTAGCACACGTATTGCCAGACGCCCATGCCGTTTTAGCCCATAGGCCCGGGGCCGCGAATCACACCCGAGTTCTCACTGCGTGGACCCAGCACTGGCAATGTCGCGATTGCCCTGCATTGCCAACTCTCTGGTTTATTTCCAGTACTTGTTCAGCAAGTATTGATTGTCTTTGCCGTGCTGCAACCATTCGTCGTACTCCGCTCGAGAACGGAAAGGTGGAATGTGGTGCGGCTGTAGTTTCTCGGACGTTTTCACGAGCGGTGCCGGCGACTGCGGGATCTTGGCGGCTAGTTCGTTCTTGATCTGAGAAAATTTCGGATCCTGCGCCAGGTTATGCCATTCCTCGGCATCCGATTGATGATCATAGAGTTCTTCGCTGCCATCGATGTAACGCGTGTACCGATAACGATCGCTTCGCACCGAAAATTCGCCATAGTCGTAGGTGGTCAATGCGACGTGATCCCATGGTGCCTCAGGCCTCTTGAGAAGAGGTGTCAAACTTCGCCCGTCGATCTCGTTGTTCGTGGGCAGTCCACATATATCGACCAGAGTTGGGTAGATGTCTTGCAAGGAAACAGGGCGATGGCACAACTCTCCATCCGCCGAACCATGCCGCAGTCCGGAAGCCTCCTTTGGAACATGGATCATCAACACCGAACGGACGACGTTGTCCCAGAGCGCGAACTTGCGCCAGTGCTGTTTCTCGCCAAGTTGCCAACCATGGTCGGACCACAACACCACAACCGTGTTTTCGCGTTGACCGCTCTCGTCCAGGCCATCGAGCAAGCGTCCAAACATTGCATCAGCAAACGCGATCGACGCCAAATACCCCTGGACGGCTCGTTTCCACTGACCGGCGTCCACAACGTGCTGATGGTAGCCTCCGCCTCGGAATGCGATGTCTCGTACTCGTGGTCCAACATCGGCAAGATCATTCTCCACCCGTTTAGGAAGGACCACGTCATCTAGCGGAAACATGTCGAAATATTTGCGAGGCACATACCACGGCAGGTGTGGTCGATAGATACCGCAAGCCAGGAACAGCGGCTTGTCGCCTGACTTGTTGCGCCGCGTGTTGAGTTGCCGCAGCACGTAGTCGACACTTTTGAAGTCTCCCATCTGTTCATCGGGGACATCCAGGGCCGACCAGTCGAACATCCCATACATTTGATGGAACGCCGGCATGTTCATCGTTTTTGGATTTGGGTTATCCGCCGTCGCCAGCGTGGATTTGGTAAAATCGGGAAACACTTCGTCGGGCATGTTTTGCAGCTGCGACGGCCAATACGCGTCCCAGCATTCGGGATCGACCATGTGGTAGTGGAAGATTTTGCCTGCACCGCAGCTGAAATAGCCGTGCTGTCGAAAATAGGCTCCGATCGTTCGATGGTCCGGAATCGCCTCGCGCCAGTCCTGATAGTTGGAGTAAACGCCGGACGTATAGGGGGCCAAGCCGGTCATAATCGCCGTGCGTGATGGGTTACAGCCAGGGCTCGGGCAACTTGCGTTTGTGAAGCAGACCGAACGCTTCATGAAACGAGTGAAGTTCGGCGTGACGGCCTGAGGATGCCCCCCCAGCGGTTCAATCCAATCGTTCAGATCATCCACCGAAACGAAGAGAACGTTGGGTCGCTGCTCCTGTCCAAAGGCTGAGGTAAACGCGGGCAACGCGAATACGCAAGCCAACATCAGCTGCCATCTGTGTATCATGAGTTTTCCGTTCATTAAAGCGTTGTGCAAGAATCCCGGTTCAACAATGTTCCCGGTTCAGCAATGTTCGCGGTTCAACAGCTCGTTAACAATATATTTCGTCTGAGGTCTTTTTTCGTTGATAGGTTGAGCTAATCACGGGCCTCTTCCAGGAGGACGTCAACCATCTTCATCGCAATAGGATGTTGAGCTTGGATATGTTCGGACAGGGCGCGACGGGCCCGCGCCCAGTGTTTCGCAACCAGTGCTTTGAGTATCTGTCGATGCTGCGCGGCCATTTCTGCAACGACATGCGCCTCGGGGGCAGCACGATCAAGAACGGCCGTGTAGTAGGCCGCAGTGTATTGCCCAAAGAAGTTCTGGATGTAGCGATTCCCCGACTTTTCGATCAGGTACTTGTGGAGTCGATTGTCCAGTCGAGGCAATTCGTGCCCTGGTGTCGGTGGGTTTCCTTCCAGCATTTGATCTAAGTCCTGGCGAACGAGATGAGGCTTAGCAAGTTCGAGCGCTTTCAATTCCAGGGCCTCACGAATCTCCAGGTAGGCACACAGGTCTTCGCCCTGGATCGGATGCACCCGCCATCCACGCCGCGGAACGTGTTCGATCAGCCCCGCGCCCGCCAACCGGCTGAGCGATTGCCGAATCACCGATCGGCCGATGTCGTATTTCTGTGCCAGAGCTTCCTCACGCAAATGGACCGCATCTCGCTCCAAACTGGCGACCATGACCTCTTCGACGAGCGTTTGATCCCAGTCGGCGGCAGTCTTTGGCGGCCCTATCGCTTTGGCTGTGACTCCTCCGGTGGGGCTCCGTCTGGGAATCACGTCCAATCGCCCGTTCGACTGCTTACGGACGACTCCCTCCGCAATTAGTTTTGCAACGGCAGTGCGGACTGGAGTAATGCTGACCTGGTAGTGCGTCGCAAGCCCTGGGAGAGTCAGTTTGCAGGGCAGCTTCTGCTGCGATTGAATTCGCTGCTTTAGATCCTCGCGGATGTACGCGGCTAGACTCATGGATGTTCCTTCACATGCTCGATCCGACACTCGCTCAGTTTCCTGTGCCTTCGCCTTCGGTCCCCTCGTGATCAAGGTTCTGCCAAAGATTTGACTTTGTCAACAGAGTCACTATATTGCCGGGATGATCTTTGTCAACAAAAGCAAGTTGTGTGAAATTTGGAAGGAATCGTCATGACGAAAGACCTGACCGCAGACTCAATTCAGGCGATTGCCGGAGGATTGACATACCGTACCGAGGCCTTCATCGGCGGCCAGTTCGTTGGCTCTGCATCCGGTGAGGTTTTCGCCACGGAGAACCCGGCGACCGGACAACGGTTGGCCCAAATCGCCGCGTGCGATCAGGAGGATGTCGATCGGGCAGTTGCCTCCGCTCGGGCCGCATTCGAGAGCGGTGTTTGGGCATCTCAGAGTCCGTCCGACCGAAAGGCCACTCTGCTCAAATTTGCCGACTTGATCGAGGGCAATGCCACTGAGCTGGCCGTGCTTGACGCGTTGGAAGCAGGCAAACCGATCACGGATTGCCTGGAGATCGACATCCCCGAAACAATTGGCTGTATACGCTGGCATGCTGAGGCGGTCGATAAGCTGTACGATCAGGTCTCGCCAACCGGACCGGAGCATCTGGGCTTGATTGTGCGGGAACCGATCGGTGTGGTGGGTGCAGTCGTCCCGTGGAACTTCCCAGCATTGATGGCCGTCTGGAAGCTCGGGCCCGCGCTTGCTTCAGGCAACAGTGTCTTACTGAAACCGGCGGAACAGACATCACTTAGCGCCTTGCGACTCGCAGAATTGGCTGCCGAGGCAGGCCTGCCCGACGGCGTGCTAAATGTCGTGCCGGGCTTTGGCGAAACGGCCGGCGCGGCCATTGGTCGCCACATGGATGTGGACATGGTAGCGTTCACAGGATCCACGGAAGTGGGTCGCTACTTCCTTCAGTATGCCGCCGAATCAAACTTGAAGCGAATCACGCTCGAATGCGGTGGGAAGAGCCCTCAGGTTGTAATGGCGGACGTCGCCGATCTTGATTCGGTTGCTGAAAATGCCGTGAATGCTGCGTTTTGGAACATGGGAGAGAATTGCTCGTGTGGTTCACGCCTGATCGTCCACCGGGATGTCAGAGATGCCCTTTTGGAGAAAATCGTTGCTCAAACCCGAGCATGGACCGTGGGAGACCCACTTGACCCGGCCACCAAGATCGGGTCGATGATCGAACGTCCTCACATGGAAAAGGTTCTTTCGCACATCCGGGCCGGACAATCGGAGGGAGCCAAGGTCGTGCTTGGAGGAAATCAGACCTGCCAAGATTCCGGTGGTTACTTCGTTGAGGCCACGATCTTCGACGACGTAAACAACGACATGTCGATTGCCCGCGAAGAGATATTCGGACCGGTGCTTTCAACGATCACGTTCGACGACGTCGATGATGCGATCCGGATAGCGAATGATACGTCCTACGGTTTGGCAGCATCGCTCTATACGGACAACGTCCACACGGCTCATCGTGTGGCGAGACAGCTCAAGGCGGGCAATGTCTCAGTCAACTGCTACTCGGAAGGCGACATGAGCACGCCGTTTGGCGGTTACAAGGAATCGGGCTTCGGTGGCCGGGACAACGGAATCCACGCACACGATCAGTACACCGAAACCAAAACGATCTGGATGCAGTTGCGATAACACTTCCATCGACAAGGAGCCATGGTATGTCAAACACGTTTAGCGGAATCTTCCCGGCGCTCGTTACACCGATGTCAATGGACGAGGAACCGGATTATCGGAGGCTGGCTGATTTCACCAATTATTTGATCGAGTGTGGCGTGCACGGCCTCATTCCGTTAGGTAGCACCGGCGAGTATTACGCACTCAGCCCTACCGAACGCGAAGCCGTCACGAAAACGACTATCGAGGCAGCGGCCGGCCGAGTGCCCGTGGTGATTGGCACCAACGCCGGTAGTACACGCGAGGTCATTGAATTCTCTCAGCAAGCCGAAACACTAGGTGCTGACGGCGTGCTGCTGGCCGCCCCCTACTATTCATTGCCGACACCAGACGAACTGTTCGAGCACTTCAACGCGGTCAACGATGCGATCGGTATCCCGATCATGCTCTACAATTACCCTGGCCGAACCGGCGTGGACATGACTCCCGACTTGATCGACCGTCTGGCCGAGTTGGAAAACATTCGGTACGTGAAGGAGAGTACCGGCGACGCGACTCGTGTGAGCGAGATTATCCGTCGCTCCGGTGACAAGATCCAGGTGTTTTGCGGCTGCGATACACTGGCCTTGGAGAGCCTTCTGATGGGAGCTGTTGGCTGGGTAGGTGGTGTTGTGAACGTGGTGCCGCGCGAGCACGTGCGGCTATTCGAGTTGGCCTCTGAAGAAGGAGGCTTCGTCTCGGCCCGCGAGTACTATTTCCGCATGCTTCCCGTTCTGTCCTTGATCGAGGGCGGCGGGAAATACACGCAGTTTGTCAAAGCGGGATGTGAGTTGACCGGGCACCCTGTTGGCCCGCCGCGCCGACCACTACAGCCGGCTAGTTCAGCGGAAATCGAGAGCCTGCGACAGGTACTCGGCAGCCTCCAATCAATTCAAAATGGCGAATGAACACGACGAGAGTTTGTAGTCATCGCAATGGAATAGGGTGGCTACCCGGAAAGAACGCATCCTACATGCCATTCAGATCTTGTCTAAACCCTTGATGATACGTTTCGATACCGAGTGGCCAACATGCCTGACGCGGTAAGTCTCAGCTCCACCTATGCCTTGACCAAGCGGTTGCCAAATCCCACGGCCTGAAAGACACCGAATACAACGCATGATGAGCCTGAATGCTCGCCGAAAGGACGTGAATGTGATGAACAGTGGTAGTTTGTTAAAGCAGATGCTTGGTTGGGTTGCTGTGGTCTCCTTGATACCGGTTGCCATCGGCGCAGAGATGTCACGGGGAAACGACATCCGTACCAATACCTTGTGGTACAAGCAGCCA
>SJPJ01000001.1:409133-675226 GCA_007859835.1 Novipirellula herctigrandis | reverse complement strand
GGAAAGCTTGCTGGACGAGCACGTGGCCGATTTCCAAGCCCTCTTTGGCCGCGTCTCGCTCGATTTGGGCAGACCGAGTCTCGAGTTACTTGCCAAGAGTACCCGAGAACGTCTGGCCGACTATACGCACAACAATGTTGCGGATCCGCACCTCGAGGCGCTGTTCTGTCAGTTTGGTCGTTACTTGTTAATCAGCTGTTCGCGCCCCGGTTCCTTGCCGGCTAATCTGCAGGGTGTCTGGAACCACAGCAATCGACCCGCCTGGGCTGGAGACTACCATTCAAACATCAACGTTGAAATGAACTATTGGCCGGCTGAGGCCGCCAACCTCGCCGAATGTCATGTGCCCTTCATTGATTACGTCGATAGCCTGCGCGAAGTGTATGCCAAAAAGACCCAGAAACATTATGGTGAGGTGCGTGGATGGACGCTACAGACCATGAACAACGCCTGCGGTGTTCAAAGTTGGAAGTGGAATCCGCCGGGAAGTGCCTGGTACGCCCAACACCTATGGGAGCATTATGCCTTTGGTCGTGACATCGACTACCTGCGCGAAACCGCCTATCCCATTCTCAAAGAAATCTGTCACTTCTGGGAGGACCATCTGAAGCGGCGTCCCGATGGTACTCTCGTTACACCAGACGGTTGGTCGCCCGAACAGTACAAGTATGAACCCGAAGAGGGCGTGACCTATGACCAGGAACTCGTTTACGATCTGTTCACCAACACCATCGAGGCTGCCGATGCCTTGGGTGAGGATGAGGAGTTCCGGGACCATATTGCGGCCATGCGGGAGGATCTCTTGAAACCGGCCATTGGAAGCTGGGGACAGTTGAAGGAATGGGAGATCGAACGGGACGATCCAGAAGACAAGCACCGCCATGTCTCACACTTGTTTGCCCTGTATCCCGGGCGGCAAATCAGCATGGCCCAAACGCCAGAACTGGCCGAGGCCTGCCGCGTTTCTTTGAATGCGCGGGGCGATGAGAGTACCGGCTGGAGTCGCGCCTGGAAAATCAATTTCTGGGCCAGGCTTGGCGATGGTGATCGTGCCCATCGATTATTACGGAGCCTGTTGAATCTGGTCACTGGGACAAAGACGATCTACGGCGATAGCGGCGGGGGAGTCTACTCGAACCTACTCTGCTCCCATCCTCCCTTCCAAATCGACGGCAATCTCGGCGCAACAGCCGGTTACTGCGAAATGCTTCTGCAGAGTCACGCGGGCCAGATTCAATTGCTTCCGGCACTGCCTGCTGCTTGGCCGACGGGTTCCGTTAAAGGGCTGTGTGCACGCGGAGGATTCGAAGTGGAGATGACCTGGAAGGACAGTCGACTGACCTCGGCGGTGATCCATTCCAAGTCAGGTCATCCCTGTCGGGTTACCTATAAAGATAAGACGTGGGAATCGGACACCAAGGCCGAGGCAAGTTATCACTTGGATCAAAACTTGAATTCTCAGGAAGGTGGGATATAACTGCTGAGAAACTGAGTGCGTCTGAACTGTCTGATACACCCGTTGAAGGCTCGTTTCTTCAGTCGTAATCCAGAGAGAAATTGTTACACATGCCGCAACGCCAAAGAATATCACCAAGATAAGCACTCCATCCAAAGTCTATTGCTGAAGGTATCCGAATGAGACCGCTGTTTTTTGCATTCACCACAACGGTACTGCTATTGGCTCCGTCGCTTGCCAATGCCGACCAGCGCCCAAACATTGTCTTTTTTCTATCGGATGACCACAGGGCCGATGTGCTTGGGTGCGCTGGTCACCCGGTTGTAAAGACACCCAACATTGATCATCTCGCAGCACGCGGTGAGCGTTTTGAAAATGCCTTTGTCACGACAAGCATTTGCGCCGCAAGTCGCGCGACGCTTTTCACAGGTCTGTTTGAGCGAACGCATGGTTACACGTTCGGCAAGCCTCCGATTTCCGCGGCACACGTTTCAGATAGCTATCCTGCTCAACTGAAAGCAGCGGGCTACCGAACGGGTTTTGTTGGCAAATTCGGTGTTAAAGTGGAAGGCGACCAGCTTGCGATCAACGAGATGTTTGATTCATTCGTAACGGTTGGTCGCGGCCAACAGGGCGTCGGCGAATCGACTCAGCATTTTACGGATATCGCTGGTGACAAGGCGATCGAATTTGTGGCAACCAACGCTGCTGACAAACCGTTCTGCCTGTCAGTTAGTTTCAATGCCGCCCACGCCCAGGACGGCGACAAAACCAATCATTATCCGCACCCAGCCACAGAATCAGAATTGTATGCTGACATAAAGATGCCTCGTCCGGAACTCGATGGAGGCGTCCACTTCGATTCTCAACCAGAGTTTCTACGCGACTCCATGAACCGGGACCGCTACTTCTGGCGGTGGGATACGCCCGAAAAGTACGATCGAAATATGCGGCATTACTTTCGTATGCTTTCCGCCATGGATCGCAATGTCGGTCGTGTCATGGAGCAACTGAACAAACAGGGACTGACCGACAACACCGTCATTGTTTTCATGGGCGACAACGGATACTACATGGGTGAGCGTGGATTCGCGGGCAAGTGGTCTCACTACGAACAATCGTTACGTGTTCCGTTGATTGTTTGCGACCCACGCATCGATGAGGGCGCAGGCAAAGTAAATGAGAACATTGCACTCAATTTGGACATCGCACCAACCCTACTCGATTTGGCTGGAGTCGATATCCCGGCTCGTTTCCAGGGAAGATCGTTAGCCGACCAGAACGATGGCGTGACGCGTCGAGGTTTTTTCTGTGAACATCGTATGCAGAACGACCGCATTCCCAAATGGGAAGGATACCGCGGCACGCGATACGTTTATGCGAACTACTACGAACAAGAGTCTGGTGGTGAATTGTTGCACGATCTGAAAGAGGATCCGAATCAACTGACGAATCTTGTGGATGATCCTGAGTACAACAAGCGATTAATCGAAATGCGAGCCAGAACGGAAGAACTAAGCAAGCAATATTTCAAGGCGAGATCAGAAAGAGTCGAATAGCCAGGAATTGATCAGACGGCATCTTGCTATGATTGTGCTGGTTCAGCGAGACGAAAAAAGGGGAGACGAAAAAAGGGGAAGGGGGGACGAAAAAAGGGGAAGGGGGTAGTTTTTGTTTGATTGGGATGGTAGGTTAATGAAGTCCATGTCCTTTCTGGAGTTAATTGATCATGCCTCGAGTAAAGCGAGCGGATGAAGCCGGCGCGATCTACCATGCGATGAATCGCGGAAATCGCCGCAGCGAATTGTTTCACAAACCGGCAGACTACGAGGCGTTCCTGTGTTTACTCGGCGAGGGACTCAAAAAATACCCGCTGGAAGTGTTTGCTCTGACATTGATGCCAAATCATTGGCATCTTGTCCTGCGGCCTGCAAAAGATGGACAGATGGGGCGCCTACTTGGTTGGCTGACTGCAACGCACACCCTTCGTTATCGAGCTCATTATCACCAGGAGTATCCAAGCCATCTTTACCAGGGGCCGTTTAAGAGTTTTCCAGTTGCGGATGATGGGCACTTCTACGTTGTTTGTCGATACGTCGAGCGTAACCCTTTACGGGCCAAGCTTGTTGCCAATGCAGAAGACTGGACATATGGCTCGCTACAGAGGTGGCATTGCAATAGCGATCAAGAACCGAAATTGCTTTCACCTTGGCCAATCAAACGACTGCCAGGTTGGCTCGCGAGAGTCAACGAGCCTTTGACCACGGCAGAGCTCAAGTCGGTTCGTCAATGCATTAAACGAAATCGTCCGTTTGGCAGTGAAGAATGGGTTGAAGAGATCGCAGATCGGCATGGTTTATGGTCGAGTCTGCGTCCGATCGGTCGGCCGAGAACGAAAACAAAGTCAAAATGAATCAATGATGCAAACAACGAAACAACGACCCCCTTCCCCTTTTGTTTGGTCAACGAAACAACGACCCCCTTCCCCTTTTGTTTCACTTCCCCTTTTGTTTCATGTTTGGCAAACAACGAAACAACGACCCCCTTCCCCTTTTGTTTCACGGTATCAATGGGAACATGGGGAACATGTACCTGTTCACTGCGGATGGTTTGTTTGTGAGCACCTTGTTTCACGACATTCGCGTGCGGCCGAACTGGTCCGCGCCGGTCGCCATGCGGAATATGGACGTCACCGATGTCTCGCTTCACGACGAGAACTTCTGGCCCAGCATGACGCAAACCCCCGACGGCAAGGTATTCGTCGTCGACGGTGGTCGCAGCAGTCTCGTGCGCGTCGATGGGCTCGGCACCCTGAAACGTCTTCCCGATCAAAAGCTTACCGTTACCACAGACGATCTCGACCAAGCTCGTGACTGGTTCGCTCGCGCCGAACTTTCGCGTCAGAAAACCCGCGGTACCGGCATCCTCAACGTACCGTTACGCGCCGCAGCACCGGTTGTCGATGGAAAACTCAACGACTGGCCCGTCACTTCCGAATGGGCCATGATTGACCGGCGCGGTACCAAGGCCAACTTCGACAGCAACTCGCGCCCGTATGATACGGGCGCCTCGCTCTGCATCGTCGGCGACCGTCTGTTTGCCGCTTGGCGTACGACGGAAAAGGACCTGCTCAACAACAGCGGTGAGACGCCAGGCGCGCTCTTCAAAACCGGCGGCTGCCTCGATCTCATGCTGCAGACCGATACCGACCAGCGGCTATTGGTCACGCTCGTCAAAGGCCAGCCTCGTGCAGTGCTCTATCGAGCCAACGTCCCCGGCACCACACAACCCGTCGCGTTCAGCAGTCCCTGGCGCACGATCAACATCGACGTGGTCGAAGACGTCACTGCGCAAGTTGCGTTCGCTACCGACAAAGCTGGCAACTACGAAATCAGTGTTCCTTTGGCAACGCTGCATTGGGCTCCCCAATCAGGCGACATCGTCCGAGCCGACATTGGCGTACTGCGCGGCTCTGGCGGCCAGACGACGCAGCGTGTTTACTGGAGCAACAAAGCGACCGCCATCACCGCCGACGTCCCCAGCGAAGCCGAGCTTACGCCCAAGCTCTGGGGCCAATGGAAAGTACAGTGATTGCCAGATCTTAGGGGCGAAGCGCGAGTTTTGAAGTTGCACGTTTCTCTGAATATCCCGGAGGGAGTGCAGCCATTGGCCGGTGATAAACAAAACGCGATCACCGGTTACCGTCGCGTCTCAAATTGATCGTGAAGGGATCACAGCAAATGTTCGCTGCGATCCTGTCAGGATCGAACCACCGGAAACATCCATGTTCCGGAGGTATTCGCTGCGGTCGACCTCCGGCTAATGGCTTGAATTCCTGCGGAATTGAAAAGTGTGCAATTTCAAAGAAGCGCGAGCGATTGCATTTCCCACATACTTCGTTCACTCGCTCGCGCTTTGTGATTGTATTCGGGTTTGTCACACAGACTCTACGGTCGTCGGCGTGGCTTTGGAGCAGCAGCGGCCAGCGTGCCGGATTGACGCTCGGTGGGAACATACCACTCGTCCAAACCTGCACTGAGTTCCTTGACTTTCTGTGGATTCGTCGTGGCGAGATTCACCTTTTCCTTCGGATCGTCTTTCAGTTTGTAAAGCTGAGGCTCGGCACTAAGAGGCGGATACCTCATCTATCCTAGCGCTCCGTCGTACGTCAGCAGCAGCTTGTCATGGCCCTGGATCACCCAGCGATACTGGAGCGATGCTTGAGGGTTCTCGATGTCGGCAATGTCGTGGGCAAAGGCTTCGCCGAACAGCGTGTCGTGATCGATGGCCTCGCCTGACTGCAATTGCGGTAGCAGATTGAGTCCGGGAAAGTCGTGCGGTCCTTCTGCTTCAGCGGCTGCCAGAACGGTTGGCAGAAAATCAATCGACGAACAAAGTTCGCTACGATCCGCCGGAGGAATTTTTCTTGGCCAGCGGAACATGATCGGCGTTCGTGTCCCCAACTCGAAGGGACTCCGTTTCGATCGCGGTCCGTAGCCACCTGCTTCCTTCGGAATCCAGCCGTTGTCCGTGATGTAAATGACAAACGCATCGTTGGCTATTCCCGCGTTGTCGATGTGATCCAATAGAGTACCGCAGGTTTCATCGAACCATTCGACCATCCCGTCGTACTGGCGATTCGTTCCTGCACTCCCTTCTTGAGGTACTTTTCAAGAAGTCGAGCCGGCGGATTGTGTGGTGTATGGGGCATGACTGGTGCGTACCAAACAAAAAATGGGTTGTCGGTTGGTACGGAGGCGGGCAACGTCACATCGAAGTGATCAGCCGAGTGGGACATTCGTATCGGCAGGGACACGGTCTTGTTCAAGTTCGATGGGTATATGTGCGCGATCTAACGGGATCGCACCGCGATGAATGTTTGATGTCCACTGACGAGATGATGTCGTTGCGCGAGATCGTGGAGAGCTTCATCGGTCGTTGGGATTTCGAGGTGATGTATGAACAGAGGCGAGAACACCTTGGTCTTGAAACGAACCGTGGTCGCCGCAAACAAACGGTGCTCAGAGTCGAGCCTTGTCTATTCGGTCTTTACAGCCTGATCGCCCTATGGTTTGCATGTTTACCTGGCAACCCTCTCAACCGCATCGTTGTAATGTGGCCTGGAAAACGCACGATCACATTCTCCGACGCAGTGGCAACGATTCGTCGCGAAGCGTGGGGCATTTACATAAATCCAACCATGATTTTCAGACCGGTTGTTGATAAACCAAACACCCGTCAGCGAAACTCGCTCATAAACGCGTTCGCCCTGGCCCTCTGACCGGCAAAAAACGAGCTTAACCGCGGGTTTTTCCGAGGTTACCGGCGGCTAGGCCGTGCCGCTCATCATTAACGAGACAGTGCCTAATCTAATCTTTCGCCGAAATAGGAAGATTTGGTAAATGGTTCAGTGGTATGAATACACTGCGCTTCCAATTCGAGGGTCCTCAAGCGACTCCCCAGGCACAAGCATCCGCTACCCAAAAGCCATGTAATCGGTCACTCGTCGGTTTTGACGCCGTTCGAGCGTTCGCGGCTCTTGGCGTGGTTTTGCTGCATGCTTGCGTACCGTACCTACAAAACCCAATGCCAGGTTTATGTTGGTCCGTTCGCGACCAATCTTCCCTTGTGATGGATTGTGTTTTTTGGGGTATTGAAGTTTTTATCATGCCTCTGTTCTTGATGCTCGCGGGGTTCTTTGCGTGGCAAACGCTCTCTCGTCGAGGTGCTCGGCAATTGATCACCACACGTGCGCGGCGATTGTTGATTCCGCTTGGATTTGCGGTCTGCGTGGTACTGCCGATCGAGCTCTACACTTGGGTGTTGGCTTGGGTGGCTGAAGGGATTGTTGAAGCTGTCAAGTTAAAGAGTCTGAAATTTGATGGGGTCGTGGACCGCGACCTATGGGGATTGAGCCATTTATGGTTCATGCTCTATTTATTTTTGTATGGCGCTGCGACGTCGGCGATTGCGGTAGGAGTGGCCCGATCGAGGACCGGTCGATCGATTATTGAGCGGCTAAGTCAGCCTCGGACGCTGTTTGCATGCCTAGTTGGGATTGGTTTTGTGGTCGTATCGATTGCCCCAGAAGTCGTGTGGGGATTTCAGCATGCGTTCGCCCCCGTACCGAGCAAGTGGATTTACAGCGGCACATTTTTTGTCGGCGGACTCTGGATCGCATCGAACGATCCTTCATGGAGTTGGGTGCGAGAGAACACCAAAACCTTAGCGATTTGCAGTGTAATGTTATTGGTTGCAGCGGTCACACTTGGTCGATGGCATCTCAGTAGCGGAGCACTTACGGATACGGTAACCACCGCTTCGCTTTCGGTCGTCACGGTATCGGCTGCGTGGTCGGTGTCGTTGTTTGTATCGGGGCTGTCATTGTCGATCCGTCGGATTCCTCGCTGGTTGGAATACTTTGCGGCGGCATCGTTTTGGGTCTACCTACTTCACCATCCGATTTTGGGGCTCGCCCATTTGGACCTGAAGTTAATGATGCCATCAGTGGGGCCAATTGCAAAAGCGATGATGTCCTTCTCGATCAGTATGACGGTGAGTCTGTTAACGTATGAGGCATTGGTTCGGCGTAGCAAGTTTGGCAAGTGGTTAGGGATGAGTTTCGAATTTGCCGAGCCAGATGCCGCCGAACCTGTAGCCGCCGAACCTGTAGCCGCCGGTTCAGCTCCGCAGGTTGACGCGGCACCGCAGTCCGATGACGCTGAGCATCCCTGGTCGCGCGCAGCGTAAGTTGAACGACGACAAGCCTTTTGATGGGGACGGGAACTCATTCTCACGTTGCGCCGAACCATCCAGTGTCCTTCGGTTCTGTCCGGTTCACAATTTGCCATTGGTCGATCATGATATTGGGCTCGCAGATCCATAATTGCCCCCCGAAACGATACTGTTCATGCCAATGTCACTGGACCCCGATTTTGCCGCTGCTCTCGCCAAACATTCGATGGAAATCGACGAGGCGATCGCGCTGCAGTTGCAGCAATATGTCCAAGTAATGTGGCGATGGAACGAGCAACTGAACCTCACCCGACATACCACTTGGGAATTGTTTGTCAGCCGCGATTTACGTGATTGCCTGCAATTAGCCGTGTTGTTGGAAGAGGGTGAAGAGGTCCTCGATCTAGGCAGCGGAAATGGTATCCCCGGTATCCCCCTTGCCATTTTGCGGCCTGATATCGAAGTTTCCTTGGCCGAATCTGTTGCCAAGCGAGCGAAGGCGTTAAGCGAAATTGTCGGCGAATTGGGTCTACCGGTCGCCGTTTATGGGGCTCGTGGGGAGGATTTGCTCGAAGATTTTCGGTTTTCGACGATCGTCAGTCGAGCGGTCGGCAGTATCGCCAAGTTCTGCCGTTGGGTTGAACCACATTGGGCGAGTGTCGACCGATTATTGCTAGTTAAAGGCCCCAAATGGGTCGAGGAACGTGGGGACGCCCGCCATTTGGGTGCTTTGGCGAATTTACAGCTTCGCCGTGTCGCCACCTACCCGCTCGGTGACGAAGAATCGTCCGAGGGAGTGATCCTTCAAATTTGGCCCTCCGGTGCCCGCGGAAAACGATTCGACTAGCTAACTATGTTTCATTATCTATACTTGGGGGCTTCGCTAGCTATGAGGCCCGCATTGTCTCGGTTTACCCCTTTTCTTTCTCCTTCGATTTCAACTTGCCGCAATGTCGGACTACAACCTTACACACTTAAAACAACTTGAAGCCGAAAGCATTCACATCATCCGTGAGGTGGTCTCGGAATTTAGCAAGCCGGTCATGCTCTATTCGATCGGCAAAGACTCGGCCGTGCTGCTTCACTTGGCGCTCAAGGCATTTCATCCTGGGAAGCTCCCTTTCCCGCTTCTGCATGTCGACACGACATGGAAATTCCAAGAGATGATCAAGTTTCGTGAAGAGTTTGTCCGCAAGGAACTCGGTTTAGACCTTCTCGTTTACATCAACAAGGAAGGTCTCACACACGATATCAAACCTTGGGATGATAGCGAGCGGCATACGGAATTGATGAAAACCGACGCTCTCAAATCCGCTCTCGATAAGTACGGTTTTGACGCGGCATTCGGCGGTGCTCGTCGGGATGAAGAAAAGAGCCGCGCCAAGGAGCGTGTCTTTAGCTTTCGTGACAAGTCACATCGCTGGGACCCTAAGAACCAACGGCCCGAGCTTTGGAATTTGTACAACGGTCGGGTTAATAAAGGGGAATCGATTCGTGTCTTCCCGATGAGCAATTGGACTGAGCTTGACGTTTGGCAATACATTCACTTGGAACAGATCCCGATCGTGCCGTTGTACTTGTCAGCACCTCGAAAGGTGGTCAACCGCGATGGCATTTTGCTGATGCGAAACGACGACCGTATGCCGTTGCTTGCGGGTGAAAAGGAAGAAACCAAGATGGTTCGCTTCCGAACGCTCGGTTGCTATCCGTTGTCCGGCGCGGTCGAGAGCGAAGCGACTACTTTGCCCGAAGTGATTCAAGAAATGTTGTTGGCAACCACTAGCGAGCGGCAAGGCCGCATCATCGACCAAGACGAGGGCGGCGCAGGAATGGAAGAAAAAAAACGCCGCGGATACTTTTAGAAGTTGGAAGGTTGAGGGGAGAAGTTGGAAAGTGGAACGCTATCAACATGTTCCCGTTTTGACTTTTTTCATCATCCTCACTTCGTTTTTCAAGCTTCACTCACCTAACTTCATTCGTCATCCATGTCCCATAAATCTGATCTGATCGCCACCGATATCGAAGCTTACCTGAAGCAACATGAACACAAGCAATTGTTGCGGTTCATTACTTGCGGCAGTGTCGATGATGGAAAAAGCACGTTGATTGGTCGCCTGCTTTACGACAGCAAGATGATCTACGAAGATCAGCTCGCGCAGCTTGAAACTGACTCGAAAAAGGTCGGTACCACAGGCGGCAACTTTGACCCTGCGCTTTTGACCGACGGACTCAAGGCCGAGCGTGAACAGGGCATCACGATTGATGTGGCCTATCGTTACTTTAGTACGGCCAAGCGGAAATTCATTATCGCCGACACGCCCGGGCATGAACAATACACGCGGAACATGGCGACCGGCGCTAGTTCGGCTGACTTGGCAGTGATCTTGATCGACGCCCGTCACGGCGTGTTAACGCAAACCCGTCGGCATAGTTTTATTGTTTCGCTGCTTGGTATCCGGCACGTTGTCGTTGCCGTGAACAAGATGGACTTGGCTGAATATAGCGAAGAGCGTTTCAACGAAATTTGTGATGATTATCGCTCGTTCGCCACACGGCTTGATTTACCCGATTTGCACTTCATCCCGATCAGTGCGCTCAACGGCGACAATTTGGTTGACCGCAGTGAGCACATGCCATGGTATAGCGGCAGCACGTTGATGAATTTTCTAGAAACCGTTTACATCGGTAGCGACCGGAATTTCCAAGATTTTCGCATGCCTGTTCAATTCGTGAACCGCCCCGATTTGAACTTCCGCGGGTTTTGTGGCACCATCGCTTCGGGGATTATTCGTCCCGGCGAAGAAATCATGGTCTTACCGAGTGGCCAAAAGTCCAAGGTAAAGGAAATCGTTACTTACGAGGGGAACCTCGACGAAGCGTTTACGCCGCTTTCGATCACGTTGACAATGGAAGACGAAATCGATGCGAGCCGCGGCGATATGATCGTCCGACCAGGCAATTTGCCCAAGAGTCGTGACCACATCGATGCGATGTTGGTATGGATGGACGGTGCAGCGATGGTGCCCGGTAAAACCTATCTATTCAAACACACCACCCAAACTTTGCCAGGAACGATTGATACTCTGTCCTATCGAGTGGATGTCAATACGTTGCACCGTGAGCCCGCTCCGCAGTTGGAATTGAACGAAATCGGCCGGGTCAGTATTTCGTTGAGCGCGCCGATCCATTTCGATGCTTACCGCCGTAATCGCAGTACGGGGGCGTTTATCGTGGTCGACCGGATCACCAACGCGACCGTCGCTGCGGGGATGATTTTGGACAAATCTGGCGATGACAAAGCCAAGTCGGTCTGGGACGACGATATCAAGGGGACTCAATCGACCGATCCGAACGAGGTTTCGGCGGTGACCGCCGAGGAACGGGCCGCACGGTTTGGTCAGAGCCCGGCAACCGTGTTGCTGACCGGTTTGACCGGTAGTGGCAAGACCGCGGTCGCTCATGCCGTGGAGCGTCAATTGTTCGATGCCGGTCGAGCGGTAGCAATGATCGATGGCGAAATGGTCCGACGTGGACTCAGTCGCGATCTTGGGTTTAGTGCCGAAGATCGCAGTGAGAACCTTCGCCGCGGTGCCCACTTGGCTCAAGCTTTGAATCAAGCGGGGATGATTTGTCTGGCATCGTTCGTCGCACCGTTGGACGCAGTACGGGGCAAAGCAGCCAAGCTAATTGGTGAGAACCAATTCTTCGTCGTTCACGTCGCGACGCCGATCGACGTTTGTCGGACCCGTGACACGAAGGGGCAATACGCCAAAGCCGACGCGGGTGAATTATTAAATTTCCCCGGAGTCACCGCGGATTACGAAGAACCGGCCAATCCCGATTTGGTGATCGATTCGAGCAAACTGTCGATCGAAGAATGTGCCAATGCGGTCGTCGAGTTGTTGAAGAGCAAGTCGGTCATTCGGTAGGAACATTCACCAACGCGAGATTGCTTGAGCCACCGTCGGGCGACGGTGGCTACACGAATTGATCGCCTGGTCCACCGATTGGCGGTGCCTACCGGTATTGCGGCTTATAAGCTCGCCTTGATCACAGCGTCGATGGCAGCTTCGACAAGGGATTGGTCTTCAAGCGAGGACTCGGCAATCGCGTCACCTGATTGGGACACTCGCGTTAGTTCGGAAGTAACTGCTTGCATCGCAGTGTCGACCGAATCATCGCTTGCGAATACGCGTTGTGGTGCTGGCACGCCCTCGGCGGTGGATTCACCGGCCCATACGTCGCCTTCGTCTAATGCGATCACAGTGGCGTCGGTTCGCGTACGGTTGTCACTTGTGCTTGGCACAAACAGGTCGGATTGGGAAACCGATTGCGCGGCGAGTGATTCGCCTTCGGCTTGTACTTCACCAAAGGAAACCGATTGAAGCGCCGCTGTTTGCTGCGAAACGGATTCGCCTTGTGGCGACTCGCCCTGCGCTGATGTGCTGCTCGTTGTCGTTTGGAACGCCACTTCGTCTGATTCGACACTCACGCGGTACAGTCGCATTTGACCGACTTGGCCACGGGATTGAACACGGCGGTCATTTGTCGTCGGCAATGATGCGTTAATCGATTCGGTGGAAGTCGCATTGGTCGTCGAATCGGTCACCGTACGGGTTCCATTGATTGACAGTGTCTCACCGTCGGAGTCGAGCGAAATCGTTGGTGTATCGATTGTGTCCGTTTGCGCGCTTGGTACCAATACCGAACTGGACGCACCCGGCTCTATCGCCACTAACAACGACTTTCGCGGAGTCGAGCCGAGCCAATCACGGATGGAAATAAATTCTGGCAACAGCGATCCGATCGACAAATCGACGGTCGAATCACCATCTTCAGGAAGGCTCGTCACACTCAATTGCATCGGTTCGACGGTGTTGGCAAAGAACGGAATCGATGGAAGTTCGACGGTATAGCTGCCTGGCAAAATGTTTTGGAACGATGGTTGGTCTTCTGCGAACGAGAGCGGCACTTCGACATCGGCGTTCAATGCGTCGGTACCACGAAGAACGATACCGTTGATTTGGGACGCTTTGACACCAAGCTGATCAAACGCCAAATAGATGTTGCGTTCGGAAAAGTCGGACACTTCGATGGTGATCGTTCCGCTGCTGGTTAAACTCGATCCATCATTCACTTGGTAGGTGAACGTATCGGTTCCTGTGAAGGTAGCGGACGATGGCGTGTAACGAATTGTGTTGGTGGCTGAATCGATCCGAACGGACCCACCCGCAGTCGGCGTTCCCAAGTTGGAAAACGTCAACGTTTCGGCCGAATCCACATTGTCAGGCAGATCGGTCAAGCTTAACGCAATCTTTTCTCCTCCGCCACGGTTCATATCGAACGTCGTATTGGTTACCGGCGGAGCGTCGTTGACGGCATTCACGGTAAACGTGACGGTTCCGACCGCCAAGCCGCCGCCTGTGTCACGGATCGTGTAGGTTACCGTTTCGGTACCGTTAAAGTTTGCTTTGGGGGTGTAGAAAAACTGAGTGCCATCGGTGCTGATGCGAACCGCTCCACCTTGGCTTGGGGTTTGAGCCGAATCGATCACAAAGGCTTCGTTGGATGTGTCGCGAGTATCATTGGCGAGAACGTCAAATGCGGCTTCGACAGCATCTTCGTTGATCGTGAATGCATCGCTCACCGCGGTTGGTGGCGGGTCGGCCGGCGCGACCGTGACTGTCACGGTGACTTCGTCCGTCGTTGATCCGTCGGAAACGGTATAGGTGAAGGTGTCGGTCCCGGTAAAGGAAGCGGGCGGCGTATAGATAATCGATTGGTTGTCCGCAGCAATGGTCATTGTTGCTCCGGCAGTCGACGTGCCAACGGCCGACACGGTCAATGACTCGCCCGTATCAGGCGTGAATGTGTCGTTGTCGAGGACCGTAAACGAGTTGTTGATTGATCCTTGGTCGACATTAAACGTATCGTCCACACCGGTGGGCGGATCGTTCACGGGCGTTACCGTGACCGTTACGGTCGCGGTTTCTTGAACGCCTTCGGTGTCACGCACTCGGTAGGTGAATTCAAAGTCGCCGTTAAAGTTCTGATCCACGAAGAATCGAACTTCGTTGCCTTCAAGATTCACCGAACCACCTTGGGTCGGCTGAGTGACCGAGACAATACTCAACGTTCCGGTACCGTTGATTACTGTGTCGTTGGCCAACACATCGACTAGCGTCACACCCGAATCTTCGGCGACCGTGATCGAGTCATTGGCAACCGTAAAGTTTTGACCGATTGCAAGTGTGACGGATCCGTAGGCGACCGTGTCCGCTGAGATTTGGTTATTGACGCCATACAGTAACACTTCGCTGCCGCTCAAATCGGCTGGTTCCGAGCGGATGTTGACCGAGCCGGCCGCCAGTGCTTCCATTTCGATCGTGGCGATCAAGACCTCTTCCAAATCACTTGGCGTTAGCCGGTCCGTTGCCGCGCCCAATTCATCAATCAAACCGTTCGAGAACGTTCCGTTCTGGACGGTTGGGAATCGATCTGAGAAGTTGATCGATGTCCCAGGGACGGGGCGAACAATGGTGCTATCGAACAAAATGTCGGCGAATGCCGCGAAGACACCGCGAAGGTCATCGCCGGTTCGATTGTCGACGCCCGACATGTTAAGCAGGAACTTTTGGCCCACTTGAAGCTTCGTGATCGCGTTGCCCTGCAAGTCGGTGATGGACAGTTTGACTTCGGCCAAAGGTTCGCCGGAGACCTTGATTGTAAAGCTCTCACTGCGTTCGTTGCCCGCTGCGTCGGTCAGCGTAATGTCGACGGTGTTGTCGCCGACTTGTGACGCTGTCGGGGTCCAGATGATTTGTCCGGTAGCCGAATTGATCGTCATGCCCGTGGGCTGCGTGGCGCCCAACGCATAAACCAAACCGTTGCCTTCTTCGTTGTTGATCAGGTCGGTCGTGAACGCGCGACCGACGTTCGCTTGTGTCGCTGCCGTGCTGGTTACCGAGGCGGGGCCGAGCGTATCGTAAGTGACGGTGATTGGCGTCGTTTGGGAACTGTTGTCGCTGCCAATCCGTTGGCGTGCAGTGACGTTGTACGTGCCGTCGCCGAGTGCTGCGATGTTGTTTGTCGAAATCGTGACGGTCGATCCGGTTGCCGCGCCAACCCCCAATACCGCGCCATTGGCTGTGTTGACTAATTCCACCGTGGCACCGGTGGTTACACCACTGACCAAAAATGACAATGTCGCAGCGCGAGTGATGTTATCAGTGTCACTGATGCCGGTGTCGCTGGTGCTGAGCAAATCAAGTCCGCTTGGCGCTGCCACGACATTGTCTTGGAAGGTGAAGTTGACAGTTTGGAAATCTTCTTGCTTGCCGGTACCACTGGTAATCGCACCGACGACTCCCGGTTGCGGGCTCACGCTTACGAGGACAGGAACGGTTCCCGTGAAGCCGGAATTTGGCGTCACGGTAACGAGGCCAGTCGTTGCGTTGACGGTTGCGGTAGCGCCTGTGCCTTGCGCCACAGCGGTGTAGACGACTGCATCTCCCTCGACATCCGTGCTCGAAAGTTGCAACGTTGCTGGTGTTCCGCTTTGCTCAGGGGCGGGCGTGGCGATGGGGTTCAAGAAAGGTTGACTGTTTGAGTTGTCGGCGACGACCGCGACCGTGATCGTTTCCGAAAACGTGTTGCCATCTTGGTCGGCAACGGTGAAGGTCACGTTGGTCGTGTCGGATGTGTTCCCCTTGGCCTTCAACATCACGACGCTGTTTTCGGTATCGGTGAACAAATCGACTGTGTTGATCGAAATCTCGGACGAGGGACGGCCTTGGGAGTCGACCGAATGTTCGCTGATCGCTTCTCGAACATCGTCTCCTTCGACCAATTGGCCGAACACGCTGTGATTGAAGTCGAGGTGCCGTTGAGAACCTTCGGTGATGAAGAACTGTGAATCGTTTGTGTCATCGCCGGCTTTCGCATAGGAAAGCACACCCGTTCCGGTGTGTTGCAAATCGGGATGAAAGTCGTCATCAAAGTCGCCTAGCGTTGAACCGCCCGATCCCGTTCCAGTGGGGTCGCCCGCCTGCAAGACGAAGTTGTCGAGCACGCGATGAAAAATAATTCCATCGTAGAAATTGGCTTCGGCTAATTCTGCCACGCGACCGGTAGCCACCGGGGCGCGATCTTCGAATAGTTCAAAGACCATATCGCCATAGCCGTTCATGTCGATCCGGATCGATCGATTGCCCTGCAGCACGACGGCTTCGAGTAATTCGGGATTGGCAACCGAAACCGTGACCGTCAAAGGTCCGCCGTCGGGATCAAATGCGTCGACCGGGATATGTAGCGGCGCGCCAATTTGGACCGTCTGGTTTCCGATCGGTTCAAAGATCGGGTTTTCACTTTGCGGAATCGGAACTTCACTACGCGCGCTCAACGTCGCTAGCGTCTGTACTCCTTCGAGCCGTGAACCATCGGGGAATTCCCAAGTCGGATAGCTCGTCACGCCTTCGTCAATCGCCAAACTGCTCGGTGTTCGGTCGGAATTGGTCACATCGACAAAGGGCAAATCGTCGGCACCGTCTTCGAAAAGCTCCTTCTGTTGGCTGCACGGTCCGCACCAATAGGCACCGTAAAAAATCGTGCCCGATTGAGTGAGGTCTTTCGCGAATTGGACCAAATCCGGTGCCGCTTCCCCTTCGGCCGTTTGCGCCGTCGTTGTGACCGACATCAGCGAGGATTGGCTTGCCGTAGTGCTGGCCGATGCTCCATCGGTGAACAGCATTTCGATGTCGCCAGCCATCAACTGACGAGGCTCAAGCGACTCCAGCAGTAGCCGGCCTCGTTTGGGAGATTCAGACACGGCGGTTCTAGATAAACCGATTCGATTGATCAAATCACGCAACACATTGCGACGACTGGTCGAGGAAGTCGCAGGAATGTCAGTGTCGGTCGAGCGGGTTTGGGAGTCGCGTCGCATTCGGGTATCTCAAGCGGGCGTGGGGAAAAACGTAGGAAAATTTGCTTCAAAGGAATAATCAGCCCAGTCAAAGCAGAGCCCCGTCGATCCAGAGCGCTGTCAAAGCAGGGGCCTGTCAATGGAAAAACGGGTTTGGCGGATAATCCGTCCATCTGCGTTCATTGGCTATTCCTATTGATTCGTCGGCTATCCTTAACCGTTACGACGAAAAAAAACGGCATAACCCGCAAGCTTTACCAAACGGCACCGCGGCGACCAAATTGCGCCGCGGAAAAAGGAGTCGACAAGGGCCGTTAGCAAAAATCCGTAAAACTCGCGGACTTTGTAACTAGGACGTGAAGAACGTCCGTTTTGTTCCCAATTATAGATAGCTTGGATCGATCTGGAACGATTCCAACCAAAAAGGACTCTGAAGAGTTGCCTTACGCTCGGCAAAAGTGCGCTAATCCGCTCAGCCGTTGCGAATGGCGGCCGAGCGTGAAATCCCAAAACCGCCACCGCCACTCGATGGCGGTAGACGTTGTTCGCTTTTACATTCTAAATAGTCGAGCGGCGTCGACGAATGCAAACCCCACCACTAACGAGCACCATGAAAGTGGCAAAGGTGGATGGTTCCGGAACGGCTGTTACCGTGATGTAGTTCAGGTCACGCAAAAAGGCGACGTCAAGCTCGGTCAGATACTTTCGAGTTCCATCGGTAATAGATGGGTCCATGACGGCTTCCTGCATTGTTCCGTCGGCAATCGTCAAACTCATCGTTCCGTCAGTAATATGAGCACCTCCGACGTCGATCAAACCGATTCCGGTGCCGTTGTTGATCAAGTTCGCTTCGGTGCCGAGCCACGCGGTTCCGCTAGTAAGATCGTTCCAAGTCGCCGATCCGCCGAATCCAATCGCATGAAGCGTTTCATGAAGAGCCACCGTGTAAAAGTCGCTCGTTCCAGACGCGACGGGGGTAGTGTGATCAAAGTGCCAAGAGGTGTCCACGCTGTCGAACCACAAATTGCCCACTGTAGGTCCAAAGTCAAATGAATAGCTGGCCGAGCCTAAGGAACCCGAAGCAGTGTTCATGGTTGGTCCGCCACCACGACTGTGTTGTTCATTGGACATCGCATTGTTGACCGCTGCCTGGAGGGACGCAGCACTCGTTGAGCTACTAGAAGCACCGAACCCAACTCCGCCTGGTCCACCTTGTCCCAAGGTTGGCGGGGCCAAGTTTCGAGCACCAACAAAAATCTTGATCTCTCCCGCACCAAGCGTTGTATCGTTAATGGTTTGCATCGTGCCAGCGGAGGGATGTGTATAGCTGTAACCAAAGTCGAAATTTGCAAAACTGCTCCCATCTACACCTGAAGTCACATCATTGGTAATCGCCCCGATATTGACAAAGTCGATCACTGCGTTGATATCGCTAACGGCTGCTTCAAGAGCCGCTTTGGCGGTGGTGTTTGAGGTAAAGAAGCCGCCATCATTCGAATAATCGATTACGACCTCCGCTTGAGATTGGGAAGTTTGGCCAAGCCAGATAAGTGACGCCAACGCAGCAATAAACAACTGTTTCATCAGAAACGCTCAGGGGAAAGTGAAGAGTAGGGGTGAAGAATACAGACAAAGAAAGTTTAATGGTCGCCAGGCCGCCCTCATGCCAGCTTTGCCTTAGCCTACACGTCTGGCAGCGTCGTTGCAAACTTCCCAAGCACCAGAAACCCCCGTGATGCGCAAGAAATTACAAAATTTCTAAGAAATTCCCTCCCTCAGTGGTCTCAATCGTTTGGTCAATCGAAGTTGGCGGTAGGTGAGGGCCTGTCCCAGCGTAACATCGTTAGGACGGGTTGAGCCGAAGGCGGTTCCAAGACAAAGACGAAAATGCTCTCGATAAACGTCTTGCATCGCCTTGGTAAGTGGCAACTGAGAAAGTGCTAAATGGCTGACGTGCTTTTCGGGCGTCTTGAAGTGAGCTTGACCGTAAGAAGGATTGAGCCAACAGCCGAAGTCGGCGGGCGTCTTTTCGGTCGAAAGAAGCAGCCTTAGTACCCCCACAAGGGCTCGAACAATCATCAGAAACATGGGGGAATTCGCAATCGTCCGGCGTCGGTCCCCCACTGGTTCCCCCATCGGTGACCGTCACCCCGGAATTGATCGAGTTGATGGAGGCGTGGGAATCGATGGATGAGCATGGGCGGGATGATCTGCTGGCCGTGGCGAGAGGTATCACCGCGCGGTAGGGCTGCGAATCGCACAACCACGAACGCGCTCGTGGGGGCGTGGTCGACACCATGCCCGCATGCCCGCTTGGTGATGCTTCCACGAAATTGGGAGATCGAGTAGGTACTACTTTTTCCCAAGCGGTTTGGCTATTCCGAGTGGGAAAGTCACAAAATGTAGTATTGACGCACACGAACGGAGGGGGGGGCGTGAGAATGTGGGGGCGGGGTCGACACCATGACCGCATGCCCGTTTGGTTTTCTATCCACATAATTGAGGATTTGGTATCCCCTCTCCCATTGCGGGTCTTCCCGGGAGCCGGTGGCTTTTCGAACCCCGGTACACACTTGGTCAAAAACTGGCAGAATAGTATCCGTGGGCTAGTCACCCACAATTCTAGCACTGCCGGCTGACCCCGGCGGTATCGAGGGTAGGTCACTGATCCTGACCGCACGATTCACCCGGCCGTTGGCGTAACCTTTCCGCCGCGGCCGCTGGATCGGCCCGCTACGCTGAAAGGATTATCCCAATGCCAGATGACGATTGTGATGCATGTGAATCCATACTGCTAAGTTCGTCTGGTTCACATGAAAAGACTGAGATCATTTTGCGAGCCTGGAAATGTTACAAGCGCCGAACCAGTTTGGTTCGTCAAGAGCAAACGTTTGAAGGTGCGGTTAGTGCGTCGGATGCAATTGACTGGGCCAACAGATTGGGGGTTGCTGATTGTGACATTCCCATTGAGCTCAAATTCTTAAGCATGTTTGATCTGCCTCAAATGATTCGGTCGAGCGATTCCAAAACCACGTATCGTTTTGATGGTGTTGGATGGCGGTTGCGAGGGCATGGATGCGGCACAAGTTTCGATCCAACTTATCGAGTGGATCAATGGGTTTTTTCACACGGTAGTTCATGGATCATGATCGTGAGTGAACGGATTTTTGGGGGAGGCAATAGCGGTACTGATTTTAAGAAATTGAGCTGCGGGCAAGCGGCTAACTGGTTTGCCGAGCGAGGTGAAGTCCCATGTGAGCTTGTTGGGTTTTGCACGATACCAACGATCACTCCGGAATTGCTTGACACTGGTTCCGATGAACAGATTTGTGACACTGACTTACTGGCCCGTGAATTGCAATTCCTTTGTCAATCAACCGACGTAAACCGAAGTGATGTCTTTGAACGATTGCGCCAGATGACCGCAATAGACGAAACACCTGTAACACTTGAACATGATGCAAGCGATTCAAATGCTACCGAGTTTTTTCGTTACAAGTTGATTCTTGCCACGGGGTATACTGAGATTGTACAGATTGAAGTGAATGATCTTTCGTTTGATCCCAGTGACGGCTTCTACATTGAAGTCGTGAGCGGATTGTCGGATTCTACTTTGGCGCGTATATCCCGATGCCTTGATTACTGGTTGAATGACAAAGGCGATCAACGTCATGGCGATCGAGTTCCTCACTCCAATGAAACAATATCACCTGTGCAGGATCCGGTTGTTGAGTCGATCGATCAATCGGCGTTGCCTGATGATTTATACCCTGATGAGTTGCTGATGATTTGGGGCGGGAAACGATACGAACGATTAACGAAGTCTATCGTTAAAGTGCTGCGTGTATTTGTCGATCAATATCGTGCCGGTTTTCCCATCGTTACACTAAAAAAGTTGCGGGATAACGAAATTCATTTTGACGGATCATTTAGGCAACAAGCCTTCAAACTTAACCGAAAAGCAGGACCTAAAATCCACCCGGTTGCTGAATTGATCGAGTCCGTGGCTGATGGCGGAGGATCCTACCGACTAAAAGATCCCGGTTAGTTCCCGAATAGTTCCCGATCCGTTCCCGAGATTGTTCCCCTATCGGCTACGGATACTTCATCACGTTGCTGGCTGACGTTGGCTGGCTTTCTTAATCCGTGATGGAGTTTCTAACATGTCTAAGGACGTGCAAAAAGAATCACCCGAGCTATTGCCACTGAGACGCATGGCGAGCCGATTGGGTGTACCGGCTGCGTGGTTACGTGATCGTGCTGAGGCAGGGGAGGTACCGGCGCTGCGAGCGGGATCCCGATGGTTGTTTCGCCCTGATGTCGTCGTGCCCGTGGTTGCGGCAATGGCGGCCCCTGAGTCGAAAGGGGGTGCCGTATGAGTAAGGCGTCTATTGAGTATCACTATGCATCGGATCGGTGGTTTTTAAGTCGGATCGAAAACGAAAAATTCTATGACTTTGCTTGCGTCGATGGTGACCCCAACGAACTGATTGGAAGGGAGCTGTGCGGATCCTGGCCTAATGGGACAAGCAATTCCCAAATAGCTGACGGGCTGTATTCCGATTTGGTTACTAGCAAGCGGCAAACGGTTGTGGTTCGTGGCTTGCGGTATCGAGTCTGTTCGTTTGCGGCGTTTCATTGCGGCTACGATATGATCCGGTTCGCCCTTGCCCCGGTGCAGTCGATTGCGAAAGGGGGTGCCAAATGAGTAGAAACGAACAACAACGGTTGCTTCATTCGTTATGCGAGTGTTGGCAAGAAATGTCGAATGATGAGCAATCTGATTTGCTGAGTCATGCGAGATGGCTAGCGTATCATTCTAAATTCAGAGGCGGCCCTTTCGATGGGTTACGTGTTGATGATCGGTTCCGAGATAGCTCGTCGGTCTGCATTCAATTTGACCAAAAGCGGGTTGCGGTTTACGAGCTAGATGACAATTCCGGTTCACTAATCTTTCGTTGCATTCAGACTTTCGGTGGAGAGGGTGGATGCTGGCCCGATGTTCGGTTGGCCGATCTGCGAGAGATGGGTGTGAATGATGTAGATGGTGCCCGTGAGTTTGGGGATCGAGTCCTAAACATTGGGCGTCATCACTTTGCCGTGGATGATGCGGTTGGGGCATATTGGTTTGTCGGCGAAAACCTGTTTTCCGGGTGGATGCATGAGGGTGCTATTGCCTGGCGGCAATCCGCCAACGTGTTGTTCGGTTTCAGTCCAAGAGCAAGCAGCGATGCCGATCATTTTGAGGCGGCGTGTCGCTGTTTATGCGAAGGAGGGCCAAACAATGCTAACCCCTGTTGAGATTGATCTGCTGGCGGATGCGTTGGCTAATCGAGTTGCAGAACGTCTAAGTGGTTCGTTTGATCCCGAGTCGCTGATCGATGTGCATGGCGCGGCCGATCTGCTTGGTTGCTCGGTGCCAACGGTTGAGCGTTTAACACGTAGTGGGGAATTGCCCTCGGTGAAAGTGGGGCGATTGCGACGATACCATCGTGGCGAGTTGCTCAAACGAGTGAGCAAGAAAGGGGGTGCCGATCATGGCGAGTAACCGACACCCCAAAGCTAGTTTGCATCCTAATTCTACCATCGATTTTGATGCGATTCCAACGCTATTGACTGAGCGTGACCAGTGGGTTCTATGGCGCGAAGTTGAACGAGATGGCCGGCCGACAAAGATACCCTATCAATGCGATGGCATTACGGAGGCCAAGAGTGATGATCGATCTACGTGGGCGTCATTTGATGATGTTCGTGCGGCCTATGATCCTAATCGGCATAGTGGTGTGGGGTTCGTTTTCGCCGATGACGATCCGTTCTTTGGAGTTGATCTGGATTCATGCATTTTGCCTGATGATGAACTGGTGCCGTGGGCCAATGAGGTGGTGAACTGTTTGAGCACGTACGCTGAGGTTAGCCCCAGTGGAGTTGGCCTCAAACTGATCGGCATTGGGGATCTGCCCACTGAGAAAACTGGCCGGACGTTCCGCAAAGGATTAACTCCTGCGGTCGAGGGCAAGACACCCGAGATTGCGATGTGGAGGTGCAAGCGGTATTTCACCATCACCGGCAACGTATGGGGAAGCACGCGGATTTATCAATGCCCCGGTGTTGCTGCTCTATGGGATCGATTGTTTGCACCGAGCAAACCGAAACCAAATGCGACCAACGGAAAAGTGCAAGCCAATGCATCTAATGACCAATTGCGTTTAGCCGTGGCGGCGATGTGCCGCATGGATATGACAGATGGCAATGATGGATCCCGGCGTCTGTATGCGGCGGCGTGCCGTTGCGTTGGGTGGAATCTGAGCGATCAAGAGGCGCTGCAGGCAATTCGTAGTTATGCATCGATTCAACCGTTCCCAAAGAACTGGCCCGATGGCGAGATTATGCAAAGGGTTCGTGATGCATCCGCTGATGTAGATCGTGGTGGAGAGTTGCGTGAGCGTGAGCAATGGTTGGCAAGTCGAGGTAACAAAATTGCCGGACAACAATTGCCCCCTAGCGCCGATGATCCCTGGTCGGATCCCGAGCCAATCGAACGGCCCGTGGTACCCCCGTTCCCGGTCGAGGTGTTGCCTGAGCCCTTGCGATCTTGGGTCGCTGCGACGGCGGAGGCAACCCAAGTGCCTGCGGATTTGCCGGGGCTGTTGGCATTGGCGGTTTGTGCCGGCGCTGTGGCGCGTCGAGTCGAAGTGGTGGCCGGTCGAAAATGGCGTGAGCCGATTAATCTCTATGTTGCTTGTCTGCTGGATCCTGGCAATCGCAAGTCGGCTGTATTTGCATCTGCAATGCGTCCACTGCGAGCGATCGAGCATGAGTTGATCGAGTCGGCTGGGCCAGATGTTGCTCGGTTGGCTGCGGATCGGCGGATGCGTGAGGCGGAGTTGAAAGAGTTGGAACGGAAAGGTGCTAAGGGATGCGGTGAGAGTCGTGAGGGTGCTTGTGAGTTGGCTGCTGAGTTGGCGGTCGAGCCCGTGGCGTCGATGCCTAAGCTACTTGTGGATGATGCCACTGCGGAGGCGATCGAGATGCATCTGGCGTCCCAGTGTGGTCGTCTGGTTGTGGCCGGATGCGAGGGTGGGTTGTTCGATGTGATGGCCGGTCGTTATTCGTCGGGAATGGGCAACCTCGATTGTTTCCTTAAAGGTCATGCCGGTGATGATTTGCGGGTTGATCGAGTCGAGCGCGGTTCGTTGAATGTTCCCCGGTGCTGCTTGACGCTGGCCTATGCCGTTCAGCCCGAGGTAATTCGAGGGCTGGCTGGTCGTCCGTCTTTCCGTGGCCGTGGTCTAATCGGTCGTTTTCTTTACTCGGTGCCTGAGACGACACTGGGCCGGCGGAGGATCAATCCCGAGCCGGTATCTGAGATAATCGATGCGAGGTACGAAACCATCGTGAGGCGGTTGGCTAGGGTGCCTGATCGTGATGATGGATTGCCTGAGTTGATGAATCTAACCACAAGTGCATCACGGCATTTTGAGGCATGGCAACATGAGGTCGAGGGCTGGCTGGCTGAGGGTGGTCGATTGTTTGAGCTTCGTGATTGGGGTGGCAAACTATGCGGATTGACGGCGCGTTTGGCGGCGGTGATGCATCTGGTGAGCGTCGATGATCTGGAGCCCTGGACGGTTCCCATCGATGAGCCTGCAATCGTAGCGGCGATCGAGATAGGACGTTGGGCAGTGCCCCATGCCGAGGCGGTGATCGGGCTGATGACCGGATCCACTGGGCCGGCGGATGATGCTGTTTACGTTTTGCGCTGGATCCGTGAAAGCGGTTTGCGAGAGTTTTCCCGGCGTGATGCCCATGTCCATGGCCGTGCTCGATTCGACGGTGAGCCTAATCGATTGGATGACGCCCTGGAGTTACTGGTCGATCGTGGTTGGATTCGGCCCGTGACTGAGGATAGTTCTATTCGTCGTGGGCGTCCTGCGAGCCCTCGGTTTTCGGTGCATCCTGAAATCGAGAATGCAGCAACCCGTTCACACAATACACAAAAGTCGGTCGAAGCTGGCCCCGAGAGTATTTCTGTGAATTGTGTGCATGGTTCCTTGCAATCGGAAAAACGGATGCGAGGGGTGCTGTGATGGCTGCGGAATTGTTGGCGGAGCTTCGATCCCGTGGCGTGCTCCTGTCAATCGATGTGGATGGCCGGTTGGCGTTTGACGCGCCGGCCGGTGCCCTTGGTGATGATCTGATACAGCGGATGCGTGCCCAACGTGATGAGCTGATGATCCTGGTCGAGCGATTCGAGGAAAGGGCTGCGATTGTCGAGCATGATGGGGGCCTGAGTCGTGATGAGTCTGAGGCGGTGGCATGGGAAGCGATTGCCACCCCTCGGTTCGTGTCACCGATGATTGGCTATATATGCCCGTGGTGCCGATCGGGTTCCCATCTGATCGAGCATGATGGGGGCCTGCGCTGTGGCCATTGCGATCGTGAGGCGTGGCGGTTCGATGATGATGGTGCGATCGTGCGTTGCGATTGGATCGAGCGGATTGAGGTGGATGTTGGGTTGATTGTGTCGCAACCCATTCCCGAGGTGAAAGTGGTTGCGAGGATCGACGCTGGCGAGCAATTGCAGCCAAACTTGATTACTTAGTCGTGGGATGCGGATCGTGCGTTAGGCGATGGCTGAGCGATCGAGTTTGCATCGTGATTACTGAGGCGGTATTGTGATGGGTGCCACGGCTAGGCTTAGCGGCTGAAAACCGGCACCCATACCGGCCGTCGTGGCGTTTCTTTTTTTATGGGTTTCAACCAATGGGAGTTGATTTAATGGCGAGCGTTACAAAACGAACCAAAGACGGCCGGAACGGTTGGCGGATCCGGTTTTATCTTCACAAACGGCGGCGCGAGTTGTATTTGGCCGGCGTATCCAAGAAAGTGGCGACTGCGGTGGGGCGTCACTGCGATGAGTTGGCAGGAGCCAAGGGGGCGAACACTCGAGCGGCGTCTGAGTCGATAGCGTGGGCCAATGGCACTGATGGGGCCATACGAGAGAATCTGGTTGAGTGGGGGTTGGCCGATCCGATCAATCCAAAGCTGATGAGCGAAGAGGGACGATACCTCGGTGCGTTTCTGCGATCGTACATTGTGGGTCGGACCGATTTAGCGCCACGAACGATTGATAACTACAAGCAAGTGATACGGCTGCTAATCGAGTTCTTTGGTGATCTTCACCCACTGCGATCCATCACCCCGGCCGATGCCGATCGATGGCGGCGCTGGTTGCTTGCGAGAGTCGTCAAGGAAAAGACCGAGACGACACCCGCGAAAACGATGGCGATTGCAACCGTTTCAAAACACTCCAAGCGTGCCAAGACTTTGTTTGCGGAGGCTGTGCGTGATCGGTTATTGGCGGAAAGTCCCTTTTCCGGTGTGAAAGGCGGATGCGAGAGCAATCCTGAGCGTCAATGCTATATCGATTCGGGGGTGGCTGAGCGAGTTCTGAAGGCGTGTCCCGATGCGGATTGGCGAGTGATCTTTGCGCTGGCTCGGTTCGGTGGGATGAGATGCCCGAGTGAAGTCCTTAATTTGAAGTGGACTGATATTGATTGGGCGGAAGGTCGGATACGGATCGATTCAATCAAAACGGGTCTGCGATTCTGCCCGTTGTTTCCTGAACTGGGAAAGGTGCTCGGTGAGGCCCAGTATGTTGCGCCGGATGGCGCGGTGTATTGCGTGGGTCGATACCACGGTGCGGATGCGAATCTACGAACACAATTCAACCGGATTCTGGAGAATGCCGGCGTGGTGCCGTGGCCTAAGTTGTTTGTGAACTTGCGATCGAGTCGGCGAACGGAGTTACAAGAGAAGTTTCCGAGCCATGTGATTGATTCGTGGCTCGGTCATTCCACCAAGATTGCCGAACGACACTATTTGCAAGTGACCGATGAGCATTGGTCCCGAGCTGTCGATTCTCGGTCCCCCACTGGTTCCCCCATCGGTGACGGAACGGCAACCATTAGCAACCATCAGCGCAACAAAAAACCCCGAGAAAAGTCGGGGTTTGATGGTTCGCAATGGTCTGCGAAGGGCAGAATAGTACCCCCACAAGGGCTCGAACCTTGGACACACGGATTAAGAGTCCGTTGCTCTACCAACTGAGCTATAGGGGCGGGTGTCGAGAGAAGCTTCGCTTTCCCTTGATCGACTCGGGGATTTTAGCAACTTCTAGGTTGCTCGCAATGTCAGGTGAGCGGAAAAAATCGTCTGCGTGGGGAAACGGTTTGGATGTTAGTGAATATAGCCTTGAGGGGATAAACGCACCAATTTCGTCCCTTCGTGTTTCCAAAGACCTGTGCGGCTGATCATCTTGCCAATTTGAGTGATCTCACAGGGCAACGGCATCTCCAAAACCTTGTCGGCGTCGGCTTGATTCATCGTCAAAATCAATTCGAAATCTTCGCCGTCGCTCCAGGCATGTTCGAACGGCGTCCTGCCGGTTTTCTCTGATAGAACAATGGCGTCATCGTGAATCGGGATTGTGGCAATGTTCAATTCGATTCCCACGCCGCTGGCCGCACACAACCGATCAAGATCTAACGACAACCCGTCACTAATGTCGATCGCACCGTGAACGTTGACCGAATCACGCAGGATTTGTGCCAATTCGACTCGCGGGTTTGGTCGCAAATGTCGCCCCAAGATACTGCCGCCGACTGCACCCGTGACTAGGACGGCATCGCCTAGTTCCGCGCTGCGGCGAAGCCATGCGGCATTCGGTGGAACGTGCCCTAAAAGTGTGACCGTGATTGCCAACGGTCCTTCGTAGGTCGAGATATCGCCGCCTGCGATTGCGACTTGGAATTCTTCGGCGGCCTGCAAAATCCCCTCGTAGACTTCGCCCGCGATGCGCGTTGCGTTGGTTTTCGGCAGCGACAGCGTAACAAGCGCTGACGTTGGAACGGCTCCCATCGCAGCGATGTCACTCAAGTTGATCGCCATCGATTTGTAACCGACATCGGCCAGCGAATGATCGGGCGCGAGCTGTTGGGAACGAAAATCGGTCCCGTCAATGATTTGGTCAGTGCAAGCGATCAGTTGACCCGTGGGCGGCTCGATAACCGCCGCATCATCCCCAATTCCCACGGAAACTTGTGGCAACGAACGGCAGCGACCGCGAAGGTAAGCAAGAAAGGATTGTTCCATAATGTAAAAACCACGATGTAAAAACCATGATGTGAAAATAGGTGCTCTAAAATGAGCAGCGGCCAGATCTCGTCAGTGTCGTAAAAACGCCCAGCGAAACAGGGAAACCAGAAAACAAATTACCAGGGAAATTCAGAAAGGGATCGTATCGTTTTATTTCGTCTTGGCCATCCGGTACAATACAGTCCGATCAATTCAGATCTTTCTTCCCTCATCATCTTGCGAGGCGTTTATGTCGTCCACTCTTTCCAATACGACCCCGGAAATCCGCGTTACTGAAACCGACTGTTTTATCGACGGCAAATGGGTTCCTGCGATCAGTGGCAAGACGTTCGCCACGATCAATCCCGCGACGGAAGAGGAGATTACGCAAGTGGCCGAGGGTGACGCCGCTGACGTTGACGCCGCCGCCAAAGCGGCGCGCGATGCATTTGAAGATGGCGACTGGGCAAAAATGGATGCTCGGGATCGCGGCAGGTTGCTATACAAGTTAGCCGATCGAATTGAACATGACATCGACGAATTGGCCGCGCTAGAAACACTCGACAACGGCAAACCGATTAGCGAGAGCCGGCATGGTGACTTGCCATTGGTGATTGATTGTCTTCGCTACTATGCCGGTTTCGCGGACAAGATTCACGGCAGCACCGTGCCGATCCGTGGCAACTATTTGTGCTACACTCGCCGCGAACCGATCGGCGTGGCAGGACAAATTATTCCATGGAATTTCCCGATGTTGATGACCGCGTGGAAATGGTCTCCTGCACTTGCCGCAGGGTGTACGATTGTGATGAAGCCGGCTGAGCAAACGCCGTTGACCTGCCTGCGAATGGCTCGGCTGGCGCAAGAGGTCGGCTTTCCCGATGGCGTGATCAATGTTGTCCCTGGCTACGGACCAACGGCCGGTGCCGCGTGCGTCAAGCATCCTCTGATCGACAAGATCGCGTTTACCGGCGAACACCGTACCGCGCAAATCATCACCCGTGATTCAGCCGATACGCTCAAGCGTTTGACGTTCGAACTTGGTGGCAAGAGCCCCAATGTGATCTTTGCCGACGCTGATTTGGATGCCGCTGCAATGGGAGCGTATGTGGGATTGTTCCTCAACCAGGGACAATGTTGTTGTGCCGGCAGCCGCGTGTTTGTCGAAAGCAGCGTCCACGACGAATTTTTGGAAAAACTCGAAAAGTTGACGCGGAATCGAAAGGTAGGTAATCCCTTTGACCCGAACACAAACCAAGGTCCCCAAGTCGACAAGGCTCAGTTCGACAAGATCATGTCGTACGTGGAGAAAGGGCAAAACGAGGGCGCTAATTGCGTCTTCGGTGGCAATCGAGTTGGCGACAAAGGCTTCTTCATCGAGCCAACCGTGTTCGATAACGTCAAAGACGACATGTCGATCGCAACCGATGAAATCTTTGGTCCTGTGCTAAGCGTGCTGACTTTTGATGACAAAGAAGACATGATCCGGCGTGCGAATAACACCTTCTACGGCTTAGCGGCTGCCGTTTGGACCCGTGATATTTCGGTTGCTCATGAATTCGCTCGTCGCGTTCGCGCCGGGACAATTTGGGTGAATTGCTACGACGTCTTCGACGCTGCCGCCCCGTTCGGCGGTTTCAAAATGAGTGGCTACGGCCGCGAACTTGGCGAAGAAGGTTTGCGAGCGTATACGGAAAACAAGACGGTAACCGTGGCGCTGTAACGGCCCACGCCCGTTCTCGTCCCTCCTAGCGATGTTTTCCGCCACTTTCCTCTTCGTCGCCACTGCGGTGGCGACGGTGCAGGTACAACTTGATCGGCACTTCGCCATACGGCAGGTGGTCGCGCAGAACATTGATGAGATACCGTTTGTAATCGTTCGTAAACGCTTTCGGTTCGGTACACATCAGCACAATTGTCGGTGGCTCCGTAGCGACTTGTGTCGCATAGAATATCTTCGGCCGACGATTCTGGTACATCGCCGGCGGGTGTGCATCAATCGCGGCACGGATCACTCGATTCAATACGCCTGTCGACACACGTTCTCGAGCTTGTTTGTACAGCATTGTCGCATGGTTCAATAACGTCTTGACGTTTTTGCCGGTTTGACCGGTGATGAACGCGATCGGTGAGTAGGCGAGTGTCGGAAATTGGGCGCGGATGTAATGGACCCAACGATCGGTGGGGACTTTGCCGTGGTATTGATCCCACTTGTTGATGACAAAAATGCAAGGTTTGTGATTTTCCATCACATAGCCCATCAATTGTTTGTCGACTTTGCTGACGGTCTCCGCGGCGTCAAAGAACACCAATACGACGTCGGCGCGGCGGACTGAACGTTGCGCGCGGTGCATGCCGTAATATTCTAGGTCGGTTCGTTGACTTTTTCGTTTGCGAAGTCCCGGTGTATCGATCGCCATGAACTTTTGGTCGTCCATTTCAAACAATACGTCAACACTGTCGCGAGTCGTTCCAGGGACCTCGCTCACAATCATCCGGTCGTCTTCGCTCAGCGAATTCACAAACGTACTCTTGCCGACATTTCTTCGGCCGACAATGGCGATCTTCATCTCCGGCGCATCGGTATCTTCGTCATCGGTTTGCTCGGGCAAACGATCAACGATCAATTCAATCAATTCGTCGCGGTTGCGATTTTGGGTGGTACTGACACAAACCAATCGCCCGCGACCGAGTCGTTGAAAATCGTCGGCCAGCGCATCTTGATGACCTTGATCCGATTTGTTGGCGACCAAAATCACGGGCCGCTCAATCGTACGCAGTCGCTCGGAAACCTCTTCGTCGAGCGGCATCACACCAGCTTGGACATCAACCACCAACACAATCACGTCAGCAACACTGAGGGCCATTTCAATTTGGTGACGAACGTCCGCGGTCAAATTATCGGCATCTTCGACCCCCATACCGCCGGTATCGATCAGTTCGAAGAAACGATCGCCCGCTTCAATCAGGGTGGTCATGCGATCACGCGTGACGCCTTCGTAATCGTCGACAATGGCCAAACGACGCCGCGCGATCCAATTAAACAGACTGCTCTTGCCCACATTGGGGCGACCAACAATAGCGACGCGAGGGACCGGCATTTCAGTGAACTTAATGAACAAAGGGCGGAAACACTGAATCCTATTCGCATGACGCCGAAACAAATAGCCCTCGTAGACGGTCTCGCCTTCGATTTCGGGGCCCCAGTGGAAGCGGAAGGCGTCGAGACTTTCGGTATCTTTGCAGCAAAGGCCGAAACGGAATTCCCGTTTCACACGCTTCGAGTAGGCCGGATTGTGAGATTGAATCGGGGAATTTGGAACGGGAAAAAGCGCGGCTCTTTGGCAAATGCTTCCCAGTGTTTCGGTTGTCCGTTAGAATTCTCCCCGTGAGCGAATCCAAACAAACGACCGTGCATGCTGATCGGCTTGATCGTGATGCTATATTGTTGCAGGCAGCAGCGATCGCTAGCCATTTGCAGCGTAGCGGTGTGCAGTTCTTGCCGAAATCGAATCCAGAAACCGTCGCAGAAATGGTAAGTCAATTTGCGATTGCGACTCCCGATACGCTGCCCGATTCGCCAAAAGGCGGCTCACCGAAAGCCGGTTCACCTGAACAAGCGACGGGAGAACCGGTTGCTGGATCCACAGTCAACCGCCCAAATGCCTCTGCGCGATCCAGAGCCTCCACACGTCACACTGCCTCGGCAACTGTGAAACCGTCGCATTCGTTACTCGCCGATGCCGCGAAACCTTATCCTGGACCTTCCCTTTCGGTGCCCGATCGCCAAGCGATACTGGATCTCTTGGCTGCCGAAGTAGAAGCTTGTACCAAGTGTCCACAGTTGGTTCGATGTCGAACGAATACCGTTTTTGGCGAAGGCAATCCGGCTGCACGAGTCGTGTTTTTCGGTGAAGGCCCCGGCGCGGACGAGGATAAAACCGGTCGGCCGTTTGTGGGGAAAGCTGGCCAATTACTCACAAAAATGATCGAAGCTTGCACGTTTCGGCGAGAGGACATTTACATCCTCAATACGGTGAAATGCCGCCCACCGGGTAACCGGAACCCCGACCCCGAAGAAATCGTCAATTGCCGCGATTTTTTTGAAAAACAATTGGAGACGATTCGTCCGGAATACATCGTTTGCCTCGGAGCGGTCAGTAGCCAAGCGTTACTCGATTCGAAATTGTCGGTCGGTCGGCTGCGCGGGAAATTTCACGCCTATTTTGGGTCAAAAGTCGTCGTTACCTATCATCCGGCCTATCTGCTTCGAAACCCGGCCGCGAAAAAGGCGGCATGGGACGACCTGCAAATGATGCTCCGTGACGCGGGCATTCAACCGAAACGGTAAATGCTAGCAATAAGGGTGCTTATTTTTCCCCTTGACCGGAATGGGCTGACGGTGACAATTGCGTTCAACACACGGGTGAGCAGCAAGATGTTGTTCACGCCGACGGTAAAGGAATTGCCGTGAAGTGGTCAGAGGACCACAAAAAATCGAATCGCAAACAAATCGCCAATGTGCAGGGAAGCCATCATGCGTCATGCCGTACCCGCGTCCGCGAACCACTACGCCCACGCTTTCTCCGGTTCCAAATTTGCTAACGCTGCGGCAACCCCAGCTCCCGAAGTTGAAACCCATTCGCTTTGCAAGTTAATTCCACACGCCAAGTTTTTTTCTGGCACAGACGTTTGTTTTGACTCGATTGCCTCGGACGTCAAATCGGCAATGCCAGGTCAATTGGTTGTCTATCGCATCGGCCAAGACGACCCCACCGAATTGATCGCCGATGCGATGGCTCGCGGCGCATCGGGTATCCTTACCGAACAAATTCTGCCCTGTCCGCTACCTCAATGCGTTGTTGGCGATGTCAACGTAGCGATGGCCGATGTGCAATCGCAGTTGCTTGATCGCCCCGATCGCAAACTGCTCACGGTCGGTGTCTTTGGGTCGGCTGGCAAAACGACGACTTCGCTACTGGTGTCCCATTTACTTCGTGCGATCGGTCTTCGCACTTCCTACCAAACGGATTTGGGTGCGAGTGACGGGATCGTCCAAGCGAGTCCTGCGGAGGGTGTAGCTACCGCCGCACCGTTGGTCACGTGGCTTAGCGAAGCATGCGACGCGGGAGCGAAGTCGGCGGTGATCGAATTGTCCGAGGAAGCTGCCAAGAGCGGACACTATGATTCGATTGAGTTCGACCTTTTGCTCGTGACTGGATCGACGGTGCCGGACGACGATTTTGGCCCATCGGGATTAGAAAGCGTGCTAGATCGTGTCACTTCGGCGGGTGTGGTGATTGCTTCGGCCGATCAGCCTCGCGTCGTACGCACGGTTCAGGATCATGGTTGCCGAATGCTGACTTATGGTGTTCGAGCCGCGGCGGACATTAGCGCGAAATTGATCGATCAAGAGTGTGGTATGTCGACGTTAATGATGACGCACGAGACGGTCACAGCCGCAATGGAGACACCCCTTTGCGGCGCTGCGATGGCGTCCAACATCGCAGCTGCAGCGACGGTCGGATTGTTGTTAAATCAACCACTTCAAGAAGTCGTTGAGCATCTTGGTCAACTGCGAAGCGTGCCGGGACGAATGCAAGTTTTGTCTTCGTTTGATCAAGCCGATGTGATTGTCGATGCCGCGCGTACGCCGGAGCAGGTAGCATCCACTTTGCGTTCGGCTCGCGCGATGAAACAACCGGGCGGTCGTTTGTGGTGCATCATGGCGATCGACCCTGCTAACGATCCTACTCACTTGGCAATTTTGGGTGGCCACGCCGAACGCTTTGCCAACATGCCGATTGTCACCTGCGTCACACAAGCGAAGGATCACTTCTTGCAAGCGTCTCACGCGGTGCTCGATGGCGTCAAAAAATGTGCTCTGATGCGTTTGGTTGCCGATCAAAAACGAGCGATCGAGTGGGCGTTGGCGGAATCGTCGTCGCAAGACACGATTGTAATCGTTGGCGGTATTCCATCGCGAAACGCACAACAGCAGCGGTCGCAGATTGACGAATTAACGGTTTGGGTTGAGTCGGCACGAGAGAAGGCCGAAAAAAACAAGCCTCGTCAATCGGCTGCATGCGAAAATGAGCCTAAAATTTTGTCGATTTTCGGAGATTGAATTTGGGGGCTAGCCTTCGACGATCGCAAAGCCAAGTGTCTCTGCGATTTCTTCGAGCAGCTTGTTTTGGATTCGTTTGCGCAGAAACTTAAGAAACGGCAATTGACGCGTGATTTCAAATAACAACGATACTCGCGCGACCGCGAATAGCAGATCCGTTTGCTCGTCAATGCGGCAACAGATCTGGGCACCAATATAATTGGTAAACACAAACGGCTCGACCGATACCACGTCTTCGCTGCGGATTTGGTATCTTGCGGAGATGCCTTCTATTAGCAGTCGACGGTTTTCTTGGTCCATATAGATAAGGACGAAGTCGTCACCGTCAATCGAGATTGCTTGTTTCGTGAGATCACCATCTGATAATTCTGCGGAGCGTACTCCAGTGGCCGAAGCGTATCGGCGAAGTTCGCTGCCTCGATCGCCAAGGAACATCGACACCAGTTGTTTGTCAAAGAGCGATGGGGCAAAGAAACATCCGACGCCTAGAATTCCGCAGAGCGAGCCAACGACCATTGGCAGGACGCTTTCCATAAACGGCCCTTCTTTTTCGACTAACGATGTCAGCCAAACGGCCAAACCGAGCAGTGCAAAACCAACGACCAGAAAAACCAGCATGGCTTTACCAGGGGTAAAGCCAACGACGGGGCGAGCGGCGATGGGCAAGCAAAACGATTTTGGGATCGTGAAAATGTCATCGGGAATAGCGTTTGGAAATAGCTCCAATGAGGATTGAATTGCGGGGTATCGGAAATCCGCTTCCCAGGTTTTTGCAGCCATGGAATTGTTTGTGTTGACTGTGAGCGTTGAGCAGGAACGTTGAGTTGATGACGTGATTATAGCCCCGAACGAGGGACGGTTGGTGTCCGACCTTGTGAGTGCGCGGAGCAAGCCCCCGGCACGAGCTATTCGACTCGTTCGACTGTTCCGATCCCGTGTCCATTGCCGATTTGGTGTTGCAAGAGGAAAAGTTCTGAACAACAGCACGAGTTGGTCGACAGTTTGGCCGGTCGACAGTTTGGCCGGTCGACAGTTTGGCCGGTCGACAGTTTGGCCGGTCGACAGTTTGGCCGGTCGACTGTTTGGCCGGTCGACAGTTTGGCCGGTCGACAGTTTGGCCGGTCGACTGTCCGTACGCATCCCCTGCTGTTAACCTACAATACGAGCAACGACGGAAAACACATCCTGATTGTCTATAAAGGTCTTCCCACGCATGATTACTCTCGAAGGTTTCGGCAAAGATTATGGCGACTTTACCGCGGTCGACAGCATCGATTTGCAGATCGAAGCAGGCGAGACGTTTGGATTCATCGGCCCCAATGGGGCGGGCAAGAGTACGACGATTCGGTTTCTAGCGACCCTGCTTCGCGCTTCACGTGGTCGTGGCGAGGTCGCCGGATGTGATGTGATGGGTGATCCGGTCGGAGTTCGGCAAGCAATCGGCTACATGCCCGACAACTTTGGTGTGTATGACGGCATGCGAGTTTGGGAGTTCTTAGACTTCTTTGCAGTCGCCTACCGAATTGGAAAAACGGAACGCAAAAATATCATCGCCAATGTTCTCGAACTATTGGACTTGGGGCACAAACGCGACGACTTTGTGAACGGGTTGTCGCGAGGAATGAAACAACGGCTGTGTTTGGCAAAGACTCTCGTTCACGATCCGCCGGTGTTGATTCTCGATGAACCCGCCAGTGGTTTGGATCCGCGCGCTCGGATCGAAGTAAAGGCACTCCTAAAAGAACTTCGCAAGATGGGGAAAACCATTCTCATTAGCAGCCATATTTTGACGGAGCTTGCCGACTGTTGCACCTCGATTGGGATTATCGAACGAGGGCAATTGTTAATGAGTGGTCCGATCAGCAGCGTCTATCGCCAAATTCGACGCAATCGAATTATCGAAATCGAATTTTTCGCCAATCAAGATGCGGGATTGTCGATTTTGAGAAGTTGTCCTGCGCTGCGATCGGTCGAACAGGAACCAGAAGGTCGCGTGATTGCGGAATTGGATGGCGACGACGAAGTGGTCGCAAGTTTGATGGAACAGTTGATTCGCGAAGGGGTTCGAATGCGATCCTTCAATGACCGCGATCCAACCCTCGAAGACGTCTTTATGACGGTTACAAAAGGGTTGGTGACCTAGCCTGTTGAATGCACACTCTGTTACGAGTTTGCCGGCGTCTCGCTGGGACGCTCCATGGAGTCCTTCGGATTCGCGGGTGCGTCCATGTACGGATTCGTGTGCATACTCGGTGGATTTGGGGCTGCCATGCCAGGGATTACTTGGCTGCCACTTCGACCGCTTTGACGTTTGTCCTGGATTCCCGGAGCTAACCGAACAGGTGTCAAGTCAACGGGGATCTCGACCATTTCCGGTTCCGCCTCTTGTACACATGGTGTCGCTCCGCACGTTGGTTCATCCGGAGTGGGAATCTCGAACGAGATCTTTTCGCAACCGGTGCTGATCGCAAAGGTGACGACGACTAAAACGGCAAAAACCATCGATCGGTTTCGCGGAAATGGTCTCGAAGGATGCATGGAAATCTATTTGGATAGGGCCGTGGGCGAGCTGTGTGAGCGAATTTGCGGCTAGGAAAGCTTAGGTCGCAGTTCTTCCCAAGGGTTGCCAAAAAACCGAGAGCCAACTCGAACCGAATGTGTAGGGCGAAACAGAATCGCTATGACCCGTAGAAACCCATCTCAAAATGCGTTTGTCGGATGTCGAGGGCCCACGGTTGCAGATAATGTTAACTGAAATCGGTCCTGTTTCAATCGCCATTTGTTTGCGAATCAGCGGACCCACTGTTTGGTCGAACCAGCTACATGTGTGTTCAGGAATTTCGAGCGGTTGGCCCTTTTTCGGTTGGCCCTTTTTCGCCTCGGCTTCGAAACAACCGAGATTGTTTGATATGTTCGCGCAGGTGTTGGCGGCACTTTGTGGCGAACGCTTTCACTTCGTCAGTTCGGTAATCGGGATACGTCCATCGATGGTCGGCCCACCGGCGATGGACATAAGTCAAAGTGACCTCCGCAAATATGCCATCGCGTAAATAGATGCGATGGTCGCGATCCTTCGTTGTCGCCAAAACCAATTTCGCTTGAGTCACATAACCGCAATCCAAGTTCAAAGGACGTGGTTCGCAAAAGTCGTGGTCGTTGGAACATGCTTGTTCCCATTGGTTCGTCGTCGTCTTCCAATCCGCTAGCGGTGCAGGATCGCATGGAGGTCCCAAAGCGACAATCGTCTTTTGTAGTCCCTCGCCCATTTGCTTTCGGTAGTATCCACCTGCCTCGAACGGCATTAAATCAGTTGCAACGTGAATTTCGCCCCACTGTTGGTTCAGTGTCTCGATCGCCCATTGACGAGCCTGTGGATGTCGGGAAATGACCGCACAAATTCGGATGACGGGTTCAACCAATTCAATCTTTGCCATTGTTTGCCTCTCCTGATGCTAAGCAACCTAATCGTGCTACACTTTAACGGGCATGCCGATTTGTTGCTATTCGGCCCTATTCATTCTCACTAGCCAAAACTCAACCATGCACCCTTGGATTGCCGACCGTACCACGACCTTTGACAGTAGTGGAATCCGCAAAGTTTTTGATCTTGCGGCGAAGTTAAAGGATCCGATCAATTTGTCGATCGGTCAGCCTGATTTTGACGTTCCCGACGAGGTTAAAGAGGCTGCGATTGAGGCAATCCGAAACGGAAAAAACAGCTATTCGCCGACGCAAGGAATTGGGCCCCTGCGTGAGGCACTTCGCGAAGAAGTGCAAGCGAAGTATCCGCATGAGGACCGAGATGTTTTTGTCAGCAGCGGGACTAGCGGTGGGTTGATGTTGGCGATGTTGTCGATGATCAATCCGGGTGACGAGGTCATCTATATGGACCCGTTCTTTGTGATGTATCCCGCACTTTTGAAAATGTGTGGTGGGGTCGCGGTACCGGTCGACTCGTATCCTGATTTTCGGCTCGATGTCGAGAAGATCAAGGCTGCGATCACGCCACGAACAAAAATGATTCTGGTCAATTCACCCGCCAACCCGACGGGGGTGACTGCGACGGCGAGCGAATTGAAAGCGGTCGCACAATTGGCAGCCGAAAAGAACATCGCAGTGCTTTCGGACGAGATCTACAGCCGGTTTTTCTATGACGGCACCTTTGCCTCTCCCGCTTCGTACAATGACCAAACGATCGTGATCGATGGGTTTAGCAAAAGTCACGCAATGACCGGTTGGCGAGTTGGCTATGTTCATGGACCTAGCGAGATCATTCGAACGATGTTAAAGATTCAACAGTACTCGTTCGTTTGTTCACCGCAGCCGGCACAGTGGGGAGCGCTGCGCGCGATGGAAGTGAGCCTTGATGGCCATATCGAGGCTTATCGCAGGAAACGCGATTTCGTTTACTCTGCCCTTGCCGATTGCTATGAGATCGCTAAGCCAGGGGGCGCGTTCTATATGTTCCCCAAAGCACCGACAGATAGCGGCGAGGCCTTTGTTGAACAAGCGATCAGTCGCGGTTTGCTGATCATTCCGGGCAACATCTTCAGTGCCCGAGATAGTCACTTTCGAATCAGTTTCGCGGCAAGTGACGAACAGCTAAAGCAGGGCGTCGATATCTTACGCTCGCTGGCCGGCGTGTGACGGTAGGGCGTGTGACGGTAGGACGCCAACCAGCAGCGCAAGTTCGTTGTCTTCCATTGGGGCAACCTGTTCACTGCGCCAAATCGTTACCCGGTCGATTGGGACCGGGATTATGTCGATTGGGACCGGGATTATGAGGTAGTCCACGGTTATTTCCCGTGGCTATTCTCCATCGTGGCCAACGTTGCTACGAAGTGCGTACTGGCCGGACTTTCTAAATGCATCGCGGCGAATAATGGCAATCAGACCGTTGAGCGTCCGCGTGGGGGCGACTGGGGTGGGGGGCACGTTCGGTTTCTCAACCGTGGATTCCTGAACAAGGCCGCGTGGTTTGGCAATGTCAATGAGAGCGGGCATGGTGTCCCCTTTGCGGGAGAATGACGAATGAGAAGAAAAGACGAAGAGAAAAAATTTGGCTTTTGGTTCCCAATTTGAACAAATCGGGAAACCAAAAGCTGCTTATGGATAGTACGCGTAGCCTCCAAAATCATGCCGCACAAAAGCGATGCTTTTGTCTCTGTTTTTATCCTGCTGAGGTGGCGGTTTGTTCAGGTTTGGCTGTGCCGTTGCAGCGCGTTCGTGATCTGTGTTGCCAGCGAAACGCTCGGCTCGACCGACTTAGCCAGTCGGAAAGATAGCCAGTCGGGAAGAGTGGCGGGTCAGAGCGTCGAGGTTTGGGCACGCGAGGTTTGGGCACGCGAGGTTTGGGCACGCGAGGTTTGGGCAGTCGAGGTTTGGGCAGTCGAGGCGATCGGCAATCGCTTATAACAGGTTGCGGAGCCAATTCGATCGCGATCCAAAATATGTCCCATTCCGGTAAGCACTTCGCTGCATCCAACGAACAACCGTCCGTTTTCGGAGAGCCGATTGGAGAGCATTTCAAACGTGCGAAGTGGGTCATCACCAGAAAAATAGATGACGACATTGCGACAGAAGATGATGTCGAACAATCCGTCGGGTTGCCGTCCTGACAGGAGGTTGCCGATTTCGAATCGGACCAAGCGTTTCACCTCATCATTGATTTGCCATCCATCGCCAACACGCTTAAAAAAGCGACGTTGTTGGCTGTCACTGATGCCGCGTCGAAGTTCATGATCTTGGAAAATTCCTGTTCTAGCCTTTTCGACGGAGTTAGGCGAAACGTCCGTCGCGACAATGGAAATATCCCAGGTGCTAAGGTTCGCAACGGACTCGATTAGCGACATGGCAATGCTATACGGTTCTTGCCCAGTGCTGCACGCTGCTGACCAAAGTCTCAAACGTTTCCGTCCTCCTTTGGCTTGTGTTTGGATTTCAGGGATGATGTGTTTTGTTAGAGCCTCGAATGGTTGCCGATCACGAAAGAAGAGTGTTTCGTGAGTGGTCAAGGCATCGACGATTCGGTCGCGAATGTATCCGCCACCTGAGGCTTTGGAGAGTCGCAAAAGCTCGCCAAGTTCGGTTGTGTCAAGTTCGCTCATCAGGCCACGCAGTCGGTTCTGTACCAGATACGTTTTCGAAGGCGATAATGTGACTCCGCACCACGCTCGCAAGTTGTCGCAAAGTTCAGAGAAATAGACGTCAGCCGTGATCATGCTAAGGCTCCACACTGCGCGGAAGATGCCGTGTTCGTGCCAAGCCGAATGATGCCATTTTGGATTTGGTCGAGCGAAAGAATGTCGTCAGCTAGGTCCGATTCAATCACTCGTCGAGGCATTCCGTAGACGGTACATGTTGCCTCGTTCTGTGCCCAAACACATCCGCCCTGTTTGGCGATTAGTTCGGAGCCCGCTGTTCCGTCGCTGCCCATTCCGGTCATCACGATGCCTAGAACACTCCGCCCATAGTGGATGGCTGCTGACTCGAATAGATAATCGACGCTTGGTTTGCAATTGTTGACCGCCGGGGCATCATTCACTTCGATTTGGCATTTGGGTCCGGTCTTGCTGACTCGCATTTGTTTGCCGCCGGGGGCGATGTACACCGTGCCTGGTTCGATTGGGCTGCCGTTCACGCCCTCAACCACATTAACATGGGAAATACGGTCAAGGTCTTCGGCCATCGTACGAGTAAAAATGGGCGGCATATGTTGAACGATCATCACGGGAACGGAGAGATTGGCTGGCAGTTCAGGGATCAGAGTCCGGAGCGCCTTTGGGCCACCGGTCGAAATGCCGATGACGATCGCTTCGAGCCGATCACTTGGGCGTCGGCATCGAGACTTGGGGCGTGTGTCAACCTCCGTCGTCGGTTTAAGCGTCGAAATTTTTCGTGCGGTCAGGCTTGGTGAAGCGGCCACGGAGGATGACGGTCGTTGGTGCAGAACCGCGATACGCTGTTGCAATTGCGAGTGCAATTCCTTTGCATTAGCACGCGGGTCGTCGTGGCTCGGTTTAAGAACAAAATCGAACGCGCCGTTATTTAACGCCTGTGTCGTGACACTTGCACCTCTTTCGGTATGCGAACTGACCATGATCACGGTCGTTTGGATTCCCGCATCGCGGAGCGCAAGAAGTACCTGCAAACCGTCAAGACCAGGCATTTCCACATCCAACGTCACTAGATCAGGTTTGTACCGTTTGATCTTCTGGACAGCTGACAAGCCATCTTTTGCGATGCTAATGACTTCAACATCTTTGATCTTTGCCAAAGAGTCTCGAACGGCTTTTCGAAATACGATCGAATCGTCAACGACGATGGTACGAATTGCCATGATTGTCAATTCCCGCAATTGCTACAGGGTGTGGAGGCTGGGTCTGGGCTAGGGCGAAAAACGTCCCTCTGTGGTCGCTTCCGGTCACGGTTGGGGATCGGTTGGGCATGTTCATTGTTGACTAAATTGCCGGCGATCAGTCTTGATGCATAGGCATCAGCAAGAGTCACGTCTTTGGCGTCATCTCTTGCTTAAGATTCCGGTTTGCAAGATTGCACGTGCCAACACCAATCAACGAGGTTTCTAGGCGGCTTCCGTCTCGCTCGATTGTTCAACGACTTCGAGCAATTTTGTGGCATTCAAGATGACAACAAGCTGTTCGTTTCGCAAAACCACGGCATCAATCAAACGACGATCAACGGATCGAACATTCGCGGGTTTTTGCGATAATTCATCTTGGTTCACGGTCAGTATGTCTGACACTTTGTCAACCAACACGCCGATGCGTTCTCCACCAATATTGAGCACTAAGTTGCGTCGATCCTTGGGGGCGGTGTCGGCGGCAATGCGTAGTATTCGATGTGGGTCGAGGACGGTGACAACGTCACCTCGCAGATTCACGACGCCGTGAATCATCGGTGAGGCACCAGGTACCTTGGTTACATCCAAGTGAGGATTGATCTCTTGGACAAATGCAATATCAATTCCAAATGCCGTGTCACCTACTGAAAACGTGACGAGTTGGCGGACGTCTTGAGCCGTCGTCGCAGCTTCATTGCTTGTGTTATTCACTATTTTTGGACTCCGGAAGTGTGTTTGGTGATACTGGCGAGTAGATCAGGCTTGTTCATTTTGACTTGATAGTCATCGACGCCAGCTTCTCGGCCACGTTGGACCGACTCTTCGTCGGCGAGGCTTGTCAGTGCGATAATCGGAAGTGTTTCGAATCGACCGTCGGCGCGAACGCGGCGCGTCAATTCGACGCCGTCAAGCTCTGGCATTTCCACATCGGTCAGCAGCAAGTCATACTTGCCTGGGTGTTCACTTAGGGAAGCCCAGCCCGCTTCGCCATGTTCGAAACTTGATACTTGGTAGCCTTCCTCTTGCAGCATCCTGGATAGGAAGTTGCGGAAGAACGGACTGTCTTCGCAAACCAAAATCGAGGTGTTTTCTCGTTTGGCTTGTTGATCTTCGGCGTGAGAGGAAAACCACTCTGGACGCGCGATCTGAGTTAATCCGTAAAGGTCAAGTAGTCGCGTCGGACGCTCATCGATGACCGCAATTCCTGCTACACCGTCGGCACGGCAAGTGTCGTCGCCAAACAGCAAATCACATTTGCGGATATCGTAAAGGTTCGGTGCAATTAGTCCTACTTCGTGGCCGTATACTTTGAACACGATCACGTGAACGAACTTGGTCTCGTCCACGCTGTTGACGGGGACGACTTCATCGACGCTAACCAGCGGAAGTGTGCCGCCTCGGTATTGCAGGACTCGATGCTTGCCGACCCGTTCGATCGCCTCGTGAGCGACTCGTTCAATTCGGCTAACGATATCCATCGAAATGGCGAAGTGGTCTTCAGGGCCAACCGACAACAACACCAACCGTTGAACATCGGTTGTTGTTTTTTCCCCAGCACTGGATGTTTCGGTCTGTTCACTGGATTCGCTGTCACTAGTCAGTTTCACTTGGCTCGAAATGCCCGCGGCATCTAAGATCATTGCGACGCGGCCATCTCCGAGAATGGTTGATCCGGCCAACAGGGGTAGATTCGACAAGTGCCGCCCAAGCGGCTTGACGACGATTTCTTCACTGTCGAGCACTCGATCCACTGCCAGTGCAAATTGGCGACGGCCTGCTTCGACAACCACCAATTGGCATTCTTGTTTTGACGAACCTTCTTCGCTTGGATCGGTCTCATCGATGAGCTTCAGCGTGTCTGAAACCCGAACCAAGGGGATCAGGTTCCCGCGGAGCCGGAGCACCTCGGCTTGGTTGACTCGTTCGATCCGCTTCTCGCGGCCATCGGTTTGGACCAATTCGACGATGTTGGTTTGCGGTAGTGCATATCGTCGGTTGTCGACCGAGACGATCATGGAGGGCACAATTGCCAGTGTGAGTGGAAGTGTGATGCGAATCGTTGATCCTGAGCCCAATTCTGATTCGATTTCGACGGCTCCACCAATCTGTTCGATATTGGTACGGACCACATCCATCCCGACACCACGCCCGGAGACGTTCGACACTTCTTTTGCAGTCGAAAATCCTGGAGCAAAAATTTGGTTGATCGCGTCTCGATCGGTCAGTTGCTCTGCCGCTTCGGCGGAGAGCATTCCTTTTGCAACTGCGATTTCGCGAAGTCGGCTTGGATCCATTCCTCCACCATCATCGACGATTTCAATCACGACTTTTCCAGCCTGATGGAAAGCGCGAAGTTCGACCGTTCCCACGGCCGGCTTTTGCGCGTCGATTCGATCTTGAGGCAACTCAATTCCGTGATCGCATGAATTGCGGACTAAATGTGTCAGGGGGTCGGCAATTGCCTCGACAATGGTCTTGTCGACTTCAACGTCGTTCCCTTCCATCTTCAAGTTGATTTGCTTGTTGAGAGATGCGGAGAGATCGCGAATCACGCGTGGAAACTTGTTGAACACGTTCCCGATGGGTTGCATCCGCGTCTGCATGATCGTCGTTTGCAGTTCCGTCGTCACCTGGTCAAGGCCGTTGGCGATCGCATCGAGATTGGTGCCACTGCGAGACTGTTCGTTAAGGGCGCGGAGCAATTGGTTGCGACTGAGGACCAACTCGCCTGCAAGGTTCATGAGACGATCGAGAACACGCACTCCAACTCGAATTGTTGCTTCGGCTTGGGGGCTAGTTGTTTTTTTGGGAGAGTCGGGGCCGTTGCCGTTTCCGGGAGCTTTTTTGGCTGCGGGTTTAGACGGGGGCGATTTCGACTTTGATGTTTCGGTCGCCGCAGGCTTTGCGGTGGTGCCAACGTTTACCGCATCGTTCACTGCGGATTCAACCGACTCAAGCGATGCTTCCGCTTGCGCGGCTTGTTTCTTTGCGGGGGCCGCTTTGCGACGGCGTTTTGCAGTCGCGGTCTTGGTCTTCGTGGTTGTCGTCTTCGTGGTTGTTGCACTGGATTTGCTGTTGGCAGCTTTCCGTGCACGTGTTTTGCGAGTTTTGGTTGCTGTTGCGGTGGGAGCTGCTTCGCATGATTCTTCTGCGTCGACCATTTGTTCGGTTTGTGCTGCCTTGTCCGAATTTACGGTTTCGTCAGTCGATGATCCGGCTAGGACGGCGTCGAGTTGTTCGCACAATGCGGTGTTGTCGGTTTCGTTACTTGTATCGATTGATTCGATAAGGTTGCGAAGGCAATCGGCCCCCTTGAGCATCACATCGACGTTGAAAGGATCAGGGATGAGTTGATGGTCGCGGACTTTGCCGAGAACATTCTCAAGGCGATGTGCGACTTGGTTGATCTGTGTAAGACCAAGAAAGCCGGCTGCACCTTTGACCGAGTGTATCGCCCGAAAGACGTTATTCACCAAGTCATCGTCAATCAATTCCCCCATTGCTTCGATCTGCAACAATTGCATTTCGATGCCACCGAGATGCTCTCTCGCTTCTTCAACAAATTCGTTTAGTAGTTCTGTATCGTCCATCTAGTTTGTCCCCCCTTAGCGTTTGCCTCTTTGAACCATTCAATAGGTAACCTAAGAAATTGTGTTGTGTCTGATAAATCGGCAAATTTTGCCAACATTGCATTGCTTTGCTAACTGGCATTATTTGTGTGCTATCGTTGAGTAAGTCACGTAGCGGTTCGCGGGCTGTTTACACACAAAGAGAGTATTAGGATTCTACCAATGAAGGTACTGTTGGTTGATGATTCAGGGGTAATGCGAAAGATCATTGCACGGAGTCTAAGTAGCCTGTGGATCGACGAAGTTGTTGAAGCAGGTGATGGAGTTGAGGCGCTCAAGGCCTTTGGCGATGGCAACGGTTTTGATCTTGTGCTAACCGATTGGAATATGCCGAACATGAATGGCCTTGAATTGGTGCAAGCCATTCGAAGTGCCGGTCATAAGGTGCCGATCATGATGATTACGACGGAAACCGAGAAGACACAGGTTGTGAAGGCGATTCAAGCCGGAGTAAACGACTACTTGGTTAAGCCATTTGACCAAGACATGTTGCAGATGAAACTGACACGTGTCCTTCCTAACCCTGAGGCGGTTTAGTAGGTCGGATTGTTCAATCCAACATTTGATCTCACATTTTGAAGAGTTATTGGGGCTCTCGGTAGCATCAAGTGCAATAGAGTTATTTGCTTATTTTAAAGGTTGGAATTGATGGCACTATGCATCGATACGGAAACTGCGGTAATGGAAGCTGCCAACGGATCTCTTGGTGAAGTGTTCGAGATGATGGTCGGTGAATCACTGACTCCATTTGGAACCTGTGATTCGCAAAATCCGCTGAGTGAATCAAACAAAGGAAATGCTGACGACGATGTGTCGGTAGTTGTTGCAATCTCGGGCGATCTGAACGGTTCGGTCAATATTTGTCTCGACAAAGATTCGGCATTCCGGTGGGCGCGGCAATTGATTGATCATGAAACGGACACGATGGATCAAACGGTTGTCGACGCTGTCGGTGAGCTAGGCAATATGGTGGTTGGCGGAACCAAGCGACGTCTAGCCAGCTATAACTTGACGATGTCGCTCCCGAGCGTGGTTCGCGCTGGCGTGGAGTGTTTGGAATTCCCATCACACATCAAGCCCGCGCGATTAGATTACCAATACGACGAGCATCGTTTGGCAATCGTTGTGGCGCTTAGTAAGCAGGGTTAGTCCCAAACAAGCTTCGCGTCGCGATCGTGGATAATCGCTTCGGATTCTCAACGCACCGTTTGGGACGAGTGCGTTGTTTCTTTTTAGTCGCGGAATTTTCGTGAGCGGGTCGAGATGCCAGTGAGTCGCTGGTCCGGTTGTTTTTTCGGATTGGGATTGTTCCGCAAGGGGTGACACTTGATTTGAATTGGCTGTGGATGCACAGGTTTTTTAGTCGAGAACGGTCTGCTAAATTGGTCGCTTCCATTTTTGCCACTCGATGAAACGACTCGTGTATGCCCCGCATTGCATTGCCAACTAGCGAAAATTTGGATTGGGCTTGCGAGCTTCTTTCGGTGGGCGAATTGGTTGCAATTCCCACTGAGACGGTTTACGGGTTAGCGGCAAATGCTTGGGATGCCGATGCGGTAATGAAGATCTTTGCCGCCAAGGGACGGCCGGCTAACAACCCATTAATCGTTCACGTTGCTTCGATTGATCGAATGGGTGAGGCATGTGCAATGCCTCTTGCGAAGCCAATTCAAACGCAACTTAACGCGATTTCTGATCTTTGGCCCGGTCCGATGACGGTCGTCTTACCACGCCATTCTCGGATTCCCGATTGTGTCACGGCTGGGTTAGACACAGTCGCTGTTAGAATTCCCTCGCATCCGGTCGCGTTAGAACTTCTGAAGCGGTGTCCGTTTCCGATCGCGGCCCCGAGCGCGAATCGGTCGAACTACATCAGTCCCACAGCGGCGGAGCATTGTCAAAGTGGTTTAGGTGAATCGGTTTCCTTGATTCTTGATGGCGGAGCGTGTCCGTTTGGTGTCGAATCGACGATCATTGCGCTCGAACCCGAAGGCCCGCGACTACTTAGGCCAGGTGGAATTTCGGCAGAAGCGTTGTCCCGTCGTTTCGACATTTCGCTTTCACAATTGACTCGGAAACGGGGGCAGGCCGATCGTATTGAAGCACCTGGGATGATGCGAGAACATTATTCACCATCGAAACCATTGCTACTCTTGTTCGCTCCGCCGGCTGAGAGGGTGCCGCCTCACACGGGGCGAATTGCGTTCGGGCCAATTGCTGCCGAAGAGGCTGCGAGGTACGAGGTTGTCGAAGTGTTAAGTGAAACGACTGACTTAGCGGAAGTCGCCCGAAATTTGTTCGCTGCCCTTAGGCGAATGGATCAAGCCGCGGTTCAAGCGATTCATGTGGATACCTGCCAAAGCGTCGGAGTTGGTCGAGCGATCATGGATCGTCTCGGCCGTGCGGCAGCAAGAGATTCATCCTAAGAATGCAAGTCGTTCGAATCGCCGACGTGAAATGAGTATGACGGTTATCCGTTGCTGCATCTTCTCAGCGGAATTGGTCAATTGCACTGAGGTCGCGCCCCTGGCAACGGCTGTCAACACGGACGGGCAACCGAGCTTTATCGTTGGACGGGGATTTCGTAGTTGAGGATACGGTGGCCGTCCTGTTCGCTGGCACGAAGTAGTAGCGTTGTGCCAAGTAAGTCTGCGGCGTCGGGGAGGTAGAAGTCGCGGCGTGAAACTTCACCTGGTTCGATTTGAATAAACCGTCGTTGGTACTTTCGGCCCGAGTGTGGAAAGAGGATACAGTCGTACGATTGTGGCAACCGCGAATGGTTTAGCATTTCTACTTCGACTTGTAATTGGCCACCTTCCAAGATCCGCGTCGCTGCTCGGAGTTCCAATCCGACCGGGCCAACGGTGATTTCTCGGTAAACAGTAAATCGCTTTGGCGGCACGGTTTGTTGCTCGAAATTCAATGCCAGTTCGTAGTCGCCCACTTTGGCACTGTTGCCTAGCACAACTTCGAATTGGGTTTTTGTGTCGTGGCCACCGAGTAATTCCCATTCGATGCTTGGCTCGTCGAAGGACCACGCCTCGGGGGCACGAATTTCGAGGCTTCCGGCCAAGCCATCGCGAGTCGGGTTAGCAAAACTCACGTCAAGCGGTTGGGCTTGGCCGAGCATGCTGTCGATTTGCGTTTGTTCGACTTCCACGGACATTCGGAATGCCAAATTTTCGGGGTCGACATTCACGAGGAAGATCGGGAGTCGGCCGATCTTGATACTTTGAACGTGGCGGTTTTCAATCGTTTCGACTTCCAAATCTTCGGTTCGGCCCCAAACGTTGATTGCTTCGACGTCGTCGCCAAGGTAGATCTTTTCCTCGCATGGTGTTTCGGACCAAACCATCAGCACGGCGCGATCTTGTCCCGCGAAGACGATATTGTTGGCTTTGGACCGAAGTCGCAACGATCCAACTTGGCGAAGGCTGCCAATCAACTGCGCTGTGGTTCGCCACGGCAGCAGCATCATCGTGGGGCGGCTATCGGAGGTGAGTAAGCCGTTTTCAGGGTCGTGCGGGTTGCTGACGAACGCGGCTTGAACCCGATGTTTGCGAACGGTTGCCATTCGCAGAACCATGTCGAGGATTCGCGAATCGCGTTCGTAGTGAGACTTGGCGGCGGGGTTCAAGACAATCCATGTTTCGGGGCCGCCTGCGTAATTCGTGTCTCGACTCAATTCCAAGTAGGAATCAATTTCCTTTGACGTTAATTCCGGCGTACCCGACCGGCAAACCGCTTGCCATGACGTTTCCGACTTGGGGAGTACCGGTTCGGTCCAGGGCCAACAAATAGCGATTTCGAGGGGTTGGCCATAGCCTTGAAGTCCGGTGGATATTGACGAAATCGATTCTCGCAAACGACTGCGTCCGAGGAAGCTGTAGTCGTCATCGGCACCGAGTTGCCATTTTCGGACTTTCAAGGTAAGACGCGTCATGACGGGTTCGAGCAGCGGATGCCAAACGCGAATATCCCGAAAGAATTCGGACGCAACGGTGTCTCGGCGACTTCTTAGATCGTAGAGTGGAATTTGGTCTTCACGCGGTACGTCAAGCATCCCTACGGTTTGGATTTCGCTGTCCTGCAATCGGGTACAGATGTCAACAATTCGGCTTGCCGCGTGGTCGTCATCGGGGGCAACCCAGCAAGGGAATTTAACCCAATCAACACCGATTTGTAGCAGCCAATTGACGAGGTCGCGTGAAGCGATGTAATCATTTGACGGGGCGGCCGAGTCATTTTCGGTGGCCGTGATAACGCCTGAGGCGCCGAGCCCGTGTGGGACTTTATCGCCTTGCGGCAACGTCCAGCCGAAACAACCCGGGACTCGCGTGTCGACCAGTGGTTCGATGACCGCCACATTCGTTTCGGTGGACAACGATGAGATATGTTTGCCCTCCAAAAATGCCGTGACACGATAAAACCCAGGCCTCATCCGTGGCAAAGTCCAATTGAATCGCATGTCGAGAAGTTGTTTCGATTCTTTGTCCGTTGCCGATTGCATTTGAATCGAATCAATCGTGATGGTCCGCTCGCGGATTGACGTCGCAATGTCGGCGCGTTCAGACGCGAGTTTTTTTCCGTTGACATCGAAAAGTTGAAAGTGAACTTTTGATGCGCCCGTCGGAAGTCCCAAAACAATTGCGGTTGCAACCACGCCATGGCCATATTCGTAGACCCCAAGCGGTTCGTCGGTGATCAATTGCAATTGGGGGAACGGCTCAATGCGAATGTCATCGAAGCCGACTGTGCCGCGAATGTCTTCGAGGCCGTCTTCCGCTCCTTCAACGATTAAGCGAACGAACATGTGTGTGGCGTGGTTGGGAGCGCGGACGTTGTTGATTACCAGTTCTTTCCAATTTGTCGCGCCGCTGACCGGTTCGGTGGAATGGACTTCGACTTGTTGTCCGTCTTCGTCGATAAATACAAATTCGACTCTCGCCGAATCGTGTACTAGGTTTCGCGTCATCACGCGAGCGGACAAACGGTATTGGTAGACGCGGCTGGTTTTGACTTTGTCGCTTTGCACCATCGCCAAGCCGCCGTCGAGTTCGACTTCCAAATATCGATCGGAGACAAGGTCGGCGAAGGATGGGGGAAGCGGCGGGAGGCTATCGAAGTGTTGCCGCAGATTGGGCCAGTACCGGATGACCTCGGAATCAAAGTGGCGGCCTTTTTGTTCGACGGATTCGTCGTGCGGTGAAATGCCAATTTTGACGTATTGTGGGTATCGGCTACCGACCTTGCGCTGCCAATTATCAGGCCAATCGTCATAGTTATTATCGATCGATCGACTGAAATCCCATACGTAAGCCGTTAGGGCTGTATTAGATGGCTGTGGAATCCGGTTGTCGGAAGTGTCGGTAATCTGAGCGTGCGCAGGAGTTTGTTCGGCCGAAGATTTTTCGGACGAGGTTTCTGCGACTGCGTTTGTCGTGTTAATTGCCAACAAAACAATCGCAGCAATAAAACAACAACGTGTCATGAGGACCCTGACCGAGTAACGTCGTTTGGTAAGTGTGTTTTCGTTTTGTGGACGGTCGCGTAAACTACCGCCGTGACGAGAAATCATATTGTGTTTAGAAACGAGTAGACTTCTGTGGCTGAAATCAAAGTAGCGGTGCGAATCGACTGTTTGCCGGTAAAATTGCCCAAGGCGTTGCAGTTGGCGGCGGCGACGGGGGCAACTGGAGTGGAAATTGACGCGCGTAACGGCATCCGCCCTTCGGAATTATCGGACACTGGCTTGCGACAATTGCGGAAAATGCTGGATGATCTGAATTTGAGGGTTGTAACGGTCCGATTTCCAACCCGACGCGGGTATGACAATCCCCAAGATTTGGACCGGCGAGTCGAGGCGACCAAGGCGGCAATGAAGTTGGCATACCGGTTAGGGGCACGTGTTGTCATTAACCAAGTTGGTAACATTCCCGAAGATTGCGAAGATCCGCGGTATTCATCCTTGGCCAGTGTATTGGAGGATCTAGGTCGCTTCGGGGCTCGCGTGGGCGCCTTTTTAGCTGCGGAAACCGGGACCGAATCGGGCGAAACGCTCGCTAAATTGATTACATCAAGTGATGATGCTTACATTGCCGCAGCGTTGAACCCAGGGCAATTGATTATCAATCGCCATAGTCCACGCGAGGCGATCGTGGCGTTGGGGGACCGAATTCACGCGGTTTGTGCCGTCGATGGAGTGATCGACTTGGCTGCGGGGCGGGGGGTCGCTGTCCCGCTAGGGCAAGGAACCGCAGATTTTCCAGAACTCTTGTCACTGCTCGAGAATTTCCAATATCGAGGCTACTTTACCGTTGGTCGACGGGAAATGTCGCCGGATACGGTTTGGGATGAACTAAGCCAAGGCGTAGAGTATTTGCGTAATCTCTAAGTGCATTGGTTTAAAACGTATTATACTCAGTCTTTAACGACTCCCAACATCGCTCAACCTCTCTCAAAGCATGACGCAACCTCAAGATATTGACTCGGCTCACGGCACTTCCTCGATCCATTTGGGGATTGATGTCGGTGGGACGGACGTGAAATTGGGTTTGGTCGATGGTAATGGGGCGATTCTTGCCGAAGATCGAACGCCAACATCCGGATTAGGAAATCCGACAGCAGTCTTTGAGTTTGCTCACCAATTCGCAGATCAGCAAATGCGAGCGAAAAATCTGGCCGGAGTACGGCTTTGTGGAGTGGGTTTGGCCGTACCGGGAGTGCTCGATACACAAGTATCCGTGATCCGCGAAGTGGTTAATTTGCAGGGTTGGCTTGGCGTGCCGTTGAAGGAAGAATTGGAACGAGTGTTCGAGTTGCCATCGGTTGTGATCAACGATGCAAATTCGGCGGCCTACGCTGAGCATTCGCTACGTGGTTTGGGGAATCATTCCTTGGCCTTGGTTACCCTTGGCACGGGGGTTGGCTGTGGCATGGTTATCGCTGGCGATCCGTTTGGTGGCGACCACGGCTGTGCGGGTGAGCTTGGGCACATCACGATCGACTTTAGTGACGAAGCGCTACCGTGCACATGTGGGAGCCGCGGGCATTTGGAAACGTATGCTGGCAGCGGAGGCGTGATGAACCGGATGAAGTCGGCATTGAAAGACGGTGCTGACTCATCGGGAGGTTCGATTTCAGTGACGGAAATTACCTCGCCTCGCGAAATCGCTGCGGGTGCAGAAGCGGGTGACGCAATTTGTAAAAGAGTGATTGCCGATACGGCATCCTATGTCGGTCGCGCGATTGGATTGATTGGGCAGACCGTTGATCCGGCAGTCGTATTGCTAGGCGGAGCGATGACCTTTGGAGGCAACGAACGGCGTGTGGGACGCGAGTTCTTGGAGACGGTTCGTCAAACGGTGCAGCAAACAACGCTTGTGCAGGTCGGCGAGAACATCAAGATTGAGTTCGCAACGCTTGGTAATCAAGCGGGCATGATCGGGGCTGCGATGGTGGCTCGGCACCAAGGAATCCGCGATCAGGAATTGCGCCAGCAAGGAATCCGAGACCGAGACTTGCGTGACCAGGCAACAGGCCCTGCGGCACCAGGGGATCGGGATTCGCGAGAGAGCGTTGTGCGAGATTCGGTTGTCACACGCGAGTGACTCTCTCGGCTATACTGAAGTCGCGTAATGGCGTTGCTTTGGGGCCTCGAAAGTGGCGTCCCAAAATGCGTTTGTTTGCGGAGCAAAATCCGGATCTTCGAGCTCTGCTGAACGAGAGTGCCCTGTTTGACGAGAGAGAACCGCTTTATCGTCTAATCGCATAGGTTCTCCGTTAGTGGCAGGTGCATTTGCAATTTTGCGGACCCGAAGATGACTCTGGCGTTACTGAAACTCTAACTTTTTCTGTGTTCATGCCAACAACCACTGACCAACCTCTACTAAGTCCCGAACTTCTTGGGCGTCTTGAACGATTGGAGTTGGTTTCCCGAAAGGTGTTTCGCGGTCGGATGAAGGGAGAACGCCGTAGTCGGCGGAAAGGAGAAAGTGTCGAATTCGCTGACTTTCGCCACTACGTCGCTGGTGATGACTTGCGTTTGATTGATTGGAATCTATACGCCCGGTTGGATCAGTTGTTCTTGAAGTTGTTTCTTGAAGAAGAGGATCTCCATTTCTTTGCGTTGGTCGACGCGAGCGAATCAATGAATTTTAGCGACCCTTCGAAGCTCCGTGTCGCCAAACAGCTTGCCGCCGCGCTCGGGTATGTCGGTTTATGTCGAGCGGACCGAGTCAGCGTTTCGGTGCTCGGACCCGAAGGAGGCCGTGCGCCGGTGCTGCGCGGACGAGCGAGCCTTTGGAAAATGCTTGGCTACCTCGACTCGGTCGAAAGTGGGCACAACGTTTCGCTGCATGACGGCGTCAAAGATTTTTCGATCCGCACGACAGGAACAGGCATTGCCGTTTTGTTAACGGACTTGATGGACAAGCAAGGTTACGAATCGGCTCTAAGGATGTTGATTGGCCGGCGGATGGACGTGTTTGTGATGCATATACTTTCGCCGGAGGAACTGGATCCGCCATTACGTGGCGATCGAAAACTAATCGACGTCGAAGACCGTGACGAATCGGAGATCACGATCAATGCTTATGTATTGCAAAAGTACAAAGAGACCGTTCATTCGTTTATTCGCGATGCGAAACAATTTTGTTCGCAGCGTTCAATCGTCTATATTCCGGTGCGGACCGATACTCCCGTGGAAACGATTGTGACACAGTATTTGCGTGAGCGAGGCGTGGTGCGATGAGTTGGATCTCGACGCTAACACCTTGGCAATGGGGATTAATGGGGCTGGTTCCCATCGGAATCATTCTGTTGTACTTCTTGAAGCTCCGCCGCGAACCGGTGGAGGTGCCAAGTACCTATTTGTGGATGCGCACGATCGAGGATTTGCATGTCAATAGTCTACTGCAACGACTTCGCCGAAGTTTGCTTTTGTTGCTGCAGTTATTGGTAGTGGGTTTAGCTGCTCTTGCGCTGCTAAGGCCCGGGGTGCGAGGCGAAATGGCGAGTCAGGGACGCTTGGTGTTTCTGCTCGACGCGTCGGCGAGCATGCAAGCCGAAGATGTCGACGGATTCGCGAATCGATTCGCGAAGGCAAAAAGTCTAATCGGCGACCGAGTGGAAACAATGACCGATGACGAAACGGCGATGTTGGTTTCATTTAGTGATCGGGCGGAGGTTTTGCAGTCGTTTACGACCGATCGGCGTCGCTTACGTGACGCACTCTCACGAGCGGTGGTGACGAACCGGCCAACCGATGTTTTGGGGGCTCTGAAAGCAGCCGATGGATTGGCGAACCCACGTCGAACCAGTCAAGCAGGGGACGTCAACGATGTGCAAGTGGCCGATGCAAAACCCGCCGATTTATTGCTGTACAGTGACGGTGGCTTCCAGAATGTCACGGAATTTGATTTGGGGAACCTCGTCCCTGATTATGTAGCGATTGGAACGACGCAGCCGACTAATTTGGCGATCACGGCGTTTTCTGCGGAAAGGAATGTTGAGAAACCATCGGAGATCCAAGCGTTTGCGACGGTAGTCAATTTGGGAGAAACCGATGCTTCGTCTTCCGCAACGTTGACACTTGCGAACGAGCTTTTAGATGCCTCGAGTGTCGATTTGCCAGCTGGAGAGCAGGTCGGATTGTCGTTCGTGTTTGAGAGTGACGATGCGGTATCGTTAACTTTGACCCTCGACATCAAAGACGATTTGCCGACGGACAATGTCGCCTACGCGGGACTGACACCGTTGAGGACGGTTTCCGTTTTGGTCGTGTCGCCTGGGAACACACCGCTCGAATTGGCCTTGAAAACTCCCAAAGCGGCAAAGATATGCCAGTCGCAATTTGTTTCGCCGTCCTATTTGCAAACCGAGCCATACTCGAAACGAGCGGCGGCGGGGACGGATGATTTGATCATCTACGATCGTTGTGTGCCGAGCGAAATGCCGATTACCAATACGTTTTTCATCGGCTCGCTACCACCGGGGGACGGGTGGAAATGGACGACCGGTCCGACAGGCGTCGTGTTGATCGACTTGGACCGAACACACCCATTAATGCGATATCTGGAATTGTTCTCGTTGCTGATTTTCCAAGGTCGAGCGATCGAAGGGCCGCCGGGGGCGGTGGAGTTGTTAGGTGCAGATGTTGGCTCGATGATGGTTTTGGCACCGCGCGAAGGCTACCAGGATTTGCTGCTAGGGTTTGAGTTGTTGAGTGAATCGGAGGATGGTGGTACTGACACAAATACGAATTGGTACGCCGAGCGATCGTGGCCGGTGTTCGTGTTAAATGTGTTGAGGTATTTGGCAGGAGCAGCCGAAGCGAGTGGCGCGCCTTCGTTCAAACCTGGGGATACAGTACGCTTGCGTTTAGAGAGTGCATTGCCGAAAGTTGGTGTGCAGTGGAATGGCGGCGGAGCGACTGAGATCGATTCGATGGAAGTTCCAGTGGGGGCATCGGGTGTCACTGAAATTTTGAAAACGGACCGATTGGGGAACTATCAAGTGAAGGCAGGTGATCGCGTGGTTGATTTGTTTTCGATCAATTTGTTTGACGCGAGAGAAAGCAAACTAGCGGCGGCCCAGGCGGTGGAGTTAGGTTATGAGTCAATCGAAGCGTCTACCGGTGGGGTAGAGAAACGGAAGGAATATTGGCGATGGCTGCTAATGGGAATGTTAGCGTTGTTAGCGACCGAGTGGTGGGTGTATGCAAAGCGAGTGGGATAGGCATTGATGGACGTATCTGAATCTACTGAATCCCCAATCGATTTGAACCTTGTCCGTACGGATTTGGCGAATGAACGAACATTGTTGGCATACGGTCGCACAGCCCTGATGGTTTCGGGAACAGGCGTCACGCTAATCAAGTTCTTTGCCGACAGCCAATCATTGCGGATTCTCGGTTGGTTTTTTGTCCTCGTGGGACTCATCGTCGGCGTAGTCGGATCCTATCGATTTATCACGCTGAGTGCCCGATTGCATCGGGACTAGAGCATTGATACGGAGGACGTACCCGATGGCCAGCTGAAACCTGATGGCCAGCTGAAACCCGATGGCCAGCTGAAACATGATGGCCAGCAAAATGGGGCTTCATGTTCCGCCAGCGTTCCCCTCGCCTAATGGTTGCAGCAAATCACTCAGCGAATGTGCTAGACCGTTTCGTAGGCCTCGGCTAAAGCGCCGATCACCGAGGCTTGGTCGCCGCATTGTGAGAAGGAAAATCCAGCCAAGTTGCGGAAACCGTCGAGTGCGTGTTTTTTGTACGACTCTTCCGCGATCCGTGCATAACGCTCTCGCATCGCTGGTGACAAATCGCAAACGCCACCGCCGATGACTAACAAATCTAGGTCACCGATGTAATTGACCGTTAACATCGCGATGCCGAGCGCCGCCGCTTGATCGTCAAACAATTGGACGGACAACTCGTCGCCTGCGGCGGCGTATTCGCGAAGTTTCCGTGCTTTATCTTTGTCGGTGCCGTCTTGGAAATTAAGTGGATGATCTTTCCATTCGGGCAGCGTCAAACGATAACCAAGCTGATGCGTCAGAGCCGTTAGCGAAATGGCTGATTCTGCCGTGCTAAACGCGTTTCCGACTTTAAGTTCTCGGTCGTGTTGGTGACGGAACGCATCATAGGGCAAAAAGACGTGTCCGGCGTGACCGGCGCGTCCTTCGCGACCGCGGACGACTTTGCCGTCACGGACTTCGCCCCCACCGAGGCCGGTGCCGACGGCGACGAAAAACAAGGAATCAAGTTGGTCGGGTTGGTGATCGTTTGGGTCCAACGCCGGGGCGTCTGCCCAAACCAGCTTCTTGCTGCGGACCATGAATTCGCCCAAGGCGGCCGCTTGCCCATCCCCAAGGTAGAAAACGGGGACGCTATAAGGTGCTTTGGATAATCGCTGTTGCAGCATTTCGCGGATGCCGCAATTGACCCAATCGGGGTGACGCAAGTTGGGGCTAGGACGCAAAATGCCGTCCAGTGTCGCCGGACCGGGTGTCGCAATGACGGTAGAGGAGACATCACCGAGCGTGGCACCGAGACCGGCTAATTCCCGCTCGAGGTTCACCGCGATATCTTCGACCGTCGCCACCGGGCCTTCGGCAGCACGGGTAGCAAATTGGTCGGAAATGCGGACAACTTCACGACGATCATTCCCAACCGCCACCGTAGAGGTGGTGCCTCCAACATCAATACCAACAAAAAACGACACCGATGAATCTCCTGGACAAACAACAGTAAGTGGAAACAGGGAGCATATCATTCCAAGTGAATTCTAGCGATATGCCTATAATCCGGCCGTTTGCGGCAAACCGAACATGACGTTCATATTTTGGATCGCGGCTCCACTTGCACCCTTGGCCAGGTTGTCGATGGCAGATACCAAGATCAACCGGTTACCCCCGTCGCGGGCCGTCATTTGTACGTGGTTGGTCCCCGAGACATGCTTTGTCGCGGGCAAATGAGCTACGGGTGTGACAAATGGACATTCAGCGTATTGCTGTTCCCAACACGCCATCACTTCAGCGGCAGTCGATTTCTTTGGTTTAACGTAAATTGTCGACAAGATTCCTCGGTCCATCGGAGTCAGGTGGGGAGTGAAAAGTAGCGACAAAGAGGTGCCGCCGATCCGATCGACCAAGTCAATCATCTCGGGCTGGTGTCGATGGCAGCCGACACCATAAGCGGCGATCGATTCGTTGACTTCGCAATACAGCGTCCCCACTTTTGCCGACCGGCCTGCGCCACTGACGCCACTCTTGCTGTCCACGATGACGTCGTCGGTTTCAATCAAACCGGCCGCGACCAACGGAGCTAAAGGCAGAATCGCAGAGGTTGGGTAACAGCCGGGATTGGCAACCAAGTCGGCATTGGCAATTTCGTCGGCAAAGAATTCGGGGAGCCCATACACGGTGTTTCCGATCCGCTCAGGCCACGGGTGAACGACGCCGTACCACTGTTCGTAAAGATCGCGACTCGAGAGCCGAAAGTCGGCGCTAAAGTCGATGACGCGGGTTCCCTGTTCGACCAATTGCTTACAGGTTTCGGCCGAGGCGCCGTGAGGTAGGCAGGACATCACGACATCACATTTCTCAGCGATCTTAGCTGCGTCGAGTGATTCGATCGTAACATCCCATCGGCCTGCCAGCGAAGGGTGGATTTCGCTAATCGATTTTCCGACCTCGGCGCGACTGGTTGCTGCCACCACTTTTGCTTCGGGGTGGGCAAGCAGCAAGCGAGCGACTTCCAGCGCCGTGTAGCCGGTCGCACCAATGATTCCGACTCGAATGGGCATTCGTTGTTCTCTTGAGATTGGGGTGGATCGCCAGGCGATCAATCGGGTGTGGGGGGCAGAGATCGCTTTTTACGCGAAGCAACCTACTTTGGACGTGATATTTGCCACAAATTTTTGAGCCAACACGGAAGATCGATGGATTGTCACTCGCGAAGAACCAAGGCTAACGAGAGCCAAGGCTGGTGGCTTACTGCATCACCATTGGCGGCTAAAGCATATACTCTTCGGCAGCTTCTCGTTCGGTGGCCGATTGTTCGTACATGTCTTGGATCAATTGCTTGTCGCAGTCGCGTTGTTGCACTTTTCGCCGGGCGAACATCTTCGCTTGTGTTTTAACCATCACCTCGGCGGGTAGCAACGCCGTTTGGCCGAATAGGCGAGCGTAATTCACAAAGCTGGGGACATTGGACGTTACAAAGCCATAAAGCATACTGCATACTCCGATCGTCTTGCCTGTAAAGATACTGGTGTTGATCGCTGACTTGGAATAGTCGCCAATGACACATCCAAAGAACTGCATCCCGGTCGGTAATTTGGTATCGCCATACTCCATGTTGATTTTGCCGTAGGTGTTCTTGAGATCGCTGTTACAAGTCCCCGCGCCTAGGTTGATCCAACTGCCTAGATAACTGTGCCCCAAGAACCCATGATGCTGTTTGTTCGTGAAAGGTTCGATCACCGACGCTTCGACTTCGCCGCCGATCTTGACGGTGTGGCCTAACGAAACACCGTCCTTGAGTGCCGAATGCTCAATCACTTTGGTTCCTGCGCCAGCGTGCAGTGGGCCTTCGAGGTAACAGAATGGGCCAACCTTGACATTCTTTTCCAACAAAATCGGGCCGTGGTCGACGTTAATCGAAAGGTATTCGCCCAATTGGACCCCTTCGTCAACAAAGACACCGTCGCGGAGTTGTCGGTAATTGCCATGAGCGATTCGCCATTCAATCGATTCCTGCATTTCGTTCATGTGCCATGACACGACTTCGTGTGGCCAATGGAATGCCGGTGGCGACGTGGGAGACCGAGGCAACGAATCGGATTGGGCGAGCAAATGGTCGGTAAGCGTCGCTTGGGCATCGGGCTCCAATTCGGCTCGTTTCGCTGCCAAGTCGGCTGCCGACCAACGAGCCAACAAGACACTGCCGTCCTGGTCATCCACCATGCAGAGCGAACGGGTCTCGCCAGCAATTTTCGTTAACACCTTGTCCAACGCCACTCGCGGGACCAATCGTGCATTGACCAGCAACACACCATCGTCGTCCGCCAGCCACTGCTCGTCGATTGAGGATGGGACCGGGGCGAGGTCAAAGTCGAGCCGTTGAATCTCATTCAAGAACCGTCGCACCGATCCGTAGATCGCACAGCCACTAAGTGGGCCGCTGGAAGCCTTGGCAAGCTGCTTCAACCGATCGACTAAACGGAGACTGGCGCATGTCACCGAGTAAGCGGGACGCGATTGGGTGATGGGTGCAAGTTGTTGAACCCGGGAATCTTCAAAGCAAATGATTTGCATTTTGATAAGTCGGTGAAATGGAATCGAATGGGAAGAGGTTGGATTGTGACGGTTGCACAGTTTACCGCAAACGAGCGGTCGCTCTCAGCCCCCAAGTCAGCCTCGTTACAGTGCTTTTTGGCATCGCCGAATTAGAATCGGGGGGTATGGCACACTGGACCGCTAATCTAATCCGATTTGTTCTACTGGCGAGCGTCGTCTTTTCCAAAAACGCTGTCGCGGCCGAACCTTCGCCACCGAATTACGCTATCGGACAATGGAAGGCCAAGCTCGGCTCGCATGACTATGCCGTTCGGCGAAATGCCCACTCATGGTTGCTCGCCAAATCGAATGACGATACCGAGCGAGACGTCTTGATGAAGCAACTCGGGCAAGGACTCTTCGATGCGGACCTTGAAGTTCGCCTTCAATGCCAGCGATTGCTCGACGATATTCGCCAACAAGCAATGGATCTCCAAGTGGCCCGTTTGCGCGATGCGAATTTCGATGCCGCTGAGGTGAAACTAAACGGGTGGACCGAGTTCTCACGTATCGTTGGCGACGATTCATCGAGTCGCGATTTCTACGCCAACCTGTATGACCGCTATGCGGCTCGGATCGATCGAATGATCGAACGTGAAGCGAGTGCGGAACCATCCGTGAAAACTCGCTACCACGCCAATCATGATTCCGACGTCGCCAATCGGACTTACTCGATCCATAGTGGTGACATCATCGCTTGGTCCCTTCTGCTGTTTGCTGATTGTTTGCCAAAGGACCGCAAATTGGCGACAAAACAAACAATTTCGCTTACATCCCAGCGGATCATGTCGTCGCTTTCGCACAGTGGGTTGGGGCCGACTCCAACTAAGTCGGACGAGGTTGACGTGATTGCGCGGTTAGTCGATCAATGGTTAAGGGGTCATTCACAATCGGGTAACCTCAACGATCAGCTCAAGATCGCGATGCGGTATCGCTGTACTGAACTGGCAGCGGAGCTTAGTGTTCAGATATTGCGCGAGCCCGGTTTTCCGCCCGCATGGCAGGCTACCGCGATGTTGGCGGCGACCGCATTAGAACCTGGTTTGGAACGCTTCACCGCCGGGCCAAGCGATCAAGTGAAAGGCTCGAAGCCAAACAAAATCGAAAGTTCATTTGACCTTGATGCGGTTCTCCTCTCGCGGCTTTCCGATTCGCGAACCGCATACGCTTGGCAGCTAATTCCATCGCGAAAAGCGACGCTGCACACTCTGGTTTGTGATGTGGCGATGGCTTCACTATTGCATCGACGCCAAATTGATCCGCGGTTGGCCGGGTTCGAGGAGTTACAGGCTCACCCATGGTTGCTTTTCCGTGACCATAGCCTTGGGTTTCGCGATGAAAATTCGCGAATGGTCGCCCACCATAAGGCTCGCGAGCTGATCGAATCACTAAATGTCTCGGAGCGGAGTGGTAAATAGACGGCGAGATTCGATTGGGTTCAGCGACGATGGAGTCCCTTTTTAGGCTGCTCACCGAAAAAGATCCTGCCACAATACCCATGTATCCCAGATATTCGTAACTTGTGTAAGCGTTACGTCTTAATAGTTGCAAAACATCCCCCTTTTGGTGTGGAGCGACTTGCCCGAATGCAATTGACCGCTACCTTGATAGGAGGATGAGTCCGTTGTTGCCGCGTTCAGTGGACTTGTGCCCGCCCCCCCAACCTACCGAAACATCTTCCTCAGCAAATCAACTCGGCGAACACACGGGTCAGTACAAATGTTGAATGCTCTAAATTTTGGGAATCCGAGACGAACGGTTTTCGGTCTTGTTGCGATAGCTGTTATTGTGTGCACCCCTTCGCTCGTTTCGGCTGCCGATTGGAGCGACACGGTTTTCCCGATCAAGGCGCATGACTTTGGGACCGTAGCAGTAGCAGCGAAGACGGAATTCCAATTTCCTGTGAAGAATGTCTACTCGCAACCCATGCACATTCAATCGGTTCGAACCAGTTGCGGATGCACGACGGGGATCGTTGGAACGGAGTATATCGAACCAAATCAAGAAGGTTTCGTCACGGCTCGGTTTAATACCGGCACTTTCCGAGGCAAACGCGGTGCGACGGTAACGGTCGTGATCGATCGACCATTTTATGCCGAAGCTCGCTTGGTCGTAAACGGCTATATCCGTAGTGATATGGTGTTCCATCCCGGCGAAGTTAGTTTCGGCAAAGTCACACAAGGTGAGTCCACGACCGAGAAATCGACGGTGATGTACGCCGGACGCGACGATTGGCAAGTGGTCGATTTGATCAGCAATCACACATGGATGATGCCATCGTACAAACAAATCAGCCGTGGCAGCGGTCGAGTCGACTACGAATTGAGCGTAACGATCCGCGAGGACGCGCCAGCGGGCTATTTCCAAGACGAACTGATTTTGGTGACCAATGACCGTTCGATGCCACGCGTTCCACTTCGGGTTGAAGGGCAAGTGGAAAGCTTGCTGAACATTTCGCCGCAATCGATTGCATTTGGCGGGGTGAAACTCGGCCAACCGATTTCAAAACGTTTGGTGATTCGTAGTCAAGAGCCCGTGATTATCGACTCGATTGAGTGCGAAGGGTGGGAGGTGAAGTTCGTCAAGCCAACGGAACCGAAAAAGACGTTGATTTTGGACACGGTGTTCACCGCAGTCTCTGCGGAAGGGTCCCAACGAAAGCCGGTGGTTATTAAGACCTCGGGTGCGAAATCGGTCGAAGCCAAGGCGCTTCTAACGGCCGATATCCGCGAAAATTAGGTTGGAACTCACAATGTTATTGACGTTCGTAAGATGTTATTGACGTTCGTAAAAGCGTGAGATAACGGCGCCGTTTCGACAATGATCACTATGGTGACTCATGTTGGGTCGCTGGCAACAATTGCATTTGTCGTTGGTGCTCGTAAAGTACCACCCCCACTGTGGTGGCGAGGTTTAGACTGCGAACCTTGTCCGTGGTCGGAATTCTTAGCGACCGCGGATCATCGCGGTCGAGAATAGCGTCAGGCAACCCTGATGATTCACTCCCAAAAACGAACACGTCTCCCTTTTCAAACTTTGCATCCCAAATCGTCGTTTTGGCGAACCTTGAAAAGAAAAAGAACCGTCGCTGGCCCAATTGGTTGGTTAGGTCTTCCCAATTGATGGCGTCTTGCAGCATCAAATGTTGCCAATAGTCCAACCCAGCACGGCGGAGTCGCTTATCGTCGAGTCGGAAGGCGGCCGGGCGCACGATCCACAGCTTTGCACCGGTTGCAACACAAGTGCGGCCAATGTTTCCTGTGTTTTGCGCGATTTCGGGTTGGTATAACACCACGTGCGCGGTTGGCAAATTCGCTATACTCTGGGCTTCCATTACTGGCTGAACTCCCATTACTGGCTCCACCCTCGATCGCTGGTCGCCACTATCCGTTGACTCTCGTATTTCTTGATTCTGATTCATGCCGATCCAAGTCACTTGTCCAAAATGTTTCAAACGGTTTCAAGTCAGCGAGAAGTTCGCTGGTAAGAAAGGTCCGTGCCCGAGTTGCAAGAACACCATAACGGTTCCGGACAAGAACGAGGAGGTCGTAATCCATGAGCAGCCCGATGATGCACCGAAGGACCGGAGCGGTCAAAGCGTCCTCAAACCGATCGCGCGAGTCGAAACCAACGTTACACGAAAGGGCTTGATCTTTACGATCGTTTCGGTGTTGGTCGTCTTTGCCGTCGCGTTAGGTTTCCGCTTGGCAGGGGGGGATAGTGATGCCGGGCCTCCGCTTTGGGCGAAAATCATTGGATTGGTTGCGTTGGCCCCGCCATTGGTTTGGGCCGGCTATTCGTTCGTGTATGACCAGGAATTGGAACCCTATCGAGGGGACGAACTGAGAAACCGCGTGATTCTCTCGTCGTTACTTCTGGCGCTGGTATGGATTGTGTACGCGTTCGTTCCATCGTATGTCTTGGAACTCGATCATGCCGCCGAGATGTCCTATACCGTGTTCGGAATCATCTTCTGCGTGATGTTGGGGATCGGGGCTTTTATAGCAGTGGCGACGTTTGAGTTGGAAGTTATCGGCGGTTTAACGCTAGCCGGTTTGTATTTTTTGACGGTAGTATTGTTAGCGCTCGTCAGTGGTGTCACGTTGGCAGGAATCTCACCAGCGGTTTAGACGCGGCAATCCAATGAGCGGTAATATGCTTCCCGAAGTCACCCAATTGAATCAAGCCTCGTCGTTGGTTCGAATCCCACCCGCCGATGGGGTCCCGTTGTCGGCTCGTGTTCGACGAGTGATCGATACGGCGCCGATGCGTCGACTTGCATCTATCAGCCAACTGGGCATGGTCTCGCTTGTCTATCCCGGCGCGACTCATTCTCGTTTAGAACATTCGCTTGGTGTCTATCTCAATTCGCTTCGGTTGCTGGCACGTTTTGCAGAGGACCGATCCGCGTGTGCGATGCTGACATCCGAAATGGCGGAGGCGTTTGTTTTGGCCGCACTATTGCACGACGTAGGACATTGGCCGTTTTGCCACCCGATCGAGGATATGCGATTGCGGGGACTTCATGAGCACGAATCGCGAGTGGCCGATTGGATCGAAAATTCGGAACTCGCGGATTGTATTGACCAAGATTGGAGCTGTGGCGTTGGCGATGTGATCGATTTGCTTGAACCGAAAAAGGCGTCAAAGGACGTCACCCCCACGAAGGCAGTAAGGTTTCTCCGCAGTTGCCTAAGTGGCCCGATTGACATCGATAAAATTGATTATTTACAGCGAGATAGTTTGCACGCTGGGGTCCCCTACGGTCGCAACTTTGATGTCGGGCGATTGATTAGTTCGATGTGTGTGCATCCACTACAACAAACACTTGCGATCGGCGATAAAGGACGGACCGCGGCGGAGATGATGGTGTTCGCTCGTTATGTCATGTTTAGCGAAGTCTATTGGCACCACACCGTCCGATCGGCCACTGCAATGTTGCAACGAGCGGTTTTTTCGATTCACCATCGTCAGTCGCGCTCGCTTGAGCTTGAATCCACTTTCAAATTGTCCGATGCAGATTGGATCGCTCAGTTACAGTCGCTTGTTTCGAACTCGGTGGGCGATTCTCAAACGAACACGGCGGAATTGGTCGACGGCTTGTTCGGTAAGACGCGCCGGCTTTATAAGCGGGTTGCAGAGTTCCATTCGATGAGCGGCGATTCAGGCCAAAGCCGTGAGGGCATTATGGAGCAAAGCGTCCACCGGAAAATCGCTCGACGTCCCTATTGGTGGCTGGTCAAATGCTCCGAAAAATTGGCGGACCGATTGACGGACTTAACTGGCCAAACGATTCAGTCCACCGAGATTCTCGTCGATGCCCCACCCGCGAAATTGGAAGTGGATATTAATATCGATGTGATTAGCCAAGCCAATCTTGGCGTCGCCAGCGCCGAAACGCTCGCCGACGTTTCACCTGTGGCCCGTGCCTTGGCTTTTCAACAATTCGACAACCAAGTCAAACGAGTGCGTGTTTTTGTTCACCCTCAAATTCGGTCCTCTGTAAATCAAACGATTCCCACTGCGGACGCATGGACAAGTCTTCTTCTTGATGCGATCGCAGAAACTGATAAAGAGCTTATTTAGTGACACAACCACCAAACATCGTCGTGTGCGAAGACGCCCAAGCCGCATCTCGCAAAGTCGCCGAGATTATCATCGCGACGATCGCCGAAAAACCCGCTTCCGTTTTGGGATTGGCAACCGGTTCAACGCCGATTCGAACTTACGAATTATTGGTCGACGCCTTCCGAGACGAACGGGTCGATTTTTCCCAAGCGACCTCCTTCAATTTGGACGAGTACGTCGGTCTTGCTCCGAAGCATCCACAAAGCTTTCGTTGTTTTATGGACGACCATTTGTTCAAACATGTGAATTTTTCGCCGATGCGAACTTACGTTCCCGATGGTTCGGCAGCAGACCCCGCGGCGCACGCGAAGTTGTACGACGATGAGATTCGCATGGTCGGTGGGGTGGATTGCCAATTGCTTGGAATTGGGCACAACGGACATATCGGGTTTAACGAACCTGGGTCGTTGCCTGATTCGAGAACGTCGGTAGTCGATTTAGCAGAACTAACGATCCGCAAGAACGCTCGCTTTTTTGACTCGGCCGATCAAGTTCCCAGGAGAGCGATTACGATGGGCATCGGCACGATTCTCGAATCGCGGCACATTGTGCTGCTGGCAACCGGGAAGTCGAAAGCGAAGGTCGTAGCTCAGGCATTTGAGCAATCGCCGAGCGTTGATTTGCCTGCATCGTGGCTTCAAACGCACGACCATGTGACGGTGGTATTAGACAATGATGCCGCTACCGTTGAATAGGGAAGGGCATATGGCTGACATAGACGTCCATGAACTCGCGGTCCTCGCTCAACCCGAAATGCTCGATGCGGTTGCAGACGTCCAATATGCGAGAGTCGATGTCTTTGGATGAAAGTAGCACGGTCTTTGCGCCCAGTAGCGCGGTGTTTCCCATCGCGATGACCTTTTGTGGATCGAAAGTCAATAACCCCAAACGAGTCGCGTTTGGAATGTCCAAATAGTTTCCAAACGCTCCACAAAGGAAGACGTCGTCGACGTCCTCGACTTTTCGATCGAGTTGGCCTAGTAACATTTGCACGCCAGCCGCGATTGCTCCTTTGGCGAGTTGTAATTCTCGAATGTCGCATTGATGAAGCGATATCAGGTCGTGCAAGTGCATTCGTTGGTTGCCGTCGTGATTCAATTTTCCGGAAGGCTCCACCCGTCCAATTTGCAATGCACATGCCACGGCGTCGATCAATCCGCTTCCGCAAATCCCCTTTGGTTTTCCGCCACCAATGACGTGGCATTGGAACTCGGACGCTGTTTTGGGGTCAGCTGTGTCATGGTCGGCGATATCGACTCGATCAATCGCCCCTTGGGCGGCCCGCATTCCCATTTGGATCCGTGCGCCTTCGAATGCAGGACCCGCAGCGGTCGCTGCACACAGCATGCGTTTCCCGTCTGAAACGACGATCTCGCCGTTGGTGCCTAAATCAATCAAGACTTGAAGCCGCGTTGATTGATCCATCCGTGTCGCGATCACACCGGCCAACACGTCGCTTCCGATAAATCCACCGAGGCAGGGCAAGAAATGAATCTTCGGTGAACCAGGGACGTTCCACCCCAATTGCGCTGCGGTAAAGGTTTCTGCACCTAACCGGCTCGGTTTGAACGGACAACTCGCAAGCGGCGTCAGGTCGATACCACAAAAGAGGTGGTGCATGACGGTATTGCCAACAATGGCAACTTCGGCAAACACGGCGTTTGACAAGTTGGTCTGTTGAACAAGTTCCTCGACCATCTCGCCAAGCCTACGGCGGACTAACTGTTGCAGTTCATTGTCACCATTGTCGTTGACGCCATAGCGAACGCGACTCATGATGTCGGCGCCATGAACGGCCTGGGGGTTCACGTCGGATTGAACAGCTAAGACATTACCCGTTTGCAAGTCGACCAATTGCGCCGCGATAGTGGTCGTCCCCAAATCGATTGCAATCGCCAATCCATCGCGCGGCGTGACTTCGATCGCGGATTCGTCCAACAAGACACTGGCGTCCCACTGGGCCATTTGCAATGTCACGTCATCGGTAACAATGCTTTGGCACGCGAGCCTCCAACCTTCGTCGACCGCCGATTGACCTAGAAGATCGACTTCGAGTGGGTTTGCATCGAGGCAACCGCCTAAGACTCGAACGCGACATTTGCCACAAGTGCCACCGCCACCGCAAGGAAATTCGAATCCGCAATCATACAGCGAGTCTTCTAAGCAGGAACCAAGGGGCACCGAAAGCGTGCGGTCGGATGGTTTGAGGGTTATCTTTACATCACGCATCGGATTCGCACGCTAAAGGTATCGATTCAGACCCTGGATGTAACGATTTACGAACCCGGGTGACGGTCCATGCTAAGGACGGACCCATGTTTTGCCTTCCTTATAGCGGTTCGCACGATCGATGACGATAGCATCCTTGCTGGTGGCAATCACCTTGTCGAGTGCCGCATCAAATTCTTCCTTATTAGGCTCTCGCACGGACCGGTGATGTGCAAGTTCCACGATCGCCAAGCAAGCGTTTTCCGCAAATTTCGGTTGATCCGTGTATGGCAACAGGAACCGCAATGTCTCGGGAATCCGGATCGCTGAGGTTCGGCTCAGTGCGTATTGGATTTCCGTGTCTCGCTGGCACATTCCAATCGCTTGTTTGAGTAGATCTAGTTTTTCGATGTCGTCTCGGCCGTCTGCCAATGGCGCGACTCGAATCAGTGAACGAAGCGCACTTAATTTGTGGCCCGCGTGGACATCGGACTTAATCTGTTTGATCAATTGTTCTGCTACGGAAGCATTTGGCCAATTGCAAAGTGCTCTCACACCCATATCGTGTTTCACTGCGTCCGAGTTTGCGATTGCCGACTCGATGATTGCCAATGCATCGTTGCCACCGATACGTCCGAGAGTCGAAAGCAAGATGACTTGGTCGGGTCCCGAAAACCTTGGCATCGCATCGAGTAACGGTTTCGCTTGTTGCTCCGGTCGCTTGATACGTTGGCACGCGATCATCACTCTTTTTTCCGCCGTTTCACGCTCTTTCCCGCGTTGGGCTGCCATGACCCCCTTTAGCATCGCAGCAATGTCATCAGGCCCCGCAAGTTCGCTTAGTCCAGTCATCGCTGCTTGGCGGACGACGGCAGAAGTGCTGACGGTGGCGTCGAGCATTGTGGGGATCGTATCGAGTGCCCGTCGTCGGGCCAACACTCCGATCAATTTCGCTTGCATCTCCGGTGCAGATGTTCGCAGCTGTGCTACAATTGCCGCTGGAACGGTGTCTCCTTGCAATCGAATCAGGCTTTCGCTTGCGGCCTTTGCGAGTGTGTCGTCGCTTCCGGCGATCTGTCCGGTCAACATCGGGACATCCTCGACATTGCCAACTAAACCGATCGCATTGATAGTGGCTTCGATGACCGCTGGATCATCCGTCGATGAAAACAGTTTGATCATCGCAGGGCGTGCCGACGCATCCCCGCGTGCGGCCAATGCCCGCAACAATCCGACTTGTCCATCCGCGGGAAGCTGCTGCAATTGTGCCGCGAATTTCTGCGTGCTTGTCTCTCCCGGTGCTTCGCTGCGAATCTGTTCTAGCGCCAAGGCCCGCACATCTGAATCCTCGTCGGCCAGCAATTCGAGAATCAGCGAGACTAACTCGCTATTGGCTTCCTGTTCGGCATGCCCCACGCGAAGCGAGGCGAACAAGGAGAAGAACGCTAAAAGGAAAACCAGAAAGTGGCGGGTAGGATTCATCAGGGTAGGGGATTGGTTTTGGAAGGATTTAGTTGCAAAAAAAGAACGTCGCCTTTCGTTGATCGAAAGGCGACGTTTTGAAAAACAAGTCTACTTGCCGGCACACGCTAACATGCCGCGAGTGACGGCCAGTTTGACGTGCTTGGCGGGCGAGTTGGCAAGCAATCCTTTGTAAAGCTTCATCGCTTCGCCTTTGTTGCCTTCGGCCAACATCGCTTCGGCACAAGCTAGCGATCCATCGACCGCGGCGATTTTCACCGACTCGTCACTCGGTTTGGCTGTACCGAGTGCTTTTGCCGCGGTAACCGTTTGGATATCGCCCAACGCAATCGCAGCGGCGCGAGCCACTTTCGTATCCGAATCGCCGAGCAAGGGGGCAAGTTGGGCTGCACTGTCGGCATCTTTCCGTGCGCCCAAAGATCCAATGACGCCCACTTTCAAATTGCCACTGACGCTATCCAAAGCATCACGTAGTGACTTAGCCGCTTCGGGTGCTTGGATTCGTTCAAGCGCGTAGCGCGCCATGTGCGAAAGGTTTTCATCGGTTAGGCATTTCGCCAGAGCAGGGACGCATGCTGCGGTACCGATTTGCATCAGTCTGCGACAAACCACGTCTTTTGCATCGCGAGACGCGTCACTGTCCAAGACAGCCGCCAATGCTTTTTCGAGTTCGCTTCGGGCCGCGCCGTCGTCGGCGGATGATAAGATCGCTTCGTCAATCGCTTTGACGGGTGCTAGGTCGCTGCCCCAATCGTAGGTCTTTAGGGCTTCAAGAGCTTGGTCCAACATAATCGAAATCCTCAGTGTTTTTTTAGTTTATTGAATGCGAATTGAAAAGGTCTTTTTACAGGGTCCACGGTTCGCGGCGTGCGCGATCGAGGAACCGATTGGCTTCGGCGTCATCTGGGAATTGCTGCGCCGCAGCATCCCATTTGAGCGACCTTTTCAATTGGTAGGCGATGATGCCTAGATGACTCACCGCCACCGTGTTGATACCAAACTCAATATCGCGAAACGGTTTCTCGCGAGTCTTTACGCATTCGATAAAGTCACCGTAAATGCCTCCGGTGCCTTTGTAGCTTGGGAGAGGTTTCGCATCGATCTTTTCACCCGGCGTTCCTACCACCACCATGTTTCCGGTGTTGGGTTTGTTGTGGGTCAATTCTTTGCCGCCGGGATAACGGAACGTCAAATAGTTCTCGTCTTCGTGATAGACAACCTCTTCGGGTTGCAATTCTCGCACGTCGATCGCGAACGTTGCACCACCGAAATGGTGAGCGCCCCAGTCGGTCATGCCGCCACCGGAATAGTCGATATAGGAACGCCAGCTACCACCGCTGGTGCCAAAGTTGCCGTCACAGCGAGCCTTGTTGTAAGGTGCCCATGGTGCAGGTCCAAGCCAAAGGTCCCAATCGATCGTGTCGGGCTGTGTTTCGGCTGGCAAGTTGCAGTCTTGTGATAGTGGGCCAACGTTAACGTTGATCGATTTGATCGTTCCGAGTTCGCCGTTCCAGCACGGTTCCACGGTTTTGCGGTAATCTTGAAGAACACGTTGGCTGCCACCCGATACGACGCGAGAATAGCGACGAGCCGCTTGGACCATTGCGGGACCTTCGGCGAGGGTGCGTGTTTCCGGTTTCTGACAATAGACATCTTTGCCGTTTCGGCAAGCTTCGATCACCATCAAGGCATGCCAATGATCGGGCGTTGCGACGTGTATCGCGTCAATGTCGGTACGCCCCATCAGTTCACGGAAATCGTTGTACTCGGTACAGTCGGTGTTTTGGTATTTGTCGTCGACTTTCCGTTTCGCTTCCTCGCGGGCATTCGTGCGGACATCACAAACGGCAACATATTGAACATCTTTTCGGCCCAAGAATGCACCTTGGTCGCCACGTCCCATGTTACCGATGCCGACGCCTCCCATGACGATTCGGTCGCTTGCTGGTGGCACGTCGTCTGCGCCAAGTGCGTTGGAGGTGATGACGTAAGGAGCGGAAATTGCAGCACCGGCACCCAAGCTGGTCTTCTTAATGAATTCGCGCCGAGACGAATGCGGGGACGAATTGCGCAGCGATTTGCTGTTATTACCCATATTTGGACACTTTCACGAGTGAAAAAGGAGGGAAGGGGGAAGGGGGATCCATGTGATAAGGGATCTCAAGTTGATGGAGTCTATGTTTAACCCAATGACGCTTCTATGTCGAGTGATCTGCCATTCGAACTGACAATTCGACTCAAATTTGTCTCGTGCAGAGTTTTGCGAGATAACTTGGTCTTGTCTTGCCTCCGCAAGGCGAAGCTTGCTATTAACGATCCATGGAGTTTCCGCTGGTGAAGGGATTCCCCAAAATCGGCGAAAAATAGACGTATCCCGGAATCGGGTATTCCAACAGCCCGTAAACAGGAAGAGTGAACAAACGATGATGGCACGCGCTTTGGTGATCAGTCTCCAACGGGCAACCACGCGGTTGGCTCATGCCCAATCCCTGCTTGCTCAGTTGCCGCTTGTTGCAGAGATTTTGCCAGCGGTGGATGGGGCGGCAATGTCAAAGCAGGAAATCGACGCGGTTTACGCTCGGCATCTGCATCAACCACGCTATCCGTTTGAACTTCGCGTCGGAGAGATCGGTTGTTTCTTAAGCCACCGAAAGGCATGGCAAACGATCGTTGATCAAGATCTCGATGCAGCTTTGGTCATGGAGGATGATGTCTTGATTGACGGCGAACCGTTTGAGCGAGCGATTGACTTTATCAAGGCACATGCACCGCGAGACAGTTATGTACAATTGCCGGTTCGCCAGGTACCACGAGATGTGATTTCGATTGCCGCATCGGGGGCACAGCGGATGCTATTGTCGACGATCACGCCGCTGCGAACATCGGGCCAATGGGTGACACGGATTGCGGCCAAACGTCTACTGGCGGCCACCGAACGTTTCGATCGTCCGGTCGATACCACATTGCAAATGCACTGGATCACCGGTGTTCGCTGTTTAACGCTTGATCCATCCGGGATCACTGATTTGACGACCGAATTGGGCGGCAGCACGATCGGAGTGGGAAAAAAGAAACGGCTGACGTTTGAAAAAGTCTCGCGTGAGTTTAGCCGTGCCTACTACCGCGCACAGATCGCTCGGTTATCCGCAAAGGCGGCGGGCTAGCCCGTCTGCTGGCGTTGTTAGGCGGGTTATTGGCAGGATCCGCAGCAAAACGTCTCGAGCCCCGTATTGAAGCTCGTCTTGAGGCTCGTGTCGGGACACTTGGCTCCGGTGGTACGGCCATCTATGTGCTCGCTACCGCGATTGCCCGTCGAGGGTTATCGAAAAAGTCGCTCTTTCCACGCAACATTTCCCCCGTGCGCTCGACAACACTGCTGTGGCCGTTTGCTCAACTCGATAGGCCGCACGACAGCCTTCTCGATTTACTTTTCAACTACTTCGGAACAAACCCATGAGCGACCGACGAAATTTACTTTTCGGAACCCGCGGCTCGGACGTTGAAAAATTGCAGATGATGCTAAATCGTTTCATCGATCCGCGGCCTGACATTACGGTCGACGGAAAGTTTGGCAACGGAACGAAAGCGACGGTGGCAAAGTTTCAAACCCAAGCGAACCAATATCGTTCCCGAAAGATCATCGGTGAGAATCTCGATACCGACGGCATCGTCGGCCCACTGACTTGGAAGGTACTCGATTGGTACGAAGAAGATGACAAGAAAGGTCGAGAGCGGGATTCGGGGTTTGCTACGTTGGTCCGCAACGGTGGCCGCAAAGTGCCGCATTTCCGGCAAGGCGATCCCCAATGGGGCTCGATCAAGTTGGGCAACAAAACGATCGCTTCGAAAGGTTGTGCGATGTGCTCGGTTGCAATGTGTTTGGCATATTACGGACACGACATCAACCCAGCAACGTTGGACGCATACCTTGATGCCAACAACGGGTACTCGGGCAACAACTTGTATTGGCAAAAGGCGTTTGATGCAGGGCAAACGCCTGGTTGTCGAAAGCCGAGGTTGACTTGGCCAAACTATCGTCGACGAAGCGACTTTATTGACACAATTATGGAACGATTGTGGCAAAACTTGCCAACATTAATCGGCGTCGATTATGGAACGAGTGGCGATGGACTCGAGGATCATTGGGTGGTGGCAGTTGGATACAATCAGAAGGACATCATTATTAACGACCCTGCGATTGCGGCTGGCAACGGTGCCGCAAATCCCAGCCAAGAGCTCACGCATCTTTACGATTCGAGACGTCGCGGCGGGTTGACTCCGGTAAGACTTTGTTTGTTCGAAGTGTAGATAAAAGTCGCAATGGAGATTTGCTCTATTTGGACTTGAAAGACAGTATCCGTTGGTCGATCGGCAATTTGTTTTTCAATTTTTAAATCGCTTCAGGCAACGATTCCTGAGAGCGGAGTTTCCGAGAAGCGTGCAATGGCATCCAGACCACATGCCGCTGAGCGGGGACCTTTGCAAGTATGCTGAGGCAGACACCAAGCCTGACTAACCGCGAAAGTCGCCGACTCATTTGTCGGAGGAACCGCATAGAAAAGCGAAGTTAGGCTCATAAAAAAAGGCGAGGCCGATCCCGAAAGACCGACCCCGCCTCGCACGGGGGGACGCTTTTATATCTGGTGATGTTAAGCTTGTTGAGTGGCGTCCCGCTGTAGTGCAACCCCCCGCCGTGTACAATGTTTTTGATGCAACATGTTTGGCGTCGTCGCGTTGCTGTTACACTTCTAAGAGTAGTTCAGCTCCGAGGGTTTGGAAGGAAAGCTTCATCCTTTTCGATGACTTTCGCTGCGTGATTTGGCGACGAGTTGGGGTCGTGCCGGTCGCAGCGATCACGGCATATTTGCCTTTTTGAAAAATGACCGTCGCGCAACCTGCTAGCCCTTCTGTTTATTTAATGTGACTGTCCGCAAGGAGACCTGCGTCGTGACCGCTACTGAGACTGAGACCGCATCGATGTCGCTGCCGGAACCGTTGGATCTAATTGCAGTGGGGGCTCATCCAGACGATGTCGAGATCGCTTGTGGTGGCACTTTGGCAAAGTTGTCCGGAAAAGGCTACCGGATTGGGATCATCGACCTGACCGACGGCGAACCGACTCCCCATTCGCCTGGGCCGACCGTTCGGCTCGAGGAAGCCGAAGCGGCAGCAGCGGTTCTCGGAGTGCATAAACGGATTCAGCTCGGATTGTCTAACCGCCGTCTTTTCGATTGTTTTGAATCACGCGTTGCCTTGGCGAAAGAGTTTCGGCGATATCGTCCCCGTTTAGTGATTGGCTTTGGCGAAAAGACGCCGATGGCGTCGCCCGATCATTGGCAAGCGATGCAAATTACTGATGCAGCCGTTTTTTACAGCCGGCTTTGCAAATGGGACGAGTATTTCCCGAACCTGCCTGTCCATTCAATCCGCCGACAATTGTATTACCGCTTAGCGGTCGATCCCGACACGATCGATGGAAACCCGTATCACCAAATTGTCGACATCAGTGATACGATCGAAGCAAAAATTGAGTCGATTCTGTGTTACAAAACGCAATTTGAGCACAAGCCGAATATCGTCAACCGGGTCCGCTCCGCCGCAACCGTCACGGGCGCGGCCGCGGGCGTCTCGGCAGGTGAATCATTCGCAGCGGCCAAGCCATTCGCGGTCGACGACTTGATGGTTACCCTTGCGCTCGGCCCCGGCACAACCAATTAATATCGCAGGAGCAATTGGGCCGGTTGAGCAATTGGGCCCGTTGAGCAATTGGGCCCGTTGAGCAATTGGGCCCGTTGAGCAATTGGGCCCGTTGAGCAATTGGGCCCGTTGAGGTGGCACACGCGAATTTTCCCGGTCATCATGTCCGCGCGATGATCGGAGCGTAGGTTGGTAATTGTCGGTTCGATAAAACCGACATCTGTGGCGTTGTGTAGATTGGGGGTTTATACTGAACCGTCCCCGTTGAAATGTAAGGGGTGTGATGAGCACCTTCTTGATCCTGCCTTTGATTCGATTAACGACACTGATAGATCGACAACGCTGATCGATTGGCAACGCTGGAACGAACGATTGCCCGCGTAGAGAATCATGAAAGGTCATGTACCGAGGCGGGGATACCGCGCAGTTACAGCTTCTTTCGTTATACCGGAGTGTTTCGCAAATGGACCGTCGTAATTTTTTGGCTCGTACCGCTGCTGCCGCTTCGCTTGCGGCGGCTGGTTCTCGACTTCATGCGGCATCCGATTCCAAACCTCGCCGGGTTGGATTGATCGGTACGGGTTGGTATGGCAAGTGTGACTTGTTGCAACTGATGAATGTCGAGCCAGTGGAAGTGGTGTCGCTTTGCGATGTCGATTCACGTTTGCTATCGGAAGCAGCTGATTTGTTCGAGGCGCGTCAAGTATCGAAGAAACGCCCTCGAGTGTACGCAAGCTACAAGGATATGCTGGCCGAAAAGGATTTGGACATTGTCTTGATTGCGACCCCCGATCATTGGCATGCGTTGACAATGATTGCTGCGGTTGAATCGGGGGCGCACGTTTATTGTCAAAAACCGACTGGCGTCGATGTGCTGGAAAGCAAAGCGATGTTGGATGCGGCGCGGCGGACCGGAAAAGTTGTACAAGTCGGCACCCAGCGACGAAGCACGCCGCACTTGATCGAAGCGAAACAGCGGATCGTCGACGCCGGTTTGTTGGGAGATGTCGCTTTTGCCGAAGTCTGTTGTTACTACCACATGCGGTTACGTGAGAACCCGCCGACGATCGCGCCGCCCGATTACCTCGACTATGACCAATGGGTCGGGCCGGCACCAAAGATTCCTTTCAATGAATATATTCATCCACGTCGATGGCGTGCCTACATGGAATATGGCAATGGTATTGTCGGTGACATGTGTGTCCATATGCTTGACATGGTTCGTTGGCAAATGGGATTGGGATGGCCGAACCGAATCACCAGTTCCGGTGGCATCTTGGTTGATACCGAATCGATTGCAACCATTTCGGATACGCAAACGGCGACATTCGATTTTGATGACATGGATATTGTTTGGACGCACCGTAGTTGGGGGAACGCACCCGATCCCGAATATCCTTGGGCGGGCATCATTTATGGATCCAAGGGAACGCTGAAACTCAGTGTCCAAAAGTATGACTTCATTCCACACCGTGGTGGAAAGCCGTTACATGGCGATGCGGTGATCGAGACTCAAAAGTATCCGACGGACATCTCCGATGTAAAAGATTGGAAACTTGAGTTGCATGTCGCATCGGCGATTCGAGGTCATATGCGAGATTTTCTCGATGCAATCGACCACGGTACAAAACCCATTGCCGATATCGAGCAGGGCCACATTAGTAGTGCGTCATGCATCATGGCGAACAATGCGATGGTGCTTGGGCGAACGTTCGACTTTGATCCGGAAACGCATACGGTGTTGGGCGATGAGGAAGCGACGAAGATGCTGAAGAGGGCATACCGAGCTCCCTATGTGCATCCGGCAACGGATTCGTGAGCGCCCCCAAATTGGCATGATGGGTTTACCGGGCATTTTGTGAGCAACCATCACGATCGGCATGGCCCCACTTTGGAATGCTTGCATGAATATTCTCTGGGGGAACGACGATCACTGTATTGTTCCAAAGGAGCGGAAGCGAATTGCGTTTGCTCTTGTGAAATGATTTGTGAAGGAAGGATTCCTCACACCTAAATATTCAATCCCGATCCCCATCCAATTCCACGAGGGCACCATGCTCGTCCTTTCCCGACACCGCGATGAAAGCATTATGATTGGCGACGATGTTGTCGTCACGATTGTTGATATCCGAGGCGACAAAGTTCGCTTAGGGATTGAAGCTCCGCAGTCGATCCCCGTCCATCGACAAGAAGTTTACGACGCGATTCAACGAGAAAATCGCAAAGCATCCCAGACCGGTACGGGCGCAACCAAGGATGTGCGACCCGGTAAAGGCCAACAATAAAGGCCTAGGCTACGGTCAACCTTAGGGTGCTTTCTACTAGCGGCTCGTCGTTCCCCCCCCCGGCGTCCGCGTATCATGTTTGGTTCGCTCCATCGTGCTAGAATGAGTCTAGTCGTCGTATTAGTGGTGATATTCGGGTTTACACCACACTATCGATGGAGCGGGCCCGCGTTCGTTCACGCGAGGTTTCTTGATTGTCGGTTCTATGATCGTCGTCAAATAAGCCGCCACGATCAAACGCCTATAGAACCCAACATCTCTTGTCTAACTTCCCATCGCTTCCTGCGTGTTCTAGGGTTAATCCGTTTGGCGGCCGGCTCACTGAGATTCCGCTCACTGAGATTCCGCTCACTGAGATTCCGCTCACTGAGATTCCGGCTCACTGAGATTCCGCTCACTCAATGCTGTGAAAAAGCGTTTCGTTCAGAGCGGCATTCTTCGCGGGGGATTCTATTGAATGTTGTCATGCAAGCGGCATGATATTGTCGCCGGTTTTTGCTCACACTTGTTCAGTCAATGTGGTCGAAATCGCGGTTGCGTTTGGGGCACCGTGGCAAAAGGTAGGGGTTATGCGCTTCTTAAGGAATCTGTTGCCCCCAATCGGGAGAAGCAGCACAAATTCTCATTAGATTTTGTGTCGATAGCATATTAATGACCGATGTTACTTAAGACGAATAAGCCTACCAAACTACGAGTGACCGACGTTCGGCCACACAAATCGGGCAGCGTCTGTTTCGCCGGTCCGTCGCGGCCGGATCCAAATTTAAATTAGCGATTCGCCGCACAAAATAAAGGGTTTATCAAACCATGACTAGAATTAATACTAACGTCTCGTCGCTTGTTGCTCAAAACCGTTTGAACCAAAACAACAACGACTTGCAAACCGCCCTAACACGTTTGAGCACTGGTCTCCGTATTAACAGCGGTAAAGATGACCCTGCTGGTTTGATTGCAAGTGAAGCACTGAGAAGTGAAATCGGTAGCTTCAACAAAGCGATCAGTAATACTAATCGTGCAAATCAAATTATCACGACTGCCGATAGTGCTCTTGGTCAGGTCAGCTCGCTTCTCAGCGACGTCCGTGGCTTGGTTGTCGAAGCGGCTAATACGGGTGCACTGAGTGACGACGAAGTTGCGGCGAACCAGTTGCAGGTTGACTCGTCGCTGGAAGCGATCAACCGTATTGCTCAAACCACGACTTTCCAAGGCCGGAAACTACTTGATGGCGGCCTTGACTTTATCACCAAAAGCGGCACGAACGCAACCAACATTAAGACGTTGCAAATTGACCAAGCAAACCTTGGTGCGACTGGTAGCGTTGACGTGACCGTCGACATCTCCGAAGCTGCAACGAAAGCCAGCGTCGATATCGAAGGTTTCCGTGCCACCGCTGGCGCCGTTGATGGTGTTCAGGCCACCGGCAAAATCGAATTCTCGAAAGAAGCAACGCCTGCTGTACAATCGACGACGGGTACGATCTCAACTGGCGGTGCGGGCGACTTCACATTGACTGCTAAATCCGGTGGTTCGTACGCTGATGACGCTTTTAACGGATACGCTGTCGTAATCGATACGGTCGCCAACGGCACGAATTCATCGATCGCGATTGATGATACTGGAACCGGCACGGTTACGATCACTCTTGAAGAGGGTGAGACATTAGCAACGGCCGCGACCGATTTAGCTGCTCACGCCGACATTGCTTTCGCTAGCATTGGCGCGGTCAATGTCGCCGGCACCGATGCCGACCCGACTGCCGGAACGTTTGCTTCGGGAGCCGCAGCAATCAATGATACGGCTGCGATCGATATTACTAGCACGCTCGAAGACGACGCGTTCAATGGAACGATTACATGGGTCGAGGCCGATGGCACGACGACGCCGACTGCGGCTTTCGATAGTGGTACCAATACATTGACGGTAACTGTCGAAGACACGGATGTCGTGGATCTTGATGCTGTGACGACTGCCATTGACGATCTGGCGGACTTCAGTGCTGTTAAAACGGGTGCGTTACCCGATTTTGATGCTAACAATGCCGCCTATGCGAACCCAACGATCACCAACCTAGCCGGTGGTACCGACGAATTGCTTGCGGGTGTTCAAGCCGACGTGGTCTTTGAACTCAGCGGTACAAACGGCTCGGAAGTGTTCAACGTTTCGGCGGGTACAACGCTCGACCAACTTGTTTCGCAAATCAACTTGGTGAAAGATGCAACTGGTATTGAAGCGGCTGCTGACGGAACGCAGCTTGAACTTCGCAGCACCGAATACGGCCGCGACAGTGTGGTTGACCTTCGCGTGATTCAAGAAGGTGCCGGTGGAAATTTTGCCAACGGTGCCCGATCGGTTGGTACCGACGTGAAAGCGTCGATCAACGGTCGCGAAGCAACAACCAAGGGCAACAAGATTTCGCTCAACACGGCGACTTTGGATGTCCAGCTTGAATTGGAAGCGGATCAAACCGATACGTCGACTTTCTCGATCACCGGTGGTGGTGCCTTGTTCCAACTTGGTGCCGACGTCGTCAGCAACCAACAAGCTCGTATTGGTATCGGCAGTGTCAGCTCGGCTCGTCTGGGCGGAACCGCTGGTAAATTGTTCCAACTCGGTAGTGGTGGCAGTGCATCGCTTTCGAATGATGCAAACGCAGCAGCCGAAATCGTGACGCAAGCGATTGACCAAGTGACTGGCCTTCGCGGTCGTCTTGGTGCATTCCAAGCAACGACTTTGGAAAGCAATATGGTCAGTTTGAAAGATACCGTTGCTAACCTGCAAGAAGCAGAAAGCTCGATTCGTGACGCCGACTTCGCACAAGAATCGGCAGCACTGACACGTGCTCAAATTCTGACTCAATCGGGTACCAACGTATTGTCGATGGCCAATCAGAATCCACAAAACGTCCTCTCGTTGCTTCGATAATCTCGACCGCAACTGACATGACGATCATTTGATAGCGTTCGGCCGGACGCGGAGCAATCCGTGCCCGGCCGTTTGCATTTGAGTCAACTCGATCCCTACGGATGGACGATGATAGCCATTGGAGTTCCGTTTTTAGGTTTGTCCGACCAGTTATTTACGTCAAAGCAACCAAACACAAGAAACGCGTTTTAGCGTGAACTCCAAAACCCCCTCCCCCCACGTATTTAGAATTATCCTATGGGCCGACTACAATCATCGGTTGGATTGGTCACCGGGACCAATATCGTAAGCACCGTCGACCAACTCATTGCCATCAGCGCACAGCCACGCGATCGGGTTGTCGCGCGCACGGAAACGTTGGTCTCACGCCAGCAGGCGATTGCCGAATTGACTGCCTCGGTGATTGGCGTCCAACTTTCAGCCGCCAGGTTGAGTAGTTCCGCGGTCTTTCAAGCGAAAACGGCGGATTCCTCTAATTCGGACGTCATTTCCGCTGCCGCAGGCAACAATGCGGAACCGGCAACCCATGTCGTTCGGACCATTCAAAACGCGGGGACGCACGACGTTCGATCGCTCAAACGATTCGATGACGTCGAAACAGCGCTCGGGTTTGCTGGCACATTATCGATCAATCCAACAGGCAGCTTCCTCGACGATTCCGTTTCGCTCGCCGATTTGAATAACGGCCGGGGGGTAGAATCGGGTACGGTGCGAATCACCGATCGCGCGGGAAACTCGTCCGAAATCAATTTCGCTGACGCTCGAACGATCGACGACGTGATTACGGCGATCAACGATGCAGACATCGATGTTCGTGCAACCACCGAAAACGGTGCTCTGAAGCTTATCGATTTGACCGGTAGCACAGCGAATAATCTAAAAGTGGAACAGCTTGGCGATGCCGAGACGGCTGCCGACTTGGGGCTTTGGGGTATCGACGAAGCACAGAATGAAGTCACTGGAATCGAACTGGATTTGCCGGACGGAGTCAGCTCGCTCCGTGGAGCCGCACTAACCGAACTTAACGGCGGCAGCGGTCTCGATCCATTGACCAACCTTGACATCACCTTGTCGGACGGGTCGAGTGCGAGTATCGACTTGTCGAGCGCGACAACCACTAGCGAGATCATCGAAGCAATCCAAGGTTCGGGCCTAAATCTCATTGCAAAGCTAAATGATTCGCGAACTGGTTTCCAGCTTCGCGATGTCTCGGGCGGCGCCGGCGATTTTGAGATTTCTTCGGTCGATGACACCGCTTCCCAACTCGGGCTCGAAGCGACCACAACGGATGATATCGTGGTCGGCAAAAGCTTGAACCGTCCCACGGTCACTCATGATACGCTAATTGCCGATCTCAACGCCAACAAAGGAATCAGTCGCGGAAGCTTTACGATTACCGATAGCGCTGGTGCGGTATCCGCGGTCAACTTGGCCTTCGACGAAATCGAGACCGTTGGCGATTTAGTCGACAAGATCAATGAATTGAGCGTTGATGTAACTGCGTCGATTAACGAAAAGGGCGACGGCATTGCGATTGTTGATAACGCGGGCGGCGAGGAGACTCTCGAAATAGCCGACTCGGCATCGTCCACACTTGCCACTGAACTTGGCATTGCTGGAACGGCAACCGAACAAACGATCGGCGGTGCGAGTGTGTCCGCACTCGTCGGTACGCAAGCCGATACGATCGAAGTCACCGCTGATGACACATTGACGACGTTGGTCGACAAGATCAATGAAGACGCACGCTATGGGACTGCGTCGATTCAAACGAATGACGACGGTACCTATTCGTTACGTATTCGAAGCGATACGGCGGGTGATGCTGGGAAATTGGCGATTAATGCAGAAGGGTTTAACCTCGATTTGCGAACGCAAACGCGAGGCCAAGACGCCTTGATCGCCGTATCGACCGATGGGGCGCCCGAGAGTTTTGTGGCGTCGGCCGACGGTGTCTTTGACCTCGCCAACACGGGTGCGGCGTCGACCGATATTGGGCGTTCAACATTGCTGTCTGAACTGAACTCGGGCCGCGGAATTAATCTAGGCAGCTTCACGGTTGAGGACAGTGACGGAAACGTCAGTGCCGTCAACCTTCGAACCGAGGAAATCACAACTGTCGGAGGCTTGCTTGATGCGATCAATAGTCTTGGTATCAGCGTTTCGGCATCCATCAACGAGGACGGCGACGGAATCTCCATTGTCGATACAGCAGACGGCGAAGGAACACTCGAAATCGTAGACGCTGGGAACGGCAAAGCCGCCTCAGAACTTGGCATTGCGGGGACCGCTACGACCGAAACCATCGGTGGTGAAGAGGTCTCTGCGCTGATTGGACATAGCGAAAGTCAGACGAGTTCGTCCGATGGCGGTTTGGTGCTAACCCTCAAAGAATTGTCGACCGACCCCGTGACGATCAAGGTCACCCAAAACCCCGCGTCGGCAACCACAGCCGTCAAGACATTTGTAGATCAATACAACAACTTGGTCGATAAGATTGACTCGTTGACATTCTACAACGCCGAAACCGAAGAAGTTGGTTTGTTGTTTGGCTCGAGCGAGACGTTGCGAATCCAAAACAGTTTCGGGAAATTGTTTTCCAGTTCCGTCATACAAGCCGGTGAATTCAGTTCGTTGGGGCAAGTCGGTATTCGCATCAACGATCAAGGAAAACTTGAAATGGATGCTGAGAAATTAACAGAGACACTCGAGGGAAATGCGGCTGCAGTGGATGCATTTTTCTCAACGACGGACACCGGACTTGCCGGACGCGTTGACGACTTGACCGAGCGTATCGCGGGAGTGGACGAAGGTTTGTTGTTAAATCGATCGTCGACATTGGCTGAACAGGTTGAACGCAACAATGAACGCGTGGATGCGATGAATGAGCGACTTGAAAATGAACGAGAACGCTTATTGACGCAGTTCTACCGGACCGAAGAAGTGATATCCAAGCTGCAATCAAATGCATCGATCGTTTCCCAAATCGAACCGATTTCATTTTACAGCGACAGTTAACTACTAAATATTGACTTTTTCATTGCATGGAGGCAATTAAGTCTATGTCATACACTCATTCACACGCTGCATCGAATTTTCAGCCCAGCGGCTATACTGGCCCGCGACGTCGAAAGTCGGATGAGTATCTTGATTCGATGATTCGAAGCGCGTCGCCTGGTCGTTTGCGTTTGATGTTGCTCGAACGATCCGTTGAAGTCGCGCGAAAGCTTGCGGAGGACTGGCGAAGCGACGATGGGAAGAAAGGGTCGAACGAGCAATCGCTTCGGCTGCTCGACCTGATCACGGAGCTTCTTTCGGGGGTCACATCAGACGAAGGTGTGTGCGGTAAAATAGCAGACCTGTACGTGTTTTTGTCGAAACATCTGATCAACGCGGAACTTTCCAGTGACGCCGATGCGATTGACGATATTCGTCTCGTTTTGGAAGTCGAAGCGGAGACGTGGCGGTTGGTCGTTGCAAACGAGAACGGCGCGGTTTCGCAGGCCGCAACGGCTTCAGGCGGATTAAATCTGCAGGGCTAAACATTCGGGATGTTTCGATGTCACGGGACGCTCTTCGTGTTCCCGGCATTCTTCGTGTTCCCGGCATGTTGAGTGCCTGATGGAATGTGACGGATCGTTAGTATCAAGCCAACGATTTTCATGTGTTCCAAACCTAAAACCGAAGGCATCGCAACGACCTCGGAAGAATTTCTGATGCGGCGAGCGACGAGACTCTCGTCGCGTTTCTCAATCGACGGGCTCGAGCTCCGCGTGGTAAATGACCTGAAACCATCAGGCTCCATTGCGATTCAAGTCATGCGGATTGCATCCCGGTTTTCGCTGCTAGCTCGCATGCCAAAGTTCGAGCGTCTTGTGCATGTGAATTGCGACGGCATATCTCGCCCCCTTCATCGGGCTGCCAATCGGCTACAATTAGCCGAATGAGCTTTCGCCAGCAGAATCTCGTTGACGTGTTGTCGGAAGGTCTGCGAGCGAAAGGATGCATATCCCCAGCCCCCTTTTCTTTCCAATCCTTCCAACCGACGTGGAGCTGCGATGCGACTGTTGCTGTTGTTACTGGTATCCCTTTGTTCGATTTCATGCGTTTTGGCTGAGAATCCGCCCGGGTTCCAGCAACTTGAAATAGGTGATTCAGCACCTGACTTTTCTTTGCCGGGAATTGATGGGCGAAATTGGCAATTATCGGATTTTTCGGAATCGAATGTCTTGCTCGTCTACTTCACTTCGAATCATTGCCCGGTGTGCCATGCTCACGACCCGCGATTGATGACGCTGGTCAAGGAACTTGGGGGCAAAAGCGTTTCGATCGTTGCCATTAATCCGAATTCCGGCGACGGGCTTCGACTCGATGAACTTGGGTATTCAAAGTACGACGACAGTTTTGAAGACATGAAACCGTACGCCGAAGAACATGGTTTTACGTTTCCGTATTTGTATGATGGCGAGACACAAGCAACTGCGAAACGCTATGGATGTCTCGCGACACCGCATGTCTTTGTTTTTGATGCCAACCGAACACTTCGTTACCGCGGACGATTCGACGATTCGCGTTATCCGGATCCCACCACGGTGACTAAACAAGACACTCGCGATGCGATTTTGGCTTTGCTTGAGGGTTCCTCTGTTGCGGTTCCCATAACAAGACCGTTCGGATGCTCCACCAAATGGCGGGAAAAGATCGTTCAAGTCGAGCAGGACAACCAACGTTGGGAAAAAGCCGAAGTCACTCTCGATGGCATTGACGCAAACGGCGTCGCGGGGCTGGTGGCAAACGATACCAGTAAATATAGGTTGTTCAACGTTTGGTCGACCACGTGTGTACCGTGTGCGGCCGAGTTCCCGGGATTGGTGCGTGTTTCGCGACGGATGGGAATGCGCGACTTTGAGTTGATTACGATCAGTACCGATCTGCCGAAAGATCGCGAGAAAGTAGTCGCGTTCTTGGACAAGCAAAGGGCTGCTTTGCCACGTTCGCTTCAAGCCTATCTAAAATCAGAGGGACGAACATCGAACAACTATCTTTACACCGAAGCGACGATGGACCCCCTGATCGAAGCTCTGGATCCGATGTGGGAAGGCCCCGAGCCACACACGGTATTGGTCGCACCGGGCGGCAAAATTGTATTTCGTCACAATGGGTTGATTCGCGAAGAAGTGCTGCTGAAGAAAATTCTCGATGAGATCAGTGGAGCCTATCAGCCTTAGCTCAAAAACTCGCGCTGTATTGGAAATAGCTGGCCTCGCTTCCCGACGTCGCCGGGGAACGAGCTCCAGCCGCGTTTACTGTGTTTCCCTATGGCGCATCCGACGCGTGATCTTTCTGCGGTTCCGCGACTGTTTGTGATTCGCTCGACGTTTCGCCAAACACTAACTTCAATTTTTCCAAACCAATATCGACGACCATCAGCGGTTGGTGCGCTGGCATCTTAATTTGGGTAGCAAGCTCGTTTGTATTGCTAGGCACTTCCTTATCGAGCACCGATGCCAGTTCGTGACCATCGTCAATATCTAAAGCCATAAAATCGAGCGTTCGTTTTCGCACACGTGGGTTCACAGGCGAAAAAGTGGATCGAGCACGCGACAACAATACCGCAGGTGATCCGCTTGGTTGATGCACGGTGCATCCCCACGCTTCGTCAAACTCTTTTTGCCACACGACTTCTCCGCTATCGAGTGAAATGCAAACTACGGCATTGGACGTTTCATGTTGGTTGCTTTGGCGAGTGTGCAGCATCGGTGCCGGTGCGATATCGTTTTCTTTCGCACGCCGCTGGGGAAGCAGAATAAAACGATCTGCCATCACCATTGCATGCAGTCCCACCAAATCCTCATAGGCGGGTAGTTCCACGTCGCTGACCACTTTTGCGGAAACCAAATCCCAGACGCATGCTTTTCCCTCGGTATCAAGCATTGCCAAGTAGCGTCCGCCAACGATACGACCGTAAGATGCCGGAATATCAATTGTCGTCCGATTCGCCTCGGCGGATTGTCTTTGTAGCACGATTTGATCGGCAAATGGATCATAGAGTAGAACCAAGTATTCACGATCAATGTCGTCGGTGGGGTGATAGGATAGCACGTACTTTCCTTGTCCACCCCAAATGAAACCATGGTGCCATGGTGCTTGGCGAGTGATCTTTCCATCGAGGCTATTGAAGAATACGATTCGTCGTTCATCCTCGGAAACTACTGCGACTTCGGGACCATTCGATAGCACAATGCCATTTGTCGGTGCCGCTGCGTTCCGCCATATCGATTCACCCGAATACAAATCCAGGGCCATCAGTTCACCGCCCTGCAACGCGAAAACCCGATCACCAAGCAAAGGGCCGAGACTGAATTGTGGAACCGTTGCAGACGCAGTGGCCCCTCGAATGCGATATTGGAATACTTGGTCGCCAAATCGAGTTGTATTGCTACGCCGACTCAATAGCGCGGTGCCGTCGGTGCTGAGGTTGTGTTCCCACATGACACTATCGCCTTCCTGGGCGATCAAACGCTGCAAATCGACGCCGACAATCGAACTCGGTGTGACGATCACCATTGCCCCGCCAGCGATTTTTGCTTCGTTTTGGCCGATTTCGCGTTGCCTCGCCTCGGACATTGTTGCAATACCGTGCGAACTGCCGAGCGGGTTGCGCAGCGCCAACGGGAACGCCCCTTCGCTGACTAATTGCCAATCGCGAAACTGTTCACCTGATAACACGGTTGTCTGCGAAAATTGTTGCTGTAGCGACATCGACGAACGCATTCGGCGCGGCCTTGGTTCCCATTGAACGGTTGCAGAATCAGGCCATTCGAATTCGCTATGGAAACGCATGACTGCCTTGCTAATCTCGTCGAGAAGATTCTGGTCGGGCGCATCGTCTCGACCGCGAATCAGAGCAATGATTTTCGCCGCGTCTTTGCCAAAACGTTCGAACGAAAAAATCTTCGCCAAAGCAAGTAACCGGGAAGTCGGAAGATTGGCGATCTCACGATCCGTCGCCAACCTCGCATGGACATGCAATCCGTAGGCACGCAACCACTGTTCGTCCTCTTGGTAACGATTGGACAATTCGGTGCGCAAACGCTCGGAACCACCAAACGCACCAAATTGGGCGGCCAATCGCTCGAGAAGGCGGTCCGATGCATTTAGGTTGGGGGATAACGATTCTTCAACCAACGCATTGACCGTCTCTGTCAATGCTGCGTCTTGCTGCGTATCGAGGGCACTAACGATTTCGGCTGAACGTGCTGCAATCCAAGCGTCGAGTGAACAATGGCGGCTCGGCTCTGAAATAATCCGTGTCGCGGCGTCTTCGACGCCCGATTCCGATGCCGCTAGCGAAGATAACTCTAATAATTGACTTGCTGCTAAATCGTATTGGGTTCTCTGCAAAGCCGCTCGTAAGCGAAGGGCAAGCAATTCGACGCGTTGATCGGGTTCATAGATCAATTGATCCAATGTTTCCACCATCTCGCCATCGACTTCGGGCGATTCACGCAGTGCATCAAGCATCGCCGCTACCGATAACATCAACACCTCATCATTGTCCGGTTCCGCTTTGCGTGCTTGGGCAAGCAGTTCTAACGCTTCTTGACGTTTCTCTTCTTGAAGCATTAGCTCGGCCTTGCGAATCATGGCCTGAGTGTCGTCCGGATTTTCTTTGAGTGCTCTTTCGACCTTTGGCCCAAGGGAGACTTCGCCGTAAGCAACCGACAATGTCGTTGCCGCTTGCGAGATCAATTCACCATCGACCGCAATCAGATTCCCTAATTGGAAATTGACGTCACGACGATCCATCACCGATCCATCTTCGAGTGACACCTTGACGATTTGGTTGGTTGTCGTTGGCAACAAATAGGTGGAGATTCCAAACACGCCGCGTCCGGAAATGAGCTGACCGACTGACAGCAAATCCGTTGGAGTGTTCCATAGCTTGTTGCCTGTTTGAAGATCGTACGCACTCATTTGATTGCTGCCGACTAAGAAGAACTTTCCGTCACGAATGCCTGCAAGAGTGCGTGAGACGACACGTTCTTTGGGTTCAAAAACTTCTTCCCCGGTCAGTAGATTGAAGCTTAGTAGTTGGTTTGATTCGATTGGTGTAAGGAGTACCGAGCGATCGGCGGCGATGGCGGCCCCGCTATACCATCGCTGCATCAATTGCGTGGACCCGACGCTATTGTTACCACGAGTGTTCATGCCCCGGATCAAGTCGTCGTTTCGCGGGTAGGTAGCACCCCATCGGAGCATGCGGTCGACCAAATCAACTGCGACACACGCGCCGGCGCCCGTTGGGCAAATCAGCAAACCTTCATGGTAGCTGGGCGTGGCTCCACCGACGCGGCGAATCGGGTCGGTATCGATGGCACCGGTTTCTACCGCAACCAAATGTTGACGCCACAGTTCACTACCGCTTGCGGGATCGAGACAAATCAATGAAATGTCGCCAGCAATTTCAGCCATCACATAAAGTCGCCCCTCGAGTGGCAGTGGCGGACCGAGGAAGAACGCATCGGACATGGTCGACGCGAGGTCTTCGCCTTTACCAATTCTCCAAAGTAAATATCCTTCGGTAGCCAAATCGAGTGCGACAAGTGTATTGGATCCCGTGTCCGATGGCCGCGTTCCCTGCATTCCCATGATGGGGCTGAACATCGCCATTTCAATCTTGCCCAAATCATCGAGCATAAAGACCCGTTGACCGTCGCTGGTGATTTGGCCGTAAGGCAAATCGTTCCAAACGCGTTGGCTCAACATCTCGTTAACCTGTTCTTCGCCCGGGATCGAATCGAAATCGATTGTCTCTGTGTCAAAGTACTTTTCGGTCGAGAACCACGGGTACATCCAAACGCGTTTTCCGGTGGTAAAGTCGACGCCGACAAGTCGCTCGGTGGTTCGCATCAGCAACTGCTTGCCAACGCGAATAGGGGTCCAACTTGGTGGTGGCAGTTGGCCGCTCGAAACCATCCTGCTAGCAAGTTGACGGATCGTTCGCGTCTGTCGCGGACTGGCGGTCGTGTCGAGTGTCCATCGCTCGTTCGCAAGCGGAGATTCACCAATGCTGCGATCATTTCGGTGCGGCTTGTCACCAAACATCGCATAGTTGATGTCCTCCACATCCATATCACGTCCGTCTTGAAAACGGGAATCGAGCCAATTGGCTAGCTCTTCCTGGGCCGGAAGCGTCTCGGATTTCCCATGAATTGTCACCGTGTCAATCGTCACATCGGAGGGATCAAATTCTCGATTGGCTAAATGGCATGCTTCGGCATGCAAGACCTTTACCGATTCCCCGGTACGTGCGATTGCATCAGCAGAGTTGACGAATTCATCGAGCATCAACGAAGCGGATAATGGACGTCCGGCGAACAGATCCCGCTTTGCCAATAATAATGAAGCGTCGTATCCCGCTTCGGTATGCAGATACATTCGACGGACTGCAGCCACGGTTTCCCAATCGCGAGACGCCGAGGCATCATCGAGCATTTTTCGAGCGAGGGGGCCGTAGCGAAGTTGATACGTGTCGCGGGCTTGCCGTGGAAGCGAGCTGAGAATTTGACGTGCGCGATGGAATAAACTTTCGCGAGCCAATTTTGGCGAACCGGCACCGTCGGCATCAAGAAAAAAATCTTGACCGTTTAGCAGTGCGTCTTCTGAGTCGCCGCCTGCACGCTGCAGCAGATTCCCCAAGCGAACGACCGCTTCGCTGAAGTTGTCGTTTTCAATCGCTCGTTCGGCGTCCCGCAATTGTTGCTGCAAATTTCGCGGTGCGTCGATAAATCGTCCTGACTGCGTGCTCGCGATCGGACGGAAAAAGCCTTGCGCCAGTGCTTGTTGCGTATCGATCAAAATCATGGACGCAATGATGAATCCGAAGAAACACCTAGCACGATTCCCAGTTGAAATATCGGTCACCGTCAATCCTATTGAAATGAAACTTTTGAGGGAATTCAGGCGGTCGCCTGCTTCACACTTAGCTCGAAAGCCAAGCACTCGTTATTGTAAGAATATTGACGCCGTTGACTTGGGCAAATCGGCGATATCAAGCAAATGAACACAGATTTCTCATTCACTGTCATATTCAGTCTCGAAATGGCTCCCTCGAACGCTGCGGCACAGCTATGCTAGGACGCGTGATTCCCTCCCCTTTTGGTGCAGCTTCAACAAATGATTTGCATAGAAATACGGTTCGCTATCTCACCCTGCCTTCGCCAAGGATTGCTTTTCTACGCATTGATTTGCAGTTTGAGTCTCTACCTTCCAGCGGTAGACGCCAAACAATCGCAAGCAGAGGAATCTCAATACGATGCTGCTTTTGAGCGGTGGGAATCGATTGGCTCGCGACTGAAAGAGCCCATTTTTCGCGATCACGTCAAGGCGAAATGGATCGACGAAGCGAAAGGCCAGTTCTTCTATCGAATCGAGACGGGGGAGGATGAAACACGGTTCGTCTTTGTCGATGCGCAGTCCCGTTCGCGGACCGAATTTGAAAATTTCGAACAAATGACGCAAGCGATCCGCAGCGAGTTACCCGAGTTTGCCGCCACGCAAAAACTGGATTCGCTGACGCCCAACACGCGGATTCGCCGCAGCCAAAATGGGGGCGATCGAACCGACATCCGATTTCAAAACGACACCGATCGGACGCTGATCTACAAATGGATCAACAGCGAAGGCCGTTTTGTGGACTATGGAAAGGTCGATCCGCAAAAATCGGTATCGATCAGTACGTTCGAGGGTCATGCGTGGGCACTTCAAAACGAGGCCGGCGAAACCATAGCGGCGTTTGTCGCCGATGTATCGCAGCCGTTGGCGATCATCAACTCCGATACCCCAATACCGATGCAAGAAAACCGCAGCCGCGGTCGCCGGGCAAACCGGGCGAGCAGCCCGCGACATCGGTCCCCCAACGCGTTGTGGCGAGTTAACTACGAAGACAACAATATGGTCTTGGTTGATGAGAACTCCGGTGAACGGACCATCCTGACGACCGATGGGACAACGGATTGTGTCTACAGCGGCAATGTTTGGTGGTCGCCAAATTCAAAGCATTTTGTTGTGATGAAGACCGAACGTGTTGAAACGCGAAAAATTCCGATCGTCGAATCTTCACCGGATGGCTCGATCCATTCGAAGTTGATGATGGTCGACTACGCTAAACCAGGGGATCCGCGAGATCATCCGCGCCCGGTTCTCTTTGATGTTGAAAATCGAACTCCGAAATTGATCGAGGATTCGTTGTTTCCGAATCCGTTTTCCATCGACAACCTGCGTTGGCATCAGGACGGAACGTCCTTTTCGTTTGTTTACAACCAGCGTGGCCACCAAGCGTTAAGGGTTATCGCAGTGGACGCGGAAACGGCAATACCGCGAGCGATGATCGACGAACAAAGCAACACGTTCGTTTGCTATTCGCACAAACAATTTCTGCGTCGACTCGATAAGACGAACGAAGCGATTTGGATGAGTGAGCGGTCGGGTTGGAATCACTTGTACCTTGTTGACCAAAAAACCGGCCAAACGATCAACGCAATCACCAGTGGCAATTGGGTGGTGCGATCGGTGGAACGAGTGGAGGAAGAGAAACGCCAAATATGGCTTGTCGTTTCTGGAATCGATCCCGACCAGGATCCCTATTACCGGCATTTAGTTCGCGTAAACTTTGATGGAACGGATGTGGTACGACTGACGTCCGGGGACGGCGATCATAGCTGGGAATTCACCTCCGGAAATCGTTACTTGATCGATACCTATTCGCGAGTCGATTTGCCGCCGGTGACGACACTACGCGACGCCGACACGGGGAAAGAAATTTGCCAGTTGGAAACGGCTGATGCATCGAAGGTGCTCCAAACGGGTTGGCAATACCCTGAGCGGTTTGTTGCAAAGGGACGCGACGGGGAAACAGACATCTATGGAATCATCATTCGTCCTACGAACTTTGATCCAAGCAAACGGTATCCTGTGATGGAATCGATCTACGCCGGGCCCCAAGCGGCTTTTGTACCGAAGTCGTTTGGACGTCAAACAGGCATGCAGAAAATGGCGGAATTGGGTTTCATTATTGTCAAAATTGATGGGATGGGGACGAGCTATCGAAGCAAGGCGTTCCATGATGTTTGCTGGCAGAATCTCGGCGATAGTGGGTTTCCAGATCGGATTGCTTGGATCCAGGCAGCCGCGAAAGAGTATCCAGAAATGGATTTGTCGCGGATCGGAATTTGGGGAGGATCAGCCGGTGGCCAAAGTGCGCTGCGGGCATTGATCGATCATGGTGATTTCTATCGTGCGGCCGCTGCCGATTGCGGATGCCACGACAATCGCGTCGACAAAATGTGGTGGAATGAACAATGGATGGGGTATCCCGTTGGCCCACATTACGAGCAAGAATCAAACGTGACCCAGGTCCACAAGATGCAAGGCGACCTCATGCTGATTGGTGGCGAGCTTGATACGAATGTGGACCCGGCCAGCACCATGCAGGTGGTCAATGGGCTCGTCAAGGCAAATAAAGATTTCGAGTTCCTATTGATGCCGGGCGTCGGTCACGGAGCAGCCGGTCATCCATACGCCCAGCGACGTCAAGCCGATTTCTTCGTTCGCAAATTGCTTGGGTTGGCGAGATAGCGGAGCCGTCACAACCTAGAAGTTCGGTTCATAGCCGAGCGGGGCAACCCGCTTACGGTAACACTAGCTCGCTTGACCAAGGCTTGTTCTGCAAGTGCCAATCGACGCATTTTTGCAGTCCCTCGTCGAGACTGATTTGGGGATGCCAACCGAGCATCGCCTTCGCTTTCTCGATGTTCGCTTGCGTCGTGACGATGTCCGCTTTGTGGAATGTTTTGTGCGTCAGTTCGGCTTTTTTGCCAAGTCGCTCTTCCAAACTCGCAATCACCGTGTTCAGCGAGACTGGCTCGCCACCGCCACCCAAGTTGAACACTTCGTATCCAACCGGTTTGACGGCAAGGATTGTTCCGTTGGCAATATCGTCGACATAGGTAAAGTCGCGTGATTGTTCCCCGTCGCCGAACAATTCGATCGGCGTCCCTTCGTCGATCCACTTGATAAACCGAAAGATACACATATCGGGCCGGCCCGCGGGCCCATAGACAGTGAAATAGCGGCAAACGGAAACGTCAATGTCGTAAAGGTGGTGGTAAGAATATGCCATTGCCTCCGCCGCTTTCTTGCTCGCGGCGTACGGCGAGATCGGCGTGTTGACGCTCAGCGTTTCAAGAAACGGCATCGGTTGGCCCGCATACAGCGATGACGTTGATGCCAGAACGTACTTCTTCACTCCGGTCCGCTGCATTTCGTCAAGTAAGTTCAGCGACCCCATTGCGTTGGTGGTCATGTAGACATGCGGGTTGGCCATGCTGTATCGCACACCCGCGCGAGCTGCCAAATTCAGCACGGCCGCGAACGAGTGGTCGTCAAAGACTTTCCTAAGCAATGCACGGTCTTCGATGTCACCTTTGATGAACGTGAAATTCGGGTGCGAGAGCTTGTCGAGACGGTGTTGCTTTAACCGCACATCATAATAGTCGTTAAGGTTGTCAATACCGACGACCGTGTGGCCCTGTTCGATAAGCTTTGCGGCGACACGGTTGGCGATAAAGCCGGCGACGCCGGTGACGAGATAGGTTTCAGGCATCGAATTAGGCTTTCACGACGTGTTGGCGGTTGCTGCAATTGGCGGTAGCGTTGCGGGTGTCGATCACCAATTGCGACCAATCGACTAGTTCTTGGTGATCTACGTTGGCGTGCGCAGTGGAGATGATTGCTACATCAAAACTACCCACCGTCTCGTTGTCCCAAGCGATGCTCGGAGTACCAGCCCAATGGCCATGTTCTCGACTGGGCCGGATGACGGGGACATAGGGGTCGTAGTAGCTTACCTCAGCCCCAGACGCTTTCAATAGATCCATTAATACATACGTCGGCGATTCGCGATCGTCATCAACATTCGCTTTGTAGGCGAGTCCGACAAGGAGGATCTTGCTGCCATTGATTGGCTTTTTCACTCCGTTTAGTGCTTCGGCAACCCTGTTCACGACGTGCTGGGGCATTGAAGTATTGATTTCGCCCGCCAACTCGATGAACCGAGTCGCTTGACCGTATTCGCGTGCTTTCCATGTCAGGTAAAACGGATCGATCGGAATACAATGACCGCCAAGACCGGGACCGGGGTAGAAGGGCATGTAGCCGAAAGGTTTCGTCTTGGCTGCTTCAATTACTTCCCAAACATCGATTCCCATTGCGGCGTATACGATTTTCAACTCATTGACCAACGCAATGTTGACGCTGCGGAAAATATTCTCAAGCAGTTTCGTCGCTTCGGCTGCTCGGCAACTGCTCACCGGTACGATTCGCTCGATCGCTTGCCCATACAACGCCGTCGCCTTTTCCAGGCACGCGGGACTCAATCCGCCAACCACCTTGGGGATCTTGGCGACTCGGCTATCCGGGTTGCCTGGGTCTTCGCGTTCGGGCGAAAAAGCCAAATGAAAGTCTTTGCCGGCAACCAATCCTGAACCCTTTTCAAGGACACCAAGCAAATCTTCGTCGGTGGTTCCTGGGTAGGTGGTCGATTCGAGGACGACAAGCATTCCCGGATGCAGGTAGGGGGCAATTGCCTCGCCTGTTTTCAAAATGTACGAAATGTCCGGTTCACGGTTCTTGTTGAGTGGACTTGGGACACAAATGATCACCGCGCCGCAATCACCCACTCGCGAAAAATCGGTGCTCGCAGATAGTCGCCCCGAGTCAATTTGTTCCCTGATCGAATCGGAATCGATATGATGGATGTAGGATTGTCCCGCATTGATCGAGTCCACCTTCGCGGAATCGATATCCAATCCTAGAACCGATACACCGCTTCGAGCGAATTGCAGCCCTAGGGGCAGACCGACGTAGCCGAGACCAACGATTCCAACGAGAGAGGGGGTTGGGGTGGACATGGAAGGTTTTTCGTCGGGTTAGAGGCTAAGAATGTCTATTTAAGTCTTAGTGAATGCGATCTGGTTGCGTTACCAGGGGGTAGCCGTTCAGGCCTGAATTGCCTGCAATTTATCCAAAGCGGGTCCACTGACAAGGGAGAGTGCCACTGCCGAGCGAGAGGGATAGGAGGGTTGTCCCAATCAAGGGCGGCAGCGGGAAAACGTCGCTTCTGGAAAATACTCTGATTATGTCAATATCAAGTATCAACGCATTAATGCACGCTTGCATTCTTTCAGCGGATCAATTAGACTCCTTATTAGCTAATTTAGGGAGATCAAATACTCATGAAATTGCTTTCCGAGGCGTGTGATTACGGGCTTCGAGCTGTTATCTGGATGGCTCAGCGACCTCGTAACCCGCACAAGGTTAAGGAGATCGCCCAAGGGATCAAAGCCGCACCGGGCTACTTAATCAAAGTACTTCAGGAATTGACTAAAGCCGGCATTTTGAGTGCACACCGTGGCAGCCATGGTGGCTTCATGCTGCGTGCTGATCCGGCCGTATTGACGGCTCTCGATGTGATCAATGCTATCGATCCACTCGAGCGTATTGAGGCCTGTCCGGTCGACATTGAATCGCATGTCGATGGACTGTGCCCGATGCACAAATGTATTGACGATGCGATGGGGACAATCGAAGATACTTTTCGTAAAACAACCATTGCGGAAGTGCTGAAGAGTTTCAGCGATTCGCAATCAGAGGCATTGTGCAAAGTACTTGGACCATCGTCTTGCTAACGAAACGGAGACATTTGTTTGGCTTACCCTTCGATAGAGTCGCGTTCTTCGCGCGAATCTAATTCAATTTCCCACCGACTAACTATCCCACCCAATTCACTATCCCACCCTTTAAATTCCTACCTACTTTCTATTTCCCAACCGAGGATGACCGATGAGCGAGGCAATCAAAGCGACGAAGGAAACGAAACAGCGAGCCGAACAAGTGAGTGCGTCGGCCTCGGAGGCGATATGCAGTCGCATGGAACCGATGAAGCAAATGCTTGGTGCCGAGGGCGACTCATGTAGCAACGGTTGTCGGCTAGAAAAGATGATCGGCGAATCGTCGGCACCGGCTTGTTTACTTAGCGACCAACAACACAGTGTCGTAACGCTTGACCGTGTTTGTCGGATTGCCTTGATGGTCACTCCGCAAGCGATTGGTTCAGCAATCGATCAGGCTTGGGAAGCGGTTTCGACGATCCGCGTGATTTTAAAACAGCAAGCCGTTCCGATGACCGTTTCGATGCAAACGGTGTTCGTACGATCGGCCGACGATATTCCTGCGTTTGAAAAATTATTCGCGGCGTACTTTGGTGACCGCGTCCCGGCGACGAGCTTTATTGTCCAACCGCCATGTGGTGGCCAAGCTTTGGCGATAGAAGCATGGGCGCTCGGTGGTGACGATGTTTCGGTCGAATTTCCGCTGCCGGATGTGGTCACGATCACTTATGATTCGTTGCGTTGGATCTACTTAGCCGGCATTCGTCCTGCGAAAGGTTCCGAGACAGCCTACGATGAATCCAAGAGCGTATTCGAACAATTGAACCAGCGTTTGGAGATGGCAGGGGCGAAGTTCCGCGATGTGCCACGCGTGTGGTTGTATCAAGGTGGCATTACGGAACTCGAAGACGGGACCGAGCGTTACCGCGAATTGAACCGAGCACGAACCGATTTCTTTGATGTGCAAGAGTCGCTCGGTCAAATGTCGGTTTCAGCCGATGGCCAGGTGATCTATCCGGCTAGCACGGGGATCGGAATGGTTGGGGGTAGTTTGACGCTTAGCGGGATGGCGCTGCAAACCGATCGATCCGATGTCGAATTACGGTCGCTTGAAAACCCACAACAAACTTCCGCGTTCGATTATGCCAAACGGTTCTCTGCCAAGAGTCCCAAGTTTGCTCGCGCGATGGCGGTCCGAGTGGGGAATTATCTAACGACTTGGGTCTCGGGAACCGCCAGTATTCTGGATTCCGAGAGTGTTCACATCGACGATATCGAAAAGCAGACGCATCAAACGATCGACAATATTGAACAACTGATTGCTCCGTCGAATTTCGAGCGTCATTCCATGCCAGGCTGTGGGGCGCAGCTGAGCGATTTGGCGAAAGTTCGCGTTTATGTGAAACGTCAAGAAGACTACGAAAAGTGCCGCGCGGTTTGTGAAAGTCGCTTTGGTGCTTTGCCTACGATCTACGCGATTGCGGATGTCTGTCGACCCGAATTGCTCGTCGAAATCGAAGGCGTTGCGTTTTCGAGCGTGAAGCAGCCGGGTTAAGTCAATGTGAAAGGTGATCGATTTCCAACCGTGTGAACGCGCCGGCCAACGGCGACGCTATTCACGCCCGATCGAGTCCAACGATGAAGCGAAAACGACGAAAAAATCCGATTTGGATACTGTTGCTTTTTGCATCAGCAATGTTCAGCATGATTGCGTTGGCGGTATGGTTGGTTGCCGAAAACAAAGCTCGCCAAACCATGCCGTCCCAATCGGCGGCGTCCAACACGCTTGCGACGTCAGCCAGCGCAGGCAGTAAGCGGCTGAGCGATCCTCAGAACATCATGCCTTCATTTCCTTCGTCTCATTCCGGAGAGTCGTTGGCATTGGATATGCCCAAAGGCTTGCAGACGTTGCCTGAGTATGAAGAGGATTGGATGGATCGACCGTTCCAGAGCGATTCCCCAGTGCACGCTCACAATTCGATCGATGATATCGTGTTCGCAAACTTGATCAAGTTAAAGATCGAGCCTGCCAAACTCTGTTCCGATGAAGCGTTTGTGCGACGCATCTATATCGATGCGCTTGGAACATTGCCCAAGGCAGACGAGGCGAAACGTTTCCTCGATGCCACGGATCCGGACAAACGCGTCAAACTGATTGACGAGGTATTGCAGCGGCCCGAATACGTCGACTACATGACGATGAAGTGGTGTGACATTTTGCGGGTGAAGGCGGAATTTCCGATTAATCTTTGGCCCAATGCCGCGCAAGCCTATCATCATTGGATACACGAATCGATCAAGACGAATCGTCCGTATGACGAGTTCGCGTTTGAGTTGCTGACGTCGTCGGGAAGTAATTTCCGCACGCCGCAAGTCAACTTTTACCGGGCGATGCAAAGCAAGGAACCCGAAGCGATCGCTCAAACCGTGGCTCTGACCTTCTTGTGTGAACGGGCCCAAAAATGGCCCCAAGAGCGATTGGCGGGGATGGCGGCGTTCTTTGAAAAAGTGGGTTACAAGCCGACCGGCGAATGGAAAGAAGAAATCATTTTCTTTGACCCGCGTCGAGGCGAGAACGTATCACCAAACGAACCTGTCAATGCTGTCTACCCAAATGGAGTGAAGGTCGTCGTCCCGGCAGGTGAAGATCCGCGGCGAGTGTTCGCAAAATGGCTCACTCATGAGAAGAACCCTTGGTTCGCCCGTGCGGCTGCGAATCGGATGTGGTATTGGTTGATGGGGCATGGCATCGTTGACCCGCCAGACGACGTTGGTGCTGAGAATCCAGCATCAAATTTGGAATTGCTAAATCATTTGGCGTCCGAGTTGATTGCTTCCGACTTCAACATGAGACATTTGCATAAGTTGATTTTTAATAGCAGCGCGTACCAATTGTCCTGTATTCCACAAAGCGACGACCCGGACGCTGGAAAGCATTTCGCCTACTACCACCCACGTCGCCAAGATGCGGAAGTGTTGATCGATGCAATTTGCCAGCTCACCGGAACGACCGAAACTTACATGAGTATTATCCCGGAGCCGTTCACGTTCTTACCCGATTTTCAACGTGCGATTGCACTGCCGGACGGCAGTATCACGAGCAGTTTTTTAGAAACGTTTGGTCGCCCAGCACGCGATTCGGGGATGGAAATGGAACGCAACAACCGGCTGACGGCCGGGCAAGCATTGCATCTGCTTAATTCCAACCACATTCGCGACAAATTGAAAAAAGGGCCCGGGATCAAAGAATTGTTGAGTCAAGCGACGACTCCGTCGGAAACGGCCGAGTTGTTGTATTTAGCGATCCTGTCGCGGCGACCCTACGAGAATGAAATCACCACGGCGGAACAGTTGTGCCAATCTCATTGGGGGACACGTGATTTGGCATGGGCTTTGGTTAACACAGACGAGTTTTTGTTCCGGCATTAGTTTTGCCTTACGCCTTTCGTTTTGCCTTGCGGCTAACGACTGCACACAATCGAGACATCTCGGCATCCCTTTGGAGTCAACCCATTATGAACCAACACAAACATTCAAGTCTTTTTTGGGGACCATCGCTTAGTCGACGTCAAGCAATGCATGCCGGTGTCCTTACCGGTGCCGGTGCCGCCATCGCGTCGCGAATGTACGCACGTGATTTGGCTGCTGAGGGTGGTGCAAAGCCGTCGGGCGCCCCGATGCCCAAAGCCAACGCCGTGATCCAAGTTTGGCTCGGTGGTGGTCCACCTCACACCGACACGTTTGACCCGAAACCCGAGGCTGGTAGCGATTTCACAGGGCCGTTTAGCGGAGTGTGTGACACGAATGTATCGGGGATTCGGATCGGTCAACTGATGACGGAGCTTGGGAAATGTGCGGACAAGTATTCGTTGATTCGGAGTTTTACGCACGGTCAATTTGGTCACGAAACGGCTTCCTATTTGACGCAAACCGGACGCATGCCGGGACGCTTGGTTTATCCCGCAGCGGGTGCCGTCGTGAGTGCGTTTAAGGGATTCCCCGAAAAGGCGAAAGGCGAGCCCGACAACCTCATTCCTCCCTACGTGGTGTTGACCCAGCCACAAGGACGTTTTTCGGAAGCGGGTTTTCTAGGGATAAAGTACAAACCCTTTGCGACCGGCGGCGACCCGAATGCCAATCGCTTTGCAGTCGAAGGGATCGTCGCTGCGGATTTGACCGAGAATCAACAGTTACAACGCCGCGATCTGTTGAACGAACTCAATTCGTTGCACCATGCATTGAGGGTCAACCCGGATATTCAAACGGCATCAAAGTCTCGCGGTGACGCATATGACTTGATGCTCGGTGATACCGGGTTAGTGTTCAATTTAGGCGAAGAATCCGAGGAAACGCGAACTCGGTATGGGCGAACGCGGTTCGGTCAATCCTGTTTAGCGGCGCGTCGTTTGGTCGAAGCCGGTTCGAAATTTGTCACGGTCAATGATGGTGGATGGGATACACACAAAGATCACTTCCCAGCGATGCGGCGGAAACTGCCCGACTTGGATCGCGGTTTGGCTGCATTGATCACGGACTTAGATGAACGTGGATTGCTTGACAGTACGATCGTATGGTGCATTGGCGAATTTGGCAGATCGCCAAAGGTGGCGATGGAATCGCCGTGGAATGGCGGGCGACACCATTTTGGAGCGGTCTTTTCAACCCTTGTCGCCGGAGGCGGGTTCAAAGGAGGACAAGTGGTTGGCCAATCCGATGATCGTGGCGAAACCGTCAAGGATCGCCCCGTCTATCCAGGCGATTTGATTGGTACGATGTATGAGCTACTCGGCATCGACCCGGAAGCAAGTTTGCCGCACCCGATGGGCGAATTTGTAAGAGCCACACCAGGGCCTGATGATGGGATGGAAACAGGCGGCAGGTTGCACGAACTTACATGAGCATTTTGATGAATTGTCGCTTTTTTGTTTTTCTCTTTTTCGTTGCTTCGATTGCGGTCAATCAATCCGGTGCGCGCGAACCGCATTTGGCTTACGGCTACCCGGCGGGTTGCCAACGGGGGACCGAGTGCGAAATCGTCATTGGCGGCCAGCACCTGAAGGATGCCAAGGATATCTATTTGGCCGGCGAGGGGGTCGAGATCGAAATTTTGGATTGGTATCGGCCGATGACTCAGGGCGAATACACCGGTCTACGCCGGAAGATGGATGAAGTCAAAGAAGCGATGATGGCAAAGTTGGAGGCCGAGGGGAAATTTGGCGAACCCACTTTCGACGAGATCGTCAAACAGGCCGGTATCACCGAAGACCAGCTAAAAGAGATGGAAATCTATCGCCAAAGGGATCGAGATCCGAAACGGCAACCCAATGATCAACTTGAGGAACAGGTAACCGTCCGAATCAAGGTCGCTGGCGATGCAGAGCTTGGTAAACGTGAGTTGCGTTTTTTGACCGACGATGCGATTTCCAACCCACTTTGGCTGCACATCGGCCGCTGGCATGAAGTGCGTGAAACGGAGCCGAATAACAATGAGCCCGACCAAGCGATCGACTCGATTCCGGTCGTCGTCAACGGCCAGATTATGCCAGGTGATGTTGACCGTTTTGTATTCGATGCTCGCAAGGGTCAAAAAATCGTGATCGAAGCGGGAGCGAGGGCCGTGATTCCGTTCCTTGCTGACGCTGTCCCAGGATGGTTTCAAGCAATCATGAAGTTAACCGACTCCTCGGGTAGGGAACTCAGTTACGCCGATTCAATGTATTATCGTCAAGACCCCGTGATGTACTTTGAAGTCCCCAAAGATGATCGTTATGTTTTTGAAATTCGTGATACGTTGTACCGCGGCCGCGAAGATTTTGTTTACCGAGTAACGGTGGGCGAGATTCCGTTTGTAACGAGTATTTATCCGCTTGGGGGACGGGTCGATTCGGAAGTGAACGTGACACTCAATGGATGGAATTTGACTCAGACGCAAGTGCCGGTCAAAACCATGTCGCGTAAGAAATACCGGCCAACCATGTTGTGCGAATCCGAACAGGGCAGCGGCGTTTCGGTGAAGTTCCCGGTGCAGGTTAATTATTGGCCGGAAGTCTTTGATGAAGAACCGAATAACGATTATGCCACCGCTCAACCGATCTCGACGCGTGTGACCATCAATGGGCATATTGACTACCCGGGTGACGAAGATGTTTACAAGATTAACGGCGGCGGAAGGTTGATCATGGAAGTGGAAGCACGTCGCTTAGGTTCGCCGATGGATTCCAGTTTGCGTGTGACCGATGACACCGGTAAGGAACTCGGTTTTAACGACGATTTCAAAGATCTTTCCCAGGCATTGCAAACCCATCATGCGGATTCGCATTTGTCGGTCACGGTACCAGGGACCGGTAATCATTACTTGCACGTGACGGACTCTCAAAATAGCGGGGGAAAAGATTTTAGTTACCGTTTGACAATGCGAGCCCCCGATTCGGATTACGAGTTGCGGGTAACCCCGGCCAGCATCATCGCTCGAGCCGGCGCGGTGGTGCCGATTACCGTTTTCGCACTTCGCAAAGACGGATTTGACCAACCGATTCACCTGAGATTGGTTGATCCGCCAGCTGGTTTTCAGCTGGATGGCAATGTGATTCCGGGGGATGCGGATAGTATCCGGATGACATTGAAGATTCCTCGCAAGCAAGCAGACGATGCATCGGGCCAGCCGATTGCAATGGAGATGGAAGGGGTGTCGATGCCGGCGCGGCGAAGCCGTGCTCGGGACCAAATCATTCGGCCTGCGGTACCCGCTGAAAATATGATGCAAGCGTTTATCTGGTACCACTTGGTGACGGTGGAAAAGTGGAATGTCGTTATCAGCGGAAGAGCACGTAGTGCGATGCCATTCTCGGCGATCATGCCCGCACCGCGCGTGGTGCTACCTCAAACGGGTGAATTCTATGTTGGGCTCAATTTGACGGATAAGAAACTAAAGGCAGACGACCTTGGGTTAGAGATAAGTGCGGGACCGCCCGGGGTGTCGGCTGAATTCTTCCAAGCACCCAACGGTGCGATGGCGATCAAATTCACCATGGAAGAGAAAGAAATCGAACCGGGCTTGGAAGGTAACTTGATCATCAGTGTCTACAAAGATGTCATGCCAAAGCCGACCGAAGAAAACCCCGAACCAAAAGAATATCGAGTCGATTACGGGTACATGCCCGCGATCCCATTTGGGATTGCTGAGAAGAAGCCGCGCCGGTAAGTGGGCTGGGTGCTGATTTTCCCCAGTGAAAACTTTCTCAGTGAAAACTTCCCCAGTGAAAACTTCCCCAGTGTGACCTGCCCCAGTGTGACCTGCCCCAGTGTGACCTGCCCACGCGAGAGTTTCCCGCGTGAAAGCTGACTTGGTTTAATCAAGTCCCAATGCTTCGTAAATCTCGCTCGAAATGTCTTGCCACTCGTCGATCTCTGTCTCGGTGAGTCCGGCGTCGCGTTTGATTTCGATGCGATTCTTTTTGCCGGTTGCCAAGACGATTGCTTCGGCTTGGATGATGCCGTCGACGTTGTATTGCAAAATAACCTCGACGGGCGAACCGGCGGGCAAACCGGCTGGCAAATCGCGAACCGAAAACGTCCCGATCGTTGTCGCGTTATGACCTCGCATGTCGCCACCTTCGATCACTTTGACAACCACGCTTCGTTGGTTGGGTTTGACCGTCTTGAATCGCGCGACGTTCATCGCCGGCAACGGAGAGTTCTTAGGGATGATCACTTGGCCTTGGGGCCGACCTGTACTCAATTCAACGCCGAGCACTCCAAGGTGATGCGCGTTAACATCGGTAACGTCGACTGACCGAAGCGGTTGTTTACCCGACGATTCGCCACCATTGGCACGCTGGCTAAGAATGTTCGCGTAGACAGCCGCGCCGAGGGCGACCGCTTGATCGGGCGAAACGGATTGGTCGATCGTGATGTCGGTTTCGCGCTGAAGCATCTCAACAATTTGCGGCATGCGAGTCGCACCGCCGACAAGCAATACTCGATCAATACCGCTCCAAGTCAATTTGGCTGCTTCGAGTGCTTTCTTAATGGTAAACCGAGTCCGGTCCAACAAGTGAGCGGTCAATTCATCAAACAGACTCCGCGTTAGTTGTGTTTGCAGGACGGCATCACCCAAGCGGATTTTGACGTTGGTTTGTTTGCGGGCCGTTAGGCTGTGTTTAATTTCTTCGGCTTCACGTTGCAAAATCCCTTTGTTAGCTTCCAGCTTTTTGCGGTCGATGTCGCAGTTGTTTTCGAATTCGTCGATCAACCAATCGACGATACAGGCATCCCAATCGAGCCCACCAAGTCGCGCGTTGCCGTCGATGCCGAGGACATTGATTGCGTCCCCTTCGATTCGCAAAATGCAAACGTCGAATGTGCCGCCGCCGAGATCATAGACGAGCAAGGTTTCCGGTTTCTTGAAGACGCCATCCGGATCCATGAAGCCGTGTTCGATGCCGTACGCAAGTGCTGCGGCGGTCGGCTCGTTGATGATGGCTTCAACACTAAAACCCGCCAACAAGCCTGCGTCCATTGTGGCCCGGCGCTTTGGTTCGTTGAAAAATGCAGGGACGGTAATCACAACGCTTTGGGCGGTATCGCCAAAATGACGCTCGGCGTCACGGCGCAGACGTCCGAGAATAAACGATTGGATCAATTCCGCTGGGTAGTCGTAGCCGTCAATCGAAATCATGTGGCCGTCATTGCCCATTTCACGTTTGGCAAACTGAACAACCTGGTCGGGAGTGATCGCCAGCGACTTGATGGCTTCTTTTCCAATCAAGACATCCCCATCTTCGAACGCCACAGCACTTGGCGTTGTCATGTCGCCGTCGGCGTTTAGGATTGTTTGTGGGCGACCATGGTCGTCGAGATAGGAAACGACGCTGCGGGTTGTCCCAAGATCAATACCAAGGATCGGAGTCGAGCTGGGTTCCGGGGTTGGAGAGGTCACGTTTGTCGTGCTACTTTCAGGTGGAATGCGGATCGTGGTTATGGTTCGGGAATCTCGGTGGGGGCAACGTCAATGGTGTCCGTGTCAACGACGACGGATGGTATAGAGGATGGGACGCAGTGGAGGACCAAGTTCCCTTTTTCGTGCAGAATAATCACTCTCTTCTTGATGTTGTCGAGCAAAACTACATTTTGGTTTTGAGATTGCAATCGAGTCAGTTGAGTGTTCACCAACCTGAGACGCTGCCTTGCGTTGGCGAGCATCTCGGGAGTCTTGAACTCATTTGGTTCGAGAAAGGCGGTCAGATCAGTTTGTTCTTTCGTCAGAAGACTGAGTTGCTTGTTGTATAGATTAATTTGATTTGACATCGGAGCCATGAATTTTTCGAGTCGTCGAATCGAAAAAGGGCCTTCTTTGGTCCCCTCAACCCTACAAACCCACTTTCCTTTGATCGCGATCGATTCATGGTTTTCTGGCTTCTCGAGGCGAAGGTCGATTGCTAGGCCGGACACCGGGTCAAGCGTGACGCGAGTGGTCGAGTCGAAGGAAAGCTCACCCGACTCGGGGGTGAGTTGAATCTTTGTAGGTATCTCGGTCATCGAATCGACACGTACTTGATAGGTTTCATCGATCCCTGGGATGTCGGTGTACCAAGTGGACGAGTCGAGCTCGATTTTTAATTCCACCATGCGGCCTGTTTCGTCAGGAACAATTGGCTGCGTTGGCGTTAAACCGGTGAACTCGGCGGGATCAAATTGGTCACGAAGGACCGGCTTGTTGACGGCTGACGAGGCTGTGGCCGTGTCCTCGGCCCGTGAGTCTGTTTCAATGATTGTGGGGGGGGACATCTCCTCCACAACTGCAACGATAGTATGTGGCTTTTCGACGCGAGGCGGAATCGGTTCTTGAGACGTCTCGAGAGGTTCATTTACCGATGGGGCTGGTTGAAAATCGTTAGACGGGATATCGGCATCGGCAGGGCTATGGTTGGGTGTCGACTGTTGAATTGGCGCCGCCACGACCTTCTTTTTGTCTGCTTCGGTCCATCGCGAGAACAACTCGGATTTACTGGCGACGAAGTAGATCGGAATCGCAAAAACCAACGTCGGGATAAAAACTTGAGCGAGCGTTTTGACTAGCGCAAGTGGGTCGGATGGTTGTGCCGTTTGTGTCCTTACAGAAAACGACTTATCCGATAACGGCGAGGCTCCTTTTGACGGTGTCTGGGAGGGTAACGACGGGTTTTGGCTGTTTACCGATCCTTTGACGCAATACTGGGCGATCACCGGAACCGAGATCGCCGGTATCCAATCGTTTCCGGTCGCATTGACATGATGCAATTCGGTTTGCGATGTAATCTTGCCCTCACGAGCTGCTTCGATGAGGGCGGTCAAGGTGAATGGGCCGTGCTGCGTTTGCGAGTCATGCCGCAGATGCCAACTGTTCGCGTTTGAAATAGGTTGATCGGCGTTCGCGGTGGCGGGGCCGGGTGGTTTCGCCGACGCGTGTTTTTGCTCAAGACTTTTCTGATCATCACGCTTCTGCTTGCGACGCAGCGACTTATCGTAGGCCTCTTTGCGATCTGGGCTGAGTAGTTGCAGCCGCGCTTTTGCGATTCGGTTGGACAAGTCCTCGGAAAGTGCCGAATGTTCGCCGTTGGCAAATTCATGCAGATAGCTCAGATGCTTATCGGCAGCCGCATCGATTACTTCAGGGTCGGATTCGAACAGCGAAATACCCAGCAATCGGTAGTGATTCGGGGGCTGTTCGCTGGGGGGAATTCCGAGCCATTTATGAAGTGGGTCGAACATGAATGGGGGGCCTCTGCGGTGCTTGCGAGGTGTGTGTCATCCTTACACCTTCCATGCCACTATGATAACGATGATATTGCAATTTTTGAAGATCTGACGAATCACCACACCTTAATCGCCAAAGGGAGCGTCAATCATGTTTGAGGTTGAACAGAAGTTCCATGTCCCAGACGTTGAAGAGCTGCGTTCTTCGATGGATCAAATGGGATTAACGCCGGTTTCGACCGAGCAGCATGTTGACGCCTACTACAACCACCCCAGCCGAGACTTTGCCCAAACGCAAGAAGCATTGCGAGTGCGAAGGGTTAACGGGGTTCCGTATGTCACTTATAAGGGAAAGAAATTGCCCGGTGACGTCAAGGCTCGCCGTGAGTTGGAGTGGCATCTAAGCCCTGGGGATCCAGAAGGCGAGAATATGGAATCGCTGCTGAAATTGCTCGGTTTTACAAATGTTGCCCAAGTCAAAAAACGTCGAGATGTGTTTCAGTCACCAGCGGGACAATGGGAGGCTTTGACCGCTGTAATCGATCAAGTGGAGGGACTTGGCACGTTTGCGGAATTAGAATGGGTCGTCGCGGACGAAAGTGGCGTGGAGGCGGCACGAACTCAGATTCGTGATTTTGCAGCGGAATTGGGGCTCGACCACACCGAGCATCGAAGCTATTTGCGAATGTTGCTTGAGCTGCATGGCTAGGTTGTGCCGAACTGTCGGCACGACGGACGCCCGATGACACGGACGCCTGATGACACGGACGCCTGATGATACGGACGCCCGTTCACGCAGGCGTTTGCGTCGGAACTATTGCCAATCGGAAAAGGCTTTGTCTAGCAGACCAAATTTGCTTGCCTCGGACGGTTGGTCTTGGTTTTCCAGGCGTTCACTTGGATCCGCAATCTCCATTTCCTTAGGGTAATCAAACGACGAGTGATCAAAGCCACCATACTTCACCTGCGCCGACGAAAGGTCGCTTGCGATGGCCTCGCGAATTGGGTCTGAATTTTCGATCGAGCTTATGCCTTCAATCATCCATTGTCCAATTGGTTCCCCTTCGCCCGAAACACGTGTTTGACTCAAAAAGTTGATGACCTGCAAAGCGTCAAGTGGCGTTGCTTCACCATCACCGGTGACATCGAAATAGCTGTCCACCGGCGACTGCTCGCTGGGGGTCGGCAGCAGCGTGGGAATTTTCTCGCTTAGTCGGTTGATCACTCGAAGTGCATCGGCAGCGGAAATCTCGCCACTGCGGTCCACGTCGAGTGGATTCATCGGATTTGTCCAAGCCAAATCGTTCGACAATAGAATCGTAAATCGATCGCCCCCAATTTGGTGCCAAACGACATCGCCGTTCATTGTCGGCGTATTGAGCATCCAACCCTCGCTCGGCCCGCCTAGGTCGATTGCATCAGCCGAATCCGCCCAAACGGCCAACACCGAATCATCGCCAAACACTTGCCGCAGCGATGCGTTGGATCCGACGAGCAATTGACTGCCGACGGCTCGGAGGTCAATTTGTTCGATGCTTGTCAATGTGAGCTTGGCTTCCAGCAAGTTTAGGATAGATCCTTGCCCTTGGACCACCGCCGTATCGGTCCCCTCGCCACCATCAATTGCCGTAACATTTAGAGGCGAAAACGCGATGGTGTCATCGCCTGCGGCACTGGAAACTACCAGCGGTGATTGCGTTTCGGTTGGCATCACCTGTATCACATCATCCAGTCCACCGGTGACAATTTCCGTTGGCTCCCCTTCAATGATGATCCATTCGCCAACCAATCCGCTTGTGGTTGCATCGTAAACCTTGAACAATCCGTCTTCGGAAACGATTTCGAATTGATCTACGGGATGATCCAAGTTGGTAATCGTTAGCACGATCGGGTCAAGACTACCGTATGGGTTGCCTTCGCCGTCGGAAGTGATTTCCATCGTTAGCAATAGCGATTGGTCGCCGTCATCAATCAAATCGGGATTGCCGACGATCGTGACTTCCTGCGGTATGTTCCAATTGAGTGGGGTGAATTGGAACGTCGATGTTACGATTGTGACTTCATCGCCGGAGTCAACCGTTATGGCGACCAAAACATCAGCGATCGGTTCACTTTGTAGAACCATCGTGAACGAATCGCCGCTGCCTTGTTCGCTGACAATGGTGTTGTTGTCGATCTGGGAAATTTCGATTTCCGCGTGATCATCATCCTCGAATTGAAGCGTAATGACATCGGTTTCAAATCCATCCGCAGTCGCCGTGATTTCATTGAACGTCGTTCCGCTAGCGATTGCGTTATCGACGGGTGTTACAAAAAACGATACTGAGCTTTGCCCGGACCGGAGCGTAACGGATTCAGGAAGTGTCGCGGAACCGGGTTGGTTGGAATCGATTGTGACGACCAACGTATCCGCAATACCAACGTTGCGCCCGACGGTCACACGTGATCTGCCGCCGTTTTCGCTGATCGTGGTTTGATCGACTGACAATGACAATCGCGGCGTGTCGCCCACATGAACCGTAATGGTCTCTGAATCGGAACTGGTGGTATCGGACGCGACCACATCAAAGGTGTACGTCCCGGGACCCTGATCGTTTGTAGGAATCCAGCTGAATTCGCCGGTGGTCTCGTCGATCGTCGCACCTTGCGGAATCGTGCCGGCCAAATGATAGGTGACCACATCCGCAGGGTGATCGGTATCGGTGGCCACTGCGGTGAAGCTCAGCAAGTTGTTTTCCACCAGCGTTCGATCGCCGATTTCCTCAAGGACCGGAATCGCGTTAACCTCCGCGACCGTGATCGTCACCGTTTCAGCGACTGTTGCGATGCCATCGGAGACAACAAGGTCGAATACGAACGTGCCGGGGCCTTGCTCCTCAGCGGGCATCCAGTGGAAATCGCCCGTGGTTTCGTTCAAGGTTGCCCCGGTTGGGAAGTTGCCCGACCCATTTTCGACAAGATGGAAAGTGAGCGTGTTTTCCGGCGTGTCGCCATCGCTTGCCCTCGCTTTGAATAGCAGCGAAGTTAGCTCGGCAACCGATTTGTCGCCGATCTCGTCCAGTGTGGGTGATTGGTTTACTTCATCGACCGTCACCGTAATCGTTTCGGAATCAGACAATTCCCCATCGCCGACCTGGATGTCGAAGGTGAAACTTGCGGGGCCCTGTGCTTCGTTTGGTGTCCACGAAAACTCGCCAGTGGTCTTGTCAATTCGTGCGCCAAATGGAACGTCACCCGAAAGACTAAATTCAAGGTTGTCCGACGGTACATCAGTATCGGTTGCGGTCACTGCGAACGATAGCAACGTTTCTTCGTCAATGGTTTTATCGCCGATCGAATCGAGTATTGGTTGGACGTTGACTTCGCCGACGGTGATGGTGATCGTTTCGGAATCAGAGAACTCTCCGTCGCTGACGATCACATCGACTTTATAGATTCCTGGGCCTTGATCCTCGCTGGGGGTCCATGTGAATTCGCCCGTGGTTTCGTTGATCGATGAACCAGCGGGGATTTCCGGCGACCCATTCGGAGCGAGTCGATATGTCATTGCGTTGCCAGGTAAATCGGCATCAGTTGTCGTTGCAGTGAATGCGAGCAGTGTTCCTTCATCAACCGTTTGGTTACCAATTTGGTCAAGGCTTGGAGCCACATTCACTTCGCCAACGGTTACCACAATCGTCTCGGAATCGGTCAATTCACCATCACTGACAACGACATCAAACGTGAACACGCCGGGCCCTTGTGCTTCGGAGGGAATCCATGAGAAGACGCCCGTGTTTGGATCCATTGTGGCACCGGCGGGCACGTCGCCCGACTCATCGGCGGCAAGGCTATACGAAAGTGTGCCAGCAGGAATATCGCCGTCGGTTGCAGCGGCCGTAAATAGTAACCGGGTTCGTTCGTCGACGGATCGGTTGCCAATCGGTTCAAGTACCGGTGGCTTGCCATGTTCGTTGACCGTAATTGTAAAGGTCGCCGCAGCGTCTAGCTCTAACACGCCATTGTCGGTGACACGGACGGTCACGTCGAATTCGCCAGGCCCTTGGGTCTCGGTCGGCGTCCAAGTGAACTCGCCAGTATCCGCATTGATTGCCGCGCCGGTCGGTGCACCGGGATCAAGGCTGAAAAGTAATGCATCGCCCGGCAAATCGATGTCCGTCGCTGTGATGAAGAGACTTAGCAAACTCTCTTCGTCGATCGTTTGGTCGGGGATTTCATCCAGTACCGGTGCTGCGTTGCCAAGCACATCGATTGAATCAGAGCTGTCAATGTAGCCGCCGGCGGTGGCAGTGATGACCACCGATTTTGTGCCGTCGCGAACTTCATCGTCAACGCCGCGAATCGTGAACGTCGCTTGTGACCGCCCAACGGGGATTGTGACAGTCGTGGGAACCGTCGCTTCGCTAACCAGATTACTGTCGAGCGAGACAACGAGTTCATTGGCGAGATCGATATTCATTCGCCGCACGGTTCCTGTGGCAACGCCATCGGCTTCATGCACCGCTTCATCGTCGATCGTCAACGATAATGTCTCGTAATCCGTGACGTTGACGTCGACCGAAGTGGATTCGGTAAACCCAGTGGCGGTGCCTGTAATGGTCACGGTTTTCGTTCCATCGAGAACGACATCGTCGACCGATGAGATCAAGAACGTAGCCGATGGTGCATTTGCAGGTATTGTCACCGTTGTGGGAACGGTAGCCTCGGTCAAATCACTACTCACCAACGAAACAGAAATCAACTCGTTGAGATTGGTTTGACCGCGAGAAATCGTGGCGGTCGCGAAGGCTCCATTTTCGCTGAGGGAGTTGATGTCAACAGTCATACTAAGCGATTCATGATCGGTGACCAATAAACCGGCTTGGTCGCCGATATAACCGTTCGCATCGACGGCGACGGAAATTGCCACGGATCCATCAATGATGTCGTCGTCAACACCCGTTAGCGAAAATGTGAATGAAGACTGATTCGCGGGTATCGTCACTCGATTGGGAACCGAGGCTTCGGTTGGGTCGCTGATTGAAAGTGTCACATCGAGCGGTTCGCTAATGTCGGTGTTATTGCGTGTGACGGTGGCGTTGGTCACTCCTGCATTTTCGCGGATCTCCGCGGCATCGATCGTCACCGACAATGTTTCGTGGTCGGTGACAAAAACGTTTGTTTCGTCAGTGATTAGCGTTGTTTCTGTTGCCGAAACATGTTCAGCCGTGGCGGTGATCGTCACGGTTTGCGATCCGTCGAGTAGTCGATCGTCGACGGCGGATAGTGAAACCGAAGCGGACGAGGCACCCGCCGCAATGGTAACGGTTGCTGGTAAAGTCAGTTCGCTTGTGTCGCTCGATGTTAACGTGACGATCATCGGGTCGGTTGTGTCGGCGTTGATCCGCCGAACGGTAAGCGAAGCGGACGGCGAGGTCGCGTTCTCAGAAAAACTGGTTGCTGATGTTGTGATTTCGAGCGCTGGCAACCCAATGGTCAGTGTCGATCGATAGTCACCCCCAGGAATCCCGTTGCCTGACGGAGTGTTTTTCCATAGCAGCGAATTGGTGTTGCCTTGGATGGCACTGCTAAGGAATTCTCCATCGAGCAGGTGACCCGCTTCGTTGGTAATTCCGCCCGGGTCACCATTGGCTTCGAATAGGTAATAGCCATTGGGCAGTGAGTCGAACTGCATCGTTGCAACCAAATGCACTGGATCCCAGTCGATCACTCCATCGTTGTCTTCGACAAAAAGATCGTCGTCGTCAAAGAAATCGGGGTTTGGGCTATAGCGCAAAACCAAGTTTTCGGTCGACAACGTCGTAAGGTCTACGTTGGCGCTAAACGTGATCTCAATTTGATCTAAAACGGAACTGGATGTTCCCGATTGACTCGAAAGATCCAAGTTTGTGATTGCTGGACCATGGACGAAACCATCCGTTGCAATCATTTGGCCGGGCAATATCCAATCGAGATAGGCGGTGTTGCCGCCGCCGCCCTCTTCATACTGCATGCGAATTTGGTACGCACCGGCGGCGAGTGGACCCGTTGGCGTTCCCGGTGTGGTGCCTTGGCCACTGCCCCAATGGTTATCGAACAATTCGGATGTTGTATCAAACGTTCCATCGCCGTTTAGGTCGACCCATAAACGACTGCTATCATCACTACGCGTGAACAACTGGACGCCGTCTTGGGGAATCGAAACCCATCCATCCCATTGGACCGAAAAGTCGTCCCAATTTTCATCGTCTGCGCCACCCGTGATTCCAACATCTGAACGAGTGCCAAAAGTGTCCGTTGAGAACGAAATTTGCGAATCGATCCGTGTTCCCGATATCGTTTGCGTCGTTCGCCAATCATCTTGTGCCGAATAGCTTCGCAGACTCGTATTGACAAAGCTGCCGGTGATACCGGGTGTGGTCAATTCGGAGTCGGTAAAGAGTGCACTTTCCGGGACCGCTTGAGAAACGAGAATGTTCTCGGCAACCGTGATCGAATGCCCTGCCGCGTCTAATACTTGGCCGTCAATTCGATAGCTACCCGAGTCGGGAACGCCACGACTATAAAGAAACAGCGTGGGATTGCGGACTTGGTTTACGGTGTCATAGATTGCATCGAGCGGTTGAAGCGTATCGTCGGAAGTCCCAAATTCGCCATCGGGACCAACGCCACGCAAAGTGAATTCGGTCGCGTGAACATCGACGACGGATAATTGCGAACTGAGCCCCAATCGGAACTGACCGCGGTTGTATGGATCACGCCAATAGGACACACCGTTGATTGTTGCCGGTGTCGTATCGACCCTGTCCACGGTCAAGTGCGTTACAAAGGATCCGCCCGGCGTATCATCACCACTGATTGTGGGGAATTGGAAATCGGTGGCGATTTCTCCGTCAAGGCGGTTGCCGACCATGTCCGTGACGCCGCCTACGTCCCCATTCAATGTGATCGTATACGTATCGACGGGAAGAGGCGTGTCGGCCGTCCAAATAATAGTGGATTCGAGTGGGTGGACCACAGCGGTGCCCGATATTGGGCCACTGACCGCTCCGACGATCGTCAAATTATCGCCCGTGATTGAATCGGGATCGACAATATCATTCATCAGAAATAGCAATTGACTCGTGCTTTCAATCACGGATTCGTTGTCGGGAACCACCGCGAGCACTTGCGGACCTTCGTCGTCCATCGCACGCGACGGCGTGACCTTAAACCGGTAGTCGCCGATGGAGGCATCGCTTCCCGACACAACAATGGTGACTTGCTCCGATACCGAGAAAGTGATGTCGATGAATGGATCGACCGAAGCAATGGCACTGTTGCGATCCATTGCATCGTCACTGGACGCCAAAACGGTTCCGTCCGCACGGAGGACTTGCAACGTCGCGTCGAGCGGGTATTGGAACTCGGCCGAGTCGATGTCGAACCAGTATCGTTCGCCCGCGAGTACACTCAAAGTGAATTGATCCGAATCGTCGCGATCATCAATTGCACTGTAAACGACGATGCGGTCGTTCTTGTCATTCACGTTCTCTGAATCCAGCACCACCATGTTTGCACCTCGGTGGTTTGGAACTGCGATTTCGTTAACATCGTCATTGTCGAAGTCGCCCACCGACGCCATCGCTTCGGAATTGCCAGCTTCGAGGCTGATTTCGCGAGTGAATTGGCCATCGCCGGTCCCTAACATCACCTTTAGCGATCGACCATAATTCGAAAGCAACAAGTCCATGTTGCCGTCATTGTCGATATCCGCCGAACGCACAAAGCGAGGGTTTTGGGTAAGTGGAATCGTTGCCTGGGAAACCAATTCCCCTTCAACGCTCAAGAACACTTCGAGCGTACTTGCTTGATGATCACCAAGCACCACATCGGCGATGCCGTCGCCATTGAAGTCTTCGCTAACGATGCTTTGACCGTCTCCGCCAGCGGTGTCGATATCCGTGCGAACGAATTGGCCCGTTCCATCCCCGGTCAATACGGTCATTGTTGAGACGTCGCCATTGGCCGTTGCCAAGTCGATATGGCCATCGTTATTAAAGTCACCTGCCGCGATCGAATGAGGGTTGCGATCGGTTGCAAATCGATCGCTGACGGTGAACGAGCCACTGGCGCTGCCAAGCAAAACCTCTGCATAGCTCCATGTCGCGGCGACTAAATCCAACGCTCCATCATTATTGACGTCCGCCGTGGTAATCCCAAGCGGACGATTGCCCAATGCATACGTAACGCCGTTCGCAAAAGACCCGTTCCCCGAACTGAGGAATACGACCACGCGACTTTCATCACTAGCGATCGCGGCGATATCGTCATTTCCGTCCGCATTGAAGTCGCCGACCGTTAGCGTCTCGGCGTACCAAAGCATGGCATCACCGACACTCAGAACCACAGGGTTTGCAAAGGTGCCATCTGGGTTACTGAGGAAGACGTCGACTTGATCGGTCGTGTCGCTCGATACCGCCACATCGTCTCGACCATCACCATTGAAATCGCCGCTGACGGAAAATATCGGCCGGTCGCCTGTGGCGTAGGAGGCGACAGGTTTCGGATCCAATGTCATTTCGCTCAAGTAAGGGCCTAGGTTGGTTCCCTCGGCTGAATCCATTTGTTCGGAAATGTAAACTTGGGCGCCCGGTTGCAAGGACCAATCCAGGTAATTGCGAACGTTGTAAAGGCCATTGCCCGGTCGACGCGAGTCGGTTCCTTGGAACGAGTAGGTGTCGCCTACAGGCAAGTATTCGGTGTTTCCCACATACGACATCAAGCCTTGTGTGTCACGTGCGTGTGGTAAACCGACGGCGTGGCCGAATTCATGCATCACGGTAGCAGAGGTGTAGTACCTGATTTGGTCGATGGCCGTTTCACCGGCCGCATTGACGGTTCCGCCTTTACTAGCCCGATATCCGTGAGATCCGCCGCCCCATCCGCCAGCGCCAATGTCACCAAAGTCTCCGATCCCTGAACCGACGTACTCACTGCCTTCGATTGGTTTGGTTCGCGTTACCTCGACGTCAAAGCCTTTGTAACGAGAATCAAAAAGCCCCATGAAATAGGGGATCCCTTCGGTTGCCGCGTAGGCATTGACGCGGTCGTATCCGAGGTACGATTCGTCCGAATCAAAATCCATGAAATGAACCGAATGGTCGCGTTGTAACGAGATTCCGTTGTTTGAATTTGCCGTCAACGCGTAGACGCCAAGTCCTACCGGTGCGGTTGCAAAGACCTCGACATAATAGGTCCCAGGGGTCAATGCCGTGGTTTGTTCGGTGGACATGTAACCGTTGTCGGCGAATCTCAAAATTTGGCCGCGATCATTGAATAGTCGCATCTCTTTCCCACTGTCGACAATTTTCTCTTGCCAAGAAAATTGAAGATCGAAACCGAGGAATTGGACTGCGTCGACTTCAAAGCGATAGATGTCGCGGTCTTCTGCAATGTCTAGTTCTCCGAGCAAGGTGTTGGCATCGCTCGCGAAAGCATGGTCAAATCCATTGCCAAGTTCGCTTGCCAAACGAGCGTCCGACTTACGGTCAACCACAGCAACGTAGTCACCGGTGACGGCACCGGCGGCGTTGTCCGACGAGAACGTGATATAAACAGTCTCGTCAACACTGGTTTCAATTGCGATACCGAGTCCACTTTGGGTTTGGCCGAGTATATCGCCCGCGACATTGGTGATCGTGACCGCTGGGTTGCTTTCTGCTAAACCCGCAAACGCAACCATGACCGATCCATTGGCTGTTGCATCGAGTTGAAAAACATCGACATCCGTTGCCGAACCGAGCGAGCCGGTGAACGCACGACCGAGCGGAACATTGCCCGCATCGGCTACGGCGTCGTTGGGTTCCGATTCTGAATCCGTGGGCGCGTCGGTGATAGACGAATTCATCGCGTATTCACCAACAAACGTGCCGAAAGCATTGTTCGCAAAAATGCCAATGACATAGTCGCCCGTGCTCGCGGCGGTGATCGACAAATCGCGTCCATCAAACGACGCTGCAATCAAACTGCCGTCCGCGTCATAGATTTCCAAGCCTGGCGGCAAGGTGGGGCTGAACCTTGGTGCGTTGACGTTAAAGGTATCGACTGTGAATCGTTGCCCTTGGGTCAGCTGAGTGGAGAAATAGTCGATGTCGGTGACGCGACTCAATTGGCCTTCGAGGATCTCTCCGGCAACGTGCGAAGTCGCTGTGGCAACGGTATCATTCGGCTCAATTTCGGCTGCCAGCAGGCGGCGAGCTTCAAGTGATTCGCAGGACAAACGCCGGCGCGAAAGCTGGGGACGACGAGATCTCGATTTGCGTGGGAAGAATCGCATCAGTTTTGTCTCACTTTTTGCGACTGTCAGTCGAGCAACTGCCGCAAATCAGGGGTAGGGGGGCGCCAAGGAGGCACCTTCCAAGAAGTAGACAAAAGCATAGCAACTTTCAGCGTGAAATGTTGCTGGGAGCAAAAGAATCGATCGTTGTAAATCGTGCCGCGACGATGTAGCTGGAATTATTTCGCGGGAATCGATTTCAGTCGGTTTGCCGATGATCGAGAGCGGTGAGAGGTTCACCGCAGAAGGTAGGATTGCATTGCGGAGCCGCGACTACGCCGCTCGGCACTTGACGAGCGAGCCTACGACGACTGCTTTAGCGAAAACAGGCAAGGTGTGTTGGATCGATAGCTCGTTATCCGCGATGATCTGGCATCCTAATCGTCGCTCTAGGTTCAGCAGAATCGGTGCTCGTAGGTTGGTCGTCACTTTGCCTTCACGGCCCGATACTGTTGTCATCACATACAACTCGGTGCTCGGTTGCAAATGTAAACTGCCGAGTTCGCGGCGGCTCAGGTGGACGCGGTAGTCCTCAAAGAAGGCACGCGGGCTGATCAGTGGTATTGCCCGATCGCCTCGTGTCACACTTTGTAGCCATGCGACGCTTTCCGTATGAGGATCGGGCAACAACGCCCATTGGCGAAGTGTCTCCATGCCGATCAAGCCCTGCGGGAACAAGAACAACTCGTCTGAGTTGATGTTCAATGCACCAAAGCGATTCGTGTCGATTTTCATAACGCTTTTCTTTCTAAGCAGGCGTGATTTCGGCAGGCCCGAACAATAGGTAGTCACCGAGTGTGTTGACGTTCTGTCAAGTTACCTACATCAGTCATCGCTGAATTGGGTGTTGCTATGGCACGATTCCAGCGACCAACGGGAGCGGGCGAACGTGAGGCGAGCGGTAGCTCGCTTCGCTTGCGGTTGTACCGCACTACGGTCTTGTATCCTTATCGGACGCATTACCATCAAAATCGACAAAATCGCTACAAGAAATTTAATAGCGTCAATTGTGACATTTGGCCAATGATTCGCATCGATGCTTCCATCGCAATTTGGCGCCGATTTACTTCGCTAATCACCGTTGCTAAATCGGCGTCGACCTCGTCGGATAATTGAGACTTCATTTGGACGACTTGATCTCCGGTTGCATCTCTCATGTCTTCTAGGTTTCGCGACCAAATACCGACTCGCGATCGAGCCGACGTGGATCGGTCGAAATCCTCATCGATTCGTTGTTGAAGTCGTTCGATCTCGGGGATGTCCCCGTCGAGAATCGCTTTTTCGAGTCGCGTCAATGTATCAAGCGCGCCACCGGCATCGAGCGGCATGTAATCGATACCGGCGATTTTATTCACCGGTCCGACGGTGACACCCTGTGCTTCGTTTTGACCGTTCGGAATCAAACCGAGACGAGTTCCCGCATTACTGATTTCACTTTGGCGGACGGTTAGCGGTGCCGCGCCGGGCGGCGCCTGTAATTCGATCCCGTTACCGACTAAGTTCAAGCTGACCAATACCTTCTGGGCGTCTTGGTTGTCCGGGTGATCGCGAATCATCGTCATTACATCGTCGACGGTAATCGCGCTTTCCAAGTCGAATTCCAGTGTTTGGCCATCGGGGCGAACAATCGTGAGGTCAATTGTGTCACTGTTAAGCACCATGCCGCGACCACGGCCAAGCGAATCGAGTGTGGTTTGCTCGGTCGCCGAGCGGATGCCCAGTGATCGGGCGGCATTACCGTTGTTTTCGCCTATCGAATAATCCACCCCACTACGGAGTGATCGCAATTGGATCCGTCCCTCCGATTCGTTAAGGGACGCTTGAATGTCCGCTTCGCTGCGGTTGATCGCGATTAGCACATCGCCCATTGTCTCGGCTTCCGAGAGATCAACCGTGAAGGTTTGCGAGCCTTGGTTGATCGTGATCCCGCTACTGAGATCGAGCCCAACGCCGTGGGCGAGGTCTTCGATCTTTGTGTTGGTCGTTACACGCGGACTGAGCGAGTCGCCAATGATGGGCGGCGCGGACATGCCTCCCGTGTTTTGGATCGACAAATCGCTTGCTAACGAACTGCCGGGCATATCCTCGATCGCCAATGTCCCGGGCAATCCATCGGCGTAATCGATTTGAATGGAGTCGTCAAACACTTTGACGTCCAATTTGCGTCCATCAATTTCTAATGCATTCAAGACATCAGCGACGTCACCAATGCTGGCTGCGGTTCGCAAGTCGACTTCGGTGTATTCCGTACCGCCAGAAATGCGAATCACACCCGTTTCAACTCCTTTGCCGCTACGCATATCGACCAATCGGGTTGAATGGTCCAAGGCGGCATTGAGAGGTTCTCCTTCGAGGATCATCGCGAACGCCCCGAGTGTTTCCGATGCGGTGACGTTGATTGCCGTCGGAGTGCCGGCCCCAACTTCGCTATGCCCTACCGCACCGTGTCCAGTGAATACGATATCGCTTTCGTCATACTGAAACGCATTCCCAGCGTCGAGAATGCCGCCAAGCAATTGTTGATCGCGGAACATTGAATTTCCGGCGGCAAATATTGTTTGAATCGATTCGCGGACGCTCATCGCGATTGCTTCTCGCTCGTCATCCGAAATGATCGTACCGACCCCTTCCACGGCAGCCGCGCGAGCATTGATTAGGGCGGTGTTGACTCGTGATAGTGCATCGTCGGACGCTTGGTAGAATCCCGATACCGCGTTTGCATTGCGAACCAATTGTTCACCGCGGTCAATACCACGGTTCAATCCAAGGGCCCGGTTGGCAGCGGCCGGATCGTCCGAAAGCCGCAGCACTCGGCGGCCTGACGATAATTGGTCATATTGTCTTTGCACTGCCAATTGATCGGATGTCAATTGATACAGCAGTCGTTGTGACGTTAGCGATGAGCTTGTCCGCGTGGCCGAGACGGGCAATAGCGACATGGTCCTTCTCAGCCTCCTTGGTGGTTGTTGGCTTTGCTTCTAAATGGTCTCGGTTTCGCCAGGATATTTTTTGGCAAATCCGCATGCAGAGCCAGACTACAGATGAAGTTTCTATCGGCTTGAAGTCTGAGTCGTAACCAGCAAAACCACTACAATTGGCTTGAAGTCGCGCCCGAATCCGATCCATCCCAGCGGTATTGGCATTGCGAATACGTGCTGCATATGTGGCTTTGGGCAAACTCAGTTGGTGCTGGGCAAATCGGCTAAGACCCAATCGGGCAACGAGTACGAGTTGGCTAATAACTCGCGGTCTTCGTTAACTAATTCCGGAAACCTTGCTCCACTCAAAACCTCTACGCTGAAGATTTCCTGAACAGCGCCTTCAAATTTGACGAAGGCAACAATCTGACCGGAATGGATATTCACCACCCAGATTCCGCAGATTCGCTCGTTTAAGTTTCGCTGAGCGATCGGGACGCCACCAAATACGGCGGTTTCGCGTACTTGAGATAGTCCAATGAAAGCAAACGGCCCACAAAATGACAATCCACGAGTGAACCCAGGCAACTCCACAACGGATTGATAGGTTCCATTTGCCAAGTCGATGAAACCGAACCCCCCCGTACCTGATTGTAGGACCCACAACTTGCCATCGTACCAGCGAGGCGAATGTGGCATCGAAAGGTCTGCGGCGATCGTTTGGTTGGTTTGCACATCGATCATCACGCCACCATCATTCTTTTTCGCACGCCATCCACTGGGATCATTCGTTGCACCGAATGCAGTTACGTAGCAAACCGTTCCGTCGCGGGTTGCCAAGCCGTTTAGATGGCAGCAATCGGTGGGGGCGAAATGCGAAACGAATGGAGGTCGCCAAACCGGTTCAAAATGGAAATCCGTGCTGCGCCGTGCCAAGCAAGAAAAACGGGTGTTAACAAAAATCAGTTCTTCGCCGGCCCACGCCATCTCGTGAATTTGAACATCTCCTGTCCAATGAACCACCCGCGGCAAAAAACAAGCGTCATGCCTTTGGCCGCTCGAATTGGGTTGCTGATCCAAACGGGTGCATGCCGCAGGAAGATTATGAAACTCCCAAATTTGCATCGCAGTGCCGACCGCGATTCGGTTTTTTTGGACAGCTAAGCCCATAGGTTGATCGAAGACGCGAAAATGGGTGTTGAGAACATCGTTGTCGGCCCGCACGACGATGAGCTTTCCCGCTTGGTAAGTCGTCAAAAGAAGCGAGATGCCGAGTTGGTTCAAAATCTCGGGAAAATTTGACGTATGGACGGATCCCAGCGGTTCGCCCGGAGGTAGCGGTTCGCCCCGTGATAGCGGTGATTCAATCGTCATACGTGATGGTTTCCTGTGGTCGTAACGTTTTCCACCGGCGATCGCCCGAGATAAAAAATAGCAAAGGACGGGGTGCCGCGAGCATGTCGAAGTCACGGCGAAGGTGGGTGAGTTGATAAGAATTGGGGAAATGGTTAGCTCGTGATGAACTCGCTTGTATCGGTATGGTGCTCAGGTCAATGGTACTTTCCCGTGCCGGTTGTGCCGAAAAAGACGAATTTTCACTTGCAGGCCAGTGAGCGCAAAGTGGCGAACTTCCGCCTGATTTCTTCGAATTCTAACGGTAATGATGCGAAGCTGGGCGGTTTCGGTATTTTGGGAGGCAATTTTATTGATTCGCAATACTTGCGATGTAGACTTGAACGAGGTTTAAATTGGTGGTGATACCATGTCGATGGGTCAGCGCTATGACTGAAAAACTAAACAGACAAAAAGAACGATTACTTAGTTAGGCTGAACGATGCATATCACACGAATCCTTTCACTCTCGCTTGCGACCGCTTTGGTTGCGACCGTTTGTGCTCCCGCTCACGCGTTTATGTTGGTTTCCACCACTTCAGCCGTTGCTGAGGGATCCGTGGATTTTGACACCATGATCGGCGACTTAAACATTGTCGCTGCGGATGAAACGCTTACATGCACGCAGAAGACGGCACAGTTTGACGCGGCAATCGCGAAACTCGATGCAATGCTTGACGCTGGGACGAACGTGGAAGCGGACGTTTTGGCTGTACGCGATGCGATCGCAGAACTTCGCCGAACCCTGAAATGCTCCGAACGACATCTCGCCAATTGCCCTCACTGCTCGGGTGCAACGGCTATGGATGGTGGCTTCGTGGACGGTGGCTTTGGCAATCCTGTAATGGGCGGCGGTTTCGTCTCGACAGGCGGTGGCGGCGGTGGTGGCGGAATCGCTAGCAGTATCGGTGGCGGTGGCGGACCGCGTCTTGGCTTGCTCCTAGGCGGAACGGCTGCAGCAATCGCAATCCCATTGGCAACCTCGGGCGACGACGACCCTGGCACACCGGCTTCGCCTTCTAATTAATCGCGACGCTTTCGCTAAGCAATCAATATTGATCAAAAGCCCACTCGGTATTCGAGTGGGCTTTTTCTATTTAGAGTTGCCGATCGCATCGCCAGGACAGGTCCTGGCCTACGGTGCGCCCAGTCAATAACGATGCGCCCAGTCAATGATGAGAGTGCTTTAGAACCACCCCAGCAACCGAGCTGCAGCGATGGCTGTAAACGCTAGTAGAATGACGTTGAACCAGAACTGGGGGACGCGGTGAACCAGCCATCGACCTGCTAACATCCCCATCGGCACGGCGGCTGCGAATGTTACATTGACAGCCAACGTGGATGGCGTGATCAGACCCAGGTTGAAGCTCAAGGGCAATTTGATCAGATTCAATACCAGGAACAACCAAGCGCTGGTTCCGATCAATTCCCACTTTGGCAAACTGACGGCTAACAAATACAGCGCGACCACCGGTCCCGCAGCGTTAGCCAGCATGGTCGTCATCCCGGCCAGCAATCCCAAAACGAGTGCGAACCAACGGGAATGGGGAATCGAATCGAACGCCTCCGGTCGCCACATTCGCAATCCTTGGATCACCGTCAGCACCATGATGATGACTCCGACAACGATTCGGAAGATGTCTTCGTCGAGCGATCCCATCATTTTCCAGCCGATGAGAATCCCCGTCAGGGTTGGTGGCAACAGTCGACGTACGTGAGTCCAGTCAGCAACTTGGCCAAACAACCGAATTGCAAATAGATCGCCAACCACCAGCAGCGGTAGCAGCACACCGGTGGATTCTTTGGGACCAAACACAATCGCGAACAGTACCACATGCAGCATGCTGACGCCGGGAAACCCAGCTTTGCTGAATCCGATCCCGCCGGCGCCGAGCACGACCATGGCAATTTCGAGAGCCGACAGGCTACTTAGCATCGGCGTTAGCTTGATCCGACTCGGGAAGTACCATGATTTCAACCTTGCGGAAATCTACCGGGTGACTCTCGGATTGCAGCGAAATCGAGCCGCCTGAGAGTGCGATGGTGCCATGCTTGTCTGCCAACGCTTTTGCATGAGCGTCTCGCGGATCTAACTGAGCCTCGCTGTATTCAATGACCGTTTTGCCATCGATGATATGTTTAATGACTTGGTTCCCGTGGACTTCGATTTCAACGGTCACCCATTGTTCACCGTGGTAGGTTTCCGATGTCGAACTCGTACAGTGAGGCATAAACAAATCGCCCTTGAGAACCACATTTGTTCCGGGCGTACACAAATTGGCGGTACTTCGGTCGTGGGTGCCATCGCCTCCGAGCAGTTGGACTTCGATCGACGTGGGAAACCGTTGGTCAACATCCATTTCGGCGGGTGATTCGCCGTGGATCATGACCCCGCTATTGCGAGTTGCCCATCCAGCACCACCTTTGCACTGATCGCCCACAAAGCGGTATTCGACGCGAAATCGGTAGTTTGAATAGGGCGTGTCACAGAAAAGATGCCCAAACGTTTCGTTGAACGAGTCATATTGGTCATATCGGACCTTCAACAAGCCATCCTCGACACGAAACGTATTGCCAAAGTTGTCACCTGCTTCGTGGAAGCGAATTTTAGGCGTCCATCCTTCTAAGCTCTTGCCGTTGAACAAAGAAACCCATTCGCCCGGAGCTTCGGCGTGAAGTTGGCTCGTTAGTGAGAGCAGAAAGAACAATGAAAGAAGCGAACAGGAAAGTCGGCGCATGTGATTGGTCGTGGTAGGAGGGTAGCGGATTCAAAGCAAGGCTTCGATTCTACACCAATCGCCTGCGGTTGTGGCCTATGGGTTGTTGGGACCTACAGGGTTTACATGGCAAAAGTTTTTTCGTCCTGTGGCGATCGGCGTGTCGCCATCAGCTTGTGGGGACAACCTGCTTGACCTACCATCGAAAGGTAGCCCGAGAGCTAGGCCCGTGAGGTAGCCCATCGTTCAAGCAGGCTATCGCGAAACAAGCAGGCTATCGCGAAACAAGCAGGCTATCGCGAAACAAGCAGGCTATCGCGAAAACGGGTTACCAGGAACGAGGCCCTTTGTGAAGACGCATCCCGATTCTCTGAAGGCACGAATCTCTCTCTGAAGGTACGAATCGAAAATGAAAGTCGGTATCACGAAAGAGATTTTCGCGCGCGAGTGTCGTGTCGCCGCGACACCCGAGACAGTTCGTCGGTTGAAAGAAAAGCTCGGTTTCGATGTTGTTGTTGAAACCAACGCAGGTACTGCGGCCAGTTTTCATGACGACGCCTATCGCGCCGTGGGCTGCGAAATCAGCGGCGACGCAAACCACGTTTGGTCAACAGCCGACATTATCTTAAAGGTACGCTCGCCTGAGGACCACGAAATTGCCCAAATGCACCAAGGGCAAACGTTGATCAGCTTTATTGCGCCGGCAACCAATCGGTCCCTCCTTGAAAAGTTGTCTGCAAAGAACGTCAATGCGTTAGCGATTGATGCGATCCCGCGGATCAGTCGTGCGCAGAAGATGGATGCACTGAGTTCCACCGCTAACATCGCCGGTTATCGAGCGGTCGTTGAAGCGGCTGGTTTGTTCGGACGATTCTTTACGGGCCAAATCACGGCAGCTGGTAAAGTGCCGCCAGCGAAAGTACTCGTCATTGGTGCGGGCGTGGCCGGTTTGTCGGCGATCGGGACGGCTCGCGGACTCGGAGCAATCGTTCGCGCGTTCGATGTACGCCCCGAAGTGGCCGAGCAAGTGCAAAGCATGGGGGCCGAGTTTTTGACGGTACAAATCGACACCGAGGAAGAAGCCGGTACCGCTGGCGGTTACGCGAAAACGATGAGCAAGGAGTTCATCGAAGCGGAAATGGCATTGTTCGCGGCTCAGGCGAAAGAGGTCGATATCATCATCACCACGGCGCTGATCCCCGGAAAAACGGCACCCACTTTGATCACGCGCGAAATGGTCGAATCGATGCGCCGAGGGAGCATTGTCGTTGACTTGGCTGCCGAACAGGGAGGTAATTGTGAATGCACCGTTGCAGATCAAGTGACGATGCATGCGGGGGTGCATATTGTTGGCTTCAGCGATTTGGCGAGCCGGTTGGCTCATACATCAAGCCAGTTGTACGGAACCAATTTGTATCATTTACTCGAAGAAATGGGCGGTGCCGAGAACTTGCACATCGACATGGACAACGTGGTGATTCGCAGTGCCACGGTTGTTCACAATGGCGTCATCACTTGGCCTCCGCCACCGGTCGCTGTTTCAGCAGCCCAACGCGCCACTGCACCGGAACCACTGGCGTCGCCGGCAACGGTTGTGCAAAAGCGAATTGGAATGGTCGACCTTTTGATCTTGGTTGCCGCAGGTTTGGTGCTCGTTGGTATTGGAATGACGGGGAACCGAGAATTTATCACCGATATGACAGTTTTCGCTTTGGCGTGTTTGATCGGTTGGCAAGTGATTTGGAATGTGAGTGCATCGCTACATACACCACTGATGAGTGTGACCAATGCGATCAGTGGCATTATTATTGTCGGCGGAATGGTCCAGGTCGGTACACAAAGTATCGCTGCGATAATCCTTGGTGCGGTGGCAATCTTCTTTGCCACGATCAATATCGCTGGTGGTTTTCTGGTGACGCATCGCATGTTGAAGATGTTTCGAAAATAGGCCTCGCAAACCATGGTGGACAACTTGAGTTACTCTTCCGTCGGCTTGTTAGCCAATGACAGCTTTCCCCTGAGCCAATCGCTTGCAACGGTTGCCTATGTCGTCGCCGCCGTATTGTTCATTTTCAGTCTAGCGGGGTTGTCGCACCAAACGACTGCCAAGCGGGGCAATGTGCTTGGCATTGTCGGAATGATCGTGGCGATCGTTGCGACTGCGTTTGGCGTGATGACGGGCGGATTTTCGGTCGTCGCTTTCGCCATCCTTCCGGCTGTGGTGATTGGTGCCGTTTTGGCTGCTCGAGTGCCCATGACGGGGATGCCCGAGTTGGTGGCACTCTTGCATAGCTTTGTCGGCTTAGCAGCGGTGTTGGTTGGAATATCGAGTCACATTGAACCTGGCGTCGAGGTGATTCCTTCCGAGGAACTGATTCACGCGATTGAGATTTTCGCAGGCGTTTTTATTGGAGCCGTTACCTTCACTGGTTCGATTTTGGCGTTTTTGAAGTTGCGCGGATCCGTGTCAGGCAAAGCGATCACGCTGCCGGGGCGGCATGCGCTGAACATTGTGATGCTTGTCGCGAGTGGTGCTCTTGGTGTCTGGTTCGTTCGAGCCGACACAAACGCTGCGATGGTGCCGCTGCTGATCATGACGGCAATCGCATCGGTACTCGGCATCCATATTGTCGCTGCGATTGGCGGTGCCGATATGCCGGTGGTGGTATCGATGTTGAACTCGTATTCCGGGTGGGCAGCTGCGTCGGCCGGTTTCATGCTCAAGAATCACGCGTTGATTATTACTGGTGCATTGGTCGGCAGCTCGGGAGCGATTCTTTCCTACATCATGTGCGAAGCGATGAACCGGAGCTTCTTCAGCGTCATTATGGGCGGTTTTGGCGGTGGATGGAGCGGGCCGGCAGCCGAGATTGAAGGGGAGGTGACAGAGTATTCGGTGAACGACACGGTGGAATTACTCGAGGAGTCGCAGAGCATCGTGATCGTTCCAGGCTATGGGATGGCGGTTGCCCAGGCCCAACATTCCCTCGCCGAAGTGGTCAAAGAATTGACGAACCGAGGGAAAGAGGTTCGCTTCGCAATCCATCCGGTCGCCGGTCGATTGCCCGGCCATATGAACGTGCTTTTGGCCGAAGCGAATGTGCCCTATGACATTGTGTTGGAGATGGACGAGATCAACGAGGACATGAGCGGCACCGACGCTATTCTCGTGATCGGAGCCAACGATATCGTGAATCCAGCGGCGCTGGACGACCCTAACAGTCCGATCGCGGGAATGCCTGTGATTGAAGTTTGGACCGCGAAAACGTGTGTGGTCATGAAACGCGGGATGGCGACTGGCTATGCGGGTGTTGAGAATCCATTGTTCTATAAACCGAACACACACATGTTGTTCGGTGACGCAAAGGCCAACGTCGATTCAATCTTAATGGCGCTCAAAGGGAGTTAACCGAGTCATGCGAAAGCGCGCCATGCGTCTCCGTTTTGTGTCGATTCGGTTTCTTCCGGAATCCGCTCCTTCGGGAATCAGCGGCGTCGTTTTCGCTTAACAAAAACAAATGCCGTCATTGCGAATAACGCCAACGATGAAGGCTCCGGAACAGCGGTTGCACTGGCAAAGAAGACTGCGTTCCGATCGGCGGTCCCATCCATGTTGTCATCGAGGTACGCCGTAAAGACGAAGTTTCCTGCATCGTTCAACATCCCCTCGCGAACCAGTAGACTGGTGGCGACTCCGCCATCCAACGTCGCTCCCACGCTCAGCACGCGATCGGTCGCTGGATTCCCACCGATAAACAATCCTGCTACTCCGCCGGCAGTGGCGTTGAATAGTACATCGCCATGATTGTTAATCACCATCCCGGCTTCCGAGATCGAATTAAAGTCGGAATGATCTGCGATGATGCTGCTTCCGACACCACTGGTGTAGAGGTATAGATCTCGCACCGCGGAGCTGATTTGGTCATCCGGAGTGCCGTAATAGGCGACGTCACCGGAATCGTTGATGTCAACGATGTTCCCGAATCGCCGTAGCGGTCCTAAAGTATCGTCAACCGTAATGATCCCCGAAGATGTGTGAATGTGAATTCCATCTCGAAACGTCTCGCGAAGCGTCCCACGTGCCACCACGTCCCCCGAGGCGTTGATATCGGGCGATGGTGGTCCGCCGCTGCCGTATGTCAAGTACTCGCTGTTTGACGCGTCTGAGAAAATCCGACGTGATGACCCGCCGGCACGCCGTGTCCTTACCTCATAGTTGCCCGACGAATTTTCCAATGCAGCAACGACATCGCCCGAAGCATTGATGCCATAGACGTCAACGCCTCGTGAGCTGCTGAATAGTTCCACAACGCCTGTGTCATCAGCAACGTATCCTTTCGATCCGTTGTCGAAGGCTATCGCCCCAGCGTCATTGATAGGGACCTGGGTAATGAACGAGCCCGTTCCTAAATTGACCGAGGCGCCGGAATCCCAACGCATGATGTCACCCGTCGTCAGGCTGCTGCGGACAACGTAGGAAACTTGGTTGTTGTTATTCAGCCCAGGGAAAAGGCCTAGGTTTCCTGCATTTCCGATTGGTCGATCGGCAACCTTGGTGAATTCGTAGGCGACCTCTCCACGAACAAAACTAGCACCCCAGCCAGCGAAAACTATGCAAAATGCAAACGCGAGAATTGATTTACCGCGGCGTGTCGGGAATTGTGTCATCTGGTTATTCGCTATTCGGGTCATGAGTCCCATCTTTTCGAGATGATAAGTTGGACCATTCGGATTTCGCTTCGGAGCCATTCGTTTCAGGTAATATAGGATAATCTCCAACCGCACGCAGGTAAACGCTCGGCCAAATAACACTATTGTTAAAGGGCGGTTGCAGCGGCTCAAGCGGCAATTTGGGGCGATGTACGATTACCAGCGTCCGCTTAGCGGCCCGCCGTTAATCGAGCACCAGCCCCGAATTTGAACCTGGTCTCGGTTGCGGAACGATACGCACGGCATCACGCCAAAGGACTTAACCGCATCGATCATTTCGTCGGTAAGCAAACATTCGGCGCATGGGTGTGCCACCGATTCACCCTGTTCGCGATAAATCCATACCGGAAGATCGCCTACGGTATGGATCTCTCCGGGGGTTAACGCCGATCCAGACTGACCGAACGATTGTCCAAGCAGCATCGCTACCAAGAAAGCAGAATTTCCCCAAAGCAGTTCACGTGGATTCGAGTCGTCGCTCATCTCTTCGAAGTCAAAGGATTCAATCGAACGCGTGTTTGCACCATAGGGCAACCGCAATGTGAATCGGGGCCAAACAAGTCCAACGTGTGACGACGCTGGCATTTCTCGCAGCGTTTGCCACTGATTCGTTGCCTCTCGAGACGCGCTTTCCTGTTCGGACGATTGGTTGGTGTTGGGAGTACCGAAAAAATTCGAGCTGGCTCCGGCAACGTAGGCTGCCCCAGCGGCTTTCGCAACGGCTGCCATTTTAGAAAGTGCAACCGCGTCACCGGTTGTCAAACCGTATCGATAGTTTCCCAAAATCAGCGACCAGGGTTCGCCACCAGGCGTCTCGACCGAGCGTTCCACTAGCAATCGATAGATTCCCGTCGAACGCAATTTTTCGTTTGATTCCAGGTCCTCCGCAAGCTCTTGTTTCGATATGTCGATCAGGTAGATTTTTAGTTGAGCATCCGTTTCGAGTCCGTAGACAAGCTGTTTCATCGCGAGCCAGGCAGATTCGAGCTCACGAAAACTTGGATGTTTGATTAACGCTTGCATCGTCGTCTGGATCGCTTGATCGACACAGCGTACTAGTTCGGGTTGTCGCGGATCGCTTTTGGCTTCACGGTAGGGGGCAACGATTTCGTCGACCAAGCGGTTCCAATCATATGCCTTCGAGACGACCGATTTGGATTGGCTTGATTCGCCAAGGATTTGACTTATTGCGTCCGCCCCATCGACCACGACGGGTTTGCTCGACTCATCGGTTGGCGGAGATGGCTTTTGTGTCGTATCGGCAGAATTGATTTGGACTCCCCAACCAAGCACCTCGGTCGCAGCTTGGTCGAACGTGTCCGCCTTTAGCAAACGTCGACGCAAGCTTCGAAGCGAAGCAAACATGTCCAATTCGTTAAACAGTGTGTCTGGATGGAAATCGTCGAGATTGCAGAACCGAAGCGAAATGGGGTCCTGGTCCGGCATCTCAATCGTATGGTCCAACTCGACGCCAAGTCGCTCCATGCAGTCTTCTAGATTGTCCCTGTCAATCGAAAGTGGACGGCGACGAGCCAGGGCGTCACCGATTTCATGAACACCTCGATTTTGGCGACCGCTGAAATCACCAAGGACAGCAATGCGAAACAGTGGGTTTGGTTCAACAGGCATTGCGACAACTCACGATCGAGAAGGACGTAGTCAGAAACGCTTGGAGATCTTTCGAAACAAAACATGGTCAGTCGACTCTCATAGCCTTAGTCTACCCGATTGGGGGACTTGTTAGGCAAATCAAGCGATGAATTCCTAAGCCAAACAACCTCGCGGGTGAGGACGCGGCGATCGTCAACGCAGTCTGGGGCAGGGGCACCAGCGCTGGTGTAAAGCCTTTAGTCGACTGGGCAGGGGCGATTTGAGTGTCTCCTTCGACAGAAAGTGTGTCTTTTCGTCAGAACCGGATAGGTCGAGGAATTGGATGCCCTCGCATGGGACGGACTTCCCTGCAGCAGCGTTTTGAAGTACCGCCATGATAGGGCGGTATATCGTCGCGGTTTCGCCATTCAGAGCGCGAAAACATTTTTGCAATTGCTTCGATCGACTTCTTCTGTGCGGTTCGATGCACAAACGCAAATTCGCATTTGCACCGAATACAACGGGACTTTGTGCAGATTCACGATGCCAAACCGTTGTTTTTCACAGCGTTGGGTGCGAAAAAAGCTGCACTTGTCGTTGTCGTTGTAATCCATGTATTTCCGGTTTTCATTCAACAAGAACCTCAAAACGCTTATTGCCTAATCAAAAAAAATCGGCAAGGATAAGGCCGCGTTGATTGGTTGGCGAAGCGATGTTTTATCGTGTACGTCATCTTCAACACCAAAGAAGTGAGCGAGAAGCTAGCTTAGGATAACCATGCTTATTTTGAATGCGGTTGCGACGATCGGTGGACTGACGTTTGTGTTGGCTTCGCTGCTTGTGGTTGCCAACCGCTATCTCCACGTCATCGAAGACCCTCGGATCGGAACGGTCGAGGATATGTTACCTCACACCAATTGTGGTGCGTGCGGGTATCCTGGGTGTCGCGCTTTTGCCGAAGCACTCGTTAGCGGCGAAACCTCGCCAGCGAAATGTTCCGTTGGCGGCCCCAGTGATCACGAACGTGTTGCAACCTACCTTGGTGTGGACGTCGGTGCACAGGAAAAGCGAGTCGCCCGGTTATCGTGTGCTGGGGGAAGCAACGTCGCTCGCGACCGCGCTGTCTACCAGGGGCATCAATCGTGTGCGGCTGCCGCCTTGGTCGCCGGTGGTGGCAAGGCCTGCTTTTGGGGTTGTCTGGGAGTTGGGGATTGTGAAGTCGCTTGCGATTTTGACGCGATCACGATGAATGCCAACGAACTTCCCGTGGTCAACGAAGACCTCTGCACTGCGTGCGGCGATTGTGTTGAGGCTTGCCCGAAAGATCTATTCTCGATCCATCCTGCTAAGGACCGGTTATGGGTCGCCTGTTCGTCACTTGAACAAGGTGACGAAGTCTTAGCAGAATGCGAAGTTGCATGCACCGGTTGCACACGATGTGCGATGGATGCACCGGACCAAATTCAAATGAGAAACAGTTTACCTGTAATAGACTATACCAAAGGCCCGCTGACGGCCGAGCCCACACAGCGTTGTCCTACCGGGGCAATCGTTTGGCTCGACAAAGATGTTGGCCCGGTCAAAGGCCAAGCGGCCAAAAAAGTGATCCGCCAAGGCGGCATCCACAATGCAATAACCTAGTACGTAAAGCCTAGCGCTAGTGTCCAAGTCTTAGCCGCCCAAACGTCGGATTGCTCGACGCCCGGTACGGTTGAAAGTTGGATGCAATCTAAACCACTCATCACCACCATTCCTGATAAAATCATGGCAAAACCAGCAACTGAATTTAAATTTCCTGGCAAACGCGGCGCGGTCGATGGCAACACGGCTGTGATCCTTTGTGAACGTGAAGGAACCGACGCGGCGGGAGCCTACCCCATCACGCCATCGACTCAGATGGGTGAGTACTGGGCCGAAGCGGCCGCACAAGGTTATGTCAACACCTCCGGTCGACCACTGATCTTTATCGAACCCGAAGGTGAACATGCCGCTGCGGCAGTAACCGCCGGATTGTCGATGACCGGGTTGCGTGCGAGTAACTTCTCGTCCGGCCAAGGAATCGCTTACATGCACGAGTCGCTCTATGCGGCTGTGGGCAAACGGCTCACCTATGTCCTCAACGTCGGTGCACGGGCGATGACGAAGTCGACATTGAACGTCCATGCCGGTCATGATGATTATCACTGTATGGACGACACCGGATTCTTCCAGATGTTCGCCAAGGACGCACAAGCGGCCGCTGACCTGAACATCATCTCGCACCGAATTGCTGAGTTAGCACTGACGCCCGGTGCGATTGCACAAGACGGCTTTTTGACCACTCACTTGATCGAATCGATCCAGATTCCTGAGCGTGACTTGATCGCCGAATACCTTGGTAATCCTGAAGACATTATCGAGTCGCCGACCGGAGCTCAGCAAATTTTGTATGGCGACAAACGCCGACGCATTCCGGAGGTTTGGACGGTTGACGATCCGATGATGACCGGCACGGTGCAAAATCAAGATTCGTACATGCAGAGTGTCGCGGCACAACGCCCCTACTTCTTTGATCATATTCCTGAGCTGACTAAGCAAGCCCTGGACGAATACTTCGAGCTTACCGGACGCCGTTATGATCGCGTGATGACGTATCGCGTCGAGGACGCCGACTACTTGATTCTCGGTCAAGGCAGTATGGTTCCTACCGCAGAAGTCGTCGCGGACTATTTGCGTGAAAGCCGCGGCATCAAAGTCGGCGTGGTCAACTTGGTCATGTTCCGGCCTTTCCCTGCGGATATGCTTGGCAAAATTTTGAAAGGCAAAAAGGGCGTTGCTGTTCTAGAACGTCTGGACCAACCTTTGGCTGTCGACTTGCCTTTGATTCGTGAAGTCCGTGCGACGCTGAGCCGTTGTATGGAAAACGGTCGCGACAAGAAAGAAATGCCGTATCCCGAATTGGAAACCTACACGTCGCTTGCTGATGCACCATCGTTGTATTCCGGTTCGTTCGGAATGGGCAGCCGCGACTTGCAACCCGAAGGGATCATTGCAGCGATCGAAAACATGCTGCCTGGCGCGGCGAAGCGAAAGTTCTTCTACTTGTCGATCGACTTCCTGCGTGAGACGCCGGTAAGTCCAAAGCAGAAGATTCACCAAGAGACGATCGAAGACAAATATCCGAAAATCCGTGAGCTGGCGATTCGCGGATCGGAAAATCCAAATCTGATGCCCGATAGCAGTATCACCGTCCGAATGCACTCGGTCGGCGGTTGGGGGGCGATCACCACGGGCAAAAACTTGGCAATGACGTTGTACGATTTGCTTGATTACCACATCAAAGCGAATCCGAAATACGGTAGCGAAAAGAAGGGTCAACCGACGACCTATTATTTGTCGGCTTCGCCGGAACCGATTCGCGTCAACAGCGAGTACTTTTACGTCGACGTGGTCTTGTCGCCTGACCCGAACGTGTTTAACCACACCAACGCGTTGGCAGGTTTGAAAGAAGGCGGTGTCTTTATCATCCAAAGCGATGCCAAGAGCCCTGCGGAAATGTGGGCCAGCATCCCTGAGCCTTATCGGCGAATTATCGTTGACAAGAAGATCAAACTGTTTTACCTCGATGCCTTCCAAGTCGCACGCGAAGTCGCTAGCGATTCGGACTTGCAACTGCGGATGCAAGGGATTGCCTTCCAAGGTGCGTTCTTTGCTGCATCACCAGTGGCCGAGAAAGCGGGTTTGTCCGAACAACGGTTGCTCGATTCAATCCATGCCCAATTGCAGAAGAAATTCGGTGGCAAGGGTGCTCGTATCGTTGACGAGAACATGCAGGTTGTGAAACGGGGTTACGACGAAGTACAACCTGTTCCACACGGCGAAGTTGCACAGCCCGGTTCGAACGGCCATGCGGGATCGTCGGAACCATCGCTGCCGATGGTGCTCAAGTCGACGCCACGAAGTCAATCGCCGACCACCGATATCCATCGGTTCTGGGAACAAACCGGTTCCTTCTATGCTCGCGGGATGGGCACCGACACGATCACGGATCCGTTTGTGGGGCTCGGTACGATTCCGGCTGTGACAACGTTGTTCCGTGACATGAGCGGTATTCGTTTTGAGTACCCTGAGTGGGTCGCTGAGAACTGTACCGCTTGCGGAAAGTGCTATACGGTTTGTCCCGATACGGCGATTCCCGGGTTGGTGAACGAAGTCAATCAAGTCTTTGAAACGATTGTCGACCGAGTGCGAAAGCACCACGGCGATCTAAAACACTTGCCTCGACAAGCTCGCAAGGTGGAGAAGCGGTTGCGAGAATTCTTGAGCGATTCGGAAGAGACTGACAACGTCGGCAAGATGATTGACGGTGCGATCGCCCAAACGATTCGTGACTTGAAGTATGAACCGGAAAAGAACGAAGAAGTGAAAAAGGAACTGGCTTTGTTCCGCGAAGAACTCGGCGATTTCCAATTCTCGCTGTCACGTCCTTACTTCACTAACAAAGAAAAAGAAGCGGTTGGTGAAGGCGGACTTCTCAGTATCACCGTCAATCCGTATACCTGCAAAGGTTGTATGGAATGCGTCCAAGTTTGCGACGACGACGCTCTTCGCCCCGCGAAACAGACCGATGAAGCAGTCGCGAAGCTGCGACGCAATTGGGACGTTTGGCAAGACTTGCCAACCACGCCACAGAAGTACAGTCGGGTTCAAGACCTAGAAGAAGGCATCGGTGCCCTCGAAACGATGCTGCTCGATAAGCGAAACTATTCGGCTTTGGCCAGTGGTGATGGTGCCTGCCTCGGCTGCGGTGAAAAGAGCATCGTGCATATCTTTACCGCTACGGTCGAAGCTCTGATGCAATCGCGAGTGGTCAAGCATGTCGAGTATCTCGATGGTTTGATCGCCAAGATGGAAAGCCACATCCACCGTAAGCTGATTCAAGAAATCGACGTTAGCGATCCTAATGCATTGGCAGCGATCATCGAAGAAATCGGATCGGGCGACGTAACGCTCGGCGGAATCGCAGGCATGGTCGAGCAAAAGAGTGGTGGCCAACCAATCGACCAAGAATGGTTGTCGAAGATCACCAGCATGTTGGCTGATCTTAAAAAATTGAAGTGGCGTTACACCGATGGAACCACTGGCAAAGGTCGCGCTAACGCAGGCATGGTCAACTCGACCGGTTGCTCTTCGGTTTGGGGCAGCACGTTCCCATTCAACCCGTACCCATTCCCATGGGCGAACCATTTGTTCCAAGACGCAACGTCCGTTGCTTTGGGATTGTTCGAAGGTCACATGAGCAAGATGGCCGAAGGGTTCAAAGCGGTCCGTATGGTTGAAAACGAATTGGCCGGCGGCAAACCGCTTGACGATTCGATGACCTACTTCAATTGGGAACAATTTACTGACGAAGAGTGGGAATTGTGTCCGCCAGTGGTTGCGATGGGCGGTGACGGTGCGATGTACGACATCGGTTTCCAGAACCTTTCCCGAGCGATGATGTCGGGTAAACCGATCAAGGTGGTCGTGCTCGACACCCAAGTCTATTCGAATACGGGTGGCCAAGCCTGTACGTCAGGCTTCTTTGGCCAGATTTCGGACATGGCCCAGTACGGCAAGGCGACCAAGGGCAAGCCCGAAATTCGCAAGGAAATCGGCTTGATCGGAATGGCACACCGAACGACCTACGTGATGCAAAGTTCGATTAGTAATCCGAATCACTTGATCGAAGGGTTTATCGAAGGCTTGAAGACTCGTCGCCCAGCGCTGTTCAATCTCTACACATCATGCCAGCCAGAACACGGCATCGGTGACGATATGAGTGCGAATCAAGCGAAGATGGCAGTTGAATCGCGAGCCTACCCGTTGTTTAAGTACAACCCCGACCATGGTGTATTGCCTGAGGATTGTTTCAATCTTGACGGCAACCCGTCGATGGATGATACCTGGCCAACGTACGAATTGAACTACATCGACAATGGTCGCAAGAAGTCAATGGAAATCCCGATGACGTTCGCTGATTTTGCTGCGACCGAAATTCGGTTCCGCAAACATTACCGCGTCGCACCGATCGAAACATGGAGCGACAAGATGGTGCCGGTTGCTGAGTTCTTGGATCTGTCCGAAGAAGATCGTGAAGGGAAATTCCCGTTCATTTGGAGTGTCGGACGGGATCAGGAATTGATGCGATTGTTGATCGCCGAACCCATTGTCCGGTCGTGCGAAGATCGCCGAGACTTCTGGGCGATGTTGCGTTCGATCGCGAAGGTCGGTGAACCAACAATCGACCGTGGTGCGATCGAGAACGAAGTTCGCCAAGAGATGACTCAACAAATTGCGGCCGGTATCGCCAATATGATGTCCGGTGGAACCGCCGGTGCAGCGGCAATACTCGCCGCACCTGTTGCCCCGGGCACGGATGGCGAAGCGTCCGCAAATGGGTCGGCAGCCGCGAGTGGAGACTCGATGTCGCCTTGGATTGATACGCCCGAGTGCACGTCCTGTGACGAGTGTATCAACATCAACAAGAAGATCTTCAAGTACAACGACAAGAAGCAAGCTGTGATCATTGATGCAAACGGTGGTCCGTATTCTGATTTGGTGAAAGCGGCCGAGAAATGCACCGCTAGGATTATTCATCCTGGCTTACCGAAAGATCGCAGTGCGAAGGATGTCGACAAGTGGATCGCTCGGGGTGAAAAGTTTAACTGATGATGATTGACGCAGTGAAACATCTCTTTGGCGTGAAAACGTTCGCGCACGGGATTCATCCACCAGACTCGAAAGAGGGTACGCGCGAATTACCGATTCGCCAATTCCCTTTTTCTCCCCTGCTGGTCGTCCCATTGTCCCAGCATATTGGGAAGCCGGCGATTCCCATCGTCGGCGAGGGTGCCGAAGTGACACGCGGCCAAATGTTGGCTAAACCCGATGGGTTCATGTCGGTCGCAATTCACGCGCCAGCGACCGGCGTGATTAGTCGGATTGGGTTAACACCTGCGATCAATGGAAAAATGACTCCCGGTTTTTTTCTGGAGCCGTACGAAGCGTCGACACAAGAGGTCCTTGAAGGACCGCCGGTGAACGCTGAAACGGCGACTCCCGAAGAGATCTTAGAGGCGATCCAATCGGCTGGTGTCGTTGGTCTTGGCGGTGCTGGGTTTCCAACGCATGCGAAATTGAAGGTGCCCGAAGGCCGCAAGGTCGACGTGTTGATTATCAACGGTGCCGAATGCGAGCCTTATTTGACAACCGATCATCGCGTGATGCTTGAGCATGCCGACGATGTTATGCGAGGCATTCCGTATCTGTTGCGTGCGACCGGTGCCGAGCGTGTCATTATCGCTGTCGAATCAAATAAGCAAGACGCGGCCGAGTCGCTACGCAAAGCGATTCCTCCGAATTCGCCGATCTCGGTGGAAGTGTTGCCGGTGAAGTACCCGCAAGGCGCCGAGAAAATGTTGACCTCCGCATTGGTTGGTCGCCAAATTCCATCCGGCGGGTTGCCGCTCGATGTGGGGGTGATTTGCACCAATATCGGGACGACCGCAGAGATTGGTCATTTGTTGCCGCAAGGAATGGGGCTCTACGAACGAGTGATCACGGTGGGCGGACCGGCGGTTAAAAAGAAGGGGAACTATCGCATCCCGATCGGCACACCGCTGCGATATATTCTCGAACATGTGGGCGTTGAAGATGATATCACGACCGTGGTGATGGGTGGCCCGATGATGGGTGCGGCTGCATCGAGTTTAGATATTTCGATTACAAAAGGTTCCACTGGTGTGATCGCGTTTACCGAACGCGAGACGGGGCGAGTGAACAACCTAACCGAATACCCTTGTATCAAATGTGGTGCGTGTGTCGATGCGTGCCCGATTTTCTTGAATCCGTCTCAAATGGGACTGCTTGCCAATAAAGGTCAGTATGACGTCATGGTAGACGACTTCCACTTGCGAGATTGTTTCGAGTGTGGCTGTTGCACATTCGTTTGTCCTTCCCACATTCCCTTGGTCCAAAAGTTTCGCGTTGCCAAAGCAGCGGTTCGGAAAGCGTCGCAGGTGGCGAAGTGACCCGGTTAGCAAAAACACTCACCATCCGAAGCTCACCGCATATTCGAGCCAATTCGGGTGTTGATACAATTATGTTCAACGTCGTGCTTGCGATGTTGCCCGTCTGCTTTTACTCCGTTTATGTGTTTGGTTTGGCGTCCCTATTGGTGCTGGTTACCGCAACGGTTAGTTGTGTATTGACGGAACACGTCTTGTGTCGCATCAATGGCAAACCGACCACAATAGGTGATTGGTCAGTCACGATCACTGGGATTTTATACGGCTTGACGTTGCCTCCTTCGTTGCCACTTTGGATGGTGTTCGCTGGCGGAGTGATTGCAGTGGCCGTCGCAAAGTACTTGTTCGGTGGGCTTGGCTATAACACGTTTAATCCGGCATTGGTTGGACGGGCGATCTTGCAAGCGGCGTTTCCCGCAGCGATGACGACTTGGCCCGACGCTCCGGTGAATCGATACGGTTCGCTGCCATCATCAACCTTGGCTCTGCCACTGACCAAACCTGTCTATGACGGTGTTTCTGGTGCGACGCCGCTTTCCGATTGGAAATTCAATCGTGTTGCATCCGACACCGGCGATTTGTTCATGGGAACCATCACGGGATCGACTGGTGAAACATGTGCTTTGCTGATTTTGATTGGCGGCATTTATTTGGTCGCCCGCAAGATGATGAATTGGCGAATTCCGGTTTCAATTCTTGCAACCGTTGCGATCTTTACCGGCATTTTGCATTTGATCGATCCTGAGAAATTCGCTGGACCATTCTTCATGTTATTCTCGGGCGGTCTGATGCTCGGGGCTGTGTTTATGGCCACGGATATGGTTGGCTCACCAATAACGCATACTGGCACGGTCATCTATGGCGTGCTGATCGGGGTATTGGTGGTATTGATTCGCGTTTGGGGTGGTATGCCCGAAGGCGTGATGTACGCGATTCTGATCGGTAATGCCGTTACGCCTCAAATCGATAGTTGGATTCAGCCTCGTGTGTATGGAACCGTCAAGCAGAGGCCGGCATCATGAGTGATACAGAAACAAAGGCACCTGAGGGCGATAGTTCAGCAGGGAAGATTTACGGCGTCGTATTGAGCGTCGGTGTGGTGTGCAGTTTGCTGATCGTCAGCACCTATGAATTCACCAAACCGATTATCCAACGCAACAAAATAGCAGCACGCGAATTGGCGATTCTAGACGTGATTCCCGCGGCCGTATCAAGTGAAGCTTATCTGCTTGATGAAGCGTCTGGCGAATTCCAGGCAGCCGGGGAGGGCGTTGAGGATGCCAATTTGGTTTTCGCCGGCTACAACGCAGAAGGCGAATTGGTCGGGCTGGCCTTGGGCGCACGCGGGATGGGATACCAAGATTACATCCAAGTGCTTTACGGCTACTCGCCCCAGCAGCAAGCGATTGTCGGAATGAGCGTTTTAGAAAGCCGGGAAACGCCTGGACTCGGCGACCGCATTCAAACGGATGCAAATTTCACGGCGAACTTTGAAAAGTTGGACGTTACGGTTGAGGGCGACAAGTTGGCGCATCCGATTGAATTCGTCAAACCAGGGGAAAAAAGCGAGCCGTGGCAGATCGACGGGATCAGCGGAGCGACGATTTCATCGCGAGCCACCGCAGACATGCTACATGAAAGCACCGGCGAATGGATTCCCAAGGTACACAAACGGACCAACGATTTTCGAGGGGAAGAGTAAACGATGGCGGTTGGCCTTGAAAAGGACGTCCCTTTGGGGACTAACGATTTCCTCGATGGTGTGCTTAAACGCAATCCAGTGTTTGTACAGGTATTGGGGATGTGTCCGGTATTGGCGGTGACCAATACTGGCATCAATGCGCTCGCCATGGGAATGGCGACGGCATTTGTGTTGCTGTGTTCCAACATAGCGGTATCGTTGCTGCGGAAAATCATTCCGCCGCAAGTGCGTATTGTCACATACATTTTGGTGATCGCCACATTTGTGACGATCGTCGACTACTTGATCCAAGCCATCAGTTTGGATCTTCACAAGGCGCTCGGTGCCTTTATCTCGTTGATTGTTGTTAACTGTTTGATTCTCGGGCGTGCCGAAGCGTTTGCTTCGAAGAACGGAATTCGTCGTTCAGTGTTTGATGCGCTCGGCATGGGGCTTGGCTTTTTGCTCGGACTTCTCTGCTTAGGCGTTGTCCGCGAGATCATGGGGAACGGAAGTTTGTTCGGGTTTCGCATCTTTGGCGAGTCGTACCAAGAGTGGACGATCATGATGTTGCCGCCTGGTGGATTTTTTACTCTCGGTGCTTGGTTGCTGTTCATTAATTGGATGAACCAACGGCGAGCAGCGAAGGCGGAAATGGAAGGAGCATCGAAATGAGCGACGCATCGCTTTGGTCAATATTTATTAACGCGTGCTTGATCAATAATTTTGTGTTGGCGTACTTCCTTGGGATTTGTCCGTTCTTAGGCGTTTCAAACAAGCGAGACACTGCGTTACGGATGGGCGCGGCGGTGACGTTTGTGATGGTAGTCAGTTCGATGGCGGCGTTTGGTATTCACTTGCTATTGCAAGCCGTTGACGCGCCCTACCTTGAATTGATCTCGTTCATCGCGGTCATCGCATCGACTGTTCAATTGGTCGAGATGTTCATCAAGAAGATGAGTCCGGCGTTGTTCAAGGCGCTCGGTATTTTTTTACCGTTGATCACAACGAACTGTGCGATTTTGGCTGTCGCTTTGTTTCAAACCAATCGTGGTTATGGGTTTCTGCAATCGATTGTGTTTGCAATTGGAGCCGGAGTCGGATTTACATTGGCCCTCGTTTTAATGGCGGGATTGAGAGAGAAATTGGAGCTCGCGAAGACGCCTGAAATGGTCAAAGGAACGGCGATCACGTTGATCCTGGCTGGGCTGCTGTCGGTCTGTTTTATGGGATTTGCGGGGTTGTTTAATTAGACACTCGGTAAAATGAGGGCGTTTTTGGTAGCTAGGATTTGGCTGTAGGAAGTGGCGGGACGCCAACACAGTGCATCCACAGAAACTTTGATGCGTAAGTATCGCAGCGTACAGGAATCAACGATGATCGAATCTTTTCTCAAACCGGTAATCGGAATTACGCTAATCATGGGCGGATGGCTAGTGGTCCAGGCGATATGGCGTCGGTTTTCGGAATTGCCCGCGGGAGCGGATGCCTTGGGTGGACGCGTTGGGTGCCATAGTTGCAAATGTAGCGAGCCATGCGACAATTCGAAAATGCAAGAAAATAGCGTGCGTTAGCCTTTCAAGACTGACATTCCTGCGTTGAGTGTCAGACTTGAAAGCCCAACGTACTTTTAGATTGGAACTTAATCGAACGAGAGCAAGAGAATGCGTTTACAAGAATACGATACGAAAACACAGGTCAAGGCCAAGGTACTCCGGAGCGAGCGTTTGACTCCACCGGACTCGCGCCATGAAGTGCGTGATATTTCGATTGAGATCGAGGATCCCGATTTTGATGTTGAAGTGGGACGCAATATCGGTGTGCTGGCACCCGGTTCAAAGGAACTTGGTCAAGATTTCCACTTGCGACTATACGGTGTTGCTGATTTGCCGCAAACGTCCACCGACGGAAACAAACAGATTACGATTTGTGTTCGTCGGTGTACTTTCATTGACCAATACAGTGGCGAAGAGTACCCCGGAATAGCATCGAACTATTTGTGCGATCTCAAGGAAGGGGATTCGCTGACGGTGACGGGACCTTATGGTCAACCTTTCGATGTTCCCGATGAGAACGATGCGAATTTGATTCTCATTTGTGCCGGTACCGGTATTGCTCCATTCCGTGCTTTCGTCAAACATATCTACAAAGATTGTCCTGAGTTTACCGGTCGCATTAAGCTGTTCCACGGTGGGCAAACAGGGCTCGATTTATTGTATCGAAACGACGAAAAAGATGATTTTGCGATGTACTATGATCGCGACACTTTCGAAGCGATCGATGCACTGAGCAAACGACCAGGTTGGACCGAGAAAAGCGGGTGGGGTACCGCGATGCTTCAACGAGCCGACGAACTTAAAAATTTGCTTAGCGACCCCAAAACGTATGTTTATGTCGCAGGCGTGGAACGTATTCGCGACGAACTAGACGAAGTCTTGTCGACAGTGGTTGGCGCTACGAAAGATTGGCCAAAGCAAAAGGCTGAATTGGAGTCGGAAGGACGCTGGGTCGAGTTGCTATACTAGAGTGTATGGGAATCGTTGTTCCGCTTGCTCTGATTATTTTCACTTGCTTGCTAATTCGGCGAGCCTGTGATGGGTTCGAAGTAGCCTCCGAGTATATCGGGCGGAACCTTTCGGAAGGGGTCCGGGGCGGATCGATCAATGCGATTTCCAGCTCCATGCCAGAGCTGTTGACGACGCTCATTGCACTCTTTGTTCTATCGGATCGAGATGGTTTTTCGGTGGGCATTGGCACCACCGCCGGTAGTGCGCTGTTTAACACGATGATCATTCCCGCAGTATGCATTCTAACCGTGGTGGGAACGGTGGTCTGTAGTTCGCATGTCAGTTGCGTACGTGTTTCGACCAAAGTCTTATTGCGTGATGGTATCTCGCTTATCTTTTGCGAGTGCGTCTTGATCCTGCTGATCAATGGCAAACAATTGCATTGGTGGCAAGGACTGGTCTTAATGACTCTGTACCTTTGTTACTTCGCCTACATGCTGACTTCGATGAAGAGTCAGAGCGAACGGGTGGCTATAGCAAGACAGCAAAACCGCAAGACCGAAGAAGTGGCGAAGCGGTCAAGGTGGGCTCTAATGGCTAGCCGATTGGTTTACTGGATATCACTGGGGCCAATCATCGACTTAGAGCGATGGTTCGTTCGAGAACACCACTTGGAACAAATTGAAAATGGGAAGTGGAACGGTTGGCCTTTGCTGGTTACCTCGACTACGGTGATGGGGATTGCATGTTGGTTTTTGGTGATCGCATGCGAGTGGCTCGGGACAGGCAATGTCGAGCATCCTTCCTATTCCCTGTTTGGGTATGAGCTCCATGGCGTGGGCATGCCCCCAATGTTTGTCGCGGTTATTTTTGCGTCGATGGCAACGAGCGTTCCAGACATGGTGATGTCGCTTCGCGACGCGCGAGACGGTGACTATGACGACGCGGTCGCTAATGCGCTGAGCAGCAATCTGTTCGATATCTGCATTGCCTTAGGTTTTCCGCTGTTCCTGTTCACGTTGATTCACGGACCGATTGATATGTCGGAAGAAGTGGTAAATCAAAGTGGCGAACTGCGACTCATCCTACTGGGGTTAACGATCGTCGCCTTGTCGATTTACTACACCGGAAAACGCCACGTAACAGCCACCGGGGCGAAGGTCGTGGAGATGCGCCGCGGAAAAGCAGTGGCCCTTTTAACAATCTATTCTCTATTCGTGTGTTACATCATTGGCGTCAGCCAGAACTCTCCGGTCGTTCAAATCATCTCGACCTTCCTGCGAGGTATCCTCGATACACTTCCCCATTTAGGATAGGTCGATGATTGCCGATTCTAACGGTTGCGGCAAATTTGAAGAACGTTTGATAGAGTTTCGTTAGACCTGCGGCCATTCGTAGCCTTTTCGGACAGGCCGCGTGAGCATCGCGTTGGCTTCTTGATCACCTACAAATTGTTCCGCATCCGGATCCCACTTAAGATTGCGTCCCAACAGTCGACCGATGTTAAGCAAGTGACAAATCGTTGCACTGCGATGTCCAATTTCGACGTCTGCTATCGGTAATTCGCCCGAATAGCAACAATCAAGCCAGTTACCGACATGGCTTTCGTTTTTTCGTGGATGTTTGTCTAGCAATTCTTTTGCCATTTCTCGCGGATTGGTACCTAAACGCTGCCGAAAGATTTCCATCTTGCCCTTTGTACCGATGAAAATTCCACCACCGCGGTTGCCGCTTTCTAACCGTACGGTCAGTCCATCGGCGTATCGATAGCGAAGACGTGGTTGTGAGCAGAGTGTGTTGCCACGTTTGGAAACTTCGGGTTCCGTATAGGTCGGCAATTCTAATGCAGGACCGTCCACTAGGATTTCGGTCGGCCCCGTTAAATCCTTACCGAGCGCACATTGAATTTGGTCAAACCCGTGAGCGCCCCAACCGGTCATTTCGCCACCACTGTAGGGCATAAATGATAACCACCCTGGTTTGCCGCGCGGAATATAGAGCTCGGGGTGATAGGGAACCAGTTCCGTTGGTCCACACCACATATCCCAGTCGAGTCCTGCGGGGACAGGCTGTGCGGGCAACGCACCATGCCACGGGCTTTCATAGTTCGCCGAGATCACTTCTTGGATCTTGCCCAAACCTCCTTGGCGTACAAATTCACAGCCAATAAAGTTTTCTCTCATCGACCTTTGCATTGAACCGGTTTGAAAAGCGATGCCTGTGCGACGTGCCGCCTTTACCATCAACCGTCCTTCAGGGATTGTTAGCGTCAAGGGCTTTTCGGCATAGACATGCTTTCCGGCCAACGCGGCTGAGATGCAAACATTGGCTCGCCAATGCTCGGGTGTTGCCGTCGTAATTGCATCGACATCGTCACGATCAAGCACTTTTCGATAGTCTTGATAGACGGCTTTCGCGCCAACCCCTTTGGCGATTCCCTCGGCACGTGGTTTGTTGACATCACAAACACAAACGACCTCCGTACGAGGGTCCTTGATAGCTTGCTGAAAGATGGATCTTCCTTGGCGGCCAACGCCAATCCCCGCAACCGTGATCCGATCATTCGCTCCAGGACGATCACCCTGTGCCAACGCCGTTCGTGGGATGATCGTTGGAAATGCGAATGCTGTCGCCGTTGTCAGCGTTGCTTTTTGGAGGAAATTGCGACGTGTCGTTTTCGAGGTGGGATGCATAGCGAGCTTTATTCAGTGGTGAGGTGGGAAGGATGCGTTAGCCAATAATGGACTTTAGGTGGGTGAAACTGCGTTCGGCTTGGTCCAACGTGCCGCATTCGACACTGAGCACGATGTCTTGAGGGACGCTGCGACAAATCGAAACGATTCGTTCCCAGTCGATGACTCCTTCGCCGCACGCACAACCGACAGCCGTTCCCATGACTTTGCCTCGTTCGGCATCGGATTGTTCGACCGAAATATCTTTGGCATGAATGTGGATCACGCGGTCTCTGACTCGGTTGAGCCACTCGTGCGGGTCCTCTCCGCCAAGGTAAGCATTGCCGGTGTCAAAGTTGGCACCAAGGTTGGGCGAATCGACCAAGTTAAGGCAGCGATCATAAAGCTCAGGAATCAGTGAGTACGTTTGGTGCATCTCAAATCCAATCTTGATGCCGCGTCGCTCACAAACTTTCAGAGCTTCCATTAACGAGTAACGGATCAACACAAAGTCTTCTTCTTTGGTTGTCCAAGGTTGTTTGTGTCCCTCGTGCGTGTTGATGATTGGCGCGCCCGCTTCTTTGGCAAATCGAGCAGCTTGTTTCAAGTACTCCACCGCAATTTCAGGTTTGGATGCCTGGGAATGCGATGAAAGCGCCGACAATTTCAAACCATGCTTTTCCACTTCGTCACGAACGCGGAACGGATCGTCAAGCATCGAAACGCTGTGGAAGTATCTCGCTTCACTGAGCAGTTCGCGTCCCCAATGCACCATCGGTTCGATGTATTCGTACCCAATCTCGGCAGCAAACTGAACACCCCATTCAAACGATTTATGTGATGTTCGAACTGCTTCCAAGTTCAATCCAATTCCGACTTTACCCATCTATATTCCTAGCTCTATATTTATTTCATTTGTAGTACTTTTTGAAACAACAAGCATCAGAACGAAAGAAACGTTCTGAGCGTGTCTCCACGACGGCCATTCTAGCGGGCTCGACTGTCGATACCACCGCGCCATATTGCCAAAATAATGGTCGGGTTTTGTCAGTTGGCTTTTGACCGTGCGAGCGATAGCGAACGCACCCTTGAGCTCAGCGAGCCATTGTGGAAACAGAGAGAGACTGTTTGAATATCAGGTGGTTGATAGAAAGTCGAAGGGCGCGGTTGAGTTAGCCAATCGATCTTTTCAACTCGCGTATGAAATCAGGGCTAGTACCACAGCAACCGCCGACGAATCGGGCACCAGCGTCAACGAGGGCCGGTGCGAAATGGCCAAATTGTTCGGCGGAGGTGCGATAAACGACTTCGCCGTTTTCCATCTGCGGCAGCCCGGCGTTTGCTTTGATCCAAATTGGCAAATCGGTAGCGGCGGCAAGTTGACTGCAGACTCCAATATAAGATTCGATACCCTGACCACAATTCGCTCCGATAACATCGGCCCCCGCATCGGTCAGCTCCTTTGCGAGCTTCTCTGCCGTATCGCCCATCATCGTGCGATCGAGGTCTTTCCCTGAATCGAACACCATGCTAACGGCCACGGGCAAGCCAGTCCTTTTAGCAGCCGTCAATGCGATCTTGGCTTCGGCCAAATCCGACATTGTCTCGACCAACAATGCATGGACGCCGGCGCTACAAAGCGCCTCGGCTTGTTCGGTGAACACGTCATTCAGTTCCGCCTCGCTCACTTCACCGGTCATGAGCATTTTGCCACTTGGGCCGATCGATGCGAACACGGAGGCTGCATCGGCTGCGGCACGTAGTGATACTTCGGCACCGGCACGGTTGATTGCCTCGACTTGACCGGACAACTCGTAGCCTTGCAGTGCGATGCGGTTCGCACGAAAGGTGTTGGTCAAAACAACTTGGCTGCCGGCTTGAACGTATGCTCGCGGAACTTCTTCGACTTTGTCTGGACAACTTAAATTCAATGAATCGGGGCATTCGCCGTCATTGAGCCCGAGTTGTTGCAGCTGAGTTCCCCAAGCGCCGTCAAGGATCACAGTTCCGTGGGAGAGCAAACGCTCGATGAGTGGGGCCATATTAGTCGATTCCTATTTGTTTGGTCTCAAAAATCATTGGCGTTCGTTTTAGACTGCTGCAGCCTACAATGCAATGAACCGAGTGCAACCTTATGCGACAGAATGACCAAGCTGGTATTGAAACAACTTGTCAGTCAAAATGGCAGGATAAAACACATTTATCCACACTCGTTCACCCTCCATTTTATCGCGCCGGTGTAAATAACGATGACTCCTCGACAACGTGTTCTTGCGGCGATCAATCATCAACAAACCGATCAGGTACCTATCGATTTAGGCGGGACGCGGCAATCGGGGATTGCTGCCTCAACTTACCACGAACTGAAGCAGCCAATAGACCTGCGAACGCCGACTCGCGTTTACGATTGTTATCAAATGTTAGCGGAAGTGGAGCGTCCGGTGATGGAACGATTTGGTGCGGACGTGGTCGGATTGAATCGTCCGCAAGTCGCTTTTGGAATTGACAATAAGGACTGGAAGTCATGGCAGATGTTCGATGGGACGCCAGTGGAAGTACCCGGTGGATTCAATCCTGTAACCGACGAGAGTGGCGATTTGGTTTTGCTACGCGAGGGGATTGCAATCGCGCGGATGCCCAAAGATGGCTACTATTTCGATCGGCTTGAAAAATATCCAGGCGCAGCGCATTTGCCCGTGGATCAAGTCAATCCGCCAACGATGAGTAGCGCATTGGCTGAACACTACCGAGTCCAGGCCGAGGCGCTTTGGCAAAACACCGACTTTGCGATCGTTGCACCGATGGGGCCTCCGTATGAATTGTTCTTTGGATTGGGAACCGGTGACTTTTCCGCATGGATGATGACGATGGCAACCGAACCAGACTATGTCGACGAGTTGTTGGGGAAACTCACTGATATTTGGATTGAGAACCTGAAACGGTTCTCCGATGCAGTATCTGATCGCGTTCAAATCATTCAAATTTGCGACGACTTTGGAATGCAGCACGCGCCGTTTTTGTCGCCAAAGATGTTTCGCAATCGGATTATGCCGTTCTACAAACGCGGCATCGAATGGATTCACCAGAACACGTCGATGAAATTATTGCTACATAGCGACGGTGCGCTGCGAACGTTGATCCCATCCCTAATCGAAATGGGAGTCGACATCTTGAATCCGGTGCAAACGAGCGCTGACGGTATGGACGCCGCCGAGTTAAAGGCGGAGTTTGGAGATCAGTTAGTCTTTTGGGGTGGATCGTTAGATTGTCAACACACATTGCCATTTGGCACGGTGGAAGAAGTGATCCAAGAGGTGACCGAGCACATGCAGGTATTTGCACCCGGCGGCGGGTATGTCTTTGCGCCGGTTCACAATATTCAAGCCAAAGTACCAGTCGAAAACGTGATCGCGATGTATGACACCGCGAAAGCATTCTCATTCGTTTAGAGATTGTTGCCCAACGCTCTTATTGCTGATTGCGTTGGTTGGCTAGGCTGCGACTCGACCGTCGGACACTTTGGAGGGGTAGGGTGTGAGATCAACTCAAAATGTACCTGCAAGCTGTATGCATCAAATATCTGATATTTGGTTACAGCACTTGAACCGATCCCAACGGAGGGCTGGGGACCTAGGCATCTGGGTGTCTTGGAACCGTGTCTTGGAACCGTGTCTTGGAAACTGACGTAAATGCGTCAGACTCTTTGGTCTGACGCGTGTGCCTAGCCGTCAACCAGGAACGTCCATCGAACTTTTCTATGGAGTTCGTGTTCTAGGTCTTTGCTGCTTGTCGCAGTTCTTCAAGTTCCACCGTCAGTCGATGACGCAGTGGGCTTTCCGCGCGAAGCTCATCTTCGAGAAGCTCTTCGGCTTTGTCAAAGGTTTCTTCATTTCGGTTTGGGTCATTCATCAACTGACGAAACATCTTTTCGATGGTTCTTTCTGTAAGCAAATTAGTCTCCTTGAGTGACGTGCGGAACGACAGCCTCTGATTTGGCCGGGTTATGTCAGCCGCTCTAACAACCCGATCGCCATTTACCAAAACCAGTCCATCGCTTCTTCTAACCTTGATTCTATGCGTTCTGAAACCGGTCGCAAGTCCAAACTTCTTTGGATCTTCTTCGGTTACGATTCTTTTCATGTCGCAAATCCGACATCGGTTTTTCGGATTGATGTGTGCGAAGCAAGCGAACGGAGTCTAGATCAATGACGTTTCCAACGTTGTGAAGGTTAACATGTCTATAAGAATTCTCCCAAAAACACGTCCTTTCGTGCTATAGTCCAGTGAGAGGAAATTTCCATTTGGCAAGCGAAATCGACACGACCGGTATGACTGGCACGAATTCGGCTGCGCCTCCACTTCAGCTCCCCGGGGCAACCTCAAGTTCTCATTTTGACGCCACACGCGACTCGAGTTTGCAACTTCAAACTAGTCCGTTGCAGTCGTCACAAGTGGAAACACCGCTGCGACCGGAGCAAGAGTCGGGCGGGCGTCGCACCGCTATCGTTGCGTTCTTAATCAGCACAATCGTTCATACGACGCTGTTAATTCTGTTGGCCCTTTACACACTAGCGGTTGTCGTACCGGTTCGTTTACAAATTAAGGCGGCACAAGGTCCGCCTGTGGAAGACGTTGTCCTTGAACAGGCTGCGCCCATGGACGCGCAATCCATGACGGATATGCCTTCGCTGGCCGAACGCCCCGAAACGGTCACTATCGCAGTGGCGGAACCAACGCAAATTCAGTCACCGATTAGCGAGGTAGCTCAATCGGACCGAGTTCCCAGCGCAGTGGGGCTGAAACAGGCCGTCGTTGGCGCATCTTCAAACGTTGCTAGTCGCTTACAGCTACCTAGCGGTGGTGGATTGGGAGGACGAACCCCCGAGGGGCGTAGTCGTTTGGGCCAACAATTTGGGGCGACAGCCGCCAGCGAACAAGCGGTCGAGAATGCGTTGACTTGGTTAGCCAATCATCAACGCCGCGACGGATCGTGGTCATTCAATTTGGAGCTTGAGCCATGCAATGGCCGTTGCGGCAACAGTCGCAATGCAGGGGAAACGCCCACTCCAGCCACAGGGGCGACGGGCTTAGCCTTATTGGCATTTATGGGGGCAGGCTACACACAACATGAAGGCAAATACGATACGGTGATCCGCGACGGATTGTATTATTTACGCTCGGCAGGTGCCGAATCGGAATATGGGATCGATTGGCAACAAGGCAGCATGTACGGCCATGGCATCGCACTCTTAGCCGTTGCGGAATCACTTTCGATGTCTCGCCGCGAAGGTTTCGAAGAAGGTGATTCGGATTTGCGTGACCTGACGACGCGAGGCATGAACTTTACCGTCCGCGCACAACATGAACCGAGCGGTTCGTGGGGCTATGGACCAGGCCAACCGGGTGACACAACGATTACGGGTTGGCAGGTATTGTCCTTGATCGCGACTCGCCGCAACAAGATTCCTTTGCCCTACTACACGCTTCGCAACGCTCATCGATTTCTATTGAAAATGGCACGTGAAGGAACGTACGAATTTGGCTACCGCTCTCCGTCCCCCGAACCGACGATGACGGCGATTGGTGTGACGATGATGTTGTATTTGGGGCATTCGCCATACGAAATTGCGATGCAAAACGCACTCGATGGGATTGCGGCCCGCGGCCCATTGCCGAACAACTTGTACCACAACTATTACGCCACGCTTGCTTTGCATCATTCTCGTCACCATGGTTGGAATGCATGGAACACACGGCTTCGCGACGGATTGGTGGCTACCCAAGCGACGAACGGTCATGAAGCCGGCAGTTGGCATTTCAAGGATCGCTATGGTGATCAGGGTGGCCGACTCTACTCGACGGCGATGGCCGCGATGATTTTGGAAGTCTATTACCGCTACATGCCGTTATACGGTGAAGTCGAACAATTTCCTTTGTAACGCGACGTTGTCCGAAGGTGGTGACTCGTTTGGCCGGCATCTCCAAGGGATCACGCTCTGATGAGAGTTTGCCTTGGACGATTTCAACGGCCTGTGATCCAACGGCCAGTGATCCAACAACCAGTGATCCAACAACCTGTGATCCAACGGCCAGTGATCCAACAACCTGTGATCGACAAACCTATCCGATCTGTCCTCGGTCGGCAGTGACTGCTGCAGCGATATCCGCCGAATAGCATTCGATCAATGTCGCCTGATTCGCGCTGCGATCGACTTCTCGAAGTGCTCGGATTGATCGATCCAAGCGGTTCATGGATCGTGCCGCCAATTGTCGGTCGAGCAATTCGGTCTTCAATTGCTTCCGGTAGAATTGAATCGCAAACGAAAACACATCTCGCATTGCCGCTCGTCGCTTGGACGCATCTTTGCCCGACTGTTCCACATGCGAATTGATAATCCGGCCAAGCGCGACTGGGTCCGGATTCTTGGCTCCAAATTCAGACTGTAACGCATTGCTGAGTTCATCCGCTTCGCCACTTAGAAGGTGAACTGCAACGTGCATGTCACCGCCGGCGACCTCGACCGCTTGGGCAATTTTTTCATCCGTCGCCTCGACTTCGTGAACCTCGCGAATCAATCTTGCTGCATCCGCGGGGGAAAGCGATTGAAAACGCATCGTTTGGCACCGCGATCGAATGGTCGGCAATTGTTTTTGCTCACTCGTTGCGATCAAGATAAGTACCGCCCCCGAAGGTGGTTCTTCGAGTGTCTTGAGCAGACAATTTGCACCTTCTTCATTCAAGAAGTCCGCATCTTCGATGATGCCGACGCGTCGTCGTCCGCGGAAGGGACGCATTCGAATATCGCGACAAAATCCCTCTTGCATTCGCGATTCCGGTGGACCAATCAACAATTCAAGCGGAATCAACGACTTGTCATTTGGTTTTCCGACTCGGGTCACATCGGGATGCGTCCTTGCAGTTACCTGCAAGCATGCTTCGCAAGCCCCACAGGGAGCCATTTCCGATGGATCGTTTTTTTCGCACAACAGCGTTTGAGCGAGCAACAGCGCGGTGGTCCGTTTGCCGATTCCGTTTTGGCCAACGAAAAGAAAACTACCTCCAAGTCGCTGTTTGCGGATCGCCACTTCGAACCATTTTTCAATCCGAGAGTGTCCGATCAGAGATTGCCAAGATGTCGATGTTTTAGCCATCGGCTTTACGATCCGAAGGAGTCCGTTGGATGGTGGTTAGACTAAGATTTTTCGCAAGGAGGATCATGACGCAGATTTGATTTTTCGATCTCGCAGATCTTGCTGACCCGACTGCCGTGCCGACCACCATCAAATTCGGTCCTCAACCATAACAAGACGATCTCGTCGACCGGGCGATCGCCGATCGCATCCCCTGGGAGACAGAGGACGTTCACGTCATTGTGACGACGACTCATTTCCACCATCACTTCCCCCAAACAGGAAGCCGCACGCACGCCAGGGAACTTGTTTGCCGTGATCGCCATTCCGATGCCCGTTCCACAAATCAGGATGCCACGATCTGCTTCACCGCAACTGACTTTGCGTGCCACTTTTTTTGCGAAATCCGGATAGTCAACTGCCGTTTCGCCATCGGTTCCTTCGTCGAAAACCGTGAACCCAGCCGCTTTGAGCGACTGAACGAGCCGTGATTTTATTTGAACACCGCGGTGATCACTTGCAATGCATACTCTAAACATTCCATTATCTCCGTTATTCCGATACTGATTCGCACTCAGGGAAAAAGTCATCGCCGAGAGAGTCCAACCATTTTCCTAATTCGGCATCAATCTGGTCGGCGCAAGCTTGGTAAACCTCGATTGTCATTCCCACCGGATCCGAAATGTCTCCTCCGTCGCGACGAAGTGTAAAAACGCGATCGTGCATTTCGGGCCATGCGGCAAGAATAGCAGCGCGGTGGCCAGCCGTCATGGTTAAGACCAAATCGGCGACATTCATCACGGATTCGTCGAGGGGACGACTACTGTGCCCGGTCAGATCCAGTCCGCGCCGCCCCATCACCGCGACGGCTTGTGGGCTCGCTCCGGATCCGGCACCCGCTGCGACCCCCGCCGATACAACGCGAACAGCGTCCTCGCTGCCGGTTCGTTTCCGCAGTGCTTCCCTCAGTAACGCCTCGCCCATTGGGCTTCGGCACGTATTTCCAGTGCAAACCAATGCGATAACTGGCTTCACAAATTGATTCATCGCTGCCCGCTCAATCACGCCTTCTCGGACTAATTTCCATCGGTGGCCATTCACTCGGGCCACCGTCGTCCTACCACCATAACGAGTTGGGCCGTTGTCGAGCAGCAGTGGTAATTTGTCTTGGTACTGAGAAAGGACCGAATCGGCCGTCGCAACCACCTCATTGGTCGCTCCCCCAGGGGGATTGAGCAAAACCAAAGGTGCCGATAAGTAGCGGTGAATTTGGTCCAAAATGTCGTTATTGACCACGCGAAACCGAAACCAATGATGGTCCGAGGCCAAATTGTCGTCGGATCCGCTACACAGCAGCTTCTGGACGGCCTGAGGTAGTTGGCTGAGTGCGGAAAATGGCTGATCACAGCGGGTTTCCATCGTCAACGGACCCGGCCAACATCGCTGGGCCAATCGTCGAGCGGTATCGCAGTTGTTACCCAAAAAATCAAATGCAGCTTCGCGACTGCGTAGCGAAAGTTCGAATGTCGCGATTTCCCTCGAGTCTGACTCCGTGTGGTTCACGGTTGGCTCGGCTAGTTCGTACAATTGGGCTACCGAGGCTTCGCATAGAGCGTGCGCAGCCAAAACGTAGCTTGTTTCCGTAGGAACGCCAACGACTTGGCCTTCGACCAACGCTTGGACCGTTCGATGCACGATATCACGCGAATCTTCGGCGGCTTGCAGGTCTATTATTTTCAACATGAAATCGGTGGCCCAGCAGTCTAGGTACTGTCCCGGAAATATCAGACGCAACGCGTTCGCGTCTGGTTTTCTTCGCGAAACGTGTGAAAACCGCCAGCTAACGCCCAACGGCTGACAAAATGTTCGTCAAAATTTGAATGGCGGGATGGTGACTCGTTCCATTTTTCAATCAAGCCAACTCAATCGGCTCGGTTGTCGATCCCAATCCCCCAATTGTACGGTCTGTTAAAACGACTTCACAAGTCCGCCATTTTCGTGTTTCCATTTTGTTTTCCTCTCTACAAATCTTATCAATGCCAAACACAGGTTGCGAAGTTACAAACACCGAGCGAAGCATGAACCGGCGGTCTTGGATGACTAGAACGCTTACCTCGTCGCTATCATTTGCGATCGCCACCGCATCGGGATGCGTGTCGTCCGTGGCGGCGAGCGAGCCTGAGTTAGTGTGGGGGCGACGTGGTTTCAGCGATGGACGCTTTTTGAAACCAAGAGCAATCACAATCGATGACGATGACCAACTTTACATTGTGGACACCACCGGACGCATCCAAGTGTTCAATAGTGACGGCGTCTTCCTTCGGGGATGGAGCACGCCGCAAACCGCAAACGGACGTCCAACTGGTTTGGCGATTCGCAGAGCCAACACGCCAGTTCCTCCTAACGCAGCCCAAATCCCTGACCTAGCCCAGCTTCCTAACGCAGCCCAGCTTCAAGAGCCAATCTTATTGGTGGCCGATACGCATTACTATCGCATGCTTGTCTACACGCTTGACGGCACGCTTTGCGATGACCAACAAATTGGTGGCACGGCGGGCCACTCCCCGGGCGAGTTTGCGTTTGTGACCGACGCGGTTTGTGACAATGAGGGTTGTTATTACATTGGTGAATACGGCGACTCGGATAGAATTCAAAAGTTCGATCCGGAAGGCAAGTTCATGACCCAGTGGGGTGGAACGGGAAGCGAGCGTGGTCAATTCGTTCGCCCCCAAAGCTTAGTCGTTCAAGGAGACGTTCTATGGGTCGTCGATGCGTGCAATCATCGAATTCAACGGTTTGATTTGTCGACGAAAACACCGTCACTGATCGAAGTGATCGGAAAAGAAGGTGTCGGAGAAGGTGAATTTTACTATCCGTACGACATGGCATTTACGGCCGACGGAACGATGATTGTTTGTGAATATGGCAACCAACGACTTCAACATCTTGCAGCCGACGGTCGGTGGATCGCAACATGGGGCGGCCCCGGATTTCAGCCCGGTCAATTGTACCAACCATGGGGCGTCGTCGTGGACACCATGAACCGCGTGCATGTTTTAGACAGCAACAACCACCGCGTGCAGCGGTTAATAATCTAGCGAACGAGTGAACTTCATTCGCTGACCCCGCCTAAGTTTCGCCACTTTGGGTTGCAGCACAACACAATAGGCCCCACTATTCGCGGGGCATAGCATTGTACGGGGCTTTTTGCTTTCGTCCCGCGTTTCTGGTTTTCTTAAAACGTCACTCCCGCATACCCGACCACGCGTGTTCGGTCCCCCGAGACGTCCGCTGAAGTCGCATAGTTAATTTCGTTGTAGTGAAGTTCTCGGTTCATAGCCTTGAGTGTGAGCAACACCAATGCCGCCGGAACTTGGCCGCACATGCTGATGTTGTTTTCCGCGCAGACGTCTAGTAGGCGTAGGGCATCGAGTCGGGCCAGCGTATCAAGTGCAATTCGGTCGCGGCGGCGGGTTTCGTCGTCGTCCGCAAAGTGGTTCATATCGCTACTGATCACTAGCAGAGGCGGATTCACAAGCTCCATTAAGCACGTTGCCAACTGCTTCGCAGCCGCTTCGATCTCTTCATAGTTTGCCCTGCCCATCGCGATTGCAGCAACATTTGTTTTCGGTGCAATTCGATGCAACAGTGGCAATTGAACCTCGATGCCATGTTCACGCCGATGGGCAACCGAATCGAGTTGCATTCCGCTGACCGATTTCGCGATTCGCTGCGCCAAATCAATGTTTCCTTCCATGGACACGGACGGCGAAATTCGCCATTGGTTATGCGGGGCCACGGCCCAATCCATTCCGTCGCCGGTATGTTTTGGGCCAATGATCAATACGGATTCTGGAATTTCAATCCGCCGCCAAACGTCTGCGGCCACGCGGCCCGAAAAACGCAAACCAGCGTGCGGTACCATCGCGGCTGCGACGGTTTGTTTCTCTACTGAATCGAAGCCATCAATAAGCTCATCGACAAGCGATTCACGCTCGACATCATCAGCAGGATAAAACGAACCTGCCACCGCCGGGGGACGAACCGAGACGACGTCGATCGCCTGTGGGCCCATTGATGCCGCCAATTTTTTTTCGGTTGAGTCACACAACACACTGTAAACCTGAGCGGCACCCGTTCGAAACGATTGACCTTTCATGGTTTCCGCAAGCAATTCTGTAGGGTTGGCGGTTCGCCGATAGGCAAGTGACCATCGGTTGCCTTGGATCACAATGAGTGCGCGATGTCGGCAATTGAGTCCATCAAGATCTGCGTCCACGTCGGTTCCATGATGGACAGGGGCAGTCAATATTGCCAAACGAACTTCCGTTGACTCGGCGTGCACCTTGGGGGCCAAAGCTGTCGCAGCGTTTTGTGTCATTTGGTACAGCGTTGACTGCATCGGTACGCCATCCCGAAGGGAGAATTGCGCAAAACTTTTTGGCATTTGCGCCGAATTTTCCTCGGCGAGCTGGAACACGATGCCAACCACGGCTCGATCGTTCACGCTGGCGACATAATAGTGCGGCGTCGCGCCAGATTGGATTGCCGTCAAATTGGTTTTGACCCAGTGAGCCAGTTGAACGAGATCGTGTTCGCCGTACGCAGGTGATTCATGTTGGGGCCGCGGCGTTCCTTCGGAAAACGGTGCGCCATACTCGATTCCATCGAACGTTTCGACGATCGCGTCACGATTTTGCCATACGGTCGGTGCCAAACCTGCTTTCGTGCAAACTGCCTCGAGGAATTGACGTGCATCCCAACCACGGTCTGTCGCGACCGTGGGAAGGAGTAACCCGGCAAATCCTTGCGCACGAATCCTCAGTCCATGTTTGCCAATTTCTACGGCACCGACGCGATCTTCGCCTTTTGCGTCAATCGGATGTGGTGGCCCTAGAATCGAAAAGGACACTTTCAAGTATGGCAACTCAACATCCGCCACCGGTGTCATACGCGGATCATGCCGCGCCGCACGATCAGCGGCTTCGGCCAATGTTTTCCCAAGCGGACCAGATTGGCCGATGGAACCGCAGCAACCGCGAAGTGTGTCGCGCCGACGCAGCGTCACGAAGACGCCTGCGACCGTACGATTCTCCAAATCGCCAAGCATTTCAGTAACATCGCAAGGTTCTTGACGCACTGCTGCGGAAACCAACCGGCATGCCGAACGGTGGATTCGATGCAGTTCATCAGTGGTAAACGCCAAATCATCCACGCTATGAATTTCCTTCGTTTGCATCGGAGCTACCTCATTGAGGTCAGGAGTTAGAACGGGAGGTTCGATAGGAATTTGAATGGGTAATCGGCGATTGCCCCACGATCCTGGTTTCGGCTCAAAGTGGCCGGCGATCGAATGTTGGCATTGTGGGCATTGATTGCCACTTAGGTGGTAACGCTCAATTTGGTGCCAATCCCTTTGGATCAGCAGTTCACCGCACATCGGGCAATAGGTACTTTGCCTCGCTACGTCGTGGACATTGCCAACATAAACGTAGCGAAGACCGGTCGCACACGCCGTTTCGTAGGCCCGGGCAAGAGTATCAGGCGAGGTGCGGTCGCGATTCGTCAGCCGAAAATCAGGATGGAATGCCGTAAAGTGAATCGGCACATTGTCGCCAACATTTTGGAGAATCCAATCGCACATCCGCCGTATTTCGTCTTGCGAATCATTTGCATGGGGAATGATCAGGTTCGTCAATTCGACCCAGCAATCGGTTTCGTTGCAGACGTATCGAATCGTATCGAGAACGGGATCGAGGTGGGAACCGGTCATCCGGAAGTAGAATTCTTCGCTGAATCCTTTTAGGTCGATGTTCGCCGCATCCATCGCTTGGAAGAACTCGCCACGTGCTTCGGCGGTGATATAGCCCGCTGTGACGGCGACGGTTTTGAGCCCATGTTCGTGGCAAGCCGCTGCGGTATCGATCGCGTACTCTGCCCAAATAACGGGATCGTTGTAGGTGAACGCGACGCTGCGGCATCCGTGTCTGGCGGCTGCCAAAGCGATCGCCCTTGGTGTCGCGTTTGCGCTTGCGCGATCCACTTCACGACTTTTGGAACTGTCCCAGTTTTGACAGAACTTGCAACCAAGATTGCAGCCGGCGGTTCCAAAACTTAGAACCGGTGTGCCCGGCAGGAAATGATTGAGTGGTTTCTTTTCAATCGGATCGATACAGAAGCCAGTGCTACGACCGTAAGTGTCGAGGACCATTTCCCCGTGATCGTTTCTGCGAACGAAACAAAATCCCCGGTCACCGGGTTTCAAGCAGCAAGCACGTGGACACAAGTTGCATCGAATTCGCCCGTCTGGTTGGTCGGACCACCAACGAGCCCCCTTTGCTTCAATCCGCAAACGGGGATCGGACGCATTCACGACAGGTAATCCAGTGCCCATGATGACGCTTCGGCAAATACAAGTTTGTGTGCCAATTATCATTGTAGCAATTGGCAGAGACGCAACGGAAAATTTCCGATGAAACTAGCGCAAATTCAGCACCAGGCGAATGCGAGCATTGACCACGGGATCACGTTCTTGATCGAGTCGTTCCCGCAATCGATTGGACATTTCGGCGTCGTTCATCGTTGCGATGACTGAAATCGTCCGTAGACGAACGGCGCGATTGGCATCATCGAGCAGCATTACGAGCCAGGCACGAGGATTCTCGATGCGCGATCGAGCGATTGCGTCGACCAACGCGAGCCGTGACGCAGGATCTGGTGATGAAATTTGGATTCCCAAGGCAATTTGTTGCTGCGAAAATCCTCTTTTGGCCAATTCAGTCTTCGCTCGTTCACGTAGTGCGGATTCCTCGCTGCCAAGCCAGTGAATTACTGATGGTGTGTCGTACGTTTCGAGCGGCGAATCGGTCAAATAGCTTGTTGGGACAACCTCTTGGCGGTTGGGCTTCGCCTGAGAGACGCGGATATCGCTTAACACCACCGCTTCGTCGGGTGCGACCGGGGTCAAACGAATGGCCGAAGAACGATACACCGAGGGGCTTTGCTCCACCGATTCGGTTGGCGGTGTCTCGGGCATTGGGCTGTACGTCGATTCGCGATAAGACGATTCGCGGAAGTTTTCTTGGTCGGTTGGTGTATCCGATTGTGGCAAAGGCCAATCGGTCCACGCGTCGAGCGCATCGGCTTCGGTGACTGGCAATGGTTTGGAACGCACCGCCAAACGTACAGGTGCCTGATTGTCGAGTGGTTCGGAGTTGAGGATGCTCGGCCCGGCACTTTCGGTTAGCGACATTCGTGACAGTGTGCTTGTTGCCAATTTGTAAAGCTCATTCGATTCTTGGTCTTGCTTCTGAACCGATTCCATAATCGTTTGTTGTACTAGGCTCGTCGTCCACCCCGTGCGGTCGTCGGGAACAGCACTTGCGATGTTGGCCATCGCCGTAACCATTGCATGATGATGTTTGCGGGCCTCATTCCAATCAAGCGACGTCCAAGTGTTCTGGGATTCACGTAGCAATTCGTAAGCGGTTCGAGCGACTTCGTTTTCTTTGTCGATTAGTCTACCTACCAGTGGCTCAATCGCAGGCAAGCCAAGTTCGGCAATTTGGGCAAGCCGCTGTTGTTTCTCAGGGACGTGCATCTGCTCAAAGTCGCTCATCAGATGACCGACGATCCATTGTCGACTATAGCTGCCGATCGAGACGGTCGCGACGAATAGGAATGCCACCAATATGAAGAATTTGGTAGCCGTTTTAAACGAATTACGCGATTTTCGATTGCCATCAACGTGGAGGGCAAAGGGGTTGGGTTGGTCGTTGGGGTCGCCTAGATACATTTTCAATCAAGCCAAAATCAAAGGACGTCGCGGCAGCGGATTGTCGCAAGAGACTTCGATCGAGGACAAGACCGATTTTGACCGTTATCCACATCGTTCGTGCTAGCTCCAAGAGTTTCACGAGGCGTACGAGTTCAAGGATGAATCGTACCCATTTGGGTGCGACCGAAACGTCGAAACCTAACGCCCACGATTGACCTCGCATTTGCGTGCTGTTCCCATGATGAAAATGTTCTAACGGAGTCGCAAAGTGGCGTTTCTAGTCGATCGTTGATCCCGGGCTTAGCCGCACGAGGATGTTCAATTTGCCCGACGTGGGTGCGATTGCCTCCGCGGCAATCATCCGAGTTCCTCGGTTAGCAGAATCCCACTCGTTGCGAGGTTTTTCCGTGTCAATGACCTGCCACTCGACCGATGAGGGGCTTTCCAATTTCAATCGAAATTGCTTGTCGTTTTGAAGCAAGACCATCGACTGCGAAGGGCTCTTCGGGGCCGGTGTTCCGGTCGTGATCATCCCCCATCGGACGGTTGCACCGGGATTTAACCCTTGGATCTCGTCTTGGATGGTGACTTCGCCACTGGGCAGCATTCGAAAGGTGCGAACGGCCGATTTGACTTGATCTTTGTAGACATCCGTCAAATCAATGACGGTGTACGGATCATTGAGATCGTCTGAAAAATCAACAACTTTTGCGTAACCCGACGCCCGCTGCAATTTACCATTGATCACAAGCGTGTTGTGACTTTCGTTGCTTTGTCGAAAAATCTTCCAGCGATCGGAATCTTGTCTTCGGTTCCATAGATCCATACCACGTGACTCGATGCCGTGATAACCTTCCGCCCCAAGATCAGATGCCCAGCGGACTCCGTCTGCGTCGAGGACAAACGAACCGGCGTCCATGTTGCCATGATTTGCCGACGGTGATCCTGCTTTTGTCCCTAAGAAAGTGGCTGGGGCTTGGTCCCAATCACTTCGGTGGATCGTGATCGGGACAGTGCCTCCGCTGCTAAAGTGCAACGGCATTTTGTTTTGAGCCACGTTCGCACTCTCGTCACTTGCTGAATTGCCCATCCAAAGTAACGCCAGTGGCAACAAGCGATTTCCACCCCGTCCCGCTGTTTTGGGCCCCGCATCGGATCTGAATTTTTCGAACCTCGCTGTTTCACCGCGTAGCCATCCGGGCATGTTGTACCTATTGGCGAACCAGAACAGCGAAGATTGCGGAGATCGCCCCGATCCGCCATCGGCATAATTGAACGTCAAGCCTGATGGTCCTGTGACCATCGCCAAATAGCCGCCCGTCTGGGAAAAACCAGGTGCCGCCGATAACCCGAAATCCGTTCCTAACGTCGTTTCGATTGCATCGACTAACACGACGTTAAAACCTGTGCCGTAGGACCAATAGCCAGGGCCTTCGGGGTAACTTCCCTGGGGTGCAAAAGCTTTCATGGAACGGGGGACATTGGTGATCGCGTTATGGATAGTCTTGGCAGCCAACTCCGGTTCAAAATCCATCACCGCAATCGCACCAGCCGTTAAACCGGCATGACAAACTTGTCCCCAATTGTTCTCCGCCCGAACCCATCCCTTGTGCCTTGTTTCCCAAGGCAGCGAGACACCCTTTTTGACAATTGCTTCCGCAATCGTTTCGCGTGATTCGGGTGCCAATTGGTGATAGAGCCAATCGTAGCCAATTGCCAACGCCAGGGTCATTTCGCCGACATCCAAGAAATGACTCGGATTCCAATCCTCGAACGCAGCAGCGGCTAACATCTCCCTTTCACAACGACGCACAAATCGCTCGTCATCCGTCAAGTAGAAAGCCGTCGATAGCGTAAGGACTCGTTCGAGGCAGCGGCGTGACTGAGATAGCAATCGCCGACCTTCCAATTTGCGTTCCACAGGCGGAATGTCCTGCAATGCTTCGGCATTCTTGATGACGCCATCGGCGATCCTCTTTTTTAATGCGGATTGCTTGACCGATTCGCGAAGCTGGTGGAGTGTCTCACCATCGGCAAACAATCGTGGATGGTCTTTCGACGCTGATGTGATTTTTTCAGCAACTTCTTCGATCGACACCTTAGGCGGGTACGCGTACCTTGTCGAATCCGCTGTGAGTTCCGATTGAATCAGGTTTAATCCGACAAGAAACAGCGAAACGAAGAACCATCGAACGTTCATGGGTAGAGTTCTCAAGCGGAGGTGGGGTAGGTAGGCGGGTCGCGAATCTTTGCGATTTCGCTTAGTCGCTACGTTAGGGCTACTCACTTGGGTTGTCAAGCAAATTGCCGCCATCGGCCTCAAACCGATAAACATTTCCGCCCGACGCCTTTAATTGCATCGTGGCGCCGACGCTAACGGTTTCGGATCGATCAAGCAGCACCTCGACGGTTTGTGAACCACAGCGAAGTTGCATTTGCCGCATTCCCTGAAACACGCTTGTCCAACAGCACTCGCCGGTTAGTCGCAATTGTCTGGCCGTTGTACGAGGTGCTTCCCGATCGATTTGAAACGATTCGGGTCGGATTCCGACGATGATATCGAGTTCGTTTTCAGTCTTCACACCCGGCAAATGAAGTGGCTCAATGCCCGCTAAATCAAACCGGACCCTATCGCCAATTTGTTTTGCCCGGAACAAGTTAATCGGAGGCGATCCGACGGCTTTTGCAACGGACACGTTTGCAGGTGACCAGTAGATGTTCTCTGGTGTATCGATTTGTGCAATAACACCACGATCTAAAACGGCAATCCGATCCCCCATTCGCATCGCTTCGTTTCCATCATGGGTGACATGAATCGTCAAAGCGGGGAATTGGCGATGAATGCGAACTAGGTCATGCTGGAATTGATGTCGCAGTGATGCGTCGAGAGCCGAAAGCGGTTCATCGAGCAATCGTACCGAAGCTTGTCGGATGACCGATTTCGCGAGTGAGACGCGGCGAAGTTCGCCTCCGGAAAGCCGTTCGGGAATACGCCGCAAAAAAGGTTCGATGTCGAGAACGCCAGCGATTTGCTCGATCCGCGACAACTGACCTGCCCGATTCAGTTTGCCTCTGAGTGGAAAGCGAAGGTTTTCTTCTACGGTCAAATGCGGGTATAGGCCATCGTGCTGGAACATCAAGGACACGTCGCGATGCCGCGCGGCAACTTGTTTGACATCAACATCGTCAAAATAGATTCCGCCTTGGTCCGGCTTTTCTAAGCCAGCAATGATCCTTAATGTGGTCGTCTTTCCAGACCCGCTCTGACCAAGCAATACCAAATATTCATTGGGGCGGGTCTCTAGATTCAGCCCACACAGAAGCGGGCGTGCCTGAAACGACTTTTCGATTTTTTGTAGAGTGACCTTTGGCATGAATTAACGACGTTGGTGCTAGGAGAAAGGTCTTGTGAGCACTACGTCACTTGCGGAGTCAACGAATCCGTAATGTGGTTTATCACACTGGCGATGCTACCATCAATTAGCGAACTCGCAGCACGTTCGAATTGGCAGCGTTCGAATGACAGCGGCAAGGCCAATTGGCTTGCTTGCTCGGACATGTGGTCGAGCAACCACGGTAATTCTTCGAATAATCGTCCGTTGACGTAGAGCCGATGGGGATTAAGCAAATTGACAACGTTTGCGATTACCATTGCCAAGTATTGCGACGCTTCCGACAGAGCTTCCATCACGAAAGGGTCTTCGGAAAGCGCCAATGAAATGTATTCTTCAATATCCACATCACGCCCAAAATGGGTCGACGCCTGTTCCAGCAGTGCCAATTCGCTCGCGACCGTTTCCAAGCATCCACTTCGGCCACAGGAACAGGGTCTACCGTTCTCGATCATCGGTGTGTGCCCGATTTCCCCAGCGAATCCGTCACATCCGCTTAAGAATGCGCCGTCGATCATCACGCCTAATCCAATTCCGGCGCGGTGCGCCAACATCACGAAACTTGGTTTTGCGGACATGTCTTTACCGTACATGCTCTCGGCCATGCAGAGAGCATGTGTGTCGTGGACCATTTGGCAATGGACGTTCACGATCGTGCTAATGTCTTTACCGATCGGCCTATTATTCAATATGGGCAGATTCGCTGAAAGACACACTTGTTCTTTGCGATAATCGACCAAACCGGGAATCGTTAAACCGATACCAAGGGTGATCGATTCGGTTTGTGTGATCAAATGATTGACGTGTTTCCCAATCTCACTAAGTAGCGATTCGTAGTCATTGGGTGTTCGAAAGGAGACGAGTGTTTCCGGGCGTGTGTGACCGTCGAATCCCGCTGCCACGATTTTGCAATCGGGATGGTCAAGTTCGATACCGATCACCTGTGATTTGGTTCGCGCCAATCGAACTCGCTTCGCGGGGCGACCACGCAAATTTTGCTCGTCGTCGTATTCTTCAAGCAACTTCGCTTCAAGCAGAGACGCGATCGCTTTCGCCGTCGTAGGGAATGTTACGCCTAATCGACCAGTGATTTCGGCACGCGTTGACGGTCCGCAGCGACGAACGGAATCAAGCACCATCGATTGGCTTAATTGGCTCAGCAGTTGCGGTTTGACATGAAATGTCTTGCTCATGTTCGCGAGTGTATCCTTTTTGCGGCAGTTCGTCCAAGTGGAGTTTCAGAATTCGCACTAGTTCGCCGTGGGCGACTCGAGAGGTTTGAATGCCGGTGTGGGTTGCGTTTATCAATGTTGTCGTTTCATCTTGCTCCCGCAATGCACTCGTTACTGGGACGACGCTATCGGATGGCTCTAAAAAGGGCAAGTAGCATCGGTTGCCAATCAACGAATTTGTTTTTGCATGAGGGGCTGGGGCGATCATTGACAACGATTGTATCAATCGACTGGTGGGACGTAGGAAATCGAGACTAGTCGGTAACGACTCCGCTATCTTTTCCGAAAACGCATCGGGATTATTTGCCACCAATTGTTCAAATTCTTTTAGTTGAGGCTGTTGGCGCCGCGCCAATTTGGCTCCGAGACGCCCCACGCACGCTGACGCCCAAGGCGATCCTTGGTGAGGCGTTGCGACGTAAACGATCCGCCCGATATGCGGGTTTGATTGGAAATAGAATGCCCGACGCAATTCATCGATTGTTTCTTTAGGTGCGTTGATTTGCTCGATGGGCACGTTGGATACCGATCGCCAAAGTGAATCGTCGCTGTCGATTACTTGTAGCTTCGCAACCAATCCCCCCATGCTATGCCCTACGATTACGGCATTGGAAGGTGCGTGGCATTCGTTGGTCGAGTTGACGGCGGTTGACTGTGCAAATGCGATTGCTAGGTCTTCACGCAGCGTTGCGGCGGATCGCAGGAATTCCTCGCCGGTTGGGTAGCGGTATGCCCAAATTTGGTACCGCGTTCGTAACCGGTGGTCAGCCCTTACCGCATTGGCCATTGCCACAAATGTATTAGGGTCCGACAATAAACCATGCACAAAGATCAAAGGGATCTTGTCCTGTTGATATGGTTCCAAGAACCATAGCCCTGCTTCATCGATTCCGTTGTCACCATAGAGAAAAGCAGAGATCGGACTGTATTTGCTCTCTTGGCGTGAGTAGGCCAATGCCATGGCGGGGCTTTGCGCCATGGGAATGCCTGCGTTTGCAATCGATCCATCGTCGCGCGGCTTCGGGGCAACCATGAGTGGATTGACGAACACAACCGATGCAGGGCCGAGTGACTCGGTAGCTACGTCGGAAAACAGCGTGATCGGAAAATAGACAAGGGCAGTCGCCGCAAATTCACTTCTCGGCAGAACAAACGAGTCGGTTCGCGTTGGACGCCCGTCCTCAATGTTCTCAACCTTGTCGGTAAGTACGACGACGGGGATGCCATAGCCATCAACGTTCCCTGCGGCTTCGGTCCCCGATGGTGCCAATCCAGTCCACTCCTGCGGTGGCTCAAACACCTCAATATCCTGGAATTGGCTCGCGTCCCAGACAAATCCGTTGTGGTGAACTGGCACGACCGTGGATTCCATCAGTCCGTTTACATAGAGAACTGCGGTTGGGTCCAAGCGTCCGTATTTTTCAGCTGTCGATAGGATTCGAATCGTTGCGCTGCGGTGCACCTGAATCGATCGCAGGACGTTTTCAACGTCATCGTGGTCCCTCTTTCGCAAAGTTGCAGCGAAGTCCTCGAAAGCGATCGTCCGGGCCCAATAATCGACTGCTCGATCGTCATTGAGTGCATGGAGTTGCTCGCCGATTGCGTAAGACGCTTCGGCTAACCGAGTTACATTCCCGGCCGTCGGTTGAATCTCCATCTGGCATCGATCTTCTTCCAGATTCGCAATTTTCGCTTCCACATTGGGCAGCGCCGCAGTGCACCAGTCTTCGAGAGAATACGCTTGGATCGGAGCGACCACCATCGCAGGTGTCATTCGCGGTATGCTACCGCAGCAGCAACCGGTTGCCGTGACAAGCAGCACGGCAAATAGCGTTTCGCAGCGACGTCGAAGCCGGGTCATGAAGGTGCTACAGGTCAATCTTAGGGGAGAGGATCAGATCACTACGATCCTCCCTGATCGGTAGCCACACTCGGTGAATCATCGACGTGCGACGTTGGCAACGCTGAGGCGGAGTAAAAAAATGCCGGTCAAACAAGCTGTAGGGAATGTTCGGGACACCCGGTCACGATCCTGCGTTGCTCGATCCTGCGTTGATTGCTTCAACCAAACCGGCAACTTGCTTCATCGTTGACCGTGGCAATGTATCGTTGTGGCCAACTCCGTCCATTTCGATCCAGGTTTTGTTTTGGCTAGCGGAGGAGTCAAAGAGGTTTCTCGCATTTTCGATCGGTATCAAGCGGTCTGTGTCGCCGTGGATTTGAATCAATGGGCCATGGTAATTGGCGATTCGAGCGACGGAGTCAAAGCGATTCCGCATGATCAAACGAGTGGGGATAAACGGATACATCTCTGCGGCAATGTCGACAAGTCGATCAAAGGTTCGTTCCAGAATCAGGACCTTTGCGCCGCCATCTACTGCCAACGCTGTAGCGCATCCACCGCCTAGGGATTGGCCATACAGAATGATTTGGTTTGGCGTTAGGTCGTAACGGCGACAGAAAAAATCGCGAGCGCCAAAACAATCGGCGATCAGCCCTGTTTCATTGGGCGTATTGGAATCATCTGCGAAACCACGAAATTCGGCTGCCAACACAGTCGCGTCGAGTTCATGACTGAGACGCCGCATCCAATCGTCTAGCCAAGCCACCTTTGTGCCATTGCCGTGAAGGAACAGGACATAATTTGTTGGTCCCTCTTTCTCGAATAGCCTGCCACCGGCTTCGACTCCATCGGACGCCATGTAGCGAATCGCTTCGATCGCCGCGTTCGGTTTGGCCACCGCACGATGGTCGTCTTCCATGTAGGCACCGGGAAAGACCAATCGACTTTCCATGGCGACCAGTACGATCAAAAGGCCGGCGTAGGAAAGCAAGGTGACTCGAATTGTTGAAAAAAGTAGCCGCTGCCATCGTGGAAGGTTTTTCGATGCCTTTTTATTTTCCAATTGTAGGGTGCTCCTATTGCATAGTGACGGCTTATCGGTTGCGTTCCTATTGTAGCCGGTGGTTGAACTTATGTGGTTTTCCGGTGGCAGCGCTAAGGAAGCTACTGCGGATGCGTTAACCATATTTTTTGGGAGCAGTCGACACCGATTATGGTTATGATGAAGGCCGTCTAAATTTAAGTTTCACTGCTCGCGTATTATTGTGAGACCCTACAAATGCGTCATGTTTGGTTTTTCGTGTGTGTGGCCATATTTTGCTCATTCACTGTGGTTGGAGCGGAGGAAACGATCGGTCGGATCGAATCGCTCGATTCGGGATTTGCGGAATTGGTTCCTGCCACCGCAAAGATCGAAGTCCTGGCGGAGGGTTTTTCTTGGATTGAAGGCCCCGTTTGGGTACCGGACGAAACCGGCGGCCATTTGTTGTTTTCCGATATTCCACAAAATTCGATCTTCCGATGGAGCAAAGCGTCGGGTGCGACGCTGTATATGAAACCGAGCGGATTCACTGGGCTCGATTCCTATGGCCGCGAACCTGGAAGCAACGGATTGGCTTTAGATGGCGAAGGACGTCTGATTGCCTGTGAACACGGCGACCGACGTGTTTCGCAATTGACTGAGGGTGGCGGGAAAATCACGCTAGCGGATCGCTATAAGGGAAATCGATTAAACAGCCCAAATGATCTTGCCATTGATTCCACCGGAGTGATCTATTTTACCGATCCCCCTTACGGGCTTCCGAAACAGATGAATGACCCGCGCTGTGAACTCGATTTTTGCGGTGTCTATCGATTGGATGTTGATCGAACGTTGACGCTGTTGACAAAGCAATTCACGCGGCCAAATGGTATCGGTTTGTCGCCGGATGAGAAAACACTCTACGTGGCACAAAGCGATTCGAAACAGCCTGTCTGGATGGCCTTTTCGATTGGCCCCAATAAGACCATCAATGAGGGGGCGGTTTTGTATGACGCAACCGACGCGGCCAAAACGGCGCCGGGAATGCCGGACGGTATGGCGGTTCATAGCGGCGGCGCAATCTTTGGTAGCGGCCCCGGGGGCGTTTATGTGATTTCGCCCAGCGGCAAGTTGTTGGGGCGGATTTTCACGGGCGGGCGGGTCAGCAATTGCACTTTCAATGACGATGAATCGGTGCTCTACCTGACTGCCGACCACCAACTTTGCTGTGTCAGACTGAAATAGGGCGTCGACTTTTTTGGGGCCTATTTCTCTTGGACTCGGAACAACTCGCTGATCGATTGGTCATGATGGATCCGCTTGATCGCCTCGGCCAACAGCGGCGCCACACTTAACTGTACCAAGTTCGGCAGCTGTTTTTCTTGGGGAATGGGAATCGAATCCGTTACCACGATCGAATCGATAGGTGCGTTGCGCAGTCGCTCGATTGCGGGGCCACAGAACACACCGTGCGTACAAGCAATGTGGATCGCTTTGGCACCCGCATCGTGAACCAATTGAGCGGCTCCACAAATCGAACCAGCGGTGCTGATCATGTCGTCAAACATCAACGCGACTTTTCCTTCAAGCGGACCGCCAATAATTGTACTTTGCCGAACCTCCGTCGCACTCATTCGTCGCTTGTCGACGATCGCAAGTGAACCGCCGAGGCGTTTGCCGTGGCCGACCGCTCGTTTAATGCTCCCTTCATCGGGGCTGACCACGACGATCTCGTCATCGGTCAAGCCGAGGTCGATGAAATGTTCGTTTAGCACAGGGGCAGCGTACAAGTGGTCGACCGGAACATCAAAGAAGCCTTGGATTTGTGCGGCATGCAAATCCATCGTCAAGACGCGGTCAGCACCAGCTCGCGTGATAATGTTCGCAGCTAATTTTGCCGTAATCGGAACTCGGCCTTCGTCTTTACGGTCCTGGCGCGCGTAGCCAAAGTAGGGGATCACAGCGGTGATCCGCTCGGCACTAGCCCGCTTGCAACAATCGATCATGATCAACAACTCCATTAAGGTATCGTTGACCGGTGGCGAAGTGGGTTGAACGAGAAAGACATCGCGTCCACGCACATCCTCGTCCAACTTGCAGTAGTTCTCACCGTCTGGGAATTTACCGAGCGTGATTTTGGCCTGTTCCAAATGGAGGTGCCGACACATTTTGTCGGTTAGGTCAGGGTTCGCTCGTCCGGAAAAAATTTTTAATTCACGCATGGCTATTTAGTATCCCATCGATCGCATCGTTTGATCGACCAGTTCAAGTTCGGCGGGATTGTTGATTGATAGTGACTCACAAGACTGCAAAACCGCAATCGCTTCGACGTCGCGGCCCGACTCTCGCAACAGCCTTGGACAGTCCGTCAGATAGTACTCGCTTTGGGTGTTGTCGTTACTGAGTTTGGAAAGCGAGTCGAGCAAATCAGGAGTGTTGAACAGATACGTACTCATATTGACTTCGCAAATCTTCCGCTGTTCTTCGGTTGCATCCTTGTGCTCGACAATCCCGAGAAAACTTCCGTTCGAGTCGCGAACGATGCGGCCTAGCCCTTCGGGGTTCTCTTTTTTCAGCGTTCCGAGCAACAGCGCCGGCTTCGTTTTGGCAAAATGGTCCAGCAATTTTTTCAGGCTGGTCGGTTGAATTAACGGTGAATCGCCTGCGACGACAATTGTTGGACCGAGTTGGGAAGCAAGTGCCGATTGTGCCATTTGGACTGCGTGCCCGGTGCCGAGTTGTTCCTCTTGCAAGACAAACTCGATGTCACCCCCGCGGCTAGCCAGTTCCTGTTTGACAGCGTCAGCTTCATAGCCAACGACGATGATTTGCCGACGAATGCCCGCGTTTTCCAAAGCATCGAGGACAAAATGGATCATCGGTCGGTCGACGACGGGGCAGAGGACTTTTGGCAAATCACTCTTCATTCGTGTTCCCTTGCCAGCGGCGAGGACAACGGCACACGGTTCAGTTCGGTTGGGCATCAGTTTTGTTTTAGGTGTCTTTTGGGGAGGGGGTGTGTTGTTTTGTACCCTAGTTTGCCGCTTTTTCCGAATTTCACTCCGGCTCACGGCGGCCCCTATCGTCGCAAGTCACTGCCAACCCGACAACCACCGGCTTTACAGGGTATTGGACATCGTCACAACCGTCAAAACGGGCCACCGTGGGGCGGAGTATCGGCATCGATGCCGATACTGAATCGATATTGGCCGGTTTTTCGGTATTCAATCCAGTACTCGATTTTGTCGCAGCGAGAAAACGTATGTCCACATCCACGGCTATGTTCAACGAAGTTGGACTTAAAAAGGCTGCAGTGCTGTTGATGTCGATGCCGACCAAGACAGCCGCTCGTGTGCTTGGCCAATTGCCCCCCCGGGCAATTGAAGCAATCAGTATCATGATTGCCCAAACCGATTCGGTCGGCGGTGCAGAGCAGGAAGTCGTGATCGCAGAATTTCTGACCAGTAAGGCGAGCTCGATCTACGCCAGCCCCGGCGGACTCGAGCGAGCAACGGAACTGATCAAAGAAGCACTCGGGCGCGACGCGTCCGAAATGATCGGAAATCTGCAGCAAACGATTGAGTCGATGCCGTTCGGCTTTATCAAAAAGGTCGATGCCCAAACACTGCTCCAATTTATTGGCGAGGAGCATCCTCAAACGATTGCATTGTTGTTGAGTCACGTTCCAGCCAACTACGCCTCGGAAGTGATGAGCGGATTGTCGCCGGATAAACAACTTGAAGTGATTCGACGGATTGCATCGATGGGCCGATGTAGTCCCGACGCTGTTGCCGAATTAGAGTTTGGGTTGGAAATGCGTCTTAGTAGCATGGTCAACCAGCAGCACAGCAATACCGGTGGCGTCGAAAGTGTTGCAGAGATTTTGAATGTCGTCGAACGCTCGGTCGAGCGAACAATCATGGAAGCCCTCGGAAATGACGACCCTGAATTGTCGGATGAGATTCGTCGTTTGATGTTCGTCTTTGAAGATATTTGCAAATTGGGCGATCGCGATATCCAGTCGCTGCTAAAAAATGTCGAGACAGCGCAATGGGCGATGGCTTTGAAGGGAGCCAGTCAGCCGTTGCAGGACAAGATCATGCGCAACATGAGTTCACGAGCGGCGGACAATCTGCGAGAGGAAATGGAGTACCTCGGCAGCGTCCGGGTGAGCGAGGTGGAAGGGGTGCAACAGAAGATCGTCGACATCGTTCGTCATCTCGAAGACACCGGAGAAATCTCGCGACCTACGGGCGAGGAAGAAGAAGAGTACGTCAACTAGGATCGGTGTCGGTGGGAACCGGCCCTGAGGCCCATATCGATTTGAAAAAACGGTAAGTCAACACAGACGCTTGGTACGGGGATATCCGCCAGCTTGATCGCATGAGTTGTCGTGAGAGTTAGGCCCATCCATTATCCACGTACCACCTCGCGTCCTTCTTGAGATTCTCTATGAGAGTTTGTCGTGGTTGCAACGCTAATTGCTCTCGTGCTTTTTGGCTTGAAGAAGCCCAGGAACGTACGGTAGCCTCTTTTACTTTATCAATGTTGATAATACTACTTTTACCACGCATTTGCGCGACAGTGCCGACCGAGAGTCCGGCAATATGTCCAACCCAACGCCAAATCGGCCATACCAACACGCTAACTTCAAGCGCCTCGGCGATCTGCTTTCCGAATTGTCGATAATTAGGAAATTGGCGATCATCACAAACAAAGTAAATGCCCTGTGACTCATCGGTGTTCGATTTAGGCTGAGCTTTCGCATTGCGGAGCGTTTCACCATCGTGAACCGCTCGCAGCAGGACCTGAACCAGATCGTCAACATGGACTAACGATAGAGGCGGTGTCTTGAAGCCAACCGTAATGTGCAGCCGATAGCGGTAAATAGTCCGAACCATTTCTGCGATGTTGCGGTCGCCTGGTCCGTAGACAATGCCTGGTCTCAGTATCGTGATTGGCAATTGGTCTGCTCGCTTTAACCATTCTTTTTCGCCAGCAAGTTTGCTTTTCCCGTATAGGGATACAGGAGTCGGTGGGTCCAGTTCATCGCGAATTGATTTCTGACGCAACACGGGGCCAGCTGCAGCGAGCGACGAGACCGAAACGATTCGTGGTTTGTGGTCTCGTGAAGCCAGTGTGTCGGCAAAAAAACCGCAAGCGCGCGCGTTGACGCGAAACAGTGCGTCTTTGTCGATCGCATGGGTTTGCCCTGCCAAATGGATTACGCCATCAACGTGTTCCAGCGCGTGCGCGTAGGTCTCAGGACGAAATAAATCGCCACGAATGAGTTCAACCGAGTCGCAAGGTAGGCAATCGGTTTTCGAACCTTCTCGGACGAGGCAACGGCAGTGGTATTGATTCCGAATCGCTTCGCGAACCAAGTGCGACCCAATAAAACCAGTCGCTCCGGTGATAAAGAGTGTTTCCATTCAACTGAGATGGGTTGAAGTTTATGAGTTAACAAAGATCCTTTTTAGTGCATGATCAGTATACTTTTGGAGCGTCGAATGCAAATGGTGAACCACATCCGTTTCCAACAAATGACCGATCGAGCCAGTAAAGGATGCGAATCAAATCCGTCATGACGGTCATTGTCATGCTGTGACTATCATTTGAATCGCGTCAGTTAGCTGTCGTATACGAAACTTCAACACAAAAAAATAGGCCAGCCGCCCTAATTTATCTAGGACAACTGGCCACAAATTTTGCTTTGCTAAAGCACTTGATTACTTCATCTTGCAACTATGCAGCACATTGTGCGCAATCACACGCTTCGCAGTCGCACACTTCGCAGTCACATACTTCGCAGTCACATACTTCGCAGTCACATACTTCGCAGTCACACGCTTCGCAGTCGCACGCTTCGCAGTCACACGCTTCGCAGTCGCACGCTTCGCAGTCGCACGCTTCGCAGTCGCACGCTTCGCAGTCGCACGCTTCGCAGTCACACGCTTCGCAATCACACGCTTCGCAATCACACGCTTCGCAGACGCTTGCTTCGCAGATGACACTGTCGCTTTCCGCACAACAGCCGCGATTGGCGTCGCACTGACCGCAAGCGAACGTTTCGTCAGATGCTTCGTTTGCAACACTTGTACTGTTGCGATACATCGCCGTTGCAACTGTAGTGATCACTAAAGCAGCAAACAAAATACCTAGAACTCGTAACATTTGTTTCTCCAAAATAGAATATCGTTGTTTGAACATAATGGCCGTCTCGGATGAGCCGAGATGTACAGACCGTTACTTCAACCAGCGAGACAAACGCGCGCAGCGATCCTGCGCTAGGAGAAAGTTGTGCCGGTGTTCGGGCCGGTCAACCAAACCCGAGTGCCGGGGATCTGAGAAATGATCTTCGACGATCATCAAGTCGACCGCGACGGGCACGCCCATTCGGGACTCAGAGAAATTCACTACAAGGGCGTCGAAATAGTAATCGTCGCATGGGCAATTGTCGCAACGGCACTCGCGCACTTGTTTTTCGGTCGATGTTTTTGGCAATTCTGGTTGTTGGCAACATCCGTTACAGCAAGCGTGTACAGCCACTTCGCTAAAGGCAATCGCTTCACCGCACGGCGATTCGTTATGGCAACGACACATGCTATGTGGCAATATCGGCAAAACCACAAATGCCAAAACCGTTGGGAGAAGGAAGGCGTTATTGAAAATGCGTTTCGATTTGCGGTAAAAGTGCATTCGATTTCAGAATGGGGAAGTGCAGTCTGTTCTTATGCTACACACCGTCACGAAATGTGTCATCCCGAATTTTCGGGGCGCAACTATGGGGAAAACGGTAGTGTACATCGCAAACCATTCGGAAAATCAGCGTCGATCAAGGCGTTTTTCAACAATTTGGCTAGCAGAATGGATTCGTTGTTCACGCATCACTGGTCAAAAATGCGATCAGATCCCGGAGTTCCGCGATGGTCATCGTCTCTTCCAAACCCGCCGGCATGATGGACTGACTTACAGGATCTTGTCGTTCAATATCTTCTAATAGCACGTCGAAGACCAAACCATCAGCACCTTGAAATCGCAGGGATTCTCCGATTCCCGAATTCCCAAGCTTTAAACCTGTTAAGACATGGCCATCGACAGTCAGGACCCGCCAGGGAACATACATTGGCCCCACTTCACGGCTTGGTTCTAGAATTGACTCTAGAACTCGAGTGCTTGTCATTCGACCCGCGAGGGAAGTCAAGTCAGGTCCCGTCGTCGCACCTCGACCACCGTGCGCGTGACAATTGACGCACGTGGAACGAAAGAAAACACGGCGGCCTGCATCGACATCGCCCCCCCTGCCAACGAAGGTGTTCCAGGCTTCCGCGTCTTTTCCAGGTGGACGCTCCGATGCGTGGTATTGCCAATCGCGTTTGAGCACCCGGCCTGCTTCGGTACGGATTACGTCGGTTTGTTTCGGAATCGCCAATGGATTGAGCACCTTTGCATAAGTCCCGGCGTTACGTGACAAACCCGCGATCGCATCCGCGCGCGTTTGATCATCAATCGAGGTATCCGCAGCAATGATTGCTAATTGGTCGAGCGAAGCCGATGTCGCTCGCGCCGACAACAGCCGAATCACGTCGATCGCGAGAGCACGTTCGGTGTTTTGGGTGATCCAACCGCGAAGCCGCTCGTCGGTGGGTACGCGAGATTCGCTTGGCAACATTCGGACTGCCATCGAACGCAGCTTTGAACTGCGCTTCGGATCCGACGCAACGGCTAGCAGCAGTGCATCGATTGCCGGGTCGCTGCCGCGTTGAACTGTCGTTCCGTTTTCGAGATATGCGACTGCTGAAACGGTTGCCGCAAATAGCTCTGGTGTCAAATTTTGTCGGGTTAGCAACGATCGGGTCACCGGCAAAAATGTCTTATCGCTGGTTTCCGTTGCCCATCGAACTGCGGTCAAAACAACCGTGCTTGACGAATCGGCGAGCCCCCACTCGATCCAATGTCGTCGGTCGTCCTTAGAGAGTTTCTCTGGTTGCGTGACCGAGATCCATCGCCAGGCGGTCAAAACACCAACACGTTGCGCGGCCGTATCAAGTTGGGTTTTCTCGCACGAGGCGATTTGCCCTGTGTTGATCAGGCCTGCGAGCGTCGCTTGACGCAGGAAAGGATCGTCAAGGTCGAAAGCCGCCAATCTCTCCTGGGCCGATAGGTCCGGCGACCGCAATAGCTTCGCAAAGGTACTCTCAATGTTATTCGGCTCGGGCAACTTCTTATTGAATTCGTCTGTGTGTGTCTGACGGCTTAGACGCCACAAACGTCCTTTCCCATGCACCGGATAACTTCGGTCTACCCAATCGGTAACATAGATCGCTCCATCCGCGTCGACCGCCATGTCAACAGGCCGGAAATTCGCATTGCCTTGCACAATCACCTCGGCTTCACTTTGCCACGACGCGCCACGTGGTCGTATTTTGTAGCGTTCCATTCGATTGTCGCCCCAAGACGTTACCCACAAATGCTCGCCATGACCGAGCACCGCACAGGGAGCTTCGCCTACTGCGGCAACCATCGGCAGCGTCCCAGGCAACTCACCATTCCAAGCTTGTAAGGGATGTGTGCCAGCACGACCAAAACGAAACTGAAAGCCGTAATCCGCATAGGGAATCACTTCTAATAGCCGGCACGGGGGCATTGCATCAGGGTCATTGCCGACGGCCCATAACCTACCAGCGTGATCGAACCACAGACCGAACGGATTCCAAAAACCGGTTGCATGGCGACGTAGACCACGGCCATCTGGGGCGATCGAAAAGACGTTCCCCCCTTCACCGCCCCCGATTTGTTTTGTTCCATCTCGCGCCACCAAGGTGTACGGTTCGCCTAGGTTCTCGCCCTGGCCGACATACAAACGCCCATCAGGTCCAACGGCCAAACCCGTCAACCCATTATGCGGATAGGTAGATTCGGTTTGTAAAGTTAGCAACACCTCACGTTCATCCGCGACGTCGTCGTCATTGGTGTCGCGAATGCGATAAACTTCGCTGCGAGTCGACACGGCGATCCAGCCATCGGGCAGAGATCGGATCGACATTGTTGCCGTGCCCCCCTCGTAATACAAACGCTGGCGGTCCACCTTACCATCATCATTGGTGTCGTCGAAAATGAAGATTTGGTCCGACTTTGGACCGTCGTAATCATCGGGCGGAAAATGCGTGTGCGACTCAACGACCAACAGTCGTCCTTGGCTATCAAAACAGCAACCGACCGGTGTGACTAAGTCAGGTTCGGAGGCGACCAGTTCGATCTGCCAATTATCGTCGAGCAGGCGAGGAGGCTCGACGCCGCGACAGGCATCGGGAAAGAAAATCAAAGTTAAGAGTGTCGTAGTTGCAATAGGAATGATACGGTTCATAAGTACCTTCGCGGATGTTGAATCGTCTAACCCTGAATCGATGGTCGAAGGCGAGTCGACCGGACATTTTCTACGGTTTGCGATGAGGCCATGAAACGCCAAGCAGCGACGTTTAACAATCGCCAGCTATCTCCTCCTGACTGGCCGCCTCCTGACTGGCCGCCTGCTGACTGGCCGCTATCGTGACTGGCCGCTATCGATAAGCAGTATAGACGATCGCCCGCCATGCATCTGGCTTTCGTTGATCGGCGAGAGTATTCGCGTCATTCCACAAGACGGTGCAACAGCGAATGATGACATCCCGGCGGAAGCTGGCTCTTGTGCTGCGCAAGAATCGATAGCACATCTGTTGACGCTGCGAACCAGCGGGTTTGGCGTCCGAGCGTGCGTTAGGTGGCCAAAACGAAAAGCACGGAGTCAACCGGACTCCAAAAGCACGTGCGAGTTGATGCCGAAGCGTCCTCAACGCCAACCATGGCGACATGTTGTTTAAAGTCGCAGATCGCTATTGATGGCCTTGTTCAGAAATGGGAGCCGATAAATTGGTTTTAGCGAACTCTTCAAATTCGAATTTTGATCCAACGTGATAGCCAACGCATTGATCAGGCATCGCGCACCAAATTGCTCCCGTTGCTGCGTCGCCGGTACAGTGAGCGGGACCAACGATTTTTGGTTGAAGCGATTGCAATGCCTTGACGGTCGCTTCGATCCTTTGCTTGCTCGCGTTAATCAAGTGCATCCCGCCAAACACAGCTGCGATGGGCCGATGTTCGGTTAGCTTTTGGATGTAGCGCAGCGTATTGATCACGCCTGCATGTGCGCATCCGAGCAGAACAACAACCCCCTCGGTTGTGTCAAAGAACATCGATTGGTCGTCCACCAACGGATCACGACATTGGCAATCTTTGTCCAGATAGAATGACTCTGCTTCATTCTCAAAATCGGTGACTTTCGGAACGGTACCGGTCACCATCAACCCACCATAAACTCGTGTCGGTTGTGCAGTCGCTACGTAGGGTCTTCGCAATCGGTTTAACGCCAATGTCCCCTCTTTGGGAATTCCGACATCGCGGGCCGAACTGTTACCTTTTTGACTAAACTTTTGATGAAACGATTGTGGGTGTGCGAACAGTTGAAGGCTTGTATTTTGTTCAATCACATCCGCCAAACCACCGGTATGGTCATAGTGACCGTGGCTGAGAACCACCGCGTCTGTCTTCGACAATGGCAAGCCGAGTTTACGCGCGTTACTCGCTAGAACTTTTCCCTGTCCGGTATCAAATAGAACGTGTTTTTCACCATAATCGATCCATACCGCCAATCCGTGTTCGCCCAGCAAGCTAACGCCCCGAGCAGTGTTTTCAACAATGACAGTCAGCTTGATTTTCATCGTTCACCTAGTTGCCCATTTGCTCGAGGCCCATTGAGTAGACGCCCATTGGGGAGACGCCCATTGGCTCGAGGTTTGACTAATTGGTTTGCTACGCTTCTTTTGACGAACCGTGCTGATCCCTTCGCTTTGACGATGCCATCTTGTAGGATTTCGGACGAGACCTTGTAAAGTGGGTCTTGCGAAGTTTCGATCCCAGCCCGCACGGTCAGCATGCCGTGCGTCTCGATGGGTTTAAGGAAACGAATATTCATGTCGCCCGTCACAGCCACAATGCCACTGCTGAACAGACAATTTGTCATCCCAGCGTCGAGCAGCATGCAGATCACCCCACCATGCATCACTTCGGGATAACCTTCAAAATAGCGATGGCACTCCAACGTCCCTTCGACGGCACCACTCTCGCGGACGCGAAACCGAACCCCCAAACCATCATGTAATCCGTTACCACACACGAAACATGTCGGATGCTCGGATTGACGGACTTCTTCGTAACACATCTGATCCGTTGTTGAGGTGGTAATCATGACAAAAAAGAAGTTGGAATGGAATCGGAGAAAGAATACCACTACGCTTTAGGCAAAAGATTTTGCGGTCTGTTCAAGAACGTAACTTGACCGTAGAAATCTCGCAGGGCGAATGGCGATAAAGATAAAAGGTGCCAGCGCCGACGGAGTGCCCTAACAACCCGTCGACGCTACACCCACGCGGCAAACACTGCCAAACACTTGTTGGGGTGGCGAAAAAAGTCCGTTTTGTCAATTCACTTGATGCAGCTCACCCATCATTAAAGACGCCAAAATTGTTTCAATGTCGCCCGCTAGCCATGAGTAAAGGCAAACGCCCGCGGACGCCAACGCGTCGGCCGACGCGTTATCGATTCCGCCGCAAACCACACAATCGATGTCCATTGCGATCAGCCACCGCACTCGATCCCGCGCACTGCGAAGCGAAGCATCATGTAGACAACGCTCTACAATTTCTTGCTCCTCCATGGCGAGAACCAAGAAGGTTTCCGCGTAATCAAACCGGGGCGAGACTCGCGCTCCGAAGGTTGGTATTGCCACTTTCATCCAAAACGCCTTCTATGCTATCTGTTTGACACTAAGCACAAGCAGATAGAGTGCCAAACCACGAATGGCGTTTCGGATTACGCTGTAAAGCGTTACGCTTCCAAGGTTTATTGCGAGAAGGATGGCGAACGAGAGCTGTAATGCAAGCTTGCAATATTGCAAGGGATTGCATTGCAGCATTGCAAAAGGGCAACGCTAGATCGCTTGTAACAAACGAACCCAACGGAGCAATTTGCCGTGTTCAACCTCGCCACCTCTTTGAACGGGATAGCCCGATTTGGTCAAAGTCGGTACCCATGTAGGAAGATCGTCGTTGCGGCCGATCGGCAAAAGTAGTTGCAGCGACGACTCGGCGTCGTTTTCTCGCAACCGAACTGCCGGCGGGCGTGTTTCGGCCGAGATCGCTACGCCGCTGAACGTTCGGCTTGCCGACATCGCTACCGCCAGCGCCATCGAATCAGCGGCACCAGCTTTGGACCCCGTCAAGGCGCCTGAAGCGGCAATCGCCACGGCCGACGAGGCAATCGGTTGCGTCTTCTCAATTGAAGCGACGAAACGAGCGACGGTGTCAATTTCTTTCGGTTGCCATCGCTCGTTTGATTCGGGCGCGACCGCACAAACGACGACGCCTGCACGACCGGCTGCTTCCTTCCATTTCACCAAGACGTCCTTCGGTGCGCCTTTGCCAGGATTGAGCACCAGAACCAACAATCCCAATCGGCTACGATCGTCTTCGTCCGACGGAACCAGCACACCGGCAGCATTCGCAGCATCGGGAAGCCGCAATTCTTCAATCGTCCATGCAGCATCTTTGTTGGCAAATTCAGTTGGCAGTTCTGCTATCTCGCTATCCGCTACCGAAGCGGGCGTAACATCAACGACCGATTCTTCGCCATCACGCCGAATTTGGATGTCAAGCGATGTTCCGGGCTCAGCTGAAATCATTTGTCGGCGTAACGAATTGACTTCGTCCAATTCCACTTGGCCAAGTTTGAGCAGCACATCACCAATCTCGAGTTTTCCATCTGCGGGAGTCCCCTCGATGATTTGCTTAACGACTACCTCTTTTGCATCGGTTGGTTCGTCGCCCGGTTCCTTGGAGTTTTGGTTAGTGACGACGACTCCAAGCCGTTGTGGGTTTAGTGGTGGGATCGATTCAGTCAGGGTCAATTCGACCCTGATAGGATTTCCGTCACGTTCCACTTGTACGGCGATGGTGTCGCCAGCGTCAAAACGGCCCAGGACTTGTCGGATTTCTTGTTGCCGACGAACCTTTTCGTCGGCAACCGAGATGACTTGATCGCCCGCCTCTAAACCCGCCAATTCGGCCGGCGAGCGTAGGCGAATTGCAGCGATTTCCGTGTTGTTCTCATAGGGGTCCTTCGATTTCGCGACGATCCCCAGTAGTCCCTTCTTAATGGCCTCGCCCGCTCGCATCCGATCGAGGTTTTTTCGGATTGCATTGGTTGGGATTGCGAACGCGATTCCTGAGTCGTACCAACTAGTGTCATCCTCAGCACCACCTTCGGCAACCGCAGCAATCAAGACGCCGAGCGGGTTGCCATAAAGATCGAGTAACAATCCGCCGTACAACGAAGGCGACACACGCGCGTCACTTTGCAAGGCAATCCCGTCAAGTCGGTCACGTCCACTAAGAACACCATGGCTAACGATTGGCGAAGCCTCGCTGCCATACCGGCCAACCGCTACTGTGGTTTGACCAATTTTTAGGTCAACGGATTCAGGCAACTCGATTGGGGCGAGCGGTCTATCGGTTTCAATCTTCAGTAGCACCAAGTCGCGATGGAAATCTTGCGAAACCACTTTGGCCGCATGTCGCGAACCGTCCGCCAAGACCACCAAAATACTCGCCGATGGTCGTCGAACCACGATTCGAGACGCAATGATATGTCCATCTGAATCGACAATCACGCCGCTCGTTGGAGCGTCTTGTTCCACTTCCCCGTTCGCTATCCCCGATCCACCAACGATTTCAATGGCGACGATCGATGGTAATGCTCGACTCGCTGTGGCACGGACTGCTTTGGCCATTGCCGACCGGAAAGCAACGTCTTGGCCCAATGCTATTATCGGCTCAAGTGTGGAGGCAAACAAAGCCAGGAAACAGACAAGAAAACAGCGTTTCACAAATACTCCAAGCGTGCGTTTGGGGGCGCGGCATGTTGATCGCATCGTTATTCGACTCGCAATGAAACTGGCAAAATTTCGGAATCCCGCTGGATCGTCAACTCGACCTGATCACGTCGGTCGATCGTACGAAGCGTATCGCGAAGGGAGCGTTGGCCGTCTATGCGGCGTCCATTGACAAGTAAAATCAAGTCATCTGGTCGCAAATTTGCACGCTCGGCTGGACTTCCGACAATCACTTCGTCCACGTACGCAGGGGTCGACTCCAATACATCGGGAACCATTACAACCCCAATGGTCACTAAGGAATGGGCCTTATCACGGGCCAACTTTGGCTCGTTCGAATTGACCGCTTGTGGCACTCGGCCAGCGAGAATATCGCCGATGGTTGTACGAAGCGCCGAAGCAGGGAGGGCATAATTGAGCCAAACGCCCGTTGAAGCGTCGCGAAGCTCTTTACCTAACATCCCGACAAGATTTCCATTCACGTCGACTACCGCGCCACCAGCAGCTCCGGGGTTGTTGGCAATCAGATCCAGTATCAGCACAGAACCTCGGTAGGGCGTTTTAAACGTACCGCGACGTGCATCAAGTTTCGTTACCGCTGCGATACAACCTTGCATGACGCTCGCCGGTTCGCGCCCGGTCGCGATGCCGAATAGGTTACTGACGGCCAAAATCGGGTCGCCCCATTGGGCACTGGCCTTTTCTTCGACGCGAAAAAACGGCAACTCTGACGCTTCTATTTTTAACACTGCAAGTGCAAGCGAAGGCTCAAACCCGACAATTTTGGCATCAAAGCGACGGCCATCATCAAGGACGACGGTTGGGTCGACATCCAAGACGTAACTCCATGCCGTCGCGACATGCCCCTCGGGCGAGACCAAAAAACCACTTTGGTATGCTTCAAGTCCCGATATGCCTCCTGCACCATAAATCTTTACAACTCGGCTCTGTGCGTGCTCGGCAGCGGATTCAAGCGAGGGTTGAGCATTTGCAAACGATAGTCCACCAAAAAGGGTACCCAGTATCACGCAGCAGACGGTGATGGATCGGCGAGTCATTCGGCATTCTCCGGTTCAAGATCGGCCTGTTTGCTATGTTGTTCCTCCGTCGGTTGTTCGTCCGCACTCGTTTGCCAGGAATCGATATCGATCCGTAACAGGGATTCTGTTCCATATCGCAAATCGATCGCGGAAGGCCCTGCATCGGTCGCGTTAGGCCTTCGAATCAGCCAAAGTTCGGCGGGGTCCCTATCACGATCGGCAAAAACTTCGATCGCTTCGACGAGGTGGCTTTGCGGGTGGGACAAAAACCGCACTTCCAATTCACCGTCATTGGCGATGATGCAATCGCGAAGTGGTCGCTCACCACCAAGTGGCATGGTGCCAAGATAACTCGTTTCACCGAACTGCTTTGGCCCCTGAGCGAGCATCCGACGCCAAGCATCGAGTGCCGGTAACAGCCCCGCAATCGTTTCATCATCGATGTTGTCGTATAAATCGGCGTTTGTTTCTGGCTCGACGGTAATCGCGCCGGCGACCATCGATAATCTCTCATCCGAAACTCGGATCGCAACGTCTTGTCCGTCAGCGGTTTTTCCTTTGATCGTCCATGTAACGGGCCCCGGTGAGTCTTGCGATGGAAACTGTTGGCGAAGTGAATCGATGAAATTGGATTGCGCCAGCTCGTTGAAATGGTAATTGGAAAATCCGCGGCGTGCTTCGTGCAACGCTTTGACGGAATTTGGTACTTCCTTAGATGCGTCTTGTTGTGGCACTGAATCACCGCCCTCTGATTCTTCTTTGTCGCGATCTTCGTCGTCCTCGTCTTGCGGGTCCTTCATCTCACGCGGTGGCGGTGGTGGCATTGCGCCGGCCATTTTTTCGAGCAGTTCATCTTGGCGGTGGACACTCATTAAACGGACCAGTGTTTCGACCGTTTCGCCTTCGTTTCGGTAAACCAACTTCACTCGCCAACCACTCGGCAGTGTGGCGATAATGTTTTGCACGTCATTGGCCGTGTGGACGATCCTGCCATCAATTTCCAATATCTCCGCGGAATAGGTGAGTCCTCGGCGGAATGCATCACTGGTTTCTAAAATATTGGATACTCGTACGCCTCCCTCGGGTGCTGTTGCAACGGTCGCTCCCAACGTCGCATGGTCGACAATGCGGCCGGAGTGCAAGTAGCCCAAAAAGTTTTTCGCTTGATTAATGCTAATTGCATACCCAACACCAACATTCACACGTCCTCGTTTTTCAAACGAGGCTCGGCCAACGACTCCTAACAATCGCCCTTGGGCATCGTAGATTGGCCCCCCAGAGTTGCCTGGATTAATCGACGCATCGGTTTGCAAACAATCGGCATATTCAAGCAGCGTCCCGGACGGGTATTGGTAGCGACCGACGCCACTGAGGATTCCCCAAGTGACAGTTGGTTTTAAATTTGACGCCAATAAAAATGGGTTGCCAATCACCATGCACCAATCACCTGCGGCCGCCAAGCGGCTATCGGCCAATTCGGCGTATGGGAAATCATCACGGCCGAGCAACTTGATCAACGCCAAGTCGCCAACCGGGTCGACGCCCACGATCACGGCGTCGTAAATGTTTCCGTCACTCAAGCCACATCGCATGAAACTGCCAGCGGGACTGCTGACGTGGAAATTTGTTAGCGCGTATCCGTCCGGAGATATCAATACGCCACTGCCACCGCCGGCTCCCCCAGGGACAAACACCATCACCGTTGACGGCATAGCATGTTCAATCGCGGCAATGCGATCTTGTTCGACGCTTGCCACGATCGGTTCAAGTTTCAACGGGCCATCGGCAGCAACCCAATTGTTTGCAAACAGCCCCAAAGCGATAGCGGCGCAAAGCCAGCGAACGGGAAATTCTCTGCTCATCGAAAAAACCTCGGTCGCAAGAAACGAATCGTGTCACCCAAATCCCCGTCGCTACCACAATCCACTTCGATTCTCATTCGTCGTCCATTACTAAGCGGGATTTGCAAGCCACGGACGGTGCCATCTCGTAACGTTTCTTCCCATACTTTTTTCTCATCAACGATCACTCGTACGACCGCTTCGGTTGCCTTGTGCACGCTTTCGTCGCGGCGGACGCCGGAGGCGAAAGTGGTAAATCCGTCTTCGATGCGGTATTCGATCGTCGAGTCTCCATAGAGAATCAAATCTTGTCCACCGTCGCTGGCGGGGCCGAACCATGCATCCAACGTCGATTTAGGGATCTTTGTTTCAACGTACTCCGTGTGTGACTTCGACGCTGGCGATAGTGACGCCAACATCGAGATGCCTCCGGTCCACCGGATTGACGCGATCTGCTCAAGCGGCAATCGATGGGTTAGGGCGCGATGTAGGTTCAGCACTAAGGGACCTGATTCAGGCGATGTGCCAATACCGGTTGCATACCAACGAGAACCATAGACATCAACGATTTGGATGTCGGTCGTACTAGCGGTGGTCTGCTTGCCACCAAAGATAATCCCTTCAAGACGGGAGATTGGTGCATCGATAGCGTCGCCGTCCATTTCGATAGTGACGGTGTCTGCGGAAATGGCTGTGACGAGGCCCTCGATAAAGTCGAGTCGATCACCCTCGCGGCGGATCGCTAAGGTGTCGCCTCGCCGTTCTTCTTCGATCTTGGCTAGCCATGTTGGGTCGACGGTGGGCATGGCTGCATTGAAGCGGATCGAGCGGACTTCTTCGATAGGAACGCTCAATGTGTCTTGCCGTCGCGGCTCGACAGTTACCTTGTCGTTTTTTAGTGCCACCGTTTGAGCGGCAATAATGGTGCCTGAGCCCAAAGTGACTCGCATCATTGGCCCTTGTCCATTGGGCGGCGTGATCGGTTCGAGTGACGAAAGTTCGCTGAATGGAATCGATTTCGGGTTGTCTTCAGCGACATTCAGAAGCAGTTGAGAGTCCTTGACGCCAGCGAATTGTCCTTCGGTTTTTTCGCCGTTGATGTCCAAAACGCGAACCGGCGTAACGGCTATTAACGCCAGTAGAATCCATTGAATCAGCATGGGGGCAGCGTTCTTTGAAGATCGAGAAAGGGAAGTGAGTCGCCTTTGCTCGTGTAATTCGCGCAAGAAAGGCTTCGCACGCTATTCTAGCGCAAAAAGCAGGGGTTGTCTGCTGGATTGGACATTGTTCGCCGAAACGGTCTAGCGAATCTAATGCATTGACGCCGATGCCATTTGGGTTGAAATCGGGGTCGACGTGGCCGATGGTAAGCTAGGGCCCGCTTTTTCAAGCGCATCGAGCACCGCGGATTGTGACACCAAATCTCGCAATACGATTGGTTGATTTGGCCTCGCACCGGGATAGATCGCTAATACCGGAATCGAACGGCTTTGCAATTCTTCTAGTTTTGACTTGATCTCTTCGTTTTTGTTCGTCCAATCCGCGAGCATCGGAACGGCGTCTAACTCCTCAATCATTTTCCGTGTTGCATCGGTGTTGAGCGCCACGTTGTAATTCACAATGCAATTGACGCACCACTTCGCGGTAAAGTCGACCAGCACCGTTCGTCCTTCGGCTTGGTACTGCTGAAGTTTTGCTTCGTCATACTCTTGCCAAGCGATCAATTTTTCTCCATCCGCCGGTGGTGGAGCTTCGCCTAGAAAACTAAACGCCATCACTCCGATCGCCGTTGCAATTCCGACGCCACCGGCCCAGGCTGTTACACGTTTGCCAAGGTCCGCCCAATTGGGGACCTTGCCGATGATCCAGCACCCGAACCAAACGCCAATCAAGGTTACAAAGACGGGCAACTTATCGGCGTCGTCAAAGACGCTAAAGAAGAACGCAACGGTTGCCAAGAATAAAAACGCCAAAAACTCTTTGAGCGTTTCCATCCAATCACCCGGTTTCGGTAGCCACGACACGAGGACTGGCCATATACCGATCATCACATAGGGGAATGCCATGCCAAGCCCGATGGTCATCAAAATTGCGGTGGTTTCGAGCGGCGAAAGTGCGATGGTCAATCCGAGAATCACGCCCAAGAACGGGCCGCTACAGGGCGTTGATAGAACGGTCGCGAAAGCACCTTTGAAAAACGCGCCTGACAATCCTTCGCGTTGCTGTAAATCCTGCGAAGCTTTCCCTGATGCCATCCCTGGGACCGGAATTTCCCATACCCCTAAGTAGCTCAGGGCCATCGCGAACATCAATACCGTCAATCCAATTCGCACGGGGAAGTAAGTGAATTGTTCGCCCCACGAAAATGACAACATGACAATCATCGCGGTTAACACAGCAAACACCGCCATGATCCCGGCGGCGTAGAAAAAGTTCAGCAGAAACGCCCGTTTTCGATCCGCACCGGCTTGCTGAACAAAACTCATCACTTTCAATCCAACCACTGGCAAAACACACGGCATGAAGTTCAGAATCACTCCACCCAAAAACGCGAACAACAACACGACCGAAAAGGATCGCTTGGCACCACGACCGCTATCAATCACGATCGGCGCCACTGCATCAACCGGCGTCGACTTCGAAAGCTTGTCAGCAGGTTTTGTTTTTTGAGGCTTCACATCGGAATCGACCCATTTGGTCGTCGCCGCCAAGTCCAGCACGTCGGACCGCTTGGCCGCCGCAATCGTTACTGGGCCAGGTTTCGTTGGGCCAGGTTTCGTTGGGCCAGGTTTCGTTGGGCTCGCTGTTGTTGGGGACCCACCAAGTTTGTTAACCCGCAATGTGGTCACGAACTGCAGTGCCGCAGGTTGTTGACAACTCGATTCGGTGCACGCTTGGTAGGCAATTGCACCTTTAATCTTATGTTCGCCCTCGGTCGCGTCCTGTGGAACTTGGACGGGAATGGTCCAAATCACGTCGCCTTCGTGATAGAAAATCCCTTCGAGTAGTTCACTCTCATGTGCATCGGAGTTCGCTTGCGGGCTGCCCAGTCGCATCTTGGATTTGTCGATGATGACAAAGTTGGTCGAGCTATCCGCATCGTCCACTGCCGCGCGATAAACGTGAAATCCAGAGTCTGGTTTCGCCGTGAATCTCAATTCGGCTCGGCCGCCTGCTTCGACTTTTGCGGGGACCAATTCGGCCGACCATTGGACTTGATAGTCTTCGTCACGAAAGGTCCGTTGCGACGACTCCGCCGGTTGTTCGGCTTGTCCAGTGGTTGCCGTGGAAGCCGAAGTTGGATCGGTTTGAGCGACGGCGGATGGTGCGTTGATCGTGCCCGCAAAGGTGGCGGTTAAGGTCTCTTCGATCGGAACGCAGGAACCGTCGGTCTTGCAAATTTGGGCTTCAACGCCGATGGAAATTGGTTCCCGAAATCCTTCGGGGACGATGATCGGAGCGGACCAAACCACCGTGCCGTCGTGTTCTTCAATCGTGACACCTTTGAAGATTGGCGAAACGCTTTTCAGTGGTGGTTCGGCTGGTGTGAAAGCCCCTGCCAATTTCACCGATTTGGGTGATTCAATTGAGATCTCCGTTGGAAGCGGTCCCCCCGATGGCTGTGTGACCGAGTAGATGTGCCAACCGCGAGCAACCTTGACTTCAACGTCCAAGCGACCCTTGGTATCACTCTGGTTCAAGAAGTATTTCGCGTTCCATTTGGCCGACTCTCCGGTTGCCCCGTCGAAACCGCCAAGTGAAAAGTTTGGAAACAAACCCGTCTCGTCACCGAAACCGGAGGGCATATTTCCTTGTGCGAACACAGGCGAAGTGAGCGTCGTTGATGTGAACAACGCTGAGACCGCAGCCACCCAAAAGAGCAATCCCAAGCTAGCCACCGATTGGCTGTATCGAGTAGCCCGATATTGAGTAGCCCGATATTGAGTAGCCCGATATTGAGTAGCCCGTGAGGTCGCGAAACCGTTGCGAGTCGAATCTGTCATTTCGGATTAATGCTCTGTGCGTGTCGTTGTTTGTTCTTCGTGCCTTTAAAAGCGTTTCCGGTGGAAAAAACGCTCAACCGATCGAATCGACGATGCGAACGCATTGTTCGATACGCTCCGCGATTGCCAGGTCTTCAACAGGAAAGCTTCTCCGTTGAAGTACGAGCCAGATCGCCCAATTTGCTAAGCTAATCCATGCCGTAGCGGGAATCAGCCCGCGAAACAACGCTTCCTGTTGCACATTCAATGAAGATTGTAACCGATAACCCGCCAAAGCCGCATCCCATAAATGCTGTACGGATGACCCGTTCCCCAGGAAGCTGCTCGTCCAACGTGCCAAATCCGTTGCGGGCGAATCGACGCGAACGGCATCGAAATCGATAATACCGCTAACGACGGGCAGGAGAAGTCCGTTTTGGGGATTTGAGGCAAAGAAAATGTGTTGGTGGTGGATGTCTCTCATTACATAGCTACAAGGCTGTGGAATTTTCGCTTGAATGTCGAGTGACCGAGCGAGGGAACCGGAGGCATTTCTCCATTTCGCTCGCAAACGCTCGACACATTTCCCGAGCGATCGGCGCAGATCCGGATTCGCAATTTGATTCAAGTTGGCGCCAAATAGCGAAGCGATGTCACCGTCGATCTCCTTGATTCGATGGATTCGTGCTGCAATGCATGGTGCAGGTTGGCAGGCCCCGAATGGCCCAGATCCGCCCAGTCCTCGCAGGGCATCGTGAAACCGGGCGATCGCCGTCGCTCCTTTGGATACCGCGTCCCGAATTGCTTTGGAGTCGTCAAATTGGTTAAACGGGTGACCCTCGACCCAGCGAGTGAGTTCCCAACATCGGTCGCCAAACACACAGATGGTGGGGTGAGTTTGAGATTGCGATCGAGTGCGTCGAGGAACAAGCTCCGCAACCAAATCGCATCCGTTGTTGCGAGCGGTTTGCATGACACTATGAATTTCGGTGACTCGATCGACGGTGGTCCCGATGGAATAGCCCTTTAGTGCAAGCGTGTCACCGGAAGACGTCGTTACCCGAAAGACTAACGAGCCGCTCATCCCAGGTCGGTTTCGATTGACGGAAATGACAGTGTCACCGATAGCTGTATTTAGTGCCCTAACGTCACCGAAAGCCCTGACGTCACCGAAAGCCCTGACGTCACCGAACCACTCGCCCAGGACTCGCTGGGCTATCTGAAATCGATGGTCTTCACGCTCATCGCAATCGCGACTCAACGCATCCACCCGCGTTCATCACAGGCTTGGCGCAACAATTCAATTGAATCATTCATCGTTGCATCGCTGGACCGTATTTCAAGCGTGCGCCATTCATCCACGGCCTCCAATTTCATCTCGATCCATACGGTTTCTACTGGCATCACGTCGCGAACCAAGTCCGCCCATTCCACGATTGTCCAAGCGTCAGTGTCGTCAAACAGTTCTTCGACACCCAATTCAAAAAACTCATCTTCGTCGGCAATACGGTACGCGTCGAGATGGTGTAGGGTTCGTGGTTCGCCGGTATCGCCAACGAGACCCGAGTGAGATTGCAGCAAAGTGAACGTTGGGCTCGTTACTTCACTGACGTCGACGCGAAGCGCTTCGGCAATTCCTTGGACCAAACGTGTTTTGCCAGCACCAAGGGTGCCGACAAGTCCGAACGTGGTTCCACCCGGAAATCGGTCAACGAAAACAGACGCCAGCGACACGAGTCGCTCGACGTCAACGTGTTCAAGAAGCAGGTTCAAAGCAAATTACCGGTCTACTTTTGGCTGGGCCAGAAAATCGCTAACCGTTGCAATCCTTTCGGTGTCCTCGTCTTGGCGAGGTCCGAACAGCGAACCGAAGAAACTAGGCGATTGAGAAGTGGTTGCAGGTGCTGCGGCCGGCTCTTTGGCTGCAAACAGGTTTGCGGGTGACAAACGGGCTGGATTGAATATCTCTTTTGTCTTTTCCCAACTCTTTGCCGCGGTTTGGGTGACATCACTCACCAAGCCGTCCTTCTTCTTTACAATTCTCGCCTTGTCTTCTTGCCCTGGTAGCATGCTCTTGAATGACGGCATTTTCCAATTCACCGGATTCAATCCGCTAAAGAATTGTCCCATTGGCGTCGGTTCAGCGGGCGGCGAATCGGCATTGGCGACGTTTTCCATGGACGCCATCACGAGCGCTATCGCACACGCGGCGATGGCAGTGGTTGCCTTCTTCATCCCTAAATTCTCCTGGTGCTAACTTCCCAACCAACTCTTCAAACGGACCAGCTCGCTGCCAGTCGCGGGGGGTTGGGTCTGTAATGAAAGTATCGACTGTGCCTATCGCATTTCAGTAGCTTTCGTGGCAAGAGCAATCATTTTTCTTCAAGTTCCAAAGCGAGCCGATGTTTCTGTGATCGATACGCTCTATCGTTGGGAAAATGGCCGCAAGGTAAAGGAAAAGTTCTTTATTTGCAGAATGCGGGCTTGTTGCGCACCCTTGGTGTGTATAATTCAAATGCGACTTGGGCAGAAAGCAAACATCGGCTCGGTTATTCGCCTTCTCTCCAAACGCCACGGCTTCGGCGTGCTTCGGTTTGAATCCCGCTGGGCTGCGGTTGATTATTCTCCCGATTATTTGGCTACTCACGTTCTTAGACTGACCCGGAGCCGACAGTTCACTTTGTGTCTGTGTGTTCGTCTCCTGACTTCTTCAAGGAGTCCCTTATGGGTCATTTTGTGGAATCAAATCTAGCGTTCCCCTTGATCGGATCGCAACACGTTGGGCCGCAACACGTTGGGCCGCAAAGCATTGGGCCGCAAAGCATTGGGCCGCAAAGCATTGGGCCAAGTGGGATTAACCATTACAAAGGATTGCCAGCGTATGCATTGCTTCGTCATGCCGCTGAAACGATTCCTGATCGCACTGCGGTCATTTATGGAAATCAGCGGTGGACTTACGAGCAACTCAACCACGACGCGGTGCGAGCGGCCGCAATGCTACAAAGGCTTGGTCTTCGCAAAGGCGACCGTGTCGGCGTGCTACTTCCCAATGTGCCTGAGTTTCTAATTGCAACCAATGGAGTTTGGCGTGCAGGTGGAATGGTTGTAGCCTTAAGCCCCTTGATGGTGCCTGAAGAAGTCAAGGCGATGATCAAGTCGACTAAGTGTCGCATTGTGATCACTCTCGACATGCTCGCACACTTGCTCGGCGAATGTGAATCCGAACTCGAAAAGACCCTCTATGTTTCGATTCGCGAGCATTTGCCTTCGCTGAAACAGATCGGCTACTTGTGGATACGCATGCAACGCACAGGCGTCTTGTCGTTGCCGAGTGATGGGACTCATTCATGGTTCTGGTCGGAAATTGAATCGGCACGCCGTGAATGGCAACCGGTTAGCATTAACGGGGCTACCGACGCGGCCTATATTTTGCCGACCGGTGGCACGACGGGCGCGTCCAAGTCGGTGACACTGAGCCACGAGAACATGGTTGCCAACGCGTGGCAACAATTCGAATCGACGCAACGTTCTTTTGGAACCGAAACGATGATGGCGGTGTTACCGTTCTTTCATAGTTACGGTGTATCCGCAATCGCACTCAGTGGTGCTGCGATGGGGGCGACGCTGATTTTGCATCATCGGTTTAATGCCCGCCAAGTGATTCAATTAATTCGAGAGCATCGGCCAACGGTTCTTCATGCGGTTCCCGCGATGTTGGTTGCAATGAACGAACGATTGCGAGAATACCCGTCGGATCTAAGCTCCTTGAAGTGGGTGATTTCGGGTGGAGCGCCACTGGAAGCTGCAATTGCCGAAGAGTTCACCAAGTACTCGAGTGCAATCGTTGTGGAAGGATTTGGGCTGTCCGAAGCGTCTCCTGTGACCCACGTGGGTGACCTGTTTGGCGGTCCACGCTATGGCACAATTGGGTTCCCGTTGCCGGAAACACGTTGCCGGATTGTCGACGAACAAGCCGACGTCGGTTCCCCAGACGCGCATAGCGATATCGGCAACGAGAAAGTCGGTGAACTGATCATTCGCGGCCCGCAAGTGATGCTGGGTTATTGGCAAGATGAGCAAGCGACGTTCGAAGCGATTCGCGATGGATGGTTGCACACCGGCGATTTAGCGGTCCGCAGCGCCGACGGAATTTTTCAAATTGTAGGCCGCAAAAAGGACTTAATCATCACGTCGGGGTTCAATGTGTATCCGGCGGAAGTCGAAGCAGCTCTGAGAAATGCCAACGGCGTCGCTGATGCAGCCGTGGTCGCAGTGCCCGACGTCAAACGTGGTGAAATCGTCAAGGCGTTTGTCGTCATGAAAAATGGCGCGACGTGGGACGAAGAATCGCTTTGCCAACATTGCCGTGATCACCTTTCTAAACACAAGCAACCGCGAATCTACGAGCAATGCATCGGCGATTTGCCAAGAAACTTTTTGGGAAAAGTGATTCGACGAAAACTGCGAGAGGAGTAATCAAAGATGAACATTACTAAACCGATTGCGATCGTCGACGGAGTTCGTACACCATTTGCTAAGGCATTCGGAGCACTCGGTAGGGTACCGGCAGTGGAGCTCGGTCGGATTGCTGTGTCTGATTCGATTCGTCGTTGCGGATTGACCCCCGATGCGATTGACGAAGTGATTATCGGAAATGTCGCCGGTCCTGCCGATTCGACAAACATCGCGCGTGTGATAGCACTCAAATCCGGGATTCCCGACGATCGAATTGCTCATACGGTAAATCGGAACTGTGCGTCCGGGATGGAATCGATCCTGCAAGCATGCAACCGCATTGCACGTGGTGACGCGGTGACGGTCGTGGCAGGCGGAGCGGAATCGATGTCCCAAATTCCCATGCTGTTTAGCCAAGAAACAACTGAAATTTGGATGCGTTTGGCTCGCGCAAAAACGATCTCACAGCGACTTCGTGTCTTGGCATCCATGCGACCACGGCATTTCAAACCGATTGTTGGGATTGAGTTGGGGCTGACCGATCCTGTGTCGGGACTCAACATGGGGGAAACGGCCGAAGTGTTAGCGAAAGAGTTTGCGATTTCGCGATCGGACCAGGACGCATTCGCATTGACGAGCCATCAAAAAGCCAGTGCGGCGCGAGAACGATGTTTCCTGTCGGGTGAAATCGTAGGCGTTCCATTTGGTCACGAATCGTCGTTTGACAAAGACGATGGTCCGCGAGCGGGACAAACGACTGAGCAATTGGCTCGGCTTCGTCCGCTTTTTGAAAAGAGCGGAACCGTCACGGCTGGCAACAGTTGCCCGCTCACCGACGGTGCAGCGGCGGTTGTATTGTCGGATCCAGACAAGCTTGATCGATTTTCGCGTCCGCCGCTTGGTTATGTCACCGCTGCGACGGTCGCGGGCTGCGACCCGCGACGGATGGGACTTGGACCCGTTTATGCGACGGCGAAACTGCTTCGCCAAACCGGATGGACGCTCAACGAATTTGATTTGATCGAAATCAATGAAGCTTTTGCTGCGCAGGTGATCGCGTGCGAGCGGGCAATGAAGTCGCATTCGTTCGCTGAGAAAGAGCTTTCTCAGTCGACACCGGTCGGATCTCTACCGATGGATCGCACCAATATTCACGGTGGAGCTATCGCATTGGGGCATCCGGTTGGGACGACGGGAACGCGATTAGTTCTCACCTTGTTGCGATCACTTCGGGAAGCGGGAAAGCAAAAGGGGCTCGCAACCTTGTGTGTTGGCGGTGGCCAAGGGGTTGCGATTGCGGTGGAAACAAAAATGTGAGTCGCCCAAAAAAAGAAAAACATAACGCAGGAAACAAACCATGAACGCGCAAACCTACGAATCATTCGATGTTCGAACCGATCGCCGAGGTGTTACGACCATAACGCTCGATGTTCCTGGTCGGCCAATGAATGTCTTTGATGGTTCGGTGATGAAGGAATTGAACGACATTGTTCGGCGCCTGCAAACGGATTTGGATTGCAAAGCGGTCGTCTTCCGCAGCGGAAAAGAGAGCGGATTTCTTGCCGGTGCCGATGTGAACGCAATCGCCGCAATCAGTTCACCCGTCGAAGCGGCAAAACTGATTGACGAAGGGCAACGGCTATTTAACACCATCGATTGGCTAACTATTCCTACGATCGCCGTTATCCACGGTCCATGTTTGGGGGGCGGATTGGAATGGGCGTTGGCGTGTGACTACCGAATCGCTCGCGACAATAGCAGCACGAAAATTGGCTTGCCTGAGATCAAACTTGGATTGATTCCTGGTTGGGGCGGCACGCAACGATTGCCGAAACTTGTTGGGTTGAAGAATGCCCTGACAATGATTCTGAAGGGAACACACTTGTCCGCCGGTGAAGCCTACAAAATCGGTTTGGTTGACCAAGCGATCTCGCCCGATGATTGGGACGACGCCGTTGACGAATTTGTCGAAAAGATTTTGATTTCGCCTCACTCGGTGAGAAGTGGTTCCAAGAGACCGGTGATTCAACGGATTATCGAGGCGACTCAGGTCGGTCGCTCGATGATTATTGCTGCAACGAAGCGGCGAATCGACTCGAAGTCAAAGCAGTATCCCGCTTTGGGTGCGGCGCTGCGATCGGTTCGGAGTAGTTATGGGATCCGTCCCAAAGGGTTTATGACCGAACGGAATGAGTTCATCGACTTGTTGGCGACACCAACATGCCGTCACTTGTTGCAGCTGTTCTTTGATCGTGAGTCGGCACGATCACTCCGAACTTGGACCGACCAAACTTCGATCATTCATGAAGAGCCCATTCGCAAAGTTGGCATTATCGGTGCTGGGGCGATGGGGGCTGGAATCGCTCAATTAGTCGGCTATCGCGGCTACGATGTGGTGATCAAGGAAATCAACGAAGCTGCCGCGGAAGCAGGTCGAACGCGAGTTAACGATTTGGTCAATCAATTGGCCCGACACAAGAAGATGAACGAATCGACTCGCGAGCAGCTGCTTGGGCGAATTCGTATCGTTACCGAAGACGAGCCGCTGTCGGATGCCGATTTGGTGATTGAAGCGATCGTTGAGAAGTTGGACGTTAAGCGAAGCGTGTTCCGTGCGCTCGACCGAATCACCACCCCGGAAACGATTTTTGCGTCGAACACCTCGTCGTTGTCGGTTACAGACATGGCGACGGCGACCCAACGTGGAAACTTGGTAGCCGGTCTGCATTTCTTTAACCCTGTCCACAAAATGGAGTTGGTCGAGGTGGTTCGCGCGAAGGAAACCAATGATGTCACGATCGCTCGGTTGGTTGGCTTCGTACGAGGCCTCGGGAAAACTCCGATTGTGACCGCTGATACACCTGGTTTCCTCGTTAATCGCGTGTTGTTCCCCTATTTGGGAGAAGCGGTTTTGATGGTCGCCGAAGGTCACTCGGTCGCCAACATTGATAAAGAAGTTCGGCGATTTGGGATGCCGATGGGTCCATTGGAACTTCTCGACCAAGTTGGTTTGGACGTTGCACTGCATGTCTCACGTTCACTCGAAAGTGTTCTGTCGGGACTTTGTCCGGTCGTCGATCAATTGGCGATCATGGTCGAAGACGGTTTGATCGGAAAGAAAGCGTCGGCTGGCTTCTATTGGTACCTGAATGGGAAAAAGAAAGGGGTGTCAAAGATCTCGCAGTCGATGAGGGGCGCCCCGGACGCTGGTATCGGCGATCAATACGAAGCTCGATTCGTCAATGAAGGTTTGACCCCCGTACAGCGGCGGTTGATCTATCCAATGTTGGCCGAATCGATTCGTGCGAAGCAAGAAGGAGTCGTCCAAGAGAACTGGGCGATCGACTTGGCGATGGTGCTCGGGACCGGTTTTGCGCCTCATCGAGGTGGCCCGTTGCATACGGTCGATTCGTTTAGTGAGCACGTCGTCCACGCGAACCTGAATCAGTTGCAGGAAGTCTTCGGTGATCGTTTTGTGCCGCCGCGGCTCTTGGTTGATATGGCGAAACAGAACTTGACGTTCTTTCCAAAATCGAATCCACAATCCAACGATCGCGCAGTTTCGAGAGGTTAGATCCGGAGTAACGTGATTGCCACCCGCGGTCGACCGAGCGGTGGCAATCTTTCATTCGTTCTACATCCGTTGCCGCGTAAATTGATGTTTCTATGACATGATTCCAGCGCCTAACGGGAGCGGGAGAACGTGATTCGAGCGGTAGCTCGCTTCGCTTGCGGTCGTACGGCACTACGTTATTGCATTCCTTCGTTCACGAATTTAAGGAGCTCGATGATGGCTACTCTCAAACCCGAAAAAGGAAACGAATCGTTCGCAGAGGTCGCGCTTCGGCTCGGCGGAGCTTCACGGGACGAAGCCCATCGTACCGGCGTGGTTGATTCGGCCGATGATCAAGTGGAAGCGATGTTCGATGCGAAGTACCAGACGATTAACAGTCCGGTTCACTGCGCGGTTTGGGAAAAGCGAATTCGAACCGAGTCATTCGAAGTCCAACCAATGCCGCAAAACGAATCAGTATCCCGAGTCGTTGCGCAGTCACTTGAAATTGTCCGCAAACATCGCGACGAAGGAACGCTGCTAGGAACCGACGGCAAAATCGCTGGCACCGTCTTGGCGGAACTCGGTTCGGTTGGCTATTGGGGATTGTTGGTCGAGCCGACTTTTGGCGGAAGCGGTGCCTCGATGCGGGCGTTTGCGGAAATGATCACGCAGATGGCCACCATCGATCCAACGGTGGCTGGATTGGCTTCCGTCCATGGTTGCATCGGGGCCGTCGATCCGGTGCAGTCGTTTGGGAGTGTCGAGCAGAAGGTAAGGTTTTTGCCAAAACTTGCCGATGGTCGTCGGTTGTCCGCTTTTGCGCTGACGGAACCGAATGCCGGAAGCGACTTGACTGCGCTTCGCACTCATGCGGAACTCGATATGGACGAGTATGTCGTCAACGGTGAAAAACTATTCATCACAAATGCGGCGCCCGGGCGGACGATAGGGTTGGTTTGCCTAATTGATGGTAAACCGAGTGTGTTGGTGGTCGATTTGCCAAAGCAAACCAATGACCATTTCCAAATCAAACAGTACGGGATCTATGCGCTGCGACGGGCTCACAACGTCGGCTTGGTGTTCAAGGATTTCCGTGTACCGGTCGAGAACTTGCTGCGACCGGGGGACCAGCGCGATGGTCTGACGATTGCCTACCATGGTTTGAATCTGGGCCGCGTGTCTTTGTGTGCGAACGCGGCGGGCGCAATGCGATGGATGCTTGCGGAAATGTTGCCTTGGGGTGAATACCGTCAAACTTACGGCCAAGCAATCGACCGGCGTGAATTGGTGCGTCGCCGAATCGGACGGATGGCTGGTTTGATTGTTGCCTGCGATGCCTTGACCGCGTGGTGTGCAGGCTTGCTAGATCAAGGTTATCGAGGCGAAATGGAATGCATTATTGCCAAGATCTTTGGAAGCGAATCTCAAAAGGAAGCGGCGATTGAGCTATTGATGAAAACTCACGGTGGACGATCCTTCCTCGAGGGCCACTTGTTTGGTGACAACGTTCACGACTTCTTGGCACCTTGTATCTACGAAGGTGAAGGCGAAATGTTGGGGATGGCATTCCTCAAATCGCTGATCAAGCAACATGGAAAGGACTATTTTGAGCCCATCGGTCGAACGCTCGGCGAGTTGGGCGTTCAGAAACCGAATCCGCTGAATCCACGTCATGCCTGGGCGCTTCGGTCGCCACTAAGCCGTTATGCTTGGTGGAACGTTCGTCAGCGGGTGACACCCGCGCGGTGGACACCGTACCGATCAAAGCATCGTAATTTGAATCGACACGTGCACTATGCCCAAAATGCTTTGTCGCGATGTGGGATGTCCATCAGTTCCAAAATGACCAAATACCAATTGACATTGGCTGATCGTCAATGTCGCATGTCAGCGATGTCGGCGGAGGTGCAGAACGCGGTTGTCATGTTGGTTACGGGGTTGTACGCCAGTCGATCAAGCGACGACGTGACCAAAGCAGCTGCGGACGCGATGTGCAGAGAACTACGACGACGCATCGAAGGAAGCAAACCCTCGGATGACGATTTCCGTCAAGTGACGCACTTAGGCGAACAGATCAGTCAAAGTGGTTGGCGCGAGTTAACAGGTGTGACGGCGGGGGGAATCTTGATGCGCTATTAAGGTTTTTGATGCAAGAAACAAGAAAAGAGGTGCCACGATGAAATTGATAGACCTATTCGGCTTTCGATCGGCCGAAATTGTCGAACCGGTTCGCAGTCGGTCGGCGGTGATTGCGCTCGGTGGCGGCGGTGCTCGTGGCCTTTCGCATTTGGGAGCAATTGAAGCTGTCGGTGAGGCAGGAATTCATACCGAGCGATTCGTTGGGGTCAGTATCGGGGCAATGGTCGGCGCGATGGCTGCCATCGATCCGGACATTCGCCGCGTACAAGCTCGAACGATCGAATTTCTGTCCTCGCCGACCTTCGCACGCGATCAACGTTTGCTATTCGGTTCGACCAACGCTCGCCTCGACGATAGTGAAAGTGGAATACTGGCGTGGTATAACCGCGTCAAACATCTCTATTCCGCACACCGCCGATTGACGCGAGCGGTCACGGCTATGTCACTGATGCCATCGGGTATCTTGGCGGACGCGATTGACGCGCTGGTCCCGGATGTCTCGTTTGATGATCTGGTCACGCCGCTCAGTGTTGTGACGGCGGATTTGCGAAGTGGGCATCGCGTGGTGCTTGAATCAGGTTCGGTTCGCAAAGCGATTAAGGCATCGATGGCGATCCCAGGAATTTTCCCGCCGGTACCGTGGGACGGGATGCTACTTTGCGATATTGGTGTTGTCGATTCGTTGCCATTGGCAGTTGCCAGAACCTACACGTCCGATTTAACGATTGCGGTTGATGTTGGCCAATACCAAAGTCATGTGGATGATTTTGCATCGGCGCTTGATGTGATGATGCGAATGCAAGACATCGGTGAACAATTGATGCGACGAGAAAAGTCTCCCGTTGCCGACATCGTGATTCGGCCACATGTTGATGCAATGCAGTGGTTTGATTTTCAAGAACCAGAGCAAATCATCGAACTCGGGCGCGACGCAGCTCGCAAGATGCTCAAGACGTTGCGAAAGAAAAGGGCAGGTTAGTCGCGCCCGCAGCTAAGTCGCCCCGTGTGGAGGGTTGCTGAATGCTTGCAGCGCGGTCGTTCGCGACCGGGTACATTTTGGTGTACCCGGCCCGTGAGGTGCGTGATGAATTAAGCGGCTCATGCCAGTTAAAACATCGACGATTGATCAGCCCGTGGCCGCAAGCTGATGGTCGTTGACCCCACGCGAGGCGAACTCGCGGAAGATGCGTAATAGCAAATCGGTTGTCCTTCGTATCGCCTATCAATCCAGTTTGCCGCATACTGCGACGAACTGCTAGGTGATCTCTGTAAGTCAAGTAATGACAAACGTTTAGAACAATTGGTTTAGTGGACATTTGTGCCGTGTTGGCCAACGAATTGACTTCCGCTGCACAAACTCTCTACAGCCTTAGGTTACGCCGTTCGCGTTGTTGGTCAACTGCAGTTTTTCCAATTTCTTGGTCCAATCGACCTACCAAAAGCTGTAAAGTGTTGGGCGTGGCGGAGTTAAAAATTCTGGATGGTTTTTTCCGATCCGGACAACCCGATTGGCAACGCCAGTTTGGCTCGATCGATCTGGCCAATACCCGTTTGTCTTGGTCGCTCAAACTGCCTAGCGTTCCCCTCATTCGGGTGGCTCGGGTTTCTTAGGGCAAGCGTCCCGATTTGCTCCTCTTTCGTGTCCGATCGGATACCGGTTTTGCTGGAAATCCCATGTATTGCTTGCAAATGCGCAGGAGTGAATCGGAGGTGAAGACGTGAATGCGGATCGTCTGCTTCAAGGTCCCGCACCGAAGTCGCTCTGTGTATGATGGGGCTCCAACTGTACGCCCTGCCGCCCACCGGAATCCAGAAATGAGACTTCGTCTTCCGCGTTCCCTGACTCATATCGGGTTTCTTCTCTTTGCATGTTTGCTTCTTGCGACGCGACCGGCGTTTGCGGAGGTGGAAGTTGAGTTAGTTGAGAAGCCGATGAACATCCTCGTCTTGTATGCGGATGATTGGCGGCACGACACACTTGGGATCGCCGGGAACAAGATTGTTCAAACACCGAATCTGGATCGAGTGGCTCGGCAAGGAATGCGATTTACGCACAACTGTGTCACCACGTCGATTTGTGGCGTCAGTCGAGCGACGCTATTTACGGGCCAGTGGATGTCGCGTCACGGCAATACTGCGTTCAAGCCGTTCAATACACCTTGGTCGGAAACGTACCCTGGACTGCTTCGCCAAAAAGGTTACTTCGTCGGTCACGTTGGCAAATGGCACAACGGGAAATTTCCTGCTGAACATTTTGACTTCGGCCGATCGTACTTTGGTACCCATTGGGTGACGCAAGCGGATGGATCCAAGATCCATGTGACTCAGAAGAATGAAATCGACGCGCTCGATTTTCTCCGTGCTCGGCCGGCTGACAAACCGTTTTGTTTGACGGTCGCTTTCTTTGCCACGCATGCCGAAGATCGAAACCCACTGCAATTTCTGCCGCAACCCCAAAGCATGGAACTCTATCAGGACGTGACCATTCCGGTGGCGCCCAACGCAACGGACGAGTCATTTCATCGACTTCCTGAGTTCATCGCGAACGAAAAGAATGAGGGACGAAATCGTTGGCATTGGCGGTTTGATACGCCCGAAAAATATCAGACGATGATGAAGAATTACTATCGGCTTGCAAGCGAGGTCGATTCGACCTGTGGGCGAGTTTTGCATGAACTCGACACGCAAGGGGTTCTCGACAATACGCTTGTTATCTTCACGACTGATAATGGTTATTATCACGCTGAGCATGGTTTGGCCGATAAATGGTATCCGCATCAGGAGAGCATTCGCGTGCCGTTAATCATCCGTGACCCACGGATGGAAGCCTCGAAGTTGGGCCATACCAACGACGACTTGACCCTCAATGTCGACTTGGCGCCAACCATCTTGCAAGCGGCGGGTATCCGTCCGCCGAAAACGATGCAAGGACGCGATATCAGCCCGCTGTATTTGGCCGATTCGAAGCCGCAGTGGCGAGATGAGTTCTTTTACGAGCACGCGATGCTGCGTAGCAAAGACTTCATCCCGGCGTCCGAGGCGCTTGTGAGAAAGGATTGGAAATACTTTTATTGGCCCGAATTTGATCGCGAACAGCTGTTCGATCTACAAACTGATCCAATGGAAGAAAACGATCTTGTCGCTGACCCGACCCAATCGAAGCGATTGACTGAAATGCGTGCGCGATTTGCAGAATTGAAAGCAGAAGCACGATAATTCGAATCGCACCCAGTCGAGGTTTCGAGAAACAGGCTTCTCGCTAAAGACCAGTGAGGGTACCTTCAAGAGACTGCGATCAAGCATCATGCAACGAGAGCATGGGCTTGGCGTACGCGGCCTAATGTTTAAGGGCCTGCTTGAAAGGGCTCTGCTTGAAAGGGCTCTGCGAATTAGAACCATCAATTTGGAATCGGACGCGGCCAGATGTCGCTGGTCGATTGGTGAGTGGACTACTTGTCCGACTCCATTTTTTCTTTGATCAAGCGGACGGCGGTTTGGTATTGCTCGGTTTCGGGTTCAAGGTCAGCGGCCTTTTGCAAATGCTCGAGCGCGGCATCCATGTCTCCGCTCAAATACAGGGACAAGCCGTACCGGTATTGAACGAATGCATTGTTCGGAGCCACTTTTGCATCACGGGCGAACAGCGGCAATTCTTCTCGACGCAATTGTTCCGCTCGCATCATCATTTGCATGCCTTTTTCGCCCGGCGATCGCGGAGCCAAACCTTCTAATAACGCTGCCAAATTGGATCGTGCACCGGTCGCAAGAGGCTCAACGCGAATTGCGGTTTCATAGGCTTCGACCGCTTCGTCGGTGCGTCCCTGTTGTTCCAATAGGATCGCCCATCCCATGTGGGCTCCGCCTCGATCCGCCGCAACCATCATCGAATCACGCACCTGTTCGCTAGCCAATTCAACTTGCGTTCGACGTGATCCCGCTAATTCACGAAATGCTCCCGACGAGATGATGACACGAATCGTTTCGGTCCGAATTAGTCTGGTTGGATGGTCGATCAACGGGAACAAATCTTGAATCACTTGCTGGGGTCGCGCGACTTCGTAGATACCAATCGCGGCAGCGAGAACCAAAGGATGCACCGAGTTGGTTTGGGCTCGTTCGGCGGTGACGATCTGGTTTGCTTTACCGAGCGCCTCAGGAACACCCGCTTGTCCCAGTTCCGCTAGCGCCGTTGCTCGAGCGATTTCGGGTGCTAATTCATTCGATTGCCCAATCAAACGCACCATTGCTTTGACCGAATCAGGCTCACCACGCCGGAACGCTGCGATGGTCTCTCCAAAATGGGGTGGAGTCAAACGCTCTTTTCCGTACCATTCCACGCAGGCATCGTCACACCACTTATCGGTTTCAGCGATAAGTTTGGCGACGGTTTCGTTGCCTTCGCTAGCGGTCAATATCCAATCCGCATACTCGTCGAACGTTGCTTGTAGCTCCTCGGGCAGTTTCTCTTTGCGATCTTCGACATGGCATCCGCTACACGAATTGGGCGTGCCAATTTTGACCGACAAATCGGGTCTGGGGACTCGCATGCTATGGTCACGCCGCGGGTCGATCGCCATGTACCGCGTTTCGGGCATATGGCAATCAACGCACATTGCACCAGGCGTCCCCGGTTCGTGATGATGGTGCGACGGCACATCGTATTTGCCGGCGGCATGTTGGTGACACGAGGTGCAAGTCTCGTTGCCGGAGTGCTTTAGTTTAAGCGAGTGCGGGTCGTGGCAATCGGTGCAACGAACCGCTTGGTGATACATTTTGCTTTGGATGAACGAACCGTATACGTAGACTTCGTCTTTGATTTGTCCATCGTCGTAGTAGGTTGATGGTTGCAGTCGTTCGAGGTTAAAGAAGTCGTGGTAATTGTCGCCGGGTCGAAAACGTTCGTCCAGGACACCTCGCCGGCTGTGGCATGGCGCACAGGTTTGTATTTGGGGTTGGGTGCTCTCGACCTTTAGCTTGACAAGCCCATAACCGTAGTTTCGGTCCCAGAATATCGAATTCCGATTCGCTAAATCCACATGCAAACTGCCGGGACCGTGGCAGGCTTCGCAGCTGACGTCAATTTCGGAATAGGTAGTGTGATAGTGAGCGGTTGAGGGATCAAATTTTTCTTGCAAATTTGTCGAATGACATTCAGCACACATTGTCTGCCATCGTTGAGCAATTCCGGTCCAATGTAACGGGTCGTTAGGCTCTAGCTTTTCAGGGACATCCGGCGGACGGAGATAGAACCATTCTTTGTTTTCGGTGTCCCAGGTGATCCGCAGTACTTGGACGCGAGCGACTTCGTCTTCACTTTGCCCTTCTTCGCGGTCGAATTCGACCATGTAGTTTTGCAGTGGCCGGATTCCGAACACGTACTTGACGTGGAAGTCATGCATTTCGCCATCTTCGCCTTCGGTTCGCACCATAAAGCGGTCACCGTCGCGGAACAGGCGATTGACAAGCCCATCATGTTCAAACGTCACGTCGTTGAAATCGCCGAGGACCGTTTCTTCGGTAGCGAGGTCCATTGCCAAGTCGTGGTCCGAGCCGGCGTAAAGTTCCGACTCCTCTTGGTGGCAATCGATACAAGCGGCACGACCGACATAGCTGGGCTCAATCCCCAGTGGTTCAGCCGACCAGTAATCGCCAAAAACCAAGGCACCAACAAGAACGGTAATGCCAGCGACGACAAGGCGGGCGATTGGTAGCGATTTCTTTGCGTGAGGGGGGTTCTTGGACAACAGAATATTCGGCGGGAAACCGGCTAAAGGGGAGGGGAATCGAAAGACCATGACCACAGTCGTCGAGCAAGCCCGATTATACATCGGAACAACCACTAGCGGAACGGCGCAAGATGTCCGTTCAGGGCAATTCTGTTTTTCAAACCACGAAGTCTGCAAATGGGGCAGCGCGCCGGGTTACTAAGAGTCCCCAATCCAAACATTTTACTTGCCCTGGATGTCCGCTTCTGCTTCCAAACAACAAGACAAGTTAAAGAATAACAACACAGGTCAAAAAACAACAAGACTGGCCGGAGACCGTTCGCCGTGGCGGTGAGCCATGTTTGACGGTGTCTACTTTACGGCGAGGTCTCGTTTACGGACGGGGTGCCGCATTCGCCAGCGTTTCCAGATCATCACGGCCGACGCGTGCACAGAAATCGCCCAATGATTCGTCTGCTTCCCGATTGGCTTTGAACGCGGCAAAGATGGCAATCAATTCGTCTACAACAACATCATCGGGTACGGCGTCCTTGTAGATGAATGCGAGCCGGTGCCCTAGAAATCCACCGCCCGCAAATAGCGTGTACTTGCCGACTGCTTTACCGACCAAGGCTAAGTCGGCGTTGTAAGGTCGGGCGCACCCGTTGGGGCATCCGGTCATCCGCAACGTGAACCGCTCTTTGTCCAACCCGAGTTTCGCAAGTGGCTGTTCCAATTCGTCGATAATCGACGGCAACCGGCGCTCGCTTTCGGTAATCGCCAAGCCGCAGGTCGGCAGCGCGACGCAAGCCATCGACCAACGCCGCACGGTGCTGGTTTCTTCGGTAGTCGGTGTGTGATTTTGCTTGATCAACGAGATCAGCTTCTCTTTGTCACCTGCTTCGATATCCGTCACAATAATGCTTTGGTGGCCGGTCATGCGAAGTTCTGTCTTGAACTCGTTGCATACCGCTCGAAGGGCTGCTTTTAGTTGGTGGTTCTCGTTGTCATAGAGTCGGCCGTTTTCAATGTTCAGTCCGTAGGACCATTTTCCATCACCTTGTTCCTGCCAACCCATGTGGTCATCGAACCCGTGTACGTCGTCTTCGGTACAATCGGCGAGCGGTTCACCGAAGTATTCTTCCACTGCGCGACGAAACTTGGTGATACCCCAATTTGCAATCAGGTATTTCATCCGAGCGACTTTGCGGTCTTGGCGATTTCCGTAATCCCTTTGCACCTTCAAAACTGCTTTCGCCACTTCGATTGCTTGATCGGGGCGAGCGAACGCCATCCGTTTCGCTAACGCTGGGAATGTCTTTTTCGCAGAAGGGGTGGTTCCCATACCGCCACCGACCAAGACGTTATACCCAATCACCTTTCCATCGCGGACAACAGCCAAAAAGCCCAGATCTTGGGTGTAGATGTCGATGCAGTTGTCTTCGGGTAGAGCGATACCGACTTTGAATTTTCGAGGCAAGTAGCGTGGCCCGTACAGAGGCTCGACCACTGGCCCGCCCCCTTCGAGTGTCTTTTCACCTGAATCGGGATCGGCCACCCATAGTTCGTGATAGGCAGGTGTGGCAGGAGCCAAGGCGACCGTTAACTCATCGGTCAGTTTTTCAAGTTCCGCGTGAACGCCGTCGACACGTTTGGCAGGGCAGCACATGATGTTTCGGTTTACATCGCCGCACGCCGCCAATGTTGACAACTGGACTTCGTTGATGCGGTGGATTGCTTGACGCAAATCGTCCTTCTTGATCGCATGCAATTGCAACGTTTGCCGCGTGGTGATCTTCAAAGTCGCGTTGCCCAGTTCGTCGCATAGATCCAATTGCGAGAGCAGTTGGTCCGACGTGATTCGACCACCCGGAATTCGACAGCGAACCATCATCGAATACGCTTTTCCGCCGCCTGTTTTTTTGTTGGCAACACGGACGTCACGGTCGTCTTGTTGGTAGGTTCCGTGGAACTTCAATAGTTGCAGGTTGCCTTTGTTGAATTGGTCGGTCGGTTCGGCCAATTCTTCTTTGATGGTTCCTCGGAGAAAGCGGCTTTCCTCTTTGAGGGCTTCATTGGCATGTAATTTAGGTGTATCGGTAGACATCGAGACACAAATCCTGTGTGATTTCGTGTAGCGTAATTTGAGGATGGACCAGAGTTGGTAGAATCCCAGAGTTGGTAGAATCCCAGTGTGCAACTAGCCCCGAATACTTTCGGGCACGTATTTACTATAACAATCAAGCTGAATTGCCACTATGGCGTTCTAATTGAAGCCGCATTAGCCTGATCGAGACGACAAGCCGGAGCTAAAATGACCGCAAAATTACTGGACGGAAAACGAATCGCCGCAGAAATCCGCGAGGAAGTCGCTCAAGATGTCAAGGCGACGGCTGTTTCGACGGGCCAACCGTTTCGACCGTGCCTAGTGGCCGTTTTAGTAGGCGAAGATCCAGCCAGCAAAGTCTATGTGCGAAACAAGCAGCGAGCTTGTGAAAAGGCGGGAATCGAGGGCCGGACCCACCGACTACCAGCCGAATCGACCCAGAAAGATCTGATGGATTTGGTTGCCCAGTTAAACGAGGACCCGTCGGTCAATGGGATTTTGGTCCAATTACCGTTGCCGAAAAATGGCAACGCAGGAGCCGGGTTTAACGAACGTGCCGTCCTCGATGCGATTGATCCGTTAAAGGATGTCGACTGTTTTTCGCCTGTCAACGTGGGGCTATTGATGCAAGGCCGGCCACGATTTTTGCCCTGCACCCCGCATGGAATTATCCAACTTTTACATCGCGAGAATATTTCGGTGGCGGGCAAGAACGTGGTCGTTGTCGGTCGTAGCGACATCGTGGGCAAGCCAATGGCGATGATGTTGGCTCAACGCGATGGCAGCTGCGGACGCGATGTCGCCAACGCAACGGTAACCATCGCCCATAGCCGTACGGATGATTTGGCGGGCGTTTGTCGAACCGCTGATTGCTTGATCGCAGCAGTCGGAGTTCCGGAAATGGTCAAAGGCAATATGATCAAACCGGGCGCGGTGGTAATCGATGTCGGTATTAATCGCGTTGGCGACCGGTTGGTTGGCGATGTCGCATTCGACGAAGCGAGCGAAGTCGCATCCGCGATTACGCCGGTCCCGGGTGGTGTCGGTCCGCTGACGATTGCGATGCTGCTGCACAACACGGTGATGGCTGCGAAATTGCAAAGCGAATAGTCGCCGCTGGAAATCGCTTTTTGCGGAGCCGAAGGCGACAATGAACTCAAACCACTGAAAACGAACGAGATCAGACGAATGGAAATTCTTGGAGGCCCCCTGTTCGGCGTCGCCGGCGCTGGCGAATCGCATGGCCCCGCCGTGACGACCATCGTGTTCGGATGTCCGCCGGGCCAACTCATTCGACGCGCCGATGTGCAACGCTTTCTCGACCGGCGTCGACCGGGAGGTAACCGCCATGGCACACCGCGAAACGAGAAAGACAAAGTCGTCTTCTTGTCCGGACTGTACCAAGACGACACCGATCAGTTGTTGAGCGGAGCCAAGGTGACGGTCAACGTCGACGATGCGAGCTTTGAGAGTGAAGGGTACGAAGTCGGCTTTACCACCGGCGAACCGATCGCAGCGATCGTTTTATCGACTTCCAAAAAATCCGGGGACTATACTCAGTTAACAGGGGCCGCCGGCGAAGTACGCCCCGGACATACGGATTTAGTAAAATTTCATCAGTCGAAGGGGTTTGTAGATGTCCGAGGCGGTGGTCGATCGAGTTACCGGGTGACAATCTCGGATGTGATCGGTGGCTCGATCGCGCGGGCGGTCCTGAACGAGAATTTTGGGACCGTGATTTTGAGCTCGATCTCGCAGGTAGGCTCACTGAAGGCAAAGCAGTCGCTTGCGTCACGACTTGCGGGCGTCACCGACAAGGAAAGTTTGAAGGAAATCGAGGCTGCGTTGGCGGATGCGACGATCCAATCGATTGACGAGGAATTTGCCGAAGAAGCGGCGGAGTTGATCAAACAAACCCGGATGAAAGGGGATTCGGTCGGGGCACTCGTTGAAGTGGTCGCAGTGAATGTACCGCCGCTTGTTGGTGATCCGCTCTACCAGAGTTTGAAGCTTCGGTTGATGGGTTCACTAGGTGGCTTGAACGCCGCCGAATCGGTGGAGGTGGGCGCGGGGCGTGATGTGGTTGAGCGGTTTGGCAGCGAAAATAACGATCCCATTCGAAAGACCGGATACGTTCGCAACAGTCACGGAGGAATGATCGGCGGGATTACCACGGGGATGCCGATCGTGATTCACGTCGGCTTCAAACCAACGTCGACGATCAATTTGCCGCAAAAATCCGTTCGGAAAAATCTAGAAGAAATCGACTTTGAATTACAAAAGGGGCGTCACGATCCATGCGTCGGTGTTCGAGCCGGAGTGACGCTTGAATCACGTTTGGCGATCGAGCTACTGAACGCGGCTTTGACGCACCAAACGCGGACGTTGTCCCCCGATTTGTCGAAGCTATGGTAAACTAGCGGGAGCATGTTGGTGTGTGGCCGATAGACGTTCAAACGAGTTTGGCGGCCTGCGCCTGTGCACCAACGTATGTCGTTCGCGCCCGATCCCCTCAACCAAATTGAAACCATGAGTAAAGCGGTTGCAGATCCTGATCATCTTCGTCAATTCGCGGCCCATTTGCATCGCTTCGCGGAAGAAATGAAGCAAAATTCCGCGTCGCTTGCCTCGCAAATGAATCAACTTGAACAGACGTGGCGTGACGAACAACAGCGAAAATTTGCGGACGAGTTTACGGTGCAGTTACGTCAGTTTTCGAAGTTGATTAAGGCAACCGAAGAGCACGTTCCCTACTTAATGCGAAAAGCGGAACAACTTGACGCGTACTTAGGCCGTTAACGGTTCGAGTGGATTTGGCAAAATGGCTACTAGCAATGTGCGGAACATCGATTCCTTAGTCGCTTTACATTCGGGCGTCGTCCGTTTTGCAGCAGACATGGATAAGACGCTGCAAGAAATTCGGTCTTACGTTCATCGGACACAAGAGTACTTCACTAGCACACAGCCCGCGTATTGGCGACATGAAAGCGAATTGGCCGAGCGGGAACTCAACGAGGCGCGAGACAATTTGGCAAATAAGCGAGCAGCCGTTCGCGCGGCAGATCGACCCGCCGCGACCGAAGCGGCCGCGCGAGTCAAAAAAGCCGAACGTCGTGTCCGGCTTTGTGATGAAAAACGCCGAGCGATCCGATCCGTCGCAGCCGAAGTGAGTAAGGCATGCGACGATCTTTTCGGTCCGTTAGCGGATGTCGGAAACCATAGTGAAACGGTCTTGCCCGAAGCCGCTCGTGAATTGAGCTCGCTAATTCATCAACTGCGTTTGTACGCCGAAGAAGCGAAACAGAGCGATTAGACGGCTACACCAATTTCTTCAACGCATCAAGTGCGGCGGCATAGTTCGGTTCGTCCGTCACTTCGGGAACGATTTCCTTGTAGCTGACCACACCATCCTTATCTAACACGATCACGGCTCGGGTTAGTAGCTTCAGTTCTTCGATCGTGACTCCGTAATCTGTGCCGAAAGCGTGCGTTTGGTAATCGCTCGCCGCTCGCATCTTGACGTCCTCGGCACCACAAAACCGTGCTTGCGCAAACGGTAGGTCGCGGCTAATCGTCACGGCATTGATTTTGTCCCCCATGACGCCAAGCTCTTCATTGAACCGCTTGGTTTGAATTGCACAAACCGCTGTGTCCAAGCTTGGCACGACGCTGATGATCGAAGGTTTGCCCTTTAAGTCGTTGAGTGTCAGCGTTTGAATGCCGGCTTCGGCGTAATGAACCGTGAACGCTGGCGCAGTGGATCCGACTGCCAAATCGGCTCCTTCCAAATGCATTGGATTGCCCTTAAACGTGATAACACCTGATCTACCCATGGTCGCTTCCCTATTGAAAATGGTTTATAAACTGTGTCTCGCCCGGTCATTATGATACTGACTCGACAACCCGTGAACCCGTCCTAAGCCGATGCTCACCTCTCCTTTCCTTCGATGCTTTTTTCCGTCCCGTTCTGTTTCTTGCAGCAAGCGACGATTCCCGGCTAAAAAGTTGCCATTTGTTATCTTTCAAAGCGTTGCATTTGTGTGCGTCGCGGTTGGGATTTCGACCGATGGTGATGCAGCCGACAGCCGTTTTTCGCGTGCAGACAGCGACACACGGATGATGCACCATATTGATTTGTATGACTACGACAATAAAAAGATCACCGCGGAATCGGAAACCCCCTATTCACCGTTGATGACGTGCGGTCGGTGTCATGATTACGAAACGATTTCGCACGGTTGGCATTTCAACGCGTTTTTGCCTGGTACGAATGACGGACGGCGCGGCGAACCTTGGATTTGGACCGAACCACGAACGGGAACCCAATTGCCGCTTTCCTACCGAGATTCGAAGGGTTTGTTTAATCCGAACGATCTTGGTGTTTCGCCGTGGGAAATGACTCACCAATTCGGCGGGCGTATCCCAGGTGGTGGTGTTGCTGCTAATCAAACTCCGGCGGTGGGCGAAGAAGACAATGGCGAAGAAGACAATGGCGAAGAGAATAACGAAGAATCGGTTGCCGCTGTTGATGATCCGCGCTCGGAACGATGGAAATTGAGTGGCGTGCTACAGATCGATTGCATGGTTTGTCATGCCAGCCCGAGTGTGTATGACTTCAACGCTCGTCGCGACGCGATCGACGACGAGAACTTCGCGTGGTCTGCGACCGCAGGATTGCGACTGGGGACGATCGATGGCAATGTGTCGAGGATCAAGGATGGGTCCGACCCCGATGATGAAGCGATTCAAGCGAAGCTGCCAAAAGTCACATACGACGCTCGGCGGTTTTCGCCGGACGGAACCGTGTTTATGGATTTGATACGTCATCCGTCCAACAACGCCTGTTTCCAATGTCACAGTCAAAGGACCGTCGATGAGCATGGCATCGAGTCTCGATGGATTCATGATCAAGACGTCCACTTGCGTGCGGGGATGCAATGTTCCGATTGTCATCGCAATGGAATCGATCACAATATCGTCCGCGGGTTTGAAGGAGAAAGCGACCAATACGACGATCCATCGGTGCGTGTCGCTATGGACACATTGACTTGCGTCGGTTGTCACATTGGCCCTGAACACATTGGCCCTGAACACATTGGCCCGGAACACATTGGCCCTGAACACATTGGAAACGACCAAGAAGTCGAATTGTCCATTCGAGAAACGGCGATTCCATCGCGAGCGGGCCGACTCGGTTCGCCAATGCCCGAGCATGCGGGGCTTCCTGCGGTGCATTTCGAGCGACTCGCTTGTACCGCTTGCCACAGCGGCCCCATTTCACGTGGCGAAGCGATTGGAATGATGACCAGTTTTGCCCATGGACTCGGTGTCAAAGAACATCGTAGTGGCCAGGAGTTGCCTCGCATAATCGCGCCCGTCTATGGGCTCGACGATGACGGGAAAATATACCCGCAACGAGCGGTATGGCCAGCATTTTGGGGAACCGTTGTGGACGGCGCTCTGACGCCGATTGATCCATCAATGATCTACGATCTGACCCGCAAATCGCTTCGGGTCCGCAAAGGGTTTGTCGAAGAACTCGTAACACCGCAACTGAGTCGAACGGAGCTAAAGGAAGTACTTGGCGAAGAGCGATCATCCGTTCGCGAACACGAATGGACCGATGAGGAAGCGACGAAAGTGGCAGCTGCGCAAAAAGTGGCTGGCGAAAAATTGTTCAACGAAAAAGTGGCAGCAACGCTAGTGGGACTGCAAGACACCCTCGAGGCCGAGCAAGCGGTCTATGTTTCAAGCGGGTTTATCTATCGGCTAGCTGCCGATGGTGAATCCCTGGAAAAAATGGACGCCAACGAGCTCAAAAATTCTGAAGCGGTCGAAATGGTTAGTTGGCCTCTTGCTCACAGCGTCCGTCCGGCTGGATGGTCGCTTGGCGTTGGCGGATGTTTAGAATGTCACAGCGATGGATCGGTGATTTTCGATTCGACGTTGCAATCCGTTGGTCCGGGGCCCGACCAAACGCCAGCGATCACGATGGCAGAGGTTCGTGGAACTTCCGCGAATCAAGTGTTGCTATGGAACCAACTTTTTGGCGGTCGAAAGTTGTTTAAATTCTTGATCGCAGGATCAATTGGTGTGCTCTGTGTCACCTTGTTGATTGGAATCGGCACACTTGCATCCAATTTGGTCAATCGTCGCAATAACGTTACGTAGGCTTTGAAAATGTGGTTGAGCCTTTGTAAACCACTGCCATGTTTTTCAGATAAACGAATCGCAGCTAGCGATCTGGTTTTTGAAATTTGCTCAGTAGAAGGTCAGCATCTTTCTAATTAATCGCATTGATAGAGAATCCTCATGATAAAACTCGCCGAACGAATTTGCCTGCTTGGTCTGGTGGCCAGTGTTGCTGTTCTAACATTAACGGCGCTGCCGGTCCTGTGGGGCTCTCATTTGATGGGGAACACGTTGTTGGTCCATATGATGGCCAGTGGCGTTTTGGTATTTGTGCTTCCGGCGTTAGCCGTGCTGTGGCTGATGCGAACGTTTTGCATCGGTGAGGCTGTCGGCTCGGCCAGCCAATTAGAAAATATCGGCTTCTGGGCGACGGTCGTAACCGGTTTGTTGGCGATTGTGACCGTATTCGTTTGTATGTTGCCCGTCGCATCAACCGAATCGATGCATTTGCTCGTTTCGATCCATGCCTACGCTGGGTTTGCAATGGTTCCCGCTGTGCTACTATTTATTTTTGGTGCAATCCGATTGCGACGCACAAAGTCAATGCGATCCACGACGCCCGGGTGAAGCCACGTACGACGCCGTGTTTCCGGATGATCGGCCGTGACGCGAAGTAAGGCATCACTGAGTGCTCGTGACGCGGCATCATAATCGGAGGGAACGTCCTCGACGAGATGCGCAATTTGTTCTGCCAAGCGGCACGCTTGAACATCGGCGTCGAACTCGGTCCGATAGGCCACAAGACGCAATATTGCCATGGTTAGCACGATCCCGGCAATACTGCCAGCAGTTGTTCCCCAAGACGCATTGCCAGCGGCGTAAGTGATGAGAGTGCCGATGCCCCAAGCCGGTAGGATTGCAACCATTCGAATGGGCATGTGACGGCGACGCAAATGAGCAGCCTCGTGTAGCACCACCATTGCAATTTGTTCGCGTGGCAATTCGTCCAGCAATCGATCGGACAACAACAATGTGCGGATTGGCGGAACAAAACCCGTGATCAGAGCATTGAACGCGTTGCCACCGGTTTGCCAGCGAGCGATTTTTGTTCGACGAAGGCCTGTCGCGGTCAGCAGCGAGTGGATCCACGTTTGTGACGCTGGGTCCATTGGCGATGTTTTGAATACACGTGAAATCAGCCAAGGCAAACCGGCGCAAACGAACAGAAGCGAAAGAACGACCATGGTGATTGCCGCCTGGGTTTCGCTCAGTGGCAATTGTGTGATCCCATCAGCTAGTCCTAGTAGTACCAGGATCGGCACAATTAGCCATGCCATGGAACCGCGAAACGATTGCACGATTGAAGCAAGGTGGTTCTTGACGCCATGATCGACATAGCCCATCAAAACGCCGTAGCGATGTTCGGCCGACCAACTTGCCGCTGATAACGCGACGGCCGGAAGCAGTAATACGAACGATTGCAAGAACATCGACTTCTGAATGATGCTGCCCAACGGACCTGTGGCGGTATCAAGATTGGCGGCCAAACCAAATCCGCCTAAACACATCACAACGACACCGATCGCGAGCCAACGAAAAATTTCGAGTTGTTTTTCGAGCCAGCGTGCTCCGTCGATAGGATCAATTCGATCGGCTGCTACTTGGCGAGCGGTCGTCCGCGCAGCGACGTGACACAGAATCCACCAAGCAGTTACCATTCCGACCGTGGCAAGAATCGACCGCGGAAATGGCACTTCGCCCGGTGGAAGAGAGCCACAGCTAAGCGAAACGATAACGAGTAGAAAAGATTGTAGGTGCATTCAATATTCAAGAATAGTCGCGGATCGTTCTGGATCTTGAACAGAAGAACCAGAGCAACTCCGCCCAGTGTAGCATCCGAAATGCCGAACCCGAGTCAACATTGCGAATTCCTGCAAATGGAAACGCAACGAACTTGACGAACAGGGCCATTATAGCGGTTATGCAGCCCACACCAAAAGCATTGCTTCGAAACGGCGATAAGGTTCGACAGCCATCAATGTCACGAATTGAGCTGCTGTTCTCGGTATGACGCGTTTATCGCATCGCGTGCTTCGAGCGTTTCAATAACAGCACATCCGCACGAATCGCTCCATACATTCACCGCTGTACGGGCCATGTCGAGGACGCGGTCGACGGCTAAAATCACTCCCTGCATTTCGATCGGAAGCCCAACGGCGTGCAAAATGATCGACATCATTACAAGCCCTGCATGGGGAATGCCTGCCGCTCCGACACTGGCTAGCAATGCGGTCAACGCCACGATGATCTGCTGGCTGAAGGGCAAATTGAATCCAAAATGCAGTTGGGCGATAAACAACACCGCGACTGCTTCGTAGAGTGCCGTGCCGTCCATATTGATCGTCGCCCCGAGGGGTAAAACGAATGAGCCGGTTCGATTGCTAATCCCGGCACGTTCTTCGACACTGGACATGGTCAGCGGCAACGTGCCATTGCTGCTGGCGCTACTAAACGCGGTTAATAACGCCGGCGACATTTGTTTGGCAAATTCCAACGGGCTTCGCTTGGCGACGAATCTCAAAATCAATGGCAGCGTCACGCAGGCATGGCATCCAAGTGCTAACGAAACGGCCACGACGTACCATGCCAATGAACCGAACACACCGACCCCTTGAGTTGCCGTTACTGCGGCGATCAAGAAAAACACCCCAATTGGCGCCAATCGAATGATCGCCATCGTCATCGCCATCATCACTTCAAAGCCGGCGGTCGCTAAATCGCCAACAAATTCTTTGGTGCGTCCACCAACCGAAATCGAGAACAACGCAAACGCAATCGTAAACGCGATGATCGAAAGGTAATTCGGCGAAACGAAAGCACCAAGCGGGTTGGCCGGAATCATCGCTTCAAGTTGATGGAACAGTACGTCGACAAGCGATTCGGATTCAGTTGAAGGGACATTGACGTTCTCGACCTGCCCGACTCGAAGTCCAGGCCGAACGAGGTTGACCGCAAGCAAACCGGTACCAATCGCCAACATACTTGTGGCTAAATAGTAAAGAACGGTACGGCGGAACATGCGGCCAATTCCTTCGGACGATCCAAGGCCAATGACGCCCGTGGTCAACGATGTGACAATCAACGGGACTGCAACCATTTGTAACATCCGTAGAAACAAACCGCCGAGTCTTGCAAACCAATCACCAATTCGTTTTGCCGTGCTCTTGCCGTGCGTTAAATAAATCCTAACGGCAACAGGGTCCGCGGTCTCCAACGTGTCGATCGATGCAAAAACACCTTCGGCTTGTGAAACCGGGTCAACCGTTCGCTCGGTCGTCGTACCGTCCTTGTCGGTATAGCGAATGATTGTCGACGAACTCGAATCGATCACTTCGGCCGTGGATACGCCCGTTGGCAAACCATCTTCGGCAGTCAATTGGACGGTTTTACTAGAGCAGGTTGCATTAAGTGAAATGCCGATAATCGAACCAACCAACATCCCAATCAGAATTTGCCAGTGCAGTGCTAGGCGAAGCATAAAGCGTCAATCCATTTCATCCGAGGCGATCACGTAAGCAGTCGCGTGAGTACGGCATGCTCCGAGTGATATGTGTATTTTTTCGATTCCGCGGTGTTCAGCCCAAAGCGATGCAGCACCTGATAGTGAGATCGAAGGTCCTTCGGCCGCCGAAACGTTGATTTCAATGTCTGTCCATCGAACGCCCTGATGACGGCACCGCAGAGCTTTCATCGTCGCTTCTTTTGCCGCCCAACGAGTGGCGAAGTGCTGGGTCGTGTCCGCGGTTTTTACACAGTATTCGATTTCGTTTGGCGTGTAGGCTCGTTCCAGAAACTGCTCGCCATGCGTCTCGATCATCTTTGCGATGCGAACACATTCGACAATTTCGGTACCGATTCCAAGGATCGCCATACGTTTGTTATCACCAGAAGGAAGTTTCAGGAGACAGTACTAGTGCTTCGTCAACTCATCACTTTAGGGTAGCGAAACTCGTCAATCGTTTCGGCCTGCTCAGAGAATCAGCGAACGTCTTGACGACGATTGCTGCGTCCTCAATTCCTAAATTCAATTTCGACGAACACGCCATCAACCATTGCATGCGAGCCCGCGATTTCAACAGGTTCCGCGCAGGAAACCGGACGCTAACATGGCGCGGTCAATCATAGCGTGACCACTTCTAGTTTACCGCAAACCACAGGCGGTTTGGGCGCGACGGAGCACTTTCGCTGCGACTTCTCTCGCTCGAACGGCACCGTCACGCAGCACTTCGTGGACATAATCCAGATTCGCTTCGAGTTCTTCACGGCGACTTCGCGCCTCGGCAAAGTAAGTTTCGCTCGCCTCAGCGACTGCCTTCTTCACTTCGCCATATCCAAATCCGCCGCGTCGGTACATTGCTGCCATCTTGTCGACGTCGTCCTTGCTGGAGAACAAACGATAAAGCTGGAACAAATGATCCTGCTCGGGTTCTTTGGGATCTTCCATCGCGCGGCTATCGGTTGTGATTCGCATGATTTGTTTGCGAATTTGCTTCACATTTCCAAACAAGGGAAGCGTATTGTCATAGCTTTTGCTCATCTTTTCGCCGTCCGTCCCGGGGACTTTGGCACCATGATCGAGCGTCTTAGCGTTGGGCAGGACAAACGTCTCTCCGAACGTGTGGTTGAAGCTGCCCGCCAAATCGCGGCAGACTTCAATATGCTGAACTTGGTCTTGGCCAACGGGCACGATCTCGGAATCATACGCCAAAATATCGGATGCCATTAACACTGGATACGTGAATAGCCCAGCATCCGCCGTCATCCCCTTGGCTTTCTTTTCTTTGTATGCATGGCATCGTTCGAGCAATCCCATTGGTGTCCCGGTCATCAGTAGCCAAGTCAATTCGCTCACCTCGGGGACATGCGATTGAACAAACAAAGTCGCCTTCTTTGGATCGAGCCCCAGAGCCAATAGATCAAGCGCGGCGTTGAGCGTGTTTTGGCGCAGTTCCGCTGCTTCGCGTACGGTTGTCAACGCATGTAGATCGGCGATGAAATAGAAACCGTCGTTCTCTTCTTGTAAATCAATGTATTGATGGATTGCACCAAAAAAGTTTCCCCAATGGGGGCGACCGGTCGGTTGGATACCGGAAAGAACACGCATGGACGGGAACCTAGATCAAGAGGTTGTTCGGGAGTGATTGTTGAGTCGTCGTTCGCTCAGCGAAAGGCGATATTGTGAACCATTAGTGATTCGGGGTACAGACCATAGAAAACGGCATCACCTTCAATTTGCCGGTTTCTCTGGGACTTCCAAATCGAGCTGTTTTGCTGCGGATCGCCACATGGAAACACCCTCGACCACCATCCATGCTTGTAGCCCCAAAATCCCAAAACCAAACAGGATCAATGTCCAACTCCGGTCGGGGATCCAATTAAAAATCAAATCGTAAGTCATTGCCCAAGCAGGCATGACCAACATGAATATCATCGGAATCGCCACAAAGGCGAGCGGTTTGCGAAGTCGAACCAAGTAGAACAACGCCACCATTAACGCCAACCCAGCGAGCAATTGATTGGTCGCGCCAAACAGAGGCCAAAGTACCATCCCGCCGGTACCGGGTTTGTCCCCCACTCCGAGTGCGACCGTGCCGGCGACGGCGACTGCGAAACCGGTTGCCACATATTTGTTGGTCATCGGCCGGATGTGCAGCGAATGGCCGAGTTCTTGCAACACGTAACGTTGGAGCCTGGTCGCAGTGTCGAGCGTAGTCGCGGCGAAGCAAGCAACCAGTACTGCCATGATTGCAATCGCAAACTTCAATGGTAAACCGAGGATCGACAAAAAGTTAGCGCCGCCGTCAATGAACGCCGCCAACTTTTGCGGCAATTTGTGATCCCTCCATCCTCCTGGGGTTCCGTCAGCTCGCGTCGATCGGTAATAGGTTCGCCAAGCTGCGTTCCCCGTGATCGCTTCGCCGTTCTGGCCGACCACATTGGCATACTCGCCAACTCCGTCGACGGTGGTTCGTTTGACGGGGCCCATGCCGACTCCGGCGCAACACGCCAAGATGACCAATACGGCCAATGCCCCTTCGAGCAACATTGCACCATAGCCGACCGCTTGTGCATCGGTTTCACAATCGATTTGTTTGCTCGTCGTACCGCTGCTGACCAAGCAATGGAATCCGCTGCAAGCGCCGCAGGCAATCGTGATGAACAAGAAAGGCAAGATCGGTGGTGCGTCTGCTGGCACGCTCGCCGCGTCTGCGATAGCGGGTGCGGAAGCGACGAGGTCGGCTTTGCCGGTCACCGACGCGACCATAAGTCCGATGATCAATAGCCCCAATGCGATATAAAGTTGGTGGCTGTTGATATAGTCGCGTGGTTGCAGCAGTAACCACACGGGTAACACCGACGCGGCGAAGGCATAGACCAAGAGCAAGAGCGTCCAAACCACGACCGGCGTAAAGAAACCCGATTCGTTTGCCGCCAATTCGATTGGGAATAGATAGGCTCCTACGTAGACGGCACCATATAAAACCAACAATCCGATCAAGCTTGGGACGAGCAAATGTCCGCCCTGTTGATAGACCCAAATGCCAATTCCGATTGCTACCGGCATCGCAATCCAAACGCTCAACACCGACTCGGGGTAAATCGCAAAGATGATCGCGATCACAAGACCAAAAACCGCGAGGACAATCGAAAGGGCCAACGCCAACACGGTTAAAAATAGTATTTTGGCGCGGGGGGAAACCAAGCGTCCTGCGGTTTCGCCAATCGTTTGGCCACGATTGCGTAGCGAGATCACCAATGCGGCCATGTCATGCACTCCGCCGATCAAAATCGAACCAAACACTACCCACAATAGTGCCGGTAGCCACCCCCAGAAAACGGCTAATGCGGGACCGACGATCGGCCCAGTTCCTGCGATGCTGGTGAAATGGTGTCCGAAAATGACGGAGCGACGTGTCGGGATAAAGTCCACATCGTCCCGCAAAGCGTGACTCGGGACGATGGCGTCTTTGCTGAGCCCGAAAAGACGGGTCGCAAGCCAACGGCCGTAGGTGTTGTAGGCAACCACAAAGCCGATCAGCGAGGCGAGTGCAACAAATAGAGTGCTCATGAATTCAGGGATTGCCTGTAGTAGTAGAAGAATGGTACCGTCCTATAATACCGAAAAATAGTTTAACACATACTGCGAATTGCTAAGTGTGAAACGGCTTCAATAACGAACGAAAGTAGGATTTTGACGTGGGCGATAATATCGAAAAAACGGTTATCATTGGCAGTGGACCAGCAGGTTGGTCAGCAGCGATCTATGCGGCTCGCGCCAATTTGGACCCTGTGGTGTATGAAGGAACCGTTCGCCCAGAGATGATCCCACTAGGCCAATTGGCATTCACGACCGAAGTAGAAAATTACGCCGGTTTTCCAGCGGGCAATATTCGAGCGTTTGTCGAGTCCGCTGTGGACAAAGATCGCCATTGGAATTTGCCGATGGTTCCTCAGGGACACGAAAAAGAGGGCCAACCGCACTATGCCGTTCAAGGGGTGGAGTTGATGGAGTTGATGAAACAGCAAGCCCTCAACTTCGGCACCCGAGTGGTCAGTGACGATATCGTCAGTGTTGACTTCTCAGGCAAACATCATGTGCTCCATAGCGGTAGCGGCGACTCGGTCCAGACGCAAACTGTCATTATCGCTACCGGCGCACGTGCAAATTATCTCGGGCTCGAAAGCGAAGAAGCGTACAAGAATAAGGGCGTCAGTGCGTGTGCGGTTTGTGATGGAGCGCTGCCGATTTACCGCGGCAAACCGTTGGCGGTGATTGGCGGGGGTGACTCGGCGGTGGAAGAGGCAACCTATCTAGCGAATTTGAAAAACGCGGCGACGATCTACATGATTCTCCGCCGCGATCAAATGCGTGCTTCTCAGGTGATGCAGGACCGTGCCTTGAATCATCCCAAAATCGAAGTGCTTTGGAATACGGTCGTCGATGAGGTTCTTGGAGACGACAAAATGGTCAATTCGCTGCGATTGAAGAGCACGGTGGATGGATCGAAACGCGAGTTGGCTGTCGGCGGCATGTTCGTCGCCATTGGGCACACGCCCAACACTCGGTTCCTCGATGACGCCGTCGAGATGAACGAAGAAGGCTACATCCAATGGAGCAAATCGTTCCGCACCAACACAAGCGTAAAGGGCGTGTTTGCAGCAGGCGATGTCGCAGACGATTATTATCGCCAAGCGATTACCTCATCCGGGACCGGATGCATGGCCGCGTTGGATGCTGAGCGGTACCTCGCCGAAATGGAAGGGTAAGCGAGTCAGCTGGATGACCATGGAATGGTCATCTGAATTTCACTCTTCGCCGTCCTCGTCCTTCTTGTATTGGTCGAGACGGCGGTAGAGGGTGCGGGCTCCGATGTCGAGCACTTCGGCAGCTTGTTCGCGGTTGCCACCGGTAAGTTTGAGCGTTTCTTCGATCGCCCAACGCTCGATTACGCTCAATGGTTTGCCAACCAAGTTGGACGGCCCACCAATATCGCCAACGATCTTTTCTGCTTCTTCGGACGCCGTTTCGTCGAGCAATTCGGGTGGCAAATCATCGATGTCGAGCGAGCCATCGGTATCGAGCACGACCATCGTTTCGACAAAGTTGCGAAGTTGACGGACGTTTCCTGGCCAATCATAAGCATAAAATCGCTTCGTCACCGCGGGGGTGAAATGAGCGTTTGCTTTGTCATGTCGTCGTAAAAATATCTTGCGGAAGTGATCCATCAATGCGATCACATCGTCGCGTCGTTCTCGCAAAGGAGGCAATTCAACCGTGACGACTTTGAGTCGAAAATATAGGTCGTTGCGAAACGTTCCAGCCGCGATCATTTCTTCGAGCGGGCGGTTGGTGGCCGATATCAAGCGGACATTCACCTTGATTGGTTTGTTGTCGCCAACACGAGTGATTTGACTCTCTTCGAGCACTCGCAGCAATTTAATCTGAGTGCTCATCGGCATGTCGCCGACTTCGTCCAAAAATAACGTTCCACCGTTAGCATATTGGAAGGCGCCGATACGGTCAGCGACGGCGTCGGTGAACGAACCTTTCACGTGACCAAATAATTCGCTTTCTACCAAATTTTCAGACACTGCCCGAGTGTTCAGAGCAACGATGCGTTTGTTTCGTCTTGGGCTGTTTTGGTGAATGGCTTGGGCGAACATCTCTTTGCCGGTACCACTTTCGCCAGTGATCAAGACGGTCGCATCGGTCGCTGCGATTCGTCGCAATCGATCAATCACCTTCTGCATCGTATCACTGGTGTAGATGATCCCTTCAAAGCCAAACCGCTCATCGAGCCGTTGCATCAATTCGGTGTTTTGACGCCGTAGCGAGACCGCGTCCGCTGCCTTTTCAACAATCGCTCGGAGTCGATTGGGAGTGATCGGTTTTTCGAGAAAGTTAAAGGCACCAAGTTGCATCGCTTCGACGGCGATGGGGACCGTTGCGTGTCCGGTTACCATCACGACCTCGCAATCGGGCAATTGCTTATTGGCAAGCTCCAAGATCTTCATGCCATCGACGTCATTCATCACCATGTCGGTGATGATGATGTCAAACGTATCGCGTTCGATCTTCTTGGCTGCTTCCGGACCGCTTGTGGCGACATCACATTGGTAGCCAACCTTCTCTAAGCTTTCGGACATCGCCCGCGCGTGAGCCGCTTCGTTGTCGACGACGAGCAATTTAAAATCCGCTGGCCCGTATGTAAACTTATCTACCGCGTCGTTGGAAGCGGGATTTTCATTGGCTCCCGATTCGGAAACCGAAGGTTCGTCGGACATTCGTATTTTCTCTATTGGGATTTCATGATGTCGCCTTTAGCCCCACGCCAGGCAACCATTCGCAAACCTACCATCCGCAAAGCTTACGAATTTGCGTAACGGTTTTGCAGCGATTCGACTTGTAGCGGTCCTTCTCGCATCGCCTCCATTGCGCGGGCTGCCGCTTCGGCTGCTGCGACGGTTGTGATACAAGGCACGCCGCACTGGACCGCCGCGGCGCGAATTTTGCCCTCGTCGGTTCGTGCACCTTTGCCGCTTGGCGTGTTGACGATCAATTGCACTTCGCCGTTCTTCAAATGGTCAATCAAGTTCGGATGCCCCTCGGCAATCTTCTTCACTTGAGTCACCGCTACACCAGCATCCCTCAATTTCTGTGCGGTACCGCTGGTGGCCAACAATTGGAATCCAAGATCCGCGAGGCTGCGACCGAGCGAGGCCACCGAATCCTTGTGCCGCGGTGCAAGGCTGATGAAAACGTTGCCTGATTCTGGCAATACGGTGCCGGCCGCGAGTTGGCTTTTGGCGAAAGCGACCGAGAACTTTTCGCTGATACCCATCACCTCGCCAGTGCTCCGCATTTCGGGTCCGAGAACGATGTCGACACCAGCGAATTTGCGGAATGGGAAGACACTTTCTTTGATGGAAACGTGACGCGGAATCGGTTCCGTTGTGACGCCCATCTCCTTTAACGTCATGCCTGTCATCACTTTTGTCGCGATATTGGCGACCGCTACGCCCGTTGCCTTAGCCACAAAGGGAACGGTTCGGCTAGCCCGAGGATTGACTTCCAGGATGTATAAGGTCGGGATACCTTCCACCAACTTGATGGCATATTGGATGTTCATCAAGCCGATTACCTGTAAACGGTCGGCTAGCTTTTTGGTCGCTTCGCGGATCTCGGCCAAAATCGGTTGCGTCAAACTGAAGGGCGGTATCGCACACGCGGAGTCACCGGAGTGGACGCCAGCTTCTTCGATATGTTCCATGATGCCCATAATCACGCAATCGGTACCATCGGCGACTGCGTCAACGTCGACCTCGGTGGCATCTTCAAGGAAGTGGTCGATCAAGACCGGTTGTCCATCGGCGACGATGAACGCTTCCGCCACGTAGCGATCGAATTGGGATTGGTCGTAGCAAATTTCCATGGCCCGGCCACCGAGCACAAAGCTTGGCCGGACCAATGCGGGGTAACCAATCTTCTGCACTTCTCGGCGTGCTTCGTCCATGTTACGCGCAATTCCGCTGGGCGGTTGGCGTAGGCCAAGTTCTTCGATCAATTGTTGGAACAATTCACGGTCTTCGGCCGCCTCGATCGTCTCGACACTCGTTCCGATGATCGGCACGCCGGCGTCTTTGAGTCCGCGAGCCAGATTCAATGGCGTTTGGCCTCCAAATTGAGCGATCACACCATCGGGCTTGATTGCATCACAGATGTTAAGCACATCTTCGATCGTCAAAGGTTCAAAGAACAGCAGGTCCGACGTGTCATAGTCGGTACTGACCGTTTCCGGGTTGCTATTGACCATCACACTTTCAACTCCGATTTCGCGAAGAGCGAAACTGGCGTGACAACAACAATAGTCGAACTCGATGCCTTGTCCGATTCGGTTTGGTCCGCCGCCCAGAATGATGATCCGCTTCTTGTCCGTCTTTGTTGGCAGTTCGTCTTCTTGTTCGTAAGTGCTGTAGTAGTAGGGCGTATAGGCTTCGAATTCGGCCGCACAGGTATCCACACTCTTGTAGACCGGCTTGATGCCCATTTCCAATCGTGTTGCCCGGACCTTCAATTCGGTCGATGACGTGATTTTGGCAAGTTGGCGATCCGAGAAACCGTTGCGTTTGGCTTCCCACATTTGCTTATGAGTCAGGTTGGCGAGCGAGCCGAGTTTCAGAAGTTCGTTTTCCTGCTCGACGATTTGGATCAATTGGTCAAGGAACCATCGGTCGATGCGGGTCAATTCGAATATTTCGTCAATCGACATTCCCGCTTTCATCGCGTAGCGAATATAGAAAATGCGTTCGGCGCCGGGGGTGCTGAGTTTCGCGCGGATGGTGTGGTCATCGGGTTGGGCGTCGGTGCCCCATGCGTCGCGGTTATCACTACCGAAACCAAAAGCGCCGACTTCCAAACCTCGCATCGCTTTTTGCATCGACTCTTTAAACGTTCGCCCGATCGCCATCGTCTCACCAACGCTCTTCATTTGCGTCGTCAAAGTCGCGTCGGCTTCGGGGAATTTTTCAAACGCGAACCGAGGCATTTTGGTTACGACGTAGTCGATAGTCGGTTCGAAACAGGCTTTGGTTTTTTGGGTGATGTCGTTTGGCAATTCCCAGAGCAGGTAGCCAACGGCAAGTTTGGCAGCGATCTTTGCAATGGGGAATCCAGTTGCCTTACTCGCCAACGCACTTGAGCGGCTGACCCGCGGGTTCATTTCGATCACGATCATGCGACCGGTGTTCGGTTCGATTGCAAATTGGATGTTACTGCCGCCGGTTTCGACGCCAATTTCGCGGATTACCGCGAGCGACGCGTCTCGCATCCGTTGGTATTCTTTGTCCGTTAACGTTTGAGCGGGTGCGACCGTGATGGAGTCACCGGTGTGGACGCCCATCGCATCAAAATTTTCGATGCTACAAATGATCACGCAGTTGTCTTCGCGATCACGGACCACTTCCATCTCATACTCTTTCCATCCGATGATCGATTCTTCGATCAACACTTCGGTCACGGGCGATTGGTCGAGCCCGTTTTGGACGAGACCATCGAACTCGTTTCGGTTGTAAGCGATTGCTGATCCCGAACCGCCCATCGTAAAACTGGGACGCACGACGGCTGGCAAGCCAACTTCGCTAAGAACGCTTCGTGCTTGTTCGAGCGTCTTGACGGTGCGGCCTTTGCAGACGTCCAAGCCAATTTTTTCCATAGCCTCTTTGAATTGTTCACGCTCCTCTGCCTTGGCTATCACCTTGGCGTTGGCGGCAATCATTTCGACGCCGTATTTTTCCAGTACCCCGTTGGCTTGGAGGTCCATTGCAACGTTAAGGCCGGTTTGCCCACCCAGAGTTGGCAGTAGGGCGTCGGGGCGTTCCTTTTCGATGATTTTTTCGACCATTTGCCAGGTCAACGGTTCGATGTAAGTTCCATCGGCCGTATTCGGATCGGTCATGATCGTGGCTGGATTGCTGTTCACCAACACGACCTCGTAGCCCTCTTCTCGTAGCGCTTTACAGGCCTGAGTCCCTGAGTAATCGAATTCGCAAGCTTGGCCAATAATAATGGGGCCGCTTCCGATTAGCAGAATTTTCTTGATATCGTCTCGACGGGGCACGGAGGCAATTCCGGGTTAGTGAGGGAGAAACAGGTGTTTAGGAGCGTCTTCCTTGGCGATCAAGCATTCCTTGGCGATCAAGCAAGAAAAGGACTGACCGGTTCCAAATTCCTGAAAAGGATAGCAGACAACGCTCGTGAATCGAAGTGGTCACAATGCTTTCGTTTTGCGTTTGTTCTGAGAATCCAGCCGATAACCCCTGGGCGGGTTTGCGTGTCTTGTCGACAATACTCGGTAGATCTGTCTCTTCGGTTTTCCCTTTTGGCGTCGCAACTATGAGTCAACCTTTCAATTCGGATACGCCTAACATCGATGCTCCGGCAATCGATCCGCTGACGACTGACCCGGTTCCGAAGCCGTTCGAGATCAAATTTGCTTCGCGTGTCGACCGCTTACCGCCCTATATGTTTGGGCGGATCAACAACTCGCTTTATCAAAAACGTCGAGCCGGAGACGACGTGATCGACTTGGGGATGGGGAATCCATCGGACCCACCTGATCCGAGCGTGATTCAAAAGCTCGCCGACGCTGCGGCTGACCCGAGCAACCATGGCTATAGCAAATCCAACGGAATCTCCAATCTACGCCGCGAAGTCGCAAGTAAATACTACCGCCAATACGGTGTGCGGCTCGATCCGGAACTCGAAGTGATGGCATGTCTGGGAAGCAAGGAGGGGTTTTCGCACATGTGTTTGGCACTGATGGGGCCAGGTGATACGGCGATCATCCCAGCCCCCTATTTTCCGGTTCACATGTATGGCGTGATTTTGGCTAGCGGCAACGTGGTCGCGCTCGATGTTGCTGACTCCGAGCGTTTTCTGCAAAACGTCGCCTACACCTGCGAGCACATGGCACCAACGCCCAAAGTTTTGATCGTGAACTATCCGCACAACCCATCTTCGGCGGTGGTCGAGCCCGACTTCTTTGTCGAAGTGGTCCGGTTAGCGAAGAAATACGGGTTTATGGTGATTCACGATTTTGCCTATGCCGACGTTGCGTTCGACGGATATCACCCCCCCAGTTTCCTGGCGGCACCCGGCGCGAAAGACGTTGGCGTTGAATTTACGACGATGAGCAAAGGCTACAACATGGCGGGATGGCGAGTCGGTTTTTGTGCAGGGAACTCGGAAATGATTCGCGCCCTCGGTACCGTCAAAGGCTATTACGACTACGGAATGTTTCAGGCGATCCAAATCGCTTCGATCGTGGCCTTGCGCGATACCGAAGCGAGTGTTGCAAGACAATCGCGGATCTATCAAAGCCGACGCGACGTTTTGGTTACCAGTCTGAAACGATTGGGTTGGAAGGTGACACCGCCCAAAGCGGGCATGTTTGTCTGGGCAGAAATTCCTGAGCCTTGGAAATCGTCGATGGGGACGATGGACTTTGCCCTGAAACTCTTAGAAGAGGGCAACGTCGCGGTGAGTCCCGGCAGCGGTTTCGGTCAAGCAGGTGAAGGGTTTCTCCGGATGTCGTTAGTCGAAAACGAGCAACGACTCCGACAAGCGGTTCGCCAAATCGGCAAGTGTTTGTCACCGACAACAGCACCGACGTCCGCGTAACGCCCTGTGCTGAGTTGGCTGGCCGAAAGCGGGCGGCTGGTGGGCGTGTTTTGGGCGAACAGGTTGGCTGGTGATGGACCGCCCCGCAGCGAGCATTCGCCCACCAAGTTCTTGACACCAAGCTTATGCCACCGGGCTTTTGCCGCCAAGCTTATGCCACCAAGCTTATGCCACCGGGCTTTTGCCACGGGGGGTTGCTGTGAACGCCCCGGGGCTACTCTTTGCGGTCCGCGATTGGGACCGTGATCCACCGCGATTAAAACGGTTCGCGTTGGCTCACGTAAACCTTGAGCGAATGACAGGGTACGTCCACTAACCGACTGCTCGGGGGCATCGGGCCATCGAGATCCGGATAGATATCCTCGGGCGATTCACCAGCCGTGTTGATGAACAAGTTCCATTTGATTCCACGACCCATTTCCGGCATCATGAACTCTCGATCTTGTCCGGTGCTGTTGAACATCATCACCATGTCGCGGCCGAGACCTTCGGGATCGTCCACTCGGCTTGGGGCTGCGATGTACGCTACCATCGACAACGCGTGTTGTCCCCAATCCAAGGGCGTTCCAGCAGGCGAATACCAGGAAACGTCGGGGATTTTTCGGCCATCCACTGGTTTCCCGGTTAGGAAATGCTCTCGCCTTACCGTCGGTTGTTCACGCCGGAACGCGATCAACGCTTGGACAAAGCGAAACATGTCGGAATTCTTTTCGACCAATCGCCAATCGAACCAACTGATGTCGCTGTCTTGGCAATAGGCATTGTTGTTACCGCGCTGAGTCCGGCGAATTTCGTCACCCGAGACAAGCATCGGAACGCCTTGGCTTAACAGCAGCGTCGACATCATGTTGCGGACTTGACGATTTCTTACCGTGCGAACGGCTTTTTTTCTTGTCGGGCCTTCCGCTCCATAGTTGTCACTAATGTTGTGGTTGTCGCCGTCACAATTATTCTCGCCGTTGGCAAGGTTTCGTTTGTCTTTGTACGAGACCAGATCGTTCATCGTAAAGCCGTCGTGGCTGGTGATGAAGTTGATGCTGCAGTGTGGCGGACGTCCGGCGTGCTCGTAAAGGTCGCTACTGCCGGCAAGCCGCGTCGCCAATGCTCCTAATGTACCGCCATCGCCACGCCAAAAACCTCGGACATCGTCACGATAACGACCGTTCCACTCCGCCCAGCGATGGTTTCCGAAGGAACCGACTTGGTATGCACCAGCGGCGTCCCATGCTTCGGCGATGATTTTCGTGTTCGCGAGCAACGGGTCTTCGGCAATCAATTCGACCATCGGTGGGTTCGGAATCAAATTTCCCGATCGGTCGCGACTGAGGATACTGGCCAAGTCGAAACGGAACCCATCGACATGGTAGTTGTAGACCCAGTGTCGCAAGCAGTGGAAAATCATCTCGCGGACGACCGGATGGTTGCCATTGAGAGTGTTGCCGCAACCCGAGTAGTTGCAGTAATGTTTGCCCTCGCTAAGGATGTAGTAAATTTGGTTCTCAAGCCCTTTGAACGACAACGTTGGGCCGTTCTCGTTTCCTTCGCACGTGTGGTTAAAGACAACATCGAGGATGACTTCGATGCCTGCTTGATGCAGTGCTTTGACCATTTGTTTGAATTCATTGACTTGCGAACCTGGCTTTTTACCGTGAGCGTAGCCACGATGTGGCGCGAAGAACGCCATCGGGTCGTAGCCCCAGTAATTGGGCCGATCCAATTTTTCGCCCAATGGGTTGCGAATTGGAAATTCATTCACCGGCATTAGCTCGACTGCCGTAATGCCAAGCGATTTTAGGTAAGGAATCTTCTCGATCACACCGAGGTAGCTGCCCGATGCCTTCACCTTGGCCGTTCGGCTCTTGGTGAATCCACGCACATGCATCTCGTAGATGACCGATTCGCTGACATCGTGACGCAGATGCCGATCCCCTTCCCAATCAAATGTGTCATCGATAACGACACATTTGGGCGGTCGAACGACGCCGTCGGTACTCTTTTGAAAGGTACCCGCGAGCGCTTGTGCGTAGGGATCGATCAAACGCGCTGCGGCGTCAAAACGGTGCCCATGATCGGGGTCCCAAGGGCCGCTGGCCTGGTAATGGTAAAGTTGCCCATGAGCGAGCCCCGGTACGTGCATACTCCACACGTCGCCGCGGCGATGGTCATTGGGGTCGAATTCGATGACTTCGGACGGTTCTAAGTCGTTCATCTTGTTGTATAACAACAGCCGCATGCTCGTCGCGGAACGACTAAAAACGGAAAACTGAACGCCAGTGTCCTGCAGCGCAGAGCCATAAGGCATCTGATAGGTAAAGTGCAGATCGGGGCACGGCTGTTTCATGAGCATGTTGCAGGTTCCTCTTCGTGAGTGCCAGACGCCTTCAATGGCAAGTGAACGCCTCAGCCGTGATCGACCGTCGACTTGCCGTCCCCAATGACGCCTGTGAATCAGGATGGGTGACAAACCGAGTTATCGGCAGTTGCGTTGGATGCGGGTTAAAGCGTTTTCGAGTATTGGGTTGTAGTAGGAGATGACACTGCAATGGAAAGATTGCGGCCTGAATTTCACCTCCAACGAAACAAACCTACCACTCGGTTTGGTCGATGCCCGCTAAAGCCCTGGGTCCGCCGATTTTTCTGAGGCTTGAAGCGTGCGCCGCAACGTCTAGCGACTTGGTAACAGAGAAACCTCCCAGGAGATTTGGTGAAAAGGTTAGGATTAAACAACCTAAAGCATAGCGAACTCATCGGTGGGCGAGCAGCGCCAGAAACCGGCTGTGACAGACAAGGCGAAGATTCTGCCATTAATTGCTGATTTTGTGTAAAACATGCACCGCTACCCACGGAGGGGTCTCCGCGTCATGATAAAAACGCAATGATAGTGCCTGCACAGCGCGTCAAAAACGTGTCAAAGTACAAAATGCCCTTTGCACGCCTCCATTTGAATTACATCACTTCTTTTTCTCGATAAACCCCCTTCATCCTACTGATGGCTGCTACTTACAAAGATGCTGGCGTCGACCTTGACGTTTATGCTGAATCGATGCGTCGATTGCCACGATTGATGCATCGCACGTTTAGTCCCCGTGTAATCCCCAGTGACGGAGGGTTTGCAGGGCTTTTCCAATTGGATTTTGCCGGCAAGCTTTTTGCCCGCAATTACCAAGAACCGGTTCTAATCAGCGGCACCGACGGCGTTGGCACAAAATTGAAAATCGCCCAGCAAACCGAGCGGCACGATACGGTTGGCATCGATTTAGTCGCAATGTGCGTCAACGATTTGATTTGCACCGGTGGTGAACCCTTGTTTTTTCTCGATTATGTGGCGATGGGCAGAGACGACCCAGCCCGACTAGAACGAATCGTGCAAGGAATTAGTGATGGTTGCGTCCAAGGCGATATGGCGCTACTTGGTGGCGAAACCGCGATCATGCCCGACATGTATGCGATCGACGACTATGACTTGGCCGGTTTCGCCGTCGGGGTGGTCGAGAAAAAGAAACTGATCGATGGCCATTTGATTGCCCAAGGGGACGTCGTTCTCGGGCTCACGTCGAGTGGATTGCACAGCAACGGCTTTTCACTTGTTCGTAAAGTGATCTCCGATGCAGGGATGAGTTGGGACGATGCGCCCAGCGAATTTGATGGACGAACCTTGGGAGATGTCTGTCTTCAACCCACGCAAATCTACGTTCGAGCGATTCGGTCCGTCCAAACGCACTATCGAGTGAAACAAGTTTTGCATGGCATCGCCCACATCACTGGTGGTGGAATCGAAGAGAACTTGGATCGCATTTTGCCTAACTCCGTCGATGCGGTGATTGATTCAACGAGTTGGGAATTGCCGACGATCTACAAATGGCTTCAATCGACCGGTAAAATTGAAGCGTCCGAAATGCGTCGCGTTTTCAACATGGGCATCGGAATGGCGCTAGTGGTTAGTGAGTTTTATGCCGACAGCATTTGTGCCAAGATCGAATCCAGTGGCATCGGCTGTCAACCCATCGGCAAAATCGCTGCGGGTACCGGAAAAGTTCGCTACGAAAGCTGAGTAGTCGTTCAACGCTCGGGCTGCGTCAGAGCAGCGGTTGGCCTGATACTCGGCGCCGAATTGCCGCGAGTCGTTTGAATTGCCGCGAGCCGTTTGTTGACGGTATTTAAAGCAAACGGTCGAGCCATTGCCTGCTGTCTTCATCAATCCATGATGAATCAGCGACAGTTTTAGTGCGGCGCGACAATTGTTGTGCTGTGTGCGAAGAAATATCAGCCCCATGGTTCGACTTCGCGATGGCAATGGCAACAAAATAGACGATCGCGTAGAAGCCGATTGGATAGAGGAACTCTTCCGGAGATTGCAAATCGGTTCGACGTCCAAGTTGTTTCGATCGCTTATGAAGTTCGGAGAGTTGTTTCAGACGCAAGGCGGGATTTTTCAGCAGCGAGGCGAATGTCAAATGGTTCCAAGGCTTCGCATCAAGCCCTAGTGATTCACTCAAGGGTTGACCAAGAAAGTCACGCCACCCGAATTCGAAATCTCGACGAGTCCGAAACAGATGACTTGCGGAAAACTGCGATGTTTTGGCCGAAGACGGACTTGGTTCGGAATCAAGTTCCCAATCTTCGGTGTAAAGCCACAGGCGTCCGGACGAACTGAGTTCGAACAGCATCGATTTGACTTCCTGTTTCGCATCGGAAATGCTTTCTTCGACGGAATTCGCTGGCAAATAGTCTCGAACCACACTGTTGAAATTACGCACGAACATTCGTTTTACGGTGATCCATGCGTTCCCGATCTCTTTCGTGCTGCGAATCCCAAACTGTCCGGCCAAGTCCGAGTAAGTTTGACGTGGCTCATCGGGCGATTTTGGACTGAGAAAGAGCCTCAAAAAGATTTTCCATTTCAAGTCATGCCCATTAAGGAGGCATTCTTTCCTGACCTTCCAAAGCACATTTTCGAGCAGGTAATTCGCCCATACGAAGTCGAACGATTGGTGGTCCGTTACGCCAATCGCTCGGTCAAGATCATTCGCATCGAGTCGCTGTATCGGCTGTTGTTCCTTGGCCGCATGTGACGGCTGGTAGCCATCGACGTCGTTTGTCAAGGATTCGCAGAGGTAGGCTCGAAATGATGCCTGAGGGTCGTTTTGGCGAACCGTAAGGTATTTGGCAACCAACGTTTGGTCCGGAGCCGGTTCAATCATTTTATGGAGCCAGAAATCTTGAACCAAATCCTCTGCCATCTCACTTGAACAGAGCTCATTCACCGTCAGGAAGGTGACTAACGGCTTAGAGTAAGTTTCGCAAAATTGCTGCAAATAGACGTGTCGTTGTTCGGGGCAACCTTCATGGGTTACGCCAAGCAGGACTGACAATGCAGTCGATTGAAGATGGTCGTCAGACACGCTTGCCCCTTAAAAAACCTTGTTGCTCGAATCGCTTGCCACGCTGAGTCGTCGACTGCGGAACGCTCGCCTAGCACTTCCACGCGATTCAATACTTCACGCAAGTAAAAATAAAAAACTTGTTCGAACTTTTATGATCGGTCGCTCCATTCGCAGGACAATCGATTTCTAACTCCTTTGTCTTTTCTGTCATAAAAGTGGTTCGTTGCAACGAGTTAACTCGATTCAGGCAAAAGCCCGATCGACGGTTAACGCTGCGTTTGCATCGTCTACCGCTTGTTCATACTCCCGGTTAAGCTCGTCCCAGGAGTCGTTGAAACGATCCGCGTCTGCCGAGTAATCGCTCGTTAAGATGTGGCCTGTATAGACAACATCGCCTGTTTCGGTGGCGCGATATTCAACGATCCATCTTCGATCCCGGAGCACGATCTGATAGCCAAGTGCGGACTCCGCTTCGTCAACGCTACGCAAATCAAATTGATTGTTTGTCCCTTCGACGGCTTGCCACGACTCCGGCCCGATTTCGCTCACCGCAGGAGTGGGGATGAAAAGATCCGGGACTAGCGTCAACGAATCTTCGGTCACTTCCGCAAATCGTTCCGCATCGAGGAACAGATCGATCTCTGCATTGGCCACTGTTTGATCCAACTCATTGATCACCATCAAAGCATCGCTAGCGGTGTTCCGCCCGTCACGATTCGCGTCCATTCGCACTTCAAATGGTGCGTCGGTCGTCGACAAATGGTTGATGATGATTAACGCATCCGCTGCCGTCACACTACCATCTTGGTTCGTATCGCAGCGGGCATCCAGATCAGGATCTGGCGTTTCGTTAAGCTGCGACCAGTGGTCAGCAACGATAGCCAATTTGACATTCTCCGATCCCACGACGACGCGGCCGCGATCGGCATAGCGCTCACCCGCTTTGTCGATGGCCACGATCGTGTAGAAGTCTTCAGGGACACGAAGCGCATAGCCGCCAGTATCTCCCGTCATGATCCAGTACGTTTGCCCTCGGTCGTTACTCGCTTCGATGCGGACTCCTAAATGACCTTCACCGATTGAATAGAAGTTGTCGTCGATGACCGAATCGGTATAAACCACACCCGTGATTGCGGGCGTAGAACGAGCGGAGCCGAACATTTGCGTCGTTAGCACAGATCGCCACGCAGGAAAGTCATTGTCGGCGACACTGTTTTGTTCGATCCCAACGCCGACTTCCGCAGCCCGGTCGACCATCAAATTTGCACGGTGCCCAGCACTGCGAAAAAGCATGTCGTGGGCCTGTTGGACGACCGCTTGGACGTCACCGTCGCTAAGCCAATTCAACGCAATGTTCTCAGCGATGGCACGTTCGTATCCTTGCGATTCCGCCCGATCCCAAGGAGTGATATTGTCGGGAGTGATATGATCATAGTCGTCACGCAAAATCATGCTTTGTGAATGCAATTCCGCTGCACGCCCAAGCGAGGCGTCGGGCGCAAGGGGTTGTTTTGGCACACTCGAAATTTGGTTGGGATCCAAGTCATCATTGAGAGCAATATCGAGTCGCTCCGCCTCACTCAGAGGGCTGGCTCGTGCTTGGTTCACCAATTCAATCATCAATTGTTCTGCTGGCGAAACCTCGATCGCAGCCTGTTTCAACTCGTAATCGGCCGCCAAAAAACGACGCGGCTCGAGTGGTTCGATTTGCAGCCGTCCGCGAGTTCGCGTGAGCCTGTGTGTTGGAAACACCGTATTGACCATAGGTTTACTCGCTTCCCCAAAGCGTGATGAACCAATATAAACACCGACCATTGTTTTTTGAGCCGCTATGCGACGAAGCCCAAGTAACTTGGCATAGCAAAAAAGCAAAACTCAAGTGGCTTGATTGCTTATTCAACATCTTACGACATGATGTTGGGTGTACTGCCAGATGGAGTGAACGTCTATCGCTCGTTGCGGGTCTGACTATTAACAAACTTAGCGACCAAAGCAGTGGTAGTCACTTGCAATCGAGGCGATTCTTATCGCTGCGTCAAAGTGTCGTGATAAATTTTGTTGGTCATAAAAAGTTTAAGAAAAATTCCCACTTTTTGCGCAACAGAAAAGGCGCAGCGCGCTTTCAAAGTGTAGTGGATACCGCTTCGCAATCGCAATCCAACACGCATCGCGTTCGCGTGATGACCTGTGTTGTCTCGCCCATATCGGCTGTAATCATTTGCAAACGAATGTACGGGCACAAAGCAATGGAACCGTTCGGTACTTTTTAAGTTGCGGGAAGACGACGGAGCTAAGCGTTCGGTGCTTGACCGTATCGGAAACCATGTAACGTTTCCCAGCACCCGAGCCACGCCCAATTTGGGTTGGGAGTAGTCAAAAACGATGTCGAATCCGGTGACTTCTTCATGCAACCGAAGGTTACAAATCGATAGCGAAGGACACCTTTGTGTGCAGGCGTAGCAAGTCCTCAAAGGTCCACAAAGAATCGCAACATGCAAAACGTATCAAACAAGACTTTGGGAGAGGAAATTCCAGTGGGATGCAATCCGGCTATCCCAAGCCCATCGCGAGAAGGCCAAGTCCGATCCGCCCGACAATGCCAATGAGGAGCATAAAGAACGGAATCTTTAACTCGTGGAAGTTCAGGAAACCATAGATGAGGCATAGCGGGGAAATGATCAGGCAGCCCACTCCCCAAAGCGTTTCGCCTTCGCTAAAGGCCATGACGGTGATCCAGAGCCAACCGACAATGCCGGCGCCAATGACGGCCATCGCCAAAATTCCAAGGAGCATGTCCATCTTTCTTACCGCTTTCCGTTCGAGTAAATGGTTTGATACTTTAGAAAGAGAATGTGATCAATCACCAGGCAGCCACACGCGATCATACTGCTGAAACCTCCGGATTGCCCCGTTGAAAAGAAATGAGTGTTAGTTACGATTCCTACGGTTTTTCATCGGGTTTCGACGGCGACGAGATATTCAATGTTGCAAGGCCAATAAAGACCACTCCGGATGCTAATGTATAGGCCATCAGGATACTCGAGAGTGTTTCTCCGGTTAAGCATTGTACCTCATCTGTAAACGTTGAGGAAATGAGGAGTGCCGTCCCAAAGCAAATTCGTCCTGCAAAACTTTGAAGTGACAGAAACGTTGCTCGTAGCCCGCTGTTGAGACGCGGGTGCACCGTCGCATTGATGATTGGCGTCATGAGTGCTCGGGGTATGCTTCGGAAAAGCAACAAGGCAGCGACCACGGGGTGAACGATCCAGCTCATTAAGCCCATTAGTATTGCCTGTAGTAACAGTGTCGCTAACAGCGCCCCTTTTACGCCTAGTTTTTGTTGCAACAGGATCGCTCGTCGGCTTCCCCATCCAGCGACCATCATTGTCAAAGCGACGTGCAAGCTTGTAACGACCGGTGTTATTTCGTATCCATGGTTTGAGCCAAGGCCCGTTTGCTGCATGACAAGATCGAGGTAAGGTTGGAAGAACTCATAAGGAACATGATTGAAAACGGTGATACTAAGGACGAACATAAATATCCAAAGCAGCGTCCGATTTTTGAGCCGTTTGACGCAATGCAACAATTGGTTTGCGAAGCCCATCTCGCTCTCTTTGTGCGGACGCGGAGGCTCGGTCATCCGCCATGCAATTCGAACCGCGAGAATACTGCCGATTGCGGAGAGTCCATACGCGAAACGCAGGTCGATTCCTGACAGAATTCCTCCTGTTAACGCCGCAAACGCGGTTGCATAGAAACCATAGCTTTGCCCGAGAGCTTCGAAGAAGCCAATTTCTTCTACTCGGTCTGCTGCTTTCAACGAGTCATAGAGGAGCGAAGAATCCGTACCTGATCGGAATGCCATTCCAACCGCAAGCAAGATTTGGGCAATCGCGAAAGATGTGAATGTCTGGCTCGATGCGAATAGCAGGTACGCGACCGTCCAAGCTGCGCCCGCAATCAGAAGTGTGGGCCGCCGTCCGATCCGGTCGGAAAAGTATCCTGACGGGACTTCAAGCGTCACCACGGCCCAGTAGTAAATAGCCTCAAGTACCAGCACTTCTCGCACAGACAAGATTGAGACAAAATACAGAAAAAAGACCGGCAGCCAAAAGTGCAGGGAAGCACAGGCTTGGAAGTACGGATAGAGCTTGAGGTTTTGATTCACGGCGGTTCAAACGCTTCGCTATCGTTTGCAAGTTTTGACAAACACGGCAAACAGCGTGTTGCCAGTTTGCCGTGTCAAGCAACGTTTGCGTTAGTGTTCGTGCCCTACGTGTGCTTGTTCGGCGAATTCACCCGTGTAAGGTGTGCCGTCGACGACGCCGGTCAATGTTCCAGCGTATTCTTGAACAACCCCGAGTTTCTGATGCGTTCCCACAAAACGCGATGCTTTGCCGTCGGTATCGCCTTCTTGTGAATCTGCTTTCAAGACAACTTGCATTTCGGGGTTTGTGATGCTGAGCTCAATTTCTTCAGCGTCAATCGACACTGCCGTCTTTTGGTCGGCTCCGAGGATGTACACGGTTGCTTGTTGTTTGTCGTGATCGACAGTGAATTCGACGTGGAATTTTCCGCCACCCCAATCGGCAACGGTTCCATCGTGAGGTCCGGCTCCGTGTGCCGCGTGCGAATGCCCTCCTTCGCCATCCGCGTGATCATGCCCATGGTCATTTGCAGTCGTGGTGTTCGGACTGGTTGATGTGACAGATTCTTGTTTGCAACCGGTAAAGCTGATGAAAGTGACGGTTGCCACAAGAGCGAAGATTGCTTTTGTGAATTTCATTGGTTTCCTTTTGAAGGCTAGGCGTAAAGAATGTGAAGAGCGGAATTCAATCCGCTTTCGAGGTAATGTGTAAAGGTCTGTTAACGCATATCGTATCGTTCTGCTGAAGCGACTACATGCCGTTCTCCGAGTCGGTTAATTGTGTTAGGTGGGCGGCGTCCTTTCCACTGAATCTCCAAAACAGTCCAGGGTGAATGAGGAACTCACAGAACGTTGATGTAATCAACCCACCGAGTATGACTGTGGCGACGGGGTAAAGAATTTCTCGTCCTGGCTCTTGGCCACCAAGGACCAACGGCAACAGGCCCATTCCTGCAGTAATCGCTGTCATCAACACCGGCGCAAGTCGTTCGAGACTGCCGCGTAAGATCATCGCTTGCGAATACTCCTCGCCCTCCTTTTTCATCAAATGAAAGTAATGTGTCACCAATAAAATACCATTTCGTACTGCGATACCGCCGAGTGAAATGAAACCAACAAGACTAGCCACGGTTAAGCTTTGTTGGGTAATCACCAACGCGACCACGCCACCGATAAATGCGGTCGGTAAGGCATTGAGGATTTGTAGAACGATTCGGAACGACGGAAAGATCAGCATGAGCACCAAGAACATTCCCATAACCGAAACGGCTGCTAAGATCATGATCAGTCTTGTCGCTCGCTGCTGGCTCTCAAATTGACCGCCGTACTCGATGAAGTATCCAACCGGCATCGTGACTTGTTGGTCGAGTTTCTGTTTGATTTCCTCGACCGCGCTGGCCAAATCCCGGCTATCCGTGTTGCAGCGTATCACAATTCGACGTCGCGCATTTTCACGATTCACCGCATTCGGTCCAGTGCCTTCGCTAATATCGGCAACTTCCCGCAGTTCAATTTGCCCGCGACTTTTATGGTCATCGTCGCTTGGCAAGTCGATTCGCAGTCGGCCGAGATTCTTGTAGTCCGTGCGATATTCTTCTTCTAAGCGAATCAGAAGATCAAATCGGCGTTGACCTTCGAGAACCTGCGAGACGACTTCGCCTTGTAGCGCAGTTTGCAAGATATTGGCAACGTAGGCGCGGGTAAGCCCATAGAACGCCAAATCGTCTGATCGGAGCTGGATATGCAATTCCGCGGTTTGCCGGATTGGTTCGACCACGGGAGGCGTAATTCCAGGAACTTCCTGGATCGTCGCCTTCGCCTGCTCGGCAAGTTGTTGAAGCGTGTTAAGGTCATCGCCGTAGATTTTGATGGCAATTTGGGCATAGACGCCCGAGACCATGTGGCTGATCAGGTGCGCGAGCGGTTGTTGGACTTCGATGTCCACACCGGGGGCCTCGTTTCGGAGTCGATTCAGAAGTCCCGAGATGACTTGCTCGCGATTTCGTTTGAGTGCCGGATTCATGCTTAAAATGTATTCACCAACATTCACGGGCGAAGCATGTTCGTCCATTTCGGCTCGACCGGTCCGTCGCACGAAGTGCAGGATATCGCCGTTAGGGTTCGACGCACTTACCCGCTTTTCTCGAAAGACGGCGTCAATGGCGCCGCATACTTGGTTGGAAGCATCGAGCGAAGAACCCGGCGGCAACGTCACGTTGACCTGGACACTGCCTTCATCAAATGGCGGTAAGAAGTCCCGGCCTAGCCCAGCCAATTGCCACGCCGCAATGGCGACGCCGAGCCACGAAATGAGTAGCAACGATTGTGGTATGGCCATACTGATTCGGATCAGGACAGATGCCGTCCGCTTGAGAATCCGTAGAAGCCAACCGTCGCGTTCGCGATGCGCTGCTTGCGATTGGGGCAACAGATAGTAGGACAGCACGGGGGTCACGGTCATTGACACTAAGAAAGACGCCAAAATCGAAACGATGTAAGCCAATCCGAGTGGTGAAAACAATCGGCCTTCGACGCCAGTCAGGGCAAACAGAGGTAAGAATGCCAAGATGACCACGGCAGTTCCAAACAAAATGGAACTGCGAATCTCCATGCTTGCCTCGTAGACAATCACAAGGGGCGTTTTTCGTTTCTCGGCCGGCAACCGATTGTTTTCTTGTAGGCGTCGAAAAATATTTTCAACGTCCACAATCGCATCGTCAACCAATTCACCCATCGCTACCGCGATGCCGCCGAGCGTCATTACATTGATCGAGAGCTCACTGCCGGTAAACCAGCCCATTAGCCGAAAGACGATCGTGGTTAAGACCAGTGAGAGGGGGATTGCAGTCAACGTGATGAACGTCGTGCGAAAATTGAGTAGGAATAAAAACAACACGATCACGACCAAAACGGCCCCGATGGCGATCGCTTCGGCAACATTGTAGATTCCACGATCAATGAAATTACGGAGCTGGAAAAGTTCAGCATTAACGACCACGTCAGCGGGAAGGGACGCTTCGACTTCCGCGAATGCATCGACAACTCGATTTGTTAAGTCGCGAGTGTCCACGTGCGGTTGCTTGACGACCGTGAACACGATTCCCATGCGGCCATTGACGCTGCCATCGCCGCGTTTGAATTGCGACCCTTCGGTGACGCGAGCCACTTGTTCTAGTAGAACCGGACGGCGAGGATGATTGCGAACGGGAATCTTTCTCAGATCATCTAGGACCACGCGCGCGTCTGGTCCGAGTCGCCCAAGAATCCGGATCGGTCGCTCCGTTTCGCCAGTGACGGCAAAGCCTCCGCTGGTGTTGATGTTGCTCTCACCCAGTGCGCGCTCGACATCCTGTAGAGTGACGTTGTACTCTAGCAGTGCGGTTGGGTTAATCAGGATTTGATATTGTTTACGGTCGCCGCCTTGCATGAAGACTTCTGCAATACCCGTTGTCTTTAGCAGTCGAGGACGAATGACCCAATCGGTGACCGTTCGCAATTCGCGGTTCTGGCGATCCTGCGAGAGGAACGTTGCGGCATAGTCGGTACCGCCGATGATCAAGTTCGCATTCGCAGATTCGGCAATCGAGTTACACGAAATGGGCGCGGTGCCGCTGTTCCACTGCAACTCATCGACCTCCACCGGTTTCCATGTCTGGGGCGCATGGCGGTCAGTTACCTTCCAGGCGAGTACTTGCGAGATACCATTTTCATCGCAGACAAGTTCGGCCATCATCGGCGTTTTTTTGATTGGAGCTAATTGGCCGCCCGTGGGACCGGTTTGACGATAGATCCCTGCAACGACAATTTGTCCCATGATCGAGGCAGGCGGTGTCATCTGAGGCCGGATGTTCGCGGGGAAAACTCCTTCGAGTGTTGCCAATCGTTCTTGGACGGTTTGCCTGGCAGCGCGAATTTCGGTTGACCAGTCGAACTCGATGTAGATAACGTTCAAACCAGCGGTTGTCTGGCTTCGTACCGCCTGGACGCCGTTTGCACCCAACAGCGCAATTTCAATCGGCTGTGTGACAAGCGTTTCGACCTCCTCGGTTGCCAACCCAGGACACTCGGTGATCAAGACAACTCGCGGTCGGTCAAGGTCCGGAAAGACGTCGATAGGAAGTTCTGTTGCCAGGTAGCTGCCGTAGACGAGTACCATCAAGCTGACCACGACGACAAGCATGCGGTAGCGAAGCGATAAACGAATGATGGAATTTAGCATTGTGAATTGTTGGCTATGGATTTTCGATTGAAGATATGCGATTTGACCTGCAATGGAGCATGATTAATCTCCATTTTTCGATCAGATTGGCTTGCTTAGGTCCGCTTTGTTTATCCATTGCCTTCCGACAAGGAGTACAGATTCTTCGAATCGTTAATCTAGTCTGGGTTAGTGAGCCGCATGGCTAGTCCCGTCGGCATGAACGTGAACCCCAGGCTGTTGGCCGCTCGCGGATTGGGCTTTTAATACGCGGTTAAGCGATGCGGCGGCACTCTGTGCCAAATAGCTTCCCACGGCGATGCTGCCATCGTTGTGGATCACTGCGGATTGACGATCTTCGTACAACACATGCACCGGCAATCGTTTGAACAAGTCACCGTTTTGGCGAAACACGTACGCCTCAGGCCCTTCATGAACGACCGCCTCGGCCGGCAAAACAAACACATCCTCGTACAACTCGACCGGCACGTGCAATCGCGTTCGTTGGCCGGGTCGGAATCGCCACACAAGGAAGGTTTCATCGCCTTGTTGGTATGTTCGACTTTGATTGACTAATGGGATAAAAAAGTCAAACGTGCGGCTCGTCGAATCAATCGAGTTTGCCATGTGACGTAAATGAAGTGCTTGATCCATCTCAGGCCAATGCTCGTCCTGATCTTCAGCAAATTCGACGTTGATCGTGCGTCGTTCCTGCGCCGCCAATTCTAAGAAGGGAGCTTCACGTTTGAATGCATGGCCAACAATGTAAAGTGCCCGGTGGTTCGATAGCTTTCCGAGCAATTGCCCCGCCTGAACTTGTTGGCCCAATTCGACATTGAGTTCCTGGACTTCATACGCGATGCCGTTTTCGGCGCCGCCTATCGTGTTATCGGCGACAGTCGCTTGTTGCGGCAATGCAGGTGGGGCCTTGACCTTGATCGTAGAGACGAAGTGTCCGCCAGCAACTTGTTGAATTTGCTCGGGAGTGAGTCCGCGTGTTAACAAATCTTGCCGGTGAGATTGAATCAATGTTGTTTGACGGGCCAGTTGATTTCGTAGCTCGATCAACCGGCTCTCTGCGACGGCCCCGCGAATTGCCGCATCCGAGAGTCGGGCGATCTGTTGCTGGACCAGTTCGGCTTCGCGAGTCGCTTGAAAGAACTCCGACTGAGTGTTTTGCAAGTATTCACTAAACAGTTTAAGCGTGAAGATTGGTTCGGCTGGCTGCAGCGTGTCGCCGGGGAACGCGTGGATTTGGGTAACGATTCCCACTGCGGGCGAGGTCACACCACGGTCGGACAAACCCGGCCGATCGGCAATTTCACCGGGAATCAAGACGGTTCGCCAGAATGATTGGGGGCGAGCAGGCTTGGCAACCAGACCAAGGTTTTTTCGTGCTTGAGCGGTGATCTCCAAGATGGCCTGCTTTTCTGTAAGGCCGTTGCTTTGGCTCAGCGAGGCATTCGGTGGGGACTGTTCGTGACGAGGAAACAACGGATTCCGAAATTGCCAAATCGCGGCCAGAACAAGGAGCACCACAACAGGGCCGATGAGACTTTTCAATCCAGGTTTCATGGGTCGCATTTTTTGATAAGTTGGGACAGAGCGTGGCCCGCTTTGCTTGGATTCCGAACACACAGAATGTCTGGAAAATCCACCACGAAGGCGGCGCAGGACAAATCTTGCAGAAATGTTGGAAAGAACTCCAACCCGTGGGCTACAGACGCAAAGAGGCGGTGAGAAGATAGACCGGTAGCGCAGAGTACCGATCAGGCGGATCGCTTATCCGCGAACAACAGCAGAGATCGCTAACGGTCACGATAGAAGGCGACAAAGCAGAAGGGGGCGACAGTGCCAACATCCTTAACCAATCCGATTGCGATGCCACAAGGACTCGGTTGGTTGAAACGGCCGAAGTCGCGAAATAGACGGCGTCGTCATCGTGGTTAGCGAAAGGAGACAGATCCCCAAAACCGCCTACGGAAAACTCCTCCGCATCGTGCTGATGCCCATGTTCGTGACCGCCATGATGGTCATGATGCGAATGAGTGATGTGAACATGGGGGCGCAATGAATGATCGTCCGGTTCGCGCACGTTGCTCCCCGCATGCGAATGAGGCAAGGTTTGCCCCAGCATGAACATCGGAAGCAGAAGTAGCGAGACGAAACGGTTCATTGTTTCCTTGGAAAATATTCCTGGTCAAATATTCCTGGTCAAATATTCCTCAAAAGATTTGCTCTACTATATGCGAGAGATTACGAGTCGAATAGATCAATCGATTTGATTGAACGAAATCGGCAGCAGGGCAAATCCGTTTTCAATCTGCACGGTTGGTCGTTGTGGGCGGTACGGCGCCAGCGGGCCAAGTTTTGCAGCACGAATTGGCGGCTACCGCCGTGCCGCTGATCCCCCACGTTGCAAGAGTGATTTGCCATCTCCAATTTTGTGTTGCTTTACGGACATCGCGGTTTTTGGTCAAATAGCGATCTGTGTTATGAAGTTGGTCTTGCCAATGAATCTACACTCTTACTGACTAACGCACGTATGAAATCGCAGGGCAAGGAACGATGAGAATCTTAAAATCGGATGCGTTCATTGTCCTTTTGATTGTGGTATGGGGTTCCGGTGTAATCGGCTGTAAGTCGTCGGAAAATGACTATGTGCCGCCACCACCGCCGGACGTGACGGTGTCTCAGCCCCTTCAGCGATTGATCACGCCATTTTTGGAGGAAAACGGTGTCATCGAAGCGGTAGATGAAGCTGACGTTCGGGCTCGCGTTCGGGGATTTGTCGAATCGGTTGAATTTAAAGCTGGACAAGAAGTCACCAGGGGTGATGTTCTGTACAAAATCGAATCGACTCAGTACCAAGCGTCGGTGAACTCAGCTACGGCGGAAGTTGCCGCTGCCGAAGCCGCTATCAGCGTTGCCAACGCAGTGGTGAAAACGGCGGAGGCGAAAGCGAGAAAGACGGATAAGGATTTTGAACGCGCGAAGCAGCTTCTCAGCCAGAATGCTGGTTCGCAGGCAGAGTTTGATACCGCGACTGCCGAAAATGAAGCTGCTTTGGCTGCCTTGGAATCTGCGAAAGCGAACGTAGAAGCAGCGCTCGCGGCGAAGGGACAGAGCGTTGCGAGTCTCGCCCAAGCACAATTGGATCTAGACTACACGACCGTCCAAGCGCCGATTCGTGGTCGGATCTCGCCAACGGATATCAAGCAAGGCAATCTTGTCGAAGACGGTGCAAAATTGGCGGCGGTCGTCAATCGGAGCCAAGTGTTCGCGAACTTCAGCATCAGTGATCGTGACTTGCTTCGATTCATGAAAGAGAAAAAAGCGGATTTACAGGCTGGCGAGAAGCCCGCCGAAACCGATTGGGGCACAACGAAGGTTTTTCTGCAACGCGAATTCGATGCAGGCTTCCCCTTCGAAGGGGTGCTGGAATATGTCGACCAGCAAGGAGTGGATGCGGGTACAGGAACCCTTCGACTACGTGCCCAATTTGACAACCGTGACGACTCGCTTCTGCCGGGATTGTTTGTGATGGTTCGTATGCCGGGTGGCAATTCGGTCGAGTCGATGCTGATTCCAGAGTACGCCGTACTTCGCGACCAACAAGGCCACTACGTGTTGGTTGTGAATGCCAAGCGAAAAGTGGAACGTGTTGGCGTCACGGTTGGCGAAACAATCAGTGGTTGGACCGTGATTGAAAAGGGGCTCGCCCTTGAATCCCGCGTTGTCGTCGATGGAATCCAACGAGCAAGACCTGGCTTGGAAGTCAATCCGATCGACAAGAAACTTGAGGTTGACGAGCAAACACTGCTGCGAGGATTCTCGCCTGCTGATGATCTGCCTGACGTTGCTACTGACGTCAGTGCGACGAGTCCTTCCGAAGTCGACTGAATCGAAAGAATGCAATCACCTGATGTCACGCTTCTTTATTTATCGCCCGATTTTCGCCTCGGTAATCTCCATCATTATTGTGATCGCGGGGATCGTGTCGTTCGGATCGTTGCCGGTTGCCAAATTCCCGCCGATTGCGCCACCAACCGTTAGCGTCTCGGCAGTCTATCCGGGCGGGGATGCTCGCACGATCGCCGATACGGTTGCGACGCCGATCGAACAACAAGTCAACGGCGTCGAAGGCATGATCTACATGTCATCGAACAGCTCGGACGATGGGAGCTACAAGTTAACGGTGACATTCGAAGTGGGGACGGATACCGACATCGCGTCCGTACTGGTCCAGAACCGAGTCGCCATTGCTGAATCCCAATTGCCCTCCGAGGTTCGTTCTCAGGGAATTACGACAAAGAAACAATCGACGCAAATTCTTCAATTCATTGCCTTGACTTCACCCGAGGGCGACTATGACGACCTCTTCCTGAGCAACTACGCGCTAACGGTCAAGGACGAACTTAGCCGCGTGGGTGGAGTCGGCGAGGTTCAAGTGTTTGGTACCGGTGACTACAGCATGCGAATCTGGCTGGACCCGCGCAAGCTCAAACAACGGAGTTTGACGACCGCCGACGTTGTTGCCGCCATCCGTGAACAGAACGTGCAAGTCGCCGCCGGCCAAGTCGGCGGACCGCCTGCGCCCGAGGGAACCGCTTATCAGTTGACTGTCAGTGCACGCGGGCGATTAGCGACCAAAGAGGAGTTCGAAGACATTATCATCACTACGGCCAGTGATGGACGCGCGTTGCGAGTGAAGGATGTTGCACGTGTCGAGTTGGGGGGGAAAGATTATACGTTTGATTCGCGATTCAATGGGCAACCTTCCGCATCCATCGCGATCTACCAGCTTCCCGATGCCAACGCGATCACGACCGCGGAATTGGTACGAGAAAAAATGAAGCAGCTCAGCGCGAGCAACAATTGGCCGGACGGACTGCAGTACGTGGTTGGGTTCGACACAACGCTTTTTGTGGAAGCATCCATAGCAGAAGTCTACAACACGCTCATGATCGCAGTGTTGTTGGTGGTTCTAGTGATCTACGTCTTCCTGCAAGATTGGCGGGCGACAATCATTCCCGTTGTGGCGATCCCCGTTTCGTTGATTGGTACCTTTGCGATCATGAATATGATCGGCTTTTCAATCAACATGCTGTCGCTCTTCGCGATCGTTTTGGCAATCGGGATTGTTGTGGATGATGCGATTGTTGTTGTCGAGAATACGACGCGGCATCTTGCTAATGGCCTGAGTCCGAAAGACGCGGCTGTCAAAGCGATGTCGGAAATCACGGGGCCGGTGATTGCAACGACACTCGTTTTGCTTGCTGTGTTTGTTCCCAGCGCATTCATGGGGGGAATTACTGGCCAACTTTTCCGTCAATTTGCGTTGACGATCTCAGGTGCCGTTCTGATCAGCACACTCAACGCGCTGACGCTTAGCCCCGCGTTGTGTGGACTGATTCTGCGAGCCCCCAAAGAGTCGTCCTTCATTGGTTTTCGTTGGTTCAACCGAGGATTTGACGCATCGACTACGGCGTACGGGTTCGTGATCCGATGGTTCGTGCGTTTGGTGCTAATGGTGATGGTGGCTTACGTGGCTTTGGTTGGCAGCACGGGCGTCGGTTTTTCCTCACTGCCAACCGGATTTGTGCCGGATGAAGATCAGGGATACTTGTTCGTTAACGTGCAAATGCCTGATTCTGCTTCCGCCGAACGGACGCGAGCCGTGATGCGGCAATTGGAAGAGGTTTATAGCGAAGTCCCAGGAATTTCGAACAACCTATCGATTGCCGGATACTCATTGCTGGGTGGCTATGCTGGATCGAACCTAGGTTTGTCGATCATCATCTTGGAGCCGTGGGACGAACGAACCGATTCGGATAAAAGTCTGGCTGCGATCCAGGCAAACTTACAGCAGCGATTCAGTAAGATCCAAAGCGGGGTGGTGTTTGCGTTTGCGCCCCCGGCGATCGACGGCCTCGGAGCGGCTGGCGGTTTTCAATTGGAGGTACTCGACCAAGGTGGCGGGGGATACGCATCATTGCAGGCAACGGCGGACGATCTTGCCAACGCCGGGAATGCTCAAAGTCGTTTATCGGGATTGAACTCTGCGTTTCGGGCCAACGCGCCGCAGTTGTTCGCGGATGTCGATCGTGTGAAGGCAAAGAACATGAACGTGCCTTTGGAAACCGTGTTTGGCACGCTGCAAGCTTACCTTGGCTCGGCGTACGTTAACGACTTCACCTACAACAATCGCTCCTACCAAGTTCGCGTTCAATCGGAGGCCGAGTTCCGCGCCTCAGCGGATGACATTGCGGATTTGGATGTGCGTGATAATACGGGACAGATGGTTCCACTAGGTGCGATCGTTGACGTAAAAGAAAACTTCGGACCTTCGGTGGTACGGCGATACAACTTGTATCCCAGTGCCGCGATCAATGGCGCGGCTGCACCAGGCACAAGTTCCGGAGAAGCATTAAATCTGATGGAGCAAATGGCTGATTCGCGGATGTCGCCCGGATTCGGTCACGCCTGGACAGGGATCTCGTTTCAAGAAAAACTGGCGGGTAGCGGTCAAGCGACCGTGTTCTTGTTAGCGGTCGTCGCGGTATTCCTCGTTCTAGCCGCGCAATACGAAAGCTGGACTAGCCCCGCTGCGGTGATCGCCGTCGTGCCGTTGGCGGTGCTCGGCGTTGTCCTTGCACTCGTGGTTCGTGGCATGCCAAACGACACTTACACGCAGATCGGAATCGTGCTGTTGGTCGCATTGGCCAGTAAAAATGCAATTTTGATCGTGGAGTTTGCCAGCGAAGAGAGACGCAAGGGCGTTTCCATCGGCGATGCGGCATTCAACGCTGCGACGATGCGTTTTCGTGCCATTCTTATGACCGCATTCTCGTCTATTCTTGGCTTCCTTCCACTTCTAATTGCAACCGGTGCGGGAGCAGCGAGTCGCCAATCCGTCGGCAACGCCGTTGTCGGTGGGATGATTGCAGCAACGGTCTTCTCACTCTTGTTCGTCCCTTCTTTCTTCGTTGTCTTCCAACGACTCGCCGAGTGGCGAAAGGAAAAGCCAGCCGTTTCAGCTGCGGCGGAGACTCCATCCCCGCTGGAAACAGGTGACGTTAAGGATGAGTCGGCCGAGTAGGACGTGTTTCGTTTTCCAATTTCAAAAACATCTGACGAATTTCCAAAGCAGCCGACGTGTTTTTCCAAGGCGAGAATGATGTTGACAATGGGACTGTGTTAAAGAGTGACCAATGATTACGGATTCCTCTAGGTTGGTTTGGCGAGTGATAGGGGAAGTCAGGCTGCCTATGCTGCCCATTCTTGGGTATGTGTTGCTTGTTTCATGGGTCGACCTGCGTTACCACCTCGAAGCATTTGATTTTCCAATAGCGATCTTGTCCGTACTGGGTACTGTGATCGGTTTGTTATTAGCCTTTCGCACAAACTCGAGTTACGACCGATGGTGGGAAGCGAGAACCTTGTGGGGTGCGATCGTGAACGATTCACGCACGTGGGTTCGCCAACTCAGTGCGTTTTCCAAGTCGGGCGATGATCCGAATGCATACCAAGCAAAGCTACAACGGATGGCCCTTCGCCAGTCTGCGTGGTGTTATGCATTGAGTCGCGATCTGCGAGGACAAGATCCGATCGCGGGGCTGCATGATTTGATCGACCTTGTAGAAATCGATGGTTATCGTCTCAGCCACAATGTCCCCAACGATCTTTTGCAACGCCAAGCGATGGAGTTACGCGAACTGTCCGACAGTCATCAGCTTGATCCCTATCAGTTCGTCGAGCTTGAAAGAACTTTGACTCGTCTAACGAATGCGATGGGCGGTTGCGAGCGGATCAACAATACTCCGTTTCCCGCATCGTATGGCCGTATGGTTCACGGCCTTATCTATGGCTTTGTCATGTTTTTGCCATTCGGACTTGTGCACGTTCCCGCGCCTGTACTGATTTTTCTATCTCTTTCGCTGTCGTTTGGATTCCTTCTAATCGATCAGGTTGCCAAATATTTGCAGGATCCCTTCAGCAATCGGCCATCGGATACACCGACGCTGGCCTTATCGAGAACCGTCGAAATCAATATTCGGCAAATGCTGGGCGAGACCGAGTTACCAGAGAAGATCGAACCGGTTGACGGTGTATTACGCTAACAGAATCTGCGTTTCCAATTTTCCATTTCTAGCGACATTCGTAGGCGTCTGCGATCGACTTTATTGATGCGAATCGTCTCGGCCAACCCCCATGTCGATGTAGGAACCGTCAATGCGATCCTTTGCTACGGCTGACCCGTTTAGCGAAGCAAGCGCGAAGACGACTCAATTACTTGGACCACGATGGCTATTGGATTGAATATTGTTGATGCAATGTCACTATTTTTTCAGGTCGAATCCAGATTCTTTCAGCTGTTTTTGAACAGCGGCAGAGACTGCGTCTCCCAAAGTGGTTGCCCCGGATTCTTTTGCTAACTTGGCTTTCTCGGCATCGATATAGGCTTGACGCTCTTTGGCAACCATTGCCATTTTGGACTTGATTTCTGCCCGACGTTTTGACATCGCTTTGATTTTCTTTAGTCGTTCGTCAGCAGACAGGTTGTGCATTTCTTCGGGCAAGTCGGCATCCTTCAGTTCTAAGATTGACTCTTTGTTTTCATCATACGTATCGACTAGGTCGCGACCGACATTGCGATAGAGGGCGCCGGACTTGGTTGCGGCGCGACTGCTGAGCCCGCCGAAGCTGCTGGCATTCGAATCTTGAACGGCTTGATTCGTTGCGTAGGCTTCTCGAGTTGACTTTGAACCGTACCAGAGATAGGTCTTGTTCAACTCGGTATTCAATTCAATGATTACTTTGTCTTGAGGGCACTTGATGTGAACGACCGTTTTGTCTTGATCGATGTTCAGGTACTCACCCTCTGCTAAATCGGCACCTTCTTTCCATTTGCCTTTGACGCCTTGCCGATAGTCACCACAATGAATGGTATTCACCACGATGCCAGCACCGATGGCTTTTTTGCAAGCCGATCGGTAGTCGATAGATCCTTGAGTGAAAGGTTCGTTGCCTGCGATGAATATTGCTTTATAAGCATTCGGTTCGTTGCTCCAATCGAGCCGTTTGACGGCTTCATGGATCACCGCGCCGCAGTATTCGTCGCCGCCGTTGGTGCTTAAAGAAAAAAGTGTCTCAGAGACTTTGTCGAGATCATCGGTAAGCTGCACCACTTGGCGGATATAGCCTTCGCGGGCGGGCAAGCCGGAGTTTCCATATTCAAATACCGAGACACGAAAAAGAGGAGTCTTGCCCTTCCTCTTCGCCTTGGAAAACTCCTGCACGATATTCCAGAGCTGACTCTTGGCTTGGTCGATCAATCCGTCCATCGAATTGGACGTATCAAGTAAAATGGCCACATCGACGGAAGGACGCTTGCCTGAAAAAACGGGTTTGCGAGTGGAATTAGATTCCTTCTTAGCGCCTTTCTCAATCGTAATTGTTAGATCTTGAGTATTGCCAATGTTTTCGGTCCGTTGATTTACGGTGACAAAAACTGTCACAATGAGAAGAAGTTTCAGAGCGCGTTTCATCAGATCTCTCGGCGAAAAGGTGGTAGTGCACGGGCTAGATGGTTCGAAGTTGAGCGGTACCAACTTCTCCATTTGACGCAAAAAATTTTGCTGACATTTCTCGAACGGCTTTGGTTTAATTGTACCCATTGCTAACCACCGAAGTGTTTGAATTTCGGATTGACTGAGGCAGATATGTTGCGATCGCTCGACAATTACGCCACTTGTCTTTGGTTGTTTTCGCACCTAGTCGCAAAACGTGGGCCGTTATGAAACGCTTTTGGCGCAGCGGATCGATGCGAGCTAGTCCAATAGTGGCAATTTCCCGTTGGCTTTTGTGGTGTTTCTAGTTGCGGAGTCGACTATTTAGCTTAATATTGGCTAAACCTTAAAACCTAGGAGACTTCAAAATGGTGAAGATTGTTCTTTTCGCAGTTATCGCAATCGCGGCTTCCCTTTCGTTTTCGGCAGACCATGCTGACGCTTTCGGTGGTCGTGGCTACGCTCGACGCCAAGCACGTCGCGCATATTACGCTCCCGCCCCGGTCGTTGTACAACGCGTTTACGTCGCGCCGGTCATGAGTTACTACCACGCTCCGGTTTATTATCCAGCACCGGTATCGGTTAACGTTGGTACACATGGCAGCTATTATCGATCAAGCTATCGCGGCTATGGATACCCGTCGTACGGTGGTGTTTCGGTCCAAATTGGCTGGTGAGTCTTCTGGCTCGAGCTGTTTGATCAGGTCGATGACGCTTAGCCGGCCCGTGTTTAGCCGGCCCGTGTTTAGCCGGCCCGTGTTTAGCCGGCCCGTGTTTAGCCGGCCCGTGTTTAGCCGGCCCGTGTTTTGTCTTTGGATTCCGTAGCGAACCTGCCATTAATGGCAGGTCTTTGTTGTAGGTGTGAAGCCAGGACCGATTTATGGATTCCGGGTGGACGGAGCAAAGGAGCCAGCAAGCGGACTGCGATTTGACAACCAGAAAGATCTGCTAGATCCATACGGATGTGGCGTGGTTATGGCCAAGGGTTATGACGCGATGCTGCTAGTCGCAGTGGTGATGATACCGCCTCTGCGATGAAGAGCGTTGTTGTTGACTCGCTTGCCTACCATTGGGAAGGCGACGGGGTGTTGCGACGTCCTTCGGCAAGAAACATCATTTGTGAAATGCACGTCTGAGGGTTTGGGAAACACCCCAATTCTGGCGTTGCCGAGGATACTCGCGGCACGTATTCGGGACCCAGCGAAAAAGTTCCTTACCTACAAAAGTTGGGAATCTATGCCGTCGAGTTGCTGGCAGTGTTTGCTTACGACCCGCAAGATTGTCCATCCGGGGGAAACAACGATTGGGGCTATGCACCGGTTTCATTCGTCTCACCGCACCTTGCTTATCGTTCACATCCAGATCCGCTAGGACCGATTGACGATTTTCGCGATAGGGTGAAGACGCCGTCTATTCAGGCGTAGGTTGTCGACAGTAACAACATTCTAGCGAGTTGAAATTTTAGGGTGGACAACGCCCTGTGAACCAAGCGTTTGATCTGCAACCGAAAAACGGAGCCATTTGAGTTTGAAAATGGGAGTAGCTCATTCCCCAAAAGACAACATTCATCGCTGTGCGCCAAATTTTAGTTCACGCAACAGAACCTTTTGGTTGTGTTTGGTTTCTGAAATTCTGCTAAAACCCGTGAAGCCGTCAACATCGAAAACGTAATCGCAAAGGAAGTGACTCGTGAATTACATGAATACATTGTTGTCAATCACTATTTTACTGATGGCCGGAGGAGTGTTGGCGGCCGAGGATGTGGCGGTCCGGAACCCAGCGTTGCCAGGATTCCATGCGGACCCATCAGTTATCGTTCACGATGGCCGAATCTACGCGTACGCGACCAAAGATCCTTGGGGAGGTGAAGACCTTGGCTGCTTTTCCACGGTCGACTTCAAAACGTGGCAGTCGCACAAATTGAATTGGCCCACGCTTGCTGCTTGCGTTAGTCCGACTAAAAGTTCCGCCAAAGTGTGGGCACCTGAAGTCATCCGCGGTCCAGACGGACGGTTTTACATGTACGTATCGGTCGGCTCGGAGATCTACGCGGGCGTCGCGTCTAAACCCACTGGGCCTTGGCAGAACATCACCGGGGGTAAAGGACCGATGGTGTTCACGCAAGCCGACGAGGGGGTCCACACAATTGATGCTTCTCCATTTATCGATGAGGACGGTCGAATCTTTTTGTATTGGGGGTCTGGATTGGAGTGGGTCAATGGTCATTGCCTCGTTGTTGAACTTGAGAAAGACATGCATACATTCATTGGAGAACCCAAAGACATTACGCCACCGAACTACTTTGAAGGGCCGCATATGATTAAACGGCGAGGAAAGTATTACCTCATGTATTCGGACGGCAAAGCGATCGATAAGACTTACAAGGTTCGTTACTCGATCAGCGATGCGCCGTTCGGCCCATTCACTGAAGGCAAGAACAGTCCCATTCTTTCGACTGATGAGAATCTTGGTGTCTATGGCCCCGGACATCACTGCGTCTTCACGTTAAAGGGCCAGGATTACATCGCCTACCACCGGCTCGATTCCCCGGACAATTCCGATGGCGTCCTACGCGAGGTTTGCTTCCAAAAATTGATAATGGACAAAGATGGATGGTTTGAGGAAATCGTTCTCACTGATGGCACGTTTGAAGTCGCTGAGGATGTGTTGTCGAATTTGAGTCGTTAGGAAGCTCGATAGACCGCATCTTCGAACCAATGATTTGCGACCCATTGTTAAGTTTGAAGCGTTACAGGTTGGGGTAGCATCGGTGGCGTGAAAACGATTTCGACGCCGTGAGCCTGACCCCCGAGCTCGATGTTTAGGGGCATGCCGTGATGCCAGTCGTTCCTATACCGTTTGTTACGAATGATCTGGTGGGGGCGATTGTTGAGCCAACGCTTTAGTCGCAGTGCATTCACGTTCGATGAAGTCTCAATACGGCCGACAAGGATGTCGCTGCAATTAACGAAGGATGGAATCGAATAGAATGACAGCTTCTGGCTGGAGAAACGGACGTTCTACGGCAACAGCACTTGCTCTTGGGTTTTTGTTGATTGTTACTGTATGCACGAATTTAAACGCCCAGTCCAATTTTGAAGCTCCGGTTCAAAGCAATCTGCATGTCGAAAAACATGTCAATACGAGCGTTTTAGGCGATCCCGCTATCTCGTGGGAAGAAGTTTTGGCGTTTGAAAGCTCTCAAAGTTTTGCCCCGTCTGACCAAATTCTTCATAGCTCGGTAGATCTGGGTTTGTTGGATCGGGAAGACGGTTTCAGTACCCTAAATCTTCCCGATGGGATAGTGGTTCCACCTTCGCCCGCAGTGGACGCAGCGAATCGTAGTGTTCGCGCGAATGGAACATGCGAGGGGCAATCGTGGATGAGGGACTTTCAATCACGGGTCGAATCTGATCAGACGCCGCGATGGTGGGTGAGTGACACGAGTGCAGGTTTATTGGCCTCCGATAGGCCATGGTGGGACGAGCAGGTCCGGCATCCGTTAGGACCAAGCAGCGAGCCACTACATGTTGGCATTGCTGCTTTGACTACCAACGCGCTGCGGTATTCATCATACGTTCGTGTTGTCTCGGCGGACCCTGCAATTCGCCAATCGGAACTTGTCAAAGAGTCTGCAGCCTTTGATTGGCAGGCATTTCTTGAAACGACTTACGACGATGTGAACGATCCGATTGGAAGCACGTTGACAACCGGCACGGATGCTTCGCGATATCGTAACCGAGGCTGGTCCGTCGAGGCTGGTCTACGTCGCAAGAACACGTTTGGCGGAAATCTCGAAGCTTACCAGCGTTTAGGACGCGAGGAAGACAATTCTCGTTTCTTGGTTCCGAATCCACAACGAGCAACCCGTTTGGAACTACAGTACACGCAGCCCTTACTTCGTGGAGCTGGTCGAGCCTATAACGAGAGCCAAATCGTCTCCGCTCGGATTCAACGGAACCGAAGCAGTGATGCTGTCGCAGGCGAATTGCAAGAACATTTGGTGCAAGTGACGGAAGCCTATTGGGAGTTGTACCAAACACGCGCTAAATTTCTTCAACGCAAAAAGCTCCTTGATTCTGCCAGAAGCATACTGGCCAATCTCGAAGGACGCCGCGATATCGATGCTGTCGAGCGTCAAGTGCTGCGGGCAAAAACGGCCGTCGCAACGAGAGAATCAGAGATGCTGCGGGCGGAAACGCGTATTCGTAATTGGCAATCCCAACTACGACTACTCGTAAACGATCCTGCGTTAGTGCACATGGGGCACCGAGAACTCATGCCGATCGAGTCGCCACTGTATTGGCAAGTTCAGCTGTCAATGTCTGACTCATTGCACACGGCGTTACAAAATCGTCCCGATATTTCGCAGGCGATTCGTGATGCTAAGAACGCTTCGGTTAAGCTTGGCGTGGCCCAGAAAGACATCTTGCCCAAGCTTGATTTGGTAGCCAGTACCTATGTTGCTGGGCTTGCCGCCGCATCGGACCATGGGCGAGCTTACGAAAATCAGTTCTCGGATGGCCGGCCCTCCTATTCGGTTGGACTGCAGTTTGAAATCCCAATTGGCAATCGAGCGTCGAAAGCACAGGCAAACCGACGTCAATGGGAACTCAATCAAGCGATGAGTCAATTTAGCTTGACGGTGGAGGAAGCGTTAACAAGTGTCGAAGTGGCCGTCCGAGAAGTCCAAACCAGTTACCTTGAAGTCGTGGCGAAACATCGATCAATGCAGGCAGCCCAGAATGAGGCCAACTACCTTAACGATCGATGGAGAGTGCTTCCGAACGAAAACGATTCAGCCGCTCAGCTATTAGAGAATCTGCTTGATGCCCAGGAACGCGTCGCCGACGATGAACAAGGTATGGTTACCGCGCAGGTCAGTTACGCTTTGGCACTCGTCCGACTCAAACGCGAAATGGGGACTCTTTTGCGAGTGAGTTGCGAATGAACCAATTCCTTTCTCGCATCAGCGGAAACATCTTTCCTTTTGCTGGTTTGACGCGGAAAACAGACATCGTTGCTGCCATCCGCGAAGTAGAAACGCGACTAAAAGGTCTGTCGATTGAACAGTTGCGTGAACAATCCGAACAGCTTCGATCGCGAGTCAAGATCGAATCGGTCGATACCGAGGCGGTGCGGCGCGAGGCGTTTGCAATTGCGAGCGAAGCACTGCGCCGCACGCGAGGCATTCACCTTTATGATGTGCAAATGCTCGCAGCAATGGCTTTGGCGAAAGGTGCCGTGGCCGAGATGCAGACCGGCGAAGGAAAGACCTTTGCGTGTGCACCCGCAGCTTTTCTGCACGCGTTAACTGGACGCGGTGTTCACGTTGCGACGACCAATCAATACCTAGCGGAACGTGACTTTGAGATCTTACAACCCGCTTATGAAATGCTTGGCATTCGTATTGGGCTCCTGCCGAATAATCAGGGGTCGCCGGCATCCAAACGTGCAGCCTATCGGTGTGATATCACCTATGGAACTGGCTTTGAGTTCGGATTCGACTATTTGCGAGATCAGCTTACGCTGCGACAAGGTGCGACTTGCAAATTGGGAGACGCGACTCTCGAGTCGCTCATTGGCAACTCACCAAGTGCCGGGGCAATGATCCAGCGAGAGTTGTACTACTCCATCGTTGACGAAGCTGACAATGTGCTGCTTGACGATGCGGCCTCGCCGTTGATTCTCAGCGGGAACGCAGAGGGCGAAGCGGACGACGCCGAGGTGCACCGTGCTGCGCTAGAAGCGGTCAATCGTCTAACAACCGGTGAACATTTTCGACCCGCCGCAGCAACGGGGCGTATTGAGTTAACCGAATCCGGGAGAGCTTGGATCCACCGCGGTGAGAGTCGCATTCCGATTGAACAACTTCGGCGTACTTGGACCGAGTATGTTGAACATGCTTTACACGCCATGAGTTTGCATCGTGACGTTTCCTATGTCGTCACGGATGAGGGTGAAGTCCAGATTGTAGATCCCAGCACGGGCCGCATCTTCAGCGATCGGAACTGGCGCGAAGGCCTTCATCAAGCGATTGAGGCCAAAGAAGGCGTGAGGATTACACCGGAAAAGAGCTCACTCGCTCAAATCACTCGCCAACGATTTTCGCGTCTCTACGAACGACTAGCGGGAATGACGGGAACAGCAACCGGATGCGAGCGAGAAATGCGGCAAGTCTATGACCTTCGCGTTGTACCGATTCGACTTCGGACACCTTCGCGGCGAGAGTATTGGCCAACAAGGTTCTTTGCCACCTTGTCAACGAAGTGGAATGCGATTGCCGATAGCGTCGAGCGAATTCACTCCCAAGAACGCCCCATCTTAATTGGTACGACCAGTATCGCCGACAGTGAGCGTCTGGCAGATTTGTTGAGCGAACGCGGTTTGAATTTTCAAATTCTCAATGGCCGACAAGATGCTGAAGAAGCCGATGTTATTGGTCGAGCGGGTTCTCGTGGTGCCGTTACGATTGCTACCAGCCTCGCAGGTCGCGGGACCGACATCAAACTTGGTCCGGACGCACTGCCTCTGGGGGGGTTGCATGTCGTTGTTTGCGAGTGCAGTGAATCCGGACGCGTTGATAGACAACTCATCGGTCGATGTGCTAGGCAGGGCGACCCGGGGTCCACGCAAGTCTTCGTTTCTGCGGAGGATCCGTTGATCAAAATTTATGGATCGTGGCTGATTTCTTCGATTCAGCGCCATGCGGGTTCCGATGGTGAGGCAGAAATTGATTTTGCAGGCCAAGTACGCCGCATTCAGCGGTCCGCTGAGCGTGTCGCCTATTCTTCTCGGTGCGGTTTACTCCGAAGTGACCTGTCACGTGATTCACTATTTTCTTCTCAAATGACTGATTCGTAAGCTAGCTTTCAGCAGTAGTTTATGTAATCGAGCAAGAAATGAATTGTTTGTGAATCACACCACCTGCGTCCACATGTTGTCAGATGGCAACTGATGACGATGCGACGTGCACATCAAATCTGCCCCCGAATCATTAAGCCAAAGTTACCACTCGCTGCTATGGTGCAGTCAAGAAGTTCGTTCACGTTCTACGACGATACAATCTAAACTTAAGATGAGTTCCACGCTTTCAATTCGATGCCTCGTTCGCCGGACTTTCGTCTGCGCGACAATGGTTTGTTGGGTGTCATGCTCGCCAGCGACTGAAATCCAAGGGTTCACGGAACCCTATCAAGATATTGACGTCGCGGCTTCCGAAATGGGGATTGTCGAAGCAATCCACATTAAAGAAGGTGACCGTGTTACCGAGAATCAGCTATTGGTTCAGATGGATGACTCGGTACTCGAAGTGACACTTGAGATCGCGAAAAGTATCAAGCAATCCCGTGGTCGGCTAGAGTCTGCGATGGAGGATTTGCACCAGCAAACCATCACTGTTAAGAAACTTAACGAGTTGATCGCACGAAAACATGCTAGCTCGCAAGAACTCGATCGAGCGGAATCGAAGAGACGAATCGCCCAAGCCAACTTAAAAGCGATCCAAGAAGAGCTTCAAGTAAAGACACTTGAGTATGAACGCACACTCGTCCAACTTGAGAAACGCTGCCTTCGTTCGCCCATCGACGGAGTGGTTACGCGGGTACTCAGAGATTGTGGCGAGTCGGTTTTGCCGAGTGATCCAGTGATCGTCCGCGTTGTCCAGCTTGACCCGTTGTTGGTCATCTTTTTGGTTCCCGCTGACTTAGCGAGAGAGCTTTCGGTCGGGAGGGCGGTTAACGTACGCTTTATGGACCCAACTCATATGGCCTCCGGTTCGATTGAGTTCGTGTCGCCAACGATCGATCCGCAAAGTGGTACAACACGTGTGCGAGTCCGATTGCCAAATCCTGACGAGCGACTTCACTGCGGTACGACCTGTTATCTAGACTTCGCTGATACATACTCACCTCTAGCTGCAAAACATCCGTAGTGCCCCGTCGAGATGACAATGGAGGATGGACATGACGGTCGAGTATGCTCCGAATCAACCTGCCAATGCAGTACCGCTAGTCACTCCGCAACGTGAACATCGCGCCTTGTCAGAGACCACGCAGCTTCGCGAGCAACTCAGGCAGATGGCCGCCTTGAGCGAGTTAATTGCTCGAATGGAATCCAGCGAAGACTTACATGCCTCGTGTCAAGTTCTTGCCGATCAATTACAAGGCTTTCTAGCAACCGAACAAGTCCTTGTTGGCTTGTGTCGCGATGCATCGATTGAATGTCGGCTCACCGCCGTCTCAGGCGTTGCGACATTTGATCAACAGGGCGAAATAGCCCGGTCTGCTCAGGCCTGTCTGCAGGAATGTATCGCTTTTGGCGGATCCATCGGTTGGCCGAGCCACGACGAAATCTATGCGGGTGGGCAACTTGCGCACCGGCAATTTGCAAAGCTTGCCAACGTGGAGGCAATTGTCAGTGCGCCGCTACGTGATGCAAGCGGGCAATTGCGAGGTGCCTGGTTGGTGACTGGCAATGCAAAAGGGGTTCACGCTACAACGGTTACCAAATTTTTAGAAACAGCGGGGCCTTCCGTTGCATCGGCACTAAAATTGATGACTCGCTCCGAAAAGGGTTCGGTTGAGAAGACGATCAAGAGTGCTCGAGAATGGGTTAAGAAAAAGGGCCGGCTATCATTGTTGGCTGCGATTTTATTTGTCACTGTGATCCTATGCCTTCCGTTGCACTATCAGGCAAAGTGCGATTGCACGGTCGAACCCGTCTTGCGGAGATTCGTGGCGGCACCCTTTGCCGGTTCTTTGGCTAAATCGCTCGTCGAACCAGGAGATATTGTCGAGCAGGGGCAATTGTTGGCACAGATGGACGGCCGTGAGGTAAGGATGGAGTTGTCAGGAATTCGAGCGGATTTGCACCGTGCCAGTAAGGAACGGGCCGGACACTTAGCCACGCAGAAATCGGGTGAGGCAGAGGTCGCACGGTATGAGGTTGACCGTTTGCAAAAGCGTACTGAATTGCTTGAGTACCGCGAACACAACGTTGACATCCGAAGTCCGATCGCCGGTGTGGTGGTCAGTGGAGATTTGAAAGATGCCGAGGGTATGCCGCTGGAAGTTGGGAAAACGCTATTTGAAATAGCCCCGCTTGATGAGATGGTTGTCGAGGTCGGTATCGTCGAAGACGAGTTTGCCTATGTCCGTGCGGGAATGGCGGTCACCGTACGACTTGATGCGTATCCGCTTAGCCGTTTTGATGCATCGATCGAGCGAGTTCATCCACGCGCCGAGGTGCGCGACGACCAGAACGTGTTTGTCGCGGAAGTCCGACTGCAAGATTCCAAAATGGACCTTCGGCCTGGTATGAAGGGAACGGCGCGGATTGAAGCGGATCGTTATCCACTGATTTGGAACGTATTTCGTCGACCGATGACGGCCGCCATTGCGTGGCTGGGTTGGTGATAATATGACCATCGTCCCAGACTTAACGACACGTGATTTAAGCGGCTCAAAAATCAGGTTGGCGTGTGAATTGACCTTTGTGCCACAAGTTCATGGCCAGGAAACTTACTATCACATCGAAGTGCCGGCGGCGGGAAAGTTCTTTCGAATTGGCTATCCCGAGTACGTGTTTATCTCGATGCTCGATGGGACCAGGACCGTTGCTCAGGCTTTGACGATCACTGCCCGCACATTAGGCGCAGAAGCACTCACGCAATCGCAGGGCCTTCAAGTGGCGACCTGGGTGATTGAAAACGATATCGCCGAACTCGCGGATCAAGAATCCGTGTGGTCGCCTCGCCGACAAATGAACAACAATCAACGCGGCGGATTGACGAATCGAGTCAACCCTTTCTGGATGAAGATCCCGCTGGGATCGCCGGACCAATTACTGGCGGCTTTGCTTCCATCATTCGGCTGGTTATTGTCGCCCGTAGCGTCAATGGTGGGAATCATTGTGATTCTGTTCGGTGTTGGTTGCGCCGCCACAAACTGGACGAAATTTATCGCTAGCTCCGCTGGCGTGCTGGCACCTAACAATTGGCTGTGGATGCTGCTTGCTTGGGCGGTTTTGAAGGTTGTTCACGAGTTGGCGCATGGATTAGCCTGCAAATATCACCGGGGCGAAGTACGTGAGACCGGAGTCATTTTTATTCTGCTTGCGCCGATGGCGTATGTCGACGTTACCTCTTGTTGGCGTTTCCCGTCAAAGTGGCAACGAATTCATGTTGCCATTTCAGGCATGTATGCTGAACTGGTTCTTGCGGCGGTCGCCGCGATCACTTGGGCGAACGTCGACTCGTCGTTGACTCATCACCTGCTATTTAACGTGATCGTGATGGCTAGTCTGTCCACGTTGCTGTTCAATGCCAATCCGTTGATGCGTTTTGATGGGTACTACATACTTGCTGATCTACTGAATGTCCCCAATTTAGCCACGGACGCCAATCGTTTTGTAAAGGGTACCGCATCGCGTCTATTTTTCGGCGAGAGACATCGTCCATTGCAAATACTTGGTTTTCGGCGTTGGTTCGTTTGCAGTTATGGAGTGGCCAGTACCGTATGGCGGTTGCTGGTTTGTGTTTCTTTAGTCTCTGCCGCATCGGTTCTGATGCACGGCGCAGGATTACTGTTGGCGATCATTGGGGTCTTCAGTTGGTTTGCTGTGCCGTTATGGAAAGTCGTTGTCGACTTTCAGCGGCGGTTTCATGAAAAACGACCTTCGTTTATTCGCGCACTGGTTTGCAGCGTATCAATCGTCGTCGTGATAGGTGCGGCCTCGCTGTGGCTACCATGGCCGGGAGCGATGGATGCGCCCGTCGTCGTTGACTACTCGGATCAGTCGGTTGTTCGTAGCAGTGTCAATGGTTTTGTCGATCATGTCCATGTCATGGATGGTGAAATGGTTGAGGCCGGACAACTGCTGGTCGAGTTGCACAACGACGAACTTGAGGCCCAATTGCACTCGCTTCAACTTGAATATCAGCAGGGCGAAGTTCAGGTTCGTATGGCGATCGACAGACACAATGCTGCGGCGGCCCAGATCGCCAGAAGGAATTTGCAATCGATCGAAGAACGACTGAACATCATTCGACGCCAATCCGCAGGACTACGGGTACATGCGCCGGTCGCGGGTCGAATTGTTGCACGGAACCTTCATCAATCGACGGGCATGTACATCAAAGAGGGATCCGAGATATTGACCGTAGCGAATGAAACGCGAAAGGAACTCGTCCTGTCCGTTGGTCAAGAGGAGATTGATGCGATAAAAATTGGCGATCAGACACGGTTTCGTATCAAAGGTCGACTCGCACGGGTAGGAAGAATGGAACGACTGGATCCGCGAGCCTCAACCGCACTACCGCACCCCGCGATGAGTTCAAGCCTGGGAGGACCATTAGCCGTGACTGAAAAGGAAGATTCCGATCAGCCAAGTATGCGTTTGGTTGAACCACGATTTCGGGGCGTGATCACACTGTCGGCCGAGGCCTGTCAAGACTTAGGTGCAGGAGAACAAGGCTACGCGATATTGGGGCTACGGCAAGTGAGTATTGGCGAATTCGCCTGGGTGCGAATGCATCGGTGGTATGAGTCGTTGCTGCGGCCAAGTCAGGGCTAATCGGTGTGATCCCTTCGGGACACGTTTATCCCGAAGGAATGGAAGCCATTAGCCGGTGATGAACGCAGCGTCATCGCCGGATTCCAACCGCCTATTGCGGTAGTAACGGCTGTTGCCAGCCGCCCCCGCACAGATCCGTACTTGAAGAATTACCTCTTGCGGCTCCGGCCTTGCGTCGATCGCGAAATCGTTGGTCCAACCTTGAATCACCCGCGACAACCATGGACCTATCAAACTCAGAGCAACTCACTGTTCGATTTTGGGTTGTCGGAAGCCTAGGATTGGTAAGTCGCATTAACGGAGTGCATTTAACCTTCAGTCCAGCAGCCGACTCGGTGGCTTTCTTGACTGGCCAGGCTTTGCCCAAGCGATTCGCAACGAGCGAACGCGGATCATTGGCGATGAGCCGGTCAAGGAAGTCTCGCACGCGATCACCAGCCTGGGACCCGATCGAGCCAATGCGAAGCACTTTCTGGATTTCAATCGAGGCCACTGGGGCGTCGAGCATCGTCTGCACTGGGTTCGCGATGTGACGACGGGCGAAGACAAGTGTCGGGCTCGCACCGGATATGGTTCGGTAAGTCGGGCATCCCTTCGCAACGCCAGCCTGACGGTTCTTCGCGACGCGGGACACAATGGGATCGCCTCCGCCTTTTGAGCCTTCGCCACCAAGCCAACCGGTCTACTAAAGCTCTCATCTAGATTCAAAAACTGAGTTGCCCTGGGATGGCCCCTTCTGGCCTTATCGCCTGGGATGGCCCTTTCTGGCCCTCTCCAAATGATGGCATCAACTGCAATCGCAATTTAAGGTACAACGCACATTGAAGTTTAAGATGCTCTAGTCACGGTTCGAGTTCGGCACCGTCCATCAATTTCACGGCAAAATGAAACGCCGATGGCTCGGGAGTGAGCCATCGGCGTTGTCGAATTTAATCGTTAGGCAGAAGGAGAATTATAGCTCCTCCTCGATAATCTCCTTCGAAGCTCGCGTCGAAAGCGCTCCCCACAAGCCGTAAGGGCTAATGCTACCGGGGGAGGCGAACGTGTTGAACGCCGGTGGAGATGATCCGTTCCAGCGGACCATGCCATTGGCAGGGTTGCCAGCCTCGATCGATTCGGTGATGAATTTCACCGCGCCGTCACCCATCAAGATATGGGCTCCGCCTTGGTGGCGGCTGCTGGTGCCCCAAATTCCGGGGCGCCATGTTGCAGGAGATGCATTGCTAATCCCACAGGCACGACCGTTGGGGGGAAAGATGTTCACAACCCCCGAGTCGATGGGATAGGCACTCGCCCACTTGTACCCGCGACGAGACTGCGAGCCGGCAATCAGTGTGACCGCCGAAGCATCCCAGAATATTGGCCGCAGTGGATCACCCGTTGGGCACGCCTCTCCGGGCATCTGATAAATGTTTCCAGTGGCCATCGCGGTTGCGGTTCGGGTATCATTGTCGCCTAGGTCTGTCATGAGCTCACCCATCATCATCGTGTTGGATAGTCCATCAAGTACGTCACGAAATTTGGTGACTTGTCGTGGGACAAACATTCCACGGCAAACGCTTCGCGCCTGCGGAAACTGGGTCGGGTGCTTAACACCAAATGCACTGACACCACCGTTGTTGATACGGAATATATCATCGCCCAAACAGGCGCCGTAGTTGGTACGACCTTGCGACGGGAGACCAATTCCCGGATCGCTCGGGCAACGCAGCGTTGGGACATTCGTTAGCCAAGGATCGTACTGGTTCTCGGCATGCCGCCCGAGCCCCATCGCAGGCACAGGGCCCATCGGTGCGAAGATCAGCCCGGCACCGGGTTGGCCCGCAGGGATTGAGTAGGGATTTGCAATCTGCTCCCACAATCCCTGACCTTCAAAAAACGGCAACAGCGGCACCAGGATGCTCAGTTGCAGGCCGTCGTTGCCACCACCAGAAGAACCGGCAATGGCCGTGGTTCGGTAGCTGTTCGGCGCTCCGGCCAGGCGAGCGGTACCGCCCTTGAACATGGGCAAGCTATTATAAGCTGAATGGTAGTTGTGTATCGCCAACCCCAACTGCTTGAAGTTGTTACTACAGCTCATCCGCCGTGCCGCCTCACGCGCCGCTTGCACCGCTGGCAGCAGCAGCCCAACGAGCACGCCAATGATGGCAATCACCACCAATAATTCGACCAGTGTGAAACCTGGTTTCGATCGAGTCTTCCTCATATCGTCCTCACTCCAATAAGAAAATGAAAGTCAAAAATACCGTGTTCAAGATGCTACTCGTCCATCTCTGCGTCATCCGCAGCATCAAGATTTTCTTCCGCCAATACGTCGGGATTTTCAGCCAAGTATTGACTGATTGTCGAGCCCTCAGGCGCCTTCTGCACCGAGGTTTCACCACCACATCCGCTGAATAGAACTAGACATGCGACAACGCAGCAGAGATGCGTTAATGAATTGAATCGCCCCATGGGCGTAACCCCTTTCTCTAGAATTTTGAATTCGGCTCTGAATGGCCAACCGACAACCACCGGTCGTAACGACCGCGGCATTTCAGCACACCGAGACACCTCCTCTCGATCCAATGAAAAATGCATGGCCTTAAAGTAGCATTAACAGCGACACAATTAACCTTAGCGATTTCCACCGAGGATCCAATGCGTATTTTGCAAAAAGTTCTATTTTTAATGAAATAAAACGAAACTTTCGTTTTATTTCGTTGTTGGGCTACCATTTGTGCCCGGACATCAACTGCGAAACCTTGTGTCAACTCGCCATCGTGTTGGCCTTTCAATCAACTGAAAAAGAAAGAGCAGAAAGAAGGGGCCATCGAAAAGAAGCGAAAGAAGAGCGAAAGAAGAGCGAAAGAAGAGCGAAAGAAGAGCGAAAGAAGAGCGAAAGAAGAGCGAAAGAAGAGCGAAGAAAGACAAAGAAGGGGCCATCCAAACGCTATTGCCTTACAGGAAAGAAGAAGAGCGAAAGAAGGGGGGCGAAAGAAGGTGCCATGGCGAAAGAAGGTGCCATCCAAAAACATAGAAAAGAAGAGGGGAAAAAGGCACCATCCATTTAGAGGGAGAAACAAGGGGCCATGGAGAAATAGGGAGCCATCCATTTTTAATTGTCTTACTGCTGGGATTTGCTCGTGCTAGAATTCTCGCTCATCAAGTCTTGTCCAGGAGGTCGTTATGCCGCGCAAACCACGCTATGAAGTCGCTGATCCCGCAGAAGTTCAGGTATTCCACGCAGTTCAACGCTGTGTAAGACGTGCATTCTTGTGTGGCGAAGACCCGTTTTCCGGTCAATCCTATGAGCATCGCCGTGGCTGGATTCGTGATCGATTGGAGTTTCTGGCGGGGATTTTCGCAGTCGATTGCCTGACCTATACGGTGCTCAGCAATCATCTGCACCTCGTTTTGCGTAGTCGGCCTGATGTGGTTGCTCAGTGGAGTGATCAAGAGGTGGCGAGGCGATGGCTGAGGCTGTTTCCTCATCGACGCAAGAAAGATGGGTCGCCCGAGGAACCGACGAAGCCGGAAATTGACATGATCGTCAATCAAGCCGAAGTGTTGGACGAACGACGGCGGCGACTCAGTGACATCAGTTGGTGGATGCGATGTACGGCAGAGAACATTGCTCGACGAGCAAATCGTGAAGACGAGTGTACCGGGCGCTTTTGGGAAGGCCGATTCAAATTGCAAACTCTGTTGGACGAAGCGAGTTTGCTGGCATGC
>SJPJ01000001.1:408552-409073 GCA_007859835.1 Novipirellula herctigrandis | reverse complement strand
TACACCGGTGCAAAAGATCGCATCGATGATTTGGCTGAGCGTCGGGATCGGACTCGGCCGAGTACTCATGATTGGGAGCGGAGTCGACGTCGGCGGAAGAGCGGTTGGATGAGTCCGATCGAAATTGACGAAAAGAACGATGCGGTCGGACCGTGTATCGATCCATCCGGTCGGCGGGCAAGTACCAAGGGGTTCTTGGCGGTCTCGATGTCTCGCTATTTGGAACTCTTGGATTGGACGGGCCGGCAGTTGCACCGGAACAAGGTTGGCAAGATACCCGACCACTTGGCTCCTATCTTGAGTCGCATTGGGCTCGACACCCATGGTTGGTGCGACATTGTGAAGAAGTTTGGTCGTGTGTTTAAGCGAGCGGCAGGCACTCCCGAGAGCCTTGCTCGTGAGGCTGTCCGGTGTGGTCAAGGCTGGCTGTGTGCTCCCGAGAACCCACTCGGACTATCTTCGGTGTAGCGGATTCTCTTCCGCACGCTCCAACCTGCAACGGATTTTGCGATTAGCGTTGG
>SJPJ01000001.1:407649-408542 GCA_007859835.1 Novipirellula herctigrandis | reverse complement strand
ATCAATCTTTCTTTAGCCAACTGATGGTATGCCAAGAATCAAACGTGCCGATGAAGCAGGCTGCATCTATCATGCCCTTAGGAGAGGAAAAGGGGAAGGGAGGCAAGAAGGGGCCATCCAACGGGTTTTGCCTTACTGCTGGGATTTGCTAGAATTCTCGCTCATCAAGTCTTGTCCAGGAGGTCGTTATGCCGCGCAAACCACGCTATGAAAGCAAGAAGGAAAGCAAGAAGGGAAGCAAGAAGGAAGCAAGAAGGAAGCAAGAAGGAAGCAAGAAGGAAGCAAGAAGGAAGCAAGAAGGGGCCATCCATTTTGATTGCCTTACTGCTGGGATTTGCTAGAATTCTCGCTCATCAAGTCTTGTCCAGGAGGTCGTTATGCCGCGCAAACCACGCTATGAAGTCGCTGATCCCGCAGAAGTTCAGGTATTCCACGCAGTTCAACGCTGTGTAAGACGTGCATTCTTGTGTGGCGAAGACCCGTTTTCCGGTCAATCCTATGAGCATCGCCGTGGCTGGATTCGTGATCGATTGGAGTTTCTGGCGGGGATTTTTGCAGTCGATTGCCTGACCTATACGGTGCTCAGCAATCATCTGCACCTCGTTTTACGCAGTCGGCCTGATGTGGTTGCTCAGTGGACCGATCAAGAGGTGGCGAGGCGATGGCTGAGGCTGTTTCCTCATCGACGCAAGAAAGATGGGTCGCCCGAGGAACCGACGAAGCCGGAAATTGACATGATCGTCAATCAAGCCGAAGTGTTGGACGAACGACGGCGGCGACTCAGTGACATCAGTTGGTGGATGCGATGTACGGCAGAGAACATTGCTCGACGAGCAAATCGTGAAGACGAGTGTACCGGACGCTTTTGGGAAGGTAGGTTCAAATTACAAACC
>SJPJ01000001.1:406041-406939 GCA_007859835.1 Novipirellula herctigrandis | reverse complement strand
CCAATGGCGGAATATTTCCAAAGCAAAGACTCTGGACAAGCTCCTTGCTAAAAGAAAATGGGTGCCCTTTGTTTGGGTGGTTCTTTCTTGCTATTCTTTCTTGCTACTTTCTTGCTACTTTCTTGCTACTTTCTTGCTGCTTTCTTGCTGCTTTCTTGCTGCTTTCTTGCTCCATTTGGGTGGCCCTTTCTTGCTTTTTGGGATCGACACCCATGGTTGGTGTGACATTGTGAAGAAGTTTGGTCGCGTCTTTAAGCGAGCGGCAGGAACTCCCGAGAGCCTTGCTCGTGAGGCAGTCCGGTGTGGTCAAGGCTGGCTGTGTGCTCCCGAGAACCCACTGGGACTAGCTTCGGTGTAGCGGACTCTCTTCCGCACGCTCGAACCTGCAACTGATTTTGCGATTAGCGTTGTGTGCTGCGCGGTCGATGTTGTAAAGATGCATGTGAACTCGCTGGAGAGGAGGGATACCACTCCAATCGCCTCCAAAGGGGGAGCATGTCCGAAGCAAAGACTCTGGAAAAGCTCTTTGCTAAAAGCAAAAACTGGGTGGCTCTTTCTTGCTCTTTGCTAAAATTAAAGACTGGGTGGCCCTTTCTTGCTTTCTAAAAGCAAAAACTGGGTGGCTCTTTCTTGCTCTTTGCTAAAATTAAAGACTGGGTGGCCCTTGCTTGCTCTTTGCTAAAATTAAAGACTGGGTGGCCCTTGCTTGCTCTCTTGCTTGACTTGCTAAAAACTGGGTGGCCCTTGCTTGCTTTCTAAAGATGCATGTGAACTCGCTGGAGAGGAGGGATACCACTCCGATCGCCTCCAAAGGGGGAGCATGTCCGAAGCAAAGACTCTGGAAAAGCTCTTTGCTAAAATCAAAAACTGGGTGGCCCTTTCTTGTCTTCTTGCTTCT
>SJPJ01000001.1:403625-406031 GCA_007859835.1 Novipirellula herctigrandis | reverse complement strand
CCAATGGCGGAATATTTCCAAAGCAAAGACTCTGGACAAGCTCCTTGCTAAAAGAAAATGGGTGCCCTTTGTTTGGGTGGCCCTTTCTTGCTTTCTTGCCCCTTTCTTGCCCTCATCGCCTCCAAAGGGGGAATATTTCCGAAGCAAAGACTCTGGAAAAGCTCCTTGCGGAAATTGAAAATTGGGTGGCTTTTTATTACTTTATTATTTATTACCTTGCAAGTTGGTAGAGAGTCTGGCCTCGAATCGAAGGGGATATGCAGGAGAAGTTTTCGCGCCTACTCTTCTGCGTGTCTGAGCCATCTTCTAAGTAGTCAGGCCAACCGCGGGTCTCGTATTTGCGCGACCAACGAGTCGGATACTCATTCCTAGTTCCCTCGCAACGAATAGCATTGACGTGTGGCAAAAATCCAACTCTGGCTTGGTTTATCGCGCTGTGCTGATCCTATTGGGTGTTGCGATATGGTGGCAACTGATGTCGACCGCGAGCGATCTATTAGCTTGGCGATCTGTTTGCCTAGTCGATCAGGACCACCTATTAAGTATGCGTTTCAGCCTTCCGCCGATCGGCAAAGAAAAAATCTGGCTGGAGCTTCACGATTCACGCGGAAACTTGATTTCGACGAGAGTCCAAGCCGGAACGCTTCATACTTTGCGAACGCGTGGTCAGTCTGCGAAAGGCGAAGTCGCGATATTCGGGACTCAAGCCAATGGCGCTACCACACTGAGTCTACTAGATCCGATGACATTGGATTCGCGTATCTCGCGCACGCTGCCTGTCCCAAGTCACGGGTACTGGAGCACATTCACTCGCGATGGTAAGGCATTGATATTTGCGGACACAGACAATGACGGAGTTCTGCATCTTTACATGCTATCAACGGATGATCTAGCGATCATCGATAAGCATTCGGTGCCAGACGACACGTACGTATACCTTGCTCCCTCCTTTTCGATCGGCAATGACGAGATACTTTGGCATGACAAAGGTTCGTTTCGAGCCGAACCTCGCAATTTGACCAATCCAGATCTAGAAGATGTAGTGAGTGTGTCGTTGGATGCTTTGTTGTTGGAGTCGGTCGCACCGCCGAATGATGATGATCCAGGAAAGGTGCGTTACGCACTCTATTGGCCCGCAACGGGCAAGAGAGTCGAATTGCCGCACAGCGAGTTGGTGCAACCCCAGCTGACGGATGGAGGCGACTTGATTCTCAACGACGACAAAGAAACAACCCAACGAGTAGCATCCAACCAGCAGGGTGAAATCGTAAGTCGATTGCCGCCCGAGCCTGAATTCCTACACTTCCCGACCAAGAATCTATTTTGGGAATCTCTTAACGAGCACCCATTCGACGGTTGCTTGGATCGCTTGTCCATCTGGAACGCCCAGACTGGCGAGTTGGCCTCGACGACGGATTTCACGAAGACCGCCCGCGTCCGGTTCATCGTGGTCGTTGCATTGGGCGCAGCCTGGTGTTTTGCATGGTTGTTGCCACTTGGCAAACACCGTTTGAGATTCTTAAGCTACGGAATCTGCGTGGCAATGATCTGCTCGATTCTGCAGGCGATTGCATTCGCGAACATCTTTCGAAACGGTCAACTGGCAGCCGTTTGCCTTGGAGTTGCGCAGCTGACTCTAGTCGCGTTTGTTGGTGGTTGGCTTGTTGTCTCGCGCGACACGATATTCAGGCGAACGGTGGAAGCATTCGCGATTTTTGCGCTGACGTTTCATTCCTTCGCGCAGTATGACTTTAGTTTCTCGGCGCATACAAAGTATGCCTTGGCATTCCCCATTGTCGGCTGTTGGGCGTTTCTTGCCATCGTTCAGTTCTCCATTGAGCTAGTCCCAACTAATCTTCTTCGCGACGCCTCACCTACTCGCCATCGATTTTTTCCGAGAATTCGAATTTCGGATTTGATGCTACTAATTGCTGCGACAGCATTGTCGATCCCCTGGCTTTCGGGCCTGTCAACGTTCGCCTCCGAAGAATTCTGGTCGAGTCAGAGAGAAGTCCAAAATTTTCTCGGTGAGACAACACTGTTATTCGTCCAAGCCAGTGTTGCATTGCTCGTTGTCTTTGGATCCAAATGGCACCGGGTTCTCGGCGCTTCGATCATGATGCTGATCGTTGTGGCGCACCTGCTTAACGACGATATTCGTAGCCGCGTTGGCGCGATTGACCAGACGCAGATGCTTGTTTTCGCCGTGTTCCTCGCGCTGCTGGTTGGCGCAAAGTTTGTAGTTGGGTGTTGTATCGGTGTGAAGTTGCATCGCGCAACACAACAAACATCCACCGAACAAATTGGGTGAAATGCTTGAGGTGTTGCATAACACCAAAGCGAGTTTTAGCCACTCCGCAGCGTGCACCGATGGCGACTCTGGCACTCAGATAACGCAAATGCGGG
>SJPJ01000001.1:333168-402718 GCA_007859835.1 Novipirellula herctigrandis | reverse complement strand
CAAAAACTGGGTGGCTCTTTCTTGCCGCCCTTTCTTGCCCTTTCTTGCTTCAACAACTGGGTGGCCCTTTCTTGCTTTTTCTTGCCTTTCTTGTTTCCAGCTTCTCGTCTAGGTGCTCGTTACTTGGTGATATCGCAGTTTGGCAAGTATTTCTGGATTTCCTTGGCCCCCGCGCCTGTAATTTGTGTTTCTTCGAGATACAGGAACTTCAGGCTGCTGATCATGGTTAAGTACGGGATGCACTTGTCGGTTACACTGGTGTTGGAGAGGCATAGATGTTCCAACGTTGGCATGTTCGCGAGGTGTCGAATACCGTCGTCCGTGATTGGCGTATCATCGAGGCCGAGGAACACCAGGTTTTGTAATTTCCCAATTTCCATAAGGCCCGAGTCGCTGACGTTGCATCCATTTAGAAAGATGATTCCAAAGAATTTGTTGTCAACATCCGACAAATGCATCAGGTGCTTGTCATCGATTTCGAGACCACGAAAATCCAACGAAAGCACAGTATCGGCGGAGCTTAGTGATGTTAGTACGTCGACGCCTAAATTGCGGAGATCACTGATGGTTGATTCTCGCTGCTCAGGTGTGACGACTTGACGACGGTGGACGACTGGCGGTCGGCGTACGATTTCGGAGATTCCCGAACCGTCCTTGGTAGCGGATTGACGTGCATTTTTAATCCTCGCCTCGGAGTCGCTCGTCTCGGTTTCAAATGTCTCTCGCATTGAGACTCTAGGAGAAAGTAACGCGGTTTCGGTGGCCGGTATTTGATGTGAGTAAGCGTCGGTCATCGATACATTGCCCATGGCAAAATCGTTTAACCTAAATTCGTCTTGTCGATTGGCGTTGAGTATCTCGAAATGCGAGGCTCGATTGGAACTGAATGAAGCGTGCGTCACATCAATTCGTGGGGCATCCCGGAGCACTTTGACGGTAAGATTTTGTGCAACGCCGCGAGGCACTGACAGGATAAGCCCCTGCGACCCATCGGTTTCTGGATAGGAGATCGCCCATCCTGGGAAAGCGCCCTCATATCGTCGCTCTACCAAATCACAAGTCAATGATCCATTGTCAGTTGCGATTGTGACTTCCAACGGGCAGCGGAACATCCAAATGGTGTCGCAGATCGTTTCGACATCCTCAATGGCTTGATGCCATTTTTGAATTCCAGTGATACCCGTGCCAATGTCGGAGATTGGGCCAGAGGGTATTTGGAAATCCGTGCTTTGATTTCTAACGGTTTCGATATCATCAAAGGTTATCATATCCTTTCTGAGTATCGAAAAGGCATCGGAATCTAGATCGATTCGGCCGGTTAAACTGGCACTGGATTTTCCCACTATGTTGGCTGCGATTTCCTTCCACGTTTCCTCGCCTTGCGAATTTGACATCGCTGCCACAGCGGGTGCAACAACATGTAACGCAGTGCCGGTGAGAATAAAAACGGGTGCACTTGCGGGAAGGGTAAGCAGCGTCACCATTGGATAAGCCAGAGCCGAGGCTGTCATTTGATCCACCGAGAAAACCTCTGGACGTTGGTGCCACCAAGGATCAAGATAAATTTGGGTTCCGGATGCACCGACCATCCGATCGTTTGTAGAGATTCCTGCCGGCATCAGGCCTACAAACTTGTGCATGCCGCCGACGATCGAATAGGGAAGGCATTCAATACCGTTTACCGTCGATGCAACCCAGGGGCTGTCGCTAAACCGTTTATTATAAAACCATGACAGTAGTCGTCGCTGGTAAGCCTGGCATGTGAATACATTCATTCCTTCATAGGTTAAAAAGGGAACGTGTGGGATTTCCACACCATCACGCTGCAATGATTCATTCAGAGTTTTTCGCGTTGCCTGCAGAGAGCAGAGCATGTTGTGCAGTGGACCAGCCAATGCCGTGTTTGGGTCATTTCCGATGAAGGCCATTTGAGACACGATGAAGGGATTTGACTTCGCAGCCCTACATCGGCTTTCATCGCGGAACTCGGCGATTAATCGTTGCCAGTTATGGAGAATGTTGAATTGGCACTTGGCAAACGAAATCCAATGCGGGCCAGCCTTTTGGTAGCCTTCGATTTGCGTCGTGGCGACGTTGTTCAGTTCTTGAAGATTCGAGACAAGGTACCGGATCGTTGCTGTGGCCTTGCCATGTTCATCGCACGTTAGTTCAATTTTTCTTGGATTGTCTGACGGAGAAAACTCAATGTTGTAACATCCCTTTGGAATTAGCAACCGAATTTCCTGTTTCGGAAACGCCAAAATACGGACCTGTCCGTATCCGAACTTCGTCTTTGACGGAAGGATTTGAATTCGTTTGTCACTTTTTTCTCCTGGCAACCTGAACTCGATGCTCCCGTCAATGAAGCTTGCCCTTGTTGATCGCAGGTCAGGCTGGTCACCCTTTGATCGACTTATCGTCACCACACAACGAGTTATGCTCGCAGCGATGTCGGAACCTTTAAGGGTGTAAGTCAGCGTTTTATTTCCGGTGCTTGAGTATGAACTAAGGGAAATGTCATTTCCCTGAATGTCATACCGAACGGTCTCATCTTGGAATCGTTCGACACGGTTGACGCGGAACGATTCAATCTTTGTGAAAGTGGGATTCCATTTTGCAACCAACGTCGAGTCGTAGTCGTACTTTCCTTCGAAATTATCGCCGTTTCCCGCTGCAGTTCCTTCGAATACAAGCCCGTTGAAACTGCCATAGGCCCGCATTTGCACGCTGCATCGCCGAATCGGATTTGTCGAGTCGAAAGCCTTGAATCGGATCAAGAACCCCATGTTGTCGGTTCCCGGCAGCGGACTGAAAACCGATTCCGCTAGCGTGCGTTCGCTAACGACCAACAACATCATCGCTAAGAAGACGCTGAGGCAAATCGCAAGCCTTATTGGATTGCATGCTCGTACAGATGGGACAGTGACATTCGCGGTAGCGGTCCGATACATGGTGGGCCTCGGAGGTTGCTCAATTCGGGTCTCGTATTGCTTGAGGATGAGCTCGATTGCGGCTGAAAACGTCGTGCCAAGCGAAGCTTACAACGGATTGCGAGAACAAAAAATTTGTCAGTGACGCATGTGGTTGGCATTCGACACTCGAAAAGCGTGAGGAATTGTCGATCAGCCTCCATCTGTCTTCAAGAGCAAAGCAACAGGTGTGGCATCCTCACACAGTCGGGGCTTCCAACGGCGTGCCTTATCGCACGATTGCGTGACACATTCATTGTGGGCGCGGCATAAGTTCGTGAAACCGAATCAGAGGCAGAACGTTCCTACTAATGGAATTCACCGAGTTTAAACTGCGACAGGAAAATTCTGTATCGCGTCGATACAGTTCAACGAAATCAAGCGTTACGCCTGACCCGTGAGCTAATCGAGAACCGCCAAGCGAAACGATCCGTGTTCCACCATGGGAACATCAGACACGCGTTCAGTTAGCGAAACGCAATGATGGAGCCTGGTTTTACCGCGTGATCCGGCAGTGGATAATCATTATCGAACACGCGTTGCAGTGCGACAGTTTCGATGGTGTTTTTGCTTTCGTCGAACAACCCCGTATCGCGATCCAAGACACCTGACGAGTTGAGGTTCAAATGCTTGACCATGAATGGATACACCGCCTGGCGTTTTTTGACTTGGTAGCCATGATCTTCTTGTGGGAAGTGTCGGTTTTGGACGTTCGAAACCGCTCCGTACAACTTGTAAACATTCTGAATGTACGGGTATTCCACTTTCGGTGTGTTCTTCGTCCAATCACCGCCAACGGAAACCAGTAGCATGAGTCTCGGCGCGGCCAGCGCGGCGATTTCGACGTTGCTAGTCTCAAGCTTCTCGGTCTTGTGAATCGGCATGCCACTTTCGCACTGACACCCGCCAAAGAAATGGGCCGACACCATCACGACCGGAACAGACACCTTCACCCGATCGTCAATAGCGGACAGCAGAAACGTTTGAGTCCCTCCGCCCGAACAACCGGTTACCGCGAGCATCTCGGGCTCAACATCGGGAAGTGATTGAAGGAAATCGAGTGCTCGAATGCTACTCCACGTCTGCAGCGTCATCACCTGCGAGTGCTTGTGGTCCCAGCCATGTTGTTCGGAGTCGCCGAAGCCGACCATGTCATAAGCGAAGACGACCGCCCCCATCCGAGCCAACGTTGCGCATCGATGTTGATGATCGGCACGCAATCGTCCCCCCTCTGGTCCTCGGGCATGACCATGGGGGCAAAGGACCCCGGGGAATGGACCTTTTTGGCCGGCCGGTCGATATAAGTTGCCAAAGACAAAGAAACCGGGCCGAGCCTCGAAGGCCGCCGCTTCAACAGAATAGCCGTCGTAATCGCGTTTCTTTCGGATGATCGGGTTCAGCGGCGTCCGCTCAGGCAGCGGCCACAGTTCAGTGCCAGTAAGAATTTGTTTCCGAATCTTCTTCGCTCGGGCGTTCCACTCTTGTCGAGTTGAGTAACCGGCGGCAAACCGTTTCAACTGTTGTACCGCTTCCGCTTCTGTTTGATAATTTCCGACACAGAGCGTAGGCGGTTTCGTTTCGGTCGTGTCATCGCCGATCGCAGGGGCAACCGCAACGGAGGCTACCGCAACGAAGGCAACCGCAACAAGGTAGAAAGATCGCATCATGAGAGAGCTCTTTAGAGGTGGGAAGTTGTGAGGCTATTTCAGAAGTCCGCGCGAGCGATCACACTCTCGGCATGTGCTGAACCGATACATCATACACTCCCGATCAAGCTGTGTGCGCTGGTCACCTAGGGTGTCCCCTAACGAATCATCTAGTCGATTTTGCAGTGGATGGCTCGTTAAAATGTCTGCGTTTCGTTCGTGGCCTTTGAATTGGCCACAACGACATGAGGCAACACGACCTTGCTATTGAGGAGTGGGTGGCTATTGGCGAGTGGGTTTGACATCATCCAGTCGCTTTTCCAGTTGCCGCATACTGCGTGATAATAAAACACGAACGGCTACATCGGTCTTGCCGAGCTTTTCAGCAATCTGTTTTGTTTGTAGCCCATCGGCATATCGCATGCGAACCGCCGACTTCTGTTCGTCAGTCAATTCCTCAATCGCCGCTTGCATTCGATTCATTCGCACATCGCGGCTGTAAGCAGCACTCGGCGATGTCATACTGGCGGCGAGCATTTGCTCAATTCCAAGCGACGGCGAACCCTGTTTTTCATCCGCATGGATCGATTGTTGACGTCCGGCGTCACGTCGTTTGGCATCAAAATGAAAGCGATGCGCGTCGACGACGCGACGGCGCGCGATCTGTTGAATCCACTGCATCGGTTCGTACTGATCCAATGGGGCGGTTTTCAATCCGGTCAATGCGGCTGTGGAAACCTCTTGAACAAGGTCGTCCAACTCGACAACGCTGAGCAGCCGATCTGCGGTGATCGATTTCAGGAATCCCATCAATTGCTGGCGATTGACATCGATAAAACTCGCTAACGCTTCAGCGTCATATTTCTTGATTCGATCGACGAGTTCCGATTGGTTCGCTGAGTCCATCTTTTCGCATCCGTTTAGGAGGTGGCTTCGATCCCCCTAACAGCTTACAGTAAGGTCGTGGAATCGCAAAACCATGATTTTCCCACCTCGTCTACCTATTGTTCGTTCTACTATTCTTCTATCAAGTCAGTCATGACGGACCCGATGGCTTCCTCTGAAAAAGCAAAGCTTGATGCCGAAGCGAACGCCGATGCGAACATCGAATTGGCGTTGGAACGGTTAGCAATTCAAGGGCATTGTGGCGAGCGTCTGCGTCTTCAAGAAATGTTGCCCGAAACGGACACCGAAACGCAACACTTTGTCCTGGTGGAATTGATCAAACTAAACATGGCTTTGGCGGCCGATAAAGGGACGATCGAACGGATTGAGGATTATATCGAAGCGATGCCGGACCGATTGTCGGTATCGAAGGTGCCGCTCGACATGGTGATGGAAGAGATCCAGTTACGAAAGGACGCAGGTCAAGATTGCTCATACGAAGACTACTGCGAACGCTTTCCGCAACACGCCGAGCTTCTGCATCCACTACTCCACTCGGCTGAAGTAACCGGGGCGGTTCGAACGCGTTCGGTACCGCCTGAGTTACCGTTGGGTAGCCAGGTCGACGATTTCTTGTTGATTCAAAAACTTGGGCAAGGCGCATTCGCGCATGTTTATTTGGCCCGGCAAGTTTCGATGCACCGTCTTGTCGCTCTAAAAATTTCACGCGGCGGCGGCGACGAATCCCAAGCACTTGCTCAGTTCGACCATCCCAATATCGTTCGTGTGTTTGACCAGCGAACGGATTTGGAACAGGGTCTGCATTTGCTTTACATGCAGTACCATCCCGGTGGCACATTGTCCGATGTTGTTTATGCCGCGCGAGATTGCCAAGACGGGCATTGCGATAGCCGATTGTTGGTGGATGCTGTTGATGGGAATTTGTTGCGAGCCGCTCAGGCGGTCCCCGAGCGTTCATTGGTTCGTCAATGGATTCGATCGGCTCCGTGGCCAGCAGTGGTTGCCTGGATGGGAGTCCAGATGGCTAAGGCGCTTGGTGAAGCACATCGACACGGCGTTCTACATCGCGACGTAAAGCCGGCAAACGTGTTGTTGTCCGCCGAGTGCATCCCCCAGTTGGCCGATTTCAATGTCAGTTTCGCCGGTGCTGCGGGTCGTGCGGGCGCCGCTGCGTCATTCGGTGGATCAATCGGCTATATGGCGCCCGAGCATTTGCGCGCGATCAGCGCCGAAGCACTCGACAAACCTGAACAGGTTCAAGAACGCGCCGACCTGTATTCGCTGGGGGTTCTTCTTTGGGAACTATGGCAGGGCGAGCGTCCGTTTGATTACGATCGTTACGCTATGTCGTGGAGCGAAGCGGTGCAGTCACAGTTAGTTTCGCGTAGCAAACCATTGACCGCGCCGCGTCAATTCGGTAGTGCATCGGAGCGAGTGTTGGAGAAAGTATTGCGTAAAGCTTTATCGCATTCTCCCGAAGATCGTTTTGTCGATGGCGACGAAATGGCAGGTCGATTGCGGTTGTCGCTTCACCCCGAAGCGGCAGCTTTGTTTGATCCCGCTGAAAAATCGTTCAGCCTTAGGGTTGCGAAATGGCCACCGTGGGTGGTTGCGTCGACCGTCATTCTGTTACCAAACATGGCTGCCGGAATTCTTAACTACGAATACAACTACCAACAGGTGATGTCGACCGATGGAATGCGTTTGGGACTCCAGCAAGTTTCGTGGTTCGTCAACTTGACAGTTTTCCCGTTTGCCGCATGCGTTGTGATTTGGTATTCGCGAAGGATCGTTCGCGCAGTGGATGCAGCAAGGCGTGGCGTACGAGTCGATTCAGCCGACTTAGGAGAAGCGTTAGAACTGGGACATCGTGCAGCGAGGTTGAGTGGTTCGTTGTGGTTGACGTCGGGCATTGTGTTTTCGCTTGTCATGTCGACACTCTTTCACGAGTTTGTATGGACGCAGGCTGTGCATTTCGTCCTCTCGTCGATGATTTGTGGCGGTGTGGCAATGATCTATCCTTTTTTTGGTATGGCATTGCTGTCGACGCACGTTTTTTATCCGCTTTGTTTGAGCGGTACGATGCAGGACCGTGAATTTGACCAACGTGCGAAGCAGATGGAGCGTCGCTGCGAATACTATTTGTTGATCGCGGCAGTCATTCCGCTACTCGGTGCGATGTTAATGATTTTGAGCGAGACCGCTTCGCAGGGCTTTCGTTTGACGGTGATCGGAGCCGCGTTACTTGGTCTATTGGCTTCGTTTTTCGCCTACCGTGTGATCGTCAACGCGTGGGGCATGATGGGAACGGTCTTATCCAGGAAAGTATCGTCGGTTCCTGGCGAGGTGGATTCCTAAACACAAGCTGACGATTTCCAACGGCAGTTGCAGGCCGGCAGCCTGCGTTGCGTTTCACCTGCGAGGCATGCAATTTCTACAAGGTTCACAGTTGACTGGCGGCAGCGCTAATCGTGCTGCCAGTATCGAGCATCTTGATTGCCGAACGGAGTGCATCCGGCTTTGCCTCAACGACAGGTGCTATTGTTTGGGGCGACGCAGTTTGCGGAGTGATTGAATGCGTTTGCGTTTGAACCGTTTCGTTAACGTCCGTAACGGCCTGAACCGCTTGCTCTGATACCGTTGCAACGAACGCGATCGATGCGGCATCATACGCTTTTAAGTTATTCGCCTCATCGGTTTCCAACAGTTCATCGTAACTGTCGATTGCGATGACCAACCGCTGGTAACCAACAGGTTGACCGTTTCGAATGCCCATCGCTAGTGCGTCGATTGGCAGTTGCAGATGTACCTCGGTTGCTTGTCCCGCCTCGATACAGTCCATTTTTGTTGTCACACTTGGTGAGGTTGGACAAATTCGCCCGAACACGGCGACCGCAGAAACATGGAAACCTGAAACGCTTCGCGTACTTTGGTTTTGGATTACGACCGCGAAGGTTGGACCGCAATTGGAATCGCTGTTTTCTATTTGGTTTACGCTAATGATTTCGAGATCACCAAGTTCCGTGCTTTGGATCTGAAATGCCCCATAAGGTGTGGCCTGTAGAAGCGATGTCGATCGATTGAAGCAGTTGTTGACGCCGTGCTGAACAATCAGATCGATCACATGATCACAGCGCGTGACATGCCCAAAGAGTTGGGATGCGTTGACCTGTTGTGAATGAGCTTGCCGCGACATGCCGATGGATAGCCCAACGGTTAGGACGACGAGACTGAGAATGGAACGGTTCATGAGTTTTGCCTTTTGTAATGTGTTTTGTTTTTTGATTAAAAAAGCCCGGTAACCGTGATTGCACTCGGTTGCCGGGCTTGAGAGTTAGATCGTTTCTGCTTCAACAAACCATCGTGTTACCAGCATCCCCAGTAGCTAGTGTAAACCGGTGTGTAGTAGCTGTAGCACGGCGTGTAGCTGCGGTACCGTGGGTAGTAGGAAGACGAGTAGCCGTAGCTATAAGTGTTGTAGCAGGGGCGGTAGTAGCTGTGATAGCTACGGTAGCCGCCGTGTCGATAGCCATACCCGATGCGGCGGAAGCAAGCGGCGATCGCCTCTTCACCACTCGCTTCTTCGCCCTCGTTCAGCAAGGAATCGACATCGGCTTGGCCAAGATTGTCACTGTCGGTGACGGAGGCGATCGAGTCGTTCAGGTCCATGTTTGCGATTTTGGACAACAAGTTGTCCTCGGCGACAACCGAGCTAGCGACCAAGATCATCGGGGCAACTGCGAAAAGGATTCGGTTCAACATCGTACTGTTCTCCAGTGTTTGGCAGAGAAGTTTCATAGAAGCATGCGAGAGGTCTGCCGTTGTCCCTCCGTCGCTGCTGAGTCTGCTTGACTAACTGGCCAAGCGAATGAATCGCCGATGTGTTACGGAAATTTTGAAAAAGCTTTTTCGATTTGCTGCTGCGTAACATTCCACTCCCCTTTTCGCTTGGGATAAGTAGTAACGCGTGCGTGTCACGCGAATCCTGACCTCAATGAACCGACTTGAAACATCCAAAGGCGTGCCCATGCGTTTCCGACTTACCACTGCCGTACTGCTCACATTGCTAAGCCACGTTGTTTCCGTTGACGCTGACGAGACCCTGTTTTCACAAGTCGCCATGGAATCGGTGTTCGAGAAAGACATCGAAACAGTGAAAGAGGTCGCGGTGATCGAGAAAGACCAACGAATCGGACGAATCACCAGTACCGCGTTACTAGTGCGAACCTTGACGGCAGCCGGGTACGACGCGAAAGCGAAAGGCAATTCGGCGGCATTTCAGTTGAAACACGCCGGATGGTCATTCCCCGTCACGATGACCGTAGACGTCGACAAAGATCGGATCGTCTGTGAAATGTCGCTTGCTAAGGTGGATGCGAGCCAAGGCCTCGACAAAGAAACGCTGTTGCAGCTGCTGACCGCCGGGGACGCAGCAAACGGTGCGTTCTTTGCCTATCAGAGCGATACTAAACGCATCCAATTGCGATGGTCGTTTGACAATCGCGACATCACGGCGACCGATTTGAAAGCCGATCTGCTCAAGCGGGCGAATTTGGCCGATCAAAACGCCAAACTTTGGTCCACGACCGAGGAGAAAAATGATCCGGGTATCGCCCGGAAAACCGACTCTCGACAGGAAAAGACGTGGTTTTCACTCGTGGGAACCTGGTCTGCGTCGTTGCCAAGTGGCGAAGCGTTTGCGATCCAAATTAGCTCCAACGCCCGTTTTCAATTGGTTCATATCAAATCGGGCAAATCGACTGTATCAAAGGGCAAAGCGTCACGTTCGGGAAACAAGTTGACCTTGGCAGGTGACGACAAGACGACGCTCAACTGTACGGTTTCGCAATCCACAGCCGAGAGTTTCCGGCTGGCAGTGATCGATGCGAAGGGAAACGCTGCTGTGACTTTGGATTTCAAGATAGCTAAATAACGGTCTGTAACACTTTCGCCACTTTCCCGCTTTGAATTAGAGCCCCCAACCATTCCCGACAAAACATCCACAGGTGATACCATGAGCTTGCTCCATTCAAAACAGTCACTACCGCCAATCATTTGCGGCCTTTTCGCGACGTGCTTTCTGACGCTGCCGATGGAAAACGCTTCCGCGGATGCCGACAAGTACTCACAAACGCTTAAATCAACGGTGTGGATCATCACTAGCGATGCCGATGATGAAACGTCGACGGGAACTGGCGTGTTTGTTGACAAGGAAAAGCGGCTTGTTTTGACCAACGCGCACGTCGTCGGAGACAGTCGGTCGGCAGTGGTGTTTTTTCCCGACCTGGTCAACGATTTGCCGAAGGTGAAGCGTAAACACTACCTTGATAATGTCTTGAAACTCGCCCAACCGGGCAAAGTGGTTGCGATTGACCGCAAATTGGATCTGGCTTTGATTCAGCTGCCCAAGGTCCCTGAGCGAGCAAAAGTGATTGAGTTGGCGGAATCGAGCACGAAAACGGGCTCACCAGTCGACGTGATCGGAAATCCCGGCGGCAGTGATGTGTTGTGGGTCAATACCTCGGGCACGGTTCGAACCGTCTACGACAAGAAGTTTAAGTCGAATCATGGCGAGCACGAATTCCAGGTCGTCGAAATCCAAAGCCCCATCAAACCTGGCGATAGTGGAGGCCCAGTGGTCGATGGCGAGGGCAAACTGATTGCCATCGCCCAGTCGTTTTCACCGCAAAACGCCTTGGTCAGCTACTGTGTCGACGTCACCGAAATCAAGTCGTTCATTAGCAGCAACTGGAAACAAGCTCCACTGCCGACCAAGCAATTGCTCGATTCCGCGAACATCAAACATCAAAAACATGCAACGGGTCATTACGAAATCGAGCAAACGTTATCCGAGGGTAAGTCGCAAGTGGTCTTCGTGGCCAAAGACACCGAGTACTTTAAACGAGCGGACGTGCGAAAAATATGGTCGCTGGTTTCAGTTTCCAAGGATGCACCGAAAGCGGACTTGATGATGCGTCTGCTTCGCCAAAGTTCGGCCACCAAAATTGGATCGTGGGCGGTTGAAAAGAATGCTTCAGGCGAACATTTGGTGATTTTCGTCGCGAAGCTTGATGCCACAGCTCCCGATGAGGCACTCGAAGGAACGATCGAATATGTTGCCCGCATCGCCTCGGCCATGAACAAGGAATTAAAGCCAAAAACAGAGGAAAAGACCGCAAAGGAAACGCTTGCTTCATGGTTGGCGAACTGATTGGCGGCTTGACTTGTGAAGTATCCGCGAGTGCGAAATTTGCGCCACGGCAAGGTCTCGGGCACGATCGCGGACTTGCCACTTTTCAAACCGATAGGGTGTGCGGGAAAAATTTCTTGGGAAAGCTTGTAACGCTTTGGTCGGCGTCTCGCTTGGTGTATTAGAAGGCGATCACAAGAGAAGACAAATCGCCGCAACTCACACTCATTATCATGTAATTAGGAATCGAAACCATGAAACGTTCATTCAAAAACATCGTCGTCGCTTTCGCTGCCGCAACATCCTTAGCTACCTCCGGTATTCCTTCGGCGCAAGCATGTGGCGGTGGCGGCGGTTTTCGCCGATCGGTCTCGCGTCCCTCCTATTCGCGGCCTTCCTACTCACAACCTGCTTACCATCAGCCAAGCTATTCGCAATCGGTATACTCACAACCTGCCTACCAGCAGCCGACTTACGCTCCCGCTACTTCACAAGTCAGTTACCAATCGCTTCCGATCCAAGCGGCCCCGATCCAAGCGGCCCCGATCCAAGCGGCCCCGGTACAAGCGGCCCCGGTACAATCTGCACCCACACAATCGGTCCCAAGACCCCGCGTTGTTTCGCAACCGACTCCAAAGACACAACGCAACTCTTCGCCGGGACGTTCGGTTGCCGCGGCACAGAAACCATCAGTAGTCGTTCAGCAAGCGACAACGTCAACGAACTCCGAATCGTCCGCGTTGCAGATGCTGGCGTCGTTGAACGCACCGGCAACGGAGAATGCAGCGACGACCGCGTCGCAAATTCCAGAGTTTACCGCTGCGGCTTCACCGACATCCACTTCACAGCCGGTCGCCAGCCATGTCGGCAGCTGGAAAGTTAGCTTGCCTGGAAACCAATCGGTAGATCTGAAATTGAACAACGATGGCAGCTTCGCTTGGACAGCGACAAAAGAGGGCAAGTCCAGCAGTTTCAGCGGCCAATTCCGACTCGAAAACGGTCAACTGACCTTGGTCCGGTCCAACGATTTGCAGCAAATGACGGGAACGTGGACAGGGAGCGAGAATAGCTTCACCTTCAAGCTCGATGGTGCAACCAACGGCGGCCTAAGCTTTTCCCGTAGCTGATTCGAGTAGCGGAGCCAAACATAACTCTCACAATGATCGAGATTGAATCAATGGCGAACGTTTCATTAAGAAACGCTCGCCATTTTTCGTTGCTCGGTCGTAGTTCCGCAGTGCCTTCAATCAAATCAAATTGATGGATCCATGGTTGCATGGCGGATCGCTTGGTTGGATACTATCAAGCTGCAATAAACAACGCACATGAGGCAACCATGCATCATACGAAGATTGGATTTCTTATCGTGACCTTGGTCGCCACTTCGGCCTTTGGTCAGCAGACACAAACAGAAACACCGCGACAACCGATAGCGGTACCACTGACTCAGCGACCTCGAATCACATTCGAAGAGATTCTGCGGCGTGAGGACGCAAACAAGGATGGCAAAGTGACCAAGGATGAATTCAAAGGCCCGCCCCGATTGTTTCAACGCTTTGATCTCGATCGCGACGATGTTCTCACCCAACTCGATTTTGCCGCATCGGTAAGACAATCACGGATGGGGCGGCAGCGAAATTTTGCCGCTGCCGGAGATGTTGCAATTGAACGAGATCTGGTTTTCGGCAAAGGGGGGCAACGCGATTTAACAATGCATCTCGTACTGCCTAAGAACCGCTCGGACGCGCCGGCACCGGTTTACGTATGGATTCATGGCGGGGGTTGGCAAGGCGGCACCAAAGACGGTGGCATTCGCCAAGTGACGCCACTAGTGAAAAACGGGTTTGTGGGGGCAACGATCGAATACCGATTGACCGGAGAGGCGTCATTCCCAGCGCAGATCCAAGACTGTAAATGCGCGATTCGTTTCCTTCGAGCGCACGCTTTGAAATACAACATTGACCCTGAGCGTATCGCCGTTGGTGGCAGTTCCGCGGGGGGACATCTTGCTGCGTTGGTAGGCACGTCTGGCGACGTCCCAGAGCTTGAGGGCAATGGCGGTTGGCCGGATCAATCGAGCCGCGTGCAAGCAGTCGTTGACCTTTATGGTCCCACCGATTTTAACAAATTCGTCGTTACAAACGGCTTCGAGAGTCATAACAAGGATGGTTCTCCGGAATCCAAACTTCTCGGCGGTGGGCGTGTGCTTGACAAGCCCGATGGAATCAAACGAGTCAACCCGATCACGTATGTTGACAAAGAGGATCCTCCGTTTCTGATCCTTCACGGGAAAAGCGATCGCACGGTGCCTCCGAATCAAAGTGAAGCGATGCACAAAGCTCTTCAGGCAGCGAACGTTCCAACCACGCTTCACATTATCGAAGGAGCGGGACACGGTGGCCCAGAATTTAGTAAACCCGACATTCGCAAGAAACAAACGAACTTCATTCTAAGTGTGCTCGGCGAAGAAGTCGCTGTTCCGAAATAGAGTCCAAGTGCTTTGCTAAGTTTTACATAGGCCGCGCTGAACCGTAGCGCCACGCTGTGCAGAAATCTAAACGGCGTACGGAGTGGCTCAATGAATTCTTGCGATGCACGAAACACAACTGCGATAAACGAGCTTCTGTTTTCAGCAACGTAATAGCAGTAGCTACCTTGATGGCCAATTCCAACCGTATTGGTCTAACGCGTTCGCATTCTGAATGATCGTTTCGCCCAACCGTTTCTCTAAACGAATGGGCACGCAAATTTCATCGGAGTGAAGTTCTTTTACAAGGGCGTTATTGTGGCTGACAACAATGATTTGGCTTTGCTCCGATGCCAATGTGATCAAACTCGCAAGTGATGGGATCAGATCCGGATGCAGGCTATTCTCGGGCTCGTTCAATACGAGTAGTTCAGGTGGCCGCGGCGTCAACAGTGCCGCGATGAGCAACAAATACCTCAATGTTCCATCGGACAATTCCGCTGCCGATAGCTCGCGTAACATACCTGGTTGCTGCAAACTCAACTGCATGCCAAATTCAGACGATCGAATGTGAATTTGCGACCCTGGGAACGCATCGTCAACCGCTCGGCATAAACTGCGTGCGTCTCCGATTTCGCGGATCGTCTGTAAAGCTGCCGCTAAATCACTGCCGTCACTCGACATAATCGGCGTGAATGTGCCAACCGATGCACGCCGTGCCGGTGCATCAGCGTCCGTACGAAACGTGTCATAGAACCGCCACGAGCGTAGGATCTCACGCATGACGATAAGCTCTGGCGCTGCGAACGGATCTGCATATTCCGACAACATGCTGTCATGCGTTCCAAGAGGCAATTCCACATCTCGCCATTTTCCTTTGGCAGAGCGGCACCGTAGGTTACCTTGCCGCCGGTCGGCACAGAGCGTCTTGGCTTCCATACTTATTCCACGCCACAGGCATTCTCGTTTTACCTCCGGATCACTATCGAACATCGACTGGGACGGTTGAGGCAACCCAAGTTCGAGACTGTAACTAAAGGGCTGTGATGTGAAGCCAAGTCGCAAGCTGACCGGCTTCTTACGAACGGTACCCTGGATCGGCACTTCGCCTCGAATCATCTCGTTTGTGATCAGTTCGGGACCAGCCCAGCGAACCGAGTCAAAACCACCCTCGCTCGCGAGTGAATGAACAAGTCTTCCATCCCCCGCGTCAGCCAGCAGACGCAATGCACGATACAAGTTCGATTTTCCCGAACCGTTCGCGCCCGTGACAACATTCAATGCGCCAAGACGCAAAATGATCGAGCGAAGAGATCGGTAGCCTGAAATCGAAATTCGATCAATCATGAGATGCTATCCGCGAGAAAGTTGCATATTATCGCCATCGAGGAACAACGCAGCGATAGACCAGCAACTTCCAAAATAGGGTTCATAGTTGGGATGTTCGACGCGCTAGAATTTGAACAACCGAACCGATCCCGGTATGGTACTTGCCTTCGACGACCTCGCGTTCCAACTCATAACCATGCAGAATGTCCAAACCATCAAGTTCCTGTTGCAGCATCGCTAACGACATCATCAAGTCCGGATTCGGCGGCCCGCCTGTTCCCCGTCCGCATTGCTCGGGCGTGTAAGCTTCCAAAGCAAACATCCCACCAGTGCGAAGTCCCGTCGCAACCTGTGAGTGCAACGAAACCCGCATTGAGGTTGGTAAGTGACAGAAAATCGAGTAGATCCCGGACCAGGAGTTCGGCTTGATCTCAAAATCACGAAGGTCAGCATGAATTGTTTTGATCGAAACATTCTGTTTGCGAGCTAACTCAACTGCCTTTGCCAAGCCGACTGCACTTTGATCTACCGCTGTCACATCGTATCCAAGTTTAGCAAGATAAACCGCGTTGCGTCCTTCGCCTTCGCCGAACGACAGAACCGGGCCACGCGGCATTTGATGGGCGACGGACACCAAAAATGAATTCGGCTCCAAGCCATATGCAAAACCGATTGCAGAATAGCGCTCGTTCCAAATGTGTTCCAATGGTCTGCTCTTTCCTCAGGACTGCAATGGTCATCGCTTGGCAAGATAAAAAACAACGATCATTTGACCACAGCTAGACTTGGATGTCAGTATGGATTGCCGAGTACGATGCCGGCCCAAGCGGAACGTCGTTTGCCCAAGCGGAAAGTATTGATGCCAGAACCGAGAAACCTACTCGCTAGGGATCATCCCGTAATGGCGACATCCTTCAACCACACCGCTCGTAGCAACGGCACTTGCAATATAGAGTCGATCTACCCACCCAGCCCGCTGATGAGCTTTGGATGCGTGCTCGATCACATGCTCACTCGCATTGCCAACCACAATCGATAGATAACCCGCGGTTAGTGCTGCCATGTCGTTCCCTGAGTCGCCCGCAAAAACCACTCGTGTTTCGTCATGCTGCTGAGATTGTGCCCACCATCTTAACGCAAACGCTTTCGAAGCATTCAGTGGTAGCAGATCAATCAGCCCGTCACCATTGAACGGATCGACACTGGAAACGATACTAAAAGGATGTTTGCCGACACAGGCCTTCACTCGGCTAGCCAAAACGTCGACATCGTGTCCTTCACAATAGAAGCTGAGTTTAAATTTTCCTTGTTTCTCAGCTTCCTGCAAACGAAGTTGGGGAATGGAAACTAGCTGAGCTCGAATTTCGTGGAACGAACTTGAACAGACGATCTTCGTCAAAACATCAGCATAGGCTTCAGAAGGCTCCCAACTGCCATCGGCCTTGGAACGACAAATTGTGGTACCGACATCGCAAATAATCCAATCGGGTCGCGGCAATTGGTGATCGCGTATGGCTTGATGAGCCGAATCAAAATGCCGGCCGGTGACGAACACAAGCGTGTCTTCACAGGATTGGAAATGCTCACTCAGCTGAACCAGATCGCGATGGTTTGATTGGTTGCCGCTAAGGGGAATCAGCGTTCCGTCGAGATCGGTTGCCAGGACACCAGGATTATTGTTCATGTCGTTTCGCGATCATGTTTTATGCTCGTTGCAGCCACATGATTTGATAAGGTTCAAGTTGTTTCGGTTCACTGGTCGCAACCGATTCGCCGGAAATTGCATCTTCAAAGAATCTTCCAAGTCCCGAAGTACGCAAAAGGTTGCCAGCGACTTTTTGCGGTGATTCGCTGAAATTGGCAAGCACAATCAAACGATGGGCCTCGTGCATGCGAACGAAGCATAGAACGTGCGGATTGCCAATGTCCACAATTTTCATTTGCTGACCCGATAGCGCGGGCAATGACTTTCGCAACGTAATCAGACTTTGGGAAGCGAGGAAGATCCGCGAACGAATCGAACCGGTTCCCGACGCGATGTGGTCGTCGAGTTCGGTCAAATACTGCCACTGCATTTTCGGTCGATGAATCCATCGCGTGTCACCGGCCTTGGCGGGATCTTTAACGAAATCGTAATCGTTCAGCATGCCCCATTCTTCACCAAGGTACAACAAAGGAATTCCACCGATGCTCATCGAGATGCCTTGCAACAAAAGAATTCGCCGAATCGCAAGCTCTTTTAGCTCTTCGGAGTCCTCCTCGACCGCTTGTTCAAGGCCTGCCAGTGAAGCCAGGGTCCCTGAAATTCGCATATCGCCGGTTTCGGCGTTTTCCTGGAAGGGAACGCCACGAGCAAAGGAATTTTCAAATTGTCCGGTGTAAAAACGATTCAAAAAATTTCGATGGTCATATCCATTAATTCCGACGGCTGCCGCATCCGCGTCATCAAACGTCCATCCGATGTCATCATGGCAGCGTAAATAATTGACCCACGCAGTATGGCCCGGCAATTTATGTCGGTGGCTTAACGAACGCGCTAGCAGTTTGACATTCCGTGTAGCCAATGATTCCCACAAGAGTGCCATCAACGTGGGGTTGTACGATAGTTGACATTCATGCTCGCCGATGTATTTCACAACATCGTCGGGGTGCACAATCGCCTCGGACTTAAACAATAACCCCGGAGTCGCGATCCGCGTCAAGCGATTAAATGCTTGGATCAGGGTGTGAGCTTCGGCAAGATTCTCACAACTGGTGCCCATCTCTTTCCAGATGAAGGCCACAGCGTCTAGCCGGAGCATATCGACACCGGTGTTTGCAATGAAAAACATCTCTTCGAGCATCGACCGAAAAACGGCGGGATTGCTGTAATTCAAATCCCATTGGAAACTGTTAAACGTTGTCCACACCCATTGCTGCATTCCATCGTGCCACGTGAAATTGCCCCGTCGCACCGTCGGAAATATCTCGCGCAACGTTCGCTCATATTGATCCGGCACATCACGATTCGGAAAAATGTAATAGAAGTCCTGATATTCCGGATCGCCTGCTTGTGCTTGTAACGCCCATTGATGATCCTCGGAAGTGTGATTGAAGACAAAATCGAGCACCAACACGATTCCAGCTTCGCGCATTTCATCGGCAAGGAGACGTAAATCATCGATCGTCCCCAAGCGAGGATCGATACTTCGGTAATTGCTGATCGCGTAACCGCCATCATTGTCCCCCGGTCGAACGGCGAATAACGGCATCAAGTGCAGATAGGTTAGCCCCAAGTCTTTGAAGTAACCAATGTACTCTCGCAACTTGCCTAGATTTTCGCTGAATAGATCCACATATAGTGCACCACCGACTACTTTCTGAGTCGCGAACCAATCGGGTTCGTTAATGCGATGATGATCCTGGGCTCGAAGTTCGGGTGATCGTGTCGCCCATGCTTCCGCCGTCGTGACCAGGATCCGTTCTAGATGATAAAAGAAGTCATAGCGCGTGCCGTACAACTCCATTAACAAGCCGAACAATGGATACCAGTGCTCGGCAAGGCGTCCCTCGAACTCTTGTGCGCGTTTCGAATCCAGGCCCAATTGTTGCCACGTGATATCCAAACGAGGGCGTAGACGCTTTAGCGAAAGATCAGCTTCGAATTGGTAGGGAACGTCGCCAGAACGGGATCCGCGCGATGGTGTTCCATTAGGATTCGATGCGATCATTCGGGATGACAATGTTATCCAGGAAGTTGTAGTATTGAATGCCTTCAAGTATTCCGCGGGCATGCGCAGCTTTTGCGAAATATATTCGAGGTCGGTTTCGCAAACGGTTCAATTCCGGCCCGTGATTGGCTACCACAACACCGAGCGTACGGCCCAATAACATTCCGGCATCGTTGCCCGAATCCCCTGCAACCAGCACATGTTCAGGAGAAAAACCCCATTTCCAAAGCAAATGTCGCATCGACAAGTCGCTGCCACCGCGTACTGGCAGAATGTCCAGATACATTTCCAAGGACAATATAACCTTAGCACGTAACCCCGCCGCGCGTAGAATTTTTTTTACGGCAGTCGGGGATGGCGATTTTTCGGGATCGATTTCGTAGCTGATCTTGTATTTTGATTGGTGATCATCCGGCTGGAGATAGAACCCAGGTAAGTTGTCCAAGACCTTGCGAATCTCCTCGGGCTGCCAAGCATCCGCAATCTGGTTTTGCCATGATCGGTCGGGGGTCAGTTTTTCGCCATAGTGCAACTGCGTTCCTGCGTCGGTATCGATTAAATCGGGGCGAGGCAACCCAAGGTCTTCAATCAAATTCATCGCTGAATCCAACGTTCGCCCGGTGGCAATACCGAACCCAATGTTCTCGTGTTCCCGAATCAATTCATTGAATTCACCGAGTGCCTCGTCATCTCCCGTGAGTGTGTTATCCAAATCGGTGATTATCAATCGATCAAATTCGGGTATCCGGCGAGCACGCGCACCATCTTGCAACACTGGCTTGGCCGAATGTTCCAAAATGTCATTCAAATCTCTCAAGTACCGACGCGCATGGTTATGCCAAGAGTAGTGCTTACGCGTTCCAACGATTCCTGCTTCGGACCATTCTTGCCACTGTTCCGGTTCCGTAAGGACTCGCAGCAGCGCCTTCTCGATTGCCTCGCCATCATGCGGGTCGATTAGCAAACCGTTGTTGCAATTCGCGACGATGTCTCGCGGGCCACCATCGTTGGTTGCGACGATCGGTAAGCCAGTCGCACCAGCTTCAAGCAATGTTAATCCAAAGGGCTCAGTCAACGCAGGATTAATAAAGACGCCTTTGCCAGCAGTTGCCAACCGGTAAAGCTCCGGAACATCAAACGTTGTATGGGATTTCGGATAAGCGACTTTGCCGTATAGATCGTAGTGATCAATCAGACGCATCACATTTTGAAGAACGGTGCGCTGTCCCTTGGGCAGGTCGGAGAGATCGTCGCGAGTTCCCATCAGCATCACCAAGTTGGCGACCTTTTGCAGTTCCTCGCTATTACCGTAAACTTCGACCAACTTTTCTAAGTTTTTACGTTCATCAGGGCGAGCCAAGGTTAAGATCATTGGCTTGTCGGGATGCTGCAAAAACCGAGCTAATTCATCGCCAATTTTCGGCGGCTCCCAGTCGTCGGTCGGCGGCGAAAACTGATCCAAGTCGACTCCCGGAGGAATCACTTCCATGCGGTCCGGTACATAGTGGTCGTACAACGAGTATTGTTGTTCGACTTCTTGGCTTGTGCTGGTAACGACCATCGCGGCCGTTTCGAGTGCGAACTCTTCCGCTTCGGTTCGCGGCCCAAATCGATAGCGACGTTCCAATAACTCACTACTTTTCTTTCCCGTCGAAAGTCGCTGGCGTTTGACGCGTCCAAGTGAATGGCCGGTAAATACATAGGGGATATGCAACAATCGAGCTAACTGAGCTCCGGCCATCCCGGCGTCGGCATAGTGCCCGTGAATGATGTCGGGTAATCCGTGCCGACGGAAATGGACGAGCGTTTGATCAACAAATAATTCGAGATGAGCCCACAAGGCTTCTTTCTTTAAGTATCGTTTGGGACCAAACGGAATTCGAATCAGCTTCGCATTCTCAGCAATCTGTTCTTCCAACTGCGCGTAACAAGGATCTACTTTGGAATCCAGTATCTGTCTTGTCAGCAACTCCACTTCGCGCACTTGCGGCTGAGCGGCTAGTTCCTTGGCAAGTTCTAAAACGTACTTGACTTGGCCTCCCGTATCAGCATCGCAACCCAATTCGGGATCATTCGCTCGAACCAGCCCATGCAGGCTGATAAGTGTAATTTTAAGATGATTCTCTTTGTCGAGAAGGCTCATGACGGGTTGTTGTCTCGTTGTGAGTAGATGTTCCCAGTCGGTTGCGTTTGTGGTCGACATAGGTCTCTCCCGCGATAATGAGGTCCGCTGCCAATCAATTCCAAGTTGGTTGCCCGGATGGGCATCTTCACCAACGATACCAGAATTCGACCGATACCAGAATTCGACCGATACCAGAATTCGACGCAAACTCAGTCCACAAGTGCGGCGATAATTGAACAGCAAACGAATAGATGTAGAACGAACGTCGCAACTGTCGGGAGTCTGTCGCAATCGGTATACATTGTACAGTAAATGGCTATCGGTTTCGAGGTGACTCGTTTGGTGTGTGGTTGAAACTCTGCGGTAGGCGTCGCAAAAGTTTCGCTAACGGTAAAAATTGAAAAAACTCGTTCCAACTGAATTCCTGCAGCAGACCGTTTTAGCCACCGCAACCCGCGGGCAAACGAAATCGCGTTGGCACGGCGTTTGGGGGCTAGGTTGCGCCTTGTAGGTCACCAAGGCAACTTTGGGCGAACATTGGGAATCAAGATTTCGGCCATTTGTGTTGACGTTCTTCACCTCGCTCGCTTGTTTAACGATGCCCGTGTTTATGATACGTCTCGGGGGTGTCCCCGCTGAGCGAACCAACCCAAGATCCATTTACCCGGCTTGATTCGTCAAAGTATCGCTGAAGCTCCCGATCGTCACACTTGATCGGCCAATGATTGGTATTCGTAGCAGTTAGCCAGGGTTTTCCATCGCATCTGCCATCGCAATTTGGTCTTTTTTTTGCTCAGTTGCGAACGGCTCGCCGTTTGCCTAAACTTGCCCGCATGCTGCCTACTGCGACACCACTGATACTCTTCACGGACCTAGATGGATGTCTGCTGAATAAGCACGATTACGACTGGACTCCGGCGTCGGAGACACTCGACGCGTTGCGACAATGCAAGATTCCTGTAGTGATGAATTCCAGCAAAACGGTGCTGGAAATGAAGCAGCTCGCCAATGAGCTAGGTCTCACAGGCAATCCGTTCATCTCCGAAAACGGGTCTGTCATTTACTGGGGCTCTGGCCTTCACTGTGGCAACGAAGAATCCAAACCCGCGAGCAAGAGCGAGGTAATCGGTGCATCACGTGACGTTATTCTTGATCTGCTCCATAGCCTGAAACCGCAGTTTCGGTTTCGTTCCTTTGCTGACCTGGGGCTGGCGGGCGTGATGAGCGAGACACAGTTATCGGAGGACAAAGCCCAGATGGCACTTGCGCGTCAGGGGACCGAACCTTTGTTGTGGGATGACAGCGAAGCGCATCGCTCTGAGTTTGAGCAAACCTTAAATAAACATCAACTGACATTAACCAAGGGCGGTCGCTTTTGGCATGTCGCGGGGCGAACTAGCAAGGGTAAAGCGATGCAGCAAGTCGCGAAACGTTTGTTGCACCCCGATGGAAATGCCGTGGTGGCGGCCATCGGTGATAGTCCGATTGACCAAAGCATGCTAGATCTAGCGGATGTGCCGATCGGTATCCCGACTCCTAACGGGCTTGGCGTTCGTGTAGATGCGGATCGCGGCATTGTTGCCACGGCACAAGGCGCAGCGGGATGGGCGGAGGCGGTTGCGAAATTGCTGTCCCAACTCAACGTGACTTCGTCCGAAAACTAATTACAACTCTTGTCTAGTCAAATGGATTCTTATGGCCGACTTTGCACAAAACGGTATTATTGGAACGCTGCATAATTTGCGGAATCGTTCGACAGAGGAACTCGAAGCGGAACTAGTACAGTTTTCGGATGAGACGCCCATGTCGTTGCTATTGCCGTGTCTGTATTCGGAACTGGAAGGCCCGGCAATGGGGCCGATTGTTGAAGAGCTTGCAAAGATCCCCTACTTGAGTGAAATCATCATCGGGTTGGATCGAGCCAATGAGCACCAATTCGAAGCTGCGAAAAAGTTCTTCGATAAACTTCCCCAGAACTACGTCGTGCTATGGAATGACGGGACTCGACTTCGGCATGTCGATGCAGCATTGCAAACCGAAGGGCTTGCTCCCACCCAACTAGGTAAAGGCCGCAACGTTTGGTATTGCCTGGGTTACTTCCTCGCATCGGGAAAATCTAAAGCCGTCGCACTGCACGATTGCGACATTCTGACGTACAACCGATCGATGCCCGCTCGACTCTTGTATCCGCTGGCTCACCCTTCGTTCCATTATCAGTTCTGTAAAGGCTATTACTATCGAGCTGCCAACGGAAAACTCAATGGCCGCGTCTTTCGGTTGCTTGTCATTCCGCTCATCCGAGCCCTGAAGACCATGCTAGGACGCGTCGAATATCTCGATTACATGGGCAGTTTTCGCTATGCGCTTTCTGGTGAATTTTCGATGAGATCCGAGGTCGTGACATCCCTCAGGTTTCCCAGTGATTGGGGTCTCGAGATTGGGACGCTATCGGAAATGTACCGCAACTGTAACCTGAATCGCATTTGCCAAGTAGACATTGCCGATGCCTACGATCACAAGCATCAGACGGTGTCCGAAGACGACTGTACTGGCGGATTGCATCGAATGGCCAACGACATCTGCAAGACGTTCATCCGCAAATTGGCTGTCGAAGGGATCGTGTTCACCAATAGCATGTTGCGAACCCTGAAAGCTTGCTACTACCGCACCGCATTAGACGTAGTGGATCATTACCACAACGACGCCGTGATGAGTGGTTTGAATCTGGACCGTCATCAGGAGGAAGCCACCGTTGAGCTGTTCAGTCGCATCATTCTGTCGGCAGGCGAGGAGTTTCTGCATCGTCGTGACGAAGCCCCGTTCATACACAATTGGTCCCGTGTGACCAGCGCTTTGCCTGACATTTATCAACAGATCCTGGGCGCGGTGGAGGCAGACAATGCCTGATGTCGATTCTGCTTCGGACAAGGATGACTTAGCCGTACGTTCTCAGTTGTGTCAGCACCTCGCTTTCTTGTATCCCGAAGCGAATGCGGAGTTACTTGCGGATGAAGTGATCTCGATCTTTGACGATCTAAAACAGCAACGTCCGCTTCCGCTGCATCAGCTGTGGTCCGAAAAGGATTGCATGCTGATCACTTATGGGGACTCGATCGTTGATGACAATTCCGTGCCGCTGGAAATACTTCAACAATTCCTGCATGGACATTTGAATGATTCCGTATCGGCCGTTCACGTGCTGCCGTTTTGTCCGTTCAGTTCGGACGATGGCTTTGCTGTGATCGACTACACCAAGGTCAACGCGAAGTTGGGTCAGTGGTCGCAGATATCCGAAATTTCGGACCAATACCGGTTAATGGCTGATATCGTCATTAACCATGTTTCTTCGAAGAGCCAGTGGTTTCGGAATTACTGTAAGGGAGTTGAACCTGGGGCGTCGTATTTCATCGAAGCCAAAGTCGGTGACGATCTATCGGCGGTCGTGCGTCCCCGAGCCACACCGCTACTGCGTCCTACTGAAACGGCAAACGGCATGAAACACGTTTGGTGCACGTTCAGCCACGACCAGATTGATCTGAATTTCCGCAATCCTAAGGTGTTGATGGAATTTCTGAGAATCATTCGAGTCTATTTGCAACGTGGCGTTAGCATTTTTCGACTCGACGCCGTCGGCTTTCTATGGAAGGAGCCCGGAACCAACTGCATGCACCTGCCTCAGACGCACGAAGTCGTAAAGCTGATCCGCACCGTTACGGATTCGTTTGCGCCAGGAACTTTGCTGATTACCGAAACCAACGTGCCGAACCACGAGAACTTGACCTATTTCGGCAACCGTAACGAAGCGCATGTGATCTATAATTTCAGCCTGGCGCCACTTTTGGTGCATGCGTTGCTAACTGGCAAAACGGAATATTTGAAACGTTGGATGATGAGCATGCCTCCCGCGCCGGTGGGTTGCACGTACTTGAACTTCACCGCCTCGCATGACGGAATTGGTATGCGGCCGGCCGAAGGGTTGTTGTCGGACGAAGAACAGTTCGAAATGGTCGAGACAGTGAGTCGTTTCGGCGGGAAAATTTCAACGCGTCGTACTGCGGATGGTGGCCAGCGTGTGTACGAATTGAATGTGGCTCTTTTTGACGCGCTTCGCGGCACCGTCGGCGGTGAAGACCAATGGCAAGTAGAGCGATTCCTGTGCTCTCAAACGGTCATGCTTGGACTCGAGGGGATACCCGCGTTTTACATTCACAGTCTTCTCGCCACCCCCAATGACCAGCAAGGTGTGGCAGCAACCGAGCACAACCGCAGCATCAATCGGCACAAGTGGAATTGGCCGGAACTGAAGGAGTTGCTCGGTGACGACCAATCGGTACATAGTCAGGTTTTCCACGAACTCACGCGGCGAATGCAACTACGACGCAGCCACGCACCTTTCCATCCCAATGCAACGCAGTTCACGCTGCAGCTTAGTGATGGCGTTTTCGCGTTTTGGCGTCAGAGCTCCGACCGCAGTCAAAGCATTTTTTGCGTTCACAACATGACCGACACCACACAGGAACTGCGGTTATCAGACCTAAACTTGATCGCTAACGATTCCTGGTACGATGCCATTTCGGAATGTCGCTTCGATGATCAGACGGCCGTCTTAGAAATGACCCCATATCAATCGTTGTGGATCACGAATCGTTGAGAATCGCATCCGGGCTTTCGCTAAGTCCGACGCGATCGGGCTTATGAAATGTTAGGCCCCTGTTCGTTGGGACTGGATACCATCAGAACGCAAATCGGACCCCCGTGTCACTGGGGGTGATGACAATCGCCGATTCTCCTCGCTTTTGCACAGATCCACAATCGCACTTCAAGCTGTAATCGAAACCGTTGTGTTGATACTTGATCGCCTGCGGCTCGACTTGCTTGACGGCCGTCTTTTGGCTTGAGGCCCAACTCAATTCAAGCGCCCAATCCTTCGGGGCACCAACCCCGGTAGCTTCGAAGGTCATCGAATTTGGCGTGCAGTCGATCGTCAATTCTCCACCGGCGGCAATTGGGACGTTGATCATCAGTGCGTCTTTCGCCGTTTCCTTCACCGTAGGCTCGCCCGTTGGAATGGTTTCAAAACCACCGTTCGGCTTCATGCGGACAAGTCGGATTCCTGCAAGTTCACCGTCACGCCCCGCTCCAATAGCCACCCCAAAGTGTGTAGCCATCGGTCCCGTTTTGGTCCTTGCAAATGCATGCAGCGGTGACGCCGTATTTGTCGGCGACATAGTTCAACGTTGGCGCATCGATAATCCAACAACCAACGGAAATCGGGCGCTTTTCGAACAAATGCTCGAATTTGCGCATGTATTCGTCCATAAGCAGCCGACGTTGCTGGGGTGTGTAGCCCACCGTAAAACCAACGTCCGTGTGCCAATCCCACGGGAACCGTCCATGCCATTGAAGGCCCGCTGCTTCTACCTGTGGCTGCACCACCTCAAGCCACGCACCAATTTCGTCATCGGGACCGAGTTCATTCTTTAACAGCGCTACAATCTCGGGAATGAGCATCGCGTCGTATTGCACAAGGAATGTGGACGGAAGCCCGCATTCCTTTCCCAGACGAATTTGTTCTCGCACCGATTCAACGAGGTCTCGCGGCTCACGCGGTTCGACACCACGAATGAAGTTGATGAGATTCACGATCCGCGGAGCGTGTGCCTGATTAGCAACCACCACCGTAGAGTGGAAGCAAAGTCCAACCCCAAAAACGATCAATGCAATGCGATTCATTTCGACGAAGTCCGTAATGTTTGTTCCATCATTGATGTGGCCATATTTGAATTTGCATCCAGAGAGATCTCTCCATGCCTAATTGGCCCAAAAGAGTATTTGGAAAATTCGAACGCGACGTGGCAGTCCATGACAGCGTGTGCCATGTTGGATGGCCGCAACATGGCCAACGCGACATGAATTGGTCGCGAACCAATGTTGCGGCAAGCGTACTGACCATACGCACAAATTCATTACTCTGTCATCGAAGACGCTCGCAGCAAAAGCCAATAACGAGTTCGACCGCGTATCTTGAACAGCTCGCATTTGGCGAACTGTAAAAGAAGCATCGGGCGACAATAGGCGACTGCGTTATTTCGCCTCTTCACCGAAAGGGCGGTCCGCAGGTGACGTGCCCCATGACTTGTTCGGCTGTTCGCTCATTTTGAACGATAGAGTGCTTCCGGCGGCAATTTCTTCGTGCTTGATCCACGAACGCGACAGCGATTGATCATCGATTCGCGCTTCTTCGATATGGATAGCTTTGTCCGAAACGCCTGACGCTTCGATAACAAAATCTCCACCACCTGGCAGATGAATCGTCGCCTTGGGAAACCGTGGGCTTCCAATCACGTAGCCCGCCTTACCAGGGCAAACCGGGTAAAATCCAAGCGTGCTGAAAAGGTACCACGCTGACATTTGACCGTTATCCTCGTCGCCGCAGTAGCCATCCGGCCCCGGTCCGTAAAGGGTGTCAACGACTTGCCGAACCGGCGCGGCCGTTTTCCATGGTTCACCCGCGAAGTTGTAAAGGTAAAGCACATGATGGACCGGTTGATTGCCATGAGCGTACTGACCCATCTTGCACGCGACCATCTCTGTCATTTCATGGATCACGCCGCCATAGTGACCGACGCCAAAAGTAGGTTCAGCCGCTAGCATGGCGTCCAGTTTGGCAACGAAAGCCTTGTCGCCGCCCATCAGTTCAATCAATCCTGGCATGTCATGCAAAACGCTCCAGCTATAGTGCCACGAGCAACCTTCGGTGAAGGGTCCACCCCACTCGTCGGCCTTGAAGTCGGGTCGCCACGAGCCGTCGGCTTGGCGACCACGCATCAGGCCGACCTTGGGATCAAATACGTTGCGGTAGTTCTGAGCACGCTCGAGCAATTGCGGGATCACATCGGTCCGCCCGGCATACTTGCATACCAAAGCGACGCACCAATCGTCATAAGCAAATTCCAACGTGCGTGCGGTCGCCTCGCCCGTTTCGTCACTCGCAACATAGCCACGCTCGAGATAACTCTTTAAACCCTTGCGACCATACGCGTTATTATCGCTCAACGCCGTGGCGTCCTTGATCGATGCCTCGGCAGCGGCTTCGAGGTCGAAGTCGTTGATCCCTTTACATAACGCGTCCGCAATGACACTTTCGACATGCGTACCGATCATACAGTCTCGATAGCCGGGGCTCGCCCATTTGGGAAACCAACCACCTTCTTTGTATGCGTTAATCCAACCGCGTACCATCGACGCATTGATTTCTGGATCGATGATGCTTAGCAACGGATAGACGGCCCGGAATGTGTCCCAAAATCCATTGTCGCCGTACATTTCGCCTGGCTCGACCTTGCCTGAATACGGGCTGTAGTGCACCAAGTCACCCGCCTCGTTTTCCTCATGCAGAATTCGCGGGAATAGCAACGCTCGGTAGAGATTGGAATAGAAGGTGATCCGTTGATCCTGGCTAGCTCCTTCGATGTCGATCACGTTCAAACGCTTGTTCCACACCGCCTTGCTAACGGCAACGACATCGTCAAATGATTTCTCACCAATTTCGCGGTTGAGGTTTACTGTTGCCTGTTCGTGGCTGATAAAGGACGTCCCAAACTTGACCTCCGCAGTGGAGGACGCAGGAAGTTCCAATTCAACCGCAACCCAATGTCCATCGGGCGAGCGGTAGATCGACCGAATCGGCACGCTGAAGTGAGCGACAAAACGACACCCGAAATCACCTTCAACGCCGCCTCGATTAAAGGGCCCCACGCCTTTGATAATCCCCGCTTCTTCGTCGGCTTCAAAACTTCCAGGCGCGTAGGTATCTAAGTGCACCCATGCTCGGGATTGATCGGGGTAGCGAAAACGCATTACCGAACATCGTGTCGTGGCCGTCATCTCAGCACGGATATCGCTGTCCTCAAGCGTGACACCATAGTAGTACGCCTTTGATTCCTCGGTATCATGCGAAAACGCCGATGAAGGCAGCTCCGGCGATGCGACGCCAGTGAATGGCATCACACCAAAATTGCCATAGTCGCCCATCCACGGGCTCGGTTGATGCGTTGCATGGAAACCGCGCATGCGGTCCGCCTTGTATTGATAGATCCAACCCGTCTCGTCGCCAGTCCGAGGCGTCCAGAACGTCATACCAAATGGCGTAGCCACAGCGGGATAGGTGTTGCCGTTCGAGAATGACACCTCCGAATCGGTCCCAATCAATGGTCGCACCAATTCAGCGTAATCGGTCTCCGCAGTCGCCGTTTCCGCTAAAAACAGGGGTAACAATAGAAGTGTCAAAACAAGCTTTTGTCGAATCATATATATCAACCTTGCAGCAGGGAGGAAGCGAATGGAAGGTGGACCATGCCAGGGAAGTCTGGCCACGAGCTGCAACGACAATCGTCGAAGCAAACCTTCGATTGGGTTGCACAGAATCCGGTTGCCGCACAGTCTATCTGGGCTCGTGATTGATGCTATGGGATGGCCCACAAATTACGGATGGTACATTAAACAGCGAACTCATCAGCTACCTATAAAACCAACGGCAAAGCATCTCAAAACTCGCAACACCGCACGCAGGCTGACTGTCCCCAAAGACCGGATCGCATTTGCTCGATGAGCGTAGTGATGGTACGTTAATTTTCTCCAGGGCAAGATCCGACACAGCACAAAGAACATCAATTGGCGTTTCGTTCGGTGCCCCCCGATAACAACCAATTGCTCCCCAACCCAGCCTCGATGGTACCTAGTGTCGCAGCGCCAACAGACGGACGTGACGGGCGGTTAACAATGATACATTTCGGCGATTCGCCGAAGGTTCGCAAAGAATGGTCTATCAAGAGCAAGAAAGAGGAGTCGGTGACGATGCATCAAATTCCCGTAACACGTGGTAGTTGTCTATTGTTTGCCGTGTTCGCTAGCGCGATTACATGGGATTGGAATACACCCGTTGACGGAGTCGGTTTGACCCAGCCGACTGCACAGTTGGTGCAACATCACGGAACCGCGCCGAGCCCGTTTGACTTAAGCCAGGCAAGCGTCCCCGAAAATGAAATTCGCTCTGGCGGGCCCGCGAAAGACGGAATCCCCGCATTATCAAATCCAAAATTTGTCGGCGCGACCGATGCCGACTTCATGGAAGACGACGATCGCGTGATCGGCTTGGTATCCAACAACGAAGCCCGTGCATACCCGTTGGCGATATTGAACTACCACGAAATCGTCAATGATCGAATCGGCGAGCTTCCCATCGCTGTAACGTACTGTCCATTGTGTGACTCGGCTGCCGTGTTTGATCGTCGCACACCGTTGGGCGAACGTGAATTTGGCGTTTCCGGTTTGCTCTACAACAGCAACGTGCTGATCTACGATCGTGAAGGCAAAACCCAAAGTCTATGGTCACAACTGAAAGCAGAAGGCATATCGGGACCAGCCGTCGGGCAAGCGTTGACCTCATTGCCGTTTGAATTAACGACATGGAAAAACTGGGTCACACGCTATCCAGATACGCAAGTTCTTGATGATGAAACAGGACATCCGCGAAATTATCGCCGAAATCCCTATAGCAACTATTTCAGTTCACCAAAATTAATGTTTCCGGTTGCGTTAAAAAGCGATGCAATGCCAATCAAGACGCCGGTTCTTGGCGTATGGACCGACCGCGCGGCGCGAGTCTACAAGACGGAGATGTTCAGCGCTGATCGACGCCGAATCAGTGACCAATTAGACGGCAAGAAGTTTACCATCGAGTACAACCCAAACAGCCGCAACTTGCGAGTCCTCGATCAGGACCCCGGTATTCGATGGATGTACTCGCTGTGGTTTGCCTGGTACGCCTTCCATCCCGATACCGAAGTATTTGGCGTGCCACAACCTTAGGACCATTGGGTGACTACCGGCGGTTGTCCTAACGTCTCCACGCTAGCCATTTGTTGAACGCTGTTTTCACCATCGGCGTTAATCGTGTGCGGCTGTATTGATCACCAAGTTTACGGATCGCTTCGGCTTGCGTGGGATAGGGATGAATCGTGTTGCCAATCTTTGACAAGCCAAGATGATGTGTCATTGCCAATGTGATTTCCGAAATCATGTCACCCGCATTCCGAGCAACAATGGTCGCTCCGACAATCTCGTCTGAGCCAATCTTGGTGTGCACTTTCACAAACCCGTCGTCGTCTCCCTCTAAGATCGCACGGTCCACGTCGCTGAAGTGCTGAATGTAGGTGTCAACTTCGACGCCCCTATCCTTCGCCTCATCTTCATACAATCCAACATGAGCGATTTCGGGCGATGTGTAAGTCGACCAAGGTATCGTCAGGACACTTAATTTCTTTCGGCCCATAAACAGCGAGTTTTGGATCACAATGCGAGCCATGAAGTCGGCTGCGTGAGTGAATTGATAACGTGAGCAAATATCACCGGCTGCGTAGATGCGAGAGTTAGTCGTTTGCATCTTGTCGTTAACTTTCACACCCTTGTTATCGTATTCGACATCAACCGCTTCAAGGTTCAAGCTTTCAACATTCGGTGCTCGCCCGACAGCAACAAGCAGTTGGTCGATCGGTTCGTCATAGTTCTTCCCGTGGGATTCCACGGTCAGTCGTATCCCCTGTTCGTTTTTGATTTTCAGCTTCTTTCCGCAACAACGCAAATGAACGCCATCATGCGAGATTGCCTTTTGAACGATTTCGGCAGCATCACGGTCTTCTCGCGGCAAAATGCCATGCTCGGATTCGACTAGCAGAACTTCACTTCCGAGTTGGGCGAACGATTGCGCCATTTCGCAACCAATCGGCCCCGCACCAATGATGCCCAAACGGCGCGGTAGCTCGGTCAATGAGAACACGGTCTCGTTGGTTAAGTAACCGACGCTATCCAAGCCAGGAATTCGCGGCGCAGCCGCACGAGCCCCCGTCGCAATAACGGCTCGTTTGAATTGAAGCTTGGTTCCCTCCACTTCGACCGACGTGGAGTCAACAAAACTCGCTTGGCCAAAGTAGACATCGATCCCAAGGTCACGAAACCGTTCGGCCGAGTCGTTGTAACTGATCTTCGCCCTCAGTTTTCGCATTCGTTCCATGACGGCTGCAAAATCGACATTCAAGCCCTCGTGGACGTCGATACCAAAATGTCGAGCGTGCTTGATGTTTGCCGCCACGCGAGCCGCACTGATAACCGCTTTGGATGGCACACAGCCAACATTCAGACAATCGCCGCCCATCAGATTGCGCTCGATCAAGGCAACCTTTGCACCAAGGCCGGCTGCGCCAGCCGCAGTTACCAAACCCGCAGTTCCCGCGCCGATCACAACCAGGTTGTAGCGTCCATCGGGTGTCGGGTTGATCCATTGACGCGGGTGAACGTTCGCTTCCAGCTTTTGGTTGTATTGGTCCTGCGGATACAGTTGGTTTGAGCGGGAAGTGGTCATCGACGTTTTGTCATTGGAGTCAAGGATGAAGCGGAAGCGATCAACGATTTGATTCATCGTTAACGGATACACTGGAAGTCGCCTTGGTCCGATGGATGAACTTCATCACGAACCGCACAATCAGTGGAAACAGACCTAGCAGTACAAAAGCAATGAGAATTTGACTTAGTTGATTCGGACTAAACACGGCGCCGATGCCCTTGTCCGCCAAAGTCTGCAAATCTGGGACACTTGACCCGGCATATACATAGACGGCGGTCCCCGCCAACATTCCTACTTGGCTGACCCACCAAAATGTAAAAGTCTTAATCGGGGTTAACCCCATGACTGCGTTAATGACAAAAAACGGTACTGCCGGAATGAGTCGCAAAGTGAACAGAAAGAACGGTCCTTCCCTTTCCAATGCCTCATTAAAGCTAACCAATCTTTCGCCGAATCGTTTCTGAATCGCTTCACGAAATAGAAATCGGCTCAGCAAGAATGCCATCGTCGCCCCGGCGGTCGATGCAAAACTGATGAGCGGAAAACCGCGTAGCATGCCAAAGTACCAACCGTAAACAAGCGTCAAGACGGCAGCACCGGGTAGCGATAGTCCGGTAACGACGACGTACACGGTAAACGCCGCTCCATAGACCAATACCGGATGGTTTGCTTGGAATGATCGCAGTTGTGACTCTTGTTTGGCAAGGCTCTCAAGGCTGAGCAAGTCACCGAATTGCGTATAGGCAATCAAGACAACCACCACGACAGTCAGAAACAGAGCGACTCTTTTGCCCTGTCCCGCCCATTTGGCATCCGATCGATGTTCGGGTTCGGTTGTCATGATCTCCATCCTACCGAATATGACCCATTGCGAGTTGGCTCCGCCACATAATGATGACTTCACCGCACGGTACCAAGGTCCAACCGTACCAAGACCACGTTGTCAAAGCGAACCTTTGACGAAAGACTGCCCGACAGCCGAGTTCCATGCGCGAAAGCATGTCTTCTCGCATCGCCATTTGTGGAATCAATCTTCACCGAAAACACGACCGGTTGAGTAACAATGGAAACCGCGAAAGCAACTCGGCATCGCCACCGAAGTTGCTAATTTCCATCGCCACCATTGCCTACTTTCTCAGCGAGACAATTTTCTCGATCACCTTGCGATTGGCGATAGGATCTTTTCCATTGCGGTTTCCTTCATAGACCAACCAATGATCGTACTTGGCCGCGTCAAGCGCCTCGGCAAGTTTCACAAGATCGATTTGACCTTCTCCGACCACGGAATGTCCGGACGCTTTGATGTGAATTTCGCAGAAGTGTTCTTTGCCGTACTTGCGAATCGTTTCGTATATGTCTTCCTTCTCGAAAAGATTCCCTACGTCATAATAGACCTTCATGTGCGTTGGAAACTCTAACAACTCCAACAATTCGAGCACGCGTACGGTTGTGACCGGCGCTTCAATACCGATGACAACATCTTTTGCTGTCGCATACGGCAGCAACTCTTTCATGAATTCCGCGACTCCGTTCAGTGCCTCATCGCTTTCTTGAAAATTGGAAGGTCCAAAGAAAGGGAAGAGCATCACCTTCACGTCTAGCGCGTGGCATGCATCAATGGTTTGTTTCGCGATCCGCATCGAGACTTCACGATCCCGGTCAAAGATCTGGCATCGGTTTAGACTTCCCGCACACAGCGATGTGATTTCGATACCGTGTTGCTCGGAAGCTTCCTTCCATGACTTTACGATCGAGGGATCTTCGCCAATCGGCAAGCCTGCTGCTGGGTCAATCGGCTTTTTCCTCATCGATTTTGGATTACCCGAGTGCATTTGGATCGCCGAATAGCCAGCGGTTTTTGCATCCAGAATACTGCTAACATCAGCACTCTTGCCGAGCGCCGTTTCCATAACGGCTATTCCCGAACGTGACTCCTTGCCTTCCGCGGTGCCGCTTGCCGTAAAGAAAACAGTGACAATAGCCCCTACGAAGATCATTAGTTTGTTCATATTTCCCGCCAGTAAACGAAATTCGGTTTGGTGATGCGATCATCATACCAGCAACCGAAACTGATCTGGTCAGCAGGAGAACCTCTAGCGGACAAATTGCTAAAACAAACAGTGCCTACGAGAATTACAAGAACCGAAACAAACCAATCTTGACCGGATTCTCAGAATTCAAATCGAGTCCCCTCGATTCCGCGAATCGGTAGCGGCACATAGAAACCGGACGGAGTAAACTGGTATACTCGTTAGTAGAGTAACCTCTACCTACCCCCCCCCCAGGCTTTCTGAATATCAAATTGCTTCGCAAATTGAGGAAGGTTCCCGCCATGATCCGTGCCCGAGTAAATAGCCGTCGAGTAAATAGCCGTCGAGAGTTTTTGGGAACCGCAGCAGCGTCGATCGCCACTGGATACGCAGCTACGCATTCCGCATATGCAAGCTCTAACGATACGATCAATATCGCCTTGATCGGCTGCGGGGCTCGAGGTGCAAATCAAGTGATGCCGAGTTTCCAGCGACTTCCGGGCGTACAAATCACCGCGGTTTGCGACGTGAACTCGGAGCATCTAAAGCGAGGACGTGAAAAGGCAGGTGGCAATAAGGTTAAAGCTTACAAAGACTTCCGCGAACTGCTTGAAGACAAGACCATTGATGCGGTGATTGTCGCGACGCAGGCGCATTGGCATGTGCCAATCGCCGTTGCCGCGTGCCAAGCCGGTAAGGACGTCTACGTTGAAAAACCGCTAGGAAACTCGATCGGCGAAGGACAATACCTGATCGAGGCGGCAAAGAAATACGGCCGAATCGTGCAGGTAGGTACACAGCAACACAGTATGGAGCACTACGGAAAAGCGGTCGACATCATTCAATCGGGACGTCTAGGCGAGATCAGTGAAGTAAAAGTATGGGATCACACTTATTGGGCCCCCGGACGTGGGACGCCTGCCGATTGCGACTCGCCACAGGAACTTGATTGGGATTTCTATGTCGGGCCAGCTCCCATGCAAAACTACAATCCCAATATTTATTACAACTACGGTTACGATTGGTTTCGACTCTCCGGCGGCGGGCATCAGGTTGCCTGGGGTGTACACCACTTTGACATCGTCAACTGGGCAATGGGAGTGAAGTATCCTAAGCAAGTCTCGGCCATGGGGGGGCACTTTGCTTACCAAGATAACTTTGAATATCCGAACACCTTCGATGCGATGATGGAATTTGGTCCTGGGCCGGTCGCCAAGAACGGATTCTTGCTTCAATACACCATGCGGATGGGGTCGCGACGTGTGCGACGCTCGCACGCAAAATGCTTTTACGGCACCGAGGCGACCATGGTACTTGATCGCAGTCGCATTTCGATTGCACCGGAGCCGAAGAAAAACATTTCGCAAAGTGACGCGAGTTATCTGCTCAGAAAAGAAGAGGAAATCGTGTCGTCAAAGGATGACTTCCATCACACCCAAATTTTTCTAGACAATCTCCGCAATCGCGCTCAGCCAAAAACCGATGCACAAACCGGCCATTACGCAACGAACCTCGGCCATCTGATGAATGTTTCCTGGGAAGTCGGCCGTAGTATCCAATGGGATGGTGAGAAAGAGGTGGTTATTGATGACGAGCAAGCGAATCGTTTCGTTAACAAGCCATATCGTGACCCATGGAAATTGACTGTTTAGTCCCTTCACAAGTTTGAGTGAATTCGATGATTCGATCTGTTGACAAGTTGCTGATGTATGTTCTGTCCATGGCTATTCTGGGGTCGCCCTGCGCAATCAGTTACGCCGCAGGAGAGTCAAAGCCGCCTCTAAATCGCTTTCCAACCGCGGAAGAGATTTCTCGTCAAATTTTGCCGCAACACCCTAAAGCGAGAGACGCCGCAGAGCAGAAAATCATTGACGTCATGGATGATATGGTGGCCAACCAAGCGCGTGGCATGGGAAATATCTCGCCCGAAGACGGCCGGATGATGCGGATGCTGACTGAATCCGTTAAGGCGAAGAAAGTCGTCGAACTTGGCACGTCCAATGGTTACTCGGCACTCTGGTTTTCCCTAGCGGTTAGGTCCACAGGCGGCAAAGTGATCACACACGAAATCGATCCCACTCGCATCAAAATGGCCAAAGCGAATTTTGAGCGAGCGAGAGTCAAGGAACTGATCACCCTGGTCGAAGGCGATGCCCATCAAACCATTCGGAATCTCGATGGACCAATCGATGTGCTGTTGCTTGATGCAGAGAAAGAGGGGTTTGTTGACTACTTGAATCAACTGTTGCCAAAAGTACGTGTCGGAGGACTGATCATCGCTCATGATTCATCGGGACAAGCGGATCAGTTGACGGACTATTTTCCGGCGATTATCAATAACGACGATTTGGAATCGGTGCTGATTGATGCTTCCAAATGGGGCATGTGTATCACCAGAAAGATGAGATGAATCTTGAGAAGTCCGCTCGAAGTGGCACAAACCAGGTGATGCGTCCACATTTCCGTTTTCACGATTCCGTAGCGGACGATGTAACGAATTCTTTCTTCACGCTGCACATTTTTCTGAACGCCCCCCCGTAACCAACTGCGACGGATCGCTATAGGGTTACAGTAGGAGTCGGAATGACGCACGGCCGTTGGTTTGGCCTGGCAAGCTTTCCCGTTTGGTTTTCCGGGCTCGGTTTCTTCCGATCGGCTTTACATGGCCGGTTGTGATTTTGAAATCGCTATTCGCTTGAAAAGAGAGGTCTGACAAATGAGAACCCCTGAGTTCATGCAATTGCTAACAAGTAACCAAAGTCGCTTGTATGCCTATATCCTGTCGCTTGTTTTTGATTCAGATCAAGCGGACGATGTCTTGCAAAAGACGAATATTGTGCTTTGGGAAAAGGAAGAACAGTTTGAGCTTGGCAGCAACTTCATTGCTTGGTCGTTCCGTATCGCCTACTTCCAAGTGCTTGCGCAAAGAAAACAAAAACAGCGAGAGCGGATGGTGTTTGACGACGATTTAATCGGTCAATTGGCTCAGGTTGCTAGTCAATGCGATGATACGTTCGAACATCGCCAAAAGCTGATGCGCAGGTGCCTCGAAAAGCTGAATGATCGACAACGCGAATACATTAATCGTCGCTACAGTTGCGGCGCCACGGTGGCAAAGATCGCCGATGAAATGGGCAACTCGGTTGGTGCTGTCAAGCAAATCCTGTTTCGCGCCCGTGTCTCTCTCATTCAATGCGTAAACGCCATCGAGGCAAGCCAATGAACGATAGGAAACAGCTGCAACTCAGTGAGGTTTTGAAAGCCCAAACCGAAGGGGGCGCTGACGAAGCTACGATGAGTCGATTGGCTGAACTGCTTCGTGACGATCCGGAGGCTCAAGCGTACTACGTCGAGTACTCCCAAATGCACGCGATGTTGGCCTGGGAACACGGCGTGCTTCCCGAAGTCACATTCGATGATAGCTCGCCCTCGCTTTTGCACTCCGAAAAAAATGCTTCTAGCGAAATCCGTTCCATGCGACGTTGGCGACAATTGGCGATCGCAGCAACCCTGTTGCTTGTCACCAGTGCAGGTTGGCACATTCGCAATCGTTCGCAAAGTCCGGCTATTGCGATAGCCAACGTAGACACGGTCGACGCTCCTTTAGCCGTACCGATAGAGGCATGGAACAGACGCGAGATACTCGCAGTCGTAACGAAACGATCGGGGGCTCAGTTAACGGCACCCGATGTTGCAATGGAACTCTCCGTCGGCGATCAGGTTCGAACCGGGAAATACGAGCTGACCGGTGGTTTTGTGGAGCTGACGTTTGACAACGGTGTCGAAGTGATTGTGGAGTCACCTGCAAGTTTCGAAATTGCATCGCAAATGTTCATGATTCTGCAAAGCGGCCGGCTTGCTGCCAAGGTCTCGCCGGAGGGTGATGGTTTTACCGTTGAAACGCCCACGGCGAACATCGTTGACTTTGGGACTGAATTTGCGGTTGAAGTCCTTGCAGACAAAAGCAGCGAGGTGCACGTTTTTGACGGTGAAGTCGATGTGTCCCCAAAGAAAGCGCTACCCAAAACGAGTGGCGTGCGTTTGCACACGGATCGCGCAACTCGAATCAATAAAACCGGAAACATGCCCGAGGGGATTGACATTGACCACGATCGTTTTCTTCGAGAATTGGTTCAGACAGACCCCCGCTCGGATCGCTATGGTCGGATTGTCGAGTCTTTGAATCCAGTCACGTTTTTGCGAATGGAACTGACGGACGATGGACGCACCCTGCTAGACCAAGGCGCGATCAATACTCCAGGCACCATCGTCGGCGGCCAGATGCTTTCGCCCCCCTTTGCGGCAGGACGGTTGGCAAATGCACTTCGACTCGGCGGACCTGAAACAAGGGCCTATGCGGTCGTTGCCGAATATGTCCCGGCTGCTAACAACCAAATTTCCGTTTTTGCTTGGGTTCGCGCCAAGAGTCGCGCTCGTTGGGGGGCGATCGCGAAAAATTGGGCCTTCGAATTGAACTATGACGTAAAGGATTACAACTTCAATCAGGCGGGCCAGTTTCACTTCGGGTTGTATCGGGACGAAGGCGATCTTGAAGTCCAGGTTCAAAACGCCGATGGAGAACTAATCAGCATTCGTGAGGGTGTGCCCATTCCACTTGATCAGTGGCAATTTGTTGGTTTCATTGTCGATGGCCAAGCCGTGCGGCTGTATCGTAACGGCAAGGAAGTGGCAAGCACGCCTTGCGTAGGACTCAACATCAGCTGTCCAAAACAACTTGGCATTGGCACGAAACTTTCTCCGGATGGAACACGACCAGACATTAGCAATCCAGGATTTTGGCACGGTTGTATTGATGAGCTGGCAATTTTTCACGATGCCTTACCAATCGAGAAAATCCGTGAACTCTACGAAGCGGCAAACCATCAAGGCACCGTGAGCAAAACACCCCCAGCCCCTGCAATACCATCCGCAAGTATTGCCCCAAATGACTAAGACACCACATGACGCATGCAATGTTAACAGCCGCTATTGCATCACCAAAATCGGTCGCAATCTCGTTAGCCGAAGTCGCGGGTATGGCGATCAATGATGCTGTGGCGGTGGGCCTTGGTTGATACGGGTAAAGCCAACAACATGCGATTGGGATCCCATATCATTTGCGAGTCAAAATCACTTGATGTGGTCCTTGCGTCTTTCCACCAAAGACCACCTCCACGAAGAGTTTTTGTTTACCAGCGGGCAAATGCAATGGCGTCATATGACCGCGCTGTTTGTGTGAGGGGATATTTAATTGCGTCAGCACATCGTTGGACGTGATCGTTGCGGTACCCTCAGGATGATCCTGCGCAAAGATTAATTCGATCTCATAGTCTCCTGCGTCAGCAGCCTCGATCAACCAAAAACCGTTCGAATCCGGTGCCCACGGCTTGCCCTGACAGTGTCGCCAATCCTGGCGCGTTAACACGCTGCTCATTTCATGTTCGGTCCCAACAAGGATCCGAGGTGGGGCATAGTTGTTCGGTCGCGTGGAACTGACATCTTGGAACCAAGCCTCATATCCTTTCTTCAAACGCTGGAAAACCTCAGGGAATTCGGCCGACACATCGCTTTCTTGGCGTGGGTCCTTGCTCAAATCGTAGAGCTGCAATTTTGGTTGCCCCGTAAACCCCTCTTTCCCAAAACCACTCGGATGCACGAGTTTCCAAGGATCTTCGTGGATGGCGAAGTGGTGAAATAATTGCGGTCTGTCACCTCGGTGCGATTGAAAGACAACTCGCCTTGAGGGCCAATTCAGATGGTCTCTGGTCAACAATCCTAGAAAACTTCGCCCATCGACTTTGTGCCCCTGCGGCAATTGGATATCGCAAGCATCCAAAATCGTTGGCATTAGATCGATGTGTGCGCACAAAGCATCCGAAGTCTTGCCAGCTTGTACCTTTGCGGGCCAGTGAAATAGAAGCGGCGATCGGATGCCGCCGTCATCCACTGCTGTCTTCATGCCTCGCATATTTCCGACGAAACGCCTTGTATTGGGGCCGTTATCATTCAGGTAGACAACAATCGTATTGTCGCCAATTCCAAGTTCATTGAGCTTATGGAATAGCCGCCCGACGTTTTGGTCAATGTTCGTAATCATTGCTGCGATTCGGGCTAGCTTGTCGCTTTCTTGCTCGAATTTCGTTGGTTTAAGTGTGTCGACCAGAATCGGTGTGAAATCAATGTTTCGATATTGGTCGTACAACTTGTGCGGCACATCATGAAAGGGACCGTGCGGCGCGTTGGTCGCAATGTACGTAAAAAACGGTTTACCCTTATCCGTACTTTCCTGGATGAAGTCCATCGCCGCATCGAAATAGAGGTCCGTACAGTAACCCGTCATCGGCACTTCCTTGCCGTTTTTGATGAGGGTGGGATCGGTATATTTGCCTTCTGCACCGATCGGGTCCGACGGTTGGCCGATGCCGCCCCCGCGATGCACCAAGCTGTCCTGAAAGCCCTGATCCATCGCACGCATCGGGTAGTTATCCCCCAGATGCCATTTGCCATAGATTCCAGTGCGATAGCCAGCATCGCGAAGGGCTTCCGCGAGTGTCACTTCATCGGGATCCATCATTGCTCGACCGATCCACGTGTCGATACACCGCGTTCGATAGTTGTATCGACCGGTCATCAAACTTGCTCGTGTCGGCGCGCAAACCGAGCTGACATAAAATTTGCTTAGATAGCCGCTCTTCGCATGCATCGCGTCAAGTTCTGGCGTCCGAATCACAGGATTGCCGGCAAAGCCGTAGTCGCCGACGCCTTGGTCGTCACTCATGATCACGATGACGTTGGGCCGCTCAGCAGACACGGTGATGACATGCGACCCCGCAATTAGGCATGCACATAAGACGGTGGTTTGGGAGGCGAAAAGAGATTCCCCAAATATTCTAGATTTAGCCATTTGTTCCTATTGAGGTGCGACGCCTTGAAGTGTTCTTCCGTCAGTTAGACTTTACCGCTTGCCGCTATCGGAGTCGCATTGTACACCAAAAACACGAACGTTTTCGTCTCCGTTCGACTTGCCAAACCTCTCCGCAATCCGTTTGCTTCGTATCGGTCCGCCTCAAGGGTGCGCGTCGATGGATCAAGCAAAAGAAAACACCTTCGCTTGGCCTTGTTGCCGAAGCTGAATTCAACATTAGTCTTGGGGGGCGTCGTCGGCAAAGCACAATAAGGCTGCTACGGCGCTTGTCGCTGATTGACTCTGAATATCATTCCCAGCCGAAACCGTCCAATCATCGCCCATGATGTCGTCAGCGAGTCGGCGATTTTTCCAAGCCGAATCCGCGTTCGCTTTCATCCAAGGCAAGAATTCCTTGCGACCGCATTGGTTAATCAAGAGCTTCATGTAACGCACAAAAATTCCTTTGAAGGCACCTCCGTCGCCAGTACCCTCGCTTCTCAAAATTTTCTGCGCCGTCACACACAGGTTATCCTTTGTCCATTGGGCCGTCATGATCGCATCGTCGAGATACGTTTTGTCATTGGTTTGCTGGTACAGCAGCACAGCAGCCCCGACGAAGGTTCCCTGGTTATATGTCAACGAAAAAGTGGCCACCCGATTTCGACGTCGTCGATTGCTGTATCCAATACTGTCAAAAACCTTGCCGTTTCCATCGGTAAGCGTCCGTTTCTGCCAATCGTAGAGACTTTTGCCCTTCGCTAGATATGCGTCATCTTTTAGTAACACAGATAGTCGAACAGCTGCAATCGCTGCAGGACTATTTATGCAACTGTTCTTGCTCGTTCGCTCATTGAGCCAATACAGTCCGCCCCCCATTTTGTCATCCAAGAAATTATCATAGACAAAATCAAAACTGACTTTTGCCTTTTCAAGGTAACGCGAGTCTTTCGTAATAATAAAGGCGCGGGTGCAAGCAATTGCCCACCACATGATATCGTCATTGTATTTGTTGGTGGTCCAATCGGGGTACTTACCGATAAAACCATCATAGACATCGTGAATCTGCTGCTTGACTTCCTCTCGACCGGTTCGGTCATACTGGTCCATCACCGTATCCCAGAGCTGAGCGGAAAACCAAAAATCGGCATTCTCTTTACCTTGCTCGTCCTTGTGGAAGAACTTCGATGATGAATCCCAATAGACTTGATTCAATGCACCGAACGCTGCATCGGCTTCCGCAGGAGTCACCGCCCTTGCGGGCGACGCAAACAGGAACGAGCTAACAACCATGGCCAGTAAAATCAAACCTGCATTACGAAAACTTGTTACGTGTTGAACCGATTCCATCGATTAATCTCCTGGATTAGGCACTCTGTTTTCCAAGTCACAACAGAGTGAATCATCCTTAGCATGTTCGTCAAATCAGAAAATGTGACGATCTTTTGGGTGGGGGTGATTGGTGGGGCAAGAAAACGCCCACGCGAAGGAACCGTCTGAATGGGGCCGTTACACCGTGAGTGTTTATCATGAACGCGGCAGTCTACACAATCAGGTGGCGACAATCAAAGGTCCACCGCGCCCGAATGATTTTCGCTTAAGGGACCGGCCTATTCTGATGCTGTTGGAACCAGAGCAGGGCAACATCACAACCGGTATGTAGGGTTTGCGTGTTCACGGTATCGGATAACGATCGGCATCCTTCGCAGGCATCGCCGTTGGGCGATAAACCGCTCCGCTCCCCCGGTCACCCTGTGGTCGATAGTGTTCACTTTCCTTGGTTGATTCAGCCAAATAGGTCGGTTTTCCACTTTGCTCGCGCCACCACTGGTCCCAGCATTCTGCGAGTTCCGTCGCAATCTTTGAATGCTTTCTTTTGACGTCATCGTTTTCGAAAGGGTCACTAGCGACGTGGAACAGACCCCAGCCTGTGCCGTCGACCTCCGCCAATGTCCACTCGGCAGTACGAATCGCTCGGTTATCCATGAATTGGAAAAACAGGGGCTCCTTCCGCTTCCATGCCTCGCCTTTAAACACGGGAAGAAAGCATTCACCGGCAACCGAATTTTGCACATCAACCCGCGAGGCTGCCAGAATCGTTGGCAAAACATCAGCCATGTGGACGTGGCTGGTTTCGATACGGCCGGGTTCACGGATTCCGGTTGGCCACCAAGCAATCGCGCCGGTCGTCACGCCACCGGCATGCTGACTGATTTTGTAGAGACGCCAAGGTGTCACACAGGCATAGGCCCATCCTGTCCCGGGTTGCCAATTCGACTTGCGGTCTCCCGGCAACTTGCCGCTTGCCAACATCGGTTTATCGACGACGGAGAAGGAATCCGTACCGTTATCGCTCATAAATAGCACCAACGTGCTTTCGGCTTGGCCCGATTCTTCAAGAGCTTCAAGCAGTCGGCCAATTCCTTGGTCCATACGCTCGACCATTGCCGCATAAACCGACATCCGTAGGTCCTCTAAATCTCGTTGTGCGGGACTCAGCGATTCCCAATCGGGAAGATTATCGGGGTACTTCGGCAACACAGAATCAGCTGGAACAATCCCCAATTTATGTTGGCGTCGAAACCGTGCTTCACGGATGGCCTGCCAACCTTGTAGATACTTTCCTCGATGCCTCCGTATGTCTGCTGTGGGTGCTTGCAACGGATTGTGAGGTGCCTGGTAGCTCAGATAGAGCATAAACGGACGTTCCGAATCGCTCTCTGGTGATGAACGGATGAACTTGATCGCGCGATCGGTGAAGTCGTCGCTACTGTAGTAGTCCTCACCAAAATCACGAAATGGCTCGCGGTCGAGACGGTAACTGGTGGAACCTTCGAAGTGATCGGTGAACCCATTAAGAAAACCAAAGAAATGGTCGAAGCCACGATCCATCGGATGCCCGGGGAGATGCCACTTTCCAATGATTGCCGTGCGGTAACCGGCTTGCTGCAAACGCTCCGAGAGCAGAGGCGTACGCGTGAACTCCGGCAATGCTTTTGGCCACCAGTGACCGGTCAACAATGAGGCGCGAGAAACGATACACATTCCTCCGTTGTAGCAATGAGTAAACCGAATTCCTTCGCTTGCGAGGCGATCCAGAGCCGGCGTGGCAAGTTCACCGCCAAAACACGCGGGGTCACTGTAGCCCATGTCGTCGGCAACAATCACGATCACGTTTGGCTGAACCGAACCGGCGTCGGTCATCCGCGGACCGCTGAGTGTGATCAATAGCATCGCGGCCAGAGTGATTGGCGATTTCATCTTCTTCCAAATAGGAATGTGTAACGGGACAGACAACAAAACGGTCAAGGTTAAAAATCCATTCGCACCCAATGCCCATATCCAGGGTGAGGGCTTGTGTTTCGTCAACCCATATTTTTAGGGTAGCGGAATTCGTCAAAAGTTTCAGCCGTTACTAGATAATGCCATACGCCTCGACGACGTTCGCTACTACTGCGAACGCGGAATCGAAGGCGAGTGAAAATCGCAAGACTTTGCCAACATCAAGACTTTGCCAACATCAAGACTTTGCCAATGAGTATCGATGCCACTTAGTATCGATGCCACTTAGTATCGATGCCACTGGTCGCAGGATCCCACACGACAGACGTATTCCAAAGTTTGAATCGAGATCAGGTGATTGGCAAAGTTGTGTTCTGACGTGCTGAATGCAAAACACGATCGAATGCAGAGTCTCACTTCGACCATCCCCGCTCGCCCGTGTCAAAATTGCCACCGCCAAATCTCGTTTTTCGCACACGATTCGCGTTGTGACTCATTGACTGACATCGGATGACCTTGCCACGACGAAGGCTTGCCTTTGAGACGTATGTGGCTTCTTCTCACTTTGGCATACGAGAGAAAAAGCATGTCTACCACCTTCCAAATTGTCAGAGTCGATCGCTATCACCGACGGGAACTTCCGCAGCGGTGTCGTGTTTTTGTCCGGAGGCTTTCCATCCCTGGGCGTTGGACGTGCCAATGGCACCAAATAGTCGGCGGCGGTAGTACGTTTCGGATTGGTACGCATGGCTTGCCACTGGATCGGACTGAAACACTTGGAAACTTAGAGATCTACCAAGGAGGACGCGTGCTGCGACTATGCGAAGTCGTCACGGGAACCTACCGGGGACGTTATGGCGATCGATACCCCGATGGCATGGAGAGGCCCGTTCTCTTGTTACCTGGATTTCCATTTGACTGGTTTCAGCGCCGCGAGATTTTGGTTGAAGATGGTGAGTTGAACCATGCGTGGGAATCTGGATTCCGCGGGCCCATTCGCTGAAATACAGTGGTCGGTCAGCCTGCGATTCCGACCGCATTAGTCGGTCGAAATCTGCTATCGACGCAGCCAAGCCAAAGTGTGCGATAGGGAGCGCATTGATGATTCAGTACAGTGCCATTAAGGCAACATTACATCCCGACCATTGCGGAGGCCTTGCCGACCGCTTGATAGCCATTTTGCTTCGACCGCGTTCCCGGTGCCGTTCCCGGTGCCGTTCCCGGTGCCGTTCCCGGTGCCGTTCCCGGTGCCGTTCCCGGTGCCGTTCCCGGTGCCATCCATAGAGAGGGAGATCGAGTCGACAGGTACTTTTCACGTGGCAACCAACATGAATGGCACTACCCACGTGGGGCTGTTTGGAAACCGCCCCGCCGGGTGTGGCAGGCCGTTGCGCTGCGTTACAGTTAGGTATTCCGCCGTTGATATCCGGATCTTTATCAGTCAAATTGAATGTACGCGATGTAATTGCAGGTAACTGTGTTTACGTTGTGTTAAGATCCGAATGTGTTTTTTGTAGGACCGAGTCGAAGTTTCAAGACTAATTGCCGTTCAGCAATTTGATTTTTTTGATTGGACTGTGTTGTCCAAATTTTTGTTGTTTGTTTCTCTTCTTACCGGAGGTAACCTCAAATGAGAAACGCTCGTAAACGCCTAGCCTTTACACTTGTCGAACTTTTAGTGGTCATTGCGATCATTGGTGTTCTCGTAGGTTTACTATTGCCTGCTGTTCAAGCGGCGCGTGAAGCGGCACGCCGGATGAGTTGCAGCAACAACTTCAAGCAAATGGGCTTGGGGATTCACAATTACCATTCAGCGTACAACCAAATGCCTCAACAAATGTCCGGACCTGCGCTTGGCGTGGATGCCGGTGTATGGGGTAACGCACAGGGAAACGCGACATGCATGATGGGGAATAGTTTCTTGGTTGGGCTGCTTCCCTTTATCGAACAGCAAGCGGTATGGGAAATAGTTTCAAACCCATACAACGATGGCAATGGCTTCGTTTGGCTACCCTTCGGCCCATCCCCTGATGCTGATCAAGGCGACAACTATGTTCCTTGGATCACGGAGATCGCTTCTTACCGATGTCCCAGCGACCCGGGTACGGGGCTTCCCGCTCGTGGGCGAACTAATTACGCAGCGTGCCATGGTGATGCGTGGTGGGCCGCGACCTACAACAATGACACGTCGTTCGATTATGGTCCTTGGGAGTGGAATTACGTCGGATACAAAGAGAGTTCGTGGCTTTCGACTCTCGCTCGAGAATCGAGTCGTGGCGTTTTCACCGTACGCCAAGTAAGTCGATTCCGTGACATCCTTGATGGGCTTTCTAACACAATCATGTGTGGTGAAATTGCAACGGACTTAGGCGACAACGATCGCCGAACGAATGCCCTCAATGCAATCGAGTGCAACACGATTCCGAACTATGCTGTTCAGAATTTTGGCGATCCGCTTCGTCCACAATTTTGGAACTTGAATCTCTCACCGGACTTGTCGATTGGCAATGCTGGTTGGACCGCTCGTTACGGTCGTGGTTTCCGTTGGCACAGCGGCTATCAATCCAACACGGGCTTCTTGACACTCTTGCCACCGAACAGTCCTAGTTGCGCATTCAATACCGGTGACTGGTTCCCAGATGTACATGGTGGCAACTACACCGCAAGCAGTCGCCACCAAGGTGGCTGTCACGTACTGATGAGCGACGGTGCGGTTAAGTTCATCACTGATTCGATCGAAGCTGGCAATCAAAATGCCGAACAAGTCTCCCGAAATGCGAGTGCTGTAACTTCCCGACCAGGGGCCAAGAGCCCGTTCGGTTTGTGGGGATCGCTAGGGACGAAAGCGTCCAAGGAGACGATTTCGGACGAATTCTAACGCCCACTCAAACCCTGTCTCGGGTTTGAGTTCTGTAAATGACATTCCCGCTTAGTGTCCCTGGAACTGAGTCCCTGGAACTGAGCGGGCCGTTGTAATCAAACGTCGCTCCTATAGAAAGTATCGAATCATGAAGAAAATTTTACTCGCTGTCGCCGTCTTGGCCATGACTTCGTTTGTGGGCTGTGAAGGGCCCGATTCAGAAATTGTGGTCGACAAGAATGAAGCCGCGAAATACCACATTCCGGCTGACGCGATGGAGCAAGGTATGAAAGATGCCGCCGAAAGCGCGGCCAAAAATGCCGGCAAACGCTAAGCTAAGGCTAAGCAAAGAAGGCCATGCTTTCTGTTAACTGAATAGCGGATTGCCACAACCAACTCGATGGAGCACCCACACCCACGTTAAATTACGCGTTGGTTTGGGTGCTTTTTTCATTCGATGCACTGCGGTGGGATCCTTCGTGGTGCAGATCCGCTTTCGCTGATCGGATTGGCTGAGAGCTGCCTTTGCGGACTCTGTATCACCACGTCAGACGCGATTTTCGCGTAAAAACCAAATCAAAACCGCCCCGCCGAACTCTCGAGACGCCCCAATAGACGAAACGTTGTAGGCTAACATCACAACAAAAAAAATCCGCCAACCCTGTTCTCTCTTCTTTTGACGGTCGCGATCATCGGTCCAAAACCTGTCGATTTGTCTCGCTTTCAGCCCTCGCGAACGCAGAGTACACTCACGTACGAACACGCGTTTATCGTCTTTAAGGCCAAATAAGGGACAGTGCTCTGTGTCGGATGTCAACGAAAGTACGAAGTGCGCTGATTTCACACCCGATGATCGTGAATCACGCAAAGCGCTTCCGCTTCCGAAAACGATCGGTCGTTATCGAGTTTTGGGAGCGATAGGAGAAGGCGGATTTGGGACGGTTTTCCGGGCCATAGACGACTCGCTCGCCCGTGAAGTTGCGATCAAAGTCCTTCACCGATTGCCGTCCGATCGTGCTGACCCTTCCAAGTGGAACGCGGAAGCTCGGGTGGTCGCGATGCTCGACCATCCGAATATCGTTCCCGTTTACGATGTCGGATCGACGGACCAATTTCCGTTTTACGTTGTGTCTAAGTTCATTGAAGGCAATGACCTAAGAGAACGACTACAGCGGAGCAACCCGTCTATCGAGCAGAGCGTTGCATGGATTCGCGACATGGCCGAAGCACTACAGCACGCACATGAAAAAGGAATCGTGCATCGCGACGTCAAGCCAAGTAACATCTTGATCGAAAAAAATAATCGATCTTGGCTGGCCGATTTTGGACTCGCAATTCGAGATGACGATGTCATCCGCCAATCCGAACGCAAAATGCTAGTCGGAACCTATTCGTACATGAGTCCTGAGCAAGCTCGTGGCGAAGGTCATTTGGTGGACGGGCGTGCCGACATCTTCGCATTGGGCATCGTTCTATACGAATTGCTATTGGGTAAACGTCCTTTCACGGGCAGTTCGAGTCAACAATTGCTTCAGAACATCGTTCGTGCCGAACCGCGACCGCTGCGCCAACTCGATCCCAACATCGACGTTGAATTGGAACGCATCTGCATGAAGGCACTCGCGCAGCGACTATCCGATCGTTACTTTCTCGGCAGCGACATGGCGAATGATCTTCGCCGATTCGCGGAACGCAAAGGGGTAGCTGACGAAAGTATGGATTTCTCAGTTTCGGGGGCTTCGGGGCTGGAGAAGCATCCCACACGTAACCGATTGTTGAACGACGCGCCGGTGATCCCCAAAGGGTTGCGTGCCTTTGATGAACACGATCAGAATTTCTTTTTGAAGTTGGTTCCGGGGACTCGAGACGCACACGGGATTCCTGAGATTATCCGCCGCCTGAAGATTCGGATCGAGTCTCGCAAGCTCGACGAGTCGTTTCGTGTTGGTCTGCTGTATGGATCATCAGGTTCCGGAAAATCCTCTTTGATCCGTGCAGGATTGGTGCCCTTATTGGATGATTCGGTTCATGTGATCTACGTGGAATCGGATGCCAAAAATACGGAGTCACGCATGTTGAACTTGCTGACACCACTGCTGGAAAACCAAGAACAGCCGAAATCGCTTACCGAGGTCATGGCTGCGATTCGCAAAGGCGGAGTGCTGGGAGGCAAGAAAGTCGTCGTCATCTTGGATCAATTCGAACAATGGCTTCATTCCCACTCCATCATCGATGACACCGAACTGCTCAACGCAATCCGCCAATGCGATGGCATCCATTTGCAATCCATTGTGTTGATCCGCGACGACTTCTGGATGCCTGCAACGCGTTTTTTTCACGAACTTGATATTCGGTTGGTTCAAGACATCAACAGCACAGCGGTGGATCGATTTGAACTTCGCCACGCCCGTTACGTGTTGACTGAATTTGGCCGCGCGTACGGTTGTTTGCCGGACGACCCGAGTGAGATGACCAATGAGCAAAGTGAGTTTGTGCGGGGTTTAGTCGACTCGGTGCAAGAGGATGGCAAAGTGATTTCCATTCACTTGGTCGTCCTTGCACAAATGCTAAAAGGACGTGAATGGAACCTCAAAACGCTTTCCGAATTCAGTGGATCGGAGGGCGTCGACATCAACTTTCTCGACGCAACGTTCAATGATTCGGTCGCCTCGCCCCATCATCGTTCGATGCAAGTGCCAGCTCGGGCCGTTTTGGGAGAACTTCTGCCGGAAGTCGGCACCAATATCAAAGGCCAGATGAAAGATGTTTCCCGGCTGCGGGAAGTATCGAAATTGAATCAGCGCGAATTTGATGAATTGGTTGATGCTCTTGATAAAGAATTGCGGATGATCACGCCTACCGTTGCCATCGACGGTAACGACGGTAACGACGGTAACGAAGGTAACGGCGGGAATTCATCACGGTCTTACCAATTGACGCACGATTTCTTGGTTCCGCCGTTGCGTGAGTGGTTGACCCGTAGTGATCGACAAACGCGGCGAGGACGTGCGAAGCTGCGGCTTCAGGAGTTGACACAATATTGGCGGCGCAAGCGGGAAAGTCGTTTCCTGCCGAGTGGTTTAGAGCACTTGAGATTCTTGGCACTAACGAGCGCGTCGGGCCGCACTGCGGACGAACAAGAGCTAGTAAAGGCGGCGACACGTTATCATGGTACGCGGTGGGCGTTCATGGCAGTGATAGCGATGTTGATCGGTTGGGCCGTGTTTTGGTCCAACCAACAAATACGCCAGCACCTAGCTAAGCAAGAAATACAAATGAGCGTGCAACGGCTGTTGGCAGCCGATACGGATCACGTGCTTGAGTCGATCGAGATTTTGCGACCCATGGCACAGCAGGCGGCACCCGAAATACGATCCGTCATCGGCGACCCGAATCGGTCCACGGACGAGATTCTTGCCGCTCGCTTGGCGTTAGTCGACAGTGATCCCGATCAAACTCAGCCACTCGTTGATTCGTTGGTTCATGCAGATATAGATCAAATCCTGTTGATTTGCGAGCGACTGCGGTTGCGACTTGATGAGTCGACAATGCGGCTTTGGGACATTGTGCAGTCCGAAGAGGTCCACGAGGCTCATTGGTTGAAGGCTGCGTTCGCTTTGGCTCAACTCGATCCCGGGAACCCGCATTGGCTTGAACAGGTCGAACGACTCTCACACACGATCGTAAACCAACGCACCACTTTAGTCGTCGAATTAGCACCTGGAATCGCGAACATTGCAGGTTACTTATCCAAGCCCGTCCAGGGCTACTTCGGTGAACCCGAACGAGATGACGTTAGACTAAACGCCGCGATTATTCTGTCAAAATGCCTTAAACCTACCGATCCCGAGTTGAAAGATTTGCTGAGCACTGCGGTACCGGCTCAATTCGAATTGTTGCTGCCGGTGGCCGAGTCGGATCCTAAGTCGATGATTAGCAGGCTCGAAGAAGAATTGACAATGGTAGCGTCATCGAAGTGGCCCGAGCTTGCCATTGCGGATCAACAGACTGCGATGGAAATCGACGCGGCCACACGCTCAGACATTGAGAGCTTTGAAGGAATTGCAACTGCCAGCTTTGTTTTCTGCCAACGATTGCCGCTCGATCAGTTTCAAGAAGTCGCCCAACAGCTGGAACCGTTTGGCTACCGCCCCGGCTGTGTCCGTGCGTACCAGTTCGCTGATAAAAGCTACGTTGCAGCGATATGGATGCGAGACAAATTGGATTGGGAATTCACGCGTCACCGCGATCGTGAGGAAGTTACCGACACCCAAGATCGGATGAAAGAGCGAGGTCTCTATCCGATGGATTTTACTGTCTTTCCGCAGCCTGACATTAACGGTGATGAAATTGAATACGGTGTTCTATGGACCGAGGCCCTCGAATCGATGATTGACTCGCGAATCTACGTTGGTTTGACCGAAGAGGAACATCAAGAAGAAGGATGGGGACCGCTTGTCGACGGTGGCTATGTGCCTAAATCAAACATGAAGTTGCGTCATTCGGACGGAGTCGACCGTTACAGTTCGGTTCGATGGCGAACCGTAGCACACCCGCGATGCGACGACGCTTGGAACCACTCGCAGTTTGGCTATGAATCGCGAGTGCTGGACGGGTGGCATCAAACGGATGTGCGTATGAATGCCGCCGGTGAATTCGATGAGCAGGATATCAGCTATGCCGCTGTTTGGTGGAACGGTGGCAAGATGGAGTCAAAATCGCTGACCCGGGTTGATCCCCAACAGCACCTTGGAAAATGCCAGGATTTCATTGATCAAGACTTTCGCCCCGTAAGCATCTCCGTCGTGCTCGATGAGCACGCAGACCATCTAGTCGTTTCATCCGTTTGGCACCGACCAATCGTCTCGGATGATGCTAAAGATGAAGTTGCGAGTCGGCAAGCCAATGCGCTGATCGCGATGTTACGACTAGGTTCTTCGGAGAATCTTTGGCCGTTTTTAGGTAGTCAGCCTGATTGTCGATTGCGGTCTTTCTTGATTGACCGTTTGGCGCCGCTTGGCGCCGATCCAAATCGGCTCTTTGATCGAATGATGATTGATCCAAGTGAATCGCGACGGTTTGCAATCATCGCTGCCCTTTCCCGATATCGGCCGGAACAACTATCGCCCGAAGCGTTGCTCCGAATGCGTGAGAAAATCCGAGTTTGGGGTATCAGCGACCCGTCGGCTGCGATCCATTCGATTTGCGGTTACCTGTGCCGACAATGGAATTGGCCCGCAATCCATGCCGAAATCGAAAACGCCCCATCGCCGGTCGTCCCTTCGCCGGTGTCCCCTTCGCATTCCAAAGTTTCCACGACAAGTAATCCCACATGGTTTCGCAATGGCCAGGGACAAACGATGGTCGCCATCGATGGACCGGTTGAATTCCGAATGGGCTCGCCTGGACACGAAGCGTTTCGAGATCACGACAAGGAAGTTTCTGTGAATTTACGCATCCCTCGAAGCTTCGCGATCGGTTCAACCGAAATCACCGTTGAACAGTTTCAAAGATTCAATCCGGCAGCGTTGTATGCGACGGAATATACGCCAAGCAAGGACTGCCCGGTAACCGCAGTAAACTGGTACGACGCCATGAACTATTGTCGTTGGTTGAGTGAACAAGAAGGGATTCCCGAGGACCAAATGTGTTACCCACCGATTGATCAGATGCGTGCGGAACTTGATGCCTCGGATACTTTTACACTTCCGGACAATTTTTTAGAGCGAACCGGATATCGACTCCCTACCGAAGCGGAATGGGAGTACTGTTGCCGCGCGTTGACCACCACGCCACGGCCTTTCGGAAACGCATCCGAATTGCTGCCCAAGTATGCGTGGACGACCGAAAGTTCCACCATCAATTCACAAGTGAGTTTCCATCCGACCGGGCAACTATTGCCCAATGGGTTCGGACTGTTCGATGCACTTGGAAACGTGATGGAATGGTGTGAAGTGTCTCCTCCGAGGAACTTTTCCCAACCGGTTGTGTTGGACGACCGTATCGGTTCAAGCCGTTCGCGGTCGGATGTCAACATCCTACGAGGTAGCGCGGTCTTTTACGTCCCAACCACGTTACGCAGCGCGAAACGCGAAGAATCGCGGACCGTCGCACATCACCTGTACATGGGGCTTCGAGTGGCCCGTACAATGCCCGCCGCCCGCATAACGCCCGCCGCCCGCATAACGCCGCTGGACTCTGAACCGCGGGAACCATAACACACAAATTGGGTTTCGCCCGAAGTCCCTTTCAGTGTGACAATTGCTGGGACTTTCGCGAGAAATAAACGTCATGTCGCGTTCCCGCAGGACTACGGCGCTAGTGACCAATCGCTATCCCGATCATGTACGAAAACCGATCCATCCGACGTCGTGACGCGAATTTTCCCGTTCACTAGCCGCAAATCAACCGGTGAGCGTTCGGTTTCCGATATTTGCACCGGCTCCCAATTGCCACTACGCGCGACGTAATGGAACAATTCATTGCTACCGGTGAGGGCCAATAGATCCGTTGTCCGATCACCTGCCAACATGGTTACTTTTTTGTTCGCCATCTTCCCATGATTGAGGTGAGTCCAACTTCGTCCACTGAGGTCCTCATTCATACGAAAGACCGTTTGGTACCGACCGAGTGCAAACAGTGAATCTTTGTTGCACGCGATATCATCGAACACCCAGTCATTGGGAGAGATCGCTTTTCCGCCTTCGTAGACCCGACGATCAGCAGCGAGTTGAAACAGTCGTCTTTGAAATCGACTGGAGCGCCGATTGAAATTTCGCGTTCGCCCACTGCTCTGCATGGATACATTGATGGGCGCGAAAGTTTTGACGCCGACCACATGCGCTTCGGCGCACCAACTCTGGCCACCGATCGGATCAAAGTTGTCATACGACACCCAACAAAACCCATCGTCTTTCCATTGTGTTCCCCAAGAATTCATCACCAAGACGGCTTGTTTGCTGTCGTCGTATCCGACTGCTGTTATTGCATGGTAGCCATCCCTTCGGTCGCTTTCCTGCCGCCAATCATAAGGGGAATCGTTCGACGTGTCGGACCGGAAATCACCTCCCATTCGAACGATCAAGATGACCGGATAGCCTTCGTGAATGTACGTCTCAATCTCATGAAGCGTGTTCGCTTTTTCATTTCTTTGCATCCGAAACGTCTTTCCTTCCACGAGTGCACGTGCGTTGGGTGTTGTGTCTTCAGAACTCATGGTGGCTTTGGTCGCACAACCGTTTTGCTTGACGAAATCAATGGCTTGGGTCGCGTAAAGCGGATTACCATTGACGCTGAGCTGGTTGAAAATGAACGCAGGGCTAAATAGGTCACTGGGGTCGCTCGGCTTCTTGCGACGTTCTTGTCCGATCTGGCACGAATACGCGGAATAGGCAATCGCCCATGCGACACAATCGTTGCGTCCCTGTTTGCCCGGTGTCGGCAAGTAAGCTGTCAAGTCAAACTTGCTCGGCAAGTCGATGTCGGATGCTAACCCGAATCGTTGATCGATCCCGGGTGCCATGCTTCTTGCAATGCCACTTGAAAGCTCTGGCCAATCCGCCTGTTCTTGGTCCTCGACGTCCGTTTGTGGTGTGACAGTTGCCTGCTCGGAAGCCGATGGATTTTCAAACCCCGCATTATCGGTTTCTAAATCGTCAATGCGATCAAATCGCGTAGGAATCGCCTGATAAATCTCGGGCGGACTGAGCCGAGCACCTTGTCCGAATGAACTACCCGCGGAAAAGAAAAAGACGATCGTAACCGCAGTAAAAGCAAGTTTGTAAGATTGCATTCGATTCGTTTCCGTTGAGTTAATTGAGTGTTTGCGAGTCAACGTTTCAATAATTTCCACTCCCCAATTTGTCGTCCGCGCCCTTCAATCTTCTTCTAAAAGACCATTGTTGATCCGAAAAGCTTGCACTTCATCCAGCGGGGGGTTAACGTATTCTATACATAGGGGTTTCGATTTGCATCCGACCATATAGGACGACAACGTGACTAAGAATGATCAACAATTACGAGCAATGTACTTGTCAGGGACTGTATCAATCCCACCGCGATTTCCCGATGTAGCGGAGGTCTCTTTCAGTCGCCCCGAGAAACTCCATGGACAAATTTTCATTACTGTCTCTCAGCGACTTTCACCAAAGCTGGTGATTAAGCGAACGTTTTTTGCCGAAGATGTGACGTCGCTTTTCATCCCATGCAATCCCAAACATGTCGATCTTGAAGATGGGGCTTGGTTTGCGGGCGAGGCCCTTGCCAACAAGGTCTACGACTTGCTGGGCAAAAGCATCTGCAGCGGAATCATCTACGTTCGAGAGCACGCGCAATCGATTCTTGAACTCGAGGCCGGTTTGACAGCCGCCGAGAGTGCCCAATACTATCCGCCACTACCGGATGACCGCAGCGTCGACCACTACAACATGAATCCATCCGGCCGAGTGGCAGGTTGTCATTAAGGTTTCTTTCCAAGGGAACGATGCCGTGAGATTCGATGTCCCCATCATCGATGTCGTTATCCTGACACGTGACGACAACGACTTACCTGCGCCCGTACTCGACGCGCTTCGTCAGCAACGAGGTGTGCGTATCCAACTGCATCGCGTCGTCGGCACTCCATCGGCGGACGATCCGCATCGGATCGCGACCATCACGCGTGCACGGAACGAGGCGATTGGATTGGGGACAAGCCCTTGGTTGATGTTTGTTGATGATGATGTCGCACTAGGCCCTGATTGCATCGCGCGGCTTCACCATGCCCTCGCTTCGCGTCCTGAATTTTCTGCCTTCGGGGCCGACTATTTAGGGGAGGCCGCTCGACACGGGACTTCTCCCCACGTTTCGATGGGGGCTACACTTTTTCGCCGATCGGTGCTCCAACGTATCGCCTTTCGGTGGGAAACGAGCAAATGCGAGTGTCTTTGCTGCTGCGAAGATATTCGACGAACTGGATCGCGAATCGAATATTTGGCGGGCGCAACGGCATCACACTTAGCAGCCCACCGCGATGAAGACCATTGCGAAATCGCGTCATCCGAATCCAATTCGCCCGAATCTAATTCGGTGAGTTGTCCTTCGCTTAGTAGCGACGCAAAGGTGCTGGTCGCTTTCAATCGACGCGATGTCAATCGCTTTCGGGATGTCTTTCTTCGCATGATGCGAGCGTCCGGTAACGAACAAGAGGTCATTGCAGTTGGCTATGGCCTGTATCCGAGCGAAAGTCGATTGGTGGCCTCGTGTCGTGGCGTTCGTTTCATTCATAAGGTGGCGAACGGTCAGATGCCACCGGTGCGTCGGTTGACCGATTTTGCTGAAATCACCGAAACACTTGATCCACAACTGCCGGTCGCCTATTGGGATGCCAGCGATGTGATCATTCAAGCGAGCCTCGATCCGCTCTGGAAAATGACCCAGGATCATCCAGACAAAATTTTCGGCGTTCGCGAACCACTCGGTTATCCTCACAATATGGCGGTCGTCGGTTGGACCCGCACCATTCAGAATCCTGCCATGCGTCAACGTGCATTTGAATTATTTTCGACGCGGCCGTTTCTTAACAGCGGCTTCAGTGCCGGCACTGCCGGAGCAATGCACCGCTATTTTAAGGAAGCCGACCGTCTTCGCAATTCAGCCGAACTCCGTGGCACCACCGATTGGGGTGATCAATCTGCATTCAATCTTTATTGCCATAGCGATCCAAAACGTTGGAAAGAGATACCCGAAAGTTGGAACTATTGCGTCCACGATCGCCCTGTTGGCGAAGTTAGCGTGATGCCCAATGGACGAGTCACTTGCCGTAGCGGGATGCCGATCCATATCGCCCATGGCAACGCGCGGTCATTAGCACAATTGGCCATCGTGCGTTAGTTCATCGATATGGACATCGTTATCGACCTGCCTATCCGCATCGGTCACTTCCATAGGAATCGAAAGTCGATCTTTGAAGAACATCAACGAAGAAACCCGAACGGTCGTGATCAGCACCCTCGATGATCGGGCTCGCGAGCGGATGCGACGAATCGAAAAGCATCTTGAACTGGCTGGCTTTCGAAATGTCGAAATTTTCCAAGCTCGAACTCCGCAGGGCGAAGATTTTCAGGGCCGTGGGCTGCCGCCGGTACTCAAAGGAAGATGGAAATCCGACCTGCAACACATGTGGGGAACCGCCGCTTGCGCTCTCTCTCATCTCGATCTGATGAAGTTGGATCCGTCTGAATTGCCGATCATTGTTTTTGAAGACGACGCGATCATCTCACCCCATTTCTTTTCATATCTGGCAGACATTGATTTCCCCGACGAGGTGGAATGGGACATTTGCCACCTTTCGTACTTCAACGAAAACCTTGGCAGCGCAAAGTATCCCGAGGGAGTCGTCAACAAAAATTTGTTGCGTTGTGCTCCGAACGAAATCACATGCATGCATAGTTACATACTCAATCAACCGGTATTTGATCGCGTAACGCCGCTCCATGAAGAGATTGATTGTCAATTGGCACACCAAACGGATCTGATTCGCAGTTTCGTCATCGAGCATGGACCGCCACTGACGTCACCCGATTTTGAATTGCAGAGCGTACGAATGGAATTGGACGAGATCTATTGGGCCAAGAACAACCCAAATCACAATTGATACCTTGTTCCCGATACAATCACGTCGATCCGACGCAAGTTCGCCATTCTAGTTTGTCGACTTGCGTTTTCGCCGGACGCCAACAACGATTCCGGTAAGTAGAAACAACACCGAGCTTGATGGCTCAGGAACGGCAACCACTGAGAAAGACGCGTTGTCGATATAGACAGCGCCGCCGGCGTTGCCTTGTTGCGTGAACACGATCGCTAGCCGCGCTTCGACGGCGTTAGCTGGCGCGAACGAACTGAGTTGTCTATTGAGCCAACTGTCATTGAGTGAACCTCCATCGGCCAACACAATCGAGTCGGTGCTGATGTAGTCGCTCGAACCAAATTGGCCATAGAGTTCACTGTAGTAGTCAATCTTCAATTCAACCTGATTGCCCGATCCTGTAATCGAATCAATCGAGGCGATGAAGGCGTCCGCCGAAGCCAGTAACTCATCGCCAGCTTTGACCGAGATACCTTGCTCGATGCCTGAGTAGTTTGTCTCGCCGTTGAACTGACCGAATAGCTTTAGCGCCTCGTCGCCCAACTCAATTCGCTCGTTTCCTGAGCTCACATTGTTGATCGCATCGCCAAACTTGGACCACTGAGCTAACGAACCACCCTGCTCTTCAAAACCTCCGTTTTCGAAACTCAGAATTGGTCCCGTCGAAGATTTTGTGTAGGCATGCACATAATCCACTTCCAATTTCTGTGACCACACCGTCGACGCATCGGGGTTGTCCAAGAAATCGCCACCTACCGCCGTGTTGATAATCAGACGCATATCGCCAACGTCGTTGGTCAGAAAGCCGCCGACATCGCTATCCCTAAGCGACCAATGGTGAACATCGTCAACATAAAATCGAATTTGGTTTGGATCCCACTCGACGGAGTATGTATGGAAGCTGTCGTGATAGTCAGCATCCGCTCCGTCGTGGACGGCAGTCTGCTCAGCGTACCGGAAATTGTGTTCGAACGGCGGATTGGTTCCATAGTGGAATGCGCTGCTGGTTAGATTCGGCTGGTCGCCGCGATTCTCCATGATGTCGATTTCGCCTTGGCTTGGCCACGGCGCATCGGCTAGCAACCAGATCGCCGGCCACATGCCCTTGGAAGTCGGAAGTTTCGCCCGAACATCCCAACGACCATGCTTTTGTAACGCGGTACTGGTGACTAGTCCACTTTTGTGCGGCAGACCACGGGAGGCAACATTCTCCGACGTGATCGTCAGGTTTCCGCCCGTGACACTCACCTGTTCCGGCAAGTAGTCCTGCAATGAGTTGTTCGTGGTGACGTTTGTGTTGGCTGCTGTCCACAGCGAAGTATTGAGCGAACTCGAATCGAACTCGTCGAACCATGAAACGTCATAGCCTGAACGCGTCGGAGGTTGTGCAGAAGCTAACGGTGTGACCACAAACAGCGAACACGCCAGCAACATGAAACACAAAGGAAGCTTGGTCATAGGGTTCAACTCCGACTGATGACTAAGTACTTGAAAGATGGTGCGATACCACGTCACCGATCCAAAAACGGCAAAAGGCAGCCAATTCTATGGCTGCCTTTTGTATTTTGCAGACGTTCTGCGGATTCGAATGACAATCGCAGTCGTTCTAACTACGGCGACGCCGCGTTACCAGGCCAACTGCTGCCAAGGCAAGAAAACCTAAGCTACCTGGTTCAGGAACGGCACTCGGGACCGAGATAGTCGCGCTGCCAAACGGCGCCGTATCCGTCACCCAAACGTTCTCGCCAACAACATTGAATCCGTACTGAACGTGACGTCCGACACCTGGATCCGCTGCCAAATCGATGCTGAACGCACCTAGTGTCAAAGGAATTGTCGTATCCGTGAACGAGGAGAAATCAGGAGCGAAGTCGCGAATGAAGATACTTGCTTGATGAGCCGTCGTAAACGTGTTTGCTTCAACCACACCTTCAAATGTAACGGTCTCGCCAGCGAACGTATCGTCTACTTGAACAAACAAATTAGCATCCATGATCTTGTTACCAGGATTCCCTGGTGCACCGCCACCAATGTACCAAAACGGATCGGGGTCGCCAATCGTGTTTGGGGACAGCACTAATGTGTCGACGTTAAAAGTGGCATTGAGATCCGGTACTCCCCAGCCTGAACTGAACACAGGTGTGTTATCCAGTTCAGACACATTCATAAACCCTTGCCAAGCGGCACCAGGGTCGACCGTCACCGTCACCGCGGCTTTCGCCGTGGTGAAACTGAGTAAAGAAACCATGATCGCGCACGCGGCGATCGAAACTCTTCGCGTCCTCATAGAAGTATTCCTAAATAGTGCGAGTGAATGCAGTCTGCCCTTTCGTCAGATGGTATTACCGACAATGACGTCAATTAGGCAACCGCAACTTGAAACCGGTTGCACACCATTTTAATGGGCGCTTTTGCCTCGTCAACCCACTTTTACGGTATTCCTGGAAACAATGGTAAATTCGGCAATTTCGGAATTGTCGATCAACTCGCTTAACGGAAAATGGCGGAAGTCTATGGATGCTGGATCAATAACCCACCCGATTTAACATGCCAGCCCTTAACTAACTGCGGCAAAGACATGGCGTCGGTGATGAAAAAATGGGCGCGGGCGATGATAAATGGGTTAAAAACCCTGCAAATTGTGGAGCGCGATGCGGCTAGCAGCAAATCATGGCCCCAAAATGCCTCTGGTCCCTACGATGCGTTCGACGTTGGGATTTCAGCAAACATTTCAAGCTTGAACACCGGGCTCTCACTAATCGCTCGGAGCTACGATAGGAATCGAAGGATTGTGATGAGAACCAAACTGCAACCGGTTGCATAGCCGGTTAACGGCTGACCGGTGCACAAATGGCAACTTGCATATCAACACGGTTTGGATGCTCATGGAGCCCCTTTAAAGACGCAGAACCAACGTGTGCCGGGAAAGTAGAGGCAACGAAAGATCAGCCTTATCGCAGATGCTGGCAATCGGCTTATGCGTCTGACCCGTCTTCCCCGGCGACGACTTTCCCATCGTGAAGCATGATTTCGACGACACAAGTTGCCCGAGCGTCGACCTGACACATAATTGAGTGATTGACCAATCGAAGGTCGCTTCCTTTAGGGCTGGAATACAGTGGTAGCCGGGTGACATTATGGCAACCGTTCATGACGACCCGACGAACCCTGTAATCTTTCCCTCTAGAAAATGAGACACCATTACTGGCGTTTTGCGTAGTCATGGTCGGTGCGGATCCAGGACAAACAGACGCGATGAAACAACTTCCTCGGCCAACGGGCTCTCCAGCAACCTAACCGTGATTACTGCTCGACCCAACCTTAAGAGTGAGTTCTTCCCAGCAGCGTTTTATTTGTAGTCCAAAAGCACAAGCGAAACTCCTTGTCTCGGCAATTCAAACGACAAGGCCGTGTCGCCGTCCTTGACTGCGATCGATACAGGATTGCCAATCGTCGCCAAATTGGAAGCGGATTCCAGTTCTGCGTACTGCTTTCGCCCTGGTGCGACGGGCGATCCCATCCGTCGCCATGCGTCATAGGAATTACTGTGGAATTCGTCGACACGATAATGCGTCACCTCGGCCAACTTCACGATGTTTGGAATGCCCTTGACGCTTAAGTGGATGATCGCATTGGGGCCACGTAGGTCATCATCGTGATAGTGCCAAATCATGATTGCTGTTTGCTTGTCCGTTCGACTTGAAAATGCAGCGACGTCGGCCGATTCACGCACTCCCTTCTTTAAAATCTCATCGAGTGGGATCGCATGTGAACTTGTTGCTGTGATGCGCTGACCCTTCATTTTGCTCATCATGCGAAAAACATTTAGAACGGGCATCGCCAGTCCATTGCTGGCCAATTGACGAAAACCAGCAAAGTAAGGTTGGTCCTCGAACGTGAAAGCCCACGTGAGTGCCCCTTCCAGATTCACGCCATGTTTCTTTGCAAGGTCATGTTTGCGGGCAAAGCTAGCCGCCGTGTAACTCGAATACATGGTACCGTTCCGATAGGAAAACTGGTCGCCTTGGCAAGCAGCACATCCCTCTGGGTCGGATTCTCCGATCACGATCGGCGTGTTCCTCAGCTGAGGAAATTCAGCGACAATCCCAAAACCAGCATCAATCGTTCTTAACTGATTCGAAATACCCATGCGAATATGGTCACCTACCCACCTTGGTGAACCCTTGGCGTGAAAGGATACAAAATCGAGTCGTGTCCCTTTTTCGCCGGTTGCATAGTTCGTGCCGTCTAGACAATGCCGAAAAAAGCTTCGTGTGAAGTCGCCCCCATGACCGGCCGTGTCAGGTCCTCCGATTCGTGCGGTTGGTAACGCACGCAGTACGCCCGCCATTGCGAAGTCATGAAGCTTGTGAAGTTCCTCATCGGTGCCGCGCCAGTACCCGATGTTGGATTCGTTCCAAGTTTGCCACCACCACCTCTCCACTTCTTCGCGACCATACCGCTCAACACAATGTTTCGTCCATTGATAGACAAGCTCACCCCACTTTTCAAAATCCTTTGGCGGATAAGCCCAGCCTGTGAAGACCTCGTCGTACGGCATACCCGGTCGCCACTGGTGCTTGTACGGATCTGGTGTGGTGGACATTGCTTGCGGCATGAATCCCAATTGGACATAGGGCCGCACGCCGTTTTCGATATAGGTATCAAAAATCAGATCCACGATTCGATAGTCATATACCGGACTACCGTTGACATCTTCACTGTAAAGACCCGTACTTCCCCATTTGAGCGCTGGCGCCCCGGGCCCGGTGTTCATCAAGTTATGCGTCCGAAAAAAGACTTCACCGGGTGCAAGTTCACCCAGTTGCCCAAGGAGTTTACGGCCATCTTTCATGTACGCATAATTCGGTTCGTCGGCGCCAAAATATCTCCAAATCCGATGCAATTCGCCTTCGTCAGACGCAGCATCCACTTCAATCGATACTGTTGGGCTCCGATCCACCGCACGGACCGCCTCCGGCAATAGGAATAAAACGAGTAAGGGGGCAGCAACGATTAGTGACAAAGGAAAGTGCTTCATAGTACTATCAAATATTCCATAAGATAAAAACAATAGTCACATCTGAATGGCACGAACTTAGTGAACCGCCGGCGCTAGCTGGGGGTTCCGATTGTCGCTATTCCCTTGCGCTACCCGCAGCTAGCGTCGTCGGCTCACATTGAAAATCGCTTAAGTGCGTGGCACTCGTGTGTGGCCCGCTTTTCTGCTGCAAATAGAGACTCCGAACTTCGTTACCGGGATCTTGACTGTCAATCGAGCGTTAATCAGAAAGGCGTAACTGTGCACAACTCCATTTGGTGCATTTTTGAAAATCGGCGTTCGATCTACGATGTATCCTTCCATCGATGGTTCGGAATACACGATTAAGAGAAAGCAACAGCCAGACACTAACGCCGTCACCGCAGTTCCCACTGTCAGACGCCGACGAACGCCGCGTTTCAAATTTTGCGAACCAGATTCATCCCCTCTCGACCTCGGTAGGTTAACAACAGCGAACCATCGGCCGCACCGTTTTTAAAAAACGCCTCAAAAAAACTGTGCTGATTCGGCCAAGGAAACGCAAAGAACAAATCAAACTTTTGCATGGACAAACCCATCTCTTCGTATACATCACATCCATGCCTATCAATGGGTTTGAACTTAGGCGCCAAGTCCAACGCCCCAACCGCATCACGTGGAACAAAGCTGCCACAGTAAAACTTAGCGGCCAATCCCATGTCGTCTGCTAAACGTTGGGCTTGTTCCACCAACGCCGATTCAATTTCAATGCCCACCGACTCGATTCCTCGAATCGTCGCCAACAATCCTGCGACGCCAAACCCGCTACCCAGCTCGCAAAATCGCCCACCTTTCGGCAAATGATGCTCCTGGATCCATCCCAGTGACTGATCTAACAAGTCAAAATCACAAGTCACAAAGTCCTCTATCACCGACTGATCCGCTAACATAAATGCTTCGATTCGTTCGTTCGCCTCATCAATCAATTTGTTGGCACGATCGGAAATCGGTATCCTGGTTATTGAATCGGGAATTTCAATTCGTTGTAAAGTCACGGGTGGCCTTGTTGGCTAGTAACGACAATAAAAATGGCGAGAGCATGCTGATGCGAACCGCACTTCGTTTCGATCACGGAGGTTTGTCCACGCTGCGATAAGTCTAGCATCGCAACAAAAAAAAGTCGTCAACCGCGTCATCCGAGATGCTCCACTCGTACAAAGTCACTGGCGTTTGACGATCACGTTGTGCTTTCCTGGCGGCAGGATGAGAAAACCGTTTTTAATTTGATCATGCGATGCCGGTCTTGTATTCAATGAAATGCGATTGTGAGGGGGCCGTTCGAGACTCGCCAGATCCACTCGGGCCGTCGTCCCCGCAGGCACACCCAATGTCAAGCGAAACTCTGCTGAACTCGTATCCCAATTCACTTCAAGAAGTCCCGAGGGTGTCGGAATCACGCCATGGCGGTGAAGCAGGCGACTCGACGCATGGTAGCGCAACACCACGTCTCGCAACCCGGGCTGCATTGGCTCGATACCGAGTATGTACCGCGCGAAAAGTGCGGGGAAAAACGCACTCTCGGTCTGTGCGTCACTGCGTCCGTAATTGATCTTGCGGAAACGCCCCGTCCGACCTGTACCGTCTAACCACCACTCTTCCCAAAGCGTTCCGTTTGCCACGGGCGTTAGCATGTGAGCAAATCGGCTCCAAGCCAGCTCCATTGATTGATCTAGAAAGCCGGCTTCACAGAGACCGGCGTGCAGGAAGTAGGACATCGCCGGGGTGACCATCACGATGCCCGATTCACGGTGTATAAAATCGTGGTCCTCGTCCTTGCTCAATTGCGAGGCGATCGCCTCGATTTGTTTCGGAGTTCCAATTCTCAGAGCCATCGCCATTGCATTGGCATGCTCACTGAACTGATCCGACCGTTCGCCATCAACAATCGCATCAGCGAAGAGTTGCTTTTCAGGGTCCCAAGCCTGTTCACGCAGCGCAACACGCATCCGTTTTGCCTGTTCTTCGTAGCTCTCAGCATTTGGGCTCTCGGCATTTGGGCTCTCGGCATTTGGTATATCCAGCCATCGCAACACTTGGGCGAAATCCTCGAGCGCAGCCAAATAGTGCCCGTTCAAACAGAAATTCGCACCTCGCCGATCGTTCATTGCATGGTCCAACCAATAGGCGTAAGCCGGACTATCGATCAGTCCATCCGCGTTAGCAAAGCTTTGCAGATGAGAAAGCAGTTTGCGTGCTGCGGGCAACAATCCCTGTACGGTCGCTTCGTCACCCGTGTAAAGCAAGTATTGATGAAGACCTCGGAGCCAAAAACAATTCGAATCGAGAATCACCATGAAGTCCTCACCATGGCGCGGTGCGTAGGCCGGCATCATTCCATTGGGCAATTGTTCGTCTGCAATTTGCTTCAAATAGCGACGTTGCAATGCACTGTCGGCGAAAACCGGGTAGTTCCCCAAGCATGCGTAGTAGCTGGTCTGAGCGTATTGCCGTCGCTCACGATAGTTATCAGTATAAGCATCAGTCGTGCAAACCCGAATCGTCTTTGCCGAAGCGTTCCAAAGCTCCTCCAATTGTGGAAATTCCGGTGTTCGGAAAGCCCCCTTCTGGTCAAAAGGATACTCACTAACCCTCGCATTCACGCCAAACAGTTTCGCCTCACCATCGAGGTGACGAAAAATGACCGTCATCCAACGTACCGGCTTCCCATAAAACGACTCCCACTGTTCGCGTTTTCCCGATAGCACGACACGATCCACATAGCGGGACGCAACCACCGGATCAGGAAACACATCGTTAAACAGATAAGGGCTTGACACGATGTCGACCACGGTTCCGGCGGGGGCCATAATATCCAAAACGGGGCGGCCATTATGGACTTCGCCAAAGTCGTAAATAAGCGTACGGCTTCCCCCCGAAGCATTTGCTGGAATCGTCAGCGTGCTACTCATTGCACCAGCTAATGGCGATTCTAAAACGCCACTCGGCGTCCCGTTCTTCTCTGGCGGACGTACCGTGAAACGACCAATCGATGGGGCGTCGTCCCACGTGTCACTACCAAAATGTTTCGGCGACGGAACATCCGGCACACTGATGATTGGCAGCATCCGCTGTGGCTCAGCCACGGTTTCCCTCAAGTAGGGAATGTCCCTTGCCGTGAGTGATGTCCATGGCGGAATCAAGTGCGTTGGGCGATCATTTGGCTGAGGCGATGGCCATCCCGACTCTCGCTTAAGGACTCTCGCTTTCGACCAAAGCGTGTCATCGAAACCCACTTCATTCCATCCATCGAGTCTGCGGCGCAGATCGACGCGGTCACAAGCTTCGAGATGAAACCTCGCCATTGGCGGTGACGAGTTCAGCCAACTCTTATCCGCAGTGACTCGCCAACTGGCATCGGTTTGCATAGCGACATTTAACTTTTCCTCTGATATATCGAGTTGCACGAGCAACCCCGCGCGTGAAGGCTCGTAGTAAGAGACTGCGCCGCGTTGGTGATGCACGCGAACTGCGATAACATTTCGTCCTTTCCGTAAACGCGTGGCCACATCCAAAACATCAAACGATTGATGATGGGGAGCACAGCGAGCGGGGCCGTTACAAAAATAGCTGCCATTAATGAATAACTGGAATCGCGAACTCGCCGTAATCGAGAGCATTGCTTGTTCGGGCTGGTCCGCCAACATGAAGTCCTTGCGTGCCAACAACATGTCCGCCTCGTCGCCGTTGGGCATCCAGATCCACGACGCCCGCCATTGAGGCTTTGGCAACTCGGCTCGCAACACCCCATCGGGGCTAATCGATTCAGTAGGTTGCCCTTCGAGTGAGCTTTGCAGCAACAACCCAACCACCGCCGCCATCACAAAATGCTTCAACGTAGAAATTGTTGCCATACGGTTAGCCTTGAATCGAACCATTAACGATTTTTATGATGCCAATTAGAACGTCAGAAAGCTAATGATAGATGCAACCGCCATCTCGTTCTACTTCCCGTCCCTGGGGCGAATCGCTGGAAGACGCTTTTCCTAGAAACCTTTGGCCAAGTCGTAGCCGAGTTCCGAGAACAGGGCGATGGCCGGTTGTTCGACGAGCGTGTCTTTGAAGTCGTCGGTAATCATGGCGTCACCTCGCGCGATGCCTCGGTGGTTACCCAGCCGGCAAGACGCCAGACGCTTCAAGAAAATCGCCCCAGGCCGGTTCACCAACACCTATTCACCAACACCTATTCACCCGCGCAGATTATCCAACGCAGATTATCCAGTGCGGCGTAATCACCCTCGCTCGCCCCAACGCTGGCACATCATTAAATAACACCTGTGAGTTTCTCGGGGCCGCGGTGTATAACAAGCATTGCGAGAACTACCTGACTAGACTGATAGCTTTCTACCGAGCAAGTCATTCGCGGGCGGAGGCTCCGCCGAGTGAGCGTGTGTCAGCGGCGGCCGGTATCCGTGAAGACTTTGAAAATGAAAAGAAATGGACACCAAATGAAGAACAATCGTTTCAGAATGGCAATGTTCCGGGGATGGTTATTGGCAGTGGTTCTATGGCCTGCGTTGGCGTTGGCCGATTTGACTGTGGCGTCGCCGTTTACGGACAACGCGGTGTTGCAACGGGATATGCGGGTGCCGGTTTGGGGTACTGCCAATGCCGGAACAACCGTCACGGTGGAGTTTGCCGGCCAGAAGAAGTCGTCTGTCGCCAATACCAGTGGACAATGGAAAGTTCAGCTGGATTCCATGGTCGCGAATGCGGAACCGCAGGTGCTTCGCGTTTCAGGTTCCAAGTCTCAGGTTTCCTTCCAAAACGTTCTCATCGGAGAAGTGTGGATCTGTTCGGGCCAATCCAATATGCAGTTTTCGGTGGATGCGGTACCGAACATCAAAGCCTTGATCCCTGGTGCAAAGAACATCCGTTGTTTCGAGGTAAACAGGACGGTGGCTATGACGGCACAGGATAGTCTTGAGGGACAATGGGTTGAGAAACATCCTAATAGCGCAGTGGCTTTTTCATTCGCCTATTTTTTGGAACAGGCGGGCGATGTGCCGGTGGGCATTATCCTGGCTTGTTGGGGTAGCTCATCGATCGAGGCGTGGATGCCCCGTGACATGACGCAGACGGTACCGCATTTCAAAACGATGATGGATGAATTTGATGCCGATACCGCCACGCGTGACCGGATCGTTTCGATCGTGGAGGGGCCGAAACCGTGGAGTAGAACCGATGATATCTTCCTGCGCCGTCAATCGAATATTCTCTATAACGCGATGATTCACCCGCTGGTGCCGTATGCCTGTCGTGGGCTGGTCTGGTATCAAGGCGAGCGGAATACGCAGTCAATGTTCGGGATGTTAAAGGAGCCCTGGTTTTCACGTAACTCTGGCATGCTGAAGTATGGGGATACGCTCAAGGCATGGATCGCGCGTTACCGGAAAGGGTGGGGCAACGAAGAGATGCATTTTTTGGTTGTGATGCTGCCTGGTTATTTCAAGCCGTTGAGCACGGGGCCGCAGATGGGAGCCGAACATCCGACCACGCACTCCTGGGCATGGATGCGTGAATCACAACTCAAAGCGTTGGAGTTGCAGCATACCTCCGTGGTCAACACCATCGACTTGGGTGACGTGAAAAACATTCACCCCAAGGACAAATTGCCCGTCGGTCAGAGGCTGGCGCTGCTGGCCGTCCGCGAAGCGATGGGTCAGAAAATCGAAGCTCAGGGGCCAATGATGGAACGTGTCAAGGTTCAGGACGCGCAACTTGTGGTGCACTTCGCTCATGCCGAAGGACTCAAGACGCTTGACGGGAATGCGCCGAAGGCATTCTGGCTGGCGGATGACTCCGCTCAATGGACGAAAGCCGAAACCGAGCTGAAAGGTGAGACGGTCGTGCTGAGTTCTCCCAAACTGAAGAAGCCACTCTACGTCCGCTACGGCTTTGCGGGTAAGCCGAACGTCAATTTGGTGAATGCAGCCGAGTTACCCGCTTACCCGTTCCGCACGGATACGTTCAATCCGTGAGTGGCTCCTAGACAACGCAGCAGCCGGCCACAGGGCAGTGGCATAAAAG
>SJPJ01000001.1:245254-333125 GCA_007859835.1 Novipirellula herctigrandis | reverse complement strand
TTTTTTTTTGGATGTAATGCTGCCTGATCTTCAATAGCATCCGCCAACGATCGGCTGCCTCGCAAAACATTGGGTTTTCGTCCAAACGGGACGCCACTCCCCCATAACGAGATGCTAAGGGCCCATCATCGGTTGCATCGATCTGTCATCGCGATTTCCTGTCCTGCTTGATCGTGACCCGATAGCGATGACTTGCCACCAAGCAACGGTGGCCTTTGCCGCAAATGATCATATTCATGCCGCAAAAGAGCATTGTTATCTCGAATAACACTCCTATTATAAGAGATGACATGGTCTGTAGATTAGTTGCAGAGTGTGCGAGATGTTTCACAGCCCTCGCACTCGTGGATCGTCAAACCGAAGTATTCCGCAGGTGTTTTTTTCGCTGGCATTTTAGCTGGTTGCCTGTTCTTTGCCCGGTCAAGATTCCGCAAGACTTGAGGGTTGAATCCTTTTCTTAGTTCTTTGAGAGGCTTGTTATTGTGATGGTGAAATCGATGAGGCGTGGATTCACGCTAGTAGAGTTGCTGGTAGTAATCGCGATTATTGGGGTTTTGGTTGGACTGCTTTTGCCTGCCGTCCAGGCCGCTCGTGAAGCGGCCCGGCGGATGAGTTGCAGCAACAACTTCAAGCAAATTGGGTTGGCGATTCACAATTATCATTCTGCTTACAGTCAACTTCCGGTGCATGGCGGCGGGACGAAAGGCACTCATGCAGGAAGGCACGAGAGTGGCCGACGAGGCAACAATCGGCTTGAACGATCGGCCTTGGTAGCGCTCACTCCATTCTTTGAGCAGCAGGCGTTATGGGAGCAAATCAGCAACCCATTCCAGACAACGGACAGTAGCGGAGGGGTTCGAACCTACAATCCAATGGGGCCTTGGCCTGGGATGCCGCTTTCGGCTCACTTGACTTGGGGAAATTACGATCCTTGGATAACCAACATTCCAACGCTACGGTGTCCGAGCGATCCGGGGATGGGGCTTCCGGCGACCGGTCGCACGAATTACGCAATGTGCACGGGTGACTCTTGTGACACTGGATTTGGCGGTGCACTCAATCGTCTTTCCGGGGCGACGCAATCCGGTGGAACGCCCGCTATGTACACTCGTGTTCAAGCTTCGCAGCGGGGTGCGTTCGCCGTCCAGCTCGACTCGAAATTCCGCGACATCCTCGATGGATTGTCCAATACCATTTTTGCCGGAGAAATTCTGACGGATTTAGGTGACCGCGATAGACGGACTCACCTGTGCGACGATCAAGTTGGAAACATCATCAATGCGGGGGGCAATTTGCACTGCCGCGTCAGCCTGGATCCCGAGCGCCCCCTGTTTTGGGCTGACAATCCGACGCCGAACCGACTCAGGGGCAACGGTGAGCAACAACGCGGGATGAAGTGGGCTTCATTGCTTCCCATTTACACTCAAATGCTGACGATCCTGCCGCCTAACGCTGAGCTTTGTGGCAACAACTTTCACTACTCGATCGTCGTAGCCCCACCGAGTAGTCGCCATCAGGGCGGTGTGCATGTGCTGATGGGCGACGGTTCCGTCAAGTTCGTTACCGATTCAATCGAGTCCGGCGACTCGGCACGCGGTCAAGTTGGTGTTCACGCACAACACACTGACCCTCTGTCGACCCCGGGTAGCCAGAGCCCGTATGGTCTTTGGGGAGCCCTCGGAACTCGTGCCTCCAAGGAAGTTATTCAAGAGTTCCCTTGATTTTGTTTGCTTACGTGACGTGCTGTCTCTTTACTTTTGATCCTCTATCCGGATTCATCTTTATGCGAAGTTCTATCTCTCTGATCGTGGTTCTTACTTTCCTCTCGATGGCAGGTTGCGGATCGGAAACGCCGACCGTGCCGACCGACCAGAACGAAATGCAGGCCTATCTTGATGAACATCCTGAAATGATTGTCACGGATGAAGAATTGAATGCAGAACCGGAGCCCGGTTTGGAAGACGACATGGCTGAATAGTCGAGCGTAGCCGTCGATCAAATTGGTTGGAGCAAGGCGTGATGTGAATTTTCGGCCGGCCCACATTCGTGGGTCGGCGAAATGGAATCACGGTTCATAACCTGAATCACGGTTCATAACCTGAATCACGGTTCATAACCTGAATAGGTGCAGGGCCTGAATGAAGCGGCCAACCAATTAGTGACCGCGTTGCGCCGGGATTTCGCAAAGACGCACAGTCGATATGGCTATTTCATGAGATCGTTACGCCACAAAAACCATCTTATGAAGTTGCTGGCCCCCAACAAGCTTCGAGTGTGTAACGTTTTGTGCAACGAGCGTTTCAGTGTGGCCAGGATCGGTTCTGGGGTCCGTCCTACGTGCATCGCCGTGGCTGGATTCGCAAGCGATTTGAATTCTTAGCTGGCATCTTCAGCATCGATATCCGTAATGGGTATACGTTTCGTTTGCAGTTGCCACTCGCTCCGTGACAATTCGCAGTGTGCGAATAGGGACGCAATGAGCAGCTTCGACACAAAACTCGAAGTTAGCGGGCCAACGCACAAGCCACCCGCCATGCAGGTTCCACTCATGAATCGATTCGTCGCGTAGCTGAGTCTCTGAGTCGGAACAAAAATTGCTCTTTCGTTTGTTGCATGCGTACCCCAAAACGGTCACGAAACAGAGGCCAGTAACCGCCTCGGGGCTTCTCCTCACCGCACGGAGCCAATTCATGTCCAAATACGGTACTGACTTATAGGCTTCCGAAACGAAAAAACTGCATTTGCCATCACGCATACGCCGTGCAGCGAAGGTTCGCCTCCGGTCATGGTCCGGAAGGCACTGAGGGGCGGGCGCCGAAACTGTCGCAGTATTTTGTGCGGAGCGTACTCGGGTGCGAAACAGAGTATTGGGGAAATGACTGGAGCAGCGGAGATGGACATTGAACAACAGTTGCATCGGGGCAAAGAACTTGAACGCTGCGGCCAAAAACGAGAGGCGATTGACCTTTACACGAGCATACTTGCGCACCGTCCCGATTGTGCCGAGGCTTGGCAACAGCGAGGGACGCTTCGCTTTACCGTTGGTGACCAATTTGACGATGCGCTGAGCGATTTAGAACAATTCATCAGCCTGCGACCAAACGACCCGGATGCATACTGCGACCGGGGATGTCTCTATCGCTACGTGTACTTTGAGTCGGAAAAGGAGTTCCTATTGGAGTTGGCAATCGATGACTTTACCAAGGCGATTGACCTTGGAAAAGCAGATCTTGCTTGGTGCGACGATCACCTCAGCGACACGTACTTCACGCGCGGAACATGCAACCTGGACTTGAAGCGGTACGAGTGCGCAATTAACGATTTTTCTCAATCGTTGAAAGAGGCTCCTTCTTCCACCGCATTCGAATCCTTGGCGCGTGCGTACGCGGGAGTGCGGAAATATTCGGACGCGCTCCAGGCGGTACACCAAGCAATTGCGTTGAGTGACGATTGTCCCGAAGCAATTGCGCTGCGGGCTGAAATACACGGGCATCTCGGAAATGTGAGCGAGTCGGAGCGTGATCTTCAACGTGTCGAGAATCTCGGTCGCACAACTTGGTGGTCCAAATGGTGTTGCGCAATCAAGAACACCTTTTCCAGGTAGAAATAATTCAGAAGTAGGGTCCCATAAGCATTTTAACGAAAACGAAAGCGTGAGACAGGATTCTTGTCTGACGCTTTCTTTTTGGCCGCCTAGATTTGGTAACTTGCTGCCGCCATGGAGAACGACCTAGGCACTGTCTCGTAATTGATGACGGGCACGGCGTTTGCCGTACCGGTGACCCCGGAAATACGCGTGGCTACCGTCTTGCGGCTCACATAAGAGTGCGTCAATTCCGATTTACGGGACAGTGCGTAGTTTCACTCGTAGATATTTTTCATCTGCCAGGCGTCCAGGGACATTAGCTTGGCATCGTTCCCCTGGGACCTCAGTGAAACGTCAAGGCTGTCATTTCGATCCGGGTAGACTCTCGCCGTCAGGCACTGTCGGCCGTTGATGAACACTTCGACAATGCTACGGTCGATGAAGACGCGCAGCTTCAGCGGTTCGTTACTTGGCATATCGACCTGAGCTGTTTCAGGCGGGCGGCCGATGACGTCGCCCGCGATGGTCGAGCGTGATGAGTCGATAGAGACGACTGTGGGCGGCTCTGTCCGGTTACCGAGAATTCGCATGCCGCGATCGCGAAAGCACTGGATGCGTGTGACTTCCTCGCCATCGGGCGAACGCAACACGTTCAGCTCGATGGTCTGGCCAAATTGTGGTGCGAAATTCGCTACGATTTCCATCGCGTTACCCTTCACGTTATCGAGCACGACTTCCTTATTGGCGGGCAGGTTCATCTCTGCAACGTGAACGTGTTCGCCGCGCAGCGACTCGACTTCGCCCGCCGGTTCGATGTTCAATGGATTGAAGAGGCCGTTCTTTCGCAGCGTCAGATTCCGCGGTAAAGACATCATCCGATTCCAGCCGTCTGTCTTTTTACCCTCGTTAACGTTAAACACGACATTCACGCCGCCTTTGCCGTCGGGATAAGCCGAGGGAGCGTGCAGACCACAGGGGCCCCACGCACCGAAGTTGAAATCGCCGCCGTCGGAGACTAGAAACTTGTCGCGATCGGTGTCATAGTCGCCGAGCATGTACTTGCCGCCGCTCATGTGACTAAAGTGCAGCAGGATATGCTGCTTGTTTTCGCCTGTTCCGATCGGCCAAAAGTACGGACAGGCTCCATCGTCACCGGCCAAACTGTAGCGATCATTTTCCAGGAACTCGTGGAGATGTTCCCATGTGGCCAAGTCCTTTGAGCGATGGAGATACATCGAGCGAAACTGCATTCCCCCTTTGGGTCCGGCGGTCAGCGCGTAGTACCAATCGCCCTTCTTCCAGACACAAGGATCGAAGATGTTGTATTCGGGTTTCGGCTCGCCTGGCTGGGGGTAAGGGATCACTGCGTTGCCGGTCACCTTTTTCCAGTTGAGCAACAAGGGATCGCTTGATGTCGCGACCATCGTGCCGACTTCCGTCCCATGATACATCGCGATCGCGCGGTTCGTATCGTGGTCGATGTAAACCGTCCCCGAAAAACAGGCTCGCTCCGGACCGGGGTAGATGGCGTAGGGAAGGTCTCGCCAATGGATTAGGTCATCGCTGATCGCATGCCCCCAGTGCTGGCGGGGATATTCCGGCGGATAGCCCTGGTAGAACATGTGCCATTTGCCGTTCCAGTAACTCAAACCGTTCGGATCGTTAAGCCGGTGCTCGGGGCTCGTAAAGTGATAGATTGGATGATGTCGGTCTTTCAGGAGTTTTTCGCGAGACTTCCGGAATCGCTTCAGCAAAGGATTCTCCGCCAGTTGCTTTTCCTGTTCTTCAAGCGTGTCCGCAAAATGAAATCGCGGGACTGGTGAAGCATTTTTGACTGAGTCTGTTTGTTTCGAAGCGGCAGGCGTCGACTTATTCTCGTCACGCTTCTGTTCCTCGGATTTCGGCGTGCTCTGCTTAGTCGGTTCGCCACCGACGGCAGTACGAGGACGTGAAAAGCCGCTCTCGGGAAGCCCCGCTCCCGCGGTTGGCGGTTCCATGTACAGATGCGACATTCCTTTGCCGGATGATTCGTGTTTTGGAAGCCATTTGCGGTGCGCGGAGATTACCTCCGCGTGTTCCGGATCCGCGACCAAGTTTTTGTGTTCCCATGGATCATTCTCGTGATCGTAAAGTTCCTGGGCACCATCGCTGTAACGGATGTATCGCCAACGATCGCTGCGTACGGCGTGGTTACCCGGACCTTCGGTCATCAACGCCGGGCGGTCCCATTTGCGGTCAGGATTCTTCAGCAACGGTACCAGACTCACGCCATCGTTATCAGCCTTTGCCGGCAATCGAGCCAATTCCAACAGCGTCGGATAGATGTCGATCAAGCCAACCGGAGTGTCACAACGACTGCCTGGCATGGTCACGCCCGGGGCAACGATAATAAAAGGCACGTGATTGGCTTTGTCCCATAACGTGAACTTCACACAGCATTCTTTGTCACCAAGGTGATATCCGTGGTCCGACCACAGCACGATAATCGTGTTATCCGCGCGACCGCTTTCGTCGAGCTTGTCGAGTAAACGACCAACCATTTGGTCAGAGAAGTCAGCCGCTGCTTGATAACACTGGACCATGCGTCGCAGGCTTCCGACAGATCCGGGTTTCGCGGCGGTTGTATTATCCCAGATCCAGAACTCCTTTCGCACCATTCGCTTTGCCACTTCACCGACGTCGCTGAGATCTCCGTTTGGCATGTCTGGCATGACAATATTTTCCAACGGATATCGGCTGAAGGTTTCCTTCGGCGCATAGAACGGAAGGTGCGGATTAAAAATGCCAGCCGCAAGAAACAGCGGCTTGTCCCATTTCTCTTCCATGCGGGCCTCGACCCACTCGCACATATCGACATCAATCATCTTCTGATCGTGTTCACCCCAATCGAAACCAACGCTACTGAGTCGTCGGTTCGGGGGTTTCCTATACCCATTGTAGTTTTTGTTCTGGCCCGGCCCGCGGATCGGCAATTTTTTGAAGAACTGTTCGAAGTCAGGATTGTCTGGATCGCCCGCGCCGGACTTGCCATGATGAAAAATCTTCCCGGCCCCACGAGTCGCATATCCTCCATGCCGTTTAAAGTACTGTGGCAACGTGACAGCATCCGGAATGATTTGACGCCAAGCGTCGGGATTGCCATAAACACCCGAAGTGGTCGGTCTCAGCCCCGTCATAATCGCAGTCCGTGATGGATTGCAACCTGGTGACGCACAATAGGCCTTCGAGAAGAAACATCCGCGAGCGGCAAGTCGTTTCAGGTTCGGCGTCTGGATCGGATTGTCGTCATCGAACAACGTCGTCCAGTCGTTCATGTCATCGATTGCGATGAACAGAACATTTGGTTTTTCTGCCGCGGAAGCATTGATTGCGACCTGAATCGACACGGCCAATGAAAGCAGTAGGCGAAGGTATTTTATAATCATTTTCTTGTCATTGAATGTCATTGGATTAAGCGAGGTTAAACAATTTGACACGATCGAATGCCCATGACTTCACCAGCTTCCAGTCCCCTTGAACCAAAGACGACTGTGCGGGCCACACGCCCGTCGGATAATGAAAAACCATACAGTCGTTGGGACGCTTCACCAGTCCTTCACCCCGGTTGTACAGGACACTCAACATGCTGCCTCCCTCCACAACATTGGGCAACGGAATCTCAGGATTGATTAGCTCCATGCAAGTAGGTAGCAGCTCGTACGCGATGACCGGCGTACGAGAAACCGCCCCCGGTTGAACTCCAGGACCGCAGACAACAAACGGGACCCGGACGCCGCCTTCGGGAACAAACCCCTTGCTGTAACTCCGTGGCCAGGCTTTGCGCCGTGCAATCCCGTGAAGTTTGTCGTTCGATTGGTCGGAACGAATGTCGGCAAAATAGAACACGTAGGTGCGATCCGTGATCGCAAGTCGGTCAATTGCGTCTAGGATCGAACCGACACCCTGGTCGAGATCCCCATTCATCCCAGCGCATTTGCGGTCATGATGCCGTTTGCCAACCGGTATGTCTGCGAATTTCTCTGGCATCCCTACACTTGATTTGAATGTGAGATGATCCGCATCGTGTGACACCTGCAAGAAAAAGGGTTGCCCCTGTGAAACGGCCTGCTCCATGAACGATACCGATCGTTCGGTGACGTCGTACACACGCTTGGGATCATTCGGATCGTTGCTCGTATCACCATCACGGTTACCAGTGGCCCCGTCGGATTGGTCGTAGCCGCAGGCCATGGGGGCCGCGGAGACATGCCACTTGTTGCCAAAGTGGGCGGTCGTGTAATCCGGGCTGGCCTTCTTGCTTAAATTCGCGAGCGAGACTTTGGGGGCGCAATGCTGTTTCGGTGTAGGGCTATTGTGAGTGATTCGCGTTTTTGCTGGGCTGACACCGAATTGAATGCTGTGACGGGTAGGCGAACAAACGGGGGCAGGTGCATATCCACGCGAAAACCGCATGCCACCGGAGACCCGTCGATCCAGATTCGGCGTTCGGTAAAAGTCGCTCTTTGAATCGGGAATGCGCGGATCCATGGCAGTCGACCACCCATTCCAACCCTGGTCGTCGGCGAGGATCAAAACGAAATTCGGTTTGCGATTCCGTGCCGCGTCCAGCATTGCCTTTGGTTTTTTCTTAGCTTTACCGTTGTTCTTTGATTCAGCCTTTTTGCGGGGCGCACCAATCGCAGTCGTTTCGGGAAGCCCCATAAAATCCCGCAACTTGGGAAGCTCGCCCGGTTCTGAAAGCAATGGCTTGGCCGTTCCTGGTTTCACAAACCCAGCGGGCCGCGTGTCGGCGATGATCGTCGCAACATGTACATCCAAAAGCTCGCTGAGCTCATGAGAAATCTTCGGATTCTGCTTCGCAACGTTGTTTCGCTCGCCCAAATCAGTGTCCAGGTTGTAAAGCTCGGTCTTGTTGCCGATGCGAACGAGTTTCCACGGGCCGCGGCGAATGCCGTCCACTTCGTAGAAGTGAAGGTGATGAGGCGACTTGGCACCGGGCTTTCCGAGCAAAATATCCAACGCGTCCTTTCCATCAATCTTGCGATCGGTGGGAACGTCGCCACCTACAAGACGGGCAAGTGAAGGAAGCAAATCGGTAGTCACGCCGATGCCGTTTGATTCGATTCCCGCAGGGATTCTGCCGGGCCACCACGTGATCGTCGGTTCGCGCATGTGACCTTCGTATTTCGGCCCGCCTTTTCCGCCGCGAAGCGGCCCCATGCTCATACCACCGGCACCGCCATTGTCCGACGTAAAAATGACGAGGGTTTGTTGGTCAAGTTTCAGATCACGAATCTTGTCCAGAACTCGTCCAACACCGGTGTCAACCTCTTCCACATTCGCGCGATTCACGTCTCCGCCTGCCTTTCTCAGAATCTCCGGCCGAGCGAACCGTGGATGGTGCACATAGGCGTGCGGGACGTAGCAGAAGAACGGTTCGTCTTTATGATCATCAATGAATTTCACCGTGTAGTCTGTCACAACTTGACAGAGCAGCGATTGGTCTGCGCCGTCACTGACATAGGCAACGACCTTGTCTTGATGCAGCACCGGTAGCGGCGTGTAAGGCTGTTTGAAATGACGATGGCCTTTCAGATTGCCGGGCCACATGTCATTGGAGTATGGAATTCCGAAATACTCATCAAACCCTTGAGCCAACGGCATAAATTCTGTCTGATCGCCCAAATGCCATTTGCCGAAGCATCCAGTCGCATAGCCCTCGGCCTTCAGCATTTCAGCGATAGTGATTTCGGTTGGGTTCAAGCCACGTTCTTCGGCCGGAAAGCAAACGTCGCCATCCATTCCGATTCGCGACGCGTAGGTGCCTGTCATCAATGCAGAGCGAGAAGGCGTGCAAGCGGTGTTTGCGACATAGAATTGCCGCAGCACGTTTCCTTCCCTTGCCATCTGATCGAGATTCGGCGTTTTGTTGACTTGATTGCCAAAGGGACCAATGTCGCCGTAACCCATATCATCAATGAAGAACAGCACGATGTTGGGAGGTTCGGCGGCGTCAATAGATGAAACCGTTAGCAATGCCATTGCGAAGCCGACTAGAAAGATCTTCATGAGGGGCATGTCTCGCTTTTGATGAACCTGTCTGGAGCAGTGCTTCGTTTGTGGCCAGGATTTGAAGTCGTCTGGCACAGACAAAAAAATGCCCCAGTTACTCGGTTAACCGTTACTCAAGTACTTAGGAATGTGTGCGTGATCGTCTACGGCCGGAGCAGATCTGTTTTGGGCAGCCGCCGGACCGTAACGTAAATCGCGCTGCACAAGTCGTTACCTGAAGAATCCAAAAAGGTTGTTGCAAGTTGTGTCTTTCCGACGGGGAGCTGAATTGTGAACGAAGCATGCGTGGCCTTGGCATCCAAGTTGACGGAGCGGCTGATATTGGCAATGTCAAGTTTTGCTTTGAAAATCGGTCGAGCGCTGGGGCCTTTGTCGTCTGGGCCGTCCCATCCCTCGGTAAGCATTTTGTCGGATTCCGTCGGCCAACGGCGAAGTTCGATTTCGTAGTCTGCTTCGCGATCAACGATAACGTTCCAGTAACCGCGTGCGGTTGCTCGGGACAATCCTGCGGGGTTGTCGCAATAGTCCCCCGTCCAGTCCTGCGAGTAAAGCTTCACAGGATTCGCCTGCTTGCTACCAACGGTGATCCAGCGCAAGCGGTCGAAATCTTTTCTTGCTTCAACGTGCCACTGTTCGTAGTGCTCCGTCATCGTACGAACGATTTCAGGATGTTCTGCAGCAACGTTCTTTGTCTGTCCCGGATCACGGCCCATGTGATAAAGTTCGGGCGGATTTTTGTTCTCGACGACCCTGCGGCCTTTCTGTTCCTTCAGCAATCGCCACTTGCCCCACAGCACAACCGCCGGATCCCACCGCTGGCCAGAAGAACGGTACTGGATGACGAGTTTACGATCGGGTAGTCGCTCGGCTTTCCCCGTTAATAGATCGACTAGGCTTGTACCGTCGAACTTAGCATCGGTGAGCGTCAATGCACCAGCCGTCGGTTCGTCGCTGTTTGGGTCACCGGCGGCTAGCGTCTTGCCGCTCCGTTTAAGATCACACAATTCAATCAGCGTTGGCAAAAGGTCTTGCACTTGAGTCAACTCGGTGATGTCGGTACCGTGTATGAGGCCCGCCTTGGGCCAACGAACAAACAATGGCACGCGATGACCACCTTCATACACGCTCGTCTTTTTGTTTCGCATGCCGGCGTTGAAGATCGCTTGTGCCTGCTTGCTTTGCGTGCCATTGTCAGACATGTAGATCAGGATCGTATTTTCGCGAAGCCGCGTCTGGTCGAGAAATGAATCCAGCTTGCCAACGTTTTCGTCCAAATTCGCGATCATGCCGTAGAACGTTGCTGGAATCAGTTTGCCCTTGGATTTGCCCGCGTAGGGTTTTGAGTACCTCTCAGCACAAACGTTGGGGACATGGGGAGTGTTCGTAGGCAAATATAGAAAGAATGGTTTGCCTTCCGTCGTTTGCTGGTCGATCCACTTGATCGCTTCGCCAAAGAAAATGTCGGTGCAATAGCCTTTGTACTTTTTGTCAACGCCATTGTGTTCAAGCACCGGGTCGAAGTAGGTGTTGCCCCAATAGTCGGCTAGCGAAGTGATTCCCCAAGCGCGGTGATGCAGCGTTTCCTGAAACCCACGATCTTGCGGACGATGCGGATAGCTGTCGCCCAAATGCCACTTACCAAAGTGCCCGGTTGCGTAGCCGGAATTACCAAAAAAATCCGCCATCGTCGGCAACTCACTCCTGATCATTGAGCGACCCTCGCAAACGGCCGTGCAACCGTTCTTCATCGCATCGATACCGGTCATCAGTTGACCTCGAGTCGGCGAGCACATTGGAGCGACGTGGAAATCGGTAAATCGAACGCATTGTTCACGCAGTCGATCGATGTTGGGAGTCTTCAGAACGGGGTTTCCATGAGCAGCCACGTCGCCGTATCCCTGATCATCACTGACAATCAATATGACATTGGGCAAGATGACATTGGGGCTTTTTGCAGCAAGCGGTGCGGAGGACAGCGCAGCAAAAACGGCGCACATCAACGTCAGACCTTTTGTGAGAAAACAGCTTCTCCATGAAGTGCAGTGAATGGTCCGATTTTTCATTGTGGTGACAATTTCATGTAATCGAGTTTCCAACCTGGATACCGTTGGGAGACCCACATCGACCGTGGCATTGACATATCGGCGTATCGTCTTCCCGGAGCATTTTAACCGCTCGCGGCCAGTCAATGGCCGTTGGAGCCTCTCATTGAACAAAATGAATTGGGGTTGTTTCATTTAGCCATCTCAAATTCATGTTTGAAATTCTCTAACGGATTGTTTTCGGGTACCATCGTATGGCCAAGACGTGTATTCCCAACCGAATCTGCACTACGATTTTGAAGCACAAGAACTCAAAAACGTACCGGGATCCAATATCACAACCATGCGCCGAAAGAACAGCGGCAATTTCTTCGCATTCTGTTGCATCAAGCAAATAAATTCTCGCCTGAGAGGGTCTACCCACTGCCGCCAATGGCGCAATCGCTATTTGTATCAAGAGCAATCCGCTTATGCTCGACGACATAAGAAACAGGGTTTGTCACTAGGCTCTTTCCATTTCGGATCGGATCGTCTGCAGCCGCCGCAACAGTAACACGATATGACCATTTTCGAACATTGATGCGAGATGTCCCTCGCAGAAGCGATTCGCACGAACATGTGTCGTGAACAGCTTTCGAATTGTTTGAGCATCAGCAGTCTCGATTTTCGAAGGTTCTTCCATGAACGTGTTTGCCGTGTCTTGCCACTCCGTCCAATTGCATTCGGGCGAAACCCAGTTTTGACGATAGAGTGCTTGAAGAAATTCATCTACCACATCAACAAAATCAAACCATGGGAATTGCCCAGCTCGACCTTGCCATTCTCCGGCGACGAATCCATTGGCCGCAAACGGTTCGAGGAACGGGACAAGGGAATCAATTTGTTCGACTGTTACTGGCGTCATTTCAAATCTCAAATTTGCCTCAGAAAGTCTTCAATTCTGCTTGTCCTACACAACCCCAAGCGTCTTGATCGCCGCATCTCACCTGGGCCAGGGTAAAAACTTGTTTGGAGTTTAGCGTATGTTTCGGCGGGCAATGTGGGATGTCGGCGACGCTTGCAATATAAAGATCTACTCTTTTCGTTCTAGGGGCTGTCTCGTCAATGTGAATTGACGCACTTTTATGTGAGCCGCAAAACGCTAGCCGGGGGTGTTTCCGGGGTCACCGGCGGATAGCGTTGTGCCGCTTATCATTGACGAGACAGTGCCTAGCGTCGTGGGCGACTTGCATCGTTGCGTCCAAGTTTTCAAGGATCTTGTTTCTGAAGGTTGATGTATTCAACGTATAGCCTTCTCAGTAGTAGAGCGGGCCAATGAAGGTGCCAGCATTCGCCGACGTTGCTTCATTCGTGATGAGTCCCTTGGCGATTCGGCGCTACTGAGATCGGTTGCGACATAAGGTTTACCTTCCGATACGTCCGAGTTCAATCGGTTCAGAGTCAACGCTTAGCGATCTACCAGGTTGAATCAGCAGAGCAGTACACGCTTGTCCTATCCGGCCCGTCTCCGTTGGTCAACGTAGATCGCATTCTATTCCGGCAGGAGAGTGTCACTAAAGAGGCGATTGAGCCAGTCAAATAGGCGGCGAATTTAAGGTGGGTACGGCGTCGTACGATCTTTGTTGGCCAAATCGTGGCTTAGTGCGGCATTTCCTGGATAGGTATTGGTAGACATCAATCAGAGCTACGTGCTTAGAATTCGCTGCAACTTGGTGTCATAACCCGAATCGCGAAGGCCCCCGCTTGCCCAACATGCGGTGATTCGCCGCAAGTTGAATCCGCAATGTTTTCCAGATACCCTTCACTGCCGCCAAAAGCCTTCACTGCCGCAAAAGGCTCGCCACCTATCACGGGTTCTTGTTGCTGCAGCATGCCAATGCATCGGGTAGTGCATCCCGTACTGCATAAATTAGTGCATCGGCCGAGGGAAGGTTCCTGTATTTGAAACTTGAATCTTAGGCTGATTGCAACCTTCGTTTCTGAGAAAGACCATGAAAACTCATTGGGCAATTTTTGCCGTAATCGCACCGTTTTTGCTGTGCGTGACTATTCGAGCCATCGATATCGATCCAATCCCTTTAGCGCAGCGTTCTGCGGTGATGAGTCTGCCGGGCATGTGCAGTACCGAGCCGGCGTCACGTTGGGAGAGTGGCTTGGTGACAGGCAACGGCGTCATGGGTGCGACCGTTTTGGGCCAACCATACGATGACAAAGTGATCTTCAACCATGAACGACTGTTTCGGCCAATCATGCATGAGCGTCCTTTGCCTCCCGTGATTTCAGGGGCATTGCCTGATGTTCGGCAAATGATCAAACAAGGAAAGACAACCCAGGCTCTTGCGTATTGGCGGAAGGTGATGGCCGAAAATGGCCACCCGCAAATCATCAATACGCCGTCCTATCATCCGGCTTATACGATGACGGTCGAACGCAATAACGTCGGTGACGTACGAGACTACCTCCGTACGGTTGATTTCATGACCGGAGAAGCGGTAGTCCGGTATCGGACCGCTGAGGGATGCTGGCTTAGCAAAACCTTTGTCTCTCGCAAAGACAATGTCATCGTGCAATTGTTCGAATCGCCCGATGGATTGCCAATCAGTGTCGATTTGAGCCTAATCGATCAATGGCACGGTCTTTCCGATGACAAGGCGCGCATCACCGTGGATCTTTCCGAACAGTGGATGACCGCTCGATGTAAATACAACAAGACCCCCAGAGGCTACGAAGGCACCACACGCGTGGTTTGTGAATCGGGAACGGTCGAACAAAATGCGAATCATGTTCGTTGTTCGGGTGCAACTCGCGTGCTCTTGCTCACACGGATTATGGACTTGGACGATTTTGATACGTCACAGATCCCCGTAATCCAGGCGAGCTTATCACAGCTTGCTGCGGACTATGGTCTGCTTCTCGAGCGGCACGTGAAGCTGCACCGTTCTGCGATGGAGCGAATGACTCTCAATCTAGATCAATCCGAAGATCGTTTTCTTTCTTCGGAAGAGCTAATAAAAAAACAATCGGAATCGGCCCAGATCGTTCCTGCGTTTCTTCAGAAGATGTTTAACATGGGACGCTATGCACTGCTATCGTCGAGCGGTGGCTATCCACCTCCGTTGACTGGAATTTGGAATGGCTCGCACAAACCCGCATGGTCCGGAGACTTTACGCTCGACACAAATGTGAACCAGCAAATCGCTGGTGCAAACATTTGTGCGTTGCCAGAAGCACTCAACGCCTACTTAAGCTTGATTGAGGAAATTTCCCCAACGTGGGAAATCAACGCCAAGAACATCTACGGATGCCGCGGAATCATATCAGGCGCCCGCACCGCAGGTCGTGAGAACTACCACACCCATTTCGGGAAGTGGCCCGGGCACTGCTGGACCGCCGGCGCGGCTTGGCTGATATACCCGTTGTACGAATACTACCTCGTGACAGGCGACATGGAATTCCTAAAGAAGCATGCACTTCCATTGATGGAAAAGGTGGTACTTTTCCATGAAGACTTTCTGACGGAGTTTGACGAGGACGGAAACTACCTGTTCGTTCCATCCTATTCCCCAGAGCAACTTCCGGGTCACTCGATCAATGCGGTACAGAACATTGCAGCTGCAAAACAGGCGATCCGCAATTTGATCGAGGCTTACCAAGACCTTGGAATCGAACCCGATCGTGTAAAGCATCTCAAGGGCATGCTGACGAAGTTCCCTCCCTACTTGGTCAATGATCGGGGAGCTTTCAAGGAGTGGGCATACCCATCGTATCAGGATGGATATAACCACCGCCACATGTCGCACAGCTATCCGATCTGGCCCGCGCACGAATTGACATGGGAAGAACATCCGAAGCTAGTCAACGCGATGCGAATCGCCCTAGAATTGCGTCTACCGCAGGACCATTCCGGACACTGCTTTGCCATTCGTGCGTTGTGTGCGGCACGGACCAAATACCCGTCATTGTTTTATCAAAACATCTATACGCTGATGCGATACGACTACATCCAGCCCAATCTTGTAACAAGACACAATCCGGGTTGGTGCCCGAACACGGATGTGTTGTGCGGGCTGCCGGGAGTGATATCCGAAGCGTTGGTCTATTCCAATCCGAGCGTGATTGAGCTACTGCCAGCGTGGTCATCAAAAATCCCCATTGGCTCGATCAAGGGAATCCGTTGTCGCACGCAAGCTACCGTCGATTCGTTGAACTGGGATCTAAATGAGAAGGAAGTCACCGCAACGATCTCTTCTCTAAAAGACCAATGGGTGACGCTGTATCTGCGTCAAGGCATAAAGAGCATCGAAGCAGATACGGAAGTGACGACGTCACAACAGGGACACATAGCGCGGAAAGTGTTCCTCCAGAAAGGCCGATCGGTGCGGTTGAAGGTTGTTTTGGATAACAGCGTCAACGACTATCCAATTAATACTCCCGCATTCACCGCGGAAGACGCCGCGGAATACCACGAACTGAGAACCGAAAAAAATAACTCGTATTGAAAACGCGCAAGAAGCGATGTTTGCGAATCGAGAACAATGGCGTCGATGGCGAAACGATCAAGTTGGGTTAGATCGACTTAAACGATGTGATCTTATACGCATGAACGACGCGACATGGCAGTACGATTAATCCCCACCAAGGCAGGGCCTCATGCGCGGCATGCCGGCTAATTCAATTTTGGCGGGAGAAGTCACAGCGCAAAGAAGGAGTATTCGGCGAAATTGCTACTGCGACCGATTCGTTAACGCAGCAATCACGACTCGAACCGGTTAATATGAATGTGATTAAAAATGAAGGGCTAAGTGAGTTGGGAACAGCAAAGTGGCAACCTTAAGTTAAGTAGCTGCTCTAAGTTAAGTAGCTGCTGTGGCGATTTTAAAGTCGATCCCCCGAGCGAGCACCCGCCTTGGTGGTATGAGTCGACGTTACAGTTTGAACAATAATGAAACAAAGTATCATGATGATATTACCAACACGATGGATTTGGGTCGGCATAGCCGCGTTGTTCGCAGGACATGCTTTCGGATTTGAGCAAGTTCTGTTGGTGCAACGGAATATGGTCAGAAGCTCGCATGTCTACACCTATCATGAAGAAGACAATAAACCCGGCGGTGGACTGTTCATTTTCGATTTGGAGAAAAAGGAACTAAGGGAAATCTTGGCTAGCGATGAAGGCTTGATTCTCGACGCCAATCTGCATTACGACGGCCGGACGGTTCTCTTTAGTTGGAAGCGGGAAATGTCTGGAACGTTCCAGCTTTTCACCATAAACATTGATGGCTCCGAGCTAAACCAGATTACGGATCATGCTTCTAATAATTTCAATGCAAGCTGGCTCCCGAATAATGAAATCGTCTTCTTGTCAGACCGCAAGCCGGCGTTCGCCTATTGTTGGAAAACGACCACGCCGATTTTGTTCAAATGCAAAGCGGACGGCACTAGGCCTGTGCGGTTAAGCGCCAACTATCTGAACGATTTCACTCCTTCGGTAATGGACGATGGGCGTATCCTTTACAGTCGCTGGGAATATGTTGACCGTCCCGCCATTCCGATCCAGAGCCTTTGGACGATTAACCCGGACGGCACCAAGCTTATGGGGCTGTTTGGCAACCGTATTTTGTCGCCGGCGACCTTTATGGACGCTCGCGAAATCCCCGGATCGAGCGGAAAGATCCTTTGCGTGATGACAGCGCATAACCGCCACTGCCATGGAGCAATCGGTATTATTGATCCTGAAAAAGGTGGTAACGCACAGCAAGCGATCCGCAATCTGACACCGGAAGTTGGAATTGGGCAAGTCGACAAGGGAGCGGGCAATCATATCCGTGGGCCCTACGTGAATCCCTTCCCGCTCGACAGCACGCACTACCTGGTTTCAAAAGACGGTTCGATCGAACTGCGCGACTACGAGGGAACGCAAATACAGCCGCTGTTAAAAGGTGATGCAAACGGACTCGGCTTCTATTCACCGCAACCGGTGCGGACACGCCAAAAGGAACAGCTCGTCGCTTCCACCTTGCCAAGCGACGGCAGCGAGGAAAAAGAGTTCGAGTGGGCTGAGATTAACATGGTTGATGTCTACAACGGTTTGCCCGATAGCATCGAGCGAGGTTCCATCAAAAAGCTGGCGATTGTCCAAGAGGTGGAAAAGCCGTTGGGGATCGATCCCGGTCGCCGCGCGTTTGGATTCCAATTCCCGGTGGTCAGTGCAGGAGCAACGTATGCACCCAAAAAGGTTTGGGGGTTTGCAACGGTGGAAGAGGACGGCTCCGCTTTTTTTAAGGTGCCCGCTCGACGACCGATCTATTTCCTGCCGTTGGATGAAAACGGAATGACGGTTCAACGCATGCGGACTTTTACCCATCTGATGCCTGGCGAACGGCAAGGGTGCATTGGATGCCATGCAGACCGGAATTACGTTGCCAACGAAATGACATCGCGTGCATTGGCGCTGACGCGTGGTGTAGAACAACTCGAGAAACCTGCGTGGGGCGTGAAGGGCTTCAACTATGTTCGCGAAGTCCAACCGATCCTCGATGCCCATTGCGAGGAATGCCATGGCCACGACAACCCGGCCGCAGGTCTAGAACTGACCGGCGACAAAACAGACTTCTTCAACATTTCCTACGAAAACCTAGTTCGCAGGGGCACGCCTGCGGAGAACTTTGTGCAAGGCGCGACCTCGCGCGAGTTCAAACCAAAGTATGTGAGTTGGATCCCAACCTACAACGGGCAAGAAGCCAACATTCTGAATATCAAGCCGGGACAATGGGGTGCCAAGAATTCCTTACTTGCTAACGTCGTTCAAAGCGGGCATCGCGACGACGACGGCAAGCCGCGCATTGCGTTGTCCGATGCCGAAAAGCTGAGGCTATATTTGTGGATGGATCTAAACGTGCCGTACTATGAAGGCAGTGACTCAAACTACCGGGGAAATCGCGGATGCCGCCAACAGCTTCCCTCGGAGTTTGCCCAGACCTTTGCTGATATAGCTAAGCGACGCTGCATTGAGTGCCACACCCAAGATTCGAACGACCAAGTCTTCACCTATCCCAGTCAATTCGCTTTGCGATTGGATCATCCGGAGCGCAATCCCATCTTCATGGCTCCGTTACCGGAGGAGGCCGGTGGTTCCGGGAAGTGTGGGCAGGCCGTTTATAAAACGGTAGAGGACGAAGACTACCAAAAGTTGATTCGTACATTCGATGCACTTGAGGCTCAACTCAAAGACAATCCACGACTCGATATGCTCACGAATGACGGCGAGACCCCAAACGCAACATCAACGACAAGCGTATCCATTCCATAGAGTCGTATTGGATCTTTGATGCATGCTTGCCGACGGATGAGCAAAACGGTTGGGAAACAACTTAGCGACGAAAAATTTAGGTGATGTATCCGTGCGGGGTTTAAGAATCGTTGCCGATGGCGGTCTTTGGCAACGTCGTGACAATCCAAGCCACGATGGTTAGTACAGCACCGAGCCGAAGCCTTTAAAAACGAAAAGCATAATAAGATACTCCATGGAAAATGGCTCCTGGTGAATTCCTTCCAACTGGTCGCACGCTGCGCCACTTCCCCCATTTTGAGGATCTCGATGCCAGCAAGAACTCGCTACCTATTTTGCCTTTGTTTTTCGCTGCTGGGGATCGGCAATCTAGACGCTGCCGACCAGCGACCCAATGTCATTCTGATCATCTGTGATGACTTGAATGATTATGTCGAAGGCTTCGGCGGACATCCTCAAGCAAAGACGCCAAACATTGCTCGGCTTGCTCGCAGCGGCGTCACTTTCACGCAGGCTCATTGCAATATCCCAATCTGTGGACCGTCCCGCGCGAGTCTGTTCACGGGTGTCTATCCCCACAATTCAGGTTGTTTTGGCTTTACGAAATGGGACCAGTACGAAGTCCTTAAGAATTCGCGAACGATCATGGATCACTTTCGGGCCGAGGGGTACCAGACACTAGGCACTGGCAAATTGATGCACCATATGGTTCGCCAAGAATGGAAGCAGTACGGCAACCCGGCGGACTACGGGCCGTTTGCATTCGATGGCGAGAACAAGATAGCCCATCCCGACGTGCCCGCACCCTATCGTGACATCGGAACGATCGACGGATCGTTTGGACCGTTGGTGAATCTAACGGGGCGGAAAACGGCTGATGGAAAACCGGTGAGTTGGCTAACAGGCAATTGGGCAAACAATCGCCAGTTACGAGTCGATTCCCCGAATGATCGTGATGCGACGGCCGACGAATTGAATGGACAATGGGCCACCACGGAATTGCTCGCCCGCGCCGATAAACCGGGGCGGCAGCCGTTTTTCATGGGTGTCGGATTCATTCGCCCTCACACACCGTTGATCGTGCCACAGCGATTCTTTGACATGTTTCCACTTGATTCGATCGAGCTTCCGGTGATCCGTCCGGGAGATGTCATGGATACTTACGCCAAAACGGTTCGAGGTATTCCGGAGGGTGCGGATGGGGATCGTAGCGAAGACATGGGAACGCGTTTATTCCACACTTTGGTCCAGTCGTACCCGTCGCAGGACGATGCCCTTCGACATTTTATCCAAGCGTATCTCGCCAGCGTTGCATCGGTGGACGAACAAATCGGTCGAATTCTCGATGCCGTTGACAACTCGTCTTTAAGGGACAACACGATTATCATCCTAACCAGCGATCACGGTTGGGGCATGGGCGAGAAGGACTATCTATACAAGAACTCGTTGTGGCAGGAAAGCACTCGTGTCCCACTGATCATTCGTGCTTCCGGTGTGGCAAGAACTAAAGGAGTGTCGTCGCAACCGGTTTCTCTAATCGATATCTATCCGACGCTCATTGACTTGTGCGGACTTTCGGGTGAAACCAAAAAGAGCGGAAAGGGTCATTCGCTTGACGGCTATAGTTTGAAACCGCTGCTTGAGGACCCCGAGAATGGCGAATGGTCCGGACCACGCTCTGCGTTAACGGCGTTATACGTTTGGCGAATGAAGTACGACCCATCCCGCGAAAGCTATTCGCTACGGTCGAGAGATTGGCGTTACATCCGATACGAGAATGGCAAGGAAGAGCTTTACTTTACGAAGGACGACCCGCACGAATGGACGAACTTGGCCGCCAATGATGTCCACGCCGAAACACTGCTGACATTCCGAAGCGAACTGATGATGCGTGTTCCCGCCGAAGGGTCGGCCACACCACCGCAACCTGCCTTTCAACCTAAAAAGCCTGTCGCAAAGAAACCCGATTCAACACTCAGCGGGGAAGCGTGGAAGGACAAGTACTTCGCGAAACATCCGGCCGCCGACACGGACAAGGACGGAGTGCTTACTTGGCCGGAATACAATACTTACCGAGCCGAATTTGATCCTGTACCGAAAAAGTAGAACTTAACAATGATCGATCTCTCTAGACGCCTGTCACGGCTCCTTGCAGCGTCCATCGTCTGCTTGTCACCGTCTGCATTCGCCGAGGTTCGCCAGATGCAGGTTCTCGACGGATTGTGAGAGATTGCTAATGATCATGACAATGTAGGCCGAGAGGCCAATTGACACACCGAAGCGGTTTTTTCAAAACTGGATGGCCTGCGGTCGATCGATGTACCGAGCTGCTGGGAAGAGATTGAACAGGATTATGAAGGAGTAGCATTCTACGGCACTCGATTCAAAACGCCCGAACAATGGAAAGACCGGACCGTCCAACTACAGTTTGATGCGGTCAACGCAATCGCCAAGGTTTGGCTTAACGGCTACGCGGTCGGGCAACACGAAGGCGGTTATGGACCGTTCGAATTTCGCGTCCATACCGATTAATGCCAATCCATTGATTGTGAATTTGAGGAGTCGTCAATGCAACTGCAATCTCAACTGCAACCTGTCAGTCGACAAACTTTCGCATCAGGATCCCGTCGTAATAAGCATCGGTCGTTTTGATATCGCGACTCAAGATCGTTAGTGTCTCGAATTCCATCTTCTGGTAAAGTCGGATCGCCGGTTCATTGTCGGTACGAACCATCAGGTAGACGATCTCAAGTTCCTGCGATGTAGTCGCTCGCTTGAGTCCGGCTCGGAGAAGCTGCTCTCCGAAACCTTTCCCACGAGCTGATTGTGCGACACCCATATTGAGATCGGCAGTATGTCGTAACCTGGACTGCGTCCGAGGTCTGATCGTTAAATAGGCGTCCGGTTTTTGAGCGGTTCCCGCAGCAAGTGCGATTCCTCCGGGCAGGCTTTGCAGGATGGTAATATCCTCCTCAAAACTCACCCGATCGCGGTACTTATCTTCGAGCGTTCCACTCATTCCCTCTGACGTTGAGTAAACATCCCGGTATAGCGAGTAGAGCTCGCCTGCGCAGTATCGGTTAAAATCTCGCACCACTGATTTCTTCATCATGTTTGCCACTGCACACTCATTAACGACGCCTGTCTGTTCTCGCAGCGACGCGTTGAAATTGGAGACCCACAAATGGGTATGCCCAACGCCAAACTAAGAAAAGAATCTCCACACCTGGGTGACGGCAAAACACAGCGCTAACCCCATTGCTAAGGGCAACAGTGTCGCAATCGTCGTCCACTTTACACTATGGGTTTCTTTCCAGATGGTATAAATCGTTGTCGAACAAGGGTTGTGTATGAGGCTAAACAACATCACATTGACCGCGGTTAACACCGTCCAACCGCCTGACATAAGAATATTCTTCGTCAACGTTTGTGACTCAAGCTCAAACATGACTCCCGCCTCTCGGCCGTGGCCATTGAGCCCGAAGATCAGTACCGTCAACATCAGGATTGTTGGAATCACGATCTCGTTTGCCGGAATCGCAATGATATAGGCAAGCAGGATGACTCCATTGAGACCAATCAGCACTCCGACAGGGTCCAACATTCGCACCAGATGTTCCGCCAAAGATGCGTCGCCTATCGTCAGGTTCGCAGTTAGCCAAATCACGGCGCCCGCTGGCGCTGCAAACACAACCGCTCGCCAAAGTACGAACAACGTACGGTCAATCATCGACGTATACAACGTTTGAAGGAACCGTGGCGGGCGGTAGGGAGGAAGCTCAAGGTGGAAAATCGACGGCTCGCCTCGAAGCACCGTTCGCGACAGCCCCCATGAGACCACGAACGTTAACAGGACCCCAAGCAACGCTACCAACAACACGGCGGCCGCAGAAATAAACCCAGCTAGATAGGGTGGCACAAGGGCGCCGAAGAAGATCGTCGCCAACAAAATCTGTGTAGGCCAACGTCCGTTGCAAAGAGCAAAATTGTTGCTGATGATTGCAATCAGCCGTTCACGAGGGCTTTCAATGATCCGCGTCGCCACGACCCCCGCAGCGTTGCAGCCCAACCCCATGCACATCGTCAGGGCTTGCTTGCCATGCCCACCGGCCCGTTTGAACAAATGGTCCAAGTTAAACGCGACTCGCGGCAGGTAGCCGAAATCCTCGAGCAACGTAAATAGCGGGAAAAATATTGCCATCGGCGGCAACATCACGCTCACGACCCAAGCTGTCGCCAAATAAACGCCATCAATCATGACCCCTGACAACCACGCGGGAAGATGAACCGCGGCGGCTGCCGATTTCAACATCGGATGAAACGTATCGATTAACAACGACGAAAGCATGGCCGACGGAACATTCGCACCGGCGATCGTTAACCACAGCACCACGGCCAGCAGCAGGATCATCACGGGAAATCCGGTCCACCGATTGGTCAAAAGTCGATCCAATTTTCGATCGAACGCAGGGCCTTCCGGTCCACTGGCATGAGTTACCGTAGCGTCAGCGATACTGCCTGCCTTGGCAAAAACGCTTTCCACTAACGCATCGTGAAAACCCGCACCGAGTTGCCAACGTAAGGTCGACGCCAGGCTAAGAATCTCATCACTCCCCGAACGTATCGCTTCGGATTGTTGTCGATCTGCATGTGGCTCAATTTGCTCGGCAACATTTTCACTTTGGGGTGTGGCGATGGCATGCAATTCCCCACTGAGCATCGCCTGTGCAACGCGCTCGTCACCATCAAGCAATCGCAGCGCCAGCCATTGGGTATTCGCCAAATCGCCGTAAACGCGATTGATCTGTTCCGATATTTTCTCGATCGGATCACGTAGTTGGCTCGACCAACTTTCCATCCGAATGGGTTTGCATGGAATCGAATCCGTGGCAACTGCGTGCACCGTTTCAAGAAGTTTATCCAGCCCTTGGTCAAAGCGCGCACTTGTAGGAACGACTGGTACGCCCAACAGATCGGACAATCGATCGTGGTCGATGGTCATGCCGTGACGTTTCGCCTCGTCCATCAAATTCAAGCAGATAACCACTCGATCAGTGATCTCCAGAATTTGTAGAACGAGATTCAAGTTGCGATCGAGTCGGGTCGCATCGACAACCACCAACGTAACGTCAGGCTGTCCGAACAACAAAAAGTCACGGGCAATCTCTTCGTCGTAGCTGGTTGCGAACAGCGAATAGGTGCCTGGCAGATCAACCAAATGGTAACAAGCACCTGCGTAGTTCAAACTGCCTTCGGCGCGTGAGACAGTTTTGCCGGGCCAATTGCCGGTGTGTTGGCGAAGTCCCGTCAACGCATTGAACACCGTACTCTTGCCTGTGTTCGGGTTACCACCAAGCGCGATGACAAAGTCTGCATTGGCACGCTTGATCTGATCAATCATCACGGGCTTTGAATCAGCCCGAGAGGAGCAATTGTCGCACGCGTTCGGAAGAATCTTCATGGTGACATACGGCCGTTTCGGTTTCCGCTACTATTTCCAAGGTTGCTCGTTGTCAGTTCCACATGTATCATTTCCGCCTGTTCGCGTCGCAGTGCAATCAGCGCTCCGCGAATGCGATATCCTGTTGGGTCGCCCGCTGGGCTCTTCATCACCGAAGTTACTTCAGTTCCAGGCACTAGGCCAAGGTCCAAAAATCGCCTCCGCTGTATCCCTTGGCATCGAGGTGAGATTCCTAGGACCTTTCGCGATTCGCCAACTTGCAATGACGACAAGCGATCAACTGGTCTAATCGGTACATCGGTTGATCGAGGCACAACCCAGACGTTGGCTGCGACGACCGGCGCCATTCGGTGTTGTTGCCCATCGATTTCCAAACAAATGTGTTCGGGTGATTTCTCGATCACGCTGACCGATTGATTGACGCGAATTCCCTCGGCGCGAAGTTGGGCGTAAATCGCCTCGGGCTCGTCCTCCACATGCACAATCGTGTGAGCCGAACCGACGGATTGGTCCGACAACGGCGCGCCTCGTTGCTCAGGCACTTCCCCTTCAGGAGTCGGAATCGGATCACCATGAGGATCAAACCGCGGGTTTCCGGTCACTCGCACCATCTGTTCGACATCGTCAGGGGACGTGTGATGCTCACGTCGATCCGCCTCGTTGTGCCATTGAGCTTCAGAGAAACCGGTGCGATCCGCAAGATAGGTTTCCCACAAGCGGTGGATGCGGATCATCCGAAGCGCTGCCTTGCGCCCTTCATCGGTCAGACGTAAACTCGCTTCCTCACACCTCAAAAGCCCCATCGCTTCAAGACGAGCAGTCAACTCGACGACGCGCGAGTTACTCATCTCCAAAACGCCAGCCAAACTCTGGACGGTTCCATGCGACCGGTGATATTCACAGTCGTAGAGATGCTTTAGCGCGTCTTCAACAATCATCCGTTCGTTTTGGCGCAATGCTCGAATGAACCGTGAGATATCCCCAATGTTCCACCACACGAGGATGCTGATTGTCGCAATCACAATTGCCACAGAAACGAGAACGAATAAAGGGTTCAACATGGGTAATTCTATGCCATAACCGACGAACGCTCGTCAACGAGAACTTAGCCTCGGCTAAATCTTTGTGATAGCTTAGTCTATGCTAAACAACTGTCAATCGGGCTACTTAAGCCTCGGGCCAGCCGTCTTTGAGCACACGTGCCATCGCATCGAGCGTTTCTTTACTGACGTGGTGCTCGATCCCTTCGCTATCGATGACCGCCGCTTCTTTACTGACCCCCAACCGACGCAAGAACGACTCAACGATTTCGTGCCGCTTCCGCGACTTGGCAGCCAATTTTCGCCCTTTCGCAGTCAATTCAATCGGTCGATACGGCTCGGTTAAGACCAAGCCGTCGCGTTTAAGTCGTCTAACCGTGTTGCTAACCGTTGCATGCGTTACCTCAAAATGGTTGACCAGATCCGTTGCTCGACAGACCCCGAGTCGGACAATTGCATCCGCAATCGCCTCAACATAATCCTCAGCCACCTCACTAGCGTGGTCTGATCGCGTTCGTCGATGAGATTGTTGGGACAAGGGGAAAGTCCTCTTAACAAAACGGCTAGTAACTATGAAACGTTGTGAAAAAAATTTACTCGCCGGATCGGATCGAGTGGAAAATGCATCGCATCAAAAAAATCGATGCCTGGATGGACAGAAACTAACGAGTGTCTACGGATATCGCTAGTAACGGGCGTCCGCCAATCGCCCAAATCGATGGCACGTTGCTTCGCTTTCATCGCATTGCTCCATTCGATGCCATCCAAACCAACGTCAATCCGCTCATCTTCTCGCTTTGCGACCATCGAGCGACGCTTTCTCTATGCCCTGTCTAGATGCCCTGTTTAGTCTTGGTTCGAGGTTAGTGACCGACGCCACGAGTCCAGGCAGGAAATCCAACTATTTTTTAATGGTGCGAATTTCCGCTGCTTGATTGGGATCCCTCGTCAGACGTATTGAAGCTGCCCCCATCGTTTTTTTCAGAGCTTGCAGATCAAACGCTTAGGAGTCATTCTAGACTATTCAATCCCGCCGCTCGCAAGCAACACTCCCTCCCAAAAAAAGTTGATCATGCTCAGGATATCTCGCCTCGTCATCGTGCCCTGCTTTCTACTTATTGGAACAGCGTTTTCGCAATCTGCGATCAAAGCAGAAACGAGGACGCCCGTTACTCCCGACACTCAGCGTCTATCGCAAATTGCCGAAATGCTACCCAAAGCACCGATCGGCCTGGGCCGTCCCATTCGCGACCGCGATGCTTGGCAATCGCTCCGGGAAACATCCGATGCGAACGAGGCAATTCAATCGGCCGAGACATTACTTGACACTCCGATGCCCGAATTGACGGATGAGATATATCTGGATTTTTCGAAGACAGGAAATCGCACACGTTGCCAGCGCGTGTTAAGTTTGCGTCACTCGCGACTTTCCAAATTTACGATGGCGGAATGTTTAGAGAACCGCGGACGCTTTCTAGAAGCGCTCGAGCAATCGATTCGAGATATTTGTTCGGAGAAAACTTGGGTCTTGCCCGCCCATGACCGCGAATTGAAAAACTTTCGCGGTAATGAAGTTAACATTGATTTGGCCGTTGCCGGGCTTTCATGGGAACTAGCCACAACCTATTACTGGCTCGGCGACCAATTGAATCCAGAGATTCGCCAATTGATCCGTAACGAACTGAACCGACGCACGTTCGTCCCCTTTATGCGATACGTCAAAACCGGTGAGCCAAAAATGTGGTGGGTTACAGGCACAAACAATTGGAACGCCGTTTGTTTGGCCGGAACGGTTGGGGCGGCATTGGCCGTGATCGAAGACCCTAAAGAAAGAGCGTTCTTCGTGGCTGCTGCCGAAAAATCAATACCGTATTTCTTAAGCGGATTTACGCCTGATGGATATTGCTCCGAGGGCATGGGCTATTGGAATTATGGTTTCGGTCATTTCGTCTATTTATCCGAAACGCTTCGTCAGGCAACCGATGGCGAAATCGATTGGTTGAGGTTGCCGAATGTCAGGAACATTGCAACCTTTGGCCAACGAATCGAAATTGGTGGCGGAGTCTATCCCGCATTCGCAGACTGCTCGGTCAAAGCCCATCCCGGGTCGAGTTTGATGGCCTACCTGAGCCGCGTCTATCAGATGGGGATGTCGGATGTAGAACAACACGGGTTGGGGCACTCCGCAGGCCTGCGTGGCTCGTTGGTCAGCGCCGGAGTGTATGTTTTTCCTAATGCAGCCAACCGAGTTGCTCCGGCGCAGTCCTCGGCTTTGTCGATTCGCGATTACTTTAAGGATGCTGAGATATATATTGCAAGGCCCGCGCAAAATAGCAAATGTCGCGCTGCGGTCGCACTCAAGGGAGGCCACAACGCAGAGCATCACAATCACAACGACGTAGGCAGCTACGTGTTCGTCGTCGGAGACCAACCGGTGTTAGTCGATCCCGGCGGCGAGGTTTATACGGCTCGCACCTTCAGCGGCAAGCGTTACGACAGCAAGGTGCTTAATTCCTATGGTCACTCCGTACCGCGCGTTGCAGGCCAGTTACAGAAAACGGGACGAAATGCCGCAGCAAAGATCCTTCGAACGGAGTTCAGCGACGAAAAGGATGAGTTGGAAATCGACTTGAAGGCGGCTTATGCAGTACCAGACCTTAAATCACTCAAACGCACGTTTATCTATTGGCGTTCCAAAGAAGGCACATTGCAGGTTAAAGATGAAGTGGAATTTAGCAGTCCGCAAACATTCGAAACCGCACTCGTGACGCTCGGCCGTTGGACACAGGATGGCGACACACTGTCAATTTACGAATTGGACGAAGCCGTGCAAGTGAGACTAAAAGCTTCGGCTGAGTTTGAAGTCGTGGGTGAGGAAATAAGCGAAGATGTCCACACTCATTCGTTGCCCAAGCGGATCGCCATACGGTTCAAGCGGCCCGTTACAAAGGCGACGATGACCGTTACTTGTGTACCGCTCAGCCAGAGTAACAATGGCGTGATCCTTCGCAATGGTGACTTCACTCACCAGGATTGGTGTTGGACGATCCCCGAGGACGGCATGGGGACGATATCCCAAAAACGGTCCTTTCGAGGAAGCGACTCGCTTAGCATTGCCGATGCGAGTAACGAGCGAGGGTCAAATATCCTTTCTGCTCCCGTCGCTATTGATGAGCTTGGTGAATACGAACTTCGTGGCAAAGTATTGGGCGTATCCGGAGACGGCATTGGCCTCTATGTGCGGTTCCTAGACAAAGAACGCAAAATGCTGAATATCGCCACGCAGTCCGGAAATCTCCCCAGCATTGGCACCGTTGGCGGATCAACGAATCAATGGGATTCATTCGCCTTCCCTTTCCAGACGCCAAAGGAGACAGCCTTTCTGCAAGTTTGGATTCACAGCTACAACGGCGCGCAAGTGGAAGCCTACCTGGACGACCTTGCCATTGAGCGAAAGTAAGGCCCGAGGAACTCATTCTATTGTTGAGAATTGAAAACCGCAGTTTCCCGCAAATTCCTAACCACAAATTCCGCGCGGAAAACGCTGATCTTCGATATACTTGTGATCTTCAATAACTTCGCCAACGTTACCATTGGACCAAGCAATGACTGATTCCGAAGCAAACACAACACCCGAGCCGCCTTCCAAAGAGGAACTGCGACTCGCGATGAAGGCGTTTCGCAAACGCCTGAAACTCACTCGGTTGGACGATGAATCCGGATTGGGCTACGGACCAACGTCTTCAGGCCACCGCTCTCGCATCGCCGCGATTACACCACCGGATCAGTTCCCGAAAGCCGTTTGGAGAGAATTGGCCAACCAAGGGAAGATCCGACGCGAATCGGGTGGTCTCTACTCCATCGTCGAAACGTCGTGAGCATCTTTTGTGCTGTGTGGCGAGCGCCCGTCACCGCTCGGTGGGCTCGCTTCCCTGAGGAAATTCTGCAACTTTAAACTCGTCCGTTGGCTTCATGCACGCTCGACTTATATATAGAAGGTTTACCATGACGATGAAGACGGGATTTGTTGTCACAATCCTAAGTGTTCTTGTTTGTGGAAAGACGTACGCTGTCGAACAGGGACTGGCTGGCGAAGGAACGTCAACGGCTGCAGTTCCCCGAATCGCGGGCGAGTATGTCAATGTTTACCAACCGGGTGGCGATGTCTTTCCTGGACCAAGCGTCGGGCAATTGGTCGCTGGCAAACACTATGAAGAATGGGTCCCTAACGATCATTGTTTCGTCAAGGATCAATCAGGGCGGTGGCACGCTTTTGGTATCACGCATCCTATTACCGACCTTGAACATATTCACTTGGGCGAGAACCTCTCATTCCATGCAATCGCACCGGCCGGACCGTTAAAAGAAACTCTCAAAGAAGGGGCCTGGAAAGATCAGCCAAAGGTTCTGCCACCAAACGCACGCCCCAGAGAATTGGCTGCAAATCACGCTCCCTTTATCGTCCGGCGTAACGATCTTTACCATATGGTTTATGGCCCTACGCCGATCCGTTATGCCGTATCCGAGGACTTGTTTAATTGGACACCCAAAGGATCACTGGGGGACACACCGATCGGGCGTGATCCAAGTATTCTGTTCTGGAACGATACCTACCATCTCACCATATGCGGGGTTCGCGATGTAAGAATCGCAACTTCCAAAGATTTCAACGTTTGGAAACAGCACGAGCCCATTTTGACCATGAAGCAAGGCTTTGATCCCGAATCGCCATCCATCGTTCGCCATGGCAACACTTTTTATTTATTTGTCTGTGGCTGGAACGGAATATGGGACCGCAAAGAACTTCAGGGAGCGTATCAGCACGTCACGTATGTCTACAAATCCGACAATCCATTACGTTTTGACTTGAAGGATGAGGTAGCCGTGATCAACGCCCATGCCCCCGAAATTTTTCAAGACGAACAAGATGATTGGTACATTTCCAGCGTGGAATGGCCGTATCGTGGTGTCAGTATCGCTCGTTTGGTATGGGAATAACGGTTGGGCTATCGGCTGAAAAGTCGGCAGAAAAAAATCAGTAAACTCTTATCGGACGTATCGCACGAAGTAGAATCACCCGCAATTCATAAACCGAAAAATTCCCCACGAAGCAAGGAACAGGACATGATTATAAAATCAGCGATGCCCCTCTTTTTACTGGCTTTTGTAGCGACGCTTCAAGTCTGTGCTGCCGACCCAGCACAAGCTGCCGACCCAGCACAAGCTGCCGACCCAGCACAAGCTGCCGACCAAGCACAAGCTGCCGACCCAGCACAAGCTGCCGACCCAGCACAAGCTGCCGACCCAGCACAAGCTGCCGACCCAGCACAGCCCAGTGGCTTTCCCTTTGTGTTGCCCAAAGCGAAGCCAGACCGTCAACTGAGTGCCGCGATGCAGCGCAACTATACCGCCTACTTGGCACCGCGCCCCGAAGACAACGAACTCTATTCGCTTTTCAAGTACACGCAGCTAAAGGGTTTTGACTATAACGACCACGATGGCACCATTTCCAGACGCGATCCATCCAAGGTGATCTTTGTCAATGGCAAGTACTACATATGGTACACCCACCGACACACCCCTGTTCCGCCAAAGGGCGCCAAGGAATGCACGGACACCATTCCCTCAAGCGATTGGGATTTGGCGGATATCTGGTACGCGACGAGTGAAGATGGTTTCAACTGGACCGAGCAAGGCGTTGCAGTGCCTCGTCCGCCAAAACCTCAGGTTGGATGGCGCAGCGTGACCACGACCGACATCCTAGTTTGGAAGGGCAAGTACTATCTTTACTACCAGGGCTTCATGGAGGCCAGTGGCCTGCGCGGAGACGATTGTCCGGTGGCGGTCTCCTATGCCGACTCGCCCGACGGTCCTTGGACACCGCACAATGAAATCGTTATTCCTAACGGCGCCAAGGGTGAATGGGACCAGTATTCTATTCACGATCCCTACCCGCTTGTCTACAACGACAAGATCTACCTGTATTACAAATCGGATTGCGATGGCGACCCACGCTTAGTGCGCATGCAGGGTTTGGCCACTGCCGATCATCCTTTGGGCCCCTTCACGAAGAACCCGCTAAACCCCGTGATCAACTCAGGCCACGAAACCACGCTGTTCCCCTTTCAAAGCGGGATTGCAGCCTTGGTTCACGGAGATGGGAATGAGCATAACACTGTTCAGTTTGCCGCGGATGGTGTTAATTTCGAGATAGCATCGATTGTACAGTTGATGCCGATCGCCGGCGGTCCCTTCATTCCCGATGCCTTTACTAACACCAAAGATGGCCGAGGAATCACTTGGGGCATTTCCCACTTCACCAATTACACGAAATGGAGTGAGAACCATGCGATCTTGGCGAGGTTTGACTGTGACCTTAGCCAGGACATCCATGACCCTGTGATGAAGCATCACCGACCCTATTTTCGGCCCGAGCAGTATTTCAAACAGGGATTGAACCGCAACCAGCGTAACCGCATTGACCAAGCCAACAGCGAATTGAAGAAATAGCCCGCGGATCACCAACTTTGTTAACAGCGAAATTGCTCTTGCTGTCCTTGCAGTCCGAAAATTCAACCACGGAACAGACCGTCTACTCGGCAATCAAACAGCCGAAATCGCCCCGAGTCGTCCGCATTTTCCGTGGTTTCACCCCATGTTTTTCAGGGGCATGTTTTTCAGGAGCATGCTTATCAGGAAGCTATGTAGACCAGGACAGGTCCTAGGAAGATTCCACTTCAATGATAAGCATGCTCGGATGCCATCGGCGCATCGGACTTAGCGTACTATTTGAAGTTGCTTTTAACCTTCGGTTTGTAGCCGGCCTTCTTCGCTCCGTCGGGAACTGCTTCCGAATACCAAAGGTCGCGTTTTTTGTGGTAGTCAATGTATCCCATCAAACGACAGGGGACGTTGCTTTCGTTCCACTTGGACCACTTGGCGTACAGTTCTTGCGCACGTTCGGGATGCGATTCGAGAACATTATCTTGCTCGCCAACATCATCCGGCAGAAAAAACAGCTGTGGTGACTTGGTGTCGTTGTCTTGCACATGCTTGGTACCATCGGCCGCTAACACCGACCACTTCCTACCGTCGCCATCACGCCAAAAGAGGGCGTCATGGGGCGCGGTTGCGTTTTTCCCAGTCACAAACGGAATTAGATCGACACCTTCCATCGTTGGTTCGACGGTCGCGTCCGCACCGGCCACAGCGACCGCCGTGCGGGCAATATCCAGTGCTATCACCGGAGAATCAAAGGTCTGGCCCGGTGAAATCATCGCAGGCCACGATGCTATAAATGGAACATGCACGCCACCATCGTACAGGTTGCCCTTGCCACCACGAAACGGTTGGTTGTCGGATCCGTTCCATTTACCCGGCTGGCTCTTCGAAGGCTGTGGGCCACCATTGTCGCTTAGGAAAAAGATCAGGGTGTTATCACGCAGCTGGTTCCGTTCTAAAGCGGTAACGACTTCGCCAATGCCACGGTCCATCACGTCCACCATCGCAGCGTAGACACGTCGTTTTTTGTCCGGGATGTGCTTGTAGCGTTCAATGTCTTCGGGCGGTGCCTGTTGTGGTGCATGCGGAGCATTGTAGGCCACGTAGAGAAAGAAGGGTTCGTTCTTGTTGGTTTCGACAAACTCTGCTGCGTCGCGACTGAGTGCCGTTGTCAGGTAGCCTTCAAAATCGGCGGGACGGCGGTTGCGAACCAATCCTTGCAGATACGCTTCCTTCACCGACTGTGTCAGGTCGATGCGGAAGTAATCGTGCCCGCCGCCGAGAAAACCGTAGAAATAGTCAAAGCCGCGGTTGTTCGGATGGAACGGTTCCGCGGCGCCGAGATGCCACTTACCGACGGCTCCCGTTACATAGCCAGCCTCTTGAAGCCGCTCGGGAAACAGCTTTTCACCCGGATCAATTCCCATGGCCGGATTGGCAGGGTCATATGCCGGATTCGTTTCAAATCCGAAGCGATGTTGGTAGCGACCGGATAACAATGCGGCGCGACTCGGACCACAGAACGCATGATTGACGTAGCCTTGCTTGAATATCACGCCCGAAGCCGCGAGTTTGTCTAGGTTTGGCGTCAAAATGTCCTCCGACCCAGTGAAGCCAGTGTCAGCAAACCCCATGTCATCGGCCATGAAGACAATGATGTTCGGTTTCTCGGCGTTGGCAACTGACACGCCCGCTAAAAACATTACCATCCAAATGCATTTCATCGTTTTACTCATTCTTCAATTCACTCAAAAACCTGGTTTTTTCAACGTATTTTCCAACAGCAAAGTTGCGTTGGACTCATTTCCCTTCCATCAGCCTTTACCCTCCGCGCGACGTCGAAGCGGCTGTCATTTCAAAAACATTTCTTTCACTTGTTTTGTTCGCCATTGAATCCTGGCGCGTCATGCTCGATCGCATGAAGATCGAACGGCTTGATAGTTTGCAGAAGCCTATCTCGCTCGTCTTTGAACTCTGTTGACTCTGCTTCCCAATTCGTGATCTGGCGAAAACTAATCAGGTCATCGGGCGTCTCGGAGACGTCCCACCATTTGCCAAATCCATCTTTCATGACTCGCTTGCCCCGGACCAACTGCTTTTCGCTTTTGTGTGTATAGATCCAATCACGGTGCTGCTGTTGATCGGTCGTAAGCCAGCTCCAAAAACTCTCTCCGTTGATTTCGTAGCCTTGCGGTGTCTCAACCTTCATGACCTCCGCCAGCGTTGGCCAGACGTCAGCAATGCTTAGCAGCACGTCTTGCATGCCCGCTTTTGTGAATTTAATACCGGGCGCATAGATCATGAACGGCACATGACATCCTTTCTGCCGCTCCGGACTTCCTTTTCCATAACCGCTGGTTCCGTTGTCAGCGGCGATGATCAAAATGGTATTCTGATCCAGCCCCATTTGCTTCAGTTTGTTCAGGTACAGCCAGATCTGGTAATCGATATAGCTAACATGATTGTGGATCCCCGGATCGGTAATGGTCCCATGGGTTTCGTACTTGCCGGCATCACCGGTCACTTGTGGCTGTGTCCGCGTGTATTCTTTGCCGTCCCAACTCACCATAGGAGCCCCCGGCCATTTGCAGGGTGACTCAGGAAAGAACCAATCAAACGCATCATGCCCAAGGTGGGTAGTGTGATAAACAAAAAAGGGTTTTCCAGTCTTCTGCTGCCGGTCCATAAAGTCGAAAACAAAGTCAAGTTCCACATCTGGACCATAAGTATTGATTCCAAATGATGCCTTTGACTCATCGGAGTTGGGCCACCAACTGAATGCGCCCGGAGCGGAGGGGTCGTTCATCAGGCGTACATGCGGAAACCAGTACCATCCGTGTTGCTGATAGCTTTTGCATGTCTTTCCGGTATCCGCATTAATCAGGACCTTTTCACCGTTCTTTTTCTTCACGATGTGCTTGAAATCGGTGAATGGATTATCCGTGTCTGACAAATTTCCGGGAGTAAAACATCCTTCATCGAATCCAAACCGAGTGAGGTCTCCGGCCATTTGTGTTTTGCCTGCCCAATAGGTCCCATATCCGGCTTTTTGAGCAATATGCCCGTTCAACATCGGCGAACTCTCATACAGCGGCCATGTCAAAGGACGCCCGTTTTGATCTCGGTAGGAACCGCGATCTCGGTTATGCCACCATTTATGGATATGCGCATAACGCCCCGTCATCATCATGGCACGGCTTGGATTACAAATCGTTGCAGCCCACGCCGTCTTCACGACAACACCTTCCTTAGCCAACTGCTCCATCACTGGCGTTCGAGCACGGAGCTCAGGATCATTCGTGGCTTGGCCTTTCAAATCGCTCCAAACAGAGGATCCATAGACTGGGAATTCCCGAGCGCTAATGTCATCCGCAAAGTAGACAATCACATTGGGCTTAGTTTGCCCATAAACAACCACGACGAACAACATGGCCGCCATGGCAAAGAAGTGCCTTAACATCCTATTCCTCAATCAATTTTGAAGTGTTTGTAAAAGCTCAATAGACCGACGATCATTTTTGCGGACGCGGGTCGCTTGGGCTGGCTCGATCAACGTCCAACGAATCGGTACTGAGGTGGTCAGAACGATCGCTATTGATTGGGCGAATGCTACCCGTCAACTTAAGCCCCGATTTGCTCGCGACGTCTTTACCGATTGCGAAATCAAATACTCGATTGGCATAGCCTGCGTAAGCAGCAATGGTGGCATCGGCAACGATACCACCATTCGAATCATGCAGTTCGAGAACATCCTCTCTCTCTTCGTTGGCCTTGTAGGTAAAGGCGATCTTTAGCGTACCAGACGCACTCAGTTCACAATCATCTGTGTTGAACGTTATCTTCTCGTCGAAGACTTTGACTACCGATCTCGGTTTTACCGGAGCCTTGTCTTCCGAGACCGTCCCACGAACACCCCCTTCTTGAGTCCCTCGCTTTGTGTCCATGTCGATATGATTGGGATCCTCAACATCGACGAGCTTGTAGCCACGAACCCAATCGTAATACGCAATGTTCTTGGTCGGATCGGCCAGTTCTTCATCACTTGGAAGTTCGATCCATGGGAACGGGTAGGTTTCCGAAACCAAACGCATATATAGCGGACGGTCAAAAGGCTTCTCGCTTATCTCGTTGTAGAATATCTGATGTTTTGGCTCGCCATTGTCGTAGTAGTAGCTGGCTTTGGTTTCATCTCGCCACCATCCTCCATAAACATGGAAGTCCTCCGAAGCAAGTTCCGGATCCTCAAACTTAACTTGTTCTGCTCGGTGATCGAATTTTTCACCATCACAGTCGGTGTACCAATAATGCGAATTCGAATGCATGCCATTGGCGAAGTAGCTGCCGTCGAAGTCGCCGTTTCTGCCGATGCACTCTTGGATGTCCCATTCCAAGCCATAGCTGTCGCAGCCGTGAGGGCCTTCGCCACCACCGCCAGAGAACCAGAATGTCGTAGACATGGTGGTTTTCGCAGCTTTTAGCCGGCATTCATAATACCCTCGATAGGCCGCTTGCTTTGAAACAACCGCTCCGCCTGCAATCGTGAACACATCCTTTTTGCCATTCCCTTTGTCAATGACAATATCCTTTTCCAGCTTCTTACCTTCAATTTGCAGGCAACCATCCTTTACCGAAACCTGCGACGGCAGGAACAAGCCCGGGACCCGTCCTTTCCATGTCGGGTGATGATCAAGCCATTTGGTCGAGTCCAATTGCGTTCCGTTGAACTCATCGGAAAAATCAGGATTTAACACCCATCGCTTTCCCACGGGCGGCACTGGAGGATCCGCGTGCAAAAGGTTGCAAACCGATAACACCAAAAGGAACGCAAAGCTCGTCTTTATGAACATTATTTTCATTTTTCAGTTGAATACTCTTCTTGTCGACATGGCAGCTGTGACAACGAAGTGGCGCGCTGCGTCATGTTCGCTCGGAAGCGAATTGGGTTTGACAAACCGAAGACCATCGTTTTGGAATCCTCCGTCAGCCCCTTCGTTCTCAACGCTTACGCCGCAGACCTACGAGACGGCAGTAGCGCTGGGATCCGCTTGCCTAGGTAACCGCAAAGGACACGGAAAATTGGAATAATTTCGACGGACATTTTTCGAATAGCAGAAATAGCGTCCTTATCCGCTGTTTCCTCGCAGGCACGCTGATACTCTGGAACGGCATGGACCGCGATGCCATTGTGCTGGGCTGGCCCGGCAACAGTCTGCAAAAATCCGGGGCCCCAACACGGCGAGCAAATTTCCGCTTCCAATACCAAGTCGGTTCGTCTGCGCGGTTGTGATCACTCGCCTCGATTGTGATCACACAATCGAGGCGTTTTTCGTGCGGTTAACGATACAACGTGACAATCTGCGTCATCGCGTTTGCTGGTCTGCGAACCTCAATACCAATTCAGGTGGTCACGCGGGTCAATACGACGCATGAATAGGCTCTTGTTGGCTGCCTCATGATTGGTGATCTCCATCTTGGCCGCGTCCCATTTCAAGGTCGTACCAGGATGAATGAGGGCGATGTTTCCGAGCACAACGACCTCGGAAAGCGGTCCTGCGTAGTCGAATGACGACATCGCTTTGTCCTCGCCTTTGCAAGCCAACGTCCAATTAGCAGAGTGATTACTCGCTTTACATCGGAACGCCGATGCAGACACATTCTGCGTCGCATCCCTCAACGATTTCGGCAGTAATCTCGCACCTTGACTATGGCTTCCCGCTTGGATCGATCCGTGTTCACCCACTAAAAAGGAACCGGCATCGATCATCTTTTGGTCCGGATCAAGATGCTTGGGCCTCGGGAATTCGATATCCGTTCCTAAGTAGTACTTCATGGTGACCGGCGGTTTATCGCCGCGAGCCGGAAACTCCCAAGTAACGACACCTGCTCGTGGCATTGACCACGGTGTCGCCGGTGCGACGACGTCGGCCCGAACACTCGTCGGCGCAGTTAAACCGAGCGAGTAATAACCGGCATCCAAAGTGTGCCCGCCCATGTCACCCACCGAACCGCTGAAATGGCGATAGCGAATCCACTCGCGATTCATGTAACTTTCGCTAAAAGGAATCTCGTCCGCGCGATTCAAGTACAGATTCCAATCCAAGTCATCAGGCACGTCGCTTCCTTGAACCAACGGTTTGTCGATCCAATAGTTCTTTCTCGAGAAAGCGACCACTTCGCGGACCTGACCAATCGTTCCAGCATCGACCCAATCATTGATTTGAGCAGCGCTCTCACTGGAATGCCCTTGGTTCCCCATCTGTGTGACGATCGCTGGATTCTTTGCGGCCTCTTCCGCCAATAATCGAATCTCATTCACGGTATGACACAGCGGTTTCTCGGCATAGACGTGCTTGCCCTGTCGGATAGCTGACATCGCTATCGAAAAACGCGCGTGCTCGGGTGTAGCGATCATCACCGCATCGATCTCCTTACCAACCTTGTCGAACATCTCGCGATAGTCCTTCCAAAGCTTTATGCCTTGTAGTCGCGGCTGTTTAGCAATAGCAGCTTTGTGCCAAGATTCATGGACATCGCACAGCGCAACGATGTTATCCGTCCCGGCCATACCTCCGGCAACTGCGGAACCACGTCCTCCCACGCCGATACAGGCGATGTTGAGTTTGCTGTTTGGAGATGGCCCTGCCTTGAGGATGTTAAACGGAGCCAAGCCTGCCGCCGATGCGGCCAAAGCCCCCTTAAGCAATGTGCGACGTTTCACTTTGTTACTCGTTTGCATGTTAAGTCCTTTGGGGGAAATTCCCGTTGCGTTCGTTCGTGTAAGCTGGCAGACGAAATGAGTTGCCTGACGCCGCTGGACCATTGTATTGGAACCACTATGCCGATGCCACTATTCAATACGACTTGACGAATTGCTGAGGGAGAAACAATTGCTGAGGGAGAAACAAACGGCTTCGGGTAAATGAACCCGCCAATTGATACCGCCGAATCCGCCACAACACTAAAAGCCCATTCATTCAACTTATCAATCGTAGTCATTTCCAACATGCCAACCGGCAACTTCGCTCGATTTCGTTCGCTACGTTTGCGCCAAGTCACTCCTCAAAGTAGACAACACGTTTGGTCACCCCCTATATCAGGCTGTGACAGAAATGACCGTGAATGTGCACGTGCTGCATCGATTGAACCATCGGGGGAGCTCTAAGTTGACGCTGGGAATAGGGACAGCGCGATTCCAAACAAACAGGACTCCACCTCAGCCAGGAAGTGCGAAAAGGCAGTTTTGCTCAAAACCATCTCTAGCAAAGTACCAACTGGCCCGCCACAATTGACAAACGCACGATTTACAAAACACACTCGGTGCGCAAAAAATTGCAGCAGCGCCTATCGCGAATGGAACCGAAGGCATTCGTTGGCTGCACAGACCAGCGATGCAATGATAGTCTACTTGGATTCACCGATGATTTGTCGACTATGCAAATGCCGCGTGTCATTGAGCGATGCGGTGCTGTTGGATTTCCAGTCGTTAACAACCAATCAAGGAACGCAAAAATATGTCTAAACTTACGATTGTTGCAAATATCAAGGCGAAAGCTGACAAAATTGATCTCGTTCGGGCCGAGCTTCAAGGGCTGATCGAAACCACTCGCGCCGAAGCGGGCTGCATGCAATACGATTTGCATCAGGACAATGAAGATCCAGCGCACTTTATGTTTTACGAGAACTGGGAATCCCGCGAACGATGGCAAAAGCATATGGGTTCACAACACTTGCAGGACTACATCGCTGCGACCGAAGGCGCGGTCGAAGAATTCACTGTCAATGAAATGACGGTAATTGCATAGTCGTTGTTTTGCAGCCTGATCATCGAGCCGCCACCAATCGCGACTTCGTCGATTCTGTTCGTCCATTTGACGCGATACTTCTGCATGGTATCGACACTTCCCCTTGATACGCATAAAGCCAACTACATCTCAGGAGCATACGTATGCTTAAGCTACTTGAAAGATTGGATCTTCCTATCGCTGAAGTTGTGCAACGTCGCTACTCGACCAAAGCATTTGATCCAACCAAGAAGATAAAGCATTCGGACATCGACTCGATTAAGGATCTGTTGCGATACAGTGCGTCGAGCACAAATAGCCAACCATGGCACTTCATTCTTGCTTCGACAAATGAAGGGAAACGGCGGGTTGCGGTGGCGGCTGCGGGAAACTTCGCATCGAACCAACCAAAAATTCTGAATGCGTCGCACGTGGTCGTGTTCTGCAGCAAGCTTGAAATCAGCGAAGACTACTTGTTGCGGTTGCTTGACCAGGAGCAGGCGGATGGCCGGCTAACCGATCCGGCTCAAAGAGAGCTCGTGCATTCGATTCGGTGCCGATTCGTCAATCTGCACCGGCACGACCTTAAAGACGTACAACATTGGATGGAAAAGCAGGTGTATCTCAATGTCGGGTCGTTTCTTTTGGGTGTTTCGACGCTTGGCATCAATGCCGTTCCGATGGAAGGCATCGATACCAAGGCTTTGGACGAAGAGTTTGGCTTGCGTGAAAAGGGATACACAAGCATCGTTGCTGTCGCTCTGGGTTATCGTTCTGATGATGACTTCAACGCGAAGTTGCCAAAGTCCCGCTTACCGTTGGCGGAAACACTGACGGAGGTATGACGCAAGAACAACTCAGCGGTCGAGTTTGGCGCTAGCACCCCATTGTTGGGCTGGCAAGCACTGCCGATTATGCGATCCTGTAATAAAATTGAACTCGCTTTCAGCCATTTCAAGGAACTTAATCACAATGAAATTTAGCGTATTAATAACTTCCATCCTGCTGGGTGCATCTGCGTTGGCTCCGTTACAGGCAGACGACGTCGTTCGGCAGCGTCCTGGTGAATGGACCGATCTAGTACCCGGCGGGCAGTTCAAGGATCTGTTCAAGCCGATGCCGATCATGCGTCCGCTAACAAGCGATACGTGGGGCGGCGACAACGTGACGCCACGTGATATCAGTAACGGTATCGAAGACCCCAAGTGGTCATATTGGTGTGGCGATCCATTCAAAGACGATCAAGGCGTCTACCACCTTTACTCGTCCCGCTGGCCCGAAAATCACCCCGCTGGCCATTTCGGATACTTTGATTCGATAGTTGTCCATGCAGTAGCGGACCATCCTCTTGGACCGTATGTAGCGAAGGAAACTTTGGGCGTGGGACATAACCCCGAACTGTTGACTCCCACGAAGTGTAAACTCGGAAAGTACATTATTTACACCACGCACGGGGTGCTGTTTGCCTCCGACAGTCCGTCGGGACCTTGGAAAAGGCACGCTTATGATTTCCACAAACGCGAGCGTTATGTTTTTAAGAACTATGTAAACTTCTCGTTTGCACCGAGGGATGACGGTTCCTACATCGCTGTTTCCCGCCGAGGGTACATTTGGGCCAGCCCAGACGGCGGAGAGAACTGGCATAACACATCCGCCGAATCGGTTTACCCGAAAGTCGAGGGCATCTTCGAAGATCCTGTGATGTGGAAGGACGACGTGCAATACCACATCATCGTGAACGATTGGAAAGGCCGGATTGCCTACTACCTGCGTTCAATCGATGGATTCCGTTGGAAAGCCGAACCGGGCGAAGCTTATACGCCGGGGATCGCTCGCTACCAAGACGGAACCAAGGAAGATTGGTACAAATACGAGCGGATCCGTTTTCTACATGATGATCATGGGCGGCCTTTGTATGCCTATTTCGCTGTGATCGATTGCGACAAGCATTCCGATCAACCAAACGACAACCATAACTCCAAGCTCATCGGTATCCCGATGACCGTACCTCGTTTGATGGAACTTCTAAACCCCAATCCTATTACCGATTCGACGCAACAGATCCTCGTGAAGATCAAGGCCGAAGACGATTTTAATCCCCACACCGATCTTGATCTTGATTCCCTTCGCTTCGGAGCTTCGGAAGAGGTTAACTACGGTCGTGGCAGCAGAGTTATGAAGACGAAACAAGATGGCACAGACCTAATTCTTACGTTTGACGGTAAGAACAGCGGCATCACAGCGGCGAACTGGGCAGGAAAACTACTCGGTAAATCGAGCGATGGAAAGTTGCTGTTTGGGTGGGCTCGTTTGCCCGGTGCCAATCCAGTCGTGTCGCAGCTTTCCGCACTCTCGCCCAAGTTTGAGTTCACCAATGAAGGGCTAGAAGCTTATGTGGAAATCCAGAATTTTGGTGAGGCCGTTTCCGGACGATCAACAGTCGAGCTACTGATTGGCGAACCAGCAAGTGAAACACGAATCGCCAGCGGTTCGGTCAGGCAATTGAAACCCTTTGAAAAAACGATCGTGCGATTGCTATGTGATCAAACCTTTGCCAAAGGAAAAAAACTAACAACAACCGTGCTTTTGCAGAGTGAGGGTAAGCCCACCGAAAGGTTTTCCAAGAGTGTCGTGCTACCGGGATCCTAACAGAGACCGCCACTGATTTGATTCAACACCTTGGACTCGAACGAAACGACTTGCCGACGGAACCTAGCCCGCCCGGCAAGATCGTTTTGTACGTTCACTGCGATCATTCATTGTCACGATAGCTTACTGTGGTACGATCCAAATATTGCGAAACCGATTTGGATTGCCGTGATTTTGAAGATAGATCGGCCCTTCGGCGACCTCGGGACGCGGTCCAGACGGCCCACCGCCAGTGCCTTCGGGAAGGCTAACATTGTCGTGTATCTTGACGCCGTTGTGAATCACGGAAATGATGGCCGGAGAAATCTTGGCTCCATCTTCGAAGCGAGCTGCCTTGAATTGAATCTCTAGACTTTGCCAAGCAAGCGGCGGCAAACACATATTCAAATCCGCTGCGCGAATTCCATAAATACTCCCACACCAAGTATCGACCGGCTTGAGCATTTCGATTTCTTCCCACGCCCGTGGATCATGATCGAGCCCAAACGTATCCGAGATTTGAACCTCGTAGGCGCCCACCGCAAAGACACCACTGTTGCCTCGATGTGGGTGACTGATCGGCGGCTCGGGCTTTAGCGGCACCTGCCACTCAAGATACAACGTAAAGTCCCGAAAAGTTTGTTTTGTCCCAGCCCCCGCCTTTAGCAACCCGTTTTCAATCTTTCCATTTTTCCAGGCTTTCGCGCCCGAACCGTCGAACAGCACAAGCGCGCCGGCGGGTGGGGTTTTACCAACAACACCCACGCTGCGGTCAAGCTTATTCCAACCCTGCAAACGTTTTTTCATTGCGTCCGCTTCGCACCACTCGTGAGCAACCGTTCCGCCGTCCCAGCCTGATCCGGGCAATCCGCCCCGATAAACCGACAAATAGAACTTGCCCTCCGACGGTGTAACCTGAATCGCCTGATCACCTTTCACATACTCGCCGATGAAATCGAACCCGATGAACTCCTTCGCAGCGACTTTCGCATCTGTCCAAACACTCGCGTTCGGATAGGGAATGATCTTTGCCTTCGCCTTCTTCGCAGCCGACTGCTGCATTGCCTGTTTTTCCGAACCAGCTGCATCGGCCGAACTCTGCGCATTCAATGCCTTCGTACCATCTGCTATCGCGATCGTCGGCGCCACGACTAACCATACTGCCGGACAAATTAGCAGAGATGCATGCCGTAGCAATCGAAACTTGTGTGCGGCGCGGTGCATAGTGAAATCCAGTTCCTAAATAGGGTTTCCGAATATTTATTACATTTCAATTTCGTTGCTTTACCCCGACCGGTGAAACACCATATCCGTCGCAACAACAGCGGTCGTCTGCGGGTTGTGATCCTTGACGGCGAAAAAGGTCGGGCGTGTATTCTGTTCGAATATGCTGACGATTTCTAGTGACTCTTCTGCTTCGAGTGACTCTACGTCGAGCGACTTCGCAATTTCAATCGGCCTCGCCTACGAATGGTTGCAAAATGCAATTGATTCGACTTCGAAAGAAATACCACGCTCATGGAAACATGAGACCATTCCCGTTAGCGCACAATCACAATTACTTTAGTAAAAGGCGCGTCCCCCTCCAACGAACACCATTTTGATGCTTCGCAGGGCGTAGCACTTTAAGTCACGCGGTCGATATTGCTAGCTGTTTTTCGTGGCGTCTTTGCTCGTGATCGGGTAGCATCACTGTTCCCACTGCCGTCAAATCCCTGACACTTCAAAAACCTCACATTGGGCAGGCCGACTAACCTCAATTTCGATAACTGGTTGACCTGCTATTCCCACCTTTTTTTTGGCAAACAGCCGCGATAGTCTGGTTCGTTTTTTTCCAGCGCCTTCGCGAAAGCTCCATTCCCTGACACTTGAACTCTATGGGCTTGAATTTGATGGGCTAGACCTGAACGGGATCGTGCGTGCGAACCTTTGGAACGAACAATCAAGCATTTCGCGTGATCCTAACGGAAGCAATCGAAGGACCGGTGTTGCGTGGTAAACAAAACTCGTTTGACCATCGTGAAGACGTAGCGGAGGAAATTAGTTGAAAACCGTTTCGGCATGTTTATTTGCGACAACAACATGTCCTATGCCCCGAGGTCCTATGCCCCGAGGCGGAGCGAGGCCGACCATCCGATTGTTGGTTTCCATCCACAAAAACTTAATTGCGGATAATTTCCTTGATTGGTTGACGAATACGACGTCGCTTGGTCGTCTGCCAGCATGACTGCGATTCAGAACCTATCGCTGCGGGCGATTGCCATCACGATGGCAGAGTGCGTCTTCGAGAAACACAAAATTACTCAAACAATTCCGTCACCGCCACTACGCCGATCTGACGTGGCGTTGCCTTTCGAAAACGAAAAGGAACCTAAATCATGCGATTAGCAATTCTGTTGACTTGTGTTCTCTTTTTATCTCTTTGTACATGCCAAGCGCAAACCTATCAGCCCGATTGGTCGTCACTACGGAAGCATGATACACCCGAGTGGCTCGATGGCATGAAATTTGGCATCTACTGCCACTGGGGACCTCAGACGGTACTAAACCAGTATCCCGATAAGGATCTGTCCACGCTTGAAGCTTTCGAACTATGGAAGGGCGAAAAGTTCTCGTCGAAAGAATGGGTAGACCTGTTCCAAGCAGCGGGAGCCCAATTCGCAGGCCCCGTGTCTTGGCACGGAAGCGGTATTCTTAATTGGGATAGCGGAATCACCGACTGGACGACCGTCAAGCGCGGACCGAAGATCGATATCGTTGGCGAGCTAACCAGAGAGTTGCAACGTCGCGACATGAAAGTGCTGATGTCGTTCCACAACAACCGAAGTATCTGGGGGACGGTCTCCAACAACGATAGCCTCTATCTTGATCCGCTCGACGAAGAGAGCAAGTTGTACACCGCAAACGAAGGACGCCGTAGTGAGAGACTTCTCGACGGATGGTTGGCTCGCGTATCGGAGGCGATTGACAATTATCATCCTGACTTGATTTGGGTGGATACAAGTTTTGGCGGTACGGTTGGGGCTGAGTTGCAGGGCCGCAGCTTGGCGGGCCGCATGTTGCCTGGGAAAGACATCACCATCGGAACACTTAGCGAATCGCACCAACAGCAAGCGATTGCTCACTTCTTCAATATGGGAATAGAGCAAAGCAAGGAAGTCGAGTTTATCTACAAGTCGTTTGATGTACCGCCGGGGATCGGTATGCGTGACATTGAAAACGGCAGCCTCATCGGATTGCAATACGATCCATGGATGGCCGATATCAACATGGCCCAACATTATGCTTGGCCCGCTCCATGGTTCCACAATCCAAAGAACCCAATGAAGAACGCAAACCACTTGGTCGACCTGCTAGTGGATATGACCAGCAAAAACGGACGCATGCTACTGAGCGTTCCGCCTTTAGAGGACGGCACGTTCACCGCGGATCAGAAAAAACAGCTGTATGCGATCGGTGGCTGGCTGAAGATCAACGGCGAAGCCATCTATGACACGGTGCCGTGGACCTTCTTTGGAGAAGGCCCGACCGAAGAAACCCATCCTGGGCATCATGCTCACGGAAAGTGGGACGTAAAGGACAAGTACATCCCAAAGTTCACGAAGGACGACATTCGCTTCACCCAGAATGGCAAGAATCTCTATGCCATCGTGTTGGATTGGCCAGGGGACGAGTTAATAATTCGCACCCTGGGCCATGCCGGCAAACTTTATCGTGGCGACATTAAATCGGTTAGCCTGCTCGGGTGCAAAGATGCGATTCAGTGGGAACACACAGTTGATGCCTTGGTCATTAAGCTTCCAAAAGAAAAACCGTGTGATTTTGCTTACGCGGTGAAAATCGAACGCAAGTAAGTTCCAAACCACGAATTTAGCGTTCGCCCAATTGCAAATCGTTGATCAAAAGATGGTTATGAAAAAATCGGCAAAACGACTGACAGCTCTTGTTTTCGTTGCAGTTCTTGCTGCGTTGTGCCTTCGTTACCCGATGAGCGATTTTCATGGTTCTCTTCTGATGAAGAAACGGAACGGGGCAAACGCAGCCTGAAGCACGTCGATCGCAGTGACAACCACAACAACCCAGTGGTCATGATCAACAATGCTCCGTCGTCAATCCTCACTCCAACACCGGCATACAAAGAAAAGAAAGAGTCATGACGCAAAAAATGACACAACTCCTGCTGCTTCTGATTGTTTTCGGAACTGTGATCAACAGTCGCGATATAACGGCTGGCGCTCCGATCGATCAATACAATGTTGTCTGGGAGAGTCCTTCGACGGACCACACCGGACAAATGCCTTTAGGCAATGGCGACATCGCCGCTGGTGTCTACGCGATCGAAGATGATGCGTTATACCTATTGTTGTCGAAGAATGACGCCTTTACTTATAACGGCGATATCTTCAAGACAGGGCGAGTCAAAATTTCTCTCAGCCCCAATCCGTTTGCTGATGGCAAGCCATTCAAGCAAACCTTGGATCTGAAAACCGGATCGATCCAAATTGAGGCCGACGGCATTTCAATTCATGTATGGGCTGATGCAAATCGTCCTGTTTACCACGTTCAGATTCAATCGCCTGACGAAGTTGAGGTAGAGGCGTCGGCCGATCTTTGGGAGCGATTTGATACTTGTTCGAGAAACCGGACAAGCGATCCGATTTCTCCACCGACTCAAGATGTGTTGCTGGGCCGTGGCGACAACGTGCTGTGGTACTACGCGGTAGGAGACCGCAGTGTCTATCCGACGGAGTTGGCGTTTTACGATGTCTCTGAAATGGCCGGGGAATATCCCGATCCGTATCGCTTTAATACGTTCGGCAATCTGATAGAGAGTCCCGACCTAAATCGGAAAGGGAAAACTTTGTCGGGAAAGGGAGCGAAGCTCGACATCCGAATACATGCTCGATGTACACAACAGGCTGACATTGAACAGTGGCTAGCGGATCTGGAACAACAGGCTTCTGAACCGATGGATGCAGCATCGGATTGGCAGTCGCACTGTGATTGGTGGTCGTCGTTCTGGGACAGAAGTCGGATCAACGTTTCCGATAACACCGTTGAAGCCAACGAACGCTACCAAGTCGACCAGGAGGGATACAAGAGCCAGCGTAAAGTCATCGACGGGGGCGCCCTTGTGGCCCAAAGCTACAACGTTTTTCGATTTTTGATGGCCTGCCAAAGTCGCGGCCGAGTTCAAACCAAATTTAACGGCGGACTTTTCACTCAGCCGCTACGGTATGAACCCGAACGCCATAAACATCAGGTACGACTCAACGGCCACTGGGAGACCGAAGGCAAACGGTTCATAAGCCATGAAGACGACCGGCTCTGGGCACGTCGCTTCACGTTTCAAAACCAACGACTGTTGTACTGGCCGTTACTGATGAGCGGTGATGGCGAGCTGATGAAACCGTTTTTTGATTACTACAGCGACATGTTGCCGGTTCGCACCGCAATCACCAAAGCTTGGTTCGGGCACGAAGGAGCGTACTTTCGCGAAAACATTGAACCGACCGGCGGCGAACGTGATTGCGGGCCCTCCGGGAGGAATGAATACCGATTAGAGGACAAGCCTCTGAAAACCGCCCCTGGCGATAATGACGGCAGCGGGTATTGCCACAGCTACTACTTCACCTCCGGTTTGGAAACGCTTGCGATGATGATCGAGCACCTGAAGTACTCAGGCGACACCGCGTTTCGTGATGACGTGCTAGTTCCTTTTGCACGCGAAATCATGGCCTTTTACGACAAACACTATCCGCGCGATCAGGACGGCAAATTGCGACTGGATCCGTCTCAAGCGTTGGAAACATGGTGGATTGCCATTAACCCCGCAACGGACGTTTCTGGATTGTTGCACAATCTGGATGAATTGACCGCGATGGGAATCGGCACCGAGTCAGACCAAATCCGGTGGAAACGTCTTCGGTCAGAAATGCCCGACGTGCATTTGCGTGAAATTGATGGCAAGCCAGCGATTGCGCCGGGGCTTGTATTTGAGGTCGGGCACAACGCTGAGAACGCGGAACTTTACCCCGTCTTTCCCTTTCGACGATTTGGTATAGCTCAAGGAACGGCGGATATCGTGCAGTGGACCATGGAGCACCGGACGAACAAAAACGCTTTCGCATGCAGTTGCTGGACACAGGATCAAATCCATTGGGCCTATGCGGGAAATGCCGCCGAGGCGAAACGCGGATTGGTCCAGCGGTTTCGAAAAGCATCCACGATGTGTCGCTTCCCAATATACGGAGCCGAAGGCCCGGATTCCTGTCCCGACTTTGACCACTTTGGATCCGGCTCCACGGCACTGCAACGCATGTTGGTGCAGGAAGCCGACGGGAAAATTCTCTTATTACCAGCTTGGCCCAAAGAATGGGATGTGGACTTCAAACTTCATCTAGAAAAAAACACAATCGTCACTGGAACGGTAGAGTTTGGGAAGTTAACCCATTGGCGGGTGGAGCCAGCTTCTCGCCGAAAAGATGTCGTGGTCTATGATCCTCAGTAGCACGTTACAGATCACCAATTGGTCTAGAGAATTTCCAAAACACAACAATTTGAAACCAAGCTGACAAGGAAAACAAAACCGGTCAGCAGACTCGATCCAAAAGCAGAGTACACAAGAAGATGAAAAACCTAGTCCTGTTTCTAATTTCATTCGCGTTGATTCCCGTCGTAGCGGCTGATCAACCGGACGTTCTTGAATCGGCAAATGATTCGCTTTCTGACATACCGCTTGTGCGGGGAGGAGCCTTCAAGGACCTGATCCTTCCGGTGCCAATTATTAACAAATTGGAATCGGAGGGCATTTGGGGAATCGATAAGGTTTTGCCTCGCGACAAAGATAATGGGGTCGAGGACGACCAGTGGTGCTACTGGGGTGGTAACCCAGTCAAGGGCAAGGACGGCAAATACCATATCGCGGTATGCCGTTGGCCAGAGAGCACTGGACATCACGGCTGGTTTGAATCTGAAATTGCCCATTGCGTTTCCAACAATCCCTTCGGGCCGTATGTGATTACGCAAACGATCGTTAAAAAGGGGCACAATCCCGAAGTCATGACGATGCCCGATGGTACTTTTGCGTTGCATGTCATGACAGCGGATGTCTATTCGTCGGATCGTATGCCTGGGCCTTGGAAACGAATCGGACGGATGAGGATGAATCCGCGAGGGCTTCGGCCAACGGGTAGGCTGGGATCGAACCTGACAACGGAGTTCCGGCCCGATGGAAGCATTCTACTGATGACAAAGGGCGGCGATATTGCCGTGTCAAACAACGGGATTCTTGGACCGTATAACCTGGTCTCCATCCACAACTACACTCGGAACAGCGGCTACGCGGAAGACCCAGTCGTGTGGAGAAGTAGGCACCAATATCACTGTATCTACAACCATGCCCAGGATCGCAAGAGCGGCTACATGCGTTCGCTCGACGGCATTCACTGGAAGAACGAAGAGGGGTTGCCGTACGACGCCTCCTCGACATTCTACACTGACGGTACAAAAAATGAGTGGTACAAGTTTGAGCGGCCGAAAATTCTGCAGGACGAAATCGGACGGGCCACTCATTTGTCACTGGCGCTACTCGATACGGCAAAGGGCAGTGATAAAGGCAACGATATCCACAGCTCAAAAAATATGATTCTGCCGCTCGTCGTCGAACGATTAGTGACAATCGTAAGTGAAACGCCGATTTCAGCGACGACAAATCGAATCACTGTCAAGATCGAGGCAGAAGAGGGTTTCAACCCTCACCGTGATCTCGACTTGGAATCGCTTCGCTTTGGGTCCGATTCACTTGTGAACCATGGTCGCGGTTGTCGTGTGGTGAGTTCCAAGGCAGATGGAAATGACATGCTTGTGTCCTTTGAGGGCGAGCATGGACTGAGTCGTTTCGATTTCGATTTCAAACTGCTGGGTCAGACCAAAAGCGGGGATCTGGTCATTGGTTATGCCACGCTTCCGGGACGATCTCCGACAGCGGCCTCACTGGTCGCCTTACCCGTTCAGATCAAGGAGGCGGACGGCGCGATGATGCTCCAAAGCATCGTCGAAAACATCGGATTTGTGGATTCCAAGCCTGCTCAGGCCGTCGTGATGGAACTCAGTAAATCAGGTTGGAAGAAACTACAGAAAGCTTCGATTCCGGCACTGAAACCCTATGAAAACAAAACCGTTTCAATAAAGCTTGACAATCCCGATGCAAAAAAGTGCGAGTATGAAATACGGATCGCCGGTCAGGAAACCTGTGAAGGCTTTTGGCGACGAGTGGATGATACGGACGCGTCAGTGACTTTCACCGGAAATTGGGTCTCGCACCCTGATCCCGATTCCCAATACTACATGAGCAATGAACGAATCTCGGAAACCGTTGGGGATTCGGTGACATTTACGTTTACGGGTTCTATGGCCAGTGCCTACGGCACGCTTGCCAATGAGATGGGGTCCTTTGATGTATATATTGATGGAAAATTCGTAGAGAGTATTCGCTTGAGTTGGGGCGGTCCCAACAGCAAGCTCTATCAAACGAAAGTCCTGCCGGAAGGTAAACATACACTTGAATTGAAAACGGCGGTTTACCAAAACAGCAGTAAGGTAGCCATTGATGGATTCGCATTCGAATCATCGGCCAACGCAATTCAGGACTGACGGGTGAGCGACGGGGCTTCATTGAGGCACCCAATGTGGCGCCATGAGCCGCTTGCTGAGGAACGCTAAAGCAGGCCAGACCAAACGCAGCGTTGTTCAGGCAGCCACTATATATTCCGAAAAAAACTAACGAACAAGATTGAGTTTCGATCAGATGTCCCAGACAAACAAATCGCAGATTGAAAATGAAAGACAACGAATGAAGACGTGGGTCCAATTTTATCTAGTGACTGTTTCCATCATGTTCTTGACCGGTCTCAACGTCTGCGGCGAAGAGGTTCCGCCTCGCATCATCACGGCACAGGAGTCGGAAAAGGCTTCACGGGATTTTAGCACTCAAGAATTCGAGTTCGATATCGCCGAAGGACCATTTGAACCTTCATCCGACTCATTCGCCAAACACTATTCGTGTCCCGATTGGTTTCGTGATGCCAAGTTTGGGATTTACTCACACTGGGGACTCTGCACGGTTCCTGGGTTCGATGGCCATTACGCGCGGTTCATGTATATGCAGCATGAACCACAGGCCTATCGAGATGATCGAAATGTCAGACGCCGAGGCATGTCCGGTTATAAGCCAGGGCGTGAGTCCGTCTATGAATATCATGTCAAGAACTTTGGCCATCCATCCAAGTTCGGCTACAAGGATTTCGTTTCCCTATGGAAGGCGGAAAAATTTAACCCCATGGAACTGGCGGAGCTTTTTCGTTCCGTAGGGGCCAAGTACTTTGGTGTGATGGCCGTGCATTGCGATAATTTCGACAACTATGACTCGGAGCACCAAGAATGGAACTCAGCGAAGATGGGGCCAAAACGAGATATTGTCGGTGATTGGAAGAAAGCTTGTGAAGCAAATGGATTGCGGTTTGCGGTTACCTCGCATCTGTCAAACCACACTCACGAACATCTCTTTTTTCAAGGAGAAACCGATACGACCGGACCTCTCAAGGGTGTGCCGTATGACACGATGAACTCAGCCAATGACGGACTTTACGGCTATCGAACACCCGATCGTCTCAAACGGATCAATCCGACCTTTTCCCGAAACTGGTACCTTCGAACCAAAGATTTGATTGATAAGTACGATCCGGATTTACTGTACTTGGATGGGCCGCTTCCCAACGGCGACTACGGGTTGAATCTGGCAGCGCATTATTACAACCACAACCTCCAACAGAACAACGGAAAGTTAGACGGCGTGTTTACAATTAAACGCACAACGCCAGAAGGCTTCACGCTTGACATGGAACTCCAAGGCTTAGATGAGATTCGCAAAGATCCATGGCAAACCGACACCTCCATCAATCCTGGTTGGTTCTATATGGGGAAAGAAATCTCTGGTGGTGAGAAACAGGCCATGACGGATGACGCGGGGATGGGCGGAAGCGATTTGGGCCAACAAGGCGATCTGCTGCGATTAGATGCGGGCAAAGTGATCGATAACCTTGTTGATATTGTCAGCAAGAACGGAAACATGATGTTAAACGTGGGCCTACGAGCGGACGGAAGTCTGCCTGAGACTTATCGTGATGAACTGTTGAAGATCGGCGCGTGGTTGCAAGTCAACGGCGAAGGCATTTTTGGGTCTCGGCCGTTTGTCGTCTACGGCGAGGGGCCGTTTCGGATGCCCACAACTGGCCAAGCGTTTAACGATCACCAGTATGATTTCACTGGTGAAGACATTCGTTTTACGACTAAGAAAGACACGCTTTACGCTTTCCTAATGGCATATCCCGACAGCAAGCAAGTACTTATCAAATCGTTATCTGAAAAGCAAATCGGTAAGCAAACGGTTCGGAGCGTGACGATGTTGGGATCCGATGAGGAGCTGGAGTACCAACTTACCAAGGACGGATTGTCGGTCAGTTTGCCGCAACAGGAACCCTGCGACTATGCCTACGGTTTGCGGATCCAAGGACTCGATCTTACGAAGCCAATTAAGAACAAGAAGTAAAAGCAAGCGAAATGATTCGGGAAATCGGCACTCCGCGTGTCAACACGGCTTTTCGGAACCATAAACGCTGCCATCCATATTGTTCCTCGCACATGAAAGCGAACCTTCCCCCAGATGTCCGTTGTCAACATAACGACCTGTGTTCTCCGCAAGCTAATCTTAGTAACGGCAATGTTGTGCACACATTCAGCCTCCGCCATCGACGCAAAGCAACCGAACATTGTCATCCTGCTTGCCGACGACTTGGGGTGGAGCGACGTCGGATTCCATGGCAGCGATATCAAAACGCCCAATCTCGACAAGCTTGCAAATGAAGGAGTGAAACTCAAACAGTTCTACGTGCAACCTACCTGCTCGCCAACGCGCATTGGCCTAATGACGGGACGTTATCCCTATCATATCGGAGGCCACATTTGCGTTCTTCGTCCATACCATCAGCACGGATTGCCACTGGATGAATACATGCTCTCTGAAGTCATGCAGGACGCGGGTTATCGGACAGCGATTACAGGCAAGTGGCACCTCGGCCTTGCCAAACGTTCCTATTGGCCAACGTCACGCGGTTTCGATCTGGCCTACGGACATCTTGGTGGGGCAATCGATTATTTCGAACACACCGGTTACGGGTCGTTGGACTGGTATGACCAGGATACGATCCCGCTTCATGTAGAAGGCTATACAACGGACCTAATAGGAAATCGAGCATCCCAAATAATCAAAGATCACGATTTCGAAGCGCAGCCGCTTTTCTTATATGTGCCATTCAATGCTCCCCATGCGCCGCTTCACGCGAAACCATCTGACATTGCAAACTACAGCGGTGTGAAAGACGAAAAACGTCGCACCTATTGTGCTCAAGTCGACTGTATGGACCAGCAGATTGGTCACATTGTTCAAGCCTTGGTCGAGAAAGGTGTTGCACGAAATACGCTCGTGTTTTTCGCGTCTGATAACGGAGGCTACGGTCAAGTTGCCGACAATGCTCCGTTGAGAGGAACCAAAGGAACACTTTTCGAAGGTGGCGTTCGTGTTCCATCATTTATTGTTTGGCCAGACAGGCTTACGGGAGGACGGAGTTTCGAACCTCCGTTGCATATTGTTGATTTGCTTCCCACGTTCTCTGGCCTTGCGGGTGGTATCACTTCCAAATGCAAAGCACTCGACGGTATCGATTTCTGGCCTGCTTTGGCAAATGACCAAGCAATGCCCAAGCGGGACATCTATCACAATGTTCACGATTCCAAAGGTGGTCGCGGGAGTATTCGCAGCGGCGATTGGAAGCTGATTGTGACTCTCGCAGAAAAAGCCGATGATGGAATGCCCTTGGAAAATCCGAAACACGTGGCGCTGCTTTTTGATATCCGTCGCGATCCCTTCGAGCAACAGAACTTAGCGACCAATCATCCAGAGATCGTGGCAGCATTATGGAAAAAAATAAAGGCCCGTGGCCCCGACGTCGGAGACGCACATCCCTACACCGCCCGTGCTCCGAAAGACTGGGTTGCACCTTCCGATTGGTCCGACGCCCCTGAGTGAATTTGCTGTTCTGCAATCCCAGGGACCTACCATCATGGGCCTTGGCAAGCGGATTATTAAGAAAGAACGCCAAAGACTAAAACGCATGCGAAAACCGCATCTGCGAAATACAAATTGAGGACATTACGAATGAGTCAGATGTGTTACCGGAATGTGACCGTAGCAATTGGCCTACTGGTTGCAGTGACAAACTTGCCGGCCGACGAAACGGCTAACCGCATCAAAGCGGCACAGCAGTCCGAAAAGGCTTCATTGAATTTTGACACCGAAGGCTTCACGTTCGATATCGCCGAAGGCCCATTTGAAGCTGCCTCCGATTCTTTTGGCAAACACTATGAATGTCCCGATTGGTTTCGCGATGCGAAATTTGGCATCTACTCACATTGGGGGCTTTGCACTGTGCCCGGTTTCGATGGCCACTACGGTCGATTCCTGTATACGCAGCATGAGCCACAAGCGTATCGGGATGATCAAAAGGTGAAGCGCCGGGCAATGTCAGGATATAAGCCAGGAAAGGAAAGTGTATACGAATATCACGTCAAGAATTTCGGGCATCCTTCTCAGTTTGGCTATAAGGACTTCATTCCTCTTTGGAAAGCCGAGAAGTTCGAGCCGATGAAGCTTGCGGAACTGTTTAGTAAGGTCGGCGCCAAGTACTTTGGCGTGATGGCCGTTCACCATGACAATTTCGACAATTATGACTCTACCTACAATGATTGGAACTCAGTCAAAATGGGGCCAAAGAGGGACATCGTCGGAGAATGGAAAACGGCCTGCGAAGCAAATCATTTGCGTTTTGCTGTGACGTCGCATCTGTCAAACCAGGGGCATGAACATGTCTTTTTCCAGGGGGAATCCGATACAACGGGACCGCTCAAGGGAGTGCCCTATGACACGATGGATCCGGCAAACGATGGGCTATACGGTTATCGCACTCCGGATCGTCTGAAGCGGCTCAATCCACGCTTTGCCCGTCAGTGGTATTTGCGCACGAAGGATCTGATCGATAAGTACGACCCGGACCTTCTCTATCTAGATGGTGGGCTTCCCAATGGGGATTATGGGCTGAATTTGGCGGCGCACTATTACAACCTTAATATGCAACGGAATAGCGGAAAGCTGGACGGCGTATTTGCGATTAAACGCACGACGCCCCAAGGATTGACCTTGGATTTGGAGTTGCACGGGCTCGACAAAATCCGAGAACAGCCTTGGCAAACTGATACGTCCATCAATCCCGGTTGGTTTTACATGGGAAAAGAGATCTCGGCTGGTGAGAAAGCGTCTCTCACCGACGATGCGGGAATGGGTGGAACGACGTTGGATCAGAACGAGGATCTACTTCGATTGGATGCGGGAAAGGTGATCGATAACCTAGTCGACATCGTCAGCAAAAATGGGAACATGTTGCTAAACGTTGGATTGCGAGCCGATGGAAGTCTGCCCAAGACGTACCGCGATGAGCTGCTGAAAATCGGTGATTGGTTGCAAGTCAATGGCGAAGGCATTTATGGATCGCGGCCATACCTTGTCTATGGTGAGGGGCCGTTTCAGATGCCCACGACCGGTCATCAATTCAACGACAATACGTATGAATTCACTGGTAAAGACATTCGATTTACGACAAAGGGAGACACGCTTTACGCTTTCTTGATGGCCTATCCCAATACAAAAGAGGTGCTAATCAAGTCGCTTTCGCCAGAACAAATTGGCAAGCAGTCTGTCCGCAGCGTGACGATGCTCGGATCAGACGACGAGCTAGAGTTTCAGCTAACGGAAAATGGCCTGTCGGTGACGTTGCCTCCAACGCCAAATTCCGAATATTCGCATGGTCTGCGGATCGAAGGGCTAACGCTCTCACAATGACTCGTGCGCGTCACTCGCTCGTAATAGGTTACTTCATCTGGTCACGAAACGACACAAATCGAGGGCGATCGATCGCCCTATCGAGTCGGAACTAAGATGACAATCCACGCCCGCAAACAAGACAAATTCCGATGAATCTAATCAAAGTCGTTTCGATTTTTTCCCTATTCGGATTCGCTGTTTGCGCAAAGGCCGACATCGTCCTTATCGGAAGCGATCTACCAAACGAGAGTGTGCTTGATGGGGACTTTCGAACAATCATGTCAGGTTGGCGGCAATTTAGGCAATCGCCACATTGGACGTCGAAGGCTGTAATAGGCGATATGAAACTTGGCTTGGCTGAGGGAAGAATTTCTAGCGGAGGAAATCTCGTTGCCACGTATGAATCACCAACTCTGGATCACAACGCGAGCTACGCGAAGGTTTCCGCTGGTGATGTTCTTGCTTGGCGGTTTGCTGCAAAAGCAGAGTATCCCTGCGATGCTACAGTCAGTTTTGGTCTCGTTTTTGGAGACACAGAACGTGTTCTTGCTGATCAGGTCAAGGTTCCGACGGCAGCAACTGAGCCTAAAGTGTTTGAAGGAACCTATACCGTCAGCGAAGAAGATTCCCGGCTTGGCGTACCTTTCGCCCGATTCATGCTACGATCCGATCACAACATCAACGTCTATGTTGATTGGGTTGACCTCAAGGTTCTGCGTTCGGAAACTGCCGGTCCTCGTGAGTTGGATGGCGTAGTGAACGACGACGGCATCAGTTTAAAATGGAGTAAAGGTCCTTCGGATGCACGGTACACAATTTACCGAAGCAATCATCCCAGGAAGTCTTATGAGAAAATAGCCCAAGGTGTGAAGGGATACGCATGGGACGACGCAGCTATCACCAACGGCATAACCTATTACTATACCGTAACTCAAATGACGGATGAAGAAAGTGCGGCCTCTCCGGTTGTAAAGATTCGAAAAGTGGATACCGACCCGCCGCAGGCTCCCAGTGACGTCGACGCAGTCGGCGAGGCGTGGGTCATAAATCTCAAATGGCAAATCAACGACAAGGACATCGCGAGTTACAACATCCTGCGTGGCGATGCCGAAGGCAATCATCTAACACGAATTGCGAGCGGTATAACGCGTCAACGCTACGAAGACATGCTGCCGATTAAAGGCATCCAAAACACCTATGCAGTCGAAGCGGTTGATTACAGCGGGAATGTAAGCCCCGTTTCTGAAACTGCCAGCGCCATTGTCAAAGCGGTTCGCGGCGCTTCGTTCAGCGATCTGCTTCTGCCGATGCCGATTCACAAGGAACTTTCCTCCGATTTGTGGGGTGCCGAAGGCGTGCTGCCGCGTGATCCTGATAACGGGGTCGAGGATCCTGATTGGACGTATTGGGGTGGTAAAGTCATTAGGGATCCCGGTGACATGAAATACCATATTCTGGTTACGCGTTGGCCCGAGGGTGCTCGCAAAGGCCACTGGGAATGGCCCTTCTCTAGGGTGGCCCATGTTGTTGCAGACGATCCGACGGGGCCGTACAAAGTCGTCGACGACATCGCCTATGAATTCCACGATGGCCTTGGACACAATCCAAACATTATCGCTCTTCACGATCGTCGTTTTGCACTCTATTCGCTCATCGACTGGAAGGCCTGCTTCCTTACTTCGACAAGCATGAACGGTCCTTGGATGTTTGAAGGCGAGTTGACGGTCGAACATGACGAATCCGACCCACGAGCCTACAGGTATTTCCGAAATCTCTCAGGTGTGCAGTGCGGCGACGGAAGTATTTTGATGGTAACAAAGGCAGGGGCCATGATGCGTAGCGAAAACGGTCTGCTTGGCCCCTACAAGGTACTGACAAATACGGTCGATGAGAACGCAACAATTCCTGAGCAATACCGCAAATCCAACTATGAGGATCCCGCGCTTTGGTACGACGGTGTGCAATATCATATGCTGATCAACGCGTTCCTCGACTACCGAGCCATCTATCTGCGTTCACCCGATGGCGTGAATTGGAAATATGAGGATGGACTGGCATACACGCCTACCTGCACCGTCTACGAGGATGGGACGCGTACCTTTTGGTACAAAGTCGAACGTCCCAACGTGCTCCAGGATGAACACGGCCGAGCAACGCATCTTTCATTGGCAGCGATCGACGTCAAGAAAGCTGACGACTACGGCAACGACAACCACAGCGCAAAACATTTAGTCATTCCGCTGGTGGTTTATCGCCGAGTGAGCATGCTCAACACAACACCGGTGAAGCAAAACACGCTGCAAATCAAGGTACTTATCCACTCTGAGGATGGCTTTAATGCATCGCAGGACCTCGACCTCGACTCGCTTAGGCTTGGTGCTTCTGAAGCCGTGAACTATGGTCGCGGTGCCCGCTTGGTCAGTACCGATCCTCACAGGGATGGCCTCGTTCTGACCTTCGACGGCACCGCAAACGGGATCACAGCAAAGAACTTTGTCTGCAAACTGATTGGCAAGACCAAGCGTGGAGAATTAGTCGTTGGGTACTCGAAATTGGCTGCGCCTCAGTAGGGTAATGAGCCGGGCAAAAAGTCGTTTAATGAAGTGAATTTACTAAGAGGTTTTTCAGTGTTTAATACAAAATCCATCTGCTTGGCAATCGTCATTAGTGTGACTGCCACGCCCATTTTGGGTCAAGAATACGACGCAACCTGGGAGTCGCTACAGAACTACGAGGCGCCTGAATGGTATGAGGACGCCAAACTGGGTTTCTGGCCGATTTGGGGAATCTATTCTGTGCCGGCATTTAAGGGAGATCATGCGGCTGAGTGGTACGGACGTTGGATGTATTGCCAACAAGGACAAAGCAGCCGAAACAATCAAGGTTTGGCCACTCACCTACACCACATCAAAACTTACGGTGATCCATCAACCGTTGGGTACAAGGATTTGATTCCCATGTGGACCGCGGACAAGTTCGATGCGGATCAGTGGGCCGATCTTTGCGTTGAGGGTGGTGCAAAATACTTTTGCACGCTGGCGGTTTTCCACGACAGTTTTTGCTTGTGGGACTCGAAGCTTACAAAGTGGAATTCGGTCGAGATGGGGCCCCGCCGTGATATCGTCAAAGAATTGGCCGATGCGATGCGAAAGAAAGGCCTGAAGTATGGCGTGTCGAATCACTCCGCGTGGAACTACCGATTCTTTCAATGGAACCACATTAACGGTTACGACGCCAAGAACCCAGCATATGAAGACCTCTACGGAAGTCCAATCGTTGCGCCGAATGCGGATCAAGTTCGCATCAAGCCGGAAGAACAAATGGAAAAGCGATCCGAGTGGGTGAATCGGTCCGGCGACATAGTTCAGCCGAGCGAACGTGATCTCGATCGCTGGCTGCAACGAACAAAGGAAGTCACCGACCTCTATCAACCTGATCTGCACTATTTTGACTGGGGCATGAATCCACCTATCTTCGAATCACGCCGCAAAGACTTTGCCGCGCACTACTACAATAAAGCGATCCAGTGGAAAAAGGGAGCAATTGGAGCACCTGGAGTGGTATTGAACTACAAGAATTCGGCTACTTTCAAAGCGGGTTCCGCCGTACGCGACTTTGAACGTGGTGCGTTCAAAGATATTGCTGACATGGTTTGGCAAACGGACGATTCGATCTACGACGGAAACAACTGGGGCTTCGCCGAAGGCATACCGATTAAGCCGACCAATGTGATCGTTGATGAGTTAATCGACATCATCAGCAAACGTGGCGTCTTGATGTTGGCCATTGCCCCAAAAGCTGATGGCACGTTTCCGGAAGACCAAAAGAAAATGATTCGTGAACTAGGAGCTTGGTTGAAGGTTTGCGGGGAAGCCGTTTATGCGACGCGTCCCTACGTTGTGCTTGGTGAGGTCTCAAAAGCATGGAACCAACGGGATGATCACGGTCACTTGAAGTACATCGGCACGCCCGAGGACATCCGTTTCACCCGTAACAAAGCCAACACAGTTTTGTTCGCTACCGTGCTCGATTGGCCCGGCGAAACGTTAACGATCAAGACGCTCGCCGGGGCAGATCTAAGCAATCTCAAATCGATTCGTTTGTTGGGAACACACAGTGATCTGAAGTGGCGTGCCACGGGAAATGGCCTCGAAATCACAATGCCGAAACAGCCAGACTACGAAATGGCCTATCCAGTACGAATCGAATTTGTCGACTCCATCCCCAGCCCCGCTCCGCGTTGAAGTTTGTAGCAATTGCACCAAAACGGGGCAAAACGATCGCCAACACAGCGACGGACACCATCGATACCGCGCACTTCCCCATACTGAAAACAACCGCGAAAAAAGATGAATCGACTCCATTCGTTATTTACTGTGATCCTGCTTGTTCTCCTCGGAACCATGATCAGTGACTCCGCTTTGGCAGCCAATGTGCGCTGTTGGCTGACGGATCCAAATGGTGCTGAACGATTCGAGAAACAGCATGGCGAAACACGGTTCGTTGCGAAGCACCCGCCGCAACGAGGCGACTCAGCAGCAACGATTCTGATCGATCCAGACAAGTCGTTCCAATCGATCGATGGGTTTGGTTTTACGTTGACCAGCGGAAGTGCCGAATTGTTGATGCAAATGGATGCGTCGGCTCGCAACGATTTGCTCCGAGAACTGTTTTCGACCGATGCAACGGGAATTGGAGTTAGTTACCTTCGATTATCGATCGGAGCATCGGACCTGAGCCGTTTCGTCTATTCCTACAACGATTTGCAGCCCGGCGAAGTTGATCTTGAGATGAAGCGATTTGACCTGGGAGAAGACCGCAAGCATGTCATTCCAATTTTGAAGGAGATTTTGGGGATTGCCCCGGATATCAGCTTGATGGGATCACCCTGGTCCCCGCCAACTTGGATGAAGGACAATCACGATTCGGTGGGCGGAAGTTTGCTGCCGCAGTACAGCGATGCCTACGCACGCTACTTCGTTGCTTACATCCTAGCGATGAAGTCAGAGGGAATTTGCATTGATGCGATCACCATTCAAAACGAACCACTGCACCCCGGCAACAACCCTAGCTTACTAATGCTTGCCGACCAACAAGCGACATTTATCAAACACCATCTGGGCCCCGCGTTTGAAGCAGCAGGAATCGACACCAAAATCATCATCTACGATCACAACTGCGATCGTCCCGATTATCCCATTTCCATCTTGAATGATGACGAGGCCTACAACTATATCGATGGATCGGCCTTTCATCTTTACGGGGGAAAAATCACCGCGATGTCCCAGGTGCATGAAGCACATCCGAACAAGAATCTCTACTTCACGGAGCAATGGATCGGAGCACCGGGTAACTTAGCCGGTGACATGGCTTGGCATGTTCGCGAGTTGATCGTCGGCGCAACCCGCAATTGGAGCCGGACGGTGTTGGAATGGAATCTAGCGTCGGACCCAAACCAAGATCCTCACACCGAGGGCGGTTGTGACCGCTGTCTCGGAGCGATCACTGTTTCGGGGAACCAAGTAACACGAAATCCGGCGTATTACATTGTCGCACACGCATCGAAATTTGTGCGTCCTGGATCCTATCGAATCGCATCAAATGTCGTCCCCAATCTACCCAACGTCGCCTTCAAGACACCCGACGGCGACCTCGTACTGATCGTACTGAACGACAGTAACCGCTCTGCCACTTTCCGACTCGAACAAGGCAACCGCCAAGCCACGCTGTCGCTGCCATCGCGCGCAGTTGCTACCTACATTTGGTCGCGATAGAGCATTTTGCCAAATGCCGCGGGCTGTGCGTTTAGTGGCTGTGGCTTCCAGCCGCAGTGAAAACCATACTGGGACTGGAAGCCCCAGCCACAAAAAAAGTAAAATGCTCTAGGGTTCGCGCATTTGCCATCCATTCATTCCGCACAGAGGCACATCGACATTTGAAGCAACGCTCATGTCTCGCCCACGACGGAGCGAATCGAGAATCAGAGAATCCAGATGACACTGCGCCGACGAAATTAGAATGATCTCTTTATCGCGGCGGCGAGAAAAGAACGTACTTCGCGTTTTAACTACCTACGACGCAAGTACCGCGTTAAGTCTACCTCTCCAAACCGCAACTCTCGATGCACTGTTGTCGAGAGTATTAAAGAATCATGGCTACCAGTTACGCAGATTGATGGAAAAAGCTCACAAATAAACGGCGTGCGCGGAACTTCCAGTTCATGTTCCCGTTGACCGGCTCCAATGGTCTTCATTCCAACGTTTTCCTGCAAACGCATTGAGCGTTCGTTTCCCCTATGATTGTGGTAATCTCGTGAACCGTCTGGTCCTCCACCACGTATCGTAATTCCACCTACCGTATAAGCACAGATACTAAGCGTTTCTACTTCTCGTTCTTTTTGAATGTCAGTGATCGCTCGATACCACAATCTGCCTGGAACTGTCCCGTGATTCGAGAGGCCGAACGATGCCAACAAACCGATATACACAAGTTTGTTATTTTTCTTTGCTTGATTAAACAAATTGTAGTTTTCTGATTTTACATCCATTTGTTCGCCAAGTAGAAAATCGTCGATACATTCCCTGTATTGACCATCTAACTCGTTTGCGTTGCAAGGAAAACATAGCGTCAATACGGCCAATATTCTATTGTTCTTATGAGCGATGAATACATAGCTGTCTATACGCTTGGAATGTTTGGCGTAGTGGTCCTCGCTTAGCGAAGTCAGCAGGCAGTTCAGAGGTTCCAACTCGCTTTCATTGTCCACACACGACATTCGACAAACGTGCTCACCTTCAGTCACAGCATCTGCATTCTTATCAGCGACATCTCTAGGCCTAAAATTCGTATCGGCAAGTTGGGAAATCATCACGGGCATCGGAGGATACATCGGTGCTGGGAGGTTGGGCGAGAGTCAATCCAACGTCGTGCGTTCCGCCGCGACGATCGCCAAGTATTCCGCTAACTCTTTGGGCATCGAGAGACGGCGTAGGTTTTCGGCCATGATAACGTTGTCCGCAACCCGCAACAAACGCTCATATTTGACCCGTAAGTTTTGTTCATTGGTTGAGGAATCATCCTGCAACTTCAGTTCTCGGTAACGCTGGTATTCGGGGTGTTGCTCAATGGCACGGACAAACACTTCTTGCTGCTTCGTGACTAATTCAACTGACATTGGGTTCATCACATTAGCAAGCTCAGGCCAACGAGTCTTCAAATCGTTGGCAATGCGGCGGCGCAGCGTATCGGATTTGCTTTCTGGCCGCCGACGTCCACGACGACGCTGTGGCCGACTCTGACGCAAAGCCTCGGCAAGACTGTCGTCGCCGTCCAAGTCCAATTGTTCCGATAGCTCTTCAAGAACACGCCGCTGGACCGGAGAAGCGTATTTGAGAACGACGCTGTATGATTCGTTGTTTTTCAGCAGCGTCGCGCCGTTATCCTTTTCCGTGGCAAACCTGCTGACCACGGAAAGGTATTCGCCCGACGTTTTCACCGGCAAATCAATCGTGTCCGCATTCAGAATCGTGTAAGCATGCGCTTCCTCAAACGAAATTTTGCCGTCGCCGTCATAGTCGGGACGGTCAATTGGATGCCCCAATCGATCGACACCGGACAGCGCCGCCCAAAAGTAGGTGCTGTATTCAGCATAGTTGGTCTCATCGGCATCGGCCGTGCAACCGGCCGCGGGCCGATCGTGCACGGTTGCATAGAAACCAACTCTCCGCTGAGGAGACAAACCATTCTTTGGATCGCCCCCGCGAAACATCAAATGCGAAAAACCACCGGTGTAACATTGGACCATCACCATCACGACGCCTACCTCGTTAGGCAGTTCATCCAAGAGCGTTGCAAACTCCGTCATCTGGATCGATGAGTTGTCCCACATTTCAATCGATGTATTGTACTCGCGGTCGCGCTGTCGACTGCGTTGCCCGTGCGCGGTCACATAGATCACCAAACGGTCACCCGCTTCGATTTGGCCTTTCAGCTCACGGAACCAGCGATGAATTTGATCCGGCTTGGATGGACCACGAACATCGCGAATTTCGTGATTGCGATAACTCAATCCGAGATCCTGTTGACTACCAAAAAACTCGGCCATCAAGCGATTGGGTTTTGGAATTGATTCTGCATCAATCACTTGCAGGTCAAATTCAGGGTCATCACCATCAGAAAAAAACGTATCGTTTCGGAAAGGCACAATCCCTTGATGCTCGATCGTTCGTCGAAACAACAGTACGTTCTTTTCCAGCGAAGCCTGATTTCCCGTTGGCGAGTAACCACCGCCAATCGTCAGGAAAAATTCGCGAGCGAGCAACTGCGAAGAGCCTGCAAACACGATCACACAGATTAACGAAAGGAATCGAAAAACAGGTCTTGCCATCGTGTTGATTCTTTGCGGAAGGCGAGGGTGGAATCACTTACAAAGCGGAATATGTAGAATGCGTCTTGGACGTTCAACCCCAGAGAAGTCAATTCAGACTGCGGAATTCAGTTGATTCTTTTCTGTTTGTCCTGATTTGCAACTTGATCAATCAAACGCTAAGTCTGTAGTGCAACCAGGTGCCGTCCAAAGAAGCCGCATGTTGGCACAGGCTAGTTGTATTTTGGCTCATATGGACTCCGTCTATCGCACTCCCCCCGTTCGGAATCGTTGATGCCATCGACTCCAGGGCTGGATCCCATCCGGGCCGCCAAGCCGAATCCGAACGACATACTCTTCGCCTGCCGAAAGTGCGTTGAAGGATGATCTGCGGCCAACAAATTCTCCGGATCGCTCATTGACTGCTACACGGTCGGAAACGGGGACGGAATTCGAACGCCAAACAACATTCGTCGTGTCACCAGCGGTCGCCACCTCAGCCTGCCATGATGTGCCTTCGAGAAGGGAAGTCCGAATCAACATCGGATTACATGAACAAATAGCCGAGCCAATTCGCTCCGTTGAAATCACGAAATTGTCCGACCAACGCGACTGGTCGATTGGCGATCCATCATTCCAATATGCCTCCAAAAAGACAGCATTGATGCCGTATTGATCGTAGTCACCTCGCCAGTCTAAATTCCGACGCTCACACTCCAAGTTTCCGTCGATCCACAATTGGTTTAAACCATCTGATTTTCCTGGTGTGTTCAGCTTCGCGCGAGATTCAACGCATACCCACCAACCCGATTCGTCCTTGCTGTGGATTTTTGTTTTCGAAACGGGTTTATTTCCGAGCCAATCCAGTCGGTCGAAGTCATTGTAGCGGCGCGTGATCACGTTACCGTCCTTGACGCCCGTCGCTGGATCCAAAGTCAATGATTCACCGCTGCTCCAAACGTGTGCAATCATCGCTTGGCTCCAGTGAGACGATGCCATACTCGTTGCCCGAGACAGTTTCGCTGGGCCGCCGCCTGTCCAGCCTGCTTGGTGCATCACGTAGACACGCCAATAGACGTCATCGAACCGTTCGCTCTTTCGAACCACTTTCGCGCGGTAAGCGGGGGAATCGCCAAAGAACAGCTTTGCCCCCCCCGTGCCTCGTTCGCCTTTGGCATAATCCATGCGAAGAGATCGCCCGGTTTCACCCAATCCAGCCGACTCATCGAGCGAGCCTGACTTCTCGGCGTATGCGTTCCATTGCGCGTCAGTCTCAAAATCGTCATACCAAATGGTCGCTGGATTGCGAGCATGCGGTTGATTACCAATCGGAACGACGCACTTAATTCGCAGCGATTGAGCCTGTGTGAAACTCGTCCATTGACCACCGCCTAAAATGACGCCGAGAATGAAACCGTGAGCTAACACAAATGACTGAACATTTTGCTTGTGAATTACCATGGACGAATGCACCAATCGAAGGGGAACGCGAATCATGAACAAATAGCAGTGAAGCAATTGCGAACGAACCGATAGACCACCAATCGCTTTACGTGACTCAGCGGCACTACTCATGGTCCTGTACGATGTCCAAATGCACCTCGCGCATCGTAAGCCAGAAATCGTTTTTGTGTTTCGGGTCGTTCGACCGGACGATGTTCAAACTCACTTGCAATTTCTTTAACGCCGTATCGAATTGACTTTTCGAACACGCCAAGCCCGCGATCGCTCGTTTGCGTAGCCGTCCCGTGTACGCAGGCTCCAAACGGATCAACTTATACACTTCCTGAGCCAGCGGATCTAACTCAATGATTGGCTGGAACGCCTCGGAGTAATGGACCTTGCGAAAATGCTGCATTTCCATCAGCACCGCGTCGCCGCCGGCAACCTTGCCATAGAACACCTCGTCGGGATACGTCTGGGGAATCCGAGTCTTCCAATCCCATACCGCGACGACCTTAGGACTCCAACCTCCGGCTTTAGGTTTCTTTTCTGATAGTCCCGTATTGTCCCACAGCGAAGGGTAGGGCGAATCTTTGCTTCCAAACACCGTGCAAATCTTTTGCTCCAGCACGAAATGGTAGGCTTCATCAAATGTTTTGAGCATGAAAAGTGACCGTCAATAAAACACTGCTTGCAGAATCCTGCCGCTGCCATCGGACACCACGTGGGTACGTGTCAATCTTACCCGAAATAACATCATGCAACCCGGCAAGTGGAAGTATCCGTCGCAGAATTGCGTGGTACGCATGACAAATCGCTCGCACAACATGATCGAGACTTAAATCCTTGCTTGGAACAGGTGGTGACCTAGCCAAACGAACCCACCGAGGCTAAGTCGGCAAGAAACTTGCTGGCGATTACCGGTTCTCGCGAACTGGCGATTGGTTCTCACAGGATGCCGTTCTTGATTGTGATGGAAGCTGGTACAGTTACCAATCATGCAAACTTCCCGTTCTTAAAACGCGACCGACGATGGCAAACACGTTCTACAACGACTTTGATACCGAACCACTATCCGGTCCTAACGGGGAACGGCCAATCGACTACCGCACTCCCTTCCAGATCGATCGGGACCGTATCCTCTACACCTCCGCCTTCCGTCGCCTGCAAAGTAAGACGCAAGTTTTTCTATCCGGTGAGTACGATTTCTACCGCACGCGGCTAACCCACTCACTCGAAGTTGCTCAAATTGGCCGTTCCATCTGTGCCCGACTCAAGGTGATGAACGATGCGTTTGGCGACGAATACTACATTGATCCCGATCTCGTCGAGGCCGCGTGCTTGTCACATGATATCGGCCACCCGCCTTTTGGCCACGCCGGCGAGCGAGTGCTCCATGAACTGATGCGAGACCACGGCGGATTCGAGGGCAATGCCCAAACGCTTCGCCTGCTGACACAGACCATTTATGGCGACCGTGGCATGGACCCTTCGCGCGCACTGCTCGATGCCACACTAAAATATAAAACGTTGTTGTCGGAGACCCCCGACGCATCAAATCATTTCGTCTACAACACACAGAGACGATTTCTCGATTTCACTTTTGGCAGTGACGCATTCTTGTCTGAACTGCGACCCGGCGACGAACGCAACGGCTTCAAATCGGTCGAGTGCCAAATCATGGACTGGGCCGACGACACGGCATATTCAGTCAACGACATCGTCGACGGCGTCAACGCCGGATTTATTAACCTGGAACAACTGGAGAACTGGGCGGAGGCGAACGACATCAGGGGCGACGAGGCGGAACATATCGAAAACCTTTGCAGTGCCATCCGACGGCGACGGTTGGAACCAATGATGGGTCGCAAGGTTGGAAACTTTATTGCTGCGGCCGACATTGTTGAAGCCAGCGACAATTTCATGTCCAATCGCAGTGCGAGATACTGTTACAATGTCAACGTCGCGCCCGAAGCCGCGGCGGAGTCGAATCTCTACAAACGGATCTCGCTCGACCTCGTGTTCCGATCACCGCAGCTTCAGCAACTCGACCACAAAGCGGGTCGCGTGCTCGGCGAGCTCTTCAGGATTCTCGCCGACAACTACCTCGGCGGTCGCAAACGTCCTCTGCGTCTGTTGACCGCTGACACCGAAGCCGCATTAAAAGAGGCAACCGGTGACGAACACACCTCCGCACGGATCATCTGCGACACGATAGCGCAAATGACCGACCGGTTCGCTGTCCGAACCTACCGCCGACTGCTCGATCCCGAATTCGGAAGCATCGTCGACCTCATATAGGCGAGCTGCAGATAGGTGACTTGGGGGTTTTACGCGTCGTGTTGCATTCACTCGTCTAATACACACCGCTTGAGTTTTCTGCATGTTCTGGTGCGCACTCGACACCACCGCCAAATGGCGTTCGGAACTCGATCCGATGAATCTTTCTCCTGGCAAACGGTGCCCACAAACGCGATATATTCGGCACAAACAAACCATGGGGACCTGACAAAATAACGCAAACGAATGCAATTCTGAAGCCTGAGTAACAATAGCGACTTAGAAATGATTGAGTTAAATGCACTGTATGTTTAGTTATGGCAAATTACCTAAGGGCAAGGGGACAAAGTATGTGGAGTCGCAAGTCTAGAAACGACGACCGATCGAGTTTGAAATCCAGTATGGATCCGAGCGATGGCAAAGAAGTGTCCGTCGAAGAACTACAGGGAAAGATTGACGCTCTGGATAGGTCACTGGCAACGATCGAATTTGATCTAGATGGAAATATCCTGACCGCCAACGCGAACTTTTTGAATACGGTCGGCTATTCGCTAGGGGAAATCCAGGGCAAACATCACCGTATGTTTGTAGAACCCTCGTACGCGCGGAGTAGCGAATACCGAGAGTTTTGGGACAAGCTAAACGACGGGCAATTCCAAGCAAATGAGTTCAATCGGGTTGGGAAAAATGGAGAGTCGATTTGGCTGCAAGCGTCTTACAATCCAATTTATTCGGATGGCCAATTAATCAAGATTGTCAAATACGCTACCGACATAACTTCTCAGAAGCGTGAAAATGCAAATTTCACAGGCCAAATTGAAGCGCTTAACAAAGCATTGGCTGTGATCGAGTTTGAACTTGACGGGACGATCATTACTGCAAATCAAAATTTCACTGACACGGTGGGTTACACCCTAAGTGAAATTCAAGGCCAACATCACAGCCTGTTTGTGTATCCCAAGGACCGTTCGTCGGATGAATACCGGAATTTTTGGGCGGCATTAAAACGAGGAGAATTCCAGGCGGATGAGTTTCAACGCGTCGGAAAAAACGGGAAGGAAGTCTGGTTACAAGCCTCTTACAACCCAATCTTTGATACTGCGGGGAGACCATTCAAGGTCGTCAAATATGCAACCGACATAACGACCAAAGTGGAACACCATAGGACCGTTAAACAGACTGCCAAGGTTGGCCATGAAGTTGCGTCAAGCGTTACGCAAATGGTTCAGACCATTGAGGAAATATCAAGTAATGTCCAACTCACCGCTGCTCTAGCAAAAACAACCGAGTCTGCGACCAAGTCTGCTGAATCCGAAATTGAATCGCTGACTTCAAGCAGCCAAGCGATTAGTGCAGTGGTCGATCTGATCCGTGGTTTAGCCGAACAAACTAACTTACTTGCCCTGAACGCAACGATCGAAGCAGCTCGTGCCGGTGAGGCGGGTCGCGGGTTCGCCGTTGTCGCTAGCGAGGTGAAGGAGTTGGCAAAGCAAACTTCCGACGCGACTCACAATATTTCAGAGAGTGTCACTGGAATCCTTTCCTGTATCGATGCCGTCGTGTCTTCGACACAGGAAATTGAAGCAGGCGTCTCAAAGGTGAACGTCAATACGACAACCATTGCTGCTGCGATCGAGGAACAATCAACGACGATGTCGAGCCTGGGTCTGACCGCTAACGAATTGCTGATCCTGACCGGTTCCGCAGAAAGCAATTAGACCAATCTAAGCAAACCGAAACGCTTTCCGGGGGAAGCGTTTCGAGGTGGATAGACGAAATCACTTCGTTGAAAGCCTCGTTACCCTGTGATCTTTTTGCATTCGCGATGCAACTGCGGAAGACGACTTCGCCATTCTACTTCGCTGGGCACTTGGCTCTTTTTCATCAAGGCGCAAGCGTAAGATATTTTGGCGCGCCCGCTTTCGTCACACCGAATCGACGAGCTGCATCCCTCCAAAACGGGATTGAGCCATCGAAGCGTTTCGCCAATAAACAGAATCGTCTTCCGCTTCGACGGAAAACGCGAAATCTCGCACCTGAACAAAATAGGCTGGGAATTCTGATAACGGCAAGCGTACAAACTCGCGTGATCGCAGCGCACAACAGATACTCGCTGCAAAGCATTCGCTCAAATGTCCTGATTAGGACCAAACTGCAAAACGGCATTGGCATTCAACCAATGAACCATCCCAACGCGTGACCGGCCGTGTACCTCGTTGATCCGATTTTGCCTTCATCGCTCACAATGAAGCGACGATCAAAACGTCTCTAGCAAGCAGCGGGCCCGGCGATGATGGGTCAAGTCTCTGAGAAAATCCGTGGGGGCCCGCAAGTCGAAAACCGCACGCGGAGTCTGCATTCAAAAGCGTCGCTCGAAATCGTGCCAAAGAATTGAAAACGAATGTTTCAATGAACCAATCGGGACTTTCGAAGAGCACGCATTAGGGACATCCTCAAACTCTTGTTACAGTTTGCACTCCAAGTTTACTTGCCAAAGGGCTACTGCGATTTCCGTTCAATATTAACGTGGCGAGGTCTGCTTTCGACTTGTAGCGAAAACTGTACAGAACCGGCAAGATGCCTTCGCTTCGAGAAGAGTTTCAGTGAATCAGCAAATATCTTGTTCGTTTTCTCGTAATTAACCGGCATCGGTTTGTCAAATTGTCAATAATAAATTCAAGGTTCTTTTTTGATTCATTACCATGCGCCGGAGTATTTCACGATGAAAGGTCAGAGAGATCGCCATGCGTTTACGCTCGTGGAGCTTTTGGTTGTAATCGCAATCATTGGTGTCCTAGTCGGGTTACTTCTACCTGCGGTTCAAGCAGCACGTGAAGCAGCGCGCAGGATGAGTTGCAGCAACAACTTTAAACAGATTGGGTTAGCGATTCACAATTACCACTCCGCCCACGACAATCTTCCGAGACAACTTGGCGGCACTGGCGGACCAGGATTAACAAACAAGAATCGACAAAGTGCGTTTCCTGGGCTTACCCCATTTATGGAACAGCAAGCCGTCTGGGAGCAGATCTCTAATCCCTGGTACCACGAAGCCAGCACCATCACCTATCCTCCGATGGGGCCGCCCCATTGGATCGATCAATACCAGCCCTTCAACACACAGATTCCAACGTTGCTTTGCCCAAGTGATCCAGCAGCCGCTCTGATCACGCCACAAGGCAAAACAAATTACGGCTTTTCGATGGGGGATAGTTTTTGGAATATCAACAACTACAACAACAACGGCTCCAATCGAGGTCAACATCGCGGAGTATTCATGGCGAGACACAATACGCGTTTCCGAGATATTCTAGATGGTTTGAGCAATACGATTGGTATGGGAGAGATCGTTAAATCACAAGGATCGCGAGAGATCATTGCCGATGTCGCTTACCGGGGACATGGAAACACCGCAGCTCGGAACAACCCTAAAGTGGACGGTTGGGAACGATTCATTGATCCGTTGCGACCGCAGTATTACGCCGATTCAACAGACTTGACCTTTGATGCAGATTCCGGACGAACACGAGGCAATAGTTGGGTGTCAGGCGACGCCATCTTTACGGGTGTGACCACCGTATTTCCACCGAATGGGCCAAGCTATCAGCGCGGACCAAATCCAAATGGCAACGGAGGCATTTTCACGATGGCAAGTCGCCACACGGGCGGATGCCACATCTTGTTGATGGATGGCGCGGTTAAGTTTGTGACTGCCAGCATCGATACCGGTAATCTTAATTCACGACCGGTTGCAGTTACGGGCGGACCGAGGGCGGGATCGAAAAGTCCCTATGGATTGTGGGGTTCCCTTGGCAGCCGAGCCGCTAAAGAAACGATCGATACGGAATTTTAGTATCGATGGAAGCCTTCTTTTTGTCGATCGTCTGAACCATGACGCGAGCACGCTGCAAACCGCCGTGCTCGCTAGGAGTTGAAGATGATCTGAACTTTGTCTCATACACCTTGCTTTGGAAAAATGTGATCCCATGAAATATTTGAGTCTACTTCTCGTTACTGCGTTCGTTGGTTTGGCAACGATGACAACCGGATGTGAAAAATCAAATGAGGTCACGGTAAATCAACCTAAAGAGGTTAAGACAAAAGAGCAGGTATTGGCCGAAATCGCTGCGACCGATTTAGAAAACGAAAAATTGACCGAGCAGCGCAAAGACGACGACTAACACGATGCTTGGCAAAAACTTCCTGAGGCCGTCATGCTGTTCGTGAACGTGCCTCTGGGCATGTAACGGCATTGGGCATGTAACGGCATTGGGCATGTAACGGCATTGGGCATGTAACGGCATTGGGCATGTAACGGTGTCCCAGGGAATCGGCAGTACGCTGAGAGCGGCAATCGGTGACGACCGAAATTGCAGCTGAGCAGAACCAAAACGAGTCTGCCACATTCGTCAAATCGACCGCCGAATATTTGTGAAATCCCGTCGCACAATTTCCCACGAATTCGATTTCCCTTCCCGGTCATTCGCGCACCCCGCGGCACTTGGCCGCGGCACTTGGCCGCGGGCAAACCCGCGCCGGTCGCGAAATGTTTGGAGATATGCAGATCGAGAAACCGCCGGGCCCTGGCAACTCCTGCAAATATTGGCCACACCCGAATGGCTCCCGTGCGTGTGTGTGATCATCTGCAATCCGAATAACGCGACCAGCCGTTAAACTCTTCGTGGTTGCTACCTCCTCTGGTCGAAGCTTCTTTTGTCGCTATCCGGTTCACGGAATTCTCTAGAGCGTCACTGCCCCATACCGAATAAGCCAAATAACGATCCAAGTTCGCCAAGCTGGCATTACCCTTAAAGGCTTTACAACGGATCGGGATTCATTGGCCATCCATCAAGCAGCGATCGATCGATTTCTGCCATTTCAAAGCGTACAAAAAGATGAAAATTGCTACACACATGCTTAAAGGCGTCTCTCTAGGTCTCGTTGCCGCGACCCTACTGTGGGGGCCTACGGTGAGAGCAGAAGATGTCTGCAATTCAATTTGCGACGATGTTCCAACCGCCGACTGCGGATGCGACGCATACGACCAGCTTGGCGCCTGTGACGCGATGGGAGTGACCTGTGACGGTTTGTGCTGCAAAGGAAAACCCGCAAGCAACGAGTCCTGGAGCATGCCACAACCCTCCATTTTCCAGAATGCGGGGTTCAAAATGGGCGGTTGGCTACAGCAGGGATTTACTGCCAACGCCAGCAACCCGGCCGATGGATTCAACGGTCCTTTGGGGACCAATGACTGGGATGATCAATATCAGTTGAATCAATTTTGGCTGTGGCTTCATCGACCCGCGGACAACGGCGGCAGCGGTTGGGCTTGGGGTGGCCATCTTGACGCGATCTATGGCTCCGATTTCCGTTTTGGTGTCAACCATGGACTCGAAGATCGAATCAATGGAGCCGACCAAAATTACGGGCTTGTAATTCCTCAGGCCTACCTCGAAGTTGCCTACAATGCTCTTTCGATCAAGTTTGGTCATATGGCAGCGATTCTTGATTACGAAGCCGTACCTGCCGTAGCCAACCCATTCTATTCCCACTCTTACTCTTACGCGTACACCGTTCCACAATTAGTAACTGGCGTTTTGGCAGACTATAAGATTAGTGACCAATGGTCCGTTCAAGCCGGCACTCACCGTGGTTGGTTCATGTTCGAAGACTTGAACGATCAATGGGACTTCATGGGTGGCGTTAAGTGGAATAGCCTTGACAAGAAAACCTCGTTAGCGTGGGCTTGCAACTACGGGCCACAGGATCCCGGCTTGGCTCCTGATTGGAACAAAATCCCCGGTGACCAAGACCGCTTCGTCTATAGCCTCGTCCTACAACATCAGCTAACAGAGAAGTTGCGTTACGTCGCCGTCCATAACTTGGGAATCGAGGAAAACACGCCGATCAACGCTGGCGACGAAGCCGAATGGTACGGACTAAATCAATATTTTCTCTACACAATCAATCCTCGTTGGGCTTCGAATCTGCGTATCGAGATCCTCCGTGATGACGATGGAATGAAGATCGCAGGCCCCGGCAATTACCCAGCCCTTTCCATCGACGCCAACGATGGTTTTGGTTACGTCGGTGACTTTTTCGCGCTCACGTATGGCCTGACGTATACGCCTCATCCCAACCTCCGCATTCGTCCAGAAGTACGTTGGGATTACTTTGACCAAGACGGCCCGCTCGGTCCCAAAGGACTTCCATTCGACTCGGGTGATCAGAACGATCAACTCACCTTCGCAGCCGATGCCGTGATCACGTTTTGATTCGCGGAGTTGTCCAATCGTGCCGTACCGATATTTTGCCAGCGGCAACGTGCGAGCAAGAAAGTATCAAAGGCCGAGATAGCCGAGAACAGGGGCGTTCGCGACGCGGCGCCCTCTCGGTGGAAGTAGCCGTTAGCATCACGGATATTGCTGTCGGTATTGATCGAACCGCACAGCAGCCTTTTCTTCGTACAACCTTTTCATCATGAACAACGGGCGCTCGAGGGTACATTCCCAAGCGAACAGCTTTTTGTAGAGCTCACGCACTAGCCGCGGGTTCTTTGTAGCTAAGTTGTGTTGTTCTGATGGATCGTTCTCGATGTGGTAGAGTTCCGCCGGACGATCAGGGAACCTCATCATTTTCCAATCGCCGTCTCGGATCGTACCTCGGTTTTCTTTTTTCCAATACAACGTTTGGTGAGGGCGTCCGGCCTTCTCTCCGGTCAGATAAGGCAACATGTCGACGCCATCCAAACCCTGAATTGCAGAGGCATCGCCGCCGCCCGCTTCCACGAACGTTGGCAGCAAATCCAGCGAACTGAGTGGTTTGTCATAAGCCGCGTCGGCCGCTAATTTGCCCGGCCAAACAACAATGCCTGGCACGCGGATTCCACCCTCAAGATGCGTGGCTTTGCACCCGCTTAGCGGCCAATTGCTTGCCGAACTCGCGTCGGTTGGCCCGCCGTTATCATTAGTAAAAACGATCAGGGTATTGTCCGCCAATCCTAGCTTGTTCAACTGATCCACGATCCGCCCTACTGCTCGGTCTAGCGAAAGAGTCATCTGGGACATCTGGCGTCGCTTCCCTTCCAATTCCGGAAACAACGCGGCATCTTTTGGATCCGGATTCATTGGCGTATGCACAGCGTTGAACGCAACGTAAGCAAAGAATGGCCGTGCCCTATTCCGCTCAATAAACGCACAGGCTTGTTCGGCCAAAAAATCCGTCATATATGTCCCTGGCTCACGATACTCGCCGAAGCCGAACTCCAGCAAATCGCTTTTGGCAACCTTTGGGTCGGCGGGATCATAGTCAAAATAACTCCGTGCGCCTCCGCGGAAGCCTACAAACTCGTCGAAGCCTCGCTTGGTCGGATGGTAGCGATCGGCATTGCCTTGATGCCACTTGCCGAAGATTCCTGTTCGATATCCGAGATTCTGGAGATGATTCCCAAGAGTCGGAATTTCAACCGGCAACCCCATGTCGTCACCGGTCGCTGCGCTGTGACTCATATAACCCGGTACATTGTTTTCTTCAAAACCGAATCGCTGTTGGTACATGCCTGTCAACAGCCCCGCCCGCGACGGCCCGCATACTGCCGCTGACATATAGAACTGATTCAGCTTCACTCCGGATGCGGCGAGTTGATCGAGCCTTGGTGTCTTAAAATGGTGGCTACCGTTAAATCCGAAATCCGCATAGCCCGCATCATCTGAAAACAACAACACGATATTTGGCTGCCTCGCACCGAAGGCAACCGACGAAACCACGCAAACGATCAGGATGGCAAAAATGCGAATTGATTTCATAACAGAGTCCATTTATCCTCGTGGTTCTTCTTAGCTATAGTCCAAGGGGTACAACATCGGGAAGTCACTGTGACTTCCTATACGTCGTGAATCCCCATTCTATGCTGCAAACGCGTACTAGCTTGTCTCGTAAATGTGAATTGACGCACTGTTATGTGAGCGGAAAGCAGGGATTACCGGGGTCACCGGCGGCTAACGGGCTGTTGACATATCCGACGTGGATGATGACCCAATGTCCGATCGAGTTGGTTTGATTTGATTTTGATCTGGAGGATCGCGAGTGGCCAAGGCTAACTCGGTCAACATGCTCTCAGATCATGCAGGCTTTCGCCTATTCTACCTAGTTCCTGGCACTGATCGGGGTTTCGCTTGTCTTGCAGCGCAGCTCCGCCCAGACATTCATTGATTTCTTTAGGTTGAAGACCGGCGGGGCCCCGCGCCATTGCTGACCAACACGCTCGATCCCACGAAGCGAGAGGCGACGAAGCGAGAGGCGACGCATGTCGAACATGGCCTTCATCACCGCGAGCGGAGTTTCACTGATGTGTTGGCGACGCCAGTACGCCGTTTGAGCTTCGTCGTTCTTCATCCGCATGCGATGGCGACGACGGGCGCTTTCTTGTTCATCATGCATCACTTCCCGACCACGTTTGGCCTTGCGGTTTCTGCGGCAACGAGCCGCCAGTGGACAGTCAGCGCAGCGATCGCATGTGTAAATCTTTCGTTGCGCAGGCATGCCGCCACGTAAAGTGGTGTTCTCGGTCGTGCGGTGAGTCAGCCGTTGGCCTGCCGGACAGTCGTAACAGTCCGCCTCTTCGTCGTACAGGAAAGCCGATTTGTCGAAACGCTTGGTTAATTCGCTTTGCGTCGTCGTTGACTCATGTGTGGAACCTCCGCCACCAAATTTAGCGCATTACCACCGTATGGCCAGTCTATTACTCCACAAGTTTGCAAATACACTAAATCAACAACCGGCTATCTGGCGGTGCCGCTCACAGAGAAGTGCGTCAATTCACATTCATGAGAAAGTGCCTCGTGTCAGTGAAAGCCGAGCATCAAAAACGTACCGGAGACTATCGCTTTAGTGTTTCACGACCGGCACGACGTAAGGGTGCGTGGGAAGCGGGTAGCCCAATGGCCATCCTTCCGTTTTTCGTAAAAACAATGAGTGGATCTGCCGACGGTTTCATGCGGCCCTCAGAAAGCTCCACCGTTTTCGGTGGTTGCGAAAAAGTCACGCAATTTGGTCAATAGACGTACGCCTGGCGCAGTGCATCCGCCTCCCAAAAACACACTTGATCGGAATACCTGAGCGAGGGGGACGTGTTTCAGTAGCGGCAAGGCTTCCGACTTCGTTAATTTGCACAATGTGCACCCAGGTTTCACTTGACATGCGCGGTCAGAAACCGTTAGTTAGGCCCCAATAGGTCGCGGAAACCAAACGCTCTGGAGCTCACCATTCACACGATGTGTTGAACACAAACACCACGATCCCGTCCAAACGTCACACACCGTCATCGCCGAACAATACCCGGCCGACTTTCGCGTGAGCGACGAAATGTACTATCCGGTCAAAAACGATCACAACGAACATCCGCAGAACCGATATGCCCAGATGCAGCGGGATCACTAAATTCAGTGGCTGGTTTTCGAGCTATCGTTACCACGACAAGTACCAAGTCGTCGCTTCGGCGATGCGAGTTGTCAATTGCGACAACGTATCAGAGGGCACCAATATCGTGCCTCTAAATCCCAAATCAGAACCCGTTTCTACTCCATCCCCAATACGACACCGAGCATGAATCGTATGCAATCACCGGATGAATTCGGATCGCTGGATCCATGTCCCGAACTGTCAACAAGCAACCATTTGCATCGCGTGTGGAACCGTTTGCGAGGCAAACCCAACGTGCGTCCACTGGGTGACATTCCTAGCACAATCATCGATTCGCAGGCCTGCGAATTCGGTTTCGAAATGTTCTATCACGTTCCCTACGCGAATTTCTTAGCCCAATTGGGTTGTTTAGAAAAGACCGTCAGCTGCGCGGGCACACGTTGTTTCTATTGGTTCTCACCTAACCACGAAGAAACCTACCAGCAACGACGATGGGTCAAACGTTACGAATCGCTAAACCAAAAACCACACGGGCGTCCAGAGTTTTGGCGTTGGTCGCCGCCGAACTTTCACGCTCGATATCACGCACAAATTGATTTCCCATTCCAAAAACCCCTGTTGTTGATATTCAACAAATACAACACTGAATGGAATCACCCGCCAATCAACTTTTTGTCTGTTAGTTTTCTGCAACAGATCGCGAAACAGTTTGGCGACCGTTTTCAAATCGTCTACTTTCGGCCGACCAAAAACATCGTCGTAGACAACATGCCGCTCGGTGAATTGAACGAGAAAGACTTGCTGCGTGATTTGGGTGTCGTGATGGTCGAGGATCTTTACCAAGACTACAGCGAAATATCGTTTAACGAATTCCAGCTTTGTTTGATCGCCCAATCCAGCTTGCGAATTTCGGTGCAAGGCGGTTCGGCGTACATGAACGCGTTCTTCCCCGGCACGCTGTTCATCTTGCATCGCTACGGGGCCGAGATGGTCCACGGCACCTACCTTGACTTCGAACGCATGGGGGCCGATCGCGTCGCCGTCTATAATGACGAACGGGCCCTGCTTTCGGACGTGAGCGTTCAGGCTGCGGAAAAGAAATACGTGGCCTAGTCGATCACGGCGAAGACATGCGGCACGTTGCAAATGACAGCGAAATCGGGCTTCTCAGACACGCTTCGTGTCAGCTCTATAATCTGTATGGTGCCACCCACCATATAGTAATCCTCGGTGTCGGCTTGTTCAAATCGCTTGGCTTGATGCGAAGCCCAGCCCAATCGGCATGGCAACAGACTTGTGATACAGCTTGTCGTCTTCCTAAAGGTCGACGTAACCGGGCATGACTTGATGCATCAGTCTGCGGATCTGAACCGTCAGTCGCGTTTGTGGCTTGACGAGGTTGAGTCGATGTCGCGAGAGTGTTGGAGGTGCTGATAGACTCCCCCGCCCAGCAACGATGCCTATCCGTACCCGGCGACAGCGGCATGAACGATGGCTTCCAGGTCGTTGTCGCCGGTCTTGGCGGCGGGATAGAGCGGTTTGCGGTAGTGGCTCGATGCGAAGGGGTGAACGATGCGGGTGTCAAAGCCGGCCTCCCGAAAGGCCGCTTGAATCGGCTTGTGATAGATGCCGGTCATCTCGACCGCAACAATGCGATCGGTGATCCCTTCGGCATCGCAGGCGTCATTGATCGCCACAATCATGGCGGCGAAGTCACCGCGCCGATGCTCCACGCTAGTCGGCTCGAGCAGAACGCGTCCGAAGAAGTCGCAGAGCATCCACTTGCTTCGCCACTTGGCACAATCAACCGCTACAATGCCAAAGTGCTGCGTCCCCAAACTTGCCCCCGTTCTTGAACGTGTCCGTTTGGCTTTCCGAAGAAACGTTTGGTAACGCAATTGCAGTTTCGGACGCTTGTTCTTGTGGCCATCTGAGTGGCTCCATTTGGAAGGGAAGTGAATACTTCCAATGAAGCATCTAGATGGCCCTCTTGATTGATTTATTTCATCTAGGGGACATACCAAATGTCAGCACTCTTTTACGGCCGCGAGGAGAATATTAGGTTGTTGATATGCCTAGGCCCAAACGTGCGGACGAGAAAGATGCGCTCTACCAAGCCCTGAATCGGGGAAATGGGCGTTCGACCATCTTTCACAAGGAAGCCGACTACGAAGCGTTCGAAAACATTTTGTCCGAAGGACTGCAGCTCTCAATCCCTGCCAAATCCTTGCCTACCAGTTGATGCCAAATCATTTGCACCTGGTGCTGCAGCCAAGCGAGAACGGAGGGATGAGCCATTTCCTGCGATGGAGCACGCTAACGCACACGATGCGCTACCACGCCCACTATCACACTGAGGGAGAAGGCTATGTGTACCAAGGGCGATTCAAGAGCTTTCCTGTTCAGGATGACGATCACTTCCTTGACCTGTGCCGTTACGTTGAACGAAATGCGAAACGAGCAAGGCTCTGTGGAAAAGGCAGAGGATTGGCGATGGGGATCGCTCTATCGCTGGTCCCGAGACCGCGAACCACAGCAAAAGCTACTGGCACCATGGCCGATCCCCCGTTCGTCGAATTGGATCAGGCGAGTCAACGAGTCGCTCGACGACAAGGAATTCGATCAAATCCGATGGTCGATTCGTGAGAGGCAGTCCCCTCGGACAAACAACTTGGGTAGAACCGATTGCACGTCTCCTCGACTTCGAATCCACCATCCGCCCCCGCGGAAGGCCCAAGAAACAAGTCCCGCCGCAGAGGTAAGAGCTTAACACCATTTTTTCACCCGCGGGCGTTGCTGCCTTGCCGAGCAAGATGAACGCATGGTTCACCAAATCTCTACGCGGTCGACAGATTCTGAACCGAATCGCAGGTGCTGTCGTTGTCGGTCTTGCTGTCAAATTCGCGACTGCGAAGCTCTGAGGTGACTCGTACGAGATTCGGGGCTGGGCTGCGAGTGATCGGTACTGTCGCCTGCTCCCGTTTGGTGCGTGGATGCGGATCCAGTTCTAGACCGAGATGGGCGATACGCCGCCAGCGTTCGCGCCAATGATCTCGCGCACTCTTCTATTTGCCGCTCGATTGGTGGAGGCTGCGGAGCCTTTCAGAGGAAGATTCTCCAAAAAAAGAAGATTTGGTGAAAGTTTCGCGTCACAGAACTCATTTTCGGGCTTATTACTCTTAGATTGCAAATCTACGGGTTACTCGGATACGGGAGAACGAATGGTGGAGATCGAGGACAGCCCTAGTGCCGCTGAAAGCGATCGCACATTGGAATTCATACGCTTGCTCGGCGATGAGGAGCGGCGTTTGTATGCCTACATTTTGTCATTGGTGCCTCGTTGGTCCGACGCGGACGATATCGCGCAGCAGACCCGTATCCGCCTCTGGCAGCAGTTTGAGCAGTACGATTCGTCTCGAGATTTTGGTGCATGGGCGCGAACGATCGCACATTATCTGGTCCTCGCTCACCGAAAAAAGTCCGAGCGTGAAGGCTCACGCATGACGAATGAATTTTTGGAGGCAGTCGCCGAGCAGTTCACGCAGAACATCGACGAGGTTGAGGTTCGACAGCGAAACTTATTGATCTGTTTGCAGAAACTCAGTGCCGGTCATCGCGAGTTGTTGAAGCGATATTATTCGGGATTGGAGGACCGCCGTGATATCGCTGCCGATGTCGGTCGCAGCTTTGATAGCGTGAGGCAGACGGTTCGGCGACTTCGGTTGTCCTTGGTGAGGTGCGTCGACGGACTCGCAATGGCGGAGACTTCCAGTGAATGATCCTCTGCCCCAGAAGCTACAAGAAGAAATCATCCGACTCGTTGAAGGCTCTCTGCATGATGAGTTGACACAGGAAGAATCGGAGGAGTTGAGCCGGCTCGTTGCGAGCAGTCCGGGCATCAATCAATTTTACCAGGCCTGCCTCTGGGATGCGACGAACATTCGGACTTGGGCCGGGGGCGGTCTGCAACCAAATGAAGCGTTAGCCGAGAGTGAGTCACCTCATCCTGTTTCGTTGCCGAGAGCCGCATGGAGCGTCTTTGATTGGCACGGTCATCCGTTGCGTCTCGCCTACTTTGCGGCGGCGGTCTTGTTGTGTGTGTGTGTTGGATACTGGGGAACTCGTTTCTCGCCTCCAAATAATTCGCATCGCGATGGTGTCGTGAGTGCGACGCCTGGTCCGATCGCGCGTTTGGTGGGTGTAGATCTGCCGGATTGGGATGGGTTTTCGCCGCAGATTAATACTGGGATCAATGCGGGGCAGAAGTTGGTCCTCAAAAGTGGCGTCGCGGAGCTTCGATACAACTCGGGGGCTGAGGTCGTGTTGCAGGGCCCGGTAGAGTTTTGGGTTGGCAGCCAACCGGGCAGCGTTAACTCGGGATATCTGAAGGTTGGCAAACTAGTCGCTCATTGCGAAACGCCCGAGTCGAAGGGTTTTACGATTCGTACCGAGAAGTCGCGGGTTGTTGATTTGGGAACGCGTTTTGGTGTTGAAGTGCAACCCAGTGGCGAACTCAATGTCGTCGTCTTGTCGGGCGTCGTGGAGCTTCTGTCGTCTGAGTCGATCGAGGACCGGCCTGCGGACCCGATTCGGTTAACGGCTAATCAGGCAGCGACGATGGATGGAGAGGTCGGAGTCGTTTCGCTGCACGATCCAGACAATCACTCACACGCGTTATCGATAAGAAGTTTGTGGCAATCGAGGCCGCGTGATCAAACCTCGGTCTCGTTGTCCGCGGCCGAGTTGGTGGCGCACTGGAAGTTTGATGGGAACGCGAAAGATTCCGTTGGAGTGCAACACGGGAAAGTGAGTGGCGACGTTGCGTTTTCGCCCGGACGATTGGGGCAAGCCGCAGCATTTGATGGTGACGGTGACTTCATCGTGATGGGAGCCGACCCGTTGCCACGCACGGACTTTACTTTGGCGGCATGGGTATCGATGGACGAAATATCGACAACGGAAGCCTACATCGCGGGCACTCAGAAGTCGTCCGTGGCGGGCGCGTTTTTACGTGTGGAACCAAATCTTTCTTTGATGGCGACGGTGCTCCCGAATGACAACGTGATCATCGAAGCGGCCTCATCGGCGCGCCAGTGTGTAATCGGACAATGGGCCCATGTTGCGATGACCGTCAGCAGAGTGAACGGGTTAAAGCTGTATTTCAATGGCGGGCTCGTCGGCTCCAGCGACGCAGGAAAATCGCATGTCGAGGCCGGCAACTTCACCATCGCGCGGCGGCCTGATCCGGTGCAAATCGGCGGTTCAAATTGTTATTGGAGCGGCAAGATCGACGATGTGGCGGTATGGGATGGCGCACTGACGGCCAGCGAATTGGAGTTGGTCATGCGTCTCGGTGCCGGACGATTCAGCGAGCTTTCAGCAACAAAGGAAAAGTAAGTGCCCACCGAAAACCATTCTTCGTACTCGAGACCGGTCTGGAACCAATTTCTTTCTGTTGGTGTCATTTCACCAATACTCTCTCCTCGTTTGGGAATCTTTACCATGAAGCGTTCTGTTCTTCGTCCCGCGTTTACTCTCGTCGAATTGCTGGTCGTGATCGCAATCATTGGCGTCTTGGTCGGCTTGCTCTTGCCGGCAGTTCAGGCCGCTCGTGAGGCGGCACGTCGGATGAGCTGTAGCAACAATTTCAAACAAATTGGTCTGGCTGTCCACAACTATCACTCCGCCTACAATCAGTTGCCGATGCAAAACGGTGGCACGAACCAAAAGGTCGGGGCGGCCAAGCCTCTTCCAGACAACGTGCTCGAGTTGAGCTGGTTGGTCGGGTTAACCCCGTTTATGGAGCAGCAAGCGTTGTGGGAGCAAATCAGCAACCCCTACATTGCGCCCGGCGGCACCGTGGTCCATCCTCCGATGGGGAGCGAGCCTCGCTTTACGATCGCTAGCCACGGTACGACCGATCCGTATACACCCTGGTTGACTGAAGTGCCCGGCTTGCGATGCCCGAGTGATCCAGGACGCGGTCTGCCCGCACAAGGCCGCACGAACTATGCCGCGAGTCTCGGCGATGCCACGGCGTTACTGCTCAGTAACATCGACGATCGCGGAAATGAGTCCGGGTCGGGTTGGCAAGTGGCGACGTATCGTCAGCGTTCACGTGTTTCGAATCGCGGGTTCTTTCGTTCACGTCACGTGATGAGGTTCCGCGACATCCTCGATGGTTTGGCCAACACAATTTGTGGGGGCGAAATCGTGACGGACCTTGGCGACAATGACACGCGTACCCGTCTCGTGTCGGGCAGCACGAGTGTTGTTGTTTCGCGAAACGAAGGTGGAAACCAAGCATGCGACGGTGACATCGATCCACTACGTCCGCAATTTTGGAAGTCGGGTGCCAACTTTACCAGCATCGCCCTCGGTGGTTCCCAAGAAGCCGGACGCGGTTACAAGTGGGCAATGGGACGCGGTGTCTACGGATACCTGACCATCGTCACACCGCCAAACAGCAATCTCTGCGTTGATTCGAACGGGAATGAAAACGAATTGTCGGACGGTCTGTATCCCGCAGGAAGTCGCCATCAAGGTGGTTGTCATATATTGATGGGAGACGGAGCAGTCAAGTTCATTACGGATTCCATCGAGGCGGGTAACCAGTCCAGCCGACACGTGGGCGATGACCCGAGCAACAACCTCCCTCCCGGTTCAGCAAGCCCGTTCGGTCTTTGGGGAGCCTTGGGAACGCGAGCGGGCAAAGAGGTCATCGAAGAAGAATTCTGAGGCCAACGCGGTTCGTCTTTCTCAGGCCGGGTGCACGTGCGCCCGGCTCTTTCGTTTCAAGTTTGATCGTAGTAATGGAATTTAGACATGGTTCGCAATTTCGTATTGATGTTTCTGGTAGCGGGTTCGCTCGCGTTCGTAGGTTGTGATAGTAGCGATCCCGGTGTCGTCACCAATAGTGACGAAATTGGTCAATATCTCAGCGACAACCCCGACGCCAACAATACCAACTTGGATTTGGACGAGACGATCACCGAAGTGCCGAGCGATGCAACGGAAGCGTCTAACTAACGCACTTGCTAAAAAAGGGATAGCTGATGTCGCCAGACATCGGGGGACGGAATTCTGGTGACGTCCAGCTACATTAGGACGGGCACGCCATTGCTTGCAACGCTCGAACAGTTTGAAAGTTGTTGTCAAGGGTAGCCGATCGTCGTCGAAACGCCGTCGATAGCAACTGAATGAGTGATGCAAGCGGCGGTCCGGAAATCGTTAAAATGTCGCGATCGATGGATCGGATGTCGGTCACCCGTATGCAACGCTCTGATGCGAAGCCCATTGCCCCGCGGCGAAGCCCATTGCCCCGCGGCGAAGCCCATGCCCCGCGGCGAAGCCCATGCCCCGCGGCGAATATCAAGGAACACCGAGTCACATGCGAATCCCACTTGCTAGCGTAGCCACGATTCTCTCATGGTTGGTCACGATGCCTTGGTCATCGGCCGCGCCGGTGCATCTCGTCGATGAGCGTCCGGTCAATATCTTGCAGACGGAATCAGGTGTTTACCTTGTCGATTTTGGTCGCGTTGCGTTTGGAAATGTTCGGCTGAATCCTCCGGCGGGCGTAAGCGGTGAGGTTGTCGTTCATTTTGGCGAAGCGTTTGCGGAAGGACGCATCGATCGCAATCCGCCTGGGACCGTTCGATACATGAAAACGAGCGTTACCGTTGATGGTGATGCCCCGGTGATTGCGGCGCCCAAGCCTGACGGGCGTAATACCCAGCAGAAGCGTGGCGCGATTTTGACGCCGGCGGAGTGGGGTGTTGTTGCGCCGTTTCGTTGGCTCGAGATCGAAGGCTGGGATGGAGAACTGCGTCCGGAGCACGTGACGCGGCAAGCGGCGTATGCGGCAACGTGGGATGACAATGCTGCTGCATTTGATTCGTCTGATCAGATGCTCAATCAGATCTGGGAACTGTGTCGCTACTCGATTAAAGCCACCACGTTTGCCGGTGTCTACATCGACGGTGATCGCGAACGCATTCCATACGAAGCCGATGCCTATTTGAATCAACTTAGTCACTACTATTGCGACCACGATGTTCAGATGGCCCGAGATACGTTCGACCATCTGATGAAGCATGGCACGTGGCCGACGGAATGGACGCCGCACATGGTGTTTATGTTGCATGCGGACTGGATGCGAACAGGCGACGTCGAGTGGTTAGCCGAACGGTACGAGTCAGTGAAGTCGAAACTGCTGCTCGATCGACTCGGTCCCGATGGATTGATCCATAGCGATGCCCAGCAGATCAAGCGAACTGACATCGTTGATTGGCCAGCAGGTGAACGGGATCGTTATGAGTTCAAAGAAATCAATACGGTCGTCAATGCGTTTCACCTGAGAGCGATTGCGTTGATGATTCAAATGGCTCGCGGCCTCGGTATCAATGATGACGTGGAGAGTTTCACTGCGCACGGGAAACGGAGCTATGGGGAATTTCAGCGGCAACTCTTCGACGCCGAGTCAGGACGTTATCGCGATGGTGTCGGGACGGAGCATCAGTCTGTTCACGCGAATTTGTTTCCGCTCGCTTTCGGACTGGCCCCAGAATCCAGTCGAGAGAAGATTGCCCAATGGCTGGGAAATCGCGGGATGAGGTGTTCCGTTTATGCAGCACAATATTTGATGGAAGCGATGTTTAAAAACGGCGCTGATGATTTCGCGGTTGCTATGATAACGGCTCCGCATCGACGGAGTTGGCGAAACATGGTACGAGCGGGAACCACGATCACCTGGGAAGCATGGGATCAGAACTACAAACCCAACCAGGATTGGAATCACGCCTGGGGAGCCGCGCCCGCCAACCTATTGCCGCGATATATTCTTGGTGCCGAAGCCCTGACGCCGGGATGGGAAGTTGCCCGCATTCGACCCTGTATCGGCGGATTGAAGTACGCCAAGGGCAAAGTGCCGACACCACGCGGACCGATCGAAATCGACTGGACCCTAGAAGGCGAGTTGTTGGAATTGTCCGTGGCGTTGCCTCCGGGGATGACCGCTAAGATCGAATTACCCGCATCCGAGGTGGCACGAGTGGTTGAATCTCATGGTCAGGTGATGAATGCGACCCGCGTTGGTGATCGGTTGATCCTGGACGAAACGGTGCAGGGTGACATGACGTTCACGGTTAGGCATCGGCCTAAGCGGCGTGAACACGTCGTGGTGACGGGACCTCCCGCGAATTTGATTGGACACTGGAAACTCGACGGCAATGCCGACGATTCGGTCGGTTCCCGAGATGGGCTGGTAGGCGGAATTGTTCGTTTTATCCCAGGAAAAATAGGGCGGGCGGCAACCTTCGAGTCCGAGCGAGGCTTCATTTCAACGAGCGAGAATCCGTTGCCTAAAACCGACTTTTCGATCGCGGCTTGGGTGCGATTAAAAAGCCAATCTTCGGACAAGTCCTATATCGCGGGAACTCAGAAGTCGAATCAAGCGGGCGCGTTCATCCGAGTCGAACCTGACCGCTCGGTGTCGGCGACGGTGTTGCCAGGCGGCGCTGTCATCGCGGAGGTCGCGTCAATCCCCGGTACCATCACGATCGGAGATTGGACGCACGTGGCCATGACTGTCAGTGAAGCGGACGGACTGAAGCTTTACGTCGACGGCGTCCTGGTAGGCGAGGATGTCTCGGCGACCTCGCAAATCGCGATGAAGAATTTCACCATCGGGAGGCGGCCTGATCGCGCTTTGTCGGTAAGCGATGGAGGCGATTGGCTAGGCGAAATCGACGACGTGGCGGTATGGGATGGAGTGCTTACAAACTCGCAATTGAAAAACACGATCGACAAAGGTGCCGCGCACTTCGACGATGCCGTCTCTGATGATTGACGCCGCATCGGATGACGGATCAACACAACGTGCCCTTTCAATCGTCGTCCACAACTCCTTCATCATCCGCGGCGAGTTGGAACTTTTGCAGTTCGACGCTTGGGAAAGTCGAAAGCAGAGT
>SJPJ01000001.1:124237-245244 GCA_007859835.1 Novipirellula herctigrandis | reverse complement strand
CGCGAGGAGAATATTAGGTTGTTGATATGCCTAGGCCCAAACGTGCGGACGAGAAAGATGCGCTCTACCAAGCCCTGAATTGGGGAAATGGGCGTTCGACAATCTCTCACAAAGAAGCCGACTACGAAGCGTTCGAAAACATTTTGTCCGAAGGACTGCAGCTCTCAATCCCTGCCAAATCCTTGCCTACCAGTTGATGCCAAATCATTTGCACCTGGTGCTGCAGCCAAGCGAGAACGGAGGGATGAGCCATTTCCTGCGATGGAGCACGCTAACGCACACGATGCGCTACCACGCCCACTATCACACTGAGGGAGAAGGCTATGTGTACCAAGGGCGATTCAAGAGCTTTCCTGTTCAGGATGACGATCACTCCCTTGACCTGTGCCGTTACGTTGAACGAAATGCGAAACGAGCAAGGCTCTGTGGAAAAGGCAGAGGATTGCCGATGCATATTCTGTATGGTGCCACCCACCATATGGACAATTCGCGGACGCGGCGGACAAACCGTCGGCACGCGACCAATGCTTCATGTTGTCGAGCGTCGTATTGGCAGCGTCGTACTTGGCCCGCAAACGAGAGAAAAAGGGCTGCCGGGGCGAGCGTCCCGGCGTGGCGGAGCGGGAAGCTCCGCCGCGCCATGCTTGCTCGATTATCCCTGACAAACGTTTCAACATCCGTGTTGGTATCCTTGTGCCGTCCCCGACAGCCCAGTGCAAATTGTCTAGAAGAACGATCAGCCGGCCGACGGTGGCGTGATCTTGTTAAAGCGAAGACCGCGATGCGGCTGCTTCACGGCATCCTTGCCGGCGAGGTGTTTATCGGCAGCGATCTGCTCGGTCAACTTGTGTTGTTCAACACTGCCAGCGTCGCCGGAAGCCTTGGCCGGTCCAGCGGCGTTTTCGCGGATTTCGTCTTCGAGGTTGTCTGGCATGAAGAGCTTTTATAAGTGCGAATAATGTGTCCCACTACCTATAGACCTTCCAACTCGGGACGCGAAAAGACGAAACGTTGTTGATTTTTTTCGGAAATAGTTATCTTCGCGTGCGTCGTTGCAAATCTTTGAAGCTGATTCGTTGCCTTTTTGCATCAGATGATCCCCCGGACGATTCGGATCTTAGCGGACTTGCAAAGACGCTGCGGTCGATGAAATCGGTCGCTTTTTTTATGGTGCGTTATACTGGTCGGGCAGCGTCGAGATCACCGTTGTGTCTGTCTTGCGGCCTGTCGCAGATATCGCAACTAATTGCGCCCGGACGTTTCGGAAAATGAGCCCGTTACCTGTACCTACACGTTTCATCGTCCAAACTGCCACAATCAATCTAAGAACGCCATGACCACCAAATGCCCCCGATGTAGACAGACGTTGCCAGCTGGAAGCGGATTCTGCGTCGGGTGCGGTTTTTCTAGCACAGACGTCGATTCGCGGAAGTTCAGCGTAGAACAGGATGCACGAACTCGAATAGAGCGGGTGAGGCTCCTTGGAAGGCTATTTCGATTTCTGCGTTGGACGCGATGGGTCCGCTAAGCAACTGGTTATTGCAATCGTTCGGCGCGTCGGTGTCTAACCCGAGCAGACACCTACGCAAGTTTCAAGACAGACTTCGAGCGTTCGGTCGATCCAACTTCCGCGCGAAGAGTGACTGAGCAATGAGACTTCGAGGGTCGGCAACGCACACTTACTGCAAGGCGATCTAAAGATTGCGATGGATCCCAAAGAGTTCGCATATTCTGTATGGTGCCACCCACCATATGGACAGGGTGAGAAGTTTTGTTAAATTCATGGCTTCCTCTTACGTTTGGAGACTCGCCAATGCCCCGCCCTGCACGTGCTGAACAGTTTAATGCTGGTGAAGTTTGTATCGTCCATGTTGTTCAACGCTGTGTCCGCCGTGCGTTCTTAGCGGGGATCGATCCGGTTTCCGCCTGCGATTTTTCGTACCGCAAAGAATGGATTCGCCGGCGCCTGGAAGCTCTGGCCTCCGTTTTTGCTGTCGATGTGCTCTCCTATGCGGTGATGAGCAATCATATGCACCAGATTTTGCGTAATCGGCCCGATGTTGTGGCTGTTTGGAGTGATCAAGAGGTCGCAATCCGCTGGCTGAAAGTCTTCCCTGGACGCAGAATCGAAGAACATTTGGCCGAGCCGACCGAAAATGATGTGAACCGCTTGGTTCAAGACACGAAGCGATTGGCGGAGATACGCCGACGGCTCTCGGATATCTCTTGGTTTATGCGAGCTTTGGCGGAACCGATCGCGAGAATGGCCAACCAACACGATGAATGCACGGGAAGGTTTTGGGAGGGGCGTTTCAAGGCTCAACGAATCATCGATGAAGCAGGCCTATTGGCATGTTCGATGTACGTGGACCTGAATCCCGTGCGTGCCGCGATGGCTGAAACGCCTGATACTTCGCCTCATACGTCAGCCTACGACCGAATCGAAGGCGAGCGTGGCAAGGAGCTTTCATCGGCTGCGTTCGATCTGGTGCCGATCCCAACCGAGCAAGCTGGCAAAGAGATGCGAGAAACGCCAGTGGATAAGCTACGCAAGAAACGCAAAGCGAAGAAGCGGAGTCCGACGGGACGTCGTATTCGGCGCGACAGTTGGTTGGCGCCGCTAACGCTTCATCCTGAGAAATTGTCCGCAGATGCCGAGGTTCACACGGCAGGGCTGCGGGCAAGTGATCGTGGTTTTTTGAGTCTTTCGATTCGGGATTATTTACAACTACTAAGATGGACGGCGCGTCAAAGCGTTGATGGAATGGTCCTTAAAATTCCCGCGTCGCTTGCAAACACACTTACGGAAGTGGGGATCGATGCGTCGATGTGGCGAGAGTTGGTTTGGCATTGGCAGCGTTACTTTGGTAAGTCGACTTGTGCGGGTCGACCCGATTCAATGCGAGCCGAAGCAGAGCGAACCGGTCGACATTGGCACCGCGGTCAGCAAGCCGCATCCGCCTGTTTTGTCAGCTAGCGATCAGATCCGGTATCTTGTCGGTCGTCGATTTCGAAGCTTGCTCGCAAGTGCTCGCGCGAGCTTTAGGAATGACTGCGCAATGCATACATGCAATCGAGCCGACTGCTGATGTGGGCGAGTCTCGTGCGACAAAGTCTTGCTCAATTTGCAAACACCCGAATTCCTTCAGCACACCGAGCCAAGTCAACTGTGAGATGGAGCAGCAATTGTATGATCTCCTAGCCACCGCACAGTGCCTAGCACCCAGTCTTATGGCACCCGGTTTTTTTGTTCCGTTTTCATTTATGGTTTGCGTACTGGTGCATGCCGAATGTCGGGAGCGGCCTAGTCCATGGCGCCGGCTGCTCCGCCATTGGCTGGACGCTGGCTGCCGATGAAATCATAAAGAAACGGCCCATCAAACTCCCAAGCGTAAAGTTCATCAATTGTCGTCTGTGCGTCGGCCAGTGTACCACGTGCGATACGCATGAATTCAATCATGCCGTCTATGTATTGACCCTTCGGTGTTCCGCCCACGTAAAGATCCGCGTTGTTGGCCAGGGAGGCGTCTGCGCCGAACCCTGGCCCGACCGCGTCCAGCTTGCCGTCGATGTAGATCGTGAACGTCGCCGTGTTTCGATCGGCCTCAGCGATGACGTGGTGCCACTGGCCGTCGTTGACAACACTGTTGCTGACGAGGCTGCGGCTGGCCAGGGACGCATTGTTGGCGTCTGCTTGCGCGGCCAAGGTCACGCCACCGACCTCGTTGACATGCAGTGCGAATCCCGCTTTGTCCATTTTCTGGATCAGCGTCGCGTCCCGTTCGCCTGGCACAGTCTTAAAGTAAGCCTCGATTAGGAAGTTCGACGTGTGGATTTCTGGGTTCTTTAGGTCGGCGCCCTGGACGGTACGGTTCTCGTTGATTTTGTCGCCTCCCAACGTCACAGTGGCGCTCTTGCCCTTGGAATCGCCGAGGGAAATGCCCGCCGTGGCCAGCAGCGTCTTGTCCTTCCACTCGCCCGTGGTAGAGAGGTAGACGGTCAGGACAAAGCTGCCCAGATCGGGCTTTTCTTGCGGCTCGAACGTGAACGTATAGGGGCCGGGACCTTCGATCTCCTTGCTCGGGCCGCCCCACGCGTTGCCGCCACCGAATGCGTCACTCTTCTTCATCCAGTTCAAGTCCGCAGAAAGTTTCAGCCCGTCCTTGACGTCATTGAGCTTAAGCTCAACCTTGTAGCTTTTACCAGGTTGCATGGCTGAGGGAACCGTTGCGGTCGCCCATTTTGGCGAATCGTAACTGACATCGTGATTCACGGTCCGGTGGATATCTTGGTTGGTCGTGACTGCGTACTGGTCGCGTCCGTTAAACCGCAGGGCACCCGTCGTCCAATTTTCCAGCGGGCCGTTTTGGTAATCCTTCATAGCAATATTGACGCCCTTGAGCGGATACATGGGAAACGTGTAGTAATCGTCTCGGCTCGTGTAGTACGGGGCCATGCACCAGTGTTCGTCCATAATTCGCGTCGGGTCGCCCTGGATGGGGCAGAAATTCCATTCGGCTACCGTCTCGTAGAGGCTCCATGGTACGAAGACCTTCGCGCCGTGGCCGCGGGCAGCCGAATTGACGGACGGCCGAAAGTCGTGAGCGTCTGGGTCACGCAGTGGCGATTGCTCAGCCATGACCCCCACACTTGCGGCCAACGGTTGGTAGCTCTCCAAGGCTTCCCGCATCGATTGGAGCGTTCCATGCCACCGCCCGGAAGGCTCGAAAACGCCAAATGTTTCACCGGAGTCATAAAAGATGTTGCGCGCGTAAGCATCGGTATTAATGGCATACTGGCTGCGGCGGGGTCCTGCGTCGGCCTCGTTTCCGGAGTCAACCGTTTTCGCCGGATCAGCATCACGAAAGACACGTAGTCCCATACCTTGCCAGATGTTGCCCAGAAACTTCACACGGCCAGCCTGGGGTGCCTGTCGGCGCGAGCCACGTACGAAGTTGTAGAGTGTGTTGTTGAAAAACGTGTTCTCGTAACTGATGATCTCCTGAAAAGCCGCCGTGTTAGCCAATTTGCCTGACGGTCCTTTCGATTTTCCCCAAGCGATGTTATTGAAGTAGTAGTTCTTGAAGGCTCCGTCTAGGTAATAAGCGTGGCCAAAGCGGTCTTCCGTATCGGGGCTCAGCACGTGATCCCAATTGCGATACCCACCGGGGTTGCCAGAAATATTGTTGTAGACGTAGGCTGGTCCGCCCTGCCAGGTCTCAATGCCGCCGAAGTCGTCCACGTTCAGCAGCGTATCGACGGCTTTGTTGTGGTGGATAAGAATTCTGGTGAAGGGGCGGTCGGTGGCTGCACGGTTCGCCTTGGCGCCATGGACATCGATTCCTTGTGCACAAACACGATAGAAAATATTCCCCGCCACCTCGACCGTCTGCGCGTAGTTTACTACCAACGCCGCACCCTGGCCGAAGAGGTCCGGACGGATGCCGATGTGGTCGAACTTGTTCCGCCTGACGCGGACATCGTAGAGCCGGCCCATGGGCGACTCGATGTCGCCATAAGTCGAACTGTCGGCAAGCTCCACACCGCCGGAGTCCGCATTAAAAAACACGTTATCGTCCACGACGACTTGGTCGATGGCATCCTGTCGGCCCACGGCCTTCAGACGAACTCCCTTGTGGATGTGCTCGAACGTGCAATGAGTCACCTGGATATCGGTGCCACTGCCCAGCAGACGTATGCAACCGGGTTCCGCATCGATGCTTTCGTGCGAGACCCAGTAGGGCGCGGCAGTCAAGTTCCAATAAGTATTGGTGAAGCGGAAAGTAAGCCCCCTAATATGCACGTGGCTCATGCCTGGGCTATCTATCATGCGGATGCGCCGAGCCACTTCGACGCGGGTTTGGTTAGGGTCCTGATCACCGGGAAGGCGAAGGTACAGCCGGCCGCCGCCAGCCTTCTTGTCGAACCAGAACTCGCCGGGACTATCGAGATACTGCGGTTTGTCTTCTAGGTAGAAGCGGCAGCCGCGAATGACTTTATAGGAAGGTCCGCCACCCCATTGTCCAGGGAACGCGAGCGATCCCTTTTCACGGTCGACCGCCAAAACCCTGGCCGGAAAGGGGCTCCCCATGACCCATCCTTTGGTGGTCCAGACAATTGCCCCCTCGTAATAATCTTGTGGGTTGTTTTTGTTAATGTCGTCCTTGTCGAAGGCCAAATGCCGTTTTTGGCCGTTGATGGTCGCGTAGTTGTCGAAGGGTTTGTCGGGGTTCTTCCACGTCCACCATTGACTCTTGATGTCGTCCCGATCAGTGATAGTCCAGTTCGGTGTGCGGGCCAGAGCGATGCGGGTTACAGCGTCGTCTTTGCCGACCATCCATACGTTGCGTGGTGCCCAATCGAGGTCTACGTACCAAACGTTTTCAGACTCTGGTATCAGTTCGTTGTCGGCGTTTTTCTTCCACCCCCTCACGTCCTCCGAACCGCAAATGACGGCGGGCCCCTCGCCCCAGGACGGATCCCGAGTCAAGATTACAGGATCGTCCGAAGTGCCCGATTCGTCCGCGTTCATCTCGCCGCGGTAGTCCACACCCTGCTTGAAGATGTAGGTTCGCACCCCGTTACAGGCCATCGCCTTGCTGCTGGAATCGGGGTCCCAAGGGTGATGCTTCCACGGCGTCTGTTTCGAGAGACCGTCGTTCTCATCGTTGCCAGACTCGAAGTCAATGTAGCGGATCGATTTGCCTGTTTTGAGTTCGAACGGCTTTGGCGCCCACTCCAAATCGCCCGTCGGCATCGCCTTTGCCTGCGGCTCCTGCCACGACCACCGAGTTGTGTCCTGGGCATCCGACACGCTGTGCACCGCAAACAACAAAGCCAACGTGGCAATACAACTTTGCTTTCGATCAATTACGAGTAAACTCATGGTAGGTCTTGCCTCCCTGGCAAGAAAAGGCGGGATCGATCGGCACGATGTGCAAACCAGACCGAGTTTTGATTTTCAAGTATTTTGGTCATCAATGATCGGCGGGATCGCCGTATTGTTGATTTGTTGGTCGGGGCGAAGGTGTGATAGCGAGAGAAACTTTGCTCATCAAATCGTCATAGCGATCAAACTCCTCGTGCCAGCTCGTCTTTTCAACTTCGAACGAAACGTAGTCGCCAGCACTCAATGATTCGGCGGCGTGACAATCAACAGTGGTAAGCACGGCCAAGATAACAGCAACAACATGCAAACGCGTGCTGTGCCAGCGATTGAATTGGGATCGCGATATTGTCCGCGGCATTTGACTCCTCTTGGTACATGACGTGTTGAAGTGTATCAAAAAAACGAAGTGGCATTCACAATCTATTGACTCAGAAACAATGTCTTGATCGTTTCTTCCTGTGAGTAACCGACTGGACATTCTGCACTGCGTGTATTCGCCCGATAATTTCCACCCGACTGATTGGGACAGGTAATCATCCTGCTGACAGGCATCTGCAAATGGCCATTCGGATCCGTCTCGCGAATCCAATTGCGTGCATCGATAAGCCACTTGTTGCGGTCATCTTCACCTTGTTGCGCAAACCAGGATATTTCATCCCATCCCCAAACAAAAACCGAATTCAAATCCAACACATTGGGCGTCCTGCTGCGACCAAAATTATCAAATTCGACAAGGTAAGGAAGGCTCTCACAACTCCACCCGCTGGGCGATCGACAGCCTTTGCTGCGTCGATAAATCCCGTCAAGATGGCCAACCTGCAGCTCCCCTTCCAAAGGTCTTCCTTCGATCTCTTTGACCCGAAGTGGAAAGGAGTTGAAGTCCAATAGGCTTACACCATTGACCACCATGCCACCCGTTGGAACATGTGCGTCCAACAATACCATGTGCCGTCTCGCATGAATTTTTGCGTACTTGCGAATTCGAGAAACCAATGTCGACCATTCCGTTAAGTCCGGATCGTGCATTCCCATTAACTGCACTTGGCCAAGATGAAGCGCTTCGCAGCCGAGATGGATGTATCCGCCCGCCAAATAGAAGAACCAAAGTTGGGTTTCAAGTCGCGTAATGTCGGGCACGCTACTGCGTCCCCAATGGTTCACGAATTTTCCCTTTTGACTCAGCATGTCTTCGTACAAGAAGGTTCTCTCTTCCGGACGTAACCCGAACTCTTCGAAAACCCAACCCGGTATGGAAACATGATTGACATCAGGGCTGATCGTCTCAAATAGGCAACCTTGAAAGATGACTTCATCATCATGTGCATGGACGCGTGCAATCAGTTCCTCGGCTTCGCTCCAAAAATCAGAATCGTTTAGTCGCGATTCGCCGTTCCACCGATAGATTGCGCGGCCAATGAATTTGGGCTGGATATTATTTATCATCCGTAAGTCGTCCTCGCGGTAGTCATACTCCCGATTGCCTTCCGTTTTACCGGTTACGAGGAAGTAGGCCATCGTTACGCTGCGATCAAGATAGTTCTCAAGCACTTCGCGAGAAATTTTACCGTCGAAAGCAAATTCCTGTTTCGTTTGCTTGTCTTCCAAAGCAGACTGTGCAGCACTTGTCGCTGCCAGAACAATCCCAGCCACAAAAATCAAGTTCGCTGCAACAAGCCATGGGCGCTGAAGTCTGCGAATATCAAACTTGTTGTTTGTCAACATTTTCTTATCTGGGACAATCGCCACGAATCCTAAAATCAAGTACCAACATCATGACAAGACATGTTATACCTGCGTTGCATCCTGAGAAGCAATCATGCGCAACCGAAACGCAAACCCCCTGCACGCATCGACGAAGGAGTCGATTCAAAGCGTGTTATAAAGCGGACGAATTTTTCCTTCGCTCGCGAGCGTTCGATTTTGCTGTTATAGTCTGATCTTCGAAATCAAACGAGCGACTGCTACGCTTGCCTACCCCTCTGCCATACCGTCCCCCCACCGCAGTGACGTTCTGATCGCTCAAAACCAACCAATGAAAAAGTCAAACCTATCTAGTAGGACCCTCTTGGTAATACTCGCGTTGTTGTTCAAAATGCCAAGCCTCGTTGGTGTGGCAAACGAATCCGCTGAAGCTCCAAGCAAAGAAACGGTCGATTACATCAACCCCATGATCGGTGCGATCACGCTTGGTGGTTATGGTGGACACGGCTTGGGGAAAACTTTTCCTGGTCCGACGACTCCACTCGGAATGGTTCAGCTCAGTCCTGATACGATCACCGGCGGTGACAATGGCCCTGGGTACTCGTCTCACCATGAAACCATCGAAGGCTTCAGCTTTACGCACATGAGTGGAATTGGATGGTACGGTGAGCTTGGAAATTTCCAGGTCATGCCGACCACGGGCCCTCGCCAATTGAACCGTGATCTTGCTAAGTCAGCCTACTCGCACGACCGCGAAACGGCGAAAGCCGGGTACTATAGCGTGATGCTCGATCGCTACAACATTCAGGTCGAACTGACCGCTGCGCCGAGATCCGGCATGATTCGCATGACCTTTCCCGAATCGGGAAATAGCCGGATCCAAATCGACCTGGCACGCCGAATCGGCCAAAAAGAACGTTGGCTCAGCCACGGCAAACAACACGTCGAAGTTGTCGATGACCATACGATTCAGGGTTACATGTATTGCCCGAGAGAAGATGGCGGCTGGGGGCACGGTGACGGAAACGTGACTTACACCGAATACTTTTACGCCCAGTTGAGCAAACCGATAGAACAGTTTGGCGTTTTCGACAAAGACACCGTCTTTGAATCTAAACGCAGCTACGACGGCTCCAACACTGGGTTTTTTATCGATTTCGTCACCGAAAAAGACGAGCCCGTCTTACTCAAGACCGGTGTTTCCTACGTCAGTATCGACGGAGCCAAAGAGAACCTCACTCATGATATTCCCGGCTGGGACTTTGACAAAGTCTACCACGACGCCCGCTCGCTCTGGGCCGATGCCTTGGCGGGAGTTGCCATTGAAGGTGGCAGCGACAAAGAGAAAGAAATCTTCGCAACCGCTTTGTATCACTGTTTCATTGACCCCCGCAGCATATCCGACATCGATGGTTTTTATATCGGAGCGGACAACGAAAAGCACCAAGCGGATGGTTTTATCTATCGTTCGATCTTTAGTGGTTGGGATGTCTTCCGCAGCCAGTTCCCGCTACTGACGATCATTCGTCCCGACGTTGTCAATGATGAAATCAACTCACTGCTGCAAATGGGGATCCTCAGTAAACGCGAATACCTGCCACGCTGGGAACTGCTCAATTCCTATTCCGGTTGCATGCTCGGCAACCCCGCTGTCTCGGTGATTGCCGATGCGTACCACAAAGGAATTCGCAACTACGACATTGATGAAGCATATAAACAGTGCGTTAACTCGGTCGAGAAATTTTCCAACTTTGAAGAGGATCGCGGTTTTACACCCGACATGATTTCACACACTCTCGAATACGCCTACACCGATTGGTGCGTCGGTCGGATGGCGGAAACATTGGGCAAGACCGCAGATGCAAAAAAATACAATCAGCGTGCTCAGGCCTATCACAATATTTGGGATCCCAAGGTCAAATGGTTCCGTGCCAAGAAAGCCAACGGCGATTGGACCGAATGGAAGGGCAAAGAAGTCCATTGGCAAGGCACGATCGAAAGCAACCCTTATCAGCAAGGTTGGTTCGTCCCTCATGACGTCGCAGGCATGATCGAGTTGATGGGGCCAGAGTTCTTTGAACAAGAATTGGAAGCGTTTTTTGACAAGGTGCCCGACGACTTCCTTTGGAATGATTTCTACAACCATCCCAACGAACCATGTCACCATGTCGCATTCCTATTCAACTACATCGGCAAACCGTGGCTGACCCAAAAATGGACTCGCACGATTTGCGACCGAGCTTACGGCACCGGCGTTCGCGGCCTTTGTGGCAACGAAGACGTTGGTCAGATGTCGGCTTGGTATGTCTTCACTGCCATGGGTCTACACCCGGTTTGTCCTGGTGATAATATGTACCAACTTACGAGTCCGGTGTTTGACAAGGTTAGCATTCGGTTGGATCCAAGCTACTACAAGGGCGGCACATTCCATGTCATCGCTCACGACAATTCCCCCGAAAACATCTACATTCAATCGGCCAAACTCAACGGTCAACCGCTGAACCGTCCCTGGATCATGCACGATGAAATCGCCGCCGGCGGCACCCTTGAATTTCAAATGGGCAAGAATCCAAACAAAGCATGGGGCGCAGGCGATATCCCACCTACATCGGCCTCCGATTGAGAGCAACATTCGCGTGAATGCTCAAGACGCGTGAATGCTCATCGCGAGCTGAAATCCGGAAGCTATCCGCGCCTCAATGAATCTTTGGCGAACGCGACGGTGACCGCGATGAATTTTCCCTTCCCAAACCTTCCAATTCAGGATATTCAAACCTATGTTATCCACTTCGCTGCGCCGTTCCCTAATCCTATGCATTGCATCCATCGCTATGTGTTCCAATTCCGCTGCTGATGAGCCGAAGAAAGAAGTCCAAACGAATGGACGTTTTACCCGCACGATCGAAGTGAAACAGGACTTGAAATACCTGTTGTTCCTGCCAAAGGACTACGATCCCGAGCGAGCGGAAGGTTGGCCGATGATTCTTTTTCTGCACGGAGCAGGAGAACGTGGTAATGACCTGTCGCGCGTGAAAGTGCATGGCCCGCCCAAGCAGGCGGAAACCGATCGGGACTTTCCGTTTGTTTTGGTTTCACCTCAATGTCCCGAGGGAAAAACATGGGACGTCTCGGAGCTAAACGGGCTGCTGGATCAAGCGATCACAGAGCATAACATTGACACCAACCGGATCTACCTGACCGGTCTAAGCATGGGCGGTTACGGTACTTGGAGCCTAGGGATTGCCAACCCCGAACGGTTTGCCGCGATTGTTCCGATTTGTGGTGGCGGCGAGCGACTTTCAATTCTGCTTGCAGACGAGGCAAAGAAGGTGATTCTAATGAAGCTTCCCGTTTGGGCATTTCATGGCGGAAAAGATCCGGTAGTGCCAATGGAGGAAACCGAACGCATGATTGACGCACTGGAGCGAATGGGAACGAAAAATGCAAAGCTGACCATTCATCCCGATGCTGGACATGATTCATGGACGCAGACCTACGAGGACCCTGAGTTTTACCCTTGGCTTCTAAAGCAAACACGCTCGCGATGAATAAGGACGACGCTTCCATCGATCTCACATCTGAGATGAACAAAACCTCGCCACATGCCTTCCCCAATAAACATGCTGTCAACGTTTCCTAAACACACGCTGAATGTGTTGATCATGCTTGCGTGTGCCTCTGCTTGGTCCGCGGCCGACGAGCCGAAGACGGCCTACTTTGTGGATGGCTATCATGGTGGTGTCTATGGACACTATCCACCCGGCTACACTGGCTTTCTTGTCGATCAGCTAAAGGCGAATCCGAACTGGAAGATCAATCTTGAGATTGAACCTGAAACGTGGGACGTTGCGAAAGTGTATGAGCCGAAGGCTTATGAAGCTTTTAAGAAAATGATGGAGGATCAATCGGAGGCTGGTCAAATCGAGGTGGTAAATCCTTCTTATGCCCAGAGTTACTTTTTCCAAAGCTCTGGCGAGAGTGCGATTCGACAATTTGATTACGGCATCCGCAAAATGCGTGATCATTTTCCGGGCGTCCGTTACACGACCTACTCATCCGAAGAGCCTTGCTTTACCAGTTGCTTGCCACCCCTACTGAAATCGTTTGGCTTTGATTTCGCCGTACTCAAAAACCCAGACACCTGCTGGGGTGGCTACACGTCTGCCTACGGCGGCGAGCTAGTGAACTGGATCGGGCCCGACGGCACTTCGATCCTGACCGTGCCCCGTTACGCTTGTGAGGAACTTCAATCGGATTCGTCGTGGCAAACGACTGCATTTGAAAACTCACCAAAGTATATCGATGCTTGCTTGAAAGCTGGAATCGCAAACCCGGTCGGAATGTGTTTGCAGGATGCTGGTTGGCGCAACGGCCCTTGGCTTGGCTCAGGACGCAAAGGCGAGGTGACTTCGCACTATGTGAAATGGCGTGACTACATCCGCAATATCACTCAGGCGAAAACGGACGATGATTGGCACTTTTCGCAAGAGGATGTGAAGCCGGGATTGATGTGGGGTGCGCAGGTATTGCAGCGCATCGCACAACAAAGTCGCCGCGCAGAACAACGTCTTATCGTAGCTGAGAAAATGGCGGCGATGAACTTTATCGACCAGCGTCGTCCGCCGATGACGGCTGCCATTGACGAAGCTTGGCACAACGTCCTGCTATCCCAGCATCATGATTGCTGGATCGTGCCTTACAACGGACGGTTGGGAAATACTTGGGCGGATCAGGTTCGACGTTGGACGAATCTCTCGAACGCTGTCAGCAATTTATCGATCAGCCGCTCTCTTGAATCACTACTTGATACCGACGGAAAACGCAGCGGACGTTTTGTTCGGCTATTTAATCCAACCGCGGAATCGATCGATGCTGTCGTGCCTGTGCCAATCCAAAAAAACGACAAACGGTCACGCTTTGTCTCGCTCGCTGACGATGGACGACGATTTTCAACACAGGTCATCGCGTCGGGTTCGCCAAGTCAAAATGCGCTGCTTATCCGTGGCAAAGTGCCGCCGATGGGGTACACAACGGTTGAACTACGAGATGACGTCAAGGCCACCGAGAACGCCGTTACCACCCGAGCCAGCGATGATGCGGTTGTCATCGAGAGTGATTTGTACCGCATCGAGTTTGATCTTGCTCACGGCGGAACCATCCGTAGCCTGGTTGCAAAAACGCTTGCAGATCGCGAGTTTGTTGATACCAAGAACAAGCATCGCTTCAACGAACTAAGCGGTTACTTTTTTGAACAAGGTGAGTTTCAATCGAGTGCGGACCAGCCAGCACAGGTTCGGATTATTGAAGATGGCCCGCTACGAGCAGTGGTCGAATTTTCAGGGACCATCGCGGACAACCCTTTTGTGCAACGTGTATCGGTAACCCAAGGTTCGCCTACGATTGATTGCTCGGTTCGAATTGATTGGCTAGGAAATCCACGCATCGGGGAGTTCGAAGACAAAAACGGCTACAAGAATCGCCGTCGCGCCGCTTACGACGACCGGTTCAAATTGCTCACGCTCTTTCCAGTCAATCTCAATAATCAGAAAGTCGCTAAAAACGCAGCGTTCGATGTCTGTGAAAGCAAACTCACCGACACATTCTACAATTCATGGGAAGACATCAAGCACAACGTCATTCTCGATTGGGTCGATGTTGCCGACGGTTCAGGCGACTACGGTTTGGCAATGCTAAGCGATCACACCACCAGCTACACGCACGGACCGAATTTCCCGCTTGGGTTGACGATTCAATATGCGGGCAAAGGATTGTGGGGACGCGACTACCGAGTCGAAGGCCCCACGGAAGTGCGTTATGCTTTGATGCCCCACGCAGGCCATTGGGACAAGGCACGCGTGCCAGCGGTTGCTGCGAGTTGGCAGCAACCGGTGATCGGTGAAATGTCACGCGGTGCTGCGAAGCGCGTTCGCAGCTTGATCGATCCAGGCGACTCGGGCTGGGAAGTGCCAGCGATGTTCGTACGTGAAGGAACGCTAATTGTGCGATTGTTTAACGCCAGTGGCGATGACTCGCCGCAAGATTTGAAGATCGGTTTTCACGCTGAAAAAATTGAACTCGTCGAACTCGACGGCCGTGTCATTGAGCAGTTGGAACCTGAATTCGATTCTGCTAATCAACAATTGCTTCGCCTGCAAATCCCCCGATTTGGTATTCGCACAATTCAATTCAGCAAGGCACGGAAACGGTAGCCTTTGCTCGCATGACAGCAGCGTTCGATGAAAAGGTCGAATCGAAGATTGCTTCGTGTTCGGCACAACGCACAAAGGGGCCACTGCAACGTGATCACTGGGGCAGTACTTCCAGCGTCGCAGCGTAGCTCAGTCGACGAGTCTGTGCATCGGGGATCTTCGTCTCGTTGTCCTCGGTCCTGGTTTCAAGCCAGTACATCCCTGGCTCGGTCCACTGGACCGTGAACTCTCCGTTTTCATCCGTTGTAAACTGCATCTCCTCTTGTGTATCGCGGTAGCGAGTTCCGCCTCGAATGATCGTGATCTCTAAGCCTTGCATCGGCTTGCCATTGACTACGAAACGAAAGCCGCTTTTCTCGCCCGTGTACAGGTCATTCGGATGCGTTAGCGGAAAAAGCTCAACGCCCTTACCGGTTGGCTGAATTGATTCATTGGACGGTTCGCCGTTGGTTACAAAAGTCTCGACACGCCCCACGCTTTCGGTCACTTGCACATGCGTTGCATCCGACGGAATCTCGTGCTGCAACGACTCCGACGTACCGCGAAAACGTTTTCGTTCACCGCTCTGTTCCCAACTAGCGAAGACACCATGATTGACCACGGCGATACGGTAGGTTCCTTGCTGAGTGAGAGGCAAATCGAAAACACTTCGGTATTTTCCGACCGACTGATTTTGCGTTTCGACTTCGTTTCCATTAGGAGCAATGATTTGCAATCCATCTAGTTTTAAGGGAAAGTGGTTGAAGAAAAATAAATCGTTTGAGACAGCGGCGTCGACGGTCACCCACGGTTCGGAACCCGAGAGTGTGGTTTGTGAGGGACGTAGCCAAACCTTGTGCGCAGAACCTGTTTTAGGAACGAGGCAAACGAGTAGTAGTATTGATAGAGAGAAGCGAATCATGAGTGTCTTCGAGAAAGAGTGTGATAGTTAAATAGCGTAAACTTCCAGCCTGTGTGGCACGGAATTGCAGGCAGGAAGCTTATGCCACTGGTTGCCTGCATTGTGTAAATCATTTTGCGTTGAGCGTAACTTCGCCAAGCTCATTCTTGCCTTTGGCTTTCAGCGATTTACTTTGACCGAGGGGCCAGGTGAATGGAATTTCGACAAGTTCCCGTCCGCCCACTTCCCGAGCCGCCTCTACCACCAAGCTGTACTTTCCGGCGGGCAGATCGACCAAGCGTGAATCCGTGATTGCGAACGACAACTTGTGTGTGCCGGCCGGGCGTGTTGCCCCTGAAACACCGTCCACCGGCATTTCGAGACTTCGTCCTGTCCGACGCCACCACTGGCGAAGATCGGGAAGCCACTTGGTTCCGGCGTCCTTGCGCGATCCCGTTATCTGATACCAAACGGCCAAGCTCGCGACGGCATTTCGGTCCTCGTCCTGAATCCAAACCGCAACATACGGCCGGTGATATTCCGAGACGTCTAAGTGTCGTATCTCGATGGTTGTCTCAAGGGTGGAGGGTATATCCTCGGCCCATCCGACGCTGGATAGCGTGAGGCAAAGCATCGCGGTCGTTAGTGGTTTCATAGCTGGCTTTTTCCAATCTCAAAATTGTTGTGGTTAGTGAATTAGCAGGATGACCACTAGCAACGGGGCGACCAATCCGAGGGCCACCAATGGCCAAGTCATGTGGCGGCGTTTAGCATGCTTGGCCAATAACAGGAGACCAGTCAGGCAGAAGACCAATGTTGCTACTGCAAACAAATCAAGAAACCATTTCCAGGTCTCGCCCGTGTTGCGGCCCTTATGTAAGTCGTTGAGGTACGAAACCCATCCACGACGAGTTTGTTCATACTCGACGTTCCCGCTTTCAAGATCAATTGCAAGCCAAGCATCACTGCCTGGACCAGGAATCGAAACATACACCTCGTGCTCGGACCATTCGACATTTCTCGCGCCAATTGATCTTGAAAACTGAACGCGGAGCCAAGACGTCACGTCATCATGCAACGCCGCTGTGCCCTCGTGTTTCTGAGTACTGATAAGCGTTTGTAGCTCTTGCGGCAGCTCCGTAGTGAACGTTTCGGTCACAGGTTTCGACTCAATTTGCGACGCATGGTTGAGTGTGATTCCCGTGATTGCGAACAGTAGCATGCCAACAAGACTGATCGCGGAACTGATCCAGTGCCACGCGATGATCGTGCGCGTCCAAGACGCCCGCCGCTTGGGCTTGACCCTTGAATTTGTTGATAAATCGGCTGATCGCTCGTTGGTCATGACTACTAAGTTTGGGGATGAGGCCTACTTCGACGATACGGTTTCAACTTCACGTCCCATGCGCGTCCAGCTTGCATGCCAAACTTCACGGTCGATCGAATCCGTCACATTTCGTACGCTGCCGTCGGCCAATAGAACCTTCGCCGCACCGGTGTGATAGCTTCGTGCAGCGGTCACCTTGGACGACTTGTATTTCAAGTCAGGGATATGACTGTTGGGCGTTAAAAAACCGTTCATCACTGGGCCGTTGGGCACACTACCGCGAAGCCAAAAGTGATTACGATCGCCCGTCCAACCTGTCACAAATGATTCGACAGACAAATAGTCATTGGCTGAGACCGCAGAAATCACGGGTGCGCCCACCGATGACGCAGAGGCTCGATAGCCACGCACATCCATCTTCGGTGACACCGAGTTAACGTTGACGCCAAGACCAATCGTGCTTTCAGCAAATATGATCGTATTGCTGGTACCATCGAGTATGTCCCGGAACTTGACTGTCGCGCCGATCCAGCACAACCCATCTGATGGTCCTCGACCCGGATGAAATACTCCGTCCAAACCACTGCCTTGGTTCATAGCGTAGCTCGTGCCAGCAACCTGAATCGATGCACCCGATGGCATCGTTAGTGAATGCAATTCCGCACCAACGTCACTGGGGCATTCAAAAGTCGCGACCCGGGTTTGGGCAGCGTCGTGAAGTCCCACAGGCAAATCAGCAAATGCGGGATGCCCCATGTAGATATCGAAGTCAATCAGGTCTTGCAGTTGAGCCTGTTCAAGGAACGGCAAGATTTTTGCGTGGGGTGAATAGTCACTGGGGTATCCACCGGGCCATGAGTATCCATTGTTGGGAAATGACTCGTTATATGCCGACGCATAGTTATGTATCGCCAACCCGATTTGCTTCAGGTTGTTGCCGCACTGCATCGAACGCGCAGCTTCGCGTGCCGATTGGACTGCCGGTAAAAGAAGCCCGACCAGAACGCCGATGATCGCAATGACCACCAGCAGTTCGACGAGCGTAAACGCACGCCGACAAGCTTTGTTTGACCGCTCGGGTTTGTTCCACGGATCGGGTAACGTGCTGCGGTTCGCAGTGAAACGCCACCCGTTAGGCACGCGGTGACAAGAGGAAGGATCGGACAGACAGACAGACAATGGAAACATGGGAACTCTCCAGCCAAAGGCTCATGTGGAATGGATCACGCCCAAGAGCATCGTTGAGTCACCACCGTGGTAACTCTGTTTCTTGGGTGTGGATCGAGCGTGGCTGGCTAGAGGGCAATGAACAGCCCGTGGCTTGCTGCGTCGTCGAAATACTATCGCTACTGCGAATCGTTCTCAACAAGTATTGCGTCGGGACGTATTTTACGCAACAATACCTGCGTAAAAACACAGGAAGACGTAAGGTATTACTGAGCAAGGATTTATGCATCACCGAGACAACCGTTCCGTCGAAAAACTGAAAAAAAAAGGCAACTCGGAAGAGTCCGCCATACGTCGAATTGAATCGAAAATCGTCCATTTCAATGACTTGGCTCGATGTGGAGAGGAGGTTTGGATCGAGCACGAAGGCCAGCTCTACCGACTGCGTTTGACCCGCCAAGGCAAGCTGATCTTGACCAAGTGATCAGTTCGCACTTTTTCGCCATATGCCTTTCGCTGTGTCGGGGAACGATGCCTCAATCTAGCGGCGGAACTAACACGGCCGCGCATTCAACCGAAGCGTTCAGAGTTTAACGCGAAGTGCTCGCTCGGTTACTCGGGGCAGCTCTCGGCCATCGACTTGTGAGCGATCGTGCGAGTGTTTCAAACCAGCGTGACAAGAAGCCCGAACTCCGCTGCAAGTTCCGCGGACGGAGTGAACGGTGTCGGGGCGCCGCCCATCGATTACGCCAATCCGATGCTCCCCTCGTTCGCCAATTGCGACAAACAATCCGATTAAGGCTGGAAACACTTACCAAGGATAAAACATCAACTGGTAGGCCCAAGCAATCCCTAGCAAGGTCAGCCAAACAGGCAGGTAAAAATTCGGCAACCGAAATTGGTGGGGCGGTCTTTGACGACACACGACAACATGCACGGTTGTAGTCGCGGTCAAAGCGGTAATCGGAAGCGCGAACGGATTGAAGCGTAACGCGAGACCCAAATCGCCATGCAGCAACGCCAACATACTACGTGTGCCACCAGTGGTCGCACACGGCATCCCCGTGGCCGCGAAAAATATCGATCGAGGAATCTGGCCCCCAATCGCAATCTCCCAAACATTCCATCCGAGATAACCGGCTAGAGAGATGTAAGCAAGCCAGCGAAGCATTGCGTTGGCCCGAGCCTTCATCACATACCCTTTGGATTCCCCTTCATCGAATCGACGACGAACGGAATCCAACACAGAGGAAGGCAGAGTAGGACCAGAATTATGAATACGATCAATCCAGTCTGATTCAAACCTAGCGCGACAGCTTCACCTTGTGGCATCTCAATACTCCAATGCAACCGAGTGCGAGTTAAGAAACGAGTGTCATCATGTAAGCAGGCTGGTAACTTATCCCAAGCGGGCGCCAAAAACGCGAAAAAATGTATTAAAATGCCAACAATATCGAATTGAACCAGAGAAACTTGGCGAAAATCAGTTTTCGGAAAGACCACAGCGACGATTATCTGAGCACTTCTCAACGACTTTCATCGGAGATTTTGCTATTGCCACCCATGAATAACCCTCACTTGAAAGGCAGTAGGTGATACGGCCCACCGCTACTTGGATCGCACCGTTGATACAACCGTTGAAGGTCATTCGGGTCGATGGAGAGCGTCTTGCCATATCCATCCCGTATCCGTTCTCCCCGCGAGAATGGCTACAGCTTTGAGACGGCCGATGCATTGGTCGAGTTTGCGACCGGAAATGACATGGCTTTAGCGGGACATACATTGGTGTGGCACTCGCAGACTCCTAATTGGGTTCTTGATGGCACGCATCTACCGCCGGGAACATCCGATGCATTGGCAAACAATGAGGCCCAAGCCAGCTTGGGGATTAGACGGAACGCCGAGTGGAAACCGTTTTGGAGGCCAACGTGGATTTGGTGCTGACATTAGCTTGAATGTTCAAGCCAACTGGAACCCGATTTCCGTCGGACGGATCGCGTGAAGCGTTGCATTGGGTGGGGCATTGGAAGATGATATTGGCAAGTTCAATATTATCTCCAATTAGAATGGGCCCGGCGATATGCCAAACGCAAAGATCGAGATCCGTTGGCGAATAGTTGTTTGCTGTTTCGTTTTTGTCTCTCTTGCAACCTTCGCCAACGGTCAGCAATATCTGTCTGACTTTCGCATTTGGACGACCGCCCAGGGACGTTCCTCCGATGTAAGACTGCGACTTATCGAACGCACCGCGACGTTGGTCAAGCTACAACGTGAAGATGACTCGAAGATCGCGACCTTGGCGATCAAGACTTTGAGCAAGGAAGACCAAGCGTTCTTAAAATCGTTGAGCATGGCGGATTCAGTGAGCTCGCCCAAATCAACGACGCCGAAATCAGAATCCATGCAATCGGCAAGTGGGCTAGATTCGGATTCAAAGCTCGAAGAGTGGCCGGGATGGCGAGGTGTTGCCCGTGATGGAATGAGTCTTTGCACGGGGCTGTTGAAACAGTGGCCTGATGGGGGGCCAAAATTGTTGTGGACCATCCAAGGATTAGGCGAGGGCTATTCGAGTCCATCGGTGGTGGAGGATCAAATTTTTGTTTTGGGAACCAAGGGCAATCAAGAAGTTCTGTTCTGCCTACAACGTGAAGACGGAGAACCACTTTGGCAAGCCACGATGGGCCAAAACTCCGGTGGCGGTGGATACCCCGGTCCACGCAGCACACCCACAATTGATGAAAACCTCGCTTACGCCATCGGTAGCGACGGAACTTTGGTTTGCGTCGATATCAAGAACGGCTCAACTCGGTGGAGGAAAAATTTGCATCAAGATTTTGGTGGACGGTGTGGACATTGGTCCTATGCTGAATCGCCCCTGGTCGATGCGAATCGTTTGATTTTCACGCCAGGTGGAAACCGTAGCACGGTTGCAGCGGTCAACAAACTAAATGGCAACACACTATGGATCGGTTCTGCTGCGGAATTGAGCAACGGCGACGATTCAGACAACAGCTATACGACCGCCGCGTACTCCTCACCGATTGTCGAAGAAGTCGACTCGGTCCGACAATCGATCCACTTTTTACGCGGCGGTTTGGTCGCTTTTTCCGTCGAAGATGGAACGCCACTATGGCATTACGACGCGCCCGCGAATGATACTGCGAATTGCCCAACGCCCGTGTTTGCAGACCGTTCCGTCTTTGCTGCCAGCGGTTACGGAACCGGAGGAGGAAAAGCCACCGTTACCCGTCGAGGGCGAGTTTGGAATGTGGAAGAGCAGTTTTTTGTTTCAAGGTTCACGAATCACCATGGCGGCTTTGTTCTCTACAACGGGTTCCTCTATGGTGCAAACGACTCGACGCTGTTGTGTGTCGATTGGGACTCAGGCGAAATCCGTTGGCAACATCGCTGTGTCGGCAAAGGTTCCGTCTCATTGGCCGACGGCATGCTCTATGTACGCAGTGAGCGCGGACCAATAGCACTTGTGGAGGCTACCCCCGAAGCATATCGATTATTAGGCCAATTTGATCAGCCCCAGCGAAGTGACAAACAGGCTTGGCCGCACCCTGTAATTGCTCACGGAAAACTCTATCTGCGCGACTGGGACCGGATGTTTTGCTATGACTTAAAATCGGACGATTGAACTCGTTCAGCTACCGTTGCATGCTCCCCGAACAAACCATACTCGACAATTGGTCATTGTTGGGAAAGCGATGAAGCAAAACCGAATACGATGTTCGTCTAGGCGTGCAGTTGTGTCTTGCTCGCAATGAATCCCTTTGGCCTCGCAGTGTTAGCAGAGAAATAGAACCGATCGACTACGCCGACTTACGCAGAAACCATGGCCACACGGATTTACAGAGGCATCAACGTGGCTGTCTCTCAGCCTGAGGGAGGCTCGCCAGCGTGGGTGTGGTATGATCCCGCTCAGGATGACGCCATCAAAGCAGCGAGGTCTCCAAAGCATTCGCTTCTTCATCGGCGCCGGACGAGACGGCACGACTTACAGGGCCTTCATTCAGGGTGCGTTCGCTCGAGATCTCGCTGATGGCTACCATCGAAACGGCAAGCCTAGTTTGTTGGCTAAACTCTGAACGTACGCAGGAAGTCGGACGAGAACGGATTCGAACCGAACGACGGTGTGTCGTATGACGAAACGCTCGCCGATCTGTACAAGCCCCCGGTTGCATCGGTTTTCATCTCTGCGGCGTCTCCCAACGCAACAAGGCTCGGCGGCGCGGGCTGCTTGATGAAACGGAAAAACCCGATGCGAAACAAGTAAACCTGATGAAGGCCGCCAACGAAACAATCAGCGGATGGATGAATGAGCAGTTTGACGAGGATTAGCAGAACAAATGCCGAAAAGAGTCTTGGCTGACAGAGAGTCTCGGCTGACAAGGAACCTGTCAATCATGTAGATCTTGCCTGACCTTCAGAAAGTCGCGACAAGCCGTTTAACCTCCGACGAATCGAAAGGTGAAGAGCATTTACCCCGGATGCTCTGACGCACTTGGGGGTGAATGTCGCTACGCCGACTAGTATTATCGGCCAGTCGGTTTCGAGTCACCAACCTTGGATTTCGCCGATACGCCCTAGGATACCGATGCCGTAACGTCCCTGACGGTTGCCGCCTTGGTCTAAGTATTTCTTAATCAGAGGCAATGCGGGTTCGCCCATCCAATCCAGCACGTTATGCAACATTGTTTCGTTCGTGCTACCTTGAAACAACAGATTGTTCAAACACGCTAACGCTTCGGTGTCGTCGCCCAAGTTCACTAGCGTCCAGGCCGCAATCATACGCACCTCGTGTGATTCATCCTGAAGCGATTGCTTTAACTCCGCTTTCGCTGATGATGCATCCGGTCCGAGTAGATGCATTCCCACGACCGCCCACCATCGCATGCCCTCGTCGGAATCGGAAAGCTGTTTGGTAAAGGTAGCAAGATTCGATTTGTCTCGGGCGAGAGCCAAATCAGACGCGTCCAAGTACCTTTCAAGCGGATAAAGAGCTTTGTCGCGAACCATTTCATAAATTGTCACATTGTTCGCTGCAGCACGCCGTTCACGCATTTTTTCCGGCAGCAAACCACTGTCATGCAATTCCAGTTGCTTCGCGCGTAGCGCCGCTTTCAAATCTGCGATTTTGCTTTGCTGCTCAGGTGCATCGATCAAATTGTGGACGTTGTCGAAATCGGCTTCGTTGTCGTAAAACTCCTCCGAAACACGTGGCCGGAAAAAACGGCCGGTGATCTCGTTCGTTTTTCCTTCACGATGATGCTGCTCCCACGCGGCGGTTGCTTGAGCCTTCCATAAATACGCCAAATGCTGACCGGCCGGAGCGTACGGCATGTAGTTCTTGTGATAGGCATATCGCTCGTCACGAATCATGCGGACATTATCAAGACGTTCGTCAGCCCGTTCGCGGAAACTGAGGTGATACTGCGGCGCAAGTTTCGCGTCGCTGCCCAAAAAGATCGTTCCTTGGAACGTCTCAGGAATGTTCGCTCCCGCCAAGCTAAGCCAAGTCTTGGGCATATCAACAAAACTGACGATCCGGTCAACCGTCATGCCAGGTTCGGCTGCTGGATAAAGCTCTTTGTACTTTTCGGGAATTCGAATCACTAGCGGACAATGCACGCCACTGGCGTAAACAAATCGCTTACTACGCGCCATCACGCCGCCATGATCCGAGTTGTAAATGATGATCGTGTCGTCATACAAACCGTCGGCTTTCAAGGCGTCGAGAGTCTCCTTGACTTTGCCGTCCATTCGCTCAACTGCCTCTGCATACTTTGCATAGTTCTTTCGGATGATCGGCAAATCGGGATGATACGAAAACAGTTTCATCGTTGCGGGATCTTTGGTCACTTCGTCCAGCGAACCATGAGCGCGGCTTTCGTGACTATCGACGATGTTCACGATCGAAAAGAAGGGTTGGTTCGGCTTTCTAAGCCGCCAACCAAATTTTTTCTTGCCTCCTGGATAGTCCCAACATTCTTTGTCTTCGCGACCACCAATGTTGTAGTCCGTCTTACTTTCGTTTGAAGTGTAGTAACCGGCTGCCTTGAGCAGATCGGGGTAGTACTTGATTTTGTCGTGCGGAATATCATTCCGGCTTCGCATCGGCTGAGTGCCATTGGAGATGCCGTACATACCGGTGATCCAACATGATCGCGTCGGAGCACACACAGCAGCATTGTCAAAACAGTGCAAGTAACGAAAGCCTTCATCTGCCAGCTGGTCAATCGCCGGTGTTTGAGCATTTGTGCCACCGTAGCAACTGACCCAAGAAACACCATTATCCTCGCTGGTGATCCATAGGATATTGGGTTGAATCTCAGAGGCGCTTGATTTATGGCGTGCCGTAAACGCCAAAGCGACGACGAGCAGAAAACGAAACAAATTTCGAAAGGTGTAACGCATAGTAGGTTGGACGAAGCAGAAAGGAAGTGAAAAACCAGCATCGGTTGGCTGAATCAAGACCATTGTAGCAGCAGTCAAACCAGCGATGGTGAATCGAGTCAATAAGAAACAGAAACCAATCAGGTGCTGAATTGAATCTCTACCGCGGTGTTTTTTCGCCACTCTATTTGGCAAAGGCCAGTAACGGTTGCCGTTGATCGTCGGCGTGTTTGACAGGTTTTGCCATATTGGATTTGGCAAACCGTTTGATGCCCATGCGATCCTTCTCAAGCAACGCTTGGATTTCTGATGAACCCGATGGTAGTGGCAACCCGTTAGGCGTCGTGAAAGAACGAATCGTGCCGGAAAAAGAACATCTCGCACAGAGAACTCCGTTGCAATTCACTTTGAAAAGCGCAAACAAGTCAACGTGGCGACTCTTTGGTATAGTCCTGTTTGAACATTCGGCACCATTGGCGCAAATCCACGCAACGCGTTTGTTACAACTATTTTGAAACGCCCCTAAATGGAGAGGCCCTGCACCGTGAAGGAGCGTTTCTGGCTACCGGCGGGTGACGGGATTATTTCATTTCGACACATCCTGCGGTCCGCTATCTTAGAAATTTCGAAGCGAGGTAACTTATGAACCAAGTCACAGCACAACTCATTGGCCTTGTCGCCAGCATCGCCCTATCCCTTTCAGCATGCGCAGACGTTGTCCCTGTTCCCGAGTCTGTCGATGCAGAAAAGATCGAGGGAGCGAAGCCTCGGAACGTTGTTTTTATTCTCTCGGACGATCATCGCTACGATGCGATGAGTTTCATGGGCCACCCCTTCGCGAAGACGCCACACATGGATGCGATGGCTCGTCATGGCGCGCATCTAAAAAATGCGTTTGTTACCACTTCACTCTGCTCGCCCAGCCGTGCTTCGATCTTGACCGGCCTGTACACATTTCGTCACCGAGTGATCGACAATCAGCGTTTGGTTCCTGAGGGCACGTTGTTCTTCCCGCAATATCTACAAAAGGCTGGATACACCACCGGGTTCATCGGTAAGTGGCACATGGGGGCGGCAAGCGATGATCCTCGCCCTGGCTTCGACTACTGGGTTAGCTTCAAAGGTCAGGGACAGTACTATCCGCCGAACGACAAGTACACGATTAACGATAACGGCAAGCGAGTGCCGCAGGATGATTACATCACCACGCTTCTGACACGACGAGCGATCGATTTTCTTGAGCAACAAACCGACCGCGAGAAACCTTTCTTTCTCTATCTTTCCCACAAAGCGGTGCACGGTCCCTTTACACCGGAGCCTAAATACAAAGGCACGCTGACGGACTATCCGTACGAATTTCCGTCATCGAGCAAATTGCTAACCAACAATCACCTCAATCGGCCTCGTTGGTTGCTCGACCAACGTAATAGTTGGCACGGCATGGACTTTCCATTGCACACCGATACAAGTGCCGAGACGTTCTACAAGAGTTACTGCGAAGCTTTGCGCAGTGTCGATGACAGCATCGGCGCGGTGATGGATCAGCTACGAAAAATGGGGATCGATGATGACACGCTAGTCATCTACATGGGCGACAACGGCTACATGTTTGGTGAGCACGGATTGATCGACAAACGGGTGGCGTACGAAACATCAAGTCGAGTGCCGATGCTGATGCAGTGTCCCGCGATTGTGCAAGGCGGAACGGTGGTGGACCAAGTCGTGGCCAACATCGACATCGCTCCGACGGTGATGGAGGCGATGGGACTGAAGAAACCGCCGCACATGGACGGACAGAGCTTCCTTCCGCTGGCTCAGGGCACGTCAATTCCATGGCGAAACTATTTCCTCTACGTCTACTACTGGGAACAAAACTATCCGCAAACGCCGACACACTTTTCATTGCGGGGTGACAAGTACAAGTACACCACCTATTACGGACTTTGGGATACGGATGAGTTGTTCGACATCCAAGCGGATCCAATGGAGCAAAACAATCTTATTCACGACCCGGCGTTTGCAAAGACAAAGAAACAAATGCAGAATCAGCTTTATGCGATGATGGAGGAGCTGGGCGGCATGGAGATTCCCTTGAATCCACCACGTGGCCGTCAGCAAAACAAACGACTGCGCGATCGTGGCGGCGTGAAGGCGACCGATTTCCCCGAAGCATTGATCGTCGACGAACCACTTCGGAAGGAACTCAAGTAAACGAGGTGCGCCGGTTCCCACCGGTATCGGTAACGACTTGTGGTCGCACGGAACCAACCGTACTTTAAGAGAAGCAGCACAAATGAGGCAATCGACGACGACGATGAGTTACCTGCTTCTCACCAAGATCTTGGCGTTGAATTCCATCGTGGCTTCGGCAGAATCAAGCGTGCCGTTTCGTAGCCAGATTGCGTTGGTTCCCTCGACGACGTCTACTCAAATAGAAATCGCCAAAATTGACATTTCTCGTGTCGTGTAAATCCCTAGCCAAGTTGGGCAAGTTCTTTCCAAACTTGCCTGCTTAAGTGGTTATTAGGGAATGGTCATCACTCGCGTCTTAAGCCGTCACAGCCCCCTTTTCCTGCTGACTCGTTCCAACCGAATATCGCTAGTTGTCATCTCGCAACTAGCTAGTAGGCGCAAGCTGTCACCGAGGCGGATCGTACCGCGTTGGAAGCGGTATTTGCGTGGTCCACCGTCGGTCCAATAGAGCGTGATGTCTTGGTAGCGGTGGTGGTTTTCTTCGTAGCCATGTTTGTGTTCCCGTAGTTGGGCGTTTCGGTTTTTCCGCGTTGGCCACCGTGGCGGGCGGGGCCACACAGTTACCTCTGTCTCGAAAACACATCCAGCGCTGTTCCGGAGTAATTCAGAAACCTTTTTAGTGTGCCTAAAAACGCGGGGACCGTTGGCCAACGGTTAAAAGAAATGCCCGCAACAAGGCCGCACAAAGGCGACGTCGCGGGCGTGTTGGCTGCCTGGGCAGGTCGATGGGTTGGCGTGGCGAACAACGCGTCGAAGGCCAAAGTGCTAGGCAAGCGGCAATGACCAAAACGGCAAATTGGTTTTCGAGTCTGTCTCACGAATTGTTCTCGGTCGTTCGTCTGGGTTGCTGCCATAACGAATCAAGTTAAACAAATCGGAGAGCAGTGGTGAAGCCTCAGTAACGTAGTCGTGCCCCAACAACTCCGAGATTGCAAATCCTTCAGCCAGTACGGTATCGACGCCATCGAAACATTGAATAGGTGGAGCTAAGCCAAGCCGTGGATAGTCGTGAATACGTGCAGAGAGGTGAACGGCTAGATCGCCGCGAGACGTATAAGCCGTTAGTCGTTGTCCGAGGGTCTCAATCGATGGAAGCGACTGAGCAAAGAGATCAACATCGATGTCTGCAGCTGCAAAAACGAGCTGTCCAAGCTGCCCTGGCGGTTTCTCCATGAGAGCCAATTTTTCAAAGACCCGAACGGCCAGCCGGTTTCCCATGCTGTGCGATACGATGTGCAACGGTATGTCTGGGAACGTTTCTAGAAGTTCAATGACGAACGACAGGCAGTACGTCACACTTGTTTCAATTGTTGCCTCGTCTGCGGGATAGCCTTTCAGTGAACCCTTGGCGGGCCAACTGTAGAAGAACGTGGCACCTGGCAACTTAAGATCGAACCCGAGCTGCGCAGATCGCAGAGCGGCATCTTCAAACGAGTTCTTGAAACCATGCAAGAACAGTAGGTTGTGCTTATCTTGTTCAAATTTCTTCGTCAGCTGCCTAGCGAACAATCGCATTTCTTCAGCATTCAATGGTTGCGTTGTGACGATCCGTTTCTCGTCGCTGGCTGCCTTCTTGAAGAACGGGATCCAGCCTCGTCCGACGGATCCGAATTTGTGTGTCGCAGGAATCTCGACTAAGCAGTGTCCACGGTGGAGTTCGTAGTCTCGTTCGTTTGTAAACCCTTTCGACAAATCAGCAGCGTCTACTGGCTTGCGATTCGTGCCAAAGAAAACCGTGTACTGCCTTGGATCACGCAGTGGCTGTTCATCTCTCGGCCGAAGCTTTTCAAGAATCGACTCCGGACGAACAGGTTTCCAATTGCGAGGGGGCGGTGGCGGTGCATTCGCTATGCCGAACATCGACGCCCACCGCACGTCCGCGTCAACTAAGTTGACGCCAAACATTCTTGCAACGGCTGACGCACCATCTATTGCGTAGTCCTCGGTGTCGGCGAAACTAACAACTAAGCGAACCTCAAGCTTTGTTTGATGACTCAGACGCTGGACAAGCCGGCAGAGTTCTATCGCATAACCCTTGCCGCGTGCCTCAGGGCGTACAAAGAATTCGTCAACATCAAGGAAACCGTTCCTCCGAATACAAAATGCCCATGCCAAGTATTCATCGTTATCGGCGTCGACGATCTCTACACAATGAACACCCTCTCCATATCGATCCCCCAGTTTCCAGCCTCGTGAAACAACACCCGTATCACCGTTAGCAGGAACAGACACCGCATGTGTCGTAATATTCCAAGCGGAAACGATGGATCGATCCCAATTCTCGATAGGGAGAGATCCTAATCCATCATCGCCCCACTCGTGTCCCCAAGAGTTCGGGAAGACGAACCGACGACTCGCGGGATCATAATGCAGCAACGGAAATGCATGAGAAGTTGAAAAGTCAGGGCTTGGACCAAGCACGGGTATCTCGCCTTTCGGCGGATCATACCAATCTTCGTTGATCTCGCATGCAAATCGCACTTCTCGCATGCGTTGCAATTGCTGGATCGCATGAGTCGAAGACTCGATTCGATGGTATGAGAGGAGTCGGAACCATCGTGCCTCCTTCCAGACCGCTTCTTCGACCTCCGCATAAGGTTTGCCGGTTGGATGCAAGTCTCGCGTGACATTGCCGAACATTCGTTCGCTACGCCAATGTGAAATCCCCCAAACTCCGCTAATCGAATCTGGACTGCGTTGCTCTAGCATATGAGCGTGCTGGTAAGGCAAATTGCTCAAATGGCTATCTGTGTCGTGTCGGCTAAACAACTCAGGTGCGATTGTCAGATCGACGTTGCGACGCACAGTACCGGGGTTCCCAAATACTGGACAACTCCAAAGATACTGAAGCGTATGTGATGCGACTCCCTTTTTCCGACGTCTCAATTTTCACCCTGCTGTGTGAACACTCGGTTAGACAAAACTGTTCCCGAACAGAGTATATCGCAGGACTGCAGACTTTGATAGACTTACGCCTGTGGGCATGAAACGAGTTTGAGATACCGGAGCGGTTCAATGCCGAAGTTGAGTGAGTACGTGAAAATTGCGGACGCCGCTGAGATTCTGGGTGTTGCGCAGACCACGTTGCGGAAGCGGCCGGAGGACGGGCAAATCCCAATGCAACGAAACCCGGCAAATGGGTATCGACTATTTAAACGTTCGGATCTCGAAGGTTTCCTGACGAGGACATCTATTCCGGTGAACACAAAGAATCAACCAAGCGTGCAAAGTGATTAGGTACCGCCTGTCATTCCGAGCACAAGGTTTCTGAAAAGCGTGCAAAGGCCGAAGGCATCTACGTTTGCCCTGATGGCGTTCAACGCGAATACACACACAAGCCGAACGCGTTCTACGGCTGGGAAGTCGAGGAACGCATTCGTACGTCTGCCATCCTTTCCAACCGGCTGAATACTCGTCGCGCTATTCGGGATTTGGTACCAGCGCCCGCACCGACGTCGGTCACAGACTTGAACGATTGGTTGCCCTTGCTGGTGTGATGGATCAACACGAAAGCCGAACCGAGCATCTCGGCGTAGCGATCAATCGTGTTGTAAACGCTCGCCATCGCCGCGTTATCGTTTTCGTCGGACTCGGCCGGAAGCATTCGATAGAACGCATCGATGACGATCATCTTGAAACGGTTTTCAAAGACGTGATCGAAGTACTGCCCGAGCGAACGGATCTCCTTGAGGTTGCCGCGAAGGTTCGAGACGAACAAATGGTCGGCGACGTCGTCGGGCGTGATCCCGCGACCGTCCCTCACTGTCGGGATCCGGTTCGCCGAAGTCGTCGGGTGGAGTTCGTTGTCAATGATGAGCACGTCGCCCGGTTCGGTTTCGTACTGACCGAGCCACGGACGTCCAGTAGCCACAGCCAATGCATGTCGCTGGCCAACCAAGACTTGCCGACCTTCGGTGGCGCGATGACGTTCATCGTTTCGCCGGCACGAAGTAGCCCGTGAATGATTGGCGGTTTGAGCAGCGGAAAACGGTCGAGCGATCGACGTAGGCTCCGCGGCCGGATGTCTGCAGCGCGAGGAAGCGAGTCGTAGGTCAGTTCCCATGATTGGCGTATCTCATCGAGTTTCTCTTGCGTCGCGGTGTCGATGCCTTCGTGCGGCAATGGTGGCATAACGATCTTGTCCGGACGAAGGATGGCATTCGACCAACGTTGAACGCGGAGGTTCCATGCTCGCATGACGATCGAGCGAATCGTTTCGGCGTCGTAACCTGCCGATGCGAAATGTTGCCAACCTTCGATAGCACCCCAAACCGCCTGGGCTCGCCCGCGAGCTTTGGATGCCTCGATCTAGTGTCGTAACCGGAACAAACACACGCCCGCGTCCTCGCCCACGACGGCGAGGTTACGAACCGTCTGTCTGGTCCGCATGAGGTCGTCGAACACCGAGCGGTTCGGCTTGGCGCATTTAGGAACACCCTCAGCAGTCCGAGCAAACCAACGCCGGTACGCTTTCTCGGATTCGGCATTGAGCGGCGAATTGGGGAAGCAAGGTCCGTCGTTGTAGATTCGTGTTGACTGGCTTGATCCATCAATCGCCATTGTTATGTATTAACTCCGTTCCAACTATCGGGCATAACTTCTGGCAATGGGTCTGTGCTAGAATCATTTGATCGCACCGTTCTGCGAGGCGACACTCCCCCATGATGTGACTTGGCCGAATGTCCTGCAGTAAAATGCATGGCGGAACCGTTGAGGGTTATCAGTTGACATTCCCCCCCAAAAAGAAAAGGAATTAGCAGCTACCACGATGGACGAACACTCCGACATTTTGGATTTCAAGCCAAACTATGTTGCAACATCGTGTTTGGACTGCACGAAGACGCTGCAATACGCTCTATGTTCCTCGCTTGCATTCATCCTTCGAGAAAAATGGCCGTATTGGCTAGACGAGAATGGGTTGGACATCACAGGTTTGGGTGATCCAAAAGGTCTGACTAATATCGACGACGTTCAAGCCGACGCGATTCGCAATTTATGTTCTTGCTTTAAGATAGAGATGCATCGGCATCTGCAATATCCAATGGAATCGGATGGTCTTCGTGATGTGCTCACCCATTCGTATGCTCGTCATGCACAGGGTATTGGTGGCCAACGAATTGGTAATTTTTCGTACGGTATGTATGGTCTAAATGGTATTGCCAGCTTTGTTGTGGCGTCGACCTTTGTGCGTCTTCTGGGCGCGTGGGAGCAGTTTGAAGTTGATGCGTTACGCTGTCTTGTGTATCACCGACCGCATGGGATGGTTGGGCCTACATGCGACAATGAGCTGATTGCGATTGACGAGGAACTGCATTTGCGAACTTTCGGCAGCGAGATATCTAACGAGGGGATTTGGAGTTGGATGAAAACGCCTGCTGAGAATCGGGTTGAACGACGAAAAATCCTAAGCCGCATTTACGGCATCGACATGAAGTCATTGAAGAAAGGCGATAGCAAAAAGGTTGATGGTTGGTATGAAACCCGAAATCGAATCGCACATGGACGGGGCGACGCTAACGTCTTGTTTGCAACTTACATTGAGGCGGATGCTTTTATCTTTCAGCAAATTCTCCGTCTCAGCAAGCAATGCAAAGAGAAGCAACTTGTTTGGCTGTGACGGTCCCGTGCATGCTTTGTCTGCTGTTTTTGTTTTCTTCTGTTTTGCAGCATGGTTTCCAACGCCCAGCGTTTCCCGCTAGAAGCAAGGTCCGTCGTTGTAGATGCGGGTTGGTGTCATCTCATCCATGAGCGAGCCAGTTCTTACTGGGGCTATTGCAACTGACTAGAATATCCTAACAACGAATCAATACCTCGGAACCAATCAGCACTATGAAAACCTCATGGAAGATCGCTCCTGGAGACAACGCCAACGACTGGGACGTTTTTAGAAACAATCATTGCATCGGCATTGGCTGGCTCCCTGATTCGGATTACCGAGTCTTTGCCCACGAGTCAGATGCCTTGGCTGCCCTCGAAAACGTTCACGGCCCAAAAGCCAAAGGCAATGGCAAAGGCGCCGCAAAGATGATTTGCGAATTTGTAGATGCTATTGGAGTTGGCGACGTTATCATTGAAAACAATGCTTACAACGAGGTGGTAGGTATCGGAGTTGTTGAAAGCGATTATTTGCCACCAACTGCACGGAAGAATCCGTTGCGAACCGATACCAACACTCATCGTCATCACGTTCGGATCGTGGATTGGCTGGTTACTCGCACTGCGTATGTTCCAGGGAAACCACCGAACAAGCATTTCTTTGTTCAGCAGACATTGAAAGGGCTCAACGACGAAGACGTTAGTTGTGTTGTCGATGCCTATGTGAACGCTTACCCAACGGACAAGCCTTTTGCGAAACGACTGAAAGCGATCTTTGCTCTTTCATCGGTGCCAAGGCCTAGCGAGGTATTGGAGAACATCGATGTTGACATGACAACGTCAATTAAAGGCGAAGGTCGAAAACGTCTTGTGAGACACCTTGTTCGTGAACGTGACAGGAAACTCGTAGCGGGAAAAAAGAAGTCAGCGAAGTCATTGGCTTGCGAGGTTTGCGGGTTTGATTCCCAGAACGTCTATGGCGTAGCTTACTGCGAAGTTCATCACCTCACGCCACTTGCGGATTTAGCCGATGGAACGAAAACTACCATCAAAGACCTTGCGATTGTATGCGCCAACTGCCATCGAATTATGCATTCCAAATATCCACCTATCGAAATCAAATCACTCCGCAACATGCTTTCTTGAATTAGAAAGGATGCACCCAAAGGAGCGACTTTCCCCTAATGTTCAGCAACTGAATCTTTCTGCATCGCTTCACGGCGTTCGCAGACTTCCATCAATAGCCGTGCTGTATCCTCAGCCGCAGCAGTGTTTGCCTGATCTTTCGTCTTCTCGTACACGTCGATCAAAACCGCAGCCCAAGCATCGGCGACGTCGTCGGGCAATTTGCCTTCGTCGTCATTCGGCGTATCGTTGCGATCCAAGGCGAGCCTCCGTGCTCAAGAGAAAGACCTGCTAGAATGCGGAATACGCGACACCAATAACCAAGTGAAAATCAACAGAGGCTCACGTCAATGAAATTTACATGCGTTTACAAAAGTGGAACTGAGTATGGCACTGGGGAGCGAGCCTGGAATTACATTGCACACGTAACATCAGAGGGCGATAAAGTCGCCGTGCGATTCAGTTTTGTAGTTCCACCCAAAGGCAAATCACAGTCCGGTGTAACGGACGCAAGCATTAAATCACTCACGCTCGATCTTGACAAAGACGAAGCGTTCAAACTTGCCGCTTCGATTATTGCTCAGGCTCATCATCCCATTCTTCATGATTTCAGTGCTTCGTGGATGGATCCTCTATTCATGCAGAGCTTGCCAACGAACCAGTGGTCACGAAAAATCAGGGTTTTGGTCGACAACTACAAAAACGTAATAACAGTCAACAACAAAACTAAATTCCACATTGGCGAGATTGAATTCGAGATTGGCTATTACGCAAAGGATGATGAAAGTAATAGCACGAATCACACAACGTCCGTTTTGCTGTTGGTAGATCTTCCACCTGGTCGTTCTCGCAAAATCAACATTGATGAAGACGACATTCCATCACGGCACCAAAATTCTTTTCGAATACAAAGTGCAGTCGCAAAAGCCGTTACTGGAGTTGTACTTGGTCAAGCTTAAGAAATAGATCGAGTTGACTTCGTGACGCATCTGATCCTGCGATTTTTGCCGGAAGCCAACCCTTCCGCGGTACGCAGATCAACAGCCCTAGTTGCCCAGCTCGATGTAAATGCGTTTTTACCGTTCCGTAGTTTCTTCCCAAACTAGCTGCCACTTCCAACGTTCGAACCAGCCTCTTTCCACCAAACATCTCTCGAACCGTCACTGCCATCTTCTCCGGTTCGGTCAACGGCCGAGTCCAGATCCGCGTTGGTGAACTCAAGCACATACTGCATAGTTCTGCTCGGACAACTTGCCAGTAGGCGCAAGCTGTCACCGAGGCGGATCGTTCCGCGTCGAAGCGGTATTTGCGGGGTCCGCCGTCGGTCCAATAAAGCGTGATATCTTGGTAGCGGACGTGGTTTTCTTCGTAGCCATGTTTGTGTTCCCGTTGTTGGGCGTTTCGGTTTTTCCGCGTTGGCCACCGTGGCGGGCGGGACCACACAGTTACCTCTGTCTCGAAAACACATCCAGCGTTGTTCCGGAGTTATTCCGAAAACTTTTTCGCGTGCCGAATAACGAGGGGAAACGTTGGCCAACGGTCAAAAGAAATGCCCGCGACAAGGCCGCACAAAGGCGACGTCGCGGGCGTGTTGGCTGGTTGGGTAGATAGATGGGTCGGAACTATTGCAGAGCCGGTGTCCCCTGATCTATTGCAATTCGTCGTCGGACGGGTCGCTACTTTCATTCGAATCGCGATGCACTTCGCTGAGCGTTGCTCCGTTTTTGTCTTTCCATTCAACCCAACCGTTCGCGCTTCGTCCTAGGACGACCGCTGCTGCGGTACTGGGCGATCCAAACAGATAGTCTTGTGTGAAGTAGTAGTGGCCATCGCGTTGTTCCATCACGCCAGCTGAAATCAAGCTCTCGCGTTTTGGAGTTACTGAAGCCATCGCGGACGCTACGACTTCCATCCTCGCCTTGCTTCCCTCGTGTACTACAAAACCGTCCTCAACCAATTCACCTTCGCCCTCGCTTCCTCCACCGCGACAGAAAAACGTGATTGACGATGGACTTTGCTTTGCTGTTTGGCGAGTTTGCGGGTTGAAAACATCCTGCAGAATTTCGATGAGTTCGCGAGCATGAAAGCCCTGCAAAGCATCGACGTGAACGATCCTGAGCAAGTCGAAGCTTTCAAGGAAGAGCATTACCTAAGCGACGAAGAACTGGAGGCATTGCAGGGCATCGACGTGCCGCCTGATCGCAAGGTGCAAGATTACCGATCGACGTACGACGACATTCGAGATTGGCTGCGGCGTGAAAAGGCCAGCAACGAAACTGAGGAATCCACCATCGATTGGACTGATGTGGTTTTTGAGGTGGATCTGCTGAAGTCTCAAGAGATCAATCTGGACTACATTCTGGAACTGATTTTCGAGCACAACAAGAAAACCAAAGACAAAGCAAGCTTAGTTGAGGAAGTGCGCCGACTAATTCGCGCTAGCGTTGGCAATCGCGCTAAAGAGAGCTTGGTCGTAGATTTCATTAATCAGGCGGAGCTGGAGGGGCTTGGCTACAGATTTGGCGAAACGATGCGGCGACAAGTGCCCGAGCTTCGGGCTCGAGCGTCTCGGCGTATTCCATCGCGGCCGACATGCCGAACCGCTCGGGGCTGTAGACTTCGTCCGCTCGGATGTCGTAGCCGAGCCCCCGGGCCCGGAAGTAAAGGTGATAGGCGATCCGAATGAACCGCGCTTCATGCGTCGTCCACGGTGGCGTCGTTCTGTCGCCCTCCTCGTCGCGAGAAACGGCTTCGGCGACACGGATTGCTTCGCCGCGTCACCAACAAGGCCTGGTCATACTATTTCGGTTTCTTGGTTGTCTTCTTACTGCTTTTATCGTTGAGTCTCTTCGCATATTCGGGGCGTTTCTTCCATTGTTCAAAGAAGGGCTGATAGCGATCATCTTCCGTCCAGAGATGTGATTCCGGCTCCCCCGGATTCAGGTGGCCTTCGGGATAGTCTTTACCAGCAATGCTAGCGTCAACCGAGTCGCTCCATTGCCGAAACGTGGATTTCATCTTTGCAAAGACCTCTGGGTTTGCTGCTGCGATATTTTTGGATTCCGTCGGGTCACGCTTCAAATCAAACAGCTGGAAATTGTCTGTCCGCCTATCCAACGTGACTAGTTTGAAATGGTTATCCAAAAGTGCTCCTTGATCGCCAAATCGAAAGGGTAGCGGCTTTTCCCGTTTGGCCGAATCTTGGCTCAGCAGCGGGACCAGACTGATTCCATCAATCGGTTCAAGCATTGAGGCGTCTGGCAGTTCCAAGATTTCAACGATCGTTGGGAAGATGTCCATCGTAGCCGCCGGGTAGCTGGTGATGCGTGGCTTAATCGTGGATGGCCACTCAACGATACAAGGGACACGCAATCCGCCTTCAAAGACAGATCCTTTGTGGCCGCGCAACCCACCCACGGTCCCCGGTTTGATTCCGGCGAGTCCGCCGTTATCGCTGCAGAACCACACAAGCGTATTGTCCGCAACATCCAAATCACGCAGTCCTTTGCGCAATACTCCCACGCTCCGGTCAAACGCTGCCAACTCGCCATAATGATGCTGGCTATTCGAATCAAGTTTTTTGAAAGGGTCCCGGTCCTCGTCCTTGGCCAACCAAGGTCCGTGTGGGGATCCCGCCCAAATAACAGCTAGGAAGGGCTTTTCCTTCATCGCAGCAGCAGCAATGAACTTCAACGACTCGTTCACAATGATTTCAGACGAGTCACCTTGCAACTCCACGAATGTGCCATTGCGACTCATCACAGGATTCATGTCAAAGAAGTTGCTTACCGTCAACCATTCATCAAAACCAAACGCGCCGGGACTATGCGTGTCGTCTCCCAACACAGGCACACCTGGTCCACGAAGTCCATTCAGGTGCCATTTTCCGAAGTGGCCCGTTGCATAGCCAACCTTCTTCAGCGCAGCGGAGAGGGTTCTCTCCTGCAGGCGTAGAGCGTGTCCGTGCGAGGGCACCCCCGTCCTGTCGTTGGTTCGGCCCGTTAAAACACTAGCCCGAGTAGGCGAACAGACGGGCGCACCTGCATAAAACCGGTCGAACCGCAATCCGCCTGCAGCCATCTCATCCAAGTGGGGTGTCTGAAGGACGGGGTGGTTGTAGTATCCGGTTTGCCCCCAACCTTGGTCATCGGTCATGATCAGGATGATATTGGGCTTTTCCGCCGCCGCAGCGGTGACACTTGCGATTGCACAAAGAAAGAAAAATCGTCGAACGTCTAAAGCAGTCATGTTGCGTTCTTGCTCCTTCGAGTAATGCGTCGGCCGATGTAACGTACGGTTACGCTGTCGCCGGCTTTGATTTTCGGAATCATCATTATGCCAGTCCTATAGCGTGGTTGTTGTATCCACGTCGCATACGGCATGTAGTTGCGGATCTAGCGGTATCGTTTGTCGCTCAGCGCACGGGCATTGTCATAACGAACTTCGGCACGCCCACGAAACTGACAAGCCGGTCGATTTGAGTGCCGGGGTTGCCAACAGGGCGAGAAGTCTGAACGTCCTTCTGCGCGTCATGTCGACATTTTTTTTCGCCGTGTTTTCATTGATCATTACCCCAATCGTGCTTGCTTTCAGCATCATCGCCCGGGAACGGTTGGGGCGACCGGACCTCACGATGTCCTTGAACCTCCTTGAACATGCGGTCGGCAACTATTTGGATTTTGTGTTTTTCAGCTGCCTTTGATCTTCTACTCATCAAAGCAACAACTCTCGAATACCGATCGACTATCGGCCTTCGGGGTGCTCCCGAAGCGTATTCATCCCTTGCTCAAAATAGAATTCGGGCCTATGCCAGACTCCTGTTTTCTTGAATGCTGGTTCGTCGTAGTCACGGCTTAAATCACAGTCAAAACGCGCCATGATGGAATAGCTTTTTCGGGGAGTGCCGGCATTGACGAAATGACATAGCCCCCACGTGAAACCGCGACCGTCTTTTGTGTTTGTAAAGGCATCTGGAACGTAGGGAGCTGCGGCGGTTGGTGTCAGAGACAAACACGAGGCGATTTGAAAGTTCACGCCATCCTTGGAATACTGCATCGTATCCCGCTCGTTTCCGTCTTTGACGGCCAGTGCAGCAACGCCTTCTTTGAATGGGAAGTAAGTCGTCTCGTGCCCCGAATTCAGGACTGGATTGAGCGGATGCTTTTCGAATGGCCCGAGCGGATCGTCAGCCATAACGAGGCCATGGGCAACCGCATATTTGTCTCGTTTTTCAGGCCACTTGTTGTAGGCCGCTTTGTAATAAATATAAATTTTGCCCCTGAAAACAATCGGATGAGGATCGTGCGTCGCATTTTGATCCCATTCACCATTCTTTCCAAACGGAATCACTGCATCGCCGCCGTGTTTCCAGGGTCCGGATGGTGAGTCAGCGTAGGATACTGAGACCGGACACAGGTCCCCGCGAAGCCCGCTGGGCTCGTCAAACGCTTGGTAGTACAGATAGTACTTTCCTTTCCACACCAGAATGTCAGGTGTACAGACCGAACGCCATCCAGGCGAAGGCTTCTCCGGTCGTGATACGGCGACACCTTGTTCTTCCCATATGACACCATCCTCACTGGTTGCATGCCAGATGTCACAAAGATCCCAGTCGGTCGATGGAACAACTTCAGTCGCTTCCCGGGCGCGGTCCCAGCCAATCGGCGGAACTTTTGTGTGCCGCCGGGTATACCAGATATGATACTTGCCGTTCACCCGGATCGGTCTTGATGGGTCACGGCGAGAGATCGTTCCATCCCCGTTGCTATAGTCAAATCCTTTCAGCCGAGTGTATTTGAACTGAGAAAAAAGTTCATTGTCTTGAACACGTGGCGCTGGATACTGAAACATCCGCTCTGTCGCAGAACTCATCGGTATGCCTGGCTTCTCCGTTGGCATCTCGTGCGGAAACACAGGTTCATTGCTTATGCTGGGATGGGCTAAGAACGAAGCGAGAAGAAGGATGACGAGGATACGGATTCCATGCTTCATCACTGACTATCTCCCTTTTGGTAGTAGCGCACCCAGTCAACTTTCATACTCGTTCCGTCGATCTGGTCCGAAACCGAACCAGCCCAGCGGATAATCGCCTCACTCAGCCAAATGGGGCTTTCGCTTTTGCAGAACTCGTTGGCGACTCGTCGGAGTTCTTTCCGGTCTTGATAGAACACGATTTCATCCTCCGTCCAAAGCATCCCGTAGGTGTGGTAGTTTGCGCCAAAGTCAGCAGCGTCCTTGGAGTCCATCGTGGCAATTTCTTTCCACACGCGTCCATCATGAGCTTGAATTCGGTAGTTGCTGACTTGCCCCCATCCTGTCCACTCTCCTTTGGACTGCCAGCCGTTGATAAATTGAATACATCCGACGGTGATCGGTCGAGGCCAGCGGAACTCCAACCATTTTTCACCATCATCGTGAGAGATCCAACTAGTGTTCCAAGTGCCGTCGGCCGCATGCTCCGGCTTCGTCTTGTCGTTAAAGACGCCACTGGCTTCGATCTGCACGCTCGGGTCTCTGGCGTGATTCACCAAGCCTTTGAGATCACGATCCGCCGTCTCCGACAGAGCGTCCGGGTACTGATTGCTGACGCCAAAAATGCGAAATTCACGGATGTGGAAATGAGGGCTTGTGGTTGAGGTCAGCCGGAGTCGTTTCGTTGTTACCGGAATCTCGAGGGGCAAAGAGTAGTCGGGCCGCATCCCATAAGCGAATCCTTCGTGTGCAGACGGGTGTGTCTTGGTTCCATCAGCGTGAGTGACCACGTCGGTCCAGTTGTGGATGTTCGTGTTGACCTCGTTGGGATAGTGCCCCTCGTTGATATCGATCTCGAAACGTTTACCAACGGCTGGATCGGAGCCGCGCGTCATCAACCAAAACGAGTTGTTCGTTCCCGTCGCCTCGGCATAGCGGTAGCGGCATTCGAAGTAACCATATTTGAACTTCTTCTTGCTCCAGACGCTCCCCGAGGTCCACTCTTGTCCGCCACGGTTCTCTTTCTTATTGATTAGATGCAAAATGCCATTTTTCACCACAGCGTTCTCACGCCAACGACTGCAAAGAATATGATGACTCGGGCTGTTCTGGGATTCCCAATTTTCATCTAACCTTTCATTGGGATAGTCAAACTCGTCTTGCCATACGAGCTCCCAGTCGGTGAGGTCCATTCGCTTCTCAGTGTTGCCGTGTTTTGGCGTCTTGGGTGAGTCCGCAGTAGACTCAAGGCAAACAGAAATCATCAAGCATAAGAACGTTAAAAGAGCACACAAGCGAACACATTGATTAGACAGTGTCATGGTGTTGGGATTGGTTGAATGTGAATCAGGGCCATGCAAACCGATTGTCTGCAAATGAAACGTTAACAGTACCCAAAACCATTTGCATAGCATACGTTCAGATGCGACAAAGTTCTTCGCAAATGCGACGCTCCTGCGTCCGAGGGCGACGCCAGAGTGACGAACGGAATAGACACCATCAACATTGGAAAATTAATCCAACTTGAAGTCCTTCTCGATTGTTGGCATTTGAAAGACGTCTTGTATTGGATACGGATGCGTTAACGCTGTAGATCGAGTTTCTTGTCATCAGAGCCGGGAGCAAAATTGCTGCGAAAGATGGTTGTTCCCAGTGCCTTATTGCCACCCCAATCCACCTCAACGCGGTTGTCGCCAAGCACAATGTTGAGCAGTTTGTTCTGCATCGTTTTTGCGATCTTCTGATATTCCGGGTTGAACGCCAAGTTTTTCAGTTCCTGCGGATCAGACGCCATGTGATACAGAGCGGGATCGAGTTCCTTATAGGATGCGTTTTGCGCCCATTGCATGTCCTTGCCGCGGTTTTTGTCTGGGCGAGTTTGCATGGAGAACACATACTCCTTGGTGCGGATGAATGCGCGAGGGCCGATCACGGCATGGCTTTCACCGATCACATAGTCGCGGGCAGGAATCGTGCCGGAAACGACCCCAGCCATGTTGTGACCATCAAGATACTGGTACTTCTCGTCGCTAAGTTTAGCTCCACCAGCAGCAAGAATCGTCGGTGCAATGTCGACAAACTCCGTGAAGTCGGTGACGACCTTATCAGCAGGGAACGCCTGCTTATCCGACGACACCACGATGATGGGGTTGTGAGTGTCGACTTCCCAAGGCGTGAATTTGGACACAGAACCATGATCGTTTAACTTCCATCCATGATCGCCGCATACGTACACGATCATCCAAGCTTGGTTTTGCGTTTCACTATATTCAACAAATGCGTCAGCAGCTTGCCCGACCAGAACATCACCGTACGCGCAGAACGCATAGTAGTCTTGGATCATTGCCTGTTTCTCGTCATCGCTGAAATGATCTGAGAATCCATGGGCCACCTGTTTCTTCAACTGCGCCGGCATGGTTTCGAGTTCCTTCTGATCGAAGACAGGAACCTTGTAGGTGTGTTCTTGAAAACGCTTTCGGAAGTCGGCGGGCGGCAGCACGGGAGTATGCGGAAAGTCGAAGCCAATATGACAGAAAAGCGGCTTGGACGTATCCACTCCGTCATAGTCCTTCGTGCCAACTTTGAACTTTCGATTCGTATTATTCAGATAATCCACGAAGATTGAGGAGTAGTACCCATCACGGGTCTTTCCTGCTTCCCGTGCACTGACGCCGGCAAGAATCATGCCGCTATCGATGTACTTGCCCTTCTTCTCGTTGTAGTGACGCAGCAGGTCGTATTTATCCATTGTGTTGGCGGCGGTGCCAGCGAATTCCGGCATGACCTTTTCCAGCTCTCCTGAGCAGTATTCGCGTTTGCCCTCTGGCGTGACAAAGAACTCGAGACTCTGGAAGGGCTTGTCAAACTTCACTCCGTTGATTTGCGAAATCCAGTCCTTGCCCCAAGCGCATAGTCCGTCTTTGGCGAGGTCTTTGAAATAGAAACTCTGCTGGTAGATCGGATGCGGCGCGGCCCAGTTTCCTTTGATGGTTTTGATGCGTACACCCAACTTTCCAACATGCGTGGTTTGGTACCCAAGCTCTGCCATGGTTTCCGGCAGCGTCGGCCGACAGTGCTCCGCGTCGTTGTTATGGTATTCGAACTCATAGATGCCTGTGCGGAATGGATAGCGGCCATAATGCATTGAAGCACGTGACGGTGCGCAGCCCTGGGCCTGGCAATAGGTGTTGATGAACGTCGTACCCATTTTTGCCAAACGATCGGTGTTCGGCGACTCAACATAACCGAGCTCGCTCATTTCCCGGCCATGTAACATTTTGTTAAACGCACGGATCGAGTCGTAGCGATGATCGTCCGTCAAAACCCACAGCACGTTTGGCTTGGAAATTTCCTGTTCCGCCGCTACTCCGCTCTTCGAGAAGCACGCCAACGCGATCATCGCGACGATAAAAACTTTCGACATATTCATGCTCATTGGTGTCTTGGTAAAAACGAAGGTAACTCAACCTCGGAAATCTGCGTTTCCCTCGGCTTTGACTAGTAGCGGATTGGGAATCCCCGAAGCTTCGTCCTGTTCATCGGTTCGGTCAAGTCCTGGCATTGTTTCCCGAGGCACTCACTTCTGTTTTGACAGGTCCTGCGGATCTGTACTCCAATCCATGATTTACGGATCGGCGGTCGGGTTGGCGGCCTCCCCATGACGTCACACCATTTTGGTGGCCATCGCGGAGTATCGTGGCTAAGCGGATAATCTGCTGGGGGCAGCGATTAACTTGCCGCGATTGGATTCCCGCCAAGGTCAGGACTGAGTTGTAGATTCGATAGCCGATCACGGACCACAACACGATCTGCTGTTGTTCCTGATGCCGCCCCAGCGGATCACCTGCCGCAAATTCTCCCCCGATTTTTGGAATTCTAAGCGAGGGAGTTGGCTGCGCTGGCGAAAAATGTAGATTTCCGGAATATCGAACAAGATTTCGCGGCAGGTACCATGAGGTTCCAGCATTAGAAAAGACGCCTCATCACAAATTGTTACTGGGAAAACGCTGGCGAACATGATTCGTAAACGTTACCGTCGACAGAGTGCTGCGTCATCGCCTCACGAGCCCACCAGGGTGTTTGGCGCGTCTGCTCGCATAAGTTTACTCGCCTCTAAGTTACTCGCCTGTTAGGAAATCACATGCATAAATCAACACGCCGCGAACACCTCAAACGATCCGCGCTCGCCTTTGGTGCGACCATTCTGCCTTCTTACCTGACGTCAGCGCGGGCTGCTGGCGATCGATTGCCGCCAAGCGAGCGAATCAATCTGGCTTGCGTTGGTGTTGGCGGCCGAGCCAGCAAAGTGATTCCCTCACTTTGCAGAGACGGTGTTGCCGAACCGGTGGCGTTTTGTGATGTCGATTTTGAATTGCCCAAAGGGACCGCCGACATTCTGAAAAAATACCCCAGCGTTCCGCGTTTCAATGACTTCCGCGAGATGTTTGACAAGATGGGCGACGACATCGACGCGGTAAGTGTGGTTGTGCCGGATCACTCGCACTTTTGCGCAACGATCTTGGCGATGTCGATGGGTAAACATGTTTACGTCGAAAAGCCACTGACCCGAACGTTTCACGAATCGGAGTTGCTCAAACGTGCAGAGAAGAAATACGGTGTCGTCACGCAAATGGGCAATCAAGGCCACACGGGAACCGGTTTTGACACCTTCTCAAAAATGGTGAAGCTTGGACTTTGCAACAACATCACCAAAATGGACGCCTGGAAAAGCCCTGGCTTGTGGTTCATGAAGCAAGAAGAAAGACTCAAAGGCAAGCCGACTGTTGATCCGATTCCACCGTCGCTGAACGACTACGACTTGTGGTGCGGCCCCCGGAAAATGTTGCCGTTCAACAAGCTTTACCACCCATTCAGCTGGCGTGGATTCTATGAATACGGCATGGGGATGCTGGGTGATTGGGGCGCCCACATTGTCGACTACGCGCATGACAAGTTGAATCTTGGTCTTCCGACACAACTAAAGTCGCTTTACATGGAAGATCACAATGACATCTTCTATCCGCTCAGCTCTCATCTTTCAATGCAATTCCCGGCGCGTGGTGAGATGCCAGGCTTGAATCTTACGTGGCGCGATGGTGGAGACTTCCGTCCAAAGGCGTTAGAACGATTCCTGAAGGGCAACGCATCCGGCAACCCGCGTTCTCGTGGCGGCGGTACACTGCTATACAGCGATAACAGTGACTTTGCGATCCTGCGCGGCCATCACGGCGATGCGCCGGAGATCATTCCATCCGCGACGCAAAAAGAGTACGCGGATAGACTTAAGCTCGATGACGCCGCCAGCACTCAGCCAGATCATTTCCAAAGCTTTCTGAATGCCTGCAAAGGCGAAGGCAAAACGAACTCGCCATTCAGTTCTGCCGCGACGTTGACCCAAGTTTTGGCGTTGGGAACGATCACCCAATATTTAAATACCGATCTAACTTTCGATCCAAACCAGAAGAAGTTTGTCGGTAACGACGATGCCAATGTGCTGCTCAACCCGCCCGTCCGCAGCGACTGGGAAGAGTTCTACAGAATGGCTTAGCAAAATGACTTAGCAAAATGACTTAGCAGGCACCCACAACATGCACGCAATCGTGCATCCGCTGTCGGCAAGTCGACTACACCACGAATCAACGTGAAACCATTCTCGCGAATCTCGTGCAATTTCTCTTCGTTCATCGTTTCTAACCCTGCCACGGAACAAACGGGCGTCGAAGTACGAGTGTAGCCAGTATTGCCGTGAGCAGCATTCCGCCGAGAAACAGGAACCAACGGACCCACGACCGATTGTAGCCAAGCCAAAGAACATAGGTCTCCAATATAGGCCCAGCGAAGTAGCACACGTTTGCAGCAATCGCTGCTTTGACAATGATTCCTAACGTGCGGCCTTGCAGCAAATTTTCTCTCACAAGCAATATCGTCAATAGTCCCAAATCGTCAATAGTCCCAATACAAGGAGACACACAACGCGTAGTTATTCCCACGCCAAAAACGTGCTGCGTGCAATCTCGTTGAGCGTAGTCGTATTCGCCGACGCGGTTCCATTTGGAATCGGCGATTCGGAAGCTGCGCCAGACGATGGAGTGGCCTAAGGATTCGGCATGATGTTTTCGATTTGGGATCCGCTATATTAGTGTCACCAAACGCGAGTTATAGCAGCACTGTCGCGATTTGTTTGCTCGTGACGCAAAGGTGAGCACCTCGCTGTGATCTACAAACGACAAGCACCGAATGACAACACGCCCGCGCCGCCGATATATTCCAAGCCGCAACATCGCTCGCCTCCTGCTTGTCACCTTCGTTGTTGTCGTCGGGCCGTACACCGTCAGCAGACTTATGTCGCCCGGGCGGCGTGTATCGGTCCATCACAATAGCTCCGGAGCTTCGCACGTACCGGAGCGCAAGGACACCTTTTCGATCGCAACCTATAACATTGCGCACGGCCGCGGTCTTTCCGAAAGCAATTGGAACGGAGAATCAAAAGACCAGCGATCGAAACGGCTAACCGAGATCGCAACGACATTGCGGACGATCAATGCCGATTGGGTCGTTTTGAATGAAGTGGACTTTGACGCCAGTTGGAGTCACGGGGTGAATCAAGCCGAATCGCTAGCCATCGCTGCGGACTATCCGTATTGGGTCGAGCAGCGGAACATCGATTTCCGAATTTTGTTCTGGACTTGGCGGTTCGGTAATGCAGTTTTGTCGAAGTATCCAATCAAAGACGCAAAGCTAGTCGAACTACCGGATTTCGCTGCTTGGGAAACCTGGTTAGGCGGAAAGAAACGCGGCGTCGTTTGCGAGATTGCAACTGGTGACTCCATCCTTACCGTTGCTGGGGTACATTTGTCATCGCGGAGCGAAGCGTTGCGAGTTGCTTCGGCCCAAGTGCTCTGCGACATCGCTGGATCCAGCGAAACTGCCTTTTTCATCGCTGGTGATTTGAACTCAACACCAACGACTTTTCCCGTCAGCGACGTTGACGAAAAAGGCGGTAATGCAATCGAACTGTTTGACAAGAGCGGCTTGTTTCAACGTCATCCAACCGAAATCCCCACGAAGTCCTCGATGACGTTCGAGTCAAACGATCCCACGCGAGTCATCGATTGGATCCTGATTCCCAAATTAACGCAGTTCGCCGACTACCAAGTCATCAACACGGAACAATCTGACCACCGCCCCGTCGTTGCCCGCGTCCACGAATGAGCGCATGGAAGAGAACCATTTCAGACTTCATGCAGGGCCGGTTCTTCGCGGGCACGTAACGACAAGTTTTTGGTTCGGGCCGTTGCGAAACTCGTCAAGAGTCTCCTCGTCAAGAGTCTCGGAGGGTCCGATAAATCGTCGTAACTTTTGCCAGCCCTCGCTACAATCCCCACCCGAAGTTTCAATTGGAACGAACCGCTAACTCGTTGCGGAGCACCGCTAGACGAAACGAACACAAATCAGTTAACGATTGCCAACCTGTCCCATTGTTCAAGAACGGTACGGCGGTGCAGAACTCAGCTGGGTTCAGGCGGAATGACTTGGAATCCATTTGCAGTACAATGTCCATCAGGGGCGATAATATCCACCCCCAGGGACGGTATTCGCATTAACAAACAGACATCAGAAGACACAATTATGGTGATCGCGCGTCGCCGAGTTTTAACAATCTGCCTGCTTGCTATCGGGATTGGGCTGATCCTCTACTATGGCAATCGCACTCGGAAGTCCTATCATCAGTTCCGATACACCAAACAACAGGGATTGGACACCGGAGACGCCAATGTGGATGCAATTCGTCCTTGGATGACGATTCATTTTGTTGCTGCCGCCTACGCAGTTCCTCAGGAATATCTTTTCGCAGAGTTGGGCGTCGAATTGGAGGACCGTCGCCGTAACATTGACATCCGGCACTTAAATGAGGAGCTTGAACTGGGGCAATCCTCGCTGGGTCGATATCCTGCGGTGATTGATCAGCTTAGAAAAACAATTTTAGCCTATCGCGAAAACCCTGTGGTGACCGGTTTGGTTGATGTCCGCGGTTGGATGACCCTGCAATATGTTGCCAACAGTTCTGGTGTGTCGGCAACAACGATTATTGACGAGTTAGGGCTAGCTGATTTGGCACAGCAGGCCACGCACGGGCCTGACGAGAACGGGGACGGTGAAGTCAATGTCCATTTGCCGTTTGACGAACTGGCGGGGCGTCTACGTTTCCCCGGGGGGCCACATCGGTTGTGCGAAGAAATTGCGACAGTGCTTCGTCGACAATCGGAGGACGCGCCGTGAATCCTCCTGCGATCATGCTTGTCGAACGATTCCTGTCTTGGATTGCAGCCTATGGCGAGCCCATGTTGGCTCTTGCTGTCTTCTTGGTTGCAGTAGGCGTACCGATGCCAAGTACGCTTTTCGTAATCGCAGGTGGAGCGTTCGTTCGAACTGGCGTGATGGAGATGACATCGACGTTTATCCTGTTATTGGTCGCAGTTGTACTGGGCGATACGGTTTCGTATGGGATGGGACGATTGGCACGGCGCAACTTGCAGGACCGATTTCAAGACAACACGGCATGGCAACGCGCTCAATTGACTTTTCAAAAACGAGGCGGAATCGCAGTCTACCTCACGCGTTGGATACTCACGCCATTTGCCATTCCGACAAACTTGGCCGCTGGAAGTGGTGGATATCCCTTGATCCGCTTTCTGTTTTGCGACATCGCCGGCGAACTGACATGGATCATCGTCTTTGGCGGTCTCGGCTATGCCTTTGGTAGTCAGTGGGAAGTGATCGCGGAATTGGTTAGCAATTGTAGTGGACTGTTAGCAGGGATCGTATTCTTGGTGATTGGCGTCTATCTATATTGGAAGCGTTTACGACCTAACCGCGCATTACCAAAACCTTGAGCCACGCTTTGCAGAATCCGTTTCGATCGGCCAATCTGGTAGCAGCAATGGGGGCCGGGGGCCGGTTTGTTTCAAGACTGCATTGACTTTTGCCGCGATGATAAGCAGCAAACGGCATCGTCGGTGCTTTGCCGGCAGGCAACACGTTTTCCCATTTGGACCAAAACCGCACGCTTTGTTGCCGAACAAAGTTACGTAAACGGACAGCTCACCAAAGGAATCAATCGCATTGCACAATCGCATTGCACAATCGCATTGCACAATCGCAACCAGCGATCCTCGATTCACGCCTAATCCAAGATGCTTGGGAAAATTTCGTCTAAGTGAACTTAGCGTTCCATTGCATGCATCAAACAGAGTCCTGAACCGATGGGGCGGCGTTTTTTGTTTTTTCATTATCGGAAACTTCGCTGGAAAACCAACTTTGTGTCCTCAGGCAAAACTTGACCAATCCCAACATCAACGGCACTTCTATCAATACACCGACAACGGTCGCTAATGCTGCACCAGACGACAATCCGTACAACATCGTAGCCGTGGCAATCGCCACCTCAAAGTGATTCGACGCACCAATCATCGCGGTTGGAGCAGCGGACTCGTAAGTGAATCCCAACGCTTTGCTGAGGCAATAGCCAAACGCAAAGATCACCAACGTCTGAATCGTCAAGGGAATAGCGATCCAGAGTATCGTTAGCGGGTTTTCAACGATCGTTTCGCCTTTGAAGGAAAACAATAATACGAGCGTTGCGAGAAGTGCCGTGATCGTAACAGGCGTCAGGAAATGCAAGAACTTATCACGAAACCAAACTTCTCCCTTGTTAGCGATCAACCATTTGCGTGACAAAAAACCGGCTGCCAAAGGCAAAGCGACATAGACGCCGATTGACAACAACAACGCCTGCCAGGGAACGGGAAGCTGGCCGACTCCAAGCAGGAACCCGCCCAAGACTCCGTACAATACAAGCATCGCCAACGAGTTGATCGCGACCATCACTAGCGTATGTCCGTCGTTGCCTTTTGCCAAAAAACCCCAAACTAAGACCATTGCAGTGCAGGGGGCAATGCCAAGCAAGATGCACCCAGCCAAATAACTTCGCCACAGTGGAACTTGGAGCATCTTCACGCCTTCAACCAATACCACTTCACCCGCACCATAGGTTGCCCCGACTTCCAGATTGGAACCCAGTGGCGCCTTGACGTAATCGACTGCATCCGGCCCAATGAAACCAAGGAACAGAGTGCCGAGAAAGAAACTGGCGATTGCGTACATCGTGAAGGGCTTGATGGCCCAATTGATAAACAACGTCAATCCAACAGGCCGAATCGCCTTGCCTGCCTTGACGACTTCGCCAAAATCGATCTTGACCATGATTGGGTACATCATGAAGAACAGGCAAACTGCGATCGGAATCGAAATCACCGGCGCGCCATTAACATAGATCGCCATTCCATCGAGTGACTGGGCAATCCCGGGAGCGATCTTGCCAAGAACGATTCCCGCGACGATGCAGAGGCCAACCCAAAGGGTCAAGTAGCGTTCAAAAAAACCAATACCCTTTTTGTCGTTCGGGCATGCGTTGGGTTGATTCATATCCGTGTCATCCAATGAGTGAGCTACAATCGTTTATCGCCGCTAAACGATAGACACAAGTAAAAAAACGGTCACAATCCAGCAACGAACGTCTTGAGTTGTTCAAGCCGCTCTGGATTTATGCAGTAACAGACCTTCGGCCCGTCCACTTCCCCTTGGATCAAGCCCGATTCTTTCAGTATTTTTAGATGTTGAGAAACGGTCGATTGGGCCAATGGCAAACAGTCAACGATCTCTCCGCAAACACAAGTTTCGCGACCAATCAGCAACCGTACGATTTGTACTCGCGCTGGATGAGCGATTGCCCAAGCAAGACGCGCAACGTCCTCCGCCATGGGATCAGCCTGTAGCTTCACCGGCGTGGAGTCACATCGTTTTTTGGTTGCCTTTTTCAATTTCACCGATCACTTTATCGTTAATCGATCCCCTTTATCGTTAATCCACGATAAACGATAAGCAAACCGGTTGTCCCAGTCAATAGACGCCAAGCAAACGTCGACACCCGTTGGCAACGTCATTGAATCCAAAGGAAACCTTCGCATATTGACTCTCCGTGCGTATTTGGCTAACATGCCAAATACGCATTGGCATTCACGTAGCATCGGTCCACAGCGGCGCGTGGTTGCGACGTCAGCGTTCTAAATTGCAAATTTGGTTCTCAATACCCTGCTGGACGAAGTGGATTGGTGGCCACACACGGGCACAGCACGAAAGACCGGATCGCCGACGAATCTGCTCAGTGCGTATTTCGGTTCGGCTTCAAGTTTCGACACTTCTTTCCATTGGGACAAATTCAATCATGATCCAAATTAATCGACGCAAAGCGTTCTCCTCTTTGGGGTTGATTGGCGGGACTGCTTTGTTAACCGGATGTAGCGAAACAGGAATGAATATCGCCACCGCTGAGTTCCCATCGGAGCCTTCGTGGAGTTACCGACGACTTGATCCGGCCGATGTTGCCGAGCGAACCTACCGAATTTATCCAGAAGGAGGTTGCATGTACGGTGTCGTGGGCGGTGTCATCGGTACATTGGCCAATAAGGTCGGGGAACCGTTTCGGTCATTTCCGATTGACATGATGCGATTTGGCGATGGCGGCGTCGGTGGATGTGGTTCGCTATGTGGAGTGATCAATGGCGGGTCTGCGTTGATTGGTATGTTTCACAGTGAGAAGCCGAAGGAAAAACGCGAAGCCATGATTGCGGAACTTGTTGTCTGGTACGAGACAACGCCGCTGCCACAGTATGAACCGGAGAAACCGGCATGGGCAGACGACACACCTTCGAGTGTTTCAGGTTCCGTGTTGTGCCATCTTTCGACCGGTCGATGGTGCGAGACGACCGGATGCGAAGCGTTCAGTATGGAAAAGAAAGAACGTTGCCGGCGACTTGCTGCTGATGGGGCAGGTAAAATTGTCGAGCTACTCAATCGTGACCTCGACGGCGAACGTATTCTGGGCAAGTTGACTCCGCAGGTTCAATCGTGCATCGATTGCCACGGCAAAGAGGATATGGGCAACGCCATGGTCAAAATGAACTGTGGGACCTGCCATCAATTCGACGGAGAACATCCGTGAATCAGAAGCTGCAAGCGGACGGTCAATCACTGCTTGCGCCAAAAGACGCGTGCCTGAACCCCACTGGTCCAAGTGGTTTCTCTTTCTCTACCAATGTTTTGATGTCGTGGGGGCCATTAAGAAAACCGTTTCATTCGTCCGGTCGACCAAATCCGTTTAATTTTAGGTGCGTGTACCCGTAGCGATCCGGAGTTCGCCGCGAAGTCGCTAAGCCGAAAAAGTTTTTTCTCACCAATGAGAAACTGTTTGTAGGTGTTATGCATAAGCATGTTAAACGCCGCGGTATCTGCGGTACAATGACTTTCGATTGATTTATCAGCCGGCGGCGACCTCCAACATCGGGCACAGACAAATGCAGCATCACGCACTTATCATTCTGATCCTTGTCATCGCCGAAGTTGCTTGTTGCCCTGACGTTTCGCTTGCCGCCGAGCGAGACTCTAAGAGCGGACTGTATGCGATCTGGTACTCGGCCAGTTCTGAAAAGTACTTATCGCAGCCCTACATCAAAGGGGGACAAATTGTTCTTCAATGGGCTGATATTGAGACGTCAAAAGGCAAGTACGACTTTTCGCAAGTTGAAGAGAAATTGGCTGAACTGCATCAACAAGGTTTGTTCGCAACGATCCAGATCAACGGCAACCAAAAACCAGCGTGGCTATTCGATCAGGTTCCCTATCTTGAGGAGAGGCTGTCGGTACAAGTCCGCGATTCAAAAGGCACGCTGATGTTCTGGCATCCAACGCATCGCATCGCGTACCAGAGAATGCTGCGGGCGTTTGCAGACCATCTGCGAAACTCGCAACACGGAAACACGTTACTCGGATTGCGGATGAACCTGAATGCCATCGGCACCGAACATCATTATATCGAGCCGAAGCACCGGGCGCTCGACCAATGGATCGTGCCAGATGGAGTGAATCGTATGGAACTGGCGGCCTGGAGTCGGGAACTGACGGACCATTACATCGAGGCGGTAATGGATACTTACATCGACGCATTCCAAGGTGCGATTCGGGTTTTTGTACGTAATGGCATTTCAGATGAGCTGGAGGAAAAGTATCGAGACGCATTTGAAAATGGCACGCTCAGCTGGTTCCATACATCGAGTGAGGCGGAACCTCGCTCGTCCGGAACGGAAAGGAGATACCAACGGTTTGTCGAGGATTGCCGTTCAGGAAAGACGACCGCCTATGCCGAGCCTTGGGCGTCGACCTGGGGACATCATGGTGGCAAGAGAGATGACCGTTGGTGCAGCCCGCCGCAATGGGGTTACTGGCGTCTTTTGTTGGATCTTCACTGCGGGGTCTCGTACATCGCACTCTATGCGACGGATATGCGAGTCGCGATCGACGGATCGTACAGCAGCGGCGGGATCCACTACCACGAACCCGGTGGAGCCTACCAGCGTGAATTCGAGGCAGCTTTTCGGTTCGCCGACAAATACGTTGGATACCACGCGTGCCCCGATAAGTCACCTGGCGCATGGGTTGCCTTTCGACAGAACAACACGATTCGTGCTGCGAATGGGATCTCCGAAGCAAAGCGACACTTGAGTGTTTTTAATGATGACTACGACTTTCTGATGCGGCGACTGCCGGGCGATTCGAGTCATGGAGAAAACGTTGTGAACGTGGGACCCGATGATCAGCGGTTTGGGGCATGGGCGCGTGTTTTGCCGGCGGGCGAATCCGTTCGATTGAAAGTTAACCAAGTGTTCGTCGACAGCCTACCAGACCGGGGATCACGAATGAACGTAACGTACCTCGACCAAGACGTTGGCAGACTTCATGTTTCAGTGGGCGACCAATCGATGGATGTCGTGTGCAGAGGAACAAACCGCTGGCAAACGGCTTCGCTAGAGGTTCCGTCCGGCAAGCTGAACGCCGATCACGATGGCTCGCATCTTCGATTGACGGCAACAGAAAGTCCTATCTATCTTCACATGGTCGAAGTTGAACGTCTGTAATTAGTGTCCGTCCGGAAATTGCTCGAGTGGCTGATTTTAGCGGATTTCACGTCCGCTGAGTACTTCGAAGATTTAGCTCTGGGGCGGTTTTAGTGGCGAACAACGCTCGTTTTCTACGCCGTTTTCGCCTGGCGCGCAGACCGATAGCCTTCCGTTGCTCCGATTCCAAAGGAGTATTTGCCTACGCCGCTTGGCGATCACTCTGTGCCGAGGCGCTAATGGCATGATGCTTGGCAAGTAACAACTTGCCAAGCGTATGTAGGTTGCGACCAAGTACCGCCAAACCAAAGTAGCGCTCAAAGCCGATCTCACTACGATCACGACAACGTTTCAGCCCGTTGCCTCGCTGTAAAGCACCGATCGCTGATTCCACACCGCTGTGACGTAGACGTGTTTGATGAAACTTCACGCTTCCGTTTTTCAATCGTTCGGCGTACTGATCGGGAGCACGTGGTAAAACACAAACGTCATCAACGATCTCTTGCAATGCCGTCTCATTTTCATCGCTGTGAAAGCCTCGGTCAAACGACGCCGTTTCGATCTGACCCGAATGTTTTCGCTGAGCAATTCGTGTCTGCTCAACGACAACATCTTGGTCTTTGCTGGTGCGGTCCATCAAATGATAGTGACTGATGAATCCTGCGGCGTCTTCGTAGACCAAGACCAAGCGTCCATACTGATTCGGTTGCCCAGCTTTACCGCGACGGTACAACTGCGTGTGAGTTTCAAAAAGACTGAACAGCTTCTCGCTATTGGGAACTCTTTCGCCAAGGAGCACGCGACGACGAGCGGTGTCGCAGACCTGCCGAGTTAGTTGGATCCATCGCTCGATTGCCGCGATTTTGGAGACAATCGCCGTCGAGAACAACTCCGATTTCGCCGTTTTTACCAACTCGTCGGCTCGCGTGAGCAACTGCTCGGTTCGGACAAGCAGATCCATGTAGAGCGATTGCAATGCGTCTTTCTTGACCTGACTCTTGCTCGCGGCGATGCGTCCCATGTTCTGTTTGAGCTTCTTGATCTTCCTCGTCAAGTGATCGGACTGACGCCAGCCATCAATCTCAAGCATGCCAGCCAAGTCAGCGCAGAGCGGAACAAACTTGCGTACCCCATCGAAGATCAAACTACTTTCGGTCGGATGATGAATGTTGGTTTCGACAACGAACGAATCGGCACGAACCGAAGCGGCAGCCTCAGGTGCAATCTCCTGTCCGGAGGTGACGATGACTTGATTAAGCTTCTCGATCGTTGCAGGCTTGAGTTTGCACAACGTGTCGCGAATGCGTCTGAAGGTGAATTCGTCGGCGTCCTGCCAATCGCCAATTCCCATGATGCCTCTGAGCGAGCGATGGTTCTCGACTTGGTCTTGGAGTTTGTCGTAATCGAAGTTGCACCCCAACCGAACAGCCGCCAAAACAACGACGTGCCAGTCATCCATGCCGGGCCTGCCGATATCTCGACGAGAGTCTTCGTTGAGATCGGCTGCGACTAACTTGACAGCTTTGTGACGAAGCTTGTTGTTGGTATAAAGGAACTGCAGACCCGCGAGGATCGGAACGATTTCGTCGCGGCATTCCAAGTTGAGTTGTACTTGTGCGACAGGGCTGCAATCGAAGCGATGCTGAGATTGATAGTGCTTTCGGACCACGTTCACTCCTCGAAGATTTGCGTTTGAAATTGCTTTTAGTCAACAATTCCAACGCCCGAACCTGCTTGCGGGTTCGATCTTCGGGGAGCTTTTTCTCAAAAAACATCGCAGTTTATGCGGCCATTCAATTTTTGGACGGACACTAATTAGAGGAACCAACTGATTCGGGGTGAGCTTCCACGTCGGCAAAGTACATGCGTCTGTTCTTAACGGAACGACCGCAAGCTCTGCTCGACCGCAAGATTATGCATCGACCTACACTAGGTGTGGGGCCGTATAATTTTGATGTCGCCGTCTGCGCGTCCCCAAACGGATGAGCAATATTGAAAGCGATTCGTTCAAGGCCAAACTGGCCATTCCGCACTGGCCTCACGTGGGCGCCTTGGCTCTTTAAAGCGGGCACACTTGATCGCTTAGCCGCCGTTTCACTTCACAGGTTGTTTCTGATGCCCCACAATCTTCGTTGTTTGCCATTTGCCGTCTATTGTTTGGCTGCTGGTATTATTCACGCACAACAACGAAGCCCCGAAGGCGTGATTCGCGCCGATGCGCATCGTTTTCTTGTCAAGGACTTCATCGCCCGCCGCGAAACCGCAGGCCGCTGATCCGTTTGGCTTTGAGAAACTAGAGCCCACATTTTCTATCCGTGCGGTGCCAGGTTGTTAAACCTTGGGCCAACGTGCACTGACTTCTTGAATCCAATGTCTGGCGATCAGTTCGTGTCCTTGTGGAAGCGGGTGAATTCCGTCCCAGATCCAATGCTCGGGGGAAACATCCTCGGCTGCGGCATCAAATATCCTCTGCGTTTTGATGTGCACAGCGTCATAGTCCCTTGCCAGACGAGCTACGACCGAACCGAGTTTGTCAGTGGCAGCACGACGAGTTGCCCAAGCTATTTCGTCCTTCAACTTTCCCGACTGAAGTACAAATGGGTCAAGAAGGACGATCCTCAGTTCAGGATTCGCTTTTCGACTGGCATCGAGTATGTGGCGGTAATCGAATTCAAACGCGTCCGCCTGTACACCGTGACCGACATCATTCGTACCGATCAGAATGCTCAGCAGGTCAGGCTTCATAGCAATTGCATCTTTTTGCCAACGCTTGCGAAGATCTGCAACCGTATGTCCGCTCATTCCACGATTGTAGAGGTCAAGCTGTGCGTCAGCTAATTCAACGCCAAGGCGGGCAGCCAACAGATAGACGTAGCTGTGTCCCAAATAATGATTTCGGTCCGTCTGGTTTCGCCCCCACTTCATGTCAGTAATCGAGTCACCTTGAAAAAGCAGACGACTGCCTTTCTTGAACTCAGGAAGTCGATAGTGGTAGCCGTCGATTTTGTATTGACCGGCAAAATGTTGTTCGGCTTTGGTGATGCCACAAAGGGCAGCGGTGCCAACAACCGCGATGCTGTTTGATAAAAATGTGCGTCTATCTGGCATGATCGTTTTGCTACTTCACTTTGATGATTTCAACGTAATAGGCACCACATTGCACCTGATGTTCACGATTCAAAAAGTCGATTTGAAGACGTTGCTTTCCAGTTTCCAATTTACGTTCAAAGCTGATTGACTTATCACTTTGTTTTACGGGCTTAAAGGTTGAGGATTCGCCGATCGAACATCGTGCGTTTGAAATGTCGATCGCCTTACCGGCTGGATAGATGCCGCCTGTCGACAAATCATCCCAACGATGGTGCTCGTCCAAAGAAGGGGGTAGAATGTTTCCGGCCTGCTTCGCGTATTCACTGACAAAGGGCGGCAGCGAGGCGGTGATCGCCGAATCCGCTTCGCGTGGCCACCTTCTTGCCGTAAAGCGATAGACGCCCTTTTCATGAACATGAAGATTCCAAAATCCGTGCATGTCCATCCCCTGGCGAATGTCGTATTGCTGTGATGGGTTTCCCTTTCCCTCCAGTTCGAGCCAGTCGAAGCACGTCAAATCGATACGTTCAAAGCCGGAGTAGCCGATGTCAATCGACGTATACTTGTCAAGTGAAGGCTGAACCGACTCCTTCCAATCCTGGTAGAACGCCAACATTGCATCGCGGATCTCGGCATGCTCATCGGCGATGTCATGTATTTGCTGCGGATCGTCTTGGAGGTGATATAGCTTTCCATCGCTCATCAGTCTCCATTTTCCCCAAAGAACCGCGTAAGGATTTAGTCCCCGCCGCTTTGTTGAAAACTGGACAACTGACATGCGTTGCGATAAGTCTTGACTTCTCTGCAAAATCGTTGGCGCAACATTCAAACCGTCGATCTCGTCGGACCACGGATCGTCGAGATCACACAAATCGATCAATGTGGGAAGAATATCTTGAACGATCACGAGTTCATGAATATCTCTTCCCGCATTCGGAATCCCGTCGGGCCATCGCAAGAAGCAGGGAACTCGATGACCACCATCCAAAGGGCTCCCCTTTCGGCCCTGCATTCCAGCATTAAATTGTTGAACACCAAACGTGCCACCATTGTCGGACATGTAGGTAACAATGGTGCTTTTTTTTAGGCCGTTTGCTTCGAGGAATCTATCGAGCCTCCCAAAGTTCATGTCGAAATTCGCGATCATGCCATAAAACTGTTCCGTCAGTTCTGGTTGATCCTTATAGGGTTGGTTGTACACCTCAGGGGCAAACAGCGGAGTGTGCATCGCACTGGTCGCTAGGTAAACAAAAAAGGGCTGTTCGCTTTGATGAGCCTGACGGATGAATCGAATCGTTTCATCAAACCACAAATCATTGCAATAGCCAGTGCAATTTTCAATTTTGCCATCGCGATAGTAATAGTCATCAAATCCATCGTTGTTCCAGTAGTTAGATGACTGCCAAATGGATGCGGACGGAAACGTCAGTGCCGTGTCGAATCCGCGGTCGATCGATCGAGAGGGGTAATGGTCGCCCAAATGCCATTTGCCAAAGTGCCCCGTCACATATCCGTTGGCCTTGAAGTACTCCGGCATAAGATGAACTTTTCTTTGCCTACCGTCATCATTCGGAATCGTTTCAAAAATGCTCGTTTTACCATAGCCAAAGTTGTAAGCACCGTTTCGAACCGCGTCGATTCCTGTCAACAATTGCGATCGTGTCGGTGTGCAAATCGATGAAGCATGAAAGTCGGTAAAGCGAATCGATTCCTGGAATAGTCGATCCAGATTCGGCGTCTTCACGTACGGGTTGCCGTGGCACGACAGATCACCATACCCTTGGTCATCAGTCAGAACGACAACTACGTTGGGTTTATTTGCTCTCGCTGAAACAACAGCAGTCAACAGGAATGCCAAGCACAGTATTTGGGACTTCATTGAATCCACCTCTCGCAGCGAGTTCACGGAAAAAAGATATTGAGCGGTTGAATAACACCCGAATGATCAAGAAACTAAGCAGAGCATTAGACACCGCGAAAACAAACCATTCAAGCAATCCGCCGGTGTTGAATGTCATCACAGGTATCAGGGCAATTCGGCATATGGCGAGAAAACGGGGTTGCATATTTGGTCGAAAAGCATCGGTAGCGACTCGAACAGCAACAAACTTGTCGCGAGACTCAGTAACATGAACGCGGTAATTCTCCAAGAACAAAAAGACACATCAAGGCTACCGCAATGAAGATAGACTTAATGATCCACCAACAAATTCGTCGCATGCCATTGCTTGTGGCGTGTGCGCTCGTCGCGTTTTTGTTTGCGGGTCCGACACAGGTTTGTGGGCAACGGACGCGTGATCAGCGCCCGCCGGTTTCCTGGGTCAACCCTGACTTGCCAAATGGACCAGGACTGACACACAAAGTGTTAAGCAGCAAAGCAATGGGGCACGACGTTGGCTATGTTGTGTTCACTCCTGCGGATTACGATGCAAGCGGCAATACTCGGTACCCGGTCATCTATTTTCTGCACGGCATGGGAGGCACAGAAGCCAGCGACTCGGCAGGCTTCGCAAGCCATATCGCGCGAGGTGTCCGTGATGACAGTATCCCTCCAGTCATCTGTGTTTTTCCTAACGGAGGACGAAGCGGCTATCGCGGCAGCGTCGAGACAATGATATTGACGGAGCTGATACCGCTGATCGACGAGAGCTATCCGACGAAGGCAGAAGCTAAGTCGCGGGTGGTGGCGGGATTTTCCATGGGTGGCGCCGGAGCCGTGCAATTGTCCGTCATGCACCCCGAACTCTTTTGTGCCGCGGGAAGCTGGGGAGGAGGAATGTGGCGCGATGCCGATGCAACTCTCGCCGCCGCAGTGAGCGGCGCCGAAACACTTCGAGGCAATGGGTACGCGGCACTGCTCGTCAATGGTGATCAAGATCGTCCGCAGGCATTCAAGCCACTCGCCGAAAAGTTCAAAGAATTGGAAATCCCACACGAAGTCGTCGTCCTGCCAGACACGCCTCACAACTTGGGGATGTATTATCAGCGTGCTGGTGCGAAGATGATTCAGTTTCTTGGAAAACGACTGCAACACTAACGCGATATTCGCATGAATCCGCTCGTGATAATTGGCAAACTTCGTGACGGCTTCTACTTTTCAGTGCGGCGTTCGTCCGTCGCCGAAGCAAACGCCCAACCGTGACCGCTAGGAATCATTCTAAGCGCCATCGACCACCATGAGTGCTGGCTGATATTGCCGTGCAAGCGGACATCCGAATCTTGGCCAAGTCTTATTTCTTAGTGAGGGCATGCGGATCGTCTTGTGCGATGTCCAACCCGACTTGCGACTGCCTTGCATGTTTCGAAAGTCGCGGCGAAGCCGAAAATCGAGGGGCTTCCCTGAGGAGGATAACCGTTCGGCGGTTGCTTTAGCGTTTCAACCACCGTCCCGTTTTCATCCGCGGTTTCTTCCGTGCAAGCTTGTCAAATCCACACCGTTTCATCGTGATGCGACCTGTTTGAATGCATATTGATTACGTCTATCAACGTTTCGCTTTGGACTTTTTCGTCTGTGGGACAGGTGGCGTTGTTGGTCGCGGATCGATTGGATCAAAGAACCGCATGTTGTTTCCAACTTGGTTGTAATCGCCGAGGTCGAGCCGCATCTGCTCGGCAAGCGACAGTAATCGTTGAACGACTTCGGGATGTTGGTCCGAGACGTTCGTCGTTTCGCCAAGATCGTTGTCTAAGTCCACCAGAAATGGCTCGGCGAAACCTACACGATCATCCGGCGCGATGTGACTGTTACGGCTGAATGGGGCAACGCCGATCGGTTGCTCGTCACGCGGCAGGTGTAGTTTCCATTTCCCTTGACGCACAGCCTGTAGTTGTACGCGGAGATAGTAGAAAAACGTTTTGTTTGGATCGGCCTTTTCGAACTCTCCGTGGAACAAATGCCCGATGTCGGTACCGTCGACCACTCGATCCTTGGGCATTTCGGCAGCTGAGAGCGCGGCGAACGTGGGCAGTAGATCGAGCGTGCTGGCCAGCTTGCCGCAGGTCAGTCCGCCCGGTACGCGGCCTGGTCCCCACAGCACCGCAGGCACGCGCACGCCACCTTCGAAACTGGAGACCTTTCCGCTACGAAGTGTCGCCGCCGACCCGCCATGGTCGCTGGGCAAGTGCCCGTTGGCATGGTTTTTGTTTTTGATCAGCCACGGTCCGTTGTCGCTGATGAAAAGCACATATGTGCTCATCTCCAAGCCCATCGATCCGACCGCGTCCAGTATGCGACCAACATTGAAATCAAGCTCTTCAACCACATCGCCGTACAAACCACGTTTGCTTTTGCCCCGAAATGGCTCCGAGGCGGCCAGTCGCGTGTGAGGCATGGTGTGCGGCAGATAGACGAAGAACGGCTCATCGCGGTGCCGCTCCATGAACGCGATCGCTTCGTCCGTGTATCGCTGTGTCAGCGTTGACATTTTGGCATTGGTCTGAATCCGTTCGTCGTTGCGATACAGGTCCACCGTGCGATCGTTGCTGCTGGGCGTCCCAAAGAAAAAGTCGAATCCTTGGCGAGTCGGCAGCAGATCGGCGTGAAATTGCGTCTGCGAGTGACCGGCCAAGTCCCATTTTCCGAAACAGCCGCAGGCATATCCAGCTTGGCCGAGTACCTCGGCGATCGTCATTTCGCCGTCGTGGAGCACGGGATGGACGTTCTTGATATTGCCGCGTTCGGCGACCCGCAGCGGGTAACAGCCAGTCATGATTGCGGCTCGCGAGGGACCGCAAATCGGTTGAGCATAAAAATCGGTAAAACGCACGCCTTCGCGAGCCATTGCGTCGATCCGCGGCGTAGCGATTGCCTTCGCGCCGAAGCACCCAAGGTCCTGATAGCCGAGATCGTCAGCGAAGATTACGACAAAATTAGGAGGTCGGACGTCGGGCGACTGGTGCTGGCCGTGAGTTGCAGGTTTTGCCTGAGACGTTTTCTCGTCGGGAGTCGCACCGTGGGTGGGAACAGCCCAAAAACTGAACCCGATCAAGCCGCTCGTCGCCAGGATGTAGCAGAGGGCCGCACTTCGAATCATGGATTACTCCAATCGTGGTTCGCTGGTTCGTATGACGGATGTGATGCGTAGTCAGCGCATCGGTGGAACAATGCCTTTCTACCTGAGCCATGATTGCAACGGAACATCTCACGTATGCCTGAAGTGACAAACTAGTGAATCATAATACTGGATATCGACGGTCAATGTTGGCTTGTCACTGTCTCGCCTGCCCACGAGCATCTAATCCAGATCGATGCGACTGATGGTGGCTCACCTAATGGCGAGCGGACTTCCGCTTCGTTATCAATGCGATCCGGCGTAGATTGGTCGACCGCTGTCAAATCGGTGTATACTAGCCGGCCACCGAACTTCGTAATCTTAAAAGCAGAATTTGGGGGGGAGTGTTGAATCATGGCGATTGCGAGCGTGCTACGAATGACGGGCCGAAAAAGAAGTTGCATCTGCTTCCTGTTGATCATCGGATTGCTAGCCACAATTCAAGCGACTCTCGTGTCGACAGCGAAGGCGGAAGAACCGTGGAAGCGACACGCGATTGACAATACTCTCCAAGGCGCCGACGGTGTAAAACTTGGTGATTTCGATGGGGATGGACTGCAAGACGTCGTGACAGGATGGGAAGAATCCGGCGTCGTTCGACTTTACCTCAACCCGGGCGTCACGACCGCAACCAAACCATGGCCGTCCGTGACGGTTGGGATAGGAAAATCCCCTGAAGATGCACTGCCCTTCGACGTTGACGGTGATGGCCAATTGGACGTAATCAGTTGCCATGAAGGTAGGCTGAAACAGGTACTGGTTCATCGCTTCGACGGAAGCAGCGTTTCGAAACAGGAATTGCTTAAACAATCGAACTGGAAAACGTCCCCGCTATCCATTCTTGATGGCCAGCAGTGGATGTTCGCTTCAACCGTTCTGCTGCGCGGTGGCAAGTCTGCACTTGTTTTTGGTTCGAAGAATTCAAACGCGACACTGACCATCTTGTTTCCACCAACTCAACATTCGGACCAAATCGAAGACTGGCAGCCCCGTACACTGCGAGCTTGCGGCTGGATCATGTCCATTCAAACGATGGACATGGACGATGACAGCGACAATGACATCGTATTCAGCGATCGCACCTCAAAACATCGATGTGTAGCATGGTTGGAACAACCCGACGAGAATCCTGAAACCGCTAGTTGGACTGAACACACGATCGGGGCAACTGGTACGGACCCACTTTTCATTGACGCGGCTCCCGATCGAGTCCTTGTCACAACTCGTCAGAAGAAGTTCTTTGATTTTAAGAAGAGTGGGTACGACAAATGGGATGCGACATCACATGCCAATCCAGCCGACGTTCCTTTTGGCAAAGCAATTCGATTGTTGACGCCGGATACAATTATTTTCACGGCAAACACGCACGCCGATTCTGCCAACACAAAACAGCCTGGCATGTGGCTCAAACAATCCGGAAAAGATTGGCAAGTGGTCGACCCCACGAATGAGTGCAAGTTCGACCGCATGGAGTTGATCGATCTCGATGGTGACGGCGATTTGGACGTGATGACTTGCGAAGAGCGTCAATCACTTGGTGTTGTATGGTACGAAAACCCTGGCATCAAATGAGTGGGCGTTTGGGAACGCCGCAAAGTGATCAGCCTTCATGAGCGGCCTGGATGTACCGCCTCGCATTCTCAAGAGTTCCCTGGTTTTGATTGGTCTTTAGGACCTTTTCCAGCGCCGGGATGAACTCGACTTGGTTTGGATTTCGGAGATCTTTGTGCCGCCCCAATTCTGTGATCGACGCGCCGGCGGTTTGCGCAAGCGATGGCTGGTCCAAGTAGGGCAACAGAAAACGCAACGCCTCGACGGTCCGTACTGCCGAGACACGCTGCAAGACCAAGTTGCGTTCTTCGTCACGGACCGACCGTCCCATCGCCTGCTCAAGCAAATTCAGTTTTTGGGTATTTGGCAAATCACTCGGAAGTGCAATGACGCGAATGAAGGCACGCAAAGCGGAAAGTCGATGTGCCGACGACTCCGCGTTCTCAGAAAGAGCCAACAATTGCTCCGCTACCGACGCATCCGGCCAATTACAGATCGCTCGCACTGCGGAGTCGTATCGTGCTGATTCTCTTGATCTAAGCGCAGCCTCAATTTCCTGTTTCGCTTTGCTTCCCCCCACGCGACCCAACATTGGCAACAGCGCAACTTGGTCTTTGGGACTTGAACTTTGGAGAACTTGGATAATCAAATCCGCTCGTCTATCCGATTCATTTATCTGCTGACAAACAAGCATCACGGCTTTCTCCGCACTATCTCGTTCGGAGCCTTTCTCAGCATGCAATACGGCAGAGGTCATGGCGGCAATGTCATTCGGTCCTGCCAAATTTGCCAACGCAGCCATCGCGCGACGGCGAACCCGCGGATGACTTCCGGATGCCTCTTGCAGCAATAGCGATACGGCTCCCAACGGGCGTCTTGCCTCGACGACTTCGATCCAAGTAGCGCGGCGTTCCGCGACATCTTCTGCACGAAGGATAGACGCGATCTGCTGATCGAGCTTGGGATCACTGATAAGTTCAAGGCTATGACGTGCCGCTTTGCCAACCTCATCGTCCTGTATCGCGGATTGGATTAGCAATGGCAACGCGGATGCATCGCCGACAATTCCCAATGCTCGGATTGCAGCGACTTGCACCGCCAAGTCCTTGTCGCTGGCGGCTTGTAAGGCGATAGACGCCAACGATTTGTCCTGTCGAGTACGAATCGCCGCCATCATCGCCACTTGTCCCTCGGCCGGAAGACGCGACCAATTCGTCTGCATTTTGTTTGCGAAATCACGAAATGCCTGAATCGACAGACTCGGCAACTGGCTGGCAGCCGCTTGTCGAACCAACAAATCGTCATCGACCATTGCCTGTTCGATCGCCATCGCGAGTCCTGAATTGGCGGACTGCAGTCGACCACGCAAGGCCCCTATCCGAACGGCTTGGGGTTGGTTCGGCTGCGACAGTTTCGTGTAGATCGCCAAAGCTTTCGCTCGATTGCCCGCGGCGAACAATCGATCGGCGCAGATTACCAACGCTTGGCTGATATCCGTCGTGTTATCAACCTTCGACTTGGCATGCCCAGCGGCCAATAACTCAGCGGCTTCCGTGGTCCCGATTTTTCCGAGTGCTATGGCAGTTGCAACTCGCACATGCGGGCCATCGTCCTTCATCGATTCAGCGAAAAGCGTCACGGCTTCGGCGTCGCGACGTTCCCCCAAGCTGGCGATGATGCCAGATTTCGTCAAACCGCTGGTCTTGCTTACTGCCTCTCGTAACGCGGCGCTAGCCTGAGGATAGGGCATCACTTCCAACGCCATTCGTGCCGTATGCGAAACGCTTGGTTCCGTTAAAAGCTCCGCCAAGGCGGGAATCGCCTTTTCCGTACCCACAGCCTGCAACTCGCGACACGCATTACATTTGTCTGCGACCGAGGCATCCGAAGCCAGCACGCTGAGCAAAATATCTTCGTTCGACTGGCTTAATACGGGGCCACTCGTAATGCAACTAACACTGAGTACGGCAATCACCCATAGGTTTCGTTTCATGAAGGTCATTAAATTTGCATCTCGCATGGGACACTTTTCCAGTAATCGGCTCCGCATCACAACTCGTGTTACATTCCACTACTACACAACCTTTAATCATTCCAAGGTTCGCGGGATGCCATCGTCAGCAGCCGGTTAGCGTCGGCCGCGTCTGGGAATTCCTCCTTGACGGGGTCCCACCTCAACGTCCGGCCCATTTTCATGGCGATCCCGCCCAACAGCAGCAGGCTGGCCGCCCGGTGAGTGCTTTCTGCGTTGCAAATGGTTGGTTGCCGAGTGCGCACGCACTCAAGGAAATTGCCCGAGTGACTGTTGGAGTAGTATACGCCTGAGTCGTTTGGTATCGGCGTCTCACGCAGTAGTTCCGGCGGATCGGAAACCAAGACGTTGCGATGCACCGTGACCGAACCTTCGGTACCGACAAAGGTTGCACCACCTTCGTCCCAACCCTTGCCGGGCAGCGGGCCACCGATAATCTCGACGCCATTGGCGTAGCGGAAGACGGGCTTGCCATCCTCCAACCGGATCTCTAGCGGCCCTGTTTCATCCGCATCCGCGCCCCATTGGACGATGTCGTAATGATGTTGCCCCCAATTGATGTCGCCCCAGCCGAAGCGATGGGCACCAGTATGACCGTCGTAGTTGAACCATGGCAAACAGTTGACGTAAGCTTCCCAGTTCACGTCCACGGGAATCGCTCCGCCGCGATCAGTTGATGCAGGCGGGGTCAGTCCGCCACCAACTTGGTAAGAGTAGATTCGCTGCAGCTGACCGATGTGACCGCCGCGAACCAATTCCACGGCGCGGCGGAAGCGGCCATCGTACTCCGATCGTTGCTGCGTTCCGGCCTGAAACACGCGTCCGAAAGCAGCAGCCGTATCGGCCACCGCACGCCCGGTGCGAATCGTGACGCTAGTGGGCTTTTCACAATAGACGTCTTTGCCGGCTCGCAACGCGATCAGTGTGTTTGTCGTGGCGGCATGATAGGCCGCAGCAATCAGCACCGCGTCGATGCTTGGGTCAGCCACCAATTCTCGAATGTCATCGTAGGGTCGGCAACCACGATAATTCCCACGTCCGGATCGATCAGCATAGTGCCGTTGTACGCGTGTGGCTGCGTCATCAGCCCGTTTCCTTTGAACGTCGCAAACGCCCAACACCTGGACATCATCGCGTCCCAAGTAGCCACCGGGCAGATAGGTCCAGGCGCCACCGAACAAGTGGCCGCCGCCTTGTCCACCCAAACCGACGAACCCCATGCAGATGCGCTCGCTGGGCGCTGTGGCACCATCTCTTCCCAGTGCCGATGCCGGTACAACATACGGCGCCGCGATCAGCGAACTGGCCGTGCCCTTCAAGAATCGTCTTCGTGTTAGCCCATTCGACACGTCTGGCTCCTCTCGTTGAATTATGTTTTTGGAGTCCTCGTTCTCGCCTACGTCTCGGTTGCCGACCCAGCAAAGACGTTCTAACAAATCACGCCCGTGCGAAGCCCGCCCACTGACGCCGACCATCTTCTCGTTCACACACATAGTTAATGGAACACGCTGTCAATGGAACACGCTGGCCGGTACTTCTTTGTCGACGATCGCGCCGTTCTCTAAGTCCGAGTTGTTCTCTGAGTTCCAGTTCATGTGCGTTGTTCAAGGTTGGGCGACGATTTGGATACCTGACACGCCGGTCCAACCCTGCTTCAAGTTTCCGGTCCATTCGATTTTAAATTGCTTGGCCGTGATGCCGCGAAAAACGACGCAATTCGAAGGTTTCACTTCGTCCAAACTCGTGGCGTCGGATTCGACGAATATCCCGTCAAGCCAACGTTTCCAATAGTAATAGGTCTTGTTTGCGACAACACCGCCGTCGGGTGAAGAAATCGTTACGCTGCCCGAGCCTTGGTTGTCATCAGCCGCCAGATAAACATGCACGTCATACTTCTTGTAAGGCACGTCCGCGACAGAAAGCTCACCACCGAGTTGGATATAGCCGCTTTGCAGTTTCAGGTTAGCATGTTCGAAGCCCCAGTCTCTGCCTAGCTTCGATCGCCACGCATGTTCCTCGCTGGGCACGGACCATTTGACCGTCAAACCATCAACCGTGTTTCCTTTGTCATCCATGCCTTGTGTCATCTGCCCGCTTGGCCCTACCAGGTTATTCCAGTTGCCTTGTGCCACGCCCGCCGCGCCGGCAGCTTGGTTTGGCGAAAGTTGAGTCGACGCTTCATCCTTGACTGAAAAGTTCAAGCCGACAGCTGCCGTTTTGATCCGTGGAATCGGGCCAAGGTTGGGCGTGTAACCTTCGATGACAGGTTGTTCGGCATAAACGCGGACAAAGTCGACCCACATGTCGGTGCCGTTGCTGTAACGTTCCAAGTCGATCGGCCAACCACTAATCCCGCCAATCGCGTAGTTGACCATGAAGAAATGCGGATAGTGGATCGAGACGGTTCCGGACGGATGACGCAACACCTCGATGTCATCGAAGTAATAGACCGTCTCCTCCAATCCAATATAGACCCCATAAGTATGAAACGTTGACGACCAATAAGACTTACCGCCGAGTTCCATAATCGGCACCCGTGTCGAAAAGGCCTTCTTGTCCGTACCGTCCGCGTTCTTCTGTTCCCAAAAGTGAGACACAATCGAATAGCCGCCATGGTTTGGATTTCCCGTGCCTTTGCCGCCATATGCTTCGATGATATCAAGTTCGTCGGTCCCTTCATCGCCGAGGGCCAAAGTCCAGAATGCCGGCCATGTTCCGATTGCGGATTGTGCCGTGAAACGACACTCCATGTAGCACGGCGCTTTCGCCCAGACGCCTTCAAAGTCGCGATTGACCGACGCGATAATTCCGCTGCGTCCGTTGGGCGATTCATCATCTTTCCGTGCGGCAATTCTCAGCCACGTGTCTTTCTGGTCAAACGGCTTACCGTCGCCAAGCACGTTCGAAAATTGCCATCCGCTGAAGTCTCCACCGCCCGGTTTATGAGCGTTGTATTTCGCATCACGCCCATCATTGGAGATCGAGTTTGGACCGTCAAAATCGTCGGCATAAATCAGACGCATCCCTTTGGTCGCCGGAGGATCCGTTGCGGGGATGCCTTCATTCCATTTCACACCGCCTAAATTGAACAACTGCAGTTCAAAAATATCCTTTTTGTCGTTGCCGTTGTGAGCGTAGATGCGGACATTCACCGGACCATGCGGAAATTCATCAGCCGGGAAGACAAACGTTCCATTGCCATTGGCGTCCAACACGATTCCCCCAGGAATCAAATTGGAATCTTCGCCCCAACGATCAAGTGATTCCGCTTGGTGCCAGCAAAGAGCGTTTGCATGGGGCATACCGGATGCCTGAAACTTCACTGTCACGTCACCACGAACCTCGGAACGAAGCGCGGGCTGCATGACGCGGATCGCCTGAGTCCATTGCTCAGCATCTTCGGCAACCTGGCCGTAATTGAACTCGTGATACCCATCGATCTTCGCAGTGGACCCCGCTTCTTGGGCAAGGATGGTAGTTGCGAAGAATCCCGCTGTGAGAACGAAAAGAATGATGTACTTCATAACGACGACTCGGATAACTTGCTTCATTTACGCAGCCGCGATGCATCATTGTGGTTGCGAAAGGTAACGGCCCTAACGCAGGATTGACAAGCGTTCCAAGGCCGGCATAAAAAATTGCACGGTTACGCTTGTGATCGCTGTGCGTAACCACTAACGCGGTTACAACAACAAGGAGGGGGTAAGGTAGGCATTCGGTTCCTTGCACGGGGACAGTAAAGTACAAGAAACTTGGCAGGCAGGTACAGGAGTCCAGGATGATCCAAGCAAGTGGATTCCGAAATACTCCATCCGCCCAACGCTCGCCTAAGATTATACATTATTCCGCTCGCCCGTGGCTAGCTACTGACCAACCCCAATGGCATTTCCGTAACGGCTATGACATTCGATACAGCCATAGGAAAGAAGAGCACCGAGGCAAGACAAACGATCAATGTATTATTGCTGTTTGGAACGCAGCCTAATTGACCCATCGGCACAATCGGTTCTCTCGCGAGACGCCAACGCCTCTGAATTTCTGCCGGATCCGAGTCTACGATGCTGCGGGACAATCCACTCATAATGGGGTTCCATAGTACCAACATTTGGTGGGTGGTATCATACGTCCCTGGGCCAGTAATCATTATTGAGTGCTGCCACCTTTGTTTTGTCCAGTCTCGATGTCCTGCGCAAACACTGGAGAAGTGACGCGAAAGACCACGAATTTCCACGTGCCATCTTCCTTTTTCAATTTGGCGATTATCGTACCGTTTCCATTTTCGAATGTCGCATCGTACGAAACATTAATGGAAGATCCAGAAATATATTTTGTAGTTGTGAATCCTTGCAAGGACTTAGATTTCAGTTTGCCAAGCCGAAGTCTGATCAGGTCGCCAACAGCCGTGTATTGATCCTTCGTCGCTGATTCGCGTAGCGATTGGGTCGTTTCGGATTCATAGGTTTCAGCAAAAGTATTGTTGTCGATTGCTGAAAACATTGCGTCAATTTTTGGAGAAACCTGTGATTTCACATCCTTGAAACCGAAAAGGAGCAGTCCAGCACATGATCCGGCCAATAAAACACCGATACTGACACATGCGATAAAGATCGGGACGATCGCTTTAGCTTTTGTCATCGGAAGCTCGTCGGGATCAAGGAGAACAAAGGGGCCAGCCGACTTTCTTCTTTTGTACCGAGCTTTTTAGGAGGGGCAAAAGGAGCAACCATATCGGGCTTACTGCGCACAACCAGATGCAAGTGATTGCTCAGCACCGTATAGCTCAGGCAATCGATTCCGAAAACACTGGCCAAAATGTCCAGCGATCGCGAATCCCACCACGGCGATGCAATCATAGGATTGCCCTGAAAACCGGTCTTCACGCACAGAAAGTCTTCACCGCACAGAAAGACGCGTCGTACGCAACGTTGTACAGCCTGGAACACTTGAACTTCGCCGGAATCTGCGACTTCATAACGTGGTTTCTGTGGCATAGCGACCTCATGGGCTGAATGTTTCGACTAGGAATCTTAGCAAATCCCCGCTGCAGTGCAAACGTGTTTGGGTGGCCCCCGTTTGCTGCCCGTTTGGCCCGTTTGCTGGATTTTGCTTTTTTAATCTAACGAAGAGAGTCGCATCAAAAATGGCATGGACGAACTCGTTATCGAATGAATCGTCCCGACTGCGAGCTAACGGCGCGACGCGTTGCCGAGCGGGCATTGCGAACAGTGAGGATCAGCGTCTTTTGCAGCGGTCCGTTGGTTACACCCACGGCGTCTAGCGTGCCCAAAACACCGAACTGACTACAGGCAAGTGATCTGAGTAACCCGTCTCGTGAAAGAAAGGGCCTGAGTAAGACCGACTCGGCCGCGCGATGGCGTCGCCACGAGGGTCGTATAGTTGGTTCCACGTCAAAATCGCCGGCCTTGTGGATCCCAACACCCAACTAACTCCATTGGGAATCAACATTCCAGGTGAAACAAATATCTGATCAAGCGTTTCCCACTGATTGTCGTAAACATAAGTTCCTGGAGGCTCGATTGAATCCACAGCAAACATCGTATTGAAAAGCTTCCCTCCTTGAATCTCCGCTAGCTCCGCCGTCGCTCCCAACGCGGTACTAATGGATTCGTCGGATTGATGATCGTTGAAATCTCCCATTGCAATGATGTCTGCCAATGCATCGACACTCAGCAGTTCGTCGATGCGTTTTCGTAACGTTGTACCCGCGGCAATACGAAACGAAGCGTCGTGACTACGCGCGGGCCAATGGTTCACAAAGACGGTCAATTTGTGATCGTTTCGCGTGAACGTTGCTTCAACAATTTCTCGTGTATTTCCAGCATCCACGAAATGAAACCTTGAATCCTGCAATCCAAACACTGCCGCATCGTAGAGTAACGCACAATCGATTCCGCGTCCGCTCGGCGAGTCGTGATGTACGATTCGATAGTCTCGGCCGAGAAGTTTTAGCTTTTCGATCAGTGCCTCCAAGACAACAAGGTTTTCGATTTCAGAGAGCCCTAAAATATCGGGCCCCAGTTGACCGTTCATCTGGCCGATGACTTTCGCTAGATTGTTTAGTTTGATTTGGTACCTTTCCTCAGTCCACTTCTTTGGTCCTGTGGGTGTAAATTCCTCGTCGCCTTCGACATCGGGATCATCCTGCGTATCAAACAGATTCTCTACATTCCAAAATGCGATACCGCATTTCATATTCGCGTGTTTCAATTGGGCTAGGTCATCGAGACCACGACCGAAGGGTTTCATCCATTCACCGTAGACTGGGTTCGGAAGCACAATCCATGACCGACCCCACTTCGACCGCGTTTGGTCCACTCGGCGTTTTCGATGTTCAATCGCTGCGGTCAGGTCAGCGGAAACTGACGCAGGGGGTAACGACGGCGACTTAAAGGATTCGTCGAAATCCCTCAGGTTGTCGCCAATGTTTAACAATACGGTAAACCCGTCTTGGGCTATCTCCGCCCGACGCGTTGTTTTATTGCTGGTTGTCGTACGTAACTTTAGTTCTCGCTCGTCTTCAATGGGAATACCGAGTCGCTGAAGCGTCTGCTTTGTCTGCAGTCGGTAATCCTCGTTTCGATTGCTGATGAAGAAAACGGTGACACCAAGCGATCGAGCCGCGAGAACAAACTCCTTCGAAGCTGGAATTAGTTCCGTCTGGCTACCGCCCAATTCCTCCCATTGATCGAAAAGACGTTGGTCATACGCAAGCCCACTTTGCAGTAATTTTGTTTGAAATCCTGAGTTATCGACAACGGTCTCATCAAGATCGAGAATCACAGCATGTTTCTCGTTGCGATCTTTCCTCGACGCCCATTGTTGTCGTAGCCGCAGGTATGCCAATTGGTACGCTTGAATACACGCGGCGCGGTACTCCGCAGATGTTTGCATATAAAGATTTGCATCCAAGCCTCGCTGCGTCGGAGGCTCCGGTGCAAACGCAAGCGAGTGAGTTGAGTTCGGTTCTGATTGTCCGTAGCAGGAGGTTGCGAAAACAAAAACAAAGAGACATAGAACGAAGCGAACCATCATGCTCGCGCGTTGAGCAAAGTAGACAGGAGACGCGGCTTTCCTCAGGGGCGGGCTAGGCAAATAGGCCATATCATTTTCCGGTGGGTTGAATTGCTGACAAACAAGATTCTCGTCTACGAGATCATTATCTTAATTAAAGAAGAATCATTGTAGGCCGGTCATCGAACGGATTTAATTCCTGAACATTCGCAGGAAATGGACACTGCAAATTAGTTTTCCGAGTCGAGAATTGATGATTCCTACTGGCAAAAACAAAGCTTCAAACGTCTAATTCCGATTGCCGTACGATGTGGTTTTCGTCGATATTATTCCAAGACGTCACTCGATCCGGTTGGGTGGATCCTAGGATTGGCGGCTGAATTGGCTTGCAAAGCTTCGCCCATTCGTCCCGGCGGCTTTCCGTCACTTTGCTTTTTTGAAGCGGGTGGGCTCAGAACACTCCCTCCGTCTAGCATGCGACTCTACAAAAACAGACGCTCAAGTCGTTATTAATCACGGCAGCCCGTCCTTATCGAAATGCTTCGCTTTCCGCATCTTGAACTCAAGGTCTCTGACGATCAGCCATTGTTTCGGGGTTGGTGGTAGTGCGTTGCTGAACAGGGACCGTCGCCGGTATCGATCACGCGTGTATTGAATCCAACACTCGCGCAATTTTTCTCAGGCGTCGTTACATGTGGATGAGGGCGTTCACAATAATATCACTGGTGATTGAAATCTCTTTTCGCTGACGTGCGCGAGATCTGGGCGACCGAGTGGATGACAATTGCCATTAATTCCAAAATCAGGAGGCAAGATCGATTAGAATCGTTATTGGTTGCCGGCCGCTTGAAACGCTCTGCCATTTGTCACAGTCTCGTAAGCAGTTTGGAATAGGCATTGGAAGCGGCTCCACGGAGCCAAACTTAAACGACAAACACGGCGGATGGCGCCATTTGAAATGACGCAACGACAAAGAAAACGAAAACGCACGGCCGAACTGGACACGATCGTCGTTAAAGGGGCGAGAGAGCACAACCTCAAGAACGTCGACATCGAGCTGCCCAAGAAGAAATTGATTGTCTTCACGGGAGTCTCTGGATCAGGCAAGTCCTCGTTGGCGTTCGATACGATCTTTGCCGAAGGGCAACGACGTTTCGTGGAGTCGCTATCGGCGTACGCGCGTCAGTTTATCGGCCAGATGGACAAACCACGCTACGACATGATCCGCGGGCTATCCCCCACCATTTCCATCGACCAGAAGGCAGCTAGTCGCAATCCGCGTTCGACGGTGGGCACGATCACCGAAATCTCCGACTACCTCCGCGTGCTTTACGCGCGGATTGGCGAACAATTCTGCTTGGACTGCGGCAAACCGGTCGGACGAGGGAACGCTCAAGATATGGTGGACCAGATTCTCGATCTGCCAGACCAGACAAAGATTATGCTGCTCGCACCGATCATTGAGAACCGCAAGGGCGAACATCGCGACCGATTGAAACAACTTCTAATCGAAGGGTTCTCGCGTGTGCGAATCGATGGGGTCATTCAATCGCTCGGGGACGTGCAAAAACTGCCCAAGCAAAAGAAGCACACGATCGAGATCGTGGTGGATCGCTTGGTAATCAAAGCCGGCAAAGCGTTCAAACAACGTTTGACTGACTCGGTGGAGCAATGTCTCAAGTTCGGCCAGGGACGGGTGCTAGTGCATGTACCGACGCGCGAAGATCTAGCGTTCAGCGAGGCACGCACCTGCTGCGGCCGCGCCTACCCAGCCTTGTCGCCACCGCTGTTTTCCTTCAACTCACCGCAAGGCATGTGTCCGGATTGCAATGGTATCGGAAGTGCCGTGACGATGGATTCCGACAAAATCATTCCGGACAAATCACTTTCCATCTGGGAAGGTGCGGTCGTGCCGTGGTCCGGTTATGTCAAGCGTGGAGGCGCTCGCTCGTGGGGAGGACGGCAATTGGCGGCGATGCAGGAACAGTGGGGCTTCGACTTCGACCGGCCTTGGTCCAAGATGACCCGGCGGCAGCGGGACATCATTCTTCACGGCGGCGGTAACCGGGAATTGAAAGTCAAATGGGACTCCGAAAAAATCCAAGCCAACGTGAGTCTGACCTGGGAAGGTATCGTGCCGACACTCATGCGGCGATACCAGCAAACCCAATCCGAGCATCAGAAGAAGTACTACGCCGGCTTCATGGCAGAGCAGACTTGTGCGACCTGCGGCGGCGCACGGCTTAAGCCAGAGGTGGTCGGCGTGCGTGTCGGCGGCAAGTCGATCGTCCAGCTTTCCGAGATGACGATCGGAGAGGCTAACGATTTTCTTTCAGGACTTGCGCTCACTGGAAATCGCCGTTTGATCGGCGAAGAATTAATTAAGGAGATTGGAAATCGCCTGCGTTTTCTGATCAACGTGGGATTGGATTACCTGAGTCTATCGCGGAAGGGGCCAACGCTATCGGGCGGCGAATCACAACGCATCCGTCTGGCATCGCAAGTCGGCTCGGAACTGACCGGCGTTCTGTACATCCTGGACGAACCCTCCATCGGTCTCCACCAACGTGATAACATTCGGCTGTTGGAAACGCTCTTTCACCTACGTGATATCGGCAACACTCTCATCGTCATCGAGCATGATCGGGAGACCATGAAATCGGCGGACTGGATCGTGGACATCGGTCCCGGCGCTGGTTTGCTGGGCGGACAGATCATTGCCGAGGGAACCCCGGCCGCAATTCGGCGTAATCCGCGATCCGTCACAGGACGCTATCTGGCCGGCAAGGAAGACATCCCTTGTCCGGAGCAAAGACGGCGACCGGGCCGCGAAGATTCATCATGGATCACTGTTCACGGAGCACGGCAAAACAACTTGGCCGACATCACCGTCCCGATTCCTCTGGGACTCTTGGTCGCCGTCACCGGGGTTTCGGGCGCTGGCAAATCGACGCTGATCAATCAGGTTCTCTATCCCGCATTGGCTCGTCACCTGCACGGCTCCGACGTCGAGATGGGCCAACATGATCGAATCGAAGGGCTGGAACATATTGACAAGGTGATCAACATTGACCAGGCCCCCATCGGACGCACGCCCCGAAGCAATCCCGCAACGTACACGAAGGTCTTCGATCTAATCCGCGATCTCTTTTCCCTGTTGCCGGCATCCAAGGTCGCCGGATTCAAAAAAGGCCGCTTCTCTTTTAACGTCAAGGGCGGACGTTGCGAAGCGTGCAAGGGGGACGGGTTCGTACGGGTGGAGATGCACTTCTTGGCCGACGTGTACGTCCCTTGCGAAACGTGCCAAGGCAGACGATTCAACGACGCCACACTCGACGTGCTGTTCAAAGATCATTCCATCGCCCAGGTGTTGGACCTCTCGGTGCGTCAGGCACGAGACCTGTTCGAAAATCAACCCAAGATCGCCACGATCCTCGACACCCTAATCGACGTCGGACTCGGCTACATCAAACTCGGCCAATCCGCCATCACTCTTTCTGGTGGCGAGGCACAACGCATCAAGCTCGCCCGTGAGTTGGCTCGGCGCGATACCGGCCGCACGCTTTATGTCCTCGACGAACCGACCACCGGGCTGCACTTCCAAGACATACGCATGCTCCTGACGGTGCTCGATCGATTGGTTGAGGCTGGTAACACGGTGATTCTGATCGAGCACAACCTGGACGTCATCAAGACCGCGGACTGGATCATCGACCTCGGCCCCGAAGGCGGTCACGCTGGCGGGCGGTTAGTGGCTCAGGGATCACCTGAGAAAGTCGCCAGTAGAAAATCGAGTTACACCGGACGGTTCCTCCGGGATATCCTTGATGCCTAGCGCAGACGCCACTAGCCACCCCCTCGCTCCGTGCATGGCTCGCCGACAGCAGCAAATGGTCGGAGAGGTGTCTGCGCTAGGCCTAAAGGGGGCACCATTTATCCAAACATTGCAGTTGCACATCAACGTGCGCACAGTACGAAACCGATCCCGAACGACAAAGAGATCCATACGCGGTGCAACAACCTCAGAGTTTCGATCGGAAGCCCCAAAACAATGGTCACGATTACGAAGTGTTTCCTAACGGCAACAAAGTGGGGCCGAGACATTACGACAGGCCAGAAGGGCATACCTGTTTCGGGTGGGGCATGTACGACAAAACCCTACAGCACGACGCGATGATCTTTGTTACGGCACCAAGTTAAAGTGCGAGGACGCAAGCAGCAAAGCCAGACACGCTAAACTTCTCCGTCCCCCATCGATGGGCCACGGAGTCCGTTTCATGAATAGGGGCATCGTTGTTTGCCCGTGCGCCAGCCAAGTTTGCCCGTGCGCCAGCCAACCAAACAAAGATGACACTGTGTTATAAAACAGACTGCGTCGGTACGAAAGATTCAATCCGGCGTCTCGAATTGCAGTGTCGTCAAGTGAAAGGCAGCTCAATGATGAACCGATTGCATGCGTTGATCCCACTCGCCGCCCTCGCGTTGTTTGGCTTACCAGGCGGAACTGTCGTTTCCGCAGAGGGAAACGAGCACGCGACTCGCCAGATTCGCCGCAGCGACGTTGTCTTTATGTATGACGATCCGACCATGTACGAACCATACGGTTGTACCGTTTTGGGCTGGGCTGGATCGTCAAAAAGTAAACAACACATCGAACAAGCACACGCCGCCGGCGTGCGACATTTCGCGGTCAGCGTTGGATGGCTCACCGAATCTCAAGGGATGATTGATTTCAGTGCCGACTTTCTCGACGCAGCCGCCCGCAACTATAGCGGCGAACCCTTCGTCACTCCTTGGTTAACGGACCATCAACATAAGGGACAACCATCTTGGTGGTGGTGCACCAACAGCCCTCTGTATCGCCGCTTTTTGGAATCACGACTCGAACAACGGATGACATTGAACCCAGATGGACTTCATATCGATGACTACCGCGGAAGTTCGGGGGCGGTCACATGGCTGTCGGCCTGTTTTTGCCGTCACTGTTTGGCCGAGTTCCGCCAGTATCTTGCCGACGAGGTCTCTAAAGAGAAACTTGTCGAACTGGGTATCGAAAACCTCAACGATTTCGATTATCGGCAATTTCTAATCGATAAGAATGTCGATCCGAAGGATTACAACCACCGCCGTAGCCAGTTGCCGCTTGCCGACGAATTCTACGACTTCCATGTCGGAGCCAATACGCAGTATGTGCGCGCGTATCGTCGCCGTGCAGAGCAGATTCGGGGAAAGCCGCTGAGTCTTTGCGTCAATTCCGGTCTGAGCAACCCGCAGGCTTTGTCGATCGCGCCAGAGCTAACTTACTTTTGTTGCGAAGTGCCTCACCGGGCCGAGACGTTGGCGGTGGCGACGCATCCCATCGCCATTTACAAACTTGGCGACGGACTCGACCGGCCGATCACTTCGACCGCCAGTGGCCAAGATTGGGCACGGGTCGCTGAAGAAGGAAGACCTTCCCTCGTGAGAAGTTGGGCGGCGTTATCGTATGCGTTGGGGCACAACTTTATGGCACCGCATCGGCAGTGGTGCTACACATCGGAAAAGGGGACGCATTGGTACAACGGACCTCAAGAGCAATACGCTTGGCTATACCGATTCATCGGCGATCAGGCACGATTGCTCAATGGTTACGAAGCGGTTGCTCCCGTCGCGGTGGTCTACGACAACGCGGCCAACCGAAAAAACCAAGGCAAAATCGAAGCCACATGCGTCGCGCTGGCTGAGCGCAGCATACCGTTCACGGTAGTCGTGGCCGGCGATAATTGGCTCGACTATCGCATCAATGCCGCGCAGCTGGACAAGTTTGCCGCCGTGGTCACCGCCTGTGATACTCGCTGGATGGACCCCACACAGAAACAGGTTCTCGATGAAGTGGACCAGCAGGGCCGACTGCTGAAAACAATCGATGACGCTCGACTAGCCAAGCTGATTGGAAAGCCGATTGAGATCACCGGCGACAAGCAAGTCATGGCAGTCGCTCGCACGAAAGTCGGTGACGATCAATCGCCCGCGGTGTTGCACCTGCTGAACCGTCAATATGACGGCAAGTCCGATGCGATGGTTCCCCAGTTGGACTTCGCGGTACGACTTTCCGATTCACTTTTCGCAGGCCGAACATTCCGTAAAGCCATGATGCACTCGCCCAAGGCGGAACCGATCGAACTTTCGCTAACGCGCAAGGGCAACACGACGGAGCTTCATGTCGACAGGATCGACCTTTGGGGGATTGTTGAATTGATCCCATGAGGCGTGGGATATTAGCAGCGTCGAGTGCGGCTTGCTCATGACCGTTGCATCACCTGCGTCGCCGGAGCGAGTTCGCAAAGCTCAAAGCTTTCCGATGACCGATGTGAGATGAGCACCTATGCAAGGAGTTGCCAATGCTCGTTTCATTTATCCATCGCCCCGTTATTTTTTCAGTGCAATTCGTTGCTTTGGGCGTCGGCTAGATAGCCTTCTTTGTTTGCTTCGTCTAAGTTCATCGATTCTCCACCCTGGATCGTTGAGAGCGATTGGATCACCTTCAAAGTGGCTTTGCGTGTCAAACTGAAGTTCACGTTTCCATCTGCAAAAAGCACACAAGGGTCACGCCATGGGGAAGACGATATTGTCAAGTCTTCAGGGCCTGGATTATCTGAAACGGATTTTTCAACGTCAATGTCTCGAGGCTCAAGCCAAAGAAGGTTCGAGTTTGCTATTTCCGTCAATACGATTGTGTTCTCAATGCCATCGGTGAACTCTTCGATGCGTTTGGCCTCGCTTCCTTGGAATGCCGTTCCCGGGCCTGTCACAGCAACGACATTTGTAAATCGATCACTTTCAACCTCTGAAGGCATATGGAAAACCCGCGGCATCTGGTCAACCAAACGTAGATTCACCGGATCATCCCAGGCTTTCGTGAAGTCATATTGTTGGTAAAGGGCTTGTTCCTCGACATAAGGAAGTACCAAAACCCGCCAACTGTGCATTGGCTGTCCTGAAGCGTCGGCAAGGTACGCAGGCGGAAAACAACCGTGGGCAGTGTGATAGTTATGTAGTGCAAGCGCCAATTGTTTCAAACAACCTCGCCCATTCATCCACAGAGCCACGCGCCGAGCATCGCGTATTGCAATCGTCAGTTTCAGAGCCATCACCAAAGAGACAACGACAACCATTATCCAAACTGCAGTTGACCGACGCATCGCTCAGCTCCACTTACTTGTTTCCGTTTTTTCAATTCATCGAACCAAATCGCTATCCTATTTCCGTGAGGATACCGCCCCACGAAAAACCAACGAATGCAGACGTAATCAACGCGGTCATGCTTGTCAGTGACGCCCATGCTGTCGGTCGCAGTACGATGCAAACTTCATTTCCATTGTCTTGGACCCGTGATCTATCGTCGCTTCTAAAACAAACACCGAGCGAGCGCAGATCACAACCGGATATCCCAAACGGGCCGTCAGTCATAATCGCGACAAACACTCGTTCCCGTTCAAACCGCGTTCCCGTTCAAAGGGCATTCATGAGCAATGAATTGGCAGGTTTAGTCGCAAAGCACATCATAGACGTTTTCAAAGGTGTTGGTATCGGCAATAATACGAGATCATGCGGGCGCTCGTTGCTGACAAAGGAAGACCATGGGGCTTGATGCAGTTGAAATCTTGATGGAAGTGGAAGAGTCCTTCGGAATCACGATTCCTGAGGACCGAGCATCGATGGTTAGGACGGTTGGCGACCTCTACGCCATTGTCCTTGAGGAAACTAGCGATATCACTCGCGACAATACGAGTTGCGTGACTGCCGCGACGTTCTACTCGCTCCGCCGCCATTTAATTCCATACGTTCCAAACCCGTCAGCGATCCGCCCAACGACAAGCGTTGCGGAATCGTTGCGCCGTCGAGACCGTCCTCGATTGTGGGCCAAACTTCAATACGAAATGGACCTTCGTTTTCCGCCACTCCAGCGGCCTGGTTGGTTGCGGCTGCTTGCTGTCTTGATCACGGCGACGATTGGATGGTTGGTTTTGGCTTCGTCATTGATTTCCGATCGCCCCGGCCTGACTGGCATTATGACGTTACTTAGCGTCGTGTTGGCGGGCCTCATCCTTGCCGTCGTGACAAAACCGTTCGCAATTTGCACGGCACCGTCGTATTCTGACTATCGAGGTCTTGTCACTCAGATCGTCTCACTGAATTACGCAAAGCTCTCCGAATCGAGCAACACGTGGAATGCCAGTGATGTTTGGAATGTTCTGCAGTGGATCATCGTCGAACAACTCGGCGTCAAGAAACAAGCTGTCACCCTAAACGCAAACTTCGTTTATGATCTTGGAATGGATTGATCGATTGATGAGGTGTCGCCCGTCCAATGCAATTGACCATCCAATGCACTCGAGAGCTTGCCACAACGGAATCACTCCTAATGAGCCCGCTCGTTGTCGTCATCATGTTGCCGCTAATGTGGTGCGGAATTTCATTCTTACTGACATTCCTGAGTGGTTGGGCCAAGTTAGCGGAAAGATACCCGGACCGAACCTTACCTGATTGCAAAGCCTTTTACTGTCAGTCCGGAAACATAGGCGGCGTCAACTACAATTCCTGTCTCACGCTGTGCGTATCCCAGCGGGGACTGGGATTGTCCGTGATGATTCCATTCCGGATCGGGCATCCGACTTTATGGATCCCCTGGTCGGACTTTCATGATGTTCAAGAAACACGAACGCCAATCGTCGGTTTTCGTTCGATGACCGCAACGCTTGGAACTCCGCCAACGGTAAAGGTGAAGCTACCAGCATGGCTGATCGACTATGTCGAAGTCGGTGACGGCTACGATGCGGACCAGGATAAAGATCTCGAAACGGAATCGGAACTCGGGCCAAAGTGGCAATGCAAACAGTGCGGCGAACGAAACGAGCCAACGTTTGATGTGTGCTGGCAGTGCCAAGCTGAAAACGATAATCGTCTCGTATAGCTGAACAAGAACAACGCCACAAGACACTCCTCGCAACCGTGTACTGGAATGCGCCGCACAACGAGAGGTGCAGGCTCGGACGCTACGTCTTGCCCGCAGGGTTACAAACGTCCCAGTCTGAACATCGATAGCGGGTGTCTCGCGTGCCGATCAGCCCGCATCCCACTCTGCACGAAACGATCAGGAACAGCTGAAGGCATAGTGGATCACGGAAGGCAATAGCGTGCATCCAAATGACGCCAACAATCGATTCCGTAAGATGTTCGGCACCAAGATGACCACTTTCATCTCCGAGCAAACGGATATCGCTCGGGTAGCGGTTGTTAAGGACAACCGCCGATGCAATTCTGGACATCGCACTCGTTCTTTGGTACGCAAAGCCTCAGCCGCTTCAGGGGGGCGTCGAAAGTGCAATCGAGAAGAATCCGCTAAAATTCGCAGACAATCGATGTCGAGATTGACTGTTATCGATCGTATCTCGGATAAGATGTAGCCATCCTGAGTGCGGATGAACCGACCGAACACGTTTTGCGGAAGCGAATCGAGCTGACGTCGAGCAACAGCACGGTCACCATGCGTTACTGTTGACGAAAGATGTTAGTCAGCTCAGCGAAGGCGGCCGCCAACTCGCCTTCCAATTTGTACGTCGGACTTATAGCGACTGATTCGCGCACTCGTAGATCAGATCGACAATCACAAGTCACAGCAACGCATTCAGCGATCCAAGGGAATATGCCTTAGCAACAAGCCCCGCCGAGAGTCAGATCATGTTGGGCGTCTGATCGGTCCAAAGTCGCCTAACGCCAATCAAACCAAATTAACCACCAGAAGAATCAGACACGAGAATCTGTATGAGACCAACCATAACAATGCCAACACTCGGCCTGTTGGCCTTGCTGACATCCTCCGCCCTTGCTCAGGGGACCAATCGGGAAACGCAGGGCAACCGCGTCGGCGGTAATCGTTTGTTGGAATTTCCTACCGTCGAGGGACGCTGGCCCGCTCCGAAGGCGAACGCTTGGTATACCGAGCAGCCTTGGCTGGTAGGCTGTAACTATTATCCGGCAACGGCTATTAACCAGATCGAGATGTGGCAGGCCTCGACGTTTGATCCCGAGACCATTGACAAGGAGCTTGGCTGGGCCGCTGCAATCGGCATGAATACGCTGAGGGTCTATTTACATGATCTCGTTTGGGCCGATGACGAGAAGGGAATGTACGACCGCATGGACCAATTTCTCAACCTATGTAAAAAGCATGGGATCCGGCCATTCTTTGTGTTCTTTGATGATTGCCATTACCCCGAGCCCGAATTGGGCTCTCAGCCGTTGCCAGTCAAGGCGTATCACAATTCGGGCTGGCGAAACTGCCCGGCACGCGATCTCGCTGTGAGGTTCTCCGAGGGAAAGGCGACCGCCGAGGAAGTTTCCCGATTGCGCGGATACGTCCAGGGAACAATGCGACGGTTCGCGGACGACGACCGTGTGCTGTTCTGGGAACTCTACAACGAACCAGGCCGCGGTCGCGGTGAATCCGGCAATATGGCAGGTAAGAAGGGATCGCGTTCTAGCATGGGCGACCGTTCGAATCAGCTCGTCTATCAATCATGGGTGTGGGCGCGCCAGGTCAATCCGTCTCAACCGATCACTTCCAATTCGGCCGGTAGTGTTGGCAGCGGCAACATCGCCATCAATCGCAGTAACTCCGACATCCATTCGATCCACAGCTATAGCCCACCGGAGGCTCTTGAGAAGTTGATTCTCGATTACAAACACGACGGTCGTCCGATCATCGTTACCGAATGGCTCGCTCGAACGAGAGGCAGCACCGTGCAAGCATGCCTTCCTGTTTTAAAAGAACATCATGTTGGCGCCGTGAACTGGGGATTCGTTTCCGGAAAGTCAGGGACAATCTGGCCTTGGGAAAGTCGCAAGGGCCGCGATTTAGTTGCTGATCGCAATCAGGGCAACGTGGTGAAGCCAGGCGAACCCTTTCCCGAGCCGAAACTCTGGTTCCACGACTTGCTGCGCACCGATGGCTCGCCGTTTGACGCCAAGGAGATCGATGTATTCAAGAAGTTGACCGGAGCCCAGTAGAGAGACGAACCCACGCGATGAAAACGGAACGTCATCCATGATGACCAACATGATGAACGCGTCGTGATTCATCCTATCCTGCGTTCATCTTTTCGAGTTTTATCGTGTTGGGGTTCATCGTGTTTTTTTCTTACGCCGAGGCAGATGCGATTCAAACCCAACGCCGATTCACGGATTCCCCACAGCAACGCGACTGGATCAAGCCACTGCGATCCGTGACGATTACCGAACCAAACACGAAATAGAGCCAATCCATTGGCAACAAGACCATTCTTGAAAAACATGCTACAACGACGACGAAGAGAAAGAAGTTTGATGTATTGCTTTTAGGGCTCCTATCGTTCTTCGCGACCGGATCGGAAGATAAGCCGATGCGTCTCGACGTCACCATCATCTTCAATGATGATATATTGATGACATGACGTACGACGATGTCGAATTCAAAAGAGCCACCGGACAGCGAACACCCAACCGAAATCAGATGTCCGCCCAACGCATGAAGTTCACTGACTTTTATTCGAGCTGCACAAGCGATTCGAGATTGCGAGCCGCGCTGCTGACAGGATGCCGGAAGTACACATTCACGAAACCAACCGTGGAACGTTTGTAAGTCTGAAATACCCTGCTGCGACTGCCAAACCAGCCACACGACCAACCCCACACCCCGCCAAGAAAAAAATAATGAAAGAGTTCGAGATAAAACGTGTCCTGATGATCCCTCTGCTGCTTGCATTAGCTGGTCCGGTGCATGCCGGCGCATCCGAGCAGCCAAATTTTCTAATCATCATGGCCGACGACTGCACCTACAACGACCTTGCGCTCTATGGCGGACAGAACGCGAAGACGCCGAATATCGATGCTCTCGCGAAAACCGGCATGACGTTCAACCACGCCTATCTTGCGTCGGCCATGTGCCAACCTTGCCGAGCCGAACTGTTCACGGGCCAATACCCGCTGACCAATGGTTGCTCGTGGAATCACTCTGCAAGCCGCCCTGCGACCAAAAGCCTTCCGCACTTGCTTAATCCACTCGGCTATCGAGTGGGGATCGCGGGCAAGGTTCACGTATTACCGCAAACCTCTTTTCCGTTCGACAACGTTGGCGGCTTCGACCCAAACTGCGTAAGGGATCCGACTCGTCCATCGGACTTGTCAGGCATCCGCGACTACATGTCGAGTGACAAACATGACTCACCATTTTGTTTGGTGGTCGCGCTGGTCGACCCACATATTCCGTGGGTCATGGGAGATGCGTCTCAATACCCGCCAAAGAGGCTGAAACTTCCGCCCAATATCGCCGACACGCCCCTCACACGAAAACACTTTTCGAACTATTTGGCCGAAATAACTTACATGGACGGCCAGGTGGGGCAGATTCTCGAAACACTCAAAGCAGCTGGCGCGAACGAAGATACCGTTGTGCTGTTTACATCCGAACAAGGTTCGCAGTTCCCGGGCTGCAAATGGACGAACTGGAATACGGGACTTCACACGGCGTTGATTGCGTCGTGGCCGGGCCAGATAGCCGAAGCCGTTCGCACCGACGCGCTCGTTCAATACGCAGACATCGCGCCAACGCTCGTCGATCTGGCAGGTGGAAAAGGGTCGTCCGACTTTGACGGAACCAGTTTCACCGCTGTGCTGCGCGGCACCGCGGATACGCATCGCGAATTCGCGTACGGTATCCATAACAACCTGCCTGAGGGCCCGCGCTATCCGATCCGCTCGGTTACCGACGGCAAGTATCGGTACATCCGCAACCTGATGCCGGATGAACTCTACATCGAAAGGCATTTGATGGGTGGCGGCCTGCTCAACAATCCTTACTGGGCGACATGGCTCGGTGCCGATCCTGTAAAACGACCCGATGTATACGAACGAGTCAAACGCTACATGCGCCGCCCATCGGAACAATTCTATCTGACAACCGACGACCCGTACGAAATGAATAATCTCGCCGACGATGCAAGGCACGCGGAATCAAAGTCACGACTCAGCAAAGCGCTCGATGCGTGGATGGATGCTCAATCGGATCCCGGTGCTGCAGTCGATACTCCCGAAGCCCTCCAAGCCGCCCGGCGTGGAGAACATCTTCATGGCCCCGGGACACCCCGTGCTGGGTCGCATGCAAACTAAGCAGCTTGTGGGGCGGCAACAACTGAATATTCGCACCGTGTTCATGCACACCGAATTTAACGGTGTCGACAAAGCCGAAGATACCTCACCCAAGCCAAAAGATTGCCAGAAGCGTTCACCACTTAGAAGCAAACGTCTGCCAAGCGGTCGAAACCGATTTACGTGCAGCTCAATGAAGCCACGTGCTGCGCAATGAATGGATGCTTGATCCCTCCATCTTCCTGCACTGCGATGGCGGTGTTCAGGGGATCGAGGCCTGGCAAAATGATGACGGCGTGGGCAGGCATCGAGGACGCAGCACCGACCATCGGATCCAGCGAGTTGATCGTGGAGGTGTTTATGCGAACGGCAAATGGGAACGGACCTGCAACAGTGATGTGCTAACCGTTAACGACACTGCGTTGACGGTGGACGTTGAATTCCCCGAGGGCGCGTAATTCATCGGGATAATTAACAATCACAACGGACGGACCCAGTGGTGGCGCCTCGGACCACGCCATCGAGGCGGACTGGCCGGGAAACGTCTACGTTCATGCCAACCGATCCATCCCGGCAGCGACAGGCTCTTTAGTCGATTTTACCCTGTCTTTTTTTGGTCAATTTGTGTTTGGGCTTCTGCCACCTATTCCTGATCGCTGAATCCTCCGGAAGCTGAATCCTCCGGAAACTGCCCCCATTTCTTGACGGCGCCTACCTACCCCAGTAGACTGTGGGCCTACCCCAGTAGACAGTAGGTTTTGAAACTACATGGCTCAAACGTGGATCACCCATTTTACATTGCCACGCAGCCGGGTCCCCTTGGTCTCTTCGAACGAGCGACAGCATGAATAAATTGATCGCTAGAATCTTTTTCAGTCTTGTTTTCCTATCAAGCTCCAACCTTTACGCGGATTTGGTCTGGTCCGAAACCTTCCTCGACGCGGACGATGCCGCTACCGACAGGGCAATTGCCACTGGAAGCGGAAACATGGATGTGGCAGGGAACCTAGATTACCTCAGTGGTGCCCTGGTTATTACACCTGATGGTGGATCAGATCGCGTTGAAATGGAGTCCACCGCCGCCGCTCTAGCCGGAAACTTCACTTTCGATGCCTTCCGCACTGGGACTGGTAACGGAAGTCTGTTCGTCCAAATGGTCGATGGCGACGAGCGTAGTACAGGCTCCAACACGGTAGCCGACTTTTCAGACACCTTGAACATGGCTTCCATCACCACGTCAACCACGATCAATTACTATTTCAACGTTAGTGGAGCGCCGATCACCTACGCCGCACCGGATGCCACCACAGAGACTCTTGCGAACAACGCGTTCGAACTATGGATCGGGACTTCCAAATCCGGCGGTGACGATCAGGTCACTACAAATAATGATGGTGGCTTACCGACAGCCGGTGTCGATACCTTGATCCTGCAGACTTTTGTTGGACAAGCGCCGGGTGTGTACACCTTCGACAACATCTCTTTCAACACCGTTGCGGCGGTCCCCGAACCGTCATCGATGACTCTATTTGGGACCCTCGGGCTTGTATTGCTTCGCCGAAAACGGCGCTAGTTGAGTCAGTTCATTCATTTTGAAAATGGAAAAGCCACGCTCCCCGCGTGGCTTTTTTGTTTCGGTGTGCCGAGCAAGTCGATTTGCTGAAGGTGAAAGTCGCCTGTTCAGCTCAAACGCAGTTAAAAGCGAGTGAAGCACAGGGGCGCCATGGCGACGTTGGTTCGGTCGAGACCAGACCAACGGAACATGATGGCTCTGTAGAGAATCACAAGTCCGTTTGACACGCTAGCGGCGCTAATGTGGTAGTGGTGATCGAGCTAGGGATGGCTATCGCCGATCTCCTCCCGGGCGCGAAGGTCCTATACTATGAACCGTTCTGGGGCGGACATTTCTCAGAAAACCGCTATGTGAGCCGAGCGGTATCGCGCTATGAAAAGGCACACAACGGTGTGAAGCACGGTACCAACTACCAGCGCAAGGAAATCCGAATCGGCAGCAATAAGTTCGAGCATGGAATTATAATGCGTCCTGCGGGCAAGCAAGGACTGCGATCCGTCCAGTAAAAACGGATGTGAGATAAAAAAAAGATGGCCGTGATTGAACTGGCAAGCCTTAGCTCCACAACCGGGACGCACTTGAGGTTGCCAATATCTGCGTGTTACTCTCCACCGTTGCGTTATCCGACCTGCCAATGCTATTATCTCCCAACGCTATTATCCTCGTGACGCAGTCGCTTGCGGTTTCGACGGAGCTCCGCAATAGTCACATTCGGCAGAGGGATGATCGTGAAGCCAATCCCAGGCACCATTGAAAAATCGATTCGAACGATTGGGTGGGATACTGCATTTTTCTTGCTGGCGTTCTTTCTTTACGTGTGGCTGGTGATCGATCCTCATTTGATCCACCACAGCCTCGGCATCACCATGCCATTGGAACCCTTTTCTGTTTCAATCGGTTGGTCGTTTTTTGCCGAACACCTATCTCGTCCCGGAGGTCTTGTCGAATATGCCGCCCGTTGGCTGACACAGTTCTTCTGGTGGAGTTGGGCTGGAGCCTTGATCATTTCGTGCGCTGCGTACCTGATGTGTTTGGCAATGGACGTTTTGGCTTTTGAATCTGGATTCAAACGTGGGCATGTCGCTCGCTACGTGCCGGCGATGATGATGCTAGTAGCCTGGGCAGGCTATAACCACCCAATTCGACCGGTCCTATCGGTACTAACGGCACTGGGGGGCTTTGTTCTGTACCTCGTCGCATCACGATTATCTGTTGTAAAGCGGCCTGTCCTTTTGCTTGCCACGAGCCTGCTTGCAATTAGCACAGTGGTTTACATCACTGCGGGACCTAGCGCCGGATTGCTCTTTAACGCACTGGTCGCTATTTACGAAACGTTCGTCAAGCGACGATGGCCACTTGGCGTTGCGGCAGTTTGCGTCGGCGCCCTCGTGCCTTGGGCTGTCGGCATGGCTCTGTTTCAAAACGCAATCAGGAATGCGTACGACGGATTTTTCATACACACGCCGGGCGTCGAGTCCTGGTGCATTCGCTATATGTTAATCATGCATTTGATTTTCCCTGCGACACTCGCGACAACGACTCTTTTCCATCGTTTTCGGAAGGCAAAAGCAGGTAGTCCAGAATCCCGCACGTTGGACTCGGAAACGACGACACACGACGCAGCGGCCAACGTGCGCGTTTGGCTGAACAAGCAGCACCTTTGGGGAGCATCTCAGATTGCGATAGTATTTTCTGTCGCAGGTGTCATTGCTTGGTCAGCTTCCAACGTTGAGACCCGACGGATATTACGGATAAACGACTTTGCGCAACGAGGCATGTGGCCTCAGGTGCTATCGATCGCACAAGACCTTCCGAAAGGACAGTACAACGTCTACTGTATCCGGAATATCCAACTCGCGCTGTATCATGCCGGTGCGGGACAACTGAGCGAAGATATGTTCCGTTACACGCAGGTACCAGGAATCAGTCTGCTTCAATTGCCGAAAGCTCAGCAAACCGCCTACACCTCGTTTCAAGAAAGCCAAGTCTATCTACAGTTGGGGCAGGTGAATTTGGCACAACGATGTGCTTGTGAGGCGCTCGAAACCCTTTCCGATTCGCCCGAACTTCTAGAGCATCTAGCTGTAATCAACATCCTAAAGGATCGTCCGGAAACGGCAATGATGTTCCTGAGGGAACGGCTTAAGAAGCCGTTTCATCGCCGCACGGCAAGGGCGATGCTAAGTGAACTTGAAGAGGATCCACAATTGGCGAGTGATCCTCGAGTCCGTCAGCTTCGAAAATTGATGATTCGCACTGACCATGCTGGCGATCAGACAAATGAAGAAGTTTTGAAAGCGTCACTGCAGGACGATCCAAACAACCGTTTTGCATTCGAGTTGCTGATTGCCAACTACCTTCACACTGGCCGCACAGACAAAATCATCGAAACGCTAGCGCATCCGCTTGGCCTAAAGTTTCAACCTTTGCCTCGCCATATTCAAGAAGCGATCGTTGTTTACTCACTCCAAACTTACGGGCGAATGCCTGAGCCCAACGCACAGATTGGAGCACACGTTATCGATCAGGCGATTCAGTTCGACCGTATCGGGAGACGCTATGGCACAGACAACCAAGGCGCACAAGCGGAAGCCATCGCGGCAGGACTCGGCACGACATTTTATTTCTATTTCAAATTTGGTGCATCGGGCCTGTAAAATATGACACGAAAAGCACGTTCGCCCCTTTTAGTTATATTGGCGGCTCTAGTTTTGCCCGGCACTTGGATGTGGTTCCGAAGCGAAAACTGGAATATTGAAGACGCCGCTAACATCGACCGTCTACCACATATTCGGCCCGATTTTTCGGACGCTGTAATTCCGCCAAACATCGCCCCGTTGAACTTCGTTGTCCAAGAACCAGGCACGCGGTTCCTCGTCAATATACGATCCAAACATACCACTCCGATTCGGGTCGTCAGTCGTTCTCCTAAAATCGAAATACCTCCGCAGCTTTGGCGATCACTGTTGGAAGCAAATCGTGGTGAGGATCTGCATTTCGAGTTGTACTCGCAAGTCGAAGGACGCTGGCAGCAGTTCCAATCGATCAACAATCGGATTGCTCCACACCCAATTGATGGCCATCTGGTCTATCGCCTGACGGGACAAATTCACAATTTTTGGAACGAGATCTCGATCTTCCAACACGACCTTGCCACCAATGAGAAGTTGCCGGTTATTGAAGGAAAGGCAATCGAGCACGGCTGTGTGAACTGTCACAGTTTCAGCAACAATCGCCCTAATCAAATGTGTATCGGAATGCGCAGTAGTCAGTATGGCAGCGGTGCAATTGTGGTCACCAATGGTGAAGCAAAAAAGCTGGGCAGAAAGCTCGGATACACAACATGGCATCCAAGTGGACGGCTTGCTGTCTATTCCATCAACAAAGTGCGTCAATTCTTTCACACCGCCCAATCTTCTGTTCGTGATGTCATCGATATGGATTCCGCGTTGGAATACTTCGATGTTGAAACCGAACAAGTCAGCTTGATCCAACAGGCATCCGACCGAAAGCGGCTGGAAACTTACCCCTGTTGGTCGCCGGATGGTGAGCACCTGTATTACTGTAGTGCGCCGATCCTCTGGGAAGACAGCGATGCCGTTCCTCCTGAACGCTATGCGGAGGTCAAATACGACCTAATGCGGATCCACTATGACCTAGAGACCGACACATGGGGTGAACCAGAACTGGTTCTGTCTGCAGAAAAAACCGGCCTGAGTATTCTGCAGCCGCGCATCTCACCGGATGGCAAGTTTCTTCTGTTCTGCATGTGCCGCTACGGATGTTTTCCGATCTATCAACCCACCAGCGACCTCTACATCATGGATCTGGAAACTCGCGAGTACATGAAGCCAGACATCAACAGTTCTTCCGCTGAAGCTTGGCATTCCTGGTCTAGCAATTCACGTTGGATCGCTTTTAGCAGCAGACGACGTGGTGGAGTCTTCACTCGGTGCTACCTCAGTTTTGTCGATGAATCCGGCCAGGCGCACAAACCATTTATCCTGCCGCAAAATGACCCCGAAGCTTATGATTCGCTGCTCAAGTCGATGAGTGTGCCCGAGCTAACTTCGGCGCCGATTCCAATCGACGCACAAGAAATGGCTCGCGTCGCGCGATCCGAGGACGCATTCGGTGTTGACGCCATGAGCGAAGCGACCACGTTGGTTGACATGTCCGAGCCTTGGGAACCGGGACATCGTTAGTAGCCCGTCCAAGAAAGGACACGCCAAGGTCGCTAGACAAGTCATGCCGATTTGTGCAAACGCATCGATACCCGAACTAGGCAATCAGCAAAACCATCACGCAACTGTTCGTCGCAATCGGTCAGTTCTATAGAACGATACGACATTGTAATTCCATGCTTTATTGGTGGTTCTTCCGTTGCTCGGGAAGCGAAGGCCGGACGCGAAACTCCTTTCCTTTCTACTCCGCCAAGATGCGCAGGTATTGATACGGATCGGACCAATTACTCGACGGCTCGACGACCGTGGTTTCCGGCCATTCGTTCAAATACCATTTTGCCTAAGCAACAGCCGCGACAAGAGCCGCGCGGCTCACCCGCGGACTGGCAATTGAGTCCTGCCCCCGTTTGTTCTCAATAGAGAAGGCAAAAACGCTATTTTCGTGTTGCGATAGGCCACCATGCCTCCACGGCTTTGATGAAACCAACAAGTCGTTGACCATTTCTGCTACGATTTCCACGGTGCAACTGGTGCAGAACTCAAATTTGCCGCTCCTTGCATAGCGGTTTCACAAGCCCACGTCCCGTCGCCGCATTTTGGGAACAAAATCATGTCGATAAGATCCTTCGTCGCACATTTCACGGGCTCGATGCTTTTGGTTGCATTCAGCAGCGGGGTTACAGCCAGTTCGACCGTGCCTGCGGATTTGAATGAGGGCGACATTTCGTTGCGGCTCGGTGGTGTCGGCGGTGTCTACTTCTTGGCCGAGCCCGGTGAATTAGTCATTGATGTGCAAAAGGAAGATCTCAATCGCTCAAGTCGAAAGACTCATTTGCGAGCTATTTTGGTTGCGCCCGACCGAGAACTCGTCCAGGAACTGCTGATTCCAGACGACGGTCTCCCTCGCGGCAGCAAAATTGGACCGACACAGCGAATTCGGTTCTCGACGATCGTCAAACAAAAGGGGATCTACGCACTGAATATCACTGTGGCGAATGACCGCTATGGTGCCGCGATGCGTTGGGGATTTCGAACGAATTGTTCCAAGTTCCTTATCGAGACCTCTCGGGGCCATCGCGATGCCGCACACGAAGAACCGATTGTCGTCGACTCACCCAATCAGCCAGGCAATATCTGCTTCGTCCCTCAAGCCGGATCGTTTGGGATCGAAATGACCGGATTAGCAAAGAGTCTTGACAACGCATTGGTCTTTGACGCCGACGATCGCCTCGTTCAATCGATGCAGATAGATAAACAGGGCAAAGCAGCATGCAAATTCCCCAGCGACAAAACACGTGGTGAAAAACCATGGCGGATCCATCTCGATACCTTCCAAGCAACCGTTCATATCGATGGTGTGACTCGCTGGGATCGCAACGATGCTTACCAAGATCTTTGTTGTTGGTCGCCAAGCCGAGAGACATGGTTTCCACTGCTATCCTATCGCTGGCTGATGACACCGTACCAGCGGACCATTTATCAGGGTGGTGATCAACACAAAATACAGGCTTTTCGCATCCACAACAATTCATCTGAAACTCAAACATTTCATCTCGATTTGGTTTTTCCTGATCAACAATGGCCAGCCATACTATCGCAGGACCATGTCAGTTTGAAACCAAAGTCAGCCGCTGAGGTAACCGTTTCGTTTTCTTCGTCAGTCGAACAGCAAACGCAAACGCTTCAACTTCGCGCAACGCCTGAAAGCACCCCGCACTTTTCAACCTATGCGACGTTAACGGTCAAAGCAGGCGAACCACCGGCATCGTCCTCGTTGAACATGCCGATCACGCTGAAGCCATATCAGCACGAAAACAATCAATTCGGTTATGGAGTCGATTATCCGCAAGACAACCAGGTCTATTTCGATCTTGAAAATCGTCCCTATATTTTGTCCAGCCGCCAGCTTTGGCGACGAGTCGATGGATCATGGGTCGCTAACGACCTGAGCGGCGCACGGCGCGAGGCCTCGGTGGGTGACGGTGCGATTCGCGCATCAGGCACGAAGGTCGCGTTTGATCAAGACAACGACCTCTATATTTTGGGCATGTGCGGCAGAACCGCCGTGCTGCTTCATTCATCCGACCACGGCGCCAGCTTTGCAGCCTTTGCGATTGCTGGTCAGGAAAACCGCTCTCGCTCGTTTGATATCGAACAGTTTTCGGGCCACAACATTCCAACGGGCCCACCGCCGATTGTTCGTTACACTCGAACGGCATCAGATCCGAAATTGATGTGGCGAAGAATCCACAACCTCGATCTTTTTTTACCTGAAAAGGCGAAAGGCCAAATTTCGATCGGAGATCCGATTGCGATTTCAGATCACTGTATTGGGCAGTCCGCTCATTCCGGCATCCCGTCTTCGGTCGTCTCACAGGGCGAAAAAGTGCATGTCGTCTGGGGCCAGGCGACGGACCCAAAGCAGAAGCCCCCGGGAGTGCCCGGTTACGCGGTGACATACAATCGCAAATTCAAAAACCTTAGCGAGCCGACCTTGATTGGCTATGGCCCGCCAGCCAACGATGTGCATAATTCGCCCAGCATCACCATCGATGGCGATGGGTTCCTTCATCTATTGATAGGCACGCACGGCAAACCATTCCCCTACGCCAAGTCGCTCAAGTCGAACGACACTTCAACAGGCTGGACAGCTACCGAGCCGATCGCAGATGTCCGGCAAACCTACGTTGGATTAGTTACCGGACAAGATGGAACCCTGCACGCGGTCTATCGAATGTGGACCTTCAATGAACAGCCCCATCCGGAAAGTATGCATGCCGTTCTGGCTTACTCACGCAAACCAGCGGGGCAGCCTTGGAGCACTCCGATGCCTTTAGTTGTCGCCGCATTTTCCGACTACAGTATCTTCTACCATCGTTTGACAATCGATCGCACTGGCCGACTGTGGTTATCGTACGACTATTGGTCAACCTATTGGTTTTATCGGAATGACCACGTTGGATCTCGTCGCTCGCTACTAACCAGTCCTGATGATGGGGAAACGTGGAAATTGGCGGGTGACGATGACTGGATTTCGCTTGAAAATTGATTCCCCCCTTTCGTTTTGCTCGGGGCACAACAGCGGCCAATGCCAATCCGCGACCGGCTGACAAAATGTGCATGGCCATTTAGAACGGCAGGAGGTCCGCATTCGCTTTTCTCCCTACCGCAAAACATCGCCCGGCAGCGGTTTGCCGTCACTATCGAGAAGCTGAACGCTCATCATATTTCGGTCCGCCTTCGAGGATGTGTTGGCATACCGCCATACAAGTTCCTTACTTCGGGTGATTTCAAGCAGTCCGGCACCATTTGCCTTTTGCACAGCTCGGTAGATCCCCATGACCACATTTCCATTGGGTTGAACATGGATCCCGCAGATCATGCCAATGTCGAGTCCTTCCAATTCGTTCTTATTGAATTGCCACACAATGTTTCCTTGCGTGTCATACTCCGAAATATGATTGATGTGTCCAACCATTGTGTGGCCACTATCCAGGCGTACGGCGGAATACGGGACATCACTGACCTTTACCTCAAAAACGACATCACCATTAGGCGTGTATTCGCGCACGAGTGATTCACCTTTGTGGCAAACCAAGTAGTTGCCATTTTTGAGCTTGCGAACCATTCTCAGGTTGTTGTGGCTACCCGGTTCGGTCAGCGGAAGCTTAAGTTCAAATACAACTTTACCGCTCTTATCAACTTCCACGATGCGACCAGCGGAGTTTTCCCCCACGACGGTGTTGCCATTCAGGAGACGCTGGCACGAAAAGGTCGCGCCACCCTTCTGTTGAGTAGGGCGATACGACCAAACGATGGCGTTCGTCTTAGGATCGATCTCCGTCACATTGTTGTCAGCGTGGAGGACATTTCCATTGTCCAACATCCAAACATCACTGCAGTTTTGTCCCTGATGTTGCCACTGGATGGTTCCGGTTTGATCGAGCAGCATGATACGGCCTCCACCGGTAGCCAACACAGAGCCGGAAAGCGTGCCATGAACAAACGGTGTATCCAGTTGAGCGAACGCGGCCAACGGAAAACAGCTACTCAGGAGTATCGTGATTGCATACGTAAGCGGATTGTTCATGGCTTCTTCTCTCTTTGGATGGGATGCGGCTTGGTTGCGATGTGGCAAGTATAAGCCAAAAGCATGCGTTCAGACTGGAGCAGTACGTGGTCCGATGCCCCGACCGCGGATGTAAGTATTGCGTGTATTTAAATAGCTCCGCCGGGCATTATTCACAGTAGAGACGGGTGGTTCAAGCAGTGCAAATGGTGGCGTCGAGGCAGTCGTTCGATCGGCAAGCGTGTTCATAAGTCGCAGCTTCATTTGCTCATCAGAATGGTGGGCAAGCTCAACACTGGCGATATCTTGGTACCGAGTCTCTGTTCTTCATTGGATTTCAAGTCCACGCCGCACCTTGGCGTCGCTCGGTGAGTCACTCTAGGTGCTTGGAACCATGATTGACCGAACGCCAGCTATGAGACGATGGAGAAAGAAAGCTCGATTCAAGTAACGACAGAACGGGTTTGAAGCGGAGAAAACGCCAGCGGGCGAGAGAGCTCCACACTGCCCGCAAGAAACGGGGGAAAAAACGAAAAACGCCCGCGTGCCTTCTCTAAAATACGGACCTTAAACGCGTTGCCGAAAAGCTCGCATCTTTTCGAGGAGCTTTCCACGCGCGACGTTTTCCCAAAACCAGTTTCCGTGACTCCCTCGATTCAATGCTCCGCTTGCACCGTATTGCAACAACGGTGCATTCGTTGAGACCGTAAAGCGATCCGGACAGCCAATAACGTTTGGAACTCCGGTCAACATGAAAGTGTCAACTAGAGATCTGACTATTCTTTCAAAGAGACAGATTTCGTATGGATTACATGTTGGTTGGCAGGTGACTAACAGCGAAGTTGCCCATCTGTGGTTTTCGACTCCGCCAAATTGCGGAATCGAAATAAGAGGCTCTGTTACCGATGTTGACGAAGATCTTGGTGGATTTTTGGTGTCTCAGTATTTGCACAGGTCGAATGTCCGAATTGCGTTTTCTTTTCACAAAACGCTTTTGACTTGATCTAAATCAACACGACGCACGCTCAATCCGATATACTTTCAAAATGCTACCCAGTCGCGCCCCGCTACACCGGTGTAGCTGCAAGGTCAATTCTCGCATGCCATATCAGGCAGCTTCGTTAAGACTGGAAGACCACACAGGACTCAACGGCTAGACGAGTGACGAAGGAAACATCAATTCACGACGATTCGGAACGGGATGATCTGGCGACGCAGACTTCTGCCGCTGACGATACGCCTGCGACGAAGGCGTCTGCCGAAAACCAGCATGGACCTCGGTTCGGCAAGGTGGCACTGGCTTTCGCGGTGACGCTCGGTCTGCTCGCCGGGGTCGGCGTATTCACATTCGGGTATGGCAAGGGAGCCAGTTATCTGAGCAACAATCCGCAAACGTGCGTCAACTGCCACGCGATGCAGGACCACATGGATTCGTGGCAACAAAGCAGCCACCATCACGTCGCCGTCTGCAATGACTGCCACCTTCCGCATGACGCAATTGGCAAATGGGTGACCAAAGCCGACAACGGGTTCTTTCACTCGCTGGCTTTCACGTTTGGCGGTTACAAAGACCCAATTCAGATTAAGCCCCGCAATCGGCGAGTGACGCAAAGCACCTGTGTCGATTGTCACAAAGACTTTATTCACAATTTGCTGCCGACCACTGACGGTGCGGACATGCAATCGTGCGTTCACTGTCACGCCGATGTTGGCCACGCAGGACGCTAATCCAAATCCCAACGCTTCACCTTCGATATTTGAAATGCCTAACATGACTTCAGACAAAAAACGCAGCTTCGGGTTGCTGGCATTGTTGACCGGCTTAACCGCATTGGTCACCCTCGGCGTGGTCGCGCTGTTGGTCAATATTTTTGAACGCAAACAGGAAGCCCGTGCGACATTCACGAAGGTCGTCGATGTCAACGAAGTCAGCACCGACCCGGCGCCTTGGGGGCTGAACTTTCCGCAGCAATACGAAGACTATTTAAAAACGGTCAATGATCCGTACACTGACTTCGGTGGCAATCACACTTTGCCGCCTAGCAAGCTGAAGGAAAGCCCATGGCTCAAGCGTTTGTTTGCCGGATACGCCTTTAGCATCGACTATCGCGAAGCTCGCGGTCACGCCCACATGCTGGGCGATCAAGAAGTCACCAAACGCGTCACGGACGTCCAGCAATCCGGCGCCTGTTTGCATTGCCATGCTTCGATCATTCCCACTTATCGCCGCATCGGACTCGAAGCGTTGGGCGAGGACGCGACGGCGGAGCGTTTGGCTAGCAACTTCGAAATGGATGCCGTGCTGGCTGGTTTTAAAGAAGTCAGTACGAAGACGTACGAAGAAATTCACAAAGAAGTCGAAAAAACACCCGATGGGATCGACGTCGCTACCGGCGATCCGCACATGGGCGGCGCTCATCCGGTTTCGTGCATCGATTGTCATGATCCCGACACGATGGCAATTCGCGTGACGCGGCCCGGTTTCATCTTGGGCATCGACAAATTGGCCAAGAGCGACGATCCCGTACCGCACCTGCCGTCGATTCAACAGTGGCGGGACAAGGGATCCAAGGAATCATACGACCCGAACACGATGGCGACGCGACAGGAGATGCGAACGTTTGTATGCGGTCAGTGTCACGTCGAGTACTACTGTGCGAACAAGATGACGCTGACGTTTCCATGGAGCAATGGCCTGAAGATGGAGAATTTGGAAGCGGAATGGGATTCCACCGAGTTCCCTGAGGGCGGCGAGTTCTACGATTACGTTCACAAAGAAACCGGCACGAAGGTTTACAAGGCCCAGCACCCCGAGTTCGAACTTTGGAGTCAAGGCATTCACGCACGCAGCGGCGTCAGTTGCACCGACTGTCATATGCCATACGAAAAGAAAGGGGCGACCAAAGTAAGCAGCCACTGGGTTCGTAGCCCGATGGAGAACATCAACAAAGCGTGCCAGACGTGCCACAACATTCCCGAACAGGAAATCAAGGAACGCGTCGACTTGATTCAAGATCGCACGCGGGCCTTGATCGAGCGTGCCGCCACGGCGATGACCGAGATGCTCGACGCGATTATCGCAGTTCAAGAAGCCGGCGCAACAGAGGAACAACTCGCCCCGATTCGCAAACTGCAACGCAAGGCGATGTGGCGACTTGATTACATTGCCAGCGAAAACAGCAAAGGCTTTCATGCTCGACAGGAAGCTGCCCGAATTCTGGCCGAGTCGGTGGACTACAGTCGGCAGGCGATCGCGGCATGTTACCAGCTGGATTTGAAAGCCAAGCCGGAAGAGGAAGCGGTTGCGAAAGCAAATTAAGAATGGGACGCAGAGTCACATTAGGCGGTTCACACGACACATCAAACTGCTAACACTTCGATCGTTCAATAACGGGATTTGAATTGAGCGTAAAAAAGTGAGCGTCGTTGCCTTCAACACAACCGTCGTTGCCTTCAACCGATAGCGAAACCACCCCAATACCGTGATTCATTCATTTTACGGTGTCATGATCTGCGTGCTGATGTCTTGCAACTCACGACGCCGAAGTGCGTGGTTCACGAAATTGTTCACAGAAGTGAACCTGAGTACAAAACTGCTCAATTGGACACTTCACAACGTTTGTTGACTTACCGATCGCGTCGAATTCAACGGGCCGGAAGCACCAGCGTTATAGCGGAATCCGGCAAAGGAAGTGCCGCGTTTAACCGCCTAGGCTCGCAATGACGGGACGCCCCTTGCCGCTGCTATATAAAGATCTGATTCGCGGTAACTCAATCCCGCGTTGGCATTGGTTGGTTCTAGACCCTGTCTCGTAAATTGTGAGCGGCGCAGTAAATGATGAGCGGCACAGCACCAGCTGGTGAGCCCGGAAATCCGCGCGGCTAGCGACTTGCGGCTCACAGAAGAGTGCGTCAATTCACATTGACGAGACAGTGCCAAAGCTGGCGACCTTTCCGATTGCTCGTTCGTGCCGTCATCGACGACGGTGGATCAATCGAAGAGAGTCAATCCAGGAACAATCAAATATTTTAGTATCAAACAGCTCGCGAATCCCGTAAACTGTCTACCGTCGCAACGCAAATTCATCATCAGCGTATTAGATGACTCGTGCGGCGTCCAACGGCTTTCTTTTCTCGGAGACGACATCAATGTGCGGAAACCTCATTCTTCGACTACTCCCGCAACTTTCCGTTGCTTTGGGTTTGGTTTTGGTCGGTCAGGCGTTAGCCGAGGAGAGCGTCGCGGCGGCTGATCCGCGCGATGCCGATCGGCATGAGATTGAGGCCGCGATTGAATCTTACGTCGCCGCATTCAACGCGAAGGACGTCGACAAGTTAGTTTCGCACTGGTCTCCCGATGGCGTTTATATCAGTCGCACGAGCGGCGATCAGTTGACCGGACATGCATCGTTAAAGGAGGAATTCACGGCGATTCTGTCGCCGGAGGACGCTCCCAACTTGGCAGTCGAAACGGAGTCGATTGAGTTTGTTTCGCCCAACGTCGCGATTGAACGTGGTTCCGCTCTGATCTCCCGAAATGATTCCAACGAAGAAACGACATATCAAGTCGTGTACGTGGCGCACGGCGGCACGTGGTTGATCGACCGAGTCAGCGAAGACGTGATCGAAACGAAGGCTTCCAATTATGAACGTCTCAATGGATTGGAATTTTTGGTTGGCCAATGGATCAATGAAGGTGACGGGATGATTATCGATCTCGACTGCCAATGGACCGCCAACCAAAACTATTTAAGCAGAAAGTACCACGTTTCAATCGATGGAGATGTGCAATCCTCCGGTCTCGAAATTATCGGCTGGGACGCCAAAAACGAACAAATCCGAAGCTGGCTTTTTGATTCGGATGGTGGATTCGTGAAAGGCGAATGGAACCTGCACGATCGCAAGTGGGTCGTCCAATCGCTTGCCACACTTGCCGACGGAGCTTCCGGTTCGTCCACTAACGTCTTGCGTCCGATCGATGAGGACACGTACTCGTGGCGGAAGTTTAATCGAGTGGTTGATGGCCAATTGTTGCCGAATACGGAGGAAGTCACCCTTCGTCGTCGATAGGGTGACCGAAGCATATGAAAATACAAATTCCGAGCCTGAATCAAGGTAATGTTATGAAACTTGGCACCACTATCAGTTGCTTTTTGATCATTTTCCTTGCCGGCAATCCGTCGGGGGGCGATTGTTTTGCCCGTGGCCGTGGTGGTGTTTCGAGAGGCGGAGGAATGAGTCGCTCGTCGATGAGCCGCCCCTCCCCTTCGATGAGTCGGCCTTCAATGAATCGGCCGTCGCCTTCGATGAGTCGGCCTTCAGTGAGCCGGCCTTCAATGAGTCGGCCTTCAATGAGCCGGCCGTCGCCTTCGATCAGCCGACCATCGACGCGTCCCTCGATGCCATCGACGCGTCCCTCACTTCCATCGACGCGTCCCTCACTTCCATCGACCTCGCGCCCGACGACGCGTCCTTCACTTCCATCGACCTCGCGTCCTTCACTTCCATCGACCTCGCGTCCTTCACTTCCATCGACCTCGCGTCCTTCACTTCCATCGACGACGCGTCCTTCTCTTCCATCGACCTCGCGCCCGACGACACGTCCTTCTCTTCCATCGACTTCGCGCCCGTCGATTCCGACAACGCGACCGGGAACGGGACGTCCGAGTACAGGACTGCCTTCCCAGGGAAGACCCTCGCAAGGGCAGCTCAATGACTTCTTGAACTTGGATCGTCCGTCGACGCGACCTAGCGTTCGACCTGGCAGCGGTGGCGCGGCAGGCGACTTCCTTCAAAACCGACCATCGACGCGGCCCTCACCGGGAACGCGTCCCGGCATCGGCGATCGACCCACGACTCTTCCGGAAACACGACCAGGCATCGGCGATCGACCGACGACTCTTCCGGAAACGCGTCCGGGCAGCGGTGATCGACCGGGCATCGGCGATCGACCGGGCATCGGCGATCGACCGGGCATCGGCGATCGACCAGGCAGCGGTGATCGACCAGGCAGCGGTGATCGACCAGGCAGCGGTGATCGACCAGGCAGCGGTGATCGACCAGGCAGCGGTGATCGACCAGGCATCGGCGATCGACCGGTCCAACTTCCATCCAAACCAGGACGAATCCCGCCGGGTTGGACCAACCGCCCCTCACACCGACCGCCAGGCACGCGTCCACCCGGCTGGCGGCCGCCGGGACAACGACCTCCCGGTTGGCGACCCCCAGGCTATCGCCCGCCCTACCCGGGCCATCTGCCGCATTACGGCGTTGGATATTGGGGCCGTTATCCGCACTGGCGTTGGGGTTGGGTCAATCATCCTCACAACTGGTGGAAATGGGCGACGGCGGGCGCAGTAACAGGCTGGTTTGTCGGCAACTGGACCTCACCGCCAGTGTACTACAGCTATGGAGACAATCTGTACTTCGAAGGTGACTCTGTTTACTACAACAACGAAGTCATCTGTACCACCGAGGAATACGCTCAACAGGCGCAAGAGATTGCATCGAGCGTTCCGGAGGTTGAACCGGATTCGGTCGAGTGGATGCCACTAGGTGTGTTCGCACTGACGCAGGAAGAAGGCAGCGCCGAAGATGCGACACTGTTCCTTCAACTTGCGATCAGCAAAGAGGGCATCATCGCCGGCACGTTCCAGAACACAGCAACCGATGAGGCTTTCGAAGTCGAGGGAACCATTGATCGCGAAAGTCAACGCGCAGCGTGGGGCAAGGTCGATGCGGATTGGCCGATCATGGAGACCGGGATTTACAATCTGAGCGAGAGCGAAGCGGGGGCACTGCTTCACTTCGAGTCAGGCGAAACGCAACAATGGACATTGATCCGCTTAGACGAACCCGAGGATTCGGAATCACCTTAGGCAGTCCGATTGTTCCTTACCCTTTTGTGTTTCGCTCTTTGCAGGCAGTACCAAATTTTGATTCCGCGTGTCGGATCGCATACGCGGACGCCAAAACCGCAACATCAAGAAGAACCTCCCCTCGATAATAGATTGTCAGATTCATCGGAACGATGCGGTATGTTAAGACGGAGTGTGTTTACCGTTTTTCTTAACACTTCTGTTTCTGGGGGGGCGTGATGTTGCAACCGTTAGGGCGTGTAGTGCTGGCCGGCCTTGCCGTTACCCTGGTTCTAGCAGTGATATCTCCGAGGCTCCACTCGGCAGAGACACAACCCAGCAACATCCTCTTCATTCATATGGAAGATATGGGGGTGCAAATTCCTGCATATGGAGACCACACTGTAGCAACGCCAAATCTGGACCGGTTGGCGGCCGAGGGTATCGTCTTCGAACACGCTCATGTCGTGGCCGCCACCTGCGCCGCTTCGCGCGGTGCTCTATTCTCTGGCTTGCATCCGCATCAAAACGGAATCATGGGCTTTATCGACTCGCACGGTTTCCATTTTCGCGAAGGGCTGACGACATTCATTCATGCCCTCAAGGAACAGGGCTACGAGTGCGGGCTGACATACAAGACGGGGGTCAAGCCAAATCCGCCCTTCGATTTCAAACCCAGCTACAAGCAAAACCGTCTTACGGGCGAAGACAGCGACCATCTTGTCAACAATTCGGTCGACAATTTTCGCTTTTTCCTACAGCACCTCGAAGAAGGGACTCCCTTCTACTTCCAGGCTCAGACTCCCGACACGCATTCGACGTGGCATCGGCCTGAATTCATCAACCCCGGCTCCGAAGGTTGGCCGTATCCCGACGTCGATCTTGCCAAGCTGCGGCCGTTTGATTGGCTCGGCGACGACTTTGCAATGAACGCGAAGTTCAGACGGGAAGTCGGCACGTACTACAGCGCCATTCAGCGTGTCGATTGGTTCGTTGGCAGGATTCTCGCCTTGCTTGATGAATTCGGTCACGCGGACAGCACGCTCGTCATCTTCTCGTCCGACCATGGACCGTCGCATCTGCTGCGTGGCAAGACGACACCCTACCAAGCGGGCCTGCAAGTTCCATTCATTGTTCGTTGGCCAGGCGTCGTGGCAAACCCGGGCACGCGTTCTTCAGCCCTCGTTTCTTTCGTTGATCTATCGCCGACCTTTCAGGAGGCCGCCGGAGTATCGCCTCCGCTATACCTCCCCGGGTATTCATTGATCCCGTTATTCAAAGGTGAGCCGCCGGCGAGAAAGTTCCTTTATTCAACTTATGTCGCGCACACAACGAATCAGGGATCGTATTGGCCAACGCGGACGATTATGGACGGGCGTCATAAGCTGATCCACAATCTAAACGGCAATGGTGTCAGACGTCGAATTCCGGATGGCTACAACAACACGAGCTTCCTGTTGGCGAAGACGCTTGCTGAATTGCCGGTCGACAGCGTCGCGCGAACCGTCGCGGACCGCAGCACGGCACCGCCTGAGTTTGAACTCTACGATCTTGAAAACGATCCAGGCGAGATCCACAATCTAATTGGACAGACCGAACATAGGTCGATTGAAAAATCGCTTCACGAGCAACTGCGCAGGTGGCAACAAACCGTGGTTGATGATCCTTTCCGCGACCCACAGTACCTCGACAGTTTCAACGCAGATTACGCCCAGCGGCTTGCTCAGTACGAACGAAAGCGTCAGCAAATGCCAGCCAGCGAAATCAAACGTTCGAAATATAGGGTCGACTGGGATCATCGCATTGAGTCATGGGACCCAACGCCTTATCTCCGCGCGGCGGGAGAATCGCAATGAACCGAGTATTGTGGGTTCCAATAACGCTTTTACTTTGGGGCTGTTTCTGGGTCCAGGCAGCCGACCGGCCTAATGTTCTGCTTATTTGCATTGACGACCTCAGGCCCGTGCTGGGGTGTTACGGCGGTGCCGCCAAGACGCCGAACCTCGACCGCTTCGCCGAATCCGCAGTGACTTTCCAGCGCCACTATGTGCAGTTTCCATCGTGCGGACCGTCACGTGCATGCATGATGGGCGGAGTCCGGCCTGACACCCTGCGACTCTACGGCAACGGCGGCTCAGGATCGGTAGCCAATGAACCGAAGAAACGCCCGACCATGCCGCTGCTGTTCAAGAACAACGGGTTCACGACGTTGAGTTTCGGTAAGACTTACCACAGCAAAGGAAGCGGACCGGGATTTGGCTGGAGCCGTCAGCCCTGGCACCCGCCATCGGGTTGGACGTGCTACGTGAACTACCAAATGCAAAAAGGAAAAACAGCCAAAGGTATGTGGCGACCGGCTTTCGAGATTTACGACGGCCCCGACGAGCTGCATGGTGACTATCAGACCGCTGATCAAGCCATCAAAGCACTCGAAGAGAATCAGGACAAGCCATTTTTCATAGCGGCCGGGTTCTACAAGCCGCACCTACCGTTTGTCGCGTCGAAACGGTTCTGGAACCTCTACAAGGATGAAGAGATTAAGCCGCTCCAACCCCAAACGATCCCCGAAGCAGCACAACGCTATGGGTATAGCTTTCGCGAGATCTGCGCTTACGGACTGGACAAGGGTAAGTTGTTCACGCCGGAATCGATGCCGACACTGCCCCAGACGAGGGATTTGGTTCATGCCTATTACGCAGCAACCAGTTTTGCCGACGCTCAGGCCGGGAGGATCCTAAGGAAACTTGACGAACTGAAGCTACGGGAAAAGACCGTTGTCGTTGTTTGGTCCGACCATGGTTTTCACTTGGGTGATCAACAGCGTTGGGCCAAGTGGACCCAGTTTGAAGCCGACATGCGCAGCCCGCTGATGATTCGCGTGCCCACGAAAGGTCAGCGTGGTCGCCGCACCAATGCCTTGGTTGAATCGGTAGACATTTATCCGACTCTGGCCGCTGCCTGCGGATTGAAACTGCCGTCGCACCTGGAAGGTGTGAGCCTGTTACCCATCATCAAAGGACAAGTCGATTCGCTCAAACCCGCCGCATACAGTCAGGTTAAAGGTCTCAAAAATTTCCCCAACATGCTTGCCTATTCCATCAGGACCGATCGTCATCGTTACATTCAGTGGCGTGATGTCTCGGATGGTTATAAGTTGGTGAATACCGAACTGTATGATTTGGGCGTGATCGGTGCCGAACGCATGAACATTGCTGACGATTCTGAGCAGACCGAAGTGTTGGATGCCTGCCGCGCATTGATGGGTGCCGGGTATACGACATTGCAGGCGGTCGAGTGACCTTAACGCAGAGTGAACTGATCCATCCCTCAACAAAGAACCAACTGACATGATGTATAGGCTGCTGGCGATAACTCTGTTTCTCAGCTCGTTAGCTACGGCTGCGGAACCGGAGTTTTACAAGGGTGCGGACATTTCGCTGCTGCAAACGATCGAGGACAGTGGAGGCGTTTACAAGGAAAATGGCCAAGCCAAAGATCCGCTGATGGTTTTCAAAGACAACGGCTGTAATGCGATGCGGGTTCGTTTGTTTCATACTCCCACAGGCAAGCCACCACGAGTGAACAGTCTGGACTATACAAAGAAGCTGGGACGCCGGATCAAGGATGCGGGACTGAAACTAATGCTTGACATTCACTACTCGGATACTTGGGCGGATCCCGGGAAACAGAACAAGCCGGCGGCCTGGGAGAATCTGAGCTTCGAGGAATTGGTCAACGCGGTTCGCGAGTATACGGAAGAGGTGATTGTCGAGATGTGCGAAGCGGGGGCGGCTCCCGATTGGGTCCAAGTCGGCAATGAGATCGCACCGGGTATGTTGTGGCCGGACGGGCGCATCGGCACGCCGCAGCAATGGGAGAAACTCGCGACTCTGCTGAAGGCAGGTATTGCTGGCGTTCATGCAGGACAAGGCGACCGGCCGATCAAGACCATCATCCACTTGCATTGTGGGGGCAGTCCACAGCAGACGGCACGCTACTTTGACTACATGAAGAAACACAATGTGAATTACGACATCATCGGGCTTAGCTATTACCCGTGGTGGCATAGTCGCGGCTTGGGCTTCGAGCCACTGCAGGAGACCCTACAGGCGAGCGTTGAGCGGTTCGGCAAGGACATCATGGTGGTGGAAACCGCCTACCCTTGGTATCCGAATTGTGATGATCCAACCAAGCTGCTGCATAAGAAGGAGCGGCGTCCTTTGGTCCCAGGATTGCCGGCAAGCAAGGAAGGGCAAAAGGAGTACCTGGAACAGCTCATCAAGGTAACGCGTGAGACGCCCGGGGGACGCGGCATCGGGCTGTTCTACTGGGCACCTGAATATATTCCCGCACCCCGTTTGAATCCTGGCCGGGGACACCTCTCGCTGTTCGACGAAGATGGAAACGCCTTGCCCGGAATGAACGCTTTCCAAAAGTAATCAAGGGCTGTTGGGAAGACAAGATTTACCAACAAGAAGATGAGGAATACTCGGCGACCGCAGAGTAAAACGTTTGGTCGCCATGTTTGCCACAAGTTTCGATTTTTTTGGGGCGTGAGTTGTCGCCAATCGAGCGGGAATAAATTTGGATCCGCTTCATAATTGTCAAAGCACCGTCGTTTGTAGCTGCGCAGTCAGCGCGTGAAGCAATGCAATTTACGTTATGCGGTTGCCAAAACGGGTTGATGCCGCCGAGCTCAAAACGACATCACGCGCCTTTTTCTTGATTCAAATGATCAGGCAATGCTAATCGCAGGAACATCTCGGCACTGGCCAGAGTACTGTGAAGACTGACTGACGGCGAGTTGATCACCGAACTGCGTTTGATCACCTTCGCAACGTGATCGTTCACACCGGCTAAGACCACCATCACGCCATCATTTTGCAGATTCGCGACCGCTGATTCAAGCGCGATTAAACCGGTCATATCAATCATCGATACGTTGCCCAAATAGAGCATTAATGCGCGAGCATCGCCTGTCACCTCTGCCATACGATCGGTGGCTTTGGCTGCCGCTCCAAAAAAGAGCGGTCCGTTCACTTCGTATAGGCAAACTTCCGGCGGTAATTTCGCGACCAGCTGTGGATGCATACCGTTCAACACCCGGACATTGGACAGCTCCGCCATTCGTTGCATGAAAAGGAACGCGGCTAACACCATGCCGACCGTCACACTGATCACCATGTCAAAGACGACCGTCAAAATAAAACACGTCCCCAGCACGACGATGTCACTACGTGGCGCCTCGCGAACAACTCGCATGAAGTGCTTTGCTTCACTCATCTTCCAGGCGACGGTTAACAACAACGCCGATAACGCCGCCATTGGCAAATAACCTAGCAATGGAGCGAGCGCCAACATCGCGGACAACACGAAAAGTGCGTGGATGATCGCCGCAACCGGGGAACGGCTGCCAGCACGAATCCCAGTCGCCGTGCGAGCGATCGCCGCGGTTGCCGCGAATCCTCCAAAGAACGGCGCGACGATGTTGCCAATCCCTTGTGCCAGCAACTCACCGTCCGGATCGTGCTTGCTCTGTGTCATGCCATCAGCAACCACCGCACACAAAAGCGACTCGATCGCTCCTAGCATGGCGATTGCGATTGCGGGAACCAATAATTCACGCATCAAACCGAACGAAAACCCAGTTGGTACACCATCAACTTCCAAATGTCGCCAAGGCCATTCAAATGTCGGCGGCGTCTTAGGAATCCCCGCAAATTGCTGGCCGTTCATTTCAAAAGAAAACCGATCATTAATCGTGGCCACGTCAAAACCGGGCGAAAATTCCGGCAGTACCAAAGCCACCAAACTTGCGATTGTCAATGCGACCAACGGTCCCGGAATGCGACGCAATACACGCGGGCTGACGACCAACAGAATCAACGTTAACGTACCGATAAGCAATTCGGTCCAACTAATACTCGGCAAAGCGAAAACCAAAGCGTGGACTCGTTCCAGATAGGTTTCGGGCATCTTGTCAACGTCGAGCCCAAGAAAATCCTTGATCTGTAACGTGGCGATAACCACGGCAATGCCGCTAGTAAAACCCGTCGTCACTGGGTGAGGCACGATCTGAATTAATCGCCCCAAACGGGCCGCTCCTAGCAATACCTGAATCATTCCGGCCATCATCGAGGCAACCAGCAAGCCGCCTAAACCAAACTTGGCTGTAATCGGTGAAAGGATGACGACAAACGCCGCAGTCGGACCAGTCACACTGACACGCGATCCCCCCAACAGTGCCACCAACCCACCAGCTACGATCGCCGTAAACAATCCGTTCTGCGGCGGTACTCCGCATGCGATCGCCAAAGCCATCGACAATGGTAATGCCACCACGCCGACAACAATTCCCGCACCAACGTCCGCTTTGAAATCCGCTCGCGAATACCCGCTTTTCCATGCCGCCCGCATCGCAGAAAACAAAACCAAACGTTCGCTGCCGTTACCATCACCTTTCACTCTCCACTCACTTCCTGACAAACTAGAAACGCCTATACAACACGGAAACGGTTAACTAACGATCACGTTTTCCGACCCAAGATGTGGCAGCGTATTCCTGGCGAGAGCGTTCTGCAATGCCGGGCAATTTCATTGACAGTAAACCTTCTTACCGGCAGCTGTCGCTTACGGTGACGAATACTTGCGAGGCTTTCGTCAGAGCGAATCCTCCCTATACGAAACGTGAAATTGAAAAAGTCTCGGATTGTCCATTTTAGCTTTTTCGCAGCGACAGTAGAGAAAAATGCGAATATCGATTGACCGCTATCAAGCATTCCATGAACCCAATTCCAGTGCAAACGGCCGCATAGCGCGCTATTAAAAAGTATCAGCCGAAACCACCTCGTCGGTCTGTGTTTCGCGAACCTTCAGAATGGCTTTGAAGACGCATTCGCGAATTGCGTCCCTACCCCGCTTCCGCTTCAAATTTGGCTACGTTCGCAAACCGACACAAGTCCGTCTTGTGCAAAATGATCGAACGAGCTCGTGACGAGCGAGTCTTTGTGCAGGTTAACTCATTTGTTTGGATTGAGCATTCTTGGTATCCCTACGGGGAGCGATCAAAGGTGTCGAGCGATCAAAGGTGTCGGCCACCGGAATGGCTGGATAGGTGTTCGGCGACAATTGGTTCCCCCTTAAGTATCCTCATTTGATCATTCCATAGCGTGAGACAGGATTCTTGTCTGACGCTTTCTTTTTGGCTACCTAGATTTGGTAGCTTGCTGCCGCCGAAGTAGTTGTCCCAGTGTGACTTGGCAACGCTCGGTGTTGTTGAAATGCTTGCAAGTTGCTCGCGAAGCGTTGATTAGGATTTCACTTCGAGCAACGCAGATTTTGATGCGATGGCAGGCTGCAAGCATAGACGCCCCAACCCATTTTATGGATTGCTTGTTTCTGCGTTTCTCGAAGTTGGCAAAGGCATGGAACGCTTTCCAGGTTTCTCGAATCACGGGCTCATTGACGCAGCATTGCAGTGGTGCTTGTTTCGATGTACCACGTGGGGCGGATCAACGTACCGTCAACGCGTTGTTCATGGCCCACTCGGTCCCCGTGATCCCAAGCAAAGACTTCTTCACCACCGCCGCGTGTAACATCTAGAAGCATTGGAGGGCCCTTGCTTACGATAGTGCAAGGCGATGTGGTTCTACAGGTCGGATTAACGTCGTCGACAAGGCAGGGATGAAGTATTTTGGGACGGCGGCATTTTTGCGGATTGCTGTCTCGGTCGGCTATTTGCCGGAGGCCCATTTCCGGACGTGATGGTCTGTTAAGCCCGCTATGGGAGAATGTGCGTATGACCTATATTCGCAGGCGACTATTCTGCTTTCCGATTTCTCGCCCGACAAACGATTTATGAACCAAGATATCACGCAAATTTTATCGGCGATCGAAGCCGGCGACCCGCGTGCGGCGAATGATTTGTTGCCACTTGTGTACGAAGAGCTCAGGCGATTAGCGGCAAGTCGAATGAATCAGGAAAAGTCTGGACAGACGCTTCAACCGACGGCCTTAGTTCACGAAGCTTTCATGCGATTGGTAGGCGGCAATGTTTCGCAACAGTGGGATGGACGAGGTCATTTTTTCGCGGCTGCCGCCGAATCGATGCGCAGAATCCTCATCGAAAACGCGCGTCGCAAAGGCAGGGCGAAACGTGGTGGGGAAATTAAACGCCGCGACTTGTATGACGACGTTGCGGTTGTGGATACGGATAATGTCGATGAACTGCTGTTTCTTGATGAAGCACTCAATAAATTAGCCCTGGAAGATCCACAGCTTGCGAAGTTGGTTGAACTGCGTTACTTCACAGGTCTGACGATTGAAGAAACAGCCAAGGTCCTTGGCGTTTCTCCACGAACCACCAAGCGGAATTGGGCCTACGCTCGAGCCTGGCTGCAACGCGAAATGAGCGATTAGGGAAAAATCATAATAGGCCTCCTGAAATCTTACGACCATGACGAGCGTCCGCACCGTCCCCGCTCAGGAATGTCCCCGCTCAGGAATGTCCCCGCTCAGGAATGTCCCCGCTCAGGAATGTCCCCGCTCAGGAATGTCTCTGCTCAGGAATCGAGAGCCACTCGTGGATCGAGAGCTTCAGGATGCTGCGTTTGCTCCGATGGCATCTAATCACGCGTGCTCAAAACAACTATTCACGTCGATTGCATCTTGTGAACACGCGAGCCGCACACTGGCAATGCTGTTTGGTACCCGCGGGTGAATTGCGACGCTATTTGGACTGCCGATCGATCGGTCGCGTGATCAAATTTATCGACGCATTTCGGAGTTGAATGACATTCGGCTGCAATTGCGAGGGAGTTCCCAGGATGGTCCGCGAAGCTTCGTCGTGGAGCTGCAACGCTTCGATGAGATCGTTCCATAGGACCGGGCCACTTTCTTGTGGCTGTTCGCAGATTTCATTTAGAACCTCACGGATCGACTCGCCTGAGAGTTCGAGCGACCGTTTCGCCTGTTCGCTCTCGTCGTTCTGATAATGGGCTAATGCTAGGGGAGCGTGTACCAGATATCTGTCTGGCCAATGGGCGTCGGCTCGCGTTTCGTCGAGCAAGCTGATCGCTGAATCGAAATTCTCCGCACGCAAATGGGCCAGCGCCGCTACATAGTTACACATCACCCGAGGCAATTGGTGTTGCCTTCGCACAACGCCCGACGGATCGGGTGGTGGACCGTCGCGTTGACCGCGCCGTGCATTCGGTGCAGGACTAGGTGTTCCTTCCAAGCTAGGCAACCTATCAAAGTTAAACATCCCATCAAAGCCGGTCTCACCATCAAAGCTAGGGGGGCCATCAAAGCTAGGGGGGCCATCAAAACGGTGTGGCGGTCCAGGCGGAGGCTTTGACAACCAACTTTGTGCGAGTTTTGCGAGAAATTGACCATTCCTGGCCGCATCGATCCGATCACTGACGACCAACCCTCTCAGCAGCGACCATTTTGGTTCTTCGGCGTTCTCTAATAATTGATGTTCATATTGCTCGAACAATTGTGCGAACGCGTCGTCGTGTCCCGTATATAGAAACAACGCTGGCACTCCCAACCACTGTGGCTGCGAAATCGAAGCCCCGGTATCCAAAGCGATTTTGTAGTCGTTGGCTGCTTCTGGCCAAAGATGAATGCGCGCGTAAAGCTGGGCTCGTTGAACGCGGGGCAGAAAGTAAGTCGGCTGGATTGCGACGGCGGCGTCGTAGTGTTGCGCCGCTTCGTTCCACCGACCTGCATCGGCGTGCGTCTGACCGCTGGCGACCAGAATGCTGGCATGCGTCAAATTCTCTGCGAATTGTTCGAGTTCTTGTCGGGCTTGGATCGCCTTGGACATTTGCCACAAACTTGCTGCCGTACCGATAATCATTGTGCAGCCGACGAGTGCCGCCGTGATGAAGGCAACGCGATGACGGCGAGCGAATCTTTGGAACTGATAAAGCGTGCTTGGCGGTCGCGCGACGATCGGCTCGCCATCAAGATAACGACGAATGTCATCGGCCAACGATGCTGCGGAGTCGTATCGCCGAGACCGGTCCTTTTCGAGCGACTTCATGACGATCCAATCGAGATCACCTCGCAAGGTGGAAGCCAAGCGATGCAAATCAATGCGGCGCTGATCCGCGATCGTCGACAGCGTTTTGTTTTGCGTGGAAAGTCGTGTGCTTGGTCGTGGCGGCTCTTCTTCCCGAATAATTCGGCGCATTTCATCCAGCCCACAGGAATCCAAACGATCACGATCGAAAGGCGTTTTTCCGGCGAGCAATTCATACAGCAGGACGCCAAGCGAATAGATGTCGCTGCGTGTGTCAACGTCTAGTCCGCTCATTTCAGCCTGTTCGGGGCTCATGTAGAGCGGTGTTCCAATCATCGAGTGGAAACGTGTGTAGACGGTTTTCTCTGTCAACCTTTGGCCAATCGCCTTGGCAACGCCAAAGTCAATCACCTTCGCGACGGGTTTGCTATCGTGTAGCGTAACCATCACGTTGGATGGCTTGATATCGCGATGGATGACCCCTTTCTGATGCGCATGATGAACGGCGGAGCAAACGTCGATCATAAGATTCAAACGCTCTCGGACACTCATCTGTTTTTTGTCGCAGAACTTTGTGATCGGTAACCCACGGACCAACTCCATCACGAAATACGGTCGATGGTCGGACGTTTCACCGGCATCAAACACCTGAGCAATATTGGGATGGTTCATCATCGCAACGGCTTGGCGTTCGCTCTCGAAACGGGCAATCACTTCTTTGGATGCCGCACCCGGCTTGACGATTTTCAGTGCAACGCGCCGCCGTACCGGTTGCTCTTGTTCAGCGACAAAGACAAGGCCAAAACCGCCTTCACCGATCTGCTCCATCAACTTGTAGGGGCCGATATGCGACCCGATATGTTCCAACGGCCCTCCGGCAAACTGATTGGGAAATGCAGGTCGGCATTGGTCGGAACCAATGGGATGATCCAAAAGCGCCGCCGGTTGTTCATGAGCGGCTAGCAACGCCTCGACCGATGCGCGTAGCGAGGCATCGCCGCCGCATGCGGAATCTAAATAGGCCAAGCGATCATCGAGGTTGTCTTCGTCGATCGCTTGCAAAAAGATCGCTCGTTCAGTGGGATTGGGCATTCGTCTATTCTAGCAAAACACGTATTGCGTTACGACCGCAAGCGAAGTGACGTGCCGATCGAAGAGTGGTTACGCATTGCCGTTGGTCGTTGGTATTTTGCCACGTATCATCAAACGCCGTGAATCATCCTGTAGCGAAAGTCGTCAAACCATTCGCGGATCGAAACGAGTGTCATTCAGGACGTTGAGGCCGCCCTTTTTTTTGATCACCGTCGCCATTGGCGGCGTGGTCGGGGCCATGCGGTGGCTGAAAGTTTTCAAGCTGTTCTTCTTGCTCGTCCGTCAAGATTAAAGCGAGGCGTTTATCGACGTCGGCTTGTAACGCGGTCAATTGACGCTCCTGGCGAGCGCTGAGGTTAAGTGACTGCGCAACTGGTTCGGGCAACACTTGACCGGGCTTTGGCGGCGACCCTTGGGGGCCGCCGTCTTGCCGTGGCTGGTTCCGCGCTTGTTGGTTGTCTTGTCCAAAAACGCCACCTTGGGGAGGCGGGCCACCGCGACCAAATTGATTGCCGCGTCTTTGGTTTTGAAGGACCGCCGTTAGTTCCGCCCTGGTCACGGTGCCATCTCCGTTGACGTCCGCTTGCGTGAACAACTGAATGATCATTTCCAACGGCGGTCCCCCCCCAGGGCCCATCCCGGGAGCTCCCCCGCGTCCCGGAGGTTGGGCAAATAGCATACTCGAGCTAAGTGCGATGCCGACGATGACGGTGAATGGAAATGCACGATTCATGGTTCGTTTTCTCGTAGAGAGTTAGGTTTGACAAGCTGTGTTGGGCGCTCGTGAGACAACCGCCACGTTGTCAATGCGCCATCGGCGCAGGCAAAGGGCCAAGCATTGCAAGAGATTTTCACGAATAGTTGAAAAAGCAAAAAACAACGAAAAAACCGCTGGTTTTCATGCTTAATGTGCAAGAGTTTGGCAAGCTGGACCCGAAAAGAAATGTGCCAATGGCCATGGCAAGTCCCATTTCACCTACACAACGAAAGGCAAATTTTGAACATGAATATTTCCAACTCAATGGCGGCTTTCCCCAGCCAATCTTCGTCTTCCAACTCACGGCCGCAAGGTCCACCACCGCAAGAACCTATCGCATCGGCGCTGGAGTCGATTGGAGTGGATGATTCGACGGCGGCCAGTGTACTCGAACAGATTGACGAAGCCATCACTTCGCTACAATCGGAGTCCTCCTCGGGGGCGACAAGTCGCGAAGCTTTTCAATCCGTGGTCAATGATGTTCTCGAAGCCAACGGTATCGACTCGGGGGAATTCGAAGAAGCGATTCAAGCGGGCGGCGTGTCAGGCGCGAGAGCGGCATCAGGCGCGGGAGGCCCATCAGGTGGCAGAGGCCCATCAGGCGCGGGCCGCCCCAACGGACCTCCGCCCCGTAGAGAAGCTGAAAGCGAAACCAGTGAAGTAGAATCTGCTCTGCTTTCCGCTGGCGTCGACGAGGCGTCCATCGATGAACTGATCAATCAGATGATCGAAACCATTGCGGAGTTGACTTCCGAGTCTGGCAGTAATGTTTCTCAAGATGATCTTCAATCTTCCATGAAGAGTCTGTTCGACGAAAACGGTGTCGATTTTGATGCATTTGAGCAATCGCTTAGCGAACAATTCGGCGCGACCGGATCGTTCCTTGATCGTCTTGTGTAACCCATGAAAATGGTATTCTCCATAAGAACGCAGAACGTGGCGCTGAGGACTTCGTTTCAGCAAACCTTTGCGTGCAAGATGGGTTGCGGTGAAGCAGAGCAAGGCCGCAGTATCGATTTTGTGTTATGGGTTTATCATTGTCCCGTTTTGTTACAAGCAGAGATTAAGAAGGCAGATCGCTCGTCGGCGAACTTCCGGAACGACATGGGGTGTTCCGCGGGCACCGTGTCAGGATTCGCAGCCGCTTGAAATGCTTCATACGAAGTCAACTTTCGCGTGTCTGCTTTTACAAGCGGTTCGATAAGTTGCCGATAGTCCTCAACGACCGGGCCTAAGTGCTGCCACGAAATCGATTCGTTTGCCATTTGATGAACGTATTCCAGATAACGTTGACGTAATTCGGGTACTGCCAGCAGTCGGCTACGCAGCGGCATACGATCGTTACGGATGTCGACCAGCGGGTCGGTGTCGACCTGGGCACGAAGGGGGCCACCGCCGCGGGGCCCACCGGGTCCACCAAGGAGTCTTCCAAAAAAATTACCGATGGCGCCCGGTCTAGGGTCGGGACCACCACGGCCGTTTGGTCCACCATCGGGGCCACGCCGACCGCTAACACCACCTGGTCCGGGGCCGACTGGTCCGGGGCCAGACAGCGCAAATGCTTCGTTCATGTCGTGCGGAATGACGTGGAATTTGCCATCTTTATCGAGGAATAAGTAGTAGTCACTCGCCCGCGTCCAGTAGCCATCGTTGTTGGCGAGTACGACGTCGAGCGCGAGGAACTTGAGCGTTTCGTCAATGTCAAGAATCGGCTCTAACGTGGATTGCAACTCTTCACTGGGCGTCTGATTCAAAATTTTGCACAATCGTACAAGCGCCGCCCAAGCTTTTTTACCATCGCTCGACTTCATCTCAAACCTCAACTTGTACGGTTCCAAATCGTCGCCTAGATAACGCAATCCACCATCTGCGTGCGGGCTGCCGCTGACCTTCCAACGTGTCCCTTTTGATCCGTCATAATTCTCTTTTAGGAACTTTTTGTCAAACTGCTGAACACTGTTGTATAACCCCCAGCTTTGGCCATTGACAACGAGGTGAACGAAGTTGGCTTTGGGAACGGGGATGTATTGCCGAGCGATGTGCGAATACAGGACGCTGCTCATCATGGATGGATCGCAATGGCAGTTCAGCAGATTCAACGTCTTGTAACCGTCGATGTTTTGATCCTCGTCAATCATGTCGAGCGACACATTGACCGACCGCTTGCTGCCAGCCGAAACATGGTCAAAGGACGAAGCCCCACGAAAGTGAACTCCCACTTGTTCGTATGTCGCTCCATCAACGATCATCGTTGCCGGGACATCCACATCGGTCGCATAAAAAGCTTCTAACTCCGATTCCCATTCATCGTTTTCGAATTGCAAGAACACCGTTCGCAGGATGCTGGTGTCGTAAAGTGTCTTGTCCGGATAGGCCTCAACCTCGTTAACCGCGACATTCGGCCCGGGCGTTTGCGACAGCAACGATTCGCTGTGGCCTGGACCTCCCCGTCTACCAATAGGTCCACCACCAGGGCCGGCTCTTCGGCCTTGGTCGGACGCCATCGCTTTGCGAGCCATCTGACGTTCGTTTGCGTCGAGCCAACCGCTCGCGTCGGTGTCGTAACTATCGACGATTGACCGTTCCGTACGATTGCGAACGCCTGGACCTCCCGGAAAGCCTGCAAAGTCCGGGCCGCCAAAACCAAACCGTTCGGGCCGGCTTGCAAAGACAATCCCTGTCACCGTCGCGCTGACACCGAGAAGCAACAGAAGTTTCTTTTTCATTTTTCTAATCTTTGGAATGACTGTTTTCGATGCTGGCGTTTCAGCCTGATAGGAAAGCGAGTCAAAGGATGCAATCTATTTGGGGCTGCGATGAACTGCACCTTAGACCGCTACCTTCGCGAGGGGCGACAAAGGAATGCTGTGTCCAACCACAGTGCCAATCAAAAAAGCCATTTAAATCGCACGGTTAGCAATCGATGCGCCGAGCCACTTGCTGGTGTCGACGGATTGATTTAGCCAAGCTGGCGTTGTGCCGTCTACTGTAAAGTCGTAGCAGAAGTCGCCAAAACGCACGACGCATCATTCGTTTGATAGAGACATGCGTCGAAACTTGCACAAAAGGGCCAAGAAATTTATTGGGAAGTCCAAAACTTCTGTAATGGCGAGCCGTTGAGCGAACGCAAAATCGTGACGGGTTAAGAGGTTCGAGCTATCGACATAAACACGACAGTCGTGACGACTTTTGCAACAGGTTTGGGAGTTCCGACATTTTTTGGCCCCGTCCTCCGCTCAATGGCGCATTAGCTCTCAACGACAAAGAATCAGTCCCACTCCGAGTTCAGCACCCAATGAGCTGAATCCCAAACCCGGGTGGTCTAGTCAACTTTTTGAATTGAGGCCATGGTCAATATGCCAACCCCCCAAAGTCTTTTCAGCCGTACACTTTCTCGACTTGGCCGCTCGCAGCAGCGTAAACGTTCACGGCGGCGTCGGCCTTCTCGTCGGTTGCTTGCGGAATCACTGGAAGCCCGTCAAATGCTCGCCGGTGACCTCTTTATCAACGAGATCATGGCCGATAACGATGCAACGATTGAAGATCCCGATGAAGCGGGTGCGTTTGAGGATTGGGTTGAAATCTACAATCCAAGCACGGAGGCGGTCGACCTCAGTGGCATGTATCTGACCGATGACACAAGCGACCCCACACAGTGGCAATTCCCGAATAATTCGAACGTTGCCGCAGGTGCCTTTCTTTTGATTTGGGCGGATGGTGATGACGATCAAGGTGACAACCATACGTCGTTCAAGCTGTCTTCGGGCGGCGAAACGGTTGCCCTTTACGACACCGATGGTACGACTCAGCTCGACTCGATCGAGTTCGGCGCGCAGGCGACCGACGTCGCCTACGGACGTTCTCCCGACGGCGGGGAAACCATCAGCGTGCTAACGACGCCGACGCCCGCTGCTGCCAACTCAGCAATTGGTGATACGAATGTCGCGCCGACCGCCGATGCCGGTGGCCCTTACTCAGGCACAACGGCGGACACGATTTCGCTGACCGCTTCGGCGTCCGGCGATACCGATGGAAGTATCGCGACTTATGCTTGGGACTTGGACAACGACGGAGAGTACGACGACGCAAGTGGTGCGGCGGCAAACTTCTCGTCGACAACGGTGGGAACATTCATCGTCGGTTTGCAGGTGACCGACGACGATGGGGCGACCGACACAGACACGGGAACGATTGTTGTTTCGATGATTGGAGACGAACCATCGCCCTGGGATCCCGTCACAATCGATGATCCGTCGGCTGCCTTCTTTGACGACAGCTATGTCCACGAGATCCATATCACGTTTGAAGATGCTGATTGGTACAGCACTCTCTACGATTCTCACGCGAACGATCTCGACGACCCGTATTTTGAGGCGAGTTTTGTTGGTGACGGAATCGCGTTGGACCAAGTGGGCGTTCGCTTCAAAGGGAATTCGTCCTTTGAAGGAACGGGCGTGAAGAAGTCGATCAAAATCGACTTCGACGAATACGATGAAGACAACGACGAGTTAACGTTTCAGGGCTTGAAAAAGCTGAATCTGAACAACAACTACAGCGATCCGACAATGCTGCGGGAGAAGTTGTTCTACGATTACGCCTCGAACTTCGTCGAAGGCGTGGGTCGTGCCGTCCACACCAAGGTTTACATCAACGGAGAATACTACGGGCTGTACACGGCGGTAGAACAACTTGACAAGACTTTCGTGCAAAGCCGGTTTGCCGACAATGAAGACGGCAACTTGTACAAGGGGACCGCGGCGGACGATGCGGTGGCCCAAGATCCAAATGCCGATTTCGGTTCGGACCTGACCTATCTTGGGACGGACCAGGCGGATTACGAAGATTTCTATGAACTGAAGACAAACGAAACCGCGAATGATTATTCACAGTTGATCGAATTCATTGATGTTCTCAACAACACTCCGTCGGGCGAGTTGGCCGATGCGATCGAACCGATCTTGGACGTCGACGACACTCTCACCTCGTTAGCGCTAAATAATCTGTTTGTGAATTTGGATTCGTACATTGGCGCGGCCCACAACTATTACCTTTATGATCGTGACGACACGGGTCAATTCACGCATCTGTTTTGGGATGTAAACGAATCGTTTGGCACGTTCACATTATTCACCGAACGCAATCAAGACCCTGTTGAAATCGATCCATTTTGGTTGCCGGCCGGTATCGCGGTGGGGCCTCCTGGGACTCCCATCGAGGACGAACCACGACCGCTCGCCGAGAGCTTGTGGGCGATCGAGGAATACAGTACCGAGTATCTTCGCGACCTCGCCGAAATGCTGCAAGAAGGTTTTGACGTCACCTCCGCCACCGCCCGGATCAACGAACTGGCCAATTTGATTCGCGATGATGTGACGGCTGACACCAACAAACAATTTACGACGGCGCAGTTCGAACAGAATTTGACGACCGATTTGATCGATGGCAGGAGAACGATCTTCGGATTGACCAGCTTTATCGGGGATCGTGCAGACTACCTGTCTTCGGTCTTGGAGGGGTATGATCTGGAACCCGAAACGGTGGAGATCTATGTCAACGAGATCATGGCCGACAATGACAACGTGGTCGAGGATCCCGACGAAGCGGGCGCGTTTGAAGATTGGATCGAACTGTATAATCCTAGCACGACGTCGGTCGATCTCAGTGGCATGTATTTGACGGATGACGCTGGCGATCCGATGCAGTGGCAGTTCCCGGACGGTTCAACCATCGACGCAGCCGGTTACCTCGTTATTTGGGCCGATAAAGATACCGACCAGGGAGACGATCACGCGTCGTTTAAATTGTCAGCCGGTGGCGAGTCCGTCCTGTTGTACAACGTTGACGGATCGACTTTGATTGATTCAGTCACCTTTGGCGAGCAAACAACGGATGTTTCGTATGGTCGATTTCCCGATGGTTCATCAACTTTGGTTGTGTTGTCAGCCGCCACGCCCGGAGCTGCGAATACCAATGAGACAGACGGAAATGTCGCCCCCATGGCTGAAGCCGGAGGTTCTTACACCGGAACCGTCGGTGATACGATCACGCTGAGCGGTGCCAATTCGACCGACACGGACGGCATGATCGCGACGTATGCATGGGACTTGGACAGCGATGGCGAGTACGATGATGCCACTGGTGTGACAACCACATTCGATGCGACAACGGCCGGAACGTTCACGGTTGGACTTCAAGTCACGGACGATGACGGTGCAACCAACGTCGACACCGCAACCGTCACGGTTAATGAATTGGCCAACATCGCCCCCGTGGCCAGTGACGGCGGCCCGTACAACGGCGATACCGGTGTGGCGCTTACCCTTGACGCCTCCGGGTCCGTTGACCCCGATGGAACAATTGTCTCCTATGCGTGGGATCTCGATAACGATGGCGATTACGACGACGCCACCGGAGTCACTGCAACGTACGTCCCCTCGATGGCTGGTATCTTTGCCGTAGGCGTTCAAGTGACGGACGATGACGGAGCAAACAGTACCGACACAGCGATTGTCACGATTGCCAACCATGTGGTCGAACCGGGATCCTATGTGATTGTCGACACCGGCCAGCAAGACAGCTACGACAATGAAGGTAATGTTATCGAGCCAGCTGCAGGCGAAGCCTTTTTTGGTCAAGACGGTCAATACGATGGTGTTGAGTTTGCTTTCGAAGATAACGGCGATGGCACCGTTTCGGACTTGAATACGGGTTTGATTTGGCAGCAAACGCCGTCGGATGTTTCGATGAGCTACCAAGAGGCTCTCGAACATGCCAATAGCTTTGAACTTGGCGGCTACGATGACTGGCGATTGCCGACAGCCAAAGAGCTGTTCTCGCTGAGCAATTTTTCCGAAGGTTGGCCTTACCTGGATACCGATTACTTTGACTTAGTTGGCGCCACCGGTGGCGGTCCGCCCGAAGGCACGACCGCTCCCACCGACGGCGTGCCACCCACTGACGGCGTGCCACCTACCGACGACGTGCCACCTACCGACGGT
>SJPJ01000001.1:113364-124151 GCA_007859835.1 Novipirellula herctigrandis | reverse complement strand
CCACCTACTGACGGCGTGCCACCTACTGACGGCGTGCCACCTACTGACGGCGTGCCACCTACTGACGGCGTGCCACCTACCGATGGCGTGCCACCTACCGACGGCGTGCCGACAGATGAAACCGATGCTAACACCGTCAGCAAGGACGAACAGTACTGGGCCAGCTACTACGTCGGCACGACACACGGCGGCCAAGAGTCTGCCTTTGGCGTCAACGCCGCCACCGGTCACATCAAGTCCTATCCAGCAAACGTCAGCGGACAATTTGGCAATTATGTGCGACTCGTACGCGGCGACATCTACGGTGAAAACAGCTTCGTCGACAACGGCGATGGCACCGTGACCGACTTGGCAACCGGACTGATGTGGCAACAAGCCGACAGCGGCGTCGGCATCGACTGGGAAGATTCGCTCGACTACGCCGAGAATCTTGAACTAGGCGGTTACGACGATTGGATCCTGCCGGACATCAAACAGTTGCAGAGCATCTTGGATTACACGCAATCGCCTACCGCGATCAATGCCGAGGATGTCGGACCTGCGATCGATACGGACTACTTCGAAATCACGCAGCTCCCAGATGGTACAACGAATACGGATAGCGACTACCCGTACTTCTGGTCTAGCACCAGCGCGTACTTCGGCGGCGACAGCACTGAACATTACTATGCGTGGTATGCGTCGTTCGGAACCGCTGTGGACAACAACGGAGACGACTCGCACGGTGCGGGCGGCGTGCGATTCGACACCAAGGTCGAAGGTGGCCCGGCGGGCGAGGGCGGCGAACGCATCGATAACTATGTTCGCGCCGTTCGATACGTCGGCACCGGCACGACAACCAACGTCGAACCGATGGCCGAAGCATCCGGACCGTACGAGGGAATTGTCGGTGATTCAATCATGCTAAATGGTGCCGATTCAACCGATTCCGATGGCACGATCACTTCGTATGCTTGGGACTTGGACGGCGATGGCCAATACGATGACGCAACCGGTGTTACCACTAGCTATGTGGGCACGACTGTTGGATCCTTCACGGTCGGTTTGCAGGTCACCGACAACGACGGAGCGACAAGCATCGACACGGCAACGATCACGATTGCTAACGCTGCACCTGCGGCTGGTTTAAGCGTAACGCAAAGCGATGGCACAACGTCAGTCAACGAGAGCGGAACGAGTGACACGATCAGCGTGACTCTCGACACTCAACCAACCGCCAACGTTGTCGTCACCGTCTCAAGCGCTGACGTCGGTGAAGTGACCGTTAGCCCATCGGCAATCACATTCACACCCCAGAACTGGAACGTCGCGCAAACCATTACCGTGCTTGGGGCTGCTGACCGTGTTTTCGACGGCAGCCAACAGGTCGCTTTGACATTTGCGACGACCAGTGACGATGCGGCCTACGCTGCACTCGGAAACGTCACCGTAGCCGCAATAAATGGTGACATCGATTTGGCTCCGATTCCGACACAGATCTTCAGGCCCGAATTCTTGATTAGGCCTCATGTGATTCCCGCAAGCAGTATGCGATCGGCCATTATTTTCGAGGCGTTTGCAGACACGACGCTATCGGTATTCCCTATTGGTTCCGCATCGGTCTCGGAAATCGTTCGCATTGTCGACGAGAATTCCCAGCTTATCGGCGCTTTTCAATCGGGGGGCATGAGTGTGACGGTGGTCGCAGGAAAGATGTATGCAATCACTTTCGAGACACAAACCAAAGACCGGATCTTTAGCGTTCAATCAAACTCTGCAAACGATGCGTTCTCGCCGGTCGCGTCTAGGAATATCCTGCAGCCGACGGATACTTCGGGCGATGGCTTCACAACCGCCGTGGATGCATTGGCCGTGATCAATTATCTCAGTAATAATAGAATACCCGCCAAGGGAGAAGGCGAAACGTTTTCCACAGCAGAGGCCTTGCTTGATGTCAATGGCGATGACCGGATTTCAGCTCTCGACGCATTGGTTATCATCAACCAGCTAAATAGCCAAAGCGAATCTTCGGCGAATATTGGCGAAGGGGAAACCGTTGACGCGATGATTCCGCAGTCGGCATTCCGGTTGAGCGACGATGTCGATCCATTCGACGAGACGAGCGTGTTTGATGAAACGCCAGTTCCTCTGGCCTTGAAAACGGTTGGACCGGTTGCGGAGCCCATCACGAACTCTCGCCTCACGGAAGTCCAACGGGTCGATGAGGTAATCGGTGCAGACTATGCTGACAGCGCGATTTCCGATGACGACTTCGATTTGCTCGCGGTCGATTTGTGGCACACCGCCAAATAACATCAAAAACACGGACTACAAGAAACTGATATGAATCACACTCCAAAATTCGTCTTATTGACGCTCTGCCTTTCGTTATCCACTCTTTCGTCCGCAGCGGATTGGCCTCGGTTTCGTGGAAGTGATGGCAACGGCACTAGCGCCGATTCGAAGATCCCACTTGCCTGGAGTGAAAACCAAAACATGGCTTGGCGAACGGCATTGCCCGGACCTGGCTCATCGTCACCGGTGACTTGGGGAGACCGTGTTTTTGTGACCTGCTATTCGGGTTACGGTGTCTCCGGTGAAAATATCGGTTCAAAAGAGAAGTTGCAGCGGCATCTGGTCTGTGTGAACCTCTACGACGGCAAGACACTATGGACCAAAACGGTTCCCGCTCAATTGCCTGAGGATGAAAGCCATGGCTACATCACCGAACACGGTTACGCCAGCAATACACCGGTGACCGACGGCGAACACGTGTTTGTTTTCTTCGGGAAAACCGGAGTGTTGGCGTTTGACATGGACGGCAACGAGCAATGGCGAGTCGGAGTGGGAAAGGAATCGAGTAACCGTCGTTGGGGGTCTGCCGCCAGCCCGGTAATGTACAAGGACATGGTGATTGTGAACGCCGCAGAAGAGGGCCGCGCGATCATTGCGCTCGACAAACAGACAGGCCGTGAAATTTGGAAAGCGGAAGCCGATTCACTTGAGCTAGCGTATGGCACACCATTGCTCGTTGAGTTACAAGACTCCCGAGTTGAACTAGTGATTTCGGTGCCCGGTGAAGTATGGGGGTTGAATCCCGATACCGGAAAATTGAAATGGTTCGCAGAAACCAATTTGACCGGCAACATTTGCCCGTCTGTAATCGCACACGGCGGGATCCTCTATACCTTCGGCGGCTATCGTTCGGCTGGCAGCCACGCGATTCGAGCAGGTGGTAAAGGCGATGTTACCGACACGCACACCGTTTGGTCCAGTCGCGAAAGTTCGTATGTTGCCACGCCCGTTTTGCATCAGGGGCATCTGTACTGGATCGATGACCGTGGCCAGGCTCATTGTCTAGACGCGAAAACCGGCGAATCGGTTTACCGCGAACGTGTTTCTGGTTTGAGCGGCAGTAGCAGACCTGTCTACGCTTCGCCGGTTCTGGTCGGCGACCGACTGTATGTGCTCAGTCGCTACAAGGGCACGTTCGTCTTGCCGGCGAAACCCGAGTTTGAAATCCTATCGACCAATACATTTGAGACGGATGACAGTGACAGCAGTGGCACCCCAGCGATTACCGGCGATCGGATGGTGCTGCGGTCAGGACGTTACTTGTATTGTGTTTCAGATAGGTAGGGTTAGTTTCGCGCGAGCCGAATGAGATCCAACCCTTGCCGGGGTCTCATCCATGACGCTACGCCACCGTATCTCGGAACGCGACTGCCCACTTCCGCTTCTTCGCGGGAGATTCTTACTGAGGGTTAGGGCGTGGGGCCCTGGATTGAACCGCAATTCAAAGGACACGATTTCATGTCCCCACACTTGAAGGCATTGAAAGAAGCGCGGTGCAATTGATTCAGTCCGCTACGTCGTCAAGATCGTAATATTTGACAGCGGCAGTTGGCTTGTGTGGTGTTGTGACGACATATAGATCTAACAAGTTGTTTTTAACCAATTTACAAAATTGGATGCGGACAACGAATCTTTAATGTGTCTTTTGCCGACCTCTCCTTACTTATACAGCATCGGTGACATCTCGATGGAGAAACGTATCTATTGTCCACTGCTTTTCAGTGGCGTTCTATTTTTTTTTGCGTCACAACCGGGGCTGTACAGTCAAGACTTCTCACCGTCAGTTGTGTCGGAAGCCGACATGGTGACCATTGACGACATGGTGACCATTGACGTGGTCCCTTTGCCCCAACATGCTGATCGACCTTTGCAAAGGCCGTCTGCATCACGACCAAAGGCGGCGCAAAGCAATCGCGGCGAGCCCCAGCAATCGGTTTCAGCACCAAGGCAACTGCCCATTCCTGGACAACCGGCTCGAAATCTGGCTGCAATTGGTGCCACGCCGCCTGCGGAAGAACAGTTTCCTAGCCTGCTTGAATTCCTGCCCCATCGTGGCCCAGGGGGGGCGTTGGTCGGAGAATATATTTACACCGGAGAATCGTTCACGTTAGCCCATGGCGGCATGAGCAGAAATCATGTCACAAACTATCGAGGCAATCTTGATTTGGTGCTGACGTTGGACATGGAAAGAGCTTTCGGATGGACGGGTGGTCGCTTTTTCCTCTATGGAAACAACGCTCATGGGAATCCAATTTCGCAATCGGACGTGGGTGATGCGCAAGTCTTTAGCAATATTGATTCAACTCTAACGGAAACCGAGCGGCCCCATTTTACCGCAGTGGCTGAGTATTGGTACGAACAATCGCTTTATGACGACATCATTCGTTTTAAAATCGGCAAACAAGACGCGAACGCCGACTTCGCCTACAGTGACCTTGGGGGCGACTTCATCAATTCGTCGTTTGGACTGCCGCCAACGATTCCAATGCCGACCTTTCCTAGTCAAGCGTTAGGCGTCGCGTCATTTCTTAGTCTAAGCGAACGTATTTCGGTTGGCTTTGGTATTTATGATGGAACGCCAGCCGAAGGACCTCAGGGCGTGCGTTGGGGATTTGATACGCTCGGACACAACGGAGCGATTTGTTTAGAACAGATCGAAATCCTCTCGCAATTCGGGCCAAACGGCCAATTACCACAGACCCTTCGGCTCGGTTTTTGGCAACACACCGACAACGATCAATTTCAAGATTTCTCGACGGTTCCGAAGCAATTTTCCGGAAATCACGGCGGTTGGTTTACCGTAGACCAAATGCTTTGGAAAGAACAATACGGAACCGAAGACACTCAGGGGCTCGGTGCATTCGCAATGTACAGCTGGGCGCCAAAGGATCGCAATGAAATCCATTCTTCCTTTGCAGCAGGATTTGTCTATCAGGGGTTATTGCCATGGCGTGACGACGATCTATTCGGCGTAGCCGCTGCCGTCGCCAATTTTGGACAACCATTCCGTCAATCTGAACAAGCTGCGGGCAACAATGTTGGGCCAAGAGAAGTCGCGACGGAGGTTTTTTATAAATGCCAAGTTACCGATGCAATGATACTCCAGCCCGAACTGCAATACATTTCCAATCCAAGCGGATTGTACAAGGACGCTTTGCTTGCCGGTGTTCGGTTTGAGGTCGCACTTTAGCGAATGCTCATCGTTTCGACCGGCTGAACGTTTGGCATTGGAATTTGTGTTGCTGGGTACGTCTGCCACGTCGTTTCGGAACGCGATTGACTAAAAAACGCCCATCCTGATGACGTTCGCGTGCTCCGTCGTAAATGCCTGGATCCACTAAGCGATGAACGTTGATAGAAGTTCCGAGTACGAGAACGTTGGTGGTACCTTTGCGCCAAGGAAACACCTGGAAGCCGTGTAGAGGTTGAGCGATCCGGAAAGCTTGCCATTGCCCCCCCAATTCCGACAATCAATGCCAAGGTTAAGAGTTTTGGACGCGACATAAGCAGTTCTCCGGCGGATTAGGTTCGTGGATAGAATTGATCTAGAATGTTTCTAAGAACCCCACCATTCTGCATTTCCTATGCCACCATGCTAATGCCTGCCCAAATAGGCTTCTGAGGCAAAAACGTCGCCATGTTTGTGGCGTTTTGGCAACTTCTTGATGACGCCGGACAACGCTTCGAGAACATTCTGCGACTTCTAAGACGCTCAATGTAGCGGTTATGCCGAGGACGAGGGGCCGCGACATTATGCCCTGGTCAAGTCCCGCCACGCATCACGTTTCCGAACCTAAGTTTGTAGTGTCGTGACCCTCAGCAATGTTGCGGGTTCACCCACATATCCCAGCCAATCAAAATCGGTAACGCTTTATGACTTTGACAATTGCGAGAAAACTATTTTTAATCGGCGCTCTTGGTTGTGCAGCGCTGATATGCGTCATGGTCATTACCCTGCATGGCGCAGCAAGCATTCAACAAAGCGTTCAATCACAAGCAGACGCATCCCACTACGCGATGTCAGCCAAAGACCTGCAATTTCACTGCACCCAAGTGCAGCAGTGGTTGACCGACATTTCAGCGACACGCGGACTTGAGGGTTTCGATGACGGATTCGAGATGGCGGAAGAACATGCAAGGCTATTCGAGGAAACTCTGAACAAATTTGAAGAACAATACAAAACGCATAATAACGCAGACCGTGTATTGCTGGTTCGCGAAATACGAGATTCGTTCGGCATCTATCACCAAACTGGCAAGCGTCTGGCCCAGGCCTATATCGACGGTGGTCCCGAAAAGGGAAATGCGATGATGAAAGAGTTCGACGTTGCCGCGGAACAAATCAATGACCAATTAGTGAGTATCGCTACGCATCATCAGAATCTGCTACAGACCAGTATTGACGAAGCGACGTCCGAATCATTGACAAACCAACGGATGGTTCTTGCAACTGGAAGCTTAGGAACCTTGGCACTTGTGGTTTTTAGCCTATTGATTTCCCGATCAATTACAAAACCTCTCCGTCAAACCATTTCGGCACTAAAAAACATCTCCGAAGGAGACGGCGACTTGACTCGTCGGCTCGATGGTTCACGGCAAGATGAACTCGGCGAACTGGCGACCCAGTTCAACGCTTTTGCAACCTCCGTACAGTCGATTATCCATGAAATTGCACAGCAAGCGGCGATGCTATCGCATCTATCGGAGGACCTCCACGGAGTCGCAAAAGGCAATCTCAGTGAAACCGCTGAACTAATGACTCAATCGGATATCATGTCTACATCCGCAACGCAGGTTGGGGATATGATGCAAGAGTCCGGATCGGGTACATGCGAGCTATCGGACAACTCAAAGAGACTCGCCGACACCGTATCTGAACTAACCGCCTGTATTGCGGATATCGCCAAGAGTGCAGAACGAGCATCAAGTGTTGCAGGCGAGTCAGCTGATCTGGTCGGCAAAAATGATGAGAGTATTTCGCGATTACATTCAGCGGCTACCGAAATCGGCCGCGTGGTGGATGTCATTCAAGAAATTGCAGAGCAAACGAATCTACTCGCGCTCAACGCCACTATTGAAGCAGCCAGAGCGGGCGAAGCAGGCAAAGGGTTTGCGGTTGTCGCGACAGAGGTCAAGGAACTCGCGAAGCAGACAGCCAATGCAACCATCGATATTCGAAAACGGATCGCGGGCATCCAAGAATGCAGTGAGCAAGTGGTTTCGTCCATGGATTCGATTGGAAACTCAATCTCAAACGTTGACGGCGAGTCAAAAGCGATCGCAGCGGCGGTGGAGCAACAGAGCATCTCAGCACAAGAGATCTCCCAGAATGTTGAACAGAGTGCTTCGGTCGCCCAATCGGTCGCCAAACGCGTCCAGCAATCAGCAGATCTTGTGCGCGGAATTATGCAGAACTCCGCAAGCGTCGACAATGGAGTTAAGAGCATCTCCGAATCAGCAGCTAGGACCCGAGACGCAAGTTCCCGACTGACCGATGTTACCGACTCACTACAGTCGATCATTGGGCGTTACAAGAGCGCCGTGAACACAGATCGCGGCGATCGAGGTGGAAACGAAACCACAGGCAATGATAAACCCAGTGCCGAAACATGTAGCCAAGTCGTGTCGGATGACGTGACTGATCAGCAACATCTCGCGGTGTAGATATTCCCATAAAGCAACGCAAGACTCGTCTCTATCTCTACCTCCCCGTCGATTCACAACCTGATGAAGATGTTTAACAAAAGATTTATGCTTATCGTGTTATGCACGATGTCACTCAGTTTCCCATTCCACGCAGTTGCAAAGGAATGGCACGTCGTTTCCACTTCAAAAATTCCCGGGGACGGTACAGACGTCGCGCCGTTTACCACTTTGGTGATGGCACGGGACGCGATTCGCAATCATCGGACGAGCCTTCAAACGGACGACCCAACGACCGTCTGGCTTCATGGTGGTACCTATGTCCTTCGCGAAACGTTTTTACTCAACAGGCAAGACAGCGGTACCGAGAACGCCAAGGTTATTTGGAAAGCGGTTCCTGGTGAAACCGTGTCGATCGTGGGTGACGGCGTTGAGGCATTAGTCGCTGTCTATGACGCTTCGCACATCACCCTATCGGGCTGGAACTTTCGTCAGGCAAGTGAACAGGCGATTGAGGTCGCGCACGGCGACGCGATCAACATCCATAACGTTACCGTACAAAGAATTGGTCACACTGGGATACACCTTTTTGGCGGACGCAACTGCACCGTTACTGGGTGTGTGGTCGAGGATTGCAGTTCGATTGGCATACGTGTAGAAGCAGGTTCTCGTGAATCACTCACTTCCTGCAACCATCTCATTGAGAACAACACGGTCACCCGCTGCGGCGATTCAGTGACACCATTCGCAGCAGCAATGCATATCGTTGGTGTTGGATGCAAGGTGCAAAACAACTCGATAAGTGATTGTGATTCGTGTGGAATTCGTATCGATGGAAACAACCATGCCGTATACGAAAATCAAATGGTCCGTGTATGCTTAAAAAACCGGGATACGGGAGCGATCTACTTGGGACAGGATTGGACGGAACGAGGCAACGTTATTGAGTCTAACAGGATCGCTCATGTAGGATCTGAAAAACAGCGTGACGTCATTGCGATCTATTTGGATGATTTCGCGAGCGGAAATATCATTCGCAACAACAACCTTTCAGATGCAGGCCTTGCCATTGCCATTGGTGGTGGCGAAGCCAACCAGATCGAGAGTAACGTAATCAAAGATTGTCTGGTCGGAATTCAGCTTGACAATCGTGGGCAAACATGGCTTTCGTCTGCGGTAAAATCGGGTGGTTTCGCGCGTCTTGCTATTGATCGCTTAAAGCCCTTTTGGGATGTCTATCTAGAACATTACCCTGAACTGAACGATGCGGAACAACTCACACACCTTCAATCAAGGGACAATGTGCTTCGCAACAACGTATTCCAACGATGCACAGCCATTGTGATGGATTCGAAAAAAACCGAGCGAATGAACTCGGTCATCGCAACCCAAGCTGGCGTCGATCGACTAGTTGACAAATAGGCATCGTCGCGGTTGAAACTGGAAGAGTAGATGCAAACAACCCCTGCCCGCGAGAGTGGGAGGGGTCGAGCGCAGCGAGGGGGAGGGCGTTCAGCAGATGCAGCCACCACCAACCCTCTCCCGAGCCTGAGAGCTCGACCTTTCCCAAAAGGCGAGGTGAGATGTGAGGGGAGCAAGAAGGGACAAGAAAAGCATGCTGCACAACTCATCCTCTCTCCTGTTCGTTGTTAGCGACGGTTCGTTAGGTAGAACATTTGGATGGCGTCTTCGGTCCTTCGCTTTCTTCGGTCCCTTCGCCAAGCAGTAATGCAATAGAGTTTGGATGGCCCTTTCTTGCCTCTTTCTTGCCTTTCTTGGTTCCTTGCTGAGGATGAAACTGGATGGCGTTTTCTCGCTCCCAATGGTGCGGTTACGGTTCAACAGGGATTGACGGATGTAACCCATCATCGGTTACGCTAGACCGAGCCCGATGCGTTCACGGCAACCACTGGCGGCCTTACAAGAAACGTAATCGCTAATTTGAAAGGCTCCAACTTTGTGCGCCCTTAGAAAAAAAAACGTCATGAATAGCAATGAACGGCCCCTGATTCCCGACGATGCAGTTGCATGTGAATTCTCCTGGCTGGGGAAAGACTATGGAGTCTACGTCGACGTTGCATCACAGAACATTCATTTCCACAACTGCTTTGTTCCATCGAAATTGTTTCCGTCGACCGAAGGTTGGTTCAGTTTCCCGGTTTCTGACATTCGGTTCGTCTACAACACAAGACAATACAAGGGCGGCTGGGTTCTTATGATTGGAACAAGCGGTGGTGGAGCCCGTATTTCCCGAATGCACACGGACTACTCTCAACTCTACGCTACGCTGACCAAGGTTGCACCACCCAACGACCCCGGTTATTTGATGTCCAATCCCGTTGTCAGTTTTCTATCAGCCGCTGGTGTATTCATATTGGCAGCTTGTGGTTTGTTTGCTGGTTGGTTTCTATCACCTCCGCAATCAAACGATATGATCCTAGGCGTTTGTGTGACATCAGGAATAGCAATCGGAGTCGTGGGAGGATTTGTGATAATTTCAATCATTGACCGCTTTTTGAAGGCCATGTACGCCCGCAATTAGGGAGGCAAGAAGGGGCGAGCAAGAAAAGGCCATCCAAGTTTCGATCCGTTGCTAGAAAAGCATGCTGCACAACTCATCCTCTCTCCTGTTGGTTGTTAGCGACGGTTCGTTAGGTAGAACATTTGGATGGCCTCTTCGGTCTACTAACTGATGCAAACAACCCCTGCCCGCGAGAGCGGGAGGGGGAGGGCGTTCAGCGGATGCAGCCACCACCAACCCTCTCCCGAGCCTGAGAGCTCGACCTCTCCCAAAAGGCGAGGTGAGATGG
>SJPJ01000001.1:105085-113354 GCA_007859835.1 Novipirellula herctigrandis | reverse complement strand
GGGGTCGAGCGCAGCGAGGGGGAGGGCGTTCAGCAGATGCAGCCACCACCAACCCTCTCCCGAGCCTGAGAGCTCGACCTCTCCCAAAAGGCATTGGTGAGATGGGAGGGGAGCAAGAAGGGACAAGAAAAGCATGCTGCACAATTCATCCTCTCTCCTGTTCGTTACCAGCAACGGTTCGTTAGGTAGAACATTTGGATGGCCCCTGCGGTCCCCCTGCGGTCAAATAACTGATGCAAACAACCCCTGCCCGCGAGAGCGGGAGGGGTCGAGCGCAGCGAGGGGGAGGGCGTTCAGCGGATGCAGCCATCAACAACCCTCTCCCGAGCCTGAGAGCTCGACCTCTCCCAAAAGGCGAGGTGAGATGTGAGGGGAGCAAGAAGGGGCAAGAAAAGCATGCTGCACAACTCATCCTCTCTCCTGTTGGTTACCAGCAACGGTTCGTTAGGTGGAACATTTGGATGGTCCCTTCGGTCTCCCTCATAAAATCCACGTGACCTTGCGGCACGCCGATATTCACTTCCACAAAGACCCGATTGCCAAGTCCGACCGTCTTCCTGGAAAGTTTCATCATTCCCTCATCACCGCTTCTGCAAATTGCAAAAGCAACAATGAGTTCAAACAGTGAAGTTCATGGCATCAAGCCCGCAAACTCCACATAAACGTTCAAGTGAAAATCGTAAGACTTCGGGTTTAACAACTCAGATTTTCATCCGTTCTGTGACATCGAGCCATGCTTACAACCAGACGAGCCCCAATTCTTTGCTTTGACAAAGCAACTAGTCATTCTCTGCGATCGTTATCCGCTTTGCGCTCTGTAGCGTCACCGGCCCCAACAGCCCCGATTCCAGCAGTGGGGAGTCCTTATGAAAGTGCTTCCAACTACTGAAGGCCAGACGGCGCGGTTCGGAACGAGGCGTACGCTGACGTACCCAGTCAGGCCAATCGACTGGACCTCCGTTCGACTTGTACTGTGTATCGACCGGGAACTGCTCGTCGCCGATCAGGCGGTTAGGCCAGAGGTTCGTAACGCGCACTTCCAGCGAGTTCTCGCCCGGTTGCAGAACATCCGTTACATCCACTCGGAACGGTGGTTTCCAGAGGACGCCCAGCGCTTGTCCATTTAGTTTCGGCTCAGCAATCACGCTGACATCGCCAAGGTCCAAGTACAGACGTTGTTGGTCGCCCAAGGCCGTTTCTGGAATGTCAAATTGTTTGACATAGGTTGCAGTGCCGGAAAAGTACTTCACGCCCACTCGGTCATGTTCGGTCCAGGAAATCAGCTCGCCCAGCACGATCGATTTCGGCGCGCCACCGCCCGGCGGGAATCGGAGTTCCCACGGTCCATCGATGGTTTGCGGTCGGGGCAACGTTTCGACGTCAAAGCGAACCGGGACTCCTGCTTCCCGTGAAAGCTGATAGGTACCGGCTTGCCAAACGGTGGCGTCGTACATGCCATCGGCTCGATGGACTAGCTCAATCGTAGGTAGGTCGACTGGCAAGTCCAGTTCCTCACATCGTGCCATGGCGGTAATCGCCGCTTCGTTGGGTGCATGTTCTATGATCTGCAGATCGCGTAGCTGACCGGCAAAGGCACCGCCGCGCCCACGTTTGCCGCTGGGATGCACGTTGTAGTTGCTCTTTGGTGCCGAACCAGCGAGGCGACCGTTCAGATACAGCGAAGGCCGATTGTTGCTATAGACCAGGGCAACGTGCGTCCAGTCTTGGATCGTCGTTGCATGCACCAGGCGAGGCGCCAGGTAGCGTGCCGAGTGCTCGAAGACACAGACGCCGTTGGTTCCCACGGAAATGCCCGCGGAAGCCTGACCGGGTCCGTAGGCGATTTCTCCCTGCTCGGAGATATACACAAACTGTTGGCCAGCGGTGCGGGTGATGCCTTGATCGCTTCTCGCAGGCAGCGGAATGGTCTGATCGGGTTTAACCCAAAAGGCAACGCCGAACGAACCGCTGACGTCGGGATACGAAGGCAGGAGCTCCGGTAACTTCAGCCCCGGCTTTTTCGTGGTAGATCGAACAACATGACCGTCGTGTGTGACCGAGCGAATCGGATCGCTGTTGTCCTTGTCGCGGAACACAACAAAGACGGATTCGGCCGGTTCGAACCGGATGGGAAGAACGGTCTGCCCGTCCGCCTCTCGGTACACGGCCGGCCGAATGATCTGCCCTGTCTCCGGGTCCCACAGCTCGGGTCGTTTGCCAGCCACGCGAAAACTGCAAACTGCCTCGACCGGTGTGCCGGCCGAGTTGGAGACGAAGTACCAGTCCATCTGCTGGTTGCGACGATGGATATATCGCAGCGGGTCGGTTGTAGATGCGCTGAAATCGAAGTCCGCCGTCAGGCCAATCCGTGCGAAGATCTCCTTGAAGGATAGCCCCCAGAAGACGCGGCCCGCACCCACCGCGTGGTCGACGGCGGGAACGCGTGAAGAATTGGGTTGTGCTTTGCTTTGGGCAAAGACGTTCTTTTGCGGAGCGAAAGACGACAATCCATCGGCGCTTCCCCATAGCGAATCGGCAATCGTCCTCACCTGTGTGTCGCATGTCGGGTAGCCGGACAGGCTGGGCGATTCGACCGGTTTGGGGCCAACGACCACGGCGCCGGATTGGACCAGCGATTCGATCTTTCGTAGCAATTCCGGGCGGATTCGGCTTGTATCGGGCAGTAGCAATACTCTGTACGACATCCCACCGGGTACCACGACCCGGCCCTCCTCCACCGACGCGGACAGAAGCACTTCCGTATTGCAGGCGTCGTAGTCGTAGCCGTCCGGAAGCGGTGGATTCAACTCGTGGCGATAGCCGAGGTAGTTCGGAATATCCTCGCCGGTAAAGACCAACACGTCGCCAACGAATTGCCCCTCCTGCAGCAGGTACTGGCATCGAGCCAGGTACTCGAACCACGCCGCGCCCGGCTCCCACCAAGTGTTCGTGCGCTCCAGATGAATACCCCACTGACCCATCGTCATACCAGGACGAAGGTCGTTCCAGGGTTGCATGGCATAACGATGGAAAACGATTCGGTTGACACCGTGACAGAACGCTTCGTCGCCCAGCGGTTTTAGCGAGTAGGGATGCTGGGTCCATCGCGCCTGCGTTGGTCCCGACGTGAACGATTCGGCTCCCACATATTTCTTTCCGAAGAGGTGAGCTACAGACGCTGCGGCCTTGCAGTCAGGTCGAATGCGTCCTTCGGTCACCCAGAATTCGCCCATTGGCAGATCGGCCTGGCGTTGGTAGGTCACCGGATCGAACAGGAACTGCTGAGCACCGGCTGCCTCGGTTTCGAACAGCAGGCCGCGGCTGCGAGCCACCTGACCCATCCGCCCATAGTAGTTGTCAGCCAATAGGTCGGCGATCGTACGACGCAGATCCCACAAAAAGCGTTCGGAAACGTCCACGCTGTCGATGATGTGGCCTCCGGCCATAGCCGGCAGCAGAGGCAGCATATCGTAGCCGCGTCGTTTCTTGAATTCTTCGGGAAACGCGGCCGTCCAGTTCTGCTCGCCCGTCTCCCAACTATCGATGTGACAGTATTTGAGTGTTGTGCCGGACAACGGACCGATGTCGCTGAGCAACTTGGCAAAGAATCGGTCGAAGGCGATTTCAACGCCTGTGCCGTTCAACGCGTCGGGTTCCAGGCCGGTACCTTCCACCGATGCCGGCCCGTTCTTTTCGCCGGTCGGCGTGTAGCCCAGGCGCAGCACGGTCCAGGAACCGGCGGGCGCTTTCCACCGGAGTCGTCCGCTGGTATCGAGGTTCCCGGTCACATCCTGAACGGCAGATCGATCGATTGCGAAGTACTCCGCTGGCTTGGTCCACGATGGATCTTCGATGTCCGATGTTTCTCCTGTCGCCGCCCGTCGCATGCGGAAGAACGGTGCATCGGCGCCGTGGCCCCAGCGTCGCGCGAAACCGGACTTCAGTTCCCAATAGTTAACTCGGCCTGCACCCAGTAGATCGACTTCGGCTAGGTTCAATCGCATCGAAGGGAATACAACTCGGAAATGGCGCGCGGTCGTTTCGTCGAAGCTGATGGTGATCGACGGATGGTTGGCTCGCCAGCCAAAGGTTGCTTCGCCAACGGTCCGGTAGCTCTTGCCGTCGTCGGATACCTGCAGCTTGGCCGTTCCCGGCAGATTTGAGTGCAGCGCGGCGGCACAGCGAAGGCCTCGTGCCGTAAACGGTTCTGTGAATTCGAATTGCAACCACGGAAATCCTTCGGTTGGGCTTAACGTGGCGACCGTCTGCATGTCGTCATCGGTCAATGCATCAACATCACACTTGGGATCGCTGGATGTGACCGACTCGGCCGTTGATAGATCGCGTTCGGCCTGAGGCGTCGGAAAGGCCAGCACGGCGATATCGTGATACACGTCCAAGTTGGTTTCCGGTTGCCGCAGATCGATTAGCTTATTCGTCGGCCCTTGGATCTTTGTTTCGGTCCAGACCAACTTCATCATGGCTTCTTCTGGCTGGATCCACGGACCTCCCGTGCCAGTCCAACCATCGCACGCGTTCATCGTCACTTCGATGCCCAGCCGATCCGCCTCGGCCACGGCGAAGTGGAACAACTCGCGCCACTGGGGAGAAAAGAACTTCACCGGGCCCGCAGGAATGCCGGCGCCCGCGTGCACGATCAGCACACCGCCGATCCCAGATTGATCCATAGCTTCCAGATCGGCGGTGATCCCGTCGCGCGTGATGTTACCATTCATCCAGAACCAATAGACCCATGGTTTGGCATGAGCCGGTGGCTGGCGGAATCCGGTTTCCAGGTCGGTGGCTTGCGCCGTGCAGGTTTGGCCGAACACGACGGCAAGACAAGCGAGAGAAAACAAAACGCGACGAACAGCCGTGTTGCGGTCGATCATGAGTAGGTTCCTTCGTTCTACGAAATTGTAATGCACCGATTCGAGCAACCGATCATCTTCGGAGCACTTCGCGATCACCGATCTGTTCCATCCAGGCAAACAGCTCCTTGCGGAGACGATCGGCGATCGGTTTCATGTCGGGATCATCGATTCGGTTAACGACCTCGGTCGGATCGTTGGATTGATCGAACAGATATTGCTCGTTCGTGCCGGTCAAAATCAGTTTCCATCGCTTATCGCGCGCCATGCGATGGCCTTCACCCGTCGCCGCGCCAACACCAACGCACTCGCTGAAGACCGTCTGTCGAACGCTGGTCGTTGGGTCATTCAAGATGGGAATCAACGATTTCCCCATCAGGTGTCTTGGAGCATCCTCGACACCTGCCAGAGCCAATAGAGTCGGGTAGACATCCAAGCTAGAGACAAGCGCTTGCGACCGGAAACGGTTGGGTACTCCGGGTCCCGTCATGAACATAGGAACGCGCACGGATTCCTCGTGCATGGTGATCTTGCTACCCAAACCGTGACTGCCCAGGTGGTAGCCGTTGTCAGACAAGAATACGATCACGGTGTTGTTCAATGCATCCAGTGATCGCAGTTTGCCGACCAGCTGACCGACTTGATGATCCAGGTGACTGATGACTGCGTAGTAAGCACGAATGAACTCGCGCGTCGTTTCCTTGTCACGGGGCGGGCCGGCCGATAGTTGGCGGTGGTTGTGGCGATAACCGGAGTCTCTTTGGAAATGCTCCCCCGGCTTGCCCTGATTGTTCAAGCTGATCTGTTGCGGCTGGATGCGGTAGTTCTCCGGCAGCGCTAACTTGCCCTCCGGGTAGAGATCCAACCATCGTTGCTCGGGTAGCAGCGGTACATGCGGTTGTCTGGGAGCGAGCCAGAGAAAAAAAGGCTGCTCGCCGTTTGCGTGGGCTTCCAAAAATTCGTTGGCCTTTTCAAAGGCTCCTGTGTCGTCGTAGCCACCTTGGTCGTCGCCTTCGGCGAATCCGTAGTTCGTCGGCTTGCCTATGTGTGACTTGCCGTAGAAACCTGTGTAGTAGCCCGCTCGGTTCAGCTGGTGGGCCAGTGTCTGTTCGGACCGATCACCGCCAACCCGATAGGCGTGGAATTGCTTGTGATCCAAAGCGATCACGCGGTGTTGTTGAGGGAATACGCCGCTGAACATCGATGCGCGACTGGCCGCGCAGATCGGACTGGCCACATAAGCGTTGTCGAAAATTACACCTTGACGGCCTAACGCGTCCAAGTGCGGCGTCTCCACTTCTGGGTTGTTGTAGCCGATCGCGCGATCCGCCTGATCGTCGGTAAAGATAACCAGCAGGTTCGGTTGTTCGGCGGCGATGCCGCAGTTCAGTAACCAGGTAACCAGGAACAGCGGCACGAGGTGTCTAATGGTTGTCATTGGCACGTGTTTCTTTGTTCTGAGGCAATCGCGGGCCTGACCTGATTGTATCCGCCGAAGATTTCGCACAGGGCAAGATCATCCTGTTTGCCGTAGGCATGCGAAATGGAACTGCCGAGCTTCGGGTCCAGAAGAGAACGCGACGAGCGTAATCGCGGCCAACAGACAGGCGCCAACGATCAATTTGTTGAGTGTCATGCAAGGGCTCCCTTATACTACGAAATTGTGGCCTATAAAAATCCTAGTCTCCTTGGACTTCGACGGATATCCCATAATAGCCCTTGTTTTGCGCCATTCCGTGGTGGATACTAACCTCATACAACAGCGATGAATGGGCAGTTAGGATGGTGACTGATGGGCGGCAACGCACCAAGCGACTACGACGGCTACTACCACTATCTGCCCGTGAACGACGCAGCCATGCTTTGGGGACTGTATCTCACTGGCTGTGGCAGTGGAAAGGTGTCCGCTGGTGAGTCCTATCCGCCGGAAGGACACCCGGGGCTCTACAGTTTCCACTGGTCGCGCGGCCGTGTTTTGCCCGAGTTTCAGGTGATCCTGATCAGCGAAGGCAGGGGAGTGTTCGATTCCGAACCGACGGGGAAAATCGTCGTCGAATCTGGCAGCGTCCTAACACTGTACCCAGGCGTTTGGCATCGCTATCGACCGAACCGTGATACCGGCTGGACGGAACGTTGGATTTCTTTGAATGGGGCGATGATGCACCGCCTGCTCGAATTGTCGTTACTGCACCCGCAGATGGCTGTCCGCAAAGCGAAGGCGCCCGTCACGCTCGCAAAGTCATTCGATCGACTGCTAACACGCATTCGCAAAGACCCGAACCAGAACTCGGTTCTCCTTTCCCTGCAGGCCATGACGTTGATCGGAACTGTCATGGAGAGTATCGCCGAACGCGACGAACTGCCTGGCGGGCACCGCACGGTTCGGGGAAAAGACGTGATCGATCCTCTGGTCGCCGGAGCGTTGGACTTGATCTGGACCCACAGCCATCACGCTTTCTCCGTGCAGAAGTTCGCCGACCAACTGGCGGTCAGCCGACGATCGCTGGAACGCCATTTTCGCCAAGAACTTGGACACAGTGTTCTGGACGAGATCGCCGCTTGTCGCCTGAGTCGGGCAAAGCGACTCCTTCGCGAAACCGACTTGGGTGTCAAAGCCGTAGCCTACCTAGCGGGCTTCCCCAGTGAAGAGCGAATGCGTGTCACGTTCCTGCAAACCGTCAATACGTCGCCCTCTCAATATCGCCACGACTCGCTCAAGCAACGAAGACCTCGACTTGGCAGGCCGACGAAACCGTGATCTTGTTCATTCCATTCCACTCGAATCGTTTCTGCAAAGGAGTCATTTCCATAGAAAGCAAGAAGAACAAGAAAGGGCCATCCAGTCTTATTTTTAGCAAGGAGCTTCTCCAGAGTCTTTTCTTCGGAAATGTTCCCCCTTTGGATGCGATCGGAGTGGTAACCTTCCTTTCCTGGAGTTCACATGCATCTTTACAGCATCAACTGCGCAGCACACAACGCTAATCGCAAAATCAGTTGCAGGTTCTAGCGTGCGGAAGAGAATCCACTACACCGAAGATAGTCCGAGTGAGTTCTCGGGAGCACACAGCCAACCTTGACCACACCGGACAGCCTCACGAGCAAGAAGGGGAAAGAAAAGGCCAGGCAAGTTTCGATCCGTTGCTAGAAAAGCATGCTGCATAACTCATCCTCTCTCCTGTTCGTTGTTAGCAACGGTTCGTTAGGTAGAACATTCGGATGGCTCCTCCGGTCATTCGGTCAAATAACTGAAGCAAACAACCCCTGCCCGCGAGAGCGGGAGGGGTCGAGCGCAGCGAGGGGGAGGGCCTTCAGCGGATGCAGCCACCACCAACCCTCTCCTGAGCCTGAGAGCTCGACCTCTCCCAAAAGGCGAGGTGAGAGGGGAGGGGAGCAAGAAG
>SJPJ01000001.1:102983-103469 GCA_007859835.1 Novipirellula herctigrandis | reverse complement strand
AGCGAGGGGGAGGGCGTTCAGCGGATGCAGCCATCAACAACCCTCTCCCGAGCCTGAGAGCTCGACCTCTCCCAAAAGGCATTGGTGAGATGGGAGGGGAGCAAGAAGGGGCAAGAAAAGCATGCTGCACAACTTATCCTCTCTCCTGTTCGTTGTTAGCAACGGTTCGTTAGGTGGAACATTTGGATGGCGTCTGCGGTCAAATAGCTGAAGCAAACAACCCCTGCCCGCGAGAGCGGGAGGGGTCGAGCGCAGCGAGGGGGAGGGCCTTCACCGGATGCAGCCACCAACAACCCTCTCCCGAGCCTGAGAGCTCGACCTCTCCCAAAAGGCGAGGTCAGATGGGAGGGGAGCAAGAAGGGGCAAGAAAAGCATGCTGCACAACTTATCCTCTCTCCTGTTCGTTACTAGCAACGGTTCGTTAGGTGGAACATTTGGATGGCCCCTGCGGTCAAATAACTGATGCAAACAACCCCTGCCCGCGAG
>SJPJ01000001.1:102789-102973 GCA_007859835.1 Novipirellula herctigrandis | reverse complement strand
ATCCGTTGCAAGAAAAGCATGCTGCACAACTTATCCTCTCTCCTGTTCGTTGTTAGCGACGGTTCGTTAGGTAGAACATTTGGATGGCCCCTGCGGTCAAATAACTGATGCAAATAACCCCTGCCCGCGAGAGCGGGAGGGGTCGAGCGCAGCGAGGGGGAGGGCGTTCAGAAGATGCAGCCAT
>SJPJ01000001.1:102424-102779 GCA_007859835.1 Novipirellula herctigrandis | reverse complement strand
TCAGCAGCCACGGTTACACCAACTCAACCCAATTCAGTTGCCAATCACCCCGCGAAGCAGCGGCCGTGAATAATCCGGGCAAGAAAAGCATGCTGCACAACTTATCCTCTCTCCTGTTCGTTGTTAGCAACGGTTCGTTAGGTGGAACATTTGGATGGCCCCTGCGGTCAAATAACTGATGCAAACAACCCCTGCCCGCGAGAGCGGGAGGGGTCGAGCGCAGCGAGGGGGAGGGCCTTCAGCAGATGCAGCCATCAACAACCCTCTCCCGAGCCTGAGAGCTCGACCTTTCCCAAAAGGCGAGGTGAGATGGGAGGGGAGCAAGAAGGGACAAGAAAAGCATGCTGCACAACTC
>SJPJ01000001.1:90876-102414 GCA_007859835.1 Novipirellula herctigrandis | reverse complement strand
GCGGTCAAATAACTGATGCAAACAACCCCTGCCCGCGAGAGCGGGAGGGGTCGAGCGCAGCGAGGGGGAGGGCCTTCAGCGGATGCAGCCACCAACAACCCTCTCCCGAGCCTGAGAGCTCGACCTTTCCCAAAAGGCGAGGTGACATGCATGAACGGGAGCAAGAAGGGGCCAGGCAAGTTTTGATCCGTTGCAAGAAAAGCATGCTGCACAACTTATCCTCTCTCCTGTTCGTTGTTAGCAACGGTTCGTTAGGTAGAACATTCGGATGGCCCCTGCGGTCAAATAGCTGATGCAAACAACCCCTGCCCGCGAGAGCGGGAGGGGTCGAGCGCAGCGAGGGGGAGGGCCTTCACCGGATGCAGCCATCAACAACCCTCTCCCGAGCCTGAGAGCTCGACCTCTCCCAAAAGGCGAGGTGAGATGCATGAACGAACGAAGCGAAACGTCTTTCACCAAGCGAAATCGGGTGTTGCGCATCACCAAGGTAGAACTCAGTGACGAGGTAAAACGTGGGAGCAAGAAATGGGAACGCGAAGGCAAGAAGAAGGACCCAGGCAAGTTTCGATCCGTTGCTAGAAAAGCATGCTGCACAACTCATCCTCTCTCCTGTTCGTTGTTAGCAACGGTTCGTTAGGTAGAACATTCGGATGGCGCCTGCGGTCCTTCTTGCAACGTACACTCAAACTGATCGTCAACCGCGACAAAAGCTGCGTCCGCCGAGCGGACGGAGCAGAGTCCGTCGGCTACGAATTTCGTGGCTATGGCGGCAAAGTCTGTGTGAGTGAAAAGAAGCTCCGTCACTTCAAGCAGCGAGCCAGCGAACTGCTTGCCCGCAAGGGCGGACGTTCGATGGCACGCCGAATGTCGGAGTTCACTCAGTACGCGCGTGGTTGGATCGGCTACTTCGCATTGGAACAGCGGAAGAGTGTTTTCACGAGCTTGGACAAATGGCTTCGTCGCCGCGTCCGAGCTTGTTACTGGAAATCTTGGCGCTTACCACGCACCCGGATTCGAAAGTTGAAATCGCTTGGAGTTTCCCACGATGATGCGTACGCGTTCGGCGCAAGTCATAAAGCGGTCTGGCGTCTCTCAATGCCGTCTGGCGTGCAACGTGCCTTGTCGAACGATTGGCTGAATTCCAACGGACTGTTTAGCCTCGAAGCGAGATGGCGCGAGCTTGCTCCGCTGAGACGAACCGCCTAGTGCGGATCCGCATGCCAGGTGGTGTGGGAGGATCCCGGAGCAATCCGGGCCCTATCCCGATACCTATTGGTTATGTCGTTAGTTTATCCGGTGAATCCGTTAGCATTCGAGTGAATTCCAAGAATGTCTCAGCCGCACATTCGATGAAGCTATCGTACTGAATCTCATCCAACTCAACACAGTCATCGCAGTAGCGGTGTTGTTCAGCTGCAGATTTAGCAGCATCAAAAACGACCACTGAGTGCGGTTCTGTAGAAGTGTCGAAACAAAGAGCGTTGCAGTTCACCGTGTCCAATGGTGTAAGGGTTAGGTGGGCAGCTGGGTCGTTGGGGTCTTCATAATTGCCGTTCGGTTCCAGCGGGGTATATAGTGCAGCGAAAGGAACGATCCTATCGCCATCGAAGAAGCCGTTCACGTCACAGCCGACGATGTAGTCGACGCCGCGATCTGTGACTCTTTCATCCATTGAGTCGTGGAAGTAATTCTTTGATTCGCGTACGGCCCCGTGAAGATCAGAGTCTTCGTCCACGAAGTACAGGAAGAACGCAATGCGGTGAATTTGCCCAGATTTTGATGCAAAATATGGATGTGTCGGTACACCACCATGAAAGTCCGGAAGCGCATCTAAGAACTTTGAATCAAAGTCGATATTGGGCCAATCACTAGACATTCGCCCGATGATTCGTTTGTCTGGCGAATCGAGAACAGTTCCGGGAATGCAGGAGATCATCTGTTTACAGGGTTCGTCGACATAAAGAATCCATGAAGTCCGTGGTTTGAGGCGAGTCGGCTGGATACACCTGCTGACCAGGCCGTGATCTCGATCTCTCGATCGGTCACAATCAATCGCTCTTAACACGTTGACACCTCAAACCACGGAACTGTCCCATGATGATCTGTTCGCTCGACCTCGGCAAGTTCAAGTCGGTGGCCTGCTTCTTCGATACCGAAAATCAGACCTACCGATTCGAAACCATCCTCACCAAGGTCTCTCACGTCAATCACCTGTTCGAGTCCAACGATATCGACCTCGTCGTCATGGAAGCCTGCGGCCCGTCCGGGTGGATCAGCGATGTTTGTCACCAGAGAAAACTCAAAACCATCGTCTGCAGCACCAACGACGAAGCATGGTCCTGGAAGAATACCAAGCGAAAGACCGATCGAGACGACGCACTGAGGTTGGCCAAAATGGCCATGATGAAAGATCTTACGTCCGTGCACGTCCCCAGTCCCGAGATCCGCGAACAGCGAGCGATCATCAAGTATCGAAAAAACCTCGACTACCGGATCACCCGGATCAAAAATGGCATTCGCTCGACCTTCGCCAACCGCGGCATCGAGATCGACACTGGAGCACGAGCCTGGAACACCGGCCGCGCCCACATCGACTCCCACCGCAAACCAATCGACCAGTGCGGCCCCGATGACCTCTGGAAGGGACAACTCGACAGCGAACTGAAGCAACTCGATGAACTCACCACCGGTCAAAAAAAGGGGAAGGTCAAAAAAAGGGGAAGGGGGTAATTAGTCAGAAGCGAAACGACCCCCTTCCCCTTTTCCTCGTCAGTCAGAAGCGAAACGACCCCCTTCCCCTTTTCCTCGTCCCCCTTTTCCTCGTCCGCCAAGCCGAAGCCGCCCGGGCCGATTCACAGCGAAGAGCCCAAACGAGCAGCGAGCCAACCGAAGAAATCGCCACGGCGCAAAAGCCGACGCTCACCCATGAAAACCTAACCCAACCACTGGCCTCTGTTCCGAGGCCACGCTTCCCTCGAGGGACCACGAATGCCTGACCGAGGCAATCTGGCCGCCAGATCGACCTCGAGATAACGAATGTGACAATCGAGGGAAGCCTTTTCAATCCACCTTTCACCACCCAACCCCGCGTCGCTCCCGGATCGCGACTGACCGACCAAGACGTCCAAGAGAAGAAAGCTTGAGCCCGATCAGGACTCTGCCTTCGCCAAGATCACTCACCCGCGTGGCCCCAGGATGCTGTTCGTTCTGGCTAGGTCGTGACAAAGACTGTGACTGGCGATGACCCGAACGCGATAAGCACACGCGATCGGATCATACAGCAGTAGCCAATGAATCAAGCCGACTCGTTAGTACTGCAAGGAATGATGAGACGACGCTGTCACTGACAGACTTGGCTGGCCAAGTCAAAGCGTCGACACCTCGAATAGTCGTATAGTACCGAATCGGATCTCGCCCAATCTCACGAACGCCAAAGTCGGAGGCTCGCCGCATCCACACCTCTATCGCATGAAGAAAACAACAGAATCTCTGATGTAGAAAAACTTTCAAAAAAGCGGCCAGTCGCCACTGGTCAAACCACGGACTTCATAGTCGTCAGCCATCACCGAGGACGGCCCATGTGGTTTCCATTGGTAAAATTCCTATGCCGTCCTTCGGTGGATGGCATGGTTCGCCGTGCATTTAGTCGCACAAGTCGGTGTGCGTACTGACGCTAGCTCCGACAGACAGCATTCGGTTGGCCTTGCATCGATCAAGCTCTAAGCAAATGGCCTATTCCTTAAGCGGAGGTTGCGTCGGACGCCGGCTCCCGGGATTGACGCCGTCACGGCTTCCTTCTCGCTTCTTGATAAGAGCTCGAACCGACCTCACGACTTCCTCTCGCGACAATTTGCCGTCACCATTTGCGTCATCTCGCTTAACGATTCGAGTCAACAGTCCAGGCATCTCGTCGTAGGTCAAAAATCCGTCGCCGTTCTTGTCCCGTTGCATTAAGCGATCAATCATCCCCTTCTCATCAGCTTTGCCCGACCTGCTGGGCGAGATCATCTCGCGGATGTCGATCTTGCCGTCTCCGTTCTTGTCGAGCGTCTTCAGCGCCACGGCAGCGTTCTCAATTTCTTTGGCGGAGATTGTTCCGTTCTGATCGGCATCCAACACCGCGATGACAGGCAATCGCAGGAACATCTCCGGACTCACGGAAGGCCCGCCTCCAAATCCATCGCCATCTCGTCGACCGCCGGGGCCGTTAGGACCTCGGTCACGAATTTCTGGTCGATCGCGCCCGCGTTCGTCGCTCTCGGGCCGCTGAGCGTCCGCGGTAACGCCGCACGTTGCGATGAACGCCACACCACACAGCGCGACGTGGAACTGTTTTCGTTTATTAAACATTGAAGAGCCATTAAGTGGAGCCTATTGTCCTCGTTGCCGCGGACCAATTTCACAAGGAATGACAGCAATTTGCTGATAGCGATGGGCCACGGGGTGAACGGGGAAGAATAGTTAACGATGTAAAGCGCATGTTGGGCGAAACATTGCTCGAGAAATGTTCAGGTCGGCGAACGTTTGGGTTAACCGCGTCGGCCCGATTAAGGCTGACCACAGAGTAAACGCTCGTGGCCGACTGCGGTTCAACCCATGGTTCATCGCCCGCTTTGTTACACGGGAATAATCACAAGCATCGATAGTAGCAGTGCGAACAACCCCGTCAATACAATCCAATGCCCAACGCCTGGACGGCGTTTTAGGTATGCCACTGCAGCAACGGTCCAGAGTAAGCCGGCAAATGCTTGGCATGCAGCAATAAGCGTCCATCCGTACCGGGCGGTTCCGTCGTTCGCCATCATACGCTCGTCGCTCCAAGCGCTAGCGTATGTGTTAGCACCAACGATCAGTATTGCCACTCCCGTGATAAAGAAAAATGGCGAGAGAAGGTAAGGAATAACCCCTCTGGTTTTAGATTCGGCGTCATCCGTAAGTTGGGACACACTTGTGGAAGCATACGGATTTGGAGTTTCGACCAGCTTTGAGCCTCGGTATGTGGTTACGCGTGACGCAGTAAATGTCGATGAACGGCTGGGATCACCCGGCCCGAGGAGTTGACACACCATTGCCCAAGAGACGTTCGAGGGCTCTGTGTGCATCCGTTGGTTCGTCGCATTGTAACGGAGAGCTAGAGCCAGCGACGTGGTTGGCTTCCCAATGAACCATCGTATGGCTAGCGCCGACCGATCAGGAATCGGAAACGCCATCAGCATGAACGATTGGTTTTGCTGTTTGAACAGCGCATCATTGCAAGAATGCCATCAGCAATCAACATTCCGACAACAGCGCCGACGGCAGCGGCACGAAATGAAAACGGTCCGAACGGATAAAGTGCCGCCATCGGAATAATCCCAAACAGGACGAATCCGACGAGAGATCCGGCGACAAGAAAGAACAGTCTGATGCCGGGAATTGCCGGATCGCGAGGAGGCGGCACGTTCGTTTCGGTGGAAGGATTCGGAGGATGATCCAAGTTAGGTGAAGGCTTCAGTGATTGGTAAGGATTCTCGGTCGTCATTCGCCAGACTCGACGAACGGTGGTGATCAGCGGGGACGGGCGAAAGACTTGCAAGCAGACGAGAAAACGGACCACCCGTCCTCCGTTGCATCACATGGTTATCGCACGGATGTGGGTTAAACGCCGATCGCGTCACCATGATGTATCAATCGACCGAGCACCGTCAGTTTAGCTTTCGGCCCCTTGGGTGACAGTTGTCCGATCCCTAGCAGTATCAGTTTAGCGACGGTTCAATTGGAAAGCAAGAAACGACGCGGTCGGACCAAGCGGTTGCCAAGGGATCATCGACAGCGCACCTATAGCAGAGCACAAATCGCCCGGAGTGCGATAACGGCGGTCATCACCGAGGACCGCCAACGTGGTTTCGATTTGTAAACGCCCCATGCGGTCCTTCGGTGCCTGTGTACGCCCGACATGGGCGTGAACTTTTGGGGTGCCGCTTTCTTTGGGAAAGCCAGTCCCCTGTACGAAAACGGAACTTGAACGAAAGACAGGATACCAAATGTAATCGATCAAGACGAAGTACTAGGCGAAGGCAACTGCGGCGAGGTGACAGACCGTGGGGAGGAAGCCCGAGCCAAAGCTGCGAGGTGACGAACAGAAACGTCATGAAGGCGGCGAGCTTTCTGAGGCGAGTGGCCCCAGGACCACGAAGCCGTTTCCGACAGGACTCGTCGTAGTTGACGCACTTGTGCAGCGAAAGTTCACGTCCCTTATTCGGGGAGATCTGTCAGCGTACCCGTGAGTAAGGCTTGCCTGAAAGGCGGGGCGACCGGAGTGATCCGGCTCGTGCGAGCAGAAGTCAGCAGAGGTCGTAGTACCGGAGCTTCGCATTCCACCGGAGTCGGGAAGGACCGAACGTTTCTTGACAAGGAAGAACCATCGATGAACTCGAACCGACCGAAACATACAGAACCTACTTCCGGCAACCAGCAAGGAGCGGAAGACTCGAAAGGCCCTGTCGCTCAAGGAAACTTGGGCTCTTCGGCGTCCCTGACCGGTCACTCGGACTCGGCGTCCATCGAGAAGCCAGCCTTGAACGATGTTCCACTGAACCTCATGGAGCAAATTGTCGACACCGACACCCTCGAATGTGCCTGGGCACGAGTCAAAGCGAACCGCGGAGCCCCCGGGCCCGACGGGATCATGATTGACGAATTTCCAGACCACTTCCGAGAACTCTGGCCGGTGCTCCGGCAACAACTGTTGGAAGGAACTTACAAGCCCGGCCCGGTCCGGCGTAAGTCGATTCCCAAAGCGGATGGCGGCGAGCGACATCTCGGCATTCCAAACGTAGTTGATCGACTCGTTCAACAAGCCATCCTGTTAGTCCTGACGCCGATCTTCGATCCGGAGTTTTCCGAATCGAGCTTCGGCTTTCGGCCCTACCGCTCCGCTCATGAAGCGATCCATCTCGTTCAAACGCACATTCAAGCCGGCTATCGCTGGTGCGTCGACATGGACCTGTCGAAATTCTTCGATCGCGTGCAACACGATGTGTTGATGCATCGCGTTGGTCGCAAGGTCCGTGACAAACGTTTGTTGCGTTTGATCGGGAACTATCTCCGAGCAGGTGTGATGGTCGATACCGATTGGCAACCTTCGACCGAAGGCACGATGCAGGGTGGTCCACTTTCACCCTTACTTGCGAACATCCTGCTGGATGATTTCGACAAGGAGATGGAGCGACGTGGTCATCGTTTCGTGCGCTATGCGGACGACTTCTTGGTGTTCTCCAAGACTGAGCAGTCGGCCACTCGCGTCTTTCGGTCAGTCGAGCGTTACCTGACATCAAAGCTGAAACTCGTGGTCAATCACGACAAAAGCAGCGTCTGCTCGGCGGAGGCGGTCGAGTTTCTCGGCTATACCTTTCGCGGTTTCGGCGGACGATTCGGTGTCAGCCGGAAGAACCTGAAGCGGTTCAAAGAGCGTGTGAAGCAGATCACTCGTCGCAACGGCGGGCGTTCGATTCAATCACGTCTAAGCGCACTTCGCCGGTACTTCCAAGGTTGGGTGGGCTACTTTCACTACGGCCTGGGCAAGAAGCAACTGCAGAGTTTGGACAAGTGGATCCGTCGGCGCATCCGCGCCTGCTATTGGAAACAGTGGTATCGAGTCCGCACCCGAATTCGTATGTTGTTGAAGCTCGGCGTTCGTCGTGACGAAGCCTTCTCTCACGGTAGCAGTGGCCGCGGAGTCTGGGTGATGTCCTCGAGTGCCGCGATGCATGTGGCGATCTCGAAGGACTATCTCAGGCAACAAGGACTAGCGAGTCTCGAGGAGATTTGGAGCAAGTTTGCTTCCAAGAAACGAACCGCCGGATGCGGACCCGCATGTCCGGTGGTGTGAGAGGGGTCCCGGGCAACCGGGCCCCTATCTCGATCTTGGTTCCCCGTCGTATTAATAGGGAAAACGATCTGATCCGTCGATACTCAGCGCGATGCCGGTTTCAGCGTCACGAAACACGATGGCCTCATTGCCGTCGAATGCGACACTCCTTTGTATCTCTGCGTTGTCATTGAGGACCAGACGAAATAAGTACACGTCCGTGGAGTCTTGGTTGCGGAGAAATTTGTACGAGAATTGTAAGCGATCCGACGGGCTCTCAAAAACAACTTGATCTCGAGTAATCTCAATGCCGTCGACGGATGACTTTGAAGGCTGCAACTCAATAACGCCACCAACCCGCGATCCTGCGGGCCACCAAGTCAAATAGGCGTTTGTGTGCTTTGGCTTTTGGCCGAAACTGAATAGCGAAAACGAAGCGAAAGCGCTTACTATCGCGAATCCGGTGCCCAACAGGATGAGTTTACGTTTGCCGTGCATTGCGTTTGTTTGAAACCAGTATCGACGAACGGCAGCCGTCACCGGGCACGGAGAGACGACTTGCCATTTGTGAAACATTGCAAGCCGTGCTCCGCGTGCACGGCATTGTTATCCGCCGTAATTCTCGGCGTCCGGGATAAAACGGCTTCTATCGGTTCAGTCACGTAACCGCTCTATCAGCTTCTGAATTCTTTTGTGATTACGTGAATTGGTTGATATTACGATTGATTGATTTTGTGGGTACGGGGCCATCGTCGATGTACCTCCCTTTGCCTCCCAGGACTTCGGAAAGACCGTGGATTGGATCAAGTCCATCAATAACACGGGGCTCCATTCCTTGTCGCTGGTAAAAACCGGTAGGTCGGCGGTGCGATAGGTCGTCACAGTAAGCTTTTCAGGTTGTTTCGATTTGGCATTCTCTCCAGTGTTTTCATCGGCGAAAGATACAATGCCACCGGAGACTAGTGCGGCGAGAACAAGACCGAATGCGAGAGTGGGTTTCATTTTAAATCCTAAAGTTGGGTACGGAAAGACGCACACGATAGCAATGCTGATGCGATTGACCAACGTCATTTCATGGGTCAGCGTAAGCATGTCAATCGGATAACGGTAGAAATCACGGGGAACGGGCGAACGACTTGCAAGCAGACGAGAAAATGGACCACCCGTTCTCCCGTGCACATACTCTTAGGTGGACTTATTGGATTTTGAAACGAAAATGGCTTCTCTCGATGTAATAAACGAGCTGAATCACGAGGATTCGCTCACTTGGTGTTAGTGGTCGTAACCAACAATTTGGAGATCGTGGTTCGACAATACATTCGAAAGAAGCCTCATGAATTCTACTACAAACTCAATGTCGAAATCAACTCTTTTAGTTCAACAAAATCAAAACATCACTGACGCTGGCAGAATCGTTAACGTCGGCTTCGATGTTGGCAGTGATTCGCTGTATTGGGCCATGGAGTTGTCGGGGAAATCAATCCGTGGCCAGTGTGAAAACAACAGTTCCGACATACGCACAACGCTCGAAGAGATCCGCAACGAAGTCCAACAACACGGTGACTATCAAATTCGTGTCCTCTGTGAGTCAACGGGCATCTATCATCGACGACTTCTGCAGCTGGCCGATGAACTCGGCATGCGAACCGCGTTGGTGCATGGAGAAGCCGTAGCCAAATTCCGCACGATTCAATTCGCCGATCATGGCAAGACCGACCAACGCGATCCCAAAGCGGTGCTGACGGTTGCCAAAGTCGGCAAACTGATCCAAGACCGTAAGCTTGATAAACATTACGCGCAGCTACGTGAACTTCATCGGTTGGTCCTCCGCTGTGAAGCCCGCATCAAGGTCGCCAAGTGCGAACTGCACGCTGATTTGAGAAGTCTGTTTGCGGATCTTCGATTGGACAAGTCGGTGTTGTACGGACCGACCGGCCGTGCGCTGATCGAGCAGTTCGCTGGCAACCCGCACGCGATTCTTGCGGTGGGCGAGGAAGCCTTCTACGGACGAATGAAAGCTTGCAGCAAACACACCAAGAAGGCGACTCTGAAAAAGCTCTGGCGAGCAGCAAACGATACGGCAAGCACTCAAAAGGATGACTTGGCTGCCACGCTTGCCGAAATCCGAGCCACCGCCGTGCAGCAACTTTATACGGAAATCACGACGTTTTTGCAGCAGCAACGACAAATCGAAAGTCAAATGCAAGAGCTTTACCTGACGCTTCAATCTTCCGATCCGCGGTTACCTGCTCCACGCAAGGGAGTCGTCACGCTTCGGATGCTTTCGCGTTTGGTCGCCGAGATGGGACCGCCGGATGATTTCCGCACGGTCTCGCAACTGATGCGTTATGCAGGGTTGAACTTGTGCGAACGTCAAAGTGGCAAATGGCGAGGCCGGACGACGATCAGCCGTCGCGGCCGGAGCGAACTACGTTACGTACTGAACTTGATGGCGATTCCGCTGGTCGGTCGCGGTAAGCTCTTTGGTGACTACTACTGGAAGAAGAAGGAAGCCGACAAGATGCCAGGTCAAAAGGCGAATGTTTGCGTGATGCGAAAGATTTTGAAAATGTTTTACGGTTGGTACAAGAGCGGCGAGCCATTCGATCCGGGTCGCGTCTTTGTAATGGCCAGCGAGCACGCTAAAGCAGCCTAGTCGAAACGTCCGTCAGCGATAACTTTTGAAATAACGAAAACCTAGGAGGAACCCCTTCGACTGAGATATTGAACCTTGGCGACCGGTGATGACCACCATGGCATTATCAGTTGGCATCCGCCCAACATGATCGGTGCACATTGACCAGGCGAGTGAGTCTGAGTCCTGTCACACCGGTCGCTTTTATCCTTCGACATGGCCAATGAGTAAGATCAAGTGATTGCTCCGAACGAGAGCCCAAACGCGAACTTTGCCAGTCTAGGATTCGGTTCGATGTGTGAGTGGAAGCAACGAATCAGCGAAGTGCAAACAATACAAAGCAACACAAAGTTGCGCGCAAAAATGGGAGAGTCAACTCCAAGGGTAAAGCATGTCGAAGCTTCAGCGGCTTAACGCGAGCTCGAAGAATCGGCTCGCTTGCCGCTACGCCGCTTGACAAACAAGCGTAAAGCGACGGCATGGTTACCCCATCATCACTCGCCCGTGAACTAGGTCAATCCTATGTGTTTGACTATCATCGTCATCAATCGACAAGACATTGCCGTTGATTGTACCAGGCGGAACTAAGAATCCAGGGATGTTCGTTGCCCATCGAACCACGCCATTCCAGTCTAATAGCGTTGCGTCAAAATCTCCGATCGCGAGCACATGGTCGTTGTCAATTGCATGCAGTCCGTTGTCAGCACCGGTCTGCAGATCGACGTTCCAGGATAGCGATAACTCGGGGAGATCGACCGCCGCCAAAGCAACGCCGCTAGCCACGAACAGTCGCCCACGGTGAAGGAGCACGTTCGTTGGAAGCATCCGACTGCCACTGGGGAACGCAAGCAAGCATGACGAAATTGATCCATCCATTCGTTCAATCGTGAGCCCTCGCTTCGCAATGTACGAGTCAGCAGCACGGCTTGGGATTCGTAGTATCCTGTCGTAGGACGAAACGTTGTCCGTCGAGTCGATTCCATACAAGACGTCGTCGACCACGGTCAGATGCTCGCCATTCGGCAAAGTGTAGGTTTGGTGATGCACACTAATT
>SJPJ01000001.1:84445-88409 GCA_007859835.1 Novipirellula herctigrandis | reverse complement strand
AAAACGGACCACCCGTCCTCCGTTGCATCACATGGTTATCGCACGGATTTGGGTTAAATGCCGATCGAGTCACCATGATGAATCAATCGACCGAGCACCGTCCGTTTAGCCTTCGGCCCCTTCGGTGACGGTTGTCCATTCCCTAGAAGTATCAGTTTAACGAGGTCCCAATTTAAAAACAAACGACGTTGTGAACCAAACGGACGCAAAGGGATCATCAACAGCGCACCGATAGCAGAACAACAATCGCCCGGAGTGTGATAACGGCGGTGATCAGCGGGGACGGGCGAACGACTTGCAAGCAGACGGAAAAAAGGAACACCCGTCCTCCGTTGAATCACATGGTTATCGCACGGATTTGGGTTAAACGCCGATCGCGTCACCATGATGTATCAATCGACCGAGCACCGTCCGTTTAGCCTTCGGCCCCTTCGGTGACGGTTGTCCGTTCCCTAGCAGGATCAGTTTAACGAGGTCCCAATTTGAAAGCAACAAACGATGTTGTGGACCAAACGGACGAAAAGGGATCATCAACAGCGCACCCATAGCAGAGCATCAATCGCCCGGAGTGTGATAACGGCAGTGATCAGCGGGGACGGGCGAACGACTTGCAAGCAGACGGGAAAACGGACTACCCGTCCTCCGTTGGATCACATGGTTACCCGCCGTTCTACAGTTTGAGATCGTCGAGCAATTTTAACATTGTGTCAGTGTGTCGATGGATCGCAATCTTTGGCACGGAACCATTCATTAGCACGGGAATATTGATGTCGCGCGGCGTTCGGTAAGGGTTGGATCCGGAGGTCAACCGCCCGCGACCATCTGGTGGATCAAGACGGAGTTTGCTGCGGAATGTGGAAATGTAGTACCAGCCAGTGGCGTTCTTGCGCACAAGTGTCACGCGATGCAGAATCCAGTCGACCGGTTCGTCGTTTGCTGGCAGTGTCTTAAGTCTTGCTTTTGCAGCACGTATCGCCTCGAGCATCGAGAGTGGTGGATCATGACTTTGGTCCGTCCATTGAGGGGCGTTCGCGATAGCTTCCGCATCAACGTTGCAAGTGTAGAACCCAAGTGCAACGTCAGACCGTACTTCGTCGGCAAGAACCGGCGTCGATGCAAGGAGCAGAGCAAACGTTGCGGATGTGGGGAGCTTCATGATTCAGTCGGGTAACGGTACGCATCAGCGGGGACGGGCGAACGATTTGCAAGCAGACCAAAAAACGGACCACCCGTCCTCCGTTGCATGCGATGGTTATCTGACTAACTTCGCGCGCGAAGAGGAGGCCTGGGAGGAACAGTGTTTTTACTTGAATTGGTTGTGATGGGATGCGAAAAAGAGAGGGCACGGATCGGGTCGCGGAGGCCGTCTGCGGATTGGTGCGTGGGACGCATTAAGTGTCCCATAGCCCGCTGGTTATCTTGGCCCTGCTGAGCTCTTGGCGTTGGCATTGATGGCACGCGAATTGGCCAAAGCCGACTCGCACGACCTCGTTGGAGAACCTAATCACTTCAAGCTCAGTACGCCCGATCCGTGCGTTTTAACTTCCTCAGTCAAACTCGGCCAAGGAGACTTCATTGTGTCACGTAAGAAACGAAAAAACAAGCGAGGCGTCAGCGGAAACAAAAAGCCGCTCACCGCTCGCCCGGTCACTTCCAAACGGAAGACTCGACGACGTGGCGGACTTCCCGTCGACAACGCCCCGGAAAACATCAACTCGCTCAAGCAGGTCAACCTGAATGCTGCCGGGATCGACATCGCTTCGGGGGTTCACTTCGTCGCCGTGCCTGCAGAGCGAGACCCAACCAACCACGTTCGCAGTTTCGGTGCCTTCACCGCTGACCTTCATGGCATCGCAGATTGGCTCAGGGAGTGCCAGATCACCACCGTTGCGATGGAGTCCACCGGAGTCTACTGGATCCCGTTGTTCGAACTGCTTGAGCGAGAGGGATTTGAAGTCATCTTGGTCGAACCAAGTCAAATCAAGAAGTTTCGTCGCAAGACCGACGTGCTGGATTGCCAGTGGATTCAAACGCTGCACACATTCGGACTGCTGACCGGTTCGTTCCGGCCCGCCGATGACATCATCGTGCTGCGAGGCTACATGCGACAACGCGAGATGCTGGTCAAGCACGCTGCCCAGCATGTTCAGCACATGCAAAAAGCCATGGAGCAGATGAATCTGAAATTGACGGAAGTCATCAGCGATATTTGTGGTGTGACAGGACTGGCAATCATCGACGCGATCTTGGCGGGCGAGCGAGATCCTCAAAAGCTTGCCAGGCATCGCAACGATCGTTGCAAGAATGATGAGGCCACGATCGCGTTGGCACTGCAGGGCAGCTGGCGCGACGAGCACCTGTTCTCGCTCAAGCAGGCCGTCGAGCTGTATCGCTACTACCACGAAAAGATTGCGGAAGTGGACGAGTGCATTGAAAGGTACCTTGGTTCGATGGAAGACAAGAGCGGAGGCAAGCCGCTGCCCAAGCTTCCACGATCCAAACAACGCAGCAAACGTGGCAACGATCCCAAGTTCGATTCACGTTCGCTCCTGCATCGGCTCACGGGTGCCGACCTGACGACCATTGACGGGATCGCCGAGCACTCGGCATTGCAGATTGTTTCGGAGATTGGCTTGGACATGTCGGCGTGGCCGACGGCGAATCACTTCGTCAGTTGGCTGAGCCTGTGCCCCGAGCTAAACAAGTCCGGCGGGAAGAAGCAGAAGAAAGGCAAGAGCCGAACGCATCGCAGTGGCAATCGAGTGGCGCAAGCACTGCGTGTCAGTGCCCAAACGTTGATCCAATCCAAGTGCGCCCTGGGAGCGTACGTTCGCCGGATCAAGGCGAGAGACGGAGCGCCCAGTGCGATCACAGCGACAGCGAGAAAGCTAGCGATCATCATTTACACCATGTTGAAAGAGGGCGGGGAGTACCGAGACATTGGGGCTGAGGCGTACGATGCGAGGTACCGTGAACGACAAGTCAACAGCTTACGTCGCCGAGCCGAGCACCTGGGCTTCGATATCTCACCGAGCCCGGCGGCTTAGCCTTCTGGAGCAAACATCCGAAGCTTCACATCGCGAAGGCTATCGCTCTGCGCTGCCAGCGAAAAAGCGTTGCAAAACACAAGAATGACAGCCCGAAACAGCAGCTTCGGCGAGGAAAAAATGCACTCAGAGACATCAGCGACACCCGATCCGCAATCCTCAAGGTGTTGTTCCTGGAGATCCGCCGCTTTGGTCGAGTGCAGCGACGTAGGAAAGTTACGTGAGCCACCGCAAGAGATCGAGCAGCGGTTCGGCGGTCAGACACGACAGGAAGTGCAGAGAAATCACGCAGGCCGCACCACGAAGTAGTCCGCGGTTAAGGTTAGCAACTGCAAGAATCAATGCGTACGTGATAAACTGCAGCCCGAACAGTACGCCGCCACCTTGCCCGTCATCTATGCCCATGGCAGCGAGCGGTCTGCCGAGCGGAAAAGTCAACCAACTTCTTGGCATGACCTGAATCCCGTAACCCATGTCGAGCAGAATGTTCAGCGGAGATATTGCGAACCCAACGAGAACGGGCCACCACCAAAACCGGAGTCGTTTCAACCGAGGTTCAGTGATCGCGTTAGCTTCGTATGGATTTACTATTTGGGTCAAATTTGCAGTCACGTCAGTCGGATAACGGTAGTGATCAGCGGGGACGGGCGAAAGACTTGCAAGCAGACGAGAAAACGGACCACCCGTCCTCCGTTGCATCACATGGTTATCGCACGGATTTGGGTTAAACGCCGATCGAGTCACCATGATGTATCAATCGACCGAGCACCGTCAGTTTAGCCTTCGGCCCCTTCGGTGACAGTTGTCCGTTCCCTAGCAGTATCAGTTTAACGAGGTCCCAATGTGAAAGCAACAAACGACGTTGTGGACCGAACGGACGCAAAGGAATCATCAACAGCGCACCGATAGCAGAACAA
>SJPJ01000001.1:71480-84097 GCA_007859835.1 Novipirellula herctigrandis | reverse complement strand
CACCGGCATCAGCCGCAAGCCAGTGTTGTGACGCCAAGGCCCAACACCAGCATACCGATCGTCGTTGATCGGATAACGGCCGGGATCACCGGGGACGAGCGGAACGGCACCCACTTGCAAACGCGCTGCCGAGTCCTCCGCGTGCATCCCATGGTTCGTTGGTGTTTTTGCAGCGATTTTAGAGCGACCATCGCCCCAAGCCGATCAATAATTGTACCGTCCGTGTTGCCGAGTGCCAAATTCGCCACGATTCTGCGATGTGTTCTATTGTTCGTCGGGCATCGAAGTGTCGCTACTATCGTTGGCGTCGGAGTACGGCATCAATCGTCTCGGCGGCGATCCGTCACGTTCAGAGTCGAGAGGGCCGTCAATGCGAAACATCAGTTGGGTGAGCCAGCCGGACCGGCAGCAAAGGAATAGCCCAAATGCCAGTGCGACCGCGCCGGAAAACCATCCGAACGCTTCAGGCGGCTCTAGTAGAAATTGTTCGGAATATCGTCCAGCGAGAAAAGCCCAAACAAATGCGGACACTGCTCGAAACATCAGCCACAGGCCAAGAAGTTTACAGGCCACGTTAAAGAGCGAGCGTTCGGTCATCTAGCGTCAACGTGCGAATGAGATTTGTTACGATCCCATTCGGTGAGGGGTAACCGATATTGGCTTGCGTCGTGATGAAAAGGAAACGATGACGTTCACTTTATCCAACGAACGACCCGCATCACCGGGCCGGGAAAGTTGATTGTCCATTCGTGAAAGCTCGCAAGCCCGGCTCCGTGTGCATGCGATGGTTACCCGCCGTTTTGGATCCTTGGCGACACGAGCAATTTTGTCTAGCCACCGTAGAATGAAACACTACGGGAAAAGGAATGGGTAGTCGATCCGTCGTCATCGAGCGTTTCAACGGTATCGATTACATTCCCGTCACCGTCGATTTCAAATTCCTCACAACTTCCGTGTGGCGCTTTCCCGGTTTCGCCGGTCTTGCTGTGGATCCATATATCGAGCAAGAACGTGTCGATGCACAGCATGGTTTGTGAGCCGTGGTGTCGCTGACTCACCGTGTAGTGTGTGTATGGTCCAGCAGTCAAATGTGCATCAACCCAGCGTGCGACACTGGCGGAGAATCCAGCGCAGAGCAGCACGGCTTCTAGTTTAGGTTCAGGCAGGCGCCCAGAGATAGCAAATGAAAGTGAAGTCATAGGAGTGAGCCGGTAAGCCGGCAGCGGTTCCAAATCAGTCGGGTAACGGTAGGGTTCAGCGGGACGGGCCGTGTAAACTTAGAACTGCCAGCACGCCTGACGCCCGTCTCCGTTGCAACCCATGGTTATTGGATTGCGGCTTGGGTCACATGACGTTTCGCGAAAGATACATCACGTCGTCTTTGAAGTATACACGAGTCTGCCCGCCGTTCGATGCGGACTCGGTAGCGAATGCCGCATCAGGTTCAGTAAAGTGTAACACTTTCTCGTCGAACCGTTGGAGTGACGACTCATATTCGGTCATAGGAACGGGGTAATCCGCCACCCAGGCGTCAAAGGCGTCGCGAGACATTGAGTAGGACGCATAAAGATGGCCGAAACTGGGTTCGTAAGTCAAGCACCCCGTCGCGGGAACGTAATTGTTGTGCGATTGGTGTAGCTCCACAAAGCGATCGTGGTGAAAGAACTTCGCCCCCGTGTAGGTCAGGACCGCCCAGGCGACGAATGCCATCAGCACGAGTTTCGCAAGTCGGACACGCTTGAACACGCGGACGAGTCCAGTCGAAAATACTGCGACCAGTAAAGCAAGCTTTGCGATACTGAAGAACGCATTGAGGTAGGCTTCACCAAGTCCCATGTAAGCTTCGCCTAGTGCCATATCAATTTCAACTCAAGTCCAATAACGGCGGGGTTGACCGGGGCCGAGCGAAAGATCAACCATTTCAAAAGAAGCTTTTCGAGGCCTCCGCGTCCAACCCATGGTTCGTCAGATCGAAAGCCAACCTTCTCGAATCAAATCTGATCGCTCGATTGCCTCGCCACCATTGGCAGTTAACAAGGCTCGCAAGACGCTAGGTGGAATCTGGGGGTTCACATGAAAGACGGAACCATCAGCGAATCCTACAAGAGGCCAAATATCAGTTGCGCTGGAGATTCCGGCTTTGTCTACGTCGTTGATCTGTAGCGACATGCCGTCGAAATACAAGTCTTCGGGTTGTGACCAATAGGAAGTAAGCTCATGGGACTGAACGATGAGGATTGTGTTCTCGAGACCGTCACTGAATTCAGAAAATGAACGGGATTTGCCTATTGGCCAGGCTGTTTGGTTTCCAACAACGGCGAAGAAGTGGCAATAGCTTGATGAAACATCTTCGGAGGGCTCGCAGCGAAACATGAACGCAAAGTCGATTGGACCATCGTAGGGGCCAATTGAATTCACTCCAAGCTCATAAGTCGGAATTCCTTCGACATGCACGTCGAGGCCTTTCGCTAGGCGTATATTGAACGGCCCATCCCAAGGCTCATCCCAACGGTACACTCGAGGCAAATTTGTCAACCAAGGAACAATGGTTGTGCGCCAACTGTGAACCCGAACACCTTCGTCGTTGAAAATCGCAACGTGCGGAATCTGGCCATATGTTCCGTGATAGTTATGGATTCCATTGAGCATACGCTCAAGGCAACTGGCGTTAGTCATTACATGAGACGCCTGTCGACTCACGCGGAGGGTTTCGCCCAGTATGATAACAACCACTGCTGCGAACGTGACGCCAATCAAGACAAAGGCAATGCGTTTACTACGTCTGATGGTGTCTCTCATGACGAACGGTGGTGATCAGCGGGGACGGGCGAAAGACTTGCAAGCAGACGAGAAAACGGACCACCCGTCCTCCGTTGCATCACATGGTTATCGCACGGATTTGGGTTAAACGCCGATCGCGTCACCATGATGTATCAATCGACCGAGCACCGTCAGTTTAGCCTTCGGCCCCTTCGGTGACAGCTGTCCGTTCCCTAGAAGTATCAGTTTAACGAGGTCCCAATTTGAAAGCAACAAACGATGTTGTGGACCAAAACGGACGAAAAGGGATCATCAACAGCGCACCGATAGCAGAACACAAATCGCCCGGAGTGTGATAACGTCACCGTTCACCGGGCCGCGGCAAACGACATTGATTTGAGAATCCGCGCGGCCGCGGCTTCCGTGTGCAACGGATGGTTATCCGTGGTGAATTTAGGTGGAAGGTGGAATGCCAGTTTACGTTCCAAAGCAAGACCGAGCAAGCCGATGGTAACCGGAGATTGCTCGCGCAAGCCATCAGGACGTTCCGTCGTCGAGCAACGAATGTCGCCCGAGCACGCCGATGGTCGGTGCGAGGAGGCTCGCGCAAGCCATCAGGAGATTGGAAGGTCGAACCAGAAAAGTTGTCCGAGGGAATGGTTCGTCGGGTATATCGTTCACCGGCATCAGCCGCAAGCCAGTGTTGTGACGCCAAGGCCCAACACCAGCATACCGATCGGCGTTGATCGGATAACGGCTGGGTTCACCGGGCACGAACGAAAAACTAACCACTGGCCACCCGCCCGAATGAGTGCTCCGTGTGCAACCCTTTGTTATCCGTCCGTATCAAGGTACTCGATCCGCATCGGACCACCCTTCATCAATCCCTCGGGTTCCGCGATGACAGCCTGCAAACCGGTCAACGTCTGAAAACGTGTCAATGTCTCACCAAAAGACCGACGAACAAACGAAGATAGGTCCGTTGTGATCAGAATTGGGCGGAAGCCATCCGCATCGTGGACCACGACCTGCAATTCCGAGTTCGCGTCACCATGAGAGTCGCGCATACAAAGCCCCAAGAGACAGTGAACTGATCCAAAATCAAACGTTTCTTGGTTTGCGAGGACAGATAGGGTTCTTCGTCGTCGATCAAATTCGAGTTGAGGGCTATGCCGTTGCAAGAATTGTAAATGAAGCCTGTGTGCAATGACTGGACCAGCGGTCGCGATCAGTCCAATACCACCAAATAAGAGCCATCTTGCGGGACCAAGTTCGGCTCCCATGTTCAGCGTGATGGCAAAGTATAAGAATGCAGCGTAGAAGGCAGAAATAATGCCAGCCATTACCATGAGCGGTAACCAAGTCGACTCCGGTGGGGCAAGCCTGACGTTGTCGCCATCGTCGTCGATAACCAAAGCGAAACCGTTAGAGTAGAAATTGCCAAGCAAGCGAAGGTCGTCTGTCGATAGTTGAGGATCTTCCATCATTCAGATCGGATAACGGTGGTGATCAGCGGGGACGGGCGAAAGACTTGCAAGCAGACGAGAAAACGAACCACCCGTCCTCCGTTGCATCACATGGTTATCGCACGGATTTGGGTTAAACGCCGATCGAGTCACCATCATGAATCAATCGACCGAACACCGTCAGTTTAGCCTTCGGCCCCTTCGGTGACGGTTGTTCGTTCCCTAGCAGTATCAGTTTAACGAGGTCCCAATTTGAAAGCAACAAACGACGTTGTCGGACCAAACGGTTGCCAGCGGATCATCGACAACGCACCGATAGCAGAGCACAAATCGCCCGGAGTGTGATAACGGTAGGGTTTTGCGGGCGGCGGCAATTGACTTGCAAGCAAACAGAAACGGCGACCACCGCCGCTCCGTCAACAACCCATGGTTATCCGTCGTATTGGGTGCCGGATGTATTGCGAATAAAGAACGGCCCAACCCCGCGAGCGTTCTCGTGAGTTGTAATGTATAGCCAATCGTAGGTTGCGGGAAAGATGTACGTGTCGTTGCATGGGTGCGTGTCGGATAGCGTGATCTCTCGTGGGCAAAGCCAAAGCATGTCAAATTGTTCGTCGTGAACATAGAGTTCGGTATCATTGCAGTCATCGAACGCGGCCTTGGCATCAGTTGTGGTCAAGGCGGTTTGGTAGCCAAAGGTGTACGCGTGCCAGAGAAAGCCGCGGTATCGGTATGTGCCCGTTTGGAGCTTCACATCGGAGAAAAATGTTCGCAGCATCCTTGCAAGGACATCGCGAAAAATGCGGCCTTCGAGTCGGTATTCGTCCGGTGGGTATTCACGCAGCGGGTGCATTGATCCGAATCGGATAACGTCCGGGTTCACCGGGCCGCGGCGAACGACTAAACATTGAAAGCCGCGCGGCCCGCGGCTCCGTGTGCAACCCATTGTTATCTGGCATTTAGATCGTCTGCGGTGCCACGAATTGCCGGGCCACATTGGACGGGCAAATTGTCGAGCACAAGTGAAACTGCGAATTCCGGATCGCCAGCACCCAATATTTTACCCGCCTGTCGACCAACAGTGAACAGGCCGTCGGCGGGCGTGACGTGAGGGCAATCATACGAAAATGGATAGCCCGTACAGCGGCTGAAGCAAAATGTAGAGTGACTCGTGTAAGGAAATAGCTGGCGTAGCGATGGTTGTTGGGCCGCCAATACTATGAACGGCATAAGTTCACGCAGATACGGATCAGCGTTCGACAAATACGAATTCCATCGGTGATCAACCTCGCCGCCGATATCGTATATGTGCGCAGTTTCGACGAGGGAAATGCACGGCAACTGACCGATTTCACCCACGGTTTTTGAGTCGGCGATCCAGTCGTTCATTGCAGTGGTCATTTCGTCGATGTTTGATGTGCGTCCGTTGCCATACATGACGCCGTCGCGCCAAATGTCGAACAGGAACTGGCGCTCTTCGGCGGCAACATAGACTTGGGAAAACCGATTGCCACGTTCAACCCGCGCGTAAGTCGGAAAACGCGATTCTGATATGCCGGTCGCTGTCAGTTGCGAAGCGTTTGCATCGAGGGAGTTCTGAACTGCGGCAACGAGGCCACCAGCGTCAATGACGTCCGAATAGTGTTTGTGTTTAATGGGCAGGTCAGCCATTGTTCTGCCAGATAACGGTACGGATCAGCGGGGACCGGGAGTTGACTATCCATTCGTGAAAACGAACCACCGGTCCTCCGTTGCATCCGATGGTTACCCGAAATCCCGGCCATTTGAATGTCAATTCCGTGGAAGTAATCACGGCCGAGCAAGTCACCACGGAAAGCATCAGTGTATCAAATCAGTGTCGAATAAAACAGTTGCTGGGCAGGCATCTGCGTAACGCCGAAAGACCGAAGCAGCGACGTTAGGCTAGCCAAGGTTCCAGCCAAACGCCGTCGTGGATTCGCGTTGGCCAACGGGTAATTTAGACGAGCAATTTTCAAACAACGCTTTTGACGTTGGCGTTCGGATCGCGTTGTCGAAACGAGATCATCAAACAGGATCGATGTTGTAGGTCGATACGATCTTCATGTTACGTCGGGTAACGGCTGGGTTCACCGGGCACGAACGAAAAACTAACCACTGGCCACCCGCCCGAATGAGTGCTCCGTGTGCAACCCTTTGTTATCCGTCCGTATCAAGGTACTCGATCCGCATCGGACCACCCTTCATCAATCCCTCGGGTTCCGCGATGACAGCCTGCAAACCGGTCAACGTCTGAAAACGTGTCAATGTCTCACCAAAAGACCGACGAACAAACGAAGATAGGTCCGTTGTGATCAGAATTGGGCGGAAGCCATCCGCATCGTGGACCACGACCTGCAATTCCGAGTTCGCGTCACCATGAGAGTCGCGCATACAAAGCCCCAAGAGACAGTGAACTGATCCAAAATCAAACGTTTCTTGGTTTGCGAGGACAGATAGGGTTCTTCGTCGTCGATCAAATTCGAGTTGAGGGCTATGCCGTTGCAAGAATTGTAAATGAAGCCTGTGTGCAATGACTGGACCAGCGGTCGCGATCAGTCCAATACCACCAAATAAGAGCCATCTTGCGGGACCAAGTTCGGCTCCCATGTTCAGCGTGATGGCAAAGTATAAGAATGCAGCGTAGAAGGCAGAAATAATGCCAGCCATTACCATGAGCGGTAACCAAGTCGACTCCGGTGGGGCAAGCCTGACGTTGTCGCCATCGTCGTCGATAACCAAAGCGAAACCGTTAGAGTAGAAATTGCCAAGCAAGCGAAGGTCGTCTGTCGATAGTTGAGGATCTTCCATCATTCAGATCGGATAACGGCAACGTTCACCGGGCCGCGGCGAAAGACATGCAAGCAGAAAAAGCCGCGCGGCCCGCGGCTCCGTGTGCAACGTATTGTTATGTCGCGAGCTTACCAATACGAGGCCAGTTATTGAGGATCGTGACAGATGGCCACTCAAAAAGTGTCAAATATCGGAGAATTCAAGAACATGAACCCCGAGAGTTGTGAATCAGCAAGTGAGAATTCATGATCGGCAATTTGTTCCGTTTGATACAGGCCCAGCAGGTAGCCCAGAGCCAAGCAATTGAATGCTCGCCACGAGCGTAAAGCATCGCCATGCCCTGAAAGCGACTCGTCGGACAATTCGTTGTGACAACGATCATCAATGAAGCGTTGTTGCTCAGCAGACCAGTCAAAGCCGACGGCAGTCTGGGCGAAGCCATAGCGGGCGAAGTCGGACGGATCTAAATGACGATTGGCCTGCCGTCGAATTTCCTCACAGGAATCGGCGAAATCATCAAGGAGAGATTGGAACTCGTACGGCAAGTTAGTCATCGAGAAGGGTCAGCACTTCTTGTTCATTGGTTTTAGCGACATAACGTCACCGGTCAGCGAGATCCGGCGATTGATTTTGTGATGGCCTAGTTACTAACCACCGGATCTTCGTTGCACCGGATGGTTATCCGCTATTGTACGGTCAGTCAGGTTACCACCAAGTCCGTTCGATGATAGCGACGTTTTGTTCCGCATCCACCCATACATTTGCAACGTACTCGACATCGGCGTCCGGATAGGAATAGATCGAATCCACGTTCTGGAGCGGAAACCAAGGAACCGGGTCGGGCACGGTCCCAGTGAAAGTCGGCACTTCGTCGTCACCCGAGTATGGTTCTAAGCCAAATGTGTCAATTACACGTTGCAGCGCATCGTCGTCATCGTATCGGAAGGAACCAAGATAAAGTGGGTCGATGCCCGGGTCGTGAGTGTATTTGTTGATCCAGGTAATGCCGTTGCCATCAAGTATCTTTTCCCACGGTGGAAAGCCCTCTCGATTCGGCGAAATCAGCGGAACGCCGCTGCATGCAGTGAGAACTGCAAGTGTCGCAAATATCAGAACAAGCCTAGATATGCGTTGGAGCGTCATTCTTAAGGTCGGATAACGGCGGTGATCAGCGGGGACGGGCGAACGACTTGCAAGCAGACGAGAAAACGGACCACCCGTCCTCCGTTGAATCACATGGTTACCCGCCATTACGGTCTCGGGGGTGATATTGAGCATTCAGCACAGCGGCAAAGTTCGATGCGAGTTCGGCTACGGGTTTCTCGAATCCCGGTGCGGAGCCAACTACGACATTCCCAACGGCGGAACCGTCGTTTTTGTCAGTGTATTCCCAGAATTCAAAGTCGAGATATCCGATCACCTGTTTGCCGCTTGAAATGCCCCGACAGGTATTGCCTCTTCGTAATTCGATCACTTGGCCATTGGCGGGATTACGGCCGTATTGCGGCGGTCCTTTCACAAGTTCCGGACGCGAACCAATGAAGGTAACCCAGTCGGTGTCAACGATCGCGGGCGTGCCGTCGACTTTGCGTTCGATTGATCCGATGGGGCGGAAGCCGGGTGTCATTTCAACTCTGCGAGTTGTCGTGTAGGTACGTCGAATCAAGTCGGGTAACGTCACCGTTCACCGGGCCGCGGCAAACGACATTGATTTCAGAATCCGCGCGGCCCGCGGCTCCGTGTGCAACGGATGGTTATCCGTCCGTATGAATCGGGCGTCCGCCGAGCATTAAACCATGCGAGTGGAAAACAACAACGGAACATCGCGAGTCAGTATACAGGACTAGCCGCGCGAGCAGGAAACAATGACGGAACGTCACCACGATTGGCAGGGCATTGCATGCGTCAGCGGTTTAGCAGAATCAAAACGGGAATTATGATTAACGCGAGCGTTTGTAAGGTCATCACAAACCAGTACGGCCCTGGGCTCTTGGAGCGTTCAACAAGAGAGTCGTCGCCAGACCATCCAGCAAAAGCAACACCGGTCCAGAGTTGCAGTACGTAGGTCGCAAACGCGGAAATCGCAAGGATCGCAGGAACGTAGTCAGCAATCATGGAGTGTAGGCGGCATTTACGGAGGCGGCTAATTTGAGTTGCGCGGTGGATTTCGGGTGCGCCGAGTCGGATAACGGTACGCGTCAGCGGGGACGGGCGAAAGACTTGCAAGCAGATCGAAACGCATGCCACCCGTCCTCCGTTGCACGCGATGGTTATCCGCCGTCCGATGCAATTCGGTTGGCGGTGAATTTGCGATCAAGATCCAAGTCGACGATCTCCGGGAGAACTGCGTGTATCTTTACATGGGCCTCGACACGATCGGACTGCATGCTCTCGATCCTGACCTCTGCGGTAGATGGAGGGTCACGATCAGTCATCCAATCCATCGACGGTTTTCCGTATAGAAATACAGTGAATTCGCCTGTCCGCAAGGCGGAAAACTTGTGGTTATCAGAAACCGCAATCGCGGTGCGATCCGCCGGCACAGGTGAAAAAGTGTAGGTTTGGCCGACCTCAACCTTGTGTGGAAGTTGGAAGCCGATTCGGTAGTATCCAGCGCCATCGAACGTGCGAGTATCAAACGCCCCGGTCTCAAGGTAAAGGCATGTACCAAGGCCCCAAACAACATCGTGATACTCAAAGGCACCATTGTATATCTGATCAGTGATGCAAATTGAGTCATCGTACCATCTGTAGTCATTTGTTCGCCGAATTGGATCCCGCCCCACCGTCGCTTTCCAAGCGGCCAACGCAATTGCCGAAATGGCAACTAGGCCTCAATCAAGCGACTGCTAAGTCGCGAATATTTTATAAAACTCGAAAACCCTTGGCGTTTTACGCGTCTATTGGAGGTTACTAAGACTTCAATCCACGCACGCTACAAGGGGTTTCGAGTGAACATCAGGGTACGTCAACAACTGCGAAAACGCAAACGGAGATTATTACGCAGAATTTCAGTCCAGCATGGAGCGTGGAAATCGCCCATGATTCGTCCTTCCACCACGAAACTCGAACTCGCCGAGAAACAGCAGGCGGTCTCCTGCGGCGGTATCGCAGTGATCCTCGAACTGATCAAGAAGCTTGGTCTGCGGAAGGAACTCAATCGTTCGGCAAAGGTATTCAAGCTCCACCTGCCCTACGACGAAACTGACCACATTCTCAACATTGCCCTGAACCTGCTCGCCGGTGGAACGTGCTTGGATCACATCGAACAACGACGCAACGACGAAGCCTATCTCGATGCACTCGGTGCGGAGCGCATACCCGACCCGACTACTGCTGGAGATTTCTGCCGGAGATTCAGTCACCTCAAGCTGCTCATGGTCATGCAGGCAGTCAATCGCGTTCGGCAAACCGTTTGGAAGCAGCAAGAGGACAGCTTTCTCGATTGCGCCACGATCGAAGCAGACGGAACGATGGTGGAAACAAGCGGTGAAAAGAAATCCGGCATCGGCATCAACTACAAAGGCCAATGGGGCTACCATCCGCTGGTCGTCACGCTCGCGGAAACTCAGGAGCTGCTTTACCTGCACAATCGTAGCGGCAATCGTACCAGCGAGGAAGACTCCGCATTTTTCTATGACTTGGCGATCCAACAATGCACACAGGCGGGCTTTCGAAAGATCGTTCTTCGTGGCGATACGGCCTTCTCGTCGACGGAGCACTTGGATCGCTGGGACAACTCAGGTGTGAAGTTCATTCTTGGCTATTCCGCTCATCGGAACCTCTGCCGCATCGCTGATTCGCTTGCAAAAACCGCATGGAAACGGCTTGACCGTTCGAGGCGAAGCACGCCGGACAAGGCAGAGCGTGCCTGCCGTCCGAACGAGAGAGAACGAATCGTCCAGACCAATGGCTACAAGAATCAACGACTTACCGGAGAGAGTTACGCTGAATTCGAGTATTGTCCCACCGCATGCGAGAAGACTTATCGAATGATCGTTGTTCGCAAAGACATTGATGTAACCAGTGGGCAACAGCTACTGTTCTCCGAAGAGCGATACTTCTTTTATATCACCAATGAAACAGCAGGAACTTTGCCAGCGAGGGAAGTGATTCGCGGCAGCAACCAGCGTTGCGACCAAGAAAACACGATCAGCCAATTGAAAGCCTGTGGAGCCTTGACCGCTCCGCTGGATAACCTTGAAAGCAACATGGCGTACATGCTGTTCGCCTCCTTGGCTTGGACGTTGAAGATTTGGAGCGGGTTGCTGGTTCAAGTCAAGGGCAACGAAAGTCAGAAACGTGTTCGCCGGGAAGCTCGCAACCGAATTATTCGGATGGAATTCTGGACGTATTTGAATTCGCTGATCCTTCTTCCCGCTCAAATCATCCGTTCGTCACGGCAGCGCGTCTTCCGGTTGTTAACCTATCGCCCTACGGTGGACCTACTGATGACCCTACACGATCACATCCGCAAGCCACTGCGATGTTGACGACTCAGCACCAACGAAGCCGAGGTCTGGACGTCTCGGTACCGCTCAAACGCCTAACTCAAAGAACACGAGCCATGCGAAGATCAAGATCGAAAATCAAAAAGCCTGGCCACCGGTCTGCTCGCATCGCACAAGCGAAAAACCCGAAAACGTCACGCGTGGATCGCTTGATTGAGGACTAGGACGATCAACGAGAGCAGGCCGAATTTGAGACGCATAGCCTTCAGTCGGATAACGGTACGGATCAGCGGGGACCGGGAATTGAGTATCCATTCGGGAAAACTGACCACCGGTCCTCCGTTGCATCCGATGGTTATCACACGGATGTGGGTAAAACGCCGATCGAGTCACCATGATGAATCGATCGACCGAGCACCGTCCGTTTAGCCTTCGGCCCCTTCGGTGACGGTTGTCCGTTTCCTAGCAGTATCAGTTTAACGAGGTCCCAAGTTGAAAGCAACAAACGACGTTGTCGGACCAAACGGTTGCCAGCGGATCATCGACAGCGCACCGATAGCAGAGCACAAATCGCCCGGAGTGTGATAACGGTAGGGTTCAGCGGGGCCGCGCGAACGACTCACCACTTCAATAACGTAAACTCGCGGCCTCCGTTGCAACCCATGGTTCGTCGCCGTTCTCTCCGCGTCTTGAATTACCAGAAGTCGTTAGAGTAGCGTATCCAGCTATCTATTTCCGGCTTCTTAGGACGTTGCGAAAAAACAAAATAGAATGGCTCAGGTCCGACTTGATCATCAATCCAAGAGATCGTCATGTCGGGGATTCGCCAGGGCATCGAATCATCGAGGGGTCGCACGGCCCCGATAAGTTCGTACTTGGCCTTAGTTTTGACGAGTACCCACGCATATCGTTCATCGCTCTGAAACGGTGATTTGCGAGTACCGTCTTTGACGATTTCGAGTTGTGCTGATTTGGCAATCTCCAGATCGCGTCGAAGTGAACGCTCAAGATCCTCGTTGGAGAAAATCCATGCAAACGTGATTGCCGACACTGCGAGGAGGAGTAGCAGTGATGCGAGTCGAAATTGGAAAGGTTTGCGCATAGAACGCACTCATGCAGCAATTGCCGA
>SJPJ01000001.1:71089-71470 GCA_007859835.1 Novipirellula herctigrandis | reverse complement strand
CGATTGCGAGGTAGGCGGTAGCGAAAAGAATGGATCGCAGGGAAATCAAATTCGGCTTACTTCAGTCGGATAACGGTGGTGATCAGCGGGGACGGGCGAACGACGTGCAAGCAGACGAGAAAACGGACCACCCGTCCTCCGTTGCATCACATGGTTATCGCACGAATGTGGGTTAAACGCCGATCGAGTCACCATGATGAATCAATCGACCGAGCACCGTCCATTTAGCCTTCGGCCCCTTCGGTGACGGTTGTCCGTTCCCTAGCAGTATCAGTTTAACGAGGTCCCAATTTGAAAGCAACAAACGACGTTGTGGACCAAACGGTTGCCAGCGGATCATCGACGACGCACCGATAGCAGAACAACAATCGCCCGGAGTGT
>SJPJ01000001.1:71002-71079 GCA_007859835.1 Novipirellula herctigrandis | reverse complement strand
TCGATACTGGGCGTGTGGCTAGCACTTACCCAGGCGGGATTTCCACCCGCTAGTCAATCAGACCTTGCCAGTCCGCA
>SJPJ01000001.1:70813-70992 GCA_007859835.1 Novipirellula herctigrandis | reverse complement strand
GCAACGGCGAGGCCGTGCTGAAGTATCTCGCCCCGTATGTGTACCGTATCGCGATTAGTGATAACCGAATCGTTTCGGTGGATGAGTCGGGAGTGACATACAAGGTGAAGCCGTCCGGTAAGCGTTATTCGATCGAGCGTCATCTCAGTGGCGAAAAGTTCGTCCAGGCATTCTCACAG
>SJPJ01000001.1:66499-68053 GCA_007859835.1 Novipirellula herctigrandis | reverse complement strand
AATCTTTGCAATTCAACCGTTTCTTCTGCGGTGGCGGGTGAGCACGCGAGGACGAGCAAGACAATAATTGCGGAGTGGAGTTTCATGCTTTGTCATTCGTTCCGGTGTGAGTCAATCGGATAACGTCCGACGTCAGCCGGCACGAACGGAAAGGCAACCACTGCCCAACCGCGTTTTTGAGTGCTCGGTTGCACGTCGTTGTTATCCTTTATGTGCAGGTGCCGTAGAGTCAAACTGGTCAGTGTCGTTTAGGTGAATCGCCAATGCAACCATTCCGTCCTTACAGTCAAACGCAAATTCAAGGTCAGTGCGTCCATGCCGTCCAGACGTTTTCGACTCCACAAGCGTACCAATACGTTCAATTTGCGATAAGAGTCCATGTTGATCAACTTCGGGGCTTTCACAAGAAACAATGCAATGCAGAAGCGGGCAGGGACCGCGATCTTTAGCCAAGCTATATTCAATATCAGGTGTAGTTTTCCCTGAAATGAAATTGGACACGGTTGACCGAATTTGATCGAGCGAGCTTTGTGTTGGTTTGGGGTTAGGGGCAGAGGGCAGGCGTTCCGAAAATGCGCGTCGCACAAGGGCGAACATCCGGACGAATACTCCGACAACGAAGATGGCTATCCCAGCCCAAAAGATCGGCGCTATGTTCAAAGCGTACCCAACCACCACAACGATCACACCAGCGCATGCAGTTTTAGCGAGCAAGAGCTGCTTGCGGATGTCGAAAAAGGTCATATTCTCTCGATCAAGTGGCTTGGGGTTGTCATTCGGCAAACAATGAGTTCAAGGTAAAGGAGTAGAAAATCGAACGCATGGCCCACAGAGGATAACGGCGGTCATCACCGAGGACCGCCAATGTGGTTTCCGTTTGTAAAAACGTCATGCGGTCCTTCGCGTGCATGACATTGTTATCCGTTGTTTTGGTGGGGATTTTCTAGGGCTTGCCGCGAATGGGATCGTTCAGGGAAACAGGAGAGTGATTCTTGCGAAGGGTTCGGAGTCGATCTCTTTCAATCTGATTGGACAGTTGATTTAGTTCGCGATTGCGTTTTGAGCGAGCAGCGTCTTCATCGAGCAACTTGGCGTAGTCTGGATTCTCCGGCCCCCAGGCCGCAGCTAACGCTGGGAATTGCTTCAGGAGGTTCCATATTTGAGTGTGGGCAGAAACCGTGGTCGTGATGGAGATCGCGCCAGTCTTCGGGAACAGATGGAGCCGCATCGCGGTTTGGGGATCGGCATCACCGAAGTCAGTGGTCGCCTCGATAAGCTTGATGAGCACAGTTGGGTCAAACTTACCGTCGGCAGTCCAGACAGGGGCGTCGCGCACGGGGTACGTGAATTGAAGCGACGAACCAGAGACGTCGGCAGCGCTAGCGGCAGATGGTGCCAATGCGGACAAGGAAAGTAGCGTCAAGGCTGTAAGTCGCATGTGAATCTCGGGGATTGTGTGCCTGGGCGGAAGAACAATGCACGGCCAGTCGGATAACGACAGCCGTAACCGAGCGGCGACGGTAGATTCTCAACTTCAAAAACGCCAATTTCGCC
>SJPJ01000001.1:63399-64024 GCA_007859835.1 Novipirellula herctigrandis | reverse complement strand
TTAACGCGAGCTCGAAGAATCGGCTCGCTTGCCGCTACGCCGCTTGACAAACAAGCGTAAAGCGACGGCATGGTTATCCAACGACTCGTCGCTCGATGTTCGTCCGGCGAATCTATTCCCCTATTGGTACAAAATCTGTGTATTCACCGACGTGTACGAAAGTTGCAAGTTTCTGAACGGTGGCGATCTGCACTGGCGTTGCATCTTCGCGCAATGACTTTGCGGCATCACCATCTTCAATAGGAAAATACTTGTCGCGAACTTCTTTTGAATCGAATACCACAACAAGTTTGTATTCACCTTTCGCCGTGCCTCGATCTCCTTTGATGATAATTGCGCGAACTCCGTGAGTTGGTTTGCCAAAGGCATTCGCAAATTCGTCTTTTACGAATGCCTCAAAGTCGTCTGCATCGACACCTTCGCGCAGTTCAATGGGGCGCAAGGAATACACTGTCGACGCGAGCGTGTCCTTCGTTGGTTCTTCTTTAGAAGAAGGGTCCGTTTGTGCATTCGCCATGTTGTTTAAGGCGAAAATAGCAAAGGTAATTGCAAGAACGTAGCGTACCATTTGTTGGCTCCGTTGGTTGAAAGGTACATTCATGAAGTGAGCGATGCGACGAAGTCG
>SJPJ01000001.1:61006-61635 GCA_007859835.1 Novipirellula herctigrandis | reverse complement strand
TCACCGGCATCAGCCGCAAGCCAGTGTTGTGCCGCCAAGGCCCAACACCAGCATACCGATCGTCGTTGATCGGATAACGGTGGGATTCACGGGGTCGGGCCGTGAAAGTTTGATTTGCCAAAACGCATGACGCCCGACTCCAGTGCAATCCTTTGGTTATCCACCTTTTGGATCGACAGGGAAGGCAAAGTCATCGGACCAAACACAAGCGGTCCGTCCACGCCAGTCGTGGAATTGTACACCGAGCCGAGCAGTCGTGTAGTTGCTATGGTGTGGAATGTGAGCAACTGCGCTTTGTCCTCGGTAGAGTGGTGTGTAGTGAACGGGAGTTTGAGCTTTCAAATTATAGTTTTCGACGGGGTTCGAGGTAGGATCGCCGTAGTATGCAAATGTCAGGATCAGGCCACTGTGTCCAGCAATCCAAATCGGAAGTAACCCACTATTGGTAACCGTTACATGGCAGCATGCGTGCTCCCCTTCGTCGATACCGGTGTAGGTAGCAGCAACAGGAATTGAGAATTCGACTTCAGGGCTAAAGGGTCGAGAAAGCGCCAACGCAATAGCGCATATCATCGTGAGAATCAGCAGAGTCGCAATGCGAAATCGGAGTCGCAGGATTGGCATAGATG
>SJPJ01000001.1:56438-58762 GCA_007859835.1 Novipirellula herctigrandis | reverse complement strand
CAGAGTAGTTTTCAGAAGTCGTCATCAAGTGTTGTACAATGCCGCAATTGACGGTCAGTCGATTTCAGTCGGGTAACGGTGGTGATCAGCGGGGACGGGCGAAAGACTTGCAAGCAGACGAGAAAACGGACCACCCGTCCTCCGTTGCATCACATGGTTATCCGCCGGCCTGCGGGGCCGCGGCGTGCGATGGTGATGCGTTAAAAAAGGGGGCGACGACGGCAACGATCGCCGGAACAATGAAGGGAGTCCAGAGGTACAGTACACTAGTGATTTGATTGTATGACTCCCCGATGCCGCCGCTGAGGAGATAGGCCAGCCAGCCAAGTTGGTAGACAATCCAGAAATGAAGCGAGGTTAGTCGCAAAGTTGTCAGCCTGGCAGTCGCGGACGAGCAAACCAATGATGCGATCACCGATGACGCGAACCAGAAATAGGCAGTTTCGTCATTCAGCCGTATTGATTCGATATCAAAGAGGATCAGATTTATCACCAGCCCGACCGGCACGGTCGCCACCAAAGACCCGACCAAGGCCATCCACATACGAATTACGGAAGCAATCGTTGCTTGCGAAGTCGGTATGCCAGTCGAACGCGGTGTTGCGTATGGGTTGGTCATGACGTTGGCGGTGGATTGATCTCAGTCGGATAACGCTAGAGGTCACCGGGTCGCGGCGAACGACTTTTGTTTTCAAAATGCCGCGCGACCCGCGACTCCGTGTGCACCGATTTGTTATGTGGTCATTTGTCTTGCCGCAGCACGTTCCATTTTGTACCACCGATAAAACAACGGGACGTACAGGCAAGCAGCCAACAAGTGTGCCGCAACACCAATAGGAACGGATGCGATATAGAAACCTAGTTGAAGTTGGTAAAACGCTGCGACCCAAATTGCCCACAATGCGGCACCGGGGACAGCAAATAGTGGAGTGCGCCGCACAATGATATACAGTGTTGCTTTCCAATCGTCGAGAATCGACTTTCGAGCGAGGATTGCGTGGAGTCCGCCAGCGACAAATTCAAGAATCGTCAGTCCGAAGAACCAAATCGCGGACACAATCAATACGATGCCAATCGAATTGATTGTTAGATAGACACTGTGAATCGGAAGTTCGATTCGGTTGGCATAGGAAGGGAAGTTGAAGCAGATGAAGTTGTAGACCGCAGGGACCAGCAGGATCAGCAAGGCAATGCGAACACTGCGTAGTGCTGTCACGCGATCCTCGTTCGGCGTCGATTGTAGAGCCGTCGGAACCTTAGGCGATTCGTATGGATTGGTGCTCATCGGTCAGACCACATAACGGTGGTCGTCAGCGGGCACGGCCATTGCGGTGTCTATCGACCAATCGCGTGATGCCGTGCTCCGTTGCACGACTTGGTTATTTGCTTGATTGCGTCGACGCCTCGGTCTCGCCATTGGCTGTCACGTCATCAAGCATTTTGTGCATCCGCTCAATGTTCGCTTTGCGACGGCGATTGTATTCGTCTTCGCGCAGATAGTCACGCGAGTAAACGTAGTAGTTATCGTTGCCGTACTGCGGAATCGAAAGATCTCGGTTCGTGAGCATCATATCGTTGCCGTTCTTGATGACGATGTGTGCCCGAATTCGACTACGTTTGTCCGTTGATTTAACGACTGAGGTTACGCCATCAACTAGTCCACGTTCTCTGATCGCAAGTGTCATGTTGCCGTCGTTCGCGACCGTGAACCAGCCTGCGATCCGCGACGCACCAACACGGTGACGGATGACTCGCTCGAAGGTGCCGTCTTTGCGAAAAGTCAAAGTCTCCCAATGCCCGACACCGGGAAAAGGGTGATGCCAAACTCCGGTGAGAGCGTTGGTCGACACGTTCGTGGGTCGGTCCGCGAACGAACACGTCGCAGTTAACGCGAGCAATCCCAACGCGGTGAAGAATTGGATGCGCTGCATCATGTGCAAATAACGTCACCGTTCACCGGGCCGCGGCAAACGACATTGATTTCAGAATCCGCGCGGCCGCGGCTTCCGTGTGCAACGGATGGTTATCCGTGGTGAATTTGGTGGAAGGTCGAATGCCAGTATACGTTCCCAAAGCAAGACCGAGCAAGCCGATGGTAACAGGAGATTGCTCGCGCAAGCCATCAGGACGTTCCGTCGTCGAGCAACGAATGTCGCCCGAGCACGCCGATGGTCGGTGCGAGGAGGCTCGCGCAAGCCATCAGGAGATTGGAAGGTCGAACCAGAAAAGTTGTCCGAGGGAATGGTTCGTCGGGTATATCGTTCACCGGCATCAGCCGCAAGCCAGTGTTGTGACGCCAAGGCCCAACACCAGCATACCGATCT
>SJPJ01000001.1:54284-55297 GCA_007859835.1 Novipirellula herctigrandis | reverse complement strand
AAACAACAGAATCTCTGATGTAGAAAAACTTCCAAAAAAGCGGCCAGTCGCCACTGGTCAAACCACGGACTTCATAGTCGTTAAAAATCACCGGGGACGGGGAGAGAGGCAACCATTTTGTGAAAACGCCCCAACCGTCCTCCGGTGCATTTTATGGTTATCCGTTCGGGACGGGGTGCGACGGGCTGTGGCGACTAGGAGCAATCTTGTCGCCAATTTGAAGTCTACAGTGGCGACAGTGACCGAGCAAATGTCAGCATCGCTTGTTGAAATCGTCTGCATCTGCTTTGGCGAGTTTCAGCCTTATTGCTAAGCGATAAAGCACAAAGCCTGCTATCACAAGGAAGGGAGTACTGAAAACGAGCATCCAACGAATGTACGTATCGATTGGCATGTCCAAAGAGTGCGGCACGTCAAGCAACTCGAAGCCGATTTTCCATTGCCGCATACGGAAGAGATGCATTGAAAGCGCCCGAGCGGAGAAGTAAACACCCGGAGATGCGATCGCCAGTGCAGCAGTCAAATAGCGTGCAATCAGAGGGGATTTGTTGGGCAGTGTTCGTGCCATCCAAAGCACTCTCCAGTCGGATAACGGCAGTGATCAGCGGGGACGGGCGAACGACGTGCAAGCAGACGAGAAAACGGACCACCCGTCCTCCGTTGCATCACATGGTTATCGCACGGATTTGGGTTAAACGCCGATCGCGTCACCATGATGTATCAATCGACCGAGCACCGTCAGTTTAGCCTTCGGCCCCTTCGGTGACGGTTGTTCGTTCCCTAGCAGTATCAGTTTAACGAGGTCCCAATTTGAAAGCAACAAACGACGTTGTCGGACCAAACGGTTGCCAGCGGATCATCGACAGCGCCCCCATAGCAGAACATCAATCGCCCGGAGTGTGATAACGGCGACAATCACCGAGGACGGACGGTGAATTGTCCATTTGTGAAACCTTGCAAGCCGTCCTTCGGTGCATTGTATGGTTCGCCGCGTTCTTTGTTCCGAGCAACAC
>SJPJ01000001.1:43488-52889 GCA_007859835.1 Novipirellula herctigrandis | reverse complement strand
GCTAAATCTTCGAAGTACTCAGCGGACGTGAAATCCGCTAAAATCAGCCACTCGAGCAATTTCCGGACGGACACTAGTTACGAAAGAGAGTGTTTGAGGGTTTCGTCATCACGGTTCCACGCAGCATATCAATGAGCATAAGCGAGACACCCAGAAGTACGCAAACGACAAAGTACAGACCGAAGTCTACGCTCACGACTCCGGGAATACTGAGTGCCCACGCCAGCAAAAGTGCGACGGCGACAAGCCGAACGAGAAGCAGCGGAATAGACCGTTTAGCTTGGTACCAAATGTGGGTATTACAGGATGGGCAATGGTGTCTTGAACGCTTGCTTCCAACAATCGGCACGCGTAACGCGGCAAAGTAGCAGTCGGCAATCTGCGGAACACCGCATGACGGACACCGGTGTCGGGGTTGAATCGGAATCAACATCTACGCTGCGTATTGTGGTCTTCAGTCGGCGAACGTCCGGCGTCACCGGGCGGGGAGAGTAAAGTTGTCCACTTCAAATTTGGCCGCAAGCCCCGCTCCGCGTGCACGCCATGGTTACCCGCATACTGGACGCAGGTGGCTTGAGATCGGTACGGATATACTAAGTGGCAACTGGACCCCAGGCAACAATTGCAGCCACGAGCAAAATTGTGTTGACGACCGAGACGAATGCTAGAGAGCACAGCCCGTAAGAAATGCGAGTGATCCAGCCATGGTTTCGCACCAACACCCCGGAGCCGGCAGCCGGAAGGGCAGTCGCGTTAATCACCCAAACGATGAGGGGACCCGATGCGACGTTGAAGTTTTGGTTGAAAGGAGAAAAGAGCTGTTCAATCGCAATGACGACCGCTGGAAGTATGCAACAGAAGAGAGTAACGGGAATAGCCCAGCGAAAGTCATTGATGCGAAAACGCATGGGCACATGGGTGCCCGGAAGCAATCGCTCCGAAACTGTTTCGGGTGCCGCAAATGGGTTGCTATCAGTGTCCAGTTAAAGCACTCCTGGTCGGGTAACGGTGGTGATCAGCGGGGACGGGCGAAAGACTTGCAAGCAGACGAGAAAACGGACCACCCGTCCTCCGTTGCATCACATGGTTATCGCACGGATGTGGGTAAAACGCCGATCGAGTCACCATGATGAATCAATCGACCGAGCACCGTCAGTTTAGCCTTCGGCCCCTTGGGTGACGGTTGTCCGTTTCCTAGCAGTATCAGTTTAGCGACGGTTCAATTTAAAAGCAACAAACGACGTTGTGGACCGAACGGACGCAAAGGGATCATCAACAGCGCACCGATAGCAGAACATCGATCGCCCGGAGTGTGATAACGTCACCGTTCACCGGGCCGCGGCAAACGACATTGATTTGAGAATCCGCGCGGCCCGCGGCTCCGCGTGCAACGGATGGTTCAAGAAAGCCGCTGCGCGGCATAGTTTTCCTGATTGGATTATTGTTTCAAAATTTGGTTGGCATGACATGCTGGTTCTTTTTGTCTCACAAAACAAAGAGGAGCTTACCATGCCAACCTACAACAACTTACCAAAGTCTTCGGCGTTCTTCAAAGGGAAATACTACGATAAACTCGTCGAAGACCTGAGGCTCGCAGGAATGGCTAAGCGAACCGTCTACGGCTACGTGCGAGCGGTCAGGAAGCTTGCTGAGTTTCATCAGCAATCACCTAGCAAACTCGACGAAGCGGACATTCGAGCCTTCCTGCTCTATCAAATCGTCGATCTGGAAGCCGCCTCAGGCACGCAAAGCGTCCTACTCTCGGGAATTAAGTTCTTTTATCGGACCTGCTGTCCGCGAAAATGGAAAGTCCTTGATCAAACCAAAATCAACTACGCCCACACGCTTCCCGAAGTGCTCACCCAGAAACAGATTTTCCAGATGATCGATGCTGCCAAGTCTTTCCGGCTCAAGTGCTTCATCTGGATTAGCTACACCTTGGGACTCCGGATCGGCGACGCGGTCAACTTGCAAGTCGGGGACATCGACAGCCAGCGAATGATGGTTCACATCCATCGAGGCAAAGGCGTCAAAGATCGTTACATCCCGCTGGCTCAATCCACGCTTTGTGTGCTTCGAGCCCAGTGGAAGACCCATCGAAACAAAACCTTTCTGTTTCCGGCAGCCGGACGCAATCATCACGATGGCTCCCAGTCCACGACGCCAATGAGCATTTCAACCGTGCAAGGTGCGATCAAGAAGATCACCGAGGAGCTGAACTTTGGCAAAAAAGTATCACAACACACTTTGCGACATTCCTATGCCACTCATTTGTTAGAAGCGAATGTGAGTTTAAAGGCGATTCAAAAGTACCTTGGGCACAGGAGTCTTCAGTCGACGATGATTTACCTTCATCTGACGGAAACGGCCGAGGTGGATGCTCGCAAGGTCATCAACCAGTTGTTTCGCGGACGCGACAAAACCGGCAAGTAGATGATCGACGTTGCGGAGGCAGCGGTTTCCACCGTCGCCGATGCACTGCGTCAGTTTGCTCCTGCCTACATTGCAAAGTATCACAAGCGAATGCCGCCCCATCACCGCAAGGTGCTCGGGTTGCTGATGCGATGCAAAACGGGAGAGCTTGGTTTTGTGGCCTATCGTTGCAAGAACTGCCAGGCAAAACACTCGCTGGGACGTTCTTGTGGCAATCGTCACTGCCCGAACTGTCAAAAGGATAAGACCCAGGCCTGGCTTGCCAAGCAGACCAGCAAACGGCTTCCGGTGCAACATTTTGTCGTCACGTTTACGGTTCCCGAGGAACTGCGTCCGCTGCTGCGCGCCCATCCTGAGGAGGGTTACGAAGCGCTCTTTCAGGCAGGCCGGCAAACGATCCAAGCGATGATGGCAGAACCAAAGAACGTCGGCAGTGATCAAATCGGGTTCTTCGGTATTTTGCATACGTGGGGTCGGGACCTAGCGAGCTATCATCCGCACGTTCACTTCGTCGTCCCTGGTGGCGGCGTCAGCCCGGATCGGACGAGGTGGTTGCAAGCCAAACGCGACCATCTTTTTCATCCTCTGCCGGCCAAGAGGCTTTACAAAAAACGGTTTGTCGAAGCGATCCGCGCCGCTGGGCTGTACGATCAATTGCCGCCAGGGGTGCTCAAATCCGATTGGGTCGTCAATCGTAAACCCGTTGGCAACGGCGAGGCCGTGCTGAAGTATCTCGCCCCGTATGTGTACCGTATCGCGATTAGTGATAACCGAATCGTTTCGGTGAATGAGTCGGGAGTGACCTACAAGGTTAAGCCGTCCGGTAAGCGTTATTCGATCGAGCGTCATCTCAGTGGCGAAAAGTTCGTCCAGGCATTCTCACAACACATCTTGCCGCCGGGATTTCGCAAGGTGCGCTATTATGGCTTCATGAGTCCCAACAACAAATTGAAACTTGCGAACGTTCGCTGGTTGATCTGGATTTGGCTCGGTTGGACGCTTTGGACATCGCTTCTGCCAAGCAAACCGCCGGAGCGTGTTCGGCAGCCGATCAAGTGCAATCACTGCGGGGGTGAAATGGAATTGATCGGTGTGACTGACCAGCACGGATGTTGGCTGTGGCGACGGGACACGTCGCGCGGTCCACCGGAATTGCAATCGCTGCCTGCTTGCTCAAAGGAGTCTCGGGCATGAGTCAAACCATCGCCTTGATCGAAAAGCTTTTCGATGTCGCCAAGCGTCATGCCGGGAGCGTTCTGCGCACGGGGCACGTGGTCGAAAAGAAACGGACGCAAAAACGACGAAACACTGCTCGGGATCAATCTGTCGGTACTTGGAAGCCGATCGAACCATTGCAAAAGTCGGCTGCTCTGTCACACAGGGACCACTTTGAGCAACACACAACAAGCGAATCAAAAGTTGAAAACCCTAAGGGTTCTGTAGCCGCATCCGGGCTTCTTGAACAACGAATTTGAGCATCGGCTCGGTCGCTCACCTGGATCGCACTATCCAGTTCACCCCACCAAAAATCATCACAAGCCGCTCTTCATTCACGCGATGTCAAATTCTTAACGGTTATCCGCGATCTTTGAGTATCGTCATGTGGACGCCTGGATCCATCCGGCAGCTCAGTATCGCGTAAACCATCGCGACGGAAGTTTCGATCCGGTAGTATATTGCAAACGGGAAGACACTCGCAAATTTGCAGGGCATTCCGTGATGAAGAGCATGAATGCCAGCTTCACGTTCGAGATCGAGCAGATCGGATTCTATGGATTCGAGAAAGTGATCGCCCCAACCAAGGCTCTTGTCGTTGAAGTACTCGGCCGCAGATACCAAGTCATCAGATGCCTCAGGACGAAGTTCTACGAGCATCAACCCTATTCCTTACAGCGTCCATTGCTTCACGAACTGGCATTGCCGGCTCGGATGAAGGGTTCGCAAGTCGTTCAGCCAGCAAAGTACCGTGCCAGTCGGGTGGTGTGTAGGCATCTGAATCACGCTCAAGTGACGCCCAAAGCAGTTCTAGAGCGTTTCGTCGGTCAGCCTGTGATAGGCTTGCAATAATCGTTTCGACAGTCATTGTAGATCCTCCAGTCCTAGTGTAGCCACGAATTCCACGGATCGCAACGCAGAGCCCCCGAGCTACGCTCAGTCGGATAAAGAGCCCCCGAGCTACGCTCAGTCGGATAAAGAATCCATGAAGTCCGTGGTTTGAGGCGAGTCGGCTGCATACGCTGCTGACTAGGCCGTGATCTCGATCTTGCGATCGGTCACAATGAAACGCTTCTTACTTCGTTCACACCCCAAACCACGGAACCTTTCTATGATGATCTGTTCTCTCGACCTTGGCAAGTTCAAGTCGGTCGCCTGCTTCTACGATTGTAAAACTCGCAAGTTTTCCTTCGAAGCCATCCTCACCCGACGTTCGCATATCGACAAGCTCTTGGACGATAACGAATTCGATCTGCTGGTCATGGAGGCCTGCGGACCGTCGGGATGGATTAGCGATGTGTGTCAACAAAGAGAAATCAAAACGCTCGTTTGCAGCACCAACGACGAAGCATGGATGTGGAACAAAACCAAACGCAAAACCGATCGAGACGATGCTCTTAAGCTGGCCAAAATGGCCGCCATGGGAGTGCTCACGCCGGTCCACGTGCCAAAACCCGAGATCCGTGAACAACGAGCCATCATTAAGTACCGAAAGAACCTCGACGGCCGAATCACTCGAATCAAGAACGGCATTCGCTCCACCTTCGCCAACCGCGGCATCGAAATCGATACCGGCGCGAGAGCATGGAATACCGGACGCGTGCACATCGACTCGTTTCGAAAATCCATCGCGGAGTGTACCTGTGACGACCTTTGGAAAGGGCAACTTGATTTGGAATTGACGCAGCTCGATGCGTTAACTGCCGAGATGCAAGCGGTCGAGGATCGGTTGGAATTGTTTGCTGCTGATAATCCTCTAATTCAGATTGTCATGACGATTCCTGGAGTGGGTCGCAAGACCGCTGAGTTACTTGTCGCCATTATCGATGATCCGCACCGATTCAAGAGTGCCCGGCATCTTTCAAGTTACCTCGGCTTAACCCCGAAGCAATATCAATCAGGTGAAACCGATCGCAACGGAAAGATCAGTAAACGCGGGCCAAAACTGGCTCGCACAATGCTATTAGAATGTGCTTGGGCGAGCCTCCGATACAACGCCTGGAGCAAGAAGACCTTTGAACGGATTCACGGAGGATCGAAAACACGACGCAAGAAAGCTGGCATTGCACTGGCGCGCAAGATCGCAGTGGTCGCTTGGGCGATGATGCGAGACCAACAGGCATGGGATCAGAGCAAGGCATTGCAGGAAGCTGTGACGGATCCTGGAACTCAAGAACTGATGGAGGAAGCAACAGAGCCCCACGAAGCAAAACCAAAAAAGAAAGCCAAACTCCTACGCGCAAAACCACATCCTCCCGGGCCAGTGATCAGCGACGAACCGAAGCAGCGTAGCGGCCGAGGCAGTAAACCGACTCGCCGCCGCGGCAGCAAACGCCGCTCGCCCTTGAAAACCTGACACCAGGCAAGGCCCGTTGTTGGGCCCGTGCTTTCCTGGAAGTGACCACGAATCGCTGACAAGGGCGTCAAGCCGCATCTGAAACGCTGCTTGATAACCCTGAGATAACGAATGTGGCGCTTTCCAGGGAAGCTTTTATCACCCACCTTGAACCCATCGAACCCAAACCAACACCGGAGCGAATCACTGAGAACGAAACACTGATCGAAGACCACGCTTGCAACTCGAAAAGGACTCCACTTCGCCTGCATCACTGACACCTACTGCCACCGGAAGCAACGTAAACGCCTCCGGTCATGGCGTCCTAAAGAATGTGAGAGGCGATGAACCCGACATAAAGATTGAGAGATCGCTCGGAGTGTCGGGCCATCCAACAGAACTCAAGAGAATACCGATTGAAACCCTGTAAGGAATGCTGAGGCGACGCTGTCAAGGACCGACCCTTTTGGGTCAAGGCGTCGACATCTCGAATAGTCGTTTAGTACCCAATCGAATCGAGCCAAGTCATCAACAGTAGATCGCTCGCCGCAGTTCGCTACCACCGAGTCACCACAAACAAATGAACACACAACACCCAATGTAAGAAATATTTCAAAAAAGCGGCCAGTCGCCACTGGTCAAACCACGGACTTCATAGTCGTCACCGATCACGGGGCGGCGACGAGGAATGTTCAATTGTCGAGAAACGCGACTTCGCCGCTCCCGTGCATCGGAATGGTTCGCCGCTGATTGCAGAGTCAGGCCAACCACTCGACGGTATCCAGATTGTAGAAACTGCGTAACAAGTCGTATAGCTCAGCATGAGAACGTCTCAGACGGTCAGGCGATTCAAAAAAGCACTCGGTTGCCACCGCAAAAAATTCAGTCCGATTCTTCGCACCATAATGTCGCAGGAGTGTCCACCGTCCGGATGCAGCGGCGTCACAGAGGTCGGCGTATTCTTCAGCCACGACGCGATCCCACCGTTGTTGATCGGTTGCATCTTGAAAATTCAAAGTTGCGTGCATCTGACCGTCGCGGCGGTCAACATGATGCGCGAATTCATGAATCACTATGTTGCGGTCACCGTAATAATTGGCGTTTAGAACATGGTGCCATGAAAGAATCGTCGTCCCGTCGGGCTGAGCCCGTCCGGATTTGGTCTCAGTAGCGTAGATCGGGTCAGATTCGCGATTGTCGTCGAACTCTTGTCGACATACTTGAATTGTGCGGACTTCATCCATGAAGTCATTTTCGAAGCCAAGCAGCATCAAGCTTGCGTGGCCAGCAATCGTGACCTTCATTGCTTCATTCACAAAATGGCCGTCAAGCCCGATCCAATCAACTTCCGCGACGATCGTCTTTACGCAATTGTGCAACTTGTCACGCTGTTCGATTTCAAGTTGTTGATACTGCCACACGCGGTCGTGCAGCAGTTCTTGCCACGGTCGCGGGAATGGACTCGCCAGTAGCTTTCGACGTTGACGGTTTCGATACCAGCTATGCATGTCTCTGTCGGCGAACGGCCGGCGTCACCGAGCACGGCCCATGTGGTTTCCATTTGTAAACGTCTCATGCCGTGCTTCGCGTGCACGCCATGGTTCGCCGCTATTGTACCAAGTCGGATCGAGTTAACACTCGATTCCCGTGGAAGGTTCTCTCTGTGGACTTACCACCGTCACCATATACTACGATTTCTATATCCGAGACTGTTTCGTTGCCGTGAAGCACGATAATGCGATCGGCAAACGAATATCCGTCACAAGGTTGCGTCCTAGGATCAACTACTTCGTATCGTTCGGGCGCATTATCGCGCTCTTGGTCTTCGTCCCAGGCGGGAACAGTAGCAACATAAGGGTCAGACTGCCCTGTGGGTTTTGCGGTGTCTTCCGCAACCGGCACCGTAACAGTGTAACGAGCAAGATACGCTTCTTGCCCACCCCAAGCGACTAGTTTTGCTCGCGATAGCTGCATTGAGTCACCGACGGAAATGAGATCGGATTCCACGCGCGAGCAGCCTGTTGTGATCAATGCAAGCAGGCTTAGCGTGACTGCGTTCCAACTAGATCGATGTTCATTCATAACACGCTTTAGTCGGCGAACGGACCGCGTCACCGGGGACCGGGAATTGAGTATCCATTTGCGACAACGAACCACCGGTCCTCCGCGTGCACGCGATGGTTATCCGCCGTTGTCGGAAGTTGATTCGCTTACGCGATCACTAAATGCTCCCGCCTCGGTAACCGCAATATTTTCGGTTTCCGTCGCCTGTCCGCCGGAGCGATCACGAAGAGCCCAGGTGAGTTGTGGCGATTTTCCAACCAACTCCTTCGAGAATCGGACCTGAACTTCGAACACTTTCGATTCGCCCGCATCGAGCCGATCCACTTCCCAAACGCAACGGTCGTCATCGTGCTTGAGCGTACCGCTGGTCGCACTAGTAACGGTGGCTTCTCCAGGGACAAAGATTATTGTAAAGCCGTCAGCTGATGTTGACGTTGGATTGTTCACTGAAGCCCGAACAAGAACGTTTTCCCCAGCATCAGCTGACGTTCTTGCGTTGGCGACAAGTTTTAGCTTTGAGGTATCAAGGTTGCGTTTGGCTCGAAGCGAGGAAGCTGAATCCTGCGGAATCGCTTGCCATCGCAAATGGGGAGATTCTTCAAGCACCCATGTCGTTCCCGAAACGCGATCAAGCAGAATAGTCCGAGACGCTGCTTGCACGATCGAAAATCTTTGCAATTCAACCGTTTCTTCTGCGGTGGCGGGTGAGCACGCGAGGACGAGCAAGACAATAATTGCGGAGTGGAGCTTCATGCTTTGTCATTCGTTCCGGTGTGAGTCAATCGGATAACGGTGGTGATCAGCGGGGACGGGCGAACGAGATGCAAGCAGACGAGAAAACGGACCACCCGTCCTCCGTTGCATCACATGGTTACCCGTCGGGTTCGGGATGTTTTGCATGGTGAACAATGAACGACCTTACCATTTCGTTGGGCTCAGCGCCGACCCAAACCGTCCGGAACTTGCTGCCGTCTATTCGAGTGACAGGTGAGTCGGTCGTGCCAGGAACAGGATCAAACGACCAGTCAACCTTGATCATGGATCGAAGTTTGTTGATATACGCCGTGTTCGATATGGAATTGCCATCGCTGTCTGAGTGGGAAAAGAGCATTGGTTGTCCGTCTCCGATTACGGTAGCAAGCTCATCCCAGCTTGATGGCCATTTGCCATCATTCTGGTCCATGTATGTCGTTAAGAGCGTGCCCGTGTCCCATGCAGCGTAGCCCTCGGGTATCTCGCGGATCGTGCGAGCAAGCGAAATGGCAAACCAGCCAACTGCAATCGCAAGCGAAAACGCAGCAATCCGGACGAGTCTACGCTTCGTGATGACGGTCACGTCCATACTTCAGTCGGG
>SJPJ01000001.1:40555-42070 GCA_007859835.1 Novipirellula herctigrandis | reverse complement strand
TCGGGTATATCGTTCACCGGCATCAGTCGCAAGCCAGTGTTGTGACGCCAAGGCCCAACACCAGCATACCGATCGTCGTTAGTCGGATAACGGTGGTGATCAGCGGGGACGGGCGAAAGACTTGCAAGCAGACGAGAAAACGGACCACCCGTCCTCCGTTGCATCACATGGTTATCGCACGGATTTGGGTTAAACGCCGATCGCGTCACCATGATGTATCAATCGACCGAGCACCGTCCGTTTAGCCTTCGGCCCCTTCGGTGACGGTTGTCCGTTCCCTAGCAGTATCAGTTTAACGAGGTCCCAATTTAAAAGCAACAAACGACGTTGTCGGACCAAACGATTGCCAGCGGATCATCGACAGCGCCCCCATAGCAGAACATCAATCGCCCGGAGTGTGATAACGGTGGTGATCAGCGGGGACGGGCCGAAAGACTTGCAAGCAGACGAGAAAACGGAACACCCGTCCTCCGTTGCATCACATGGTTATCCCTCGGTTTTGGTTCGTATGGAATCAGAGGTGGAGTTTGCGTCATCGCGGGAAAGAACCGCACGCACAAACGTCCCAACGGCGGCGGCAAGGTATGATGGAACGATCAGAAGCATGGAAACAGCGGGAGCAAATAGTGCAGTCGAATACCCAACCGCGAGATCAGCGGGTTTTGGGGTCGTCCAACTCATGCCGATGACGGAGTAGACGTTTATCATCCCTTGAACCGCAGCGAATATGCCGATCACCAGCGGAGCGTGCACGAAAAGCAGTATTGAAGCGGCGGCCATTGGCCCACGTCCGCGAAAGAGCAAAATAAGCACGCACAAGAATCCAAGCAGCGCCGAAAGCGGAAGCAAGATAATATAGATCGGTCCGAGTGAAGATATTGCCCAACTGAGAAGCGATTGCTGCACGGGGTCAGTGTCGTTCATTTGGCTATGGCTGGCTAGATTGCGAAGTAGTGTGGGATTTGAACTGGATAACGGCCGCCATCACCGAGGACGGCCAATGTGGTTTCCATTGTAAAACGTCTCATGCCGTCCTTCGTGTGAATGGCATGGTTATCGCCAATCAGCGTAAGTCCGTCGGCGTTAGATCTCAAGTGATTCCTAGTCCTGGTGGTGACTAACAGCGAAAGTCTGGAACAATGCCTGAATTCGATCAGCCGAAAAACTTCCGCGATCACCGCGACAAAACGAAAATGCAAATCGTTGCGCAAGCTAGGTAAGTCGCATCAGTGACGAGAAGCAATTTCATGAGACGCCGATGTTCAACGTTGCGCATAAGCACAGACCGTGCAATACGATCCATCTCATCGCTTCGATCAACGAAGAGCCCGAAGGTGTGGCAAAGTATCATGGCGGTGTGTCCAATCGCAAGTGCCGCGGTAATCGCGATTGCAATTACGAACGCGATTCGTAAACCAGGCCAATCAGGCAGCGATACACAAATAGGTATGGCTAGAAAACCCAGGATCGGAAGTCTCCAAAACGCTAGATTCTCATTCACGGTCTCATCCGAGT
>SJPJ01000001.1:37228-39490 GCA_007859835.1 Novipirellula herctigrandis | reverse complement strand
TCGCACCGACCATCGGCGTGCTCGGACGACATTCGTTGCTCGACGACGGAACGTCCTGATGGCTTGCGCGAGCAATCTCCTGTTGCCATCGGCTTGCTTGGTCTTGCTTTGGAACGTCTACTGGCATTCGACCTTCCACCTATATTCACCACGGATAACCATCCGTTGCACACGGAGCCGCGGGCCGCGCGGATTCTGAAATCAATGGCGTTTGCCGCGGCCCGGTGAACGGTGACGTTATGTCGCTTAAGAATCTATGAGACGCAAACGCTTGAAACATGCAGCCGACACTCTGTGTCACATGTTTTGTGGTTGGCGGTTGGTGAACTCCTATTCCGACATCGAAGCGCTCGGCTCGGGAACGCTAGCGATAGACGCGCTATCTGGTGACGCAACATTCAACGGCGCTCCGATTGGCCCACTCAATATTGCGGGCGAACTTCACGCTTGGTTACACGAAGACTGCCAAAACAACGACATTCCACTGACGGGTATTCGTCACGCTCGGCTAACCGCGGAACTTGATCTTTCCAAATCCGAATGGAAAGGCAGATCGACGAACACTCACTGGTTTGATGAAAACGGCGGCAAGATCGTCTGGCGTGCAATCAACCGATGTGTGATAAACTGTCGGTCATCAATCCAGACGGACGACCACGAATATCAATCCGTTTATGATGACGTGGAGGAATGGCCTGAAGGTTTTCCGGGGCAAACTAAGTCCTGAACATCGCGACATAACAATACGTTGCACACGGAGCCGCGGGCCGCGCGGCTTTTTCTGCTTGCATGTCTTTCGCCGCGGCCCGGTGAACGTTGCCGTTCTGCTACTGAAGCAATGCGCGACTTTGAATCCTGGGAAGATATTTGCGACTTTCATGATCGCCGCGACTACGCGGGGCTGGTTGCGTATTGCGAGCAGGAGGTCGGGAATTCATCCAGCGATCTCTACGCCGCAGAGCGGTTGCTAGAAGCATACGTTCTAAACTCTGACTACGGCGAAGCAATAAACTACGGCGTGAAGCTCAATCGCAAATATCCGTCGATGTCAATGTTCTCAAATCACATCCTGGATGCACTGTTTGCGCTGGGTAAAACAGAAGACGACTTTGACTGGGCGATGCCACCGACGGTGCTTCGTCTCGATAAAAACGTTGTGGACGACTGCTATGAGTTTCTCCGCCCTAAACGCAAGAGTCGCAGTATTTCTGATTTCCATATCGAACTTTGGAGCGAGGTATACGTGGCATTCACGGATGACGACCTGCTAGAATACCTGCGCAATGACGCGAGGTTCGTCGTCAATGGGACTTGCTCAACAACCGCAGAGTTGCGTGTTGCACGCAAAAGAAAGAGCAGAACAACGCGATGAACCGAAGACGCGGAGTCAAGGTTTTTGAAGTGGTGAGTTGTTCGCCGCGTCTCGGTTATCGCAACCGTTATCCGACTGAAATACCTCAACATTGATGAATCCTTACGAGGCTCCACATACCCACACTGATTCAGATGCGTCTTCCCGACGCAACGCATCTGGTTCGTCTTGTCCCGTGTGCAATACTCCTGTTCGTCGATTTGTTCTTGTTCGACCGACATTCCGCTGCACGAAATGCGATAGCCGCCTGATTGTTGGTGGGACATGGATGTCACGACTGCTTTCTACCGTAACCGCGTTTTGCTTGGTCACCCTTTACATTGCTACAAACGCCGGGGCAGATTTCGCGCTCGCTTACCTCCTGGGCTTTGTCGTGATTTCGACCGTTTGGCTGAACATTTTTGGTGTCCCGCGTCTCAAGGGTTGGATTGGCTACGCAACGCGGAGCAGGTTGGATGCGATGAAATTGACGTATTCCCAAGAGTCCCAAACCAACGGATAACAATGTCGTGCACCGAAGGACCGCATGACGCGTTTACAAATGGAAACCACAATGGCGGTCCTCGGTGACGACCGCCGTTATCACACTCCGGGCGATTGATGTTCTGCTATGGGGGCGCTGTCGATGATCCGCTGGCAACCGTTTGGTCCGACAACGTCGTTTGTTGCTTTCAAATTGGGACCTCGTTAAACTGATACTGCTAGGGAACGAACAACTGTCACCGAAGGGGCCGAAGGCTAAACTGACGGTGCTCGGTCGACTGATTCATCATGGTGACTCGATCGGCGTTTAACCCAAATCCGTGGGATAACCATGTGATGCAACGGAGGACGGGTGGTCCGTTTTCTCGTCTGCTTGCAAGTCTTTCGCCCGTCCCCGCTGATCACTA
>SJPJ01000001.1:37148-37218 GCA_007859835.1 Novipirellula herctigrandis | reverse complement strand
TGTGGACCAAACGGACGAAAAGGGATCATCAACAGCGCACCGATAGCAGAACACAAATCGCCCGGAGTGT
>SJPJ01000001.1:32303-37138 GCA_007859835.1 Novipirellula herctigrandis | reverse complement strand
GTTGTGGACCAAACGGACGAAAAGGGATCATCAACAGCGCACCCATAGCAGAGCATCAATCGCCCGGAGTGTGATAACGTCAGAAATCACGGGGGACGGGTAAACGACTTGCAAACAGACCGAGAAACGCGACTCCCGTCCTCCCGTGCATTTCATGGTTCGCCACTCTCCAGGTCCGATGACAGCAGCTAGATTTGGTGAAACTGCCGCAGGAAGTCGCGTTTGGTTTTCTTGAATTTTCTATGCGTTTCATGCTGTATAGACCTAGATGTTGACTCGAACGCGGGAGTAATGATTCCCCAATCGCCATTACGCGCAAACAAGATTACGTAGTCAATATCGCTGCCCTTCCAGCAATTCTGGATTCTTTGGTTCTCGCCAGTGGAGTTGAAGGTCTTCACTTGCAGTCGGTGGAAGTGGGGGCCGTCTGAGATGAGCAGATCAGTCTTGTGTCCATGATCAAGCATTGGGGCATACACCTCCCATCCATCCTGCATAAGCCAACATACAACCATACTTTCAAACGCGACGTTCTTGAGCGTTTGAAGGGTCGGCTGCAGTGTTTTTGTAGTTCTTCGAGGCAATGCAAAGAAGCCCTTCGGCAAATCTAAATGTTGGCGAACGTCACCGGTTACCGAGATCCGGCGAGTGATTTTGTGATGGCCAAGTTACTAACCACCGGATCTTCGGTACACCGGATGGTTACCCCACATTGTGCGTATCGTTGAAACGACGTGTACCGCCCACGATTATACCATAGGCGACAGATGCGCCGACGATTGCGCCGATAGCCATGATTGCCGGTCCCTGGCCGTATGGACCCGCAACAAAGAACAGACACAACGGCGGCAAAAGGATCGCGACAGTTGAATAGATGATTTGCCGTATACGCACCGATTGATCGTGAGGCCAGCTACGCGATCGAATGCGAAAGGCAACCCCGCCGAAAACGCATCCCACAGGTATCGTTGCGTAAGCTAGTGCGCTCCGCTGTTCAAGAAACGGCACGGAGGCGAAACCGCCGAAAAGCCCCGCGAATACGATGTACCATGCCGGCCCCCGTCGCCATTCGACACTCGGGCGACGAACCATCCGCTTCGCTTGGCGTAGCATAGGGATTCGATGTCACAGAAAAACGATCAAATCAGTTGGGGTAACGGTGCGGTTCAGCGGGGCCGCGCGAACGACTCGCCACTTCAAAAAAGTCAACTCGCGGCCTCCGTTGCAACCGATGGTTCCCCGCGTTTCACTATCGAATTCGGTAAGTGCCGTCGCCAGCGAGATCGCCACCGACGTTGGCCCAAATGTACCAGTTTTTGTCGTGCCGCGGCGTGAAGGTAAGTCGCAACCCACCAAAAGTGTCGCGGTGTTCGTAGAACCGGATTGCCGTTTCGTTTTCGCCGTACGCGCTCGGTCCGATCTCGATGTCGGTACATGTGAATCCGTATTCCAGCATTGGACACCCCTGTTCGGGTTCGTCGGGGTCAGCCGCGAGAAATACGCAGGACGTCTCGGGCATCAGATTGAGTACGTACTTGAGCCGCACATCGGAAAACGGTAACCGATGGAAGCGGGTCGGTTGTTCGACGTTTGGGGACGGCTCTTCGATTGCCTGAAGGACGTCAGCGATACGTTGGATGTCCCATGTCATTCAGAAGTCATCAGTCGGGGAACGACACACATCACCGAGCACGCGAAGTTGATGTGCCATTGTCAAAACGCCCCGATCGCGTGCTTCGGTGGATGTGATGGTTATCCGTCGTTTTGGATCGCGTATGGACGAGCACCGACGGGCGTTTCAGTACAAACTATGCAGGTGCAGACCCGTCGACATCGTCACGTTGTGCAGAGAAGGCCAAGCGACCAACTGCCGCAACGATCAGAAGTGCCATCGCAACAGTGCCAATCGACCCGCACGCGATGCAGTATGCCCGCGCGAGTCCAGACAGCGGCCAAATCAGCATGGGTATCAACCCAGTCACGAAAGTGAACGCCATCAGAGCCAGGGCAATTCTGTGCCAGGTTCGAGGCAAGAGAACCGAGTAAGGTTTACCTGACATGAGTATCTCCAATTTGCATAGCGATCAAGGAAGGGTGTATCGCAGTACGATTTTCATTCGGATAACGGTAGTGATCAGCGGGTCGGGAGAGTTGATTTTCCATCCGTGAAACCGTACAAGCCCCGACTCCGTTGCATCACATGGTTCGCCGCTTGCTTGAATCACAGTGTGGCAGGAGGCGAGTAAGGATTATCGGATGGCGCAACATCGTGGTCAACCGAGACTAGATCACCGGATTCAGTAGGGCCCGAATTCGCCGCAGACGCCCAAGACACGACAACGAATATGACCGATAGCACATGCAGCGTCGGATAGCCGATAATCCAAACAAACGCGAAGTCGTCGCTAAGGCTGCGTTGGAGGGTGCCGTACGGCCAATTGCCCATGGCACCGCCAAGCAAGGGCATAAGGAAGAGGAACGGGACATACAGGACCGGCAGTGCACACGAAACATGTCGCGAGAACGAGTTTGCAGTTCGGAACTGACGGACAATCAACCACCACCAGCCAAGAGTTGCAAAGGGCATAGCCAGGTACACAGCGAAGACCAACGAAAAGGTCGAATCAAGCGTTAGCGCCGTGAACAACGATTGGTTTACAAGATATGTGCAGAACCAAGAGCCGATTTCAGCGCCGCCGTATCGAGAGGAAGACTGCCGTTTCCGAAAAAGCAGGATGAAAAGGTGAAGCAAGCCACCTAGCGCAAAAACAGTCGCGAGAAACAGGTATCCGAAAAAACCGGGCATTCAATGGCGAAAGAGTTCAGGTGCTGGTGAGTCGGCGAACGACCCGCATCACCGAGTCGGGAATGTTGATTGTCCATTCGAAAAAACCTCGCAAGCCCGACTTCGGTGGATGCGATGGTTATCCGCCCTATTGCGTTGCCGGTTCCGGGCAATGCGTCACCCGTCTAGTTCTTCGACTAGTTGCCATCGTTGCAGCTTTAGTTTGGGGAAGACTGAAAAGTCGGTAATACGCAGACGTAGGTTGTGTCCAAGTACTTTCGTTGTATTGTCGAACGAGTCGGTCGGCGTTGCAGAGGGTGACAAATCAAGCACAGGCTCATGATGAATCGCGTTCGCAGGAAACGTACCGGTCATGGTGCACAAATATCGTTTTCCGTCGATCACTGATTCGCGTTGATGCTCAATAGAGATCGTGGAGTCGTCTTCGACGGACCGAACGATCGTGTACATCGAAAGCACTGGAATGGGTGAGGCGGCGTTGTCGAGAGACAAGCGATTCACTCGGGCATAAGTCCGCGCCGCATCACCGATCAAGTCCAGGTGAACAAGGTCACCAACTTTGAGAGGTGGATGGGGTTCGCCAGCGAAAACAGTTCCGCTAAGTAGCGTGACGAAAGATAACAGTGGGGCAAGTAATTTGAGCATCAGGCACTCCTTTGCATTGGTAAAGAACTTCTGTCGGATAACGGCCCGCGTCACCGGGGCCCGTGAGTTGAGTATCTATTTGTGAAACCGTACCAACGGGCCTCCGCGTGCACGCGATGGTTACCCGCGATTTATGTCATGATTGTAGCGTCGCCGGTCGTTGATTGTATTCGAGAACGAATTTCACGAAGGATCAGCGCCTTGCAGCACTAGTTTCCGGTCAATCTCATTCATCATGTTCGTGATGTAAGTATCGTGTTCGGGCCACCGAGCGGCGGCATTGGTTAAGAGATGCTGTGCAGCTTTGAGATCGCCCAGTGATTCAAGACGCGCGGCCGCCGCGATTTGATCGTCCGCGTTCGAGAAGTCGTCAGGCGTTCGATCGACCAAACGTTTGGGGCGAAAGGCAAACCAAGCAAACAGAGTGACGGGTCCAAACAGCCATAGCAACAGTAGCCAGCCGGAACCAGCGTCACGGGACTGAAACTCTTTGACGCCCCACGCAATGCTGCCAGTAAACACAGCAGCAAAGACGATCAGGAACAGGATTGTCGCGACAGCTTCCATAGTGATTTGGTGTAGCAATTCAGTCGGGTAACGGTACGCATCAGCGGGGACGGGCGAAAGACTTGCAAGCAGACGAGAAAACGGACCACCCGTCCTCCGTTGCATCACATGGTTATCGCACGGATGTGGGTTAAACGCCGATCGCGTCACCATGATGTATCAATCGACCGAGCACCGTCAGTTTAGCCTTCGGCCCCTTGGGTGACGGTTGTCCGTTCCCTAGCAGGATCAGTTTAACGAGGGTCCATTTTGAAAGCAACAAACGACGTTGTCGGACCAAACGATTGCCAGCGGATCATCGACAACGCACCGATAGCAGAGCACAAATCGCCCGGAGTGTGATAACGGTAGCGTTGACCGAGGTGCGAACGAACGATCAACCATCTGTAATAACGTTTTTGAGCACTCCGGTCCAACGCATGGTTATCCGCCACGTTCAGGCGTCAACCGATCGCGATCCAGATGATTAGCCCAAGGACCGGGAGCACGCCGAGCAAAAGCATAAAGCCGACAGCAGTATAGCGAGTATCGCCACGAAAGGCAGAATACGAGAGCATCGATAGTCCGATCCCTGTAGTCCAGAATCCCAAATACGCAGCGCCCTGCGAACCGATTTCGGTCCAAGTGTATGGGCGGTTGGTGCTGGATGTCACGAAACCGTACGTGACAACAACAACGCAGGCGAATGGAACAGTCGCGAGCAGAGCGATTACGCTAGCGATTGTTGTTCGCGCTAAGGACCGATCGCTGTGTGGGGCAGCCGCATTGCAACTCGCCGGTCGATAAGGATTGGCGTGCCGTATGTTCAATTGGTCAG
>SJPJ01000001.1:30185-31246 GCA_007859835.1 Novipirellula herctigrandis | reverse complement strand
TTCACCCCACCAAAAATCATCACAAGCCGCTCTTCATTCACGCGATGTCAAATTCTTAACGGTTATCCGTTCGGGACGGGATCGAGAGCGTGAAATGCGTTGGTCATCGCGATCAGCCGGTCGGCAATCAATAGCATCTGACCAGCTTAGCGACTGAGCAACGGTCAGATGCCCGTCAAAATTATAATCGTTTGAAAACACTGTCATCGACGCAGCATCGCGAATATTGCCAGTCCAAACCCAAACACGGATGCCCATAACAAGGCGATGCCGTTAATGTAGTTCCTTGCTTGCAGCATACCTATGGCACCGCCAATTGTCGAAAATAGCCCCGCGACACAGAATGCAAAAAAAGTGCAGCCCGCCAAGATGCGGAACAGTGATCCAACGACACCAATCTGCGGTTCGCTTGATTCGTTTTCGGATGGCCCGAGGGACGTCGTACCGTGAGGTGGAGAATATGGATTCGTGTCTTTCACAGGCTCGATGTGAGGCCCTCAATATACTGATTTCGTCAGTCGGATAACGGCGAGCATCACCGAGTACGGCGAGACGATGCTCCATTTGAAAAACCCCGATGCCGTACTTCGGTGAATGCAATGGTTCGTCGATTCATCTGAGTGCAGTGACCATCACGTTTGGACCTTCATACCAACTCGGATCATGGTTTACAAGAATCCCATCGCGAAACTGCAACTCATACGTCGGCTTAGGGTCCGCTCGGTAGAGTACAAAAAGATCGTTGTCCTCGATTCCGTCTGGCCAACGCGAAACGGAATCAAAGCGTGCCCCAAACATCACGCTAGTCATGGTCTCAGTGTACGACCCATCGGTTTGCGTGCCGGGGCCAAGTATCGAGCTCACCTCAGCAAGGGTATCACCCGCCTCAATCCGTGTTGCGAGTAACAAGCAAAATGTTTCCACGTCACCATTCCGTTTGTATCGCCCTGACGCGGAAAAGTAATTGTGTGCAGCGATGCTCAACGCCGAAACGGTGACAATGGCAAATAGCGAGGCGAGTCGGAATCTGCGAGGGAATTGCATGAGGGATATCTAGTCCG
>SJPJ01000001.1:24290-29829 GCA_007859835.1 Novipirellula herctigrandis | reverse complement strand
GAAACGAACCGCCGGATGCGGACCCGCATGTCCGGTGGTGTGAGAGGGGTCCCGGGCAACCGGGCCCCTATCTCGATCATTGTTCTGCTTTTGGCGGTGAGGTCAATTCTAAACCAGCGTCGTCAACCATCCATGCACGATTGTTCTGCTTGAAGATTCGCGGACGCTTGCAAAGTCCATCATTGTTCGACGGGTCAATCACAAGTCGGAATCCAAGATCATCTTCGCGTGGCGTTGCGTGATGGCTGTAGCCCCAATAGTCCGTCCTGGGTGCGAGTCGATTATTATCATCATCGAGGAAAGCGCGACCATCAGTGAACCCGCCTCCCATAGAGCGTGACCCTAGATTGAAGTACGCATTGTTGGTCGGATCATCGTTGAGTATGTATTCCGACACATTGCCGATAAGCCCAAAGACGCCCTCCGGTGAGCGGCCATTCGGACGTGCCTTGACAGGTTCTGTTCGTTTTGGACGTTTGTCAGGCTCATTTCGCATTCGAGCTCCGAAATCGTATTTGATGCCGTGCGACGTGTGCGCACGGTCCAGTTTCCATTCGTTGCCCCAGGGATAGTTTCGCGTCTTGCCGTATGCGGCGATCATCCACTCGTTCCACGTTGGCAATCGGATCAGACCCGCGTTGGGATGCGACGTGGCGGTCCAATCGGCAAACGCAACGGCGTCTGGCAGCGTGACAAGGGCAACTGGATGGTCGTCAAGCCCAGCCGGGAACTTTCCGTCTCGCCAAATTGTTGAAGCGTCTTCGATCGAGTACGGAATGTCACCGGTGGAAAATGCACGCCGCTTCTTTCGCTCCGTGATGATTCGGAGTATTTCGGTATCATCCTTTATTTTGTTCGTTGCATCCAAATACGCCTTAAACTGCGCATTTGTCACCTCGGTTTCAAGAATGTAGAAATCGGGATAGTCGATTTTGTGTGACCGAGGTGAGACCCGCCGAAAAACGAGTGTTTGGGCGACACCAAGTTTAAGCTCGATTGTGGCGGTCTCAGTCGGCTCGTCGGCGTGCGACATCGTCGCAATCAGCACGGCGAACAACGCTAGTAGCCGAGTCATTGTTGCACCGGGAGTTTTTTCATAGCAGAACGTCCGTGATCACCGAGCCGGAACCAGCGATCATCCATTTCAAAACACGCGCAAGTCCGGCTTCGCGTGCATCACATTGTTATTCCGCGATTTTCATTTCTGTTTTGATTTTTTCGGCAAGAGCATCTCCGTCATTCTTTCGATCACCGATTCCCTTGCCGACGATTTCAAGAGCCTGATCCGCTCCCTCTGCGTCGCCGGTTGCCGCGAGCACCAACCACGCGTATGCAGTCACGTTGTCGGCCGCAACGCCCTCGCCCTTCACGTGCATCATTGCAACATTGTATTGAGCCTTTGAATGTCCCTGCATCGCAGCTTTGGTATACCAAGCTAATGCATTTTCTGCTGACTGAGGAACGCCTGCTCCATCGCGAAGCATTTCGGCAAAATTGAATTGCGCGTTTGCGTGCCCCTGTTCTCCTGCCTGCTGGTACCAATGTGCCGCAGATTCCAAGTTCTGTTCCACCCCGTGACCGACATCATACGCATATCCAAGCGCGGATTGCGCCCGGGCATCTCCATTTTCAGCGGCAGCTTTCATTTTCTCGAACGACATAGCAGCTGTTCCTGAGGTCTTTTGTTGAGCTGGGGGCGTGTGCACCTGAGTCGCTGGTTTAGACTCGTTGCAGCCTTGGGCTGCGACTGCAATCGCCATCGCCAGCAATAGGACAAATTTTCGCATGAAACTTCTATAGCGGAATAACGGTGGTGATCAGCGGGGACGGGCGAACGACTTGCAAGCAGACGAGAAAACGGACCACCCGTCCTCCGTTGCATCACATGGTTACCCGCCAACAGTTACGCCTAGTTTCTCTCCAAACGTGTTGATCCGAGATTTCCACTCAAGTTCCGTTTCATTGAGATCGTTCATTTCGTCAATCACGGCCTGTCGGGTTTCGATTGTAGCAGGATTCTCCGCGCGAGCAGTCGCCAACCATTTTGCATAGGTATCGTGAGTCTCTGCCTGCCAGTCGAGGTACTCGTGAATCAGTTCCGTGAACTCAGCGGTTGTTGGGTCGTCAGGAGCATCCAATGCGTCGAGTTTCGACCGTACACTTTTGAGTGTCCGATTGAGATTCACCTGCGCATCAGCAATGGCGTCAATGTCTGCGGTTTTGCCGTGAAACCAGGGTTCCATTGCGCGGCCCCATGTGTCTCCAGACGCCGTTAACGCAGCCGATTCGTCATATGCTGCAATCACGTATGCTGCCTTCGGCAGCGGCCCGGAAGGCTGGCACCCAATACATGCGATCGTCATTACAACAAATATGCAGCGGATCAAGATTCAACTTTTAGTCGGGTAACGGCCGCGATCAGCGGGCCGGGACAGTTGGCTCTCCATTCGTAAAACCGTGCAAGCCCGGCTCCGTTGCATCGCATGGTTCGCCGCCGCCTGGCACTACACGTTGCGGACCAGCGATCAGGCGTCAAACAATCCAAGATCGTATAGTCCGTAGGCAATGTAAGCAACAAACACGGTAACCCCAAGCCAAAAGCGTACGCGATCCGAACTGCGAGCGGCAAATATAGCAGTCGCCCCGATCGCGGAGTACAAGATTACATTTGCGATAGTGTGCGGGTTCTCGGCACGATTCCATGACTCATTTTCAAGCGAGAATAGTGGCACGATGATCAATAGCGACAGCGAGATTAATGAACCAAGGATCGCTACAACACCCGCCGCCCATAGGCCGAACGTCGCGGTGGCCCGTCGAAGCGATTGAAGCGTGATCCCATCGTGGTTCGTCTCGGTGACAGACGCTCGGACCGCAGGCATTGGATCGTCAGTCATGTTGCAAACTTTGCAGGAGGACGAATCGACAGGCAGCAAATGATGTAGCGAACGTTTGTCTTCATTTCAGCCGGCGAATCGTCCGGCGTCACCGGGCGGGGAGAGTAAAGTTGTCCATTTCAATTCCGGCCGCAAGCCCCGCTCCGTGTGCACATACTCTTAGGTGGACTTATTGGATTTTGAAACGAAAATGGCTTCTCTCGATGTAATAAACGAGCTGAATCACGAGGATTCGCTCACTTGGTGTTAGTGGTCGTAACCAACAATTTGGAGATCGTGGTTCGACAATACATTCGAAAGAAGCCTCATGAATTCTACTACAAACTCAATGTCGAAATCAACTCTTTTAGTTCAACAAAATCAAAACATCACTGACGCTGGCAGAATCGTTAACGTCGGCTTCGATGTTGGCAGTGATTCGCTGTATTGGGCCATGGAGTTGTCGGGGAAATCAATCCGTGGCCAGTGTGAAAACAACAGTTCCGACATACGCACAACGCTCGAAGAGATCCGCAACGAAGTCCAACAACACGGTGACTATCAAATTCGTGTCCTCTGTGAGTCAACGGGCATCTATCATCGACGACTTCTGCAGCTGGCCGATGAACTCGGCATGCGAACCGCGTTGGTGCATGGAGAAGCCGTAGCCAAATTCCGCACGATTCAATTCGCCGATCATGGCAAGACCGACCAACGCGATCCCAAAGCGGTGCTGACGGTTGCCAAAGTCGGCAAACTGATCCAAGACCGTAAGCTTGATAAACATTACGCGCAGCTACGTGAACTTCATCGGTTGGTCCTCCGCTGTGAAGCCCGCATCAAGGTCGCCAAGTGCGAACTGCACGCTGATTTGAGAAGTCTGTTTGCGGATCTTCGATTGGACAAGTCGGTGTTGTACGGACCGACCGGCCGTGCGCTGATCGAGCAGTTCGCTGGCAACCCGCACGCGATTCTTGCGGTGGGCGAGGAAGCCTTCTACGGACGAATGAAAGCTTGCAGCAAACACACCAAGAAGGCGACTCTGAAAAAGCTCTGGCGAGCAGCAAACGATACGGCAAGCACTCAAAAGGATGACTTGGCTGCCACGCTTGCCGAAATCCGAGCCACCGCCGTGCAGCAACTTTATACGGAAATCACGACGTTTTTGCAGCAGCAACGACAAATCGAAAGTCAAATGCAAGAGCTTTACCTGACGCTTCAATCTTCCGATCCGCGGTTACCTGCTCCACGCAAGGGAGTCGTCACGCTTCGGATGCTTTCGCGTTTGGTCGCCGAGATGGGACCGCCGGATGATTTCCGCACGGTCTCGCAACTGATGCGTTATGCAGGGTTGAACTTGTGCGAACGTCAAAGTGGCAAATGGCGAGGCCGGACGACGATCAGCCGTCGCGGCCGGAGCGAACTACGTTACGTACTGAACTTGATGGCGATTCCGCTGGTCGGTCGCGGTAAGCTCTTTGGTGACTACTACTGGAAGAAGAAGGAAGCCGACAAGATGCCAGGTCAAAAGGCGAATGTTTGCGTGATGCGAAAGATTTTGAAAATGTTTTACGGTTGGTACAAGAGCGGCGAGCCATTCGATCCGGGTCGCGTCTTTGCGATGGCAAGCGAGCACGCTAAAGCAGCCTAGTCGAAACGTCCGTCAGCGATAACTTTTGAAATAGCGAACACCTAGGAGGAACCCCTTCGACTGAGATATTGAACCTTGGCGACCGGTGATGACCACCATGGCATTATCAGTTGGCATCCGCCCAACATGATCGGTGCACATTGACCAGGCGAGTGAGTCTGAGTCCTGTCACACCGGTCGCTTTTATCCTTCGACATGGCCAATGAGTAAGATCAAGTGATTGCTCCGAACGAGAGCCCAAACGCGAACTTTGCCAGTCTAGGATTCGGTTCGATGTGTGAGTGGAAGCAACGAATCAGCGAAGTGCAAAACAGAACCAAGCAACACAAAGTTGCGCGCAAAAATGGGAGAGTCAACTCCAAGGGTAAAGCATGTTCGAAGCTTCAGCGGCTTAACGCGAGCTCGAAGAATCGGCTCGCTTGCCGCTACGCCGCTTGACAAGCAAGCGTAAAGCGATGTCATGGTTATTTGGCTGTTGGAGGTTGCGAATACGGCTCGGTTGCAGTCAGAACCATTGTAGTGACATCACGACCGATCGTCATATGCCAAACCGATGTAACCGCGTTTTCGAAATCGGGTACGCGGAGGTTCAATTGCGGATCAGTCTCGGATCGCCGGCGCAAGAAACGACGAACAGGCCGCATTATTGGGTGACCGTCGTACGCATCAAGAAACAACGTGGTACGCAGGTTGTCGCGAACTTCTTCAGTGGGTTGCACAAATTCGCTTTCGACGGAAGTCCCGTCAGCAGCAAGGTAGGCAAAGGGCTCATCCAAAGCCGGATCGTGAATCACCCGCGCGGCGTTTGCCCGATGTGCCCAGACAAGCACGGTGCCAAGCACCTGAAGGCGATATTTCCATCCGCGTTTATGGTTGAAACGCTCGCATGAATGAACGGCGTTGAGACGAATAGTTCTCACATGCAGTTAGTCCAAATAACGGTAGACATCACGGGGAACGGACGAAAGATTGTCAATTTCAAAAACCGCGCAAGCCGTTCTCCCGTGCATGA
>SJPJ01000001.1:21642-24280 GCA_007859835.1 Novipirellula herctigrandis | reverse complement strand
GTTGTGGACCAAACGGACGAAAAGGGATCATCAACAGCGCACCGATAGCAGAACACAAATCGCCCGGAGTGTGATAACGTCCGAAATCACGGGGATCGCCCCCAAGACGATCCATTGGCAAACGCGTCATGGCGATCTCCCGTGCATTTCATGGTTCGCCATCTGGTTGAGGTAAGTCAACACGCACCCAGCGACTCATAGCTGGACGGAATGAGGAATCAGGAAACAAATCCCTAACAACACGAAATACGACACCGATCGATCCATCGAGTGAAGTGGCGTCAAACGAGTTGTCCTCTTCGTTGTGCCAGGTGTGTGGGTCGTCGTTGATGATAACCTTACCATCAGTGCCAAGAATCCCCGACCAATCAACGTGCGCGTAGTAGGTCCCCCATTCCATTGGCCGACCTCGAATGATCGGAAATTGGTATTTCTTCGTGGGATTTGGAGCAGTCAGTTCGTCGTCAGCGAACAGCCATGGGTTGTCGATTGCGTAGATTACTGTCGAAAGAAAACGTTTCGCTTCGTCCAACGAGAAGTTCTTCCATTCTTCGTGGATCCACGATTTGTCCGCAAACCAACCGGATCGAAACCGTCTGCGTAACTCGCATCCGTCCTTGCGAACCGTAAACTCGATGACCTCTTCCGTCACAGTTGTGTAATCGCCGGAACGAAATGAAACTCTTGTCGTCCAGACATCTGGAATACGGATTTGATATTCGGGACACGCGGCGTGCTGAGGGCCGGCAATCGTGTTCCAACTGTCTGGGTAGCGTTTTCCGCAGTCAGGCAACTCATCAGCCAGCCGCTTGCCGTATCGCTGCCACCAGTCCTGCCACTTCGCGATCGAGGTCTGATAGTCTGCGTCGAAACTCTCAGCGGTCGGCGTGCCAGAGAAATCACACCGTGAAATGGTGCGAAGCTTGCTAACCACGATAACGCTCTCCCAACTACTCGGTCCCAGCGTCCGCGCGAAATTCAGAAGTTCGGGGAACTTGTTGAGCGACGGCGGGGAGTCAACGCATGCGTGGTTTGGTTTTGTATAGGAAAGAGGTTCGTCCCATTTTGAATTATCAGCAGACTGGCCCCATCTAACTGGTTCGTTGGCGTGTGCGCACAGGGTAAACGCAATGTACGTGACGCAAGCGAGAGGTCGCATGTATGTGCAAAACATGATTGGCGAACGTCACCGTTCACCGGGCCGCGGCAAACGACATTGATTTGAGAATCCGCGCGGCCGCGGCTTCCGTGTGCAACGGATGGTTATCCGTGGTGAATTTAGGTGGAAGGTGGAATGCCAGTTTACGTTCCAAAGCAAGACCGAGCAAGCCGATGGTAACAGGAGATTGCTCGCGCAAGCCATCAGGACGTTCCGTCGTCGAGCAACGAATGTCGCCCGAGCACGCCGATGGTCGGTGCGAGGAGGCTCGCGCAAGCCATCAGGAGATTGGAAGGTCGAACCAGAAAAGTTGTCCGAGGGAATGGTTCGTCGGGTATATCGTTTCACCGGCATCAGCCGCAAGCCAGTGTTGTGACGCCAAGGCCCAACACCAGCATACCGATCGGCGTTGATCGGATAACGTTACACATCACCGAGGACGCGCGAAAGATTTTCCATTGCCAAACCGCTCGGCTCGCGTCCTTCGGTGCATGTGATGGTTCGTCGATTATTGTATTGGAGGTCTTCCTCTACGGCCAACCGACGACCCCCGTCGCCGCCAGCAACCACGAAAACCCTCCGCAAATGCCGTAGGCCACGCCCAGAACGGTTGCGAAAGTATTGCGGTCGAAAGTTGCATGCACATGTACTAAATGCGGAAAGCCCCGAGCAACAATCCAGCACAACGCCAAAGTCGCAGCATTCCCACCAAGCACGTAGTAGTAGGTTCGTATCGGGTTCTCCACAGTGTAGAAATAGTCCGCGCATGGAAATGCAAACATGAGCGACGCAATTGCGGGCGCCAAAGAAATCGCGTATGTCGCAGCAACACGAATGCTGTGTGAGCTTGTGTCGGCGTGAGAACTTGGAGCTTCAGATTTCTGCGCCGCGTACGGGTTTGAACCGTCAACACGATTGTCAGTTTCTGCTTCAGTCATATCGATGCGATGGTGCAGACTTCCCCGTTCGACGAACGACCGCGATCAGCGGGCCGGGAAGGTTGACTTTCCATTCGTAGAACCATGCAAGCCCGGCTCCGTTGCATCGCATGGTTCGCCGCATTTCAGCCCCTGAGTCAACGATGCGAGTAAGGATCAGTCCGGTCTCGCAACGACGCCCCCAATGTATCCCCCGAGCACCGACGCAGCAAGGAAATAGACGATTGCGGACGTCACGAACAACCCTCGAGTAAGCAATCGTTCGTCAATGGCAGCAATAGGCCAGATAAGCAAATAAGCAACAATCCCGAATGGCACAACCGAGACGAGCGTCCAAAACGCCGACGACAGTGCACCGATCAACAATGCGATTTTCGACGGCGTCACGCGATACGCGGCAATCGGGCCGAGTGTGAATGGGAACGCGATTGGAATCAGCAGTGAATCGAAACGTGAGAGCGCAACGGCGACAGCAAAGAGCAGCGTGATAGTCAGAAGCGTTGCCGTTGAGTATTGCATGTGTTGCAAGCACGCTTCAGTC
>SJPJ01000001.1:20064-21459 GCA_007859835.1 Novipirellula herctigrandis | reverse complement strand
GGTACGGATCAGCGGGGACCGGGAGTTGACTATCCATTCGTGAAAACGAACCACCGGTCCTCCGTTGCATCCGATGGTTATTCGCCGGTTGCGTCTTTTGTCTTGTGAAGCCTGTGAACCTCGTCCCAGTTAAGGATACGCTTTAGCAGACGCCAGTGCTCGACACTAGCAAACGAAGACCAAATCGAAAGAACGGCGAAAGCGATGTAGAAGCAAGCTATGCAGAGGATTGCGGTATAACGAAGCGAAAGTGTGATGTCGGCAGGAATGAATAGCTTTGCGAGAACGGCAATTGCGGCGAACCACATCGCCCATTGAAGTAGCCGGGAAATGTAGAAGCGGAAAACAAATCGAGGGGTGATTTCTTGGCCTTCGGACTGAACGTAGCAATCGAGTGACTCGCGTTGGCGGTCAGAAATTGGATCGTCAAGCACGCAACAGTCCGCCTTGGTGTGTTAGGTCAAGAGTCAATGGATTTCAGTCGAATAACGGCAGTGATCAGCGGGGACGGGCGAAAGACTTGCAAGCAGACGAGAAAACGGAACACCCGTCCTCCGTTGCATCACATGGTTATCGCACGGATTTGGGTTAAACGCCGATCGCGTCACCATGATGTATCAATCGACCGAGCACCGTCAGTTTAGCCTTCGGCCCCTTCGGTGACGGTTGTTCGTTCCCTAGCAGTATCAGTTTAACGAGGTCCCAATTTGAAAGCAACAAACGACGTTGTCGGACCAAACGGTTGCCAGCGGATCATCGACAGCGCCCCCATAGCAGAACATCAATCGCCCGGAGTGTGATAACGGTGGTGATCAGCGGGGACGGGCGAACGACGTGCAAGCAGACGAGAAAACGGACCACCCGTCCTCCGTTGCATCACATGGTTATCGCACGGATTTGGGTTAAACGCCGATCGAGTCACCATGATGAATCAATCGACCGAGCACCGTCCGTTTAGCCTTCGGCCCCTTCGGTGACAGTTGTCCGTTCCCTAGAAGTATCAGTTTAACGAGGTCCCAATTTGAAAGCAACAAACGATATTGTGGACCAAACGGACGCAAAGGGATCATCAACAGCGCACCCATAGCAGAGCATCAATCGCCCGGAGTGTGATAACGTCACCGTTCACCGGGCCGCGGCAAACGACATTGATTTCAGAATCCGCGCGGCCCGCGGCTCCGCGTGCAACGGATGGTTATCCGTGGTGAATATAGGTGGAAGGTGGAATGCCAGTATACGTTCCCAAAGCAACACCGAGCAAGCCGATGGTAACAGGAGATTGCTCGCGCAAGCCATCAGGACGTTCCGTCGTCGAGCAACGAATGTCGCCCGAGCACGCCGATGGTCGGTGCGAGAAGGCTCGCGCAAGCCATCAGGAGATTGGAAGGTCGAACA
>SJPJ01000001.1:13046-17812 GCA_007859835.1 Novipirellula herctigrandis | reverse complement strand
GTTGTCGGACCAAACGGTTGCCAGCGGATCATCGACAACGCCCCCATAGCAGAACATCGATCGCCCGGAGTGTGATAACGGTTGGCATCACCGAGATCCGGCGGAGGTCGTTGTGATGGCCCATATTCTAACCACCGGATCTTCGTGTGCATGCCGTGGTTATCCGTCGGTGTGGGATGCGCGATCGGTCAAACGGCGGTCCATGTCGGGATCCCATTTGTCGCCAAATCCATCCAGTGCAAGGTCGTAAACCAACATGGCATCGTCTGGCAGTTCGGGGTACGTCTTGCGTTCGACGTAGGTCAGATTGGGTGGGACGGAAACGGTTCGACGTCCGCCGATACGCATGCCCATCAAACCATACTCCATCCCGACGCACCCATCACGCGCGCCTATGCGGAAGGGGTGCGCAGTATCAGAGGCGAACAAGATGTCGCCCTTGCGGCGTGTACATGCATAGCGACATAGGGCGACGTCACCAGGGACGCAGGGTCGCCCGGAACCGACGGTTTGGTCGGTGATCTTGAGGCTACGCGGCGGCTTCATCGGATTTCATTCGGATAACGTTTGGCATCACCGAGATCCGGCGGACGTCGTTGTGATGGCATATATACTAACCACCGGATCTTCGTGTGCATGTCATGGTTCGTCGGTTCTGTGTGCCGTGTTAGTTGGCCAGTGTATCTGCGCCGATCGTCATCGGGGCCGCCAATCGACAGTGCCGTCAGAATAATCGATTGACGGAAGTGTCATCTTCTCGCGTTCGCCGTCCACTCTTTGGACAAACCAGTTTTCCTCGTCGAGAAGTTCTTGGTCGAAGGGTGGATCACCGCCCGCATCCGCGCCCATGAGGAACTGGAACAGTTCTTTGAATGGGTGCGATGCTGAAGAGGGGATGAAGTCTCCATAGCAGTGTGGAAAATCGTATCCTACGTTCTTCACTGTGCCGACAACGACGTTTTTCCAACAGATCGATGCGTTTTCAAGTTGTTCAATCACGTCACTGCAGGTTACCGCGAGCTGATTGTCCGACGAACGGCGGAATTCACCGAGCACGGGCGAACGGTGTTGTGGTGGCCAGAAATCGCACCACCCGTGCTTCGGTGCACATACTCTTAGGTGGACTTATTGGATTTTGAAACGAAAATGGCTTCTCTCGATGTAATAAACGAGCTGAATCACGAGGATTCGCTCACTTGGTGTTAGTGGTCGTAACCAACAATTTGGAGATCGTGGTTCGACAATACATTCGAAAGAAGCCTCATGAATTCTACTACAAACTCAATGTCGAAATCAACTCTTTTAGTTCAACAAAATCAAAACATCACTGACGCTGGCAGAATCGTTAACGTCGGCTTCGATGTTGGCAGTGATTCGCTGTATTGGGCCATGGAGTTGTCGGGGAAATCAATCCGTGGCCAGTGTGAAAACAACAGTTCCGACATACGCACAACGCTCGAAGAGATCCGCAACGAAGTCCAACAACACGGTGACTATCAAATTCGTGTCCTCTGTGAGTCAACGGGCATCTATCATCGACGACTTCTGCAGCTGGCCGATGAACTCGGCATGCGAACCGCGTTGGTGCATGGAGAAGCCGTAGCCAAATTCCGCACGATTCAATTCGCCGATCATGGCAAGACCGACCAACGCGATCCCAAAGCGGTGCTGACGGTTGCCAAAGTCGGCAAACTGATCCAAGACCGTAAGCTTGATAAACATTACGCGCAGCTACGTGAACTTCATCGGTTGGTCCTCCGCTGTGAAGCCCGCATCAAGGTCGCCAAGTGCGAACTGCACGCTGATTTGAGAAGTCTGTTTGCGGATCTTCGATTGGACAAGTCGGTGTTGTACGGACCGACCGGCCGTGCGCTGATCGAGCAGTTCGCTGGCAACCCGCACGCGATTCTTGCGGTGGGCGAGGAAGCCTTCTACGGACGAATGAAAGCTTGCAGCAAACACACCAAGAAGGCGACTCTGAAAAAGCTCTGGCGAGCAGCAAACGATACGGCAAGCACTCAAAAGGATGACTTGGCTGCCACGCTTGCCGAAATCCGAGCCACCGCCGTGCAGCAACTTTATACGGAAATCACGACGTTTTTGCAGCAGCAACGACAAATCGAAAGTCAAATGCAAGAGCTTTACCTGACGCTTCAATCTTCCGATCCGCGGTTACCTGCTCCACGCAAGGGAGTCGTCACGCTTCGGATGCTTTCGCGTTTGGTCGCCGAGATGGGACCGCCGGATGATTTCCGCACGGTCTCGCAACTGATGCGTTATGCAGGGTTGAACTTGTGCGAACGTCAAAGTGGCAAATGGCGAGGCCGGACGACGATCAGCCGTCGCGGCCGGAGCGAACTACGTTACGTACTGAACTTGATGGCGATTCCGCTGGTCGGTCGCGGTAAGCTCTTTGGTGACTACTACTGGAAGAAGAAGGAAGCCGACAAGATGCCAGGTCAAAAGGCGAATGTTTGCGTGATGCGAAAGATTTTGAAAATGTTTTACGGTTGGTACAAGAGCGGCGAGCCATTCGATCCGGGTCGCGTCTTTGTAATGGCCAGCGAGCACGCTAAAGCAGCCTAGTCGAAACGTCCGTCAGCGATAACTTTTGAAATAACGAAAACCTAGGAGGAACCCCTTCGACTGAGATATTGAACCTTGGCGACCGGTGATGACCACCATGGCATTATCAGTTGGCATCCGCCCAACATGATCGGTGCACATTGACCAGGCGAGTGAGTCTGAGTCCTGTCACACCGGTCGCTTTTATCCTTCGACATGGCCAATGAGTAAGATCAAGTGATTGCTCCGAACGAGAGCCCAAACGCGAACTTTGCCAGTCTAGGATTCGGTTCGATGTGTGAGTGGAAGCAACGAATCAGCGAAGTGCAAACAATACAAAGCAACACAAAGTTGCGCGCAAAAATGGGAGAGTCAACTCCAAGGGTAAAGCATGTCGAAGCTTCAGCGGCTTAACGCGAGCTCGAAGAATCGGCTCGCTTGCCGCTACGCCGCTTGACAAACAAGCGTAAAGCGAATTCATGGTTCTGTGCTTCTTGGCATCGGAGGAACAGGCAGGCGTCCGTTGGAATACTCGCTCCAGAGCCATTCAATTGTAGTGTCGCGAAAGCCATCGATCGAGTCATGCGAACAATAGAATCCTCCCGCTCCAATCAAACCGAAGTCGTCCGACACACATGTCGCAAGATCATGGTGTTCAGTGGCGTCGAACACGGTTTTGAATGCTAGTTCGCGTAGTGCCGTAGTCGGAGTGGGTTCGTTAAGTATGAATCGAAGTTTCTCAATCGTTTCGTGTGCAGCCCGCCATGCCGCGTCAAAACCAGAGGAAGAATCGCGCGCATCCAAGAGTGAATCACAGTCGGCGGTAGCGAACATAGTGCGCAAAGCAACATCGCCAGACTCGATTGCAAGTTCGATTTCGGATGGAGTAGGTATCACATTCAGTGCACAGAACGTCACCGTTCACCGGGCCGCGGCAAACGACATTGATTTCAGAATCCGCGCGGCCGCGGCTTCCGTGTGCAACGGATGGTTATCCGTGGTGAATTTAGGTGGAAGGTGGAATGCCAGTTTACGTTCCAAAGCAAGACCGAGCAAGCCGATGGTAACCGGAGATTGCTCGCGCAAGCCATCAGGACGTTCCGTCGTCGAGCAACGAATGTCGCCCGAGCACGCCGATGGTCGGTGCGAGGAGGCTCGCGCAAGCCATCAGGAGATTGGAAGGTCGAACCAGAAAAGTTGTCCGAGGGAATGGTTCGTCGGGTATATCGTTCACCGGCATCAGCCGCAAGCCAGTGTTGTGACGCCAAGGCCCAACACCAGCATACCGATCGTCGTTGATCGGATAACGTCACCGTTCACCGGGCCGCGGCAAACGACATTGATTTGAGAATCCGCGCGGCCCGCGGCTCCGTGTGCAACGGATGGTTATCCGTGGTGAATTTAGGTGGAAGGTGGAATGCCAGTTTACGTTCCCAAAGCAAGACCGAGCAAGCCGATGGTAACCGGAGATTGCTCGCGCAAGCCATCAGGACGTTCCGTCGTCGCGCAACGAATGTCGCCCGAGCACGCCGATGGTCGGTGCGAGGAGGCTCGCGCAAGCCATCAGGAGATTGGAAGGTCGAACCAGAAAAGTTGTCCGAGGGAATGGTTCGTCGGGTATATCGTTCACCGGCATCAGCCGCAAGCCAGTGTTGTGACGCCAAGGCCCAACACCAGCATACCGATCGTCGTTGATCGGATAACGGTACGGATCAGCGGGGACCGGGAATTGAGTATCCATTCGGGAAAACTGACCACCGGTCCTCCGTTGCATCCGATGGTTATCACACGGATTTGGGTTAAACGCCGATCGCGTCACCATGATGTATCAATCGACCGAGCACCGTCAGTTTAGCCTTCGGCCCCTTCGGTGACGGTTGTTCGTTCCCTAGCAGTATCAGTTTAACGAGGTCCCAATTTGAAAGCAACAAACGACGTTGTCGGACCAAACGGTTGCCAGCGGATCATCGACAGCGCCCCCATAGCAGAACATCAATCGCCCGGAGTGTGATAACGGTGGTGATCAGCGGGGACGGGCGAACGACGTGCAAGCAGACGAGAAAACGGACCACCCGTCCTCCGTTGCATCACATGGTTATCGCACGGATTTGGGTTAAACGCCGATCGAGTCACCATCATGAATCAATCGACCGAACACCGTCAGTTTAGCCTTCGGCCCCTTCGGTGACGGTTGTCCGATC
>SJPJ01000001.1:10274-13036 GCA_007859835.1 Novipirellula herctigrandis | reverse complement strand
ACTTGCAAGCAGACGAGAAAACGGACCACCCGTCCTCCGTTGCATCACATGGTTATCGCACGGATTTGGGTTAAACGCCGCTCGCGTCACCATGATGTATCAATCGACCGAGCACCGTCAGTTTAGCCTTCGGCCCCTTCGGTGACGGTTGTCCGTTCCCTAGCAGTATCAGTTTAACGAGGTCCCAAGTTGAAAGCAACAAACGACGTTGTCGGACCAAACGGTTGCCAGCGGATCATCGACAGCGCCCCCATAGCAGAACATCAATCGCCCGGAGTGTGATAACGGTACGGATCACCGAGTACGGCGATTTGGTTTTCCATTTGTACCGACCCGATGCCGTACTTCGGTGAATCCGATGGTTATGGGCATCTCGGTTGCGGCATTGAGACGGTTTGTACTGGTGGTTGATTCTAACGGTCGCTCGATGTGAAATGCAAGTTGCGCGCGGCATTTGCCCTGGCACGGATGTTCGCGAAGTCGAGAACCTGCCGCCAACCGATCACAAGCGTTCCAATGGCATCATGAACCGCGCACGTGCACCACGATCGACACAGCCGATGATTTGATTGTTCTCGGCACGTGTCAATTCAAATCGAAGTCAAAACGCTGTCGTCCGCAGATCTAGAACGCTCCAACGCAAACATTCAACCGCGCACCAGAAGTGTAGTTTGATGCTGCCGATCAGTCGACTCATTTCGGCACGTGCCAAGTTTGACCGAAGCCGAAACGCTTACCGTTTTCGGTTGCGCATAAATATGACCTGGCCGATAAACTCGACGATGCCAAGGATCACGTCAATGATTGCGCTCAAGAGTGTAGCCCTGTGTTGAAGTCAATCGCATAACGTTTGTAATCACCCGGTCGCGACGAAAGATTGTCCATTGCCAAAACGCCCGACTTCGCGACTCGGGTGCATTGCTTGGTTATGAATCTACATCATTGGTTCGCGAGTTGGGAATTCGAGATGGTGCGTTCTGCTTCGGCCTTCATCTTCTCATACTTCACGGTGTATTCGGCGCATTTGTGTTCTGCATTCGCGTGACCGCATTTCGCCCTGCCGGCGCCCTTGCCGGTGAACTCGAACCATTCTTCGCCTGGTGAATATTCGAAGCGAGTATAAGGTCCCCAATTCGCTCCTTCGACATCGTGCAACCCAACTTCCAACAACGCATACTCCTCTGCCGCCAGCATGTTCCACGTTAGCTTGAGGCGTTTCAACTTTTTTAGTGCCAATGCCGGCAGCAGTGCTGGATATGGGGTCTTGTTGATTATCTGACCAAAAGAAAGGACCTCCAAGTTTGGGAGACCACGAAGGAACTCAAAATCGGCGATCGGCTGTTTCCAATCCAAGGTGCCGTCGATTTGCAAATACCGAAGACACGCGAGGCCGGACAGGCCCCTAAAGTCGGTCACCTTCCTGAGATTCTCAATGTGCAGCGATTTCAATCTGGGCAAAGAACGAAGTGGGGACAGATCGGAGAAGCCTGAGACGTATTCAAGTACAAGTTCTTCAATCTGCGACAGCGGGCTGATGAAGGTAATCTCTTTCGGCCTCGCATGTGTGATCCGTAATCTTCTCAATACGGCCAGTTCGGCAATGGCCTGAAGCTGTTCATGGCTTGGGCTGTGCAGCGTCAGTTCTTCGAGATTGGGGAACGTGAAGACATTCCTCCACAAGCTGTCGTCGGAGCCAATGGTCGCGATTGTGACTTCTTCGTCGCCAGCGGGAACGCTGTCAATTCGATATGCGTATCGTTCGCGGTTGGGGACGACGGTCCAATAGTCGCCCTCACGATCGAGACAGTCGCCGAAGTGATGCTTCATTTGCGATCCATTGATTCATAACGGTGGTGATCAGCGGGGACGGGCGAACGACGTGCAAGCAGACGAGAAAACGGACCACCCGTCCTCCGTTGCATCACATGGTTATCGCACGGATTTGGGTTAAACGCCGATCGAGTCACCATGATGTATCAATCGACCGAGCACCGTCAGTTTAGCCTTCGGCCCCTTCGGTGACGGTTGTCCGTTCCCTAGCAGTATCAGTTTAACGAGGTCCCAATTTGAAAGCAACAAACGATGTTGTGGACCAAACGGACGAAAAGGGATCATCAACAGCGCACCCATAGCAGAGCATCAATCGCCCGGAGTGTGATAACGGTACGCATCAGCGGGCCGGGACGGTTGATGTTCCATTCGTAAAAGGTCGCAAGCCCGGCTCCGTTGCATGCGATGGTTACCCGCCAGTCCGGGCGTCCACTATGGCGACATCCCACTTTATGAACCATTTGTCGTCATCGTCAATAAGCTTGTGCAGCGCTGCCAAATCAGCATCGGATCGGACGCGACCAGAAACAGACAGCCATTCGCCTTTCTGGCGGGCAGGGTCAACGTACGAAATTGAAATACGCCGAAATCGAGTGTCTGCGTCAAATTGTGTTTGCAGTTGATTCGCATCTCGCATTTTCTGACGTGTGAGGTGAAAGCCCCATCCGTAGTCAACGTACGCGACATAGAGTCCGCCGGAGACAGCAAGCATGACCGCACAGACGGACATTAGGCGGTCGCGTTTCGCTGCCGTATCCCATCGGCAGACCAAGCTGGCAGCTAGGAAGGCTGCAAGACCGAAGAACGCACCGAAGCTGATAGCACCCCCAGGACCAAAGATGTAGTATCCAAGATAGATGAGCAAAGCCACGAAGACCGATGCAACTAGCAAAGCGGTGCGTCTAAACCGAGCAGTTGTGTGCGGCATGGAT
>SJPJ01000001.1:6542-8056 GCA_007859835.1 Novipirellula herctigrandis | reverse complement strand
ATCACGTTGTCGAAACGAGATCATCATACGAGATCGATGTTGTACGTCGATACGATCTTCATCGTTACGTCGGGTAACGGCAACGTTCACCGGGCCGCGGCGAAAGACATGCAAGCAGAAAAAGCCGCGCGGCCCGCGGCTCCGTGTGCAACGTATTGTTATCCGTCGTTTTGCGGATCGCTTGGTGCTGATTGTACGCGATCCACGATGGATGTTCCATCTGGAAGTCCACCCCAAGAGTTGCCTGTCCATTCCCACATTCTGCCAACCTGAATTCGCGAGGGAGCTCCAAATTCTGATTCTACAGCCAATTTTTTCGATAGATACAGAATGTTGTCGGTCTTAGTTTGCGCGACGACGAATCCTGATTCGATCTCGTCGATATTCACGATTAGTATTTGTCGCCGCACGTCTCGAGCAATAAATCGAGAAAGTGGTTCTCCGGTCTCAAAAGCCGCACGAATTCTGTCTCGGAGTTGAAATTCTCGGCGTTCGCGAAAGAAACGTTTGAGCGATTGAAGCATATTCCTGAGACGGATAACGGCGGAATTCACCGAGCACGGGCGGTTGATGTTGTGATGGCCAAGAATTGCACCACCCGTGCTTCGGTGCAATTCATGGTTCGCCGCGTTCAATACGCCCCGACGCCGGGAAGGTTCTCTTCCAACCACGCGCGAGGATCAGGATCAACATCACCAATATACAGGTGTTTGAGCGCGGTCATTTTCTTGAGCGTGCGAAGCCCTTGCTCGGATACGGGAACACACAGGTAGAACGTCTCCAGTTTAGTCAGTGACCCAAGATGAACCAAACCTGCCTCCGTCACGTCGGTGTTGTGAATCGTCAGCAATTCGAGATTCGTCAAATTGCTGAGGTGCTTCAATCCAAGATTCGTAATTCGTGTGCCTTCAAGACTAAGTTCGCGAAGCTCCGTGAGTTTCCCGAGTGATTGGAGGCCGTCGTCGCCGACACGTGTTTGGACGAGCCCTAGCTCTGTCAGTCGGGAGAGCTTAGTGAGGTGCTTCATTCCCCTGGATGTGACACGCGTACCAAGGAGTTCCAATTTGTGCAGGGACGTAATTGTTCCGATGCGTTGCAGCCCAGAATCACCAATCTTGGTGGCACGGATGTCGAGGGAAACGAGATCGGGGAAAGAAGCCAGGTTGCTAAGCGATCGATCCGTGATTTGCGAACCTGAAAGTGAAAGTTCCTGAAGCTGATGGTGCTCAGAGATATGCTTCCAGATTGCGTCACTTACATCGCAGTCCATAAGTTTTAGCTGTCGCAACGACTGCAGTGCATCGATATGTGTGAGGTCTTCGTTGGTGAGTTTGCGGTCCGCAATGAACAAGTAGAACGGTACGCTTTTCGCATCCCGCTTAATGCTGGCGTCATTGAGTTCTTGGAAATACGCCACGGCTTGATCGGGCGTTGGCGGATTGGCCATAGCGTGAAGGCCGAGCATCGAGACGGCAAAAAGCACAGTAGTTAGTAAACGCATCACTTTGTCGGCG
>SJPJ01000001.1:167-4623 GCA_007859835.1 Novipirellula herctigrandis | reverse complement strand
ACAACGCGAATGTAGATTTGACAAGCGTGGCGAGTTCGTCTGCGGTCATTGTTGTCGAGCATCTTCAGTCGGATAACGGCCCGCGTCACCGGGGCCCGTGAGTTGAGTATCCATTTGCATAACCGAACCAACGGGCCTCCGCGTGCACGCGTTGGTTATCCGCAGCCTGGGATACGGTTGTTGAGCTGCACGAGGATCGATTCGTCGTAGTCAGCGATTCGGAACCCGCCTGTCCCGTTGTCATACACCTCGCTCGCAGCGAGCGAAACACAATCGTTGCCAATTTGCAATTCAATGCGGCCAACCATTCCGCACGAGTCAGTGTCTAAATATATCGATGAAATTGCGCCGCAGGGCAGCGAGGAAAGTAGGAAGTTGCGATAAATTGTAGAGTCGGCAGCGACGGGCTCGAGTTCAGCCGGAGCATGGCCAACGACAACACCCCAATCAGCGGCAGGGGCATCGCCCGCCAATGTGTAAAAACGACGCCAACGTCCGTCGATAAGCGCATCGACAATTGCACATTGAATCGCGTTGACCGATGGGTGCCGCCAAACCGGATTGGTTTCGTCTGCCGACTCGAACGCCATTTCGGTGCAACGCCAGCATTCAATGTTAGATCCGGAGAGATCGTTGAGTTGCGTTTGCTGCAGCATCGCCCAATCAGTAAGCATTGGCGGTCTTCATTCGGATAACGGTGGTCATCACCGAGGTACGGGCGATAGACGTGCAAGCAAAGGGAGAAGTGGGCCACCCGTACTCCGGTGCATGACTTGGTTATCCGCGAACAATGTGAGCAAAGCTGGTTTTCGTCAATTCAGAGGTTCGACGTCACGCCCGATCTCTACCTGCAGCACGACGAATGGAAAGGAGGCACTGACGAATTAGTCTAGCGGACTTTGGAGGCACAAGCGAGACGATACTTGCGAGAGACCAGAACCGCATCTTGGAATCGTGGCCTACGCTGTCGTCCATGACCTCGGATTCGTTTTGGTGCGTAAATTTTGCGAGACGCTTACGAAACGGGGTCAGTTTCTGTAGTTCTGGCTCCGTGCCCGGTTTTCTAACCGGGATGATCTTCGGTGATTGACGATGCCTTAGCGTCGCGACGTCATTCTTGGGGCGTTCGCGCGAACGGGAGGGACACCGGGAGGCTGTTCGGATCATTGACGTGACGGAACCCGCAATAGCACCCGCTGCGCTTCCTGCGGCGGCAAAGAAAACGATCGTTTCTGGCCTCGCGCCGGGCAAGGCGGACCCGACCATCGCGCCGAGGCCTGTCCCGGCAGTTACGCAAACGAAGACAAGTGCGTCGTCACTCATGGGATCCTAGGAATTACAGAAGTGCCCAGTCGGACAACGGCAGGGTTTTGCGGGCGACGGAGATTGACGTGCAAGCAGACGGAAAAGCGTTCCACCACCGCTCCGTAACAACCCATGGAGATCCGCCGGTATGAATTAATCATGGAATCGAAACTCTCTGATGACGTGCGAACGGCTTTAAGCTTGAGAATACCTCGGGCTGTGCAACTGAGCATCAATACACTTCTTCTTCGGTATCATCTTCACGATGGACCGGAAAGCTCAATGACTCAGCGGGCGGAAAACCGTCCTTCCCAGACTTTGCGTCACGTATTGCCTTCTCGTTTTCTAGAAGACGCAGAGCAAACGCAGCACGAGCTTTCTGCAGGCGCAGCGATGGAACTTTGACCTTCACAGTTTCGTCCGCATACAATTCGAGTAACTTGTCAACGACTGCTGGTCCGTACAAACCCAGAACAGGTCCGACGATCGTGGTCAAGATTAGAAGAGTGCGAATGCTAAACTGCAGACGACGCTTTCCGGTTCGTTCGCTGCTGCGGTTAAGATTCATTGAGCGGACTCCAAGCATGGATTGAGCTTCCAGTCGGATAACGGTAGGGTTCAGCGGGGCCGCGCGAACGACTCACCACTTCAATAACGTAAACTCGCGGCCTCCGTTGCAACCCATGGTTCGTCGCCGTTCTCTCCGCGTCTTGAATTACCAGAAGTCGTTAGAGTAGCGTATCCAGCTATCTATTTCCGGCTTCTTAGGACGTTGCGAAAAAACAAAATAGAATGGCTCAGGTCCGACTTGATCATCAATCCAAGAGATCGTCATGTCGGGGATTCGCCAGGGCATCGAATCATCGAGGGGTCGCACGGCCCCGATAAGTTCGTACTTGGCCTTAGTTTTGACGAGTACCCACGCATATCGTTCATCGCTCTGAAACGGTGATTTGCGAGTACCGTCTTTGACGATTTCGAGTTGTGCTGATTTGGCAATCTCCAGATCGCGTCGAAGTGAACGCTCAAGATCCTCGTTGGAGAAAATCCATGCAAACGTGATTGCCGACACTGCGAGGAGGAGTAGCAGTGATGCGAGTCGAAATTGGAAAGGTTTGCGCATAGAACGCACTCATGCAGCAATTGCCGACGAACGGCCGGGATCACCGGGGACGAGCGGAACGGCACCCACTTGCAAACGCGCTGCCGAGTCCTCCGCGTGCATCCCATGGTTCGTTGGTGTTTTTGCAGCGATTTTAGAGCGACCATCGCCCCAAGCCGATCAATAATTGTACCGTCCGTGTTGCCGAGTGCCAAATTCGCCACGATTCTGCGATGTGTTCTATTGTTCGTCGGGCATCGAAGTGTCGCTACTATCGTTGGCGTCGGAGTACGGCATCAATCGTCTCGGCGGCGATCCGTCACGTTCAGAGTCGAGAGGGCCGTCAATGCGAAACATCAGTTGGGTGAGCCAGCCGGACCGGCAGCAAAGGAATAGCCCAAATGCCAGTGCGACCGCGCCGGAAAACCATCCGAACGCTTCAGGCGGCTCTAGTAGAAATTGTTCGGAATATCGTCCAGCGAGAAAAGCCCAAACAAATGCGGACACTGCTCGAAACATCAGCCACAGGCCAAGAAGTTTACAGGCCACGTTAAAGAGCGAGCGTTCGGTCATCTAGCGTCAACGTGCGAATGAGATTTGTTACGATCCCATTCGGTGAGGGGTAACCGATATTGGCTTGCGTCGTGATGAAAAGGAAACGATGACGTTCACTTTATCCAACGAACGACCACCGTCACCGGGCACGGCGATTTGATTCTCAATTTGTAAAGGTCCTATGCCGTGCTCCGGTGCACGGAATGGTTACCCGCATCTTACTACGATGCGTCAAAATGCGATGCGATCTCAAGTTTCTTTTCTGCGGAATTCGCAACTACACCGATAAACTCACGCGTTCCATAGAATCGCATGAGCCATCCCGAATCCGCGTCAATGCCAAGGTCCGTTTCAAACAACGCAATTCCGTATTGGAAGAATCCGGCGCCCAAATCGTACCGCATGAATTCGTCGGGGAAATTGGCCGGAGGTATGCCCACCCAAACATGATCGTCGGGAACACAATCACGAAGGTTGTGGTACGCACTCAGTCCACGAACGATCTTGCGCAGGACGAGATTCACGCGTGCATCTTTGTGCGGATGAACCATGTACCGAGCGCCGTCGTCAGCTGAGACTTCGGTCATCGATTCAAAGATGTCCTGCACCCAGCGTTTTCCGCTTGGTTTCGTGAAGCTCCGTTGCATGGTCTCCCAAGTTTCTTTCGTTGCGTGATTCTGCTCGCCGGCAAGAACGAGGATGTTGCGAAACTGCGTCTCCGCGTCTGTCCACAGCGTTTGGCAGTTTTCACACTCCGGGACGGTTGGTCGCTGAATGTCGCCGGGTGTCGTACTCGGGTAGAGACACTTCGACACAACGTGGCCCTTGTGTCGCGGCGTGTCAGTCATTCCGCAATAGGCGCAGGGTTTGTTCATCGGGTTAGCGAGTAGCGAGCACCTATGCGGGTAACGGCAGGGTTGACCGGGGCCGAGCGAAAGATCAACCATTTGCAAAGACGCTTTCGAGGCCTCCGCGTCCAACCCATGGTTACCCGCCCGCCCATGTGCAGAATCTTGATGTCTGCGTACCGTCGAGGCTATCGACTCCGCAAACCATTTGCAACGGCCAACAGCAAGCTCGTGATCGTGCGTCGCGCCAGAAACATCAGTCGGTCAGCTTGGCGAGAAGGCGCAAGCAGTCGGCATCGTCTGGCGAGTAAGTGATAGCGTTCTGTAGGTGCTGGATCGCGGTCGCATCGTCAGCCGCCTTGATCGCAACGCACGCGAGTTCGTAGTGGCAATCGGCGGATCGAAAGTCGCGTTCGAGGAGATTGCCGTATTCGCGTTTCGCAGATTCGGTTCGGCCAAGTGCCGCAAGGGAACGCGCGAAACGGTATCGGCGGACATCATCATCAGGATTGTCGCGAATGTAATCAGTGATGGACCAAACGTACAATCGAAGAATCCATTTCGGCGAACGTACTTTCGTCGTCAAAGCGTGGTCTCGGTAAGTTGACAGCAGACGCTTATTGAGCGAGGGATTTCAGTCGGGTAA
>SJPJ01000001.1:0-157 GCA_007859835.1 Novipirellula herctigrandis | reverse complement strand
ACTTGCAAGCAGACGAGAAAACGGACCACCCGTCCTCCGTTGCATCACATGGTTATCGCACGGATGTGGGTTAAACAAAACTCGCGTCACCATGATGTATCAATCGACCGAGCACCGTCCGTTTAGCCTTCGGCCCCTTCGGTGACGGTTGTCCGTT